>NZ_JAKKSL010000009.1 GCF_022669015.1 Colwellia maritima | reverse complement strand
GGAGAGTTTTCCTGATGGTGATGATGCTCTGAATTCTGGTATGTTTCTGCTTGATGACATTGCAAGCAGCCTGCTCTTTTGGCAGGGTTAATTTTGCCGAATGCGGATCATGACAATTACTGCCACACGCCATTTTTATGCATTCACTTTGTAAAAATGAGCCATAGACAAAGTTTTCATCGTATATTTGGCCATCTGGGTAATAAAGTTGTGGAGTCAGTAAACTGAGCATATAACGATCGCCAAACTCATTGCTTTTAACAGGATCTTCATCACTGATTTGTGTATGTCGGCTATGGCACTGGGCACACGTAAGTGTTTGTTGACTATGCTTGATTTTTTTCCGGAGTCAGAAGTGGTTCGATCAGGCTTGCTTACCCAGTTAGTGACTGACTTAGTTAAGTCTCGCTCAAAGCCGGAAAATTTTATTGTGTTATCCGGTTTTTAAGCCAATTGATATGGTTGCTCGCGGGCCCGTGACAAGACTCACAACCTACATTTACTTCACTAAATGTAGTGTTATAGCTATTCGATTTAAGATCAAAATTCTTTTTGACATTAGTAGAATGACAATAGGCACACATATAATTCCAATTCTGTCCAGTATTGGTCCAAAAAAATTCCTGATGCTTTTGGGTGAACTGTGGATATAGGTGAAACCATCGTTGGCCGCCATCAGCCTTAGCACGAGAATCCCAAGCAAAAGGAATAAGCTGAACACGTCCGTCATCAAATTCAACCATGTATTGCTGTAATGGTAGCCAAAAGTATATTTTATTTGGTAGTCGTGAAACTGACCGTCCGGCCCTTCAATATTGACCCAATATTGTTCGTCTTTTTTGAAGAAACTATTTTGTTTGCTGTTGAATTCTAGTTCAGCATTGTTAAAATCAGCTAGTACTGCGTCTGGTTTTGCGTGCCGCATCGCCATATCATGATGCGAGCCTTGCCAAGCTTGGAATTGTTTTTCATGGCAGCTTTGACATTGCTCAGAGCCAAGGTAGTTATTTAAACTGCTCATTGACGTTGCATTCGTTGCTGAGATACATACAAGCATGCAAATAATATGAACAGTCCAGAATCCCAAGGTTCGGTATTTTATTGTATTAAATGGTAATTCAATCAAATGTGTACCTTGATTCTAATTGTGAACCCTTTAGTAAAGTATAAACCCAAATCGACAAAACTATTTTTCGCTCAATTAGGAATGAATAAAATAAATTTATTATCAGCATTGAATATTATTTTTTTGGTAAAAATGAATATTATTTGTTCCCTGAATCACTTCTACTTTACCTTGAGCACATAAATAATTAAGACTTGCCAAAGCTTCTCCATAAGCAAACATCAAATTGCTGTCATTTAACTTACCTTTAAAGAGTATAGGTAAAACGTCTGTAACGGTTCTTGGTTGTTGACAAAAATCATATAAGTTATTGATGTTTTTTTCCATCTCTTCAATCAACTTATTCAAGCGAACATTTCCACCGTTAAAAGGGAGTCCATGAGAAGGCAGCACTAAGGTTTTGTTATTAATTGTTTTATTAAGATAATGACAGGAAGATAAAAAATCAGCCATTGGATTGACATCTGGCCTTGTTGGCCAAACGCTTACATTTGATGAGATAGTGGGAAGTAATTGATCGCCGGAAATAAATAGGTTTAATTTTTCACAGAATAAACAGATATGCTCTGGAGAATGACCGGTACCTACATGCACTTGCCACAAATATTTTCCCAATGTAACGCAGTCTTCATGCTTCAATTGCTGATAAATACTTGGTACTGGGTAAATAAGGTCGCTGAAAATTTTAATATGCTTTAAATAACGTTGAGCTTCTTTATCACCTGCGCCGAGTTGATAAAATTGCTCTATTTGGCTAAACGGTGCTTGTACCTTTTTGGCAAATAATTGATGATAAAATTCAAATTCACCTTTTGACATCAGTAATTGCGCGCTTTGCTGCTTAGATATCCAGCCGACAAGACCGATATGATCGGGGTGAGCATGGGTGCAAATAACCCGACCAATAGGTTTGTTCTTTAGTTGGCTCGAAATTATTTCCAACCAACTGTTTTTTGATGATGGAGTGTTTGGTCCTGTATCAATTAATGTCCAATCGCTATCTTCTTCGATAAGCCATAAATTGATGTGATCTAAACTGAAGGGCATTGCCAGACGCAGCCAATAAATACGAGGTGATATTTCCTGTATCACATTGAATTCAGGCTGTTTAGAAAAAGGGTAAGTGATATCTGTCATCTTATGATCCTGCCATAAAGGGCTTTGTTATTCGTTTCAATATAAATGCTATACCGTCGCGTTTAGCGTTGGCGCATTGGACTGCGCCCACTATTGATTTAGAATACTCAATAGTAGGTTTATTTTGTAATTTTACATTTTAGTCATATTGACGAGGTTTTAATTTCATTACCTTTTCAGTTATAGCCTCAACATTAAAACTGGTGCGATCTTGTCGGGGAGGGTACTTAATAAACGTTTTTAAGAATTGCTGAGAGACCAATATTGATTGATACAGATAAGGTAAACGCTCAAACATCCATCGACTATAGGCACCTGCTTCAAGTTGTGCACGTTCGAAAGGATCTTGACGCAAATTAAAAATAAGTGGTAATCGGAGTTGAGTATATGGTTTATGCCATACGTCGACGCCAGTGGCTTCTTGTATTGAGTACATGACTTTCCAATCACCCATGCGTATCGCTGAATATTCTCCGTCATCAGTAAAGTAGAAAAAGTTCTCTCTAGGTGAGGTAACTGATTTTCCAGACAGGTATTCAGTTAAGTCAAAACCATCTAAATGAACATTAAATTTGGTACCGTTAATCTGATGGCCATCTAGCAACTTATTTTTAATGTTAGGCTCGCCGGCAGCAGCAAGCAATGTAGGAAGCCAATCGTTGTGAGCGGCTAATTCATTAAATATAGAGCCTGGCTTAACCGTACTAGGCCAACGAACCATTGAAGGAACTCGAAAGCCTCCTTCCCATGTGGTGTTTTTCTCACCACGAAAGGGGATCATACCACCGTCAGGCCAAGTAAACATTTCTGCGCCATTATCAGTTGAGTATAAAACAATGGTATTACCGCCTATTTTTTTCTCATCTAAGAAGTCAAGTAATTGACCAACGTGACCATCGTGCTCTAACAAACCATCGCCATATAGCCCACCTCGTTTTGATAACCCCTGACTTTCTTCTTTCAAGTGAGTCCAAACATGCATACGGGTTGCCGTCCACCAGACAAAAAAGGGTTTGTCTTGTTTAACGGCTTTGTCCATAAACTTAATCGCAGCTGCCGTTATTTCGTCGTCAACTGTTTCCATACGTTTTTTAGTTAGAGGGCCTGTATCTTCAATTTTTCCATCGGCATATGAATGGATAACACCTCGGGGGCCAAATAACTTCTTAACTTGTGGGTTTTTGGGATAATCAGCAAGTTCTGGTTCTTCCTCTGCATTTAAATGATAAAGATTACCGAAAAATTCGTCGAAGCCATGCTCTGTTGGCAAAAACTCATCTTTATCGCCTAAATGATTTTTACCAAATTGACCCGTCATATAGCCCAGTGGTTTAAGGAGCTCGGCAATGGTAGGATCCTCTTTTCGAAGACCTTTATCTACACCTGGTAAGCCAACTTTGGTCAAGCCTGTACGCACGGGATGTTGACCGGTAATAAAAGCTGAGCGCCCAAGCAGTACATGAATTTTCACCATAATAGTCGGTGAACATGCCGCCTTCTTTTGCTATTCGGTCAATGTTAGGTGTTTTATAACCCATCATGCCGTGACTATAGGCACTGACATTAGACATGCCGATATCATCACCCCATAGTACCAATATATTTGGTTTGTCGGCGCCATAAACAGATGAGGTTATAAGGAAGGTAAGTATTATTGCTGTTGATAAGCAGCATTTAAATACGCTTTTAGGTAAAATGTCCATAGCGTCTCCATATTTAGGGTAAAAAGCTCAGCAAATTAATTGTACTGAGCTACAGGCATATTAAATTATGCGTTTATTTTAATTGGATTAAACCTGACGATCCTGATCCTTCCAAAATGTTTCACGCACTTCTCTTTAAGCACTTTTCCAACGGAAGATAAGGGTATTTTATCCCAGAATATCACTTCTTTAGGTGCTTTTATGCTCCCTAAAGTTTCTTTACATAGCACTTTTATTTTTTCCGGTTCAATGGTTTTGCCAGGTTTTAATTCAATGACTGCAGTAATTTGCTCACCCCATTTTTCATGTGGAGTACCAATTACCGTTGACACCATCACTTCGTCAATACCATTGATTAAATTTTCAATTTCGACCGGATAAACATTAAAACCACCTGATATAATCATGTCTTTTAGTCTATCAACGATAGTGATAAAACCACGTTCGTCTTTAATTCCAACGTCAGTAGTATGGTGCCGGCCAAATTTAGAAACTTCTGCAGTAGCTTCTGGGTTATTGTAATAGCAGTTCATTACTGAACCACAGCGAACAACAATTTCACCTTTTTCACCAGAAGGTAAAATATTTCCTTGTGGATCCATTATCTCTATATGGGCATGCTTAGTTGCACGGCCTGCTGAACGCAATACATCCATGTTTAAACTGCCGTCTTCGTTAATGTAGTCTTTTGGACTTTTAACAATAACAGGGAAAAGATTTTCTGTTTGGCCATATACTTCGTACATTACAGGCCCAAACACTGCTGTTGCTTCTGAATAACGCTCAGGTGAGACAGGGGATGCGCCTATGACTATTGCCTTTAAAGAAGAAGTATCAATGTCTTTAATACGAGGGTGAGCTAACAGCCCATAAAGTGCCAGCGGCGGTAAAAATATGGATTGTATTTTATGAATATCAATCGCTTCTATTACACTGTCTGGAATAAAGCCTGGTAACATGCGTAAACAACCGCCGGCTGCAATACAGCCCAAACCAAACATGCCTGCCGCGTGTGTCATGGGAGCAACAACTAAGTTTGTGTCATTTTCATCAACGGGTAACGACAGCATAATGTTTGATATGAAACATTCAAAGCTTTTATGGTTATGTACAACCCCTTTAGAAGGGCCGGTAGTTCCACCTGTAGCCATAACAATAGCCATCGCCATAGGGTCAACTTTTTCTGAAACGTACTCATCTGCAGCATCTACAACTAAGTCGTCCATAAAAGCTGATTCTTCAGTGCTCCTATCAAGGCATATAAAGTGTTTGATTGTCGGGCATTGTTGACGAACTTTAGCCACATTTTCATCTAAGCTGCTATCAAATATTAAGCAGTCAATTTCAAAAAAATTAAATAGTTCGATGTTGGTTTCTATGGCATTACCGGCGTTTACTGGAAACCAAACTAAGTCAGCCCTGTTTGTGCCTAATACTGATAAAAAAGCTTTTGCTTTATTAGGGCTATACACTGCAACTTTTTGCCCAACTAGTAAACCACATTTTGTTCGTAGTGTGTTTGCAATTTTATGGACATAAGGCTTAGCCTCTTTATAGGTATAGCTGTCGTTGTCATCAATTAAGACAAGGTTATTAGGACAACGTGATGCTGCAGCATCAAAATAGTCTGAAAATCTCATGGTAATTACTCCTCCACTTCTAGTTTATAGGGCTTTTCGTAGGATCATTTCTATTACAGGCTCAGGTACTGGATATAAAATATAGAGTACGTCGTGTTTTACACTGGCAATAGCTTCCTTTAGATTAATTTCGGTTACACCAAATCGTTTTAAAGAGCCATCGAAGTCACAGGCTCGTTGAATCCCTCTTATATGGGCTACTACTTTAGCGAGTGTTTGCTCTGCATTTAGTCCTTTGCTATCAAGTGACAGAGCATCTGCCATTCGCTGTGCATTAGGTAGGTAAAAATCCGCCGCGTTTCAATTACAACGGGTAGCATTATTCCGTTAGCATCACCGTGTGGTATATGAAAAGTGGCACCTAAGGCATGAGAAAAGTTGTGTACAGGAAATGCGGAGAAAGCGTTAACCACTGCGTTACAAGCCATAGTACTTGCTTGTAGTAACTTTGACCGACAATCGACATTTGTTGGTTCTTTTGCCACCTTGGGCATATTTTCATTTATGACTTTTGCTGCTGTTATGGCATGAGCATCTGAAAATAGGTTCGCTTTTGGTGATGCAATGCTTTCTATTGCATGAGTTAAAGCATCAAACGCAGTGGCAACGGTAATTGACTTAGGTAAGCCAAGGGTCAACTTAGCATCTAGTACTGCCATGTCAGCATCTAAATAGGGGGCTAGTACTAATGACTTTATATTAAGTACTTGGTTGTGGATTACCGCTCCGTTTGTTACTTCAGCACCTGTACCTGCAGTGGTTGGGATGGCAATGTGCGGGATCATGCTCGGCTTTGCCTCTGGCCAAGTTTCCAATTTTAGGCCTAATTTTAAAATATCACAAATGTCAGTTAAGTGATGGTGTAAGCAATATTTTAACCCTTTAGCAGCATCTAAAACACTACCCCCACCTAATGCTAAAATACTATCGGCGGCTACAGAGCGAGCATAGGCAACTAAGTCGTTGATTGATTCTGAGCCGTCGGGAGTGACTTTGGCATATACTCCCACTAATTGCATATCTGGCCCATTATTTAAAGTAAAGACGTCTTTCACTCGATTAACTAATCCGACTTTTTCCAAGCCTTCATCGCTAACAAGTAATACTCTTTTTCCGCCTAACCCGCGAAATAGACTTGGCACTTTGATGATACTGTCTGCACCGCTATGAACAACGGTACGCATGTTATAAGTAAAATATCCTGAAGTTGACATGATGAGTCTCTCTTATTTTATGATTACTGTTGCGGTGAAGTATGTAGTAAAGACCACATCATTTTATTACGTGGATCACGTTCAAGTGATACGCCAATCGTCTTGGTTTGCATAAAAGCTTGTAAGCCGCCGATACCAAATTCACGACCTATACCACTATTCTTGTAACCACCAAAAGGTGCATCTGAGCGCAGCATGTGCCAGTCGTTTATCCAGATTGATCCTGCTTGTAATTGCTTGGCAATTTTTTGAGCATGAACTAAATCATCACTCCATACTCCTGCCGATAAGCCATATGAGGTTTCATTGGCAATTTCAATCGCCTGTTGTTCATCACTAAATTTAATTACACTAAGCACTGGGCCAAATATTTCTTGCTGAGCAATGTCCATATCATTTTTAACATCTGTGATTATGGTTGGTTGAACATAATACCCCCCTCAAATCCCTTGGGCTTAATCGGCTCACCACCACAAACAAAAGTTAAACCTTGTTGCTTGGCTCCGTCAATATACCCCATGATGCGGTCGTATTGATTTTTATTGGCAATCGGGCCATAAGATGTTGCTTCGGATCTAACGGGTTACCTACCACTAAGGTGTCACATACTGCTGCAAGTTTTTCCATTAATTGATCATGAATGGCTTCGTGAACTAAAATGCGTGTACCAGATTCACACGCTTGGCCTGAATTAAATAAGCCGCCAAAGGTTATACCATATGCTGCAAGGTCGAGATCTGCATCTTTCATAACTATTCTTTGGGCCTTTGCCACCCAACTCCAAACCCACAAGTTTGCAACTTTCAGTAGCCATTTTTTGAATATGTTTGCCAACACAGGTAGAGCCAGTAAAAGATACTTTTCCAACGTCTGGGTGAGTAGTAAGCGCTTCACCTACACTAGCACCGTCACCATTTACTACATTTAGAACACCTTTAGGTAAAACGTCTGACAGTAGTTGCACCAAATGAGTTGTGCTTGCCGGTGTATATTCAGAAGGTTTAATTACAACGGTGTTTCCTGCGGCAAGGGTATTATTTTTGCTACAGCAATAAAAATAGGAAAGTTCCAAGGCGTAATTAATGCACAGACACCGATGGGTTCTTGCCAAACTTGTGCGTGACCCGCTTCAGGTAGAGGCTTAGTGGGTAAATCAACTATATTATTAGTCGTTTTTATTAAATCAGCATAGTAGCCGATTAAATCGATTACAATAGGGATGTCCATACCGGCTGCACGGCGGATGGTACCGCCAGAATCTCGTGATTCGATAAACATTAACTCTTCAGCATGAGCCCCAATCACCTGACCACATTTGAATAACAAGTCTCCACGGTCATTGTTACTCATTTCACGCCATGAAGGTTGATTAAATGCCCGCTTTGCTGCAGCTACTGCAGCATCGACATCACCCTTGTCCCCCATAGACATGGTTGCATAAACTTCACCATTTGTCGGGTTGATTACGTCAATTGATTCAGGCGTATGCCCTAAATAATCTTGCCCATCGATAAAATGGCCATAATGGAGTTCTTGTTGTAAAGACATAGCTTCCACCTCTGTTTTAGTAATTAATATTTGTATGTAATTTAAACAACCGCCATAGCCTTAAGTTTAGCGTATTGTTCATCAGATAAGTTCAACTGAGCTAAAATCTGCTCTGTATGTTCACCAAATTTTGGTATTTTCCCTACTTGTGATGGCGTCTTATTCAATTTCGGTGTTTGGTGCAGGTTGAATTAAATCATTCTCGACGACAAAATTATGTCGAGCCACATTATGTGGATGTTCAACCGCTTCTTTGAGCGACATTACTGGGGCATAACATGCATCAGTACCTTCAAAAATATTATTCCAATGCACTTGTGGTTGAGATTTAAAGTATTTCGTTAATTTGGTTATTGCTAAAGGCCATAATGATTTATCGTATTGCATTGAAAAATTAAGATCGTCAGCAAATCCGGCAAGCGTAATAAATTCTTTGTAAAAATTAGGCTCTAGAGCCTGAACCGTTATATATTTATCATCAGCACATTGGTAGGTATTAGCCCAAGGAGAGGCACCAGTTAAAAAATCACCGCCACGTTGTTCTCCGACTAAGCCATTGGCATACAAACTGGTTAGTAAAGTCTGCATGTACACATTGCCATCGCAAATTGCAGCGTCTATCACTTGTCCTTCACCGGTGCTAAGTACATGAATATAGGCAGCTAGCATGCCCATGACTAAATGCAACGAACCGCCGCCAACATCACCAATAATAGTGGCAGGAGGGAATGGTTTATCGTTAGCAAAACCGCTGTAAGCTAATACACCAGAAATGGAGGCATAATTTATGTCGTGGCCTGCGGCTTGAGCTAAGGGGCCATGCTGTCCCCAACCAGTCATTCGACCATAGATCATTTTTTTATTACGTGCTAAACACACTTCTGGTCCCAAACCTAAGCGCTCTATTACGCCAGGACGAAAACCTTCAATAAACATATCGGCTTGTTCAACGAGTGATAACACTAGTTGGATTGCTTCTGGTTGTTTTAAATCAAGAGCAATTGATTGTTTTCCTCGTTTAAAAAACTCTGTTTTGTTTGAGTTAAAAAGGCCGGCAGCATTTGGGTTATCGGTTTTACGTTCAATTAAAATCACTTCAGCACCCAAGTCTGCTAGCATCATGCTAGCGATAGGTCCTGGACCTATGCCGGCTATTTCTATTACTTTAATACCTTGCAATGCACTCATAATCTTTAACCTATTATTTTTTTAAAAGTCCGAAATTTACTTTTTTTAAATTCAGCTTAAACATTGCTACTAATTACCAATAAATACAGGTTTGCGTTTTTCTGAAAATGCCGCTAACCCTTCTTGAATGTCAGCAGATAAGAAATGTTCACGTAATTCGAGGAGTTCAGAATCTAGCGCTGATTGTCGAGTTTGATCCTGCGCTTGATTCGCTATTTTTTTCATACGTTGCAGCACTAATGGGCTTTTTTCTGCTAGGTCGTCACAAAGTTCTTGAACACGAGAGTACAGTTGCTCATGCTCTACAATTTCGTTAACCAGTCCGTATTGCTTCATTTCGCTTGCCGGTAATGATTTGCCTGTAAATAATAAATATTTAGCGACGTTGACAGGTACTAATTTAGGCAATATTGCCGCGCCACCAAAGACCGGGGAATACACCAAAATTTGAGTGGGCGTCACCCAATGTTGCCTTGTTTGATGCAATGACAATGTCACAACACATAGTAAGTTCTAAACCGCCAGACCATGGTCATGCCGTTTATTGCGGCTATTACGGGTTTCGAGCAGTTGCGTAGGGCCCCAAAACTAGTACGGCATTGCATTAAAAAATCTTTTTCACCTGGCTCTGCTTTTTCAAGTACTTGCTTTAAATCAGCTCCTGCACAAAAAGCAGGGCAGTCGGTGGCGGCGAGTACTACAACGCGAATGTTATCGTCTTGTTCAAAATCGGTTAAAGCGATTGCTAAATCGTCCAAAATAGTGCGTGTGAGTGAGTTAAACGCCTTTGGTCGATTAAGTATTAACCACCCTGATTGACCTCTTGTTTCTACTAATAATTCTGACATGTTATTCTCCTCTTAGCGTGCCTGCATGACTGTTGCAGCATCAAGACGTAAACAACGACCATTTACATAGGCATTTTCCGCAAGATAAGCACATGTGTGGGCAAATTCTGCCATGTCACCCATACGTTGTGGGGCTTGGCACATAGCAGTGAGTGCGACTTGTACTTTCTCGTCTAGTGATTTAATCATAGGTGTGCCAAATAGGCCTGGAGCGATAGAATTGACGCGAATACCATACTTACCTAATTCACGAGCAGCGGGTATATTCATGCCATTTACTCCTGCTTTAGAACTAGAATAAGCTGATTGGCCAATTTGACCTTCAAAGGCAGCACCAGAAGAAATGTTGATAACAACACCTCGCTCACCTTTTTCATCGGGTTCGTTTTTCGCCATTTGCTCGGCACATTTTGCCATGACATTAAATACGCCATTAAGGTTTACGTTAAGTACCATGGCGTATTTTTTAAGGCTGCTTGCTTTGCCTTCCTTATCCAAAATTTTACATGGCAATGGCACACCTGCGGCGTTAATGTTTACATGGATAGCATCAAATTTAGCCACGATATCGGCAACGGCTGCATCGATACTTTTTTCGCCGGTGACATCGGTTTGACAAAATATTGCATTATTTTCACCGAGCAATGTTATAACTTCGGCACCGGCTTCAGCGTTTAAATCTAATAAAGCTACTTTCGCACCTTTTTCAGTCACCATATATTCTGCCGTTGCACGGCCTAAACCAGATGCACCACCTGTGATCACGACAACTTTATTTTGTAAATTCATTTATATATTCTCTTCGATATTTGTTAAAGTAAGAGTAAAACTCTAGCCTTTTTTAATGTTAATCAATTATCTAAAGGCTTGAACCCCTGTCAGCATACGTGCAATCAGTAGCTTCTGAATTTCAGTCGTGCCATCAGGAATAGGGCCAATAATGGCTTCACGAGCTAAACGTTCCACAACAAACTCTTTAGTAACACCGTTACCGCCATGTATTTGCACCGCTTGACGTGTGGTGTTAACACCAATTTCCGTGCCGTACCATTTGGCCATTGAACACTCTACGTCACAACGAATACCTTTATCGATCATATCGCCGGCACGCAATGTTAATAGCCTTGCTGCATCGATTTGGGTTGCCATAGTGGCAATTTTTTCAGCAATTAATTGATGTCCGGCTATTTGTTTACCGTGTTGAGTACGCTCTTGTGAATATTTAATTGACTCTTCTAATGCTCGACGACCCAATGAGTAACCCCACGCTGCCATATGACAACGAGCGCGTTCAAAAGTTACCAGTGTGTTTTTTAAACCATCGCCAATACTTCCCACGGTGTTAGCGATAGGCACACGCACATCTGCCAGAAAAATTTGCGAAGTAGACTGGCTGTTGAGCGCCATTTTAGGAATGCCACGTACCTCCATTCCCGGTGTTCCTGCAGGGATCGCTATATGGGTCAATTCCCCTTCACCTGTTTTACAGGTACAAACGAATAGATCCATGTGTTCACCATTGGAAATCCAGGTTTTCTCACCATTAAGTACCCAATCATTGCCGTCTCGTACCGCACGTGTTTTCACAGCTGCAACGTCGGAGCCAACATCTGGCTCAGATATACCAACGGCGATAAATTTTTCGCCACTCAATAATCCAGGAACATATTCATCACGAATATGTTCGGGAGCGTTATTAATCAACAAATCGGCACCGACTACATTAATGAGGGCCGGCATAGCCAAATCTAAGGAAACGACAGCAACTTCTTCCCATAACAATAAATGTGTTACCCAATCCATGCCTAGGCCGCCAAACTCTTCAGGGTGTGGCGCACAAACCAAACCGAATTCGGCTAAACTTTGGTGCCACCTTGCAGCTGTTCTTTGCTGAAATGACCTTCACCATGTGCTTCAAGCTGTGGCTTGATTTCTTTGTTAAGAAATTTACGCAGGCCTTCGGTAGCCATTTTTTGTTCTTCTGTCATTAAAAAGCTCACTGTCTTCTCCTCAATTTTATTTTTTATTTAGTTCCGTACTTATTTTGCGAGTATATTGACTGCTACGGCACCTTCTTCTATACCAACTAGACCACCACTGTTTTCATGAACAGCGTGTCTTGCTCCTTCAACTTGACGGACACCGACTTCACCGCGTAATTGAGTGACCAACTCGTGAAGTTGACCTAAACCGGTAGCACCTAACGGATGTCCCTTAGATTCAAGACCACCAGACGTGTTGATTGGTATACGTCCACCAATGCTAAAGTCACCTCGCTCAGCTGTTGGACCTGCTTCACCGAAAGGCACTAGTCCAAGATTTTCTGCATGCAGTATTTCACCCATAGCTGTTGCATCGTGTACTTCCGAGACATCCATATCTTGAGGACCAACGCCTGCTTGCTCATAGGCTTCCATTGCACATAAATGAGCGCAATGTAACTCAGGATTTGAATAAGAGCGATCAGTTGCACTTCGAGTAACTGTCGCTAACACTTTGATGGCGCGATTTTTGTCAGAGCCAATGCGTTTAAGCCCATCTTCGTTACAAACGATTACTGCAGCTGCACCATCAGAAATTGGCGCACACATGGGTAATGTCAGTGGGTAAGTAATAGGTGGCGCATTCAATACTTCTTCAATCGAATAGGCTTGTTGAAATTGAGACAGAGGATTGTGCGTAGAATGTTGGTGGTTTTTTGCTGAAACAGCCGCTATTTGGCGTTGAGTGGTACCATACTTATGCATATGAGCACGAGCAAATGCGGCATATACAGACATAAATACGCTATAAGGACGGTCAGACTCATGACCTTCTGGCACAACAAAATCTTTTGCAGGAGCTAACAACCTTGCTAAATTTGCATCGGGTTCAGATAAATCCCAAGCGCCGTCAAAAACAGAAAACATTCTTGCTTTATCAGTAATGTTCATTTTTTCAGCGCCAATGGCTAATGCCACATCACAGCTTCCCGCTTTTAACATTTGAACAGCGAGATGAAAACCAGAAGAGCCGGCGGTACAGCCATTCTCAACATTAAATACAGGAATGCCTTGTATACCAATTTTGCTTAGATAGACTTGACCAGGGATAAAGGTTTGTCCTTGAAGATGACCTTGAGTGGTTCCTGAATAAAAAGCGGTACCGATATCTGATTTTTCACAACCGGCATCTTTTATCGCTGCGTCTAATGCTTCATCACATAGACTTTCCATACTGCGTTCGATATGACGACCAAATGGTGTCATTCCGACACCGACTATATATATATTTGACATTCCAAGTGACCCTTAATTTTGACTTGCTAAAAGGCTAGCATCTCAATTTAAATAATCTCATGGGGTAATGTGTCAATGGATTCGATAGTTTGGCTTAAAATTACAACTATAAAGTGTCAATTTTACGGTCTGAAGTTTATAAACTAATGAACTGAGCATATTTAAATAATCACTCGTTGTTTTAAATTAGGAGTGCTTATTGGTTATCACAGTTCTATTTTGTAGATTATTTTGAGATAAATAAAAGAAGTACAAGATGATTGCTGCTAATTTAAGAAATTTCTTGAAGTTTGGAATAATTACCAATTTTTCTTATAGTAAACAAACCGTGAACACTCGAAACTGCTCGTGCTATTAGACTATTTAGCTTTAGATCAGTTGATGTCTTTGTGAAAAACCATTCAAAATCCTACATGTAAAATTGGGCCTTAATTGTTCACATGATGGCCTATATTAACACTATTGTATTTATCAATATTTGCTAACTTGTAATGACAATAATTATAAATTGTAACTAATTTTTTAGTCCAATATAACGAATTTAAAGTAGGTAATACATTATGAACATTAAAGATTTTCCAAAAACACCAATCGCCAAGGTATTGTGCATAGTGTTGGGATCGACTTCATTTGCCAGTTTAGCTCAAGAAGAAGCAAAGGATGTTAAGGCAAAAGGTTCTGCACTTGAAGTTATTGAAGTCACAGCACGTAAGCGTATTGAATCTGTGCAGACCGTGCCAAGTAGCATAAATGCTGTTACCGGTGAGAACATTCAAGCTATGGGGGTGCACACTGTTGAAGACTTATCTAAATACGTACCTGGTTTGGAACAGCCGCAACTGGCTAACCACAGTCGACTCTCACTGCGTGGTGTATCGTCAGGCGATAACCAGTCATTTGAGCAGTCTGTCGGCACCTACGTAGATGGCGTTTACCGTGGCCGAATGAATCAGCAACGCGCCGGTTTCTTTGATATGCAACGTGTCGAAGTACTGAAAGGACCGCAACTTACATTGTACGGTAATAGCTCGATTGGTGGTGCCTTAAGTATGATCACTAATCGACCTGATGTCGGTGATGATCTAAATGGCGAATTCACGGTTAAGTATGAAACTGAGTATGAAGAAGCTCAGATCTTGGGTGGGCTCAATATCCCGGTAACGGATGAGTTTGCTCTGCGTATTGCCGGTAAGTGGCGTGATCAGAACAAAGGTGCGGCGTTTAATAACTACACGGGGAAAGATGAGCTTTATTTCGAAGATTCGGCCTTTCGTATCGGCGCAGTTTGGCAGCCACATAATGATCTGAGCCTATACTTACGTCATGAGCAAGCTACATTTGAGAAGTTCGGTGAGTCACTGGCCATTTATCGTCATGTTAATCCGGATTTCACTGACGTTGAAAACTCGCCATTGGCACCATTTGGAATTGGCACGGGCGAATTGAATACTGGTAATGACGATTCCATTTTCAATAACGGTCCGTCAGGGAATAAAAATGAAAGTGACGAGACCATGTTAGAAATAGTATGGAATATCAGTGATAATACGACTATTACCTCTATTACAGCTCAAAGTGGTTATGACTATTTTCATACCTTAGATATTGATATGACACCCGAAGATATCATGTCATCTGATGTTCCTGAAGATTATGAACAGTTTTCGCAAGAGCTTCGCTTTGATATGATAGTTAATGAGCAAATTAATTTGATGGGTGGGCTCTACTATCAAGATGCTGATTTCAATACCGGCTTTGACGTTGATTTTCATTTAACTCAACTAGGTGTGCCAAACTTTACTCGTTCAAATTATCTTGAACAAAAAACAGAACAAAGCGCGATTTTTGCTCAAGTAGACTATCAGGCAACAGACAAACTTTCATTGACCTTAGGTGTGCGGTATAGCGATATCGAAAAAACCGCTACACAAGGGTTAACTCTTCTTAATATCGATGGAACGGTAGATACTCGTCCTGCTTTCCCTGATGGTCACCCTTATGCGGGCTTGACTCCGGCTTTGCTGAGTTATTGGGGCGCTTTGAAATCGGTAGGTGCGCCGCATGAGTTTGAGAACATGAAGCGCGAAGAAAGTCACACTATGGTACAAGCCGGCGCAAGTTACTTCTTCACAGATACCTTTATGGGCTATGTTAATTTTGCTGACGGTGCCAAGGTGGTGGTTTCGATACTCTGTATGAAGGTCCTTCATCTGCATCACCGCCGGGTACTTCGCCTGGTCCAAGTGCCGGTACTCCGGAAGATACCCAATTTGAAGATGAACAGGTTACCGCGTACGAAATCGGCTTTAAGTCTGACTGGGATGATATGCGTTTGAATGTTGGCGTGTTCTATGGCACTTATGATGACTTGCAGACCTCCATTTTCAATGGTTCTATCGGATTCAACGTTGGTAATGCGGGTAAGGCTATACAAAAAGGTATTGATGTAGAGTTTATTTGGCAAGCTACCGATGACCTAAGCATTACAGCCAATGCTGAGTATTTAGATTTTTACTATGACAAGTTTGAGGGCGCTGCCTGTAGTTTAACTGAAGTATATGAAGGTGAAGCGAACGAAGATGGCTTGTGTGACTGGTCTGGAGACAACCTAGCTTGGGTGCCAGAGTTTAAAGCTGTTGTGGCAGTAGAGCATCTGAATGACGTTATGGGTAGCTATGAAATGTCTAACACGTTAATTGTGAATTACAAGTCTGAACATACAATAGACTCTAGTAACGAACAGGGTTTTCTTCAAGATGGTTATGCCCTAGTTGATTACCGTTTAAAACTGACACCAGAAGACAGTGACTGGCATGTAGCACTAACGGTCACTAACCTCCTTGATAAAGATTATGAAATATACATCGCTAAGATCCCGCTGAACACAGGGGCCTATGCCAATGGTATGCATAAAAAGGCACGTATGATTAACCTTGAGTTTGGTTACAGCTTTTAACTCAACAAAGCCTGCTTGTGTAAGACAAGCAGGCCTTTTAAAAATTTAGTTCTTTATTGTACTGTGTTTAATTTACTTGAAAATGACTGACCAGTGCATGCACTGGTTAAGATTAAAACCGATACAGATTATATCAGCGTTAAATCAAGGCTCTCATCAGTGAAGAAAACTACTTTTTTTAACGTATAAATAAGGTGCGCACGATTGGCGTAAAATTGTGTTGTGCGACCCTTGAAATAGTTATTGTCTCTTTTAATTAAATAATGTGCCACAATGAATATTAAATTAACTAATAATTCTGATTTGTTTATGGAAAAAGAGATCACTATGCCTTTTCAAACGCTAGTGGAGTTTGAAAAAATAGCGGCCTGTCATGACATACCCGTGCAAACACTGGATAGTCACATTGGTTTGAAAAAAAAAGAGCGAGAACAGCGCTCAAGGTTACCTTTAAAGTATTTGGAAGATGCGTTCTTTTTTTTGTATGATCAAACTAATGATGAACTACTGCATACCGCGACATCACCATTAGCTAAGGGCACAACCTTATTTGCATGCAAATTGGGTTGCCACGCTAAAAACTTGCTGAGTGCATTGACCACTATTGAAGAATTTTACAACTTGACCCTTGGGCCATTAAAACTTCAATTAAAACGAAGAGGGGGAAAAGCGACATTATGTATTTATATCGATTTTATCCCGACTATAAAGCAGGGGATTATCGCTGAAATTTATATCATGGTCTTTTACCGACTAGTTTGTATGTTAATTAATAAACGTATCCATATTTACAAAACATTTGTACCCCATGGCAAACCTTCTTATGGCGAAGAATACAAACTGCTTTATAACAACAAATTAGTTTATAATTCTGATTTCTTAGGCTTTGAATTTGATGAACTTCATCTACACTCATCGATAAATGCAAAATATGATCAGGTTGCACATTATTTTCAAAACCCAATGCAACTTATTAAGCTGCATTTAGCAGACAATGTCACTTATGCGGGTAAGGTGCAACATCTGTTTATGTCAATGTCAATGTCAATGAATGAGCTGCCAAATAAAGAAGAAGTAGCAAAAAAACTCAATCTTTCAACACGTACGCTACATAGAAAACTGATTTTTGAAGGTACCGACTTTCAACAGCTTAAAGATGACTACCGTTATAAGTTAGCTGCTCATTATTTAACCACAACAAAATTAACAGTAGAAGAAATTGCCTACAAGCTTAACCTGTGTGATGCTTCATCTTTTATTCATAGTTTTCACAAGTGGTCAGGTAAAAATCCACAGAGTTACCGTCAGGAAAATAGTAAGTAACTCCCAGTATTGGGATTAGAAAATACTGATAGTTACAAAAGTTGCCACCTTCATGTGTGCAACATTAGGTTGTATTCGTAAATCAACAGTTGACTAAAGAAAAACAGTTTTAATTTGTATATCTCGTTTTGGGGGCGATATTCGTACAAAATGAGTGCATGTCTACAGTTGTAGTATTGACTATTATGTAGACAATTGAAGTTATATCGGGGCACAAACCGAGATAGGATTTCTGGCTTAGTTCTTGACTGCTCGGCTTATGAGGTCGCTATCATCAGTGAAGTCATACCTTTAGGTGGCGTTAAAGAGTCAGGCCTCAGCAGAGAAGGTTCTCAATATGGAGTTGATGATTATCTTGAACTAAAATGTATTTATATTGAGGATTTATAATTAACTTCTGGGCTGTTTAAGCGCTGACTAGGGTATTTCTTTCTACTTCACTAATATTAAGGTTTGGCCCATTATCTCTTAGGCAGTGAGTCACTAATCCACTCAGTAGATTCACATAACCCCATTACGTTTTACAGTTAAAGGCACAAATACATGCAGTGCCTTTAACTGATTTTTATTTAAATCAACAACAAGAAAATTTTATTATTGAATTGGTTACATCTTGTCATAAAATTCTGGCACTTCATCTTTGTGCCACACAGCTGTTAAACCGCAGGCCTTAAACTGCTCTAGCCTGTCCCAAACTAATTGGCCCTCTATTAAGGTGACATCTACTTGAGTATTGTGCATATTACCCTGAGGCTCTAAATCAAAAAGGTTACGATCTAATACAATTAAATCAGCCGACTTGCCCACTTCAATACTACCGGCCTTGTCATCTATACCCATGCTCCAAGCTCCGTTTATGGTCATTACACGCAAAGCCTGCTCAATAGATATCGTTGAACCATAGAAGGTTTCTTCGCGCTCACCCCATGGGTTTTTTTCGGGTGATCATGGTTTCAAAACCAACCCAAGGATTGATATTAGCGACAGGCCAATCTGTACCCATAACTGCATTGCCACCGGCATCAATAACCCCTTTGAAGTTATAGATGTTTTTAATTCTCTCTTCACCGGCCTTAGTGCGAGCATAAGAAAAGTCGGATGGGTACCAAAGTACAGGAGAAAATTCTGCGGTGACATCCAAGGCGTTAAATCGCACTAGATTCTCTTCCATTAATAGCGTGGAGTGGGCGCATTGATGACGCATGCCATTAGGGCCATTAAGTCGACGGGCTTCTGCAACCGCATCAAGAAATAGATCAGATGAACCATCGCCAGTACAATGGGCAATCACTCGTATTCCTTTACGATCCAAATCGACCACCATGTCGCAAATATGCTCAGGGGTCATATTCAGGCTACCACGCCAAGTACTTTCACCGGGCCAAGGCGTCGACAAGTAAGAAGACTGTGTTTCGTGCACTCCATCGAAATGAAATTTAACTGCGTTAGCATTAAAGCGAGCACTGCGATAATAATGGCGTTCACCGGCGATAAGCTCCGAGCGTCGTTTAACTGGGAAAATATCATCTTGCCAACTGATAGCCGCTTCGACACGGAGTGTCATTTCACCCGCTTTGTCGAGCGTGCTAAGCGCATTTAAACGGTGCTCACAAACATGTACATACTTGGTTGCTACTACGCCACGACTGCTCTGATACTGCATGCCTTCGCGGTAAGCGCGCAACAACGCGTGCATAGGAGTAGGTGGCATAGCCCCATGAATAAGTGCATAGGCACCATCAACTAAGATACCAGTAGGCTCGCCAGTAATACTGTCACGTTCGATGTAACCGTTACCTGGATCAGGAGTATCTGCGGTCATTCGGCTAGTGTTAGTTAGAATTCACCATCATCGAACCCCAAGATCGGTCTAAAATGGCAATAGGACGGTCGGAGATTACCGTCCTCACCATTCTTTACCTGCTTTGAGGCCTGCTTGGCGAAAGTGAAATGAACAAAGTACTGGCCGTAAATCCATTCTTTCATCAGGCTTGGCTTCGGCGTAATCCACTATCGTTTGTTTGACTTCTTCAGGGTTGCCATCCAACCCGACATCTAAATAACCTGAATAATCTGGAATACGTTAGATCAGGATGTGTGTGCATATCATATAAGCCAGGCATAGCAAAACGACCTTGCAGATCCACAACCTTAGTATGCTGATCGATATGAGGTGTCATTGTTTCTCGATTACCCACCGCAATAAATTGGCCGTCTTGGGGTTCTAGGGATTTTCCCAAAGTAACATAAATCGCCATACTCACCATATTTAAAGGCATACAAAGGTGGGTTACTTTCTCCAAAGTATGGTAAATTATGAGGTTAACAAACCCCTTAAACTTAATTTAATTCCTATGGCTATAAAAAACGAACTATCAATTCTTACCAAAGCTGAGCAGCTTGATCTATATCTCCGCCGCTATTATCACTTGAACAACAACGATTGTATTTTACGCCAAACGAGATCGAGTTAACAGAGTTGAAAAGTATTCGCCTAAGGAACCACCGATGCTATTTCATTGCGTTATTAGGTATTTTAAGTCTAAGCCTGTGATTCTTTCACCTAGCTTTAACCTCATCTTTGACGATATGCAGTTTATTTCAACGCAAGTTCAAGGAGGCAAAGGGATCAGGCCTTTCAGCATTAATAAGATGCAGCGTGACCGTATATATCAAAGAATACTGAGG
>NZ_JAKKSL010000008.1 GCF_022669015.1 Colwellia maritima | reverse complement strand
ACTGGCAATAGCTTCCTTTAGATTAATTTCGGTTACACCAAATCGTTTTAAAGAGCCATCGAAGTCACAGGCTCGTTGAATCCCTCTTATATGGGCTACTACTTTAGCGAGTGTTTGCTCTGCATTTAGTCCTTTGCTATCAAGTGACAGAGCATCTGCCATTCGCTGTGCATTAGGTAGGTAAAAATCCGCAGCCGTTTCAATTACAACGGGTAGCATTATTCCGTTAGCATCACCGTGTGGTATATGAAAAGTGGCACCTAAGGCATGAGAAAAGTTGTGTACAGGAAATGCGGAGAAAGCGTTAACCACTGCGTTACAAGCCATAGTACTTGCTTGTAGTAACTTTGACCGACAATCGACATTTGTTGGTTCTTTTGCCACCTTGGGCATATTTTCATTTATGACTTTTGCTGCTGTTATGGCATGAGCATCTGAAAATAGGTTCGCTTTTGGTGATGCAATGCTTTCTATTGCATGAGTTAAAGCATCAAACGCAGTGGCAACGGTAATTGACTTAGGTAAGCCAAGGGTCAACTTAGCATCTAGTACTGCCATGTCAGCATCTAAATAGGGGGCTAGTACTAATGACTTTATATTAAGTACTTGGTTGTGGATTACCGCTCCGTTTGTTACTTCAGCACCTGTACCTGCAGTGGTTGGGATGGCAATGTGCGGGATCATGCTCGGCACCTCTGGCCAAGTTTCCAATTTTAGGCCTAATTTTAAAATATCACAAATGTCAGTTAAGTGATGGTGTAAGCAATATTTTAACCCTTTAGCAGCATCTAAAACACTACCCCCACCTAATGCTAAAATACTATCGGCGGCTACAGAGCGAGCATAGGCAACTAAGTCGTTGATTGATTCTGAGCCACGTCGGGAGTGACTTTGGCATATACTCCCACTAATTGCATATCTGGCCCATTATTTAAAGTAAAGACGTCTTTCACTCGATTAACTAATCCCTTTTCCAAGCCTTCATCGCTAACAAGTAATACTCTTTTTCCGCCTAACCCGCGAAATAGACTTGGCACTTTGATGATACTGTCTGCACCGCTATGAACAACGGTACGCATGTTATAAGTAAAATATCCTGAAGTTGACATGATGAGTCTCTCTTATTTTATGATTACTGTTGCGGTGAAGTATGTAGTAAAGACCACATCATTTTATTACGTGGATCACGTTCAAGTGATACGCCAATCGTCTTGGTTTGCATAAAAGCTTGTAAGCCGCGATACCAAATTCACGACCTATACCACTATTCTTGTAACCACCAAAAGGTGCATCTGAGCGCAGCATGTGCCAGTCGTTTATCCAGATTGATCCTGCTTGTAATTGCTTGGCAATTTTTTGAGCATGAACTAAATCATCACTCCATACTCCTGCCGATAAGCCATATGAGGTTTCATTGGCAATTTCAATCGCCTGTTGTTCATCACTAAATTTAATTACACTAAGCACTGGGCCAAATATTTCTTGCTGAGCAATGTCCATATCATTTTTAACATCTGTGATTATGGTTGGTTGAACATAATACCCCCCTCAAATCCCTTGGGCTTAATCGGCTCACCACCACAAACAAAAGTTAAACCTTGTTGCTTGGCTCCGTCAATATACCCCATGATGCGGTCGTATTGATTTTTATTGGCAATCGGGCCATAAGATGTTCTTGGATCTAACGGGTTACCTACCACTAAGGTGTCACATACTGCTGCAAGTTTTTCCATTAATTGATCATGAATGGCTTCGTGAACTAAAATGCGTGTACCAGATTCACACGCTTGGCCTGAATTAAATAAGCCGCCAAAGGTTATACCATATGCTGCAAGGTCGAGATCTGCATCTTTCATAACTATTCTTTGGGCCTTTGCCACCCAACTCCAAACCCACAAGTTTGCAACTTTCAGTAGCCATTTTTTGAATATGTTTGCCAACACAGGTAGAGCCAGTAAAAGATACTTTTCCAACGTCTGGGTGAGTAGTAAGCGCTTCACCTACACTAGCACCGTCACCATTTACTACATTTAGAACACCTTTAGGTAAAACGTCTGACAGTAGTTGCACCAAATGAGTTGTGCTTGCGGTATATTCAGAAGGTTTAATTACAACGGTGTTTCCTGCGGCAAGGGCCGGTATTATTTTTGCTACAGCAATAAAAATAGGAAAGTTCCAAGGCGTAATTAATGCACAGACACCGATGGGTTCTTGCCAAACTTGTGCGTGACCCGCTTCAGGTAGAGGCTTAGTGGGTAAATCAACTATATTATTAGTCGTTTTTATTAAATCAGCATAGTAGCCGATTAAATCGATTACAATAGGGATGTCCATACCGGCTGCACGGCGGATGGTACCGCCAGAATCTCGTGATTCGATAAACATTAACTCTTCAGCATGAGCCCCAATCACCTGACCACATTTGAATAACAAGTCTCCACGGTCATTGTTACTCATTTCACGCCATGAAGGTTGATTAAATGCCCGCTTTGCTGCAGCTACTGCAGCATCGACATCACCCTTGTCCCCCATAGACATGGTTGCATAAACTTCACCATTTCTTGGGTTGATTACGTCAATTGATTCAGGCGTATGCCCTAAATAATCTTGCCCATCGATAAAATGGCCATAATGGAGTTCTTGTTGTAAAGACATAGCTTCCACCTCTGTTTTAGTAATTAATATTTGTATGTAATTTAAACAACCGCCATAGCCTTAAGTTTAGCGTATTGTTCATCAGATAAGTTCAACTGAGCTAAAATCTGCTCTGTATGTTCACCAAATTTTGGTATTTTCCCTACTTGTGATGGCGTCTTATTCAATTTCGGTCTTGGTGCAGGTTGAATTAAATCATTCTCGACGACAAAATTATGTCGAGCCACATTATGTGGATGTTCAACCGCTTCTTTGAGCGACATTACTGGGGCATAACATGCATCAGTACCTTCAAAAATATTATTCCAATGCACTTGTGGTTGAGATTTAAAGTATTTCGTTAATTTGGTTATTGCTAAAGGCCATAATGATTTATCGTATTGCATTGAAAAATTAAGATCGTCAGCAAATCCGGCAAGCGTAATAAATTCTTTGTAAAAATTAGGCTCTAGAGCCTGAACCGTTATATATTTATCATCAGCACATTGGTAGGTATTAGCCCAAGGAGAGGCACCAGTTAAAAAATCACCGCCACGTTGTTCTCCGACTAAGCCATTGGCATACAAACTGGTTAGTAAAGTCTGCATGTACACATTGCCATCGCAAATTGCAGCGTCTATCACTTGTCCTTCACCGGTGCTAAGTACATGAATATAGGCAGCTAGCATGCCCATGACTAAATGCAACGAACCGCCGCCAACATCACCAATAATAGTGGCAGGAGGGAATGGTTTATCGTTAGCAAAACCGCTGTAAGCTAATACACCAGAAATGGAGGCATAATTTATGTCGTGGCCTGCGGCTTGAGCTAAGGGGCCATGCTGTCCCCAACCAGTCATTCGACCATGATCATTTTTTTATTACGTGCTAAACACACTTCTGGTCCCAAACCTAAGCGCTCTATTACGCCAGGACGAAAACCTTCAATAAACATATCGGCTTGTTCAACGAGTGATAACACTAGTTGGATTGCTTCTGGTTGTTTTAAATCAAGAGCAATTGATTGTTTTCCTCGTTTAAAAAACTCTGTTTTGTTTGAGTTAAAAAGGCCCAGCATTTGGGTTATCGGTTTTACGTTCAATTAAAATCACTTCAGCACCCAAGTCTGCTAGCATCATGCTAGCGATAGGTCCTGGACCTATGCCGGCTATTTCTATTACTTTAATACCTTGCAATGCACTCATAATCTTTAACCTATTATTTTTTAAAAGTCCGAAATTTACTTTTTTTAAATTCAGCTTAAACATTGCTACTAATTACCAATAAATACAGGTTTGCGTTTTTCTGAAAATGCCGCTAACCCTTCTTGAATGTCAGCAGATAAGAAATGTTCACGTAATTCGAGGAGTTCAGAATCTAGCGCTGATTGTCGAGTTTGATCCTGCGCTTGATTCGCTATTTTTTTCATACGTTGCAGCACTAATGGGCTTTTTTCTGCTAGGTCGTCACAAAGTTCTTGAACACGAGAGTACAGTTGCTCATGCTCTACAATTTCGTTAACCAGTCCGTATTGCTTCATTTCGCTTGCCGGTAATGATTTGCCTGTAAATAATAAATATTTAGCGACGTTGACAGGTACTAATTTAGGCAATATTGCCGCGCCACCGACACCGGGGAATACACCAAAATTTGAGTGGGCGTCACCCAATGTTGCCTTGTTTGATGCAATGACAATGTCACAACACATAGTAAGTTCTAAACCGCCGACCATGGTCATGCCGTTTATTGCGGCTATTACGGGTTTCGAGCAGTTGCGTAGGGCCCCAAAACTAGTACGGCATTGCATTAAAAAATCTTTTTCACCTGGCTCTGCTTTTTCAAGTACTTGCTTTAAATCAGCTCCTGCACAAAAAGCAGGGCAGTCGGTGGCGGCGAGTACTACAACGCGAATGTTATCGTCTTGTTCAAAATCGGTTAAAGCGATTGCTAAATCGTCCAAAATAGTGCGTGTGAGTGAGTTAAACGCCTTTGGTCGATTAAGTATTAACCACCTGATTGACCTCTTGTTTCTACTAATAATTCTGACATGTTATTCTCCTCTTAGCGTGCCTGCATGACTGTTGCAGCATCAAGACGTAAACAACGACCATTTACATAGGCATTTTCCGCAAGATAAGCACATGTGTGGGCAAATTCTGCCATGTCACCCATACGTTGTGGGGCTTGGCACATAGCAGTGAGTGCGACTTGTACTTTCTCGTCTAGTGATTTAATCATAGGTGTGCCAAATAGGCCTGGAGCGATAGAATTGACGCGAATACCATACTTACCTAATTCACGAGCAGCGGGTATATTCATGCCATTTACTCCTGCTTTAGAACTAGAATAAGCTGATTGGCCAATTTGACCTTCAAAGGCAGCACCAGAAGAAATGTTGATAACAACACCTCGCTCACCTTTTTCATCGGGTTCGTTTTTCGCCATTTGCTCGGCACATTTTGCCATGACATTAAATACGCCATTAAGGTTTACGTTAAGTACCATGGCGTATTTTTTAAGGCTGCTTGCTTTGCCTTCCTTATCCAAAATTTTACATGGCAATGGCACACCTGCGGCGTTAATGTTTACATGGATAGCATCAAATTTAGCCACGATATCGGCAACGGCTGCATCGATACTTTTTTCGGTGACATCGGTTTGACAAAATATTGCATTATTTTCACCGAGCAATGTTATAACTTCGGCACCGGCTTCAGCGTTTAAATCTAATAAAGCTACTTTCGCACCTTTTTCAGTCACCATATATTCTGCCGTTGCACGGCCTAAACCAGATGCACCACCTGTGATCACGACAACTTTATTTTGTAAATTCATTTATATATTCTCTTCGATATTTGTTAAAGTAAGAGTAAAACTCTAGCCTTTTTTAATGTTAATCAATTATCTAAAGGCTTGAACCCCTGTCAGCATACGTGCAATCAGTAGCTTCTGAATTTCAGTCGTGCCATCAGGAATAGGGCCAATAATGGCTTCACGAGCTAAACGTTCCACAACAAACTCTTTAGTAACACCGTTACCGCCATGTATTTGCACCGCTTGACGTGTGGTGTTAACACCAATTTCCGTGCCGTACCATTTGGCCATTGAACACTCTACGTCACAACGAATACCTTTATCGATCATATCGCCGGCACGCAATGTTAATAGCCTTGCTGCATCGATTTGGGTTGCCATAGTGGCAATTTTTTCAGCAATTAATTGATGTCCGGCTATTTGTTTACCGTGTTGAGTACGCTCTTGTGAATATTTAATTGACTCTTCTAATGCTCGACGACCCAATGAGTAACCCCACGCTGCCATATGACAACGAGCGCGTTCAAAAGTTACCAGTGTGTTTTTTAAACCATCGCCAATACTTCCCACGGTGTTAGCGATAGGCACACGCACATCTGCCAGAAAAATTTGCGAAGTAGACTGGCTGTTGAGCGCCATTTTAGGAATGCCACGTACCTCCATTCCCGGTGTTCCTGCAGGGATCGCTATATGGGTCAATTCCCCTTCACCTGTTTTACAGGTACAAACGAATAGATCCATGTGTTCACCATTGGAAATCCAGGTTTTCTCACCATTAAGTACCCAATCATTGCCGTCTCGTACCGCACGTGTTTTCACAGCTGCAACGTCGGAGCCAACATCTGGCTCAGATATACCAACGGCGATAAATTTTTCGCCACTCAATAATCCAGGAACATATTCATCACGAATATGTTCGGGAGCGTTATTAATCAACAAATCGGCACCGACTACATTAATGAGGGTGGCATAGCCAAATCTAAGGAAACGACAGCAACTTCTTCCCATAACAATAAATGTGTTACCCAATCCATGCCTAGGCCGCCAAACTCTTCAGGGTGTGGCGCACAAACCAAACCGAATTCGGCTAAACTTTGGTGCCGACCTTGCAGCTGTTCTTTGCTGAAATGACCTTCACCATGTGCTTCAAGCTGTGGCTTGATTTCTTTGTTAAGAAATTTACGCAGGCCTTCGGTAGCCATTTTTTGTTCTTCTGTCATTAAAAAGCTCACTGTCTTCTCCTCAATTTTATTTTTTATTTAGTTCCGTACTTATTTTGCGAGTATATTGACTGCTACGGCACCTTCTTCTATACCAACTAGACCACCACTGTTTTCATGAACAGCGTGTCTTGCTCCTTCAACTTGACGGACACCAGACTTCACCGCGTAATTGAGTGACCAACTCGTGAAGTTGACCTAAACCGGTAGCACCTAACGGATGTCCCTTAGATTCAAGACCACCAGACGTGTTGATTGGTATACGTCCACCAATGCTAAAGTCACCTCGCTCAGCTGCTTTGGACCTGCTTCACCGAAAGGCACTAGTCCAAGATTTTCTGCATGCAGTATTTCACCCATAGCTGTTGCATCGTGTACTTCCGAGACATCCATATCTTGAGGACCAACGCCTGCTTGCTCATAGGCTTCCATTGCACATAAATGAGCGCAATGTAACTCAGGATTTGAATAAGAGCGATCAGTTGCACTTCGAGTAACTGTCGCTAACACTTTGATGGCGCGATTTTTGTCAGAGCCAATGCGTTTAAGCCCATCTTCGTTACAAACGATTACTGCAGCTGCACCATCAGAAATTGGCGCACACATGGGTAATGTCAGTGGGTAAGTAATAGGTGGCGCATTCAATACTTCTTCAATCGAATAGGCTTGTTGAAATTGAGACAGAGGATTGTGCGTAGAATGTTGGTGGTTTTTTGCTGAAACAGCCGCTATTTGGCGTTGAGTGGTACCATACTTATGCATATGAGCACGAGCAAATGCGGCATATACAGACATAAATACGCTATAAGGACGGTCAGACTCATGACCTTCTGGCACAACAAAATCTTTTGCAGGAGCTAACAACCTTGCTAAATTTGCATCGGGTTCAGATAAATCCCAAGCGCCGTCAAAAACAGAAAACATTCTTGCTTTATCAGTAATGTTCATTTTTTCAGCGCCAATGGCTAATGCCACATCACAGCTTCCCGCTTTTAACATTTGAACAGCGAGATGAAAACCAGAAGAGCCGGTACAGCCATTCTCAACATTAAATACAGGAATGCCTTGTATACCAATTTTGCTTAGATAGACTTGACCAGGGATAAAGGTTTGTCCTTGAAGATGACCTTGAGTGGTTCCTGAATAAAAAGCGGTACCGATATCTGATTTTTCACAACCAACATCTTTTATCGCTGCGTCTAATGCTTCATCACATAGACTTTCCATACTGCGTTCGATATGACGACCAAATGGTGTCATTCCGACACCGACTATATATATATTTGACATTCCAAGTGACCCTTAATTTTGACTTGCTAAAAGGCTAGCATCTCAATTTAAATAATCTCATGGGGTAATGTGTCAATGGATTCGATAGTTTGGCTTAAAATTACAACTATAAAGTGTCAATTTTACGGTCTGAAGTTTATAAACTAATGAACTGAGCATATTTAAATAATCACTCGTTGTTTTAAATTAGGAGTGCTTATTGGTTATCACAGTTCTATTTTGTAGATTATTTTGAGATAAATAAAAGAAGTACAAGATGATTGCTGCTAATTTAAGAAATTTCTTGAAGCCGGAATAATTACCAATTTTTCTTATAGTAAACAAACCGTGAACACTCGAAACTGCTCGTGCTATTAGACTATTTAGCTTTAGATCAGTTGATGTCTTTGTGAAAAACCATTCAAAATCCTACATGTAAAATTAGGCCTTTAAAGTCCACATCGTGGCCTATAAAAACACAAGTGTATTTCTTAGTCTCTGTTAAGTTGTAAAGACAAGAATAATAAATTGTAACTAATATTTAGTGCAATATAACGAATTTAAGGCAGGTAATACATTATGAATATTAAGCATTTTCCAAAAACACCAATCGCCAAGGTATTGTGTATAGTGTTAAGCTCGGCTTCATTTGCAAGTTTTGCTCAAGAAGAAGTTAAAGAAGCAAAGGATGTTAAGGCAAAAGGTTCTGCACTTGAAGTTATTGAAGTCACAGCACGTAAGCGTATTGAATCTGTCCAGACAGTGCCAAGTAGCATAAATGCTGTTACCGGTGAGAACATTCAAGCTATGGGGGTGCACACTGTTGAAGACTTATCTAAATACGTACCTGGTTTGGAACAGCCGCAACTGGCTAACCACAGTCGACTCTCACTGCGTGGTGTATCGTCAGGCGATAACCAGTCATTTGAGCAATCTGTTGGTACTTATGTCGATGGTGTGTATCGTGGCCGAATGAACCGGCAGCGTTCAGGTATCTTTGATATGCAACGTGTTGAGGTACTAAAAGGACCGCAGGTAACGTTATATGGTAACAGTTCGGTTGGTGGCGCAATCAGTATGATTACTAATCGACCTGATGTTGGTGATGATTTAAATGGTGAGTTTACGGTTAAATATGAGTCTGAATATGAAGAAGCTCAGATCTTGGGTGGTATTAATATCCCGGTAACGGATGAATTTGCCCTCCGTATCGGTAAATGGCGTGATCAAAATCAAGGTCAGGCATTTAACCACTACACTGGAAAAGATGAATTTTATTTTGAAGATTCGGCTTTTCGTATAGGCGCAGTTTGGGAAGCAACAGATGAGTTACATTTTTATCTACGTCACGAACAGGGCACGTTTGAAAAATTCGGTGAATCGTTAGCTATTTACAGTCATGTTAATCCAGATTTCTCTGAATTTGAAAATTCGCCACTAGCATCATTTGGCATTGGTACTGGCGAATTAAATATTGGTAATGACGATGCTATTTTTAATAATGGTCCTTCTGGTAATAAAAACGAAAACGAAGAAACCATGTTAGAGGTAGTTTGGTCTGTAAATGATGATACAACAATAACCTCTATTACTGCGGATAGTAGTTATGACTACTTCCATACACTTGATGTTGATATAACGCCCTCTGATTTAATATCAACAAGTGTACCTGAAGATTATGAACAATTTTCTCAAGAACTGCGCATTGATATTGTTGTCAATGACCAAATTAATTTGATGGCGGGATTCTATTATCAAGATGCTGATTTTAATACCGGCTTCGATTCTGATTTTCATTTAACTCAACTAGGTGTGCCAAACTTTACTCGTTCAAATTATCTTGAACAAAAAACAGAACAAAGCGCGATTTTTGCTCAAGTAGACTATCAGGCAACAGACAAACTTTCATTGACCTTAGGTGTGCGGTATAGCGATATCGAAAAAACCGCTACACAAGGGTTAACTCTTCTTAATATCGATGGAACGGTAGATACTCGTCCTGCTTTCCCTGATGGTCACCCTTATGCGGGCTTGACTCCGGCTTTGCTGAGTTATTGGGGCGCTTTGAAATCGGTAGGTGCGCCGCATGAGTTTGAGAACATGAAGCGCGAAGAAAGTCACACTATGGTACAAGCCGGCGCAAGTTACTTCTTCACAGATACCTTTATGGGCTATGTTAATTTTGCTGACGGTGCCAAGGCCGGTGGTTTCGATACTCTGTATGAAGGTCCTTCATCTGCATCACCGCCGGGTACTTCGCCTGGTCCAAGTGCCGGGACACCGGAAGATACCCAATTTGAAGATGAACAGGTTACCGCGTACGAAATCGGCTTTAAGTCTGACTGGGATGATATGCGTTTGAATGTTGGCGTGTTCTATGGCACTTATGATGACTTGCAGACCTCCATTTTCAATGGTTCTATCGGATTCAACGTTGGTAATGCGGGTAAGGCTATACAAAAAGGTATTGATGTAGAGTTTATTTGGCAAGCTACCGATGACCTAAGCATTACAGCCAATGCTGAGTATTTAGATTTTTACTATGACAAGTTTGAGGGCGCTGCCTGTAGTTTAACTGAAGTATACAAAGGTGAAGCGGACGAAAACGGCAAGTGTGATTGGTCTGGAGACAATCTGGCTTGGGTGCCAGAGTTTTCAGCGGTTGTGGCAGCAGAGCATCTGACTGAAGTTATGGATAACTATGAAGTGTCGAATATGCTAAGCGTGAGTTACAAGTCTGAACATACAATTGACTCTGATAACGAACAGGGTTTGATGCAAGATGGTTATGCTCTAGTTGATTATCGTTTAAAAGTGACTCCTATGGACAGTAACTGGCATGTAGCACTGACGGTCAATAACCTCTTTGATGAAGATTATGAGATCTACATCTCTAAGATCCCACTTAACACAGGGGCTTATCTCAACGGTTTGCATCAAAAAAACCGTAGGATTAATCTTGAGTTTGGTTTGAGCTTTTAGTTCACAAAAGCCTGCTTGTGTAAAATAAGTAGGTTTTATTAAATCTTTAGTTGTTTTTTGTACTGAGTTAAATTTACTTGAAAATGATTGGCGAGTATATGCATGGGTTAAGACTAAAACCGATGCAGACTATATCAGCATTACATCAAGACTCTCATTAGTGAAGCAAACTATCTTTTTTATACGCATAATAAGGGGTGCACGATTAGCGTAGAATTGTGTTGTGCGGCCCTTGTAATTGTTTTTGTCTCTTTTAATTAAATAAAATGCCACAATGAATATTAAGTTAATCAATAATTCTGGTTTGTTTATGGAAAAAGAGATCACTATGCCTTTTCAAACGCTAGTGGAGTTTGAAAAAATAGCGGCCTGTCATGACATACCCGTGCAAACACTGGATAGTCACATTGGTTTGAAAAAAAAGAGCGAGAACAGCGCTCAAGGTTACCTTTAAAGTATTTGGAAGATGCGTTCTTTTTTTTGTATGATCAAACTAATGATGAACTACTGCATACCGCGACATCACCATTAGCTAAGGGCACAACCTTATTTGCATGCAAATTGGGTTGCCACGCTAAAAACTTGCTGAGTGCATTGACCACTATTGAAGAATTTTACAACTTGACCCTTGGGCCATTAAAACTTCAATTAAAACGAAGAGGGGGAAAAGCGACATTATGTATTTATATCGATTTTATCCCGACTATAAAGCAGGGGATTATCGCTGAAATTTATATCATGGTCTTTTACCGACTAGTTTGTATGTTAATTAATAAACGCATCCATATCTATAAATCATTTGTTCCCCATGGGAAGCCTTCCTATGGCGAGGAATATAAACTGTTGTATAACACTAAACTGGTCTTTAACTCTGATTATTTGGGTTTTGAGTTTGATGAATATCATCTGCAAACATCGATAAATGCTAAATATGAACAAGTTGCGCATTATTTTCAAAATCCAATGCAACTTATTAAACTCCATTTAGCAGACCATGTCACTTATGCGGGCAAGGTGCAACATCTGTTTATGACAATGGAAATGAATGGACTGCCAAGCAAAGAAGAAATAGCAAAGAAACTTAACATTTCAACACGCACACTGCATAGAAGGCTAGCTATTGAAGGTACGTGTTTTCAGCAACTAAAAAATGAATACCGTTATAAGTTGGCGGCTCATTATTTGACCACCACAGAACTAACAGTGGAGGAAATAGCCTACAAACTTAACCTATGTGATGCGTCATCCTTTATTCATAGTTTTCACAAGTGGTCAGGTAGCAATCCGAATGCTTACCGTCAAGAAAATAGTAAGTAACTCCCAGTATTGGGATTAGAAAATACTGATAGTTACAAAAGTTGCCACCTTCATGTGTGCAACATTAGGTTGTATTCGTAAATCAACAGTTGACTAAAGAAAAACAGTTTTAATTTGTATATCTCGTTTTGGGGGCGATATTCGTACAAAATGAGTGCATGTCTACAGTTGTAGTATTGACTATTATGTAGACAATTGAAGTTATATCGGGGCACAAACCGAGATAGGATTTCTGGCTTAGTTCTTGACTGCTCGGCTTATGAGGTCGCTATCATCAGTGAAGTCATACCTTTAGGTGGCGTTAAAGAGTCAGGCCTCAGCAGAGAAGGTTCTCAATATGGAGTTGATGATTATCTTGAACTAAAATGTATTTATATTGAGGATTTATAATTAACTTCTGGGCTGTTTAAGCGCTGACTAGGGTATTTCTTTCTACTTCACTAATATTAAGGTTTGGCCCATTATCTCTTAGGCAGTGAGTCACTAATCCACTCAGTAGATTCACATAACCCCATTACGTTTTACAGTTAAAGGCACAAATACATGCAGTGCCTTTAACTGATTTTTATTTAAATCAACAACAAGAAAATTTTATTATTGAATTGGTTACATCTTGTCATAAAATTCTGGCACTTCATCTTTGTGCCACACAGCTGTTAAACCGCAGGCCTTAAACTGCTCTAGCCTGTCCCAAACTAATTGGCCCTCTATTAAGGTGACATCTACTTGAGTATTGTGCATATTACCCTGAGGCTCTAAATCAAAAAGGTTACGATCTAATACAATTAAATCAGCCGACTTGCCCACTTCAATACTACCGGCCTTGTCATCTATACCCATGCTCCAAGCTCCGTTTATGGTCATTACACGCAAAGCCTGCTCAATAGATATCGTTGAACCATAGAAGGTTTCTTCGCGCTCACCCCATGGGTTTTTTCGGGTGATCATGGTTTCAAAACCAACCCAAGGATTGATATTAGCGACAGGCCAATCTGTACCCATAACTGCATTGCCACCAAGATCAATAACCCCTTTGAAGTTATAGATGTTTTTAATTCTCTCTTCACCGGCCTTAGTGCGAGCATAAGAAAAGTCGGATGGGTACCAAAGTACAGGAGAAAATTCTGCGGTGACATCCAAGGCGTTAAATCGCACTAGATTCTCTTCCATTAATAGCGTGGAGTGGGCGCATTGATGACGCATGCCATTAGGGCCATTAAGTCGACGGGCTTCTGCAACCGCATCAAGAAATAGATCAGATGAACCATCGCCAGTACAATGGGCAATCACTCGTATTCCTTTACGATCCAAATCGACCACCATGTCGCAAATATGCTCAGGGGTCATATTCAGGCTACCACGCCAAGTACTTTCACCGGGCCAAGGCGTCGACAAGTAAGAAGACTGTGTTTCGTGCACTCCATCGAAATGAAATTTAACTGCGTTAGCATTAAAGCGAGCACTGCGATAATAATGGCGTTCACCGACGATAAGCTCCCGTCGTTTAACTGGGAAAATATCATCTTGCCAACTGATAGCCGCTTCGACACGGAGTGTCATTTCACCCGCTTTGTCGAGCGTGCTAAGCGCATTTAAACGGTGCTCACAAACATGTACATACTTGGTTGCTACTACGCCACGACTGCTCTGATACTGCATGCCTTCGCGGTAAGCGCGCAACAACGCGTGCATAGGAGTAGGTGGCATAGCCCCATGAATAAGTGCATAGGCACCATCAACTAAGATACCAGTAGGCTCGCCAGTAATACTGTCACGTTCGATGTAACCGTTACCTGGATCAGGAGTATCTGCGGTTATTCTGGCTAGTGCTAGTGCTTTAGAATTCACCATCATCGAACCCCAAGATCGGTCTAAAATGGCAATAGGACGGTCGGAGATAATACTGTCCACCATTCTTTACCTGCTTTGAGGCCTGCTTGGCGAAAAGTGAAATGAACAAAGTACTGGCCGTAAATCCATTCTTCATCAGGCTTGGCTTCGGCGTAATCCACTATCGTTTGTTTGACTTCTTCAGGGGTTGGGCTATCCAACCCGACATCTAAATAACCTGAATAATCTGGAGCAAGCGTTAGATCAGGATGTGTGTGCATATCATATAAGCCAGGCATAGCAAAACGACCTTGCAGATCCACAACCTTAGTATGCTGATCGATATGAGGTGTCATTGTTTCTCGATTACCCACCGCAATAAATTGGCCGTCTTTAATCGCTACACAGTCAGCCCAAGGTTGTTCAGGGTTAACCGTATAAATACGAGCGTTTACCAGAACGAGCTCCGCTTTACCACCAATATCCCAGTGTGGGTGGAGCGATAATTTGTTGATTTAGGTTTATTCATTACTATTTTCTCCTACTATGAGTCAACTTTCTCGCTGTAGCCTAACAAGTTTAGTTGCTAGTGTTGATAGCATTAATTGACAATGAACTAGCATTAATTGACAATTTGGGTATAAATATTATTTAAAGAAGTAAATAGTGGAACAATTAACAGCCCAACAAGAAGCTAAGCGTATAGCCGCTAATTTTTATTGCCATTTTAGCCAGTGTCTTATACAGGTGAATCAGACCGTTGATTGGGTGGTGCTCTCGGAACAGGTTGGGGTAAGCTTGCCGATAAATGAGCACGCTAAGAAGACGCTTAACTTTCAGCACTATTACCAATTATTGGAGTTAACGGCCTCGCAGCTACAAGCATCAGGATTTTATTTACAGTGGGAAATAGTTACGATATTACTGATTTAGGTGTATTGGGCTATGCGTTACTCAGCGCTGAAAACTTGCGTCAATCATGGAACCTGACCTTTCACACCACCTCGTTATTAATGCACCCGTTAAGTAGTCGGCGCATGGTTCGGGAGGGTAGAGTAGTAGTGGAATTACTACCACCGGCACATACTCATGGTGACCTGCGTTACTTGTATGAGGAGTGGTTAACGGGTACTTGGAAGTGGGTTTGTCAACGTTTGCCACAAGTAGCTAACAGTAGTGATTTGACTATAAAACTAGCATATAGCAAGCCCGTTTATGCTGAGCGTTATAAAGAATTTTTCCCCGGTAAAATTCTTTTTGATCAACCATTAACAGAACTCTCATTTCCCGAACATTGGTATGAGTTAAGGTGCCTCGCTGCTAATCCCTCAGCTGCCCGTTTATGTCAGCAACAGTGGCAGGTGGTTAGTGCGCAAATGAATCAACAAACTGATCTGGTGGAGCAGGTGAGAAGAATATTACTGCTAAACCCGCAGTGTCATTTCCCTACTCAGGTAGAGATGGCAGAACAGTTTCGCCTACCTCCTCACACGTTTCATCGGCGATTATTAAAAGACGGTATGCGTTATAAAAATATTGTTATAGAGGTTCGGATGGAGTTGGCAAAAAATTATTTGGAAATTACTGTGTTGCCACTGCCGGAAATTAGTTATCTGTTGGGCTACGAACATCCGCCGAGCTTTTATCGGGCATTTAAAAAATGGTATGGATTTACGCCACAAAGTGGCGTGAAAAAGCGAGCAGTAAATAGGTGAATTATTTTAATGTGCACAAGCACACCCATGATTAAGCCCACAATACTTTTTCTACTAAATCAGTGTATCGTGGATTTAATTTTTGTTTTATTGGTAACTATACTTTCAAAGATGTTTAGGTAAACCTGTCTACTTAAGATTATTTTTTTATTAAAATAAAAGAGTAATTTTTAAGGTGATAATTTCACTATGGATCAGGCATAATATTGTATTATTAATTTGATGAGTAATATTGTGCTGACTTTTGACAATAACCTGCAGCGGCTTATTGCTGACATAGCTGAAGTAACCAACCATCTCAATAGTGATGAATTTAGTCACGTGCTTATGGGAATGCTTGCCAAGTATGTATCCTTTGATAATATGACCGTCATGAGCTTTCACGCCAATGCTCGTCCACGTTTAATTTATGGCGAAACGAAAAAAGATATTTATTTTCAGGACGGAGATCTAGCTCGATATGTTGATGGGGCATACTTATTAGACCCATTTTATTTAGCTATTCAAGACGGAAAACCGACGGGCTTTTATTATTTAAAAGATATAGTCTCCGATAATTTTTATGAAAGTGCTTATTTTCATCAATACTATCAGTTTTCCAATTTGAAAGATGAAGTGGGCTACTTATTCGCTTTGCAAGATGGCGCTTACCTACATTTATCGTTAGCAAGCACTAAAAACTATCAACCAGAAGAGTTAGCTGTACTTGAGAGCTTTACGCCGTGGTTGGCGGTAATGTTGACAAAGCAGTGGGCTAGTATAGTAAATCAAGGGCAGGAGCACAGTGAAGATGTGACTATGCACAATCAGCTTTCGGTTGCATTTCAAAACTTTGGTCGCTCCTTATTAACCGATAGAGAATGCGAAGTAGCGCAACTAATATTGCAAGGTCATTCGACTAAATCGATGGCGGTAAAACTAAACCTGTCTATTGAGACTATCAAGGTTCATCGCAGAAACCTCTACCCTAAACTGGATATATCATCACAGCCTGAGTTATTTTCTTTGTTTTTAGAGTCATTGGCGTTGGTAGCTACAGCTGAAGAAAAAGACCCTTTGATTGCCTATCATTCCAAATCGAGTAAATCTTGAATTGTTCCATTGAATTCAACTCAATTAGGTGAAAATAAGGTTCTTCATTGATAAAGAACCCTAGCAATTGAATTAATGAGAAAACAGGTGTTCGTTTTAGCTTGAAAGCTAATATTCAATTGCTTAAATGACTGGCAAGTAAGTAAAGTTTAACTATTTATCCATACAGCTTTAGTTTTGAGGAAGTAAGCAAGTTGCTCTGGCCCCATATCTTTACCAAAACCTGACTGTTTAAAACCACCAAATGGCGTGCAGCTGTCTACCAAGTCATGAGTATTGATCCAAACAGTGCCGGCATCTAGTTGCCTTATCATACGTTGTGACCGTGAAATATCATTGGTAAAAACGCCGGCCGCTAATCCATAAATATTATCATTTGCTAAAGCTACTGCTTGTTCTTCTACGTCGAAAGGAATGATAGCTAAAACAGGTCCAAATATTTCTTCTTGCACAATTTTCATATTATTAGTGCAGTTGGCAAAAACAGTCGGTTTAATATAATAACCAGTTCCTTCTATTGCTCCTCCGCCACAGACAACTCTGGCACCTTGTTTTTTCCCCATTTCAATATAATCACAAACAGATTGGCGATGGTGGGCAGAAATCGCAGGTCCCATGTCACATTCAGGATCTAAAGTCATTGCTATTTTTAGGTTACTAGCACCTTTTGCAACGGCAGAGACAACTTGTTCGTATAGGCCTTTTTGCACATACATACGAGAACCAAGACTACATACCTGTCCGGTATTAAAAAATACACTTTGTTGGGTGGCAGCAACAACCTTTTCAATATCGGCGTCATCAAATACTACCATAGGTGATTTTCCGCCCAGTTCAAGTGTTACCGGGGTAACATTGCCCATGGCCGTTTTCCCCACCGTTTTACCGACATTGGTTGAGCCAGTAAAGGATACTTTGTCGATATCAGGGTGGGAAACTAAATGGCTACCTATGTTGCTACCACTGCCAGTAACAATGTTTACCACGCCTTTAGGTAGACCTGCTTGTTCACACAGTTGGGCAAAATAAAGCATACTGAGCGGCGTTAATTCAGAGGGTTTCAAAACAACCGTACAGCCAACAGCAAGTGGTGCAGCTAACTTCCAAATAGACATACTAAACGGCCAGTTCCACGGCACTATAGCAGCAACTACGCCTATCGGTTGCTTTAAGGAGTAAGCAAAATGCTCACCTTCAGCCGATACATCGCGTGTTGCACCTTCAATTTTAGTTGCCCATCCTGCCATGTAATGTAGTAGATCGACTGAACCGGCAATATCTACTGCCTTACAGCCTGAAATAGCCTTGCCCGCATCCGGCGATTCAATTTCTGCTAAAGTTTGACTATTTTCCTCAACCAGTTCAGCTAATCGATGCAGTAATTTTTCTCTAGCATTGGGTTTCATTTTAGACCATTCACTGTTTGTGAACGCCTGTTTTGCCTCTACTACCGCTTTATTTACATCGTTTTCAGTTGCCGAAGGTACTTGTGCTAATAGTCCTTCTGTACAAGGTTCAACAATATCGAACATCTCGTTGTTTTCTGCTTGGCAAAAATTTCCGCCAATGTACATCTGTTGTGTTTGACTGAGAAATTTACGCGTCTTATCTGTTACGCCGAATTGATCGATAAAATTCGTGACTACCGTATCCATTTTATTTACCTTTTGATTATTTTTGTAGAATTAGTTTGGTGACATTAAGTTTGTGAGCTTAATTTTATGAAAGTAATACCTTGAAACCATCACCATCACCATCACCATCACCATCGCGCATCAATGCACAATGGTATTAGTTCTTAAAAAACTGATACTTAATAGAGGCCTTCATCACGTAATTCTTGCATAGTGATTTCAATGCTCTGACGTAGGGTATTAACGATAAAGTCTACGTTGTCTTTGGTCATGGTCAGTGGTGGAGACATTACATTTAAATGAACAATGGCTCGTGTGATTAAACCTAATTTATCGGCATTATTGGAAATTCGCTTACCAATATCTATCTCATCAGGAAAGAGTGCTTTAGTCGTTTTGTTTGCAACATATTCCACACAGACCATAAACTTACGTCCGCGAACCTGACCAACAATCGGCAACTGTTCCAGAGTTTTTAACTGCTGCTCAAAGTATGGACCTACTTCATTTACATTCTCTAACAGCTGCTCTTTTTCCATTATTTCAATATTTTTTAATGCCGCAGCACATGCAACCGGGTGACCAGAATAGGTGAAACCGTGGGCAAAATAACGGCCTGAATCTTTTTCGTTCAACACATCCCAGATTTCGTCAGAAAATAGCAATGCACCTAGTGGCTGATAGCCTGAAGTTAGGCCTTTTGCTGACGTGATCATATCTGGCTTGATGCCAAATTCATCTTCAGAGGCAAACCAATGGCCTAAACGACCAAAAGCGGTGACGACTTCATCAGCAACAAACAAAATATCGTTTTTCTTACAGACATCATACATGCGTTGTAAGTAGCCATCAGGCGCTACAATCACTCCGCCTGCGCCCATAATGGGTTCGGCAAAAAAAGCAGCGACGTTATCTGCACCACCTAGCATTTCAATTTTATCTTCAAACTCTTTAACTAGAGAATCAACAAAGGCTTGTTCAGTCATGCCCTCAACTTCGCAACGATAATAGTTGGGGTAAGAAATATGGTGAATAATATCACTAATAAAATCAAACTCTGGCGGGTGGTCACCTGGTTTACCACCAATAGACATCGCCGCATAGGTAGTACCGTGGTAAGAATTTTTCGCGAAATAATGTGCTTTTTACTGTGTTTACCTCGACAGTTTTGATAATAATGAATCATACGAAAAGCGGTATCGACGGCGGTTGAACCGCCACAAGTAAAGAATACATGATTTAAATTGTCGGGTGCTAATTCCGCCAGTTTAGCCGCTAACTCTGTTGCGGGGATATTGGTTAAATCTACAAATGGGGCGGCGTATGACATCTGATAGGCTTGTGCTGCAATGGCATCAGCCATTTCTTTTCTGCCAAGTCCGATGTTGTTACACCATAGGCCACCTACGGCATCAAAATATTTACGACCATCAGCATCATATATATAACAGTTATCTCCTTTAACAATAGGTAGTGCTCCTTCATCACGGAATACGTCAAATACTTGCCAAGGGTGAAGGTGATGCGCCTTATCTTTTTCAATAATAGCTTTAGTATCGTATTGATCAAATTCGTTCATGTCTTTTATCCTCTGGAGTGAAAACAAAGTAAGTGTTTATCTATTGCTACTTCGTTTGCCGTTGTTAGTGAGGACAGAGTAAAAGAGCTAGCGATCTGCTACCATACCTCTATTAAGGTAGATAAAAATATTCTTAATACTGGGAAAATAAATTTACTGAAATTATTGAGCCTCTACCAATGCAAAATTTATCGTTAGCACAGTTACTTTCACGCCTTGGTGATTTAGTTGAAGTAAGCGGCACTGAGTTTTTTCCTGAAAAAATTAAAGATTTTTTTGAGTCTTTAGGTGATATTTCTGAATTTTCAATTTTGACCTTTCAAAAAAATGCGATTCCTATCCCTGTTTTTACTACAGTCTCCGGAGCTGATAAAAACTTAGAGCATTATTGTAATGGCTTGTATTTACTCGATCCTTTCTATGACAGTTACGTTAAAAATAATTTTGCAAGTTTTGCTACCTGGGGGGATATTGCCCCAAATGTTTTTGAGGAAAGTATTCAGGCTTATATAAATTATATGGGCAACTGGGGGAGTTAGAAGAAGTTGGCTATGTTTTTCCCGTATCGGCCGATACCAGTTTACATTTTTCTTTTGCGCTTCCGAGCAGCGATAAAGGAGGTAATAATCTTTTTACTGAGTTTTTAAAGGACTTGTACCCGTTTCTTAGGCCGCTTATCGCTAAACATTGGCAAGATATTGAAACCAGTATAAAAGAGCAAGAACTGGAAATGCGTCGGCTTCACACTCAAGTACAAAGCATATTAAATAATTTTGGCAGTAGTGTGTTAACGGGGCGAGAGCAGGAAATTGTTCGAAGTATGTTGCAGGGCCATTCTGCTAAATCTACAGCTGAAGTGCTCGGTATTTCAGCGGGTACAGTTAATGTACACAGGTCGAACATTTATGAAAAACTGGATATCTCTTCCAATAGCGAATTGTTTTCCCTATTCATTGATGCTATGACCTCGGTAGAAGTATCAGGCAATCAAGATGTACTGAAAAACTACCTGAGCCATTAAAAATTTATACCTTTAAAAGTTCGCCCACACATTTTTCTGCGAGTTGTTCTCTATAATTTCATATATACCTGTCGCAAGTAAAAATAGTTAGTATGTAAGTTCTATACTTAAATAAGAGATGTTTATGTCCGAAAGCCGGCAGTCTATTATCGATAAAGATGATCCCAAATTAGTATTTGCTTGTATTGCCATGGGAGTCTTAGGTTTTGCTTTGTTTATGGGCATGCCAATTGCGGCAGAAGCCATGCATTCTGATCTTGGTTACGGTGATGATCTCATTGGTTATATGGCCTCAGCAGAATATGGCGGCATGTTTATCGCCTCAGTCATTGCATCGGTTTTTATTAGCCGAGTGGATCGACGTTTGTTAGCGGGTTTGGGTATTTGTGTGGCGATAATCTGTGGTGTTTTATCGCTGTTTTTTCATAATTTTAATACGCTTTTACCACTGCGCCTTTTATCTGGTATTGGCTCCGGTTTAGGATACTCTGTAGCGGTTGCTGTGATGGCGGGAACTCATGATACCGCTAAAAACTTTACCTATTTTATCATCGCACAAGTCGTCACCAACTCAATTATTCTTTATACTTTTCCCTATCTAACCGGAGAATGGGGCATTGACGGTATTTATAGCGCTTATGTCCTTATATTTGCCTGTGGTCTTTTAACTTTGTTTTGGATCCCACACACGGCGGAAGAAGTCACCGGTCAAAAAGTAACAAACACAGATGAAGCGTTACACGGTTTGCCAATTTTCTTACCCTTGTTGTGCCTTGTCGGTATTTTTGGTTTTTATTCTATGCTTGGCAGCTATTGGACCTACGTATATTTGATTGGTATTGATTTGGGTTTTGAAGCGGATCTCGTTGATGATGTGATGGCGGGATTAACACTGCTTAGCCTAGTTGGTTCTTTGGTTAGCACTCGTTTTCGCAAGAAAATTTGGTCAATTTAGGCCTTTTCTAGCAGCGTTGATTGCACTTGAATTGATCTTAATTGCTAATGTTTTTGGTATTACTGGTACCACCTATTTTCTTGGCATGATTGGTCTATTTCTTTTCTGGAACTTTATCGACATTTACCAGTTAGGGACAATGGCTAACATAGACCCCTCGGGGCGATTTGGCGCGATGATTCCTGGAGCTCAAGGGCTAGCAATGGCGGTTAGTCCTGCGGTGGCGGGCTATTTACTCGGTGAAAAGGGTGATTATCAGGTAATTATGTGGATGCTTGCGGGTTTGATTATTTTATCAATTGTCGCCTACAGTATTGTTTATGCTGTGTTGAGAAATTTAAACACTACACAAACTAGCGATGGCAACGAACCTGCAATGATTGAGACAATATATTAACTCTCTTTGCCATGTTGTTGTATCTAGGCCAACTAGTATTACGCAATGACCTAATTGTTGCATAATACAAGTTGGCCGTAGCTTATTTTTTCTATCTGCAAAACATTAAGTTAGCAAACCTACAGTTGGCGCTCAAATTCTACTAGCGTTTCAGCTAACTGAAGCTTACCTTTTTTGGAAATCATAACTAATTTTGATGCTGAATTTTCTTTCAACTGCCTATCACCAAAAGACCACTCAGTTCTTGAACCAACTTTTTGTAGAATGGCAGTTTGTGCGGTTTCACCTTCAATGATAAAAATTCCCTTGGCACGATAAATTTCCGCAGGCAGTTTTTTAATAGCGATTTTTAGTTTATCGATATTTATCGGTTTAACGCACTGCCGGCTGATGCTTTCAAACAAGTCATCGTGGCTCTGGTGATGGTGTTTATGTTGGCAGGTGGCGTCAGAGCAGGTATCTGTAATCGCGCCTTGATTGGCATCGGTGCCGAGTATTAATTGCATAGGCACATCGGCAAAACAGGTTTCAAATACGGTGCTACCATCTAGCAGCCATTTAGATTTAAAGGTTGACAATTGCTGTTCACTGCACAGATCCGTTTTATTGATAACCACAATATCTGCTGTTTTAAGCTGCACCCGAGCGAGTTCAGGAAATTCGCTGCTAGCCACCTCAAACTGCTCGGCATCTACCAGAGTAAGCACGGCATCTACCTGAATTCGTTCACGGAAAATTTTATAGTTGAGCACCCGTGCAATGCGACCGGGATCTGACACTCCACTGGCTTCGATTAACAAATATTCTGGTGGCTCTGGCATATCCGGCAGAGATTCTATCTGGCCAACTAGGTCGCCTGAAATACTGCAGCAAATGCAACCATTGGCCAAATTCATTACTTTGCCATCATTGCTTTTTATCAACGAACTGTCGATATTTATGCTGCCAAAATCGTTCACCAATACTGCCGCTTTTAAATCGAAGTCAGATTGCAAAATTCGGTTAAGCAGGGTGGTTTTTCCGGCTCCAAGGAAGCCTCCAATGATGGTTGCGGGGGTACGTTTTGTTGTTTTACTCATGATTCTACTTATTATTTAAGGCTTTGGTATTGCTATCTCAGTTTTGCATCCTTGCAATTTAAGGAGAAATAATTTTCTTCATTTCATACTTGGCAGAGACTAGCGACGGAACACTTCTTCGCCTTCTAACAAGGTTAGTTGTACCTTGGCCTTAGCAATATCGGCTGATGGAATAGTAAACAAGTTTTTATCTAGTACTATCAAGTCTGCTATTTTACCTACCTCAATACTACCCAGGTCACTTTCGCGGTGATTCGCATAGGCGCCATTAATGGTATAGGCAGCAATCATAGTGTCGAGAACGACGCATTCACTGGCATTAAATACTGGAGCTTCACCGTCAGCTAACATCGAGTCTACTCGGCGTACACCGACAGAAATTCCGTCTAGTGGGTTAAGGCTGGTAACAAACCAATCACTGCCTGCTACTATCTTTCCACCCGAGCGATGTACACTGCCTAGAACAAAATGTGTCTGCTCAACCCTTTCTTCCCCTAATGCTTTGCGATAAAACTTTTTGGCTTCATCATCTTGTGCCCAGTAAGGCTGAAAGTTAGCCATAACATTCAACTCGCCAAAACGAGATGTGTCGTCCGGATCAATCATTTGCAGATGACATATCTGGTGACGCAAGTCTGTATCGGCATTTTTCTCTCTGGCAGCCTCATAGGCGTTTAGCACCATTCGAATACCTCTATCGCCAATGGCGTGGGTGTGCACTTGGATACCCTGACTGTCGAGCCAGGTAACATATTTATTCAGTTGCTCTTGGGTGTGGAACGGCTCAGCATTTTCGTTGAGGTCGTCGAGCAGGTAAGGTTCTAACACGGCGGCCGAGCCATATTCAATCACTCCGTCGATATACATCTTCACTGAGTCGACATCAATCCGCTCATGTTGGTATTGCAGGCGTTGCTCAACGAACTCGTATATTTCATCGCCAAAGGCACCCGGCTGCCAATTGATGGGTGACATTGCAGCACGTAGTCGAATATTCAAGTTATCCTGCTCTGCCAGTGCCACATAGGGGTTTTGCTAACATCCCCTCGAAATTAACCTTAGGGTATTTTATTATCATTCATAAGTTATGATAATAAAAAATAACTCGAAGGTACTCATCATAACTAACTCAACCACTAAACGGATCAAAATACTCAATGAATCCGAAATAAATGAACTTTACGCTCTTCCAAATTTTAATAGAATAGACAGAGAAGATTACTTTTCATTAGATAATGAAACTCAAAAACTTGTTAATGAGTTAAGACGGCTAGAAACTCGAATATATTTCATTCTCCTTTTAGGTTACTTCAGATCACGTCCTATTATCTTCAGTTTTTCGTTTTCCCAAGTAAGTTCCGACTTAGACTACGTCAAAGGAAGGTATTTCACTGATCAAGATATATCTATGGATGATTTATCACCAACCACTAAAACAAAATTAATTAATAAACTACTGAAATATACAGGTTTTACAGCATATCAAAGTAAATTAGATAAAGAGCCGTTACTTAAAAGGCTTAATGATGTAGTAAAAATTAATCTTGAGCCTAGGTACGTTTTTGATGAATGTATTGCCTACTTTGGTCAAAATAGAATAGCGTTAGTCAAGTTATACAACGTTGCAAGATACTATTTCAACAGTATTATCAAATGAACGAAACCGTATCGAGGTTGTGCTCAATGAAAATTTAACTCATTCTACAAAAGCAACATTGCTTAAACTACTGGAATCAAATAATACTTTTACAGACTTAGCCAAATTAAAAAAGATGGCAAAAGATTTTTCAACTAGTCAAATAACACAGGAGCTGAAGACACATAAAATTATACGTTCTCTTTACCCTGAAATAAAAGTACTTATTGCTGAACTTGAACTATCCCCAAAGAACTTAGAATACAATGCCTCTATGGTAAAATATAAGTCTGTTATTAGGCTCCGTCGTCATGCGGACAGTCAAACCCTCTTATACCTTGTCTGTTATTTGTTTTTTAGGTATCGCGAAACCAATGACAATTTAGTTTCTGCCTTTGTCTATTTAATTAGAAAATTAACGGAGTCTGCCAAAAGCTATGCTAAACAGCGCGTTGTAGAAGATGTCACGATTGTTAGAACCAAATTAAAATCCGCCGGTAGCTTACTTAAGTATTTTATCGATAAAGACATGGACGATAACTTGAGTTTTGGCGATGTGCGCAAGAAAGCCTTTGAACTTATCCCCGCAGAGAGCATTAAGTTATTAAGCGATCATTTAGATAATAATGACTTTGATGGTCGTCAATATGAATGGCAATTTATCGATAAACAATCGAGTAAAATTAAAAAACTTATCCGCTCACTCTTCTTGTCTATTGATATCGAGTTCATTCACCTAAAAGATGAATTGCGCGAACAATACACCACAGCTCACGAAGAATTAGGGGCGTTCAAAACGATAAAAACAATTAACATCGATGTTGTACCTAAAAGTGACCGAGAATATTTCGAAGGCGATAATACCAAATTAATTGCTAATCGGTTTGAGTACTTTCTTTACCGAAAAGCAGAACAGCTATTTCATAGCAACAATCTGACCGTTAAAGAGAGTGTTAATAATAGAAGCTTAACTTCTGACTTGATCCAACCTAAAGAATGGGAAAAAAAGGCTGAGATAATTGAAAATACAGGACTTGATAAGTTGAGTACTTCCATTAACCAAACATTAACGGATAAGAGTCAACAGCTAGAAGCTAAGCTGATGGAAGTAAGTGAACACATTTTTAATGGCGACAATAAGTATGTTGAATTTATTCCTGGCAAGGCCGAACTTAAGTGGTCTATTCCTAATAAACGATGGCAAGAAACAATAGACAACCCACTTTATAGTCAAATTCAACACATGGGTATTGTTGAGCTGATGCTATTTGTTGATCAAAAAACTAATTTTCTAAAATCATTTACTCACATTTCAGTTAACAAAGAAAAAACACCGGCTAATAAAGAAGATCTGATCGCTTGTATCTTAGCTAATGGTACTAATTACGGTTTATATAAAATGGCTAATATTTCCGACCGTTCAATGGGGAAATTACGTAGTGTAGATGATAGCTATATTCGATATGAAACGTTAACTCAGTCGAATGATAAGGTTTCCAATGCCATAGCAACGTTGCCAATATTTGCCTATTACCATGTTGATGATAACCAATTATTTTCAAGTATTGATGGTCAAAAATTTGAGTGCCGCATTAATACGTTTAAGGCGCGTTATTCATCTAAGTATTTTTCAAAAGGCAAAGGGGTCTCTGCGCTCACATTGGTTTCAAACCATGTGCCTGTTAGTACACAAGTCATTGGTGCTAATGAATATGAAGGTCACTTTGCTTTTGACTTACTATATAACAATTCATCAGATATACAGCCCAATACCTTATCGACCGATACGCATGGTACCAACAATGTAAACTTCGCTATTTTGGACTTTTTTGGTTATACCTTCGCCCCTCGATACGCAAAAATGAAAAAAATATTTTTTAATTTATTTGAAGTGTCTGAAGAAGATGGAGGTCGCATTCAATTGATAAAAGAAATAAATCATAAATTAATCGCTGAAGAGTGGGACGAAATTCAACGTATAGTGTGCTCATTAAGCCGAAAGACTACCACGCAAAGTACTATTATTGGAAAGTTGAGTAACGGTAAGAGTCGCATCTTGTCTGCTCTTCAGGAATATGACCGATTAATAAAATCAATTTATGTTTTGGAGTACGTTGATAACTCCACGCTGCGCCATTATGTTCAACAAGCCTTGAACAGAGGTGAAGCATACCATCAATTAAAACGGGCGATTACTTCCGTTAATGGTAATAAGTTTCGTGGGGGCAATGATTACCAAGTATCGCAATGGAACGACTGTGCTCGGCTTATTTCAAACTGTATTATTTATTATAATTCCGCATTATTATCGGCATTTTTACAAATTCAAGAAAAGAACGGCAGACAAGATGTGGTTGATATTATTTCAAGGTTATCACCTGTCGCTTGGCAGCATATAAACTTGAATGGAGAATATGCCTTTAATAAAGACCGTAAGGAAATTGATTTAATCGGTTTACTAAATGGTATTGAGACACTTGGTAGTGTCGATTGAACAAACAAACTATGTGGTAGTAAATATAGGCTCTCCCAGAAAGTATTAATAAGGTGTACCTATCGTAGACCGTGACTGTAAAAACTTAATTGTCATAAAGAGGGCCAAATTCATCAGCTAAAAGAACCCAAGTGGTTGCAAAATTTTCGCTTATATTCATCAAGCGTTAAAGACTTCAAAGTGGCATTTATTGACGATAGCGTAACACTAACAAAGTGGCAAAAATCACCAAAAATAGTATTATGCAGAAACTACATCATTTAATGGCTATATATGTACTACGATAATCTCCTAAACCTTTGTTTTGAGGCTTTATTACATCTCTACTTCACTGTTCAGTCAAATGATGGTTACACTTCTGCTACCGCTAGAAATGCAATACTGGTTAAGTTTTTAAAACCTAAATTGAAGTTAGCCGCATATAACGACCAAAAAAAGAATATTCAGCTTATGCTACGGGTGGGACGTCAAAAAGATAAAAAATTAGAGCTAGAATTACTTGAGATAAAAAAACGTGCGTTTGATGTCTATAACGCACCCGACTTATAAGTTCCCTGACCGCCATCTACTGCCCTTAGCAATCATTCCAAGAATATTTTAATTATTAAAATTCATTAACGATCACCTCATGTCAAAAATGTGCCCTTTAATGTGCGCTTTGTTGACGTTAGCTGTCGGCTATTCTTTAGGTCAAGTGTTAGCCAAAAGCGGAAGTTAGCTTTTGAGTTAAAAACGGCAGCTCAATGAGCCTATTATAGTCATTCAACCTTAATTATCTATACTTAGATTGTTTAGGTTATGTGCATGTTGTTTACGAATATCTAGCCAATAACACTTGATATATTTAGGCTATGTTCCCATTAACTGTTGTTGAATGCTAAACAGCTTGTTTTCATTAAGGTTTTCTGGAGTATCCATATACCTGAACCAACCCAGGTAATGATCTAGGTATTTTGTGGCGACTCCATGAAACCGTCCTATCCACGCTTTTAGCCTGCTGTGATAAGCGTTAACATTCTGAATGTGAAAGACTTTATCTATCACTTGAACGCCTCCTGCTACATCTAACCGCTTGTGGATTAAATCATTTTTCGCAGAAAGTGCAATGTAGGGCTTATAGCCGTCACTACACAGCACACTGTCCTTTTCCAACTTACCCGCCAACTCTTGATGAAGAGCCGTAGTCGTGATATTTGGCAAAATGGCTTCATATGTATTCTTGGCTCTATCCCTGACCGTTAAAACTGGCACCCAGTCTTCTTTAGAGCGCCCCCGCTTTTTTGCTTTCATGCCTCGCTTGCGTGGCTGACGAGTTAGCTGCTTTGAGCCTTTTTCTGAATACGGAAACAGTGTTTCATCCGCTTCAATAATGCCCTCAAGCTTTGTTGCCTTCAGTACCGATGGCAGCGCTAAAAAACGATGTCGCCATCTAAACGATGTTTTCAAATTGATCCCGCATTCATCAGCACATTTGCGCAATGCCTTGCTGTCGAGCATACAGCGAATGTAATCTATCCAAAGCTCTTTATATCTAAGCCGAGCTAATGGCGTTGCCGTTGTGGCTACAAAGGTTTTGCCGCAGTTCTTGCAGCGATAACGCTGCATCTTATTCACTTTGCCATGCCGATTAATCAGTGAACTATGACAGTGCGGACATTCAGGGCGCTCAACCATCCGCTCTTCTAACTCTGATACCAATTGAGAGACGCTATCGGCACCTTTTAGCAACTTCGCCACATAACGGACTTGGCTGTCCGTTAAGTTTTCTAACTCGGCTATCAGCTTCGTAAATTGTGTTTGATCATGAGTAAACCCTTATTGACTGTATCTACATACAGTATAGCTACAATTTACGGGAACATAGCCTATATTTATATAGCAAATCTTATAAATTAAGCGGTCTTATTTCACTTATTGCTCAAAACTCACATATTCTCTATAAACCTCAAATATATCCATAAAACCAACTGGTTGATGTACAATTTAGTGTCGAGATGTTTTACAGTTTTACCTTAATGTTATTTGTACAAAATTACACCATGTTGAAATTGCTAAATATTGTTATAGAGGCATGTTTTTTGTATTAATGTGCGAAGATTATTAAAATTATAATTTTTACGATTACCTACCAAAATTGATGGAAAGGGATTAAAAAGGAAGTTCAAATGAAATTTACTAAACCTCTCATTGCCATGGTCATCCTGATTTCTTCTATCTTCTCTGCATCCTGTTTTGCCGGATTGATAGTAAATATTGATGGTACAGGTCAATTAACAGACATTCAGGGTTTGGATGTTAACGGTACTCTATTTGATGTCAGTTTCAATGATGGTTCATGTAATTCATTATTCAATAATTGTACTGATTTTGGGCCAATAACTGATAACCCTGCACTAGCAGAAGACATTGCTCAAGCTTTGCTAGCACAATTATTTATATCCGGTTCTTCCGACAATGGCGTAGATTTAGGGTCTTTTGATACACTACAGTCCAATATCCGTGGATGCTCAAGTATAAGCACATGTCTTTTCTTATTACCGACCAAACTTGGCTTTCCTGATGGTTTTGGGCGTGAAATTACACTTGCGGGCATAAGTCTTTTTAATGCGCAAGCTGAAGGTTCTGACCAATTCATTCAGTATCAAGCTATATTATCTAGCAATACTACTACACAAGCCACTGCTAGTTTTGATACATCTACTAGAAGTAACCTTGCTTACGTAATGGTATCTCATAGCAATATTAATATTCCCGTTCCTGAACCATCTACACTTGCTATTTTTGCATTAGGAATGATTGGTCTAGCATCACGTCGATTTAAGAAACAATCTTAATAACTTCTTAAATATTTAATTCTAGAAAACATCAATCGTCATGTTTGATGTTTTCTTGTTTCTGGTGATTGCTAACTTAGTTTTTCACCACTAAAGTATCAACATAGGGTTAAGTATCCTTTGTTAATTCTGATTAATAATGACTTCTAGCGATTACCACTAATTAATTAGCACTACTTGAGTCTAGTTTTTCTTTTTATACCAAAAAAATTCATGTCGGGTGTCAGCAAGGGTGCCTTTTTTGCCAGTCATGCTATCCGATTAATTGGCAATGTTTATAGTAAAACAATGGATATTTATATCTAGGTGGAACTTCCGCTTTCGTATCTTTGTTAACATAGATCCAGTGATCATTAGAGTCTTCTTCAGCTAGCTAAGAGCGAAAGTTTTCTTTTGAGTTACTAACGACATTTTTGAGCCTAAAAAGGTCATGACTTAAATTTTTAAATACGCTTTAGCTTTCATATGCCCCAAGGCTATCATCTCTTTCGCACGATAAAACTCTAAAGTTTCACAAGCATTACGAGCTATTTTAATTTCAATGTCAGGTGGATATGCCGCTAACTTTTGTCTAGCGATTGTTGACTGCATTGCATCAAAAGCTTGGTTAGCAATATTGTAAGCTCCCCAGTCTTTCGATTTATGATCACTCTTGTTTTCAGATAAATCACTGATGAAGTTTCTAATTTTAATTTGAATCGATTCTATTGGGCTTGTTAACTTAGCCTTACTATCACATGAATTTGATAAAGTATCGTCGCGTTCAATGCTGCCGCTAAATTAACAGCAATGGTTAGATCTGTATCATCCTTAAAAGTTGGGGCAATCGGGACCGGGTTTAATACACCACCATCAATTAAATAGCTTCCTTTATAATTAACTGGAGTAAAAAATAAAGGTAAAGATATTGATGCTCTTACTGCATCAAATAACCTTCCAGAATTTAACCAAACTTCTTTTTCATTGTTAACATCTGCCGCAACAGCAGTAAAAGAAATAGGAAGTTCTTCAATTAAAATATCACCTACTATATCAATTAGTTTATTTATTATCCTGTCACCCTTAACTATCCCACCTGAATGCCAAGAAATATCCAATAAAGTCATAACATCAACTTTGGTTAGTTCACAAACCCATTCCTCAAAGGCATCTAATTTTCCTGCTGCATACACGGCTCCAATTAACGCTCCCGCAGAACAACCTGAAATAGACTTAATAATACAACCACTATTTTCCAACTCTCGAATTATTCCAATATGAGCAAGCCCTCTAGCCCCACCACTCCCTAAAACAAGAGAAACGCTTTTTCCTTTTAATTCCGGCATATAATCCAATTTAGTCTCAGGTAAATATTAATTAATACACTACTATTGTGAATTAATTAACTCAAGCTATTGGTAATATTTATAGTAAAACAATACATGTTTATATCTGTGGGGAATGTCCGCTATCGTATCTTTGCTGACTGTTTTCAAGTCGATTTTTCATTCATAAAAACGTCCGCAATGTGGTAATTGTAATAGTGACGATTAGGTCTATTTCGCAAAAGGGACGAAAGCGAGATAGAAATCACATAGTAATTCGCTTAGTTCAAAATCCGAGAATGCAATAGAACTGCCTTTCTTGAAATGGTGTACCTAATACAACTATTTCTGATAATCATTAATAAGGAATTTTTGGTTTATTTTGGGTATACCTTAAGGAGACCATTTAAAGTCAAGTATTATAATAGTCCATTAAGTCTCTAATACTATGTATAATGGACTGCAATAATAAGACTATGTAAAATGGACTATCTCCTTAATGAGAAATTTTCGAACTTACGCATATTTAAGAGCTTCGACCAAAGAGCAGGATGCGGGACGTGCAAAAAATGCATTGTTACGATTTGCGAATGATCATGATTTGGTAATATCTGCGTTCTTTGCAGAAAACGAATCTGGAGCCACGCTTCAAAGACCTGAATTATTCAGATTACTAGAAATAGCCCAGAAAGGTGATGTAGTACTTGTCGAACAAATAGATCGGATATCTAGATTAAAAGATGATGATTGGGACTCGCTCAAGTCCATCATAAAAGCAAAAGGTTTAAGAGTAGTGTCATTAGATTTACCTACAAGTCACCAATTTGCAGTAGTAAATGATGAATTTACAGGAAGAATGTTGTCAGCTATAAATGACTTGATGCTCGACATGCTTGCAGCTATTGCTAGAAAGGACTATGAAGACCGAAGACGACGACAAAAAGAAGGTATTATTAAAGCTAGGTCCGAAGGTCGTTATCGTGGACGACCAATAGATATAGAATTACAACAAAAGGTTGAAGGCATGTTGTCGGATAAAAAATCCTATGACTATATTCAGCACATTTTAGGTTGTTCTCGTTCAACAATTTCTAAAGTTTCGAAAAAACTAAAGTTAAATAACCTTAAACCCTAAATATAACATAGCCTTTACAGGTTGTGCCTGTCATGGGGTACAGCGATTTAAGCGAAAAATATTCGGTTCATGCACAGAACCCCTAAATAAAAAATGACTAAATATCGCCTAAGGTTAATTTCGAGGGGATGTTAGCAAAACCCCTATAGAAAAAAATATATAGATAGCATTGCTTGTGCAACTGAAATAGGCTCCAAAGGGTTGGCAATGAGCGATGCACAAAATGAACATTTTGATAAAATGCACAGCATCGAAGGTTAACATGATGCAAGTTCCCATTGTTTTGGTGCATACGTGGATATCATTGGCTAGTGATAGTAATAAAGAAACAGATGATGTGGTAAAAATTAGGGCTATATCTATGTTGCAAAACCTTGTTGGGGTTCTAGGGATTTTCCCCTCTAAAGTAACATAAATCGCCACAACCCTCGCAGTTAATGGCTTGTGGAGTCAAGGTTACCTTTCATTTTAGACTTCATTTTCAACAATAGGCCTAGTTATTTCCTGTAAATCAGGTAGTTTGCGGTTACTAGCGAACTGATAAGTGCCGCTCAGATTAATGTTCTGCCATGCAACGGGTGATACTTGTCGAGTTATTGCTGCTTTTTCCTCGTCACCAACTTCTTCAAAGTGCAGTAATAGATGACTTAGGATCATCGAGTTAAAGTAGATAATAGCATTTGCCGTCAAACGGGCACACTCGTTCCAGACGACTATTTCTGATTCGTTTTTTCCACGGAACTGGTCACGATTGACCGATGCAATAGCTCGCCTGAGGAAATGCCAGGCTTCGCCTCGGTTCAGTGCTCGTTGAACATATTGGCGCAGACTTGCATCATCAATATAATCAAGTAAATATTGGGCTTTGATGAGCCTATTATATTCCGTTAATGCTTGTAATATAGGGTGTCTAGATGGATAACCAGATAATTTGCGTACTAGCAATGCCTGTGTTGTGCGTTTTTCTTGAAGGGATAACACAATACGCTGAATATCCTGCCGGCCTTCTTCAATCACATTCATTTTTATCGGCTTTTTCAGCGCCAGATGCGTGTTTCCGTCGTCGCTTTCAGTTACGTTAAATAGGTCATTGATCACACTGGTGAACTGAGCATACCTAGGCGCAAAACTATAACCGCATAAATCCAATAAGGCATAATTAACATGATTAACACCATGGGTGTCGGTTGAGAGGACATCTGGCTTAAGATCACTAGTATTAGATTGTAGTAAGTCGTAAATATAATGGGACTCATGCTCATTAGATCCTATGATACGGGCATTTAACGCACTATGATTGGCAACTAACGTCATGGCCGTAATACCTTTGTTGGTGCCGAAGTATTTCGAGGAGTAGCGAGTTTTAAAAGTCTCAAGGTGAGTTTCAAATTTTTGCCCATCGGTACTGGCGTGCAGGACGTCTTCTTGGATGTGATAGTGGCGGAAAATAGGGAGTGCCGCTACTGCGTTATTGATGATATCACTAGCCTCTTGCAAGGTTTCAGGCCTAATATAATTAGCTTGTATAGTGCTTAGATGCTCATAACTGCGATCAGATATTTGTGCCATCCCATATACGCCGCGATGTGTCGCATTCGCAATTAGAATAGCCAATAAATCATCCTGATTGGCGCCTACTTGTTTTTGTATTGGCAGCACGTGTGCGAAGCATTGCATAAAGTTGGTTTCTTGTTCAACATAACGCAATACATCAGCAATACTGACGGGCATCATCTGTTTAAAGAAAGGGTTGTTGACAAGTGATTGGGAGCCTTTAACTGGCAGTCGCCATCGTGTGCCACTTCGGCTCTTCATGATCACATTGCGGTTATCACCATTATCAATGTGACGAGCAACATCTTCTAGGGATGTTGTTAAGCGTATTTGTTTTACTTGCAGTAGCTTCTGAATCGGCTGCTTTAGCTTTTCCAATGTTGATGATGCCAATAGATCAGACTGTATTGACATTGCAATTAAGTCGTCTTCTAGCGCACGATATTTAGTGACGTTTGATAAGTAAATTCGACCATTAAGCCGAGAAGCCAGTTGACGGTAAAGCAACCATTCGTATCGCTGTGGATGAACAACATCCTTGTTAATTAACCATGGACGATGTTTTTGTTGGATAAGTGTACTATCCATTGTTTGCAATGTATTACCTGCTAATAGTTCTGTTTTTGTGGTTCTGAGTTTGGGTCACCAATACTTCTGAGCCTTTACCTGCTTGGCATTCAAGATATAGAAACACGGGCCTTAATAACTGTTCAATTAACCTGTTTTGATCATCATAATATTGCCATTGATATTCTTCTACTGTGCGTTTTTGCTTTTTTAAGTACAGGCATAGCGTTTCTATATCTTGGTTATTCATTACACTTAATGCTTGTTGCCTAACTGTTGCAAATGGTTGATTATCGTCGATACTGTCATCAACAAACAGATACAGTAATTCTGCGGCTTTGGTGACATTGTCCGCAGCTGACCTCCATGAGTCAAACACTGCCTGTTGGGCAAACGCATGCGCAGCTTCTTGTTGTTTACGGATATGATGAATAAAACCATCAGCCAGTCGCTCTAGGCTTTGCCGTATGCGTTGAGTCAGAAAACACAGCAACCATAGGTGTTGCTGTGGACGCTTAAAGCGTTTTAGTTTACTGCCATAATAATCCACCATTTCACCGAAGTGTTGTAGGTTTTTAGACGATAAGGCTAAGTCCTTAACAGCATCATCAATCTGTCTTGTATAAGGCTGTAACTGATGATACACCGTCAGTTCTTTTTTTAGCTCTGTCACCATAACGCTTTTTGCACCGGCTCTAAGGCCGGCTTAAGGAGAGCCCATCTTTGTCATCGATAATAGTATTTAGAAATCCGTGTAGTTCAGATGAAACATGAATACGAAGCTTATTATTTAACGCCTTCTTGACCTGTTGGATAACACGACTGATAAGCTTTTGTAAGACAGTATATTTAGGGATGGCAATTCTATGCGTTGCTAGATATTCAGTGGCTGCATCGAATAGATAACGAGGCTCAAGCCAAGCTTTGCCGACCATAACAAGATGATCGTACAACGGCGCAAAGTGCAGACTTTCCTCCCATTTCTGATAGTCTAGTAACCTCAGTATTCTTTGATATATACGGTCACGCTGCATCTTATTTATGCTGAAAGGCCTGATCCCTTTGCCTCCTTGAACTTGAGTCGAAATAAACTGCATATCGTCAAAGATGAGGTTAAAGCTAGGTGAAAGAATGACAGGCTTAGACTTAAAATACCCTAATAAAGCAATGAAATAACATCGGTGGTTCCTTAGGCGAATACTTTTCGACTCTGTTAACTCGATCTCGTTTGGCGTAAAATACAATCGTTGTTGTTCAAGTGATAATAGCGGCGGAGAATATAGATCAAGCTGCTCAGCTTTGGTAAGAATTGATAGTTCGTTTTTTATAGCCATAGGAATTAAATTAAGTTTAAGGGGTTGTTAAACTCATAATTTGCCATACTTTGGAGAAGTAACCCACCTTTGTATGCCTTTAAATATGGTGAGTATGGCGATTTATGTTACTTTAGAGGGGAAAATCCCTAGAACCCCAATTATGGCAAATTCGCCATACATAAATTGTCCAACAGCTGTTGGACAATTAATAAATGCATATTTTGCACATTACTTAATATCTCATGATTGCTCAAACTTACCCTTTATTCAATTTCGCAACAGCTTGTTGCAAAATTGGGTGTCTTATTGTTTTAGCGTTTTGTGGAATAATAGAGGAATACTCGGTCGTTCAGAAACTATGACTATAAGCAAGTTTTATTGATAGTCGAAAAGATAGCGCTATGATTGCTTTTCGAGGGCTTTATAGTCATTCCCAACGCAGGATAACTATCCAAAACTTACACTTAATTGAATATCTCTCAAAGATTAGGTTGTCTCTAAAGTTGTATACTCTGCGCTAATTTCTTAACAATTAATATCTACAACAGCGAGCCCACGAATTGCTTTATACGAAGCTCAACTACTACAGACATACTTAAATTGTCACATCGGCAACATGTGACATTGGATAAAACAACCAAATTGACGACGTTTCGACAGAACGTCTGCGTGTAAAATTTCAAGGCCTACTCTTCAAAAAATTAGTTTACGATTTCATAGTAATTGTTGGTCGCGAATTATCAAATAATACCGTTATTAGCATTATTTGATAATTTTACGCTCTTTTTTATCTGAATTCCGGTGCTTAACTTTGGTGTGTAAACGTCTCGCAGAGTAAGGTCGCATATGCGATATAAAGATTTTGCTTGTCGCTTTTTGTGAACTAAACCCCATTGTCACCGGATGCTTGATCTGACAATGGGGGTTTTAATATGAGAAGCTATTTAGCATTTGCCCGCATGCGCATACCGAAAGGTAGTAAAAGTTAATATCGCCAATGCATGAATTTTTTAGGCAAAACTTTTCCTCTTTGCACTTCCGTAGCAATCAAGATGGCGCCTTAAAAATCGTCATTAATATAATCATAAATAACGTCAATGTTATAAGTGAATATAGAGATGACTAACAAATTAATCCTCAGCAAACCATTTTCATTCTACTCGCTATATTATAAAAGCAAGCTTGATTCTCTGGAAGAAATATTAGGGCTAAATAGACAGTTTACAGCGCGTCTTGAATTAGCTGAATCATTAACTCAGTTGCTCAAAATCGAAGGTAACTATCCAAATAAACTAGACGCTATATTAAAGAAATACCTCTACGCAATTGATAGTGTTCTGGATAACGAAGCAGGGGAAGTCCCAAAACGAGTTGAATTATCGGGGCGAAACCCACTAATTGGCAAGGTTACTACCTATGAATATGCAGCATTTTTCCTGTTTAATCCACACAATCAGGTCAAGAAGAAAGTACAAATCATCAGGCATATAGTGTTAGTTGCACTAATACTATTAGGATCACGCAAGTATAAAGCCATTTGTAGACGTACAAGAGTTGCATTATCTGACTTCCCTTTACCCTTTGCTGTTCTTGAAGCACTTCCATCATCAATATCATTTCTTTGGCAAGCACTTCATCGTGTTGCGCAATCAACTCAGGACGTGGATTCGAAGTTAACTGTTGTGCAGGTCGGCTAACAGGCTCAAGAGAAAGCTCATTACCTGTAGATGTCCATGCAGCGAGACCACCGTCCAGGATGGCGGCATTATCAAAACCAACCCAACGCAGCATCCACCAAACCCGTGCAGCCCGGCCAGTGTAATTTGCATCGTAAAGCACAACACGGGAATCATTCCCCACACCCAGTTCGCTCATGGAGGCACAAAATTGTTCAGGGCTTAATAAGTCGAATTCAACTGGGCCATTAGATTTGCAGAGTTCGTCTTTAAGATCAGCAAAGCCGGCATTGGGGATATGACCAAGCTCATAATCAGGACGCCCACTGACATTATGCAACCCACGAGGATCATTTGCATCGGGCATGGTAACAACCGTACAATCAAGTATGACTATATCTGAGTCATTAATATGCTGTTTAAGCCATTCTGCAGTTACTAGCGTATCCAAATCGACACCTCCAAATGTGAACTCAACGTAAAAATGGGTAACGTATATTTATTTCTTTAACGTTATTAATTCATAAATATAACGGCCATGCTAACTTGCCATTTTATACAGTGCAGAGTGAAACGGCGCGGCGTATAAAATGGTCAATATTAAGCTACTTGTATGATTGAAATATCAAAAAAGTGGGTAAACCTGAGACCCATCTTTAGCTCGCAACTAAAGGCCTTTATGCAATAGCTCGATTGAGCAATGGTCCCCTTGGAGGCCGATAACAAGTATGAGTGCTGCATAACTCTTAAGTAATAACTCGAACAGTCATCTGGGTCTCAGAACCCGTATCGCAAGCAGGAGTCAGCTTATCATGAATTCACAACAGGAAATCAATGTCGGTGTTGATACCGAAAAAACACAGCTCGATATTTTTATTCGTCCCATCGGAGACTATTTCACCGTAGCCAATAATGCCAACGGGATTCGTTAAGGGGACGGAGTCCCCAGTACCCCATCTTTAAAATCCAGGTATGCCTGATTAATTTGCCCGAGATTTATCTAACTTGAACCATAGTGCATAAAGTGCCGGCACAAATAGCAAAGTGATTACCGTACCTACAGCGACCCCGCCGATAAGAACATAAGCTAAAGGCCCCCAAAAACTGTCATGCGTGAGTGGTACAAACGCGAATACGGCGGCCGACGCTGTGAGTATTACCGGTCGTGCTCGTCGTACAGCCGCTTCGATAACCGCTGACCAGGGTTCCATGCCTTCGTCAAAATTATCCTGCACCTGTTGCGTCAGAATCATGGTGTTTCGCATCAAAATACCCGCCAGTCCGGTCAGCCCCAATAACGCTACAAAACCGAAAGGCTGATTGAACAGTAGCAGGGCAATCACTGCGCCAATAAGTCCAAGTGGAGCTGTAGCAACGACCATGAATGTCCCGGAGAAGGAACGCATTTGTAACATAATGAAAATAAGCATGAGCGCTATCATTAAGGGTTGCAACTTTTGAATAGAAGCATCCGCTTTTCCAGATTGCTCTACTGACCCACCGATATCAATGCGATAATCTTCGGGCAGCTGATCGCGTATTGACTCCGACTTTTTCCAGATAGCCATGGTTACATCTGGCGCTTGTGCACCTTGCACGTCTGCATTTACTGCCAGAGAGCGCTCACGATTATAGCGTTTAATGACCGGCTCTTCATAACGCACCTCCAGTGTGCCTAATTGCGCGAGAGGAACTATACGTCCATCCTGGGTCTTGATTTCGATATTTTCAGGTAAAGGATTGGTCGCGCGTAAACCACGGGCACGTACCTCTACGCTGCGAATATCCTGACGCACTTCGGTGACGGGTACACCGTCAAGTTGAAACTGTAGCTGCTGTGAAACGTCACGGGGGGTGAGTCCCATCAGTCGTAAGCTTTCGTTATCCATAGACAGGTGCAGTACCGGGGCACGTTCATCCCATTCCAGATGTGCATCGATAGTATTCGGATGAGCTGCCATTGCTTCTCGCACTTTATGTGCGATCTTACGTAACTTTAGCGGGTCGGTACCGATGACGCGGAAGCTTACCGGCCAAACTACGGGTGGTCCAAAAAGCAGGCGTGTGACACGTACCCGGGCCTCCGGGAATTCACCATTATCGATATGGCGCTGTAATTCAGTCATAATTTTATTACGTGCTGCTTCGTCACTGCCGATTGCAATAATTTTGGCAAAAGCCGGGTCAGGCTGTTCCGGGTTGGCAGAAATGAAAAAGCGTGGTGCACCTGCACCCACGTAGGCTGACAGGGTTTTCACTTCTGGCATTTTAGCCAGAATATTTTCGATTTTTTTGCTTGTGGCATCGGTTGTCGTGATGGCGCTGCCTTGAGGCAGGTAAATACCGACCAATACTTCGGGCCGGTCAGAGGCGGGAAAAACTGCTTTTGTACAAGCGTCGCCATGCCAACGATTGACAGTAGCAGTAATCCGACTGTAATTGCGACTACTGTTTTACGATAGTGCACACACCCGGTAATAAGTGAACGTAATTTTTGATAGGAAGGCGTACTGTATAGAGCATTACCTGAGCTGTCCGTATGGACCTTGAAATCAGGCAGCATCTTCACCCCAAGGTAAGGTGTGAAAATCACCGCCACCGACCAGGAAATGACGAGTGCATAGGCAAGCACCCAAAAAATGTTGCCTGCGTATTCACCCACACCAGACTGTGCAAAACCAATAGGGACAAAACCCGCCACTGTGACCAGAGTGCCGAATAACATGGGTGCGGCAGTGACATTCCAGGCGTGGTGGCGGCGCGTACCCGATCCCAACCTTCTTCCATCTTTACGATCATCATTTCGATGGCAATGATGGCATCATCAACGAGTAGCCCCAGGGCAATAATGAGCGCACCTAGCGTGATACGGTCAAGATTCACACCCGTTATTTTCATCAGCAGAAAGGTCAAACCCAACGTGAGTGGTACAGCTATACCCACAACCAGACCCGCTCTTAAACCAATGGCAAGAATGCTCACGAGTACCACCACGGCCACAGCTATCAAAAACTTTATCTGAAAAAGATCTACCGCTGCAGTAATGGCATCGGTTTGATTAGTCAGGGGCGATAAGTTCATGCCCAGAGGTAAGCGGCTCTGTTCATTGGCGATAAAAGTGCCTAGTCGCTCTCCGAAAGCGAGACCGTTTTTGCCCTTTTGCATCACCACACCGAGCAGTATCGCGTCCTGTCCGTGTGCCCGCACTAAATAGCTCGGCGGATCTTCATAACCGCGTCGAATAGTCGCCAGGTCAGACAGTTGTAACAGACGTTCACCAACACGAATGGGGACAGCGGCAAGCTGATCCGGATCTGATAAATCAGCATCAACACGCAAATAAACCCGTGGCCCGGCCAAATCGCTAAAACCTGCAGGTATAAGCCGGTTGTTATCGTCAATTGCATCAAAAATGACCTGTGGTGTGATCCCCAGGTTTGATAATCGTGCCACATCAAACTCAACAAAAACGCGCTCGCTGCGTTCACCCAGAATAAGCGCCTTGTGAACACCTTCCAGTTGTTGTAACCGGTCGCGAATAACTTCAGTTTCTCGGGTTAGCTCTCGCATTGGTAGCCCGGGGGCAGTAATTGCAATCAGTGAAAAATAAACATCAGAAAAATCATCATTGACGATGGGGCCGATCATCCCTTGAGGTAGACGTGGTGCTTCATCCTGCATGCGTTTGCGTACCTGATAGAGCAGGTCGGGAATTTTTTCACTGGGGGTATAGTCCTGAAATTCGACTTGAAAATCAGCTCGCCCGGGTCGAATAGTGGTTTCAATACGATAGAGATAGTCGACTTCCTGAATACGTTTTTCAAGGCGGTCAACCACCTGCTGCTGAAGCTCTTCGGGGGTTGCTCCTGGCCATACCGCTGATACCACCATAACCCTTACGGTAAATGCAGGATCCTCGGCGCGTCCAAGTGATGAAAATGCGTAGACACCTGCCGCCACTGATAACAGAATAAAAAATAAGGTTAGCGCGCGTTCACGGACAGCAATAGCCGAAAGATTAGGAAAACTCATTGCTCGCGTGTCCTTACCGACATTCCCGGGTTAAGTAAATGAGTACCGAGTGCAATGATGCGTGTATCCGGTGGCAGATCCACTGTGATACGTGCCTGCTCAGCACCCAATCCAACTATTTTGACAGACACGGGTTCCGCGTGCCCATCAATCACGCGCCAGATGCGTGGCCCTTCGCTGCGTTCATCCAGAGCCCCGAGTGGTACCACTAATGTATTCTGTTCAGTATCTTCACTTGTCAGCAGCACCTGAACGATGATCCCCAGGGGTAGATTTTTTTCAATACCTGTTATGCGGTAACGTGCACGCCAGGTACGACTCATTGGATCTGCTGCGCCGCCGATTTCGCGTAACTCAAGCACCACCTGGCGACCATCATTCAACTTTGCCACACCAATGCGAGGCGGATGGCGACTGTCAGGCAAAAATACCTCGACATCTCGTTTACCATCCTGTGCTAACACAGCTACAGTCTGGCCGACACTGACAACTTGACCCGGTTCTCCACTGACTTCAATGAGTATTCCGGACTGTTTTGACTTCAGATCGGCATAAGCCCGTGTAATATAGGCCTGTTTCAAACTGGCCTGTGCTACATCGCACTGGCTTTCGGCAGCACGTTCCGCCAATTCAAAACGTTCAATTTCAAACTGGCTAATTAACTTTTTTGTCACCAGTTTTTTTTGTCGCTTAAGCTCACTACTGGCAGTCGCCAGTGCTGCTTCAGCTGAAGCAAGTTGTGCTTTGGCAACATTTTCAGCCTCGTTCAGATCGCGTGGATCCAGACTGAACAGAAGCTGCCCGGCATCTACCCACTGTCCGGCATCAATGTTACGGGTGAGAATGCGACCGCCCATTTGAAAAGCAATCGGTGTTTCGTAGCGAGCCCGAATGGTACCGCTAAGTTTATGCAATACCCCTTCATCAATTTTAATGCTCACAGTTTTGACCAATGGCGGCTGTTTTTGACTATCCGTGTCATTATTATTTCCGGAGCAACCACCAAATATCAGGGTGAACAGCAGTGAGAGTATGATTTTATTTGACATGGTAATGTACTTTTTTTTATGAATACAGTATTATTGAACGCAATCGTACACTAATTTGGTTGAAAAAGAAATGGCGAAACACGAGCGCGTTGGAAGGCCCCTTGATCATAGTAAGGACAAAGCTATTTTTACAGCAGCACATGAGCTCTTATTCAGTAAAGGACCTGCTGAATTTTCCATAGAAGCGGTTGCTCGTCTGGCAAAAGTATCCAAGGTAACTATCTATTCCCGTTATACCAATCGGGAGGCGCTGATCGATGCGGTTATCAGCCAACAGGCAAAGCGAATGGCCGAGAGCCTGTCTATCGAGCCTGCGAGTCTTATAGATGTCCGTAGTGCGCTTACAGACTTTGGGGTAAGTCTATTGTCATTTCTCCTGAGTCAGGAATATCAGGACTTTATGCGTGCACTGAGTAGTACTTCAGGTCTGTCCGTTGATGTGGTTCAAAATATTTATCGTAGTGGTCCTCAGTGCACAACGAATAAACTCGCGGACTGGATGAGTCATGCCCATCAACGCGGGCTGCTTAATCTATCTGAGCCGGAGAAATGTGCAGAGTTACTGCTCGGTATGTTGATGGGACTCAATGTTGTACGGGTGATGTATGGCGAACCTTGCCAACGTGACAGGCATAATATCGAAAATCATGTCAGTTGGGTTATAAACACTTTTTTGAAATTATATGAAAGCTGATTAATCTTCAGTGACTGTGATAAAAAACTTATATTTCATCAGCATGCCGAATCGTAATGAATGCTGTGATCCCGGGAAATAATTAATAAAGGAAATCGAATGAAGTATTTGAATCGATATATTATCAGTTTGCTACTTTTTTATTTCTGCTGATGTATCTTGTGCACTTGATTTAAAAGAAACAATTATACTTGCACAACAATATGACATGACATATCAGGCTCGTTAAGGTGTACTCTGACCCCTTTTGCTCATATCTAACGCTAGTAACAAGTGGCGCATTCAAGCATCCACCTGGTTAATTTGTTATTTGCTGAACTTCAGCATTCAGTCAGACTTACAGCAAGTCCGCCTAGTGCTGTTTCCTTATATTTATGCGACATTTCCAATCCGGTTTGTTTCATCGCTTCAATACAGTTATCCAGTGGCATGAAGTGATGACCGGTGCCTCGAAGCGCAAGAGAGGCTGCGGTATACGCCTTAATGGCACCAAAAGCATTACGTTCGATACACGGTACCTGAACAAGACCATTAACCGGGTCACAGGTCATACCAAGGTGGTGTTCAAGCGCTATCTCAGCAGCATTTTCTACCTGTTCAGGTGTGCCACCGCGAATCGAACACAAACCTGCGGCGGCCATAGCTGCCGCGGAACCTACTTCACCCTGACAACCTACTTCGGCGCCGGAAATAGAGCTTCGATGTTTAATTAAACCACCAATTGCACTCGCTGTAAGGAGAAATTCTCGCACCTGTTCTTTTATAACATTTTCATGGGTGACGGAATAATAGAGAACAGCAGGTATAACGCCGGCGGCACCGTTTGTTGGCGCGGTCACCACCATATTACCGGCTGCATTTTCTTCATTCACCGCCATGGCATAAGCACATAACCAGTCATTGATATTTGCATTAACAGGATTATTTTTAAGACTCTGATAAAGATCTTTAGCGCGTCGCGAGATACCCAGGCCGCCAGGTAATATGCCTTCGGCTTCCGGCCCCTTCTCAATGCATGTTTGCATGGATTGCCATATTTTATCCATGCCTTCAACAAGCGCTGTTTCAGTTAACTGCACAAGTTCGTTAATCAACTTCATCTGTGCTATTGAAATGTTACTGTCTTTCGCCATCTGTAACATAGCGCCTGCCGAATCAAACGGATATTTGCACGAAGATGAGGATTCCATTTTAAGTGGTGCTTGCAATTGATTAATTTCTGCCAGGGTATTTATAAAGCCACCACCAATTGAAAAATAAGTTTCTGAATATAATTTCTTTCTGTCGTGACCTATAAGTTCAAAAATCATACCGTTAGGATGCTCGGGTAAGGACTCCCCTTTATCAAAAAAAATGTGATCATCTGGATTAAATGAAATGCCGAGGTTCTCATCTATACAAATATGATCACTTTCCCAGATCTGTTTAACCGGACTCTGCAACATCTTTATCGGCCAGACTGGCCGGTAGATGGCCATGCAATCCTAAAGCAACCGCGCGATCAGTAGAATGCCCCTTACCTGTATAAGCCAGGGAACCCTTAAGAGTACAACGTATAAATGCGTCTTTTATACTAGAACCAATTAATTTCTGATTTTTTATGCGGGCAATGAAATCATTTGCGGCAACCATTGGACCAAGCGTATGTGAACTCGATGGGCCAACGCCTATTTTAAATAGTTCTAATACACTGATAAACATGATAAGTTTTTAATTACTCAATAATATAATTTTTCGAGTATAAGACGGATTAAAGCTATTTGCTACCCCCTGTGACAGCTGTCTTTATGACTAGATTGGTTTGTTGAAATATCGAATTGTGGGAGTGTTTTATGGCGTGTTAGTTTAGCATTTCATGCGTAGACAGGCCTTTGGTAAAGGACATGAGGAATTGAAGCGCGAATAGCCCCACCATTTACTAGTGTTTTTCTTTACTCTTGCAACAGTAAATGGAGCCTACGCCCCAAAATTGAAGTCACGTTGAATAGTGAAATCGTTTCCGTATTGTTCATCAGGTGGCGCACGCAAATGTGGCAACAGTTTTGTTTGTTTAGAAGTTGGGTACTTTTTATCTAAATGCTTCAGTATTTTTTGAATAATGTGGATATCTATTATGCAAGCGATGATGCTTACATTGTGTTTTTCACATTTTTCGCATTCAGTGATGTCAATATTGAATACTCGCCTTAAGCGGGGGCCCACGTCATTGCTCGCGCATGGTAAGGTTTATCCGAATGTCCGTCCTCTATATTGACGAGTCTAGGGCTGTTCTTACCGCGTTGTGATGCAGTGACTTGTGCACGAAGATTGCTGTTAGGGGCGAATACGCCGAAAAATCGGGTGAGGTTAAGTCTTGGCGGCGGAATGAGAGCGGCTAGTTTGCCAATAAAGTCGATAGGGTCAAAGAACACGTGTGTAGTACCATCTCTATAAGGCGTCTTCAATTCATAGCGCACCTTTCCATGGTCAGTCATACTTAAACGTTGCTCACTAATAGGCTTGGGCGACTGATGTAGCGGCATAACCTTTCTAACTTATCTGGCTCATCGGCATTAGCGAAGACCCCTGCATGTAAGGAAAAGCCGGAGGTGTTAGCCAACTGACCATATTCACCGTCACTGCTTGCAGGGAGTGTATGTAGTGTAAACACCTTTTGCCCTTGTTGAGGACCCATCGCTATGCGATAGCTGACGGAAGCACCTTGCAAATGGAGGAGGCTATCTTCATCATCAACAGGCAAGTTGAGAAAACTGTTTTCCATATCACGCTCAACCAAACCTACTTTCTCAAGATATAGAGCGATGCGATGACTGATGGTGTGAACTAGTTCGACCATGTCGCTATGAGAAGGTGCTTTAATGCGGGTAAATGTCGTGCCACCCCATGGATTTTCGCTAATCACGCCTTCTAAGAACAACATGTGGAAATGGATATTTAGATTAAGTGCGCTACCAAATCGCTGAATCAGGGTAACTGCCCCAGTTTTCGCTTGTTTGTTGGTAAAGCCTGCTTTGTTCACAATGTGCGTGGAAATGGCGCGGTGAATGATTTGCATCACTTTGCTCAGTTCACTTGGGTACCTTGCTAGAAGCAATCGAAGCGGAATGGGTAAACTCAATACCCACTGGCGAATTGGATAACCAAGTAATACATCATCTACAAGAAGCGCTGCACTTTCTGCCATTCTTCTGGCTCCGCAGCTAGGACAGAAACCTCTGCGTTTACAGCTAAAAGCGACTAACTTCTCATGCTTGCAGTCGCCACATACCACGCGTAAAAAGCCGTGCTCTAGTCGACCACAACGTAAGAAATCATCAAACTCACGCTCAACATATTTTGGTAAATACTTACCTTGGTCAGCTAAATTGGCGTTAAACTCTGGGTAGTAACGTTCAACCAATTGATAGAGTAGCGTTGTTTCTGGTCGATGGCGTTTATATATTTCACTTTGTTGTGTTGCCGGCACATTCGTTCATCCCTAAATGGTGTACTGACAAGTGTGGCAAAAACACGCTCAATTTACGACTGGCTGAACGTCCGGTTTTGGATGTGAGTTGCCAGTCAAAAAATTAAGTCAAACCACCATTTTCTTCAAAATATGGTACTCATAGCTAACGTCTGCAAACTTGGGCAGAGCAGTCGTTCGCAGACCATGCATTGGCTACGTTTATAAGGCTCTGTGATTTTTGCAGAGAATATGAGATCCCACACATATTAGCTACTACGAACACTGCCATAGGATACAGCGCGTGGATGTTGAGCGTGTGGCCCTGAGAGCCCAGGTTAACGAGATGTTCAACAAAAGCCGCAGCTCCGCAGGTAGCCGCACCATACAGGGCTTGCTGAACGACCAGGGCGTTGAGATCGGTCGCTTCAAGGTGCGCCGGCTGATGGGCGAGTTAGGTCTGGTCTGCAAGCAGCCAGGGCCGCATGCCTATAAACGCGCCACAGTGGAGCGGCCGGACATTCCCAACCGGCTGGATCGCGAGTTTGATGTGTCACAGCCGGACCAGGTCTGGTGTGGTGATATTACCTATATCTGGACTGGCCGGCCGGAGCTATCTGGCGGTGGTCTTTGGACTTGTGTGCCCGTCGCGTGGTTGGTTGGGCGATGTCTGACACGGCGGATGCGGAATTGGTTGTTCAAGCCTTGGATCATGCCTGGGAGCAGCGAGGACGTCCGGAGAAAGTTATGTTCCATTCCGACCAGGGCTCGCAGTATGCAAGCCGCCGGTTCCGGCAAAGGCTCTGGCGTTACCGCATGGTGCAGAGCATGAGCCGCCGAGGTAACTGCTTTGGGACAACGCGCCGATGGAGCGCCTGTTCCGAAGCCTGAAAACCGAGTGGATACCTGCGATGGGCTATCACAGTCTGACGGCAGCTCGGAAGGATATCAGCAGCTATCTGATGGGGTACTACAACACTGTGCGGCCGCATGCCTTCAATGGCGGAATCGCTCCGGCGGCGGCGGAAGAAAAACTTAAAACAGTGTCCGGAATCAGTTGACCACTACAAGCTTTTTTAGTACTATCCTGAGTTGAGTCCGACGGATGATCGGACATCGGGAGTCGCTACAGGAAGCGCCCCCGCAAACAACAATAATTAATCAGGAGAGATGCCATGCGTTCTCGCGCCCGAACGACCGACTACCCTTTCGCACTGTTACCCCGCCCCGTTTTATCCACACTAGCCGTTGCCGTAGTTGGGTCGCTGACGCTATCCGGCTGTCTGGGCGGCGGCGGCGGCGCCGGCAGCAACATCACGCCGGCCGCCCAGATAAGTCTGGCTAATGGCTCTGTGCAGGGAATCGCTGAGGACAACACACTGATCTGGCACGGCCTGCCCTATGCTAAACCACCGGTCGGCGATTTGCGGCGGCGCGCTCCACAACCGGTCGATAACTGGACCGGAGTCCGGGACGCCACCGAGCGTCATTCCGAATGTGTCCAGGCCGAAACCACTTCCCAGTGGCAGCGAACCTCGAACATGGTAGGTAGCGAAGACTGCCTGATCGTCGATGTCTATCGCCCTAATCGTGCGGATTATCAGGACGAAAAACTGCCCGTTTACGTCTGGATTCATGGTGGCGCAAACAACTTTGGTACGGCCAGACAATACGACGGCCGCAACCTCGTCGAAAACTCCGACGTCGTGATGGTCGTGTTGCAATACCGCCTGGGACCGGCAGGGTGGTTTTCCATCCGGACGTCCAGACCGGTGGCGCCGACCCGCTGTCTGACTCTGGCAACTTCGGCACACTGGATACCATCCAGGCACTGAAATGGATTCAGGCCAATATTGCTGAATTTGGCGGTGATCCGAATAATGTCACTATCACCGGAGAGTCCGGCGGCGCGCACAACGTTCTCAATCTGATGACGTCCCCCGAAGCGGGCAACGGCTTGTTCCACCAGGCCGTATCCCAGAGTGGCGCGATAACTACACGCAGTACCAACAGCGCTCGCAACTCTGCAAACAGCCACATCGAATGGCTTATTCGCCTGATAGAGGACCGCAGGACGCCGACCACTCCGATAAGTTCGGCCCAGGCCACGCAGATGCGTCTGGACATGGAAGCCGCAGGCACACTAGGTACCTATCTGCGAGCCGCCGAGGGGCGTGATCTATATCAAGCCGTGTTCAACTACAGCTCATTGGGTACGTATGGTGGGATCGAAGACGGTACCGTTATTCCCGCCGGTGGGCGGCTGCCCGCCTTCAACAGTGGCAATTTCAACAATGTTCCTGTTGTTCTCGGTGCCAACGAGTACGAACGAAAATCCTTCATGCCATTGTATGGGGGAGCACTGAAGGGAGCCACCGGCACCATTCCTTCGGCAGCGGGCAAGAGGCTGGTCGGATCTGCTCGATGTTGCCTTCACCGGCGGCCAGACTCTGGATGACGTGCTACCGACCCAGAAGGACAAGGACACCTATGAGGTCACCGGCTATAACGGTGGGCGCGCCTGGCGAGCCAAGTACGTGGACGAGCTGGCGAGGGTGATCACCCGGCATCAGCCAGATACCTATGCCTATGACTTCCGGCCGGGTACTCAGTCTGGTCCTGCTCCCTTCAACTTTATTTACGGGGCCGGCCATGCCGCAGAGATCTCATTCTTCCACGGCATCGGTGAGGGTCTTCTTAGCTTACCCTTTACTCAGCAGAACGAGCCCGGCCGCAAAGCACTGCAAAATGCCATGATGGACTACCTGGCTGACTTTGCCCGGGGTGGTAATCCCAATGGTCAATTCAGCAGCAACGAGTCCGGCATGGCAGCCATGGTCAAGCACCGCAGGAGCGGACAAGGTTCTGGTACTTGATGCCACCGATGCAGCAACGGACATCAGCATGTCCAATGAGGAGCTGACACTTGGCGGGGTCAATACGGCCTGGACAGCAGCAATGACCGGCCTTGGCTTGACGCCTGTGGAGCAGGGCACGCTGCGCGCCTTCTTCGGACAGTCTGCGAGTTACTCCACCCCCTGATAAGCGGCCGGCCCGACCAGTCGCCAAACCAAAACGGGACCCTCGGGTCCCGTTTTTTATGACTCAATTCTAAAAAATGACTCTTTCACCCGATTGGGCGAGTTTCAATCTCGTTACCGAGGCATACATTCGTTTGCGTCAGGGCACTGTTGTGGACACACAGTCATTGGGCTCTGTAGGTAATTCCAACAACAATAATATCCCACAGGTAACTCCATGAACGCATCCGCTGCTTTCAAATTAACCGGTCTGGCCCTTGGCCTAGTACTTTCTGCAAGCGCCCTGGCCGGCCAACCCATCACCTAGTCCTACGCCCACTCCGACGCCTGATCCAGGCACAGGTAGCGCATTCCCATCCGTATCCGATTTCAGTCGTTCCGGTTCCTTCTCGACCACCGGCAACGCCGGCCCTAGCTGCACTATCTACCGCCCGCGCACGCTCGGCGAGCAAGGTCGTCGCCACCCGATCATTCTCTGGGGTAACGGCACCGGTGCTTCACCAAGCACCTATAGCGCATTGCTGACCCATTGGGCCGGCCAGGGTTTTGTCGTCGCTGCCGCACGCACCTCCAATGCCGGGTCCGGCGACGAGATGATCGACTGCCTCGATTACCTTGTGCAGGAAAACGGCCGCAGCAGCGGCACTTACGCCGGCAAACTGAACGTTAACCGTGTCGGTTCCGCGGGTCACTCTCAGGGTGGTGGTGGTTCCATCATGGCCGGTCGCGACGGTCGCATAACTGCTACCGCCCCGTTCCGGCCCTATACCATTGGTCTGGGTCACCGCAGCAGCTCGCAAAGCCGGCAAAATGGCCCGATGTTTCTGATGACCGGAAGCAGGGACACCATTGCCGTACCCCGTAGCAACGCCGGACCGGTTTTCAACAATGCCAACGTTCCTGTGTTCTGGGGTGAGTTAAGCGGTGCCGGCCACTTCGAACCCGTGGGTGACGCGGGTGGATTTCGTGGGCCTTCAACTGCCTGGTTCCGCTTCCACCTGATGGGCGACAACAACGCCCAGAGCACGTTCTACGGCAGCAACTGCCGTCTGTGTGGTGACCGTAACTGGGAAGTCCGTCGCAAGGGCATTAACTGATAGCCCAGTAACAGCAGCTGTTCCGAGGCCAGTCCCCCTAGGGAACTGGCCTTTTTTTACCTGCCAAGATTGATCTGAAAAACAACCCAATGGGTAACATTATTTTTATCTGTCTCAATTTTCACCCGAATAGGCGAGTGTTGAACAGGATTGCCGCGACTATATTCAAGGTCGCTGAGAGCCTGATAGTGGTAATACGCCAAAGGCTCAGTGACCTTAACAAAAACAAACTGAAGAGAAATCACTATGAAAATGGCAACATTCAAAATGTCGGCATTGCCGCTGCCCTCTTGATGTCGATCAGCGTCATGGCCTACACCCCAACTCCGACTCCAACTCCGCCACCCTCCGGCGGCGGCGGTGGCGATTTCCCATCGGTTTCCGATTTCAGCCGCTCAGGTCCCTTTGCCACTACCGGCGGCAATGAAGGCCCTAGCTGCACAGTTTATCGTCCACGCACTCTGGGCGCTGAAGGACGTCGTCACCCGATCATCATCTGGGGTAACGGCACCGGCGCCTCACCAGGCACCTACGGCAGCCTGCTGAATCACTGGGCCAGTCATGGTTTCGTCGTCGCCGCAGCTCGCACCTCCAACGCCGGCTCCGGTGATCAGATGATCGACTGCCTCGATTATCTTGTGCAGCAAAATGGCCGTAGCTCAGGCACTTACGCGGGCAAGCTCAACCTAAATAAAGTCGGTAGCACTGGCCACTCACAGGGCGGCGGCGGCTCCATCATGGCCGGTCGTGACGGTCGTGTGACCGTGACTGCTCCCTTCGACCTTACACCATTGGTCTGGGCCACCGCTCCGGCTCCGGCGTCAGCAAAACGGACCCATGTTCCTGATGACCGGCGGTCGTGACTCTATCGCTTCACCAGGTCTGAACGCCGCACCGGTATTCCGTAATGCTAACGTTCAGGTATTCTGGGGTGAGCTCAACAGCGCCGACCACTTCGAGCCTATCGGTAATGCTTGGAGACTTTCGCGGTCCGTCCACTGCATGGTTCCGCTTCCACCTGATGAACGATGGTAACGCCGAAAGCACCTTCTACGGCAGCCGTTGTGGTCTGTGTACTGACCGCGGGCCGGATGTTGAGCGCAAGGGCATCAATTGATCGGCCATTGCTGATCACAATGCACCTGGCACCATAAGCGCCGGCAACCAGAAGCCGGTTACCCGAGGGTAACCGGCTTTTTTGCATCTGCGGTATGCTTTGGCATCGTTCATTCAAGGGAAACAACAATGTCAGAGAACCGACCTGTCGCTTTGATTACCGGTCTTTGGGGAGTGGCATTGGCCGCGCTACCGCCATTGCCCTGCTTGATGCAGGCTATGCCGTGGTCCTGGGCGGCCGACGCGAAGAACAGCTGAATGAGACTATCAAGGCTGCTTTGGTCCCATGGGCGACAATGCCCTTGCAGTGGTAACTGATGTTCGCAAACCGGAGTCCGTTGAAGCGCTTTTTGCTACTATACGCGAGCGCTTTGGAAGGCCGGGATGTGCTATTCAACAATGCCGGTACCGGCGCACCGCCAGTACCACTGGAAGACGTCAGCTTCGCCCACTGGCAAGCGACTATCGAGACCAACCTGACCGGCGCCTTTCTCTGCACCCGGCAGGCATTTCGTATCATGAAAAACCGACAACCAATGGGCGGTCGCATTATCAATAACGGTTCGATTTCTGCCCATGCGCCACGCCCCAACTCGGCACCCTATACCTCGACCAAACACGCCATGACCGGGCTGACCAAATCCACCTCTCTGGATGGCAGACGCTACAATATTGCCTGCGGACAGATAGACATTGGCAATGCGGCTACCGATATGGCTGCGCCCATGCAACGCGGCGTGCCACAGGCCAATGGTGAGATCGCCATTGAAGCGGTAATGAATGTGGAGCACGTAGCACAGGCAGTGGTCCAGATGGCCAGCTTGCCTCTGGAGAGCAATATCCAGTTCATGACCATCATGGCAACAAAGATGCCCTTTATCGGCCGCGGCTGAAGGTTGCCAGGAAAAAGGAAAAAGGAAAAAGTTGGTAATCCTGTTGATGGAGTAGTTACCAATCCATGGCTTGAATCAGAGTATAAGACGGATTAAAGCTATTTGCTACCCCCTGTGACAGCTGTCTTTATGACTAGATTGGTTTGTTGAAATATCGAATTGTGGGAGTGTTTTATGGCGTGTTAGTTTAGCATTTCATGCGTAGACAGGCCTTTGGTAAAGGACATGAGGAATTGAAGCGCGAATAGCCCCACCATTTACTAGTGTTTTTCTTTACTCTTGCAACAGTAAATGGAGCCTACGCCCCAAAATTGAAGTCACGTTGAATAGTGAAATCGTTTCCGTATTGTTCATCAGGTGGCGCACGCAAATGTGGCAACAGTTTTGTTTGTTTAGAAGTTGGGTACTTTTTATCTAAATGCTTCAGTATTTTTTGAATAATGTGGATATCTATTATGCAAGCGATGATGCTTACATTGTGTTTTTCACATTTTTCGCATTCAGTGATGTCAATATTGAATACTCGCCTTAAGCGGGGGCCCACGTCATTGCTCGCGCATGGTAAGGTTTATCCGAATGTCCGTCCTCTATATTGACGAGTCTAGGGCTGTTCTTACCGCGTTGTGATGCAGTGACTTGTGCACGAAGATTGCTGTTAGGGGCGAATACGCCGAAAAATCGGGTGAGGTTAAGTCTTGGCGGCGGAATGAGAGCGGCTAGTTTGCCAATAAAGTCGATAGGGTCAAAGAACACGTGTGTAGTACCATCTCTATAAGGCGTCTTCAATTCATAGCGCACCTTTCCATGGTCAGTCATACTTAAACGTTGCTCACTAATAGGCGGGGCGACTGATGTAGCGGCATAACCTTTCTAACTTATCTGGCTCATCGGCATTAGCGAAGACCCCTGCATGTAAGGAAAAGCCGGAGGTGTTAGCCAACTGACCATATTCACCGTCACTGCTTGCAGGGAGTGTATGTGGGGTTCTAGGGATTTTCCCCTCTAAAGTAACATAAATCGCCACAACCCTCGCAGTTAATGGCTTGTGGAGGCCGGGTTACCTTTCATTTTAGACTTCATTTTCAACAATAGGCCTAGTTATTTCCTGTAAATCAGGTAGTTTGCGGTTACTAGCGAACTGATAAGTGCCGCTCAGATTAATGTTCTGCCATGCAACGGGTGATACTTGTCGAGTTATTGCTGCTTTTTCCTCGTCACCAACTTCTTCAAAGTGCAGTAATAGATGACTTAGGATCATCGAGTTAAAGTAGATAATAGCATTTGCCGTCAAACGGGCACACTCGTTCCAGACGACTATTTCTGATTCGTTTTTTCCACGGAACTGGTCACGATTGACCGATGCAATAGCTCGCCTGAGGAAATGCCAGGCTTCGCCTCGGTTCAGTGCTCGTTGAACATATTGGCGCAGACTTGCATCATCAATATAATCAAGTAAATATTGGGCTTTGATGAGCCTATTATATTCCGTTAAAGCTTGTAATATAGGGTGTCCAGATGGATAACCAGATAATTTGCGTACTAGCAGTGCCTGTGTTGTGCGTTTTTCTTGAAGGGATAACACAATACGCTGAATATCCTGCCGGCCTTCTTCAATCACATTCATTTTTATCGGCTTTTTCAGCGCCAGATGCGTGTTTCCGTCGTCGCTTTCAGTTACGTTAAATAGGTCATTGATCACACTGGTGAACTGAGCATACCTAGGCGCAAAACTATAACCGCATAAATCCAATAAGGCATAATTAACATGATTAACACCATGGGTGTCGGTTGAGAGGACATCTGGCTTAAGATCACTAGTATTAGATTGTAGTAAGTCGTAAATATAATGGGACTCATGCTCATTAGATCCTATGATACGGGCATTTAACGCACTATGATTGGCAACTAACGTCATGGCCGTAATACCTTTGTTGGTGCCGAAGTATTTCGAGGAGTAGCGAGTTTTAAAAGTCTCAAGGTGAGTTTCAAATTTTTGCCCATCGGTACTGGCGTGCAGGACGTCTTCTTGGATGTGATAGTGGCGGAAAATAGGGAGTGCCGCTACTGCGTTATTGATGATATCACTAGCCTCTTGCAAGGTTTCAGGCCTAATATAATTAGCTTGTATAGTGCTTAGATGCTCATAACTGCGATCAGATATTTGTGCCATCCCATATACGCCGCGATGTGTCGCATTCGCAATTAGAATAGCCAATAAATCATCCTGATTGGCGCCTACTTGTTTTTGTATTGGCAGCACGTGTGCGAAGCATTGCATAAAGTTGGTTTCTTGTTCAACATAACGCAACACATCAGCAATACTGACGGGGATCATTTGTTTAAAGAAAGGGTTGTTGACAAGTGATTGGGAGCCTTTAACTGGCAGTCGCCATCGTGTGCCACTTCGGCTCTTCATGATCACATTGCGGTTATCACCATTATCAATGTGACGAGCAACATCTTCTAGGGATGTTGTTAAGCGTATTTGTTTTACTTGCAGTAGCTTCTGAATCGGCTGCTTTAGCTTTTCCAATGTTGATGATGCCAATAGATCAGGCTGTATTGACGATGCAATTAAGTCGTCTTCTAGCGCACGATATTTAGTGACGTTTGATAAGTAAATTCGACCATTAAGCCGAGAAGCCAGTTGACGGTAAAGCAACCATTCGTATCGCTGTGGATGAACAACATCCTTGTTAATTAACCATGGACGATGTTTTTGTTGGATAAGTGTACTATCCATTGTTTGCAATGTATTACCTGCTAATAGTTCTGTTTTTGTGGTTTTGAGTACGGGTCACTAATGCTTCTGAGCCTTTACCTGCTTGGCATTCAAGACATAGAAACACGGGCCTTAATAACTGCTCAATTAACCCGTTTTGATCATCATAATATTGCCATTGATATTCTTCTACCGTGCGTTTTTGCTTTTTTAAGTACAGGCATAGCGTTTCTATATCTTGGTTATTCATTACACTTAATGCTTGTTGCCTAACCGTTGCAAATGGTTGATTATCGTCGATACTGTCATCAACAAACAGATGCAGTAATTCTGCGGCTTTGGTGACATTGTCTGCAGCTGACCTCCATGAGTCAAACACTGCCTGTTGGGCAAACGCATGCGCAGCTTCTTGTTGTTTACGGATATGATGAATAAACCCATCAGCCAATCGCTCTAGGCTTTGCCGTATGCGTTGAGTCAGAAAACACAGCAACCATAGGTGTTGCTGTGGACGCTTAAAGCGTTTTAGTTTACTGCCATAATAATCCACCATTTCACCGAAGTGTTGTTGGTTTTTAGACGATAAGGCTAAGCCCTTAACAGCATTATCAATCTGTCTTGTATAAGGCTGTAACTGATGATACACCGTCAGTTCTTTTTTTAGCTCTGTCACCATAACGCTTTTTGCACCGGCTCGAAGGCGGCTTAAGGAGAGCCCATCTTTGTCATCGATAATAGTATTTAGAAATCCGTGTAGTTCAGATGAAACATGAATACGAAGCTTATTATTTAACGCCTTCTTGACCTGTTGGATAACACGACTGATAAGCTTTTGTAAGACAGTATATTTAGGGATGGCAATTCTATGCGTTGCTAGATATTCAGCGGCTGCATCGAATAGATAACGAGGCTCAAGCCAAGCTTTGCCGACCATAACAAGATGTTCGTACAGCGGCGCAAAGTGCAGACTTTCGTCCCATTTCTGATAGTTTAATAACCTCAGTATTCTTTGATATATACGGTCACGCTGCATCTTATTAATGCTGAAAGGCCTGATCCCTTTGCCTCCTTGAACTTGCGTTGAAATAAACTGCATATCGTCAAAGATGAGGTTAAAGCTAGGTGAAAGAATCACAGGCTTAGACTTAAAATACCCTAATAACGCAATGAAATAGCATCGGTGGTTCCTTAGGCGAATACTTTTCAACTCTGTTAACTCGATCTCGTTTGGCGTAAAATACAATCGTTGTTGTTCAAGTGATAATAGCGGCGGAGAATATAGATCAAGCTGCTCAGCTTTGGTAAGAATTGATAGTTCGTTTTTTATAGCCATAGGAATTAAATTAAGTTTAAGGGGTTGTTAACCTCATAATTTGCCATACTTTGGAGAAGTAACCCACCTTTGTATGCCTTTAAATATGGTGAGTATGGCGATTTATGTTACTTTAGAGGGGAAAATCCCTAGAACCCCAAAGACGGCCAATTTATTGCGGTGGGTAATCGAGAAACAATGACACCTCATATCGATCAGCATACTAAGGTTGTGGATCTGCAAGGTCGTTTTGCTATGCCTGGCTTATATGATATGCACACACATCCTGATCTAACGCTTGCTCCAGATTATTCAGGTTATTTAGATGTCGGGTTGGATAGCCCAACCCCTGAAGAAGTCAAACAAACGATAGTGGATTACGCCGAAGCCAAGCCTGATGAAGAATGGATTTACGGCCAGTACTTTGTTCATTTCACTTTTCGCCAAGCAGGCCTCAAAGCAGGTAAAGAATGGGCGGACAGTATTATCTCCGACCGTCCTATTGCCATTTTAGACCGATCTTGGGGTTCGATGATGGTGAATTCTAAAGCACTAGCACTAGCCAGAATAACCGCAGATACTCCTGATCCAGGTAACGGTTACATCGAACGTGACAGTATTACTGGCGAGCCTACTGGTATCTTAGTTGATGGTGCCTATGCACTTATTCATGGGGCTATGCCACCTACTCCTATGCACGCGTTGTTGCGCGCTTACCGCGAAGGCATGCAGTATCAGAGCAGTCGTGGCGTAGTAGCAACCAAGTATGTACATGTTTGTGAGCACCGTTTAAATGCGCTTAGCACGCTCGACAAAGCGGGTGAAATGACACTCCGTGTCGAAGCGGCTATCAGTTGGCAAGATGATATTTTCCCAGTTAAACGACAGCGGGAGCTTATCGGCCGGTGAACGCCATTATTATCGCAGTGCTCGCTTTAATGCTAACGCAGTTAAATTTCATTTCGATGGAGTGCACGAAACACAGTCTTCTTACTTGTCGACGCCTTGGCCCGGTGAAAGTACTTGGCGTGGTAGCCTGAATATGACCCCTGAGCATATTTGCGACATGGTGGTCGATTTGGATCGTAAAGGAATACGAGTGATTGCCCATTGTACTGGCGATGGTTCATCTGATCTATTTCTTGATGCGGTTGCAGAAGCCCGTCGACTTAATGGCCCTAATGGCATGCGTCATCAATGCGCCCACTCCACGCTATTAATGGAAGAGAATCTAGTGCGATTTAACGCCTTGGATGTCACCGCAGAATTTTCTCCTGTACTTTGGTACCCATCCGACTTTTCTTATGCTCGCACTAAGGCCGGTGAAGAGAGAATTAAAAACATCTATAACTTCAAAGGGGTTATTGATCTTGGTGGCAATGCAGTTATGGGTACAGATTGGCCTGTCGCTAATATCAATCCTTGGGTTGGTTTTGAAACCATGATCACCCGAAAAAACCCATGGGGTGAGCGCGAAGAAACCTTCTATGGTTCAACGATATCTATTGAGCAGGCTTTGCGTGTAATGACCATAAACGGAGCTTGGAGCATGGGTATAGATGACAAGGCCGGTAGTATTGAAGTGGGCAAGTCGGCTGATTTAATTGTATTAGATCGTAACCTTTTTGATTTAGAGCCTCAGGGTAATATGCACAATACTCAAGTAGATGTCACCTTAATAGAGGGCCAATTAGTTTGGGACAGGCTAGAGCAGTTTAAGGCCTGCGGTTTAACAGCTGTGTGGCACAAAGATGAAGTGCCAGAATTTTATGACAAGATGTAACCAATTCAATAATAAAATTTTCTTGTTGTTGATTTAAATAAAAATCAGTTAAAGGCACTGCATGTATTTGTGCCTTTAACTGTAAAACGTAATGGGGTTATGTGAATCTACTGAGTGGATTAGTGACTCACTGCCTAAGAGATAATGGGCCAAACCTTAATATTAGTGAAGTAGAAAGAAATACCCTAGTCAGCGCTTAAACAGCCCAGAAGTTAATTATAAATCCTCAATATAAATACATTTTAGTTCAAGATAATCATCAACTCCATATTGAGAACCTTCTCTGCTGAGGCCTGACTCTTTAACGCCACCTAAAGGTATGACTTCACTGATGATAGCGACCTCATAAGCCGAGCAGTCAAGAACTAAGCCAGAAATCCTATCTCGGTTTGTGCCCCGATATAACTTCAATTGTCTACATAATAGTCAATACTACAACTGTAGACATGCACTCATTTTGTACGAATATCGCCCCCAAAACGAGATATACAAATTAAAACTGTTTTTCTTTAGTCAACTGTTGATTTACGAATACAACCTAATGTTGCACACATGAAGGTGGCAACTTTTGTAACTATCAGTATTTTCTAATCCCAATACTGGGAGTTACTTACTATTTTCCTGACGGTAACTCTGTGGATTTTTACCTGACCACTTGTGAAAACTATGAATAAAAGATGAAGCATCACACAGGTTAAGCTTGTAGGCAATTTCTTCTACTGTTAATTTTGTTGTGGTTAAATAATGAGCAGCTAACTTATAACGGTAGTCATCTTTAAGCTGTTGAAAGGCGGTACCTTCAAAAATCAGTTTTCTATGTAGCGTACGTGTTGAAAGATTGAGTTTTTTTGCTACTTCTTCTTTATTTGGCAGCTCATTCATTGACATTGACATTGACATAAACAGATGTTGCACCTTACCCGCATAAGTGACATTGTCTGCTAAATGCAGCTTAATAAGTTGCATTGGGTTTTGAAAATAATGTGCAACCTGATCATATTTTGCATTTATCGATGAGTGTAGATGAAGTTCATCAAATTCAAAGCCTAAGAAATCAGAATTATAAACTAATTTGTTGTTATAAAGCAGTTTGTATTCTTCGCCATAAGAAGGTTTGCCATGGGGTACAAATGTTTTGTAAATATGGATACGTTTATTAATTAACATACAAACTAGTCGGTAAAAGACCATGATATAAATTTCAGCGATAATCCCCTGCTTTATAGTCGGGATAAAATCGATATAAATACATAATGTCGCTTTTCCCCCTCTTCGTTTTAATTGAAGTTTTAATGGCCCAAGGGTCAAGTTGTAAAATTCTTCAATAGTGGTCAATGCACTCAGCAAGTTTTTAGCGTGGCAACCCAATTTGCATGCAAATAAGGTTGTGCCCTTAGCTAATGGTGATGTCGCGGTATGCAGTAGTTCATCATTAGTTTGATCATACAAAAAAAAGAACGCATCTTCCAAATACTTTAAAGGTAACCTTGAGCGCTGTTCTCGCTCTTTTTTTTCAAACCAATGTGACTATCCAGTGTTTGCACGGGTATGTCATGACAGGCCGCTATTTTTTCAAACTCCACTAGCGTTTGAAAAGGCATAGTGATCTCTTTTTCCATAAACAAATCAGAATTATTAGTTAATTTAATATTCATTGTGGCACATTATTTAATTAAAAGAGACAATAACTATTTCAAGGGTCGCACAACACAATTTTACGCCAATCGTGCGCACCTTATTTATACGTTAAAAAAAGTAGTTTTCTTCACTGATGAGAGCCTTGATTTAACGCTGATATAATCTGTATCGGTTTTAATCTTAACCAGTGCATGCACTGGTCAGTCATTTTCAAGTAAATTAAACACAGTACAATAAAGAACTAAATTTTTAAAAGGCCTGCTTGTCTTACACAAGCAGGCTTTGTTGAGTTAAAAGCTGTAACCAAACTCAAGGTTAATCATACGTGCCTTTTTATGCATACCATTGGCATAGGCCCCTGTGTTCAGCGGGATCTTAGCGATGTATATTTCATAATCTTTATCAAGGAGGTTAGTGACCGTTAGTGCTACATGCCAGTCACTGTCTTCTGGTGTCAGTTTTAAACGGTAATCAACTAGGGCATAACCATCTTGAAGAAAACCCTGTTCGTTACTAGAGTCTATTGTATGTTCAGACTTGTAATTCACAATTAACGTGTTAGACATTTCATAGCTACCCATAACGTCATTCAGATGCTCTACTGCCACAACAGCTTTAAACTCTGGCACCCAAGCTAGGTTGTCTCCAGACCAGTCACACAAGCCATCTTCGTTCGCTTCACCTTCATATACTTCAGTTAAACTACAGGCAGCGCCCTCAAACTTGTCATAGTAAAAATCTAAATACTCAGCATTGGCTGTAATGCTTAGGTCATCGGTAGCTTGCCAAATAAACTCTACATCAATACCTTTTTGTATAGCCTTACCCGCATTACCAACGTTGAATCCGATAGAACCATTGAAAATGGAGGTCTGCAAGTCATCATAAGTGCCATAGAACACGCCAACATTCAAACGCATATCATCCCAGTCAGACTTAAAGCCGATTTCGTACGCGGTAACCTGTTCATCTTCAAATTGGGTATCTTCCGGAGTACCGGCACTTGGACCAGGCGAAGTACCCGGCGGTGATGCAGATGAAGGACCTTCATACAGAGTATCGAAACCACCGACCTTGGCACCGTCAGCAAAATTAACATAGCCCATAAAGGTATCTGTGAAGAAGTAACTTGCGGCGGCTTGTACCATAGTGTGACTTTCTTCGCGCTTCATGTTCTCAAACTCATGCGGCGCACCTACCGATTTCAAAGCGCCCCAATAACTCAGCAAAGGCCGGAGTCAAGCCCGCATAAGGGTGACCATCAGGGAAAGCAGGACGAGTATCTACCGTTCCATCGATATTAAGAAGAGTTAACCCTTGTGTAGCGGTTTTTTCGATATCGCTATACCGCACACCTAAGGTCAATGAAAGTTTGTCTGTTGCCTGATAGTCTACTTGAGCAAAAATCGCGCTTTGTTCTGTTTTTTGTTCAAGATAATTTGAACGAGTAAAGTTTGGCACACCTAGTTGAGTTAAATGAAAATCAACGTCAAAGCCGGTATTGAAATCAGCATCTTGATAGTAGAGCCCACCCATCAAATTAATTTGCTCATTAACTATCATATCAAAGCGAAGCTCTTGCGAAAACTGTTCATAATCTTCAGGAACATCAGATGACATGATATCTTCGGGTGTCATATCAATATCTAAGGTATGAAAATAGTCATAACCACTTTGAGCTGTAATAGAGGTAATAGTCGTATTATCACTGATATTCCATACTATTTCTAACATGGTCTCGTCACTTTCATTTTTATTCCCTGACGGACCGTTATTGAAAATGGAATCGTCATTACCAGTATTCAATTCGCCCGTGCCAATTCCAAATGGTGCCAATGGCGAGTTTTCAACGTCAGTGAAATCCGGATTAACATGACGATAAATGGCCAGTGACTCACCGAACTTCTCAAATGTAGCTTGCTCATGACGTAAGTATAGGCTCAGATCATTATGTGGCTGCCAAACTGCGCCGATACGAAAGGCCGAATCTTCGAAATAAAGCTCATCTTTCCCCGTGTAGTTATTAAACGCCGCACCTTTGTTCTGATCACGCCACTTACCGGCAATACGCAGAGCAAACTCATCCGTTACCGGGATATTGAGCCCACCCAAGATCTGAGCTTCTTCATACTCAGTTTCATACTTAACCGTGAATTCGCCATTTAGATCATCACCGACATCAGGTCGATTAGTGATCATACTTAAGGCACCACCAATCGAGCTATTACCGTACAATGTAAGTTGCGGTCCTTTCAGTACTTCGACACGTTGCATATCAAAGAAACCGGCGCGTTGCTGATTCATTCGGCCACGGTAAACGCCATCTACGTAGGTGCCGACAGACTGCTCAAATGACTGGTTATCGCCTGACGATACACCACGCAGTGAGAGTCGACTGTGGTTAGCCAGTTGCGGCTGTTCCAAACCAGGTACGTATTTAGATAAGTCTTCAACAGTGTGCACCCCCATAGCTTGAATGTTCTCACCGGTAACAGCATTTATGCTACTTGGCACGGTCTGCACAGATTCAATACGCTTACGTGCTGTGACTTCAATAACTTCAAGTGCAGAACCTTTTGCCTTAACATCCTTTGCTTCTTCTTGAGCTAAACTGGCAAATGAAGTCGATCCCAACACTATGCACAATACCTTGGCGATTGGTGTTTTTGGAAAATCTTTAATGTTCATAATGTATTACCTACTTTAAATTCGTTATATTGGACTAAAAAATTAGTTACAATTTATAATTATTGTCATTACAAGTTAGCAAATATTGATAAATACAATAGTGTTAATATAGGCCATCATGTGAACAATTAAGGCCCAATTTTACATGTAGGATTTTGAATGGTTTTTCACAAAGACATCAACTGATCTAAAGCTAAATAGTCTAATAGCACGAGCAGTTTCGAGTGTTCACGGTTTGTTTACTATAAGAAAAATTGGTAATTATTCCGGCTTCAAGAAATTTCTTAAATTAGCAGCAATCATCTTGTACTTCTTTTATTTATCTCAAAATAATCTACAAAATAGAACTGTGATAACCAATAAGCACTCCTAATTTAAAACAACGAGTGATTATTTAAATATGCTCAGTTCATTAGTTTATAAACTTCAGACCGTAAAATTGACACTTTATAGTTGTAATTTTAAGCCAAACTATCGAATCCATTGACACATTACCCCATGAGATTATTTAAATTGAGATGCTAGCCTTTTAGCAAGTCAAAATTAAGGGTCACTTGGAATGTCAAATATATATATAGTCGGTGTCGGAATGACACCATTTGGTCGTCATATCGAACGCAGTATGGAAAGTCTATGTGATGAAGCATTAGACGCAGCGATAAAAGATCTTGGTTGTGAAAAATCAGATATCGGTACCGCTTTTTATTCAGGAACCACTCAAGGTCATCTTCAAGGACAAACCTTTATCCCTGGTCAAGTCTATCTAAGCAAAATTGGTATACAAGGCATTCCTGTATTTAATGTTGAGAATGGCTGTACCGCTGGCTCTTCTGGTTTTCATCTCGCTGTTCAAATGTTAAAAGCGGGAAGCTGTGATGTGGCATTAGCCATTGGCGCTGAAAAAATGAACATTACTGATAAAGCAAGAATGTTTTCTGTTTTTGACGGCGCTTGGGATTTATCTGAACCCGATGCAAATTTAGCAAGGTTGTTAGCTCCTGCAAAAGATTTTGTTGTGCCAGAAGGTCATGAGTCTGACCGTCCTTATAGCGTATTTATGTCTGTATATGCCGCATTTGCTCGTGCTCATATGCATAAGTATGGTACCACTCAACGCCAAATAGCGGCTGTTTCAGCAAAAAACCACCAACATTCTACGCACAATCCTCTGTCTCAATTTCAACAAGCCTATTCGATTGAAGAAGTATTGAATGCGCCACCTATTACTTACCCACTGACATTACCCATGTGTGCGCCAATTTCTGATGGTGCAGCTGCAGTAATCGTTTGTAACGAAGATGGGCTTAAACGCATTGGCTCTGACAAAAATCGCGCCATCAAAGTGTTAGCGACAGTTACTCGAAGTGCAACTGATCGCTCTTATTCAAATCCTGAGTTACATTGCGCTCATTTATGTGCAATGGAAGCCTATGAGCAAGCAGGCGTTGGTCCTCAAGATATGGATGTCTCGGAAGTACACGATGCAACAGCTATGGGTGAAATACTGCATGCAGAAAATCTTGGACTAGTGCCTTTCGGTGAAGCAGGTCCGGCAGCTGAGCGAGGTGACTTTAGCATTGGTGGACGTATACCAATCAACACGTCTGGTGGTCTTGAATCTAAGGGACATCCGTTAGGTGCTACCGGTTTAGGTCAACTTCACGAGTTGGTCACTCAATTACGCGGTGAAGGTGGTGTCCGTCAAGTTGAAGGAGCAAGACACGCTGTTCATGAAAACAGTGGTGGTCTAGTTGGTATAGAAGAAGGTGCCGTAGCAGTCAATATACTCGCAAAATAAGTACGGAACTAAATAAAAAATAAAATTGAGGAGAAGACAGTGAGCTTTTTAATGACAGAAGAACAAAAAATGGCTACCGAAGGCCTGCGTAAATTTCTTAACAAAGAAATCAAGCCACAGCTTGAAGCACATGGTGAAGGTCATTTCAGCAAAGAACAGCTGCAAGGCTGCACCAAAGTTTAGCCGAATTCGGTTTGGTTTGTGCGCCACACCCTGAAGAGTTTGGCGGCCTAGGCATGGATTGGGTAACACATTTATTGTTATGGGAAGAAGTTGCTGTCGTTTCCTTAGATTTGGCTATGCCCGACCCTCATTAATGTAGTCGGTGCCGATTTGTTGATTAATAACGCTCCCGAACATATTCGTGATGAATATGTTCACTGGATTATTGAGTGGCGAAAAATTTATCGCCGTTGGTATATCTGAGCCAGATGTTGGCTCCGACGTTGCAGCTGTGAAAACACGTGCGGTACGAGACGGCAATGATTGGGTACTTAATGGTGAGAAAACCTGGATTTCCAATGGTGAACACATGGATCTATTCGTTTGTACCTGTAAAACAGGTGAAGGGGAATTGACCCATATAGCGATCCCTGCAGGAACACCGGGAATGGAGGTACGTGGCATTCCTAAAATGGCGCTCAACAGCCAGTCTACTTCGCAAATTTTTCTGGCAGATGTGCGTGTGCCTATCGCTAACACCGTGGGAAGTATTGGCGATGGTTTAAAAAACACACTGGTAACTTTTGAACGCGCTCGTTGTCATATGGCAGCGTGGGGTTACTCATTGGGTCGTCGAGCATTAGAAGAGTCAATTAAATATTCACAAGAGCGTACTCAACACGGTAAACAAATAGGCTGGACATCAATTAATTGCTGAAAAAATTGCCACTATGGCAACCCAAATCGATGCAGCAAGGCTATTAACATTGCGTGCCGGCGATATGATCGATAAAGGTATTCGTTGTGACGTAGAGTGTTCAATGGCCAAATGGTACGGCACGGAAATTGGTGTTAACACCACACGTCAAGCGGTGCAAATACATGGCGGTAACGGTGTTACTAAAGAGTTTGTTGTGGAACGTTTAGCTCGTGAAGCCATTATTGGCCCTATTCCTGATGGCACGACTGAAATTCAGAAGCTACTGATTGCACGTATGCTGACAGGGGTTCAAGCCTTTAGATAATTGATTAACATTAAAAAAGGCTAGAGTTTTACTCTTACTTTAACAAATATCGAAGAGAATATATAAATGAATTTACAAAATAAAGTTGTCGTGATCACAGGTGGTGCATCTGGTTTAGGCCGTGCAACGGCAGAATATATGGTGACTGAAAAAGGTGCGAAAGTAGCTTTATTAGATTTAAACGCTGAAGCCGGTGCCGAAGTTATAACATTGCTCGGTGAAAATAATGCAATATTTTGTCAAACCGATGTCACCGGCGAAAAAAGTATCGATGCAGCCGTTGCCGATATCGTGGCTAAATTTGATGCTATCCATGTAAACATTAACGCCGCAGGTGTGCCATTGCCATGTAAAATTTTGGATAAGGAAGGCAAAGCAAGCAGCCTTAAAAAATACGCCATGGTACTTAACGTAAACCTTAATGGCGTATTTAATGTCATGGCAAAATGTGCCGAGCAAATGGCGAAAAACGAACCCGATGAAAAAGGTGAGCGAGGTGTTGTTATCAACATTTCTTCTGGTGCTGCCTTTGAAGGTCAAATTGGCCAATCAGCTTATTCTAGTTCTAAAGCAGGAGTAAATGGCATGAATATACCCGCTGCTCGTGAATTAGGTAAGTATGGTATTCGCGTCAATTCTATCGCTCCAGGCCTATTTGGCACACCTATGATTAAATCACTAGACGAGAAAGTACAAGTCGCACTCACTGCTATGTGCCAAGCCCCACAACGTATGGGTGACATGGCAGAATTTGCCCACACATGTGCTTATCTTGCGGAAAATGCCTATGTAAATGGTCGTTGTTTACGTCTTGATGCTGCAACAGTCATGCAGGCACGCTAAGAGGAGAATAACATGTCAGAATTATTAGTAGAAACAAGAGGTCAATCAGAAATTTGGTTAATACTTAATCGACCAAAGGCGTTTAACTCACTCACACGCACTATTTTGGACGATTTAGCAATCGCTTTAACCGATTTTGAACAAGACGATAACATTCGCGTTGTAGTACTCGCCGCCACCGACTGCCCTGCTTTTTGTGCAGGAGCTGATTTAAAGCAAGTACTTGAAAAAGCAGAGCCAGGTGAAAAAGATTTTTTAATGCAATGCCGTACTAGTTTTGGGGCCCTACGCAACTGCTCGAAACCCGTAATAGCCGCAATAAACGGCATGACCATGGCGGCGGTTTAGAACTTACTATGTGTTGTGACATTGTCATTGCATCAAACAAGGCAACATTGGGTGACGCCCACTCAAATTTTGGTGTATTCCCCGGTCTTGGGTGGCGCGGCAATATTGCCTAAATTAGTACCTGTCAACGTCGCTAAATATTTATTATTTACAGGCAAATCATTACCGGCAAGCGAAATGAAGCAATACGGACTGGTTAACGAAATTGTAGAGCATGAGCAACTGTACTCTCGTGTTCAAGAACTTTGTGACGACCTAGCAGAAAAAAGCCCATTAGTGCTGCAACGTATGAAAAAAATAGCGAATCAAGCGCAGGATCAAACTCGACAATCAGCGCTAGATTCTGAACTCCTCGAATTACGTGAACATTTCTTATCTGCTGACATTCAAGAAGGGTTAGCGGCATTTTCAGAAAAACGCAAACCTGTATTTATTGGTAATTAGTAGCAATGTTTAAGCTGAATTTAAAAAGTAAATTTCGGACTTTTAAAAAAATAATAGGTTAAAGATTATGAGTGCATTGCAAGGTATTAAAGTAATAGAAATAGCCGGCATAGGTCCAGGACCTATCGCTAGCATGATGCTAGCAGACTTGGGTGCTGAAGTGATTTTAATTGAACGTAAAACCGATAACCCAAATGCTCGCCTGGCCTTTTTAACTCAAACAAAACAGAGTTTTTTAAACGAGGAAAACAATCAATTGCTCTTGATTTAAAACAACCAGAAGCAATCCAACTAGTGTTATCACTCGTTGAACAAGCCGATATGTTTATTGAAGGTTTTCGTCCTGGCGTAATAGAGCGCTTAGGTTTGGGACCAGAAGTGTGTTTAGCACGTAATAAAAAAATGATCTATGGTCGAATGACTGGTTGGGGACAGCATGGCCCCTTAGCTCAAGCCGCAGGCCACGACATAAATTATGCCTCCATTTCTGGTGTATTAGCTTACAGCGGTTTTGCTAACGATAAACCATTCCCTCCTGCCACTATTATTGGTGATGTTGGCGGCGGTTCGTTGCATTTAGTCATGGGCATGCTAGCTGCCTATATTCATGTACTTAGCACCGGTGAAGGACAAGTGATAGACGCTGCAATTTGCGATGGCAATGTGTACATGCAGACTTTACTAACCAGTTTGTATGCCAATGGCTTAGTCGGAGAACAACGTGGCGGTGATTTTTTAACTGGTGCCTCTCCTTGGGCTAATACCTACCAATGTGCTGATGATAAATATATAACGGTTCAGGCTCTAGAGCCTAATTTTTACAAAGAATTTATTACGCTTATTTATTTGCTGACGATCTTAATTTTTCAATGCAATACGATAAATCATTATGGCCTTTAGCAATAACCAAATTAACGAAATACTTTAAATCTCAACCACAAGTGCATTGGAATAATATTTTTGAAGGTACTGATGCATGTTATGCCCCAGTAATGTCGCTCAAAGAAGCGGTTGAACATCCACATAATGTGGCTCGACATAATTTTGTCGTCGAGAATGATTTAATTCAACCTGCACCGGCACCGAAATTGAATAAGACGCCATCACAAGTAGGGAAAATACCAAAATTTGGTGAACATACAGAGCAGATTTTAGCTCAGTTGAACTTATCTGATGAACAATACGCTAAACTTAAGGCTATGGCGGTTGTTTAAATTACATACAAATATTAATTACTAAAACAGAGGTGGAAGCTATGTCTTTACAACAAGAACTCCATTATGGCCATTTTATCGATGGGCAAGATTATTTAGGGCATACGCCTGAATCAATTGACGTAATCAACCCGACAAATGGTGAAGTTTATGCAACCATGTCTATGGGGGACAAGGGTGATGTCGATGCTGCAGTAGCTGCAGCAAAGCGGGCATTTAATCAACCTTCATGGCGTGAAATGAGTAACAATGACCGTGGAGACTTGTTATTCAAATGTGGTCAGGTGATTGGGGCTCATGCTGAAGAGTTAATGTTTATCGAATCACGAGATTCTGGCGGTACCATCCGCCGTGCAGCCGGTATGGACATCCCTATTGTAATCGATTTAATCGGCTACTATGCTGATTTAATAAAAACGACTAATAATATAGTTGATTTACCCACTAAGCCTCTACCTGAAGCGGGTCACGCACAAGTTTGGCAAGAACCCATCGGTGTCTGTGCATTAATTACGCCTTGGAACTTTCCTATTTTTATTGCTGTAGCAAAAATAATACCGGCCCTTGCCGCAGGAAACACCGTTGTAATTAAACCTTCTGAATATACACCGGCAAGCACAACTCATTTGGTGCAACTACTGTCAGACGTTTTACCTAAAGGTGTTCTAAACATAGTAAATGGTGACGGTGCTAGTGTAGGTGAAGCGCTTACTACTCACCCAGACGTTGGAAAAGTATCTTTTACTGGCTCTACCTGTGTTGGCAAACATATTCAAAAAATGGCTACTGAAAGTTGCAAACTTGTGGGTTTGGAGTTGGGTGGCAAAGGCCCAAAGAATAGTTATGAAAGATGCAGATCTCGACCTTGCAGCATATGGTATAACCTTTGGCGGCTTATTTAATTCAGGCCAAGCGTGTGAATCTGGTACACGCATTTTAGTTCACGAAGCCATTCATGATCAATTAATGGAAAAAACTTGCAGCAGTATGTGACACCTTAGTGGTAGGTAACCCGTTAGATCCAAAGAACATCTATAGTCTGATTGCCAATAAAAATCAATACGACCGCATCATGGGGAGCATTGATTGACAAGCAACAAGGTTTAACTTTTGTTTGTGGTGGTGAGCCGATTAAGCCCAAGGGATTTGAGGGGGTATTATGTTCAACCAACCAGCAATCACAGATGTTAAAAATGATATGGACATTGGTCATGCAAGAAATATTTAATCGCGTTTAGTGTAATTAAATTTAGCATGAACAACAGGCGATTGAAATTGCCAATGAAACCTCATATGGCTTATCGGCAGGAGTATGGAGTGATGATTTAGTTCATGCTCAAAAAATTGCCAAGCAATTACAAGCAGGATCAATCTGGTAAACGACTGGCACATGCTGCGCTCAGATGCACCCTTGGTGGTTACAAGAATAGTATAGGTCGCAACTTGTACGCCGGGCTTACAAGCTTTTATGCAAACCAAGACGATTGGCGGTATCAATGAACGTGATCCACGTAATAAAATGATG
>NZ_JAKKSL010000007.1 GCF_022669015.1 Colwellia maritima | reverse complement strand
TATTATAAAGTACTAAGTCCGATACTATCTAGTATTGGAATTAGCGAAAAGGGGCGGCTAGACCGAAATATAAACTAGGTTTGTTGCTAGAGTTTTAAACTCTGTTACCGTGCTTTTGCTCCAATACATTGTTGAGTGTGACAACACGCATGAGCAGATAACGGATATTTTTACAAAGGCTTTAGGTAGATAACCCATAATTAATTAACAGAGAGTGACATATATTATGACTGAAAAAACAGTTAACAACGAAACACAAACATCATATAGCTTGACCAAAGCGCAAGCCAGAACCGTCTTTAATGCGCTAAACAACTTGTCAGGCGTGGTAGACAAACAACTAAAAGAAAATGCGGCTGCCGAGGGTAAGTGGGATAATTACCTAGAAAACCAACGTAGATCTCTAATTGAAAGACGCGACGAAGTTAGCCAATTAAAAAAGCTTTTTGATAAAAGGTAAAAGTATGGAAGCAGACCCGTTAGATTTATCAGATGAAAAATTTCAGTTTGAAAAAATAGTTGAGATTTTTAAAGGGGTGAGCATTGATTTTAATAATGTAAACCCTGTACTAAAACAAGAAGTTGAAAGAGCTGCAAAACTTGGTTGGGGATGTCCAATTTTTAATGCTAAAGATGATCTTGTCAAATGTTACATTCCATTAAAGGTAATAAAAACAGCACCTATTGAGTATGTAACAAAAATGGAGTTTTTCGACCTTAAAGCAGCTTAATATCCCCATATTTTATATTTAAATCTGAAACTCTTTTCTCAAGTAATTCAACTTCTCGTTTCAATTTTTGATTATCCATTTCATATTTAGCATTCAAAGATACTAACTTTTGAACATCTTCTTTAAGACGAATATTTTCATTTTTAAGTTTACCTTTATCAACTTTAGTTTGAGTTAACTTATCTTTAAATGAGTTGTCATTAGCAATAAGTACAGACATATTGTGGGTCTGAATTTTTGTAGCAATGTCAGAGTAACGATTATAAATGGTTGAATGTGATATCCCAACAGTTTCAGCTAAAGCTGTAACTGATATTTTGTTTTTTTCTGGTTTCTCAAGCAAAATTTTTAAATTTTTCTCTAGTATTATTCAACATAAGTAAATTCTCTGTATTTCCATTTACCCTCCCCAAATTGGTAGTCTACACTTTTCAATATCATTATCTTCAACTAAAAAAGCTAAACTATATCTAGATCTAGTACTAGCAACATAAAAATTATTTTTTGCCTTATCAGAAGAGCCTTTATCAAAAGCATTTAGATCTCCATATAAAAAATTTAAAATATTTTGTGTCGGAACAACTAATGTCCGATTAAAACCTAACCCTTTTGATACGCCAAAATTAACTTTTTTTATTGGAATTAAGTTTAAACCCTTAGCACTATTTATACTATTTCTCAAAATAACAGGAGAATATGTATCAATATATTTTTGTTGTTTGGATGAAGGAATAATAAATACTCCTTGATGCTCTTGAAACTCTAGAGGAATATTATCCACTAAAGATTTAGTTTCATCATAGCCTTCACCTTTATGAATAGTGTCAGAGAATTTACAAATACTTTGAATACAACGGCGACTAATAGACATATACTCAGTTGTAAATTTTAATCGTGAAAACGCATCTAACTTTTGTTGACTAGTACTAGGGATTTTAGGGTTGGATGTAGTGGAATAAATCGTTTGGCGAAAGTCTCCTACACAAGTTATAGGTATTTTCATCTTCACCATATCCTTTAAGACATTAAAATCCCAACCAAATGAGATCTTGTACTTCATCAATAAAAACATGTTGATATATTGATTCTAGTCTGGATATAGATTTCTTACTGCTAGTCGCACATATTCGTGTTGCTAATTTTGCTAAGAACTCTGTATGTGCTTTTGTTTTGCATGAAGTTAAAAAGTGACGAGAATTAAATTTTCCATTAATTTTTTCAGCTGTTCCTGGTATTGTTCTTCCATTTCTGAAGTGTGGATTAATAGTCGTAAAATTAATATTATTAATGCGTTCTGAAAAAATAGATGCTTGATAAGGGCGAATTAAATCTTCCAATAGAAATGTGTACCAACCTTTTACAATAATATTATTTGGATTGATAATATCCATACTATTATATTTAGATATAATTTCTTTTTGATTGTTTTCGGTATAAGTTATTATCAATACTCGATTATTATTATTAGCTAGTTGACAACACTCTTCTGCAATTTTATGTGTTTTACCTGCCCCTGCGCTAGCTATAAGTAATTTTTTAGTCAAAATACAATGCCTCCACTAAATAATCAGGGAATGCAATAATTCCTTCAGAGTCAAAAACTCTAATCGCTGTATCTACCTTTTTACCACCGAAGTTTTCTCCTTCACTTCCGTACCACTCTTTTAAAAACGACTGTTTATCAGTTAAGTTCTTACATGTTCTATTATACTTTCGATATGTTTGAGTTGATAACACAATTCGTGCAAACGAATCTAATGTCTCATCATCTTTGTTATTTTCTGCAATCAATGTTGGCTCCAAAGAATTCAGAGAATCATTTATATGTGAATAGAATGAAATAAAATCATACTCTGCATAATCATTCCCATAATCGATTATATTTTTCTGGTAATTACCATCATTGTCTTTAACAACATGAACAGTTGTCCCTATATGTTTAGCTATCTCTAAATAGCTTTTAAAACCGATTCCACGCACAACAATAATATCTATACCATCTTCTTCTGGTAACTTGTTATGATTTTGGAAATATATTTTTTTTAGTATAAGTTCATCTGAAGGACCTTCAACCAAAACAACCCTACTCGCTAGTGCTATCCTAAGAGTGTCATAACCAGGTAATCTTTTAAGTATTTTAGCTACTTTTTTATCAATGTCTTTCAGCTGTTTATATTCACGTCCGATTAAACATAAGTTTTTAATATTTAATTTATTAAGAACATAAGAACTATGCGTTGTAATAAATAATTGTTTTTCGTGTTGTTCAGCTATTTTAGATATTAGTCTACTGAGATTCATATGAGATAAATGGTTTTCTGGTTCTTCCACCATAACAAAATCAATATTGGCTGCTTTGTTGGCAATAGCTAATTTGATTTGTATTTGATTCTGCTCTCCCTTACCTATTAAGGGAAAATTGATATCATCTACAGCTAACTGTAATCCTGACTCAATATTTTGGTTATTAGAAATATCAGCTACAATTGATAAACATTGCTCTGTCACCATATTATCAGCATCAAGTTTATCGTTAATGCCTTTAACTTGAGGTTGTTCATTAAATGATTGTCGTAATTGACGATAATTCAAACTAAGTAGCGCTTTTTCTTTTTTATCTAGAGAAGCATCAATAATATTCCCTATATATTGGCTTTTCCCATAAGTCGGGTGCAATCTTGAAGGGTCGATTAAGAGTGACTTAGCTTCACGATTTAAATATTTAATATTATTCCAAGAAAAATCTTGCCAATTAACTTTATAAAATTCAGTAGGAATAGTACTTATGTCATTATTATCTTTTATAAAATCGTTATATGCAGCCTGTAATTCACAATCAAATAGGATATCTAATGTTATACCTTCGGCGTCAACATTTTGAGTATTATTAATACCTCGGTAATTAGGGCATCCTTCAAGGTATACCTCAATTTTAATAGGCGGTAAATTTCCTGAGGCGTAATCACTTTTAAAATAGTCTATTTTAGAAAGTACGTTAAATAATTCTGGAGTTATTTCTGAAGTAACTGACTTTCCACGATAACGTCCATTTACAACTAGTTCAATCGCTTCAAGGAGCGTAGATTTACCAGAATCATTATCACCAACGATAATATTTAGATCTTCATTAAAGCTAAAGGTTTCGCTAGAAAACTTTTTAAAACCACTAATATATATTTGAGTTATATGCATTTTGTTTCCATACCAGTTATTGTCCGTTGAATAATGATTTGTTCTTAAGTCTCTATTTAGATCAATCTAGTTTAACTTTATATTTCAATCTTGCAGGCATTATTTCTCCAAATTCGCAGTCTAGAGCATTAATGAGCTTATATAATGTTTCTAATTTTATATTAACCAGGCCTCTTTCCATCTTGCCGTAGTTACCTCTTTCGATACCAACATATGCAGCAAAATTCTCTTGAGAATAGCCGGCAGCTTTACGTTTTAATCTCAACATTTTACCAAATTCTATAACTAAATCACTCACCAAAGTTTTCCTTTAGGCAAAATGATTAGATTTCCATGTTGAGGGGTAAGACACCACGCCCTATAATACCCATTATTATTTAAATTTGACTAGGCTTTATTTTGAAATTAGACCCTGTAGTAGCTCAAATTATTGTGGTAGAAAGTTTTGACAACTTCACAACCGCTGATGTTCGAACAGCTTACTTAGCTTTAAAGAATGATGTGTCACTTGAGCCGACAAGTGTTAGGCGAAAGGTATACGCTGAACTTTTAAAGTCAAGTTAAAAAAGGCCGGCTTGAGAAGTTAATACCGAAGAGTAAAAAAGGACCTACGCGTTTTAGTAAAACATCTCTTTTTGATATTGAAAAAATTCAATTACAAACTGAATTGGAACATACCAAAGTAATTAAAGATATCAATAAAAAAAAGGAACAACTACTGAGTAAGTTGAATATTTACAAGGCCGATCTGTTATTGAATATGGGTGAGTATGAAGCGTATAAGGAGCTGTATTCAGAGTTTCCTGAATTGATTGATGAGATACAGCCTAAATACAACAAAGCTAGAGATAACAATACAAGAATACTAGGGAAGATAAGAGCCATTGAAGGCCTGATGAATAATGACAGCCTTTAGGTAAAATATGAAACTTAGACAATGGCAAAATGAGTGCATAACATTAGCGTTAAACGAGTACCAAAATAATAATCATTTTTTAGTATTAGCCACCCCAGGTTCAGGTAAGACTTTAATGGCATCTGAATTAGCCAATCAGTTATTAAAGAATAATCTGATTGATTTAATTATTTGTTTTTCACCTTCATCTATTGTGTCACAAGATTTCAGTGAAGTATTACAACTAAAAACTCAAGAACGATTTGATGGACTTATCGGTGCAAAAGGAAAATCACTCACGTATCAAAGTATGCAATACCTAGATGCTAACTTCTGGCAATTATTCCACCAATATAGAATCTTTGTAATTTTTGATGAGATCCATCATTGCGCGGGTTCAAATATTGATAATGCAAATGCATGGGGTGAACAAATAATACTTAACATTCAAAACAAAGCTAAATATACATTAGCATTAACTGGCACTCCTTGGCGCTCAGACACAGCTCCTATCGTTCTTTCAAACTATTCACACCCTAGTAATAAAATATCCTGTAATTACGTCTATGGTCTTTCAGAGGCTATTAAAGATAATGTTTGTCGTATTCCTCAAATAACAGCAATTGATAATGATAATATTTCTGTAATTGATAATGAAGAAACAAAAACATTTAGCAGCTTTAAATGCTTATTATCCGAATCAATAATTCCATATCAGGAAATAATTGAAAATGAAAAAGTTATTAAGTACATAATTTCATCTGCACAAAAGAAGCTAAACGCTATTAGAGAGGAAAACACTGGTGCCGCAGGATTAATTATTGCGTCATCAGTTGAACATGCACAGCAAATTTCTAGGTTAATGAAAGAATATCTTAATGAGGAATCTATAATTGTTACCTACAAAGAGAATGAGCCAACAAGCATTATTCAACAGTTTAGAAATGCAAAAACTAAATGGATCATTTCCGTAGGCATGATCAGTGAAGGAACAAACATTCCTCGTTTACAAATATGCTGTCATCTCACTAATATTAAAACAGAGATGCACTTCAGACAGATTTTAGGTCGAATACTTAGGATGACAAATTCAAAAAATCAAGAAGCAATAATGTATATGCCTGCTGAGCCTAAGCTATTGGAATACGCTTATCGAGTTAAGCAAGATTTACCCTTTGAAGCTGATGTAGTTAAGTTTGAAAAGATGGAAAAAAACAATCAAAACGATATTGATGAAAGTATCGCTAATACAGTTACTTTCAATAGAACACAAGCAAGTCCTAAACAGTTATATTTCGAACTTAGTGAACTTGATGATGTAGTTAAAGACGCTGATTTCCATAGTAAAGAGCAAATAATGGACGAACAATTTTTGATAAACTCTTATGAGAAAATGGTTAATATATTTGGTAAATTCAAACAAGAATCGATTGCTTTAGGCTTAAGTGATCTTAGATAGTTATGTTCGTCACTCAAATTTGAGTATTGTATCTTTAACTGTACTTATCATATTAAAAGCCTAGGAATAAATAAATGAAAACTTTCAGAAAAATTACACAACAAAAGGTTGCCAAACTAACCTGTGATGTTTGTCACCTAGAGGCTACTATTGATGATGGATATGAATTTCAGGAATTTATATCCATTGAACACACCTGTGGTTATGGTTCAATTCATGGCGATAATCAACAGATCTCTTTAGATTTATGCCAACATTGTTTTTCTAAAATGTGCGTAGATAATTTAACTATTATTGATCCTTTTAAACCTCAAACTCCTGAACAATTGGAATATGACAATATTTTTCAAGCCATCACACAATCTAAAAATGAAGCTACTGAATTAAAGGATAATAGCGATATTAAAATTTCTATTAGAGATATTCTATCTAATCAGATAATTACAAACCTAGAAGAACTTCAGACAGCCCTGAAACGTGTTAAACGACTTTGGGATGCAAAAAAGTGTGGACAAGTAATATAATATATAAAAGCCCTTTATATAAAGGGCTTGAGTGCAATATTGTTTAATCTAACTTACAATTCACTTAGATTGACATCTGCTTCAAAGCCAGTCTTAAGCGACAAGATAACTGCCAATTCTTTTTCTCTAATGATGACAGATTCATTTGTATCAACAATGGTGTCAATAAGTTTAAGAGAAATACCTTTAGTATCTTTTAACTTTTCACTCACCAAATTAGGAATTCCCTTTTCAGCTTCTGTCATAAATTTAGAAAAATTGTATTTAATTTTACTTTCAATAGTAGAAATAATTAATCCTTTGAATGCCGTACCTAATACTGGGTATATGTCATTGTTCACATTAAGACCGAAGTTGACATTCTCTACTCTCAATTCTTTATTTTTAAAAACGGGATAGGATGTTAGATAAACATCACCAGAGGTATCAAAAAGAGTGCCCAGTATTGGAAAATTCGCTAAAAACTTTAAAAATTTATTTTCTTTCGATTTAACAGTTAAATTCACTTTAATTGTCAATGCATCGCCTGTGGGGTAAATCTCGAATTTATTGACCTTCGCAATTTCATTAATCATTTCTTCATTAATCTTAGTAATCGTACTTTCTTGATTAATAAGCTTTTCAAGCTCTTTATAAGAAACGATAGCGGGTAGAGTTGCGGCAAGATAATTAACGGGAGGTTTATCGGTTAATTTTAGTGGTGGTAGTTTAAAGCCCTTTGAAATGATTTCATTTTCACTAACAAATGTATTTATAGAAGCGATAACACCTAATATTAAATTACCATTATTTAACTTAAGCCCGGTTGTCTCTAAGCTATTAAGTTTTGCATTAAAATAGTAATCGCCTATACCTTTTAATATGTCTGGTAATTTAGCTTTATCAGCAGTTAACGGGATAGCAATTGGTCCGAGCTTGCTTTCCGCTACACCTTTTATCTTGTCGCAATCGATAGCATTTTTTATAGCGTCTTTAAGATCACTTTTTTTAAGCATATTAACAATATTAAGTGGAGCCTTCAGATTGACCCAAAGTTCATCAGCCGGCTCAATTTTGGCGCACTTAACCATTTATAGCTGTAATCTAAATCTATAATCGGGCACCAATTCGTCGTTAAATCAATTTTAGTATCTACATACAATTCAATACCTGCGCTCAGATTTTTTTTAGTTAGCGAAAGCGCTTTAGCACCATCCCCTTTAAATCCAACGCTCCCTTTTAACTCAATAGGTAAGGTAAGTCTTAGTGTGTTATCTACTAATGAGGTGAACTGTATTTTTTTATCCGCAAACTTACCTACCTTGTAGGCCCATGTATACCCTATATTAACCGCGACAGTATCGGCATAGAGCCATTTATTTGGGTCATATAGTGGGTTTTTAGTTTTAATTTTCTTAGTCGGGTTGTAAGCGGGATTTTTGGTTTTAATACAACCACCCAAAAAACAGGCTTTAAGCCATTTTCTAGAATTATACAGTGGATTGTTAGTATAGAGCCATTTATTAGGGTCATATAGTGGGTTTTTAGTTTTTGCTCGGTATTGCTCATGAAACTCGTCTGAATCTTCATCTGAATAACCTTGTTCAGCTAATTCATTGGCTTTTTGCTCGATGTCCTTCAGGGGAATAACAACTGATGCAGATATAACAGAAGGTTGATATGTAAGTGGATTATCGTTAGCATAACTTTCTGGTTGGATTTGAATTTCCTCTAAAGAAGAACAGCTAAATAGAGTAAAACACAAACAAAATAAAACATTAGTAGAATTGAAATATTTCATAAAACTTCCTTTTATATATTTATATTGTAATTATGTTGGGTAGGATCATTTAAGAGCCTACAAGCATCTTATTAGAAAATATGATCAAAAAACATACAAAAATAAAATTAATAAATGGAAAAAAGTCTCCTGAAATTAAACATCACTAGTCTAATTTATATAAGCTATGTGAACGAGCCCATCCGAAGCGAGATTTAAAGGATGGACTTTATCAATTTGGGGTGGTTTCACTGGTGGATATTTAATCTCCGGTCAAAAAGTAGGCTTACGTACCTACATATGAATCGACCTTAGCTTCAATATTGACTCGGCACCAATTAAACCCCACCGTGCCCCTGTGATATCTAATCTATCGTTGATCAGGTGGCGGCAAGCTCCTTCTATTACACCACTCGCGATGGGGAACCCACTCAATAATGCTTTGCCATATTTTAAATTGTGTTTATTTTTCAGTAAGTAACTAGCACACTTATCTACACTGTCCCGCTGAACTAGCTTTCTTCTCGTTGCACTAATACGTATGCCTTTAGCGACTAGATTACACTTGCCATGCAGTATTTTAATGGCTCTATCAGCAACCCATTCTTCTACAGCGCTATCTCCCTTTTCAAAAAAGCACCAGGCTGCCTTCCAGAGGTATTCTAATACATGAATGAAATCCATCACGATTGTCGCTTTGACGTTCAAGCGTTTCATGATTTTGTTGATGATCTTGAGTTGATAGGGTAAGCCATCAACCAAGATCACCCATTCACGTTTATTCTGCGGATCTCTACGTAATGCTTCTTCAAAGGCTTCCTCGATAACCGACTCAGTTTCACGTTCAACACTCGCCCAAACCCGCTTATTACGTGCAGAAGGTCGCATAGTAGTGCTGATCTTGCTATCTTGTTCATCCTCGGTTTTCATGATCGACTCAGGCGCACTTAGCAATACTGCATCCTGTTGTATCACGGATCGTTTCAACCGCCTCATCATATGAGCCTCTGATAGTTTCCTTTGCGACCCGCTTTCTGACTCCGTCTGAATATTGGTCAGCGGCAAGATTCAATTCACCATCAAGTGGAAACTGACTTGCTTGGCGCCGTTGGTTATAGCGGTTCCTTTTGACGGTTACATCGCCAAACAAGGAGGTTAGCTTTCGGCTTGTCAGCTCCTTGACGTAATTGAGCTTGTCTCCTGCAATGGAAGTTATAAAATTCAGTCTTGGTTCGATACTCGCTTTTTGGTCCAAATATCCCTGAAAAAGACGTCTCAACAATTCGTCACCTTTAGTCCTGATGTATTGCTCGATTTCACCATGTTCACGGTTAGCATAGTGTGCTGATCCAAGTGATAAAATTATCTGTTCGAGTTGCACTTTGGCATCAGAAAAGAATGAAAGATCTGGAGATTTTAGGTAAGCTAGGTTCATTAGAGAGTCCTTTTTGTTTGTTTATCATTTTTAGTCACTTAATAAGTACCACAAACTGGGCTCTCTTTCACTTACAAATTAACTCAACCCAATGAAAATAAAGGATCTTTTCTAAGTTTTCGTCGATTCAAAGGATCTACACCCAATTACTATTGAAAGCCATGAAAAGAAATACACTAATTTGATATTAATGAAAGGTTATGAACTTAATCGTTTAATGGAATTGAAAGGTGTTCTCTTTTTAGAAGAAAAGGTTTTAATTGCGATAAGAATTTATTTGGATGCTGAACATAATCGACAATGCAAAATTGCTGAAGCTTGGAGAGAGCAGGACCTTTCCCTACGAACTGAACTTATTATTAAGCTATTAGAATCGGGAACATACGTTAGACATCAAATTAATCATTTAGTAGAAGCTAAAGCCAAGTTATTAAAAGAAGCTCAGCGAGATTTGAATTTTGTATGGGGGTAATTTGAATAATGGAATATTTAGTAATATCAATAGCATTGTGGTCGGTTTATTTTGTTTGGTACCTATTAAGGCTCAATAAATTAAGTAAAGAAATGAATGCTTGGAATCTAGATTCAGCACACGATCCTGATAAAGTAAGTGACCATCATCAAAGTATCGCACAAAAAAATTTAGATAGTTTTAAAGTAACTCATGGGGCAACTTTAATTATCTCAGCCATCGTGATAGTGGTTTATTACCTAATTCAAATGAAGTAGCAGGGAATATTAGCCCGTGAAATTGAATTGTATGAAAACGATTAATTGGAATTTAATTGGAAGAGCAGAAGATATTTAGTGAGCTTACGGCAGCCTAGCTCACCAACTCTTGGTGAGTTGAATTTTGTTGCCAACGCTTTGCGCAGGATTTGTGCGAATACCATCTGGAAGTTGACACACTGAATTTAGTTGACCAAGTCACTATGACAATTGATTTACGATGGATTACAACAGTTGCGATAATAAGTAAATCAGGCTTTATTGTTGACTAAATTAATAATATGGTCAGGTCAAAAAAGAACCAACCATTGGTACATATGAATAAGGAAAAATAAAGTGCAAGGAATTCAAAGACAGAAAATACAAACTTTTCTCAATCGAACATATTTCCCCCCTATAAGCAAACAAATTAATGTTATTATTGAAGGTGTAGACTACTGTCAGTTAGCATTTAAGCAAAAACTTTTTCAGTCATTAAATATTCAATTTCCTAGTGTATTAAATGAAGCCGTTGTCAAACGCCAATCTGAGTACCTTTGTCAAGGATATGTGGCTGTTAAAGCATTATCTAAACTAGGTTTTACAACTTATAATGTATCAACAGGAAAACACAGGGAACCTATATGGCCTCATGGAGTTTTAGGCTCTATAACGCATACAAATACTTCTGCATTCTGTACTGTTGCTCTTAGAAAAAATGTCCGATATCTTGGAATAGATCACGAAAATTGGATTTCTTCTATGAACGTAGAGGAAATTAAGAGAAGTATCATTAATAGCCAAGAAGATAAGTTAATAAGTCAAATAGACTTAGCATATGAACAGGCTTTTACATTAGTATTTTCCGCGAAAGAAAGTTTATTTAAAGCTTTATTTCCTTCCCTTCAATGTTATTTTGATTTCAAAGATGCCCAAATTATATGTATCCACATGAAAAATAAAACATTCATTATTAAGTTAACGACTACTTTATCTAAAACATTTAAAATAGGCGACATATTTTATGGGAGTTTTACCTATAATGCTAATTCTATACAAACATTAATCACAACTCTTCATACAAGTAATTAATACAATTTCCCCGTTATTTACTGCTTAATTTTCTCCAAAACCCCTAAATAAACTCTGTACGACTTTTTCAGGTAGAATCATTGCCACATCCTCAAATTAAGATCACTGCGTTTCTTCATTTTTCAAATGACAAAGTTGTTTCCATCAAATGCTTGAGAAAACCGATATGGTTGGAAAAAAATACTCTTGAAAGATAACCCTGGCCAACTATATGCTGCCGATCGATTTCGTACCCAAGAAACCAGAGTTGACGTAACATCACAAACTCTTTTAATAATTCAATGAACTTCTCTGAATGATTTGCATGAGTCAAGTAACCGTTTAAAAATGCCTGCCGACAATCTTCTGGTTGCCGCAGCATACCGGCCCAACAGTATGTAGCTAGATCGTAGAGCCTCCGGCCAGGTCCACAAAAATCAAAATCAAAAAAACGAAGTCGATCTTTACAGATAGTAGCATTACCTGCATGAGCATCACCGTGACACAGCCCCCATGACAAGGAGGTAAGAGAGTTTTCCGACAATGTTTGTGTTAGATGCAGAGCAACCAGATTGAGTGTTTTTCTATCTTCCACGGAGATGCTTTCCTGAGAGAGAAGTTTTTCCATCGGATGGTGAAGCAGGCGATCTAAACCATGATCCGAACGGTTTTCCAAAACGGAAAGCTTATCGAGAGATTGATGTAACCTAGCCATATTTGCACCGAAAACTCCGGCTTGCTCACAATTGAAATAATCTGGTTGATAGCCGGAAACCCATTCAAATAAGACGGCAAATCGTCTTCCTTCAGGTGCATCCAATGTTATTATTGAAGTCCCATTTTTGGGGCGTATAGGTTGCGCAACAAGATCTGACGTCTGACTAAGGTGATTTAGCAATGACAATTCCGATTGAATTTCCTCGAGACTGCGCCAGTTATACCTGTAAACTCGCAAAGCATAAAACCTCCCATCAGCTTCAAGACGATATGTATCATTACATCCACGGAAGAAAAATTCACAGTTTAGATAATAAGGGAGTTGAAAATGTTCTGCGACGATCGAACCTACCGTCTCTTCACTCAAACGACTTTCTGAAACCAAAAGTCTATGGTTTTTAATATAATTCATCATGTACCTTTTAAAACTCTGATATAACATATCTAAAGATGGCTTCAGCATAAGAAAGCCTCGTTATTCACCCAACAGCCCCGGGAAATACATATTACTCAAACCAAATAGAGTACGGTAATGGTTGTCCGTCGCAAATGTAGTTTTTCGTCAACTTCAGTGCCGGTCACCTGAACCCATATTGGACCTGGTGGAAGATCTTTTACAGGTATATCAAATGAAGCAATGGCATCATCGCCTTTCCACACTTTTATCGTCTCACCTGGTCGGTTCAGTTGCATTTCCATCACGGAACCTGCCTTTGCCACAAGCCTTATAGTCAGTGACTCGGATTGTTCAGCTGTACCCCCGAACATTACCGAGCCGATACAACTCAATATCAAATGGAGCCATATATGCCGATAATGTTCTTCTTGCACTGAGTGCTTCGAAAACACTTTGATGTGAACGCTTCTGAGCAAAAACAACGGTGGTTCTCAAACCAAAGGGGATGTAATTAAAGTGCCTGTCCGACGACGAGATTGGCGCCGGCCATTTACCGTTTGCCAGAGCATCTTCCCATTCAGGAATACTCACCGTCTGCGTTTCTAACCGCAGTCCTTTTTTTTCACAAATCAGTGGTACGGCCCACTGTCCCCGTATGGGATGAAAATCTGGGCCAACTTCAGCACCGACCCACACATTATTTTTACCGTTGCCAGTGTAATCAAAGTAATTACGGGATAAAAATTCAGGTAGCCCATTGTGATCGGCTACTTTGAATTTCGGATCAACTACCACAGCTCTCCAAGGATGCGCTATAATACCGACTGCTCCGACTTTTGCCATAAAACCGGCCAGTTCATCAGGAGTACTACATTGATCTGACAGGCAGTAGCTACGCTCTCCCGGTGGCAAGATCACCACTCGGTGTCCATAGTTTTTTTCTGCTGTTCAAGCGAGTAACAGCTCTGCATCGAGCTACCCCATTCATACCCGTAAAATGCAACCATTTGTTCCGGACTATAAGATTCAGCCGATGAGATCACTTCCTGCCACTGCTGTTCGTTAACTTTTTTATGTGGAGGCAAAGGATTTCGTAAGTGCTCCGTCACTGCAGCGAAGTCAAGACCCGGCGGTATGCTTCAGCCAGTTGCTCTTTGGCTGTCAACGCATTGCAATCTAGTGAGCTACACTTTACAGCATCAAAACTGGCTGTTTTTGAATGAAGATGAAGATCCCCTTTTAATTTTATTAAAACTCGGTAGGGTGAGTCGTTTTTTTCCAGTGCAGCGTAAGCAACCGACCATGCACTGAAAATGAATACAAACAATACTATTAACAGATATTGTGGAATATACGTAAAAGAAATGACGTTTATCTCCCTTAAAACTTAAATGTATGTTTATTATATAAAAATACCAAATTAAAATCAATTTCCTGCCTTATTCATAACATTAAGAAATAGCCTATATTAAGACTTAAATCCCCTTAGTGCTCCTAAAAAAGGGCCTAAAATAAGAAAAAAAGTCGAAATACAGTCGTTTTGATTGTTTAAGACAAAAAATAATTAACCTCATATTACCTTAAGTAATCACCATTGAACTTACCTCTAAGTCATTAATGTTGAGCTGTGGCTTCTTGTCTTTTGTAAATAAGCAATAAGGCCTCCAAGTAAATTCAAGGTAAACCTTTAGAACTTCTGTGTTTATCTTGCTCTATTTGAGAAATATTTTTCAATTGATTGCTAGTCAGCGGTATTAGTTTTATTGAACTACATACGGTTAATTCGATATAAATAATGAATTTAGTACACTTATTTTATAGGCTTATTTATAATAAACGAGTTATTTTACAAGCTATTCAGGCGAACAGGGAATTAAGGAAGACAAATGAATACTAGATTTATCGTATTGGTTATATTATTGATAGTTCATTCCGCAATGGCGAGCGAAGTTATTAAGAATGATTTACCGAAACCTCAAACAACATTTAATAGGGCGCAATCAATCGATTGGATTTCAAACTCACACTTAGCTATTGGTCGGCCGGGATGGATCTATCTCTATTTTTCGACAACCAGTGAGTCCTTCAGAGTTTGTACCGATACTAGTACAAGCAACAATGACGCCTTCTGCAAAGGGTGTCGAGATGTTGAGCCTGATCAATCGAGATATGCTCTTGACTTCAAATGACAAAAGCAGTCTCGCGATCTGGTCAATAAGTAATAACCTGCTGACGCTAAATGGGACGGTAGAATATGCAGAGAATTTAGGCACGGCCAATTCGGCAACCTTGCTAACAGGGGAGCTTAGTTTGGTTGCGATTGGCCATGAATACGGGCACGTGAGCATATGGACTATCGACGGAGAAAAAATTAACTTCTTGCACTCTATAAATGTTCGCACACCTGCAAATCCGAGTAACCCCTGGAACCTGCATAATATACGTGGGTTATTACCCTTTTCGGATCGAACAGTAATTACAGGATCTGAGGACGGAGATCTTACAATTCTAGATGTACTCGATCGAAGAGTTATTGTCAGAAAGCGTTACAACAAAAACGCGAAACTAGGAATAAATAACTTGGCAATCAAAGGAGAACACTTGCTATTAGCTAACTGCTCCTTAGGATCAAGCGATCAAAATTTATGGTTATATAAAGTTACAAAATCCTCAATAGACTTGATCGCTTCAACTAATCTTCTCTCCGATCAATCGAAATCACAAAGCTATAACTTCGATGTAGAGCTTTTTGAAAAAGAGGGTAACCTTCAATTTTTTGCAAGCACTGAGGAAGGATTTCTATGGTATGGTCTAATCAAAAACAATGCGCTTGAAGTTATTAGTCATTCTAGAGTTGCCTCAGGAATCGCTGCGGCCTTGGACATTAATGAAGACTCAGAACATATTGCTGTAGTAGCGCATGCAATAAGATTATTCAAACTTCCAGAGATACAATGAACGTAGCGGTATACGATCAAGTTTCGACTAATACATAATGATAGCTTGTTCAACAACAGTTTCCCCCAATTGTTGAACAAGCCCGTCCAAAAACTTTATCCTAAACGAATTGGAGCTATACATATGAATAACCACACGTCAAAGCCTTCGCTTAGGCTAAAATCCGTATCACGAAGAGGGCATTAGGTTTAAAAGGTTTTACGTCGCAAGCGACGGGGAATTAAAATCGCTTAGATTAAAAATACGATGAGTTCTAATTTCCTCAATCATAAAAACTCAATTTAGGATAAATTTTCATGGAAAATGACCATACCTATCATCAATTAAAACAAAGATATCAAACTCTGACCCAGAAACAGAAAGCTGCCTTTCTAAAAAACCTCCGGAGAAAAATATACCATTGAACTTTGACCACATCAACACCGCTCCCGAACATTCATCCGGTTATAGTACAGTAGACCGGCAGATCAAAATCAGTCTGTTCTATTTCTCTGCCGGCCAAATGACTATTTTGCAGATCAGTATCAATTCATATTGGAAACCGCTCGGTACGCTGATGAATCTGGTTTTCACGCAATTTGGTTGCCTGAGAGGCACTTTTTAGACCTCGGTGCGCTTCATCCCAACCCTGCTGTTCTGGCTGCTGCTATTGCAGTACAGACCCACAGGATAGGGATCAGATCGGGAAGCGTTGTTCTTCCTTTACACAACCCATTGAGGGTAGCCGAAGAATGGGCTCTCGTGGATCAGCTATCAAAAGGACGGGCAGGTGTCGGATTCGCTAGCGGCCGGCACAGCAATGACTTTGTATTGGCACCAGAAGAATATCTACATCGAAAGCACGAATTATTTTCACGAATGGAAACCGTTTTATCGTTATGGCGTGGGCAAAAGCAAATGTTACCAAACGGAGAACAACAAATCACAGAAATCCTGACCTATCCCCGTCCTTATCACGACAAGTCTATTCCTGTTTGGTTAACCACTAACACCGGCGAGATGTTTGAAGAGGCCGGTCGCCTCGGTATCCATGTGTTAACATCACTAATCACCTGTGACCTTGAGGTTTGTGCAAAAAATATTCGTCGCTACAGAGCCGCCTTAGAACGATACCACCCAGGGAAAAAAGGCAAAGTCACGCTGATGATGCATACTTTTTTATTTTCTTCACATACAACAGAGGCTGAAAATATTATTCTTTCGGAAAAAATCCGACATACACTGTCAGATTATCTGAAAAATTTTCTCGGAATGAGCGAACAGTATATTGAAAGCAATCTTTCTGATACGTTAGATAACATATGGGACAGCAATACGCAGGCAAATGAAATCTATCAGTATTTTCTGACAAACAAAACACTTATCGGTACGCAGTCTACTTGTCAAAAAATGTTGCTTCGCTTAAAAAAGGCAGACATTGATGAAGTCGCCTGTCTGATTGATTTCGGTCTCAGCAATGAATTGATCAAACAGGGCTTAGAGTCGCTGTCTCTCCTGCAAAAGAAAAATCAGCGACATCAACCTGCCTCAAAAAATTAATATAAAGGTCATTTCCCTAATATTAAAAAACGCAGCAGGTTCCGAACAGTAATTTCACATCTATTCCCTGAGGCGTTAAACTATCGATGAATCGACTTACTTGTTGAAGCTGTTCGCTGTCTTCGGTATGGGTTAGCCCCATCAACGGTGACAACCACGATTCGACCCCAGAGCATAGATGAATACTTTCTGGCTGCCGAGTGCTTTGACCAGAGCCTCCGCCTGAACAGCATTACTCCCATTCAACCGACGAGATTCATTGGCAGTTTTTGATAATTTTTCTGCTAGAACCGGTTCATAAATCCAATGAGTAGGAGCCCCTACGCTCTCCATACCAACAAAGAGATAATCGACTTTTCCTGCTTGTCTGAAGAAATGCTGATAAAGTGAAGGTTCTACATTACAGGTATCCGCTGCAAACATGATCTTAATTTCTTCAATTGAAATCAAATAACAACATTTTGCCTGAATATTCAAATCGGCATGTTCACCGAAAAAAGGAACGGTCTGAATAAAACCTTCAGGAAAAAAATCGACTCACAATTATCAAGCGCAATTACATTGTTAAAACCGCAATTTTCCAACATCAGTTTCATGGATGGATCCTGAAGCTGTCCATTAGTGGTCGCAGGCACAACGACTGTTCCAACTTTGTATCGAATTCTCAACAAGGTTTCCAGATTGAGATGGTCCATATGCCCGTGAGTAATAAGTACATAATCTATATGTGCAGGTAAATCCCCTAAACAAAGCCTATCCGGTTGTGTCTTCTCGTAGTAACTAATAACTGGATCAACCAGTATACTCTTACCCTTAGCTTCTAGCAGCACACAAGCATGACCGAAGTAATGGCACTGCAACTCCCCTTGCCGAACAGATCTATTGATATTTGCGCCCCTTTTATTCGTTGACCGCTCATAGGTAAATAATGTTCGGACTTTTTCTTCATCTTCTTCACTGACAGACAGAATCGTTTTGATCTCCGGCCATGTAAGAGACTCCTCTTCGGCCCGGAATAACTTATCAACTCTTTCATCATTGAAAGCAACTTGCCAATGATACCCAGGCAACTCTACTCTAGGCGTACTCAAAGTAAAAGCGCGTGTGTGCTGATTGAGATCCAAAGAAAGACTTTGTCGATCGGTACGATAATAATCACTTTGATATAATAGTGCTTCTATCAACCGGTAGTTCAAGTTATTAAACATATCAAAAGTCAGCTCAACATACCCTTTCAAAGGCTCGGGAATCGCCGGATATATATCTGTTAGACTACTTTCTGCCGGATGACTTTGCAGCAAACGATTTAAATCATGCAATGCCTCCGAAAGGTTCAGCGTATTTTGCTGTGAAAGCAGCTCGTTAAGCAACACCTGGCATTCGTCAATATGCTCTTCCGCCAAATCTACAAAATTTCCGCCTTCCAATTTCGAAGAACGTGCTCCCGCAGAATGTAACTTAGGCATTTTTAAATAGGACTTGAGCAGAGGAATCTGCCGTTGAACAAAATACCGCGCAGCTGCTGCCGGAGAAACTGTATATAACCAGGCATACCATTGGTTAACGAGAGCTTCGACTCTGACTTCCGATTTTAAAAAAAACTTTTTTTCTACTTTAGACATATTTTCGGTTTCCTTATTCATGTTCACACAGAACTCAACTAATATACATCAAACTCTAAATTTTCCAGAATTGACTCAAAATCATTTACCAATATATCAAACGCCGGCAAAGGCAAATTTTCTAACATAAAAATCTGCCGGTTTAACCTCAGCTCCAGTCGTTCCTCTTTCCCTTCTGTCCTGACAAATTGTAGATGTAACTTGCCTTCTAGCTCACTTTTGGTTCTACCGTAAACTCGTGAATCAAGTAAATGTGATGAAAATGTAGCTGCATAGAGCATTTGCACTTCACCCGGTTGACGGGCAAACAAATTTCGGCTACTGACATCTCTTAAAAAGTATGCCTGATGATAAGCGTCCGATATCAAGGATACCAGTTTTTGATCCGTAACATATTGCTCAAACTCAGCTTGTACCAATAGAATATTTTCCAATGGTCCTGCAACAGATTCAGCCCCGGCCCAATCTCGATGATCGATCAGCCAACCTATAGTTACGGGATTATTCTGTAAAACAGGGTCTATTTGCGTATCATCCTGTGGCAGTTTGACCGCTAAAACGTCTGCATACTTTTGCAAAAGTTTAAAATAAGCTGATAAATAGATAATTTCTTTCAAACAACCCACTCTGTCTACCAGTGTTTTGATCTTAAGTTGACATTCAGGTGTAAGCTGTAATACGCGGCTGTGTGCAAAAGGTTGGTATATAAAGTTGTAGTCGGGTGCATTATTACCATGATATTTGTCGAACAACGAGCCTATGTTTACGACCAGTTGGTCAAACAATCGATTCTGCTGTCGGGCGACTGGCCCTCTCAGCCATTCTTCCATCCACTCAACAAAACGGCGATACTGAACAGCCATCTGTTCGGATACCTGTTGCAGCCCCTCCCCGTTTAAGAGGTACTGTATAACCAGTTCGAGCGTTCTGCTATCACAGACAAGCCCATGACCAACAACTTGGATTACGTATCGGTTTGTCAAATGATTTTCATTGCTCAGTTGCAGCAGTAAAACCCGTATCAGCGCTTGACGATTAAGATCAAACGGTTTCTTCCGATGTTGCTGCAATACCGGAATAATGCTTTCATTCTCTGGTTGACTGGCCTGAATTTTCTGGTAAACAATCTCTGGCTCGGTATCATTGGAATAAGACCACTCAAACTCATCATCCCCATTTTTAACCAAACGATATTGGAATATTTCACATTGACTGATAATATTCCCCATACGCCGGTTCATCGTAGTATGGTCCAGATCATCTCGGTCAGTCTTTGGATCCACCACAATTTCATAGCTCAATGCTCTGTTATAGTAATCAACAGGTATATCTGAATGGGAGATATGTTTTATAATATATTGCTGACGCACTGAAAGTGCCATACGGCACCCTGTTTGTTTATTGTAACCGTTTTCCGGCGGGGATATGATAATAGGCTCTTCTTCTCTGGCTCTTTCAATGCGAACACAAAAGTCTTTCAGTACAGGAGATTCGAATAGTGTCCTCAACGGCAGACTCATATGAAAACCAAAGCGTATAATAGACATTATCTGCGGAACCATTAGAGAGTTACCTCCCAAGTCAGAGAAAAAGTTATCTTCCGGACGAATTTCGTATGCTCCAATATTTCCCGGCGATTCAGCCCAAATAGTACTGACGCAACTTTGTAACCAGTTTTTCCCGGAGATATTCCCTGAACGTCTGACAGAGCGCGGAGAAAGTCAGATAATCACTCAACAATGCCTTCTTATCGAGCTTACCATGGACTGTACGCGGCATAGTTTCAAGCTGAAAGATCGGGTTTGGTAGCATATAGGTTGGTAAATAGCGGGTCATCATTTTTCTTAACAACCCCGTATTAACATGCTCGTTTTTATCCGACGTAAAGAACGCAATCATACGACCACTGTCTTTTTGTATCTCCGGTAAGAAAATAACACAAGCCTGATCAATGGTAAGACAACGCTCCATATTTCTTTCAATATCCGATAATTCAATCCGGTGACCGTAAAGCTTTATCTGGGCGTCTTTTCTGCCAAGCAAGTAAAGTTTTCCATTCGTATCGACCCGCGCTAAATCTCCAGTCCGGTACATTCTAGCTCCGGTTTGTTTGCTGAAAGGATCAGAAAGAAATTTTTCAGCACTCTGACCAGGCAGGTTGATATATCCTTTCGCAACGCCCATACCACCGATATAAAGTTCACCTACAATACCACTGCATAAAGGCCGTTGCTGTCGATCCAGAACATAGCAATTTGTACCCGGCACAGGTTCACCAATGGTGACATTATGTGGCTCACAAATCTCTGCTGAAGTTGACCAAATTGTTGTTTCCGTCGGTCCATACATATTGTAAAGACGAGCACCGCCATGAAGTAATGCTTCCGCCACCGTTCTGTCAACATTTCTCCCCCACACAGCAGTGTTAATGTACGCTCAGGCACCCAGTCTTCATTAACAAGCATTCGATATAACGACGGGGTTGCCTGGATGTGAGACGGATGCTCCGCATCCATGATATTGATCAACCAACCGGGATCTCGTGTCTGCCGGGACGAAACGAGATAAAGCTCCCCTCCGGCCGACAGTGGCAACAATAACTCCGGCATGAAAATATCAAAACCGACCGAAGAGCAAGAAAGCAGTTTACACTGGTCGGTAAAACTTAACTTTTCAGCCAGTGCCTGTATCAGAATATTAACGGATTGATAGGTAATCTCTACGCCTTTGGGCCACCCTTCGGTACCACTGGTATACATGATGTAGGCCGTAGCACTATTCGACAGAGTCCTGCTTAGTGCTTCTACCGCTACCGGTAAGTCCGACCGGTTTAACTGCAATGTAGAAAATAAAATATGAGATGATAGTTGTTCAAGAATATCCTGAGCTGTCTCCTGATGGTAAATCAACAGATCAATACCTGCATCTTTAATAATGTATTGAATACGATCACTGGGATAATCGCAGCTGATAGGAACAGCGCATGCTCCGATCCGGAAAATGGATAAAAGAGCAACAGATGTTTCAATTTTTTCGGGCAAAAGTACTGCTACCCGCATGCCAGGGACGATGCCCAAGTTAATAAGCGCAGAAGCAATGCTATTAACCTGCTTGGGTGACTTCCTTATAGGTAAGTCGGTGCGTATCATCAATCAAGCATATACGTGATGATGAAACACTTGCCCATTTATCAAAACATTGGAGTAGAGAAAAAGGACTGCTATCGTCAGAAGTAAAGCTATGGCCGACAATAGCATCCTCCTGCATCAACAGACCTTCAATTCTCTTTGTTTCTGTTGATTGCATGCTGTAGTCACCGATTGCTAACGTTTGTGACAACAAAATCCCATGAATGAGAACACTCCGGCGTTCAGACAGCCTTTGTATAGTCTCGTGACAATACAGATCCGTATTGTACTCCCAGGCACACTTCAGTGTGTTACCGGATTCTGTCAGGGATAACGACAAATCAAACTTAGCTCCAGAAATTCCGGTCTCCAGTTCCTCCAGTTCCAGATCGCCGATAAGAACTTTGTCAAGATCGGTATTAAAATAGGAGAACCAGATCTGAATAATAGGAGAACGACCCAAATCCCGCTCAGGCTGAATATCTTCTACCGGCTTTTCAAAAGGATAATCCTGATAAAGATAGGCTTCTAACAAATTTGTCCGAACTTGCTCAAGTACTTGTTCAAACGTCAAGTCTTCATTGAGCAGGCTGCGAATAACAAGTGTATTAGCAAAACTGCCAATAATTTGTTCATCCGAAAGCCTATGACGGTTGGCAACCGGTGTTCCGATTGAAAGGTCATCCAGATCAGCATGTCGCCATAACAAAACCTTAAATAAAGTCATTAAAACCATAAACAATGTACAATCCTTCTGTACAGCAAGCTTCTTTAATGCAGTCAGGCTAGGGCTGTCCAGAAGTGTAAATAAGGTTTTTCCCCTATGCCTATTCGGAATTGGCCGGGGGTAATCAGTCGGCAGTTCAAATGGATTTATTTTGTTTAATTTGCGCAGCCAGTAACGTTTCTGTTGCTTCGCCTCATCGTTTTCCGGCCCAGAGGTTTTGCCATATACTATATGAAATATAATGATTTTTTGGTGCGGACAGTAAACATGCTTCCCCGTTCATACGGGCTTGATAAAAATGCCGGAACTCTCGAAGCAGAATATTCAAAGACCATCCATCAGCAATAATATGGTGCAATGTAATCAGCAACAAATGTTCTGTTTCAGAAATCCGAATCAGCATCGAGCGGTGTAAAGGGCCGGCAGCAAAATCAAATGGTTGTTTGATGAAACGTTCAACGGTATCATCGATAGAACTGACCTGGCTTTGATGATCAAGATGATTGATATTCTGATATTCCAGTGACTCCCCAAACACAGGGCCTTCTGTCAGTTGAATGAGATCATTATCATCATCCAGGATAATTCGTGTATTTAAGGCCTGGTGTCGCTGACCGATTGCTTTCAGCGAATATTTCAGACAAGAAATATCTAATGCCCCCCGAATACGTATTTGTAAAGGCAGATTATAAACAGAACTTTCCGGAGTTAGTTGTTCTAAAAACCAGTAACGTCTTTGCGTATAAGAGACTGTTGGTTTTGCACTATCAGTTAGTTCATCACTGGTGATAACTTGATCAGATACACCTGATAGCTGTATTTCCGATGTTGTAGTATTCAACGGGGATGTTTCAGAGAAAATAGTATGCCTATGATGATATTGGCGTTCAACAATACCAACCAGGGCCTGAAGTGTAGGATTCTGCAACAAATCAACAACTTTCAGATCGCTTTGATAAATTTGATTCAGCCTGCTGATAATCTGAACAGCTTTAAGAGAATGTCCGCCAAGTACAAAAAAGTTTTCATCTAAATTCAGCACTTCTTCACCAAGCACTTCTTGCCAAATGCCTATCACAACCTGCCGTATGGGTGCTGAAGGGGCCTCCTCTTTACTTACCAATAGATTCGTGCCTGAATGAATTTTCTCAGCGTCAGTTTCTTGCGGATTATAGAGCTGACCGTCCGGTAAATGTCTTACATACTTGGGTTTGTTTTTTGTTGTAATAAGAGCCTTTTTTTCAAGGGCTTTGCGGTCTTTTTTTCCGGTATAGCCGAGCGGTAACTGTCCTATAATTTTTACCCATTGAAGGGGCATCCACTGTCCCTCGAACAGCTCCGCAACCCTTGCTGTCATTTGACTAACAAGAAATGAATCCCGAGTAGTAAAGTACGGAGTATTTGCAAAACGTTCAGAGAACAAATCTACGAACCCTATTGGGATTGATAAATCTTGTCTTTCCGTCAGCCGGATAGCTGAAAAATCCAACTGACTACCATAGTCTGATGGTTGCCAGAAAACAATATCAAACTGATGTACATCCGAACATCCCAAACAGTTCAGCTCAGTAATATAACCGAGCTCTTCTCCCATATGAATAAGAGTCGCAGGTTCTATAGGTATCGCATTTTTTCTATCAGCTGCTTCAAAAGATGCAATCGCTTCGGCAAGTATTTCCGTTTCGTTACCAGTCCTGCTTATCAGGTAATGCCATAAATCCAAAGCTCCTGACTTACGCTTATCCGGCACATTCATCAAGCAGATATTTTTCTCGGGATAACGCTTTAGAAAGGCTTCAAGCTGCTCCAAAGAAACGATATCCTTGCCCCACTGCAAAAACTCCATCTGCTTTGCTTGCTTTTCGGGTGTCTGAATATGAAGAACTACGTCATACCGAAAATTGTTGAGTTCGTTATCGTAGTTACCTGTTTTTGGCATAACCTGCACATGATTTATTAAATCAATCATCTGTCCGAGCCTGTGAAAATATTCCGGTGCTATCGACAGTTCGCTGCTCTGTCGGTTGGTCTATTTCTATTTCTTCAAATATCTGACTGACTTGTATTTCATGATATGAATTGTCTCGTTTCATTCTGTCGAATTGAAAGATAGATTGTAATTGGTTATGTTTAACATCTCCAATAAAAATCTGTCCCTGCCCAACTGACTTGCACAGTCTTTCAAGCAGTCGAGTCAAATAACCGATATTCGGAAAATACTGTACAGTTGAATTTATTATGATGGTGTCAAATACCTGCGAATCGAAAATTGAAAAATCGTAGGTCAGCTGATGCAAAGTTGTAACATTTTCAATCCAAGGCGGCACCGACAAGCGTTTGCAAATCTGATCGATAGCCTGACCACTGATATCAGAAGCCCAGTATCCTTCGCAGAAAGGAGAAATTTTATACAAAAGCAGGCCAGTGCCACAACCGATATCCAGAACATTACCAGGCTTCAGCCGTAAAATTCGTTCTACCGCCAGATGAACCTGTTCCTGCATTTCAACATCAGGAATAGGCTTATTACGGTAACTGCAATGCCAACCGGCGATATTAAATTCATCGTCATATTCCTGATGATAGTCGAGGTTATCTGCCAGTTGTTGCCGGCTATCAATATATTTCTGTTCGGCTTCTTCAAAGATAAAATCGTGTTGAATCGAAATAAATGCGGCTATATCTGTTTTATTATTTAAGGGAACAATCGCAGCATTTTCGACACCGGGCATATCAATGAGCTGCTGCTCTAGCAAGTCACAATTTATTCGGATGCCTCTAATTTTTATTTGTTCATCCCGACGCCCTACAATAACTAAATTGCCATTATGATCATAACGCCCCAAATCACCAGTCCGGAACATTTTTCTCTGACGATGCCCCTGTATTGTACTTGTACTATTTACAAAGGGATCGGCAACAAAGCACTCTTCGGTTAAATTCGGTTGTCGATAATACCCTAATGCAATGCAATCTCCGCCGATATATATTTCCCCTACATTATCGACACCACATAGTTCCATATTTTCATTGAGCAGATAGCAATATATATTTTCGACCTGTTTGCCCACCGGCACAGAGTTATGCGAAGGAGTTGTGGCATCCACCCGATAATGGTGCGAACAAATCCCGGCTTCCGTTACACCATAAGCATGGTAGAAACAGCATAGCTTCGACCACTGATTCGCAAGCTCAGGAGAACAGGACTCTCCTACACAATATATTGTCAGCCCTGGATCCACCCAATCTGGCCGGACGGGAAAAGTACGCAGGAAAGAGGTTACTATCACCATAAAATTAACATGGTAGTTTCTGATCAGATTGAAAATATATTGTGGCTGAAGGTTATCCCTGTCAGGGAGGATAAGCGTCCCGCAGTTCAATAAAGCATTTAGTGATTCGACCCAGAAAGCATCGAACAGCGGCGATGTTAGCTGTAATATAGTTAATTCCTGATTACCCAACGTTAGCCGGATCAGGTTCAAAAGTCCTCGGTGATCATAAAGAACCCCTTTAGATGAGCCTGTTGTTCCCGAAGTAAATAGAATCGCTGCGGGAGATTTTCGGTCAGATGCATCAGGGCATATACACGTTGAATGCATCTCGGGAAATGAATCACCTAGCCTTGCCAAATCACAGGATATTACAGGCAAATCTAGACAAGGTTCAGTTAGAAATTCTTGCTCTCCTATAATCAGGCTCGGCTCAGCCAATGTAGAATAGTGTTTCTGTAGCGACGTGTTATTCGGCGGCAAATACATAAAAATATGATTTGATTTCAGTATCGCCGGCAAGCTCACGAATAATTCAGGTGAAGGAGGAAGACAGACAGCAATCGGATGGTCAATATCTGCCTGGTGCTGAATGATTTCCTGACACAGGTTATCTGAAAGACGCTCAAGCATTCCGTAGGTCAGCTTTTCATCATTCGCAATCAATGCTACATGTTCTGCATGATTTTGGGCATTGCGACTTATTAATGTTTCAATTCGATCCGGTATCCGGGATATATTTTTTTCACAACGGTATTTTCTTTTTTAATAATCAAATAAAACTATGAGCGGTTATTCACGGCTTAAATCGATGAATTGTGGAAATAATCAGCAGGTTCGAGATCCGAATAATCCTTCGGATATCCCTTTTCAGGGAAAGTCGCTTCCCGTGCCATTAATTTATGCTTTTCTTGATCAATATTGCGCAGCAAATAAGGGTGATCCGGTATCGGCCGGTGATGCTCCAGTGCCTGTAGCAATTCAAGAAAAGGTTCAAAGTGATAACCGATAACCGGCGAATCGATCTCCTGTGGCAAAAGCTGTTCAAATCCGGGGGCTGTTTTAAAGTGCTCCACCAGTAATGGAGCACCAACACATAAATGAATCTGTGGAAAAAAACGTTTAATCAGGTGGCAAAAAATCAAACTAGGCAATAATTGCTCATTGGATATAATAAAGATTGTTATTACATCCGGCGCCAAATCAGCAATCTGATCAAACAATACGTGGGAGTAGAAAAGCCGGAATAGACTTCCTTTTTCCGACTGACAATAATCTATGATAGCTTGTGGATGTTTCGGCAAATCAAATTTAAGTCCGCGATAACTGAGCTGCATTGGCGAAAAAAGTGTCGAGATTGAAGACAAATATTTTTCCCAGGTATTCAATATATGATTACGTTGCCGCTCATCATCAAACACTTCTTTTTTACGTATGCTGTTAATAAGATCAAATATCTGCTTAGGCTCGCTTATCACAGATTGTAGATGTTCTATAGCCTCACGGCACTGCCCAGTCACTGGGTTTTCTTTCACATAACTACTGATATGGAGCTCCAATAGCTGCAGAAAATCTTCAGATAGAAGCCAGTGGTAAAACTTAATATTCGCATCTACAGTTTTAACGTTGAAATCATGGTGTGTAAGATAACCCTTAAACATAGGTAATAGAGGGAAAATCTGAAACGGATTCCATTGCGGTAAAAACAAACTCAATATAATAATTTTCTTCTTCATCTTAATATTCCTCATCATCCAAGTCTTCAATTTCTTCAAGTATACTTTCAATTTGTTTTAGTTTGTTTTTATCCATCTGGTAATAGATGATCTGAGCCAATTCCAGAATGGTAGGACTGTTATAAAAACTCTCAATCGATACTCGCTGCTGAAATATTTCTTGAATTCGTCCCGGAATTGTAATGCAGTCAGTGATGTTCCCCCGAAATTAAAGAAACTGTCGGTATCTTTTAGTGATTGAACCCCTAATAATTCAATGGCCAAACCCCTTAATGTTTCACTAATGTTATCCAAAGAATAACTAGAGTGTTCGACATCATTATTTTGGCCCTCAGCAGTCTCCACCGTAGTTTCCGACCGTAAACTTGAGGTGTGATCCAATAGGTTTTTCCTGAAATTTCTTGAAAAGTTTTGCCATTGTCTCATTCTGGATTCAATATCACCTGTTGCAACAATTACCTGATGAGGTTGATGCTCTTTCAAAACCTGCTCCAAGCATGTCCCCACTTCCTCTTCGGACATCCAAAAGCGACTGACCGAATTACCGGTCGCATTGTCTGACAGAGCAGAATCCATCGGTGCCCGACCTTCCCAGTTTATCGTCCGCACGATTGTCGACTGCTTCGGCTCTGACAAGCTATCGTCTGTTGGCAAGTAGTCTGCCTGAGACTTTTGAAATGAGAGATGCTGTTTCAGATGATTCTGGGCAACGGTCATGTCCATGAAACAGTGAGCAGCGGTATAGGCTGAAAGCCCTAGACCACCGAGAAAAGGAGAAAGTGATGATGTCAGCAGACAAAAAACAGGGCTAAAATGCTCAATAGCCTGCATTAAGTGCCTCACGCCATCAACTTTACTGGTAAAAATCTTTTCGCTTAATTCAATGCTCACCTGTTCTGCAGAAAAATGGGTTTCAGGTCCGGTAATTCCGGCTGTATGGATCACGCCGGTAATATGATTATACTGTTTGACCAAATCCTCAAAAATCTGAAATAACGATAAGTAATTGGTACCAAGCTCCGCCTGAACCAACTTCAGCCGACACCCTGTTTTTTCAATAGCCTTTAGCTGACGAATTTTCATTATCGTTAATTCATCATGAGCAAGTGTTGCTAATAATTCGTCCCACTGTTCGCGGCCGGGAAACGTACTTCGGTGAACCAGTACGACCGTTGCTGCTCCTTTTCTGGCAAGGTAGGCGGCGGTCATTAGACCAAAGCTGCCCAGTCCTCCCGGACAAGATAAACCCCACCTTGTTTTGGCAACAGCGATCTTTGCTCCATAGAGTGAGTCATTCGCTGATATGTGGGTTTCCGGCGCATTCCATTCCGATAAGCTATCATCCGCTCATCTGTTTCCCGGTTGATTTCTGTATAGAATAGTTCAAATGTTTCCTGCTTCAAGGTATCCTGTTCACTATCGTCGATGTCGATATTTTTACAATAAATTTGAGGATATTCCTGTGGAATAACCCTGATGCAGGCCATTAGCATTGCACGTTCCGCAGCCATCTGCTCAGTCCCTAGAACCATATGGGTATTATTTGAAACAATAAAGAATCCTCTCGGATTTGCAGAATTATCAGCCTGTGCCGCAGCAAGCCATATCACACTATAGAATGAATTGTATACCTCACTGGTTGGTCGGGAATTAAACCTCCCCTGATTCAGCAGATGAATCACATTGTGCGGCTCAAGTCCGGCTGAAGACAGCTGCGAGAATAACTGCTGAAAATCAGCTTGCCTGGTCAGATTGATCGAGTAATGATCGTTCCGGTAGCAGCAATATTCCTCAGCAGGGAATACTGTGACCATCCGGATACCTTTGCACGTCAGCGCATGTTTCCACACCTCGCACTGTTTTTCGTTGGCCCCCGGCAGCAACCATACATGACTCCCTTTTGTCACTTTACCCTGGTGACAATGCATCTGCTGATAATCACGCATCCGGCCAGGCGTAAAAAACCACTGACTGTAATTATATATTTTGTCAATCGGGCTGCTCTCGGTTTGTCGTTGATGCATCCCTGTCTGAGGGAGCGCTCTTTGGATCGGATAACCAGTACTTCTGACGATGAAACGGATAGGTCGGCAGCATGATACGCCGGAAAGTATAGTGACCAGGTAAAGATGTGGCAGGTCTTCTTGTCCATAACCGAAGCAGAGATTTCCGCCAGTATTGATAACTGGATCCGGTGATCATGTGCTCCGTTTGTACTTCCGGCAGGTTCGGTTGATGAAACAGGCGCGGCTCAGTTTCTGCTCATGTCCGGCTTCAACGACATCTGCAACCTCATAGTCTGACAATAAACTGGTGCATGCCCGGAAGTCAGTCTGACCAGTCAATTGAGTGAACCAATATGCCGCTGATAACGTCTCTTCAGCCGTTTGCCAAGATCCGGTCCCGTTCGAAACCGGGATAAAGTGTCGCTCTGAAAGGCATATTCTGAAGTATTGTAAATAGCAAGTCCTTCTTTTCCCAGACTGCTAGCAGGCGGCATGCATCAGTAACATCAATAACTTCACTAATGCAGGCTGCTGCCAGTATACCGATACCTGAACCGAAACTGCCACACGGATGGATATTTTGCCGGTTCAGGATCCGGGCAAAAACATATTCGGCGATAAATGTACACAGCCTTTCAGCCGCAGATAAATCCCCGTCAGGCTTCTGATTGCCATCTCCGCCCACACTTATATCCACCATATTCAGTATACTGCTTGATTCTGGAAAGCCGTCATACACACTGTGTGCTACCTTGAAACAATGGTCAATTTCTTCCCGGAATTGCAAATCAGAGACGTAAAAACTACGGACACAGGCGATCGAGTCCTGATGATAGCCCGGAAACAGAAGCAATAAACGAGGTTGATCCGGCACCTGGTCCAAAAACAAGAGGCAATCATCCGAGGGTAACGTATCTTTATGTCCTTCGGTCTGAGAGGAATGACGTCCGGCTGACGCCTGTGCAATCAAATTGCGGCTTTTCTGCAAACCTCGAATGAGAGCATCGTAGCTATCACAAACAATCCCCAAACGGTGAGAAAAGTCCCGTCTGCCCTGTTCAAGCGTACCAGAAAGGTCTGTCAGAACCAGTGGTGCCGTATCGCTACCGACAGTTCCTTGATACTGAAGGGGGGTATCTTGTCGTTCAAAATCCTGTTTCTTTTCAAGGAGAAAGTTTTCCAATTGCCCGACCACTCCGTCCAGATCCCGCCAGTTTCTTGCTGACAACCGGAAAGTATAAAAATCATCGTCTGCCGGACTGTATCCACTATCAGGCATCCTTAACGGCATAGATTCAGGTGCTTGCTGCAATACAATATGTACATTGGTTCCGCCGACACCAAAAGAGCTGACTCCTGCACAACGCACACCGTCAAATTGGTGAGGCCATGGTGTAAGAGACCGATTCAGCCTGAGGGGATAATCGTGCTGTCCGAATTCTTCCCGTGGAGATTCTGCATGAAGATTTGCCGGAAGCTGACAATTTTTCAGAGCCAAAACGGTTTTAATCAGACCCGCAATTCCAGAAGCTGCATCCAGATGACCGATATTAGATTTTACCGAACCAATCAAAAGCGGTTGTCTATTCCTCTTCCGCCGGGTAAACACTTTTTCTAGTGCGGTCAGTTCGATCATGTCTCCCAAATCGGTTCCCGTTCCGTGGGCTTCAATATAGTCAATATCATCTGGTGATACTTCGGCATGTGCCAAAGCTTCCTCTATTACCGCAACCTGTCCTTCAACCGAAGGAGCAGTAAATGAACCTTTTATACCACCATCATTATTACAGGCCGTGCCTTTAATCACCGCAAGAATCTGATCGCCATCATTTACCGCATCATTCAATCTTTTAATAGCGATAAGACCGGCACCATTACTAAAAACCGTACCAGTAGCCTGCGCACTGAACGCCTTACAATGACCATCCTTAGACAAAATACCCGAATCGACATATTGATATGAAGTCTCTTTGGGAACACGAATCGTCACTCCACCAAACAATGCCATATCACACTCATAATTCCATAATGCCTGACAAGCTAAATGAACCGCAGCAAGTGATGATGAACAAGCTGTTCTGATGGTATAAGAAGGCCCCTTAAGATTCATCTGGTAAGAAATCTGACTACTGATATAGTCAGTATTATTCAATACCCCTAGTCAAGCCAAAGACCTATATCCGGAAGCTTGGAAAGCCGGCTTTGCAGATAATAACTATATGTATTGTTGGCCGCTCCGATATAGATACCGGTGCGACCCGGATATTTTTCTGCACAGTATCCTGAATTTTCCAGAGTCTGCCAAGCCAGTTCCAAAGATCAGTCTCTGCTGGGATCTGACAGTTCGGCATCTTTATTGCTATAACCGAAAAAATCCGCATCGAAATATGCAATATCTTCAATCACTCCAAAGCAGCACCCACTCGGTCCTGCGTATGGTTTCTGGCATGCTCAAAAAGGTTATTCTCCGACATACTCAGATCATATCGCTTGATCGACTCTCTGGCCGACACCAAGTTATCCCAAAATACCTGTTCACTGTCAGCACCGGGGAATTTCAATCCCAGACCAATAATCGCAATATCGCTTTTGTCTTCAGTCTTGCCGTTATTTGTACCCACATCCATCAAAACTATCCTTAATCATTTATCTCTGGCTTTTATTACGCACTGAAAGCCACATTTTCGGTTATTTAACCCGACGTGTCTGCCGGTATTTCCGGTGTGCAGCCTTGCGTCTGCTCTCTCCCCTGTTACGAGGATTTTTACTGTCTCCGACATTACCATCCAAGCGTGGGGGACCTGCCAAGTAATCAGAAAAATAGCGAATGCTCGGATACTGCAACAGATCTGCCGGCTGAACATCTTGCGTGATATTCTGCTTCAGCAAACCATGTAACTGGATAAGTGACAATGAGTTTCCCCCAAGTTCAAAGAATGTTTTATCGACATCTGAAATCTCTTTTTGCAACACCTGTTGCCACAATTGTTTCACCCGAGCGAAAACATCATTTTGTCGTTCGTTACCTGCTACATCAGGCTGCCTGATGTCCAATTCACGTTTCAACGCCAGATAGTCGGTCTTACCGGCGGCTAAAACAGGCCATTCGTTCAGGTAAATCCACACGGTCGGCCACATGGAACGAGCTAGCTTATCCTTTAACTGTGACTGGAATACAGACTCGGAGAGCGGTTCGTGATGTGTCGATTGATAAAAAGCTACCAAATCGGGATATTCCATATACTCTCTGGGCATTAAGGCCACCTGGCTGATACGGCTGTCAGTAAACAGAATCGTTTCTATCTCTTCCGGTTCGAACCGCTGTCCGCGTAGCTTGAGCTGCCGATCGCAACGACCGATGAATTCTAGCTCTCCGTTCGGCAATCTACGTGCAATATCACCTGTGCGATACATTTTCTGCCACTTCCCCCTAACCGAAATATTTGCACCCGCCCTACCGATAAATGGATTTTCGATAAATGCCTGTTCGGTTAGTGATGAATTATGAAGATAACCTCTGGCGAGATTTTCACCTGCAACATAAATTTCTCCTGTTTCACCAATGGCCGTATGATACAGATTCTCATCCAGTAGATAAACTTCATTACCGGAAATCGCCCGGCCAATGGGAACACTGTCTGTCAGGATTTCTTCTCCAGAGGCTTCGAAACAGCATACATCCGCCATAACTTCGGTACAGCCGTACAAATTGAGGACGGTGACATCAGGCAACAATTGTTTCAACCGACGGTATAACATTGCAGGAAAAACTTCGCCGCTGACTGTCCGGCAGATCAGATGCTTAAGCTGCTGAACCTGCTCAGGCGCCTGGTCAACGAAAATCTTTAGCAAAGATGGCACCAGAACAATATGTGTAATCTTCTCTCGTTGCAGTATGCTTATCATCAGATAAGGATTTTTTATCTGCTCTTCGGTGAAAATAAACAGTGGAATCCCTTGTAATAATGGGCTGAACAGCTCACAAACCGAATCAACAAAGCTAAGTGAGGTTTTCTGACAGCAGATATCTTGCTCCGAATACGGGAACCGGCACCACATCCATTTCAGGCGATTGACAATTGCCGAATGAGGCAACAATACCCCTTTAGGAACCCCTTGCGAGCCTGACGTGTATGTTAAACAGGCAATCTCACTGCGAGAAATAACCTTTTTCTGCAAAATCACGCCGGCTTCAGCCCCGTCTCTTTCTTCATTTTTTTGCAGCATCTGCTCGAATTCACTGTATGAAATACAGTTCATTTTATCGAGAAGTCGGTGATTTTCATGCGAATCTGAAGAATCGCAGTGAAGCATACAGTGACATCCGGCGTTATCAAGAATGTAGTATTTCCGCTCTGCCGGCGTACTGCTTTCAAGAGGCAGATAGGTACAACCGGCTTTCAGTATCGCAAGAATACTGACAACAGCTTCCATTGAACCCGGCATGATGACGGCAACAACCTCTCCGGGTGTGACACCAGAATCCAAAGCAGGTAATTCGCCGGAGACATGCGTAATGGTCTAATTGTGAAAAACTCATTTGGCCAAGTGCACTTTTCAGTGCCACTGCAGATGGCGTCTTCCTGACCTGAGTCTCGAACAGTCCGATCAGGTCCATGGAATGGTTGTCGTCTGTATCATACGGTTCTGGGCTTTGAGAAAGCTGTAATAAGGTGTTAGTTGAAGACAATTCATCCGGAAAAATTTTGACAGGCAATCACTGGGCTCCGGCAGATCTGTCAAAATCTGTTCAAAATCCCGACTCAACTGCTTCACTGCTTCTCCGGCCATATCCTGATTGGAAAACAAATCGGCGTTATAGATAAAATCGAAGGTCAAATACTGGCTATGGGACTCTTCCGCCAGATTCACCATCACAGTCAAAGGATAATTGGTCTGCTCACGAACTTCGATGTCAAATAACCTTGCTGTATCCCGAGTCTGACCCAATACATCACAGACCGGGTAATTCTCAAAAACCAGAACAGCATCAAACAGGTCACTGATCTGTCCCACTTCGGCCCATCGCTGAATATCATGCAATGAATCTGTTTCATATCGTTGTAGCCGGCACGTTGCCGAGTAAACCTGTTGCAGGTACGAAGTTATCATCTGAGTCTTGTCCACTGAGATCCGGACAGGCAGCATATTGATAAACAAACCAACAGCCTGATGAATCTGACCGGACATGCGACTTCTCCCGGAAAATACCTGCCCAAAAACCACGTCATCGGTATGGTTCCTACGACCTGACAAAATTCCCCAAGCAGCCTGAATCACCGTATTAAGCGTAACATGCTGACATTTTGCGAATTGAATAAGAGAGTTGGTCAGTTTATCTGAAAGCCGGAGTGTCTTACGTTGCCATTGCGAGGCTCGCCAAGAACGGTTCCGGGCGGACGACGAAACGAGCAGCCGGTTAGGCTGCAAAGGTTTTGTAAGGTATGTACGCCAAAAATTCGGAGATTGTGCGTTATTTTGGTTTTGGATCACCTGCTCGATGAATGCCGCATATCCCGGTATCTCTGGATTGGCTTCAAATAAGTCAGAATCGTCACGCTGTAAATCTTCTCCAGTCCGGCTACCAATACGCCCGAGGACTTTGTCAATCAAGATTGAGGTTGACCACCATCCACTAGCAAGTGATGAATACTCCATAAAAATTGGTAGGTATTCTCACATAAACGTGCAATCAAAAGGTGCTGCAACGGTGGCTGTGACAAATCAAATCCTTGACTTCGAACAGCTGCAGCAGATTCTTCCGGCAGCTCACGTTGCCGGTTCGGTGTGAAATTACGCCAGTCTTTCACCGTGTAGGGAACATCGCGTATTCCCGAGTTAAACTGAAGAGGCTGACTGAGAGCTTCCCAGACAAAGCCATTATGCAAATTCGCGAATTCAGACATCACCATCTGCCACACTCGAATAAAGTGCTCAGGTGACAACTGCCCTTCAACCTTCCGGCCTACCTGATTGATGTATATACCGGATCCCGGCATAAGCAGCGATTGGAACAGAATCCCGCTTTGCATGGGTGACAGGGGATAAAGGTCATCTATCCGCCCTATCTGCCGCCGTAATTGTGGCAAAAAGTCTGCCGGTTGCTGTTTTATAACGGCAGCAGCCAAGGGGAAATCTTCAGCCATCATCGGTAATGTCGATTCTTCCTGCCGGATCAATTCCGCGAATCTATTGTGGATCGCCTGTTCCAGTACACCAAGTTTCTGTCGATTTAGCTGCGTTCCGCTGTATTTAACCAAAATCTCTAGCTTATCTGCCTGCACATAACAGTCAAACGCCAGTAAATATGGTAGCGGCTGTAATGTGCTGCTGACCAGATGCAGTGACGACGACGCAATGTCAAATAAAGGATTGGTCGATATAAGACGATCCGGTTCTCCCATGTAATTAATTAATATCTGAGCAAGTGATTGTTCATCCTGTCTGTCAACCATCCGGCCAAGCCACTGTTTCAGCATTTTCAAACTCACATGCTTATCCTGCTCAACAGATAAAGTTTGTAACCGAGTAAACCACCAACCGCACGGCTTGTCTCGATTTCTGTCGTGTCGCCATACCGGCCGTGCTGTTCAACATGCACTTTGAACATCGATCCTAAAAGGAGGCTATCTTGCAATGCGCCAATCAAAATGCAGCTGATCAATGCCTGTCCGGATGCCTGATAATCTTTTGACAAAGCTGACATTGACGTGCCTGCCGGCCGGTAAATCAACAGTCCATGTTAGCTGCTCCTGCCCGGGGACTGACGCCATATCTGCTCTTTGCATTGCGTATTCGTCATCTGCGGATTCTGACCGGCCTTCAGCTCTGCTTTTATCAGCCAGTTTCTGCGACCAGGCCGGTAAGCCAACCGTTCAAAGTCTGCTGATGCTTCTAAATGCTTGTACGGCGAATAACCGGACATATCTCTTCGGGTATATCCGGGTAAAATCTTGCAATAAAATATCGATTGAAAGCAGATCAACAGCCAGGTGATGAATGATAAAAACCAACTGTCCGGCACTCCCGAGCTCACCAACGACGGCCAGTTGTAGCAGACGACCCTGCCTGATATCGAGATTGGCTACGATTGGCTGCATCCGCACCTGTTTATTCTCATACCACTCTTCCACTGAGCAACTTATCAGGTGAACGTTCTTTTCATCGTCACCGTCGATTTCAGTTGCTGTCTGCGGATACTGTTTCCGCCTACCATTTTCACAACGAAAAGCCGTCGCTAGTGCAGCATGCCGTTTACACAATGCTTCTACCACAGCCGGAAGATGCTTGGTCTCAAGCTGTTGCGTCAGATTCAGTGTTACTTCCCAGTAATAAATATTTTCCTGTGGTAGATTTTGATACAAAAACCACGCTTGAGCCGGGCCGACTGGCCCGCTGTCAACAAAGACCAAATCGCTCGTCTGCACCTGCGTAGATATTATCTTCGTGACAAGTTCAGCAATCGTCGGATATTCAAAGAAATCTTCTGCCTGTAAGGTAATATTATGTTTTTGCAAGCTAGCAATGACCTGCAACGTACGGATAGAATCGCCTCCGACCTTGAAGAAATTATCATTGCGGCGAATATGATTTACCTTCAGAACCTCTTGCCAGATGTCCGCCATCAATGCTTCCTGTTCAGACTCGAATATGATCTTATTAGAAAGACATGATCTTGATTCTGTTAAATATCCACTAAACTGGCTTTCCGGCCGGGTTCTATCGATTTTACCACTGGCCATCAGAGGGAGCTGTTCAACTTCAATGAAGATTTGCGGTACCATAAAATGCGGGAGCCGAGCTTCAAGAAACCCCGAAAAACGTCACCTGTGTTTGCTTTACCGACGAGGAGACTTTCAGCCTTCAACTGTACGATGGATATCAAACGCGACACGATCTGTCCGGTGCTTTTTTCAGCAAAGACAGCACAGTTCCGTACTTCGGCGTGTTGTTTAAGTGACTGTTCTATTTCCGACAAATCCACCCTAAAACCTTTGAACTTCACCTGATGATCGACGCGTCCGACAATTTGAACCTGCCCATCTCTCTGATAGTAGGCCAAATCCCCCGTGCGATACATTTTGCCCTCCGGAAAGGCAGCAGCCCTTTTCATAAGTGGTTCTTCAAAATGGTTTTCCCGCTCTCTGTCTCTGACAAGAAATGGATTCTCCAGAAAACGCTGCTCGGTTTGATCCGGATCATTCAGATATCCCCGGGCAATACCATGTCCGGCAATATACAGTTCTCCGACAACTTCTTCAGGAAGCGGACGTAACTGCTCATCAAGAATATAAGTTTGCGTATTATCAATCGCCCTGCCAATAGGAACTCGGGTCATTTCTGTGGATGATGGGCGGTGGGGGGGTATTCAAACAGATGGGAATAAACTGTATATTCTGTCGGCCCGTAGGCATTAATAAAACGAACCTTATCGCCCCACTGTTTCGCCAGATGGGTTGAGCAGACTTCCCCGACACAGACAATTGACAACCCTGAATGTCCGCAGATATCTTCCGGCGAAAGGTTAGCTAAAAGAGACGGTACCGTGACCATTACGTCAATTTCATATTCCTTCACTGCCGCTAAAAGTGCTGAACCACTCAACTGTCCCCAATCCATCATAAAGAGTGTGGCACCGTGGAATAGTGCCATACAAATTTCACCAACCGAACCGTCAAAACTGATCGAAGACATTTGTGAAATATGAGCCCCCGCCCCGACCGAAAAATATCGCTGCTGCCGGCAGGCAAGATGGTACAAATTGCGATGTTCGATCATAACCCCTTTCGGTTCGCCTGTCGTTCCGGATGTATAGATGACATATGCCAAATCATTGGGAGAAATCTGTATATCCGGCGTTGTCGTCGGGTAGTCCGCTATTTCAGCTCCATCTTCGTCAAAATCTATACAAAACAGCAATCCCGCCGGTAATTGATGCGACCATTGAGGGGATGAAATCACCAGATGGGTTTCGGAACTGTCAAGCAAACGTTTAATTCTCTTCTCCGGTAAGCCAGTATCGATCGGAACATATGCCCCTCCCGCTTTTAAAACAGCCAGAATACAAACAATAAAATCGCTTCCCCGTTCAAGGTAAATCCCGACCGTAATATCTTTTTGCACTCCCAAAGAAAGAAGATAATGACTTAACTGGTTGGCTCTGGCATTAAGTTCACCATAACTGAGCTGCGTATCTTTGGTTACGATAGCTGCCTGCTCAGGTTGTTCTTTAGCATATTTTTCAAACAACCAATTCACAGGCAGCGGCGGACCAATATCAACCTGAGTACGATTATATTCAATGAGCAAGTGTTGCCTTTCTGTCGTTGTCAATAGCTGATAATCAGCCAATGCTTTTCCCGGAGCATCGACGATTTTCTCAAGTAAAAAATGGTAGTGATTTATCAGTTGTTCGATAGACTGCGCTGAGAATATATCATTGCTATATTCAACACTCCCGCTGATCCCGCCCTTATCATCTTCGAAACTAAAAGCCAGATCAAATGGACAGTAACCGGGATGATACGTCTTTAATGCGACATCGAGACCAACCATTTTAGAGGCAATATCCGGTTTATGATACATCATAAATTTACTACGGAATAAAGGCGTTTGATAGTGAGAATCTTGGCAGGAAAGCAATCTCACCAGACTCTCATAAGGTAACGCCTGATAGCGGTAGGCTTCTGTAAGGTGATGTTGAACCTTACGCAGAAATGTTGTAAAGTCATCTTCTGGAGTCAGTTCATGACGAACCACTAACTGATTAACAAAACACCCGATGAAAACGTCACTCCCTTCCTGCTCTCGGTTTGCCACATCGATACCGACCGCAATATCCTGTTGCCGGGTATAATGAAAGAGCAGCAGATAATATGCAGACAGTAATATCGTATAGACTGTGGTATTTTGGGCACGGGCAAATGCAGTTAATTTTTCAGCAAACTGCCGGTCAAAATTAATATGACGTACAGAAGCGCGGAAACTACTTTTCATCCGTTGATCAGGATTGAGCGGCAGGCTTTGGGGAGGCACATCTTTCAACCTTTTTGACCAATATGCCTGTTCGAGCTCTAAATTGTCTGCGTCGGCTGCACGGTTCTGCTTTTCTCTCAGTAATAGATACGCGCGATCACGAACCGGAGCCTCTGAATGCTGTCCGGCTAAATAAGCATTGTAATAAGTTCCCAACTCATGAAGAAAAATCGACTGTGAGAAGCCATCAAAAATAATGTGGTGGACTGTTATATTCAGCCAGTGCAAGCCATTTTCCAAATGGAGCAATTGCACCCGCCACAACGGAGCCTGATCGAGTTGAAACCCTCGACGTGCCTGTTGTTTTGCAAGCTGATCAGGAACATCCCCCGGACTTAATGCAGTTACAGGTAAAGAAACATGCAATTGTGGTTCAATATGTTGCGTAACGAAAATATCGCCCTGTTCATCGATCGAAGACTCATATCTGCTTCTCAGAGCCGGTTGTCCGGCAACCACTTGATCCAATGCCCATTGAAGCGCTTCGTGATTTAATTCACCATGTAACTCAAGTGTCACCGACTCATTATATGCTGAATCCGAAGCTATTCTTTCCTGAAGCCATAGTCCAAGTTCTGCGGGTGTAGCTGTACTCGATTTGCGATTCACAGGAATATCGTTACAGGCTGCCGGCTCTGTATCAACAGCTATCTGCTGCTGTAATTTCTGTTGTAATTTCAGGGTTAACAAAGCACGCTGCTGTTCGCTAAAGCGGCTCAACTTATCATTTTCTCTAGTCATAATTAGCCATCCTAACGTAAAAGGGTTTCAAGATCATCGTCGCTCAATAAAGCTGCCTGTTCGAGCAGCTGCCGGTGTGAAGCACCGGCAGCCCACTGTTCTAATTTTTTCTCAATATGTTGCGCAAGTATAGATATAGTAGGATATTCCAAAAGATCAGCCAGATTAATGACAATACAGGTCTGTTTTCTGATCAGGGCGATAACTTGGGTTGCTTCCAAAGAGTTATACCCTGCTGCAAAAAAATTATCCTGAACGCCGGGAGACTCACATCCCAGAGCATCCTGCCAGATATCAGCGAGCATTTTTTCAACTTCCGTCTGAGGTGGAACGTATGTCGCCCGTCCCGAATCAGGAAGTGTTGCAGCCTGCCCGAAAACATCTTCAACAAGCTCGTGGGAAGATCGGTATCTGGCGGTAAATAACTGTGTAGCTTCAGTCAGTTGTGGCAAAACCTCTGGTGCTTTAATTGGTCCTAGTCCTATCGGAGACGTATGTGAATTATATATATGTGCGTGGTCTGTTCGCTGATTCTGTCCATATGATTCGGTTGCGGGCTCGGCGAGTGCTGCTTTGGTCAAACTTGTACGAATCTGTCTGAGCGTCCGAGTGAGCTCGATTAGTGGTTCACCTTCACCCTGTGAGGCAGAAACCATAGTTTCATTCAATCCGAAATAGGATGCTGCGAATGTTCTGGTCGGTTCATTTCGCGCTTTCACGGCCAGTCGCAATGTCAATGTTTCTACACCTCGTACCGTGGCGATCTCCAGTAAATCTTCCAAAGATAGCGACTTCAACCGCTCTTCCCAAAGCCCGGCAACTCAGCAAAAAGGATTCGATAATAAGTTGCCTTTCTTGTTTCTTGGCAAGCCAGAAACCAACTTCGCCCAAATCTCCAAACCGATCAGAAACACTGACTTTTTTCAAGATATAATGAGGAGATGCAGCCATCGCCTGTAACTGACTGATCGAAAACCGTTGATAACTTGCATTAAACTGATTCACTCGCAAAGTGAGCTGATGCGGACGATGCAGATCATCGACCTCAGAAATGTCAATACATTGCTCTATCCTGTTCAAAAAATCATCTAATGTTGCAGTCTGATCTTTTAGTGTGACCCGCTTCCTATTTTCACGATATTGCTGCGTTCGACGAGAGTCATTTTCTCCAAGCCTGTCTGCGTTATCAAACTCCCAGGAGCCAAGTAGTAAATCTGCTGCCTGATGCCCTTCTTCCGGCAATTCGAGAACAAATACTTCCTGGCACCGCTCTCGGACCAGGGCACAATTCACCGGAGAGTCGTCAATCAAAATAAAAGTATCTATTCCCAAATTTAATTCGTCTGCCAGAGAAAGCAGACCTGATGATTTTGGCTGCCAGTCAATCCGGGTTGAAACAAAATCATTCCGGCAAGACAGTCGCATCTCATGACGACGTTCAAACACTCGTTTGACATCATCGAACAAGTTATGGCTGCAAATGGCTAGCAAATAACCACGCTGTTTCATCTCGAGGAGAAACGTTTGTATCCGTACTCTGTCCGGGGTGATTTGGATATTCTCCCACCCATCTTCAGCACAATTGCCATCCCATAATGTATTGTCGCAATCAACTACAATGACTTTACGCGACGATTTAAACACTGTATAAATGTTTCGGGCGATCACTTTACTGATATCAGCATAGTGTCTGTTCACATAAGGAAATAACGGTAACCCGGTCTCATCAGACGCTTCTGCGTAATCTATTTCATCGGCAATGTTCTCCTCCTTGACTACATGAAGCGGAAGGAGATTCAAGCCAGAGTTATTCATCAGTTGTGTCCGAACCCTACGGATGTATCGCTGCCACTGGACATGCTGTACCAGTGACGGAATGACTGGTTGGCCTAGACCGACATAAACTGGTGTTGGAACCGTTTCGGCAAACGCAGTCAATGCAGAGATAAATTGTCCCGTCATTACTTCCGACTGTTCAATTAGGGTAGATACATCCAACTCCTTAACCTGTTGTCCATCAAGCCAATCTTCTGGCCTAAACAGGAAAACGTTGATATCTCCGGTTTTCTGAACCAATGAATGGCGATGATTCAAAATCTGATCAAACAAAAATGGAGAAGGATGTAATTTTACCCCTACATCCGGCCGTATTTGACTAAAAATATAGGGTAATATTTTACCTATAGGTGTTGCATTAAAGCCGGAAAAAAGATGTATCGTCCTCCCGGCCGGCTGTTTATCTGCAACGCTAGGAGTCAAATTATCTTGTGCAGACTCATTAAAAGGTTGATACGGCTGATGAATGAGTTTTCTCAGCAATTCAATATATGTTGCAGATAAAGTTTCCACTGTATGTTTTTTAAACATACTAGGAATATATTCGAATGTCAGATCTATGCCTTTTCCGCTATCAATTACGATGACTCTTAAATCCAGGCTCGCCGAGTCAGTCGAAATAAGTCTCGACTGACTATCACGGAACAGTGGTCGGATTAAATAATCATGAAACCACAGCCCGACTCGATAAACAGGCAAACCTCCCCCTGGCTGTACATACCATAATTATTCTGCCGGATATATTCGTTCAACTTTTCGTAAGGATATGCCTGATGCTTGATACCATCGCCCACTGTCGCGTTGACTTTATTAAGAAGTTCATCCCATGTATCTGTCGGACTCAGGTTACTTCGGAACGGAAGAAAATTGATAAAACACCCTATTAGCTCTGACAACTCAGCCTGATCCCGACCGGAAACAGCCGTACCGATAACAAAATCCTGCTGCCCAGTACGTTGATGAACAAGCACTTGCAAGGCAGTCAACATGAGAGTGAATAAGCTGACCTTACGCTCACGGGCAAACACGCTTAAACTTTTGCTTAAATGTTCGGGTAACATAATGGTGAATTCTTTTCCTGGAGAAAATGGCCCTGCCTGAATTCGTTCACTTTCTGATAATGGGAAGTCTGCAATGCTGTTCGGCTCAGGTAGAGGTCGCTCATAACAGGCATGCCAGTACTTTTCATGCTCCGAGAGAAACTCTTCCCGCTGCATCTCAAGCTGTTGCCACTGAACATAGTTACGGTACTGAATCGGCGACGGTACAATTTCAGGTAGTAGTTCAGAGCTGTCATGCGAGTCATTTTCGGTCACCCCTAATTTTTCCGTCTCCACTTTGGTATCAACAAGTTTCTGATACCAAAACCTAAGTTCCTGAAATATAAGTCCTAGAGCATATCCGTCACACACCATATGATGAGTAACCAGATAAATCATGTAATGCTCTTCTGCAAGCATGACAACTACAGCGCGAAAAGCTTCTTCGTGCAAAAAGTCAAAAGGTTTCAATACCTTAGACTTGACAATCATCTCTAGGGCCTCTGCCTGGACATCCTGGTGACAACTATCTAATCTGATTAGCGAACAATCAAATTCTGCATGGATTGAAAACGACTGGTTTGCAATGCCGCTCAGGCAATCTGGTTCATCGTAAAATCTTGCTCTCAAAATTTCGTGTCTTTGCAGCAATATTTGTCCCGCCTGACGAAAACTGTGATAGTGTAGCGGTTGGTTAAGTGTGGTTTCTGTCGCCATAATGTAGAATGGATTTCCAGGATAAAGCTGTTCCAATACCCACATTCGTTTTTGTGCAAGCGATAACGGATAACGCTTCTTCGCATCCTCATCAGCAGAGTGACTCTGGGCCACATCAGTTATACGGAAAGCCTGATAAGAAGATGTCTGCCTGTGCTGTCTGACTTTTGCAACAAAATCCTGAATTGAGCCACTACTGATGAGCCATTCGGCATGAATGGTCTGATCTAGTTTTTTTTCCAATGCCGCAGCAACCATCGAAGCTTTTAGCGATGTTCCGCCCATCTCAAAGAAATGTTGCTCACTATCAATCGAAGATGTCTCAAGTATATGTTGCAGCACCTCATTTACAGCCTGATCAATAAAGTCCATTGATGCGGCCTGCTCTGCCTTTATCTCAGAAGGGAGAAGTACGGATAAACTATCTCGGCTATCTGCGATAACTTTAAAGCGCTCCTGAGCAAGCCATTCACGACATTGCCGGCGTTTAACTTTACCGGGTTGTCATCGGGATCCCTCCTTTGCGGACAAGAATTACTCTTGCTACATTGAGCTCATACTGCATACCAATAACACGCTTCACCTGTGAAAACAACTCATCGGTATGAGCGTGTTTCCGGGGAGATTCTATAAGTACAGTCAATGCATCGTAGTCACTGCACGGTCGTATCGATACATCACCCCCTCTATCTGTGATCGAAGACTCGCACCAGACAGCCGCTTTCACAACCGAAACAATTTGTTGAGTTAATGTGTACTCTATGTCTACCGGATAGTAATTTTGCCCGCGAATGATTATTAGATCTTTCACCCTCCCGGTAATATACAGTTCTCCGGATAAACAAATCCCAGATCACCAGTTCTGAGGTATATCTTTTCATTATCTCTATTATGAGAAATACTCTTCAGCCCGGTGTATTTATCTCCCCAATATCCCCCGGTCACATTATTCCCGGAATTAAAACCTCTCCAACTTCAAATTCCCTACACGATATTAAGGTTCCCGGTACTACTATCTGAAGATCCAGTTGTTCACATATCGCTCCGCAACTTACAATATCATTAAATGCGATTTCCTCGTCATAGCCGATATCGTAGTGCTCAGAGCAACTATTATCATCGATATTCTGCGGTGAAACGCCCCTGTTCCCATGCATATTTTCATTGCGACGAATAATGACCTGATTCTGCTGCAACGCCGCTCTATCAACTTGTAATGTGTGAAATCCACCTTCGGAGACATCAATTGAGACCAATAAAGTTGCTTCAGCCAATCCATAACAGGGGGCGAATGCCGTCTGTTGAAAACCTTGGGGAGCAAAATACTGGGAAAATAGGGTCAGCGTATCGTGACGTACAGGTTCCGCACCATTAAATGCAATTCGCCGGCTTGATAGATCAAGCTTTTCTATTTGTGCTGCCTGCAATGAAAGACACAACCGATAGGCAAAATCCGGCGCGCCTGAAATTGAAGCCTGAAAATCAGAAATCACCTGCAACCAGAGTCTTGGTCGCTTACTGAAGCTTTCCGGAGAGAGCAGAATACAGGTAGCTCCGGCATACAAAGACTGAAAAACACATCCCATTAGACCCATGTCGTGATGTAACGGCAACCAAGAAACTATCTTTTCTTTTGGCGAAATTCTAAAGTTCTGGAAGATCTGGTACTGATTGACAGCAATATTCCGATGCGTCAAAACAACCCCTTTTTCAACTCCGGTTGTTCCCGAACTATATTGAATAATCGCCGGCATATCCGTAGATATTTCGGGAAGGTGCCCCATATAATCCCTCTGGGGACTGTCAGTTTGTTGTTCTTCGCAGTGAGCTTTCAACTGCTCGGTGGTAATCCTACGTGCTAACGCTATTCTTTGGACTTTGCTGACTTAATTCAAACAAACTCTGTGACCATTTCTCTTCTGATAAAATCAGGCTTGGCCGGGTATCTGCTGCAATGTTTTTTAAACGGTGAAGCATACGTTTTCCCGTCGGACGATATAAAGGCACAGCCGTAACTCCGGCAAAAACACATGCCCACAGCGACACGATATAATCCCGTCCGGTGGGCAGCAGTAACAGTATCCGATCCCCCGGCTCACTAAATTGGTGAATCAACCAGGCTGAATCCATCGCCTGACGTAGCAGGGAGGCATATGTCAGATGTCCTGCTTCTTCTCCTTTTTCCGATAAAAAGCGATACGCAATTTGAGTCGGGCGCTCCTCAGCATGGCAGATAAGACGCTGCAAAAGAGTCGGGAGATGATCAGTATCTGGATAGAACATATAAATCCTCAGAAAAATTAGTTAATTGAGCGCTGATAATGTAGTCAACCTTACGCAAGAAAATATTTGGATTTATTGCTGACCACAGTTCTGAATAGTTAAGTATTAAAGCTTGCGATATTTTTACTTGCCCATTTCCTACCTTTCGGTAAAGTTTCCCGGCGATTGCTAGCGAAATGCCACTCATGCATAGTATACGGGTTGGGGATTTTACTATTTTCCATCGCCCTAACAAATCTTTCCAAACGGTCAAATTTTTCCCCTAAAGAAAGCCCTTGCTCTAACTGATAAGGTGATACTGCAAATAACTGATTAAGTTCATCACTAAAACGATATTTTTTTTTGCTCTTTTGTTGGAATTGTTCGGAGCCTGCCAGACCTTCAGGGTGATATTGAAACAACCAGGCATCCGATTGATAGATATAATTTCGGTTTTCATGGATGAACTTTAGCGTCATATCGAATTCTTCGTCAGTCTCGCTCGGATATCCGACAATCCATAAAGTACTAGTCATAATATCGGCAGACAGCGACCGCAGACTTGCAGCCATCTGATCAACATTTGTCATTTTAACCATCTGATCGAGTAGCCTCTGACTGGCTGACTCCATTCCCAACCTGGCCCGAATCAGTCCACCTTCACGCCATTTTCGGGTCCGCCGGAAGCTAGTGCAACTATTATCAGCACGCAAATAGCTATCGAGTCGAACACTTTCTCCAAGACGGCTGAGCTCCGCTGTTAATCCAGTGATTATGGGATTGGCAAGCGAGTCACATAAATAAAACGAATCTCTTCCATATTTTGCTTTTAGAGTCAGAATTTGTTCTGTCAGCAACGAGCTATCTGCAGGCCTGAATTTGTCCCAGAAAATAGTTTCTGCGCAGAATGAGCACTCAAAAGGACACCCTCGCGAACTAGCAACAGATAATTGCAAATATTTATCAACACTCAATCCCGAATAATCTGGTAGAGGGAGTTCAGCCATTTTTATAGGTTTATCCCCACTCGTCAGGTCTTTAGAAACAATGATCCCATACGGTAAATCAGGGTTATCCAATAAATGTGTAAAAGCAGCTTCGCCTTCACCGATGATGAAATAATCGATAAAATAATTAGCGTTTACAAAATCAACGACTTCAGTTTTCACAGCTGTAATCCCCATTAAAGGGCCAGGACCACCGACAACTGTTCGCGTCTCGGGAGAGATCTCCTTGATAGCCCGCAAAATAAATAGAGTAGCAGGCCAAGTAGAATTATACAGAGAGCACCCGACCACTTGCGGCTTCGATTTTGTCATCAATATTTCAACAATTTTTCTGACACGACTGTATAGTTTGGCGAAGATATGGTCAAAACGCTCCGTATTCAGGCGGTCCAATACATCAGTAAGGGGTAAACCACTCAAGTTCACCACTTCGGCAACAAGCTCCTGATAGTTATTACGATGCCGGGCGAATAGATAGACCATCTGATCTTGGGCAAGCATTTCGGTGCCATTACGCTCTATATTCCACAGGTTCCATTCGGGGAATTGTCGCTTTCCTTCTTCAAAATACTGGCGTTGTGCATCGAATACACTAGCAACAGTATTGAAATCAAACAGATCAACCGTATGGCCATACAATTCAGCCCAGGCCTTTAATGAAGAGACACCAAGAGGAACACAAACAGGATCCCAAAAATGTGGAACCATTAATAAAGCTTTTGTCATAATCCTTCCTCCATTTTTACACTGTCCTGATAATAAGCCCGCCCCGAAATAGTAATGACGGTTTCTTAATTTATTACTTAAAAAACAATTATATCATTAATGTTTTTTCTGGAAAGACCAGAGCCTGAAGCAAAATTTCCATAAAACTGTCTTTCATTTCCTTTACTTCATCATGCTGAAAAAGGCTCCTATCATAATTAAATTCCAGTAGGAACTCCTCGGTAGATGAATCATCACTAATAAAAGTTAGCTCGAACTTTGCTTGGGTGCTCGGTAAATCCATCCGCTTCATTATCGGAAATTTGTCATCTCCTGACATTTCTAAGCTATTGATACTTGCCGGTTTCTGGTGCTGCTGATAATGACCATGACGATAATTGTGATGCACATGCATAAAACGAAACAGTGGTTGCCTTCCCCCAGGTAATCGCTCAACTTTCAGAGCCCGAACCAAGAGATCAAAAGGAAGTTCATCATGTTCGAAGGCTTGCAAAATTCGTTGACGGACCACTTCAAGCAACAAGCGAAAACTCATACTACTATCGATGGAATGCCCAATAACCAGTGTGTTTACGAAAAAACCTATCAAGCCTTCAATATCTGGATGGTTCCTTCCTGAAACGGGAATACCGATATTAAAACTGGATATATTGAAGCGACGATAGATAAACAGGCTGAAAACTGCATGAAGCAACATAAAGAGCGTGCAGTTTTCTTTCCGGCACATGAATTGTATCCGTTCGGTCATCTCGACATTCAAAGAAAATTTAAGAGAGCATCCTGAATATTTAGTTGGCAATCTGGCATTTTTGTCAGCCGGCTCCGTATTCCTGATTGTAGTCGTCCAATAAGTCGTCAACCGCTCAAGATATTTACCCGTCAGACGAGCATGTTGCCATTGGGTATAATCGCTGTATTGAATCAGGAGTGGTTGCATACCGGCAGTGCCTTTCTGAATAAGATTGACATAAATCGTCTGTAACTCGTTCAAGAAAACCCTTAGCGACCCGACCATCAAAAACAATATGATGAGTAGAAACCGGCAGTAAATATTGTTGGCGCGAACGACGAATCAGGGTGGTAAAAAGGAACGTTCCTTGTGACAGATCAAACATACGGGACTCTTCTTCTTGTAGGATATCCTGAATAACATCTTCCTGCATCGACTCTGACAAATGAGAGAGGTCCCTTACTTTGAAAGGTATGGGTTCTACAGGGTTTACAACGGTTATCGGTTGGCCGGCAATCGATGGGAAGCCAGTTCGTAAAACCTCGTGTCGTTCAACAATACATTCGATGGCCTGACGCAATATTGAAATAGATAACTCATTTTCAATATTTATCGCCAGTGTCGGCTCATTGTAATAGTTACTTGCCGGAGCCAATTGCTGCTGATACCAAATACGTTGTTGACCATAAGACAGGAGATTCGAATCGTTGTTATCGCAGCGGGGAATAGGCATAAAGTCAAATTCGATTCCACCGGCCTTCATTTTTTGTTCAAAAAGCGCTCTTTTTTCTGGTGGCAGCTTCGCAATCCTTTCATTTATATTCTTCATAGCCCACCAACTAAAAATAGAGAGTGTATGTTTAATAAAAAATTATCAACATTATATGAAACGGTCCAAAAACCTGTTTATTTAACCGTACAAGCGCTACTTAACTGATAAATATCTATAAATAAAAGTACAATTAAACTTATTATGCTTCCTTATAATTTGCCTCTGAATGTTAAGGTGTATTGAAAATATTTTAAGGATCTTTTGTTCATGTTACAATAAAAACTCAATAAAATGAACGATAATGCATTCTCTTTGGTGTAAAATACCATTATGATGAATCTTTATTCAGATCGCAATGCAGAGGTTCAGCAATCGTCATGAAGTTATTTCATCGCTTTCCCATCAGCTCCAAAATCATTGTCTTTCTTATCCTTCCTCTGGTTATTGTCAGTACTGCTTTCTACTTAAAGTTGACTCGCAGTTTACCCCAAATGGAAGCCACACTTTCTTTTCCGGCTTTGCTAGGCGATGTCGACATCAAGCGTGATGAACATGGTGTTGCCTACATTAAAGCTATGTCTGAGCAGGATATTTATTTTGCAATGGGTTTCGCCCATGCTTCAGATCGTTTGTGGCAACTGGAAATGCAACGTCGGCTCGTCAAAGGACAGCTCAGTGAAATCTTCGGAAGTGAATTTCTCCGCCAGGATATATGGATGAAAACACTAGATCTTGAAAAATCCGCTGAGAGTGCATGGACGGCCCTGTCTAACGATGCACAAGCTTCATTGACAGCTTACAGTGCAGGAATCAATGCATGGTTATCTAGTCAGAAACAATTACCTATAGAGTTTGCAGCGTTGTCAATTACGCCTGATCCCTGGACTCCTATTGATTCTCTAGCATGGGGTAAAATGTTTGCCCTCAATCTATCGGGGAATATGTTTAGTGAATTGACCCGTGCGGCTACTAAACTCATGCTTCCAGACGCCAACTTTAATGACATATATCCTGAATCTTTTGACTCTTCTAATGCCTATTTAGAAAGCCAGGATATCGCTAAATTATTTCCATCATTTCTTTCTTTAAAGTGGTTCAATGAATCCATTTTAAAGAATGGAGGCATGAATGTCGGCAGTAACAGCCGGGCAATATCAGGTAAGCTATCTCGATCAGGTTTTCCTATTTTAGCAAATGATCCTCATTTGGGTCTACAAATTCCATCTTTGTGGTACGTCGTTCATCAATCATCGCCAAAATTTCAGGCCTCAGGAATGAGTATGGTCGGACTGCCTTTAGTTATATTCGGAAGAAACACAGATATCCTTTGGGGAGGAACGAATATGCCGGCTGATATTCAGGATTTGTATATTGAAAAGATTAACCCTCAAAATCCAAATCTATATTTATCCCATGATGGTTCATGGAAGAAAATCAAAATCATCACTAAAAAAATCAAAGTGAAAGCTAGATTCCCGGCGATTTTGAGAGAGCCACTAAAACCAGTATCTATCGATATTCGCTATACAGAAAATGGACCAATCATTAGTGATTTTGATGAAACACTCAAGACAACATTAAGCTTTAAATGGACAGCTTTACTGCCCAAAGATACAACCTACGAAGCCTTTTTTTCTATAACACATGCTAAAGATTGGGATCAGTTTAAATCGGCAGCTTCAGAATTAAGATCACCGGTTTTAAATTTGCTTTACGCCGATAGGAAAAATATCGGCTATATCGGAGCGGGAATGGTTCCTGTCCGTAAGAGAGGCAATGGCGCAATGCCTAGTCCCGGATGGGACCCCCTATACCATTGGAAAGGATATATCCCTCCAAAAGATATGCCGCAAGAATATAATCCTTCTTCTGGCATGATTATTTCAGCTAATAATGACCCAGGCCCAAAGGATTATCCGTATTACATTTCAAATGAATGGGCATTACCACTCAGAGCACAAAGAATTAAATCCCTTCTTACTGTTGCTTTGCATACACAGGGGACTACTGATATGCAACTTCATAAAACAATTCAGTCTGATCAATACGATGCCAGTTTATACGCACTGAAAGATATACTTAGCCTTGTCGAAACGAGCACACCCAGACAACAGATTCTCATATCTGATCTAAAGAACTGGGACGGATATATGCGTCGGGGCAACGTCTCCGCATTGCTTATCGCTGTTTGGGTTTCCGAGTTAAACAAAATGTTATTTGACGATGAATTCAGTCGCAGCTACCTACAGGCAAAGCAAACAGAGCAGTTACGTTCAATGCTCCCGACGATGCCTTATACTTTAACATTAAAGATACTTCACGGAGAAACACAGGCCGACTGGTGTGATAATGTAACGACATCTCACAGTGAAGGTTGTACAGATATTTTAAATAGATCTTTTGAAATATCATTAAGCAAGTCGGATAAACTACTGGGAAAAGACATTGGTCAATGGAGCTTAGAGGCAGCTCAGCATACTTCCTACGAACACATGCCCTTTAGCCAAGTCAGGTTGTTAGACAGAATTTTCACACGAAAAATACCTAACGGCGGTGGCGGACATAGTATCAATATCGCTCCATCCATCTTTGTAAAATCGGAAGGGTCGGTCAATAGGTTCGGCTCTAGCTTTCGTCAAATAATGATGGGCGGGACGAACAATTTTCAACATCTGTACATGAATTCAACTGGGCAGTCGGGAAATATTTTTAGCCGCCATTACGATGATATGATCCGACCATTCAATACCGTCAGTTACTACAGTCTGCCAGACAAACCAGAAAATACACTCAGTCATTATCAATTACACCCTGAGCGATAAAATGAAGTATACATCACTATTTTCGCTATTTGGCCAGTACTCACCCCTCTCCATTTTTTTGTCAGTACTAACTGGATTAGGGGCCGGCTTAGCCTATTCTCTTGTAATTCCTCTCATATTACTGGTTTATACACCGGATCCGTTGAACTTAGAAACAGTTTCAAGTAACCAGGTTATGATTTGGAATATTGAAATTGCACACATAAAAATGGCTACGACATTTATGTTGTTATGTATGTGTGTCTTAATAATGCGTACCTGCTCACAAGTGATCTTCATGCGGATATCTCTAAATATTGCGAAAAAAATAAGAACAGATATTTATCATCGGATATTAAGTGCCCCCATTTCCGGATAGAAAATTTTGGCAGTACTCGAATTATTGCAATGTTATCAACGGATATAGGAAATATAAGTATGGGAGCCAGAGCACTGCCGGATCTGATGATAAACTCCGTCACATTATCGGGTGCACTAGCTTTTTTATTCTTCCTTAACATAGATGTCTTTTGGTTAGTTATTATATCTGTCGTTATTGGAACAATAACCTATCAGTTACCTGCACATATCGGTAATATATTCATGCGTAAATCCAGAAATGAAATCGACTTGCTATATGGGAATATTCATGGATTAATTTATGGTGCCAAGGAGCTAAAGCTAGACTGGAAAAAAAGAAGTGATTTTCTGCTCAAAGACTTGATGGCATGTGAAGACAATGTTATTCGTGCCGACAGAAGAGCTAAAACAATTCACATTGCGACAAATAATTACGGTGAGTTGATAATCTTCTTTGTGATAGGCTGCGTTGCATTTATTTTTGTTAATTATAGTGCGATTACAACAACTGAATTAATTAGCATCACTATGATTTTACTTTATATCGGCAGCCCGATAGGCACAATCATGAATGCCATCCCCCGACTTGCCATAGCAAAAATATCCCTAAAAAGAATAAATGAATCCCTGCAACTTTTGCCAGAAGAAGACGAAGGGAATGTCTTACATCTTCCATCATGGGATTCGATTCACTTCAAAAACATTTGCTTTCAGTACAAACCATCCGAGCTAAATTCGTCAGATAATAATAAAAATTTCATAGTTGGACCTCTGAACTTTTCAATAAAAAAAGGAGATGTTACCTTTATTGTAGGTGGAAATGGTTCAGGAAAATCCACTACAGGAAAATTACTGACGTTACACTATCAAGCACAAACCGGTGAGGTTTTTTTTGATGAAGAACGAATTGACCATAAAAATCTCGGTGCCGCCCGGCAATATATTTCAGCCATTTACTCAGACTACTACCTATTTAATCGATTGCTAGGAGAGACAAATACAGAATTAAGTGAAATCGAATCACTTATACATAACTTGGGCTTATCAGAAAAAGTTAGTATCTCAGAAAATCGATTCAGTACCCTGTCTCTATCTGACGGACAAAGAAAACGCCTTGCTCTTCTGGTTTCCTGTCTGGACAATAGATCACTATATCTATTTGATGAATGGGCCGCAGATCAGGATCCCGAATTTAAATCAATTTTTTATAATTTAATTTTACCCCACTAAAAAAAGACGATAAAGCAGTTGTTGTAATCACCCACGATGACCGATATTTCAATTTAGCTGATCAATTGATCGAAATGGAAGACGGAAAAATCATACGAAAAAGTCGCCCAAAGAAGACAGAGGAAAAATGTAGTGTAACATTAGCTATTTAAACGGTGAGTTTGATTTAAGATATCGATAAAATAGACCTGTGTTATCTCTATATTTCACATTTTCGAATCATCGACTTAAAAACAGCTTTCCTCTGATCTTCCCTCTGCATCCAATATGTCCGCAACAACAATAGAATTCTCTGAACAGAACATCTTCTGTCAGTTCATAGTCCTGTGTTATAACATCACCTGGGTAGATGGGTGCAATAGCATAAAAAGCACGCTCAGACTGTTCAAAGTAGATATTAGGATTACATGAGTGTGAAATTAAACCCGCAAACCACGGATCATAAATATCTTTGGTTTGAACCGGACTGCACAGTATGTAAATCATGATTCGAAAATATTTCTAGCTCAGGTAGCTTTGCAATCTGCTGACCTGCCTGAAAATGAATATTGACAACAACACAGTATCCTAGTTTTCTGTGATTTGTAACTGAAAATGAAGTTCTGTCTGGCTCATTCTGAACTTCACCAATACGATCAGGGTAAACTCGAATCGGCGAAGAAATACCGTTATCCTTCAGGCAATCGGGTACTCTGTTGCTATAAACAAGGCTAGCATAACTTTCTGGCATTATCTTTCACTAATATTGACGTTTCGGGCATATTACCTTTGTCAAAATAAATATAGAAGCAATTTATCATACTTAACCTGAAAACTGGATAAGGATTGAACTAATTGCCCACCTTGCGATCAGATCTTTCGACTAAAAACGATTTGAAAGCAATAAAGGTGGGCAGATGAATAAGTTAATAGATATATTTTGCGATGTCGATGATTTTTGTTATAAGTTTTTACCTGTATGGGAAGCTGAACTGATCGCTAACGGTACTAAAAAACGAAGACGTCAATCAAAGATGTCTACAAGCGAGTGCATGACTATTGTAATTGCTTTTCATCAATATAATCATCGAGATTTCAAGAACTTCTACATTGGTTTAGTTCAAAAGTATTGGCGAGAATATTTCCCAAACTTATTGAGTTATACGCGTTTCTTACATAAAATGTATGTTCTACTTGTTCCTATGTGTGCTTACTTTCAAACCGTTAAAGGAAAGCCTACGGGAATTGCTTTTGTCGACTCTACAAGCCTTAAAGTGTGCCCTAACATTCGTATCCCACGTAACCGAGTGTTTGATGGTGTTGCAAAACGAGGAAAAGGAACAATAGGTTGGTCTTACGGCTTTAAATTACATTTATTGATTAATCACGTTGGTGAAATCATTTCCTTGAAGATTACACCTGGCAACACTAATGATAGAACGCCAATACCAGAATTATGTAAAAATCTCAGCGGAAAACTTTATGCGGATAAAGGATACATTGGGAAAAAGCTAACTGAAAAATTAGCTAAAACCGATGTAGACTTGGTTACTACCGTTGGACTTCAAACCCCTAAAATTAATGTAGGTTATAGGGAGTTTAGTAACAATAGCGCAAGACCTGCATTTAATAATGATGTGGAATATGATTTATCTTCATCAAATTTAATCGGTTATAAAGGAGCGTCTATAGAAGTAATTAAAGCTGATAACAGCAGCATTACATATAAGGTAATTAAGAATTTCCCGTAAACTGCTAACAAGAGACTATGGTGATCTTTCAATACTAAATCTAATGTAAAACAAGTATCACTGTATTCAAGCTAAGGACAGCAAAGTGGCAGCTACTGCCCTTAGAGCAGTTCAGTGCATGAACTTTGAGTTTAACTTTAGAAACTCAATATTTATAAAAATACCCTAACGGCTTTTCAGTGCGCTAAACGGACGTTAGTAATAAAAATTTTGCTATATATTTTCTAATGCTTTTTTGCACGCTTTCACCAGAGCAAATGAAATAAAAACACGCTTTCTCCAAAAGTGCATTAAAAGAAGTCAATAAACACTTGATATACTGATAATATAAAGGTAATTTTATTTCTATTATAACTCAAGTTTCGGAGTTCATTTTTAGCCAGTAAAAGTGAACGTTTCCTCATTCTATCGCTTCTTGCCGTAAGGTGAAACTATCCATTTGCATGACTTGTGTAAAAAAATCAACCACGCTCTGTTCTATTTTCTCCATTACATTGGATTTATCTTGAGCAGTCAAATTGACGACCTCATGCACAGCACCGATCAGAGCTTTAAATAATCCCCACAATTTACTGGCAAAGTTCAGGCAACTCAAACTTTCTTCAAAATCATTTCTTACCTCACTAAGCCGTGCCGCTCCTTCTTCTTGTTTGGCAAACAGCAACAAGCAAAACCTTAAACTTGTCAGGTGTATTGATGCAATATAAGCACTGTAATGACGGCTTTGCTCTTTTAAAAATCCGAGTTTTTGTTTGGCTTCTTTGAAATATACTTCAATTCCCCATCTCAGTGCATAGACCTCAAGTATTTTTTCATCTTCAAGTTGACTATCTGTCGTTAAAAATAACGCCCAGTCATGTTTGCTTGCTTGTTGCTTGGCTTCATTTACTGAGCGTACAAACAGTAATTTAACTTTGACCCATTGGGCGGGCTCTTTATCTGAGCTAGTAAGATTTAACTCAACAACAATAGACTTACTTTGGTAAGGTAGATTGTGAAGTGTTTGCCACTGTCCTTTGACATGCTGCTTGAATAACTCTGTGGCACAGAGTAAGTGGCTAACACCGTCTACGCTTAAGCGATATTTCATCTTATTCTTTTTCATTCTTACAATGGCAATAAGTGATTGGGTTATTGTCATTCTAAGCATGTGTTTGGTGGCAAACCATGCATCTGCTAAAAAATAATCGGCATTAATGCCGCCGCGAATCGCTCGCCCTATCATGTCACACACCATTTCTGGCTTAGTTTGCAGCTTTGATTTTTGGTACCGTTTGGCGGCAATACTGCGACCATCATTGAACTTGTTATCCAATGCTTGCTCTTTGCGTTTACTGATAAATATTTCATTGTCTACAGGGACAAACAGCTCATCATTGGCAACACCTAGTGTTACTATTTGCTGTCCCATAACGCAGAGAGCTGTTAAATGATCAAAATGACTCGATACACCAGGCATCTTTTTACCACGCCTTGTTTTTACTGAGTCATCAACAACAAAGGCGCTGAGTTTATTTTTATTGTTAGCCTTGAGTACTTTTTTAGCCGTCAATAGCTGTAGCTTTCGCCAATCTAAATCTTCTCGGTTAAGTAGGTCATATAATGCATTCTTTTTGGCCGCAGAAAAACTTAACAAAGCATCCCTTGAAAACATGGCAACCGAGTCTACTTTTAGCCAAACCCAAAGCATTAAGAGGTAGACAACACAACTGGCAGGTGTACCTGAGCGCTTAGAAAACTTAGCTTGACGTAACATGGCATTAAAGCCAAGACTCTTCCATGTTGAATTAAACGTATTGTCAATATTAAGGTTTGCTTGATTCAGAAAATCAGCCGTTAATGATGGTGATTTCAAAGTGTTTATGGCAGAATTCATTCGATGTCTCTTGTTGTTTTGTATTTTGTCTAGACAACAAGTATTTTACCACAATGAGACATCAACCTCTTCAAAATCATCAAGTTACTTGGTTTTTATTGGTCGTTTTGAATCCCGAAACTTGAGTTAATAAATATGGCGTTCTAAAATCTAATAATAAAATGAGCCAAGCTAAAATGGTTCAGTTCATCGCCCAACACCCAGAAGCAATAATTTGTATGGAAGCTTGTGGAACTGCTCATTATTGGGGGCGTCGCTTTCAACAGCTTGGTCATAAAGTATTGCTTGTTCCTGCACACATTGCAGCTAAATACCGCACAGGTAATAAAAATGATGCTAACGATGCTCTCGCTATCTATGAGTCAATAAAGCGACCTAAGACTTATTTTGTTCAAGTAAAAAACCTTGACCGAAAGACCTAGCGAGTTTACTAAAACTACGACAGGGTTATGTAAAACAACGTACTCAAACAGCGAACAGAGTAAGAGGTTTAGGTCTCGAATATGGTGTTAAAATCCCTCAAGGTATTGCTAAGATACGTAAACATTTACCTTGTTTTCTTGAAGATGCCGAGAATTAATTGACAACATCAAGCCGATTTATCCTAAGAAATTTACTAGACCAGCTTCTGTTGCTAGATGGTCAGGTTGAAGAGGCAACGAATAGGTTAGTTTCTCGAGCTAAGGAGGTACCTGTTTGTACTCGATTGATAGCGTTACCTGGTGTTGCTTGGATAATTGCCAGTGCACTTTGCGCAAGATTGGGAGATGGCTCAGCCTATAAATGTGGGCGTGATGCCGGCGCAAGCGTTGGTGTGGTGCCTGCCCATTCAGGAACAGGTGGAAATAATAAGTTATTAGGGATAACGAAACGAGGTGATAGGTGTTTACGCTCCTTACTTGTTCATGGAGCACGTTCAGTTGTTAGTAGAATTAAAGATAAGCAAGATGGATTAAGTTCTTTGGATAAGAGAGCAATTATCAAAGAATCATTTAAACAAAACTGCGGTTGCTTACGCCAATAAGCTCGTCAGAATGGCATGGGCTATTTTGAAGAGTGGCGAAGATTATCGAACACCTTTAGCTCAGTAGTGTTTGATAAACCTTGAAAAAGTAACCAAGTTAACCGAGTATAAGCAATCGTAAAATAATAATGTAAAGTGTATCAACGCACGCAAAGCAAAACCTGTGAGGAACGACGGTAATTTAATACCTTGTACTCGTTAAGGAGCTTTGTCAGTGGATTAAGCCATTAAGGTTCGGGGTAGCTCCCCATCAGAAACCGAATATACGTGAACTTGCTACATACATTTGATATTTATTATAAACGGCTTGCTATGCAAGAGGAGTCCATATACGTTCCTCGCTATTATAGCCGCTTAGCAAAGCGTTAAATTTCCCTCAATTTTGGAGCATCTCATGCAAACTAAAACGTTTACCACAAAAGATAAACTTAAAAAGTGGGCAAAAAATACGGTCAGGTGTGGTTCTTACATCTGTCGCATTAATAGGGGCAGCTCAAAATATGGAGTTTAAGTTTCCAACTCCTCAGGCTTTGTCACATGTCATGGAAACTGCGCCAGATAACTTTCCAGATGGGCAATATAAAGTTAGTTATTCAAACTCTGATGATATTGACATAAATGATCTTGATTATTCTAAAATGGCAATGGTAGTTTCTTTTGAAGCACAGATCGCAAATAGAAACATAAAAATCGGTGGGTTTCGTCCACTAATTGATAAACTAGCCGACTTTACTTATTGCTGTACCATAAACAGAACAGATCCTGCTTATATAAAAGCATCAATAAGGGTAGTTGCGCCCACTATCCCTAGCGAGTTAGAAGAGCTAAAAGAAATTTTACAAAAGTATTCAGTATTTTACGCATTCAATGATGGTTCTGGTTTAGTGACTTTAAATAATGGTAGATCAGGTAATGGTGCAAACCATATGCTAGAAATTTAAGGTATTTAAACGGAACTAAAACAGTTGGTTAGGTTCCGCTTCGCTTCACATTATAACCAACAATTTTAGTCCGCTTAATGCGGCGGTTACCGATACAAAATCTAATCCTAATCAGCTTTTATCCTTCTCATGCTAACTTCCGCTTTGTGGCCAGGCTGTGTAAAAACTCTTTTTGATTGAAAGTAGTGGGGTTAAATACATCATAAACCACTCAATCCACGACTAAAGTGGAGATTGAATTAGTAACAATATGTGCTTTTTAACCATTAAGTGTGTTGCCATCCCGCAGCCTAGTAAAATCCAGTAGTTTTCACACAGCCTGTGGCAAAAGCCGACCCCCTCATTAACACCCCACCGCTTTTCCCTTAAAAAGCGCGAGGAAAATTTTTATCTTTTTTAATTTGCGCAATAAGAGGATCATCTCCATGCTCATCACTCCCCCAAGAGTCAAAACTCACCAGTTCTTCTAAAGGAGTTCTTGGTAACCAATTGGCAGTTTCCGGCTCTGGTTTTTTAAAAAATTTGCTCACATAACCTAAGCAAAGGTAGGCAATTGGTACTACATTAGCGGGTAATTTTAATGTTTCACGTAATGTTTGGTGGTGAAGAATAGAAACCCAACCGACTCCTAGTCCTTCAGCTCTTGCTGCTAACCAAAAATTTTGCACTGCACATACCGAGCTATAAAGATCCATTTCTTTCATATGAGTACGGCCAATCACCGTTGGTCCGGTACGTTCTCTATCACAGGTAATACAAATATTGATGGGTGACTCTAAAATACCTTCTAACTTTAGGCTCTTATAGGTGTCACGTTTTTCTTCTTCAAACATCAATTCAGCTTCTTGGTGCGCAAGAGCAAAATCTTGCTGAACTTTTTGTTTGATTTCTGGTGAACGGATCACCATAAAGTTCCAAGGCTGCATGAAGCCTACCGATGGTGCATGATGCGCAGCATATAATATGCGACTTAGGACATCATCAGGAATTTGTTTCGGTAAAAACTGCCCTCTTACATCCCGACGATTAAATAAAGTTTTATAAAAGCCATGACGTTCCTGTTCACTAAATGCTGCTTCGTTCTTTTGGATGATCTCTGAATCTAGTTGTTTTGATTCCATGGTATTCCCCTTAATGATAATGAATAAAAAAGCGCTCGGCCTTTCGCTCTTTATTCTTTTTCAGGCAGGTCTTCTGACTTTGGTTCATAGCAATTAAATCACTATAGACTCGATACCTTCCCGAAGCTTATTGAAAAGCCAGTGGTTGAATTCACAATAAATGAATATATTATTCGAGTTGAGCACCATTACAGCGTTGGGCACGTATCGGACTTTCACCGATTTCCCTATTCTCCTCACTTTTTATATGAGGCACCTGAAAAATTGTTATTTAATCAATTTTATATTAATTAATCGGCGAGACTTTAGCATTGAAAAATCACTTAAACAACAAAACTAATCTTCATTATCAGCTCAAGCATCCAACTCAGACTCACGGCCTAATTCCATTTAGTCTTAAACATCAATCGTATTTTTATCAACACCAAGTTTTAGCATCTATGTGATATAAATATCGCAACAAAAAGTAAACAGTTAAGGTCTACTTTTAACGAGCTGAAGTCATAAGCGCATCAAATATGCTAACGACAGCTGTGAGGCAGTAAACTGTCATAACATTCGAGCCAAAATCACTATATCTAGTAGTCACAATGAGCCTTGCTGACATTCCAATTTTAAATATTTTGACATATTTAGAACCGACATTCCGCACCACTTTTAGGAATAAATTTTATCATAAATATTGCCCATACAATCAATAATAACTTTGTGCCTATCCTCAATATTTAGTACTAGCTGCTGTTTATCACTAATTGTTAAGACGTCAATACCTTGAAAGTAAAAGAATACCCAACGAGCTGTTGGATTTTGGCACGGTTTGTATTTTAAGTTTGGGAAATATACCGATTGAGCCTTTAACTCTCTTCTAATTTTATGCTCTAATGTTGCGTAAACCATTAAACAGCACGTCATTACCATCAGTAGTGCCTCAATTCTTTCTGGCTTTTTCAAATATAGTGATGAGGTTAAAAAATCAGGGCTTTTTAGAAAACGAAAACCTTTTTCTACACTTTGTTGTGACTTGTATAGCTCAAGCATTTTCCCCATCGTTAAGGTGTCGCTTACATCATTGGTCGCTAACATAAACATACCTTTTTCCTGCAACCGTTGTGCTCGATTTTTCAGTGACCAATACAGTTGACCTGTTATTTGGTACTCATAACTATCAGGTTGTTGATTTAGCTTAGGGCGGCCACTTTGCTTGAATACAGCTAGCTTGAGTGTTTCACTATCACTTATAGCAAGCTCTGGATGTGATTTTAACCATAACTTTAATGCTTTCTCTGCATCTAGAGAGCAAGAAAAACGTTGGCGACTCAGCTTTTTGAACGATTTCAGGGCTGCATCAGACTCTTTTTCCATACGTTTATCTAGGGTATGTTGCTCACGTCTTTTCGCTTGTTCGCTCTCTATTAATAGCCAACGTTGTTTTACTTCGCCATAGTCAGATTCGAGCCATGCGGCGCTGTAGCCATTATCAAGCGATTTAAAATCTAACGTGTTTTTCTGGGCTATGGCTTCTTTTACTTGCTTTAATTTTTGTGGGGCACGAGAAATAAATAACTGTTTTTGTTCGTCAAGGGATTGAATGGTTTCTGCTGTATAAAGAGGGCATCGGCAATAAAGTATTGGCTATCTTGAGCCGCTTTCAAACTGCTAATATGGTGTTTAACAATATTTTTGAAACCTTCATTGTCGTTAATGTTACCACTGGCGGCCTGCATGTAAACGGGGATACCTGCCTTGTTTTCAGTGATCAGGTTAAGCACAACTTGATTCAATTCCGGGCGATGGTCACGACTGTACCCTCGCACCAACTTAACGGCTTTACTGTCGATGTCATGCTCATAATTGCCATCAACATGAATGTTGGTTGAGTCTAAATTAACGCCTTCGCAAAGGAGTTTTAGGTGTTTAACAACACTCGCGGATAACGTTTGATAAATACCTGACACGCCTGCTTCATACAGTTGGTCTAGACAACGTCCCAAGGCATCATCATTAATGTATTCAGCCTTGATCCCTTCACCTATAAGGCGTTCAACTGTGAATTACAACGTTCTGTTGTACTATAATTAATATTTACATTCATTTTTACATCACTTTAGGCTACTGACATAAAGTGATTATTAAATTTTATAACCAATTACATCAATAAAATGCACTGGATTGAATGTTGATTTTATTTATAGGGATACGTCATGAGCACAAAAGAGTGGATTTACGAACAAGATAATCCTGATATAGGCTGTTATCAAGAAATAACGTTTGATGATGACAACAACAACCCCGCCGTTATTCAATCGAATAATCCTGAAGAATTTAGCATTGCAAAAACTGAGTCTAGTGAACAGCTTACCGTTGCTATTCCGGCTGAAACCTTCGATAAAATAGCGATCGCCTGGTGCCGAAAAAGGAAACTACAAGGTGAACTAGGTGGTCCTGTAGGATTAGAGATTGGTTCACCAGATAGTCCATATAAGTAAGTTTATTATGCCTATCAGAAAGATCCCCAAAAATTATAGCAATGTAACGGGCATTGCCGCGCATTCAAAAGCGGATGGCCAAGCTATGTTTGAGTCAACCTTAGAACGCGATTTTTTAATGCTCTTAGAATTTGACAGAAATGTTGAACGCTTTGAAGTTCAGCCAATTAAACTGGAATGGATGAATGAATTAGGTAAGCCTCGTTCATACACTCCGGATGTATTAGTTTATTACGGTAAAGGTAAGAAATTTACAACACTCTTTGAAGTTAAGTATCGAGACGATATTAATAAAAATTGGAGTGTATTGAAGCCGAAATTTAAAGCCGCCATTCGCTTCTGCAAAGAAAATAACTGGAAGTTTAAATTAATAACTGAAACTGAAATCAGATCTACATACCTAGAGTCAGTGAAGTTCTTGTTGCCGTTTGTTCGACAAGGTGCTGCTAACGAAAATGATATGATGATCTTAGACGATAAAATTTTAGAGTTAGGCACTACTTCACCTAAAGCGATTTTAGCATCAATTTACAATGATGAATGGAACCAAGCAGCACTGTTACCAACGTTATGGTATTTAATCGGTACTAGGCAAATTCAAATTGATTTAGCTTCAAAAATCACCATGACTAGTAAAATCTGGAAGAGATAATTTATATGGAATCTGCAACGTTAGTTAAAATAGAACCAGGTAAAAAAATTTCATATAAAGGAACGAATTATCGAGTTGCTGAGCTTCTTGATTTGTCTCAAGTTGTAATAGTGGATGAAGTCACTGGTGATTCACACAATGTATCGATTGCAGATATTGAACTCGATAAAACTGAAATATTGGCTCCTTCTGAAGAACTATTAAATATAACCGATGAATCATGGGCTATTGCTAAATCACGTTTACAAGCCATAAAACCGCTATTGAATTTAGATAAGCGTAGTCGAGCTGATGTTGCAAAAGTCGCAGCTGAAAATAATATGCATACTAATACATTATATGGATGGTTAAAGTTATACGAATCATCTGGCTTATTATCATCTTTGTTACCAAAGGTTAGGCGAGATCGTGGCTCTACTAAGTTTGATGATGAAATTGAAGAATTAATTAAACAAGCGATCGCAACTGAATATCTAACTAAGCAAAAAAAATTACAACGAATGGTGATTGATGAAGTTAAAAAGTTATGCAGAAAGCAAAACTTAACACCACCTCACGATAATACCATTAGGAATAGAATAAAGGCGTTATCGCCAGAGTTATTTGCTTCCCGTAGACAAGGGCGTAAAGTTTCTGACAATACCTACCGACCAATTAAAGGTAAATTTCCAGGGGCAGATTGGCCATTAGCAGCAGTTCAAATCGACCATACTAAGCTAGATATTATTTTAGTTGATGACCATTACCGTAAAGCGATTGGTAGACCTTGGATCACTTTAGCTTTTGATGTTTATAGTCGAATGGTTACTGGTTTTTACGTTTCTTTCGATCCTCCTAGTGCAATGACTACAGGCTTATGTCTAATTCATTCAATTTTACCTAAAGAGAGGTGGTTGGCTAAGTACGATATTAATGGTGAATGGCCGCTTTGGGGGCTACCGGCTAAAGTTCATGTGGACAATGCTAAAGAATTTCGAGGCAATATGCTTCAAAAAGCATGTGAGCAGTACAATATCGATATTGAGTGGAGACCTGTTGCTAGACCAAATTTTGGTGCTCACGTAGAACGTGTGCTCGGTACTTTTTCAAAAGAAATACACGCACTGCCAGGTTCAACTTTTGCCAATATTACAGAAAAAGGTGATTATGATTCAGAGTCAAAAGCCTCTCTGACGTTAACTGAATTCGAACATTGGCTAGCTAATTATGTTGTTAATGTATATCACCAAAAAATCCATTCAATGATCGGTATGACACCACTAGCCAAATATAAGCAAGGTATTTTAGGTGATGAGCACAACCCAGGCTGTGGCTTACCTGCAAAAATTAAAGATGAGGAACGCTTAAAATTTGATTTTATGCCGTATGAGCTTCGTTCAATACAAGACTATGGTGTTGTCATTGATAAGGTTCATTATTATCACGATGTATTACGTCCATGGATTAATGCACCAGATCAAAGTGACTCAAGAAAGAAACGTAAATTTATTTTCAGAAGAGACCCACGTGATATAAGCCAAATATGGTTTTATGATCCTGAATTACATACTCACTTTGCTATCCCATATAGAGACACCTCACACCCAATTAGTATATGGGAACTAAGAGAAGCGATTGCTAGAGCAGAAGCCGAGGGTAAAAAAACATTAAATGAGCATGTGATTTTTGAAGCTTACGAAAAAATGAGGGAAATTGAGCAGGAATCAGTGCATAAGACTAAGGCTGCTCGTCGCTCAGTGCAACGAAGAAAGGTACATGGAAAAGTGGAAAAACCAATACCGGCTCCCTCTACAATCAATGAAGTTCAACTTGATGATGATATTGCCGAATTTGATATTGAACCGTTTGAAGAAATGGATGATTGGTCATGAGTAGCTATAAACATTTAAATGAACAAGCTATTGAACAATTATTACTTAATGATAAGGATAGAATTGAGAAAATTCGTTCTGATCGTTGGATTGGTTACCCAAAAGCTAAAACTGTTTTAACTAAATTAGATGATTTACTGTCTTACCCTCGTACAGAACGTATGCCAAATATGTTAATCGTTGGGGATACCAACAACGGTAAAACGATGTTAACAAAGCGATTCTTAAAACAATATCCCGCAGAAGATAATCCTGATGGTGATGGCATTATTGCTCCTGTTTTACTTGTTCAAGCACCACCAGTGCCAGATGAGGGACGTTTTTATAATGCTATTCTAGAACTATTATTCGCACCCTATAGACCAAGTGAACGGGTTGATAAAAAGCAATTTCAGGTAATAAAGTTATTGAGATATATAGGGACTAAAATATTAGTTATTGATGAAATTCACCACATTTTAGCCGAAATCTAAATCGACAACGTGCTTTTCTTAATGTGCTTAAATACTTAGGAAACGAATTACAAATTTCAATTGTAGGTGTTGGAACTAAAGATGCGTTTCGTGCTTTGCAATCTGATCCACAACTGTCTAATCGGTTTGAACCTGTTTTACTGCCTCGTTGGGAATTTAATCAGGACTTTTTAAGGTTACTGGTTAGCTTTGAGCGTATGTTACCGTTAAAGCACCCCTCTAATTTACACGCTAAAAGCTTAGCCATGCGCCTTTTTTCAATGAGTGAGGGCTATATTGGCGAATTATCGCGATTGCTAAACGATGCGGCTGTATACGCCGTTAAAAATAACATTGAGGTCATTACACCATCTGTATTAGATAAAATTGATTGGATCACTCCTTCGCAGCGGAAGCGACAACTAGACCGAGCAATGTAAAATGTTATCAGGTGAGTTATGGCCACTCATCCTCACCCATATTCAGGAGAGTGCTTATCTTCATGGATAGTAAGAACAGCTCATCATAATGGTTTAAAAGTTCAAACATTTTCCGATTTATCGTTTGGTAAACACAATCAGATTTGGAATAGAGATATTGATAAATTAGCGCCAAACTTTGTTTTGCAAACTATGGCTAAGCGTTCAGGTATATCACTAAAGTTAGCTGCTAAAACAACCCTGAACCTATATGTAAATCGTCTATTTCCAAAAATAAAACCATCGGGAATATTAAGATGGATCAATCCCTTAGTGCTGCATCATAGAAAGCATACGGCTTATGGTATGCAGTATTGTCCGATATGTTTATCTGAAGATAAAGAACCGCATTTTCGCATTGCTTGGCGTCTTTCCTTATTTACTTTTTGCCCCATTCATAAGGTAATGATGAAAGATCGTTGCGAGTGTGGGGCAAGCGTCAATTTTCATCGAATTGAACTTGGTAAAGTTAACATTATTGATGTAGCTGCACTCGATGAATGCTTGGCAATGTGGTAATAAATTAAGCGAACCATCAGCAGAGTTACTTGAGCTTGAACCTAAAGCTATTTTTAGTCTATGGAATAGAGTGCTAGGAGCTATTCAAAGAGGTTTTGTTAATTCAGGGCCTGTAAATTACGACCGATTAATTTTGTTGCATCAGTTATGCAAAATTATCTCATCTAAGCGCTTTAATCCTGATATTCAACGCTATATATGTGACAAATCGAATCTGTTATATCGTATCATTACTGATAATCGATATTTTGAACAATATGACGTTAATGAACGTCATTATATTTTAAAACTTGCTTGGTGGTTAATTGGTAACACGCCAAGAAAGTTAGAGGAATCTATAAATAAAAAAGTTGTTAAAAGTAATTATTTGTATAGGGATTCATCAGAACCGGTGTTAATAAATGATTTCAAGGTGGTGGACACCTAAATCCATGTTTTTTTTATAAAAACCGTTGTTGTGCTCTCTGTGGCTGCTTTATTAATGTTAGCTTTAAAGATGACTGAGCAATAGAATTTTAATGAACATATATTTAGCTTTGTTCATGGAAGCGCATGATTAACTTGTCAAAAATCACAAACCAATCTTGGGTATTATTGGCTATGCATTTAGTTCTCCCCAATAAATTGGAGAAATCTTGGTTATTTTTACATGCATCTAATAAAGTAATCAGCTGATTAGCACTTAGAAATAAGTTATCCTGAGTTACAAGGAAGTTATTATCCATTAGATATTCATTTCTAAATACTTGACTTCGATATTGGTTTCTAATTTTCTCCATTGTTGAGTTAATTTCTTTTACTGAGGCTGTAACACCTCTACTATCACCTGAATACGATATTTCTTTATTCATCAAAAACATCAAAATTCCTCGAATACTACTAACGTCTGATAAGCTAAGAAAATCAAATAGTGTTAAAGCTACTTTTTCAATTTTTCTACCTTTTAATTCAAGGATGCTACCGTCGGTAAATTTAAGAAAACCTTTGGTTCTGAGAATATATTCATGTCGACCTGCTTGCTCTAATGAACTAAGCAGAGAGCGAGCTAGGTTTAAAAGGCCTGTTACAACATCTCCTTCTCTTGATTTAGACGTAAGTGTTTGTGTCTTTTGCTCAATTAATATTATTTTATCAGGTGTTTCTATAATGAAGTCGCATTCTCCTCCTGTAGCTTGATGATTAATCTCTGATAACTCTCCCTTTTGCAGTTTATATTCTAGCCCTTGCCTGTATTCTATATTTCTTTGTTTAAACAGGTTTGCAACAAATAACTCGGATAAATCTCCATATATCTGAGCTATTTCTTTAGGTTTGCGTTTTTGCTTTTTAAGAGTATTTATTAGTTTTTCATATATGGTCGTTATAAAACCAGTAACATGGAAGTTTGGGTTGAGATAAAAATAGTTTTCAAAAGATTTAATGAAAGGTTTATTAAAATAGTTAATACTTTGAGTTTTAAAAGGGTCTATGTAGTCTCTGTTAATAGTTTTTTCATCGAAAGTTAGGGTATTAACGGCTGCTTCAACTGACTTTTTAGTATATTGGGGAAGTAAAGATAGATAAATTTCATTCGGCGTAAATAATAATTTAGACATGGCATTACGGCTATAAAATTCATTATAAATATCCAAATAAATTGATAAGTCAACTTCCAGATTTTTGATTATTTTGTTGTTGAATAACCCATATATTATCTTATTAGCATTTTTGTTGCTTATTTGAGGGATTGTAAAAGCTTGATCATATATAAGGTTTTTTCTTAAGTAAGTTAAAATATTATTTTCTGAAGAAAATATACTTTCAAAATAATTGAGCCTTTGGAATCTACCTATTGTCATTAAGTCTCTAGATAGTTCTATAATTTCTTTAAGCTGTGCTTTAGATTTATTGCTACGCTTGACATTTTTTAAATTGGTGAGTGATAAATTATATAAGTAGCCTAACGGTGTTTGTGGTTCAACCTCACCAATATTGATTTCCTTTCGTAGATAATAACGACCAGTCCTATTATTAAAAGTCGTATCAGCTATGTTGAGTACAGCATCGTTTAATAGTGAACCTAACTGCTCTTTTCTATATTCTATCCCGTCAAGCAACCTTTGAAAGCTTTTTTCATCTAATTGTGCCTCTCCATCATGAATGGTTACTTTAAAATGTTTTTTTCGAAGCTTTTTTACTGCTTTTGCGATAGTTTCATTTTCTTTGTATAAATCAAGAGAATTTAAACGGTAATTCCATGTATATAAATAAAGCTGAATAAACCTATGCGCACTTTTCCAGTTTACTAAATCAGTGCTATATGATGGTAGATGATTTAAAAAGCTTCGTAGCTTGGCAACAAACTTAAACAGATGAAAATGTTTGCCGTCACAGAAATAGAGTAACGAAATTTGGTTTGATACTTCTTCATATTGTTTATCAGTACAACTAGAACCAGTCAGGATATCTTTTATCCTATTCTGTAGATAATCTTGTAGTCTATTAACAGTGTTTATATCTCTAGGAATTTCGGGTTCTATCGACTTTACTTCTTGAAAGTCTTTTTTTGTATTGAAATCTAAAGACCAGTCTAGATTTGGTCGGCTAAGCGTTTCGAAAAGTTCATGCATTATTTTTTACTTCAGCATCTTTAAATATTTTTTATAAACCCGACCAGTTATTGGTACTTGTTCGATATGATCAAAATAACAAATATAAATCCATTTACCTTCTCGTTTTAACAATTCAACTTTTTGATTTGGATATAGGCTTGTTATTATTATGGACTCTTTGCTTGTACTATTTTTAGTTCTGAGGTTTACAGTTCTTTCTACTACGTACTCTGTAGGTTTGCTATCGATAGTTTGTTTCTTTAATTTTTTATTAATCTCAACAGTATTACTATTAAGAATCATGAATTGACTTATTACCGTTGTTTCAAGTGCATTGATGCTAGCTTGTCGCTCTTTATCACTTTGCTTACTAGAGTGTATAGAATACACAAACATTAAAAGAGATAAGATAGTTGAAATATAGAAAAATATGTAATTTTCAGAGGTTAAATTAGTCTTTGGCTTGTTAATTAACTCTTCAAATTCATTTAAAGTTTCTTCGCTAGTGTGTGAATTGTCAGCATATTCTGCAAAGTAGCTTGAGGCAATATCAAATGCGTTAGAAGTAGCAAGTTTCAACATTTCTTCTAAACCATGAACACCGGCTATGCTTTCCAGATCTAGTACTTCTTGTAATTGACTGCTTTTAATTTCTGAAATACCCAAAATGGAGCTATTAATTAAGGTATTTAGTGAAACATCTTTCATTAAGCCGAAACTATTTAAAGTACTGTCAAATAACTTTTGTAGTTTTTCACCTTCTTTTTTAGCAGTTTCAATAACGGTATCATTAAAAATTTCTCCAATGCTTGCTGCTTGCTGCTCAAGTAATTCAAAAGCCGTTGGGTTATATGTTCCCTCTATACTTTTTAATAACTGTTCTGCCTCAGTTTCCACATTTTTCATAATTATAGAAGATACCGACTCATGTAAGTCATGGTACGGTTCAATCATTGACTGTGCTTGTTTTAAGCTATTATTGAGTGATTGAACTTGATTTAACAGCTTGGAGTTTCAAATAAATTAGAAAATAAATGTTGGTGGTGTTCTGTTAGATTTAATTCAGCTTCCAAAGACGATAAGACTGAGTCTTTATTAAGCAGTCTTATTTGCTCGTTAATTGATGAAAATTCATCAATACATACATTACCTAAGGTATTAGAGATTAAGTTATTAAAGTAATCATTTAACTCACTAGTCGGGTGCGTTGAAAATAAGTTTGAATATCTTTCATATTCTTCTAGTGTACTTTCAGCTATATTTTGAAAAGAATCCTTACCAAAACTATTTGTTAAGTCAGCCATTTCTAACGCTATTGAGCCTGTTATACCTTCAATATTATTGATTGATGATATTGCATTGTGTCCTAGTATTTTATCCATATTTGATTCATGTTGATTTATATAATCATTAAATGTGGGGAACATGAATTGTTTTATTTCTTTATTGAGCATTTCACTGAGTGAGAGCTGACCTGATAAATGTGAGTCTAGATCTTTTAACTCATTAATATTTATCATAAATCCATCTTTTTTATTTGCCATAAAACTCTTCTTTTTCATTATTGATAATATAAATTTATAATCAAATGTTATTTTTATGTCATAACAAAACATCTTGCCAATTAGGGCATTCAATTAACTGTCTTGGCGGCTCTAAATCTGAATCTAAATATAGATTTCTAACAATGTAATAAGCTAACGGTTGTCGCATTTTTATGTTTAACTGACCATTGCTCATATTGAAATCCATACTTACTAATTTTTGTTGTCTTTGGTGTTAGTTTTCTATGAGGCTGTATCTTTAATTCAATGATATTTTCCCAAAGTTCGTCATTTGGTAAATCAGTGTTGGTCGTTAGGTTTTTCTTTAACGCCATGCGTGAGACTACAAAATCTCTGTAACCTTTTCTTAACATGCAAAATGCCCTTGTATGCCAACGAAGACCATCAAAAATCAAGTATTGTGGGAAAATAATTCTAGTATTTCCTTCTGGATTTTTCATGCTGTGATATTTAATTTGAATACCAAGTTTTTGTTCAGCACAAATCACAAGATTACGGATTGTTGATAAGTCAGGCTGTCGATCTATCACTGGAGGAGTGTATAGGTAATCGGGAGCATTGCCACTCCATTGCATATTGAGAGAGCTATAGGATAGTAACGTATTGAGTGATTGCTTTCTTCCTACAGGTTGAAACAGAGGGGTTGCCTTATACATTTTTTCTTTACGATCATACAGGACATTGTTCTCTCTCAATTTGATGTAAATAGATATATCTTTACTGGCGTTTGTTTCATGCAAATCAAACTGTTTGCAGATATCTTCCCTACGTAATCTACCTGTCCAAAACAAATGTGCATCAATAAAACGGAGTCTTTCTTTTCGAATAAAAGGCTCATCTAATTCATTAATAAGATCATTAAACTCTATCTTGTTTGGTAAAAGGTATATTTGTTTTTTGTCAGGCATATTTTAGATATCAAATTAAATGATTACGCGACATTATAAACATTATCCATAGTAAAATGCTACGGGGTCTTTACAGATAGGTTTTAAGATCGTACAATTTTTACACCCATAGTAAAATACTACGTATAATGTTAAATTTTGATACCGACAACCCATTCATTGCAATTTGTGCGGCAACGTCAAGAATAGTGCAATTGCAAAGTACTAGCTATACGAAACATTCTGGCGTGCTTCAGCCAATTACTACTAAGCAACTCAATGGTAAGTATATTTACATTGCTCAAAAGTTACTGGAATCTTTGGCAGATAGAGCGGTGTCTGGGGATACAGGATATATAAGCCTTGCGTTAATATGTCAGCAGTTAAACGCTAATCACAATTCAATTGATATTGATGAGTTAAAATTAACAGCTAAGTTTTTAGCTCAAGATGGTGAGTTTTTTTATGACATTGATAATGGCCAGACGAATTCAACACGCAAACTTACCAAGCTGTTAGATTATCAGATCCGTTCTGACAGGGTTAGGTTAACAACTGCCTCAAGGCTTCTTTATCGAGTCACGAGTAACTTCAAAGATTGGATGTTTGAAGATAAAGAAGTAGAAAAGATTGCTAGAGCAATAAAAACGGGAGAATTTCATCGAATACCTTCATTAGTAGAAAGCAATATTGTGATGTTTCGTTCACTAAACGAAGAAATAACACGAATGTACGAGTCATCTGACTATGATGAACTTACCGAATCCTATTTGAATCGTAGGCATGTTTATCAAGAAACGCTTTCCTTATCACAAGAAGCAGCAAGAACTGCCATACTTATGCTATCAAGCGATGAAGTTAGAGCAGATATAGATCACTTACGAAACACAAACCCAGAGGCAGACATTACAACCAGGCGTTTGCTCGCGCATATAAACGAACTAATTGCAGCGATTGAAGCACTTAGTCGAAATTTTAGCCAACTAATTAATATCCTGCAAAAACCACGCGATTATCGATTAGGAGTTATTGATTTTAGCAGTCAGGCTGATGATTTCGCTAAATCAACAATTAGTGAAGAAGTATTATTGGACTGGACAAACTCTCATTTCGGTGGCAGCTACCGCTTCATATCCATTCTGTTATCGATTTTTCAGGTGCACTAGTGCTTCCTAATAAAGACGATACACCAAAAGTTATCTCTGTAGATTTTGACGATGGTAACGACCCGATATTCACTTGGGTTGAGCAGAATCGCAAAGAGTTATTAACACACCTGGAATCAGGGCCAAAACAATTACATTGGCTTATTAATCATTTTAATCAAGAGCAGAATTTGTCAGAAATGGATGATATTTATGATCTATTTACTACAAGCTTCGATGAACAGAAGCTAATTGAAGATATCACCGTTCGGGTTAATAGTGACAGTCAGCACTCGTTGACACTGGTCAATGGCAGCAAGATATTGCTATCTGAAGTTATGCTATCTATAAGGAATATGATATGACACTGGAAGAAATTGGACACACTTATAGTTTTCTACTTAAAAAACGGATTGCTAGAAGTTACAAAGCCAAAAATATTGGAAGTGATGAAAGATATATTGGAGCATTATTGGAGAGAAATATTGATTCAATATCAGATCTTCAATCTTTTCTTTATTCACAACAGCTTAAATTAGAAATATTAGATGCTCAAGCATATAACTTAGGTGATCAGGGTAATGCTTTTGTATTAATACCTAGCCACTCTGATACTGAAATACTTCCAACTCATCTTCGTACTAAAGAATTGTGGGATGCCGTTAAAGATGGCGCACGTAATGAAAATAAATACATTTCAGTGGTATGGACATCTTATCTTTATCTTCATCTTTTGTATGCGCTATATACTCAAGAAAATCGACCGATCCAAGCAATTAGTACTTTCAAAGACACATGGATTTCGGAGGATGATTTCACAACACGTGTAATTGAAGGGATTGAAGGAATGAGGAATGAAGAATCTTCTGGTGATGAGCAGAAAACTATAGCTGATGTACTTACTGATGCCAAAGTAACTGATATTAGTAAGCGCGTATCTCGTTTTTTCTCTGCAATGGAGCGCTTTAACGTTTTAGAAAAGCTAACAGCTAAAGAAGCAGGGTTTAATTTTCAAGAGTCGGAAAAGTACATATATACCCAAACACTTTGGTCGGCTGTTGATATAGCTAGAAACTTTTATCGTAATGCCTCATTGGTACTTACCTTGCCCAGTACCAATAATATTAAATCATTTTCGGAGTAACTAATGGCATTAATCACTCAGGTAGAAGTATCTAACTTTCTTAATACTGAACGAGTAGATCCTTGGGATCCTGCATGGAAAGCACATTGGCCACACCTATGCTTAGATTTTGATGGTGAAAATGCAATAGGACGCGTTGATAATGGGCGAGGAAAAACACGCCTATGTAATGCAATATTTACCATATTAACAAGAGATAGAACCCTACATGCAGAAACTAAGAGACTGCTTGCACCATCGAAAAAGGGGATCTCTAGTCATATTCGTATTGAAGTAAAACAACAAATAACAACAGGAAGAGAGCTTTTCGAAAGCGGTGTTGAACATTATGTGATGGGGTTATACGGATGTTATGACAAAGACATTACATTTTACCTCTATCAGGGAAGGCTGTCTGATTGTCCTGTTGCCTTTGTTCGAAATGAAGATGAAAGTAAACAAATCGAATTAGTTACAGATAAGCAATTCAAAGAGGTGCTTAAAAATCAAAAAGGTTACCAAAATCGTAATCGTAGTGAGTACATTGAAGCAATAAGTTTGTTGTTCGACATGGGCTTTCTTCAACAGCAATTGAATTATCAAAAATCAGGAGGGGGAGATGGCACTGGAAATTTCTTTTCACTGCAAAATTCTCACCCTAAAGGAGAAGATTTCAGCACATCTTTTTTTTATGAGCACATAGCACCACACTTATTGATGGATGTTATGGGTAGCTTTGCTGAAGAAGATGAAAAACACTTTGTTGATACATTGGTTAAGTCTTCTCGCAAAGTTATAGCCGTTGAAATCAAGCAGGAAAAGGCTGAGCAAGATAGAGATGCTTACAACGATTTATTTGATTGGCTGTCTGAAGCTAATACATTGATCGAAGATTACCAAGATGATAAAGCTCTGCTTCATAAACAAGTAAACCTGCTTAACCATCAATTAGCGATGATTAATCGCATTACTTGCAAAGAACCTCTTGAAAGACTGGTTGCTCAAATTGATGAAGAATTATTAGAAGATAACCAAGTAAGCAAAAACTCGATTGCCAACCAGACTTTCTTTTCACGAAGGACAATGGCTGATTAGTGATATGGTTTTAGCAAAATATCTGAATATGTCCGTTTCTCGTGTAAATGAAACATGTTTATCTAAATCTATTCCTTCCAAAAAAATAAAATCATCACAAGTTATTGGAATATCTATGGATCTTGCTTGTGTAAAAAATACGGGGGGGCATCGTAATCACTATTTCACTATCGAGGAAGCAGTTACATTGCTGAGTTATATCGGGGATAACCGAGTGGTTGTCGAAGGTGGAAAAGAGCATTTGTTGCGTTGTATAAATTATGGCTTTGATATTAGAAATAAACTCCCATCTCCTAATCCTATATACGACGAGCTATGTCAGTTTAAATATCATATTGAGAAGCAAAAACTAGAGCAGAAAGAATTTCAGGAAGAAAATAAGCAACTTGGAGTACAGCGAAAAGCACTTCAAGACAGTATTGAAAAATATGAGTTAAATGAACAAGCTTATATCGCAATGTGTGAATCACCTGACTTTACAAAGGAGGAGCTTGAAACGCCTAGAGAAACGCTTGTAATCATCGAAAAAAGTAAAAATGCTAATGATGCTCGATATGAAGCGCTTCATGACCGAAACGCTGCATTGTCACCGTTTCGGGAGCACTATAATTGTGCAAAAAGTATGTTCGGGGAGTTAGAAGATTACTCCTCTCAGCTTGAAGAGTTAGAAAAAAAATCAACTGAATTAAAGGCTAAAAAAGAAGAGTTAGAAAAAGAGTTAAATGATAGGAGTGAGCAGCTTGATACAGATAGGAGGACTTTAACTAACCTCGGTCAAGAGGCTGAAAGTCAGCAAGTGAAATTAAACGAGATGATCTCTAAACAAAATGATTACAATGCTGTTAAAGATCATTATACGGATGGCGAACTTGCTACTACCGAAAACCTCCAGAAGAACCTTAAAAAAGAGGTGGATGCAAAAAGTCAAGAATTGGACGCTGCAAAACAATTTTCTCAAACTCTTGCTAACAAACATGAACAGTTAGAATTAGTTGTAGACGATTATCATTTTGTGACTAGTAAATTCAATTGTGACAACCCACAACAATTTTTAACCAATAAGCAAACAAGAAAAAATGAGCTGACCGCACAAATAAGCAAACACGAAACAGTTAAGGCGCAACTTGATGAAGAATTCAAAAGGTTGCCGGCAGCGAGTAACTCTTTTGGGGTTGTTGAGAATTACTTTGGTAACCTATTTTCAGAGGTAGATTTAGGTGATATTGAAAACTGTATTGAGAAGAAGTTGAGTGAGGCCAAAGCTCAATTGTTTGAACTAGATAAAGAATGGAGCGAACAGTTTGAGTTACTATCTGCTATCGAACAATTTGAAAGTAAATATGACAAGGATATTGACTCGGTAATTACTCAGATAAATACTGAATACGGAAACAAATCTGCAATTTTAGGGCGAAAAAGGCAAGAGCTGATATCAGTTAATACGCAATACCAAAGATTTGAAACAAAACGGTGAATTGACACCAAGCAACCTTGTGAATGAGATCCTCTCTGAACTGGAATTTTCAGGAGAAACTGTGCATCAAGTGATATCTGGAATGGGTCTATCGGAAAAACAATTAGCCAGGTGTCTTGCTGAGTTCTCTAGTGTTCTTCATGCACCTGTTGTTGAAACAAATCTACAAGCTACTGAAATGTTAGAGCATCTTATTGAAGTAGGGATGGATTATCCTGTGTTTTATCGTGAAAAACTCATTGCATATTGCAAAGATAGTAACAACACTTCTGCGTTATTATCGTATGAATCTCTTCATGTAAAGGTTCTGAAAGATAGTAATTACCTGCCTGAGCTGTTGTTGCGCTTAGAAGTACAAATAAGCGAATTAAAACAAGAAATAAATGATACTGAAATTGAAATACAAGCAATCTCGCCAGAAAGTGAACAATATGTATGGCTACAACGTGTAAAGCAAGCATTTCGCCAAGATACACCGAGGAAACTTATTGCCTGTAGTGAGCGTGTAGATGAAACAGCTAAGGAATATAAGCGTTTAAGTAGTGTAAAAGCCTCTAGAGAGTTTCTTTTAATTAAAGTTGCACAGTACTATGATCAAATAGGTGGTGACGAGAAATTAAATTCGACTATTGAACAACTGATTAATACTGAAACCTTGTTAATAGGGTTAGCTGTGGAGAGAGATGAGTTAAATAGTGTTTTAACTGACAAAAACATAGTACGTTTTCAAAATTCTATAAGGTTTATTGCTTTAGGAGGTGTAGATAAGTTAAAGCAACTTGAAACCGATTTAAACGACATTGAGTTGAAGCAAGAGCAACTCAATGCTGAAGTTGTCGTACTCAATAATAAAGAAATACAGTGTTATGCTCGTTTAGCTAGTGCTCAGTTGTTCGTTCATGAGGGGGGCTATCTGTAATAAACACTCTAGGTAGAAAGTTAGCCGAAATTAAACCCAAAATAAAATCACTTAGTCAACATGTAGAGAATGAAGGAATAGAATGCAGGAAGCTTTCTCAAAATGTATTAGATTTATCCGAAAACTACACTCGGGCTAATGGTAAATACTCAGAGTGGAAAACACCATTAATACAGGCCGCTTTGTTTGTGAAAGAGGCCGGCCCAGTATTTGATCAATCTTATACAAGTGAGAAATCTAAGTTAATTGAAGAAAAACGTCTATTAGAACGTAAATTAAAATTCAACTTTGAACAAGCGCAGGCATACGTTGATATAAAAGGTGATGAAAATTACAACACTACATTAATTAGCAAAATTCAGTCTATTAATGAAACTATTATAAATAACGATGAACTTATACAAAAGATAACTGATGATATAGAGAATAATCAGGAGAAAATTCCAGATAAAGCTTTCAAGGCTAAGGAATATCAAGAGGAATATGTGAAATTCATGCGTATGTATCATCTGGCCTCAGAATTAACGTCCTACCTACAAACAGAACTTGAAATAACATTTGAAGCAACAGAGTTAAACTCGTTCACTAAGTATGCCATCAATATTGAAGCTGAGATTAGAGAAGATCAGAAAAGAGATCTTAATCAAACTGCGGAATTATACCTTAATCTTTTTGATGCAATTGAAGGCTTAGGCTTGGAAGTTGCACATGAAGAAATATCAGCTCTCACTAAAACCATGAATAGTAAACAAAACGATATAGTAGGAACTATCAAAAGAAATCTTGAAACAGATAAAGTCATTCGTGAAGCTGAGCGTCAGGAATTAATTCATGGCGACATTAGCCGTATTGTATTAGCAGTAAACAAGTTAAAGCCACATATCGAACAAACAGCCATTGATAAGGAAAAAATAGTAGAGCGGACAGCGGAAGATGTTAGAAACCAAAAGCAAACCTTAGCAAATAATATGGTATTGCTTACTAATACATTGAAGGAAAACTTAAAGTTAATGAAATCTTCTTTAGGTAAAGGAAGCGGTCAAGCCGGGTTTATCCTTGACTCAAACGTTATCTCTGATGAGCAAATACAAGATCAAATAGACAAAATGATAACCTCAGTGAGAATTGAGGAAGAGCGCTTTCAAAGTGATTTAATAAATGCCGATAGGTTAGTCAGCAAAACTGAAAGTCAGCATATTGCACAGTTACAAGAAAAACTGAAACTAGAATTCAATCGTTCAGTTTTTGTGGGTAGTGACGATAAAAATAACAACCTTCCTTCGATTAAAGTCATTCATCCTAGACTAACAGCAGATAGGTTAGTTCCATTATCTGAAATGTTTTCTGTTGGTCAAAAAGCTGCGATTGGTTTGTTGCTATTAGTAAAACTTGCAGCATTTAACTCAGAACGAGTAAACAACACCAAAGACTTTAAATCGTGTAAAACGTAGCCCTATTGCAGATAAAGTTGTGCTTATTGATGGATTATTTTCCAATTTATCAGATAGAAAAATGATTAACGATTCGTTGGAAACTGTGATGAATATTAAGGATGAATTCCAGATTATAGGATGGTTACATAACCCATATTACAAGAACAACTTTGATATATTCCCTCGTTTTTACAATATATCTCCAAAGAAATCGAAAAGGTGTATTATTACATGCCAGTCAAATAAAACCTGATGAAAGTACTCAAATGGCATCAATGACATTGCAATTAGAGTCGGAAGAATGTGATGCCTGAAGCTATAGACATAATTAAAATTGAGTTAATCAAGTTCATTGGCGAGCCTGGTACCAAACAACTTAACCCAGGAACTTTAATTAAGCGACTAATAGATAAAACGAGTTTAAGCTCAATAGATGTGCAACAAGCATTATTACAGTTATCAAAAGCAGGACTTATTACTGGAATAAACGTTCGTGGCATTCCTGTAAAAAAAGTTGCTTGGACAGATATCAGACATCAGCCTGTTTCCGAAAGCCGAAAACTAGTTGAGAGTGTGGTTGATGAAGTAACGAATGACCAACAAATCCGTAATATATTTATAAAGCATCATAAATATTTTGATGGCTTTAATGAACAGGATATAGCGAAAATTTTAAAAGGTTTGTTGGCAATTAAAGGATCGGGAGTGATGCATAGCCATGACAGGTATATTTTTAGTGCTCGTCATTTACTTGGTAGTTCAAAAGCTCTAGATAACATTTCACGGTTAACAAAAGAATTAGGTATTTCGCTGCCTCATGACGAATCTACTTATTATATATTAACAGCAGGTCAGCCTACTTCTTCACAGGTTTTATTTGTAGAGAACCCTCGAGTGTTTAATTATCTGAAACCGTACGCTCATAAATACAATACTCTAATAATATCGTCATATGGCTACGGACTTACATTAGAGAACTTTGCTGATAAAATCACAAGTAACTCAATAATTGCTTGCCCAACAGATAATCAGCCTCAACCGGATTTGAAAGCAATATTGATCAAGTCTTTGGTTATTTTTTGGGGAGATCTAGATAAAGCAGGTCTTTCTATATTTGAATCACTACAAAAAAATATTCATCAACTTAAGCTATCCTCAATTTATGTAGATATGCTTGATGATGTTAGTACTCAAGGGCATCCATACCACCGAATCTTTGAGAAGGAAGGTCAAAAAAATATACAATATAAACAGCCGATTAGCTCAATAATCATCGAACGTTGCCACAATCGAGCTTTGGATCAAGAGTTGTATTGTGAAAGTAAATATTTACCTCGTATATTTAGACCACTAGTTGAGTTGCCAGAAATTGATGAATGAGTCAATTTGTACCTTTGTTGAGTAAGAGAAATATTAAGTACTTACACTGTTAAAATTTACCTTAGAATAGATAGCTTTACAGAATTGGACTTCTGATGGCCATGTATGCTTCATAGTAATAATATTAATAGCTTTTCCTGCAAATATGCGGCAATTTTTCCAAATACCTTTTTCATTTGCGAGCTGAAATAGCAGGTAATTTATTTGATAGTTAGAGTAATATTCCCCATTACTGTTAGATATCAATGCTACTTTACATTTGTCACTTTTCCGTAATTCAAATTCAATTAACGAATACCACCTATGTTGAAAATAGATATCTGCAATAATTACCTGTCGTCTGGTTCGTGTGCTTGAGTCAAGATACGACCATTGTCTTTTATTGGCCGGTGTTGTCAGCGGGATATACTCGATAGCTTCTTCTTCTGGACGTATACAGGCCTGAATTCCTTCAATCTGGTTTAGCAGCTCTATGGCCTCTTTGAAGGCTTCAAAGCTTGCAGGGAGAGCTTTTCGGCGTGTTCGGGTTTGATCTACGTGGCCTCGACCAGTTTCTGAACCATCAGAGTTTCCTTGCCCAGTTCCTAGGTTTTTTGGTTCATCTTTCTTTGGAGCGTTACGTAGTCTGCTAATATAGCGACACTGTTCTTTTTCCGGTCTATCGACTTTTTTCCCTGTAATAGCGCCAAACCTGTCGGTGGGTAGAGGAATGTGCTCATTGGTTTTTGCTTGATCTGGTTCATCTGTATTTTGAAATGATTTTTTACCGTCAGATGTTTTATGCCTCGACACTGGAAATGCTGTTGCCTTTTCTTTATCGCTAAGTTCATCTTCACCTTCTGATTGGCCTGCGTCGTTGTCTCTTCCTGCGGTGAGATTTTCAAATGGAAACGGGGCTGAGCAATGTTCTATACTCAGTACCAAATAACGCCAACCGCTTTTAGAATGACTATCTTGAGCTTTTATGTATTTCCCTCTAACTTTTAGATTGGTAATGCCGAAGAAAGGAAACCCACTTTCAGGATGCGAAAATTTGGAGTTCAGAGAGTCGCGCATCATAGCGTCATGAGGAAGCGTTGCCCCCTGCCAAGCTTCATCGCTAGAGAGTATCCTGCCGATCACCAAACCATCTTCATTTGAAAGATGTTGTCGTAAGTGTAGTATGCATCGATTCTCTTCTTCTAAAAAACCACACTTTTCAGGATTGAGAACATTATTTGGTTGGTGCTTCAGGTCACCTGAAAAAATAACATGCGCCATGTCTGTTGATACAGCGTAATAAAAACGAATTAATTCCATTGCCGGAATCAGTAGTCCGAAGGGATCATTATCTCTCTCAACAGCTACTAAATTGGCCATAAAACCTTTTCCAGTTCGATAGCCGTCGTAGGGTATTAGGTTTTTGTCTTCTTCCTTGTGGTTGCTTGGAAGCGTTCGAATACTTTTGTTGTTTATTATGAGATTGTAAAAGCGTTCCTGCTTACCTGCTTTGACAGTCTGGCAGTAACCATTTAGCCAGATTGAGCCTATACTGACCAATGGCAATTGGCCTACACCTATCTTTATAACGCATTGCTCTTTATAGTCTGTAACATGAGTAGAGGTGAGTTTCTTAGCAGAGGAGTGTATGTCCTCGTTTTGAAAAAGCGGGCTTATTACGATTTGAACGAAGGGCTCTGAAGGTATATGTGGATTTCGCTCGATAGCACCAAACCAGTCTATTCTCCAATAGCGATCATCGGCCGGAAATTCCTTAATCCTTGGAATATTCCCGCCATTATTTGATAAGTTCCCAGTACAAAATAATGATGTAGTACAAAATATCGTTGTTTAGTCGTTAGAAGGGTTGTAATTCACATCAACAGGGCGTTCTTTGATGTATTGCGGATACATGTGCAAGGTACGACCAACAAAACCAAGCCCGTTTAAAATCATCGCTTCAACAAGCTGACCATAAGAAATAAGTTTATCATCACTTTGCTCTGGAAGAGATTTATCAATTAACTTGGCAATACCAAGCTCTTTGTTCATGCCGGCAACCAAACCTAAATGATCAAGACCTTTTGTTGAATATGACGCCATTATTTTTCCATCACCCAAAGATAAGTAATAGATCAAATATGGCGATCTGCGTCAAGCTTTTTTATTATGTTTTTAGGTGCGGAAAGACAGTTAGAATAAAATATTAACTCGAAATTTTGCGTTCAATTATGTATCTAATCTAAAAAGCGGACATTAGTATTGTCCTTGATGCGCATGAAATTAGAGTATTAATTCGTCCGCAGGAATTGGTTTAAACCCCCGTCTTTAGACGGTGGTTGTTTAGTCTAAGGCGGTTTCGCTCCTCAATAGATATAGAAGCCTATTGATTTTTTAGTAATCTAGCAGTTACCAATCCAGACCTTTTTGAGCTTTTACACCCGCTTTAAAAGCATGCTTTATTGGCTGAACTTCTGACACTGTATCCGCCAATTCGATTAATCGTCGGTGACATGCTCGCCCAGTAATTAATACGTGTTGCATTTTAGGTCGATTATTTAAAGCTTCGATAATATCATCTAGTTCAATGTAGCCATACTTAACCATGTAAGTCATTTCATCAAGCAATACAATATCAAGGGTTTCATCGCTCAGCATCTCTTTACTTTTTTGCCATGCAACTGTCGCCGCGGCGATGTCTGTGTCGGTACTTTGTGTTTCCCAAGTAAAGCCAGTCCCCATAACATGATGTTGAATTGAAAATTGTTTTAAAATATTCATTTCACCGCATTCCCATTTAGAGCCTTTGATAAATTGAACAATGCCGCCTTTTGACCGTGACCAATAGCCCGTAATACCGTGCCAAAGCCTGATGTACTTTTACCTTTACCATTACCTGTTATAACTACAAAAACACCACGTTCTTCTGTTGCGTTGGCAACACGTTCATCAACAGCTTTTTTAATTTTCTTCTGTCGTTCAATATGTTTATTCTCTTTTAACTGTGCTTTATCTTCTTCGGATGCACTCTTCTTAATAATATCGCTCATGTTTTTCTCACTATTTATTACTTATTTTTCGTAGCTGACTATTCATTACTAATCAGGATCAACTTACCAGTTTTAGGATCTTTATATACTTGGCCCATTGACTGATAACCATCCTGACTCTCCAGTTTATTCATCAATGTTTTTGGTGCTGAGGATAATTCTTTACCTACTGTATTTACTGGTTGGATTTGCGCGGCACTTTGTTGTTTATTTACTTCTTTGCTTACTTGAAAGTGCTCCTCTAATTCAGGACTAAGCGCCACTAATGCGGCAATTAAACCACAAGCAAAAACAAGCATGATATCAATCAAGTTAGCAAGAGGACCAAGTGGCTCTTGTTCTTGACTATCAAATTGGCTACTTCGCCATGCATCATTCATATTATGGACTTACCTTAAGCACTTTTAGCTAAAACGATTTCATCAGAAAGTTTTATAGCTACTGCTGACTCTATTTCTATCACAATGTCGTCTAAACGTTGCATCGCATTGTCATACCAACGTCTACGCATTCGCCCTAAAACGAAGCCCATAATGCCGAGTAGACCTATAATGGTGGTATCAAAGGCTACGGTCATTGCGGTCGTTAAAATACTAATATCACCTGTTCCTAAGGCTGACAAACCCGGACCTAAGGGGATTAATGTCCCCATTAAACCTAACATAGGCGCAATACGTGTAATAAAGTCAGCGCGTTCAATGCGCTTCTTACCTTGTTCTATTAACTGCTGCTTTTGTTTTGCCGCAATTAAAGCAGGAATAACAGAAAAGCGTTCACCAATAGCCAATCCAAATTCATACACGGCTAATGCGGTAAAAAACAATAAGCCCCAAATTACCGGTTGTAATAACCATGAGGTGATTAAGTGCATTAAATCTAAAGAGAAACCATATAACATATTAACCTTCCTTTCTTGGCATTAGCGGTGGTTTTGGTAGTTGACGACGAGAACGGCAATATCCGGCTAACACTAACAATAAAATGCCAATAATTAAGCCAAGTAATAAGTACTCTTGTTGAGTAGATTTTTCATTGTTGTTTTCACTCTCATTTTCTTCGCTAGTTGTCTCTTTTTTCTCTGAGGATTTAGGATTCTGAGTAGAGTCCTGAGTCGAATCGAGAGTATTTTTCTGTTGTATTTCGGTGCTAATTTCTTGGATATGTTGAACACCTGAAGCGACTTCTCCCACAGGGTTATGATTTGCCGATGCCAGTACTTCTGCCAATTGACGCTTTAACTCAAGTGACAACATAGGTTTAATAAATTCATAAATGGGATGATTAGCATGGGTATGTCCACTGCCGGGAATACCATGTTCGACAATGTTTTTAGTAAATTTTACTGCAAGCTCAGTTTGAGTTTGTTGACTTGCTTGCCAAAAGCCTTTTTCGATGGCGACTAACATCACTGCGAGTATGTTGCTCTGTACATGAACATTATGTTTTTCTTGTAAAAAATCATCTAAACCAATATTCAAACTATCATCAATATAAATGGCTTTTAAATCTTCCCACACCCAAGAGCGAATAATCTCTGGACTCGTTGCTTGCCATCCCCACAGGTTTTCAATAAATTCACTGCCCATGGTTCTTGCGCCAAAGATAGCCTTGTTTCATTAAGGGTCGATCCACTGTCGATTTAAAAATCGTCCGCGCAGCTCAGACAATAAAGCTGTTTGTAATGGGTCTATGGATAATTGCTTGCTGTTAGCATGGGAAATAACAAAGCTGTCTGGTTGTTTACCTTTTATCGTTTCAATCGCTAAATTTAAGCCACCGAGATAATCATAGGCATCATTATTATCGATCAAACCATATAGGTTACTTGCGCGGCCTAGGTAGGTACTGTTCACCTTTGATAATTGCTGACGAAAAAGTGATTGAACATTGCTGCCCATGGCAACGTTATCGTTCGGTACACCATAGGCATGGCTCATGCGTTTTATATAAGCTTCGCCTAATTGTTTTCGTTCTTGCCATGCACCAGAACGCTCAGCTAAGCGATTAATACCCGCGCCATAAGCACCGGGAGCGGTACCAAAAATACGATAACTTGCCTGACGTCCAAGTAATTCAGGGCTTATATTGGCGTTAGCACGCAATAATGCTTGTGCTTCAAGTAACCAGTTATTCGCAACCATATTATCGATTAAGCTTTCATTAAATGAATGCTTTTGTTGCGCTAACATATGTTCTACCGGCTGAAGCGCTGAATGTAACGCACTGATAAGAGCAGGGTGATCGCGTTCAATGGTATTTTTACTGGCGGCAAGCGCTAATAATACCGAGCGGTCAAGCCATGCTAGCTGCTGAGCATATAAATCTCTAAATAACCCAGAGGTAGTAAACACAATATCTCGGCGCTTAAGTCGCTCGTTATCAAGGGGCATTAACTGTAATGATTTTAAAATACCACGACGATTCCATACCGGCTTAACGCCTAACATATCCATGCCAAACGCTATCATCGCGCCTTCATCGCGCACCGCGTCAGAAGCCCATAAAATTACCGCTTCTTTATGCGTGTTATCAATAACAGGGTTTTCACTTCTTGCTTTACTTGCTAATTGTTGACCGGTAGCAAAACCTAATTGTGAAGGAATTAAACTACCATCTAACGCATAAAAGTTACGGCCAGTAGGTAATGCGTCAGGTGTTCTAATTGGATCGTTACCTTTTCCTGGTGCAACAAAACCACCATTTAACGCATTTATAAATGCCGACATTTCACTTTTAGGTGACTTAATCAGATTTTGTTTAATGGTGCTATATTGACTATCACTAAAGTCCAATTCACCTTTTTCAATGGACGTCATCATTGTTTCAATGGCGTTAGGCTGCCAATCTTGACCATAAACATGTAAGCCCAAAGGCATAAAGTCTTCTTGTAATTTTGTTAAGTAATGCCCGACTTCATGTAGTAAAAAATCATCATCTACTTCACCAAAACCAATACCTCGCACCTGTAACTCTTCGTCCATACTGGCAACAAGTTCATCGGTTAGGTTCAGTACTTTAATTTTATGTCGTAACGCTTTAATGGCTTTTTTCTTAGTGTCTTGGTTTGACGCCGCCTCAGCACTTTCAATTAACTGTCGTAATTGCAACAAGCCATCATATAATTCTGTAGTTGCTAACGGTGGTGATAAATGATCTAACATAACGGCAATACCACGACGTTTAGCTTGAATCCCTTCACCTACGCCATCAACAATATAAGGATAAATACTCGGGATACTTTCAATAATTAACGACGGATAATCACTTGCTGATAAACCTACCGCACGCTTTGGTAAAAACTCATAAGTAGAATGGCGGCCTAGATGAACAATGGCATTGGCTTTAAATACATCACGTAAATGATAATAGAATGCCAAATATTGATGCGGTGGCGGAAAGGTCATATTGGCATGTAATAACTCTTCGTTTAGCTCCCAACCTCTTGGTGGTTGTGGACCTAAAAATACGTTGCCAAATTGTACCCCCGGTAAAAGAATTTTATTATTCCATACCATTGTTTTCCCTGGTACTTTCCCCCAACCACGTATGCCTTCAATTTGCATATCGATTAACGCTTGTTTGAGTTCTTCAGCCGTTTGCCATTGCCCAGTATTAACATCGTTGTTATTAAGTTTTACGGTAATTAATTGGGTATATTCATCTGTTAACTGCGCAAGTAAATCTAACGCACGAGCACGACCTTTGTGACGAATACCATCAAGAGCGTGATGTAAATCTACCGAGGTACTCTCTACCTTATTGAGTAAAGCCTTTAATACGGAACTGCTCTCAACGTTAGAAAGTTTGTTTAGTTCAATTTCGCCTTGTCCATAAAGGTAAGTGTTTACCTGAGCATGCAAGTAACCTAGTGGCCCCTCAATCATTTCAGCTTTAACTATGTCAGGTAACGTATCAAAATAGGTTTGATAGTCATTGACTGACATCGTATTTATCAATGCTGACATTTTATTAAGCGCAGTGGCATCTTGCGGTAAGTTAACTGCTTTTAACTGTAGAAGATCAAGTAATACTTCGGCTGAATTAGGGAAGTCTTTTTCTGGACCAAGGTCATAACCTTCGGCCTTTAGTTGTTGAAGTATTTGCCACAGTGATTGCTGCACATCAAGGTTATCGGCTCCAATATTATGGCGTCCCGGAGGATGGTTATAATAAACAATAGCTACTTTCTTTGCTGAATTGTCGATAGTGCTAAGTGCTAACCAAGCACTGATTCGTTGCTGTAAACGTGTTACTTCCTCTGTTAAAACTTGGCTAATAGATAAGCTAGCTCCCGTTAAGGTATCTAATTTTGCACTCGATGCTAAGGCTAAAACATGTGGCTGAGAAACACCTTGTAATTCAGGCATAGCTACTCGGTAATGTACGCTGTCGCTCGGTAAACCGGTTGGCGATAATTGATATTCTAAAGCGCTTAGTTCTGTCACTCTGATACCCTTAAATACAGGGACATTCAATTTGGAAAATTTAGTTGTAACCGACTCTCGGCCTTCGCCGCCACCAATAACAAAGTCTTGTAAGGCGATTAAGGCAAAAGGCTGTGATGTTTTTATACCTTGATTCGCATTTATACTTTGAGTGCCTTTTAAGTTGAGAATAACTTCAACAGCCTGCTCACTGGCTTGTCCCCATCCCGCTAACACAGACACACATTGCCATTGAGGCTTACATAACTGTTGATGTAATTGCCATTGTCCGGGTTGATCGCCTGTGTCATGGTCAATAATAAATACAATAGGTTTATTTGTCTTTAAAGCTATGTTTTCGGCTATTCTTCGCTGCAGAACCGCGGTGCTAATGAGTTGTTCTTGCCAATAAAAGCGTATAGGTTGCAATGGTAATATTTTGGGAGCATCAGCTAATAAGCCTTTGGTGTTATCACTTATTAAGTCACTTCTGAAGCCACTGCTTAAGTCACTGTTAGCTTGAGTAGCCAGTGATATTTCCTTTATCCATTCAAATAAATAACCTAGATTTTCCTTACCTCTATTTTGCCAATAAGCACGGGCTTGTAACCAGTAGCTAAATTGAGGCCATTGCTTTTGCTTTACTGCTAATGCTTGTAGGTAATTATTTTTGTCTAAAGACGCCATCAATACTTGAAGTTGCTCTTTAGGTAAATTGGCGATTTTTCCCTGTTGGCTATCTTGATGTAAAACCATTAACCGCCGATCAGCATTGAGTATTAAACGGGTTTGCTGTGTTTGATATTGCAAAGACAATAAACGCTCTACGGATTCACCAAAAACACCGGCAATCACCAAAGCTTGATGTTCATTTATCAGCTGTTGTATTTGCTTATTACTGAGTCGATTAAGTTGACTAACGCTGCGAATAGTAATGTTGCTCGTTAGATCTTGTGTCACTGTAACTTGCTTAGACAGAAATTGATGCGCACCTGAAACCATACTCGCTGCAGAACGATCTGAAACCAATGCTAGCATTTTAAAATCGGCTGCATGTACTGCAAAACAGCTGACAAATAAAACAGAAAAAAGTAATCGTTGAAAGTAAGTGGTAACGTTATTTTTAATGGTTAAAGCTTTGCTATAAGGCTTTATATTTTTTTTACTCAGAATGAAGCGTGACATGAGTTCTCTGATAAAAGTGTTAATAAGGCAATAATGAATAAACATGATAAATACAGGTATTAGCTATTTTTTAGTGATGCTTTTAGTCATTATTTTAGTAATAATGGTTCAAGTAATGACGCGCTAGTTATGCTTGAAACAACGTGTTTTATCAAACATTCGTAATGATAAAGAGGGGTTACTAGGTAGATACCAATGCATATAAGAGGCAAGAATATTGTTATGCTGATAAACAAACTCGCCTATACGTTCACTAGGGTGATGTTTAGTCTGGGCAATGGGTTCTAAATCGACTTCAGCACTAGAGTAATGAAAACTGTGACCGCGCATCACATGGGCAGCGTCATCTTCACTTACGTTATCAGTGACGTTCTCAGTTGCATTTTCATCTGATTGTGGTGCTTCTGATTGATATAACTGAGACAAATCAACCCGCTGAGATCCTATTGAAGCAAGCTTTTTCTGCATTACCGCTTTACCCGGCATTAATCCAAGCATCGAAAACTTTTTTTCAGACATATCAGTAAGTTGGTCAAGTAAATATAACATCCCACCACATTCAGCAATTATCGGCTTATTGGTATCAGAAAAAGTTCTTACATCATTTAAAAAACTGACATTATTCATTAATTGTTGAGCATACAATTCGGGGTAACCACCCGGAATATATAATATATCGCCATCAGGTAAGTGCTCGTCGTTAAGTGCCGAGCAATAAATAATAGTGGCTCCTGCTTGCTCTAAAAAGGAAATGTTAGCTGCATAAATAAAACTAAAAGCATTGTCACGCACAATGATGATACGCGTATCAACCAAGGCTTGTTCTTCGGTACTGTGGTTATTCTCGTCGTTGATGTCATAAAACTCAGTTTTTGCCGGTAATTCAGTTAATTTTGTATTGGCAATATGACTTGCAGCCTGATCTAACTGAGTATCTATATCGGCTAATTCTTGTGCTTGCACCAAGCCTAAATGACGTTCTGGAAGCGTAATGCTTTCATCTTTTGGCATACGTCCGTAAAAACAGAACTCCTCTGGCAAACTATTACGGAGTATGTCGGCGTGACGTTCGCTATTCACTCTATTAGCGATAACCCCAGAAAAGGGCAGATTTTCACGAAACTTGGCTAAACCAAAAGTAACTGCAGCGAAAGTTTGCGCCATTGCTTTTGCATCAATGACACCCAGAACAGGAATATTAAAATATTGGGCTAAATCTGCACTGCTCGGTGTGCCATCAAATAACCCCATCACTCCTTCAATTAATATAAGGTCTGACTCTAGCGCTGCACGATACAATAATTCTTGGCAGCCCGACTCTCCAACTAACCACAAATCTAATTGATAAACCAATTCACCACTGGCTTGTCTGAGTATCATCGGGTCAATAAAGTCGGGACCTACTTTAAACACGGTAACCTTGCGACCTTGATTGCGATGATAGCGCGCCAATGCAGCCGTTACCGTTGTTTTACCTGAGCCAGAATGCGGAGCTGCAATAATCAATGCCGGACACATAACCCCGCTAGCCATTTTATGATCGGGTTTATTTTGAAATATCTTATTGTCTGATGCCATTAGGCTATTCCTTCGATGTAGGCCAAGTTATTGTTTGCAACTCAAATCAATACTAAAATTTATTATTAGTATTAATTTTGCTGTTGATGGTTTTATCAGCAAAGAAGTGACTTACAGTGAAATCAATAACGATTGCAGAAATAACATAGAACGTAGGATTAGAAATAGATCTGAAGAAGTACTTGTCTACACGGGTAGCGTATTCAGCCCAAGATAAATCAGGAAACTTACCCGATAAAGTGTAATAGCTACCATTTGAAATAAAGAAAGCGATTGAACTCGCAACAAACAGACCTAGTGCCACTTTAATAATGTTTAACTGCCAACCTTTTTTCTGCCAGTTAGGTCGAGCATAAAAGCCTGCGGCAAACATAACACCATAACTCAATACTAATGCCGGGTATGAGGTCGTGATGCAACTTCCAAACTGACCGCGATAATAGGATGAACCCAGATCTATCGTTACGCTTAACACATAAAAAAACCAAAAGGCTTTCATATTACGTAAGTACATTCCCGCGAGGAAAAATATAGCGATTGATGCGCTTGGTAAACTATTGAAAGTGGCAAAGTGATGTGTTCGCGTAGCAAGCATAAGCAAAGTTAACACTGCAAATACAACAAGAAGCAAACTAATAGGTGATTTTTGATTGATTGATTTCATAACGATCCCGCTGTCTAAAATATTAATAATATTAACGGCGTAGGGAATCAAAGTAGGTAAACGGTGTAGGGTATGCAGCTAATAAGTAAAGTGTTTTAGTTATTACAATAAAACATCATTAATTTATGGAGCAATAAGACAGACCGTGTACTTTTCTCTGAATTACCGCCCACCGCAGTTGTCGAGTAATATTCATCAATAGAAGATATCGTTATTAATATATATGGGATTAACATATATATTAATAAAGTGACTATTAATAAATATGATCAGGCCGGTCTCCGGACTTCTGATCATCGCATTTGCAACACCTTCCCATACTTTCACTGATGTCGTTACCGACAATGTGATTCAATACAGTGGTTTTGTTGCTGCTCACAGTTACCGTTGCGGGGGCAGTACTGGTATCTCACCAGTTTCACGTTTCATCTTCATAAGTTAACCTGTCAGATAGTTTTTATCTGGTAAGGAATAACACAAGACACCTAAATCAGCGCAGATATTACGACATGCATAGCAGTTATTCAAGAATTAACATGACTTATAGCTAAAACCTTTCATTCAATTAGAAATTTTGTACTCTTCTCATATTTGCATTGAACCAAGTTAATGATTTCGTTATTCTCCTCCCCTCATTAAACGTGTCATCACAAATACGAAAGCATAAAATCACTCTATGACAGTAAATCTATATTTAGCTCGCCATGGACAAACCCAATGGAATAAAATTCAACGTTATCAAGGCCGACTTGACAGTGACTTGACGTCATTAGGTAAGCAACAATCAGAAAAAATTGCGTTACAGCTAACCCATAAAAATATTGATTTAATTGTTTCATCTCCATTGGGAAGGGCGGCAGCGGGTGCGCAAATATGCCGGAACAATTAACTGCTCCTATTATTTATGATGATGGTTTACTTGAACGAGATTTGGGAGAGTGGCAAGGTCAGCATATGGCGGATATTAAAAAGGATAAAAACTATCATGAAATATTGCATCAATTTACGCAACTAGCTCCTGTTGGTGGTGAAAGTGCTTTAACTTGTGGAGAGCGTATTTATCAAGCACTTAAGTCATTAGCGCAACGCTATCAAAATAAAAACTTACTCGTTATTTTTCATGGTGAAGCATTGCGTTGTTCATTAGCCAAGTTAGGCAATATCTCAACGGGTAATGCTTATCAATTATTCGACAATGGGTGTTTATTACAATTAACTTATGCACATAACAACCGCTTTCAATTAATTCATTAATTAGTGAAATAAGAGCACGAACGTAATGCCGACATTGTTTGAAAACATCTATCAGCAAATCCTAACAGCACTACCTGTGTATGCTAGTTTAATAACGCTATTGTTAGCGCTAATATTAGATAAGTAAGCGATCATTCTGGGGTTAGATCACCCCATTCATGCCAGATCTGACGTTAAAAAATTATCCCCGAACTTTTCTTTCCACATTTTAGGCGTAAGCTCTTCAACTTTTGATGCAGGATGAATGCTGACACGTTGCAATACATCAACAAGGTAATGGTAGGGATTGATTTCTTGTAAGCGGCAGGTAACCAGTAAACTTTGTAAAATACCTAACTGCTCTGCACCGAGTTCGCTCCAACAAAATAGATAATTTTTTCGCCCCTTGGGGATAACACGCAAAGCCCGTTCTAAATGATTGGTATCCATGGCGACATCAGGATTCGCCAGAAACACTTTTAATTCAACTTGCCGCTCATTCACGTAATTTAAGGCTTTTGTGAGTTGGTTTTTAGGGGTTAAGTCGACTCGCTGTCGTTGCTCATAAACCCAGTTAAAAAATTCAGTAACCAGTGGCTCACTGTGCTTTTGTCGGTAGGCTAATGCCTCGCTAGCCTCAATAATGTTATTTTTGATGTGTTTTTCATTTTTATAAAGCAAGGCAATTTGGTCAATGGCAGTTTGTGCCGCTATTGGCTCAATCTGTAATGCTCTGTCAAAGTAACGACGCGCGTGTACCCGAAAGTCGCATGAGTCACGGTATCTTCTTTTTCATTCAGTTTTGCTACGGTTTTGCTGTAAGCCGCATAACCATCGGTCAGCAATGTGCCTGTGAATCCTTCAAGTTGATGTTGGGCATGCAAAAAGCCTCGGTTATTCGACCAAGTAAACGCTATTTCATTGTTGTCACCATACATTGGCCAGAAGTAGGTTTGCTTCATCTTGCCTTTACTTTTTCTACCCGCTTTTATCGGCACCTCATCCATCGCAAGGGTTTTACTGTTGATGATTGATTTTAGCTGTGCTTGGTAGATAGGTCTTAATAGTTCGATACCTTTTTGAATCCAGTTAATCAAGGTAGCTCGGCTGATATGAACACCAGAATCAATCATCCGTTGATGTTGTCGATAAAGTGGCAAGTGATACACGCCTTTATCTACCATTAAGCCTGCAATAAGAGAAACATCTGCATAACAACCCTCAAGCACATTGCTTGGCGTCGATGTGGTTTTCACTGTTTGTTTACTTTTATGACGAACCACAGGGCGACGGTAGATTAATATCGTATAACTGCCTGGCTGTTGAGCTAAGCGGTTAGTTTCTTTGTAACCGATGATTTCATAGTTATCTGCGTCTTCACCTTGTAGCTCTGGTCTTGGAATGTCGATAACTTTAGTGGGAACACTCGCATCAAAACGCAAGCCCGTGTCATTGACTTCATCGCCATTGAGTTGTTTATTGGATTTACGTTTGTGGGCTTTGATATCGGTAGATGTATCAATTGATGGAGCGCCTTTGTTGGTAGCAAACAGCGAGCCTTGGGCACTTGCTTCATCAAGTAATTGTTTTTCTGATTTACGACCAAAGAGTTGACGCTTGAACCAATCTAGCTGCTGTTCAAGCACAGCATTACGCTCTTCAAGTGATTGAATTTTATCTTGTTGAGATGTGTTTGTTTCGCTCGTTTTCATGCGAAAATTATAACAAAACCTACCTAGTATAGCGCTTGTTTTGTGGTGCTTTTTGCCAATTAATGCCTTCGATTAAACACTGTAATTGCGCCCAATTGAGTGACATTTTATCCTCATCACTATTCACCCGATGAAACTGCCCTTGTTCAAGGCGTTTGCTCCATAAACAATACCCGCCACGACTGTAGTAAAGGATTTTGATGTAAGTACGGCGCTTATTAATAAAAACAAATAACTCACCACTGCTTGCCGGTCGCTTGAGTTTTGATTGTGCTAGTGCCGCTAAACCATCAAATTGCTTACGCTTATGTGCTGCAGCACATAAGCGCAATTATGTAGAGTGTTCAGTTATGTGCCGCAACCATCAAAAAGCTGCAGTATATAGGACTTCAGTTGAATAAAAAGAGCACATAATTACACCTCAATTGTCTAACACCCCGAATCACTTTGGGAGCTAGCACTAATGAATCAAATCACGCAATATGTCAATAAATTTAATGATTTTCTCTTGCCGGGTGAATTAGAACCTTATCTTTTAATCTACGCTCAACACCTATCAGAGCAAGGTTATACGAACTTATCTGTTAGAGGTTACATCGATTCCGTCTCGCATTTTGGTACATGGCTAACTATTAATGAAGTTTCAATAAAGGATATTGATGTAGAAGTTGTGGAACGATTTGCTAAACATCGTTGTCATTGTCCAGGAAGTCGAAAAAAAACGTTTGTCTCTATAAAATATGCTAATCGCGTTCGAAAATTCATTGTTTTTGTTTGTAAACACGGGGGGATACCTAGCTACACGCCTCTAGAACATTCTTTACCGATACCAAACGCTCATTTTTGTGAGTTTTTGAAATATCGTGGATTATTGTCAATAACGGTAAAACATTACTCTGACTCTATTAATGTTATTTTACCCTTACTGGGACAAGAGTCCCAAGATTATGATGCAAAAAACATTAAACGAACCGTGTTACAACTTTCCAAACAGTATTCTCTGGCAAGACTCAAAAGTTTAACAACAGCATTGCGAAGTTATTTGCGATTCTTAGCGGTGAAAGGGCTATGCGCGCCAGATTTAGACAGAGCGGTGCCTGCTGTGGCTAATTGGTCACTTTCTTCAATACCTAAATATATTGTTGCAGAAGAAATTGAACAGGTTATAAACTCTTGTGATATAAAGACTCCAAAAGGATTGCGTGACCGTGCAATTATTCTGTTGTTGTCGCGCATCGGATTGCGAGCAGGAGATATTGTTGATATGAAGCTAGATCATATCGATTGGCATAACGGCTCTGTACGTCTTTTGGGTAAGATGAATAGAGAAGATTGTCTTCCTTTACCACAGGATGCAGGTGATGCCATCCTAGATTATATCGAAAATGCACGACCACCCGTAAAAATAGCTGAAATATTTCTCTGCATCAATGCCCCACATAGGCCTTTTAGTTCCTCGGCTGCTGTTTCATCACTTGTTGCCAGTGCCATAAAACGTTCTGGAATTGCTACTCCGGCTTCATGTGGTGCTCATTTGTTACGCCACTCTGCAGCCACCCAGATGTTACGAACAGGTGCTACTTTAGAAACGGTATCATCAATTCTTCGTCACCGCTCCCTCGATATGACGGCATATTATGCAAAAGTTGATATCCCCATGTTGGAAACTATTATGCAACCTTGGCCTGCGAGGGTAACGTCATGTTAAAAGATGAAGTTAATTCATTTGTGGAAATACAACAGGCAATGGGGTTTAAATTTAGGGTGCAGAACACCTTGTTACAGCACTTTGCACGATTTGCAGAGCAAAACGGAGAAACCATGGTTTGTACAAAATCCGTTATTGAATGGGCGGAATGGCGCCTTCAGTCGCTCAAAAAAGAAACCGATTGCTCACGGTACGTCGATTTGCTCTTGCTGTGCAATCTGAAAATGCTCAATACGAGATCCCTCTAGCAGATGTTTTTGGACATGAATGTGCGAAGCGTAAAATTAGACATCTATTTTCTTCTGAAGATATTAGTCGATTGCTCGTTGCTGCGTCACAACTAAAGCCAAAAGAGACGATAAGGCCTATAACATACACGACTTTATTTGCATTGCTTTCATCGACGGGATTACGAAGTTGTGAAGCAATCAGGTTAAATATTGATGATCTAACTATCGATGGGTTAATGATCAGAGCCACTAAATTTAGAAAAGACCGTTTAGTGCCGATACATTCTTCTACTCGTCAAGCGCTTAAGGAATATTTGAACAAACGAAAACAGTTTAGTGCGCTAGAGTCCGCATTTTTCGTTTCAAATAATGGCTCTAGGTTGACCTACTCAACGATTATAAGCATTTACCTACAGTTAATGAGAAGCATTGGTTTGCGTGCTAAAGCCGGTATCCCTGGGCCATGTCTACATGATTTACGTCATAGTTTTGCAGTAAGATCATTAGAGCAATGTTGTGGAACACGGATTGAGATCTCTCGGAAAATTACGGCATTAAGTACTTACATGGGACATGCACATGTATCAGATACATATTGGTACTTGCAGGCCACCCCTTTACTGATGGCTCAAATATCAGCTGCGCAGGAAAACTGTTTTCTGAGGGAGGTAAAATGACAAATCTAGCCCAATTTCTTAGTGCATTTTTGCGAGAATATTTGCCACTGGAGCGACGAGCGAGTTTACATACCAGTGAAACCTATGCTTATACATTCCAACTTCTTGTGAATTATGCTGCCAAACAGTTTAGTATTTCGCCGTCACAGCTCACACTGGATCAATTGAATGTAGACCCCATTGTAGATTTCTTGAACTTTCTGGAAACTGAACGAGGAAATACTGCTCGTACACGCAATGCGCGATGTGCTGCGATTAAGGCATTCTTCAAATACCTTGAATATCGCAACGTAGCCGCTTTAGAGCAGTGCCGCCAAATAAGTGCAATACCAGTCAAAAAAACTGATGATAGGTTGGTTAATTTTCTAACAACAGGAGAAATGCAGGTTTTACTGGATATGCCAGACATCCATACTTCAACAGGTATACGCGATAGAGCAATGATCTATCTTTGTTTTGCTGCAGGATAACGAGTATCAGAGCTTATTGGACTTCGCCTAAATCAACTTGAATTGGGCTCTCAAACCACCATTCATGTTATTGGAAAGGGACGTAAAGAACGGATCTTGCCACAATGAACAGAAACAGTCGAAACGCTAAAGGCATGGATTGCTATCAGGCCAAATAATTCAACAACACCCGAGTTATTTCTAAATAGCCAAGGAAGAGCTATGACACGCTCAGGGTTTAGGTATATCTTGTCAAAGCATGCAAACAGTGCTGTGCAGAAGCTACCATCATTGGAAAAAAAGCGAATATCTCCCCATGTGTTGCGGCACAGTTGTGCAATGCAGACACTAAAAGCAACGCACGACATCCGAAAAGTTTCATTGTGGCTAGGTCATGCCGACTTACGAAGTACAGGTATTTATCTAAGAGCCGATCCTGAAGAAAAACTAGAGTCGCTATTGGCGGTGATACCACCAAACATCAAAAAAGGGAAATTCAAGGCACCTGATAAGCTAATGGCAATGTTACAAACAAAGAAATAATGACCAGATATTATGTGCTGTGATCTGAGAAAAAATGGAATAGGTATTGCCATTTAGCACAATAACTGCACATAACAATTAAGCATTTATCTCTTGTCGAAGCATGAGAGATAAATGCCCTGTTGGACTGAGCCGCTAGGCACAGTCTATATGGTTTTTGTTTATTGAGTTATTTCAGTAGTAGGAAGGTGATTATCCATAAATTGAATTTTCAATCGTTTCCTTACGCTATTTTGCTCAACTTTATCAAGCCAGTTTACCTTATCAGGGACTTTTTTCAAGACAAACGAAGCCTCTACTATCGTTTTTTTCAACGCATTATTAACCGTTTACATCACTCAACTAGATCGTTCGAAACCGAACTAACTGTTTGTTGGGCAACATAATTCCTATCAACACCATCCCGACATGATGACAACTCGGACATTCAGGCCCTATTTTATCCTTTACCTTCTCTGTGATAACTTTTTTAACCTTCTCAAATTCTGTATCTAAGCTTTTCCTAATGAGGGTTAACGATTTACGCCTTATTGAATTAGCCATGAATCCGTAATAACGCAGCCGCATAAAGCCTTTGGGGAGAACATGTAATAAAAATCGCCTTATCAACTCTCCCGCAGATAATTCCATATGCGTTGTCTCATTGGTACGGTAGTCCTTGTAGCGCATTAATACATTATTATCACCTTTTAAGGATAAACGACTTTCGCTAATGCCTACGCGGTTGCAGTAACGCGCTAAATAGTTAACAACTGCATCGGTATGACCAATGGTTGGTTTGCTATACACATTCCATTTCAACTTCGCGGCTTCATTCAAGGTCTGTGAAACCATTGATTGCTCGACTTGATGAAGCTCACCTGAGTTAGCTTGCTCCTCTAAATAATGAAGCATCTTGCCTCTAAACTTCACCGACAATGCTTTCACCGGAAATAAGTAACCCGCTTTACGGCTGCCACACCATTGATTATCCTTGGTTAGCACACCACTGGGTATAAGGCAGTGTAAATGAATATGCCGACATAAGCTTTGACCCCAAGTGTGCAACACTGCCAACATACCCAACTGTCCATCCATGTGGTGTCTTGGGGTTGCAAATTCACTTAAGGTTTGCCAAACCGCCTTGAATAACGCTTTATACAGCACATTAGGATGTAATGTTGCCCAACCATTAAATTGATGCGGTAAAGTGAATACCACATGATGATAGGCAACAGGGAGTACATCCGCTTGTCGTTTACGTAACCATTGCTCTCGTGATTGACCTTGGCACACCGGACAATGTCGGTCACGACAAGAGCAATACCACAGAGTATTTTGCTCGCAGTGATTGCAATGCCATTGATAACTGCCCATCGCTTGCGTTCGACAATCTTGAAGGTGATGCAGCACTTGCCATTGTCTTGGCGTGATGGCTTTCTTCTCAAGGTATGGCAGTCCTTGTGCGATAATTTGCTGAAACAATGAGCCGTTCATGGGTGTTGCTCCAGTTGTTTTAGTAAATCAAATTGTGCACCATCCACCGCTTGATAATGGGGTAGCCAATGGGTATAACGCACTGTGGTTCGAATGTCTTTATGCCCTAGAATGTGCTGTAACTCGGGGAGTGGCATTCCCGCCATTAATTGATGTGTGGCAAAAGCATGACGTAAGGCATGTATGCCACCTTGCTTCAATATACCTGCATCATTTTTAGCTTTGTAATACGCTTTTTGTAATGACGATTGATGTAACGGTTTATCTTCTACCCTTTTAAAAAACAGGTAAACGATGGGGTGAAAACGCTGCCAATAAAGTCGTAACTCGTGCAGTAAGGTGTCGGATACGGGGATACACCTATCCTTAGCACCTTTGCCTTGTTGAAGATGTATAACCTTTTGTTCACCCGCTATATTTTTCACTTTGAGCGTGCATACTTCACTAAGACGTAAACCGCAGCCATAGCACAACATGATCATCATCTTATATTTAGGATTGCGGCAGATATCAATGATCCGTTTCACTTCAGAGATACTTAATAGCTCAGGGATCTTCTGTTGCCGCTTCATCGGTGGTAACAACTGCTCACTGAACGTACGGCCAAGCACCTGACCATAAAAAAAGTTCAGCGCATGAAAAGCCTGTGCACATGTGCTTGACGATAAATGGCGCTCTAGGGTCAACGACCAAAGGTACTTTTTTAACTCACTGTCTTGCAATGTGTCAGGGGAGCGATGGGTATGCTTCGCCAAGTCGTAAACCCAACGAACATAGGTTTGCTGTGTTCTAATTGAAAAGTGTCGTACTTGCATACAGTCAAGTAACTGTTGTCTGAGTGGTGTCATAACTTGCCTCCAAAAAGGGTTGAGTAGCAAGTTCAAGTTAAGTGTGGTTGGAATACAGTGAAATGTCAGGGAGCTGTAACTCTCCGCGAAGCGGTTCAGTTCAACTGAACACTCTACATAATTACGCATATCAACCGGATGTGCGTAAAGCCATACCGATAAGTTGGGATCTTGCAGTAACATTAGTGATTCATCATGCGCAGTACTACGCCGTTAGGTAGTGCCAATTCGATATCCCAAGATGAGGGCGTGGCAATTGGCTCTTGGGTGATACCGACCCAATCGTCCTGTTGAGTTTCGGCTAATACAGGTGTATTTTCGACAACAGAAAGTGGTAATTGACTCGCTAAGCGTTTACGCCAAGCATAAAAAGCCGGAAGGGTTTAGTTTTTGTTGCTTACAAAAGGCTGCTATTTGCAAACCGCTTGATGCATGCTGCTTGAAGATTTGTTGCCATTGCTCGTGAGTCCGTCGAATATTTGCCATTGTTTTTCTCGGTTAGTAAATAATGGCATTACTTTAGATGATTTAGCTAGAGATGGAATACGGCCTAAATTGATCGCTTACTTTAAAAGTAGGCTTTTAGCCTTATGGGAAATTGAGAATATAAATTAACGCGAGCTAAATGAGCTGTAACTCACTTAACTCGCTAATCAAAATAACTATTAAGGAGTTGAAATGACTACGCAAGATAATAATGATATTTCAGAGGTTAAACCAGAGTTTTCATTTAATACATCGATTAAAACATGCTTGCTACCAACGCTAATTGTTACTACATGTCTATTTTTTTTAGTGCAATTATATATTTTGATTGATTTAAACCAAGCTATAATTGGTGAATTTCTTCGAGTGGAATACATTAATCTAAACTATCTCTTTTCAGCAATATATTTACCAATGATGACTGCGATTTACGTGACTTGTTGTAATATAAAATACAATAATGCATTTACAGAAACGGCTTTAACGACCATGTACGGTTGCCTTGCTATTTTGTATATAGGGTTAATGCTTATTATGTTTCACTCATTTGAAACCTTAGAACTGTTTACTCAAATCCAAGATATTTTACATACATTTACTTTTGCTCCACTCTGGTTGCTTATGGCAGCTTTTCTTTGTTTTATGGCCGTTGCGAGTCATAACTCATAACTATAAAAATAAGTTTAATTAAAGAATAGGTACACAAATATGACATTCGGAATTATGCAAAACATAGGCTTTTTTAGTTACATCTTGGTCGGAATCTTTGGAGTAATCATACTCCTTTCAGTTGGTGTTGAGTTGCACAGGGTTTGTGTAAAGAAGCAAGATAGACAGTTTTGGTCGGGTATAAGCTTTTTATTCGTCATGTTTTTCTGTGCAGTAGGTTTTCAATTTAGCATGGACTCGCTTAATAAACATCAGCTTGAATCTAGCCTAAAAGGTGAAAACTTAACTTTATCTGGCTCTTTAGGGTATGAAACATTAATAAAGGAATTTGACTTAGGTGAACAGTATGGTTGTGTTATCGAAGATACGCATGAATCTAAACAGTGCATGTTTTTAATGATGTTTAAATCAAGTGAGGAACAATTTGCTAGCTTCGTTTCAACAGATAAACGCTCTATTGTTCGTTATGGTGTTTGGCCTAATGATAGAAGTTTTGAATTTCCTGCTTTTAAATTAATAAATTAACCTATATAGGAAATTTGCACCATGAGCAAAGCGTTACCAAAATGTTCCGAGTGTGGCTGTTCTCCTTGCTCTTATAGGGAGCTTGCGACAACTGCCATTCGTTTTGATTTAACTAACAATAAATTTGATGAAGCAGGCCAATACATGCACCCTAATAAAACAGGGGTACAGCACACAGGATTTAATTATCATTTCGAAGAAAAAGCAATTGAAATTGAATCGGAATTAGAACAACCAGAGCGCAGTGGCAAAGTTGAAGCGCAATGTTCTTGTGGTCATATATGGATATTAAGAAACTTTAGTACTATTGACGCTTTAATCGACCTACATGGCTTTAACAAAGGTAAAAAATATGAAGTATGGATGCCCTCAATGCGGTTCACCAGTAAATGCGTGGGCTGATTTAGATGCGACAGTAAATTTTGTAATCAGCAAGTCAGGTAAATTAATTAAGCAAACAATTACTAATAATTACCAAAGTGACGGTCGCTGTGGTGTCGAATGTTCGGAATGTGATTGGGCTGTACACAGAGAAGATATTAAAGCTCCTCACGCTCATTTTAAAAAGCTTGCTGATGATGCAATGACTAGGCAAGGAACTATGGCTAATTTGTCTGTTAAACGATCATAAATTAATATAGGAAATTCATGATACCCCAGATAGTTAGGTCTGGAAATAAGCACTTATCAGGGATGCCTGATGTGCTAATTGTAGATAAACGTCTTCTTTTCAAAACATATAGAGGGTATTGAATTAGCAAAGAGGTCATTATACCCTTTGTATTATACCTTTTGTATTATACCTTTTGTATTATACCTTTTTGTATTATACTTTTCGCATCATACTTTTTAGGATAAATAGTAATGAACACCAACTCATTCCCTCTCAGAATTGCATCAGGTAAAGCATTTTGCAACCGAACTACAGAAAGAGATAAACTTAAAAAACTGATTTTAACAGGCCAACATTTATGGTTACAAGCACACAGACGACACGGTAAAACGTCCTTAATATTGCAAGCGCTAAACGATCTGAAAACTGAAGATCAACATGTTCTATTTCAGCGTGTCGATTTAGCTTTTACCACCGACCGTCCCTCTGCCCTGAAAAAGCTTTGTCAAACAGCCAGTAAATTAATCATTGAAACTATGTCTACTGCAAAAGAGATCAATGAAAGCAATAAGCTCTCAATTATCGGTCAAAGACTGCAAAACTTATTTACTCGATATGCTCCTAGTTTTTCTCTTGATCGTGGGCAACCTTCAATGGCTTTCGGAAAAGAAGCATCATTGGAAATGATGGGGGAAACTTTAAAGAAATTAAATGAACTTGGTAAAGAGCACAATATTCGTATTGTATTTATGATCGATGAATTTCAACAACTTTCCAAAGTCGATAATAAATCATTTGATATTGAAGGTGAAATTCGGCACCACCTTGAATTGTCAACCAATGTTACTTATGTGTTTTGTGGTTCAGAAAGAAATCTAATGCAACAAGCAATGGCTGATCAGAAAAGACCTTTATACAAGCATACTTATAGATTTGAAATTGAAAGAATTAGTCAAAAATGTTATCTCAAACACATTAAACCGATTTGGGAAAAACAATACAATAAAACATTTGATATGTCTGTTTTTGAATACGCTATGCAAGTAACACAGAGACACCCTTATTATGTAAATTATATATTCTCAGAGCTTTGGTTAAGTGATAATCCTCCAACGATAGATAATGCCAATGACGCGTGGAAAAAAATTGTTGATGAAGAATTAAATGAAAATAAAAGCATGATCCTAAACTTAAAATCAAATGAAAAAAAAGCGCTCAAAGCGATAGCTATACATCCAACGAAACAAATTACTTCTAATGAATTTATTAAACTTTCAGGTATCCCAACGGGGTCAGCAAAAAAAACAATCAATCAATTAGTAGACAAAGATCTAATTTACCTTAATGATGGTGAATATCATGTCGTTAACCCAAAGATTAGGCTCTTTAGCTCAACAATAATTGCTAAAAAAGTGGGTTCGGTAGACGTGTTTGCCAAACATTGCAAAATAGCTGAACCACTTTGTTGCGCCATCACCCTTCTCTATTAAGATAACTCCATTAACCAAGTGGAGAGCCATCATGTCAGCATACGGCGTACAAATTGAAACACCTATCCAAAATATCAGTCACCAACACCCAAAATTTGAAGAAACGGTAGAGCGAGCAAAGGCGTTGTTTTTAGATGGATGGAAAGTTTCTTTAGGCCTCTCAGGTAAAGACAGCGGTGCTGCCGGCGTTTGTATTGTAGAGGGGTTACTTCGAGCTACAGCGGTTAATCCTGAGCATGGTGGTGCACTTCATGTTGTTACTACAAACACCACGCTAGACAACATGGTGCTTCATGATTACATGATGCAACTGCATGAAGATATGCGACATTACGGGCAAGAAAACAATCTTCCTATCTTTACGCATGAGCTTAAACCTTCTTTAAGCAAGTCCCCAATGGTCGAGTATATTGGAAAAGGTAAGTTACTGAGAACCGCAGCTACGTCCAATAATGGTAGAGATTGTGCTATCGATTGGAAAATAATTCCAATGAAGCGCTTTTTAAAATCACTTCAAAAGCAATATAAAACCACTAAGATTGTTTCAATATCAGGCTCAAGAGAAAGTGAGTCGTTAGCACGCTCAAAAAGCCTAGCTAAACGCTCAGAAAGTGCAACTGAGATGGTATCAACTGATCTTGGTTGGAGCCAACCTATTATAAAAGATTGGACGCTAAATGACGTATGGCAATTATTTAAGTTAATTGATGATGGTGACATTGAAAGCTACAGCGACAGGTTTGACCGTATGAAAAAACATTATTCTTCAGCGAATAATGGGGTCTGCGATTTGTTCGCCGGAGACACAAAAAACGCTTCAAAATCAAAATCATGCGGCTCCCGTTTTGGCTGTACCCTCTGCTGCGTGAATGGAGATAGTGATTCCGGCCTAGAAGCACAGATAGAAACAGACCCAAAAACGTATGGATTTATGAAGCCATTAAATGAATTGCGCGAGTTTATGCTAAATGGCCTCTATGACTATGGAAATAGATCCATCGAAGGGCGCACGATGAAAGATGGGTTCATAAAAGTTGCGATTAATCACTACAGTATTGAGTACAGAATGGATCTCTTACGATACGTCCTTAGTATGCAAGTAGATGCACTTGATAAATATGGGTACCACGCGATTGACTTAATTGACTATGAGCAGTTGTTGGCTATCCAATATTACTGGTCACGGGAAGGGGAGCCTGAACCCGGCACGGCATTAAAAATCTGGCATGAGATAGTCACAACCGGTGAACAATATTATCCAATACCGACTATTAAAAAAATTGAAAAAGGCAAAACGCCAACGGATCGCTATTTTGATTTACAGTCACTACTTGACGATGAAAACCCTATCGGCCTAGATGACGAGGGGTTAAATGATCAGTTTAAAGATGCTAAAGCACATTACAGCCGTAATGGAAAAGACCAACAAGTGATCCGCTATAATGAGAGCCGGCTTTTCTCGGTTGTGACTAAAGATGGTTTGGCGATGGACTTCGTTGAAGATTATTATCCTATGCTTGTCGAGGAAGGACACCTTTTAAATAAATGTTCATCGGTAATGTTAAAGCACTTGATTGAATCTGGCGTGGTTCAGATCACAAAAGGAAGTATCGCAAAGCTTCACGAGGATACTAAAAGATGCCAAGCATTAAATATTCTGCAATGGAGTAATAAGAAACCAACCCCTGACGCTATACGTGATAATAGCGTAGATAAAAAAGCAATGATGGCGATTATTGAATCTCGCACACAAGATGCGATTGAGCCTATTACAATGTCAATCGAACCCACCACCAACCAATTTTCCTTGGCGCTATAATACTTACGCACAATGTCAGTGATTGATATTGTGCGTCCATCAATTTATCTCCCCTCTTATGTCAGGTTTGTGGCGGCATTTGTCTTTCATCTTATTATGGTTACAACTTAACAAGAGAGAGATTTTAACATGACCAACAGCAACAATTCCGATATGCCACGTTTTAAACTTAATCGTTTATTAGGCGCAACAGATAGACTACAAACGTCAGGCGTATTCAAGTCTCACATTGACCAAATAGCGCACTTGGAAGTGCTTCTTGTTACTTGTGTTGGTAATGATGCAAGCTCACCTGATTATGATGTTGATTACCCTATCGAGGGTGTTTTATTTGAAGTAGTTAGCGGTAATGAAACGCGAACTTTTAACTTGGCGAATGATTTAAAAAGTTTTATCAAAAAGCATATAGAAGATCATGGTGCTAGGCCGTCATCCTCAATCCTATTAAACAACTAACAGCGTATCAAATTAACACAAAGGAAAAAAACATGATGAATATTGTGACAGCAACTCAAAAAAAAGGGATTGAAGCTGAAAAAATGTTGTCTTCATTATTTTGTAAGTTAAGAAAAACGGGTGCGAACAACAAAAACAGATATGAAGATTTGAAGCGCTCTGATTTTAAAAAAATAGCTTCGTTGGTGAAAGATTTAAACAGCCTCATTGACGTAGAGTTGGTAGCTGAAAAATGTATGGTCGAATACGACTTGCCTCATATCGACGCTAGGTGTGCTCTATATGCGGCACTTGCTATCAGTCGCGGTGCTTCATTTAAGAGTGCAATAACAACCAGACTTATTGACGTAAAGAAAATGAGAAAACTTTAACCATCACACATTTCCAGACTTATCAATCTAGGGTAGCTTTAAATTCCCTTGTGTACCTTTAGTGTTTGTCTTAATTAAATGAGATCTTTTTTACGCTAAATAAAGATTGTAAAATATATCACCATACGCCCAAGTCATTGTCCCTAGAACAATCATGAAACCAAGAACACTCTGACAAGCCATAATTAACCATTTGTTATCCTGGCGAAACTTAATGGTATTAGTTTCTCCTATCCCCTGAAATATACTGCCAAATCCGTAGGCAAGTAGTAATGATTCGCTCATAGTCGCCCAAATTGCTACAAGAGCACCGCTTCTTCCGAACCATGAGGCGTGATCATCGCCGTAATAAAACCACCCTTGGTAAGCTGCGATTAAACTTAATACAGAGACAATAAGATATAGATATGCTCTGATAATCCGCCATGTATTGTTACTACACCATTTTTGATAACGTATATTCATTTTTGTAAATATCTTATGCTCTTCCAATTAATCGTTTTCCATACTATTCAATTCAAGGCTATTTACTCTGTGTTTTTACTAACTAATCATGCAGTGATGGTAAATGTAACCCCAAATTGGTTCTTTATCGTCTTCCATATTTTCCCTGCGTTTTTATTTAAGATAGTTACCAATGTAATATCTAATTTTTTCAATAGTTACTTCACTAGGAGGGCAGCTTTTCAGGCTAACACTCTTAAGAATAATGTTGTTTTTTTGAACACTTGTTAAGTTGCTGATTTTTTCTTTAAGTTCAACAACTGAATAATGAACCCCGTCAAGATTTAAGTAATATGAATGAAATATTCTTTCTATAATATTTATCATTTGCTTTTCTAGCTTACTTTTATCTGGTTTTAGTTCCATCCATATTCCCTCTAGTTAATTTTGTGTTTTTTCATATAAAGAACCACCTGTTCAGGAGTGCCAATTTTTTCATCGAGATCTACTTCCTTGTATATTACTTCTTCCACTTTCAATTCCCCCTGTGTTAAATAACATTATTATCGCTCTGGAAATACTCTCTAATATCCTTCGGCTTTTCAAAATTACTTTTTGATAAAATATGAATATAAGAACGCTCAACTTCACTAAACGAAAGCAGTTCTTGACCAAGATCATCGTTATTAACGCATAAATCATTAGTTGGGGTGAACACTTGATGTCTTCGACATAAAAATGGCCTTACTTCGTAAACTGAACACGAGTTATTTTTTAGAAAAGGACAAGGCTCACCTATCACAAGGTCTTTTGTTGCGTTGTTATATGCTTTTTTGGCTTTTGATTTTATCAATGACAACTCTATTTCAGATACATCAACTCTGATCTCACAACAGTAAGAACACCCTTTTTTACATGGCGTTAGATGACTAAAGCTTGTTGATATCTTCCCCATAAATTCATACAAGTTAACTAGTTGTTCTGTTAAGTTTCTTTTGCTTTTTTTACTTTATCAAACAGTTTTTCTTCCTGAGTTTTTAATTTGATAGGAATTATTTCAATCGCTTTTGCTCTGTTGAGCTTTGAAGCGATTACATCAGGGTGTTCATCCATTTTCATTTCCCTCTATAAACCTTGTAGCGAAATACCATCAAGGTTATTGATTTTTTTAAGCTCGTTTTTCTCATAATCATCGAGGTCTGAAACATCATGATTTTGATAACCGGCATTAACAATTATTGTCGCTGCAATCATCAGCTTTTTCAACAAAAGATTTTAGGAATATCTGACCATCTTGTAGTCCAACGGGGAGATAAAAATTCTCTTCGCATAGCCCATTTTTCTTGTCTTGATTCACTGCCAAGTTGTAATGAACCTCGACCAAACTTTTGATTTATCTGACTGTAGCAATTCATCAACGCAGGGTTTTCACGAGATAAAAATAAGTCTTGCTGCTGAAAGTCTCGACTTTCTAGCTCAATAGCACCAACCCCACAACGATAATAAGGCAATCCTTCCACGTACAACGCATGTAGTACTTGTTCAATGGCAGAAGCCACAAAGCAAACATTGTCGGTTGCTAAAGGAAAATCATACATAATGCCTTTTTTAACATATCTTTCATCGTGAGGTGAGCTAGAAGCAAAAATATAGAGCTTCTTAATTAGCGAGTGTTGCAGTCTTACTTTATTACAGACCTTAACAGCATGAGAGGTTAACGCTTTACGTAAGTCATGATAATTAACTATTCTTTGACCATGTGAACGAGTCGAAAATATTTCTTTTTTGGGTGATTTCACATCATCCCAAGATAAGCACTTAACCCCGTTTAATTCTTCGACGGTTCGCTCTACAGTAACACCGAATTGCTGCCGCATAGATTTAGGTGAACGATTGGCTAAATCATAACCAGTTTTAAGTCCTAACAAGCTTAACTTTTGACCTAGTTTACGGCCTATACCCCAAATGTCATCGAGCTTCATTTGTTCGAGAATATGTTTTCGTGAATAGTCATCATCAATTACCGCTACTCCATCACTGTCAGGTAATTTTTTACTCGCATGGTTAGCAGCTTTAGCAAGTGTTAGTGTATGACCAAAGCCCACACCTACAGGCATTCTTGTTTCACGCCAAACAGCACGTCTTATTTCATGACCGTACTTGTACCAATCTTTGATAATGCCTTCATAATTTACAAACTTTGAAAACGCTTCATCGATAGAATACTGGTAGGTGTTATCACTAAAACGTGCAATCACAGCCATCATTTTATCGCTGATATCACCATATAATTCATAGTTGCTAGAGCGTATAACTACCTTATGTTTTTGTAGCAACCACTTAACTTTAAAATAGGGTTGAAACTTAGGAATACCTAGTTTTTTAGCAATAGGACAAATAGCGACTATGCAGCCGTCATTGTTACTTAAAACAACCACTGGCCTAAAACGAATACTAGGATCATTAACTTTTTCAATACTAGCAAAACAGCCGCTAGCATCGGTCAAACCTTGCATTATCATTTATTAAATGCCAATAAATTAAAGGTTTCATCAAACTTTCTGACGTTATAAGTCACCTTACCCTCTAACTGAAAAATATCACTTTCCGAAATATAAACAGGTTGATGATCATCTGACGCTGATAATAAACAATTATTCTTTTTATCAAGTATTTTACAAATAAAGTTACCGTTGAAATTTGCCACGATTACCGAGCCATTTTTAACATCTTTAGCCCTATCAACTATCAATAAGTCACCAGAAAAAATACCAACCTTTTGCATAGAATCACCAGAGGCTAAACCGACGAAAGTAGCGTTGGGATTACTTATTAATAGTTCATCAAGAGACAAACCCATTTCACGGTATTCTGCTGTCAAGCGATTCAAAGCCAGTGATGCCGCAATCACAATAAATAGGAAGAACTTGCATGATCACACCTCAAATGCAACTGTATATAATTACAGTATACGGCATTTTCAGAAAACTGAACAGATTTTAAGTGTTGTAGAGCATCATGTGACCGAATCTGTGCTCCCAACAAATCTGATTGAATAATAGGGCTAACTATATGGCAAGTATATTAAGTAATATTTACGTTGAAACAAAAGCTATAGAAATAGCATTAGCAAAGCATAATTTACTGTTCTACCCTGTTTATAATTAAGTGACGAGCTTTGATTTTATTTCAATTGAGAAAAGAAAGCACATCAAGAACGGGCTAGGCAAAAGCAAATGGCCATAATCACCCCCATAATATAAAACCAAAGTGAAAAGTAAACCTGCATCCGTTAGGTTGTTCACACCAACAAAACCACTTTGTTGCGTCATTTTGTTAACGCGTTTTAATAGAACCACTTAACCAACAAACTATCTAACAAGTGAGAAGTATTATGTTTAACCAACTTCAAGACAATGCTTTAATTTCTGTTACACCTAGCGCATTAATTGATATGGCATTAGGCGGCAACATTCGTCGCAAAAGACGTAATTTTGAAGAATTCAAAGCAAAAATTAAAGCACAAGGAATTATTCAACCTGTTGTTGCTAGACCTATTGAGGGTAATGAAAGCCAGTTAGAGTTACTTGGTGGCTATGGTAGACGAGATGCGGCTCTGGCTATTGGCTTAGATGAAGTACCTGTGCTTATTCGTGTTGTTGACGATCAGACTGCTTTAGAGATACATTTAGCTGAAAACCAAGACCGCGAAGACGTAACGATAGTTGACGAAGTTGAATTTGCGAAACGCTATATCAGCTTGCATCATGGCGACCGCCAATCAGCCGCTCAAGCACTTGGTTGGGAAGTGAGTAAACTAAGCTCCCGATTAGAGTTGTTAACCTGTACACCTGATGTATTAGATGCGCTTGATGATGGTGTGATTAAAGTGGTCACGCCCTGACATTGAGTGTGTTCAATGAAACTATTCAAAACAATACATTATCAAAGGTTATCAAGGAAAAGTGGACAGTAAAGGAAACCAAGGCTAAAGCTAATCAAGTTCAGATCCCGTTATCCATTGCAAAATTTGATTTAACCGAGTGTAATACCTGTCCTCATAACTCAGTGCGCCAAAGCGGTTTATTTGACAATGGTGATGTTGATGCTAAATGCTCTAACAATACGTGTTTTAAGGCTAAGAATAAAGCATATATGGAAGTGCAGCTTAGTGAAGCTCAAGAACGCTTTGGTACAGTGTTGTTACTAACAGAAACAAACAAAGCCGATAGAAAAACAGTATCAGCTACCGTTGTTGGTGAAACACAATACAATGAAAGCTGTGAAGCGTGTACCGACCGCGTAGCCATTATGGACGATAGTATAACGGGCAGTGCTTGGTCGTATCGCAGAAAGTCAGTGCATTAACATCAAGTGTTTTACTAAATGCGCTAAAGCTCACATAACAGCAAGCCAAGCGCCAGTAGAAACCACGCCAGTACAAGAAAACACAGTGTCAGCCAATGATACTGGCAATGGCGAGAGCGCGAACCCAGTAAAAAACACTGAAAAAGCGCAAGCTAAAAAAGTCGTTGCTACAGGCAAAATATCTAACCCTGCCGTTGAAGCGCATACAAAAGAATTACGTCACATTCTTGGTCGTCAGCTTCAAGACAATAAGAAATTCTCATTAGCGTTACAAGTTGTGTCTTTAATGAAGTTTACCTCATATAAACTGATCTCAAACATCGATACCTCTGTTGCAAAACTAATGAAGAAAAGCGAAGAAGAACTAACCAATATGATCGATGGTATTGTGTTATTTGCGGCTATCAAATCAGAAAGCTTTGGTGGTGGTGACATCAAAGGCGCAAGTAATTTACTTGCCCATAGCGCTTGTGTTGAGCCAGAGGGATTAGGTGAGCTTATCGCGCAATGGACACCGACTAAAGATGTATTGAAAAATTATACAACCGCACAGTTGATTTCAGTATGTAAGTTAAGTGGCTTTAGTGAAGCGATGGAAAAACAAACCCCTGATTCATTCACCAAGTTAAGCAAAGGCAAAAAAGATGTGCTACTAACAGCTATCTTAGAAACCCCGTTTGATTGGTCTAATTTTGCGCCTATGGGCTACCAAGCATTATTGCCAAAAGCTTAAACTGTTCAGGCGCAGCTTTGTTGCGCCACTTCTCTTTTATCACACAATAGCGTTACATTTATTACGGAGTTATTTCATGTTTTCATCTATCGAAGAAATTATAAAAAAAGGTCAGTTTTCAGGTTGTAATATCAACATCAAACCAATGCCTAACGGTACGTCAGCCGCAGTATTAACCTTTCTCTTACCTGTTGGGAGCAACGAAGCCAATGCAATCGTTGATAACAAAAACAACGATGAACTTGATCGGTTTTATGCCCTTAGAAGCGCGTTAGTCTCTCCATTATTAGCGGTTGATACAGGTGAGGGGCTTGAAGCCGCTATCGAACAAACACTTGTTAATGTCAGTGAAAGTTTTTGTGCGGGCGCTAAAGTGTTATCAGCGATGGACGTATCAGCCCTTGTTGAGCAAGCGACAGACAACGTGACAAGCACGGCAAAAAAACCACAAGAAAAGACAGCCGTAAAGTCTAGCAAGAAAACTAAATCACAGAGCAAGCCAAAAGCCGTTACTGAGGTTGAAGAAGAACCACAGGTGGTAGAGCATAGGCTGGGAAAAAGAATTAGATTCACTATAAGGAGAGTTGTCATGGCTAAAATACAATTTAAAGTGGGCGCAAGAACAATTGATGCACCTTTACCCGATCAAAACCTTGAAGCTAACGTAAAGCAATTGGCGATGAATTTTCCGCAATTTCGTTGGACAACGATTTTAGAGTCTGATGCTCAAATCGAAGATGATGGCAGCTTAACGTATGAGTTGGTTTTACCGCCAATGAAAGCCAATGGGTAGTTCTACTTTGTGGCGTGATATGTCTCAGGCGATAGAATTATCCCTATCTAATGAAGCAAGTACAGAGAGTCCACCATGCGAATACAAGGGAATCAAGAAAGAGCGACTAACGCGTTTTTGCCGTTCAATCCAACAGCTAAAGCCAACATCGCGCTCAATCAGCCACATTGCCCCACCCATTCTCTAGCTTTATTTGCATTAAGAGGTCAATCAGTGAATATCGAATCGTCACTGATTGACAATGCAAAAGCCGCAATCGCCAAATCCCGACAGTTACATTTTACTCGCCAAATCAAAGAAAGCGGTGTGATTATTGAATCATTCTTAGCTAAAGGTTTAGCTGATGCTGAAAAAGCTAAAACACTAACGAATGCACTTAAATCAGAGGATTGTGATCTCATTGAGCTGTCATGGAATGACTTTATCAATAACGCCATGCAAAACCTGTTAATCACAATTAACGACCACACCAAAACGGCACTAAAAGATGTAGAGGGTATTGATAGCATACTTTCACAAATCAATGAGAAATACGGGTTTTACAATCTGAGTATTGAACAAAACCATAGTGGTCAAGCGTGTGATTTAAAACTGACCAATACCGATTTTTTTTGTCATGTTGATACTGAGCTTTTTGCCATCAAAGATAAAAAACTACAAGCAGCTTACAAAGCGCTTTTAGATTATACGGTAATATACGGAGGCATTTGGCAAGAAAATGTCGTGCATTTATCATATCCAGAGCAATGGTCAGCAACCCAAGAAATCCAAATAACAGCAGCCGAAAAGTTATTAGTCGAGCTTAAAAATACGCCACCGAACAAGTAGCACTTGTGGTAGATAAACACAGAGAATTACCCTGTACTAAAAATCTAATAGAGTGTATTGATGAAATTGAAGACATGGCTTTTTGTGGTGAAGAAGTTGAACCCGACGAATATAAGGCATGGTTACTCACAGAATTAAAGGGGCAGGTTAACGTTAACCACAGAACGAATCAACTGCACTGTATATTGAAAGAACCCTACACTTTTGATGAATGCCCTACCAACAATGTTGGGATGCAAATTAGGGCTTTACGCGAAGCTTGTAAAACTCACTTAAATGGTCATATTCCTTTTAGTCTTGAACTTGATGAAGATAATATTAGTAATCTTGCGTTTGTTTTGAAAAACAGCGTAGAAGAAAGCGTACTCGACTCTATCAGTCAGAAACAATTTGAGCATTTTTGCAATGCAGGAGAGGACTGTGAGGCGTATAGCATCGATGTAAGCTGTGATGATTGGCTAGATCATCTACAAGAAATGATATTAGCGTTAACGATTACATTTGTTGCCATTACCGCTATATCCGATTCGTTGCGAGAATCCGATTCGTTGCGAGATAATGAAAACGTGTGATCCTAGCTCTATTATTTAGTGACAGGAAAAACACCATGCTTTCACAAACAGGTATTTCAGCGGTAAGCGTACCGGCCAATTCAAGATTACTTCATCTATCGCTTTGACGTTCTCGCAAGTTAATGACGAGTGCATTGTTGCACACCATGATATTACTGATGGAAAAATCGGTGTAGGTCACCCTATTGACCCCACTGATGCAGCCCAGTTGGTAAACACCTTAGTTGAGAAAAAACGTGTTGTATCAGGTCGGATAGACAGTCGCATTATTTTTGAAAACGATAGTCACCTTGTTTGGTATCGTCAGGCAGACACAACCAATACCTCGCTATGGTTTAGGTTTGATAATTACCCAAGTATTGAGGTTTGCGCTAAATTACCCACCTTGATTTTTATTCGTAGTAAAAACGCCAGTACTACCCGTGTTTTTGCTTGTACGGGCAATCAACGCCCTACCCCTGAAACCAAACTTTATCATGCACCGCTTTTTAATACGGGCGAACAAGGCGCGTTTTGTCTTGGTAGTGCCACTGTTCCCGTTGGATTAATGGAAGCAACCGAAATGATTTCAGGCACAGAAAATGCCATTTTCGATAGTGTATTTACACACACTAACCAAGCGCATACATTTTCTAAAAAACACGGAGACACAATCACCAACAAAGAGCATTTGACCATTTGGCAGGACTTTGCAAAACGTAATGAGCGCCCGAAAAAAGCCGACTTAACCCCTATGAAACACACGCTGTCTGACATAATCAATGCGATGGAAAAATAACATGACCACGATAATTAGCCCTGATTTTTTAACTAAATTTGCCACTCAAGGAACTCAATCATTAAAAGTGGTGGTTGTTGGTCTTGGCGGCACAGGTAGTGCGCTGCTAGGTAAGTTGTTTCAACTGCACAATACGTTGGTTGCACTTTCAGGGAACGGTTTGCGTGTCACTGTTTATGATGATGATGTCGTGTCACAGAGTAACATTGGGAGGCAAGCTTTCTACCCGTTCGATTTACATAGACCCAAAGCACAGTGCCTTGTTGAACGGTTCAACGCTTTTGGTAGTGTGAACTGGAGCTATCACAATGAACGCTTCGATAAAGATTCACTGGAGCATAGTTACAATGGTGTGGTGGTCTTTGGTTGCGTAGATAATGTTCTTTGGACGAAAAGCCATTCACAATGCCTTTACCACTACTGATAATTGCCTTTGGATAGATGTCTTGTAACGACAAAGATAGCGGCAATGTCATTATGGGAATGTCAGCGCGTGTGGATAAGGAATTAACTTACCTACCATCGGTTGTCGATCTTTATAAAGAACAAATAGAAAACCATGTTGATAACAACAAAGATTCTTGTAGCGCCTTAGATGCAATTAATAAACAGTGTTTTGGTATTAATGACATGATTGCCTCACATTCCATTCAATTTTTATGGCAGTTAATTCGATACGGAAAGGTAGATTACCAAGGTGTATCGTTGAGCCTAAAAACAGGTGCTTGTGCGCCAATTCACGCAAATAAAGAAACATGGTCAATGTACGGGTATGTTCATTAGTCAAAAGGAATTCAACTGACAAGGATTGCTTTGTGGCGAGGCTTAATTTCTTGGTTATGATGTGTTCACTAAAACACACAACGAGTTGATTTGAAATGCGAGAAATAAAATTTAGAGCAAAAGCGATTGTTAATGATATTCATAACAACATTAAAGTCGGTGATTTCGTTCAAGGTCAATATATCGAAAGTGGCTGCGATGCGCCCTGTATTATTTTTGGTGATGGTGAACAAATAGAGGTTGATAGGAAAACTCTTGGTCAATTCATTGGAGAAAAGGATTGTAGCGGCAATAGTATTTATGAGGGGGATATTGTTTCTAAGCGCCTCATTGATAATTCCGTTCATCAATGCGTCGTTCGATATAGTGAAAAATACGCTAAGTTCGTTTATTGCCCTATTTCAGAAGAGTGGGATTTCGATAGGGATGTGGTATGTGGCCCTTGGGAGCGTAAAGGATACAAGGTGGTAGGCACTATTCACTCAAAAAAATAGATCTGCAACCGATAAATGCAGCCTTGTTGCTGCTTTGTGGCAAGAATTAGGCGATTAATTATTATGTCTCTACTGAAACAACATCACGCTAACAGGGTGTAATATGAACAATAAGGCTTATGTCATCAAACAACTTAAAACACTTAAAAAAAATATCGGTAAGCAAGGTCAGTCAGGACTTGAAGCGCGTATAGCTTTTTTTTGTGTTGCGATAGTGTCAGGGCTTAAAGAAGCGCTAAATAGCTATGAGTTGTTCGATAAACACAACCTTGGTGAACGTGATTTATGTACGTGCTTTGAAATGCACGATGGCGACGAAGTTGTGCATGGGATCATAAGTCAAGCAAAGAAAAACCCGTTACTTGATCGCATGATCAAACGTGAGTATGGCGAAGAGTTTTTCAAAGGTCATGTCGACATTCAATGACATTGAAAACCGTGATATATCAGGTGAGCAATTATCTTTAATATAAGTAAAAGCAAGGGGTATTAGGCACTGGTTGTTCGTGTTGAGCTTTTGTCTATACCTGCTTTGTAGCCGAAATAATTCTTAATGAGATACTGCATTTAAGTTAATTAATTGAGCAATCAAGAGGTATTACTTTTATGTCACATCCACCTATTAGTTTACAAGAACATTCGTTAGAAACTCGCTTAGAAAGCTTAAAAAGCCAACTTAAACGCGGCAAGCACTCAAGAAGAAAACTAAGTTATCTTTATGAGCAGTTGCGTTTAGTGTCTTCACAATTAGACAAAATCAAAGGCATTGGTTAAGCAACACAAACCGTAATTAATGAGATATTAATTTAACGGTCTGGGCGAAATTCTCCATTCATAGCATTTCTTTGCTTGGGTGGAGATGGATAGCCCACCAACAAAGCACTGTATAAATTCACATGGGAACTGTTTTATGTTACTCTAATTACTATGAAAAACACCATCCACACTAAAACATTGAAATTGCGAGTACGCGATAAGCATATAAAAATGCTTAATGCGATGGCTTATGCTGTCAATCAAGTGTGGAATTATTGCAACGAGATTGCCTATAGAAGCATCAGAGAGCGCCAAAAATGGCTATCTGGTTACGATCTACAAAACTACACAAAAGGTGCAAATAAAGAGCTTGGACTTAATTCTGCAACCGTTCAAATGGTCGGGCATGAATACGTTATAAGGCGCAAGCAATTTAAAAAATCTCGCCTTGAATGGCGTAAATCTGGCGGCTCTAAGCGCTCACTAGGTCGGGTTCCTGTTAGAAAAGATTGCATTAGCTTCAAGAAAGGTTGTGTTTACCATAACCGACATTATTTCAAAATATGGGATAGCTACGGGTTAGATGATTACACGTTCAAAAGTGGCTCATTCAATGAGGACGCTAGCGGTCGCCGGTATTTCAATATTGTGGTTGAAGTTGAAACTAAACAAGGTACTGGCACAGCCAGTGTCGGCATAGATTTGGGTTGCAAAGAAACGGCAACGGACAGCACAGGTCACAAAATCAAAGGCCGTGAGTACCGCAAGCTTGAAGCAAAACTAGCCACTGCTCAACGCGCCAAGAACAAACAGCGCATCAAAGCTATTCATGCAAAAATTAAAAACCGCAGGGCTGATACCTTGCACAAATACAGCCGTAAACTCGTGAATGAAAATGCGGCAATTTTCGTTGGTAACGTTAGTAGCCAAAAACTGGTTAAAACTAAAATGGCAAAGTCTGTTTTAGACGGTGGCCGGTCTACATTAAAAACACTATTGGAATATAAATGCGCTCACGCAGGTATTGTTTTTGAAGAAGTTAACGAATCGTACACCACCGTAACCTGTAGTTGCTGTAAAAAGCGCACTGGCCCTCGTGGTCAGGAAGGATTACGAATAAGAGAATGGACTTGCGAGTGCGGTGTCACTCATGATCGTGATATAAACGCGGCCATCAATATAAAACATATTGGCAATAACATTCTCGCGGTCGGGCATGGCCGTCTAGCAGTAGGAATCCCCCACTATAATCAGCTTGCCTGATTTAGTGGAGGGAGGATGTCAATTGCCCAAGGATTAGGAAATAGCCATCTTGGTTTCAATAGTCAGTATGCTAGACAGTTTAGAGAGCTTCTTGGATGTAAAATCGCATGGCGAGAAGATTGGCAAATGTTTGCTGTTAAATTCAATGAAGGTGTAGGCTTGGTTATGCCTATGAAATTGTGAGGTAAGGTAAAAAAACATGAATTGGAATTATAGTTTTTTGTTTGGTGTTATTCTTCAAGCTATTTTGGTTTTGGTGTGATTGTCTGTGCGTTTATGATCACTGACGGTTATTATCGAATGCGTGACGGGGTTCTTGTGCCTCAAATGATTAACAAAAAAGGTGGAGGTGATAAAAATGCTTGATATACCGGCATTAACGATAGGCAATAACCATATTGTTGCTAATAATATAGAGTCATAATTTTATAACGACAAATTGAATTTTACCCAAATAAAAATAATATCTGGCGATATTTTCACAGGAGAAGGAAACTTAATTGCGGCCATTGAGCTGCTACTATTGATTTCTATCAGGCATAAGTACAAAGAATACAAAAGCGACAACACAACGACATGAATCCACCTAAACAAGTACTGATCTTTTTTCACATCCGCAAAAGAAAGCACGGCGTTTATTAATTTTACATAGCCATTGTAAATCTCTGTTATCAGTCACCCAAATCGATTCGACCCTTGTAAACATAGGTAACTACACTGGGCTATTTAAGCCGCTTTGTAGCCGGATTTTAATTGTCTGCGACCATATAACCACTTAAAAACATTTCATTAAACAAAGAAGGTTATATATCATTATGCGCGGATTATTTGAGATTACAGCAATAGGCCATTTGGGGTCAGATCCCACAATGAGTAAAATGCCTTCGGGTGATCTAGTGGCCAACTTTAGCATTGCAATTACTGAATGCTATAAGGATGGCAATGGCGATCACCAAGATCGCACTGAATGGTTTAAATGCCATGCTATTGGTGAGATTGCTAAGGTTGTTCAACGATTATGCCAAAAAGGTACACAGGTGCATTTAAAGGCTGCTTACAAAGGAACAAAGTGGGTAAGTAGAAATAAAGTTCATCATCTTGGTTTTGAATTACGCATTCAAAATATCATCGTATTAAACAATGGTAAGTGCAAAAAAGAGTGTGTTAACCCGGCAAAAGACGGCTTAGACAATTAACCTAAACATTTCATTGCCTCGCGTGTCCCCTCCTGCTTCGCACCTACAAGTTGAACGGTAGGTTTTGCCTCCAGGACTCGTTTTTATAATCACTTTTAAGGTCAATGAGTGTTAATGGAAAAGCGTTTTAGAGATAACGCCTTGATTAACATCTATCACCTTAAAAACAACTGAGATAAAACTATGATTTCACTACCTAACATTAAGAAACCTTGCGCAGACTGCCCTTTTCGCAAAGACACACAAAAGGGTTGGCTAGGCGCAAGTCGTATGACTGAGATAGTTGAACAACCTTCTTTTGTCTGCCATAAAAAACAGCACTTACAATGCGCGGGTCACATGCTGATTAACGGCGTTGACAATCAATTTGTTCAACTGGCCAAGAGGTTGTCCATTAAGCTGTCTTTGACAGGAAGAGAATTAGTGTTTGAGACAAAAGAGGCGTGTGTTTCACACCATAGTGAAAAATAACTTCTAAACAAAGATTAGAGGCGCAAAAAAACACGCTCCACCAAATCACTCGCTGTTATTGTATGTAATAATTTTGTCATTGTCGTGTGTTCCTAACCTTTGCCGAACCCCTAATGGGTCGGCTTTTTTTTGCGTGAAATAAAGTGCATACCCTACCAACCACTGAAAAGTGGCGAGATATTTAATATGCCTGATAATAAGTTTAACTTAACGCGGTGTAGAGAAAAGCAATGAACGATTACTTGTGGGAAACAGAAGAAGAATTGTCAACAAATGATTTCACCATGCTTGACTATCTTGACTACCACATGGATGAATCATGGACAGTATTATTTCTCGATGGCTCTTATGCTGAAGTGAAAACCGATACCGGCTTAACACTTTCCCTTCATGCAAGCGGTAACGGTGACTTTAAAAGTCATAAAATTGAATTTAAGGAGCTTTAACGCCATGAACAATTTTAATGAAATATGCCCTAAGTGCCAAGGCGAGATGATGCCTTTCGATATCACTTGTGATGATTGCTATGAGTTTACCGTCGAGGTATTCCCTCACAGTGAACGTAAAGTTAAAGATATCTTAACAGTACTAAGCGTTAAGTTTAAAGCCTTTACCGAAAAAGGCGACGACTCTAAGTGGTCGCTTGATAGGATGCTGTTATTGATTGAGGTACCAAGAAAAGACGAAGAAACAATTAGGCAGTTGTTGATTGAGGAATTGTCAACATGTTAATAAAGCCACAGATAGTTTTATTGCCTTTGATGGCCGTTTTTGAATTATTCTTACTGTTGTTGTGTCTTTTCATATCCTTTATCAATACAAGGTTGTCACTAGCATTACACAAATGGGCTGAAAAGCTCCCTAAGATTGATTGGTATATATAATTATTTTAAGTAGGAAAATCATTGGTAGACAGCATAACCAGACTTGCGTGATCAATGCTTTGTAATATTATAAAACAACTAAAAATGTAGGAGGCAAATGAAAATGTTTAATTTTGAAGAGACAAAAGGCTCACCTATTAAGCACTGGACAAAAGGAGTGTTGCTTGACGAAAAAGCACGTATGCAATTACATAATATAGCATCTTTGCCGTTCATCCATAAGCACGTAGCGGCAATGCCTGATGTGCATTGGGGAATGGGAGCAACTATTGGATCGGTTATAGCTACTAAAGGAGCGATTGTTCCTGCGGCTGTAGGTGTTGATATAGGTTGTGGAATGATGGCCTATCAAACATCTCTGACGGCTAAAGATCTTCCTGATAACTTACATGCCCTACGTTGTGATATTGAATCTTTAATCCCTCATGGTCGTACTGATAATGGGGGAAGAAATGACAGGGGCGCATTTTCTCAATTAAACGCTAATAACGAGGCTCGATGGAAATCACTTGAACCGAGATATAGCGAAATAATTGCTAAGCATCCAAAGGCAAAAGCTTTTAACACTTATCAGCATTTAGGTACATTAGGTACGGGTAATCATTTTATAGAAATTTGCTTGGATGAGCACGATACCGTTTGGGTTATGCTTCATTCGGGTTCTCGTGGTGTTGGCAATAAAATTGGAATGTATTTTATTGAAAAAGCCAAACTGGAAATGGAAAAATACTTTATTGGTGATTACTTGGCAGATAAGGATTTGTCATATTTAGTCGAAAACACAGAAGTATTTGATGATTATGTAGGTGCTGTTGAGTGGGCGCAAGAGTTTGCCTTGCAAAATAGAGAGTCAATGATGGAATCTGTTTTACTTGCTTTAAATAAGCATACCAAGGCGTTTACCATCACTGATATGGCTGTTAATTGTCACCATAACTATATATCTAAAGAGAATCACTTTAAATCTAATGTATGGGTGACTCGCAAAGGCGCTGTACGAGCAAGAAAAGATGAGCTTGGTATTATCCCTGGTTCTATGGGGACAGGTTCTTTTATTGTTAAAGGTCTTGGAAACGAACAATCTTTTTGTAGCTGTTCGCATGGTCTTGGTCGTGTAATGTCTAGAGGACAAGCTAAAAAGGAAATATCTTTAGAGCAACATGCGCATGCAATGAATGGTATTGAGGCTCGATTAGATGCAGAGGTCTTAGATGAAAGTCCGGCGGCCTATAAAGATATTGGTGCGGTAATGGATGCACAATCCGATCTTGTTGAGGTTCTTTTTAGACTTCGACAAGTGGTTAACGTTAAAGGTTAATTGTTAAGGGTGAATTTCATTTTTCACCCTTAATCTTTATATAGGAAATTTTTAATGTATTCATATGGAGAGATAGGGTACGAGCATGAAGATGATGACTTTGATTCATTGTGTGATGCTCTCGATGCGGCAATTTGCCATTCTTGTAATATGGGAACTAACCCTATCGGTGTTTGGGATAAACATGAAAACTTGATACTTGTTGTGATCGAAGGTGATGTTTTTGAGCGTCAAATTAAGAAATAACTAAACTAATGTAGGAGATTTGCGTGGTTTGATGCGCGTATTTTTAAGTGTAGTAACATGGATTTCAAGTTAAATAATTAAGTAGTTGAGTGCAGCAAAATGCAGTTATTCGCAACAGACAAAAAAGTATTATTAAAAGCAATAAACAACAAAGGTTTCACTTATTGTAAGGTTTATGCCAACTCTTTAGAGAAAAAACGTGAGTTTAATAGCGCGGTAAAGTTAGTTAAGTTAGGGCTGGTTGTTGGTACTGTTTCTTACGAACATTCAAACGGTTATCAATCGCAAGCATTTGGTAGGCTTTGGGTTTGTGGTAAGTCGTGGAATAACTTTGTAGGCTCTCTAACTGCAAGTGGTGTTGATATGGCTAATCAACTTAATAGCGAAATCTAAATATAGGAAACTTTAGTGTTCAAGTCTAACGCTGTAAATGCCTGACCTCCCTTTTATTGCACGATTAGTATTGGGTGTTACAGTAAATCAAGTTAAAAATTTAATAAGGATAATTTCAATGTCACAAATACACGAATTAAACATGACTCCAAAACAGGCTTATTTTAGAGAGCGTGAAATCGAGATGAAATTTAGTAAGTTAGAGCACAAACTTAAAAATGCTGATTTTACTGTGTTAAGTCCGATGATTCGAGCGTTGGAAAACGATGCTATACAGATATTCGAAGGATGGGGGGAACGCTTGTTTTTCTTCTTAAAAGGCATACAGGCGGCAAAGTTAATTTCTGATGTGGAATTTGAAGAATGTGCAGGTATTTTTGAAGAGTATTTACCTCAGCGCTTCATTAAATACACCCAAAGCAACATATAGGTAATTAAAAGAGCATTAATTATAAAAGAACGTTTCGTGACCAAGAAAAACAAAAGATGATCAACTATGGCGACTTAGCTTGCATTCACACCAAGATAACGTTTTGCGATAGGCGGGTTGATAGCTATAACCGGTATACCAAAGAATTCAACAGGGCCACTGATCGCGCTTCTCAAGAATTCATGTTAGATCAGCGCCACAGTTTCTATATGTCATGCTGCGCTATTCTAAACGATCAAAAAGACAAAGAAACACATCCGAAGAAAGCTGCTTAACACTATTCCTAACAACCGAGATAACTCTCCCTTTGCCACTTAGAAATAAGTGGCTTTTATACCTAAAACTCAGGCATAAAAAACCCAGTACATTGCTATACTAGGTTTTTCACTGTCAGAGAATTATTTTAAATTAAGTAAATCGTCTATTTTTTTCTTACCTTCAGCTAGCGCACCTTCCATTTTGGCGCGGATATCATCACCAAGATTAATTCCTGCCTTTTCTGCTGCTTCAAACAATTTTTCACTTGGTATTTGTGAATACATAACGTGGGTGATACGATAACACGCTCTGACTATCAAGAACCAAGTACCCTTCTTTAACCGGCAGTGCATTTAATGTTTGGGTATATAACAACACATCAATAGGTTCAACGTCTTGGCTAGTTAAATTTTTAACAATCAAATCCATATTCACCACCATAATTTTTGGTGCTGCAGGAACACTCTTGGCGTAGCTCTCGATAGCATTGTCAATTATTGTGTTTGTGATTGTCATATTAATGCCTATGATTACAGCTACAAATACTAAGCCTGCGATTAAGCTTTCAGTTATATTTATCTTCATTATTCTGTCCTCATGTCTTTATCGCCGTCTAATTGCATAGTCATTCCCTTTTGAACAATAAAGTCAATCTGTACTCCTGGTAATAGTTCAACAACAGGCCATGTGCTTTCAGCCATTTGCAAGTAGTAATCTGCTATCTTGTTTGCCGCTGAGGATGCCCCGTTTAAAATACCTGCGCCGGATATGTATCTAAATTTTGAGATTCCCATAACGTTGACGCTTGCGGATTCGTATTAAGTGACTGTACTTGTTTAGGTGCAGCCGACTCAGCAAAGCCACCGATAAAACCGGCGATCATTGAGTTAGCAATCATGTCGTTGCTTTTAAAGACAACCTCGCCTTTGATGCCGACCATACCGTCAACGCTTGATACTGCGTACGCTGTAATGTTTTTTTCAATGGCTTGCCCGCTTTCTGTGATACAGCTAATTGCTTCAGCACGAATGTAAACACGTTCATCACTTAAACTGCCTTTGGCTGAACCAAGCATGTGACATTCACGAATATCTAACGTAAAGTGATTTGGCATCACCGCTTCTTTTTTAACTCGCATTAAAACTGGAATTGGTTCATTAGCACTATTAACACCAGTAGGAGCAGCAACACCATTTAGTGCGGTTCCACTTACAATAGAACCCATCGTCAATGTGTATGAAGCACTTTGCTCTGATTGCGTTGTTTCTTTGCGGTTAGTTTGCTTGGTTTTTTGTCCTGAACGTTCAACACGTTGAGAATTTGCACTTAAACTTGTGTTCGTTATCTCGCGTTCTTCTACGACACCTGAGCGCTTCACTTCACGTACTGTACGTTGAGTAATGGTACGAATAATATTGTCTTTATACTTTGGTGGCGCGCCAGTAACAATTTCAGTTTGAGGGCGACGTACTAGACCAGGGTGGCTATCAACCAAATTCACTGGCTGACTTTCACCATCAACATAACCTTGGCGCTGTTGCGGTTGAGTGTTCTTGGCTATGTCATTCGCATTTTTCACATTTCGACCACCACCTTTTGCCATTGCTTTCATCATATTGTTCATTTCAAACGTACTTGATTGCAATGCTTGTAGTTGCTTTTTAACTTCCTCTAACTCTTTCGCTTGCGCTTTTTCACGTATCGATAAATCTTGTTCTTTTTGATAGTACTGTTGTTGTAGCTCATTGATAATATCATCTACTTCTTGTGTTTGAATGTTTGAAGCGGCGTTTGTAACACCAAAGATTGACTCTGGTGCTTGTTGCCCCTGACGACGTTCAGTTGGTGAAGAGTCAGATGCTAATCCACTTGCAATAAAGTACATTACACACAAACCACACGCAGCCATTACAGCTATACGTACATTTTTATTTTTCCATATATTATCTGACATCTTAATTACTCTCTGTAGTTAAACGAGGACGGCGGTGTTCGCGCTTTCTTTCTTGTGTATAATGTCGATTACGTAAAATGTACATTTCCGTTTCGTCACCTGGCTCAAGATAGCTCTTTGAAAACAAAGCGACGGCAATGACGTCATTAGATAAACACATCTCTTCACGCACCTGGTAAACCCTGTTGGTGTCATTCTTTAACAATACAACATCGATTACTTCTTTCCCGCCAGTTAATCGTTGTCCTGCATATTGGTAAATAGGAGTTTGACACGGTTTTACTAACCAATTAGGTGTGTCATTTGTTAATGAGAAACCACGAGGTAAATCACCACGTGCAACAGGCTTTAACAGCTCAACAATGCGTTTGTTGTGCTCTGAGCTATAAGAGTCAGCCACTTCCAATGCCACTTCATCTTCTTTTTCACGCTGAATTTTGTCTAAGTACGCTTGTGCATCAGCCTTCATTTTTCTCGTCAAATCAATTGTTAAATCAACAATAACAGGTGGCGCAGCAATAGGGATAAGTGTCACAGATACTTGAGAGCTTAATACGCCTTCTTCATACATAATTAATCCAACGGGTTCGTTAGAGTTCAATGTCGCATAAATATAACCATCAACCACTTCCAGAATTGCATTTTTATCAGATGTGCGTACAGCAACCATATTGAAATTTGTCGCAATACTATTCATTAACCCTTGCCCCACCGGGACTAAAATATTGTCAAATGGTTTCAATGTATATTCTTGTGTAGGTTTATAGTTTTTCTTCGCTTTCGCTATAATGGGGTTTTCTCGAACAGGTGCGGCCATGACAGAGTTGTACTGTTCAAGAATTGCCGCAGCGTCCGGGTTATCCATACGTTGCAGTCGGTTTTGTGTTGCTTGCGCACCTGCATTGTTGTTCTGTTTTAGTGCAGGCACCTGATCAGTACCACTCAATTCAGCTAAAAGCGCATCAGCTTGAGAATCACTTATTCTTCCACTGTTTACGGGTTCGATAGGTAATAATTGCTCTTGTGCTTGCACTCCGGCTACCGCCATTATCGTTGCAGCAATTAACGTGTACTTCTTAATATGACTATTCAACATTAGTTGCCTCTGTTTTTTGTGTTGTTGGTGCAGCAGTTGGAGCCGCATTAGTGTAAGTTGCATTCTCAGGTTTTGTTGTACGTATTACTTCATCTAACTCTTCTGACAAGTAAGGATTAACTGGCACGACATATTTAGAATCTTTTTTCTTCGGCTGCCCATCGTAGCCGGAAAGTAAGTGATACGCGGGTAGCCATTAATAGGCTCGATACGAAATTCATACGTATAACGACGTGAATCTTTATCGCCACTACGATTGGTTAATATCTTGCGACCCCATACCCACACTACGTCGTTTTTTTGGCTAAACATCATATCTTCAACAATGAATGTTTGTGATGCTTTACGTACTTTCAATAATTGTGCTTCACGCTTTAGCGTTAACGATGTTTGACTACGTAACTGTGGCGACATCAGCTTTAATACTTCGTCAGTCACAAATTCAACATTACGTGAATCAATGTTACCCATCATCAATGCAATAGAAAGTGCAAACTGTTGCTGATACTCTTGATTTCCCGCACCGTTTTTAATATGCAACGCTTTTGTGTAACTTGGTGGCGTGACAATGTATTCTGAGCTTTTAAATATCAGCGCTAACAACAAAACAGCAACAACGAACGATAAGACAGTGATAGTAATCACCATGTACTTTCGGGTATTGAGCATATCGGTGTATGCCATGCCGACTAAACTATTTTCTTTTTTCATCTTCTTTCCTACTAATAAAATTTGCGTTTGTACGGATCAGGCACACTTCTTGTTTCCTTTAAAAGCCCAAGCGCTCAAACCGTTATACCACCAGTAATGCAACAAATAGCCTCTAGGATATTTTGACTCGATAAAACGAATGAGGTAGAACCAAATCATTCCAATAAGTACCAAAAGAATAGGGTTACCAAAAACCAAACCTAAACCCAACATCATTAGCGGTGGAAGTATGTGGTGCATGGGCCAAAGTATTAATGTTAGGGGTTCATTGATTCGTTTTGGATTTCTGTATTCGTTAGGGTTTTCATCCATTGGTAAGCCTTATAAAAGATATTTGTCAGTGAAAGTATTAGACAGGAAAAAATAGAGGGGCAGTGTTCTTAGAGAGGCTTTATTTCGCTCTCTAACAAATCACCTTATAATCAAGCTATAATAAATTGTGTTCTAATTTTTGCGAGCTAGATTTAGATAAAATACGCCATGACTACGGCATCTACCTTGAATAGAACACACCTTAAAAAAACATCCGTATAAGGAAGTTTCCTTAATTTTTTGCACTGTTATATTTTTTTATTTATTTTCGAAAGGGTATTTATTGTCACGCCATGACATTAAATGAGTTGTGTTGATTGTTGATTATTGACACTAACTGTTTTGAAAGCAGCTTTATGGTGGTATGATAAAATATTAGTATAATAACTACTCAATCAATGAAGTGGAGTAAACAATATGTTCTTATTTTTCCTTGTTATCGCAGTTGCTTTTTTATTTATATGCACTGGTAACAGTAAGTCACAAGAGCACTCAACAGACTTTATCGCAGAAGCGTTCGAGGCTGACAAAGAAGATGATCTTAACAGAAGTTTTAGTTTTTTTGATTACCCAGACGACTTATTTGACAATAATACACTCTAAACTGTTTGCACTGCCTAAGCGCAGTGTAAACAGCTTTTTATCAACCAAACCTCGCCAATAATTCGTTTGCTTTAACCCTGCCTTTTGTATTACAACTAATCGAACGATGTACTGTAAACGACGCTAACTCAACTGCATCTTTATATAACGCTCGTGTTACCTCAGTGTCGTGGTTACTTATCACTACACCACCCCCAGTTTTAATCCCGCGACGCTTTGCGAACCCGGTTAAACGTACCTGATCTTTTAAATCAAAACGATTACCCGCGTAACCTGTAAACACTTTCTTTTTCTTGTTTTCCTCTGCATAAGGAGGGTCTAGGTACACTGTATGGCTTTTCAAATGACGAGTAGCTATAAAGGATTGTGCATAATCACGACAATAGAACGTTGCTCGTTTAGCTTTTTGGGCAAACACTTCCATCTCACTTAACGGGGCGTGCACTGCCTTATATGAGCCAAAGGGTACGTTTAATTCACCCTTACCATTGAGGCGCATTAACCCATTATAACCGTGACGATTTAACCATACTAACAATGAAGAACGTAGCATACCAGTAGGGTCGCTTATATCTGTGTGCCGGTTAAATTCTTTTCGGGCTTGATAATAAACATCTGATTCATTGTTGCGCTGTGTGAATGCACTATCAACTAAGTCAATTAATTCACCCGGTCTTTCCTGAAGCGTTTTATATAAACGAATTAAGTGCGGATTAATGTCGCTTAAAATATAACGTTCAAAATCTGTGTTAAGCATAGTCACACCACTGCCCACAAAAAAATCACACAGCACTTTGCCCTGGGGTAACATATCGTTAATCCTGTTCATCAACCTATACTTGCAACCCGGATACTTTAAAAAAGGTCTAAGCATAATTATCCCTATATAATAATAACAATAACAATAACAAATAAACTCAACAGCGCCACAAACTAAAAAATAGTTCGTCAGAAGCAAAAAACCCACGCTACGCATGGGTTTTTTGCTTCTTCAAGGTGGGGGTGGTATTAGATACCAAGACCTAAGAAGAAGTTAATGATGCTTACAGCGTTAGCCATCAACATACAGCCAACAAATGCACCTAAAGCTGCTAAGTAGTTTTGTTTTAATACGTTAACCATCGCAGCACCAAACGCTAAGATAGCAACAATTTTACCCGGTACACCATCCAACCAACCTTCAATCTCTGAATAAATAGGTAAGAACGCTTCACCACCAGAGCCAAGAATAGCCATGTTAATGCCGAACAAGGTAGCAATTGAAATTAGTAATAATGTTTTAACTGTTTTGATGTTTAACGCAGCTTTAATTTTTGGTAGGAAGCTCATGTTTAAATTCTCCAAATGTTTGTTTATGTATAACTCAATCAACCTGATGCTATTTAACCGTAGTTCTAGGTGCTTTAGTTTTGATAGAGGGGGAAATTTTCGCTTCCTAATTTTTAAACGTGTTATTTTGGGCAAAAAAAAAGCCGTATAACGACTTTTTTTTATTGTTTTACAGCACCACTACTTAACTATCTATTTTTACTGCTTGTTTTAGTGTTGCGGTAATTGCATCCGTAAAGGAAGCTGTCATCATTTTACTGAGAGAGAACCCTTCTCTATTATACGTCTTCACTTTTTCTGTATCGTACTTGTCCATCAAGAAGCGCTTAATGTCATGGCTTGTTTTTATTTCGTCCACCAACCCTATGTCCACTCCTTGTTGACCTGTCCAGACCATACCCGAGAATAATTCGCTGTTACTCGTATCAAGCTTATCTTTTCTAGCTTCCTTAACATCATTAACAAATTCTTTGGTAAAGAGGGTCTATTAATGCCGTTTTTACTTTTTCTTCTTGTTGATCACTCCAATTTGAGTAGGGGTCAAGTAATGCTTTATTAACGCCTGATGTCAGTACCCTACGTTCAACACCAATATTTTTCAGAGCATCATCTATAGCATAACCATCAATACGAACACCAATAGAACCAACCAAACTATTTCTGTGAGAGTAAATTTTATCCGCGTTTAATATTGACAATAAGCACGCTGAAGCACACACATCTTCAATGGAAACAATAATCGGTATATCTGGTGTGGCATTCCCTTCATCATCTAATTCGCCGCGACGTGACTTAATATCTTTAATTGCTTCGTTAATTATTTCTCCTTGCACCGGGGAGCCACCGCCGCTATTCGCTGATATAATAACAGCCTTGGTATTTACACCTTTAATCGCATCCTCTAATGCCTTTGCTATCTTGGCACCATTACCCGTTGCGTTGTCAGCGCTAATATTTCCTTTGATCTGAATAAGAGCTATTTCAGGGTCGTTCGACGACACCATATCACCAAATAACCATGTCGATGTCATTCCTATAATACCAACACCCATTAATCCGACTTTCATGGCGTTAGTTGTATTGGCCAAGCGAACATATGTACTCAAATGTCTATCAGCTACAGCGCCTATTTCCATTGATTGTTGTTCCTTGTCTTTCTTCTTAAATAAATTCATAAAACACCCTCCACTAAAATGATTTGTTAAACGATTGAATTAACTTTGATACTGCAAAAGACAGTACTATGATAAATACTGTTTGGGGCGTAATATGTATACTCCCCAAAAATATTCGGTGACACTACAAAAGTGAGGATCATGCCCACGGTGAGCCACAACAATTTTAGCCACAAGCGAACCCGGTTAACCGAAGCCCCACCCAATCGGTACTTCCCTGCTCTCCACTGGTTGTAACCCCAAGCAATCATGGCCACACTAAAGAAAAACAATTCAACAGCCCAATGCTCCATTGCGCTAAATCTATGCATAACCTGAAAGTGCAATACTTGAATATTTGTTACTGCGCGATAATTCCATTTGCCGCTAAATGTATTATTCACCGGACTGTCACTTTCTTTGGGTAAAAACCATTTCTTGATCACGCCATATGCACCGCTGCTATATAAATATTTCTGATGCCTATCTCGCGCTCTCTTATCAATAGATAACCACACACCATCGCTTGCATGAGCTTCTATATACCCGACTCTGTGATTAATTGCTCTTGATAAGTGGCTTCGTCTTTTAGAATTAACATAGTAAAAACATAGAAAACCAAAGAAGCAAAAATAACATTATAAATTTGAAGCCGAGAAATTTTTTTATTTGCTATGACTGTTGACACATTAAAATCCCCCTTCTTTTTTTGTATCAATAAATCCTTCTGGCGGTAATCCCCAGTGCATCATATCTATGCGTGAAAACACTTTATGACTCACAAGTAATGACATCTCCTTTGGTGTTAACGTGGAATCATAACTACCCATCTCAATCTCTACATCATTTAGTTGGCAATCATTTAACCATTCAAAAATACCTTGAGTCACACAATTCCAAATAGCAGCACTATATGGCATTAATCGTTTCTTGGAGCTAACACGATAATTAAAGACTAATGGCAGCAACTCTCTTATTGTCATACAGTATGATTGGTAAGCGACACGAGCACCTTGCTCTTCATAAACCGAGTCCCACGCTGTAAGCGCATCCGATAGAATATAGTCCAAGAGATTTGCTTCACCAAAAGGTAATATATTTCCTACATATTGCGCTAGTCGGTATGCTAATTCTGGTACGCCACCATGGTGCTGTCCCGCCTGCTCAATATGACAAACATTGCTTGTACATATCATCGCCATTGCTTGTCTTTTGGTTAGGTTGGTAATATTCTTTCTGTTGAAGTTAATTTTTATCACATTCTGTTCAGGTTCGTTCGTTTGCACTATATCCATGGGGCAATCTCCCTTGTGTCGTCACTGGTTATGATTGGAAGTCTCATTTTCATCTTTCTGCCGTCAGCCGACCTCGCTACATATTGTAATGTTGGTAACTGACCAAGTAATTCTGCTTTGAAACATATCTTCTCGTTGCTTCATTAACCGCTCACCATGATTTGCACCAAATTCAAAAATTGAAGTACTCGTGTCGCTGCTCGTTGCTGTTTGCACTTGTGATTGTGCTACCGAGCTTTTAGAAAATTGGCTTGCAACATACTCCTGTGTTTTAGGGTCGGTCGTTCGCATACTCATAAAGTTGTTACACAAACCTAAGAACCTGCTTGCGGTTGCCGCGTCTGATTTAGCCTCTAAATCCGCAACAGTTTGAGTGGCCAGTAGCATTTGCATTTTGGCTGCACGGCCTTGCGCTAAGATATTTAACAACGCATCATTGTTCTCCAGTGATGCGTGTACTTCGTCATTTGCTATTGTTACTCTGCGTGAATCACCTACACCATTGTTATAGCGCTCACCCGCTATCGCTGCCATCTCTGCCAACAGCAACCTTGATATAAAACCTGCAGATGTAGAGTCAGTTAATGAATCCAATGACACATAAATACAACCACCTGATTCCATAATGTCTGCCAAATCCACCATTGGCCTTTCATCTTCGTCAACTTCATCGTCAAGCGGTGATAATAAATCATCAAGTGGTGCTGCTGTCAGTGCCGTTAATACAGGGCGTAAACTCACAACCATTTTGGCGTAGTGACCTTCATCATGTAACGCAAATTCAATCATACCTTCAACAACCTTGCTCTTCACTCTGCTACCATTGTTGTAGAACATAGCTATTGCAGTTAAAGGATCAGGGTCTAACTTATCAAGTGCATTGGCATACTTAACCTCCCACTCCTCACCAATCGTGTCAGTGAAATGTTTACGCAAGACTCTCAACGCCGACCCTTTACGATCACTAGCAATAATCTTTTGTATTGATGTTAAACGTATAGGCTCACCCAAAAAATCCAACGCATTGGCTGTGTGATAAATTATCCCGTATGCAAAATCTTGGAATGGCTTACTTGAGCCGCCAGAACCCATTAACGGAGCCACCCTGTCGGCTATCTCTGTAATTCGCGTAAAATTCTTTAACAACGGGATGCGAGCAGATGTGTTTTGTTTAGCCGGATGTAAATGAAAAAATTTATCACCAATCCCTAAGTAATTCATTTCTTCTTTAATTGATTTTTGCCAATCTTCATCGTCCTTTGGGTCAACAACAACTAATACGTTACCTAAATGAAGCGCGTTCAATGACATCAAACGCAACAAGGTCGTTTTACCTGTACCAACATTCCCTGTGATTAAAGTATGCCCATACCAAGCCTCTTCTGAGGTTGTAATCGGCTTGTCTTTACCCATACCATGAATCCAAGGAGCTCCACCGAGCTTTTCTGTCTCTTCGCGCATCATCATTTCTGCTTGGCTTTAAAAAAAACGGCAGCTTAACGTCAGATAGCGTCGAGTCCATATCCATTACTTGATAGGCTCGTTGAGCGTGCTCTGAACCCCAAACAAAACCCTCACCAATATAGGTACGTCTTTTATCTTTCTTTGGCTTTTCATGACGTATTCTTAATTGGTTAATGTCACGTAACTCATTTACATCCATAAAAGTCTTTTTGTTACTCGTTAATCTCAACTGTCTTGATAATAGTGGGTAAGCTTGGCCTGCAAAATAACAGCCGACCGTAGCCATAACACCTGAAATTGCCAATGAAACCCCTAATACACCTGAACCTGAATGCCAGTAACTTAAAAATGGAGTACCTATCGCGCCCCCTACCCAAGTAACCGCTGTATTCAACTCATAGACAGGTCTAAATAAATGCTCTGTATAACTCGGATTAGTTCTTTCCATTACACGCTCTCATTCTTAATTTAATCTCGTTTATTTGCTCGTAAGGAACAAGAAATAATTCCTCATACCTACCTTTACCTACTAACCCCGATGAAACTAATGCTGTACAAATTGTTCTAGCTCGTGTCACATACTTACCTGAATCTTGTATTGCTTTAGCAACTAAGCCGACATCTAACAACAAACCATTCTCTGTTTGAATCAAGCAATCACTCTCTGAACCTGCTTCTATGACAACTGACAATGCATAACCCAAACTGTGTTTTTTGGTCGCTGCACTCGTAAGTATTTTTAATTCATGATCACTTTCATTGGCCTTTGCCGTTACCCATATGTCGTTACTATCACATTCATTGACATCATCTTCTTTTTTACTTTTATCATCTTGAATGGGCGCAGTGGATAACAGAGGGTCTATCTTTTTAACTTCAGCTTCACCTTCGCTTTCAATAACTGCCGCAGACACTAGAACATTCAAACATGGCTCATTTTCATAGATGGTGACTACCTTCAATGGTGCTGATGGATTAGGGATAACAACACCATCATTCTTTGCTTTGGTTGCCGGCTCGGGTGCCGACATACCAAACACTTTTGCACTATCATTAAGGTTGATTAAGTTCATTCCCTTGGGTGGCCTCTTGACAAACACAGCCTGACACCAAAACTCAACAACTTCTGATGGTAACGACTCGACTGCAGTAGTCGGCGATTTTTTAGGTGCATTCTTAAACACAAGTCCTTTATTAGATTTAACTGGATTCTCTTTTGTTTTATCTTCCTTTTTATCTAGTCTTTGGATTCTTTTTTTTGGCCTTAGATTTTGTTTTGTTTTTTACTTTTTTCTCAGCTTCCGTATTGGCATTAAGTGATTTTACATCCGTAGGAAGTGGCTTTTCATGTTCGATAATAACGCCTTGCTTCTGTTGTGTGTCGCTGACTTTAGCTTTAGTTTGTTGAGGGCTTTTATTTACATCCTTTGTGTTTGGCGCCGAAATTCTTGTGTTGTGCCGTCAGTCCTTACTAATATCATTAGCTCATTGTCAGGTAATAACATTACTCCTGGTGCGCAATCTGGTACTGGGTCCGAGCCAAACACAACCCCTCTCCATATCACTTTTACTACTGACTCCCAACCTATTGTCTTTTTACCTGAACGTATTTCTGAAATGTCATTCTCTGTAAAGATTCCGCCAAAGATATTTCACCGACCAACTGCTTTCGCTGTATTTTTCAATCATGTTGTTTTCTACCATGACCTCTAACAGTCCTTGACTTTCACTTGTCACTTGATAGCTGTTTTTTTCTGCTTCTTTTTGGATGATGTCGAAAGCACTGGTATATCTTAGATATATATCATCACCTATTACCCACGCGTGACCGTTAGGCTTGTTGATCAACCAATTTGGCCGGCTCCACTGAATAGCTCTGAATATCATCGCTGCTCTGGATAATTTGCCTGGTCCCATTTTTAAATGCTGAAATACTTTTAGATTTTCGCCTGTGCTCTTATTGTCACCAACGCGAATTGCTTTTCTCAGATAGTCACACTTACTGTCAGTGCCGTTTAACACCTTACTTAACTCATGGTGAACGTTAATAGGGAAGTTAGTAATCTGTCCAAGGCAACGCCGTCTCCCAATATCGGAGACATCAAAGACGATGTTACTGAGTTATGTTGATTATGTATTCTATCTCCCTTGAATGACACTGAATAAGTCGCAATGTCATAGCGCTTCGCCCAAGTAATTAACGACTCCTTCTCAGGGTGCCAATGTGGAATAATGTCAGAAACTTTCTTGTTGGTTTTGGTTTCCTTGTCATAGGTTGATACCGCAAACACATTCATGTCTGATGTTAATTTACCTATGTCGTGCATTAAACCACCCACCCAAGCAGCATATCGATAAGATGGCTCAAGCATCTTATCTACATCAAGCCTTCCTGATGTTGCCGGTCTTACATTTTTAGCGGAGCGCAATGACCAAGAACTTGTTTCAAGGGCATGTATTAACATCCCACCTGGTACACTATGATGATGTGACTCTGAAGCAGGAAGAAGATGAACGTATTCTATGAAACGCCTAACAACCATCTCAAACAACTCTTTTCTTAACTCTTTACCATCATTTGTTTTTCTGTGATCCCCAACACCACAAATACGCTCTATTTCTTTTACGTACCCTCTGTGCTGCTCTAACACTGAGTCAGTATCGAACACCGGGATACCCTTTACTTGGTTTGGATGAAAATAGTCACTCCCATCTAGTATTTCTCGTCCGTATATGTCGTACAGCACACCACTTTTAACCGATAGCTCTTTGCTTTTGTTATCACCTTTTACCAAGACCGCAAGTGCGGCCTTGATTCTTGACGCAACGGACGATGCCATCTAAGCAGCCTCCACTTTAGGGGTTTCGCTTTTACCTTTTGCTGATGATTTTTTCACTACAGCTTTTTTAGTTTTGGGTTCTTCAACAACCTTTTGTTTATCAGGACTGCTCTCAATAACCTTTTGTGTATCAGGACTGCTCTCAATAACCTTTTGTGTATCAGGACTGCTCTCAACAACCTTTTGTGTATCAGGACCACTCTCAATAACCTTTTGTGTATCAGGACTGCTCTCTGCCTGGTTCGTTGCCTGCGCATACTCGGAAATAATATCTCTTACATTCGGCGGAACGTCTGCAAACTCAAGTCTGTTTCCATTGCGAATATATTTAGCCAATAACTCTGGACTGTAACCGCCACCATCGCGCTTGCCAGGGAATGTGGCTTTTGCAATCCTATCAACAACACCACTTAACACCTTCACAGCTTGCGCTTTTAAGCTTTCGTAATCCGAATCATCAATAACCCCACCCATGTAAAGAGCTTCGTTTTCCCTTAACTCATCACTAACTGATTTAATTAATTTAACCATGTCATGAGCAATCGGGTGAGATGCAATAAAATCTACCTTGTAACTGTCAGGCGTGTTTATTTCAGGTAATTCTATATCCATACCCATTACCGGCATTTCGCGTCTAGTGGTGATTTCCGACAACTGCTTTTTACAGATGTCTAAATTTAACGTCTGCCAAACACGAACAGACTCGGTGAGTTTTGCATCTTTACTTAACATTCTCAGAAGACCACCTAAACGCTCGAACATGGCAAGCATTGTGCCTTGTGAGTAAGTAAGATATTCGTGAAGAATAGTACTCTCATAACTGACAGGTAACTTCATAGTCACAACTTTATCCACTAGTCGTGTTGTTGGGTTTAGTTGTGCTTCTCTTTTTCTCGTTACTTTATTATTAGCCATAAATAAACTCTCTCTTTTGGGTTAATTTACTAACGCGTCGGTATTTAGCCGACATTGATACAATCATTCTTTGATAGTTTTTAAGTGTTAATCGTATGGGTTCAAGTTGAGCCTCAGTTTCAAGTATTGAGATAGAATCCCACCCAACGGAATGCTTTACTAAAACCGAAGGGTTGTACGTATATTCGTAATGCCCTTTAGAAAAAGGCACCCGCTTCCACGCGTTTCTATTTCGTTTTTGAAATCCTTTCCACTCAAACAAACACCAAATAATTCTTGCTGAATTGCGACCAGATGTTTCAACCTTTTCTATTACAGGAGCTAAAACACTCGTCTTCCTTTTACTATCTACACCTATTTTTTTGTCATTTAAGATGGCTCTGTTTGAACGCTCAAAGCCAACCCAGTACTTATCAACTATTCGCCTGGCTCTATCAATCTCTTCTATTTCTGCATTGACAACAGTATTAAAGATACGGATATCACCGTCAGACCAATCACTCATGTCTAGCTCTACTACCGCCATGACTAAACCTCCTTTATTGGTTAAGGAATTCTATCGCTATTTTTTGAACCATGTTTTATTAGAGGCCCTGAATTTGCCTCTCTAGTGATTTTATTTATCAACGACTGTAAATATACATTCCGCAAAATTACATCCGTTTGCACGCTGCAACTTTTTTTTAGAAAAAGAACATATACACAAAGTAGGGTATAAATTATCTTTACCGCACTTTATTAAGTGAGGGCAGTAAAAAAACGATTATATTTGACTCTGCCGATCTTGAATCAGTAAATGTCGCCTGTTTTTTGCACGAAGCGAGCCTTTAGTTGCAATTACCAGGCTAGAAAGATCTTTTTCCCAAGAGCTTGAAGGGTGGTGATTTGTAGGTTAGTTATGTTGACTTGTATAATTCTGTTTTTGCTTCGTTATATTACCTATTTTGCAGTATTTTATTTTCATTATAACTGCGTGTGCAATATTTTATATTTTTCTGCGTTGTTGAGGTTTTGCTTGGGATTAACATAGATACCATTGGTTTTTTTACAAATAAAATACAGGTTATTTGTTGTGATGCAGTATTATTTGTTGCAATTGGTGCGTGGTGCAGCAGTTTATTCGGGTTTTTCCTTAGAGGTGGTATTCAAAGGCGCTATTTAATCCAATCCATTTACTTTGATTGCCAATGACCTTGCTATCTACTTCAGGAACCTTTAGGAACTTTTAGGATCACTTCCGTAACAAAAGGAGTGTACAGGAGAGTACAAGTGTCTTTCTGGGGCTTTTATGGCACCAATAGGGTGACTGTATAACAAGTTATTTACGTACAAATTTCCAACTACACTTTTTAGTTCCGTTCGGGTAACTATTGGGTGTCATGACGAACTTTTTAATTATTTATTGTTAGACAGGCAAAATACTCGTGTCTAATAAATCACTTCTTTTTGAACAGGTTTATTATACGTTTTATAGTTTTGGGGTTTTCTCAAAAAGATGTTCACAACATAATAGAGGTAATAACAGTGGCAACAATAAGAGCATTAGAATTGGGCTTTGGTTCGACTAGCCTTGTTACAGGCGTTAATGAAAATGGTTCGCCAAAAATTCTTACATTTCCTTCCATTGTTTCGCAGGTTGACCCAAGTAAAAGTGATCTTGGTGCGGGACTAAATGATAGAAATACTGTTTTGGTTGATATTAAAGGTTCAAAATATGAGATCGGTATTGATGCATCTCTTGGCTCAGACAAAACAAATGGCCGCGTCCTAAATAATAAATATATTACTTCTGATCAATACCAAGCTCTCCTTTTTGGATCACTTGTTTATATGAATGAAACTGAAATAGATTTGTTGGTTTTGGGTCTTCCGGTCGAGAACTGGCACCGTAAACAAGAGCTGAAAGATCTAGTTATTGGTTGTCATGAAGTAAACGGGAAAAAATATAATATAAAAGATTGTTGGGTTATTGTGCAACCAATGGGCGGTCTTTTGTCTCATGCAAATGACTCAGGCCAAGCGGCATTCAGTGAGATGCGCGAAAAAACTATCTTATCATTAGATCCGGGGTTCGGGACTTGGGATTTCATATGTAGCAAAGGGCTTATCATAAACAACAGTAGAAGTGGTGGTGTAGATCAAGGAATGAGTGCTGTACTTGCTTCGGTTGCACGTGTTTTAAAGGTTGCCTTTCCTGATCTTGGCTCTATCCCAATAGAGCAAATTGATGAAGCATTTTACAAACACAAAGATCACATTCGTATTGCAGGTAGAAAATACCCGTTTCCTGTTTGTGTTGGTAAAGATATGAGTGGTAAAGATGTTGATATTCATTTTGATGTTCGCTCTGCTATTTCAAACGTAACAGGCTCAGCGTTAACTAGCACTCAAAATAAGGTGGGTCTTGGTGGTGATATAGATTTAATTTTACTTATGGGTGGTCCTCATGAAGTATTTTTGAACGCGGTTAAAGAAGCTTATCCTGCACACGAAATCACCGTAGTCAAAAACCCCCTTACCGCCATTTGTACTGGAATGTATTACGGTGGGCTTCAATACTACGCAGCTACCCAACTCAAAAACACGGCAGCTTAATGTATGAATAGTTTTAAAATTAAAATACCCGATACTATTTTGTGTGAATATCTCAAAGATCTTTCCCCTAAAGCTAGAAATTTTGAACTTGTTCGTTTGGCCACGAATGGATTACTGATGGAGAAAGGCGTTTTTAATCTCAATGTGTCAAGCGTTAATAGCGATATAAATGTTTCTCATAGCAATATAGCTTCCAACGAAAATAGCGTTACTAATGAAAAAAAGGAAGATATAAAACCTGTTGATTTTGGTATGGATATTACACAAATGTAACTCAGTAAAACATCGTCTCGCTATTCAGTAAGGCGATGGCTTTTGATTCATCACTCAATTTCCTTCACGCAAAACGATAAATAAAAAAAGGTAAAATAACATAAAATTTTGTTAAAAAATTTGACTGTATTGTCAGCGAGTGTTTATAATTACCTACTTCATAATAATTAGGTAGGTTAAAATGAATTCACATATAGACATAGAAAAAAATCTAAAAGAACTTAGGAGGATGGAAATTGCCATCCTGATGTTGAAAAGAGATATAGCAATGTCTTCTCCAAGAATACTTAAAGGGGTGTTTGGTTACAGTGACAAGACAGTTGAGACATTAAGTTCAATTACTCACACTGAGTTGCTGCAATTAAATGACACACCAAACAATCTACCAATTTTAACTATTCGTTCAAAAAATGATGGATTTAAGCGACTACTTGATTCATTACCATCGTCTTCTCTACTATCTGATCTTGAGTTGGATAGAGTAACCGCTGCTTAAAAAGAGTGCATGGATATGAATGTTTTACCCAAAGTTAAGTATCTCAATGCCGCAATCGAACTTGCAAGTTATGGCGCACAGAAATCCGTCATAGCTTGCTATTATTCTAATACAGCCACCATCAACCCTCATTTTGCAAGCGACCCTCGCGGCCCAGAATATAAGCATAGAGATGGTAACGCTTGGCTACGTTCATCATCTCCGCTCGCTTACACTGCAGATAGATTATACCGATTATACACACGTATGTTTTCCGACAACCCAAGCTTTTGTTCAAGAAAGTTCGGTATTTTAGAGTTACACGATTTTTTCACTACTTACAAAATGCTTTATCCACGAGATATCATGTCAGTAAATCGCATCCATTACTGGGTGAAAGATATGCGTTCTGAGCAAGTTTTTGTAGCCCCTTCATGTAAATGTTGCAATCAACCGTTTGTTTTTCATCCATATGATATAAAGAAAGTATGCAATCTATGCGTAGCGATAGAGCGTGAATCACTTTCTTTGAAAGAAAAAAACAACATCAAACAAAAGGCAGTTGGTGGTTAATATAACTACCATACACTGTACGATTGACAGTATGATATGGTTATTGTATTATCTCTTTTGCTATTTGTTGTCACCGCAATAAAACAAAGGTGACTTTTATGAAAAATGTAAAATCAAAATTAATGACTTTGGCTTTGTTAGCCCTTTCATCTACAGTAACTTTATCAGCAGAAATTGTTGAAAGAGAACTTCAAGGTATCTGTGATGGCCACCTTGAAAATATTATCGTTATACAAAAAAAACAAAATAAATACACGCTAATGATCTCAGTTGGCGGCCCTAGAAACTACCTTAAAAACCTATCTCTTTCGGGTGACTCTTTTGCGATTGAGTTTGGAACGTTAAACGATAAAACTTCTTCTATTCCTTTTCTTTGGAATGGTTCAATCTATTCAAAATTCAGACGAGTCGGTTATGTTTAAATGTACCAACTCTGAATACTCAAAAGAAAATTATTTGACGTATTCTCTTGATGTGGATACGTATGAGCTTATCGCACAGCAAAAGTTTCTAAAAATAATAAAAAAAATAAATCTCTTCTAAATGTTAGAGGGGTGAAAAACAGCCCTCTAACAAATAAAACAACCCTCTTATCATTCCATAATACGCTTCTATAATTTTATTGAGGTGTACTATGCGCTTATTTATTGCCGCCCTTGCTTCTATTTGTTTTTTTGCATCAGCTCAATCTGAACAGCCTGACTTCTATTCCGACAAACAGCGTGGTTGGTTTTGGCATGAAACAGAACCCGAGCAACCTGAAGAAACTGAATACCAAAAAACAACACGGTTAATAGTGAAAAGTCTGAGGAGCGCGTTACGCTCGATGTTGACTGGCTTAGAAAAAACTTAGATGGTATCCGCGATGATGCCATTAACAAGCCTACCCCTGAGAACTTAGCTGCTTACGCTTATGCACAGCGTCTTATCTTGGATTTGAGTACGCGTTTTTCAAGCAAAATGATGGAGTTTATGGAAATTGAAACTCTGCTTGATGAATCCAAACGTCGTCCGACAACTTCAATGGCCTTAGCGTCTTTTTCTCATGAAACACGAAATGCCCTTACCAATATTATGGACAAGGTAAAAGAAAACAACCATGTGTGGTTTTTCTATAAAACAACGTGTTCTTACTGCATGAAACAAATCCCAGTATTAAAAGAATTTTCTTATCGATATGGCGTAAAAATACTCGCCATTTCTATGGACGGTGGAACATTACCAGGCATGGAAGATTTTGACGTGGTTTATGATAACAGCGGTAATGTGACAAAGCAGTTTAATGTGACGGTTACACCAACTATGTTTGTTGCTCAAAATGATGGGAAAAGGTTTATCCCTCTGACACAAGGACTACATACTTTACCTGAAATTGAAAAACGACTCTTATTGGTTTCGCGTGATGCTGAAATTATTACTACTGAAGAATATCAACGCGCACAATCTGTACGTGAAGTTAACGTGTTTAAAAATAGCGATGGCGAAATCACAGCTAACAAAGAACGCCTTGAAAATGACCCCGGCCATTTAGCTGATCTGCTTCGTGCAAAGCTTAAAGGAGTCGCTAATTTTGGCTCTACACCTAACCAACCTTCTGAAAACCAGGACTAAACTTATGAACCGACTATCAAAATTAGCCTTAATCGGCATTCTTGCTATGCCCTACATACAACAGTCAGCACAAGCCGTTGACCCAAAAGATATCTTTAATAGCTACAGTCAAGGATCTTCTGGAGCTTACGATACCTCTCAAGGTCGTTATTGGCATGGTGGCTCGTTCACAGGAAGAGTACAACAAACAGGGGTGGATATAACAAGGTTTAGCCCCCTTCAATGAAATCTGGCTGCAATGGTATTGATATGTTTGCGGGTTCGTTTGGTTTGGTGTCAGGAGATGAACTAGTGCAAGTGGCGCGTGGTGCAGCTCAAGGGGCGTCGTTATATTTTTTCAACTTAGCTATGAGCTCAGTTTGTCCATCGTGTAAAGAGGTGATGGATAACATATCAAAAAAAATCGAGCAACTTAACCAATGGGGGCGTAATTCGTGTGAGAACGCGATTAAATTTGCGGATGATACAGTAGATGCCTCAGCAAAAGTTAAAAGTTTGGTCCAGTTCAATGGGTATGTCGATTGAAGCAAAAGCGGGTAACATTGATAGTTGGTTTGATAACAATTTAGGTGACTGGGGAACTGGTGGCAGTACTGCCGGCTTATCTGTAAGCACAGCAAAACTCATCGCAGATCAAAACCTTGTTTATACCGCTTTAAAAGGCTCTTATTCAAACATAACCCTACCAACGTTAGACATAACCGGGATAAGGGACTCTGCTGAATTAATCCAATCCATTTTTGGTACTGTAATAACACAAGCAACTACTGGCTCTGAATGTAGTACAAGTAAAGCTAACGACAAAGAATGCTTAACGACAATACATGAAGAAGCAACCATGAAGTTGGAGTCTTTTGTTTTCGGTGTCCCTGCAGGCACATCAAGCAGCCATAAAGATGGCAAAATATTAACTTGCACTAAAACAGAAAGCGTCGATCCTGATTGTACATCTGTCGCACCAGTCGCCCAGGCAAATTTTAAAGGACTTTTTGAAATTTATACGGGTTATTTAAAGGGCGTTAATGGTGTGTTTCAAAAAATTCAGCGAAAAGATATGTTAAACGACACTGAGCAGGTGAAATTTATTAACAGTTACCGCTACCCTTGGGTCAAAATGGCTGTGGCTTTTAAAGGCTCGGCATCTGACGGGCTTGCTGAATGGCTTGCGCTCACTATCGCTCAACAACAAATTAATGATATTGGTATTGCTATGCGTGGCGTTATTGCCCACTCACTACTTGCGGCATCATCATCTACCAAACAAACATTAAAACCTCAAGGTGAAGCATTAATAAACACTTTCGATGTGAGATTAAAAGCCCTAAATGAAAAAATAGACAAGAGAAGGTTAGCATATAAGTCAGCTCTTCAAATCATCAATGCTAATAAAGATCTATCTGAACAGAATAAAGGGTAATAATTATGTCGTCAGTTGAAATTAGAGTACTAGGTGACTTTGACTTTATCGAACAAATAATACATGGCGTAGCGCGAGTCTATAATCAAGATGGTGTTTTTAATACAGCAAGCGGTATTTTGTTAATGCTACTGCTTTTGTGGGCATCTATTGGTCATATCATGAACCCCGATAAAGCGCCCTTCCCATTTAGGGAATTTTTAATGGGCCTTATTGGGTGGATAGTATTCGCCTCCCCCATGTCACCAAAATACGATGTGGAATTAACGTCTATTCGTGATGCACACCGATTTACTGTTATTAATGATGTTCCCTTTATCGCGGCAGTGCCAAGCGCTATTGCGTCGAATTTTTTCTCGGGTATTCGAGAGATTATGGAGGTTAGTTTCGCCCCGGTAACATTCTCTTCCGGCGACAAAGAGGCAGACCCTTTAAGTGCTTTAGTTAAAATGTACGATCAAAGGCCACCAACTTCTATGCAGTTTAAAAGCAATAATAAAGGATATGATTTAGGGAAAACGATAACAGAGTATGTTCAAAATTGTTATGTTGTTGACCATGAACTTACTGGTCGTGATCCAACAATGTCTATTGAATTACTACGTACAACAACTATCAGCCAAAGCTTGTTTCAAGCACTTAAGGTAACTTATGATTTTCTGCAAACCGATGTGTATTTAACCGCAGGCGGTAGTCATTTTGGTACACAAATGGCCTGCCCTGATGCTCATTCAGCAATAATGAGTGCGCTTAACAATACAACATTAGAAAATAATTTAACTGACTTTTATGAGAAAAAAGGGGTTTCAAGAGAGGCATTACGAAATGCTTCAGCGATGATTTATGGTTCTTATGGTATTGGCCCAAGTCCTTATGACATTCAACTAGGTATGTTCCAAAGTTACATGATCAGAGATGGACTTAAAAATACCTCATTAGAAAATTACACCGATCAAATGGTATTCCAAGGTATGCGTAAGCGTGTCTATGAAAAAGCGGGCGAACGTGCGTTATTCAACCAAATAGCTATACCCGTGATTACAGCTCTTGAATGTTTTGCGTTTTATATGGCTCCAATTATGATGTTGCTTGCCGTACTAGGTGGTCTTGGATTTGCCATGATAAAAAAATACATGATGCTGATTTTATTTGTTAATCTCTGGAGTTTTATTAGTATTTTTGTCAATTTGTATACCGCAATATCGGTTGAAAACGCGCTTGGTGCTGCATCTGGATTTGACCCTTTCAGCTTTGATTCCCTGCCCGACACAATTCTTGAGGTTGAAGGCTTTTTAGCTACTGCAGCCGCACTGACTGCCTCTATTCCTATGTTGGCCATGTTCTTATTGTACGGTGGTGTTCATTCTATGATGGGCGTGATGCGAAATGTAGCGTCAGGTAGTGTTGATGGAAATATGGGAGCGCCGACTATTAGCTCTAACATGAACGGTGGCGCACTAAAAATGGGTGACGAAGGAAAGATATTTGGTACGTCAACAGGTGCTTATACTACTAACCATACACTATCTAGTAACCTATCTGTAGGCTCCTCGTCAATAAGTGACATACAATCCTCTGGTAGAAGTGCATCTATGCAAACTGTTCAAAGTGAAGTGACCTCTTCACAAGGTTCATATAGCCAAGCACTTAGCCAAGCGGTAGTAAGCGGAATGGGATCAGCAAGCAGTGTTGACAAGGTAAACGCTCAAAATTGGAGCGAAATGAATACCGACACTAAACTATCAACACTTGCAAACACAACAAGAGCCAATGAAAGCTTTTCTAATGAAGAAAGAGCACAGATGGCAATTAAAGGCGGCGCTGCCAGCCGGCCTTCCGGTAGGAAAAGTATCTGCGGGGATTGACCTTAATACAGCTCAACTAGAAAGCACGACCTATCAAGAAATGGTAGACAAAGCTAGAGGTTTTCAAGAGTCTGGTGGCACAGTAACATCCAACGGTAGCTCTAGTGGTTCATCAGAAAAAACGAGCGATACAAAAATGTTTAGTGACAATGAATCATCACAAAAAGCGAAAACAGCATTGGAGGCTTACCAGTTAGCTGAAGCTAAATCAATGGCGCTTGGCAACTCTATGAGTAATATAGATTCTAAGACAGACACATTACAGCTCGATAATGCGACTGCTGATAAGATGTTTACTTGGGGTCATTACGATGCGTGGTATGATAAGTTATCCGCATCGGATAAAGAAAGGTTGGGTTCTCCTACCGAGTATCATGATTCCTCTAGCGCGTTCAAAACAGCGAGAAATATTGAAGAAACACTTAAAGGTGGAGATAAAAACCTTGGATTGGATGCTCAGGATAAGGGTATTGCGGCCGGCCTAATGCGCTCTATTGGTAACTCAATAGGGGATGTAGATCGTGCCACTGGATTTATGGTGGCGGCTAATACTTACGATAAATTAGCAAATGATGTGAAACAGATTGATAATGCTAACTATGGCTTATCAGAAGATAAATCTCAACAAATACAAAACAATGCTCAAGGCGCTATTATGGCTGCTCAAAGCGCTGAGTTAGACGACAATACCGATAATATAGCGCTTAAAAACCAAAAAGATGCACAAGGTTTTGTTGGTCCTAATGCTGAACAAATACAAGCACAGAGAGATTTAATGGATAATTCAATAAGCACTGAAATGCTTGAAAAAGGTCAGTCTCTTACCGCTTTTCTTGATAAAAATCATGGTTGGGATGATGGAAATATTCCTCATTCAACTAATGAACATGCAGTTAATAACGGTACTAATTTGCCGTCAATTTATCACGGTATGGATGCGTTGATTAATAGTGACTATAAAGGTATGTCTTCACAAGATAGAACTGATGCACTTGTGGCAGAAAAATACCTTAAAGATAACCCTGAACTTTATAACGGTATAGGTGAAACCCAAAAAGATCACATGGCAAAAAATATGGCCTACTTAGCAGTTAACGCAACCGATGAAGAAAGAAGCCATGCTAATGGTATATATAACGGTTCACAATCTCGTTCGGATGGCATTATGGCAGGGGTGGATGATTCATTTAGTGCTTATGCTATATCTGACCCTTACGCCAAACGCGTAGCCGATCAAGTGACGGCTATTAATTTAGCTAATACTGACAGTACGAATCCAGATCTAAATTATAACGGCTCTGCTAATGGCGGTTCTCTCACCGATGCTGCAAACTTGGCAGCTAAATTGTCTAACCCATCAACAACGCCGGAGGAAGCATACGATTTAGGGCGAGGAGGTGATTCGCCGTTTGCTATGCTTGCAGGTGTGCTTAGCTTGTCTAGCGATAACGAGCTTGCTTTAGGCGGCGCTAAGTATGGTGATGTATTCTCAAGCGCTGCTCAAGACCCGCATACTATCGCAAATGTGGAAGCCATGAGGCAAGGTACACAGGACGGTAACATTATCAGTCCTGATCCTGTTTACAGTTCAGTTCAAGACGATGGCTCTTTAGGGCAAAGTTTTAGTGCGGGTGGTGAAACATACACATTAAGCAATGATGGTAACGCTAATTCAAACTACAACACCTACACAGATAGCCAGGGAATATCATACACGCAACCAAGTGGTAGTGATTTTATAGCGCGAACAGGAACAGAAAACTCAGCTTACAACACCGTAGCTGACAACAATAATGAAGCGACCACATCTTTTCTTTCACCTATAGTTGGCAGTACGATTGCTAGTGCAGCCGGTCATGTTGTCGAGGATGCAACAAACTTTGCGGCGGTGTTTTCGGCTCTAACAGTAGCAATACCGGTAATGCATCACTGGGAGACTACAGCGCAAATAGTAGCCAAACAGTACCGGCTAATTATCTAGGATCTAACATAGATGATTTCCCTCGCCTCGATACAGGAGCCGATGGTAAAATAGATATAGGAAATGAAAGTTTCCAGGAAACCAATATGTACACCAACGAAGAAGGTGAAACAATGGGCATGGGATACACTAATTCATTTACTGGTGAAGAATATTATCTCGACCAATTTAGTACGATGAGGAAAATATTCTAACTCGTAGTGTGAGGAAAAAACCCGGCAATTGTCGGGTTTTTACTTTGTTGCGAGAAATAATTTAACTGATATAACGTATTATCATTTACTAAAAAAGGCATTTCAATGTTTAACCGAATTATAGTGGTAGCAGTATTCACCCTTACAGCTTTTCTTACGGTCGCCTCTCCTGTTACCGTGACGGTGACTGAAGATATTGCAGAGCAACGTGACAGTGTTGTACGTCAAAACGCCCGTATTAAGGCGCAATACGGTATAGAGCGATTACCTGTCGTAATGTCAGGGCATGAGCAATTAATTGATAAAGACTTTACGACTAATATTAAAGCGTATCTGGTCGGTGAAGTTGATGTGCTAACGTTGCGTGAAGAGTGGGATAGAAAAAAAGGGGTTTTTACCTTGACCGCTCAAGTGAGCCTTAACCAAAAGCCTCACTAGAAATGGTTGATGGCATCCGTAATAACTTGGCCCTACAAAAAAAGCTGAAAAATCTCTATTTAGCACTAGATAAGCTAGCTAACGATAAAAGCGTATCGAGTAGTGACTTTTCTGATGTCTATGATCGTATTATGAGTGTAAAAGGCGGCGCGTTAATTAGAGATAGTATTGCTTCATCTGTATTGGCCAAACAAGAATTTTTAGCAAATAGTTATCGATATTATAATAAACGTTACCTAGAACCGTTGCTTGAACGTGTTGAGATTGAAGTAACTTCTTTGGATGATGAAAAAGTATATTTTTCTGTGTTTGTCAAAAAAGACCGCGCGTTAGCAAAGGAAATGAGGGATTATTGGGAAAACAGCCCCGACCGTAAAGCCGCCTACAAAGAGAAGATACCTACTATTTGCTTTCCTAATGGAATGTCGCCAAAGTATTTATTGCTTAATGATTACAAAAAAGACTTCTTTATCGAGCACCACAATGATGAACGATTTGTGACTGAACCCCACAAGATGATTCACCCAGTTTTGTGCTACATCAAACCGAAAAAATAACAGGGTTTTAAAGCAAAAAAAGACAGGCGTTACGCACTGTCTTTTTTGTTTTAGTTACTCGCTATCAGGACCAATGAGAAAATCTTTCCACGATATAAATTCAGGGTAATCACGGTTAGGCATAGCAGGAATAAAGCTAGGACGACAACCTTCACGGCAAAAAACAACCCAGTCAGTTGATGTCTTCAAACCATAACCGCGACAGAGCGACCTCGCTGTTTCAAAATCAACAAAACGGTTTTTGGGTGCAAGAAAATTATCCCATCCCTCAAATTCATCTTCATAACAAAGTTCAGGATTTTTTGGTGCAAATTCCCCTAACTTTCCAGTATTTAGCACTTCCTTATATTTTTGCTGTGTCGTGATCGAATATCTACGAGCTAGTGCTTTTAACTCTTTATACGGAGGTAACAATTCGGTTTTACCTTTGCCACGTTTAGCTGCTTCTCTTCCTATCGCTACCATTTCTGGCCATGTCGTGAATTCAGCATAATACGTATGAGGTGAAGAGGGGATATCTTTAGGTCGTTTTTTTCTCGACTCAAATTTTTAAAATGCTGCCGCTTAGTTACTCCCATTAGGTATAATTTTGCTGCAGCATCTTCAAAATCTAACTTTGGAGCACCGCGAGAGTATTTTGCTGACATATCATTAATAATCATAAGTAAATACCGTTATTTAATGTTGTCTATATAGAGTAATGTTGTTTAGTTCAGTTGGTAACAAAAAAATTATACCACATGCACGTTATATAGTAAAACAAGAGGGGATACTGATAAAATTCTTTACTTAAGCAATAACTTTATTAATCGTGATTTGTTAGAAAGGCAATTTTAGCTCCTCTAATAAATACTTTTACACAAGAAGACAGGTAAGCTTACTTTTAATCTAAAACACGGTTATTTATTATTTTATGAGTATTTTTAATTATAGACCTGCTATACACCACCCTGTTTATAAAGGTGGGTATTATTTTGCGCTATTTTGGGCTGTGATTGATATATCTATGACGCTTCGACACTTTTTTTGTACGGAGGTGTTACGCCGGCTTTCTTTCATGTTTTTGTTGTTTTAGCTTTAGTGTTACCACTTTTTAAGCGCAGTATTCGCGTTGATACCGTAACGAAAAAACTAATGTACCATTCAAACATACCTGGCGAGCCATGGTGTTTAGTGTTTGATAAACCGATGTTTGATATTGAACGTGACCGTAGAATAGGTACGCTTATTATCAAAACATCCAAAGAAGAATTTAACACCCAGATAACCGAAGGTTATGAAAAAGTCAAAGACATGGAAGTCGCCTTAATTAAAGAGGTTTTATTGTAAAAATAATCATCATTAAAGATTAGAGGCGAATATTAACCGCCTCTAACTACCCTGCTCTTTTTTGAGAAATAATATAATCACCTCATGTTCTATCATCCACTATTAAGATCGACTTTATGAACTTACAAAACACTGCAGGCACTCAGGCGGCATTTGCCCATCAATCAATTTGTGACAACCAATGCTTAAAACCAGTCGCTTGTGAGATATTATTTAGAGGAATGAAAGAAAAAACACTTAATAACTTCTTGGAAGAACCCCATTTATTTGTTTTACATTTAGATGCACTGGTTAAAGATAAAGCGTTAGCTATTAAGTCACTCTATGACACTTACGAATATTCAATGTATTTCGTTAACTTTACGCCCTCTCAAATAGCATCACCTGATTTTATTCATGCGCTTAGATGGTTTGACGACAACGCTATCAGCGCCAATACCGTGATCATTGAAGTAACTGAATTAGCTTTTGAAAAAGAAAACAATGAAGCCTTTTTACATAATGTTGCGCTTGCACGACGCAAGGGACATTTAATTGCTATTGACGATTTCGGATCTGGTTATTCCAATTTTGAGCGTATTATCATGCTCCGTCCTCATATTGTGAAGTTAGACCGAAGCATATTAAACTTATCGAGTCATACCAAGCGTAATAATCATATTCTAAATAGTATCGTTTCATTCGTTCATGAAATTGGCGCAAAGTGCATCGTTGAAGGTGTGGAAAACGAAGACTTGTTAGCGATAGCTAAAAAAAGCGGTGCCGATTACTTGCAAGGTTATCACTTGAGTTACCCAACATTAATTAATGAGCCGGCAGCACAAAAAGAACATGGGCTTAATCACGGTATCGATTTATTCCGTGCAATGGATTTAAAGCCTAATTATTCTTGTTAGGGGGTAATTCCACATAGCACTGGTTTGTATTCATGAAAGTCTACAGCCCTTAATTTAAAGGGCTTTCAGTCGTTTTTGTGTTTATACTGTTTTCAACTGCAAATTTAGTAACATCTTGAATATCAATAACATTATCTGTATGCCTAAATTCAAAATTTCCGAGTAAGTTAATGTGCTGCCAAGCTACAGGTGAAAAACGCTTAATTTGACTACATAACACTTCATCATTAGCAGCTTCAGCCTTTGCTAATAACTCGGAAAGTATCGATGTGTTGTAGTAAATAATACAGCAAGCTAATATTTTGTTGCATTGATTGCTTATCTCATACGCCTTGTCAGTTTTACCTAATAGTTTTTTGCCGCTAATTTGAAGAATTCCGGCTCGTAATTGATGAAATGCCTCACCTCTGTTTAATGCTCTACTTACTCGTCTTCTCAAATCGATATCATTAATGTAGTTAAGCATATATATGCTCATAGTCATTTTATCAAACTCGATAAGTGCCTTTAACGTAGGGTTTTTCTTTGAATATGATGATAATTTTCTGATGATGGTACTTTGGGCCGGTTTCTTTTAGCGCTAATGAGGCAAGGATTCGTAATATGTTGTCCCATTCATCAATAATAAGTTGTTTATTAACCTGGCTCGATGGTTTAATCAACAATTCTGAGTATTCACTTGGTTTATTGAATGCAACTAAATTTTTCTCAGCTTTCATATTTAATTGAGTAAATCTTGGCATGAAGTCATAGCCAAATAAATTCATCAAAGCAAAATTAACGCGATTGATCGAATGCATGTCTCCAGAAACTGACGTGATATTAAGATCGCTAGTATTATTATATACGATATCTAATACATAGTGACTCTCGTGTTCATTAGCACCAATTATCTTGGTATTAACAGGCAAATGATTAGCAATTAAACTATAAGATACAACACCTTTACCATAGCCAAAATATTTTGTTGAGTATCTTGACTGTACTGTTTGATATCTTGTTTCGAGCTTTTGTCCATCTAAACTGGCATGAATGCCATAATCAGACAAATTATAATTATTGAATATCGGAAGTTGGGCTGTTTTATTAATGATTTGATCACTGGCATCAATCATAGAATCAATTCGGATAAATTTACCCGCAATATTTTTTAAGTTTTCCAAGCTTACATCTGATGATTCAGCGATACGCTTGTTCCCTATTGATGTGCCTTGTGCAACAAAATATGCTTTCAGGTAATCAGGTTGGGCTTTTGATTTAGATCCTTTATTGAGTATGTGGGTGAAACTATCAAAAAAACCTGTATGTTTAGCTGTGTAATCGATAACTTTTGAGATACTTTTCGTTTCAATATCCTGGTAAAAAGGATTGTTAGCTTTATCTTCTGCCCTTTTGTACGGCAGTGTCCAGGATAGGTTGTTTTCATTGATTTTTATTTCTTTATTTTCTTTTGACTTTATACGTGCATTAACCATCTTATATAGAGATTCTAATTCAATCTCTTTCTCCTGGAGTAATTCCACAATTGATTTGAGATTAAGGCAGTCAGAAAGCTCATTTAATATTTTAGCTTTATCCTTATTCCATCTTTCAAGGGAAATCAAATCATCCTCCAAATGACGATAATTGACACTGTCTGAAATAAAAGTGCTTCCTGATTTAATTGTTTGTGCAAGAGAGCGGTATAACATGACTTCATATCGCTTGATATTAACAAACTTTACATCGTGGTCATCATCTTTAGATCCCTGCGTGAATTTTACTGAGCCTTTATAGGTAATATACTTTAGTTGCGCGGTAGAAATGAAGTCGGTAGGTACTTCTGAAGCTAACCTATCATCCATTTTATCTTTGGATAACATTAATTTCTTAATAAAATTAATGGCATTGTTAAGGTGATGATTATTACCACAGCTAAAATCAATCGCCATAAAGGTACTACGCAAATTGGTTTTTATTGCATTATGCTCTTTGCTGTAATATTCCCACTCATATTTTTTGTTATTAACTTCAGGCTCAGCCAATTTATTAGTGAATTCATCAAAGTTGTCTTTTTTGATGATCGCATAACATTTTGGCCGAATTTGATCTTGGTGTATATTTTGATTATTAACAACTTTGAGCATTTGACTTGCTAATTTTCGATCTTCACCTACACCCAATTTTGCCTCAAGTATTTTTTCTCCTGCATCAACTTCGGCATGCTTTTCGTAGCCTTGAATTTTATGTACCAAATACGTTGTTAAATGATCATTCAATTTGATGAATCGCTGCCAAACAAAACACATCATACATAATCGGGACTTCATGAGTTCGAATCGTTTGAGTTGATAGACATCATAAAAATCACATATGTCGGCATAATACTGGATATTTTGTCGGGATATTGCCACTTGGAAATAATAGATTTTGACTGTTGAAAAATCTCAACTATTTTTTGCTGCTTTTTGAGTTCTTTACGCATTTCATTTGTGGCAAAACTCTTAGGATCTTGTTTTAAGAGCGTCAAACCAGTGATTGTTTGTTCATCTGCCAACAGTCCATCTAATGTATCCCGAGATGTTTTATCTAGTAAAGTGCCAAGTTTTTTCGCTAAACGTTTTTCTTCACGCTGTATAGCCAATGATACCAGGTCTTGTAAAGTCGAATATTTAGGTCGTACAATTTGATGCTTTTCGAAAAAATTTAATAATTCATCAAATATAAAGCGTGGGGATATATCTCTTTTTGATAAGCGTTTAGCTTGTCGGCTCACCTCTATGCCAAATGATGCCTCGTAACGCTTATAACTGTAGATACTTAAAATCGCTTTTTGGGCTGCGTAATGCTTACCTTTGGATGTTAGCTTTTTTGGAAAGTGAGTGTGTGGGAAATAACGATTAATGATAAACCAGGTATCATCTCGAACATCTGAAAATGCAAAGTTATAAAATTGTCGGGATGCTCGAAAATATCCTGATTGGAGAATATAGTTAATTTTATTATAAATACTCTTCTGTTGCTCAAGATAAACTTCATCTTCTACTGTGATCTCAAAGAGCAGCTCTCTATCTTCCGCATCTATTTTGGGAATTTCGTAAAGTTCATCAATTTCTTCACTCGTTAAAATGTTAAGGCTGTTGTTGATGGCCAAAGTACATACTCCTTTATTTATTCATTAAATGCTCACCTTCAGCTTTTAATGTTCCGTCACCGTTAACATATTTATATAAGGTAGTTGTGGTCATGCCTAGGCGTTTGGCAATATCCAATGAGACTGCATTTTTATCTGACATTGCAGTCATTGCCATCTTTAATGTAGATTTATCCATTTTTGGCGGACGTCCTCCCTTACGACCTCTCGCACGAGCCGCAGCTAAACCTGCATTTGTACGTTCACGTATTAATTCGCGTTCATATTCTGCTAATGCAGCGAAAATACCAAAAATTAGTCGTCCATTGGCCGTTGTAGTGTCAATTTCTGCACCAGTTCCCGTAAGCACTTTAAAATTTATTTTTTTGCTTTCCAAGTCATCAACTAAAGAGACAAGATCTTTCATATCTCTCCCTAATCGATCCGGCTTCCAGACAATAAGAGTGTTGCCTGGTTGCAGTGCTTTAAGACAAGCTTCTAATCCAGGGCGTGAATCCTTGCGACTGGATGCATGATCGTGATAAATCCTATTATTATCTACTCCTGCTTGAATAAGTGCATCTATCTGTAAATCCGGCACTTGAGAGCCGTCTGATTTTGAAACGCGAGCATAACCGATAAACATAAGACAAACTTGAGCCAATAAAGATAAAATTCATACTACAATCTTGCATAGTTTAAAACAATGGGTTTATTGGTTGTTTTTCGGCATATTATCGTCAAAATATAATGAACCAAGAAAACGACCGTTTTAATTACTGTAATAGAGATGACAAATTGCTATTAGCCTGATAAGCTTATTATCATCAGGTGATAATAGAAAGCAGAGAAAAAATAACATATGGAAAAAGATCCTGGGCCGGATGTATTGTTGGAGCTTCATGGCACAGAATATACCGAAGATAATAGCTATTGGTACAAAATAGAAGCGTGGGAGGTTGAGCCTAGTAAGGAAATTCCTCACGGGATCCGCTATAACCTGACGCTACACAATAATCATAATAAGCGGATTATGGGGTTCGATAACGCGCATGCTGTAAAATCAAGAAAGAAAGGTAGATTTAAGGGGCGGATTATCGCATACGATCACCTACATAAATCAGCGGTCGACAAAGGTACGCCTTATATATTTTCCAGTGCACAACAATTGTTAAATGATTTTTTCACCGAGGTTAACCGAATTTTAAGCGAGGTTGCACAATGAGTAAGTTAAAAATTGGCATTATGCCCAGAGATGAATTTCAACGCAGGATTCTTGATATTGCGGCAGGAAAAATCACACCCAAGCGTGAGGATCCAAAAATATGGTTTAGCTCTATGAAATCACTTGGAGAAGTATTAAGTGATAACAATATCCGATTATTAAAACTAATCAACGAGCATCACCCAGAAACTCTTGGTGAACTTGCTCGCTTAAGTGGGCGACACACCAGTAACTTGAGCCGTACACTTAAAACCATGGAAAAGTACGGTATTGTTGAGTTGAAAAAGCACGCCCAAAAAGTGCAAGTAATTACTAAAGCGACAGAATTCGATATCCAATATGCTATAGGGTAATGCATTTAATTGAAGTTTTGTTTTAATACCAAAATTTTTTTTATGATAATGAAAACCAATACTTTTTTAAGTGGTGAGAATAATGGCAATTACTGAAGAACAATACGGTGAGATTACAGACGAATTGGATTCGCATGAATTTTTTAACTTAGGTGATTTAGCCGGTGCAGCCAGTAATTCAAATTTACTCGCAGAGCTTGACGGTCTACATGCTCTTTCAAAGCGAGCACTCGATTATAGTTATAATAAAGAAACGCATGGATCATTGGAAAAATTTCTCGAAGAAGTTGAAGAGATGGTCGGTGGTGTTACTGGCGCAATAGAAGCACTTGAAAAAATCGAGAGCGTATTATCAAAAGTAGAAGAAGTATTGAGCAATAAACTCTATGCTGAAGAATTCGAGGGTGACTAATTTTAAATAGCGTTGCCTATAAAATGCTCACTGTGTATTTTTCGAACTGACATAGTATAAAAAATAAATAACTTTTAGTGGGTGCGGAAAGACAGCTGTATGGTTATCTTCATCACATAAAAAATTCACACACGTTATGATAATACGAAGTATCTTGCACACTTATTTGTCTGTTTATTAGAATCGGTATAATAAAAAACCTCTCAATTATATAGGTTGTTTAACCTTAGTTGAGAGGCTCTGACTTATCAATTAACAGTAGGTGTCTTTGTTAATTGCTTGTCCGACCAATATCTACAGTAAATAGTGTTAATCGAGAGTTTTTAGTTCTACACTCATCTCTATCATAGTATGAAGGGCAATCAGCATTAACTGCGGGGTTATTCACTCGTGATCGTAACTCCAAATCTATTGTATTTAAGAATTGATTATTTACTCCATTATAAACGCCACCTCCATTCACCGGAATGCCAGATCCTCTAGGATAGCCACCGTCTCGCTTTTTAGGGTAAATAAATTGGTTCTGCGGTTGTGCACCAAAGAAACCCATCATTACTTCATAGTCAGCAACTAATACGGCTTCTTGAAATGTATAATTGTAAGTTACTGAAGTTATTTTCGCTGTATACGGAGCACCCTGATAAGTAATACAATTACTAAAGGGTAGTCTAGGCTTAGGTGGCTAGTGGTCCAATTAGGGTAATATCCATCTGTAAATGGCATTACTACATCGTATGTAACCATGCCACCAGGTCCATAATCACTAGGCGCAAAATTTCCATCCTCCTTCACAAGGTTTAAAGTGCAAATACCTGTTGCGGCTAAAGTAGACGTAGAAACAAACGCCGTGAAGATTAATGGAATCAATGTATATATCTTTTTCATTATTAATAATCCTTTGTTAATATTAAAAATAACAAGGATACAAAAATTCTAAATAGGGTTATTTAGAATAAGTTAATTACAACAATGACTAGATAATGATTAATTACGCTCAATGTAATAACTGAATGATCCCTGCAAAACAAATAAAAAACATAGGATAAATTTATTGTCAACAATAAATAATTCTTTTTTTATTGAATACTTACGATATATTCATTATAAATTGAACTTATAGAACAATATGATGCGAAAGGTAGTAATGGCACTATTTAAACAGGATATAACCAAGTCGGCTTATGGCGAGGAAAAAGTAAGTGGCAGAGCTAGACGATGATTACCACTTAACCCTGTTAAAATGCGCTAGCCGTACGAGGTAAATGCTTAATTGTTAGATTTATCTTAACTTGAATCGATGTATGAGTTACGATTGATTATTGTGTTAATAGCGCTTTTTACGGCCTCTTGTGGTTATAAAGGTGATAGTGAGTATTTAAAAATGGAACATGGTCATTCGTAAATAAGGATATTAATTAGATGAAAAAAACAGCTTTTTCAGCAACGCTTGTTGCACTTTTTACAGCTAACGTACAAGCAGATACAGTTGGTCTATACCTTGGCAGCCAAATTTGGCAGAGTGAAGCAAGTGGTATTTTTGGTGAAGAAAACAGACTAATTGATTTTAATTTAAAAAAAGAGCAACAAATTAACTACTTTGTTGCCGTTGAACATCCTTTTCCTTTGCTCCCTAATGTACGCATTTCAAGTACAACGCTTGATACCACAGGTAAAGCTACCTTAACGCAAGCATTTAGCTTCGGCAGTGAAACCTTTCCTATTGATGACGATGTTAATGTCAGTTTTAACGTCAGTTATATCGACTACACCTTATATTATGAATTATTTGATAATGGTTTATTTTCATTTGATTTGGGTTTAACCGCTAGAGACTTTAGTGGTGCCGTTACTGTTACAGGGCCAAAAATTATTGATGATGATGATGATTGTCCTCAAACATCGCAAGGTAATCCTTGTACATCAACACCAACATCAAGTTCTGTTACTCCTACAGGTAAAATAAAAACCGACGAAATTGAGCCTATGTTGTATGTTGCTACCAACATTATCTTGCCGTTAACTAACTTAAGTGTATTTGCTCAAGGTGATTTTTCATTAATAAATGACCATACACTTTTTGACTATCATGTTGGTTTAAGTTACGACCTCGTTAAGAGTAGGGTGGGACATTTTAATCTGACCTTAGGATATCGTGCCGTGAAAATGGAATTTGAAAATTTAGACAATTTATATACAGATCTTGAATTTAAAGGTGCTTTTGTTGGCGTGATTGCACACTTTTAAAGCTGATCAAATAATCTACTAGGAAGTTTTGAATTTAGGTATGTAATTAATATTATTATTGTTCAATGAGTTAAGTGGGTTTTAGTTAAAGAAATTATGAGCACGAAAGCGCTGTAGGCATTGTAACTTAGGGGGTGTAGGGTTTCTTGAATACAAACCAGTGCTATGTGGAATTAACCCCTTAGGCGAATACTTTTCAACTCTGTTAACTCGATCTCGTTTGGCGTAAAATACAATCGTTGTTGTTCAAGTGATAATAGCGGCGGAGAATATAGATCAAGCTGCTCAGCTTTGGTAAGAATTGATAGTTCGTTTTTTATAGCCATAGGAATTAAATTAAGTTTAAGGGGTTGTTAACCTCATAATTTGCCATACTTTGGAGAAGTAACCCACCTTTGTATGCCTTTAAATATGGTGAGTATGGCGATTTATGTTACTTTAGAGGGGAAAATCCCTAGAACCCCTTAGTGGTGCCGTTACTGTTACAGGGCCAAAAATTATTGATGATGATGATGATTGTCCTCAAACATCGCAAGGTAATCCTTGTACATCAACACCAACATCAAGTTCTGTTACTCCTACAGGTAAAATAAAAACCGACGAAATTGAGCCTATGTTGTATGTTGCTACCAACATTATCTTGCCGTTAACTAACTTAAGTGTATTTGCTCAAGGTGATTTTTCATTAATAAATGACCATACACTTTTTGACTATCATGTTGGTTTAAGTTACGACCTCGTTAAGAGTAGGGTGGGACATTTTAATCTGACCTTAGGATATCGTGCCGTGAAAATGGAATTTGAAAATTTAGACAATTTATATACAGATCTTGAATTTAAAGGTGCTTTTGTTGGCGTGATTGCACACTTTTAAAGCTGATCAAATAATCTACTAGGAAGTTTTGAATTTAGGTATGTAATTAATATTATTATTGTTCAATGAGTTAAGTGGGTTTTAGTTAAAGAAATTATGAGCACGAAAGCGCTGTAGGCATTGTAACTTAGGGGGTGTAGGGTTTCTTGAATACAAACCAGTGCTATGTGGAATTAACCCCTTAGGCGAATACTTTTCAACTCTGTTAACTCGATCTCGTTTGGCGTAAAATACAATCGTTGTTGTTCAAGTGATAATAGCGGCGGAGAATATAGATCAAGCTGCTCAGCTTTGGTAAGAATTGATAGTTCGTTTTTTATAGCCATAGGAATTAAATTAAGTTTAAGGGGTTGTTAACCTCATAATTTGCCATACTTTGGAGAAGTAACCCACCTTTGTATGCCTTTAAATATGGTGAGTATGGCGATTTATGTTACTTTAGAGGGGAAAATCCCTAGAACCCCTTAGTGGTGCCGTTACTGTTACAGGGCCAAAAATTATTGATGATGATGATGATTGTCCTCAAACATCGCAAGGTAATCCTTGTACATCAACACCAACATCAAGTTCTGTTACTCCTACAGGTAAAATAAAAACCGACGAAATTGAGCCTATGTTGTATGTTGCTACCAACATTATCTTGCCGTTAACTAACTTAAGTGTATTTGCTCAAGGTGATTTTTCATTAATAAATGACCATACACTTTTTGACTATCATGTTGGTTTAAGTTACGACCTCGTTAAGAGTAGGGTGGGACATTTTAATCTGACCTTAGGATATCGTGCCGTGAAAATGGAATTTGAAAATTTAGACAATTTATATACAGATCTTGAATTTAAAGGTGCTTTTGTTGGCGTGATTGCACACTTTTAAAGCTGATCAAATAATCTACTAGGAAGTTTTGAATTTAGGTATGTAATTAATATTATTATTGTTCAATGAGTTAAGTGGGTTTTAGTTAAAGAAATTATGAGCACGAAAGCGCTGTAGGCATTGTAACTTAGGGGGTGTAGGGTTTCTTGAATACAAACCAGTGCTATGTGGAATTAACCCCTTAGGCGAATACTTTTCAACTCTGTTAACTCGATCTCGTTTGGCGTAAAATACAATCGTTGTTGTTCAAGTGATAATAGCGGCGGAGAATATAGATCAAGCTGCTCAGCTTTGGTAAGAATTGATAGTTCGTTTTTTATAGCCATAGGAATTAAATTAAGTTTAAGGGGTTGTTAACCTCATAATTTGCCATACTTTGGAGAAGTAACCCACCTTTGTATGCCTTTAAATATGGTGAGTATGGCGATTTATGTTACTTTAGAGGGGAAAATCCCTAGAACCCCTTAGTGGTGCCGTTACTGTTACAGGGCCAAAAATTATTGATGATGATGATGATTGTCCTCAAACATCGCAAGGTAATCCTTGTACATCAACACCAACATCAAGTTCTGTTACTCCTACAGGTAAAATAAAAACCGACGAAATTGAGCCTATGTTGTATGTTGCTACCAACATTATCTTGCCGTTAACTAACTTAAGTGTATTTGCTCAAGGTGATTTTTCATTAATAAATGACCATACACTTTTTGACTATCATGTTGGTTTAAGTTACGACCTCGTTAAGAGTAGGGTGGGACATTTTAATCTGACCTTAGGATATCGTGCCGTGAAAATGGAATTTGAAAATTTAGACAATTTATATACAGATCTTGAATTTAAAGGTGCTTTTGTTGGCGTGATTGCACACTTTTAAAGCTGATCAAATAATCTACTAGGAAGTTTTGAATTTAGGTATGTAATTAATATTATTATTGTTCAATGAGTTAAGTGGGTTTTAGTTAAAGAAATTATGAGCACGAAAGCGCTGTAGGCATTGTAACTTAGGGGGTGTAGGGTTTCTTGAATACAAACCAGTGCTATGTGGAATTAACCCCTGTTAGGGGTTGTTCCACATAGCACTGGGTTTGTACTCATGAACAACTTCAATATTTATAAAACAATACTGTTAGCGATACAGGTGCAACCGAGAGATCAGCAATGTTTCATCACGTTCAACTGTTTTTCGCTTAGTTTTGTTAGCACCAAAATCACTTAACATCCCAATGGTCGGGTTTTGATTGAACACCCATAGCGGAGAGTGTGCCACTATCGTTGTCGCTTTTACTTTACCTTCTTGCATCACAACATTCATTGCGGGGGTAATGCGAATTGGTCTACGTGAGATAAGTATAGCTGCATCATTGTTATTGCGAACGATATTACGCTCAATAGCGATGGATTGTTCCCATTTATCTTGCTCACACCCTTTAGGCTTACTTTTTAATGCGTTTTCAAGGTATTTATCCCATTGTTCTGGAGTTTTTTTGCGTATGCTGAAAAAACGCTTCCATGAGAAACCGATACGTTTGCAGTGCTCAGGAGCAACAAGTATTTTACGGGCAACCGCTTTTTTGATCAGATTAGGCAAAGCCTGACTAACAATTTCAAAGCGAACATCAACACTTGGAGATAATGATTGAACTAATAAAGCAAAGTCAGTTTTCAGTGCGTTAATTACATTAATACGTTGATGCACCTCACGGCATTTTTTGTCTGTTAACGTCAAACTGATTACACCGGGTAAGCGAGGAGAAAATACGCCAGGTACTTGCTCTTTAATTTCATGTTGTGACAAGTGGCCTATTGCAACATCGATAGCGTGTTTTCCTGTCAGTGTTTGAACGGGGATAATGGCGGGGTCATCACCTAAGTCGTCTTCAGACAAGGTAGGTAATGTAAAACAAACTGATTGAGGCGAATCACAGTTGGCCAGAACAATACCGAGTTGTTCGATGTGATCCATCATGAAGAAATATTGCTCGCGTAATCGTTGTGTATTGTCTTTATCTTTCATCATTATTCCTTTTATTGTCAGTCAGTGACGATATAAGTATATCATACCTGTTAAAGGATATATAAAAAACCGATCCCCCACACTCTGCTGCCTTATGAACGATTTCTTTTTTCTTCTTTTTTTTTCTACTTTTTTTCTGACTTATGCCGCCCCATCATAAGGAGTATAATCGAGAAAAAAAACAGTTTTTTAGGGTTATGAGGTATAAAGTTAACAGGACTGGGTGCTCTTACTCTTATGTTATTTAGGTATGATATACTTATAATGTTGTTTGGTGACATTGTAAATGAGCCTCATAGTATCACCGCTTTATTAGCCTTAGATTTATTAGGCAAGCAAATTACCCTCTTCTGATAAACCTCCTACTCTTGCACTTGTCGTATGATCTAAACAACTATACTCGAAAGGAAATACTTGATGAATACGAAAATATTATTGGTTGCAGCCTCAACGTTGCTTTTTACCGGTTGCTCTACATTTTCAGATGATGATGTTGTGGCTGAAAAGCAGCCCTACACTCACCCAGTCCCTAAACCATCCCCCTACAAAGTGATTGAACGTAACAAAGAGCGCGTCAAACATATTTTTGTGTTTGAATTCAATTCCAGTAAATTACCTGAAGATGCAAAAAACAATATACAGCCCCATGCGAATTACCTGATCAGTAACCCAAACAAAAAAGTATCTGTGCAAGGCTCGGCTGATAGTAGTGGTGGAAAAGGTTATAATCATAGGTTAGGTGAAAAACGCGCTAAAAATATAGCACAATTACTTGTAGAGCTTGGTGTCGAACCCGCACAATTAGTCGTAACCTCAGCAGGCGAAGCACGTAGTCTTTATATTCCATCTCGAAGTGTTATTTTGGCATACTAACAATGATTAAACGGTGTGTGATTTTACTTTCTATATGTTTATGCACCAGTGCTTTTGCTGATAGGATTTCAGGTAGTATTTATACACAAGGTATTATTATTGAAACGCCTAATTGCGTACAGTTAAAAAAACAAGGAAAAACGAGTATTTCGTTTAGAACAACGGATAGTCACTTAATCAAAGGAAAAATCACAAGTCACACCCGTATAATGAATGTTAATTTAACTCATGGCCAGTGTGAAGACCTGGCACTTTATCAAACAGTTCACATCGGGTACGCTGAAGGGAATGACTCAAGCAGCTTTACCCATTCATTCAATATCATTGATTCTATTACTTCAACACATTAATTATTGGGGATTTTGGGCGCTATTGCCACATTGCTGACATTAGCACTAACGGACTAAAACTGAATTCGAATTATTTTTTGTATCGGTAACGCCCAGTTAAGAAGTGATGATTTTTTGCTAAAATGATGTCGCGTAGCGAAACCGAGATAGCCGTATTACTACAGCTACCAGAGCCAATTATTAAACGTTCAAGGTGCTGTGGCAAAGGTAATGAACTAAGTTATTAATCATTGATAATTCAACTGCTGTTGATAGGTTTAATAAGCAAAGAAGTATTAGCTTTTTTTAATAAAGGGCTAATTAGCTCTTTATCAATTATGCCTTAGCACTAACAACAGGTTTAGGTTTCTCTTCATGCTTGTGATCATGACTATGTTTTTTGTGATCTTCATGACCTTTAGCATTGTTCGCGAAAGGTTGGCCATTATGATAGTGATATTCAGTACATAAGCCTTTTTCAATAGACTTTTTACTACAATTATGACCGCCATTTTTATCCGTTCTACCGCTATGCGCTGATGCTTGACTTGTTAACAAAATAATCGCGACTAACCCAATTAATGCTTTTTTCATTTTTATCCCTTTTAATTTTAAAAATATATTATCCTTTTGGATATAAGCATAATGTAATATTTTGTACTTTTGCGCAAGAATATTAACTTATCTAATTATCATTAAGCACTTACTTCCTTTCATATAATTAAAGTAAAGAAAATAAAACAAGGCTGAGTCACCAACTATGTTCTAACGAACAACCGATCGCTAACTTCCGCTAAGCGCACCAAGGGAACATTAGCACCAATATTTATTAGTGCTAAAAAACTAAGTCGTTTGAGGGATTTGGTTTAACTGTCACTTTTGCCACAAAACGGTCATTAGCTATTACAACTATTGGACAGGTTGGATTATATTTTGTATCGATAACGCCCTAATAAAAACGGGCAAAAATTGTTTACTAAAAGTTGAGGAACGAAAACCGAAAACTGTTTATTGTTCTTATTTATTAGCTTGATATACATACTAGCAACTCTTAACTCTTAACTCTTCAGTTACTAATACATCTTTGGTTGTTTTTAACTTAATCAGTTTAAAAGGGTTTGTAATGGCTTGTGTTGTACTACAGTTACCTCCAGGTAAAGTTAAAATAACTTTAGCTCTAATATAATCGTTTTCTTCCGTAAAAGATTGGATATCAATAGTATGACCACCAGAATTTCTAATACCCATATCAATTAATACAATGGTTTCTTCCTCAAAGTTTACTGTTTTTATCGCTTCACTTGTTCTTTTAAGTAGCTCATATTCATAATCGGTTTGGCTTTTTATAACAAGAAAGCTTTTGTTTGTAGAATTTGCATATTCATTGTAATGCGCTTCATGCAATATTTCATACTCAGATGCCGGAACAGGTGATGTTGCATTTGCATCATTGCAGCCTTGAATTTGAAAAATGAATGGAACGAGAATTAGTAACCTTTTCATGATGTACACTCCTTGTATATAGCCTATTAAGAGGCAAAAAATAGTTAGTTAAAATAAGCGACGAAGGAGAGAAAAGCAACTGTTAACCCCTAATCAAATAAATAATACAGAAATTAAAACACAGAGTTGTAATCAATTGTAATCACCACACCCTGTTAACAGGGAAAATATAATTAGCTAGAATAAGAAACGAAGATGCAATATGGAGGTTTTTCTAATTATCACTAGGACTTCTCAGTAATATCACTCGAACAACTCATTAGAAATTATATGGAAAAAATTTACATGCTAATGTCAACAATGCGCACTTTGAAGTCATTGCTTTTAGTTAGAGCATTGAAAGTTTTATAATTGCCGCTAATCATAAAACTCGCAACCGTCTAATAGTCAGTAAAGTAAAGTGAAAAATTAAATACAGCGAGCCGAAACACTACTGGCTGCTGTCCTTTCTTCATTTAACGATTTTGCGATGTAAATCTCAGTTGTCACTACACTCGAATGTCCTAGTAAATCCCTAACTGTTACGATACTAGCCCCATCTTCAAGCGCTGTAGTTGCAAAATAATGCCTGAGTTTGTGTGGGCTTATTTTTGTTAATCCAAAGATCTTCTATCCTAGCATTAAGCATGTCATATACTGCTTGAGAAGTCATTTGAGTATCTGGGTTCGACAATTTACCATAACGTTTTAATGGACAAAAAAGATACCCTGGGGCATCTGTGCGAATTTCATCAATCCACAAATTAACACGCCTTGCGACACCCCCTGTTAGGAAAACACGACGTTGACGATTCCCCTTGCCGGTTATCATGATCACACCTGATTCTCGATCATATTTATCCATTGTAATAGATACAACTTCCGAACGACGTAAACCAAGATATGCCATAGTCACTACCATAGCCGCATCTCGAATAGATTTTGTTTTGGCACCACGTTCAGACCAAGGGTGTACAGTATCAATTGATGAAATTAACGATGCAATATAATCATGTTCTATCCGGCTGTCTTTTCTTACTGAACTACCCTTAACTCCTTTAAAAGATAAAATACGATCAAGCTGATCTTTACTGATTAAATCATTAGCCCATGCTGTACGAAGTACGCCTTTAACAGCGCACAAATAAGCGTTAACAGTCCTGGCTTCAAGATTTTTTTTAACAAGAGATTCTTTTATAAAACTGATGTCATTGTATCCAATAGACAACCAGTTCATAGTATGTCGGGTTTTGTTGTACATCTTAGCAATAGTGCTTAATACAGAAGCTACCGTTCGACGGCTATTTACACCTAACGTCATTAAGTAGGCGCCGGAGGGTTCAATATCAGAATGATTTGAATTAATAACTGTAATATTATTTTGTACATGTTCATTTTGTACAACTAACACTTTGGATCTCCTCTACTCTGTAAGTAAATGACTATTTTTGATATTACCACGCGACACCTTGATTTCAAAAGGTTTTCCCTAAGTATTGATAAACATGTACTCAATGTCACTTACTGACATTGTACTATTAATAAAATAGTTTTATTTCAACTACCGCTTTATTGCCCATCAATTTTCCTGTAATACACTAACATCTCTTTAAATAGGAGATACCAACATGGCTCGTAATAATTTTTCATATATTAATTTTGTAAGAACTGTTCTTGATAATGCCGAGACACCAATTAAACCATCAACACTTATTCGTGGAGCTATAAATAGTGGCGCTTTGGGTGATTCTAAATCGGTACAGCAAAAAATTCGTTCTGCGTGTGAATTATTAGCGAATAATTCTGGTTATAAACGCGTTAGAACACCCGGCATTTCAGGTTATCAATACACTAAAGAAGTTTAATCATGAGGTTTATGTTGAATATTTTAATTAAATATATCGCAAATGAGCCAATGGCCGCTGTCGGGTTCGGCGGCATTTATATATTTGGATCAATCGAGATAGCACTTCGTTTTTGGTCTGCTTTTGGACACCCAAACATTGCTGTTTTTTTTCTGTCTACAGTCATTGTTTTCACCAAAATTTACTTCAAGCGTTTGTTACTCATCATTCGTAAAGCTAAAAAAGATTAGAGGTTAAATTATGTCAAAGGAATCAGAAATTAAACGTGGCAAAATATATGCGATTCTTACGGTTGTAGCTGAATATGATAAATATGAATGGCAAGAGCGTTATCTTTGTTTGTTAGATGAACTCGGTGATACAGAGTTAACATTGAAAGCGTTATCGTTTGCTCATCCTGAGTTTGCTAAAAGTGGTGTTATCATTGATACTTCTTATGGAAAAAGGCTTAAAATTGAAAATGCTATAGTTTGGTTTGCTTATAAACGCTTACGTTTTGGAGAAGCAAAATTTTTATTGGATATGAAAATATTACCGTATGTAACTTTGAATTAAAAAATAAGAGTATCCCAAATATTCTTATTAAGGTTATATATAAGAGTATTTAATAAGGATATATAAGGAGCAATAATAAGTCAGTTAAAACAATAGATTACAACCATTAAGGTAGATGGTTTGTCGAAAACAAAAATCAAAAGTAGAAACTTTGTCGAAAATAATCATTTTAAGGTAGAAGCTTTGTCGAAAAAGGTGTAATGTAGGTAGAAGGTTTGTCGAAAGCTTGTTTTTTGCTTGTGGATAACTTTTAAGTAAACCAAAACACCTAATTATAATTTTGTTAAACAGATACACTACATCATTCTTGAATTGATGGACAAATAGTATTTCAAAAGTAGAAACTTTGTCGAAAGTGTTTTAACAAGCAGTTCTAAAGGGGTTGGCGACACTCAAAAGTAGAAGCTTTGTCGAAAGCCTTTTAAGTAGTTGTTCTAAAGGGAATTGAAACACTCAAAAGTAGAAACTTTGTCGAGAGTGTTTTAAGTGGTGGTTCTAAAGGGACTGTGAACACTCAAAAGTAGAAACTTTGTCGAGAGTGTTTTAAGTGGTGGTTCTAAAGGGACTGGGAACATTCAAAAGTAGAAGCTTTGTCGAGAGTGTTTTAAGTGGCGTGTCTAAAGGGGTTGGCGACACTCAAAAGTAGAAACTTTGTCGAGAGTGTTTTAAGTGGTGGTTCTAAAGGGACTGGGAACACTCAAAAGTAGAAACTTTGTCGAGAGTGTTTTAAGTGGTGGTTCTAAAGGGACTGGGAACACTCAAAAGTAGAAGCTTTGTCGAGAGTGTTTTAAGTAGTGGTTCTAAAGGGACTGGGGACACTCAAAAGTAGAAACTTTGTCGAGAGTGTTTTAAGTAGTGGTTCTAAAGGGGATTGGCGACGCTCAAAAGTAGAAGCTTTGTCGAGAGTGTTTTAAGTGGCGTGTCTAAAGGGGTTGGCGACACTCAAAAGTAGAAACTTTGTCGAGAGTGTTTTAAGTGGTGGTTCTAAAGGGACTGGGAACACTCAAAAGTAGAAACTTTGTCGAGAGTGTTTTAAGTGGTGGTTCTAAAGGGACTGGGAACACTCAAAAGTAGAAGCTTTGTCGAGAGTGTTTTAAGTAGTGGTTCTAAAGGGACTGGGGACACTCAAAAGTAGAAACTTTGTCGAGAGTGTTTTAAGTAGTGGTTCTAAAGGGGATTGGCGACGCTCAAAAGTAGAAGCTTTGTCGAAAGCCATTGTAATGTTGCTTTTAATGGGTTGCATGGTTCTTAAAGGTAGAAACTTTGTCGAACTTTTTGTAGCGAAACTTTTAATCAATTGTAAAGTATTGGTAGGTAATGGTTTGACAAATATAAAAAATGTTAACGTGATGGAATTAATAGAGCAAAAAAACGAAAGGGAACTAAGGGCTATTAATCGTCAATTCAGTCTAGGAGAATATGGTCAAAGCCGGACTAAATTAGAACGCTATTTGTTTATTGAGATATACAATGTCATTAAAGATTTTTATATGTCTGTATCCGATCAGAACATCAAAACATTTTCATCTGAAAGCATCTATTTAACTCTGCCCGTTGAAAAGCTCGATCAAAAACTTTTCAAGTTAAACCAAAAGAACCGTGATTTAATGAATGCTGCCGAAGGCTTATCTAAAAAACAAATTAATTTAAAGACGATTGATGAAGATGGGCAACATGGGTTTGATTTTATCTCGATGTTTCCAAGGTTGAAGTTTGATCCAAGTACAGATAAAGACAACATGTATGTGAGAGTGCCGAGTGAAGTATATGAAGAAATGGTACCTATCGAGTCTTATTGTCTTTTGGATCTTAAAATGATTTCGCAATTCAATTCTGGTAATACTGTTAGATTGTATGAGATTTTTAAAAGTTATGCGTTTAGAAAAAAATTACACTAACATTTGACTCATTAAGAAAGCAGCTAGGTTTTTTTAATGAAGGGGTTTATCCTGAGTGGAAACATTTTAATGCAAAGGTGCTAAAAAAAGCAGTAACAGACATTAATAACCATAAAGAGTTTGATATTGAAGTAAAATATAAAAAGAAAAAAGGTGCGGAAGACATTGAGTTTGAGATTATCACTCATAAAAAATATAAAAAGAATGACATTCAAATATTGAATTTGAATGAGCTCATTGTCGATAGAACCCCAAGTCTTATTCAATCAAAATACATTGAAACTACACTTGAACATTGTAATAAATTCTTAAAAAACAAATTAAACAAAAAAGAAATGACTGAATGGATTATATCTGATTTAGTTAATGCTCAAGCTAAACAATCGGTTGAGTTTGATTTTAAATATTTAATGAATTCAATTAGTAATCAAATAAGGAATAAGGTTTATACAAAGCCTTTTTCACATCACCATCTTGCCTCGCCTGGCGAGGTTGTTTTCAGTGAGGTCGTTTATGAAAAAATGAAAGACCTTGTTAACGATGGAAAGATTGAAGAGTTATTGATCCGGTATAGCAAAGAGGAAATTATCGCTAATCAATATGGTTATTTACTGGGTTCAGAATAAGCCCAATTATTCGTAGATACTAAAAACCAATCACTTTTAAGGTATTTGTAGATGAAAAACATTGTAGTAGCATTAACAGCTTTAGCGAGGGAATACGACATCAGCCGTCAGACTTTATATTCCTATCTGAAAACATAGCGCTTGAGAAACTTACATAATGAAAAAAAATATATTTAAATCATGATTATTTTTGCTTTTGATCCTCACGGCCAAGCAAAGGGCATAATAGAAGCTTGTGATATTTTTCAACCATCTGCTGTAATCCTCTTAGGAGACAATGAACTTAAACAACGAATCCCAATCATATTTGAAAGTGTTATAAGAAACGGTACTAAAGTTTTTGCCGTACAAGGGAACCACGATACAGGCCCTAAATATAAAGAAGACCTTCCACACATGCTTGATGGCAAAGTTGTAGAGATAGATGGAATTAGGATTGGAGGATATTGTATGGGATTAAGTGATCTAATGTGCAGTCAACAGCTAGATATTGTCGTATCCCATTACCCTCCGACAGGGTTTAAAGACCTACCACATTACAGTTGGCATTATGATTCAATTTTGACAGCTGAACTAACGTTAAAAAGCAACGCCGTAGCTGTATTTCATGGACACCTACATGGAGACCGACTATTTGATCCTGTAGGTATATATGATATTTCTTCTGCTTTAGCGGTTTCCACCTGTGAATATCTTTGGGATGAGAACGGAAACGTTTTAGGTAAAGCAAACCATAATGGATTCTCTTTACCCGATGAAGACTTTCAATATTTTGTTGCTGAAATGATGAGTCGAAGTTATTGTTATAAAACAAAATCTTCTTTAAGAAATAGTAAAACAGAAAAAAGGTATATTGAACCTGCCTATTATAGAGATGGTTGTGGCCAATGTGTTCCGTGCAATGATAACCATCATTGTCATAGAGAAACTAGAGTAGATCAAAACTTCAATATAGATCATTCTAATGGAAAAATGAATGGTTCAGCAGCTTTTCATTTTGAAGCTGCAAAACAGCGAGCCTATAAATCGATGCTATCTGAGCTGTTATCAATCAGAAGAAAAGTAAAAACAAAATTAGAGTACAAAGGGTTTGGTGGCCTACTTAAATACAAGGGCGAAAAAGAATGGTTCGTCTTGGATGAAACTCATCAGATAACAGAGCAGAAAATAAATGTTAAAGGGTTAGGAGAAAAAACAGCACAAAAATATTTCGAAGATATTCAACTACATGGAATTAGTGGTAATAACATTTTGTTGTTCAATAAGGAGCAACAAGGCTGTATCAACTCAAGCACAGAGCATAAACTAAAACTCATAAATTTCCTTAAAATGCAAAACATCAAAATAGAAACTATCGACTATTCACAACCCATGTATAATTTGTAGTAGCTCATATTTGGTCGGACATTTATTGATTAGTTCAAAAGCCACTTTGCTGACCTTAGTGTTATATACTGAGAATTTTTGTCTTTTTTGATCTACAGCGGACATGGCTAACAATCAACTTACACTGGTACTTCCCCGATAGCGGACGTCCCGCATAGATAAAAACATGAATCTTTTGATGATAACTTTTTACTAATGAGGAGTTCAGCCTGACTGTGAACTAAGCCACCATTGCCGTCATTCATCATAAAATTATAAATAGATTTAAATTTAATTGTAATAAACATGGGAATTACACACAAAGCCATAATTATGAAGAATACAATGTATCTTTTTGTGATATATTTTATTATGAACAATGTATTTGCGCCATTAAATACAGATTTTATGGGATTTACAGTTGTATATTAATTTATAAAATGGATAGTTATTTTGATTTATGCTGAATATTTAAACTCCGCTAGAAAACACCTAAAAACTTGTATTGTAATTAAAGATTCTCTGAACTCTTTAGATATAACAAATATTGAAAACGATTCACAAATTAGATTGTTAACCTTAAATCTTTATTACATTTCTGGATATATTATAGAATGCTCTATTAAATATGGAATCTATGTTTGTATTGGTTATGATAGAACTGCATGCGTGAGGCAGTTAAATACACCTGAAGTAGCATACGCTCGACAGATAAATAAACATAGATATGACAAATACGAGGATATTTTAAAGTCTAAGTATAGTGGAATAATTCTTGTAGATAATAAAGCCAATATCCCTCAACCGGTAAAAAATCTTTATAACAATTGGGATGCAGATATTCGCTACTGTTGTAATGATATCCCTGAAAAATACAAACATAGTGAAAATAGGCTACATGTTCTAAGGTTTTTTGAATATGCAGAAGAAATATTCCACACAATTCAGAACAACTTGAGATAAGTTAATATGTTAAAATCTTTTACACTTATAGAAAAATTAGCCGAACAATTAGAAACGCTAATAAGCAAAAAAATTATATGTGACTTCATGTTAGATTTAACATTAAGTCAAAACTTAACAATATATATTGTTAGTGATGACCTTAAGCTATTTTCAGAGCTTTCTCCTCATATTCCCAACCTAGAGTCATATAATTATTACGAAATAAGATATGAGTTTTTAACGCCACTTCTTAAGAAAAGTGAAGAGTATTCATATTTATTCGATGGTGAGTCTAAAATAAATTACGGTATCCGTCGTACTTTACAGAACCTGATTGAACCAAGTACACCTTCAAAAGAAAAAACTAAAACTCCAGTAGTTACATTTTATAGCTACAAAGGCGGTGTTGGTAGAACAACGTCAATAGCACTGTTTGCTAGATATTATGCAAGTTTAGGTAAACGTGTTTTTGTATTAGACTGTGACTTTGAAGCTCCAGGCCTTATTAATTTTTTTGGAATATCTCAATTTGATAATCCTAAGAATGGTATTGTTGAATATATTAATGACAAAAAATTTGATAGTTCTACGCATTTGAATGAAGACTATGTTTATGAGGTTTCTTCAATATATAGTGGAGAAGGTCGAATTCATATGATGCCTGTTGGTAATATCTTTGGTTCGGATACATTACATTACTTAGAGGGTCTAGCTAGGGTTGATGTAAACGGAGCAGATACTTTACTACAAGAGTTTAAAAGTATATTTAAAGATATAGAAGACAACTACTCACCTGACGTAATATTAGTTGATTCGAGGACTGGCTTTAATAATGTCTTTGGAACATTATCTCAACTTTCACATACAGTAGTTGGATTAGTCGGGGATGATCATCAAAATGAACCAGGTTTAACGATGCTTATAAACAAGTTTACGGGAGAGCTTTTAGACACTAATCTCTGCTTAGTTCTATCTATTTTATCATCATCGATACCTCGTAGAGTTAGCGCATTTAAAAGTAAAGTAGAGAGCATACTTGATTCAGAAATAAAGCTACCTATTTTCCACTTTCAAAGAGCAACGGAATTGGAGCTTATAGGTACGGACTCAGAAAGCTTAGAAGATGTACAGTTCTTTACATCTGACAGGTCATCATTTTATTATCCATTTTTTGAATATTTGACAACAGAGATTGCTAAATTTGATGTGGAAGTTGTTCCTCAAGCAGAAGACAATCATATTTCAAGTATAATTGATTCGGATAAAACCGAAGATACGTCAGGTAACGCCGGAGATTCTTTAAGTGTTCAAGCACGAGATGATGAAATATCTACTTGTGATCTACGTGATAAAATACTTACCGGCTTAGTAGATAACTTCCCACAGCAATATGCTGAATTTGAAAATTATGAAGAGAGTTTTTATCGAGATAAGTTCTTCATTAGACAGTGTATGCAAGACCTTTTCTTACCAGAATATAAAATACTATTAGGTGGTAAAGGAACAGGGAAAACATCATTTTATAAAGCATTGCAGCAGAAAAACTTCTTTGATGTTTTAACTCAAAGGGCTGAAAAAAAGCATCTTAAATTCTCTATAAAAAATATAATATCTGAACAAGGAAATGTAGGGTTTATAGGGCTGAGTACTCATTTTGGTGAGTTTTTAGAAAATGAAAATTATGTTCGTAAATTATGGATAACTTATATATGGGCTTCGGTAGCAAGGCTTTATAATAAGGATAACCACGCATTATTTTTTGAGATTAAAGATAATCAAGAAACGGTTAATAATTTCAAGAAAATAGTCGAATCTTCTGAGTCTTATGGACAGATTGAAGCATCTATTAGTGAAATAGATGATGAGTTAAAGTTAAAAGATGAGAGATTAATAATTACGTTTGATCAACTTGACTTTGTGGTTAAACCAACTGATTGGGATAAAGGGATTTCCCCTCTGATTAGATTATCTCAATCTAATACATGGAATAGAATTCAACCTAAGTTATTCCTTAGAAGAGACTTGTTCAATAAATTAGGAAATATTACTAATAAAAATGCATTATCAAATCAGACTGTAAATTTAGAATGGTCACAAGAAGAAATGTATGCTTTCTTATTTAAGGTTATTTTTTCATGTGCAAAAGATAATTTTATTAATTTTATTAAGAAAGGATTGCCTAAAAACTTTATCGAGCAAAATATTATTAAAAGGTTGAAGAAGGCAAACCAATTTAACCAGTTACCTGCTGATTCTAAAGATTTAAAGCCTCTTGTTGAACAGTTTTTTGGCCCATCATCTTATAGTTATAGTAATGCATATGATGAATTATATAATAATTTGAAGAATGCGGATAAAACAGTAAGTCTTAGACCTTTCCTAGATTTGATTAGCTTGGCAATAGATGCACAAACTAAAGACAGTTATAAGAAACGAGGAGATGCTATATTAAGTGTCAAATATTGTGATAATAAACATGTCCGTGCTCAAGCTGTCGAAAATTACTTTAATGATCTAGCAAAAGAAGCAGGAAATGAGTTAATTCGTCATTTTGTAGGAGATATAAGAAATAATCTTGTACCAGTTCACTTAAAGTGTTCATCACTAGAACAAAATGATTTTGAAGAATTAGTAGAGCATGTTAAAGATAGGCACGCTGAACTTCAGAAGTTTTCAGTGACTGAATTTGAGGAAGACTTAAAACTTAATGGAATTATGTTTGTTACATACATTGCAGGGCATAGAAAAAAATATTCATTTGCATACTTATATAAATATTATTTGGATTTGGTTTCACCAAAAGTGATGGCCAGAAACAAAAGAGAAAGGAATTTATAAATAACAATAAAATAAAAGGGATCGGAGCCATTTTAAGTAAAGTGGCTCAGCCCCTTCTGTCATGCTCAAAGTTAATATCAAGTGAGTCAGGTCAAAGCCGGCTTTGAGCTTAACCGACCCCACAAACAAGCAGCGAACTTAGGGTGGTATTACCCTAAATATGATCATGGTTTCACAAAAAATCTATGACCGCTTTTGGCTAAGTAGAGAAGCCTCTAATGATCGCTAGCCAATGTTAACAAAGAGCTTGCAGCGGTCATCGATATTGTTTTCGTTCTATAACTGTATTTTGCTTTTTTTAACATTAAATTAGCCTCAAAACCGATTTTATGAACGTCCGCTATGCCGATAATTTTGAATTTAGAACGTGAAGTTTAAAGGGCGGTAGCTGCCACTGCGTTGTCAGTTTTAGTGAGTTCTAATATTTAACTTGTAAGATCTCATACTGATTAATTGAGTAACTATTAGTTTTTACTCCTCGAAAATTAAGCAGGATTAACATTTAATGGCTCTATATCACTAAGTAACCTCAGATCGGGTTAAGCCCTAACCATAGCATTCTTCTCTACGTCATTAATATTAAGGGTTGGCTTATTTTCTTTAAGGCAATAAGCCACTAACCCCGCAAGTAAATTCAACATAAAACCATTAGGACTGCGATGACGAGAATGCTCTATTTGAGAAATATTCTTTAATTGATCATTTATCGTCTCGATAATAAACCGTCTAGATAGCATGGCTCTATCCCATAACGACATCGCTTTTGCTTTCATATTACTGCGAACAGTTGTTATCAAGTCAACACCAGTTTCCTTTAAATCGGCGGTTAATTTTTTGCTGATGTAACCTTTGTCAGCATATAACTTTCCTTTGAGGTTTTTAGCTAACGCAAACACAGGCTTGGTGTCATGCACATTGCCAGTCGTTAATTTAGCATCAACTATTTCCCCCCTAAAGTTGGTGACTAAATGCAGTTTGAACCCATAAAACCAACCCATTGTTCCTTTGCCTCGCTCGGCTATACCGTCAAATGTTTTGTGTCTAGGTATTCGTAGGTTATGGCATACTTTTATGCTCGTAGAGTCAATGAATTCAATGCCTGTAGATTCACCCTTGAGTATGGAAAAATAGCTAGAAAGAGGAACGATAGCTTTAGGCATTACCTCTAAAAATCGAGTGTAGCTCAATAAACTAGGGAAGTGAGAACGATAAAATTTAGCGATATAACCTTTATAATAATTTTTAAAGTCGCGATGATTTGATGTATGAAAAGCAATAAGGATAGTGATCACCTCGCTCATCGTCATACGACAGGGGCGATTTCGCTTTATATTACCATCAGCAATTAATTGTTTTTCCCATTGTGGAATAAATACGCGACAAAAATCATCGACATCACAGAATATTTCAACTAGTTTGTTCATGCCCGTTCCTTATTATCTTTCTGTTTTTTCTTGTTCGAAAGATCGGATCGTGGAACGGGCACTTAGTTCAATTTAATTTATTCTTATCCCGAGCTGAGGTTAAGTAACCCACTAAGTCAATTTCTTTACGATCTTTATTAAAGGCATATTCGCCGTTCAAATTAATGACTTCAAAGTGCGCATTGCTGACGTTAGCAATTAATCTTGTCCCTTATATTTTCTAATGAACCTCAGATCGGGTTAAGCACTAACCATTACATTCATTTCAACGTCATTGATATTAAGGGTTGGCTTGTTTTCTTTAAGGCAATAAGCCACTAGCCCTGCAAGTAAGTTCAACATAAAACCATTAGGACTGCGATGACGAGAATGCTCTATTTGAGATATATTCTTTAATTGATCATTTATCGTTTCGATAATAAACCGCCTAGATAGAGGTCCGGCCGGTAAAAGTGTTGAATTTAGCCACTCACCTATTAATTAGTTGAAATATATTAGTTTATTCCACTAAAAGTTCAAAAGTCATTGGTTTGACTTGTTTTGTTAGATCTACCTCAAAACTTCCCAGTCTTCCTAAGTGTTCAGTGTGATAAGGTGAAAAAGCGGCCATATGTTCTCGAGTTATATTATACCCTTCCGACTTTAATTGGTTAAAGACTTCAGTCATCGCATTCACATTGTACAAGATCGCAAAGTTAGCCAATAACTGGTTATATTTAACGATTTTACTTTGCTCATGCTTCAGGTTAGCCGAGATTTTCCCGCCGTTAGCAAAGAACAACCGCGAGCGAACTCATTGAATTCCTCGCTTTTACAGGTTGCTGCTTGAATGGTTTTCCTGAGATCAATATCCGTGATGTATTCTAATAAGAACATGGTTCTAACCACTCTCCCTAACTCTCTGAAAGCAAAATAAAGCTTATTTTTCCTATTTTTAGTCCCGAATCGTCTCAATATGGTTGATGCCGTTATTTTTCCGGCTTTGACAGACATAGCGGTACGCATCATATCTGCATAATGTTTTTCAATAAGTTGCCATTTGATCGGTTCATTAAACAACGATTGAATATGATCCAGTACCATGGCTTTATCAGGTTTATAAAAGCAGAGATCTTTAATGTTACGAATACGAGGCATTAACTTAATACCCGACAAGTATGCCAGACCAAATACCGGTGTAGATTGAGCTTGTGTATCACCATGGATAGTTGTTGGGTTAAAATCGGATTCATCGTTCAACAGACCATCAAGAATATAAATGGCTTCATAAACACCACAGGGAATAAAACGGCTAAACAAAGCAATGTAAGTATCCGATACGTGATAATACGCAATACCGCCATAGCTACCATATCGAATGTGGTACTCAGAAAGGAGATTGTCTTCATAAAGATCCCAGAGTTTACCATCCGCAGATACACTATTGCCTGATCCCCAACATTCAATTAACCGATATTTTTTATATTCGGTGTTGAGCTTGGTAATGGCTTTTTCAAGCCGAGCTTCGGTCGTGCGTTTTAAATTTAACCACGCTACCTGTTTACGGGAAACACCACGTACAGAACGCACAGTCTCTGTGGGGCCGATATTGGTGCCATAACAAAACACCGTCAACACGAAGCGTAACACGGGATCACTAATGCGCGACTCAAAACCCGACAGCGGGCCAAAATGCTTATTGAGATTTAGCCATTTTTCAACATTAATGATCACATCAAGTAAATTGATTTTTTCCAGTCGCTCTCGCAAGAGTGCACTAATTTCTTCTATTTCGGGTAATGGTTGATTGGCTTTTTTCTTACCGATAATCAATTTTCCCTTTTCGATACGTACCAGTTCATCATCAGGAAAACGATTGTCGGCTTGCTTACAAATATCTTCCATAGTCGCTTTTAAATTGCGTGTAAATTCCACGTCACCCACAATCAACCCCACTTCCTCGCAATAGGAAGGTAATTGCGTTTCATATTCCTCCCAAGTGATCATTTGCTCGCGATAGTCGTCAAAAGTCTCACTATAGGGAATGAATAAATCACCGGTACTCAATTCTTCGGCTATTCGCTCAAAAACACATAACTCAAAACAAGCTTTATTGACCTGGGTGACTTGCGCTGATTTTGTCGTCTTCCCTGTGACGAGCTTCCACCATTTGTCACGTATCCATCCAATATTTAACACATTTTCTGATGATTCATCGCTAGGGTTACTTTGAATAGAAAGAAACTCTATTCGACGTTTTTTGTGCTTCAATATAAACTGAAAAGCGTTCAGTAAATCTTTGTCCTCTGTCGACGAAGCGAGATTGAGTATTTCGATAGTGCGAAACAATGTAGATCGCTGTTTTTTATAAAGTTGAAGCATAAAAGGTAAATAATTATTACCCGCATAGGCCATGTAATGGTCACACATCTGCAATAATTGTTCACTATTTTTTCCCAAAACCGGATCGAATGCCGTTACAGATTTGGGTTTATCTAAATAGACCTTAACGGCACCTGAAAGCACAGATATTAGGTGTTCTGTCCGTTTTTGATGATCTAACAGGTATTTTTCCAGTAGTTTCTGCGCCTCTCGGTCCAGTTTTTTCAACACCTTAATAAAAATATCAGCGGCGTTATCGAGAGTTTGGGCGTATTGGTGCCGGATCAATATAATGACCATCGCAAAACGTTTTTGAGGCTTCACCTTCATTAATTCAGCGTAATCCATTGCCTTCGCTTCATTTATGAATTGTTGATGCTTAACTGGCGGTAAACCCAAATCTATAGGCAACAGCGTCTGTAAAGATGTCAGCCATTCCAAATAATTGATGTATGCATGGATATTGCGTGGTGTTGGACGTTTAGGTTCGCTTTTCAGGGCATTCCACCCAAAACCATCAACGCCCGTACTGGATTGAAGAATATTGGTTATCAGGCGATTGCTGTTGCTATCTAAAAAATCACAAAGTTCTTGGTAATACTGCGTGTTCACTTCAGCCCTTGCGGTTTGGCAAATACGCTCGATGGTAGTAAATCCGGGTAATTCATAGCGCTCTTTGACTAAATATTCCAAAGCGACATTAATAATATCCGGAAGCCTTTCTTTCGTTGTAGCTGCATCCGCGCCCAGTTTTTTACAAGCTTTGATGTCTTGATTGTGTCGTAGGGTTTTATGTCCAGATATTGTCGGATCAGTTTGACATGGCGATCCTTTGCACCCGATGCAAAGTAGCCTTGAATATCTTTTTGTGTTGCACGAGAAAGACACTGTTTCTTGATATGTATAACAATGGCTTTTGGTATTTCATTCTGTGAGGAAAAACGGCCTAATCGTTGTGTTGTTTTCAGTTGGATCAACAAACCTAAATAGGAAACACTTGCTCGTTTGCAGTGTCGTAATGCAAATTTTTGATCTTCAGCTGTCAGAGTATAAATATCACCGAGTTCGTCTTGTGATATATTCGATTTAATACGTGGATAAGCTGTTTGATAAATGGCTGCCAACGCTCTATCACTCCTCTATCAGCGATATAAATGAAGTCGAATTCTGTTAAATTATTTTATCACCGACTCTATTTTGTTTTTATTACAATTTTTTAGCACAATTATCAACAGAGTAAAAATGAAACATGAATAAAAGATTACTGGTGGTCAAAATCAAGTTTGCGATCACCAGAATAGCAATTCCTAAATAGTATCTCTATTATCAAGATGTAATAGAGGTAACATGCTTTTGTGCAGAACGGCAAAGACTACTAATTGCTGTTTATTTACAAGGTAATAAATTACGTGACTTGCATGAGGAAAACTAAAAACATCGACTCCGACCTCATGACGTTGCTTACCCATCGTTGGTGTTTCAGACAATACCCTTAGGGTTTGACGTAATTCAAGAAGATATTTTTTAGACTGGTCGATCCCCCATTGTTTCAAAGTATAACGGCGAATTTCAATGAGATCTGTTTGTGCATCTGGGGTAAATCTATAAGCCGTCATTTAGTCGTGCTGTCCCGATTCTAGCTCACTAAAAAATTGTTCTCCATCAACCGTATTGCCAGAATTAATATCTTCAATCGCTTTTACGGCTTTAGCTTGTAATAAGCGTAGTTTTAACGCTTCAATACTTTGGTATTCATCCACAGAAATAACAACGGCTACCGGCTTTCCATTTTTGTTTATTTGAATGGGGGCTCGTTGAACCTTCATTAACATATCACCAAATTGTGTTTTTGCATCATTAGCTGAAAGTGCTAGCATTAGAATTTACCTTAAAATCAATCGATTTAATTATTATAACCGATTCGAACGATTAGTGCTAAATTTTATTTATCGAGACTATCAATAGAGTATACCCATAAGATAGTATCTTTTTATAACGACATTTACTATCATATACATCAAATTTTCATTTATGATAGATAACTATCATATAATCTAGAGTAATATGATATGTCTTTGGTAGGATATGCCCGGGTTTCGACAACAGACCAGAATTTGAGCATTCAATATGCGGCATTAAAATCTGCTCAGTGTAAAAAGATATTTTCCGAAAAGAAAAGTGGTACCCAAAAAGTGGGGAGAACTCAGCTTGACGCTTGTTTGGATTATCTTCGGGAAGGTGACACGTTAATTGTTACCCGGGTTGACCGACTTTCACGTAGCCTAAGGGATCTTCAAAATCTTGCTCATGACTTAAAAGAAAACGGTATTCACTTAAAAGCTACTGAACAACCTATCGATACTTCCAGTGCTGCCGGAAATGCCTTTTTTAGCATGTTGGGCGTTTTTGCTGAATTTGAAACGACACTGCGAAAAGAACGGCAATTGGAAGGGATCGCCAAGGCCAAAGCACAAGGAAAATACAAAGGCCGTCAACCAACCGCTCGTGCAAAGTCAGATGAGGTGATCAGCCTTATAAAGGAAGGGCTTACCCGACAAGCAGTTACGGAAAAACTAGATATTGGTATTGCTAGCGTGTATAGGATCATTAAAGAATATATGGAAGCTAATCCAACTACTACTTTACCCGGCTCCCGTTCAAAAATAAAAATAGCCAAACTAGAAGTATCACTGAATGTTGAAAACAACAGTAAGTTTGTCCGTGGAAAGACTAAAGCCCGGGAGTATATAGAAGATGAATGGATTTCTCAGTACGATATGTTCAAACCAGAAAAAGATGGGCGGGACTATATTTTAAAAGTGCCTTACAGTTCCCTAAAAGGTCTTGAAGAAACTGTCTACGACATAATGGCTGAAGCTCAGTCCACAGCAGATATGAAAAATTGTTTTGTTGAAATTAATGTTGCACATAAAGAATCAGGACAACATTGGTAGTTACCTCATAGCTTAGAGTAACTTTTAGTACATTGGACTTCAGACCCCTAAACCGTCTATAGATCAAAATAAATTGTTGGAACTGTTTTGTTTCTTGCAATTATAAAAAATTTCAATCTAAGTTAAAGGAAGGTGTTCATATAAAAATCACCTATTATAGAAATATTACTTAAATACTTTGACTCTATAGTGACTATAGGTGTTACAATTGATAATAATTATCATTTGGGCTGTAATATTTAAGGGTCATAGTATGCAATTTTGTTGGAACGTGCGATTAATACGTCAAAATCATATCGGAATAAAATCATTGTTTTGTTTAGTGTTGATGGCGACTATTTTATTTTCGAAGTTGAGTATAGCTTCAACTATTGATGAGGTTGTTCAACTACGCCAGATAGCACAGTTGGCAGAATATGTGGGGGTCGATTACGCATCAGCGGTTGATAATGGCCAAGTTATTAACGATGATGAATATCAGGAAATGCTTGAATTCTCTCAATTGATAGTTGAAAAAACGTCAATCAATAATAATGATTTCCGTTCGCTCAATGAGAAGGCATCGGCCTTACAAAGGGCCATTTCCACTAAACAAAATGTAAATGTTGTCAGGCAAATTACTTCTGAGCTACGAATTTCATTATTGGCTATGATGCCTGAGTTACCTCTCCCTAAAAGATTACTGTCTAAAGAAGCGACGTTTTCTTTATTTGAAAATAACTGTGCGAGTTGTCATGGTATTTCAGGTCAAGGAAATGGTGTTTTAGCATCGGGATTAGAGCCTGCTCCTACCGATTTTACCGATAAAACACGTGCAGAAAACCGTTCACTTTTAGGCTTATTTGATGCCATATCTAATGGGCTTGATGACACTGCCATGCCTGCATTTACACAATTAAAAGAACAGCAGAAATGGTCCCTTGCATTTTATGTCGGTGGTTTGGCATTTAAATCATCAAGTGAATTAACAAACCCATCACAATCAATTTCATTACAAAATTGGATAAATTATAGTCCATTAAAGTTATCGACAGAAACTGACGGATTAACTAAAAATGAAATTGAAGGATTAAGGGCTAATCCTACATTATTGTTTACCAATCAAAGTAGTCCTATCGCTATAACCAAAACTCAATTAGCTGCCGCAAGCAATGCGTATAAAAATGAGGAGTACGAGAAGGCTAAGACACTTGCTGTGAGTGCTTATCTAGATGGTTTTGAATTAATTGAAAATAGTTTGGATGCACGAGACAAAGATTTACGAAAAAGCATCGAAGGAAACTTGATTAAGCTTCGTCAAGTTTTAAGTAACGCGCAACAGGTTAATCAATTTGAAAGCCTTATGGAGATTACTGTGGGGCAACTCCATGATGCGGAAGAACTACTGACAGAAACCACTTTATCAAATGAGGCTCTTTTCACTGCGAGCTTAGTTATTTTGCTAAGAGAAGGTTTAGAAGCCTTGCTTTGGTTGTACTGGCTTTGATAACAGTATTAGTGCGAACTAAACGTCATGACGCCTTAAAATATGTCCATTTTGGTTGGCTGAGTGCGCTATTAGCGGGTTTTGCTACTTGGGCGTTAGCCCAATCAATGATCAGTATCAGTGGTGCGAGTCGAGAAGTCATGGAAGGTATTGCTGCCATGCTTGCAGCGGTAATGTTGTTCTATGTAGGGATCTGGATGCATAGCAAAACGAATACTGAACATTGGCAGGCATACATTCAAAAGCACATTAATACACAATTAGAAGCAGGTACACTTTGGGGATTAGCCGTACTCTCATTTATCGCGGTTTACCGAGAGGTCTTTGAAACGGTTTTATTCTATCAATCACTGTTAACACAAGCCTCAACGACTCAGTACTCATTTGTTATCGGTGGATTTTTATTCGGGATAGCTGTGTTATCGATTATTGCATGGGGAATGTTTAAATATTCTGTTAAGTTGCCAATTGCTCGTTTCTTTTCAACAACAACATATCTCTTATTAGCACTGTCATTTATATTAATGGGAAAAGCAGTTTCAGCATTACAAGAGGCTGCCGTTATTGGAATTTCTCCATTGCCAATTACTGTAGAGGTTGATTGGATTGGTGTTGGGTCTACTTGGGAAGGCATAATGGCACAGTTGACGATATTGGTTTTATTTATAGCCTATATGTATAGATCTAGAAGAAAACAAATAATGATTTAAGATCAGCATTGTATCTAAACATTTTTAGCTACGTCACTGGTAAGCTTTTGTAAAATACCACACTGCTCAATTGTTCCATTATTTGAGCAGGTGTTACTTAAGTAATTTAATTGTTCTTTTAGGCTATTAAGTTCTTTAATACGTTGTTCAACTTGCTGAATATGACTATCGATCATGTTGTTAACTGAGTTGCATTGAATCGAGGGTGAACTTTGTAACTCAAGCAGTTGACGAATTTCCGATAAGGCTAAATCGAGCGTTCTACACTGTTTAATAAACATCAATTGTTTAAGTGACGATTTATTATATAAACGAAAATTTCCTTCACTTCGCTCTGGGGATTTCAAGAGTTGTTCTTTTTCATAATAACGGATCGTTTGTACTGAACAATCTGTTAATTTTGCTAGTTCGCCAATTTTCATAATATTAAATTTCTTTGTTGACTCTATAGTTACTATAGACTTTATACTTTGTAAAAATGTGTTTAGCAAGGTTTTTTATGTCAAATAAATGTAGTGGCCAATGTGAGTCAGTTGTTACTGACTCTAGTATTAAAGAGTTTAAAAATACTGATGCTTTTGATGGGCGTTTCACCACTGATTATAAAGTGCCTAAGATGGATTGTCCTTCTGAAGAACGATTGATAAGGTTAGCGCTCGACGGTATTGAACCACCTGTTGGATTAACATTTGATATTCCTAATCGGCTAGTTAAAGTTTTTCATGATGCTCATTTGGATGAGATAACTACGAAGCTTCAATCATTGAATTTAGGTGCTACGTTAGAAATAACCAGAGAAAGTTGTAGTGTTGAAGCAACCCAAGCCAAAGTATCTGCTAAAGAAAAAGAAGGGAAAGAAACCATTATTCTTAAGTGGTTACTGATCATTAACGGGTTCATGTTTTTTTGTGAATTCATCGCGGGTTGGATTGCTCAATCCGGACTGATTGCTGACTCTTTAGATATGTTTGCAGATGCTGCTGTATATGGATTAGCGATATATGCGGTTGGGAAAAGTATTAAGATGAAACTCAAAGCAGCCCACATATCGGGATGGCTACAAGTTATCCTTGCGTTAGGTGCTTTAAGTGAAGTGTTAAGGCGATTTATATACGGAAGTGAACCCGTTTCAAATTTAATGATGATTTTTGGTGCACTTGCGTTAATTGCCAATGTTACATGTTTGTTTTTAATATCCGATAGTAAAGAAAATGGCGCTCATATGAAGGCTAGTTGGATTTTTTCAGCTAATGATGTTATCGCAAACGTTGGCGTTATATTAGGTGGACTACTGGTAACACTGACAGGATCGCGTTATCCAGATCTTGTTATTGGATTAATAATTGCCCTAGTAGTATTAAGTGGTGCTCGTCGAATCTTACAGTTAAAAGCGTAGTTGAAATGCAATGAAAAAAACTCAGTCTCAACAATATATCCCACCACTTAAGTATCACTTTTTAACGAAATGGTATGACGTTGTTGTACGTTTTAGTACAAGAGAAATATTATTTAAAAATGAGTTAATAAAACAAGCTGTATTTGTGTCAGGAGAACATGTTTTAGATTTAGGCTGTGGAACGGGTACTTTAACTAAAATGATAGTTGCGAGTAACAAAGGGGTTGACGTTACTGGATTAGATGCCGATACATTTGCGAAATTGCAAAAAGTAAGCTTACTAATTTTTGTGAACAGATATCATTAAAACAAGGCTATGCGCAGGAAATGCCATTCAAAAACGAAGGGTTTGACGTAGTTATATCAAGCTTGTTTTTTCATCATTTGACTAAGCAAGAAAAATTAGAAACATTACATGAGACATATCGTGTATTAAAACCAGGAGGACGGATTCATATTGCTGACTGGGGAAAACCTTCTTCAATTATACAACGCATATTATTTTATATCGTTCAAATATTGGATGGTTTCGAAACTACCCAAGATAGCGTTAATGATATTTTACCTACTTTACTTGAAGAATCCGGTTTTTCTTCTATAGAAGGAGGGAGATCTATTCCTACGATGCTCGGTACTATTACATTGATTCAGGCTAGCAAAAGTGAATGATTTTAGGCGATCTGCTTATTTATTATCACCTTTGATATCATGGGGGTTTTTACTATTCATTTTTTATATAATACTCACAAGTTCACTTCAGAATTCATCATTATTTTCAACAAAATCTTGCAGTGTTTACAGCTCTTTTGCTAGCCAAGTTACTTGTGTAGATGAGCTAAACAGAGATTCATCATTATCAAATGTTGACCCAGTATTGGCTTCACAACGATGCCCTGAGTCCTTAGGCTGCATACAGATATGTCCCTGTTATTTTTTTAAAACAGAAACTAATCAGAACTTTTTTATTGCTGAAAGATACTCAACAAAAGTAGTTTTTACAGGCAATCAAATTTATCAACCTCCTTTTCATTCGCTAATTTATCGTCCTCCCATTTCATAATTGTTTACTTCTTTAAATGTATTTAATTTTGGAAAACAGCCGTAGTCCAAAATCATTATTTATTTTCATATTTTTAAGGTGTTATCAATGAAATCAAGACTAATTGTTTTGTTGGGTTGCTGCTATTTGGCAATCTCAACGGAACAAGCATTTGCACAAACAAATAATAATTGGAAAGAGTGGATTGATGTTCAAATAAAACAGCATCCAAGGGTTATTTCAGCACTAGAAGAGTTAAAGGCTTCTCGGTCAACAATAAAAGGAGCAAGTCAACCCATCTATAATCCGGAGCTTGAAACCGAGTTAGAAAAAGAGGGTGATGAAAATAATTATCGCCTTGGTTTTAAGCAAACGATTGATTTTAATGATCGTCGTGATGGTTATGTTAACCAAGCTAAGTTTTATTCATTTGAGACTGAAAAAAAATATCAATCGCTTATAGAAACTCAGACTTTTGAGACACTAAAGGCGATAGTGAATAGAAATATCGAACTTAAGAAATCTCTTATTGTTCAAAAACAAGAACTACTTATTAGCCGACTTATAGAGGTGTTCCAGTCACGTAAAAATACGGGAGATTTGGCTTATATTGATGCTCAACTTGCTTTTATGGCTTTGTCTAACAGGCTGAAATCATCGGCAGATGTATTTGCTGAACTCAGGCGTTCAGAAGCTCTTTTAGCAACACAGCTTCCTGATTGGAAGCAAAACATTCCATTTTTGACAGTCCCTCAATCCTTTTGGCAAAGAAATAGTGACGTAAACCCCGAATTGCGTTCAAGAAGTCATCCAGATGTTATGGCATATGAAATGCGCTTCGAAGGCACTTCGGTCTGAGGTTGACTTAGCAATAAAGAAGCAACATGCCGACCCAACCTTTGGTATTAATGTTGGTCGTCAAAATAATGAGGATAGTGTAGGACTTACTTTTTCGATCCCGTTGAATATTAGAAATAATTTCAGTTCAGAAGTGAAGGCAGCATCAGAAATAGCACTTTCTGCCGAGGAGTCCTTTAAGGCTGAGTACCTAGAAAAGCTCCAACTGATTATCGGGAGCGAGAAGGTTTTATTTGAATATGAAAAGCGGTATCTGCATTGGCAATCTATAGCAAAAATGGCATTAGTTGATGCAGACACATTACTTGAAAAACAATGGAAGTCTGGTGACATCAGTACCACAGATTATATTCAATTGTTAAACCAGTTATCTGATGGACAAATGGTCGGAATTGAATTAGAGCAAAAGTGGAAATTATCATATATCGAACTTTTATTGAATGAAGGGAGTATATCCAATGCAATTTCGAATTTATAAAAATGAAGAATGTTTTTCACTAATAAACCTGAAAATTAATGTAGTTAAATTAAAAAAAAACATGGTGATTTCTAATGATTAAAATTTTTAAACTTTTCATCCTTATTTCAATATTGGGTACTTCAGTTTCATATGCAGAAGAAGAAATTGAAGCTGAAGGTATTCCCAAGATGAATGCCGAACAAAGAGAAGAGTCGGGGGATTGTTACCTCAACACCGGAATTAAAAAATCTAGCAAACGAGATAGTTGTTCCGGGAGTTATTACCACCAATGATTATCTTAGCTCAGTGGCCAGTCCTAGAATCGATGCACAAGTAATCAAGCGTCATGTAAAGATGGGAGATAAGGTCAAGTCAGGACAACCAATAGTGACCTTATCAAGTACAGAAATGGCTGAAGCTCAAGGGCAATTATTGATAGCTAGTAGGGAATGGCAAAGAGTAAAAGCGCTTGGGAAAAATATCGTAACGGAACAAAGGTTTATTGAAGTATCTGTAGAATATCAACAAAAGATTGCGACGCTATTAGCATACGGTATGACGAAATCTCAAATTGATAAATTTATTATTAATGCTGATGCATCAACAGCAACAGGTGATTTTGAGTTACTTAGTCATCAGGATGGTACGGTCATTGAAGATCAATTTTTAATAGGGGAAATTGTTGAGTCTGGGCGGAAATTGATGGTGATAGCAGATGAGTCAAATTTGTGGGTAAAAGCTCAATTGAACCCACAGTTAATATCAACAGTAAATCTTGAAACATCAACACGAATAAATGTTGGTGATAATGATTGGATCACCGGAAAAATCAGTCAAATTTATAGAGAAATTGATGAATCTACTCGTACATTACCCGTAAGAATTGATATATCGAATGATTTAGGAGTGATGAAACCTAATCAGTTTGTTAAAGTATCTTTGCAATTAAAGTCATCACAGGATGTGCTTTCAGTACCAGAAGAGAGCATTGTTCTCCTTAATGGCGAACAAACTATTTTTGTTTTAGAGGACAATGAGATATCACCGCAATTAGTCAAAACAGGCATGATCAGAAATGGAAGAATTGAAATCAAAGCGGGAATTTCAATAGAACACAATGTAGTGATAAAGGGAGCATTTTTACTGAAATCAATGTTGCTGAAATCACAAATTGGCGATGGGGATTAGGGAATAAAATGCTTAATAAATTAGTTGAAGCGTCTTTACGCTATAAATTTTTGGTCATCGTTATATTCTTACTTATTGCTTTCTTAGGATTGCGTGCTGTAAATAATGTTCCGATCGATGCATTTCCGGATGTGACTCCTGTTCAGGTAAATATTTATACCGAAGCTGCGGGATTAGCTGCTGAAGATGTTGAACAATTACTAACTTTTCCCGTTGAATCAAGTATGGCCGGTTTGCCGGGTGTTGAAGAAATTCGTTCTGTTAGTCTTTTTGGCCTTTCTTATGTTTCAGTCTATTTCGAGGATTCATTAGATATCTATTTCGCTAGACGATTAGTTATGGAGCGTTTGCAAGAAGTATCTGAACGAATTCCTGAGGGTTATGGTAAACCTGAAATGGGACCGAATACCTCTGGTTTGGGGCAAGTCTTTTGGTACACAATAGAACGAGCAGATGAAAAACTAAATGCTGATATCAATGATATGGATTTGCGTACAATTCAAGACTGGAATGTACGTCTTATGCTCCGAACTGCTTCTGGTGTAGATGATGTTATGTCTTGGGGAGGAAAAGAAAAACAACTCCAAGTCATTATTGAACCGTTGAAACTTATTGAATATGACTTGACGTTTAGAGACGTTATGGAAGTTATTGATTTAAATAATAGGCAAGTAGGTGGGCAATACATCAACCAAGGGCCAGAGCAGTATCTTGTTAGAGGACTTGGATTAATAAGTGATGTTACTGATTTAGGGAAAATAGTAGTAAAAGTAAAAGATGGAGTACCTGTCTATTTAAGTGATGTTACTAAAATTGAGGAAAAACCTGCATTACGTTTTGGTGCGGTGACTCGTGACGGTAAAGAAGTTGTTTTAGGGATGGCACTGGCTCGGATCGGTGAAAATGCCAAAAATGTAGTTGATGCGGTCAAAGAAAAGATGGCAATTGTTGAATCTACATTACCTGAAGGCGTTGTTGTTAAACCTATTTACGAACGCACAGATTTAGTGGAAAAAGCGACTAATACCGCGATTTACGCGTTAATCGAAGGCTCTATTTTAGTGGCAGTAGTCTTATTTCTCTTTTTAGGTGAACTACGTTCTGCGATTGTCGTTATAGCGGCTTTACCACTTGCAATGTTGATCGCATTTATCTTTATGAACGAGATGGGATTGAGTGCTAATCTAATGTCGCTAGCGGGGTTGGCAATTGGCATCGGGATGATGGTCGATGGTGCTGTTGTACTAACAGAGAACGCTTTTAGGATCATGGCTGAAAGAAAAGCAAATGGCGAGATCGTCGATAGAACTTCTGCGGTACTCGCAGCATCAAAAGAAGTCATAAACCCAATCGCATTTGCAATACTTATCATTATTGTTGTTTTTGTACCGCTATTTAGCTTGACTGGTTTAGAAGGGAAACTATTTAAACCAATGGCATTCAATATCAGTTTTGCCATGGCAGGCTCTTTATTGCTAACTATGACTATTATACCAGTACTAGCCGCGATGATTTTAAAGCCTAAAATTGAGCGAGATACTAAACTCGTTAGTTTGATTAAAAAAGTTTATTTACCTGTTTTAGATTGGTCTTTACTGAATAAGAAAAAAGTCATTGGCGTTTCAGTTGGCTTGTTGATTGGGAGTTTATCGCTATTTCCATTTTTGGGAAAAGAATTTATGCCTCAATTACAGGAAGGCTCTGTTATGTGGCGAATAGTATCGATACCATCGACTTCACTCGAAGAATCAATTGAAATATCGAAAAAAGTTGAAAAAGCGCTCACCGCTTTTCCTGAAGTGAACACTACTGTTGCAATGATAGGTCGAGCCGAAAAGGGTGAAACTGCGGATGTAAATTATATGGAAATATATACGGATTTAAAACCTGTCAATGAATGGGAAAACAACCGTACCATTGCTGAATTAACTCATGAAATGAGAGAGGAGCTTGAGGAGTCGGTTCCAACATCTGTCATTTCGTTTACTCAACCTATTCAAATGAGGGTAGAGGAGTTAATTTCAGGCGTTAGGGCGACTCTTGCAGCAAAAATTTATGGAGAGGATTTAGCTGTACTTGACAAAATAAGCCAAGAAGTTAAACAGGCTATATCTTCGGTCCAAGGTGTTGATGACTTGTCACTTGAAGCAAATATTGGTAAACCACAGATCCAAATTAAAGTGAATCGTGAAAAGCTAGCCCGTTATGGAATGAATGCTGAACAAATTTTAACATTAGTTAAAAACGGGATAGGAAGCGAGCCAGTATCAAGTTTGATTCAAGGTGTAAAACGCTTTGATATTGTTGTTCGTTTGGACGATGAATCTAAATCGTCAATGACTTCTATTAAAGATATTCCTATCAGTACACCAACAGGAGCTATTATCTCATTGTCAGATGTGGCTGATGTAACTGTTTCTGAAGGTTATTCTTTTATAAGAAGGGAACAACTTCAACGGTATGCTGTCATTCAAATGGATGTAAAAGGTAGAGATGTTGATAGCTTTGTTCAAGATGCTATTGAGGCGATTAATGACAAAGTTGAAATGCCTGCGGGTTATTGGATTGAATGGGGTGGTGCATTCGAGAACCAACAACGAGCTTTAAAACGTTTGGCTATTATTGTCCCAATCACAATATTTTTTATCTTCGTCTTATTATATACCGCATTTAATTCCGTGAAATATGCGGCAATGATCATAGCTAATGTGCCCTTTGCAACGATAGGTGGATTATTTTCATTGTTTATTACTGGGCAATATTTATCTGTTCCTTCTGCCATCGGATTCATAGCGGTTTTTGGTGTAGCGATGCTCAATGGTATTGTGCTGATAAGCTTTTTGAATGAACTCAGAGAAAAAGGTCGGTCGGTAAAAGAAGCTGTTCGGAAGGTGCTGAATTAAGGTTAAGACCCGTTATGATGACTGCAAGTGTCGCCATTTTAGGTTTAGTACCAATGTTGTTATCTAGCGGTGTAGGAGCTGAAACACAGCGCCCATTAGCGACAGTTGTGGTTGGTGGACTTATAACTTCTACGTTATTAACGTTGATTCTGCTTCCAGTCATATATGAATGGTTAGAAGGTAGAAATAAAAAATAATTTGTACCTTCCGGCTATTTTAGTTGGAAGGTAACTACTCTGGTAAAGGAATTAAATTATGAAAGAAATAAAAGCGTTTATTCACAGGAATCGAATTGCTGACGTCGTTCACGCACTCAAGAATGCTAAATTAAATAAGATATATTGTAATTTATCAATAAGTGATGTTTCTGGAAATCTTGATGCATTAGACAATAAAGAAAAGGACTACTCGATAGAATTTGGTGAAGGTTTCATTACTGAAGCAAAACTAGAACTGATATGTGAAGATGAACGAGCTGAAGAAGCTATTCAAATAATTCAACTACACGGGCGAACAGGCCAAGACATTGTCGGTTGGGTTTATGTATTAGATATTAGTAGGATTGAAGTAATCAAAAATTAGTTGTACCTCTAAAACCTTGTGTGATTTTTTATTGCACAAGGTTTATTATCAAGAAGGAGTATGAATGAGCATTATCGAAAGAATATATACAGTGTTTTTTATTATGTTTTTTTTGGTTTTTGTAGATCAGTTAACTAAAACATTGGCATTAGCACATTTGCCTAAACACGAAACTTTTAGTTATCTTAACGACTTAATTAGAATAGGAGTTTATGAAAATAAAGGAGCTTTCTTAAGCATTGGAAGTCAGTTAAGTGAATTTACTCGCTTTTTAATTTTTACAGTGGCTGTAGGAGGAGGGCTAATTTGTTTATTGAGCTATTTAATAATAAATAGCAACCAATCTCGAATTTCATTAATAAGTTTATCTGTAGTCTTTTCAGGGGGACTTAGTAATTTTTATGATCGAATAGCGAACAATGGAGCCGTTATTGATTTCTTGAATGTAGGTATTTATTCTTTTCGAACAGGTATTTTTAATTTTGCAGATGTTTTCATCATGATAGGTGTTTTTATTTATCTTTTGATAAATAGTATTGGTAAGGAATTTTAATCCTTGGACTTCCCATACTTAGCTAGGCACCAAATGAGTTACATTGTAACTTCAATCCTGATGTGAGAAAACATAGGTAATGTCGTTCTCTAAGAGGGATTGTTTCCGAGACAACAATACAAGTTTGTAATGAAGCAATTGAAGGGTACAAAGGTGCTATGAGTATCCCTTTTAATTCAGATGGTTGAGAAGAGGTCGATAATTGACTGAATGCATATGATAATAGCTAATTAATACAAGTAAAGTAAATAAATCTCTGACATTCTATAACTAACTATACATCAAGTTAGTAGGTGAAATAATGAAAAGACTTTTAACCAATATGTTATTGCTTTTTACGGCTATAATTATAATTTTGGCTACTTTTTTTCACGGTTTTATTGCTGATATTTCAGTTTTTCATGGCATTATATTGCATCCATTGTTCTTATTATCTGGATTATGTTTATTGGTATACTACAAAAATTAAAGATACCAAAATCATTTCTGATAAGATTATATCATTGAAAAATAACTGTTACTGGTATTTGTCTATTAACAATCTTGGAGGGAGAAATACCATACATTTGTTTAAATACTTTAGAAAAGTGAGCTGAGTCTGTAAAGCCACCGTGATGTGCACCATCTGTTAAAGAACATTGCTTAACTGCAAATTCCATAGCGCTACGAATTCGACACCACAGTGAATAACGACGAATAGGTGTCCCAACTTCCTCTTTAAAAGATGCGCTAATCGACTGGGCGATATATGTACACTTTGGGCCAATTCACTTAGAGGGATCTGGCTATCTATACACGTGTTCAATTGTCGTAATACTTCTCTTACGCGCGGATCAATTCTGATATTTGAAGAGGAAGGAATGATTAGCTCATCGATGATTTTTTTCGCTGACTCCTTAAATATCCCCTTAAACTGAATGTTACCTAATTCGATAATAAGTTCTTTCGAAAAACTTAACGACTTGAAAGGTTTACTTTCACATAAGCCATATTGTTTAGATATAGTTTGATAAGGATTACTTTGAATGTCCAAAAATAATGTAGCAATGATCGTATCAGGGGCTACTAACCTATGATCAGCATTAGCTGCTATAACAACTGCTTCAAAAGTTTCTGATAACCCGTTCTTATCTATCAATTGAAATGTATTGTTTAATCCGATGCATACTTGAGCCGCATGATGTCGATGCAAAATTGTGTCAAAACTACTTCCAATATATAAAACGTAGTGATTACTAAGAAATAGATGATTCATAAAAAGGTTAAATTGAAAATTGACTCATTCCCTAATATAGCACCTTCATACAAGTCAGTATTTTTCTTTGATAAATAATGAAGTCTAAACAACGAGAATATGTGGATATGTTAGAAGCGGAAGTAGCCGACCCTTTAAAATTAACCATTAATATAATATGTGCTATTCTACTTCTGTTTTTAGTTAAATAATCCTAAAAATGGAAGTATATAAAAGGGCTAACTTAACAAAGTGATCTTAGTGCGTTATCGTACCGTTGGACTTCAAACTCCTCATGTTTACAAACGAAAAAACTCTCCTAAAATAAAGCTACCCATATTGGTGTAATAGCCTTTCTAAAATATGAAAACCCATTACACACGAAACAGGCACTTTACTGGCTAACTTTGCGATTTTGTACAATGTAAATGCGATGACTGAAGTCTTTAACCAATTAAAGTCGGAAGGGTATAATATTACTCGAGAGCACATGGCTGCTTTTTCGCCTTATCACACTGAACACTTAGGAAGACAGGGAAGTTTTGAGATAGACCTAACAAAGCAAGCCAATGGCCTTCGAACTTTTAGTTTAATAATCCAATATATTTCAACCGATTACAAGATTAGTGGCTAAATTCAACACTTTTCCCGGCCGGACCTCAGATAGCATTGCTCTATCCCATAATGACATAGCTTTGGCTTTCATATTACTGCGAACCGTTGTTATCAAATCGACACCTTTTGCTTTTAAGTTGGCTGTTAACTTTTTACTAATGTAGCCTTTATCAGCGTACAATTTTCCTTTGAGATTTTTTGCTAATTCTAATACAGGTTTTGTGTCGTGCACATTGCCAGTAGTTAATTTAGCATCAACTATTTCACCTTTAAAGTTAGTGACTAAGTGCAGTTTGAATCCATAAAACCAACCCATTGTTCCTTTGCCGCGTTCGGCTATACCGTCAAATGTTTTGTGTCTAGGTATTCTCAAGTTATGACATACTTTTATACTTGTAGAGTCAATGAACTCAATACCTGTAGATTCACCTTTAAGTATTGAAAAGTAGCTAGAAAGCGGAACAATAGCTTTAGGCATCACTTCTAAAAATCGAGTGTAGCTCAATAAATTAGGGAAATGTGAATGGTAAAATTTAGCGATAAAACCTTTATAATAATTTTTAAAGTCGCGATGATTTGATGTATGAAAAGCGATAAGGACAGTCATTATTTCGCTCATAGTCATACGACATGATCGTTTTCGCTTGATATTACCATCAGCAATTAACTGTTTTTCCCACTGTGGAATAAATACGCGGCAAAAATCATCGACATCACAGAATATTTCAACTAGTTTATTCATGCCTGTTCCTTATTATCTTTCTGTTTTTTCTTGGTCGAAAGATCGGATCGTGGAACAGGCAATTAGTTCAATTTTTATCCCGAGCTGATGTGATGGTCTCCTCCCAAACGGCATCTATGTGCCATGATTGAAGTTATTACATACAATCAAAATAGGAGAAGACCAAGATGAAGATTACAACAATTGGGTTAGATATAGCAAAAAGATTTTTTCATGTTGTCTGTTGCAATGACCAAGGACGCTTAGTTAGAAAGAAAATGTTAAAACGAGTACAAGTATTGGCATTCTTTCAAAACCATCCATCTTGTTTAGTTGCTTTAGAAGCTTGTGCAACTTCCCACTTTTGGGCAAGAGAAATACAAAAGTGTGGTCATAAGGTAAAGCTTATTCCACCTCAACATGTGAAAGCTTTTTTAATTGGCAATAAAAATGATTATAACGATGCGCTAGCAATTGCTGTTGCAGCTAAACAACCACATATTAATAGTGTTGGAATTAAAACAATTGAGCAGCAAGATAATCAAGCACAGCACAAAGCGAGAGAGTTAGCCGTTAGACAAAGAACTGCACTATGTAACCAAATCAGAGGGCTAATCGCTGAATATGGCATTATTTTAAACCAAGGTGTAAACAATATACGCAAAAATATCACCTTAATGTTAAATGATGAAACCAAGTCATTATCAGGGGCGTTTAAAACCATACTTAGGCAACTACAAACGCAATTAAACGTATTGGATTCTTGTATTGAAGAGTATGGTAAATTAATTGTTGAGACAGTAAAAAGCAATACTATTTGTCAGCGAATTCAAACAATACCAGGGTTTGGTCCTATGGTATCAAGCGCCTATTTTAATGAAGTTGGTAATGGGAGTAATTATCAACGAGGTCGTGATGTTTCAGCATCATTAGGTATAGTCCCCCGACAACACAGCAGTGGCGGTAAAGATACTTTACTAGGGATAAGTAAACGAGGAAATAGTTATCTAAGGTGTTTATTAATTCAGGGAGCTAAGGCCGTTGTTTCAAGAGCAAAAACGAAAAATGATAAATTAAGTCAATGGATAAACCGACTTGTTCAAACTCGGGGGCATAACCGAGCATGTGTAGCTTATGCCAACAAAATGGCGAGAATGGCTTGGGCTATTACCGTCTCTGGTGAGGGATACTCAGCAGTATAAGTAAACCACTCTTCAACGAATTGCGTGGGTAGAACGAAACGATGACATAACAGGTAAAACCTGCATATTGAAAACCTGATAACCTCAAAGAACTATGAGTTCGACGAGCTGATAAGGACAATATGCGCGTAATACATCGAGGTCAGAAGCACTAAACTTCATTAAAAGACCGTATATATGACAGCAATCCTGTCCCTGTTATCGATGAGTTAAACCTTGCAATACGGGAGGAGACCATATATGAGGTTAATGAATAAATCATGTGTGTGAGGGATACTTCTAAATAACACACACCGACCAGTACGCCACCATCTTAAGTATTTGAAAACAAAGTTATTATTATGATATTTCTTTAACAGGTTATACTGAGACGTATCAAGAATAACCTGAGCTGCCCATGAAAACTTCTACAATAATGCAATAAAGCTTTGAAATTAAAGAGTTTTGAGTTAATTTATTCAACTATCAAGTAGGTGGGAGTTAATGAGACGTCTACATAATAAGTTAGGCGGCAAGGAGTAGTCTGCATGCACATATATCTAGATCAAAATATATGGATTGATTTAGCAAAAATACATCATGGTAAGGATACATCTGATAGTTCAGTAATTTTACTTGAAAGATTAAACGATAAAGTACGAACGGGTGACATTGTTTTTCCACTCTCAAATGCACATTATATTGAAACTAGTACTATTTCTAATGAAGGTAGAAGAAATAGATTAGGAGAGGTAATGTTTAAGTACTCAAAAGGTGTAACATTAGCTTCATATAAATCAATTGTAATAAATGAAATAGAAAGAGCACTGAAATCAAATTTCCCAATTATTAAGCCACGATACTTTCAACTTTTCGGTAAAGGTGTTCAGCACGCTTACGGTGAAAAATTAAATGTTGACATTCCAGAATTTATGGAACGTGCAATTTTAACAGGCGAACAAGTAGGCGGAAAAAAAATTGGTGGATTTCATAAAACTGAACATAATGAAGATTTTAAAGACCACTTAACAAAAGTTAGTAAAATGTGTAGTACTGTTCCAAAAGGACAGTGGCAAGATACCCTTGATGCAATGGCATTAGCGGATATAGAGGAGCCTTTATCCGAAGTCCTCGAATATTGGGAGATCGAGTTTGAATTGTTTATGGCATTAGGGAAAGAAAGAATTAGTCAAATTCTTAATTTTATGCCTTCAAGAGCACTGGAAATCCACTTAAATAAGCAAGTATTGAAAAACCCAAACTATAACCCTACATCAAATGATTTGATGGACTGGGGAGGAGTTGCTTTAGCATCCCAATATTGTGATATTATCATAGGAGAAAAGCATATTTATAATATGCTGCTAAGAGATAAGTTTAAAACGAAAGCGAAATTACATCGTCGCCTTTCGGATTTAGAACAATATTTATGTTAATTACCCCTTATCAAACAATCAACCATTCATTAGTCGGATATTTGGGCGTTGGTATTACACATATATGGAGTCTCCGTTGAGCAATAGAAGATCATCTGAAGGCGACGAAACTTGGTTTCGCTTACAAAATTGGACAAAAGGTCAGAAAGCAGCAGAAAGAATATCGGCTCATATTCTTAAATCCGAGCAGTACCACTCTGTTGATCCATCTCACCCTCTAGGAGGTCGCGATGGTGGAAAAGATATCCTCTGTGCTAAAAGCTCTAACAAATATGTCGGAGCGGTATATTTTCCTCGTGGGCAGAAATCATTTTCTGAAATAAAAAGTAAATTTATGGGGGATACTGAAGGCGTGATTAAAAATAATGCCCAAGGTGTCGTATTTATTACAAATCAGGAGCTGACCTTGTCTCAGCGTCATGAGTTAGAGAATCTTGTTGATTTTGAGGTGACGGTATTTCACCTTGAGAGAGTAAGTAGCATCCTTGATCAGCCGTCAAATTATGGAATAAGGTTAGAGTATCTCGATTTAGAACTAACAAAAGAAGAGCAATTGGCTTTCTTTGCTCAACAAGAACATAAGCTAAATTTTTATTCTGAGAAATTAGAGTTATTAGCGGCTGATTATGGCGAATTCAAAAATTATACTCTAAACATGCATGAGCACGATTATAATCGGAGTGTGGACGCAATTCTAATAGAAATAGACGATATGATTCAAAAGGTTTGGTATAACCGCCACTTAAACTTGAGGTATAAAGTCGAGTTTCATGGTGAAAAAGTTGACCCTGAAATCTGGAAAGGTGCTCTAGCTTCTGCAAAGAAAGTGGAAACAAAATTCGGTATAGAAAACCTTGGTAGGGACGACTTTGAGTGGGGTATGTTAAATGGAAAAGTGTCTGCATTACGCCGGGTACTTGGTGAAGAATGGGATATGTTGGATACGTAGTGTTAACAAATAATTTAAATTAATAAAACAGTTAGTTAGGTTTCGATTCACTCCACATTATAACTAACAGTTTTTGTCCGCTTAAGTGGTCATTATCGATACATAATCTAATTCAAATCAACGAAACAGTTTAAATACTAATGTCTCGAATGTGGCAATTGACGTGGTTGACCACGTCAGTCCGACTAAAGTTTGGTAAAGCATAAAGTTCATTAATTTCAGACGATGTGAGTATTTGAATACGTTTTGTTTGTTGATCAGAGATAGTGGAAAGCCTTTAAATTATTTTTTCATAATCATACCTCAACTAATTGATTAAATAATGACCTTGATGCCGATTTCGAGGGGATGGGCACAAAACCCCTTTTAGGGGGCCGCGCCCATTCCCTCGAAATGAACCTTTAAGCAAACTTCCTTATTTCTACACATAAAAATTCAAAACCGCCCTTCTGTCAAAAGCTAGCCTTTTTAAATACATATTTACATAGATTGACATCGTGACGAATAACGATATTTTAGTTTTAATTATACAGGGTAGTATGCTACTGTATAAAAATCGTTGGTCGTGATGATTATTGGTTTTGTTATGAAAAAGCACAAAAAAGAAGAGTTGGCCGTTTGGAAAAGTTACATCAGTGAAAATAAGAAAAATATTATCACTACAATAATAAATAATCTTAAACCGCTTAGATTTCCCATTGATGAAAATGCAGTGTCAGTGATGGTCAATGAATTTTCAGAAGTTGGACGAGATGATAGTTTCTGGTTAATGAAATTTATCGTCGAACCCGGTGAATTTGTCAAAATGCGGGCAAGATTTAGAGGTTATAAATATAGAAAAAACTCTAATTACACTAAAATTGGGATCTCTACTTATGCACTCAATAAGCTTAATCAGATTAAACATAATAACGATTTTGCTAATTTAGATGATGTATTGGAATACTTGATCACTGAACGTGAATATTATAACACCCTACCTTCGGAAGCTATCACCAATAAACCAAATGATATAAACAATCCTGTTTCTATTGAGCGTAGATTAGAATGGTTAATTCAGCGACTTAATAAAGATGATGTCGATATAGTAAAAAGCGCCCTAGAAGCAGTGTTTCTCGATGCTTGGGGAAAAGCAAAACTCTCTCGTTCTCGTAAAAAAGACAAGGCAACTGAAGACATGAATAAACAACCGTTGGTTAACATGCTGCCTTGAATGTGTGATTTCTTTCTATTGGGCTTGCATAAGCTGCCTACCTTTAATAATATTAATAGTCAAAATCATATACACTTATCAAGGAAGATATTATGCATTCAAAATCGATGCAAAATTACCCGCACCCATCAAGGACAAATGATCCCTCAGCGCTTGAACTTGCTATTTATAATTTCGAATTAAAAGCGAAAGCTTATTATGATAAAAAGATGAAGTCTGATAATTCAACTGAATTAACAAATAGACTAAAAACTGATTATAAACATCTTCAATCAGAGAAAAAAGAATTGAATCAATTGGGGTGGCCCAATCTTATTTAAAAAAGTATCGGGAGGATTCTAATCAATCTGATTTAAGCTCGTTATCGAAAGAAGCGCACCACCCAACAAATAAATTAGCCACATTTCTTTTTGCTATCGGCGAACCAAAACCAACACCAGCCCATGAGGCGCACCATATTATACCTGGTAAAGGTCGATTTGACATAAGAGCAATATTAGCAGCAAGATTAAATTTACACCTAGCCGGTGTTGGTATAAATGACCCTTTCAATGGAACTTGGTTAATTAATTTTCTCCATAATAAAGAGTTTGACTGGGCTACACCCGATGCTCCTCCTCATAGAAAAATACATAGAAGAAATTATGAAACATGGATAGGTCGAACTTTAGGTCAGCAGAACAATAACAACAAGACCGAGTTTATCAATTCGCTTAAGGTTGTTAAAACTCATATAAAAACAGGAACTTTACCACCACAAATTTTTGAGCCAAATACAGAATTATGGAAAGGGATCTAATGGTATACCGTATTTCAAAACCTAAAATGAGTGTTGACGCATTAGACTTAGACACTATTTCTATTGCCAATAAAATTGCTGAAACGTCTTCTACGTCATTAAATGACATAATAAAAATATTGATGTCTCAGGCTTACTCAAACACAAGCTTTACATCATTATTTTCCGGCTCATTTGATTGTGAGTTTAATCAGGAAGCGCTTAGTGATGATTTTGATATTAATGTTTTGGGGACTTTTGTTGTCTTTAAACCCTCGGCATTTGAAATATTAAAACCTTTGATACAAGACTTTGGTGAGTTTATAGAAGTAAAAACCAATAGAGGGTTAATGATACTTTTTAATTTATTAACTTTTGGTAATGAGGATATAAGCTTAACTGAAGTTAAATATTCGGATGGTTTTGAGCATGGCTTACACTCTTTAGTCTTTATTGAATCAGATGTTAAAAATAAACCTATATTCAAATCAAAAATGGAGGGGGCGAACCTCATTTACTGCAATGATGATTTTTTCAATGTCGTAAAAAATAACAACCTTACAGGTGTTGAGTTCTATAAAGATTTGTTAAGTATTTTTCCTACAGGGTAAATTGCACCATTCTTTATTTGTATTAGTTCCGACACTCAGCCCTCTTAATGTAATGTATATACTGGGTGTTGTATTATTTCTTAGATGCCAAAGCCTGTGATAATGAGCTTATTTCACGTTCAGATTGTGATAAATCGTGTTGCGCCTGTGAAAGCTGCTTCTGTAACTCAACAAGTTGTGCCTGAGCTGTACTCAATTTTGACTCGGTTTCTTTTGCGGTAACTAACTCTGCCTCTAATCGTTTTGTATCTTTGATAAAAGCGTTTTGCTCCGTTTGTAACTGCACAATTAGTGTTTTTCTATCGGCAATATCTGTTTGCAATTGACTCATAGCTGATTTGGTTTGTTCAAATTGCGCTTGTGCAATTTCATGCTTGGCCTGCTCAACAGTAAAATCTTTCACTTGCTGCCTCAATATTTTTGTTTCAGATTCGGCTTTATCAATTTGCGTGTTAGCCGCACTAACTAATGCGTTTGCCTCACTTTTAGCCGAATCAATCAATGTGGCTGCTTTTTGCTCTGCCGCTTCAATCCGAGATTGTGCTTCTTTTTTGGTGTTTTCTATTTCGCTTGTCGTGTCGATCACTTTGCCCAACTCTTGTTCTGCAATCACCCTCGCTGACTCTGCCGCTTCAATTTTATCTGTAGCCGCTTTTATTCTGTCGGTGGCATCACTGATAGCCTGGACGCTTTGTGCTTGAGCAAGCTCTATCTTATGAGTACATTCAGTCTCTTTTTCATTAAGTAGCTCAATAAACTCTGCTATTTCAGTTTTTTGTCTCTCTACAATGTCACTCAATGATTTTGTTTTTCTGTCAACAATAATTTGTATTTCATTTGCCAGTAATGAAGCGATGGTACCAGAACCTAGTTCATCAGCCATTTTTAAAACTTCGGCATCTCTCTTGTCATTGAAGTCCCTTAGATAACCAGAAACAGTTTCGGTTTTTCCTCCTGTAACATTGAGAACCCCCTAACTGTAACTTTTACACCGTTTGTGATCATATCTAGTGCAACACTAGACACTCGTTCAAAAGTGACTTTTGATTCAGTCATGAGAAACCTTTTAATTCTATAATTATTGATAAACTAAGTATAAGCCAAAAAAAAGCAAAGGGAAACAGAAAACAAGCGTTTCCCTATTATTTTGTTTCTATTGGTAACAGGTGTTTCCTAATGCGGTGTTAAAAATGTGTAGTGACATTGTAGTGATACAAAATAGATAAAATTTAGGCGCAAAAAGCCGCAACAAGTACAGCTTTGAGTGAATGATTAATTAGGTAGTAACCTGGTAAAATGTAAATTTAATTGTTTTTAATTAAAGCTGACATAGGACGCAAAAGAGAAACAAAGTTTGGTAATTTCTGCTTCTGTAAACAATCCAAGTACTCTGTTGCTGTAAATGGGGGCTTTTTAAGACTGTTGATATGGTTCTGTGCCGCTTTTAGGATAGAGCCAAGATCAATTGAATATAGATCGGATAAAAATTCATCGGGGTGAATAGCTCTAATATCATACCTATCAAGATAGTCATTCGGAAAATCTTTTAGGTTGAAGGTTACAATTGTCTCAGCATTTCCTTGTATAGCTGCAGCTAATACATGACGATCATCTTCATCAGGTAATTCGAGGCCATCTATTATATGCTCATAACCTTCAACAACAGAATCTAATACATTTTCATTCATTAAAACCCTTACACGTTCAAGTTGTTCAGGATTGATTTGTGGGTTATTTTTAAGTAAGTTTCTGATCCATTCATCATGAATTTGTTCGGACCACTTTGCTCGAAACAGCCCTGTATTGGCGAGATACATCAAATAACTTCGTAAAGGAGCCGGATACATCACGCAAGCATCAAATAAGACGGTATAATTAGACATTAATAACCCATGCCTTGAATATCCTGATCTAATTCAGATAGCGTATTCAAAGATTGCAATCTTTGAGTTTCAAGTTTTTCTTTGTATTTCATGATTTCAGTAAAAGCAATTTTTCTTCGGTTACCTGTTCTGCTGTGAGGAACAACACCAGAATCGAGTAATTTGATAAAAGTAGGTCTGGAAATATTTAAAATATCAGCGCCTTCCTGAGTTGTTAGCTCTGCATGAATAGGTGTTATATTGACAACATTACCTTGACCAAGTTGAGTTAATACCTCAACCATTAGCTTTAAAGCACCTGATGGGATTGTGATCTTATGAACCTCACCATCGGCTGATGTGATATCAAATGTACTTGCATGACCATCTACGGGCAGGATCGCAGATAGTTCTTGGCTAGAGATTTTAGCTAATGCAACTTCCTCAGCACTGGGTAATGTTTGTATAGTTTCCATAATATTTATCTCTATTAATTAATAACCTTTATATTATTCGCAATAAACGAAACAATGTCAAGTATTCGAAATATTCGAAATCAGCTTTTCTATATGGTTTAGTGATTGCTACAGCCGTAACTTTAACGATGATTGGCCTTATCGAGCCATCAACGGCAAGTATTTTTTTGCCATAGATTTTTGTGAGAAAATAATATGAAACAAATAAAATTCACGCTTATTGTTTTACTATGACTATGAACATTGTTCATAGCCTGTATTGGTGGCCTTCCCCGCGATGGCCAATTAGAAACCGATGTTTCGATGGAGTTGATTTTAAACAGCACTTACGATGGAATGTTTAAAATAATCGAACCTATATACTTCAATACGAGTTTTGCTAAAGGCATCTCATTTAGTAAAGGGATATCGTTAAGTGGAAACATCAAAATTGGCGATAAAAGCGTTAAAGAAATTGCAAAAATGAATTTCACATAATAAATAAAAATGGCAAATATATTGTTACGGATTAATAAAATATGACCATACAAAGCTAAAAGGGTATAAGATATATTGTATCGAGCGCTATAAATATCAAGACGACGCTATTTTAGGCTGCTAATCTTTAAATTATTTGAGTTGCAAATATTTCCAAGTGCCGATAGGTAGCGTTTTAGCAAACTCTTTAGCCTTTAGCTTGGTTGAATACCCTTTTACACCCGCTTCATATAAAGCAGAAATAGCCTGTTGCGGATCTTTAACAAAAGGTTCGCTAGAATAATATTCCATTTTTTCTGTTTTTATTTCATTAATCCACTCAATTTTATTTACCAAAACCGTTGAGCCATTTGGTAAATAAAACCTAACTTTATTATGTCCAGTAGTTATAAACCACATGATTTATTCCTAAATTAAAATCTATTAATTTTTTTGGTTGCTCATATTTAGATGTTATAAATGCAACCGTGATAAATATCATAAATGCCATTGTAATGGATGGTATTATGACAAAAATTAACGCCATCACCCCATCAACATCTTTAAGTATTTTTAAACTAGATATAAAACACTCAATAAGGTTAAAACAGAAAAAGATAGAGTATCTTTATTATTGGATGTGAAAAACGGTATTTAGCCCCTATAAAACTAGCGGCTATACCAGGGCAATAAAAAGTAATGCGTTGTTAAACGCTATGTTAATCATACTCGTTTATTTTTTCTTTCAAATCATTCCAATCATCTTTCATTTTAGGCGGCATATGATTTGTTTCGTCAAAATCTCTTTCAACTTCTTTACATAGGTCAACAGCGTATTTATATTGATCAGGATATTCAATAGGGCCTGATTCAGTACATTCTTTTAGTTTTTTCGCTAACTTTTTTGTTTTGCTATCCATCTTCTACACCTTAAAGCCCTTATTAGGGCTGTTCGCTTGTTAAAAATCAAATATAATCAATCATCGTATCTGATTATACGGGTTAAAAAATTAAGAGTTAGTGATTAATTTTTCCTTAAAAGATACAAACTCTTCATCACTAATTACGCCATCAATCTTCAATTTATGTAATTTATCTATCTCGTCCACCAAAGAATTAACGGGTTGTTCTTCAGCTTCTATAATTGCCGCGTTAGCTTCCTCTTTTTTAATTTCACTATTGATAGCTTTTATTTCTGCCGACTTTTTCTGACATTCTATCAACGTGAGCATAAAACCTTTTAAACTGCCTTTTTTGTGGGTTGATTATGGCGAACAAAATAGAACCGAAGAGCACAGATAATCCGGCAGCAAAAAAATGCCTTCGCCTATAGGCATATGCGAGGAGCTCATGTTAACCGTAGTGATTATAGCCACTAGAGGAATTAGGGTAAATGAAATAAAACCATGTACTTTATTTCCAGAGTAAGTGATTTCCTTAGCTTTAATTAACGCAGATAAAACACTCATATTCCTCATGCTGCCATCGCTATGATTAATCACCATCGCGGGCATACCTGAAGTTTTCGTTGATAAACCGCAGTAAACAATGCTTAATGTTTCTCCTTTTCTTACATCATAATCATTTATATGTATTTTGCCCTCCTCTCCATTTTCCATAAGAAACCAGATCGTGTCTTCAACAACTGTATTTGTCGTTGTTTTAGTGTTAGAAATATGGCCGCCGTACTTTCCTATATAGCCACCACCTCCAGTCGTTGTTGTACTCGTTCTAGTTGTACGTTTTGTTTCAATCACTTTTCCAGTTAAAGTAAAAAAACTCAGTTTCTTATCGTCAAAATTAATAACGTCTAAACACGAATCAAGTCTATTTTTGAACATAAAACATTCCTTCTTTAAATTTAATATTAATCAATCACCTTGAATAAAAACAGTATTTTATTACATCTTTTTCTAATCTCCTTTGAATATGTTTCTATATTTCATTTTCAAAAGACAGATGCTACGCCCCTCTAAAACCATCGCCCAAGATTCCGAAACGGGTAAAAGCGAGGTAACGAAAAACGCCACAAAACAAAAAAAGCACAGTAAAAAACGCACTCAAACACTTAAATATACCTACCATTTTGACTATTCCTTCTGTTGATTTAACCCTATCATCCCATACTTTTTTATTCGCGCATCAAAGCTGAATTCTTACGCTTCTCAGTCAACAACCGACTGAAATACTGGCTAACAACCTCAACATTTACATGCTTTAATTTAATTGTTTCACTGTCATAGACTAATGATATACGTGCAGTATTTCGTCCGGCTAATGCAAGTACGATTTTATCTCCCGTAGCCTTGTTTTTACTAACCACCAATAAATCTGCTAATACAATTTTTCCCTCATCAACGATTGGCTTGAGTGGTTTTTGAATATAAAAACGATATTTACCACTACGATTACGACCATAAACCCATTTTTGTAACGCCAACACCTTTTCTCTTTGTAACTCACTGTAAACAGGAAGTACAATCGACTTAGACACGACAGGTATGAGCAGTATTTGTTTAAAATCAGTCTTACAATCTTTGATGATCGTTCCCATCGCTAAATAAGGTCCACTGGCTTTATGTGGTTGATACATTCCAAGGCAAGATAGGCGTTTATTACTAAACATAATATAATCATCACCTACATCAGTTACTAAACCAAACCAAAGCGATATTGGTTGTTCGTTAGTGTCGTTAGGTTTAGTGCACGCATGTTTAACCTTAGTCTTTGCGTAATCAATTCCTTTTTGGCCAAAATAAATATTAGAGACTAAATCAGCTTCACCCGTTTTTATTTTTGCATTCGACTTATTGTTTTTGATGCGCGTAATAACATCTTTAATGCTAACGAACCCGCCAAAGCTATAATCACAAAAGGCGTTGCTAATTAATGTAACAAATAACCCCTCAAGCCCCGACATAACATTTCTCGGATGCATTTTTTTATTGCTTGAGTTAATTTTTCTTGTTTGCCCACCCATTACTAACTTGTCACTAAATTGTGTTGTTAGCTCAAACGGCCTTATCTTTTGTTCTACACCAGGAGTTAATTCTATGTTTTTTCTCGCACTATAAAACTCGCAATTATTATGGTGCAAAGGACTTGTTGGGTTATCTGCTAAAAAGAACAAACCTGACGACTGCATTTTTCTTATGTGCATTGTCACAGCTTGTTCGTGTGAGCAGTGGCACTTAACGTTAAACCGCTGATACAAGGCAGCTAGATTCGCTTGATAGTCACCACCGAGCACGTCAGCCCCTTCTAGCGCCAACTCTTCTGAGCTACTACGGTTTATCTTTGTTAATTTCACTGTTTATTCACTGTCGTCGTCGTTACCATTGTCATTTGATTTTTTATGCTTACTGGCAATAACACCCATGACTATTACACCTAAAAAGGCTATCATCGTTAAAAAATCCATATCCATACCCATTACAACACCTCGCTTAACTTTATTAATAAAACTGTATTTTATCTCTTTATGGTCGGGCTTATCTTTACTAGGCCGCTTATTTTTTGTCTTCTAATACTTTTTGCTGAATTTTAGGCAAAAAAAAAGCTATCCAAAAGGATAGCTTTAATTAGGTTGATTGTTGCAAAAGTAAAATAGTTACACATGATTAAGATATAACTTTAGAACATCAACATGCTCTGGTTTTACTTCAACACACGAACTAACAGAATAATGAAATTCATCTCCCAAATCGGAAATACCATTACTTGTCCACTGTGCATTCTCACCTATTTCACCGTGACATTCATTAATAAGAGCCGTTTTTTTGGCTGCTTCTTCATTTATATCACAAACAAGTGCTGTGCAAGATTTTTGGCTTTCGCCGGATTGTATTTCTATTTTAATAAAAAAATATTTCATCGTTTTTCCTTACTGTTTCTATTAATAACAATTACTGACAATTCGCGTTCCATCATATCCTTCAGGGTATTTTTTCAACTCCCAAAAATAACATGATGAAGGTGACGTTATTAAAACATCATCATTTCGCGTAATGTAATTTGACAGGTGCCATTCTGAAAATTCACCGTCTTGATGTAACGCCGCTTCATTTCCAAATTGGTCAACACATAACATAATGTTTTTTTCATTAATAAATAAAACACCTGTTAAATAATGTATTTTGTTGTTCATATATATTTCCTTAAAAAACAAAGGAAATCACCCACAAAGGATGAATTCCCTTGTGGGGCAGTAAGTTAATACCACTTAGAACTATATTTCACCTTGAAATATAGTACCTAGCGGCAGGTTAAAACTTGTAACGAGATTTACTTTATTTAGGCTTTCACCTAATAAGTTAAACATACCAAGTTTTTTTAATAAGCGATCTATTTGCTTTCCGCTTTTAGCTCTCACAATTACTGTATTGCGTTTGTTGCGAACCTCTACATACTCATTTTTAATCATAATGTTTCCATATTTTTAAATAATGAGATCATGAAACACCCAATGGGTGAAACATGACCCATTGGGGTTAATTAAACAGCTTTCTTTGAACGCCGTCTTTAATAGCTCTGATGATGTCGCTAGCGTCTTGGCAAAAGACAACATCGTCATTTGCAAAGCCGCCTACAGTCTTAACATCTAAGCCTACAGGAATTACTTTAATATCTAATTCTTGTGCGATTGATGTAGCATATCGTACAGTATTAGCATTAACGGGTTCACCGTCAGTTAAAACAAATAATATTTTGTTTGTCTCTGAACGAAGCAGAAGATCCTCGATAGCTTTCGCCATTGAGTCACCAGTCGGTGTGCCGCCTCGTGAAATAGTTCCAAAGTTAGAATCTTTAACATATCGATCATCAAACGCTTTGATAATGCCATTAATTAGCCCGCGACCGTCTGACCTACCAAATGTTGCCACCTCGACCTTTACGCCTAACCTACTAAGCGCTTTAGTTAAGGCTAATGCTGATGTATTAGCACTAATCATTCTCGCTTGTGTCATAGATGATGATACATCCACTAAAACACTAACAGCCGAAGTAATATCACGTTGTTCACTTTTATGTTTAAATACATTAAAGCGACCTTGTGATATTCCAGACAACTTTCTATTCTCAATACGTTTACCTGTTTTTTTGAATACAGTGTTAGTAGCTGCACGATCAAACAGTGTTTTTTGCAAAACCCTGAATAACCCACCAGACATTTTTTTTGCTAAATCAACATCTACCATAGTTTCTTTATGATAGGTTTCCTTGGAGCGATGTACATGGTTAAAACCTTCCCCACTACAAGCTGAATCCTTAGAATCTTCGCCAATAAATTCAGCAAGTTTTTGGTGAAAGTCCTCTATTTGTTCATCACTACTTAGTATTGCTTGAATAGCTTTTATGATATCAGGTTTAGAGCTTTCGCCATCATCGTTAGAGTCACCGTCAGAATCAGAGCTTTCGCTATCATCGTTAGAATCACCGTCAGAGTCAGAGCTTTCGCCATCATCGTTAGAGTCACCGTCAGAATCAGAGCTTTCGCCATCATCGTTAGAGTCACCGTCAGAATCAGAGCTTTCGCTATCATCGTTAGAATCACCGTCAGAGTCAGAGCTTTCGCCATCATCGTTAGAGTCACCGTCAGAATCAGAGCTTTCGCTATCATCGTTAGAGTCACCGTCAGAATCAGAGCTTTCGCTATCATCGTTAGAGTCATCTTCCAATTCATCTTCCGGAAAGTAAGAATAGCCTTTGCAATATCATAAGCATCGGACGTACTTCTCGCTTTCTCAACTGAGCCAACTAATGACTTTACTTTGTCTGATATTTTATTACCCAGTAGGTCAACCAATAAGTTATATGCTTTGTTGGCATAGTCACTTAAACATGGTTGACCTATTACTTGGTAACGTCCGTAATACAAACAAAAAGCAGAAAGAGCACCTAATGGTGAAAGGTCTTGAATTTTATCAGGGTCAACAAACAACTCTCTTTCAATAGCTAATTCAGCTAATCGAGATAAGTTCTTCTTTGCACCAATAAAATTTTCACCAACCACTTTTTCCATTCTGATGTCTTCAATGCAATTAAGCATATTTTTCATTACCATGCTTTCACGCGCAGCAGCAATAAATACATCATGCTTAGTATGGGCTTCATGACCTAACTCATGATCAATCCAACCGTGTACCATAGCTACCCAATCACTGTCACTAAAATCACCATTTGGAATATTGATAGCTCCAGGTAAGCGATATGCGCCAGTGCCAGATACGGTTACTTCTACATTTTTTGTTTGCGTCATTACGTTTGCTAGAGCTTTCGCTCTTTTAATAAAACTTTTAGCATTCATGGCTAAATTCCTCAATAATAAATAATAAGGAATGCCATAACACAACCTATAGGTCGTGAAATAGCACCCTATAGGTTGGTTAAAGTTCGGCTTTGGTAATACACAACGCTTCATATAACAGCTTTTCACTGTCAATATTCATCATTTTGCATATTTCACCGAAGAATTCAGATTCTATCCACTCAACAGCCTCACGATAAAGTGGGCTATCAGGTTTCGAGTCGCGCATAATTTCAAGCATTCTGTAAGGAATACCTTCAACTATCGCCCAATCATCTTCTTTCCATTCAATATGGTAGAGTCCGTTATGACCGTCGAATTCACTATCAAATATACCGGTTAAAGCATATTCATCTTTTTCATTTCCATTTAGCAAATCAACCATGACCTCACGATCAACAGGGTGTGATATAACACCCGGACGATCCCAGTCAGGATTCCAGTTACGGCCCTTTTTGATTAATTTCCCCTGATTAAAGTCCTTCTGGAATTTAACAGCCTGCTTTTCGGTGATTTTATATCGACGAGCTACAGATTTAGGGGTGCCAGAACCAGAGTTAAGACGTTGTGCTGCTTGTACTTTAAGTGCTTGATGTAATTGCATAGCAATCTCCTAATGGAGTGGATACACCAAGCCCGTAAGGGATGTGTGTATACACCCCTTATGGGTTAAAATGGCTTGCGCCGATTGTGAGTCAATGGACTCGTTATTTTTTATCGCTTTCGCGTTAGTTTATGAAATCATAAACTGTCAGATTTTCGGTAAAGAAAATCCCGCAAGTTTGTATTCCGCTAGCAGGCGGTCGATGAAAAGATTCATCATTGGTAAAAAATTGGTACATTTATCAAAGCAAAAGAGGCAACACTCGGTAGCGTTAACTACCGAATGTCTATTTCAATGTCAGTCTTAGCTTTACTACAGCAAACTAAAACTTCATTTTCTCCTGCGTAGCCAATTGGATTGTCAAAATACTCAACTTCTCCTTTGGTTTTCTTTATTCTACAAGCGCCACAAAAACCCTCACGACAATGACTCTCCACCGTAACACCTGATTTTTCCAGTGATTCGAGTAGTGAGCCGATGCTCGGGATTATTTGTGAGCCAGTTTGTGAGACAACAGTGATTGTATTCATACGTTTATCTCCACACCTGTATTGACACTAATTTCTTTATTGAAAATAGTGTCAAATCCTGCCGCACCTTTTTGAACATAAACATCATTCCAATCAGCTTTAGGCTGATCCATGTTGTTCGGTACTTGAGGGAAGGTTTCGCAAGACTGTTTCGCAAGACGTTCTGATAAATTTTTACCAAACTCGAACCCCTGCTCCACTTGGTTCTAAATCAACCCAAGGTATAACCATCTTCACATCTAACGGTATATTTACCATTTCCATTAAACGGTCAGAATAGCCTACCCACATTGGGCAACCCGATGCTTCACGGACACTTAACGCAGTTTCAATACCTTCGGCGATGCCAATGTATTTCCCTGAAGCTGTATCAATAGGTTTATCCAACATAATATAGCCACCGCGCATATCTCTAGGTGGAGCTAAAATCATCTTAGGACGACTAACATCTGCTTTACCGCTACCATCACTCTTCAAAAATGTTCTATGAAGCGTTAATGGCACACCATCTTTATCTCTATAGATAGCGAGCATTCCCGGAAACTTTTGCCACGGTGAAGAATCATCTTCTTTGTAGCTAAGAGCCGGGTGAAATCTTAGGTTGTTACCCATAAGGGATAAGTCACCTTTGATCCCACGATAACGTAGATAGGTTTCAGCAATAGTATTTTCTATCGGTTGTGATTCATCCCATATACGCTTAATGATAGCTTTACGTTTAGCAGCGACATCAGGCGGTATAACTGAAGATTGTTGTGCCGTAACCTTTTTTACAGTAGAGGGTTTTACAACCCGTAAATCACCACCTAAAATAGAAATAATGTCATCTAACACTTTTCCTTTAGGCATGTCGTTGAACCATGACAGCATCTCAATTCCATCGGGCATTGCGCCAAAATCATTGTGATAACCGCCACCTGTTTCTTGCCAGTCTGGAAACAAGCGAAACTTAGTTCTACCATTACCCGTTTTGGGGCATGGTTGTTGGCGTGTGCCGCGCTCTGTAGCATCTCTAAGTGCACCGTATGCAGAATAAACTGAATTCCGTACCGCCATTTTGAGCTACTAACGCTTTTACTTGGTGTATTTTATTCAAGGCCATAATGGCACTCCTTATTTTGAGATTGTAAGATCCCAATACACCCGCAGTTGCAGAAATATTGGTGATCTTACAACCCCGTGTGTAAATAAAGAAAACTCACCCAGTAGGTGAATTTTCCTACTGGATAAGTAATATGTAGATTAAGAGCTAAACAAAGGCCCCCATTTCCACACAGCACCGATTACGATTTGTTTACCGCCTATAAAAGCAGTTCTAATCACCTTTTTTTCGTTTTTCATACATATTCCTCGCTATAAAAGCAAAAGGGGCATGAAAAACAATTACCCATAGGGTTAATGTTTACATGCCCTATGGGTTAAATTTAATTTAGAAGTTTCCGAACCCCGCAAACTGGTCTTCAACAGCTACAGTAGAAGCAATAAAAGCATCACCAAACGATTCTGTATCAGCTAATGCTTCAATTTCTTCATCAGGTACAACACTCTCAAAAACTTCATTAATATCAGCATTCGTGATAGTTTTAACTTCTTCAACTTCAGGTTTGCTATCAGTAATAACAGTTGTTGTACTCATAACCCCCTCAATGTCAGCATCCGTGATAGCTTCAACTTCTTCAACTTCAGGTTTGCTATCAGTAACAACAGTTGTTGTACTCATAGAGCCTTCAAAATCAGAAACTAAGTCCGCATTTTCATTATCTTCTTCTTCTTCCGAAGGTAAAGAACCAATACCGGCCATCGATTTAAGCGTATCAACGTTTGCAGCTTGAAGCACAAAATGCCCTAGCTTATGCAGACTTTCCTCAACGATATAACCCGTTTTAGGCAGTGCTGCTAAAGCTTTATCAAAAGCATCCACAACAGTGTCTATTTTAGGTTCTAAGAAACCTAAATTAGCTAATTTGCGGCGTAACTTTTTAATAGCGCTAACGGCTTTTTGCGAAACTTTTTCTTTTCTAGCAAAAGAGTTTTTATGTAATTTAGCTGCGTCTTCTGCAACTTCATCCCATAATGTTGAAACCACATCGGCTACAACTGCTCCTTCATCTTCTTCAAATAACGGTGACATCGCCATTGGCGGCATCACTCTAAAGATGAATCTGGATTTAAACTCCCCTTCTGTCAAAGCATGACGACCAATCAACTCAGCAACATCAGGGTTTTTAATTTGATGTTGTCTGATTATTTCTTGGTATCGGCCGCAAAGTGTTTGAAGTTCAGCATCAAACTCATTCTCTAAGCTGTTTAGGTCATGTTTAAGGTCAACTAATGAAGCCAATGGCACCAAAGTCATTCCTTTACCATAAGAAACACCACAACTTCCCAACAAACGAGTAACTTGCTGAAGAATACGATTTGAAAATCGCAATTCCTCTTTAGGAAACCATTGTAAAGCTGTGCCTTTTACTAAATCTGAATCTAATGATGCACCATCTATAATCGTTTTAGATTTAGGTAATGTGGATTGACCACAAGAACCTTGAACCTTTACCGAAACAAGACAAGCACCTGATTTAATATCTAGGTCGGTGTTATTTACTGCATCAGCAGCAATTTTTTTAGCAGTAGCTATATCGAAATTCATACATTTTCCTTATGGGGCTAAGCCCTAAATTTGAATGTGAGAATGCAGACACAACTACCCACAATGGATAGTTGTTGCATACCCACTGAGGTTTATTTACTAATAATTAAGAAAAAGCTTTTTGAGCGTTTTTCCATGTTTTTTTACTTGAAGAGGCTACTTTGTAACCTTTTTCTCTTTTAGATTTAACGCGCTTGGCCATAGAAGTACTACTATCAAGCACATTACAAATCCAACGACCTGATGTATGTTCATTTCTGAACAAAGACACAAGCTGCCCATCACTTTTTTCTGTGATAGCCCAATCTTTACCGTCGAGATGTCTCAACAAAAGCCAATCACTTGACTTTTCAGGTAAAGGCTCACACTTATAAGGCATATCCTTTAATTCATATATACCACCATCAACATCAACAACAGTTACATGACGATAAGCGTTAGGTTTTAGAGGAAATGAAACCCCATGACTACCAATAGCAGAAAAAGCACTATTTTTATCTAACAAGAACTCAGTTCCGGCAATCGATCCACCATGAGCATCTAGTTCACGACAAAGAGATAACTCCTTTCCTGTATTGTTGTTCGTACCTATCACCTCAAACACTTCAAAAACCTTACCAACACGAGGGTTGGTAGAGGAATTTGATTTTACTGTATTTAAGGTTGTTACTTTTTTGAGTATTCAGTTAACACATCACGTAAATCTTTGTTGATTAAATCACCCAACACACGTTGAATAATATCGTCAACAGAGTCTCTACTTTCAGGATCAACCGAACCATCAAAAGCAAACGCTAATGACTCAGACCAAGGACAAGATAAGCCAAAACACATTACAGATTCGCACCAATTAACCAATGTTCGCGTTGAAAAAACCGCTCCCAATGGATCATCAATACCTTTTCTGTCAGTACCTAAAACGGCATCTCTAATGCGATTGGCAAGATTGATTTTTGTTTTCAGCATTGGCTTAGGTAACTTAGGAAACATACCTGTAAGTATGTCTAATTCCGTTACTGCATCAGGATAACCAACATTCAACCAACCGAAACGACTACGTAAAGCAGCATCCATTCTGTTTGATGTATGATAGCGATCATGACCACCTTCACCCATTGTATTGGCTGTAGCAGCAACACGGCATAAGCTGTGTTTTTGCAAAACAATTCCAAATTGCTCAATAGGCCAAGGTTTGCCTTCAACAAGACCGTGAATAGAACAATGCAAAGCATCATTACCTTTATCCACTTCATCAAAGATGATTAAACCACCACACATGTAACCTTTAGCCGCAAGACCAAGTTTATCTGTTGTGACAATACCACCAGGAGATTGAGTTAACTCTTTCGAGCCTTCCAAATCATCTGGCATCAAACCTTGATGTGTTTTTATAATATAAACAGGTTCATTGAGCATATCCGCTATAAATAGCAACATCTCCGTTTTACCTGTTCCAGTTTCGCCATGCAAACCGAGAGGTTGCGATTGACGACCATGCCACCAAGCTAAACAACGACGTAAAACCATTTCTTGAGGAACATAATTACCATTGCCGGCAATACAGTCTTCATGACGGTTTTTGCGACGTATAACTTGACTTTCGCCCGGTGAATAAACACTAGGAAAAAGAAGAGAAGCATCAACCCTTTCTAACTCGTTAAAGTCGATTGAATTGATTGTTGTAGTGGTTTGGATGTTATTAATTGCATTCATAAGTTTCCCCTTAAGGAATAACAAAGGGAAACTGCCCTATAAGGGTAATTTTCCCTTAATAGGTTAAAGTGGCTTTCGCCGATTATTGAGTCAAAAGACTCGTTGTTTTTCGCTTTCGCGGTAATTTATGGAAATCATAAATTGTCAGGTAATCGGTAAAGAAAACCCCGCTAAGTTTGTATTCCGCATGCAAGCGGTCGATGAAAAGATTCATCATTGGTAGTAATTTTTTCAGGTAAATCACCTTTCTCATAAATACTCATGAGAAAAATGACTTAACATTGAAATAGAAAAGATCAACTGACCGGGGCGACTCTCACATTTCTGTGATAACACACCCCGACATTTGATTACTCGCCATATTTCTACAGCGCAGCCGTGATTTCATCGTCACTACCCATTATTCCTGACTGTGTAAAACGGTGTTTTATACGGTCAATGGTTTTGTGGACGTCATCTAGTGACTGTGAACGACCAACTTTAAAGGTTTTACCACTTTCTAGGTAAAGGATACCCTTTTGGTGGTCGAGGAAGTGGGCTGATTGATTGGGCGAATGTATTGATTGTTGCATAATTTTCTCCAGTTTTTGATGGTGTTACCACTTAAATACACTTAAAAAATGTAGTTAAGTGGTAACACCACCTTAAACGTCAATAACAGAAAGCAAACCAAGACCTAAAATGATTAAAATCAACAAAGGTGCAGATAGCGCTTACTGGTTGTTAGATGCTTCAATTGCGTTAATAATACCGCCGAGTTCGTTAGCCAATTGTGCTAGTTCACTGTATTGCATTTCACTATCGACACAATTTACATCAATTCGATTTGCTATAGCGTTCGCTTTAGCTTTAATTATTTTTAATTTGTTCAAATGTTCAGTCATGATCTTCACCTATCTCTTAAATTGTGATTTAACACTTAGTATGATTTTGTACCCCATTGTTATTAACTTTGACTCGAAGGAGTCGTTAAAAAAAGGGATAAAAACCAACCAAAAAATCCAAGTGAAATTAATGACAAACCTAAAATGCCTAAAAATAAAAAAACTGATTCCATAATGCATCTCCAAAAATTAAATTAATGAGAAATACACCTATCCCTATGGGATAAAATGTACTTCCCATAGGGGGTAAAAAGGCTTGTACCTGCATTAAAAGGTCAAAGCCAATGAGTCACTATCAGAAGTAGAAGTAGTAGCTTGTTTTTCCAATTGATTTGAAATATCTTGTTCAATTTTAAACTCATAAGCTATTCTTCCTTCTTCAGCTTTTTCAATCGAAGTAAAAGCATCTCCTATCCAGTAGGGCTCTGAATCAGGATATCCGCTAACATAGCCAAAGTAATGACCGGCTCGTGAACATCCAATAAGCATTTTATACTCAGTGTGATTTTCATCGATTATCCAATCAGACTCTTTAACAATATCTATTGGATCAATTACCCAAATAGCATGAAAAAAAGTTTCCATTTTAGTGATAAGGTCAATGTCCGTTAGTTTATAGTGATCAACAAAAGAATAATAATCACCATCAATTTCCACAAACCATTTAACAAGATTACCAACCCCTTCATTACAAACATAAAAAGCATTATAATTTAAACGCTTATACAATCGACAAGGAGGTACATCAGAACCCAAGTAGTAGTCGAATGCGCCTTCATGCTCACGTTCAGGTCTAGTAACCTTTGAATATTGCCCTAGAGCCATATTCATTTCGTACTCGTCTTCGTTGCTATTTTCATAATAAAACGCTTCTTCTGTTTTTCTTCCTATGTATTCAGGTGAGCAAACAAAATCAGCAGCAATATCACAAGCACTATTTTTTTCAAAAATATCAACAGCAGCAGCATAATCATTCAGGTACTTATCTTTATATTCAGACGATAAATCAGTTAAAGCTTGATTAATCATCTCAATATATAGCTCAGGAACTACGTTGCCTTCATTTAGTGCCGTCCATAACAGTTGATCAATGTCATTGACAAAATCAACGTAAGCAAAAGAGCACTTAGTAACAATAGCAGTATCTATTTCAGCTAGATTATTAGCAAAAGCTTTAACAATTGCATTGTTTATATTCATATCTATTTCTCTCTATTTAATAAAAACAGACATGCACCCTATAAGGGAAAACATTCTGCCCTTAAAGGTTAAATACGCTAAATGTTTATATAATCCCAACCAATGAACAGATAGGACGTACAAACAATTTATAGGTTGGCAATGCAGCCAAAATACAACAAGCGATGATTAAAAATTCCATAGGTATATCTCCAAAAAATTAAATTAATGAGAAATACACCTATCCCAATGGGATGACATGTATCTCCCAAAGGGGTTAAAAGGCTTACGCCTGTATTACAAAGTCAAAGCAAATGAATGACTGTCGGATAATTCGGTAAAGAAAATCCCGCGAGGTTTGTATTCCGCTAGCAGGCGGTCGATGAAAAGATTCATCATTGGTAGTAATTTTTTCAGGTTAAATCACCTTTCCCATAAATCATCATGGGGAAAGCGACTCAAATTTTAGATGCAGAAAAGTCGCGGTTGGTAAGCTAGATAATAAAAATGTTATCTTTTTTGCTTACCAACCACTTGGTAGGAGGTCTATGCTTTCGCACATTGTCTTTGGGCAATGTCATCATTAGGCTTTCGCCTGAAAATCAGCTTTCGGCGGAGGTAGCTGATAGCTACAACCACATTCTATGACATTCAGTATGAGGTGTGTTTTATTAGAGGGCGCTTTTTAGCAGATCTAATTATGGCTCAAACCCTGTAATTTCATTAATAAAGGGAGATGGAGTTTTTTCGTTGTAACTTAACACCAAGTTATCTTCTGCTCTTGTCATACCAACGTACAGCAATCGTCGTTCTTCCTCTACTTTCTCAACACCATCATCACCCTTAAGCAATGGCACATTGCCTTCGTTCAGGCCCAATATCCAAACGTTTGGCCACTCAAGCCCTTTAGATGAATTCAATGTTGTTAACACTACGGCATTGGTCTGACGGTGACTTGGCTTCTTATTTGGCTTTTGAAGTTTAGATGCGAGCCTAAACGCTCTTTCTTCTAAGCTCCCTTCCCCACTTACAAGTATCCTAATGAAAATATCTAATATGGCAGATTGAAGCTGCTGATCGAAGTCACCTTGTTTTTTAATATGCGCTGCGATTCGTTTGTGAAATGATTTAATGAATTGCTTAATATTTTCTTCTCCACTAACTCTTTGCGCTTCAATAGCAAATTCTTGCATAGCAATAGTTACTGACAACCACTGAACCCCCGCCTACTGATACTGCGGAAAACCCCATACCTTTAGATGCTGTAAATATTTGATGTAATACTGCTTCTTGTTCGCCAAGCCAACCAAGGCCTGTTGATAGTTGGTTGTTTCCTTTGGCTGTCACGATCCCTAAAAGTAATGCACTTATCCCAACAGAATGCTCATTGTCAAAGATGGACTTTCCACCCACCCGTACCACATTGATATCTTGTTCTGACATGGCCTGCTCAAGTTCATCTAGTTGTAGGTTCGTCCTAGCCAGTACTGCCCAACCATGAGAATCTTTTCCTTTTAGCTCGGCGGCGACATAACGATAAGGCTCTAATTGCGGCGAACCGCATTCTTTAGCACCGGCTATATCAATATCATCACGCTCACTTTTTTTCTTTGTGAACTCTGAAACGTACCCTCTTTGGGATTGTTCTTATGCTCACCGTGCCACCAAGAGGTTTTGGTGAACTCATATCTTTATCTATTCTGTCTTGGTTGTGTTCAATGAACGCCTTTGCTGTACTTAAAATCTCTGGTGCACAGCGAAAACACTGACTCAATAAATAAGCTTCAGCGTTAAAATCACCTTGAAAATCCACGAAAGCCTCATACGCCCGTGCCCCCCTCCATGCGTAGATAGATTGATCATCATCACCAACCACCGCTACCTTTTTATTTCGGCTGTTTTCTTTTAACCACTCATACTGCAAAATATCAGTATCTTGAAATTCATCTATTAATATAAAATCCTGCTTGATAGGTTTTATTTTTCCTTCAATAAGCGCTTGGATTAATTCTCTAGCCATCAAATTAAGATCGTATCGGCCATAACGCTTTAGTAAGTTTGAATATTCCGCAAACACCCGTGAATAACTTGAACCATCATCAACAAACGTTAAATCACGACCCAACTTATCTACCTCAGATAAGCAATCCCTCAATTCATCTAAATCAACCCCCTGAGATATCATTGCTCGCTTGATAAAGCCGTAATACTCACCACCAATCAGTAGGCGACGTTTATTCATTAACGGAACAAATTGAACGCGCATTAACCGAGCAAAGGTACTCACGCTAACGCGATTCGCCATCGAACCCACCTTCATTTTAACGCGATCTTCCATTTCACTGGTCGCCGCGTTGGTGAAAGTCACCATTGCAATCGTGCTATATGGGTTTTCCTGTAAAATCCGCTCAACTAAACTAATGAATGTATGTGTTTTTCCTGATCCTGCAAGTGCAACAATCATCTTGTTTTCATCTACATTTTCAATAGTTCCGGCTTGTTCTTCTGTCAACATAAGTAAACTCTTTGTGTCATAAAATACGCAAAGAATATTACTTAAATATTTTCAACACTAATTTGATAGACTCGTTTATTTTTGACTTCTAGTGATTTAGTTGTCACTAAACATCATAACAACCCGAATATTGCGGATAATACAAAGCTGATTAATTTAGTCTTTGATCAATTCAGCTTTGTTGCAGCTAACTTATTTTATGAAATACTATTGGTTCTAAGAAAAATCTTCACACATAAAATAGAGGTAGTATTTATGATTGGCTTTTTAACAAAGAATAAAAGTATTAGAAACGCAGTATTATCGTTAACTTTCGCTTTATCTGCATATGCTAACGCAGGGGAAATAGAGGTCGTTTTTTTGGACGACACAGGTGTAGGTTTTAATAGTCAGGAATCATACGCGCCTGTCGGTGGCAATAACGCTACCACACTCGGGGAAGCACGTAAAAACGTATTATATAGAGCAATAAGGATGGTTGAGTCCCAAGTCAATATAAAGACGAATTTTGCAATTAACGTCAAATTTAAAGTGTTAGGTGGTGATGTTGAAAACTTCGATGCAATCACAAGCGGCCCTACATTTATTTTTCACAATCAACACAATGGAAACCCATATGGAATACTGGAATCAAGCCGATTGTATCCTTCAAACCTAATATCCACTTTGCAGAGTACGATCACTAAAAGCTCTACAATAAGCACAACAATGTTTTCACTCGATACACCATTCTATCTTGGTTTTGATAATAACAGTCAAGAAAGAAGTTTTATTTCCACTGTATTACATGAGCCGGTTCATGTAATGGGGTTCGCTAAAATTAATTGCTTTAGTAGTTGTCTGCCTAAACCAATATCTAAACCTAGTCATTTTACCAAATTCGTTTTTGCTCAAGGCGAGCCTTTGGTTGCTTTTGACGAACTATCAATTGACGAGCAAGAAGCTGTTGCATCCTCCAGTGATGGTTTGTTGTTTTTAGGCTCTGCAGCCACACAATCTAAATTAACCAAATTACTTACAGGTGGTGTTCATGATGGCGCTGTTGAATTACACGCTGATGGCGAAAGTGACGGACAAAAAATATCGCATTTTTCACCTAATGTCCAACCCACACAACTTATGGCTTCAGATGGCGCCAATGTACAGGACTTTGGCGCTGCCGCTTATATTCTATGCGATATAGGTTGGTGCCGTGAGTCAGGACAGGTTATCGATATTGCGCTTGATCTTGTAGGGACACAATTTAAAGCTCGACCTGGACGTTTGTTGAACGTTGATTTTGTTATTCACAACAACACAAACACAGCCGTAGATAATATTAAGTTTGAGACACGATTCCCTGAAGCAATCACCTTGTCAGATGCATTTTTAGAAAATGGTGAATGTGCAGTGCTTGAAGATACATTAATGTCATGTAGTGTTAATACAATAAGAGCTAACGAGTCACTTGATGTCCATTTCACGTTGAGCGGTAATATTGGTGAATATCAACTATCAGGTGAGCTTTCGTCTACTTCTTTTGATGTTGACTCTCATGGTAGTAACAACTTATTTGATATTGAGTTTGTTGTTCAACCAAACACCCCGCCGAGCATAGAATTAGGTGATACTATGCGTGTCAACGAGGGCGAAACAGTCTCTATCTCTGCTTCGAGTTATGACGAAGACAATGACGACTTAACGCACTCGTGGGTACAGTTAAGCGGCCCAAAAGTTGAATTAAGTGATGAGAACACATTGGATTTGATGTTTATAGCACCCGAAATTTCTCAAGATAGTAATCTAGTGTTTAAGTTAACAGTTTTTGATGGCGAAGATGAAGTATCAAGTATAATCGATGTTTCGGTTCTTGATTTGGATAAAGAAAACACCAAGCAAGCACCAAACGACTCTGGTGGTTCGTTTGGTTGGGTGTTACTTAGTGTGATTGGATTTTGTTGCTTAGAAAAACATCAACCCAAAATAACAATCCTAGTTTGTTGCTGTAATTCTCGATTCGTGGATAATTACAGCAACTTAATTAAAAAGGTATCGTTGTAATGAAAAACATTATGAAAAACAGTTTGCTTTCTCTTGTGCTTATTGGCTTAACTGCGTGTGGCTCAACACCTTACGTCCCACCAACTGAATACCCACTTGTCACTGTACATTCAGACGACGAATATGAGTGGGATAAGAATTATAGCTATGCTAAGAATATCTCTATGATGGTACGTCCATCAGGTTTAGGTTTTGGTGTTGATGATGAAAAAGACCCGCTAAAAGCGTCTAACAATCGTCAAGGCGCATTGTCTAGTACTTTGTCTATGGTTAATGGGTTTGCTTCGGCGGGCATATTTGGTGCGCTTTCTTTTGGTATTTTAGATAGCAATACAGATAAAGGTAGAGCGTGGAGTCCTATCTTAGTTGATTTTATGCCCGTTAGTGAATTACCCGATCCAAAATCACCTACCGCTTACTTAACGATACGCAATTTAATTGAGGGAAATATTAAGCAAGCCCTGACATCAAACTACCCTAATATGGAGTGGGATGGAGCTGTTTTTACAACAACGAAATATCAAAGTACCAACACTGGAATTATTTTTTATGATGATAGCTGTGATGATGCTTACAACACAGGTAATCAAAGCACACCTTATAAAAAGTTGAACTGGAATTTTAAAGCCCCTTTTTTTGAAAAAAGCAGTTTGAACGAGCAAGGTAGACCATACTGTGCCCTGACTTTTGAGCCATCTATAACGGGCAAGGTGATGATTAACAATATTGCACATTGGATAATAACATCTAGAACAGCAAAAGTGAGCGTTAATACCTTTTATTTATTAGCGTTGAATAAAAATTATGTTGGGCATATCCTTAATCCCAAATTTTTTCTTTTTACGCACGTAATGGTGATGGAAAGCCATCGAAGAAGGTTTCATGGACTAACCTTTATCCGTATGTTTCACACCAAGGAAAACAGCATCTATTTGACGTAAGCGACACCAACAAAACACTGCAACGCTAGTGAACTACTCGGCACTAAAGTACCGAGTATTCTCGACGGTACTGATAAAGACAATCAATCAGGGGGTAACAACCCCTGATTGATAACACCTCTATTCTATATCATCCCTTGGATCAAAGCCGAACGTACAAACGGTCGGCCTTGGGATTTCTGAACAATCAAGATTGTTAATTTTGTCTAAAGCAGAGTTTTCAGCAGCCTTGCTAGCACCATTAATACTATTTGTTCTTTCAAGTGTTCTTTCTGAGACTGTTTGCCGCTCCTCAGCATTGATAATTCGTCCATTTTCAAGTGTGCCGTAACAATCTTCTTCTACAATCATTGTCTCAGTAATGGGGTCATACGTTTCAGTGTACTCACAATGCGTATCAACCATTTCACCACCGCCTGTTAGTGATTGCTCATTGGTTTCTGTTGGTACCTCGCCCGACTCTATCAGCAACGTTTGCCATTCCGATAAGTCAATTTGAGAAAAATCAAGAGAGCCTAATTCTTCTTGCGTTAATCCTTCGCAATTTTTATCAAAAGGCTTATTTAATTGAGGAAGCGCTTGCTCCATGATGATGCGTGACAAAATAGAGCTATAACAACAATGGTCTTTTCTTTTTTGGTAACACAACCCCGCCACCTCTTTGGAGCAATAGCTTTCCCCGAATTTAACACATTGTCGTTGACCTAACTTAGTTCCCATATCTATTTCTGAATCATCACATGCGGTCAATAATGAAACGATCAATTTGACCCATGTATAAATGGCATATGCGCCGGCAACCATGCCAATGACATTACTCAAAACGCCATTCATAGCATACTCACCCGCTTGGTCCGCAGCTGCATCCGTCGCCGCATCTTCTGCTGTTTTTGTGATTATCATCTTAGCAAGTTCTTCGGGTAATGCGTCATATACCATTTTCAAAACCATTTGTTGTAGCTCTGCAATGGCCGCGTTAACGGCACTAGTCGTGGCGCTTGCGCCACCACTCCGGTGCCAAACAAACTTTCTGTTGCACTGGTAAACGCCGTGCTTGGTTGTATTCCACGCAGCTTCCATACCTTCACCAACAACGGTATCTGCCATTATATCCCATGCACCAGTCGCAACTTCCCCTAAAACAGTCGTAGTGAATGTTCCTTGACCTGTCATGGCATTGACGCGTTGGGTAGCGAGCGCAGCCGTGACATACGACATAACATTTAATCCGGCGGGTTCTTCGCAGCAATCACCGCCCATTCCTGTTACATCCCAACTGCAATACTCATACTCTCCTTCAAAAACATGGCAGGTTGTTGGGTCGTCATGTACCTCACAGGATCTATCGCCTTCCACACCCTGTAATACAGACGCTTGCACCATTGCTTCAACAAACCTACCGTTAGCCTCATTTTCGCCAAATTCACAATTACCGCCAAAGACAAGGAATTGAAGCCTCACAAACATTGTTGGTTGTTTCCAATTCAAAGTCAAGCGCTGTCTCGGTAATACACTCATAATCTACCGTGTCAGCGATACATCGATCTGTTTGTTTTTCAAGCCACCCCATAGAACAACTTCTCCCAATTTCGCTACAATTGGCATCATCTATATAAACTTGACAATGATTATCCAGTTCCCTTATCTCTTCCCATGTATAAGTAACTTCTTCACCTGTATAGCGCTCTAAACCAACAATATCTGCATAGGTGGGATTACATTTATAACCTTCCAAATTCACTTTCCATGTTTTATCACCTGTGTCACCAACAAAGAAATCAGGTATCACAGAAAGCACACTTGGATGATGATCACCTGGTCCTTCTTCCATAATTTCATAACCATCAAAAACACAAAAACTGACAGGCTCATCCTCAACTTCAATCGTATGAGTTGTTGTGCACACGGCAGTATCCTTAAATGTAATCAAAGAGCCTTCATTGTCATATGGTGTGACTGGGAAACCATTTGAATCAACTGTTTGAATAAGCCCCCCCGTTTCTGTTTGATAATTTTCAGGTTCAACATTACAAGAGCTACTATCAAATGTTTGACCATTTGTACATGACCAACTCCGTGATGTAGAACTGGTTGGGCTCCTGCTACATCTATCTTTTCTAACACCACGTACAATCATATTGCCCCGGAAATCCTGATCAGCATTACATCGCGGCACATACGAAACAGGTATACGGCATTTGCTTCCTATCAAAGTACCACCAAAAGGGCATGAAAGTGTTGTTGTTATTGGTGGTGTTGTTGTTGTCGTCGATTTAGCATCTTCATCACAATGAGTTTGTGTTACATCCATTATTCCGCGCGAACAGTATTTTTGAATAGGTCTTGCATTGGTGAGACAAACCTCTTGTGTTACATTACCAAACAAAGTCTCGCCGACTTTACATGTAGGCTTTTCAACAGGAGATGTACAAAATGCTCTACTAACATAAGGATCGTTGGTGATACCTAATATTTCTTCTGGCGAATAAACACCCTCTAAAGGATTAGCTGCCCTTGCATCTTCATTAAGCGCATCATAACAACCTGCCGGTGTTTGAATGTATTCACTTTCTAAGCCTCTACCTGTCTTATCTTCTACCATAAGCTGTACGACAATATCCATACCGCCCGTTCTTTTCCATTTCAACTCACCTAAAAAATCAATTTCTTGTATGCCACCACCGGTTCCTATTGCTGCTTTAACAGAGTCCGTGACATTTACATCCATATTACCCTGACCATTACTACCGCCATCAGGATTACACTTACTCCCCCAGTTACCCGTTGTTCCTTGTCTATCTGGTCTACCTTGTGAGGCCCAAATAGATTCACCGTTAACAGATACTTTAAAGTGATCCCAAGCCCTACCTTTTAAGTTAACATTAACCAAATCATATTCTTCGGTATTTAGCATTAACTTGAATGTAGTCAATCAACAGGATCATGTGCGGCCCATGTTTCTCGACACCTACTTGTTTTCCATGTATCAACATGCAAATCGAACTCAAAACAGCCTAGCCCACAACCACGAAGTCCTGGACTAACTGAAAGTACTGGTACACGAACGATACGTTCCACATCGCAGTAATCAAGTGACGACTTTGTTAAATCCTGACAGTGATATATTCGACTACTTTCCGATTTAAACTCTTGGGTTTCACTTGTCACAATATCTGTACAAGCTTGGAAAAAATCACCTTGATTCGATTCTGTTTCATCAAGTCTATTCCATGTGTTACTTAACCAAGCTGCATCATCGTCAACCCGGGTATTCATCGCCTTGTTCATTGTGTTTGTAATATCTTGATACGCTCGTGCTGATCCCGTTTTTCCACTTTTTAATGAAACGTTGGCTTTTGCGCCCTCTTTTAATATGCCATCATTATCGCCGTGCATTGTGTCTGCCTGAAAATTATGTTCAGTGTTGTTTATCTCGCTACCTACCACATTTCCAATACCAACGCCAAGTACTCGTTCTCCACCACTAACGGCTGACATTATGAGTTTGCCATTAGCATCATGTGAAAATTTTCTGGTCCCTTTTTTGGTATATTCAACTCTTACTTCGCCAAAGACACCCTCTTGAGGCGAGCCGTGCGATTTACCGATATTATTGGCCATTCCATTAGCGTTACTTATCGAATCTGCCGTATCAAGCGTATAACCTGAAAAATCATATGTTTTTGAAGCACCTCTACTATTAATTGAATCACTTAAAACTTGGGTTAAATCATTGTGCTGCCTATTGTCTAACGCTTTTTGCATTTCTGGTGTAATCCCCCCTTCTTGATGATTTCTTTGAGGGTTATTCAGATCATATTTTTGCACCAAACTATCGAGCAACAATGAATCACTAGTTTGCGCGAACAAAGGAGATGACAATACAGTCATACTAGCAGTAATAGCGATAGGTCTTTGGATGTTCACTGTAGTCATCAAAAACATCATGAAGTAGGTCAGTGTTCTATGTGCCGCATCTAATAAAAAAATTCTTATTTTCATCTTACTTACTCACCACTACTGATAATACAACAATCCCGATAATTCCAGATCAGATAAACATAGGCTGAATCCATTCCTGGCCTCGTTCTTCCTCCCGTTGGGGTACACCATCTCGATGTACTCATCCCCATAGGGTGACAACATTGATCATAAACCTCTTGTTCGCCTCCTGCAGAACCCGCATTTGTCCCGTCCGTTGACGGGTTAACGATAGATACAGGCTCAGAGGAAGCTTCTGGTACAGGGTAAAGCATAGAAAATCGGTATTGTGACCGAGGAATTGTCGGGAAATACTCTGGTTTACACATAGCATCTTCACCTATCGTTTTTTTAGCTAGTCCTTTTCTGTGAAGTGATGCCAAAACTCTTTGTGTAATAAGTGAAGAACCCGCCACAGGATCAGGTTGAGGATTAATATTTCCAGTTAAAGGATACAGCAACCCATCACAACCAAGACAGCCATAAAACTCTTCTTGTTGCATATCTGCTGTAGTCAATACACAGTCAGTAATACACCAGGCAATTGCTGCCGGATTACCAAAAACAATGGCTTCAGGATTCAGCATTAAACTCATTAGGTCGTCATTCCATAAGGGGTCTACCTCAGACAAATACATTAAATCAAAATCCACATAACCATCACCGCACGAAGGCATAACTAACATATCCAACATAGTCATGATTGGATAAGCAAAATAATGGTATTGATAAAAAGCGGTAGGATTGTCTTCTTCGGTATTGTTATATCCAAGTCCTGTCAAAGTATCTTGCAGTTTAATTCCACCTAATGATGGTGAGCACCAAGGTGTTGTAACCACTTCATTTAATCGTGTTGGTTGCCAGTGAGCTTTTGGTATACCAAAGATAAGGCACCCCAAATTGTCCGAACACATGCAAAAAGGACCAACACTAGCCGCACCCGCAGGGGCATTACCACTACTCATCCCCATCAAATTAATCGAATCAATAAAACAATCCCGAAAGACACTTGAGTAAAAACATTGCTTAATACATTGGCATCTTTACACATTGGATTAACATCTATACTGGCCTCTTCTGCCATTGCTATGGATGATAGATTAACCAATACCAGTATTCCCACTAAAAACGCGAGTATTTTGGTGTGTAATTTCATTTAGTGACTCCTTGTGTTTGATAGAAGTCGTGAAATATATTCAATGCCTGATTTAACGTTGGATAACACCATTTCACCAATTTCAGGGTAAGCCGAGCCGATCCAAATCCCTACTACAATAAATACAACTATGGGAAGTAATTTCATGTTATTTTCCACCTAAACTAAACTGTTCAACTGCCATCATTTTTCGCGCCAAATCTGTTGATATTTTGGTGGCGTACCACTAACCTTAAAACGCTCTATTACTTCTTTGGGTGCAATATAAACCTCTCTGCCTAGATGCTCTCTAATTGCAGATAAATGATCCCAACCTTTGTCTTTATCTATGCGTGTGGTCATTACCTTGATACGACCTTTAGGTTTGCCATCGTTCATATCCTTGCTTAGCCATTCAAGCTGTTGGATATTTTTTGCATCTATGATGTACATAGTTAACGGTAAAGTGACTGTTGCGAGGGGATTGATAATTTGTCCTTTGTATGCCAACACATCACCGGCAACAGGATTTACTACGTCAGCGAGAGCTTTTACTGTGGGGTCGATAAGCCAACGTTCATCTTTCTCAGCAGGTTTTAAATCAACAAAAGCTTGCTTCTTCCAAAAATCTTCTACGGCTGCTTTCTTTTTTCCTTCCATATCAATGCCGGCTAAACGTCGCTTCATCGTATCTATAATGTTTTCTTCAAGAACGGCATAAACAGGCCCGAAATTACCTAGTGCTATATCACTCTTACTGTCTGAGTGCTTTGTTTTGATCCAATTAAAATTCATTAAGCCCGAAGCTGTTACAGTGACACCATTATGTCGATACATAATCATCGGAACCGAGGTGACTTTTTGTTGTTTAAATTCGCGCGGGTTAAACTTAACCATAGGCTTTTCTTTTAACTCTGCCCCTAGTTGACTTAAGTAGCGCATCGTGTCATGGATACCTTCATGATCTGGATGAATACCATTAAAATAAACATTTGCCCCATTTTTCGCTGCAGTGGCGAATGCGTCCATCAATATAGGCTTAGGCATTGAGAAACTAACAAAAATAGCTAAATCCGTTTCTTTTTCTTTAAACGTTTTACCGCTAAACCCTTGTGATTGCTCTTTAGTTAAACCCACATGCTTTTGTAGGGCAGATGCTAATTTGTCTTGGCTGCTTTCAGCGATTAATTTGGCTGCATCTCTGTACTTTTGCATAGCCTCATTTTTACTTTCAGTGTCATAGCCTGACAATAGACCTTTTGCCTTTAGATTTTTTGTCGCTGCGTCAATTCGTTCATTATTTTTTTGCAACCAAGTTGACGAAATTTCTCCAGACGCTATGGCTTTGTTAATTGTTTTTTCTTCTTCTAACGTTGGCTCTGCTTTCGCGCCTGCTATGCCAAGACACACTCCTACAACAACCACCGCTTTGACTAAGTTATAAAATTGCATACGCTTTCCCTATGATTTCTTTTTGCTTAACAGTTCCCCAAAAACGGGAATCATACGTGGTCGGGGTTTCACCCATTAAAAAGTATTCATTCACTGGTACAGTGATCTCAGGGATTACGTCGTCCATCGTAAACTCACCATGAACAAGCACATAATCAAGGGAGTGCTTTACAATGACTGTGTTATTAATGATGGTTTGGTCTTTATGAATAACAAGGTGATCGCCACCCTCTGCGACTACACGCTTAACCCACGCCATACCTGCTGCCGGATAAAATTTGTTTTCTTTATTCATATAAAAAGCCGCTAAATCACCGGGTTTAATATCTTTATCCCACTTATCAACAAGGAAAAACCATGTATACAAACAATTCGATTTAGCGTTGTTAAAACCAAAGGTGTAACGACTAGCGAACAATGAGAAAAATAACGTTATCAGCACAAAAACAATGAGAATGGGGCGCTCTCTTTTAATAAAAATCAACATACAAGTCCTACATATTAAAAAACATGACTATTGTATGGCGAATGTTGAGCGTTTTAATTTGATAGAGAGGCTTATTTAGCTTGTCTGTTGTTTACCTTGCTTTATTGCGTGATTTATTTTTTATGTTTCAATAGCCTTGTTGAACATTTTATATGACAACAAATAGCCAGAACAAAAAAGCCGGCCGGTTAAGTGGCTTTTTATTTTGTTAGGGAAGGATTACCAACCTATTGTTGCAGTAACTTCTTCTCCCGAATCATCTACTGCACGAATATTGACTTGCTGCGTTGGATGAAGCACCTTACTGAATCTTAATGTTGAGCTACCCGATGTTTCTTCGTTTTCACCCCACTGGTAAAGTGTTTTAATAATTTTACCATCACTATCGCTACAGTTAGTACTTACAGTAATACTTGAGCTAGTTTCAGTTAATGCCGGCTCACATACTGGAGGCTGATTAGGCATAACTTCAACCGTATCAATATACTCTTCAACTTGACCCATGCGTGATGTAGCAATTACTTTTACTTCATACTCACCCGCTGTTTCAAACTCAACTTTGTTAAATGAAGATTCCGCATCAGGTACCCTAACTCCATCAACAAACCACTCATACGAACCTGAATAATCTCTTGGGTGGCCGGGATCAACCGATACACGATACGTCATGACAAGCGGCGCTCTTAAATAATCGTTACTACTATATTTAGTCACTTCAACCAACATTGGATCAGCTTCTACAACATCAATGAACTCTGTTAACTCTACTGAATTACCTCTATTGTCACTCACTGTTACTGTAATAAGGTGCATTCCCGGCTTATTAACAATAAACTTAGCCGTCTTGTCTCTAATACTGCTTATCTCGATAGCATCTTCATCAACAACCCAATCAAAGTTAAATTCAACTCCTGGAGCATAAATAGATGCCATTGATACGGTGGCTGTTACTGGCGCCGGTGCAATAGCCTCGGTTACGTTAATGGCCATCACAGGTGTTGGCATTTCATAACTCCATATCGCTACTTTCTCAGTTCGCTCTGAATAAGTTGACTCTTTATAGCCTTCAACCCATGCACGGTATATAAAGGTACTGGTACCTTCTTCTGATATATCTGCTTCAGTTAATAAGTACTCTGTCGTTTTGCCATCAATAACATCGCCTGACGGTGTAACAATTTCAGAAATAATATTAGCAATAATTCGTGAGTTTCTGTTTGTTGCTTTGCCGAATTTCAATCACCTTATCTACTTCACCATGTCTAGGTACTGACATTGAAACCATTAATGGTGACGGTGTAGACAATGTTACTCTGTGTGAATCATCAGCATAACCATCCTCACCAACATCATCCGAAGTATTTGCCAATCTATGACGCACTTGTATTTCATAACTCTTAACGTCACTGTGAATAAAGGTTTCATCCCCTTCAACCCATGTTTGACCTAAATCTGTTGACCACTCAAACACGCCATCACTTTCAGCAGACAACATATCTGATATTTTTGCTGTAAAGACAGAATCTTGATCAGGATAAACTGACGTAGGGCCTTCTATATTAATTGTTGCAACATCGTAGGCTATTATTTTCAATGCTTCGCTAACTGATTCAATACCAGTTATTTTGTTATTAGTGCGAACACGTAAGAATTTTTCTTGCGGTTGCTCTAATTTTTCTCGGTACATCCTTTCATCTTCAAATGTCGGATCTTCTGTCCACGTTATACCGTCATTTGATGTTTCCCATTTTACAGTACCAAGAACACGCATATCATCAACACTATCAAACTCGTAACGTGCCATTAAGCTAAGTGGAATTGGGCCTTCTACCGTTCTAGCAGAAACAGAGCCTTCAACTGCTGTACCTTTTAAAACACGAGTATATTTTGGTGTTGACACAATTTGCATCTCAAAACCATCAACATGAGACTTAGCATTTGCTACTGCGTAGTATGCTTTATTCAAATCAAATAATTCTTGAGTCGGCACATCAAATGACGTTAAACCATTACCATCAATGTCCTTTTCTTCAGTAATCATAATGTAATCACGACCTTCTTTATACGCAAGATGCATTTTCCAATCGCCCATACTTTCATGATCAAATTCATATTCACCTTCACGGCGATCATAAACACCAACTCGTGCATTAATGGTAACTGTATCTAGTGTGTTGGTTTCATCAACCATAGGCTCTGCATACGCGCGGGTTCGAGTACTGGGTGTAACAACCAAATCAAATTCAGCACTATCCTGGCTATATTCATCCATAACGTGATACGCATTTATTTTAAACGGTACCACATCCCATACTTGCGGCTTTAACTCTGTCTTTTTATTTAATGTATTACGCACCGTGTAAGATGCACTCATTCTACGTTGGCTGATTTCTTCTTGCTCAGTGTAAAAAGGATTTTCAATATCTATATTCACACGGGCCGGCACTGTGTCCATTTCATATCGTGTTATTAAACGGCCATTATGCGCAATAGAGTAAACCCCATCACTGATTTGATTATAATCTGTAACATCTAATTTCAACGGGGTAGGTGCTGTTACATCTATGGTAAAACTATTTTCATAAGCCACTGCTTCTGAGCCATTGTGATTGTGATAGATCACTTGATAACTAATAGGCACCTGCCCTACATCTTTCACCGCACCTTCAAGCTTGTAAAAAGAACCTGTAAATGTAGGACTTAATCCATCTGGTAATTCAGTGAATTTAACCGTACAGCCTTTTTTTACCGACCCTGAAATCATGACAGCCAACTCTTTAGTGCCACTCATAAAACATTTCATACCACCAGTTTGCGTTAAATACATACTGGTTTCTTGAACACGTGAATATAATGACTCAGGCTTGTTATACATTTCAAACTCAACTGGCATATAGCCTAGTTCAAATGATTTTACTGCCTCATTACCTGCCCCATCTACCGCTGTAACTATGACCTCTACAGGTGTTCCAGGAATCATGTCGTCGGTATTATTTAATTGTGAAATATACGGTTCTCTATTTTCTCTTTCTGCTTCAATCTCATTCACTTTAACACTGGTGATTTTAGTACCATCTGGCCAACCGCCATTAGCTACAAAGGTCAGATCGTTTAAAAAATATAAATCCGTCCCTGATTCTTCACGTAATTGTATATCACCAATGAGTGCTTTTATATCAGGTGCATAACGATCCACAACATTGTCTGAATAGATTTCCCCACCACCATTTTCATTATCATCTTCAACAATAGTTTCCACATTATATTTACCGTCAGGAATTTTTGCTGTGCTATAGCGATAAATCATGTTTTCACCTGATATTTCAGGATCTCCTAGTGATTCAAGGTAAAACTCCGTACGATACATAAAGTTTGGAACATCAAATCGTATGCGAGTACCGTCTATATCTATTATATCGCTATGTTCTGATCCTAATTCGGTTTCGAGTTTGATTCTTGACTGCTGTGGTTTCCACCAGTCTCCATCTTTGTCGGTGTGAGGCGAAGAAACGACCATTACCGCTTCTTCAGGTTCAAGTGTTATATCAACACCACCTACATTTACCGTTTTAGTAATACTTTTATTGTCAGCATTATAAGCAAAACCTACTGCTGTTGGACCTCGATAATCCCAATTAATTGTTAAATCAGTAGAATGAGCATCAGTAAAATAAGACTTCTGATCTGTTGCTAATAAACCACTTGCAATTACTCCTTGTGCTTCATCACTATCAGCACCCGGAGAAAAAGCATCTATGGCAATTAAACATGTTGTTTCACCAGTTTTAACTTTACAGTCAAATTCATTGAGTGTTAATAATTGAGGGTAAGGACGTTCCTCGACCTCAACTTCCCAACCAAACAATTTGTCACTCTTTTTGTATGTTATTTGCTCGGCACCATCTCGCAATTCTCTTTGCCACTTTGCTTTTACTTCAGTTATTGCAGGTATCACTGGCATCTCAGCATCCGCAATGTAGGTATCCTTTAATAAAATGGTTTTTTCACCCTGATTAATAATAGATATTTGGTAATCAAAACCTATTTGTCCATCAGATTCAAGAACTCCTTCAGCTTTTAACCACGACATTTTTAGACCGTGTGTGTCTCCTGTCCATTCAAACAAACATAATGGTGAACCACCATAAAATGACGTTTCTGCTGCTATTGGATCAGTTGTGAAATCACATATCCCACCTTTTTCTTCTATTTGAAGACGGAAATCCTTCACGTGTGCCACGGGCTGCTCCGTGGATTCAACTTTGACCACTGGATATGCTGTTTCAACCTTACCTGTATAAGTGACACCACCATGAGCAAAGGCTGTGACTCCACTTAATGCTGCCAGTATACTCATACGCAATTTGTTCATAATAAGTCCTAACTTGCCTAATTTACTATGATGAATTTAACCATAAAAAAAGGCTCTCTAAGTTATTAGAGAGCCCTTTATTCGATACCTAATTATTTAAGCCATGTTTTATATGAAGGGTGATACCTCCTCCTTAATACAACGCCCCTCTGATGGCACAGCAATAAACCCTGGTTCACAGACAAAATCAGCACTATCAATAATCAATTCTTTGCATGAATAGCTATCTTCATCGATTGACGCACCACCGCTCGTACAAGTGGTTTTAACCGCTTCCTCTTCATAATAATCACACCCCGGCTTAGTTAGTGAATAAGCACCTTCTGGGCATGACCAATCAACTTCTTGGGAGTCAACGTCTTCACAGTTCCCGTTAGTCGAGTTTAGCGAGTAGCCCGCACCACACGTTCCAACATTGGTTGCTTGTGTCGTACTCACACATTGAGTTTCATCAAACACAACCTGATCGCTATTACAATAATAATCCACTGCTTCATTGAGTACTCTATCACACTGGTTGCCTGATAAATCCCACCCACTATCACAACTATAAACCACATCTTCAATTTTAATGTTTTCACATTGGTATGGATCAGCACTTAACGTGAAATCTGCATTACAATTACCTTGCGATGGATTCGCTTCATTTATATAACACTGTGAAGCATCCAAATCAGTGCTTGCTGAAGCACATTCAAAAACAGCCTGCTCTAAAGTCGTTTTATTACAACTTAAACTTCCATCTTCTAATGTCACCTCTTCATAACCTAAAGGACAAGCATCTTGGAGATCTAAAGTCATGGACATACCACACGTTATACCTGACTGATCGTAACCTGTTGGGCATCGTTGGTAATTTAAAAAGCTTTCACAAACACCGCTACCACCATTGTTAGTGCTACTGCTAATCAAAGCATAACTGTCGGGGCAGTGAAAGCCACTACCGATAGTAGAGTTGTAATCACCTTCAATGATTTTGTCACATTTGCTACGACTACCGTCATAGACGTATCCTGCTTGGACAACCTTGATAAGCGGATTGAGTGGCAATACACGCTGCACCGTCTTGTGTGTAACCTACAGGACAAGTACCTGACTCAGGTATATCAACCGACTTTTCACAAACACCGCTACCACCATTGTTAGTGCTACTGCTAATCAAAGCATAACCGTCGGGGCAGTGAAAGCCATTACCCATAGTAGAGTTGTAATCACCTTCAATGATTTTGTCACATTTGCTACGACTACCGTCATAGACGTATCCTGCTTGGACAACCTTGATAAGCGGATTGAGTGGCAATACACGCTGCACCGTCTTGTGTGTAACCTACAGGACAAGTACCTGACTCAGGTATATCAACCAAACTTTTCACAAACACCGCTACCACCATTGTTAGTGCTACTGCTAATCAAAGCATAACCGTCGGGGCAGTGAAAGCCATTACCCATAGTAGAGTTGTAATCACCTTCAATGATTTTGTCACATTTGCTACGACTACCGTCATAGACGTATCCTGTTGGACAACCTTGATAAGCGGATTGAGTGGCAATACACGCTGCACCGTCTTGTGTGTAACCTACAGGACAAGTACCTGACTCAGGTATATCAACCGGCTTTTTCACAAACACCGCTACCACCATTGTTAGTGCTACTGCTAATCAAAGCATAACCGTCGGGGCAGTGAAAGCCACTACCGATAGTAGAGTTGTAATCACCTTCAATGATTTTGTCACAATCGCCATTACTAGTATCATAGACGTACCCTGCCGGACAACCTTGATAAGCGGATTGAGTGGCAATACACGCTGCACCGTCTTGTGTGTAACCTACAGGACAAGTACCTGACTCAGGTATATCAACCGACTTTTCACAAACACCGCTACCACCATTGTTAGTGCTACTGCTAATCAAAGCATAACCGTCGGGACAGTGAAAGCCATTACCCATAGTAGAGTTGTAATCACCTTCAATGATTTTGTCACATTTGCTACGACTACCGTCATAGACGTATCCTGCCGGACAACCTTGATAAGCGGATTGAGTGGCAATACACGCTGCACCGTCTTGTGTGTAACCTACAGGACAAGTACCTGACTCAGGTATATCAACCACTTTTCACAAACACCGCTACCACCATTGTTAGTGCTACTGCTAATCAAAGCATAACCGTCGGGGCAGTGAAAGCCACTACCGATAGTAGAGTTGTAATCACCTTCAATGATTTTGTCACAATCGCCATTACTAGTATCATAGACGTACCCTGCTTGGACAACCTTGATAAGCGGATTGAGTGGCAATACACGCTGCACCGTCTTGTGTGTAACCTACAGGACAAGTACCTGACTCAGGTATATCAACCACTTTTCACAAACACCGCTACCACCATTGTTAGTGCTACTGCTAATCAAAGCATAACCGTCGGGGCAGTGAAAGCCATTACCCATAGTAGAGTTGTAATCACCTTCAATGATTTTGTCACATTTGCTACGACTACCGTCATAGACGTATCCTGTTGACAACCTTGATAAGCGGATTGAGTGGCAATACACGCTGCACCGTCTTGTGTGTAACCTACAGGACAAGTACCTGACTCAGGTATATCAACCAGACTTTTCACAAACACCGCTACCACCATTGTTAGTGCTACTGCTAATCAAAGCATAACCGTCGGGGCAGTGAAAGCCACTACCGATAGTAGAGTTGTAATCACCTTCAATGATTTTGTCACAATCGCCATTACTAGTATCATAGACGTACCCTCTTTGGACAACCTTGATAAGCGGATTGAGTGGCAATACACGCTGCACCGTCTTGTGTGTAACCTACAGGACAAGTACCTGACTCAGGTATATCAACCACTTTTCACAAACACCGCTACCACCATTGTTAGTGCTACTGCTAATCAAAGCATAACCGTCGGGACAGTGAAAGCCATTACCCATAGTGATAGCAGAGGAACTAGGCGCTTGAGCGGCACTAGAGGCACTAGAGATACTAGAGATACTAGAGATACTAGAGATACTAGAGATACTAGGAGCGCTAATGTTACTAGATGACTGCTTGCTACAGCTAGATCCTGACTGTGTATATCCCGTAGGACAACCTTGATAAGCGGTTCTTGTTGCAATACACGCAGCACCATCTTGCGTAAAACCTACAGGACAACCCGTTATAATTGGCGTGGTTTCGGTGCCAACACATTTTTCTTTTATTACACTTGTATTCATTTACTATTTCGGTAAGCTCGTACCCATCAGCGCAAGCCTCTGAAAATGGCGCAGATTCTACTTTTTCACACGATCCGTCAACGAGCGTATAATCACTTGGACAAGAAGGTGACTTCGCAACAATTAGGTGACACATTCCATCCGTAAAATGATAACCGCTAGGGCATGATTCAACAGCCTCTATATCAATAGAAACACATTCAGTGCCATCAACTGAATAACCGCTAGGGCAGTTTTCAGTGGCGCTTTCGGTTTCGTCTTTATGACATCCACCAACACCATCATTAACATAACCTGCAGGACAAGACTGAACCTTGACCGTCAACGCACGACATTCACCATTTTGCAATGCGTAATCCGCCGGACAATTTTCAACACCTTGAGAATCAAGATAACGACAAGTGGTACCGTCTTTCGTCCATTCCGCTCCCGATGGACACGTTTGCGTTGCAGCAACAGTAAATTCTTGAACACACTTACCATTTTGTTTAACAAATGGTGCATCACAATACTCTACAACAGCCGATTCTTCGGTTTTACGACAATCAAGTGTATCTTCCTGATATTCAGAGTTACTTGGACATTCATACTCAATTGTTGAATATGTCACCTTATAACAATCATTAGGTGTTTCAGTAAAACCCGATGGACAGGCTTCTACCTTGATTTGAGGAATATCAATACTGTAACTTGCCACTCCTTCAATACCTGGCACCATTGGATAAACAGGTAAAGTCAATTTGTGATCAGAAGTTGTTAGGTTTTTTACTAATACCTTAGTTTCACCGGGCAAGACTGTTTCTCCACCCACAACTACACCATAAGGCGCATTCTCATCTAACGTAAACGATATTTCATGTGGCCCTCTCGCCGCAACACCATTTTCATCCGTAATAATGCCCGTTTCAATTACTGATACTGGATCACCTGTTACTGTCAATAATTCCTTGTCAACAGGGAGCGCCTTAACTGGCTCCAATACCACTTCACTACTGATAGCCGCACCACTTAGCAGGCTTAATCCTACCAATAGTGACAACCACTTGTTTTTATAATTACCCATATACACACCTATTAATCCTAGATTACTAAGGTGGATTTTACCGATAAAAAAGTATCATGAATTTGTTAGGGGCTATTATATTGAATGTCTAATTATTTGTTTTTTGGTTTTGTGGCGAGAAATAACAAGAAATGTAATATAGAGGCACTTACTTTTGGAGGCTTTATTATGCAATCACCACAATACAATCACCCGCAACAGGGTTCAATGCCAAACAATTACAACCAACACGCACCTCAACAGCAAGGTGGTTATACTCAACAAAGACAGCAAGCGCCTCAACAACAAAGTGGCTATGCTCAGCAAAGACAACAAGCGCCTCAACAACAAGGTGGCTATGCTCAGCAAAGACAACAAGCGCCTCAACAACAAGGTGGCTATGCTCAACAAAGACAGCAAGCGCCTCAACAGCAGACAGAAGAAGCTAAAAGTTTTTTACAAGTAAAAACACATGGAGGAAAAGCAGCCTTTGAATTCTCACCTGACAAAACAAAAGATGGTTGGTCAACAATCAGGCTCGAAGGTGCAGCCAAACTTAACAACAACACCAAGCAGTACGATTGGAAAAATAAAATAACCATTCAAATTACTAAAAGTGAACTTCCTGTTATTGCCGCTGTATTACTTGGGTTTATGCCATCTTGTGAATTTGGTAATCACGGTCAAACCAACAAAGGGTTTGCGTTAATCAATCAAGAAAAAGCTTTTTTTAAAATCTTTGAACCTGGTGAGCGTAAGCGTATGTACGTATGCCCCGTTCCGTTGGTTGAAGCAAATTTAATGGGTACATTAGCACTCGCACAACACACAGCGAATTTCCCCTCACTTAGCTCTGACAGTGCATTAACCGCTATAAGATCGCTCGCATCACAAATGAATAAGTCGGGTGTAACACCATTAGCAAAAACCTAATGGTGTTACCAAATACAAAGCTTTGTTCTGAATTATTAAAAAACACACTAAAAACCCGTTAAGTATTTGTTTTTATTAAATGTTAATTGTATTTATGTCAAACTATGGGTTCATCGACAACTGGCTCTACCTAATATCTTGTTGGTTAGAGTCAGTAATCCAACCAATAACCCACTCGTTAATATCACCATGATCAGAAATGGCATGACAAGTAATACACCACTGGCAATTTCAGCATCTATCGTTACTCTATCACCAAGAGCATAAACAGAAAGTAGCACATAAAGACTTAGCGTGATTACAACCCCTGCACTTGCCCCTTTAAAATCAGCGCCGCTTGGTACACTAAATATCGCCATATTAACCATTAAAAACGCCCACAACCAAAAAACACCATCACTGTAGTGAACCTTCGTTAAATGAAAAAGCGTGTCAGCGGTACTTACAATATCAGGCAGTTTCACCCACTCACTGTCTTGGGGGATGTATTTAACACTTAGCAGTGACGGCATGAGATGAACAGTTACCCAGTAGCAAACAACACCACCACCAAGTAAAGGCGCGAACCCAATCAACATATTAGCAAAAGGAGACAAAAACGTCTTTTTGTAGCGATGTTCAACATACCCAAGCGTATTGGCTTGCGTTACCTGAAAAAACACTACTTTATCAACCTTATGGCCACACAATAACGCCACCAGTGCGTGTGACAATTCATGTATTGGCACAAAGGCAGCAGCCGAAAATAACATCAATGGGCGACCACCCAAACGATTTAATTCTAACAAGTATCTACGTTGGATTTTTAAAATAACAAACAAAAAAGCAGCCACACCAAACCATTGGCCAAACGCCCCAATTAACACATTGATTATTTCCTGCATCATGCCGCCTCTCGCCTTGCTAAAATATCTTCTACGGTTGCATCTATATCATCAATATTACATTTGATGTTCTTGATCATGACATCAACTGAGCCATGCTGTGTTGTTCCATTTGCCGTTATATCCCCAATCCCTCGCAATCGCATATCCTGATGCGCCGGCTCAAAACCATCACTGATTTGTTCAAGTAACTGTAAACGTATCATTGAATCAGGGTTTTTAATTTCTTTGGGTAAGTACAGATCACAAAAACCAACACCGCCATGCCTAACCACCCTTCCTCTAATTTGATGAAGTACTTGTAAACCGAAACGCTCGGCATGAACAACAACCACTCTTTCAAGATCTGGTATCGTGATCCCCACCTCAACGGTTGTTGTTGAAATCAAAATATCAGCATCACCACCTTTGATAGCTTTAATGGCCTGTTCATTTTGCTCTGTAGATAACTGAGCATGAGATAAAACGATTCTGTTAGGTGCAAAGCGCTCGAACTTTCTCGCCAGATCTTGAGCAGATACTAAGCCGCCCTCTTCTTCATCATCTTTTGTTTCTCGTTTAGGACAAACAATCAACACTTTTTTACCTGATCGTACCGTGTCCATTACGCCTTTCATCATCACAGCATTGTCAGTCTTATGCCATATTTTTGTATGAATAGTCTTTTGAGCATGACACTTTGTTATTTTGAATATCTTAACCGCGCCATAAATCGCCAGAGCCATTGTTCGTGGTATCGGTGTTGCAGACACTTCAATTAAATGAGTATGTTCGCCCCTTAATTGCTCTCTCTGCCCTGTTGCCATTTTTTGCTGTTCATCACATACCACTAAATCCATCTTTCCCATATCTCTATGTAAAAGTGCTGTAGTCCCAACTACTATAGCTGCATCGGGGTTAACTTTCTTGCCCCCTGTAATAACACCTACACCAAACCAAAAATGATCATAGTAAGAGGCTATTTCCTCATAAATTTGTGCCGCTAGATTGGAGTTAGGCAATAACACAGCAACGCGACCTCCGGCCGGCAATGTAAGCCGCTATCACAGCATATACAGCCGTTTTGCCTGTACCTACATCACCAGAAATCAACCCGTTTAACATCTCACCTTTTCGTATTGTGGCAATAGACTCATTCACAATATCTGATTGCTCTTGAGTTAACTCAAAAGGGATTTTCTCAACTAAAGCGCGGTAATCAGCACCAAACAAGGCAGGAACAGTAACAATATTTTCTTCGGTTGCCCTACTTAATAATGTATCAGCCGCAACCACATTGGCTATTTTTGTCATAATACTTAATGCAGTATATGCCATCGATAGACTATCAGGCTTATGTAATTGGAACAGTATGGTTTCCAATGTCATAGATTGACATTGGAGGTATTGTCGTAATGATTGTGTGCTTTTAAAGTGCTTGATCAGTTTCTTTCTGATCTCAATACTAGCCAAAGGGATTGCAATATCTAAATGTTTATTGATATTCACTCTGACATTCTCTGGTGTGATTTTTCCTGCTTTACCGGGATAAACAGGGATAATACTACCCACTGATTCATCGGGCACTATTTTAGCTTCGTTTAAATAAATTTTACCATTAAAAACGGTAGGAACACCGCTAACGTAAAATGTTTGCTTCTCATTTAATGTTTCTACTAGTTTTCTTGTGTCACCAAAAAGCGTAAACATGGTGTTGTATTGACCATCAGTGACAGTGAACTTTGTGTGTGGTTTTTTGTTCTTCCATTCAATGACAGGACTATTGAATAACGACACTTTAAATAATGCCGTCTGACCCAGTGGCATTTGTTCAGGGTGCAAACCACCCCAAACGTGAGAATTGTCTTCAAAAATTACAGGACAATACAAAGGGACTTGCCATAATTCTTCGATTCCTACTGATTTTAATCTACCTAATTTACTTGCCATGATAAAGAGTTCCTTGTTGCTTACTTTATCTTACCTCTTACTAGCAATGCGGCAACAAATCAGCAAACACGAAGGTTTGGTGTTTTTAGCTCAAGCCCCTCCCACCAACTCAACATTATATTGAACGCCCTTTCTTCATTATTAACAAACGCATGGTGTGACTCTTTATTTTTTATTTCTTCATTACTAACCGTAAGGTATTGAAACGCCTCTCTATAGCTAGCTACTACAATTCTCTCCAATACCTGATCAAACATTAAAATATGCGGTATTTTTTGAATGAAAGCACCTTCCCAATCGAATGGCTTTAGTATAGAACGATTTCGTGAAAACTCTTTGTAAGCTTTCAACACAGACGGATAATGCAATACACTTGAATCCTGACCATCAAAAAAATGAATGCCACTTTGCGTATGAAGCAAAGTGAAGTATCGCCTTTGCGTCATTACACCTAGCACTTCCATCATTAACGGGCACCAAGGGAGCATGGTAATTACATTCACTACGCAGCCTGCCTTGAGTTCACTAAAACTCGTAATTGTCTTAACCATTCTAGTCTGATAGGTATACCACTACCCCACTCGCTCACGGTGATTTTTGGATACCCAATTTTATCATTCTTACTTCTTATAATCAGGTTCACAACATTCAGTAATGCGTTAGCCAACTTATACTCGAAAGATTGCTTACCATACCAATCTTCAAAAAAACACTTATGTGCTTTTATTTCATTGAAAATTAGCTCTACATCATCCAACTTAATAGCATTACTTAATAACATTTCCGATTGAGTGATAACGGATGTTACGCGACTATTATCAATATTTTTTGTCAACAAAATAGATACCCCTTTAATTCTTATTCGCAATTTTACACAAGAAGGTGTTTTTTATAATTGTTAGAGCCTCATTTTTACGATGTCTAATTTTTCTGTTTATGTTTTTTACAGATAAAATAGTGAAAAACATAAGGAGAACACATTGAAAATATCAAATACATTTAAAAAAGTCGCCGCACTAGCTCTTATTGCTGCCACTGCCACAACAACATTAATCTTGACCCAACCAATGCCAATTGATGATGTTCAACCTCTAATAACAGGGAAATGGCTTCATAATCCTGGTGCTTGTATTGGAAAATTACCCCGCAATGGATTTTTTGATGTATCAATTTTTACTACGAACCCCACTGAAGTTGTTGTAAATAAAATAGTACTTGATGAAGGCCGTATATCTGAACTAGATAGCGATCAAATAGAATTCGCACAAGAAAAAATAGACACTGTTTTTGCGATATGTGAAAAAATATCACAACCTAAATCGACACCAACTATGTTTCACTATAAACACCCTCTTAAAGAGTTTTCTGTTATTTATTACCCCGAAGAAGATTTGTTAATTCAAACAAACAAAAGCGAAGTATTATTATTCCAACGCCTAGATAGTATAGATATGTCTTCGTTACAAGTAGTTGATTCTATTTGATCGTTTTGTAGCGCCATTTCATAGGTGTGAAATCATAATGTTCATCATCCAAAGCAAGCTTATTGATAGGAGTCTTTATGCTTTTAGCAAACACTACGGCAGGTTCAGTATGGCAAAACCTCATTAACTCAGATTGCCTAACTAACATAAGCAATAACATCCTTTCGCAACTTACTGACGTATTAAATCAGTTGAGCCATCTTAACGCGAATGAAGCTATTTATCTCTCCGGCAACGGCAAACCATCAGTATGTGTTGCTGACGTAATAGAATTAATAAACAAGCGTATTGCGCGTCACCCGACTTATCGCTTCGGTGAAAAGAGAATTATAATGGCTTATTCAGGTTATTTCGACGGAGCAGCTAGACCAAATCCCGGTGAACTCGGTATGGGAGTATCCATTGTTGATGATCAACAACGTGAAATAGATTGGGGTTATGCGTATAAACCGCACGGCACAAACAATGAAGCAGAATACCTCTCTGCTATCCTACTCATGCGACAAGCATTACATCATGGGTACACTAAGCTTGACTGTTACGGTGATTCTCAAATAGTGATTAAGCAAATCAATGGCGAATGGTCGGTATCTGCTGAATCTCTGAAAAAGTTGAATAAAAAAGCCCTTGAACTTGCAAGTAAATTTGAACATATATCGTTTACTTGGATAGCCAGAAACAAGAATTCTCGCGCAGATGAATTGTCTCGTATCGCCATAGATAACAAAGATAGTGACAGAAAAAAACAGAAAGTAACAAATGAAGTTATAGAATCTGCACCCGTAAGTAATGTCACTCCTTTACAAACAAAAAGTAAAACAATCGTTCGTCAATTAAAGAACGGTAATTATCTTGTTGTTGAAGATACGCTAACTTGTATTGTTAATACAAAAACAATGTCATGCAACTGCCCTGTTTTTATTATTAATAATCAATGCAAGCATACCAATACTTTTATTCAGTGCAACCAACAGGCTTAACCACTTTGTTGCGAGAAGTACTAAATAGCGTTTAATAGATGTAACTAACAAACTAGACAAATATAACAACTGGAGAAGATATTATGAGTAATGGAATTAATAAAGTAATTTTAGTTGGTAACTTAGGTAAAGATCCTGAAGTGCGTTTCATGCCAAATGGCGGTGCTGTAGCAAATATCACAGTAGCCACTTCGGACGCATGGAAAGACAAGCAAACAGGTGAACAAAAAGAAAAAACTGAATGGCATCGTGTGGTAATGTTCGGTAAGTTAGCTGAAATTGCGGGCGAATTTTTGAAAAAAGGCTCAAAGGTCTATCTTGAAGGTGCATTACAAACACGTAAATGGCAAAATCAACAGGGACAAGATCAATATACCACTGAAATTGTTTTACAAGGCTTTAATGGTGTAATGCAAATGTTGGATGGTAAATCATCTAATCAGGCACCACACACACAACAGCAGGGCGGTTATGCGCAGCAAGGACAGCAAACTAATCAAGCACCACACACACAACAGCAGGGCGGTTATGCGCAGCAGGGACAGCAAACTAATCAATCACCACAAAGACAACAGCAGGGCGGTTATGCGCAGCAAGGACAGCAAACTAATCAAGCACCACAAAGACAACAGCAGGGCGGTTATGCGCAGCAAGGACAGCAAACTAATCAAGCACCACACACACAACAGCAGGGCGGTTATGCGCAGCAAGGACAGCAACAACCTAAAATCAATCCACAAGAACCATCAATTGATTTTGATGATGATATTCCGTTCGCTCCTATCGGTCTAGCACAAAGCCATCACTACATTCACTGTATTTAATCAATCACTTTTGTTTAAAAGGAGCGTTTGTCGCTCCTTTTTTAATTGCAGCACAAATAAATCACCAAGTTTCCATTGGAAACACGCTAAACCCCTTTATAAATATAGCTTTAAAGAAACACAAAAAGTCACTTCCTGCTAAAGTTTTACAATCCAATCAAACATCAAATAAAATTAATTACCCAATAATTCACAGGAATTATTGTTTTTATTGTGATTTCATGTGAATATTAAAGAATATAAATTACAAGTGGATTTAACATGAAAAAGAATAAAGCACTTCATGACCTTGATGAAATAATCTCTTTATGTGACGCATATGTACAGGTTTCACACCATGAAGCAAACAAGCCAGAGCACCAGAAACGTTTCAGACACTTTTCTATCAATGAAGCTGCCAAGCTTGTTGGCAGAGATAGATCCACTATTCGTAAGTTGGAGCTGTCAGGCGCACTACCTCCCCCGATCAGAGATAGTAAAAACAGACCAAGATACACGATTGAACTAATCAACGGAATGAGAAAGTACTTTGGTATTAATCCATCAAGAAACCAAGACACTGATGAACCCATCACACTAGTTAATGCGAATTTTAAAGGTGGTTGTGGCAAAACCACCACCACTGCAAGTTTATCTCATTATCTTGCAATCCAGGGGCATAAAGTCCTCGTTGTTGATATGGATTCTCAAGCATCTTTAACCAGTTTTTTTGGATATATGCCTGATTTAGATTTCTCACAAGAAAGCACAGTATTACCATATTTTAAAGGTGAAAAAGACGATCTTAAATATGCTATTTTAAAAACACATATTGACAACGTAGACATCATTCCAAGCTGCCTTGAATTATATCATGCAGAAATAGGTTCTGTTTCACATATTGCCGAATTGGATGATCAACAAGATAAGGTGGATTTTTTCTACACCCTTAAATATGGTCTTGATACGGTTAAAGACGATTACGATATTATCTTAATTGACTCTCCTCCATCATTAGGCATTATATCAATATGTGTGTTGTTGGCCGCTGACGCTCTACTTATACCTTGTGCCGCCAAAATGCCTGATTTCACTTCTACTGCACAATTTTTCCGAATGTTTAGGGATTACATCCAATTAATATCGCCTGAAAAATCGTATAAGTTTATGAAAGTTGTTACCTCTTTATATGATACACGCGATAGTAGTCAAGCAAAAATGCAAGAAGTTCAAAAGGGCTGTTTTATGGATTCGTTATTAAAAACACCATTGTTTAGATCCGATGAAATTGGCAACAGTGCTGCAGATTTTAGAACCCCGTATGATCATGACAAATTAAACAAGCGCGTGGTTGATGCAATGGAAACTACATTTTCAGAGATTGAAACTGAAATACTGAAAACATGGCCAAGTAAACATAAAGAGCTAATAGAGAAGGGTGTTATTGTATAAAGTTTCCATTGGAAACGGGACGCAGCCTATATAAACAATAGCCAAATGAATATCGAATAAGTCACTCGGAGCTAAAAATATGACTTCAATAGCAGATAAAATAAAACTCGCTAAAGAGAAAGCAGATAACAATAAGCCGGACCTACCAAGCAAGGTTCAGGAAACGTAATAGGGCAGGTCGTAAATGACGAACGAAGTAAATCCATGACCAAAGCAAGGCGTATTGCTATTATTAGTGTTGACCCCAGAGTGTGTCGTCCATGGGCAGTGCATGATCGTGATGCTGTGTGGTTCACAGAAGAGCGATCTAAAACACTATTAGATTCAATTAAAGCAAACGGGCAAAAAAACCCGGCATTGGCGAGAAAAATTTCAGACAGCGATTACGAATACGAAATAATTGTTTGGTATGCGAAGACGTTGGGCATGTGAGGTATTAGGCAGACCTCTTGATATAAAAATTATTGAGGGTGATGATCAAGCTATCTCATTAGAAATGCACATAGAAAACCAAGAAAGGGAAGATCTGACACCTACCGAAGAAGCCATTAGTTATTACCAACTTATTCAATATGGCGTTTATGCTACTTATGATGAATTAGCCGCGCATTGGGGTGTATCAAAAAGCAAAGTAAGCAAAGGCGTTAAAGCAGCCTCAGTCTTAATCGAACCCCATATCAAGGATACACTAATAGACCCTACTGTACTATCTGTATCAGCGTTAGGTAATTTGGCTAACCTAATGTCAAACGCTGAGAATAAGAAAGTTATAATCAAAGCAGCTAAAAATCTCAAAAGCCAGTCAGTAAAAAAATCAAGTAAAGCGTGTTTGGATATATTGTTAAATTCGGTCGTTGTTAGCAAAAAAGAAACGTATCAGGAAGTGAACCAAAAGGTAAAGGTGGGTGATACACAATGCAAAGTTAAAAGAAATATGAAAGGTAAAGTTTCTATTGAATTTGATTCGTTTAATGAACTATCAAACGATGAGATTTTTTCGTTGTTTTCTAGCGTACAAGCAGCACTAAAATAACACATATTATTTATCAAAATTTATTACAATAAGTCAGTTTTATTCTCAAAAGTGACTTATTGTAACCCCTAAATATCTTGTAATACAAAGCCTGCCGTATGTTTCTCGTGGAAACTCACTTAAATAACGAGTTTTTAATTGCTAACACTTCTTTGTTAAAATCAAGGATGTTCCACAATACATTTTCAACACTGCGCCCACCTTTAAAGTTTATAGTGGTCCTAAATTCCACATTTTCATTTTCATCGACAATAACCCGACCAAAAAGTAACTCTCTGTTTAGATTGGCTTGTATTTTGGGAGCAAGATACATAGGCAAGGAAAATCGATAAGCAACTTCTATTAGTAATGATTCTTCCGACTCAATACAATCCCAGGTCGCAAATTTGTCTTTATTTGAAAACACCACCTCACCACATTCCGTTGTCATTATTACGGTTGTTTTTTTACTTTCTAAACTAATTTCTAATTTGGCATTAGTTACTGATGCCAATAATTCTATTAGGTCAAGTTGGATTAACAGATTCTAAAAGCCGGTGCAGCAACATACTACTACCTGACATTTCAAATATTCTATCATCATTATCATGAATGGACGCATTACCATTTGACAATACTGATAAAACATCTTCGTCGGCTTCAAAAATATTTTGCGAATTACACTCTTTATCTGACATTTATTTAAATTCCTATTTAAAGTAAAACATAGACTATTGCACTAATAAGTATTGAACTAGCCAATATAGTCTCTCCTACTGTACCTGTTTTAGCAGTTATTAAACCGCGATAATTTTTTCGAAAAGGGTAGAGCAAAGGCACACCTGAAGGTGTTAAATAATCCCCCAAACAAATGCAACAAGTACCCCATTGCTAACCACGAGATCACGACGCTTTGGAAAGTGTAAGCCGCATAACTAACGCCGGCGACAGCAATCAAACTGTGCGTTATCCCTCTATGCCCAAATAGCGCACTAATGGGATATGAAATAAACTTAAATCGCTTCCCTAATGTAGAATCAGGGTGATCTAAATCAGGGAGAAGCGAGCCTACCATTGTTAGTAGCCATCCGATCGCAACATCTAATGTTAAGCCCCACTGTCCACTTGTCACAACATCCACGTAAACAAGGAAGGCTGCGGTCGCTACCGTTAAATGCCCAAGAATCATCATAATTAATAACCTTTATTTAATAAGTGAATTAAGTGGAGACAGGTTGGAAGCATCTTGACTCGTTTCAATTATTTCACTTTCACTCTGCTGTTTTAAAATATCAGCACGGGTTTTAATGGCCTCTTGTTCACGTGAAAACTTAGCATCAGCCTCCTCTTGCTTTTGCGTTCGACGTTTGTCTAAACGACGCTCTAAATCATCAAAAGCAATTTGAACATCCTTATTCAACGCTTTGGCTTTCTCGTCTGCTAACACCTTATTAAATTGGTCGTAAGGCAATTTTAATAAAACGTAAACGTTATTCACGCCCGCAATAGGTTTTACTATTTGTTCAATTACTTGGTATCCAACAACAGGCACAGCATCAACAATCTTATCTATCAAGAAAGTGGTTTGTGTTGTCACATCACCATCACTACCCCCTTGCTCGTATGCTCGCTCTGAGCCTGACAATTCTTGTTTATACATACTGGCCGCAAATTCTGCTTGTAGACGCGCTGATTTTAACCCGTGGCCTAATCTTTTAGATTGAGCAATACCAACACCGTACATTCCCGTAGCATCAGGATGAGGAGGTTGTAAGACCCAATCAGGCGCGGCATCAATTTCCTTTTCACGTTTTTCTTGCTCTAATTCTTCTTGATCTAACACCGCTTCGTTTATTGCCTCGATACGCTCTGCAACGTCTTCTCCTGGACTGTTCGCACAACCGGAAAGAACACTTGCTACAACACTAACTAATAATATTTTTTTCATTTTAGTCACCTCTTAAAAATAGTTATTTTAATACAATATATTGGGTTTTATTTTGGTAGAGAGCCTTATATCAAGCCTCTACTGCTACTTCATTAGCGTCATAGTGCAGTCGTCTTTAGACCAACCGTACCAAACACCTGTCTTTTGACATTCAGCCATCTCCTTTAATCCTGTTTGAACCATCTCACTCGCACGTATCGATCTAGTTCGTGGTAAATTATATGGCTGACAAATATCCGCATGGACATATTCAGTCGCCACAAACGTAAACTCTTTGATTTCTATTCCTGACAATAACGCTACATACTTATAGAATTCTTGTTGACCGTCATAATGTAAATCGTTTAATTGACGAGCAAATTTTTCTGGTCGTGTAGATAACGTGGTCTTCAAATCCACTGCTTCATCATCAAAACGCAACCAGTCAAATTTTACTTTCAACATCATGTTTGTTTTTGGGCAGCGATGAAAAATTGCAACTTCTGGCAAACCGTTACTAATATATGCATCAGCTTCTTTATGTTGTCTTGTCGTTCTAGCAGCTCTATGAGCATCGTCCCACACTTGACCATCAACAGGGATTTTTCCACCATAGGTAGTCACATCTTCCCCTTCAAACACCATAGTCCCTTTAACGCCTTGCTTGTCATACTCACGTTGTTGAATATCCTCAAACACTTCTGCTGTGGGATCGGCGGCGATTAATCTCGCTATTTTTTCTGCTTTAGTCCCGCTTTTCTTTAAACCTAATTTCACAAGTTGTTCTTCAATTTGTACAGCCGTATGTAAAGCATCTGGATAATCAATTGGCATAACATCTCTAAAATAGCGATCGTAGTATCCTTCTGGCTCTAAGACTAAGCTATGTGAATGAGTTCCGGCGTCGAACGTGTTTTGCATTGCCGTTGTTCTCTTTCTTGTGATACCCGACAAGTACTCACGATAATAATGTGCAGGAGAATCAATGAACTTTTTAAGTTTTGATGAACTCAGTGCGGGTAGGGCATGATAAACATCGTTAGGCATGTCTAAATATATCCCTTCGATAATTTCTCCCGCATCATCAAGATAAGTCGGCTTACCATTGATGTATGATGGTTTAGCCCGCTCTATCCAATTCGACAATTCATTCTCTTTATTGTCTTCTTCAAATTCATCTATCATTAATGCTTGAGACATTGTGTTTCACCTTTCGTTTGTATCTATGCCAACCATTTAACCATAAGCTTTACATCTCGCAACAAAGTGGGAATTACCGTTTTTACTGGGTTTTGTTGGGTTTTCTAGTTTGTTGCGGGCTTTATGATGTGACGTAATATAGATAACAACTGAAACGACGGAGAATAAACATGAGCAACACAACCCCATTAGTTACTCGCCTTATTGAGCTTTATAAAGACAGCGAATTTAAGGCTGAATTTACACAGAACTATTTAAAGCATGGAGCGAGTCTTACTACTATTGATAACGAGTACACATTGGCATTTAAAATGATTAACAACAGTGTCGCTACTGCAACGGTTCCTGCTTTATCTTCAGTATCTAGTCATAAACTAAAGCGTATATTGTTATCTATTAGTTCAACTGGACTTAGTTTTGAACCAATGAAAAAGCATTTCTACTTGAGCACACAAATATCAACTAGTGGTGCTTTAGAACCTCTGTTTATTCTTGGCTATCGGGGTATGCGGTATCACGCTGCTAAATCAGACTTAGTAGATAACATTCTTTGTGATGTTGTTTTTGAAAGTGACTCCTTTACTTGGCTTGGTAACGATACTCGTCCTCTTTTTTCTAGCCCTTCTAGTCGAGAAAATGATGATATTGTTTGTGCCTTTGTCTTGGTTATATTATGAAAGATGGCTCATTTATGGGGTGTAAAATACCAAAAGAGCAACTGTACAGCTCTGCAGAAAAGGATATACAACTGAAACTAAGTTTAGGGTTAAGAGCGGAGGACAGCCTTTATGGTGGTCCTTGGCGAGAAAAGTGTTTTCGCGTATTAGCACAAAGAGCATTATTTCGTGATTTTCATGATTTTTTTGATATTTCGCCTGAGTTGTTTTCAGATAATGAAGGTGATCAAGAGTGTGATTTAAGTAAGCAATTTGAAGAAGCATTAGCAGGAGCTAACCAATGAGAGAATTAATAACAAGTCTGAATAAATCACTTGGATCGCAACACAACAAAGAGATAAACAAATGGGTTAATAAGCAGTACAACCGCATCTCACAATATGGACAAGAAGCAATTTCTTTAAATGATGTAAAACCAAGTGAGGTAGTCAATGTTGTGATGTCAACAATGACACAGCTAGATTTAACCCCTATAGAGCTATTTAGATATTGTTTGGTTGTTCCTTCGCTAAACAAAGGGTTACAGTCTTTTATCGCTGTGATGGAAATAATGCCCGGATTTTACAAACACCAACTTACAGTAGGTAAAAAAATAGCAATCAATGACATGGCTATTGCTTATCATGGTGAACGTTTTGAGCGATACGGCTCGGATAAGCATATTATTCATAAACCAAACCTTGAAAAGACTCATCAAAAATACTGTTTTATTAATGGCACTATTATTGATGAAAGCAAACAATTTAGCGTAGGCTTTAATGAAGCCGAGATACAAGGAATAGGTGAGTCTATTTTTGAAAAAAAATACAATGGCGTTAATCCTTTTAACAAAAAAGAATGGGATGATATCGTTTTTTCTGCGTTGTATCACCGCTTGTATGATGAGCCAAAGATTTATTATGCAAATAGAAAATGTTTTAAAAGAAGATAAACTTATAAAATTCGAAGCAGCCAGAAAGAATATGTTAACTTATTATGATGAAGATTCTGATACCGAAAAGGAAAGTCTAGTTTATTCTAGCTATGGTCAGTTGATTGCTAAGAAATCCAATCGCTTTAATGCATTGACAGCAAGAAAAAGTCAGAACAGTAGAAAACCTGATTTAAAAGTGGTTGCCTCGAACCCTCAAATACCCAAAGTTAAAAAAGCCGAACCTAAAACAGTTGAAAAAGCATTAACAGTCTGTGACAAAGGGTATGTAAATGATGAGTGGGGTGGATTTTAATCATGTTTAGAAAAGAAGATAAATACATTAATCATGCGCGAAAATATATTCAGCAATATTACTCACCTAATGTGATTCATTATATTGAACTGGAGAAGCGCACGACCAAGTTGCGCTTGCAAAAGTTCATGATACATGAGTTAAGTGATGGCAGTTATGTAGTATCCCGTACAACCTATAATTGTCGTGGTTGGCAAAACGCAGTAGATCATGAGCCGCGTCTATTCATAACCAAACACAAACATTTGGCCTTTAAAAGCGTTAATATTGAAGTTACGGCACTTGAGCAAGAAGAATATGAAGTAACGGACGAATTTAATGGCGAACTGTGTAAAGACCTTAAAGATATTCGTTGTTTTTCTAGGCCAACTTTTCAAACAAACACACAGTTTTTCAAGAATAATGCGCAAAAACCAAATGATTTTTTATTTCAAGACTTACCTGGAGGACTGCAAATTGTACTACTAATTGATGAACAAGGTAATATTAGCATTAGTGATCTAGAAACGCCGACGGGGTTCGTTGTTAACGATTATGCGTTTACCGGTCGTGCTAGTTTGTTTGTAAAAGAGCCGCACAACAAGATGGATTTAGAGGGATGTTAGCAGAGGCTATTTTCGATGGTGATAATCTATTTATTACTGATGCGAGTTATTTTCATAACGTGGACTTATCTAACATGCCTTTTTGCGACCGATATAAAATGTTACGTAAACACTTACCTTTGTCTGAAGATAATGGGGCCAGTGGCCTTGTTAAGTCACGAGAATTACCTATACAGCAGTGGGGGGCAACCTCAAGATATGGTTTTATCAAAGGATTAATGGTCAGAAAAAAACTGAGCAGGGTAGTTTTTGTCGCTTTGGTGGCAAATCTACACCGTCAGTGATTATTGGTGAAAAGGTGCCGGCTTGTTTTGATTGTGTAAAAGTGGATAAGAATATAGCAACATTACGTAAGCAAGATTCAAAGCAATCCTTTAAAATAAAACACCCAGTACTTGAAACAAAAATGATGCTGAAGTCAGTGAGTGTTATTGGAGCTGTTAACACCACTGAACTTGCATTGATTTTCTAGTGAATATCTTTTGGAGATTTCGTGTTTTTGTTGTCTGATGATACATTGTTGTTATGTTTGAATGCGAGTTGTAATGTTTTTTGGGTAAAAATAAATTCATTTACTATCATTATAATTGATTGAACCGTCACACCACCACCAATCCCATTAATTTGTCCACACCTAAATACGTTTCTTTCTCGCCTTTAGGTGTGTAGGCAGTAAATTTAACGTCAACATTATCGCGGTTTAATGCGTTAATATCTTTAAAAGTTAGTAAACCCTTTTCGCAAATTCTCGTTAATAATACAAATTTATCTGAAGCCATTTCTTCAGACCATCTCGGATTGATTGATTTGATCACTACTCGATGCTCTTTGTTAAGGTTGAATACGATGTATGGGTTTCCTCTATTATTTATTAATAATTCGCTTGTCGCGTTGAACTGTGGTGCTATTAGTTCAAATAAAGAAAGCAACTCATTAGGAGTCACAAACTCAATCAGTGCGGTACTTTTTAAACTCCCATAATTATCTTGATAGAGTAATCTTTGTGATTGCATTACTTTAATTTTCCTTTCAAAAACTTTTTCTGTTTAATTCGATGTCGTTGAATGACAATGTATCCATTGTACCTTTTAAAAAACCCCATCCGACGCGCCGCCAGTACAGATACATCATTAACACTTTCGCTTTCTATTTTCTCAATAAACTGTATTAATTGAAAGCTAGCATTAGCGGTTATTAACACGGCTTGTGCAGCAATAGCACTATTTTCAAGCACAACCTCACGGATATTTTTATTATTTTCTAAACCCATTGAATCTGCTGCAATTATTTTTGCAAACACACCAAGAGAATATAATATAGCAAGATTTAATGCTTGTTCTGCATCCGATCTTTTTCCAGTTAACTTCATGGCTACATTATAACTCAATGCGCCGGCAGTTAGCGCTTGTTCCAGTGCTTTGTCCATGTAATCCCTCCAGTTTTTGTTGGATACCACTCGTTTTAATATACTAGCCTGATACACCTTTAAAGCCGAATCTATACCGACAAGACCAATTCGTATCATCGCTTGTTTTACCGTAATTTTCTTTAATGATGCACCATTAACAATGGTACAGTTAGCTAATTTTATTACAGCAACCGATAACCCTGGATCTGACTCTACAATAGTAATTATTTTATGAAGAGAAGGGGATGTTCTATTTAATTCCGCTATTACCTCCCTGATTTTTTTATGTTTAGAAACACCGAACGACGTTCCTGCCACATGCAACCTTCTGATTTCCATCAAAAGTTCACCATATAAACTTATTTCCACGTGTTATTCCTGTATTTATCCAGTTACAAGCCTTTCCTTTTCTAATAATGCATCTATCGCTTGGCTTAGGGACATTCCTTGATTTATAAACTCTTGTCTTGCAGCCTTCTCAATAGGATTTGTTGTAAGTATTAATTGTAACCTCCTGTCTGTATAGAGCCTGCACACTTGTTTTTGTCCTTCATAACGCACGAATACTTCTGAAAATGCCTCATTACTTACTCCAGGTTGAGGTTTTACGGTTCTTAGTGAACGTAGTAAACTAAAATCTCCTTTGTCACCACTATAAGCTTTTTCATCTTCTAACTGGCTCACCGCTTCTTGGTTTTGTTTCATCAACAACAACCAAGCCGAGTTAGCGATAATTGCACGACCCGCAGATGAACTGTACGCATCCATAACACTCTGAGTAACAAGCGCTCCGGCCGCGTTATACTTACGAAAACGTCGCCAACCGGTTTCTAAGAATTCAGCAAAGAAGTCCATCATCGATACACCGCTACCGTCTTCTTTTAAATACTGCCAACCTTCATCAAGAATAAACATTTTTCGTCTATCTGTTCCTGATAAATACATAGCATGTTGAATACCCATCACAAGTGACATCAATACCGTTACTTGTAAATGTATATCCGACTTGAGCTCTTCAAGCTCACAAACCACTAGTCTGCCATTGAAATCAACGGGGGGGTATTTATCACTGAAAAAATCACCGTAAATACCACCTTCGCAAAATGGACGCAATTGGCGACCAATGTTTTGCATTTCGATAATAGAATGATCTAAACATAATTGAGAAAACTGAGTGATTGTTGACTTTTTGCCGTTAGCATCCCACAAAGCTGATAATACAGCTAAAATTTCAGCATTTTGTAAATCACTAATCCCTCCCGATGGACTTGCCATTGTTTTTATCAAGGTTCGTAGCATATTGGCTTGCCCTTCTTTACCATAAAAATCATCGATGGATGGAAAAGGGTTAAGCGAATATTTAAAGTCACGCCCAAATACGAGGAATTGAGATTCTTCATATTGTGACGCTAAACCTTCATAAGAGCGTCCAACATCAATAATAAACACTTGAGAGCCGTCATTTGGCTTAACTTTTTCTCTGTCTGCAACATCTACCTTTTTAATGCCCGAACCCAAAGATTGCATTAGTTAAATAACCCGTAAAAAAACTCTTACCCGCACCCGAAGTAGCCGCACAATAAATATTGTAGTTCGTTTCCGATTCAAAAAAGTCTAGGTTAACGACCTGACCTAATCTTGATGCCATCATGAATGTCGGATACGCGGAGTTTCCCTTCCACGAAGCCATGTGCGGCGTAAAAAAGGCACCAACCTTACTTGTTGCATCATTAAAACGTGATGATAACTTAACGTAGTTATTATCCATACCGAACGGCAACCCGCCAAGTACAAATGGAAGTGTAAAATAATTATCTTGTACTATCTTTACGTTTTTTCTTGAATAAGTGCCTTTTATTTTTTCTGCAAAAGCTTCCGCTTCAGCTTCATTACGATTAAACGTTAAAACCTGTAAAGAATACTTGATTATTTTAGAACTTTCTTGATCTATCTCACGATTAATCGCATCATAATCTTTTTTTTGAAATCTTAGCTTATCAAGGTATTGTATAATTGGTCCGCGTGCTTGGTTTGTGATAAAACTCTTTCTACCAAGCACTTCACGTTTAGCTTTTACTTGATCAGGGTAAACAACATTAAATGTAAGCATGAAATGTTCAAAAAGCCCTGTATGACCAAGTTCCCAATCACCTACCAAATTTAACATTTGGCCGTACATCATTTGCTCTGGCATGTCAGTGATTGACATTGATTTGATAAATTGAGCTTCATCACCATGCACATCTTTGACTGATAATCCGTTGTGCTTAACTTCAACACACTTACCTACATCTAAAACCATTTCTCTCAGAGGTTTGTTAACAAATGCTTTATCTTGATGATGAGCTTTATTTTCCCAACTACTTTCACCGTACATATTCATCAATACATTCATACGTCGCTTGTAATCAAATTCATTTGCTCGTACAGGACTAAATGAGGTCAACATCGAATGAACTGTTCTCATTGATTCGTTAAATTTAGCGATTTCTTTTGATGAAGGTACGGTTTTTTTTATATCAAATTTTACGGTAAACCAAAATTCAAAATTTCTAAAACGAAAGCCACTTTCATTAATACTTTCCTTTGCACCTTTACGATAGAAGTCATGAATTGAATCAGCCATTGTATCGCACTGTTCTTCATCTTTATTCATCATGCGATTACCACGTACAACATTGTAACCATATAGGTTGTTTTCTATGTCAGGCATTGAGACTAAGCTTGCTTGAATAGTGGTATTCTTTGGGAAATCACTTTTGTACAAGTTATTAAGGGCATTTCGTATTTCATCATTACATCCCGCTGTAGGTGAACAAACAAACATAGCACCGATAGCAGGTCCATCTAATATAAATATTTTTTCTTCATCCCAGTATTCAACAACAGGAAGAAGCTCTGAAAATTTATCATTTGACATTAAGTTTACTATCTTATTTTTAGGTGTTCTCATACTTATTGCCCCGCAACTTCAAGAGGTGATACGCCTCTTTTTTTATGTTTTCTATCACGAATAGTTTGTTGGCTTTCCTTACGCATTTGCAATGGGACTACACGGGTAGGGCGCAAGTTTGCATCTTCACCGTATTTCCATGTTTTTGGTTGAACATCGACATAGATATATCCGGGTAAATTCAAGAAGCCACTGTTATCTTTCCATGCTGTGACCATGACTCGCATTGCTTTGGGTTCAGTCATAACCGCAAGTGCTTCCGGCGCTAATGGCTCACCGTTATTTGGCCAAGCCATAAAGCCATCTCTATTTTCATTGTCAAAGCGGGTTTGCGGGATTACTTTGGCTGATTGGTAACTATTAGAAGAGTGTTGTTCTTTGGTTCTAGCTTCATACACATTGTTATCGCTTGAAGTTGTAGCACTAACTGTTTTAGCCGAACCTGAAGATATCATTTTCTCGCCAGATTTTTGCGAGTTAAGTTCTTCTTGCGTCAACTCTTCAAGACTTTCACGATTATTTGTCAATTCGTAAATGTCTCTAGGGCCAAGACAAACGCCACCTTTTTTAAGCGAACCACAAGTAAATTCTTCTTTTCCTATGGGCTGTAAAGCACAACCACTCAGCGCAAATAAGGCAACCGAAGCTAACAATACTAATTTACTAATATTCATAATTATTCCTTACGGCTGTGCAAGCCATTTATCAAATTTTACAGGGAAGCCAGATATTTTTAGGCCATCTTCTCTAATAATGTGAGGAAGATTCGTTATTTGAAAAATTTCCGTCAACATAGTTGCCACCACTATTTTTTCAATGTCACAATCTTCTTTTAAATCATTTGTAGCTTTATCGGTGCCATAAGCCAAATCAAGCAAAGCACCTTTACGGTCTTTAGCACACCAAAGACGGTTTGACCTATTTTTTGCAGATTCACCACCGACAAGTGGCATTAAAATAACTGTCCAATTGTATTTTTCAGGAGTACTTAAAAGATGTTGAATGAATTTTTCAGTATAAGTTGATGTTGGATCTACAAAAGCAACACCTTGCCTTGGAAGTGCTTTGGGTTGCCCACCTGAAATGTTGCTAGCTGTTCTTCAGGCTCAAATCCTATATTGGATACTGGTGTTCTTTGCACTTGCACAGCACTTGCTAGATCGGTAATTGTTTTTCTGTGCCAAACATCAGTTAATTTTCCCTGAAATACAAACCTACCGTCAGAGGAAACAATATAAGTACCTTGTTCAGCTTCTACGAAAAACAGTTTTTTCATTGGTAACTCTTGAATTCCAAGTATGGCCCCTTTTCGTGTTAAATTATTTCTAATCGATTCACGAAACGCCTTCGCATCAGTGGGTTCACTTTGCACAGCTTTAATTAAGTCGTTAGGTAACACAGATTCATGCTTTTCTTCAGCTAAAGCCATCACAGAAGATGCACATACCATAAGCGCTAATAGTGCCTTTTTCATGATTACCCCTTAATCTCATTTAATTTTTTAAGTAAGGCTTGTCTTTGAGCATAACCACCCATCACCGATTTACCATCCATAGCGTAAACGGCAGGAGTACCACGAACACCTAATGCTGAACCTAATTCATAATGTTCTTTAATTGAGTTGTCACACGCTTGAGGTGCAACGTCAGTGCCACGCATCACCATATCCATTGTTGATGTCGGGTTATTACTACATACAACATTCATCATGCTGTTATAGGTAGGAGTGAAAGTTTCACCATTGGCAGAGGATTTTGATATGCCGTTTCTAGGATACATTGCGTAGTGAACCGTGATACCCGCCGCATTATATTGAGACATTTCATTGTGCATTTTACGGCAATAACCACATGTAGTATCAAAGAATACCAATACTTCATGTTTTTCATTTGGTGCCTTGTATGTCACAAATGAACTGCGTAGTTTGTCTATATCAACAGAGGCAATTTCAGCTTTACGTTCGCTAGTTATATTTCTTAAACCTGGCTTAAATTCATGGATTGAACCCGAAAACAAATATTCACCATCTTTGGTTGTGTAGAAAATACCTTTTCCTGTCACAACTTCATAAAGACCATCAACTACACTGTCAGTTACCGATTGCACTGCGAAAGGAGTGATTGTTTGCAGTTTTTTACTGATATTTGATTTATTAATTTCATCAGCAGCAACACCAAAAGATAAGGCAGCAGCCATGATTGTAGTAACAAGAGTTTTGTTCATTTTAATTCACCATTTTTGAAAGTTACGGTGATTTTATGATGTTTTACTGGAGTGAGGATTTGTTAGAGAGGCTTAATTTTGCCCTCTAACAAAAGTTAGCAATTTAGCCGTAAACCCTCGCCCAATCGGACGGGGATATAAGGCGTAGATATACTCGTTATTTACTCAGGTGTTGATTGACTGTCCACATAAGTTTTTAATGTCTCGATTGTTGCGCCACCCGCAGTACAGGCAAAGTATGAGCGTGACCATAAAGCAGCGCTTTTACTTTGCCTTGTCAGGTGCGTGTTTTGCAGCCGTAAAAGTCTTGATGATACTGATTTAAGGTTGTTAACCATCACGCTGATTGATAATTTTGGCGGGTAGGCTACCAGTAAATGAACATGATCGGCTTCACCATCCATTTCTATCAGTTCACATTCAAGCTTAACACAAGCAGACTCAAAAGCTGCCCTTAACTGATTAATCATAATACCTGTAAACAGCTTTCGCCTGTATTTGGTTGTAAACACCAGATGTACTACCAGTTTACTTACACTATGACGTTTTTTGAGATAGCCATTCAACGCTTTTTTACTGTGCTCACTCACTTTACAATCCCCACTTCAAGTTATATAGTTAAGTAATCATATACAAGAGCACTGAAAATGTTAAGCGCAATTAAAGTCCGACTTTACCCCACGTTAACACAAGCTGAGTTTTTAAACGCTCAATTTGGTGCTGTGCGTTTTGCGTATAATAAAGCGTTACATATTAAGTCTCATGCGTATCGAAAACACGCCGTTAATTTAAACCCTAAAAAGGATTTAAAACCACTGCCGGCTATTGCCAAGAAATCCAGAAAATATGCTTGGTTAAAGCAATATGATTCCATTGCTTTGCAGCAATCGGTAATTCATTTGCATCAAGCGTTTGATAACTTCTTTAACCCGAAATTAAGGGCTAAATTCCCACAATTTAAACGCAGACATGGAAAACAGTCGAGCTACCATTGTGTTGGCGTAAAGGTGCTTGATAGCGCCATCAAACTACCTAAAATGGAACCCATTAAAGCCAATATCCACCGAGACATTATCGGTAAAATAAAAAGCATTACGGTGAGCTTAACTAAAACAGGTAAATATTACGCCGCTATTTTGGTTGATAACGGTGTTGAACAACCCGAACCACTTCAAACGATTGACAAGGTAACAGGCATTGACTTGGGGTTAACACATTTTGCCATCCAATCAAACGGTAAAAAGGAAGCGAACCCGCGTTTTATCAAACGCGCACAAAACAACTTGAGGCGCAAGCAGCGTCAATTATCACGTAAAGCTAAACGCAGTAAAAACCGTGCAAAAGCACGCTTGATTGTGGCTAAGTGCCATGAAAAGGTAGCTAATGCCCGTGCTGATTTTCAACATAAACTCTCTCGAACAATCATTGACGAAAACCAAGCGGTTATTGTCGAGACACTAAAATCAGCAAATATGATGAAAAACCGTAAATTGGCCAAACACATTGCTGATGCCTCGTGGCACAGTTTTGTTTTAAAACTGGCTTATAAAGCCAAAGCAAGCGGTAAGCACTTGGTTAAAATAGATCAATGGTTTGCTAGCTCGAAAATGTGCCATTGTTGCGGTGACAAAGTAAATGATATGCTTTTATCAGTTCGACGTTGGGATTGCCCTTCGTGTGGTGCTGTGGATATAGACAGGGATGTTAACGCAGCCCTTAATATTCGTGACAAGGGCATATTGGATTTAAAAGCGAGTGGACAAGTCGTTACTGCTTGTGGAGGCTTGCGTCAATCTCAATACTATCGAGTTGCGGCCTAAGAAACAAGAAGCATCGCCCTAAAGGGCGGTGAGAAGTCACGTGCTTGTACGTTTTTTATCAACTGTATGCTTACCGCCAGTTGAGAATATTACATCTAATTGTTTCTTAAAAAATTCATCTGATACAAACAGTGGTGTCTTTTTAAGTTCTTCTATGCGTTTTCTACACATCGTTATTTCAGCAACATTTAATCTAATAGCCGTTGTTTCGTATTGAATTGAGTTTATTTGTTTGTGAAAAGGCGTAATGTTTATTGTTTTAACAAGGAAATAGCCAACTAATGAATAGGCTAGGCCAATACTAATTTTTCTGCGTTTTGTTATTTTTATGTCGTGAGCATACAATAAAGTATCTTTGTTAGTGATAGCTTTGAGGTAAACTTGTTTTGCTGTTCTTATCAACTCTACATCTTCAAGATAAGGTTGCCATCTTGTTAGAAACTTATCCAATAAAACTGCACCGTGAATATATCCTGGCACAGCAAGCATCGTCATTAGATAGTTGTTGAGCGTCCATAATACACCCGCGCTTTTCCCTTTAAGCATTGATTTATCGCGCTTAAACATAGGGAGTGTGGTGAAAGGCTCTTTTCTATTTTTATCATTTATATTAGTAATGATAAAGTCAGGTAAGCTTATTGTCACATACCGAGAACTCTCTTTACTTTTATCTGTTGAATATTCACTTTGCTCACCGGCCTATACGAAACCACCTTAATCTAGCTTTGGTGAAAACACTACCAGACTCGCTAACAAAACCAAGGCGTGACATTAGCCATAACGCGCTTTGGCTACTAGATATCGAATATTCAGTTGATGATATTCTCAATATTTTATTGTAAATTAAACTTCTTCCATTACCAGAATCATGCCAACCAAAGTCACGGGCTATGTTGGCCAGATCGAAAGTAAACTTGTTTTCAATCACCCAACTTTTATCTTCACACTCTTCTAGCTTTTCATTGATCATTGAGTAAATATAATCTACCAATAAGAGATCGTCAGCAATTACAATGCTTGAGTTTTTCAATGAAGTGGCTTCAACCTCTAGCACCCCATCTTGTTCATCAATCGTCCTGCCTTTTACAATAAAATTAGCCTTGATAACATCAGCTTTGATTTTATCTGTGAGCCTCACGCAACGACCAATATAGTTTGATATGACTTGAATTGTACCCATCTTTTCTATGGCTTCTGTCGATATTAATTGCCAATCTTCTTTATTGGATTTTAGGTAGGTACCACTTCTTTTTTTGCAGAATTTTGCGGGTTCGCATTCGTTGGGTAATTTATCTCATAACCAACATTGGAATCATTTAACAACCGTAATAAACCAATTTCTTGATATTTTTTCAGCTTGTTTTTTTTGCTGTTTCTATCGTAGTTAAAGACTCTGCCTGTAGTAAAATCAGGATTATCAAACCCTTTTAGCGCGTCTATTACATCATAAATATCAACGGCCACGCCTTGCTTACTGTTTACCGTTGTTGTTTTTTGTGGGGCGATATTAACCATCACCGACTCCCAAATTAACAAATCACTTTTTCTCAAAAGCTTTTTTTCAACCAAGGACTTAATTATTTCCAAGAGAGCATTTGAGCTATAATCTTTTCGCAAGAATACTAAGGTGTTGTTCTTTGACTTTGTGTTGGTAGTGTCAGCAGTCATTTTTTTTAGCTCAGTGAATTGATGGATGTCATTGTAATCACTTTTTTTAAATTCGCAACAAAGCGAAAATCTTCTATTTATTCAATCTCTAAGTTATTAACTTTTAGATCTTTTGATCTTGATTTTAAAGATCTTAATACTTTCTATACGCGTATCTCATTGTTTTACATGATTATTATATTGAAAAAATGTCGGTTATTACGAAAACTGACCTAAAAACTGCCAGTTATTACGAAAAAATTGTCAGTTATTACGAAAAATTTAGCCTTGAAATTGTCAGTTATTACGAAAAAAATGGTCCTTTTTTAAGTTATGCACAGCTAATACATGGTTATGCACATATTGTTACCAACTGGGGGGTTATTACGAAAACTTATAAATCAAATAACAGCTTCATCGTAACCAACTGTTTTAAATGCAATTGATTTACTTGAGCTTCTTTTTTGTTACTTTGATCGAAGTAGGGTGCTTTGGTGGGATCGTAAAAACACGTTTTCGTAATAACTGACAATTGATAAATTATATTATTACAATTCAATGAGTTAACGTTTTTATTAAAAATAACAAAAAAAAGATCTTTTTTTAATGAACAGATCCTTTTTATATGAGTTGTTCGTTTTTTAAACAACCCTGTGATTTCCTACACTGGGTAATGTTGTTTCTTTTGCAAGTTTTTCTAAAAGATACTGTTTTTGCAATGAGCGTGTTTTCGTGCAATATGATATTTTCTAATTTTACCCTTTAAATTCATAGGATTGCAGGCTTGTGTTTCGAACAATCATAAGCCGTATGTTATTGCTGTATGTTATTTGGGTCTTATGTTCTTTAGTTCGTATGTTATTGCTGCAAGTTATTTGGTTATTTCAAAAGAGGATTAAAAGTATCAAAAAAAAGTTATTTACTTTTTTGTATTCAATTATTTTCCTTATTTTCCTTATTTTCCTTGTTTTAATAATAATTAGATAACGTTTTTATACTTCTCTAATATCTCGCTTGATAATTTGCTCAGGTAAAATAGCATTCACTGGTTTGTAGTCCTTATTGTATTTATCTGTATAGTTGATTCATGAGGGCGCTTATCTATCTATACCTTATTATTTATGTAAAAGGAGGCTCAATGCCAAAATCAATGCTTAACGTAAAGACGCTCTATAACGATAAAGAGTTAACAATTGAGTGTGCTAACCTACTCGGCCTAGCTATATGCGAAGCGAGAAGCAAAAACGAAGTTGTGATACTCAAAGACTCGGGTGAAGTATTTGACCCAATTGGCAACGTTAAAGATTGGGGTATATTAATCAACGCTATGCTTGTTAATGGATTTGATTTGGCACTTGATCATGATGGTATCATTGTGAACTCCCCGGAAGGTATGCTGACATTTAATGATAAAAGTGTTGGTAGACGATTAACCAGATCATTCGTTGAGTTACATTCTAAAAAGCAAATTCAAAAAGAAGTTTATTATGCTAACAATTAAAACGACACTGATCAGTAGTTTGCTAATTAGCATAACATTATTTTCTAGTGTTTCTCTTTCCTATGAAGTTAGGCGCAGCCGTCTTTGGTTTATGCCACGACAAAAGTTCTCATTCATTTAGTATGATGAAACACTACGATAAGTACGCTTCATTAGAGTCGTGTTTGTCTGTGCCAGGCTCACGAGTGCCTAAGCACATGGCTAACGCGTCTAATGTTGAATTATCATCTACTAGAGCAATACAGTCATTCAGCAATAAATCTTATAATCGACATAACTGGAAGCATTGGAATGAGGGGCAAAACCCTAATGATTGTATTAACACTAGACACGAAACTCTTGTTAGGCAAGCAGTGCCCAGGACTGTCACTATGAGTCGTGATGGTTGCTTTGTTTCTACGGGTAAGTGGCTTGATGATTATTCTGGTGATTTGTATGTCAATCCAAGAGATCTCGATATTGACCACATAGTTCCACTGAATTACGCTTACAAACATGGTGGTGCTAACTGGTCTAAATCAAAGAAAGAACTATTTGCAAACGATCCGATAAACTTAATTGCTGTTAGCGCTTCTTTAAATAGAGAAAAGTCGGCAAAAGGTCCTGCTAACTGGTTACCACCTAATCATAGTTATAGATGTCAATATCTTGCTCGATGGCAACAAGTGTTAATAAAATACCCATCTATCGTAATGAATTCTGCTGAACAACGAACAGTAAGAAAAATGGCGCAAGCTTGCATTAGTAAATAATTTCGAAATCGGCTTGCCTCCCGTGTCAATAGTGCTTCGCACATACAAGGCAAGCACTTTTTACATATATGGTTGTATAATTCTTTAAAGCAAAATGATTTTTTAATGTTTTTGGGAGGTCAATCACTGACATAGTTTAATGCTATGTATTAATTTCCTTTTTAAAAGGTAGGAAAACATGAGTAACAAGAAAATAATTGAAATCGGCGTCAAGTATATAGCTAAACACACTGATCAAATCCAAATAGAACTTGCCTCTCAAGCATGTGAAAAGGAACTTTACCAATCACTTGATGATACAGGTATAGAGTTTTTGATTTACTCTGTGTCACCGACTGATTATGAGTTCAGTGTGGTTTACCCTGAAGGGATAGTTATTCATTCATTGTCCGACGATGATGATAAGCGCTTTAATTCTCGAAGCGATGGTTATACCTCACTTGTATTATTTCGTCGTATTGGAACACGCATTTGCATACGTCTGGATGAGCACACAACACTCAAAGATTTTTCTCGTTTTGCTAAAAACCCAATCATTTTTCAGTACGAAGAAGAAAATAAGTTTAGACTTTCAAGTGAGCAATGTTGGAAATTTTATCGCGGAGAAGAATACCGACAAACTATTATGACTCAACCAAACACTGTCCCTGACAGCTTAACCGCTCTAATGGGGGTGGTTGATTGTGATGATCCAGAAAGCGCACTAGATATTAAACGCTTAAAAGGCCAAGCGAATTACGCAAAGTTTAGAATAGAAGAATTTATGAAAAACCCCATGTCCTCTCAGCTTAGAGACACATTACATTCATATTTGCATACCATTGGCTATTTCATTGGTAACTTACAACAAGCCAAAGTGAGAACCAGGAGAAAGCCGGTACTTGAAGATTTACGTAAAGACTATCTGATAGATCATCTTAGTCAGCTTATATCGAGTAAAGAAATGAGTATGCTTAATCAAAAGGCAACCGAAAGTGCGGTAAAACGTATAAAAGAGCTTTACCCTGATACTGCGAATGAAATTTCATCTGTGTCCTCTGATTCTATTATGAAACAGCTTGTAAAATACCCCTTTCATAAAGATATTTCTATAATTTTTGACTCTAAAGTACAAACAAACATTCCAATGAACCCGTGTTCAAAATGCCAAGGCCGATCACAAATAAAACCTATCAAGCATAATAACAATTCAACACGATGGACTGTCGAGTGTGTTAAGTGTGAGAATGCACTGGAGCGGAGTAATTGGCAAGCAAGAGGTCATGGCGCAGTCGCTATTTGGAATAAAAACAACCCATGCGATAACAGTACTCTTAACAAAGTCCCTTTTTTAGAGCTTGATGGTTTAACGAGACAAGAAGTTAAAGAAAAGCTTGCTGCTATGAATAAATATGCTGATATTAAAGGTGAACATATAAAAGCACTTGAACGCGAATCTACTCCCTCACAGCGCGTATGGTTGAATAAGCAAAAAGGGCAATTGGCATATTTATCGAATTTACTCATTCATGGTCGTGCCGTACTTAGTCACCAGAATTTTTTAACGAGTGGGCATGATTGATTCATTTTAGTTTATGGCTATATTGAGCCACCGATATAACATGGCAACAACTTAACTAATTTATAAGAATATAATTATGTCAAAAAACAATTCAAATACTATCGTCGATCTACTTGCCGGCATCCTCTCTGAAACAAGTACAGCTAAAATGAATGATGATCCGCTTGCATACTTTGCTTTTCGTGGGGCTTTGTTTGACTTATCTAAAGCTTATGAATTAGCGAATTTGGTGGTTAAAAAGTCGGTTGATGTGGGTCAATCTCAAACACCAGAAAATCATCAAACTGCAATAGAGCTTCAAGAAGAATTAAAGTTACTTGCAGACAAATATCTTGTTAGAAAACTACCCGCAAATATGAAGAACTCACACGAAACGCCGTCCGTATACCATTAATCTCCTATCTGCGCCTACTTTATAAAAAATTAGGCGCAGTTTATTGGGTTGTCTAATGGGCCTATCTTTTTATCAGTCGTTGTATATTATGCGAAAATATTTAAACAATAGATGTGATTATGGCATCACTAAACAAACAAAAAAGAGATGCGTTTTACGCTATCATTCGTAAAAATAAATACGGGAATATTGATTCTATTCACTACCAATGCAGCATTATAGGAATTTCTGTTAGTAGAGAAAAACTTGTTAAATATACTAAAAAACTTAAAAAAGAAGATGCAACCAGTATGCGTAATAGTGCAATACTACGCCAAAGATAAAATAAAAATCCTGCTAAGTCAGATCCGCACGAAAGAGAGCTTATTACTCAAAGAATTAAATGATATCAATCTCAAACTTAATAGAAAGCAACAATTTTAAACTTGGTTGTCGCTGAAACCATATATTGAGATGATATAACTAAATTTAGGTAGATAACTCATAATTAATTAACAGAGAGTGACAGATATTATGACTGAAAAAACAGTTAATAACGAAACACAAACATCATATAGCTTGACCAAGGCGCAAGCAAGAACCGTCTTTAATGCGCTAAACAACTTGTCAGGCGTGGTAGACAAACAACTAAAAGAAAATGCGGCTGCTGAGGGTAAGTGGAATAATTACCTAGAAAGTCAACGTAGATCGTTAATCAAAAGGCGCGACGAAGTTAGTGAATTAAAAAAGCTTTTTGACAAAAGGTAAAGGGCAAAGCATGGAAAATCATTTAATATTTATTGACTTGGAAACAGGTGGCTTAAACGGGCGGTTGCTTAATGGTGAGCTTGGTAGTGAGTATCTACCTATTTTTGAGGTCGCTGTCATAGTCACTGACACTGAGCTTAATGAAGTGGGTACGTTTCATTATGTTATTAGCCAAAATGATGACATGCTCAATCGTTGTGATCATTACGCCCGAGATATGCACGAAAAAACGGGGTTATTACAGCGAGTCATTGATCAAAGAAAAATTGTAAACAGCGATTTGTCGAGCATCGAAGATAAGTTAATTACGGATTTGTCATCAATCGGGGTTCAGCAATACAACCGTAAGGCAAAATCAGGCGGTATTGTTTGTGGCTCGTCCGTGTCGTTTGATAGAAGTTTTATGATGGCGCAAACACCTAAACTTAACGACTATTTTCATTACCGTCAAATAGACGTATCAAGCTTGGCTTTGGTGTGTAGAATGTGGAAGCCTGAACTTGAAGAACAAGCAATAGCGCATAAAAAACTGGAACATAAAGCACTACCTGATATTCGAGAAACCATTGCAGAATTACGTGTTTATAAAGAGTTTTTGTTTAAGTAGGGGGGTAAGTAACTATTT
>NZ_JAKKSL010000006.1 GCF_022669015.1 Colwellia maritima | reverse complement strand
CCTGAGTTACATTGCGCTCATTTATGTGCAATGGAAGCCTATGAGCAAGCAGGCGTTGGTCCTCAAGATATGGATGTCTCGGAAGTACACGATGCAACAGCTATGGGTGAAATACTGCATGCAGAAAATCTTGGACTAGTGCCTTTCGGTGAAGCAGGTCCGGCAACTGAGCGAGGTGACTTTAGCATTGGTGGACGTATACCAATCAACACGTCTGGTGGTCTTGAATCTAAGGGACATCCGTTAGGTGCTACCGGTTTAGGTCAACACGAGTTGGTCACTCAATTACGCGGTGAAGGCGGTGTCCGTCAAGTTGAAGGAGCAAGACACGCTGTTCATGAAAACAGTGGTGGTCTAGTTGGTATAGAAGAAGGTGCCGTAGCAGTCAATATACTCGCAAAATAAGTACGGAACTAAATAAAAAATAAAATTGAGGAGAAGACAGTGAGCTTTTTAATGACAGAAGAACAAAAAATGGCTACCGAAGGCCTGCGTAAATTTCTTAACAAAGAAATCAAGCCACAGCTTGAAGCACATGGTGAAGGTCATTTCAGCAAAGAACAGCTGCAAAAATTTGCACCAAAGTTTAGCCGAATTCGGTTTGGTTTGTGCGCCACACCTGAAGAGTTTGGCGGCCTAGGCATGGATTGGGTAACACATTTATTGTTATGGGAAGAAGTTGCTGTCGTTTCCTTAGGTGGCTATTGACCCTCATTAATGTAGTCGGTGCCGATTTGTTGATTAATAACGCTCCCGAACATATTCGTGATGAATATGTTCCTGGATTATTGAGTGGCGAAAAATTTATCGCCCGTTGATATATCTGAAACCAGATGTTGGCTCCGACGTTGCAACTGTGAAAACACGTGCGGTACGAGACGGCAATGATTGGGTACTTAATGGTGAGAAAACCTGGATTTCCAATGGGTGAACACATGGATCTATTCGTTTGTACCTGTAAAACAGGTGAAGGGGAATTGACCCATATAGCGATCCCTGCAGGAACACCGGGAATGGAGGTACGTGGCATTCCTAAAATGGCGCTCAACAGCCAGTCTACTTCGCAAATTTTTCTGGCAGATGTGCGTGTGCCTATCGCTAACACCGTGGGAAGTATTGGCGATGGTTTAAAAAACACACTGGTAACTTTTGAACGCGCTCGTTGTCATATGGCAGCGTGGGGTTACTCATTGGGTCGTCGAGCATTAGAAGAGTCAATTAAATATTCACAAGAGCGTACTCAACACGGTAAACAAATAGTGGACATCAATTAATTGCTGAAAAAATTGCCACTATGGCAACCCAAATCGATGCAGCAAGGCTATTAACATTGCGTGCCGGCGATATGATCGATAAAGGTATTCGTTGTGACGTAGAGTGTTCAATGGCCAAATGGTACGGCACGGAAATTGGTGTTAACACCACACGTCAAGCAGTGCAAATACATGGCGGTAACGGTGTTACTAAAGAGTTTGTTGTGGAACGTTTAGCTCGTGAAGCCATTATTGGCCCTATTCCTGATGGCACGACTAATTCAGAAGCTGATTGCACGTATGCTGACAGGGGTTCAAGCCTTTAGATAATTGATTAACATTAAAAAAGGCTAGAGTTTTACTCTTACTTTAACAAATATCGAAGAGAATATATAAATGAATTTACAAAATAAAGTTGTCGTGATCACAGGTGGTGCATCTGGTTTTGACCGTGCAACGGCAGAATATATGGTGACTGAAAAAGGTGCGAAAGTAGCTTTATTAGATTTAAACGCTGAAGCCGGTGCCGAAGTTATAACATTGCTCGGTGAAAATAATGCAATATTTTGTCAAACCGATGTCACCCGCCGAAAAAAGTATCGATGCAGCCGTTGCCGATATCGTGGCTAAATTTGATGCTATCCATGTAAACATTAACGCCGCAGGTGTGCCATTGCCATGTAAAATTTTGGATAAGGAAGGCAAAGCAAGCAGCCTTAAAAAATACGCCATGGTACTTAACGTAAACCTTAATGGCGTATTTAATGTCATGGCAAAATGTGCCGAGCAAATGGCGAAAAACGAACCCGATGAAAAAGGTGAGCGAGGTGTTGTTATCAACATTTCTTCTGGTGCTGCCTTTGAAGGTCAAATTGGCCAATCAGCTTATTCTAGTTCTAAAGCAGGAGTAAATGGCATGAATATACCCGCTGCTCGTGAATTAGGTAAGTATGGTATTCGCGTCAATTCTATCGCTCCAGGCCTATTTGGCACACCTATGATTAAATCACTAGACGAGAAAGTACAAGTCGCACTCACTGCTATGTGCCAAGCCCCACAACGTATGGGTGACATGGCAGAATTTGCCCACACATGTGCTTATCTTGCGGAAAATGCCTATGTAAATGGTCGTTGTTTACGTCTTGATGCTGCAACAGTCATGCAGGCACGCTAAGAGGAGAATAACATGTCAGAATTATTAGTAGAAACAAGAGGTCAATCAGGTTGGGTTAATACTTAATCGACCAAAGGCGTTTAACTCACTCACACGCACTATTTTGGACGATTTAGCAATCGCTTTAACCGATTTTGAACAAGACGATAACATTCGCGTTGTAGTACTCGCCGCCACCGACTGCCCTGCTTTTTGTGCAGGAGCTGATTTAAAGCAAGTACTTGAAAAAGCAGAGCCAGGTGAAAAAGATTTTTTAATGCAATGCCGTACTAGTTTTGGGGCCCTACGCAACTGCTCGAAACCCGTAATAGCCGCAATAAACGGCATGACCATGGTCGGCGGTTTAGAACTTACTATGTGTTGTGACATTGTCATTGCATCAAACAAGGCAACATTGGGTGACGCCCACTCAAATTTTGGTGTATTCCCCGGTCTTGGTGGCGCGGCAATATTGCCTAAATTAGTACCTGTCAACGTCGCTAAATATTTATTATTTACAGGCAAATCATTACCGGCAAGCGAAATGAAGCAATACGGACTGGTTAACGAAATTGTAGAGCATGAGCAACTGTACTCTCGTGTTCAAGAACTTTGTGACGACCTAGCAGAAAAAAGCCCATTAGTGCTGCAACGTATGAAAAAAATAGCGAATCAAGCGCAGGATCAAACTCGACAATCAGCGCTAGATTCTGAACTCCTCGAATTACGTGAACATTTCTTATCTGCTGACATTCAAGAAGGGTTAGCGGCATTTTCAGAAAAACGCAAACCTGTATTTATTGGTAATTAGTAGCAATGTTTAAGCTGAATTTAAAAAAAGTAAATTTCGGACTTTTAAAAAAATAATAGGTTAAAGATTATGAGTGCATTGCAAGGTATTAAAGTAATAGAAATAGCCGGCATAGGTCCAGGACCTATCGCTAGCATGATGCTAGCAGACTTGGGTGCTGAAGTGATTTTAATTGAACGTAAAACCGATAACCCAAATGCTGCCGGCCTTTTTAACTCAAACAAAACAGAGTTTTTTAAACGAGGAAAACAATCAATTGCTCTTGATTTAAAACAACCAGAAGCAATCCAACTAGTGTTATCACTCGTTGAACAAGCCGATATGTTTATTGAAGGTTTTCGTCCTGGCGTAATAGAGCGCTTAGGTTTGGGACCAGAAGTGTGTTTAGCACGTAATAAAAAAATGATCTATGGTCGAATGACTGGTTGGGGACAGCATGGCCCCTTAGCTCAAGCCGCAGGCCACGACATAAATTATGCCTCCATTTCTGGTGTATTAGCTTACAGCGGTTTTGCTAACGATAAACCATTCCCTCCTGCCACTATTATTGGTGATGTTGGCGGCGGTTCGTTGCATTTAGTCATGGGCATGCTAGCTGCCTATATTCATGTACTTAGCACCGGTGAAGGACAAGTGATAGACGCTGCAATTTGCGATGGCAATGTGTACATGCAGACTTTACTAACCAGTTTGTATGCCAATGGCTTAGTCGGAGAACAACGTGGCGGTGATTTTTTAACTGGTGCCTCTCCTTGGGCTAATACCTACCAATGTGCTGATGATAAATATATAACGGTTCAGGCTCTAGAGCCTAATTTTTACAAAGAATTTATTACGCTTGCCGGATTTGCTGACGATCTTAATTTTTCAATGCAATACGATAAATCATTATGGCCTTTAGCAATAACCAAATTAACGAAATACTTTAAATCTCAACCACAAGTGCATTGGAATAATATTTTTGAAGGTACTGATGCATGTTATGCCCCAGTAATGTCGCTCAAAGAAGCGGTTGAACATCCACATAATGTGGCTCGACATAATTTTGTCGTCGAGAATGATTTAATTCAACCTGCACCAAGACCGAAATTGAATAAGACGCCATCACAAGTAGGGAAAATACCAAAATTTGGTGAACATACAGAGCAGATTTTAGCTCAGTTGAACTTATCTGATGAACAATACGCTAAACTTAAGGCTATGGCGGTTGTTTAAATTACATACAAATATTAATTACTAAAACAGAGGTGGAAGCTATGTCTTTACAACAAGAACTCCATTATGGCCATTTTATCGATGGGCAAGATTATTTAGGGCATACGCCTGAATCAATTGACGTAATCAACCCAAAGAAATGGTGAAGTTTATGCAACCATGTCTATGGGGGACAAGGGTGATGTCGATGCTGCAGTAGCTGCAGCAAAGCGGGCATTTAATCAACCTTCATGGCGTGAAATGAGTAACAATGACCGTGGAGACTTGTTATTCAAATGTGGTCAGGTGATTGGGGCTCATGCTGAAGAGTTAATGTTTATCGAATCACGAGATTCTGGCGGTACCATCCGCCGTGCAGCCGGTATGGACATCCCTATTGTAATCGATTTAATCGGCTACTATGCTGATTTAATAAAAACGACTAATAATATAGTTGATTTACCCACTAAGCCTCTACCTGAAGCGGGTCACGCACAAGTTTGGCAAGAACCCATCGGTGTCTGTGCATTAATTACGCCTTGGAACTTTCCTATTTTTATTGCTGTAGCAAAAATAATACCACCCTTGCCGCAGGAAACACCGTTGTAATTAAACCTTCTGAATATACACCGGCAAGCACAACTCATTTGGTGCAACTACTGTCAGACGTTTTACCTAAAGGTGTTCTAAATGTAGTAAATGGTGACGGTGCTAGTGTAGGTGAAGCGCTTACTACTCACCCAGACGTTGGAAAAGTATCTTTTACTGGCTCTACCTGTGTTGGCAAACATATTCAAAAAATGGCTACTGAAAGTTGCAAACTTGTGGGTTTGGAGTTGGGTGGCAAAGGCCCAAAGAATAGTTATGAAAGATGCAGATCTCGACCTTGCAGCATATGGTATAACCTTTGGCGGCTTATTTAATTCAGGCCAAGCGTGTGAATCTGGTACACGCATTTTAGTTCACGAAGCCATTCATGATCAATTAATGGAAAAACTTGCAGCAGTATGTGACACCTTAGTGGTAGGTAACCCGTTAGATCCAAAGAACATCTTATGGCCCGATTGCCAATAAAAATCAATACGACCGCATCATGGGGTATATTGACGGAGCCAAGCAACAAGGTTTAACTTTTGTTTGTGGTGGTGAGCCGATTAAGCCCAAGGGATTTGAGGGGGGTATTATGTTCAACCAACCATAATCACAGATGTTAAAAATGATATGGACATTGCTCAGCAAGAAATATTTGGCCCAGTGCTTAGTGTAATTAAATTTAGTGATGAACAACAGGCGATTGAAATTGCCAATGAAACCTCATATGGCTTATCGGCAGGAGTATGGAGTGATGATTTAGTTCATGCTCAAAAAATTGCCAAGCAATTACAAGCAGGATCAATCTGGATAAACGACTGGCACATGCTGCGCTCAGATGCACCTTTTGGTGGTTACAAGAATAGTGGTATAGGTCGTGAATTTGGTATCGCCGGCTTACAAGCTTTTATGCAAACCAAGACGATTGGCGTATCACTTGAACGTGATCCACGTAATAAAATGATGTGGTCTTTACTACATACTTCACCGCAACAGTAATCATAAAATAAGAGAGACTCATCATGTCAACTTCAGGATATTTTACTTATAACATGCGTACCGTTGTTCATAGCGGTGCAGACAGTATCATCAAAGTGCCAAGTCTATTTCGCGGGTTAGGCGGAAAAAGAGTATTACTTGTTAGCGATGAAGGCTTGGAAAAAGGCGGATTAGTTAATCGAGTGAAAGACGTCTTTACTTTAAATAATGGGCCAGATATGCAATTAGTGGGAGTATATGCCAAAGTCACTCCCGACGCCGGCTCAGAATCAATCAACGACTTAGTTGCCTATGCTCGCTCTGTAGCCGCCGATAGTATTTTAGCATTAGGTGGGGGTAGTGTTTTAGATGCTGCTAAAGGGTTAAAATATTGCTTACACCATCACTTAACTGACATTTGTGATATTTTAAAATTAGGCCTAAAATTGGAAACTTGGCCAGAGGCAAAGCCGAGCATGATCCCGCACATTGCCATCCCAACCACTGCAGGTACAGGTGCTGAAGTAACAAACGGAGCGGTAATCCACAACCAAGTACTTAATATAAAGTCATTAGTACTAGCCCCCTATTTAGATGCTGACATGGCAGTACTAGATGCTAAGTTGACCCTTGGCTTACCTAAGTCAATTACCGTTGCCACTGCGTTTGATGCTTTAACTCATGCAATAGAAAGCATTGCATCACCAAAAGCGAACCTATTTTCAGATGCTCATGCCATAACAGCAGCAAAAGTCATAAATGAAAATATGCCCAAGGTGGCAAAAGAACCAACAAATGTCGATTGTCGGTCAAAGTTACTACAAGCAAGTACTATGGCTTGTAACGCAGTGGTTAACGCTTTCTCCGCATTTCCTGTACACAACTTTTCTCATGCCTTAGGTGCCACTTTTCATATACCACACGGTGATGCTAACGGAATAATGCTACCCGTTGTAATTGAAACGTCGGCGGATTTTTACCTACCTAATGCACAGCGAATGGCAGATGCTCTGTCACTTGATAGCAAAGGACTAAATGCAGAGCAAACACTCGCTAAAGTAGTAGCCCATATAAGAGGGATTCAACGAGCCTGTGACTTCGATGGCTCTTTAAAACGATTTGGTGTAACCGAAATTAATCTAAAGGAAGCTATTGCCAGTGTAAAACACGACGTACTCTATATTTTATATCCAGTACCTGAGCCTGTAATAGAAATGATCCTACGAAAAGCCCTATAAACTAGAAGTGGAGGAGTAATTACCATGAGATTTTCAGACTATTTTGATGCTGCAGCATCACGTTGTCCTAATAACCTTGTCTTAATTGATGACAACGACAGCTATACCTATAAAGAGGCTAAGCCTTATGTCCATAAAATTGCAAACACACTACGAACAAAATGTGGTTTACTAGTCGGGCAAAAAGTTGCAGTGTATAGCCCTAATAAAGCAAAAGCTTTTTTATCAGTATTAGGCACAAACAGGGCTGACTTAGTTTGGTTTCCAGTAAACGCCGGTAATGCCATAGAAACCAACATCGAACTATTTAATTTTTTTGAAATTGACTGCTTAATATTTGATAGCAGCTTAGATGAAAATGTGGCTAAAGTTCGTCAACAATGCCCGACAATCAAACACTTTATATGCCTTGATAGGAGCACTGAAGAATCAGCTTTTATGGACGACTTAGTTGTAGATGCTGCAGATGAGTACGTTTCAGAAAAAGTTGACCCTATGGCGATGGCTATTGTTATGGCTACAGGTGGAACTACCGGCCCTTCTAAAGGGGTTGTACATAACCATAAAAGCTTTGAATGTTTCATATCAAACATTATGCTGTCGTTACCCGTTGATGAAAATGACACAAACTTAGTTGTTGCTCCCATGACACACGCGGCAGGCATGTTTGGTTTGGGCTGTATTGCAGCCGGCGGTTGTTTACGCATGTTACCAGGCTTTATTCCAGACAGTGTAATAGAAGCGATTGATATTCATAAAATACAATCCATATTTTTACCGCCGCTGGCACTTTATGGGCTGTTAGCTCACCCTCGTATTAAAGACATTGATACTTCTTCTTTAAAGGCAATAGTCATAGGCGCATCCCCTGTCTCACCTGAGCGTTATTCAGAAGCAACAGCAGTGTTTGGGCCTGTAATGTACGAAGTATATGGCCAAACAGAAAATCTTTTCCCTGTTATTGTTAAAAGTCCAAAAGACTACATTAACGAAGACGGCAGTTTAAACATGGATGTATTGCGTTCAGCAGGCCGTGCAACTAAGCATGCCCATATAGAGATAATGGATCCACAAGGAAATATTTTACCTTCTGGTGAAAAAGGTGAAATTGTTGTTCGCTGTGGTTCAGTAATGAACTGCTATTACAATAACCCAGAAGCTACTGCAGAAGTTTCTAAATTTGGCGGCACCATACTACTGACGTTGGAATTAAAGACGAACGTGGTTTTATCACTATCGTTGATAGACTAAAAGACATGATTATATCAGGTGGTTTTAATGTTTATCCGGTCGAAATTGAAAATTTAATCAATGGTATTGACGAAGTGATGGTGTCAACGGTAATTGGTACTCCACATGAAAAATGGGGTGAGCAAATTACTGCAGTCATTGAATTAAAACCTGGCAAAACCATTGAACCGGAAAAAATAAAAGTGCTATGTAAAGAAACTTTAGGGAGCATAAAAGCACCTAAAGAAGTGATATTCTGGGATAAAATACCCTTATCTTCCGTTGGAAAAGTGCTTAAAAGAGAAGTGCGTGAAACATTTTGGAAGGATCAGGATCGTCAGGTTTAATCCAATTAAAATAAACGCATAATTTAATATGCCTGTAGCTCAGTACAATTAATTTGCTGAGCTTTTTACCCTAAATATGGAGACGCTATGGACATTTTACCTAAAAGCGTATTTAAATGCTGCTTATCAACAGCAATAATACTTACCTTCCTTATAACCTCATCTGTTTATGGCGCCGACAAACCAAATATATTGGTACTATGGGGTGATGATATCGGCATGTCTAATGTCAGTGCCTATAGTCACGGCATGATGGGTTATAAAACACCTAACATTGACCGAATAGCAAAAGAAGGCGGCATGTTCACCGACTATTATGGTGAAAATTCATGTACTGCCGGGCGCTCAGCTTTTATTACCGGTCAACATCCCGTGCGTACAGGCTTGACCAAAGTTGGCTTACCAGGTGTAGATAAAGGTCTTCGAAAAGAGGATCCTACCATTGCCGAGCTCCTTAAACCACTGGGCTATATGACGGGTCAATTTGGTAAAAATCATTTAGGCGATAAAGATGAGTTTTTGCCAACAGAGCATGGCTTCGACGAATTTTTCGGTAATCTTTATCATTTAAATGCAGAGGAAGAACCAGAACTTGCTGATTATCCCAAAAACCCACAAGTTAAGAAGTTATTTGGCCCCCGAGGTGTTATCCATTCATATGCCGATGGAAAAATTGAAGATACAGGCCCTCTAACTAAAAAACGTATGGAAACAGTTGACGACGAAATAACGGCAGCTGCGATTAAGTTTATGGACAAAGCCGTTAAACAAGACAAACCCTTTTTTGTCTGGTGGACGGCAACCCGTATGCATGTTTGGACTCACTTGAAAGAAGAAAGTCAGGGGTTATCAAAACGAGGTGGGCTATATGGCGATGGTTTGTTAGAGCACGATGGTCACGTTGGTCAATTACTTGACTTCTTAGATGAGAAAAAAATAGCCGGTAATACCATTGTTTTATACTCAACTGATAATGGCGCAGAAATGTTTACTTGGCCTGACGGTGGTATGATCCCCTTTCGTGGTGAGAAAAACACCACATGGGAAGGAGGCTTTCGAGTTCCTTCAATGGTTCGTTGGCCTAGTACGGTTAAGCCAGGCTCTATATTTAATGAATTAGCCGCTCACAACGATTGGCTTCCTACATTGCTTGCTGCTGCCGGCGAGCCTAACATTAAAAATAAGTTGCTAGATGGCCATCAGATTAACGGTACCAAATTTAATGTTCATTTAGATGGTTTTGACTTAACTGAATACCTGTCTGGAAAATCAGTTACCTCACCTAGAGAGAACTTTTTCTACTTTACTGATGACGGAGAATATTCAGCGATACGCATGGGTGATTGGAAAGTCATGTACTCAATACAAGAAGCCACTGGCGTCGACGTATGGCATAAACCATATACTCAACTCCGATTACCACTTATTTTTAATTTGCGTCAAGATCCTTTCGAACGTGCACAACTTGAAGCAGGTGCCTATAGTCGATGGATGTTTGAGCGTTTACCTTATCTGTATCAATCAATATTGGTCTCTCAGCAATTCTTAAAAACGTTTATTAAGTACCCTCCCCGACAAGATCCGGCCAGTTTTAATGTTGAGGCTATAACTGAAAAGGTAATGAAATTAAAACCTCGTCAATATGACTAAAATGTAAAATTACAAAATAAACCTACTATTGAGTATTCTAAATCAATAGTGGGCGCAGTCCAATGCGCCAACGCTAAACGCGACGGTATAGCATTTATATTGAAACGAATAACAAAGCCCTTTATGGCAGGATCATAAGATGACAGATATCACTTACCCTTTTTCTAAACAGCCTGAATTCAATGTGATACAGGAAATATCACCTCGTATTTATTGGCTGCGTCTGGCAATGCCCTTCAGTTTAGATCACATCAATTTATGGCTTATCGAAGAAGATAGCGATTGGACATTAATTGATACAGGACCAAACACTCCATCATCAAAAAACAGTTGGTTGGAAATAATTTCGAGCCAACTAAAGAACAAACCTATTGGTCGGGTTATTTGCACCCATGCTCACCCCGATCATATCGGTCTTGTCGGTCGGATATCTAAGCAGCAAAGCGCGCAATTACTGATGTCAAAAGGTGAATTTGAATTTTATCATCAATTATTTGCCAAAAAGGTACAAGCACCGTTTAGCCAAATAGAGCAATTTTATCAACTCGGCGGCGCAGGTGATAAAGAAGCTCAACGTTATTTAAAGCATATTAAAATTTTCAGCGACCTTATTTACCCAGTACCAAGTATTTATCAGCAATTGAAGCATGAAGACTGCGTTACATTGGGAAAATATTTGTGGCAAGTGCATGTAGGTACCGGTCATTCTCCAGAGCATATCTGTTTATTCTGTGAAAAATTAAACCTATTTATTTCCGGCGATCAATTACTTCCCACTATCTCATCAAATGTAAGCGTTTGGCCAACAAGGCCAGATGTCAATCCAATGGCTGATTTTTTATCTTCCTGTCATTATCTTAATAAAACAATTAATAACAAAACCTTAGTGCTGCCTTCTCATGGACTCCCTTTTAACGGTGGAAATGTTCGCTTGAATAAGTTGATTGAAGAGATGGAAAAAAACATCAATAACTTATATGATTTTTGTCAACAACCAAGAACCGTTACAGACGTTTTACCTATACTCTTTAAAGGTAAGTTAAATGACAGCAATTTGATGTTTGCTTATGGAGAAGCTTTGGCAAGTCTTAATTATTTATGTGCTCAAGGTAAAGTAGAAGTGATTCAGGGAACAAATAATATTCATTTTTACCAAAAAAATAATATTCAATGCTGATAATAAATTTATTTTATTCATTCCTAATTGAGCGAAAAATAGTTTTGTCGATTTGGGTTTATACTTTACTAAAGGGTTCACAATTAGAATCAAGGTACACATTTGATTGAATTACCATTTAATACAATAAAATACCGAACCTTGGGATTCTGGACTGTTCATATTATTTGCATGCTTGTATGTATCTCAGCAACGAATGCAACGTCAATGAGCAGTTTAAATAACTACCTTGGCTCTGAGCAATGTCAAAGCTGCCATGAAAAACAATTCCAAGCTTGGCAAGGCTCGCATCATGATATGGCGATGCGGCACGCAAAACCAGACGCAGTACTAGCTGATTTTAACAATGCTGAACTAGAATTCAACAGCAAACAAAATAGTTTCTTCAAAAAAGACGAACAATATTGGGTCAATATTGAAGGGCCGGACGGTCAGTTTCACGACTACCAAATAAAATATACTTTTGGCTACCGCCATTACAGCAATACATGGTTGAATTTGATGACGGACGTGTTCAGCTTATTCCTTTTGCTTGGGATTCTCGTGCTAAGGCTGATGGCGGCCAACGATGGTTTCACCTATATCCACAGTTCACCCAAAAGCATCAGGAATTTTTTTGGACCAATACTGGACAGAATTGGAATTATATGTGTGCCTATTGTCATTCTACTAATGTCAAAAAGAATTTTGATCTTAAATCGAATAGCTATAACACTACATTTAGTGAAGTAAATGTAGGTTGTGAGTCTTGTCACGGGCCCGCGAGCAACCATATCAATTGGCTTAAAAAACCGGATAACACAATAAAATTTTCCGGCTTTGAGCGAGACTTAACTAAGTCAGTCACTAACTGGGTAAGCAAGCCTGATCGAACCACCCTGACTCCGGAAAAAATCAAGCATAGTCAACAAACACTTACGTGTGCCCAGTGCCATAGCCGACATACACAAATCAGTGATGAAGATCCTGTTAAAAGCAATGAGTTTGGCGATCGTTATATGCTCAGTTTACTGACTCCACAACTTTATTACCCAGATGGCCAAATATACGATGAAAACTTTGTCTATGGCTCATTTTTACAAAGTGAAATGCATAAAAATGGCGTGGTATGCAGTAATTGTCATGATCCGCATTCGGCAAAATTAACCCTGCCAAAAGAGCAGGTTTGCTTGCAATGTCATCAAGCAGAAACATACCAGAATTCAGAGCATCATCACCATCAGGAAAACTCTCCCGGTGCACAATGTATCAATTGTCATATGCCCGAAACCATTTTTATGCAGATAGACGGGCGTCGGGATCATCGCCGGCATATTCCTCGCCCTGCCCAGTCTCAACAGTTAGGTAGTCCGGATGTTTGTTTGAGTTGCCATCAAGACAAAAACAGTCAGTGGAGTGAAAAAATAACCAAGCAGTGGCATCCACAAACTGAAGAGTCCAATGTCAAACCCTTTGCCCCAGTGTTTGCTGCTATCGAACAAGGCTATAGCCAAGCATCAACCGCTTTATCTCAAATAGCGCAAAGTAATGATTATGCGCCAATCGTTCGGGCATCAGCGCTGCTACGCATGAACACATTATTAGACACCAACAGCTTGATTGCCATTGCTCGGGCGGTAAAAAGTGCCAACACCAATATTCGATTGGGTGCTATAAATGGTGCAGAAAATATTGCAGGCGCCGAGCGATGGCGCATCATATCCCCTTTGTTAGTAGATAAAGCGCTTGTAGTCAGAACCGAAGCTACTCGCGTGTTAATGCCGTTATGGCAACGATTGTCGCTTAAGCAGAAACAAACATTACAGCCTGCCCTCGATGAATATTTGGAGGTGCAGGCCTTTAATGAAGATCGAGGCTTTTCACATAATAATAAAGCTTACGTATTCATGAGTCAGGGAAAATTAGATTACGCAGAAACTGCCTTTAAAGAAGGTATTCGCATAGAGCCTTTTTTTGCAAATACGTACCTGAACTTGTCCGAGTTATATCGCCGACAGCAAAAAGAAACGGCGGCTATTTCTGAATTAAAGCAAGGGCTAAAGGCAATACCAGATAACGGCCAACTGCACTATAACTTAGCATTAGCCTATATCAGGGCAAAACAAACCGATAAAGCCATTGAATTTTTCAAACGGGCCACAGAAGCCTCACCCGAAAATGCAAACTTTCATTATGTTTACGGCTTAAGTTTAGAAAAAATACAGCCCGAAAAAGCCCAACTTGCTATTGATAAAGCCTTTCAAATAAGCGATAGCCCGCAATACTTGTACACTTTATGTGAAATGCAAATTAAGCAGAAATCATTCAAAGCAAAACAATGTCTGCAAAAATTACGACAAATTGCACCAGAAAATATTATTAAACAGCCGGAGCAACAACTTAATAATAAGAATAAAAATTAAGCCAAAGGATAACTTATGAGTCCGAGTTATGAACAGATAATAATACTAAAAGAGCAGCTGCAAACATCCGTTATTGGTCAGGACCATGTTGTTGACTCTCTGATTTTAGCACTATTAACCAATGGTAATGTGTTGCTTGAAGGGCTACCTGGTACCGCCAAAACACGCTCGATAAAAGCGCCGCTCAAATGTTGTCTGTTAAACTAGGCCGAATACAATTTACCCCAGACTTATTACCTTCTGACGTTACCGGAACCGAAGTTTACCAAGAAGTAGACGGCAAGCCTGTATTAACATTTCAGCCTGGCCCGATATTTAACAATTTAGTATTGGCTGACGAGGTTAATCGCTCCCCTGCCAAGGTACAAGCTGCCTTGCTCGAAGCCATGGAAGAGAGGCAAATTACGGTTGCCGGCAAAACCCATCAATTACCAGAGCTTTTTATGGTCTTGGCAACACAAAACCCGATTGAACAAGAAGGTACCTATCCACTGCCTGAAGCACAGATTGATCGCTTTATCATGAAAATCAATCTAACCTATCCAGATGATGTCTCGGAAGCTGAAATTATTAAGCCGGCCAGAAGCGAAGAAATTTCTTCAAATCAGCCCGTTGTATCCATCGATCCTAAGCATATTTTTACTGCCAGAAATGAAGTAAATGCGCTTTATATGAGTGATGCCATCATTGACTATATTGTTGCTATTGTCATGGCCACTCGCCACCCGGAACGTTATCCAAACTCTCACTTATCTCTTTGGATTAATACAGGCTCAAGTCCCCGAGCCGGCATTGCCTTAGACAAATGCGCCCGTGCCCATGCCTGGTTAAACAATAAAGACTATGTCGACCCAGATGATGTTCGCAGTATTGTCCATGAGGTGTTACGCCATAGATTAATGCTAAGTTATGATGCTATGGCCGATGGCATCACCGCAGATCAAGTCATTGATGAAATACTTCATCAGGTAGCGGTGGCCTAAAAGAGGCAATTTATGACTGACAAAACCCATAACATTTACGCTGATATAGCAGCATTAACACGTTTACAATATCAGGCTAAAGAGTTTAGTTTTAAGCCTAAACAGCCTGTAAACAGTGTGCTGTCCGGCAAACAAATATCTAAACTGCGTGGACGAGGCCTTAACTTTGAAGAACTGCGACACTACCGCCCAGGTGATGATATTCGGAGTATGGACTGGAAAGTTACCCGTCGTACCGGTAAACCCCATGTAAAAGTATATACCGAAGAGCGCGAGCGCAATGTATATCTGGCCATAGATCAAAGAGCAAGTATGTTCTTTGGTAGTAGCAAAAAAATGAAATCCGTTGTAGGGGCAGAAGTAGCAGCGCTGATCGCTTGGCGAGTAATTGCAACGGGTGATCGTGTTGGCGCACTGGTTTTTAATGATCATAATCTAAAAGTCATAAACGCCAAGCGTAGCAAACAGCACGTTGTGAGTTTACTTAATGAAGTCATTAAACAAAATCACCGGCTAAAAAGTGGTCATGTTGAACAAAACCCGAGTACATCATTTAATAGCATGTTAGCTAAACTAGGCAATATTTGCCGGCATGATGCCTTAATCATCTATGTTGGTGATGGCAATGGTCGGAATGATAAATCAACGGATTTACTGAAGCATTTACGACAACATAATGAAATAATAGCGGTCAAAGTATTTGATCCGCTAGAGCGAAAACTCCCTGAAATGTCTCAAATGTTAGTGAGTGACGGGCGCTATCAAATTCAATTTTCTTCCGACAATAGCAAAACACAAACTGAGTATGAGTTAAATTTAGCAGCACAGCTCAGCGAATATACCAAAGCAGCTAATAAGCTTCGTATCCCCTTATTAGCAATTGATACAATTTCTCCCGCCGCGCAACAGTTACGTAAAGCTATGGGTCAGGCGAACCGATGATGGCTTTTCAATCCACTTGGGGGAATTATCTGCTCAAAGCGTTTGTTGAAACAACCGCACCACCTGCTATTAGTTGGTGGCCGCAAACCATTGGTTGGAAATTTTTACTCCTAGGTTTATTTTTGTTTACCATTAAAAAAATGTATGGGCTGTGGCAAGCTTATCAACGTAATGCCTACCGAAGAGAAGCATTAGTTTGGATAAACGCATTACCGACTTTTTACGACCTCGAACAGCAAGCTATTTACCGACAATTACCCGCATTATTACGTAAAACCGCACTGGTGGCATTTGACCGTAGCCAGATTTGTCAATTACAAAGTGACGAATGGGACGCTTGGCTAGATCAACATTGTCAAAGCACAGCATTCACCAAGCGGTGTGCCAGACAACTACATTTATTATCTTTTGCACCTGCATCTCAGATCAGCCCACAACAAATTCAAACTCTACTCAATGAAATCAGGTTATGGATAAAGTTCCACAGGAGGCCAAATGATTGAGTTTGTTCATCCCTGGTGCTTTATTTTGCTTTTTGCCCCTGTATTGGTCAGGTGGTCGGCTCCACCCTATAAGGAAAACAAGAGCGCCCTTCAGGTGCCTTATTTTACCCGTTTAGTGGCGGTTACTGGGGAAAAGCCTGAAAGCGGCGCTGTCATTATGAACAGAAAAGTCATTCAACGGGTTTTGCTGATATTTTCCTGGCTATGCTTAGTCACGGCAATGGCCAAGCCAGAAAAAATAGGTGAGCCGATTATCCAACAAAAATCTGCGAGAGATTTAATGATCGCAGTTGATTTATCTGGTTCGATGGCTGCTGAAGACTTCACCAATTTAAAAGGTGAAAAACTTGATCGTTTAACCTCCGTTAAACTAATATTAACTGATTTTGTTAAAGCACGTAAGCACGACCGCTTGGGCTTGATATTATTTGGCGATGCTCCCTATATACAGGCCCCTTTTACCGACGACCTGACAACTTGGTTAACACTTCTTAACGAGTCAAGCATAGGCATGGCCGGACAAAGTACCGCTATAGGTGATGCTATTGGGCTTGCCATTAGTGCATTTAACAAGGCTAAAACCAAGAACAAAGTACTTATTTTATTGACCGACGGCAATGATACCGGCTCTAAAGTTCCACCCATTGAAGCCGCTATTATTGCTGCAGCATCAAAGATAAAAATCTACACCATTGCCATTGGCGATCCTCAAACATTGGGTGAAGAAAAGGTTAATGAAGAAGCACTTAAGAAAATTTCAAAAATAACAGCAGGCGCTTATTTTCAGGCCATGAACCGTAAAGAATTGCATAAAATTTACCAACAAATAAATGCTCTAGAGCCACAACAATTCGACATTCAGTCTTTTCGCCCCAGAACAAGTATCCATCATTTCTCGGTGATCCTACTTACTGTGCTCTATGTGAGTATTTTATTGGTGGTTGTTTTTCGTTTCAGATTCAAATCAAGAGCGAAATACCATGTCTGATTTAATGATGTTACAGAGTTTTCACTTTCTGCGCCCCTATTGGCTATTGCTCATTTTTCCACTGTTGGTGATCATAAAATCTTTTTATCAAAGAAATAACAACTTAAGGGTTTGGCGAAAAGTAATGTCAGCCGAAATATTGCAGCACCTTACGGTCAATGCAGGTAAAAACAATAAACTCACACCAAAAAATGTCACGGTGATTTTTGTATTGTTAGCCTGCATAGTTGCAGCCGGACCTAGCCGGAAACAACAGCCATCGCCTTTTTCCGAAGATAAATCACCACTGATTATCGCCCTTGATGTCTCAGAATCTATGAATCAGAGCGATATTCAGCCTTCGCGCCTGTTAAGGGCAAAGCAAAAAATCATTGAGTTACTTGCACTTAGGGGGGATGCAAACACAGCACTTATTGCCTATGCAGGATCGGCTCATACGGTAATACCAATAACAAGTGACAGTGACATGATCCGCCACTTCCTAAATCCGTTAAATAACAAGTTGATGCCAAAATCAGGTAAATTACCCCAAGCCACTCTCCCGTTAGCACAAGCGTTATTACAAACAACACAAGTGCCGGGTACTTTGCTTATTCTGGGAGATGGAGCAACACCTGAAACAGCAAGGCAATTTAATCGTTTTTTTAAAAACCACCCGCACCAACTGATTGTTTGGGCGATAGGAAAGCCACCTCTGCAATAGTCAATATCGATGAGACATCGTTAATTATCCCGCTACAATTATCACAATTAGAAACTCTGGCAGACAGTAGTAATGGCCAACTGGTATTAATGAGTCATGACAAACAAGATGTCGTACAAGTAAGTAAATATTTAGACAATAAATTGGGCATTGTTGATGATGAAAGCCTGCCACGGTATGACTCAGGTTATCCATTAGTTTTTATAATGGCCGCATGCTTTCTGTTGTGGTTTCGCCGTGGTCGGACCTTGCAATGGTAATTAGAGCCATGAAGAAATCAATCAATATATTTTGGCAATTTTACCGCGCCAGAAAACTTCAGCTCAATGTTATTTTACTTGTGCTAGTCATGCTCTTTAGCTATGTAAAACCGCAGGTCATGGCGGATTTGTGGCTAACACGAAACCAACAAGGGCAAATGTTATTCAACTTTGATTATTATCGTCAGGCTGCGAGTACTTTTAACGAACCTTTTTGGCAGGCTTATAGTTATTATGCCGCAGAAGATTTTGATCAGGCGGCCAGTATTTATAATCAGTTTGATCGCCTTAAAATCAAATTTTTTCGCGCAAATGCAATGGCTCACGCTCGCCATTATGTTAACGCAAGAGAAGTTTATCAAGCCATATTAATAGAAAATGAAAATCACCATGGAGCACAAAAAAACCTGAAAATTGTTCAGGCAATTATTAACGAAATAAACTTAACTTCGCAAAATCAGGCAGAAGAGTTAGGAGAATCGAGTGAAGCTTTGGGGGATGAACCACAAACTGCTGATGGTGCAGAAAGAAAAGACATCATTCCTCAAAAAAGGCCCCAGTTAACAGCTGAACAAATCTTACAAGACTCTAAATTAAATGAACTGTGGTTACGTCAGGTACAGAAAAACCCGTCTCGCTTTCTTTCTTATAAATTTCAAAAGCAACTTGAACAACAAGCATCGGCTATAAAACAAGATGATAACAACAATGAATAAGCCGTTTAGTTCTATTTCATTATATTGTTTTATCATTGCATGTTTTGTGGTGTTCCCCTTAAAGGCGACTTCAATTACAGAGCTATTAGCCAATGAGCAGTTCAATATATCGATACGCTTACAAACACCTAATAACATTCTTGTTAAACAAGCCGTGGTTTTGGAAATAGAAACATCAACTCAGCACTGGTTTGCCAAAGGCACTCAGTTGGACAACCCACAAATAGCGAACACGGTCATACTCCCCGGAATCAATTCGCGATTAACAGCACTAAAAGAGTAAAAGGCATGACTTGGGCTAGTCAAATAAGAGAGCTGACCCTATACCCGCTTAAAGAGGGAAAATATCAAATACCGTCCATCGGTGTATTTGTTTCAATAAAAATTGGCGCATCAAATGTTGTTGAAGGTAAAGTTTATACTCCACCGTTAAGCTTCACCGCCAAATTGCCGCTGAACTTACACAAATAGACAGCTATACGGTCAGCTCCGATTTTAAAATAAGCATCAAAGATGGGATTATCGAAGATCGAACATACAATATTGGTGACGCCGTCACTCAGGTTATCACCTTCAGCGGGGATGATGTTCCGGCAATGATGTTACCCGCCTACACCAAGCCGGAGCTCAATGGTGTGAGTACTTATCATAACCCCTTACAGCTGCAAGACAGAATATCCAGAGGGTCACTTAAGGGGGAACGTACAGAATCCTTCACTTATTTTTTTGAGCAGGCCGGTGAATATTATATTCCCGAGCAAAGCTTTTACTGGTGGAACCTAACCACTAACACACTTTCAAGTACACGAGTACCAAGTCAACATTGGATAGTAACAGAAATAAAAGAACAAGGTAGTCATCTGGCTGATGAAAATCAGTGGAGCAAAACAAAGCTTCTTTCAATTATTGCTCTAAGTGCTTTATTTTTACTCTGCTTGTTTTTCCTTTTATACATAAAAAATTCAGTCAAGTTTAAAGCCATTAAAAACTCACATACAAACAAGAATTATAAAACCTATTACCAAGCTTACATTAAGGCAATAAAACAAAAGCAATACCGACTAGCCTGCACGTATTTGTATAAAATTTATGATATTAACGCCAACCAATATCAAACATTACGCCATTGCTTTAACCAACAGGTGAAAAAACAAAATCTATTGGAAAAATTGCTGCAACTTGCTTACCAAAACAGCCAAAACGATAGTGTTTTCACACTCGATGACGCTAAATCTTTGCTGCCAAGTAAAGGCAGTAAAACAATTCATTTAAAAAAAGATATTAAAAAAATAAGGCTTAATACTTAATATAACGTAGCAGGGCATCACTCTTGTCGGTCTGCTTTAATTAAACAGGACAATTTAATAATGGAATATACCCAATTAGTGAGGTGCAAAAAGACATAATACTTGGTGCTTTGTTGACTATTGAAGAGCACCAAATAATACGACTTACGAGCTTACATGAGTTAATGAAAACCACGTCGGCGTTGACGGGTAGTTAACAGTTTTTAGTGAGTGCAACATTACTTGCTTGGAACAGGTTAATATCAAATAAACGTTGGCATCCCATAAATTAATAAAATTACAACGAGAACTTTTACTAATGACAACAATGAACCTAACCTTCGATGAAGGTATTCATATATTAAACTTAACGAATGGTGATAATGATAACACGTTAACTTTAGATGTTTTGCAGGAGTACAATACTGTACTTGACCAAGTTGAGGCGTTTGAGGGTAATACAGCATTTTTGATTACCAGTGATCATGTTAAAACGTTTAGTGCAGGGGTTAACCTTGAATGGTTTAATGAACAAGATCAAGCAACTAGGGGTTAATTCCACATAGCACTGGTTTGTATTCAAGAAACCCTACACCCCCTAAGTTACAATGCCTACAGCGCTTTCGTGCTCATAATTTCTTTAACTAAAACCCACTTAACTCATTGAACAATAATAATATTAATTACATACCTAAATTCAAAACTTCCTAGTAGATTATTTGATCAGCTTTAAAAGTGTGCAATCACGCCAACAAAAGCACCTTTAAATTCAAGATCTGTATATAAATTGTCTAAATTTTCAAATTCCATTTTCACGGCACGATATCCTAAGGTCAGATTAAAATGTCCCACCCTACTCTTAACGAGGTCGTAACTTAAACCAACATGATAGTCAAAAAGTGTATGGTCATTTATTAATGAAAAATCACCTTGAGCAAATACACTTAAGTTAGTTAACGGCAAGATAATGTTGGTAGCAACATACAACATAGGCTCAATTTCGTCGGTTTTTATTTTACCTGTAGGAGTAACAGAACTTGATGTTGGTGTTGATGTACAAGGATTACCTTGCGATGTTTGAGGACAATCATCATCATCATCAATAATTTTTGGCCCTGTAACAGTAACGGCACCACTAAAGTCTCTAGCGGTTAAACCCAAATCAAATGAAAATAAACCATTATCAAATAATTCATAATATAAGGTGTAGTCGATATAACTGACGTTAAAACTGACATTAACATCGTCATCAATAGGAAAGGTTTCACTGCCGAAGCTAAATGCTTGCGTTAAGGTAGCTTTACCTGTGGTATCAAGCGTTGTACTTGAAATGCGTACATTAGGGAGCAAAGGAAAAGGATGTTCAACGGCAACAAAGTAGTTAATTTGTTGCTCTTTTTTTAAATTAAAATCAATTAGTCTGTTTTCTTCACCAAAAATACCACTTGCTTCACTCTGCCAAATTTGGCTGCCAAGGTATAGACCAACTGTATCTGCTTGTACGTTAGCTGTAAAAAGTGCAACAAGCGTTGCTGAAAAAGCTGTTTTTTTCATCTAATTAATATCCTTATTTACGAATGACCATGTTCCATTTTTAAATACTCACTATCACCTTTATAACCACAAGAGGCCGTAAAAAGCGCTATTAACACAATAATCAATCGTAACTCATACATCGATTCAAGTTAAGATAAATCTAACAATTAAGCATTTACCTCGTACGGCTAGCGCATTTTAACAGGGTTAAGTGGTAATCATCGTCTAGCTCTGCCACTTACTTTTTCCTCGCCATAAGCCGACTTGGTTATATCCTGTTTAAATAGTGCCATTACTACCTTTCGCATCATATTGTTCTATAAGTTCAATTTATAATGAATATATCGTAAGTATTCAATAAAAAAAGAATTATTTATTGTTGACAATAAATTTATCCTATGTTTTTTATTTGTTTTGCAGGGATCATTCAGTTATTACATTGAGCGTAATTAATCATTATCTAGTCATTGTTGTAATTAACTTATTCTAAATAACCCTATTTAGAATTTTTGTATCCTTGTTATTTTTAATATTAACAAAGGATTATTAATAATGAAAAAGATATATACATTGATTCCATTAATCTTCACGGCGTTTGTTTCTACGTCTACTTTAGCCGCAACAGGTATTTGCACTTTAAACCTTGTGAAGGAGGATGGAAATTTTGCGCCTAGTGATTATGGACCTGGTGGCATGGTTACATACGATGTAGTAATGCCATTTACAGATGGATATTACCCTAATTGGACCACTAGCCGGCCTAAGCCTAGACTACCCTTTAGTAATTGTATTACTTATCAGGGTGCTCCGTATACAGCGAAAATAACTTCAGTAACTTACAATTATACATTTCAAGAAGCCGTATTAGTTGCTGACTATGAAGTAATGATGGGTTTCTTTGGTGCACAACCGCAGAACCAATTTATTTACCCTAAAAAGCGAGACGGTGGCTATCCTAGAGGATCTGGCATTCCGGTGAATGGAGGTGGCGTTTATAATGGAGTAAATAATCAATTCTTAAATACAATAGATTTGGAGTTACGATCACGAGTGAATAACCCCGCAGTTAATGCTGATTGCCCTTCATACTATGATAGAGATGAGTGTAGAACTAAAAACTCTCGATTAACACTATTTACTGTAGATATTGGTGGACAAGCAATTAACAAAGACACCTACTGTTAATTGATAAGTCAGAGCCTCTCAACTAAGGTTAAACAACCTATATAATTGAGAGGTTTTTTATTATACCGATTCTAATAAACAGACAAATAAGTGTGCAAGATACTTCGTATTATCATAACGTGTGTGAATTTTTTATGTGATGAAGATAACCATACAGCTGTCTTTCCGCACCCACTAAAAGTTATTTATTTTTTATACTATGTCAGTTCGAAAAATACACAGTGAGCATTTTATAGGCAACGCTATTTAAAATTAGTCACCCTCGAATTCTTCAGCATAGAGTTTATTGCTCAATACTTCTTCTACTTTTGATAATACGCTCTCGATTTTTTCAAGTGCTTCTATTGCGCCAGTAACACCACCGACCATCTCTTCAACTTCTTCGAGAAATTTTTCCAATGATCCATGCGTTTCTTTATTATAACTATAATCGAGTGCTCGCTTTGAAAGAGCATGTAGACCGTCAAGCTCTGCGAGTAAATTTGAATTACTGGCTGCACCGGCTAAATCACCTAAGTTAAAAAATTCATGCGAATCCAATTCGTCTGTAATCTCACCGTATTGTTCTTCAGTAATTGCCATTATTCTCACCACTTAAAAAAGTATTGGTTTTCATTATCATAAAAAAATTTTGGTATTAAAACAAAACTTCAATTAAATGCATTACCCTATAGCATATTGGATATCGAATTCTGTCGCTTTAGTAATTACTTGCACTTTTTGGGCGTGCTTTTTCAACTCAACAATACCGTACTTTTCCATGGTTTTAAGTGTACGGCTCAAGTTACTGGTGTGTCGCCCACTTAAGCGAGCAAGTTCACCAAGAGTTTCTGGGTGATGCTCGTTGATTAGTTTTAATAATCGGATATTGTTATCACTTAATACTTCTCCAAGTGATTTCATAGAGCTAAACCATATTTTTGGATCCTCACGCTTGGGTGTGATTTTTCCTGCCGCAATATCAAGAATCCTGCGTTGAAATTCATCTCTGGGCATAATGCCAATTTTTAACTTACTCATTGTGCAACCTCGCTTAAAATTCGGTTAACCTCGGTGAAAAAATCATTTAACAATTGTTGTGCACTGGAAAATATATAAGGCGTACCTTTGTCGACCGCTGATTTATGTAGGTGATCGTATGCGATAATCCGCCCCTTAAATCTACCTTTCTTTCTTGATTTTACAGCATGCGCGTTATCGAACCCCATAATCCGCTTATTATGATTATTGTGTAGCGTCAGGTTATAGCGGATCCCGTGAGGAATTTCCTTACTAGGCTCAACCTCCCACGCTTCTATTTTGTACCAATAGCTATTATCTTCGGTATATTCTGTGCCATGAAGCTCCAACAATACATCCAAAATTGAGGATCTTTTTCCATATGTTATTTTTTCTCTGCTTTCTATTATCACCTGATGATAATAAGCTTATCAGGCTAATAGCAATTTGTCATCTCTATTACAGTAATTAAAACGGTCGTTTTCTTGGTTCATTATATTTTGACGATAATATGCCGAAAAACAACCAATAAACCCATTGTTTTAAACTATGCAAGATTGTAGTATGAATTTTATCTTTATTGGCTCAAGTTTGTCTTATGTTTATCGGTTATGCTCGCGTTTCAAAATCAGACGGCTCTCAAGTCTTTGGATTTACAGATAGATGCACTTATTCAAGCAGGAGTAGATAATAATAGGATTTATCACGATCATGCATCCAGTCGCAAGGATTCACGCCCTGGATTAGAAGCTTGTCTTAAAGCACTGCAACCAGGCAACACTCTTATTGTCTGGAAGTCGGATCGATTAGGGAGAGATATGAAAGATCTTGTCTCTTTAGTTGATGACTTGGAAAGCAAAAAAATAAATTTTAAAGTGCTTACGGGAACTGGTGCAGAAATTGACACTACAACGGCCAATGGACGACTAATTTTTGGTATTTTCGCTGCATTAGCAGAATATGAACGCGAATTAATACGTGAACGTACAAATGCAGGTTTAGCTGCGGCTCGTGCGAGAGGTCGTAAGGGAGGACGTCCGCCAAAAATGGATAAATCTACATTAAAGATGGCAATGACTGCAATGTCAGATAAAAATGCAGTCTCATTGGATATTGCCAAACGCCTAGGCATGACCACAACTACCTTATATAAATATGTTAACGGTGACGGAACATTAAAAGCTGAAGGTGAGCATTTAATGAATAAATAAAGGAGTATGTACTTTGGCCATCAACAACAGCCTTAACATTTTAACGAGTGAAGAAATTGATGAACTTTACGAAATTCCCAAAATAGATGCGGAAGATAGAGAGCTGCTCTTTGAGATCACAGTAGAAGATGAAGTTTATCTTGAGCAACAGAAGAGTATTTATAATAAAATTAACTATATTCTCCAATCAGGATATTTTCGAGCATCCCGACAATTTTATAACTTTGCATTTTCAGATGTTCGAGATGATACCTGGTTTATCATTAATCGTTATTTCCCACACACTCACTTTCCAAAAAAGCTAACATCCAAAGGTAAGCATTACGCAGCCCAAAAAGCGATTTTAAGTATCTACAGTTATAAGCGTTACGAGGCATCATTTGGCATAGAGGTGAGCCGACAAGCTAAACGCTTATCAAAAAGAGATATATCCCCACGCTTTATATTTGATGAATTATTAAATTTTTTCGAAAAGCATCAAATTGTACGACCTAAATATTCGACTTTACAAGACCTGGTATCATTGGCTATACAGCGTGAAGAAAAACGTTTAGCGAAAAAACTTGGCACTTTACTAGATAAAACATCTCGGGATACATTAGATGGACTGTTGGCAGATGAACAAACAATCACTGGTTTGACGCTCTTAAAACAAGATCCTAAGAGTTTTGCCACAAATGAAATGCGTAAAGAACTCAAAAAGCAGCAAAAAATAGTTGAGATTTTTCAACAGTCAAAATCTATTATTTCCAAGTCGGGCAATATCCCGACAAAATATCCAGTATTATGCCGACATATGTGATTTTTATGATGTCTATCAACTCAAACGATTCGAACTCATGAAGTTCCGATTATGTATGATGTGTTTTGTTTGGCAGCGATTCATCAAATTGAATGATCATTTAACAACGTATTTGGTACATAAAATTCAAGGCTACGAAAAGCATGCCGAAGTTGATGCAGGAGAAAAAATACTTGAGGCAAAATTGGGTGTAGGTGAAGATCGAAAATTAGCAAGTCAAATGCTCAAAGTTGTTAATAATCAAAATATACACCAAGATCAAATTCGGCCAAAATGTTATGCGATCATCAAAAAAGACAACTTTGATGAATTCACTAATAAATTGGCTGAGCCTGAAGTTAATAACAAAAAATATGAGTGGGAATATTACAGCAAAGAGCATAATGCAATAAAAACCAATTTGCGTAGTACCTTTATGGCGATTGATTTTAGCTGTGGTAATAATCATCACCTTAACAATGCCATTAATTTTATTAAGAAATTAATGTTATCCAAAGATAAAATGGATGATAGGTTAGCTTCAGAAGTACCTACCGACTTCATTTCTACCGCGCAACTAAAGTATATTACCTATAAAGGCTCAGTAAAATTCACGCAGGGATCTAAAGATGATGACCACGATGTAAAGTTTGTTAATATCAAGCGATATGAAGTCATGTTATACCGCTCTCTTGCACAAACAATTAAATCAGGAAGCACTTTTATTTCAGACAGTGTCAATTATCGTCATTTGGAGGATGATTTGATTTCCCTTGAAAGATGGAATAAGGATAAAGCTAAAATATTAAATGAGCTTTCTGACTGCCTTAATCTCAAATCAATTGTGGAATTACTCCAGGAGAAAGAGATTGAATTAGAATCTCTATATAAGATGGTTAATGCACGTATAAAGTCAAAAGAAAATAAAGAAATAAAAATCAATGAAAACAACCTATCCTGGACACTGCCGTACAAAAGGGCAGAAGATAAAGCTAACAATCCTTTTTACCAGGATATTGAAACGAAAAGTATCTCAAAAGTTATCGATTACACAGCTAAACATACAGGTTTTTTTGATAGTTTCACCCACATACTCAATAAAGGATCTAAATCAAAAGCCCAACCTGATTACCTGAAAGCATATTTTGTTGCACAAGGCACATCAATAGGGAACAAGCGTATCGCTGAATCATCAGATGTAAGCTTGGAAAACTTAAAAAATATTGCGGGTAAATTTATCCGAATTGATTCTATGATTGATGCCAGTGATCAAATCATTAATAAAACAGCCCAACTTCCGATATTCAATAATTATAATTTGTCTGATTATGGCATTCATGCCAGTTTAGATGGACAAAAGCTCGAAACAAGATATCAAACAGTACAGTCAAGATACTCAACAAAATATTTTGGCTATGGTAAAGGTGTTGTATCTTATAGTTTAATTGCTAATCATTTGCCTGTTAATACCAAGATAATTGGTGCTAATGAACACGAGAGTCACTATGTATTAGATATCGTATATAATAATACTAGCGATCTTAATATCACGTCAGTTTCTGGAGACATGCATTCGATCAATCGCGTTAATTTTGCTTTGATGAATTTATTTGGCTATGACTTCATGCCAAGATTTACTCAATTAAATATGAAAGCTGAGAAAAATTTAGTTGCATTCAATAAACCAAGTGAATACTCAGAATTGTTGATTAAACCATCGAGCCAGGTTAATAAACAACTTATTATTGATGAATGGGACAACATATTACGAATCCTTGCCTCATTAGCGCTAAAAGAAACCAAACCAAAGTACCATCATCAGAAAATTATCATCATATTCAAAGAAAAACCCTACGTTAAAGGCACTTATCGAGTTTGATAAAATGACTATGAGCATATATATGCTTAACTACATTAATGATATCGATTTGAGAAGACGAGTAAGTAGAGCATTAAACAGAGGTGAGGCATTTCATCAATTACGAGCTGGAATTCTTCAAATTAGCGGCAAAAAACTATTAGGTAAAACTGACAAGGCGTATGAGATAAGCAATCAATGCAACAAAATATTAGCTTGCTGTATTATTTACTACAACACATCGATACTTTCCGAGTTATTAGCAAAGGCTGAAGCTGCTAATGATGAAGTGTTATGTAGTCAAATTAAGCGTTTTTCACCTGTAGCTTGGCAGCACATTAACTTACTCGGAAATTTTGAATTTAGGCATACAGATAATGTTATTGATATTCAAGATGTTACTAAATTTGCAGTTGAAAACAGTATAAACACAAAAACGACTGAAAGCCCTTTAAATTAAGGGCTGTAGACTTTCATGAATACAAACCAGTGCTATGTGGAATTACCCCCATAAGGTTATTGCACAATTAACGGGTAAGAAAAATGTGCGTTTACATTTTGTTGGCCATACTGATAATCAAAAATTAAGTAGCCGAGCGAAAGCCATATATCAATCAAATGTTGGTCTATCTGATTTTAGAGCCTCAATTGTTGCTAAGTATTTTCAGCAACAATTAGCGTTAGAGAGCAGCGCTATAACAACTGAAGGTAAAGGCAGTTCATTACCTATTGCCGCTAACGACACTTTGATAGGTATGGAGAAGAACCGTCGCGTTGAACTTTTCGCTTGGTACGATGAAGAAGTAGTGACGGCTATTACTGACCATTCAGATTTTATTCGCTATGATGTTTGCCAATTAACCAAAGCAACTCCTGCTCCTTTTGTTGTTACCGTTGACGGTAAGCCTATTGTTGCAGAGCAATCAGCAAATGATGCGGATCACCAACGCTGTACTGATATTGCGTTAGATAATGCCAATGTTCAGTTGCACTACGATAATTTAAAAATACAAGCGGCGCTTAACGTCACATCAGTTGTTCGTCATCATGATAATGGTGAAGAAGAAGATAGTATTACTGTCGATTTTCAAGGACACAGTAATTATTCTACCTTTTTTGATAAAGCAGAAGTGCGTATTTTCACCAACAATAAATCAGTACAAAGTGAGCCTGAATTTATCGTTGCTTTAGACAAAAACAATCGAGCTAAATGGCAAGATGAAGAAGTATTTTCAATACTTCGCCTCGGTGAGCCATTACATTATCGTTTACGTGTGTACAACGAGAATGGCCAATTTGATGAAACCCAAACTTTTGCACTAAATCTTAACCAACAAACTAATACTGATTTCCCCATAGAGCAGGCATTATTAGGCGGCTACGGAGAAAGCCATTTAAGCATACAAAACATAAAACTTAGTGGTGGCACCTTAACGGTTAATGGCGATAATGTGCCTAATGATCATTCGGTTTATTTTTTAGGTAAAAAATTACCCGTAAATGAACAGCAGCAATTTGTTGCTGAACAAATTATTCCATCAGGCGTTCACAATGTTGAGGTTGCCGTTCTGAATGAACAAGGCAATGGCCAGTTATTTCAGCGCCATCTTGAATTAAAAAGTAATGATTGGTTTTATGTCGGTATGGCAGACCTAACTGTTGGTAAAAACACCACTAATGGCGATATTGGGTTAGTGACAGGTGATCAACAGCATTTTAATGATGATATGTTTGTTGATGGTCGCATTGCCTTTTATGCGAAAGGAAAGTGGCAAGACACCTACACCATTACAACAAGTCTTGATAGCCAAGAAGAGCCTTTAGAAGATCTGTTTTCTAACTTGAATAAAAAAGATCCAAGCAGCCTACTACGCCGTCTTGAAGAAGAAAATCATTATGCTGTTTACGGTGATGATTCTACCGTGGTTGAAGACGCACCAACACAGGGGCGCTTTTATGCAAAAATCAACGATGATAAATCTCATTTAATGTGGGGTAACTTCATCGCGGATATTAAAGACACCGAATTTTCACGAATTGAACGCGGTTTATATGGTGCCAGTCTTGATTGGAATAGCGAAGCCTTAACCCAATTTGGTGAAAGAGTTAGTAATGTTAAAGTGTTCGCGGCAGAAGCAGGCACTAGTGCCGCTTACGAAGAGTTACGCGGCACAGGCGGCTCTTTGTATTATTTGCAAAATCAAGATATCACTCAAGGCTCAGAACGAGTCACCATTGAAGTAAGAGACAAAGACTCTAACCTGGTTATTAGTTCAACACCTTTAGCTCCAGGACAAGACTATGACGTAGATTCTTTACAAGGTCGCATATTATTAACCAAACCATTAGCTTCAATTAGTAGTGATAATTTAATTGTGCGTACGGGCGGCTTATCGGGTCATCCAACTTACTTAGTCGTTAATTATGAATATACGCCTGGCTTTGAAGAACTTGATGATTTAAGCGTTGGTGGTCGGGCAAGTTATTGGCTTAACGACAATATTAAAGTCGGTATAACCGCTAGTAAAGAAGATATGGGGATAGAAGATCACCAATTAGCAGGGCTTGATCTTACTTTTCGTTATTCTGCACAAAGTTATCTAAAACTAGAAACAGCACAAACACGCGGACAAGGTGTTGCAGGGGTAAATTCTAGTAACGGTGGTTTTAATTTTTCTGATATTACTTCCAGTAGTTCGTCAAATATTACAACCGATGATAAAGCAAAGGCTTATCGTATAGAGAGTGCCTTTATCTTCAGTGATTTAGGTTTTGATAGTGATTCAGATGGTGGCTTACAAAGTCGAGGTAACTTCTATTGGCAGCAGCGCCAACAAGGTTTCTCTGGTGTTGGTCAGTTTAGCCAATACGATACCGACCAAGCAGGGGTTCAATTCCAACTACCCGTAACTGACGACACTCAAACCAGTTTGCGTCTTGATAGCCGAGACGAAGATGGCGGTATTGACAAACTTAGTGCGGAGTTAAATGTTGCGCATCAGCTTAATGAACACTGGGAACTTAGCGCAGGTTTGCGTATTGAAGACACTGAAACAGCGACACAACAAAGTCAAAATGTAGGCGAAAGAACCGATCTTGCAGTACAACTTGATTATCAAGATTCATCACAATGGGGTGTATACGGTTTTGCCCAAGGCACACTTAAACATGATGAAACCAAACTCGCCAATAATCGTGTTGGTTTGGGCGGTAAATATCAAGTAAGCGATGCTGTTTCTTTGTTAGGTGAAGTGTCGGAAGGAAACCAAGGTTTTGGCGCTAGAATAGGCTCTGATTATCAATACAGTGATGCGAGTAACGTTTATTTAAACTATGAGCTTGATCCAGACAGAACCGATAATGGCTTGGTCGGACGTAACGGACAATTAGTCAGTGGTGTACGCCATCGCTTTACTGATGCCGTTAATGTTTATGGTGAAGAGCGATATCAACATGGTAGTAATCGCGTTGGCTTAACACATGCTTACGGTATTGAGTTTTTACCTAGCGAACAGTGGGTATTAGGATTAAGTTATGAAAATGGTGAGTTAGAAGACGCAGAACAAGCAACCATTAAGCGTAACGCTATTGCATTAAACGCAGGTTATGCAACTAAAAACTTTAAATATGGTACTGCATTAGAATTTAGGCAAGATGAGCAAGGCGAACAACAACGTGACTCTTATCTAGTTCGTAATAATCTATCGTATAAAGTGAACCCCGATTGGCGCGCGCAACTACGCATTGATTTTGCCATTAGTGATTCAAGTATTGAAGACCAACTTAACAGTGATTATACCGAAGGTTTGTTAGGCTTTGCTTATCGTCCTGTTGATAATGACAAGTTTAATGCCCTAGCAACTTATAACTACTTATACGATTTAGCACCTATCGATCAATATACGAATAATGGTCAACAGAACAATTATCAACAACGTAGCCATGTATTTGCTTTTGACGCTAATTACGACTTAACGACTCGTGGACAATTGGAGCAAAATACGCACATAAAGTGGGTGAAGTTCGTGAAGGCCGTGAAGAAGGTATTTGGTATGACAGCACTACCGATTTATATGTGGTTAGAGCGAATTGGCATGTAGTGCGTCATTGGGACTTTCTTATTGAAGGCAGAATGTTAGATGTAAAAGCAGCACAAGATAACAGAAAAGGTTTCTTAACTGCGATTCATCGTCATTTTGGTCAAAACCTGAAAGTGGGTATTGGTTACAATTTCACTGACTTTAACGATGATTTAACCGATCTTAATTATGATGCTAAAGGTTGGTTCCTCAATATTGTTGGCAAAATTTAGTCACAATAAAAGTAGTAATTAGACAGAGTAGTAATTAGACAGAGTGGAATACCCGTTGAGCAATAATTATGAAGGGTAATTCCATTGTGTGAGATTATCTGACAGGGATGTTTTTCTAAACAATATTAAAGTTTAGAATAGCAACGTTTGAAAACTTGCGATTATAGAGTTTAGAAAAAAGGCCAAACATTTTCATGTTCGGCCACAACTGATTTAACTGTTCATTATTTTAGGTTCTTTATTCTTAACCTTGATTGACCTTAAATGCCGAGGACTCTTGTTCTAACTCGGTTGCTAGTCTAGCTAGTTCAACACTTGACTCTGCAATATTATCCGTTGCATGACTCGTTTCGGTCACCCCTACATTAAGGGTTTCAACATTCTGCAACATTTCTTTAACGACAACCGATTGCTCTTCTGTTGCTGTAGCAATATGGGCGCTTAAATCTGTTATTTGATGGATTTCAACTTCAATTACTTTATTCAACTCCATAACTTCTTTCGCATGTTTTTGTACAGTAGCCGCATGAGTCACACTATTTGACATGACATCAACAGACGAGTCAGCCCCGTTAACTATCGTATTGATCATGTCATCTATTTGTTTGGTTGAATCTTGAGTGCGTTGCGCTAACTGTCTTACTTCATCAGCAACAACAGCAAACCCTCGGCCTTGTTCGCCGGCTCTTGCTGCTTCTATAGCGGCATTTAGTGCAAGTAAGTTGGTTTGATCTGCTATTCCTTTAATGACATCGAGTATGCTGATTACTTGGTCAAAATCACTTCTTACTTTTTTAACACTTTGCTCTGATTCTTGAATTTGAGCCGTCATATTCATAATTGATTGATAAGTTTCATCTAACTTATGTGAGCTATCGTGCACTTTATCCTGAATAGTATCTACAGCAGATGAGGTGGTTGATGTGCTTTCGGCAATTTCATTAACGGTTGTTCCCATTTCTTGCATTGCTGTTGCGAGTTGTTCAGCAATTGATTGTTGCTCTGAAACGGTATTATTAGTTTGTGTTGTTATCGCGGCGAGCTCTTCAGAGGTTGATGCTTGTTGAAGTGCAATGCCTGATATATTGCCAACCATTTTAGAAAGGTTAACAATCATATGATTGATGGCTTCTTGTAGTTGTCCTACCTCATCATTTGAATTTTGCTCAACAGACATGGTTAAATCACCACTTGCTACCTGTTTAGCTATTGCTGCCACCTCAATAATTGGAGTTGAGATGCGTTTAGCAAACCAAAAACCGGTCAAGGCTATGATGAGAGTAAAGCCCAACATTAGAATGATCATAAAGGTGGTATTACTTCGAATCGAAGCGAATGCTTCCGGCTCATCTATTTCAGATATAATAGCCCAATTGAAAGAGCCAAACTCAATGCGATCAAAGGATGATAGTACGGGTTGACCATTATAATCGGTAATAACACTAGTATTTTTTTCGCCTTGCAATGCGCGTTCAACGGCTTCAGTATTAACACCGTTTTGTTCAATTGTGCCGGCAAAGCTAGCTTTTACGGTATGCCCGATAGGATCAAGAAATGAATCACTGCGCATTCTCAGGTCGCTACCTACCAAGTAACTTTCACCTGTTTTACCCATGCCTTCTCGAGCGCTCATGATTGTTTGAATGCCTTCTAAAGGTAATTGTAAAGCAACATAGAGCGATGTTTCTCCCTGTGCGTTTAGCAAAGGTTGTGCAATAAAAGCGGCGGGTTCATCATTACTGGGAGCATAGGGAGCAAAATCGATAATGTCATAAGTTTTTGTCTTACTTATTTTTGTCACTAATTCGCCAAGGTTTGAGTGGCGTATTTACCGTTTAAGATGTTGGTATTTAAATCAGCTTCTTTCGTAACCGTATAGAAAATATGTCCGTCAGGATTAATGAGAAACAAATCATAATAACCATATTTTTCAATATAGGTTTTGTAAAAATCTTCATGTGCAGACGTTTTTGGATTAAAAGCCTCTTCAACATCAATTTCAGAAATTATTGCCCATCTGACGCCGCTATTAAGTTGAATATAATTCCGAAATTACTCACAACAGAATTATCGTTATAATCCATAATCACTTGAATACCTTTTTCACCTTTTAAGGCGCTGTTGACCGCTGTTGTTTTTACTGTATTACCTTGTGCAAAAGAAGCGGCTACCGAGTATTGTGTAGGATTGAGATAAGAATTCGAACGCATTAAATTGTCTTGTCCTACTAGATACGATTCGCCAGTATTTCCCATTCCTTCTCTATTACCTAAAATGTTATTTAGCTTATCTATGGGCTGTTGATAAGCAATAAAACCAATACGTTTCCCATTTACCAAAACAGGCTTCACTGCAAATGCAGCAGGATCGTTATTGCTAGGTGGATAAGGACGAAAATCACCAAAATGACTTTCGTTTGAATCAGATTTACTCGCTAGGCTAAATGCTTTCTCAAAAGAAGAACCTTTTAAATCACTTGATATTTTTTGACCTAAATCGCTTTCTCTCGTGACAGAGTAGATTATGGTGCCTCGTTCACTAATAATAAAGAAATCGTACCAACCAAAATTAGAGAGCAATGCTTTATATTCTGTATCGTATTGATCTAGTAGCGATCGCCATTTGGCTTTATTTGAAAATTCACTAGTTAACACGTTAATAGCATTTTGTAATTTACTATTATTGGCTAGCATTTCTAATTGAATATTGTTGTTTGTAAAGTAATCTTCAATTTGCTTCTTTTTCAGCGTGTTTATCGCATTTAATTGATTAAACGCCTGGTTTTGCATTGTGTCTGCAATGTTGACGAGCACGCCCATGTCGCCTTTACGTTCTTCAAAATACTTTGTAACTGTTTGTTTTTTTATTTGATTTATTGACGTTAATTGATTGTAGACCTTAGTAGAAATATCACTAGAGCTATTCATTGTTGATATTACGCTAATAATAATGGCGGGAATTAACCCTAAAAGGATAAACGCTGAAGTAAATTTATTTTTCAGCGTATTGAATTTAAACATAATGATAAGTGCCTTATTAAGTAATAAACCTATTGATTGTCTATCAAAGTAGTAAATCCAGTTTAAAAACTGGAGGTGTCTTTACTTAATTTTTCCGTGACTTCTTTTATACCAAGATCTCAATTATTTTTGACCCGTCGGTGGTTCTTGTCCCTGCGCTATTTTAATAATAGCTTGCTCTGCGAGTATTTGTTATATTTTTTTATAATTTTTTTATAGCATGTATAGCATGTATAGCATGTCGTAAAAGAGGGAGCGTTCATCATTATCAAAAAACACTTTTTGAAGGGGAATCATGGGGTTATAAGGGTAGATTGTTGATATTGAAGTTCCCAATAACTTTGATAAAGATTATAATTAACAGTAAACAGCGGTAGCATAGTTAAATTACTATGAGCTCAGTCGTATTTAAAAAGGGTGTATGCATTGAATTATAAAGGTCATATTGTTGTTGTTGAAGACGATATAATATTAAGAAAAGCCATTGTAAATTGTTATCAAAAAAATAATTACCTCACAACAGCTTTTGATTGTGCCCAAGGCGTTGTTGAATTTATTGGGCAATGTGAACGCAACCAACAAGCGCCTGTTGATATTGTTGTTACGGATATCTTCATGCCAGATAAAAATGGTTATGAATTGATCGAATCATTAAAGAATAAACCCAACCTAGGTAAAATATTTATTTCTGTTAATGGTGCCCTAGAAGATAAAATTAGAGGATTACGGCTAGGTGTAGATGATTACATTGTAAAGCCCATTGATTCAACTGAGTTACTATTACGTACTGAAAAACTGTTATCACGTGTAAAACCCTTATTAACTGAAGATGTAAGTATGAGTATTTCATTTTTACATTTTCGACTTAATCCAGAAACTAGAGTGTTATCGTATCAAAATGAAGGGGTAGAGCTTGGGAGTACAGAACATCAATTATTATTGTTATTAATTGGCCGACAGGGGAGTGTTTGCAGTAAACAAAAAATTATTAATTCGGTTTACCAGGCTTCTGATAACGCCTGTAGCCGAACTGTGGATAAACTAGTTAGCCGATTAAGAATCAAATTAAATAAAGTGGGTGGAAAAGCGGAATATATCATTACCCGGCCGAGGGCAAGGATATTTGTTGGCTAGCCAAGTCTGAATGTTATAGCAGTTATTTTAAGCATTTGTTATTTGAATACAAGACTAGAGCATTGGTACTCTCTGTAATTAACTCATTTAGCTCAAATTTTTCATTGGCATCAATAGATATTAAACATTGCTTTTTTACTTTTTTTCTAAAGTAATGGCTTGTTTTGATAACCGTTCTAAACCTAATTGGCCGCTATATCCTGCTAGTTTATGTAGCCAGGCAGCCTGGCTTTGATAATCCTTACTTTTATACGCGTTTTCTGCGTATAACTTACTATTGTCAGGTGCCTCATGTAAGGCTTGTGTGAATTGCTCTGAAGATAAATTATCTAATAAAAAAGTGAGTTGCTGCTCATTAAAAATAGGCTGTTTAGTTATTTCTTCAAATGTATTATTAGCCATTTCATTTTGGTTAAATATTTTTTTATATTCTCCTTGGCACTCGTAACAGTGTGAAATAGTTTCTCTTAATTTGGGCAACAAAATAGGTTTTTCAATTAAACCGAAAATATTCGCTTTTTCATATAAATTAAGATCGTAAGCAGTGATAGTGGCAGTTAACGCAATAACAGGCGTACTAATGTTTAAACTAGGTAACTGTTTTATCTTTTTTAGTACTTCTAAACCGTGATGATCTGGCAGCTGCATATCAAGAAAAATAATATCAAAAATCTGGGAGCTCGCCCTGTTAATTGCCTCGTTTCCTGTATTTGCAATACTCACTTTATGTCAGGTCTTTTTCAAGCATTGCTTTGGCAATATCTTGGTTGAGCTTAATGTCTTCTACCAAAAGCACATTTAATGGTGGGACAGGGTTGGTTGTTTCAATTTTGTTTGTTAACGATATTTTGCTTGTTGGTGACACTGGCGATATCTGTGATTTAATAGAAAAATAAAAGGTGCTACCTTCGTTTTTTGTACTGCTATAGTCAAGATGGCTGTCCATGCTTTTTAGTAGCTGTTCGCACAAGGAAAGCCCTAATCCGTAGCCTTTTTGATTATCATATTCGTGAATGTTTTGTTGGGTATTAGGTGTCTTAAGTAACGGTGACGGTTTTGACTTTTCCTGTGAAATTCCTATTCCTGTGTCTTTAATAATAAAGGTTAGGATAGCCGTGTTTTTTATCTCTTTCTCTACATGAATAGTTAAATTAACTTCGCCCTGATAGGTAAATTTAATAGCATTTCCCAGTAAATTTATCAGTACTTGTCTTATTTTGTTTGGCTCAATCAATACGTTAAAGTCAATATTGGCGGTTAAGGTCAGCTTAATGTTTTTCTGTATTGCTAACGGTTTTAATAATTCAATAATATTTTGTAAGTAAGGGGTTAATTCAGTATTTACCGGTGTAAGATTTTCTTGCTCCAGTAAGGTGAATTCTAAAACGTCATTGGTTAATTGTGACAGTGCTTGACCCGCGTCAATAATAACATCGCAATCTTGTTTTAATTGTTCAGACGTTAATTGCGGTCGCATTAATTGCGCTTTACCTATCATGCCATTTAATGGTGTTCTTAATTCATGACTTAACGTGGCTAGATAACGTTGTTTGACTTGAGCATCTTCGTTTGCTTTTCGTTCTAATGCTTTTATTGCTAGCAATTGTCTTTCATTACATAAGAGAAAAATACTGAGTGTTAACCCATATGGAATAATAAAACCAAATAATGGGTTGAGAAAGTTAGTTAATGCAACATCAAATAACCCATTCGCTTGTTCAAAAAACACAGCAGTAAATATTCTGAATAAATTAAACAGTAAAATTAACGTACAAATTGCACAGAAAAGTGTGCCACCTACGGTGCGTTGTTTTTTGTTAAGCGAAACAAAACTGTAAAGACAGGCAACCATAAATGCTGCACTAGTACAGTGAACTAAGAAAATTCGTACAATAATATTGGGCGACATATAGGTAAAGTAAGCGAAGATAGGACAAAATAATAAGAGTAAAATAACAATGCTTTTTGTGTTTTCAGACTTCAAATTTAAAAAAGTTCACCACCTAGTAAAAATAACAACATGGATAAAATTAATAAAACATTAGCTACAAAAATACTTAGATGAACTGAAATGTGTGATCTTAAAGAAAGTAATAACCATCCTAAAGGTTGCATCAGCATTGCGGCAAGCCATAAATTAATACCAGGCGATTTTTTATTTATAAACCAAGCAAATATGAAAAAAGCGGCACTGATTAGTGCAGCGAGTACAGAAGAAAAACTCAGTGTTTGAAGGTCTAACATAGTGCTTAATAAATAGTTAAAAAACGCAAGCCATTGTCACATAAGGTATTGAGGTAAATCAAACTAAATGAATTCAGGGTGTCACACAAGGTCACACTCAAAATAGTAAGTTTTTATATAATCTATTATTCTCAATTTAGATAAATCGTCCTTCTGTAAAGACATACAGAACAGAAGGGTTAAAAATATAATAAAGGGTTAATATGGTTAATATGAAAAACTTGAAAGGTAAAATTGAGCGTTATTCACCTATATTTTATACAAAAATATTAGTATCTATATTTACATCGCTTTTCACTGTAGCAGCTATAGCCGGAGCCCCAACTACTATTACTACTTTTAACGATTTAATTGCAGAGCATAATTTTTCATATGCCAATGGTAATCCTACTGTGAGTTTTAATAACATATTAGGCACTGGTTGGGATGTAACTGCTACTGGTGATGGCGAGTCTGATACAGCTATTCAATTATGGAATGATATTTATACAACAAATAATACAGATTCAATCGCATTTCAAGATAACGGTGCTACAAATCAAATAGTAAGCGTTGGAGTGTCTTCAAATGATGGCTCTGAGTTTTTCTTAAATTCAATTTATATTTATACCAATGAAAATGTTAATTTTGATGTTGTGGGGTATAAAAATGGTAACCCCGTAGCAGGAGCTGTCAAATCGTTTTCCCACTCAATCGGAGGAAGAGACCTCAACTTTATTGATATAGTAGAATTTAATTCGGTTGATGAGTTTAGAATAATTAATTTTTCAACTGATATTGTTAGTATTTTTATTGATGATATCAATTTAACTCCTGTTTTTTCCCCAACTATTACGCCAGTTTATAATGCTTCAACAGCCACCTTAACCGTTACAGGTACTAACTTTTTTGCTTTTGCAGGTGCAAATAACGACATTGACGCTTCTGCTTTTACCTTTACTGGCGAATCTGGAGGAAGCTATACATTAACGGATACAAGCGATGTAGAAATTAGCTCTGCTACCAGTTTTACACTCATATTGAGTGCAACCGATAAGGCTGCGGTGAATCTTTTATTAAACAGTAATGGCATAAACGCAAACGATAACACTACTTACAATGTTGCAGTGGCGGACAATTGGAATTTAGGTGCTGATAATGCCACCGATATTGCCATAACAACAACCGGGATAACCGTAAGTGGGTGGCCTAGAATAACTTATTCGCAAATAACACCTGTCGATGTGAGTAAGATGTCCTACACAGACGAAAGCTATGACTTTAGCGAGCTAACGACTTATGGATATGACTTGGATTGGAATAATGATGGGAGTAAGTTTTTTTTAGTTGATAGCCAATCAGAACGTATTCTGGAGTTTTCGCTAAGCACGCCTTATAAATTGTCTACTATTCATTATGCCGATAAATCACTTGATGTGAGTGATCAGGGTAATAGTATGGCATTGACATTCAACTCAGATGGCTCTCAGCTTTATTTATTAACGTATGAAAAAACAGTTTATCAATATAATTTGACCACGGCTTTTGATTTAAGTACGGCAAGTTACAGTAACAATAGCTTGGACGTTTCCAGTAAGAATGTTTATAAGTTTTTAGCGTTTAATAGTGATGGCAGTAAGCTTTTTGTTGGTGGGGGTACGAGTCTTCACTCCTTTACCTTAAGTACACCATTTGATATCACCACAGCGTCAGATGATAATCAATCATTAGATCTTTCAAATGAAGTCACTAAATTTTCAGGGGGATCTTTTAATACCGATGGCACCGTATTATTAGTGACTAATGATGATGAAGGTATAACCAATAGCTTTCAATATAGCTTATCTACCCCATTTGATTTAAGTACCGCAACGTATAGCAATAAAATGTTAAATCTCGCGGGTGAAGTTTTAGGTGCATATGATGTCGAGTTTGATAACCTTAATAATTTGTATTTTGTCGATAGACTAGGCAATACCATTAAAAAGTTTGCTCATAATGAAAGTATTAATTGGACAGAAACGGCTGCTAATAATGGTACTATTTCAACAAGTTCTGTCTCAATAAGTCTGACTGGTGATACCTTTGTCAATACCAATAGTACTTTAGTTGAAGGAACACACTATACACTTCCTAATAAACCCGCAGGATTAACCTCGTCTATTGCTGTTGCTTCAGATGGTTTAATTGCCACACTAACATTAGCGGGAGCTGCCACTACACATGAAGCGATTGATTCCGTTGCTGAATTAAAAATTACTTTTTTAGATGCTGCTTTTGCCACCTACACTGCTGCTAATGTGACGGACAGTGTTGCTGCTAATACAGGTGTAGCAATAAACTTTAATAATGAAACTACACCAAATACCGTTTCAGAAGGTACGCCAGTAACAGCATCAGGGCCTAACCCTATGCCAAGCTATACTTTTATATCAAATGAAGTAGGCACTTTTACAGTGGGAGGAGCATGCGGTACCAGTAGTGCTAATACTGTAATAGCAGGTAATAATACCATTACCTTAACTGCTGCAGATAATTCAACCGGATTAAGTTTAGGTACATATAGTGATTGTACTGTGACGGTAACAGACAGTGCGGGTAATGTTAGTACCGTCTTGACAATTAACCGTTTTGAAATAACACCTAACCAACAACCTGAATTAAATACTACTGATACATCTACTACTTCAGGTCAAGTTAATGTAGGTAATGCTTTGGTTTTACTAACACTTTACCAACAAATGAAAATGCAGCAATGGTGTTTGACATTGCACCTGATGGTACTAAATATGTAGCTTATAAAAATGCTGACAATAAGTTGAGTGTTGATGCCTTTATTAATGGTAGTTGGCAAGCCGTGGGTAATGTCAGCGCGGTATCTGATATTGAAGTGTCTGAACTGGCCATGGCAATTAACGACTCAGGCGGAGTACTTGTCGGTTATAGTGATAGTTCACAAGCAGACAAAGCAACGGTAATTGTTTTTGAAAACGATACTTGGTTTATGGTTGATGAAGGCTTTTCTGATGGTGCAGTTTCATCATTGTCATTAGGTTTTAATAGTAACGACATACCTTATATTGCTTTTCGTGACGAGCACAATGGTGAAAATAAAGCGACCGTTATGAAGATGGGAGAAGGCGAGTTTGAGGAAATGAATTCAACTCGATTCACTGATGACCCTATCTCAGCTATCAATCTTGATTTTGGTAGCCTTGATGATCCATTTGTCGGTTATTACCAGTCTTTTGATTCTTGCGGAGCAGGACTTACTGATGATAGTGGTGTTCTTATCATAGCTGTTCCTTGTGCTAGTGCTCCTTCTGATGCGAAGTTAGCAATGGATTCTTATGATTATCTTTATTATGCCTACACTACCTATAATGGCTCAGCGCAAAATTTAAATGTTTTGTCTTACGATAGCGAGATTGACGTATGGACACATATTGGTGGCGAAGAGTTCACTAATTATTCAAGCTATGGTATCAGCAGTTTTGATCTGAAACTTGATGAGAATAATAAGCCATATGTTGCCTTTTCTGCCAACGAAGGAGGTGATGGTAGTGATACAATTACGGTTATGTCGTTTGAAAACGGAAGTCGAATACAGTAAGTCAGGCAGACTTTGTAGCAGGCGAGCAGGTCAGCTTATCGTTTGATGCTGATAACAAGCCGAATGTTGCCTACCTTGATACGAATCAAAACAATAAAGCGAGTGTGAGTCAGCTTGGGACAACCTACACCTTTACTACGATTGAAAGTACGGATAATAGTTCGTTATTCTTTGATTTTACTGCCACCGATATTGATGGTGATGATAGCTTAGTCACTTTTACCGTAGCCGGTATCGATTCAGGTTTATTCACCCTAGATAATGCCACTGGTGAGTTGACCTTTATAGACAATAAATTTGCAGATTATGCAAACCCGTTAGATAGTGATGAAGATAACCGTTATCAACTCATCGTCACAGTAACCGATACATTGAATGCAGCACAAACTTACCAAGTAGAAATACAAGTACTTGAAGCTAATCAGGCGCCAGTGATTAGTGGTAATCCTGCAAAAACAGTGGCAGAAGACGCAAATTATAGCTTCACACCAAACGTATTTGATGCTGATGAAGGCGATACTAAAACCTTTAGCATATTAAATAAACCGAGTTGGGCAACGTTTAGCACAACGACAGGTAAGTTGTCTGGTACGCCGAAAAATAGCGATGTTGGTATAAGCTCTGGTATTATCATTCGTGTAAGAGACAGCGCTAATGCTACAACAAGTTTACCGTCGTTTAGTATAACCGTTTCAAACACCAACGATGCCCCCGTGTTAAGTGGTGAACCAATCACAACCGTTGCTCAAGGGGGAAGCTATAAGTTTACCTTGACCGCAACAGATGAAGATGCAAATGACACTAAAACTTTTAGCATTACCAATAAACCCAGTTGGGCAACCTTTAATACGGCGACAGGCGAATTAACGGGTATACCAACATCAAGTGATGTAGGTACAACAACAGGTATAATTATTACGGTAACCGATGGCGCTCGGCGCAACACATAGTATTGCGAGCTTTGATATTACGGTATCGAATGTTAACGATGCACCAATAATTAGTGGTGAGCCAAGTATTACCGTTGATCAAGGAGAAAACTACGGCTTTACACCAACGGTTTTTGATATTGATGCAAATGATACTCAAACCTTTAGCATTATCAATAAACCTAGTCAAGCAACCTTTAATGCAGCAACAGGTTCATTAACGGGTATACCTGGTCATAGCAATGTAGGGGCAACCTCGGGTATTGTTATCAGTGTAAAAGACAGTGAAAATGCGAGCGCCAGTTTAGCGGCATTCACGATCACCGTTGTGAATGTGAATGATGCACCCATTGCAGTTGCTGACAGTATCACCTTACCAATAAGCACAAACAATACTTATCAATTACCTGTGCTTAACAACGACAGCGATGATGATGATGACACCTTAAGCATTACTGGCGCACAGGCTAGCATTGGTAACGTTACCACCGATGGTACAACCATCACCTTTACCTCTGCAGCAGGCTTTGTGGGTAGCTTACAACTTACTTATACCATTACGGATGGTAATCAAGCCTATGCAGATACAACAGTATCATTAACCATCGAAGGTGATTCAGACGAAACAGCTCCTGTAATTACAGTGCCTGATACGGTAGAAGTAAATGCAACGGGTCTTTATACCAAAGTGGATTTAGGCACGGCTACTGCTGTTAATAGCCAAGGTAAGTCGTTACCTATTTCCTTAGTCGATGGTAAACCATTATTTAGACCTGGTAATAATGTTGCTTACTGGCAAGCCACTGATCCTGATTCAGGGTTAGTGAGCATTGCTAGCCAAAAAGTGATAGTGCACCCATTAGTTTCACTAAGTAAAGATCAAACGGTAATTGAAGGTGAAACCGCGTCAGTACAAGTCATTTTAAATGGTGAAGCACCAAGTTATCCCGTTGCTGTGTCACTGAGTTTAAGTGGTGATGCAACGAGCACAGATTACAGCATTAGTACTACTGAGGTTATCATTAGCTCAGGCACACAAACCTCGTTCACCATTGATATTCTTAAAGATGATATAGCGGAAGAAGATGAAACGTTAACGCTTACCTTAACCGCGAATAATGTTAGTAGTAATGATAAACATCATATTATTATTACAGAGCAAAACTTTGCTCCGGCAATAGCATTAAGTGCAAGTCAAAATGGTGAAAACCGTCAAGTAATCATTCCTGGTGATGGTGATGTAAACATTACTTCGAAGGTTAACGACATTAATGGTGATAATGTCACCTTACAATGGACATATGATGCACAACTTAATATCACCGAAAACAGTGATAACAGCGTAACATTAGCACCACAAAACTTAGCCTCAGGAATATACGGTATAAGTTTAACGGCTACAGATGATGGTGTAGGGAGTTTAAGCAATACTCAAACACTTTATTTAGAAGTATTAACTACACTAGCTGTGTTAACCGACGATGATACTGATGGCGACATGATCCCTGACAGCGAAGAGGGTTACGGTGATAGTGATCAAGATGGTATTCCTGATTATCTAGATGCTATTGCAGAATGTAACGTAATGCCTGAACAGCTTTCAGTACAAAATGGCTTTTTAATTGAGGGGGAACCGGGTGTTTGTTTACGTAAAGGCAATACTTTAGTCGGTGGAGAAACAGGAGGTCTGCAGTTAACTAATGACGATATTGCGCGCAGTGTTGGTAGCGACGAGCAAGCGGTGATAATTGGCGGTATTTTTGATTTTATTGTGACAGGTCTACCGGAAGTAGGGCAAAACTATAAAGTGGTACTTCCTCAAAGACAGCCAATTCGGAGAAGCGGTTTATCGTAAATATAGCGACAATTTAGGGTGGAGTACGTTTGTTGAAGATGTTAATAACCAATTGCATTCAACAGCAGGTGAGCAAGGCTATTGTCCTCCTCCAACAAGTACACAATGGACGCCAGGACTAACTGAAGGACATTGGTGTGTACAATTAACCATTGAAGATGGCGGTGCTAATGATAATGATAATCTTGCTAATGGCACTATTGTTGACCCAGGAGGTGTTTCTGTAATAGTCACAGATAATACTATGCCAGTAGCAATGACAGATGACGCGCGTGTTAAACGTGATGATACTTTATTGATCGATGTGCTGATAAACGACACCGATGCCGATGGAGACAGCCTTAGTATTGGCGTGGCAACAGCCACCTTTGGTACGGTCACTATTGAGAGTGATAATCAATTAAGTTACATCACGAAAGCTGATTTTGTTGGCGAAGATACCATTATATATAGTGTTTCAGATGGTAAAGGCGGTACAAGTAGTGCGCAAGTTAATATTACTGTGTATGCAAACGAAGCACCTCAAGCAGTTGATGATATTGCTAATACTGATGACCGAAGGGCAATCACTATTGATGTATTAGCTAATGATAGCGATACAGATGAAGATGAGCTTAGTGTCACCGCAACGGTGGATAATGGTACTGTTAACATCAATGACGATAGCACCTTGACTTATACGCCAACGGTCGGTTTTTCTGGTACGGCTATCATCAGCTATACAGTTGACGATGGCGAAGGAGACGAAGCAACCGCTCAAGTTGAAGTAACCGTAGTCGCCTATCAAGCGGCTACCGTGACTAATAAATCTAGCGGTGGTGGAAGCATGGGAATGTTGTTCTTTGGCTTATTAGGATTAGTTGTGTCGTATCGTACATATAAAAAACATGCACGCAACTCGTCGTTATTATTGGCTGCGCTTATTGCTATGGTTAGCAGTGCTAACGTGAATGCGACAGAATTTGATTGGTTTGTAACTGCGAGTGCAGGGCAAAGTAGTGCGAAGGCTAATCAACCTAATATTACTGAAGTAGAGGCACTATCTTGGGACGATAAAGACACCAGTTATAGTCTTGGTGGTGGCCTGGAGTATGGTGATTTCGCGTTTATCTTAAGCTATGAAAATTTAGGTGAAGCTTCTGCTAGTTATACTGGTAAGGTATTGGATCCCGCTTCATTTCATCAAGGGTTAGCTGAAAGTGCCCCTAAATTAGTTGATGGTTTTAGTTTGCAAAGTCAGTATAACTTATGGCAAAAAGAGGCGATTAATATCTCGTTTGGCCTAGGCTTACTTGCTTGGGATCTAGATTACACTAGTGATAGAAGCGAGAGCGTTATTGAGTTAAACGACAGCGATGTTGATGTGTTTTATTTACTGCAACTAGGATATAAATTAAGCGAACACACGCAATTAAGTATCAAAGCGACGCGGTATAACTTATCAATTAATGATGTTAATAATATTGCTGTTGCCTTGAGCTATCACTTTTAAGCGGATTGCTGAAATAGGTTATAGATTAAGTAAATACACCCTGTAACATGGTTATAGGGTGTATTTTTAGTTATGTTTAATGGCTAGCCGATAAGCACTAATGAACACAGGAGAGCTTTATGTTAGGCTCGTATCAGGTAATACCAACTTGTTTGCTTTATAATCATATAATTAAAGCTGAGTGATACAATCTTATTGAAAAATCTGATATGCTAAATGCATTGAATATATTTTACATCCTTCCCATAAGGTAGATTTTTTGGACGTACAACCTAATAAAAACACCCTAGAAAATGAAGAGTATCAACCACCACAAGTAGTGTCTTTTTTTGCCCTAGTCGGCTTTGTTATTACAGGTTTGATGGGGGGGATTGCCCTTGTAAATCAAACTTATATTTTGGCAACTACTTTGCTTTTCGTTAGTTGTGTTTTTTTTATTGCTTTTTATGTCTTTAATAAATATCACAATATTGCTTTAAGTTCGGCAATTAGCTTGTATTCGCTATCTTTTTTAATGCTTTATTTAGTGTTTACAGGTGGTGTTGAAAATACAGGGCCGTTATGGATCTATGTTGTACCGCCTGTTTCTCTATTTTTTCACGGTCTAAAGCGTGGTCTCGTTGAAACCATCTTATTTATCGCGGCTTGTGCAGTTATCATGTTTGTACCAACCGATTTTGTTCCTCATGCACAATACAGCCTTGAGTTCAAATTACGACTAATTTACTCCTTTCTAACGGTCACATTTTTGTCTGCATTGTATGAGTATTCGAGGGACAGAGCATATCATTATACGCTTGAATTAAGTCAAAAGTATCAACAGCTTGCTCATATGGATTCGTTAACTCAATTGTCGAATCGCCGTGATGCACTTTCCATTCTAAAACGTGAGCAATCGCGAGCAATACGCAGTAAGGAAGCGTTATCTGTTATCTTGTGTGATGTTGATTATTTCAAAAAAATTAATGACTTATATGGGCATAATGCAGGTGATGCTGTCTTAATAGAACTGGCAAAAATATTTACCCAGAATATAAGAGAACAAGATTGTGTTGCGCGGGGTGGGGAAGAATTTTTATTTATTTTGCCAGGAACACTTGCAGAAAATGCCTACCGCTAGCTGAAAAAATACAACGTAATGTACAAAATAACTTTGTAGATTTTGAAGGGGAAAGCATTAGTGTGACGGTGAGTATGGGGATAGAGCAATCTAATGGTAATCGTACTATAGATGAAATAGTCAATAGTGCGGATAAGTATCTATATCAAGCGAAAAATTCGGGTAGAAATAAAATTTATCCAAAATATTAGAGCCAAAATATTGAAGGAAAAAATCACGTTAATCAATGTGCCTTATAAATTAAATCAGCTTTTGTGATCTCATTTCTCACTTGATTAAGTGCATCCACAGAAAACCCATCGTTATACATAAATACTACGACTCCTTTTGTAAGTAAATAACCTCAGCTTGGCTTAATCAATGTTCTTCTAGCAGCTATTTTTACTAACTTCTTCGTTAAATTCACTTGCAATAGCTCCTTATTGACGCGTAAATTTGCCTTGCTTATTTTTTGCGGACTAAAGTAGTAAAACTATCAAGCTAGAAGTTAAAAATAATTTTAATGTTTGTTTTTCAGCAGGTTAATTATGTCTTGAATCAATCTCAGATTAAATATCATCAATGACTAATCTATTTTGAGTTTTCAAACGTATTGGCATAACAGTTATCAATTATTATCACTGTGTTGCTAAATTATGTTGCTTAATATTGTCGGTTTTAACATTGCTTGGTTTGGTCTCGTACTCATAGGGGATCGTTTTATTCCAGTGGTTTTGCTGTTGCTAGGATTACATCTGTTTTATTGCAAAAAACGCAGAGCTGAATTTAAACTCATTGTCATAGTGACTTTTATAGGCACCATGGTTGATTCAACCTTGTTTTTTTTCGATGTATTTTTGTTTAACGAATACCGATTTATCCCCTTTTGGTTGATTATGTTATGGGCTGCTTTTGCCGCAACTATAGCACACAGTTTGAAATTTTTAGCAGGGTCTAAGGTAATACAATTTTATGTTGGTTATATATTTCCGCCATTAAGCTATCTGGTCGGGGTGCCGCATTGTCACCTATTGAGTTGGGGCATAGCCAACTAATCACTTTTTTAATTCTTGCGCCTATTTGGTCGGCATTAATCATACTGTTTTTTTATTTACAAAAGTGGGTTTACTCTCAGGATGTTACTTATGATTAACGCTTTTTTACTGATTATTTTATTTCTAAATATCATCACTTTCTCAAGCAATGCAGCACAAGCAACAGATAAAAATAATTTAACGCTAACAGTTTTACCTGACGATTTTAAACAGCTCAACTTAAAAACGGTAGGTAAGGCCAAATTTTCAGTATTATTTTGGGATATTTATAACAGTACGCTTTATACCAAAACAGGGAACTATTTATACAATAATTCGCCAGAATCTCTGCTTTTTGAAATAGAGTACTTAAAAGATATTACCGCAGAGGATTTACTCGAAAGAACGATACAGCAATGGGAACATTTAAAGGTTCCTGAATTAGTTTACAGCAAGTTTCTCCCGGCATTAAAAACAATTTGGCCAGATATTTCATCGGGAGATAAGTTGACCTTGTTAGTGCAAAATCAACAATCAGTTTTCTATTTTAATCAAATGAAAGTAGGGCAGATTGAAGAGGTAAATTTTAGCAAATTATTTTTAGATATTTGGCTGTCTCCAAATACTAGCCAGACCAAACTGAGAAAAGAACTACTAGGAGAACTAAAATGAAGTTCAATATCGTCAAGTTAATATCGCTCAGCGTTGTAGCTATATTAATCACAAGTTGTAGCACTAAGCTGAGTGATTATGAAGAGAATAATCCTAAATTTGATATTAAACGCTACTTTGCAGGTGAGTTAATTGCGTGGGGAATGGTACAAGATTATACGAACCAAGTGACAAGACGTTTTTGTGTCGAATTAACGGGTACCTGGACAGGTGATCAGGGAGAGCTTGCCGAAGTTTTTTATTTTAAAGATGGTGAAGTAAGTTATAGAACTTGGCAATTAACTAAGTTAGAGAATGATGAGTATACTGGCACCGCAGCGGATGTGGTTGGTATAGCTCACGGAAAACAATCAGGCTTCGCCTTTCAATGGCAATATCAATTATTAGTACCAGTAGATGAAAACACGTATCAATTTACTATGGACGACTGGATGTACCAACTTGATGAACATCGTGTTTTTAATAAAACGACCATGAATAAACTTGGCGTAAAAGCAGCAGAAATCACCCTGTTTTTTGATAAAGCACACCCGAGTAAAACCTGTGATTTGAAAGAAGTGGTTTAGTCATGAAACATTTAAATTTAATGTTACCTATTTTTCCATTGCCAGTGTTTTTGTTGCCGCAAGGAATAGCTCGGTTAAGAATTTTTGAACCGCGTTATATAAAAATGATAAAAAGGGCAATTCAAGGGCAAGGATTTGTGCTTTGGATGCAAACGAAAGAAGAACCGTTTCTTGAATTAAATTGGGGGAGTTGGGTAGAGATAGTTGACTTTGGGCAGGGTGATGATGGCATTTTAGAAGTTGATGTAAAATGCAAAGCGCTAGTAGAAATTTTATCATTAGATAAAGACAGCAATAACGCGTATTTTGGTCAGGTAATTGAGATCTCTCATTGGTCTCAGGTGTTGGTTAATATGCCAAGTCATGCCTTGTCTCAATCGATAGCAGACGTTTTTGAAAATACTCCCCAGTTAAATGCGCTTTATCCAGAAAAGCATACTGATAGTCTTAATTGGGTTATTGCTAGGTGGTTAGAGTTATTACCTATTAGCTTACTTGTGAAGAATAGCTTTGTAGAAACTCATAATTTTGAAGAAGCTAAAGACTTTGTTCAGTCAATCATTGATAAATAAAATAAATAAAATAAATAAAATAAATAAAAGTGATCTTTTTTAAACCGCGTGCGTATTGGCTTGTATGATTCAATGCAGTATTCGGTGATAAAAGTCATGCAAACAAACTTGCTAAGCAAAGTGGCAAATGCTAAACCTAGTAGCATGTCAGATAAAATAGATCATCCTCAGCTTTGTCAATGGCTTAATGAGGTTGCTACGTCGAGAGATAAAAAAGCATTTACCCATTTGTTTCAGTTCTTTGCGCCTAAAATTCAACATATTGCACGTAATAAATTTCCCAATGAAGCTCAAGCTAAGGAAGTGGTGCAAGAAACCATGAGTAATGTTTGGCGTAAAGCCCATCTTTTTAACGAAAACAAGGGTGCAGCCACTACTTGGGTATATACCGTCATGCGTAATGTCACCTTTGATATGCTACGTAAAATTAAAGGCAATAAAGAAGACAACCTCAGTGATGATATTTGGCCAATAGCTGAAAGTATGTCTCATGAGGATGAAGCGTTTGATGATCATCTTGAAAACAAACAATTATTAACGGTTATTGAATCGTTATCAGAAGTACAGCAGCAAGTAGTAAAAGGCTTTTACTTTATGGAGATGTCACAAGAGCAATTGGCTACCCATCTAGATTTACCGGCGGGACGATAAAATCTCGTTTGCGTTTGGCTTTGGCTAAACTCAAAGTGCAGTTAGGAGATAAACATGATTAAACATCACCCTAAATTTGAATTAATTCAATCCTTTGTTGATGGTGACTTACCCGCTTCGTTATCTGCAGGTATCGCCATTCATGCTGATATGTGTTCTAAATGCCAACAAACCATTGCCCAGTTAACAGAGCAAGTGGCTGAAGCAAGTTTTGAAGAAGCCTTTCTCGATAGGTTTATCGTTGCTGAGCAAGAAGAGGCAATGTGCTTTGAAGACATGATAGAACAAATCACCCAAACGGATGAGCTCAGTCACACCCAGGTTATTGCTGACAAAACAGTGGTGTTTAATAATAAGCCATATACATTGCCTCATGCTTTACACAATATGCCGTTGGGGAAAACTGCCAATATCGGTAAACTGGCCCGTGCTCGAATTCAGTTAAATGAAAACGAAATTCACACCAGTTTGCTTCAAATTCAACCTGGCGGTGGTGTACCTGAACATACCCACAAAGGCTTTGAATTGACCTTGTTATTAGAAGGTTCTTTTCATGATGAGCAAGGGGAGTATGTCAAAGGCGATTTCATTATGCTTGATGCAAGTCACCAACATCATCCTATTTCTGAAGAAGGGTGCTTATGCTATACCGTTGCTAATGACGCATTACGTTTCACTCAAGGTATCAATAAACTACTTAATCCCATCGCTGCGTTTATTTACTAAGTGGCGTGTTCGATATAAGGCAATAATCATGATTCATTCTGTTGATAAAAAAGATCTTTCTATTGGTATTAGTGCGTGTTTGGTTGGTGAAAAAGTAAGATTTGATGGCAGTAATAAGCCGTCTAATTTTTGTATTCATGAATTTGGGCAACACGTAACTTATAAAACGTTTTGTCCTGAAGTTGCGATTGGTTTACCCATACCCAGACCAACTATTCGTCAAATAAAAAAAGCAGATGTGATCAGCGTATCTCGTTCTGACGGCACAGGTGATGTAACTGATGCGTTGCAAGCTTATGGCAAAAAAATTGCAAAAATGACTAAGCACTTAAGTGGTTATGTTTTCTGTGCAAAAAGCCCTAGCTGCGGTATGGAACGGGTAAAAGTATATAGCCCAGAAGGTAATGCCTTAAAATCTGATGGGGTTGGGGTTTTTGCTCGTGAAATAATGGCGGAAAATCCGTTATTACCTTGTGAGGAAAATGGTCGCCTAAACGATCCGTTAATTAGAGAAAATTTTGTCGCGCGTGTTTATGCATACAAACACTGGCAGAATCTTGAGGCATCTGGGTTAACCAAGCATAAATTAACAACGTTTCATAGCCAATATAAGTATACGGTTATGAGTCATGATCTCATCGCTTATAAACAATTAGGGCAACTATTAGCAAGGGCAGACCTACCGTTAGAGGACATGGCTGAGCAATATATTACTGGCTTAATGAGTGCATTATCTATTAAAGCCACACGAAAAAAACATGCCAATACATTAGCGCATATACAAGGCTATTTTTCTAAACACTTGCAGCCTAATGAGCGGCAAGAACTATGCAACCAAATAGACGCTTACCGTAATGGTTTAATTCCGTTAATTGCGCCATTAACCTTGATTAAACATTACTTACTCCAATACCCCAAAGCATATTTGACTAAACAGGCCTATTTATCTCCCTATCCTGATGAACTGAAACTGAGATACGCCTACTAACACGCGTTCTTCATTAGGAAACGCATTTAAATAATAAGGATATGCTTTGATACTCTGGTTTCGTAATGATTTAAGAACACATGATAACCCTGCTTTACATTATTTTATTAATCATAGGTGTTCAGAAACACCTGGTAAGGCATTGTTTTTTATTTCAGAAAAACAGTGGCTTGAACATCACTGGTCGGCCATAAAAATTGACTTTATTAAGCGTCATGCCTATGCACTTGTTGATGAACTTGCTTGCTTCAATATTGAATTAGAGCTTGTTGTGGTGCCTGATTTTTCAGCCCAACAAGCTTATTTGAAACAATATTGTTTAGCGCACAACATTAAATGTGTGGTTGCTAATAGTGAACTTGAACTTAATGAGCAGCAACGGGATCAATCATGTATATCACAAGGCATTCCATTAACGCTGTTTGAAGCGGATGTTATTGTGTCTAAAGGTAAGGTGTTGAACCAATCAGGTGAGATGTTTAAAGTGTTTACGCCCTTTAAAAAGGCTTGGTTGAAGCAAGTAAAACAATTTGGGTTTGACTATTTAGGCAAGTCGGCCGGAGGTGATGCGCTTGCTGTAGAACATAAGGCAGACACGTGCAATTCACCGTCAAGTGCGTGGCCCTTAGCACAAGTGTATGAAGCGAGTGCATTGCCAAGGTTTTTCCAAGATAAACTCTCGGCTTACGCACAGCAACGAGACATTCCGTCAATCAAGGGAACGTCAGGTATTTCCCCTTATTTAGCCGGGGGTGATCAGCCCAAGATACGTGTTGTTTTCTTTATTAAATCGCCATCCTGATATATTGCTAGCTACCGACAGCGACGAATTTTCATGGTTAAACGAAATTATTTGGCGAGAATTTTATCGTCATCTACTCTTTCATGAACAACGTTTGTGTAAGCATCAAGCATTTAAAGAAAAATACCGAACAACGGTTTGGCATAATGACAAAGAAAAATTTATGGCATGGTGTAAAGGTAAAACAGGCTATCCGCTTGTTGATGCCGCTATGTTACAGCTTAATCAAACAGGCCGGATGCACAACCGTTTAAGAATGGTGGTGGCAAGTTTTTTAACCAAACATTTACTGATTGATTGGCGTTGGGGTGAAAAGTACTTCATGCAGCATTTAATTGATGGTGATTTAGCTTCAAACAACGGCGGTCGGCAATGGGCGGCAAGTACGGGGTGTGATGCCCAACCTTATTTCAGAATATTTAATCCCATAAGACAAAGCGAAAGATTTGATCCAAACGGCGAGTTCATACGTAAATATATACCAGAGTTAAACAGTATTCCTGATAAGCATATTCATTTTCCACATCAATATATTGCGAATCATCAATTGTCATTGTATTGGGAACCTATTGTTGACCATAAAGAGGCTAGGATTAATGCGTTAGCTTTTTATAAATAATCATGACCAAAGTCGGCGGGAATTTAGTCGCGCTGCTCGTTAAATATGTTGAGGTAACAAAATGAAAAACAAACGGTTCGACAATTTTCCCTCAGATTCACCTTTATGGTTGACCAAGTTTGTTCGTGTTTACCAAAAGCTTTCAACAACCAATTTAGCGCTTTTAGAAACCATTTATCACCCCCACATTATCTTTATTGATCCTATGCATCAAGTTGAAGGCTTTGAAGAACTGTATCAATATTTTGAAAACCTTTATGAAAACTTAACCTTGTGCGAATTTGTTATCGACAATGTTATTGCACAAGACAATGAAGCGGCTATCTACTGGACTATGTCGTACCAACATAACAAGTTGAATAATGGTGAGTTAGTTACTGTTTTAGGTACATCACACATTAAGGGAGAGCACGATAAAGTTATATATCATCGAGACTACCTTGATTTAGGCGCTATGTTATACGAGCAATTACCATTATTTGGTAAATTAACCAAGTGGATTAAAGCGAAGGCGGCACACTAATGACAGTAAAGACAGTCATATCAAGCAAAACTATTCTAATTACAGGAGCAACTTCCGGCATAGGTTTAGCCTTATTTAATCACTATAGTACTCAAGGGTATTATAAGGTTATAGCGTGTGGTCGAGATGCAAAAAAATTAGCCTTACTATCAAATCGAGCTTATAAAACGTGTTTATTTGATCTTAATGATGCTGACGATATTAAACAGCAACTGGCAGATATTGATGACATTGATATCGTTATTTTAAATGCAGGAGACTGTCGTTATATTGACGATGCCAAGCATTTTGATGGACAACTGTTCTCTGACATTATCAGCACCAACCTTTCATCATTAGGTTGGTTATTGCAATACACCTTACCTAAAATCAAAAAAGGAGGGCAGCTTGTATTTGTTAGCTCTAGCGCCACTATTTTACCTTTTCCTAGAAGTGAAGCTTATGGTGCATCCAAAGCGGGTATGGATTATTTAGCCAACAGCTTACGACTTGATTTACTCAAAGAAAATATCGACGTTACCTTAGTACACCCAGGTTTTGTTAAAACACCACTCACCGATAAAAACGACTTCACTATGCCATTTTTAATTACCAGTGATGAAGCAGCAAAGCGAATTATATCAGGAGTAGAAAAGCGTAAAAAATATCTACATTTTCCAAAACGCTTAACTTTATTACTCAAATTTTTCTCACTGCTGCCATCATCACTTTGGCAAGCAATCATCGCTAAAAGGGATAAGACATGAAGAATATTGCCATCATAGGGTCGGGAATATCAGGGTTAACAACCGCTTATTTATTGTCAAAAAAACACAAAGTTACTGTTTTTGAAAAAAACGACCGTATTGGCGGTCATACTGCTACCGTTGATATTGAAAAAGCAGGTCAAAAATATGCTATAGATACAGGGTTTATTGTGTTTAACGATAAAACCTACCCAAACTTTTTAGCGTTAATGGCTGATATTGGCATTGGAAAGCAAGCAACCGAAATGAGTTTTTCTGTTCACAATTGCCAAACAGGCATGGAATATAACGGCCACAATTTAAATACTTTATTTGCCCAAAGGCGGAATCTTTTTAGACCTAAATTTTGGGGCTTAGTAAAAGACATTTTACGCTTTAATAAACAATGTAAATTGATATTTGAACAACAAGCATACCAAAGTGGTTATACGTTAGGTGAGTTTTTAGCCGAAAATAATTTCAGCGATTTTTTTGCCGAACATTATATTTTACCCATGGGCGCGGCAATTTGGTCTAGCTCATTAGCACAAATGGAAACATTTGAGTTCCGATTTTTTGTGCAATTTTTTCATAATCATGGGCTATTGAATATTGCAGACAGACCACAGTGGTATGTTATCCCTCAAGGCTCGCGTAGTTATTTAAAGCCGCTATGTCAGTCGTTTGAAAATAATATTAGATTGAATGCTGACATCAGTGGCATTACTCGGATAGACGATAAAGTACAACTGGACTTTAACAAGGCTGACAGTGAATTTTTTGATGAAGTCGTTATTGCTTGTCATTCAGACGAGGCATTGGCTTTACTAAACGATGCCAGTGATGATGAAAAGACTATTTTATCAGCCATGCCTTATAGTGAGAATTCAGTAGTTTTGCACACAGACACACAATTATTACCGCAACGAGAAAAAGCGTGGGCCAGTTGGAATTATCAATTAAGCCAAGATCGAGAAAAAGCCGCTAGTGTCACCTATAATATGAATATATTACAGGGCATTGAAAGTGAGCATACTTTTTGTGTGACCTTAAATCAAAAAGAAGCGATAGATCCAAATAAAATTTTAAGGGAGTTCACCTACCATCATCCCATATTTTCGGCTGAGTCTGTTAAAGCACAGCAGCAAAGGCAGTTAATTTGTGGTGTTAATCATACACATTTTGCCGGTGCTTATTGGCATAACGGCTTTCATGAAGATGGTGTTCAAAGTGGTGTTGAGGTAGCAACGCGATTTAATTGTTTTTTACCAAACCAATCATAAAGTTGTTCATTGAACGCATTAATCGTTAGGAATACAAATGGGTAAACCATTCAGTCAAAGTTATCTTTATTTAGGAAAGATTAGTCATCGACGATTTAGCCCTAAAAAGCACAGCTTTAATTACTCACTTTTTATGTTGGCACTTGATGTGGATGACGTTGAAAATGCTGACTCTGGTATAGGCTTGTTTGGGTTTTCTTGGTATCACCCTTTACGTTTTGTTGAAAAAGATTATCTGCGCGGTGAACCTTTTTCGTTATCCACCCGTATTACTAATAAAGTGCAGCAACTTAACGGTTATGCAGAGATAGATAAAATAGTGATGTTGGTGCAAGTAAGAAGCTTCGGTGTTTATTTTAGTCCTGCTAATTTCTATTTTTGTTATGACCACGCCGGAAAATGTACGCAAATGCTAGCAGAAGTAAGTAATACGCCCTGGAACGAGCGTCATTATTATTTAGTCGATTTGCTTGCTGAGGGTGAAAAAAGTAATAAAAAAGACTTTCAAGTGTCACCATTTATGGATTTAGACATGTCCTATTTTTGGCAAGTAAAACCGCCAACAAATGACAGTGATCGCATGGTTGTTAATATTGAAAATAAACGGATAAATGAGCTAACTGGAAAAATGGATAAAGTGTTTGATGCTAATTTACAGATGAAAAAGCAAGCCTTTACACCAACAAGTTTGTTTAAGGTGTGGTGTCAATTACCTGTAATGAGCCTAAAAATAGTCACTACTATTTATTGGCAAGCAATAAAACTATTGATTAAGCGCATCCCGTTTATTGGTTACCAAACCAAACAGTCAAAGTAAACGCATACATAAAAAATTAAAGGTTGGATGAACTATGGAAAAAATTGAAGCATTAAGCATAGCAAAAAATATGAATTGGTTAGATAAACGCTGCCGTGCGATAGTTCATTCGACGTTTGCAAAAATAACTTATGGGCAGTTAGAGATTGTTGAGGGTTCTGATCATCTATTCTTTCCTGAACATACCAGTGATAACAGTATACAAGGTAAAATTCATATACATGATATGAGTCTTTATCGTGATTTTGTCAAAGGGGGCAGTATTGGTGTAGCCGAAGCCTTTATCGCAGGAAAATGGAGTAGTCCACAATTAACGAATATCATTCGTATATTTGCTAAAGCTCAACAACAAACAGATGCTTTAGAAGCGAATAAGTCTTGGATAAATAGGGTTAAAAACACCCTGAGTCATTGGCAAAATCGAAATACGCAATCAGGCTCTAAACGTAATATTTTAGCGCATTATGATTTGGGAAATGAATTATACACGCGTTTTTTAGACCCCAAGATGATGTACTCATCTGCCATTTACCCAAATGAAAATAGTTCACTAGAACAAGCCCAAACACATAAACTTCATACTATTTGTGAGCGTTTATCACTGCAAAGTTCAGATCATTTATTAGAAATAGGCACAGGTTGGGGTGGTTTAGCCATTTATGCCGCGCAACATTATGGCTGTAAAGTCACAACCACAACCATATCTGACGCCCAAGATGAATACGCCCAAAATCGCATTAACGAGCTAGGCTTAAATAAACAAATTACCTTACTCAAAAAAGACTACCGCGATTTAACCGGTAGTTTTGATAAAGTGGTATCAATAGAAATGATTGAAGCCGTTGGTTATCAATTTTTGCCTAGCTTCTTTAAACAATGTAACGATCGTTTAAAGTCTGGCGGAAAATTATTGATTCAATCCATTACCATTGCGGATCAACGATTTGAATATTACAAAAATAATGTCGACTTCATTCAAAAATACATTTTCCCTGGCGGCTTTTTACCTTCAGTTAATGTATTAAGTGAGCATATTACTAAACACAGCAATATGGTGGTTGAAAGCCTTGACGATATTGGCCTTGATTATGCCAAAACATTAAATGATTGGCGCAAAAACTTCTTATCGGCTTGGTCTGAACTAACTACATTAGGTTACGATGATACCTTTAAACGTTTATGGCTATATTATTTTTCATACTGCGAAGGGGCATTTTTAGAGCGTTCTACTAGCACAGTTCACCTTGTTGCTCGAAAATAAAACAGGTATTGATTCAAAAAAGGTTTTTCATTGTCAGGTTTGTTGAAAATGGTTACTGTGTTGTAGTTATTTTCAATAAACCTGATTTATGCTTTGCATAACAAAATGAGAGATCAATGTCTTACGTACTTTTAATACTGACTGCTTTATTCTGGGCCGGAAATTTTGTTTTAGGACGAGCCATGCATTTAGTGTTACCTCCCATTTTAATGGCGGAGCTTCGTTGGACATTAGCATTACTCTTATTGTTGCCTTTTTTAATTCCAAGGTTTATTAAAAACAAAACGGTAATATTAACTCATTGGAAAATATTAACGCTCTTGTCCCTGTTGAGTGTTGCCACTTTAATACTTTTATTTACATTGGCTTAACTAGTACTAACGCATCGAATGCGACTATATTACAATCCGTAATCCCCATATTTATACTAATTTTATCTGCTTTATGGTTGAAAGAACGTGTTTCTGCTCAACAATGGTTAGGTGTCGCAATTTCACTCACGGGCGTGTTAATGCTGATTACTCAGGGAAAATTAGATCATTTACTGTCTTTGGTTTTCAACATCGGTGATATCTACGTATTAGTTGGGGTACTTTGTTGGGCTACTTACTCGATAATATTGCGCTGGCGCCCACCCGAATTAGATGGTTTTACCTTTTTTGGCGTAACAGTATTACTTGGCGCGTTTATATTACTGCCTTTTGCCGGCGTTGAGTGGTATCTTGCTGATGATATCGTATGGCAGAGTAAAATCGCCTATACCATTGTGTATATGGCTATTTTCCCTTCTATTTTAGCCTATATTTTTTGGAACAAGGGTGTTGCAGATATAGGTGCAGTGAAAACAGGATTATTTATTCATTTTATGCCACTGTTTGGCGTTATATTATCGTCGATATTTCTTAATGAGCCGATTTATCAATTTCACATTATTGGTATTGTATTGATACTCTCAGGCGTTTATTTAGTGGTTAAGGCTAAGTTGGCTTGAATAAACACGATATATTCAATAATAATGTAGTCTGAAAGCTTTGAGCAGCTTGTGAAAGGTTTTTCAGCTTAAAACGATTCTAGAAATTTAAAAAATTGCGGAGCTTGAATAGTTTCAGTAGAATCAATTTATGCCTACAGTATTAAGAATTGGTCCCTTTCGTTTCTTCTTTTACAGTAATGAAAATGGTGAACCTGCGCACATCCACATACAGCGAGAAAATATGCTCGCTAAATTTTGGTTAAAACCGATAGCGTTAGCCACTCAACTCGGTTTTCCCCAAAAGAATTACGTAAACTTCAGTAATTAGTTGTTGAAAATAAAGAAGCATTTTTGGAGGCTTAGAATGAACACTTTAGCGATTGAATTACACCCACAAGCTCAGACTATCAAATGTACTGATTCTGATTTAATTGTTGAGCTACTTGACGGCCGTACAATTTCAGCACCATTAGTATGGTTTCCACGATTATCACAAGCAACCCCCGAGCAACTTGCTAATTGGGAATTGCTCGGTGATGGTGAAGGAGTTTACTGGCCAGAAATTGATGAAGACTTAAGTGTTGCAGGTTTGTTGGCGGGAACACACTAAGCTATCAATTACAACGTTGCTTAATAAAAAATTAGATACTACTCGCCCTCGCCAACTTTCAAATAACAGAGAGCACCTTTCTAATTTGGTAACGGTTTTGTTTTATAACTTTATTACAAGTCGTTTTGGGGTGTAATAAACTACCAAAATGGTGTTCAATAAGCTGTTATATTTGAAGGAGTACTCATGGAATCAATTTATGTTCCTGTACAGGTATACAATGGATTAGATAAAAAAAAGCAAGAACAATACCTACGCAAACTCTATTTAGCGAACAAAATAGAAAACTATCTTAACCGCGCCTAGAACAACATCATAAAGGTTCCCTAGTAATAATGTTTCAAGAGGTTGCTACTGATATTAATGAACCACTTGAAGATATTCGCAAAATAGGGACGGCAATTCAGGGTAGTTCCAACGGAGTAACTTTGTGTAAATAAAATCTAAGGGATCGCAATCAAAGGGGTCGTAGTCGCTGATTTAGGAATGATGGTAAACTGACCCGATAATCATTTTGATAGTAATAGCATTAAACTATTAGGGTTTTATATTTTAGTCAATTTTGTACAAACATTACTCGTACAGATAGGGTACATTAGTATCAAATAAACAATGGGTTTTGGTATGTCTGCTACAAAAGAGCAAGCTAAATATAAAATACATCAAGAGCTTGGTGGTATTGAAATGGTTGAAGCTAATTTTCATCGCCATAACTTTTCAAAACATAGCCATGAAACTTATACTATCAATATCATTGAATCAGGCTGTCAGCGCTTTCTTAGCGCAGGGCAAAACTTTGTTGCGCCTGAGCACAGTATTATTTTTGTTAATGCTGATGAAGTCCATACGGGTGAATCAGGCACTCAACATGGTTGGTCATACCGTGGTATTTCCCCCACTGAGCAGCAATTTCATCAATTAGCTAGTGATATTGGTTTTGCGCATGGTTTTGCGCCATTTTTTCCTGATGCGGTGGTAGCAGACAAGCAAATGGCGGGAGAGTTAAAAGTTTTATTTAATACACTTTCTTTTTCTAGCAATAGTTTATTACGTGAAACAATGCTTTACGGTGTTTTAACCCGTTTGATGCTTAAACACGGTAAAAGTAATCAGGTGATTAAACAGCAACAAAACTCGAACCAAAAGCCGGCGTGGGTTCGTCAATATATTCATGAACATTTAGCTGACAATATCTCGCTAGAGCACTTAGCTAACATCAGTGGTTTCACGCCTTTTTATCTTGTGCGTCAATTTCAAAAAAAGTACGGGTTACCACCCCATTCCTACCAAATTCAACATCGTTTACAACACAGTAAAACTTTATTAAAGCAAGGGCAAAAAGTAGTGCATGTTGCTACCCAAGTAGGTTTTTATGATCAGAGTCATTTTCATCGACACTTCAAAAAAGCCAATGGCATAACCCCAAGTAAATATGCCAATCAAGTATTATAGTCAATATCATACAAGTATCGTGTATATATTGATGTCAAACTGTTAGAAAAACCAACAACAGGCTCACTATGTCTTTTAATAGAAAACAAGCGGCGTTAAAAATGATCCAAAAAGGTGTATTGGCTATGTTGCCATTAAACCTAGCTGTTTTGCCATGGGGCATATTATGCGGCTCTTTATCGATTCAACGTGGCTTTACCGTTTTAGAAGCGTTGTTAATGCCTATATTAGTTTTTGCAGGCGCCGTACAGCCGGTAGTGATTGAATTAATAAATGATAACACGCCCTTAGCTACTATTTTATTTACAGCGTTGATCATCAGTTCGCGACATTTTTTGTATGGTTTAGCCCTTAGAGATAAGTTGAAAAATCTCCCTTTAAAATGGCGTGGCAGTTTAGGTTTTTTACTCACCGATGAACTATTTTCCTTGTCTGGAGGTAAAAAAGCCTACCAAGGCAAACTGCAACTCATTTATGCGATAAGTGCCGGGGGAGCTTTTATTTATGTTGGTTGTTATGGAATATTATTGGCATTGTTGCAGGTAGTTATTTACCAGATTTAACGAGTATAGGGCTAGATTTCGCCATAGCCGTAACATTTATCGCACTAGTTATTCCTTCAATTACTAATTTAGCGATGTTAGTCACCGTTGTCGTTGCGGTATCTTATCAGTGTTATTTAAACTATTAAACTGGGAATTAGGTTTAGTGATCGCGTCTCTTATCGCCATGTATTGTGGCTACCTTACTGCAAATAAACAATCTGCGAGAAAGAGAATAAATAACAAAAAGGAAAGCGTATGACTCTGTTAACCATAGTGTTACTAGCTTGTATCACTTTTGTCAGTCGGTATTTATTTTTACACCCCAAATTACCTATACGTATTGGGGCCAAAACTACGCATTTTTTAAGCTTTAGTGCTCCTGCTGTTTTAACCGCCATTTGGGTGCCTATTGTTTTTATACAAGAGAATAGTTTAAATATCAGTATCACTAATCCTTATTTGCTCGCAGCAACAGTGGCAATTATTACTGCCTATAAAAGTCATAGTGTCTATTTAACTTTAGGTATTAGCCTTGCTGTTTTTGTGTTGCTTAGAATGGTACAACTATAGCAATACTTATTTTTATCTTATGTGCTGTAATGGTATCGGAGTTGCGCGATCAGAATAGTGTCATTTTGATGTTTAGAAACAATTCTCTGCTCATCGTTTATACTAATAAACAGTAATAAATAGGGGCAGGTATACATTATTTAAAATGTACCTAACCCTAATTAATGTTATTCATGCACATAACAGGTGAGATTTAGCTTATTCAACCACTACAAGCTAGCTAACGCATAGCTCCATCTGCCATTAAAGGCGTGATAGGCTTCAACTTTAGCGAGTAATGATGAAATTGATGAGTCAACGGCATTTTCTTGCGCGGTTAGTACGTCTTGTCTGGCATCTAACAATTCTAAGTAAGGAATTTGTCCTTCCTCGTACATAGCTTCGGCTTGCAAAAAGGCATTGTTGGCATGAAAGTATCGGGATTTCGCGTAACCTTGCTGCGCGCTTTCTTTAATAAGTAGCTGTAAAGAAAGCTCGCTTTCGCTGATTGCGCTTAATACCACTTGCTTATAGTCACTGTAGGCTGCATCACTTAACAATTGCTGCGCATCACGTTGTGCTAGTAGCGCCGGGTAACTTAATAATGACCATTCGATTTGCGGCGCAATTTGCCATTGTTGTTGCGTGTTAGAAAAATCATTATTTCCTAAACTTAAAACTCCAAGAAAAACCACTTAAGCTGACATCGGGCAGTAATGCTTTGCTCGCTGCAACACTTAATGAATAGGCCTGGCTAAAGTCATATAAAGCACGGCTAATGTCAGGACGTAACGCAATGGCATTGCTTGGCTCGTTTAAGGTAACGTTTAGCGGCATGTTAATCAGATCTTGTTCGTTTTCCATCTTAATATCACTGGCTAGCCGACCCGTTAATAAGGCAAGAGTGGAAATATCACGATACAGCTGATATTCAATTTCAGGCAATATCGATTGTTGTTGGCTTAATTGTGCACGGGTACGATTAAGATCGAGTTCGCTAGCACCGCCTTCTTCAACACGGGCAGTTAACACTTCAATACTTTGCTGTAAGGCTTCAATTTGCTGAGTAATAATGCCTTGTTTCTGCATGTTGCCTTGATAACTTACAAAACCAGACACCACTGAAGAAATGACTTCAATTTTTAAATGTCGTAATTGTTCTGCTTGGCTCATTGCAGACGCATCAGCGGCATCAATTAATGCTGAGATACGACCAAACAAGTCAAGCTGCCAATTCATAGCAAGGTTTGCACTTGACTGACGCGTAATGGTTTTATCAATACTAGTGTTACTTGATGCTGCTTCCAAACCTCCTTGGGGGAAGTATTGGGATTTTTCGCCACCAAGGCGCGCAATAGCACTTTCTAATTGCAATTGGCTTGTTTTCAAATCATGGTTCATTGCCAGTGCGTCAGTCACAAGTTGATTAAGCCGGCTTGAGTTAAATTGTTGCCACCAGTTAACTTCGTCTTGACCTGCTAACTTTGGTGCTATTTCAGCTTCGTCAATAAAGCTTTGCAGTTTTTGTTGGTATTGGTTTTCGTTAATGCCGGCTGCACAACCCGATAAAACAGTGCCTAACAATGTAGCGCTAACCAATAACTTCATTTGTTGATAAAGCTCAGTTTTTTTAGGTGTTTTAGATGCAGTGCCCATGTTATTTTATCTCCAAAGCGTTTTTCTTGTCAGAGTTTCTTTTGTTAGAAGTAACCAACATATAAAAAACAGGTGTAAACAATAGCCCAAATACTGTGACGCCAATCATACCTGCAAATACAGCGTTACCCATGGCATGTCGCATTTCTGCACCAAGACCTGTTGCTAGCACTAAGGGAACAACACCCGCAGTAAAGGCAATTGACGTCATTAAAATAGGGCGTAAGCGCATACGACATGCTTCAAGTATTGCTTCTAAGTGCGATAATCCTGTCTGATGACGGTCTTTTGCGAATTCGACCATTAATATTGCATTTTTAGAAGCTAAGGCTACTAACACAATGAGCGCTATTTGCGTGAAAATATTATTGTCTGATCCCACAAACCATACACCTAATAATGCTGAGAATATGGTCATTGGTACGATTAAAATTATCGCTAATGGTAAACGTAAGCTTTCGTATTGTGCTGCAAGTACCATAAATACTAATAAAACTACTAACGGGAAGATATATACCATGGTATTGCCGCCAGTACCTGCTGATAAGTTACTTCTGTCCATTCATATTCAATACCTGCAGGTAGAGTGTTGGCGAGTACTTTTTCAATAGCAATTTGGGCTTGATCTGAACTGAAGCCGGGTGCAGGGCTACCGTTAAGCTCGGCACTTGGATAACCGTTGTAATGCATGACACGATCTGGCCCGATGGGCGGCGTTACGGTTAATACAGAACCCAATGGCACCATATTTCCCACACGGTTACGTACTTTAAGGTTAAGTATTTGCTCTGGTTCTAAACGATAGTCGGCATCAGCTTGCGCATTGACTTGATATGTACGTCCAAACATATTGAAATCATTCACATACATTGACCCTAAGTAAATTTGTAAGGCGTCAAATACTTCGTCTAACGGAATGCCTTGAATAAGTGCTTGCTCGCGGTCAATATCAATATCCATTTGTGGTACTTGAATACGGAAGCTTGAATACAGCCCCATTAATGCCGGATCTTTTTGTGCGCTTGCAATCACCGCTTGCAGACTATTAAATAATGCTTCAAAACCTTTGTTTGCACGGTCTTCAATTTGCAATTTAAAACCGCCAGTGGTTCCTAAACCTTGAATTGGTGGTGGCGGAAATACCGCGACAAATGCTTCATCAATGGCAGCAAAGCGTTGGTTTAATTGTGCAGCGATTGCCATTGCCGATTGGCTTGGGTCAGTACGCTTGTCAAAACTTTCAAGTGGTGTAAAAACTATACCGCTATTGGGGCTGTTAGTGAAACCATTGACAGATAAGCCAGGGAAAGCAACTGTATGAGCAACACCAGGTACTTCTAACGCTATTTTTTGCATTTGAGAAAGTACTTCTTGGGTACGGTCAAGGCCGGCTGCGTCTGGCAATTGGGCAATACCAACAAGGTATTGTTTATCTTGCTGTGGAATAAAACCACCTGGTACCGTATCAAATAACTTAAAGGTGCCGCCAAGTAAGGCAAGGTAAGCCACCATGACAACAACTGTCATACGAATTAATTTTTGTACTAATTTCTCATAGCCTTTAGCGCCCCGATTAAATACACGGTTGAATGGTTCAAATAACCAACGACTGAATAATGTATTCAATAAGCGAGTAAAGGCATCGGGTTTTGCGTTATGAGGCTTCAATAATATTGCCGCTAAAGCGGGCGATAGAGTAAGTGAATTAAACGCTGAAATAATGGTTGAAATGGTGATAGTTAGTGCAAACTGTTTATAAAATTGGCCAGATAACCCTGAAATGAATGCCGTTGGAATAAATACTGCGCATAATACCAAAGCAATCGCAATAATTGGTCCTGTTACTTCATTCATGGCAACGCGAGTTGCTTCAAGTGGCGATAAGCCTTTTTCTATATTACGTTCTACATTTTCTACTACAACAATGGCGTCATCCACCACGATACCAATGGCGAGTACTAAACCAAATAGTGATAGTGTGTTAATAGATACCCCTAACCATTGCATTACTGCAAAGGTACCGATAAGTGAAATTGGTACGGCAATCAAAGGAATAATAGACGCGCGCCATGTTTGTAAAAAGACAATTACCACAATAACAACGAGTGCAATGGCTTCTAATAACGTCGTTATTACCGCATCAATTGAACCACGAACAAATACGGTTGGGTCGTATACAATGTCGTATTCAACACCACTAGGGAAGTCTTTTGACAAACGTGCCATGGTTTCACGTACTTGGTTTGATAATTCAATAGCATTAGAACCAGGGCGTTGGAAAATTGGCATAGCAAGGGTCAAGTTGGTTATCAAGTTCAGCGCGTAATGAATAAGAATCTTGACCCAAATCTACTCGTGCTACATCTGATAAGCGAGTTAGCTGACCTTGTTCACCCACTTTAATAATAACCTTTTCAAATTCTTCAATGCTACTCAAACGACCTTTAACGTTGAGCAATATTTGAAATTGATTATCGTTGGAAATAGGCTGTGCCCCAAGACTACCAAGAGCCACTTGTTGGTTTTGAGCACGAAGCGCTGACACAACATCGCCCGCTGTTAATTTACGTGCGGCTAATGCGTCTGGGTTTAACCAAACACGCATTGAATATTTACCACCACCAAACAAACGCACATCACCCACGCCAGGTAAACGTGCAATCTCATCTTTAATGTTTAAATCAGCATAGTTAGACAAATAAACAGTATCATGAGTTTTCTTAGGCGAATATAAATGAACCACCATAGTTAAATCAGGTGATGACTTTTCTGCTACCACTCCAAGTCGCTGCACTTCTTCAGGTAATCGTGGTAAAGCACTGTTTACACGGTTTTGTACTTGCACTTGCGCGCGATCTAAATCAGTACCAAGCGCAAAAGTTACCGTTAAGGTCATGCGACCGTCGCTAGTACCTTGAGAAAACATATACAACATGTTTTCAGTACCATTGATTTCTTGTTCAAGTGGAGTGGCTACCGTTTGAGCAATAACTGTTGGATTAGCACCAGGGTAGTTAGCCGTTACCACGACGGTTGGTGGTACAACTTCAGGGTACTCACTGACGGGAAGTTGGAATAGTGAAATTCCGCCACCAATCAAAATAATGAGTGACAATACCGCCGCAAAAATAGGGCGTTGTATAAAAAAATGTGAAAAATTCATGAGCAGTTCTTAGTATTTAGCAATCAAGTTAACGTCGTCAGTGACAGACTCCGGTGTTGATTCAGGAGTAGACTTAGGTTCAGACAAGGTAAATGCGATATTAGTCGAATCAATAGTGATGTTTGTTGGGTTAATTGGCATACCAGGTCCAACACGTGCCGGACCATTAACAGCGATTATGTCGCCTTGAGTTAAACCAAACAGTAATGGCACGTAGCTTTCCATAACGTTCACCCACTTCTACTAATTTATATTCTAAAATATTGTTTTCACCTACTGTCAGTACAAAACGATTCTTCAAATCTGTACCAATAGCACGTTCAGGTACAAGAATTTGATTTGAAATAGCCGTAGCTGCCAATTTTATACGGGCAAAAGAACCTGCACGAAGTTGATTTTTTATTTGATTATTATCTTCAAAAACAGCACGTACTCGTAGCGTACCTGTTGAGGCATTAATTTGATTATCTATAAAATTAATATAGCCGGTATGAGGAAAGTTTTTTTGTCCTACATTTTGCATAACCACTTGTTGTTTACTTTCGGCGGTAACATTTGCGAAAGAGCTATTCCAAGTACGTTCGTCGATGTCAAAGTAAGCATACATTTCATGATTAGAAACGATAGATGTTAAAATACTTTGCCCTGCAAGTACGTTATTTCCACGGGTGATATTTGCTCGTGATATTACACCGTTAATAGGTGAGCGTATTGACGTAAATTCTAAGTCAAGTTGAGCAGACGTTAATTGTGCTTGCAATGCAGCAAGTTGTGCCTCTCGTTGAAGTAAGGTAGATGTGCGCGACTCGGCCTGTTCTGTTGAAATAGCTTTTCGTTCAGTTAAGCGTATGGCACGTTTTGCTTCGCTTTGTGCTTGACTCAATAACGCTTTAGCACTGAGTACTTGTGCTTCTAAGCTTGCAACAATTGCAACAAAAGGGCGGTTATCAAGTTGGAACAATAGATCGCCTTGTTTTACTTCATCACCTTCTTTAAACGATATGCGTTCAATAACACCCGAAACACGGGGCATTAAAGCCACTTCTTCAGGTGACTCTAAACGACTGGTATAAACATGCCAATTCTGAACAGGTTTAAATAACACTTCAGCTACATCAATAGGCTGCAAGGGTTGTTGCTGTTGTGCTGCATTGTTAGCAGGCTCTTGTGTGCAGGCTGTAATTACCAACGTCATAGTAAAGATGGTAATAGCAATGATTTTTTTAGTCATGGGGGAACTCCTTAGGATAATGCTGCGCATGATACGCAATAATTTGTTGACGAAAAATAGTGGTTTTTTAAATTCATTAGTGCGAAAATGGCAACAATAAATTTAAAAAAGAGCAAAGTATGGATACAACCAGTCGATTGTTAATGTTACTAGATGTTGTTGAACAAGGATCATTTGCAAAAGCAGCAGAAAATAGAAATGTTGATCGTTCAGTTATATCAAAACAAATTAATAGATTAGAAGATGAATTAGGTGTTCGTTTATTAAACCGAACCACACGGTCTTTCTCACTTACCGCTGCGGGTGCAGAGATGATAAAAAAAGGTGGTGAACTTCGTCTATTATTGAATGATACAGTAAGGCTTGCTGAAAACTTTCATCAAGAGCCGCGAGGTGTATTAAAAATATCTTCATCAAGTATTATTGCTAAACAATGTTTACAGCCTGTGATTAATGACTTTCAAAAACGCTTTGAACAAGTGGAAGTTGAACTCAATGTAAATGATCGAATGGTAGATATTGTGGCAGATGGTTATGATTTAGCTTTCCGTGTTGGTGACCCCAAAGACTCGACTTTAATTGCGCGAAAACTGGCTAGAAATCGTTTATGTATTTTAGCTTCACCTGATTTTATTGCTACTTATGGTATGCCACAAACTATTGATGAACTGGCAGCTTTGCCTGCGGCAAGTTATGCAAGTAATGCGATAAGAGCGACAAGTATTAAATATGTTAATAATCAAGGTGAGCCTGTAGAGAGGGTTATAAAGAGTGTTTTTCGAGCAAATGATGGTGAAATATTGCTTTTAAAAGCGCTTTCAGGTACTGCATTTGTTGTGGCCCCCGCGTTTCTTCTACATGATGAGGTAATAGAAGGACAATTACTGCCAATTATGACAGACATTAAATTATTAGAATTTAGTGCGTTATATGCAATATATCCGCATCGTGACCTGCCTGTTCGAACTCGGCTGTTTCTTGATGCTGTGCGTGAATATATTGGTACAGATGTTCCTGTTTGGGAACGTAAAATACCAAATTTTGATAAAATGTATCAAGGGTAAGTCATTTAGAATAGTTCAAACTTACCCTCAGACTTATTAACCCGAGTTGAGGCTTATTACTAAAACGTGTATTGTGCTCGCAGTAAAACCGCGTCACCATTTTCTGTTATACCATTGATTGTAGAATCGTTATCTACTTGCTTAGTTTTAACATAGTTGGCCATAAATTTAAGGTTTTTATTTACAGTATAATTTACGCCAACTGTGTATGTTTGAACCTTGTTGTTTTCCTCAAGCAAGTCAAATTGACTATATCGGTCGGTGATTTCCCAACCAGGTGTGATGATATCGTCAATTTCACCTTTTTTATATTCTCGGTTTTCTCCTGAAAATTGGTAACTTAATTGCAAGTAGCCGCCTTGGTACTGATATTGTTCGGAATTAATATCAGTTACTTTGTTTTCTTGCCATTCAGCCGTTGTAGTAAAGCCATGTTGCTGCCATAAAAATTCAACACCTTTTAAAGAAACATCTTCAGCGAATAATTTTGTACCCTCTATTAAAGAGTCAGAAAAGTTGACTTCAAGCGGTTCATTTATACGATATTCACTACCATTAAGATCGCGTTCGCTAAAAGCGAAACCAAGGTGAACTAAATTATTGTTTTGTTGCCAAGGAACCCAAGTTAGCCTCCCTGTAACTGCAGAGCTACTTTGGGTTTCATCAGGTTGAAAATAACCTAGTTGCCATGTTATTGATGATAAATCACCTGATAAATTGGCTCCAATAGAGCGTCCAGGGGCAAGTGCTTCGCTTGTTATACTGCGTTCCATCATCATATTGTTACGTGAACTGGTTAATTTTTCTAAACCAAAAGGTTCTTTTTGTTGCCCTATGGTTAGATCAGCCCATTGCCGGCCTTTATATCGTAAGTAGGCATCCTTGATTTCCGCTGAGTCATCGGCAAAGCCTAATTGTAATTTTGTTTTCCAATTCTCATCAATGTTAGTTTTAAAGCTCAGTCGAGCACGACGAATACCTGTTTTGTCAGGATCATCGTCATTTTCTAAAAAAGTATCATCAAATTGATTGTGATCGATCATCACATAACCGCTGATATCAACATCATTGTTTTTTGCTAATAATACGGGGCTGATTACAATGCAAGATATAGCAACAGTGGCTAGTTTTGTTAAATGATTAGTGTAGTTCATTAGATTACCTCTAGCTCGGTTGAACCATTAGTTGAAGTATCTAGTTGACCTGATTTATGTGGAATATATCTTATCGTTAATTGCGCAGTATCACGCAGAAAGTCAATATGTTCAATTTCAACCATTTCAACTTGTAACCCAGTTCTTATTCTTAAGTCCTTAATCAGTTTACTTCTATTTTCAGGCGTTATATTTTCAATGCGCTCATAGCAAACACTTTGGCTAAGATAACGTTTGCCCATGATGCTTGAATCAATGACAAACGCGAGTGCACAAATTACTCCGTTAAGCGTCATTAAATTTACTAAGCTCATTTGCCCAACGGAGGTTAATAAGGCGATGGCCGTGACTAAAAATAGGTATGTCATTTCTTTAATAGAAATAGACTCAGTTCGGTACCTAAGCATGGTGAAAACGGCGAATAAGCCAAAAGCAAATTCCATCGACATATCAACACCATGAAGTAGGTAAGTAATGATAAATACGCCGACACCAAAGAGAATGAAAGAACCGGCGACCGTTGAATTTTTACTCACGCGATAGTAGCAGGCATAACACAATAAGATTAATGAAAATAGGTTTACGATAAAACGGGAAACGAAAAGAAGATCTAATTCAGTCATATTAATTACTCTTTAAAAAGGAAACGTGCTCGATACGGTTAAAATGTTTTATACGAGATAAAATGGGTTTAAATCGATTAGATTTTATGGAGGATTTATATAACAAGGCACAGCCGATGCAGTACTTACTAAACGTTGTGGGAAAAATATTATTGGCGCTCATTAATTGATAAAAAGGGGAGCGTTTAGATATTTTTTGTTGTTTTAGTTCGGCAATAAAAAAACCAGGTAGTTTTACTTTATTGTTGCCTCGACGGTTTTCGTACCACAGGTCAAAATCTAAGGTGAGTCGTTCTGCCTGAGCTTCATTAGCCAGAGCAATACGTTGATAGCCACCTTGTTGATTAATATCTAAATTACTCAAATCTAAGTCATCTATATCCACTTGTATCTGTTCATTAATAAAATTTACACAGCGGGCGTATTCAGTCTCCTCACCGGTTAGTTTCATTCGATTTTTTATCGTACGTTTTTTGTTATTTTTCAGTTTCACTTCTAAAAATTCAGTGTCGGTGTCAATATAACGACGTCGTCTGACTTTGTAGCGGTTTAATTTGCCATTATGATGATCTTGATAAAGACTCATATCAGGTGTGTCAAAATACTGATTATGGTAACTAGAAATACGATTATTATTGATTTCAAGTACACTGTAATACTGTTTTAACTGCAGGAGTAAATCAGGTAAAAATGTGATTGGTAATACAAATTTACTATCGACTCTATTCATTAAATTAGCATTTTTAAGATCGCTTAAACCATAACTGGTAAATAACCTTAACGCGTCATTTATCGACTGACAGTTAACATCTGTAGGTATTTCAATTTTATTTTTACATTCTGAATCAGTGGGTTGACTAAAAAAATTCGCATTAAGATCACGATAGCTCGATTGTATGTTTTGCATTATTTTCATCGCTTATTTGTCAGTTAGTTGCATTTAATTAGATATGGTTAAATTAAATGCAAGTGAAGGTTTGTTGGCAGAATTGAGGTGTTGTCTTTTCTGCCAACCGGTTAGAAATAATTACCCTCCAGGAGGGGTACCTGGACCTCCAGGAGTACCAGGGCCACCAGTACCATTGGTGTTACCACAAAAGCCACTACCATCACCCGCACTAGGTAGTTCACCCAGTAGTTGTTTGGTCATGTTGTCTACGCGGTAGTTGATAAATTCCGTTAGCCCAAAAAACTGCCCGACGGTAGATGAAAGATTTTGTTCGAACAGAGCTGTGCCATAAAAAGCACTGGGGTCGTTGGCAACATGTGTTTGAATTAAATCAGCAATATTGGCAACACGAGTACTAAAAACATCACTCGATAAAGGACCCTCAATAAGTTGCCATAAATAATCATGATACTTTGTTAGATTGGCTTGGTCAGCAAACACGTTGGCAATCAATGGTCTGGTTGAAAGCGCGCTTGTAGTAGGTTCATCTATATAAAGCTCCCTGATATCTACGCCTTCACATCCCATAGCAAACGTGCCAAAAGATTCATTAAAATCCCATGGTAATAAACTGAATGTTCCATCTTGTTCATAAATATAGTAGTTGTGGGCAAGTGAGCCGTGATAGCTATCTAAGTTGGATAAGGCTACGCTCACTGACATATATCTAAGCAGTCCATCAACATCAATGACATCCGTTGAGCCATCTGATAATTTTTCAACAAAATTAATAAATGCGCCATTATCTGTGGTGTCTTCGTTGCTTTGTAAATTTATATCGCTGTAGCTACCAATATTGGCATTTATCCATTGTAAATCACTACCCACACCATCAGGTTTATAAAGATCACCGTTTGCATTACTAAAATTATTTTCGATAAATTCGCCATCAACCGCTTCAACCATCAGATATAAACCGAATAATTCACCGTTAACATAGACATTGACATAAGCATGTTCCGGTGTTGCCACGCCCATTTCTGCCAGTAAATCATAGGCGATGGCTTCGCGCATATAAGAAGGGTCGTTATAGGAATTTTGTAAGGTAAATTTTTTCAGGCCAAAGAATTTTTGACCATCAACATATTCATTAATGTCAATTTTAAAGCTGTATCTGTCGCTGTTTGATTGTGCAACACTGCTTAGACTTGAATTACCTTTAGTGCGGATGGCGACGGAGTCAAGTGTAACGCCATTAAAGGTGATACTTGTTTCGTGGTATTCTTCATCTAACGGATTGGCTAAAATGTCTTGCCAATTTGCAGTAGAGATATTGAACGATAGATCATGTACTACCTCAGCATTAAATGCGCTCGCTAATTCATTGGTGCTATCTTTAGACGGCGTTAGCATATCCTTATCCCAACTACGTTGGTTTGTTTGATCATTGCTATCATTAGTGCTTGAGGTATAACTTAGTCCATGACTTAAGCCATAACTAAATCCCGCCGGCACATCGCTGTTATCCCAATCAATGTAATCAACAGTTTCATCGTTAAGTAATAAACTTAATTCGTCGTTTTTACCAAGTTTAAAGGGTACATAATAAGTACCAGGGTCAACATCTGTGGCATAAATAACAATAGTTTCATTAGGCGCTAATACTATATCGGGCAAACTTGCGGGTTCGATATCATCGCTTTCATCAATTATTTGATAATCTGCTAATGAGATATTGTTGGTGCCGCTGTTATATAGTTCAAACCAATCCATGCCATCATCGAGTGCATTCGCCATGACTTCATTTATCACTAACGGGCCGTGCAGTATTGTTTGGTTACTCGCTACAGGTGACGGCGTAAGCGTTTGTGTACCATCACTACCATCAGGAAAACGGCCATAACTTGTTCCGATAAGCGCTTGCCCTTTACTCCAAATTGAGTTGGTCAATTAGATCATCTCCTAGATATAAACTGAGCTGATCATTGGATCCTAGTTTTAGGTTAACCTTGTCTATGTTGTCTACTTCATCTGTTGTCGCATAAACGCGATAAAATTCGCCGGCAGAAAGGTTTACATTGGGTAAGGTGAACAGTTCGTTATTTTCATCTGCAACAGTGTAATCACCTAAATAAACGGAGGAATTTCCAGAGACATAAAACTCAATCCAGTCATATCCATTATTGCCGTCTTTTGCCATGATTTCATTGATACGTAACGAGGCATTTTCATTTACGATGGCGTCACGAACGACCGTTTCTTCAGTACTTGCTTCTTGGTTAGCTTCGCCTGGAGTGGGTGATAACGTTTGAGCGTTATTTGTGCTCTCTGTACCCATTTCATAATTTAATACACCATAACTTGTTCCTTGAAGTGCATCACCGTCTTGCCAATCAAGACTGTCTACTTGAACACCGTCATTAAAGAGCGTTACTGCATCATCACTGCCCAACTTAAACGTAACGTAATAGCCATCGGTTGGGGCTGTATCAGTTTCATCAATGGCTTGAATAACAATAAACTCACCTTCTACTAGCGTTACATCTGGCAATGCTTGTGCACTATGGTTCTCATTATCATCCACTAGGCTATAACTTGATAAGTTCACTGTGCCTGATACGGCATAAAGTTCAATCCAGTCGTTACCGCCATCGGCTGCATTAGCAACAATTTCATTAATAATTATGACGGGTGTGGTAGATGTGTCAGGTGATGCAGGTGTTGTGGTTTCGGAAGAATCAGTTTCATCACTAGAACTAGAGCCTCCACAACCGAACAGCAGGGTGCTGCTGAGTAATAAAGAATGCGATAAAAGGGTAAAGTATTTCATTTGTATCTTCTTTTAAATTCATACGAGACAGGTATTTTATGAAGGGATAGTGCAAACAATGTGCAACAAATAAGGAACATGATACGTATTTAAAATTTATCTTGTTATCAGGAGGATGAATGTCGACCTTGTAATTGAAAAAAGCGTTATCTCAAGTTAAAGATAACGCTCATATCAACATACGTTGGATTTAAACAAATAGGATGTGATTTTTACGCAGTCGTATTGATAATTGAGTCACCTTCCTCAACATTAAATTTTTCAAATACTTGAGCTAGGATTGATTGCTTATCTTCATCGCTTAGCTCATTATTGGTCTTGGCGGCAAACTTTTCTTCCATCAGTTCAGTGAGGTAATCAACCATTGAGGTTATTTCTTCAGTGCTTTGTTTAGGTGGCGGTGGTGGTCTATTACCTTCGCCAGATACATTAGCTAAATCACCAATACTTTTAGCATCAAAACCTAACTCTGTTAATGATGTTTCTAATGCGGCACTTGGTTGAATACCGGCTTCTGCAAAGGCTTCTACAATACTAGTTGCAGCTTCTTGAGTTAAATTATCAGCATCAAATTGAGATAAGGTGTCCGTAATGAATGATTGTTGTTCTTCAGTTAAACTTTGCTCAGTTCTTGGCCGGCGGTGGGGGCGGCATTGACATACCTGAATTGATTGAACTAACCATGATTAATTTTCCTTACGTTTTTGTGGTTGCGGTGGCTTATGATTGGTAAATTCATCGTTACTGATGACGCCATTGTTATTGGTGTCAATAGCATCAAATATCGTTTGATGATCACCATGAGGAAGTTCATGAGATGAAAATTCATCAAAATGAATATCCCCATCTTGATTTAGATCTAATGACTCAAAAGTAGGTCTTGGTGGTGGATCATTTCTGTCTGGTGGGTTGTTTTTAGCTTGAACTAAGCTAGATACTGAAATTAATAGTATGCTAGCTAAAAACAACTTGATGTATTTATTTATAAAAAACTTGCTCATAAAAACTCCTGTTACTTAATATATTTATTTCAAAACAAGGTTAACAAGAGAAGTTGCAAACAATGTGCAATAAATGAGGAAGTATAACTTTTATTTCAATGTGATTTTTTACAAAACTAAACGATAACCGCCATAAACCGATTGTATCCAGTCTTTACCATCACTAATATCAGCGAGTTTTTTACGCAATTTTTTTATATGGCTATCAATGGTTCTATTATTAACAATACGCTGATCTGAATACATATTCTGCATCAATTGTTCTCGGGTAAATATACGCTCAGGCTTGTTTGCTAATGGTTTTAATAACTGAAATTCCACGGAAGTTAGAGCCACTTCATTTTGATGAAAATTGACAGTAAAACGATGTTCATCAAGCTGTAGCGTATCAATATTACATTCAATAGTTTGGGTTCTTCTTAAAACAGCTTTAACTCGGGCAACCACTTCTCTTGGGCTAAATGGTTTGCAAATATAATCATCAGCGCCTAATTCTAAACCTAATAATCGGTCTATTTCATCTACTCTTGCGGTCACCATTAAAATAGGTACATTGGAAAATTGGCGGATCTCTTTGCATAGATCAATGCCATTTTTACCTGGTAGCATAATGTCGAGTAAAATAACGTTAGGCTGATGTTGCTTTACCCAATCAATTACTTCATCACCATGATGAATTAATTGAGGCAAATAATCGCTCATTTTGAAATAATCAGCGAGTAGGTTAGCCACTTAATTTCATCTTCTACTATCAATATTGAATGTGCCATATCTGTTCTCTACTCTAGGGGTAATGTAATAATTATAGCCAAGCCACCAAGTGTTGAGTGTTCAGCGGTAATCTCCCCTTGGTGTGCCGGCAAGACAATATGGCGACAGATAGATAACCCTAACCCTGAACCACCTGTTTTTCTATTTCGTGAATCTTCAACGCGGTATAAATGTTCAAATAAATGCGCTAAATGTTCATTATTTACACCTGAGCCATTATCTTCAAACTTGATTTCTACCATCGGTCTAATATTTATATTTTCTAAGCGCACGGATATATTAAGTAGTGATGCCGATGAGTACTTAACACAATTATGTATTATGTTTTCAAACAGTTGACACAAACGGGTTTTATCAGCATAAATTGCTATGTCTTGTTCGCTGTTATCAAACTGCAATGTAATGCCTGCATCGGCTAAGTAACTACGGTATTTTTCCAATTCGCTTTGTATTAAACCGATTAATTCTTCGTGTTGCTTGCGGTAACGCATGCCCCCTATGTCGGCACTTGTGAGCAAATTTAAATCATCAATAAGTCGTTGTAGATGTTTAACTTCGTCATTGGCAGAGGATACATTATTTTTGGTTAACGGTCTGACTTCATCCAACATGGCTTCTAACTCCCCACGTAGAATAGCAACAGGGGTGCGTAATTCATGTGATATATTGGCTAACCAACGTTTTCTTGCTGTGTCATTTGCTGCTAATGTTGTTGCCAGTTCATTATAATCTCGACTTAATTCACCTAATTCATCTTGTCTTTTTAAATCGACGGTTTGTAAATAATCCCCTTGGGTCAATTTGTGCATACCTCGAGTAATGAGTTTGATGGGTTCAACCACATGACGTGCCAATGGTAGGGTTAATAGGGCCACAAGGATCATTGCTATTAAGGCAATAATCCATAAATATTGATGTTGCTGTTGTATAAAATCAAGCTCATATCCCTGTGTGAGATGATTACGTTTAGATACCGCCAAAAAGCCAACAACCCTATTATCTACAATGATGGCTGTTTTACTGTAGGTTAAATTTTCGAGGTATTTTCCAACGACAATAGTTTCATCGGCATCTAGTAATGCATGATGAGCCTGCCCCTCTCCATTTGGTGGTGGCATTCTTCTGTCAAAGTCCTGCCGTTCAGAGGCAACGCTTTGGGAGGAACTCATTGGTTTTGGTTCCGGACCACGAAAAGGCCTATGTTCAGGAGGAGGTCCTTGTTGTTTTGATGGAAATTCACTACTGAATAACTGCGCCGAAATAATACGGCGAAATTTTTCGTGCTTACCAAGCAAGCCTTGCCAACTATCTTCTTTTTTATATTGTGCAGCCAGTTTAATTACCACGGGTTTTAATGCTTCTATTTCTTTGGTATTAACATAGTCAACCATGCCTTTACCAATACTCCATTGCATCAAAAACACCAATATGGTGACTAATAACAAACTAAAGCCAAACAATATCAAAAATAACTTATTTTGAATTTTCATTAAAAACAAAGACCTAAACTATATAAAAACGGCATTTAACCTTAAGTATAAATACAGCCCAACACGAATAATTATTTATCATCTTAACTAAACAATGTGCAAACTATGTGCACAAATAAAGATATTATTGATGACTCAAAAAAAAGTTACTATGTTAATCATAAGCCATTCTATCTATCTTTAATTGTACGAGCTACTCCATTACTGATAAGTGCCTAAACTCCGTGTGAAAAACTGCCATAATTTTGCTCTAAACCTAGAATAGATCAAATTCTAAATGATAACTACTTGCATTCGTGTTCATGATTAATATACAATCTCGCTCGTTCTAAATTCACAATTAATGAAGTGCGAGATTGACATGAAAAAGACGGTCGTAAATATAGCGGTTTCAGTTGCTCTGTTATCTATTTGCCAAGCAGTAAATGCAGACGTTACAGATATTGAAACAATTGAAGTAAGAGGAAGCTATTTTAATAGCTATAAAGTGGATAACGCTTCAGGAGCCACTCGTACTAATACATCATTGTTAGAAACAGCACAAGCGGTCACTGTGATCCCTGAAATGATTATTGATGAACAGCTAGCAACAACGTTAGGTGAAGTGCTTGCCAATGATGCGAGTTTATCGCCGGGTTCTCAGCAACGTAACCGTGAAGTATTTAATTCTCGCGGCTTTGAATTAAGTTCATCAACAGGTTATTTACGTGACGGTCATCAGCATTGGTCTCACTATCAACAGCCTATTGAAACATTATCACACGTTGAAGTCATTAAAGGGCCTTCTAGTATTTTGTATGGTCAGTCTGCACCTGGTGGTTTAATAAATATGGTGACTAAAAAACCATCAACAAGCCGATTATTCGATTTAAGTGCAGATACCGACCAAAATGGCTCTACTCGTTTTATGGTAGATGCAGGTGGTGAACTTGTTGATGATTTGAGCTTTCGTAGTGTGTTAGTGAAGCAAGATGTTAACTACGATCGCGAATATCAAAATGGTGAAGAACGTGAGCGCGATCGTTTTCTTGGCTATATTGCCTTTGACTATAACGTCAGTGATAATTTAACGGTAAATGTATATTACGATCAAACGGATGATAAAGCGGGTTTAGATACTGGCGGTTGGTTAGATAGCAAGGGTGAATTAATCGGAGATGAAAAAACGATTTACGATTTATCATGGGCTTTTACAGATATTACCGTAAATAATGTAGGTACTAAAATATCTTACTTCTTTAACCCTCAGTGGACATTGAAGGTCGGCTATAATGAGCAAACTTTTGAACGTCAACGTTTTGAGTCTTCACCACAAAAACCTGATGATTATTTGGTGAGTGATAGCTACACATCAAAACCATATGATCGATTTGATGATTGGCAATTTAAAACAGCATATATAGATTTAACAGGCGAATTTTCAACTGCGTCGGTTGATCATCAAGTATTATTTGGGGTGAACTACCTTGATTATTATTATGGTCAACTTAAGACCAATGCCGACTCGGTTAACTTTGTTTTAGGACAAACAGAGCCAAGCAAACCGATAAGCTATAAAAGCGATACCAGTTTAAGTACTACAGAGTATGATTATTATGGGTTTTATTTTCAAGATTTAGTGACAATATCAGAACAATGGCAAGCCGTGTTTGGTGGTCGTTTTGATAAACAAAATAAGGATAATGCCGACAGTGATTCGTTTGTACCTAAATTTGGTGTGTTATATCATCCGTTAGATTCTGCGACAATATACCTTAATTATGCTGAAGGCTTTGAACCCGCTTCAAGTGAAAAACTTGATAATGATACTGATAAAAACCATGGTATGACGTTAGATGCAGTTACCTCAGAACAAATTGAATTAGGGGCTAAATGGCAAATATCTGATCGTTTGTTGGTTGAAACATCCTTCTTTGATATTGAAAAAACAGGTGCGCTCATTGTTGAGAACGTTAGTGATAATCCTGATTATGAGTCAATAACAACACAGGCAGGGGTGCAACGTCATAAAGGTTTTGAATTGTCAGCACAAGGTGCCGTAACATCTCGTTTCTTTGTGATGGCGTCAACTATGTTTCTTGAAGCTGAGTACGAAAAAGATGCAAACTACCAGGGTAAAACACCCATTGATGCCCCTAAGTGGTCGGCATCTATTTGGTCACGTTATGAAGTAACTGAGGACCTTGCATTAAACGCGGGTATTTTTTATCAAGGAAAACGTTTTGCAAACAGTGATAATACTATTACTAAAGATGCGTATTCACGCGTGGACTTTGGCGCAACTTATAAGACAGAAATTGCGGGAGTCAAAGTGAATTATCGATTCAATATAGAGAATCTTCTAGATACTGATTATCTTGGTGGTGGTGGCGTGAACAACGTGACTGTTGGTGGCGACAGAATGGCACGATTAGAAGTGAAAACCTCTTTTTAACTTCAATTCAATCTGATTAATTAGGTTAGCAATGAACCAAGACACTATGTCTTGGTTTTTTACCTTCTAACAAAACAACAAAACAACAAAATAACAAAATAAGAAAATATGATGAATATAAGAAAACTATTTTTTTGGTTACATTTAATTTTAGGCTGCAGCGCGGCAATATTTGTTTTTTTAATGTCTGTAACGGGTGTTGCATTGACGTATGAGCGTCAAATGATTAAATCTGCAGAGCAGGCTGATTACCCAAAAGCTTCCACAAGTCATGAACAAAGGTTACCGCTCACTGACTTTGTTGAACTTGCCAAAGACTATCCTACAAAAAAAGCACCGCAAATAGTGCTGCTTAATGAAAAGTCAGCCCCTATTATTGTTAAAGATGGACGAAAAACGGTTGCCTATTTAAATCCATTTACGGGGACAGAAATAGCTAAACTAGGGGATGAAACTAAAAATTTCTTTAGTAAATTACGAGCTTTTCATCGATGGCTCACCTTAGATGGAAAGTTCAGTGATATGGGCCGGTGGGTTAATGGCATTGCCAATTTATTTTTTGTTGTGCTCATTCTTTCTGGGCTGTATTTATGGTTGCCTAAGCGATTTAAATACCGAGCCTTCAAGCAAAAATTAACCTTGAGTAATGACCATTCAACAACGCAAGCAAGAAATTATCAGTGGCACAATGTGTTCGGTATTTATATGGCGCCGATTTTATTTGTCATCGCTTTTACTGCTATATTCTTTTCTTTTAAATGGCCAGGTGAAATACTTAAAGAAAACCTTTCAATTCAGTCGATTGCATTACCTACCCCCATTGAAACTGATGAACATATACTGTCGATAGATAAACAAATTAGTCAAATAGAAACGTATTTTCCTCAATGGCAATCTATCAGTTTTGAGGTAAGCCAACAATCAATGACTCTTCAGTTATTTTCAGTAGATAAGGGTAATGGTGGTGAGCCTCAAAAACGTATATCAGTGGCTTTAGATACATTGACAGGGGATATCATTCAGCAACAAAATTTTGAACAGCTATCGCCATACCGTAAAGCGCGAAGTTACATTCGTTTTTTACATACCGGTGAAGCGTTTGGTTTATTAGGTCAAACGTTAGCAGGCTTGGCTTCTTTGCGGCATGTTTACTTGTTTATACGGGTGTTATGCTTTCATGGAATAGATGGAAAAATAGCCGAAACAAGTAATACCAATATCAGCAATTACTTCCTTATATATTAAGCCGAGCTCGAGCTGAGGTTAGTTAATGAAATAAAGGCCTTGTATTTGGCAATTTTTTCTACGTAGTAAATAAAAAAGCCCTATAACAAAGTAATGTTATAGGGCTTTTATTTTATTCGGTTACTGGTTGGGATTTTGTCTTTAAACTGATAGCTCTATACGGGGTTGTGCTTCTTTTTCACTATCAATCTTAGGTGCGCAAAGCAGTAGTCTTGAAGAGGCAATATTACCGTGTTTGATAATATAATCTTTTAATGCTTCTCCACGTTGTTCACCAATCTCTTTCAGTTGATTTATTTTCTGAGTATCCGTAATTTTACTACCGGCCGTTAAATTAATATCAGCAGGAATGCTAATAGGACAAATATTGACACGAGTGTCTTCTTTGTCTTGCATGAGAGCAATAAAGGCCTTTAAATAATCTTGCTGAGCTTCATTCGGCTCGATTTGTTTTGTTTGATAGACTAAGTCATCAAAACGGAGTTTTAAGGCAAATTCACCTACTGTCATCGCTGCAGAGACAATATTGGCGTAAGGTACGAATGTGGTCATTAGGTAGTCTTTTGTCGCCATCCAAATCGCTTTTTGGGTAATTAAGTTAACTATGCTACTTAAACCAAAATTTGGATCTGATGTTGAGCCTGATAACGGTACGTCAAGTTCTACATCACCTTTACCATCTTTGAGCATGCCTAATGCCATATTAAATGGTAATGCTCCTTGGTCAATTAACGCACCTGCTTCGTTACTGTCGGCGATTGCAGTTTCTAAGCTTTGTAAAAGGATAACCACATTACCTTCAAGTTGTTCACCTGTTAATGTTACATCAATATCGGTATTAAGTTGTCCGCTTTTTAATTCCATTTGCACCGCTCGTTTCATATAACGAGAAATAGGGGGTAATGAAAGTTCTTTTAAAAAGCCTTTTAATTGATGTTTAGGTTGCTCGGAAAAGGGTTGGGTAAAGCCTTTAAAGTCAAAATGTGTATACTTATCACTGCGACCGGCAAACTCAAAAGGGGTTTCTTTGGTCTCGCTTGTTTAGTGCATTACTTATGGCGCCTAAAAATAAGGTATCAATAAATAATTTTTGGGGTTTAACGGGCTCTACACTGTTATCAAGTAAAGTAATTTCATTATCATTTATCAGTGAAAACTCATTAAGCGAAATAGTAAAGTCAGATTTTTCAGTGTCAACGTTTGCAGCAGTATCTATTTCTGTTGTTTGTGAAATCTCGTTATTTTCAGCTGATGTTACATCTTCTGTTTCTTCTGCGGGTGTTCTTGGTAAAGCGACTAAGTTTGCGAGTGTACCGTCTTTCGCAATAATTACATTACTTTGCAGGGTATCTAAGAAAATTTTATTGATAGCTAGTTCTTTTTCACTGACCAATATATCATTTATATTAAATTGTTTTAGAGTAACCAAAGTTTGGATGCTCAGACGATTCATCTTTCGAAGCAACTATCTCATCAAACACTAGGCTCGAGATTTCTACGTAGGGTTTATCGGCAAATTTTAAGCTAATATCGTTTAACGCAAATTGCTTAAAAGCAGCGAGTTTTTGGTTAGGGGTCTCATAATAACTAGTCGCATTATGCAGAGCCAATTGGCTAGTACCACTTAACCCAATAATTTCACCTTCTTTAAGGGTAAGTGTTAAATCATTTATATCATTTTCTAACTTTTCAAGATTAATAAACTGTTTTTGATAACCAACAATGAGATCATTATTGGTGAGCTTAGTCTCGGTGATATTTAGTTGTAGTTGCTTTGGCGCAATAACTATTTTCTGTTTACTTTTAAGAGTTAATAAGCCGCTGAGTTCAGATATGTCCTTCACATAACCTTGTATTTTATTAAGAGGATAATTGGATAGTGATACCTGACTATTTACTTCGCCTTGTCCCTGGTTAAAGTTTACGTCAGCTGTTATTGCCAATTCAGCTTGATCTATTACGCTATTGAGGGTCAGCTGTGCGGTTTGCGAGTTGAGATCAGCAAGTACTTTGCTAATGATAAGTGCTTCAATATCAATATTGTGTTGTTTTTCTTCATTATTAACGTCAATATTTATTTTGTTTAACGCTAATTTAGGTAAAACTAATTGATAGGGTAAAGGTGCCGTTTCAGTCTGCGGCTCTTCTGGTTGAATGTCTTTGCTTTCACTGCCTTCTTTATTTAAATCAATACCGGCAATAATTAGCTGTGTTGGTGTTTTTGTTATTTTAAGATAAGCATCGTTTAATTCAAATTTACTCACTTCTATTTTGTCGAACAGCAGGCGGTATAAGGCTAGACGTACGGTAAGTTTATTGACGGAAAAGACTTTTTCTTGTTGACCCTGTTGGTCTTTATACAAGGTTAAGTCACTAATCGTGAGTTGACTGAGAAAAGGGTTGTAATAAATTCCTGTATCGTCCGAAAGTGTTAAGCCTTGCTCAAGCACTAATGGTTTAATAAAGTGTTTGCTCACTGGGGATGAAACAGCCCAGATAATGAGAAAAATACTAATAAAAACAATAATTAAAATTTTTATTAGTTTACGACCAAAAGAAGGTGGTTTTGTATCAATAGATGTAGTGCTCATAGTGTTTTCTAATACGTCCCTGCGTAGATAGGGTTTATAAATAAGGGATGTGAATAATAACAGATAATCCTTTATTTGCGTTATTTTTAGCAAAAATTTCACCTTGATGGGCGGTAATTGCTTGTTTGGCTATGGCTAACCCTAAACCTGTACCGCCTGTATTGCGATCCCTTGCAAGATTAACGCGATAAAACGGAGTAAATAGTTGTGTTAAGGCTTCTTCAGGAACGCCTTCACCGCAGTCGCTAATCACCAACGTAACATGTTGCTTATCTGTCGTTAATGTTACTTCTATCACACTAGACTCTGGACTATATTTAACTGCATTGCTAAGTACGTTACTAATCGCGCTAGTAAGTAAAGTTTGATCGGCTTCTATAATGACATTTTCGGGTGTATTCACTTCTATGCTAATTGATTTCTTGTCGGCGACAAATTGTTCATCATTAACGATGTTTTTAATGAGAGCACTCATGTTAACTTGTTCAGACTCGGTTGTGTGTAACGTGTTTTCTAAACGAGACAACGATAATACATTTTCAATCATATGATCTAATCTGTCTATTTCGCGCTGACAGCGTTGCAAATATTGTTCACGTCCCTCTGTGCTTGTTGAGTCTTGTTGTGCTAACCCTAATGCCATTTGTAAGCGTGTTAACGGAGAGCGTAATTCATGGGAAACATCACCTAATAAACGCCGTTGTGCTGTTTGATTTTGTTGGAGTTGTTCGGCCATAACATTAAAACTTGTGGCGAGTTGTCCTAGTTCTCCATTTAATTGACTTACTCCTTCTACCCGTGTGTCAAAATCACCTTGGCCTAATTTTGTTGCCGCTTTTTTAATAAGACGAACTGGCTTACTAAATGAATGTGCTAGTAGTAAGCAAAGGAGAAAACTGATCAAGGTTGGCGTCAAAATACGAAGCCAGTAGGGAAGTGATTGAACTAGTTGTCCAAAATTTTGTTTGTGTAATTTACGTGAAATAAAGAGTGGTATCGCGTATTATCGATTTTTACTTGAACAGGACCAATGAGCTGTGTGTGTGAAAAAAGAGTGGTTTTTGGCTTAGCAAACTTTTTATTGCTGAGATAATTAATTAAAACTTGTTGCAGCATTGGTGGCATTGGAAACAAGCTGACAATGGGCAAATTATTATCGACACTTTTCAGCCAGATATTAAAAGGCATGCGGGACAGCTTCATTTTCTTTGATGTCAATAACTCGCCAATATTTTTGATTTTAGCATGCTTAATACGTCGTACTGTTTTCTGCAATTCTTTGGAGTTCATCGTATTTTGGTTCTTGAATTACCACTTCGCTCAGCGCGTCGTTTGATAACTGTTGTGATATAAAGCGAGTAGTAATAATTGATGTGATCGCAATAAGCCAAAACCATACAAACAACTTCACGGTAAATGAAGAGAGTAATGTTTTTATTTTTGAAGAAGAATTGATAGAAGACAAATCAGTCACTCTCGCCAGTTAAAAATAAATAACCGGCACCGCGAACAGTTTTGATCTTTTCAATGTCACAAAAAGGTAAAAATTTCCGGCGAATGTTACCAATATGTACGTCTATACTTCGATCAAAGGGACTCAGTTTACGACCTAATACTTGTTCTGAAATGGTTTCTTTAGAAATTATTTCGCCGTGCTGCTCTAAAAGTAAGGTTAAAATTTGGTATTCAGTACCTGTTAGTTCTATAGGGTGACCATGGCAAAAAACTGCTCTAATAGCATGGTTAAGTTCAATATTATTAACCAATAATAGTGATTTCTCTTTTAGAGCATTTTGTTGTAAAGCTTGTTGGTTAACTAATTCAATACGGCGTAATATCGCCTTAATACGTGCTAATAGTTCTTGATGATGGAAGGGTTTTGCAAGGTAATCATCGGCACCTAATTCTAACCCGCGCACTTTATCGTTGTTATCACCTTTAGCGGTTAACATTAATACGGGGGTTTTGTGTTTAGGACCTAGCGCTTTCAAAACTTCAAAGCCATCAAGCTTGGGCATCATCACGTCGAGTAAAATAAGATCAAAGTTATTATTGTATGCTTGTTCTAATCCTGATTGACCATCAAAACAACAGTGTACAGTAAAGTTCTGTTGTGCCAAATAATCGACTAACAGCTCTGCTAATTCATGATCGTCATCAATAAGTAGTATTTGTTTTTTGTTCAAGTGACGTGTTTGCCTTATGGTAATTTTAACCAGTGTATGGATACATTTTACCTTATTTACTCTCAGTTGATTATCGCATATGTCAATCTTTACTCAATCTTTACATTGGCTTTGCGTTTCTTTGCATTGAGATCTCTATACTAAGTCCTGTGAAATGAATTGAATTAACCAAAATCCTTAGGAGTTAACTATGAATATTATTAAACCAGTAAAAACTATTGTTTCAATCTCTGCTGTGTGTGTGTGCTGCTTTGGCATTTACAAGTATGTCTGGTGCTTACGCATCATCAAATGATTTTGCCCGTGACGGACAAGGATATCATCAAAAAGGTAAACATATGATGAAACGAATGACTAAAGCGCTTTCGTTAACAGAGTCGCAACAAACGCAGATCAAAGCGATAAACACTCAAGCTAAAGAACAACATGATGTATTGCGAGAGTCTATGAAAAAATTTAAAGAAGCAGAAAAATCGTTACTTCAAGCAGAAATATTTGATGAGCAAGCTTATGTTGCTTTACATACATCCTATCAAGATACTTTTGCTCAGATGGCTTTAACACGTGCGAAAACGAAACATGCTATCTTTAATGTATTAACCGCAGAGCAGCAAGCAAAATGGATCAGTAAAATGGATAAACGTAAAAAAGATGGTAAAAGAGGTAAAAGAGATTAACTCTCTAAGCTAAAAGCAAATACCTTGGTCATTTGGCTTTCTACCGGCCGGTCATCAACTTTAGCGGGTAGGAAGCGCCATTTTTTTATAGCGGAACGAATTGAACTTTTAAAGTAGTTAATGTTGTTTTGATGATCAAACTGGATATTTTTAATCTTTCCATGAATATCTATGGTGAAGTCTACTTTCACTTCAATTTCAATACCCTTACGCTTAGCTAAACTTGGATAAACAGGATCCACAGATTGTAATTGTTCTGCATTTTTCCATGTTGTTTCTATAGGAGGCATTTTCTTTTCTTTGAGAAGATTAGCCTCAGTAAAAATGTCTCTATTACTTTTAATTATTTGAGTATTTTTAATATTGTTATTGTTTAGTTCTTTATTTTTAAAGGGCTTAGTACTTAGTTGATTCGTGTTGGAAACAGGTGCCGCAGCCAAGTTTATAATTTCTTGTTGGTAGGGGTTTTTAGTATTAGTACGTTCAAATGCCTTTTCAACCATTAAGGTATTATTGGTAATGGTGTCTTCAGCAATTTTATTTGTTTTATCTGAATGGTTAATCGCTAAGCCGTTTAATTTCTCTGTTAATTTTGTTTCATCACTGCCTGTTTTCGATGTACTTTTAGTCTGTGTTGCGGCTTTTGTTGATGCAAGTAATTGGTTATCTACAGGTTGCTTTTTATTTTCTGTCGGTGATGATGCTTGAATTTTATGCTCGTTATTTTGAGAATCTTGTTCTATGGGCGTTAGCAACTTATGAGCGATTGACGAAATAGGAATACTTTTGTTAATACTCTTAAGATCCAATGAATCGTTTTCTTGTTTATTTTCTGGATAAACCTCAGGGAAAATTGATTTTTTTAAATAACTTTCAGCGTTGTCAGGTTCCGTTTGACTAAATTGTTTCCATGGATTTTCGTTATACCAAATATCGAGCAATGGCATTGTGAGTAATTGTTTACTTGAAAGCAGTAACACTGAAAAAATAATAGTGGCACTAGCAAACCATTTACTGATGTTATTCTTCGGAGCACAGTGGTGATCAACTAAACGAATAACGCGTTGCTTCAAATCTCCACCTGATGCAGCCATAGCCATATCGGGTATTGTATGGTTATGCGATTTTGTACACAAAGATGCTGTGTCAGCTAATGTATGTGCATAGGCAATTGCGTTGCCACAATGTTGTACGGCAATATCGTCACTACAATATTCGCGTTCATTACGCATTTGTTTAGAAGCCCACAATACCCCTGGGTGAAAAAACAATAATATTTCAACAAGGGTTTGTAAAAAGTTTACTAAGTAATCGTGTCGGCGAATATGAGCAAGCTCGTGTAAAATCAACATTTCAAGTTGCGCACTATTAAGCCCTGTAATCATGTTGGCAGGTAATAAAACCACGGGTTTAAGCCAACCAATAGCCATGGGAACGTCCACTTTCAATGAAATTAAAAGACGTGGTGCTATTGTTAAATTAATTTGTTTAACTAACTCATTAAAACGTGCTTGAAGTTGATCGGCGGGTGCAACTGTCCCTTGTTGTGGTAACCTATTAACCGTTGTAATTTCTATTAAAAGTTTACCCGCTAACAAGGTTATAGTGGCTAGCCATAAAACAGAAATATAAGGCAGAAGTAAGGGGAGTGTTTCCGTTAATTCTCTGTAGGTAAAGAGTGCATCGGGTTGCTCCAGTTCTTGTATAAACTCATTAAGTGCTAAAGAACTTGCCAACGTATTTACTGAGGTAACCTCGGTTTGATAAATGATTATAAACGTAATTATAGGCAATAATAAGTTAACCAACATGGCTAATGCTGATAAAGCATAACGTAATTGAGGTTTATTATTATTGAAAATAAGTAATGCAGATTTTAATACGACGGCCACAAGTAAGCCTTGCCACAAAAAGTGCAATAAAGTGAGGGCTAAACTGGTTAAAATGGGGCTGTTGAAAAAATTATCTAACATTTTATTTTGTAATTATTACCTTTTTTAGGTTTCTTTTTCTAAAGAATTAAGGAGTTGACGAATATCATCAATTTCTTGAGCAGAGGTGGAATCATCAATTGCTCGCATTACTAATTTTGAGGTTGAACCACCAAATGCTTTACTAATGAGATCTTTAATTAATGAAGATTGAGTGTGTGTTTCACTATTCGCGGCAGCATAAACATGAGCACGGTTAGTTTCGTCACGAATGACTAACGATTTTTCATGCATTATTTGTAGTATTTTTAATACGGTAGTGTAGCCTGTTTTGTGTGTTGCGCTAACGACTTCGTGTATTTGTTTAACGGTAGGCGGACCCATCTGCCAGAGAATATTGAGTAAGGATAACTCAGCTTCTGTTGGCTTAACTACAGATTTATCAAGTGCCATGTTTTTTCCTGAATAATAAATTTATAAAGTTGAATCATAAGTTACGAACGTGATCGTAACAATTGTCTACTCATCGTATCCTTTGTTGAATTAATGAGCAACAATTAATTTAGGTGTTACTTTGGTCAATTAAGCTTGCATAATATTCGCCTAATCTTGTGACTGTTTCGGGACCTGCGTCAGGTGCAAAATCAATCATATTAGGTACAAAAGTACATACCACCGTTGACCCTAGTTTAAAGCGACCCATCTCATCGCCTTTTTCAAAGTGAATGGCATCAATGCCTGTTGCGGGGTATTGCCACCTGAAAATATCTTTGCCGGCCGGTGGGGTAATGGTACCGACCCATGTTGTTTCAATACTTGCCACAATAGTCGCGCCAACAAGTACCATACCTAAAGCACCGTGTGGTGTATCAAAGATAGTGACTACTCGTTCATTACGAGCAAAAAGATCGGGTACATTACTAGCTGTTAATGGGTTAACTGAGAATAATTCACCGGGAATGTAAATCATTTCTCGTAAGGTAGCAGCCATAGGCATATGAATTCTATGGTAGTCTTTTGGTGCGAGATAAATGCAAGAAAATTTACCTTGTTGAAAAGGCGCTGCAGTTCTGACATCTCCCCCAAGTAAGGAGGTCAAACTGTAATTAAAGCCTTTTGCTTGAATTAACTTTCCTTCTATAATCTCACCTTGCTGAGAAATGGCACCGTCAACCGGATAGCACAAATGGTTCTCATTAGTACAAATTGTACGGGCACCTTCATCTAACTCACGTGTAAAAAAGTCATTAAATGTTGCAAAATCGCTAGCATTTTTGAACTTTGCTTCATCCATGTTGATCTTGTATTGTTTAATAAATACATTAATTAATTTTGTGGTTAGCCATCCCATTTTGGCTGCGGCTAGTTTGCCTACTAAACGAGAAATTGCATGTTTAGGCATAATATATTGAAAAGTAATTTTGATTTTGTCACTAAAACTACTTGTTGAAGATTTTTTCTGTGAGGACACGTTTTTTCCTTTATTTATTCTATTTATTTGGTTGTGGTCTGTTTCTTTGCTGATTTTTTTGCAGCAGTTAATTCATTTATCACTAATCATTAAATCGTGACGTTAGTTTGTTGTCACCTAAACTTGCTAAAATTCGTTGGAAGCTAGCTAAACGTTTAGGATGAATATCTTGCTCGGACGCTGAAATTAATGCACAGCCAGGATCGTTTTGGTGTTTACAATCTCTAAATTTACATAAACCTTGAAATTGTTCAAATTCTCTAAAGCCATTAAATACTTGTTCTGGGGTTAGATGCCATAAACCGAATTCTCTAATACCTGGTGAATCAATTAAATCCCCACCTTCTTCAAAATGGTATAAACGTGCGACGGTAGTTGTGTGTTGACCTAAACCTGAGTTCTGTGAAACTTCTTGAGTGATGACGCCTAATTCGGGCATAAGGGCATTGACTAGTGTCGATTTGCCTACTCCTGATTGGCCAACAAAAATACTCACATGCTGACTTAATTGTCTTTTTATGTCACTAATGCCTTCATTAGATTGGCTACTGCCATAAAGCACTTGATAACCGATAGTTCGATAGATTTCTAACTGTTGTTCTATATTGGTTTGCTCGTCTTGACTTAGCGCGTTAAGTAAGTCAATTTTATTTAATACGATCACTGGGGTGATGCCTGTTTGCTCTGCTGCAACGAGATAACGGTCAATAATATCGCTATTGAAAGCGGGTAACACTGATGAAACAATTAAAATTTGGCTAATATTTGCCGCAATGGGTTTTACACCGTCGTAAACATCAGGACGACTTAAGACTGATTCACGATCATGTACGGCTTCAATAATGCCACGAATACTGTGTTCAGTTTCTTTACCTAAACGCCACAGTACCTTGTCTCCGCAAACTAAAGAACTTATTGAACGGCGTAGATTACAGCGATATATGGTGCCATCGTTATTTTCGACATCAGCATGTTGGCCAAATCGACTAATCACAGTACCTTGTTCAGTTGCACCAAGCTCGTCATCTTGCCACTGTATTTTTTCAATACCGGAGCCTGCTTTTGGGTGTAATTTTTTGTCGTGATTGGCTTTAATGCGCCGTTCTTTGGCCTTTAGTCAGTTTTTTCTTAGACACAAGCGTTGATCATTTTGTTTAATCCTAGTCAGTTGTCGGCTATTATACTGATATTTACCATCTATTGCTTGTGCAATTTTAAGGGATATTTATGACATGTAACAAAACCAATTTAATTTGGCTTGATTTAGAGATGACAGGCTTGGAGCCTGAGACGGACGTTGTCTTAGAAATTGCCACTATTGTGACAGATAGTCAATTAAATATTTTAGCGGAAGGACCTGTATTTGCTATTGCTCAATCAGATGATGTTTTAGATAATATGAGCGAATGGTGTATTGAACATCATGGTAACTCAGGTTTAACGAAACGTTGTCGTGATAGTCAGGTAAATATAGAAGAAGCTACCGCTAAAACCATCGAGTTTGTGCAGCAATACGTCCCAAAAGGTGTATCACCTATGTGTGGTAATAGTATTGGACAAGACAGACGTTTTATTAATAAATATATGCCGGACTTTGAAGATTATTTTCACTATCGTAATTTAGACGTGAGTACAGTAAAAGAATTAGCTCGCCGATGGAAACCTGAAGTATTAGATAAAGTCGTAAAAACAGGCGCGCATTTAGCGTTAGACGATATACGCGAATCTATCGCTGAGTTACAGGTATATCAAGAGCACTTTTTTAAGATATAAGCATTAAAAATTGAAGTGCTAGCAATGTCATTTAGCAAGTATTATCAGTATAAAAGGCTAAAGTGTAACACAATTTGATTGCGCATAGCCTTTAAGCTTCTGCCGGCCAAGCATAATTTTATAACGTGTGTCTATTTTTGTTATCTGGCTATTATTTCCCTTACGCTTTGGTATAAACTAAGTGTATTAAGTAATTAAGAATAAAAACAATAGCTATGAGCAATATTGACGAGTTTGCTAACCTGAACAATGATGATACGGCGCCTATTCAACCCCAAAAAATAGCAAAATTAAAACCCTTATATAGACAATTTACTTCTTTATTATTGGCTTTATTGTTAACTATTATGGTGATTGTGGGATTAACGTATGCTCTGTTTTATCAGCATAACGTTCAAAAAAGCACATTAGAAGCCAATCAACTAATCCCTATAGCGCAAGAATTACAGCACATTAAAGCGCTACATAAAGCTGATGAACTCATGAGCGATTTATTATTTGCTGCCAATGCAGAGAATTTTGTTGAACTCCATAAAGAGTTGATTGCAATTAATGCGCAGTTATTGGAACAAAATAGCACTAATACTGCGCTGTTTCAGCAATGGCTGAATGAATATAAACTCACCGAGGATATTGTCTCTCGCCTTCAAGATAGTTTTACGCGCAATCAACAGTTAAAACAAAGCAGTATTATTCAATTGCAATTAATGCTTTTATCTATTCAACCCGTTATCGATAATCAACTTGCTAATCAAAGTACTCTTTTTACACAACTCCAAACTGAAAAAGTAAGCAATAAAGTTAGTTACACTAGTGCAACGGCTTATGCCAAGTCAGTTCAGCATTTAAATAGTTTACAACAATTAAAGTCTTTGTTATCGGATGTATTATTAAGCTTTGAACAATTAGATATGCGTACTTCTATGGCAAGTTTTGAGCATTTGCGCGTAAAAGTAGCGCAACTTCTTTTATTACATAAGCAAGTTAAGGGAATTGAAATCACTCAAGGAATGGTTGATGTCAATCAGCAATTTGATACGTTTGAAAAAATAGTCATAACAGAGCAAAGCGCCTTAACAAAATGGCAAGGTTATATTCGCTTAGCTCAAGGTTATCAAGATGATTTGACAGCTCAGCAACAAAAAATCAGACAACTTATGACAAGCCCTTATGTATATCCACAAGCGAATGGAAAAAACATGATCCATGTTTTTCTTGGTAAGTTTAATGTTCAGGTGTCGGATCATAATATCGTTACTACTTTAACTGCAACGATTGGTTTTTTCTTGTATATCTGTGTCTTTTTATTATGGCAAATACGTCGAAAAATTAAGGTTTCTACTCAACGTAGTATTGATATTATTAAAGACGTTATTGACAAGCCGACCGCAAATACATTCGCTAATTGTGCTGAAACATATGAAATAATACAGCTTGTGAAAAGTAGTGCCACCTCCTCGCATAGTGAACTTGAATTTCAATCATTGTCAACTCAACTAAAATCTACCGAGCAGCGTTTATCAGAGCAAGTTGAAAAAACAGAATATGCAATTCAACTTAATGAAAAATATCAACTAGACAGTAAAACGAAAGATCAAAAAAAGCTTGATACTGAATTGCAGCATTATGCGTCGATAGAAGGAGCAATTTTAAATATAATTCAAAGGCATCAATTGACCTGTATTAAACCAGAGTTAATCACTAACAATCATGGCTTGAATATAACAACGCAATTAAGTTTATTATGTCAACGGTTAGCACAATTTCGTTTGGCGTTAACGGTTCAGTCAGCGAAGTCACGATTAGAATTGGGTGATATTAATTTACTCACGGAACTTCATGCTATTTTGTTTAATAAACAACAGGAACAATTGATTAACAATAATCAGCTAGTTGTTAGTTTTGATGAGCAGTTATTAAATGAGGTGAAAATTGATTTTCGTTTATTTCAGCAGTTAATCTCTTTGTTTATTGATATTTCGCTTGCTGACCGCAATGAAGCTCAATTACTTTTACAGGTGCAATTACTTGATAAAAGTGTGGGACGACAATTAGTATGCTTTTCAGCTAAAGTAAAAGTTAAATCACTCAAGGTATTGCCAGATCTTGTTACGCAGCTTGTTCGATCACAATCAACGTTAATCACGGCGTCTTCATCGGTTGAAGTATTTTCAATCTTGTTAGCCAAGCAGTATGGCGGAAATGTTGTTGCTCAACTTGTTGATGAGGGTTATCAACTTAATTTTGAATTGCCCTTAGCTATAGCATCATCAATAGCAATTTTTGATAATGTTACCTTAAATAACGCAAAAGTAATTTTGTTATCAAATAATGGGGTATTGGCTGAATTAATTGAAAAAACAGTATTGTCAGCTAAAGGTAAATTCGAACGCTTAGCCGTAATCGAAAGTATTGAGCATTACCTTAGTGCCAAATATCTAAACCTTCATAAGCTTGATGTATTAGTGATTTCGAGTGACATGGCATTCAGCCATCTTGATTATATCAAGGATAAACTCACTCAATTGCCGCATTCGATGCAACCTAAGTTAATGGTACTTCAATCACATAATCTTAAGTATGAACACTTTGGTTTTTATGCTCAAGCAGAGCACATTTTATGTAAAGATACGTTTATAGAAAATATTATTCAGCTTTTAGCCAATGATGAACAAGATAACCAATTATTTGGTTGTGAGCCCTTTGTTGATAATCAATATCAGCCAACGCAATTGCCTTTATTACTGGGGGTAAAATCGCCGCAACATTATCAAAATTTACAACGATTATTGCAATGGCTAGGCTTTTATGTGCAGATAGTTTCTCATGAATCCCGGCAAGAAACATTCTGGAAAACAGGACAATATAGCTTATTGATAACCGAATTTGTTGAAACAGCTTTTCTGGAAATGAAGAATACACCCAAAATTGACATTGGTGTTTTTGATCTATCTAACAGTATGCCCGTTGTTAATAAAAGTCATGGTGTCTATTTCGAACATTGGCATAAGGGAAGACTCGCTAAAGAAAGTACCTTGCTTGAACTTGTTGAAGTGTTATCACCTTGGCTCAAGCTTAAGCAAGGTGTTTGGTCGAAACCACAAAATCTTGGGAGTACAATAAAACTCCAGTCCCATGATGATGAACATGACATTGAATCAGAACTATTAGCGTCATTAGATGATAGGGTTATTACACAAGTTGCAGATATTTTAACGGGTGATGAACAGACCAAAATTTTCAATTTTTCAAACTATTTACATAATCAAGGTTCGGTTGAGTTGGCATTATTTATGCTTGGATGATTACACGCAAGATAATCATCAACAACTTAATTTACTCATTGAAGCGCTCAAAGAAAAAAACATAAATGCAGCTAAATTATCTGTGGCGGCCTTAACATTGAATGCACAAATTCTAACAGCTCCACAATTGCTATTACTGTGTACTCAATGGACAAACCTATTAAGTTGTCACGAAATACCCAAAGAATGTAGAAACAATAAATGCATTAGTTAAAGAAACACGCCTTGCGTTGGATGATATTGATACCTTCGCCGAAGCTATTTAGGATAGGATTGGCGGAAAAATAACTAGGCATCTCTGGGCAGTCCTTTTTCAACAGAGCGAATCAATCGAGCATTGAGTCTGTTATTGGCATTATTGTTTGTGCTATTTATTGAATTTGTGTTGTTACTAGGGCTTTTTAATTGTTGTTGTTTAATCGCCCAGTGAATATGTTCAGCAACTAATGTGGAAGCATTGGCTAACTGTTTTTCTAATGCTTCAATAATCTGTATATCCCAAGGTGCATTACCTAAAGCAACGGCAATATTTCTCTGCCAACTTTGAAACCCTATTCTACGTATAGGGGAGCCTTCAAAAGCACTTAAAAAATAAGATTCTTCCCAAGAAAAGAGCGTTAACAGTGTTATTTCATCTAGTTGATGTCGAGCTTGAAAATCATTTTCTAAACTGAGTTTAGCGTATTTATTCCATGGGCAAATTAACTGGCAATCATCACAGCCGTAAATTCTATTACCCATTAATGGTCTTAGTTCAAGGGGGATTGGATCAGGTGATTCAATGGTAAAATAAGAAATACAGCGTCTTGCATCAACAACATAAGGTTCAACAATAGCCTGTGTTGGGCATATTTTAATACAAGCGACACAGTGACCACAGTCATTTACCTTTGTTTCAGTTAAATCGTTATTGTCAGGCTGTTCCACGGTGACAGGTAAAGGAATATCAATCAAAAGCTCACCGATAAAAAACCATGAACCTGCCTCTTTGTTAAGTAATAAACTATGTTTACCTACCCAACCTAAGCCTGCTTTTTCAGCTAAAGGACGTTCTAATATAGGTGCAGAATCAACAAAAGGGCGAAAATTAAAGTGTTCACAATATTCGGTAATCAGTTTGCCTAATTGTTGAAGTCGTTTACGCATTAATTTGTGGTAATCTCGGCCTAATGCGTAACGGCTTATATAAGCATGATCTTTCGCTTTTAAAATGCGTGCACATTTTGCTTTTGTTGGTAAATAGTCTAATCGAACACTGATCGCTCTGACCGTCCCAGGCTCTAATTCTGCTTGGACGTGCGCGCATTAAACCATGACGAGCCATGTAGTCCATATTGCCATGATAATTATTTGCAAGCCATTTCTCTAATGCTTGCTCATGTTTTGATAGATCAATATCCGTAATACCCAGTTGAGAAAAGCCTAATTCTTTTCCCCAACACTTGATTTTTTCAACCAATTCAGGATAGTTAATAGTGGGAGTATTAAGTGTTGTATTTGTCATTTTTAAGTGAGATAACCGATGCAATTACAGTAAGTGAAGTATACTTAATTAATCAAAAGATAACTAACAAGGTGTAAATTTTTGATGAGTTTATCACAACCGGCTAACACAAAACATCACAGGTACAGCGCTTATAGTGCGCTACAAGTTTTGGACAATGAAGGCGTAGTGGCGAAAAGTCAAATGCTGCCAATGTATGAATTAATGACAAGAGCCGGTAGTGCCGCGTATAAAATTTTGAGTCAACGTTGGCCCCAGGCAAAAAGCATTCTTGTTATATCAGGCAAGGGCAATAATGGGGGGGATGGTTTTATCTTAGCGCGCTTAGCTCATTTAGCCAATATTAACGTGAGCGTGCTGATAACGTGCGAGCCTGAATTAATTAAGGGCGATGCACTAATTGCTTACCAAGCAATGCTTGAGGTTGGTGTAACACAAGTAGTCACTAATAATTTACTGGATTATATTGGTGATTTTTCAGGAGATGTTATTGTCGATGCACTATTTGGTATTGGCTTTTATGGCACATTAAATGACTCTATGCAGCAGCTAGTTACGTGCATCAATACGCACAAAGCTAGTGTGCTAAGTATCGATACTCCTTCAGGGTTATGCGCAACAACGGGTTTTGTCAGTCAAAACAATGCAGTTATTGCCGATGTAACCGTTACCTTCATTGTTTATAAGCAGGGGCTACTTTCAGGGCAAGCGGCTAATTTTGTCGGTGACTTACGCTTAGCCGAGATTGGTTTGGGTGATGTTTTTACTGAAATGGTTAAAAGCGATGTGAGTTATCAAACAACTAACCCTTTACTTAATGACGTTAGTCCATTAAAAAATCGTCTAAATACCAGTCACAAAGGTAATATTGGTCAAGTGCTGTGTGTTGGTGGTGGTGAGGGAATGCCTGGAGCGATACGTTTAGCAAGTGAAGCTACGTTAAGATGTGGTGCTGCACTTGTTTCTGTTTGCTGCCATAAAAGTAATCGCTCCATGGTTTTCAACGGCCGGCCAGAATTAATGTTAGCGCCAAGTACCGTGGACCAATTGGTTAATACAACAATGATGAAAAAAGCTAATGTTTTATTGATTGGACCGGGGCTAGGACAAACAACTTGGTCAAAAGCGTTATTTGATTTGATCATCAACTATACCCTAACCAATAAACAGAAACGGTTAGTCATTGATGCTGATGGATTAGCGTTGCTCGCACGCACAGAATATTACTGTGAGCGCCGGATTTTAACTCCACATCCAAAGGAAGCTGCTAATTTGTTAGGGTGTGACGTAGCAAGTATCGAAGCTAATCGTTTTACAGCAGTAAAAGCAATTGCTAAAAAATATGGTGGAATATGTATTTTGAAAGGGTCAGGAACTTTGATCTCAGACGGGAATAAAACTGTTATAAACAGTACAGGTAATCTTGGTATGGCGTCTGGAGGCATGGGGGACGTACTTTCAGGTGTTGTGGCCGCATTCGCTTTACAAGCGAGTGATTATTTTACTGCTACTTGCTCAAGTGTCTATATTCATGGTGCTGCAGGTGATATTATCGCTAATAAGCGTGGTCAACGTGGCATGTTAGCGAGTGATTTATTTATGCCATTGCAAACATTAGCGAATGAAAATCATCATTCAATATAAATTTTGAGAATCAATGAAACAGTTAGAATATTTTTTAGCAGACGAAGCCGCGACCGTGGCTGTAGGTGAGAATTTAGCGAAAGTATTGCAAGGTCAGTATGAGCAGAAATTAACGCAGCAATCATTAGTGGTTTTTTTAAACGGCGACCTAGGTGCAGGAAAAACAACATTAACCCGTGGTTTTGTTCGGGGCATGGGACATCAAGGCAATGTGAAAAGTCCGACATATACATTGGTTGAACCCTATGAATTGCCACCTTGGCAAGTATACCACTTTGACCTTTATCGTTTGGGTGATCCAGAAGAATTAGAATACATGGGGATCCGTGATTACTTTGCTGATAATTGCTGTTGTTTTATCGAATGGCCAGAAAAAGGGACTGGGGTCTTGGCTAATGCCGATATAATCATTAATATAGAGTATCAAAACGAACAAAGGTTGATTGATTTACAAGCATGTTCGAGTCGGGGCGAAGGTGTTTTACTGCAATTAGCGCAGCTAACTTCCTAGCGCTAGCTTACGATAAGTGCTAATTGATTAGCCATGTTGACATTGTTTAGAGAATATTATCATTTAAGGTTCATTATGCGTTTGCTTACTTACATTATTTCTACTTTGCTTTGGCCTTTACTAGCCGCGGCATTGTTGACAGTAAGTTATGCTTCAGCAAGTACAAATAGTATTAATGGTATTCGTGTTTGGCCCGCGCCTGAAAATACACGCATTGTTTTTGATCTTAAATCAAAACCAGATTATAAATATTTCACGTTAAGTAAGCCCGATCGACTAGTGATTGATTTTAAAGATACCAACAATACCGCTGATCTAGCTTTATTAGCTAACAATGACCCACGTATTAAACTTATTCGAACCAGTACCACAAAATCAAAATCAGACACACGTTTAGTATTAGAATTGGCTAAAGCTTACCCCATTACTGTCTTCCCTCTTGCACCTGCAGGGCAATATAGTGATCGTTTAGTAATTGATTTATATGATAAAGAAAAAAAAGATGACAATATATTAAAAACACTTCCGAACGAAAAACGCGATATTATTATTGCAATTGTTCTTGGGGCATGGCGGTGAAGATCCTGGTTCTATCGGTGCTAAAGGCTCTTACGAAAAACGAGTGACCTTGTTAATTGCAAAAAAACTTGCCGCATTGATTGATCAACGTTCTGGTTTTAAAGCGGTGATGATTCGAACGGGCGATTATTACGTTACCCATAGTCGTAAAACAGAATTGGCGAGAAAAAATAAAGCCGACTTACTTATTTCTATTCATGCTGATGCGTTTGTTTCTCCTAAACCCTACGGCGCATCAGTGTTAGTTCAGTCGTCTAGACGTGCAAACTCTGAATTTACTCGTTGGATTGAAAATAGACAAGATGAATCAGAATTATTGGGTGGTGCAGGTGAAACCATTAAAAAGACTAAAGATAAAAATCTAGCCTTTACCCTAGCTGACATGAAAAAAGAATACACAATGGCAAGTAGTTATGAATTTGCCTTACATGTAATTAAAGAATTAAAACAGGTGACTAAGCTTCATAAAAAAAATCCTGAAGGCTTAAGTTTAGCAGTATTGAAATCTTCTGATATTCCATCAGTACTTATTGAAACCGGGTTTATTTCTAATCCATCAGAAGAGAAAAAACTGAACAATCATCATCACCGGCAAAAACTTGCCAAGGCTATTTTTAATGCAGTCGACAGTTTCTTTCTAGAAAACACGCCTAAAGGGACATTATTGGCAGCGACTGAAATGAAAAAACATAAAGTACGTAGTGGCGAATCTTTATCAGTGCTTGCGCAACGTTATAAAACATCAATAGATACAATTAAATCAATCAATAACTTAAAATCGAATGTATTACGCATTGGTCAAACCTTAAAAATTCCTCGCGAAGGGTAACGCCTTTTTTAATAAGCAAAAAGCAATAATAAATAAGAAAAACTATGTCAATAGCGATACTTCCGACCCGTTTAGCAAACCAAATAGCTGCAGGTGAAGTGGTAGAAAGACCCGCTTCGGTTATTAAGGAGCTTGTTGAAAATAGCTTAGATGCCGGTGCAACTACCATCAATATTGAGGTTGATAAGGGAGGGGTTAAACGAATTCGTATTAATGACAATGGTGTGGGGATTGCTAAAGACGAACTCACACTTGCGTTAAGCCGTCATGCCACGAGTAAGATAAAAGAGTTAAAAGACTTAGAAGCTATAAACAGTTTAGGTTTTCGAGGTGAGGCATTAGCCAGTATTAGCTCTGTAGCAAGGCTTACATTGACGTCTAAACCGAAAAGCCAAGCTACTGCATGGCAAGCAAGTGCAGAAGGTCGTGATATGGCCGTGACCATACAACCGGCTGCACATCCTGATGGCACCACAATTGAAGTCTTAGATTTATTTTTTAATACCCCAAAGAAGACGTAAATTTTTACGCACTGAGAAAACAGAGTTTACTCATATTGATGAAGTGATACGACGTATTGCGGGCCTGTTTTCATGTTACTTTTTCACTTACGCATAACGGTAAAATAATCCGCCAGTATCGTGCTGCCACGACTAAAGCACAAACGGCTAAGCGAGTCGCTATGGTTTGTGGTCAAAAGTTTGTTGATAATGCAATAGAAATCGATTGCCGGCATGACGACATGGTCTTTACAGGTTGGTTAACGAAACCGAGTTTTGCTCGTAATCAAAATGATCTTTGTTATAGCTATGTTAACGGCAGAATGATGCGTGATAAACTCATTAATCATGCTATACGACAAGCGTATGCCGATTTATTACCGCCGGATACCTATCCTGCTTTTGTGTTGTTTTTATCACTTGATCATCGTGAAGTGGATGTCAATGTTCATCCGGCCAAACATGAAGTGCGTTTCCATCAAAGTCGTTATGTGCATGATTTTATTTACGCCGTTTGCCATAAAGCGCTAATGGAAAACAACCAAGCAAGCAATGCCCTTGTTGATACGATTCAGCATGAGCCAGAATTGGCTAATATTCACTATACACGTCCTGACTATGTAACGCCGTTAGCTCATGTAAGTCAGAAACAAATGGATCAGGTCATTCCTAATCAGATATGTGAAACAAGTGGTAACGTAAACCCTGCCGCAAATCATTATACGCATAGACCCTTATCATCCAAAGATGCCGTGGCAAATTATCAGCAATTAATGACACCCGTTTCGTCAACCACAGGCGAGAAATCAACAGTGTCAGACGCATTAGAGGTCTTGCAAGAAAAGCCTATTTCAACGCAATTTTTTATTATGGTTGAGCAAGAAAAGTATGGTGTTTTTAAACATCAACAATGTTTACGTTTGTTATCATTGACGGCTCTGGCATACCAAATACATAAAAGGAAAGTAACGCTGAGTGGCAACAAAGTGACGGTAAATTAGAACAAGGATTAATTAGCCGGTTTTATTACTGCCAGTAATGATCACAATTTCAGCGGAACAAATGATAATCGTTGAAAATTTTCAAAGCCTATTAACGCTGGCCGGTATTATTATAAATGTCAACGAAAGCAATCGCGCTAACAAAAGAATTCAAATACGCCAATTTCCTGCACTTCTACGGGAACAAGATGTTAGCGCGAGTTTTATCAGTCTTATTGATGAATTATCTATGACAAAGCTCAGTCCTATAAAAGGAACGAGTGAAAATGATGAAAATGAAGCTAGTTTAATGATTTCTGCTATTGCGAAGGTGATGTCTGCACAAAATTATAGTGAAGAACAAGCAAATAACTTGTGGCTAACAGCCGAAAAATTGTTTGGGTCACAATTATTAGCCTTGCTACTCTTGAATTCTGTCCCCTTAGACCTTACATCTGATATTAAGCAATTAACCGCTAAAATTGAGCCCCAATACCCAGAGGGTTAATGAAGCGATAAACCAAGTAGCAACGTGAGATTTCAATCCAGTGTCCGTCAATAGTTTAGCTAAGTCTCCTCCTGTTATTTGTTTAATGGGGCCAACCGCATCGGGTAAAACTGCATTGGCGATGGCGATATATGATGCTTTACCGTGTGACATTATTAGTGTTGATTCAGCTTTGATCTATCGTGATATGGATATAGGCACCGCTAAACCAACTGCAGATGAATTATTAAAATACCCGCACCGGTTAATTAATCTTCGTGATGCATCGCAAAGTTACTCTGCGGCAGATTTTTGCCAAGATGCGCTCGTTGAAATTGCAAAGATTCGCGCCAATAACCGCATTCCTTTGTTAGTGGGTGGAACTATGATGTATTTTAAGAGTCTCATTGAAGGAATATCACCATTACCTGCTGCGAATAACATTATTCGTAAGCAAATAGAAAAAGAAGCGGTAGTTAAGGGGTGGGAAGCTTTACATGAAGAGCTAACTGATATTGACCCCGTGTCAGCACAGCGAATTCATCCTAATGATCCGCAACGATTAACACGAGCGTTAGAGGTTTTTCGTTTAACTGGTAACACTTTGACACAATTAACTCAAACTAAAGGTGATAAGCTTGAGGGTAATATATTACAATTTGCCATAACACCTAAAGAGCGAAGCACCTTACACGAACGCATTGCTTTGCGTTATCAACAAATGATTGCGCAAGGGTTTGAACAAGAAGTAGTTACCTTAAAAAAACGTACTGACTTACATGAAGATTTACCGTCAATTCGCTGTGTAGGATATCGTCAAATGTGGCAATACCTAAGCGGTGAATGTGACCATGAAGAAATGCTTTTTAGGGGTGTGTGTGCTACCAGACAATTAGCAAAACGACAATTAACTTGGCTCAGAAACTGGCCTAATTTAAATTGGCTAACTACAGACGATGAAGATAATTTATCAAAAGTATTAGCAGCGGTTGGCAAATGCTAAATGATTTTAGCGAATATATAACCTGAACTCGGTTTAAGATATTTTTAATTCGTAAATATAAGAGCTATCATTAAGCAATATTAAAATATTGGTGTATAATTTAGAGGTTATATGCTGAGGATTAGCAAAAATTTTCATTAATCATACAAGTTGATTAATTACTTTTATTAATAATAAAAAGGAGCCATACAATGGCAAAAGGTCAATCTTTACAAGACCCATTTTTGAATGCTTTACGTCGAGACCGCATTCCAGTTGCAATATATTTAGTAAACGGTATTAAACTTCAAGGGCAAGTTGAATCTTTTGACCAGTTTGTGATCTTATTAAAGAACACAGTTAGCCAAATGGTTTATAAACATGCTATTTCAACGGTAGTGCCGGCACGTGCAGTTAATACCGCGCCTATCGCCAATGAAGCAGAATCTGAAGAGTAATATGTTACTTTTTCATTGTAATTAATTTACGCTTTATATTTTCTATTATAGTAGGTTCGTTATTACTTCCCTTACATGGTGCATCTTATTAGCAAAAACAATTTCCTGTCTAGACAGACTTTTTTTCTAAGGTTTAATACCGTTGTTTGATCGTTATCAAGCAGGTGAACAAGCAGTGCTTGTTCACCTGGATTTTCCAGATGAAAGTACACGAGAAGATTTAACCGAATTTAAAATCTTTGGTTTCTTCTGGCCGGCGTTAATGAATTAACGGTTGTTTCTGGCAAGCGAAATACCCCACATCCAAAATTTTTTGTTGGCTCAGGCAAAGCCGACGAAATCGCGGAAGCTGTGCGTTTGTTTAACGCTGATGTTGTGCTATTTAATCATAGCCTCACGCCCTCACAAGAAAAAAACATTGAAGCTTTATGTCAATGTCGAGTAGTGGATAGAACGACACTGATTCTTGATATTTTTGCTCAACGTGCGCGAACGCATGAAGGTAAATTACAGGTCGAATTAGCACAGCTACGACATATGAGTAGTCGACTCATTCGGGGTCGGACTCATTTAGAGCGACAAAAAGGTGGTGTAGGCTTACGCGGGCCGGGTGAAACACAATTAGAAACAGATAGACGTTTACTTCGCGAACGCATGATGAATATTCGTAAGCGGCTAGAGAAGGTTGAGCGGCAGCGACATCAAGGCAGACGAGCTAGAACAAGAGCCGAGTTACCAACCTTATCATTAGTTGGTTATACCAACGCAGGTAAATCGACGTTATTTAACTTATTAACTCAATCAGATGTTTATGCTGCTGACCAACTTTTTGCAACACTCGACCCAACATTAAGGCGAATTGAACTTGAGGGGGTTGGCGGGGTAATTTTGGCTGATACAGTCGGTTTTATTCGTCACTTACCTCATGATTTGGTCGCTGCGTTTAAAGCGACGTTAACTGAAACACGTGAAGCAGAATTATTGCTTCATGTAGTTGATATTTCTGATGACAGACGTACTGAAAATATAGAGCAAGTAGAATATGTACTCTCGGAAATTGAAGCGGATGATGTACCTCAGTTAGTGATTTGTAATAAAATAGATAATTTAGACGATGTTGAGCCTAGAATTGACAGAGACGACCAAGGACAGCCAATTAGAGTTTGGTTATCAGCACAAGGTAATATTGGTATAGATTTGTTTTTTACCGCCTTAGCTGAACGACTAGGCAATCAAGTGTTTCAATCTACTTTAGTTATACCGCCAATTGCAGGAAAACTTAAAGGGGTTTTATATCAATTAAACAGCATTCAAGATGAATCTTATGATGACGATGGGTACTGCCATCTTAAGGTAAAATTACCTAAACGAGAATGGAATCGATTGTTAAAACAAGAAGGAACCGAAATAGAACAGTATATTGTAAATTAATGTGTGAATACCTATATAGAGTATGATAAAAGTGATACTTTTATCATACATTTGCGTATATTTAATAAAATAATCAATAAATAGCTAATTAATTACTAACCTAGCGGAGAACAGCATGGCTTGGAATGAACCGGGGAATAACGATAAAGACCCCTGGAAAAATAAAGGCGGAAAGAACCAAGGGCCACCAGACTTAGATGAATTGCTTAATGATTTAGGCAAAAAAGTCAGTGGTATCTTTGGTGGAAAGGGCGGCGGTAAAGGCGGTTCGGCTCCATCAGGCAAAAGTATGTCAACCATTGGTATAAGTTTAGTGCTTATTATCGCTATTGTTGTCTATGCTTTTAGTGGCTTCTATACCATTAAAGAAGCAGAAAAAGGTATCGTTTTACGCTTTGGGCAATATGCGGGAACTGTTGATCCCGGTATTAATTGGAAGTGGACATTTGTAGACCGCATTATTCCAATTGATATGCAAAGCACACGAGAAATGCAATCATCTGGTTTTATGTTAACTCAAGATGAAAATGTCGTTCAGGTTGAAATGCAGATTCAATATCGAGTTATTGATGCGCGTGACTATGTATTTAGTGTGACTAACGCCGACGATAGTTTAAACCAATCACTTGATAGTGCATTACGTTATGTTGTTGGCCATGCCAAAATGGATGCTATCTTGACAAGTGGGCGTGAATTGATTCGTCAATCAGTTTGGGAAGAACTTGAGAAAATTATTAAGCCTTATAACTTAGGTTTAATCATTGTTGACGTTAACTTTAAAGATGCTCGTCCACCAAATGAAGTGAAAGATGCATTTGATGACGCTATTTCAGCACAAGAAGATGAAGTACGTTTTTTACGTGAAGCTGAAGCTTATGCTCGTGGTATTGAACCTCGCGCTCGTGGTCGTGTAAAACGTATGGAGCAAGAAGCCATTGCCTATAAAGGGCAAATAGTTTTAGATGCACAGGGTGAAGTAGCACGTTTTGAAAAAATTCTACCTGAATATCAAGCAGCACCCGAAGTAACACGCCAACGTTTGTATATTGCGACAATGGAAAAAGTATACAGTAATACAAGCAAGGTTATGGTTGATGTTGATGGAGGTAATAATATGATCTATTTACCACTTGATAAAATTATGCAACAGCAATCAACAACTCAGCGTATATCACCTCAGTCATACTCGCAGCCGCAACAGCAATCAAGCATTAACTCTTCACCATCAACATCTGGTCGAAGCGATCGATTTGACAATGGGAGCAACTAAATAATGAAGAATTTTTCCATTGCTATTTTAGTATTACTATTTACCCTAGTTGTCTCTTCTGTTTTTGTTATTTATGAAGGACAGCGTGGTATTGTTTTCCAGTTTTCTAAAATTAAACGTGATTCTGAAACCGATAAAATGATGGTTTTTGATCCAGGTCTACATTTTAAAGTACCGTTTATTGAAACTGTACGTAAATTAGATGCTCGCATTCAAACACTTGATGAAGCACCAGATCGCTTTGTAACATCAGAGAAAAAAGATTTAATGGTCGACTCTTTTGTTAAGTGGCGCATTGTTGACTTTTCAACGTACTATTTACGTACTTCTGGCTCTGTTGAGAATGCACGTGCTTTGTTAAAACAAAAAGTAAATAATGGACTTCGTACCGAGTTTGGTAATCGAACCATTAAAGAAATTGTTTCGGGCGATCGTGATGATATTATGAAACAAGCCTTAGCTAGTGCTGAAAGTAGTCGTGACGAATTAGGGATTGAAGTAGTTGATGTACGTATTAAAGCGATTAACTTGCCTACCGAAGTGAGTAATTCAATTTATGAACGTATGCGTGCTGAACGTACTGCTGTTGCAAAAGAGCATAGATCGCAAGGTCAAGAGCAATCAGAAATTATTCGTGCAACGATAGATGCTAAAGTAACGATAATGCTTGCTGAAGCACAAAAGAATGCTTTTACTATTCGTGGTGAAGGTGATGCAGAAGCGTCTAAGATATATTCTGATGCCTATAGTAAAGATGCAGAATTTTATCGCTTTTATCGTAGTTTAGAAGCCTATGAAAAAAGCTTTAATAGTAAAAATGACATTATGGTTGTCAAACCTGATAGTGATTTTTTCAACTATTTAAAAGATGGTACTAAAGCTAAGTAAGCGCCTCATGTTACTTAATGTTTTGTATTAACTTAAAAGCCAAAGATTTATCTTTGCTTTTTTATAAAGAAAATAACGGGATAAATGATGACAGATACCCTAGTATTAGCCTTTGGCTTAGTACTCATCCTTGAAGGGTTGGCACCAAATTTCCTTGTTTCCGAATAAATGGAAAAATTACCTGCTTAAGTTAGCAGAACAATCAATCAGTGACATTCGTAATATTGGTATATTTATTTTAACACTGGGGGCTATTGTTGTGTGGTTATCACAATAGCTTAAAAAATTAATTAAAAAAGACTAACTATAACCTCCTAACTTAAAAGGCTATTTTATATTATCAGGAAAAAACTGCTCTTTTCCCTTGGACTGTAAATTGATCTTTGTTAGAATCCTCGCCTAATTTTCTTACGAAATAGCAAAAATGGGCAAAAACGTAGTTGTTCTAGGTACCCAATGGGGTGACGAAGGTAAAGGTAAGATCGTTGACTTACTAACCGATAAAGCAAAATATGTTGTTCGCTATCAAGGCGGGCATAATGCAGGCCACACATTAGTGATTGACGGTGAAAAAACCGTACTTCATTTAATTCCTTCTGGCGTATTACGAGATAATGTTAAATGCCTCATTGGCAATGGTGTTGTTTTATGTCCTAAAGCATTGATGGCAGAAATTGAAATGCTTGAAGCTAAGGGAGTACCAGTACGTGAACGCTTACTTATTAGTGATGCATGTCCGCTAATTCTTCCTTACCATACAGCGTTAGATGCTGCACGTGAAATTGCACGTGGCGCTAATCCTATTGGTACTACTGGTCGTGGTATTGGGCCGCTTACGAAGATAAAGTAGCTCGCCGTGGCTTACGAGTAGGTGACCTTTTCTGTGCAGAGACTTTTGCAGTTAAATTAAAAGAAATTATGGAATACCATAATTTTGCATTAGTTAATTATTATAAAGCTGAGCCAGTAAATTACGAACAAGTGCTTGCTGATGCGTTAGCTGTTGCAGATATCATCAAAAATATGACAGCTGATGTATCAGAACTACTTGACCAAGCACGTAAAAATGGTGAATCAATTATGTTTGAAGGTGCACAAGGGACGTTACTAGATATCGACCATGGCACTTATCCTTACGTAACTTCGTCAAATACTACTGCTTGGTGGTGTAGCGACGGGCTGTGGTGTTGGACCACGTCACTTAGATTATATTCTTGGTATTACGAAAGCATATACTACACGTGTTGGCTCAGGCCCTTTCCCAACAGAGCTTAATGATGAAGTTGGACATCATTTAGGTACGGTTGGTCATGAATTTGGTGCAACAACAGGTCGTGAACGTCGTTGTGGTTGGTTTGATGCAGTTGCAATGCATCGTGCCATCCAAGTAAATAGCCTAACAGGTTTTTGCTTAACTAAGCTTGATGTACTTGATGGTTTAACAACGCTAAAAATTTGTACTGGTTATAAAACGGCAACGGGTGAGATTATCACCGTACCACCTACTGCAGCTGAAGGTTATGAAAAAATAACGCCTGTTTATGAAGAACTTCCAGGTTGGAGCGAAAATACAGTAGGCGCTACGTCAGTTGATGAACTACCTGCTAACGCACTCGCCTACATAAAGCGTATAGAAGACGTTACTGGTGTACCGGTTGATATTATTTCAACTGGCCCTGATCGTAATGAAACGATTATTAAGGTAAATCCTTTCGCTTAGTCGTTAAATTTACTGTTTCACGTTTTATATTTGAAACCAACCTTCGGGTTGGTTTTTTGTTTTAATCTAGCTTACTAGTTATTCACGATAGCGTACTTAAACTTTATTATTAAATTGGATTTGTCATTCTTTGGTAAAGTAAACTTTTATATATAAATGGCATTTATACCAATCTCACAAACTATGCGATCATTACTACTCGCTAAAATCGCCAACTACATTGTTATTTATTTAATAATTAGAACAACACGTTATTGAAATAAATGCCTTGTATTTGGCAATTTTTTCTACGTATAAAATAGATCACTTAATTAATGAAACTGGTATTATTGCGACTAAACCAGAAATAAATATAGTTATTCTATGTTTTTTTGATGGTATTATTGCTGTTTAATGAACCTACTATAACTAGTGAAATCTATGATTATTTGAATTTACCTCATTGATTTAATATTTTTTAATGGTTATTAGTTTGAAAACAAATTTTGTTCTCATTTAGATAATAAAGGAAACTGTCATTTTATTTACCCGTGTCTCAATATTATTTGTGTTAGCTGTATTTGCTTTTAAAGCTTATTCTGTTGATATAGTTAAGTTGCAACTTCAACAATATTCTAAAAATAAAGCTGCTCATAATAGTGATGTAATTCGACGCGCTCTTGAAATTACAGAACCAGAATATGGTGCGTTTGATTTACAACTTGTTGAAATAACAATGAGCGGTGGTCGGATGATTCTTTCGGGTTTAACGGGTAAGTTAGTCAATACGTTAATCCTACCAGGTAATGCTAGATGGGATAAACAACATATCGCCATTCGAATTCCGATCAGATTGGGGTTATTAGGTTATAGACTATTATTAATAAATAAAGTTGATCTGCCAAAATTTGAAAAAATTAATACTCTGCAAGAATTAAAAGAACTTACGGCAGGATTAACGAACTACTGGGAAACGACAAAAATATTAAAACATGGTGGATATAAAGTCATGGAAACAGGGCATTTTGATGGCTTGTTTTTAATGCTTGATAAGCATCGTTTTGATTATTTGCCTCGTAGTATTTATGAAATTTATGCGGAATTAGAAGAAAGAAAAGACACATTGGAAAATGTTGTTGTTGAACCTACAATTGCATTAAATATCCCGATGCTTTCTTACGTTTATGTTTCTCCTTCAGAGCCGCGGATAGCGAAACGAATTAAATCAGGTTTACAAAAATTGCTAGCTAACGGCGAGTTAAAAGAATTGCTGTACAAGCATTATGGCGATGACATTATTAGGGCAAATTTACAAGGCAGAAAGATTTTTCAAATAGAAAACAATTACTATAATCATGATGATAATGAATATAATAATTACCTCTTATATTCAAAATAGCATCAATATTGATTATCTCGATGAGACACTTTGTTGCCTTTTATTTTTCTAATTTATCTATAGGTAAATTGATGATAAATTGGCATCCACCCAGTGTTGAATCATTCAGGGTGCAGCTTCCCTTGTGCCACTCACAAATTCTTTTCACAATAGCTAGTCCTAAGCCATAACCACCTTTCTGTTGATTTTCACTACGGTTTCTATGTGTTTCTAATCTAAAAAAGGGTTCAAATATATTCTCGCGATTTTGTAATGGTATTCCTGGACCGTCATCTTCAACAATTATTTGTATGTATGTCGGTGTCATTTTTAAGCTAATTTCTATCATAGAATTGGCATAGCGTAAGGCATTGGTTGATAAATTTTGAACCGCACGTTCAATAAGGTGCTCGTTACATTGATATAAGTACGGTTCAGGTTGCTGCCATGTTATGTTAACGCCAGTGGTACGATTTAGTTTTTGTATTTGATGCGTGATAAGTGTAGGTAAATCGACTGACGATTTTTTGATATCTTGGTTAACATTTTCTAAGCGTGCATAACTCAACATTTCATCAATAAGGGCTTCAATTTCACTAACATCTTGCTTCATTTCTTTACGTTGTTGCTCATTGACGCCTTCGAGCATTGCTAGCGAAAAACGTAAACGTGATAATGGTGTTCGTAGTTCGTGTGATACCGCATTAACCAGGTGTTTTTGATCAGACAATAATCGAATAATTCGATGAGCCATGTCTTTAAACGTTATAACAATTTGCTTTATTGGTGAGTGTTGGTTGGTGTAAACCGCGACGTCTAATTTACCATTAGCAATATCATTTGCCATCGTGGTAAGTTGCTTTAGGTCTCGCCAAAGCGGTCTAGTCCATAACGCAATAACGCCGGCTAATAATAGATACGATAGACTTAAAAAAAGCCATTTTAAATATTGAAACTGAGTGTCTAATTGTACGTTTCGGCTCACGGGACCTAATTGATATATATTGAAGCTGTCGGTGAACTTAACATAAAAGATAGCATTGTCTTGCTCATCATAATTGAGTACAACCTCACCGATTAACTTTTCTTTTTGTTCATTAAGCCAAGAAAAGTCGCTCATTAAGCGGATTTTTATGGGGATGTCTAGACCTTTACTCAGCCGATGTATTATGTTTTGTTTTGATTGGGCCTCATTCAGCAAAGGTAAAACTTTCGTTACTTGTTCAAGGTAGTACCATTGTTGCTTTTCTGAGTTTGTTATTTCTATCATCTCTGATGCAACAAACTGCTGCCAAAGCTGTTCAGAAAGCCAATTAATGGAGAGCAAACCTAGGATAATTACTAAGTATAAGTTGATAAAAAGGCGATTCAAAATAAGTTCACAAAGATTGAAGCTTGATTGCTATTTAGAATAATGAACATAGTGCTAGTCCCAAGCGGTACTACTAAATAAATAGCCTTTTCCCCACACCGTGATAATGCGATAAGGGTTATTTGCACAGTCACCTAATTTTTTTCTTAATCGAGAAACCCTAACATCAACACTTCTATCTAAACCATCATATTCACGGTTGATCATTTGCTTATGAATATATTCTCGACTTTGTGGTTCACCCGCGTGGCTTGCTAATAGCCATAACAGCTCAAACTCATGGTCCGGTTAATTCAATCTGCTCTGAAGCTAAAGTGACTTGTCGTGAAGCTTTGTGAATTGTTAATTGACCAAAAGTTAACTGTTCAACAGATACCTTATCATTATGTTTTTTACGACGTAATAACATATTGATTCTAGCTAATAGTACATGGGGCTCGATAGGCTTAATCAGGTAGTCGTCAGCACCTATTTCAAGACCGTGCACATGGTCAAAGTCGCTGTCTTTTGCTGTTAGAAAGATAATAGGGTTAGTGTAACTGTTGCGAATTTTACGGCAAACGGTAAAGCCGTCTTCGTTAGGAAGCATTACATCTAAAATAATTAAATCGGGGGAGTTTTTTTGCAAGAAACTGGCAACCATATTGCCTTGATGCAACATAGATACGCGAAAATCATTTTGCTCTAAAAATTTAGCAATAAGGTTCGCTAAGCGCAAATCATCTTCAACCAGTAATATATGATTCATTAAAAGAAGCTCCAATCTGCACGTAGTCGTCGTCGATATTTTGTTGGTAATGCAGTATTAATTTTTATTTGTTGTGTGGCAAATATTTGTTGATCATTTTTTAATGTGAACATCATGTCTTGCTCTAATGATATCGCCATTTTGGTCTTGATATTTTGTACGTTTTCCCGGTAATGTAAGCGTATATCATTTTGAAATAAACAAGCTGCTATTGTCTCGTCGGTATGCCATTGTACCGATACTGTCATTTGACAACTATCGCCAGGGCTTTTTACCATACATACAGAGGGTTTTATGATTAATTTAGTGGATGATGCCGCTGATAATAAAGGCGAGAAGCTACTCAAAATAAAAAGAATAAAGGTATGCTTACAAACACTAGAAGTCATAAGTTACCCCCGCAAAAACAGTATTCACATGATCTTCTTTAACTAAAGGGCTGTTGGTTGTGCCTGCGGCTAAAAAAACACGTTTAACTTGCACTCTTACACGCCAATGCTCTGAAAGATCATGTTTTAAAGCAAAGCGTAAATACGGGTTAACACTTTGTTTTCCTTGATAACTTGCTTTTACTTTGGGATCTCTTTCTTTCGAAATTCCATAATAATAATCAACCAATTTTTCGCTATTCCAATTAGCACCTAAACTAAACGACATTATCGTGTCAAGGCAATGCTTCTACAGTCACCCTTCTAGTGAACGCTAATTGCCCATTAAAACCATTATAAACATTGTTTATATCGTGAAGAATATTTAGTTTTGCATCGGTAGCTTTATTAATAAACCAATTGAGTTGAATGCCGGATCAATTGCCCAATCCCTATCTGAAACCTCATTAACATTAACGACAGGTTCTCGAATAATTTCATTTGGTGCATTAGTATTTTGATCATCAGTATCTGGCGTAGAAATAACGGTATTGCTTGTTGATGAATCTACCAATATGTTTTCTGGGTGCCGGCGCGAGAAGTAAGATTTTTCATAGTTTAATTTACCAATAGCACTGATAATAAAATGATCATTCTCAAAAAAAGAATAGCCTAACGTGTTATTTTCAAAGAAAATATTTTCACCGTAGTAACTTATTGTTGGGATAACGACTAATGGAATATTATTACCACCATGCAAGGGATTGGATACCATCCCCGCACCTAAGGATACAGAAAAATTCCACTTACCTATTTCTGCGCAATGTTCAGATTCTTTTTGACAATCAGTGGCATATGCCTGACTGCACAGTAACAAGAGGAATAAAAAATATTTCAAGTCATTTACGTCCTATTCGATTTAGAAAAATTGAGCTATATAAAATACATGTTTGCGATGGCTTAAGTATAATTTACCATTGCTTTACACTAATATCAGCTTCAATTACATCAAATTACATTTGATTGCATTTAACAACAGTATAAACAGAATTTAAGCGTATTGTTTACTATCAGTAATTTTACTTTATTTGATTTAGTTTTTATAAAATGGAGAAAGAAATGTTGGACAAAATATTATTACTACTAGGTTCTCTGTTATTACTCGTTGGTTGCGGTAGTGATTCAAAAACAGACGAGACTGCAGTATCTATTGAAGAGCTCAAAGAAGTCCCTTCACTCAATGCAATGTCGATGGCGCTTACTCCTTTAAAAGCTGTTAATGCGAGTGATTTTGAGCAGCACTTAAAAAATGGTGTTTATTTGAATAGCGCTCAACAAAGTGACATTTTTCAATCGGTTGATGCTAATACCTCAACACTTGAATCAAATTCAGCTGTCAGTGATTCTACAGGTAAGCAAAGTGGTTATTCAACAACTATCACGCAAGAAGCCGGTGTTGACGAAGGCGACAGAATAAAATATGACGGCGAGTATATGTATATCGCCAATTATCAATATTATCAGCGACAAACTATTGCCGAAGAGGCACCTTCGCCTCAAACCTCAATTCGTATTTTACAACGCGACACTCAAGGTGAACTGAGCGAATTATCGACAACAGTCGTTAGCAATGAAGCCTCTTCAATAAAAAGTTTATATTTGAATAAAGATAAACTGGCTGTGTTGTCAAATATCAATAATTATTCTATCTACAGTACAATGGCAGCCACATCCATTGTATCGGATATGTTTTTTCCGATGGAACAAAAATTCAACCTGTCATTAGTGGATGTCAGTAATAAAACCACTCCGTCAATTTCTACCTCTTATACAATGGAAGGGGCTATTATTGATAGCCGACGTGTTGATGATGTTTTGTATATAGTGAGTAGCTTTTCCCCTTATATTGAAGGCTTACCTTATGCTCAGTCGGAAGCTGATAAGTTAGATAATTATAAAAAAGTCTTTTTATCCAATATCAGTCATTTTTTACCTCAATTTACTGATGCCCAAGGAAATAGCAAAAGTTTAGTTGATCCTGCTAATTGTTTTCTACCCGCGGAAACAACCGAAAAAGATGGTTTTAACGGTATCGTTACTTTAACTACGATTGATTTAACTAAACCAGACAGTCTTTCTTCTATTTGTATTAATACACAAGTTTCAGGTCTTTACGCTACGCCAACGTCAGTGTATCTGTATGGTACTGACTATCAATATGAAAATGACAAATCAATTGAAACGTCTATTATTCATAAGTTTTCGATTGCAGGACAGAATATTGATTATGTCGCATCGGGCGTACTTGATGGTCGCTTCAATTGGCAATTATCAAATTTAAGGTTCAGTGAAAAAGGTGATGACTTACGTGTGGTAACTACCCAAGGCGATCGATGGAATGGATATGACCATCACCTGAACGTTTTAAGTGCGATAGGCAATGAACTGAAACTGGTTGCACAACTACCTAATGCGACATACCCTGAAAAAATAGGAAAATTAAACAAAGAAGGTATAGTTCAAGAAGATATTAAGTCAGTACGCTTCTTCGATGACAAAGCTTATATTGTTACCTTCTTAAATACAGATCCCCTTTATGTTATTGACCTAACGGATAAAGAGCAGTTAAAAATTAGTGGTGCCCTTGAGATTCCTGGGTATTCTTCTTATTTACATCCATTATCAGACAGTCTTCTGGTAGGTATAGGTCAAAATGTTGATCCCAATCGTATGGTGTTTACAGAAGATGCAATTAACGAAAGTGATGAAAGCACACCTATTATTGAAGGGGCTAAAATTAGTTTATTTGATGTCAGTAATATAAATGCGCCACGAGAAATTCAATCGGTAGTTTATGAAAATGGCTATACACCCGTTGAATTTGATTATCATGCGCTGACTTATTTAAAAACAGCCGAGAATACCTATCGTTTTGGCTTACCTGTTGAACGATGGCTAACGGATACCGTGGTTGATCTGAAAACAGGCGATAAAACTGATGTGTGGAGTCTAGATAATTCATTACAACTGATTGAAGTGACAGGAAGCACTGCTGATTCAAGCTTAGTAGAAATTGGCAGTGTTAAACCTGTTTATTCTACTAGCTCATCAGCTGAAGTCTATATTTCTGGGCGGGATGATCGTGCAATTTTTCATGGTAATGATATCTATTATTTGCATGGCAACAATATTTGGAAAAGCTTCTGGCATACACCGGATTTAACCACTGGTCCATTCTAACCATCGGTCACAATAAATAGTCAATTTGATAGCTTGAAGCCTAATAACGCAGTGTATTAGGCTTTTTCATTTTACTATCGCTTAGTGACTAATAGAGGTTACAAATCACTTCCATCAAATATACAATGAGCAATATAGATAAAATGACGACTGGAAAGGTATGGAAAAAACCAAAATTCTGATTATTGAAGATGATGCAGAAATATCGCGTTTAACGGCAATGTACCTAGAAGTAGAGGGATTTGATACAAAGGTCATCAATGACGGTTCAACAGCAATATCGGCTATACAGAGTTACGCACCTGATTTAATTATATTAGACTTAATGCTGCCGGGATTGTCTGGTATTGAAATTTGTAAGCAAGCCAGAAATTTTTATTTTGGTGCTATTATAGTGTTAACTGCATGCAATGACGATGTTAGTGAAATTAGCTTACTTAAGTTGGGCGCAGATGACTTTTTGACAAAGCCATTAAAGCCACATGTACTTGTTGCAAGAATAGGTGCATTGATGCGAAGAGTACAATCTCAACAAGTTAAGTCGGTTAAAACCAAACATAGTAGGCTAAATATCAACTTGGATAATCAACAAGTAACCTTTGATGGAATTGAATTAAACTTAACCGGCAGAATATGAGATGCTAGTTATATTAGAGAAAAATATAGGTAAAACCGTTTCTAGGGATGATTGTTGTCAAGCTTTACGAGGAATAGTTTATGATTTTAGCAACCGATCAATTGATATGAGAATTAGTGGGCTTAGAAAAAAAATTAACGATGCTAAAGCACCTTACAAAATGATCACCACAGTAAGAAACAAAGGGTATATGTTATTAAATGGGTAGATTACCTTCACTTTCACTTTTTAGCCGCTTATATCTCACCATTGCAATAGCAATGATTTTTAGTGGCACTATTTCCATTTTTGTTATAAATCAGATTCATGTACAAGGTGCTATTGATGATTATGTGGCGTTTACTGATAATATTTATGCGGGATTATTAAAAGAAGAAAAAATTGTGCCAAATACACCTTTGAAAGATTTAAATGAAACGGTGCATAAAGTGGAAGGGCATTTAATTAGTTGGAAAATGTTACTTAGAAAAGAGCCTCCTTGTGAAGTGTGTGAGTATGTCGCTCATTCGGGCGAGGTGGACGTTTTTAGGAATACTGCCAATCAGTGGTTTGCTGTTTATAAACTGCCGGATATTAATGCTTGGCTTGTGATTTTTGAAACGAATATATTTAATTTTGCAGAATTAGAAAAGCATGAAGACAAAGGTTTTTTTAGCGAATTATCATTTCATGATATTGAAGATGTTACTCAATTAATGATTATTTTTATTACCATTGCCATCGCTATCTATTGGCCGGTCTCCATAATAAAGCGTCAAATTGAGAATTTAATTCGAATTCAACACCAATTTGGCTCGGGTGATTTAAGTGTCAGAGCTAATGACCCGTTTACAAAACCAATAGATGAACTAGCGTCTAGTTTTAACTCTATGGCTAGCGCAATTAGCGATATGGTAAATGAAAATCAAGTGTTTGCCCAAGCAGTACCCCACGAAGTCCGCACGCCGTTAAGTAGAATTCAACTCGCAGTAGGCTTATTAAGTCAAAACAATAACAATGAAAAACAAATGGCATTACTTGGCAATATTGAGACATACATCGATGATATTAATGAATTAATAAGCCAGGTTGTTGATTTTTCAAAATTAAACTCAATCAAAGACGATGATGGCGTTTCTTTATATCAAGAAATAAAATTAGATGCCTTTATTGAGTCCAGAATACAGGTAACTAAATGTGAAGAAAATCGTGAGGTAATTCGCCAAATTAATGCCCTATTAAACCTTACTACTAATCCCGCATATTTGAGATTATTAGTTGATAATTTATTAAAAAATGCAGCTATTCATAGTAAAAGTAAAATTATTATTTCCTTAAACTCATTTGAGGACTACACTGAATTGTCTGTTGAAGATGATGGTGATGGTATTCCAAAAGAATATTTTGACATGATATTTATCCCCTTTTCTCGAATAGACGTCAGTCGAAGTCGTAAAACGGGTGGGTTAGGTCTTGGGCTTGCTATAGCTAAAGCAGCCTGTAATCGAATGAATGGCCAATTAACTGTTGAAAATAACCTCACATCAGGTGCAAAATTTACCTGTAGGTTTTTTAATAATATTTAAGGGATTAAATGATATTTATCTATCCCCCTTAATGCTGCTTACAAAAGCTTACAAATAGGCTATTTCCCTTACAACACCTTACTTAGCGTGCACTAGCGTACTGATATAATAACAACATCTGTTTGTAATAGCCGATGAAATGAATCATGGCTATTATTAGATGTTCCCCCCTTAAATTACCTGTTTTTAAAATGGAGTTATAATGACAACTAAGATAGATAGACAAAAGGCAAGGAGTAAGACCATTAAATACAAGTCTTTAGCTGCCTTAATACTGACAACACTGATCAGTGGTTGTGGTGACGAGGACGGTAGCGCGCCAAAAGAAGGTAGCGTGAACTTTATCCTTGCTTCTGTTGATGGCGGATCGTGTACCTTACACGACCCTTATAACAATATGAGCCAATTTCTTTGGTCCAGTAAGTACAACTGAAGGTGTTGGTGTTTTTGAAGACATCGAACCAACGGTGGTTTGACTGTTGTTCAATGTTCTGGCGGAACTTACGTTGATGAAGCAACCGGAGAAACAATGACACCGGGTACACTGAGATCGTATGTTAATATTAGCTCATCAGAATTTACCGCCACAGTGACCCCACTGACTGAAATTGCCGCACGTTTAGTGGATTATTACGATTTAACCCCAGACGATTATGCTCAGATTTCAGAAAACGTAGCTTATTCTTTTGGTTTAAAAGACGTAGATATATCGACTGTTGTACCATTAGATTTGAATGTAGATTATATGGATGGAACAGAGCGCGGTAATTACGGCTTAGTTTTAGCCGCATTGTCACAACTTCAAAATGATTATGAAGCAGGTACTACTGCCGATGAAGTCATAGAAGAATTATATTATGATATGGCAAATAATGGCTTATTTACTACAGACAGAGTGCGTGATTACTACTTTGAAGCCCTTGAAAATATGTTTTACAATCCGAGAATTGATCCTTACTTAGGATCAGACGAAGATTTGGATATCTTCTTTAATGGCGTTGTTTTAGCACCATTTGCATCGCAAGTAGAATACGTTGATGCTGATCATCCTGACAGTAATAACTTTGAAGCGTTAACGGTTATTGAAGCATTTGAAAAGTCAACTTTTGATATTGTTGGTACCAACTTATCAATGAAAATGGACGTTACTTTAGGCGGTGAGCCTTGTGGGATTTATAATTTACAAGCATTCGCAGACACTAATGAAGATTCAAAGAAAAGCATCATGTATGCTAGCTGTCCTGCCCAACCCGTGGGTGAAGCAGATCTTGTTATATCAGATAATGGTAGAATTGAAGATACCACAACCATGACTGTTGTAGCTCCTGGCTCATGGGACTTCTCGTCTGTTTCATCAGTAAATAAAAGTGCTAAATCGGTGGTAGCCACAGCTGAAAAAGCTATCGGCACAAGCTATGTTTATGGGTATGTACAAGCACAAGCGCCCGCTATCGATTCAAGTGTAAGTTCTGCACATACCTACTACAGTGATGATCTTGAAGTATTTAATGTAGCCGGTGTTACGGTTAACTTGGTAGACGAAAATAGCGCTGTCATAGCGACGGTAGTAACGAACTCAGAAGGTTATTACGAATTTAGTGATGTGCCTGAAGCAACTAAAGTCAGTGTTATTGTTAAAGCAGAAATAAAGAAAACGCGTACTACAGCTGATGTTGGTCCAGAATATGAATTCTCGATTCGTGACAATACAAGCTCTACAACACCGAGAAAGTTATATCAATTGGTTTCTCCTCAATTTACCACACTCGCAGAACCAGGTTCAGATAATAGCCACGATTTCCTTGCCAAAGTTGGTTTTAATAATGATGGTGATTTAATTAGTGATGATCAAAGAGAATCAGCACCTTTTGCTATTCTTCGTACCATGAAGTCGGCAGCTGACGCTTTAGAAAAAATCAATGCTAATATCAGCATGCCTGTGTTGAATGTTTATTGGTCAGGTAAAAACATAGGTGCATCGGGTGATAAAGCTATAGGCCAAATAGGCACGTCTCATTATAGCGCATCAGGTTTAATGCCAGGCTTATACATTTTGGGTAAAGCTGATTCTGATACGGATGAATTTGACCAAGGTGTAATAGGTCATGAATTAGGTCACTATTTACAAGACAAATTGTCCTATTCTGACAGCCCAGGTGGTGATCATGGTGATAACGCCTTTAAAGATGCCAGTTTAGCTTACGGTGAAGGCTATGGTACTGCTATTGGTGGATTATTATCAGGCAGTCAGTATTACTGTGATGTAAGTGGTAGTCAGCAAACCGATGGTTTTTGGCTTTGGGATTTAAAAAATAAAAACTTAGATAGCACTGTAATCGGGTTTTATTCTGAGTCATCAATTGTGACGTTAATGTACGGAATTGGAACTTTGCCAGGTAAAGGTATTTCTGAATTTTTTGATGCAGTAACTAAAATTAAAACGGGTATGCACTCTGCAACAATTTACCCATTTTTAAATTATTATCTTGAGGCTAACCCAGATGTTAGCAATGATGTTACCGAGTTAATGGCTGAACATAACATTAAAACAAGTAACCCATTTGGTATAATGCCTGCAGGTACGGCAGCAGATCCTGCTATTTCAGCCGAAGCTAATAAAGGGAAGGCTGATGTAGGTGCAGATGATCTAGAAAAACTCTATATTAACTTAACTTTAGCAGAGGTAAGTGAACCCGCTAGTGGTGAGTCTGCAGCGATACTTACACCAAATTCACCTACATTTTGTATCAATCGAAACTTACCAGGTGCAAATGCTCAAAATGGTTTAGGGATGGAACGTCGATTTACGTTTACTTCAAACTACACAGGTAGAATGTTAGTTGGTGCAGAAAATAAATTAGGCCATCCTATGAGTGAACAAACCACCTATTTTTCGTTACGTGATGAAGATGGCGAAAATGCAATATTCTGGAATTACAATGGCCCAGATACTGATAAGTACTATGCCGCCGCAGATGTAGTAGGCGGAAAGAAATATTCTTTAAAATTACAGTCAAGTAACCCTGAAACTATTTTAAACGGAAGTCAATGTGGTTTCAAAGTTGAACTAGCAAGACCTGCTATTTAACTTATGATTTTAACGTTACAACAGAAAAAAAGCGTGGGGGATAGGCACAGTAGTGTTTATCCACTCTCGCTCGTTTTTAGTGTTCTATTGTTTTTGATATTGCTTTCTGGCTGTGAAAACGCTGATGATAAAACATCGCTACCTCAGCATAAATCAGTGCCAATAGCAGTTGCGGCAGATTTAACTACAAAGGCAAAATCGATTGCTCTTGATAATAAACAGGGAACGTCAGTGTTTGCACCAACGGTGGATAATAAAAGGACAGATATATGGCTTGGTGGCGCGCCACCTATTAATAAACGCGCGTCAGGTATTAACACCTATTACCATATTAAACCTGAAGGAAACCCGAATCAAATTGTAATGACTTTACGTTTTGAGGGGATAAAATTTGATGATGCAAGAGTAGAATTTAGAACACTTGATGGCGCTAAATTTAAGGAAAAGGATCAACAAACGCAATGGCGGCTGAAGGCAAATACTGCCTCTGAAGTCACCTTTACTATCGTTGTTCCAGACGGCATCAGTTATTTATCACTTGATACTTTTCAAAATAATCAGGGTGCTTCTAGAGCATTTATTTTAAAAGTGCCAGAAAAAATGAAGAGATAGATCAGTTTATCTGTGTAAACTAAGATAAATGTACAAGTATTCAGAGGGGGAATTGATTTTCAATTTCCCCTTTTTTATTTAACTAATTTGGTAAAATATCGGTTTTAAAGATCCGTAGTTGTTTGGATTAATTTATTTCTCAGCCACTTATTGGCAGGTTCAAAGTCTAAATTACGGTGCCAATATAGGTGCACATCAAGCTCAGGTAAATCAACGGGTAATGGATAAATATTCAAGTTAAGTAATTCCGTATACATTTTTGCCGTTGTTTCTGTGGTAGTAAGCAACATATTGTTTCCAGTAATGACACTGCATGCTGAAAAAGTATGTTGGCATCTCAAACCAATTTTACGATGTAATCCAAGGCGTGCTAATTCAAAGTCTTCAATACTGGTACCTACAGATCGTGATGATACGAGTACGTGGTCTTGAGCAAGATAGAGCTCTAAATCGAGCGCTGAATTAATATCAGGATGATCTTTACGTGCAACAACCACTAATTTACTTTTTTCTAATTGCGTATGTAAAATATTGTCACTTACAGGTAATAGCGCATCGATGGCCAGATCAATATCACCGCTAGCGAGCTTGTTTTCTAATTCATTACGGTTAACTCGACGACTGCTTTGAATATTAACTAAAGGCGCAGCTCTATTGATCATCTGCATAAGCGGGGGTAAATAAGACGCTTCTAACGCTGCGTGCAAAGATATTGTAAAGTGCTTGCGGGAGGTCAAGGGTTCAAATTGCTTTGATTGGACTAAACAAACTTGTAATTGGCGTAATGCTTCACGTACCTCAGTAATAACGTTATTCGCTACAGCGCTTGGGCGCATTTCATTTCCTTGGCGAACAAACAGTGGGTCATCAAAATAATCACGAAGTTTACTTAATGAATGGCTAACCGGTTGTGATAAGTTCAGTGCTGATGCTGCCTTAGTTATATTCCCTTCACAATAAATGGCCTCGAACACCACAAATAAATTTAAATCTATTTTCATTTTACCCTCTTATTTATTCTTATAAAGAATAGTTAGTTATTAAAACTATTCTTTTGCTTAATTTATAGCTTGATCCTAGGATAGTCAAATAGCCTATGTTTTGATCAGAGTATGTCACCATCTTTAGCTACGCTATTTGATTAAATAAATACGCTTTTAGTTTTAGGTAAATTTTTAAGCCGTTATTGCTTGTATCAGAAGTCATTGTATTGAGCATTACAACATTATCTGCTCAAGACCCTGTTACAGAAGTAGTAGACGAAGAAAAAGTACTTAAACGCATAATGGCTAAGACTTCAAATAGGCTCACAGGAATTACCACTAGCGGTCACGGTGGTAAGTGGGTACTCAATTGAACAAACGATAGCATTCTATAGCTTATTCATAAGAAAAACTCTTTTAAAATCCTTTTGTAAGGCTTTTTATCTATAAAGCTGCTTGACTAAAGTGTGCTAAATCCAATTTATACTATTCGTATAGTGAATAATTGGTTATTACAACTATTCATTTGTTTAATTAATTTAAAAGGAATAGGATTATTCAGTACGCTAGTAAATTAGTTTTTTCAACAGGTAATCAACAGAGTGAGCGATAAATATATGATGTTAACAACAAGTGTCAATACTATGAAACAACTGTGCTTTATTGTGATGGTATAACTAAATGGCTGCCATCTATCTTATTCGTCACGGACAAGCCTCTTTTGGAAAAGCTGATTATGATCAATTGTCAGATAAAGGTAGAGCGCAATCGCATTTGTTAGGTAAACATTGGCAATCTATGCCAACGCCAAACAAATTATACGCCGGTGATTTGTTACGTCATGGACAAACGTTAGAGCATTTTTTACAAGGCTACCAAACCCAAGATAGCGCTGTAACGCTTCATTCCGGTTTCAATGAGTTTAATCACGTTGAACTGTTAACTTGTTACGATCCCAGATGGAAAAGTTTTGCTGACATGGCAGCCTCTATTGGTGATAAAACTGATGCAAATAAAATATTTCAGAAAGAGTTTTCACTTGCCCTTGAACAATGGGTATGCGGTAAGTATGACGATGATTACAAAGAGAGTTGGACTCAATTTAAAAAGCGCTGTGTCAGCGCCTTACATGATGTTATTGCTCAAGAAATAAATACAAGAAGCGCCTTGAATAGAAATCGAGTTTCCAAAGAGACCTGTATTTTTACATCAGGTGGCGTGATCGCAGTAATCATCCAATATCTATTAGGGTTATCAGATGAGAAAACATTAGTTATAAACCAACAAACACGTAATACCAGTGTTACTAAGATACTTTTTTCAGAAAACAAATTATCTATTGATTACCTAAATAATTATAGCCATCTAACACTTGCAGGTGAAGATTGGGTAACCTACAGGTAATCAAAAAAACTAATATAAAGCGGGAGTTTTTAAATGAACAGTACATTATTTGATTTAACGGGAAAAATTGCTTTGGTTACTGGCGCTAGTCGAGGTATTGGTGAAAGTATTGCAAAATTATTGGCACAACAAGGTGCCCACGTTATTGTTTCCGGCCGTAAAGTCGACGACTGTCAAACCGTAGTCGACAGTATTATTGAAGCGGGTGGAAGTGCTCAAGCAATTGCTTGCCATATTGGTGAAATGGAACAAATAGAGTCTATTTTTGAGCAAATTTCATCACAGCACGGCAGATTAGACATTTTAGTGAACAACGCAGCGGCAAATCCCTATTTTGGCCACATACTTGATACCGATTTAAATGCTTTTCAAAAAACAGTGGATGTAAATATTCGCGGGTATTTTTTTATGTCAACCACTGGCGCTAAATTAATGAAAGAAAATGATGGCGGAGCAATAGTGAATGTTGCCTCTATAAATGGTGTTATCCCTGGCGATTATCAAGGTATTTACTCAATAACTAAAGCAGCCGTAATTTCAATGACCAAAGCATTTGCTAAAGAATGTGCGCAGTTCAATATTCGTGTTAATGCGTTACTACCCGGTGGAACTGATACCAAATTTGCCTCGACCTTGGTGAACAATCCCAAGATTCTTGAACAATTGATGCATCACGTACCAATGAAACGTGTTGCGCAACCCGATGAAATGGCAGGTACCGTATTGTACCTAGTATCAAACGCATCTAGCTACACCACAGGTACCGCAATTAATGTAGATGGTGGTTACTTGATAGGTTAACCCTATCAGGCAAAATCATAAAAATTGAATTAAGCCAAGCATTCACTCAATGGCATAGCAGATAACATTTAGGAAATAAAATGAGTAATAGTAAGTTAAACAAATTATTTGAATCGTTTGTCACGACAGGCTTAACGTTAAAAAACCGCACAGTCATGGCGCCTATGACTCGAACTTTTTCACCCGAGTATATCCCAACACAAGACGTAGCTGATTATTACCGTAGAAGAGCGGAAGGAGATGTGGGGTTAATTATTACTGAAGGTACATTCATCTCGCATAAAGCAGCTAATGGTTATGAACGCGTGCCGGCCATTTATGGTGACAAAGCCCTAGCAGGTTGGAAAAATGTTGTTGAAGAAGTACATAAAGTGGCGGAAAAATTGCTCCGCAACTTTGGCATGTAGGCTCAGTAAGAAAAGAAGGCATAGGCCCTGATCAATCTATACCTGACCTATAGCCCATCAGGACTGTATAAACCAGGCGCACCTAATGGTGTTGCCATGAGTCAAGCTGATATTGATGAGGTGGTTGCATCGTTTGCACAAGCAGCACTTGATGCCAAAAATATAGGGTTTGATGCCATTGAAGTACATGGCGCTCATGGTTATTTAGTTGATCAATTTTTCTGGGAAGGCACCAATCAACGCACAGATGGTTACGGTGGTTCTCTGGAAAATCGTACTCGTTTTGGTGTAGAAATTGTTAAAGCCATTCGCGCTGCTGTAGGTGAAAATTTCCCAATTATTTTTAGATTCTCTCAGTGGAAACAACAAGATTACAACGCAAAGCTTTGTCAAAATCCAGAAGAACTAGCACACTTCTTAGGCTTACTCAGTGATGCAGGCGTCGATATATTTCATGCGAGTACTCGCCGTTTTTGGTTGCCGGAATTTGATGGGTCAGATCTTAACTTAGTCAGTTTGGACTAAAAAGTTAACAAATAAACCTACTATAACGGTGGGTAGCGTTGGTTTAGATAGTGACTTTACTGGTGAAGGTAGTATGGATTTAAGTGGTACATCAAACCCAACAGGTATCGATGGTTTATTAGAACGATTAAATAATGAAGAATTTGACTTGGTAGCTATTGGTCGTGCGTTATTGGTTGACCCTAACTGGGTCAACAAAATCAAAGAGCAAAAAGAAGATGAAATAGCGCCCTTTAATAAAGAAGCTTTAACAAGCTTAAGTTAACGCGAAATAAGTTACGTCCTACATCGAATGTAATGCTCTATGTAGGTTGGACTTCAGTCCAACAAAGGGTCTAAACACAGTTAATTGTAAGTCCAGTAAGGACATTTAAGGATAATCACATGAATTTTGAGTATACCGAAAAAGTACAAAATCTAATCGAACGTGTAACCGATTTTATGAACCGCTATGTTTTTCCTGTTGAAGAACAAATGCATCAACAAGTAGCGCAAGATCCATGGTCAACACCACCATTAATGGAAGAGCTTAAAGCGAAAGCCAAGGCTGAAGGTTTATGGAACCTTTTTTTACCTGTCAGTTATGGAAAATACAGTGCAGGGTTAACTAACTTAGAGTACGCACCTCTAGCTGAAGTTATGGGGCAGGTTATGTGGGCTCCAGAAGTGTTTAATTGCGCTGCACCTGATACTGGTAATATGGAAGTATTAGCAAAATACGGTAATGAAATGCAGAAGAAAAAGTGGTTAGAACCGTTACTTGAAGGAAAAATTCGCTCTGCTTTTGCCATGACAGAACCAGAAGTTGCCTCAAGTGACGCTACCAATATTGAACTGAGCATTGAGCGTGACGGTAATGAGTATGTTATCAATGGCAGAAAATTCTATATTAGTGGTGCATGTCGTAAGCAATGTGAAATTATGATTGTTATGGGTAAAACAGCTCCAACTAATGAAAATCGTTATATTCAGCAATCTCAAGTGCTAGTACCAATGAATACACCTGGCGTCACTATGGTTCGCCCAATGAAAGTATTTGGCTATGACGATGCCCCAGAAGGACATGCTGAAATCACATTTGAGAATGTTCGTGTACCTATAGCAAATATTATCATGGGTGAAGGAAAAGGTTTCGAAATAGCGCAAGGCCGTTTAGGCCCTGGGCGTATACATCACTGTATGCGCTCTATTGGCGTTGCTCAACGTGCACTCGATTTGATGTGTAAACGTGTCAATGAGCGCATAGTTTTTGGTCGTCCAATGATCAAACAACAATCCATTCGTGAAGATATCGCAAAATCAGCCTGCCAAATTGAACAAGCACGCTTGATGACCTTGAAAGCGGCACAAAAAATGGACACCGAAGGGAATAAGGCAGCTAAAGATCTTATTGCGATGATTAAGATCGTGGCACCGAGTATGTCTCTTGATGTGATTGACCGAGCTATCCAGTGTTATGGAGCCGCAGGGGTTAGCCAAGATACCTTTTTAGCCCATGCTTATGCAGGACAAAGAACATTACGTTTAGCTGATGGCCCAGATCAAGTGCATATGATGCAATTGGGTAGAGATTTAGTAAAAAAAATTACAGCGTGACTACATTTTTCTAATTAATTGTATTTACGAAAAAATAATAAGTTCGATATCTTAAATGAGTCGTATCTTTTAGTGAGAGAAATGACAAATGTCGCAAATATTACCTATTGATAATAACAAGTTAACAACTTATCTAGAAGCAAACATAGCAGGGTTTGTTGGACCGATAACATTAGAAAAATTTTCAGGGGGGCAGTCAAACCCAACCTTTAAAGTCACAGCTGAATCGGGTGTGTATGTTTTACGCAGTCAACCTGCGGGTAAGTTACTAAAATCGGCACATGCGGTAGACCGAGAATATAGAGTGCTTGACGCACTTAAAGACTCAAATGTACCCGTCGCAAAGGTTTTTCATTTGTGTACCGATTTAGCCGTTACCGGTGCAATGTTCTACTTAATGGAGTTTTGTGATGGCAAGGTTTATTGGAGCCCTTCATTAACAGAGGTTGCGACAAATGATTTAAGAAGCCAAATGTATGACGCTATGAATAAAGTGCTTGTTGCGCTTCATAGCGTAGATATCAAGGCTTGTGGGTTGGATGATTATGCTAAACCAGGTAATTATTTTGAGCGACAACTTGCCCGTTGGACAGAGCAATATCGTATAACAGAGCTACAAAAAATACCCGCCATGGATGAACTTAGCGACTGGTTAGCGATTCACTTACCAGATGATGATGGACGTGTTTGTTTGGTGCATGGTGATTTTCGTTTAGACAATATGATGTTTGCCAAAGATAACGCCGAAATTATTGCCGTGCTCGATTGGGAACTTTCCACGTTAGGTCATCCATTTGCAGATTTAGCTTATCAGTGTATGCAATTGAGAATGCCTCAAGGCATGGGAGGTATTGATGGCTTACAAGGTATAGACCGTGCGAGTTTAGGCATACCCACAGAAGAAGAATACATTGCTAGTTATTGCCAACGTATGGATATAACTAAAATAGACAACTGGACCTTCTACCTTGCGTTTAGTTTTTTTAGATTAGCCGCTATTGCGCAGGGTGTTGCAAAACGTGCCTCACAAGGGAATGCTTCTAATAAAAATGCTAATAAAGTCGGCGCTTTTGTTGAGCCTTTAGCTCAAATGGCAATGAACATCATTAAAGAAGAAAGTTAAATTCATCACATTTATTTACTCTAGTTGAACAAAGAAAGGAAATATTTATGGACCCATTATTAGATTTTACCGGCAAAGTTGCTGTTATTACCGGTGCGGCACAAGGTTTTGGCAAGTTACTCGCAGAAGAATTAGCTATGCGTGGTGCTAAATTGGTCATTAGTGATATTAACGGCGGTGTTCAACAAGTGGCAGATGACATAGCCTCAAAAGGAACGGATGTGATAGCGTTGACCTGTGATGTTTCCAAAAATGGCGACTGTAAAGCAATGGTAGATAAGGCCATTGAAACATTTGGTCGTGTTGATATCGGTGTTAACAATGCAGGCGTTGCCCATGAATTTATGCCCTTACATGAAATTGATGAAAGCGTTATGGATAGCCAATTTGCTATTAATGTAAAAGGGGTTCAATTTGGTATGCGTCATCAAATCAAACAAATGTTGACGCAAGGCGAAGGCATTATTCTTAATGTGAGTTCAATGGCAGGTTTAGGTGGTGCAGCACGTGGCAGCGCGTACGCAATGGCAAAACACGCGGTTATTGGTTTAACAAAAACAGGAGCCGTGGAATATGCGCGTAGTAATATTCGTATCAATGCCATTTGTCCATTTTTTACCTTAACGCCCATGGTGACTGACTTTGCCGATGAAACTATGCAAGGGAAAATGAGTAAAGGTGCGCCAATGGGACGTTTAGGTGAGCCTAAAGAAATTGTCGCCATGATGCTAATGATGTTGTCTCCCGCTAATACCTATATGACTGGACAATGCATCGCCATAGATGGTGGTGTTTCGGCAGCATAGAAAAAATACCTAGTTTCGGATATTGACCGATCAGAATACATATATGCAAATACCTTACTCGAATGAAAAGAAGTTAATGATATGCCGGAACATTAATGAATGAACGTGATCTTGAATTCAATTTATATGAATTATTTGACAGTGAATCTTTGCTAACAAGAACTCGTTATCAAGACCATGACCGTCATACTTTTAATGGGGTCATTAATACTGCGAAAGCCATAGCCGAAAAACATTTTTTGCCCATTCGCCAGAAGCTTGATACCCATCAACCAACCTTTGATGGGAAAAAAGTGCAGTTAATTCCTGAGCTAAAAGTGGCAATTGCGGCAGTGAATGAATCCGGTATTGGCTCAGCAACGGCAGATTATGAACTGGGTGGGATGCAACTTCCTCCTATCATTGCTAGCGCCGCAGGGGCCTATTTATCCGTAGGCGGAGGTGTTGGTATTGGCTACAACATGTTGACCACGGCTAACGCAAATCTGCTCGAAGTGCATGCCAGTGATGCCCTTATTGAAAAGTGGGTCAAGCCCATGAGGGAAGGTCGCTTTATGGGGACTATGGCAATGACTGAACCAGGGAGTGGCTCTGGTCTTGGTGATTTATCGACTAAGGCGACTAAAACGGAAGAAGGAAATTATCGTATCACCGGTAGTAAAATTTTCATTTCGGGCGGAGATCATGACCTAAGTGAAAATATTGTTCACCTCGTGCTTGCTAGGGTACAAGGCGCACCTAAAGGGGTTAAAGGTATTTCATTATTTGTTGTGCCAAAATATTTAGTTAATGATGACGGATCAATAGGTGAAGACAACGAAGTTGCGTTAGCAGGTTTATTCCATAAAATGGGGGGCAGAGCACAAACATCCACAGCGTTAAGTTTTGGTGAAAAAAATGGCTCCGTTGGCTATTTAGTTGGTGAAGAAAACCGGGGGCTGCAATACATGTTTCACATGATGAACGAAGCCCGCATTATGGTGGGAACAAGCGGAGCAGTATTAGCTGTTGCCGGTTATCAATACAGTGTTGATTATGCGAAAAATAGGCCGCAAGGGCGTTTACCATCCTGTAAAGATCCGCTATCTCCTATGGTTAATATTATTGAACATGCGGATGTAAAACGTATGTTGTTAGCCCAAAAATCTTATGCGGAAGGCGCATTGTCATTAGTGCTTTATGGCACACAATTAAGTGATGATTCACGTACTGCTAAAACACAAGAACAGCGTCAATATGCGCATACACTACTAGATTTCTTAACCCCTATTATTAAAACTTGGCCATCAGAATACGGCCCTAAAGCCAATTCGTTAGCCATTCAAGTGCTTGGTGGTCATGGCTATATCAATGAGCACCCCGTTGAAATGTTTTATCGTGATAATCGTTTAAACCCAATTCACGAAGGGACAACGGGAATGCAATCATTAGACTTACTTACACGTAAAGTTCCGATGAATAATAGACAAGGGTACTTGGCCACTCTAGATGAAATTTATAAAACCATCGAACAGTCAAAACCATACGCGAATTTAGATGAGTTTTCTGTGCAATTAGCTACAGCGGTGGATACTTTAAAAGAAACGACTCAGTCAGTGTTAACCGCAATGTCAACGAAGCATATTGATTTAGCCTTAGCTAATTCCGTTAAGTATCTAGCGTTATTTGGCCACGTTATTATTGCTTGGTTATGGTTAAAGCAAGGCATTGTAGCGACAAAAGCTTTAGCAGAACAACCTCATCAAGAAGATAAAAACTTTTACCAAGGTAAATGTCAGGCACTGCAATATTTCTATCGATTTGAATTACCCAAAATATCCTTATGGGCAGCACTTTTGAATAGTACAGATTCAAGCACCTACGACATGCAGGTTGAATGGTTTTAATTGAATCACTAACACGAGTAAAACAATATAAAACACAGGGGGAAACATGATATGCCAATAATAATTAAAAAAGACACAATAAAAGATTATATAAATTATCAAGCACAGCCAACACCATGGCACTTAGTCACTCAAGCACAAATTAATCAATTTGCAGACTGCACACTTGATCATCAATTTATTCATGTAGATGAAGAAAAGGCTAAACAAACACTGTTTGGCTCTACTATCGCTCACGGTTTTTTGTCCTTGTCTTTACTCTCACATTTTGCTGAAAATTTTAGTGTCATTATTGACGGTTTTTATATGGGGTTGAATGCTTGGTTTTGACAAAGTTCGTTTCTTACAACCCGTAAAGGTGAATAGCCGTATTAGAGCACATGCTAAAACGTTGTCGATAGAAGAAAAAAAGCCGGGACAATTTCGATTGTGTACAGAAGTAACGGTTGAAATTGAAGATTGCGATACGCCGACATTAGTTGCTGAGTGGGTTTCAGTACAAATGGTTAAATAAATATAGCATTGTTAAGTTTCGAGGAAAAATTATGAGTATCAGTTTTGAAGGTAAAGTCGCCATAATAACGGGCGCCGGTAATGGTTTAGGTCGCTCTCATGCACTGGCTCTAGCAGCACGCGGTGCTAAAGTTGTAGTTAATGATTTAGGTGGTGCAAGGGATGGAAGTGGTGCGTCATCGAAAGCATCGCAAGACGTGGTACGTTTAATTGAAGAAAATGGTGGAGAAGCGATCAGCCATGGCGCCAACGTTGCTAATTTTGACGAAGTGCAAGATATGGTTCAACAAGCAATGGATAAATGGGGACGTGTTGATATATTGATTAATAATGCCGGCATTTTACGCGATAAATCCTTTACTAAAATGACATTAGATGATTTTAAATTGGTCATGGATGTTCATGTTATGGGGTCGGTTAATTGTACTAAAGCTGTTTGGGATATTATGCGTGAACAAAATTATGGTCGTATTGTAATGACCACCTCTTCTAGCGGTATGTACGGTAATTTTGGTCAATCAAATTATGGTGCAGCAAAAATGGCAGTATTAGGATTAATGAATACCTTGGTTATTGAAGGTGCTAAAAATAACATTCGCATAAATGCTTTAGCACCAACTGCAGGTACACGTATGACGGAAGATTTAATGCCAGAAGAAATTGTAAAAGCATTTGCACCTGAAGCGGTAACCGCAGGCATGTTAACACTTTGTGACGATGATGCACCCAATCGCTTTATTTTATGTGCGGGTGCCGGTGGTTACTCAAGTGCGAGTATTTTTGAAACCGAAGGCTGCTTTATCCCTCAAAATGCTCAAAGTCCCGAAACAGTTCGAGAACATTGGAACGAACTCACTGCGAAAGATAATCAAGCCGCGTTAGAGTCAGGAGCAAAGCAAGGTGAGAAATTTGTGATGAAAGCTATGGCCTATATGCAGTCACAGCAAAAACAATAATGTTAAAAAAATAGCATCAGTATTATAAATAAAACAATTAACTTTCATACATAAGGAATCATCATGAGAGAAGCCGTAATAGTATCAGCCGCCCGCACCCCCATAGGTAAAGCTTACCGTGGTGCTTTCAACGATTTGTCTGCGCCGACATTAGCTGCTGTAGCCGTTAAAGCGGCAGTGGCAAGAGCAGGTATTGACGTTAATGAAATTGAAGACTGTATTTTTGGTGCCGCTTTAACCCAAGGTAACCAAGGTATGAATTTTGGGCGTCAGGTAGCGATGGCGGCTGAATTACCAGTAACAGTGCCGGGAATGACGATTGATCGTCAATGCTCTTCTGGTTTAATGTCCATTGTGTTCGCTGCCAACCATATTGTGTGTGATGGTGCAAACGTTGTGGTGGCAGGTGGCTGTGACTCTATTAGTTTAGTACAAAATGAACATATGAATATGCATCGTGCTGTTGACCCTAGTGTTAAAGCATATCGCCCGGCAATCTATATGCCGATGCTTGATACCGCTGAAGTGGTTGCTGAACGTTATAGCATTTCAAGAGAAAAACAGGACGATTATGCACTGAAATCACAACAACGTACCGCAGCGGGGCAAGAGGCGGGAAAATTTGATGATGAAATTGTCCCCGTAACTTGTACCAAACTAGTACTGGACAAAACAACGGGTACCACCAAAAAAGAAGAGGTCACGTTAACAAAAGATGAAGGTAATCGTCCTTCAACTAGTTTATCAGGGTTAGCGGATTAAAAGCGGTTAAAGAGAATGGTTCAATTACCGGCGGTAATGCGTCACAACTGTCTGATGGTGCGGCAGCCGTTGTAGTTATGGAGCGAAAATTAGCAGAGCAACGAGGGTTAAAACCACTGGGTGTGTACCGTGGAATGGTAGTGGTCGGTTGTGAACCCGATGAAATGGGTATAGGACCTATTTTTGCTATACCCAAACTACTAGAACGTAACAATTTGACCATAGATGATATTGGTTTGTGGGAAATAAATGAGGCGTTTGCGGTACAGGTTTTATATTGCGCAGAAAAACTAGGTATTCCTGAAGATCGTTTGAATGTTGATGGCGGTGCAATTTCAATTGGTCACCCTTATGGTATGAGTGGTACTCGTATGGTGATGCATGCACTGATTGAAGGTAAACGCCGTGGTGTTAAATATGTTGTTGTTAGTATGTGTATAGGTGGTGGTCAAGGGGCTGTTGGTTTGTTTGAAGTGCTTTAAAAAAATAGTAAAAAATAAGCACTATGCCTGTAAATTGAGGAGAGTTTCATGGAAAAAATTTGGCTTGAAAAAAGTTACCCACCGGGTGTTGAATATGACATTGACCCTGATAAGTATAATTCTATAGTAGACTTATTCACGAAATACACCCAGATTTATCAAAATAACACTGCGTTTGTTAATATGGGAGCAACCTTATCGTATGGTGAATTGGCGCAGCAAGCTAGCGATTTTGCTGCCTATTTGCAACAAGATTTAGGTTTGGTAAAAGGTGATAAATTTGCCATTATGATCCCTAACCTGTTGCAATACCCTATCGCGCTTTTTGGAGCGTTAATGGCAGGTTTAACCGTGGTGAATGTTAACCCACTATATACTGCTCGTGAACTTCAACATCAATTAAAAGACTCTGGCACAAAAGCTATCCTTATTTTGGAAAACTTTGCTAGTGTACTTGAGAAGGTTATCAAGAAAACTGATGTCGAACATATTATTATCACAGGTGTTGGCGACCGCTTAGGCAAAATTAAAGGGACATTAGTCAATGGTGTTCTTAAATATGTTAAAAAACAAATACCGACTTACTCATTACCCTCAACAGTTAAATTTAATGTTGCATTGGCAAAAGGGGCTAACGCTACTTTTTCATCTGTTAACGTAACAGGGCAAGATCTGGCTTTTTTACAATACACAGGTGGCACAACAGGCCCTTCAAAAGGTGCTATGTTAACTCATCGTAATATGGTAGCTAACATAGAGCAATCTAATGCAGTGACCAAAAATGTTTATGAAATTGGTAAAGAAATCATGGTAACGGCATTACCGCTTTATCATGTGTATGCGTTAACGTCTAACTGCTTATGCTTTATCCCATTCGGGGGTACTAACCTATTAATTACTAATCCTCGAGATATGGTGGGTTTTGTTAAAGAATTAGCTAAATATCCTTTTACCGCGATAACGGGGGTAAATACACTTTTTAATGCTTTACTTCATACACCAGGATTCGATCAACTTGATTTTAGTCCACTAAAGCTTGGCTTTGGAGGCGGAATGGCAGTTCAAAGACCTGTAGCTGAGCTTTGGGAAAAAGTAACAGGAACACGTTTATTAGAAGGGTATGGTTTAACTGAATGTGCACCGTTAGTCACTATGAGTCCTTATAATCAAGAATGTTACAATGGTTCTATTGGTATTCCCGCATCATCTACTGATATTCGCCTAATAGGGGATAATGGGGAAGAAGTTGCACTGGGAGAGCCTGGAGAAATGTGGGTTAAAGGTCCTCAAGTCATGAAAGGTTACTACAACCGACCAGAAGCGACTAATGATGTGTTAAAAGATGGGTGGTTGGCTACTGGTGATATTGCCACCATGGATGAAAATGGTTTCTTTAGAATTGTTGATCGTAAAAAAGACATGATCAATGTCTCTGGATTCAATGTGTTTCCAAATGAAATTGAAGAAGTGATTGTAATGCATGAGGGAGTGCTTGAAGCAGCAGCCGTTGGTGTTTCACATGAGGTGACCGGGGAAGCTGTAAAAGTTTATATAGTGCGTAAAAACCCAAACTTGGTTGAACAAGACATTTTTGATCATTGTAACGAGATGCTAACAAATTATAAACGGCCTAAAATTGTTGAATTTTTAGATGAATTGCCGAAAACCAATGTCGGTAAAGTGTTACGTAAAGAATTACGATCAAAAAATAGCTAGACAGCCTAATATATACCCACAGCACTTCAAGAAGAAATCAGTATCTTGATATGCTGTGGGTATATATGTCATGAATAACTTAATGGGCTTGGTATTACTCAAATATAAACATTTTTAGCAACATTAAATATTATCCATTCGCTCACTTAGGCATTCGTATGATCCCATTTCAAATTCTCGGCAAACCCATGGCCTATTTTCATAGATAGAACACATTAATGTATTGCGATCTAAGGCCGAACACCGACCATCGTCTAAACGTAACATAGACTCGTTGCCATATTCATCGACATCAATATGGTGTTCGGGCACCCCGGTATCTGAGATTATTCTCGCTTCTAAACGACAACAACAGGCTTGACAATTTGAACAGCTAACTTCAAGAATAGGTATATTCATACACAAAAACGGTTAAGATAATTACTAGTAGCATACGCTAGCTTAAGCTATTTTTCGAGAGAATCCTCTAGCCATTAAATCCTTGCCAGTGTTTGATTATGATGTTGAATTAAGGTTAGGGTTATACTTTTTGATAAACTTCCCGGCAGCTTCACTTGTTAGTGGCTTACTTAAAAAATACCCTTGCACTTCATTGCAATCATGTTGTGTGAGTATGTCATATTGTTGAGCCGTTTCTACTCCTTCGGCAATAACAATTAAGTTCAAAGAATGAGCTATGCCAATAATCGCTTGTACAATGGCTAAGTCGTCCAAATCATTTGGTAGGCCATCAATAAAAGATTTATCAATTTTTAGTTTGTTCAATGGGAAACGTTTTAAATAAGACAAAGACGAATACCCTGTGCCAAAATCATCTATCGATAATTGTACGTCTAAACTTTTAATCTGATGCAGAGTATCAATGGTTTCTTCAATATTCATCATCATCATACTTTCTGTAATTTCAAACTCTATGTTGGACGCAAGTACGCCAGATTCAGCTATTGCATCTTTAATAGTAGTCAGTAAATCTTTTTGGAAAAATTGTCGCGCAGAAAGGTTAATAGCCATGGTCAAATTATTAAATCCTTCTGCGTTCCGGGCTAGTTGCTGACAAGCTTCGTTAATAATCCAGTGACCAATTGGTACAATTAAACCCGTTACTTCAGCAACGGGAATAAAAATATCAGGGGCAATTAACCCCTTGGTTGGGTGTTGCCACCGTAATAATGCTTCGGTACCAATAATTTGATTGGTTTTAATATCAAATTGAGGTTGATAGTTCAGTATAAATTGATGATTTGCGAGTGCATCGCGCAGGTCTCTTTCCAAAATCACCCGTTCATGTGCGTCAATTTGCATTTGTTCTGTATAAAAATGATAACTAGCGCGACCACTATCTTTTGCACTGTACATGGCATTGTCTGCACAGCTGAGCAAACTTGACGCATCTTCGGCATTGTCTGGATAAATACCGATCCCAATACTTGCGCTGATAGTGACTTCACAGCTAAGTAAAGCAAAGGGCGAAAGTAATGAATCAAGAATTTTATTAGCGACAGCTGAAACCTCATCAGTCGATTCAATACAGGGGAGTAACACGGTAAATTCATCCCCTCCAAAACGAGAAATAATATTTTTAGGACCAATAATATTTTTGAACCTCAAGGCAACTTGTTGTAATAGTTCATCCCCTACAGGGTGACCTGAGGTGTCATTAATGAGTTTGAAATGGTCTAAATCAATAAACATAACTGCGAGTCGGTAGGTTGAATGTTTTGCGGTAATAATGGCGTCTTTTAGTTGTTTATGAAAAGAGGCTCTATTAGGTAATTGGGTAATTAAGTCATTGTGGGCTAGCTGAAATATGTGTTCTTCAGCTTTTTTCTTCTCAGTGATATCACTAAAAATGCTCATGTACTGTTGTATATTGCCTGTAGTATCTTTGACTGCTTTTATAATTTGCCAAGATACAAAAAGTTCACCGTTTTTGCGTTTGTTGGTTATTTCTCCTTGCCAAAATCCTTTTTTATTGATGCAAGTCCAAACGTCGCTAAAAAAATTATCTGTATGAATACCTGATTTTAATATTGAAGGGTTTTTCCCTTTCAGTTCATCTAAAGAAAATCCGGTCAATTTCGTAAATTCAGGGTTAATACGAACAATATTTGCCTGAGCATCACAGATCATAATCGCTTCAAGGCTTTCATTAAATACACTTGCGGCTAGCTCAATTTCTTCAGTACTTTCTCGTCTGTGAATCTCTATTGCCACTCTGTTTGCGAATAAACTCAAAATGGATTTTAATGCCGAGTCTATCGAAATAGGTTTAGTATCCATTACTGCCATTATACCGATAATGTCACCCGTGGCCGTTTTTAAAGGTGCACCAAAAAAACTTTCGATATTCATTGAAGCGAGTAATTTATCATTTGGATAATGCTTGGCTGCATGCTCAGAAATTATTTCAATAGAATGTTCTAAAACATTGGCACAAGGGCTCCCTTTAAGTGCATAAGTGAAGTTGTCACCTTGTTTTCCATTTGCCCAAAAAGCCAATGTTTTAATGGATTGTTTTTGACTGTCAGCAAACACGCCAATAAAAGTATACTGTGTCTTATAAGTCATCGCTAGAGCTTGCGTACTTCGGCTAAAAAAGTCTTTACTAGCTGCGTGGTCAATATTCGTTAGCAGTGTTTTTAAAGAGTCGGTTAGCTGTTTTTGTTGTCGCATTTCTTTTTCAAGACGTTCATTAGAAAGATACAATGCATGAGTACGCGCGGTAACCGTGGTTTCTAAATTTTTTCTGCTTTGTCGTACAAGCCTATAAGCTTGGCGCCTTTCTTCTTGGTCGGCGATTAGGAATAAGGTTGTCGAAATAAGTGCCCCCAAATAAACTTGTAAAACAAGCAGTGAATCACTGTCATCAATTAAAATAAATGGGCCAAAGCCGTTAATTGTCCCAATGGTTGAGGCAATGGAAGTAATCATTAAAACCAAGGTCGCACCATGATGATGAAAACGTAAAATTGACCACACAAGGAGAGGTAATAAAGTAAACATCATCAGCTCGGTGATAATAGTTAAATGACTCAAACGACTGAAGGTAATGCTAACAACGCATAAAGTACCTAGCAATAATAGTATTGCTTCAAGTTTTTGTTTATGTGCAATAGGTGCTTTTGGTAAACGATACCAGGTTAATAAAAATGGTGTGATGAGTAAACCACCGATAAAATCGCCGACCAACCAAGTTTTCCACAACAATATAAAGTTATCTTGTGGAATACCCCCTGCGACTAATAAACTCGTGATGCCTACCAAGGCACTGATCATGGCCGAAGCGAATAGTGCGATGATAAAGACTACTGTATGAGAGGTTTTGAAAAAAGGTCTTGAACTGGCAAAATGTAAAATAAAATAACAGGCTAAAACAGTTGACAGGGTATTACCTATTGCGATACTTAAGCTTAAAAGGACGGAAGGTGATTCAATAAAACCCGCTAAAAAAGAACCAATTAAAATCCCTGGCCAAAGACGAACACCACCGTAAAGAAGCGCGGCTAATGCAATACCGGTAGGAGGCCAAACGGGGCTAATATTGCTCGGTTCAAAGGAAAGTAGTAAACCGATTTTTGTAGAAATGATATAGACAAATGCAAGTAATAATATGTGTAAAATATTTTTTGAAAAAACCCATTTCATTTTAGATAAATACCACGATAAAAATATCTATTTATTATAATACCAGTGTACAAACAAAGTGGCTGAGAAATCAACTCATTTAATGTTATATAAAGTCTTGTTTAGTCGTAAAAAAATGGCCAAAATGAGATTGGACATTCTTTACATTGACCCGAATGAATACCTTAAGAGCAAATTTATATCTTTTTATAAAATACTTGAATCATCAAGTTTACTCAGGTTATCAAAAGTGGGGTTTCTTTTTTGTGCTTTAGCCGTAAACGTTTCCATCATGTCCGATTGTGGTTGAAACATACCGCTTTGCCAAACGGCCATGTAATCTAAACTATCGGCCACAGAGTGATCTCTTGCATAGGTTATCATTTCTTTGCAGCCCAAAACCGCTAAGGGAGAACGAGAGGCAATCTCCGTGGCAATGTTCATCACGGCTGTTATCATGCTTTCTTGATCCGGATATACTTGATTGACTAATCCAACAGATTTAGCTTCAATCGGGCATTTTTCGACCTGTATAGGCTAATTCTCTAACTATTCCCGTTGAAATTAGTTTAGGTAATCGTTGTAAAGTACCTAAATCGGCAGTCATGCCTAGCTTGGTTTCTTCAATACTAAAAAAGGCGTCTTCTGTGCAATAACGGCAATCAGCAGCACTTATCATATCTAACGCACCTCCAATACAACCACCTTGCACTGCCATTAATACCGGCATACGAGCCTTTTCAAGTGCATTAAAGCACGCCTGCAGCTTTAAAACCGTATGGCGGAGTTGTTCATGCTTTCGTCCAAGTTCACCATTTTCATTGTTTGAATTTTGAGTAAAAACAGCTAAGTCCATTCCTGCACAGAAGTGTTTTCCGGTAGATGAAATAACAATTACCCGTGCGGCTGATTGAATGCTTATTTCATCAATGATTTTTTGAAATTCATGCCAAAAATCAATATTCATAGTGTTGAAAGCATCAGGCCGATTTAATGAGATATGCGCTATGTTATTATCAAATGTTATCGTCATTGTTTTGTGGGTAATAATGTTAGGCATTGTCATATTTCCTATACTGTTATGGTCATGGCTGAATCTATTTTTATTGCAATATCTAGTGCGTTTAAACACCCCTTTCTCTCTTTTAACTTAGTATTGTGATGCGCCGCCATGTTCAGGGTTAATAGCTGCTTAGCCGTTGTCATTGCTGTAGTCATTAATTGCTCTGGTTCTACTACAGTATCAAGAAAACCTGCCATAACTGCAGTTTCGGGGCTAAATAGTTCAGCATTGATAACAGACCGAGTTAAATAATTAATGGGCACTCTATTGCGTGCTAATTCAATACCTGCTTGGTGCATGGTCATACCAATAGTGACCTCATTTAGTCCTATTTTAAAAGGACCTGTGCTACCTATACGTACATCACAACTGAGTAATAAAAAGGCACCCTTAGCAATAGCATGACCCGAACATGCGCCAATGATGGGAAATGGGAATGACAACATGCGGCGGGCTAACGTTGAACCGGCCGTAACGAGTGAAACGGCGGAATTTGAACTTTCTTTCATTGTTTTTAGGTCATAGCCACCTGAAAATATCCCGGCTTGTCCTGTTAAAATAACAACGGCCTCTGCTGATTCTGCTTGATCTAAGGCATTATTTATTTCAGTGATTACTTGTTGAGAAATAGCATTTACTTTACCGTTTTTTAAGGTGATGACAGCAATTTTGTCATTGATCTCTAAATCAATTAATTCCATGGTGATTCCTAAGGTTGTGATATTGTTTTATATACAGCGTGCTTATACTCTAGTTTGATAGTTCTCCTTAATTCAAGGCAAATTTCGCGTCAATAGTGAGCTATTGCAAATAAATTTAACAACAAAATCAGGAAAAATAGCTGCCGGAGATAAATTGATTTAGGCGAGCTGAGGTTAATTTATTTATTAGCTTTCAATCGACCCCAATAAAATCAGCGATAGTTTCATTTATCTCAGGCGTTTTTTCATGCATAAGCCAGTGACTGGCTTTTGGAAAACGTCTTACTTCACAATCAGGCACATATCGCTCTATATCATTGAGATTTTCAGTAACAAATGCTTGATCCTGCTCTCCCCACAATATCAGCGTTGGAACATGAATATGAATCGTTGGCACCTTCATGTCTGTAGTGCTTTTCACAGGGCTAGCCTCGTCGGTTGAGCGTTCTTGTGTGCGCTTTATGATAGAGGTGGGAGCTAATTGCGGTATTGCTCGATAATACTGTAGCATGCCGTTTATAGCGCCGGGTCTTTGCCATGCTTCTCGATATGCCAATTTTAGTTTTTCAGTAAACACAGTAGGACTTGTACTTACCATGATTTTTTCACTGAGATATTGATAATTATCTTTCGATAATAATGTTTCAGCTTGAGGACTGATTAAGTCATGTATATAGGCGCTTTTCTTTCGTTGTTCCGGATTATTAATCATTTCTCGTGTAAAGGTACTTGGATGTGCGGCATTCAATATTACCAACTTAGCTATGTACTGCGGATAAAATGCAGCTAATGGCCATGCAATAGCACCTCCCCAATCATGTGCAACTAATGTCACTTTTTTACTTGGGCTTACGATGTTAATAAACTTAGCGAAAAATTCAATTAAGTTTGTTATCTTAAAAAATGTGGTATCTAAGGGTTTGTCACTTAGATTATACCCAGGTAAATCGGGTGCAATAACACAATGATGTTTTGAAAAATAATCTAATTGTCCTTGCCAAGCTTGCCAATATTCAGGAAAACCATGGAGAAATACTAGCGTAGAAGGCATTTCTTTTTTCGGGTTTGTAGGCATCGACATAACGTAATGAATGTTAACATCGTCAATAAGTACGTGTTTATGTTCAAGTGTCATAATCTGTTTTCACCTATACAATTTAATCAAAAAAAGAGACAGCATTAGTCATGTGTTCGCGGTTTGTTCTTGTATTGTTTATCGGTGCTTTTTCATCGGCATAACCAAAGGACATGCCAAATAAAATCCCACGATTATCAGGTAAATTCAGTGACCGTTTAACAGGGTCTGGAAACTGCCCTAAAGCACCTTGCATACAACTTGAAATACCGTGTTCATTCATAATTAATGACAAGGTTTGAGCATAAATACCTAAATCAACCGCACCCATAATATCGAGATATTTATCCATAGTGAAAAAAGCGACGTGAGGAGCATCAAAAAATTGCCAGTTACGTAACATGGCTAATTGTCTACCACGTTTATCTTCGCGGGTAACACCTATTGAACTATAAAGTGCATTGGCTGAGCCAAATTGACGTTCTCTATGAATACCTTCATATTTAGGTAACCAATTAAAATCAGGATTTGGTGGCACACCACTCATTACGGCTTTCAGCAAATCACTTTTTAAGGACTCTTTTTTCTCTCCTGATACCACGTAGGTTTGCCAAGGTTGTACATTGCAGTTAGACGGTGCGCGCTGCGCTTGAGCAAAAATTGTTTCTAAGAGCGCTTGTGATACCGGGGTATCGAGATAAGCACGTGTTGAGTAGCGTTTTTCTAGCAAAGCGATCACTGACATAAAGGTTCCTTTACTCAATAAATAAAGTGATAACCGTTAGGTTTTGCCTAACGTAAAATTATTGTTGCGTTATTTAACCTCAGCTCGGCTAAATAAATCTTTCTATAATGGCTATTTTTACTAACTTCCTCGTTAAACTCTCGTGCAAGCGGCCGGCTATGGACACGTAAATTTGTCTTGCTTATTTTTGCGGACTAAAGTAGCAAAACTATCACATTATAGTTATCTTATGAAAATTAAATATTAACTTTCAATGAGTTAAATACTTCTTATGCCGAGTTGAGGTTAATTATGCTAAAACTAAAGTATTTATAAAGCCAATGAATAATAATAATGATTATCTATTCAAAATACATATAGTGAACAAGATTTAAATAAGGTGGTATGTTGCTTTTATCGAAAGAGAGATTGTTAAAAGGGCATAACCCAGTTAGAGTATTTCAAGCCAATAATACTCAGAAAAATGAGTAATTGTTTACGACTATTAAATCACATGGAGGTTTGAAAAGTAATGAATCTTTTTCTTGTACTTGCGGGAGTTTTGAGTGCTCTTGCTGCAATTTTACATGTAGGTTGTATATATTTTGGTGCGTCTTGGTATCGTTTTTTTGGTCTTTGGCGAGAAAATGGCGGTGTTGTCAGAACAAGGTAGTTGGCAGCCAACCCTAATCACTTCTGGTATTGTGATTGTTCTCTCTGTTTGGTCATTATATGCGTTCTCTGCAGCAGGACTTATCGTTAATCTTCCGTTAACTCGTCTGGCGCTTATTCTCATTACCTTCTTATATTTAGCGAGAGGTATAGCAGGTTTGTTTCTTATCACTTCACCTATGGGGCGGTCTCCAGAATTTTGGGTGTGGAGTTCTGTTATTTGCATGTTATTTGGTATTGTTCATTTGATTGGTTTACAACAACAATGGGCAAGCTTGTAAGGGGAGTGAAATCCACTCGTATTTTTCGGTTTAGTGTATTAGGATTAATGTTATTACTTCGTTATAGAACAAAATTGAGTTGTAGAATGGAGTTACCACGCAATATAAATTATGTTTATTATGTATAAACGTTAAGGGTATCAAATGTATAAAACTATTCTTTGTGCTATTGAGAACAGTGATGAGGCAGAAAGTGTGCTTAGAAAAGCTTGTGAACTTTCACAATTATGTAATGCTAAATTATTGATTACGCATATCATTCCTTACAAGCTACTGCCGAATGATTACCAAAAGGAATTAAAGGAAAATGCCTTACCTTCTATTGAATCAAAAGCGATAGCTTTAGGAATACCGAAAAAATGTAATTATAAAGTTTGGTAAACCCTATGAGCAAATATGTTCACTTGCAAAAAAGAAGAACGCGGATTTAATTATGCTTGGTACGCATTCTAAAAAAGGGCTTCAAGCGTTGATAGGCTCTACAGCTACGGGGGTAGCCAATTATGCAAAGTGTGATGTATCACTAATTAAAGTTTGATGTTGCAAGTGAGTATATTAGAATTTGTAATGAATAACTCTAATGGTTGGTTAAATATGAATAAATGTATTAGTTTTATTTTTCTTGTTTCTTTGATAGCGGCTTGTAGTAACAAAGATTTATATCAAGCAGGCCAAGAATATCAAAAAAGTGAATGTATCAATCAAGCGCAAACATCAGAACAGCATAACGAGTGTTTGAATATGAAGAAGCAATCGTATGAAGAATATGAAAAAGAACGCAAAGCGACGGTTAAAAAATAATGGATATTCAAATTGATAACCTTGAACGTGTTGAAGTAAAACAATTCCTGCAAGAACACCATGAAGATATGCTGAAACATTCCCCGCAAGGGAGTGTACATGCACTTGATTTAACCTCATTAAAAGATCCATCTGTTGTTTTTTGGACAGTGTGGATTAATACAGAATTAGTCAAGTTGTGGGGCGTTAAAAAAGTTGAGTGACAAACATGCAGAACTTAAATCAATGCGCACGTCTCAAAAATTTTTGAGAAAAGGCGTAGCAGCTAAATTATTAACCCATATGCTCGATGAAGCGAAAAAACAAGCTTTTGAACAAGTAAGCCTTGAAACAGGTACTGTGAAAGCGTTTATTCCGGCCCAAGAATTATACAAACGTTTTGGTTTTGTGGAATGTCTTCCTTTTTCTGATTATCAAGAAGATCCCTTTAGCATGTTTTTTACAAAGCATATTACATCGAGTTGAGGTTATTTAATAATTATAACAACTGGTTATTAATTATTAAATAACCTTATATTTGGCAATTTTTTCTACGTATAGAATAGATCACTTAATTAATGAAACGGGTATTACATAATATATTACGCTCTTTATTGAATCCTTGAATAAACTCGACTAGTGTTTATTTACATAAATGAAATAAGGATGAATAACATGTCGTATGTTGATGGTTTTGTGTCTGCGGTTCCAACAATTAATAAAGATCAATATATAGCGCATGCAATGTTATGCGCTATTGTTTTTAAGGAACATGGTGCCCTAAAAATTACTGAAACTTGGGGGGATGATGTGCCTGATGGTGAAGTAACGTCATTTCCAAAAGCGGTGCAGTGCAATAAAGATGAAACTGTTGTTTTTTCGTCTGTTGTGTGGCCTTCTAAAGAAGTACGTGATGCAGGATGGCAAGCAATTATGGAAGATCCTCGAATGCAGCCCGATCAAAACCCAATGCCCTTTGATGGTAAACGTTTGATATACGGCGGTTTCGAGGTCATTTTAGAGCAATAGCTTGCTTTATCACCTAACTAACCTGTTACTTTTCTGACTAATGCCCTACCAACCATGCGTACCTTTGTTGGTAATGGCATACGTTTTAAATTTGTTTGTACAGCGCCTTCAGTAAAAGCTGTTGCTTTAGAGTAATCAATGTTGATATCTAAAATAACGACTTTATTTTCTTGTGCGAGCCTTCTTGCGTTAGTTAGTCCTGATTTAATTTCCTGATTATTCTCAATACGTATATATTCCGCGCCGGTTGCCATTGCTAAACCTTTTAGTTTAGTTTGTGGTAACACAGTACAAGTTTTACGGTTATAGGGTATTTGTTGGGCCTGAGCTATTTGCGATAACTCACCATCATTAAACACGCCAACGACTAAGCCTAAATGTTGACTAACTGCTGTTGCTAGTTCGGTTGCTGTCATCATAAAGGCGCCATCACCTACAATAACATGAACCTCTTGTTCTGGTTTTGCCATTTTTACGGCAATAGCAGCGGGAGTTGCATAGCCCATACAATTAAAATCAGTTGGCGAGATAAATCCATAGGCTTGATGAATGGGCATGAGCTCGGCGGTTAAGAAGGTATGATTGCCATCATCAACCACTATGTGGGCATCATCGTTAAGTTGTGCTCTGAGCTCATCAAAGTATTTAACAGGATTAACTTTATCTTTTGAATCATGTTGATACCAAGTTTCACGGTATGCTTTTTTATCTTGGGCAATGTGTTTTGAAATGTTGGTTGTATCTTTAGCGGGTCCTAAAGCTATTAATGCGTTTAGTAATTGTTGGCAAATTTGTTTTGAGTCGCCTTCAACCGCAACCGACGTTTTAAAATTAGTGTTAAATACTTTTGGATTAATATCAATGTGTATTAAATTTTCGGGTAATTGCCCACCAAAGCTGCCCGTGGCAATTTCACCAAAGCGTGTACCTATAGCTAAAACACAATCAGCATTATTGAATGCATTTTGTGCTGCAGGGACTGCAGACGGACCAAAGCAAAATCCTGTATGTAAAGGATGATTCGCAGGAAAGGCACTAATTCCCTGTAAGGTAGTGGATACCGCACTACCAATGTGTTCACTAATCGCAATAAGTTCATCACTCGCATGCATTGCACCCCAACCAAGAAAAATAACGGGATTATCAGCATTCATTAGCCTGTTTGCTACATTTTCTATTTGTGTAATAACTTTTTCGGATAAAGGGGGAAGTACTGGTTTAGTGTAAGTGGGTAAGTCATTTATGTTAGCTTTATCAAGCTGTAAATTAACAGGTAGCTCAATAAAAACTGGGCCAGGTTCTCCTGAAATTGCGATATTATAAGCGTTATAGATAGTGTCAATCACTTCGTCATGATGATTGATTTTAAAGGCCGCTTTGGTAAAACCAACCACTAATTTTAATTGATCTATTTCATGAAGTTGATAACCAAATTTTGAATCATTACGAATCCCCCCGGTAATGACAAGCATAGGTATGCCATCAAGATAGGCTTCTGCAATACCGCTAGCAGCGTGAGTAACTCCTGCCGCAGGTACTATTACTAGTGTGCCTATTGAGTTAGTTACTCTACTGATAGCGTCTGCCATAAAACCACCATGACCTTCGTGCATCACTAAGTTTGGCGTGATTTGATCAGAATTATTTAATTCATCATACAGTTCAGTATTGTGAACACCAGGAATACCAAAGGTGTATTTTACGCCAATTTGCTCTAATGCGTAACGCGTTAACCATGCAGCTGTTTTTTTCATTATTTAGCTTCCTTTTCTGAATTTATTGATTTATTCACCCAAAAATTAATTTTGTCGCTGTTGTTACTTTCTAATGCAGACGCACACTAAACCATTACTTTACTGTGCGATTAATGTGCTTTGCGGCTTGTTGGGCTGTTAATATACACCCCGCTAAAAAAGTACCTTCAAGTGACTTTTCACCATTAGAGCCCCCACCACCAAACCCTGATGCTTCGCCAATTGCATACAAACCATTGATTGGTTGGGACTCATTGCTAATTACTTGCGCATCAAGGTTCGTTTGAATGCCTCCTAAACTTTTACGGCTAATGAGTGCTACTTTAATCGCAATGAGTGGGCCATGTTTTTTATCTTGTATAGGATGAGGTTTACAGGTTCTTAACCTGTCTGCCCCCCACTTTCGTGCATGTTCTATTCGTCTAATTTGATCATCATTCCATTGTGAAGGGGGCCTTGATAGCACTGCATCATAGTCATCTAAAGTTTGTTGTACTGTTTCTACGTTAATATGCTCTGTTGAAGCTAACGCATTCATTTTTTTGGTTAACGCGGTTACTGAGTTTGCAACAATAAAGTGGTCACTTTCTGCTTGCATTTGTTTAACTAGCCGATGATTACCTAGCAAGGTTTCTTTAAGCATAGTAAAGAATTTTTTATCTCTGATCATTGGATTATGATCCGCGCCTGAGATAGCAAATTCTTTACTGGCGATTTTCCAATTGAGTACTTGCCAAGCATAACCGTGTGTTTGTTCACTCATTCGACGGCATAATTCATTAGTATCAAAACCTGTGATCATAGGCTCTGGTCCTATACGTTTACCTTGACTGTCTAGCCAAAGTGCTGACTTGCAAGGAATTAAACTTAACCCTTGCTGTTCAAATGTGCCTTTGGGGTTAGGGATGCCGGCAGCATAATTCCACATTTTATCTAAATGAGTAACGTTACCGCCTATATTGGTTACTGCGTCATGCATAGCTCCATCACAGCTAGGGTGAGTACCATTAAGCAAATTTTTAGGGGCGGGAGCAAAGTGTTTAGGCCAATTTTCAGATACTTTTGCTAAGTTACCTGTGTATCCGCCAGTAGATATAATAGTATTGTTCGCAAAGTACTGATTGTTGTTTGTATCTTCACAACCGATAATCGTATTATTTTCGCTAATTAATTTTTCGACTTTACAATTAAACTGAAAATGGATGTTTTTATCTTTATAAGGGGTAATTGCTTTGAGCATTTTATTTACCAAGTCGAGTGACGTTCCCCAAATAACGTGATAGCGCGGCACTGAATTTCCACCGGAGTATAAGCCGCGTTCTACCCAGTTCACGGCAGGTAAAAATTTCACCCCCAATTTTTTTATGTAGAGGTATACATCTTGATAGCTTTGATCAACATACAGTTTTGCCCATTGTTTAGGAAAGACATCTTTGGCTGAAAAATTAGCGAAGCTATACCAGTCTTTTAACGCAATGTCGGCGTTATCAGTAATACCATTACGTTTCTGTTCAGGTGTACCGATAAGGGCCATACCCCCAAATGCAGTACGCGCCAAACCACCCACTTTATCTTCATCTTGGGCGTCAATAATAAGCACTTGTTTATTTTTTTTTGCTAATTCTAGTGCAGCAGTTAAGCCCGATATTCCCGCACCAATGATGATGACATCATACGTTATAGGTATGCTTTTATTTTTGGTTTCATTAGTTTTTTGGGGCTTAGGTAAAAACATATTACTTGCATCAATATAGAGGGCATAGCATTATCATAGTGCCTCATATTTTTAATGCTATAGTAAAAATCACCTAATGAACCATTTACTTTTAATTAATAATCAAAGAAATCGCCGCTGTGAAACAAGATAAATTAAATCAGTTTATTGCCAGACTTTATTTAGCAACAAGTAAGATTGAGTTAGCTGAATACAGAGATTGGGCTTTGTCTCAATTGCAAAATTTGATTGATTTTGATGGCGCCATTTGGAGTAATGGTCATCAACAAACAGCACGTTTTCATAACCATACTTTAGTTAATGTACCAGAATCATTGACACAGTCTTTATTGGAATACTTATCGATTAACCCCTTTACGACTAAAATTTTTGAGAATTTAGGACAGCCAATAGATATGCGAGATTTAATTGCAGATGAAGATTTTTATCGTTCTGAAATTTATCTTAAGTGTTTTAAGCCTCATGGTATTGAGCGAATTTTGTCTTCAATTCACTTGGATGAGCGCACAGGTTTGTTTACCTTATTGACCCTGTATCGTTTTGAGCGTGATGCTCCTTTTTCAGCGCAAGATAAATTGTTGCAAAAGCAGGCGTTGTTTCATTTGCTTACTGCCGCTAAACATGCGCTTTTTTTACAGCTTCAACAAAATAATGACAGCCAAACAAAAGCCTATGGCGCAACGGAACATAAAAATAGCCATAAAGCAATTTGTGACAACCAAGGTTATTTTCATCAAATTCAAACAAGTTTTATTGATTTATTAGAGCGTTATTATACCAATATAAGAGGGTCGTCAACCAGTTTGCTTAAGCTGCCATTTACGTTGGATCTTACGAAACAAGCTTATGAAATTGATGGTTTACAAGTAAAATTAAAACCGTTTAAAGACTTAATTATTGTTGAAATTTGGCCACAAGGCCCTTTAGATAGTTTGACTCAAAGGGAAAGAGAAATAGTGCAGACACTTGCTAATGGTTTAACATTTAAAGAGGTGGCAAGAGCTTTAGATTTATCGCCATCAACGGTTTCCAATCATCTTTATCGAATTTATCAAAAACTGAATATTGGGAGTAAGAGCGAATTATTTAAGTTATTAGGTTAAGTAACCTGATGAGCTCGGTTTAAGTAGTTTGATATTGGTCTGGTATAGCGTTAATTTTTGAAAATATTGATTATTTTTAGGAGGGGAGGTTGTATTACTATATATCCACCAAGACGGTTATCAGCAGATATATAGCACATTTTAACTATTTTTGAGTTGTTCTGTTGGTACGTAAATGTAATGAGTATCGCTACGTTATTTTAACGATAAAAAGCTTCAACTGTGCCTTTTACTGACATTAACAGTGGTTGTCCTCGGCGATCTAAAGCTTTGCTTGACGCGATCTTTACCCAGCCTTCACTAATGCAGTATTCTTCAACATCGAAACGTTCTTTACCATTAAGTCGAATACCAATTTCGTGTTCAAAAATTTCTGCTACATGATGCGGACTACGAGGATTACCCGAAAGGCGATCCGGTAACGCGGGAAGTGATTTAGTGTCGTTCATGTTTGTAACCTATTATAAATAAAAACTGGGCTATTGTAGGTAATCTAACGCCGGTGCTCAATAGTTTCCGTCATAAATGTTTGTCATGTTTATTCTATTTATATTTTGCAATAAGTGCCTCTAAGGATAGAGGACGGTCAAAATAATACCCTTGAATTTTATCGCAATGTAAATGGGCAAGGCGCTCATATTGTTCTTTAGTCTCAACACCTTCAGCAACAACAGTCATTTGAGAAAGTTTACCTATAGCTATAATTGTTTTTACCAAGGATTCGCTTTGATTATTGGTGAGTAGCTTATCAATAAAGGTTTTATCAATTTTTATTTCATTAATGGGTAAATTATTCAAATAGGACAAAGATGAATAACCAGTACCAAAATCATCCAGTGATAATTTAAAACCTGAGTCTTTCAGTTGTTGTAAAATAGGCTGCGCTTTTTTCACATTTACAATCAGTACATTTTCGGTTATTTCTAGGGTTATTAACTGGTTTTTGATACCTACGTCTTGAGCTGTATTCAGTATGTCATCAACAAACAGCGGCTCCATCAATTGTTTGGGTGAAATATTAATGGATAGCCTAAGGTTTGAGTTAGTCAAACGATTAAACTGTAAAATATCTTGCATTGACTGTTTATTTACAAAGCGACCAATGTCATTAATCATGCCTATATCTTCTGCTACATGAATAAATTCGTTTGGTGATATAGGGCCCAACAGAGTGTTATTCCATCGAACCAATGCTTCAACACCAATGAGCGTACCAGTTTTTACGCTGATCTGAGGTTGATACACCACGGTTAATTCATTGTTGGTGAGTGCTGAACGTAATTGTGCATCGAGGATATAGTCTCGTTTAACTTGTTTGTTGATACTGTCGTTAAAAAAGAGAAAATGCCCCTTTTGTTGTAACTTTGATTTATAAAGTACTATATCTGCTTTACTGATTAGATCTTCGGCTTTATCCCCATCATTTGGATACATAGCAACACCAATACTACAACTTGAAGCGATTATTTTTCCGTCGATCGTGAAATCACGATTAAAAATTTCACGAATACATTCAACTCTGCGCTCTGCATCGGATAAACTGTCAAGCTCAGGAAAACAAAAGATAAATTCATCGCCACCAAAACGAGCAACACTTTCACCGGACCTTTAGCAGATGTGTAAATTTCACACCCAACATTTTAAGCAAGCTGTCACCGATAGAATGTCCGTAGAGGTCATTGATTTTCTTAAAATCATCAAGGTCTACAAACACTACAGCAAGGCTCTTGTTGTTTTGTTGTGACAATATCATGCCTTGATTAATACGATCATCTAATAACGCTCTATTAGGTAATTGGGTTAATGAATCGTGCAACGCTTGATGTTGTAATTGTTCTTTTATTGTATTTAGTTCAGAGAAGTCTCTGTTGATTCTGTTTTCATATGTGGAAAATAGACCCGCTAAATAGTTAGACAACATAATGGAAAGTGTGACAAAAAATAGCGTAACAAGTAAGCTTATCCACAATATTTTGAAAAACTCGCTTTCGTTTTGTAGATTTATGTTTGCTTCCCTTTCAGCAAGATAGCCTTCTATTTCATTGACATAGTAGCCTGTTCCAATAGCCCATTGCCAAGCAGGTAGCCCTTTTACGAAACTAATTTTTTCAGCAGGTTGTCCCGTACTTGGCATTATATTGCCGGTATAATTAAGAAAGCCTTCACCGTGTTTAGCAACTTTTATCACTTCTTCTGTGACTGATGTTTTTTTAAGGGTATCCATTTCAATACTGTGGGAAATGACCAATTCTTTATTGTAATCAGATAGAATATTTCTTTGATAATCAACAACAAAAATATAACCATTACGACCATACCGAATGTGGTTAATGCGCTCTAGTAATCGTGCTTTTATGTCATTTTCTACGTCAATTACGTACTCACCTGTGCCAATAAACCAATCATAAGGGGCGAAATATTTACCAAAACCAATTTTTTCAAACTCTTGTCCCTTATTTTGAGGTTTTACAAACCACCAGTGATAAAAGCCTTCACCTGTTTGTTTGACTATTTTACCCATTTCTCTAACAATATAGTTACCACGCGTATCTTGAAAATCCCACTTAGAACTACCTTCCATTGCCGGTAATACAGGATGCATTACACTAGTGCCCTGTGTTTTGTATATAAAAAAATAGCCTCTGCCTTGATTAAAACGAATACTTCTTAAGGCATCAGTGATGAGTTTAGTTACTTCCGCTTCAGGTAGGTGTTTGTTTTGTAGGTATATTGTCTTGGCAATATTGTGTGCCTGATAAACATGTTCTTGAATATTTTGTTTTAGAATGGCTTTAGTGCTGTTAACTTCGTAGTTAATTTGTTGATAAAGTTGATTGATTTGTGCTTTTATTGTTTCTTTTTCTTTCTCAATAAAATTTTGCTGTAAGGTTTCAATATCATGAGCAAGTTTGAGCTTATTGTCATTAATCACCACAAAATTTACCCAAATAGCGAAAGCCACTACAATGATCGGAGGGATAACTTTAATCAATCGGAGCAGTTTAATATTCTGGGTTTGACGCATTAACCAACATTCCTAAATGTATGACTAGCTAAATGGATGATTAATCATGTTTAATGGGTTATATAAACATTAGTATTATCAATGGATTTCATCAATTAAGTCCATCAATTAAGTCCATCAATAATACCTGTCATCATTATAGCAATCAAACGAATACTGCCGTGTTTTTGATTTAGAATAATGTATATATTAATGGCAAGTTTAGTTTATTGTCAGCAGCGTCAGGATAAATTATCGCTTTGGTGATTTTACCGTGTTGGTATTTAACCAAGGGATAGTTGATGTAACCATTGAACTTAGTTGTTTTTATTTGAGAGAATAAGGGGAATTCTTTAGGTAAATTGGCGATCAACCCCGTGGATTTTTGCGCTTTAATCTTGTTTGTTTGATGTGCTGCTGTTTGTTGATGGGACGAAAAGCTGTGCGTAAAACTTTTTTCTCGACTTGCAGCAAGGATGCAAATTCTATGTTCAGCGGCACGAGACAATAGACCATACTCTACCTCATACGGTTCTTGAATATCGAACGGCACCAGTAATAAATGGATATTCTTTAACGCGGCAAGTTTCACCATCTCAGGTATGTTTGCGTCGTCAGCTGTTAACATTACCACGTCAATACTACCTTGTTCTAAAGGAATGTTGACTCGCGTTAAATCGTTACCTAAGGGGCTCCATTGATATCGTTGACAAAAATGTAATTGAGGTTGTTTTGCCAACAATCCCTGCTTACTAATTAAAACAGCTTGATGCTCGCCGTCAATCACCAAGTCGGTGCAAACGTACTGAAAAGGTCTTAACACGGCACTAACTTGTGTAATAACCTGTTGACTTAGATTTTCCACCTCGTCTAGTTGCATGCTTTCATGTGTAATTTTTTTGTCTGCAATAAAAAATAACTCAGGTAATTGAATAATATCACTGAGATTATTATCAATGTAATGACATACATCTTCTATCGCTTGTTCGTTAGATTTATAGGTTGAAAAAATAGCTAAATTAACCGTTTCTGGAACAAACTCAGACTGTATCTTTTTTTCATTATAAGAAGACTTAATCGCTGTAGCTAGGGCTTGGTATAACGTTGGACGGCGCTGTTTTATTAGGGCGGTGCCGTCAGGACGAAATTTGTGGCTTAGTCCTATTTTATTATCGGGAGTATCCAAATTAATATCAGCAAAAGTATAGCCTGCTTTATTGTTTGTTAGCTTTGCTAACACCTTGCCATCGGGGGATAAAATTTGGCTTTGCCCCGCTTTATTTGCACACGCGATAAAGACATTATTTTCGCATGCCCTAGCATGATCGTGTAAACCACATTGATCTAACGAGCATGTATTGATTGAATTGCATAATAATTGTGCCCCCTGTAAAGCCAAAGAACGAGCTACGTCAAAGGTCATGCTATCGTAACCTGTTAAAAATCCAAGTTTCCCTAAAGGTGTTGAAATTACCTCCGTTTTTTTATCTGCGGGCGTAAAAAACTTGTTTTCATACCCCGTTAAAATCCGCTTGTCTTCTTGATGAATGAGTTGACCCAAAGGTGAGAATAAACAGGAGGTGACACTAATATTCGGCTTGTCTGTATTGTCTAGCGTTTCACCTGAAAAGAAGTCTTTATGTTCGCGTTGTAAAGTAACATTGATGACAATGTAACAATGCTGCTTTTTGGCTTCCTCTGCAATGCGTTGTAGGAAGGGGCCATTTATTGATAAGGCTTCATTCCAAGCTTGTTCATTATCTATGTAACAGTCAGATGTATCACAAGTTAAGTTATCATCTGTACTCGGTAACTTGTTATTAAAAAGTGTATTACAATATTCAGGAAGAACAATTAGTGAAGGGTTGCACGCTGAGGCTTCATTGATCATACGAATACAGCTTGCGAGATTTTCTTGTACATTGGCGGTGGTGGCAAACTGAGAAACGGCTACACGCATTTTAATTCTCGCTGACTGGGAAATAACATAATAGACTTGATATTATTACATTAAAAAGTGACAAGTAAGGTTATTTTTGTGTATTTTAACCCACATAAGTATTTCTGTTTTACCAGTGGCTAACCTGCAACATTGTTAAAACGATAATTGAGTTAAATAATTTATGATAAATATTACAAATTTTGCGCATCCCAAATTAGTGGTAAAACGTTGGCAAGTGCTTGAAAACGAGAGTTGGTGTATTTTAGGGCGAAATGGTTCTGGCAAACAATACCTAGACCAGTTACTAACAGGTGAACTGTCGCCAGAGTCGGTAGATGAGTTTAGCATTCCGGCTGTAGACAAAGTCGGTATGGTATCGTTTGAAAGCCAACAAGACATTTATGAGCACGAACTTAAAATTGATGCAACAAATGACACTAATGCCAACGATATTGGTACTCAAGCTAAAGAATTTCTGCCCAAAGACAAATTAAATGATCCACTCATTAATGAATTTGGTTTGAGTCACCGTCTCGAAAGTGGTTACAAACAATTAAGTACGGGTGAAGGACGAAAGCTGTTAATTCTACAAGCAATCTTTAACGGTGTTGAGTTACTTGTTTGCGACAATCCTTTTGATAGTCTTGATGAAGCGTCGTGTGTTGCACTGTCACAAGCGCTTGAACGTTTATCCAAAACAGGTATCAATGTATTGCTAATGTTAAGCAATCGTCAAGATATTCCCGCATGGTGCAGTAATATTGCTTTTATTGAACGGGGGCAGCTTAACGTTATAGGTAAGCTTGAAAGTGATGAAACTAAACGCCGGCTTGATGCCTTATTAACACCCGCACCAGATGAGGTAAGTTGGCCTACCAACATACAACAGTTATGTGATTATCAGCACCCTTATTTAGTTAAATTGAATAAAGGTAAAGTACATTATAACGGTGTAAACGTTTTTGAAGACCTAGATGTTGCGATTAAGCCATTGCAGCACACCTTGATCACTGGTGCTAATGGTAGCGGTAAGTCAACCCTGATGCAGCTAATAACTGGTGATTGCACCCAATGTTATAGCAATGATATTCATGTCTTTGGGCTTTAAAAGAGGCTCAGGTGAAAGTATTTGGGATCTGAAAAAGCACATGGGTATTGTGAGCGCGGAATTACATCGGCAATACCGCGTAAATGGTGATTTACTTACTGTGGTGCTTTCAGGGTTTTATGACTCTATTGGTCTTTACCAACAACCTGAACATTATCATATAGAAATTGCCCAACAATGGTTAGCCAAAATTGGTTTGTTGCCATACCAACATAATTCATTTCGTAGCTTAAGTTACGGCGAGCAGCGCTTAGCATTAATTGCTAGAGCGTTAATTAAATCGCCTTACTTATTGATTTTAGATGAGCCGACACAAGGCTTAGATGAGCTTAATCGACACCGATTACTTAACTTTCTTGAGCATTTAGCAGAACAAAAACACAGTACTATGTTATTGGTCAGTCATCGTAAAGATGAGTTTCTTCCCATATTTGAACAGCACATAAAGTTGTAATAAATATAAAGAGAGTACAAATGAAAGCGCATTGATTAAAAACTCATGCGCTCTGACAATACGATAGATTCAGGGGATATTTTTGCTTTATATACAAGTACTTCAACCCCCGAATCTATCGCTTGTTGCAGTAAGTCTGCATATTTTTTATCAAGGTGCTTAGCTACGTTAAAATTGTGAATACCTGTATGTAATACGGTGAAAAGTAATACGGCTCTATGACCCATTTTTACTATGCTCATTAATTCACGCAAATGCTTTTGCCCCCTGACGGTAACCGTATCAGGAAAATAGCCTTGGTTGCCTTCAAGTAAAGTAACACTTTTTACTTCAATGTAAGTTAAAGACTGGCGTTGCTCATTTATATCACTATCACTATCGCTATGACTATCACTATTGAAGCGTAATAAAAAATCAATACGGCTATTTTCTTCGCCATATTTCACTTCTCGTTGTAATTCATCAAAGCCTTGTAGCTCGGTTATGGTACCGTTTAAAAGCGCTTCTTCAGTGAGTTGATTCGCACGCAGTGTATTAACGCAGATTAAATGATTTTGTTTTGTTTGGGTTAGCTCCCAACTAAAAGGATATTTGCGTTTAGGGTTACTGGACGTACTATACCAAACCGTATCTTCAGGTTCGGCACAGCCGGTCATAGCACCTGTATTGGCGACGTGTAGCGTTGTTTCCTCGTTATTATCTAAGGTCACGTCAGCAAGAAAACGCTTATAGCGTTTAATTAATACAGCAGGTTTTAGTGAGAGTTTCATCGGTAAGCTATGCCCTTTACAAAAAAGCATAGCTTACGTCAAAAAGTACCTTATACCAATATCACTCACTATGTGATCATTTCTACTTGCCAAAATTATTAACCACCTCGTTATTTATTTAATAATTTAAACAAATGGTTATTAAAATAAATGCCTTGTGTTCGGCAATTTTTTCTAGGTATAAAATAGATCACCTAATTAATGAAACTAGTATTCATATCGCTATTTTATAAAGCTATTCAACCAATTATGTGCGTGTTCAGGATTACTAAAAAAATTAAATTTAATTGCACAGCTTTGATAAATACGTTGAAGTTGCATTTGTAAAATGTCCACATACGGACTATTGCTAATAACCGTTGCAATAGCAATCATGCCATTTTCTGCACGATATTGCGTTGTTTCAATTAATTTTTGTTCCGCTTCAGGTGTAAAAACACTATGCCCCTGAAAAGACACTAATGATGCCCAACGGCTGCCTATCATGTTTTTCGTTATAAGCTTAATATCTTGATAATATTGTTCCGTGGTTACTTCATTAAAAGGACCTTTCGCGTCAATTAATAAAATATTATTTTGTTGTTCAATGGTATAACTTCCTTGTGCTGAATGTTGCATTAGTTGTAACTCCTTAAACAAATTTTATCGGGTACTATTGATAGCAATTTTCAATCGGTTTGCCAAGTAAGCATACTTTGGCTATTTTGCAAGTTTTTATAATCTTTACTTTTCATGGTGTTATTTTTATTGAGTGATATAGTTTGTATCGCTTATGCCTTATTCGTACTGAAATTCTGAAATACATGCGCTAATAAGTTTGTTTTTTTATCACGTTAACGTTTAGGTTTGTTAGGTAAATATTGTTATCATAAAACTTAAGCTTACTAATCCTACTGTTATGTCTACCTCACTATCATTGCCAATAGAAGCAATTAAAACGCAATTTTGTCAAGCATTGTCCAAGCATCACACGGTTATTTTATCTGCGCCGCCGGGTGCCGGTAAATCAACGTGTCTACCGCTATGGTTACTCCGGCATGAAGCATTCGCAGGACAGAAAATATACCTACTGCAACCTCGACGTTTAGCGGTAAAAAATATTGCGTCATATTTAGCTTTTCAGTTAAATGAGCAGGTAGGTGAAACAGTAGGTTATCGGATACGCAATGACACTAAAATATCTAAATCAACCCGTTTGGAGGTAATAACCGAAGGTATTTTAACGCAAATTATTCAACAAGACGCTGAGCTTAGTGATTGCGCATTAGTGGTTTTTGATGAATTTCATGAGCGCAGTTTACAGGGCGATTTAGCCTTTGCTTTAAGCCGTGATATTCAACAAGGTTTGCGTGACGATTTACATATTTTACTGATGTCAGCGACTTTAGCGATAGATAATATTGCTAAAGCAATCCCTGATGCTGAACTACTGGTGAGTGAGGGGAGAAGTTACCCCGTTGATATTGTTTATGACGCGCCCCAAAACAATCATCGGCGAGATCATGCGCTTAATGTCATTAAAAAACACGCTAAGGCACATGAAGGCTCTATTTTAGTGTTTTTACCTGGCGTTGCTGATATTCGCTTTATTGCGAATGCATTAGCAGAGGTATTTAAGCATTTTCCAGTGGATGATTTATTACTTTGCCCTTTGTTTGGTGACTTAACACTAAAACAGCAACAACAAGCCATTGAACCTTGCCAACCCGGTTTTAGAAAGCTTGTGTTGGCCACAAATATTGCTGAAACCTCGTTAACCATTGAAGGCGTTAATTTAGTGATTGATTGCGGCTTAGAAAAAGTTGCCATTTATGATGGGGCTAGCCTAATGAATAAGCTTGTGCAAAAGAATATAGCGAAAGCGTCAGCCATACAAAGAGCAGGGAGAGCGGGGCGTTTAATGGCAGGGGTCTGTATTCGCTTATATGCGCAAGATGATTTTGAACGTCGTCCTGAGCACAGTGTAAATGACATTATGCAAGCAGACTTGTTGCCCACCATCATTGAGGCGGCGCGATGGGGCGTTAATCAATTAGCTGAGTTACCGCTATTAGAACTACCAACACCAATAAAAGAACAACAAGCATGGCAAGAATTAAAACGCTTAAGCATTGTTAACAAACAAAATCAGTTAACAGCGCATGGAGAACAAGTAGCACAGTTTCCGTGTCACCCCCGATTTGCTCATATGATTCTATCGTCAAATAAGCTTTCATCAACACGAAAGCAGCAGGAACACTTGTCGTTTTTAGCCTGTGTGTTAGCTGCGTTGCTTGAAGAACGGGATGTTTTTTCTGGCGAGCAAAGTCGGTTTGATTGCAATATTGCTCATCGTGTAAGTAAGTTAATCTCAGCTTTTAATCAACCTTATGGCACGTTAGTTAATATTGTAAAGCAAGTTAATAGTTTAGCTAAACGTGTGGGGCTCCAGAATTCAAACCTGTTAGCAACACAACATTTACCCCTTGATTGTATCGGTTTATTACTGGCTTACGCTTATCCTGAGCGTATAGCCAAAGCGCGTGGTGCTACCGGCGATTTTATTTGCGCTAATGGTAAAGGGGTTACGCTAAACGAACAAGATGCACTTGCAGGTGAACAATTCTTAGTCATTGCTGATTTAATGCAAACTCAACAAGTGCCTAGGGTACGCTTAGCAGCAAGCATTGAATTGTCTCAACTAGAACACTGGTTTAAGCCGCAAATTGTTGAACAAGAAATGGCAGTATTTGATGAACGTAGTGGTAAAATTATCGCACGAAACCAAACAAAGTTTGACGCTTTGGTATTACAAGAAAGCGTCAGCAGAAATATGTTATCAGCCGAGACTATAATAACAATGTGGTGTGAGTTAATTACTCGCAAAGGATTGACGTTATTGAACTGGCAAGCGAAAGATCTCGCGTTAAAAGCACGTTGGAATTGGTTAACACGTTATTTTCCTGAATATGAATTACCCCAAATCGATGATGAAACCTTGTTAGTAAACTTAGAAAGTCGGTTTAGCCCTTTCGTGGGGGAAATAAAATCTATGGATAAATTGACTAAGTTAGACATTTCAACAATGTTATTGTCACAACTTGATTATCAACAGCAACAAATATTAAAGCAAGCAGCGCCCGAAGATTTATACAGGGCCAACAGGGCGACATTGTCCCATCACTTATTCAACTGAAAAATCTCCGAAAGTATCGATGCCAATGCAAGAACTTTATGGTGAAACAGAAACGCCTAAAGTTGGCGGCTTTAAAGGGCAGCAAGGTATTCCGTTGTTGTTAGAATTACTGTCTCCAAGACAAAGACCAATTCAGGTAACGCAAGACTTGGTGCAATTTTGGCAAGGCAGTTATAAAGCAGTACAAAAAGACATGAAAAGCCGTTATCCTAAACATTATTGGCCAGATGATCCTGCTAATGCTCAGCCAACAAATAAAACCAAACGACACTTGAAAAACTAAGGGGTGGATTGAATTTGATAGAGTATCAACAAAACATACGCTATGCCTTGTATTAAAGGCTGATATACTGGTATTAACAATAAACTACAAGCTCAATTGAAAAAAATAATGTCAACTGAAAATACTCATGTCAACTAAAAAAGCCAAAGACAAATCACCAACGCATGATGTTAAATCATCAAAAAAATGGTTGCGAAGCATTGTTGTCACCACAGGCAAACTCATTTTAACGGGTGTTTTTGTTCTAGCAATTTTTACTATTTATCTTAATGCAAAAGTACAAGAAACCTTTGAAGGACAACGTTGGCAAGTTCCCGCACAGATTTATGGTCAAATTGAACGTTTAACAATAGGTGCGCCACTTAACCTGAATCTGTTAGGTAAATCCTTGAAGTTAAACGGCTACAAGAGAGTAAGAACTGTCGCACAACCAGGGCAATATGCACAATCAGCCCATAGAATTATTCTATACCGTCGTCCCTTTGCCTTTCCTCAAACTGAGAATGTGGTTTCTACGGGGGCAATAAAACTTACTATTGATGTGTCTAATGGAAAAATTTCACAGCTTTTCAGTGATGATGTACCGGTTACCTCGCTGCCATTAGAGCCGATTTTATTAGCACGTTTAGTCCCAAACAATAAAGAAGATCGCGTATTAGTTGCGTTAGAAAACACGCCGACGCAATTATTAGATACGCTTTTATTAATTGAAGATCGTAATTTTTATCACCATCAAGGCATATCACCGTTAGGCATATTGCGAGCGTTGTATAGTAACTTAGTGGCGGGTCGTACGGTGCAAGGTGGAAGTACCCTAACCCAACAACTTGTAAAAAACATGTTCTTAACGCGAGAACGTACGTTAACCCGCAAGATAAAAGAAGCGATGATGGCTATCATTATTGAAGTGCGCTACAGCAAAGATCAGCTGCTTGAAGCGTATATCAATGAAGTGTATTTAGGACAGCATTATGCAAATGGCATTTATGGGTTTGGTTTGGCGGCTAAATTTTATTTTGGTAAAACACTGGCTGAATTAACAAATGAAGAAATTGCATTGTTAGTTGCGCAAGTGAAAGGCCCGAGTTATTACGACCCTTGGCGTCATCCCGTCAGAGCGAAAGAACGCCGAGATTTAGTGCTGAGATTAATGTTTGAAAAAAACTTTCTGTCAGTAGCCGAGTTTAAAAGATCAATAAACGCGCCTTTATCAATTAGAGCTAACAGGCGCTTTAAAGAACAACAGTACCCGGCTTATTTACAGTTAGTAAAACAAGAGTTAGACCAATTGTTACCTCCACATCAGCAAAAGGCGAATACGGGTATTCACCGGTTTTTCTCATCTAAAACAGCAAATGCTTGAACAAACCGTGGCTAGTCAGTTAGATCAATTAGAGTCAAAATATCAACAGAAAAATTTGCAAGCGGCAATGCTTGTTACTGATATTCATAGCGCAGAAATTCGAGCCATTGTTGGCGATAGGCAAAGTGGCTATCTTTGGTTCAACCGGGCAATGACCGCTAAGCGTCCCGTTGGATCATTAATCAAACCGGCAATTTATTTAGCGGCATTAGAGCGCTACGAGCAATTTAATTTTGCCACCTTACTTGCGGATGAACCGATTACCTTAACCAATGGCGTTGAGATGACTAACGACAATGGCGTTAAAAAAGCAACGTCATGGAAACCCCAAAATTATGATGGAAAATTTCGACATCAGGTGCCACTAATAGACGGTTTAGTCAATTCACTCAATATTCCCACAGTAAACTTAGGCATGGCCTTGGGGCTTGAAAATGTCGCTAAGGCTATGCATTTACTTGGTTTTGACGAAGATATTGTAATGCGTCCATCGATGTTGCTTGGGGCAATAAATATGTCGCCCTTACAAATTAATCAAATGTTTTTGCCATTAGCAACGCAAGGTTATTCGGAACAAGCGCACACCATAAATACTGTTACCTCAAGTAAAGGGGAAACTTTATGGCAGTTTCAAGCCACAAATGAGCAGGTAATTTCAACAAATGCAGCATATTTAATGGACTATGCTTTAACGCAAGTAACAAAAACAGGCACGGCAAAATCACTCACGTGGCGTTTAAAAAATCATCAATTAGCGGGTAAAACAGGTACCAGTAATGATTTACGTGATAGTCAGGTTTATTGGCTATGATAATAATAATCTGGTTACCACATGGTTAGGTAAAGACGATAATAAGCCCACAGGTTTAACGGGGAGTAGCGGCGCTTTAGTTTTATTTGCTGATTTTATGAATAAAGTTGGCGTAGTTAATAAAATGACTAATCAACCAGAAGCAATAGCCATGACCTTATTTGAAACAGCAACGGGACATGCAGTGACAGATGAATGCGATGATACTATCAATTATCCCGCAGTCTCCGCAGGTATTGTCTTACAAAAAGGCTGTTTACAAGATAAGGTAGAAGAACGCTCTTGGTTTGAACGGCTGTTTAGCGAATAGACTCAAAAGTTGATATACCACAAATTATACGTTAATAAATCCACTGGTTTTATATACAGCTTATGCATTGGTGTGTTATTGTTCAACTTAGTAACACAATAAATTTTATTGTAGCTCTCTTTTAATATGACTAAGGAATAATAATGGCAGTTGAAAGTCGATTCGTCGTCATTAGACACGGGGTGGAGGCACAAACATTTATGGATAAGAAATCAGCAGATGAATATGACAAAATGTTGGACATGGCTGATAACTTGGCTGATGTATTTGCCCAGTCACCTATAGAGCTGAGTGAAAGCGCTAGCGAAGAGCTCAGTATTTATTTGGCTCAACATCGTGAAGATGTTTTAGTTGCTTTACTTGCAAAAAAACCAACTAGTAAAGCCCCGACTAAAAAAGCAGTGAAATCAGTCAAAAAAACGCCAGAAAAAACCACTGACAAAGCTGCAGAAAAGGTTGCAGAAAAGGTTGCGGAAAAAGGAACTGAAAAAGGAACTGAAAAAGACCTTGAGCCAAAATCGGCTAAATTAAGCAAAGCGAGTTAACTTTGTTTGCCAAGAAATAGCAACATGATTGAATATCATTTGGTACGTAGCGGTCGTAAAACACTTTCGTTACAAGTAAAAAGTGGGCAGGTGTATGTTCGCGCCCCTTACCATGTAGATGAACAGTATATTGAGTCATTTATTAAGAAAAAAAATGCGTGGCTGAAAGCAAAAATATCAGAGCAAAAGCAAACGGTTGATTTGTGTTGTGATTTTACTCAAGGCTCTGAACTTTTTTTATTTGGTCAGCTCGTAACACTTAATATTGTGGCTGCACAGAACCAAGAGAAATCAGGGGTTGAGTTAACTCAAAAAGTAGATGGTAAGCAAGCGCTAACTATTCGGTTGTCTGCACATATTCAAGCCAAGTTATCTCGACCATCGCAACGGACAGTCGCGGTAAAAAATCTACTTGAGTGTTTTTTAGCAGAACAAGCCAATATCATCATTCCGCCTAAAGTCCGCTATTATTCAAAACTCACTCAACTCAACCCCACATCTATTAAAATAAAAAAATATACAGCTCGATGGGGAAGTTGTAATAATAAAGGTGAGCTGAGCTTTAATTATTTATTAATGATGCTGCCATTAGATGTTATTGATTACGTTATTGTGCATGAGCTTTGTCATTTGCAACATTTAAACCATTCTAAAGATTTTTGGCAGCTTGTTAGTAAGTACTTTCCTCATCATCGTGAGGCCAAACTGTGGATAAAAAGACATCAATCGGCTTTACATTGGCGAGTGCCATAGTTTATACGTAGTATTCGTATGTTAACTCAAACTTGAATTGTTACCTGGGGTTGATAGGTATTGATGAAACACGACAATCGCAAAAGCCACCACATTCCAACAATTATTAGAATTAAAGGCGGTAAGGTGATCAAAAAGATTACGGGTAATGAAATAAAAAAACTTTTTAAAAAATGACCCTGTAACAAGTCTGTATAACTACCATAAATAAGATTAATAAACTAACGGAGAATTGCGATGACGAGCGCCAAAAACTTGGTCAGTTTCGTTATAAATTTCTGTAGGTTCCAACACCATCATATCGGTATTGTTATCTATTAGGTAGTGAGCTTTGAAGCCAATAGGCTCTTTACTCGCTTCGATACGAAAGCCACTGATACTAAATTTTGCGCGTTAGTTAGTAAGTGCAATAAAAGGTGATATATAATCAAAACCGACATAACCTGAGTGGGCAAAGGGGGATTGGGCTGCACTGGGCAAACTCTAATTATTAATGATCACTTAGTGCGCATTGCTGACTCTATGCCTTGCTTCACTAACGGCAGCTCTATGACTTAAAGCGGTCATTAACATCAAGAGGTTATTGATTTTATTAGCCTTCTCAGTGTTATGAGGAGGTTGGACAACCCCTTGTGTTTATACTATATAGGTTTTTATGCTAATTTTAGAAAGTTATATGACAATATTTTGCGACTTCAAAGTCGTTTAAATTTATTCTTATTATGTGACGTAGAAATACATCATTTGTGCGCATATATTTTCTGATCTTGTTTAATGGCGGACAGGTTTATTTCGCACTTGTAATCGCCTTTTATTTTCTATAAATAAGTGGTAACTCATAAATAATACTTATTCCATTGTAATGGTTTGTAATGTTCTTTTGGGTGTAATAATTATATTATCATCTTGTAGTCAATATGACTTGATGGTATGTTGTTGGTATGAGCTTAATTGTTTTTTCCTATATTTTAACTCGGCACGAAATAACTACCACTAGTTTATAAGTTCATATTTTTACAAAAAAAGGAGAAACTCATTGATTTTAATGTGTCATTAAAATCCTGTGGTAGTTTCAAACAAACTAAAGGAATTAGTATGAAAAAAAATCTTAAAAATTCACTTTGTACAATGTTAGTAGCAGGAGCATTTTGCTTGCCCTTAGCTTCAGCCTCAAGTACGACGATCGGATTAACTGGTGAATCTATATATGATGAAGTTACCTTAAATTGGTCAGGCCCTACAGGTATTTCAGCCTATATTATTTTCGAAAATAGTGTACATATTGAAACAGTAGGTTCTGCATCTAGCAGTGTTACATTAAATGATAGACCCGCCGGAACTAAAACCTATAGAGTAGAAGGTTGTATATCTCAAGGGTGTGCTGTTCTTACGAGTAACAATCAAGCCTTTTCCAATAACATTAATTTGAATGTAGGTAATAGTATTTCTTATCAAGTGAGGCGTCATAATTCAGCCGATGCTTTAACTAATGCAAATGTTGATACAATATTACTTGATGGTACTTCGATCCTTAATGTGTCTGACGGTTCTGATGATGTTGCTTGTAATGTATCTCTTAATCGACAGGGTAATGTTACAACATTTATTACGGGGGATGGTGATATAGATTCTGAAACCGAGTTTAATGCGTTAGACCCTGGGATTAACTTAGTCAATGAAATTAATGATTGCGGTGGGGGGATAAATCCTAACATCCTTGGTTGTGGCACTGTGGGTGGCAGTAATAAAATTGCGGTAGTACCAGTTGATGCAAATATAGTCGATAGTTTGGGCGCATGAAATAGGTCATAACACAGGATTGCTGCATCGTAATGATAGTAGAGCTATTATGAATGAAAGCAGTAATGTTAATCGTAGACGTGTTAATAACACCGAATGCACTAGTTATCTGGCGGAGTAAAAAATGAAAAACATATATCAACTTATATTATTATCAATATTAACTGTTACATTCCCTTTAGCTGCAAAAGAGCAATCAGATGTAACCGAATTTGTACAACAAATGTTTGTACAAGGTATTCCATATGAAGAAGCATCTACATATGATTCTTCAAATGTAATCACGCTAAAAGATATGCTCAGAAATCCAGAATATTTACAACATTGGGGGAAAATTGCAGTCATGATATCTATTATAGGTGATGAATCTGTAGTGGAAGATATTATCTACTTCATCGAAAATGATCCAACTGGTGACTTTGGAAAACCTCACCTTTTAGCTAAGAAAAATGCTCTTTTTGGTCTGGGTTATCTTATTAATAGGACTCAAAATAAAACAGCAGAAAAATACTTAACAAAAGGTTTGGAACCCGCCGAATGGGATAAACGGGGAGTATTAACTTTAGGGAGGTTTAGTGATAGTGACACCCGAAATCAATATCTGAGTAAAGCTTCCTTATTAGGTTTAGCTATCTCTGGCTCAGAGGATACATTAAAAGCAATTTTGAAGTTAGAAGCTACAGATAAAAAAAGTTCAAAATTTCGTGGAAATATTGACCATATGTTAGGTGATTTAATTGCAACTAATTCAGAAATCAAATCAAGAGGCTTAAAAAAATATTATGAACGTCGTAAACATTAATTAACATTATGAAAAAGCCAAGCTATATTCCTTGAAGACTTAACTAATAATTGAGGAGTATTTTAAAAATAACAACTTGAAATAGTGGATATGTGAATTAGTATATCTGTCATTGGCTTTTCAAAACTTTTGACTATCTTAAAACTCGTTCGCTTGCGGACGACATTTTTATGTGAGGCTGTTAAAGGGTTTGCTCAGCTTCATTTTGTTAAACAAATTTTAGCCGCTTAAAACGGTGTTATATACAAGGATAAAAATAATGAAGGCGCTTATATTTATATTGGTAATATTTGTTATTGGCTGTAACAATGATTCCGAGATCGCTGAGTATAATCTAATTATTTCTACAGTAGACATTAATGGGGATGCTTATCCTCTTTCAGAAATTGTGTGGTGGTATGAATCAAATCCAGATATTAGATATAATCTTGAATGTGATGCTGAAGTATGTTCTACATGGGAGTTTCCTCTAGAAGTTGAAGGCTCGATCTTTATGCGTGGTTCTAACACTGTTTTATTTGAAAATGATCCGGCTTGTTGGGAGGTCTTTGATGGGGAAAGTAACTTGGTTGTTGATGCAAATATTGAACAAAAATTAGATTTAAATATAATTTTTAACGGTAGTGTTTGTACTTAGTCAACTAAAAAACAAGAATGAAATTGTTTAATGTGGATTCTATTTTTTTACAAATGACATAAAATATGAAAGTTGATAATTAATGTTTTTGGTAATAATTCAATGATTGTTAAGCCTTTAGTTTATTGCTAGTTAAGGATAGTTTGGCATTGATCTTGGTTGCGGGTGATTTTCATAAGTTAATCCAAATTAATATTTGGATTAACTTAACCTGATATCATTCTATTGTTTAGTCGCAATTCTCCATACGCGTACGTATAAATAAGTTATGTCACTTTTACCTAATGTACCAATTCACGTTTTGGCTTTATGTAACCACCTTATGTAACGGTTGGTTATATTATTTTATGAGTCACAGGGGGATACCACTTTTGATTTATTTTTCATTGTTAATTAAATATCACTTATTTCAAAATTAGGTACCTTTCTTATCCCTGTTTGCCCCTAATTAAAGTCATTCTAATGTTCATTCACCTATAAGTCTGTTAATACTGGGTTTAAAAATCCGAACTGCATGCAAAAAAATCAGATGAAATATAGTTGTAAATGGATAGTCACTATGACCGCTTTCTGTCCCAAAGCCGTCCGTATAGAACTAAAACCTTAGGTCTCCAAAGTGGCAAAAGTGACAGTTAAACCAAATCCCTCAAACGACTTAGTTTTTTAGCACTAATAAATATTGGTGCTAATGTTCCCTTGCTGCGCAAAGAAGACATAAAATGATAATATTTTGCTATATATTTTGCTATATATTTTCTAATGAATTCGTTCTGTGATATTAATAATAGTTATTTATAAAACATTGATAAATGGTGAGCAATGAAAATAGTATTTGATACTAAAGAGTATTTAGAAAAAGCTTGGGATATAGTTGAACAAATTAATATTGATGGCAGCATTGCGACTCAATTAAAAGGGGCAATGCTTTATTCTACGCTCAATATTTGTGATGCTATGCAATTGCTAATTCAAAAAAGTAATTTTGTATCCGCTAATATACTGTTTCGCTCTATGCTTGAGTACTTATTTCGTGCCTATTGGTTAAATAGAATTGCTAGTGATGAAGAAGTTCTTGAAACTATTAAAGAAGATAATTGGCCTAAAACAAAAAGTCTTCACCAATTAATATCAGGTAAAAATCAGTTAATTGATCTTTTAGCCCGCGAGAAAATTAAAATACAGGATATATTAAATAGTTACACACATGGAGGAGCGCAAAATCCGTTGGCACAGTTGGGAAGTGGACGACATATAGAGCCAAACATTCCAGAGTCTGAAATAACGTATTTACTTACAATGGTTCAGCTTAACATCTATATTATTTTATTTGAAATGGCGCATTTATCTGGTTCAAATGAGCTTGAAATTGAAATTGAAATTGAAATCATGAAAATTGTGGATGAAGTCATGGATGTGAACATCATTGAACGAAGCTAGTCAAAGGAAGTAGACGTTTACTACTTAATAGATACAAAAACTAATCCGAATTCAGATTTAGTCCGTTAGTGCTAATGTCTCGAATGTGGCAAAAAGTGACGTTCAGGGACTAAACTTCACGTACAGGTATGAGTTTATTGTTGTTTGCCAGATTAAGCTCTGATATTGAAAATGCCAAATTAAGTTACTACCTAATAATATACATCGCTTAACATTCTTTTCTGCTTGATATTATGTGAGTTAATTAATTATCAAAGTAAGTGCTTTATAATATTTTCAGCGTGTTCTATACATAATCAGGGTATACATGCATAGCCTATAACTTTTTATTATGATCTATGTTGGGCAATAAATGTTGACACTACCGCGTAAATCAGGCATTTTAATCGGCATGAAAATTACATCAAGCCAAATTACCATTATCATTACCACCACCACCCGAATGGGATGATGGTTGCCGGCTAACGTGTAAAAAAAATAATTTTATCGAAGCTCGTAACCTGAAAAGGTTACGAGCTTTTTGCTTTCAATAAAGGGAAAAAAATGCGTGTACTTAAATTTGGTGGCTCATCATTAGCGTCGGCTGAGCGTTTTCGTCAAGTTGCTGACATTATTAAAGATAAAAGCCAAGCTACAAAAGTTGCCGTTGTTGTGTCTGCACCACAGGGTGTAACTAATCATCTGGTTGCCATGGCTGAAAACATTAGTGATGAAGCAAAACTTATTACCGATTTGGGACATTTTAAACGCGCAATTACCACCATTATTGAAGACTTAGCTACCAGTTTACCTGAATTTAATGCGCATCATTGTGAACAAGCGCTTATTAATTATGAACACCAACTTCAGCGTTATATGCAAGGGGCAACAATGTTAACTTATTGCCCAGACCATATTCGTGCTCGTATTATCAGTACCGGTGAGCGCTTAAGTGTCGCAATTCTTGACTCTGTTTTGCAGGCATTGGGTTTACAAGTTTCACTACTCGCACCAGAAAAATTCTTATTCACTAGTGACTCTTCATTAAATGCTGTAGCTGACTTAGTACTTTCTAAAGAAAGATTTTCAGTTGAATATGAAAAGCTCAATCAAATTGCATTAATGCCTGGCTTTATTGGTATGAGCATAGGTAAAGATAATGAGGAAGGTACTATTACGACCTTGGGCCGAAATGGCTCTGATTATTCAGCAGCGGTACTTGCCGTTTGCATGCAGGCTGAATGCTGTGAAATATGGACAGACGTTGATGGTGTTTATAATGCTGATCCTCGCATGATCAAAGAAGCAAAATTACTTGATTATTTATCTTACCAAGAAGCAATGGAGTTATCGTATTTTGGTGCCAGTGTATTACACCCTAAAACAATCGGTCCTATTGCGCAGTACCACATTCCTTGCCTCATTAAAAACACCAGTAATCCTAACGCGCCAGGTACTTTAATTTCTAATGAAAATGATCAACAAAAACGTGTTAAAGCTATCTCGAATCTTGATAATTTAACTATGGTGAATGTGTCTGGCCCTGGTATGAAAGGCATGGTAGGTATGGCAAGTCGTGTTTTTGCTACCATGAGCCGAGAAAATATTTCCTTAGTATTAATTAGCCAATCTTCAAGTGAATACTGTATTAGTTTTTGTATTCATTCTGCTGATATGCAACAAGCAGAACGAAGCTTGAAGGAAGAATTTGAATTAGAACTTCTTAATGGTTTACTTGAGCCTATTGGGCTTAAAAGTGAATTATCTATTGTGTCATTGGTGGGTGATGGTATGAACCATCAACGTGGCGTAGCAGCAAAATTCTTTAGTTCATTAGCTCAAGCGCGAGTGAATGTGGTTGCTATCGCGCAAGACTCCTCTGAACGCAGTATTTCCGTGGTTATTGAACAACGAAAATGTACAGCAGCGATGAAAGTTAGTCATCAAAACTTCTTTTCTCACAAACCGGAATTGATGTGTTTTTAGTCGGTTGTGGTGTGGTGGGTAGTGAGTTAATTGCACAAATTTCTCGTCAACAAGCCAGTTTGAAAAAGCAAAATATTGCGTTGAAAGTGTATGGTATTGCTAATTCAAAAGGTATGGTGTTTGATAAAGAGGGTATTGATTTAGATAATTGGCAAGATGTATTAGCACAAGGGATAGAAAGCAAAAAAGCAGTAGAAGTGAATGCGCAAAATATTAAAGCGTTCGTTAACGATAACCACTTAATTAATCCAGTGCTTGTTGATTCTACATCAAATGAAGCGCTTGCGATGAGCTATGTTGATTACCTTGCTGAAGGTTTCCATGTTGTAACACCAAATAAAAAGGCCAACACAGATTCATGGGAATATTATCAAGCATTACGTAGTACGGCACAATCAACAAATCGTCGATTTTTATATGAAACAACCGTTGGTGCAGGTTTACCAGTAATTGATACTTTGCAAAGCTTGATAAAAGCGGGTGACCGGCTAGAACGTTTCGAAGGTATATTGTCAGGTTCGTTATCTTATATTTTTGGCAAGCTTGATGAGGGCATGTCATTATCTGCGGCCACTGCCATTGCGAAAGAAAATGGTTTTACCGAACCTGATCCTCGTGATGACTTAAGTGGTATGGATGTAGCGCGAAAATTGTTAATTATGGCACGTGAATCGGGCATGCAATTAGAGCTTTCTGATATTAAAATTGAATCAGTTTTACCAAGTGATTTTGATGATAGCGGTGATGTTGATACCTTTATGAAAAACTTGTCAAAGCTTGACAGTAGTGTAAGCGCCCGTTGTGAAGCGGCAAAAGCTGAAGGAAAAGTATTGCGCTATATTGGTAATATTGTTGATGGTAAGTGTCAAGTGTCTATTGACGCGGTTGATGCAAGTCACCCACTCTATAGTGTAAAAGATGGTGAGAATGCTCTGGCAATTCATAGTCGTTATTATCAACCATTACCCTTTGTTTTACGTGGTTATGGTGCAGGTGCTGCGGTAACCGCTGCGGGTGTATTTGGCGATATTTTAAGAACACTATCATGGGAGCAGCAGCACTAATGGCTAGTTCAAGTAAGGTGTCTGTTTTTGCGCCCGCGTCAATTGGTAATGTGAGTGTTGGTTTTGATGTATTAGGTTTAGCGGTAAAACCGATTGATGGCACCTTGTTAGGTGATGTTGTTAGTGTTGAACTGGCAGAAACAACTGAGTCAGACGTTCAAGCTGAAAATACGTTAAAGGTTATTGGTAGGTTTGCGGATAAGTTGCCAACAGCAAAAGAAGATAATATTGTGTGGTCATGCTTGTTGTTATTTAATCAGGCGTTGGCTGAGCAAGGGCAACCTATTGTTGCTGTGCACATGACCCTTGATAAAAAGATGCCTGTTGGTAGTGGCTTGGGCTCTAGTGCTTGTTCCGTGGTTGCAGCGCTTGCAGGGTTGAATGCCTTTTACAGTAAAAATCAACAATTTAGTTTTGATGAAAAAACGCTGTTAAAAATGACAGGTCAAATGGAAGCTCAAATTAGTGGTAGCCTGCATTATGATAACGTTGCGCCTTGTTATTTAGGCGGATTACAATTGATGGTGCCTGATCCAGAAGTGATCAGTCGTTTATTGCCCGGCTTTAATGATTGTTATTATGTAATGGCTTATCCTGGCATAGAAGTATCAACTAAGGCCGCTCGTGAAGTATTACCAACAAGTTATAGCCGCGCAGATGTGATAAGCTATGGTCAAAATTTAGCGACCTTTGTTGATGCGTGTCATAGGCAAGACAAAGTACAAGCCTTTTCGGTATTAACCGACGTAGTTGCAGAGCCTTATAGAGTTAATTTATTACCTAAATATCAGCAAGCGCATGATTATTTAATGGCTGAGGGTGCCCATGCTGTTGGGATTTCTGGTTCAGGACCAACGCTGTTTTGTATTTGCGATAATGCTGAGCAGGCTCACAATTACGCTTTATGGCTGAAAGAAAATTATTTACAAACAGACCTAGGCTTTGTTCATGTTTGCCAAGTAGATGATGCGGGTGCAATAGAAATTTAACCCGATTGGTCACATGTAAGTAGAACAATATATTTAAGATTAGTAGGAATAAACAGTGAAATTTTATAACTTAAAAGAAAATGACGAGCGGGTAAGTTTTGCTCAAGCCGTTAAGCAAGGTTTAGGTAAAAATCAGGGGTTATTCTTTCCTGAAACAATGCCTAAGTTTGATAATATTAATGAGCTATTAGCATTGCCGTTAGTTGAGCGAAGTGTGAAGATATTGCTTCCTTTTGTAGAAGAAGACCTGACCGAGCAAGAGTTAACAGCGATAGTTACAGATGCTTTCAATTTCCCCGCTGTATTACAACCTATCAGTAATGAACGTGCTATTTTAGAGTTATTTCATGGTCCTACGTTAGCATTTAAAGATTTTGGCGCACGTTTTATGGCTAAGTGTTTGCAAGCTTTTGTTGCGAAAGATGCCAAAGCGACAGGGCAAACCAAACCGTTAACTATTTTAACGGCAACCTCTGGTGATACGGGTGCTGCGGTTGCACATGCCTTTCATGGTATTGATAATATCCGTGTAGTAATTATGTACCCCAAAGGTAAAATTTCATTACTACAAGAGAAAATGTTTACCACTTTAGGTGGTAATATTGAAACCTTGATGGTTGACGGTGACTTTGATGATTGCCAAGCCTTGGTTAAAAAGTCATTTGATGACAGCGAATTAGCCACTACTATTGGTTTGAATTCAGCTAACTCAATTAATATCAGCCGTTTATTGGCGCAAATTTGTTATTACTTTGAAGCCATGGCTCAACTTTCTCGTGCAAAAACGGATTTAAGTAATATTGTTTTCTCAATTCCAAGTGGTAACTTTGGTAACTTAACAGCCGGTTTATTTGCTAAAGCAATGGGCTTACCTATTAAGCGTTTTATTGCTGCTACTAATTTAAATGATACTGTGCCGCGTTATTTGGAAACCGGTGAATGGACACCGCATACAACGGTTGCCACTATTTCAAACGCGATGGATGTTAGTAACCCTAATAACTGGCCACGTGTAGAACACATGCTGAAATCAGGAATTGTTGAAGAGGGTTGTGTTAGTTCTGTTTCTATCGATGAAGAACAAACACAATCAACCCTGATTGGTTTAGGTAAATTAGGCTATATTAGCGAACCGCATGCGGCAGTTGCTTATAAAGCGTTACAGTATAGTGCTACTGAAGAAGAGTTTGGGGTGTTCTTAGGAACGGCTCATCCGGCTAAGTTTAAAGACGTAGTAGAAAGTATTTTAGGTCAGCCTATTGGGTTGCCTAAAGAATTAGCTGATTGTCTTGGGTGAGCCTATTTTGTCTCATGATATGACAAGTGAGTTTGCTGATTTGCGTTGCTACTTACTAAAATAAGTCTTTCACAATGATCAAACCACACTGGCAACAGATAATTAAGCAAGAGCAACAGCAAGATTACTTTTGCCAGTTACAAGCTGAAATTGTTAAGCAAAGAGCTCAAGGTATTTCGGTTTTCCCCGAAGAAAAACATGTATTTAGCGCGTTTGAATTTACCGAATTAGAAGCCGTTAATGTGGTGATATTAGGTCAAGATCCTTATCATGGTATGGATCATGATAAAATTCAGGCTCACGGACTCGCTTTTTCTGTACAAGCAGGGGTAAAAATTCCTCCCTCCTTGGTAAATATATACAAAGAGTTAGCGAACGATATTGAGGGTTTTGTTACACCTAATCACGGTAATTTAACCGCATGGGCTGAACAAGGCGTGCTCTTGTTAAATACTGTATTAACCGTGCAACAAGGGCTAGCTCACTCTCATGCTAAATTGGGTCGGAAACGTTTACCGATAAAATTATTGAACAAATTAACCAAGATAATCAAGGCTGCGTTTTTATGTTATGGGGTGCTCACGCGCAAAAGAAAGGCCGTAATATTGATAACGAAAAGCACCTTGTGTTGAATGGTCCACATCCTTCCCCTTTGTCTGCTTATCGTGGTTTTTTTGGCTGTCAGCATTTTTCAAAAGCCAATGCTTGGCTAGCAAAAAAAGGCAAAGCAGTGATTAATTGGTCAGTTTGATTGATGCTTTATTCGTTTACTATGGCATTTAGCTGTGTTTCGAGTTCTGTTTTGTAGCCAAGCCAAGCAGATTTTTTAGATAAGCCAACATATAAGGGCGTGGGCTCAATATGAGCATAAGGCTGTTTCGTCATCTGGTTATCGCTATCTATCGCCTTAAAATCATTTTCATTAAAGCTTGGGGGGAAATAAACACATCAATTCTCCCTTTTGATAATTGTTTAACGGCTACAGTTAAATTAATAAAATCAAACTTAATTAATTCCGTACTCTCATCAAATTTGGGGAAATGCTTATCACCTCTAAGTAATCCAATGCGTAAGCCTAATAAGTCATCCCAAGTATTGATTACTTTTGTTCTTGTATTATCAGCATAAAAACGAAAACCACTGGTTTGTGTTTCAAAACTAGGCTTTAAAAAAACTGTATATACAGCCCTATCAGTAGAAAAAAACAAATCATCAATAATATCCGCATCCCCATTTTCAATTGCTTTAACACAACGAGCCCAGGGGCATTCATATAATTCTACTTTGGTATTTAATCTTTTGGCTAATTTTATAACAATATTATCATTAAGTTTGTTATGTCTTATTAACATTGCTTGGTTGGGTTGGACAGCAAAAATGAGTGATTGAGGTCTCGTGGTTGTTTGTGCACAGACCGAGCCGGAGATGCAGGTTATTAGTATCATTACTAGGGTAACTAAAACGAGTAAAAACTTCATATATTTCTCATTTTTTGATTAGTTAGTATTAGCTAACGTTAGTTAAAACGTATGATCATTTCTACAGCTTCGCAGTGGCAATCATTGCCGCATATAGTGCAAATATAGCCGTGTTTGCTATCGTCATTCCACTTGTCTGGGTGATAATTAATTAACTCACCACCACAATGCGTAAAATAAGCAACCGCACTATTATTAGGACTTTGTTTCCATAAATGCGAGATCCCGGCTACTGCGCCTTGTTTTTTTACTGCTTGAATAGAAAGTTGCAATAATTGCTTCCCCACACCCAAGCCACGGTATTTTTCATCTACTGTATTGCATTTAAAATAACAGCATTTATTTTTAGGTACCTGCCATAACTTTGGAGTACACCACTGATCGGTTTGCCATTGATCTGCTGAAAAGGTAATACGAAAACCAATCAGTCGTTGCTCTGTATCTGTTTGTTCTGTTGCTGTGCCTGAACGGTGATTAAGTAGCGCAACAAAACTACAATTATTAGCAATATCTTTAATTTTAGTACCGTTAATGATTTTTGTACAGGTACTCCGCGCAGCCCAATCAGCTAAGCTTTTTTCATTGAGATAACCAACCCCATGTACTTTATTAGCTAACTCAATAACTTGCTTAAAGTACTTTGGACTGAGTTGTTGGTAGCTAATTTCTGGCATGTGATGTTCCTGCGTCGTTTGTTCTGGTTTCATCTTTACAATAAATTCAAATCACGACTCAAACGAGTAATATAACCACTAGGAGAGGTGACGGTTATGGTTAATATGACGGTTTGGGGTTCACTGTCAGCTTCTTGAATAATAGTAAAGTTCATTTTGCTAAAACCGGCTTGGGTGGTATTGGCTACGGTGTAATCGGTTTCTCCTTGAATTGTGCCTGAACTTAAAGAAATATTAACCGTGGTATCTTTAGGCATGGTTTGATTCGGTGAGCCAGTATCGGCAAAGGAAAAAATAAACGCTTGGCTTCCACCATTGGGGACGTCAGGTAAGAATGTATTATAACCTGTTAACGAATTAACATAGGTAGTTCCACCCGTACCATTAGTGAGTGTATATTCAGCAGCAGAGCTAGCCATTACTAGCTTAAGTGCTTTTCTCACATGAATACTTCGCTTGCCTTCGTCGGCACAGTTGCCTCCTTGACACTGTGGACCGTTAAACTTACTGTCAGCTGTGCTAAAACTTCCATCATTGTTAAAATCTAGGAAGGTTTCACCAGTATCAAATCGGCTATTCTCGTTATCGTCTCGCCATGCTTCAGACATATCGATAAAGCCACTTGATTGAGTCAAGTAATTATCAAAACCTGAATCTATATTGGGGTTGTTACTTGAGCCAATATCAAGAATGGGGCTACCGTCGGCATCATCAAAAACATTATTGCCGTTGGTGTCAAAGAAGGTTTCGTGACCTAAGGCGGCTAAAATAGTAATACGATGGTCTTCAACTCTTGGTTCGCTACTGGTCCAAGTAACTGAACAACTGCCATTTGTAGTCACACAACTTGGCTCAATATTACCCCCTTCTGTTGTAAAGTTAACGGTTGTGCCATCAGGGGCGTGGTTATTAAAGTTATCTGACAGCCACACGGTAATGGTCGAGTTTTCACCACTAATATTGCCTGCTTCAGGGTTTAATATGTCAGCAGCAATTGTCATGGACCGCTGCTCGGGTAGTCCGGTGTTGATAGATAATAGATCAGATTGGCTTTGTACAATGATTTCGTCGCCACTGTTATCCATACTTGCTGAAGCGGTAACACGTACGGCAGTAGGCACTGTACCTGCTGAAACTTGCGTAGTGACAAGGCCTTGACTGTTAGTAAAACCAGACGCTCTGCTTAACTTTATATCACCAACAGCGGTACTTAAGGCAAATTTTACTTCCTGTTGTGCTAATACGTTACCTAGTTGGCTTTTTACTTTAAAGGTCAGTGTTGACGTTTCTTGTTGGTTTTGGCCGCCTGTGCCTTTAAGCACTATTGCGCTTGGCTCTGCAGAAATGAATTCGATTGAACCTAGCTGTTCGCCATTAATGGTAATTGTTTCGCTAGCAGTGTGTGTTATTTCATTCACTGTAACACTTGCAAATATTATATCATCGGTGCCATTTCTGCCGGCACAGTCAATATCTTCAAAAGTAGAATGAGCGGTACCATTAATACTAAGAACTGACTCATCAATACGAGCGTTGCCATTTTGAACACAATTTGAGGTAAAAGTGACTGGAACAGGAGTTACTAGCAAATCACCATTTTTATCAATTAAATTAACACTTAGTCCTAATGTTCCTCCGGCACTGATCGTGTTGTTTTCTATCGATAAAGCAACCTTTCCTTCAACAAAATTACTGCTATCATCAAAATAACCTATTTGAATATCACTGTCGATAATGGCGTCGGCAGGTAAAATTTGATAATTAAAAGTGCTGTTTATATTTATGTCTTCGTCAATAGTATAACTGCCGGTGATAACACCCGCGCCTATAATATCATCACTATCTTCATCACTGCCACTTAGGGTAACACTGGCAATGCCTTGGCTATTGGTTAATGCAGTTTCCATGTTAAGTGTGCCAATATCAGCAGTAAAAGAAATGATTTTATTGGCAATACCTTGACCTTCACTATCTGTTAACGTTGCAAAAATTTGTACTTCTTGATCTGTTTTAAAAAGGTTAGTCGACTCATTATTTCGTGACATTATTGTGGATAAGTTTGGGAGGGTATTAGCAACAGTTGATTCGACAAATTCATAATCTTCGGTCAGCGTAGTCAGTTCATCTATAGTGGCAAGCGCACTACCGGCACCAATCACAGCGTCATCGTTTGTTAGGTAAACAATGGCTAAACCATCGGTGTTGGTTAGTTTTGAGGTAACTGTTAATGAACCAACGGATGCCGAAAAATTAACCGCTCTGTTGGGAACAACTGCATTATCTTCATCAGTGACTTTAGCTTGTAAGGTTATTGTATCGCTTGTGCTAAAACTATGTTTAGCAACACCGTCGCTATCTAAAATGGATAGTTCGACCTTTGTAACAGTTTGAGGTGAGTTATCAGACTCGTCTTCATTATGACCATTACAGCCGGCAAGCATAAAAACAAAAAATGAAACCACTACAAGATAAAGCTTATTCATGCTTTAATTTCCTAGGTACAGTAAGATAAATTTCTTTAGTTAGAATAAAGCGATAGCTAATAAAAGTCTACGAAACACGTAAATAAACTAACGTAATAATGGAAGAGTAATATGTACGATCCACTGATAGATGATTCACCAGGTTGTGGCGTTGCACACACACATAGTTATTGGGCTGATATTTCGGGTGCAAAAAGTGATAACAAACCAGAAGATGATGGGCAACTTGTACAAGATATTACCGTAGATGTAGCTATTATCGGTGCGGGTTATACCGGACTTTCATGTGCGCTACATCTAGCGCGAGAACAAGGACTTAAGGCTCATGTATTTGAAGCTAATCAAACGGCTTGGGGCTGTAGCGGGAGAAATGCTTTGGGTTCGTATTAAAATCATCAGGAAGAATGCCTTATAGTACGATGCAACAAAAATGGGGCGAGGAAGTTATGCGTGGTATTTACCATGAGATGTGTGCCGGTGTTGACACAGTAAATAGCTTGATTAGTGAAGGAATTGATTGTGATCAGCAAGCTGCCGGATATATTAAAGTGGCGCATAAACCTAGTATGTTCACCTTATTAAGGTCTCAAGCTAAATTACAGCAGCAGATGTTTGGTTATGATGTACAAGTGCTCTCCAAAGAGGCGTTACATGAAAATTACATGGCAGATGAAAATGCTTATGGTGCTATCCGTTATCAAGATGGGTTTGGTATTAATCCTTTGAAATTGGCATGGGGTTATCAAAAACTAGCACGTCAAGCCGGTGCAAAAGTACATACATCAACGCCTGTTAGTCTTGTGTCGACGCAGGTAGATAAAAGTATTTTGCTCACAACACCAAAAGGTACAGTGAAAGCAAAAAAAGTGGTGATAGCAACCAATGGCTATACACCTAAAGGTTTTCATCCCTTAATTACGAATAGAACCTTGCCTGTGCTGTCACAAATTATAGTGACTGACCCCTTATCAGCCGAGCAATTAGCGGCATGTAACTTTTTAACTTCCAATGTGGTGATGGATACAAGAGCGCTTAAATATTATTATAGAAAATTACCTGATAATCGAATTCTCTTTGGTGGTAGAGGTGCCATTACTGGAAAAAATGCGGATGACCCATACTATGCGCAGCGTTTGTTGGCCGTTTTAAAAACAAGTTTTCCGGCCCTTGGTAATTTGAATATAGCTTATGCGTGGTCTGGTTGGATTTGTATGGCACTTGATGATTTACCTCATATTTACCAAGGTAAAAAAGGTGGTGCTGAAGAGAATGTATTTTACGCTATGGGGTATTGTGGTAGTGGCGTGTCTTTTTCTGTACAAGCAGGCAAACGTTTAGCCGAGAAAGTGGCAGGAAAAACACTGCCAAATTTGCCTTTGTACACTAAACCCTTGCCTAAATTCCCGTTTGCGCCACTGCGACGTGTTGGCCAATGGGGATATTTTCATTACGGCAAGTTTAAGGATAATTATCTTTAATATGGCGCTGTAACTTGAGAGATATTACTTACCGTTTAGTATCTAGCCTATTGCAAGTGAATTTAACGTCGAAGTTAGTGAAAATAGCTGCTAGAAGAACATTGATTAAGCCGAGCTGAGGTTATTTACATGTTATCGAGGCGATTTAATCTTTCACCACGCTTAAAAGCGGCTATATTGTCACTTAGCATGTGAATTAAGCGTTGTTGTGACTCACTACTTGCCCAAGCAATATGTGCGGTAATTTTTAAATTATCAAGGGTGTTTTGTTGTAATGCGACTAATAAAGGGTGATCTTCAGGCGGTGGCTCTTGCTCTAATACATCAAGTACGGCGTAAGCGATCTGTTTATCTTTTAAGGCGGCTAATAAATCAACACTGTTCACTAACATACCACGGGCGGTATTGATTAACATGGCATTGGGCTTCATCTTAGCTAACACCGCAGCATTAATTAAATTTGTAGTCTCGGCAGTTTGAGGGCAATGCAAACTCAAAATATCGGCTTGTGCAATTGCCTGTTCAAAACTTACCCTACCTTCGCGTATGTCTAGACTCTGTGGGCGTTCGCTGATCATCACATTCATATCAAATGCTGCGGCAAGCTTAGCAACAGATTTCCCTAAGAAGCCATTACCAACAATTGCTAACGTTTTGCCTGCAAGCTCTGTAATAGCCTTGCCATGATAGCAAAAGGTATCACTTTTTTGCCATAATTCTTGCGCAGTATTGGCATTGTGATGACAAGTTTGTTGATAGTATTCAAGTATTTGTGAAAATACATACTGAGCAATAGCATTACCGATAACCACTCACATTGGTTACAGCAATATTGTATTTTGAGGCAGCCTCAATATCGATATTATTGTAACCCGTTGCTGCGATAGCAATGAGCTTTAACTGAGGAAGTTTAGCTAACATTTCAGCGGTGATCACGACTTTATTAGTAATAATAACATCAGCTTGTTGGCAGCGTTCAAGTACTTGTTCAGGAGAGGTGATTGGGTAAGAAGTTAGCATTGTAACTTGTTGCTCAATGGCTGAAAAAGAGATATTTTCGCTAAATGTTTGGCTATCTAAAAAAACTGCTTTCATTATTGTTATCCTGGTCTGCCATCTTTACGGGGACTCATTAGCATGGGGGCATAAGTAACGGCAAAAATACCAAACGCTAATAACCAGAAGGTAGCACTAATATCGATAAATATCATTGTTTTTTCGGGTAAAATCCACGGACCCAGAGCACGAATAAGTGCTGCTAACGTAATGCAGATATAAGCTAAGGTCATGGCTTTTGGCGGTGACAATGGGCGACCTGTGTGACCAAGAGAAACCCTAGAAATCATCGCTAAAATTAGCCCTCCCATACCGCCAACAGTTAACAAATGCCAGATGTGGTTACTGGGGATTTCGGCAATTAAATAACTCAATCCCAAAACAATTAAGCCATAGGCAATAAACTTAATTGAAACATGAATAGACCATAACAAAGGTACTCCAAGGGTTATCCAAGGTCGCCATCTTAACCGCATGGTTTGAAAAATACCTGCAACAATTAACAGTATGCCAAAGAATGTTGCAGAAAAACCAACTACTGGCTGTAACAATAAATACATCATAGCAATACCTAAACAGCCGTTTGTGACTTTGTCTAACCAAGGGAGTGGTGTTGCTTTTGGTGTTTGTGTACCGTTTGCAGTAAACATAGGCACAACACGACCGGCCATGACCGACATTAAAAAAGTGACTAGCATTACTCCTGCGTAGGCCGCATAAGTAATAGTAAAGGTATCAGGCTTATATATGGCAAGATGCATTTCACTATTGGCAATGGTAAATAACAACAATAAAGGCACAAAAAATAAGTTACGGTATTGTTTTATTGCAATAATAGGTTTACCTAATACAAATGCTACCGCAGGTAAAAAACTTAAATCGATAATAGTTGTTAATTCTGCGCCTAACAAATCAGGAAAAAGCACAACAATTCGCCCTGCTAACCAAAGTAAAAATAGCATCAGTAATACAGTACCCTGGGCGCCTCTTGTACCTGTCCAGTTTTGTACTGCGGTAAGTAAGAAACCAACAATAATGGCACAACCAAAGCCAAAAACCATTTCATGTATATGCCACCAATAGCCACCACCTAAAGGTAATAAATTAATGGTTCCTTTATACATTAGTAACCAAAGTACGATGGCTACTACGCTAAAAATAGCGCCACTCAGAAAAAAAGGACGAAAGCCTAAACGCAACAATGGCGTAATTTTTTGCTCTTTTTGCAAGTCAGTAATTTGCATCATAGATTTACCTTGTATAAAGCTTGAGTAATTTGGTCGGGTATTATTGATATATTGTAATGAAATACTTTTCAATTTGCTTGTATTAGATCAATAAAAACCGACAGACTGATTAATTTATTTGCTAGGCAAAATCTATAGGCACTGAGTGGTATGAGTTAGAATAAGCTTAATAGCATACAATTTGCGTTGAATAGCAATGCTAGGCATTTCTTTATCAAGTGATTGTTGTTAATGTAATGTTAACTCGATGGCGTTTTCGATCATCTAGATAACACATTGTAACGATTTATACTTTAGATAGAGATTAATTATGAATAAAAAATTATTACCTACCTTTTTACTATCAAGTATTTTAATGGCTTGTAGTGGTGGCAATACTGCTGTTGAGAATAGCATGCAAGAGACTGAAAAATCAGAAAATATAATGCAAATGAATAACGATGAGGTTGAGCAATCTAAAGCCTTATTACTGGCTAAGTGGGAAGGCCCTTATCAAGGCGTACCTGCATTTGATAAAGTGTCTTTAGTTGGCTTAAGTGCTGCCATAGAAGAAGGCATGAAAATTAATCTGGCAGAAGTTGAAGCGATTGCCAATAATCCTGAATTACCTACCTTTGAAAACACAATTGTTGCCATGGAAAAAACAGGGTATGCCTTAGATAGAGTGTTTACTTATTGGGGGATTTGGAGTTCAAACCAATCTTCGCCAGAATTTCGTAAAATTCAAGCAGAAATGGCACCAAAACTTTCGGCTTTTTCTCTAAAATTAATCAAAATGAAGCATTGTTTTCTCGTGTACAAGCGGTTTATAACAGCGATGAAGTTAAAAACTTAACACCTGAACAGCAACGTTTAGTGTATTTAACTTATAATAGTTTTGCACGTAACGGCGCGACCTTGAAGGGTGAGGCAAAAAAACGTTATGCTGATATTAATCAGCGTTTAGCTCAACTACATACTCAGTTTGGTAACAATGTATTAGCTGATGAAGAAAGCTATGTTTTGTATTTAACCAAAGACCGGCTAGGTGGGTTATCTGATTCTATTATTAGCTCTGCTGCGTCCGCTGCAGAATCACGGGAGCATCAAGGTGAATATGCCATTACTAATACCCGTTCATCAATGGATCCTTTTTTAACTTACTCAACCGAGCGTGAACTGCGTAAGCAAGTATGGAATAGCTATTATAACCGTGGTAATAACGGAGATGAATTTGATAACAACGCCATTATTGCTGAAATTCTACAATTGCGTCATGAACGTGTGGGCTTGTTAGGTTATAAAAACTACGCGTCTTGGCGATTAGAGGACCGTATGGCTAAATCACCAGAAAATGCCATTAACTTAATGGAAAGTGTATGGCCGGCAGCAATCGCACGTGTTGATGAAGAAGTAGCAGACATGTTAGCCATTGGTAAAGCACAAGACGGTATTGATAAAATTGAACCTTGGGATTACCGTTTTTACGCTGAAAAAGTTCGTCAAGATAAATACAATTTAGATTCAAATGAAGTAAAAGAATACCTGCAGTTAAATAAATTACGAGAAGCTATGTTTTATGTCGCAGGTCGTTTATTTAATTTTGAATTTACTGAAGTTAAAGATGGCTCTGTTCCTGTTTTTAATGATGATGTTCGTGTGTGGGAAGTGACAGACAAAACCTCACATGAACATATTGGTTTATGGTATCTAGACCCGTTTGCACGCAAAGGTAAACGTTCTGGCGCATGGGCAACTACTTACCGTAGCTATACAACGTTTGACGGCAAGAAGAATGTTTTGTCATCAAATAACTCTAATTTCAGCAAAGGTGTTGATGGCCAACCTACTTTAATTTCTTGGTCTGATGCAGAAACGTATTTCCACGAGTTTGGGCACGCGTTGCATTTTTATCGGCAAAAGTAGCGTATCCAACGCTTAATGGCGGTGTCAGAGATTACACAGAATTTCAGTCGCAACTATTAGAACATTGGTTATCGACAGATGATGTTATCAATAACTACTTAGTGCACTATAAAACAGGTAAGCCAATGCCTGCTGAATTAATTGCAAAAATTAAGCAAGCGGCCACCTTTAATCAAGGTTTTAAAACCACTGAATATTTAGCGTCAGCGTTAGTCGACATGAAGTTTCACACTGTAGACCCAACGGGTATTGATGTGCAAAAATTTGAACGCGATACCTTGGCTGCGTTAAAAATGCCTGAAGCTCTTGTGATGCGTCATCGCTCTACGCATTTTGGTCATGTATTTAGTGGTGAAGGTTATTCAGCTAGCTATTATGGTTATATGTGGGCAGAAGTATTAACGGCGGATGCGGCTGAAGCCTTTTCACAATCACCAGGTGGATTTTACGATATAGATATTGCTGCAAAATTAGTTAAGCACTTATTTAGTGTGCGTAATGCCGTTGATCCTGCTGAGGCATATCGTGCCTTTAGAGGTAGAGATGCAGATGTAAAAGCATTAATGCGTGATCGGGGTTTTCCAGTTACTAAATAACCTGAAAACTGGATAAGCAATTATACCTAATATTGTTATTTAACCGCCTTGTTATACGGGCTGAATTCTAACATTAGGAGCAAAGTAAATAATTTTTTTAGTGAAATCATATAGTTTTATTTTTAAGTTATATGAATCAATAAATTATAAAATTCATTATCCTGAATTCAGGTTGAATAATAATCAGCATTAAGTATTGATTTATAAAACTCGCTTCGGCGAGTTTTTTGTTATTTCAAGGAAAATTCGCGTCAATGGGTAGGTTGAAATATCGTTATTTTTGATTTCATCAAAGTTTGTTAGACTAAGTCTAAACCGAAAACTTAACTGTATTTATATGAAAAATTTATTGGCGTTATCTCTCATCGTATTACTCAGTGCATGTTCAACGAGCCATAAGAATTCTTCTTGGTTATTAATTGATAATTTTGAACAACAAACCTTAAAAAACTGGCAAAAAGCAGATACACAAAACAATACCAAACCTTATATTTCTGAACCGCAAATAACAGAGATTCGTCTTGAGAATAATACGGCAAACAACAATCATTACTTGATTAAAAAACCTGCCGAAGAGGGGGTTATAGGAAACCGTAAAGCGCTGAGTATTAAAAGATTACCTGAGCCTGTGGCGGTGGGAGAAATTTACACTTTTTACACTCGTATTCTCGTAGAAAATTTCCCTAACAATCATGCCTTTGGTATTAGTAACTTAACAGCAGAAGACATTAAAATTGCAGGCTATAATGCGTTTGAACCGACTTTAAGAGTGACTGATAAATTTGAGTCCAATGGCTTTAAAAATGATGGTACTTTGATGGTAAAAATTGACAGCAATAACAAATATCAACAGTACAGTAAAATTCACAACTTTATGGATAAACAGCCGGCTAAACCAATGCAAACTAATGTTTGGTATCAAATTTGGTATGTAGTTAATAACAACCTAATTAATAAAGGTGGGCAATCTTATGATGTATTTCTGCAGGGGGGCGAGTTTGCAGAACAAACATTAGTATACAAAAATGCCGCGTTTAGAATGAAAAGAGAAAAACCGTTGATCACCTTTTTTGCCAATTGTAATACGGGTCCACACAATCAACCTTATGGTAATGGCGGCTTAGCGTATGACGATATTTATATGAGCAAAGGTTTTAATTTAACTAATCCAACAAAATAATAGCGAATATAGTAGATGGTTTACGCTTGTTAGTCTTTAATCTGGCAATGTTTTACCGTGCTGCCAAAACGTTTTCCATCTTGAAAATGTATTGTTGGGCAAATAACTGTGATTATTTCGTTTTATTCGTTTATATATTTGCCATTGTTTCGGAATCAAATGAATCACAATGTTTAAATAATTTGGTATATGAAAATAAGTAATATCGTGATGCGTCGATAACTGTTTTAATATCGTTAATAATAAATTAACTTCGGTATCATTAGCATCAGGTAAGTTAATAGATAAACAGCTTGTTGGTTTTATATTTGCGGAAAGATGCTCCAATTGATTAACGGTATTCTGATAACTTTGAATATCATTCTGATATATATCACAAACATACCAATCGTTGTCAGTAGTGTTTTGCTGTAACCATTGCACACTATCGCTATGGGTTATTTGTGTTTGATTATTTTGTGGGTTAAAAAACTGTTTAAAACAATCGATCACAACAGTACTATGTTCAATGCTATGTATGGTTATCTCTTTAGAAACTTGCTGAATAAATCGTTGGATATTACCACCACCTAATCCCAACTCAACCATGTTATCTGGCTTAAAAAATAGCAAAGGCAACATCATCGCGGTTTGATGGGGTAAGGTTAACTTCCATGGTTTGCGTTTAAGCATTACACTTTGAATAATCTGCGCGTCTTTGTTGTAACTAACAGCGTTGCCAAAAGTCAGCCAACGGTAATGATCGTTTTCATAAACTGAAATGGATTCATCACCTTGACTTAAATAGGTTAATTTACCTTGTGTAACGTGCTTTGCTAATTGCATAATTCTCCAATAGATTAAATAAAATTGAGACGTCGGTTAACTAGATATCGAACTAGGTATCAAATAGACAGTAGGGACAACCCATGAATACCTTAAGAGCACCTAATTCTACTGAAGAATTTTCACAATATTACCACTTACGATGGAAAATATTAAGACAACCCTGGCAGCAACCAGAAGGCAGCGAGCAAGACCAACAAGAGCAAAGTGCGCTTCATCGAATGATAGTTGATGAAGATAACAAGGTATTAGCGGTTGGCCGTTTAGAAAAAGTTACAGAACAACAAGGTCAAATTCGCTACATGGCAGTTGATGATAACATGCAAGGGCAAGGATTAGGTCAACAAATTATTCGGGCGCTCGAACAACAAGCGAGTATGTTAGGGATCACCGAGATTGTTTTAAATGCACGTGAGCAAGCTTTAGGTTTTTACGAAAAATTGGGTTATAAAATGCGGGGCTATTCTCATACACTGTTTGGTGATGTAAAACATTACAGTATGACGAAAAAAATACCAGTACATGCCCAAGATCAACTGTCGAAATCACAAGCATTACAAGCTATTTGGCATGACACCATTCCTTTAAGTAAAGCGATGAACTTACAAATAAGTTATTTTGATAGCCTGAAATTAATTACCCGTTGTGATACTGATTTTAACCAAAACTTACACCACACCATGTTTGCAGGTAGTATTTATACCTTGGCAACATTAACGGGTTGGGGGTGGGTATATTTAACGTTACATGAACAACAAGATAAAGGCGTAGCACTTGATGGAGATATTGTACTAGCCGATGCTAACATTCGTTATCACTCACCTATTAAAAGTCTTGCCTATGGGCAGGTTGTACAAGCAGATGTTTCAGGAAATTTTGATAATTTATTACAAGGTAAAAATGCAAGAATCAAGTTAACCGCACACGTATATTGCGGTGAAAATATTGCGGCGACCTTCAACGGAAGTTATTTTATTTTACCAAGAGAGTGATATTTGATTTTCGCCTTCACCATAAAAACGTGAGTTTAACTCACTGCAAAGAGTTAAGACTATGAGTAAAACACATCATTACGTTGAAAAGCCGCTTTCTGTCGGTATTATTGGTTGTGGTTGGTTAGGTAAGGCGCTAGCGGTCAGTTTACAAGCGAAAAAAATGTCTGTGCTTGCCACAAGTGGTAGAGCAGAAAATGTCGTTACATTAAATCAACAGGCTATAATTGCTCAGCAATTAACTTTGCCGGACGGATAATACCATGCTTGCTCAACACGATATTTTTGCACAGCAGAGTTTGGTGATTGCTATTACACCGCAAGTTAGACAAGGCAGAACCGATTATGCAGAGAAAATAACGCAACTTGTTTCTGCTGCACAGGAACGCGGAGTAGTTGAACGTATTATTTTGTTGTCGAGTACCGCTGTTTATGATGGTTTATCTGGTATTGTAGATGAAAATAATGAACTTAATCTTTCTACAGATAAAGTGAAAATATTACATGCTGCAGAACAAGCTGTAATGAATTTTTCCAAGGAGGGGATTGTTATTCGATTAGCGGGTTTAGTTGGTCCTAATCGTCATCCTGGGAAATTCATACAAGCAAAGAAAACCCTGAGCGACTCGTCTGCACCGGTTAATTTAATTCATCAGCAAGATGCTATTGGCTTAATTGAGTCACTGTTATGTGTTGAGTGGTCAAAAATTTCACTTGTTTCAGGTAATAACGCACAAACCGTTTTTAATGGTGTAAGTGATACCCATGTGAGTAAGGGACAATATTACCAAGCTGCGGCTAAGGCACTCAAGTTAGACGCCCCCGTTATTAAAAAAGCCGGCAAACGAGAGCACAAGGGTGGTTAGCGGAGAAAAATCGAAGCGATTATTAAGTTATAAGTTTGTTTACCCTGACTTACTCACTTGGTTATAATGGGCTAATTACCTTTTATTGGTTTATCGATTGAATTTTTTTCCAAGAACATTTCTTAAACGCCATCAATTAAAATTATTTTTTTTAAGTATTTGGTTGCACATTTCAGTGCTCGATTTATTTTATGTTACTTATCGTGGTCCCGTGTTTATGTGGCATGAAAATGGCCAATGGCTTACTGTGTTTGTTCATTTCTCTATTGCTTTGTCAACGGCCAGTCTTTATTGGATAATAAATAAACGGGCAATAGCTAAGCGTAAAAATAAAATTAATTCAGGGCTCAAAACCGCTTTTGTTAGTACACCTTGTGATTTATCTGATGATAAAGATCATAACAATATGAACATGACTAAGTAATTATGCGAATAGTACTAGCCCCTATGGAAGGCGTGCTTGATCATTTAATGCGAGACTTACTGTCAAGAGTGGGCGGATATGATCTATGTGTTACTGAGTTTGTACGTGTGGTTGACCTACTTATTTCAGACCGCGCTTTTTTTCGTGCTTGTCCAGAATTAACCAATGCTAACGCTTACGGTTGTACTACTGAAGCCGGAACGCCAGTACGTGTGCAATTATTAGGTCAAAACCCAACATGTATGGCAGACAATGCCGCAAAAGCGATAGAGTTTGGTTCGCATGGTATTGATATCAATTTTGGGTGTCCTTCTAAAATGGTTAATAATAATCGTGGCGGGGCAATATTATTGAAAGATCCAGAAGATCTTTATCAAATTGTCAACGCAATCAAGCAAACTGTGCCTGCAGAGGCCATTGTTAGTGCTAAAATTCGTTTAGGTTATGAAGATAAAAGCCTAGCGATTGAAAATGCACAAGCAATTGAAGCCGCCGGCGCTAATGAGCTTACGGTACATGCGCGGACTAAAATGGAAGGTTACAGGCCTCCGTGCTCACTGGGAATGGATTGCTAAAATAAAAGAAAATATAACGATTCCAGTGATTGCCAATGGCGATATTTTTACATTAACTGACGCTAAAAACTGTCGAGAAATTTCTACTTGTACCGACATTATGGTGGGGCGTGGTGCCTTAATGTTGCCAAACTTAGCGCAGGTGATTAAGCAACAGATGCCAGTTATGCCGTGGCATGAAGTGCAAGGCTTATTACTTGATTATACGCGTTGTGAAACCTACGGCGATAAAAGCAAATATTATCCAAACCGCATTAAGCAATGGCTTAAATATTTAAAGCTTCAATATAGCGAAGCCGATCAATTATTCCAAGAAATTCGTACGTTGAAAACAGCAGAAGCGATCATTGAAAAACTCTAAACTATTGAGGTGGTTAACTACATTGTCAGCGCGATGCTTTATTGCTTTATCGCTGACCCAAGTTCAAATATATTTCATAAGTAAAAATGCCTTCAAAAAAGTAAGTAACCTGAACTTCTTTGTATTAGCGGTACTGGGGAAAAGGTAAAAATTTGATTCTTGCACTTTGGGTTCCCGCACTGTAATGCAATATCAATAAATCAGTATTTTCCTCTGTTTATGGTACTAATATTGGAATTAGTTAGGCGTAAATTCTATTCGTAAAGTAGCTTATATGGTATAAATAAAGTTCTTGTTAGTTTTTCTTAGAAAATTTATCTGAAAAAAAGGAATATAATGGGCGATAAATCAAATATTGAACGAGTTTTCTCTGAGACTCAGCAATTAGTCTCTATTACTGATTTAGATGGAATCATAACTTACGCCAATAATGAGTTTTGCGAAATTTCAGGTTACTCCCTTGAGGAACTTGTAGGGGAAAATCATAACATAGTTAGACATCCGTCAATGCCCAAAGCGGCTTTTGCTGATTTATGGAGTAAACTTAAACGAGGAGACTCTTGGCGAGGAATGGTTAAAAATCGTTGTAAAAATGGTGATTATTATTGGGTGGATGCCTATATAACACCCGTATTTACAAATGATAAAGTTACTGGCTATCAGTCGGTTAGAATCTTGCCGAGTAACGAGCAGAAACGAAATGCTCAACAGTTATATAATACTCTCAATAATGGGGGGTCTATTGCGGGCTTAGATAATAACGTTAACATAAGAAGATTACTTGCCTTAGCTATTATCACTATGACCTCTATAGGGGGGTGGTTGTATACCAATTCAATCGTTCCATCTATTGTACTCCTATGTTGTATTGGTTTGCTTTCGCTAGTCTTTTTACCCGAGTTGTTTACTTTTCCCAATGCCGTAACTAAAACTAAAAAGTTATTTGATAGTCCGTCACGTATAATTTTTTCAGGGAAAGGACCATTAAATATATTGCTTTATCCTCTAGAATTATATAAAGCTCGAATAAGAACAATACTCGGTAGAAGCAGCGACTCAGGAAAAAAATTAGTAAATATCGCCTCTGAATTAGCACAGGCTTCATCCGAAATACAAACGGGTATAAAAGAAGAAAATTTGCATTTAACACAACTTGCAACGGCAATAACTGAAATGAGTGCAACGATTAGTGAAGTTAGCATCAATACAAATCAAACACATGATAAAGTTTTAACAGTACAAAATGAGTGTCAGGAAAATATCAGCATTGTTGAGATAAGCCAGAATAAAATTAATAATTTAGCCGGTGATGTTGATAAAGCCGCGACGAATGCCCTTGAATTGGTTAACGATGTTAATAAAATTTCAACAATTATGGTTGAAATACAAGGAATTGCCGACCAAACAAACTTGCTAGCATTAAATGCTGCAATTGAAGCAGCAAGGGCAGGAGAGCAAGGGCGAGGTTTTGCTGTAGTGGCTGATGAAGTGAGGAATTTAGCGAGTAGAACTCAGGGGGCAACTGTTCAGATCCAAACCTCCGTTGTTGAACTACAAAACACCTTGAAAAATTGGAGTCAGGTGATGCTTACGAGCAAAGCGAATGCCGAAGAATGCTCTGAAGATAGCTCTAAAATTAAGCAAGCGATGGAAGATATTATCAGTAATGTGAATGATGTTAGTGATATGACTTCTCAAATTGCTACCGCTGCTGAGGAACAAAGTGTTGTTGCTAATGAAATTACTCATAGTGTGCATACGATAGACGATATTTCTAAAACAAATGTTTTGCTTGCAGAACAGGTCAATAGCTATGGTATTGCGGTAAACAAAAGTGCAGAAGATATAGAAAAGTTAAGCTCAACCTTTAAATAATAAGTATAGATTTCCCCTGTAACCTATTTAACTTCAATTAGGGGTGGTTTGTTTGTAACTTTTTGAAAAATAGTGTTTAATTTGCTTTGTTCACTTTGGAAAAATATACTAAACGAATTGAGATTATAATTGAGGTTATTTAGTTACAAGCGTTTTTGAAGGCAACTTGAGGCTAATAATTGCCTGTCGGTAATAGAACTTAGTTTCAGGTTAAGCTTTTTTGATTATTGTGTTTTTTTCGTCTGCTATTTCAATTCTATTACGGCCGTTTGTTTTGGCTTTATACATAGCCATATCCGCATCTTTTATCAATTGCTCAAAATTGTCATGTTTATCGCTAACCGTACTTATACCGATACTTACGGTAATACAAATCTCTTTCTCGTCAAATTTAATACAGTGGGTAGCTAAAGAATGTTGAATACGTTTTGCTGTTTCCATCGCTCCATTTATACTGCTATCTGGTAAGATAATAATAAATTCCTCACCACCATAACGTGCAAAAAAATCAATGCTACGTATAGCTTTTTTACATATTTCAGTTAAATGTTGCAGTACTTTATCACCAAAAATATGACCATATTTATCATTGATATCTTTGAATAAATCACAATCGATTAACATGATGGTTAACTGACTTTTGCTTCTTTGGATACGAGAAAATTCAGCATTTCCACGTTCAAAAAGTGCTCGTCGATTGGCAATTTGAGTTAACGAGTCTGTATTAGAGAGTTCTTCTAATTTACAGGTTCGTTCATCAACAATTTTTTTCATAGACTCTAAAGAGACTGTGCTGATGCTTAATTTTTTGTTCATCTCGTTATAGGCACTTGCAATACTGTCAAATTCCTCTGTTGGATTAGAAAATTGTATTGCTTGAAAGTTGCCACTGTGGTTTTTTTTAAATGCATTTTTGACTTCGTTCAAGGAAGTTTTAAATACGGTGGTTAATTTAAAAGCGCCATAAACTAAGGCTAGTATAATGAATACTAGGGTTAATAAAACGAAGATGATTTGATTTTTTATAACATTTTTAATATCTTTTTTGGCGATGTCTGAAAGTTGTATTGAGTCAGTGCGAATAGCTTCAAGTTGTGTAATTAAGCGAGTTCTTAAATGTTTTTTTATTGCTTGATTCGCATTTTTTAATTTGTTTTTGTTAATAGTATCAAATAGACGTTGTACGCTTTTATTTTGATTTACAATACTATTCTGCAGTGTTTGTTGCTGCGGTGTTAAATTGGGGGCAACTTGTAGGAGGTTATTTAACTTAGTCTCTAAGGCAAACCAATCGCTCGTGCTGTAGTTGCTAGCGTAGATATCTTCACTGAGAACAAGTTGCTTTAAAATATTAGTATAGTCTTCTACTTTATGCGCATATTGTTCACGTTTTAATGTGACATCTACAATATGAGTTGACCATAAAATACTGGCGACAAGCACGACAAACAATAGGCAATTACCTAATGTGAAAAAAATAATCTGTTGTTGTAAGCTTAACTTCATAATAAAATATCTTAAATGAGAATGCTGTAATTAGTGCACTATATTTACATTTACCGCTTTAGGGTCTACCTGTTTTAATGCTCGAGTATCAACCAAATCCTTTGCATTAGAGGCTAACTTATAGTCACTTATTTGTGTTTCCAATGCCCAAGTGGCTTGCGATTGAATATTTAAAATTAAAGATTGGTTTAAGCCGAGTTTAAAAATATAATCAGGCCAAATCCAATCCATAAAATCGGGATCTAAATCTAGTTTATCTATCACTATTTTTTTAGATTTTTTGGGTGTGACGCAATATAATTTATGGCTGTTTGTAGTCCTTGAATCACACAAGTTGCTTTGTCTACCAATAGTTTGTCAGGGGCTTTGGAAATCAAATTAAAACTTAAGGTACTTAAGTTTTTTGTATCATGGGTTGTTATTTGGTTTCCAAGCAACTTTGATGCTTGAAAAGGATATGGCTCCCAAGGAACAATAGCATCCAATTTATCGTCACGAAAACCTTGGAGTAATAATTCTGGTTTATAATAATGAAGATCAACATCTTCCACTGTTAAGCCTTCAATTGCTAACAAGGTACTTAATAAATATTCACTGGCAGATCTTTTGATAACGCCAACTTTTTTCCCTTTTAGGTCCAAAGACAGATTCAATCTTATCGGAAGTTCGTGTTATTAATTTTATATCATTATCTGATTGGCTAAACATTGTGTGGGTAACAAAATTATGCTCTGCTAAACTTTGAAAAGCGATTGCAGAATCAGAACTTGTACCAAAATCAACTTCACCATTAATCACTTTATTAAATGCTTCAATTCCACCATCTACTTCGATATATTCAACGCTAACACAGGTATCATCAAAGGCATTAAGGGCTTTAGCTATATAAAAAGGGCTAGAAAGCGGTGTTTTCGATACGGCAATCGTGACAGCATAGTCTTTAGATGACCAAAGGTTTGGTAAATTTAAATAAAGTACTCCGATGCTAACAATAATTAAGATAGAAAAAATAAAAAAAGGTTTTTGGCTCACTTAAACTACTCATTACGCTAATCCTAACTGTTGACTTGAGTATAGGAGCGATTATCGTATTTGTCATAGTGCGATTGAATATAAAGGGCAATAAAAAGGGTGCAATAGTGCACCCAGTGTTATCTTGGGAAAATTGTATACTATTCGTTACAAGCTCGGTAACAAGTGTTCAGGCATAAATTGATTAAATTCACCATCACTGATTATGCAAGATGCTTCAACAATATCAGGAGCGAAGTATCTGTCTTTATCATAAAAACTGACGGTTTTGCGTAGTATCGTTTTGGCTTGTTCAATAATTGGCGAGCCTTTAAGTGGTGCTCTAAAATCTAAACCTTGTACTGCTGCTAAGTATTCTACGGCTAATACACCGTTAGTATTCTCGTTCATATCGGTTAACCGACGCCCAAGAAACAGGCCATGGAAACATGATCTTCTTGATTAGCAGATGTTGGTAAACTGTCCACAGAGGTTGGTGTGCTAAGGTTTTATTTTCAGAGGCAAGCGCTGCAGAGGTAACTTGAGCGATCATAAAGCCAGAGTTTACACCACCGTTATCTACTAAAAATGGTGGAAGTTTACTTAAGCCGGCATCAATAAGTAATGCCATTCGTCGTTCAGACAGTGAGCCAATTTCAGCAATCGCTAAAGCAAGGTTGTCAGCCGCCATAGCAACAGGTTCAGCATGGAAATTTCCTGCTGAAATAAAATCACCTTCGTTAGCAAATATTAATGGGTTATCAGTAACGCCGTTGGCTTCTGCTAATAATACGACTGCGGCTTGGCGAATTTGTGTTAAACAAGCGCCCATTACTTGCGGTTGGCAACGTAGTGAGTAAGGGTCTTGCACTTTTTCACAGTTGGCATGTGATTTAGACACTTCAGAGGACTCTGTTAATACATGACGGTAAGCACTGGCAGCATCAATTTGACCTTGTTGACCACGCACAAAATGCACTCGGTGATCAAAGGGGGCACGAGAGCCCATGGCTGCTTCTACGGTAATAGAACCAATAACCGTGCCCGCAGCATATAAATCTTCGGCATAAAATAAGCCTTCTAAAGTGAAAGCCGTAGAAGCTTGCGTACCGTTAAGCAATGCTAAGCCTTCTTTTGCTGCTAACGTTATTGGTTCAAGTCCTGCTATTTTTAACCCTTCCATTGCAGGAATAACTTGGTCTTGATATGACATTTCGCCTTCACCTAACAATGGTAACACCATGTGTGAAAGTGGGGCTAAATCACCCGAAGCGCCAACAGAGCCTTTTTTGGGGACACAAGGGTATACTTGGGCATTAAGTAAGGTGATCAACGCTTGAATAACTTGCAAACGTATACCAGAAAAGCCACGAGATAATGAATTGATTTTCAATACCATCATTAAGCGTACCGTTGCATCTTCCATGTATTCGCCAAAACCGACCGAATGTGACAATACTATTGAGCGTTGCAAAAGCTCTAATTCATCATTTTTAATACGTGTGCTAGCAAGTAAACCAAAACCAGTATTGATGCCGTAAACTACACGTCCATCTTTTATTACTTGTTGCACTGCTTCAGCACTTTTGTTGATGTCCTCAAATGCACTGTCGTCTAAGCTGTATTTTATGCCGTCATAACGGTTAACGTCCCGCAATTGTGCTAGGGTTAATTGCCCCGGTATAATGTTTAATTCTGTTATTTGATTCATTATATTTTCTCTAATTGGTATAAACTGATGTTAATAAATAGGGAGGCTATTTAGTGATCATCGGTAAATCTAAATTTTGTTCTTTGGCACAATTTATTGCTATATCGTAGCCGGCATCAGCATGGCGCATTACACCAGTTGCTTCGGATCATTCCATAATACTCGGCCCAAACGTGTGGCAGCTTCGTCAGTACCATCGGCTACTATTACCACGCCAGAATGCTGACTAAACCCCATACCAACGCCCCCGCCATGATGTAAGCTAACCCAAGTAGCGCCTCCAGATGTAGAAAGCAATGCGTTCAGTAATGGCCAATCTGAAACAGCATCAGAGCCATCTAGCATACTTTCAGTTTCACGATTAGGTGAGGCAACTGAGCCTGAGTCTAAATGATCGCGACCGATAACTACGGGTGCTGAAAGTTCGCCTGTTTTAACCATTTCGTTGAATGCTAAGGCTAAGCGAGCACGGTCTTTCAAACCAACCCAACAAATACGCGCCGGTAAGCCTTGAAAGGCAATACGCTTTCGTGCCATATCTAACCAATTATGTAGGTGTGGATTATCTGGTATAAGCTCTTTAACTTTGGCGTCGGTTTTATAAATATCTTCGGGATCACCAGATAGGGCAACCCAACGAAATGGTCCAATACCTTCGCAGAATAAAGGGCGAACATAAGCAGGGACAAACCCTGGAAAATCAAATGCGTTGCTTACACCTTCTTCTAAAGCCATTTGACGTATGTTATTGCCATAGTCTGTCGTTGCAGCGCCTGCGGTTTGTAAATCGAGCATGGCTTGAACTTGTACAGCCATTGATTTTTTAGCTGCTTTTACCACAACAGCTTCGTCTTTTAGGCGCATTTCAGCAGCGTATTCCATACTCCAACCTTGTGGTAAATAACCATTCAAGGGGTCATGTGCAGAGGTTTGATCGGTAACAACATCAGGTGTAATGCCGCGTTTAACTAATTCAGGAAAGACATCTGCCGCATTACCTAACAGCCCAACGGAAATTGCTTCACCATTTTTATTGGCTGTGTTGATGATGGTTAATGCTTCATCTAAGGTTTTTGCTTTTTTATCAACGTAGCGAGTGTTAATACGAAAATCTATTCGTGTTTCATCACATTCAACCACTAAAGCTGAGAAACCCGCCATGGTAGCTGCAAGTGGTTGTGCACCACCCATACCACCTAAACCACCGGTAAGCACCCATTTACCCTTAGCATTGCCACCAAAATGTTGCTTAGCCATGGCAACAAAGGTTTCGTACGTGCCTTGCACAATACCTTGTGAACCAATGTAAATCCAAGAGCCGGCCGTCATTTGGCCGTACATCATGAGGCCTTTTTTATCCAACTCATTAAAGTGCTCCCAGTTAGCCCAATGAGGTACTAGGTTTGAGTTAGCAATTAATACTCGCGGCGCATTTTCGTGTGTATTAAACACACCAACGGGTTTACCTGACTGCACCATTAAGGTTTCATCATTCTCAAGACGATTAAGAACATCAATTATTTTGTCGTAACAAGCCCAATTACGTGCTGCTCGACCAATACCACCATAAACAACTAATGACTGAGGATGTTCGGCAACCTCAGGGTCTAAGTTATTCATAAGCATACGTTTTGCCGCTTCTGTTAACCAACTTTTTGTTGTGATTTTTGTACCACGATCGGCGCGAATAACTCTCGATGTATCCAAGCGAGGATCTATGGTTACAGGGGGCTGTGTAGTATTTGTTGTCATGGTGTTTCCTCTTTTTCGAACGATAACCCAAACGACTTAGAATAATTAAGTATTGTGTTCTGGATTATGAGCTGTGCATGGTGTTGTAATGTTGTTATACGAGTATCATTTATTAATTTTAAGATGCGTACCTAAGCGATATTTATTTCCAGGTGATGTTAAAATGGCTAAACTCACCACGCCCTTGCTAGACCAAGTGCGGCGTTTAACTTGTAAACAAGGACTACTGCTGTTGATATCAAGCAATTTGCAAATGTTTTCAGCCGCTAAAATTGCTTCAATTTCATGTGTTGCTTCAGTTAATGGTGCGACAGCAGATAAATATTCATGAGGCGTTATTTTAGTAAAGTCTTGCAGTAAATATTCAGGAACCAAGGCCGCATTAACATACCGCTGCTCCAATTGAATCGGTTGATCATTTTCAAAATGTAATACTTGTGAGTAAAAAGCATTTTTATGATTTTTTAAATTCAATAAAATAGCAACTTCTTCAGTAACAGTGATTGCATCAAGGCTAATTTGCTGCGCATGATGCTTATGTCCACGGTCACTAATTTCGTCACTAATATTACGAATTTCTAACAATGACGATTGCGATTTAAATGTGGATACAAAAGTACCTGAGCCTTGTGCGCGAACGAGAATACCTTGTTCGGTTAATTCTTGCAGTGCTCGACGAGCAGTCATACGACTTACATCAAACTGCTGTGTTAGTTCATTTTCGGAAGGTACTTTATAATGTTGAGGCCATTGACCCGACTCTATGTTCTGGCAAATATATTTTTTTATAACGCTATATTTAGCTGATTTTTTTGTGTTTTTTAACGTAGTCTCGGTCATGGTATCGCCAATATATTGTAAATAGAGCTCGAATTGTATATACGTTCTCATAGTTTTATTCTTAATGCAATAGTTGTATATACAACTATTGATAAATTCTTATTTCTCAGCTACAGTTATCGCTAATTAGTATTATAATATTCTTGGTAACTGCGATGACACGTATTAAATCTTCAGAGCATCACTCAACGCATCACTCAACGCATTGCCCACATCAATGGCAAACACTCTGGCTTAATGTCAATGTCGCAACTATGGGTAATAACAGTGAAAACTATGGCGAAATTTTGGATGCTGCATTAGCTATTTGTGATGGAAAAATTGTTTGGCTAGGCAAAGAAGTTGACTTGCCTAGCTATAATGAAAATGAAGTCGATATAATGGATGGACAGGGAAAATGGTTAACCCCAGGATTGATTGATTGTCATACTCATCTTGTATTCGGTGGCAATCGTGCTAATGAATTTGAAATGCGCTTACAAGGGAAAAGTTATCAAGAAATTGCCCACGGGTGGTGGAATTGTTTCTACGGTAAAAGCTACCAGACTAGCGAGTGAAGCAGAATTATTAGCTAGTGCCTTAACTAGGTTAACGGCGCTTCATCAGCAGGGGGTAACTACGGTTGAAATTAAATCAGGTTATGGATTAGATCTTGTTAATGAAGTAAAAATGCTGAAAGTAGCAGGACAACTTGCTGATGAACTACCAATTACGATAAAACGAACTTTTCTTGGCGCACATGCTTTACCAACCGAATATAAAGACGATGCTAATGGTTATATAGATTTAGTGTGTAAGGAAATGATACCCGTTATTGTTGAAGAAAATTTAGCTGATTCGGTTGATGTATTTTGTGAAAATGTCGGCTTTAATATTGCTCAAACTGAACAGGTATTTATTGCGGCTAAAAAACATGGCTTAGCGATAAAAGTACATGCAGAGCAGTTATCCGCTTTAGGAGGAACCGAGCTAGCGGCTAAATATCAAGCCTTATCGAGCGATCATGTTGAATTTTTAACCGAAGCGGGTGTTAAAGCAATGAGCGATGCCAATATGACTGCCGTATTGCTGCCCGGCGCTTTTTACTTTTTACGCGAAACGCAATTACCTCCGATAGAACAACTACGTAAAGCAGGCGTAGCAATGGCAATAGCAACAGATGTTAATCCGGGAACTTCACCCATCTGTTCAATTCAACTTATGCTAAATATGGCGTGCACCTTGTTTAGATTAACCCCTAGTGAGGCGTTAGGCGGCGTTACGTGTAATGCTGCTAAAGCATTAGGTTTGTCTAAAATAAAAGGTCAACTTGCGGTAGGGTACGATGCTGATATGGCGTTATGGAACATTAGTCAGCCGGCAGAACTTTGCTATCAATTTGGGGTTAATCCGTTAAATGCTTTAATACGAAACGGTAAACAGGTTCTCTAATTTTTGTTATTTTTTGAAGGTAAGTGTGTCGGAGATAAATGCGCAATATGGCATTTAGCTGTGGTGGGGAAGTTAGTAAAAATACCATCTACCCCTAACGCTTTCATGGTTTTAATATCTTCTAGTTCGTCTACAGTATAAACAAATACTTTTAGTCCGCGATGATGCGCATCTTCAACAAAATTCATACTGATAAAATTTACATCCAAATGAACTGAATAGGCGTTGAGTTGTTCGGCAAATCTTGCATAGTCTAAAGGATAACATGAGGTAAGTGCACCAATGGCAAACTCGCCTCTTTGTTGTTTTATGTTATAAAGCAAACGATGATTAAATGAGGAAAGTAAAATGTCATTAACCGTTAATACTGACGTATTGATAGCCTGATCAAGATAAGAAAATAATAAATCGAGATTGTTAATGCCTTTTAACTCGATATTGAGCATACATTTACCTGCCACGAGCGCTAATACTTCATCAAGTGTTGGAATCGTTTCACCTAAACCTGCATCTAGGCTACGCAAATAGTCAACGTTATGTTGGCTTATTTGGCCTATCCCTGAAGTGGTATGATGTAACCGGCGATCATGAATAACAAACAAGGTATTGTCGGCTTCATAAATATCTATCTCAATACCATCGACTTCGGTATTAATTGCTGACTGAATTGCGCGTAAAGTATTTTCTGGTTCAACACCACTGGCACCACGATGGGCAAAAATTAACATAATGTTCTACTATGCCTGATACATTAATCGTTGTTTTAAGTATAATGCTAAACAAACTAAATGCACTCATATTATTTTTATGACCAACAACTCAATTAGCACCAAACGTTTAAATAAATACATCAGTGAATCTGGTTTTTGCTCTCGCCGTGGCGCAGATAAATTAATTGAAGCGAATCGCGTAACGATTAATGATCAAGTGCCAGAATTAGGCACTAAGGTGCAAGCAGGCGATGTAGTCAAAGTAGACGGTAAAACAATCGCATCTATGCCAACCAATAAATCTGATCGTATTTATATCGCTTATAACAAACCGATAGGTATTACCTGTACTACTGAAAGCCATGTACGCGGTAATATTATTGATGCCATTGGTCATAAAGAACGCATATTTCCGATTGGGCGTTTAGATAAACCATCTGAGGGGTTAATTTTTCTCACCAGTGATGGTGATATTGTGAATAAAATTTTGCGTGCAGAAAATGCACATGACAAAGAATATATTGTTACGGTAGACAAACCCATTAGTGAACGTTTTATTGAGCGAATGTCTCGCGGAGTTCCTATTTTAGGCACAATAACTAAGCCATGTATTGTTCGCGTAAAAAGCCGTTTTGTTTTTACCATTATTTTAACACAAGGACTGAATCGTCAAATTCGACGTATGTGTGAATACTTAGATTATGAGGTTAAAAAGCTTAAACGATCACGAATCATGAGTGTTGAGTTAGGTAATTTAAAGCCGGGGCAGTGGCGATATTTAACTCAAGCAGAAATGGATGAAATCAATACATCTGTGGCAGGGTCAAGTAAAACCGCGAATGAAAGTAAGAGCGAAAACAAGAATGAAAACAAGAGCGAAAAAGTTGTGCGAGTTAAAAAGACATACAATGACTTAAAGAAATAACTCGTTGTATAAATATGTTTTAGCTCCAACTGGAACTGATGCTTTGCCTTTAGAGATTAAATATACCGTGACAGATGTTACAGCACAAAAGCGGATATAGCTACTTTATCACTATGATGGTTGAATAGGCGTTTTAGTCATTAACATCAATGTATTAAGATTAGATGATATGCTAGGTTGGACGACAGGATGGGAGCTGACTTTGTGCTAAAAACGTTTCTAATTCCAACTGAATTCTGTATCTTGAGGTGGTTTGGGTATATTCGTAATAAATATTACTTACGGCTTTATCGAGTCTTGAATAATGCTAATATAGCGGCGTTTACTCGAGTCTATCTTCGCATACCCTTTTTAAAATCCCATGTTACCCATAAATTATTTAAGGAAAAAAATGAAACACTTTACACTTCCCCTAATTACTTGCTTAGCGTTAAGCGCATGTTCAACTTTCGACCCTTACACAGGTGAAGAAAAAGCCACTAATACCGCTAAAGGTGCGGGTATTGGTCTTTGGAGTTGCAGCCGTAGTTGCCTACATAGCTAACAAAAATGAAGACGATATAGGTAAGCGAAATCGTAACATTTTAAAAGCAGCAACAGGTGGTGCCGCTATTGGTGGTGGTATTGGATACTACATGGACACCCAAGAAGCTGAATTAAGAAAAAAATTACGTGGCTCTGGAGTAAGTGTTGAGCGCGACGGTAATAACATTAATTTAATTATGCCCGGTAATATTACTTTTTCTTCTAGCAAAGCGAATATTGAACAAAACTTTTATTCAGTTTTAGATTCAGTTGTTGTAGTGTTAAAGGAGTTTGATAAAACCCTAATCGTTGTTGCTTGGCCATACAGACAGTTCAGGATCTGATGCACTAAACCAAGCATTATCAGTACAGCGTGGGCAATCTGTAGCTAACTACCTAAGTTCTGCTTTGGTATTCTTAATGATAGAATTGAAGCCATTGGTTTCGGTGAAACTCAACCTGTTGCAAATAACAATACTTCAGCCGGTAAAGAACTTAACCGCAGAGTAGAAATAACATTATTGCCGATTACTGAAAAATAACATTTATTTAAGCCGCTTATACATTCTTAATACGTATTTTAAAAGGCCTGATGATTTACTATCATCAGGCCTTTTGTCTTTATGAAATACACTAATAAAACCTGAGTCTTCCGCGTTTTCATCATTAATTCAATTGGTATAATATGTGACCATCATATGAGAGAAAAAAGTGTTCTCTGCTAAATACGGGGCCATGAATATAACGCACGTGACAGTCATATTGAATTATATAATCAGAGCCATAACCATCAGAAAATTAAAAGGGTCGGTGACGTTGGTTTTCTCCCTTTAATTTTCGTGTTCCTTCACTCAGAGAGACATTTCTTATTTTTAATGTTTTTTTGTAACAAAGGGGTAATTCATTGCCCCTTTGTTGTAAAAAACTAACCTTATATAAGATAAATATTAGCTAGTTATACCCGTTAACCTTGGGGTTAATTCCGCTAATACTTGTGGGTCATCAATGGTTGACGGGATATCAATATGTTGACCATCGATCATTTGGCGTAATGTTTTACGTAATATTTTTCCTGAACGTGTTTTAGGTAAGCGTTCAACAATAATTAACCCTTTTAAAGAAGCAATCGCGCCAATTTCTGCACGGACTTTCCCTTTTAAGTCAGCAATTAAACTTTCATCACTTTCCGTAATGCCATTTTTAATTACGACTAAACCAAAAGGCACTTGACCTTTTAACGTATCGTTAATACCAATAACTGCACATTCAGCAACGGCGCTATGACCAGATAATACTTCTTCCATTTCACCCGTGGATAAGCGATGCCCTGCTACATTAATAACATCATCAGTTCGACCCATAATGAATAAGTAACCAAGATCATCAATATAACCGCCATCACCTGTAACATAATAGCCAGGATGAGTTGATAAATAGCTAGATTTAAAGCGCTCTTCATCTTGATAAATGGTTGCCAAACAACCGGGAGGCATTGGCAATTTAATGGCAACAGTGCCTTGATGATTTGCTTTGGTAAGGCTTTACCGTAAGCATCTAAAATTTCGACATTAAAACCTGGCACAGGGAAGCCGGCAGAGCCTGCTTTTGTCGGCAGTAATTCAGCACAATCGTCATCTGTAAATGGTGTACTAGCAATTGCCCGGCCTGTTTCTGTTTGCCACCAATGATCAATAACAGGCAGTTGTGACTTTTCGCTTAACCAATGGTAAGTCGCCGGATCTAGACGTTCTCCGGCAAGGTATAAACGTTTCAAATGAGATAAATCATAATCCTTCATTAATAAGCCGTCAGGATCTTCTTTGGCGATTGCGCGAAATGCTGTAGGGGCACTAAACAGTGCGTTGACTTTGTATTCTTCACATGCGCGCCAAAATGCACCTGCATCAGGAGTTTTGATGGGTTTACCTTCATATAAAATAGTACTACAACCGACCATTAATGGAGCATATACAATATAAGAATGACCAACGACCCAACCAACATCTGATGCTGCCCAGAAAGTGTCACCAGTTTTCATTCCATAGATGTTTTTCATACTATAAAGCATGGCAACAGCATGACCGCCATTGTCTCTTACTACGCCTTTGGGCTTACCTGTTGTGCCAGAGGTGTACAAAATATAAAGGGGATCAGTACTTTTAAGTTTTACTGGAGCAATGCCTTTGGCAGTATCCATTAATATTTGCCAGTTATAGTCTCTATCGCTATCCATTGGTGCACTTAACTGCTCTCTTTGATAGATAATACAACTACTTGGTTTGTGTGTTGCTAGCTCTATGGCATTATCAAGCAAAGGTTTATAAGGAATTACTTTTTCAATTTCGATACCGCAACTTGCGCTAACCACTACTTTAGGTTCAGCATCATTGATTCGGATAGCCGGCTCTTTTGCAGCAAAGCCACCAAATACCACCGAGTGAATGGCGCCAATCCGCGCACATGCTAACATTGCTATCGCGGCTTGTGGGATCATGGGCATATAAATAAGGACACGATCGCCTTTTTCTACGTGTTGCTTTTGCAGTACATCAGCAAATTTTGCAACTAATTCCGTTAACTCAAGATAAGTGAATGTTTGTTTAGTATTTGTGACAGGAGAATCATAAATGAGTGCAACTTGCTCACCGCGACCTTGTTCAATATGATAATCAAGGGCAAGATAGCTAGTATTCAGTTCGCCATCAGCAAACCAATCTGTCCGACCATTATCATTTGTCGACAATGTCGTTTGGGGGTCTTTAAACCACGAAACAAGCTTAGATTGCTTGTTCCAGTAGGTTTTTGTTGAGTTGACTGCCTCTTGTTGTTGGTCTGTAAAGCTCATGAGATGCCCTTAATAAGTTGTAATTTATACTAACACTATAAAAGTGTCGACAAAATAAACCAATTAGACCTTTGGCTAAGTTTAACACTATTTTACATTTAATAAATTAGCAGGTGAAAATTGGTCCGTTAGTACACGCGTGCTTTCTGGCCAATCTTGCTCGTCTTTTGTATTGACCATTTTTTGATACAGTAATCTAATATCGACATTATATAAGGATAAATCTTTATCAAGTTTGTCGACAATATCTTTAATAATGGGCGCATCACTAAAGCCATTTTTTTTGGCTAGAATTATGCGATTTGAATTTTTTTATTGGCAACTTGATAAAAATGACCGAATACAGACTTATAAGTAGCCGACTCATGAGCATATAGTTTACTTAACGAAAAAGTGTTTGCACTCAGAACGCCGTTATCGGTTAATAAGGTTTTTGCTTCGGTTAAAAATTCTTTAGTCATTAAATGCTCTGGAATATAATCTCCATTAAAGGCGTCAAGAATAATCCAGTCATAGGTGTGCTTTTTCATTAAAGCGCGTTTGATAAAAATGCGACCATCTTGGGTATAGGTTTTTATTTTTTTATTTTCAACAAACTCAAAATACTCTCTCGCTACTTTAATCACGGCAGGATCAATCTCAACATTATCTATTTCACTTTCTGGGTAAAGCGCCGCTAAGGTATTTGACATAGTGCCGCCACCAAGGCCAATAATTAAAATACGCTTTGGCTCAGGATTAACTAATAAGCTTGCCATGAGTAACTTAGTATAGTTGAACACTAATTGTAGTGGCTGACTTTTTAAGTAGCAGCTTTGTTGGGTTTTATTACTTTTAACATTAAACTTTAAGCAACGTAAATCATCGTTATCTTCGACTAAAATATTACGATAAAGTGAGCGTTCTTGGTGGATAACCTTAGCATTCGCTAACGACATAGTCAGCAATATACATGATAAAATGATAGCAATGATTTTAAACATGACTGGGCTCCAGACGCTCTAATTGCAGTGACTTGTGAATAACAATAGCGCATATTCCTAAACAGGCAAGTACACCACTAAAACTGAAAACAATCACATTAATATCAAACCATAAAATTAAATAGAAAGAGGTGACAATGGTGCCTAACGCGCTGCCTAAGGTGGATATAAAGTATAGTTTTCCGGCGATTTGTCCACTCTCATGCGAGCTTTTAACTAATAAGCGAACAGAATAAGGGGATAACATGCCTAAAATTACCGTGGGAATAAAAAATAGCACCATTGACGCAACTAAAGAGCCATAACGAGAATCTTCAATAGCGAGAAACACAGTTTCCATTAGCCACTGACCAAACAAGGCTATGGGTAAAATAGTAATGGCGGCAAATAAGAAAATGAGCCCGTAAATGGCTAATGATGCAGAGCGCGTAGATAATTTACCCCCCAGTAAATAACCCAAGGATAGGCTAAGCATAAATACGGTAATGATACTCCCCCAAATATGTACGGAACTTCCAAAAAAGGGGGCGAGAATTCTACCACCTAATAACTCGATCCCCATAATACAAAAACCACTTGTAAAAGCGAGCAAGTATATAAACATATTGGGGTAGTTTTTTTGGGGGGTGTTATGTGTAGTATTCAGAAGTTTAGTCCTTATTATTGTGTAATTTATTATTGTGTACCGATCTGCAGAATAAGCTATTTAACCTTCATTTGGTAGTGTACGGCGACAAAGTCACCAATAGGGTCTTTATGATCGTATTTTTTAACAAACTGCATGCCCATTTTTTTCATGACAGCAATTGAACCAAGATTATCTTCTACTGCTAAAGCCGAAACATATTGGCTACCTGCTTGCGTAGCAATACCATCTTTTATCGCCATTGCTGCTTCCGTTGCATAACCTTTTCCCCAAGCTTTTTTGAAGAAGCGCCAACCTAGCTCTAAATCGTTAAAATCAGGTTCGTCGGTAAAAAAAGCCATTGGCCGAATTAATATCCGGCCAAGATATTCTGTTGTTTCTTTGTCAGAAACTTGCCAAATGCCAAAGCCTTTTACCGGATCTCTATAAGCTTGCATACGTGGTAAAAAAATCTCATGAATACTTTCCATACTCTTTGGGTGTTCCACCATTAAGAAAATGCATAACTTCAGGGTCTTGGTCTATAGACCATAACGCATGTGCATCTTCTTCGCCCATTAGGCGATAACTTAGTCGTTTTGAATTTTGAATCATCATAAGTAAACTCAGGTATTTTGATTTTTATTGTAATGCATTAAGATTCTACGAATCAATGGCAAGCGGGCTAACTACTTCATCATAGGAGATTTTGGGGTGTGATACACGAAAAAGTAATATAAAGTTAGATAAAGTAAAAGAGAGGATAATCTCCTCTCTTTTATTGTTCTTAATAGCAGTTTTTTTGTGGGTTTTAGACCGTTAGTCTACTTGAGTAACGGTTTTAAAAAGCGGGCAGTATGTGAACTTTCATGTTGTGCCACTTGTTCAGGTGTGCCGGCGACCAGTATTTCTCCACCGCCTGAACCACCTTCTGGGCCTAAATCAATTATCCAATCGGCCGTTTTAATCACATCCAGATTATGTTCAATGACTACTAGTGTATTGCCTTGGTCACGTAAACGATGAATAACATGGAGTAATTGCTTAATATCATGAAAGTGTAACCCTGTGGTAGGTTCATCTAAAATATATAACGTTTGGCCTGTATCACGTTTTGACAGTTCTTTAGATAGTTTCACACGTTGTGCTTCACCACCCGAAAGGGTAGTCGCTGATTGACCTAATTTGATATAACCTAAACCAACATCAAGTAACGTTTGCAGTTTGCGTTTTACCGCAGGAATGGCATTGAAGAATTCAAAGGCATCTTCTATTGTCATGTCTAATGTTTCATGAATATTTTTGCCTTTGTATAATACTTCTAACGTTTCGCGGTTGTAGCGTTTACTTTTACACACATCGCAAGGCACATACACATCAGGTAAAAAGTGCATTTCTACTTTGATTAAGCCATCACCTTGGCAGGCTTCACAACGACCGCCTTTTACATTAAAACTAAAACGTCCAGGTTTATAACCCCGTGAACGCGCTTCTTGCGTTGCCGCAAAAATATCGCGAATGGCGGTGAATATACCGGTATAAGTGGCAGGGTTAGAGCGTGGTGTTCGGCCAATTGGGCTCTGATCAATATCAATAACTTTATCAAGATGCTCTAAACCTGAAATAGATTTATAAGGAGAAGGTTCATCAAGGGTGGCGCCATTTAGCTCGATGTGGGCGAGCTTATACAAGGTATCATTTATGAGCGTTGATTTCCCTGAGCCTGAAACGCCGGTTATACAAGTCATTAAGCCGTTAGGAATAACTAAATCTACATTTTTTAGGTTATTACCGGCGGCACCAAGAAGCTCAACCACATTGTTTTTATCAAACGGATGACGTTTTTTGGGTATTTCGATAGACTCTACGCCAGATAGGTACTTACCCGTGAGTGAGTCTTTACATGCTAGAATGTCATCTACGGTACCTTGAGCAATAATTTCACCGCCATGTACCCCAAGACCAGGTCCTATATCAATAACAAAATCTGCTGCGCGAATAGCATCTTCATCGTGTTCAACCACAATCACCGTATTACCTAAATCACGTAAATGAACTAGTGTACTTAATAAGCGTTCATTGTCGCGTTGATGTAAACCAATAGAGGGCTCATCTAACACATACATTACACCAACTAAACCAAGGCACCAATTTGACTTGCTAAGCGAATACGGCGGGCTTCACCCCAGAGAGTGTATTAGCTCCGCGAGATAAGTTAAGGTAATTCAATCCAACATTGACTAAAAAGCCTAAACGTTCGTTGATTTCTTTTAAAATCTTTTCGGCTACTTGGGCTTTTTGTCCTGTCAATTTTAAACCTTGAAAGAATTCAAGGGCATCAGCAATGGCAAGTTCAGCTACCGTTGTTAGCGGGGTATCATCGATGAAAACATTACGTGCTTCTAAACGTAAACGGCTACCATTACAGTCAGGACAATGTTGACTATTTAAGTACTTGGCAAGCTCGTCTCGTACAGCATTTGATTCCGTTTCTTTGTAACGGCGCTGCATATTATTAATGATGCCTTCGAACGGATGCTTACGGAGTACAACATCCCCTCGATCGTTCATGTACTTAAACTCGATTTCTTTTTCCCCGCTGCCATAAAGTACGACTTTACGTGCTTCTTCACTTAAATCTTTAAATGGCATATCCACAGCAAATTTATAATGTTCAGCAAGGGCTTGTAACATTTGAAAATAATAAAAATTACGTTTGTCCCGGCCGCGAATAGCGCCGCCGGCAAGGCTAAGCTCGTCGTTAGCAATAATACGGTTACTATCAAAAAATTGTTCTATGCCTAAGCCATCACAGGTTTGACAAGCACCGGCAGGGTTGTTAAATGAAAAAAGTCGAGGCTCTAATTCTTGCATACTATAACCACAATGCGGGCAAGCAAAGTTAGCAGAAAAAATTAACTCTTCTCTGTTAGGTTCATCCATAAAAGCAATTTTTGCGGTGCCGGCGGTTAATCCTAGCGTAGTTTCGAATGATTCAGATAAACGTAATTGAATATCAGGGCGTACTTTTAAACGATCAACGACAACCTCTATGGTATGTTTTTTATGCAATTCTAACGGTGGTGGATCAGATAAATCACATACTTCACCGTCAATACGAGCGCGAATAAAGCCTTGTGCGGCTAAGTTGTCGAGCAATTTCACGTGTTCGCCTTTACGATCTTGCAGTACTGGCGCTAACAACATGACTTTAGTGCCTTCTTGAAGGGCTAGTACGTTATCAACCATTTGAGAGATTGTTTGGGCGGCTAACGGTTGATGATGGGTAGGGCAACGAGGTTCGCCTACACGTGCATATAACAACCGTAAATAATCGTAAATTTCGGTAATAGTACCTACGGTTGAACGTGGATTATGAGACGTCGATTTTTGTTCAATAGAGATAGGCGGTGACAACCCTTCAATGTGATCTACATCAGGCTTTTCCATTAATGATAAGAATTGGCGTGCGTAAGCAGATAACGATTCAACATAGCGTCGTTGCCCTTCTGCATATAAGGTATCAAAAGCCAGTGATGACTTTCCTGAGCCTGAAAGGCCAGTGATCACCACTAGTTTATCGCGAGGGATCGTTAAACTAATATTTTTTAAGTTATGGGTACGTGCCCCTCTGACGTCAATATTTTTCATTTTTTGTCTATTAATCCATTGGCAAAACCACAGCCGCGTATTATGCCATAAAGAAAAAATGATGTTCAGTTATTAAACTCTTTTATTTATAATATAATCAATTAACTTTTTATTTTTACTCAAATATTAATGAGTAAATTATTGTTTCTAAAGGCGTCAACTTGCTTACAAAAAATATAATTAACTTATTGTTGGCGGCTATACTTTTTGCTGCTGCTCTTTTATTTATTGATGCAGAGCCTCAAGTGCAGCAAGGTATGGCTATATTTGTGACAGTTGCCTGGTTATGGATATCTCAAGCACTACCTATTAGTACTACCGCTTTGTTAATTCCAGTCATGGCTTTAGTTAGTGGCTTATTACCTGCGTCAGAGGCTTTTGAGAACTTTGCTAGTCCTGTTATCTTTCTGTTTATGGGAGGTTTTGCACTGGCTGCGAGTTTACAAAAGTATGGCTTAGATCAGCTGTTTGCCTTGAAAATGTTATCGCTAGCAGGCGGGCGCCCCTTAATTGCTATTTTATTATTATTTTTAGCAACGGCCATACTTTCTATGTGGATCAGTAACACGGCTACCATTGCGTTAATGTTGCCAATTGCCTTGGGGTTGTTATCAAGGCAGAGCGTGACTGAAAATCCAAAATTATATATTTTTGTTTTATTAGGTTTAGCGTATTCAGGAAATTTAGGCGGTATGGTAACGCTTATTGGAAGCCCGCCTAATGCCATAGCGGCTTCGGCAGTAGGGTTAAGTTTTTCTGATTGGTTACGTTGGGGTATCCCCATGTTTGCTATATTATTTCCATTAATGATTATTCTTTTATACTTTACCATTAGACCTACCTTTTCTCGTTCCATTACTTTTACACTCAATACTATTGATTACCACTGGCAACGAAATGCCGTGATTATTATTTTTGCTTTTACTGCTTTAGGCCGGATATTCAGCTCGCCTTTATCTGAGGCCTTCGGTATTAGCTCTGGGTTTGATTCAATGCTTTGGCTGTTTTAGCCATTGTCATGTTAACAGGATCAAAATGTTTACCCTTTGATGATTTTGTTGAAAAAACTAATTGAGGAATTCTACTTTTATTTGGTGGCGGCTTAACCTTAAGTGCCGTACTTAAAGCCTCTGGTGCCAGTATGTGGTTGGCTAACCTTATTAGTAGTAATTTGCCTGTTAACCATACGTGGTTGTTATTATTAATTATTTGTTTATTTGTGATATTTTTAACTGAGCTTGTCAGTAATACTGCTAGTGCCGCATTACTGGTACCGTTATTTATGTCCGTAGCGGTTGATTTAAATTTACCCCCCGTTGTGATCGTGGTGGTTATCGCCTTATGTGCGTCTTGTGCTTTTATGTTGCCAGTTGCTACGCCGCCTAATGCAATTGTGTTCTCTTCCGGTTACATTCCACAAAAAGAGATGATGCGTCTTTGGTTTAGTGTTGAATATTGTCTTTTCGATTGTGATTGCGAGTGTCGCCACAATATTAATATAGGTTGTTTGTTTTGTGATGTTTTTGTTGCTGATAATTGCGTGCTAAACTACCGCCGTTTTCATTGTCATTATTATTTTCTATTAGGTAAACATTTTCATGAGCGTTTCAGGTTTAAACCGTATTGAGAAAAAAGCGGCATTTTCACTGGCCAGTGTTTTTGGTGTGCGAATGTTAGGGCTATTTATGATTTTGCCTGTGTTTGCTATTTATGGCGAGCAATTAGCGGGTTATAGCCCTTTATGGTTAGGTCTTGCCATTGGTGCGTATGGTTTAACACAAGCCTTATTACAAATACCTATGGGAATATTATCTGATAAGTATGGACGAAAACCTGTGATATTAGCAGGGTTAGTCGTTTTTCTTATTGGTAGTGTGGTTGCTGCCCTCTCCACCAGTATTTATGGTGTTGTTATTGGTCGAGCTATTCAAGGTATGGGCGCTATTGCCAGTGCTATTTTAGCATTAGCAGCAGATTTAAGCCGCGAAGAGCAAAGGCCAAAAGTGATGGCAACCATCGGAATGTTTATTGGTTTATCTTTCACCTTGGCTATGATTTTAGGACCGATTGTTGCCGATGCCTTTGGTTTAAGTGGACTCTTTTGGTTTACTGCTTTATTAACCATTATTGCAATGATTTTGATTCAATTTATAGTCCCTTATTCCGTAAGTAAAGCGCCTCGTGGTGATAACGTGGCTTTGCCAAAACAAGTAGTTAAACTTATTCGTCATCCGCAATTAGCGCGCTTGAATGCGGGAGTATTTGTTTTACACATGGCATTAACTGCCTGTTTTGTTACCTTGCCAAAACAATTTGTTGCCAGTGGTTTAGCGTTAGAGAATCATTGGCAATTATATTTACCTACCTTGCTCGGCTCTTTCTTTTTAATGGTGCCGTTTATGATTATTGCCATGAAAAAACAGCAAGAAAAGCCGATGTTTAGTGGTGCTGTGGCATTATTGAGTTTAGCTCTGTTTTTCTTATGGTTATTGCCAACAGGCTTGGGCAGTTTGATATTTTCAGTGGTGTTGTTTTTTACAGCATTTAATTATTTAGAAGCAACAATGCCCTCTATTTTATCACGCATTGCGCCTCTTTGGGTAAAAGGCAGTGTGATGGGGATTTATTCAACGAGTCAATTCTTAGGTGCGTTTCTTGGTGGTATTATTGGTGGCTTTGTTGCCAGTCGCTTGGGCGAGCACAGTATCTTTTTAGTGATGGCATTTATAAGCTTAATATGGTTGATGCTAAGTTTTGGCATGCAAAAGTTAAAAAAATCGAAAAGTTTTAGTTTTAGCACTAATATCCATATAGCAGAACGAGTTGAAGAAGTGTCTGAACTGCTGATTAATATGCCTGGTATTATAGAAGCAACTCTGGTTCAAGAAGATACAAGTAATAACGAGTTAGAAAATAACCCTGTTGTTGCTTATCTAAAAGTTGATGAAAAAAATGTTGATTTACCGGCGATTAAAGCCTTATTAAGCTAAGCACAGTCATACTAGTTTGGTCAATTATTGCTATTTTCTAGACGCGTTAAATTCAATCTTTAAACTTAAAAAAGCAATACTTAAATTTGATTGGAAACACCGAAATCAGACATTCGATTCACATGATTATTTGTGTTCTAAATATTTAATAGTTTTATGGCGCATTGGGGCACTTAATGAAATAGTATGAATGTATTATCTATAAATGTTTTTGGCGTTCCATTTAAATTAAATAATAGATTAGAGTAATCATCTTTTAGTATTTATTTAATCTAAATATTATCTCTTATAAATTTATTCTCCGGCTGAAAAATTGTCATCATTGTATAAAGCAGTTTTAAGGCTTATTATTTGGTCAGCACCCTATTGCAATCAAACTCTAATCATTGTCTACTATAAGTTATCCTTTGTATTTAATATTAATAAAAATAATTACATGCTTAAAAATCTTATTTTTCTAATAATTATAATTTTTTCTTGGTATTCTATCTCCACAACACATGCTTTATCTGAAAAGACTGAAAAGACTGAAAAGACTGAAACGATAGAACACCTTACAATATATGTTCCTGGAGCTGAAAATGGGGGCTATGATTATACAGCGAATGCCCTTAATGATGTATTGCTTCAAAGTGGTTTAGTTAAGAAAATTGACATTGTACATTTAGTGGGTGTTGGTGGTGTTTTAGCCTTAACGCATTTTATTCACAATGTCTTTACTGAAGAATATGCAATATTATTAGGTGGTCGTTCAATGATGGGAGCGGCTTTATATAACAACTCTTCTGTTTCAATACTTCAAACAACCCCTTTAGCGTGCTTAATAGGTAAACCTCTTGCGATCGCCGTGGAAAAAAATTCACCGATTGAAAATATTAATGATTTGCTTGAAGGAATAAGCACCGATACTTTAATGATCAAATGGATTGGTGGATCAGCAGGAGCGGTTGATAATGTTTTTCTCAAAGATTTATTTGTTGAAATGGGTTTAGACGTTGAAGAGTTAAATTACCATCCGGTTCCAGGAGGAGGTCAAGCTGTTGCAAAGCAACTAATTTCTGGTAACTACACTGCGGCTATCAGTACATTAGATGAATTTAGTCAAGCGATTAGTGATAAAGAAATTAGAATTATTGCCCTTACTTCAAAGGAGGTGATTGAAGGTTTAGATATTCCAACATTAACGAGTGTAGGCATTAATATTGCTATGAATGATTGGCATGGCGTTTTCATTTCAACTAAAACCTCTGAAAGCAAAAAACACATATTAAGCGAATTATTTGAAAACCTAAGTAAAAATTCAATGTGGCAAAAAATCATCAAAGACAGTCATTGGCAGAATAAGTATATTGATGATGATAAATTCTTAGATTTCCTGAACAGTGAGCAAGCACTGTTAAGTAGCAAGTTTACCGCTAAAAAAACTGACTCAGTGGCTAAAAATAGCTTTGATAAACAAACCAAAAATTTGCTTCGTAATCCTTATCGTTGGGCAAGTTATATCGCCATTGTTTGTGTGATTTTATTAATCATGATTCTTATTATTAAAGCTAAAAATAAGAATCGTGAAGAAAAACTTCAACATAATCTTAAAAAAATTGAAGAAGAAAACCGTCAGAATAAAGAAAAATTAGCGGAAAAAGTGAATGGTTTGTCAAAACACATAGAGCATGAATTTGCTAAATGGGGACTAACCCCCACAGAGAAGGAAATTGCTTTAATGTTGTTAAAAGGTCTAACGTTTAAAGAGATTGCTGAAGTGAGATCTAAGAGTGAACGGACGGTAAGGCAACAAGCAGGAGCGATATATGCTAAATCCTCGTTATCTAATCGAAGCGATCTTGCTGCTTACTTTTTAGAAGACTTGATGGCGCCTTAGTCAGTGAGTTTGAAATATTGCTGAGTAGAGTGTTTTTATTAGAAAGGTAGAAAAGGCTATATATTAATTAAATACATAACCTTTCCTACCATTAAATCTAAGCTAGTTGTTTTTATACTGCCTTTCTTTTTTGTACATGTTTAATCACTGTAGAGAGTATTGATACAGAGATAATAGCTAAAAAAGTAAGCGTTATTGGTCTAGTGAAGAAGATACTGAAGTCACCAGCCGATATTGAAATAGAACGTCGAAACTCTTGTTCAATTAATGGTCCTAATACAACACCAAGTAAAACCGGTGCAATAGGAAAATTAAATCGTCTCAACGTAAATGCTAATAAACCTAGCACAAAAACAATCAGCGTATCACTAATACTACCTTTTAAGCTGTAAGCACCTAAAATTGAGAAAACAATAACTGACGAATATAACAATCCTGAGGGAACTTTGAGTAATTTTGACCATAAACCAACCAAAGGAACATTAATGACTACTAATAAAATATTAGCGATATATAAGCTGGCAATTAATCCCCAGACTAAATCACCACTGTTTTGAAAAAGTAACGGTCCTGGTTGTAACCCATACATTTGAAAAGCAACTAACATCACTGCTGTCGTTGCTGAGCCAGGTATACCTAACGCTAGCAACGGCACCATACTCCCACCTGCGGCTGCATTGTTTGCAGCTTCAGGCGCAGCAACACCTTCAACAGCACCGTGGCCGAAGTTTTTTGGGTGTTTAGATACCTTCTTTTCAATACCATAAGCCATAAATGCTGCAATTGTACCTCCTGAGCCCGGTAATATTCCGGCAAAAAAGCCAATAATTGTTCCGCGAAGCCAGGCAAATCCAGATCGAATCCACTCAGCTGAACTCATACCTAACTTAGTTTGTGTTGTATCAAACTGACTATTATCTTTTTTATCCTGACCCGATAATACCCAAAGACTCTCGCCAACAGCAAATAAACCGATACCCGCCAAAACGATATTTATGCCACTATATAGCTCTGGTAAACCAAAGGTTAGTCGAGCTGTTCCCGTTTGCATATCGATACCAATCATGGCAATAGTGATACCTAAAAAAGTAGAAAATAATGATTTTGTTAAAGAAGTACCACCAATAGTTGCAACCAACACAAGGGCAAGTAACATCAATGTAAAATATTCAGGCGGGCCAAATAACAACGATAATTCAACTAAAGCAGGAGCAATTAACATTAGCATCGCGGTGGCGAAAGTACCTCCAATAAAGGATCCGATAATAGCCGTTAATAAAGCCGTACCTGCTCGGCCTTTTTTCGCTAAAGGATGACCGTCAAAAGTAGTAACGACCGACGAAGAACAACCCGGAGTATTGACTAAAATAGCGGTAATGGCGCCGCCGTACATAGCACCATAATATATACCACCAAACATAATGAATGCAGAGATAGGCTCCATGCCAAAAGTAATTGGTAATAACAACGAAATGGCGACAGCTGGGCCTAAGCCGGGTAACACGCCAACAGCAGTGCCAAGTAATACCCCAATCATGCCGTACATTAAATTTTCAGGTGTGCCTGCAATACCAAAACCATTGGTAATATTGGTAAAAATATCAGTAAAAGAGTCCATAATATAAGCCTTGGTTAAGGAACGATAACGTTCAAGAAGTGTTCAAAAACAATGGTAATTAAAGCCGTTAATATAACGGCAACAATAATGTCTCGTTTAATCGAGGTCGAACCAAGGTTTCTTGAAATAATAGGAATGAAAATAGGCGTAACATAAATAAACCCTAAGTATGCTAAGCCCACTAAATACAAAGCAATGGTTATACTTGCAAGGTAAAATTTATGTAAATTATCTGTAGAAATATTCTCTATACTCACCACAGTGTGTGATTGTCGATTTTTAAAATAATTAACCAATAAAAATAGGCTGCAAATAAGCAAACCACCACCTGCAATTGAGGGGAAAAAGAAAGGGCCAATTGAAGCGTATCCATCTCCTCCTGACCCCAGACCACCTTGCTCTACAATATACTGAGTTTGTTTTCTGTCTTTAATAATAAACTGGGTAAAATCATCGCCTGTTAAAAAACTGTCTTGCCAGTTGTTTCGCTTGATAATGTCTTCCCAAGTAGCCGAATTTCTCGCTTTGCTTATTAAATTGATAAGATATTGTCGTTGTTCTTTAGTAATATTGGGAGCGGCAACAATTGCTCGCCAATTTTGAAAATCTACATCAATACCAATTTCAGCAAAGGTTGTAATATCAGGGTGTACAATTCTAGTGGTTGAAGATATCCCTAATAAACGAACACGATTAGCTTCAACAACACCACCCCATTCAGAATACCCAGAAACACCTGCAATAACTTGACCTCCCATTAAAGCGGCCGTTGCTTCACCACCACCTGTAAAAGCAACATAGTTAATATCTTGTGGATTTATTCCCATTTTATTTGCTAATAAATTTATAAATAAATGGTCGGCACCACCAGCCGAACCGCCTCCCCAGATTATTTTTTGGGGATCCTTTTTAAAAGCATCCATTAGATCTTCTAAAGTTTTAAATGGTGAATCGAAAGGGACCCCTATAGCTTGAAACTCACCTGTCAACCTCGCTATTGGCGTAGTTGATTGCAAATTAAACTCACTATTATGCATAATTGACGCGCCGGTCATACCAAAGCCTGTAACCATAAGTTTGTATGGATTGGCATCGAAAGTAGACACAAGTTCTGCTAAAGCAATTATTCCGCCGGCCCCTCCCTTATTAACAACTTCTATTGATCTTGGTGATAGCTTTTCTTGAGTAATTGATCTTTGTAAGAAACGACCGAGTTGATCCCAACCACCTCCAGGGTTTGAAGGTACGGTTATAACTAAAGGATATTCAGGTTGCCATGCGTTCATAGTTTGTTCTGCTGAATCGGCATAACATATGGTTGGTATCAAAGCTATCCGGCTTAGCAGTATCTTTAGAAGACTCTTCTTCATTATTTGAATGCTCAAAACGTTACCTCTTTTTTTTTGTAAGTTATATGCATTTATTGGATATGTGGTCTTGTATTCCGTAAACGAATGAATGCTTTTTTATGTGTTTTACGCATTATAAAATAAGTTTTTTTGAATAACTAACATCAGGCAAGAGACTTGATTTAGACTAAAAAAGAAAATTAACTATACATAGTCAAATGACTTAAATGGTTGTTTTATGTGTATAACCTATTGTAATTCATCGTGTAAATATATTTGCGTCTTTTGACGTATAGTGAAAGCTATGAATTTGTTTATGGTTGAGTCAATGATATTAAATATTAATATCAGAGGATAAAAAGATAGACTAACTAATAAAATTACAACTTAGAATAATAAATAAAGTTTGGGGAGTAAATATTATGTCAAACAGTAAACAGCAAGTTATCAAAAAAGTATTTAAGAAAACCGCTATTGCAATAGCGTGTGCAAGTGCTACTTCATTGGCTATCGCGGCTGATACACAAAGTGAAGCACAAAGTAAAGTACAAAGTGTTGAAAGAATAACGATTACAGGCTCTAATATCAGGCGAAATCGTGATATCGAAACACCTTCTCCAATTGAAACTGTTGGTCATGAAGCTATAGAGTCTGCTTGGTATCGGTCAAATGCAAGACCTAGTTAAAATGGTTCCTGCAATGGCAGGCTCTGACTTAGCCGGTGGTCGAGAGGCGCAAGGAACATCTCAATTTAGCTTACGTGGCTTAGGGGTTCTTTGGTACCTTAACGTTAATTAATGGACGCCGGGCAGGTCTTTCACCTATTTCAACTTCGCAAGGTTTCTTTTTTACTGATATTAACCAGTATCCAACCAATATGATTGAAAGTGTTGAAGTGCTTAAAGATGGTGCGTCAGCTACTTATGGCTCTGATGCTGTTGGTGGTGTGGTCAATATAATCACACGCAAAAACTTTGAAGGGCTAGAGATTGGAGGTGAATACCGGGATAATGAAGTCAACCCTGCGCAAAGTTTAAATTTTGCTATTGGTAAAAGTTTAGATAAAGGCCATTTCTCAATGTTTGTTAACTATTACGAACAAGACGGCGGAGCCCGTGGTGAATATGATTGGTTAGTTAAGCGTTCTAAAGGTGATTCTTTTATCGCATCTGAGAATCAGTACGACTCATCAACAGGTGCTTGGTAGGTATGCTTTAGCAACACAAAATCCAGATGATCCTACTCACTATGTACGATCATCTGATGATGTAGCTGACCCATATTGTGGACAACCATCGGCAGATACAGGCATTACACAAACTTTTGTTGATGGTAATAACTGTCGATATATATTTTTAAATCAACGTGCATTGATAGGTGACGAAAGCCGTTTACAAGCTTTTGCTCAGTTTGATTATGAAATATCGGATGATACAACCGTTTTTGGCGAAATGAGTTATTCAAGTAATGAGGTAACCGACATTATTGGTGGTGCCCCCTTAGATGTCCGCACTGATGATGGTGGTTTTTATGTACCAAGTGACCACCCATTTAACTACTTTGTAAATGATGGCAGTGATGGTATTGTCTGGGATGAAGCAGCTGTTGCTGAAGACCCTTCAGCAGCAGTTGACGTTATTTTCAGAGGTCGCCCATTAACAAATAATGATGGTCAATATGGGGACGATATCGAGAAAAACTTTGAAAATAGCCGTATCGTAATGGGCTTCGATACATTTTTAACTGAGGATTGGAGCTTATATGGTTCATACACGTATGCCCACTCATTAATGACGGATGTATTACCACGTAATTTCAATGGTATTAAATTTAGGGAAGCTATTGGTAGTGGACGTTGGAATCCATTCTCAATTGGATGGGCTGACCCTACAGCTACTTCGGTAAAAGATGGTGTGACAACCGGTAATGACGTCTATGGCCCATATACCGAAAGTGATTTAGGACAATTTGCAAGCTACCGTACTTTTATTCGTGAATCAAATCAACAAGCGATCGAATTAACATTAAGTGGTGCGTTGTTTGAGTTTAATGATTTAGAAGTTGTTGGTGCATTTGGTGTGCAATATCGTTCTATGGAATATAGCGAAATTGCTGATAGTGCGCAGGTTTTCCAACAAGGTGGTTATGAAGACTTTGTATTTTCAATTAACGGTGCTACACAAGATACAATTGCAGTATATGGTGAAGTTATTGTGCCGGTTACAGAGGATTTAGAAGTTCAGGTAGCTCTCCGTTATGAAGATTATGGTGAAGGGGAAGGCGGTGATACGACTGATCCAAAAGTTGGTGTTCGATGGCAAGCAACGGATATGGTTCAATTACGTGGCTCTTGGGGAACTTCTTTCCAAGCACCATCAGTTAGAAATGTTCTTGGTGCGGGCGGTGGAGGTTCACTAGCCGATTCTATTACCTCAGCGGTTTTTGCAGCAGGCCCAGGTTCTTCATGTGATCCATCTGTTAATGATACCTTTAATGTAACCACAACAACCTTAGGTGGAAACTTAAAACCTCAAACCGCGACTAACTTTAACTTAGGCATTGTATTAACTGATGATGAATCCTTTACCGTTTCTGCAGATTACTGGAACTATGATTACAAGGATTTAATTGGTCCAGGTCAATCAGCAGCATCTATTCTAGTTGATGAATGTAGTGGTGGAAAATATACACCTGATGATCGCGTAACTCGTGATGTAACTGGGCAAGCTGTTTCTGTTGTCAACACCTTCGCTAACCTTGGGGGGGTCACTGCTGATGGTATTGACTTAACGGCTAATTATGGTTTTGATGAAGTATTTGGTGGCAAGTTAGTTGTAAATACTAGTCTTACCTATATCAATTCTTATGACATTGATAGTGGTGATGGCAGCCCTACATTTGATGGTGCTAATAATCGTAATTCATCATTTGGGCAATTAGGTTCAGTTCCTGATACTCGTGTGAATCTAGGTTTTGATTGGCAAAATGATCAACACAGCGTTAGCTTTTACGTTCGCCATATAGGCGGTTACGAAGATCGAACACCAAATAATGATTATGATGCTATCGACTCTTTTACCGTATTCGATACCGGCTATTCGTTTGATGCTAGTGGTTTGATTGGTGAAGGTACAACAAACCTTTCTGTCGGGATAAATAACATTACCGATGAAGAACCACCGATAGATCCTAACAGTGCTGACGGCCGTCGGGCATTTGATAGCGTAGTACATGATCCAAGAGGTAGAACTATATATGCAAAATTTAAGCATAGTTTTTAGTTAACTTATTTAAGTCACATCCTTAATTCGCTTTTAAAATAGTTCACTGTTTTAAAAGCGTTTTCTCTATGTTTTCAGAACAACTTCTATTTAGTGAGCAGGCAGAATAATGTGTAAAAGTATATCGAAAAAAAATGATGATGAGTTAAATTCTGACTTTGAAAATATTCAATCTACAAAGAATAATAAAAACTGTAATTCCAAAAAAAGCATGCTAGATAATTTCAATGAAGACACATTAGACGAGCAAACTAGATGCTTTGTTCTTGGCTATAACTAGAAATTTATTCTTGAGGAGTAAGCCGTGTGAATAATATGTCAGCAAATAATGATAAAGAGTTCATTAATCGTTTTGCTCAGTCTAAAAAGAGAAATGATTTTGATTAACCCGTGGTGCATTTAAGAAACAACAACTTTTAAATTGTTAATGCCGTTATTTTTGATAATATTCGTGTTGAATACCTATCGAATGATTTAGCATAATTACGTCGGATCATGAACTGGTCACACAGCTGAGAAAATAAGATTTCTATTCGCTTTCTCGCTTTGCTTAACGGCTTAGGAAAAGGTTTGAAATTGGTATTGTTATTACGCATTGGCGTTTCAATTTTTATATTTGATGATTCAAATAGATCTTGTTGATATTGTTGGCTAAGGTAACCTTTATCGCCAATAAGAATACAGTTGTTAAGTTGATGCTTTACATCGTTAAGATAGTTAATGTCGTGAACCGAAGTTTTTGATATATCAAAGGTTTTAATAACGCCTTGTACAGTGTAAACAGCATGAATTTTATAACCAAAATAATGTAATTTTTGTGCAGCACAACAATCAAAGCTCGGTGATGTTTCTGTATTCTCTTGACATATTTTAGTGCGAGATGAGCGACTGTATTTACAGACTTCTAAAGGCATACTGTCAATCACATGATAGTCTTCTATTGGTACAACGATGGATGCAATTTTTTGTCTAAAGAACTCTATTTTAAAGGCTAATTTTCGTCGCCTTCTATTATAAACAGTGCGGTCAATTTGACGTCTAGTTAATTGTGATTGTAAGCTGAGGAAATGTGTAGTAGCCCAGATCTGACCTAGAGCTACTCAGTATTTGGGGAGGCTTGTAAATTTAGATTTGATCTGAAATATTTCAACCTAATTTTATTTATCACCAAATAGACTTTCCGGCTGAGTCGTCAGTCGCCCTCTTATCTTGAAACATAAGCTACAGTTTAGCCGCTGAATTTTTTTACAAACGCTCAGATATAGTGATGTTATTTCATACCCTATGGCGCATAGGGGGCGAAAGCGCCATAGCTTTAACTCCCTAGCTTAATCACACTTGTTATCGTTCACTTAAGCTTGCTCTAACATCGGCAATGGTGATAAATAGTTTACTTTCATCGTCTGCAAAGGGGTAAAACCATATTTTTTATAAAAATGCTTTGAACCATCCTTTGCCTCGACAAGAATTATTAAGGCCACTCTCATTATTTATGACACCTCCATATTTTTGTCAATTGAGTCAAACTATCTAATACGTTGTCTCTAAATTGGCCCGTCTTGTCGCAAAAAAACGCTTTATTCATTCATTTGCGATACATTTATTCAATTTTAATATTATGATGATGATATGTCTTTGGTGTTATGGATGAATCTAAAATCGAAACTTCACTTGAAATAGAATCGCAAACATTCTCTAAGCAGAGCCATCAATTTTGGACGTTACAAATTGCTTGGTGGCTAGGTTATGCACTTGTGGTTTTTCTTGCCATAATTCGGCCGCAATTCGACGATCCAAATTTTAATCTTTCCGGACAAATAATAAACCTTATTGTAGAAACAATGAGTGGTTTCTTCTTATCTTATTTACAGTGGCGACTTATTCAACGCATTGTTCATTTACCTTTGAATAAAACGCTTTTCTTCAGTTTTTTTTCAGCCGCGATACTTGGTTTACTATATAACACGATCAAAATGAGCTCGTTTAAGGTCATTGTGCATCATCAACAGTGGAATGAATCATGGAATATGTTGGAGTTTGGCGGTTGGTTGTTATTTTCACTTACTACTATGTTTGTGTGGACCGGGATTTTTTTCATCATGTTGTATAACACTAAACTTCAAAAAGAACATGAAATGTTGCTAAGAGCGCAAACCTCAGCGAAAGATGCTCAATTGCAAATGCTCAGATATCAATTAAACCCACACTTTATGTTTAATACCATGAACGCTATTTCAACGCTGATTTATAAAAATGAGAATGATAAAGCCAATGAAATGCTAGATAAACTATGTGAGTTTTTTCGTTACTCGTTAGACAATAATGCTAAAAGTAAAACAAGTTTTAAGAAAGAGCTTGAGTTACTTGAGCTTTATCTTTCCATTGAAAAAGTAAGATTTGCAAATAGGCTAAATGTGCAGATGAACATTAATGATGAAGTTCTCAATTGTCAGGTGCCGAGTATGTTGCTGCAACCTTTGGTGGAAAACTCGATTAAATATGCCATAGAACCCAGAAAAGAGGCCGGCAATATTACTATCACCGCGCATAAAAAATTAAATCGACTCATTTTGTATGTTATTGACAATGGTGACGGGCAAAGTAATACCGTTAGCACTGGTTTTGGTATTGGCATGAGCAATACTAAAGCGCGATTAGATGCTATGTTTAATGGAGATTATGAAATTAGTATTAGCGATAACGAACAACAAGGAACCACTGTGACCATCTCTGTACCTTTTGAGAATTTATAATGAGTGAACAAATTTTAACTGCCATTATTGTTGATGATGAGCCTCTTGCGCTTGAAGGTTTACGATTGCGTCTTGAAAAAATACCTGAAATTAATGTGATTGCAGAGGCCAGTGACGGTGATCAAGCCATCGCGTTATGCCACGAGTTGTGTCCTGATGTTTTGTTTCTTGATCTACGTTTGCCCGGATTAAATGGTATTGAAGTTGTACAAGCGCTGCAGTCAGATATTCTGCCTATGATCGTTTTTGTTAGTGCTTACGGAGAGTATGCGCTTGATGCGTTTGAATTAAATGCCATTGATTACGTATTGAAACCCGCTAATTTAGGGCGTTTAAAAAAAACGGTTGAACGACTTTTAGAAAAACATACCCCTGAAAACCCAATGAATGAGAAAGAAAAATGTAAACTGCTGCAAGCATTGGGAGAATCGTCAGGTATTGCCATTTCAGAATTAGAAAATTGGCTTGAAACTGATTCTCCATTACCTGTGTCTTATTGCCAAGAACTGGTTATTAAAAACAGCGATAATGAAAAGGTATTTTTACCTGTTAACAATATCCGCCGGATTGATGCTGCCGGTGATTACATGTGTGTTCATACCGACAAAGAAACCCACATCGTACGTATAACCATGAAAAAGCTAGCTACCCAGTTAGATGAACGTGTGTTTATTCGTATTCACAAATCGACCTTAGTTAATATCAACTGTATTAACAGTATTCGCGCCCTTCGTAATAGTGAAAGTATTTTAACGTTAGGTGATGATATTCAGTTAAAAGTGAGCCGTAATTTTAGTTCAGCCATTCAAAAGTTAATTGAATCAAAACAGTTATAGTAACAATTAATTTATTACTAAATTGTGACTTAAAACATTGATAATTCGGGTTAGCGCGTTTTTGTCTCGCTTTGTCGTGTTATCTGGGTAAAAAACACCCATGCCGCGTTAATGACACCTGATGCCGCATTTGCGTTGTAACGCTTTCATCCTTGTCACAAGATGACACTAGGGGATAGCTTATACAGTTTGCAAACAGCTAACGTATATCTATTTAACTATCGTTCGAATCATTGATTGTTATAACAATTACAAAGTAACAATGAATCGAAATACCGATATTAGTTAGAGACTTGGAAATCAAATTATGATGAAAGTTGCAAAAAATATTACACAGTTTTGTGTGTTAGTTTCAGCGGTGTCATTGCTAGGGTGTGGGGGAGGTGCTGAAACAAACACTGACCCAAGTAAAATAGATCCACAACTACCGGTTAGTGATTGGAAAATGGTTTGGAGTGATGAATTTGAAGAAAGCACAATAAACACTCAGAACTGGACACATGAAGTTAACTGTGACGGTGGTGGTAATCAAGAGAAGCAATGTTATACCGACAGTACTGAAAACTCTTATGTACAAGACGGGATGTTAAATATTGTTGCTTTACCTGCCGAAGAAGGCGCTGCATTACCTTATACATCAGCCCGAATGGTAACTCGATATAAAGCTGATTTTAAATACGGTCGTATAGAAATGCGAGCGAAAGTTCCCTCTGGACAAGGCAGTTGGCCAAAGATTTTGGATGATGCCAACAGATGAAGAATATGGAGAATGGCCACGTTCTGGTGAAATAGATATTTTTGAATCGGTAAACTTAGGTGCTGCTAGAGAAGATGGTACATCAGAAAACAATATTTACGGTACGCTTCATTACGGCAAAAGCCGGCCTGACAATGCACACTCTGGTAAAGCTTATCACCAAGCAAGTGGCGCTAACCCTGCTGATGATTTTCACACTTACGCTATAGAGTGGCAAGAGGGTGAAATACGTTGGTATATGGATAACTATTTATATGCAACACAACGTCAATCAGAAGTACGTTACAACAGTAAAGAACAAGCTGTTGGTTTAGCACATCAAGGTTGGTTCACTGAATATTATGACCAATTTACCGGTGAACTCACGACGCATTGGGATAACGCCCCATATGACAAAGAATTTTACTTAATTCTAAACTTTGCTGTTGGCGGAGATTGGCCGGAAAACACTAATGAGTTAGGCGTTGATGCTGCTGCTTTTAATGCGGACAACAAATTTGAAGTTGACTACGTGCGTGTTTATCAATGTCAGCAAAATCTAGAGACAGGTAAAGGTTGTGAAACGGTAAGAGCCGGTTACGACAGTTTAGAAGATGCGCTTGTCGAGGGGCAGGCACCAGTGCCGGCTCCACCTAGTGATGGTATAGCTAAAAACTTATCAATATTTGACGGAGCGTTAAATGCTAGTTGGACTGCATGGGATTGTTGTGGTGGCACTTCACCTGCAATAATTGACGATGCGGATAAAGGTGATGTTGTTGCATTTAATATTAATGACAATAATGGCACTGTGTTAGGTTTTAGTACCAGAAGTGGTCACTTTCCTGATGACTTTACTGGTGCATCAACACCATTTGATGCATCGCCTTTAGTAGACCTTAACGGTACATTATCATTTGAAATGAAAGTTGTCACAGCTCCACCTGCTGCAAGTGCATGGATACTTAAAGTAGAAGGCGGCGAAGGGGGAACGAATAGTGGTGATGTAAATTTATCTTCGAGCTTAGAAGGTGTTGAACCCGTTGGCGGTGAATGGCAAACCTATACATTTCCACTATCCGTTCTACAAGAAGCAGGCTTAGACTTAAGTGCTATTGATGTTGTGATGATATTTCCTGCTTGGGGTACCGGTGAAGGTGCACAATATTTAATAGCGAATATAACGATTGCGGGTGACGTTGGTGGTTCTCCTGAATTAGTCGTCTTTACTGATGATGAAAACTCAAGTTGGCCAATGTGGGATTGTTGTGGTGGCTCTACTCCAACAGTTGAATTAGATGATGATGCACATGGCAATGTCGCTGAATTTTCAATTGGTGATAATCCAACCGTTATGGGCTTTATCTCTCGAGAAGCGAACACGGAAACCCCTGCGCCATTTGATGCATCTGCAATACTGTCTAATGGTGTTATTCAGTTTGACATGAAAGTAACGGCAATGCCTGGCGATGCGGCGTGGGTATTTAAAGTTGAAGCCGATGATGCAGCAAGCTTTGCGGAACTTCCTTTAACTGACAGTGTAGAAGGTACGACACCTGCAGTTGACCAATGGCAAACATACACCTTTAATTTATCTGATTTAGCCAATGCCGGTTTAGATGTAAGTGCAATTGATGTCTTGATGATTTTCCCTGCTTGGGGGGTGGCGATGGCGCAATTTATCGTGTAGACAACGTGAAAATTTATGATCCAACCGCCTCATCAGTAGATAATGATGTGCTATTGGCCGATGCACCGGCTACAGGTTGGTCAATGTGGGACTGTTGTCTTTGGTTCAACACCAACCCTTGAAAATGATGATACTGATCATGGCATGACTGCTGAATATATTATTGGTGCACAGCCGACAGTAGTGGGACTTTTTGCTGAAGATGGTGTATTTGTTGATGCTTCAGCCATTTTAGTTAACGGTGTAGTGAAATTTGACCTTAAAGTTATTACCCCTCCAAACGATGCCTCAGCTGCATGGTTATTTAAAATAGAAGCAAATGACGCAAGTACTTTTGCAGAGCTTGCCTTAAATAAAAGTATAGAAGGTGTAGACCCTGTTGTTGGTGAATGGCAAACATACACATTTCCACTACAAACGCTATTTGATGCAGGGTTAGATATCAGCGGCATAGATGTATTAATGTTTTTCCCTGCTTGGGGAACGGGTGAAGGTGTTGTCTATCGTATTGATAATGTTGCGATAACAGCTCAATAATCTCGTCGATTAAAATGTTGTGCGGTACAAAATATAAAGAATACGTACCGCAGTTTTTAACACTAATTTTAAGAAAGTAGGGTAATCATGAAACAATCAAAATTTGCTAAAAAACGCTTAGCCGTTTATATATCAGCAGCATTAACTGCCGGTTTGAATACCAATGTAATGGCAGAAGAAGCTGCTTTAACAGAAACAAAAGACAAAGAAGTCGAAGTCATTGAAGTTACTGGTATTATGAGTAGCTTAACGCGTTCAATGTTGGTAAAGAGGAATACTTCTGGTGTTGTCGATGTTATATCAGCAGAGGATATGGGGAAATTTCCCGACACCAATTTAGCTGAGTCATTACAACGCATTACTGGCGTTACGGTAAGTCGTAATAATGGTGAAGGTAGCGAAATTACCGTGCGTGGTTTTGGTCCTGATTTTAACTTGATCACGTTAAATGGGCGTCAAATGCCAGGAACAGGTAACTCTCGTTCATACAGTTTAGAGAATTTATCTTCTGATGGGGTGAGTGAGCTTATCGTTAACAAAACAGCGCGTGCAGAAAACCCAAGTGGTGGTTTAGGTGCGACTGTTAATATTGTTACCATGAAACCTTTTAGTAGTCCCGGCGAGAAAATGGTGATCTCTGCAAAAGGCATCTATGACTCATCAAATGTAGAAGGGGATGATATCACCCCTGAGTTCTCAGGTTTATACAGCAATACTTTTGCTGATGATACCTTTGGTGTTGCATTCTCGTTCTCTCATCAACAACGTGATTTTCAACAACAAGCAGCAAACATTCAAGGCCGGCAGTACCGACCAGATGCGCAACTTCCTAGCTTAGATGCTGATAAAGTGATTGATAATCGTGATGCCAATGCCGCAGCAGGCGCATTCTTTCCACGTGATATGAATTACGGTATTGCTAATGTAGAACGTGAAAGAACTAACGCGAATATTGCATTTCAATATGCACCAATTGAAAGTGTCATTTTGACACTGGATTACACTATGGGTGAATCTATTACCGGCACTAATGCAATTGGTTGGGGACAATGGCACGATTATGGTGGCAGTATTAAATCCTATGAATTAGATGAAAACGGCACGGTTATATTCGCTGATATGTCTGGTAACGATGGCTCCTATACTGCAAATCGTGATACAACCGAAACGAACGAAAGCTCACTAGGTTTTAATATCGAATGGCAAGCGACGGATGATTTAATCTTATCAGTCGATTACCACAATTCAGAAAACAAAATAGACAATGGTAAAGATAAGGGGATGAATGGTACTGGTTCATTGGTGTTTGGTTCAGATCAGTTAGTGACTAAACATTATGATTTTAGAACGGGTGATATTCCACAAGGTACAATCTTTTGGAATAATGGTTCAACGACACTGGCACCAAGTGAAATGGACTCACATTTTAGTCAATTTATACACAGTCCAGGTAAAGCTGAAGTTGATCAATTACAAATTGATGGTTCATGGGAAAATCCTAATGACTCAGCATTAATGTCGGTTAAATTCGGACTTGCTCGCACTGAACAAACAATGAGCGGCTCAAATGCGTGGAGTGGCCTCATTGGTGGTTTCTTGTTTAATCCAAATTATTCAGCAGCGTTTCCAGATGGTATGTTTGAGTACAATACTACTGATGGTTTTTTAGATGAATTTTCAAATGGTGACAACCCCATAGGTCTTGGATATTACTATAGTTTTGATTTCGATGAAGCCGTTGCACGTTCTGCTGCCTTCCTAAACAGTGATCTATTAGGCGATGATTACTTTAGTACAGACCCTTACCGTGAAGGAGCTGTTAAAGGGCAAGGCTCAGTAGAAGAAAATACCAACAGTATTTATGTTTCATCTTTATTTGAATTTGAACTAGCTGAATTTCCTGTACAAATGAGCGTTGGCTTGCGTTATGAAGAAACCGCAGTGGAAAGTAATGTTTTACAAGATGTTCCAACGGATGTTTGGTGGCTAAAAAATACTGAGTGGCACACCCAATATACTTCAGGTGAAAATACCTTTTACACGGAAGAGGGGGATTATGACGTACTTCTGCCGATGCTTGATATTAGAGTTGACTTGACTGATGATATTGTTGCTCGTGCATCTTGGGGGAAAACGATTTCTAGAGCACCATTAGGCAATTTAGCCGGTGGTTTATCCTTAAGTTCTAGCCCCGGTTTGGAAGGACGTACTGGTGGACAAGGTGATACTGACCTAGATCCTTATGAATCTACCAACCTTGATCTTTCTTTAGAATATTACTACGCAGAAGGTAGTTATGCTTCAGTAGGTTACTTTAGAAAAGATGTTAAAAACTTCATCAGTACGCGTCGTATTTCAAGTCAATATGAAGGTATACGCGACATCGCTGCAGGACCTCGTTATGCACAAGCACTTGCTGACCTTAATGCCGCAGGACTTTCTACAACCGGTGAGGATATTCGCTTACAAATGATAGCCAATGGCGCAACCGTAAATGCGCAAGGTTACCTCACTCCTAATGCTGATGATCCGCTAATGACTTGGAATATCACTCAGCCATTTAACACCTCTGATAACAAAACAGTTGATGGTATTGAAGTTGCAGTGCAGCACTTTTTTGGAGACAGTGGTTTTGGTTTTGGTGCTAATGCAACCTTTGTTGATGGTGATGTTGAGTTTGATGTTGATGATATCACTAAAGTTGACAGTGTTGCAGACTTAGAGCCGCAAACGCCGTTAACAGGGTTAGGTGATTCGGCTAACTTTCAAGTGTTCTATGAAAAAGATGATTTATCTGTGAAAGTAACTTACGCATGGCGTGATGAGTACCTTATTGGTGTAGGCCAAGATCAAGGCTCTGCTGATGCGCCTCCACAATTTGCGAAAGAGTTTGGTCAAGTTGATATGAGTGTTAACTATGATATAGACGAAAACTTCACGGTATTTTTCGAAGGCCTCAACTTAAATAACGAAACAGAACAAGGTTATGGACGTTATGAAGAGCAATTCCTATTTGCTCGTCAATATGGTTCAAGATATACCTTGGGTGTTCGCTATAGCTTTAAGTAAGCTAATTGAAACATAACGCGGGATTAATTCCCGCGTTAACCGGCTTTCAATCCACTTTTCAAATTTAAGAAAGAGAGGTCTCCTTATGGCAGGCACTTCGTTTATTGTAGATCAGCAAAATAGCCAAACTAACGATTCAAATGAGGCAAATAGCACTAATCAGTTTGCCCTTGTGTCACTAACCACCTTGTTTTTTATGTGGGGGTTCATTACCTGTTTAAATGACATATTAATTCCGCATTTAAAAGCGATTTTCGACTTGAGTTACACTCAGTCGATGTTGGTACAATTTTGCTTTTTTGGCGCGTATTTTCTCGTGTCATTACCGGCGGGACGTTTAGTTAAAAAAGTAGGTTATCAAAAAGGTATCGTTTTCGGCTTAGTCATTGCCGCTATTGGATGTCTTATGTTTTATCCCTCTGCTGAATACCACAGTTACAACTTGTTTTTATCAGCACTCTTTGTGTTAGCAAGCGGTATTACGGTGTTACAAGTTTCTGCTAATCCGTATGTTACTTTATTGGGGCCTGCTGCATCGGCATCATCACGGTTAACCATGACACAAGCCTTTAACTCCTTAGGTACAACGGTTGCGCCGTATTTAGGTGCGCTGTTTATCCTTAATGAAGCGGCAAGCTCGATGACAACAGCCGCATCAGCCGACTCAGTTAAAATGCCGTACTTATTTTTAACGGCTATTTTATTATTGTTAGCGGCCATATTTTCGTATTTGAAACTCCCTAAAGTAGACAGTGCAGTCGTATTCGAGGATGAAAAGGTGACGGGCTCTGCATGGCAATATCGTCATTTGGTGTTAGGTGCGCTTGGCATCTTTGTATACGTTGGTGCTGAAGTGTCAATAGGTAGCTTTTTGGTTAATTTCTTGGGCGAAACTGACATTGCCGGTTTGGCCGAAACTGAAGCAGCAAAGTACCTCACCTATTATTGGGGAGGGGCAATGGGCGGACGTTTTATCGGTGCGGCGGTAATGCAAAAGTTAGATGCCGGTAAAGTACTTGGTTTTAATGCCTTGTTGGCGGTATTACTGATTGCCCTAGCTATTCTTAGCTCTGGCGCTTTAGCTATGTGGGCACTTTTGTTGGTAGGGTTATGTAACTCTATCATGTTTCCTACAATTTTTAGTTTAGCGTTGAATGGCTTAGGCAAACACACGAGTCAAGGCGCAGGTATTCTGTGTTTAGCCATTGTTGGTGGTGCCATTTTACCATTATTACAAGGCGTATTGGCGGATAACTTAGGCATTCAATTAGCCTTCGTTTTACCTTTACTTTGTTACATTTACATTGCGTTTTATGGCGTAAGTGGTAGCAAATCAACACACAAAACACAGTAAGTGAGACATAAAGATGTATTGTAAATTTACCCCTAAAGCATTATTTATCCTGCTTTCCCCAATGTTTATATTTGGCTGTAGCCAGGCGGGCAATTCGGTTGATAAAGAAACAACACATGAAGTAGAAGTGAATAAAACCATTTGGCCTAAACTTGAAGTTGAAGTGAAGCAAGATGCAGCAATTGAGTCAAAAATTGTTGAGATATTGTCTACGATGACATTAGCGCAGAAAGTTGCGCAAATGATCCAACCAGAGATCAGAGATATAACTCCAGAAGATATGCGTAAATATGGCTTTGGCTCTTATTTAAATGGTGGAGGTGCTTTTCCTGATAACAACAAACATGCAACGCCACAGGACTGGATAAATTTAGCAGAACAAATGTATCAAGCGTCTATAGATGATTCACTCGATGGTAGCACTATTCCTACAATGTGGGGCACAGATGCTGTGCATGGCCACAATAATGTTATCGGCGCTACCTTGTTTCCGCACAATATTGGTTTAGGCGCGGCGAATAATCCAGAACTATTAGAAAAAATAGCACAGGTTACCGCTACAGAGGTAATGGTTACAGGTATCGATTGGGTCTTTGCGCCAACGGTAGCAACCGTTAGGGATGATCGGCGGGGCAGAGCCTACGAAGGCTATTCTGAAGATCCTGACATTGTAAAAAACTATGCATCAGCCATTGTTCATGGTTTGCAAGGTACTGTGGGTAAGGACTTTTTAGGTAATGATCGTGTTATTAGTACGGTGAAACACTTCATTGGTGATGGCGGTACTGAAGGTGGCGTTGATCAAGGAAATAATATAGCGAATGAGCAAACTTTGTTTGATATCCATGCCCAAGGTTATCTGGGTGGTTTAACTGCAGGAGCGCAATCAGTAATGGCCTCATTCAATAGTTGGCAAGGGGAAAAAATTCACGGTAATCACTATTTGTTAACCACAGTTTTGAAAGAAAAAATGGGTTTTGACGGTTTTGTAGTTGGAGATTGGAATGGTCACGGACAAGTAAAAGGTTGTAGTAATGAAAGCTGTCCGCAATCAGTGAATGCCGGTTTAGATATATTTATGGTGCCAACCGATGCGTGGAAACCACTTTATGAAAATACCATTGCCCAAGTCAACAGAGGTGAAATTTCACAAGCACGTATTGATGATGCTGTAAGCCGTATATTACGGGTAAAACTTAGAGCAGGACTTTTTGAAAAACCTAGTCCGGCCTAAACGCCAATTTTCGGGTAAAACAGAGCTCATAGGTAGCGAAGCTCATCGTGATATAGCAAGACAAGCGGTGCGTGAATCCTTAGTGTTATTAAAAAATAATCAAGGATTATTGCCCCTTTCTCCCAAAATGAATATTCTCGTTGCGGGCGATGCGGCAAATAATATTGGTAAGCAATCTGGTGGGTGGACTATTACGTGGCAAGGTACGAATAATCAAAATAGTGATTTTCCGGGAGGAAGTTCAATTTATGATGGTCTTGCACAGCAAGTCAAGGCTGTCAGGAAAAATAACATTAAATGAAGAAGGTATATTTACCGAAAAGCCGGATGTTGCCGTGGTGGTTTTTGGTGAAGAGCCGTATGCTGAAGGGCAAGGTGACATAGAAAATTTAGCCTATCAAGCGGAAAATAAATCAGATTTAGCCTTATTAAAACGTTTAAAGTCACAAGGTATCCCCGTGGTGTCACTCTTTATTAGTGGTCGTCCACTGTGGGTAAATGCAGAACTGAATGCCAGTGATGCGTTTGTGGCAGCGTGGTTGCCTGGCTCTGAAGGTAAAGCTGTTGCTGATGTGTTGTTAACGGATATTCATGAACAAGTACAGCATAACTTTATCGGAAAATTATCTTTCTCGTGGCCTAATTCGCCGACACAAATAGTTAATCGCTTTGATGAAGATTATCAACCGTTATTACCCTATGGTTTTGGCTTGCATTATGGTGAAGCAAGTACTTTACCGAGTGATTTACCTGAAGAATATCAATTAGTAAACAGCAGCAAAAAGAATATGAAAATTTTTGCGGGCAAAGCAATAAAACCATGGCAGTTGTTGTTAACATCGGGCGAACAAGTGAGCAAAATTGAGTCAAACAGTGCTTTCTTGCCGGGTATTTCATACCGAACGGTTGATAAAAACGTACAAGAAGATGCTTTTCGAATTCAGTTAACCGGTGACCGTGAAGGTGGAGTTAAGTTCTCAACGCTTGATGGGCAAATTGCTGACCTTGCGATGACACCTATCATTTCGTCAGCACTGGCGTTCACAGTTAAAAGAGAGAGTGATATAGCTACCGCGGTTATGTTGTCTATGTTTTGTGGTAAAACTACAGCAGAGCAGCAACATTGTCAGGCAAGCATAGATATTACTAAACAACTTTTAGAATTGCCCAAAGATGAATGGCATGAATTGTCCGTGGGGCTAAGTTGTTTTGATAAGGTCGGTATCCAGTTTGATAAGCTTACAACGGTGTTCTCTCTCACAAGCTCTAGTGAGATGACACTGTCAATTAGTGATATTTATTTTTCAACTAATGCTGCTAATACAGCAACAATACAGTGTAATTAAATAACCTGAGCTCGGCTTAATAAATGCTTCTCTAGCAGCTATTTTTCCTTACTTCTGCGTTAAATTTACTTGCAATAGACCGCCTATTGACGCGAAATTTGCCTTGAATTAAGAAAAACTATCAAGCTAGAGATATATTATAAAAAATTTTATCGATATTTCAATTTGTTAGCTATCTCTTAAACCGAGTTCAGGTTAAATATTGTATTTGGAAGGTGGTTAATCTGACGCTAGCCTAATGAATAGCCTACTAATAAGTCGTGGGTTATTCATATCTCAACGGATGATTATATTAAACCCCGCTCAGGTGAACTTACCTTTTACAGTGCAATCAAATTTCCCATGAACTTGTATTGTTAAAGCTTTGGTTTAAGCAGGTAATAATACTAGGTAAAAACTCTTTATTATTATCGGCACGATAGATGACAAAAATTGGATAAGCAAATTCAGGTGAGCCTGTTACTCTTTCTAATTGTCCTGAGTTGATATGGTGTTCTATCACACGCGTTCTAAAGTAACCATTCCCACCTTTTTTTAGTATGTACTTTAATGCTAACGGTCCTAGGTTAAAACTCAGTGTTGCTTGACGCGACAAAGGGAACACAGCCTCTAATTGGCTTTTAAATTCACTGCCCCAATCAATAAGTAAGTAAGGTGATGCGGATGTGGTTGAGCGAACATGGACGAGTTTTTCTTCAACAACCTGTTCCACTACCAAGCCAGAAAAATAATTTGGCTGATGCACGACAACCGCATCGAGCTTATTGGCTTTCAATTGCTTAACTAACCCCTCGGTATGATCAATTTCCACATGAATATTTATATTAGGTAGTGCTTGGGTAATTTGCTCTAACCATTCAACCATGATCGGATTCCACAACGTGATGTCAGCACCAATGTGTATCGATTCAGTTAAATTCATCGGAAATTTCAATTGGGCTTGTGCTTTTTGCCATGTTTGAACAAGTGTTAGCGCGTAGGTTGAAAACACTTCGCCTTCACGTGTCAGTTGAGCACCAGATCGGTTGCGAACGAATAATTTGCAATTGAGTTGGTTTTCTAAGTTTTTTACTCTTGTCGTTACGGCTGTTTGAGTGATGTTTAATTTGCGAGCCGCTTCCATAAAAGTGCCTGTGCTCATTATTTCTAAAAATGTTTTCGCTAGGACGATATCCATCGATACAAACCTTTATATCAAAATAAATGAAGTTAAATGCAGTTATTATTCATTATACATAAAATCAGGGTTTGATTATCCTAATATCAGGTTTTTAATTCAGGGATTTATTTATGTATAAATTAGGTGTTACTGCAATGGTTTTAACATTTTGTATACTACTGTCAGCTATTTACATTCTGTTTGTTTCAGATTTACATATGACGCTTTACTGGACCATGTTTTGGCATTTCACGCTTATGTTAACGGGGTTAGCGTTCAAAATTTCGTATGTATTAGTGTTAACGGCTGAACACAGAGCTAAAGATTTATGTCTTGAAGTATAAGAGAGGTTATTTTGTTCTTATGTTTAACAGCGTTTTCTCAGATAACCTGTGAGAGGTAATCACTTAATTGCTTATTGCCAAGTTTGATATCTATCTCATCTTCTTGATATTTTCCAATTAATGCCATTCCCATAGGAGATTGCGGTGTGATAACAGTAATCGTTTGGTCTGATATCGTACAACGCATCCCTCCTGCTGTGGGACCAATAAAAAACCAATGTTGATTTGGTATGTCATTTGAAAGCTGAACTAACGCTGTTAATGCAACAGGTTTATTTTCATCAAAATCTAGCAGGGTTAGGCCTTGGTATTGATGAATACTGGTTTGTAATTCTTTAACACGCCTTGATTGCCCTTCCGCTAAGTAGCTAGCTTCAATGGCTAGTGTGTCATATTGTGTTTCTGCAATGCTTTGATCGTCCACTGCTGCTGCATGCGCTTCGTTTGCAGCATTAATTGCTTGTGCAAGTGCTTGCTCAAGTTGGTTAATGATTATCGTAATTAGGGTACGTTTTTTAATAAGTGGCTGTTTCATTGATGTTTTATATGGTTGCTTTACCAATACCCGATGAATGTGTTTTAAGAGATGTAGATTAAATAAAATTATAAGCTATTCTACAGGCATTAAGTATTTGTTGGTAATTTTTTCATTTAATCTGACAGGTGTCAAAATTAACTTGTGTTTTAAAAAAAACAGAGGTAAATTAACCTATACTAAGGTATCTGGTTAGACCAATAGGAATTAAGATGACAACACTAAACACCACTAAAACCTCAACTGAAGATAAGCCATTTAAGCATTTATTAACGCCTTTAGATTTAGGTTTTACCCAATTAGCTAACCGTACTTTAATGGGATCAATGCACACAGGACTTGAAGAAGAAAAGGGCGGTTTTGCTAAATTAGCTGCTTTTTATGAAGAGCGAGCAAAAGGTGGTGTTGGCCTTATTGTTACCGGTGGTGTTAGCCCTAACAAACGTGGCAGAATAGCTCCTTTTGGTAGTGAACTAAGTCATTTTTGGCATGTGAATAAGCACAAAGAGGTGACGGCTGCGGTTCATAAATACCCGACTAAAATATGTTTACAGCTACTACATACAGGTCGTTATGCTTTTCACCCCTTTAGTGTTGCTCCAAGTAAAATCAAATCACCGATTACTCCTTTTACGCCTAAAGCTATGTCAGAAAGGCAAATTTTAGGTACGATAAAAGATTATGCTCATGCTTCCTCCTTAGCCGCTAAAGCAGGTTACGATGGCGTTGAAATTATGGGTAGTGAAGGGTATTTAATTAATCAATTTGCTTGTCTTCGTACCAATCAACGTACTGATAATTGGGGGGGAAGTATCGAAAATCGCATGCGCATAGCGATAGAAACTATTAAGGCGGTACGCGCTAAAGTAGGGGAAAATTTCATTATTATCTTCCGATTATCCATGTTGGATTTAGTTGAAGGTGGTAACACTTGGGATGAAGTGGTCACGATGGCAAAAGCGGTAGAAAAAGCCGGTGCTACGTTAATCAATACGGGTATTGGTGGCACGAAGCACGCGTACCTACCATTGTGACTTCTGTACCAAGAGCTGCATTTACATGGATCACTGAGCGAATGAAAAAAGAGGTATCAATTCCGTTAATTACCACTAACCGTATCAATACTCCTGAGGTTGCAGAAGAAATACTAGCGTCAGGACAAGCTGATATGGTGTCAATGGCTAGACCATTTTTAGCCGATGCCGACTTTGTTAATAAAGCTGCTGCGAATAAATCAGACGAAATTAATACTTGTATTGGCTGTAATCAAGCGTGTTTAGATCATGTGTTTCAACAAAAAAGAGCGTCTTGTTTAGTTAACCCCAGAGCATGTTATGAAACAGAGCTTAATTTTGGCCCTGCTAAGCAAACTAAAAAAATAGCGGTTATTGGTCTTGGACCGGCAGGCTTAGCCTTTAGTGTTTATGCGAGTGAGCGGGGTCATGAAGTCGCCTTGTTTGATAAAATCAATGAAATTGGTGGTCAGTTTAATGTAGCAAAACAAATTCCAGGTAAAGAAGAGTTTTATGAAACATTACGTTACTTCAATAAACAACTAGCGTTACATCATGTTTCAGTACATTTAAATAGTGAGCAGAATGCTGAAAGCTTATTAGCAGCAGGCTTTGATGAAGTAGTGTTAGCAACAGGCATTAAGCCACGAAAACTGAACATTGAAGGTTTTGACCATCCCAAAGTGTTGAGTTATTTGCAGGTATTACGTGAAAAAGTGCCGGTAGGTAAAAAGGTTGCAATTATTGGCGCAGGCGGTATAGGTTTTGATGTTGCTTCTTACTTAGCTGAATCGGGTGAATCATTGACCACAAACCTCAATGCTTGGTTAAAAAATTGGGGGGTAGACAAAGCATACCAAGGGTCTGGTGCATTACTTGAACCGAGCTTAGATGCCCAAGAAATACCTGAGCGAGAAATTACCTTATTACAACGAAAAACAACTAAGGTTGGTAAAGGTTTGGGGAAAACATCAGGTTGGGTGCATCGAGCCAATTTAGTTAAACATGGCGTAAAAATGGTGCCTGGGGTTACTTACAAAGCTATTACCGATGAAGGTTTGTTGATAGAGGTTAATGGTAAAGAACAATTGTTGGAAGTAGATAATATTATTATTTGTGCCGGGCAAGAGCCTAACCGCGATCTTCAACAGTCGCTTGAACGAGGTGGTGTGAAGGTGCATTTAATTGGTGGTGCCAATGTTGCTGCTGAACTTGATGCTAAACGTGCTATTAGACAAGCAGCAGAACTAGCCATGGTGATATGATCGGAGATCAATTCAGGCAGCTTGAATAACAGGTGAAAATATTTTGCCTTGGTGAATGGTTATAAACTGACGTATACTGCTGAAAATGCATATTATATAGCGAAACCAATTGAGGTAATTTCTTTTGGTTTTCGCTCTTTTACCTCTGACTTTTGAAATGAAAAATCTTGTAATTAGTAGTTCAGACATTGAAATATTTTCTGAACCTAAACAGTACAAACAACAATTATTATCTTTAATTGCTAATGCTCAACGACGTATATATATAACATCATTGTATGTGCAGGACGATGATGCGGGCAGAGAAATACTGCATGCATTGTATAAAGCGAAAGAAACCACACCAACATTAGACATCAATATTTTTGTTGATTATCATCGTGGTCAACGTGGTTTAATTGGTGAAAAAGAAAGCTTAGGTAACAGAGCTTTATATCTTGAATTGGCAGAGCAGTATGATCAAAAAGTTGCAATATATGGTATTGCCGTTAAGCGTAAAGAGCTGTTTGGTGTATTACATTTAAAAGGCATGGTTTTTGACGATGAACTTTTTTATACCGGAGCAAGTATTAATGATGTGTATATGCATCAAGGCAATCGTTACCGTTTAGACCGATATTATCAAATTGATAGTGCCGCGCTAAGCAATCGGTTTTGTCAGTATTTACGAAACACTTTTGTTGATTCAAACTTAGCACCATTACTAAACGAGCATGACTTACCAACGCCTATTCAGCAAAAACAAAATATTTTAGCGTTAAAAGCCTTGTTGAAAAAATCAACGTATCCTATGTGTTCTGTCCGTAGTGAGAAACATTCAGGCGTTATTGATAACCCAATAACCATTACCCCCTTAATTGGTTTCGGACGAAGAAGAAACCGGCTAAATAAAGTAGTGCGCCAGACCATTAAAAATTCACAAAAAAATTAATTATTTTTACCCCATATTTTAACTTGCCCCCTGTATTAGCAAAAGATGTTATTAACGCATTAAAGCGTGGTGTTAATATTACTTTAGTTGTTGGTGATAAAACGGCTAATGATTTTTATATTGCTGACGAATCTGCTTTTAGTACAATTGGCATTGTGCCTTATATTTATGAAATGCTCTTAAAGCGATTTGTAAAACGTTATCAAAATTTTATTGATAAGGGGTTGTTAAATATATATTTATGGAAACATGATGATAATAGCTTTCATTTAAAAGGTATTATCAGTGATGAACGCTATCATTTACTCACAGGCAGTAACTTAAACCCACGAGCATGGGCATTAGATTTAGAAAATGGTTTATTGCTTGATGACCCTTCTCACGGATTAATGGCTAAAGTTAATCCTGAGGTTGATGCTATAATGGAAAATACACATAAAATAAGTCATTTTAGTGAAATTGATACGTTAAATGATTATCCGATGAAACCGAAAAAGTTATTAAATAAAATACGTTTTTCACAAATAGACCGAATTTTGAAGCGATTTTTATAATACCAGTTGGGTTTATCAGTGTTTATTATTAGCAAACACTAGTCGTTTTAATGATAGAAACGGTAATTAAAACGAGCGCTTGGCTTCAAGTCTGATTTCAAAATTATCAATGTCTGGGTTGTTGCTTTGTGGGAAAGCAAAATCGATATGAACAACATGATTGTTTCCACCCGCATGTGGTGAATACAACCTAACTCCCATCCCTAGAGCATATAACCACCCGGGTTCAATATTGTTATCTATTGTTGGCAACTCGTTTATTGGTTCATCAATATAGCCAAATGTTCGTGCCATATCAAAAAATGCAGTTCCGGCAATATCAAATAATTTAAAAATATTTAAATGAGGATAATAACGGAGTTCAGCAGTGAATTTAGTGCTACGTTTACCATGTTGGTATTGTAGAGGGAAACCGCGTAAACCAGTATCGCCACCAACTGTCACTGGTTTATCGAGGTATTGATTTTTACTGATGACAATTGTGTTATTTAAGTAAAAACCCCAATCGGCACTAATATTATAAAAATATTCAGTATTCATCTTGAGTAATACGTGATGATCTTGCTGATCATAAATATCACTATCTAACGCAATATTTAGTAATATTAAACCGTTTTTATGAACTTCAAAACCTTTGTTTATTTCAGCCTGAAATAATGCCCAAGCACTATTGTCTTTTTTCCCATCACTAACCCCTAAGCGAGAGCTAAACTGCCGGCCGTGGTTAAAGTCTTCAATTTGCGTGATTAAATGAATATTTGTAAGTTTTCTAAAATCTTTTTCTATGTATTCAAAGCCAACCCAAGGATAAATAAAATGACGATCTTGTGGTAGTACTCCAGAATATGTCGTGCCTAATACCTTATCGAGATGAGAAAAAACTTCTGTATATAAGTTAATCGTTGAAAAGTCATGGTAATCTTGCGTTATACCCATACTATAACGTAGAAGTGATGTTGTATTATTAAAATCTAACCAAGCATATTCTGCATTTTTATAACTAATATCATGAGAATAAATCGATAATTTATGGTTGTTTTGATAAATAGTATCGTGGCGAGTTTCTTCATTGAAACCTATTGAATAAGCATTGTGAGTGTAAAAGCTAGCAAAATGCTTTTTCAAAAATAAAGACTGTTGAGTACCATCATCGTTATCAGCAAAACGTAGTTTTAAATCGATATTTTTTTCATTAAATAATGGGATAGTTGTTTTAACTTTATACCCTTTACGTTGCGAGTTTTTATAGGTCTCAATTTCAGCATCGATGCCTAATCCGAGTAAGTTGCGCTCTTTCATTCCCAGACTATAGGAGGTTTCTCCGCCTTGGCGACCAAAATTAATGGTTGGCATTAAAGACCAGTTATCCCAAGTATTAACAGTGATATTTTCAACCATTACGTCGCCGGTTACTTGCGCATCACGTAAATACCGTCTACTACGTAAGTGTCTTTCTAACTCAGCCATATCGGCAAAGGTTTTCGAACATTTATTGAGGAAAAATGCTGCTTCATTTTCTAGGGTAATTTGCTTAGTTTCTATATGAATAGCATTGGCCCAACGATGTAAGAACGTTATTCCTTTTTCATTTTCGTCAAAAATGGTTAATGGATTAAAAATAACATTGGGTTGTTTTTGTGTACAATGAGTTGTTTTGGGAGTAATTTTATTGCTTTTAATCTCTTGTGCGTATGCCTTGGCGCTTGTAACGCCCATAAAAAAAAGGACTATAGCAGCGATTGTTAGGCTGCTAATTAGCATACAAATATTGCGAATAGGAATGTTGAAATCCTTATGTAAACGCTGCCTGCTTAAGCAGCGAAAAGATTACAAAGCTGTTTTAGTATAGCTTAACTATAGCCGTAATTAGCGTGCTATTTATTTTTTTGTTGGCCTTTTGCTGTTTTTACTAACGATCTCACGTCGCTTAATAACGCTTTAGCATTATAAATAATACCGTCTTTAATTGTGTAGTTTACACCACCAACGCGTGTGGGAATATTATCATCACTTAAACGAAAATGGCCTGTACCGTACAGAACCTTAAAATTACGTAAAGGGTTTTCGTTTACGATCACTAAATCGGCTTTTTTGCCAACACGAATTGAGCCTATTTCATCTGCCATGCCTAGTGCTTCGGCACCATTTATTGTAGCGGCCTGTATTACCTCTAACGCATTAAAACCGACTTCACGTAATAATTCTAATTCACGAATATAACTAAAACCGTAAATTTTAAAAATATAACCAGAATCTGAGCCGGTTGTAACACGACCGCCATTATTTTTATAATCGTTAACAAAACTCATCCATTGTTGATAATTGTGCTTCCAGGCAATTTCATCATCAGTGGTCCAGTCAAACCAATAAGAGCCATGAGCATTACGACTAGGTTGGAAAAAATCCCATAACGTGGGTAATGTGTATTCTTTATGCCAGTCAGCATTCATATCGCGCATTAAATCACGACTGGCTTCATAAATGGTAAAGGTTGGGTCTAGGGTAAAATCAAGTGCGAGTAATTCATCGCGCACTTGTAGCCATTTTTCACTGCCTTCTTTAGCTGCTTGATTCCATAAACGGCCCGCTTCACCAAATCTGTCTTGTTCATTATTATAGTTATAATCAGGTGAATAATTTTGAATATGTTGATGTTCAAACAAGGCCTCAGGTAGCCCATACCAATGCTCCATAGAGGTTAAGCCTAAGCGGGCTGAATCAATGACATTCATATTGGTTACATCAAGTTGTGCATGATGCATCATACTTCCTAATCCTAGTTTTTTAGCTTCTGTTAGGGCTGCTTCCATAATAATTGGTGGCGCCCCAAAAAATTTAATGCCTTTTGCGCCTTGCTTAGCAATTGACTTAACCCATTTTTTTGCTTGTTCAGGGGTCGTAATACCTTCATCTAAACCAAGACCAAAGCCAAAATAAGGAATAATTCGTGGTGCTGCGATGCTGTTTTTGTTACTACGATTCACATGGTTCATAACCCATGGTATACCATTAAAACTACCGGGTTCTCGCACTGTAGTAATTCCGTGAGCAAGCCACAATTTAAAAACATATTCAGCAGGAATATTATCAGCACTGCCGCCAATATGACCATGCATATCAATAAAACCAGGCAATACGTATTGCCCTTCAATATTTAATTCTTTATCACCTTTTCTCACAACAGGACGTCGCTTTGAAGTAATAGGTACGCCTGGGTTGCCCACGTTCACTATTTGCGTGATACGATCATTTTCAATAACAATATCCATTGGACCACGAGCGGGAGCGCCTTCACCTGTCACTACAATACCGCCACGCAAGATTAAACGTTTGTATGGTCCATCGCCTTGAGTACGATCTGGTGCAGCTTGATCACCCTTAGCAAATGCTATGTTTGAGGTGGTAATAAGACTAATGAATACACTAAAAATTATATAAAAAAATTTCATGTTGGCTTCTTTGATTTTATTTGCTTTTACCTAGCTAATTTAGGCAGATTTTTATGTACGTTAACGTTACTATAGCGGTTATATATCGATAAAAATAGAGATTTGTCCTCCATGTTTACAGAAAAACTAATGCCACGCTTTAGTGATACCGATGCCTTAGGTCATATTAACAATACTAAAATTCCTGTTTGGTTTGAAGGAGGCAGAGAGCCTGTATTTAAGTTGTTTTCTCCCAACCTCGATCTAAAAAACTGGCAGCTAATTATTGCAAAAATTGAAGTGTCTTATCATGGGCAATTGTTTTATGGTCAAGAAGTTGAAATGCGTACTTATATTAGCCGTATTGGTGGCGCTTCATTCGATGTATATCAAGAGATTTGGCAACACGGTGAGAAATGTGTTTCGGGCACGGCATCACTGGTTTATTTTGACTATCAAGCTCAAGTGTCTAAGAAAATATCAGCGGACATAAGAGATGAGTTATCTAAACATTTATATCAAGGATAGTCCCTTGAATTTAATCCTATCTAGCTATAGAATTACTCTCTTAACTTAATTTTAAAAACGCTAGAATAAAGTGATTGATAAATATTCAATCCGTTTTAGCTGTGCGCAACTCATAATAGGCAATAGGATTTTTCATGGCCGGTGTAAATAAAGTAATTATTGTAGGTAACTTAGGTAAAGATCCTGAAGTGCGTTTTATGCCAAATGGCGGTGCAGTAGCAAATATAACTGTTGCAACGTCAGATACATGGAAAGATAAACAAACAGGTGAACAAAAAGAAAAAACCGAATGGCACCGTGTAGTGATGTTTGGTAAGTTAGCGGAAATTGCCGGCGAATACTTGAAAAAAGGCTCAAAAGTATACCTTGAAGGCTCATTACAAACCCGTAAATGGACTAACCCGCAAGGGCAAGATCAATATACCACCGAAATAGTATTGCAAGGCTTTAATGGTGTAATGCAAATGTTAGACAGCAAAGGGGCAGGTCAACAAGGTGGATTTGCACCGCAAAATCAGCAAACACAACAGCAAGGGCATGCACAAAATACTGGTTTCCAACAACAAGCGCCTCAACAACAAGCTCCGCAACAAGGTGGCTATGCACCACAAGGGCAGCAGCAAGCACCACAACAAGCTTATAATAAGCCAAAGACAGCAAGGCGGTTATACACCAACACCGCAACAACAAGCCCCTCAGCAGCAAGGTGGTTATGCTCAACAAGGTCAGCAACAAGGAGGCTTCGCACCACAACAGCCTCAACAAGCACCTAAAGTAAACCCACAAGAACCATCAATTGATTTTGATGATGATATTCCGTTCTAAATGATATAAAAGTACTTTTGTTAAGTTAATTAGATAAGAAAATAATAGTTTTTCTTTATTAATTAATATCATAAGTTAAATGTAGAGCCTCTATTTAATGTTAAGTTAATAGAGGCTTTTTTGTGGTTGTAGAAAAGTGTTAATATAAAATAATACCAAACCCAAGATAATTGCCGGCAGAATTCATATTCATAATATTAAGGAAGATATAAATGGAATCAAAAGCGTTATGTTTGCCTGAGGAATTTGTTTCTAAAAGCAATGAGATAGTTAAGCCCCCATATGAGCACGGATATTATTCAATCAGCTCTATTTATAGGGAGCACTCAAAATTAGAGCGAGAAAATCAAAATGAAGCCTTGGCAAATGCATTAGACTTAGCTGCCGCTATCTGTTCTATGATGCTTAAGCCAGACAGTGCCAATGAACCATTTCAGCCATTTATGCGATTGGAAGGTAAGCGCTCCGCAGTTGATGATGACTTTAACACTGAACAATTATCTTTCATTGAAAATGTATTAGCAGGTATTGAAGATCATTTAGTTAAAGCTCGGTTTGCAGATTTATTGTGGTTGTGTGTTAACCCCAAGAAAGTATCCTATATTCGTACAGCAATTGAACATTACCTAACTCTTCCTATCCACCCAGATACTTGGCATTCAGATATCGGGAACTGTTGGAAAAGGTGTATTCGGCTAGCCAGGCAGGTCAGAGATAGAGATTCGATAGAGAATATTGAAAATGCATTACAGTCAGCTCTTCAAAATGAATATCCAGATAGTTCATTCATGCACCTATGGATTGCTGAAATAATTGACACTAATGGATTATGTAGAGACCAAATTGAACCGTTGGCAGAGCTACTATTTGCTAAGGTTAAAGACTTTTATACAAATCAAGGTTATAGAGAAGCTAGAGAGTATTTAGCTCTGTCTGAACGTATTTTCAAATCGTTAGGTAAAGAGGAAAGTTGGTTAGATTGTTTATCGATAGCTGCGGACTGTTTTGAGTTAGAAGGTGATTCTAGGGGCCGAAGTAATGTTCCTAGCCAAATGGTTGCAAATTCATTTTATGAAAATGCACTACAAGCATATCGAAGAATACCTGTTGCGAGAAGAGATGAGCTAGGAGTAACTGAAAAGCTAAAGTCGATAAGAGATAAAATCACAGAAGCAGGTTCAGGTTCATTAGGTGAAATGGGCCTTATAAAAAGCCCAGGTATTGATATATCAGAGCTAGTTATTGGCGCTAGGAAACACGTTGGGAATAAGGAAACTCTAGAGCTTGCCCTGTTGTGTTTTACAGGCTTTTCTGTTCAAGGATATCAAGATTTACGCCAAAGGACTGTTAAGAACATTCAACAATTTCCGCTCAGTAATTTATTCGCCGGAACCCATATGGTGGTGATGGAAGAGTAATTGCTAAAACACCTGCTATCAATTTCGATCTTGATTCACATGAGAGCGATAAGTCCATTTTTAATAAAGTTGTTCAAACTTTTCATCAAGACATGCAATTGACTGTAGAGGGACAAATAATCCCCGCTCTAAATCAAATATTGTCTGAGTTCAGAGTAACTAAGGAATATTTAAGATTAATTTGTTATCACTCATCAATTGTACCAGAAGGAAGAGAGTACCTAATGGCCAGTGCACTTTGGAGTGGTTTCGAACATGATTTTGGGAATGGTATTCATTTATTGGCTCCGCAAGTAGAGCATATAGTAAGGATGATTTTAAAGGGCGAAGGAGTTCATACCTCAAATATCGACAGAGATGGTATTGAAAATGAAAACGGGTTAACTACATTACTTAATAACGAACGAGCTGAAGAAATTTTAGGTGAGGATTTACTGTTCGAGCTAAAAGCAGTATTCACCGAGTCAGTGGGGCCTAATCTACGTAATGAAGTTGCTCATGGTTTACTTAGTGATAGAAGTTCAAGTAGCGTAGCAAGTGTATATAGTTGGTGGATGATTTTGCGGTTAGTTGTGCGATCTCTTTATGAGACTGAGAAAGATAATAAAGACTAAAGAACTATATGGTAAAAGCGTTAAATTAAGCTCGCAATTTTTATAAACTCTATTTAAAGTTAACGTAAAATCATACAAAAACATTTCCAGATATCCGATTGGATTATTTAATCTTAATTAAAACAATGGGTTGATGTAAATTTACATAAATATTTTTGCTCTTTAGTGAGGGAAACTGTTCTAGTTTTCCAAAAAATAAATTGTAAAGTTTAAATTAAATAAAACCTTGTTAATTCAGGGGTTTTTGTTTTTTGTGATTTGTATTTATTTCATGAATTTAGATTAGTATGATTTTTTAAAAATAAATTGAACTTATTTTGAAAAGAATGCTCTTACTTAATAGTTATGTTATTCCCTTAATGTTTCATGTTTGTATGCATCTATTTTATAGATGCATTTTTTTTTGCCATTTTTTAATAAAATCAACATAAATTTGCCAATTGATTAACCGAAAGCGGAGTTTTGGTGCATAATTTAAATAACAATATGAACTGTTAATAAAAAGAAGTTATGAGTTTGATGAGAGCTGTTTTTATATTGGCCATTCTCTTTATGCCTGATGCAATTGCACAGGAGAAGAGTGATACTCCTATAGAGTTAATCGTTGTTTATCCAAAACCTGAAGATGATTGGTTGTTTGGTTTTCATGATGCGATCAGCGATTCAGTTTATGGTACGGCGCAGTGGTTTGATAGCTTTTTTGCAAGTGATGAAATCGACGGAACCAAAACGGAATCATCCCTTCGAGTCCGCGTTGGGGAGCCAAGGGCGAGAGATTTAGATGTGTTTACACAAAAATTTCGGTTGCGTTTAAAGCTACCAAATTTAGAGCAAAAAATAGATTTTATTTTTTCTGATGAGTTGGATGACAATCAGGGCAACAATGATTATAAGGGGCAAAACTTAACCTCTAAAGGCGGCGACACATTTACTGCAGCAATTCGATTAATTAATAGTAACAAAGCTAATAGGTTTATCGATAGCAGAATTGGTATTTCTAGCGGCGACCTGTTTGCTAAGGTTAGGTTGAAGTACCTAACAGAATTTGCCGAAAATCATCTGTTTGAATTTCAACCATCCATTTATTATTACTTAAAAGATGGTTTAGGTAAGGGGATATTTTCTGAATATAATTATAATTATTCAAAGAATAAGCAATTTAGAACGAATATTAGTGTGAGGTTTTCGCAAGCATTTGAAGGGTATAAATGGAAACATGAAAGTTACTTTTTACGTCAAATTGATAGACGACAAGCTTCTGCTATAGGTTTTGTAATTCAGGGTGAAAATAATGCTAAGCGAGGCTTTGTGGCTGATAACTATAAGTTGAGCTATCTCTATCGCGCTAATGCTTACCGTAAGTGGCTATTTTTTGAAGTTGAACCTTTTTTAGAATGGCCGGAAGAAGATAGTTACTCAACCACACCAGGGATTGCTTTACGAGTAGAAGGCTATTTCAATCAAAATTAATAAAAGGTAGATAATGGGTTGGTTGAATGTGTATAGTTTTTTTAATATGAGGTTGCCGTTTTTATTTATAAAAACGGCATAACTTTCATGTTTATCAATTATTCATTTGAGGTAGCTTGATGCAACGGTTTGACGTTAAGAGATAAACTTCCACCAGAGAAAAAAGATGCTGAAGACGGTTAGTAGCACTAAACAAGATAAAGTATAGATTTTAAACCAACCCTGTGGTTTTAATTTATCATCCACATCAGCTCCCATGATAACTTTATAATTTAACCAAGCATAAATAGGCGCGCTCACAAAAGATACGGTAGTGACAAAATCAAGCAGTGCTTTAATATCAGCAGAAAAGTCGCTGATAATCCACCAACTTCCAACGGCTAAAATGGCAAGCGAGATGATATAAACCTTATTTGCTCGTTTGTTTTTTTCAGCAGGGGGCAAGGTTGATATCATGACAAATGCTCTTTTCCATACTTGTGGAAAACCATCAGCAACAGCAAATGTTGTAGAAAACAAGGCAATAAATGTCACAATAGCCATTAATAACCAACTCCAATCACCTAAAGCATTGCTATAAATGCCTACTAGTTGCCCAACAAAAGCTGCTGCACCTTTAGCAAAACCTTCTCCTTGTCCAAACATTAGCAATGAACCCAACCACACAAAAATAATGGCCAGAACAAAACTTGTGAGATAGCCAATGTTAAAATCAATACTGGCATTTTTAGCGGTTTCTTTACTGGGTTTGTTCCCGCGAGAAATAGTCCACAATGAATGCCATACTGATATTTCAATTGCCGTTGGCATCCAACCGATTAAGGCGACAATAAAGGCGATGCTAGCCGCTGAAGTGAGCGATATTTCAGGTGCCTGTGCGGAAGGTGAAAACCCTAATTTTCCAACGGCAGCAAACCATGCAATAAGGCTACATACGACAAGTACCAACATCATCCATTTAAGCAAAATATTTAACAGCTTATAATGACCAATAATCAATACAGCACAAACAATGACAAGCACTAAAGCTGCCCACTGTGAGAGTGAAATAACATCACCAAATAAGTTCATTGCTAATGCCGCGGTTACAATCGTCACGCCTGATTGAACAAAAAACATAGTAAGAAACGTAAGGATCAGAAATAGATAAAATGCCCAATTACCTACTTTTTTATAACCATCTAGCAAACTTTTACCGGTTAACCCAAAGATATTGGGGACCAAACAAGAAAAAAGGATACTTAATAACATGAGCAAGAATGATAAAGCCTAACAAGGCGAAACCAAAATCAGCGCCTGCTCTTGTTGCTTGTACAATGTGAGAAACACCTATGCTTGTTGCAGCCCACACAATACCAGGCCCTAAAAGGGCAAAATATTTAGTTAATTTCATTTTAATATCTTTAATTTGTTAGTGAATTTGATTTTAAGTAGTATGTTTGAAAAACACTTTTTGTTGGCATGGTTATCGCTATTCTTCAATTTAAGGCAAACTAGCTAAATGATGCGATTTTTTGTTGAAAACAGCAATAACAAATTTACTGGCATTATCAAGGGATGTTTATCTTTCATGTTTATAAAGATAAAAAAGCCCTGCAGCATTACTACAGCAGGGTTTTATGATTTATCTAAAATCACCTACGATTATCGGCTACTTTTCGAAGTAAAACTTATGACGTTTATTGTCATAGTTACCGATTTCATTCATGGTTTTAGCATCGTATAAGCGACCGTTAACCATGGTATAAACGATTTTATCACTTTGCCTGATATCTTTAGTAACATCTCCTTCAATGACAATGATGTCTGCAAGTTTACCGACTTTAAGAGAACCTAATTGACTGTCTAAGCCTAACGTTTCTGCAGGCGAGATAGTGGCGGTTTTAATGGCTTCTAATGGTGACATACCCCCTTGAGCCATCATCCACATTTCCCAATGCATACCTAAACCTTCACGTTGTCCGTGACCTCCAGAATTGACATGAATACCTAAATCTTGCATTTCTTTAGCTACCTTAGCTACATTTTTATGGTTGTAATGATTTTCAGGTGCCGTAGTGCGACGCATTGAGCGAGGATCTAGTATGTCACTAGGTACATATTTACTTAACAGCGGATGTTTCCAAACTTCTGTTTTGTCATACCAGTAATGTTCACCCCAAATGCCACCGTAGGCAACAATAAGTGTTGGTGTGTATGCCATTGTTGATTGTGACCAAAGTTGTTTTACATCGTCATACACTTTCTCTGTTGGAATTGAATGTTCTAAGGTTGTGTGGCCATCAATAACCATTGATAAGTTATGTTGTAATAGTGAACCACCCTCGGGCACTACCATCATGTCTAATTCACGTGCTGCTTGGATAAGTTGTTGACGTTGATCACGACGAGGTTGGTTATAACTTTTGACACTAAATGCGCCTGCTGATTTTAAACGCTCTACGTGAAATTTAGCATCATCAAGGTTATCAACATGCGAGGTATAACCTGCAACGGTTGCACCGTACAAAATAGTACCTGTTGAAAACAACCGCGCAGCAGTGATTTTACCGACTTTTTGCATTTCACTTGCCGCAAAAAACTCTGTGGTATCGTTTGATGGATCATGAATTGTTGTCACACCCAATGCTAAACCGGCGTAATTTTTCCAGTTTTGTTGTGGAATAATTTCGCTGCTGCCTTGTGGACCGTGAGCATGAGCATCGATTAAACCAGGCATAATAGTTTTACCGATAGTGTCAATTACTTTAGCACCACTTGGTACCTTAACCTGATCTTTTTTTCCAATGGTTTTAATGGTATTACCTTCAACGATAACAATACCGTTTTCAATAACTTGTTCGCCTTCCATTGTGACCACGGTACCACCAACAAAAGCAACAATACCTGATGGCTTGTCTGCTTTTTGCTTGTAGCTTAAGTTAGTTACAGTAGGTTCAACTTTTTCCTCTTCAACTTGGCTCACAATGTCAAACGCACCAGTTATAGGGGCTTGATATAAGTTAGGACCTAAACTCCAATGAAGTTCGTTTGAATCTATGTTCCAGTTAATGCCTTCACCTGCACGTGTAGAAAGTTGTTTAACCGGTAAATTTTTAGCTTTAGGACCAATATCAATCACGTCACCACGTTCTATCATGGGGGTAACAAACACTTTAAAGCGCTCTGCAAAGGCTAACTTTTTCCCATCAGGTGATACTTTATACTCAGTGGAAAATTCGCCTTGGAATAGTTTTTTCTCATGCTGTCCGTCTAGATCAATACGCGTTAAACTAGGTTTTTCACCGTCTCGAATAACGTAAATACGATCATTTTTACTGCCAAAGTGAGGTTGTAAGCCTGACTCAGTAATGAATGTGGCATCGCCACCTTTGGCCGATACATGATAGATGCCTGGGTTTAAGCCCCAGTTAGGATCGGTAATGTACCCTCCCGTTATTTTTCGGAAAACAACTGTTTTACCGTCAGGAGAAAAACTAGGCTCAATATATTTACCTGGCTCTTTGATTAAGCTTTTACCTTTGCCACCACGTGCTGATACCACGCGTAGTTGACCTTGATTTTTGTCATTCCATGTGGCGTAAACAATTTTTTTACCATCACGAGAATAACTTGGATTAAGTTCAAAGTGATCCTTTTGACTTGTTAAGCGTTTGGGCTTTCCGTCAGGTAAACTACGAGTGTATATATAGCCCATAGATTCAAACACGACATTTTTTCCATTAGGCGATACTTCAATATCACGTAACATTTTTATATCAAAATTATCTTGGTTAACCTCTTGCTGATAACGTAACGCGGTTTGAATTTTCTTTTCTGTTTTCACATGAAATTCAATAGGCTCAGATTTTTTACTGACAACATCTACTTTATTGATTTTACCACCGCCCCAGAAAACCATCTCTGCACTGTCAGGTGTCCAGGCGAGTGTAGGGTAAACACCATGAATAGCCCATGTTTCTTGCATGTCGCGTTCTAACTTTCCGTAAATTTCGGTTTGTTCACCACTTTTAAGATCATATACGTAAAGTTTTGACTGGAAATCATCACGGCTAATAAACGCTAAATATTTGCCATCGGGTGAAGGTGTTGGACGAATAGCGCCACCTGTACCCGAAATAACGACATTTATTTCACCGGTTTCTAAATCAAGGCGTTTAATTTTGTAAAAGCCTTTGGTTGAATCTTTACTATAATGAAAGGTTTTTCCTGGCGATGAGTCTTGTGAGAAATAAACATATTTTCCGTCGTGTGAAAAAGCGGGTTCACCTAAATCTTTTTGTTGATCGGGGCGTTTAGTGAGCATTACGCCGCTGCCACCCGTTTTATGGTACATCCATACTTCACCGGCACCTAACGAACGACTACCGGTAAAATGCTTACGACCGACAATATAATTACTGTCTGGTGACCAAGCGGGGCTATTAAGTAAACGGAATTTTTCTGAGCTTATTGCTTTGGCATCACTGCCGTCAGCATTCATCATCCACAGGTTATCGCCACCGTTTTCATCGGATGTAAAGGCAATATATTTACCGTCGGGACTAAAGGTTGGCTGCATTTGCCATGCAATATCTGTCATGAAAGGCTTAGCTTCGCCGCCAGTTATTGGCATACTATAAATATCACCTAATAGATCAAATATTATGGTTTTTCCATCGGGACTGATATCGACGTTCATCCATGTTCCTGCACGAACATCGATGTTAACGGTTTTGAACTCTCCTTGCGGGGCATTCACTGACCAACTCGGTTTTTCATCATTTTTATCTGACGCTTCTTTTTCAAATGCGTTACTTTGAGATACAGGAAGTAACATCATTATTGATAACGCAAGAGAAGTCAGTTTTATTTTTGTAATTAACATCTGATCACTATTCCTTTTATATGAACCATGGATTTTTACCCATTAATTTCTACCTGTTAAGTACATCATAAATTTATCATAAAGGTAATGGTTTAAAGTTGAGTAACCTATCTTATACGATGAAATTCACTCAGGATATGGATTAGAAGAAAATTGATTGAGGCGATAACTTTCCTTGAACATATCTAGGTACAAGTGTTCGGTTCATTTTAACTTTTTCGAGTACGCCGCCAAATGTCATCGTAGATACAATCATTTTAATATTAAATCTGGGAATTAAAAAAAAACAACACAAGAGGCGATAGGTATTTTGTCAATTGTGTTTGTATTGTTCAATACAATAAAAACCACTGTTTTAAGTGGCTTTATTCATCAATAATATGCCCGTGACTTCCATATAGTGTCTCGTTTAAAGGGTGCTTAATACCTAGGAAAACAGTATCTTGAATAGCAACGGGTATAATCTATGCTCAGTTTAAAGTGCGGTATTTAACTATGTCTTCGATACTCAAAACAACCATGTCATGTTTTATAGCAAACTGACATATTTCAGGTAACCTAGCCATTGTTCCATCTTCATTGGTTAGTTCGCATAAAATACCTCTCGAATTTAACCCGACAAGTTTGATCAAATCTATGGTTCCTTCGGTATGTCCTCTTCTAACAAGAACACCGCCTGAATCAGCCGGCAAAGGGAACACGTGACCTGGCGTGTTAAGATCATCGGGTGTACTATCCTGGTTGGCTGCCGTTTGAATGGTGTGAACCCTATCAGCTGCTGAAACACCTGTTGTAACACCATGTTTTGCTTCAATTGTGACAGTATACGCTGTTTTATTACGACTGGAATTATCTGATACCATTTGCGGTAGGTTAAGACGTTTTACATCATCCTGCTCTAAAACTAAACAAACAATACCGCTACATTCTCGGATCATCATTGCCATTTGTTGTTGCGTAATATGTTGGGTTGAAAAAATAAGATCGCCTTCATTTTCACGATCTTCATCGTCTACTAACAACAAACCTTTACCGGATTGAAGTGCATGTACTGCGGATTCGACCCTTTGATGGGCTGTTCCAAATTGACTAAGTAGTGACTGACTCATGGTAAATTTCCTCTTTAGTTACCAGAATCAGGGCGCAAAGAGATACAGAAAATTTTCTGTAAACAAAACGATTCGTTTAGTCCTCAGTTATTTTACGGGTAGCCGCATAAACTGATCGCTAAATAAATGGATTGTTTTAAACTCTCTCATCCGGACTATAACCGTCGGCTCTGGAATTACACCAGATCTGCTGACCTCTTAAGGTTAAATAAAACGAATAAGAGCGCTCGCGGGCTACCTTAAAATAAATCGGAATTGATCTATGTGATAAGTTACCGCCGGTGGGGAATTTCGCCCCGCCCTGAGATTAAAACATTATGTATGCGGTTAATATTACCGCGTGGAGGATTTTACGGGAGAATTATTAAGTAGGCAATAATTCTCTAAAATTCCCGTGTTTTAGAGTACTTGAACGATATCAATTCAAGGCAAGGTTTTGTAATAACGGTTGTTCCCTTATAAAAAGTGTAATGTGTTTTGGTAAATGGCTTTAGAATAGTTAGAAAAACACGAGAGTTTATTCATCGAACGGATATGTTATGACCACTTTAAAAGAAAGTAAAATTACCCTTTTTGATAAAAGTATTTATATTAAAATGTGGATTCCTGAAAACTTAAACTCTACCGTTCCTATTATTCTAATTCATGACTCATTGGGGTCGGTAGATTTATGGAAGGACTTTCCGCTTAAATTATCACAGGTAACGGCAAGACAAGTTATTGCTTATGATCGATTAGGGTTTGGAAAATCAGATCCTTGCGTTGAAAAGCCCACTGAAAATTTCATAATAGAAGAAGCTGAAGTGTTTTTTCCAGTTCTGAAAAAGCAATTATTAATTCAAAATTATGTATTGTTAGGGCACAGTGTTGGAGGTGGGATGGCTATTAATATAGCGGCAAAAGATCACGAGTGTTTGGGCGTTATATCTATTTCGGCGCAGGCTTTTATTGAAAAAATTACGCTTTCGGGAATAACAAAAGCTAAAGAATTTTTCATGAGTGATAACCAAATAAAACGCTTAGAAAAATGGCATGGTAGCAAAGCAAAAAGGGTATTAAATGCTTGGGTTGATATTTGGTTATCACCTGAATTTTCTCAATGGAGTTTGAGATATTGTATTCAAGATGTTAACTGCCCAACGCTGATTATACATGGCGACAAAGATGAATATGGAACCACGGCTTTTCCACACTTTATTGCAGAACATGTCGGAGGGTATTCAGATATGTTAATCCTTAATGATTGTGGGCATGTGCCCCATAAAGAGAACACGAATGAGGTGCTAAAGGCTATTTCACGTTTTTTATTGTTAGAAAATGTGTGAGTTTAAATAGAATGAACGACATCACGACACGAACACAGTAAACTCTGTTCAAGGCAATGTCATTTTTTGATGCCGTCGTGCTAGGTATTAAAGTAAAGGTATTAAAGTAAAGCGTAAAGCATTACATGGTATTGGCTTTCCCTAGCTAAAATTAAGAGGATAAATCGTGAAACGGATAGTACTTTATACCATGGAAAAGTGTCCACATTGTCAAACAGCAAAACGTTATTTGGATGAAAAAAATATCCCTTACCGTTTATGTAATGTTAAAACAGCGAAAGGTCAAAAAGAATTCTCAGCCTTAGGAATGCGTGGCGTTCCTGTATTGAAAATAGGCGATAAGCTGCTAAATGGCTTTTCGGTCAGTAATTTTAATAAGTTATTCAAAAGTTAACTTTGTTTTCTTAATTACTTATTTAAGATACCCACAACTTCATGTTAGGCTATATTACTTATACGCGATGTGTATACGCGATGTGCGCCAAGTTTGTTTATTTGTGGAACGTAGAAACATATTTTAGGAATGAATCACTTTGCGATTAGTCTTTTTAAGTATTTTATTTATATTTTTCAGCGGTTATTGTTTTGTTGCTAATGCAGCGAACATTACCGACAGCACTGTCTTGGAAAATATGGAAGAAGAATTAAATAAGCAACCCCTAAAAACTTACCAATTTTTAATGACTCAAGCTGAACAGCTTGATGATATGTCAGCCGACTACAAATCATGGTGGTTGTTGCGTAAAGCACAAGCTGAAAATTTATTATATTTTTTTAATAGATTTGAGCAAACGGTTCAGCAAACACTCGCTGCAGTAAGTCAGCAATCACCTCCCAAGGTACTCATTAATTTAGATATTTTTCGTGGTATGATTCTTCAGCGCAAAGGACGATATCGATTATCAGAATCAATATTAAAAAAAGCCAAGCAAGCAGCACTTAAGAATAAGTTCACTTATTTAGCCGTTTTGGCAAAACAAGAACTAGCTTTTACAAAAAGTTTAACCCAGGTATACCAAACCTCGTTAACTGAATTACAGCAAGCTTATCTCGAAGCATTTGCCTTACATGATAACTTTTTATTGGCAAAGATTAATGAGGTGTATGGCGCAATTTATGGTTACATGGATGATTATGGTAAATCTATTGAGTATTATCAAAAAGCACTAGCAAGTTATCAACAGTTAGGTTACCCAAATCATCAAGCTGAAGCAATTTTCGGCTTAGCTTCTACCTACCGCTATTGGAAAAAATATGGGTTAGCAATTGAGTATTATCAGCGTTATAAAGAGATAATTAATTTTAGTCCTAATAACACGGATGCTAAATTTTATGCCGCGTATGGCATTGCTATGAGTGAAGCTGAGCAGGGTAATTGCCGGCAGGCGTTACCGTCTATTGAGTACGCGATTAAATTAGAAGGGCTAATTGATTACAAAGCAGAATTGTATAAGCGAAAATCTCAATGCTTACTTGCCTTTGGCAAGCTTGATGAGGCGGAGAATCGTTAAATAATGCGATTGAAATTTTTAACGGAATTCCTGAGCTAAATGGTACTCATTGGCAAATTGAGATATATAAAATTAGTGCAGAACTAGCAGAAGCTCAAGGGAATAGCCAGGAAGCTTATCGACTGTTAAAGCAGTTTAATAAAAAAGAGGTTGAGCTCTTAAAAAAGAATATGTCGGATCGTTTATTATATCTTAGGGGATCGTTAGAGGCAGAGCGGCAAGATGTAGAAATATCGTTGTTACAGCAGCGTTCAAAAGTCCGAAGAACTTGAATTTGAACAACAAAAACAAGCCGGTATCATTCAAGATTATATAATGGCTTTTATTTTTTTACTGGTGTTTTTTCTGCTCTTCTTTGCTTACTTTCAGTGGCACCATAATAAAAAGCTAACGCGATTATCCATACGCGACACCTTATCAAACTCTTTTAATAGACGATATGTTTTCAACTATTTACACAAGTCGGTCGATGCGAATTATTCTGAAAAAAACACAGTCTCTATTATGGTGATAGATATTGATGACTTTAAGCAAGTTAATGATAAGTATGGTCATCCTTTTGGGGATGGCGTTATTCGAACAATAGCTGAAATTGGTAATGAAATTTTAAGAACAGAAGATATTATCGGGCGTGTAGGCGGTGAAGAATTCCTCTGTGTTTTACCTCGAATAGATGCCGTTCAAAGTTTACATATTGCCCGCCGATTTGTGAATAAAGTAAATGAGCATAAATTTACTACTGAAGCTAATCACTCCAAAATTCAACAAGTAAAAGTGACTGTTAGTATCGGTTTATCGACAACATCTAAAACGACTCGAACAAGCTCTCAGTTATATGTACAGGCAGACAAAGCGTTATATCACGCGAAATCGAGTGGTAAAAATAGAGCTATTCAATATCAAGATTCAATGCAATATGCGAATTCAGGCAATACCAGTAAGAAAAGTATTACGTTTGAAGACTAAGTATTACCTCAAGTATTCTTAACGCTACATATACTTAGCACCCAAGTACACCTCTCTTTGCACCAAATAAAAACTCAATAATTTATTATTGTGCTTTTTTGGTGCGCCCTCTAATTCCAAAAAAATGGAAAACTAGTTAACCTACTGATATTTAAGATGTATTCATTGTGGCACATGAATTGAATTACATAGTTCAATATAACCCAAAAAAATATTAAATAGAGGTCTTACAATGAAAATAGTTAACGCAATTATTAAACCATTTAAATTAGATGATGTCCGTGAAGCCATTTCTGAAATTGGTGTCGAAGGGATAACCGTATGTGAAGTTAAAGGTTTTGGTCGCCAAAAAGGGCATACGGAATTATACCGTGGTGCAGAATATCAGGTTGATTTCTTGCCAAAAGTTAAACTTGAAATAGCCGTTAATGACGACATTGTAGAACGTTTAGTTGATGCAATTAGTAAGGCCGCTTACACAGGTAAAATTGGTGATGGCAAAATTTTTGTTTATAACCTTGAACAAGTCATTCGTATTCGTACCGGCGAACAGGGTTCTGAGGCTATTTAGTCTCTTTTGCTCTCAATCGTGAATAATTCAGATATAACAATTATAGGATAAATTATGGAACAGAATATTTTTCAACTTCAATACGCCTTAGATACTTTTTACTTTTTAATCTGTGGTGCACTAGTCATGTGGATGGCTGCCGGTTTTTCAATGCTAGAGGCCGGCTTAGTTCGCGCTAAAAATACCACAGAAATTTTAACAAAGAACGTCGCGCTTTACGCTATTGCGTGCATTATGTATTTAGTTGTTGGTTACGACATAATGTATGGTGGCGGGATATTCTTAAACGGAATAGGGTTAGATGGTGCAGCAGATGCTGAAGCCTTAGTTGGTACGGTGTTAGCAGAATCAGCAGAAGCAGGCTTTGATGGTGGATCTGTTTATTCAAACGCTGCTGACTTTTTCTTCCAGGTTGTGTTTGTTGCAACAGCAATGTCAATTGTATCTGGTGCAGTAGCTGAGCGTATGAAACTATGGGCTTTCTTAGCTTTTACTGTTGTGTTAACAGGCTTTATCTATCCAATGGAAGGTAAGTTTTGGACTTGGAATGGCGACGCTGTATTTGGTTTATATACATTGGGTGACCTAGGTTTTTCTGATTTCTTTGGTTCAGGCATTGTTCATATGGCCGGTGCTTCTGCTGCATTAGCCGGTGTATTATTACTGGGTGCTCGTAAAGGTAAATACACTAAAGATGGTAAAATAAATGCTATCCCAGGTGCTAACTTACCTATGGCAACATTAGGTACGTTTATTTTATGGATGGGTTGGTTTGGCTTTAACGGTGGCTCAGTATTGAAGCTTGCTGATATTAACAGCGCAAATTCAGTTGCGATGGTATTCTTAAATACTAATGCTGCCGCTGCCGCCGGCGCAATAAGTGCACTAATTTTAGCTAAAATATTATTCAAAAAAGCTGATTTAACTATGGTATTAAACGGTGCGTTAGGCGGTCTTGTTGCTATTACTGCAGAACCGTCAACACCATCACCGTTACAGGCAACAATATTTGGAGCAATCGCGGGTATTATTGTTGTACTTTCAATCATTGGTTTAGACAAATTGAAAATTGATGATCCAGTGGGCGCTATTTCAGTTCACGGTGTTGTTGGTTTATTTGGTCTACTTATTGTGCCATTAACAAACACAGGTGCTACGCTTAGTGGTCAATTAATTGGTGCGGCAACAATTTTTGTTTGGGTATTCGTGACTAGCTTCATTGTTTGGTTTGCACTTAAAGCCATCATTGGTATTCGTGTTAGTGATGAAGAAGAGTATGAAGGCGGTGATATCTCTGACTGTGGTATGGAAGCTTATCCAGAGTTTACTCGAGGTTAGTAGTACGCTAAGCGACTTTTACTCAAGTCAGCGTGAGTTAAGCTAACAGTATATACTCCGTAAAAATGACAATTAAAAAAAGCAGCGTTTTCGCTGCTTTTTTATTGATTTAATTAATTGAAATTTTTACAATTATTAAAATTACTCATTTAACCAACACGTTTTTTTATCACCCAAGGTAGTAAGCAGAGTAGATAAAACCAAGTGAACGAACCACCACTACTATCATTATTTATAGGAGCTGTTGGTTCTGTAGGTGATGATAGTAATGTGTTTTTAACTGGGTTTAAATCATCAGCAGTAGCTTCTGAGCTATCAATAATAGTCATGTTTTCAATGACCACAAAGTTCTCAATGCCCGGAGAGGCTAAATCAGCACATTGCTGTCCCTCGTTAACTACCATAGGTATACCTTGTAAAGACCCTGCATTGCATAATTTAAGTTGCGCTATTTTTTCGATAACAGTCATACCATCGCCAATAACCTGACCAAAAACGGTAAAACCGCTGTTTTGTACATCTAAATTACTGGCATTATTGGCTAAATTGAAAAACCATTGATCCGTGGCGCTATTAGCACTGTCGCTAAGTTTAGCCATGGCTATGGTACCTTTAACATTCGAGTAGATAGGTTCGTTTATTACAGGACTATTCGTTTCAAGGCGAGTTAAAGGCCACGCACCTTCAAAGGTAAATCCACCACCTTGAACAACAAACCCTTCAGAAACACGGTGTACTACAGAATTTGTATAGTGCTCTTCATCAATATATTGTAGAAAGTTAGCCACTGTTTTAGGTGTGGTTTTATCAAATAAGTTCACCTGAATAACACCTTGCGACGTTTTAAATTCTACAATAGTTGCTTGTGCAGCGAATGTTAAACTCATGGATAACATTGCAGTATAAAATAATTTTTTTATCATGTTTACTTACGACCTATTTAATAAATATGGATGCATCATAATGGTAGTTTCAAGGTAATTCAACTGTCAGACTATATCGTTTGCAATGTCTAAACAGTTACATTAAAGAAGTTTTAGTGCTATAACTGAGCGAACATATTTTCTTCTTTAATTATTTATTGTCCAAGGTTTGCTATGCGGCGCAAGTTGTTGCTATCTATTTTTTTATTTTCAATTGCACTCAATGTTCAAGCCCTATCGATTGACGACCAAGTAGCTGAAATTCAAAAACTAGAAGATAAATCAATTGTTGTGAATCGTTTGAGTAAGCTATTATCAAACAACTTGCTGAGTCATAGTCAACGCTTAAATATTTTGTTGGTGCAAGGTCGCAGTTACTTAATGCTAAGTGATTTACAAAAAGCCTTAATTACCATTCAAGAGGCAAAGGTATTAGCGACTCAAGAAAATTTTCCTTTACAGCAAGCTCAAGTTAATAAGTTACTGGGAATTGTTTTTTATTATCAAGGTCAATATGAGCAAGCATTGTCAGCCTACCAAAGCGCTTTGGATTTTTTTAAATACCACACACACACCGTTCTCACCTGAAATTGCCATTAAACAAGCTAACTTATTGAACAATATTGCGTTAGTACAAACAGCGAAAGGTGATTCCTTTTCCGCTCTCAATGCATATCAAGAAGCCGACTCCTTGTATCAACGATTTGGCGATGAAGTGGACAAAATTGATGTTCGATATAATCTTGCGGTACTTTATATAAGCCTACGACGTTATGATATTGCTATTAGCATGCTTAAAGATGTTATAACAAGGCGACAGGCTATTAAGGATGAACAAGGTGTCGCTAAAGCGTCGGGTGATATAGGTGTTGCTTATAAGTATTCGGGGCAATATAAGAAGGCCGAGCAATATGCCTTTGATGCGTTGAATTATTTTAATGAGCACGGTATTCAATTTGACAGTGTTGGGCAGTTGCATAATATAGCGGAAATCAGTTATGAATTATCTGCGATGGAAAAAGCATTTACTTATGCAAGCCAAGGTGCTGAGTTAAGCAAAAAAATTGGACATCAGATGGCTTATGCAGGCTGTTTACAAACAACGGCTAAGGTTTTTTATTATCGGGGGAATATTAAACAGTCACGTGAGTATGTTGAACTTTCAAATTCTATAGCAAATGAAATGGGTTTCCAACGGTTACTCACTGAAAACTTAGGGTTAATGTCACTTATTTTTGCAGCTGAAAAAAAGCCAGTTGACGCATTAAAATCCCAGTTGAAGTATCAAAAATTTCGTTTGAAATTATCAAATGACACACTCAATGAACAGTTAGCACAGTTTGAGTCTGATCAACTAACCCGACAAGTAAAAAACTTACAGCAAAGCAAAAAGTTGCAGCAATTAGAATCAACACAAGATGCGCAGTTTCGACAGTTTATTGTACTGGGCGTTGCTTTTTTATTGGTGGTACTGTTCTTGATTTATCGTCGTTATCTTGAGCGCCATTTAACAAAAGAACTAGAAAATCGTGTGAAACAGCGTACCGAAGCATTAGAATTTTTAACTAAAGAATTGCAAGATGCTAACATGATCAAAAGCCAATTTTTAGCAAATATGAGTCATGAAATCAGAACGCCATTGACGGCCGTGCTAGGGCAAGCAGAGGCCATAATTCATGGTGATTTTGATGATGATAGTATCGTCAAAGAGGTAGCTATTATTCATAGTAACAGCTTGCACTTATTACAATTAATTAATGATATTTTAGATTTAAGTAAAATTGAAGCAAATAAGTTTGAACTAGATAATAGGCAGCAAAATTTACACGATATAGTGAATAAACTCAGTGATATGTTTGTGGAACAGGCCCAACGGAAACATCTATCTTTCACTATAACTCATCAGTTACCAAGACCATTCATTATTGACGTAGATGGTTTACGATTAAAGCAAATTCTAATTAATCTTTGTTCAAATGCGATTAAATTTACCAGTGAAGGGTGGGTGTCTTTAGATATTGCTATTATCAATAAAACATTGCTGTTCACGATTACGGATACAGGTATTGGCATGAGTGAAGAGCAAATGAGTAAAGTGTTCAATATCTTTACTCAAGGTGATAATAGCATTAGCCGACGTTTTTCTGGTTCGGGATTAGGCTTATTCTTATCAGAGCAACTAGCCAAGGTTATGTCGGGTAGTATTAGTGTAAGTAGTCAGTTAAATCATGGTAGTACTTTTGTTCTTAAATTACCTTTTGGTGAAATATATCCGGCGTTAACGCATTGCCAAGAAGATGAGGAAGCATTACTTCACACGTCAAATGAAACTCAATATGTAGGTACAATTCTTTTAGCTGATGATCACGATGATAACCGACGGTTAATTGCCCGATTGCTTATTCGTTTAGGGTTAGATGTGATTGAAGCATGTAATGGGATGGAAGCTGTGGAGTTGTGTATAAAACACCGACCAAGCTTAATTTTATTAGATATTCAAATGCCTAAAATGGATGGAATAGAAGCGTTGGTGAAATTGAAAGAGCTCGGTTGTAATCAACCTATTTATGCTTTAACAGCTAATGCTATGTCCCATGAAATAGCACAATATTTAGCGCTGGTTTTGCCGGGCATCTTAAAAAGCCAATAGAACGAGATGTTTTTGTTGCAACAATCGCAAAACATTACGCTGTTGTTAATACAACCTCTATGACGCATGGCACCGAACATAACGAGTATAATATTGATATATCTGATCTCACAGAATCGTTTGTGCAAAATTTAATACAGGACAAAGACGATATTTTACAATGCTGTAATAACCATGACACAGAGTGTTTGTCTAGGGTAGCACACAAAATTTCTGGTGCTGCTCAAATGTTTGGTTTTGTAGAATTATCACAAAGTGCGGCTGAATTAGAGCGAGCTATTAAAAAACAGCATGTTAATATCGTAAATGATCTAACCGATTGTTTACTCGATGAAATAAACGCCATACTGCACCAAAACAAAAAAAATAATTAGAGAATACTCGCGGGTTATCGCGGTGAAAATCGTTGCAAGAACCTCACTAAAATTTTGCTCTTATGGTCTAACATATTGTTTGTTTAATGCTCACCAATAAAACACTGAGTAGGGATGACATTTAATCAAATTAGTAGAGTGCTTTGCCACTCGCATCTACAAGTGGTTTGGGTATATACTCTTACTATTAAAGCTACAATACTACTGGGATTTCAAATGGCTAGAGAACAATTCGGGGTTTGTGCAGAACCAAACTTACATGGCAATTATTTACTATTTAATGTGTTAGATGATAAAAATGCCTTTATTAGAGCCGCTTTGTCTCGTTTACCTGCGTTATTTGATGATTATTCTGACCAATTTTCGGAGGCAAATTTAACCAGTGTGATTGCCATAGGAGCCAATTATTGGGATGAATTTTATCCTTTGGCACGCCCTTATTAAAGCCATTTCCTTCAATGAATGATGAAGATAGAGTTGCACCAAGTGACAATGTTGATATTTATATAGAAATACGTAGTGATCGTGCTGATGTTAATCATATCGTGTGCTCTAAGGTGTGTCAGTTACTGGCTGATAGTGTTGAGCTTATAGAACAAATACAAGCATTTCGTTTTCTTGATGGTCGTGATTTAACCGGTTTTGTTGATGGCACAGAAAATCCACAAGGTATGCATCGTAGAGAAGTTGCACTTGTGCATGCCAGTGATGATGCTATTTTCTTTGCCGGAGGAAGTTATTTACATACCCAACGTTATCGCCATAATTTAACCTTGTGGCGTTCATTAAAAGAGCAAGAGCAAGAAGATGTTTTTGGTCGTACTAAAATTGATAATATTGAATATGATGATGAGCAAAAGCCATTATCGGCGCATACTAAACGTACTAATTTAAAAGATGGAAATGGAAAGTCTATTGAAATTTTACGTCAAAGCATGCCATACGGCGATATGAAGCAGCAAGGGTTATTTTTTATCTCATATTGTCAATCGCCGGTGCCTTTCGAATTGATGTTGAAAAGTATGATACATGGTGATGGGCATGGCAATGTTGACTCGTTACTTAAATATACCCAAGCTGAAACAGGTTCGGCATTCTTTGCCCCTAGCTTAACTTTTTTAACCGAGTTGCTAGAGGACGAAAGCTAACCCTGATCTCATGAGTATAACGTGTTTTTTCTGCTATAGAACCTCATCAGCGAGAAAAGGCTCTACCACGTAACGCCCTTGATTTATTGCTAATTCAGATTCAGGGGCCAGTTTACCTAGTTTATAAAGACCTGGACCTGTGGGTTCACCTAGCAGATAATTTACACCTTGATACTCTATCGTCATTTCTCCAGTGGTAGCGGGTGTCGCTATACCAATAAAAGCATGTTGATCAATAAAAATCATTACCATGGGTATTCTTGGCATTAATGCACGTAAAATCGTCGCGGTTAATGTGACTTTACTATCGCAATCTCCTTGGTTTTCCCATAATAACTTTGCGGGTGAATTAAAACCAGTCCCAGAGGACGTAACCCTAGACTCTAATGTTGCGTAAGGGATGTTTTGTACAAAACTAAGTACGTAATCCGTTACCTTACGAATGTTTTTAATGGACACTTGTTCTAAAATTACTGGCTTAACTCCTTTAAAGTCGGCAACAGACTCATTAGCAATCCGAGTATGATCTATTTTAATACCTGCGACCTGGTCAGGTGTATTAAAAACTTGATAATAATTTTTTTAAAATATTGTGCAGTAGCCTCGCGTTCTATTTCTTTTACTCTTTCGTAGGCTTTTGAAACATGTTCATCTTTTAATCCTTTGACTTGTAGGACCGTTTTCCCATTTTGCTGTAAGAATAAAGCTTGTGCTTCTTGCAAAGGTGTCTGGCTTAGTTGTTGTTTTACGGCACGTATAATTGTTTTTTGTGCAAAGTCACTTTGATAACCACGAAGCATTCTAAAGCGTTGAAATAAAGCATATTTATTTAATAAAAAACTCATTGATTGGTTTTGATTATCATGATCAAGCCATTGATAATTGAAACGGTATTGGTCGTCTTCTTTTTGTTTAGAAAAACTAAGCTGTTTAGCGTCTACCAATCCTGTTACGCATAACGAGAGACAAAGTAATATTTTAATGACTTTCACTAGTATTCCTCACAAACGTTCCCTACTTAATTCTTTAACATTAACATCATTAACGCAAGGTTTAACAAAATATCAAATAGAACTTGGCAATTTCCGCGCATTAAACTTTACTTTAAACATGATTAATGCAAGAATCAAACAACTGTTTGAATTGGTCGTTTGATTTTAATTGGCGCCTTTTAACTAGCGTTATCGTTAGTATTAACCGAAAGATTAATAAAATTTGAAAATAATAAGGAGTTATTGTGGCTGAATATAAAGTTCCATTAAAAGATATGAGCTTTTTGCTGTATGAAGTATTTCAAGCGGACAAAATGTGGCAAAACCTACCAAAACTAGCACAACAAGTTGATAAAGAAACAGCACAAGCTATTCTGCAAGAATGTGCAAAAATAGCTGAACAAGAATTAGATCCAATTGCTCGACAAGGCGATGAAATAGGAGTTAGCTATAAAGATGGCGTAGTAACCACCGCTCCTGGTTACAAAAAAGCATTTCAAACTTATGTTGATGGTGGATGGACAGCGCTTGGCGGTGATGTAAATTATGGTGGCATGGGCATGCCTAAGATGCTTACTGGTTTACATGAAGAAATGTTATGTAGTGCTGATATCTCATTTGCACTTTACCCCGTGCTCACTGCGGGCGCTGCATTATCTTTGGCCAAACATGGTGATGAAGCATTAAAACAACGTTACCTTACACGTATGTATTCTGGTGAATGGTCGGCATCTATGTGTTTAACTGAAGCACATTCAGGTTCAGATTTAGGCATTATTCGCACTAAAGCAATACCACAAGAAGATGGCACCTATAATGTTTCAGGTACTAAAATTTTCATTACAGGCGGTGAGCACGACTTAACCGAAAATATTGTCCATTTGGTGTTAGCAAAATTACCTGACGCCCCTGCAGGTCCTCGCGGAATATCATTATTCTTAGTGCCTAAATTTCAGGTTAATGATGATGAAACGTTAGGAGAATTTAATAACGTAAGCTGTGGCTCAATAGAACATAAAATGGGTATTCATGCTTCTGCCACCTGTGTTATGAATTTTGATGACTCAAAAGGTTACCTAATTGGTGAACTAAACAAAGGCTTAGCCTGCATGTTCACCATGATGAATTTTGAACGCATTGGTGTGGGTATTCAAGGCTTAGGTGCCGCAGTCCGCTCATACCAAAATGCACTAGAATATGCTAAAGATCGCCTCCAAGGCCGAGCACTTGACAGTAAGCAAAATGGTGTGAAGAATCCTAGTCAAGAGGCTGACTCTATAATGGTACATGGCGATGTTCGCCGTATGTTATTAAATATGAAGGCGTTAAATGAAGGTTCACGTGCACTTTCTAGCTATATTTCAATGCAGTTAGATTATGCCACCTATGGTGAAGGTGATGAGCAAGTAAAAGGCGAGACATTAGCCGCATTAATGACGCCTGTAGCGAAAGCATTTTTTACTGATTTAGGTTTTGAAAATACGGTAGCGGGGCAACAAGTATTTGGTGGTCATGGTTTTATTCGCGAATGGGGACAAGAGCAGTTAGTACGAGATGCTCGTATTACACAAATATACGAAGGCACTAACGGCATTCAAGCAATGGACTTGTTGGTTCGAAAAATAGCAACATCCAACGGTGCAATGTTAAAAGTCTTTACCGACGAAGTAAACACTTACATTAATGAAAACAAAGATAATGATGTGATGGCAGAATTTATTGCACCCCTTGGTGATGCCGTTAATGATTTAACTCATTTAACGACAGATTTATTGGCCAAATCTCAAACTAACATTAATGAGCTTGGTGCTTCTGCTAACGATTATTTACATGTGTTTGGATACACGGCAATGGCTTATATATGGGCACGAATGGCACAAGTATCGTTATCGAAAAAAGATAACAATGGCGAGAGTGGTGATGATTTTTATCAAAGTAAATTGCATACAGCTCGTTATTTTTATACGCGTATACTTCCTCGTCGACTTTCATTAATTGCCTCAGCTAAATCTGGTTGTGACTGTCTATTTGATATTGATGATGAGCTATTCTAGTTAATTCAATTAACGAGTAACAGACCCTAGTAAACCCCGTCGACAAACGGGGTTTTTTTATACTATTTTTATACTAACGGGAATATAAATAATATCTTCTTTTTTAACTTTTAATCGTTGAGTGTTATAAAGCTTTCTTGTATTCACATTAATTTTAAGGCATGTTTAACATTTATGATAATGATAATCAGTCATTAAGGCATTTCAATAATGAGTAATCATTTGAATTGAAATGACGTGGCAACATAGAGAAAAAATCAAAGTATGGCGTTTATTGATGTAGTATTCTGACGATGCACTAGCAGAGAGTTAAATGTTTAAAAAATTAGAACAAAACTTACAATATAGACGAAGCGTCATGCGTGCCTTGTTAGTCTTGGTAATAATTGGTGGTATTACATTTTCCACAATCAATTTGTATCGCGGACTTTGGTCGTTAGCGATATTAGAAATGATTTTTGTTTTTTTTGCCTTCTTTTTATGGCGTAAAATATTACACGTCTCGCACTTTCAACGCCGGGTTAATATATTTTTGTGTCCATTTTTTGCCACTATGGTATACGCCATGTATGTACCTAATTCTTCGGCATCAATTTTTGTTTGGGTATTAACGATACCACTGATTTCTTACCTTTTAATGGGCCGAAAACAAGGACTTTGGACTTCACTCTTTTTTCTATTTTGCGGTGTCTCTGTTTATCATTTTCGTTTTATAAATGGGGACTTATCAATAAGTATTGCTGATTCGTTGAACATCATTCTTAGCGCTAGTCTTATGATTTCACTAGCCCATGTATATGAAACAAATAGAGAAAAGAATGAAGAACGATTACTGGAACTGGCAGGAACAGATGGATTAACGGGTTTAGCTAACCGTATGAAGTTAGCGGATACTTTTACACTGTATGTGGAGTACGCAAAACGGTATAAAACGCCGCTAGCGGTGGTACTTTTTGATTTAGATTATTTTAAAAAAATTAATGACCAATACGGTCATCATGTTGGTGATGCAACACTAAGGTATATTGCTGATTTTATTAGAAATAGGATCAGAAAAACTGACTTGTTAGTTAGGTTTGGTGGCGAGGAGTTTGTTTTACTTATTGCTTTGGCTCTAAAGAAGAAGACTGTTTTCAGCAAGTGGATTCAATAAGGCAGCAACTAACAGCGATGCCTTTTGTGCATAATGAAACGACCTTAGCTATTACTGTTAGTGCAGGCATTTCGACTTATGAAAAAGATGGGACAAAACTCGAAGATCTCCTATTAAAAGCTGACCGGCGTTTGTATTTAGCCAAAGGTAGCGGTCGAGACTGCGTGGTTGATGCTAATAACGAGCTCGAAAAATCACGTAAAATTTAAGGGTGAATCACTAAACTCCACTTTTAACACTTAAATTACTACTTTCTTCAAAATAAAAATTTTTAATGATCATTTTTTAGCTATCTTATCGACTACTGATCCACAAAACTCCACAAATTCATCTACTTCCTGCATTTCTTTATCTAGCCCTTAATTTTACTGGTTTTTTGACCAGTGTCTGTAGCGTTTTTTTCCCCATTATTCACTTGACATAAGTTTGCTTTAGTCACTAAACTGTATCATTGTGGTAAAAAGTGGGTAATTGTGGATCTTAGAAGATCACTCTTACGAAATAGCCCGTAAAAATTTCAGTCGATAAGGTAAGTTTAAAACGATGTTCCGAGGCGCAAGTGCGATAAAGCTTGATAGTAAAAACAGAATCACGATACCCACACGGTATCGTGATGAACTGTTTGCTGATTGCCAAGGAAAAATGGTGTGTACCGTTGATATTCAGCACGCCTGTTTATTGCTTTACCCATTACCCGAATGGGAAGAAATTGAATTAAAATTGTGCAACTTGTCAAGCATGAACCGGAAGAACGGTTATTGCAACAAGTATTGCTTGGTAATGCTACCGATTGCGAAATGGACAAAAATGGTCGCTTGTTACTGAATGGGCCATTAATAAAGCATGCTTGTTTAGAAAAATCGATCATGCTTGTAGGACAACTGAAAAAATTTGAAATTTGGAGCGAGTCTGCATGGGAAACTCAAATGCAGCAAGGAATCACTAAAATTCAATCAGGCGAAATTGAATTAACTGATCGTTTGTTAGATTTATCATTATAAAAATAATTACGTTAAAAAGGTTGTTAACATAAAATCATGGAATTAGATAAAGCGCATATTTCTGTTTTATTAACCGAAGCGGTTGATGGTTTACATATCGACCCTGATGGTTGCTATATCGACTGTACTTTTGGTCGAGGTGGTCACTCGTCACTTATTCTTTCGAAATTATCATCTAAAGGTAGATTAATTGCTATAGATCGTGATCCTAGTGCTATTGCGGCGGCTGAAAAATTTAAAGATGATGCACGTTTTATCATTGAGCATCAGGGCTTTGCTAACTTAGCCGGCATAGCTCAACAACATAAGCTAATGGGCAAGGTTGACGGTATTTTATTAGATTTAGGGGTTTCATCTCCTCAACTTGATGAAGCAGAGCGTGGCTTTAGTTTTATGAAGGACGGCCCATTGGATATGCGTATGGATACTACGCGAGGACAAACGGCAGCTCAGTGGCTAGCTGTGGCCGATGTAGAAGATATTACCTGGGTGTTAAGAACCTTCGGTGAAGAAAAGCATGCTTGGCGTATTGCCAACGCTATTGTTGATGCACGCGAAGAGTCACCCTTTACTCGCACTAGTCAATTAGCAAAATTGATAAAAACAACGGCACCACAACGAGAAATAAAAAAACATCCTGCAACCCGTAGCTTTCAAGCAATTCGTATGTATATCAATAGTGAATTAGAACAGATAGAAAAAGTCCTCGCAGCGAGCTTGTCTGTTTTAGCTGAAAAGGGGCGTTTAGTGGTGATAAGTTTTCATTCACTAGAAGACAGATTAGTAAAACAGTTTATGAAAAAGCACTCCCAAGGTAAGAAAGTACCTAGAGGCTTTCCGGTTAGTGAAGAAGAATTAAATAAAGGTAAAAAATTGGCGCTAGTTGGTCGTAAATTAAAACCTAGCAAAAGTGAAGTTGAAGAAAACGTTCGTTCTCGTAGCTCAGTGTTACGTATTGCCGAGCGCTTACCACATAGCGTGGATTAATTTTGGTCAACCAAAGGGTAGCGCCACGAAAAACACCATCAAATCAAGTGTTGGTGTTGGAAATTTGGCAAGATATTGTTGAACATTTTGTAAGTTATATTTTACTTTTTTTGGTAATAGCCTCTGCGTTTTCAGTGATTTATTACACACATGTCAACAGACAAAAAACCAGTGAGTTAGAGCAACTTTATACGCAAAGAGACGAATTAGATATTGAATGGCGAAATTTGTTATTAGAACAAAATAGTTTAGCAGAACATAGCGCGATAGAAAGTCGAGCAAAAAAAATGCTAAACATGAAACGACCCGATGCTGATTCAGAAATAATTATTACATTAAAGTAAATTAAATCGTTTATAACAAAAGAAAAATTGTTAACCCTAAACAACCATTAAGCACTGAGTTAAATGAAAAAAATAGCAAGCAATCGTAGTAGTCAACCCACCACCACCGCATGGCGTTATTACGTTGTGATAGGTGTTGTTGTCTTGATTTATGGCGGATTACTTGCGCGCAGCGCTTATATTCAAATAATAGAACCCGACATGTTGAAAAAACAGGGGGATTTACGGTCTATGCGTGTTGCCGCTAACACGGTACAACGAGGATCTATTGTTGATAGAAATGGTGATGAATTAGCCATTAGTGTGCCTGTAGAAACTGTATGGGCAGATCCTAAAATTGTCATGGATAATAATGCGCTTGCTATGACCAAACATTGGCAAGCACTTGCTGATGTATTAGGTAAAGATGTTAAAAAACTTACTGCGCGGGTTATGCGTAGTTCCAGTAAACGTTTTGTTTACCTTGAACGGAAAATATCGCCTGCAATGGCAAAGTATATTCGTGAGTTGAAAATTCCTGGTATTCATTTGCGTAAAGAATCAAAACGATTTTATCCGACGGGTGAAATTAGTGCTCATATTGTGGGTTTTACCAATGTAGATGATAAAGGTATTGAAGGTGTAGAGCGCGTATACGATGAGATTTTGACAGGTAAAGGCGGTAATAAACGTTTTAGAAAAGATGCTCAAGGTAGAAAGGTCGAAATTCTATCCGTGGAAAAATCTCAAGCAGCACAAACTGTTACTTTAACAATTGACCAACGTATTCAAGCTATTGCCTATAAAGAATTAAAAGGCGCAGTGCAAGCGTTTAAAGCAACATCAGGCTCTGTCGTTGTTGCTGATATTCATACCGGTGAAATATTAGCACTAACCAACAGCCCATCGTATAACCCAAATAACCGTAGTAATACCGCTGTGCATCGTTTTAGAAATCGTGCCATCACTGACATTTACGAGCCGGGTTCAACCATGAAGCCACTGACCGTATTAACGGCGTTAGAATTTGGCTCAGCTAACCAAAGTACGATCATTGATACTAGCCCTGGTTGGATGCGTTTAGGTGGTCGGCGCGTTAATGATCCAATTAATCGCGGCAAATTATCAGTGGAAGACATTCTGGTCACTTCTTCAAATATGGGTACAACAAAGCTAGCACTTTCAGTGCCTAAAGCTTTTTTGTTAGACCGATTTTTTGATGCCGGTTTTGCTGACAGTACAGGAACAGACTTAGTCGGTGAAAGCTCAGGCATGATGCATGACAGACAACGTGGTCAGAATTTGAATTAGCAACACTCTCATGGGGATATGGCTTGGCTATTACGCCTATGCAGCTAGCGCGTTTTTATGCAACGTTAGCTAACGGCGGTATAAAACATGAATTATCTATAGTTAAACGTGATACTCCAGATCTTTGGTGAGCGGGTATTTTCTAAGAAAAATGCAGAAATTGTTACTCAGATGCTAGAAGCTGTAGTTGATGAACATGTGCAAAAAGCAAAAGTAGACGGTTACCGCGTAGGTGGTAAAACGGGTACTTCTTTTAAAGCTGTTGCTTTGGTGGGTATGGTAATGATTACGTGGGCCTTTTTGCAGGCGTAGCTCCGATGACTAATCCACAGGTGGTTGTTGTGGTTGTTATTAATGATCCCGGTGGTGATTTATATCATGGTGGTGAAGTTGCTGCACCCGTATTCTCTCGTGTTATGAAAGGGGCACTCCAAGTATTAAATATTACGCCAGATGCAAGTGAAACATTAGCCGTTCATCATATTTCCACCTTGGAAAGTGAGTCGCATATCGTGCAAAAGGGAGCTAATGATGCTTAATTCAGCTATTCAAAAGCCTTTTACGCAATTTATTATCCCGATATTAAATGATTATGGTATTACGTGCCCGGAAAAAATAGATTTATCAGGCTGTCACGGTAATTTAACTAATGATAGCCGAGTAATAAAGAGTGATTCAGAAGCCGGAGATATCTTTTGTGCCATTATCGGTTATGCGCAAGATGGCCGAAAATATATCAGTAAAGCTATCGACAATGGCGCAAGATTAGTGCTTTCTGAATGTGAAAGTGAGGCTGAACACGGCAAGATTCATTATGTTGAGCAGGATAAAAATCACGTTGCGGTGATTAGCTTTTATCAATTAAATAAACATTTGTTTTCACTTGCGAGTGCTTATTATCAAGCACCTGAAAAAAGCATGACCATGATTGGTATCACCGGCACTAATGGTAAAACAAGTACCAGTCAATTACTTGGGCAAATGTTAACCCGTTGTCAAAAGCCTTGTGCCATTATCGGCACGAACGGCGCAGGTATGGTGGATGACTTGCACCCTTTAGAAAATACTACGCCTAGCGCGACAGATTTGGTGCAATTATTTAACTGTTTTAGCCAACATTCAATGCTTAGTACAAACAATTACGAAGTAAAAATCACACATGTTGCAATGGAAGTATCGTCACATGCGCTTGAACAAGGTCGAGTCAAAGGCAGTATTTTTGATATTGCTGTATTTACTAATTTAAGTCGTGACCACCTAGATTATCATCATTCTATGGCAAATTATGCAGCGGCTAAACGACAGTTGTTTACGCATGATAACAACCAAGTAGCGGTATTAAATGGTGATGATAAACAAGCTCAACAGTGGTTGGAAGGTTGGCCTAAAGGCGAAAGTCGCGCCTTTCAGAATGTTTGGCTATATGGCCGTAGTGACTTCGTGAAACAACATGACCAATTCGTAAGTTGTAGTGAGGTCAAACATCATAATCAAGGTGTTGATTTTACCTTAACTACTCAGCTTGGTGACATTGAAATTCATAGTCCATTATTGGGTGATTTCAATATTGATAACTTATTAGCAGTTATAGCTGTGCTATTAATAGAAGGGATTGAGTTAACAATTATTGCCGAAAACATAATGGCAATTAAACCCGTTGCGGGTCGTATGGAGGCGTTTATACCACCTTCTAGTGTGATGCAAGCGCCGACAGCCGTTGTTGATTATGCCCATACACCCGATGCGTTAGAAAAAGCACTCATCGCCTGTCGTCAACATTGTCACGGAAATTTATTTGTTGTGTTTGGTTGTGGCGGTGACAGAGATAAGGGTAAACGTCCACTAATGGCACAAGCAGCCCAAAAGTATGCAGATTACCTGGTGATCACTAATGATAATCCTCGTACAGAAATGCCGATGGCCATTATTGAAGATATGCTTGCCGGACTTAATGAAGAAGTAAAAGTCAATGTCACCCTTGATAGAAAAAAAGCCGTATTAGAGACCTTAGCTAAAGCTAAAGGGAATGATGTTGTGCTGTTAGCAGGTAAAGGGCACGAAGATTATATCATTTTAGGGCGCGATAAAATTGACTATAACGAACGTCAAGTAGTGCAAGGCTTCTATACCAATGCACAAAAATCTACAGTAGTAGGTGAACAATTATGATCAATATAAGCTTATCTATATTGGCGTCAGCCATGGAAGGTAAACTGATTTGTCATGAATCATTACATACTTGTGAAGTCAATAATTTGGTAACAGATTCACGTGCATTAATGCAAGAAAAAGAGCTGCAAGAAAAAGAGCTGCAGCAAGAGAGATCCAAAGGTGCTTTTATTGCACTCAAAGGCCCGAATTTTGATGGCCATCGCTTCGTTAAGCAGGTTGTTGAAAAAGGTTGCCAGGTAGTCATAGTAGAGCAAAAAATTGCAGAAATAGACAGTCAGAAAGTTGCACAAATCATTGTTGATGATACGCGTATCGCACTCGGTAAAATTGCTCATTATGTAAAACAACAAGTCGCACCAAAGACAGTGGGAATTACGGGTAGTAGCGGTAAAACTACAGTCAAAGAAATGTTAGCAGCCATATTATCGCGTTTAGGTAATGTGTTGGCCACAGAAGGAAATTTTAATAACGATATTGGTGTTCCTCTTACTTTATTGCGTTTAGAGCCGCATCATGATTTTGCGGTAATCGAAATGGGTGCTAATCATATTGGCGAAATTGCATACACCGCTGAATTAGTACGACCTGATGTGGCTATTATCAACAATATCGCCGCTGCCCATTTAGAAGGTTTTGGCGATCTATGTGGTGTTGCACGCGCTAAAGGTGAGATATTTTCAGGTTTGTCGAAAGACGGTGTTGCTTTGTATAACAAAGATACTAAATACACTAATAAGTGGCAATGGCGGTTAATAGATAAGCAGGTGCGTACTTTTTCTTGTGCCAATGCACGCTTCACCGATGGACCTATTGATGCTGATTGTTATAGTGAAAATATCGTTTTAGATAAAAATGGTTGTGCACAATTTGATATGCAAAGCTCACTTGGTCGATGTGTAGTAACACTCACGGTACCTGGCTCTCATAACGTTTGTAATGCTGTTGCTGCTGCCGCTGCCGCTATTGAATGTGGCGCAACCTTAAACGATATTCAGCTAGGTTTAGCACAGATGTCACCTGTGAAAGGTCGTTTGAATATTCATCATTTAAAGGCGACTACTGTGAGTACTGAAATCAAACTCATCGATGATACCTATAATGCTAATGTTGAATCTATTAAAGCGGCTATAGTTTTGCTTGCCGGTTATTCTGGGAGACGTATTTTAGTACTCGGTGATATGGCTGAATTAGGCAGTGACGCACGAAGTTATCATCAAGAAGTCGGGGAGTATGCCAAAGAACAAGGCATAAATGTTTTACTTACTTTAGGCGTGCTAAGTCAAAATACAAGTGATGCATTCGCTTTGAAAAATGAAGCAATCAGTGAACATTTTAATAATAAAAACATGCTTGAAAAGTGCTTATTTAGCTTATTAACAAATGAAAGCAATCAAGAACAATCAACTCAAATTTTAATTAAAGGATCTCGCAGCGCTCATATGGAATATGTGGTTGAAGATATCATTAACTGGCATGAAAAACAGCAGCAAGACGCGACAAACGCTAGCTTAATTTCATCAACTACTAACAAACAGGATATTGCTTAATGTTACATTGGTTAGCTGAATATTTAACTCAATATTATAGCGCGTTTCATGTTTTTTCATATTTAACATTTCGTGCCATTGTTAGTACGTTAACGGCGTTATTTATTTCACTTTATTTTGGCCCTAAATTGATTCGGTATTTGCAAAAAATGCAAATAGGTCAAACAGTGCGCGATGATGGTCCTGAAAGTCACTTATCAAAGTCTGGTACGCCAACAATGGGGGGAATACTTATTTTAGCATCCATTGTTGTTAGTGTTTTGTTATGGGCAAACTTAGAAAACACTTACGTTTGGGTTGTTTTGTTTGTTGTGACAAGCTTCGGAATAATTGGTTTTATAGATGATTATCGTAAAGTGATTAGAAAAGATTCTAATGGCTTAATTGCTAAGTGGAAGTATTTTTGGCAAACCTTGGCAGGCTTGGCAACAGCATTATTTCTATATCAAATATCACACCCAGAGCAAACATTTCTACTGATTCCGTTTGTTAAGGATGTTATGCCACAGTTGGGAATATTCTATATTGTTTTAACTTACTTTGTGATTGTTGGTACCAAGAAATGCAGTTAACCTAACCGATGGTTTAGATGGTCTTGCTATCGTACCAACCATAATGGTTGCAGGCGCTTTCGCTTTATTTGCTTACGTTACGGGTAATGTAAATTTTGCCGGTTATTTAAATATCCCCTATATCGCCATGACCTCAGAGCTTGTGGTTGTTTGCACTGCTATTGTCGGTGCAGGTTTGGGTTTTTTATGGTTCAACACGTATCCCGCGCAAGTTTTTATGGGAGATGTCGGTTCGTTAGCGCTTGGTGCCGCACTCGGTGTTATTGCTGTATTAGTTAGGCAAGAACTCGTGTTATTTATTATGGGCGGTGTCTTTGTGATGGAAACGGTGTCCGTTATTTTACAAGTGGGTTCATATAAAATGCGAGGTCAAAGAATTTTTCGCATGGCACCTATACACCATCATTACGAATTAAAAGGTCGGCCAGAACCGCGGGTAATTGTACGTTTCTGGATTATCTCATTCATTTTAGTGTTGATTGGGTTAGCCACACTGAAATTGAGGTAGATACTCAGGTATTCGTTAAGTATTTATAAAAAGAATAAGCATAGAGAAATAAATGACATTGTTAGCTGATTTAAAACATAAACAAATAGTAGTGCTAGGTGCTTGGTATCACAGGTATGTCCTGTGTGCGGTTCCTTAGTGCTCAAGGTTTGTGTTTTGCTGTTAATGATTCGCGGGCCAATCCTTTCCCATCTACTTATAATGTAGAACAATTTGAGACTGAATTTCCTACGGCGAGTTTACACCTAGGAAAGTGGAATACTGAATTAATTGCCAAGGCAGAGGTTATTTTAATAAGCCCAGGCATTGATTGCGCTAATCAGAACATAACACAACATATTAGTGATGATTGTCGAGTTATGGGTGATATTGAATTGTTCTGCCAACTCAATAAAACACTCAAAAAACCTATTGATATTTTAGCCATAACAGGCTCGAACGGTAAGTCTACGGTAGTATCATTACTCGCTTTTTTAGCGGAAAGTTTGGGCGTTAATGCTAAACTTGGCGGCAATATTGGTCAACCAGTATTAGATGTTTTTATCAACGAAAATTTAGCTTTCCCGTCTATTGAAACTAAAAATTTACCTGATTTGTTGATATTAGAACTATCGAGTTTCCAACTTGAAACGTTAAAAAGTATGCAAGCCATTGCAACGAGTGTATTAAACGTGAGCGATGATCATCTTGATCGTCACCTTAGTATGGCAAATTACCAAAAGATTAAGCAAAGCATATATAGTCAAGGTAAGTTGGCAGTGACTAACCGTGATGATATGGCAACTCAAACACCTAATCAGTCACAAACTACTTTATCTTTTGGCAGTGATGCACCTAATGATAGTCAGTTTGGTATTCGCAAATACAAGAACAAAGCCTATTTAGCATTTGGTAAACAAAATTTAATTGCCTTAGAGCAACTTCCTTTGGCCGGGATGCATAATGCCTTGAATTATTTAACTGTATTGGCGTTAGGCTATAGTGTTTGGTTGGTCAATCGACACAATGGTTAAACATTTAGCCGGTTTTACTGGCTTAGCGCATCGTTGCCAACGTGTGCCAAGTAAAGATGGCATAACTTGGATTAACGATTCTAAAGCTACGAATGTTGGCGCCACTCTCTCCGCTATCAATGGCTTAGCGCAAACAGCTTCTACGCAAGTCGAAGCTCAGCCGAGTTTGATTCTCATCGCGGGAGGCGATGGTAAAGGAGCTGATTTAACACCACTTAAACAACCTTTGCAGCGCCATGTTCGTCATGTAATTACCCTTGGAAAAGACGGTGATAAAATTGCAGTATTAATGAGTGATGAGAATAAGATAACGAAAGTATTTAGCATGAACGAGGCAGTTCAAATAGCGAAAGCAAGAGCCAATAAAGGTGATACTGTGTTACTTTCACCCGCTTGTGCAAGTTTAGATATGTTTAAAAACTTTGTTGATCGGGGTGACCAGTTTATGGCAGCGGTTACCGACCTAACGGGAGGAAGTGAATGAAGCCCGTTAGTTCATTAGAAAATAAATCAGAACATGATTTTAATTTATCTACTATATCATCCGTTATTAATAACGTAGGGACTAGTGTAGCTAAGGTGTTTGATAGCGAACCGACACCACAAAGTGGCATGGTTTTCGACCGAAGTTTTATTATTTTAGCTCTAGTGATGTATATGATCGGGTTAGTTATGGTCGCTAGTTCTTCTATGCCAGTGGCTGAACGTTTATTTAATAATCCTTTTCACTTTGTTATTCGCCATACAATTTATATTGTTTTAAGTTTGGGCATTGCAGGTGTTGCGTTACAAATTCCAATGGCGTGGTGGCAAAAAAATAGTAGTTACCTATTAATTTTTGGTATTTTTTTGTTAGTGGTTGTCTTGCTGATTGGTCGCTCAGTTAATGGTTCAACCCGTTGGATTGTATTAGGCCCTATCACTGTACAAGCAGCAGAGCCGGCTAAATTATTCTTTTTTTGTTATTTAGCAGCTTATTTGGTGCGCCGACGTGATCAAGTAATGGAAGATTGGAAAGGCTTTGCCAAACCTTTAGTTGTGTTTGCTGTACTTGCCGGTTTGTTATTAAGACAACCAGATTTAGGCACCATTATTGTTATGTTTGTAACTACCTTTGGTTTGTTATTTTTAGCAGGGGCAAAGCTTTGGCAGTTTGTTAGTTTGGCCTCAGTAGGCATATTGCTACTATCATTGTTGGCTATTTTTGAACCTTATCGTTGGCGTCGAATTACCGGCTTTTTAGACCCATGGGAAGACCCATTTGGCAGTGGCTATCAGTTAACGCAGTCATTAATGGCCTATGGTCGAGGTGAAATATTTGGTCAAGGTTTAGGCAATAGCATACAAAAATTAGAATATTTACCCGAAGCTCATACTGATTTTGTCATGGCTGTTTTAGCGGAAGAATTTGGCTTTATTGGCATAGCATCAATCTTAGCCTTGAGTATGGTTTTAGTTTTTAAAGCATTGATGCTCGGAAAAAAAGCCCTAGCGAAAGAGAAGTTTTTTGAAGCTTTTTTTGCTTATGCTATTGGTATTTGGGTTTGTTTCCAAGCCGCAGTAAATGTAGGCGCTAGTGCGGGAATTGTTCCCACTAAAGGGTTAACCATGCCACTGATTAGTTATGGGGGAAGTTCTATGATTATCATGACCCTAGCTGTAGTCATTTTAGTTCGAATAGACCATGAACTCCGTATGCAAAGTATTCAAGCAACATCGTCAAAGAGAAAAAGTCGAAAAGCAGGAGAAATGAATGAATAGTGCTCCTACTTTGTTAGTGATGGCAGGTGGAACCGGAGGACATATCTTTCCAGGGCTTGCTGTTGCCGAAAAATTGAAAAATGAAGGTCGGACTATTCATTGGTTAGGTACAGCAGACCGTATGGAAGCAGAAATAGTGCCTGCCAATGGCTTTGAAATTTCCTTTATCACCATTAGTGGGCTACGAAACAAGAATATAATGGCATGGATAAAATTGCCTTTTAAGTTAATTAATTCTTTAGTGGAAGCCATGCGGGTTATCAAGAAGGTAAAACCTGATGTTGTGTTAGGTATGGGCGGATATGCAAGCGCACCTGGAGGATTAGCAGCATGGATACTGAACAAGCCATTAATTGTGCACGAACAAAATGCTGCTCTTTGGGTTAACGAATAGAATACTTGCTCGAATCGCAACAAAAGTTTGTTGTGCTTTCCCACATGCTTTTAAAGAAAATATAAAAGCGCAAGTGGTTGGTAATCCTTTAAGAGCCAGTATTGGGAAAGAGCATAGTGAAAAGAAAATAGTGCCAGAGACTATAGAAGAAGAAACAGAGAAAACTAGCCACAATATTTTAGTTATTGGTGGCAGTTTAGGTGCTCAGATATTAAATATAACGGTACCACAAAGTTTTGCGGCCTTAGTCAAAAAGGGGAATGCAAATAACGATTTGCAGCCCTTTAGAATTTGGCATCAGACGGGTAAGGGCAATGAATCGAGTGTGATTGAGGCTTATAATCAACAGGAATTAGCAGACGGGCAGGTCAGAGTTACCGCGTTTATTGATGACATTGCTGATGCTTACCAATGGGCAGATATCGTGATTTGCCGAGCAGGTGCGTTAACCGTTTCAGAATTAGCAATGGCAGCAAAGCCGGCAATATTTGTTCCTTTGCCTCATGCGGTTGACGATCATCAAACTAAAAATGCGCAGTATATTGTTTCTCGTGGTGGCGCAGTGTTGATGAAGCAAAAAGATTTAACGAGTGAATTATTAGCAGAGCAATTAAATACGTTGTTTAGTGAGCCAAGCATATTACCAAGTATGGCTCAATCGGCATTTGCCGCCGCTGATGCCGAAGCAACCCATAAAGTTGCTGCAATTTGTCAGCAACTTGTCGCAGCGTAGCAGAGAAAATGAGTAATTATATGATCCCAAAAGCTATGAGTAAAAATAAAATGAATGTACCCGAAATGCGCCGAGTTAAACGTATCCACTTTGTTGGGATCGGTGGCGCGGGTATGGGCGGCATTGCTGAGGTTTTACTTAATGAAGGCTATCAAATATCAGGCTCTGACATTGGCGAAAACCAGGTTGTAAAACGTTTAAAGTCTTTGGGAGCCACAATTACTATTGGGCATACCAGTAAAAATATTGAAAGTGCGAGTGTTATTGTTGTTTCTACTGCTATAGATCCAACCAACCCAGAGTTAATCGCGGCTAAAAATCAACGTATTCCAATTGTACGCCGCGCTGAAATGTTAGCAGAATTAATGCGCTTTCGTCATGGTATTGCCATTGCAGGCACACACGGGAAAACTACGACCACGAGTTTGATCGCGAGTATTTTTGCTCAAGCTCAATTAGACCCTACCTTTGTTATAGGTGGTTTACTGAATAGTGCCGGGACTAATGCCCGTTTAGGTAGTAGTCGCTATTTAGTTGCCGAAGCTGACGAAAGCGATGCGTCGTTTTTACATTTACAGCCAATGGTATCAGTGATTACGAATATTGATGCGGATCATATGGAAACTTATCAAGGTGATTTTGAAAAATTAAAAGATACCTATATAGAATTTTTACATAACTTACCATTTTACGGTTTAGCGGTAGTGTGTATTGATAATCCGGTTGTACGTGAATTATTACCGCGCATCAGTCGTCAAGTCATTACTTACGGTTTTTCTGAAGATGCCGATATTCGTGCTGCAAATTATCAACAAGACGGTGGCGTGAGTTATTTTACGGTAGAAATTGATGGCCAACCACCACTGGATATGAGTGTTAATTTGCCTGGGCAGCATAATGTGCTTAATGCACTTGGCTTTGGCGTTGCCGTGGCAAAAGATGAAGGGATTGATGATGAGTCTATTTGTTTAGCACTTACCGAATTTGCAGGCATAGGGCGTCGTTTTGAACAACTTGCTGACTTGACAACACCGGTCGGAAATATGGTGTTAGTTGACGACTATGGTCATCATCCGAGTGAAGTAAAAGCAACCATACTCGCCATGCGAACAGGTTGGCCTGATAAACGTTTAGTGATGGTTTTCCAACCTCACCGTTACTCTCGTACACGCGACCTATATGAAGATTTTGTTGAAGTGTTATCTGAAGTTGATTGTTTGTTTTTATTAGATGTCTATGCCGCAGGAGAAGCGCCTGTTGCAACAGCAGATAGTAAAAGCTTGGCACGTTCAATACGCCAACGAGGCCAAATCGAACCAGTGTATGTCAGTGATGTTGATATCTTGGCAGAGTTACTCGTGGCACAGCTGCAAGATAACGACATGGTGATAACTCAAGGTCTTGGCAGTATAGGTACAGTGGCAAGAGACCTCTCAAATAACCCTTTATTAGTGCAAGAAGGGGCAAAGTAAATGACTGTGGCAGCAATGAAAACAGAGTTAATTGCCGTACTTTATGGTGGTAACTCTGCAGAACGAGATGTTTCGTTAAAATCAGGTAAAGCGATTGCACAAGGGTTAGAGCAAGCGGGTTTCAATGTTGTGTTAATAGACACTAAGTACACACCATTAACTGAGTTAGTAGCCCAAAATATTAAACGTGTGTTTATCGCTTTGCATGGTAGAGGTGGAGAAGATGGCAGCTTACAAGGCGCGCTAGAGTACATGGGGATCGCCTATACGGGGTCAAATGTTTTAGGCTCTGCTTTATCAATGGATAAAGTGCGAAGCAAACAATTATTTAAAGCGTGTAACATACCAACAGCACCATTTTCTGTGGTTTGTAGAGCTGATTTAGCTAGTCTTGATGTTGACAAATTACTTCAAGAGCTTGGTGGGAAAGTCATGGTTAAACCGGCGCACGAAGGTTCAAGCATTGGCATGGCAATGGCAGATACATCAGACAAGTTACATGACGCCTTAATTGAGGCTTTTGTTTTTGATGGAGATGTTTTAATCGAGGCATGGATAGACGGTCCAGAATATACAGTGGCTATTCTGGGTGATGAGGCGTTACCCGCTATTCATATGGAAACACCACGGGAATTTTATGATTACGAGGCTAAATATCAAGCAACGAGTACGCAATATCATTGTCCTTGTGGATTACCGAAAGGTGAAGAAGACATAATTAAAGCTCTTTCATTACAAGCATTTAAAGCTACGGGTGCGAGCGGTTGGGGACGTGTTGATTTGATGAAAGATAGTGTAGGTCATTGGCAAATTCTCGAAGTAAACACTGTGCCTGGCATGACACAAACATCATTAGTGCCTAAAGCTGCGAAGGTACACGGTTTATCGTTTAGTGAATTGGTAGAACGTATTGTTTCGCTGTAGTTACGTTTTTTTGTAATACATTGTTGTTAAAAAGAATTTAATCTTAAGGTTAATAAATGAGTAATAAGCAATTAAGCACTGAAAATCAAAGAGCATTGTCTTTTGGACTTGGCTTAGCGTTTTTTGTGTGCGTACTTATTAGCCTAGTTAGTTTGGGGTGGTGGCTTACACAAATATTTATCGAGCAAGAACACTCGCCAGTGAACTCAATAGTGATCACAGGTGAAATGCCTTATACCCAACGAGAAGAGGTAATTGCTGCATTGAGTGATGTTGATTTGGGCAACTTTTTTCAAGTGAATGTCAATGATATTCAAGCTCAAGTATCTGCATTGCCATGGGTGTATTCAGTAGCCGTTAGAAAACAATGGCCTAATGAAGTTAAAATTTACGTTGTTGACCAAACACCCATAGCCTTATGGAATGGTGATTTTATATTGAACCAATTTGGTAACGCATTTCAGGCACAAAGAACGGCATTAAAACAAGCGTTACCAGAGTTTTTCGGACCGGAGGGAAGTGAACTATTAGCATTGGAAAATTTTCATAATTTAAATGATTTACTCGAATACCGTAATTTACGTATTGATGAATTAATACTCAGTGAACGTTTTTCATGGCAATTGACTTTAAATAATGGTATTCGGCTCAATTTAGGTCGTGAAGAAAGAGTAAAACGCGTACAAAGGTTTATGGATGTATATCCTTTAATCAAAACCTACCTTGCAGAGCAAGAAAATGCAAAAAATAATGAAAAAAAGCAGATAAAACAAGCAGTGGATTATATAGATTTACGGTATGATACGGGGTTAGCTGTTGGTCGGAAAGACGTCACTAAATTGTCCTCTAATAAGCCCGTAAAACAACAAAAATCACACCGCACGGATATATTTCCAAGTAATGAGTTACAAACAAAAGAGTTGATCCTGAATGTCTAAAATTACAGAAAGAAATTTAGTTGTAGGACTAGATATCGGCACATCTAAAATATCAGTGGCCGTTGGCGAAATTACCCCTGACAATCAGTTAAGTATTGTTGGCGTTGGCAATCAGCCAAAGACGAGGTATGGATAAGGGTGGAGTTAATGACTTAAATTTAGTCATTCAGTCAATTCAACGAGCAATTAATGAAGCCGAGTTAATGGCAGATTGTCAAATTAGCTCAATTTATTTAGGGATATCAGGAAAACATATTAGTTGTCAAAATGAGAATGGCATGGTGCCTGTTAATGACAAAGAAGTGACTCAAGAAGATGTTGACAATGTTATTCATACGGCTCGCAGTGTTCCTCTTTCGGCCGAGCGCCGTATGCTGCATGTATTGCC
>NZ_JAKKSL010000005.1 GCF_022669015.1 Colwellia maritima | reverse complement strand
TTTATAAGGGTTTTTTTGTTTTCTAATGGTCCACAAACCATGAATAAAAATAGCAGCAATAATAACGCCGCTAAGAATAATTAATGCGTTTCTGAAATTATCTTCCATTGTTATGCCTGTCTTTAAAATGCTTTAAGGGAAAGTCGGGATTTTTATTATATAGAGTAAACTCTAACAGAAACAGTGCCATTTTGTAACATGTTAGTATTGTAATTACGTTTCAACAACCTCTATAATCAATCCATTAATATCAATGCGTTACTTTTATACATGTCTAACTCTGTAAAAAATAATTTTCGTTCCTCGCATACACCTTTCGCTGAAAGTGGTGCGGGGTATTTATTTAAAGGTTTTGAGCTTATTAAATTAAAAGGGATCCGTCGATTTGTATTTATTCCTTTATTAATAAATTTACTATTATTCAGCTTTGCATTCTATTTTTTATTTAAGGAACTCGAACATTACATGACCGTGATAATGGCGTGGCTACCTAGTTGGTTAGATTGGCTTAATGCTATTTTATGGCCAATTGCCGTTATTACAATCCTGATTGTTTTCTCATTTTTGTTCAGTACGGCTGCAAACTGGTTAGCGGCACCATTTAATGGTTTGTTATCTGAGAAAATAGAAAACTTATTAGTGGGTGAACTTTCACCTAACGGCAGCATGTTAGAAATTGTAAAGGATATTCCGAGAACCTTAGCCAGAGAATGGACGAAACTCGCTTATTATATTCCACGTGCTATCGGTTTTTTTATTTTACTGTGGATATTGCCTGTTGTGGGACAAATTATTTGGTTCTTATTTGTTGCTTGGATGATGGCTGTACAATATAAGGATTACCCTTTTGACAATCATAAAGTACCATTTACTGAGATGAAACGAGCACTAAAACAGCAACAAGGCTTGAGCTATAGCTTTGGCATTACTGTTGCCGTATTTTCAATGATTCCCATTGTTAATCTAATTATCATGCCGGTCGCTATTTGTGGTGCTACAGCCCTTTGGGTTGATCATTACCGTGATGAGTTTCATTGTAGTAATTTATAATCAATCACTATCTCGCACTATGTATAAAAATAATATATATTTAGCTAAGTGACTTTAAACCAACAGGAATTGATTAAATGAAAAGAACACGAATAAATAAATACGGCATAGTAGCCTGTGCTATTTTATTAAGTTTAAGCAAGGTAACGCTTGCGGTTGATAATGTTACCCCTATTTCAATTCCTATGGTTGCTAATGCACAGGTTTTCGCAGATTTTACTGATGACATACCTGCGGTTTTAAATTATTTCACCTCTTCTACTAAAGATGAAATTATAGATTTTTATAATCAAAGTTTCGGTGAGTCAATTTTTCAAGAAAAAAACGAGAGCGCCTTACGTTAACCTATAAAAATGAAAATAAAACTATTCGAGTTGTCATTTCTCAGCAAAATAGTAAACGCCAAGTTGATATTCTTGTGGATAAAACACCAGAATAATTTAATAAATAGTTTATATTTTCATTAAACCAAACATGAACATCTATATATTTAGTTAGAGTATTTAATTAAAGATTACTATGTTGCCTAATCTGTTTCTTCTATACTCTAGTTTATCCGTTAATTGCTTATATGTAATCCGTTGTGAGATAAATTGTTATGTGTTTAGTTCATGGTTAAAGTATGACAACTCGTCCAAAAAAAGAAAATAAAAAAGAACTCAGCCCTTGTGTAAGGAATTGTTGTTTGGATCAAAATGACATTTGTGTAGGTTGCTACCGTCACCTCTCTGAAATTATCGGTTGGCGAGATAAGTCAGAAACTCAAAAGAAAGAAATATTAGCTTGCTGTAACCAAAGAAAATGTAAATCCATTACTAACTCCTCAGCTTAACAAGTCTTTCTTTCTATAGCGGCTATTTATACTAACTTCCTCGTTAAACCAATTCTATTATATTTATTACCACCACGGAGCTACATTAGCGACCTTATACCAATCTCACTAACTCTGTGAGCATTTCTATTTGCTAAAATCACCAACTATAACGATATTTATTTAATAATTAGAACAAACAACAGCAGTTGCAATATAGCCTCTCTCTAGTTTAACGAATAACATTACTGTTCGCCTAATACAGACATAACCCATTCCACATTTTCTGCAAAAAACTGTTTATCCGCAGCAGTTGCACTTTGCATTGCTTCTTTCATTTTTTGCATGTTTTTTTCCATATCCATTAGTTGCTTTTCCAATTCAACAACCATTCCATTGGGGGCATTACTTGCTTTCATTTGCGCGATATTTTGTTTGAGCATTTGAGCCATAGATTCGATGTCAACGCCCTGCGGCATACTTTTCATTTGATGGTTCATCAAACCGCCCATAACACGCATAGCTACATCATAATATTCTTCAATATTTGAAAAACCATATTGGGCTAACAATGATTGAATTTGAGGATATGCTTTTGAGTTTTTAAGTTGAGCGATTATTTTATCAGGCTGATTTAAGTCGCTATCTTCAAGTGATGATAATTCAGGAAAATTAACTTCTAAAGCCTCCCATTGTTCTGAAATTTTTTGAAACGATGTAATTAATTCTCTAGTTAATACTTTCTCTGCTTGGCTAACCGCGGAAAAAGTCATTAACACTAACACCATAAATATACTTATTTTGTTCATATTAATTTCCTTTTACATTGCATATTTGTAAAAATTCAAACATATTTTACTTCCATAGCAAGATAAAGTAAAAAGCAACTTAGCGCTATGGTAAACTAACTAACAATATTCGATTTCGTGAACGTATTCACTTAATCATTAGAAACATATAAGTACTTATTCAAGGCACACCATGAAAAAAACATTTTTATTAACACATAAAAAAATTAAAACCCCAAGACTGATTGATTCAATTAAACACGAAGTAAAAAAATACCTGAAAAGAGAAAGAAATAAGCCATTGCCTGAAGGTGCTGATTTTTGGGATTTTGATTGTAAATACGGTCACAATGAAGAAACAGCAGCGGTTGTTCACGTATCAGCACTCAATAAAAGTATTGATGATGCGGTTCAGCATGAATTGGAAAGCTTTTATTTGGAAATATTAGCTAAACCGGCTAATAGAACCGTTAAGCCTTTAGAAGAATAATCTTATTTCGCTGTAAACTGGTATTATTACTAAGTTGATTGCGTTTTATTTCTTAAGTTTTTTGTTGCTTTTTTAGGAATATAAAACTCACAAGCTCCTCGGGTAGCTATAGTGGGCTGATCCCAAGCCCCACAAATGTCTTTTTGATTTTCAGGAGTTCTGGTGAATTGTTGGCATTTTCCACATCGGTTCATGAGTCACTCCATTAAGATAAGTAAATTAAAATAGATAAATTAACACTGAAGGCACAACAGAGTAAGTGTAGTGAATTATTTCTGATGTTATTTTGATCATCGTCAATAATAGTTAATTTTATACCCGTTTCATTAATTAAGTGATCTATTTTATACGTATAAAAATTTGCCAAATACAATGCATTTATTTCAATAACGAGTTGTTCTAATGATTAAATAAATAACGAAGTAGTTGGTGATTTTGGCAAGTAGAAATGATCACTTAGTTAGTGAGATTGCTATTACACACGCTAAAAAAGAAAAAAGCGCTAAACAAGCGCTTTTTTTATTTTAAAATTATCCGATACGACAATAACTAATACGTTATATATAACTAGCTTCCATGAATTATACGTTTTGCAATCAAGTCTTCAACAACGCTAGGGTCAGCAAGCGTTGATGTATCACCTAAACTATCTACGTCATTCTCAGCAATTTTACGTAAAATACGACGCATAATTTTGCCTGAACGTGTTTTAGGTAATCCTGGAGCCCATTGTAAATAATCAGGTTTAGCAAAACGACCTAATTCCTTGGCAACAAACTCTTTTAACTCTTTGTTTAGTTCATCAGATTCTTCCGCATTCGCCATTAAGGTAACATAGCAATATACGCCCTGACCTTTAATTTCATGCGGATAACCAACTACAGCAGCTTCAGCTACCGCAGGATGAAGCACTAGTGCACTTTCAATTTCAGCTGTTCCTAAACGGTGTCCTGATACGTTTAATACATCATCAACACGACCTGTAATCCAGTAGAAACCATCTGCGTCACGTTTCGCGCCATCACCTGTAAAGTAATTACCTGGATATTGACCTAAATAGGTTTGATAGAAACGATTATGATCGCCATATACTGTACGTAATTGACCTGGCCAACTAGCTGTCATGACTAATAACCCTTGGTTTTCACCTTCAAGAGTATTACCGTCTTTATCAAATAATGCCGGTTGTACACCAAAGAAAGGTTTACCTGCACAGCCTGGTTTCATATCGACAGCCCCAGGCAATGACGTAATTAAAATACCACCCGTTTCTGTTTGCCACCATGTGTCAACAATTGGACAGTTGCTCTTTCCAACAACTTCGTAATACCAATGCCATGCTTCAGGGTTAATCGGCTCACCTACTGAACCCAATAAGCGTAATGACGACAGGTCAGATTTTTCAACCAGTTCATTTCCCACACTCATTAATGCACGAATAGCTGTAGGCGCGGTATAGAAAATATTAACTTTATGCTTTTCACATACTTGCCAAAAACGCCCTGCATCCGGATACGTAGGTACACCTTCAAATACTAATGTTGTAGCACCATTAGCTAATGGGCCGTAAAAAATATAAGAATGACCCGTGATCCAACCAAAGATCTGCTGTACACCAATAAACTTCGCCTTCTCTGTAATCAAATACATATTTATGGGTCATGGCTGCATATAAAATATAGCCACCACAAGTATGTACAACACCTTTAGGTGTACCTGTAGAGCCAGACGTATATAAAATAAATAAGGGATCTTCCGCATCCATTACTTCAGGCTCACAAACGGTAGGTAAATTTGCTACTGCATCGGCGTAGTTAATATCTACTTTATCGTTCCAAGGAACATCGCCACCCGTACGAGTAACAACAATCACTGAGTGCACATCAGGGCAATCAGCTACAGCAGCATCAACGTTCAATTTAAGTGGAATATGTTTTCCACCACGTACTGATTCATCAGCAGTGATGATTACTTTACATTCAGCATCAAGTACACGGGCTTTTATTGATTCAGTTGAAAAACCACCAAAGACAACAGAATGAATTGCGCCAATACGGGCACAGGCTAACATGGCATAACCAACCTCAGGTATCATCGGCATGTAAATACAAACACGATCACCTTTTTGAACGCCACGTTCTTTAAGTAGGTTAGCAAAACGACAAACATGATCATGTAGTTCTTGATAGGTTACTTTTAAATCATCGCTTGGATCATCACCTTCAAAGATAATAGCCGTATCATTAGCTTTAGTCGCTAAATGACGATCGATACAGTTATAGCTAACATTAAGTTTTGCGCCTGAAAACCAGTTTATTTCTGAGTTTTTTAAATCGACCTTACTAACACTATCCCAAGGTTGATACCAATCAATAAATTCTTTAGCTTGCTCCCCCCAAAAAACATCAGGCTGCTCGATAGACTGCTTATACATTGCATCATAAGTTGCACTATTAATATAAGTATGCGCTTTAGCTTTTTCTGAAACAGGATAACAAGTTTTTAATTCGTTCATGGATTATTCCTTCTGGGGTTAACCACCCAATATGATAATTATATTTTTTACTTTATTTAAATAAGTAAGATTGAGTTAATGCTAATTTTTTTACGTGAGTTTTTATATACGCCTTTAGTCTTAAAGTAAAATAGCAGCCCACTACTTTAGTACTATTTTAGTAGTATAATACACTGTAAACCTGAGACAAAAATTATATGTACTTATACGCTATAACGGCTTTGTATCATAGAAAGTACTAGCATTGCTAGCTAGATTAGGTGGGGAGATTTTAAAATGAGTTATTACGTTAATAAATATTAATTATATTGAATATTAACATTAAAAAAGCGCCCGAAGGCGCTAATAAATTATATTTCGACACTCAAACTAGTTAAGCATAGCTAAACGAAGTTGTTGTTGCCTTTCAAAAACATCTTGTTCTCGCTCAACATATTTAACCCATTGTTGAGCTGTTTTCTTAATTTTAGGTAAATTTTCAGCAATAATAAAGGCGTCTATCGACTTAGAGAAATCTTTTAAATTAAAGTTTGCCATGCCTTTAGCTAAATACATATTACCTAAGTATTCTGGTTTAGTTTCGCCTTTACTTTTCATAATTGCTTTATCCGCAGAGGCGATAGCTGACTTCCATTGCTCAGTATTTAAATAGGTTTGTGCTAATAAGGCATCATATTTTCCACTATCTGAGATGGCCGATAACTGCTTTAGAACATTAATCGCCTTATTTGACTCTTTAGCGTTAAGGTAAGCACGAGATAATAAAGCTAAGCTATCCTCTTTCGCAACAACAGTGCCCTGTTCAATGGCTTCATTCAATAAACTAGCCGCTTTAAAGGGAGCACCATGGAATTGATATAATTGAGCAAGTGTCATGATATCATTTGATTTAGTGATATAACCCGCTTGATAAGCCGCTTCCATTACTGCTACTTGCTTTTCTTCATCACCTATTTCGCCGTACATGCCCGCAAGTTGTATCCAATATTGTGGTTTACTGTATAAACGTACTAATTGTTCCATCACTTTGGTTACTTGCTTGGGCTGATTCAATTCATAATGGGTTGCACGTTGTAAAACAAGCCAGTTTTCTTTAGGTTGTTTATTGTCTGCTTTGGCAACATTTATTGCACTTTCTATATGCATCAAGCAATCGACATACTGCTTATCTTGATAATATATTTGTGCAAACAGCATTTCTTGATTAGCTGTTAGTGATTTTGTGTTCACTTTTTGCCATGCTTGCAAATGCAATAATGCATTTGCATAGTCTTGCTTCTGCATTGACAATTGCGCAAGTGAATAGCGTGTTGATATAAGTAAACTATCTGGAATAGCGCTTTCATTCGCGATTACTTTTGTGAAACTTGCAATCGCATTATCAATATCTTCATTAGCATAATACATAAAACCATAAAAATTATAGAGCATGGCTTGTTCGTAACCATTCAAATTATCCAGTTGCGACTCCACCTCATTTAATACGGCGAAGCCTTCCTCTTTATTTCCGTCATCGCCAAGCTTTTGTGCTCTAGCAAGTTGAGTGTATACACGATTTCTCATCGCAGGTACTTTTTTGCTAGTTCGGTAATTTTTATGTTCTTGTTGTGTATTCGCTTGTTCTGTATCAACTTGATTATTACTTTTTGCCATCACATTGTTTGATGAAAATAGGACAAGCAAACTCAATGTTGACGTCAATAATAGGGTGTTTGTAATCTTCATATTTCCTCCCATTCACTATTTATTTGTTAAAGTTAGACTATCCGTCTATTTCAAAACTAATTTTATTTTGTACTCCGGAACAGCCATTGCTACACCATCAACAACTCTAGGTTTGTATTTAAACTTAAGCACAGCATCAAGGGCAGCACGATCAAATACACCTTCTGGCTCTGCATGTACAACCATAGGATTTGTTACAGCTCCTGTTTTAGTCACAGTAAATTCAACAACGACAAAACCTTCAATTCCTCTGGCTTGTGCTCTTCGTGGATAAACGGCTGCCACTTTAACAATAGGTAAATAGTCACCATCACTGCTATCTAAATTCAAACCACCAAATAATCCAGAATCTGCTTGAATATCCGCAACAAAACTACTTTTGGCTGCATTCGCGTTTGGATTACTTTGCTGCATAGGTGGCGTTGTCATCTGTGGAGGGGGTTCTTTCGGTTTAGCCGGCTTTTGTACTTTGCGTTCTTTTTTTACAACAGTTTCATCTTTTTTCAAGCGAATAAAATCAAGAACATTACCTTTAATAGGTTCCTTCATGACATCATTACCGCCGGAATAAGCTTCTGCATACCCCAAAGTAATATAAAAGTCATGCTCAGCGCCAAGGCACCAAGAATAACATAACGCACACCACTACGCACTATAATTGTAGACACGTAAACTCCTCCTATTTTCGCTATGCATCTTGCGCAGCAATAGACACATCAAACACACCGGCAGCGCGCGCTGAATCCATGACCTTGATTAGAGTATCTGTAGTCGATTTTTTATCCGCTTGAATAACAACGGTTCCTTGTGGATTTTCAGCCTTTAATCGTTCAATATTTGCTTGTACGCTTCTAATATCAACTTTACGTTTGTTGATCCAAATATCACCTTTATCACTGATAGCTACTAGGATATTAGCACGCTCTTTTTTCACTGCTGTTGCCGCTTCCGGTCGATTAACATCTATTCCGCCTTCTTTTACAAAAGAAGCTGTAACAATGAAAAAAATGAGCAAGATAAAAACCACATCTAACATGGGAGTCATATCAATTTCTTCTTTTTCTTCTTGCGCTTGTAGCATTTTATTTAAATGACGCATTTTTTATTCCTACTTTGTTTAATCCACATCCCTAATCAATAAATGATTAGGGATATTTACCTTTTAACCATCGTTTGGTTACAAGGTTTAATACATGGTTTAATGCTTAACAATTAAGCTATCTGCTAATAACTCTGTTTCTTTTTTTGCATTTCGTTTGATCCAAGCTACGGTAAATACACCAGACAATGACCCGACCATACCGGCCATTGTCGGAATAGTAGCCCGTGATACACCTGAAGCCATTGAACGGGCATTGCCACTACCTGAAATAGCCATAACATCAAAAACTTCAATCATGCCCGTTACGGTTCCTAATAAACCAAGTAATGGACAAAGCACCACAAGCGATTGAATCAGTACTATATTGCGATTAAGTTTAGTGGCACCGCGCGAAATTAACGCAGTGCGTATTTGCTCACTGTTCCACGAAGTATGCTCTGCTCTGTTTTCCCATGTTTTAATCAAATGTTGTTTAACAGTTTTATAGCTCAATGATATAAAAACAAAGCGTTCAAAAATCATTAACCACATGATGAAAATAACAAAACCGATCACAGTCAACACTTGGCCGCCAGTATCCATAAACTCAATTATTGCATCGTACATTTCGGCTAAGGCAATCACGTTTTATGCTCCTTGACCTGCTAATGCCGCGTTTTCAGAACGCTGAGCAATTATGCCTGTGCTCTCTTGTTGTAAAATATTTATAATATTTTTACTGCGACTATTTAAATAAGCGAATAGAAATACCATTGGAATCGCAACGACTAAGCCCAAAACTGTTGTAACTAATGCTTGGGAAATACCACCTGCCATTAATTTGGGGTCACCTGTTCCGAACAAAGTAATGGCTTGGAAAGTATTAATCATGCCCGTAACTGTTCCCAACAAACCAATAAGCGGTGCAACAACTGAAATGATTTTAATTAGGGTTAGCATACTTGAAAGCTTGGGTAACTCTCGTAAAATTGATTCTGAAAGCTTTAGTTCTAAGGTATCAATATCTATACCTGGGTTGTTGTCTTTTACTTGCATCACTCGACCTAAAGGATTGTCATCCGAGGCTTTATCAGATTTAAGTTGGCGATTAACTTTGGCGCCCACCGACACTAAACTAATGAAGCGTACCAAGGCAATAAGTAAACCAACCGCGCCAATACCTAAAATGATATAACCAACAACGCCCCCTTGGTCTACCCGCTCACGCGTGTCTGGCGCTTGTACGAGTAGGCTTAATATTGAACCGCCCGTTGGATCTAATGCAAAAGCCGTTGTTTCTTTACTTGAGATCAAGGCATCCACAGTAGATAAATAACGGTTAGTGGGGTTGTCGAATTAATTCTGCTACCGTGCCTGTTTCATCTATGTATTCTAAATATTTTCCATTTGCTATTAAGTTAAATCCACCGACACGAGTAACATCAGTGTTTTGGCGTTCACCATTCGCTAGCACTATTTCACGCTTGAATGTATGAATTTTTCCGCTTTGAGTCATTTCTCGTTGCAATTCAAACCATAAACGTTCTATTTCCTCGATAGAGGCTAATTTGCTGCTTGACCCCATACTTTGAGCAAACTCATTTAAAAATTCACCGCGATTAGGTATTTGTGCTGATATTACCGAAGTTTGAAATTTACTTTGCGTGTCGCCCGACACTTGTTGTAACACACCAAACAACTCTTTTAATTCACCTAAACGATTATCTAGCGCATCGGTTTTATTTGCTAACTTAATTTCATTCTCAGCAAATGATTGTTCTAGAGTAGCACTCAGTTTAATCGCTGAATCTCTTTGACTTTTTATATCGTTGAGTAAGGATTGTTGTTCGCTAACCTTGGCTTTAAATTCAGCTTCGCGTGATATGTTTTGTTTAGATTGTGCAATTTTTCCTTGCTCAAGCTGACTTAATAAATCATCTAAATTGGTCGCTTGTTGCGCCATGCTTACGCTACTTACTACCGTAAGCGAGAATGTTAGCGCTGTAAGTGTTTGTTTGCAGCGTTGATTAAACGTTATTAACGATTTAACCTTATTTAAAATAATCATGATTATTACTCTTCTATAACTTGGCTTGGATGTTGGTCAGTGGCACCATGATCAAATCAGGTGCTAATTGTTTTCGCGCAATACGAAGGGCTTTATTGACACCTAAACGGTAGTCTTGTGACAGCGTTTGCCATTGATTCGTTGATTCACTCCATTGACCCAATTGGCTGCCATCACGTGTTTGATAAATTAAACTAACCCGACCCACACGTAAAAAATCTACATCCATCTCTTGCCCCTCTAGGGTTAAAAGACCGCTATAAGCTTCTATCGTACGTCCGTAATCGACTTCTACTTGATAAGCTTCTAATACGCGACGGAACTTTTCTGCAACAGAAATATCTGCACGTACCATCATAGTATTTAAATCATTTAATCGTTTACTACGCTCTTGAGGTAAGAATGGCACATCAAGTTTGACAAAATTCTCTAATGTGGAAATCATACGTGCCATTAAAGGAGAAACTTGACGTTCAATAACACTCACTTCTTCCATAGACTTTGCCAGTTGAGCAAGCTCGGTAATTTGGTTATCAAGTTGTGCTTGCATTTCTTGGTTATATACATTCAAACCATCAAGTTCTTTAGTGACAGTATTAAACTGCTGTAATTTAGTTTGTACTTGTTCAGTAAGACTATTAACTTTTAACTGTGATTTTGCCGCTGATTGATTAATTTTTTGTCCTGCAGCAACCACTTCTTCAAGTTGTGTATCTTGGTTAGCACTTGCATTTAGCACAGTAATAGCGCTAAGGCTAAGCATTAAGCTTGCTTTGGCAAGGTGTGATAATTTCATCGATTTACCTATCTCTTGTCATAAAATAATTGAGGTAAGTTTAACGAGTAAATGTGACACTTAAGTTATGAAAATATGACGCTTACATTTCAGTATTGTTTCACTTTTATGAAATATTGCTTAATGGAATTTATTTGAACTTTCTAAAATCAACCAGATCAACGCTGTTATAGTGTAATTTTTGGCGTAAGTTATGCGACATAACGAATTCCCAATTTAAAATATTGATTAGCTCAAATTTTAATGGCTGCGTCAGGCTTATAGAGAGTAGCAAGGGATTCAAGCTAAGAGATTCTAGCCATGCACATACATGGCTACATATATAATAGAAATATTATTGAGCAATGTGATTAGCATTGCTAATGATGAAATCGAGTGCCCCTTTTATTGCTGCAACTTGTGCAAGTATACAGTTTTCAGCATCAGACTTAGGGCTATCAGGATAAACTTCGGTAGTTGTCACAAACTTAGCATCCGTTAGTCCTGAACAAAGCCCTAGCGCTTTAGCGGCATAATTAATGACACCAAACTGTGCTAATGGCACCCCGATAAGTTTGCCACTTTCATCTGCCGGGGCAATATGAGTAACCTTTTCCACTGCTTTAATGATTGCTCTTTGAAAATGCTCTTGAGGATTAAGTGTATCACCAACTAAATAAAACCCGTCTGGAATATTCCAATTTTTTTGCTCAATCGCATCACGTGCTGAAAGTGCAGGCCTAAATACTGTGTTGTCCGTATCTGTGGTTTCATGCAGATCAATATGGACAATAATTTCGGTATTAATAGAAGATATAAAGGTCATTAAATTGGCCGACTCTTCTGCCGAACTATTAGCATAAAATGAACGATTTGGATCTATCGCTTTAGGATTCCATCGATTAATCGTTTCATAGCCCCATGGACTAACACAAGGGACAACAATGAGGTTAAATAATTCACCGTAGGTAGGGTTATGATTATTAGCCTTAGTTAGTGCTTCATTTTCTAAAAAACGCAGCGCACCTTGTACCCCACTTGTTTCATAACCATGTACACCTCCGGTCACAAGTACTGTTTTTTTATCACTTCGCCAATGCTTACTTTTTAATGCAAATAAAGGATACCGTTTTTCATCAACAGGTAAAGCCCCATATTCAACGATATCAAAATTGGCAGATAACTGGATAATTTTACTTATAACCTCGTTTTGGTATGAGCGTTTTATGGTTTGCTGCTCAAACCATTTTAGCTTTTCAGCTTGGTTCCATTTTTTTCCGAAAGTACCAATTGAATTTTCAAGGTTATTAGTCATATTTTACCTGTTTACTTTGTGGTGTCTTTTGCTTATACCGATCTCACTAACTATGTGATCATTTCTACTGGCCAAAATCACCAACCACTTCGTTATTTATTTAATAATTAGAACAACTAGTTATTGAAATAAACACCTTGTATTTGGCAATTTTTTCTACGTATAAAATAGATCACTTAATTAATGAAACTGGTATTAGTTATGGTTATCGGCCAAACAAGGTTAACTTGCTTAGCATATTTACTTTAGAGGTTACTTAGAATCTGCACGACCCATAAATTTATGCTCACTGGTATTTACTTTGATTTTATCGCCTTGGGAAATGTGCTCAGGTACTTGTACAACTAAACCTGTTGATAATGTTCTTGGTTTTGTACGTGCACTTGCCGATGCGCCTTTAATAGACGGGTCTGTTTCCGTAATAACTAAATCAACACTCGCAGGTAGATCAATACCCACAGGGACATCATCAATAATAATCACTGATAACCCTTGAGTTTCTTCGTTGATGAACAACACTTCGTCAATGATACTGTCTTTGTTTAAGTTATAAGGCGTGTAATCTTCATTATCCATGAAAATATACTCTTCACCGTCGATATATGAAAACATTGTTTGGGCGACGGCTTAAATCGGCTAAATTCAACATATCTTCAGCTTTGAATGTTTCATCAACCTTGCCGCCAGTAACAACATCGTATAAACGCATACGATATAAACTTCCACCGGCTCTACCTTGCGGTACTGAGCGTGTTATATCTCGAACAATTAAAACTTTACCATTGTGCTCTATCGCAGCATTTTTTTTAATCTCACTCGCCTTTGGCATGAGAAGCTCCTTTAATTATACCTAATTGAAACATTGAAAAATAAACGACGAAAATACCACGAATTAACACTAATGCAAGCAATGGATCGTTTAATTAAGTTAATTTATGTCGCAACAAATGTAACCATCCAAAATGAATTTCACAATTTACATGTGCGTAAATAACAAAATAGGATATCAAATTGTAAATAATAAAAAAGGCTAGTATAAATAAATATACTAGCCTTTTTCAAAAAACAAGTGTTCTTAAGTTAATTTCTTACTCATAAGAACGTTCTAACCATGCAATCTGTAGCTTCAATTCAGCAATTTCATTGTTCGCATCAGCTAACTGTTGTTGTGTGTTTTTTTGTTCATTAATGCCATTATCAGCATTCAACTCAGTATCTTTTGACATATTACTTCTATCCTCGTGGGCCATATAACCCCCTCAATATTGGTTGCTAGGGTTGTATTATTACATACCGAGTTACAAAAGTAATAGTATTCGTCAATTATTATTAATATTCACCTAATTGATATTGATATAAGCCCCTTTATTAATGTCAATTAATGCTGTGCAATTATTTATCATCTCAATAATATCTACTACACCATCTACCACATTAGATCATCTGGAATTTGGTAATCAGCATAAGGATCATCTTCATCAATAAAATCATCTGCCGTCATATCGTTTTGAACTAACACAACATTTTTATCTAATTCTGCTAACTGGTCCGCTGTTTCTCGCGTTACAAGGTAGGTAACATCGTCGAGACCACATAAAGACAAACGACCATTAACTAATGCTTTATGTGTTGCAAGATCTAACGATAATTTTTTGATTTTACTACCAAAGGTATAATTATAGTCATTATCTCCCCCAACATTTTTTATTTGATGATGTGTTAAAATTTGTTTAATACGTAACACTTGCTCTTTGTCAGCTAATTGCTGTTTTTTCAACGCATTTAACGCGTTATCTTTTTCTTGTTTTTCAATTTTAGCTTTTGCCAGGTCTTGTTTAACTTGCTCTTGTAATGTCGCATCATGCCGGACGCCACTACGTTTTTGCTTATTTTTTTTCGTTGATCTGAGTTTGCTTGACGTGCCTTTTGTTTGGTTGTTAAACCGGCCTTTAGTAATTGTTCTTGAAGTGATGCCATGATAATTTTTTAACCATATTTGTTGATACACAGCGGTTACAACACTGCTGTTTATGACTATTACTGAGGCGTTATTCTATCAACAAACACTAAAGAGACAAACACTAAATAACAATGAATAAGCTACTGACAATAGTTAGTGTGATTGGTTTAAGGGTATATTGGTTAAAGAGAGATAGTAAATGAAGTGAAATTATTGTAATAATCCCTTAACTCAAACGGTTAATCTATGATTAAACAATAAAAATAAAGCTAACACTTTATAAATTTTTTCTATATTAAAAAAGTGTTATTTAACTAACTGAATATGTGGTTCATTTTTGATAGCATTCGTATTCGTGTTTGTATTTGTGTTTGTATTTGTGTTTGTATTTGTATTTTCAGGCGGTGTAATCAGTACATCTTTAGTTCTCGATTCACCATTTTGATATCGATGATAAGAGCATTGTTTAAGACCCATATTATAACAAAAATCATTAAAAATCTTAAAGTCGTTACGCGTAAAATTTTGACCTTCTTGAGTTAATAAGCCATCAATATACATGCCATCGCCGTTAATATTGCAATTAGCAATAGCTGAATATGGCTGACCATACTCGGCAACTTTTAACGCCCTCACCATTTTAACTTCAAAAATCCAATCCCCAATTTGTACATGTTTTGACATTGATTCTGGTTCTGTCACTTAAAACTCCGAAAACGAAACACACTAATAACTGATCCAGAATTATAACATTCGAATAACCTTAAAATCTAAATAAAAATAAACTTTTTTATTCATGATAATTATGATTAAAAAACATACACTTACATACACAACAGATTCAGTTTCCAATAAAAACAACAAAAGCTTCGCTAGTATGAAGTAATAAGTTATTCTTTATTTCACTTATTACCATTATTTTTCAACATTTTTTACTATGTTATGCTAAACAAAAAACTTATAAAAAAAATCATTATCTCTATATTACTGGTTAGTTCTCTTGTAATTGCTTCTGTCGCCACATGGATTTATAGCCAAGTAGAAGGCGCCTTACCTATTTTAGAAGGTAAAAAAACAGTCTTCGGCTTAAGTAAAAGTGCGACTATTGAGCGAGATGAGCAAGGTATTGTTACAATTAAAGCCAGTAACCGCTTGGATGTTGCTGTTGCTACTGGCTTTGTTCATGCGCAAGAGCGTTTTTTTCAAATGGATTTATTAAGGCGCAATTCCGTGGCGAATTATCAAGTTTATTTGGTAATGCCGCTCTTAATTACGACAAGTCAATTCGCGTTCATCGGTTCCGAGAAAGAGCGATAGAAATTGTTAAAAATTTACCTGAAGATCAAAGAGCCTTATTAAAATCTTACACAAGAGGTGTGAATCAAGGGTTAAAATATATAAGTTCTCATCCTTTTGAATATCTATTATTGCAACAAGAACCGACACTGTGGAGTGAAGAAGACTCGATTTTAACGGTTTTTAGCATGTACATTGATTTACAAAACAAAGACGGGGTACGTGAACGTACATTAGGATTAATGAAGGCTATTTTATCAGCTGATGTTTATGCATTCTTAAATCCTAAAGGCAGTATTTGGGACGCGGCAATTGATAACAGTCATTATAAACCCTCCCCCATGCCAAAAAATGCTTGGCCGTCAGCATCTAGTGCCAAACAGTCACAATCACCACTTATAAATGCTATTGCCTCACATGGTATTGATCATATTAGTATTGATCAAAATGATATACTACAACAATATCAAGTCGGAGATTTTCCAGGATCGAATAATTGGGGAATATCAGGCAAACTTACCAGTACAGGCAGTGCCATGATTGCTAATGATATGCACTTAGGGCTACGAGTTCCAAATACTTGGTTTAGAGCACGTTTTGAATACCCTACAGCTAATCAAAAAATCAAAGTGGGCGGTGCCACGTTGCCTGGTGTGCCTAGTATGATTGTTGGAAGTAATGGTCATATTGCTTGGGGATTCACTAATAGCTACGGTGATTATAATGATGTGATCAAACTTAAAAGCATTAATAATGATCAACAATACATGACCCCAAATGGTGTTGAAAATTTCAATTTTCATAAACAACTTATTGCCATTAAAAACGAAAAACCAGTTGAAGTGATTATAAAAGAAACTATTTGGGGACCGGTTATTGGTAAAAACCATCAAGGCGAACTCCTCGTTTTTCGATGGGTTGCTCACGACAAACATGCCGTGAACTTTACCTCAACAGAATTAGAACGTGCTACACAAGTTTCGCAAGCATTCAATATCGCCGCGAGGAGTGGTATGCCTGCACAAAACATGCTTGTCGGAGATAAAACGGGTAATGTCGAGTGGACGATTATGGGGCCTTTACTTAGAAAATTCGGTGACGTTGGTGAAACTCCAACCTATTGGCATACCAAGAGTAATGGTTGGGTCACGTTACTTATCTCCATCGGAGTACCCCCAGATAATGAATCCTGATAATAATCGCTTGTGGACAGCAAACGCTCGTGTTGTGGGTGGAGAAATGCTAGATAAAATTGGCAATGGAGGTTATGCCTTAGGCGCACGGGCAAGTCAAATTCGTGATGATTTGTTAACCCTTAACACATTTGATGAAAAATCTTTGTTATCAATAGGTTTAGATGACCGAGCTGTATTTTTAAAGCCTTGGCAAAACTTTTTACTTACCAAAGTACTTAATGAGCAAGCATTAGCTGAACATGCTGAATTCAATGACGTAAAAAACGTATTATCAAATGATAAAACACTCAGTGCGAGTATCGACTCAGTAAGCTATCGTATCGTCAGAAACTTTCGTATTAATGTGCGGGATTTGATTTTTAGTGAACTCAATACAACATTAAACAATCTAAACACTGCTTTTAGTTTCAGAAGTATTCAAAATCAAATAGAAGTACCTTTGTGGCAATTAGTTAATCAGCAACCAGAAAATTTTCTCATGCGACCATTAAACAGCCGGCAGGCTGTTTTTAATCAAGCATTGCAAAAAACGATTAATGATATGACAACCTTAGCGTCTGGTGAAAAACAACAACTGGCTAACGCAACATGGGGGCAGCAAAATACGACAGAAATCAAACATCCGTTAAGTAATGCCATACCTTTTATTGGAAGGTGGTTAGATATGCCGGCAAAGGCTCTATCTGGTGATAGTTTAATGCCGAAAGTACAAGGGAAACGTTTTGGTGCATCACAACGTATGGTAATCTCTCCTGGACACGAAGAAACAGGAATTTTTCATATGCCTACTAGCCAATCAGGGCATCCATGGAGCCCATTTTACGGTAAAGGACATGCTGATTGGGAGCAAGGAAAACCTTCTGCTTTTTTACCAGGAGAAACCAAATACACATTAACATTACTTAGCTATTGATGCTCAGTTAACCGTAAATAATACAACTAAAATATTATAAGGAAAAAACATGACGATTTTAATTTGGTGTTTATTTATCGCCGCTTTATTACCCTTTTTGGCCAAAGTCCCTGTTGCGATCGCAATGAACAAATTAGGCGGATACAATAACAATCATCCCAGAGAACAACAAGGTAAGTTAACTGGTTTTGGGGCTAGAGCATTAGCCGCTCATCAAAATGCGTTTGAATCCCTCATTATTTTTGCCCCTGCTGTTTTATTAGCCATGGCAACACATAATACGGGAGATAATATTGCACTGCTTGCTGTTGTTCATGTGTGTGCTCGTGTGGTGTACAACATTTTTTATCTGATGAATATTGATAAGCTTCGTAGCTTAGTATGGTTTGTAGCAACTATCTGTAGTTTTACTATCATTTTTCATTGTATCCCTTAAAATTGTATCTCTTAAAATGGTATTGAATAAAAAAACGGTCTAAAGAAACTATTGACATAAATAAGCCAAGCTCGATAGAGTAAGCGCTCTAGCCAATTATTTAATTAAAACCTTCATTTATAGGGTTTTTCTTTAGCATAATAGTAAAAACAGCAAAATAGGAACTAAACGTGGGCGAAAAATTAGATTTAAACGAAATACGAAAACAAATAACAAGCTTAGACAAAGAGTTATTAACTTTATTTGCTAAACGTCGTGCGCTCACATTAAATGTTGCTAAAAGTAAAGTACAGCAAGTTAGACCAATTCGTGATCAACAACGCGAACAAGAGTTATTAATTCGTTTAATAAAACAAGGTAAAGAACTAGGTTTAGACGCACATTATGTGACCAGTATTTTTCAAAGTATCATTGAAGACTCAGTGTTAAACCAACAAGCGTACTTACAAAGCTTAGCTAACCCTGATATTCAAACGCCTACTGTTAGCGTTGCTTTTTTAGGTGACAAAGGCTCTTACAGTTATCTAGCAAGCCATCGATACTTTTCTAGACGCGCAGAAAAAATCATAGAATCTGGTTGCCAAAGTTTTAGTGAAATTTTACAACAAGTCGAGTCAGGCCAAGTTGATTACGGCATGTTACCTATTGAAAACACAAGTTCTGGAAGCATTAATCAGGTTTATGATGTATTGCAACACACTAATTTGTCAATTGTTGGGGAAATTACCCGACCCATTGAACATTGCTTACTTACGGCAGTAAATACGAGTTTAGAAAACATAAAAACCATTTACGCCCACGGGCAACCTTTTGCTCAATGTAGTAATTTTTTAGATAAGCAATCCGGTATTCGTATTGAATATTGTGATAGCACGGCCGATGCCATGCTTAAAGTGTCTGAGTTAAAAGATAAAACTATAGCTGTCATTGGTAGTGAAGAAGGTGGCCATCTATATCAATTACAAGCATTAGAGAAATCAATCGCCAATCAAAATGAAAACCACTCTCGCTTTATTCTTGTGGCAAGAAAAGCCGTTGATGTTGCCGAACAAATTCCGGCGAAAACAACTATTATCTTAGCCACAGGCCAAAAAGCAGGTGCTTTAGTTGAGTGTTTATTAGTACTTAAAGAAAAAGGGATTAACATGTGCAAACTGGAATCTCGTCCCATTCAAGGCCGACCATGGGAAGAAATGTTTTATATTGATGTTGAAGCCAATTTAAAAAACTTTGCCTTACAAGAAGCAATCAGTGAAATTACCGAACATACCAATTTCATCAAAGTATTAGGTTGTTATCCGATAGAACATATCAACCCAACAAGTGTACCAAGTAACGCAATTTAAATCGTTGAATTTATCTCCGTATTATTTACCGCCTACGTAATTTAAAATACATAGGCGGTTTGCTAACTATCTTGTTAAATTCCCCCTCTTTGCTGAACATCATCTTTCCTTAATCTGCCTTTGTTCTTAACGCTAAAGCTTTTTGTTCTTTCGCTATTTCATTAGCAATAGCTTGTGGAGATCCCGTGTTCTGACAAAGCCAATAATAAGCCCCTGGCACAATAAACAAAGTAAAAAGACTTGCCAATGATACACCCGCAAATATAACCACACCGATAACCATTCTACTCTCAGCCCCAGGGCCTGAAGCTAACACCAAGGGCACGGCACTAATTACCGTGGTAAATGTCGTCATCACAATGGGCCTTAGTCGCTGTTGTGCTGCATTAATTAGTGCTTGTTCAAACATCACACCTTTATCACGTAATTGATTAGCAAATTCAACAATTAAGATACCATTCTTTGCCGCTAAGCCAATCAGCATTACAATACCTATTTGACTGTAAATATTTAAACTCATCCCCATCAACTCAAGGCCGGCAAAGCTCCCACTAGCGCTAATGGCACGGTTAACAAAATAACAAATGGATGAATAAAGCTTTCAAACTGTGCTGCAAGCACTAAAAAAGTAATCAATAATGCTAAAACAAACACCAATAAAATAGAACTGCCAGATTCTTTTAGTAACAATGACTGACCTTTGTAATCTATTTGTGCCTCTTCGGGTAGTTGTTGATCCGCTATATTTTTTAGAAAATCTAAAGCATCACCTAGTGCATATCCATCGGCTAAATTGGCGGTAATTGTGACGCTACGCAAACGGTTATAGCGGTTTAATCGTGATGAGGTTGCTTCTTCAGTTATATTAATTAAATTAGATAAAGGAATCAGCTCATTTGATGTTGGTGAACGCACGTAAATATTGTCAATATCAGCAGGACTACGATATTGTTCTTCATCACCTTCAATAATTACATCGTATTCTTCTCCCCGTTCAACAAACGTGGTAACTCGGCGTTGCCCTAACATTGTTTCCAATGTTTCTGCAATATCACCAACAGGAACACCTAAATCATAGGCTCTATCACGATCTATTTTCACCATTAATTGTGGATAGGTTTCTTTATAGTCGCTATTAATAGAAGTAAGGTTTGGATTTTTTTGTGCTGCTTCAATCACAATATCGCGCCATTTTGCTAGTTCACTATAGGTATTTCCTTGCAACACGAAAGCAACAGGCGAATCACCTCCACCACCGCCAATACCACGACGCATCATAGCAAAAGCTCTAACATCGGTAATACTGTCTAATTCTTTATTTATTTTGCCAATAAATTCAAACGTGTCAAAACTACGTTCTCCCCAATCAGGCATTCCTACAATGGCAACGCCGCCAGTACCACCAAAGCCAGGCACTCTAACAATCACACGGTCAAGCTCGTCTCGCTTTTTATATGCCAGTAGTTTGTCTTCGATAGTTTGCATATTTTTAACGTTATTTTCATAACTTGCCCCTTCTGCACTTTGCATAACAATAAAAAGATTACCTCGATCTTCCTTAGGGGTATATTCTGACGGCAATTGCATAAACAATAAATAAACAGCAACAAGCGACAAGGCGATAATACTGATAATAAGAATAGGTTGATGGATACTTTTTGATAACGCCTGAGCATACGAAGCTTCAATTTTAGAAAATTTCCTATCTAAAAACTGACCAAATGAAGAACTACGTTCTTTATGTTTCAACATTTTAGAACACAACATCGGGGTTAACGTTAAAGCTGTAAGGCTTGAAAAAACGACCGCAGCAGCAATAGCAATCGCAAACTCTGTAAATAAACGTCCAACATTTCCCGATAAAAACACGAGCGGAACAAATACGGCAACTAAGACTAAGGTTGTTGCAATAACTGCAAAAGCCACTTCTCTACCACCTTCGTAAGCGGCAATTAATGGCGGTTGACCGTTTTCTATTCGACGGTAAATGTTTTCTAGCACAACAATCGCATCATCAACCACTAAACCAATAGCTAAAACAAGTGCTAATAAGGTCAATAAATTAATCGAAAATCCAAACCAAGATAATGTCATCATTGAACCAATTAAGGCTACAGGTACAGTAAGCGGAATAATAGTGGCCCTAATATTTCCTAAAAATAAGAAAATAACGCAAACAACCATTATCATGGCAATAACCAAAGTATTGTAAACCTCTTCTATAGAGCCTTGTATAAAAACAGAAGAGTCGTAACTATTGGTTATGGTTGTTCCCATCGGTAATGAATTTTGTACTGATAACATTTCTTTACGTGCTGACTTAACAACTTCTAAGGTATTGGCTTTCGACTGTTTAATAATACCTAGCCCAACCATATTCTTACCATTACCTCGAAACATGTTTTCATCATCTAAGGCATCAATACTCACTTTGGCTATATCTCCTAACCGCACAAGAGAATTGTCATTAGCTCGAGTTACAACCATGTTTGAAAAGTCTTGAGGTGTTAAATAACTTCGTTGAACACGAATAGAAAAGTCTCTATCAATTGATTCAACTCGCCCTGCCGGTAACTCAACATTTTCACTGCGAAGCGTTGATTCAATATCTTGAACGGTAACATTGCGCGCAGCCATCGCAGTTCGGTTTAACAATATTTTCATGGCGTAAGTACGACCACCACCAAGACGGACACGTGCAACGCCATCAACTACAGCAAAACGATCAACAATATACCGATTTGCATAGTCAGTTAACTCCAACGTGGTCATTGACTCACTTTGTAAAACAAACCAAACAATAACGTTTTCATCATCGTTGGCTTTAAATACTTCAGGTGGATCAGCTTGTTCGGGGATATTATTTAACGCGCGAGAAATACGATCACGAACATCATTCGTGGCCGCATCAATGTCACGATCTAAATGAAATTCAATGGTAATATTGGAACGCCCTACTCTCGAATTAGACGTAATGGATTTAACGCCTTCTACACCACTAATTCTATCTTCAAGCACTTGCGTGATTTTTGTTTCAACAATCGCAGCAGAAGCACCTGGATAGTTTGTATTAATACTAACGATTGGTGGGTCAATATCTGGATACTCTCTCAGTGGTAACATTAAAAAAGCAACGATACCAAAGGTAATAATGAGTAAGTTTATAACAGTGGCAAAAACAGGTCTTTTAACAGAAATATCAGATAAAATCACTTGGCTTTATCCTCTAGGCTTGGTGTTTCCTGTGAATTAATTATGGTTACTGATGTACCATCACTTAATTTAAGTGCCCCTTCAATAACCACAAGATCATTTTGATTCACCCCTTCAAGTATTTCAACAAAGCCAGGAAGTCGCCTTCCTAAACGTATACTTTTGCGCAAAACACTTTGTTCTTCATTACCTTGTTGAATAATAAAAACAAAATGTTGGTCTTCAATTGGAATTATGGCACTTTCTGGTAATTGCAGTAAGGTTTCAACTTGTCTTACAACTTCAATATTAAGCAACATGCCAGGTCGTAAAGCTAAATCATCATTGACTATTTCAGCGCGTACTTTTAACGATCGCGTTACAGGATTAATACGTGTATCAATAGAGGTGATTTTACCTTTAAACTGTTGGTTTTTATAAGCCGAGCTAATGGCAATAACTGATTGTCCATGCTTAATCGTCGTTAAATAACGCTCTGGAAGGTTAAAGTCAACTTTGACCAAAGATAAATCATCCAGGCTTGTAATAACACTTCCCGCGTCTATATAAGCACCAAGACTTATTTCTCTAAACCCTAAAATGCCATCAAACGGCGCTTTAATTGACAAGTCATTTAATTTAGTGCGCGCACTTTGTAATTGTGCTGCAATTGCTTTGGTTTTAGCTTCTTGTTGGTCCACTAATGACTTAGACGTTGCTTTTGAAGAAAGTAAATCTTCAAAACGTTTTAACTGTGCCGTTGATTCAGACAAATTCGCTTCTAATTCACTTACTTTAGCCAATTCTTCTTGGCTATTTAAATGAACTAGTACATCACCCTTTTTTACTAGTTGGCCATCTTCAAATAAAATCTGATCAACTAAATCTGAGTATTTACTACTAATTAGTACTTGCTCATTAGCCCTGGCTGTACCTATTGCTTCAATACCATTATTAAATTCAGTCCACTGAGGTGTTGTTACTTTAACTGAGACAACACGTTTGTATTCTTTTGACACTTGCTCGCCTTTTGGCCATTGAATATAAATTATCAACGCAACAAGTAAAAATAAAATAAGAAATAACGGTAATCGGTTTGCAATAAAGTTGTCTTTAGGCATAAATGAAAATCTCGACTTGGTATAGTAAGGATGCATCATGATTATAACGTAAAGAATCGACTATGGCATTTACCCTACCGTCAATTTACCTTAAAATATCAACTATTAATCGCAAATAGAGAACAAGTCTTGAATAAACTCGCCGTTATTGCTTTCACCTTATTGTTATTTTTTAGCACCATGCTTTGGTATTTAGCCAATAGTTCTCTCAATGAATATTTAGCTAGCCAAATCACATTGCAGGGAAATTATTACACTGGACAAGAAACGACTATTACCCAGGCTGATTTTGCAGCCGATTCTGGTATCGCAACATTTAAAGGCATTAGCTTAGTAAATATTGGCCACTATCAAGCTAAAAATGCCCTCACTATTGATGAAGTGTCTGTTGAATTGTCACCAACACAAAAACAAACAATGTTAACAGCGGTGCATAAAGTTACCGTGAATAAGCTTACCTTAAATATAGAAAAAAATAGTAAAGGAACGAATATAGAGCAAATTATTAATAGCATTACCACAAAACTCGCGAATGATTACCCTCAGCAATACCCACAAGTAAGCGCTAAATTGTATGCTGAAAGTCATCCTAATCTTAATGCCGTTGAATATAAAAATGAACACCCACAAGCAGGCCCTATTATTGAACACACTAAAGATAAAAAAACACGAGGTAAACCTCAGCAAAAAATTAAAATATCGACAATTTTGATCAAAAACTTAGTGATCAATTCAATCGAGTCTGGCGTCAGTAAAACAACAAATATAAATAATGTAAATTTAGCTGCCATAGGTGAACAAGAAGGCTTAAGTTTAAACCAAATAGGCGGCGAAATATTACTTCGCTTACTTCGCGCTAACCATGCGCGCTAAAAGCTCAAAAAATGCCTGATAAAAAAAAGCCGATAATAAGTTCATTATTATCGGCAGAATACTCAATAAAAAAGAGCATCGTAAGGGAGAGTTTTACAGCACGACTATCACGTCATTACTTTTCCATCATATAGACTGTTTTCTTTTCTAGGTATTGCTCAAGACCAAATTTACCGTCTTCGCCACCAAAACCACTTTGTTTCCAACCATTGTGGAAGCCTTGATGTTGTTCACCCATTCCGCGATTAACATATACTTCACCAACGTCTAATTCGTTGATTGCTTTGTTAATGTCGAAAAAGTTTTTTGTATAAATATAAGCGCTTAAGCCGTAAATACTGTCGTTACAGAATTTGATAGCTTGGTCCATATCTTTAACTTTAATAATAGGTAAAACAGGACCAAAGGTTTCTTCGTGTACAGCTATGTTGTCTTGTGCAACGTCAACTAGTAACGTAGGTTCATACCAACAACCGCCATCAAAACCAGTAACAGTAGCAGTTTTACCACCCGTCGCTACAGTTGCGCCCTGCTTAATGCTTTCTTGTACGATGTGATCAATGTTTTCAATTTCACGTTGATTACACTTAGGACCCATTTGTGTATCAGGGTTCATAGGGTCGCCAACTCGAAGCGCTTTAACTGCCGGTAAGAATTTGTCCATGAATTTTTCATAAACACTTTCTTGAACATATAAACGTTCAACACAAGTACAAACCTGACCACAGTTAGCAAAACGCCCCCAAAGAGCGCCTTCAACGGCTGCGTCTAAGTCAGCATCTTCCATTACAACCATAGGTGCTTTACCACCTAGCTCTAACATTACCGGAGTCATGTATTCAGCAGACGTTTTGTAAATTTGCTTACCTGCGGCTGTAGAGCCTGTCATGGTGATCATTTTAGTAATTGGGTTTTCGCATAATGCTTGACCAACAACTGAACCAGAACCATTAATCACGTTAAGCACACCGGCAGGAATACCCGCTTCGTTAGCGATACGACCTAATTCGGTTGTTGCTAAAGGCGTTTCTTGTGTTGGCTTTAATACAATAGTATTTCCAGTGATTAATCTTTGGACCAATTTTACGACCGGCAAGTGCCAACGGAAAGTTCCAAGCAGTAATCCCCACTACAACACCACGTGGTACCTTGTGGATGTAAATTTTTTCGTCTTCGTTATCTGAAGGAAGAATATCACCTTCAATGGTTAACGCATGATCACAAGCGTAATCAATAAAAGTAGCGGTAACGTCTACTTCCATTTGTGCAACAGATAACAATTTACCTTGTTCAGCCACTAGCATAGGTGCAAGAATATCTTTGTTTTCACGAATTTTATTGGCAAAGTTACGAAGAATACTTTGGCGTGTGCGTGCTGTTAATTTAGCCCATTGTTTTTGAGCGGCATCAGCAACTTCTAGTGCATGTTGTGCATCATCGCTACATCCTTTTGGAATAGCGCCAATCACTTCACCTGTAGACGGACTTAAAATATCAATTTTACCGTCTACTTTTGATGAAATATATTCACCATTAATAAAGTTTACATCGTTATGAAATTTGTACGTTGGAATAGTCATGGAATTATCTCCCCATCCGGCCGCCATCTACCAATAAGATAGCGCCGTTAACATAACTAGCAGCTTCAGAAGCTAAAAATACTTTTGGTCCTTTAAAGTCTTCAGGATTACCCCAACGACCTTGTGGAATACGACCTAATATAGCCGCATTACGCTCTGCATCTGCACGAAGTGCTTCCGTGTTATCTGTATCTATATAACCCGGTGCAATGGCATTAACGTTTACGCCTTTACCGGCCCATTCGTTAGACAGTGCCATAACCAACTGGCCAATAGCACCTTTACTTGCTGCATAACCAGGAACCGTAATGCCACCTTGGAATGTTAATAAAGAAGCCGTAAAGATGATTTTACCTGCGCCACGATTAACCATTTCTTTACCAATTTCGCGGCTAAGAATAAATTGTGAGTTCAAGTTAACATCAATTACCTTATCCCAAATATCATCACCGTGCTCAACCGGTGCGCGCGCAAAATAGTTCCGGCATTGTTCACTAAAATATCAATTTTAGGGAAATCCGCTTTTACTGCTTTGATGAAAGTATATAAAGCATCGCGGTCACCAAAATCACATTGGTAACCTTTGAAGTTTTTACCTAGGGCTTTTACTTCTTTTTCAACGTCAGAGCCTTCAAGTTCTAACGATGCTGAAACACCAATAATGTCAGCACCCGCTTCTGCTAGCCCTAATGCGATACCTTTACCAATACCACGTTTACAACCGGTAACTAAGGCTACTTTGCCTTCCAAACTAAACTTTTCGAACATCTTATTCATTTTTAAAACCTTGTTTCTAATATCAAACTATTATGCGTTACTCTGCGTTACATTCAACAAGTGCTTTCATTCCTTCAGGATTACCATCCATGCTAGCGAATGCAGATCCAATGTCAGTCAATGGACTTACTGAACTAATAAATGGTTTAAGATCAATCTTACCTGAAGCTATTAATTCAATCGCCCAATCAAAGTCTTCTGCTTCGTATACACGAGCACCAAGTAACTCAAGTTCTTTCCAGAAAAATTGGAATAGATCAATTTCAGGTTTAGTGCTATGAATCGCCACCATAACAATACGTCCGCGACGTCCTGCTATTTGAGTCATCGCATCGATTGGCGGCTTGACGCCCGAAACTTCAAATACTACATCAGCACCTTTAGTTTCCGTCCATTCATCAACGTAAGCTGCTAGGTCTTGTTCGATAGGGTTAACTGATTTGACACCTAATTCGTCAGCAAATGCGCGGCGAGATTCGTTTGGTTCAGACACTAATACTTCTGCACCAACACTTTTCGCAACAGCCGCAACTAATTGACCAATGGGACCACCACCTAAAACAACAACTTTTTCGCCTGCAACTAAACGTGAACGACGTACATCATGACAAGCTACTGATAAAGGTTCAACCAACGCACCTTGTTTTAAATCAACACCGGCAGGTAATTTATGTAAGGTACGCGCTTTAACTGTCGAGCTTGACTGGAAAGCACCGGGAGTATCAATACCCATAAATTTAAGATTTTGACAAATATGCGTGTGTCCTGCATTACACGTAGGACAATCACCACACCAATCAAGAGGACGAACAACAACTTTTTCACCCACTGTAAAACCAGTAACATCCGCACCAATTTCTGCCACAACACCTGAAATTTCGTGACCTATCGTTTGTGGAATAGAAACACGTTGATCCATTACACCGTGATAAATATGCATATCTGTACCACAGATACCTACATATCCTACGTTTAAACGTACTTCACCGACTTGAGGCGCCAGTTCTTCGCCGACTAAATCAAAACCTTTATTACCTATATAACGAGCAGCGACCATTTTTTTTACCCTTAAGAATGTTTAATTAAATATTGATCAAGTAGCGCATCATCGAAAACTACGCCTGTTCCTGCCACATCTGGCGCAATAGCTCTGCCATTTTCATCTAATTGAAGAGGATGTTTTGTGTATTGATCGATTGGAAATGAATGTACTTCTAAATAACCTGCATGTGCTTGAGAGGCCAATAAAGACACATGTAATTCATGCATACCATGACTACAAAGCGGTAAGTTATTTTCCTCTGCCATTTTTGCAACTCTCAAAAAGCCAGTAATACCGCCAATATTTGACGCATCAGGTTGCAAGAAGCCTAATTTTGCTTGTGCTACTGCATAGCCAAATTCATGTAATGTATGTAAGTTTTCGCCCATAGCGAGTGGAATATTAATATTGTCTGCAATTTTGGCGAAGCCTAAATAATCGTCAGGTATTGTGGGCTCTTCAAACCACGTAATATTGTATTGTTCAATTGCTTTACCAAAAACAATGGCTTGCTCTACCGATAACGAATAGTTTGCATCCACCATAAAAACAACATCTGAGCCAATAAGCTCTCTAACTGCAGCAACCCGTTCAACATCTTCACGGTGATTTTCTTTACCTACTTTAATCTTCACTGCCTTATAGCCGTTATCAAGATAACCTTGAATATTGTTTAATAACTTTTCTTGCGAAAAATTTAAATCAATACCGCCGGCATAACATGCCGTTGTATTATTTGCACCACCTGCTACTTGCCAAAGCGGTTTATTTAAACGTTTACAACGCACATCCCATAAGGCAATATCGACTGCAGACATCGCAAAACTGACTAAACCACCACGACCGACATAATGTAAATGCCACTCCATTTCGTCCCAAATATTTTCAATTTGAGAAGCGTCTTGATTCAACAGCAAAGGTTTAAACTCATCATTTAAAAGAGAATAAATAGCCCGACCGCCTTTTCCGCCCGTGTAGGTATAACCAACACCTTCAGTGCCATCTTCACAGCCGATTTTACAAAGAATTAGTTCAAAGTGAGTATGATCGCCATGCTTAGCATCCGATAATACTTCCTCTAATGGTACTTGATAGTACGCTATTTCTATTGTTATTATTTTATTGGGTGTTGAATTCATTAATATATCCATCAAATAAGACAATGTTAAACAGTTTATTGTTAACAATTTACACTAGAGACTAGTATTTGTAAAGTGGTGTATTAATATTATGTGCAATTAAACAGAAATATAATTTAAAAACTTTAGCTAACTAAATTTTGGAATTATTTAAACAGGTTAATCTAATCAAAGCTAACCTATATATATTGAATTATATTGATAGGTTAGCTTTACCAAGACTTTATTTTAGGCAATTGATAAATTAATTATAGTTTAAATAAACTGTTCTTTTTTGTAAGTAGTTTTCAATACCATAAACACCATCTTCACCGCCAGTACCACTTTGTTTATGACCTGAGTGATACCCTTGTATGTAACCAATAATTTGTTTGTTTACAAAAATAGTACCTACTTGCATATTGGCAATGGAGTGCATGATTTTACTGATATCTTGAGTATAAAGATAAGATGACAAGCCATCTTCTCGGCTATTCGTTATGGCTGATTGTCTTACATCGCCACTATTCATATATAAACCTTACATACAAATATAAATATAGATAAATAAGTGTCAAGTAATGATTTAGTACTCTATTTAAAATTAATAGTATTTTGTTAATAATTATTTATTAAATTTAATCGATTATCTATTAAGTAAAAAAAGAAATCTTTAAAATCGAAATACAAAAAATAAAAAATAAAAACTCTTTAATAACATAAAGATAAAGTTCACCTCTAACATTCACTTAGAAAACCACCGCTTTCACTTTTATAAACATAACGTCTATAAAACATAAACAATAAGACTAAAGCACACTAATTATATAAAAATAAATCATTAAACACTACCAAATTATGTGCAATCTGATGTATATTGAGCACACAAGTTATATTTTACATTATATAGATACTTAGATAATCACACGAAAAATCTAAGTTTCAGAGGATTTACATGAGAATTACAAATATAAAAGCATATGGTTTTTGGGCCGGTTTTAGAAACGTGTGTTTAGTAAAAGTTGAAACCGATGAAGGTTTTTATGGTTGGGGAGAGTCTGGGTTATCAGGTCGTGAAAAAGCCGTTATGGGAGCCGTGGAACATTTTAGAGAATTTTTGATAGGTAAAAACCCAACAAACATTAATGCGCTTTGGCAGGAGATATATCGCAGCCAATATTTTGAAGGCGGACGCGTATTAGCTGCCGCTATTGCAGCCGTTGACATTGCCTTACATGACTTAGTGGCGAAGAGTTTAAACATTCCGGTATATCAATTGCTCGGAGGAAAACAACGAGACAGAATCCCTTTATTTGCTACAACAGTAGCCCCAATGGGTCCCGAATTAGTTGATGACGTATTACGACTAAAAAATGAAGGTTGGCAAGTTATAAGAACAACAACAGGACAATTAGGGGATGCTGAAAAGCCTGAACTCTTTGATCCAAGAAAATCAATTAATCAAGCAGCAACCTGGTTAACTAAAGCAAGAGCAGCACTTGGCCCTGAAATAACATTAGGGATTGATTACCACCATAGATTGTCGGTTCCTGAAACGGTATCGTTCATACAGCGAATGCCTGTTGGCACAATTGACTTTATTGAAGAACCAATTAGAAATGAATCGCCTACGGCTTACCAAGCACTTCGCAAAATGTGTGATATTCCTTTGGCGATAGGTGAAGAACTAACCGACAAATGGGACTTTGCTCCTTATACCGAGACCGGGTTAACTAATTTTGGTCGTGTTGATATATGCAATGCAGGAGGCTTTACCGAATCAATGAAAATCGCTGCGCTATGTGAGTTACATTACATAGATATGATGCCTCATAACCCATTAAGCCCAATATGTGCTGCCGCTTCAATTCATTACTGCGCTGCAATTCCAAACATGGCATGGCTTGAACTACCACCTTACGATGGTGATTTAACTGACTACGATCGTTACTTTGTTAATCGTCCTGAAGTAATAAACAACGCTTTTAATGTTTCAAACCTTCCTGGTTTAGGTATAGATGTTAATGAAGACGAAATTAAAGATTTAACTTTTAAATACTGGGAAGCTCCGCGCTTATTCAAAAGTGATGGTTCGTACACTAATTGGTAATTCGCTATAAAAATAGATATAAATGTCAATATATAAATAATGGAAAAAATATGGAAAACACCAAATTTATTGCTAAAGAGAAACCAACCAAAAAACGGTTTCACATGTTAACACTTATTTTTTTGAGTGTTGTTATTAACTACATGGACAGAACCAATATTTCTGTCGCTGCCGCGGCATTAACTGAAGAGCTCAGCCTTACGTCTGTTCAAATGGGGTTAATATTTTCAGCCTTTGGTTGGACCTATTCAATACTGCAAATACCGGGAGGGATAACCGTTGACTTAGTAAAAACGCGCATTTTATATCCTTTCATATTAATCATGTGGTCATTAGCTACCTTAGTGCAAGGCATGGTAAGTTCATTTGCAGCGTTAATTGGTTGCAGAATGGCTATTGGCGCTTTTGAAGCCCCCTCTTACCCCTGTAATAACAAAATTATAACCACTTGGTTTCCAGAAAATGAACGTGCATCTGCTATTGCCGTATATACCTCAGGGCAATTTATTGGCTTAGCATTTTTAATGCCCTTTTTAGCTATTATACAAAATAACTTTGGTCGGCGTGGACTATTCATTATTTCAGGCATCATTGGTATTTTTTGGGCCATTATTTGGTATATTTTTTATCGAGATCCTCAAGAACATCCGAGCATTAATGAACAAGAGTTATCACTACTTGCTGACACTACTCCGGACAAGACAAAGAAAATAAACCAGAGAAAAGTAATTTTACTCGTGCAGACTTTATTTCCGTATTTTCAAGTAAAAAACTCTGGGGTATTTATATAGGTCAATTTTGTTTAGGCGGAACATTAATGTTCTTCCTTACCTGGTTTCCTACTTATTTGGTTGAGTATAGAGGTTTAGATTTTATTCAATCGGGATTTTTAGCCTCAGTCCCCTTTTTAGCAGCCTTTTTTGGCGTATTAATTTCTGGATTCAGTTCAGACTATTTAGTTAGAAAAGGTGTTTCAAAAGAGTTTGCTCGTAAAGCGCCCATTATTATCGGGTTACTATTAACAACCTGTATTGTAGGTGCAAATTATACTGACGATACATTTTGGGTTATCACATTTCTATCTATTGCATTTTTTGGTAATGGTTTGTCATCAATCGCCTGGGTATTTGTTTCACTCCTTGCACCAAAACATTTGGTGGGTTTAGTCGGCGGCTGCTTTAATTCGGTTGGCGGTCTTTCTGCCGTTGTTGTACCTATTATTATTGGTTTCCTAGTTGAAGATGGTGACTTTAAACCTGCCCTGATATTTATTGCGAGTTTGGCTGCTATTGGTTGCTTATCCTACTTATTTCTTGTTGGAAAAATACAACGGATTGATGAACCATTACCCGAAAAAAAACCAACTCAAGCATATAACAAATCAAAACTAACATGACAATTTAGGTAAAAAAAATGGACAAAACTTTAGATAAACAACGCACTAACACGCTTAGCAAAATCATTGAAAGTCAATTAGTTGCTATAATACGACTTGCATCACAATCAGAAATACAGCCCGTAATAAAATGTTTGGTTGAAGGAGGAGTTACCACCTTAGAAATTACAGCAAACACCCCTGGCTATTGTGAAGAAATTAGCAAAACTCGTGCTAATTATCCCAACATACTCGTGGGAGCAGGCACCGTAATCAATACTGAAAGAGCGAACAAGGCTATTGAAGCGGGCGCACAATTTTTAGTTACCCCCAATACTGATGAAAGCGTTGTGCAACTAGCGCATTCTAAGGGTATTCCAGTACTAATGGGCGCACTAACACCAACCGATATAGCACAAGCTATAAGCTATAACGCTGACTTAATTAAAGTATTTCCGGCAGGCTCATTAGGATTAGACTATTTTAATAGCCTTAAGGGGCCTTTTTCAGACACACCTTTAATGCCTGTTGGTGGGGTAAATTTGGATAATATTCAAGACTGGTTTTCAGCAGGAGCAATAGGCGTTGGCGTTGGCAACGACTTAACTAGCGCAGTAACAACGCCGGCACAACAAAATGATTTAATCACGTTAGTACGAGCTTACCTTGCAAAACTACCAAAAAACAAAGGTATTAAACATGTATAAATTAACATTTGCATTATTGACCCTCGCGCTAACGTCATGCGCCATGTCAAATTCAGCCAACAGTAATGACGCTCATTCAACAGTAAGCACAGTTGAACCTTCAATTGAAATAATGTCACATGAAGCCAATGCGATTATAGATAAATCATCAGTTATTAAAACGTTAGCAGCTAACTTTGCTTGGACTGAAGGACCATTATGGCTAGCAAAAGAAGGTTATTTAATTTTTTCAGATATTCCTAATGACAAGATCATGAAATATCACCCTATTGAAGGCGTTAGTGTTTATTTAGAAAATGCCGGTGCAACAGGGTTACACCAAGGAGACTACACTCAAGGTTCAAATGGGTTATTACTTGATTCACAAGGTAATTTAATCATTTTACAACAAGGTGATAGGCGAATAGCAATAATGAATGCGCCTACCTCATCACCACGTGACAATTATAAAACCTTGGCGGGTTACTTTAATGGTAAACGCCTCAATAGCCCTAATGATGCAGCATTTCATTCTGACGGTAGCTTGTTTTTTACCGATCCGACCTATGGTTTAAAAGACATAATGGATGACAAACGAAAAGAACTGGATTTTCAAGGGGTATACCGTTTAACACAAGATGGTGACTTACAATTGCTTGACGACAAAGTTAGCTACCCTAATGGCATAGCCATATCAACAGATGAAAAAACCTTATATGTCGCCGTATCAGATCAATCGTTTCCTCATTGGCTAGCTTATGATCTATCGCCTAACGGCAAAGTAAGTAACAAACGAGTATTGATAGACGCTAGCGAATATATAGGCGTAGCAGGAGAGCAAGGCATGCCTGATGGTATGGCTGTTCATTCAAGCGGACTTATTTTTGCAACCGGTCCCGGTGGTGTGTGGTTAATTACGCCTAAAGGGAAAGTATTAGCCAAAATTAAAACAGGTAAACTGACTGCTAATTGCGCTTTATCTGCCGATGAAAAGACACTGTATTTAACAGCGCATGACACCTTAATGAGTATAGCCCTCAAATAATCCCTCAGGGCTAAATAAAAAGGCATAATTTTTATAAAAATAAAAATTATGCCGTTAAATAAAAAAACAAAATACTTAAAAAAAACACTAAAGTACAAAATTACTGTCTAATTTTTTTCAAAAAAGTACGATTCGTCATTAACCTTGATAAGTACTGGCCTGTTTGTTGTTGAACCTGATTAAAGTGTGACACTGCACTTGTTTCTTGAGCAATAGAAGGACTGTTATTAAGTTGACTTTTAAACCCCATGCCGCATAAAACATATTACAGATTTATAAGCGCTTTCGCTTGTTTTATTCTCATATGAATTTTAAGATACAAATATAAATAAATTTATCATTCTCATAATCTATCATTTCAACATGCGTACGTTATTTTTGTACTTTTTTGATAATGAATAATCAATCTGTAGGGACAACATGAGCGAAGAAAAAAGTAATAAATATGCCGTACCGGCACTCGATAAAGGACTTGATATTCTAGAATATCTCGCCTCAAAAGCCGTCCCCTTATCTCAAACCGAAATAGCCCAAGGGATTGAGCGTTCAGCGAATGAAATCTATCGCGTATTAGTAGGTTTAGAGAGTAGAGGCTATTTAATACGTGACGACATTTCAGGAAAATATAGTGTTTCACTAAAACTCTATAGCCTTTCACGTAAAATTTCGCCAATTGACCAACTTCGCCAATCAGCGATACCGATAATGGAAGATTTTTCAGCACAATCAGGCTATGCCGCACATTTGAGCATTCTTTATCAAAGTAAAGTGTTAGTTATTGTTCATGCAAGAAGTCATGCCCCTGTTTCGCTTTCTATTGCCGAAGGTACTTTGTTCCCAACCGTTAATACCACATCTGGCCGAGTGTTATTGGCAAATAGTAATGAAGCAGTGAAGCAATTAATTTATGAACGCGATGAAGGCTATCTTAAAATGAGCATAAAAGATAAAGCGGCGCTTGAGCAACAACTACAAGACATTTTAACAAATGGCCATTGCTTTAGAAAAAGCCAACTAACTGATGGTGTAACAGATTGTGCTGTAATTATCGGAAAGCCCGAAGGTTCAGTTATCGCAGCACTAGCCGTATCTTCCCTTACCTCCATTTTAGGTGACGACGAAACTAAAAACCGATTAATACAATCATTAAAAGAAACCGCTGCAAAAATATGTGAACAAGTAGGATGTTGATTTACTAACACCTCAGTACGTTTGCTCCAAATTAGTTAATGTTAAACGAGATAGTGCTGAATCATTTATCGATATCAACTGGCAAATTCCGAGCGATGCCGTAGGCTCATTTGAAGTTGCCGTCGTAATTAAAGACAATAATAACAAAGTACTTGCTAATAACCACTATACCTTGCTGATTGCTGATCAAACAAAAGTAAAAGAGCAAAGTTTACGCTATTTGGCAAAAGCTCAAACTCGCCTAGACAAATACGGGCATAGTATTTATCGATATTGGCCAGAAATTTGGGAGGAACAAGATTAATAGACTTATGCCAACCCTACTAACTATGTGATCATTTCTACTTGACAAGATCACCAACTACATCGTTATTTATTTAATAATTAGACCAACTCGTTATTGAAATAAAGGCCTTGTATTTGGCAATTTTTTCTACGTATAAAATAGATCACTTAATTAATGAAATTGGTATTAATTAAAAGCGTAAACCATTAACTAAAACTGAAAATAGAGTAAAGCCTTAACCTACTTCCCTGAATAAGGTGTTTAGACTTTACTTAACATCAACCCAACTTAAGAAACACTTAACCAATTGAAAATTAATATTTAAATTATATATCAACTATCTTTTGATAGACGAATTACCTGAAGGCTAGGATGGCCAATCATTTGTATTTGGTAATGTATTTATGTTCATTTTTACTATACAAACCAATACAACTAGCCCTGCAAGCAATCCTAGCCAAGTTGGCCAAACTTTCAACATGCATCTCTGCCTAAACAGGGACCAGAACTCACCTGCCACCTTACGAACCTATAGAATAAATCATTTTTCATTACTTTTTGTTAACAGCAAAATCAATATCTGACTTCTTATTGTGATTCAAATAAATCCTTTATTTTTATAAAAAATTATTTTTTAAGAGCAAAATAACAAGACTAAAAGTGTGATAATTATTACGAACAGAGCCGTTACTAAAAATTCAGTTGTATTAAGACTTGTTAAACTAGCATCTCCCATTGGTTTGGGTATAGTATTGCTATTTAGTTATAGTTTTAGGAATAAAGATGGAAATGGAAAAGTCAGTAAATGTTTTTGGTGAACCGTTAAAGATTTGTGGTGGAAATCCAGTCACAGGCTTTTATCGCGATGGCAAGTGCAATACTTGTGAGCAAGATGTCGGCTCACATACTGTGTGCATTGAAGCTTCTAGCCAATTTTTAGAATATTCTCGCTTTGCAGGTAACGATTTATCGACCCCCGTACCAGAAGTTGGCTTTAAAGGAATAAAAGCAGGTGATTCTTGGTGTTTATGTGCCGCAAGATGGATGGAAGCATTAGCAAACGATAGAGCCCCACGAGTCTATTTACAAAGAACGCATATTAAAGCATTAGAAATAATACCGATGGAATTACTCAAACCCTATGCTCTTGATTTAAGTTAGTGGTTTTGTAGGTTGTGGTGGCTCGACTGACAAGGCTAAAGAAAACCCACCTTAAATCATGACATAATCAAATACTATCCTGCCAACTAATACTTAACCAAACAGTTATCACGGCTACTAACTATAGTGGCGGTTAACAAGGGTGAATTCTACACACAGAAAGTTTATCAATTGCATTTTGGTGTTTGACAATTGGTGTTTGACAATTATTAAAGCACTATCTAATATGGTTAATATTTAACCTATTCGTATGCTTATCACAGCAACATAAGCAAGTTTGATACGATAAAAACTAACGTATTAATACACTTATGCTAACAATTAGTTCTAGACAGGAAAAACAGCTTAATAAAGAAGCTTATATTAGCTTTCAACATAGGATGATTAATCACATTAGTGAATTTTTCCCTGAACATTATAATGAATTGGGAGAGGAAAAACTTTACCCTTTGATTGAGCATTGCGTAGAAAACTGCGAACAATATCAGATTGTATCGGAACGTGATGTCTGTTTATACATAGACATGTCATTAGCACTAGGTTTAGATTTTGAAAAATCAGAGGAACATGCTTGGGCGACAGATTTACTAACCGACGCAGACACCCCCAACGCTACTGAGCGTATTAACTCAACCTACGATAAAGCAATACAAATTTTGACTCTAAAAGAACAGGAAGGATGAACATATGCTCATTTCTCTTATAATTTTAGCGGTTGCTGCGGTGGCTGTTGCTACAGTTAAAATTGTACAATCGCTAAAATCATCTCGTGAAGACGCAAATAAAAAATTTAGCGATAAACCGGTTAAGTCGTCAACCACACCTTGTCCACTAGCTAAGGCCATTTCAGGACAGTTTAAAGAAACTGAACTTAAATGTGGTATAGAAGGAAATGTTCAAGCCGATGGCGTAAACATTAAGGAAGGCGCAGACACAACATTTAGTATTTATAGAGTACGCGATGACAAAGCACTTGTGTCAGTTAACAAACCAATGAGTAGCCAAAAAGTCAGGGATCTTTCATGGTTACCTTTACGTCCAAAAGATAATGAAAATACTGATATTTTTGTTTTTAAAGTCAACGCAGACAGCAAATCAGCTATAAGTACCAATCATTTTAAATTTATTGAATATCCTAATTACATATCAGAAACAAAGACAATAAATTGTCGTAGCGGTAGATTCGGTTGGACCGGGAAATTTGATATTAAATACGAAAACAATGAATTAATTGTTACCACAAAAATAAAGCTACTCAATCGACTTGGCGCAAAAGGAGACACGCCAATGCCGGCTGTTGGTAGCGCCGTTTCTGATGAAGATAAGGCAGCAATGAAAACGGATATCGAAGGAAAGTTATCAGAAAAGGTCAAATTCCATCGTGATTTGTGCGAGGATAAAGGTTGTGGATGTCCGAAAATCGTTCATATAAAAATTGACTTTGTGGAGAGCGGAGAGCATCACGAGGTTAATTTATTTGAAGGACCAGGTCGCGCTAATGCATCAAATTGGACACGAGTAAAAACCCGCGCAAATAGTTGGGCGCATGAAACCGGTCATTTGCTCGGTTGGTTTGATGAATATGCATCTGGCGCGGTTGGTACTTCACCACGTTGGGTAGAAGCCGCACCAACCCATGTAATGGGTTCTGGATTAATTGTCCCCCCTGAATATAGTTGGGATTTTCGTGATTGGTTTATAGAAAAAACCAGTGAACAATGGACTGCAAAAGCACCTTAAATGTTTAAACTCCACTTACTTTGTACCATTTATTTGCTCTTTTGGACCCACTTTGCGGCAGGTCAACACGCTCAGAATACAAAGGAAAACCCTATGCTTGATAAAATTATTTACACGACAAATATTGCCGATGACCTATTTGAGACAGAATTAACTTTAAATACTGCAGATCAAGGGGTATTGAGAATTGGCAGTAACAAAGGAACCCCTAATCTACCTGTAGGTATTTTTAGAGGCCAAGTTTCCCATGACTTAATCAAAGCTTTGGATGAGAGTATTAGCACAAATGCATATTTGAACAGTGAAAGTCAGGAGTTATTAGTTCCAGATGAAATTTTTCGGGAAATTAAAGTATTCACCCAAGGTAATATAGACCACACCAAACTCGTTGGTGAACAGCTTGTCATGCCAGGTCCATTTGCAAAAGCGGAAAAAATTATTAAGAAGATCAATAATCTCCTTCTCGATGATCCAGAGGTCGCGGTTAAATTCTGTCATATGACCTTACCCTCTCAAGTCTCTACTAATCAAGAGCCTTTAGTCCTTGAAGTTGAGTTGCAAAATATTGGTTCTACGACTATCAGAATTGAACATCCAAGTAAGTTGGGGGCGGGTCGTAATAAAATAGAATTAGTAGCTACCCGAGCTGATATACCCCTGATAGATATGGGCATCCAAGATCAGATCTTTTTAACTCTATCAGCCAGTTCGTTAGTGCTTAGTGAAGATGACAAAACGGATGAAGATTTGCTGCTTACAACAAACCAAAGTTTTAGTTTAACATTTTCAGTGTTGCCTGAATGGCCTTTGGGTGAGTATGAAATATCTATTGATATGATTTTAGCGTTACTGAGCGAAGACGGAAAAAAACAAGTGACTGTAGGAATAGTAAGCCCAAAATACAAGTTGGTAGTTGAATAATACAATAGTAACAAAAGGTGACGTCTAAACAAGTTAGCCATTTAATCTATCGTGAATTGAGTTAACAATGTAGATTGGGTGTCCATGTTGATTGCCACCTTGTATGACCTCGGTTGCTAACCACTTTTTCGCTTTTTCTTCACCGATATACAGTACAAGGTTCTTATGGTTACTCATTACGGCATAAGCGCAGATATCGGTAAATAATTTGCTTAATGAAATCAGTTTATCTTCTACCCATTGCCTTCTGTGATCAAAGCTTTTTCCTAATAACTTGTCTTCACCACATAAATAGGCTCGTCTAACACACTATGAAATACTATGGTAATACGGAGTATCAACAAAACTGATTAAGTTTTTTCTGGCGATCGTCATTGCAATAATCCTTTATTGATGTTGAAAAGTATAACTTAGAAAAGATCGCGTTTTATTCAATTTATAATGGGGGTCTGACGTGGTCAACCAAATTCAGTCACCCTAGTTAAGCAACCATTTCTAATTCTCTACCCACTGATTCAAAAACGTTAGGACTTTGATAATCCAGATACGAATGAAGTCGGCGGCTGTTGTACCACATGGTAATGTAATTCAGTACATCTTGCTGTGCTGCATAACGTGTTTCATAATTACGCCAATGAACTCGCTCTTGTTTCAAGCTCCCGAAGAAGCTTTCGGCAACGGCATTATCCCAAACACCCTTTTTTACTCATACTACCAACAAACCCATTTGATTTGAGTAATCGACGATATTGATGGGCGGCATATTGAACGCCCTGATCTGAATGAACTATCAGTCCTGCTTTGGGTTGTCGTTGCCAAATAGCCATTGTTAACGCATCACAAACAAGCTGCGCTTTCATTCTTGACCCCATGCTCCAACCCACGACTTTTCGTGAATATAAGTCAATCACGACACATAAATATAGCCAACCTTCTGATGTCCAAACGTAGGTGATATCACCTACCCACGCTTTATCTGGCGCCTCAACAGCAAAGTTTTGCTTTAGCTCATTTTGATAAATGGGTTTGTTATGGTCGCTGTTCGTTGTTGCCTTGTATTTCTTTTTATAACGAACCCAAACATTTGCTTCTTTCATTAGTTGAGCCGTTTTACGTCGGCTAACCGGAAAGCTTAATGTATTGAGTACTTTTTTAATCCGTCTAGCGCCATAAGTATTATCGCTGAATTTAGCAATATCTTTGATCAACGCAATCATTTCTTGATGTGTTGGATCATCAGCGGTACTTACTTTACGCTTTTGAAAGCTATAGAAATTATTACTTTTAACACCCAGTACGTGACACATTACTACCACAGGCCAGATCTTCTTATGTTGGGCAATGAACGAATATTTTACTTCGTTTCTTTGGCAAAGAAGACCGTCGCTTTTTTTAGGATCTCACGCTCCATTTCTAAACGCTTTACTTGAGCTTTTAGGTTACGGATTTCTTCCTGTTCTGGTGTTAATTTCCCGTTACCACGAAAAGCGTGACCATCTTCATTGTCAGCTTCTTTGATCCAACGACCTAGCATATTAGGATTAACACCTAAGTTTCTTGAGGCTTCCGCCTGGCTATAGTTTTGATCAACCACTAAAGCGATAGCATCAAGTTTGAATTCTTTAGAATATTTTTTACGTTTTGTCATTTTCGATCTCCAATTAAGATTATTATCTCTTAACTAGGTAGTCGAATCCATTAGACCACGTCAGTCTGTTTTATTTGTGTGTACGGTAAAAACAACAAGTTTTTCTTAATAAAAGTCAATATGAATTAAAGTAATATCAATTATTTGCTATTTTGAACTTGTTAATAACATCTTCTTGCTCAGTTTTCATTATTTCATCATTAATAATACATTCGATACAAATATGTTGGTATATATAAGTTACTAAATATAAAAACATTGGCCGAAAGTGATCGAGTTTTAAGGTAACCCAAAGTTTTATCGCAAACGATAAAGCTAGCAAATATTGAAAAGTAAAATTTGGATCATATCAAATTCTATTGATTGAATTTTATATGTAATGTATTAACTAACCTCAGCTCGGCTTAATAAATCTTTCTATAATGGCTATTTTTACTAACTTCTTCGTTAAATTCACTTGCAATAGACCGGCTATTGACGCGTAAATTTGCCTTGAATTAAGCAAAACTATCTCATTATAGTGATAAGAGGAAAATTAAATACTAATTTTCAATGAGTTAAAAACTTCTTAATCCGAGTTGAGGTTAACTAATAATGGATAGTATAAATGAAAAAAATAAAAACAGGTGTCTTAGGTTATGGATTTTCAGCTAAGGTATTTCATATTCCATTCATCAAAAGCCATGATGAATTTACGCTAACAGCAATTACCCAAAGAACTGGAGATGAGGCTCAGTTAGAACATCCTCAAGCAACAATTTATAGAGACTATGAGTCTATGCTTGACGATGATGAAATTAACTTAATTATAATTACTACACCAAGTCATATGCATTATGAACATGCTAAAATGGCCCTTAATAAAGGAAAGCATGTACTTGTTGAAAAGCCTTACACTGCAACCTATAAAGAAGCTTTAGCGTTAAATGCTTTAGCCATAGAAAAAGGCAAAGTGATAACCGTTTACCAAAATAGACGTTATGACGGTGATTTTTTAACGCTTAAGGATATAGTTAATCGTTCTGATGAAAACACCTATGAGTTTGATGGGACTTGGGACCGGTTTGAAGATATCAATGACGATACTTGGAGAGCTGTTTGGCCTACCGAGTAACCAATTATATGATCTTGGTACTCATCTACTTGACCAAATGTTATGTTTATTTGGTCAACCGGTTAACCTTAACGGTCAAGTAAGAAAGTTAAGACAGGGCACTAAAATTGTTGATTATTTCTTTTTAAATCTTAATTATAAAGACAAGGTAGTAAGACTTAAATCAACAATGACGGCTATTAAAGCGGATGAACGGTATAAAATGCATACAAGTAAAGGGACTTACTATTTTCATGAAATGGGCGAACAAGAGCATCAACTTATTGGTGGTATGACACCTAAAAGTCCAGAATATGGTGACAATGCTACTTATGATTTTTATGATATTGATGGTAATAAGGAAAGTATTCAAGTCATTAAAGGTAATTACCTTGACTACTATTCCAAACTTGCAGATGCCATAAATAATGACGGCGAATTACCTGTATCACACGAAGATGCGGCCTTGTTGATAAAATACCTTGAAGATGTCATGAAAACTGAGATGTAGACTAAAGAAATCAAAGGGGCAGAGTCTGATCCCTTTGATTCTATATCACCCCGTTAAGATAATAAAAATTATTAGTTAAAATAACCGACGATAGTGAGTAAGCTATTATTTATTTTTTTAAATTACTTGTATCAAAAAACGTCTAATTAAGTGACCAAATTAACAGTTCAACCTAGTAACTTACTTTGACATGCCGTTAATAATCGGTCGGCTAGTTCATCATCATTAATAGCTCTAGAAATTGCAATTCCACCAATCAGCAGTGCTGCTTTTTGTAAAGCTTGAGTCATCTCTTGCTCTGATTTAATATCAGGTTCACCTTGATTATGCTGTTTTGTATCAAGCTCAGTTAAACGGTTAACAAATCCTTTAAATACTTTTGTGTAAGCATCGCGAACTTGTGAATCTCGTTGCGTAATATCTGTAACCATAAAGGCTAAAGGACAACGTACAAACTCGCCTTCTCTATGCATTGTACTTAAATACGTTTTTACAAAGGTCTCCGCTGAAGTATTTAAAAATGTTGTTCCAATTTTACTTGCTGAATTTAAAACGGCTTCTGCATACAACTCAGATTTTGACTTAAAGTGGCTATAAAAAGCACCTCGTGTTAACCCTGCCTCAGCCATCACGCTATTAATCCCAACTTGTTCATAACCATTTAAGGCAAATAATTTAGCTGCGCTTGATAATATACGCTGTCTTGTTGTATTTTTATGCCCTGCATGCCACGCCACGTTATTTACTCCTATATAAATTAAGTTCGCTGCCGGTGAGTTTTTCAATGCTATTTATCATAATTCACTTTATCACAATTTAGTTTTACAAAAATTAAAATATGTTGTTGAACATATTTTAAATAATAATATGATGCAATAAATCCCACTATAAAGAGAAAGTAAAATGTCTAATCATATACATATATTTGGTCTACAATTTAGTACCTTTTGCCGTAGTATTATGCTTTGCTGCGAAGAGAAGAATATTCAATATACCATTGATTTATCAGTAGGAGATAAAGCCATTGAACTTAAAAGCGAAGCTCATTTCGATCTTCACCCTTTTGGTAAATTTCCAGTACTTATTGACGGTGAAAATAAGTTATTTGAAACGGCGACTATCTGCCGTTATTTAGATGAAAAGTATTCAGGTACCCCGCTGCAATCAACTGATATAGATACTAAAGCAAAAATTGATCAATGGAGTGCCGCTATATCTACTTATATTGATAAAGCATTAGTGAGAGATTATCTTTTAGAATTTGCTTTCCCAAAAGGAAAAGATGGCACAATAAGAATGGAAGTACTTGCAGAAGCTGAGCCTCAGGTAATTAACACACTAGAAAAATTAGAATTATTATTATCTGACAACGAATTCATTTGTGGCAAGCAATACAGCATTGCTGATGCATTATTGACCCCTATTTTAGATTACCTTTTCTTTTTACCCGTTAAAGATCGTTTATTTCAAAAAATGCCAAAACTTAATCATTATATTCAACGTATGCAACAAAGACCTTCTGGGGTAAAAGTATTAACGCATAAAGCTAAATAACCTTAGGGGTGATCTCCTGTATCAATTATTGTCTTTGAGTTAGGAATAAAATGTTAGGATAGCAGCAATCTCGTAAAAAAAGGCTTGTGATTGCTCACAAGCCTTTTTGTTTCCTAATACTCTGTTATAAAACAGTTAACAGTGCTTAGTTATAAGTCCTGAATTAAAAGTCCCATTTTAAAGCCACTTCAAATCGTGTGCCTTTGGTTTCACTTTGTATTAGCGTATCTTCAAACTCTATCGACTTATCTTCACCTAACAAGTTTTGTACTTTAAACGTTACGGTTGAAGAGAACGTAGGATAATAGGTATACACTACATCTAACGAATGAAATGGTTGCTCGTAAGCATCATCCTTACCTTCAATGCCAGGTATAATAATACGCTCGCCAAACACATTATATGCTAGCGTTGCACTGTGGTTTCCATTTGGTGCATCCCACCTAAATTGAAGTTAAGCACATATTCTGAGTGACCTGTCATTCTACGCGTTGGGTTGGTAACACTGGTAGATACACCCGTTTGTTCAACAACATTTTGGGTATCAATGTTAATTTCAGAATCACTTAACGTTACATTACCCGACAAGTAAAAATCAGCTCCGTTAATCGCTCCTAAATCTCCCAAGAAGGTGAAGTCTTTTAAAAACTCCATTTCTACACCGTAAACGTAGCCGTCTTCGGCATTCGCAATACGAATAAGTGATGGGCCATCTTGTGCGGGTGATTGCACTGATTCAATCGGCATATCCATATCTTTATAGAATAAACCAACCGACAAGCTTTCACCTGTTTCCATATACCATTCCCGCGTAGGTCATAGTTAATGATGTCGGTACTTTCTACCCCTGGCGTTCCACCAATAGGAAAACCTGTTAGGGGGTCAATAAATGTGGCCGGTGCTACTTCACGTAAATCAGGACGTATTGTTGATTGCCCTACTGATGCACGAAGTTGCATTTCACTATCTAAAATATAGGTTAGTGCTAAAGAGCCAAAAAGCTTATCTTCTTGGAAAGCCAAATCGGCTAAATCTTCTTCTGTTGGTTCTGATGGTAAATCAAACTTGCCTGTCGCGGGGTCTAACGGTGCAACCACTTGTCTGAAGTCTTCGTAACGTACTCCACCTACCACGCGCCAGTTTTCATTAAAGAAAAAATCAGCTTCAAGGTAATAAGCATCAATCATTTGTGCTGAATAATAATCGTCGCCGGCAACGGATGTATCACGAATGATATTGTCATTACCACTTAGCGCCTGATTTAACATAACATCGTTAGTAAGAATGTTATTTAGCTGACTACCTGTGAAGTCCAGACCACTGAAAGCTAAAGTGTTAATATCTATTCGTCTGGCAAACGCTTCTCTTGATTTTTCAACAAAATTGCCGCCAAACTTTAGCTCTATTTCTGTACCTGATAGATTAAACGGTAATGATAAGTTATAACCGTAGTTTTCTACTTCATCATTTAGGTCTTGAAAACTATAACGCGTTGACGTACTTGCTCTTCTTAATGAGCTTTCATTAACGTAGTCAAATACACCGTCTGCTTTGGCCGGCCATTGTAACCATCTTGAATAATATAACGTGTTTCAATATTCCCTGGCGCGTAACGATTAGAGCGTGCGTTTGAATAAAACCAATCAACACCTAAGCCCCACCAATCATTTAAGTTGTGAGTGCCACGTAATTGATTTGAAATCATTTCACGTTCTTCGTATATAATTTCGCTATCACGTATTCTTAAGCCATCACTGAGTAATACGTTGTTGGTATTACCTCTTTTGTCGCTTACTTGATCACGGGTGTCATGTAAAATCAGTGAGGTAAAATCAAGTCTATGATCACGCATGTATTCTAAGCCTAAACTTAGCATGCCAGAAAAACGTACAGAATGTTCGGTAGTATCAACTTCATCGAAACCACGAACTAAAGACCATTTTCCATCGGTTCCTTTTGTATAATCTTGCCCTTCATAACCTTCTGACACTTCCCATTTGTTGTCATAAGAAATAGCCGAAAGGAAGCCTAAGCGAAAATCGTCAAAATCAATTTTATTACCCAGTGTTATGTCTAACCCCGTATTCGGATCAATACTTTCACTGATTGGATCATAATCGCGATTAAGTTGCGCTGCTATTTGACGGTTGTCTTCTTGGCTTAAATCATTAATAGAGGAAAAATCATTCCACAACTGTGTTAAGTCATTGGGTGCGGCTCGCGTACCATCATCCTTACCATACCAATCATCACTGCCACCATTGTACGTTAAACCATCATCAAAGTTATTGGTGTTACCCCCAAGCTTGCCTTTCATATTAAAAACAAAGTCAGTCGGTATAGTTTTTAAACGTACATCAACATTACCGCCGGCAAAATGAGCGGGCATACTTGCAGAATAAGATTTTTGAACCGATAGTGATTCAATAATACTTGATGGAAACAAATCTAACGGAATTACGGTTCTTGTTGGATCGGGGCTAGGAACAGCGGCACCATTTAACTGCGTGCTAGAATATCGCTCACCTAAACCACGAACATAAATAAATTTACCATCAACTAAGGTAATACCTGTAACACGACGAAGCGCGGCGGCAGCGTCTGAGTCACCTGTACGTGAAATTTGTTCGCTTCCTAAAATATCAGCAACAAATGCTTGGTTTTTACGTTCTTGCATTACAGCAGTTGCTGTACCTTTTAAGCGACTAGCCTTAACCACAACTTCTTCCATGGCTTGGCTGTCATCTTCTTCTGCTACTACTTGCCCTGTTGTTGCCATTACAGCAAGTGCCAGAGAAGACAAAGCAAAAGATTTAAACTTATTATTCATTGTAAACCTCATGAAATAGGTAATTGAACATGAATACCAATAGCCTTAATTTTAAGTGTTTTAATTAATTAAATTGGTATGAAACGCTGCGGTACAAAGGTGTACCACAGCATTTTGGTTAGCTAGTCTGTTATTCTAAGCCTACAGTCCGACCGGCAGTCCAGTTGTTTCCTTGAGATACCGCGCCAATGTGATTAGCGTTGTCGAAGAAAGCATTACCTGTAAAGTCTTTCGGGGTCGTTGTATCAATAGTAAAGATACCGTTTAATACGGCACTCATACCGGCAGCCGTTGAGTTGTTTGTATTCAAGGTTGGGTTTTGATTAAGTACCCAGTCTTGTGTATCGAGCAAAACAGTGCCATCAGTAGCTTTAGCATTTTTAAAGTTTTCATCACAAGCAAATACTGAGTTAGAAATAACCGTATCACCGTTGGTTGCTTGTTCCGCTGTGACTGATGATGTACTACCACCTTCAATTTCAAAACATTCACCCATGCCTGAAGTACCCGTTACCACAAAGTTATGTAATTGTGCTTTGGTTCCTTCACGCAAGTAAACACCTTCTGAAGATTTGTCTGGTGTATCAAATCCATTACCGATAATGGTCATATTAGCAATAGTTGGGTTAGATTGAGGCTCTTTGTTAGGCGTTGAACCATCATTATCAGCTTCAATCGCTCGGTTTGCTTCGCCGTTGTTATCTGCGTGTTTTACTAAAACATATTGTAAGTTACCGCGGTAACCGTTATCCCAATCCACACTGTCATCTTTGTTACCTGTAAGTACTAAATATTTAGCATTTACTGTACCGCCAAAGAACTCAACACCATCATCAGCATTTTCATGCACTTGAATATATTCAACTTTAGTTCCTGAACCTACACCGCCAAACGTAATACCATTTAATTCATTGTCTGGGGCAATTTCATAACCTGCATGTTTAACAACAACATAACGTAATGTACCTGAGCTATCAGTATCATCAGTACCACCAAAAACAGCGCCTTCTTCTACACCTTCAACTTGTAAAGCACAATCACTTCCGTCTGTGGGACATTTGTTAGACTTAGCATTACCTAAAATAACAATACCGCCCCATTGACCTGAGCCAGTAACACCATCAGTAATATCTTCGCTAGAAGTAAAAGTAATAGGATTAGCTGCTGTACCATTGGCTTCAATAGCTGAATCACGGCTAATCACCAAGTAATCACCACCTGAACGACCATAGACCGTTGTACCTGCTTCAATGGTTAGTGTTGCACTATTAGTTTTATCTTCACCCACAAATACTGGGCCATTTAACGCATATAAGTTATTAGCCGTAAGGGTCAAATCACTGGTGATTGCACCTGTTAATTGACACGTAGTAGTTGTACCATCGGCAGGTGTTATAGATGTAGTGCCCGTTGGACAACCTTCAGCTTCAGATTCTGCCGTAGCGGTTACTTCACCGCCACCAAAACCAAATGCCCAACCTTGACGCCAGTCAGTAGTGCCATTTAATGCACCAATATAGTTAACTGAATCAAAAAATGCGTTTTGTGTATTTGCCACATCTTGACCTGCATTAGCGGCAATAAGTGGTGAATTGCTATCAGGTATGCCTGATTCGCCAATTAAAATTGACGAGCTTATGCTATTTGAAGATTCTGCGCTAAACCAAGATTCTAAATCGAATGAGGTTGCGTCTTTAAAGTTTTCACCTTCACATGCCATCATAACATTTTGCATAACGATTTTGCCGCTATTGGCGTTATCTACCGTTACACCGCTTTCAAACTCTAAACATTCACCCATTTCACTTGGGCCAGTAATCACAGTATTGTAAATTTGCGCGGCTGTACCTTCACGTAAATAAATACCTTCAGAATCTTTGTCTGCTGTATCGAAGTTATTACCAATAATGGTCATATTCGAAATAATAGGATTAGACTGCGGCTCTTTACTTGGGTTGCTACCGTCATTATCGGCTTCAATAGCGCGGTTAGCTTCGCCTGAGTTATTAGCATGTTCAATATAAACATGTTGTAACATACCTTTAAAACCATTGTCCCAGTCAACACTGTCATCTTTGTTGCCCGTTAACACTAAATGTTTCGCGTTAACTGCGCCACCAAAAAATTCAACACCGTCATCAGCATTGCTGTGTACTTGAACATAATCAACTGAAGTACCAGAGCCTACACCACCAAAGGTAATGCCGTTTAATTCATTATCAGGAGCAATTTCATAACCTGCATATTTAACAACAACGTATTTTAAAACACCTGAGTTATCTTCCCAATCAGTACCGCCAAATACAGCACCTTCACCAACGCCTTCAACTTGAAGCGCACAATCACTGCCGTCAGTAGGACATTTATTTGATGGTGCGTTACCTAAAATAACCACCCCACCCCATTGGCCTGCGTCTGTTGCTTCACCTTGTACATCTTGTAAAGATGTCATAATGATTGGGCTATTTTTTGTACCTTCAGCCATGATTTTCGCGTCGCGGTGAATAACTAAATAATCATTACCTGATTGACCAAAAACTACAGTGCCTGGCTCTATTGTTAGAACTACATCATTTACACCACGTGCTTGCTTGGCTGAAGCATTACCACCAACTTCTAAGCCACCGCTAATAGCATACATAACAGACTTGCCAGTGCTATCTGTAGCAACCAAGGTTGTATTTTCAGTAATTTTACCATCAAGCACTTGTACTTGAACGTCAAAGCCCATGGCGGCAGATACTTGGATACTCAAGGCTGAATTTGCCTTACCGGCTAACACGGTTGAATCTGGTGTTGATGGCGTTGTTGTATCTGAGTTATTGATCACAGTATCACCGACTGAATTATCAACCTTAGACTCAAGGTTAATGTCGCCACCACAAGCAGCAAGACCAAAAGATAAAGCAGTAACAATTGCTACATTAATAGTGCTGTGCTTAAAGATTTTATTCAATTTCATGTTTCTCTCCGAAGAGTTGGTTGTTTTAATTGAGGACTAATTAATTTTGCCAACATGCTACAAGAGAAAAATGACAGAAATGTTTTAGAAATATGACCCTTTCTTTACAGTGATATTTCAATTAAATGACAAACACGAGAAAATCACCACTTGGCGCCTTTGTTTACACGATAATTTAATGATCTTGTAATTAATTGGGGGAACTATACATTTGCCAATTAAATTGTAAATGTAACTTACTTGTTCCCTAACCACGTCAGTAACAAGCATGAAAACACAATAAGTTAATAATTTTGCAACATTAAAGACTGGATAAGTACAATCTTATTTAGATGATCAGACTTGGTTTTACAAAATAAGCTTTTAAGTAGTCTATTAACAAACGTAGCTTTTTAGAATCAGCACCACCAGGTGGAAATACGCCATAGACATTAATGTCTTTCAAGGTGTAGTCATTAAGTACAGAAATCAGCGTCCCCTGCTGAATTTTGGGCATAGCATCGTAAACTGGAATTCGTGCTAAACCATGACCACCTTCCACAAAAGCAGTTCGCGCAGCGGCGTTATTCGTTGTAATAGTACCCTTCATTTCAATGCTGAAAGAGCGAGTGCCTTTTGTTAATTCGAGAGTACCAGAGGTAAGTTTGTAAACTACCCATTGATGTTTATTTAAATCGGTTGGGTGTTTAGGAAAACCAAATTTTTCAAAATACGATGGTGAAGCACAAAGGCAAGTATGTAACGTTGACAATTTTATGGCTTGTAATCCAGAATCGGCTAATGGCGCGCCACGTATTGCTAAATCAATACCTTCTTTCATTATGTTGACTACTTCGTCGGTTAGCATAATGTCTAGTTCAATCTTTGGATAGAGCGTTCTAAATTCATTAAGCGGCACAATGGTTTGTAGGCCAACATTCACTGGGCAGGTAATTTTCAGCAACCCCACAGGCTCGTTTTTAAGATTTTCAATTTGTTGATTTGCTGCGGACGCTTGCTCTGCAATAACACGACAATGTTGATAATAATCACTACCGGCTTCGGTAAGTGAAATTGTTCGAGTAGATCGGTTCAGTAATTTTATTTCTAAGTGTGCTTCAAGTTTTTTAATGTGATAACTCACTACAGCGCGCGACAATCCAAGACGCTTAGCCGCTCCACTTAATGTACCTTGTTCAATGACTTGCGCAAATACCACCATACTTTTTAGTTGTTCAAACGAAACATCCATTAATTACTCTGCTCACTTATCATAATTGACTCGCCGCTATTGTATCATTTATTAATACAATGATATCAATTTTGTCTGCATTGTTAGCTAAATAAAACAGGAGTAAACTTATCTCAATTAGTTAACTCATGTAAAAAATTGAAATTATCGAGGTATAAAATGAATACAAAGAAAATACTCATGGTATTAACATCACATGCTGATTTAGGCGATACAGGCGAAAAAACAGGCTTTTGGGTAGAGGAATTCGCTTCACCGTTTTACACCTTCCAAAATGCAGGAATTGAAGTAACATTAGCTTCACCACTTGGCGGACAACCACCTATTGATCCTAAAAGTGAATTAGACGATTTTCAAACGCCGGCCACCAAGAAGTATTACGCTGATTCAGAAACACAAAACGCTATTGCTAATACACGTGTTTTAGCTGAATTAAATGCTGACGATTACGATGCAGTTTTCTACCCTGGTGGACATGGTCCATTATGGGACTTAACTGAAAATACTGATTCTATTGAATTAATAGAGCGTTTTCTAGCTACAAATAAACCTATTGCAGCAGTATGTCATGCAACAGCAGCTTTCTTGAATGTTAAAGACAGCTCAGGTGAATATGCAATTAAAGGGAAAGCAATTGCTTGATTTACCAATACAGAAGAAGCCGCTGTTGAACTAACGAATGTTGTACCATTTCTACTTGAAGACGAACTAATCAAACGTGGCGGCGACTACCAAAAAGTTGATGATTGGCATGCCTTTGCAGTACAAGATTCACTGATTATTTCAGGGCAAAACCCTGCAAGTTCAACGCTAGTAGCCGAAAAGTTACTGAGCCATTTAAACGCTTAATTTTTCTTTGCTATTATTTTCTTAATTATCATATTACGAGGTATTCCTTTGTTAAATTTCACATTTCATAGCCCAACAAAAATTCACTTCGGTGAAGACCAAATTCGCGTTATCGCTGACGAAATTCCTGCAGACGCAAAAGTATTATTAGTTTATGGTGGTGGGTCAATTAAACACAATGGTGTTTACGAGCAAGTGGTAGGCGCATTAGCTGACCATACTTGGTTTGAGTTTTCAGGCATAGAGCCAAACCCAACATACGATACCTTGATAAAAGCCCAAGACATTATCAAACAACATGGTATTAATTACTTACTTGCTGTTGGTGGTGGTTCGGTTGTTGATGGCGCAAAATTTATTGCTGCAGCCGCGTTGTTTGAAGGTGATGACCCGTGGGATATTCTCATCAAGCGGGCACCAATAAAACAAGCATTGCCGCTAGGAGCTGTTTTAACCTTACCGGCAACAGGCTCAGAAAGTAACGGTAACTCTGTTGTTACGCGTGATGGTAATAAATTACCCTTTGCTAGTACTTTATTACGACCACAGTTTGCGGTGTTAGACCCAAAAGTGACCTTGTCGTTATCTGACCGTCAAATAAGTAATGGTGTTGTTGATGCTTTCATTCATGTTATTGAGCAATACTTAACTTACAATGTTAATGGTAAAGTTCAAGACCGCTTTGCTGAAGGCTTATTGCAAACATTAATTGAAGAAGGTCCAAAAGCGTTAAATGCTGAAACTAAGAATGATTTAGCAATACGTGGCAATATTATGTGGTCGGCAACCATGGCATTAAACGGACTTATTGGTCTTGGTGTTCCGCAAGATTGGTCTACACATATGATTGGCCATGAATTAACTGGCGCTTTTGGTATTGATCATGCTCGAACTTTATCTATTATTTTACCTGCGGTAATGAAAGTAAAACGTGCTGAAAAACATGAAAAACATGAAAAACTAGTGCAGTTTGCCGAACGTGTTTGGCATTTAACTGATAGCGATGAAACGATTAAAATTGATAAAGCCATTGCGTTAACTGAAGATTTTTTCAAGCGTATGCAGGTACCAACCCGATTGTCTGAAGTAGAACTGACAAAGGATAATATTGAAGGTATCTTGGAAAGATTACAACAACACGGTATGACAGCACTTGGCGAGCATAGCAATATAACCATAGACGTAAGCCGTAAAATACTAACGCTAGCGCTTTAAAAACACATCATCAATATGGTAGATAAAAAAGGTTATTCAGCCAATATGACTGAATAACCTTTCCTTTAATTAATCTATGTTGTTACGCGTATTAACGCTTATTGCAGAAAAATCACTTAATGACATAGTATTATTTATAGATTATAACCTGACTCTTCATGGTCAACCTGATCAAGACCACTCGCTTCATGCTCTTCACCCACACGTAATCCATTCGTCATCATGCCAACTACTTTTAACAAAATATAAGTCACTACACCTGTATATACAAAAGTTGAAACAATACCAATTAGCTGCACACTTACTTGTTCAGCCATAGTCGTTATACCTTCAGCAAAACCAAAACCACTAAAGACTCCTAACGTGGTGGCAGAAAAAATACCCGCGAATAAAGTCCCTAAAATACCACCAACACCATGTACTGGAAACACATCTAAAGAATCATCAATCTTTAATTTTTGTTTGATATAAATGGTTGCGTAAAAACAGACAAAACCTGCACTTACACCAATAATTAAAGCACCTCCAGGGCCAACAAAACCTGAAGCCGGAGTGATAGTTCCTAAACCTGCAACCATACCAGTTACGGCGCCTAACACACTCGCTTTACCAAATTTTTTCCACTCAATAGCAGCCCAAGTTAATGTACCTGCGGCTGCAGATATATGGGTAACCAACATTGCCATTGAAGCGTCACCATTGGCAGCTAATGCGCTACCACCGTTGAATCCGAACCAACCTACCCATAACATACCGGCACCCGTAACAGACATAGTTAAATTATGCGGTAACATAGGTGTTTTAGGAAAACCACGTCGTGGCCCTACCACTAAGGCAGCAACCAGTGCTGCTGTACCTGCCGTAATATGCACCACAATACCACCAAAGAAAATCATACACCCCCATTTGCGCTAACCAACCGCCACCCCATACCCAATGAGTCACAGGTGCATAAACCGCTAACAACCATAAGCCACTAAATAACAACACCGAAGAAAATTTCATCCGCTCCGCGAATCCACCAATGATCAATGCGGGTGTAATAACGGCAAAGGTCATTTGAAATAGCATAAATAAACTTTCAGGAATATCACCCGATAAAACATCTTTGCCGATGCCGTGCATCATCACTTTTGAAAAGTCGCCAATAAAACCATTTCCTTCACCAAAGGCAATACTATAACCAACAATCAACCATAAAATTGAAGAAATAGCGCCAATTGCAAAACACTGCATTAAAATGGAAAGAACATTTTTTTTACGAACTAAACCGCCATAAAAAAGTGCTAAACCAGGTAACGTCATTAACAAAACCAATGCCGTTGATGTTAAAATCCAAGCAGTATTAGCGCCACTGAGCGATCCGTCGTTAGCAACAGCAAAAACAGGTAATAATGAAAGTATAATAAATAGGGTAAATGAAAGTAGTCTCGACATCTTTAGTTCCAACATTGTTTTATTGTTCATTTGATAGGTGGCTTATTATGCGTTTAATAAGCACTTTAGTGCTTATTTGATAACATTTAGTGCAGCTACTTTCTCAAATTTCGTTATATTTTTTATTTTGCACTTTAATGCACAAAGCACGCCATCAATTAATTTACTTATTTAACAGTTAGATACTTTAAACAAGCCCAAAAAAAGTGCTTTTAATGCACAGCCGTAGTGAAAAGAAACTTAAATCGCACAAAATCAGTGCAATCGTTTAATTTATTTGTAACTAAAGAAGTGATCACATTCCCTGTTATGTACGAGTCAAACTAGCTTTTAATTCATACGTAAGTTTTTAATCTTAAATACTGTTATTTACAAAACATATAATAGTGCATAAACTCTTTTCAATAATGAATATTTTCATCTGACTATATTTAACGACTGACAAAAAAAGGTAGAGTATGCAACAATCATTTATGAGTGCATTTTATAAAAATTTTTTGGGAAAATCGCCCGAATGGTACAAACTAGCTATCATTGCTTTTCTAGTAATAAATCCTATTTTATTCTTTGTTATAAGCCCCTATATTGCAGGTCAAGCATTAGTTGTTGAATTTATATTTACACTCGCAATGGCATTAAAATGTTACCCATTACAACCGGGTGGATTATTAGCAATTGAAGCGGTATTTATTGGAATGACATCACCTGATCAAGTGATGCATGAAATGGTAATCAATATTGAAGTAATACTGCTATTAATATTTATGGTTGCGGGCATTTACTTTATGAAAAGTTTATTACTCTTTTTGTTTACTAAAATAGTCACTAATGTTCGTTCAAAAACCCTAGTTTCATTATTGTTTTGTTTTTCAGGCGCCTTTTTATCTGCCTTTTTAGATGCACTAACCGTTATTGCCGTAATTATCAGTGTCGCGGTTGGTTTTTATTCTGTTTATCACAAAGTCGCGTCAGGTAAAGAACCCGAGCATGACCATGACCATAGCCATGATAACCAGATGCCTGACTATAATCGTAATGATTTAAGAGAATTTCGTGGGTATTTGCGTAACCTTCTTATGCATGCCGCTGTTGGTACCGCACTGGGCGGTGTTTGTACTATTGTGGGCGAACCACAAAACTTGATAATTGGACAACAAGTCAAGTTGGGAATTCATTGAATTTGCAATTCGCATGTCGCCTGTAACAGTACCGGTATTTTTATCAGGCATGATAACGTGCGTATTGTTAGAAAAGCTGAAATGGTTTGGCTATGGAGTAAAACTTCCAGTTAATGTGCTTAAAGTACTCAGTGAGTTTGATGAAGAAGAAAGCAGAAAACGTACCAAACGCGATACAGTAAAACTTATTATGCAAGGGTTTATCGCTGTATGGTTAATTACCGGCTTGGCATTACACTTAGCTCCCGTTGGTTTAATTGGTTTAACGGTTATTGTTTTTGCTACCTCATTTACCGGTATTACCGAAGAACATCAAATTGGCCATGCGTTTGAGGAAGCACTTCCTTTTACTTCACTACTCGCCGTATTTTTTGCTGTTGTTGCTGTAATTATTGATCAACAACTTTTTACCCCAGTAATCGCTTGGGTATTAACTTATGAAGGCAATATGCAACTTGTTATGTTTTATTTAGCTAACGGTCTATTGTCTATGGTTAGTGATAATGTTTTTGTCGGTACTGTGTATATTACAGAAGTTCAAAATGCATTAGCGGCAGGTCAAATAACACGCGATCAATTTGATTTACTCGCGGTAGCCATTAATACTGGTACGAATTTACCAAGTGTTGCTACACCAAATGGTCAAGCTGCCTTTTTATTCTTGTTAACTTCAGCAATTGCACCACTAGTGCGTTTATCATATGGACGAATGATGATTATGGCTTTACCTTATACTCTGGTATTAACCTTAGTTGGTTTAGGCGCAATTGCTTCGGGTCATCTAAGTAATTCTACTGAAAACTTTTATGAATCTGGCCTTATTGAACATCACAAAGCCGGCTCGTCTCACTCGGCCCCGCCCAAACATTGATCGTCTTTAGATACTGAAAAATATACAAAAAGCGCCTTTTGGCGCTTTTTTTATTTGTGTCATTTTAGATCGATAATACGTGAGCTATGTTAATCTAAATAAAATAGCATGGATTCTAAAAAGTATTGAATACATCAACATATCTACTTAAAAAAGAGTTGTTTCATATCAAATCATCGACGTTAATCTAATTGCTGCGCATCCTTGCGTTTGCTAGAATCTGGCAAAATAAAAACATAATAACTTAACTTTACTGAGATCACACATGAAACAGCTTATATTCATTTTACTGGTTATGCTGATGCCAAGTATTGTCTTTGCATCAGATAGTACTCATCAAACAATAGATTTAACTTCTCATTGGATTGGCTACACAGCCATTGCTATTTTTGTTTTGGCTTACACCTTAGTTATTCTTGAGGAACAACTACATTTAAGAAAATCCAAACCTGTTTTATTAGCCGGGATAATTTGGATTCTTATTGCCTATTATTATAGTACTCATGGTATGCCGCATTCAGCAGAAGTTGCTATTCGTCACAACTTTTTAGAGTATGCTGAACTCTTCTTTTTCTTACTTGTTGCCATGACCTATATCAACGCCATGTTAGAACGTGATGTTTTTGATGCACTTCGTGACTGGTTAGTTGCCAAAGGTTTTAGTTATAAAACATTATTCTGGCTAACAGGTATTCTTGCATTCTTTATATCGCCTATTGCTGATAACTTAACAACAGCCTTAATTATGTGTGCAGTTGTTCTTGCCGTTGGTAAAAATGAGCCAAAATTTATTGCATTAAGTTGTATTAATATAGTAGTTGGCGCCAATGCAGGTGGTGCATTTAGCCCATTTGGTGACATAACCACGTTAATGGTTTGGCAAAAAGGCATGGTGCAATTTAATGAATTTTTCCACCTATTCATTCCTTCTGTTGTTAACTTTGTTGTACCTGCGTTTATAATGCAATTTGCGATACCAAGAGGGAATCCAACTTCTCAATCAACTGAAATGACAAAAATAAAAAATGGCGGATTGGTGATTGTTGCTTTATTTATTTTAACCATTATTACCGCGGTTTCTTTCCATAACTTTTTACACCTACCACCAGTTTTTGGAATGATGCTAGGTTTAGCTTATTTGAAATTCTTTGGGTACTATATTCGTAAATCAGGCCAAGGTGAAATTGATAAGTCAGATATGCCTACGGGTCACCAAATTGAAGATGATTTTGATATTTTTGATAAAATCGCCAAAGCAGAATGGGATACCTTATTTTTCTTTTATGGTGTTATTTTAGCCGTGGGTGGTTTAGGTTTTATCGGTTATTTAGGCATGACCTCAGAATTTATGTATGGTCAATTAGGGGCAACAACTGCTAATATTTTGGTTGGTATTCTCTCTGCTATTGTTGATAACATCCCCGTTATGTTTGCCGTATTAACGATGAACCCAGAGATGTCACACACTCAATGGTTACTAGTCACATTAACCGCAGGTGTGGGTGGTAGTTTGTTATCAATAGGCTCAGCTGCAGGTGTTGCTCTAATGGGGCAAGCTCGCGGATATTATACTTTTTTTAGTCACCTTAAATGGACGCCGGTAGTTGCATTAGGTTATGGCGCTAGCATTTATGTTCACTTATTGATTAACTAATACCCAATAAAAAACTTGTAACAATTTCAATAATGTTATTAAACGTTTATTTGTTATAATTAAAAGCTTCTAATTGATTTTAGGAGCTTTTTTATTTTCAATTCAATAATACTCATAGAATTTTTAGGAAAAACATGAACGTTTTAAGTGATTTAACAACCCATTCAAAGCCCTGGTTATTATTAGCCTTGTCTGCTTTAGCACTAGAGCTATGCGCATTATTTTTTCAATACGTACTAGACTTGGCACCTTGTATTATGTGTGTATACCGGCGCGTTGCTGTCTGCGCAATTATGTTAGCCGGCGTCATTGGTTTTATCGGATCGAATTATTTACTCCCCCGCATTATTGCTTATATTTTATGGGCTACAGGGGCTATTTGGGGACTACTCGTCGCGTTAGAGCATGTGGAAATCCAAGCAAGTTCAGGTTCTTTATTTTTTAGTTGTGAGTTTATTCCTAACTTCCCATCGTGGGCGCCTTTACACGAGTGGATCCCATTTTTATTTGAAGCAACAGGTGATTGTGGGGAAATAAGTTGGCAATTTTTAGGGTACAGCATGCCACAATGGATGATTGTTGTTTACGGTGTATATACCTTAGCTTTTACCGTGGTTTTACTTAACCGATTAATACAGGCAAAAAAATTATAATTTACACCTCATGACAAGCGCTTATCTGATGATAGGCGCTGCTACACCAAAGAGCAACATACGGAATAACCTGCCTAATAACCCCTGCTATATCAACCTGCCGCTCAAAGTCATTCAATGCAATATCAATTAACGCGTCACTTGACGACATAGTAAAAACAATTGTACCCATAGTGAAATGTAATCGCCAAAACATTTCTTCTGCTGTTAACTCTGGATAAGCTTTGTGAACCGCATTAGTGAAGTTGGTAAAAACACCTGGATATTGTGTGGTTAAAAACCACCTTAAAAAGCCTTGGCTATCGGTATAACCTCTGCCGAGTAATTGTAAGAATATACTCGTACCATTGTCTTTAAATGTATTTAAGTAAAGCAACGGATCTATAAAAGCAGAAAAAACATCATTTAAGGTAGGAGATGCTTCATCTGTACATAATGCACCTAAAGCAGACTCTAAACGGGGACTGAGTTCATTCATGTACCGAGACATAACCGCTTTAATCAACTCTTTTTTTGAGCCAAAATGATAATTTACTGCAGCTAAATTTACCTCGGCTTGGCTTGTGATCTCTCTTAGTGATGTTCCATTAAATCCTTTATCTGAAAAAAGAACTTCCGCCGCATCTAAAATTTTATTTTTTGTACTCATATTTCTTTTTACCAATAATGAAGGCAACATTATTATTTATTAAAATTCAAACAAGCGTTTAAAATAGCTTATTTATCACGTTCAGGTCAAGTGCCATTAACATACAATGGTCAATTATAATATTTCATGCAGAAATATTGAACTAATCATGATTACACGCTTCTAATTTAGTGAACAATACATGTTTATTCACTGACTCAGTGGCCTGATCTGTCAATCTGCTCTGAGTCTTTTTTTTGTTCTAATTCTCACAGTCAACAAGTTAACATTTTATTTACTTAAATTTAGTTAAATAATTACAAACTGTTAAACATTCTATACAGTAGAAAATAGTACGACGACATACATTTGCCTTCACAAAAAACAGATAAATACATTAAATACAAACTCTTACATTAAATTCATTGGTTTTTTATTAACTTTTCGGTGAATTGCTTAAGCCCCCTTTTGTTCAAACTTCACTTTATTCTTATGTTGCTCCTCTTCTTGCACCTTTGCTTTAGTACCATCTTTGAATATACTAAATTTACCAAATAATTAATAAAGCTCCCTTATTTAGAATGAAAAACATAACAAACACATTTAAATTTACAGCTATTGCATTAGTTGTTGTAACGTCATTAAGTGCCTGCAACCAAAATGAAGCTGCTTCAAACGACACAACAAAAAAAGAACAGATTTCAACTAAAAAATTAACAAGTAAAGATGCACAAGTATTTTTAGATAATGTAGCCAAAGAAATGGTGGCCTTAGGTGTATCAGGTGCTCGCGCAGAATGGATCTATGCTAATTTTATTACGGAAGATACGTCGTCTCTAGCCGCTGAAGCAAGCCAAAAGTCAACTGAAGCGGGCGTGCGCTTTGCAATGCAAGCAGCTAAATTTGACAACGTGGAAGTAAATCCAACACAACGTCGTCAATTAAATTTTCTTAAGCAATCATTAGTATTACCTGCCCCTCAAGATTCAGCTAAATCCGCCGAACTTGCGAAAATTGGTGCAGAACTTGGTAGTATTTATGGTAAAGGAACATACACAACAAAGGCAGGTAAAAAAATGAGCCTGGGTGATATGACATCAACCATGGCAACATCTAGAGATTACGATGAATTATTAGAAATGTGGCAAGGATGGCGAGAAATCAGCCCCAAAATGAAGCCGTTATATACTCGCCAAGCCGAATTAGCGAATGAAGGTGCCAAAGGCTTGGGCTATAAAGACTTGGGTGCAATGTGGCGCTCAAACTATGATATGCCTGCAGACGATTTTGCTAAAGAATTAGATCGTCTATGGGGACAAGTTAAGCCTTTATATGACGATTTACATTGTTATGTTCGTAGTGAGCTAGGTAAAGAGTATGGTGAAGATAAAGTACCACAAGACAAGCCAATTCCTGCCCATTTACTTGGTAATATGTGGGCACAGTCTTGGGGAAACATCTATGATGTCGTAGCACCTGAAGATGCAGATCCTGGTTATGATGTCACGAAACAATTAGCGGAACATAATTATGATGAGATAAAAATGGTTAAAGGTGCGGAGAAATTTTTCACCTCGCTTGGTTTTGATGCCTTACCAGACACTTTTTGGACACGCTCTTTATTTACCAAACCCGCAGATAGGGACGTGATATGTCATGCCTCGGCGTGGGATTTAGATTCAAAAGACGATTTACGCATAAAAATGTGTATTCAAAAAACAGGTGAAGAATTCTCGGTAATACATCATGAGTTAGGGCATAATTTCTATCAGCGTGCCTATAAAGACCAACCAGTGTATTTCCAAAATAGTGCAAACGACGGCTTCCATGAAGCTATTGGCGATACCATTGCCCTTTCAGTAACACCCAAGTATTTGAAAGAAATTGGCTTAATTGACACTATTCCTGATGAGTCTAAAGATATCGGCTTATTAATGAAAAAAGCGTTAGATAAAGTGGCTTTTATTCCGTTTGGTTTAATGGTCGATCAATGGCGTTGGAAAGTATACTCTGGCGAAATAACACCTAAAAACTACAACACTGCGTGGTGGGAATTACGTGAAAAATATCAAGGTGTAGCCGCACCAATAGCACGTGATGCTGATGCATTTGATCCGGGTGCAAAATACCATGTTCCAGGTGGCGTTCCTTATAGCCGATATTTCCTAGCGCACATCCAGCAGTTTGAATTTCATCGTGCTTTATGTGAAATTTCTGGTAATACCGACCCCATTCACCGTTGTTCAATTTACAACAACAAAGAAGCAGGTAAAGCCCTTAATACCATGTTAGAAATGGGCTCAAGTCAACCTTGGCAACAAGCGTACAAAGTACTTACCGGTAATGAACAAATGGATGCTACGGCTATTTTAGACTACTTTGCTCCATTGCAAACTTGGTTAAAAGATAAAAACCAAGGAAAAGAGTGCGGTTTTTAATTCGTTAGCGTTATTTTAGGTTAAATTGAAAAGCCCTTATATTACAAATCTATGGGCTTTTTTTACAATCAATCTAATAAGTTAAAAAATAAAAAAATTAATTTACTTTAATTGAACCTTTATTAGCCTGCATGACTAGGGTGTACGGTAAAACAATAGTGTCTGAAACAGCTGAAAAAGCGGAATCAATAACAACAAATGGAATGCTATTAAACGAACTACCTATATTTACTTTTTTACTGGGCTCACCATAAAGCAGACATAAATTATATGAAATGCCACTGTAAACTCTAGGGATACTTTCACAATAGCTTTTTTCCCATAATGAGAAATATTGATATGATTTTTGGGTGGGTCAATGGTTTTAACCGTTGCACATGAGGATGCAGATAACACTAACACCGCGCAAATAACTCGTTTTTTTAAAACGCTTTTCTGTTCAACTTTCATTAAAATTCCTTTAGCCACTTACTTGTAGGCAATTTACTATTACACCAATTAACAGGTGTAGTTTACCTAAATTAGTAACTAAAAGAATATGCTTTTATTTATGAAAAAGACTTTTAATACCAATCTCGCTAACTATGTGATCATTTCTACTTGATAAAATCGCCCACTACATTGTTATTTTTTTAATAATTAGAACAACGTAATTGAAATAAATGCCTTGTATTTGGCAATTTTTTCTACGTACAAAATAGATCACCTAATGAATGAAACTGGTATAACGTAAACTAGCGAGACAATAAGCAAACTTAACGCTGATTGCTCACATTAAACACCCCGACTAATTGCTGTAATTTGTTCGCTGTCGTATCAACCATATTTGAACTAATCGCCAACTCAGCAATAGAGTTCGCCATTTGTTGTGTTACTTCAGTGACGGTGCGCGCGGTCTCACCATTACGGGCACTGTTTTGCTCGATAATATTAATAGTTTCAAACATGTTTTCGACAATAGCGTGTAATTCTTGGTTCTCACCTGAAGCAGCTTCAGTAAGTTTTAGACTTTGATCCACATCTTTAACGCCAGACTCCATAAAGCTTACTGCGGTTTGAGTTTCTTCTTGTAAACCATGAACCATCGTTTTGATGTCTTGTGCTGCAGCAGCTGTTCTCGCAGCTAAATTACGTACTTCCCCCGCAACAACAGAAAATCCACGCCCATGTTCCCCAAAGACGAGCAGCTTCAATAGCCGCATTAAGTGCTAGTAAATTTGTTTGATTGGTTATTTCTGTAATAACATTAGTAATATTGCCTATTTCGCTCATTCGCGCGTCAATTGATTGTACTGATTTGGCCGTACTGTCAACAATTTCACGAATAGCATAAGTACCCTCTCGGGCATCTTCATAGTCCTTTTTAGCGGTTTCAACCACCTCTGCCATGGTTAATTTCATGTCTTCTGCCGTATTTGACGCGTGTAGAATAACGTCACGTTGGGTTTCAATCATACCTTGCATTTGCACCATAGATTCATGTACTTGATGCGAACTATGATGTGCTTCCTCATTTCGTTGCAACATCAATTCGTTTGTCTTTTTGACGTTACCTGACGCGTGAATAACTTGACCAACAATACCGTCTAAATTGTCGATAAAACTATTGATCCATCGACTCATATCACCCGTTTCATCATGTTTAATATATCTAGGGTCTAGACGCTGTGTTAAGTTGCCTTCACCTTCTGCAATGGTTCTTAACACGCGAGTCATACCGTTCAAACGTTTTGAAACTTTATTTGTACCAAGCATTGAGAATATATAGGTGCTGAGTAACACACAAACGCCTGTGATGCTGTTGACCGTCATTGACGAAAAATCTGTATACTCAGAGATACTACTATGAATAACGACAATGCTAGTAACCATAACTAAATACAACTTCATTAAGGCTATATTGATTGAACGTCGACGATAAACTTCTTCTAAATCCCCTTCACACATCATACCCCAAGTATCAGGAGACCCAGGCAGTTGAAAAGTTACACCTTTTCCTATAACCGGAATATGCCGATAATCAGAATAGCCAGGATAAGTAACAAATAAATTTTGGCCATTATTAATAGTCTCTCTCACCCCAGGGTGAAGCTCACCCGTGGCGGGATCCGTAAAACGAATTTCTAATTCAGTGTGGCGTTTAATTTTAACGGTGCCAAAACCAGTATTTATACCCGTTTTTAGATTTTCACCATGACTAAACGTATTGTCTTCAAACCTTGAACGGGATAACGCTGTGCCTTGTTTTATATTGCGATCAAACACAGAATTAACCATAAATAAATAATTGTCTCCTGATTCTGGATAAATATGACCGGCTTCGCGTTGAATTAAATCCCCTAAAACATCATTGGGAACACGACCACCGATAATTGCAATTACCTCACCTTGTTCTATTATTGGAAAATAAAACATCAAGGTAACTTCATCATGAAACTTGGATGTTGAAGCACCAATTTTTAGTGTGATAGGGTCTACATAGGGGCCGTGTAAAAATGGCTTATTTTGTACTGCGGCAAGTGCTGTTCGTTGATCGTGAATATCTCCAACTCTGTTTGCATACGTACTCGCAACTATTTGATGATTAGCATCTAAAATGAATATTTCTGAAAAGTCTGGTGCCACTTGCCTTTTCTGTAATAATGCAGCTTGATTAGCATCAAGTTGTTGCAAGTTAAGTAAACTTACAAGTGAACTTAAATGATCCCAATGATTTTCTGTCCACAATTTTAGTAACTTAACTCTGGTTGCAGCTACCCCTTCGAAGGTTTGTTCAATGGTGGATACGTGCTTTTATTAGCAAAGCAAGACCATCCTAATGAAATTTTTCCATTTGATCCAAACCAGGGTAACCAATGGCGTTCTTTATTGGTTAATCGCATTAATTGACTTTTCAGTTGCATACTACTTCTCTTTATATGGGAAATGCAGAAATGTAAATGCAACCGTATTCGATCGTACTTACATTTCAATACAAGCAATATTAATGCCTAAAACAAAGCACCGTCGAATAAAAAATTGAGATTGTTACCATAATGGTGCGCATATATAATAAAAAACAATTAAGTTATTGCTTTTTATAACCTTTAATATTGAAGCTATATTAACTAAATGGCGTTAAGAACAAACATAACTAACTTTTAACCTTATGCAAAAAACAGTCTTATGCACCATATTGTAACTTTGAAGTATTCCCGCACTTTTATGGTGCTTTAGTTAAAGGATACTAGTGTTATACCAAGTCTATTAATATAGACTATAGTGAGAAAAATTTAAAAATATGCGCTATAAATGGATTCCGTATTTACGTAGTTTCATTGCTATTTTATTATGAGACACCTTTAAACGCTCAGCCGACTTTCGTGTTGTGGGAAATAAAGGGTAAAACTGAGCGAGTAGACTTTTCTCGAAATCATCTTGGGCACTTGCCCAGTCGATAACCGTGAAAGGCGGCTCAATTGTATTTTGCACTTGTAAGTGATCTGTTTCTTGAAAATACTTTGCTAATACCTGCTCAATCGCTTGTACCTCAATAACCGACGTAGTATTTAATGCAACCACAGAGAAAAGTACATTCTGCAATTGTCTTATATTCCCTGGCCATTGATATGTTTGTAATAATAACAAGGCTTGTTCGCTTAACTTAGGTACTATCGATGTGGTTTGCTCAACTTGTTTAGCTGCATTTTCAATAAAATGGTTTGCTAATAAAATAATATCTTCTCTTCTATCTCTAAGGGCAGGTAAAGCTAAACTAAGCACATTAAGGCGATAATACAGATCCTCTCTAAAGGATTTATTAATTATTAATTTTGATAAATTTTGATGACTGGCACTGATAATTCTCACGTTTGCATGTAATTCTTTTGTGCCCCCAACTCGACGATAAGAAAAGTCTTGTAGAAAACGTAACAGTTTTGCCTGTAAGTAAGTCGACATTTCCGCAATTTCATCAAGAAATATACTGCCTCCTTCAGCTAACTCAATCAAACCAGGCTTACCTGATTTTTTAGCGCCTGTAAAAGCGCCCGCACTGTAACCAAAAAGTTCGCTTTCTAATAAATGTTCAGGTAAAGCAGCGCAATTAATGGCTAAAAAAGGCGCCTTTGCTCTGTTACTACTCTGGTGTAATGCACGGGCAATCAATTCTTTACCGGTACCTGTTTCGCCACTAATCAATACAGGAAGATCTAACGTTGCAAAGCGCTCACCTTGCGCTTTAACAAGCAATATATTGGCTGATTTACCAATAATATTATCAAAACTGTGTTCATGGGGGGTTTGCATAAACGCCGGCTGTCTTCCCACTGCCGTCATTGAGCGTAAAGTGATCATTGCCCCTGTAATTTGACCTTGTCCAATTATTACGGGAGCAACCACTGGTGTTATATCTGTCAAATACGTTTTACCATTAAACACTAAAGACAAAGTGTTCGCTTTATCATTCAATAAACTAACGTATTTTTGATCAATAAAATTTTCAATGGATAATCCAATGATCGATTTTGGGTTATCATTTTTATCAGTCAATTTACGAGTAGCTGAATTTACGGCTAGGATTGTTCCTTTATGATCAATATCGATAATAGGATCAGGAATTCTATCTAATAAGGTCTGTAAGTGATTTTCACGCTGCTCACTAGGTAATAAAGTAACTTCTTTTATACTAATAATTCCCTCAACACTCTTGATGCATTGATTAATCTCTTTCATAGATAATGTTAAATGTTCTATATGCACAAAAGTAAATTTTGTACTAACTTCAACAGCTTTTAAATTCCAGGCTTGTTTAGCGAAAATTGACAATATTTCTTGGCTAATACCAATTCTGTCTGTCGATTGAATTTTTATGCGCACTTTAGTATCCCCAAATACAATTGTAATAAAATTAATACACGTAATTAAATTATTACAATACCACTAAAAACGCCTATAACACCGACAAACAAGTTAACTCATAAGCTATTGTTATATTAATAGATAACAAAACAAAACAAATTGTCATAAAAATATTACAAAATTAGAAGTAAAAACATCGTAAAAATCGTAACAAATTGAAATATATAGAAAAAACAATAATGGCAGTTAAATTGCTATAGAGATGCTATATAACTCACGATATAAACCACTACATAATAAAAGAGCGTAAAATGACCAAAAATAAGAACAAACATCTCGATAGCCAATCAATAGAAACTCAAGCCATTCATGCAGGTCGTATTAATGATGAACAATTTGGCTCATTAGCAACTCCGCTTTATCAAACCTCAACCTTTATATTCGATAACGCCCAACAAGGCGCAGACCGTTTTGCAGGAGAAAGTGACGGATATATATATACACGATTGGGCAATCCAACTATACGTCAATTAGAAATGCGTGTTGCCGCGATGGAAGGTATGGAAGATGCAGCCGCAACTGCTACCGGTATGGCAGCAGTTTCTGCTGCATTACTGACTAATTTACAAGTGGTGATCATATGATTTCATCTAAAGCTGTTTATGGATGCTCATTCGCCTTAATGAACCACATGTTGAAAAAATTTGGTATTGAAGTAAGTTTTGTCGATATGACAGTACCTGAGAATATAAATCGTGCGATCAAAGAAAATACCAAACTCATTTTTTTGGAAACCCCCATCAACCCAAATTTAGTGGTTCTTGATCTAGAAAAAATATGCGCTATAGCGAAAAATAATCAATTACTCTCTGTGGTCGATAACACCTTTTTGACTCCCATTTTACAGCAACCTGCCAAATTTGGCGCCGATATTGTAATTCACAGCGCGACAAAATATTTAAACGGTCATGGTGATGTCGTCGGCGGCATTGTCTGTGGTAACAATGAAATGATTACTGATATAAAATTAACCACCTTAAAAGATATAGGCGCGACTATGAGCCCACACGATGCTTGGTTAATTATGCGCGGTATTAAAACCTTGCCTATTAGAATGGAACGACATTGTAAGAATGCACAAATCGTTGCTGAGTTTTTAGAGCAACACAAAGCTGTTGCTCACGTTTATTATCCTGGCTTAAAATCTCATCCCGGTCATCAGTTTATTGGTAAACAAATGAAAGGCGCAGGCGGAGTGATTGCTTTTGAACTAAATACTGATTTAGGCGGAGGTGCTGACTTTATTAATAATATGCGATTATTTTCTATTGCCGTCAGTTTGGGTGATGCAGAATCATTAATTCAACATCCGGCCTCAATGACACACTCACCTTACACGGCAGAAGAACGTGCTGAAGCGGCATTACCGATGCTTTAATTAGAATTTCAGTTGGGTTAGAAAATGTTGATGATATTATTGCCGATTTACAGCAGGCTCTTATTAAAGTAAATACATAGGAGGTAAAAAGACTGTAATAGTAGCTAGCTATTTACCTAGCTACTATTACAGTTATTATCGTTTGTTATAGTCCCTTTCCTGTTGCAGCCCAATAAATGCCGCCATAAAGGTGTGCTAAAAACATAGGTTGTTGATATGCTGCCCCCAAATGTCCAAGACCAGTATAAAAAGAACGACCACCGTCATAATACTGATACCAAGCAAGGGGATGAAATTTTCCCATCCCTTGGACACTTAAATCGCCCCACGTTACTGCCGGCGCATAGGATGTTTCATCTACAGATAAAATGTATTGCAGCTGTTCTGTATGCGCTTCGCCATAATGATAATATTCATCGGTCCATAAAAAACGTTTAGGCAGCTGCGCAGCCCCAGGGAAAATATGGCTAACCACATCGATATTTGCTGTTTGGATAGTAGGATGAATGACAAAAGTTCTCCCCACTAATGCCTTAAACCAAGGCCAATCATGTTCGGTGTCTGCTGCAGAATGAACACCTACAAAACCTTTGCCTTGCGCTATAAAAGCTTCAAATGCTTTTTGTTGTGGTTCATTTAACACATCACCAGAGGTTAGCAAAAATATCACCACATCATAACTTGCCAATTTATCGTTGCTGAAATAGTTCGGGTCTTCCTGCCAATCAACCGTAAAATCATGAGTTTTGGCTAGGGTCCTTATCGCTGAAACCCCTTCTAATATACTTTGGTGATGCCAACCTGCCGTTTTTGTAAATAATAAGGCACTAAATTGTTTTGCTTGTACCGTTCCGCTACTTACACCGATGTCTAGCAATAATAACATGAAAAATAACAGACTTTTAACGTTTAGGTAATATTTCAAAAGTAACCCCCAATTAAATAGCATTAGCTGAAAGCTGTTTATCAGCATAATCTACAGCTCTTGCCGTAAACGCCATAAAGGTAATTGATGGGTTAACACAAGAAATAGATGGAAATGCGGAGCCGTCAGTGACAAATAAGTTGGCAACCTCATGACACTGATTCCATTTATTTAGATAGGAAGTTTTTACATCTCTTCCCATGCAAGCGCCACCCATTTCATGAATAGCTCCTCCTGGTGGTGCTTCACCTTCAAAGCCTTTAATATCTTTCAAACCTGCAGCTTCTAACATTTCTATAGCTGACTCAGTCATATCCTTAATCATGGCTTTTTCGTTCTCTTTAATAGCCACATCCATTACTAGCAGTGGCATTCCCCATTTATCTTTTTTACTTGCATGTAAATACACCCTATTTTCATAATCAGGTAAAGATTCACCAAACCCCCATAGCGTAAAGTACCAATGGCCGGGTTGTTTTATTTTTTCTTTAAATGATTTACCAATACCTTTACCATTTTTAGCCCATTGCCAACCTGCGCGGGACGCACCACATTGAAAGCCATATCCCCTTTTAAACGCTTCATTTTTATCATTATTAAGATTTCTAAAACGCGGAATATAAACACCACCGGGACGTCGACCTTTGTAATAATCGTCAAGATAACCAGGCACCATGCCTGAAGCACCTCCGCCCCCACAATGATCCATAACATATCGGCCCAACACATCATAACGGTTACCAATACCATAGGGAAAAGTTTCGGAAGTTGAGTTTAATAAAATCTGCACTGACGCTAAAGTAGAAGCACACATAAAGATAACTTTAGCTGAGACTTCTATGATACTCCCTGTCACCATATCAATATAACGAACCCCACTTGCTTTGCCTGTCTCTTCATCATAAAGCACTGACTGCACTTGGGCATTAGCTGTTAACGTTAGATTTCCAGTACGTTCTGCTGCGGGAAGTGCCGCTGAATTTGACGAATAGTATCCTCCGAAAGAGCAACCTCTAGGGCATTCACTGCGCGCCTGACATTGTCCTCTTCCAAGTGCCAAATGCTCTTCACTTGGCTCAGTAAGATGAGCGACACGGGCAGGAATAAAGTGACGATCAGGAAAAGTTTGCTCTATCTTTTTCTTCATGTCACGTTCAACCACATTTAACGGTAATGCGGGTAAAAATTTACCATCTGGTAATTCAGTTAAACTTTCATAACTCCCTGAAATACCGACAAAAGGCTCAATTTTATCGTACCAAGGTGAAATATCCCCATAACGTACAGGCCAATCAATACCATTACCGTCAAGCTTATTTGACTCAAAATCGAGTGCAGACCATCGGTAACTCTGTCGTCCCCATATTAGGGATTTCCCCCAACCATTGAGCTACGGTACCAAATAAAGGGTTTTTCTTGAATGTAAGGGTGATCTTTATCATTGATTAAATGGTGACGAGTGAAATCATTATAAATATAAACATCTTTTTGAATATGCTGATCAGCTCTAAATTCTTCAGGTACTTCTCCGCGAAAAGGCATTTCCCAAGGCGCTTTACCTTCGGTTTTATAAGCTCTGTGCTTCACCATTTCACCGCGATCTAACACGAGAGTTTTATAGCCTTTCTCACAGAATTCTTTTGCAGCATATCCACCTGACATACCCGATCCGACCACAATGACATCAAATACTGTTTTACTATTCATTCCACTTCCTCTAAAACCAAACGCCGCCGACTTCTTTAAGCTTCATCTCTTTATATGGCCCAGGTATAGGATCATATTTTAACGCTTGAGTTGCTCCTATTTCCGACGTGTAATACCCGATCACAATGAGCTGTTTTAGTGATTTGTAGTTTGCATTTTCTTGTGGGGTATTTAAGTTATCATCAAGGTTTTGTATTACCGCGACTTTATCTGAGTTAATTAACGATAAAAATGATGATATTGATAAGTGTAAGCTTGCTAATCCTTGTAGAAACTCAGTCCGTTTGGTTTGATCTAAAAATTCATGTAGATAAAAATCAATATACTGGGTTACACCGGCTTCGCTTGCTGAGGGTGTATCAGATTTAGGAATGATGATATCGGCAATGATAGAAATCATTATAGATTGCTGTTTTGTTAATCGTTGATTAACGTTGACAGTATCAGCAAAAGCAAGAGCACTATTAATAGCCATTACATCTAACGAACTAATACTACAACCAAGCATCACAGATAAACTAGTAAGGAACTTTCTTCTATTCATAATAAAATGTCTTTTAAAAATTAAACACAATGAACACAAGTTCATAAAACCTAAGAATGCATCCTTAGAAAAATTATATTCTAGATTATACGAAAAAAGTAAACTGCCAATATTGATTACAATTAATTGTTTACAAAAATAACGTATATTGGCTAGTTTAAGGTGAAAACTAAATGTCAATAAATAGCGGTGACTGTTTAATATTTCAAGAAAAAATATTGCTTTATATTTTAAGATTGGTCGAATGTAGTAATATTAGCAATTAATATTAACGTTATATTTAAACCAAGAAATAACAATTAAGTGGAGAATTATAAATGATTGGTGATGGTGAAAAAGTAAGACGACAAGTTATGGGCGATAGTTTTGTTGATAAGGCATTAGCCAATGTTGATGAATTTTCTGAGCCAATGCAAAAATTTATTAATGAGCATTGCTTGATCTACTTGGCAACGTCCAGGGTTAGATTTAAAAACTCGAAGTCTAGTTACTATCGCCATGCTAGCTACCTTAAGGGCGCCACAAGAATTAAAAGGACATATTAGAGGTGCATTAAATAATGGTGCAACTACAGATGAAATACGCGAAGTATTGTTACATAGTGGCGTATATTGCGGCGCGCCTGCACTACAAGAAGCATTCAGAGCAGCCAAAGAAGTACTTGATTTATAACCTTGATATTTTGTATTAGCCGCAAGTATTGGCATTACAGCGTATCCAAGTATTGGCATTACAGCGTATCAATGCTTTAAAAATTAATTTTCACCTTTATAAATAAACATAGTTATGACATTTTGGTTAGACAAAGCTATACTGACAGGCTAATTAAATATTGAATATAACTTCACCTAACTATGTTAAAACTACCGTTTTTATGTTTTATATCGCTTTCTTTTTCAACTACATTGTTTGCATACGAACAAACATTCGAAGACGTTTTTCAAGCTTGCCTATTCGAAACAATTAAAACAACAGATAAAAACCAAACACTACAACAAATTGAGAATCAATGTGAAAAAGCAATTCTAAAAAGCCAGTTAGGCAATCAAGAGCTTGGTGCTTTATCAACGCGTATGATAAAAGAAAGGCAGGAAGCTTTTAATCCCTATGTTATCACACCACATAAAATGAATTATATTCTTCCTGTATCCATTTCTGATGGAATAAATACCGAAGTTTATAATGAATATTCAAACTGGGCTGAGGAAATTAAGGACGTTGAAGCAAAATTTCAACTAAGTATTAAAGTACCATTAACCTCAGGAAGTATATTGAATATAGGCGATCAGCTATATTTTGGTTTTACGTTAGAATCATGGTGGCAACTTTATACAGGTAAACTTTCTCGCCCTTTTAGAGAAACAAATTATCAACCAGAGTTTTTCTATTTCACTCCCACTAATTGGCACCCTTTCAGTACAAACACAGCCCTTGTATTTGGCTTTGAACATCAATCAAACGGACGTTCAGAATTACTTTCTCGCAGCCGGAATAGAGTATATGTTACGTTTCTTTTTGAAAAAAACAATTTCGCTTTCTCCTTACGTTCATGGTATAGAATACCCGAAGGAAATAAGGTTACAACCCAAGATACAATTGGCGATGACAACCCTGATATAGATAAATACATGGGACATTTTGAACTTGGATTGGCATATGATTGGCGTAAAAACTATGAAGTATCATTAAAATTCAGAGAAAATTTTGCCGCACATCACGGCGCGATAGAATTAGGCTTCACTTTTCCGTTATGGGGGAAATTAAGAGGCTATGCTCAATACTTCAATGGTTATGGTGAAAGCTTGATTGACTATAACTATAAACAACAAAGCTTTGGTATTGGCTTTGCGTTAACAGATCTGTTGTAAACAACAAATAAGCAAACATAATGATATAAATAATATTGTTTCAAAGGTAGAATTGCACCAATCATATTCGCTATCATATTAAACATTGTGTAAAAGGTAACTAATCAGTTTATGGATCATTTTGAACAATTAGGTGTTAGTCGTGCCGCTACGACTATCGAAATTAAAAAAGCCTATAAAAAGCTCGCTAACAAATATCACCCTGATAGAAATGATAGCAGTGAAGCTAAAGAAAAATTTCAATTAATTCAACAAGCCTATGATGTCATTTCAGATCCCAAAAAACGATCTTTATACTTAAAAAGCAACTATACTGTAATTACAGATCCCCGAGAAATATCGGATTCGTTTTGGCAAAGCGCTTTGCGCTAACTTTTGACTAACTTATGAACTTGTTTATTAATGTAACATTTTTAAAACTCTTTCTTTGTTATTTAATTAGACTCTCTATCAGGAAAAAATAGATGCAAACCGAACAAAGCTTACCTGATTATTTAACCGACGACTTTTCTCTGTATTTAGAGAACATGACTTCTTTAGCTGATCCTGAAAATCCAGATTTATTAGCAAATTATTTAGCAAATTTATTTGAACAATTGAAAACTATGCCTTTACTATTTAATGGCATGGTAGACCAGTTAGCCATGGCAATATCAACCAAAATTAAAGTTGATAGCAAACAATTAGCAAAAATGAATCTCACAAAAGAACCTGCATGGTCAGAAGTTAAACCTTTTGTTGGTGTGCATGCTGATGCTAGACCTTGTATCACCGAAATTATGACTCACGCAGAACAAGAGTTAAAAATAGCGGTGTTACTTATCCATTTTTATAATAATTATGATACTACACCGATAAAGTCTCAAGATGATGAAGATGAACAACTAAATGATTATGAAACTAATGACTACGAAGTTACTGACTTTGATGAAAATTATTAAGATAATCTTTTAAGGTACTTCAATAAAACCCGTTAATTTACTAATTTAATAACCGTACAAGTTTAAGGAATCACTTTGACAAAAAATGCATTAATTCTTGCTAGCGATATTATTGAACAAGCACAAAATAGTGGTAGGCGCGCAGGAACTTCATTAGAAAAAATAGCCTCAGAACAAGGCGATGAGACAATGCTTGCTGTCTTAACAGAAATGGATATATTAACCGTCGCTAAAATTGTTAGAGAGCACGACGCAACCATTCCTTCTATTGCTACTTGGTTAATGGATGCGGAATCAATTAAACAATTGCTAAACGTTGAGCCTTCTTATTGGCAAAATATGGCTGAAGATCAAGTGTTTTGTGCTCAAACTGAAGCACACAGTTTATTAACACAAATTTTCCTTTCACATGATGATGAAGAAAAACAATTAGAAGTATTAAATACCATAGTCGAAGATGACTTTGGTCTTTTGTATTTATCATTACCTTTTGTTGGTCATGATTTTTCAGAATTAGAAGAAGATGAAGAACAAACCTCGGGCAGCATTGAAGAATTATTAATGAAAATCAAAACATTAAGCGAAGAAGCCTATCGAGAAATAATGACAGTCAGCACTAACGGTACTTTAGAAAATATTGAAAATTCATTAAAACAAAACGCTAATAAACAAAGAGTGACTGCCGTTGAAATGGATACTGACGATATGTTTGCGCCACTTTAATTGATTAGGATTTATCAATGAACATTGCAGAGTTAAGAAATCACCCTTTCCTACTTTTAATATTAAAAGATGGTGAAAATGAGGGGTGTTTTTCACCCGAGTTTATGCATAAAACTCAGCAACAATTATCTGATATGTCTTTGAGGATAGCCTCTGATAACTTATCAATAATTTATGCAGATCAAATAAAAAAAGCGTGTGAAATTGTGTTGGGGTTAAGCAATTTAGGTTTATTAGAACTTTGTGATAATGATACGGAAAAAGCTAAAGAGATTATTAAAGATCAAGGTATTGTTTATTGCTTTAGAGCGGGTTGGGCTAAGTATACTCAGCTTAAAAAAATATCCCCTTCATACTTTGAAGAAATATCACTGACGCGTTATGCATTAGGTACTAACGATACAAGTGATATTAGACAAATGCACGCCTCTTTAGAAAGTGAGGGCTATAAGAGTGCCATGCTTTTACGTGTCTACAAAAATATAGGGGCAAATTATTCTGCTAATACATTACTTATTGATAATGATGAAGAAGTGTTGTTATTTGAATTGCAAAAATTTCTTAATACTGCCGTTGCATTACTGCTTATAAAAAGTGACAAAAAAGTATTTACCAATACCTTATATCAGCAACTAATTACGTATTTAACCACAACAGAGCAGGAATCGCTTCTCGCTAATGTGGAAAACTGTATAAAAAGCATTTCTGAACAGTTACCGTCGGTAACCACAGAATATCTGCAAGGAATAGGTTTACTAGATTTTAATGAATTGAAGGGTTTGATGAAGCAACAAGCGACCCTACCTATTTATATTCAAGAAATATTAGAATTACCGTTAACCGTTACCAATGAGTTAAATGATGATTTTGAAGGGGGATATGATTTTCATGCTGATGATGAAGATGATCTCGCTTATTTAATGCCAGATGGTCAATAGGTAGGTGTTTAAAACACCAAAAATTCATAGTTTTCCATAAACAACGTTAGAATTACAAACATCCTCTATTCAATGGCTTATTTCATGAAAAAGAGGATGTTTTTTAGTTAAAAACTTCTTAAGTCGAGTTGAGGTTAAATAGATAATTTAGCATTAAACCCTTAAAATTTTATGGTAACTCGCTACCTCTACATCAAACTTAGTTGTTTGTCTTAAATGATCCCGCATTGCTTCACTTGCTTCAGGTTCGCCATGAACTAATTGGATCTTTGTATTCTTTTTAAGGTTTGAAGATAATAACCACTGAGTTAGATCTGCGTAATCACCATGACCAGATAAACCATCCAATGCTTCTACCCTTGCTTTAATGGGTAACCACTGCCCATGTATTTTAACTGTGTCATTACCTGCCATCATTTTTGCACCTCTCGTTCCGCCTGAAGAGTAGCCTGTGAACAATACGGTAGTACGATAATCACCAATAAGACGTTTCATGTGATGTAGAATACGTCCCCCCGTTGCCATGCCACTTCCGGCAATAATAATATGAGGCATCACTAAATCAGCTAAGGCTTTAGATTCATCAACCTTTCGAGTAAATGAAACAATATCACACATTTCCTGGCATTCTTGCTTAGTTAAACGGTTTAACTCAAAATGTTTACAATAAATATCAAAGACACTTATTGCCATAGGACTATCAAGATAAATAGGTAGTCGAGGAATACGTTCTTCTTTTATTAATGTCGCAAGCATATGTTGTATTGATTCAGTGCGTCCCACAGCAAAACTTGGGATTAGCAACACTCCACCTTTTTTAGCCGTTGAGTTAACAATCTCTGCAAGTTGTTCGTATGGATCACTTTTATCGTGTAAACGATTACCGTAAGTTGACTCAAGTAATAATAAATCAAGTTCAGGCAACGGTTTAGGTGGATACATAATATCATCGTTCGGTCGACCAACATCACCAGAAAAGCCGACACGCTTTCCTTCAGCTTTTAAAATAATACTTGCTGCGCCCAATATGTGACCGGCACTCTGTAACGTAATATTGATATCACCTATCGAAAATTCTTGATCAAAATTGACTGATTTAAATAACGAAAGAGAAGCTTCCGCCGTAGCTTTATCGTATAAAGGTTCGGGTTTTTTGTGTTTACTGAGCTTATGTTTACCATAAAATTTAGCATCTTCTTCCTGAATATGACCACTATCGGGAAGTAATATAGAGCATAAACTTGTTGTTGCACCATGAGTAAAAACAGGGCCTCTATATCCTTGCTTGTATAAAACAGGAATAAAGCCAGAATGGTCCAAATGTGCGTGTGTTAGTACAATAGCATCAAGGTCATTAATATCTAACGGTAAGGGTTCTCTATTGCGCTCACGTAGCCATTTATAGCCTTGATACAGGCCACAATCGACTAAAATTTTGGTATTTTCGGTTTCAACGAAATATTTTGAGCCGGTTACCGTTTCCGTACCACCAAGAAATGTTATTCTCATTTTTAATCTCCTATGCCAGTAAATACACTTACTTTCATATTGATTTGATAAAAGAAGTTATTTATATAAAAAGGTATTACTTGATAGCAATACAGATACCTATGCTTCAGTTCATTATAGGTTAAGACTGCATATAAAATAAATTATTGCTGTATTTTATATGATCATAATTCCTTCACGGTTCCACATAACATCAAATGGTTTATTTACTGGCTTATTACCATTATTAATAATGCTATATCACCTTATTAATAATACAAAAAAACAGTAAAATAATACTGATATAGATCATACTTAGTGTTTTACTGTGTTAGTTTTCATTAGCCCGTATGTTTTATCGAAATAGAACGCCATAAATAAAACAATACAGGTAAAGCAAGTAGAATTAGCATTACCGCACTGAACATGCCGCCAACCATTGATGCAGCGATGCAATGAATGACTTTTTAAGCAGTTCCTGTACCATTCTAGGCGATAAGCTAAAAACAAATGCCTCTGTGCTCAGCATTACAGGCCTTGCACGTAAGTACTTAGAACATAATAACTTTTGTTTTTAATGTGTTAAAAAATGAAATCACGAACGACCAACAAAAATTATACTTACTATCAAATGATGTCATAAATGCTGTTTTATTCAATTTACTAGTGTCGATAAAATCCAAAATAACAGTGCATTTGAACTAGTTTATCATTACAATTATTGGCTAAGTTAATGTTACGAATGGTGCAAAATACAAAATTGTCTAAATTAAAATACCTTGCTTCTTATTCTCCCAAAGATATGAACCTACCCATCTAATTCAACAATTTAGACATGCAAAAACTAAATTGATTATTTCTGTAGGAATGATCAGCGAAGGAACAAATATCTCTCGATTGCAGGTTTGTTGCCACCTAACTAACATCAAAACAGAAATGCACTTTAGGCTGATTTTAGGTCGAATACTAAGAATGACTAATTCAACAAACCAAGAAGCAATTATGTATATGCTTGCTGAGCCTAAGCTGTTGGAATATGCTTATCGAGTTAAGCAAGATGTGCCATTTGAAGCTGATGTAGTTAAGTTTGAAAAGATGAAAGCTGTTGTTGACGATGATTCTGAAAAAGATGAAAAAAGCAATATCACCTTCGATAAAACAAGAAACTTCGACTCAAGGGTTGGCATTGAGCTTGGTGGCTTTGAAAATATTGTTACCTCTGACGTGTTTGAGGAAGTCAGAGAGATAGCAGATGAACATTATTTGACTACTTCTTATGACAAAGTAGTCAATATATTTGGGCAGTTTAAACAAAAAGCTATAGCGCTTGGGTTGAGTGAATTGAGGTAATTATTAGCCTGTTGAAAAATAAAAAACAACTTTGTAACATCCAAAGCTTTGAATAAGTTAAGAATATTAATTTACGGGGCTAAATACCCAACATGGTGTCTTGGTTAGTATATATCACCTTTTAGTTCTAGTTGGGTTAGATATACACGCATTTCAAATTCTAATTGGTGGTAATCAGGTAACATATATTGGCACAATTGATAAAATGCCTTATCGTGGGGTTTTATCCGGATGTGAGCTAATTCATGAACAACTATCATCTCAAGAAACGCTTCAGGACCAGTTTTGAATATCTCACTAATCCGTATTTCATTTTTACTTTTTAATTTATTCCCTTGAACTCTCGATACAAAGGTATGCAGCCCTAACGCATTATTTACAACATGAATTTTTTTATCATAAATAACTTTACTCAAGGGAGAAGACTTTCGTAAATGTGTGTTTTTTAAATCCATAACATATTCACGAAGCATTTTATCATTGCTAATATTGTGAGATTTAGGATGTTTGTTAAGTAGAAAATTTCCTAACGTATCCTGCTCAACCATGGTTCTGATTTTATTTTGTAACTCTAGTGGGTATGAAGATAAATACTTCAGTTGATTTTGGTTTGTTTTTGAATATGTCATCTGTTCAAGTTAAGGCGTTTTTCAAAGCAGTTATCGCCCAAATTGTACATTACTTATTTACATTTCAACAGTTAGATGGTCTTCAATATATAAAATTAACCTGTGTCACGGGACGATTACATCACTTATACCTCCTAATTTCATCAAACTGCCAGTCATTACAATCTAACACTGCCACACAGTCGCTGCAGCTAAGGGCTGCTTCAGCTCAAAGCTGCCGTTCTAATAAACTCTTCCCAATAATTTAAGACACTAGATATAGTCTTAGTTAGATATTAATAGTTACTATTTATGTGTGTGAAAAAATCATAGAAGCTATAGCGTACATAGAAATTACAGCAATTATAATATCTCTTACTTTCTCTATTTCATCTTTACTTTCAGTATTTAAATCATCAATTTGACCAATTGAAATATCAAGTTTTTTTGAAGTACTCTCCTTAGCATAGACATTAGTAATATTTTCAGTTTTATCTTTATATAAATTTAATTTTAGCTTAATGTTGTTTGTTAGGTGATTGATGAATTTAATTTTCGTATGTAAAGATCTAAAGACAAGTATCAAAGCAAGAAGACTACTAAAAATTAGTGCTAAGCTGATGCTTTTTTATGCCCCTCTTAAAGCTGAGGCTAGAATAACTGTACCTGGTACAGCTAATGCCTGAATATAAAAGCTTTGTACTTGATCTTCTACTTTATTTACAAATTCGCTTACGTCATCTTCTAAATCTTTAATAAAATCTTCAAAAGAAAAACTTTTTAGATAAATTTTGTAATTTAAATGAAAAAGATTTAAAAGTTCAATACTTGAACATTATAGAAATAATTTTGGTTCAGGATTTTTCTTAAAATACTTAATTATAACCACAATAGATGTTTTACAGGTGTTTCGGCAATGTTACATAAGGACATAAATTGTTTATACCGGCCGGATGCATTATGTAAGAATTAAAACACATATAATTATGTACAATTAGGCCAATTTAGGTTATTAGCTACATTTGCATTCAAAATACTTGAACTAAAAGGTGATTGGTTAAATATTTGTTGATGAACTGCGATAGATTTTTTTTACATGTTAACTGTTGTCTTTACTCAGATCTTTCATTTTGATTCTTATAATCACTTGGTGAAATACCGAACCAACGCTTGAATGAACGCGAAAAATTACTACTATCGGTGTAACCTAACCTAAATGCTATTTCGAGGGTGTTCACACCAGATTTTAGATACTGTTCAGCGAGCTCTTGACGAGTTTCATCGAGCAAACTTTGATAACTCAAGCCAAGTTTATGTAGTTTTCTATGTAAAACACGAGGACTAATGAAAAGCATTTCAGCAGCTTTTTCTTTACGACAATAACCTGTTGGCAATAACTCAATCATCAAAGCTTTAAGTTTACTACTAAAATCTCCTTCATTTAATTTTGCTATCATTTTTAATGCAACAAGATCATTTTGTGAAGCAACTTCTGAATTGGCATTATACAGAGGCTTGCTACAATCACTATGATTTATATATAAGACTGTTTCATCACATTCAAATATTACAGGGCAACCAAAATAATCTTCGTAATATTGACGATATTCAGGTTTTGGAGATGTGGCTAAAGTAACTTGTTCAAAAGAGTAATTAGAATGATAAATCATTCTAATTACTCTTAATACAGCAATACAAAAAAACTCATGATGCCAATCATGAGTTTCTGATGAAAAATCTATTAATGGTTTAAATATCAGTCTATTAATATTAAGCTCTGTTTTATACGCCACCTCATTTAAAGAGCCAATTATCAAATGATATTTTTCGAACCGTGAAAAAAAATCACTCAAATTTTCACTACACATTGAAGAAAAACCTAAGACACTATAACTCGCCGGGTTTATCTCTTTAGCAGCTTTAAAAACTAATAAAGGGTCGTTTGCTGCAGTAATAAGGATTGAATAAGATTTTTCCGCAATATGCCCAGGCACACGATGCATATCATTTTTATAATCAGTTAAATTAATATTATGTTCTGCTAACAACTCCTCCCCATTTATTCCTAAAACGGCTAAAGCCTTCAAGACATCTTTTATATTATTTACTGATGTAGAATGCGCCATATTACATCTAATTTCCTTTGATTATCTGACCGTTACAACAAAAATATAATTCGTGAATAAATTATGATTGCCTGTGCATAAAAAACTAATATTTATAATATAGAGTCTATGTTTAACAAATGACAGAAAAAAATCTACTATTTAGATACCCGATTTAATTTTAGTGTTTAAAAATTTACCTTTCTTGTTCATTGTTACTTCTGAACAGGGCTAGTTCACCCCCTTCTACTCTACACTTAACTCATTGGGTGACACCTGACTCGTGTTAAATAAACTCGCCTTGATATTAATTTTAGACACGTAAGGAGCGATATCATGCTTATTATCAGTGTCGTTAAATCCAGAGTTGGAGGCTGAGTAAAATTACTGATGCGGATGAAATGCTCAATAAACTAAATATCTCCCCTCAATTACCTATGCCCCACTGCAATATCAACATAAAATCCGGGTTCTAGTTCACTATCGCAGAGCAAATATTGTCGCCTACCTGTATTTTAACCACCTAACTATAAGGTGTTTTTATATACTTTTCCGCCTTTCATCACGAAGTTAACATTTTCTTTATTACCTAAGATGCTGACATCTTTTAATGGATTACCTTTAACTAAATAAGATCTGCATAAGCGCCATTTTTAATAACCCCTAAAGCAGCATCAGGGTAAGGATTTAATAGCCCTGTCAGTCCAAGAAATTTAGCATTAATAGACGTTGCTTGTTTTAATATTTCAAAATCTGAAAAATATAGTTTACGAGCTGCAAACTCTTGCCCAATCATTGGCATTGATGCAAAAAAATCAGTGCCAAAAGCAATGTTAATTTCGTGTTTTTTAGCATAACGGAGGCTTTTTGCTAAACCATCTTTTACTGTTTTCCACTTGCGATAAGTTGATTGACCTACTTTTTCAATATCTTCAGGGGTCACTTCTCGGACTAAAAACCTCACTTGAGGTGAAAGCCACACATCATTTTCTTTCATAAGTTTTGCCGTTTTTTCTGTCATTAATTGGCCATGTTCAATTACTTTGACTCCGCTTCAATTGAGCGACGAATTGATTTATCAGTATAGGCATGAACCATGACATAAGTTCCCCAGTCACTGGCTGCAGATACTGCCGCTTTGAGCTCCTTAAGTGTGTATTGAGTAGTGTGAATAGGATCATATCGTGATGAAATTCCCCCTCCGGCCATCACTTTAATTACTGTAGCTCCCTTTTTCAGTTCCTCTCTCGTTGCTCTAAGTACTTCCGCTTCGCCATCAGCAATATGGCTGACCATTCTATTGACTAATGGTAACTCTGCCACCTAGTTAGGATGTAAATCCCCTTCTCGTCTAAAATCACCATGCCCACTAGTTTGTGAAATAAACATACTGGCAGGATAGATACGTGGTCCATCGATTAGCCCTTCGTCAATTGCTTGAGCCAAGCCATAGGTAAACCCTCCAACGTCTCTGACTGTTGTCCGACCATGTTCAAGGTAAAGTTTCGCTTGGGTACCCGATTTAAGTGCAAGATACTGCCAATTTATTTACCTGCGAATGAATCAAAATGTTAAGCATTTGCTCTTATTGTCTGTATTTAAAGTTTTTGTATTGTCGATTTGTTTTTTAGAAATATCTTACGACTACCAATAATTAACAATGGCAATAAATAAATAAGAAAATATGCCCATGCGAATAAGACATAGCCTTTTAAAATCAGATCAACTAACCCAATTTCGGCTAAAAACAAACTTGCTAAAACAGCCGTTCCTGCAGTTGCGGCTTGTCCTACGAATGGTAAACTGGTGCCTTTTTTAGCATTATACCAACTATCAATTCGCTCGATAAACCCACGCAACATTCCAACACCAGTTTGACATACCATTAAAAATATAATAACAACATAAATATCTAAAAACCAAGCAGATGCCATCATCTCTGTGACTTTATATCTTTGGTAAGGTTTCTTCTAATATACCAGGGTATAAGGTCATAAAAGCTAAATGTAAGATAGTTGCAGGTATTAATAAGGCCGCCATTGAAGAAATAGCCGCAAGTCCTGACTCTTTTCGTGAGCGTAACTCTGAAGCACAGTATAAAACAAAAGGAATAATACCTAAGTTAGCTATACTTTGTGTTAAACCACCTTTAACTGCAGCTAATATATTTATATTTTCTTGTTGTATAAAGACTTTTTGTAACACGTCACTATAATTAAATACCAACATAAAACAGAAATAACCGATTATAAGCATCATTGCTACTACACATATCACCATCGACTTTTCAACAACCTCACGACCATAGTAATTAAGAGTAACAACCATAACTAATAAAATTCCAATGCCAATTTGATGATGTAAATTGAAATGTGTATTTAAGATTGAACCTGCTGCCGAAGCGCAGAGCGCAAGCATTGCGATAAGCACAAAAATGGCGAGAATATCCCATAACACACAAAATGGCCCAAGTAACTCTTTAAAAAAACTCCGATAATCAAAACACTTGAATATTCGAGAAAATTCAAATGTAAGATAGATAAATATACTAAGAACAACCATCAATGTTGCTATTGAAATTAAACCACCTACGGGGCCGTTGTGGCTTATAAATTCTACTATTTCTCGACCTGAACCGTATGCTCCACCAAACAAAACAGAAAGAATAACACTAGGCCGGTATTAATACTGCGCGCGATAATGTTTTTATACCCATAAATCTCTCTCATTAAATATATCATTCTGCTTAGGTCTATTTGCATCTACAAAACATAAGCGACTAGTACACAAAAATTCTTTATTTATTATAATCACAGTTCTAGGATTAATTTTCCTGTCAATAGAGGACTATTTAACTATCATTAAATGCAGGCTTTACACTTGTATACGAGATAACTATTTTAAACCCCAACAAATATTATCAATTCTTATTTACAATAAGTAGGGAACTTAAATAGCACTCAGCTGTAAAAAAACAGCAAATCATAATATTGAAAACATTGGATAAAGCCATACTATACAATCAATTAAAATAAAAAACTTTAGAACGTATAATTACCTTGTAGTGTAATTGTACGTGGGGCTTGCACGTAACCAATTACGCCAATAAATGGTATTGAGCCACCGATAGTTGCTTCGTCAGTTAAGTTTTTACCTACTAAAAAAATTGACCAATTATCGTCATTAGTTAAACCAATACGCGCATCAATCTTATGATAGCTATCTTGTTCACCACCTGGATTTAAGGCACCATCAGTTAAGTATGAATCGCTAAAAGTTACAGTAATACCACCGGTAAGATATAAGTTTTCTCCAACGTCAGTAAAAACATCAGCATAAGCTGAGCCAGAATACTCTGGTGCCATTGGTGTTGTTTTCCCCGATAAATCACATGTACTTGTTGTCGCTTGCAATGGACACGGACCTTCAACAAATTCATCATACTCTGAGTTTAATGTAGCAACTGACACCCCAGTAGTTAACCAGTCGGTAAGTGCTATATTAAATTCTACTTCAATACCTTCAGATACAGATGTTCCTGCGTTACCAATAACACCAACTGGCGCTTGACCTTCTTTTGTTACCCAAACTTTGGAGCTGTAAATCGTCAAACTCTGTACGGAAAATTGTTACATTCAGCTCAGCATTACCATCAAGTAACATGCTTTTATAGCCTATTTCATATCCTAAGGCTGTTTCATCGTCGTATTCCATTTTTGAGGAATCGGTAACAGTATTAGAAAAATTAAAACCACCCGATTTAACACTTTCACCTACTTTAGCGTAAACAACGGTATCACTATTTAAATCCCATTGTGCAACAACTTCACCCATAAAGTTATCAGAGGTTCTATCATCGTTGTAACCATTAAAGGTACCACAATTGGTAATTTCACCAACAGAGCCATCTGTCGCATTTGGTGGAAGAGTTCCTTGTTTGGTATAACCATCTGTCTCGTCACCTAAAAACAGGTTATATAAATAATCAATACATGCACCATTTCTACGCTTATATTCCTTTTCTTGACTGGTATAGCGACCGCCAAAAATCAAACGAAAATCATCTGATACATTATAAGTTGTACTTAAAAATGCAGACATGGTTGAGCTGTCTTGGAGTTGACTTGGAATGCCATGATACACATGTCCAAATTGAGCGCCAACTAATCCATTAACAGCAACACTCTGTATATTAGAAAGGTTAGAATCATCAACATACACACCAACAATATAGGATAAAGTATCAGTAACAGGTGAAGCTAACCGCACTTCTATAGCTGTTTGCTCATATTCTTCATCCGCTTCCGTAGCCATACCGTCAGCTAAATATGAATGTAAAGTCAAGTGAAATATCTGGGTTCCCCAAGAAGTACCCCATGGCAGGTGTATCAGTAAAAGCGAGGCCACCAACACTATTAGCATTGATAGAATCACTTCGGCTAAATGAAGCCGTTGACGTTAATAAATAATCACCCATACTGTAATCTGCTGTCATTGACACAGAAAATAACTCAGTCTCATACCCTTCTGCAATTTCTGAATGTAAGTCTAAAAGCGAATTATCATCATAAATTGTCCAATCATATTCATAATCAGGGAACAAACCTAAGAATTCTGGTTGGGTTAATCCCGCAGCAAATTCATCCTCAGGATAAACTTGTTGACCATGCGGGCCTTCATAGGTTGCTTCTGCATAATTAATTTTGGCAGTTATCTGTAAATCACTTGATGCATCCCAAACAAGAGTGCCACGTACTACGGTATCTTCTGTACTACCATATTCTTGGCCAGTATATAAGTTTTCGTAAATTCCGTCTCCGGTATCACTAGTACGAACAGCTAAACGATATCCAAGATCATCTGTACTACCACCCATAATAATTTCCGCACGATAGCCCGCATACTCAGATTCATATGCCCCTCCAATTTTAACAAAGTTATCATCTCCTGGTCGACTACTAGCACTATGAACTGCAACAGAACCCGCTGTAGCATTCAACCCAAATATTACCGATTGGGGACCACGTAACACCTCAACACGTTCCATATCAAAAAATGCGGCACGATATGAACGAGAGCGAGGCATGTAAACATTATCAACGAACATCGCTACGGACTGTTCAAATGAACGGTCCGCACCTGACCCCATACCACGGATATTAACACTAGTAGTTTGCTGTCCTTCAGCAATAAGGACATTTGGCATACTGCTTGACATCTCTTCTAAATTAATAATATTTTTAGATGCTAAGTCATCGCCTGAAATAGCCTCAATAGCCATTGGAGTGTCTTGTTTGGTAGTTATCCGCTTGGTTGCAGTTACCTCTATAACTTCTATACCTCTGTTAACGGCTTTATCTTCCTCAGCTAATACAACTTGTTGTGAACTAATTGCAAGCAATGAACCTGCTATTGCCAGACTTAACTTACTAAGTTTCATAATTCTTCGACCTCTATCATGTTAGAATAAGTTTCTTTTGCTTTTCTTATATTTTTGTTTTCTCATCAACATAATGGCAAATCTCAATGAATGAATCCTATCAAAAGAGGACTAACTGATGGTCATAAATGGACTAATTAGCTAGCTTATGACAAATATAAATACTATTCATCAACGTTAATATTCAAAAAACTCATTTTACTTTTTTCAAGGTATGATTAATTAAATTCATATAAAGTCAGCCTCTTAAAAGCATAAACATGATTGGAGGTTTATATGATTAAATCAATCTGCTCCATATTATTTCTTAACGCTAAATTAACTGTAACTTTGAGTATTAGGTTTAGTAAAAACATTAATATTTGGCAGCTCATCTTCAAATAATTTTATATCAACTAAACAGCTATGGGCTGCGCAGCCTTGTGCTAGCTTTGAAGTACCTACATCGGCAGTTAAGGTGTTAGGGTTTCCGTGAACATCTAATGAAATCCCATTTTTATTATAGATAGGATCGAACCATGATCCTGTTGGCAATTCAACCACATCTACTCGAATACCCTCACTAATATCTGCTGCCGCAAGACAACGACCTCGATCATTAAAAACCAAGACAATATCATCTTGTTTAATGTTTCTTTTTACCGCAAGCTGAGGATTGATTTTTATCTTCTCTCGACCTTTTACTTTCGAATTTTTACTTGTTACGCCGTGATCAAGTTGGCTATGCAATTTGTTTTTTGGCTGATTTGAAATCAAATGCAGTGGGAATGTTTTAGCTAGTTCAGTACCTAAACATTCAGTTTTATCAAACCACATAGGGTGGCCTTGACAGTCATCGTAACCAAAATCTGCAATTGTTTGACAATATATTTCTAACTTTCCGCTTGTAGAGGTAGGCATTGGGGATGCTTTAGGGTCACGAATAAATTTCTCAATATGGTATTCAACTTTCGGTAATTGGTCAGCAATAGAGAAAGGTTCAGATTGCCAAAAAACATCCCAAGGAGGAAGCGAGACACCTTTTGCTTTGGCATTATCTACAGTTTGATTATACAAGCCTTCAACCCATTGCTGCGCTGTTAAACCTTCAGTAAATTCTTCTTCAAAGCCTAACTTACTCGCTAAGGCGGCATATATATCGTAATCATTTTTTGATTGGCCGAAGGGTTTAACTACCCTATGGTTAGGCGTAAACCAAGAATCTATTGATGAGGCTGAAAAATCATTACGCTCTACTGGTGATGTTGCAGGGAAAACAATATCAGCATGCCTAGCGGTACTCGTCCAATATATTTCATTAACAATTATAACATCCGGTTTAGCCCATGCTTTAACCAAGTTATTTAAATCTTGATGATGATGAAAAGGATTTCCTCCACCCACACTATTGCTTTGATATTTGGGTAGGTGATCTTTTCTCCGTTATAGTCAATTGTTTTACCCGGCTCTAATAGCATATCAACCACGCGAGCAACTGGTATATAGGTTGCTACAGGATTTTTTCCTGAGGTAAGCTGCCAATACTAAAGTTAATGGGTTGTCGGCCATCAAAACCGGCATTATGTACACAACCCATACCATAGTTGATACCGCCCCCCACTTTACCAATATCACCTAACATGGTGGCTAATACCATGGCCATCCACCAAGGTTGCTCGCCATGTTCAGCGCGCTGTAGTGACCATGATATGGTAATTAGCGTTCTGCTACTAGCCATTTTACGGGCTAATGCTTTGATCTCATTTTCAGTAATACCACAAATATGCGCAGCCCATTTAGCATCTTTAACAATATCGTCATCTAGGCCTAATAGGTGACACTCAAACACGTCGTAACCTAACGTGTATTTATTAATAAACGCCTTGTCGACTAAACTTTCATCCACTAAGGTATGCGCTAACGCCATCATCAATGCCGTATCAGTACTCGGACGAATAGCAAGCCAGTTGGCGTTTAGCTCAGGTGCCATATCTTCTTTAATGGGGCTAACATTGACACAATGAATAGCCGAATTTGCTAACTGCTTTATTTGCCCTGGTGCGGTATGATTACCAAGACCGCCGGTGTTCACTTGAGTGTTTTTTAACGCCATGCCACCAAATGACACCAATAGTTCTGTATTGCCAATCATTTCATCAACTTGAATCGCTTCACTGATTGCTGTTATCGTATCAACACCGAATACATAAGGTAAAATGCGATGTCCAAGACACCTAATGAATAGGTATCTCGAGAAGAAACATAACCACCAAATTTATTTAAAAAACGGTGCACTTGTCCTAAACTATGATGAAATCGTCCTGCACTAGCCCAACCATATGAGCCCCCGTATATAGCTTCATTGCTGTAGTTATCTTTAACTGTTTGTAATGATTTCGCAGCTAACGTTAACGCTGTGTTCCAATCAACGGGTACAAAAGCTTCCTTGCCTCGTAACTTGCCGCTTGTCATACCGTTTTTTTCTAAAAAGCTTGCTCTTATATATGGTTGATCAATACGTGTATTTGAATCTTGCGCATTAAGTAAAGATTGCCCAATTTTTGATGGATACTCATCAAATGAAAAATTTTCAATACTTGTAATCGTATTATCGGTTGTAATAGCTTTAAACATGCCCCAATGAGTGGTTATGGTATTTTTAGACATACTAGTTCCTATTAACCTTTATAGATATCATTTTTCTATACACACTATACTCTCGACTTAAACATGAAATCAGTCACTTGCATGTCTTTGTCGCCGGTTTTTTCATAATTGTCAGCTATTCGCTTTTTGATATATTCACTCCATAAAAACTCTCTGAATTTGTTTTTTTCACCCGATATAATGGGTTTGATAACAGCTTCTGACTGCGGCATGTAGAAAAATGGAATTGAAAAACGTGCCTTACCTACAGGAACTTTAACTACTCTATGTATTGCTGCTTTATATCGTCCATTCGACCATACTTGAACAATGTCACCTATATTAATAATAAAACAGTACTTTTCAGGTGTAACATCTATCCACTTATGCTCAGCTGAATAGGCTTGCAACCCACCTATATCATCTTGCAATAATAAGGTTATAGCGCTAGGATCTGTATGAGCGCCAAGTGCAACATCATTGAGTGCAATATTATTGTCACGTTCATTTTCAGGAATAGGATCTTCTGAAGGATAATGATTCAGTCTCGCAGTACTTGTTTGTAAGTCCCCAAAAAGCTTATTTAGCGTTTCTGGAGGCTCACCGAGTGTTTGGCACAAAATTTCCATTAATTGTTGAGCAAGCTTAGTTTGAGCGATATAAAACTGATTTAAGGTGCCCTGAAAGTCATTTAAGCCATTAATCACTAATTGATTATTTTTATTATCTGGCCAATAAGGTTTACTTGAATCATCAAATAACGGCACGGCTTTAGGTGCATAATCAAAAACCTCTTTTATATCTCTTTTATGTTGGGTTAATTCGCTGTCAAAATAACCGAAAGCTCCATCTTTAGGGCGTCTAAGACTTTGTTTAAAAGGCCTAGAGGCTTTAAAAAATGTTTCTGCTTGTTGCCACATTTTGTCAATAAGCGTATTTAATCCATGTCCTTTAATTTTAAAAAAACCATGATCGATACATGCTTCCTTTATTGCTTTAATATCATCGTTTGAAATACTACTGATATCAATTGTAGGTACTATTTGCATCATTACTCCCTAGAAAAAATGTTGGCTCAATGAGCAAAGTTATAACTTGTAACCCATAATGGCTTTAGTTTCTAAAAACTCTTCGAAACCTTGTTCACCCCATTCTCTGCCATTTCCTGATTGTTTGTAGCCACCAAATGGTGCGGTAAAATCGAACTGAGCTCCGTTAACGTGAACCATACCTGTTCTTATTTGACGAGCAACGTGGCAAGCTCGGTCGTGATCAGCTGAGGAAACATAACCTGATAGTCCATATTTTGAGTTGTTAGCAATGCTAATAGCGTCTTCATCGTCTGTGTAACCAATAATGGACAATACTGGACCAAATATCTCTTCTTGCGCGATAGTCATATTAGGTGTGACATCAGTAAAAATAGTAGGTTTAACAAAATAACCCTTTTCACAGCCCGTTGGCTTACCTTCTCCGCCGCCAACTAAAGTTGCGCCATCAGCAACACCTTGTTGGATAAGTCCTTGAATTTTATTCCATTGTGTATCATTTACAACCGGTCCCATGGTTGTTTTTTCTGACATAGGATCACCACAAGAAACGGTTTCAACCGCCGCTTTAGCAATTTGACTTACTAATTCCATTTTATCATGAGGTACTAACATACGCGTTGGGCCATTACAGTTTTGACCACTATTCATCATTAACGTTAATACTCCACCAGTAACAGCTTCTTCAAAGTTAACATCATCAAGTAAAATGTTGGCTGATTTACCGCCAAGCTCTTGAGCAACACGTTTAACCGTTGGCGCTGCAGCAATAGCAACCGCAGTTCCCGCTCTTGTAGAGCCTGTAAATGACATCATATCGACATCAGGATGAGAAGATAATGCAACCCCTACCGTTGGACCATCACCATGCACTAAGTTAAATACACCTTTTGGAACACCGGCTTCAGCAAGTATCTCAGTTAAAATAATTGCACTTAACGGAGAAACTTCACTTGGTTTTAAGACTATGGTGCAGCCTGCCGCCAATGCGGGAGCTATTTTGCATACAATTTGATTGACCGGCCAATTCCACGGAGTAATAAGACCACAAACACCAATAGGTTCTCTTAGTATTAAGGTACTTCCTTTAACCTCTTCAAATTTGTAGCTTTTCAATGTCTCCAAAGAATTTGAAAAGTGAGCTATACCTACAGCTGCTTGTAGCTCTTTAGATAGCGATATTGGGGCACCCATTTCAGTAGTGATTGAATGTGCCAAATCATCGAATCTTGTGTTATACACTGATAAAATTCGCTCAAATAGTGCAATTCGATCTTCTATCGTGGTTTTACTGTAATCAGTAAATGCTTGTTTAGCGGCTGAAACTGCAGCATCAACATCCTGCTCATTTCCCATCGCTAATTGTGCTACCACTCGCTCTGTAGTCAAGTTAATTACATCTACGTTTGTATTAGCGATTGGGTTAACCCACTGACCATTGATATAAAACTGATTGGTATGATTCATTGTTTTTCCTCTATTCTTTAATTTAATATTTTTAGTTTATGATTATTGCTATTGTATGTATTGATTGCGAAGGGCTAATTTATTGATTTTTCCTGTTGCTGTCAGTGGTATTTCATCAACAAAAATCACTTCATCTGGAAGCCACCACTTCACTACTCTAGTTGATAGGAATTCGATTATTTCTTCTTGTATCGCTGCTTGTCCTTCGACAAGTTTTACAATAAGTAAGGGTCTCTCTTCCCATTTAGGATGAGGTACGCCAATAACAGCAGATAAAAAAACTGCTTCATGAGCCATTGCTGCATTTTCTAGATCAACACTACTAATCCATTCTCCTCCAGATTTAATAACATCTTTTGCTCGATCCGTTATTTTCATATAGCCATTTGGGTCAATAGAAGCTATATCTCCAGTATCAAACCAACCATTTTGGTCTGTTGCAGGAGTATCCTGACCATAATAATAATCAACCACCCAAGGTCCTCTGATGTGCAAATTACCAAAAGCCACACCATCTCTAGCTAATTCCTCACCATCCTCACCAGTGATTTTCAGTTCAACACCAAACGGTGGACGCCCTTGTGTACAACGAATATCCAGTTGTTCTTCATACGGTAAAGATTTCATTTCAGGTAATAACCTACAAACGGTTCCCATTGGGCTAGTTTCTGTCATACCCCACGCATGAATAATTGTTACGTCATAATCGATGTCAAAGGTTCGAACCATAAAACGTGGTACAGCAGAGCCACCAACGAAAACTTCATCTAAATCAGGTAGAGTGAAATTATTATTCTTTAAGTGAGGTAGCAACATATTCCAAACCGTCGGTACAGCTGCCGAATAGGTTACTTGCTCAGTACTAAGCAATTCATAAATACTGACACCGTCAAGTTTAGCTCCAGGTAATACCAACTTAGCCCCGACCATAGGCGCTGCATAAGCTAAACCCCAACTATTGGCATGGAACATAGGAACAATCATTAAGATACTTTGTTCTCCATGAATATTAAGTGCATCTTTTTGGGTAGCTACCATGGCATGTAGCATGTTTGATCGATGAGTGTAGCCAACACCTTTGGGGTTACCCGTAGTTCCTGATGTGTAGCAGAGTGAAGAGATAGTTTTTTCTTCAACTGAAGTCCAACTAAATTCTGAGTTATATTGGCCAATTAATGTCTCATAACAATGCACTTTCTGTTTAATACTTAATTCAGGCATATGCTCTTGATCGCACATAACAATGACATGCTCTACCGTTTCTAGTTCTTCTGAGATCTGAGTAAAAGTATCAAGGAAAGTTAAATCTATGAAAATAATATGATCTTTTGCATGGTTAATAATATATTTGATTTGCTCAGCATATAAGCGAGGATTTATTGTATGGCAAATAGCACCTTGTCCAACAATGGCATACCAGGTTTCAATGTGTTTATCCGTATTCCAAGCAATAGTTCCAATGGGTTTACTCGGCTGAACACCTAGCTTTTTCAATGCATTTGCTAGCTTACAAGTTCGTTTATAAATGCTCGCATAATTTGAACGAGAGATCTTATCATCCTCGACTCGACGTGTGACAACTTCAACATTACCGTGATAATTTGCAGCGTGCTGCAGTATTTGAATAAGGTTAATAGGATGACTTTGCATTGGATTATTCATAGTTAATTTGTCCCTTAAATGTAGACTTGGTTACTGCGATATTAAGTTGCTTGATACTAAGATAACCTCGACTACAAAATATTCTGCAATTACATTTGTTTAAATATCTCACAACTTACTTTTCACTCTCTCTAATATTGATGCTTATTTTTATGTACAAACAATTTGAAGTTAAAATTTGAATTCAGTAAATATTCACAGGTTTCTAATTAGAATGCATGTCGAAAGAGGACTAGTTAACGGTCATTTAATTTATAAAAATAAAACAATGGGCACACTATAGTTACGAAAAAAATGGTGTAGGGTGATATGAAATCATATTGGGATTTTGTACAAATCAAGTGTTTGTTGTGCAACAAGGGAAGTATTTAGAGTAGCCTGTATGTGTAATTGATTCACAATAAAAAACAATTTACACTAACCTGTAGAGCAGCATTTATTAAGCCGAGTTAAAGGCTGCTCCACAGTGTATTTAGCCGTTTATTTTATGTTCTATGCCTGCGTCGTCGAAAGCCTTGGCCCATTCATTTGTAAACCAAGTGTTACTTTCAGTCCATTTTCGACCGCCAATTAGACCACCGTCAACAACAAAATCATGTCCATTAACATAAGAAGATTCATCGCCGGCGAGATAAACAGCAGCATCGGCAATATCTTTACTTTCACCGGCACGAGCAATGGGAGCCATTTGTGATAGCATCCTGCGTGTTACTGTTTCTGCTTGGGCAATTTGATGTTCAGGTACTCCCATTTCTCTAGCAAATATTTCTGTAACAACACCGCCCGGTGATAGTGCATTCACACGTATGCCATGTTCCCCTAATTCAGATGCCACAGAACGACTTGCATGAATCACGGCAGCTTTAACTGCACTGTATGAATGTGAACCGAAACCAACACGACTACCGGAACACTGGCGGTATTGATAATACTACCAGATTGCTGCTCAATCATAATTGGAGCGACATATTTCATTCCCAAGATAACCCCTGTTAACATAAGGTTTACGGTGTTGTTAAAACCATCAAGCGGAAGAGTGCTAATACCACCACTAGGACTGCCACCACCCGCATTATTAAATAGGCAGTCGATGCGCCCATGGGTAGACATTGCCATATCAATTAATGCTTTAATTGAGCTTTCTTTGGAAATATCAGTTTTATGGAAGTAAGCATTAGAGCCTAGTCGATCGACTATAGCTTGGCCTCGCTCTTCGTTGCGCGCGGCTATAATAACCTTGGATCCTTCTTCGATAAAACGGTCGACCGCTACCATACCGATGCCGCTAGTACCACCTGTAATAATTGTAACCTTATTTAAAAGACGCTGTGACATGAGTACCTCATTTTTGTTGTAATTAATTGTTGTTGATAATCCACCTGAGCAATTACCATATTGAAAATCTAGATAAATGTACTGTTATTCATCCAAGTAACCTGAAAAAGTAACATTGGTTTACTTCCAAAATTAGAGGCTTAATCCGCCCGCAACAAGTAGAACCTGACCGCTGATATAGTTAGATTCAGGCGTGCAAAACAGATAGACACCATCTGCCGCCTCTTCTGCACTGCCGCTACGACCAAGCGGGATAGCCGCAGAGAAAGCCGCATGGACTTTTTCTGGAACACCTACCCCAATTTCACGACCATCAACTGTAATGCTTTTTTTCTCATCTGTAGCTTCGGTTAAACGAGTATCAATCACGCCAAAGGCAACGCAATTGACGTTAACCTTGAGTCGGCCCAACTCTTTGGCAAGGGTCTTGGTCATGCCGGAAAGGCCGGCTTTCATTGACGAGTAATTGACTTGTCCTGTGTTGCCACAAACACCGGCGATCGAAGAGATATTGACGATTTTACGGAAGTTTTCGATTCCGGCTGCAGCTTCTTTTTTAGCGATGTCCCTGATCGCCCGTACAAAAGCGCGATTGAGCTGAAATGGAGCCTTTAAATGGATCTCATACATCGCATCAAACTGTTCGTCATCTGCTTTATGGATCATTGAGTCCCAGGTATAACCTGCATTATTAATTAACATATCAGGTGTACCATAGGCCTTGACCGCGCCGGCAATAAAGTTATCAGCAAACCCCTCTGAGGTAATACTGCCGACAACGGCAATAGCTTCACCACCAGTGGCTTTAATTTGTGCAACAGTATCTTCGGTCGGCTCTTGGTCAAGGTCATTAATGACGACCCTGACGCCTTTACTTGCCAATTTAAGTGCCAGTGCTTTACCTATGCCGCGGCCAGAACCGGTTATCAGGGCTACTTGACCTTGTAATTTATTACACATAATTTTGTTCTCTGTTTTGGTACAACTTGTTGGAGGTTAATCTAGTTCGAGGATAGCACTACTCAGTTTATAAACGGCCGAGAGAAGCCATCGACAACATCCACTGAGAAAATACATCATCCATGTAAGTAGTGATTCGTTAATTTTGAGTAATGTTAATAAATTTGTCTTGTAGCATTACTTCCCCATAACTTTAAGTACATACATTGGTTATATCCAAGTAAAACCAAAATGTTCATCTGATTGCTTAGCTCATGTAAACAACCAAGTTATGCCAAGGTTAAATGTTCAAACCCTTTTGATAAGTCTTCGATCAAGTCATCCACATCTTCCAGACCGACGTGTAACCTTATTACCGGATTTTGATATGGCCACGGGGTTGCCGCTCGAATTCTAGCTCTTGGGTCAAGGACATCTGAAAATACGAGACTCTCATACCCCCCCAAGAGATACCCAGTTTAAAGTGCTCTAGGCTATCGATAAATGCTACCACAGCTGCATCACTGACTGATTTTAAGACAAATGAAAACAAACCATTGGAACCGCTAAAGTCACGCATAAATATTTCATGCCCATGAAAATCAGGTAGTGCAGGATGTAGCACAAGATCAACAACATCTTGCTGTGTCAACCATTTAGCTACCTTAATAGCATTTTCTTGATGACGCTGCATACGAACATCAAGCGTTCTAATACCTCGTTGAGCCATGTATAAATCATCGGGAGAAGCTCGTTGACCAAGCTCTTGATTTCCCTCTTTAAGTCGAGTCCAATGTTTCTCGTTGCTAACAGCAGTACCTAATACAATATCTGAATGACCTACAATATATTTTGTAGCTGATTGTATTGAGATATCAACGCCAAAACTTAATGGCTGAAAATTAATGCCGGCGCCCCAAGTATTATCAAGCATAACAACGCAATCGTGTTTATGAGCAACTTCTACGACGGCAGGAACGTCTTGAATTTCCATAGTGCCAGAGCCCGGTGACTCCATGAAGATTACCTTAGTATTTGAACGAATCTGAGACTCAATACCTGCGCCAATTAAAGGATCATAGTAAGTCACTTCCACACCTAAGCGCTTTAGAACACTTTCACAAAAACCTCGCGTAGGTCCATAAGCACTATCAACCATTAAAAGGTGATCACCACTGGCGACAAACGACAAAATTGTCGAAGTAATAGCCGCAAGGCCACTTGGAGAAACCACACAACCGACCCCTCCTTCAAGCTCTGCCATACTTTCGCAAAAGGAAAAAGTGGTTGTAGTACCATCCCGGCCATAATACATACTTGTATCGGACTCATCAGACTTTGCGCACTTTAAATCGTCAACAGTTTCAAATCTCACTGTCGATGTACGAATTATTGCAGGGTTTATCGCCCCATGTGTCCACTTTCTACTTCGACCAGAATCAATCAATTTAGTTTTATTTTTCATATGTTAAACTCAATATAAACTCTAAATAGCCACTAACATTAAGTGGCTATATTTCATAATAGCTCTAGGCTCTATTGATTAAATCGTTTCAGATTCGAACCAGTAGCGTGCATTCTCAACAGTTTTCAGACCATATCCTCCCATCCAAAGACCGACCATCTTACTATCACGCCAATGCTTTTCAATACCAAACTCGCGTGAATAACCGTAAGAGCTCATGAAATCCATTGCACGGCTACAAGTTTTTTCTACAGCAATTCCCGCATGAATCGCTAATCCTCGACTCTTATGCACAAAATCATCATCCCAAGGTTGCATTCCATAAATTTCTGGATGATCCCACTCACGAATGTATTGCCACATCCAAGCCGAAGTAGATTCAATATTAATGGCTATTTCTGAAAGCATGTCAGCACAAATACTATGCTCTTTTAGAGGTTTACCGGCGACAATCCGTTCAGTAGTCCATGTTTTAATCGTTTCATAAACGCTTTTCATCACACCAACAGCCATTGCCGCTGCACCAATTTGTCCCATGCTAACAGTGCGCTTGAAATACTTCACGTCATCACCTGCGCCATGCAAACGGTAACGCTTAGGAATGCGCACATTATCAAACCAAATATCAGTATTCATATCAGCAGACATACCACACTTATGGTACGGTTCACCAACACTTACCCCCTCACTATCTGCAGGCACAAGGAATAAACCAAATTCATTTAAATCCTCACTACCTGTACATGTACTTGCTATCACAATAAAATAAGTACCCGTTTTACCTGAATTAGTACACCAAATTTTGTGCCCTTTAATAATCCAGTCATCACCATCTTCAGTAGCAGTGGTCTTAATAGTTTTGCCTTTTAATATGCCGAGATTTTCAACATCAGCACCACTAGCAGGTTCTGTGATAGCATGACAAGTAATGTTAAATTCTTCACCACAAAACTTCGGTGCAAGCTCTTCAAGTAACTCCAAATTTCTATGAGGTTTCATTAAAATAGGTACCAAGCCCCAAGTAGAGCACATAGCCGCAGTAGCAAAACCAGAATCTACTCGTGATAATTCTTCACAAACAACCGCACTCATTGCCATATACTGATCTTCAGGCATATCTTGTCCGCCAAACTCTTCCGGAAAAAAAGCCGAGTTTAGGCCCATATCAACTAATAATTCTTTAAGCAATGGGTCAACTAACTTATGTTCTTTCCAATCTTCATCAATTTGTTCTGTTATAGGCTTTAAGCGTTCATCCGCCCATTTACGTATAGCAAAACGCATCGCCTCAGCTTCTTCTGAAACCCATTCTTTTGGTCTTATAAAATCATCAATAGTTGGCATTCTTTTAACCTCATTTTAATTAGTTAGTTATCCAATATGCTTTCTAGCTTGCAAGCGTTTTCTATAAATCCTTGCTAACTAGTAGTAGAAATTGAATTAAGTAAATATTCACAGGTTTTTGGTTAAATTGCATGTCGAAAGAGGACTAGTTAATGGTCATTTAATTTTCAACAAGTGAAGAAAAGAAGGTTATATACGAATTTAAAATACAGAAAAATTACTATAATAAAAGATAACTATTTATCCAATAGCTGCTGAATATGACATTAAAATTGTCCTGATATGAAGAGTATTAAAATCAAAAAAAATGTCACTATTTCGATATAAATTAAATGAACAACGTAGTGAGCGGGAACGGATTTACAATACGGTTTTTAAGTCTTGCTCTAGGTATTAATCTTTTAAACATGACTTTTAGATGGCAACTGATTATTTTCTTTCACAACTTAAAAAGGAAACAATGAAGTACTATCAATCAAGCTTGATAGGGTAGGTGAAAGTTGAGGAGTATCGATTTCATACTTAGCAAATGCATCAAAGGCTCTAAAGACAATTCGTATCACTTCATATCTTTGGTTTGCAATCGTATTGCGAGTACATAAAGCCCACAAATCCACGCAATTGCTTCAATAGGGACTCCGGGCTACTTAGAATACCTAATGCTTCATAACCAAGAACTTTAAAGGTTGAAATGTATGCTGAATAGTTGTTCACTATTACGCTTCCCTTACTATTAAGGGCGTTATCTGAGAGTAGCTTCTTAAAAGTCGGTGATAGTGCCTTTTGTACCGCCGGTAATGATTTAATAGCGACTGGATTCAAGATGTAAAAGCCTTTTATTATAATGTATATTCAGTATCCCTAAATACTGACAACTGTTAATAACAAAAAACCTTGTTTATATTTTATTTTATATCTAAAACAATAACTTACCATTAGTTGATTGATATTATCGTTAGGATCATGTCGTAAAGAATTTTATCAACTATGCCCGCATATGTTACCAAACTATCATCAAATTGAACTTGATTTAAGAATTTATCTCACACAAATAGACTATATTGATGATATTTATAATTAAAAAACCTTGTTGTTGAAAGACTTTTCTGACGACTTAAACTTAACACGGCTACTCTTGTCGTAAGAAAAAATCATCCTTACTTCATTGCGATTTTTTTCGGTTTTGCGATGCGGCTAATAAAGCGGAAAAATCATCAAACGGCATTGGTTTGCTAAAGTAAAAACCTTGAAAATCATGACACCCCAAGGATTGTAAACAATATAACTCTTCTTGAGTTTCAACACCTTCAGCAAGAACTTTCATATTAAGTGTTTTTGCTAAACTAATAATCATATTCGCAATCGCAGCACTAGATTTACTTTTATCTATATTAGTAACAAAAGACCGATCTATTTTTAAAAGACTAGCAGGTATACGTTTTAGGTAGGCTAACGATGAATACCCTGTACCGAAATCATCAATAGCACAGTCAATTTTCTCTGCTTTAAGATGACCAATCAGTTCTATCGAATGCGCAATATTTTCGACCAATAAGCTTTCTGTTAATTCTAAAGATAAATGCTCTGGGCTAATTTTATACTGTTTAACCGTTTGTAATACTTTTTCCTGAAAATCATGTTGAATTAGCTGCTTTGCACTCACATTAACCGCTATTTTTGTAAAATTAGAAGGAAGTCCTTGTTGCTCTAACTGGTGAATATCTCGACACGCTTGCTCTAACACCCACTGTCCTATAGCCAAAATTAAATTACTTTCTTCAGCGATAGGAATATATACCGGTGATTCTAACCCATGAACAGGGTGAAACCGGCGTAATAAAGCCTCAGCACCACATATTTCATTATTACGATTATATTGTGCTTGGTAATATAATCTAAAATCATCTCTCGCCAAACCTTGCTTCATTTCATCAACATAAGCTAAGCGTTTATTGATTTTATCAGACATACTCTGTGTGTATTGAACACCATGTAATGCTTTAGCATTTTTAGCTTCATACATTGCAATATCAGCGAACTTAATAAGACTATTCACTGTACTGCTATGCTGAGGAAAAAGTGAATAACCTATACTACAATTTAATTTGAATGAGTTATTATTGACAATAAATGGATCAGTCAAAAGTTGATTAATCGCATTTATCATGTTTTTAACAACAATCTGATATTCTTGAGTGATCTTTTTAATTAAAATAATAAATTCATCACCACCAAATCGAGCCACGTCCACCTGGCTATTGCTTAGACTGTTTAACCTATTTGCTAGAATAACTAAGATTTCATCACCAACACTATGGCCCATAGTGTCATTAATTGGTTTAAAGCGGTTTAGATCAATAAAAATTACGCAGCCACAATGTTTTTCTTTTACAGCACACGTTACGGCATCAAACAACAAAGCATTCAAATGCTTGGCGATTTAACAGTCCAGTTAATCCGTCATGTTGAGCTTGAAAAGCTATTCGTTCTTCAGCGACCTGCCGTGAATAAACCTCTTGAACTAAAGAATCGTGAACAATGGAGGTGTAACAGCTAGTAGCGAGTTTTTCCAAAATAGGGATAAGAGCTTTTTGTATCGGTGCTTCTATAACAAATTGGGTTTCAAATACGAGTAACCCATGTTGCGGGATAATAAAACCAAAAAAGTACTGCTTATTTTCATGTTGAAATTCATGTGGCCGCTGTCTATTATTTAACTCTTCGGTAAAAAGCATTAATACTTCATTTTTTGTCCACAATTCACCATGTTTTGTCTTTGGTAAACTAATTAAGTGTTGGTACGGCGCACTTTGCTGTGTTGTAATTTTTATGGATAAGCCAAGATCATTTGTATAGGTATAAATATGCGCACTTGTTAGGTTTAACCGATTAAAACAAACCTTTAAAAAAACTTTTAGCATAGTTTTAAGATCTAACTCATTACCAATAGCCATGGCAAGTTCATGTTGTAGTGAGATAATAAAAAGTGCTTTATTCATTTTCTTATACCTAACAGGAAAATGTTACCATGATCCAATAACCGTTGACTTATTTAGTAGCTTTAACGCGCCACTTTCATTATTAGCTATTTCTCCTAAAGAGAGCACACCAAAAAAATTTGTTTAGAGCATTGTTTCGTTATTAACTCAAGTTCTTGACTGAAGCTATTTTCCATATATAGCATGCGACTAATGCAATCAAACACCATGGTTACAGTAAAGTCTTTACCGTCGATTTTAGTTGTCGCAGATTTAGCTGCTTGATTTGCAGAAGCTAACAATGATGCTGTACTACCTTTAAGCAAATAAACCATGGAATTTACAGGTATATCACCCACACAATGGATAGAACCATCATGAGTTAAAATGGGATCTCGCACCACCAATTGATTATTTAAATCAGCGATACCTAGAGGAAAATGTTTAGCAATATCAAAGAAATTTTGATCATTAAAAGAGTAATGACTCTCGTTTTCAATCGCATCTTTATAGATACTAAATGCAGGGCTATAATTTAGGCTATTAATTGTTTGTTTTTCTGATTCTGAAACAAGAAATGGTCCTTGTAAAATATTCCAACCATGTCCTGTACCTGTAACAATTTGACTAGTTAAACTAACCAATTGAATGACGTCGGCGAGTAAGCCTTGATTTGTAAAGACACACGGTTTTTGCTTGAACTCTAAATTACCGCCCCACCACCTATAATATTAATTTTATGATCTAAATATTCAAAAAGCGTATCAATAAAGGGTTCAATATTATTGATAAGTCCATCATAAAAAATGAGAAAATTATCATTTTTTGTTAATTGACCTCGATTTACTTGGGTTGCATCTATTGCTTGTTCAAGTTGTGCATCTGTTTTTAATGTAGATACATGAGGAATAATACTTACATCAACAGGTTGGTGAAAACCTATAATGATACAACCTTGCTGCATAAGCTTATTTTTAAAAACTAACTTAGGATAAATACCACCAAACACTTGTAAATTACAGTTTAAAATCAGAGGATTAATTTGTTCTTCCGTAAATTCATTATCATGGCATGCTAGAATTAATAAGCTTGTAGCACCGCTCTCTTGGCTTATATTCAGTCCAAGTTCAAACTCAGAAACAGAACCATCATCACTATTCCAAACAAATAATCCTTCACTCATATTCTAAACTTTAATTAAACGATACATAAAAAGGTAGCAACTTTATGTTAATAACGCCATAGTTGTTTTCTAATAAACTATAAAACAAGAATAACTAATTGATTAATATACAGGAAATAATACCAGTTTTATTAATTAAGTGATTTATTATATACGTAGAAAAAATTGCCAAATACAAGGCATTTATTTCAATAACTACTTGTTCTAATTGTTAAATAAATAACGAAATAGTTGGTGATTTTGGCAAGTAGAAATGCTCACATAGTCAGTAAGATTGGTATAATACTCGGCATGAACATCAGAACTTTCAGAGGAAATTGATTTGAGAAAATAATTAGTGATGGGTAATAAAATGAGAAGAGATATTTTCGCTTTTACTTATATTTGAATAAAAGTAAAATAGATAGAAAAAGTGGTGGAGGGAGGTGGATTCGAACCACCGAAGGCTGAGCCGTCAGATTTACAGTCTGATCCCTTTGGCCACTCGGGAACCCCTCCACAGGGTGATCGATTTAGAATCAATCTAAGATGGAACCTAGCAATGTCCTACTCTCACATGGGAACTCCCACACTACCATCGGCGCTACTGCGTTTCACTTCTGAGTTCGGAATGGAATCAGGTGGGGCCACAGCGCTATTGTCGCTAGATAAAAACTTTAATTGTTTAATTTACTTTAAAAACAATTTAAAAAACTAAAGCTTTAGCAAAAAGCCCGTCACATACGTAACGGGCTCCTCTTAATAGAAGTTTAGCAATGTCCGGCTACGCTCTCACATGGGCTTCTCGTAACATAAGTCACACTACCATCGGCGCTTCTGCCTTTCATTTCAAAACTAAATTAGAAGTTTAGCAATGTCCTACTCTCACATGGGAACTCCCACACTACCATCGGCGCTACTGCGTTTCACTTCTGAGTTCGGAATGGAGTCAGGTGGTACCACAGCGCTATTGTCGCTAAACAAAAACTTTTTAATCACTCAACTTACGTTGGTAATTAGCAATCTTGGAAAACACTTAAGCAAGAATATTTCTCACCTACGATATAAATACATTTATTCATTCAAGTCTCACGTGCGTGATGTTGCTATTCTCATAGCCTTTATTTGTCAGTCTTCACACAAAACCACTTGGGTGTTGTATGGTTAAGCCTCACGGGTAATTAGTATCAGTTAGCTCAAGGCCTTACAACCCTTACACACCTGACCTATCAACGTTGTAGTCTCCAACGACCCTTTAGGGAGCTTAAAGCTCCAGTGAGAACTCATCTCAAAGCCTGCTTCCCGCTTAGATGCTTTCAGCGGTTATCAGTTCCGAACGTAGCTACCGGGCAATGCCATTGGCATGACAACCCGAACACCAGTGGTTCGTCCACTCCGGTCCTCTCGTACTAGGAGCAGCCCTCTTCAATTCTCAAACGCCCACGGCAGATAGGGACCGAACTGTCTCACGACGTTCTAAACCCGACTCGCGTACCACTTTAAATGGCGAACAGCCATACCCTTGGGACCGACTTCAGCCCCAGGATGTGATGAGCCGACATCGAGGTGCCAAACACCGCCGTCGATATGAACTCTTGGGCGGTATCAGCCTGTTATCCCCGGAGTACCTTTTATCCGTTGAGCGATGGCCCTTCCATACAGAACCACCGGATCACTATGACCTACTTTCGTACCTGCTCGACGTGTCTGTCTCGCAGTTAAGGCCGGCTTATGCCATTGCACTAACCGTATGATGTCCGACCATACTTAGCCAACCTTCGTGCTCCTCCGTTACTCTTTGGGAGGAGACCGCCCCAGTCAAACTACCCACCAGACAGTGTCCCCAAGCCCGATCAGGGCCCTAGGTTAGAACATCACGCATACAAGGGTGGTATTTCAAGGTTGACTCCACTCCATCTGGCGACGAAGTTTCAAAGTCTCCCACCTATCCTACACATGTAGGAGCAATGTTCACTGTCAAGCTATAGTAAAGGTTCACGGGGTCTTTCCGTCTAGCCGCGGGTATACGGCATCTTAACCGCAAATTCAATTTCACTGAGTCTCGGGTGGAGACAGTGTGGCCATGATTACGCCATTCGTGCAGGTCGGAACTTACCCGACAAGGAATTTCGCTACCTTAGGACCGTTATAGTTACGGCCGCCGTTTACCGGGGCTTCGATCATGAGCTTCGTCCGAAAACTAACCCAATCAATTAACCTTCCGGCACCGGGCAGGCGTCACACCGTATACGTCATCTTTCGATTTTGCACAGTGCTGTGTTTTTAATAAACAGTTCCGCCACCTGGTTACTTCGACCCTCCATCGCTTAGGAAGTAAATTCCATCACCATTGAGGGCGTACCTTCTCCCGAAGTTACGGTACTATTTTGCCTAGTTCCTTCACCCGAGTTCTCTCAAGCGCCTTAGTATTCTCTACCTAACCACCTGTGTCGGTTTGGGGTACGGTTCCTATATATCTGAAGCTTAGAAGCTTTTCCTGGAAGTATGGCATCAATGACTTCAACTCCTTGGAGTCTCGTCTCGTGTCTCAGCCTTAAGGGAGTCCGGATTTACCTAAACTCCCGCCTACGCACTTTCACACAGATTACCAACACTGTGCTCACCTAGCCTGCTCCGTCCCTCCTTCGCAATATATAGAAGTACAGAAATATTAATCTGTTTCCCATCGACTACGCGTTTCCGCCTCGCCTTAGGGGCCGACTTACCCTGCCCTGATTAACATGGGACAGGAAACCTTGGTCTTTCGGCGGGGGAGTTTTTCACTCCCCTTATCGTTACTCATGTCAGCATTCGCACTTGTGATACCTCCAACAAACTTCTCAATTCACCTTCAACGGCTTACACAACGCTCCCCTACCACTCATAATAAATTATGAATCCGCAGCTTCGGTGACTAGTTTAGCCCCGTTACATCTTCCGCGCAGACCGACTCGACTAGTGAGCTATTACGCTTTCTTTAAAGGGTGGCTGCTTCTAAGCCAACCTCCTAGCTGTCTATGCCTTTCCACATCGTTTCCCACTTAACTAGTACTTTGGGACCTTAGCCGGCGGTCTGGGTTGTTTCCCTCTTCACAACGGACGTTAGCACCCGCAGTGTGTCTCCCGGATATCACTCACTGGTATTCGGAGTTTGCAAAGGGTTGGTAAGTCGGGATGACCCCCTAGCCTTAACAGTGCTCTACCCCCAGTGGTGTCCATCCGAGGCTCTACCTAAATAGATTTCGGGGAGAACCGGCTATCTCCCGGCTTGATTAGCCTTTCACTCCGACCCACAAGTCATCACCGCATTTTTCAACATACGTGTGTTCGGTCCTCCAGTTGATGTTACTCAACCTTCAACCTGCCCATGGGTAGATCGCCGGGTTTCGGGTCTATACCCTGCAACTAAACGCGCAGTTAACACTCGCTTTCGCTACGGCTCCCCTAATCGGTTAACCTTGCTACAGAATATAAGTCGCTGACCCATTATACAAAAGGTACGCAGTCACCAAACTAAATTTGGCTCCCACTGCTTGTACGTATGCGGTTTCAGGTTCTATTTCACTCCCCTCACAGGGGTTCTTTTCGCCTTTCCCTCACGGTACTGGTTCACTATCGGTCAGTTAGTAGTATTTAGCCTTGGAGGATGGTCCCCCCATATTCAGACAAAGTTTCACGTGCTCCGTCCTACTCGATTTCACTTAAAGGTTGCTTTAGTGTACGGGACTATCACCCTGTATCGTGGTCCTTTCCAGAACCTTCCACTAGCGCCCAATAAGCTTAAGGGCTGATTCGCGTTCGCTCGCCGCTACTAACGAAATCTCGGTTGATTTCTTTTCCTCGGGGTACTTAGATGTTTCAGTTCTCCCGGTTCGCCTCATTAAGCTATGTATTCACTTAATGATACCTGCCTTATGACAGGTGGGTTTCCCCATTCGGAAATCGTTGGCTATAATGGTTTTTATCACCTTACCAACGCTTATCGCAGATTAACACGTCCTTCATCGCCTCTAACTGCCAAGGCATCCACCACATACGCTTAGTCACTTAACCATACAACCCCAAATTGTTTCATTGTCTTTTGATTGTTATACTGTGTTGCTTACGTGTTTGTGTAAAAGAAACTACACGTCACAAATAAGCGCCTTGTCTAACAAGCCAAAATCCTGCGAAAAATCATTTTTCCTATAATAAGAGAAAAGACATTTCAAACATTTTAGACTACTCGGTGACTAAACCGAGTTAATTGTAAAGTCTGACATTTTCACGCACTTCACTTCATTTATTGCTAAATAAAAGTGATGAGTTACTTGAATAAGAGCTCATAACATTTGTTTAAAAACAAACGTTAAAAACAATTTGATAAGACATTCGAGGAGAACGCCTTATCACCACTATTTACCCACGATATTGGATAAATAACAGCTTGATATTTATAGTTATGCGAGCAACAGCGCGACACCGTGCTTGCCCTATAAATATCGGTATTTATATCAGCTTTCCAGATTGTTAAAGAACTCATCTCTTAGTCGCATTCGCTAAGAAATTTGGTTTAAAAAACCAAATTTAAAGTGTCATAAAAGCGTAAATATATTTACCCCTACAACCGTTTAAATTTGGTCTCTTTCTTTTGTGAAGAAGTTAAATACAATTCAAGTTAGACAAGGCATTTAATAGCGAAGCTTAGTCTTTTCTAAGCGAGTTATTAAATAACGCGGTATAACGAAGAATTTGGTAGGTCTGGGCAGACTTGAACTGCCGACCTCACCCTTATCAGGGGTGCGCTCTAACCAGCTGAGCTACAGACCTATTTTACGCTTGTCCTTTTACTTAATTTCATCGTTGTACTCGTTATTCGCTTGTCATTACCAGACGGTAACTTCAACGCTCATATCTCGCACGCCTTGAACTAAAGTAAAATTACTTCGCCTAAACGATCTGAAACTAACATTAAGAACTTCTTCATTTTCGTCATCATACAATTTGTGTGAACACTCGTGAATCCGAGGATTCCATTAATCGTTTTTACTTCAAGATAAGGAGGTGATCCAACCCCAGGTTCCCCTAGGGTTACCTTGTTACGACTTCACCCCAGTCATGAAACACAAAGTGGTGACCGTCCTCCCGAAGGTTAAACTAGCCACTTCTTTTGCATCCCACTCCCATGGTGTGACGGGCGGTGTGTACAAGGCCCGGGAACGTATTCACCGTAGCATTCTGATCTACGATTACTAGCGATTCCGACTTCATGGAGTCGAGTTGCAGACTCCAATCCGGACTACGACAAGCTTTGTGGGATTCGCTCCACCTCGCGGTATTGCTGCCCTCTGTACCTGCCATTGTAGCACGTGTGTAGCCCATCCCGTAAGGGCCATGATGACTTGACGTCGTCCCCACCTTCCTCCGGTTTATCACCGGCAGTCTCCTTAGAGTTCCCGACTTAACTCGTCGGCAAATAAGGATAGGGGTTGCGCTCGTTGCGGGACTTAACCCAACATTTCACAACACGAGCTGACGACAGCCATGCAGCACCTGTCACAGAGTTCCCGAAGGCACAAGTCTATCTCTAGTCTCTTCTCTGGATGTCAAGGGATGGTAAGGTTCTTCGCGTTGCATCGAATTAAACCACATGCTCCACCGCTTGTGCGGGCCCCCGTCAATTCATTTGAGTTTTAACCTTGCGGCCGTACTCCCCAGGCGGTCAACTTAGTGCGTTAGCTGCGCCACTCACGGTTCAAGACCACAAACGGCTAGTTGACATCGTTTACGGCGTGGACTACCAGGGTATCTAATCCTGTTCGCTCCCCACGCTTTCGTTCCTCAGCGTCAGTATCTGTCCAGGTGGCCGCCTTCGCCACTGATGTTCCTTCCAATCTCTACGCATTTCACCGCTACACTGGAAATTCCACCACCCTCTACAGTACTCTAGTTGACCAGTTCAAAATGCAGTTCCAAGGTTGAGCCCTGGGCTTTCACATCTTGCTTAATCAACCGCCTACGAACGCTTTACGCCCAGTAATTCCGATTAACGCTTGCACCCCTCGTATTACCGCGGCTGCCGGCACGAAGTTAGCCGGTGCTTCTTCTGTAAGTAACGTCACAGAATGCAGTTATTAACTACATCCCTTTCCTCCTTACTGAAAGTGCTTTACAACCCGAAGGCCTTCTTCACACACGCGGCATGGCTGCATCAGGCTTTCGCCCATTGTGCAATATTCCCCACTGCTGCCTCCCGTAGGAGTCTGGGCCGTGTCTCAGTCCCAGTGTGGCTGATCATCCTCTCAAACCGGCTAGAGATCGTCGCCTTGGTGAGCCATTACCTCACCAACTAGCTAATCTCACTTGGGCTAATCAAATGGCGAGAGGTCCGAAGATCCCCCCCTTTGGTCCGTAGACGTTATGCGGTATTAGCAGTCGTTTCCAACTGTTGTCCCCCACCATAAGGCATATTCCCAAGCATTACTCACCCGTCCGCCGCTCGTCATCTTCTAGCAAGCTAGAAATGTTACCGCTCGACTTGCATGTGTTAAGCCTGCCGCCGGCGTTCAATCTGAGCCATGATCAAACTCTTCAATTAAAAATCGTTTGTGTAACCTCACCCTTTTTACCGAAGTAATAATGATGTGTTACTGCTCAATGAATTCTGTCGTGTATCAAAAATTTTGATACGCATTACATATATAAGTATTACCTTTCCGAAGAAAAGTATTCATTTATGTGAACATCATTCATTAAAGCGTTTTTTTGTTCTCGCTAATAAAAGCTAAAGAACTATGTAAAAACAAGTTAATGTGAGTATCCACACAAATTGCATGATAACTAATTGTTAAAGAACATCTTCTTAAGAAGATAAGTAAGAATCGCATTCGTTCGTTACTTTGGAATTAACCTTTGCTTCGTTGCTGTTGCCCCGAAGCAGGATGCGTATCATACGCTTCCGAGTTTTGATGTCAACGTTTTTTTGAATTTATTTAAAAGTTTTTTTAAACTTCCAAGCTTTTCATTTTAAAACGTTAAGTTAACTTATCTACTTAAATAAGTAGCGAGATAACCTATCAAAACATCCAGTTGGTTAAGCTTTTTGGCTGAACCCCTTGGAACTGGAGCGCATTGTATAGATTTATATGCTAGGGTCAAGTAGAAAAAGCATCTTTTTTCACTTTTTATGGCTTTTCCAACTCAAGCGTTCAAACCTTGTACAAATACAATAAAAAACGTTCAAATAAGGTGCGATTTCTATTTGATTGGCCCTATTACATAGCTAAGCTACATAGCTAAGCCGCCGTCGACTTCAATCACTCTGCCAGTGAAAAATTCATTTTCAAATATATACTTTGCAGTATGAGCGATCTCTTCCGCTTCACCTAAACGACCTACAGGTTTCATTTTTTCTAACCTATCACGCATTTCAGGCTTCATTGCATCTGTCATGGCAGTACGAATAACACCAGGCGCTATTGCCCCAACGCGAATACCATGACGCCCTAACTCCCTAGCCCAAGTAGTTGTCATTGCAACAACACCGCCTTTAGCAGCAGAGTAATTAGTTTGACCTATATTTCCGCCCCGTGCAATCGATGACATATTAACAATAACGCCCTGTCTACCTGATTCAATCATATGGACCGCTGCTTCTCGGCCACACAGAAAGACACCAGTTAAATTAACATCAATAACAGATTGAAATTGTGCTAATGACATTTTTTTACTAACAACACCATCTTTCGCTTTAACAAACATGCCATCACGTAAAATACCTGCATTATTAATTAAGCCATCAATACCATTAAAATCATCATTGATTTGTTTAAAAGTATGCTCAACTTCATCTTCAATACTGACATTAGCTAAATAGTATTTAGCCTTAGTACCATTTTGCTCTACGAGCTTAACTGTTTCTTGCAAAAGCGCTTCATTCAAATCAATTAACGCGATATTAGCGCCACTTTTAGCAAAATCAATTGCCATCGTTCTGCCAAGCCCTTGACCACCACCAGTGATAACAATCGTTTTATTTTCTAAATTCATAACTTCCTCTTCTGAACGTATTCATGATTTTAATAATATTTTACTTATTAAATAAGTTAAAAATACTGGAAAAATCTTTCCCTCCACTGCCTGATGCCGCATGCATTGCATATAAATTACGAGCTAATGCGCCCATTGGCGTTGCAGATTGACTACCTATTGCCGTATCCATTGCTAAACCTAAATCTTTCGCCATAAGATCAACCATAAAGCCACCTTGATAATCATTTGATGATGGCACGTTTTCCATTACATCTGGACAAGGGTTATAAACATCTAATGTCCAGTTACTACCAGAGCTTTTACTCATGATATTGGATAAAACCTTAGCATCTAATCCATTAGCCAATCCCAATTGCAGAGCTTCACTTGTTCCAATCATTAATACTGACAACAACATATTATTACAAGCTTTAGCAATTTGACCTGCACCATGATCACCTGCATGGAAGATATTCTTACCCATAGTATTTAAAATTGGTTCAACTTGTTTAAATTCAACATCGCTGCCACCCACCATAAAGCTTAATGTACCGGCAACTGCACCACCAACACCACCTGAAACTGGTGCATCCACAAAATTAATGCCCTGCCCAACCTAATGCTGCGGCTACTTTACGTGATGTTGCTGCATCAATAGTTGAGGAATCAATCACAATACTGCCTTTAGCAATATGATTTATCAATCCCGTTTCTGGAGATAAATAAACGCCATCAACATGTTTACCTGCAGGTAACATCGAAATAATAAATTCTGCATTTTTAACACATTCTATAGCACTTGCTTTTGTGCTAGCGCCTTGTGCTACAACTTGTGCTACTGCAGACTCTGATAAATCAAAAACACAAACTTGATGTCCGAAATTTCACTAAGTTAATGGCCATTGGGCCACCCATGTTACCTAAACCAATAAATGCGATATTTGCCATTGTTCTTTCCTTATAATTTTTTAAATAAGATTATTAATAAATTCGTACGCTTTTTCATGTACATAACTTTGATGTACTAATGTTCGATACCTGCCAAATAAAGGATGATTATCATTTGACCACTTAGATTCAAAAAACCAATTAATTGTTTTTTGATCAACCGAATTTATCGAGTCAAAATGCCATTTAGGGGCATTATCTTTATCAATTAACAGTGCTCTTACCCCTTCACAAAACTCACCAAATTGCCCGGATTTAACTGATAAGTTTAATTCCATACGAAAACAGTCTGCCAATGCCAAGGACTTCCCTAGCTGAATTTGTTGATAAGCGATAGTGGCACTTAAAGCACTACCATGTTTAAGCGAGCCTTGTGCACGATTAAACCATTTATCCTCGCAGTTAACTGCTAATATAGAATTCACAATATCATTCAGATTATCAAAACTTGTCACTTGACTTATTAGCGCTTTATGCTCACTCAGTTTACTTTCAGGTAGTTTGCTACTCGAAGCATTCTCAAGATTAGCTAATAATGTAGAAATGCTGTTTTGATTGTGTTCACTTGATTTTTCCCAATCAATCTGTGTTAGCTGTTTGATAAATGATTGTTTATTATCGTGAGTAACAAAATAATCAGCTAAATTACAATATTTTGCATCTGCTGCATTGATAGATGCTCCTGTAAGTCCTAAAAACAAACCACAATTTTCCGGCATTTTATTTAAAAAATAGCTCCCCCCGACATCGGGATATAGACCAATACTTATTTCAGGCATGGCAATTCGTGAGTTTTCAGTCACAACACGATGACTACCACCCACCATCAAACCTAGCCCTCCTCCCATAACAATTCCATTACCCCAAACAATAAAAGGCTTTGTGAAAGTATGAATCAAATAATCTAGTTGATATTCTTTAGTAAAGTATTCTTCAACTCCATCAGAGTATCTTTCTGGATTCTGTTTTTGTTCACTACCTTTCATTGCTTTATATAAGTTGACGATATCCCCCCCGCCGCAAAACGCTTTATCGCCTTGCCCCTGTAAAAATATCGCTACAATATCGCATTGTTTTTGCCATAATTGTAATTGAGGGTATAGCAAATCGATCATTTCACCGCTTAGAGCATTTAATGAACGAGGCGAGTTTAAGGTTACAGTAGCTATTTTATTACCATTATCACAATCGATTTCTTCAAAGGTCACAACTTCAGTCATATAAAATTCCTAATTACTTTTACCTGCATAGGTTGGCTAAACTAGTTTCGGTGTTACTTGTTTTTCCAAACCGGTTTGCGTTTATCTAAGAAAGCTTGCACACCTTCTTTTTGATCAAAAGAATCAAATAAATCAACAAAGGCTTGGCGCTCTTGCGGTAAGGCTTGTGCTATTGGCATTGCTCTATTTTTCTGGATAAGTGATTTACATGCTGCAACCGCGACGGGACTTTGTTTAGCAACCTTAGCCGCTAACGCAATTGCTGCCGCTTTACCTTCAGCTTTTGATATAACCTCCTCAATCAAACCGATTTGCAAAGCATGTTGTGCATCAACACGCTCACCACATAAAATCATGCGCTTAGTCCAACCTTCCCCCACTAAAAGTGCTAAATTCTGTGTACCTCCGGCACAAGGCAATAAGCCCACACTTGCTTCGGGAAGTGCCATAACGGCATGTTCTTCAGCTATACGAATATCACAAGCTAACGCAACTTCTAATCCACCGCCCATGGCATAACCATTAATAGCAGCAATTGAAACGCCTCGAAAATTAGCTAAGGTTTCAAATGCTTGGCCAAAAATATTACTCATGTTTGTAGCAACATTTTTATCGCCATCAGCAAAGACATTTAAATCTGCTCCCGCTGAGAAAAATTTATCTCCACCGCCAGTAAGCACTAACGCATAAATGTTTTGATCTTCATTTAGGCTGAGCACTAAATCGCGTAAATCGGTAAGGCTTTGCTCTGTCCACGTATGTCTTTGGAGGGTTATTAAAAGTAACAACAGCAGTATGTTCCGTTATTTCTACGGTTAAAAATTTTGATGTATAGTCAGACATTTTTTTCCTTTCGCGGTCGAAACCGCATTTAATTATCAAAAGTAGATTAAAGAAGTTGTCCTGCACCTTCTGTTAATAAACGACGAGCAATAATTACACGCATGATTTCATTAGTGCCTTCAAGAATTTGATGAACACGTACATCTCTAAAATGACGTTCGAGAGGATATTCTTTGATATAGCCATAACCACCATGAATCTGTAATGCGGCATCACACACTTTAAAACCAATATCAGTAGCAAAACGTTTTGCCATAGCACAATAAGCGGTTTTTTCTGGATCATTTTTATCTAATTTATAAGCGGCTAAGCGAACTAATTGACGCGCAGCAACTAATTCCGTTGCCATATCGGCTAATTTAAACTGTAATCCTTGAAAAGCAGCAATTGGTTTACCAAATTGCTCTCGCTCTTGCATATAAGCCATCGAAGTGTTTAAAGCTTGTTGTGCCGTACCAATTGAGCAAGTAGCAATATTGATACGGCCGCCATCGAGCCCTTTCATTGCCATTGAAAAACCTTCGCCTTCATTACCCAATAAATTTTCAACCGGTACTTTGACATTATCAAACGTAATTTGACGAGTAGGCTGAGCATTCCAACCTAGTTTCTCTTCTGCTTTGCCATAAATAATACCGTCTAAATCAGCCGGAATGGCAAGTGCTGAAATGCCTTTAGGACCGACTTCTCCTGTACGGACCATGACCACTAATACATCAGTAGCGCCGGCGCCCGAAATAAAGACTTTTGAACCATTAATAATGTAATGATCTCCCTCTTTTTTCGCTGATGTACTCAACGAAGCGGCATCTGAGCCAGATCCTGGTTCAGTCAAACAATAGGACGCTAGTTTTTCACCCGTAACTAATGTAGGGCACCAAGCATTTTTTACAGTATCATTACCCCAAGTAGCTATCATCCAAGTTGCCATATTATGGATAGTCATCATCGCGGTGGTTGCTGTGCAGCCCATCGCTAATTGTTCAAAAATTATTGATGAATCTAAACGACTTAGGTTTAAACCACCCGCGTCTTCTGGGGTATATAAAGCACAAAAACCTAATTCACCGGCTTTAGTGATAATGTCTTTAGGAAAGATGTGTTCTTGATCCCATTTAGCTGCATTAGGTAATAGTTCAGTGTTACTAAATTGTTTCGCTGTATCAGCGAACATTTGCTGATCTTCGGTTAAATCAAAATTCATAATTAGCTCCTAATCCTTAAACAAGTTCAAGCGCAATGGCCGTTGCTTCGCCACCACCAATACATAATGAAGCAACGCCTTTTGATAAACCTTTATTTTTCAAGGCATGAATAAGCGTTACCATAATACGTGCACCGCTAGCACCTAATGGATGACCTAATGCACAAGCACCACCATGAATATTTACTTTGTTAATGTCTAAATTCATATTCTTCACTGCCAACATGGTCACCATCGCAAAGGCCTCATTAATTTCGAATAAATCAACATCGGCGGCAGCCCACCTTTTTATCAAGTAATTTTTTCATTGCACCTACTGGAGCCACTGTAAATTCAGCCGGTTTTTGCGCATGTGTTGCATGGGCAACAATTTTGCATAGCGGAGTTAAACCTCGTTCTTTTGCTGTTGATAATTTCATCATTACTAATGCTGCTGCGCCATCAGAAATTGAACTAGAGTTAGCCGCGGTAATTGTGCCATCTTTTTTAAAAGCCGCACGCAATGATGGAATTTTATCAGGTCTCGCATTACCCGGCTGTTCATCCGTGTCAATCAAGCTTTCACTACGCCTACTTGTGACAGTAACGGGCGTAATTTCATTTTTAAATGCACCACTTTCAATAGCATCATTAGCACGAGATAATGAACGAATAGCAAACGCATCCATTTCTTCACGAGTAAACCCCGTTTCATCCGCAGTTTCTTGAGCAAAACATCCCATAGAAATACCGTCGTAAGCATTCTCTAAACCATCAAGCATCATATGATCAAGTACTTGGCCATGTCCCATACGCATTCCAAGACGTGCTTTTGGTAAAATATAAGGCGCATTACTCATACTTTCCATACCGCCGCCACTGCTACCTCAATAGATCCCGCAAGCAATGCATCATGTGCCTGTATTGCTGCTTTCATACCTGAGCCACAAACTTTGTTAATAGTAGTACAAACCGTTGATAAAGCTAAATCAGCAGCAATAGCAGCTTGTCTTGCCGGTGCTTGTTTTAAACCGGCCGGTAAAACACACCCCATGATCACTTCATCTATTTGATCGTTGCCTAATTCTGCTTGTGCGACTGCAGCCGTAATTACAGTAGCGCCGAGATCAGGTGCCGTTACATTGGCTAAACAACCATTAAAACCACCCATAGGGGTCCTTAATGCAGAAACAATTACAACAGGGTCATTGTGTGACATGAAATTCTCCAAAATAAAAAATAATACGATTTTTAGTTAGTGTGCTAAATAGCCTACCTCAGTATTACGTTTACGACAACGTAAACTTTAGTACTAGTCTTTAATATTATTTATAAGTTCGTAATGACTTAGTTACAGTAATTAAAACTGTCAAGTACATCAAACAGCAATTTTATCGATAAATATGAAAAATACTTACTTTACGTTTACGTAAACTTCATGTAGAGTTATTTCCATTATGACATGAATTAAAAGTAAGTTATTTCGACAATGAACATAAACAATAAGACAAACCAAGCTAAGTTTTCCATTGGGGAATTATCAAAAGAGTTTGATATCACTACCCGTAGTATTCGATTTTATGAAGATCAAGGATTACTTACACCAACGCGTAAAGGGCAAACTCGCATCTACAATCAAAGAGATAGAGTAAGGTTGAAATTAATATTACGCGGTAAACGTTTAGGTTTTTCACTAGCCGAAACAGGTAGATTGTTTGAACTTTATGATGCAGATAAGTCTAGCGCTAAACAACTATCCATCATGATGGAATTGATTGCACAGAAAAAATTCGATCTCAAACAACAGCTTGAGGATATCAATGCAGTATTAATAGAACTTAATGATTTAGAAGATAATTGCCAGAATATATTGACGACATTAACTAAAAAGTAATGAATTACAACGGACAAAATCACATCAACTGCAACATAGTTAGCGCAGTTGTAAAAATTTAACAAAGAGGACAAACCATGATTTCTTCATTTAGCTCACTTAATTTTAACTTAGGCGAAACCGTCGATATGATCCGTGATCAAGTCAATGCCTTTGCTCGCGATGAAATAGCGCCACGTGCCGCACAAATTGATATTGATAATGAATTTCCTAACGATTTATGGCAAAAATTTGGCGACATGGGTTTATTAGGTATGACTGTTGAGGAAGAATATGGTGGTTCAGGCTTAGGCTATTTAGAGCATATTGTTGCGATGCAAGAAATATCACGAGCTTCTGCCTCAGTTGGTTTAAGTTATGGTGCAATGTCTAATTTGTGTTTAAACCAATTACGTAAAAATGGTTCACATGAGCAAAAATTAAAATATCTACCTAAACTTTGTTCAGGTGAGCACATTGGCGCATTGGCCATGAGTGAGCCTAATGCCGGCTCTGATGTTGTGAGTATGAAACTCAGGGCTGATAAACAAGGTGATAAATACATCTTGAACGGTAACAAAATGTGGATCACCAATGGCCCAGATGCTGATGTTTATGTTATTTATGCTAAAACTGATACAAGTGCAGGATCAAAAGGTATAACAGCCTTTATTGTAGAACGTGACTATCCTGGATTCTCTCGACATCAAAAACTAGACAAACTTGGCATGCGGGGCTCAAATACCTGTGAATTAGTATTCCAAGATTGTGAAGTACCTGCGACAAATATTTTAGGCCAAGAAGGCAAAGGCGTTCGTGTATTAATGTCTGGTTTAGATTATGAACGTGTCGTTTTATCAGGTGGTTCACTAGGTATTATGGATGCATGTATGGACTTAGTTGTTCCTTATATTCACGACAGAAAACAATTTGGCCAATCAATTGGGGAATTTCAATTAGTACAGGGTAAGGTTGCCGATATGTACACCCAAATGAATGCTGCCAAATCCTATGCCTATATGGTTGCAGCAGCCTGTGACCGTGGTGAAACAACCCGTAAAGATTCAGCAGCAGTCATTCTTTATGCGGCGGAGTTAGCCACAAAAATGGCACTAGATACCATTCAACTGCTTGGCGGCAATGGTTATATTAATGAATTTCCGGCGGGACGTTTATTACGCGATGCTAAGTTATATGAAATTGGTGCAGGTACCTCTGAAATCAGAAGAATGTTGATAGGACGCGAATTATTCAACGAATCAAAATAACAATTTATGCTATCGCTAGTTACCCCTGCAACACTCAAAATAATACTTTTTGAGTAACCTCAATTCCGTGTTATTGCATTGTCATAGGAGTAACTAGCTACAAACAAAACTATTACTGATGTAATTACTTTTTTAAATAAAACTAATTAACTATATAGGGTCTACCGTGGCAAAAATAATAAGTAAGATTAATACCCGCAGCCAAGATTTTTTAGAAAATGCTGCCCATATGAAAAGTCAAGTCGACGATTTACGAATCAAACTTGAAGAAATAAAACTTGGTGGCGGTGAACGCTCAAGAGAACGCCACCTTAGCCGCGGTAAGTTATTACCCAGAGACAGAGTTAACGCCTTGCTTGATAATGGCGCTGCTTTTTTAGAGTTCTCACAAATGGCAGCTTATAACGTCTATGATGATTATGTACCTAGTGCAGGTATTATCACAGGCATTGGCCGAGTAGCAGGTCAAGAATGTGTCATTGTAGCAAATGACGCAACAGTCAAAGGGGGTACTTATTACCCACTAACCGTAAAAAAACACCTTAGAGCACAAGCTATTGCCCAAGAAAACAACTTACCTTGTATTTATTTAGTGGATTCAGGTGGTGCGAATTTACCTAATCAAGATGATGTATTTCCGGATAAAGAACATTTTGGCCGCATCTTTTTTAATCAAGCAAACATGTCTGCCAATAGTATTCCACAAATCGCCGTTGTAATGGGGTCATGTACAGCAGGTGGTGCTTATGTACCTGCAATGGCTGATGAATCAATTATAGTGAAAGAACAAGGAACAATATTTTTAGCCGGACCACCGTTAGTTAAAGCAGCCACAGGTGAAGTCGTTACAGCGGAAGAGTTAGGCGGCGCAGATGTTCATTGTCGTACATCTGGTGTGACTGATCATTATGCTCAAAATGATAACCATGCCCTTGAAATAGCACGCGCCGCGGTTGCTAATTTAAATAGGGTAAAACCAGTGAACATTCAAGTTCAACAAGTTGTTGAACCTGAATACGCCAGTGAAGAAATTTACGGCATTATTCCCAAAGATACTCGTCAACCCTATGATATTCGTGAAATTATTGCACGTATTGTTGATGGTAGCGAATTTGACGAATTCAAAGCACTTTATGGCAGTACCTTAGTTTGTGGTTTTGCTAAAATATTTGGCTACCCAGTTGGGATTGTCGCCAATAACGGGGTGTTATTCGGTGAATCAGCAGAAAAAGGGGCACACTTTATACAACTATGCGCTCAACGAAAAATTCCTTTAGTATTTTTACAAAACATTACCGGCTTTATGGTGGGTAAACAGTATGAATCAAGTGGTATTGCTAAACATGGTGCCAAAATGGTGACCGCTGTAGCAACGGCACAAGTACCTAAATTTACTATTTTAATTGGTGGTAGTTTTGGCGCAGGTAACTATGGCATGTGTGGACGCGCTTATGATCCTCGTTTTTTATTTATGTGGCCAAATGCCCGTATTTCAGTTATGGGGGGCGAACAAGCTGCGGGTGTAATGGCACAAGTAACACGAGATAAAAAAGAAAAACTAGGAGAAAGTTGGAGTGAGTCTGACGAAAAAGCCTTTAAAAAACCAATAATCGATAATTACGAACATCAAGGTCACCCTTATTATGCTTCTGCACGCTTATGGGATGATGGCATTATCGACCCTGCGGATACACGTCAAGTATTAGGTTTAGCAATTTCAGCGTCATTAAACAAACCGATTAAAGAGACCAAATTTGGCATTTTTAGAATGTAACACTTAGGTTAAAAAGGTAAGAACCACTCATATGAACACACTTAATGACAGCGTATTATTTGACATAAACAAACAAGGCATTGCCACGGTTACGTTAAATAATCCAGACAAACACAATGCATTTGATGATGAAATAATCAAGCAATTAACTGAGCTTTTTAATCGCATCCGCAACCGAGAAGATATCAGCATAATGGTGCTTGCTTCAAACGGTAAAAATTTTAGTGCCGGTGCCGACTTAGCTTGGATGAAACGTATGGCGAGTTACTCTTATGAAGATAACTTAAAAGATGCCAATGCGTTAGCCCTAATGTTAAATGCTTTACACTCTTTACCGCAAACTACTATAGCCAAAATTCAAGGGGCTGCTTTTGGTGGCGCAGTAGGTTTAGCAAGTTGTTGCGATATTGTGATTGCCGGCACTAAAGCCAGTTTTTGTTTAAGCGAAGTAAAACTCGGCCTTATTCCCGCCACAATCAGCCCTTATGTTATTGAGGCTATAGGCGTAAAAGCTAGCCGACGTTATTTTCAAACTGCTGAGCGATTTTTTGCTGATAAAGCACAACAATTAGGTTTAGTAGACGAAATTGTTGAACCAGAAGCGTTACATGATGAAGTTAATTCGATAATAGCCATCTTATTAGGTAATGGTAATCAAGCTAGACGCCAAGCAAAAAAACTTACTCAAGATGTTGCTTTTAAACCCATCGATGCTGCCCTCCTCGCTGATACTAGCGAACGTATTGCTGCTATTCGTGTGTCGACTGAAGGTCAAGAAGGTTTATCTGCTTTTTTGAAAATCGTTCGCCAAACTGGCAACCAAAAGAATATTAACAGCTCCTGTTGAAAGAATTGAAGGAAATAACATGTTCAATAAAATATTAATTGCTAATCGTGGTGAAATTGCCTGCCGCATTATAAAAACAGCTAAAAAAATGGGCGTACTAACTGTCGCCGTCTATTCAGATGCAGATAAAGAGTCTCTGCATGTGCATATGGCGGATGAAGCCATTTATATTGGTCCATCACCTTCACGTGAAAGTTATCTTCTAGGAGATAAAGTCATTGCAGCAGCTATAAAAACGGGTGCTCAAGCCATTCACCCTGGCTACGGGTTCTTGTCAGAGAATGCTGATTTTTGTCGAGCGTGTGCAGAACAAAACATTACCTTTATTGGCCCCCCTGTTGGCGCTATTGAAGCTATGGGCTCAAAATCAGCAGCAAAAAACATCATGGAAAAAGCAAATGTGCCATTAGTACCTGGCTACCATGGTGACGACCAATCAAGCGCCATTATAAAGCAAGCTGCAGATGATATGGGATATCCCGTATTATTAAAAGCCACGGCCGGTGGCGGTGGTAAAGGTATGCGCCAAGTGTGGAGTGAAGAAGAATTTGCAGAAGGTTTAGCTGCAGCAAAACGTGAAGCCATGTCATCTTTTGGTGACGATACCATGCTAGTTGAAAAATATTTAACTCAGCCTCGTCATGTTGAAATTCAAGTTTTTTGTGATAATCATCAAAATGCTGTGTACTTATTTGAGCGAGATTGTTCTGTACAACGTCGCCATCAAAAAGTAATCGAAGAAGCACCTGCATTTGGTATGAGTGAAGAATTGCGAGCGAAAATGGGTGAATCTGCCATAAAATCAGCTCAGGCTATCGGTTATCAGGGGGCCGGTACAGTCGAATTTTTGCTTGATGTTGATGGCTCATTCTATTTTATGGAAATGAATACTCGCCTGCAAGTTGAACATCCTGTTACTGAAATGATTAGTGGACAAGATTTAGTAGAATGGCAATTACGTGTCGCCGCAGGTGAAATGCTACCTAAAACTCAGCAGCAATTAGTACTGAATGGTCATGCCTTCGAGGCGAGAATTTATGCGGAAGATCCTGATAATGACTTTTTACCTGCTACAGGTAAATTATCGTTATTACAAACACCTATAGAAAGTGAACATGTCCGTATAGATACAGGGGTTCGCCAAGGTGATGAAGTGAGCGTTTTTTACGACCCTATGATTGCTAAATTAATAGTATGGGATGAAAGTCGCGAAAAAGCATTAAAACGTTTAAGTAAAGCATTGAGCGAATATCGCATTAATGGCGTGACCACCAACATTGACTTTTTATACAATTTAGCGACATCAAAGCCTTTTATCGAAGAAGATATAGATACAAGTTTTATTGAAAAAAATAATGATCTTATTTTTAAAGACACCAAACAAATATTACAAAATGAATTACCTATTGCTGCTTTGTACCTCGTTTTGTCAAGTCATAAAACAGCACAGCAAAATGCCAAACAAAGCAATGATCCCTATTCACCTTGGCATAAAGCGAATGCTTGGCGCTTAAATGAAGCGCATACTCATCAACTTACTTTAGCGCATAACAGCGAAGAATATGCCATTGAAGTTGAACAAATGCGTCAAGGCTCTGATGCCTACTATTTAATTAGCATCAATGGTGAACAGTTTGATTGTCAAGGCACTTTAAATAATGAACGAATTACTGTCAATATAAATGGTCATCGTAGTCAAGCAACTGTTAGCTGTTGGGATAACAGCATCAGTTTATATCGAGAAAATGGCGTTTTTACATTTACTCATGTAAAAGCAGATTGTGGGCAGCATGAAAATGATGACAGTCACGGTGGATTAATCGCACCAATGAATGGAACAATGGTAAGCGTATTAGTTAAAGCTGATGAATTAGTTACTAAAGGTCAACCACTATTAATTATGGAAGCCATGAAAATGGAGCACACAATTAAAGCGCCAAGTGATGGTATCGTAAACGAGATTTTTTTCCAAGCCGGTGACATGGTTGACGGCGGCTCTGAATTATTAGCTTTTTCTGAACAATTAGACACAAATAAAGCGTAGTAAGGTATGAATATGAACAGTAATTTTTTTCCACCTCTACCTGAACAGGTAAAAATAGTTGAAGTTGGTCCAAGGGATGGTTTACAGAATGAATCAACACCTATCAGTGCCGTTGATAAAATAGCATTAATAGAAAAACTGGACGCGGCAGGTATTGACTATATTGAGAGTGGCAGTTTTGTTTCCCCCAAATGGGTGCCACAAATGGCAACCTCTACGGAAGTATTTGAAAAGCTTAACCGTAAACCAGGCGTAACTTATGCAGCATTAACACCAAACATGCGTGGGTTTGAAGGTGCTATGGCTGTAAATGCCACTGAAGTTGCTATTTTTGGCGCGGCATCCGAGAGTTTTAGTCAAAAAAACATCAACTGTTCAATAGAAGAAAGCCTAGAACGCTTTGCGCCAATTATGGATGCAGCTAAAAGCGCCAACATTAAAGTACGCGGTTATGTTTCTTGTGTTTTAGGCTGCCCTTACGAAGGCGATATAGCGCCTGAACAAGTGGCAACAGTTGCTGAAAAACTATACAAAATGGGCTGCTATGAAATATCATTGGGCGATACTATTGGTATTGGCACACCAGACAAAGTCATTAAAATGATTCAAGCTGTAAGTGCCCGCGTTCCAATGAATAAGCTTGCGGTACACTTTCATGATACCTATGGCCAAGCGTTAACCAATATTTACGCTGCGCTACAAATGGGTATTAAGGTAGTCGATAGTGCTATTGCAGGATTGGGTGGCTGTCCCTATGCTAAAGGCGCATCAGGTAATGTAGCGACAGAAGATGTTGTCTATATGCTCAATGGCTTAGGTATAAAAACCGGAATTGATTTCCAAGCGTTGCTTAAAGCAGGTTGGTTTATTAGTGATAAATTAGGCAAACCGCCTATTTCTAAAGTATCAAGTGCTTACCTAGCAAATAAATCTTAGCACATAAAAGTAATGAATATATAGCCCAATATTGAGGAGAATATAATGGCAGGATTTGACAAGGTAGTATCAAGCTATGAACAAGCCATGGTGGACTGACAGATAATATGACAGTAATCGGTGGGTTTGGACTGTGCGGTATTCCTGAAAACCTAATTAATGAAATAAAGCGTAAAGGCACCAAAGGCTTAACGCTAGTTTCAAATAATTGTGGCGTAGATGACTTTGGTTTAGGTATATTATTACCTGATCGGCAAATTAAAAAAATTATCGCTTCTTATGTCGGTGAAAATGCTGAATTTGAACGTCAAATGATGGCGGGAGAACTTGAGGTAGAACTAACACCACAAGGGACATTAGCAGAAAAAATGCGTGCCGGTGGTGCAGGAATTCCCGCATTCTATACCGCTACAGGTTATGGTACACCCGTGGCTGAAGGCAAAGATGAACGTCAATTTAATGGTCGTGATTATATTTTGGAAGAATCAATCACGGGTGATTTCGCTATTGTTAAAGCATGGAAAGCAGATAGATACGGTAATTTAGTATTTAGAAAAACGGCACGAAACTTTAACCCTCTGGCAGCAACTGTTGGGAAAATTACCGTTGTCGAAGTAGAGGAAATAGTTGAACCGGGTGATTTAGATCCTGATCAAATACATACACCAGGTATCTATGTTGACCGCTTAATTTTAGGTACTTTTGAAAAGCGTATAGAACAGCGTACCACTCGACCTTCTGAAACACGTCCATTAACAACACAGGGAGAGAAATAATGGCATTAACTAGAGAACAACTAGCCCAACGTGTTGCCCAAGAACTTCAAGACGGTTATTACGTTAATTTGGGCATTGGGATCCCCACCCTTGTTGCTAACTACATTCCTGAAGGTATGGATGTTATGCTGCAATCCGAAAATGGCCTGTTGGGTATGGGGCAATTTCCTACTGAAAATGAAATCGATGCGGATTTAATCAATGCAGGTAAACAAACAGTCACTATGGCTACAGGGGCTTCTATTTTTGATTCGGCCGAATCATTTGCCATGATCCGGGGTGGACACGTAGATTTAACTGTTTTAGGGGCTTTTGAAGTCGATGTTAATGGTAATATCGCCTCCTATATGATTCCAGGAAAACTCATCAAAGGCATGGGAGGAGCAATGGATTTAGTTGCTTGGTGCTGATAATATCATTGTCACCATGACTCATGCTTCAAAACATGGCGTTTCTAAATTATTAAACAACTGTTCCCTACCGTTAACAGGTAAAGGCTGTATAAAAAAAGTATTGACTGACTTAGCTTTTATTGAAATTAAAGACGGTAAATTTCACTTATTAGAACGTGCACCCGGCGTTTCTGTGGATGAGATCATAAAGTTAACCGAAGGTGAACTTGTTGTGGCTGATAATACCCCAGAAATGAAGTTTTAAGCTATTAATGTAACTCGCTATCTAAAAACAGAGGTTATTAACCTCTGTTTCAGATTTGCAACTATACATTTGCAACTAAATGTAATCATTTACTGCGCCCTCGATATAAATTTAAATCTGCTGAGAGTATTTCAAAAGTAATAACAATTATTTTTTACCATTTTTTAATTACTTATAAAATATAAAGGTAACAATCTAATAACTTAATTTTTTTATATTTTCAAAGATCCGCCTATATAATAAAAAAAACATTTTCCATAAAAAAAGTAATACCTGACTAACTTCAATGATAAAAAATTTGCTTTTTGTATAAAAATTAGCAATAATTACCTTTGACAAAGAAAAGGCAAAGTACATGAAAGTGTGCGACGCAAAACCACCGGCCTAAGGGGTTTTCAATTTTGAAAATCTACGGCAGCGGAGTCACCTCGTTAATAGGTACATCCCGTGGTTTTTTCTTTTAATAATCCATTTATATAAAAGGTTACTAAAATGAAAAAATTATTAATAGCTTCTACTATCACTGTTTTAACATTAACGTCTGTTGTATCGACACCTAAAGCACAAGCTGCGAACATTGCGCAAAGTATATGTGAGTATGTGGCCGCTGACGACAAGAAACGCATGCGTTCATTTTTAAAGACGAATAAATTAAAAATTCGTCGTATCTTTGACGGTATTCAGTGTAATGGTAAAAACTTATTAGAGTTTGCATCTGCAAGCGGTTCTGTAGAAACAGGTTCTTTGATGATTGGAAAATTGCCAAAGAAAGTTGTTTCTGAGAATTTAGCTGCGTTACAAACTGGATCGAAACCATTGATTGATGCTGCAAACGAACGCGTTAGCAGCTAATAAATTATTTTCAACTAGGCATACTGCTTAACACTATTTTCACCTTTTAGGTCTAAATGGTGATAGGTAAGAAGATTAATTGTTAATAATTCTATGTCATTTAAAAAGCCGACTTTTAGGCGGCTTTTTTTCGTCTTTTATCTTTACGCTTTTAACACATTACTTAAAAACATCATTTCGCCAGTTTTCGCCTAATCTATCTTCAATAAACTCTCTGATCATTTGTCTTACTTTTTGAGAAGCATTAACATCATCTAACGCACATAACTCTTCAAAAGTAGCCTTCTTTTTGGGATCAATTAATACGGTAAGTCTAGCGGTTCTATTTTCCATCGTCATTTATTCCTACTAACATGTTAATCAGATTATAATCATATTTACATCTGATTATAGTTGTATTGTATGTAGATCGGCATATAATTACAATATAGTTTAGCTGATTGTAAAATATTACATACACAATGGTTAATAATTAATGAAGTATAGAAAACATTTATTTTCTTTGAGAGTAGCGAATGCGCTACGGGAATCTCTACGTAATAACCCTTATAAATTAAACTCCTTTTCAAAAGATTTACTAGCGGGTGTAACCGTTGGCATTATCGCATTACCCTTAGCAATGGCACTTGCTATAGCAATAGGGGTAGCTCCTCAATATGGTCTTTATACCGCAATAATTGCTTTGTTTCATTATTCCTCTTACGGGTGGTTCACGGTATAGTGTTTCAGGGCCTACCGCAGCTTTTGTTGTTATTTTATACCCTATAGTTCAGCAATATGGATTGTCAGGTTTACTTATCGCAAGTATTCTTTCTGGTTTGATTTTAATTGTCATGGCTTTGCTTAGACTAGGTCGATATATTCAATATATTCCAGAACCTGTCACGCTTGGTTTTACTGGTGGTATAGCTGTCGTTATTGCTGTATTGCAAGTTAAAGATTTTTTTGGTTTAGAAATCACCAGTTTGCCCGAACACTTTGTAGGTAAAGTGGGTGTATTGGTGCAAATGCTACCTGATTTTTCTTTCCCTAGTTTTATTGTCGGCAGCACTACATTAGCCATCATGTTCATTTGGCCTAAGCTTAAGACCGTTGTGCCCGCGCACTTAATTGCTATTATTGCAGCCAGTGTGCTTGCTTACGTACTAAATAGCCAAGGAGGCAACGTTTCTACTATCGGGTCAACCTTTAGCTTTACACTTGCTGATGGCTCTTTAGGACATGGAATACCATCAATATTACCGAGTTTTGAATGGCCTTGGCTTCGTGCTCAGCCCAATGAAGACGTACTTGTATTTAGTTGGGATGTGGCCACAGACTTATTATCGGCTGCATTTGCCATTGCAATGTTAGGCGCTATTGAATCCTTATTGTGTGCCGTAGTACTCGATGGTATGTCAGGCACAAAACATAGCGCCAACAGTGAATTATTAGGGCAAGGTATTGGGAATGTTATCACTCCTTTTTTTGGTGGCGTCACCTCAACTGCAGCTATTGCCCGTTCAGCAGCAAACTTTAAAGCGGGTGCAGTTACCCCCATATCGGCAATGATACATGCTGTCGTCATATTAATATCGTTGTTATCTTTATCCACTGTGCTTTCATATATTCCAATGTCAGGAATGGCGTCGTTATTATTAGTAGTCGCATGGAACATGAGTGAGGCACCTAAAATCATACACCTCCTCAAAAAGTCTCCGCCAAATGAGATTGCCGTATTTATTACTTGTTTTTTCTTAACTGTATTTTTTGACATGGTCATTGCCATTGTTGCAGGGATTGTGCTCGCCTCTTTACTTTTCATGAAGCAAATAGCAGAGATGACTAAAGTCCATGATATAACTAATCATCAACAACTTATTACTGTACCTCTTCCCAAAAAATGGAAAGTCTATAAAATCAATGGTCCACTTTTTTTTGCTGCGGCTGATACTGTTTTTGGGGAATTATCACACTTATGTAACAAAAAGAATGGCGTTGTCTTATATTTTGATGGCGTATCCATTCTTGATTCAGGTGGTGTGGCAGCTTTATACAAATTTATTGATAAATGTAAAAGTACGCAAACCACGTTATTTCTTGCTGACTTTCAATTTCAGCCTTTAAGAACACTAGCTAAAGCGAAATTTTCTCCTGATGGTAAACATTGCATTGTATTTTCTACATTGGCAAGTGCTTTACGAGAAATACCCCGTGACGATACTACAAGCTAGGCAAGGTTCTTTGTAAACAAATTTTAAATTAACCTTAAGAGTATCATTGTGAAAAAATTACTATCATTTGTGTTGCTGTTGCTGTCAGCAGCGCCCGCTTGGGCAGCTGACGCCGGAGGAATAGACCTTACCAACTCTATTGCAGGAATTACTGCATTAACCATTTTTGTTGCTTACCTTTTGGTAATCGGCGAAGAATTTATACACCTAAGAAAGTCAAAACCCGTATTAGTGGCAGGCGGTATAATATGGCTAATTATTGGTGGATCTATACACAACATGGTATACCAACCGAAGCCGAAGAAGCTTTTAATCATAATTTGTTAGAGTATGCTCAACTATTGCTGTTTTTATTGGTTGCAATGACTTACATCAATGCCATGGAAGAGCGAGGCATATTTGATAGCTTACGAATTTGGATGATATCTAAAGGGTTAAGTTTACGAAGCTTGTTTTGGGTAACCGGCATAATGGCATTTGTTATTTCTTCATTCGCCAATAACCTAACAACCGCCATGCTGATGTGTGCAATAGTACTTAAAGTAGCACCTAAAGATTTAAAATTCATTAATATTGCCTGTATCAATATTGTTATTGCGTCAAATCTTGGCGGCGTGTTCAGCCCATTTGGTGATATAACCACGTTAATGATTTGGCAAGCTGAATTAGTAAAATTTGAACAATTTTTTGTATTATTCATACCTTCTTTTGTCAATTTTCTCGTGCCCGCTATTCTGATGAGCTTTTTCATTTCCAATGAAAAATCAACCCCTATAATAGACGAAGATTTTATACTTAAACGAGGAGCTAAACGCATTGTTTTTTTCTTCGTGCTTACTATTGTAACCTCAGTTTTAACTCATAGTGTTGTTAATATGCCTCCTGTATTGGGCATGATGATGGGGTTAGGTTACTTAAAGTTTTTAGGTTTTTACTTACGGAAAAGTTTACCTCGGTCTTTAAACAAAAAACGAACTAAAGCACAAATAAGCAATGATGAAAAAGCCTTAAAGAGATTAGGGAATATTGTCCCATTTGATATTTTTGATAAAATCGCCCGTGCTGAATGGGATACATTATTATTCTTTTATGGTGTTGTTATGTGTGTAGGTGGGCTCGGCTTTATGGGTTATTTAAGTTTAGTCTCGGAACTATTGTATAATAACTGGGATCCTACTTACGCAAATATTGCCGTTGGTCTACTTTCTGCCATTGTTGATAATATTCCGGTTGTTTTTGCAGTACTTAGCATGAATCCGACCATGGATCTACAACAGTGGTTGTTAGTTACAATGACAGGCGGTGTTGGTGGAAGCTTACTTTCTGTTGGTTCTGCTGCTTGGGGTTGCCTTAATGGGACAAACTAAAGGAAAATACTCCTTTGTAGGTCATTTAAAATGGAGTGGGCAATCGCCCTAGGTTATGCTGCGAGTATTTATGTTCATTTTTTAATTAATGGATAATAAATAAGCCTACCTTTTAAGGCCTTTAAAAAAGTAAAGGCTTTTTCATAGAGCGTGTATTATAGAAACGTCACACGCTTTTTATCACAATAAGCCTTGTCATTTAAATATTATGGAGTTTTTATATGAAGGTTATAGAATTCATTCGAGAGAAAAAAAGAAATTTACAACATCAAAACGATCAATTTATTGCTAAAATAGAACCGCGGTTCAGAAATTTGTCTAATCTGATTAGTGATAAAATTACCAATCCCCTACTTAATACGCTAAATAATCCATGGTTTTCTCATTTCGGACCATCTGATTCAGAAGAACCTCAAAAAGGTGAAATTGTAGAGCAAATCCCCGAAGCAAAAAAAATGTATGAAGCACTTTTGCAAAAAATTAACACTGAAACTTTTTCAGGGGATTGGCACTTAGTAGAACAAGAATGCATAGATCAATTTGCGATTGTAACAGGTGATAATCAGTGGATACATACGGATCCTGAACGTGCAGCCAAAGAATCTCCTTTTAAGTCGACTATTGCACATGGATTTTTAACCTTATCATTGATACCTAAGTTAACTAATTCTGTTAATGTGGACAACAACCCCTACCCTGAAGCAAAAATGGTAATTAACTTTGGTTTAAATCAAGTTCGATTCCCCTACCCTGTAAAAGCCGGCACACGCGTCAGAGCAAGTATAAAATTAGTTAACTTGGTTCCGATGAAACGCAGCATCGAAATAGTTAATGAAGTTAGTATTGAAGTTGAAAATAGTAAACGCTTAGCTTGCGTCGCCGAAACTGTATTACGTTTATATTTTTAACATGAATAAGATAACACCTGTCATCAGGTTATTGAAATTATCAACAGAATGCCTTTCTCATAAATTAAATAAACATAATGTTACATTTATAGGCTTGAAAAAATACAACTTTCACCCATTATAAAATAAACAACCGTTGTAGTTTATTGTGATTAAGCCTGTGTTGAAACTTGTCTCTGCCATTTATTTATTTATTATCATCTGCTCTAATACTGAGTCAGGTTATGATATTACAAAAACAGTAAATAACAGCGTATCTAATCAGTTAGTTTTTGATCTCTACCCTGATGATAATTTAGATTTGGATTTAGATCATCTTATTCCAAAAACAGCATACAACAATAAATTACTTCAATTAACCTATATTGCTAAACAGCTTAGCAAAGAAGACGCCCCCTTAGTAAAAAACAAATATCAATACCTACGCCCTCGGGCACCACCTCTTACCTAAATTACGATTTATAAATAATTAATGCAGTCAATCTTTTTAGCAATAGAGTTTCACTTGCATTATTACTTTTTGAGTAATACCAGTTTCATTAATTAAGTGATCTATTTTATACGTAGAAAAAATTGCTAAATACAGGCATTTATTTCAATAACGAGTTGTTCAGATTATTAAATAAAGAACGATGTAGTTAGTGATTTTAGCAAGTAGAAATGATCGCATAGGTAGTGAGATTGATATAAATAAAGTTATAGACGAATAATAATCAGAAATATTACGTCTATAAATGGTAGAGGTTATTATGAAAAATTTACACTTATTCGATTTAGATTCAGTCGATCATATTATTGCACCTGAATACTTTGAAAAAACAACGCTAGCATCATCTGCAAAAAGTATATTCACCGACTTTAAACAATTTGAAGCATTGGTTGTTGAAGGAGACACACCTGCAATTGACGTATTAAATCTAATGATTAAATCACACGTTAAAATGAAAATTGTTGTATCAAAGAACAATGATTTTTTAGGGATTATTAGTACAAAGGAACTTACGGAACAACATATCATTGCAGCAGTAACAAAGGGAACTGAACGACATGAAGTGCTAGTGAGTGATCTAATGCTTCCAAAAGAGAGCCTGCATGCCTTTGATTATAACGAAGTAGAAACAGCTCAAGTGACTGATATAGTTAAGTCGTTAAAGAATTATAATTTACAGCATTGTTTAGTATTAGATAGAGAACAACATCATATTAGAGGTGTTATTTCATCAAGTGATGTTGCGAGAAAATTACAACTACCTATACCTATAGATATTCACGCAAAAACATCCTTTAGTGATATTTTTAATGTTATATATCCTCGCCACCTAAAAATGCAAAATACCGGCGGAATCAGTAACGTCTTTAGGTAAGGTATAACGTTAGCTACTAACGGGCTTAAGTCAAATTACCCATGGGCTTAAGCCAGTATTGTATTATAATAACAATGGAATACAATATTTATAAAAATCTAGCTAGCGATATAATATAAAACCACTTACAATTAGTGAATAAATTAATAATTTGTATTTAATAACAATAAGCTATGACTCGAAGACATAATTATGTCGATAGTAAGAATGCATTAGTCTTAACAGGTGGGGGGGCTCGTGCAGCCTACCAAGTGGGCGTGCTTTCAGCTATCTCCAAATTCATCCCCAGAAACCATGCTATTCCGTTCCCTATTTTATGTGGTACGTCAGCGGGTGCCATTAATACCACATCCTTGGCTTGTTATGCTTCATGTTTTCAACTCGGCGTTAAAAAACTTGAATGGGTTTGGAAAAATCTTGATACCAGTAAAATATATCACAATGATGCCCCGAATGTTTTTGGTTATATTGCAAGGGGTATGTTAGCGAGTTTTCAAGCTGATTATGCTAATAAAGTACCCCGAAGTTTGTTAAATAGTGAACCACTTCGACACTTATTAAATAATGTGATGAATTTTAACCGTATTGACAATAATATTTTACGTGGTTATTTGTCAGCAATTTCGATAACAGCCTCAAGCTATAGTACTGGTAACTCAATTAGTTTTTTCAAGCCGACGATACTATAACCCCTTGGGAAAGAGCGAAACGTAGTGGGCAAGCGACTCAATTAAATACAGAACATTTAATGGCCTCTTCAGCCATTCCATTGGTTTTTCCCTCAATAAAAATTAAAAACCAACACTTTGGTGATGGATCTGTTCACCAATTATCACCACTTAGCCCGACTATTCATCTAGGCGCAAAACGTATTTTTGTTATTGGTGTAGAACAGCCAAAAATCCCATCTCTGACTAATGAAAATAATCCTCATCCACCTACGTCTGGTACTATCGCCGGTCACCTCCTCGACTCAATTTTTGCTGATACCATGAGTAGCGACTTAGAGCGAATGGCGCGGATTAATGAAACACTAAAGCTAATTCCTGCTAGTAAAAAAGCTAATGTCGATGGTTTAAAACATATTGACAGTTTTGTAGTAAACCCAAGCCATAATTTTAATGCGATAGCACTAAAATACTATAACGACTTATCCCTCCCCGTTAGGTTATTGTTGCGTAGCGCGGTATCAGCAATGATTCTGAATCAAGTATGATCAGTTACTTATTATTTGAGAAAAATTTTTGTAGTGAATTAATAAAACTGGGTTTTGAAGACGTAATGAAGCAAGAAAATCAAATAAGACAATTTTTAAATTTATCTCCCTCAAGTCCACTGTGATTTAATCCGAAATTACCTTGCGTATATAACTCAACAATTTAAACTAAAGAAATATCCTTATAATTTTGAGTTAATTGTAATGAAAAAAATACTTAGTTTCTTGTTTATTACCCTAGTGCATTTTTCCACTTATGCACAATCAAGCCTGATAAAAAATATAAACGGCTATACCTTAAATGACAGCGCTCAATTAATTCATTTTGTTGCGATACAATTTACCGAAGATAAAGTAGACAAACTATTCACTGCGAAAGACACTCTCCCAAAGCAAGACATACGGATAATCGACGGGCAAGGTAAAACGTTGCTTCCAGGATTAATTGATGCCCATGGGCATGTATTATCTTACGGTTTGAGCTTGATGCGGGTAAACTTAAATGGCGCACAGTCCGAACAAGAGGCCGTTCAACGAGCCATTAACTTTAAAAAAGACAATAATGATTCTAAGTGGCTACTTGGTCAAGGTTGGAATCAAGTATTATGGAAAAATAAACAATATCCACAAGCAGTATCTCTTGATGAGTACTTCAAAAACACACCCGTTTGGTTTAAAAGAATTGATGGACATCTTGGGGCAAACGCAAAAGCAATGCAATTAGCAGGAATTGATCACACATCCGTTTCTCCGGACGGCGGTGAAATAATTAAAGATGCTAATGGAAATCCCACTGGTGTATTTATTGATAATGCCATGGAATTAATTACCAACAACATCCCAGAAAATTCAGCAAAAGAAATGCAATTAGCCTTAGTTAAATCGATGAAAGCTTTAGCTAAATTTGGCTTAACTTCAGTTCATGATGCAGGTATAGATACCGCTAATATTGAAGCTTATAAGGCACTAGTTGCGGAAAACAACATGCCGATAAGAATAAACGCAATGATTGACATCAATGATGAAAATTTAAATAGTTTATTAAAACAAGGTCATTTTAGAACACCTGACGATAAATTTATCATTAACAGTGTCAAAATTTCAGCCGATGGTGCATTAGGCAGCAGAGGCGCAGCTTTAATCAAGGATTATTCAGATTTACCACACCATAAGGGGTTAATGCTTTACAACCAAGAAACCTTAACATTACTAATAAAAACGGCAATGGATGCAGGATTTCAAGTCAACACACATGCTATCGGAGACAATGCTAATAAAATTGTATTAGACCAATATGAAAAATACATTACAACTGAAAAAATCAAACAAATGCGTCATCGTATAGAGCATGCACAAATTCTACGTTTACAAGATATTTCTCGTTTTTCTGAACTTGGTGTTATCGCCTCTATGCAGGCAACACATGCCACGAGCGATAAAAACATGGCACAAGATAGGTTGGGTGAAGAAAGGATTTTAGGTGCCTACGCATGGAAAAAATTAATTAAAGCGAAAGCGATTATTGCAGGGGGCTCTGATTTTCCAGTAGAGTCAGCTAATCCCTTTTATGGTTTACACGCGAGTGTTACTAGGCAAGACCATCAAAATCAACCTGAATCAGGTTGGTTTCCTCAAGAAGCTATGACGATTAAACAAGCTTTTCAAACATTCACCTTAAACGCTGCCTTTGCAGCGCACCAAGAAAACATTATTGGCACCTTAGGAAAAAATAAAAAAGCAGACTTTATTTTAATTGACCAAGACATATTTAACATAAAAGCATCAGAACTATGGAAAACCCAAGTTTTGCAAACCTGGGTCAATGGTGAACAAGTAAATTATTTGTAAACTAGATTATCAATTAATCGCTAATGCCCTTCTTGTACGAAACGCTCAGCTCTTTCTACATGTATTGGTTTGCCACGTACAATTAAAGTATCCTGCGCCTGCAATAAAATGGTTTTATCAGGTGATTCTGTTTCAGCATCACCTCGTTTTAATGCGACAACATTGACCCGTTTTTTATCAAGGGCTAATGACTCAATACTGTTACCACATCCGAAGGAATTATTATTAATTAAGATAGCATGGGCAAATTCAATTCTATCTATTCCTTCTGGACTCATATCAGTATGTTCGCCCTGAAAGAATCCATGTAAGTGATTATAATGATTTTTACGTTCAGCTTGCACTCTGCGCATTATTCTTGAAAAAGGTACTCCCGTTAAAGAAAGGACTTGCGAAACCAAGATCAAGCTTCCTTCAAGACTTTCAGGCACGACTTCATTTGCTCCTGCGGCATGAAGCATATCTAACTGATCATCATTTCGCGTACGCACTAAAATAGGTACATCAGGTGATAATGATCTTACTTTCTGAATAACTTCTAAAGACTGTTTATCTGCACCAAAAGCAATAACAACCAACTTTGCTTGTGACAAGTGTGCTGCTTTTAACAATTCTGTTTGTCTAGATGAACCAAACAAAATATTTTCACCTGCCTCCCGTGCTTTACGTGTACGCAATGGGTCAATATCAATAACAACAAAGTCGATTGACTCTTGTTTTAAAAACCGACTCACTGTTTGCCCTACTCGGCCAAAGCCACAAATAATAACATGGTCTTTCAAATTTTTATTTTCTGGCAATTCGCCGAGGTCATTAGTTTGTGGTGATTTTTCCTGACTTAAAAAAATAGACCACGATTGGGCTCTGTCAACCATGTAAGGCGTTATAGCCATACTAATAACACCACCCCTAGCAACATGGATGAAACATCAGACGGTAATAGGTTTACTTTATTAGCCAACGCAATAATAACAAAGCCAAACTCCCCCATTTGCGCTAACATCAAACCCGAAGCCCACCCAACTTTAGATGATTCTCCTGCTCGACTGGCCAGTATTTTTATAACCATAATCTTAACAAGCATAAAACTCACCATCAGAGCGAGTAGATTCAAAGGTGATGACAAAAGTAAACCAACATCTAACTTCATTCCGACCGTGATAAAAAACAAACCTAATAAAATATCTCGATAGGGTCTGATATCGGCTTCTAATTGATGTTTATACTCACTTTCACCTAACATCATTCCTGCTAAAAATGCACCTAAAGCCATCGACAAACCAAACCATTGCGTCAATGCCGACGCCAGTAAAGTTACTAATAACGTTGTTAAAACAAACAGTTCATCGGTTCGAACACTGGCAATAATATTAAAGACTTTTGGTAATAACCATTTACCAATAACAAATAATAAGATTACAACCACAACACCTTTAAAGATAGCTACGAACAATGCCATTGCCATTGACGTGTCAGTATCCGCGGCCAACATAGGAATAATAATTAACAGCGGCACAACAGCAACATCTTGAAATAAGAGTATGGCAACTGACAATTGCCCTGACTTACGTTTCATCGCCCCTGTTTCACTTAACTGACGAATAACAATAGCGGTAGAGGATAAAGCGAGAATACTGCCAACAACAAATGCTGACTCAAAGCTCAAACCAAAAAACATACTAGCAACAATAAAAATAAATAAGGATATGCCAACTTGTAGGCTGCCTACTGCTATGACTAAATTGCGCATCGCAATTAAACGAGGAAGTGAAAACTCTAAACCTAAGGTGAACAATAGAAAAACAATCCCAAGTTCCGCAAAATGATCATAATCAACTTGATCATGTGCTAAATTCAAACCATGCTCGCCTACAAGCATACCCGCAACTAAATACGCTAAAATGGCCGGTAATTTTAGTCGACGAAATAACCAAACAATAAGAACAGCACTGGATAAGATAGCTAATATTTCAAAATGACCGTTCATATATAATCCCTCTAATTTAACATCATTGCCACATGGCAAGTTTTTGCCGTCAAATTACTGACTAAAGTTTTATCATACATTATAACAATAAATAGTTTGAGTTTTTCTTAAAAAATAAATTAACAATCAAGTAGTTAACAAAAACAAATTTGATTGCCTTTATGAATAATTAACAAGCTCATTGTTTGGAACGAATATTGCTTAATGCTATATATGATAATAATGCTACATAAATAGTAAGGTACAAGTATGCATAGATTGAATATACTTGAGAGTACAACACCCGCATTTAATGCGCTGAATAACTTAAATATTACCTACTCAGCACAGCACTGCTAACAAAAAAAATACAAGTTTATTAGAACAACTTCAAACAACACTTTTTTTAGATAAGCTGCTCGCTATTTTCGCTGCTGAAGCCGCTCGGTATGTAAAGTTTTCAGGTTTGTATTTCAAAAGTACTTCAATAAGCAAAACATTACCAGGTAGTCGTAAAACAAAACATGAACGTCAATTTGAATTAAAATTACATGATGAGTTTATCGGTACCATTAGCTACAGTATAAATCATCCAATAAGTATGCATCATTACAAAGATTTACAGCGTATCCATCACATATTACTATACCCTTTAAAAAATGCCTTGCAATATCACCAAGCATTACAGCTTGCCATGCAAGATAGCCTGACAGGATTAGGTAATCGAAGATATTTTGATGAACAGCTAAAGCGTGCTATGCATAATGCTAACCGTCATCATGCGCAGGTTGGTTTGGTATTAGGTGACTTAAATAAATTTAAAATTATTAATGATACTTATGGTCATAATGTTGGTGATCAAGTGTTGGTTCAATTTTCAAATATTTTACGCACCTGCGTGAGAGATTCGGACAGTATTTTCCGATTTGGTGGTGATGAGTTTGCGATCATTGTTGAAAATGCTAGCGAAAATGCTTTAGAAATCATTCAAAGTCGAATTAATAGCGCATTAAAAAGTAACATACTATTAGCAAAATATAAAATAGGCTGTAGTTTAGGTACAACCTTTATGAATAGAGCTGATAACGAGTATTCGTTTTTTGAACGAGCTGATAAAGCCTTATACCGTCAAAAAATACAGTTATCTAAACCCTTAAGTATTGTTTAATTAACAATACTTATTTATCAAAAGAATAAAGATGATGTGTTTCTATTATGCCAAAAACTAACGTTTCTTCTTTATTTTAGCATTATATTTTTTGTTATTTGAGCGAGCTTCTAACATTTTCTTTTCTAGTGCCTGATTTTTTTCTTGGCTAGCACGATAACGATTTTTACTCGAACGTTTGTCACTCATTTGTTGGTGTTCAAATGCTTCATCTTTCTTTAGTTCATAACCTGGTACAATAATGCGTTCAAATTTCCGACCAATCAGTGCTTCAATATTTTCTAAGAAGCGTTCATCTTTAGGACTCACTAATGAAATAGCTGTACCCGATTTTCCTGCTCTACCAGTACGACCAACACGATGTACATAATCTTCAGCCAAAAATGGAAGATGAAAATTAACCACATAAGCTAAATTATCAATATCTAAACCACGGGCGGCTACATCAGTTGCTACTAGAACTCTTACCTTACCTTCGCTAAAATCCGCTAACGCTTTATTACGAGATCCTTGAGATTTATCACCATGACAAAGCGCTGCTTTGATGCCATCAAGTTTTAGTTCTGTTGCAAGAACATTAGCACTTTCCTTTGTGCCGGCAAATACCAATACTTGTTGCCAATTATTCACCCCAATAAGTTCTGATAATAATTCTCGTTTTCTTGCTTCACTCACCCAATATACTGATTGCTTTACTTTACCTGAAGTTGAGTTTTGTTTTTCTGTACCAACAGTTTTTGGGGTTGTCAGTAATTGATTCGCTAAAGATTTTACTTTATTTGAATAGGTTGCCGAAAACATCATTGTTTGATGGTTTTGCTTTACCGCTATAGTTAATTTTTCAATATCGGCTAAAAACCCCATGTCTAGCATACGATCGGCTTCATCAAGTACTAGATATTTCACTTGGGATAAATTCACATTTCGCAAGTTTAAATGCTCAAGTAATCGGCCTGGTGTAGCAACCAAAACATCAACACCTTTTTTTAAGAGGTTAGTTTGAGAAGCCATTTTACCGCCACCATAAACAACGCCTACCTCTATCGGTAAAAATTGACTATAGGCTTTCATATTTTCAGCCACTTGCGCAGCCACTCCCGTGTAGGTGCTAGCACCAACGCTTGTATATTTCGCTCACTATCCTTTTCAGACGCTTCTGCTGAAATAGTTTTTGCTAAGGCATCTAATATTGGCAAACTAAATGCTGCGGTTTTACCCGTACCTGTTTGCGCACTTGCTAACAAATCAACACCAGAACGAATAATGGGTATAGCTTGTTGTTGAATTGGCGTTAAATTCTTATAGCCACACGCTTTAACCGCTTTTAATAAATTGGCCGATAAACCAATAGCATCAACACTCATACATCACCTAAAAAACTAAACACCAAATAAGCTGCGGATTATATACCAAGCAAAAATAAAACTCAGTTTAAAATACAAAGAGTAAGTAAATTAACGACAAAAGCCCTAACAACTTTCATTGTTAGGGCTTAAGGGTCTGTTAATTGAAGCCGCTAGCTAAGTAAACTTATACATTAGCAGTATTTACAACTATAACAATGCAGATAAAATTGTATTAAGGGTGTCGCTTGATCTCATTGCTTTTTCAGCTTTCGCCGGATCAGCAAAATAATAACCACCAATGTCCATCGCCGGACCTTGTGCACCATTCAATTCAGCAACGATCTTCTCTTCTTGCTTAGCTAATGCTTGCGCAACACCTGTAAAACTAGTTTTAAGCTCGCCATCACTTGTTTGCTCGGCTAACGCTTTTGCCCAATACATCGCAAGATAAAAATGACTACCACGGTTATCTAACTCACCAACTTTTCGTGACGGCGACTTGTTACTATCTAAAAATTCACCTGTGGCTTTATCTAACGTATCCGCTAATATCTGTGCTTTAGCATTACCCGTAGTAACACTTAAATGTTCTAAAGAAGCAGCCAAAGCTAAAAATTCACCTAAAGAATCCCAACGTAAGTGATTTTCTTTCATAAATTGTTGTACATGTTTAGGTGCACTACCACCAAGACCTGTTTCAAACAATCCACCACCATTCATTAACGGTACAATTGAGAGCATTTTAGCACTTGTGCCTAGCTCCAATATAGGGAATAAATCAGTTAAGTAATCACGCAATACATTACCCGTCACTGAAATAGTATCTTCGCCTTTAATGATACGCTCTAAGGTAAATTGACATGCATCAACGGGGTTAAGAATACGAATATCTAAACCCGTCGTGTCATAATTTGCTAAGTAGGCATTAACTTTTTTGATCATTTCTCTATCGTGAGCTCGGTTTTCATCTAACCAGAACAGGGCAGGCATACCAGACGCTTTTGCACGAGTGATAGCTAATTTAACCCAGTCTTGAATAGGTAAGTCTTTAGCTTGACACATACGCCAAATATCCCCTTCTTCAACACTGTGCTCAAGTAACGTAGTTCCCATTGAATCAACAACACGTACTGTACCAACAGCATCCATGACGAATGTTTTATCATGAGAACCATACTCTTCAGCTTTTTGCGCCATTAATCCAACGTTTGGCACTGTACCCATAGTAGTTGGATTAAATGCACCATGTTCTTTACAAAAATCAAAAACAGCTTGATAAACGCCAAAGATAACAACGATCTGGAATCATGGCTTTAGTGTCTTTTAACTTACCATCAGGGCCCCACATTTGACCAGAAGAGCGAAGTGTAGGCGGCATAGAAGCATCAACAATCACATCGCTTGGTACATGTAAATTAGTAATACCCTTATCAGAATCAACCATAGCAAGTTCAGGACGATCAGCAAAAACTTGTGCTAAATCCGCTTCAATTTCAGCTTGCTTATCACTCGGTAAGCGTGAAATTTTGCTATAAACATCACCAATACCATTGTTAGCATCAATTCCTAATTGGTTAAATATTTCAGCATGTTTTTCAAAAACATCTGCATAGAATACTTTAACAGCATAACCAAAAATAACAGGGTCAGACACTTTCATCATGGTTGCTTTCAGGTGTAACGACAATAAAACATCTTGTTTTTGTGCCTCGTCAATCGCTTGTTGATAAAACTCAACTAACGCCGACTTACTTAATACTGACGAGTCAATAATTTCACCCGTTAATAAGGCTAAATTATCTTTTAAAACGTTAACGCTTCCGTCTTGCCCAACAAATTCGATTTTTACATTTGTTGCATAATTAACCGTGACAGATTTTTCTGTCTCATAAAAATCCCCTGCTGACATACTTGCCACATGAGATTTTGACTCACTTGACCAATCGCCCATTGAATGTGGGTTTTTCTGTGCATAGCGTTTAACTGACGCCGGAGCTCGTCTGTCAGAATTACCTTCACGAAGAACAGGGTTTACTGCACTCCCTTTAATTTTATCATAGGTATATTTAATTGATTTTTCTGCTTCGTTCTGTGCTTCTTCAGGATAATTTGGAACCTCATACCCCTTGTCTTGAAGCTCTTTAATTACCGCATGTAATTGAGGAACAGAAGCACTTATATTTGGAAGCTTAATAATGTTAGCATTAGGGCTAGTCACCATATCACCCAATTCGGCTAACGCATCATCAATACGTTGCTCTTTGGTTAAATATTTAGGGAAACTAGCTAAAACACGACCGCCTAAAGAGATATCGCGGGTTTCAACATTAATCCCTGAAGACGCGGTATAGGCTTGGATAATAGGTAGTAAAGAATACGTTGCTAAGGCCGGCGCCTCATCGGTAATAGTATAAATAATTTTTGAGTTATCTGTGCTCATGAGCTTCCTACTTTATTTAACTTAAGTCGGTTAGTTCATAAAGACTAACCATTAATATTTAACATTTTATTTTCGCGCAATATATTATAATAATTTACTTCATATTAATATAGCTGAGTATAGGCTCTAATTACACAACGTTTAAAAACAAAGGCAAAGATGATCAAAAACAAAGAAAACATAAGCCATAGAGCGAAACTCTCCTCAAAGGTACGACCAGTAGACAAAAACCGTAAAGTTGTTCTTTTTAATAAGCCCTTTGATGTTTTATGCCAATTTACGGATGAAAATAATGATGGAATAAATCAACGAAAAACCTTAAAAGACTATATACCAATAAAAGATGTGTATGCTGCAGGTCGACTTGATCGCGATAGTGAAGGACTTTTGCTGTTGACAAATGATGGGAAATTACAACATAAAATAGCCAATCCAAAAAAGAAAACAGCTAAAACCTATTGGGTGCAAGTAGAAGGCAGCCCAACCGAAGATGACTTAAGTAAACTACGTAACGGTGTAAAACTCAAAGATGGAATGACATTACCCGCACAAGTGCAAATAATAGAGCAACCCAAGATATGGGAACGTGTTCCACCAATAAGGGAGCGTGCAAATATTCCTACAACTTGGTTAGAAATCACAATTACGGAAGGACGCAATCGCCAAGTCAGACGCATGACTGCAAACATAGGTTATCCCACTCTTCGATTAATCCGCTTTGCTATTGGCCAATGGACAATAAATAATATTGATAATGGTGCATATAAGGTAATTGACTAAGCTTATTTCTTAAACATGGCTATTTAATCGAGCTAAGTGGCGTGCTATAATTCTGCGCCTTTTTATTCTTTACAAGTACTCCTTGTTTATATTTATTTTTAAGATAAATCAGTTTTCAAAACTATTTTTAAGATAAGAGTTTTTCATGCCTATTGAACATCAAGCTCCACAAAATAAAACACCAGAACAAACCAAAGTAATTGTGGGTATGTCTGGCGGGGTTGATTCTTCCGTTTCAGCCTATTTATTACAAGAACAAGGTTATCAAGTTGAAGGCTTGTTCATGAAAAACTGGGAAGAAGATGACACGGATGAATACTGCTCAGCAGCACAAGATTTAGCTGATGCTCAAGCAATTTGCGACAGATTATCAATAAAACTGCATACCATTAATTTTGCCACTGAATATTGGGACAATGTATTCGAATACTTTTTAGCTGAATACAAAGCAGGTCGTACGCCAAACCCCGATATTATGTGTAATAAAGAAATCAAATTTAAAGCCTTTTTAGAATTTGCTTGTGAAGATTTGGGCGCAGATTACATCGCCACTGGCCACTATGTACAACGTCGATTTAGCAATGGGCACTGGACTATGGTACGCGGCCTTGATGACAATAAAGACCAAAGTTATTTTTTATATACCCTAAATGAAAAACAATTATCACAGACATTATTTCCTGTAGGGAATATTGAAAAACCTCAGGTACGTGCAATAGCTGAAAAAGCAGATTTAATCACCCATGATAAAAAAGATAGTACGGGTATTTGTTTTATTGGCGAGCGAAAGTTCAAAGATTTTTTAGGTCAATATTTACCTGCTCAACCTGGCATTATAGAATCGGCTGAAGGTGAAGCCATTGGTCACCATGATGGTTTAATGTATCACACTTTAGGGCAACGCAAAGGTTTGCGCATAGGTGGGCTTGCAAATGCAGGTGAAGAACCATGGTATGTTGTAGAAAAAGATTTATTACGTAATGTACTAATAGTGGGTCAAGGACATAACCACCCTCGCCTGTTTTCAAAAGGCTTAATTGCAAACCAATTACATTGGGTAGACCGTCAAGAGTTATCAACGCCAATAAAGTGTACAGTAAAGACACGTTATCGCCAAAAAGATGTCGCTTGTACTGTTACACCATTAATGAATAGTACTAAAGATAACAATGATAATAGTCCACAATATCAAATTGACTTTGATGCACCTCAAAGCTCTGTTACACCGGGACAATCAGTCGTATTTTATCAAGGCGACATTTGTCTTGGTGGTGGTATTATCAATACCCTTATTCGATAGTATGTATCAAAATAAAAACACATTTAAAGAAGTAAATTAAAACATAAATGAAAGATCAAACGATAACTTTAGCCGCTATTTGCCAAGCCGCTCAGCTTGTACAGCAAGTTTCACAAACCGGGCAAATTGATGAAAATGAGCTTGCTGTTTTAGTGAATAGTATTACCATAACATCCCCCATAAATACGTTAGCAGTATATGGTGGTGAGTTAGAAAACATAAAATTAGGATTAGAAACCTTAATTCACCATTTAAGTGATAATTCAAATAGTAAAGGTAAAAAAATAAAAGACCCTGAGTTAACACGTTATATTATTAGTTTAATTAATTTAGAACGAAAATTAATTAAACAACCTAAAATATTAGCACAATTAGCTGAACGTATTGAGGCAAGTAAAAGACAAATAGAACATTATAGTATTACCAGTGAAACACTTATTGCCGCCTTTGCAAGTATCTATAGCGATATTATCAGCCCATTAGGCGCTCGTATTCAAGTCACTGGCGAGCCAAATATATTAAGGCAAACCGCAAACCAACACAAAATTAGAGCCTTATTATTGGGCGGTATCCGAGCCGCAGTGCTATGGCGACAAGTTGGCGGTAGACGAAGAAATATATTTTTTAGTCGAAACAAAATAGTAAAAACTGCACAACAACTTTTGAATACACTTTAATCTGTTAAATAGCAGTCATTTTAAACATAAATTTTAATCTAGGAATAATTATGGAACTTTCAGCGTTAACCGCAATATCACCAGTAGATGGTAGATATGGCAGTAAAACAAGGGACTTACGCCCTATCTTTAGCGAATTTGGATTAACCAAATACCGTGTGACCGTTGAAGTACGTTGGTTACAAAAATTAAGTGCTACCGGCGCGATCAAAGAAGTTCCAGTGTTTAGTGACACGGCAAATAACGTATTAAATTTGATTGTAAGTGATTTTAATGAAGAAGATGCTTTACGCATAAAAAAAATTGAAGCAACGACTAATCACGACGTAAAAGCCGTTGAATACTTCTTAAAAGAAAAAATAGCAGATAATGCAGAATTAAATGCTATTACTGAGTTTATTCATTTTGCTTGTACATCAGAAGATATTAATAACTTATCGCACGGTTTAATGTTAAAAGAATGTCGCGAGTTAGTCTTGTTACCGACCATTGATGAAATTCTTGCACAAATTAAAGGATTAGCGCATGAATACAAAGCTATTCCTATGATGTGTCGTACTCACGGACAACCGGCCTCTCCTAGTACACTAGGTAAAGAAATGGCGAACGTTTATGTACGTTTACAACGTCAACGTAAGCAAATTGTCGCCGTTGAATTGTTAGGAAAAATTAATGGTGCGGTTGGTAACTACAATGCTCACGTCAGTGCTTACCCTGAAGTAAATTGGCATCAATTTGCTGATGAATTTGTGAGTTCATTAGGATTAACATGGAATGCTTTCACTACACAAATTGAACCTCATGATTATATCGCTGAGTTATTTGACGCTATAGCGCGCTTTAACACTATTTTAATTGATTTTGATAGAGATGTTTGGGGTTATATTGCCCTTGGACATTTCAAACAAAGAACAATTGCAGGGGAAATAGGCTCATCCACAATGCCACACAAAGTTAACCCTATTGATTTCGAAAATTCAGAAGGTAATTTAGGCATTGCTAATGCAATATTTGGTCACCTTGCTCAAAAATTACCTATTTCACGTTGGCAACGTGATCTTACTGACTCAACAGTATTACGTAATTTAGGTGTTGGTTTTGGTCATGCAATTATTGCATACCAATCAACCTTGAAAGGAATTAGTAAATTACAGGTAAACGAGGAAAATTTAGCGAAAGAGCTTGATAACAACTGGGAAGTATTGGCTGAGCCAGTGCAAACAGTTATGCGTCGTTATGGTATTGAAAAGCCGTACGAGAAGCTTAAAGAATTAACACGTGGTAAACGCGTTAATGGTGATTCTATGCGCGAATTTATTAATAACCTTGATTTACCTGATGCCGTAAAAGCAGAATTATGTTTATTAACGCCTGCAACTTATATTGGTCGTGCCGTATCATTTATTGATGAGTTAAATTAAACGACATACACTGTTGATTAAAAAAGAAGACATTCGTCTTCTTTTTTTCATTTTTTTTGCACAAGAATTTTATCCCTTTTTATTCTTCCTCCCTATCTTAATTAACTTGAGCGTGTTTAAAGGTATTAAATACCACACGCATAGGCTAATGCCTTATTTTTAACTACGTTATTAAGCAAAGGAACTTTATTTACAGCCAATAAACTCGCACTTCTTAATACTTTAATTATCGGCGAGGGGTGACTAAAAGCATGATATAAAACATCCATCGTTGATTGCATTAATAAATTATCTGTTCGTCGCATTTTTTCATAACGCCCTAAAACATGAGCTTTATGCCAAGATTCCCCTTCACCAATCGCACTGGCGATAACACTCTGCAACGCTTGAACATCTTTAAAACCTAAATTAACGCCTTGTCCCGCCATAGGATTGATTGTATGAGCCGAATCACCTAATAACAATACTCGGTTGTTTTGGTAAGTATTCGCATGCCGACGCGTTAAAGGAAATGCTCCTTTGGCCAATACTTCTATCTGCCCTAATTTTTGGGGGAACATAGCCATAACTTCTCGTTGTAATTGTTGATTCGACAAAGCAGATAATCTTTTAATTTCATCACGTTGATGATACCAAACTAACGAGGCATACCCGTTAGCAGCCGTTTGCGAATCAAAACTTGTGGCTAACGGCAAAAAAGCCACAGGACCGGTAGGAAGGTATTGTTGCCATGTAATATCTTGTTGTGACATTTGAGTTTTCACGTTGATCAGCATAGCAGACTGTTGATAGTCCCAAGCGGTAGTACCAATATTAACGAGTTGTCTTACCTGGGAATTGGCGCCATCAGCCGCAATAACCAACTTAGCAGTTAAAGTGATTTGCGTTAGAATCAACGTTGCCTTATCGTTATCTTGTGTTAATGAAACTAATTTTTCAGGACAAAATAATTGAATATTGCTTTGCGCCTTTATTTGTTGCCATAAAGACAATTGTAATAATCGATTTTCAACTATATGCCCTAGATGATCTTGCTGAATATCTTTAGCATTAAACTCTGTGTAAGCATATTCATGCTCCCACACACCTAAGCGTTTATAAGGACAAGCTCGCCATTGCTTAATTTGAGACCAAGCACCAAGTTGCTCCAACAAATATTCAGACGCTAATGAAATCGCTGAAACACGTAAATCAAATGCTTGTTCAATATCAAAACATTTAGGTTCACTTTTCTCAATTAACGCCACAGTTAAGCCCAATTGCGATAATGCTAATGCGCTTGCCGCACCAATCATCCCACCACCGACGACGACACAATCAAAATTTTTCATCTGGCACTTATTCCCTCTTAAATCTATTAAACTTATTGTATCTAAGCGGTGTAATTTAACCTAGGACTAATACATAGAAATTAATTTATGTAAAACAGATGGCACTAAGCTCGAAACTTTGAATTATTTAATGTAAAATACGTCTCCTTTTATCGACACCTCAGTTTAGAGAGTTAAAACTAACGATCAACTGATATTTCAAATAGTCGATTTTAATCGTCACGTGAATTTGTAAGAGTAAAAATAAATGAGTAAAAAGCTATACATCAAAACTTGGGGCTGTCAAATGAACGAGTATGACTCGCAAAAAATGGCCGAATTACTAGACTCAACTCATGGTTTTTCATTAGCACAAGAAGCCGAAGATGCTGATGTGATTTTACTCAATACATGCTCTATTCGTGAAAAGGCTCAAGAGAAAGTATTCCATCAACTTGGTCGTTGGAAAACATTAAAAGATAAAAAGCCTAATTTAGTCATTGGTGTTGGTGGTTGTGTCGCTTCACAAGAAGGTGATGCAATTCGACAAAGAGCGCCTTTTGTCGATATGGTTTTTGGACCACAAACCCTTCATCGCCTACCTGAAATGTTAAACCAATTACAGCGTAGTAGCAGCCCGATAGTAGATGTAAGCTTCCCTGAGATTGAAAAGTTTGATCGACTACCAGAGCCAGTCGCCGACGGGCCTAGTGCCTTTGTTTCAATCATGGAAGGCTGTAGTAAATATTGTACCTTCTGTGTTGTACCTTATACACGAGGCGAGGAAGTTAGTCGCCCTCTTGATGATGTTTTATATGAAATAGCACAATTGGCTGAACAGGATGTACGTGAAGTTAATTTACTTGGTCAAAATGTAAATGCCTATCGCGGTGAAATGCACGACGGTAGTATTTGTCGCTTTGCCGATTTAGTACGTTTAGTTGCAACCATTGATGGCATTGATCGTATTCGCTACACCACGTCACACCCAGTAGAATTTACAGATGACATTATCGATGCTTATGCCGATGTGCCTGAATTAGTGAATCATTTACATCTACCTGTTCAAAGCGGTTGCGATAGAATTCTTACACAAATGAAACGCGGACATACCGCAATAGAATATAAATCACAAATTCGTAAATTGAAAAAAGTTCGTCCTGATCTTTGTATGTCTTCTGACTTTATCATTGGTTTCCCTGGTGAAACTGATGAGGACTTTATGGACACCATGAACTTAATTGAAGCCGTTAATTTTGATTTAAGCTTTAGTTTTATTTATAGCGCACGTCCTGGTACGCCTGCAGCTGACTTACCTGACGATATTAGTGATGAAACCAAAAAACAGCGTTTAGCCCTATTGCAAAATAAAATAACCCAACAAGCGTTACGTATTGCTAGACAAATGCTAAACACAGAACAACGCATATTAGTCGAAGGTCCATCAAAGAAAAATCCAATGGAACTACGTGGTAAAACGGAAAATAACCGTACAGTAAATTTTGTTGCCCCTCATTCAGTTATAGGTCAGTTTGTTGACGTAAAAATTACCGATGTTTATGCTAACTCTTTACGCGGAGAGTTAATCCGTCAAGAAAGTGAAATGGGACTACGTATTGCGCACTCACCTGCAGATATATTAGCTAATAACCACCATCAAACATCAAAGGCAATAATAAGTAATTTAAATGACTTAGGTGTTGCCACTTATACACCCTAAGATGAATACTGTTTTTAACTAACTATAAGTTCATCATTATAATGGAAAATATTTTGACTGAAAAATCAAAAGAACAGATTACAGCAAAAGCAAGTAAGCCAAAAGGCCATCAATTAACCTTAGATCCTGTTGATAATGAGCGTCAAGCAAACTTATGTGGACCCATGGACGATCATTTGAAAACAATTGAACGTCGTTTAGGGGTAGAAATTAGTTATCGTGGCAACCTATTTACGGTATTAGGTAAAGACGTACACTGCCTTGCAGTAATAAACTTACTAAAAAACTTATACTTAGAAACAGCAACTGTCAAAGGTCAACAACAAGAAATAACCAGTGAAATGGTGCACCTTGCGATACTTGATGCTAATGTCTTAGAACAAGATATTAGCAATTCAACTTCCACTAAAGAAGCCTCAGAATTGGGGGCTAATTATGAAAAAATGGTTACCATTAAAACTAAGCGTGGCACAGTCAAACCTCGTAATGGTAACCAACAATCTTATGTACAAAACATCATTACCAACGACATAAGTTTTGGTGTAGGTGTCGCCGGTACAGGAAAAACATACCTCGCTGTTGCCTGTGCGGTCGACGCTTTAGAACGACAAGAAGTTCGTAGAATACTCTTAACTCGCCCTGCCGTAGAAGCAGGAGAAAAATTGGGCTTTTTGCCGGGTGATTTATCACAAAAAATTGACCCATACTTAAGACCTCTTTATGACGCATTATTTGAAATGCTAGGCTTCGAACGAGTAGAAAAGCTTATTGAACGTAATGTCATCGAAATTGCACCGTTAGCATATATGCGTGGCAGAACATTGAATGATGCTTTTATTATTTTAGATGAAAGTCAAAATACAACCGTTGAACAAATGAAAATGTTTTTAACAAGAATAGGCTTTAATTCGAGAGCGGTCATTACGGGTGATATAACTCAGGTTGATTTGCCCCGTCATCAAAGCTCTGGATTACGCCACGCCATTGAAGTGTTACAAGATATTCAAGGTATTAGCTTTAATTTTTTCCAATCGAAAGATGTTGTTCGTCATCCTGTGGTTGCTAGAATTGTTGAAGCCTATGAATCTCATGAGCAAAAGATAAATAGACAAAAAAATCTTAAAGAAACGGCTAATATAAATAACCAAAGCACTACACAAACTGAATCAAAGACCTAATGATACACATTGTTGATATACAAAACGCTTGTGATGCGCAAATTTTACCTTCTGATGACCTTTTTCAACTCTGGGTTAATAGCGCATTAAACACGATTACCACGCAAGCGTTTGAACTGACGATTCGACTAGTCAACTCAGATGAAAGCCAACATCTTAATAAACAATATCGAAAAAAAGATAAACCGACCAATGTATTGTCTTTTCCTTTTGAAGTGCCTGAAGGAATTGAGCTTAATTTATTAGGTGATTTAGTGATTTGTTCTTCTGTTGTAGAACAAGAAGCGAGTACGCAAAATAAAGCATTATTTGATCATTGGGCACATATGGTAATACATGGATGCTTGCATTTAGTAGGATATGATCATATAAACGATACTGATGCGAATGAAATGGAAGCACTAGAAATAAAAATTTTAGCGAAATTATCCATTGCAAATCCATATAACATATAAATTAACATAGGAAATACTCCGACTCTATGAGCGATGACGCCCCCCACTCGAACAACGGCTCGAAGAAAAAATCATTTTTGAATAAAATTATTCATATATTTCGTCCTGAGCCAAAAAATAAAAATGACCTTGTTGATGTTTTAGCTGATGCTCAACATCGTGAACTAATTAACCCAGAAACAAAACTCATGATTGAAGGAGTCTTGGGCGTATCAGAAATGCGTGTCCGAGATATAATGATCCCTCGCTCTCAGATGGTTACCATTGACATCAATCATAGTTTAGATGAGTTTTTACCGATTATTTTAGAATCAGGTCATTCGCGTTTCCCTGTGATTAATGAAGATATTGACCATGTTGATGGCATTTTATTAGCTAAAGATTTACTCGCTTTTGGCTTTAACACCTCGGTTGGCAATTCAAGTAACAATGAAATCAGCCTAAATGATATTATCCGTCCGGCTATCATTGTGCCTGAAAGTAAAAAAGTAGAGCCACTATTAAAAGAGTTTCGTTCAAACCGCTATCATATGGCGCTCGTTGCTGATGAATACGGTGGAATTTCAGGTGTTATCACCATTGAAGATATTCTTGAACAAATTGTTGGTGAAATTGAAGACGAAACTGATGATGATATTGAAGAAGACATAAAAGTACTGGCAGGTAATGTCTACTTAGTCAGAGCCTTAACTGAACTAGCCGATTTTAATCATTACTTTAATAGTAAGTTTGACGAAAAATCAGCAGATACAATCTCAGGTATTATTTTACAAAAACTACATCATATGCCACAAAAAGGTGAACAAGTAACCATTGGCCACTTTGATTTTAAAGTAGTCGCGGCTGACACCCGATGCATGCAAATGTTACAAGTAACGGTTGCCAAAAAGCATAAAATCAATGGTAAAACGAGTGACTAAAGCAAACGAAAACACGCTGTATTCTCGTTTTAAAACAACACTAGTCAATAAAGCTTATTGGATCTGCTTTTTGTCAGGTTTAAGCTTAATATTTGCCTATGCGCCGTTTTCGCAATGGTATTTATCGCTTATAGTTCCGAGCCATTGTATTACATTTAATACAAAATCAACCGCCCAGAAAAGCAGCTAAATTGATGGCTGCTTTTGCCCTAGGTTGGTTTGGCAGTGGTATTAGTTGGGTTCATGTAAGTATCGACCAGTTTGGCGGCTTACCCTTAATTATTTCCTTAAGTTTAATGGTACTGCTGTGTCTTTATTTGTCAATATTTCCGCTTGCCGCTTATCTAACGGCACGTTTCTCTATAAATAAACACCTTAACTTGTGGCTTCTACCTCCTTTTTGGCTTTTTACCGAATATTTGCGTGGTGTGGTTTTAACCGGATTTCCTTGGTTATCCTTAGGCTATAGCCAAATAGATAGTCCGTTAGCTAGCTTTGCACCTGTCATTGGTGAGGTAGGCATAACAGCCATAGTCTTAATAATAAATATCTGTTTAGTTGAAATTTTCAATGCAATAAACCAACAGACTTATACAAAGTTAAGATTGCCAATAATCATTGTATTGGGTTTAGTGTTGACCAGTTTTTTATTGTCCAAAACATCTTGGGTTAAGCCAAACGGCGAAGTAACAACAGTTGCTCTGGTGCAAGGTAATATAGCCCAATCAATAAAATGGCAACCTGAGCAAGAATGGCCAACTATGCTCAAGTATTTAGATCTAACTCGAGTCAATTACGATGCGGATATTATCATTTGGCCTGAATCAGCCATTCCGGCTATGGAGCCAACGGTACAAGACTACTTAACCACAGTAAACCGCTCCGCACTATTAAACAACAGCGCTATAATTACCGGTATCATTAATTACAATTTTGAAAGTAAAGCATATTATAATAGCTTAATTACATTAGGTAAAAAGCAAACAGAAGATGAACAAGGTTATTTTTATAATCACAGCAATCGCTATTCAAAAAATCATTTGTTACCTATAGGCGAGTTTGTCCCTTTTCAAGAATGGCTAAGACCATTAGCCCCTTTTTTCAATTTGCCTATGTCTTCTTTTAGCCGAGGCAATTACGTTCAAAAAAACCTAATTGCTAAGGGGTTACATATTCTACCACTACTTTGTTTTGAAATAGCCTTTCCTCATCAACTAGCGGCCAATTTAACTAATGAAACAGATTTATTATTAACGGTGAGTAATGATGCCTGGTTTGGTCATTCACATGGTCCACACCAACATATGGAAATTGCTAGAATGCGTGCATTGGAGTTTGGCAAACCATTATTACGTGCAACCAATAATGGCATAACTGCGGTGGTTGATTACCAAGGTAATTTCCTTGCACGTATTCCGCAGTTTGAAGAAAACGTGTTAAAAGCTAAAGTGCCACTCGTGTCAGGAGAAACACCTTATAGCCAATGGCCAAGACTCATTTTATTGATAATGATAATTGCGCCAATAACCTGCACTCTTATTTTAAGACACAAATAATAATGTTAAACGGTTATTGCTTTTAACCTATATATTTCAAATAATAAAAATATTTCAAACTGAATTCAGGTTATTTAAACTAATGACCATAAACTTATTTACTTTTGCTTAGGGTGTAAACTAATTCTATTACGGCCATTCTCTTTCGAATGATAAAGCGCAGCATCAGCACATTCAATCCAAGCTTCATAAGTTTGAATCGAGGCATCCACCTCTGCAATACCTAAACTAATTGTATATTTTAATTCGATATCATTGTATTTAACCACAGCAGATTCCACTTCTCTACGTAAACGTTCAGCAAACACATAAGCATTTTTTAATGACGTATCGGAAAGTAAAATAGTGAATTCTTCACCACCATAGCGACCTGAAATATCCGTTTCACGTACATGTTCTCTAATCAATGCTGAAATATGTCTAATAACCTCATCACCCACTAAATGTCCATAAGTATCATTTACATTTTTAAAATGATCAATATCTATCATAACCAACGAACTTGAATGTTGACTACGAATCCGCTTATATTCAGCTTGTAAACAGTTTTCCCAATGAGTACGGTTGAATAAACTTGTTAAACCGTCTGTTTGACTCAAAATCGCTAATTCAGCATTAGCCGTCTCTAAACTCATTTTATGTACTGCGGTATCGGTGACATCATAAACAAGTAAACATAAATGAGTAACATCCCCTGTTGAGGAAAGTAACGGAATAAATGTCGTGTTTTGATACATAAAATCTGCGCTACCTGTTACAGGGCGATAACTGTCAAACTTGAATACATAAGGACGTTGTTCCCAAATAGTAAATGCTTTATTTTTTAATAAAAAAACCGCTTCTGCTTTACGCCTAAACCATTCTTGTGGTATTTCATCAAATAAATCAAATAATACTTTATCTTTAGCTTCCCTCGGAAAATAACCACTATGGTTTTCCATAAACCCATTAAATATTTGAACTCTAAACTCAGTATCCAAAACCACTAACCCAACATCAATGTTGTGAAGCATTTCCATCAACCAGTGTAATTCATTTAATTGTGACGTTTCTAACGACATACGCATTCCAACTTTATAGGTCTACATTCATTCAGCAAAAAAATAAAATTACTCTAACAAGTAAGCAAGTTTATTATTCAATATTTGCATAGATTTTTCGGTAAATAGTAATAACAAATCGCATTTTATAGAATAGTTTTCAATGCTATAGCTAATTTCTATTGCTAATGTTCTTTTCCATTTAACAGCATTATTTGCAATTAATTCTGATATTCTCCTGTTCTGACCTAACACCACAGGGTGACCTTGGCTAAAGTCAATATCAAGTTGTTCTGAAATTCCCTTTAAACAAGCGCCTATTAATACATTTGCCAAATCCATTAATAATTCTAATTCAGTACCCGCATCATCGTCATACTGATAATTCATTAAAGAGGCAACATCTTTAAAGCTTGAGTCATTTAAAATTAGTAAGGCTTCACCCGAAATACCTGCACTAATAAAGCCTTGGCAAACACCCGAGGTACTTTCGTTTGCTTCAACATCTTTAAGCGCCATTCTTACCTCGCTTACTTCAATAAAGTTTACATTAGGTATAGGCAACTCTACAAACACATCAAGTAAACGTGCTAATAAATCTCCTGCTCGCCCCATAGCGACATTAGCAATTTCTTGGTAACAATCACGTAAGTCAGATGATAGAGTTACCTGAGTATTATCGATAGGCTTGGATAAATCTACGGGTGAAATTTTTAACGGCGGATGGTTTTGTTTTATTTTGACTTGGTTTTTCAACAAGAGGTTCTGCACCCGACTTATTAATAACGGGCTCAACTTGAGTTTCATCTTTGCTAAAAACACCATAGGACAGTAAAACTTCGGTTAATTTTTCTTTATTTACGGGTTTTTGAATAAAATCTAAAGCCCCTAAACTTGTAACTCTTTTATGTGCCTCAGGTTGAATGTCCCCTGAAACAACAATAGTTAACGTAGGCAAGTCTTGCTGCATAATAGCTTCAAGCACTTGATAACCATCCATATTTGGCATATTTAAATCGAGTAACAGCACATCACCTTTACCCGCTTTTATTGCTTCTATACCTTCAATGCCGTCGGTGGCAAAACTTATATCGACATCCCACCCATCTGGCAATGAACGAGCAAGCTGCTTGCGCGCCATATTGGAATCATCACAAATAAGTAACTTAGTTGACATAGAGAACACTACCTTTGTAAAAATAATTTTTTATCATAAGAAAACCAAGTATCTAACCATTGAACTAACATTTGCACACTACAAGGTTAACAGTAGAGTATAATTCAATAATTTTACAATTATTATTAAAAATATTGCAGAAATTAACGGTAAAAAACGGTAAACTTACCCTTTAATTTAATTATCCCAACTAATGATGAATTTATCTACCTTAAACAAACTTTTATTTTTCTCACTTTTTGTTATTTTTAGTTTATCTTTCAATGCGAAAGCCTTTAATCAAGATAATCTAACTCAAACACAAAACTTAGTTAAGGCAAATGACAAATATGTCACTTTACTTGGAACTCAAGTTAATATTGGTGAAAAAGCACCTGATTTTAAAGTGGTTGATAAAAATTTTCTACCTGTTCAATTATCTGACTTTAAGGATCAAACTATTTTAATTTCAGTTGTTCCTAGCCTAGACACTGGTGTTTGCTCCATTCAAACAAAGCGTTTTAATGAAGAAGCCGCCAAATTACCTAGTAACATAACACTACTAACCATCAGTAATGATTTACCTTTTGCTCAAAAACGTTTTTGTAAGGTGGAAGGAGTCGATCAAATAAAAGTTTTATCTGATTCTGTTTGGCGTAATTTTGGTGAAAACTATGGCTTAATTATTAAAGATATGGGTTTACTTACACGCGCTATTTTCATTATTGATAGCAAAGGCAGTGTGCAGTATAAAGAATTGGTAGCAAATATTTCACAACATCCTGATTATGAACGTGCACTTAGCGCCGTAAAAAACATTGCTCCAGTCCTTGTTGTTGAAGACGGCAATGAAACAGAGAATAACGATTAAAAAATAAACACCTAAAAATCAAACAACTACAAATTTATTTTATTTTATCCTTGAAAAATAAAACCACAGTCCCATCTTTATTATTGTAGTCGCCATATGGGGCTACAATTAACTCATTGCCTGTTCATATACACCTTTATTAGGTAAGAAAGGCAGCATTATTTTATCAATGAGTACTGATAAGTTTTACTATATAAAGCAATGTAAATACACTGTTATGCAACCTAGTTGGTAATAGTAGCAACATATAGAGAAAACCAAGGTAACAGCGACTTATTGCTTAAAATAATATTATTATTGCTAATTATTAGGATATTTTATTATGCGTACATCAACAACAGATTTCAGCCCACTTTATCGTTCATTTATTGGTTTTGATCATTTAGTTTGGTCTAATGGACAAAGCTTCTCGCTCTGACAAACAATCATCATACCCTCCGTACAACATTGAACTATTAGCCGAAGATCAATACAGAATTACCATGGCAGTTGCGGGTTTTAGTGAACAAGATATTGATATTGAATCTAAAGACAATAACTTAATTGTGATAGGCACTAAATCGGCCGATGCAAGTGTAAATAACGAAACGAAAGAAAATCAGACTCCTCGAAGATTTTTACATCAAGGCATTGCTGAAAGAAACTTTGAAAGAAAGTTTCAATTAGGTGAGCATGTACGAGTTATTGGTGCATTTATGAAAGATGGTTTATTACATATTGATTTACTAAGAGAAATACCAGAAGCATTAAAGCCTCGTAAAATAGCTATCAACGGAAAAAGCTTATTACAGGAGAATTAAACCTCAACGTTAAATGTTAATTTCCTATCCCTTATTGTTATTTATTTTTGCCCAGTCATTTGACTGGGCTTTTTTGTTTAACTTGAGCCGGCATAAACCACATTAACAAAGCAGCGAATAAAACAGTGCCACTGGCAGTTAGAAAAGCGGTACTAGCACCAAGACCATCAAGCCATAAAACACCTGCCACATAGGCACCTATAGCCCCGCCCACACCATAAACACCCCCCAAATAAACTGCTTGTCCTCTGGATTGCTGACAACGAGTAAAATGTTCACTAATAAAAACCATTGAAGCACTATGAAAAAGTGCAAAACTTGCGGCATGTAATAGCTGTGTAAATGCCAAAAGCCAAATTGAATCTGCATACAAAGCGACTAAAAACCAACGAAGTGCGGTTGCCGCTAAACTGAAAATTAATATTGTCTTTAATGAAAAGGCTTTAAAGAAGTTACTAGCAAAAATAAACACAAGAATTTCAGCAACAACACCAAGAGAAATTAATAAACCAACCGCAAAACCAGGATAAGCTAAATCACGTAAAAACAGTGCAAAAAAACCATAATAAGGCCCAAAACTAATTTGCAATAACACACCAGAAATAAAGAAAATAACAAATCTTGGCTCTAGTAATTTACCGGTTATTGCCAGTGCTTGTTGCTGAACTTTGTTCACCATGCGTTGTGGTTTAATCACCATGGTTGACAATAATAAGCACAATAAAATAACGCCTCCCATCAACACAAATGCATCAGTAAAGGAACTAATAATGCTATTTGATGCATCAACTTGGGTATAGTATTCCATCACCTGTCCTGCAAAGACGGCTAATGCAACAAATCCTAAACTACCCCACAAACGAATGCGTGCGTATATTTTGCTACTATGTCGAACAGAAGTTAAGGTAAACACTTCAAGTTGCGGTAAAATTGCTGTCCAAAAAAGACTAAATAAAGCTAAACAGAAACTAATTGGCCAATAACTATTTAACCAAAACAACACGATAAAGCTTAATAACGCCGGCAATGCGCCAAGGCGAATAATAAGTAATTTTTGACCCGTTTTATCCGCTAAAATTGCCCATAAACTGGGGGCGACTATTTTAGTGGCAGTAAGAATAGCAAAAATTTCACCTAGCTCTACCGAGTTAAAACCTTTGCCGTCTAGAAATACCGAAAGGTAAGGTGAAATTAAACCAAGAATTGCGAAGTAAAAAAAGTAACTCGTAGAAAGTCGAGTAAATAATGACAAAGTAAATCCTTAACGTCTCGACTTATAAAAAATATTTAGTTTTGTGTAATCACTGGGGTACTACAAATAACATCAGCATTTTGTGCTCTATGCCTTAAGTAGTGGTCCATTAACGTTAACGCCAAGATAGCTTCAGCGATAGGTACTGCGCGAATACCAACACAAGGATCATGACGCCCTTTCGTGATAATATCAGTCGCCACGCCATTAGCATCCACAGTTTTACCACTAACGCCAATGCTTGATGTTGGCTTTAATGCTAAATGCGCAATAATATTTTGACCCGAAGATATACCACCTAAAATACCACCTGCATGATTACTATTAAATCCTTCAGGTGTTAACTCGTCTCTATGCTCTGAGCCTTTTTGATTAACAACCGCAAAACCATCACCGATTTCAACCCCTTTAACGGCATTAATACTCATTAGACCATGAGCAATTTCTGCATCAAGGCGATCGAAAATTGGCTCACCTAAACCAACAGGAACATTCGTTGCCACAACACTAATTTTAGCGCCTATTGAATCTTTAGCACGCATAACATCCCGTAAATGCTGATCTAATTGTTCAAGTTTACTGTTGTCAGGAAAAAGAATTGATTTGCTTCAACTTCTTCCCAATTGATGGTGGCAAAATCAAGCGGGGCACTATCAGCAGACGTGGCTGTAATATCACCAATTTGCGTTACACAAGCTTGTATTTTCATACCAAACTTTTGTAAAAGGAATTTTTTTGCTACTGCGCCGGCCGCAACACGCATAGCCGTTTCTCTTGCCGAAGAACGGCCCCCACCACGATAATCACGTAAACCATACTTTTGAGTGTAGGTATAATCAGCATGACCTGGACGGAAGCTTTGTGCAATATTGCCGTAATCTTTAGAACGTTGGTCTGTATTCTCAATAATTAAACCTATCGGTGTACCTGTTGTTTTACCTTCAAAAACACCTGACATAATTTTAACTTTATCCGCTTCATTGCGAGCGGTAGTAAAACGCGATTTACCTGGACGTCGTCTATCAAGATCACCTTGTAAATCTTCCTCAGATAATTCGATTCCCGGTGGGCAACCATCAATAATAGCACCAAGGCCTAAACCATGGCTTTCACCAAACGAAGTGACAGTAAATAATTTTCCAAAGGTATTGCCTGACATTCTAACTCCAACGTCTATTTAATTTATATGATTTTTATTAATGATTTTCTAAAGCTGCAGTAAAAGTGTCTGAATGCTCAACTAATTGTGCCTTAGTTAACATAAATACGCCATGACCACCACGCTCAAAGTTAAGCCAAGTAAACGGAACATCTTTATACAAGGCTCTCACATGAACTTCTGAGTTACCAACTTCACAGAATAAGAAACCGCCCTCATTAAGATGCTCAGCACTTTCAGCAAGGATAATCCGAACAATATCTAAGCCATCATTACCACAACCTAAACCCATTTCCGGCTCATGTTGGTATTCTTGTGGCATGCAATCAATATCTTGTTGATCGACATAAGGTGGATTACTGACAATTAAATCATAACATTGCCCTTCAACCCCAGAGAAAACATCAGACTGAATTGGAATAACTTGTTCACAAAGACCATGGTTTTCTATATTTATTTGCGCCACATTAAGTGCATCAATAGATAAATCGACGGCATCTACGTCTGCCTCACTAAAATAACTAGCACAAGCAATAGCTATACATCCACTTCCCGTACATAAATCTAAAATACGTTTAGGTTGTTTATTTGAAGCAACATAAGGAAAAAATTGATTTTCAACTAATTCAGCAATAGGTGAACGCGGTATTAATACTCTCTCATCAACATAAAAAGGTAACTGGGCAAAATAAGCAACATGAGTAATATAAGCAACCGGAATTCTCTCTTCAACACGACGAGAAAACAAGGCCAAAATATTTAATTTTTCCGATTCAACCAAGCGACAGGACATTATACTGTCATCAAGTTCATTAGGTAATGATAAAGCGTACATAACCAAGATATAGGCATCGTGAAACGCATTATCACTGCCGTGCCCATAAAATAATTCAGCTTGATTGAATAACGTCGCACCATATCGACAATAATCAGCCACGGAATGTAACTGGTTAGTGATAGCGGATAACTGAGTCATTTAAAAATCCTATTGCTTTTAAGTAGTGTAAATAGCCTAACGTTGTTAGAACCTGTTCAAAGTATCAATTAAGATCAATTAAATTAGCTGAAGTATAATTCATTACATTCATTTCTTGTAAAGATTAACAGATATTTTTAAACTGTCATGATGAAAATGAAACATATGCTGCAAAAATTAAATAACCATCAAAAATCGAACGACATCACTGATGAAAAACTTTTTCAACAATCGATAGGTAAGGTAAAACGATTAAAAGTGGACACCATACACTTTGATAAAAAACTCAGCAAGCCTAAAAGTAGCTCTCAACAAAAAAAACATCAAAAGAATACTTTGCATGATAAAAGTAAAGCACTTGCGCAATTTTACTTTTCTGATGAATTTGAACCAAATTTAAGTACTCAAGGCCCGATGAAATACGTTCGTGGTGATGTTAGTAGTTTTGAAGCCAAAAATTTACGACGAGGAGTTTACAGGCCTGATCTAATTTTAGACCTGCATGGTTTAGATCAAAGACAAGCCAAGCAAGAAATTGCTGCATTACTCTATGCTTGTCAAAAAGAGCATGCACAGTGTATATGTATCATTCACGGGGTTGGCTCTAAAGTATTAAAAAATAAAGTTCCTCATTGGTTAGTGCAACATCCCGATGTTATGGCATTTCACCAAGCCCCCTTAGAATGGGGCGGCAATGGTGCTTTGTTAGCCTTAATTGAACTGAAAGACAAATTTAAAACATAAAAGATAAAAACTAAAGAATACCCGTATTTTCAGGTAAAACTATATCAACTAACTTGCCTTGCATTTTTACAATATCATAATCAATTACCGCTATAGCACCGGTCGAAAAAATTGGCATGTTAGTCGAATCCGTTAATTCACCCACTAAATAACTCACAAAAGGCATATGAGAAACAAATAATATAGCTTCTTTTTCATCGCAGGTATTATGCTGAGAAAACTCAAGTTCATGACATAAGCCATCAATAAAATCATGAACGTGCTTCACATTGCCTGATGGTGTAATTAAATCCAGTGTTTCAGAATTAATCCCTGACAGTTTTGCTGACTTGTTAAAAGCTGACATTACATTATTACAGCTTTGCTGCGCTCTAACATAGGGGCTAACAAATATTTTCAGTAATCTTGTTAGCTTACATTGGGCTAACCAAAAGCCCATTTGCTCAGCTTCAACAACACCTTTTTTTGTCAAAGGTCTCTGTGAATCTTCACCTTCAATATTTGCAGCCTCTCCATGGCGCATGATATAAATATACATTGATTCTCCCGCTTATCGACTCGATAAACTTACGCGGTGTTTGTTTTTTTGCTATAGTAATAGAAATATATATTAAGTGTTAAGAATAAAATAGACTCTTATTATACCATAAGGTAATTTAAGGTAGATAACGAATTAAAATTAGGAACCATGAGTTGAAGCAAAGTCCGAATGATTTAAAAAAATATCAGCCACTTACCTTAGACAATGGTTTACGTGTTTTATTGATTCATAACGAAGAGACTGACAAGAGTGCTGCCGCATTAGCCGTTAACGCCGGTCACTTTAATGATCCTTCTGATAGAGAGGGGTTAGCTCACTTTCTTGAACATATGCTTTTTTTAGGAACTACTAAATATCCTGATGGTAGTGAGTACCAAAAATTCATCAATCAACATGGTGGCAGTAATAATGCTTGGACAGCCACAGAACATACCTGCTTTTACTTTGATATTCACCACCAACATTTTAATGAAGCGCTTGATCGCTTTAGCCAGTTTTTTATTTCCCCTTTACTTTCCGATGAATTCATTAGCAAAGAACGTAAAAACATTGAAGCTGAATTTAAATTAAAACTAAAAGATGATGTTCGCCGTTTATATGACGTGCATAAAGAAACGATCAACCAACGACACCCTTTTTCTCAATTTTCCGTTGGAAATGTTGACACCCTAGCCGATAGAAATGGTGTCAGTATTGGTAAAGAAGTAAGCGCTTTTTTTGAGCAATACTATCAAGCAAGCTATATGACCCTAGCCGTGGAAGGTCCACAATCATTAACTGAACTAAATAGTTTAGTGCAGGGTATGTTTAGTGATATCAAAAATAATAATCACCCTCTATCAACGGTTACCCACCCTCTGTATTTGCCTGAACATCAAGGAATACAGATAGATGTACAACCAGTAAAAAAAGAGCATAAATTAATTATCAGCTTTGCAATGGAAAGTATTGATAAGTATTACCAAGACAAACCCGAATCTATACTAACTTACTTAATCGGTCATGAGGGTAATGGCAGTATTTTAGCCAAATTAAAACAAGAGCAATGGGCAATGAGTTTAACCGCCGGTTCAGGTATTAATGGCTCAAATTTTAAAGATTTTAATATTAGTATCGGCTTAACAGAATTAGGTGAATTACATATTAATGATATTATTAGTATCGTTTTTTCATATATAGGCCTATTAAAATCAGAAAAAATACCGAGATATTATTACAAAGAAAAGCAAATCATAGCTGACTTGTCTTTTATGTATCAAGAAAAGTGCAGCCCACTAGACAATGTGAGCCAACTCGCTATTAATATGCAACATTATCCCAGTGTTGACTATATTTTTGGTGATTACATCATGTCAGGTATGGATGATAACAATATAAATCACCTGCTTAATTATCTTAATGCAGATAATCTTCGCATTATTCATGTTAGCCCTAACAATACTTTTTCTAAAACAAGTTTCTGGTATCAAGTACCTTATCATACAAGTAAAATACCAGAAGAAATATTAACTTATTGGCGCCAACTATCCACACCAACACATCCACAATTTCAGGTAAATAAGGATCTCTTTTTACCAGAAGAAAATCCTTATATTAGTGGCAACCCACACGTTTATGATAACGAAGATAAAAATATTCTACCTAAAAACATTGTCTCAACTAACGGCTTATCTGTATGGTACAAACAAGACACAACGTTTAAAGTTCCTAAAGGCTACATATATATTGGTATTGATTCCCCCTTCTCTCTAGAGAGTGTCGAAAACATCGCGATGACACGCTTATTTGTAGATTTATATTCTAATACTATCGTTGCAGAAAACTACGATGCGGAACTTGCTTGTATACATTACCATTTATATGCCCATCAAGGTGGTATTACCCTACAAGTCTCAGGAATTAGTGAAAACCAACCCAAGCTATTAGAAAAACTGCTCTATAGCCTAAAACATCACGAAATAAATGAAAAAAGTTTCAACTTATGCAAACAACAGTTAATGACTCACTGGAAAAATAGCGACAAAAGCAAGTCTATTTCACAGTTATTTTCTACACTCAGTTCATTAATGCAACCTAATAATCCTTGCGCTGATGATTTAGCCAAGGCTTTAGATACTGTCAGTTGTTCCCAATACCAACGTTTCAGTAAACAACTTTTTGAAAAAATAACACTCGAAGTGTTAATTCATGGTAACTGGCTTATGGAACACGCCACTAACATTGTAGACAATATAAAAATAGCTTTTGATAACAATTATAGTAATGAATATGCAGTGCAATGCCCTGTTATTGATATTTTCAATAAAAAAACACTTGTTTACCCCTTAACGATACCTGAACATGATCATGCTACAGTTATTTATAATCCACTACGAACCCGAGATGAAAAGTTAGTGGCCCTAACCATGGTAGCAAGTCATCTTTTATCCCCTTTGTTTTTTCAAGAAATGCGCACTGACAAACAATATGGCTACCTCGTCGGTGTCGGGTATGTGCCAATAAACCGATATCCAGGTATTGCTTTTTATATTCAGTCACCCAATACCGATGCGATTACCTTAACGAGTGCTATAGATAAATTTATTATTGAGAGTATAAGCACGATTAAAAGTCTCAGTATCGAGGATTGGTCACATCTTATTCACGGATTAGCGGGACAACTGCAAGAAAAAGATAATAATTTAAGAATTAAAAGTCAGCGCTTTTGGGCTGCAATTTGTAATAAAGACCTTCAATTTAACCATAAAACCCAACTAGTTAAGGCTATTTTATCTTTAAAATTTGAAGAAATCCTTACGTTTATTGAAAGCCAATTGATGGTACAAGCTAAACCTGACAGAATTATTCTCATGTCAATACCAACAGAAGAGTCCATCCTTCCTAACCAAATCCAACACGTACTGGATAGTAATCAAATAATCGACCTAAATGATTTCACAAAAAAAAGTCAAAGAAAATATTAATACTGCCGATATACAAAGATTACAATAAAAAATAAAGGCATACACTCAGACAACAAAGATTTGACTTAAGGTGACACATCATTTTAAATGGTTCGTCATATACTTTCGTCTAATGCTATATATGTTTAAGAATGTTTAAAAATAATTTTCCCTTTACTTTAGCTAAGCTAGGTTGATCTGTGCTCTCATATTTTACTAACACCTTAAAAAAATTCATCACAATTGTTTCTTTTACTATTTTTTCCTACCCTATTTTTGCATATGAGCAACTCAACGACGAGTCAATTTCAACAGAAGACGCCTATATAGAATCAAGTAATGAACAACTAAGTTTCAGTCAACTTTCCACATTACAAGGCTTGTCTAATTCTAACGTCTTTGGTATTACTCAAGACCACCAAGGTTTTATCTGGTTTGCCACTGAAGATGGGTTAAACCGTTTTGATGGTAGTAATTTAGTGACCTACCGACAAGATATAAATGACAAACATTCAATCGCTGATAATGTGATTCGTAAAATATTTATAGATAATGAAAATATACTGTGGGTAGGTACCGAAAATGGCTTAAGCCGTTATAACATTGAATTAGATAATTTTGACACGTTCACGCACAAGGACAATGATGATTCATCCCTTAAAGACAATCAAATTTGGGATATTTATCAAAACAAAAATGATTCATCTACTAATACTCAAACCTCATTACTTTGGATATCAACAGCTGAAGGACTACATACTCTCTCGCCTTCAAATAGCAATAATGACATTAAATTCAACCGAGTTAATGTCCGCAACTATAATGATAGAATTCGTGAAATCAAAACCATTTTTCAAGATAAACAGCAAAACTATTGGCTAGGTACTTTTGATAAAGGAATTCATATACTCAGTAAAAGCCTTAATTATATTGGTTCACTAAAAAAAGCAAATAAATTCAATTTAACTATCGAAGCGAATGCCTTATTTGATATGAAAACTATTGATAACCAATATTGGGCGGCAACCGATAATGGGTTATATATTGTTGATGATCGTTATCAACTTGTTTCTCATTTCACAGAGCAACAAAAGCAAAACAACAAAAACCAAATTTTATTATCAAATAATATTAGAGCAATAGAACAATTTGATGAAAATCATGTTTGGCTAGCTACTCACAATGGCTTAAATACCATTAACTTATTAAATAATGATATTAAAGCCTACCAAGACAACAAAAAACCAAAATCGTTAAGTGAAAACTGGCTAATGGATATTTACCGTGATCATAACGATATTATGTGGTTAGCAAGTTATGGTGGAGGGATAAATAAATATTCGCCATTAACAGGACTTATTTTTCATGGTTTAATTAAAGATAACAAACAAAAATATCGAGTAGAGTCATTTATAGAAACAACTGATAGTACAATTTGGCTATCAACTGAAAAAAACGGTCTATTTAGCTTATCTAAGACTAAAAAATTAACAAAGGTTGAAATTCATTTAAACGATGGTATCTGGCGAATTACATCCCCAAACCCAGACATTCTCTTCATTATTACTAATTCAGGTAAACTTTTTGAATACAATATTCTTCAAAAAGTTTTATTAGAAAAAGAAAAATGGTTAAAGGAAACAAATTATCCTGCTAATAACGCTATTTTAGCTTCAACAGGCGCTCTTTGGTATATTGATAATGAAGGGTATCTCAATAAATACCAAACAAATGATGAATTATTTACACGCTATTCAACATTAAATAATGATAAATTTATTCATTTACAAATTAATAATGATAAAATAATTTTATTAACCGAAAACAATAAAGTATTTACCTTTAACATTAACAATAACGACTTTGAAAAAAATCATTATGAATTAAGTAAAACAATAAACACCAAGTCGATAAATAATATCTGGATACATAATAACAACATATTCTTGGGATCAGATTCCCATGGATTAATGATTGTTAACAAAAAAAATAAAAAAACAAGAATCTTTAATGAGAATAATGGATTAACAAACAACTACATTGCTTCATTGCTGATAGACGAAGATGAAAATATTTGGGTGGCAACCAATTCAGGACTTAACTCAATATCCCTTAAAACATCTGAAGTAATAAAGTTTGACATTGATTTTGCTATTAACACACCTGAGTTTTTAGTGTCTTCAGCCTTTAAAGACAGTAAAGGTAGGATGTATTTTGGAAGCCCTAATGGCTTTTATCAATTTACTCCCAGTGAATTATTAAAAATAAATCATAATATAACGCTTCCAATATTCACCAATCTTTATGTTGCAAATAAAAGAACTCCTATTGATGCAAAAAAAACCTCTACCTCCAATAAAGAAGACACATTCACTTTAGATAAACATTTAAATTCTTTAGATAATTTAGAGTTAGCTTATAAACAATCACCCATCAGTATTGAGTTTGTATCACCCAACACAAAGCTGCCCTCACAGCTACGTTATCGATATAGGTTAGTAGGATTAGAGAAAGATTGGATTGATGCTGTAACAAATACTACGGACAATCGTGCCACTTACACTAACTTAAGCCCGGGAAAATATGTCTTTGAAGTGCAAGCCTACGACATATATGACTCAAACAAACCAAAAACCAGTCAATTGAATATGCACATATTACCACCATGGTGGTTATCAACAGGTATGTTACTGGTTTACACCGTGCTAACATTACTCTTTTTAGCCTATATTCTTCAACAATATAGGAATAAACAACTCTATAACTCACAAATAAAAGAAAGCGAAGAACGTTTAAAATTATCTTTGTGGGGTAGTGGCGATGAAATGTGGGATTGGAACATAATCACAGATAAAATATACCGTTCAAATATTTGGGGTATTCTAGAGTTCCCACAAGATGGAACACGAAATAAAAGTGAATTTACAAACAACAAAGGTGCTATAAAAACCAATATTCATCATCATGATATTGAAAGAGTTAAAATAGCTTTAGAGGAACACTTTACTCAAAACACAGCCCATTTTGAAGCTACCTACCGTGTCAAAAATAAAAACAATAAATGGGTATGGATTTTAGATCGTGGAAAAATAGTTGAACGAGACGAAAATAATAATCCTTCACGTATGACAGGTACCCTTAAAGATATCAGCCAAATAAAAAAAGCAGAAGAACGATTAAAGTTATTTGCTCGATGTATTCAAAATATATCTGACGCTGTTATTATTTACGATCGCCAATTTATTGCTGTTGACGTCAATAAAGCTTTTCAACGTATAACGGGCACAAATAAAAAACAAACCATTGGTAGTTCACTCACCTTTAATCAATACCCTAAAAGCTTTACACAAAATGTGAAACAACATTTAGTATCAAAAGGGAATTGGTATGGTGAAATAGAAAGTATTCGTGATGATGGTAGTAAATATTTAGCAGATTTAAATATTGATATTATTTATGATGAAAACAACAAAATCTCTCATTTTGTTGGTGTTTTTTCAGATATAACAAAACGAAAGGAAACCGAAGCAGAGCTAAGAAAGTTAGTCAGCTCAGATACACTAACAGGTTTACCAAATCGCTCTTATTTTCAAGCTATTCAAGCCCGTTTAGTGAAAAGTAATATTGATCATGCTTTACTTGTTTTTGATTTAGATAATTTCAAAAAAATTAATGATTCCATGGGACACCAAGTAGGCGACGCAATATTATGTCAAGTTGCCAAACGTATGTTAACTCTTGGTCGAAAACAGGATACCGTATATAGGTTGGGCGGCGATGAATTTAGTATTATAATTGAAGGCACCAACGATATTCATACAATTACTTCGGCAAAGGACATATTACGTACGGTTGCCATTCCTTTTAAAATAAAAAATCAAGAAATCGTACTGTATAGCAGTATAGGTATTGTACTTTCCCCAGAAGATGGTGTTACAGCTCACGAATTATTGAAAAATGCTGACACAGCCATGTATCATGCTAAAGGAAGTGGTGGCAATAAATACCAATTTTTCAGTGATTCCATGAATAAAGAAGCCGTGAAAAGGTTACAAATTGAAAGCTTGATTAGACACGGCTTAAAAGACGACTCTTTTTCTGTTTATTACCAACCTAAAATCGAAATTTCAACTGGCAAGATAGCAGGGATGGAGGCTTTAGTGCGCTTCGAAACCCCTAACAAAGGACTGATTAGTCCAGTAGTATTTATTCCAGTATCAGAAGAAACTGGCCAAATAATAGATATAGGTGAAATCGTATTAAGAAAAGCTTGTTATGCTACTAAAAAATGGGTAGATCTTGGATTATTTGAAGGTAGAGTTGCGGTAAATTTATCTGCCGTACAATTCACTCAAGCAAATTTAGTCTCTCAAATTGCAAGTATTTTAAAAGAAAGTAAATTACCCGCCAAACATTTAGAATTAGAAATAACAGAAGGCACTGTCATGAATTCTCCTCAAGAAGCAATAGACACCATGCTTCAAATCAGAGCGTTGGGAATTCATTTATCTCTTGATGATTTCGGTACGGGCTATTCTTCTTTGGCCTATTTGAAAAAATTCCCGCTTAACACACTAAAAATAGACAAAGCGTTTGTTGATGATATTGAAGAGTCTGAGCAAGGTAGGAATATGGTAGCCACCATTGTCACCATTGCCCATAACCTGGGTATGGATGTTGTCGCTGAAGGCGTAGAAACCAATCACCAACTAAGCTTTTTATCAGGATTACGCTGTGAACAATTACAGGGGTATTTATATAGTAAACCCTTGGCGACTGAACATTTTCAAAAATATTTACTTGCTCACCAAATAGCCAAAAAATCGACAGCCTTTAATTAAACCTTCACAACTTTACCTTTTCATCGGTATATTGACGTCAAAAATTTAGCATTAAAACAATCACGTTATGCTAACCATCCAAAATATCTAAATAATAAAGTGTAAATAACTCGGCACGCCTCTATTAGTCTAAGTTCCATCTAATGTCAAACTTATTTGGCACGGTTTAAGCATATTCATTGTTGATAATACTAATAAATAACTAAATGAGGAAAAGTGCATGTTAAATTCAATTATTCTTTCAATGGCTATGTCAGTTTCACCACTCAAGTTACGGATATTCATAGTTTAGATATACAAGAAATCGGCGCAAAACGTGGTACTCGTCGTTTGAGTGATGATAGCAACCTGAATATTGAAACGATTGGAGCTAAACGAGGTACTCGTCGTTTGAGTGATGATAACAACCTGAATATTGAAACGATTGGAGCTAAACGAGGTACCCGTCGTTTGAGTGATGATAACAACCTGAATATTGAAACGATTGGAGCTAAACGAGGTACCCGTCGTTTGAGTGATGATAACAACCTGAATATTGAAACGATTGGAGCTAAACGAGGTACCCGTCGATTATAAATCCAAACAAAAATTTATAAAAATCAAAAAGGTTTATTATGACCAATTTATTGAAAATGCTTTTTACTACAAAAAAAGCGAAAAAAGTTAACCCTATTGCAGCACGTATTGAAATAAAAGAAACGTCTGCTAACACTTGGTGGTCTTAATCCACCAAGAATATAGGTAATTCCTTATCTTTATGACAACTGTCATAAGTATCTAAAAGCTTACTAACATGGATGTTAGCAACTTTATTTCCAGTTACACCTTCAGAAGTTTACCCTTTCTATTTAAAATCTAGCTACTTAAAAATAAGTCTTATAGGGTATCCTTAGCAACATCTACCTATCAACTATTCAGTAATAACAACCGATCATCAAGCATTGAAAATCAGCTGTTTAATCCCAAACAAACGATATAACTGCATTCGCTTTTTCATAACAAACATTGGCCAAGCTAGCAAGCCAAATACAATACCCGCTACCGTCCAACGCTTACAGCCAAGACCTGTTAATAGAGCTTGACAGTAAAAAAACACACCACACAACACGCTATAACAAATAATTAACAACATTAATAAAAACATAATTACCCGCTTACTAACACCACACTAATAATACTAATACACCTAAAAATCGGCGCTAATATAATTAAATAACACTATTTAATCAAGCATGACACATCTATTTTCATTATTACTTGACAAAATAATGAGGCAAAATATTTCCCATACCATCAGGAACAATTTGCCACTATGCGGATCTTTTTTGCCATTTTATTATTGTTCAGTTAATACCAATTGCATTAGTTAAGTGATCTATTTTATACGTTGAAATGATCACATAGTGAGTGAGATTGGTTTAATACATTTACTTTCAAAAAAGAATAAAAAAACGCCAACTCCGAAGAATTGGCGTTTTAACTCGTAGTAACTATTAGTTAATTGGTAAAGCGTAGTAATTTTATTTAATAATACTTAACAGACACTAATAATATTTAGTCCCATTTTCAGCCATTGAGACTAATGCTTCGCAAGGAGTGTAGCGTTCACCATATTGCTCAGACCATTGAGCTAATTGTGCCACGATAGATTGAGCGCCAATTTTATCTATATAACGTAATGGTCCACCTAAGAAAGGTGGAAAGCCTATACCAAATATAGCGCCGATATCAGCATCACGTGCATTTCGAACTATACCTTCATCAACACAACGAGCAGCCTCATTAAGCATCATATATAGACAACGTTTAGCTATTTGATCATTAGATAAGCTACCAAGCGGTTTCAAATTTAATAATGTATAAATACTATCATCAACTTGCTTCTTACCTTTTTTCGCCTGTTTGCCGTATAAATAAAAACCTTTATTTGCTTTTTTACCTAATCGTCCGTCATCTAATAGTTTAGAGAATGCTGAAGGTGCGGCAAATCGTTCGCCTAAATCAGCTTGTAAAATTGGCCCTATTTTGGCGCCAACATCAATACCGACTTCATCAAGTAATTGCATTGGACCAACAGGAAAACCAAAATTAACCAAGGCGTTGTCTACCTTATCTATAGGTTCGCCGCCTAATAACAACAGTGCCGCTTCATTCATATAAGGTGCTAAAATCCGGTTAACATAAAAACCAGCTTTATCTTTAACAACAATAGGTGTTTTACCTTGTTTTTTGGCAAAAGCTACTGTTGTAGAAATCGTTTGATCTGAGGTTTTACCTACAGCAGAATCATGGGGAATAATCTCCACCAAAGGCATTTTATCAACAGGTGAAAAATAATGTAAACCAATGACATTTTCTGGTCGCGCTGCTTTTGCCGCTATATTTCCAATAGGTAGACTAGAAGTATTACTAGCAAAAATAGTAGACTCTTTCGTATTCTTTTCTATTTCAAGCACCATATTTTGCTTTAATTCTAAATTCTCAAATACAGCTTCTACAACAATATCAACATTTTTATAACCAGAATAATCAACACACCCGGTAATCATCGACATTTGTTTTTGCATTTCACTTTTACGGATAAAGCGACGTTTTACTTTTGCATTAAGTAAATCAAAACTATATTTCAATGCATGGCGAATACCTTCATGGCTAATATCTTTTATACGAACAGGTATACTTGCTTTAGTTGCCGTAACAAACGCAATACCTCCACCCATTAAGCCGCCACCTAAGATACCGACTTTTGAAATTTTTTCAGGTAAAACATCAGCAACACCCTGCTCTTTTTTCATTTCTGTTGTTGCAAAGAAAAGGTTACGTAATTGGGCTGATTCAGGACTCATCACTAACTCAGCAAAATGCTCTGCTTCAATTTGATAGCCTTTCGCCGGAGACTCCTCTACCCCTGTTTTTACACAATCAATAATTTTAACCGGCGGCTTGGTAATTTCCTTTCGTTTTAGACAAAACAGATTTTGTAGCTTGCTTATAAACAATGCCACGGCCTACTGAAGTGCCTTCAAGGAATTTATTAACGAAAGACGATTTAAATTTCACTGATTTTTTAAAGTTACCGGTAATGCCATTTCTTCTGCTGTAGCCAATAAAATACTATTCGGAACAACATCGTTAACCAAACCGGCTTTTAGTGCTTGTTTAGCACGCAATTGTTTACCTGTTAACATCATATCCAGTGCTTTTTGCACCCCGACAAGTTTTGGCAATCGTTGCGTACCACCACCACCTGGCAGTAAGCCTAATTGTACTTCAGGTAAACCTAAAGCTGTTTTAGGGCTATCACTACACACACGTGCATGACATGCCATCGCTAGCTCTAAACCGCCCCCCAAACAGGTGCCATTAATTGCAGCAACAATCGGCACATTTAACTGTTCAAGTTGTGAGAAAAGCATTTGACCTTGACGAGTCATCGCCATCACAGCCTCTTTTGTTTTACAGTCATTGATCATATTAATATCAGCACCGGCAACAAAAGAATCTTTTTTGCCACTACATAGCACAATCCCAGTAATGGTCGAATCTGATTTAATTTCAGCCAGAACCTCTGATACCTGCTCAGCAAACTCAGCCTTAAGCGTGTTCATTGTCTCGCCAACTACGTCTATCACTAAATGAGCAATGCCATTTTTTTGTCGAACGAGGGTAAACGCACTAGTAATGCATTTTTCTTCAGTAGACGTTAATTCATCATTGTTCACTGATACCATTTCAGCATTGTTCACTGATACCATTTCAGCATTTACTTCTTTTTTATTATCGCTCATTAGTCTGTCTCCACAACCATTGCTGCACCTAAACCACCTGCCGCACAAGCTGTAGTTAAGCCTACACCACCGCCACGACGATTAAGTTCATTTAACGTTTGCGTAATTAAACGCGCCCCCGTAGCAGCAAACGGATGACCATAAGCTAACGAACCACCCATTACATTAAATTTTGTCATATCTATCTCACCAATTGCTTTATCACGACCTAAGTGCTCTTTAGCAAATTTAGCACTTTCAAACATTTGCATATTTGCAAGCGTTTGAGCAGCAAAAGCTTCATGCATTTCAATTAGATCTAAATCAGCCAATTCAAGTCCTGCGCGTTTTAAAGCAATAGGCGTTGCATAACTCGGCCCCATCAATAAATCTTGCCAAACATCAATGGCAGCAAACCCATAACTACGAATATAACCTAGAGGCTTATAGCCAAGTTCTTTTGCTCGACCTTCACGCATTAATAAAATAGCCGCGCCACCATCAGTTAAAGCCGTACTTGTTGCCGCCGTAACTGTGCCGTGTTTTTTATCGAAACAAGGGCGTAATTTTGCATAACCTGCTAAAACAGAGTTTTCACGAATACAATTATCTTTGTCGATATAATGATTGTACGGTTCACTATGTGCACTCATCACTTCGCCATCAAGTTTACCTTCAGCCCGGCTTTGAGTTGCTAAGGTATGAGAACGATGGGCTAAAGCATCTTGATCTTCGCGCGAAATATTATATGTTTTCGCCATTTGTTCGGCCGTTTGCCCCATTGAGATACCAGTAGAATATTCAGCAACAGCAGGAGCAACCGGTAAGATATCTTTAAAACCTAGTTTACGAATTAATGCTATTTTTTGGCCTAGTGTTTTTGTTTTACTTAAATCTAATAAAGTACGTGCAAATTTTTTCGATACGCCAATAGGTGCAACAGAAGATGAATCGGCCCCCCTGCAATGCCCACATCAACAAATCCGGCCATGATTGACTCAGCGATATTAACCGTTGATTGAAAACTCGTTGCACAGGCTCTAGAGACACTATAAGCATCCGTATGTAAGTTCATACCTGTACCTAAAACAATTTCGCGGGCAATATTTGGCGCTTCAGGCATTTGAACTACTTGACCAAAAACACATTGATCAATAATTTTCGGATCAACATCGTGTTTCTGTAATAATTCATTTACCACCATTTTTCCTAAATCAACGGTTGGTACACCATGAAAAGCCGTAGCTTGTTTAGCAAAAGGGGTTCTAAGCCCTGCAACTACGGCGATACGTTCGCCTGCCCGAGTGGTCATTTTTATCGTCATGTACTTTATTCTCCAATGTAAAGTGCTCATCCTACAGTCAAAGGCAAAACACCAAGAGGTCAGACCTCTTAAGTAATACCTTGATTCTATCTAACTGTACAAAAATATCAATCCTTGTTTTAACGTGTGATTCAAGAAAGCTTATTAGAGCATAGTTTATTAGCTGAATTATATGAGAAAAAATTTGTTACAACTAAGTCAGGTAATGGTTGTTTTATTTACTAACACCCTTATATATACTCTTGTAACTTCGAAAAATGACCATCATCTATCGAAGTTATTTCAGTTTTAACCACTAGAATGCATTATCATGAATGCACTTTCTTATATTGATTATAAATTTAAAGACAATTAATTATGGCAATTGAACATTTTTCAGCATTAAAACAACATTTATCTCAACAAATTATTGGTCAACCTGCCTTTGTAGAAAATTTACTGATTGCTTTATTAGCAAATGGTCACTTAATTGTAGAAGGACCGCCAGGATTAGCAAAAACTCGTGCGGTTAATGCTTTAGCTGAAGGGATTGAAGCTGATTTTCATCGTATTCAATTTACACCCGATTTATTACCGGCCGATTTAACTGGCACTGACATTTATCGTCCTGAGGACGATAGTTTTGTCTTCAAAGCCGGCCCATTATTTCAAAACCTAGTTCTGGCTGATGAAATTAACCGAGCCCGGCAAAAGTACAATCAGCATTATTAGAAGCCATGGCTGAAGGCCAAGTAACAGTAGGTAGAAAAACGTATCAACTGCCAGAATTATTTATGGTAATGGCTACACAAAACCCTATTGAGCAAGAAGGTACTTACCCATTACCAGAAGCGCAACTCGATAGATTTTTAATGCACTTAGAAATTGATTACCCTGATGCGGCAAGTGAATTAGAAATCCTAAAACTTAATCGCGGCGAAGCCCTTAACGATTCTAACCAAGAAAAAACGCAATTAAGAGTCTTAAGTCAAACAGAAATATTTAATGCACGCAAAAAAGTACTAAATATTCATATGGCTTCTAGTCTTGAAACCTATATGGTTGATTTAATTATGGCAACACGTCAACCTGAAAAATATGATGAAAAACTCAAATCATGGTTAGCCTTTGGCGCTAGTCCACGCGCTACCATTGCCCTAGACCGATGTGCACGTGCCCGCGCCTGGTTACATAACCGAGACTTTGTTAGCCCTGAAGATATTCAAGCCGTATTACATAATGTATTAAGACATAGAATTATTCTTAGTTATCAAGCCGAAGCTGAAGGCATTACAGCCAATCATTTACTTGATCATTTATTGAGTTTGGTTGCGGTAGCCTAATGATAAAAACTATGGCCAGTAAAAATACACTATATCTTAAGCTAATATAACAATGTGGTTTAAACAAAAAACAATTAACAACAAAGAAAAACATTCTAACATCGACTGCCAAAGCCAACTTGCTAGCATACATAGCAACGGAGTAGAACTTGCGATGGCTGAACTGCTTTATTATCAAAATAAAACAGCGTTGATCGACTTGTCTGCCCGTAAAAATATTCATGGTCAAATGTCAGGTAACTATTTATCTCGCAGTAAAGGGCGTGGAATGGAGTTTGATGAAGTTCGCCATTATCAAACAGGAGATGATATTCGTGCTATTGATTGGCGAGTTACAGCGAGAACCGGTAAAACTCACACGAAATTATTTCGTGAAGAATTAGAACGACCAGTGCTCATTGCGACTGACCTAAGTGCAAGTATGCATTTCGGTAGTCAATTATTATTTAAATCTGTTCAAGCCTCTCATCTAGCAGCATTAGTTGCATGGCATGCAAAAAACAGAGGTGATCGATTAGGTGGTATCGTATTTAATCAACATGAGCACTTGGAGCTAAAACCAAGAAGCCGCAAAGAAGGCGTTTTACATTATCTTCACGCCTTAACTTCTATGCATTCATCTCAACATCAAGCACAATATAGCATAAATAATACAACTGACTATCCTGATGAGAGTCTTAATCAAAAAGCTAAAGAACAACAAAACTTTTTTAGCAATAACTGTGCTCGCATACGACAAGTAGCTAAACCCGGTGCTTTAATTTATTTGATAACCGATGCTCAAGCATTGAAAAAAGGAAATAACGTAGATCAACAAGATGCACTACGTCATTTAACACAATTAAGTCAACATTGTGAATTGGTCGTTTGTTTAATTGAAGATCCATTGGAACGAGAACTTCCCACAAGCACAATGAAACTTAATGTCACCTTGACTGACGGTTCTAATCGCCGGCAACTCACGTTAGGTGATAAAAAAACGGCAATAAAATACCAACAACAAGCACACAATCTTAGCGAACAATGTACGGCCTTGCTAACTAAAGCAGGTGCACGTGTACTTCATTTCAACGGACAAACATTAGAACAACAGTTAAAAACTGGAGCACAATTTTGCAACAAGTAAACGCGCTTCCCACACAAACATTGGCCATAAAAGACATTCATGTTCCTGAGCCAATTTCAAACTTTCCTGTCGCTTACGGATGGTGGATATTAGCTGCTTTGCTTATAAGTATCTTTGTTATTACCTTTATCAAATTGAAAAAATTAGCTAAACAAAATCAGGTAAAAAAACAAGCATTACAGCAATTAAAAAATACACCTAACCTACCGATAAACGACACCATAATGTTGCTTAAATGGGCAGCTATGCATTATTTTTCTAGAGCAGAACTAGCAAAACTTTTTGGTCATTCATTACAACTTTTTTTTACCAATACATTACCTATAAAATACCAAGAAAAATTCAAAAGCCTTAGCGAACAAGCCTTTTTAGAACAATATAAAAGGGATAATGACCAAACTAACGAAAAAGTGGACGAAAATCTAACGCAAGCAGCAACACTCTGGTTAACCCATGCACTCCCCCCTAAAATGAAAAAAATAACTGCTGAAAATGCTATGAGTGATAACAAAACCAAACAAGGAGCAAACACATGATAACTTTTGCTTGGCCTTGGCTGCTTTTATTATGCCCGTTGCCTCTCTTCATTTATTGGCTGCCTAAAAAAAATGATGCTCAAGCTAGTGCTGCTTTGATAATTCCTCAACTAATTGAAAGTTCCTCAGTTAAAGCAACAAATCAAGAAAAGAAAAAGGCACCTTTGATCATTTTATCCATTTGTTGGCTATTAACAGTTGTAGCCTTAAGCCGGCCTCAGTGGCTAGGCGATGCCATCGATATTCCTACCGAAGGCAGAGAAATGATGATCGCTGTTGATTTGTCAGGCAGCATGCAAATTGAAGATATGGAGCTAAATGGTAGAACAGTCAATCGTCTTGATATGCTCAAAGTTGTTTTAGGAGATTTTATCGAACGTCGTGTCGGTGATAGACTTGGTTTAATACTCTTTGGTGATGATGCTTATATGCAAACACCAATGACTTTTGATCGAAAAACAGTGAAGCAAATGCTTGATGAAAGTGTTTTGGGCTTAGTGGGTAGAAAAACCGCTATAGGCGACGCAATAGGGCTTGCTGTGAAACGATTTGATGCCAAACAAAAGTCTAACAAAGTATTACTCTTATTAACTGATGGTCAAAATACGGCAGGAAAAATATCACCAGAACAAGCACTAGAACTGGCTGTTGCAAAAAACATCACCATTTATTCAATTGGTATTGGTGCAGACGTTATGCTGCAAGAGTCTTTATTTGGCACTCGACGAGTAAACCCATCAAGTGAACTGGATGAACGCACGCTAACGAAATTAGCGAATGAGACAGGCGGAAAATATTTTCGTGCCAAAGATAGTCAAGGTATGAGTCAAATTTATCAACTACTTGACCAACTTGAACCTATAGAGCAAGAGCAACAACAAATGCGCCCATTAACGGCATTATTTTATTGGCCTTTAGCAACAGCATTATTAATTAGCATGCTTTATTTTTTAGCCCTTAATTTACCCAGTTTTAGTCGTAAATAACCTAGGTATTTATTTCAGTCATGAACTCTTTCGATTCACTCATCACAAACTTTCATTTTGTCAGACCCTATTGGTTATTGGCTATATTGGTTTTATTACTCGTGCTTTGGCGATTAAAAAAACATCGTTTTTATCAATCTCCTTGGCAACAATTTTTACCACATCATCTAAGCCATGTACTCGTTGAAGGTGCATCAAGTTCTCAAAGTACGACGAACGGTTTGTCTACGCATCTCTTTTTATTAAAACCTTTTATTATTGGCTTATTAACAATTTTTGCCCTTCTTTGCCGCCCAGTCTGGAAAAAATTACCTCAACCTGTTTATCAAACTGAACGGGGTTCCGTACTGATTATGGATATGTCGTATTCAATGTATGCAACCGACATAAAACCAAATAGATTAACACGCGCTCGATTTAAAGCTATTGATTTACTGAATAAAATCAATGAGGGCGATACGGGATTAATTGCCTATCTTGGTGATGCTTTTGTGATTAGCCCATTAACACAAGACGTTAAAAACATAGCACTGTTATTACCTTCGTTAACGCCAGAAATAATGCCAGTTCCTGGCGCTAATCCATTAGCCGCGTTAACCCTTGCTCATGAAATGCTGTTAAATGCAGGACATTTAAATGGCGACATTTACTGGTTCACTGATGATGTAGATAATCAAGAAATAAATGATATTTATCAATGGTCTAATAAGTTTGGTCATCAACTAAATATTTTAGGCGTAGGCAGCCAAAACGGTGCTCCTATTACGTTACCAAGTGGTGAGTTATTAAAAGATGGCAGCGGTGCTATTGTTGTGCCTAGATTACCAAGCCAAAAACTTATGTCATTAGCATCTCGTGGCAATGGTAATTATCAAACCATTAAAAATGATGATAGCGATATTAACCAATTAATTGTAAACGATGAAATTCATGAAAAAAATAGCAATGACAAGCAGCAAAGCCGGCAAACGGGCGATCAATGGCAGGAGCAAGGCGCATGGTTATTAGTGCTAGTTCTACCTTTACTTTTAAGTTATTTTCGACGGGGAAGCACTGTGCTAATGATCCCGTTAGCATGCCTACCTCTATTATCTTTATTATCCTTTTCTCTTATAAGTCCTATTAGCTTTGCAGTAGAAAATGATAATCAAACAGCATTATCAAACACAACAAAGCTATCGCAGACAGAAGAAACAAGCACGACGAGAACAGCGGCACAAGGATTATGGGAAAGCTTATGGCAAACAAACGATCAACAAGCACAAAAAAACTATGATCAAGAAAATTATCAAAGTGCTGCACAACAGTTTGAAAACCCACAATGGCAAGGTAGCGCTCATTATAAAGCAGGTAATTACGAAGAAGCACTAAAAGCATTTAAGCAAGGTGAAGATGCAAATACGGCTAATGCTCTATATAACCAAGGTAACGCACTAGCACAGTTAAAAAAATACGAACAAGCCATCGAAAGCTATGAAAAAGCATTAAAAAAAGACCCTGAATTACAGGATGCCAAAGACAATATAGAAACCATAAAACAACAACAAAAAGAAGAGCAAAAACAACAAAACGATCAATCTCAAGATCAACAAAATAAAGATAATCAACAAGACGAACAATCCCAAGATCAACAAAATAAGGAAAACCAACAAGGCGAACAATCACAAGATCAACAAAATAAAGATGAGCAACAAAACGCTCAAAATGATCAGTCTCAAGAGCAACAAAACAAACAGAATCAGCAAAAAGATAATGAGGCAGATCAAGAAAAAAATAGCGAAGAAACTGCAGCTCAACAAGACGAACAACAATCAAAAGAGACAGAGAAAGAACAACAAGAAAACAATACAGCTGAGCAATCAGAAAGTGAAGATAAACAAGGAAAAGAAAAAACAGCCGCACAAATAGCAGCCGAACAACAAGCAAAAGAAACCGAACAAAAACATCAACAATTGTTAAACAAAGTAACAGACGACCCTTATCTATTACTTCGCAATAAAATGCAATTAGAATATCAAAAGCGCAAACAAAATGGCGCGAGTCAAGGAGTTAAGAAACAGTGGTAAAAATTATATATAAGTTATTAGTTTTAATAAGCTTAACAGTCATCTTAACAACAAGCCCCAACGCATTTGCACTCACAAGTGTTACTGCTAGTGTCGACTCAAATCCCGTTATGAGTAATGAATCAATAGTGTTAACTATTATTGCTGATGATAGTGTAGAACGTGACGCACTTGATACATCGCCACTTTTAACCAGTTTTATAATTGCGCGTACAGAAGTTAGTTCTCAAACGAGTATTGTAAATTTAAGTATGAGTAAAACTACTCAATGGCAAATAGTGTTGATGCCTAGATCAACCGGTAATTTAATCATCCCTTCATTAACTATTGATGGCCACCAATCCCAACCAATAACTTTACAGGTGCTTGACCAAGGAAGTACTGGCTCAAAACAGAAACAAGATATTTTTGTCACTGCAGAACTTTCTTCAAATGATATCTATGTACAACAAGTAGTCACTTTAACCATCAAATTACATGTAGGTGTCCAAATACAACGAGGCAGTTTAACTGAACCAACGTTAGAAGGCGCAACAATAGAGCAAATAGGTAAAGACCAAGAAAGTGATGGTATTGTTAATGGTAAACGCTATCGAATAATCGAACGTACTTATGCCATAACTCCAGAGTATAGTGGTGAACTTACCCTTACCACCCCTATGTTTTCTGGCGATGTCATGGTGCAATCGCAACGACGTTCAGGGTTTTTAAGTTTTGGTGAAACCAAACCGGTTAACGTTTTAGGTGATAAATTATCGCTGAACGTACGCCCTATTCCAGACAGCTTCCCCATCAGTGATAACAGCCGATGGTTACCCGAATTATTAACTTTGCATCAAGAGTGGCAACCAGAGGCTGCTGACTTTAAAGTAGGCGAACCTATCACGCGAACCATCACCTTAACAGCTGCAGGTATAGGTAAAGCTCAACTACCTAATATAGTAATGGAAGCCCCTCTTTGGTTAAAAGTTTACCCTGATCAAGCTGAAGAACATGCAAACTTAACTAAAGAGCGCCTTATTAGCCAGAAGCGTCAAAATTTCGCACTCGTTGCGAGTCATGCCGGTGAATATGTGTTACCTAAAATAACCATTGCTTGGTGGAATACTATTACAAATAAGTACCAACAAGCTGTATTGCCTGAGCAAAAAATAATCATCAAAGCGAACCCTGATGCGCCAAAATCGTTAGTAACAAACACGGCACAAGCACCTTTAATTCAAGCTAATAATGCTCCGGAACCACTCCTCCCCTAATTAGCCAACCTAGCGTTGAAAAAAATAACGTTTTACAATGGGTATTTTTAGCATTGTGGTTACTAACCCTACTTGCTTGGGCATTACATATAGTCATACTAAAACGCACAGGTATTGCTAAACCCAAACAAAAAGCAAATAAAAATATTAATAACCATTACCTTGCTCTCATGGCAGCATGTAAACAAAACAACGCAGAACAATCGCTTAATTTAATTTTACCTTGGCTTAATAACTCTACCTTAAGACTAACCAACAAAGAAATATCAACGTTATCAGAAGCCATTTTACATATTGATAATGAAGCATTTACCAAGGCTATTAATGAGGTTCAACAACATTTGTACGCTAAAAATGCAGACAATAGCCCATGGTCAGGAGTCGACTTGTTAAAGGCAATACAAGCAGTAAATGCTTCAGGTGTAACAAAAAACAATTCGTTGAACGTTACACTAAATCCGTCTTAAAATTAAAAAATACATGTTTAATAAAAATAAACGAAATAAATCAGCTGTCCCTCAGGTCTCTACTAACATGGCAACTAAACAAGTTAGATACGAAGCACTAGTTAAGGCTCTGCACGGCGATTTATACCGATACGCTTATTGGTTAACTCACGATAAGCAGGTGGCAGAAGATCTAGTGCAAGAAACATTTTTAAGGGCATGGCGAGCACTTGATTCATTACAAGATGAAAAAGCGGCAAAGTCATGGTTAATTACCATTTTACGACGAGAAAACGCAAGACGTTTTGAACGAAAACGCTTTGATATGAGCGAATACGAAGAAGCTAGCATTATGGATACACAGTCCACGAGTGCAGAACAGAACATAGATAACGATTGGCTAAGAGATAAAATAGCGAAACTACCGCCTGAATACTCTGAACCATTAGTATTACAAGTACTTGGTGGGTATAGCGGAGATGACATAGCCAAATTGTTAAATTTAAATAAAAACACCGTGATGACAAGATTATTTAGAGCACGTCATCAATTAAAAGATGCGTTAGAAAAAGAACCTGATAAAACGAGGCTTATCTATGAAAGATAACTCTATGAATGACAAAACAGCACCTGCATCGGCAAGTATTATGGATGATTTGCATTTTAGACGCAGTATATTTGCTAACCCTATGACTCAAGACGAAGACGTTATTGAGGCACAAAAAGCTGACCCCGCTAAAAAGAGGTTAGCACAAGAGCTTTGTCAATTTGATGAGCAAATTAAACAAGCAATGAAAATACCTGTACCCGATGATTTATGTGATAAATTGCTTTTACGTCAAACATTTGTAAGTCATAAACAAGAAAAACGTAAAACTCGAATCCATTTAGCTCTAGCTGCTTCTGTTGCAATTATTGCCGGATTAGTAGTGAATTACTTGCAGTTTTCCTACAGTTATAACAACTTAGGGGATTATGCCCTTGCGCATGTATACCATGAACAAAGTATGTTTTCTAATAATGATAACAAACGAGTCAGCTTAGCCTCATTAAACAAAAAAATGACAACATTTAGCGGTAATTTTAATACCTCAATGGGCGAATTAATTGCAGCTGATTATTGTCGATTTGATGGTATGAAAAGCCTACACTTAGTCTTCAAAGGATTAACTGATGTTGTCACTGTTTTTGTTGTTCCTAAAGAAGAGCATCTTACCTTTACTGATAAGTTTAGCGATAAAACATTACAGGGAGAGTCCCTCAGTTTTGAGAATGCTAATATTATTGTAGTCTCAGATAAAAATGAATCACTGAGCAAATGGCAAAACGTCATTAAAAATAATATTACTTGGTTAATTTAATCCCAACTAACTTATTAAATAACCTGATGAACTCGGGTTAATGAATGTTAAATTAATTACATTAAGTATTCATTTTTAATAGGTTGAGATTCTTCACTGTTTAAGAAGCTAATTATTATTTCTCAGTATTGATAGTTTCGTGTATATCAAGGCGGATTTGGTGATCTAATGGTCGGCTATTGGTAACAAATTCAACGTAAGTAACCTCAGCTCGGCTTAATAAATGATCTTCTAGCAGCTATTTTTACTAACTTCGGCGTTAAATTCACTTGCAATAGCTCCCTATTGACGCGTAAATTTGCCTTGCTTATTTTGCGGACTAAAATAGTAAAACTATCAAGCTAGAAGTGAATCGAAATTTTAATATCTAATTTTCAACAAGTTAACTATATCTTAAACCGAGCTCAGTTATTCCCCTTAGCAAAATTCAACAGCTAAGGGGAAATACATTGAATAATTTTTTAGCATTCATACACAAGCATAGCTGTTATATTAAAATTTCTGCTGAATCATTATTTTCACCATACATACAAATCTTATTTCGCCCGCTAAGTTTGGCTTGATAAAGCGCTTTGTCTGCCCGCACATAGATTTGGTTAAAGTCGAAATCCCCTCTTTCATAAGAAGATACACCAAGGCTTAGCTTGGGTAATATTTCTCCACCCAATCCCCTGTAATAGATTGCTTGTCCATAAAAGATCGAATTTTTTCAGCAATCCCCCCTGCTGACTTCGCATTGGTATTAGGTAGCAACACCAAATATTCCTCGCCACCCACCCGCGCAAGTACATCTTCCTCGCGCAGTAATTTTTTTGTAGTAGCAGCAACAAATTGAATAACCAAATCCCCAACAGGATGTCCATATTTGTCATTAATTTCTTTAAAAAAATCAATATCTAACATAATCAGAGATAAAGGTTTATTATAACGTACAGACTCTGATAAGTACTTACCCCCTAAAGTGAACAAAAAACGGCGGTTAAATAAACCCGTTAGCGGATCAGTCGTTGCTTCCACTTCCAATTTTTTTTGAATAGAATACATTTCAGTAATGTCGGTTGATACACAAAGCACACCAACAATGCGTTTATTAACATTAAAAATAGGCTGTTTAGACGATAAAAAAACTCGCTGTTCACCCGTACTTTTAATAATAACAACTTCTTTGTCTTCAACGTAGTCACCAAACTCTAACACACAGTTATCGCTATTCTGCAAAGTGTTGTAATCAAATAACTGACTATCTGAGCAACCAATAATTGAATCTAATTGTGCCTCTAATAAGGTCGCTAACTTTCTGTTGACATAAACATACTTTTTATTACGATCTTTAATCGATACATAAGCACCAAAACAATTTAAAACGAGTTGACACAATTCTAGATCAGCTTCAATATTTTCTTTTTTAAAATTATCATAAGAGCCTACGCTTGTATCATGTCTATAATAAATAGATTCATATTATTATTTTCAATAACGTACATTACGTTATTGCCAACGTCCTTTTTACAATACCTAGTATGCTATCTTTAACCTTGAATTCTAACTTCTTGAACTATAAACTTGAGCTAAAACCTTTAAATTAATAATGCATTTTCTCTATCACAGCACAGCGCTCTTCCTTACAATCAGGACTACAACAATCAATAATATTCATTAATTTCTTTTCAATTGCTTGTAAATGAGATATTTCATTTCTGATGTCATCTAACTTGGAGGTTGCCATATTATGAAAAGCCCTACATCCATAGGATAAATCATCAAGCGACCGAATTTCATTTAGCGTAAAACCTAAGCCTTTCGCATTAATTATAAATTTAAGTCGTGATATCGTACTTGCGGGATATTGCCTAAATCCATTTAACGGCTTTTCTGGTTGAGTAACTAAGCCCTGTCGTTGATAAAAGCGGATGGTTTCAACACTTATCCCTACTGCATTGGCTAATTTACCAATTGTCATGGTTTTGCCCATATACATCCCTCTGGCTGATTAAAGTAAGTGAAGTTAACTCTTTTGAAATAAAGACAAATTACTTATACATAATAGACTCCGTACCTATGTACCAAGTCAACATTTAAGTTAAAAAATGTTGACTTAAATGACAGAAAACAAGGTTATAGCAATTCTCTTAAGTTTAATTCTCACTTCAAACTACATTAGCGAGCGTTAAATCTTAGCGATAACCGTGATTAAAAAGAGGGGTATTCCAAAGAAACGTTATGTTCCACAAAAGGTTTGATAATATTTATCATCATCTTTTGGTGTATCTTGATAATTTTTTGTTGTTTCAATTTCTTGATAAGGTGAGCGTAAAACATGAAGGAACTCACTAACAAGCTCTGTAACCATATTTTTTTTATTCGCAGGGGTTTCGTTCTCGCGCGTCGTTAAAAACAGCTCACAACGTTCTAAAATTTCTTCTACATGATGATTTCGAGGAATAACCACAGGGTTATTCTTTACCATTAACGCTTCAGCGTCTTGTGTAGATATTTTCAGCGTTTCAAGGTGTGTTAGCCATGTTTCATACCAATGGCTCAAGGAAGTATCTAGCATCTCTTTTTGACTTGGATCTGAAAGGGATTGTGTTAAAAAATGAAACGTTTGGGTGTAATCTAAATTATGCGATTGCATTAATGTCAATAGCTCATCAATTATTGTTCTCTCATCCCCGTTTATCGCATTCATACCTAGTTTTTTCGCATACATATTATGATAGGCTTGATCGAATTTATTGGGGTATTGATGAATGATTAATTCTACTTTTTTTAATGCTTGTTGTTCATAATCAGCGTCATCCGTTTTGCCATTAAAAGCATTTTCTTCATCTTTGTTTTTATGAGCGCTTGTTAGTATGAGTAATAAGCAATCAGCTAACCTAGCCATATTCCATTGCCCTATTTTTCCCTGACTACCAAAAGCATATCGTCCATATTCATCAATAGAACTAAATACTGCGTCTTCATGATAGATGCCCATCATAGCACAAGGGCCAAAATCAATGGTTTCTCCACAAATAGCGGTGTTATCGGTATTCATCACGCCATGAATAAAACCAATACGTAGCCATTGAGTAATCAAGGTGATTTGTTTATCCATCACGCGCTCTAAAAAGCATAAAACACGTTGTTCTTCTGATAAATTTTCATCCTCATTTATTTCAGGAAAATGCCGTTCTATACTGTAATCAAGTAATTTATTTAATGATTGTATATCCCCACGAGCTGCAAAGTATTGAAAACTTCCAACACGAATATGACTCGCAGCAACACGAGTAACTACAGCGCCAGGTTTAGCCAACCCCCGATTAATCAGTTCTCCCGTAGCCACCACAGCTAAACAACGTGATGTTGGTACACCAAGCGAATAAAGCGCTTCGCTCATAATATACTCGCGCAAAGCAGGTCCTAGGGCACACTTTCCATCTCCTCGTCTTGAAAATGCTGTTTGACCAGAGCCTTTCAGCTGAACATCACGACGTACACCATCTGTATCAACCAGTTCACCCAGTAAATGAGCACGACCATCCCCCAAATTAGGATTAAAATGACCAAACTGATGACCAGAATACGCTAACGCAATAGCATTTGTGCCCTCAGGTAATTGATTACCTGAAAAATACTGAGCTAATAAGGCATCATCTTTTTGAAGTGCGGGTGTAAGCAACAAGCTATCAGCGAGTTTATTGTTCCATAACAATAAGTTAGCTGCAGGTACTTTTTGGGGTAATGCACGCTGAAAAAAGTGTTCACCCAACGCGATATAACTATTAGAAAGTTTCAATACTTCGTCCATATTTTTGTGTTCATACCAAATTGTACGCCACTACTACCCACTAACAATAAATCATACCAATCTCAGCAACAATGTGATCATTTCTACTTGCTAAAATCACCAATTACTTCGTTATTTATTTAATCATTAGAACAACTCATTATTGAAATAAATATCTTGTATTTGGCAATTTTTTCTACGTATAAAATAGATCACTTAATTAATGTAACTGGTATCAAACTACTGATGATGGGTAAGCATTTCATCATGCTGCGCTAAAATAGCACTATCTTCTTGTGGAGACATAATACTAACAATATAAATCACCAAAGAACAAAGAATAAAACCAGGCACTATTTCATACATCACTGAGCTTAATGATTGACCATTAATAGTAAAAGGCAAGTATATCCACAACAAAACAGTTGTAGCGCCTGTAATCATACCGGCCAAAGCAGCATTACGTGTCATTTTCTTCCAATACAAGCTACCAATAATTACAGGGCCAAAAGCAGCACCAAACCCGGCCCAAGCATTACTCACTAGGGTTAAAATAGTACTGTTACGATCATAGGCGAAGTAAACCGCAACTAAAGCGACTAAACAAACAGAAATTCGACCGACTAATACTTGTTGTTTATCACTTGCTTCTTGGTGCAAAAAGGTTTTATAAAAATCTTCCGTTAAAGAGCTAGATGTCACAAGAAGTTGAGAAGAAATAGTACTCATAATTGCCGCTAATATTGCTGCTAATAAAAAACCAAAGAATCAGTGGACTAAATAAAATTTGCGATAACACAATAAAAATTGTTTCTGCATCATCAAGCTGCATACCTGTTTTAGCTACATACGCAATACCAAAGAAACCTGTTGCCATAGCGCCTATAATTGCAACTATCATCCAACTCATACCAATTCGACGAGCAGTCGGCATATCTTTAACACTTCGAATGGCCATGAATCGTACAATAATATGAGGTTGACCAAAATAGCCTAAGCCCCAAGCCATTGCTGACAGTATACCGATAAAACTCACACCACTAAAAATATTGAGTAATTCAGGGTTAATCTGATTAACACTTGCTGTTACCTCACTGATGCCGCCCACTTCATTTATAGCAACAACGGGGACAAGTACCAAGGCAACAAACATAATACAACCTTGAACAAAGTCCGTTAAACTCACGGCTAAAAAACCGCCAAAAAAAGTATAAGCTACTACAACGCCAACAGTAACATACAAACCTAATTCATAATTTAAACCAAAGGAGCTTTCGAATAATTTTCCGCCTGCAACAATACCGCTTGAAGTATAAAGCGTAAAAAACACCACAATAACCACAGAAGAAACGACTCTTAACATTCGAGATTTATCGTCAAAACGATTTTCAAAGAAATCTGGGAGCGTAATAGAGTCACTGGCCACCTCAGTATAGGTTCTAAGACGCGGCGCAACAATAAGGTAATTTAAAAAAGCCCCTACAACTAAACCAATGGCAATCCATAAACTGCTCATGCCGGTGATATACATGGCGCCAGGCAAGCCCATAAGCATCCAACCACTCATATCTGACGCACCAAGAGAAAGTGCCGCAACACTAGGGCTTAAACTACGTCCACCCAACATAAAACCAGAAACATCATCCGTCGATTTTTTATATGCGTAAAGACCAATACCTAACATGACAATAAAATACAATGCCAAAGAAACCAACGTTCCAAATTCCAAGTTCTTCTCCTTAAATTATTATTATTCTAATTAAAACTATTATTTATAAAGTGACCTGCTACGCTATCAAGAAACCAACTAAAAATAAACCTAAGTATTAGAATCGTCGTATTAAAAAAACATCACTGAAAAGTTACAATATTAAAAACAATAAATTTACTCACAATCTTGCATCTTCAAATAGAACAGGTATATTGATTAATAACTGATTTTATTAGAATGAAAATGTTCAAACTATGTACTTTTATGCCGCTAGACAGCCTATTTTAGATGTAAACAAAAAACTTTATGCTTACGAGTTGCTTTTTCGCGATAGTATAGACAACGTTTTCCCCGATGTAGATGGTGATGTAGCCACAAGTAAAATGATTGAAGCTAGTAAATTTAATATGGGCATAAGTGATTTCACTAGTAACAAACTTGCTTTTATTAATTTCACACTAGAAACCCTCTCTGAAGGTTATCCTGAGATGCTAACCAACGAAGAAGTTGTGGTAGAGATCTTAGAAACCGTAAAGCCGGGTAAAAAATTACTTTCCTTATGTCAAGATCTTCATAGTAAAGGCTATATAATCGCGTTGGATGATTATGAGCATCAGAGTGTTTGGGCGCACTTCTATCCTTACATCAAAATAATTAAAGTTGATATTCAACAAACAAACTTTGATGAAATAGATATAATTATTGAAGCAATTAAAGATCATCCACACATTGAACTATTAGCAGAAAAAGTAGAAACCTATGAAGAATATGATCAAGCATTACAGCTAGGTTTTAAATACTTTCAAGGATTCTTTTTTGCTAAACCTGAAATGATAAAAACTAAAAATTTATCACCCTCTCAACTTGCGATGGCTGAGCTACTTTACGAAACATCAAAACCAGAATTAGATCTCGCCAGTATTACCAGTGTGTTTGAGCGTGACGTGACGTTATCTTATAAATTACTACGTTATGCTAACTCCGCTATATTCAGACGCCGAAGCGAAATATCTACCATTAAACAAGCCTTAGTCATACTAGGTTCAAGTGAACTTAAGCGTTTTCTAGGACTCATGTTTGCCATAACAGCAAACCCTGACAAACCGTCTGAACTGATAAAGCTAGCAATGACACGTGCTAAATTTTGTGAACTTGTTGCTCACGACATTAAATCTCAAGCGGATGATTCCATTGCTTTTTTAATTGGTTTATTATCAATGATAGATGCAATCTTAGATGAAGAGCTTGAGGTTGTATTAGCTAAACTGCCATTAGCTGCAGAAATAAAAGATCCCTTACTTACCCGCAAAGGCATCATGGCTGCTATTATCAAATTAGTGGAATTCATTGAACATGCTCAATGGGAGAAAACTAACTTAGTGATGGAAAAACTCAAACTAGATAAGGAACAAGCCGTTAGACACTATAATCAAGCACTTGCTTGGGCTGATGAACAAAGTCAGTTGTCTGGCTAACAATTTGAATTAAAAATTTTTTAATTTTGACCCGTTTCATTAATTAAGTGAGCAATTTTATACGTAGAAAAGTTGCCACATACATGGTATTTATTTCAATAACCAGTTGTTCTAATGATTAAATAAATAACGATGTAGTGGGATATTTTAGCAAATAGAAATAATCACAACGTTAATGAGATAGGTATTATATAGGATTTCAGTATGTTAACTTTCTTAAAAAAAGGGCTTTTGGTTGCCCTAGGTCCTAGCCTTTTAATATCTTCTTATTCAGTGCTAGCTCATGAACCCGATCTTAATGCACTCAAAGCAGAAGCGATCACAATCGTAAAACAATTCGGAGGCACATTAAAACCACAGCTTAAAAAAGCACTCAAAGAGGGTGGCGTTAAACACGCCATTGAAGTGTGTTCAGTACTAGCTCCCAATATCGCTAAAGAATTAAGTTTAGCCAGTCAATGGCAAGTAAAAAGAGTCAGTTTAAAGGCAAGAAATAACCCAAATGCAATACCTGACGCTTGGGAAAAGTCAACGTTAGAATCTTTTGATCAACGCCAAGAAACAGGTGAAAAGCCACAAACCATAGCAAAAGCTGAAATCGTGAATCATGAATATAGATTTATGAAAGCGCAAGGGGTTGAACCGCTTTGTTTGACTTGCCACGGAAGTAGTTTAAGTGAGGAAGCTAAAGCTGCACTGACGCAATACTATCCTGAAGATAAAGCAACGGGTTATGCTTTAGGCGAAATAAGAGGCGCTTTTAGTTTAACCAAACAGTTATAGCTAACAAAAAACTCAGAAGCCACTTCAATATAAAGACTTAATGCCTTTTGAAGTGGCCAATACTAGGATAAGACCTTCTAGATTGATTAAAAACCTTGTGGATTTTCTGACTGCCAACGCCAAGTATCTTCAATCATCGTTTGTAAATTTCTTGTTGCTTTCCACCAACAGTTCATTCGCAAGATCAGCATTGGCATAGACTGTCGCTAGATCGCCAAGACGTCTTGGTACTATTTTATATGGAATATCTTGTTGGCTAATTTCTTTAAAAGTATTGACAATTTCAAGTACAGACGTGCCATTGCCCGTACCTAAGTTAATAGCTTTACAGCCTGTAATTTTATCCAAATTCTGTAATGCTTTAACATGACCCTGAGCTAAATCAACCACGTGAATATAATCACGAACGCCAGTGCCATCTACCGTATCATAATCGTCACCAAATACCTGCAATTGCGCTAACCTTCCAACGGCAACTTGTGCTACATAAGGTAATAAATTATTAGGTATACCATTAGGGTTTTCGCCAATTAAGCCTGAATGATGCGCACCAATAGGATTGAAATAGCGTAAACAAGCAATAGACCAATCACTGTCACTTTTCGCTAAATCAAACAAAATATGCTCAATCATCAGCTTAGTTTGTCCGTAAGGGTTTGTTGCAGAGGTAGACATGGTTTCATTTAACGGCGAAATATTATCACCGTAAACTGTAGCAGAAGAGCTAAATACCAGTTTTTTTACCTTATGTAATTCCATTACCCTGAGCAAAGTAACCGTACCTGACACATTGTTATGATAATAATTCAGTGGCTTTTCACTTGATTCGCCAACCGCTTTATGGCCTGCAAAATGTATAACCGCTTCAATATCATATTGCTCAAATAGTGTATTCATCGCGTCATAATCACACACATCAGCTTTAATAAAAGTGACCGATTTCGACGTAATTTGCTTAATTCTATCAAGTACTTTAGTAGAAGAGTTTGACAAGTCATCGACAATAACGATATCCCACTCTTTTCCCTCTGAGGCAGCTAACATTTGTATTTCAACAACAGTATGACTGCCAATATATCCTGTGCCACCCGTGATCAATAAACTCATTATATTCCCTTGTCTCTATAAAATACGGTTTATGCGTAATATTTTGCCACGCTATCAAAAAAATCGCCAAGCATTTCTGCAGGCAAAGCATTAATCCCTGCGGCAGCAGACCGACCACCGCCGGTAGGAAAGCCAAACACATAACTCCCCTGCCCCTTGTTTATTATTTAAGGGAGCCCTTAAACTGATAGTATAGGATGCTGCTTCTTTATGTGTAGTTTCATTTAAAGTAACAACTACATGCGCTTTGTTTGGTGCGGCATTCGCTAATTCATTACCAAACACACCACTTACGCGTCTAGCCCATGGTTCGTCAGCTAATTGTACCGCACTTAATTGGTCGTTATCTATCAATATTGTTGCTTGTTTAGCTTGCTCCATATCGGCTGTGTAAGCGGCTTGTAATTGATAAAAAATGGAATCGTCTTCACTAATTAAATCAAAAGGATTAGCATAATCTAACAAGGTTTTAAATAACATCGCCGGATGAAAATGCAAATCATCAATACTGCGCCCATAACCATTGTAATTAATATAAACGCCTAACTCACTTAAAAGTGCTTGTTGCTCAATTGATACATTGTGTTTATCCGCAAGTGCTTGTGCTGAAGCTTGCATATTATCACCAAACGCAGCGGCAATAGCCCAATAAATAAACTCGTTATTCAAATAGTTATTGACCAATAAACTCGTACAAATATTAGCATCGGTATCTATTAGAGTTGTCAAAAACTTAGATTTTGGTAACTCACCTGTTCTATGGTGGTCGACATAAAAAATAGCAATCTCTTTGTCTAGTAACTGTGATAAAGCTTCAACATTCTTTTCTAAAGAAATATCTAACACTGTCACTGACGTTGCCTTATTCCTATCAACATTTTTCAGTAAGCTAATATCGCGCTTTACCCCAGTGACCAAAATCGAGTCTTTAGGGTGCGGTTTGTCTCGAGACAAATGAAGCTGTAATAAAGCAATAATGCCATCGGCATCACCATTAAACACATCATAGTGCATATGTTAACCTTATTCTTTAGTACTAAAGTGATTATTTAAATTTTGATCTGTCGAAACAAAGCCCTGTTTAACCAAATAATCGACAATTTGCTCGGCACAAGCTTGAATTGATTGCTCAGCTGTTTTAACGTGAATTTCTGGGTTTTCAGGTGCATCATAGGTAGAATCAATCCCGGTAAAATCTTTTATTTCACCTGCTCGGGCTTTTTTATACAGCCCTTTAGGATCACGTTGCTCACAAATACTAATGGGGGTATCAATATACACTTCAATAAACTCACCTTCCGCCAATTTAGCTCTAGCACTAGCTCGGTCTTGTATAAAGGGTGAAATAAAGGCAGTAGACACAATTAATCCCGCATCTAAAAACAGTTTTGAAACTTCACTTATGCGGCGTATATTTTCTATTCGATCTTCATCACTAAAACCTAAGTCACCATTTAAACCATGACGAACATTGTCACCATCAAGTAAATAACTATGACAACCTAATTTGAAGAGCAACGCATCAACCGCATTAGCTACGGTTGATTTTCCTGAGCCACTGAGCCCCGTATACCATAATAAGCATGGTTTCTGGCTTTTCAAACCAAAATTGTTCTTTGGAAATATGTTGTTCATGCCAAACAGTATTTTCTGTTTTCATTTTATACTCTTTAATAATGTCAATCTAAAATGGGAACACTAAAGGAATCATCAATAATACCGTAGTGCTATAAATAATGGATATAGGTAGACCAAATTTAACAAAATCAGCTAATTGATAATTACCTGCGTTATAGACCATAATATTTGTTTGATAGCCATAGGGGCTAATAAAACTTCCACTTGCCGCAAACGCCACAGCCATCACAAAAGGTATAGGATCAACGCCCAAACCTAACGCTATATTATAGGCGATGGGGAAAATTAATGCTGCCGCAGCACTATTAGTGATTAACTCAGTTAATAATAAGGTTAAAACAAAAATAGCAACGAAGGCTAAATAAGGGCTACTCCCATTAAGCAATTTCTCAATACTATCAGCAATAACACCGACTAGTCCTGTATTCTCAACGGCAGTAGCCAAAGTTAACGCGCCTAGCACTATCATCCAAATTTCTAAAGGGAATCGACGTTTTATTTCATTAACCGTCAGCGCACCACTAAAAATAAGTGCGGCAACATAAATAAATAAACAACTAAGTAAGGATACTGGCGTTATAACCGACACACCAATCGCCAATATAAAGCCCCAGATTGTGCCGTAATCACGCCAACCGTTTAACATATTCACGGCTTGATGCCCTGATAATATAAAAAAGTTCTTTGATAAGTTTGTTCTACTAGAAAAATCTTGCCCTACAGCCAACACAAGAAAGTCGCCCGACTGTAAAACAATATCACCTAACTTACCTGATAAAGCACAACCTTCACGGCGAACAGCAACTACTGCTGCATCAAATCGCGCTCTAAAACCTGCTTTTTTTAAGGTTTTACCTGCAATGGCGGAATCATTTTTTATCAACACTTCGGTTAAATTATTTCGCAACAAGTCATCTTGTTCTGCAAATAATGTTAAGCCATCGAATTGTTGTAAAGTTAATACTTTGGAAATATCACCACTAAAGATAAGTTTATCTGCAGCTTGTAAATTTTCTTCTGGGGTAACAGGTGAGATCAAACGTCCTCTACGAACAATTTCTACCAAAAATAAGGCATCCAAATTTCGTAAACCATTCTCTTCAACGCTTTTGCCAATTAATTTAGAGTCTGTCGAAACTTCTGCTTCAAGTAAATAGTCTTGCGTCGACAAATCGCTCTGTAGCAGATCAGGTAAGGTTCTCGCACGTAAAACCACAATCATTAAACAGAAAACTAATGCTACACCACCAATCGCCGTGAAATCAAAAAAACTAAAGCCTGTTGCTCCCTGCTCTAGTAATAAACTATTCACAATAAGATTCGTTGAAGTACCCACTAAGGTAAGAGTACCGCCCAATATAGCAGCATAAGATAAAGGCAGTAATAGTTTGCCTGCATTAATCAACTTATTACTTTTTACGCTATTAATCAGGGTTGCTACCACAGCCGTATTACTCATTAAGGCAGAAGCAAAAGCTGTACCGATGAAAAGTCGTAGCATTGACCTAATTTTTGATCCACTAAAAACACTGTTACTCAGACGACGTAAAATACTAGTACGTTCAAACGAAAATGAACAAAGTACTAGCAAAATTAACGTGACTAAACCAGGGTTTACCGCATTAGAAAGAATGTCATCTACGCTAACAAAAGAAAGTGCTAAACAAACAAGTACCGTAATTGAAAAAATACGTTCAGGTACTTGTTGGTATTTAAGAAGGCCAACAAAAGTGGTGATAAAAACCGCTATCATCAGCCACTGTTGTATCGTCATTATGATGCTATTATTGCTAAAAGTGCTAATTAAAGCTTAGCAATATCCCTTGCGCCCCAATGCGGGAAGTGTTTACGTACTAAGGTATTAAACTCTAACTCAAACGCTGAGTATTCATGGACTTTTTGATCAAGGGCATTATTAATCATACCCGCACCCACAGTAATATTACTGAGTCTATCAATAAGAATAAAAGCACCTGTACCTTTATTTTCATTATACGAATCAAAATGCAATACTTCATCAACAACCAAATTAACTGAACCAATTTCATTAATGGCTAGCTGTGAACTAGGCATTTTTTCCATCGTATTAACGTCATACTTGCTTTCAATACTTTCCGCATGACCTGTAGTCATTTTGCTGCCATGCTTAATAAAATATTCACGGCCTGGTTCTAATTCATTTTCATGCATCCAAACAACAGTTGCATTAAATTCTTTAGTTGAATGAGGTAAATTGCCTTTTTTAACAATCATCTCGCCACGGCTTATATCAATTTCATCTTCAAGTGTTAATGTGACTGCCATGCCTTTATCAGCACGCTCAAGGTTTCCATCAAAAGTAACAATATCTTTAACAACACTTTCCTTGCCTGAAGGCAAAGCAACAATAGTGTCGCCTACTAAAACATGACCTGATGCAATAGTGCCTGCAAACCCACGAAAATCTAGATTGGGTCGATTAACATACTGCACTTGAAAACGAAATGGCGTAAATTCATTTTTTGGTGCCACATCAATAGTATTAAGCAACTTCATCAAAGTTGCCCCAGGATACCAAGGCATGTTTACACTTTCTTCAACAACATTATCACCGTTAAGTGCCGACAAAGGAACAAAACGTACATCATCAAAATCAAGGGATTGAGCAAAGTCACGATATTCTTTTTTAATTTCTTGATAACGAGCTTGCGAAAAATCCACTAAATCCATTTTATTCACGGCCACAATAATGTGCTTAAGGCCTAATAATGAACAAATAAATGAATGACGGCGTGTTTGAACTTGCACACCATAACGTGCATCAATCAAAATAATGGCTAAATCACAAGTTGAAGCGCCCGTTGCCATATTACGAGTGTATTGTTCATGGCCTGGGGTGTCTGCAATAATAAATTTACGTTGCTCCGTAGAGAAATAGCGGTAAGCAACATCAATGGTAATACCTTGTTCACGCTCAGACTGTAAGCCATCAACTAATAGGGCTAAATCGATCGCTTCGCCTGTTGTACCTGATTTTTTAGAATCTTTTTCAATGGCAGCCAATTGATCTTCAAAAATCATTTTTGAATCATGCAACAAACGACCGATTAAGGTACTTTTACCGTCATCAACGCTGCCGCAAGTTAAAAAACGTACTAATTCTTTATTTTCATGTTGCTTTAAATAAGCTTGAATATCATCTTCAATTAAGTCTGATTGGTGACTCATCACGTTCTCTCAAAATTTATAATTTATTTACTAAAATGTATTTGCCTAGGTTTGTAAGCCCGTCTTAGCTAATAATAGCAAGGTGCTTAAAAGTACCCTTCCATTTTTTTCTTTTCCATAGAGCCCGCACTATCATGATCAATAACACGACCTTGGCGTTCAGACGTTTTGGTTAATAGCATTTCTTGAATAATTTCAGGTAGTGTTGTCGCCGTTGATTCAACAGCACCTGTTAATGGGTAACAACCTAATGTTCTAAAACGCACATCTTTCATTTGAATTTCATCATCAGGACCAATAGGCATACGATCATCATCAACCATAATTAATGTGCCGTCGCGCTCGACAACTGGGCGTTTTTCAGACAAATACAGAGGCACAATTGGAATGCTTTCCAAGTAAATATATTGCCAAATATCAAGCTCAGTCCAATTTGATAAAGGAAATACACGAATACTCTCGCCTTTATTAACTTTACCGTTATACACATTCCATAATTCTGGACGCTGACTTTTAGGATCCCAACGATGGTTTTTATCGCGGAAAGAATAAACACGTTCTTTAGCACGTGATTTTTCTTCATCACGGCGAGCGCCCCCAAAGGCAGCATCAAAACCGTACTTATCTAGTGCTTGTTTTAAGCCTTGAGTTTTCATTACGTCAGTGTGTTGCGCACTACCGTGAGTAAAAGGTCCCATACCCATGGCAATACCATCAGGGTTTTGATGAACAAGCAATTCAAAGCCATAGTCTTTAGCCATTTGATCACGAAAAGCGATCATCTCTTTGAATTTCCAATTGGTATCAACATGTAATAGTGGAAAAGGAATTTTGCCAGGGGCAAACGCTTTGCGCGCAAGATGTAATAACACTGCTGAGTCTTTCCCAACCGAGTAAAGCATTACTGGGTTGTCAAATTCTGCCGCCACTTCACGGAAAATGTGAATAGATTCCGCTTCTAATTTTTTTAAATGAGATAAATTCATTGCCAATACAAACGTTGATAAAATTAATAGTGAAAGAATGCCACATTCGGATTGATAATTCTATATATCAAACGCGTCTTCTATAACAAAATAGAATATAAAAGTTATTTTTACACTTTCAATTTTTAATAAAAAAGTCAGCAATACGCTGACTTTTTAACCTATATAATAAGTGAATTTTAGATCTTCAATCGTCCTATATTGTCCGCTAATACTTTTTCACCTATTCCTTTCACTTTAATTAAATCATTAACTGATTTAAAACCACCAACCTGATCACGATAAGCAACAATCGCTTGCGCTTTTTTATGACCAATTCCTTTTAACGTTACTAAATCATCAACTGTTGACTTATTTAAATGAATAACTTGCTCAACTATCACGGTGTCTTTTGACACAGTATTGTCGGCAAAAACAACATTGCTATTAAAAAGTAAAATTGAAGTAAGTAACGCACAGGTAAGTGTTTTCAGTGATAAAACGTTCATATTAAATCCTTGTAAAGATATCCATTAAAAGTAAAAGCATTTAAATTAACTGCAAAATGCTATCTTTAGGTTTAGTAATAAAATAAATTTTTGTCAAATACATTTCAAATCACACAAAACTAGTTAGAATATGCAGTCATAATTTTCGCTCCCTTATTAAAATTACGCTATGATCAAAAAAAGCTGTTTACTAACGCCCACTTTAGCCAAAAACACCCTAACCAGAGTTGATAAAAAAACCTGGCACAATCTACAAGGCTCTAGTGACAGTATCGCGTTATATCACAGCGCACTAGTCAGTGATGCACCAATATTATTGGTTACTCACGACACGCCAACAGCACTAAAACTTGAACATGAATTGCGAAGTTTAACGCAGGATGAAGATGACTTAGCCTTATGCTTATTTCCTGATTGGGAAACTTTACCCTACGATACCTTTTCTCCCCATCAAGACATTATTTCTCAACGCCTGGCAACGCTTTACCAATTATCACGTATGAAAAAAGGCATTGTCATCGTGCCAGTCACTACCTTAGTACAAAGACTAGCCCCAAAAAAATATATAGAATCAAATAGTTTTATTGTTAACAAAGGCGATAAAAAAGACTTACACCGAGCTTAGACAAACGCTAGAGTCTTGTGGTTACCGTAGTGTTGACCAAGTGATGGAACATGGGGAATTTTCTGCACGGGGCGCAATTCTAGATGTTTTCCCTATGGGTAGTAACATCCCTTTTCGTTTAGATTTTTTTGATGATGAAATTGATGAAATTCGCTTATTTGATCCAGATAATCAGCGTTCAAATGAAAAAGTAGACAATATTAACTTATTACCGGCACATGAATTTCCAACAGATAAAGACGCAATAAATTTATTTCGCAGCCAATATCGAGAGCTATTTACAAGCTCAATAGATAAAGAATCAATTTATCACCAAGTAAGTAATGGTATTCTCCCACCCGGTATAGAATACTACTTACCACTTTTTTTCGATAACAAGAATAACACTGATGCAAGCAGTAGTAGTTTATGCGACTACTTAGCACCTGATACACTCATTGTTGTATCGGGAGACATAGATAAATCACTCCGGCAATATTGGCAAGATATTCATTATCGGTATGAAAACCGACGTTACGATCCAACACGCCCGCTATTGCCACCAGAACAATTGTTTTTAAGTGAAGAGTTGCTTTATACCGAGTTAAAACCATTTGCTCGCATTACAATTGAAGCTTGTACGCCAATGGTGCAATCACCCGAAATTGAGCAAAAGCAAAAATCGAGTGCTATTCATTTTGATGTTGAAACATTACCTGACTTAACCATAGATCATAAGCTTAAACATCCTTTTGAATTAATAAACAACTTTATCAGTGATAAAGAAACCCCCAATAAAATATTATTTATTGCAGAAAGCCAAGGTCGACGAGAAAGTGTATTAGAGTTACTCGCACGCGATAACATCAAGCCAAACATATTCAACACAATTGAAGATTTTATCGATTCCCCAGAATCATTAGGGATTAGTGTTAATGCACTCAGCCAAGGTTTTACTTTCCAAACTAAAAAACGCACCAAAGCCAGTACTAAAAATAATGCCATCGCTCTCATAACCGAAGCAGAATTATTAGGTGATCATGTTCGTCAATCAAGACGACGAAATAAAACTCAAGATATTGAAACCGATGCTATCTTCAAAAATTTAGCGGAACTTTCTATTGGTCAGGCGGTTGTTCATATAGAACACGGTATTGGACGCTATTTAGGCTTACAAACGTTAGAAACAGGCGGAATTACCACAGAATTTTTAATGCTTAGCTATGCTAATGATGCAAAATTATATGTACCTGTTGCGTCTTTGCATTTAATTAGCCGTTATTCAGGCAGTGACCCTGAACATGCACCATTGCATAAACTCGGCACCGATACCTGGAGTAAAGCGAAACAAAAAGCGGCCGAAAAAGTACGTGATGTTGCAGCTGAATTACTCGATATTTATGCCAATCGCGCAAGCAATACCGGCTATACTTTTAAACGTGATAAAGAAGACTACTTAGCCTTTAGTGATAGCTTTGGTTTTGAAGAAACCTTCGATCAACAACAAGCCATCAACGCGGTAATCAGCGATATGCTATCACCTAAATCAATGGACAGACTTGTTTGCGGTGATGTGGGTTTTGGTAAAACCGAAGTCGCCATGCGTGCAGCTTTTGTTGCCGTTAATGATAACAAACAAGTTGCGATTCTCGTACCAACCACCTTACTTGCCCAACAACATTATGACAATTTTCGTGATCGTTTTGCTAACTGGCCAATCTCTATCGAAGTACTCTCTCGTTTTAAAACAGCCAAACAACAAACCGAAATAATAAAGCAAGTTGAATCAGGTCAAATAGACATATTAATTGGTACCCACAAATTATTACAAAACAGCATTAAATATAAAGACTTAGGCTTATTAGTCGTTGATGAAGAACATAGATTTGGCGTAAAACAAAAAGAAAAAATTAAACAGCTACGTAGTAATGTCGACATTCTTACATTAACTGCCACCCCGATCCCACGTACATTAAATATGGCCATGGGCGGCATGCGAGATTTATCCATTATTGCAACGCCACCGCCTAAAAGATTAGCCGTTAAAACCTTTGTACGCCAACGTGATGAGGCACTGATTAGAGAAGCAATCCTACGAGAAACGTTACGGGGTGGCCAAGTTTATTTTTTACATAACCATGTCGACACGATAGAAAAAACAGCCGCTGACATTCAAGCACTTGTACCCGAAGCACGAGTTGTGACAGCACACGGACAAATGCGAGAACGTGAACTTGAACGCATTATGAGTGATTTTTACCATCAACGCTTTAATGTAATTGTGTGTACAACCATTATCGAAACGGGTATTGACGTTCCCGGCGCCAACACAATTATCATGGACAGAGCTGATCATTTAGGCTTAGCACAATTACATCAATTACGTGGCCGTGTTGGTCGTTCACATCACCAAGCTTATGCTTACCTGTTAACCCCCCATGAAAAACGCATGACAAAAGATGCCAAAAAGCGTCTTGAAGCAATCGCCTCACTGGAAGATTTAGGGGCAGGCTTTACACTAGCAACGCACGATCTAGAAATACGAGGTGCGGGTGAATTATTAGGTGAAGACCAATCAGGCTCAATGAGCCAAGTAGGCTTTAGTTTATACATGGAAATGCTTGATCACGCCGTAGAAGCATTAAAAGACGGTAAGCAATTATCCCTTAATCAAGTTACCGCTAAACAAACAGAAATAGAATTACGTTTACCGACCTTGATCCCAGAAAGTTATATTTTTGATGTCAGCATACGTTTAAGCTTATACAAACGAATCGCTAGCTGTAAAAACAAAAATCAATTAGATGATATTCAAGTAGAGTTAATCGACCGTTTTGGTTTATTACCCCAAGCAACAAAAAACTTAATTCATATTGCGAAAATTCGCTTAAAAGCCCAAACTATTGGTATATCACGCATTGAAGTGAGTGAAAAAGGCGGCTCAATTGAATTCAATGACGATACCAGTGTTGATCATATGTTGATCATTGCTTTAGTGCAAAAACAACCAACAATGTATAAGATGGTACCGCCTAACAAGCTAAAATTTAGCCAAAAAAGTGAAACCGAACAAGCAAGATTTAACTTGATCAGCAACTTATTGAGTGAGTTAACAGCAAATAAATCAAAATAACTAACATAACTAACATAACTAACATAACTAACATAACTAACATAAAACTAATATCAGATATCAAACGCGGACTATTAATGAAATTAAATTCAGCTTTCTTCTATTCACTGCTTACGCTAAGCCTTTCTCAGCTTACTATGAATACTGACGTTTGGGCCCAAAATCAAAAAGATGCGGACACTGACCGATGGTTTGAAATTGAGGTGATATTATTCCGGCAAATTAGGTGATAAAGCTAACTTAAAAGAAAAATTTCCTAAAGGTATTAATGCCTCAAAATTGCCTAAGTATAAGCACTCTTTTGATCTTCTAGGCTCATATCTACAACCAGATTTAACGAACATAAAACAATTGATGCCCCAGTGCGGTGAATCAAAACCACAGCAATTCCAATTCTTAGCTGAGCTACTTCAAAATCTAGATCAAGTGCAAGTTGATAGCCAATTTAAATTGATAGAAACTGAATTAAACCAAACAAGATCACAAATAAACGATCAAATAAATGAACAATCAAACACAACCCCTATCGTTTTAGACTTACAGAAAGAGGATTTAGCTAAAGCAATTTTCTCAACTAAATCGCTTTGTATTATTACGCAAACAGAAATGGCAGACATTCTTGATAAAGAACAACTTGAGCATTTCAATATCGACTCATTTGGGGTTGATGCTTTACCAAGTAAATTGAATGCCATGGGGTTACATGATAGTGACAACCCTTATTTAATTGCTGATGAGTCTTTATTATTAAAAGATATCTATCAAGGGTTACGCTGGAGTAAAGAATTCCAACCTTTACTACATTTTGGTGGCGACAAGTGGGTATCACAGAAAAAGATGCCATTCCACTTAAACTGTTTGCCGGCGATCATATTGAATATCAATACCAAAAAGCACTTACTACCTATCAAGCTGAAGTTGAAGAAGCTAACGCGATAGAAAAAAACTTACTTGAAAAATTATCCCAAAATCAAACGAGTGTTGATAATGAATTCAAAATAGATCAAGCACAAAAGCCACAAGTGTTAACTCAAACACAACTATTTTCTCGCCTTGACGCTTTAGAACAAAGCACCTCAAATGACGCAATAGATAACGAGATAATTAATAATATTGTAAATCAAATTGATAAACAAAACCTTGATACGCTGTTAACTCAAATAACGCAAAGTGAAAGCAACCTAACTAACAACATCGATATAAACGGTGAAATACCTCATGGTATTTTGCCAATTACTAGGAAAAAATCACCTGACTCTCTACTGCAACCATGGTTTTTAGACGGTTTTTTAAAAATACATTTAGATCATTACCTTTATATCACAGCTGATTTCAATTTGTATAATCAAGACCCCATTGAAACCATCTCTGACAATGGCATTTCTGATGAGGTTAAGCTCATTAACTTTAGTCAAAACCGACGGGTAATTACAGGTGAGATTCATTATTTTGATCATCCCTACATTGGTATGGTTATACAAATAAGACGCTTTGATCCTACTCAACCTGAAGGTGAACGCGTAAGCCAAGCAATTAGATAAAAATTAACGAGGACCACCATGAACAAAGAAATTGAAATTCAAGCCGCTGTATTTAGACGTTTACTCGCGCATTTAGACAACCGAAAAGACGTACAAAATATAGAACTCATGAATTTAGCAGGATTTTGCCGTAATTGTTTTAGTAAATGGACCGTGGCTGAAGCTGAAAAACTCGGTGTAACCGTAGATATTGATAGCGCTCGCGAACAAGTTTATGGCATGCCTTATAGCGAATGGAAAGAAAAACACCAACTCCCGGCAACAGAAGAGCAACTTGCTAAATTCAATGAGTTAAACTCCAAAGTTAAACAATAGTTATTATAATAATAAAAAATAATGTTAAAAACCTACCAAAAAAATAACCTTTAATAAAACTAAATAATTCATCGTACTACCCTACCTTCATCTTAATCTTCCTATATTTATGCCACTATTATATAGTGGCTCATGAGTTATCTTTATAGACGCTATTTAATAGATATAAATGGGGATTACATTGAAAGACAATAACATAAACACCAAGCACACAAGTGTAGATATTGGCCTAGGGTACGAACAAGAGATAGCGGGCTTATTTCAATTTGGAGAGAACGGACCAAGTTTAATAGACGCAATCACCTTTGTTTTTAGTCAAACCCTACAAAGAGATATGTTTTTCGGCTCGTGGGCTCAAGCGTACCGCAATGGTAATGGCGAATACAGACTCAAGATAACCAGTCCTAACAAGGATGTAACGCCTTACCAAGAATTAGTGCCTAAATACATTGACGCGGGTAAACAGGCCATAGCAAGTTATTACGAAAATGTGCCCTATTCTGTACGAAAAGACTGGGAATTTTTACTGCCGTTTGGCCTAGCAATGGCCAATATAAAATCTATCCAATTACTCCACTTTCCGCCATTAGAAACCTTTACCTACAAAGATTACCTATATTCCCCCACCAATCGACGATGGGAATGTTTATTAGCACAAAATAGTTTCAATGGGGTAAATAATACGCCAGTTGAACGTATTATTGATGTAGCGCCAATCGCGGCTCCAGGTGGCGCAGGTAAAGAACTCACCGACTATAATCAAGATTTTATTCCTTATGTTAAAGCGCAATTAAACAATTTTCTACGCCCACTAGAAGCCACTAATAACGAACTAACGCAACCTGTTGTTGCCTACGGTGGCCCTGTGCATGAATGGCTACAACAAGCCTTTTCACTGAAAACAACACCGCAAACACTCGACATCATTAAATTAGCGGTCTTAGATAGCAAAGTTACTGGTAGTGCGCCCTGTACTTGGGTTTTATGTGCTAATCACCCAAGTGAATATCTGTACGATACTGATATTCCATTAAAAGATGCGAACAAACCTAACGGAGAATACCCTGCTCCTATTGAAGTGATGTGTCAGGATTTAATTGCGGCAGGTTGGCAAGCACATATGTCTGAGAATCCGGGTGATGATCCCTACAAAACCCTGACAATGATGGAAAACCGTTGGGGCGGGATCCAAAAACTAACAAGGTCAAAACCGATAAAATTGACGACTTGTTAGCTATTATGAAAGAACAAAATCAAGCTTTTAACTTAGATAATAACAACTTTACTCCCACTCCTGAACAAACCGCAGCCAACACATTTGCTATACAACGCAATAGCACAGCTGATAACTATGCAACCTACGCTATAGATATCACAGCCAAAAACATTTTCTCTGAAGTCGCAATGGCTAAACAAGCCACTTTTGATAAAACACACCAATTAATGCAAGTAGGCGGTTACCTCATCGACTGGAAGCCCGCCACCTCAGACGATGAGGTTATCGATTACCGCGTATTAAAATATGACCGAAATAGCAGTAATCCACTTGCCGAAAAAGTCGTGGCATACGGAAAATGGCCTAAGGATAAGTTTTTTAGTAATTATAGACCCAATTATGGCGCAAGCTATGCTCAAATTGAATTACTCGGTTTCCCTGGCTATGTGCTTAGTATAATTCCTGCAGAAGGAAGACGAAGTTATCAGTTATGGAGCTTTGATCCCTTGGCCGAAGATGATTGTTTGTCTGCCGGCGAATTTCAAACAGGTGGTTTCCGTGATATAAGCGCAGATAGAGAATTATACCCCATGGGTAATTATGTATTAGACCGAAAAGGTGCTAATTACCGAGTATGGAGTTTTGATCCGCAATCAACCCCACCCCTTGCCTTACCCACAATTCAAGAAGGTAACTGGACTCATATAGACGAAACAGACGCAATGGCAGTATTAGGTGAGCATATTGTAACGTGGAAACCTAACAATATTGCAGCAGGTTGCCAGTTATGGTTATTTGATGCTAGTCAAACTGACCCTCTCGGCAGTCAAGCCGTGAAAACTTCAATACTTCCTAAAAACTTTGAACAACACACCAGTTTATTCGGCGTTATTCCAAGTCAACCAAATGACCAAGCAGCACAAAAAACACCTGGCACTATCGAATTTATGCGCGATAAAATCGAACATGTTGTGTATTACATGGTAGAAAGCCGCTCTTTCGATAATGTGCTTGGTTGGTTGTATGAAAAAGGAAAAGAAGACGGGCTACACTGGGTTGGTAAAGCTGATGATGGTTTTCGCGGCTTAGATACATCAATGAACAATACCTTACCTAACGGTAAACAAGCCTTTGTTAGCCAATATCAGCAAGGAAAACTCAGTAATGATTATGTGCTTGGGTGGTCCTGCACAAGATCCGTGGCACGACAATAGTGACGGATTGATGCAAATGTTTCATGGCTATAACGGTTATGCCGATCACACCCAACCTACTATGGACGGCTTCGCTTGGAACCAAAATAGCGCATCCGTAATGACGAGTTTCAGTCCTGAACAGCTCCCCGTATTAAATGGCCTCGCGAAAAACTTTGCCGTAAGTGACGATTGGTTCAGTTCATTGCCTGGTGGCACTGATGTTAATCGAGGCTTTTCGGTTAGCGGCTCTGCTTATGATCGACTAGGTACATGGGAAGGAGGAAAGGCTTATCAAGATTGGCCTGATCAAGCCCATCGTCAGTCTTTCTGGAAAACACTATGGAACCACGGACATGAAGATTGGAAGATTTATTATAATGTTATTTGGGATAAGGCTGTTTTTACTTACCAACTCTATTTAAAAGGCCAAATTCAAGCGGTAGATGCAGCATGGGCTAAAGCGGTACTGCAAGAAAAAGAGACTAATAACCTACCAAACTCACAGTGGATATCACCAATGGAACAATTCTATGATGATATAAAATATAACAAACTGCCCCGTTTTAGTTATATTGAACCCGCTTGGGTAGGAGAAAGCTGCACTTCTTATCACCCGGGATCATCATCCTCTGGTATCGCTTCCGTAGTACCTGCTGAACGTGCCCTTAATGATATTTATGAAGCGTTAAGCAGTAATCCAGACATTTGGTCAAAAACATTACTTGTGGTAACTTTCGATAAAAATGGTGGCCTGTTCGATCATGTGCCACCGCCTTATGCCAATAAACCTTGGCCAAACGATAGCAGCGATGGTTTTAAGTTCGATATAAAAGGCCCCCGTGTACCGGCAATATTTGCATCACCATGGGTCAAACCCAACACAGTAATGAGATCGAGTAACGGCCAAGGATTTGACTCAACGTCTTTTGCTGCGACTTTATTAGATTGGTATGGTATTGCCCCTAGCACATGGGGACTGGGGGATCGTATTGCTAAAGCACCTACGACAGAAGGCGTTTTAAATGAAGAGAAAGCACGTAAAAGCGTTCCAAAACTTTCTGTTCCTTATGATAAAAGCTTTCCTAAAAACACAAATACCTAAGAAACTTAACCTATCACAAAAATAAAGATAGTAAAAAAATAAATGGGTGCTTTAACAGAGCATCCATTTACCAACGGGATCACGCTAACAAATAATTAACTAACCTGAGCTCGGCTTAACAAATGCTTCTCTAGTAGCTATTTTTCCTTACTTCTGCGTTAAATTTACTTGCAATAGACCGGCTATTGACGCGAAATTTGCCTTGCTTATTTGGCAGACTAAAGTAGAAAAACTATCAAGCTAGAGATATATTATAAAAAATTTTATCGATATTTCAATTTGTTAGCTATCTCTTAAACCGAGTTCAGGTTAACGAGGGCTACTCACTTTACTTTTCATTTCGTTATCTGCAAATACCGCCTCAGTTGTCACCTGTACTTGATTACGCCCTTGTTGTTTCGCTTTATATAAGGCTATATCAGCTTGACGTACCAATTGCTCAATAGTAACCGTTGTATTCTGAACAGGCACAACCGTGGCACTGCCGGCACTGATAGTGACAACATCTGATGCCGATGAAAATTTATGCTCAATAGCAAGTGAGGCTACGGCAGAACACACGCCTTCACCTAACCGCTCAGCACCATGACAGTCTGTATTTGGCAAAATTAAGATGAACTCTTCTCCACCATAACGCGCAATTAAATCACCCACTCTATTTAGCTGACTTTGCACTATTGCAGCAACCTTGATTAAGCAATCATCACCCGCCTGATGACCATAATTATCGTTATAGGCCTTAAAGTAATCAACATCTAACATGATCACAGTCAATGGTTGCTCTTCTCGGCGTAAACGTAACCATACTTCTTGCAAGTAAGCGTCACCACGACGACGATTGGCTACATCAGTTAAGCCATCTCGATCTGCTAAATTTTGCAATTCTTCATTCAGCTCTTCTAATCGTGCAGTACGTTTCGCTACTTTCGCTTCCAATGTATGAGAATATTCTTGTACTTGCTCGTAAAGACGCGCGTTCTCTATTGCGACTGAAGCCTGAGCCGCCAACAAACGAATGATCTCTACTCGATCTTCAGTAAATACGCCACTGGTTAAATTATTTTCCAGATACAACACACCTTCAAATCGTTCTCGCTTGATTGGTACACATAAAACGGATCGTGCACGCTGTGCAATAATATAAGGGTCGCGACTAAATTCTCCCTCAAGCGCGGCTTCGTGCAGTACTAATGCCTCACCTGAAAAGAAAATTTTGTTGATCAAAGCAATGGGCAAAGGGAGCCTACTACCGTTACTTGTTGGCAAGTACATATGTTCAGGCACATCGACTGTTGGCAAGCCGGTTTCAGGTAACTTAACGGCCTCAACAATAAAGTTATCTTCACGCCTTACCACTAAACACCCCCACTGTGCACTTGAGTTTTCAAGTAAAATAGACATGGTTTTTTGCAATAAACGATCTAATACTATTTCACCTGAAATTTCTCGAGAGGCTTTCATCACGGATGCGAGATCTAAATTAGAGATATCCGTTTCTTTAGTAGAATGAAAAGCTTGTCCTGTTAATTCTTGCAATATAGGGTATTCTTTAAGTAACCACTTAACCTTGGCTTTTGCTCCCCAACGCTCATAAATGCGATGAGCGGCACGTAAATATCCTTCTGCTGATTTTTTCTGCCCTTGTGCGAGAAGATGGCATGCCGCACGTTCACAAGCAGTAGCTTCGTCATGCAAAAACCCGCTCTTTTTCGCTGCTTCGATGGCGGCATTATAATGTTGTAATGCAAGATCAAAATGCCCTTTAATACGTTCCAATTCAGCAGTCATAAGGTACTGTAAGTGACGGAAATTATCTTCACAATTATCAGCCCAACGTGTCATACGAGCAAGGTCACGATACAAACGGGCCAATACGCGAGGCTGCTCATCAAGGCTCATGTCAGGATAATGATGTGTTAACGTCAAGTTGGCTACAAGGTAATAACGTGTCAACTGTGGCAAGGACATGGCAGATTTAATCAGTGGATCTTGTGCATGAATAAACTGCAACGCTCGATCATAATCACCATACAAAAAACAAGCCTCTGCATTATAAATATTATGATTAGCTATGCCTGTCATAAACTGACGTTGCTGCATGCCATCAAAGCATTTCTGCGAATCAAACTGACTATCACTCAAACTAGTTTCAGCATGAGTTTTTCCTAATAAATTACGTTGTAACTGTAAAAACAGCGTGCCTGAGTCTAACGAGTCTTGATAGGCACACTCACGAACAATTTCCATATTTTCACTATGGAGACGTTCTGCGGTTTCTATGTCTAACGTAGGATCCCATATCACACAGTCTTGTGCACTATAGGCTAAATAAAGCAAATCACCTGATTGATATCCGGCTTCAATCCCTTTAAGAAATAAGGGTGTGAGTGTCGTCCAATGGTTACTCCAATGATGAACGAACATAGCATAAACATAAATAACACGTGAACGCAGTGTCAAATCGTCAAGGCGCTCATTAATTGCTAAACCCACTTTACCGTATTGATAACCTAACGCAGGTTCATCCAGTTCACCGCACAACAACATGCCATAAGCGGCATAATTAAACGCTGATTCAGGACAATTTCCATGGCGTAATGACAAATTAACAGACTTAATCACCAGATAAGGAAACAAATTACCAACCCCAGAGAGAAAAGCAGCAGGAAAAATCTCCATCAACAATCGCATGGCAATCAAAATAGCGGGGTCTTGCACCGTTGGTTCATCAACTAACGAAGCAATGCTTCTGCCTGCAAGGTTTTCCTCAACAAGTTTTCGCTCTGCATCAATATCAGCCAGTGTTGGTTGGTCAGTAAACTCTATATTTAACAGGGCTAAACCTTGAATAGCCGCCACAATAGACTCGTCCATCCGTCCTAATGTTGCATATTGACGTGTGCGAGTAGCTAAAATATCACTGCGTTGCACATTTGAGTCAGCGTGCAAAAGTAGTAACTCAATCCGCTTTCTGCTTTTTCAATGAAACCCGTAAGGTAATAACACTGCTGAATTTCACTAGCCAGTGTTTTCATTAATTCGGGGGTTTCTTTCCACGGATTTTCAGGCAGTAATTGCTCAACTAGCAATAAATAAGTAAGCGCCGCTTTATAAGCAGTCGCATTTTTAGCTCGTTGACCTGCCCTAAGGTTAAGTTCAGCCAAGTCCAATCTCTCCTTGGGAGAGTCAATGAACTCAATACCTTGATTAAGGTGGCCTACAATATCACTAAGGCATTCACTGGGAACATCACCATCTATTTGTAAAAGCAGTAATCGACCTATCGACAAGTGTACTTGGGGTAATTGCTTAACATCAATTAGCTGATAAGCGGCTTGTTGTACTTTATCGTGTTGAAAACGATAGCTCAGTTCAAAATCTAACGCATCTTTATAGCCACTGACTAAACGATAATCACTGTGCAGGGGTTGTATTGTGTATTGCTTGAGTGCCGGTAATAACGCCGCAGCAGTATCCGCAACAGAATGCTGATAAATCGCGGCCAATGTTTCCAAATCGAAACATGCACCAATACAGGCAGCTAATTGTAATACTTGTTGGGTTTCCTTTGACAATTCCCGCAAATTATCCAACATAAAACTAACGGAATCGTCACTAACATCGGCCCAGTTTACCCTGTCAATATTCCAATGCCAGTAACCACTCTTTGTATTTGCACTGATTGCGCCTTGCTTATGAAGATAGCGTAAAAGTTCATTGGTGAAAAAAGGGTTACCCTTAGCTTTATTGTATAGTAATTCGGTCAGTGCATAAGGTTCATCTTTATCACAGCATAAACTATCAGCCACCACCAGAAACAGCTTCTTTATCCAAGGGCTCTACAGGTAAGTAATCAATATTATATTGATTTTTCAAGGTCTCTAACAAAGTGGAAAGTGGATGCCCAGGAACTACTTCATTACTACGGTAAGCCGCAATTAATAACAAATGAGTTTGTTCTCTTGAAGTCACGATACGTCGTAACAACTCTAACGTAGGCGCGTCACTCCAGTGTAAATCATCAAGAAACAATACCACTGGATGCCCCTCGCCGCCCAATACCTGTAAAAATGCTGCCAACACTAAATGCTGACGATTGCGCGCTTCTGCAGGTGGTAGTTGAGGTACAGGTGGTTGTTTGCCAATAATTAATTCAAGTTCAGGTACCGCTCTAAAACCAAACTTGCATTAGGTGATAGTGCCGTTTGCAAATTCCAACGCCATTGTTCAAGTTGTTGTTCTGGCAGCTGTAATAGTTGTTGTACTAAAGCACTGTAGGTTGCAGCAAGGGCTGAATAGGCTTCTCCTTGTTGAAATTGATCAAATTTACTTTGTACCAAAAAGCCTCGTTCACGCACTTGAAAACGATCTATTTCATTAACTAATACAGATTTACCAACACCGGAATAACCATGTACCAAACAAAATCGTGTTTGGCCATTAACCGCTTGCTCAAATAGATTAACGAGATGTTGTAGTTCTTTCTCACGACCATAAAGCTTTTGGGGCACCAAAAACTTTTGTACAACGCCCTGCTCTCCCAAAACAAAGGATTCAATAGTTTTCCCCAACGCTAAATAATCTGCACAATGAGTTAGATCATATTTTAAGCTTTCACTATTTTGATACCTTTCTTCTGGGCATTTAGCCAACAACTTAAGTACAATATTTGAAATAACCTCGGGAAGTTGAGGTACTAACGTATTGGGTGATGGGGGTAAACGACAAATATGGGTATAAACCCAATCCAGTGCATCCTTAGCCTCAAAAGGACGTTGGCCCGTTAATAGCTCAAACATCAGTATACCAAGAGAGTAATAATCTGAACGGTAATCTACATCACGGTTCATGCGCCCAGTTTGTTCAGGCGACATATAAGGCAATGTTTCTTCTGATTGTTTAGGTAGTTGCGTTGATTGTAGTTCTTGATCAAGTTCAGAGGCAAAAGCCAAACCAAAGAAGTGCAATATCGCCATTAATCGTATTAATCAATACGTGTTGCGATGACAATGCTTTGTGCACTATATCTTGTTGATGCATACGGCCTAATGTATTGATTAGGCTTAAACTAATTTCTAACACCTGCGCTAATGGCAACCCATGTCCACCAGACTGAGCCAAGAATTGCTGCAAGGTACAATCATAGAGGTCCGTCACTAACACTAAATTGCCACTGCCATGTGGTAGTACATTATGTATTTTTCGTATACCGCCTATATCACTTAATTCTTGTGTAATAAAAGCTTCACGACGAAGAGCTGCTACTAAGTTTCGCTCAGGATATTGCGCATCAATAGTTTCTAATGAACATTCAACGTCATCAATAAGGTTATGAGCACGATAAACGATTCGTCCTGTTGTTTGCCAAAGCACAGGGCCAATAAAATAGTCGGGTAATCGTAACGAGCTTTTCACCTGATTTTTCACTCACATTTTAGTAATATCATCTGCTTATATATCAAACAATTGAGAAAACGTTTTAAGAAAATCTTCTTTAGCCGTGTCACGCAATGGTTCGCCATGTCCGCACAACGCATGCTTAAAGGGCAAAGCTTTTAAGCGGATAAAGTCTGCTGCTGCCGGTGCTGCAGCTTGTAACCACACAGGCCCTACATTCGCAGGAGTAAAAAAGCCCATTTGCTGCATTCTTTCAGTCGAGCTATCACAAAAGTGCTCATCAGGTGCTAACCAGTTTTGTAGTGCATCACAAGCAATGGCAACACCACCTTCACGCTGTAAACATAAGATAGCTTCTGGAATTTGAGTCGTTTCAAATTGAAATAAACTAGCATCACTAATCGGTAATTTAGCGTCAGGTGACAACTCAGTTACTTTAACAGTAGAGTCATTGACTAAACCTGGCATCGCCCAATACTGAGCCTGATAACGGTCAACATAAAAAGCGTCATCACGACCATGCAAAGCCCCTAAACGGATAACATCGGTGACTGTACCAAGCTGCTCTAGCTCAGCCAGTGCCTCTTCGTTCAAACGTATGCTATTGATAATAATGAGTCGTTCACCTTCACGAACAATTACCATGTTTCGGCTAAACTGCCAATCTAACTCCATTAAAACGGTTTCCATAGAGCCACTGACAAAAAATATATCATCAAATACTTTTCTTATGGTTCCATGAGCAAGCGCTTGTGGATATTCATTCGGTATTAATACTTCCAAGGTCTAATCCTCATTCACAGTGATAATTAAAACGACCAACATAACAATACTCTACTGCATATTCATTTAAAAAACTATTGAGATATGCTTCTTGAATCGAATTAAGATGATTATGCTTAATATCATCAATTGTTTCTTCGTTATTACTGCTATCTAAGCGTTTTAAATGGAACAAAGTCATATCTTTACCGCCAAAAAATCCTTTCAAAAATTCATGATGAGGACGCGCGTCAGACATATCAAAAACAAAGCCATTTAATGCGGTATACAAGGGATATTTTGTCAATAATGCTTCATCAAAAGTGGGATACTCACCTTCTGGCGGGACAAACAGTGGATAATTTTTTGGTTTGAGCACGGGTTGAATTTTAAGCTGCTCAATATAATCTTGGTTCAAACCCGCTTTTATGGCGCCGTCTAATATAATGTTTAGGTAACGTCTACTTGGCAAACAGTTATTATCAATAAAGTCAGGCATACCAACATAAGTTAACGCGGCGGTAGTTTGTGATTGTGATTGTTTGGATGCATAAGAATCGACCATAACATCCACTTCTACATCAAGAGTAATTCGATCATAGCCATAACCATAGGCTTCCGCTGCATCTAAAAGCTCAAGGGCATCGTCTGATAGTTCATGCAAAATACCCAACACCTGATCTTGAGGATCATCCGTGCATTCTATATTGCCAACGCCCCCTTCATTTCGGAAAAAATGTTGAACGTTAAAGCGTAAAACCCAACCATGCAACACTGCCGACTTTGAGCTTAGCGGTACCACACCTTTAGCCTTCAGTGATGCAATGCTCATGTTTGAACCAAAACCAAAATAATAAAACATAAAAAGTAGACTACACTGATACTGTTTAAGACAAAAAACGGTCAATTAATTTGCTGTTTTTGTCGTCGACAAAAGCGCTACTAACATGGCGCTTATTCATACGCTTCTTTATAAATTTGCTAAAACATTTTCCGCTGTGCTTACCGAAAACTCTTTTGGCTTTTCAACAAATAACTGAGTCACTACACCGTCATCAATAACCATTGCATAACGTTGTGAACGAATGCCACCAAAGGCACCTGTAGGCATATCTAAACCTAATTTTTGGGTATAACTTCCGTCTCCATCAGCTAATAAGGTAATGTTTTCCGCATTTTGGGCTTCGCCCCAAGCAGACATAACAAAAGCATCGTTTACTGATAAACAAATGATTTGATCAATACCTTTCGCTTTAAATTCGTCAGCGTTAACAACATAACCCGGTAAATGGGCTTCTGAACACGTTGGTGTAAACGCACCAGGTACAGCAAATAACACGACTTTTTTATCGGAAAAAAGTGACAAGGTATTGTGGGTTGTTACTTCACCATTTTTACGTTCTTGTAACTCGCCTTCAGGCATGGGATGGTTTATTTGAATCATATTTTTTCCTAAACAATTAATAATAAGCAGGGAGTATGATCGATTCTACACCTAATTTCACGTGAATTAACATAAAACCAGTGTCTTTCAACAATGAGGTATATTTCAAGGTTATTGTCGGCTAGGTTATTGTCGGCTACTTGTTATAAACATTAACTTAACTAAATAACTAACTAACTAAATAACTAGATAACTAGATAACTAGATAACTAGATAAATAAGGCCACTTCTTCTGTGGTTAGTTCACGCCATTCGCCTGGTGCCAAATCAGCCAGTTCAATATCGCCTATTTGCTCACGATGTAACCCCACCACTCTATTACCAACTGCTGCAAACATTCGTTTAACCTGGTGATATTTTCCTTCGGTTATCGTCAGTAATACTTCATTGGTTTCATTGTTCGATTCATCAACGGATAAGGTATCGTCCATAACCAAAACTAAAGCAGCAGGACGCGTTAAAGTTGATTCACCCTGTAATTGCAGCCCTTGTTTAAACTGTTCAATCAATTCAGCCGATTTATCTTTAGAGATAGTATCTCTGAGCCAAACACGATAAGTTTTTTTACATTCTTTTTTAGGTGAAATGACATTATGCGACCATCTACCATCATCAGTGATCAGCACTAAACCGGTAGTATCCGCATCTAATCGACCCGCAATATGTAAATCAAAGGCTTTATCCACATCAATAAAATTCAATACAGACGGATAAATTTCATCAACATTTGAACAAATAGAATCAGCCACTTTATGTAGCATAAAATATCGCGACGTTCTCGCCGTTAACACTTGCCCATCAATCGTGATGGTATTATTTTCATGCACTTGCATGGCAGCATTCTTGGCTACTTCACCATTGACACGCACTTCACCACTTTTCAGTAGTTTTTTAGCCTCATTTCGTGTCAGTTCGGTACTTTTACAGATAAATTTATCTAAACGCATTGGCCTTCCAGAATATTAGCCCTATTCACTTCTTACTTATTCAGCTTCAACCCAAAACCAATAGCCTTGATCAAGTAATGTTGCCATTAAGCGAATAAAATCCTTATTGTCTCGCCATGATACTAATTCAGAGGGCATAATCACTAATTGATCACACAGTAATTTAATCACAGGTGCTATTTCACTTTCGAACGTTATTTGCTCACCGTTAATATAGCAAACTCCATTACTAATCGTATCTTCAAAATAAAAAGCTCTCAAGCCTCCTAAACGTTTAATAGCATGAATACCCAACAACTCAGTCACTTCTTCGTGACCAAAAGGCTCATCACTAGGCATTAAATCAAGTTCGTGTTTAGCGGTTAAAAAATTCCCAACAAAGTTTTTAAATAGAGATTCATCATCAAGTAAATTTTGTAACTGACTCTTTATGTTCTGATAATCTTCATTAGATATTTCACCGCTATGCGAAACTGCTTGTCTGTTTGGATCTTCCAGTAATTGTCCACCTAAATCATTATCAATAATATGATCCGCAAAACCACTTAATAAACTGATAGCAGAATTAGCACGAAAACCGACGGAAAAACTCATCGACGGCTCTAACGCCACCCCCTCATGAGGATAGCCCGGTGGAATATAGATAATATCACCTGCTTCCAACTCCACATCAATAATAGCTTCAAACGGCTCAACATGTAATAACGCTTCATGAGCAACGACTTCAGCATGATTACCACGTGCACCTACTCGCCAATGACGCTTACCTGAGCCTTGACAGATAAAAGTATCGTAATTATCAATATGCGGACCAACACTGCCACCTTCGGTAGCAAAACTCACCATTAAATCATCTAAACGCCAATGGGGTAAAAAGCGAAACGGTTCAATCAATTCGGCCGCTTCTTCAGAAAAGTTATCGAGGGCTTGAATCACTAACGACCAATCTCGCTCACCTAAATGCTCATAGCTTTCAAATGGCCCAAACTCAGCTTGCCATTGACCATTTTTCTTAGACACCAAACGAGACTGAACCGTTTCTTCCATCGCGATGCCGGAAATTCATCTGGCGAAATGGGGTCGACAAAATCTTTAAAGCCTTGACGAATAACCACTGGCTTTTTTTGCCAATAGGTTGCCAAAAATTCATTCTGACTCATTTGGTTTAAATCTAAGTGATACATAGTGTTCTCTAACGTTATTTATAGGGTTTTAAGCAACAGACATGCCGGCAATTTTATGCCAATAACCATTACATTCTTGCGCCGCATCTAATGGATAATTAATTGGTGTTAATAACTGTTGTCGAAACTTATCAACTTGAGTAAAAGCGAGTTCACTATCACTGCTAATACGCATTATATCAACACCCATGTCATTTAACTGGGTTACTTCATTAATGAGATTATACTGGTAAGCCGACATAGTTTGAATGCCATTTAACACAAAAACTTGCTCCCCCTCACGAGAGTTCATTTTTCGACCTTGAGGGTATTTAATACAGCAATATTGGCAATCATCTTTCGGCCTATCTTCTGAGCGAGCGGTAAAACATCGAGCAGAGTATGCTAACGGTAAATAGCCCCAAGAAAACACCTCACATTCAAATTGATCACGAATATGTTCATCGGTTGCTTGTTGCAAAATAGTTTTTAACCAGTCGCCTGAAAGCTCTACCGGCATTAACCAACGCATCATGCCTTGTTTAATTAATACTTTCAAAGTGGAGAGGTTATAACAGTTAATAGCAGGGCCTGCAACAAAAGGCATGTTTAAGTCATGCATTATTTGCACTGCGCTTAAATCATTGGCTTCCACTAATAAGTCACCGTTATCACACAGCTTTTTTAAGGTAACAATTTCAGCGGGTGATTCTAACAAAGTCATGGTTGAAATCACAATTTGTTTATCGGTTTCTTGTGCTAATTCACGCCCTAACGCTAACCAGTCTTTTGCCTTTAATTCACGACGTTTTGAACAAACGGTTTCACCTAAATAAATAATATCTGCATTTGATGTTTTTGCTTGTTGATAAAATTGCTCAACATCAGCTTTTGGCCAAAAAAACAAATTAGGCCCAAGAGAGAATTTCATAAATTTAATATCCTAAAATAAAAAGTCCTAAAATAAAATGTCCTAAATCTTAAAGGATCATTACTGCCATTTGCGGTGATATGCACCTAACGTAGTTTGCGAGCCTTCTGAAAGATTAGCCAAGGTATTCATCCAGCTACCTTCTACTTGGTAAGTTTCGGGGCTTTGCTTATATCTATCAATTGCCATGCGCCAGGTTTTAGCAACTTGCTCGACATAGGTCAGGCTGCGTTGTCTGCCTTCAATTTTAACCGACACAATCCCCATAGCCATTAGTTCAGGAATCAATTCTAAGGTATTTAAACTGGTGGGCTCTTCTAAGGCATGATAAACATCACCATCAACGTCAAAACGACCTTTACATAAAGTGGGGTAACCGGCATTTTCGCCTTCTTGATAACGGTCGATTAAAACATTATTTAAGCGAGACTCTAACCCTTGATCTGTTTCTTGCCGTACATATTTAGCAGGTGAGCAAGCCCCAACAGTATTAGGAGATTCTCCCGTCATATAAGACGATAAATAACAACGCCCTTCTGCCATAATACATAAACTACCAAAAGCAAATACTTCCAATGGTACAGGGCTATTTTTAGCCAGTTGACGAACTTGTTGAACAGACAATACGCGAGGTAAAACAACTCGACCAACATCAAAATTATTATTAAAAAACTTAATCGCTTCAAGGTTAGTGGTTGAGGCTTGCACAGAAACATGACGCTCTACCTCTGGGTATTTATTGGCGGCGTAATCAAGTACACCTAAATCGGCAATGATTAACGCATCAGCGCCAATAGCTACCGCATTATCAACGGCTTTTTTCCAACGCTCTTCCCCACTTGCGTGGGCAAAAGTATTAATAGCAACGTGTAATTTTTTACCCCGTTGATGCACATAATCAGCGGCTTTCGCTAACTTACCATCATTAAAATTAAGACCGGCAAAATGTCGGGCATTGGTATCATCTTTTAAACCAATATAAACCGCATCAGCACCATTATCTATGGCTGTTTTCAACGCAGGTAAATTACCTGCCGGACATAATAGCTCCACAAAAAAGCTCCCAAATTAGCTTCATAATTAACTTCATAATTAAACTAGACGTTAACAACAGAAAATACGTGCCGATAGTCTAGGGGGTTATTGGCTTGTATTTATTGATATGAATTAAAGAAAACTTGATCTAGTGCAGCTAATTTTTTACCTTGCCTTGTTAAACTTCAATGATATAAATATATAAGAGCTAGACTAAAAACGTGTTTAATTTACCCTCATTATCTCAAGCCGCTTTGAACCTAAACCCTACGCAAAAACTGCCATTGCAATTACGTGCACACATGATAACGATGATGCCAAAAATATTACGTCCCAGTTTGCGGTTGCTCCCCTTCAAGGCCCAAAAAGCCATGTTATTGCCGATTATCGTCAGTATTTAGAGAAGCGTTAGCAGACGGTGATTTTGAATTTTTACAAGATAAATGGTTAAAAATAGCCATAACTGATCTGGAGTTAACTTGGTGGTTAAGTTTTGATGGCAAACAACTTGTGATGGCATCAAAAGATGAAATTCAGGTTAATCAGCACAGTGAAGACGTAAGCTTTAGTGCCACAGGTGAAGATTTAGTGTTAATTGTTTACGGGCGTAAGCAAGACCCTGACACCTTATTTTTTCAACGTCGCTTAAAAATTGAAGGGGACACAGAGCTAGGCTTAGAAGTTAAAAATTTAATTGATGCCATTGATATTGAACAACTTCCCAGTTCAATACATTCATTGGTTGATTTTAGCGCTAGTTTTTTACAAAACACACGAGACGAATTAACGCTATCAGCAGTACAAAGTGAATAATACCAATTTCACTAACTAACCTGAACTCGGTTTAAGAGATAGCTAACAAATTGAAATATCGATAAAATTTTTTATAATATATCTCTAGCTTGATAGTTTTTCTTAATTCAAGGCAAATTTCGCGTCAATAGTCGGTCTATTGCAAGTAAATTTAACGCAGAAGTAAGGAAAAATAGCTACTAGAGAAGCATTTGTTAAGCCGAGCTCAGGTTAACTATGTAATTATTTATACTTGCTAAAATAGAGCACTTAATTAATGAAACTGCGATAACCTAAAACAAAAATTCCTCTAACTTAAAATTATCTATACATAAACATAAGTAAAAATAATAGTTAGAGGAATATTGATCAGGCAGTTTTCGCTTATCTATGAAGTTCGCCTGCTCTTTCTGGCTGAAAAACAACTTCACTAATTTTCACACTAAAAAAACCGCCTCCAGGTTTTGGCCATTCTATTTTATCTCCTTGCGATAAACCAAGTAGCGCACTACCAACTGGCGCTAAAATAGATATTGTTTTACCACTAGAATCAACATCTTTTGGATAAACCAAAAAGCTCAAATGCTTCATTAGTCGATTCAATAATGAATTTTACCGTAGAATTCATCGTAACGATTGTCGGTGGAATTAATTCTGGTGCTACAACATTGGCACGTTCAAGCTCTTCTTCAAGCTCGGCTTTCCCTGCGAAACTATTTTTTGGTAAAGATTCAATTAAGTTATACAATCTATCTGCATCTAATGATGAAATTGTAATTTCTGGTCTTGTGTTCATTTCTACTCTCAATATAAAGCCGCACTAATATAGCAGCAACCCAACAAATAACATGTCGTTATTCAATTTAAAAAACTTGACATCAATTTAGCCAAATGAGTTTAAGTAACTTATATTTAATTAAGCAATATCTAACTAAGCAATGCGCGTTCAACCAAGCAAGGTACTACAAACTTGCGGCATAAGCACGTGCTTTTTCAAGATCTTCAGGAGTATCTACACCTTCAACAGGCACATTTGTTTTTGCGACAGCAACATGAATATTTTCACCCTGGTAAAGCACTCGTAACTGTTCCAATGCTTCAACTTGCTCTAGTTGACTTGTAGGCCAATTAACATAATCTTTAATAAAACCGGCGCGATAAGCGTAAATACCTACATGACGTAAATAGAATTCACCAATCTTATCAACATTGTCATTGCCTAAAAATCTTGCTCTATCATAGGGGATTGTTGCGCGGCTAAAATACAAAGCATAACCATCTTTATCCGTCAGTACTTTTACCGCATTAGGATTAAAAGCTTCACTAACTGAGTCAATTTTTATTGCTAGCGTTGACATGCGAGAAATTTTACCAAGGATTGAATTACTAGCCGATTGTGCTGCTTTTTGATGGGCCAAATTATTAGCAACTTGAGCAATATTTTCAGGCGGAATAAAGGGTTCATCCCCTTGAACATTCACAATAATTTCATCATCATGAAACTGGTATTGTTCCATCACTTCAGCTAAACGCTCAGTGCCAGATTGATGATCACTGCGTGTTTTACAAACTTCACCACAAAACCCTTTAACCACCTGTTCTACATCATCATTATCTGTCGCCACAATCACTTTAGTTGCGCCACTGAGTCGGGCTTTTTCAACCACCCATTGAATCATAGGTTTGCCGCCAATATCAGCCAAAGACTTTGCCAGGTAATCTAGAGGATTGAAAACGAGCAGGGATAACAACAACAAATGGCGTTATATCGGTGGACAAGGTAGCAACAGTCATTATTTAGCCTTCTAGATTGATATTTTCTACTGCATCAACCGCATCATCTTGGTTAATACGACGCGCTTCGCTTTCGAGCAACACAGGAATATCTTGATCTATTGCATAGGCAAGTTTATCAAATTTACAAATAAGCTCTTGCTGCTCTTTATTGTAGTCAAGCTTCCCTTTACACACAGGACACGCTAAAATTTCCAGTAACTTAGTATCAAACGCCATAATTTCATTCTCTTTGTTATTTTATTTTTTTAAGTTAGATAAACCCCAACTTACACTATAATCTTGTCTCACGTCGCTAAAGGCTCTAGCCCGAGAAGTAACTATACCGTTAATTCTTTCATTAGCTTTTCGTTTGCTTTTTTGTCAGTTTATTTGATAAGTAAAGCACTAACGTCTCTTCGTCTTGTTCAGAAAACTGCGCACTAACAGGTAAATACCACCAATGATCTTGTGCGAATAATTGGCATTTTACCGCATCTTTCTCAGTCATTAATAGCGGTAAATCTGTTTTAAACTGATTAAAATCATCAAGAGTGAAACTTTTATGATCAACATAACCCTGCTGCTTTACAATATTAAAACCTAACGTCTGTAAGGTATCAAAAAAACGTTGAGGATCACCAATACCTGCAGCAGCATTAACAGACCGCCACTGGTTAAAAAACTGAGTTAATAATTGTTTTTCACCGGTTTTTATATTAATTAATTCACTCGCTGCTAAAGTCATCATAATTGAATCATGCTTTACTTGAGCCCCAGAGCCCATGTGATCACCATTATAAATCACCAAATCTGCATCAGTTAAACGCCATTGTCCTTCTCTTAATGGGCCGGCAGGCAATAACAAACCATTGCCAAAAAGCCGTTTTGCATCAACAATAATTAGCTCTACATCACGTGCTAAGCGATAATGTTGTAGCCCATCATCGCTGATAATAAGATCGCAACCATGCTCAATTAACTTGTTTGCATCAGCCACTCTATCCGCGCCAACTACCACAGGTACATGGCAACGTTGATGTATTAATATAGGTTCATCACCTGCTTGTACACTCGTGCTAGTGTCATCGAGTAAATAAGGATAAGTATCAGCCTTGCCCCCATAGCCACGAGAAATCACGCCAGGAGTAAAACCCAATGATTTTGCTAAAGCCACTAAGTGAACAACAACAGGAGTTTTACCATTACCACCAACACCAATATTCCCCACAACAATAACAGGCGCATCAACATGAATTGATTTAAAAACACCTAGCTTAAACGCAAGCCTTCGCACCAAGCTTAATAAATAAAACAAGGCGCTGAAAGGCAACAATAAAGGCACTAACCAATATTTCGCACGGTGTTTTTGAAACCAAACTCGTTCAATTAAACGCACACACACTCCATTGTAACGCTATTCGTTAAAACCATCAGCCTACGACTCAAATTGAAAATTATGTAATTGTGCATACGCACCATTTTTGTCAAGTAGCGTTTGATGAGTACCTTGCTCAATAATTTTCCCCTGATCCATCACAATAATCTTATCGGCGTTTTCTATGGTAGATAATCGATGAGCAATAACAATTGAGGTTCTATTTTGCTGTAACGTTTGTAAAGCATCTTGAATATGACGCTCAGACTCAGTGTCTAACGCACTGGTGGCTTCATCTAAAATTAAAAAGGGAGCATCACATAATAATGCGCGAGCAATAGCAACACGTTGGCGTTGACCGCCCGAAAGTAAAGCGCCATTCTCTCCAATATTCGTTTGTAAACCTTGCGCCATTTTGTCTGCAAATTCTAAAATATGCGCACTTTTAGCAGCCGCGATAATTTCATCCATCGTCGCCTCTGGTTTACCGTAAGCAATATTATTGGCAAGGGTGTCGTTAAAAAGCACCACATCTTGTGAAACATAAGCAAACTGATGACGTAAGTCCTTCAGAAAATAATTTTCAATCTTCGTGCCGTCAATTAAAATCTCGCCCTCGCCGGCATCATAAAAACGTAATAATAAAGCACTGGCTGTCGACTTACCGCTACCCGAGCGCCCAACAAACGCTAAGGTTTCACCTGGATTTAATTCGAAAGAGACATCGTCTAGTGCCCACTTGTTTTTAACTAAATCACCCTGTTCATCGTGGTCATTAACATGATAATCATAAGCAAAATTGACATTTTTAAAAGCGATATATCCCTGTGCCTTATCAAGATGCTTAACACCTGTGTCTTTTTCTTTTTCTTGATCTAATACAGAAAAAATACTCGTACAAGCTGCCATACCTCGTTGAAATTCACTATTCACATCAGTCAACATTTTAAGCGGCCTTAGCAACATTACCATATAAGTAATAATACTGATAAAGCTACCCGCAGAAATACTTTCACGTAACGTGTCAGAATTGACCGCGTAAAAAACAAAAGCCAAAGCAAAAGAGGCTATGATCTGAATAATAGGGACGCTACCCGCTTTTGCAGCTACCAGTTTCATTCGTTGGTGTCTATTTTGATTATTAATTTGTTGAAAGCGAGCAAATTCTTTTTCTTGCCCACCAAAAGTTAGCACGACTTTATGACCATTGAAGGTTTGCTCAGCCGCCGAGGTAACTTCGCCCATTGCCCCTTGAATATTCTTACTTATTTTACGAAAACGTTTAGAAACAAAATGAACAACAAACGCAATAATAGGTGTGATAAGTATGAAAATCAGTGATAACTGCCAACTGATATAAAACATCAAACCAATTAACCCCAACACAAAAGCGCTTTGTTGCACGATAACTAATACAGCTTTACTCACCGAGTTTAAAACCTGCTCAGTGTCATAAGTCAGCTTTGAAATTAACCCCCCGTTGATTCTTTGTCATGAAAAGTCACCGGCATACTCATAATATGTTCAAACAATACCTGTTTGATATCAGTCACTACATTATTCCCCACCCATGCTAAACAATAATTCGCAATAAAGTGAAATAAACCACGAAAAATAAAAGCCGCAACAACAAACACCGGCGCCCATTTCATAAAGTCACGGTTTGCCCCACCGAGACCGTCATCTATTAACGGTTTTAATTGTGATAAAAAATACACATCAATTGCCGCATAGCCTAACATGCCAATTATCGCAACAATAAAGCCTAACTTATAAGGTTTAGCATAACCGAGGAGACGCCTGAAGTTTTGCCATGTGGTGGCGCTTATCGTATTTTCCATAGAAAAAATTATTTCACTGCATCTGACTGATATTATAATGACTTGATTTTAGCGTGATTTAGTTAAACAACCAACTAAATATCTATATCAAAGAGGCTTTGCGAACCAGAAAGGCCATAAATCATTGTGATAGCCATAGTATAAAATCCCTTTCTCTGAAAATTTCAATGTCACTTGCCCTGATTGGGCGCTATTAATTAAGGAAACATTGTTGTTTTGATAACGTTTCACTACTTCAGCCACAGGCATATGCCATCGATTTAAAAACCCAAAGACTCACAACAGCAATATCAGCTTGTACTTGTTCAATAAATGCATTACTTGAAGAAGTTTTAGAGCCATGATGAGGTACAACGAGTACATCGGCCTGTAATGCCGGATATTGCTGAATTAATTTGCCTTCAATGACTTTAGAGATATCCCCTGTTAACAATACCTTGTGTTTTTCATCTTTAATCAAAATAACACAAGAGTCGTCATTTTCTTCTGACACTTGTTGTTCAGGCCAAAGCATTTCAAACGTTAACCCTTGCCAGTCAAACGACTGCCCTTGCAAACAAGTATTAGACTCATTGTCTGCATCGCTATTATAAATCAACTCTTTAATCATAATGGATTTTTGCAACACAGCTAAACCACCTGCGTGATCATTATCGCTGTGACTGATGATCACTTTATCCAATTGTTGTATGCCGGCAAATTGCAAATAAGGTAACACCACCGCTTCTACCATATTAAAGCCACTGTCATACGCCGCGCCGGTATCATATAAAATCGCCTTTGTTCCCCGTTGTACAAGTACAGACAATCCTTGCCCAACATCAAACACCACTAATTGCCAAAGTTTAGGGGCGTTAGTCGATTTCCCCACCAACACAAATGAAACAAAACCTATAAGCAAAGTAAAACAAAATAACATCGCACGTATTTTAGTATTTATCTGACTTTTAAGGGTAAATTTTGGCGAAAAACACCCATAACACTATCACCAAACCAAAAAACACTATCAACTGAACATGTAAACTTGACAGAGTAACGACACTCCATGGTTTAATTGATAAGTAAGACAAATAATCCCAAATAAACTGTATGGATTCTAAGCAGAGCATAATCAAAAACTGGCTAAATGTTTCTGACAGCGGCAGAAAAACTAATGACAACAAACACAAAGGAATACTAATAAAACTCATCCAAGGCACAGCAATAATATTTGCAAAAAAGGCCACCACCGAAATTTGTTGAAAAAAGAGCGCACTGACAGGTAAAAGCATCACGGTTAAACTTAACTGAATAACAAGCAAACCCTTGATAAAGCGCGATACCTTATGACCTTGATTAATAAAATACTTGAAACGCCACAGGGTCATAAAAATAAGCGTAACGGCATAAACCGACAACCAAAAACTTACCGTAAACAAACTAAACGGAGTCGTTATCGTTATGATAAATAACGTCAGCAAAAGCCATCGTTTTATTGAGATATGTATTGCGGCTAAGCGAGTAAACCAATAAAAACTTAACATCACCAACGCACGAACTGTTGGCAAAGAAAAACCACCAAATAACCATAACTAACCGCCACAAGTAAACTGAGGCCTATAGCATAATAACGAGCGTTAATTGTTTGTACTTGGTAGCTGTTACTGAATAACTTAAGGGGAATAAAACGCAAAAATAGCATAACGAGATAAAAACTTCCTGACGCTACCAAACCTATATGCAAACCTGAAATAGCAATTAAATGCCCTGTTCCCGTTGCTTGTAAAACTTGCCAAACATCTTGACTTAATGCGGTACGAGAGCCAAATCCTAACGCCAATAACAACGGCGCCAACTCATTAGAGGCATTTTCATCTAATAAACGCTGAGAATAATCACTGAAGCCTTGTTGACGAAAAGTAGTCGTTGCGTCCACTAACTTATTTTTGTTATGTTTTATCACATAACCTGTGGCACTTATCGCTTTACTGTTTAACCACGTTTGATAACTAAAGCCGCCTTGATTAGCCAAACCATGAGCAGGTTTAACCTTGATCTTTAAATTCACAATATTCCCCTGTTGCAAAGCAAATGAGGCATTTTTCCAACTTAAGCGAATTTTGATTGCTTGAGATAGTTTAGAATTATTAAGATGTGTTATTAACAAATTGAAACGCAGCTGACTTTGTTTATCGTCGGTTTTTGTTAAACGACTTACTGAATTATTTAGTTCACCTTGCTTTACAGGTGCGTGCAAACTTAATACTTCACCTTTTACCCACAGGGCTTTGCTTGATAACTCAATGAGGTTTATACTGTTTTCTTGCCACAGGTGCTGAAAGCTAAACGCGCTAAATAACATCCAACTTGCGCCAAACAATAAGCCTGAACTTAATCGCAAGGGTTTGACCTGCGTAGTAAAATGAAAAGGATAATAAAAAAAGCAGAGCGAGAGAAAGAGAAGTAAAATAAGCACAAAAAGATCTGGCACTACAGGTAAAAATAGTGAGAATATAGCACCCAGAAAAAAATTAGCTAACCACCAATCCATAGTGAATGAAGTACTTCCTGTATCAATTGTTGTATTAGTTTTCTATTCGCCGGCTTAACTAACCTTATTTAGATTAAATAAAACTATACTTAATTAACAATAATAGAAACCTAAAATTAAAAGTAAGCCTAAAAATAAACGTAAACTAACCCTAAAGATCATAGTAAGTATATGCCAAAAAAACTAATTAAGCGCTTTATGCCAGATCCACAGCGAATTAAAGACAATAAAAATCTAAAAATTTTTGGCAAGTTATTGCACAACCCCCATTTATGGCATATGAATCGTCATTCTGTAGCAAAAGCTTTTGCTGTTGGTTTATTTTTTGCTTTTATCCCTGTGCCTTTTCAAATGATTTTAGCTGCCGGCACTGCTATTTTAGTTCATTCAAATTTACCACTGTCAGTTGCCTTAGTCTGGTTAACAAACCCACTGACCATGCCTGCAATTTTTTACGCGTGTTACGTTGTAGGAGCTTGGCTATTACATACCCCTCATAAAGAGTTTTTGTTTGAAGCTAGTTGGCAGTGGATTGTTGATAGTTTATCAACCATAGGCCCTGCATTTTTCTTAGGCTGTGGTGTATTAGCTGTACTTTTTTCTATTTTAGGCTATTGCGGTATTCAGCTTTTATGGCGCTATAACGCAATAAAAGCTTGGCAAAAAAGAAACGGAAAATAACAACTTTATTTGTGGTGGCGTGTATTTCAGGTCGACTTTGTTTCAGGTCGACTTTGGTTCAGGTCGACTTTGTTTCAGGTCGACTTTGTTTCAGGTCGCATAATTGAAAAATGTTGGTAAGCTCTATCGGTAGCAATTCTGCCACGCGGGGTTCGTTGTAAAAAACCTTGTTGAATTAAAAACGGCTCAAGTACATCTTCAATGGTTTCTCGTTCTTCACCAATGGCCGCCGCAATATTATCAAGACCAACGGGCCCGCCCATAAATTTGTCAATAATCGCATGTAATAGCTTTCTGTCCATAATATCAAAACCTTCATTATCAACTTCTAGCATATCCGGGCCGCAGCGGCAGTTACTTGATTAACAAAACCTTCGGTTTTAATATCGGCATAATCACGTACTCTACGTAATAACCTGTTAGCAATTCGAGGGGTACCGCGCGCTCTACGAGCAACTTCGAAGGCTCCCTCTTCATTCATATTTAGGTTCAATAAACTAGCGGAACGCTTAACAATCGTGGTTAAGTCTTGCACATTGTAAAACTCTAAGCGTTGTACAATACCAAACCTATCCCTAAGCGGAGACGTTAACGCACCGGCTCGGGTAGTTGCACCAATCAAGGTAAATGCAGGTAAATCTAATTTTATCGAACGCGCTGCAGGTCCCTCACCTATCATAATATCAAGTTGATAATCCTCCATTGCCGGATAGAGAATTTCTTCAACCACGGGGCTTAAACGATGTATTTCATCAATAAATAAAATATCGTTTTCTTCTAAATTAGTCAGTAATGCGGCCAAATCACCCGCTTTTTCTAACACAGGTCCCGAAGTAGTACGAATATTTACCCCCATTTCATTGGCAACAATATTAGCCAGTGTGGTTTTTCCTAAACCTGGAGGGCCAAAAATAAGTAAATGGTCCAGTGGTTCATCACGATTTTTAGCTGCCGGAATAAAAATTTCCATTTGTGCTTTAACGTGCGCTTGCCCAGTATAATCAATGAGCATTTTAGGGCGAATAGCACGATCAACCCCTTCATCCTCAACGGTGGCAATGGGTTCTATTAAGCGATCAGCTTCTATCATTGTTGTTCCCTGTCTTTACAGCATTGATTTTAAAGCATGGCGAATAATATCTTCGCTAGACATCCCGTCAGAATAAACCGCTTAACCGCTTTATCTGCTTGTACTTGTTTATAGCCTAATGAAATTAGTGCATTAATTGCATCACCTTTATTATTACGGAACGCATCATTAAAACCGTTAACAAAAGTTTGTTCTACTCCTAACTGTGTTGGCATTGCATCAGTTGCCGGAGTAAGTGAGGTAATTTGCCAATCTTTTAAGCGATCTCGCATTTCAATTAATAAACGCTCCGCGGTTTTTTTGCCAACACCGGGAATTTTTACAATGCCTGAAACATCATCATGAGCTACACAGCTTACAAATTGATCTGCAGACATAGCTGATAACACTGCTAACGCCAACTTGGGACCAACCCCATTTACTTTAATCAACAACCGAAACAGCTTACGCTCAGTGGTATTCACAAACCCATACAACAACTGCGCGTCTTCACGTACCACAAAATGGGTATAAATGATGGTCTGTTCATTTAACTCGGGTAAAGCATAAATACTGGTCATTGGCATAGTCACTTCATAGCCTACGCCGCACTCAATAAGAATTTCAGGGGGAATTTTTCAACTAACGTGCCAGATAAACGACCAATCACAGCATAAACCTACAAAAATCAATAACGATGCCAAAATCATACCACTAGATATTTATACAGTAAACTACTTTTTTGGCTACGTAATACTGAACTACCTCAATCTTCGTCGAACTGTTTTTTGAGCTTGGCCGCAAGTTTTGCTAAACTTTCATGACTATTCCCATGACATAAAGCAACAGCAAGCGCATCAGCCGCATCTGCTTGCGGTGTGCCAGGTAATTTTAAAATGGTTTTCACCATATGTTGCACTTGCGTTTTATCCGCACCACCAGTGCCAACTACAGCCTGTTTAATTTGCCTTGCAGAATACTCAGCAACGAGCAAGCCACTGTTTGTTGCTGCCACAATAGCAGCACCACGGGCTTGCCCTAGCTTCAGGGCAGAATCAGGGTTTTTCGCCATAAACACTTGTTCAATCGCGAACATATCGGGTTTAAATTGCAAAATAATTTCACTCACGCCGGCAAAAATAGTTTGCAAGCGTGAGGCTAAATCATCACCTTGGCTTAGTGCTTTAATACAACCACTACCAAGATAAGTAAACGACCTATCTTCATGTTTGATCACCCCGTAGCCTGTAAAGCGCGACCCGGGGTCTATTCCTAGTATAATAGCCATAAAGACCCAAGACAGTCGTGCTCAAACACCATGAATAATGTCAAAATAAATCAATACGCGTCATAAACAACACGCGTACCATTATTCTTTATCTTCAGAGATAGTTGCCACACCCAACTCAGCTAATTGTGCAGGATTAGCATTACCTGGAGCATTCGTTAACGGACAAGCAGCTGTGGTAGTTTTAGGGAATGCCATTACTTCACGAATCGACGTTGTTCCAGTCATTAACATCACTAAACGATCAAGACCAAAAGCAAGACCAACATGCGGTGGCGCACCATATTGTAATGCTTCAAGTAAGAAACCAAATTTTTCTTGTGCTTCTTCTTCATCAATACCTAAAATTCTAAACGCGGCAGATTGCATATCTTGTTTATGAATACGTACAGAGCCACCACCTAATTCACAACCATTTAATACCATATCGTACGCATCAGACAATGCACCAAGTGGATTTGCTTCAAGCTCTTCAGGTGTTAAACCTGTTGGTGCTGTAAACGGATGATGAAGTGCATGCATACGGCCATCGATTTCTTCAAACATAGGAAAATCAACAACCCATAACGGTTTCCACTCACCTTCAAGTAAATCTAAATCTTCACCTATTTTAAGTCGTAAAGCACCAAGGGATTCAGTCACGACGTTATAGGTGTCTGAACCAAAGAAAATAATGTCGCCTGTTTTAGCGTTAGTACGCTCAAGCAACGCTTTAGCAGCGTCGGCAGATAAGAATTTTAAAATGGGTGATTGTAAACCGTCAACGCCTGTTGATAAGGCAGCATCAATGTCGTTCACTTTCATCCATGGCATACCTTTAGCACCATAAATACCAACAAACTTGGTTAGATCGTCAATCCCTTTGCGTGAAAATTTCGCCGCACCATCAGGTACACAAATAACCGCAACACGGCCTTTTTCATCATTCGCAGGGCCTGAAAAAACTTTAAACTCAACGTCTTTTAAAATATCAGCAACGTCCACTAATTCTAATGGATTACGTAAATCAGGCTTGTCTGAGCCAAAACGCGCCATTGCCTCTGAAAAAGGCATGCGAGGAAAATCACCTAAATCAACATCAAGCATTTCTTTAAATAATTCACGAATCATGGTTTCAGTCACTTCCATGACTTTATCACTCGACATAAATGACGTTTCAATATCAATTTGCGTAAATTCAGGTTGTCTATCCGCACGTAAATCTTCATCACGGAAACATTTCACTATTTGATAATAACGTTCCATACCCGACATCATCAGCAATTGTTTAAACAATTGAGGTGATTGTGGTAAAGCAAAAAACTTACCTTTATGCGTACGACTAGGGACTAAATAATCACGAGCACCTTCAGGGGTTGCAGCAGTAAGAATTGGGGTTTCAATATCTAAAAAACCTTGTGACTCAAGCGAACTACGTACCTTTGAAGTAACCTTGGCACGAAAACGTAAACGTTCAGTCATTTCAGCACGACGTAAATCAAGGTAACGATATTTTAAACGTTGTTCTTCAGAGTTAACTTGGTTTGAATCTAATGGCAATGGTGCTGATTTATTTAAAATCGTCAACTCTAAACCAAGCACTTCAATAGCACCTGTTTTCATGTCTTTGTTGATTTGACCTTCTGGACGTGCGCGTACTTTACCTTTTAACTGCACACAAAACTCATTACGCAATGTATTTGCGGTAGCAAGTACTTCAGGTAAATCTGGATCATAAACCACTTGTACTAAACCTTCTCGATCACGAAGATCTAAAAAGATAACAGCGCCTAAGTCACGACGACGATTTACCCAACCACAAAGAGTGACCTCTTGACCAATATGAGATTCATTAACCTCACCACAATAAAGACTACGCATAGATTTTGCCTTGATAATAATATGAGCTGCTGCTTATACAAATATTACGAGCTTCATCGAGAACATCGTAATTTTGGTACAAGCTTATAAATGCCGCATATTATAAAGCAAAGATTAGTAAAGTCACCCTAACGAAGAATGATTATTTTCATTAACTTAACTTATCGATAGCTTATCGATTTTACTGAACAAATTCGGGTACGGTAAATTGCCCTAACACACCGTCTATTTGCCCGTCCCACGTCTAATAAGTCCCCCGTTATTCATGCTCTTGTAATTCAAATTTCGTACAAACATGCAAACGCCAAATCAATAGATAAATTAAAGCATACAACGCCATTCCGCCGGCAAGCACACCAAACCAGTCCCCATATTGCCGACAAGCAACTAAGTAAAAACCACCTAAACTACCACCAACATAATAATGCACAAGATAAAGTGCGGTTGCCGTTGCTTTGGCCGTTTTTGCTTTTTGACTTACCCAAGCATAGGCAAGCGAGTGCGTGAAAAAAGCCCCCGAGCTAATGAATAACAAACCAATAATCATGGTATACAAAGAATCAAAAGAGGCAATCCACATGCCAGTAACACTAACCGTTGTGCCTATTACCATACCCTTGATAGGACTATAAACCTGACTCCAACGACCGCTCAGCTTTGCCGTAATGGTGCCACTAAGATAACAAAGAAAAATCATCGAGGTTAAGCTAATAGAAAGGGAATAAGGTGGAGCAACAAGCCTAAAACCCATTACCGTATACAAATTAACAAATAGGGCAAAATTTAGGCCGCCAATCAACATTGCCACCCCTAATACACGCCGTTTTAAATGCTCAATAACCTGTTTACTGTGGGTGCGAAACTGCCCTTTTTTAGGCGTAAAATATTGTTGTTGAGGTAATAAACGGTTAACTAAAAAAACCCCAAGGAAACTCAACATTGCCATCCCTACAACCGCAACTTCCCGCCCCCAATACTCAGTAACAAAACCGCCATATAAACGGCCAGTAATACCCCCTAAAGAATTAGCACTAATGTAGCCACCCACGGCAAGAACCAAGGCTTTAGGTGTAAACTCTTCTGCCATATAGGCCACAGCAACCGCGGCAAACCCTGCAAGCGAAACCCCCATTACCCCACGGGCTAACGTTAACATTAATAAAGAATCAGTTAATAACATTGCCATGCCAGTAAAGGGCAATAAAAAAAGGCTCAGCATCATCACAGTACGGCGTCCAATCATTTCCGACGCAATAGCCCAGGGCACTAAGGTGAGTGCTAAGGTCAACGTACCCGCGGCCAATAACCAGTTTATAGCAATGGCACTGGCATTAAATTTTTCAGCCATTAAGGGCAACATAGGTCGGAACATGTACAAATTACAAAATACCAGAAATGAGCCCGAAGCGCTAATGCGAAGCTTGCACGATGGTATGTCGCGGTTTTTATTTCAATCATTACAATGATACTTACAAGATAAAAGTGATAAACAAAACAGGCGTTTACTAAAAATAACGCCTTAAAGTGACAAGTCTAATACCCGTTTCATTAATTAAGTGATCTATTTTATACGCAGAAAAATATACGTAGAAAAAATGGCCAAATACAAGGTATTTATTTCAATAACGAGTGGTGCTAATTATTAAATAAATAACGATGTAGTGGATGATTTTAGCAAGTAGAAATGATCACATAGTTGCTGAGATTAGTATAACTTACCCTACTCCGTTTCTTTACGTTGAAGTCCATACTTTTTCATTTTGTCATAAAGGGTTTTTCTTGGCAGCGAAAGCATTTCCATTGTGTCCTTAATACAGCCATTTGTTGTATGCAGCGCATCTTGTATTAGCGTTTTTTCAAAAAAACCAACCCGCTCAGAAAGCACCATATTAGAGTGTAATGTAGTGGAATTATCTTGATGCGTTTCAAAAGCAGCATCTTCACCTAGCAAAACATACCGTTCGGCTAAATTGCGTAATTCTCGTACGTTACCCAACCAATCATTACTTAAAAGAATGGCGCGGTTTTGCTGTGACAATGGAATAAGCTCGCGACTATAGCGTGTTGAAGCAATTCTAGCAAAATGTAAAAACAACAGTGGAATGTCTTCCTTTCGCTCTCTTAAAGGCGGGATGTTGACGTCAACCAAATTTAAACGAAAATACAAATCATGGCGAAATTCACCTTGTTCACATAACGCCAATAAATCTATTTTAGTTGCTGCAATCACCCGAATATCTAACGGAATACTATGATTAGATCCTAAGCGTACAACTTGTCTGTCTTCTAAAACACGTAATAATTTCACTTGCAAAGACATGGGCGTACTTTCAATTTCATCTAAAAAGATGGTACCGCCATTAGCGTATTCAAATTTACCAATGCGGCGTTTATCCGCGCCTGTAAACGCCCCCGACTCGGCACCAAACAATTCACTTTCTATGATGTTCTCAGGGATAGCGCCACAGTTTAACGCCACAAAATTATGATCTTTCCGAATACTGTGATCATGTAAATAACGTGCCACAAGTTCTTTGCCTGTACCTGTTTCACCGTTCAGCATAATATCGGCAGGCGCATCCATAATACTATCAAGAATATTACGCATTTTAACAATAACGGGTGAATTACCTAATATTCTAGGCCCTGGAGAAGCATGGGCTACCAACTGTTTTTTAAGTGCTCGGTTTTCAAGGGTTAATGCTCGCTTATCAATAGCGCGTTTTACCCTATCAATTAAATGCTCATTATTAAACGGCTTCTCAATAAAATCATAGGCACCATTTTTTATGGCATTAACCGCCATAGAAATATCACCAAACCCCGTCAGCAAAATAATGGGGAGTTCTCTGTCTATTTTAAACACATTTGCCATCAGTTGATGGCCATCCATCACTGGCATATTAATGTCACTTATAATCACATCAGGACACTTAGAGTCAATATTGGCTAATAGGTCTTTTGCACTCGAAAAACTGCGTACATCGTAGTTTTCTAATTCAAGTAACTGCTCGATAGCACTGCGGATATGCTGTTCATCATCAACAATAAAAACAGATCCTAAATTATTTTCAGCCATTGCTTAATCCTGTGGATTTTAAGTTATGTAGATTGAGGGGGATAAGAATACAAAGGTAACGAAATAGTAAAGATTGCACCACCTAAATCGTGATTATTCACTACTAACACACCTTGCATTGACTCAATAATACGTTGTGAAATTGACAAACCAATGCCTAAACCAAAACTCTCTTTGGTGGTAAAAAACGGTTCAAAAATCTTATCTATATTATCCGCTAAAATACCAGGTCCTGTATCCCTAAACGTAATATCTACTTGTTCAAATGTTTGAGTACCAGTCCCTTGTATTAGGTTTACTTGGGTAACATCCTCTTTTGAGACATTCATTTTAACCTTAGAAACATTAATATAAATAGTTTTAGCCTTCATGTTTTTCATAGCTTGCATCGCATTACTCACAATATTCACAAACACTTGCTCTAACCGGATACCATCGCCAAGAATATACAAGGCTTCTTCGGGCACATCCGTGATAATTTCCACCGATGCCTTTTGCGCTTGATGCTTGATAATTGCCAAGGTTTCGTTAATTGAAGTTTGCACCAAAACAGGCGCTTGCCCACCACTACTTTTCTTAGTAAAGCTTTTAAATTGGCTCACAATATTAGCAAGACGATCCGTTAAACCAATAATATGTTTTAAATTGCCAGTCACTTTTTCAGGCATATTACGTTCTTGATAGATCAACGCATTTTGCGAATAACTTTTTATTGCGGTCAATGGCTGATTAATTTCATGATTAATACTTGCCGACATATTACCAACCACAGCTAACTTAGCTGCTTGAATTAACTCTTCTTGGGTTGCCTTTAATTCGAGTTGTGTTTTTTGCCTTTGTGATATTTCCTCAAGCAGTTTTTCATTTGTGGTAGTTAAATCCTCAGTTCGCTCTTTCACCCGTTTTTCAAGCAGTATATTCGCCTGCCGTTGTTGACGGGTATTACGCAATCGCTCTTTGGTAAACAACACCAAAATCACCATTAAAAAATAACCACCGGTGCCAATAATCATTAAAAAAGCAGTCTGATCTTTTATCGGTTTCAAGCCACTCCAAATATGCACATGCCAATCATTTAAACGCATTTTAGCCTGCTGAGCAAAAACCTTTTCTTTAGTATCAACCAGTTGAAAAATTTGCACATTAGGCATAATTGGCAAATAATTATTCTTAATGGGTAATATTTGCAGCGTGCGCACTTCCCTTTCAGCATAACGTTTTACATCAATAGATTCTGGTGGTTCTGTTGCGTTAAAAAAAGGTTTATTGTCTACGGTTGTAGTAATTTGATTAAGACGCCACTCCTCGTTGTCTGACATAAAAACAACATTGTCAGGTCCAACAATCAGAAAATTATAATTATCACTGCCAACATCTCTAGCGTGCTGATTTTCAATATCATCAACTCGCAGCTTGATCACAATAACACCAAGCACTTCTGCCTTGTTTTTTACCGGATAAGCAAAATAATAACCTCGTTGATTACTAATCAAGCCAACCGCATAATAACGTGACAACTCACCTTTCATTGCCTGATAAAAATACGGTCTAACACTGAAATCATTACCAACAAACGAACTCTCTTTACGCCAATTACTTGCCGATATAGTGATTCCCATGCGGTTAATTAAATACACATCAGACGCCTGAGTAACATCACTCATTTCTTCAAGCAATACATTAAGTTGCTGACTTTTCTCGGTATCTAAAGGATTGGTAAGTACGGCGTGTAAGAGTGGATGTTTTGACAACACCTCTGGAATTTTTTCAAAACGCCCCAGGGTATTATCAATATAGCTGATCAGGTTATTCAAATTTAACGTAGATTGTCTTTTAAGATCTTGATAAGCCAACCGTAAACCAAATTGTTTCACCATGGTGAGCGTAAACAGCAAACCCAAAGAACACCACGAATGTGATAAACATCTTTTTAAAGTGCCGACTGTTTAATTGCAATAGAATTCACCTTACTTAATAACTTTTACTAATAACTTTTACTAGTAACTTTTACTAATAATAGAAAATAAGAGGCTAACGATCTTAGCCCCTCAAACATTTACTTCTGATTAATAGCCATTTATTTTGTCAATATACTCAGGAAAAGCCGATATTTGCGGCACATAAGTGATCAACATCAAGAATATTAGTAATAAACTTAACCAAGGCAAACACGCCTTAATTACCCACCCCATGCTTTTACCCGTAATACCCGCGGTAACAAACAAATTTAAACCAACGGGCGGCGTTAACATACCTATTTCCATATTCACAACCATAATAATCCCTAAATGAATGGGATCAATTCCCAACTGAGTAGCAATGGGAAACAGGATAGGTGCCATTATTAATATAATGGCCGACGGCTCCATAAAATTACCCGCAAGCAATAACAGTATGTTGACAATAATTAAAAATGACCATGGTTCTAAGCCCCAACCAATAATGGTTTCAGCAATAATATGAGGAATACGTTCAGTGGTTAACACATGTGCAAACAGCATGGCGTTAGCTATAATAAATAGCAACATAATACTGACCTTAGCACCATCAAGAATTACCCGTCTGACTTCTTTATCTGTCACACTTTTCGGTAACGCTAACCCCATCAGTAACATATTACGACTGGTTGCTTTTACAAGGGATTCATTTTCATGTCGCCAATTAATATTTTTTAATGGGCCAATGTCACGATAACCAAAAACAGCAATAAAATAAGCGTAAATTGCCGCAACTGCCGCCGCTTCAGTAGGACTTGCAATACCACCATATATTGCCCCTAACACAATAAATATAAGCGCTAAACCACCGGTGGCAATAAATCCAGAACGTAACAGCTGCTTAACACCCGGAAAAGGTTTTGATGGTAAGTTTTTATAACGAGCAACAATATAAATGGCCAACATTAAAATTGATCCCATCATGATACCCGGTATTAAACCCGCCATAAACATACGCGAAGCAGAAACCTCAGTCGCCGCAGAATACACCAACATAACGATTGACGGCGGTATAAGAATACCTAAAGTACCTGCATTAGTGATAACACCCGCGGCAAAGCTTTCAGGATAACCGGCGCACCATACCCACAATACAAATAGAGCCAATGGCCGCAACCGTTGCAGGTGAAGACCCAGACACCGCGGCAAACAACATACAAGCCAACACCGACGCCATCGCTAAACCGCCACGAATATGACCAACACTATCAACCGCAAAATCAATAATCCTTTTAGCAACGCCCCCAGTAGACAAAAAGGCAGAAGAAAGAATGAAAAATGGAATAGCCACAAGGTATAATGCTCTGAGGTTGCTTCATACATTTTTAGCGCAATAGACGCGATAGAGTCATTAGAAAAAAACAAAATGGTTACCATGCTAGAAAACCCAAGCGCAATAGCAATTGGCATACCAATTAAAATACAAACAAACAGCGTTAAAAACAAAGCAGCAATCGTCATAACTTAGCCTCCTGCGATTGAGTTTCTTTATCAGCAGACACTTCTTGTATTAAATGCATACTTTCTTTTGCTTCATCAGCAAACTGAAAACCTTGGGTTTTACCCTGTATTATTTTTATCAATAATTGCAAAAATCGATAGAAAAGTAGCGCGAAACCAAACAACAAAATTGACTGCATTATCCAAATAGGCATTAAAGGATCGTCAACATCAATCTTTAAAATATCCCATGCAGAGTCTGGGTTCAGCACATTAATCAAAAATGCCGGCAAATGAATATCTTCCATCGCAAGGCCAACATCATACATTTTGGCTAAATACACCATACTGCCATAAAAAAACATGCCGCAATAACACAAACAAATGAAAACAGCCGCAATAGACGTGATCTTTTTAGCTTTAGGTGGCAAGCTTTTAACAAACGCATCTACGCCAATATGCGCCCCAACTTTAACGCCATAAGACATACCAAAAAGTACAAACCAAGCCCCACAAGTAAGCGTTGCTTCTTCCATCCACATAAAACCAATATTAAAAACAAACCGCGAGATAACTTCAACAAACACTAGCAGTGTCATACTAACTAACAGAAGACAAATTATGCCCTCTTCTAATGCGCTAGATTTCTTTAAAAACATAATAATTACCTATAACAACATTGCAGGGTATTTTCTGCCACCCTCGGCAGAAAATACAGGGCTACCCGTTGTGCATAGCCCTCATCAGTGATTAACTTTCAACTCGCAATTACTGATTTGCCGCAATTGCCGCATCGATAACTTTTTTACCTATTTGATCTTCAAATCGAGCCCACACGGGTTTCATTGCCTTAACCCATTGCTGACGTTCACTTGGTGTAAGTGTCATAATAGTTGAACGTTTTGAGTCCACAATACGTTGCTTATCTTCTTTTGCTTTTTGCGCCGCAATGCCATTGCCATAAACAATGGCTTGCGCTAAAGCCTTTTCAACCTCTAAACGAATGTCCTGAGGCATTGAACTCCAAAAATCACGAGAAGAAACCACTAAATAATCCAAAACACCATGATTACTTTCAGTAATATGCTCTTGTACTTCAAAAAATTTCTTTGAATAAATGTTTGAGTAAGTGTTTTCTTGACCATCAACCGCTTTGGTTTGTAGTAAAGTAAACACTTCTGAGAAGGGTTTTTTCACTGGTACTGCGTCAACAGCAAGAAACTGAGCCGCTAAAACATCAGACGACATAATGCGAAATTTTTTCCCTGCTAAGTCACCTGGCACTCTTATTTTATTACTTGCAGACAATTGCTTCATACCATTGTGCAAATAACCAAGTCCCTGCAATCCCTTACGCCTCATAGAATTAAGCAAACGTTGTCCTTCTTCACCTTGCTGAAAACGCTCAACAGCGGCTAAATCTTCAAACAAAAAAGGTAGATCAAACAACTGTAATTTTTTTGTATATTTTTTAAACTTTGAGAGCGCCGGTGCAGCTAATTGCACATCGCCTAACTGCATGGCTTCAAGTACTTTATTGTCACCAAAAAGCTGAGAGTTAGGGAACACTTTCACAGTGACTTTACCCGAAAGCCTTTCCTCAACTAAGGCTTTAAATTTAAGTGCCATTTGGCCTTTAGGTGTGTTTTCAGCAACCACATGTGAGAATTTAATTTCTATTGGTTCCGCGCTAACTTCACTACTAACACTCATAGATAACGAACACGCAAGCACGCAAAAAGAACCAAATAATTTTTTAGTTAATGACATAATTTTTCCTAATTTTAGTTATATTTATAGTTAGATTTTAGGTTATAGCTTTTCACTAATAGCGTTTAAAAATCGAAACGAGCGCCTAATTGAAATTCTGACATATCGTCACCTGTTGAAGGTAAACGCGAGTCATCACTGTCAAATTGCTCAAAAGAAGTCCAAAGTTTGAAGTTTTTAGAATAATGGCGGATATACTCCACTTTAACAGAGCTAACATCGCCTTTGATATCACACGCATTTACCGCATAACGTGCATGAATTTGATTTTTTCCTTGCTTCCATTTGCCATAAATACCCGCAGTTGAACGCTCTTCATTGGTACACGCTGTTGCCCCACCCACATTATTACCACTCGCAGTAGATTTTAACGCAACATTACCAGACGAATTGCCCCCATAAATATCAAAATCAGCTTCAGCTAAGTGATAAAAAGCCGAAAGAGTAACTTGCTCAGACACATTGTACCAACCTCGAACACCATACAGATTTCCCGTGTTATCGCCTTGCTTATCTGTGGCAATCGCAGCTTGTAATTTTACCGGGCCGGCTTTGTACTCAATAGCACCTTGGTATTGATCAAACGAGTCACCGTCTTGTTTCTCAGTTTGTAAGGCTGCACCAAATTTCCAATTACCGCTCTTCATTTCCCATTGCAAAAAATCATCATCACGAATGGCGCCTTGGCGTAAAGAATCTAAACCATCAGAAAAATAAGCACCACGAACAAATTTATGCCAAAGAATGGTTTGAGAGCCATAAGTAACTTTACCAAAATCGCCCTGAACCCCAATTAAAATTTGGCGTAACCCAGGCTTGTTATTTTGGCTAAAGTTAACATTATCATCACCACGTAAACCATACTCAACCACGGCTAACCCCGTTAATCCATCACCTAAATCAACTGAAGCTTTTGTGCCAATTCTACTCAAATAATCACGCCCGTTTAATGCATCATCATCAGTGCCTGAATCAACATAATCTGCCCCCAACCTTAATGATCCATAAAATGAAGTTTTCACATCCCCCTCTTGTGCTGACGCAACCGTAGCAGCAGAAATCAATAAAGTAGTTGCACATAGCTTGTTCAATAATTTCATGTTGTTCATTGTCATACCTTCTATTTTTATATTTTTAACTTGTTAAATTTTGATTTATTATTTTTAGTACTTTCTAAACCAGTACTTTCAATTAACACCCCGAAAAGCGCTGTAGAATGTTCCCAAGCTACATCGCAAGGTTGGTGCCAATTAAATAAAACAAATAACATAAAAACAAAAACCTATAAAAACAAACACATAAAATAAACAAATGAAAAACCATCAAAATTTAATATGTAGATTTTTTGTGGGTTTTGACCCAAAGCAAAATTCATAAGGGTGGATATCCACACATCACATTCGACTAAAAAACAATCTAACGGGCCTAAAACACACTAATATCACAAAAACAGTAGCCTAACCGACTCCCCAAATAACAACAAATAAACAAACTTCACAAATCACAGCATAATTGCTGACATATTTGCTTATATATCGAATAAATATCGGTTAAAATAAACAAAACCGTTACGAATATTAAACAAAATTATAGCCATGCACCCTTCTGACACAAACGTAAGCAATACGGACTTAATCTATTCAAACCCACAGGCTCAAGTGAAAGACTTTGCCTTTGATGCACAAGTTGTGGAAGTTTTTCCTGACATGATTACGCGTTCAGTACCTGGCTATAACACAATCATTGACACCATTGGCCGGTTAAGCCAACGCTTTGTAAAACCAAACACCCTAGTTTACGACCTAGGTTGTTCACTAGGTGCTGCTACGTTAGCTATGCGTAAAGGGATTAATAATCAACAATGTAAAATTATTGCCGTAGATAACTCATCCGCCATGGTTGAGCGCTGTAAAATGCACATCAATGCCTTTAAAGGCAAAACAGATGTAGACGTGATTGAAGCCAATATTCAAGACGTAACCATAGAGAATGCCTCAATGGTGGTACTAAATTTCACCCTGCAATTTATTGATAAACAAGATCGCCAAGCCCTAATTAACAAAATTGCCCAAGGCATTAACCCAGGTGGAATTTTAGTTATCTCAGAAAAAGTATCTTATGGTGACACCGTTATTGACGAACACTTAATTGATTTACACCACGACTTTAAACGTGCCAATGGCTACAGTGAACTCGAAGTAGCCCAAAAGCGTACCGCATTAGAAAACGTAATGCGCACCGACTCAGTTGAGCAACATATTCAACGCTTAACCGAAGCAGGTTTTAGCCATGTATCACCTTGGTTTCAGTGTTTTAATTTTATTTCTTTCATTGCAATAAAATAACCAGACGAGTGCAATTGATGAGTTTCAGATTTATTAGATCTACATTAATTAGACTTAAACAAATTCCCCTATAAACAAAAAATATTAAGACACTATTTATGACAAACTTCAGTAAGTTTTATCAACAAATTGCCACTAATCGTTTAAGCTCTTGGCTAATAACACTGCCTGCTCAGCTTGATTTTTGGCAAAAAAACAACTTACATGGAGAATATAAGCATTGGCAAAAAACGTTAGACGCACTGCCCTCAGCACAACAAACCAATGTGGATTTACTTCACAGCGTTAGTGTGGGTAATCAAGGTGACTTAAATGAAGGTGAAAGCAAACGTTTAGAAAACTTACTAAAAAAATTCAAACCGTGGCGCAAAGGGCCTTACCATATTCACGGCTTACATATAGATACTGAATGGCGTAGTGATTTTAAGTGGGACCGATTAGCTGAGCATATTAGTGACTTGTCGAATAAATATGTATTAGATATAGGCTGTGGTAGTGGCTATCATTTGTGGCGCATGCGTGGAGCAGGTGCTAAGTTTGTTGTGGGTATTGACCCAACTCAACTCTTCTTAATGCAATTTAATGCCGTTCAACATTTTATTCAAGACGAAAAAGTGAACTTACTGCCACTTGGCGTTGAACAGTTACCTGAATTAAAAGCATTCGACACTGTATTTGCTATGGGGGTTCTATACCACCGTCGATCACCTATCGATTTTTTATATCAATTAAAATCACAATTAGTAAAAGGGGGTGAATTAGTATTAGAAACCCTGATTGTTGACGGCGATGAAAACACCGTATTAGTCCCAGGGGAACGCTACGCAAAAATGCGTAATGTTTGGTTTCTGCCTAGTGCAAAAGCCATGTGCGCATGGATGGAACGTTGTGGCTTTAAAAATATACGCGTTGTTAATACTGACATTACAGCGGTTGACGAACAACGAAAAACAGAGTGGATCGATACCGAGTCGTTATCAGATTTTCTCGATCCCAAAGATAATAGTAAAACCATTGAAGGCTACCCGGCCCCACAACGTGCTATTTTTATCGCCAATAGTTAAAGCGGATGAGTCTTAAGGTAACTGTCCACTATTTTTTGATATTGTCCCGTTGCCTTAATATCAGCTATACCTTTATCGAATAGTGTCTTGAGCTCAATAGTATTGAATCCCGCAACATAGTTATTTTGCTCAAACAGCGGAAAGATAGACACTTCCTTATTATAAATGTTTAAATATTTTTTTCTATTTTGCAACTCAACCAACATATACTTAAAAATATTCACATCCATAATAATCGCATCAACCCGGTCAGTAAAAAGTAACGCCAATTGACTTTTTTGATCCGCAATTTCAATATAGCCATTAGCCCCACTAACTACACTAGCGTAATTATCACCTAAAAATAGGTTTGCATTTTGAAAAGCAGCCACGCGTAGTTTCGATAAATCTGATACCTGTTTAATGTTCAAATTATTTTTTGCTAATGTCACCACAACATTTTGATAGCTAATATAAGACTGTGAAAGGTATAACCCTAATTCAGTTTTGTCGTCCATTAACGTAATCAGCCCATCAATATCACGTCGCTTATACACTCTCATATGCAAACTTAATGGTACATGCGTAAATTTCACATCATAATTGCTCACCGCAAAGGCAGCTTTAACGATGTCAATTTGCATACCAGTATCACCTGGCATAATAAAAGGTGGTTTTGATATACCCGCAAGCAGTTGAATAGATTTATGCGGCGCAGCAAATGCTTTGCATTGCAAAAAAATACAGACAATAAAAAGGCTGATTTGAGCTAAAGATGTCGTCAGAGGATATCCCCAAAAAATAAAGACTATTTGATACTACGCGAATACACTATAGTATAAATTAATCACGTTTCATTTAAATCAAATTATCTTATATTATTAAAAAAATTGATTTAATTAACAAATAGCAGCAATTAGATTGTTTTAGTAGGGACAAATACAGTATGAGTGAGTTTTGGCATGAAAGACACTTAAAGAAAGTTTCTAAAAGACAGCAAGATCATCGCGACCCTTTTCAACGAGACCGAGCTCGAATTCTCCATTCAGCAGCTTTTAGACGCTTACAATCTAAAACACAAGTCATGGGAAGCGGGCAAAGTGATTTTTATCGCACTCGTTTAACTCATTCTCTTGAAGCGGCACAAATAGGCTCAGGCATAACAGCCCAACTGCGTTGTAAGTTTCCTGAACTATGCCAAAAATTGTTTCCCGCTACCGACAGTTTAGTTGAAGCCATTTGTTTAGCCCACGACATAGGACACCCTCCCTTCGGTCATGGGGGCGAAGTCGCCTTACATTATATGATGCGAGAACACGGAGGTTTTGAAGGCAACGGACAAACGTTCAGAATTGTTGCCCGATTAGAGCCCTTCAGCGAAAGCCACGGTATGAATTTAAGTCGCCGAACTTTACTCGGCTTATTAAAATACCCGCAAACTTTAGATCAATTAAGCAATCCAACGCACACTAAATCCATTACTAATTTCAGACAACTTAAAGCGAGTGAATGGCACCCTCCTAAAGGGTTATACCTTGATGATAAAGATATCATAGATTGGGTCTTAGAGCCGTTATCAGCAAGCGACAAAGCGTTATTCCAATCAATTAACAGCCAAAAAAACAATCATCACAAAACCCGATTCAAATCACTTGACTGTTCTATGATGGAACTCGCAGATGATATTGCTTATGGCATTCATGATCTTGAAGATGCCATTGTGACAGGGGTTGTTAATCAACATGATTTTAACGCGCATGTTATTGAGAAACTGTTAGTATTAGACGATGCTTGGCTTTCAAAATATTGTGAATCACTAACCAGTAAATTATTTAGTGAAGAACATTATTTGCAAAAAGATGCAATTGGCGGCTTAGTTAATTACCTTATTACGGCAGTGGAGTTAACCGATTTAAACGATGATAATAGAACGAAAAATGGAAAACTGGCTAGTGATGTGACTTTTGAAGAGCCTCTATTACAGTATAATGCAACCTTACCTAAAGTCACCATGCAAGCACTGAAAATATTTAAAGATTTTGTTTATAATTTCGTTATAAAACAAACAAATATTCAGCGACTTGAGTACCGAGGCCGACAAATTGTAATGGAGTTATTTGAAGCTTTATCGTCGGATCCTTTACGATTATTACCAAGTAATAGTGCTAGACGTTGGCAACACGCTATCGATCATAATGAGAATGCTTATCGTGTTATTGCTGATTATATTGCCGGCATGACAGATGATTATGCCACACGGTTATATCAAACCTTGTTTACCCCTAACACCAGTACCAATTATCATTTAAGCTAGAAACACTTTAAAAAACAATTTGACCACCGAGGGCCTGCGGCCTCACCGAAAAAAACAAAGATCAGTTCTTATCTCTTCTCTGTGTAGCGAAGCGAGGCCTACATGGATGTAGGTCACTTAGGTTCTGCATGGAGCATAGAACCTGACTCTGTGTCCTCGGTGGTGAATAATCACTTATCTTTAAAAACAATTTGACCACAGAGTACACCGAGGGCCTACGGCCTCACCGAGAAAACAAAGATCAGTTCTTATCTCTTCTCTGTGTAGCGAAGCGAGGCGTACATGGATGTAGGTCACTTAGGTTCTGCATGGAGCATAGAACCTGACTCTGTGTCCTCGGTGGTGAATAATCTTTTCTTTTTAAAACAATTTGACCACAGAGTACACCGAGAGCCTTCGGCCTCACCGAGAAAAACAAAGATCAGTTCTTATCTCTTCTCTGTGTAGCGAAGCGAGGCCTACATGGATGTAGGTCACTTAGGTTCTGCATGGAGCATAGAACCTGACTCTGTGTCCTCGGTGGTGAATAATCACTTATCTTTAAAAAACAATTTGACCACAGAGTACACCGAGGGCCTGCGGCCTCACCGAGAAAAACAAAGATCAGTTCTTATCTCTTCTCTGTGTAGCGAAGCAAGGCCTACATGGATGTAGGTCACTTAGGTTCTGCATGGAGCATAGAACCTGACTCTGTGTCCTCGGTGGTGAATAATCACTTATCTTTAAAAAACAATTTGACCACAGAGAACACCGAGGGCCTGCGGCCTCACCGAGAAAAACAAAAAACAAAGACAAAATTAAAATTCTTAAATCCCTGATCTCTTATCTCTTCTCTGTGTAGCGAAGCGAGGCCTACATGGATGTAGGTCACTTAGGTTCTGCATGGAGCATAGAACCTGACTCTGTGTCCTCGGTGGTGAATAGTCTTTTCTTTTTAAAACAATTTGACCACAGAGTACACCGAGGGCCTGCGGCCTCACCGAGAAAAACAAAAAACAAAGACAAAATTAAAATTCTTAAATCCCTGATCTCTTTTCACTTCTCTGTGTAGCGAAGCGCCTCTGTGTCCTCGGTGGTGAATAGTCTTTTCTTTTTAAAACAATTTGACCACAGAGTACACCGAGGGCCTGCGGCCTCACCGAGAAAAACAAAAAACAAAGACAAAATTAAAATTCTTAAATCCCTGATCTCTTTTCACTTCTCTGTGTAGCGAAGCAAGGCCTACATAGATGTAGGTCACTTAGGTTCTGCATGGAGCATAGAACCTGACTCTGTGTCCTCGGTGGTGAATTATGTCTGTCTTTACTCCCTACTCTTACACTCTATTAACCGTATGAATTGGATAATGTTTCTTCCAAAAAAATAATGTACAATCAACGACTAAATTCAAAAAACGGGTTAAACATCTGACTAACCAAGTCACATAACAGCCTCAACTAACACCCCGACTTAAACATGATGTGCAATAAATTATGCTAGATATCTACGCCGGTGAAAACGCCTTAAAAACCATACAAGAACAGGGCTTTAAACAAACACTATTCACCAATTTCTTAGGTGCCTCCGGTGGTCCCAAATGGTTCACCCTGTTTGGCCTAGACAAATACCTCTTTGGTGAATTTTTTCAAAACCGCACCACAGAACTCAACCTCATAGGATCAAGTGCCGGCGCATTTCGTGCGGCCTGCCTATCACAAAATGATCCCGTAGCCGCCATCTCCCGGCTCGCAAACAAATATGCCAACACCGTCTATAGCAACAAACCAACCACCCAAGACATATCAAACTCAGCGGTAGAAATGCTTGATCATATTTTTAACCAAACAGGCATCAACGAAATAATCAACAACCCCATATTCAAAGCCCACTTTATTGTTGCCAAAAGCCAAGGGCTCACAAGCTATGAAAACAAAATAATACAAGGAACAGGCCTAATCGCCAACATGATACTAAACAAAATTGACCGTAAATTACTAGCACGACAATACCAACGTTTTATATATCGTCCGGCCTCTAGCCAAATAAAAATACACGATCCTTACCACTTCCCTAGCCACTATATAGACTTTACTCAAGAAAACATTAGCGCAGCCCTATTAGCTTCAGGCTCAATTCCAATGGTCATGTCAGGCATTAAAAACATACCCGATTCACCCACAGGCACCTACCGTGACGGCGGCATTATTGATTACCACTTTGACTTTTCAATAGAAAACCAAAACACAAACCAAGGACTAACCCTATACCCACACTTTAGCCCCACCCCCAAAGCAGGTTGGTTTGACAAAAACTCATCGCGCCAAGTACTAACAAAAAACTACCAAAACACTGTATTGTTAGTCCCCTCGGCTAAATTTATTGCCTCACTACCTTTTAACAAAATACCTGACAGAACTGACTTTCAACACCTAGACGCTACCACCCGCATTAAATACTGGTTAACCGTATTAAATGCAACCGACCAACTAGCAGAAAGCCTCAATGACTTTATTGTTAAACAAGACTTAAACAGAATAAAACCCTTCAGGCCCTAATCTAATTTGCAAAGTTCCATGAAAACTTTTATAACAAATATCAATCTTCTTAGCACGTAAAGTTCTAAATAACTTATTGGCAAGTTAAACACTTTCCTCTACCGTCCCCGTAGCTGCCAAACCCCTATCAAATTTAATTATAACGGCAAGCACTTAAAGAGAATAAAACATGACACTTAATCTAAATAAAAGCATTTTAGCAATTGCTATTGGCTTATCCTTATCAAGTACTACTGCTTTTTCGCAAGAAAATGCCATATCCGATAGTGCAAAAGACACAGACATTGAACGCATAATCACCGTGGGTACCCGTATGTCTAACCGTACGGTAGCAGACAGTCCTGCACCGATTGACATCATCTCATCAGACGCCATAAAAAATTCAGGCGCAACCAAAGCACACCCGATATGCTACGTAAACTTGCGCCATCATTTAACATGAACAACACCACCACATCCGATGGTCAAGATTTAATGCGCCCGAGCAACATTAAGAAGCTTAGGGCCAGATCAAGTACTCGTATTGATCAATGGTAAACGTCGTCACCAACAAGCGGTTGTAGCCGTTCAAGAAAACGTAGGCCGTGGTAGCGCAGGCACTGATTTAAGCTCGATCCCAATGACCGCTATTTCACACATTGAAATATTACGTGACGGTGCTGCAGCACAATACGGCTCAGACGCCATTGCTTGGTGTAATAAACATAGTGCTTAAAAATTCCGACGGAGGTACGGTTTGGAGCCAATATGGACAAACCGACGAAAATGACGGAGAAAGCTTTGAACTCGGCGCTAACTATGGTTTAAGCATTGGCGACAATGGCATGTTAAACCTCACCTTTGAATACGCTGACAACGGTGAAATGAACAGAGCAACCGCAACAACATGGTTTGACGCTATCGACACCCCGAAAAAATTATTACTCGTGGGTGAAGCAGAAACTGAAATGACTAGCCTATGGGCTAACTTCACTTACGATTTAGGTGACGACGGTCAACTGTATGCCTTTGGTGGCTTTACAGAAAAAGAAGGTGAATCGTTAGGTTTTTATCGCCCGACAGACGATAATCGCGTATGGAGCACATTATTTCCTGAAGGGGTAACTCCTAGCTTAGGCTCAAAATCTGAAGATTACTCGGTAGCTGTTGGCTACAAAACAGAAATTGCAGACTGGGAAATTGATGCCGGCGTAGTAACCGGTGAAAACCGTTTTGAGTTTAGCAACCTAAACTCACTAAACGCCGGCTATGGTCCTGATAGCCCAACATCAGCTTACGATGGTGCCTTAGTTTTCACACAAACCACTTTTAACTTAGACGCCGTAACCTCTCTTGATTTAGGTCTATACGAAGAAGTATCAATCGCTATAGGCTACGAATACCGAATTGACGGTTTTGAACAAGAAGCTTGGGGATGAAGTTACTTATGCTCGTGGCGACACACTGTGTTCAGAATCAGTTAACCCAACGGGTGACCCATTAATGACATCGTGCTCTGGCGGAGACATTACTACACCGGGCATGCAAGGCTTCCAAGGTTACAGCCCGGCAATGGCAACAGACAAAGATAGAGATAGCTTTGCTTTTTACTTAGACACTGAAGTCTTTTTAACTGAAGATTTATTAGTAGCTGCCGCCTTACGTTATGAAGATTATGACGATTTTGGTAGCACACTTATTGGTAAGCTATCCGCGCATTTAAGTATCACTGAAAACTTATCTGTACGTGGTTCAGCTTCTACAGGTTATAGAGCACCGGGCATGCAACAAGCAAACTTCACCCAACGTTCTATATCACTTGATAACGGTGAACTAGCCGATTTAGTGACTTTACGTCCTGACGATGCCTTAGCACAAGAGCTTGAGTTCGATACTTTAAAAGAAGAAGAATCAACTAACCTGTCTATTGGTGTGGTTTACAGCAATGGCAATTACTCAACAACCCTTGATGTTTACCAAATCAACATTGATGACCGTATCGCCTATTCTGGCAATATTCAACGCGGCATTAATAGCGACATTGATGCATTTTTTGACCGTCATACTAACGCTGGTGGCGCTTTAGATGGTGTTAAAAATGTATCATTATTCACTAACGCCATTGACACAGAAACCTTTGGCCTCGACTGGGTAAACCAATACACGCAAGAAGTAGATTTTGGTAATGTTGTTTACGAACTGTCTTATCACCATAACGACACTGAAGTAAGTAACATCAATACCTCTTCATCTATTGTGCCAAACGCAACAATTTATGATGCCGCTCAAACCTTACTAATCGAAAAAGGTCAACCTCAAGACAGAGTAACACTGTCAGCCATGGTTGATTTAGATACATGGTCAGTAACAGGTAGAATGACTCATTACGGCGAAGTAAGCACAGCGTCTTACGGCACATTACCTAACACATGGAGCGCAAAAAGTTTATTTGACGTAACAGCACAATGGCATGTTACCGACCAAATAGATCTTAGCGGTGGTATTTTAAACCTAACAGATGAATACCCAGATGAATGGGGATCTAATGGCGCACCATTTAACGAACTTGGTTTCAAATACGGTTGGACAAGCTTTCCGTTCTCACTTGCTTCAGGACGCGAATACTACGTAAAAGCCACATATAACTTTTAGTTACTTAGTTTTAATTTTAGTTACTTAGTTTTAATTACTTAGTAAATTAACAAGACTCAAAAAAGCCAGCTAACATTAGTTGGCTTTTTTATACTCAATGTCTCGTCCTGAAATGTGTTTACACATTTAGGACTTATTATGACCAAGTCAAATAATACACCGATCAAACGAACACAACGAGATTATTCATTAGGCTTTAAATTACAAGTTGTCGACGCTGTAGAAAAAGGCGATATGACTTATAAACAAGCCCAAAAAATTTATGGCATACAAGGTCGTTCAACCGTGCTTACTTGGTTAAGAAAACACGGTAAGATGGATTGGACTCAATCACCTAAGATAACTATGCCTACATCACCTAAAGCCAAAGAAAGTCCCGCTCAAAAAATCAAACGCCTCGAACGAGAGCTTGAAGATGAGCATTTACGTAACCTGTTACTCAATGAAGTGGTTAATATTCTTGACGCGGAGCATGGGACAAGCCTTCGAAAAAAGTATATTGCCAAGGAGCAAGAAGCCTTCAAAAGCAAAAAATAGTTAGCTTAGAACGTGCTTGCATGCTGCTTGGTATAACGAGACAAGCGATATATCAACGAGAGAGTAGAGCTAAATTGCGTGCTATTGAACTAGCACCAGTTAAAGCGATGGTATTGGAAATACGACGTTTTATGCCGCGCTTAGGTGGAAGAAAGTTGTATTTTTTACTTAAATCAAAATTCATAGAGCGAGGCATAAGTTTAGGTCGAGACGCTTTTTTTAGTTATTTGAAAAATGAACGTTTATTGGTTAAACCTAAGCGTAGTTACACTAAAACTACTTTTAGTAAACATTGGATGAAAAAGCATCCTAACTTGCTAAAAGATGTGCAACCATCGCGGCCAGAAGAAGTTTTTGTAAGTGATATAACCTACGTTCAATCAGAGCAAGGTGTTCACTATCTATCACTAGTAACTGATGCTTATAGTCGCAAAATTATGGGTTATGAACTCAGTGATGAAATGAAGGCGACAGACGTTGTTAAGGCATTAGATATGACAATCAATAATCGTCAGTATCAATGTAGTACGATTCATCACTCAGATAGGGGATTACAATATTGCTCGCAGGTATACCAAGATAAGTTAAATGAAAGCCAGATTACACCATCGATGACGGACGGTTATGACTGCTATCAAAATGCCTTAGCAGAGCGTATTAACGGGATACTAAAGCAAGAATTCCTTTTATATAAATGCCAAAATATTGAAGAGCTAAAGCAACTCGTCGATGAATCAATATTGATATACAATGAATTTAGGCCGCATTTGAGTTTAGGAATGAAAACACCAAACCAAGTGCACAAAAAAAGCCAGGAGCAAAAGCTACTGGCCTTCCATTAAAACCGTCAACGTATCTTAGGACGGGACACAAACTTCAGCTTTTAACTTAGGATTTTTTGGATAAAAACGCTCAGGTAAACTACTAACATGCTCAAAAAAGCGCGTATCCTTATACGGCAGTTTCATAAACCCTGAAATACCAATGCCATCGATCGTCGGCAATAATGCTAAAAGTTCCGCTAAACATTGCCTAAACTCCGCTTCTTTATCATGATTTAGCAACATCAAATAACTGTGTATTTTTAAATGCTTCGGCAACACCTCAAAAATAATACACCCCGTATGATGAATCAAATTCAAACGCGCTAATACCGCCATCATTTCATCAGGCAAATACAAGTACTCGTCAGGATCTTTACCATCTTCAAAATAAGAATGTAACTTAGTTATATCGTCAATGTCAGCCACCGCACTAATATCAAACGATATCACCTGTTTAGGCTGAGCAACAAAAGGAAAACTTGGACTTTTTCGTTCAACATGCAAGGTATTACGGGCATTAAACAAACAACTTTTAAACACCCCAATACGAAAAATCCCCTGCGCTAGATGAACCATATTATTCACCGCACTCACAAACGACGTTTTTAGCGCGGGGTCAAATAGCGTTAAATTAGAATCAATAAAAACGCCCTCTTTTGTCCGGCGAATAGCTAAACCACCCACCACCGGAAAATTACCCAAACGACTTAACGCCGCAATAAAGGCTTTTTCCGTATCGCCCATGCCCATTAAATAATTTTTATAGTATTTTTCCAATTGCACATCATCAATATCACTTAGTTGATCCGCGTCTGATTCTTCTCGAAGAAACGACTTACGCGACCCATACACAACCGTGTCTATTTCTCCCTCTTTCCCTGGCACTTTCGCCTTAACCCACACAGGAATAAGCGGTGATGTATTAAAAACCGTGGGTTTGTCTGACAACACCAACTGTTTTAAATACGACAAATTGTTAAAAAAATAATCCCAGCTTGGTAACGTTTTTGCTGATCATCACCTAGCATCACCGTAAGTACGTTCGCTAACATTTTAGGTAAACCTAAACCATTAGGCGAAATAACTTTCGTGCCATACCGACATGACTGCCCAGACGCAATAGCATACAAGGTAGCCGCTAAACCTTGCTCATCAAACCTAGGGGAAGATAAGCCGCCGTCAATTTGTTCCGGACCAATAAAATACACATCACCTAACCTCGCATTAGTATGTTGTAAATCACTGCTCATTAAATCCATCACATTATTACTGGTGGTTTGCCCCTGCACATCAAGCTGCGCCATAACCGACGAACCCCAGTCAATAAGTTGCACTAACCCTGTTTTTTCGTCAAAAACCACATTAGACGGTTTTATATCACCATGAACATAAGGTTTACCCTGTTGATGGCGATTACTATCACGTAAATACAATAAAATTTCGGCTAACTGAATCGCAATACTCACCACAAGTTCAGGTGCCGCGGACCACACTGATGTGAAAGTTGATCTAAATCGATACCGGGTGCTCGGCTCATTTGCAAAATGGATTGCCGTTTTATTTTCTGATAATCAATAACCCGAGGAATTTTAGGGTGATGTAACTGGCTTTGAATTTCGGCTTCTTCACTAAGCCTGTCTTGCACATGTTGCGGTAGGTTTAAGCGAGAAAACTTAAATACCACATCTTCACCCGCAATATTCACAGCTGAAAACACAAAGCCGTAAGCGCCCTTACCTAACAAGGCTATATTACTATAACCCAGTTGTTTAAGTTGTTGCTGACACAACTCCACCCACTTTTTTAACTTAGTCGCATCTTTATGATTAAGCAGGTAAATAGACTGCTCTTCAGCAATATAAAAATGCTGAAGTTTTTTCTCTGTACGCTTTTCAGATAGCTGTGCTGTCACAAATTTAAGCCTATTTCAAAAGTACGATTTAACTAAATAAACATATTACCCGTTATTGATAATAAAAAAACTATCGACAATTAGCATTTAAAAATGATGCAGTTTTAGTGATTAACGGTAAACGTGACGATGAAAAACTATGATCATCCTCAATTAACACATAAAAAATATTGCTGTTTTTAGTTGCTTTTAACGCAGCAACTAACGGTGTTATTTGTGTTGCTAACGGAATAACATCACTATTGGCCGCAATAATAAACACAGGTCGGCCGTTAATTGAATCTACCCGATTAAGTAAATCTAACGCCTCACCATGCTCAGTTACTTCTGCCGGATTTTTTTACCCGACCACCCCTTTAACATAAACAATTGATCACTATAATCAGACCACATTTTTACAGTTGCCTCATCACTCAGTAATCCCTTACCCATATTCGCGCCATCGTAACTTACCGCACAACTAACCTTGGGATTATCTAAAATACCGGCCAAAGCCATATGACCGCCCATACTATGACCCACAACAGAAATTTTACGGGTATCTATCGCCGACTTTTTAGCAATGTCTTTGTTCATAATATAGTGTAATACGGCTTGAACATCCGCTTCTGCACCTTGAAAAGAAAACTCGCCCTCACTCCCCCACGCACCACGATAATGGAAAAAAACCACATTCCACCCCTCACTGCGCATCGCTTGAGCAACGTCTAAATTCTTTTCATTACCCGGGTAACCATGCAACAACACCATGGTAGGATGTAGCCCTTCACCCGCCGCCGTATAAATAATGCCCGACATACGTTGACCTGACGACTCAATCGTTAATTCGGTTATACCTGCGGGGTGTTCACCTTGCGCTTTAGCAAAAACATTATTTGATAACAACAGCAGACTAAACAAGGCACCAAACAAAGTACGTGAAGCGAAAAGCATTGAAATAAGCGCAGAATTAGTTTTCATTATCTATAGTAACCTTATAAAAAAGTGAGATTGTTTAAGTAAGGAATATTTTCATCTTATCTTAAATGCTAGTGACTCTATTTACGTATTAAAATGGTAATTTGAATAAAAATAGGGTTAACTAATATTACCCTTTATTGCATAAAAATTGCAGAAAAAGAACAATACGGAGACAATAATGATTAAAAAAATCTCGATCATCATCGTAATCATCCTGGCTTTGCCACTGGTTGCCGCACTTTTTGTTAGTAATAACTATGCCGTAGAACGTGAAGTAACGATTAACAGAAGTAAAACCGAAGTATTTAATTATATTAAACAACTGAAAAATCAAGATAATTATAGTAAATGGGCGAATATAGACCCAACAATGGAAAAATCTTACCGTGGCACAGACGCCACAGTCGGTTTTGTTTCTGCATGGCATAGTAATAATGAAGAAGTAGGCACTGGCGAACAAGAAATAATAAAAATAACCGAGGGTAAACAAATTGACTATGAGCTACGCTTTATTTCGCCGTTTGAGTCAACGTCACCCGCCTACATGGCAACCATCGCAATGGCCGAACAACAAACCAAAGTCGTTTGGGGGTTTGAAGGTCACATGGACTACCCTACCAATTTAATGTTAGCTTTCATGGATTTTGAAAAAATTATCGGGGACGACCTACAAACAGGTTTAGATAAATTAAAAATAATACTGGAAAGTAATCCATAGCATCACCTAACTTCACCTAACTAAGCCTAACTAAGCCTAATTCAACTAGCGGGCGTAACAAGTTTTAAAACCTGCTACGCCAACTCAAGTGCTGCTTAAATCACTTATTTCAAACTACTAATACGCACTAGCTCATGTGCACCAAAGATATTACTGGGTTTTTCTAAGAACGATTTCCACAAGTTACAAAAACGCGCAATACTACCGCCATCAATAACACGATGATCACCAGACCAACTTATTTGCATAATACTGCGAGCTTCCACTTCGCCTTTATCATTAAAGCGTGGCAAAGTTTGTAACTTACCTAACGCCACAATAGCCGACTCAGGCTTATTAATAATAGGCGTTGCCACAGTACCGCCAATAGCACCAATATTAGAAATAGTAATAGTGCCACCTTTTAAATCAGCACTTTGCACACGACCACTTCGGGCATCGTTAGTTAAACGGGTAATATCAGCCGCCAAATCTAAAATAGACTTGGTTTGTACCTGCTTAACATTAGGCACTAACAAACCAATTTTTGAATCAACCGCCATACCAATATTATGATCATTAAAATATCTTAACTCAGTACAATCATCATTCACCTGGCTATTAATTACCGGAAACTCTTTTAATGCCGAAATAGCTTTCATAAAAAAGGGCATCATGGTTAATTTAATGTCTTGCTTGGCATACACTTCTTTTAACTCTAAACGCAGCTTAATCAACTCCGTCATGTCAATTTCTTCACAATAAGTAAAATGCGGAATAGTACTAACCGAGTCAACCATGGCTTTCGCCATAACCGCTTTAATCCCTTTAATTTTCTCAACATAACTTGAAACAGCAAAGTTAGATTCAGCGTTAATTGACTCAACACCTGATGCCTGTGTAGTACTCACTTGCTTGTTACTACCTTGCTCAATATTACTGCCTTGCTCAAAGGCCGACATCGTCTTTATAAACCCGGCCTTTTTTGCCCGAGCCAACAACCTCACTAATATTAACGTTTAGCTCACGCGCAACGCGGCGTACCGCAGGGCTAGCAATCGCTTTACCTTTCGTTGCTGCTTGCACAGGCTCAACACTACTGGGGTTATTTACCCCTTGTTTTACCGTCGACGCTTGGCTAGAGGCTACAGACTTAGCTTCGCCTGATGTAGCTGTCGCAGTAGCCGCAGTAGTCGCTGCAACTGCTGACACATTGGCTTCATTGGCTTTATTGGCTTCCCTGTTTAATACAGAGTTTGACACAGGGCTCGATGCACTCCCCTCAACTACCATAGAAAAAAGTGGCGCATGAACCTTAGCAATTTCACCCTGTTTATAGAATAACGTTTCAACTACGCCTGAATGCATTGCCGGAATTTGCACCAAGGCTTTATCCGTCATCACATCCGCAATAGGTTGATCTTCAACAATGCTATCACCTTCTTTCACCAACCATTCAACTAGCTCACATTCAACTATACCTTCACCAATATCAGGTAAAATAAAATCTATGCTGCCGGCTTGAGTCCGGCTTAGCAACAGAAACTGATTCAGGTGCAGGCTCAAGTGAAGACGCAGGCGCTTTCACCTCATCAGCGCTTGGCTGCGTGTCATTGGTAATCATAGAAAAAAGCGGTGCATGTACCTTGGCAATTTCACCCTGCTTATAAAATAACTTTTCAACCACCCCAGAATGCATCGCCGGAATTTGCACTAAGGCTTTATCCGTCATTACATCAGCAATAGGTTGATCTTCAACAATACTATCGCCTTCTTTCACCGACCATTCAACTAGCTCGCATTCAACAATACCTTCACCAATATCGGGTAAAATAAAATCAATACTCATATTTTTTCCTACATTTTTTCATCAACAGCCCGCAAATAAACAAGCCCTTAGAAATCTATTAGTAAATTAATAATTTATGCTGCGTTTAATGGCTTCATAAATTTTTAAATGGTCGGCAACATATTCTTTTTCAAGCGCTAACGGGTACGGCGTATCTAAACCACATACACGCTCAATGGGTGACTCTAAATGTAAAAAGCACGCTTGCTGAATCGTTGCGGCTATTTCACTGGCAAAGCCAAACAGTTAATGGCGCCTCTTGCGTTACTAACAAACGACCTGTTTTCATCACCGAATTCGCAATGGTTTCAATGTCCCACGGTAAAATACTGCGTAAATCAATTACCTCACACGAAATGCCATCGTTGGTTGCTAAGTCAGCCGCTTTTTGTAAAATTTCCATCTGCGCCCCCCAAGCAAGCAAGGTAATATCACTGCCCGTTTGTACCACTTCAGCTTTACCTATTGGCAACTGATAATCTTCTTCAGGCACTTCGCCTACCGACGCACGGTATAAACGTTTGGGCTCAAAAAATATCACCGGATTATCATCACGTATTGACGCTAACAACAACCCCTTGGCTTGATAAGGATTACGAGGAATAACCACTTTTAACCCCGGTGTATGAGCAAAATAAGCTTCAGGTGATTGGCTATGATACAAACCGCCGCCAATCCCCCCACCATAAGGAGCACGAATGGTCAGTTTACCTACATCAAATTCATTACCGCTGCGATAACGGAACTTAGCCGCTTCATTCACTATTTGGTCAAACGCCGGAAAAATATAATCCGCAAATTGAATTTCAGCAATAGGACGCGAACCTTGCGCCGCTAAACCATTAGCAAAGCCAATAATACCTTGCTCAACTAACGGCGTATTAAAGCAACGCACCTTGCCATATTTGTCTTGCAAACCAGACGTTGCCCGAAAAACACCACCAAAATGACCAACATCTTCGCCAAAACATAGCGTGCTATCATCTTCGTTCATTGCAATATCAAGCGCATTATTAATGGCCTGTAACATATTCATTTGTGCCATAACTAGAATTTCCCCGCAGTAAATGGATAGGCTTCTGGGTATTTATTGACGTGTGCTTTCACCTGCGCCAATTGCGCTTCTAATTGTTTAGACGGCACATCATAAACATCGGTTATCAAGGTGTCGATATGCGGTTTATTCAATTTCTCCGACACTTTCACCGCGGCTAACACTTTTTCTCTTAAGCCTTCAAATAACACTTTGTCTTGCGCTTCATCCCACCACTTTTGAGCAAACATCCAATTTTTCATACGTAAAATAGGGTCATTCGCCTGCCACTTTTCTTCCTCTTCACGGGTACGATAACCTGAAGGATCATCAGAGGTAGAATGCGCGCCTAAACGATACGACATCGCCTCTATTAACACCGGCGCATTTTCTTTTAACGCATAAGCACGGGCAGTTTGGGTTGCTTTTATTACCGCTAAAATATCATTACCATCAACCCGAAGTGTTTTAATACCATAACCAACACCGCGCGAGGCAATACCATTACCTTTAAACTGTTCGTCTGACGGCGTAGAAATAGCGTAACCATTATTACGACAGAAAAATATTACCGGCGCTTGTTGCACAGCGGCCATATTTAAACCCGCATGAAAATCACCTTCCGAGGCAGCACCTTCACCAAAGTAACATAAGGTTACTGCGTCTAAACCTTGTAATTTTTGACCGTAAGCATAGCCCGTTGCTTGAGGAATTTGCGTTCCCAATGGAGAAGAAACCGTCATGTAATTCAATTCTTTTGAACCGTAATGAATAGGCATTTGACGCCCTTTACCTAAATCTTTCTCGTTAGAGAACATTTGATTCATAAAATTTTCAAGGCTAAACCCCCGAAACATCAACGCACCTTGTTCACGGTATTGGCTCATAATCATATCTTGTGGCTGTAAACCCGCAGCACCACCTACACTGGCAGCTTCTTCACCTAATGCAGCCATATAAAAACTTAAACGACCTTGGCGTTGAGACGACACCATGCGTTCATCTAACACGCGATGAAATGCAAACGTTTCATATACTTTAACCGCAAGCGCCTGATCTATTATTGGCATGTCACTGTTTTCATAAACACTGCCGTCTTGCTTTAAGATTTTTAGCTCAGGAATTTCAACACTAGTGCCATCAATAAAGGTAGGTTTATGAACTACCGGCCCATCATTATAAAGTTCACTACTCATAACATTCTCTTATTGTATTTTACGCTTATTGTGTGCCTACTGCGTGTTTGCATAGTATTAGCTGAACAATTAATCATTGTTAGCTGATGAAACAACACAAGGTGGATGTCTACTACTTATTCTTTGTCGGACTAAAGTCCAACCTACATTCATAACAACAACTTGTACTCAATGTAGGGGATAATTTATTGCCCCTTGTCGGACTACATGAACATTTCACGTTATTAGAAGTATAGACAAAAATGCATAACATTCGCGCAAAACTTTACCTTTACGTAAACTGATAAACAAGATTATTGCATAATGATATTGGGGTGTTTTTGCTGTAAGTGAGCAAAAATGTTTACACTCGTGAGAGAAGCGCCAAAAAATAGCCCAAATAAAGCCCAAATAAAGCCCAAATAAAGCGAAGCAAAAGCCAATTAACCTAAGAAAATAAATATTAACCTTATTTATATGAGTAACTTGCCTAAAAACGTAATAAACTTAGCGCAACAACCCACATTAAAGACTAAAAAGCACAATGGAATACAATCAAGGTATTTTTGCCTTATTACCTGTCGCCTTAAGCATAACGGCCCCCATTTTTATTTTAATTAGTTTAGGCGCCTGGTTGTGCCACATTAAATTTATCAATGATGAATTTATTCATATTTCATCTAAGTTTATTTTCAATATTGGCTTACCTATTATTTTATTTACCAAGACAGCCGCCCATGATTTTAAGCATCTTATAAACGTTTCAAACATTGCCATAATGGCGATTACAACCATGTTAGTGTATTTTCTCAGTGGCTTAACTGCGGGCAAGTTTATCGGTGAAAAACGCGACAAAGGGGTATTTGTTCAAGGATCATTTCGCGGTAATTTAATTATTTTAGGCTTAGCTTTTTGTGCAAACGCTTACCCTGAAAAAGGCATTGCAATCGCGACAATTCCAACCGCTATCACTATTATTATGTATAACTTACTGTCTATATACACCCTTAATAATAGTTTGCATCATCAAGGCGCGTCACTGAAAAAGAATATAGTAGATATTTTAAAAAATCCGCTAATTATCGGCATAATGGTTGGGCTGCTAGCCAATTTACTTAATTTTAAAACGCCCGATATTATCGCACAAAGTAATCAGTACATTGCCAAAATGACGTTACCTTTAGCCCTTATTGCCATCGGCGGCTCTTTAAATTTTTTACAAATAAAACAAAATATTAAAACAGCCTTTGCTGCTAGCCTATGGAAAGTTATTATTAGCCCGAATTGTTGTTATTTTATTGCTACTTATCCCCACAGACCCTACTGCGGCAGGTGTGTTGTTTTTGCTAGCCTCAGCACCCACGGCGACGGCAAGTTTGGTTATGGTACAATCAATGCGCGGAAATAGTGACTTAGCCGCTAAAATAATTATACTCTCAACACTTATGTCACTTTTCACTGTTACCATTGGCTTTGCCATGTTAGTTTCAGCTAACATCGTTCAATTGAGTTAAGTTCAATTGAGTTAAGTTAAATTGAGTTAAGATAAGTTAAGACAAGTTAAATTAGTTACACTAAAAAAATTAGGATTAAACCATGGAATACACCACCCGTGAATTACCCCAAAATAAGCGAATAGCGCTTGTTGCTCATGATCATATGAAAGAGTCGTTATTAAATTGGTCTTTAATGAGACTTGATATGTTAAAAGAACATCAATTGTATGCTACGGGTACAACGGGTACGTTATTGGCTAGCAAGTTGAATCTTTCAATTGAAAGTTTACTGTCAGGCCCTATGGGTGGCGATCAACAACTGGGCGCTAAAATAGCTGAAGGTAAAATAGATATTTTAATCTTTTTTTGGGACCCTATGAACGCCGCACCGCATGATCCTGACGTTAAAGCGTTACTACGGTTAGCTGCAGTGTGGAATATTCCTATTGCAACGAATATAGCAACGGCTGATTTTATATTAGACTCATGCCATTTAAACAAGGCATACCATGCCCGCGTACCTGATTATCAAGGCTACCTAGCTAAAAGAACGTTATAGATTAGCAATAAAACCAAATAAAATAAGCCACCCTGTGCCCTCGGTGGTGAATATTCTTTTCTCTTTAAAAAAACAATTTGACCACCGAACACACCGAGGGCCTACGTCCTCACCGAGAAGAGCAAAACCAAAGATAAAAAACTTCTTAAATCCCTGATCACTATCTCTTCTGATCTTTTCTTATCTCTTCTCTGTGCAGCGAAGCGAGGCCTACATGGATGTAGGTCACTTAGGTTCTGCATGGAGCATAGAACCTGACTCTGTGCCCTCGGTGGTGAATATTCTTTTCTCTTTAAAAAAACTAATTTGACCACCGAGCACACCGAGGGCCTACGGCCTCACCGAGAAAACAAATACTTAACAATATTAATATCTGATAATTAACTCATTGATTTATTATTTAAAACTAGTTTAGCAAACGACTTAAAAACACTAAATGCATTCTGCCAAGTTATTATAATATCCCCATAAACCATCGGCACAACATATTGCTGAAACCGTTCTTCATATATTTTATTTTCTTCCAATACATTCAAACCAAACATCAGCTCAGCAATAGGACTTTGAACAAACTCCACATGTTGATTTCCATACCTAGCAACATCTTCAGACATTCGATGAGTTTTAATACCTGATTTAGCTAGCGCTGTTCCACCTGTAAATACTAATGAATGTGTTTCAGATGATAAACCAGATAACAACTTTAATAGGACAATAACGTAATAATCTTTTTCAACTATGGCGGGATTTCCCATACCAAGAGCATCAGAAACATCTAAAAATAAACTGCTGTCAATTAGCATTAATAGCTCTATTATTGACAACAATTTTTCTTTTGAAACGATTATTGGTAACAATTTGAAATGAAGCTCGGTATTTGCAAGCTATCACCATCAATACTACGTTGTGAAAACTCATCGAACTTATAATCAATACCAAGTTTTTCGATGGCTTCTAATATCACACCATCAGCGCCAGAGGGAGAGGCCGGCATTAAATTACCTGTAATGCGGTTTTTTCTTGCCTTAGTATAAAGCCCATAACCAATACGTAATAAATCACCCGCATCAACTAACTTTTTTAAAACACGCCCCACTTGATCATAACCTGCGATATCAGCAAAATCGGCACGCGCGAAAACATATCGCTTTGAGCGATTGATTCTCACTTTAACTTTTCTTGCTATTGTCATGCTTTAACTCCGTATTTAACCTTTTAAATATAGCAAACATACGACATTTAAACAATGCAAACATACGACACTGATAACAAAACATAACGGCTTCAAAGCATTATTTCTTCTCTGTGTAGCTCGAAGCGAGGCCTACATGGATATAGGTCACTTAGGTTCTGCATAGAGCATAGAACCTGACTCTGTGCCCTCGGTGGTGAATATTCTTTTCTCTTTAAAAAAACTAATTTGACCACCGAGCACACCGAGGGCCTACGGCCTCACCGAGAAGAACAAAACCAAAGATAAAAAACTTCTTAAATCCCTGATCACTATCTATTCTGATCTTTTCTTATCCCTTCTCTGTGCAGCGAAGCGAGGCCTACATGGATGTAGGTCACTTAGGTTCTGCATGGAGCATAGAACCTGACTCTGTGCCCTCGGTGGTAAAATTATCTTAATATCTTAATATCTAATCCCCTTAATATCTAAAATTCGTACCCTTCGCGTAATTCGCTGAAAAAAAACAACTAAATCATTTCTCTGTAATGATCAAAACGCCACTAAATCAAAATATTTTTACTTAAACTATAATTTGATAGTAATTTTGTAGCCTTTAAGCTACACTTCAGTAATGAAATATGAAGTAAAGCAAACCTCAATATTTAAAGCTTGGCTGAAAAAATTAAAAGATAGACAAGCTTTAAAGATAATAGCGTTAAGGTTAACTAGAGCGGTTAACGGTAATTTAGGTGATGTTAAGTCACTTGGCAGCAATTTGAGCGAAATGCGAATTTTTGTTGGTAAAGGTTACCGTTTGTACTTCACGATTAAAAATGGGCAAATAATCGTTTTACTTTGTGGTGGTGATAAATCGAGTCAAAGTAAAGATATTGAAAAAGCCAAAAAATTGTTAAATGAATTGGATAATTAATTATGACCGAAAAATTAACAGAGTTTAATCCATTTGAATTTATGGATACACAAGAAGAAATTAATGAATTTCTTATGGAGTGTTACCAAGATGAAGATCCAAATACTTTTGTAACTGCGCCGGGTCAATTAGTAAAACTTCATGGTGTTACCGGCGTTGCAGAGCAGTCGGGGTTGAATCGTGAAAGCATGTACAAGACATTTAATGGTAAAACTCAACCTAAATGGGATACCATTGTACGTGTACTTAAAACACTCCACGTTAACTTGTCATTTGCATAAAGCTAATTTAACCACCGAGCACACCGAGGGACTACGTCCTCACCGAGAAGAGCAAAACCAAAGATAAAAAACTTCTTAAATCCCTGATCACTATCTCTTCTGATCTTTTCTTATCTCTTCTCTGTGTAGCGAAGCGACTCTGTGCCCTTGGTGGTGAATCAGATCTTATCATTAAAAAACAATTTGACCACCGAGCACACCGAGGGCCTACGGCCTCACCGAGAAGAGACCAAGACCAAGACCAAGACCAAGACCAAGACCAAGACCAAGACCAAGACAATAAAATATCTTACGCCCTTAATCCCTGATCGCTTCAAAGTCGCCTACCGAACTTGCTAACAAGAATAAAATAGCAACAACTTAACTATACAAAAATTCGCTTTAATAACGAAATAATGTATAGTTAAAACATACATAGTGAAACTGTATAGAAATAAACAACAATTCACTATAACGAATAAAATAACCAGAGAGCGAATGTGAATAAATTAAGACTACTAAATGACAAAACATTTTTAGCCATAAAAAATGGCCACAGTGGGCTTTTCACTACACAAGACCTAGCACTCATGTTAAATACCAACGTAACAAACTCATTTAGAAAATACCTCTCGAATGCCGTAAAAAAAGGCGTGTTATCACGCGTTGCAAGTAATGTATATATCAACGCCAATTCACCACCAACCACTAACGGAGTACTCGAAAAAATAGCTTTATTATTACGGTGGGATGAATTTATATACGTCAGTTTAGAAACACAACTTAGCTATTTAGGGATAATATCCCAACTAACCATGGGATACACAACACTGATGACCACAGGCCGCAGCGGAAAATTTGAAACACCATATGGTACGATAGAGTTTACACATACAAACCGCAGCTTAGCCCAGTTAGAAAACGGTGTTTACTTTGACCTAGACATAGGAATTTATCGCGCAACAGAAAAACGCGCAACCGCCGATTTAAAACGTGTCGGCAGAAACATAAACATCTTTGGAGAGCTAATGCTAAAATTACTAATAAACCAAGTACTAGCAAAAAACCCTGATTACATAGGATTAGACAACGTACTTGAAAAAGAAGTGCTACACCACGACATTATGCTAGTACTTCACAAGGAAGGTTTTTTACAACATCTAACCTTTATTGGTGGTACTTCACTTAGACTATGCTATAACTCCAATCGACTTTCTGAAGATTTAGACTTTACCGGCCGGGTTTGACTTTAATCCAAATAAATTCAACGAACTAGCCATTAAGCTAGAAAACCATTTACAAAAAAAATACAACATCAAAGTTAAAGCTAGAACACCACAAACAACTAACTTTGGAACATCTACTTGGAAAATAACACTAGAAAAGTACCCAGATAGAAAAGATCTACCTTCTCAAAAAATGCATATTGATATTTGTGCTCTCCCATCGTTTGACATTCAACACAGACCAATAATGGATCATTATCATATTAACTCACCAATGGCAGGGCTTCCTATTGCCGTACAAAGCATGACAGAGATTCTAGCAGATAAAATGGTCGCCTTTGCTTACCGTGAACGTAGAATTAAACCACGCGACATTTGGGATATTGTTTGGTTGAAACAACAAGGCATTGAACAACATACTGATTTAATAACTAAAAAACTCAACGCACGGAATAAAGAAACCACAAATTTTATTGATAACATAAATAAGCACCTAAACTTATTGCACAATGATGATTCAATAAAATCTGATTTTCATCATGAAATGTCACGTTTTGTACCTAGAGAAATAGCAAAAAGAACGCTAGATAATAGTAACTTTTGGTCTTACCTAACCTTAACTATAGATAACGAGGTAAAGCTAATAACAAACCACCTAAAAGATGAATCACCAAACCTACCATTTAATATGAAAATGTAACGTGCCCTGTGCCCTCGGTGGTGAATCAGATCTTATCATTAAAAAACAATTTGACCACCGAGCACACCGAGGGCCTACGACCTCACCGAGAAGAACAAAACCAAAGATAAAAAATGTCTTAAATCCCTGATCACTATCTCTTCTGATCTTTTCTTATCTCTTCTCTGTGTAGCGAAGCGACTCTGTGCCCTCGGTGGTAAAATTATCTTAACTCTTAATGTCTTAATATCTAATATCTTGTCTCTTCTCTGTGCAGCGAAGCGACTCTGTGCCCTCGGTGGTGAATATCCTTTTCTCTTTAAAAAAACAATTTGACCACCGAGCGCACCGAGGGACTACGTCCTCACCGAGAAGAACAAAACCAAAGATAAAAAATGTCTTAAATCCCTGATCACTATCTCTTCTGATCTTTTCTTATCTCTTCTCTGTGTAGCGAAGCGACTCTGTGCCCTCGGTGGTAAAATTGTCTTAATGTCTTAATGTCTTAATGTCTTAATATCTAAAATTCGTGTCCTTCGCGTAATTCGCTGAAAACAAAAAACACCATCAACGAATTACACAAATTTCTCGAATTAAAAACACAAACCCTGTAGGGGGTAATTTATTGCCCCATCTCTTAATATCTAATATCTTATCCCTTCTCTGTGCAGCAAAGCGACTCTGTGCCCTCGGTGGTTAAAATCTCTTATCTTTAAATCTTTTCTTTAATATCTAATATCTTGCCCTTAAATTCGTGCCCTTCGCGTAATTCGCTGACAAGCCCTAATCCCTTATATCTAACATCTAATATCTTACCCCTAAATAACTAAATCGATAGGTTATAAAAAACACTTATGCTAACATCAACACCCAAGGACGAACCATCAACAACACCGAACTAAACACAACCTTGATAACCTCAACCACCTCCCAACAATCAAAAGCAACAACGCAAACAGCACACTCAAAAATACCTAGCATTATTGCCGCTGTTATATGCCTAATCTTCGCCCTGTGGTCAACACTATGGTTCTGGTCCGCCGTACTCACCGTACGCCCTGAAACAGTAATAACCCAATGGGAAGAAAAACAAGAAGAGATAAAACCCGAATTAGCCCAAAAAATGATAGCCCGGCTCAAACAATCTATCGCCATAAACCCAATAGACGCCAACAGCCATTTACTCATGGCTAAATATTACCAATGGTTAGCAAACAACAGCTCAAGCGCCAAAACAAACAACATAAACATAAGCAAAAATCAATACACCGCCCTTGCCGAACAAGCCTTTAAAAACGCCATAAAACACCAACCAAGTGGGTATTACGCCTGGGCAAAACTCGCACAATTCTACAGCAACCAACAACCACTAAACCAAGCCAAACTAAAACCGGCCCTTTCAAACGCGATGCTACTTGGCCCTTTCGAACAAAGAAGCCGACTAATACTGATTCCATTACTCTTTAAACACTGGTCTTTAATTGCTAACAACACAGAAGACATGGCACAAGCAACAAAAATAATAAAACTCGCATTAAAAACATCCAATAGCCTGCTCACGCTTAACTCAGCCAAAACATACCAGAAACTTGCCGAGATAACCCCCTTGCTCACTAAGCAATGGCATAAAAATTTCGCAAAAAAACATATAAAAGAAACAGCCAATGACCAATAGCAAACCATCAAACAGCAAACTATTCGTCGCCCTACTCATTACTGTATTTATAATGCCTTGGCCACATGGTGGAGAGGTAGCATGGCAATACTTATTTTTTACTACGGGCATATTTACCCTTGCAACCATCTACTTTATTAACAACAGCCAAAAACTATCGTCTAAATTTACCAACTTAAACAGCATAAAAACGCCGTTAATACTGCTTAGCGCATGGTTGCTTTTTCAAGTGCTACAAGTTATTCCTTTGCCCTTTAACATAACGCACAACTTAACAACTATCACCGAGTTAAGCATTACCGAAGCAAGCATAAACACCAATCACTGGCAAACCATTAGCATAGCGCCCAATGTAACCTTGATAGAGCTTATAAAGCACACAAGTTACCTCACTGTTTTTATACTCGCTTTATTATTATTAAACACAAAACAACGCATACTAACCCTTGCTAACACCTTATTTTTTGGCTCTGCCATCATAGCCCTTTATTCCTTAATAAATCACTACACAAAGGGCGCGTTCGACCTAGTAAGCTCTATTCCACCTTGGACAGCACCTTGGGAAAGAGCAACACACGGCACGTTTAGCTATCAAAATCATTACGCCTCATTTTTAACCCTCACCATTCCCCTAGGTTACGGATTGATGTACGCCAACCTAAAAAAGCGCGATACCCAACAACTAGGTAAAACTTACCTAAACAAAATGATAGATTTGATCAGCTCGGTCAATGGAATATACCTATTGAGCCTGCTAATAATGGTCACAGCTTTATTCAAAACGGCATCAAGAGGGGGTAATTCAATTTTTGTAATTAGCATAGCCCTAACCTACTTATGCGTACTGCTACAACAAAAAAAATCGAAAAAACAAAAAGTAAAGAAAGTGCTATTACTGCTCATTAGCATGCTAGCTATAGGTATTTTCATTTTTACAACAGGCGTGACTAACTCGTTAACCAATCGGCTTGACTCACAAGGATATAAGCCAAACGGACGAGATATAATGCATCAAACAGCTTTCGCTATTATTAAAGAAAGTCCCATTGTAGGCACAGGCGGCACCTACCCGATACTACAGCACAAATATAAATCGTCATTGCTCGGCACTTCAGCTATGTCAAAAAGAGCCCATAACGACTATTTAGAGTTGTTAGCAAATCAAGGGATTATTGGTTTTAGTTTACTAGCAATGGCAACATTATTATTGCTTAGGCCATTAAGTAATGGTTTGAAAAAAGGCAGCAGTAAGCGAAATAAAAACCTGTATGGTTTACAGGTAGGAAGTTTTTGCGGTGTAATAGCGATATTATTGCATTCACTGGCAGACTTTAATTTTCATCTACCTGTGAACGCAGTGTATTTTTATTTAATATTAGCATTAGGGATTAAAATAGCGCATGTTAGTAATAAAAAACACAAACTTTCACTAACTAAAGTACTAATAATGATCAGTTGCTTAGCCATAATCATTTATATACTTCTATCGTTTACTCAATTTGAAACCAAAAATAAAATTTCAAATACTGAAGATAGCCCACCATGGATGCCTAATATTCTTAATGAAGGTAATCAAAATTACTTACCCGATTATTCCTTCGCAGGTTATAAAAATGGTGAATCGCCATTACCTCATTACAAAATCACACATAACATTTTAGATTTTGGCGCAAAACCAAACGATTCTGTAGATGATACAAAAGCAATACAAACAGCAGTGAAGTATGCGGGGCAACAAACGAAAAGAACTGTGTTATATTTTCCTAAAGGAGTATATAACCTGAGTGAAATAATAAGTATTCAACATAGTAATATAGTTTTGCAAGGCGAAGGAAAAGATAAAACAATACTACATTTCACAAAACCACTTAAAGACATGACCTATAAAAAAGAGACAAATTATACAATTGACCTTATAGAAAGCAATGGTAATAAGGTTAATAATAGCTTTTTTTCACCTTTTACATGGGAAGGTGGAGTTATTTGGGTATCGCCAGTATGGAGAAAAAATATATGCTTTGCAAAAGCAATTAATGGTAAACGGGGCGAGCACACTATCATGACAGATAACCCTAAATATCTAAAAATAGGAATGACAATAGATCTCAGATGGTATAATACACCTAACAGTAAAGGTTCCCTTTTTGATCATATATTCATGAGTAATAATGTAAATGTAGGAAACACATTAAAGCGTAACCATAAATCACCACTTATTCATCAACCACTTCAAATAACTAAAATAACAAATAATATTATTACCGTTAAAGAGCCACTGTTACACGATGTACGAACTGAATGGAATAATAAAATATGTGAAGTAAACCTGTTGACCGAAGTCGGAATAGAAAATTTATCAATAGAGTTCCCACAAGAAAGAAAAGATTCTGTTCACCATTTAGAATATGGTTACAATGGTATATTTCTTTCGGGTGTAAGAAATTCTTGGATTAATAATGTTTCAATTATCAATCTTTGGTGCAGGCATAATAATTAATAATAAATCTTCGCTAAATACTCTTTCTAATCTTCATATAGTTGGAAAATTCAAAGCTCACTACACGGTGATGAATACTGGGTATGGTATACTGATAAAAGATTTTATATTCAATACCCCTGCTATACATAATCCCAGTTTTGCAACAAAGAGTCGATATACAGTGTTTACTAACGGAGTTATTTTTCAACCGTCTTTAGATCAACACGCAGGTATTAATCATCAAAATTTACTCGATAATATTCGTTTAAAAAACATCATGAACCCAATTTTCAAACATGGAGGATCCAAAGATTTATTTCCTGTTGCCGGAGCATACAATACTTTTTGGAATTTATTCTTAGAAGATTTTTCCAAAGCAGAAGGTTTACGGGGAGATGCATGGAACGCTAGAATTATCGGTTTAAATGCCAGTAAGCCTTTAATATTGAATTACCACCACTCTGCCTATATTGAAGGAATAAATAAACCAAATATGAAAATACAATCTTTATATCAATATCAACTTACAAAACGTACCAATTTAAAAAAGAGCATATTACAATAATGCAAAAAATAGAATACTGTCTCTCTTTTAAATCTTAGTTTAACAATTTTACCTATTGCATTAGATATATTAAAGCCGGCATCCTACTTTTATTATATCTTTAGTTTTTATATTTAACTCATCAATATAAGGGTTACCGAGTAATAAATAACATTCATGTAATGAAGCCAACGCACCTGGCAATTTATGGAGATTATAACCTTCCATCGGTATCTCTTTGAAAAATTCAACTAAATGATTTTTCAGTTTCAACACTCGCTGCTCTATTTCATCTGTTTTTAAATCTTCACGTTGCTCAAGTGCTGTCCTTAAAAGCTGAATATAATCAAAATCTAAACAATAAGGTTTATTTTCAAGAAAACGTTCACATTTCAAGCCTTCTACACACTTTTCAATCAGGCTATCTACAGCTATATAAGGTCGTTCTAATACATAATTAATCCAATGTATATGTACTAAACCACCAATATCCCCATGTTCAGGGTTGTGACGTAAACTATATAATAAACGAAATACTTGTTGAATCAATTCACTTTTATAAGCTTTCATCATTCCTGTTTTAGGGTTTATAATTTCTTTATCACATGAATTTAGAACTTCATGAACAAAAGATTCTTTTATAGTCTGTTTAGGATCATAGCGTGCAAACATTAGTAGTATACTAGGTATACCACCAACCCAATGACTCACTCTCCACGAGTGGTGTGACCACTTATTAGGCCAAACTGGCAACATAGTATAGTGATTTACCAACTTGTTAATGTCTAATTGAATATTTTTTAAAAGTTTGCCGCGCACATCAAAACCAACTTTTGCAATAATATTGAAAGATGCTAGTACATAGGCAGTCATGTGAGGTAGCATTTCATTATCCCCTTGTGAAGTTCCAGTCAGAGGAAGCATTGAAACCTTTATACAGTATTGCTCTACTGCATCAATGGTAATCCATTCAGTACTATCTGAGATCAAATACATAATATAAATAAAATCAGCATAATCTTGAATTTCGTCAGGATTCCAATACTTATCTTCTCCAGTTAACCAAAATAGTTTAATATCACCACTTTATCATTTACGTACTGTAAAATTTTATTTTTCATTTAAAAAACTCTATCTATGGTTTGATGCCAAATTTGGCTAAAATATCAGAAAATTTTCTATATAAATTCTTTGAAAGAATAACTTGTAAAAAGATAACAATCATCATCTTAGGGCGGTATGCGCCGTTAAATACCGCTTTTAAATAGAGACCTAACGCTTTAAACTTATGCCCTTGCGATGCAAAACCTTTAGCAATTGGCCAACCAAGTTCAGCCCAGTAAGCTCGATCGATTAACATTGGCCGAATTCTATTCAACCACTCTAAACGTTGCTCTGGTTTAGCTTTGCTAGATAATCTTGTAATACACCATTGGTCATCCCAAATCGCACCAGGATCAGGTAACATTTTTAAATGACCTCCATTTGCTACTAACTTAATAGCCATATCATAGTCTTGACCTGCACTAATTTTTTCATCATATTTTGATTTCTTGGCAAGCCATGTAGGTATAACTAATGTAATAGTTGGTACAAACCCCCTATCACACATTAAATATTCTGAAATATGCTCACCTGAACGCATGGCACGATCAGGTTTTAGGAACCTCACCCCTTCTCCACGATCCACGATAACTTGTGCATACGTACAAATATTATTTCCTTGTTCCAACACTTCTAATGAAGTTTCTAAATGGTGGGGGAGAAAAACATCATCAGAATCAAGAAAAGCTACATATTTACCTTTTGCATTATCAATACCAGTATTCCTTGCTTTAGAACCACCTCCATTTTCTTGATAAATGTATCGAATTCTATTATCTCTTATATTGTCGATAACTTCCTTTGCATTATCCTTAGAGCCATCATCAACAATAATTATTTCAAAATCTTGACAAGTTTGTGCTATCACTGAATTAATTACTTTTTCAACGATATTTGCCCTGTTGTATAGTGGAATCACTACACTAAAAATCACACGTTCACTCATACACCTTCCAACCATAAGTTTAATTATTCTTTACTAACTTAGATCTACAAATAAAATATACAATTAAAAATACTAACCAACGATTACTATCACCTAGCAATATGTTTGTTTCTAAAATATTATGAAAAACAAAAAACATAAAAAATGAAGCACAAAAGAAATACTCGCTCTTATTAATGTCCTCAAAATCTAACAGTTTACTTATAGGAACAATGATAAGAACCCACATTGTAGAGAAAAAACCAATAATTCCGATTGATAGAAATGTATCAAGGTAGCCGTTATGACCATGTGATACATGAAGAAACCATGCTAAACGGTTACTTACAAATTGGTTAATATATGCATCGTCACCAACAGACCAAACAGCGCCGTAGCCAATCCCTAGCCAAAAGTTTTCGTTTATAGCTTGGACTACAGCTGACCATATGGTTCCACGTCCAGTAAACAACTCTGGATCTTGTAGCAATAAGTTAAACCACTCAATTATGTAACTTGAAAAAGCTAACCCTATAAATAGTAAACCTATAAATGTTATTTGTAATACCTGTTTCGTCCTTCGAGATACAATGCTTACAAACAGCATACCGAAATAAACAAGGTATTAATAACAATAAGCTAGTTTTAGAGCGAGTAAAGAATAAAAAAACAAATGACAATATAATCATCAATATTGACCAATAATTTCTATTTTTTATAAAATCAGATATAAATAATATAATAGCGAAAACAGCAGCATAACCTGCATGATTCTTATGTATGAATATTCCTTTCCAATTACCAATTAAATTAACATCTCCATATTCAGTTACATGATGAACAGCCCCTGGAAATATAGGAATAGCAAATATGCTAGCAATTATTAAAAATACAAATAATTTTTTCAAACCATCAAATACATCATCTAAAGCAAGTACGCTTACTAACATAAACACAGTTGTTGCATTTAGTAATAAAAGAATGGAACGCTTAATTGTAATTATGGGTACAGGTGACCAAATAAATGAAATAAAACACCAAAACAACAACAATAAAAACAGTTTCTCTTCTTTTATTAATTTAATATTACCTAACTTATAAAAACAAATAGCAGACATTAACCAAAAAGAAATAAATACAATTTGCCTAACTAGACTACTGTTACTACCCCCTCCCAAATTGCCAAATTCTTTTTGAATAGCAAATGGCGTATAGCCAATAAAACAAAAAGCAATAAAAACGACCAGTAGCCATTTTGACGATTCATAGTAATTTATTTTAATTATCATTATTAAGACTTTACCAATTTAATTTTTTATCCATTACACCACCTAGCAAACATTTGTGACCTTACTTAATAACATTCTTAATCACTAAAGTTAGACAATGATAAAATTCATAGCTTTTACAAATCGAACATTTCGACATTAAACCAATCTACCATTAGTATAAAAAAGTAAAAACACAATGGCATGCTCTGACTCAATTTATATTTCAGTGTTTTTTACAAAGATTTGTTTATTTAATAAATGACACTAGCCTCATCTTATTTCAATTAATTTATGAACCATGAGTTTGTTTGTAAACTTCTGGAGGTTTGCCGATTAAACCGTTTAGCTTACCTTTTTGGCGTTCAAGCTTAAATTTAATCCATTCCCTTTTTTTGGTTCCAAATAATAACAACCAAAGAGCAGTGCATACGCTAACTGTAAACAAAGCTTTTGCTAACTCACTAAAACGGTTATCTGACAATTTTAATTTTATCCTTATATCTGCTGAACCTATACGGTAAGCCCGCTCTTCAGCCCAAGCTAAAGTCATTCTAGACCCACCAATAAACTCATGACTTACCGCTTTTGGTGAGAACCCGAAAGTTGCTCCATACTTTTTAAGCCTAGTAAAATATTCTTTATCTTCTCCTCCTGTTAAGCCAAATTCAACATCAAAAAGTTGACCCGGATAGTTATTCCAAATACTTTTCGATATTAATATGTTTCCCGATCCACTTATTAATTCAACTTTTCCCTCGTCATGAATTCTCCTCCAGTATAAATTAAGCCCGTTAGTCCAACAGGGAGGTTCAAACTCAAATTCGGGGTATACAGCCCCTCCAACAACATCATAATTGCCTGTTTCTAAAGTTTGTACTAAAGAAAAAATCCATTTAGGCTCTACAGTCTCGTCGTCGTCAACCATTGCTAACATGTCAGCTTTATGGTTTTCAAAGGCTTGTTTCATTAGTGCATTACGCACACTAGAAATACCTCTTTCAGAAACCACGATTGCTTCAATTGAGAAAAGAAACTCTTTCGCTATCTCATTTACAAGATTCAACCCTTCACAATATTCACTATCATTGTCTGCAACAATAACTTGTAAGTTAAAATCACATTTTTGAAGTGCCAACGTATCCAAAAGTCGTTTTAGACCTTTTGGCCTTTTAAAGGTCGGAATACCTATAGCTATCAATTTCTTATTCATTAATTTCCCTCGTAAATAGTTTTTTTAATAATAGAAATGTAATCAACTCACCAACCAATACCCCAATTAAGGAATAGGCGCCGCCCCACAGTTGCAAACAAAAAAATACTGTTGGTATAGTCACAATTGCTGATTTGATCGTTATTAAACTCAGTGGTTTGAATTTATCAACCGCTTGTAGATATAAACTCAGTGGATTTCTAATTGATTTAATTAAGTTAATTAAACCAATTAGAATTGTGGCAATAATAAGTGCATGATGACCTGTATCGCTTCGCCAGTAATAGTCGAGAAAAAAGGATAAAACACATACACACACTAGCGTATTAATACCCCAAGCAACCAAAGTGACATCTCTCCCTTTTTTCAAATGACTCTGAGCTACTTTTATCTTTCCCTCTAAAATAAGTTTCCTTACTTTAGGCCTTTCTACTTGGGTAATACTCTGAAATACAACAGAAATCGGCCTAAATAGTAACCTTGCAGCTGCTAGAGGTGCATAGGCTTCAGGTCCAAGCATGAATGTTACCAAGTAAACATGAGAGTTTGCTGTTGCATCGGTTGTAAGTACCCCGACTAAGGCATACCTCCCTTGTTGTTTAAACCCCTCAAAAAAACCTGAAAATCCTGCAGTAATCCCTCTGCCTATTTTCAATATATAGTCTAAACCCAAAAACCCGCACGCAATAAAAGCTGAAATTGCCACCAATATGGCTAATGAATATAAGTTCACTACATTAAATACTAAAAGACCAATTGCACCGAATAAATTTATTAATGTATACGCTACATCAGATGACACTGTTTTTTGATGACGATGGCTGTTATTACAATAAGCCCTGCCAAACCAACGATAGGTTAAAAAGAAAGAGCCTAAACCATAACCTAATGAAACCTCAAACTGGCGGGTAAAGTTAAAAGCAATACAAAATTGAATAAATGCACAACATAAACAATAAATAAAATTAACTAAAAAAAACTATCTATGGCTTTATTTTTTTGTTTGTTAATTAACACAATTAATAGTGGTGTGCCTAATAATGCGTTTGATATACCGTTAAATAAAGCCTGTGCAACAAGCATAAACGAAAATATACCATAATCTTCTGCACTGCCTTTTTGCATTAACATTAATGCTAGCACCAAACTTGATAAGGCAACACCTGCAGAACCACTAATAGCGGCTAATATTCGCTTGTAAGAGAACACCCTAACTCCTGAATTTACTATCATAAGTTGTCTATTTACTTCGAGTAATCATGAGCCATAAGGCATGTGGGTTAGTTGTCATATAACGCCAACCTAGACGCTTTGGCGCTTTAGCAACACGGAATAACCATTCAAGACTTAAGTTTTGCATCCACATGGGTGCCCTTGGGGCGGTTCCTGCTAAAAATGCGTATAACCCACCACATGTTTTAATCCAACCGACATCTAGCTTATCTCTCATTTCAATACACCAAAACTCTTGTTTAGGTTTACCTAATGCCACCCAAAGTACATCAGGTTTTAAGGCGTTAATTTCGTCAATTATTTCTTGGTTTTGATCTTTAGTGAAATAACCGTTACGCCGCCCTATAATTTTTAATGTTGGGTATTTGATTCTCATTTTTTCACAAGCTAATTTACTTTCCTCTTCACTTGCGCCTAACATAAAAAAGGTTAAACCTGATTCTTGTGCTTTTCTCGCTGCATTATGAAAAAAATCGGTAGTAGCGATTCTGTCTGGTAACGGTTTTTTGGTAAACAACTTTGAAGCAAAGACAACTGATTGCCCATCAGCGTGAATCATGTCTGCTTGGCTCATTATGTTAGCAAAGCTTTTGTCAGTCGCATTTAATGAAATACCTTGCCCATTAGATGAAAACACAACCTTGGGGGCTATTTTATTGGCTCGGGAAAATAAGCAATCTTTGACCATTACATCTGCAAGTTCATCTTTTGTTAAACAGACTGTGTCTAACCCTGCAACGTTTGTTGTTTGAACCTGTGTCATTAAATAGCTTCCTTATTGTATGCTTTGTACCATGCAACAAACTCAGAAATACCGTATTGTAATTCAGTTTTTGGCTTAAAATTTATTGCTTTTTCTAATGCATCTACATCTGCAAAAGTTCTTACTACATCACCATCTTGCATTGGCATATAGTTTTTATTAGCTTTTTTATTTAACGCATTTTCAATACAATTTATAAATGTTTCAAGTTCTACAGGTTGATTATTTCCAATATTGTAAATTTTGTAATTTGATGAACCTTCATCTACTTTATTGTTTTCTTTATTAGGAATTATATTTTGAATTCGAATAACCCCTTCAACAATATCATCAATATAAGTAAAATCTCTTTGCATTTTACCGTTATTAAACACGTTAATTGGGTGATCATTTACAATTGCATCGGTAAATAAGAACGGCGCCATATCTGGTCGTCCCCACGGGCCATAAACAGTAAAAAATCTTAACCCTGTTGTTGGTAAGTCGTATAAATGGCTATAAGTATGCGCCATTAATTCATTCGATTTTTTAGTTGCTGCATATAACGAAACAGGATGGTCAACCACATCGTCAGTTGAAAATGGTATTTTTTTATTTGCACCATATACAGAACTAGAAGACGCATAAACCAAATGTTTAACATTATTATGACGACACCCTTCTAATATTGTAGCAAAACCAACTATATTAGAGTCTATGTATGCCATAGGGTTTTCTATTGAATATCTCACCCCGACTTGAGCTGCTAAATGTATTACTCTTTCAAATTTTTCTTCTGCAAATAACTTGGCCATGTTTTCACGGTCAGCTAGGTCTAATTTAACAAAAGTAAAATTTTCAAAATGTTCAATTCGCTTTAAACGAGCAAGCTTTAAATTAGGGTCATAGTAATCGTTTAAATTATCTAAACCAATAACTTCATGCCCCTCTTTACATAAACGTTCAGCAACAAAATTTCCAATAAACCCTGCGGCACCCGTCACTAAATATTTCATTACTTACCCTCACCTTCATTACCAATAACAGATAAGGCTCTCCCAATACAGTAATAGTCAAAACCTTTCTTTTTCATTCTTAATGGTTCGAACATATTTCTACCATCAAAAATAACAGAATTAGACAACGACTCTTTTATTAAACCAAAATCAGGTGCCCGAAAATTTTGCCACTCTGTACAAATAACTAATGCATCCGCCCCTTTTAGGGCTGACTCTTTCGTACCCATCAATGTTAAATCAGCACGATTACCGCATACACGCTGAGTTTCTTCCATGGCTTCCGGGTCGTATGCTTGTACTTTTGCGCCTGCCTTCCATAATGCTTCCATTAAGACTAAGCTTGAAGCGGCACGCATATCATCAGTGTTTGGTTTGAATGATAATCCCCAAAGTGCAAATGTTTTGCCTTTTATGGCATTTGGATTTTCGGACAAACCAAAGTGTTTAGAGATATATTCAAACAATTTATGTTTTTGACGGAAATTTACAGCTTCAACTGCTTTAAGAATTTGCGACTCGTAGCCAATACCGTCTGCTGTTTGAACTAGCGCTTGTACGTCTTTAGGGAAACATGAGCCACCGTAACCACAACCTGGGTATATAAATTGATAACCTATACGCGGGTCGGAACCTATACCATGACGAACGTTTTCAATATCTGCACCAACAAGTTCAGCAATGTTTGCCATTTCGTTCATGAAGCTAATTTTAGTAGCTAACATGCAGTTAGCAGCGTATTTAGTTAACTCTGCTGATTTGATGTCCATTACTATAATTTTTTCATGATTACGGTTAAATGGTGCGTAAAGCTCGCGCATTAAATCTTCAGCATCGCTTGAGTCAGTACCTATTACGATACGATCAGGTCGTTTACAGTCTGAAACTGCTGAGCCTTCTTTTAAAAACTCGGGGTTTGATACTACTGAAAAGGTTGGCGCTTTACCTGAATCAAAACGTGTGTTTAGCACTTGTTCAATTTGAGCTGATACTTTGTCGGCAGTGCCAACTGGCACCGTTGACTTATCAACAACAATTTTTGACGTGGTCATATGCATTGCAATAGTTTCAGCAACTTTAAGCACGTATTTTAAGTCGGCGGAGCCGTCTTCATCTGGCGGTGTACCTACAGCAATAAACTGTAATTCACCAAAGTTAACACCAAATTCTGCATCAGTTGTAAAATGTAACCTACCTGATGCATAGTTATCTTCAACTATGGGTGTTAAACCTGGTTCATAAATAGGAATAATACCTTTTTTTAGGTTATCAATTTTATTTTGATCAATATCTACACAACAAACATCATGTCCTGCATCCGCTAATACTGCAGCTTGTACTAAACCAACGTAACCAATTCCGTAAAACGTAACTTTCATTTTTTTCCTATAAGTATTAATCTTTATAAATTTCTTTTTCTAAAAAATTTAATAGCATTTTTTTCCTCAGTTTCGTTTTCAACAAGAGGTTGTAATTTGTTATAATCATTCAAAAAACTAAACAACTCTTCTTTAGTATTAGCTATATAAACACCTTTGCGATAAGAAAACATTTTTGCCATTCCCTTTTGATGTTCACTTCTATGCTCTTTTAAATCAAACTGCCTAGGCATTAATATAACTGGGACATTATTTTTTGCTGCTACTATCATAGTGCCACTACCAAAGATGCCCAACTAGCACATTTGCTTTCTTAACATATGATTCATATATAACAGGTGTTAAGTAATCGTAGGACTCGATAAACTTTGATTTAAATTCAGTTAAACCTACTTGAGCAATAACTTCTGTTTCAGAGTTTTCCTGAGCCCATTCATCCATTATTTTTAATAAACGTTCGAAAGGAAACTGTGTACCTGTAGTAATAAAAATCATAAATTATTAAAAAATTTTACCTTGATATATTAATTCTTTGTTATCAGCTAAATACTCATATTGGGTCAACAATAAATGAACAAATGGTTTAGCTATCTCCCCACTAAGAGATAGACGCTCCGTATTAGCAATACTTTCTAACCATATATTCTTTGTCCCAAAAAACTTACCGACGAAAACAGCAATAACCCCAAGAGCAGCGCCAGTTGTTATGACAACATCAGGTCTAAATTTTATAAAAATAATAAAAAACTGAAAAAAAGAATAAATAGTCGCTAATTTCTTATTTTTGTTGGCATCAACCACAATTTTAAAATCAGTAAAACCTTCTTGTTGAGGTAAGCCGTCAATAGTAGTGACATATTTAACATAACCACGACTTAATATAGGTTTTAATAAAACAAGTTCACTCCAATGCCCTCCCCCAGTCGCTACAGCCAATATTTTTTTCATAACTATTCCTTTAAAGTCTCCTATAGCTAAAAATGTCACTTTTTCTTTCTAGGTAATTTCTCTTTTATTATTTACAACCTTAAATCAGACACAGATTTAAGAAGCACATTTTTTAAATCGTATATAACCGAATCAGCTTTCATTAGTTTATTAAATCTGGCTTGATCGTATGTTTTGAACTCGTTATGAGCAACCGCTAAAATAACCGCGTCGTAATGATTATTTTTCGGTTCATCAATCAACTCAATACCATATTCGTGTTGTGTTTCTTTTGATGAAGCCCACGGGTCGTAAACATCTACATTAACGTTGTATTCTTTAAGTTCGTGAACAATGTCTACAATTTTGGTGTTACGAATATCTGGGCAATTTTCTTTAAAGGTCAACCCTAATAACAGCACGTTAGACTTGTTAACTTGAATTGATTTTTTCATCATACTTTTAACAAGTTGAGATACCACATATTCACCCATACTGTCGTTAATTCGACGGCCTGCCAAAATAACTTCTGGGTGATAACCAATTGCTTCTGCTTTGTGGGTAAGGTAATAAGGATCAACACCAATACAGTGTCCTCCAACTAACCCCGGACGAAAGGGCAAAAAATTCCATTTTGTGCCTGCAGCTTCTAGTACTTCTATGGTGTCAATATTCATTTTATTGAAAATAATAGCGAGTTCATTAATTAGGGCTATATTTACGTCACGTTGAGTATTTTCGATAACTTTAGCCGCTTCTGCCACTCGAATTGAACTAGCTTTGTATGTACCTGCGATGATAATAGTTTGATAAAGTGCATCAACAAAATCAGCAATTTCTGGTGTTGAACCTGAAGTTACTTTTAATATGCTTGTAACTCGGTGCTCTTTATCACCGGGGTTAATCCGCTCAGGGCTATAACCTGCATAAAAATCTTTATTAAAAACTAAGCCTGATGTTTGCGTTATAACTGGAATGCATTCTTCTTCGGTAGCGCCCGGGTATACGGTAGATTCATAAATAACTACATCACCTTTATTGATAACCTTGCCTATCATTTCGCTCGCTTTAATTAACGGTGTTAAATCTGGCTTTTTATGTTCATCAATTGGTGTTGGTACGGTAACAATATATACGTTTGCTTTTTTTAAGTCATTCACGTCACAAGAAAAACTTAAATGAGTAGCTTGTGATAATAATTCAGTTTCTACTTCTAGGGTGTCATCTATACCTTGTTGCAGTGCTTCAATACGAGGTTGGTTGATATCAAAACCAATCACTTGCATTTTTTTTCCAAACTCTACAGCTAGCGGTAAACCAACATAACCTAGACCAATAATTGCAATTACCGAGTCATTTACTATTGTTTTCAATTAAATCTCCTTTTGGTGTTACCACAACGGCAATGTATTTAAGTTGAAAATACATCGCTAATTTTTTTATATGTTATTTATTGTCTTTGTAGGTTTTGTTTAAACAAAGACGATAAAAAAAGCCATTGTAGTGCTAACGGCTTTACAACACTGCTTGTAAAAACAAACTGCCCTAGTATTTGATTTACCCTATACCTTAATGGTTTAGTATTATTAGTAGGTTGATTAAACCTTGATTTTACTAATTTTTTTATACATTTGTAAGTTATATATCGCGGTTTGATTCGCTTTAATAAACCTGTATCAATATTACTGTGCATTACTTCACTGCAATTTTTTAATAGTACGTATAAGGGTACTGTTGCGCCCCACGTTTTTGCTATTTCTATGGTATTATTAATGTTTGGTGCTTGTGTGCTAATAATTTCGTGAGCATCTACTAAATTGTATTTAGCAAAATCCATATCTTTGTAGGCATGAATCGCTTGATGAATTAACGCATGTTCAGGTGATAACACTCTGACAAGTTCGTGCTTATAACTGGGATGCTCAACACTATTGTTCCACAATTGTTTTTCACAAATTGTAAATAATAAAGGGTGTGTTAGTGATGAGTGTAAATCAAGCGCTGCGCCAATTTTGTTTGTTGGGCTAAACGATAACTCGTATAAATCACCAAAAACATTTGGTTGCGGTTTTACGGTGTAGTTCATTACCGTTTTGATTACGGCAACCGCTTGCTGCCAATGTTTTTTTTGTATCAATATGTCTAAGTCATTCGACGTTCTTGGTGCTTGCGAGGTATAGAGTACTTCTGAAAATGCTGCGCCTTTTAACAATATCAGTGGTATGTTATGCACAGATAACGCCTCTATAATTTGCATTAGTTGTTGTTTTCTAGCTAGCTCGGTTATTACGCCCTGTTGGGTTATAGTTGTTAATAGCTGTTGGCTTTCTGGCGTTAATTTATTAAAAATGTCTAATTTATGCGCTTTATTGTTTAACAAGGGTATTATTCTTTTATGTATTTTGCTAAATAAAGGTAATTGATTTAGTAAATTAATAGCATTTTGCAAGTCACATGCCTGATCATTAGCCACTTGAGAAACCCGCGCTAAGCGTAGTAGCTCAAAATAGCTTTCGTCTTGAGTTTTTACAAATTCAAGGGATGCAAATTGTGTAGCTTTTACCAACATTATTACAGCTCGTTATTAAACATTTTTGGCGGACTGAAGTCCAACCCTACCATTATGTTTTGTTGTTTTGTTATTTTGTTCTTTTGTTCTTTTGTTCTTTGATGGGCTAAAGCCCAACCTACATTTTCATTGCACCTAGTAGGCATTTTTGTCGTTGAATGATTTAAAGATAGTAAATAACACTATTTTGAAATCTAACCACAGTGACCAGTTTCGTATGTATTCTAGGTCGAACTGAATACGCATTTCCATTTTGTCTACGGTGTCGGTTTCACCGCGCCAGACCGTTTACTTGTGCCCACCTGTTATGCCGGGTTTTACTTTGTGTCGTAGCATGTAGTAGTCAACGCGTTTTCGGTAGTCTTCGTTATGCGCTACCGCATGTGGCCTTGGCCCTACTACTGACATGTCGCCTTTGAGGGCGTTAAAAAATTGCGGTAGCTCGTCTAACGAGGTTCTACGTAAAAAGCCGCCAAACGGGGTTATACGTGCGTCGCCTTTGGTGGCTTGCACTACTTTGGCGCCGTTGTCGGTTACGGTCATGGATCTAAATTTCCATACTTTTATACGCTTGCCGTCTAGGCCGTATCTGTCTTGTTTAAAGAGTATTGGCCCGCGCGAGGTACATTTAATCACGATGGCAATCACAATAAGGGGGACAGCAATTAGCATTAAAATAGTTAACGATAATATGATGTCTTCGGCGCGTTTTAAGGCGGCACTGGCCCCTTGCATGGGGTTGTCGTATACGCTAATGGTTTGAATTTCACCTACGTGTGACATTCTGGCTTTCATAAGTGAGTATATGAATAAGTCTGGTACAAGTTGTACGTTGGCGGTGGTGTCACCTAATAAGTATAAAATGTCTTTTATGCGTTTTTCAGCGGTAATGGGTAAAGCAATATAGACTACGTCAAACTCATTATTTTTGGCGTGTTCTACCCCGTCTTTTACATTCCCGTCAATATAGCGATGGTAGGTTTTTTCTATTCGGTCTAGGGTTCTGTCGTCGTATATGGCGCTAAGTCGGTAACCTGTTTCAGGATGGTCTAGTATTTGTTGTGCTAAGCGTTGGCCGTTTTTGGTTAAACCAATTATGGCAACTCTGCGTGAGTTGTAGCCTTTGCGACGCATTTTTTCTAAAAACAGGGCGAATGCATATCGCCACCTATTAAGCCAAGAAAAGTTATGGCAAACCATATACCGGTGGTAACACGTGAGAAGGTTTCGCTTGATTTGGTAAAAAATAAATAGGTTAGAATAACTACGGCAGCCATTCCCCATGAGAGAAAGGTGTAGAATACAATTTCGTTAAAGTAGCCAGAGCGCCAAGAGCGGTATAGCGAGAAGGCTTCGGCAACAAAACTGTAGGCAATGGTGCCTACTAAAAACATTATAAAGTATTGTTGGTTGTACGTTGCATTGTATATGCATATGGCAATGGTGAGGCTTAACGCGATAACAACAATATCTGCCATTCGGTAGAATAAGGCAAAAGTATTGATATTATTTTGTATCATTCCTTTTGTGTTTCCCATAACAATTTACGTCCTTTGCTTTTTGTTTTTGTTTTTAATTTTGATTTAAAAGATTAACCAAGTTTTTGGCGGACTAAAGTCCAACCCTACAATTTAAAGCCGTTTTTATTACCTTTAGTGGTGGTGCTGTCCACCTTTTAATGGTTTTGTTCAATAAGTCATTTATTGCGTCAGTGAAATATTCCATAAACCCAATTTGTTCAAACGTTTCTTCAAGTTTTTTTCTTGGCAAAAAACGTCGCATCTCATGCTCAAATTTTCCACTTAACCAATACTTAGGTAATTCGTTTATTCTTTTCTGCAAAGTAATTGCCGGTAATTCATTACTTTGATAGTCAGTAAACTTTGCCTTAACCCATGTATCGTTTACGTTTATACCTTGCTGCGCAAGCATAACCATATCCCATAAGTCTCTAGCTTTTATAAATTTTCGCAGACATAATGCGACAATTTTATCGGCCAAAATTTCTTCTTCACTTTCACAGTTTACTAAAACAGTACTTAACTTGACTTGTAAAGAAGCATAATTTAACTTTATGGCTTTTATGTTTCGCGTATAACTTGGTATATTTGCAATTTCTACCTTGATTTTTTGCTTAGGTACATTTTTATTTTGCGGTTGCGTTTCAATAGCAACCATCCAACGACCTACGCCAACATTTTTACTGCTAAAACTTCTTTCTTTAGGTGTTTTTACCCTAATATTTAATCCATATCTGGGTTCAAAATACGCTATCAGTACTTGCGCTAAATCCTGATAGTCTTCGGGTGAAAAATCTACACCACCAACAAAATCAAGATCTTCGCTTAACCTTTGCGAGCCATAAGCCATTCTTAAACATGTTCCACCCTGGAAAGTCAGTTTGGTTAATAACCCAGATTGGCTCAAAGCTGCCATAATATCGTAATGTAATAACTCTTTCTCTACCGTAGTTTCCATGCCTGCTAGTTCTTGACTAGCACATGCAATATTCACCATTTCATGTAACAAACTAGACTTCACATTAGCGTTTTTACTTCTGTTGGTCATTTATCTGCCTTCATGTGTATTGATTGTGCTTGTTCGGCAAAGTAATTTTGCAGTTCATTCATATCAATCATATCAATATTGCGGCCAATACGTTTTAAATCACGGTAGGCAATGTCAACACTTGCCCAAGGCATTTTATGGCCTTGGGGTATTTTGTAATGACACAATTCTACTAAATCACGTTTAGTATGCGTAAACTCTATTGTACCGAAACTTGCTTTAACTACTTTACTTGCGCCTGTTGTCATTACGGTTAAATAACTAAACATTTGCCGGCTTATAATACTAGCTTGGCTAAGCACTGTTTCAAGTGAAACATAATTATAGTGATTAAAGCGTAACAACAGTGCTAATTCTTCTAATCGCGTATCATTTTGTGCAAAACGGCTAAGTGGATTTAACCAAACGCCTTTACAAACCTTTTCGATTACACCTTTTTTTGTAAGTCTACACAATGCTGTATACATTGCTTGTTCATTTTCATCCGCAAACAATACTTTAGCCTGATTATATGAAAACAAGGCGGTATTGGTTTGTAACTCTAATTTTTGCAACCGTTGTTGCAACTCTAAAGTTTTCATTTTATTTAGTTATATTAACATATACATTTATGTACATGTTAAATGAACTTAATGTAGTTTTCAACTATTGGCGGACTAAAGTCCAACCCTACAATTTTTATTAGGGATTAAGCCCTAAGATCTTTTTTTATTAATTCGCCTATTGCGTTTAGGTGTTCTTTACCGCTTTGGTAGTTAATTTGTTTAAACGCTATGTTTTCTAATAAGGTTGAAAAGGCTTTTACTCGCGACTTTTCTAACCCTAGTGCACTATAGCAACTGCCTAAAATGCTGTTTTGCAGTAAAATAATGAGTGCTTGTGCACTGCCAATAGGGATTATTTCTCCTATGGGTGTATTACTGTTTTGTGCATTTTGTTGTTCATTTTTTTGTGCATTTTTTTGTTCTCTTGGTAATCTATTAAGTAAATAAATTACGTGTAATTTTTTGGGTTGATCACAAAATTCAACCGCTTTTGTTTTTGCTAAATTTACAATGCGTTTTTCAAAGTTTTCATGTACTTTTTGGTGTTCTTCATTTTCTTCAAACGCTATGGCGTTTAGCGAGTCTGGCCACATTCTGGCTACTGGCCAACTGGGGTATATTTTATAACCCCCGGTTACTTTATGTAAGGCAACCATGTCGTCTGTCATTAAGGCAAAACCTTGTTGGCTTAATGCCGCAGTTAGGGTAGTTTTACCCGTTCTACTTGGCGCAACAATGGCGATGGCTTTTTCTTTATAGGCTAACGCATTGGCATGTATGCAAAGTACGTTGTTTAGCTCTAAATTTAAGGCGATTGCTAATGTTTGAAAATAATGATCAGCGCCTGTGCCTTGTGCTTGCCAATTTATTGTTATGGCCTTGGGGGATATGTTAAATGATCCTTTCCCTTGGCAATTAACGTGTAAAGTGTAGCTGTTGTTTATGTCATTATCGTGAAAATTAGATTTATATAAGCTTACTTCGCTATGATAACGTTCACCTTTATCTACCATGGTCCATATTGGCTGTATTGGTTCGCTGAGATTGTTACGGGGTTCGCTCGTAAAGTCTAAGGCGATTTCAATAGGCAAATTGTGTTTTGCACTACCACAAAAAGGCGTGCTAAAAACACCATGCAATGGTAATTTAAATAAAGGATTCATTTGAAAGTAAGAGTATTAGGCAACCCTTAATATTTACTAAGCCTGTTATATAGACCGTAATAAGAGTTGCCTAATATAGGAACTAGCCTTGGAAAGGATTCCGTTTAGTGTGACCACCCTGCTCGTCTGGGATACTACCAGAAAAACCTTGGGTTAATTCGGCTAAACTACCGGCATTTTTCAATACAGGTTTTGTGTAAACAGCTTTACTCGTTACAGTTTGTGGTTGAGTATTTGTGTTTGCTTTCATTTTAATTACTTCCCTGATGATTTTTTACGTAAACTAGTTAAGGCGATAAGGCCAAGTGCAAAGGTAAACAATGTTGAAGGCTCTGGCACTGTTGCTTTGTCTGTGTCGGTTAAAAAGCTAAATGTTTCACCAAGCTCTAATTTTTGAGAAGGTTCCCATGCTAAATTTAGTTGACCAAACAAGTCTGGACCACTGAACATATTTGTAAAACTCGCTGATACAGTTAAATCTTCTCCTGCTTGATTAAAACCGAAAAACGAACGACCTGGGCCTGAACCGGCGGTAAAATCACCTGAAACCACATCAAAAGCGTTTGCACCATTTATGATATCAAAGTAAAAACCGGCTAACGAAGCATCAATACTTAAACCAACAATGTTTTTGGTAGAAGAATTATTAATTAAATTCCACTCGCCATGAAATGTGTTTGTTGATTGGTCAAAATCACCAAACGTGTTGCCTTCAAGTTTTAAAGACCAATCGTTGTTTTCAACACCACCGATTGTAGCAGTTAAAGCAGACCAAATTAGTGTTTCTTGGGTTCCGCCTTCAAAGAATGCAGTAACAGAAATGCCGGCCATATCTACAGCATTAACGTCTTTAGTTATAAGGGTAGCTTGTGTAAACAAACTAGTAGAAAGAAGAATCAATCCTAGGGTCCATTTCTTCAACATTTTTACTTCTCCAATGGTTTTCAATAAAAAACAAGTTTCAAATAACACTGCCTGCATTTAAGCAAGAAACAAGCCATTCAATAAATGCATTTTACATTCAACAAGTTATGATAACAAGTACTTAGCGTCTATTTATTTTAAACTAAGTGTGTAAAAAAAGCTGACACTATTTGTAATTTGGCTTTGGTTATTTTACTGCCAATAGTTAGTATACTATTTGAACAGGCGCTTATTTTGTGGCGACATGATACCTTAATATTGTCGGTTTTTTAATGACAATTTGTAAAAAATACGACAAAATACGTATAAGAAATTGTTTGATAGTTTTAGGCGATTTTTCATTTTTGTGTTTTTTGTATTTTTTGTATTTTTTGTATTTTTTGTAAGTTCTAGGCATTTTATTATGCTGCTCATCTATTAAGGTAAACATGGATAACCTTTTTGCCGTTATTGTTCCCAATGCTAGTTCGTGCGTTTCGCTTTCACTTATTGATTGTATGTTGTCGCGCACGCCCATTAACCGCGCTGATGCGGTTTCTCACCGAATTTCTACTGCGCATCATACTATTTATTTGGTTAATTATGCCCGTGCGCCTAAAGCTCCCCCGGGGGAAAGTAAGGTTGACTCGGCTATTGTTGGTTTTCATCGGGTTGATAATAAAAAAACGCTACTTTCGTTGTGCGGTGCCGGTAAGGATGATGTGTCGGGCGATAATATGCCCGATGATGAGGTGTTGTTACGTGCGTATCAGTTGTTAGGCGCTGAGTGTTTTGCCAAGGTTAAGGGTAATTTTCAATCGATTTTGTGGGATGAGGGTTCGCAACGTTTGTGTGCTGCGCTTGATCCTTTTAGTGGTCGGTCTTTGTTTTATTTGAAGTTAAACGATATGTTTTGTGTTGCTTCGGATGCTAAAACCCTTGCGCAGGTTGCCAATATTACGCCTACGGTTAATAAGGCGGCGGTGAGTCAGTGGTTGTCTGGTCGTCCTGATCCTAATATTTCGATGTTTAATGAAATTTCGCGTTTACCTTTGGGTTCGTGTTTGGAATACAGTATTGAGCATGGGGTTGAGGTTACTCAGTTTTGGGATATTAATCCTGCTAAGTCAATTATTTACACTGATGATGAGGAGTATAAAGCGCACTTTTTTGAGTTGTTGAAGACGAGTGTTGAAAATAGGTTAAGGGTTAATGGCTCGGCTGAGAAGCCTCCGGTATTTTGCCAAATGAGTGGCGGTATGGATTCTACGTCGGTAACAGCGATGGCTAATGCGTTGTTAGGCCCTGATTCTTCACTTTATTCTTCTGCGCTTGCTGGTCGGGGTGATTTGCATACGTTGTCGCATCGTTATAAAAATACGACGAGTTGTGATGAGCGTAATAATATTAATGATATGGTGACTACGTTGGGTTTGTCGCATCAGCATTATATTGATTTAGACCAGTTTGGGTCGTGTGCTTTTGCGCAGCTTTATCCTACTAATTATGATAGCCCGGGTATTGTGATTTCACCTAAGTATGAGCAAGAGTTGGCGTTAATGGATAGTGTTGGCGCGGATGTTTTGTTAACGGGTAATGGGGGTGATGAGACGTGTTGGGGTCATAGTGCGTCTTATCGTTCGCGTTTGTATGGCGGTGATTTTGGGGTTATTGGTGAGGTGGTTAGTGCGTGTAAGCAGCTTGACGAGCCTGTTGCTAAGTCGTTGTATCGGTTGTTTGTGCCTAGTGGTATTCAGGATTTGGTGAAGCTTGCGCGGAATGTGCCGGTTAATAAGTTTGAGTGCCCTGTGTGGTTAACTGATCGGGCGGTTAGTTTGGTTGAGCAGGAGTCGTTGGGGGTTAATAATCCTTTTTCTGCTACGTTTGATCCTGCTAGGCATGCGAGGTATCAGGGAGTGAAGTGTACGTCTACTTATAATGCGATGCGGTCTTATCAGAAGATTGCGAGTGGTTATGGGGTTGATGTGCGTCATCCTTTTTTTGATGTGGATATTGTTGAGTTTAGTTTTGCGGTTCCTGAGAAGTTGTTGATTCAGGGGGTTTATCCTAAGTGGTTGTTACGTCATACGATGCAGGGTTATTTGCCTGATTCGGTTTGTTGGGATAAGCATAAGGTGGTGTTTGATCATCATTTTGCTAATTTGGTTCGGTGTAATCGGTTGGAGTTGCGGACGTTGCTTTCTCATGAGGGGTTGCAGGATTTGGGTTTGGTTGATAATGCGATTTTGTTGCGTGAGTTTGATGCGGTTGTTGATAATCCTAATGGGTATTTGAATGTTGATATGTTGTATGCGATTTTAACGCAGTTGTGGTTTCAAACGCATTGTGTTTAATTGTTATGCCGTTGGAGATAGGCCATTAGCATCAAAATTTTTTACAGTGGGTTATCAGAAATAGCCTCTCTCAATATTGCTTCTAAACTTGATAAATCACCATTATATCCATTAACATTTGCCTGTACCCATTCACCTTTTGAAATATCGGGCCATGTTATATTCATACCTAAAAAGAAATATAGTTCTTCAAAGAAAAATCGTTGAGTTCGACCATTACCTTCTCTGAATGGGTGAATGATATTAAGCTCACAAAAAATATCAGCTAGTTCTGCTATTAATTTTTCTTGAGTAGTACTATTTAAAAGTAATGGTATTCGAGACAATTGTTTTTGAGTTTCAGCTTCAATACGGCTGCAAGTGCAAAATCGCGTTGTTCCCTTTGCAATATCAACTTTTCTTATTTCTCCGGCCCAATCATAAATGTCTTGAAATAATTGAAAATGTAATTGTTGAAGATGGCTTAAATTAAATTGGTTTATTGAAGTTATTGTCGAGGAATATTCAATATATCGAACGGCGGTAAATGCAAGTTCTGCTTCTGCTAAATTGTCATGTTCTTTTATATTTAACTTATTAACAAGTACGTCAGAGTTTAAATAACAGTAATTATCCTGAATAACACCATACTTATCGCGCATACTTCAATTTCAAGTCATTAATTGATTTTCCTAAATTCTCTTTTTTTAAAATCAAGCCTTCATAACGTGAACTTATTTCAAAATTACTCAGTTTGGGAATAAAAGTGCGTATTTTTTTATGGTTAACTTTTATTGTGTTATTAGTCATATTCAACCCCTTTATTTTCATGAATTATAACTTATCAACAATATTTATTCTATATTTCTGCTAAATTTGATATTTAGTTGAAGAGACAAAAAACAATTTGACCACAGAGGGCACCGAGGGCCTTCGGCCTCACCGAGAAGACAAAAAAACAAAGATAAGAACTTCTCTGTTTTCTCGGTGGTGAATAAGTTAGGTTTATTAGGCTTATAGGGGTAAAGGTACGATAGGATCACCAAGTAGTTCCATATTCTCCGCTTCCCACGTATCCAGTTTTGCTTGCATGTTGATCCATATTGCAACGCCTGTTCCTGTAGCTTCGGATAAACGCCTTGCCATAGCGTGCGAACATTTAACTTTTCCATTAACAAATTCGCTTAAGGCTTTTCTGGTAAAAACAGCCGTTGGTTTGGTACCTAACCAACGACTATTCAGCGAGTATGTATTGAAGAGTAAATTGAACAATTATTTCTAGGATTAAAATATACGATCAATCGCTTGTTTTGCTGTGGTATATAACGTTTTTATCATCAAGCCTAATACCCAACGAATAAACTTAACCGTCATTTCCTTAACCGCTTGTGCCCCTTTGCCTACAAATACAAGCATATGTCCTAACAGCCCCCTTAACGCTTCTTCTGCATCAGGAATTCTTACAATAGACTCATGTAAACAACGTGCTAGTACATCATAAAAGGACAAACCAACACTCGCTGCGGCTTGCCCCATTAGTACCCCATATTGTCCCGTTTGCTTTAAAAGCGTGATTAATGCATCGGTAATAATTTGTTGCCGGCCTGAGAAAATGACGCGTTATGGCGCTGTTCATATTTAAGCACGGTGTGTTTATAATGCAGTGTTTTAAGTGCGCTATCCATACTGCGGTAATCTTTATAAGCCGCCACGGTATTAATATAGCCCGGAGTTGGTTCATCCATAGAATGTGCCGATTTACTAAAAAATGAACCACCATTCATCGCGGTTTGATATTCACCAACGGTATGGGTAAACGGCCAAACAGGCACACAAGGCACAGGGTCAGCGCCATGGGTTACGCGGTAATGGTCAATATTCATCGCTGCTTTATATATAGAGTCACGAAGTACCACGCGTGGCGCACCAAAGGTATAAAGCTTAGTTTTAATACCACGTGCACTTGCCCAAATAGCAGTTAACTCAGCAATGGCGCCGCCTAAGCTATGACCTACTACATGCAAACAACTGGGGTTGTGCTTTGCTATATATTGATTAAATGTTTGGGCGCATACTACTAAAGGCTTTATGAAAGCCAAGATGTACAGCGATATTTTTAGGACCAAGGGTCACACCTACATTGAGGTTAGTTAACCAATCGGCAAATGAAGAAAATTTAGTGCCACGAATACCGATAATATGGTGATTTAAAAATTGTGGGGAAGTACCCTCTGCCGTTAAAGCAAAGCCCGTACTGCGGTTAAGTACTTGATTCACCAAACCACCGCTAACTCCTTGTATTTGACTATTGGTTATTTTGAAGTTTCTGTCAAAATCAAGATGAAATTCATCGGCAAAACCTTTTGACTTTCTTATATCATAGACTCTATCAGCAACACTTGCCGCGGTACTTGGTGTTATTGTTTTATTCATAGTTTAACTTCCTTGTTTGTAAAACGTTCTGTTAATTTATTAAAGTCACCATCGTGAATTTCGTATTTTTTTTCATTACCTTCAAAAAGCCATATAGGGATATAATCTTCATCCCAACGACAGATACTAGACGCCATATGATCAAGGTGTTCATTGTGATTATTTTGAAATTGAAAACTCACTCGTTGATTGGTTAATTCACAGTTCAAAAAAGCCAATTTTTTGGTAAATTCAGGCATTTCTTTAATGCCAACATGAGTAGCGACCCAAAATGGAACAAGCGTACCTTTGCGATCAATAAATATTTCTTGAGACACTCTATTAACGGCAAATGGTTTACTTGGAATGGATGAACGAATGCTCTTTTGGGGAAAATAAAAATGCCCAGTGTTATCCGTAATGGCAATATCACGATGTATTTTTTCATCGGTATAAATCAATGAGCGAGTGATTTCTATATTGGCAACGGGTTTCCCATTTTCAGTTACCACGCCGTTTACTTCTGAACATAAAAATACGTCTTGTTTTTTAAACCAACCAAACATATCTACTCCTTGACTTATCATAGGGTAAGCAAGTAAGCACAAAATTAGTAATAACAATGTAAAATGAGGGCGAGAAAGTGACGCGATTTTTCTGCGGTTATTCATTGGCTATCCTTGCTGAATATTTAAAGCGATATTATCTGTTAGAGTTGAAAAAGTAAATACCTACTTACGCAATGTATCACTCGTATTTTCAATCTAAATTGCGCTTTAATTGCAGAGTAATAACTCCCCCTGCTATATTAACAACTAACCGCAATAATATTTTACTTAGCTTAAAGAGGATTATATATTTATTGTTTCTAATATTAAAATTAAGGTTTAGGAGACTTTTTTAATAATTTTTATATAAATCCCCACTAATATAGAGGCGGTAAAAACGACGGCAAAAGGAAACCCATGCCATAGTAGATTATAGGTGTCTTTACTTGGTATATGGGAGCTGTAAATCATAAAAACACTTATGAACCACGAGAGTGGAAACGTAAAAATACCAACGTTCATCAGAATGTCGACAACAAAATATGAAGTAAAATATTTACTTGTGATCATAATTGTTAATACAAAAAAAGCAACAGCACAAAATGGTACTACGGTAAATTGAAGAATAAAACCTTGTGCTAAATTATCGTATGTCATAGTTTAACCTTCTTCCCTGTATATTGTTCAGTTAGTTTATTAAAATCACCGTCATGTATACGGTATTCTTTTTCACCATCATAAAGCCAGAAAGGCATGTAATCGTCATCCCAACGGCAAATGCTAGAAGCCATATGTTCACGATTACTAGGGATATTATTTTTAAATTGAAAATCAGCTCGCTTATTGCTCAACTCACAATTTAAAAAAGCCAGTTTTTTAGTGAATTCAGGTATTTCCGTAATACCCACATGAGTTGCTATCCATAATGGAATGAGCGTGCCTTCGCGGTTAATAGTAATTTGTTGCGATACCCTATCTTCAGAAAACGGTTTACTGGGAATGGATGAGCGAATGCTCTTTTGCGGGAAATGAAAATGACCAGTATCATCAGTAATGGCAACATCAATATGATCTTTTGCATCGATATACATTAATGAGCGAGTAATTTCTATATTGGCAACGGGTTTCCCATTTTCAGTTACCACGCCGTTGACTTCTGAACATAAAAATACGTCTTGTTTTTTAAACCAACCAAACATATCTACTCCTTGACTTATCATAGGGTAAGCAAGTAAGCACAAAATTAGAAATAACAATGTAAAATGAGGGCGAGAAAGTGACGCGATTTTTCTGCGGTTATTCATTGGCTATCCTTGCTGAATATTTAAAGCGATATTATCTGATAAAACAAAGGAAGTAAATTATTGATTTTCTGAAGTTGGGAGTTGGTTTTTTTAAAGCATTTAGTAAATTAGACAATCTATAACGATTCTGTAAAGGTTAGTGATGAACGCGTTGTTTAGCCCATTGTAGGGGGTAATTTATTGCCCCTTGTTGGGCTAAAGCCCAACCTACATTTTTTGACCACCGAGAGCACCGAGGGCCTTAGGCCTTCACTGAGAAGACATTAAAACAAAGAGCTTATTTTTTCTTATCTTTTCTCTGTGTAGCGTAGCGAGGCCTACATGGATGTAGGTCACTTAGGTTCTGTAGGAGCATAGAACCTGCCTCTGTGTTCTCGGTGGTGAATAGGATGGGTTTATTACGCTTGTAGGGGTAAAGGTACGATAGGATCACCAAGTAATTCCATATTCTCCGCTTCCCACGTATCGAGTTTTGCTTGCATATTGATCCATATTGCAACGCCTGTTCCTGTAGCTTCGGATAAACGCCTTGCCATTGCGTGCGAACATTTAACTTTTCCATTAACAAATTCGCTTAAGGCTTTTCTGGTTATACCTAAACTTTTCGCAGCTGAGGTGATTGAAATACCTCTTTCATTGAGAATAGTAAATTTGAAAAACTCTCCAGGGTGAGAAGGTTTTCTAGTTTGGGTCATTTTCAACTCCTAAAGAAATTTTTATTTAGCCTTAATATTTTTCCCGTGGTAATCACGGTAATCCAATAAAATAGCCCCATCGTCATCTATCTGAAATGTGATCCGCCAATTCCCATTAACTTCTATGCTATATACGCCCTTCCCTGACCCTTGTTTTTCATTAAACTTGTATTGGTAAATTGCTTTTAAGTCTCTAGGGTGATGCGATGAGTCAATAGCATCTAAAATAAAGCTAATTGTTTGAACATGATGCGGTGCAAGCCCACTTGAGTCACCTTTATAAAAGAATTTTTTCAGTCCTTTGTGAGTGAAGCTTTTAATCGCCAAACAATTTACCTCGCATTCCAGTACAAGTGTTAATTTACGTTATTAGATACGTATTAGATTATATTAAAAGTAGTTTTACTGCAACCCATCACGTTACGAAATACTATAATCAAAGCATTTCACAAATTAATTGAACTAAAAACAAAACAATTTGACCACAGAGAGCACCGAGAGCCTTCGGCCTCACCGAGAAGATATTAAAACAAAGAATTTATTTTTCTTATCATTTCTCTGTGTAGCGAAGCGAGGCCTACATGGATGTAGGTCACTTAGGTTCTGCAGGAGCATAGAACCTGTCTCTGTGTTCTCGGTGGTGAATAATCTTTTATCTTTAAAAAACAGTTTGACCACAGAGGGCACCGAGGGCCTTCGGCCTCACCGAGAAGATATTAAAACAAAGTATTTATTTTTCTTATCTTTTCTCTGTGTAGCGTAGCGAGGCCTACATGGATGTAGGTCACTTAGGTTCTGCAGGAGCATAGAACCTGTCTCAGTGTTCTCGGTGGTGAATAAGTTAGGTTTATTACGCTTGTAGGGGTAAAGGTACGATAGGATCACCAAGTAATTCCATATTCTCCGCTTCCCACGTATCCAATTTTGCTTGCATATTGATCCATATTGCAACGCCTGTTCCTGTAGCTTCGGATAAACGCCTTGCCATAGCGTGCGAACATTTAACTTTTCCATTAACAAATTCGCTTAAGGCTTTTCTGGTAAAAACAGCCGTTGGTTTGGTACCTAACCAACGACTATTCAGCGAGTATGTATTGAAGAGTAAATTGAACAATTATTTCTAGGATTAAAATATACGATCAATCGCTTGTTTTGCTGTGGTATATAACGTTTTTATCATCAAGCCTAATACCCAACGAATAAACTTAACCGTCATTTCCTTAACCGCTTGCGCCCCTTTACCTACAAATACAAGCATATGTCCTAATAGTCCCCTTAATGCTTCTTCTGCATCAGGAATTCTTACAATAGACTCATGTAAACAACGTGCTAGTACATCATAAAAGGACAAGCCAACACTCGCTGCAGCTTGCCCGGAATAAGTGCATACTGTCCGCTTTTCTTTAAGAGTGTGATTAACGCATCGGTAATAATTTGTTGCCGGCGCTGCGAAAATGACGCGTTATGGCGCTGCTCATATTTAAGCACGGTGTGTTTATAGTGCAGTGTTTTAAGTGCGCTATCCATACTTCGGTAATCTTTATAGGCATTGACAGTGTTAACATAACCAGGTGCCGACTTCGCCATTGAGTGTGCAGAAAGAGCAAAAAAAGATCCCCCATTCATCGCGGTTTGATATTCACCTACGGTATGAGTAAATGGCCAAACAGGTACACAAGGCACAGGGTCAGCACCATGGGTTACCCGATAATGGTCAACATTCATCGCTGCACTGTGAATAGAGTTTGTAAGCACCACGCGTGGTGCGCCAAAGGTATAAAGCTTAGTTTTAATACCACGTGCACTTGCCCAAATAGCAGTTAACTCAGCAATGGCACCGCCTAAGCTATGACCTATTACATGCAAACAACTGGGGTTGTGCTTTGCTATATATTGATTAAATGTCTTGGGCGCATACTGCTGAAGGCTTTTTGAAAGCCTGAATGTACCTCAAGGTTTTTAGGGCCAAGGGTAACGGCTACATTGAGGTTAGTTAACCAATCAGCAAATGAAGAAAATTTAGTGCCACGAATACCGATAATATGGTGATTTAAAAATTGTGGGGAAGTACCCTCTGCCGTTAAAGCAAAGCCCGTACTGCGGTTAAGCAACTGATTAACTAGACCGCCGCTGATTCCTTGTATTTGGCTGTTGGTGATTTTAAAATTACGTATAAAATCAAGATGAAATTCATCGGCAAAACCTTGTGACTTTCTTATATCATAGACTCTATCAGCAACACTTGCTGCTGTGTCAAGGATATTGTTTTATTCATAGTTTGACTTCCTTTCCTGTAAAACGATCCGTTAGTGTATTAAAATCCCCATTTTCAACGATATACTGATTGTCCCCATCGTAAAGTAAAAAAGGCAGGTAGTCTTCATCCCACCGACATACGCTAGAGGCTTGGTATTCTCTATTATTTGGGTTGCTATTTTTAAACTGAAAACTGACTCGTTTATTGCTTAACTCACAATTTAAAAAAGCCAGTTTTTTAGTGAATTCAGGTATTTCCGTAATACCCACATGAGTTGCGATCCATAATGGAATGAGCGTGCCTTCGCGGTTAATAGTAATTTGTTGCGATACCCTATCTTCAGAAAACGGTTTACTGGGAATGGATGAGCGAATGCTCTTTTGCGGGAAATGAAAATGACCAGTATCATCAGTAATGGCAACATCAATATGATCTTTTGCATCGATATACATTAATGAGCGAGTAATTTCTATATTGGCAACGGGTTTCCCATTTTCAGTTACCACGCCGTTGACTTCTGAACATAAAAATACGTCTTGTTTTTTAAACCAACCAAACATATCTACTCCTTGACTTATCATAGGGTAAGCAAGTAAGCACAAAATTAGAAATAACAATGTAAAATGAGGGCGAGAAAGTGACGCGATTTTTCTGCGGTTATTCATTGGCTATCCTTGCTGAATATTTAAAGCGATATTATCTGTTAGAGTTGAAAAAGTAAATACCTACTTACGCAATGTATCACTCGTATTTTCAATCTAAATTGCGCTTTAATTGCAGAGTAATAACTCCCCCTGCTATATTAACAACTAACCGCAATAATATTTTACTTAGCTTAAAGAGGATTATATATTTATTGTTTCTAATATTAAAATTAAGGTTTAGGAGACTTTTTTAATAATTTTTATATAAATCCCCACTAATATAGAGGCGGTAAAAACGACGGCAAAAGGAAACCCATGCCATAGTAGATTATAGGTGTCTTTACTTGGTATATGGGAGCTGTAAATCATAAAAACACTTATGAACCACGAGAGTGGAAACGTAAAAATACCAACGTTCATAAGAATGTCGACAACAAAATATGAAGTAAAATATTTACTTGTGATCATAATTGTTAATACAAAAAAAGCAACAGCACAAAATGGTACTACGGTAAATTGAAGAATAAAACCTTGTGCTAAATTATCGTATGTCATAGTTTAACCTTCTTCCCTGTATATTGTTCAGTTAGTTTATTAAAATCACCGTCATGTATACGGTATTCTTTTTCACCATCATAAAGCCAGAAAGGCATGTAATCGTCATCCCAACGGCAAATGCTAGAAGCCATATGTTCACGATTACTAGGGATATTATTTTTAAATTGAAAATCAGCTCGCTTATTGCTCAACTCACAATTTAAAAAAGCCAATTTTTTGTAAAATTCAGGTATTTCCGTAATCCCCACATGAGTTGCTCCCCATAACAGAATAAGCGTGCCTTCGCGGTTAATAGTAATTTGTTGCGATACCCTATCTTCAGAAAACGGTTTACTGGGAATGGATGAGCGAATGCTCTTTTGCGGGAAATGAAAATGACCAGTATCATCAGTAATGGCAACATCAATATGATCTTTTGCATCGATATACATTAATGAGCGAGTAATTTCTATATTGGCAACAGGTTTCCCATTTTCAGTTACCACGCCGTTGACTTCTGAACATAAAAATACGTCTTGTTTTTTAAACCAACCAAACATATCTACTCCTTGACTTATCATAGGGTAAGCAAGTAAGCACAAAATTAGTAATAACAATGTAAAATGAGGGCGAGAAAGTGACGCGATTTTTCTGCGGTTATTCATTGGCTATCCTTGCTGAATATTTAAAGCGATATTATCTGATAAAACAAAGGAAGTAAATTATTGATTTTCTGAAGTTTGGAGTTGGTTTTTTTAAAGCATTTAGTAAATTAGACAATCTATAACGATTCTGTAAAGGTTAGTGATGAACGCGTTGTTTAGCCCATTGTAGGGGTAATTTATTGCCCCTTGTTGGGCTAAAGCCCAACCTACATTTTTTGACCACCGAGAGCACCGAGGGCCTTAGGCCTTCACTGAGAAGACATTAAAACAAAGATAAAAAACTTCTTAAATCCCTGATCACTATCTCTTCTGACCTTTTCTTATCTCTTCTCTGTGTAGCGAAGCGTCTCTGTGTTCTCGGTGGTGAATAATCTTTTATCTTTAAAAACAATTTAACCGCCGCTGTGTGAACGTTTCTACTTGTTTAAAATAGATCACTTGATTAATGAAACTGGTATTATTTAAAGCTTTGTAGGATCGCGTGTTGGTTTTGCGCTTTTAATTCACTGTAACGTGTTGTTACGTCATTACTGTCGTTGATAATTTTACCTTGGTAGGTTAACCAGGCGTGGGCTTTGAGCTTTTCATTGTTGATGGCGACGCCAATGTGCATTTGTGTTGGGTAACCGCGTTTTTTAAGTATTTGTTTTTGCGTTAAGCAGCGGCGTAGGCAGTTCATTTTACGAAGGTGATGACGAGCGACTTTTTCACTAAGTTGGATCACTAACGCAACTTGCGCTAACGATGTTTTGTCTGCCTGTTTATTGTCAGGAATAACACTATTATTTGTGCCTGACAGGTTTGCGATTTCGTTTTGCCAATTGTTTTGCCAATTGTTTTGCCAATTACTGTATTGTGTAAATGAAATTAACCAATCCCACTTTAAAAACACCCACCATGCTTCAAGTAAAATACTTAACTCAGTTTTAGACAGTGAGAATAGTTTTGTGAATACAGACATGATAAACGTGCGGGTTCCTTAACGTTGTTTAGCCCCTTGTAGGGGGTAATTTATTGCCCCTTGTTGGGCTAAAGCCCAACCTACATTTTTCACCACAGAGTACACCGAGGTGCTTCGCACTTCACCGAGAAGTGATTAAACATTTTTGGCGGACTGAAGTCCAACCCTACATTACATAAACATGTGAATTTATGATTGCGGCTCAGCAATGATTAATAAACCTTGTTTGAGCATTTGTGTTACTAACTCGTTAATGTCTTGGGTAACTTCTGCTTGCTCTGCTTGGTATTTTTCAAGTACGGCATTGATCACTTCGGTTTGGGTATGCCCTGCTTGAAAAAGCTCTACCATAAAAGTACCAATAGCATTAAGCGTGAAATATTCGCCTGTATTTGGTTCAAGTATTACGGTTTCATCTGCTACTTTTTGAAAAAGCACATTTTCGGCCAATTGGTAGCTAACTTCGCTCATTTAACTTAATTTCCTTTATATTAATGGGTTTTCTACAAAACATTATTCACAATTTTCTTTTGGATTAACCGCGACTAATTGATGATTTTTCATTTCATACACATGATCAGCTATATCAACCAAGTGATGTTCATGGCTAACCATAATAACAGTTTTATGTTTTAAAACCTCGTTAAAGCTGTCTTTAAAGCTAGTTTTTGCTTCACTATCAATCATTGAGGTTGGTTCGTCTAGTAATAAAATTGACGGTTCGGTCATTAACGCTCTGGCTAATGATATACGTTGCCTTTGTCCGCCAGACAGTAGCACGCCATTTTCTCCTACTTGGGTTTTATAACCATTTTCTAATGCGGTTATAAACGAATGAGCACCTGCTTTTTTAGCGGCGTTTTCTATTTCAGCAAAACTAGCTTGTGGATAACCAAAAGCAATGTTGTCGGCTATTGAACCGCTGCATAAGGCGATGTCTTGCGAGACTAACCCAACACTGTTGCGTACGGTTGACAATCTAAAATGGTTTAGTGGCTGTTCGCCTATGGTTATTTCACCCGAGGTTGGCTCTATAAATCTTACCAATAGGTGTAATAATGTTGATTTTCCTGTGCCATTTGGCCCTAAAATCAATACTTTTTGCTTGGGTTGAATAGTTATATTGATATCGTTAAGCAAGGGTTCGTTTGGTTCGTAACTAAAATCTACTTTGTTAAAAGTGATATTGCCATGAAGTTGGTTTTCACTATTGTCTTCTTCAGCATGATTGTTTGGCTCGGGTGAAATGTTGAATACGTTATTTAACCGTTTTGACGAACCCAGGGCTTGCTGTGTTTGTCCGTATAAATTAGCTAACGTGCTCATGGGTCTGGCGAACAGCATACCGTACATTAATAAGGTGATTAAATCAGGCATGGTTAAGTTGCCCGACTGATAGTGCATGGCACTCACCACTACAACCACTAACACTCCTGTAGAAACAAGTAATTGCAGCACCGGCGATAAAATGGCTTGGATTTTTAGTTGTTTTTTTCTTAGCTTTTGAATTTCATGAGCGTTACTTTTAAACCGATTAGATTCGCTTTTTTCCCTTGAAAAGGCTTTTACTAGCTTAATAATACTTAAGTTTTCACTGGCAATGGCAACACCATCTGCTTGCCTTTGTACTAGATTTTCACTAATTGGGCGAATACCTTTACCGAGTAATTTTACTACCACAAAAAATGCCGGCACCATCAACATTATTATTAAGGTGATAGTGGTGTTTATTGTCGCCATTAAAATAAGTGCCCCAAGTAAAATAAGGGTGGCGGGTACAAGGCCAGTGAGTATGCCAGAGAGAAAATAACTAATGATGCTAACGTCGTTACTTAACAGTGCAAGGGTTTCGCCTTTTTTGGTGTTACTGAAATATTTAACGGGTAATAATTGAATATGATCATACAAACGACAACTGAGTTCGGTGAGCATTTGCGCTCCGATAAAGTTAACTTTGTAGGTTGATAAAAACCGTAATAGCGCCTGAAGCACAAACAGCGATAACCATAGTAGCGCTATTTGTATGTAACTGAGGTTGAATAGGGTTTTACCATCGAGAACTGACTCTGAAAATTTACCGGCAAACCAAGGAACAGACAAGCTAACGATACTTTCAATTACCATTAAGGCTATGGCAACAAGTAACGGTAGCTTGTGGTTTTTAAGTAAACTAAAAAAATGGTAAAAGGTCATTAGGTTTTGTTACTTAATGTTGTTATGTAGTGATTATTGCTTAGCTTATTTAATGATGCCTGAGTCCATTACTATGTCAGCAATTTCTTTCACTTTTGGGCTACTCATTAAACCAACAACGTCATTGTTTCTTATCATGCGTTGTAGCTCTGGGTCGTTAGTTAGTTGTTTAAAACGTGGGTTTTGCTTGATTACTTCAACCCGCACGAGTGTGGTCATGACTTCTTGGGTGAGTCGTGTTTTAACGGCAATTTTATCAGTTACATCGATGTCTCCAAGTACATTGGTTTCTTCTAAAATACGTTGTACTGTTTTGTCTTCAAGCACGTCGTCAATTTCTTTGGCGGTCATTAGGCCAATTAAATCTCTGTTTTGTACCATGCGTTGAACTTTTCGGCTATTGACTAGGGTTTGTACATCAGGATCATTAGCTAATGTCATACCGTCTTTTACACCACGTCTTTGGTTTTTTAAGACATATGAGGCTATACCTACTAATTGCGGTGCTTGTGGAAATTGCATTGATAATGCGGTATCGATAGAGTCTCCCATGATTTTTTGTGACCAATTATTGATGAGATTATCTTCTGGCATTTCGCCATTGGTTAGTGCGGTGTTTGCCATATTGAAAAACCAAACTAAGGCTAAGCCCACAAAAGCCCCTAGCAAACCATTAGCAAAGCCACCTAGTAACGGTAATTTTGATTTGCCATCGGTTGCTTTTCCCAGTGCGCCCAAGGCTATTTGTAGAATAATTGAGATGATGATTGAACTAACTACAAAGATGACAAACCCGGCAATAAAGTAAGCTACAAGCCCTTCTAACGCTGAATTTTCACTAATTATTGCTGCACCGTTATCGGCAAATGTTACGGCTAGATAATAGGCTCCTACAACACTTACCACCCGGGCAAGCACTAAACCTAAGCCGAGACGGTAGCCACGGTAGAAAAAATAAAGCACGATGACTGAAAATAGAATGATGGCGAGCATTTGATGGTCCTTTAATTATTATTTTATTTATTACTTATTTATTGCGTTATTTATTAGTTTAATCACTATAAATACTGATCATATTAATTTGATGACAGTTACGTATATGACAGTTATGCACATGATGGCATTTAACTACATTATGTTCAATCTGCAAGTGTGCAAGAATGTAAAGTTAAACGCCTTGATTATCCTTGTTTTTTTACAGCGGTTCAAAGTAATGTCCTCGTTCATCGGAGTAATACAAAATATAAGTGCTTTCTATAGCGCTCATAAGTTGTATTGGGGTTGTTGGCTTACCAAAGACCAAAGGGGGGTAAATTGGTTATTTGCTAGTTTTACTACGTTACCGTTGGCGAGTTCTACCACTAAATCTAACCGTTGATTAGCCCCCTGCTTTGAATACATTAATAGGCCTTGTTTTAAGGCTGCAATTGATTTTATGTGACCAATTTGACTTTTTTCTATTATTTCTGGCGCTTTACCTTGTTGGTAGTTAACGGTATTCAGAATTAAATTAATGCCATTGGCTATTGGCTTACTGGTGATCAGGCTTACGGTAACACTTGCGTCGTTGTTAACTACTGCGTTGGGCTTGATTGCCGTAACGAGTGTTTCGTTGGCAATAGTTAGGTGATCAAATGCTGCTAACCCTTCTGCTGTTATGGTGGCACGCTGTAACTCTGTGTCTTGTGCTTGTGTGTTTACTAAAACAAGATGCTGATCTGCGTTGATACCATGGGCGGGTATGACGATTAATGCTTCGTCAGGAAATACCGGTAATGTGGTTTGAAACTGCACATTTAAGGCGGGGTTGGGATTGCCGATACCGCCGTTAGCATTGAGTAACCAAAAGGTGTTGTCGGTTTTAGATACCGCACCTATTTGTACTGGGCCATTGGTTATTTTATGTACGTTCGTAATGATGTGATCAATAGGAGCCGGGGCTTGCCATTTTGTAGGTTCGCTGCTCATGTCATTAAACGCTGAGATTACGTTGTCACTGCGCCACACTATCCACCGCGACATTTCGCTCATTACGCTGCTGTCGTTTTCAGGTATAAATATTTGGTCTATGTTTTCAGCTTGTTTGTACATTAAGCTTCTGGCGCGGTAACCAATTTCTTGTACGTGAGTTGTTTCATAAAAGTTTAAGCGGTAAATTAAATTTGAGTTGCCGTTTTGCTGAACATAGGCTAATTCTCCTCCTGCTTCTGTACCTTGAATAATTAACCCTGTAGCAGCACTGGTTAATGAAACTTGTCGTGGTGATACCGTAAATATTAATGGCGCTGTTTTGTGTGGTGTACCGGCAACGGTAAGTGTTGCGGTAAGTTGATATTGACCTTTTTGATCTATTTCAGCCTGTTCATCAATACTAAAGCCACTCCAAAATCGTGCGTTAGCGTTGAGTGTATACGTTTTTGCCCCTGGCGCAGTACCGCCTAATGTTAGCATTCTGTTAAACGTTAGCGTTTGGGTAGTGTTGTCAGGTAATGTTAATTCAAATGATAATCCATTGGCAGGGTCGGCGTTAAAGTCAGGAATATCAATAGGGTTACTGCCGTTATTTTCGGTGGTTACGGTTACGGTTATTTCGTCACCTTCTACAAACTCAGTTTGCATACTTGAAAGGTTGATGCTTAACATAGTCTTTTTTTCCTTGCTAATGGTCGCTTTTGTATACTGTTCTTTGTCGTTTGTATCTTTGTCGTTTGTATCTTTGTTGTTTGTACAGCCTTGCATACTGATAACAAGGCACATGGCGAAAAGTATTCTGGTTATGTTCATTAACTGATACTCGTTCTGTTTTTTACTGTGATTAAGGTTGTTATGTTTGTTACGTTTTTTTGTTACTTGCACTGATTTTGTTTAATGCTGTGGCGTCCCATCCTCGTAGTCTTAGTTGGCATAGTCCGCAAAATGCATGGCGTGGCCGGTTATAACTCATTAAGCAGTTAGCGTCGGTGTCGTCATGTCTGTTAGGTTGTGCGCCGCCAGGTACAGACGCACTGGTTGAGTATCGGGCATGTGGTAAAAACATGTGATGACCAATTTCGTGACAGAAAGTGTCTAGCATGGCGTTGGTAAAAATGAATACACAGGCTTTACGATGCGAATCGGTGCCAATTGCTGCGCCGTTAATCATTCCCACGCCAACACCCGCGGCAACTAAGTCTCTTAAGTAGGTATTAGAATAGTTGAAGTGTACTACAGTTACACCATCGTCGGCACCAGGGGTTTCACCCGTTTTAGCGCCAGAAATAAGACCTAAGTTAGCGCCATCACCTACCATGGCTCTTAATACACCAAAACATTGTCGGTCTAACCAACGGCTGTATTTTGTGTTGCGTTCAAAGTCGTTATTAACTAAAAAGTTTTTTGTTACCACTAACCTTGCTATTGCCCCTGCATGTGGCGGTGGGCCAAAATTAGCGGAACCGATGGCTTCTGATAAACCTGTCACTGACATGCCATTTGCTGCCGCCATCGACGATATGTCGTTTGCAGCGGCCGGTATGCCGGGATGCAAAAATAAATGTAGTTTCTGCACAAATTTGTCGTATGCATACGTTTTTAAACCTGAATCTTCTGCACCATGATCAGCAGATCTGTCCATGCATCTGTCGTTAACAAAATGTGGGTTATTTGCCGCATTGATTTTAGCAACCGCTAAGGCGTTATAGTCAACCGCGTTACCATCGGCTTTGCGGTGGTCATTAATAACATAATTGTTTTTAGTCGGGTCAATTTTATCTACTACGCTGATGTAAGCGTCGTCGTAAATACTTTGCACAGCACCAATATTAGTGGGTAAATAGGCTGCTATTGAGTTCTTTTTACGGACATATCGCGATAGGTGCATTTCTCGCCAAACTTGCCATGTGCCTGTGCTTACTTTAATTTTTGGTGACGCCGGTAAAGGCTCGGTTTTATCATCTAATACCCAGGTGTCTTTGGCGGATACGTCGTTTGCTAAATAAACCGTTAAGTTATAGTTGTCGCCGGCCATACGGCTAGGACGAAATAAAATGCCGGTTTGACCTTTTAGTTTGCCTTTACTCCACCCGTAACTAAAAGCTGCCCATTTTCGGTTTTTGCAAGCTTCAACTTTAAATGGAAATTTACCCACGTCAAGCGTGTCTTTTGGGTCATAACCGGTTTGATCAGGTGCGATAGATTTAGCGCCGGGCCCACGCTTGCCTCCTCGGTCTGCATGACAGTTATCGCCTTTGGGGTAGGTATGATCATCGGCGGCGCGTGTGGTGTCGGTTCCCGCTTTGTAATAGTCTATTGCTGATTCTATAAATGCCTTTGGTTTTGCTTCGTACGGTGAGGTTGCATTTTGTTGCCCTGCGACATCTTCGGTGGGGTCTTCCCAATCCCATAAAAATTTAGTGTTACCTAGGACAACAGCCCCTTTGGTTGAGTCAACTAGTTTAACTTCGGCTCCTGTTGAGTCGGCAATGTAAACATCGAGTATTAATGGAATTTGTGCGCCTTCATCCCAAAGCGTTTTGTAGAGGTTGAACGCTGAATTATCATTCATTTCTGCACTTGAGGTTTTATACAAGTTGCTAATGAGGTTAATTTTTCGTGTTTGCCCTGTTGCGGGTACACCGCCGTCTGTCTCTATTACCGTTCTGAGGGCTTTATCCATTTTGTGTCTTTTGTCATCAACCGTTGCCGCAGGAATCATCGCTTCTTCTGCGAGTTTAATTTCCATTTTTTTAATTAAAATATGAAAATAGGTCCAACTGCTAGTAGGGTTACCGATTATTTTAGCGTTTTTTGGTGTTAAGGTTAATCGTAATTTATAAGGTGTATGCTCTAACGTGATAAAACCATCGGGAAAGGCTGCTTTGTCATAGTTAAGATCGGGAGTTTGGCCGGTGATGCTATGCTCAATGTTGTGATCTGTTATTTTACCTGTTATGGGGGTGTTGCTATTGATGATTCTACCGTCCCACTTTACGGTATGTTTACCATGTTTTAACCACTCTTCACCTAATTTTTCTAGATCTATCGACCATAACGGTTTTTTGTTAAAACGACAGAAAAGCTCAAGTTTTCCGCTCTTAATTTGCGCCGTAGGGTCGTTAATGTCGTAGTGTATTTCTATGTCTTCTTTTTCGGGCGCGAAGTTGAGTTCGTCAATGCCTAATGCTGCTGTATTTGATATTGGTGCATCAACAGGCCGATAACACTTACTGCGTTTACTTGCTGTTTTTAAATATAAATCAGTAAGTTCCCATTCAGGCAATCGTAATTTGTTATGGTTAGTTTTGCCGTCATCAGTGATAGCAATAGTTGAGTCTATTTTCATTGATTGGCCTTACGGGTTGTCATGTCGTTTAATAATGTCTGGCTTTATGTCTGCAATTACGCCAGATCCTGTTGCGTTTTTAAGGTATGAGTATTGATAAGCGCGCACGGCGGTACTTATTGCGTTACTGTCAAAACCTAGGTTGTGTAAGCGTTTTATTGCGCCACCGTCATTGTCGATACTGGCATGTGGAACAACGGTAAATGACCAGTTAGCAATATCGTCAGCGCTGTCTGGAATCACTTTGTCTGTGTATTCATCTTCCCATTGTGCGTGTTGCACTTTTTGCGGGTAATCGTCTACAACAACAGGTGACGATACGGCTTGGGTAACTTTAGGTGTAACTGATCGCCATTCTACTTCTAAATCGGCGGCGGTAGTGCCGTCGGGTACTTCAACATCAATAATGCCATCAGCTTGGGTAATACCACTTTTTGCTACGGGTTGTTTCATTTCCCAAGTAAGCCCGGCTTTTGGTATATCTGTACCTGTGGCAAAGTCCCAACTGGTTAATACGAGTTTTAATGCAACTCGTTTTTTCTTGATTTCTATGTCTTGGGTTATTTCGTCAGCAGGTTGTAAGGTAATGGTTTGTGCTTTGGGCTCGCTGTAAATTTTGGCGTCTTCACTGGAAAGCGTGACGGTTATTTTGTATGTATCAGCCTTCACTTTACCAAAATCCGCTATGCCGTCTGTTTCTGCGGTTTGTTGTGAGGGGTATGTTTCGGTACCTTCTATTGATACCGTTGCATTTCCAATAAATTGAGTAGTGTCGGTTTGTTCAAATACTTTAACTTTGAGTTTTGCTCGTTTTTTAACAAATACAATATGTATCGGACAACTGCCTAACGGTACTGACTGTGATTGTGTTTCTACAATATCATAATCATCTTTAATTGCTGCGGGTAGGGTTATGTCTATTTTGTAATCGTCAGGCTCTACCGGTTTGAATAGTGCAACGCCGTCAGGATCACTTTTTTTGGTAAAAGGGCTTTTACCACTGATATCAACCGTTGCATCGGCTATGGTTTGGTTGTTTTCTTGTTTAACAACTGTGACTAATACACCCGTTTTTTTCAGCGGGCACTCTTCTGTGCTTTGCGCAACTTTTTTACTACTAAAAGCCTTTTTGGTTTTTGCTAATATGTCAGATAATAACCCCATTTTACATTCCCTAGCTATTTACGCGTCGAGTCTTGCGTAAATCAGATCCATTTTTTCCTGTTGCATTAGTGTAGAATTTACCAATATAGCTTGTATCCATTGATTTTCTTGTGCTTCGTCAAAATTATCGCCAAGCACAATTGATAAAGCAATAAATAATACTACGTCTCGTTCGGAGGTAATGCTATATATTTTGGCTTTAGCTTTACCAGACATTATTTTTTCATGAATAATGTCTTCATCCAATAACGCCATTTTTTCTGGAAAAAGTTCATGTAAATGTAACTTGGTTTTTTCAACAAATTGATTAAACATTATTAAATTAAATTGGTCAATTTGTGATTGAGTAATTTCAAGCATTAACGTAATTTCCATCGAGAAGGTGGTGTTTTGCAATTCATCAGTTTCATTAATTAATGATCTAGTTTATATGTAGAAATGATCACATTGTTAGTGAGATTAGTATTATATTAGCATAACAGAATAAGTTGCGTAAAAAGCGAGCAGATTTTATTTCGTTAGTCGTTATTTCTGTGATTGATGATAGTACATTTTTTTTATTTTTATGAATTCGTTTTGGTATTATTTTTGGTATGATGTGTGAAAAATTAGTGAGTTTAACGGGTTTTATATGACCTCTATACCTGTTATAAATATTAAAGCCAAAGCCAATCATCATGCAGTTTTTTTAATATTACTTGCTGTAGCGATGATTTTTTCTTTAATGGTTGTTAGTCAGTATTATTGGCGAACTCATCATTTAGTATTGGTTTTTTGTTATTTACTTAGTATTGTTGTTTTGTTTACTGGGGTATTAAAGCACTCTGAGCCTGAGCTCAGTTTTGAGATTACACCGCACTATTTACGATACAATCATCGCCATGGAAAATGGACGTTAAGTTGGCAACAGATACACAATATTAATACGATCAGAGAGGTAGTTGGTTTAGCTACTGTTGAATTAACCTATATAGGTATTCGACTAAAAAATATAGAGGAATTGGTTGAACAGATTTCTCCGAGGTTAGCCAACAGATTAATTCATGAACAGCGCCCTTTGTTAAGCTTTGCACTTAAACATCAGCTACTAACACTGGAAGACACTCAGCTGAATTTTGATCCTTTTGTATTAAGCTCAGGCAACGTAATAAAAGGACCGATAGCCGCTTTTTTACATCATTGCCAAATATTACAACGCGCCATTGGTTATCATCTTTATCTTCCTGAATCGAGCACGGATCGTGAGTTAGGAGACTTTTGCCAATTGTTGAAACAATGTAAGCGGTACAGTGAAAATTACGCGGGATAGTTCTTCAACGTATAAATATAAAATAGATCACTAATTAATGAAACGGGTATAACTTAGCCATTAATCAGTGATTACTTTTGTCTATCTGTTCACAGGTTCTTGTTTACAAGTTCTTGTTTATAAGTTCTTGTATATAAATTATTGTTTATAACTTATTGTTTATAACTTATTGTTTATAGAAACTTTGCCGCTTTCGGCTGATCGTTACGGCGCGTGATATACAGAATAGTTTCACTATCACCCTGGTTTTCAAAGCTGCGGGTTGCTTCAATGGGTGTAGTGAAAGTATCGCCCTTACCTAACGTGAGGTTTTCACCGTCTACGTTCATGGTTACTTCACCTTGATGCACAAAAACAACTTCTTCTTCATAGCGAATATGGGCATTCACTTTTGCGCCCGGTGCTAACTTCAGTCCGCGAACAACAAAACCATGTAATCTGTCTAGTTTTCCTGCGGGTAAATCTTCGTTAGGACATGCCGCCCAACTAAAGCAACCTCTTCTACGCCGTTAAACTGTGCCAAACCTTTATTTTTTGCCCATTTGAACGTTGCTGTTCGTTGTACAATAGATTTCATCTCTTCACTATTTACCACGCGATGCTCTGCGATTTGTTCGGCAGAGGTTACGGCCATTGGTTTTTTACCTTCTGGAATTTTTTCACCTAGGGTTGTATCAACTAGGCTGCCATCTTCTAATAAAACTAAGCCATATTCTTTCGCAAGATCAAACACTTTAGGTGCCCATAAAACTCTGCCTGGGTTGTCACTACCCAGTACGGCATACAAATAACCAATATCATCTCCGATACATTCAAAACCACGAAAGATATCCATGGGGATAGAGATAATGTCTCCTTCATTTAATATAATTTTACCGTCATCCGCGTTCACACCACTTAAAAAGGCCCATGTGCCTTTGTGGATAACAAAAACCTCTTCTGTAAGGTGGCTATGTTGTGAGTTTAAACAACCACTGGGTTGTCGTGCGCCACCAATATTAAAGCCATGCGGTATTGAAATATGTACGTGTTGGTCTGGGTTTTCAGCAACACCTGGGCCTATTAAAGTGAAGTTTTCTTTTTTATCACTACCTGGGCTACGTGTATCAATAAACGCATTGGTACATGGTTTTAGGTCTGTATATCTGATTAATCGTTTTTTAAGTGTCATTTTAATTTTCCTGTTGTTTGCCGAGGCTGTTTGCCTGAGCTGTTTACCGAGGCTGTTTGCCGAGGTAATAGTCGGTGTAATACTTAATGATGTTCGCTCGTTGCCATGGCTAACGAGCGGTCCATCCGCCATCAACTTTAATGCTTGTGCCTGTGATCATTGACGCTAAATCACTGAGTAAAAACGTACAGCTGTTTGCTACATCTTCAACTTTTCCTAAACGGCCAAGGGGGATCATGCCGTATACAAACTGCTTGAACGATTCGTCTTCAAACATGGGTTTTGTCATTGGTGTTAACACAAAGGTTGGTGCAACGGTATTCACACGAATATTATGCTCTGCCAATTCAACGGCCATCGCTTTGGTAACCCCTTCAACTGCGTGTTTGCTCATGCAATATAAGGTGCGATTTGGCGAGCCAACAAACCCCATTTGGGAAGACATATTTACGATTGATGCACTCTCTGCCCGCTTCATTGGTGTAATTGCTGCTTGCGATATTTTATAGAGGGTACGAATATTTAAATCGATAACCGCATCGATGTTTTCGTTAGGTTGTTCTTCCATTGGTCCCACCCTATTGATGCCGGCGTTGTTTACTAAGCCGTGTAAAACCGGAAGTGCTTTTACGCTTTCAAAAAACGATTCACTGGTTACGTCCATTACCCAAGGCGTTATATTGTTAGGGTATTGCTTTGCTAGTTCATCAAGATCTGCCTGTGTTCTGGCCACTGCAATGACATTTGCACCATGAGCCGCCGCCATTTGCGCACATGCTAAGCCAATTCCTTTACCTGCACCTGCAATGAGTATTGTTTTATTAATAAACAATTCGTGATTAAAACCCGTCATAAAATATCTCTAACTTAATGTTTGCATTCGAAGTCATTATTACGTAAGATTTAGTCATATTCAAGTAAATGTTAAAAATAAAACTTTGTTAAAACCAAACAAACCGGAGATAAAATAATGATAAACTACTTAAAAAAAGGCAAACAAGAAGGCGAAAAAAAGGAATTTTTACAGCAAGTTAAAAGTACAGTAGAAACTATTCTTGAAGATATTGAGAGTAATGGTGATAGTGCAGTAGCAAAATATTCTGAGAAATTCGACAAATGGAATCCGGAGTCATTTAGGTTGAGTAAGGATGATATTGCCAAATGTTATGAGCAAGTTGAAGACAGTGTTATTGAAGATATTAAATGGGCGCAAACTCAAGTACGAAACTTTGCACAAATTCAACGCGATTCAATGAAAGATGTTGAAGTAGAAACGATTCCTGGTGTTACGTTAGGCCATAAACATATTCCTATGGAAAGTGTTGGTTGTTATGTACCTGGGGGTAAGTACCCTTTAGTTGCTTCTGCTCACATGAGTGTTGTTACGGCTAAAGTTGCTTGGTGTTAAACGTGTTATTGCTGCGGCTCCGCCGTTTAATGGTACGCCTTCGCCCGCTATTGTTGTGGCTATGGATTTAGTCGGTGCTGATGAAATTTATTGTTTTGGTGGTGTTCAAGCTATTGCTGCCATGGCGATTGGTACAGAAACAATTGCTCCGGTTGATATGATTGTTGGCCCGGGTAATGCGTTTGTTGCCGAGGCTAAACGTCAGTTATTTGGTCGTGTTGGTATTGATTTATTTGTCGGCCCAACTGAAACACTGGTTATTGCGGATGAAAGTGTTGATGGTGAGTTATGTGCTGCTGATTTACTTGGTCAAGCAGAGCATGGTCCAACGTCTCCTGCGATTTTATTAACAAACAGTGAAAAACTAGCAAACGATACGATTAAAGAAGTTGAACGCCGCCTAACTATTTTACCAACCGCAGAAGTTGCAGGTGCAGCATGGCGTGAATATGGCGAAGTGATTGTTTGCGATACTTATGAAGAAATGGTTGAAGTTGCCAATGACCTAGCGTTTGAACATGTGCAAATAATGACTCAAAATGTGCCGTATTTTAAAGAAAACATGCGTAACTTTGGCGCTTTGTTTTTAGGGCCTGAAACCAATGTGTCTTATGGTGATAAATGTATTGGTACTAACCATACGCTTCCAACTCGTAAAGCGGCGCGTTATACTGGCGGATTATGGGTAGGTAAATTCATTAAAACGTGCACGTTCCAAAGTGCAACGGAAGAAGCCTCTGTTATCGTTGGCGAATATTGTTCAAGGCTTTGTGCCGTTGAAGGCTTTGGCTTGGGCATAAAGAACAGGCAGATATCCGTTTGAGAAGATATAAAGGATAAGCATTGTATAAAAATAAAAAAGTAACTTCTTATGACGTGGCACGCGAAGCAGGTGTGTCTCAATCAGCAGTATCACGGGTTTTTCGACCGGGTTTAAGTGTGTCGAAAAAAACGCGAGATAAAGTGATGGCAACGGCAAATAAAATGGGCTACCGACCAAACGCTATTGCTAGAATGCTTATTACTAAGCAATCTGGCATGGTTGCGGTTATTGTTTCATCCCGTGCTAACGAAAACTATCCTGAAGTACTTTCGCAAGTGAGTAAACAACTTGCGGCTCGTAATAAGCGAGTTTTATTATTTACCTTAGATGATGCCGCAGGTGTAGATGATTTATTTGAACAAATCTGGACCTTCCAAGTCGATGGCGTTATCGCTCTTGCTGCTCATTTTGAAAGCCAACGTTTGGCACAATTTGAGCAACATAAAGTACCGGTTGTGCTCTATAACCGTAATGTTCCTGATGCTTCAACCAATACGGTTTGTTGTAATCACGAACAAGGCATTAAACAACTGCTTGCTGAATTAAAACTGAATAATCCTCAGTCTTATTTAGTACTTTCAGGACCTGTAGATTCTGATGTAGCCAATGAACGTAGAGAAATTGCCCTTGATTTACTGAAGAAATCAGGCGAAAAAAATGTTCAAGTTCTTTATGGTGATTACACTTATCAGTCGGGCAGAGATTGTATTGCTCAGTGGTTGAAAAAGAACCCTGCTCCCGATGCTGTTGTATGTAGTAATGATACGATGGCGATAGGTGTAATTGACGAAATAAGAGAAAACCACAACATTCATATTCCAAACGATATGTCTGTTGTAGGTTTTGACGGCATCGCTTCTTCGTTTTGGCAGAGTTACCAAATAACTACCATTAAACAACCGGTAGAGCAATTGGTTAAGGCCGCCGTAGACATGCTAATAGAGCACATTGAAAACGCTGATTCTCCGCCTGAAGCTCGTGTATTAACGGGCACCTTGATTAAAGGGAATTCGGTAAAGCGTTCCTAATTAACGCACATTATTCTAAGTAATTGAGTAGTGTGCCTTGATAAAGCAATTTATACGAAGCGATTAAAGATGACTCAATTACCTATATTATTTTTACCTGGCACCTTGTGTACAGGTGCTATGTTTTCACAACAAATTCAACATTTACAACAATTTTGTAATGATATTTCAGTTGTACAATTTACAACTGAGCACTCTCTTTCTGAAATGGCTAACAAGGTTATTACTGCAACCAAAGGTAACCCGTGTGCTATCGTTGGTTTTTCAATGGGCGGCATAGTGGCGGCCGAAGTAGCTAAAACACATCCGCAACTTATTGCGAAACTTGCTTTAGTTAACAGTAATTGTCATGCCGACCTGCCCGAGCGTAAAGCGGCTCGGGGCGCACAAATACAACAAGCGAAATCGGGAAAATTGGTAGATTTAATAACCGATACCTTTTTACCAAATTATTTGTTCGAACACACAAAGCCCCATGAACAGTTAATTTTAGACATGGCGACTACGTTAGGCGCTGATTGTTTTGCTGCGCAAGTAAGGGCGATAGAAGATAGACCAGACGCACTGTCGGTACTTAAAAGCCTTACAAGCGATATTGTGATTATTGGTGGTAGACAAGATAAAATATGCCCTGCTGAGCATCAACAAATGATGCACGACAATCTGCCAAAAAGTCACTTGGCATTGCTTGATGAGTGTTGTCATTTTTCGCCATTAGAACAAGCCGAGCACGTTTCAAACTTATTAACACAGTGGTATTTATCAGACTCATTATGATAACAATGATGACAATGATGACAATGATGACAATGATGACAATGATGACATTCTCATTCATTTTTCCTGTTTATTATTGACCACAAACGATTAGGTAATTTTTATGTTTTTAAAACAATCTTTAGCACAAAAGAAACCATTAATTGGTACTTTTATTAAAACCCCTCATTTTCATAACACCGAAGTGTTTGGCTCATACAAACCTTGACGTTTTGTGCTTAGATGCTGAGCATGCGCCGTTTGATCGTGCTGATCTTGATACGTGTGTATTAGCGGCAAAGTCTCAACAAATGCCTGTGGTAATTCGTGTGCCTAATACGGAAAATTCTACGCTTTTAAATGCACTGGATTTGGGTGCCGACGGTATTGTTTTGCCACACATTTTAAATGCTGAGCATGCACGTAGAGTGGTAAAAAAGTGCTTTTACGGGCCTGATGGTAGAGGTTATGCGGGTTCTACTCGCTTTGTCAAGTTATACAACTAAAAAAATTGCTGACAATTTAGCAAACAATCAAAATCAAACCTGTGTTATTGCTCAAATTGAAGATTTAGAAGCGGTTGATGATATTGATGCCATATGCCAAGTGGAAGGTATAGATTGTATTTTTATTGGTAGAATGGATTTAACCGTTGCTTTAGATCAAACTAATGCAAGTCATCCTGACGTATTAGCCGCCGTAGAAAAGGTTGTTAATGCGGCGAATAAGTATGGTAAAAATTGCGGAATGTTTGTTGCTGATTTAAGTGAGCTTCCCCGTTGGATTTCGTTGGGGGTTAGTTTGTTTTTACTGGGTTCGGATCATGGTTTTATGCTAAGTGGTGCGCAACAACTACAACAAAAGTTTGCTGATGCCATAAAACAAGCTGAGCAGTAGTAACAATAGCAAATAGTCATTCGTTATGTAAAAAAGGCGCTTGATTAGCGCCTTTTTATTGCTCATTCATCTTTTATTTATTTTTTATAACTCAACTGCTAATTAACAACGTGCTTTGTTAAACTCTTTCATGCGCCCCAAAACATCAACGCCTAATTGATGGTATACATGGAGTAAATCAACTAAAACCCAATTTTCACGAATTAGCCCTTTTTCACATCGCCAAAAGTCTAAACTGCGCATGGTAATGCTTTGGTTTGATGGGGCAATACCTAGCCGACCGTCATTGCTAATGGTCATTTGCATACCTGGCCACGCGGTAAAGCCAACGTAGTCGCCATCACCAAAGATATAACCTTTGCCAACATCACCTACTCTGTTTGGCATACCGTTAAGAAAGGGAATTTGATGCCAGTTACGAAAACCTTTTATTCCTCTTGCACTTCCAATTCCCGAAGGACCATACCAACTACAACGAGGGTGCCAATAGTTATCTAGCGCCATTGCGTCAACACCACCGGTGGCGTAATTACCTAGTGATGTACACATATCGGCAACCAGACTTTGTACTTAATGCTGCTTTTTTACTGTCAGGCACAATACTTAGTCCGTCTTGTGTTGCGGGCCCTGGTACATGCCATTCACGCCCTAAGCTAGGCACCATAGGCCAAGCTTTGGCTTGCATCATCACTTCTGGAATGTCCCATATGGCTTGCATTTCAACAACAGTGCCTTTTTCTATACGGTAGAATTCATGAAAACGCATAGACACTTGATGACCTGTGGGCGGAATGTCTAACCGGCCTTTTTCGAAGCTACCCGTATAATAACCACAGCACCCTACCCATTCGCTGTTATCTTCGCTTGTGCCTGCCATAACAATGGTTTCACGGCGCTCAAGATCAGGTATTGCATGTTTCAGCGGTGTATAAATATCGTTATATAGGTTGTCTGGCCCTGCTAATGTTTCAAAAGGGTATGACAATTGTATTTTAGCCTTGGGCGAAAACACTTTATTGATGGCCTGTTGAACAGCCTGATTGTCATAGTTATATAATGCTTGGCTAAGTTGGTTTATTACCTGCTTATTAACACTGTGTAAATTTTGAGACATTAGTATTTTCCTATATGTAAGCACACGCTATGCATTTATTTTTCGCCAAAAACATTGATATATAAGCAAATTTTAAACACATTACCATTATTATCAAAGCAACACCAAACATGATGACTTCGAAGTCATAAAATGATACCCTAAGTTCGAAGTATTTCAAGTAAAACTTATTTTAGTGGAGAAAATTATGTCAACCGTTATTGATAAGTTGTATCAACAACTCAAATCATCCCCTGCCAATTTAGCACAATATATTCACGATGATGTAGCGTGGCATGTAAGCGCTCCTGTTAATACGATAGTAGGCTCAGCAAACGTATTGTCGTCTTTTTGGCAACCTTTGGTAAATGCCCTACCCGATATAGAGCGTAAGCCTTTTATTAATGTGCAAAGTGAATATGAAGGTTACGATTGGATAGCAAGTACCGGGTATTTTGTTGGCACGTTAAGTCAACCGCTTTGGGGAATACCTGCCAACAATAAAACCTTATATTTACGTTATACCGAGCTTGTGCAGTTAGATAATAACAAAATTAAAACCTGTTATGTTATTGTCGATTTTCTTGATGCTATGAACCAAGTAGGTGTGAATCCGTTAAGAAAGAGTTTGGGCCATAGCGGATTAATCATGCCACCAACAACAATGGATGGTATAGCGAGAGCAGAAAGTAGTGCAGACGCTGCACAAAAGTCTAAACAATTAATACTTGATATGCTTGATGAGTTAGGCCGTTTTGACGGTAAGTCATTATCAAGCATGAAGTTAGAAAACTACTGGCACCCTGATTTTATGTGGTATGGCCCGGCCGGGCATAGGAACAACACGCGGTATTGAAGGTTTTAGACGAGATCATCAAGGGCCATTTGTTTTTAGTTTTCCTGATAGAGATGTTGACCATAAGGCGACTTTGGTTGCTGACGGTAATTATGTTGCGACAGGTGGTTGGCCACATATGCATGGTACACATAGCGTAGGCGGTTGGTTGGGCTTACCTCCTTGTAATAAACAGTTATCGTTAAGAGTAATGGATATTTGGCGCCGTGAAGGTGATTTACTTAAAGAGAACTGGGTTGCGATTGACATTATTGATATGTGTATGCAAATGGGGCTTGATGTGTTTGCAATGATGAAAGAGCAGCTTGGGGATAATACTTAACCACTACTGTTCGGTTATATAAGAAAAAGGAAGCTAATGAGCTTCCTTTTTATTGTTTGATTTTTTATTGTTTACTTTTTAGCTTTAGCTTTAGCTTTAATTTGAACTTTAACTTTAATTAAAAAATACCTGCAGGCAGCTGTTAACTTGGATTATTAATTTTACGGCTTCGTTCTAAAATATCTAGTCCTTGTTGTTTTAACCAATAAGGAAGATCAATTAACACCCAGTTTTCCATTAGTTTATCCCCTTCTCGACGATAAACATCAACTACCCTCATATCCGCACGAACCTCTCCGCCCGGTAAACCTAAAAAGCCACCAATAGGCGTACTACTTAAATTAGGCCGCCAAAGAAACACGCGTAGTTTCCTTCTGCGTATCGACAAATATGACCATTAAATACCTTATCTTTTAGTCCTTGTCTAAACGGGTAAGAATGCTGTTCTTGAAATTTAGGGATAGAATAAGTTGCACCTATTCCTGTCGGGCCATACCACACCATATCTTTCGACCAGGTTTTTTCTAAAATTTCAGGTGGATAATTATCATTAGCCGTTTGGTTTAGTTGTGAGAAGTCTTCAATCATTTGATTGAGTAATGCCATGGTTTTTTCAGCTTCAGCAGGATCCTTATCGTCTAACTGAATGCCATCGTGCGTTCTTGGCCCCGGATAAATAAACGAATGCCCTGTGGCTTGCGGTAAAGGATTTATACCCACTTGATGCATCACACTAATAATGTCGCAGAAAAAACCAGAACGGACTATTTTGCCATTTTCAATACAGTTGAAGTCAGCGTATCGAACCATGGCAACTTTACCTGAACGTGGTATGCCTAGCCAGTCTTGGTCAAATTGCACCATAAAATGTCCCATACTGGTAACCCAGTTAGCTTCATCATTGCCACTAACCCCGGCCATAAAGACATCCTGACGACGTTGTACATTTTTAAAGGCTTGTAAAAATGGTTGCCAAAACACTTGGTTTACTGCTTCGGGTCCTTTTTGCTCGTTAAACGGATGTACGCCATACCACTGACAATCGTCACTCATATAGTGAGATAATACTTCACCAATGGTTTCGGAGTTTGACTGCTCTAACGCGTCATAATACGCTAAAATTAGCTCTTTATTTTGCGACTCAATACTCATTACTGGTGTTCTCCTTTATCTTTAGGTGCCGTTGTATTTTCATTAAATTCAACTACTTTACATAAATTATACGTTAAAAAAACTGATAATAAACTGATTCAAAACTGACTTAAGACATGACTATTACACTATTAACGGGCATGTAATCTACTGTTCTTTGCAATATTGACTTTCAAATTATTTTAAACAATGCTATTCTTATTTGACTTCGAAGTCAAACTATGTAAATTTATAATAAGAACTCCAACGCATAAACAACAAGAGATGTATATATGACTGAATTTGGCCCCCTCAATTGGACTATTTTAATAGTCTATATATTAGCAAATCTTTTACTAGGTTATGTAATAAGTAAAAAAGTGAGTACTGCTGATGATTTTTATTTAGGTCAAAAACAAACGCCTTGGTGGGCAATTGGTATTTCAGTACTTGCGACTTATGTTAGTGCGATGACTTTTCTTGGTGCTCCCGCATGGGCATACAAGGATGGCTTATCTGTTATTGCGATTCACCTAAATTACCCGCCGGTTATTATTGTTGTTATTACCTTTTTCTTTCCGTTTTTTTATAACGCCGGTTGTGCTTCAATTTATGAATACCAAGAGAAACGATTTGGTAAAAAAGCCCGTGCTTTGGTGTCGGGTATTTGGTTAATATCGCAAACCATGAGCTCTGCAGCGGTTTTGTACGCTACATCAATAGTACTGAGTTTTATCACGGGTATTCCTGAAATTGCCGGCATTATCATCGTCACAATTATTGCCTTAATTTATACTGTAATGGGCGGTATTACCGCCGTTATTTGGACCGATGTTATTCAGTCGGGTATTTTGTTACTTGGCGCGGGTATTATTATGTATGCGCTGCTTGATAGCAGTACCGTGCCTGTAATGGATAGCTTAGCTCAATTAAAAGCGCAAGGTAAAACGTCTCCCCTTAATTTTGATTTTGATTTAAGCAATGTAACCACGGTTTGGTCAGGCATTTTTGCTATGTCGCTCTACCATATTACCGTTTATGGTACGAACCAAATGATGGTTCAGCGCACGCTAGCGGCCAAAAACATTGGTGATGCGAAAAAATCATACTTATTGATGGGGTTTCTGGCTTTCTTCGTTTATTTCTTTTTTATCATCATGGGTATTCTGTTTTACAACCACTATCAAGGTCAGCCGTTCGAGAATGAAAATACTATTATCTTAAAGTTTGCCGCTGAATATGGCATGCCAGGATTAATGGGGATTATTGCTTCTGCGGTAATGGCAGCTTCAATGTCGAGTTTAGATTCTGCATTTAATTCTTTATCGACCGTGTCTACGTTAGATTTCTATAAAAAGTATTTCAAACCTAATGAAAGTGATGACCATTACCTTAATGTGTCGCGTTGGTTCACCGTATTTTGGGCTGCAATTATTATTGTGCCCGCCATTATGTACCACTTGTATAGCACGGGCTCGATATTAGAAGTGTTGAGTAAAGTAGGCTCTTATTTTGTGGGTGCGCAACTGGGTATGTTTGGTTTAGGTTTCTTTTCAAAACATGCAAGCGAGCGTGGCTTATTGGTGGGTACTTTGGTTGGCGTAATTGCGGTAGCTTACACCGCTATTTATACCGATGTAGCTTGGCCGTGGTATGCAGCGATTGGCGCTTTTGTAAACGTTGTTGTCACTATCATCGCGAGTATTGCCATTGATGGAAAGCAAGCAGAATACTCTCCTTATAGCATAAAGGGCCAAGTGAAAGCCTTTGCTGATAGCGGATCTCCTACTACTGAAAATGGTTGGAATTTAGTACCAGGTAAAGTAGACAAGGTGTGCTACGCGCTCTTTGGCTTCTTTGTTTTCACACTCATTTTTTTATTTTCCTTTGAGTTATTTATTTAAGGACAACAGGTAACATAATGCGTTCTACACCTAAAAATACAATCACCCAAGTTCATTGGCAGCCTTTGACTAAGCTGTTAGAGCCATCGGGTAAAAAACAACAAACCCTAGGCTTCGGTTTGATGAAGAATTTATTGATATTGTTGACTATATCATTCGTATAACCCATAGAATTTGGGAGCAAAAAAATGTTGGTCTTTGTTATCAATACTATGGCGATATTTGCCCGGTTTTTACCTTAGGCGGTTATTCGGAGTGTGTTGAACAAGTGGTTCAAAACACGTTAAAAACCATCGCGGCTTTTCCTGATAGAAGCTTGATTGGCGAAAATGTGATTTGGAAGGAAGAAGAAGATCAAACTTATTATTCTTCGCATTTGATCACCAGTATCATGACTAATACCGGTAACTCTGATTTTGGCTTGGCAACCAATAAAACAGGACGAGTTACCACAATTGCGGACTGTGTTTGTTTTGAAAACAAAATCATTAAAGAATGGTTAGTACGAGATAACAGTTTTTTGATCAGCCAATTAGGTCTTGATCTTATTGATGCTGCTATTCATTTTTCAGCTATTACACCTAACGATACCTTTAACGAGTGGTATAACAGTGAATACAATCGTGTACTTGAAGCAAAACACAGAACAAAACTTAGCTTTACCGAAAGTAGTTGGACAACAGAAAGCTTTGTTCATGCTTGGGCACAAACCATATTCAATCAAAAACAATTTTCAACCTTAACTGATTTTTATCATGTTGCCGCGGCGCACCAATGGCCAGGAGGTAGGCAGTCAACAGGGTTAGCTCAAATTAGCGGTACGTTGATTCAGTGGTTAGCACAATGCCCAGATGCCAAAATGACGATTGACCATATTGGCGTAACAGGCTTTGATGACGACACAATTGATATTGCTATTAGATGGTCGGTAGCGGGAACGTTTAATCCGCATATCGACAGATTATCATCATTAAAAGGTAACCGCTTTTTTGTATTAGGTTGTACCCATATGCGCGTAAGAAATCAGAAAATAATTAAAGAAGTTACCGTGTTCGATGAAATTTCTTTATACGCTAATATGATTCGCGAATCGGGTCATTCACTACCATTATTAGCACAAGGAGTTTAATGATGTTTAATCAACTTATCGCGTTATACACCGAAGGTGATTTAGCACAGTTATCGTCTCGTATTTTGCACAGTACCGCTTGGAAACAGCACGATTTTACCGCTTATGGCAGTATGCAAATAAATAAACTTTGGCTTAAAAGCTTAGAGCAATTTGGTTTTTTACAAGTCACTAAACGTCACGAAATTCAAGGTGATAATTTTTCAGCGTTATATGTAGAGCTATCTAAAGAATCAGCACTTGAAAACGAATATGTTTCGCTAACCTTTTTCTTTGAACATAACAACGAGCACATTAAACGTTTACATTGTGTTGTAGATACTTTGGCACTTGCTAGGTTATTACAACAAGAGCCTAGTGTGTTAATAAATGCCCTACCGACACCAGATCCTTTATTGCTGAGTCAGTTTGATCATCAATTACATCCTAAAAGTTATCATGCGATACCTAACGATGTATGTAATTTGCCTAGCCACATTAGTGATACGGTAAATCAATGGTGGAATATATGGCAAGAAAAACAACTTGTCGGCTTTAAAAGCATTTATAGCGATACTGCACAAATACAAATAGCGGGCTTTGGCTCACATGAAGGTTTTAAACAACTGCGTGATTTTCAATTAAAAGTACATAATCGTATGAACCGCAGCTATTGCCAGTTAGAAAACATATGTGTTGATAAAGATGAAAACTCGCTTGCGGTAAAATGGCATATTGATGGTGACTATATTGATAATGGTAAAATAAAGCGTATTCGTGTACCGGTTATTTCAGTGCTTATGATTGAAAACAAACGTATTGTTGAAGAGCAGTTACAAATAGACTGGTTGGCTTTATACAAACAATATGGTCTGAGTTATCCGTTTGTGTAAATAAACGAAACACAACATTACATATATATCGTTCTTAATTTAGCGCGATATATATGGTATATATGTAAGCCCCCTCCTAAAAAATCCTACTTTTTATAAAATTTATTAACCACAGAGAAGTGATTTTGAGAAGAATCTAAACCCGAAATTTTCATTCTCAGCATAAGTAATCTGTTATGGTAGTTGAACTTTATTGCTAGTTGAACCGTATTGTTAGTTAACTGCCGCTATCGAGACGCTATCGAGACATTAAATGTTTTCTTTTTTAAAATCAGACCCAAGCAAAAAACTGAATAAACTTTATGACGCTAAGCTAGAACAAGCGATGCAAGCCCAAAGAAATGGTGATATCAGAAATTATTCACAATTAACTTTTGAAGCCGAAGCCATAAATAAACAAATAGAAGAGCTAGAGAAAGAGAAAGAGAAAGACAAAGAGAAAGTCGGGGGGAAATAACTCGTTAAGTTACGGTTTATGTGGTTTATGTGATTTATACAGTTACTAGCCAAATTGAGCAAATTGAAATTGGCGAGCTAGTTATACCTACTCAACTTACTACCAAGCTAAAGAATACCAACTCAACTAAGGAGTTGGTGGAGTTGGTATTTTTGGCGAAACATTTTACTAATGTTTAGCTCCATCCTAATTGTTGGAGACTAATAGTATCGTTCCATATTTTGGTAACGTGCTTAACTAAACCCGCTTCAAATTCCATATGATAGACATAATCCGCGGTGAGCTTGTTACCCGTTGGCGGTACGGGTCCACCTTCACCTGTATGGGTTCCATGAAGAACACCATAACCTAACACAGAGTTTCTGGCTTCATCAGCAGCAAAAAATTTAAGTTCGTATTGACCATCAGGAATCGGAATTAATAAGTTCTTCATCCATTCACAATAGGCGTCTAAAGTTGATATATCGGCTAATACAGCGGTTTGTGATGAGAATGTTGCATTAGGGTGACAGAACTCACTACAAAGTTCCCACCTTTACCTGTTTCACAGGCATCAAAAAATTGCATCGCAGTGTCGTGATTGTTGGACATGTTGTCCCCTTTTGTTTATATAGTTTAGGAAGTGTTTGAAATAATTGGATATAATCCGTAGATTATTTTGCAGAGCTCCTATGAAGTAGAAGCTCTGCAATGTAAGGCTCAAGTCATTATTTAGAAAGTATATTTAAGACTTATACCCCATGTTCTTGGGTCGTTCCAGTTCGCTTGAACAGAGTTCATTGGTTGACCATCTTTGATTTGAGAATGAATAACAGCACGTGTTAATACTTCTTCATCTGTTAAGTTTTTAACAAAGAAGTCTACTTGTACATTTTCATTAACGATCCAGGCAACGCGTGCATCAACAATTGAATGAGCATCAACGCGAGTTTCTGGTGTGTTAATATCAAACGCGTAATAGTCGTCTGAGTAGCTAACTTGAATATGCGGTATTAAAGCACCACCGTTTTCTAGTTCAATTTCATAATTAGCTGATAAGCCTATGGTGTATTCTGGTGCCATAGCAGGAGACCAAATCGGCCGAAACTAAATTGGCTGTTATTGTCGTTGATATCTTGACGACCTTCAAAGTTACCTAAACCAAGTAAAGGGCGTAATTGGTCGTTACCTACCGCATAGTCATCTGAAAATTCAGCATTAAGCCAAGTAAATGTACCATTAATGGATAAGCTATCAGTTGGATACCATTGTAGATCCATCTCTATACCTTGAGTTTCGATGCTTCCACCATTTTCGTAGTATTCAAAACTTTGTGTTTCACCTGCTTCAAGACACTGCAATACAGTGTCGCCAGTGGTAATATCACTACAAGCAACTGCAAATAACTGTGCTTTTACATCGTCATAATCGTTAACGAAGGCTGAAATATTTAGACGCATATCACCATCAAGTAATGTGCTTTTCATCCCGACTTCATACGACATAACTTCTTCATTGTCGTAAAGCGGCTCAGCACCACGAGCAACAACCCGTGCATCGTTAGCACCACCGGTTCTAACACCTGTAGCAGCTGACGCGTAAAACATTAAATCATCACTTTGGTCGAATTCAAGCGCTGCTTTCCACAATACTGCTGAATCATCCCAGTCAGGAATGCTATCACCGGTGAAGCTTTTTTCGTCTTTGTTATAACGTAAGCCACCCACTAAACGTAGATCGTCTGAAACTTCATAACGTAATTGACCAAACACGGCGATTGAATCTGATGTATGAGGGTCATGATCTGGGTTACCCAAACTAGGCACTACAACGGAATCTGGTACGCCATTTCCGGTAGTATCCGCACTTGATAACCATTCCCAATCAGCTTCTTGGTCGAAGTAATATAAACCCGCAATCCACTGTAAAGGCCCTTCATGATTTGAAGAGATTTGTAATTCTGATGAAATCGTTTTTTGGTCATCTTGACGACCAAAGCCACCAACAAAATCTAAACCGCCATCACTAAAGTCACTATCATAGTACTGTTTACCACTTAACTCAGAGTAATTTGATGTCCATTTAAAATCAGCGACATCTGTGTACCATTCTAACGTTGCCGTAGCAGAAAATGCTTCTTGTTTATCAAGAGACATTGCATTTCGGTATACGTCGTATGGACCAATATCATCACGCTCAACATCAGCCGGTTGGTAAGTATGACCTTGAGTTACCGTGGCATTTGGATCATAAATACCAGGGCTAGTTTCAGTTAACGAATAACCTGCTATTTGTTGATAACCCCAAATAGCTTCTGAGTTAGCATCTTTTTTTGAATAATCTAGGCGGAAGGTAGCATTGAAATTGTCGCTAGGTTCATATCGAGTTACAGAGCGAGCATAGAAAGAATTTTTCTCACGTAGATCATCTGATGGGCCTGGTATAACATGGTTTTCAATGTAGCCATCATGTCGGTCTGAAGCCACGACGACACGAGTTGCCAAATTATTGGTTAACGGGAGGTTTAATACGCCTTCGTATGCGCTACGATTGTATGCGCCTGTGGTAATTTTAACATTGCCTTCTATTTCGTCCATATTTGGACGGTTAGTAATAACGTTAATACTACCGGCAAAGGTGTTTCGGCCGTAAAGTGTACCTTGAGGACCACGCAATACTTCAATGCGTTCAATATCAACAAATGCGCCCATACCCGCAGTTGTTGTTGGTACGTAAATACCATCTTGGAAAATACCAATAATTTGTTCTGCGATACCTGTACCTGCAACACCTACCTCGTTAGTACGTGCTCCGCGCATGGCAGGTCTAACTTCACCACCTGAGCTACCTACTTTTAACCCGGGGACAACTTGCTGCAAACCAGTTATATCAATAATGCCCGCACGTTCAACATCGTCTGCGCCTAATGCGGTAATTGAAGATGACACTTCTTGTAAATCTTGCGCATGTCGGTTAGCTGTAACCGTTATTTTTTCAATTCTACCTGAACTTTCAGCTTTCGCAGCTTCCTCTGCAAGAGCAGTTTGACTTAAGCAAGCATTGATAACAGCCAATGCAATAGCCGATTTAATGAGTTTTCTTGTTGTAACTGGCTTCATGTATAAACCCTCTTCTTTCACTTATGAAGTTAAGTGCGTATTATTTTAATTAGTGTCATTGGTGGGTTATTTATTATTCATACTACCCACCCTTATACTTATACTTCGAAGTCATTTTGATGTCAAGCATACAACCTTTATCTTTACGTATAATTTTTAACCTAGCTTTAGTTTATATTCGATCAAAAACACAACCACACAAACAAACGACTGTAAAACAATAACTTAAAACAAATTCGCTATCAGTAAAAACAATTAAATAATTTTTAAAATAAATTGTAAAAATCAACTATATTTGTGACTTCGTGGTCAATAGTTAGGTATTTCAACCATTATAATTACTAAATTTAAGTGATTATTGTGACAATTCTAACATTTATTCCAAGAAAGACTGTGTTCTGTGGCTTTTCCCTTGGATTGCATGCTTTATGATCTGAATCAATGACTTCGAAGTCACTAGAGGTATTATAAACAACATACATTAAGAGCCACTTATAAATAATTCATCATGATATACCACGTTAACAATAAAACTACGTTAGTTACTATTATAGCCCTACTGGTGAGCTTGTTTGCTCAGATGCAGGCAATTAGTTTATTGGGTATTACCCTGCCCTTAAGTCTTTCAAGTAACGAAATATCGACTAATACTGTTGGTCAGATAATGGCACTCTATTCTATCGGCTTAGTTGTTGGAAGTTACCAAGGGAAAAAGGTTATTGCGCGGGTAGGACATATTCGAGCCTTTGCAGGGTTTGGTGCGATAGCGATAGTCGCTGCAATAATGCATAGTTTAACTCAGTCTGTGGTATTTTATGCTCTACTCAGGATAGTAAGTGGCTTATCAGCTGCAGTAATGCTGATTGTGATAGAAAGTTGGTTTAATACTCTGAGTCAAAACGCAAATAGAAGTCGACTAATGGCACTTCATCAAGTCATTTTTTATTTTGCCATGGGAACAGGTCAATTAATGATAAACCTGATACCAGGCAATTTTTCTGCTACTTTTTTGATCGCTGCATTATTACTCTGCTGTGCACTAGTTCCAATAACGCTGATCAGAATAGAAAACCCTGCTTTAACATTCAATACACCAGTAAAGCTTTTCGCGTTATTCAAAATTTCACCATGTGGGATTATTGGCGCTGTGTGTCTTGGTAATGCCATTGGTACTGTATTTAATCTTGCCCCGATTTACGCAAATAACATGCAAGTATCGACCATAGATATTTCGTTTTTTATGTCAGCAATGGTATTTTCAGGGGTGTTATTGCAAAGCACTATTGGCAAGTTGGCGGATAAGTATTCTAGAGAAGCTATTTTAATTGTTTTACTTATACTAACAGCGGGTGCTGCGCAGCTATTATTAGCATTAAATACCCTAGTGCCTTTGCCTATTTTGGGTATTGTCTTTGGGAGCGCCTATTGCGTGTTTATATCCGGTTAGTGTGGCCGCAACCTATGCTCAACTCACTGATGATAAAGCAGTAGCCTCTAGCAGTGCGCTTATGCTCGCTTATGCTATTGGCGGTTTTTCAGGTCCGATTGTTGCCTCATTTTCAATGACTTTTTTCAGCAATGAGGCGTTATTTATGTACTTATCACTGTATTGTATTGCGGGTGCATTACTGTGTTATTTTATATTACGGCAAGGATAGTAGGGGAAAGCCAGGCATTATGGATGATAATGGCGACATTAGAAGCTTAAGTGGCGTTATTAGTGATATAAATGGCGCGACATTATCACGTGATAACTTACAACGCATTCAAGCGTTAGATTTATCAAGTTTTCCTATTGTTAGCCCTAATGTTCGACTAGGCGCTTGTGTTAGCAATGTGGGTAAGTCTCTATGTATTGGTCTTAATTATGCTGACCATGCTGCCGAATCGGGTATGACAATTCCAGACGAGCCAGAAGTATTCACTAAAGCTACGAGTGCAATTTTTGGCCCTAATGATGACATAGTACAACCTAGAAACAGTGATAAGTTAGACTGGGAAGTTGAACTTGCTATTGTTATTGGTAAACATGCTTCTTATGTTAGCGTAGCAAAAGTTGTGGTGATTATATTGTCAGGTATTGTGTTTGTAATGATGTGTCGGAGCGTACGTTTCAATTAGAAAAAGGAAGCCAATGGAATAAAGGTAAAGGTTGCGATACCTTTGGCCCGATAGGTCCTTGGTTAGTTACGAGTGATGAAGTAAAAGACCCTAATAATTTATCTATACATTTAGCGGTTAACGGAAAAACATTTCAAAATAGCAATAGTAGAACCATAGTATTCAAGCCTGCTTATATAGTGAGTTACTTAAGCCAATTTATGAGTTTACAACCGGCCGATATTATATCAACAGGTACTCCTACTGGTGTTGGTTTAGGGCAAACACCACCTTTATATTTACAACCAGGTGATAAAATTACATTGAGTATTGAGGGACTTGGCACTCAAAATCAATTGGTTGTTGAGCACACTTAAAAGAAGAGATAGATAAGCTTTAAATTATACATATAAAAAATGTTGATATAAAAGATGAATATTAGCATGAGTGTTTTTAGCACAGTGATGTGTTCTAACTTGTTGACTTTAAAGCAATACGGCAAGAGCGAAGCTAGTAAAGCCTGATATCTTGCCGTTTGCTAAGTCTGTCAAGTGTCAATAATCACACTCGAACACACTCAACCGATCTCATTCAGTTACCTAATTACCACCAAGTGGCATATAAAGCCGTTAGAATGAGCACAACACCGGCAGCCGCAACATTAAATGACTTAGTTGTTGAAAAGCTCACTTGTTCTAAACTAACACTGCTGTCATTTGTATTAGGTTTACCTGCAATAGAAACAAAATAACAAAGTGCCAAACAAAGTAAAAAGACTAAACCAACACGATCCATAAAAGGTAATTCGGGCCAAACAAATTTAAGTATTAACGAAAATACGGCTGAGCCTATCGCCCCAGAAAATGCCCCCATTGAAGTAGCACGTTTCCAGAACATCCCCATTACAAATATCACCACGATACCTGGCGTAAAGAACCCCGTAAACTCTTGGATATATTGGAAGGCTTGGTCAAACTTACCCAGAAGTGGTTGAGCAACAATTAAAGCAATACATAACGAAACTAACGCTGCAATACGCCCAATATGTACATAATGACGTTGACTCTTATTCGGTTTGAATCGACTGTAGATGTCCATGGTAAAAATAGTTGAAATACTATTGGTCATGGAAGCAAGTGACGAAACAATTGCCGCAACTAAAGCCGCAAAAACTAAGCCTTTAATACCTACCGGCATAAGTGCCATCATTGAGGGGTAAGCTTGATCGGGTGTCGTTAAACTAGGATAAAGAATAACAGCGGCAATGCCTGGTAATACAACAATAACGGGCATTAATAGTTTAAGGTAAGCAGCAAAAGCAATACCTTTTTGTGCTTCTTTAATATCTTTCGCCGCTAAAGCACGCTGAATGATATATTGGTTGAATCCCCAATAACTAAAATTCATTACCCACATACCACCAATTAATACGGAAATACCAGGTAGGCTCATGTAATGTGCATTTTCAGAACTGAGTATCATGTCGAAATGCTCAGGCATTTTGTCTGTAAGAATACCAAAGCCGCCTAAAACACCTTTTCCATCAGCAACGGCATCTAACGATAAATAGCTCAACAATAAACCACCAAACACCAATAACACAACTTGTAATATATCGGTAAAAGCAACCGCTTTTAAACCGCCATATAAAGAGTATGCAACAGAAAATACGGCTAGAAATATCATGCCGAACATCCAATCGACGCCGCCACTGTTTCGATAGCCATGCCGCCTAACCATAATACCGCGGTTAAATTAACAAAAGTGTAAACGACTAACCAAAATATAGCCATGGTGGTTTTTACCTTGTTATCAAATCGTTGTTCAAGGTATTGAGGCATAGTGAATATTTTATTTTCTAAAAAAATAGGTAGCATGTATTTACCGACTAAGACCAAGGTTATTGCTGCCATCCATTCATAAGACGCAATTGCTAAACCAATGGCGTACCCCGAACCTGACATACCAATAATTTGTTCAGCTGAAATATTAGCCGCAATTAAAGAAGCGCCTATTGCCCACCAAGGTAAAGACTTACTAGCTAAAAAATAATCTTCTGTATTCACTCCCCCTTTCTTTTCATTGCGAGAAATCCACAAAGCAAGGCATAGTAGGCCTATAACATAGACAATAAAAATGGTAGTGTCTAACGTACCCAATTTAGTTGTAAAACTCGTCATTTATTCACCTTTAATTATAATTCTTTATATGAGTTACTATACTCAATTAGCTAAATACATAAGCATACCGCTCTGACAAAAAAACAATAAACCACTGATTAATAATACTTTAATTAAAATATCAGCTAAAATTTGCTCCAGTCTTGTTATAAAATGCATTAACCATTAATTAAGTCAAAGTATAATAACACCCCTAACATGTATTACAAGAAGACATATTACGTAGCGTTATCGTAAACGAATGATGAAACCTATAAAACTAAAGGTGAATAGACCCTTTATTTAAGTAACACTTTATAAACAAGTACTGTACATCAAAAAGAAAAAAACACACCAACATCGACATTAATCCTTTGATAAATAATAACTAATATTAATTTACAACAATAAAACCTTATACTTTTAATCCCCAAATAAGCTGATAACACTTAATCAATATGGTTAACTTAGCTATTTATCTTCAATAAATAGTAGAATGAAAAATGCTACAAAAATAAACAGCATGATGCATATTTAAAAATTTTTAATAATAAAATCATTATAAAACAGACTATTAATGATTTAGGTAAAAAAATTCACTACTATATTTCTAATAAAGCTTGATTGTTATAAAAACTTCTGTAGAGTTATATGTTGTCTTACAAGTAAAAGTAAGTATAGTTAAAGCAGCAATCATCTATCCACTTACAATGATTTTAGAGACAGATATTAAGAAATAAATAATTAAAATAAAATACATTAGGGAGAACTCATGAATTTTAAAGCAAGTAGTTTAACATTGGCGATATTGACAGCATTATCTGCCACTCCGGCCTTTGCCGATGATGCGGCTAAGAATACAGTAGATGAAATTGAAGTAATTCAAGTTACAGGTATTCGTGGAAGTTTAGTTCGCTCTCTGTTTGACAAACGTAATGCAGAAAATATTATTGATGGCATCTCTGCGGAAGATATTGGTAAATTTCCAGACCAAAATGTTGCCGAATCGTTACAGCGTATTACGGGTGTAACAATAGATCGTGGTGAATCAGGTGAAGGACAAAAGATATCAATTCGTGGTTTCGGACCACAATTCAATAACGTTTTGTTTAATGGCCGCACCATGCCAACAGATGATGATAGTAGAGGCTTCTCATTCGACTTGGTTGCATCGGAATTAATTAGTGGTGCAGATGTTTATAAAACACAACGTGCCGAAACCCTTGAAGGTGGTTTAGGGGGTACAGTTAATGTTAAAACGGCAAAACCATTTGATTTTGAAGGTCAAAGAGGTGCTGCATCAGCGAAAGCGGTATACGATACATTAGCCGATGGTACAAATCCTTATGTATCTGCTTTGTTAAGCCAAAATTTCGATAACGACTTTGGTATCTTAGGCTCTTTTGCTTATCAAAGACGTGACAGCAGAATGGACCAAGCGGGCTCTGATAATTTCAGAAATAGTAATGTTCAATTAGGCGGCCCTGACTCTGACTTTACAGAAGATGTATATCGTCGTCCACAGTCCGCATTTCAACGCTATGAGTTGGCTCAAAGGGAACGTATTGGCGGTACTTTAGTTGCTCAATGGCAAGCGACAGAAGACGTGCTAGTTACTGCCGATGCTTTATATTCTCAACTAACGGCTCAAAAAGCAGGTCATACACTGAGTCGTTATTATTCAAACCCACAATATAATGCTGTGGTTGATGAAAATGGTACCGTCACAGAATTTGATCGTTCAGTAAAACCATACGTATCCCCTGGTGTTTTTCAACTTTACGATAATGGTAAACAGTTACCGATTGGTCAATGGAATAGTGCACAATTTGTGGATAATGATCGCGATAGTTCTACTGGTATGTTTGGTTTAAATATTGATTGGTCTGTGACTGATAATTTCAATATAGTTGCGGATCTTCATACATCAAAAGCGAAAGCCCGCTCTGCTAATAACCCTAACATCACCGTATCTAACCCAACACAAACACCGGCTCATTGGCAAGACACAGGTGACTCTTTCATTTGGGAAACTAATGATGCAAATTTCTATGGTGATCTTGGTCAATACCACACGAATAATGTTTCGTTAACTAGTAATAATGCAGACGATAAAATTACAGAACTAAGAATAGATTCAGAATGGGTAACAGAAGATTACGGCTTACTAACTTCAATTAAATCAGGTGTTTATTATTCTGACCGTGAGAAAAGTAAAGATCGCTATGAAACACCATGGACACAAGTAGTTAAAGGCTTATATCCTGGTTTTTATGCCAATGTTCCTGAGTCTTTATTCTATAAAGTTACTCCTAAAGGCGGTTTTTTATCCGATCATGATCAAGGTGGTTTTGTAAACTCTTGGTTAACGTATAATCCTGATGATATCTTCACTTACCTTATTAGTGATGAAGCAAAAGGAAATGCGAACCATATTGGAGAGCAAATCATGAATAACTTTAGTAATGGTGATCCAACTTATGGCAGTGAAGCTGAAGCCCAAGCTGCTGCTGATGCCGCTGTTGCTAATCAACTAGCAAAAATTGAAGCCGGTTTTGCGTTTAATCCTGCAGGCGGTAAATACGGTCCATACACCCCAGTATATGAAGCGGGTAAATCTTGGGTTGTTAGCGAAGAAACATGGACTGCTTATGCTGAAGCAAACTTTGAAGGTAAATCTTGGTCGGGTAACATCGGTTTACGTTATGTAAAAACTGATACTACTTCAATCAGTGTTGGGCAAGAGTTTGTTGGTATGGAAGAAATACCTGGCACAGGTTCATATACCTCTTATATAAATAGTAGTGATGCTATTAATGCCAAAGGTAGTTATTCTGAGCTATTACCAAGCCTTAACTTGAAATGGAGCGTTACAGATGATTTAGTTGCAAGATTTGCGTATTCTAAATCTTTAACTCGTCCAAGTATGGGGCAATTGATTTCTGGACAAACCATAAGTGCTTCGGCAATATCTGATGGCCAAGGTGGTACAGAGTTTAATGGTACGATCAAAGGTCAGAACCCAGAGTTATCACCGTATACCTCCAATAATATAGATTTAGCCTTAGAGTGGTATTATGCTGAAGAAAGTTATGTTGGCGGTACTTATTTTGTTAAAAATTTATCAGATTATATTATCTCTCAAACACAAGATGTTGAATTATATGATTCGATTAGCAAAGTAAACCGTGAATTCCAACAAACATCACCTTTTAACTCAGAGTCGGCTAAAGTAAATGGCCTTGAATTATCAGTGCTACATAATTTTCCGTTAGGTTTTGGGGTACAAGCTAACTATACTCTTTTAGACACCACAGCCGCAGCTGATGAAACTAGTACATCTAAAGTTTCGTTAAATGGACTGTCTGAAACCTCATATAACGTTATCGGATTTTATGAAAATGATAAAATCCAAGTTCGTATTGCTTACAATTGGCGTGAAGGTTATACCACTTGTAACACCTGTTCTTGGGGCGATCCTATGAAAGTAGATGATTACGGCCAAGTAGATGCATCAATGAGTTATGACATATCAGATAATGTTTCAGTGTTTGCTGATGTCATTAATTTACTCGACGAAGACCCTTACAAGTATTCGGTATATAAAAACCGTACGATCAGCATAACTGACACTGGAACTCGTTATTCTGCCGGTGTAAGAGTTAGCTTCTAAATAGACAACGTTTCTAAATAAATTAACCATAAAAATAGAGGTGAGTATTTCATTATGAAAGCTCACCTTTTTTATGCTATGGACAATATTTTCTTCTCGTTTGATTTAACTTAATTCAGCTTTCTTTTATGCGTTCATTATTTTATACCAAAAAGTATCGCTACACATTGATAAACAACCTCCTCCCCTAGCAAATAACCTGAAATCGGCTTAATACATGTTGTTCTGTATTCCAAATAGTTACAAATATCTTAAACCAATTCCTGGTTAAATAGCTTAAAAACACAACTTATCTTACAAGTTGCCCGCCCTCAACTTGTATGATATCTTACATTATAGGTTGTATTATAACTATGTAAAATAAATACTCATGAGGGGAAGCAAATGAATAAAAACAAGCTAACACATTTAAAAATAAAAAAAACGATACTATTGACCAGTGCAATTTTGATAGCTTCAGCCGGGGCAGCATACGCTGAAGATGCCAAAATTTGGCAAAAATACATTGGGACTATTGCAGATGAGTCAATTCCTTTAATGCCTGATTATTCTTACGCGGGTTATAAACTTGGTGAACAACCGATACCGGTAAATCATAACGGTTTAGATGTTTTCAATATCGTTAATTTCGGTGCCATTGCTAACGATATGCTGTCTGATCAAGACGCTATTCAACAAGCAATCAACGCTGCTGAAGCAAATGGCGGTGGTGTTGTCATGTTTCCTGCTTTGGTGAATTTTTAGTAAATACTGATGCTGAAAATACGAGTACAATACAAATAAGCGCCTCAAATATCATACTAAAAGGAAGTGGTTCAACACCGGGCGGTACCGTGGTAAAAATGGTAAATCACATGTTATTGCCAGAAGGCGCGAGTAATTGGAATACGCCCAGTATGTTCACTTTCTCTACTCCTTCAGAAAACGGCGCTACAACCACCATCACTCAAGATGAAAGCCGAGGAAGTAAAGTGATACATGTTGCTGATGCAAGTGTATTCACTGACAAAAAACATATTAGATTAATCATGAAAGCTAATACTTCGGCAAATGCTGATTACCTTGATAATAAAGACGCTCGTGATTTGTGGACAGTTATCAACAATGAAGGTATTGAATTAAGCGAATTTCATGAAATAGTGTCCATTGATCTTATTGAAAATACTGTCACCCTGAAAGATCCCATTGTTGATGATATTAAGTCAACAATGAACTGGACCGCTAATGCTTATACATTATTAGAAAATGTTGGCTTTGAAGATATTCATTTTAAAGCCAATTTCACTGACCCATTTGTTCATCATAAAGATTATATTCACGATTATGCTTGGAATGGGGTCGATATGGTTCGTGTTGCTGATTCATGGGTAACTCGTTCTCGTTTTACCAATGTAACCAAAGCAGCAGGAATGGGCTTAGCATACGCTTCAAGTATTCATACTATTTTAATCGACGGTAATGCGGGTCATACTATCGGTAATATTGGTGGAAATTCAAGCCGTGTTTTACAAGGTTTAATTTGGGATAACACGAATAATGGTACTTTCCATGGTGCTGATATATCAGGTGGTAGTAATGGTTCCGTCACTTGGCGTGTAGAATCAGAACAAGGGAGTGGTTGGGATTTACATGCGAATCAACCACGTACCAATTTAGTTGATAACTATGCAAGTACGGGTATATCAAGTATTGGTGGTAATGTTGTTAATCTTCCTAATCACCTAACTGGTTTAATCCTATGGAACCAATCAGCAACAGAAACAACACAAACAGATCCAATTAACTTTTGGCCAGGCGATTGTCTTGGTAATTATTGTGGTCCAACGTTAGTTAGTCCTATTATTGTTGGCTACCACGGCAATGAAACGACCTTTGATGAAACAAGTTTAAAATATCAAGAAAGCACGGGTACTAAAGTGATACCAGAGTCGCTTTACGAAGCTGAATTAGAGCATAGGTTAGTATTTGAAGTTCCTTCTGAAAAATCAGAAACATTTACAAATATGACAGTGTTTGGTCGAACAAAGAAACATTTGTTGGTGATAACGGTATTGAATGGTCTTTCAAACAAAATGTTAAAAGTCTTGCTCCGGGGTATATTGACTCTACTCAAGGAATTCTTTTCCAAGGACAAGCAGCCCAACCTGTTGCAGAGAGAGATGTTTCCCTACAGTCTGGCACAATTACTGGTGGTATAAGCTCTTTAACTATTGATGCTATTGATAAATGGGACGCAGGTAATGAACGCATTGTTGAACTATTTATCAATGATACCTCTGTTGGTACTTATTCTCATACAGGTGGTGAACCGTATACCATTGAATTTAATAATATTAATATCTCAGGAGACTTCACTTTAGCACTTAAAAATTTAAGTACCGACGCCAGTGGAGATGCTAATAACTCTGTAGCAATAGATAATATTACATGGAAGCCATATGGAAGTGAGACATCCAACTGGACTACAGACGCAAAAACACAATTCAACACACTAAAAACTGATTGGTATAGTGCAGGCATACTGGTGTCTGGGGTTACCCTTTCTTCAGAAGGTGAACAACTGATTACGGGTAAGCAAATAACACTTACACCAATGCTAACACCTTCGTTTGCTACTGATACATCAGTCACTTGGTCTTCAAGTAATGAAGCTATTGCAAAGGTTGATTCTCTTTGGTATCGTCACCGCGATTTCAGGCCGGTAATGCAACTATTACAGCCACAACTAATGATGGTGGCTTTACTGCAACAACAGTAATTACATCAATAGAAGAACAAAATAGAGAAACATTTACTAACCTACCTTATGAAGGTGGCCTGAAAATCATGATCCTCTAACATATATAGGGGCTAATAATATAGAGTGGACAGTTAAAGATGTGAAAGGTGTAAAAGATTATCTTAATTCAACTTCACAAATTTACTTTCTAGGTAAACCAACAGATAGATTTGTTGCTGTACAGTCGGGTGTTATCTCTGGCGGTATTCGCTCATTCTCTGTGGAAGCTATCGATTTATTTGATCTTGGGATCGAACGTAACTTGGAGTTATTAATTAATGGTGAAGTAGTTGCTACCTCTAGTCATACAGGTCCTAACGCTTACTTAATTGAATTTGATAATATCAATATTTCTGGAGACTTCACTATTGGCTTAAGAGGTGCATCTGAAAATGAAAGTAATAACACGATAGCTATCGACAATATCACTTGGAAAAGTTATCAAGAGGGTGACACAAGTATTGATGTTATTACCAACCAAGCCCCCACTGTTAATGCTTTGGTACACTCCAAGTAGCTGTATCTCCAAATAATAGTGTTAACTTAAGCGGTAAATGTACTGACGATGACTTACCTACAACAGACGTGGTTACTTGTATATGGTCTGGACCTGAAGGTGTTACCTTTGCCGATAAATCTTCAGGTGTAACGACGGCAACGTTCGCAGCTACAGGAAAATACGTTTTATCTTTAACATCAGGTGATGGCGAACTGACATCAACAGATAAGGTAACAATTATTATATCGCCGACTCTTCCTGTACAAGAAGAAACAAATTCATCAGGTGGTTCAATGGCTTATTCATTATTCCTTTTAACCATTTTATCAATAAGAAGGTTGTTCAAAAATTAATTTTTAATGAGTAAAAAGCACAGAAACTGCCTGCAATCTTTTATCAGATTACAGGCAGTTTTTTATGTCAGTTGTAAACATTGCCCCCCTTATACATATATAGGTTTATTAAAGTGATGCTTAACGTTAATGCTCAGCCTTTCGTCGAAACGTAATAACTTATCAATAGAAAACAAAAATATAATATTTATATCCTTGTATTAAATGTTTGGGCTTATGGTATTAGGGAAATAAAACTAGGCAAAGCATTCTATCGGTAATAATTTACTAGAATAGGTATAGTCAAACTGCAAAGTGGGTCCATTATAAAGGAGTGAGAAAAAGATTAATAAGCTGAATTAACCTCAAAGCGCGGTTTGTGTGTCGAGTATCAAACTGATCTATCTGCGCTGAAATTACAAACTTATTTACTTTCTGTTAGTAATAAGCGACTAATCAACGTATGCACTTATTTCAGCGTCATTTGACTATTCAACCAATGCCAAGCGTTAGTACGATAATAACTTGGCACTAAAGGCCGCCTATCCGTATGTCCACTTTTAGCAATTGAATTGGGGAAATGACCAAAAATATTTTTTGTATTAACATTCAAATAGGTAAAATTATTAGTAGTACCTAACTGCGATTCTACAAATCTTTTTGTAGTGTGACCATGGGCGGAACACTTGTTATTAGATAAGGACGTCCTTTTACGCGCTGTAATCGTACTGATGACTCTCGAACATATTTTTCATAGGGTGACCCCCAACTAGTGCCTAACCATTATTGTTCACCGTCAAAATGATCATGCACAATAAACGCAGTCCATAGTTTAGAAATTTCATCGTCATGTAATCCCAAGTGATTAACAGCAATAGCTCCTCGAGAAAAACCACAGAGAAAAACCGCGCGCGATTCTCCGTCAAACTCTTTGATAATTCTTGGTACATTGATCTTAGCGTAATTTACGGTAGCTTCTTTATTACCCCACTAGGTGAGTTGATTTTCCATCTTATTGGAATGTATGTATGGCAAACTTATCCAAATAAATTTACCTGCACTTAAACCAAAACCAAATGCTGCATCTTTTACTTCACCGGTAGAACCCGATTTAGGATATTTATTCTCCGTATATTCAAAAATAATTGGCCAGGTTTGTCCTTGATGAACTTTCTCTTGAGACCAATTTTCAGGTAAGTAAGCTGTGTGGTAGACACGGGTCCCCTCGTACTCAGGTGGCGTTATTGCAATCTTTTTACCTGCTTTTGGTAACCCGGTAGAAAGTGGAGGTAAAGTAAGTACAATATTATTTTGAATATTTACTCTAATGTGGCTTGTCTCAAGAGCATTAACTGTTTGATAATTTTCAGTAGTTTTTAAATAGGTATTGGTCTCGACCGGTTTTATCAATTGTTTTTAAATCACGGGGTTCGTGGTAACCCAGTGGTGTATCAAAGATTAATCGATCATTGCCAACCCAATCCCAACGTAGTGATGTTGCCTTGTGCTTCATACGTTTAGAATCTAAACTTAGTTTACCGCCAGTGGCATACAATCCATCTGGAATACCTTGTTCAAAACTCTCCATCACTGTAACGGGTTCGATATTGTTACATACACAGATACCACTTATAAACAGACTGCTCATTACGACGACAAAACGAATAAATATAGTAAACCTCACAGAACTCCCCTTATAACCAAGCCTTGTATTAAATTATTGAACGATTGCATCATTTCTCTTTTCAAGAAATGAAACGTCTTTGCCTAACGACCTTTTATTAACAAGGCAGGATTAATGTATGGCTCAGGATCTTTATCATATTCAACTTTTAATACACTGAGTAAATCAGCTAATACATTCGGTTTTTTACTTGCCAGATTAACAGATTCAGCGGATCATTAAGTAAATTATAGAGCTCTGGTTTCATACCTTTTGCGTAGGGCGTATTTTCGTGAATGACGAGTTTCCATTCTTCCAATCTCAAAGCGACATTTTTACCTGTACGCCAATAAAATTTAACTGGTACGGTCAGATTTTCCAGTCGTTAACGTATTACTCATGTCTCGCCCATCACCATCAATGGCTTTAGGCACGCCAGAGAGACGAGTAATTGATGCTAAAGAACGATACAGGTCTTGAATGATAATTGGAGAGTCTATTTGCTTTTTACTTAAATTTTTTGGCCAATAAACAAATGCAGGTGTGCGCATTCCGCCATCGTAAGGTTGTGCTTTCCATCCTTTATGACCTCCTGCTAATCCATAAATCCCTTCATTGCCGTAAAAATTAACATGATGAAACTCAGGCCGGATATACCATTTTTTACCTGGCGCAGATGGTCCATTATCACTAAAAAAAACAACGATAGTATTTTTTAACATATTCAAAGTAGCTAACTGAGTAATTACCTGATTAACTGAGTCATCCAGTTGAGTCATCATGCCTGCATAGCCAAGTCGAGTTTTATTACCAATCTTTGGTTTCATAAGGTTTAATCCATTTTGGATCAACCTGTATAGGTACATGTGGTGCGGTGTAACTTAACGTTAAAAAAAAGGGCTTGCTGTTTTTAGTGTTCAAATTTTGTAAGTAAGATAATGCATCTTTAGTGATGAGATCGGTTGCATGTTCTTGAGGTAATTTAATTTGCTTATTGTTTCGGTACCAATCATGACCGTGTTCTGGATTATGATGAGTATAATGATCAATCCAACCGCCACGAATGCCATAATGATAATCAAAGCCTTTATCTAACGGGGCAAATCCGTCTTCCTCACCAAGATGCCATTTACCAATTAAAGCTGTTTGATAACCATTTTCTTTAAATAACGCGGGCATAATTTTACGATTTTTCGGCAAGCCAACCTTATCTTCTTTCATGATAGGGTAAAGTAAACCAAAACGACTTGGCGCTTGACCCGTAAAAAAAGCAGCGCGAGAGGGAGTACAAGTAGAATACGTATAAAAATTATTTAAACGAACGCCGTCATTCGCCAAGCCGTCAAGTGTCGGCGTATTAATTTCAGCTCCGTTATAACCTACATCACCAAAGCCTGCATCATCAGCAATAATAACGAGTACATTAGGCTTTTCATCAATAGATTTAGCTACACTGTATGGAGCTAATGACCCCATGACTAATATAAAAAAAGTATATAATGGTATTGTTAATTTCATAAGTTACTATCCTGACAGTACTATTTAGTAGTAGTAGATTAAGTGTGCTTTTTAATTTGTTTTAGGTTTTACTTGTTAGGTATAAGGTTAATTTTCTATTGAATATGTAGCCAGTAGACGTTGCCATTTCGATAAAGCACTGATAATCCAAGACGGTGTATGCCCAATTCGATGCTGTAACTGAGACTCGTATAATGAATCTAAATCAACATTTTTACCGAAACTATTAACATGTTTCATATGCTCACTAACAACACCATTCGCACTACCTTCATAACCGATAAGTATCGGGTTTACGGCAGTAAAAAAGGTATAGGGTTGGCTTTTAGGTTTGTCGGTATCCCAGAAATTAAAGTTACCCTCATGCCATTCACCAACGGTATCGCCAGTTTGTACAAAATTCCACAAGACTAGTCCTTCTAAATGGTTTGGTAAGTTTTTGAAATTACCTCCCCAACCACCAAAACCATACGTTGTAACGTTGTCATAGAGAGTAAAGCGTGGAAATAACCCATGCGAATCTATCCCCCGTGACTTAGGGCTATTAAAGCGCCAAATTACATTACCAACGGAAAGGTGTGATGCGCCTGGCCCATGCCATTGCCCCTTATTTGTTATATCTATATTCAACGCGGTTAAATTACGCGTACCAAAGGTGATATTAAAGCAGGCATGCCCTCTATTTCCTTCAATAACGTTAAGCATCATGGTATTAGCTATACCGCCTGAGACGCTCGCGGCGACAGAGACATTTCGAAAAACAACATTTTGAACCCAAGAATGTGTTGTTCTATTTAAATTAACCGCTGTAAATCCAGAATCATGTGTTGCATTTTTATGATGAGCAAATGTCTCTTTAAAGTTGCCAGTAAACCGTAAGTTCTCAATACCTACATTCTTGATGGTGTAAATTGAACGAATTTTCCAACCATAGCTTTTATTAATACGTGTAATTAAAGGCTGTTCAAAAAATATTTTATTATCGTTAATCTCTTTAATTTCGAGTGTTTCTGACGCTTTTACACCTTTATCAATAACCTCTTCCCAAATATCTCTTGGTTGTTTTCCATCGAGAAAATCATCGTTGGCTTTAGGGTTTTGCATGTCTAATGTCACAACATCGCCAACATTAAATTTTGAGGTGTCCTGCACTAGTACAAAGGTATCATTTTGCTTTGAATCCTCTACAATGACAGATTCTGCTATATATTTTCCTATACCTTTCGAAGATGGTGCTGAAGTATCATGCGGTGGAATCTAATCATTGCCGGTACTGTCCACTTTTTTTGTGGATCTTGTGGAGCAAGTGGATATTTCATAAATAAGTCGGTTCCATCTACACTATTTCCACTGCCTTGTAGAATAACCCGAGAAGCGCTAATTAGAATGCCTGTACGACGGTTTTCAACTTCATTTATCAAAAAACGACCCTCCGGAAATTTTACAATCCCTCCCCCTGCTTTTTCAGCAGCGGCTATGGCTTTTTGGATACCTTCTAAGTCTTCAATCTCATCATTAGGTACAGCACCGAAATCAACGACGTTGAAAATAGGTAAAGCTAATGTAGGAATGCCAGATTCTGAGTAATTGACACCAACAGCCGAAAAATCTAATAAAGATTGCCCGTTGCCTTTTGGTAGATAATGTTGCCATGGTGGTAGAGAGTTTACCGCAGGAATAGATACATTAGCTGAAGTGCTATTATTTGCTATCGATGACTCCCCACATGAACTGATCAGAAAAAGGGTAGATACACATAACAAATATTTCATGATGTTTCCTTATGAAAAACAGTTGAAAAACACGCTTAAATTAAGTGATAAAAACAGATTAAATGACGTAATGATAAAACCATATGATAATTCAATAAACACACGTAAGTTATCATACAAGCAAGAATAGCCCTATCCATAACAAGCCATAAAACTGCGTTATCACCTCAAATTTGATTGTCATTAAGATCAATTTAGATATAAGATATCATACATCAACTAATGATAACAAATTATTAATTGATAATTGAATCGCTTCAATAATAAGTAAAAAGAACGTTGGTTAATTAAATATTTGGTTATTCATTACTATCTTGTAGAAGCTAGTTTCTTAGCGGGCAACCATAACTACATATCATTTAGCGACTGTATATAACGTTAATTAGAAATAATTGAGAGAAATATGAATAACGCTTTAATTAAATCATTCTGCTTATCCCTATTGGTGACATTAAGTTTATTGTCATTCAGTACAACAGCCATAACATTATCCAATCTATTTCAAGACAATATGATAATTCAGCGTGACAAACCATTTTTGATATCAGGATCAGCTGCCCCTAGTACCCCTGTTACAGTCACCTTGGATAAATCGGAATGGAAAGGTATGTCTAACTTACAAGGCTATTGGGAAGTGAATTTACCTGCTCAAGCTGTAGGTGGACCACATGTTATTAAAGTGACTTCTCAAAAAAAAGAAAAAGAAATTAGTAATATCTATTTTGGTGATGTTTGGATTGCGTCAGGACAATCAAATATGGAGTGGAAACTATCTTGGTCTACCGATAATTGGGAGGATGAGTCACTACAAGCAAACTTACCTTTAATACGTTTTTTGGAAGTGAAAAATACTATTAGTCCGACACCAAAAACTACGTTAACCCTTGAAAAAAAATGGCTATCCGCCACACCAAATACAGTAAAAGATTTTTCAGCGATTGCTTGGTATTTTGCCAAAGCTATTCACCTCGATACTGATGTACCTATTGGTATTATTGACAGTGCTTGGGGCGGTACGCCAATTGAAGCTTGGACTCCAAATTCTATTGTTAAAAATTTGCCTCACGAGTATCCAAATACAACATACTTAGATAAAGATAATTGGCAAAACAAAGTACAATTATCAGATAACAATAACAAACGTAGACAACAACAATTACATAATGAAAAGGCATTCAAAGAGTTACAAACAGGTTCAGAGCAGTATGATGATAGCACTTGGCAACTTACAAGTTTACCCGGAGAATATCAAGGTGATAACATAGTATGGATGCGGAAAAAACTTTACCTTTCCAACATTTCAATCAAAGAACCTTCGTTATTATCATTTGGTTTATACCCGAATTATTTTGAAGTATTTATTAATAACAAACGTATTTTTAAACGCGCAGCACACCGACGTTAGGTACAATAACAATTCCGGTGGCACACTAAAAAATGGTGATAATACCATTGCAATACGAACCGCAAATGATTGGAGTAATTTCAAACGCTTTGGTTTAAAAGAACAACTTTATATTATTAACGGTCAGCAAAAAATCAACTTAACAGGCGATTGGCGAACCAATAACACATTAGAAGAGCCTTTAGTATCAGTTACCCGCTACCAGGGAAGTCATAGTGTTTTATATAATGCGATGATTCATCCATTAATAAATTTTAAGATAAAGGGGGTTATTTGGTATCAAGGTGAATCAAATACTTCTAGAGCTGACTTATACCAGGCGCAATTTAAAAACTTAATAACAAGTGGCGAAATAAATGGCAACAGACCAAGTTACCTTTTTATTATGTTCAATTAGCCAATTATAAGGAAAGAATAGATTATCCGAAAGAAAGTGGTTGGGCTCAAATAAGAAATGCTCAACTCAATACATTAGCATTATCCAATACGGGTATGGCTGTCACTATTGATGTTGGTAATAGTTTAGATGTACATCCACGCAACAAAAAAGTGGTTGGGAATCGTTTGGCAAGTATCGCTAAAACTAAGACTTATGGTGGTAATAAATCTTATTCTGGCCCCATTACCTCGACAATAAGACAAGAAAAAAACAGTTTGATTGCAAACTTTTCACATACAGATAATCATTTAACGTCACATCATAACTTAACACTTCATAATGATAGCCAAAACTCACTTTTAACTAAAGCACAAAGCAAGTTATTAGGATTTGAAATTGCAGGTACAGATGGCATTTATCACAACATTCATGCTGAAGTACATAATAATAGTGTAATCCTGAGCCCTGTAAATATTGGCAAGGTTTGCTCAGTGAGGTACGCATGGGCAGATAACCCTATTGCAAGCTTATTTAATAGTGAGGGTTTTCCTGCTAGCCCTTTCGAATATGTGATGACGGATAACTGTTTCAAATAGTAATTAAAAACGTCACTCAAAAAGTAAATAGAAAATAGAAAATAGTTTAAAAAGCAGAGTGACATTAAGTCACTCTGTTGTTCCATTTATTTATAAGAATTTTGTGAAACTATTGCCTCAATTTTAGTTTGCATAGCTCTTGCTCGTTCCGGCATTTTATCAATAATATTAATATTTTCTGTGGCATCCGAGCTTAAATCAAACAATTGCCCTTCTGGCTTTAGTCCACTCTCAACGGCTTTATTCATTAACCAATCAGGGGTATTACCTTCAAACGGGGCAATGTATTTAAAATCCCCCTCTCTAAGTGCCAAAGTAAAAGATTCTTCTAACATAACTTTACGGGCACTTTTGGAGGAATCTAACAAAGCATCAATAACGTTTTGACTATCAATAGCTTCAGTATTAGAAAGCTCAACACCAATAAAATTAGCAAGTGAACGATAGAAATCGATATGACTAATGAGTGCGTTGCTGTCACCTAAATTTTTAATACCATTAGGGTAAGTGACAATCATAGGAACACGTGTTCCTGCTTCATATGCACTGTACTTCCCCCTCGATATATTCCAGAAGGATCATGTTCACCGACTAATTCAACAGCTTGGTCTGCATAACCATCATCCAAAACCGGACCGTTATCACTTGAGAAAATGATAAGAGTGTTATCGTATAGACCAAGTGATTTTAACTTATTAATAATCCGCCCTGTCATCCAATCCATTTGTACGATGGCATCTCCTCTTGGTCCCATACTACTTTTTCCTTGAAACATTTTATTCGGCACTCTTGGTACATGAATATCATGAAAAGGAAAAAACAACATAAATGGTTCCTCTTGATTTGCCTCTATCCATTCAATAGCTTTATCTGTAAAAACATGAGAAAACTCTTCATCCACCCATTCTGCGCTTTTTCCACCACCATCCAACCTATACGACTAATACCATTTACAACGGAGGCACTGTGTTGTAAATCAGCCGTTTGCTTTAATAATTTGGGGTGCAGTGTACCAACCGGACGTTCACCAATAGGCGCTTCATAACTAACTGTAATGGGGTCATTTGGATCCAATCCGACCACGTGATGACCTTCAAGATAAACAGTAGGTACTCGATCTCCAGTTGCCGGCAATAAAAAACTATAATCAAATCCTAATTCTAATGGCCCCGGCGATACAGGTTTATTCCAATCAACGTTGCCACTGCCTAAACCTAAATGCCATTTACCTATTACCGCTGTTTTATAACCTGCTTTTTGAAACATTTTCGGCAATGTAGGTTTTGTATGATCAATAATTAACGGGGCATCACCAGGTAAGATAGCCGCATTGTTTCTAAAAGCATACTGCCCAGTTAATAGAGAGTATCTAGAAGGTGTACAGGTTGCTGCTGATGAATGAGCATCTGTAAAACGAATACCCTTTGCTGCTAGTTGATCTATATTAGGCGTAGTTGCTCCTTTTAATCCATAACTGCCTATATCGCCGTAGCCTAAATCATCAACATATAAAATAACCACATTCGGTTTTTTTGCTTTGTTGGACGTTTCGTCTTTGCTGTTTATTCTTGAATACTTAGTGCAACTCATCACAGCAATGATTAATAAGACAGTAATAATAGTTTTCATTTTAACGTTTATATACATATTTTAATTCCTACTTAGTTTCACTGTTCATAAAACAGATGTCGATACATGTTATATGATATCCTACATTCATTTACTAGTTTAGATTAAGTTATTACAAACAAAAATTTAAAGTTAATTATCAAAACTTTAATAAATATTAAGTTGATTAAATTTCAATAGAATTAAATATTTAAGTTTGCTAGAATTTGGGGAATCTATTTTAGAGATAAGTTATCAGATATGACGTCTTTCACACTTAACCAAGTACCAAAATCTTTAAGCCTAACCAATGAATTAGTAAAGTCTTTAAGGGATGAAATTCAAAGTGGGACATTTAAAACTGGTGATAAATTGCCCTCTTCTAAGGTAATTGAAAACCAAGCGGGTGTAAGTCGCAGTGTAGTACGCGAAGCTATCGCGCAATTAAAAGCGGAAGGCTTAGTCGATAGTCGCCAAGGTGTAGGTGTATTTGTAACATCTATACAGCCCAATAAGTCTTTTAAAATAGATAGCTCTGAATTTGAATCAATCCATGATGCAATTCAAATTCTAGAGCTTCGCATGTCTGTTGAAGCTGAAATGTCTGGGATGGCAGCAAAAAATAGAACGGATGAACAAATGGAAAATATATTAACTTGCATGCAAGCTATGGAAGTTAAAATAGCGGCTGGAGAAGTAGCCATAATTGAAGACTTCGCATTTCATAAATCAATTGCTGAAGCATCAGGTAACCCATACTTTCTTCGTTTTATAGACTATATTGGTTCAGGTGTTATTCCCGCTAGAGAGATCATTACGAAATATGAAAAGGACTCAGGCAGTGATGGACTTTTAATTGTCATTCAAGAAGAACACCGTCAAATAGCTAGAGCAATTCAATCTCAAGACAGTGAGCTAGCAAAAGCCTCCGCTAAAGCCCATTTGAGTAATAGTATTAAACGCCATTGCCAAATAGAACAATCTCTTTCTTCTTAAATGCCAACTACTTAACTTTTATTCTTGGTTGAACCATTTTGGTTCAACCGCCTTATACAATCGCCAACACCCTCTTTTATACCTACTTTATTGCTTCTTTATTTATACTTTAAGTTTTAATTTGTATTGGTCTACTTCTTAATAGCTGTTAAACTGATTTTACATAACTTATATTATAAGAATACAACATGAGCATACAAAGTTTCAACCTGAATAAAATGAAAAAATCAAATAGCCTTACAAACGATCTTGCTGAGTCATTACGAAATAAAATAATCTCGGGCGATTTTAAGGTCGGCGAAAAACTTCCTTCTTCCAAAAGAATCGAAGCCTTAGCAGGTGTTAGTAGAAGTGTTGTCCGAGAGTCTATTGCTCAATTAAAAGCAGAAGGACTAGTAGAAAGCCACAAGGGGTCGGTGTTTTTGTCACAAAAACACCGAAAAGTGGTTCTTTCGAAATAACTCAGTTTGAAATGGAATGTGTCGTAGACGCTGTACAAATACTTGAGTTGAGAATGGCTGTAGAAATTGAAATGGCTTCGATGGCCGCAATGCAAAGAACAACAGAACAAATGACGCACATAACTAATTGTTTTCAAGACATGAACATTAAAATAGAAACCGGTGAAAATGCTATAGAAGAAGATTTTAACTTTCATCGCGCGATCGCATTGGCTTCTGGGAATACTTATTTCTTTCGTTTTATTGAGTATATTGGCTCTCAAACAATTATCCCCGCGCGAGAAATTATTACTTCAAACGATAAAGCATGCAAAAGAGCTGACTTTCTAGCAACTTTACAAGCCGAGCATATGCAAATACTAAAGGCGATTGAATATCAAGATGCTGAGTTAGCAAGTGCGGCCGTAAAATCTCACTTAAAAAACAGTATACAAAGACATAAAATGATTACTGCAAGCACTTAAATTTTTACGTTTCATTCATGCGTTAAAGGTATTATAGCACCCACAATACGTTAATGATTTCAGTTTGATAATGCTTTTAGGTATATCCTACCGACTACCACAATGCGATTTATATACTTATTAATTTAGAGCTTCCAACAAGAAAGCCATTAATTACAAATACACAATTTAATTATTTACAGATATTTTCGCATATTCAGACTTATCTATAATAGCACCGGATGTTGAACCACACATCGAGCAACCATATCTGCGGCTTTAATTGCATCCTGTACTGACAAGTCATTTGCCCTTGCAGCTAAATATGTACCTGCGAATGAGTCTCCGGCAGCGGTTGAATCAACTTGAATAGCAGCAGCTTTAAACGGTATGTGACAATTTTCAAGATTATCAACAAATGCAACAACACCATCAGCACCACATTTGATGATAATTTCAGTACAACCTAGTAATTTCAAATAGTCGTTCACTTCATCATGTGTATGTGTTGAGTAAAGCTCTTGCATCTCATCTAATCCAGGTAACACTATATCACTGATAGAAAATGCTATATCAAACCATGTAATAGCATTTTCTTTAGTATGCCACATACGTTCTCTGTAATTAGGATCAAAAGCTATTTTAGCGCCTGATGCTTTAAGTAATTGAAGTAATTCAAGTAAACTTTTTTTATCCTCATCATTTAAAATGGCTAAACTTAATCCTGTAAATAGAACCAAATCAAATTGTTCTATTTTTTGAACGGTATCTTTTTGTTTCATTAGCCGCATCATTTTTGTTGCTGCTGAGTTACTACGCCAGTAATTAAATGTTCGTTCACCAAAGGTGTCTGTTTGGATATTATAAATACCAAGCAATGCCTCCTTGCTTTCATAGAGCCAGTTGGTATTAATACCTTCGGTACTTAAAAACGTAATCATATTCTGGCTAAATTCATCGGTTCCTATAGCTGAAAACCAAGAAACATCTAATGACGGCGTAAATCGTTTTGCATAGATGGCAGCATTTAATGTATCACCAAAGAAACTACTTTCAATACTGCCATTTTCGTTCATGCGAAGTTCAAGCATACCTTCGCCAATAGTTAACATTTTTTTCATTATTTTCTCACATGAACTGAACATAAGTCCTACAACTTATGTTCAGTTGAATTAAGATTAATCATTATTGTAAATGTGCAGGATTAAAGACATAAATAGTAAATAAGGAGGATTAGATCATACATGTCGTATTGAAATCACTGCATGTATGACCTGCTTTTATTAACTAAAAACTCGCCTGTTTAGCAAAGCTTTTTAAGTAAGTTTTCCATTGGCTAAAACGGGTGATTTCTCTTGCTTTTTCCCAACCGTAACCTGCGTAATAAGTTACCTGCCCTTTATTATCCGTTTTTGTAATAGCAAGTATATGACCCGCATCTTTTTGTCCTAAACTAGAAATAAGCTTATATTCATCTACACGTTTAGGGTTAACCACTACACCTGTGCCTAAACCATAACCTTCGATAACTTCCCATGTAGATACGGTACCCGTCAGTTTATCCCAATTAGAAATTGCCGCCTCATCGTGAGTGGTTAAACCAATACTAATAGGTAAATTAATAGCTAACTCACCATCTTTCCAAAAAGTAGATGTTGCTTTAAATACTCTATGTCCTAGTTTTATTTCTATTTCTTTCTTTTCTTGGTATTCAACATCAGCAATGACACGTTTATACGATAATACAAAACGTGTTTTTTCTGGCGATTGCTCTAGAATTTTCCATTGTGTGAAAGTCTCTAACGGCTCGCGCTTGCCGTTTAACCACAGCGCCGAGCTACCACAACCCGCAGATGACCCAACGTGATAGTTATCTTGTCCTTCACCCCAGTCTTTGTGGTATGTCATGTCTTGCTCTAATGCTTGTTTGTACCACTTATTAATGATAGGCGTTTTAACGCGTTTCAACCAACAGTCTAGCCCCGCGTTTTCTGCAAATTCTCGCGCAAATGGTCCGTAGGCACGAAAGGCAACTAAATCATTTTCCCAAGCAAAGTCATCATTTCTTTCGGGTACAAAACGAGCAAAAGTCGTTGCTTGATTTGCTTCAGTTACATTTTCTGTATTTTGCTTTGAATTGTTATTTTGTGTCGTTGAACTATCCACTAAACCACACGCAGATAATGTGTTAACAACACTGGCTAGAATAAAAATTTTTTTAAAATTAATCATTTTGATCTCGCTTTATTTTTTTAATATAAACCAAAAGCTTTTGGTAAAAATTCGCTAATTGCCGGGATATAGGTAACTAACATTAGTGCTATAAACATCGCTATATATAAAGGCACCATAGGTTTAATAATTTTATCAATGGTGGTATTCCCAACAGAACACCCCACAAAGAGCACGGCACCAACAGGAGGGGAACACAAACCTATAGAAAGGTTTAACACCATCATAATGCCAAAGTGTAGAGGCGACATACCTAGACTTTCAGCAACGGGTAAAAATATAGGGGTAAATATTAATACGGTTTGAGTCATGTCCATAAAAGCACCAACAATAATTAATATTAAATTAATAATTAATAAAATAATTAAAGGGTTTTCACTGATTGTCATTAACGTTTTACTGATGATTTCAGGTATATTTTCATAAGACAACATCCATGACATGGCAGAAGAGGCCGCAATAAGTAATAAAACAATTGCAGATATCTCACCTGCTTTAAGTAGTATTTCTTTAAGTTCACCCACTTTAACTTCTTTATAGACAAGTACCGCTAAAATTAAAGAATAAAAAACAGCAATAGCCCCTGCTTCTGTGGCTGTAAAAATGCCACCTAAAATCCCACCAATAATAATAAAAATCAGCATTAAGCTTGGTACTGCAGCAATAACCTTCTTAACAATAAAAGATAAAGGTAATCGTGCTTCCGTAGGAAAACCTTTTTTTATGGCATAGCCCGCACATACAATCATAAGTAGCGAAGCTAATAGTAAACCAGGTAAATAACCCGCTACAAATAATGCAGAAACAGATACTCCGCCACTAGCAATAGCATAAATGATTAATATATTACTTGGTGGAATAATCATGCCGGTTGTTGAAGCACAGGCCGTAACCGCCGTTGCAAAATTTCGGTCGTACCCCTTTTTTTCCATTTCAGGAATAATGAAGCTACCAATAGCACTTGTTGTAGCAACAGCTGAACCAGAAATACTCCCAAACAATGTACAAGACATAACATTAACTAATGCCAAACCACCAGGTAACATACCAATAAGAGCCATAGCGCAATCGATAAGTTTTCGGGCAACACCACCGCGCCCCATGAGTAATCCTGATAAAACAAATAAGGGTATTGCTAATAAAGCAAAACTATCTAATCCTCCCACCATACGTTGAGAAATAGTTGTTGTAGCAGGAATAAAATCAATACTAAATAGCATTGCAACTGCCGTTGATATACCAATACAAAAACTAATGGGTACATTGAGTATGAGTAAAAGAAAAAACACTAAAATTAAGATTAAGCCACTAAATTCCATACTTTATTCTCCTATAGCTTTAGGTGAAATAAACTGTTCATTTTTAATAAAAAAGAGTTTTTCTAAAGCTGTTGTACAAAAAATAAGGCCAGTTAATGGCATAACACTATAAACATAAGCCATTTTAACGCCTAAAACCGCAGAGAGCTGAACAGGATCTAATGTTGTAGTAACGAGATTAACACCACCCACAACGAGTACAGTTAATGAAAACAAAAACACCATAAGATGAACAAAACGCGCTAAATAAGCCTGCTTTTGAGCACTAAGTTTACGAGCTAAAATATCTAAACTTAGGTGTGAGTTTTGTTGATAACAATAAGTTGACCCTAATAAACCTAGCCAAATCAGCAAAAATCGAGATATTTCGCCAGACCCCGAACTAGGAGACAAAAGTACATAACGAGAAAACACTTGCCACAACACAGTTGCGACAATAGAAACCATTAGGATAACAACCAAATAGCTTATTGCTTTGGTAAACCAACTATTTAAATTTTTCATTGTTTAGCCTTAATACGCATTAGGTACTGACCTACGATTGAACCTTTATAAGCATCATGCAAATGAGCTACCGCATCCATAAAAGGTTTTTTATCTGGATAATGTACATTTAAACCAGATTTTTTCATTTCCGCTAAAGCATAGTTTTCAGCTTCTAACCATAATGTTTTTTGTTTTTGCACGGCATCTGTCATGGCTAACTTTAACCAGTGTTGTTCTTGTTCAGATAAGTGACTAAAAATATGTTGGCTGATAACCATTACATCAGGAATAGAGGTATGTTCATTAAGAGAGAAATTTTTACATACTTCATAATGTCGAGCAGAATAAAAACTAGGAGGATTATTTTCAGCACCATCAACCACACCTTGCTGCAACGCGGCATACAGTTCGCCCCACTAATTGGTGTTGCAGCGCCGCCAAAGGCATCAATCATTTTAACGGCATTTTGGCTATTCATAACACGTATCTTTAAGCCCTTAACATCTTCAGGACTACGTATCATTTTATCGCAAGAGTAAAAACTACGGCTACCTGCGTCAAAATACCCTAAACCATACAGTTTTGCGGGTTGTAGTGCATGTAATATGTCTTCACCGATATCGCTTTGTAATATATTCCAACGATGTTCTCTACTAGAAAAAACATAAGGCAAACCAAACAAACGCATATCGTCAACAAAACTTTCTAAAGTAGCAGCAGAGACTTTTGTCATAGCTAAACTACCGATTTGGAGCAACTCAACAAGTTCACGCTCTGAACCTAAGGTACCATTGGGGTATAACTTAAGACTCATTTCACCATGAGAATAATACTCTAATCTTTCTGACATAAACTCTAATGCTTTATGTACAGAATGCTTAGTATCTAATGTATGTCCTACTCGTAGTACCGTTTTGCTGCTTTTTTTATCACAACCAACAAGTAACACGGTAAAAATTATTACGGCAACTTTTACATACCTAATAAATACCATAACGATAAATTCCCCATATTCGTTTTTATTAGTTATTTAATTTGTGTTTTATTTTTATAATTTTATTTTTATTTCGAGCTTTAAAACTCAAAGTGAGTTGATGTTTAAATGCCTAAACTAAACATCAACTCAATATCAAGCCGTTACTATTAACGAAGTTCAGACGCTTGATACTTATCCATATCATTGTAATCTAGGTTTTCACCTGCCATTCCCCAAATAAATGAGTAATTTGAGGTACCTGAGCCACAATGGATTGACCAAGTTTGGAGAAATCATCACTTGTTCATTACCTGCCCAAATAACGCGTGTTTGTTTTGGTTCACCCATAAAATGAGCAACAGCTTGATCTTCTTTTACTTCAAAATAAAGGTAAGCCTCCATACGACGGTCATGTTGATGCGCAGGCATAGTATTCCAAACACTCCCTGGTTTAAGAGAAGTAAGCCCCATTTGTAGCTGACAAGTATCAACAACCCCCTGAACGATTAATTGTGCAATTGTTCTTTCGTTTGATGTTTCTTGTGATCCCATATGTAAAACATTGGCATCAGCCATTGTAATTTTTTTAGTTGGGAAAGATTTAAATGCTTGTGCTGAATTTAGATAAAAACGTGCAGGTGCTTTAGCATCTACACTTTTAAAAATAACTTCTTTAGTGCCTGAACCAATATATAAGGCTTCTTTGTGGCCTATACTATATTCTTGGCCATCAACAATAATAATACCAAATTGACCAATATTTACAGCACCTAATTCACGACGAGATAAAAAGGTTTCACTCTTCAGTGGGTCAATAGAGTCTAAAGTAAGCGCTTTATCTGTAGGTATCGCACCACCAACAATATAACGATCGTAATGGGTATAAATTAGATTTATTTTGTTATCTTCAAATAAATTTTCACCAACAAAAGCCTCGCGTAATTCTTCAGTGGTAAATTTCTTTGCTTCATTAGGCCCAATTGCATAACGTGTTTCATATGTAATAGTCATTACTAAATTCCTTTAAATTAACGGGCTAACCGACCACCATCGACAGCCAAAACATGGCCATTTACGTAATCACTTGCTTGAGAAGATAAAAAAACTGCAGCGCCAACTAATTGCTCAGGTACTCCCCATTCTCCAAAGAGGGATTCGCGCTTGTATTTGCTGATTTCGTTCTGCGTCATCTTGCAATGCTTGGGTATTATCCGTTCTGAAATATCCGGGTGCTATCGCATTTATTTGAACATTTTTACTTGCCCACTCATTTGCCAAAGCACGCGTAATACCAACGACGCCGTGTTTACTTGCTGTATAAGCCGGTACTGTCATTCCTCCAGAATATGAAAGCATCGAAGCAATATTAATTATCTTGCCGCCACCATTATTAATCATCTCGATACCAATTAACTGGCTTAATTGAAATACTGAATTCAAATTAACATCTATAACATTTTTAAATTCATTTAGTGGGTAATCAATTGCCGGGTACCGTGAAATAGTACCACCGTTATTTATTAATACATCGACTTTACCTGTTATTGATAAAGCATTTTTAGCAAGCTCTGAAACTTGACTTTCACTTGATAAATCTGCGGCTAAAGCAAAAGCAGTACCGCCGACCTCTTCTATTAATGCTACAGTTTTAATACTACCTCCATCACTTGAACTAGCACAAATAACCGTCGCACCAGATTTTGCCAAGCCAATTGCAATTGCTTGACCCAAGCCTCTGCTAGCACCTGTAACCAAGGCAGTTTTACCTTGTAACGAAAAAAGTTCATTTTGCATTTTGTTTCCAATTATCTATATATGAAAAATTCTAACTAGCTATATGTTATCATACAACTAGATATAAACAACGTAAAAATAATAAACTTAGTAAAAACATGCTCCCTCTTTGTTTTATATGATTTTATTTTTATAAAAGCATTAAACAATCAATTATTTTTAATAAATCACTCTTGTCATATTGTTATTTTAACCTATACTTGTCTGACGTCATACATTGATGTTATGACAAATAATTCAGTGTTATAAACATATAAAATTAGACAAATCATAAAACTACTAAGAGGTACTCCATGCGCTTTACAAAAGCACTAACGCATTTAAGCTTATTTGTATTTTTATGCACCAAATTATCCTGTGCATCAATACAACAAACGCCGTTAAGTAAAACAATAAATAAAACTTCGGTTCATCAAGCTATGAAAAAAGTCACTGATTGGCAAATGGCTAGGTTCAACAATAAAACCTATTTATTTGAAGGCTATGACAAAGGCGCTCATATGGCTCCCACAGATGAAAGCAGTCACCCACAAGGTTGGGTTTATGCTTCATTTTATGTTGGCATGGCCCGTATGGCGGAATTAGAGAGTTCAATGGGTAACGATAAGTATTCTGAACAGTTACTTGATATTGCTAAACATCGTAAATATTTATTTGCTCCTAGAATTTACAACGCTGACGATTACGCGATAGGTCAATTATATCTAGACTTATATAAAAAATACCCTAACGAAGACATGTTAACGCCACTTAAAGTTATCTTTGAAATAATTTTACAAACGCCGTCAACAACCACGTTAACTTATGAAGATGTTACTCAGACTTCAGTTCACGATGGTAAACTACTACAAGATGAGTTTGGCAATAGAAAATTTCAATTAAGACCATGTAAAAATAGATGGTGTTGGGCTGATGCCTTATTTATGGGACCTCCTGTATGGATCAACTTAAGTAAAGTAACCGGTGACAAAAGATATTTAGAATTTGCCGATAAAGAATTATGGGAAACTGTTAATTTACTATGGGATGACAAAGATCACTTATTTTTCCGTGACTCTCGCTTTTTCGACAAAAGAGAAGCAAACAGTGAAAAAGTTATTTGGGCACGCGGTGTTGGTTGGGTAGCTGCAGGACTAGCACGTATTCTTGAGCACTTTCCTAAAGAGCATCCTAGCCGAGCTAAATACGAAGATATTTTTCGTAAGATGATGACTCGTTTAGCGCAAGCTCAACAGTCAGACGGCTTGTGGCGTCCCTCAGTATTAGATCCTGAAACTCAACCGTTTAAAGAAACCAGTGGCACAGGTTTAATGGCCTTCGCATTTGCCTCTGGTATTAATCAAGGAATATTAGATAAAAAAACCTTTATGCCTGTCGTAACTAGAGCATGGTCAGCCCTTGTTGACGCTGTACAACCTAACGGAAAATTAGGTCGGGTGCAGCAAATTGGTGACTCTCCTGATAATGTTTCAGCGGAAGATACACAAATTTATGCGACAGGAGCCTTTTTATTAACGGGTAGCGAATTGTATAAGTTAGCTAAATAACACGTACATTTTTATAGTTGGATAGCTGTGCAGTTCAGCTATCCTCCAATATTGTTTTATTCCATAAGGCTACAATATGAGCATTTTTTCAGATTATTATTTCTGTTTCTCAATAGCATAGAGTGTTCCATGAAGCGGGGGTGTTCAGAATAAGCACCAATATTATATTTTAGAATAGTATAAACCGTATTTGGGTTATCGTATTTAGGTCCTGTATTTCTTAAGTCACTGATATTTTTATACAGCATATTTGCATCACCTGTTGGTGAATGAATACTCGCATTACCCGCAGCAAAAACAGCCCATCCATTATGACTTTCATTATGTCTATGCCACTCAGGAATACGAATAGTATTGTTCTCAACCAAATTATGGCCTAAATCACCTTGATGAAAATTAACATCAACTTCAATATGGTTGTTAGTTACCACCACATATTTTGCGCCCATTTCAATCGCAAGATGACGTATGCGTTTAATGATATTGCCAGTTACTAAAATATATTGGCCTCGCATATCAAAATAGGCATTACCACGACCACCTTTGTTGTAGGCTCGGTCAACAAAATTGTCACGAAAGGTTAAATGCGTTGTTGTTTTTTCAGTGAGTATTGGATCAGTGCCTGACTCCAACAATCTACAATTATCAACCCAAGAATCAGATGTAGTGCCCGACATTTTGATTAAACCTACGTATAAGTCATCTCGGTCAACATCGTTATTCATAACCCCTTGAACCCACTTATCGCTATAACCTGTATTATCTGTGGGTTCTAAATTAGGTACAAGGTAAAACAAGGTTACATCTTCTATTCCAAAGCATTTTTAACGTCATGCATCACTAAACCATAACGTTTTGACGCCCAACCTTCCCATTTTTGACGAAAGTTAATATTAATCACCACATCTTTAGGATCACCCGTTTCGCCGCGCAGAATAATATTTGATTTTAGATACACAGGCTGATTAAGGGTATAAGTACCCGATTTTAAAATAATCACGCCACCGTTTTTTACTTGATCAATAGCCCCTTGAATGTTGTCTGTTCCCGGCTTAATTGTTTTTACAATAGGTGTTGTCTCTCGAAAAGGAATACCACCTCTGACACCGGCTTTTGCCCATTCAACTATATCTGGATAGCGAGGATCGACCTTAGACTCATCAAGCACTAAACCGGGGTCACCGTAACGAATATCAGTTAATTGATCATTTTCATTTTGTGCATTAACACCAAATGACAAATTAAGTACCAGTATTGGAATGAGTAATTTAAAAACTTGCATCTCTCGTTTCTTCCTATCTATATTTTAAGTGAATAAAGCACAGCGCCAATATAGGCACAGACTTATGTTTTAAATGCTATTTATCTAATAATGCCAACAACTTACCTAGGGAATTTTAAAAATGTATAAATTTAGATTAACCCAATGGATATTTTACTACTCTTTTGCCTGCCCCTATCTAATGAGTGAAGCAAGTAATTAAATACCTTTCAATTTGGCAATGACTAAAATTTACACATCCCTTTAATTAAATGACTAACAAGTATTTATATTTTAGCATAAAACAAGTAATCTTATATGATAACATACGAGTGTCAACTCAATTAATAAGATTAAAGTACTACCTAAACAGTAACCTAATGACTTAACCATGAGGTCACAATGAAAGAAAATATAACGATCAGCTTCATTTTTCTGTTAGCCAGTTTGTTATTTTGTGCCACTGCATTTGAGGTTGATAATAATGATGAGTCTGCTGATTATTTAAAATCACGCCACTATATGCCACAAGATAAAAATAGCTTCCCTCGTACCGGTTTTGGACCAAGATTTGCCAAAACCGATTTTTTTAACCCCGGAGTTTTACATCATATTACTTACATAAAAAAAGGGACTGATGTTTATTTTCATGTGGTTAATCCCGAACAAAGCAAAACATTCTATTTTGATGGCTCAAGCCTCCCAAGCATTGAAGAAGGCCCTATTGGTCTTCGTTTGATGTATACCCGCAGTTCTTTATTTAAAAATTTCCGTGTAAGCGAATTAAAAGATCAAACGGTTAAGCAATCAAGTACGCAAGTAAGCCTTAACTAAAACAATGATTTGTTATAAAATTTAAGATAGGAAACCAGAATGATTAGCATCACAAGTCGAAATAAACGTAACTGGAGCATGTACCGGCTCACCCTTGCATTATCTTTAAGTCCCTTAGTTATAACAGGTTGCTCAAAAGAAGCAGAGATGAAACAAGAAAAAACAGCCGATGTACAAGCCAGTACACAAGTGAAGAAAAAGCCTAACCTACTTTATATTTTCCCAGACCAGTTACGTCTCTATTCCATGGGATTATGGCAGCAATCGGGTTATGACAAAGTATTACGCACTAAAGGCGATCCGGTTTATACGCCGGCAATTGATCAATTAGCTAAAGAGAGCGTGGTATTTACCCAAGTGGTGAGTAATCATCCTGTTTGTAGTCCACATCGGGCGATGTTGATGTCAGGCATGTGGCCAAGCCAAAATGGTGTTGAAGATTTGAATACCAAAGTAAATCGCAGCCAAGGTTTACGCGAAGATATTACCACCTTTACTGATGTACTAAATGAAGCGGGTTACGACACCGCTTATGTTGGTAAAGTACATTGGCAACGTATTAATAAAGTGTTTGATAAAGACGGAAATTATGTCGGCAGTGAACAAGCGCCCGGAGGTTTTGTCCCCAACCCATTTGATAATTATATTCCCCCAGGTATTGGCCGACGTGGCAACGAATATTGGTTCCAGTCTATTGGCGATGTGCATAACGATAATAAAACTTACTCTTCTGAGCCTGAACTGGTAGGTGGTCATAAAGATGGTGACTTTCATAGTCCTCATCAATTTTCTGTAGATGTTGAAGCCGATGTTATTGTTAAATACTTAAAAAACGAGAATGGTGAACGTGATCCTAACAAACCATTCAGTATAGTTTGGGCGCCAAATCCTCCTCATAATCCTTATTCAAGTATTGAGGATACTAAAGTCTCAGTTTATGAGCAGTACTATAAAGGTTTACCTGCAGATGAGTTATTAATTCGAGATAATGTTAAAGCAAATAAATCAAGTAGTGTTCTACCATGGAATGGTGATTCTAGAGCGATTGCCAACACACCACAAGCTGAAACAGCCGTGCCTATTTATCTATCCCATGTTACCGCGGTCGATCAACAAGTAGCCAAAGTATTACAAGCATTAGAAGCTGCCGGAGAAGCTGAAAATACCATTATAGTATATACAACTGACCATGGTGAAATGATGGGCAGCCAAAGTTTAATGGCAAAAAACTATATTTATGAAGAAAGTTTTCGTGTGCCATTCATCCTAAAAGCACCGAGTATTGCACACAGAACTGATGACTTAATGTTAAGCACAGTAGACATTATGCCTACCCTACTCGCTTTAATGGGCTTAGCTGATCAAATTCCAAAAACGGTAGCAGGGACCGATTATTCAACAGGTGTTAAAACAGGGCAGTATAATCAAAAGCCTGCCTCTGCCTTATACATGAATATGAGCCGAAAAGGTGTACGTACTGACCGCTACAGTTATGTAGTGATCAAAACAGGTGAAACAGAACTGTACGACAACATTGAAGATCCTTACCAATTGAAAAACTTATTGCCAAACGACATTCCAGATCAAGACTACACATTTCTTAAAGAACAGTTGGGTTACTGGCTAACCGAAGCGCAAGACGGTTGGGCTGAGCAACACAAGCATCCACAGTTGATTAGTTACCCAAACAGCTAACTTAGTTTTAATTAGAGTGAACTAGCATTGCAGCTTTATGTTGTAGCGCTAGTTACAAATAGAGTCAACGATAGGTAGAACATAAAATAAACACGCTAAGTATATTACCTATTCATGCGTTACCGCTTAATGCTGTAGCGCTTCCCTAAACTTCTTTGGTTACTTTGATTTTTTCAACTAAAAAGTCTACCGCGGCTTTTACTTTCGGTACTAAATAGCGCTGTTTCTGGTACAGCAAATAAACAGCCATATTAGCATGTTGAGTTATCGCTAATTCATGCTCAAATTTAAGTTCTTGTAACCTGCCTGACTCTAGATAGGAAGCTAACGCCCATCGAGTAGACATTAATATACCTTCACCGTTACAAGCTTTTTTTGCTAGCCAGGGTCCGTTATTTGAAATAGCAACAGCAGGCCCTGATACATCATGCCATTGCCCGTTCATATGGCATAACCAAGGTGTTGGTCCTGTTGGCGCTTTAAAATAAAGACCATTATGTTGCTTTAGCTCCATCGCATTGTTAGGCACACCGTGTTTTTCTAAATAACTTGGTGAGGCGACTGGAATAAAGCCATTATCCATGAGTCTTATTGCTAACACACGTTCATTAGGCGCATAACCGCCGCGAATAGCAATGTCGACATCATCACGTCCGAGTGTAGACAATTCATCACTTAAGCTAACGTCTAATACAATTTCTGGATATTGGGCGCTGAATTCATCTAACAAAGGCAGTAATATTTTGTCACCAAATCCTACCATTGAACTGATGCGTAAACGCCCCATGGGTGTTGTTTGATAACTGCGGACCGTTTCATTACTTTGTTCTAGTTGATTCAGTATTTTCTGTACATCATCATAATAAATTTGTCCCACTTCTGTCAGTTTAACAATGCGGGTCGAACGCTTTAATAACGTTGCGCCTAAACTTTTTTCTAAATCAGCAACACGTCTTGATAACGAGGATGGTGGCACATTAAAAGCACTAGCCGCTTTAGTAAAGCTGCTAGTTTCGACTACTTTACTGAAATATCGTATTGCCCTTAGTTGATCCAACTAACTTCTCCATTAAATAGTTAATAAAAATGTACTCGTGAATTAATAACTGAGTATTTTTATTTATTTTCACCTTATTATTGTCATAAAAGCAATAGTGATTCGCATTTTTCCTTATATATAACACTATTAAAACAAGTAATAATAGCGTTAGCTTAAACATTGCAAGAAAAAACAACCTTCACGTTTATGATGGGAAACTGATTTATGATTACTTTATACGGATTTGCCGCTAGCAACTATTACAACCTAGTAAAGCATGTACTTTTATATAAAGAGCTGCCCTTTCAAGAAAACCTTCTTTATAGTGGTAGTGATGAGTTACTGGCGATCAGCCCCGTAGGCAAAGTACCTGTTATTAAAACGGCTGAAGGTCTTTACCTTTCAGAGTCGAGTGTTATTTGCGACTTTATCGAAGAGACTTATCCTACCACTCCGCTATATCCTGAAAATGCAGGAGAACGTGCAGTAGTTCGTCAAATAATGAAAGTAGCAGAACTTTATTTTGAACTGCCAAGTAGACGATTTATACCTTATGTTTTTTCAGGGACTGAAGTTCCCGAATCAATTAAAGCTGAAGCTCGCCAAGTATTAACCCGTGGTGTTACCGCCTTAAATCGCTTATGTCAGTTTTCACCTTGGGTTGCAGGGGAACAATTTACTATGGCTGATATTTATGTGTATTACGTAAATACTATTGTTAGTGCTTTTGGCTCGAGCCAACTTGAGTGGGATGTACTTGCAGAGATACCCGGAATGAAGGCGTGGAACGATACCTTGAGTCAATCTACTATTGCCCAAACTGTGGAGGCAGATCGCAAAGCAAATATGCCCGAGTTTATGCAAAAGGTGACAGCGTTGATTGAAGCAGCGAATGCTACCAAGCCTAATTAACATCTAACCAACACCTAATGAGTAAAAGCCCTATAAGGTAAAAGTTTTAGCGATAAATTCGATCAATACAATGTTTACGTTAATTCACTTTAATTTAGCTTAAATTAAGTTATGAACAGATTATAGCCAATATAATAACGTTATTGGTTCAAAAAATTAAATTATTTGCAGGAGCAAAAATTATGACAAATACAAATATACAACTCACCTCAACGATCAGCGAAGACAATAAACTAACACTTGCCCTACAAAACATCGAAATGCCACAACCTGGTGTCAATGAAGTTGTAGTTCGCATTGAAGCTGCGCCATTAAACCCGTCTGACTTAGCGGTGCTTTTTAGCGCTGCAGATATGACAACGGCGAAGCAATCAGGCACCGAACAAAACCCCGTGATTACGGCTGAGGTTCCAGTGAAGTTTATGCCCGCAGTTAAAACACGTGTGGGTAAAGCAATTTCTGTTGGTAACGAAGGGGTCGGAACCGTTGTTGCAACAGGTTCGTCACCACTGCGCAAGCATTAATGGGTAAAACCGTTGCGGTGATTGGCGGTGGAACCTATCGTCAATATTTAAGTGCAAATGTGCAGAGCTGTTTAGTTTTAAAAGAAGGTACGACAGCTAAAGAAGGCGCCTCTTCTTTTGTTAACCCACTTACAGCCCTAGCAATGGTTGAAACAATGCGTGCTGAAGGTCATAAAGCGATTATTCATGCAGCCGCCGCATCAAACCTTGGTCAAATGTTAAACCGTATTTGTATTGCTGATGGCATCGATTTAATTAACATAGTACGCAAACCTGAACAAGAAACCTTGTTACGTGATATGGGCGCAAAATATGTGGTTAACTCAAGTAGTGAATCTTTCCTTGCTGATTTAACAGCAGCGATTATTGAAACAGGTGCAACGATTGCCTTTGATCCTATCGGTGGCGGTCAATTAACCAGTGACATTCTTAATTGTATGGAAGTTGCTGCAGCACGTGATATGAAAGAGCACAGTGTTTATGGCTCTGATACTTTCAAACAGGTTTACATTTATGGCGCATTAGATCGCGGACCTATCACCTTAAATCGTAATTTTGGTTTTGCTTGGGCTGTTAGTGGATTCTTATTATTCAATGCGCTAGGAAAATTAGGCACTAAAACGGTTATGGCAATGCGTCAACGTGTTGCAGATGAAATTACTACAACCTTTGCTAGTCACTACACTCATGAAGTGTCATTAGCCGAGGTATTACAATTACAATCAATGGCAGGGTATTCTAAACAAGCGACCGGTGAGAAGTACTTAATTAAACCTCAAGCTTAATTTTCTAAGACATATGAAATAACAGTAGTTCATTAACGGCTTAATTTTAAAATAGATAAAGCAGATACTCATTCGGTATCTGCTTTTTTTATTTTCAGGTTCTGGAGAAATTAACTTGAGCTAACTATTCTACTTACTCTTTTTTAATAGCATAAAATGTTCCGTGAATTGGCGGCTTTTCAGAGTAAGCGCCAATGCTATATTTTAATACAGCATACACAACATTTGGATCAGAATATTTAGCGCCCTCGCCTCTTAAATCTGTTATGTTTTTATAGAGCATATTTTCACTGCTCGCCGGTTGATGTTGGCGCGAGTTACCCGTTGCAAAAACTTTCCAATTGTTATGATTAGCATCTGCTCTATGCCATTCAGGCACTCTAATGGTATTGTTCTCAACCAGGTTATGGCCTAAATCGCCTTGATGAAAATTAACATCAACTTCAATATAGTTGTTAGTTACCACCACGTATTTTGCGCCCATTTCAATCGCAAGATGACGTATACGCTTAATAGTATTACCCGTTACTAAAATATATTGGCCTCGCATATCAAAATAGGCATTACCACGACCACCTTTGTTGTAAGCTCGATCCACAAAATTGTCACGAAAGGTTAAATGCGTTGTGGTTTTTTCAGTGAGTATTGGATCAGTGCCTGACTCCAACAATCTACAATTATCAACCCAGGAATCAGATGTAGTGCCCGACATTTTAATTAAACCTACGTATAAGTCGTCTCGATCAACATCATTATTCATAACCCCTTGAACCCACTTATCGCTATAACCCGTATTATCTTTGGGTTCTAAATTTGGTACGAGGTAGAACAAGGTGACATCTTCTATTCCAAAGGCATTTTTAACGTCATGCATCACTAAACCATAACGCTTTGACGCCCAACCTTCCCATGTTTGACGAAAGTTAATATTGATAACCACATCGTTAGGGTTACCAGTTTCACCCCTAAGAATAATATTAGATTTAAAATACACAGGGCTATTAAGGGTATAAGTACCCGATTTTAAAATAATCACGCCACCGTTTTTTACTTGATCAATAGCCCCTTGAATGTTGTCGGTACCTGGGCTAATTGTTTTTACAATAGTGGAAGCATCTCGAAAAGGAATACCTCCTCTCACGCCCGCTTTTGCCCACTCAACCATATCAGGGTAACGAGGATCCGCTTTAGCGGCATCAAACACCCAACCTGGATCGCCTAATTGTGTGTTTGCTAATGGATGTTTATCTAAATGCTGTTTAACTACGTTTTCACTGTGTGCATTTCCACTAAAAAATAAGTAAGGTGTTAGTGCTAATGAAAGGACTAAAAGAAGTAATTTGATCATATTCATATGGTGTGTTCCCGTCTATTTTCATGCCCGTAATGAGAAGAAGATATTCATCACGGACATATAGATTATCGTTGGTGGGTGAAATGTTAATTTATTTAATGGGCAACCTTAGACAATAAAACTTCAGCACTTAAACCATCTTTACACTCAAATTCGATAATTGTTTCAGCCGAGTTTGCTTTGATAATTTTTGCTTTCTTTTGACTAACCGTTGTAATTTCTTTGAGCTGTTCTCCAATTTTCCATTCACCAGTAAGTGTAAGACGAACTTGAGTGGTTCGGCTTGGCCAGAAAAACCATTCGCGATTATAAATAGATAACTCGGCGCGACTGCCATCAGGCATTAAATCGTCTTGGCCGTCATAAATATTTAAATCAGGATCAGCAACCGTTAACTGCATACCTTTCGGTGTTTCTTTTACAATAAAAGTCGATGGTCTATTTACACTCGCCACCACGGTATTAGGTAATTTAGCTTGCTCGTTAAAAACCGCATAAGCCGTGATTGAGCTTTTAGGTGATTCAACAATATGAGCGTTCTTGTCTTGCTGTAATACACGGTAAGGAAGCTCATTGTTTTTATCTTGCATAGCCTTTGCAAAACCTTTCATTTCAGCGTCAGTACTACTCGGCATAACCACGTATTCATAGTTAGCCTTGCTAGGTTTTACGCCATGATCAAATAACAAAGTAGTAAAGTTACCCTTTACAGTTTCAATGTTTTTGTAATCAGGATTGGCTTGCTCTGCACGTTGCATAACAAGCTGAGTGCCATTAGGTATTTGTGGAATGTAATATCCAGTATTACGACTGTCGACTAGCCATAAAGGCTCACTGTTTGAAATTGCTTTTGTATAAGGAAATGTTTTTTCGTCTAGTAGATTAGAAGTCAATTTACCTTTGTTTTTTCCTTTACTATTACCTTTAAGAAAGGGATTTTGCAAAATAGTGGTTTCTACTGCATGTTGCGCAATATCACTTGTAATATCTGAGCCTATGGCAACAATAAAGTCTTCAAATAAAAAGTAAGATTTAATCCCCGTAAAACCCTGTAAGCCAAACATGTCATGACCTTTAAAAGGAAAGGTAAATACGGCATTGCCCTGAGTAGATTCAGCGCCACCAACAAAGGCTTGGTCTGAAAACGGGTATTCTCCGCCTTCGTCTTTAACTTGCCCCGGCTGAGTTTGAATTTGATCGTATGGTACATTAACAGAGGTAACTCCCGGCCAACGGTGCCAATCGTAACCCGCGTGCCATGTTGATTTATTATCCGCTTGTGTACTGTCTAAATGATCGGGATAAGAAACATCTAAATAGCCATAGCCAATAAACGTTGGATAGGCAAACCAACCCCAACTTTCATAAGGGTAAACATATTTACTGTGACCACGCACAGTCGCCATCCAGTTGTCATTATCTCTAAGCGTAGCTAAGGCACTGTAAGGTAAAACGCGACTACGTGCATAGTTATAATCACCAATATCTCCTGCTTGTTTAAGCTTATTTAACCAATATTTATCAAACGAATTAGTGCTTTTTTTATTGTTATAAAGGTTTTGATATAAGCCTGCCATTTCAGTATCAAATGTTGGCGCACTTAGGGCAATTAACGCAGGTAAATCAAACATACTTGGTGCGAGTTTATAATTAGTAAATCGCGTATTAGTAAAGGCCTTTCCGCCAACATAGTCCTTAGTAAACAAGGTATCAAAGAGCGTATTGGTGATTTTTCTCATTCGCCAAAAAGCTGCTTCTTTGGCTTCAAAAGGCGTGTCATTTAATAAATACAATACGGCAGCGGCAGCTTTAACAGCTCTACCACCATAGCCTTGCGAATGTCCGCCATGATGGAAAGTAAGGCCGTCAGGCTTAAATACTTCATCAAGTGCCGGTGCATAAGCTGTTGTGATATTTGAAAAATACGATGAGTAATGTTCTAAGTCACGAATTTTTTCAGGAGAATTCTCCATCGCTAAGGCCATATATAAACGAGGCAGTAAAAAACCTTGGGTATCATCTGCATCTGCGGCCTTTCTGCCTTCAACGCCGTAAACCACATCTTCACGGTAAACTTGCCCAAAACCATAAAACCATTTCATGGTAGCAATTGCTTGATCTAAACGGTTGTGCCTTGCAAGCACATCACGCATTAATAAAAACGCAGGGCCTATCTCTCTAATTTCATAAGCATAATGATGCACCCGACCAAGTCCTGCTCCTTCAGCAAAACCTTGGTCAATGCCGTAATCGAATAAATCAATAAACATCTGTTCTAGCTTGGCTTTATCTTTTTGAGATACAGAAGCAGTATGATGTTTAGCAATAGCGAGCAGTAAATTGTTAAAGTCCCGCCATTCCATTACGCTTTCATTAAGCTTTTTACCTAAACCTGTTTCAACAAAAAATTCAGGTAAAAGGCTCGTTTTCACCAAAGGTTTACCGAAAATTTGATCACCTTCTCGTTTGATTTCAAATGCATTAAATTTTTTGGTGATTGATGAAATAGACTTTTTAGCTAATGCTTTTCTTTCGTAATGAGGAAATATGAATTCTTCTGTTTTTTGAGTTAACGCGTTAACTTGCACCAAACGGCTTTTAGTGAGCTCTTTTAATTGAAACGAAGGTTTGTAGCCGTGAAACATCATCATTTTATGATCGTAGTTTGAAACTAATCTTTCATGAGGGTCAAGGTTAGGTAATTGAGGGTTTGGACCAACTGTTTTAGGGTTCATTGGTACAGATAAACCAATAGTATCTAGGTAAAAAGTGCCCTTTCCTGTTGAAGGTGCCCTAATCGTTAACGTATCCATATCTGGATGAGGAACACCTTGCATGTCGCCTCGGTCATAATTGATAGCGACGGTGCGCCCGGTAAAATTTAAATGAAGATCAAACTCTACGTCAACGTTATTAGCACGGCCAGTGCTACCGCGACCAAATTCTACACTTAGCCTTTGGGTGGTTGCTTTTTCATTGTATATCCACATGAAAAAGCCCCTTGGGGTTTCCAGTACTTTTTTAGCATCGTAAGTGCTGTGGCCGGCTTTTAAATATTTAAATCGGCCAGTAGACGGCACTTGAGAGAGATCTTTAGGTTTTCTATAACCGATAGGCGTATTAACTGTTATGGCGTCATTGCCTTTCCAGTCCCACTTTAAGGAATATTTACCATGCTTCATTCGCTTACTATCAAGGCGGAGATCTTCACCGGTGGCCGACCAATAATTAGGAATACCTTCTTCAAAGCTTTCCATAACCTTAATAGGATATTCTACGATGTCTTCAGATTCAGTTTTAGCTGCTGCTGTAGCCGTTATACCAACCGCTAATATAAACCAAACCAATCTATTGAAAATACGTTTCATCTACTTTACCTTTTGACTTTCAGCTACAGCGCTTAAACTATCTCACATCGGATATAAGATAAGATAGTTTAAAGCTGAAGTTTACCTATGTAATTTAAAACACCAATAACCACCGAGGTTTACGCTATGCACCTTTTAAAATATTATCAAAATCTTTTAAAAACTCGTTAATTATCGATTCATCAGCTTGAGATAAAGCAAAGTTCGGCTTACGACAATAATCGTCAGTAATAATGCCGCGTTTGTGCAATATGGTTTTCTCAACTTGAATAATATATTCACAGCTTTCCATCCAAGGACGAATATATTCTAAAAGACGCTGATGTAAACTGTTTGCAGCCTCATGATCTCCACCTATCCAAAGCTTATAAATACTCATATATACTTCAGTAAATGAACAACCAGGCATAACCCCTTTACCACCCACAGAAAGCACATCTGTCATGTATAAACCTGCATATCCATTGAGTATTACCGCATCAGGTAATAATGTTAGCAACGCTTGTATATATTCAACAGGCGGGTTGCACTCAATTTTAAATACCGCATTGGGAAATTCTTTAGATATTTCCGCTAACTGCTCTGCAGGAATAGGCACGCCTGTTTCAGTCGGCGCATATTGCACTAATACTGGAACATCAACTGCCTGCAATACAGCACATATATGTGCTTTTACTTGTGCATTATCAGGTTTCAAGAAAAACGGCGGTAAAAGCATTAAGCAATCGGCACCTGATTCTTGATAACTTTTTGCTTGTTTAACCGCAAGCTCTGTTGAATGTTCAGTAACAGAGATGCATCGATACATATTTTTATCCGCTAATGTGCTGATAAAAATGTCAGTTAATTGCGCTTTTTCAGCATCGTTGAGTTTATAAAACTCACTAGCGATACCGAATAACGTAACACCATGACAACCTGTGGTGATCAGGTGTTCAAGCATCGTTTTAAAGCTATTTAAATCGACATTACCTTGTGCAGTAAAAGGCATTGCCGCAATAGGGTTTATACCAAAAATATCTTGTGGTTTTTTGACATTGGTCTGTACGTTAGTGTTCATTAGGCAAATACCGCCCCTTCTGCTGCTGATGCTGCACGGTCACGATAAACATCTAAAAACCCTCTAGGTACTTCTTTTCTTAGTGGTTTCCATAATTTTCTACGTTCTTCTAGTACGGCATCTTCAACATGTAAGGTTAATTCACGTGTCTCTATATCAATACTAATTTCATCACCCGCTTCAATCAGAGCGATCATGCCGCAATCCGCTGCTTCTGGTGATAAATGACCAACAAATAAGCCCCTATTTGAACCAGAAAAACGTCCATCAGTTATTAATGCACAATGATCAGATAAGCCCATACCTTCTAAGTATTTCATTGGCTCATACATTTCAGGCATACCCGGTCCGCCTTTTGGCCCTTCATAACGAAGAACTAACACGCTACCTTTAGCAATATTACCTTCCATAATCGCTTCAACAGCTTCATCTTCTGAATCAAAAGTAACCGGTTGGACCACTAAATTTAAACATGTGCTCAGGTACTGCAGCCGGTTTAATTACCGCGCCCAATTCAGCTAAGTTACCACGTAGTATTGCTACACCACCTTCCGCATTAAATACATCAGATAATGGACGAATAACTTCACGTCTTGATGAGTCAGCAACCGTGCTTAATGTTTCTTCTTTAGTCCCTGAAACCGTTAAGGCATTTAGTCTAAGTAACGGTCTTAATTCACGTTCAACTGCTGCTATGCCGCCGACTTCGTGGAAATCGATCATGTCGTACTCTGACGTGGGTAAATAGAAGCAATGGTGGGGATTTTACGGCTTATTTCATCAAACGTTTGTAACGATAACTTACCTAAACCCGCTTCATAATGTAGGGCTTGTAAATGTAAAATTGCGTTGGTTGAACCACCGGTAGCAACTAATAAACAAATAGCGTTGTAAATAGAATCGCTGTTTATTATTTGACGTGCTGTGATGCCTCTATGGGTTAAATCAACAATCTTCTTACCTGTTGCATAAGCAATCGCCATACGGTCTTTAGAAATAGCCGGTACCGTTGCACTTTCAGGTAGCATCATGCCTAGGGTTTCAGCCAAACAACACATAGTGTTAGCGGTGCCGTACATGGTACAAGAGCCTGGGCCTGGTTCAGCAATGTCTTCAATTTGTCGAAATTCTTCTTCGTCAATTAAGCCACGTTTTTTCCAACCAATAGCTTCTGAAACAATATTACCATCCCAATGTTTTCCTTTATATTCAGCAGGATACATTGGGCCACCATTCACCATGATTGCTTTGGAATGTCTAAACGGGCAGCAGCCATTAACATAGCAGGTACAATTTTGTCACACGAGCCGACTAAAACAATCGCATCAAAATTGTGGGCACGTGTCATAACTTCTATAGAAGCCGTGATCACTTCACGGGCAGCTAAAACAAAGCGCATACCTAAATGACCCGCAGCAATACCGTCACATGGTGCGATAGTACCAAAAGACATAGCAACGCCACCGGCGGCTTCAATACCTTTGATAACGTTAGCCGTTACATCATTTAAATTAACATGGCCGGCTGTTGCATTGGTGTAACTGTTTACCACCGCAATAACAGGCTTACGTAATTGTGAATCTGTGTGTCCCATCGATTTATATAAAGCGCGTTTTAATGCTCCGCTATCGCCTTTTAAAATGTCGTTATGGTGAGATTGAGCGCCGCAACCGCCACCGCAAGAATTACAATTACTCATGTGTTTTTCCTTAGAAATGATGTATCAAAATGATGTATGGGTGGCCGTTAAACGGTAGCTCACAAATATAGCAATGACCAAACTGAGATGACTGAAGTCCTTCTGCAGCTGTGGTTATAAATAACTGATCAAGATTCTCACCAATAAAACAGCAACTCGTTACTTGAAGCTCTGGTAGGTGAATAATATCGGTTATCGCTTTGTCTTGAAGCGAGTATCGAACCACTTGGCTCGCGCCCCATTGTGCCGACCAAAGTCCGCCTTGTTTATCTAGGCAACCGCCGTCAGGGAAAACACCTTCGGGAGTTGATACCCAATGTTTTCGAGTTAATTTTTTATTATTAATAGCGTCGTTTTCTATTGATAGTTTTTCTAATAAGGCGTTGTCCAAAAAACCATTTTCGATAGTGCTCTGGTCAAGTGTGCAATGCTCAATTTGATTATTTAATGAATCAGCAAAAAAGAAGTTATTATCATCAATAAAAGCAAAAAGATTAGGTACCAAAACATTACTTTCAAGGCACTGTAACGTGCCATCAAAAGCGTAAAGTGAACCGTTATTATTTTTCGCCTCATTATCCATAGTGCCAAAAAACAACTGCCCTTTAGGTGAAATACCACCGTCATTAGCACGATTGGAACTTCCCTCATAGTCAGGAAAATTTTGCACACAATCAATTTTATGGCTGTTAATATTAATAAGCACAATACCGAAATCTGCTAAGCCTATTAATAATTCAGGATCGTTAGTTTCAGCAATAAAACTAACCTTGGCGTTAAGTGTTATTTGCTGAACCGCTTGCCCAGACTGATAACTAAATAACTGTTGTTTTTCTATATCTAACCAAAAAAGTGTCGATGTTGATTTATGCCATAAAGGGGATTCCCCTAAAGCGCAATGCGTATCGAATTGTTTAATGGCATTGTGGTTATTCATCAGCCATCACTGTGCTTCGGCCACCATCAATCACAATAGTAGTACCCGCAATAAAAGAAGCTTTATCGGCTAAAAATAAACAAAGTTCTGCAACATCTTGCGGCTTACCAATATAGCCAACGGGATGTTGAGCAATGGTTTTATTTCGAATAGCTTCAGGATCATCATGGCTATCAAACCAATCTTGATTACCTTCTGTGTCAATAAAACCAGGTGCAATGCCAACGGTTCTAAAATCTCTGCCCCAATCCAAGGTCATGCTTTGCACTAACCCCACTAACGCATGTTTACTAATACTGTAAGGCGCACAACCAGGTAAGCTATTAAAAGCATGATTGGATGTCATCACCAAAAAAACGCCCTTGCTAACGGTTAATGCATGACGAGAAGCTTTGGCTAAACACCAATGAGAACGAAGATTAAGATCGAAATTCTTATTCCAATCTTCTAATGAACAATCGACACCAGAAAACACATTTTTACCTGCATTAGAAACAACAGCATCTAACCGCCCAAACGCTTCTTGCGTGTAATTAACTAGCTGCTCTATTTCTTCAAGGTTACACATATTGCATTGACGATAAAAATATTGATTAGGATAATTTTTTTCAAATGACGAACTATCAATTGCACTTAAAGGTCGTTGACCACAACCAACAACTAGATAGCCTTGCTCTAAAAATGCTTCAGCTATAGCCAAGCCTATGCCTTGACTAGTACCTGTGATCAAAGCGACTTTTTGTTTAGTACTCATTATATTTACATCCTCGTTCTATCGTTATTTTTAGCATATGCATGATGAACCATTTTTATCGTCTAGTTAGCAGTGATCAACGACTCATTAGTCATAAGCAACCGATCAAGAACAACGCCGATAATTACCGTCGTCAAAAAGCTTATCGCCATCAAGTGAATATAATGCAGCGGTGTCCATATAAAAGTAAAAACAGCGTAAACAACAGAGCCCATCAGCAAAGCAAACTTTATTGCGGTAGGATTAATGTTTTTCATGGTCATCGCTAAAATAAATACACCTAAAACAGGCATGCTATATAAGCCATTAAGTTGCTGAAGTGTATTAATCACACTGTCTGCATTTTGGAATATGGGTACCATAATGATCCCCGAAATAGCTAAGATTAAAGACGTAATCATCCCTACTTTGGGTACATTAACCTCTTTATTAATATAGTTTTGATGAATATCACACACATAAAGTGCGGCAGCTGAATTAATACAACTATTGAAAGAAGATAATACGGCTCCGGCCATTACGGCAGCAAAAGCGCCCGACAGCCAAGAAGGAAGAATATTTCCGACTAACGTTCCGTAAGCTGAATCGCCTAAATCACCGTATAATTTATATGAAATAAGTCCTGGGAGTACCACAATCACAGGCATAAAAATTTTAGCCCCGATTGCCATATATACGCCTTTTTGTGCTTCTCTAACATTTTTAGCAGCTAACGCGCGTTGGGTAATAACCATGTTAGTACAAAAATAGAAAATACAAATTAAAGGTAAACCAGTAAAAACAGTGTCAAAAGGGATATATGAGTCTTGATCTCCAATCAGTGTCATACGCTCAGTAGGCAAGCCACTTAAGTCAAAATCAATAGCATATAAGCCTAAAAAGGTAACGAGTGTACCCATAACCAATAATCCAATACCATTGTAAGTATCAGATATGGCGATGGCTCTTAAACCACCAAATATAGCGTATGCGGCACCTGCTATTGCAAATAGGATAGACAGTACAATGATAGGTAATTCAATGCCAAACATGGTCTTCATGAATAAAGAGCCCGTATATAAAATAGTAGGTAATAGAATAAATACATAACCAAGTAAAAACAGAACAGAAACAATAGCTCTAACACTTTTACTTTTTGTTTTTTTCTCTAACAACTCACTTGTCGTTAAACAATCCGTTTTGTAGTAAATAGGGATAAATACATGAGCAAGAATGATAAGCCCAAAAGCTGCGGCTAGTTCCCACCAAGCAACAAGTAACATTTGAGGCCCATTCATTCCAACGATTTGCTCTGCACTAATATTCGTTAATACTATTGAACCACCAATATATACCCGCTTAAACTGCCATTCGCTAAAAAATATTCTTTACTCGAATTGCCACGTTCAAAACCTTTACACTTTTGATAAGTAATAAAAGCAACGGCAAATGTTAACGAAAAAAATACGCTTAATTGTACGATGTCCATTTAATTTTCCTTTTACTCAATTAAACTTAATTGTGTTAATAATTGAAGTAGTATTTTCATGCCATTTGATCACAAGCACTCTGCCAAGCAGTAATATAACTTTTAGCCGTTAAGGTTAGTTGCTCGTCAGACATTCCTGGTTGATAAAGACCTGAACCAAGGCCAAAACCATTAGCCCCTGCGCTTTGGTACTTTTTCATTTGCTCAGCATCAGCCGCAATTCCACCTACAGGAATACACATAATGTGAGGAGGCAATACCGCACGTAATGCTTTCACAACGGATGGCGTCAGCATTTCACCAGGAAATAATTTAACAATCTCTGCGCCTGCATCAACAGCTGTAAAAGCTTCAGTGGCAGTCATAGCACCAGGCATAACCACACAACCAAAGATTTACTGCTTTGTTAATGATCGTCGGATTAGTATTGGGTGTAACAATGAGTCGAGCGCCTGTTTGAAGAACAGCATCAAGTTGTTCCATATTTGTTACTGTGCCAAGACCCACATATGCTTTATCTCCAAAAGCATCAACTAACTTACCAATACTCACTAATGCATCAGGGCTGTTTAGAGGAACTTCTATAAAGCGATATCCCTCATCAAATAGTATCTGTGCGATAGAAATAACTTTGTCAGGCGTAACTCCGCGCAAAATAGCGATAAGAGGTAGTGTTTTAAATTCAAATTGATAATTTGATTCGGAATCAGATTGTTCGGAGATCATAAAAGTGCCTTGTAATGGGTTTGAAAAATTATTTCCATACCTGCTAAAAAACATTGTTCAGAATTTACTGAAATAACAGTATGTTTTAGTATTTTTAACGCCTTAACATAGCGCTCAGATAACTTGTTTTCTGCAACAATATAAATAGGCTTGGTATATTTTAAGTCGGCTAATTCACTACCGATTAATATTCCTGATAGGTAGGATAATACTAATTCTTGTGGAATTTTGTTAAATAACGCTTGCGTTCTTGCCATAAACAAAGCGTGACTTAATGACATAGAAAGACCGGGTTACACCACTGGAAAAAGTGTCTAAATCGACATCTTTACTTTGGATCGGTAAGTTTCTTCCTAATATAGAATGTTCGCTTAACAGTGCATAAAGTTCACCTGTCATATAAGTTTGAACATTCGTCAACTCATTATGTTGCCGCCTAACATGCTTACTATGAGTGCCGGGAAAAATAGCATAAAATTCATTTAATTTAAGTTCATTAGCTAAACCAAAAACTTGAACTTCTTCTCCACGCATTACATCTTCACGGTCACTAGTATCTTGGTGACAAACACCTGGGATAATTAATACCTTATTCCCTCTCGATAAAGAAAAAATACTGTTGCTTTTAGATAATTCCTGAATATTTAAGGGAGTATGTACATATGGCACTTCTTTCCAACCATTTTTAGAACCCACCATACCGGCCATTAGTATCGGCAGTTGACTGTACTTAACAAACCAGGGCTGTAATAAATCAGCCAATACTTGTTCAAAACCTTCAGCTGAAATACTGATATAACCTTTATTAGCATAAATCCGATCGACAACTTCACCACTAGATCCTATTAAATAAGCTCTAAAGTTTGTTGTTCCCCAATCTACTGAAATCCAATTAACTGACATTGCTTAACCTTGTAACACCTGAGATATCATCTTGTATGACAAGATATATTTATCACAATAAAAAGTCAATATGTAAAAGAGGATGTTCTGTTCAGCTTGTACAAATAAATATAACTAATAGACTCCTTTTTTATTTTTTTTGGGGGATTATCGTATGACAGAGCAAGTCTAATAATGTTGTAATAATTCCAAATAAGTACGGTTAATAATTAATATATACTTGATATGAGATAACATTGAAATTTAGGTGAGAGGTTGTTCTAATAATGCTTTAAATCAATTATTGCTCAATAGTAAGTTAACCAATATGGGCTGTATAATTAGGTACTACTTTTTGGTTTTTTCTAATAGCATTTAATACGATAACTCTAGTCTGCTCTCTTGCTGCATCAGGTTGACGTAAACGAATAGTTTCCAATAATTTTATATGTTCAGCAATCGCAGGTATACTCTCAGGGAGATTATTGTCCATTGTATGTCGGAAAGACAGTACAAGTCCTTTAGACAAAACATCACCTATTGCAATAATAAATGGATTATGTGAGGCAACTAATAATGCATGATGAAATTTGATATCGCCTTCTTTGAACATTGCGTGATCATATTGATCAACTCCCTTTTGCATTTTCTCACATGCTTCTTCCATTTGGTACAGGTCTTTGGCCGTTGCATTGAGTGCGGCTAATGCAGAAGTGTTTGGTTCAAAAATAAGACGGGCTGCCATAAGGTGTGATATATCGTTTTGATTAACTTCAACGCTACTCAACCAATCAAGAATGTCATGGTCGAGCCAACTCCAACTTTCACTTTTGTTAACCAGACTCCCCTTTTTGGGTATGATTGTCACTAACCTTTTAGCGGATAATGCTTGTAAAGCGCTACGAACAGTTGTGCGGGATAACGAAAAATCTTTAGCTAATATATTTTCACTAGGTAATAACGTGTTTTCTTTATATTCTGTACTGAGAATTTTTTTTGCCAGTGTCTCTATTAAATTTGTAGTCGCTGTTTTGCTTTTCATAAAATTTATACAAAAGGATAAGTATGAAACAGGAGCCTACCTTGATGTTAAGGTAAGTACAATATATCTCCCTCCTAATATATGTTAACAACTACTGACTTAACGCTCTTGAATAACTGCCACTACATACCATTCATGATAATTTAATACAATATCTTATCATTATTTTTTATTTAAAAAAGACTCATAATACCAAATTTCCCCTTCCCTGAAAAATACTACATAATTTCGATAGTAACATGAATAGGGAGATTACCAAAAAGCCTATAGATTACGTGTGAATTTACCAATATTGCACTTAACTTCCCTTTTGAAACCAGTGTAAGGCTTGATGTAAATTCCTTGTTGCTTACCTCGTCATCTAAAGCGATAATTGAATGTAATTATTGGCTTAGCTGTGCTCTTCACGGTTGATTGTTGATCATAAAAAATATTAGTGGATGGTAATGGATATAAAAAATCAAAAACATACTGATTTAAAAGAACAAAACAACAAGCCAACATGGAGTATAAAATACTAATGGACACTATCAACCAACCTACAATTTTGTGGCACGATTATGAAACTTGGGGAATTGTGCCTAAATTTGATAAACCTTCACAGTTTGCCGGTATTCGTACCGATCTTGATTTAAACATTATTGGCGAGCCACAAATGTTTTACTGTCAGCCACCTGTGGATTATTTACCTCATCCTGAAGCCTGTTTGGTTACAGGCATCACGCCACAAAAAGCGCGACAGGAAGGGTTAACTGAAGTTGAATTTGCCAAACGTATTCATGATTTATTCAGTGTGCCAAATACCTGTGTGGCGGGATATAACAATATTCGTTTTGATGATGAAGTGACGCGGTATTTATTATATCGCAATTTTTATGATCCCTATGCGCGTGAATGGCAAAATGGTAATAGTCGTTGGGATATTGTTGATATGGTTCGTGCTTGTTATGCATTGCGTCCTGAGGGAATTAACTGGCCAACGGTTGAGCGTGATGGTGAAGAGGTGGTAAGTTTTAGACTTGAGCTATTAACTAAAGCCAATGGTATAAGCCATGAATCTGCCCATGATGCCATGAGTGATGTGTATGCGACTATTGCTATGGCTAAATTGATTAAAGAGAAACAGCCAAAGCTTTATGATTTTATTTTTAATTTAAAAAATAAAAAACAAGTTGCTGAGTTAATTAATGTGGCTGATATGACGCCCGTGGTGCATACCACGTCTAAAGTTTCGTCTATGCACGGCTGTACCAGTTGGTTTGCGCCTGTTAGTTATCATCCTGTGAATAAAAACGCGGTAATTTGTGTCGATTTAGCGCAAGATATTGAACCATTACTTTCACTGACCAGTGATGAGATAAAAACCCGTTTGTATACACGACATGATGATTTAGCGCCTGATGAGAAACCTATTCCTGTTAAATTAATTCATCTAAATAAATGCCCTGTTGTGGCACCTGCAAAAACTTTATTACCTGAAAATGCTAAACGTTTAACGATTCCTAGAGATTATTGTTTAGCAAATCTTGCAACGTTAAAACAACATGCTGAGCTTAGAGATAAGTTGAGCGATGTATTCGCTACCTCAGATTTCGACAATGAAGAAGTGGATGCTGAACAAGCTTTATATGGCGGCAGTTTTTTCAGCCATGGGGATAAAGCCCAAATGGATATTTTACGCGGTTTAACACCTGAACAATTAGCTAACCACCCCTTTCAATTTCAAGATAAACGTTTAACTGTGCTGTTATTTCGTTATCGTGCTAGAAATTACCCACACACGCTATCGACTGATGAGCAACAAAAATGGCAACAGTATTGTCATAGTAAATTGCAATATGGCGGTAAAGGTATTTTGTCTATCGATGAGTTTATGATGACGGTTGAAAATTTGGCACATGAACATGAAACAGATAAAGCTAAAATGTCGGTATTAAAAGCTTTGTATGAGTTTCTGCAAGGCTAGTTTATTGCTTTTCAATTGGCGGCGGTTTTCCACACATTCGAGTGAATTATTGGGTGGATTTAGGTACTTTTTGTGAGTAATTCCATTCAACCATTTTTTAATATCCTTAATTAACAATTAGATAAAAAACTGGCAATATCTTTGCACTGCATATTTAAAATTATTATAAACAATTATTATAAACACTACGTAGTGGGAGACCTTAATGTCTAATATTCAACACAAACCGACCCCCGTGCGAATGCTATTACTCGGCCCTGCATTCATGCTGTTCACGTTATTTACGCCTCCGCTTTTTGACGGTATGCCTGTTGAAGCATGGCATACTCTAGGCTTGGCACTATGGATGGCTATTTGGTGGATATCTGAGGCGACCCCAGTTGCTGTGACGGCATTTTTGCCCTTAATCATTGCACCAGTCGTGGGTATAGCGCCTATCAAGGCTACTTCACCGTCGTATGCTCATCCATTAATATTTTTATTTCTTGGTGGCTTCTTTATTTCAATTGCAATGGAACGATGGAATTTACATAGACGTATTGCTTTGAAAGCAATGTCTATGGTGAGTACAAAACCAAGCCGGCAAATTGGTGGGCTAATGTCTTGGTTACGGCTTTTCTATCTATGTGGATGTCAAATACGGCAACGGCTGTAATGATGTTGCCTATCGCGTTATCTATTATTGATATGGTTAAGCAAAATGGTGATAAACGAAATGAACAAGACCATGAGAATTTTTCAAAAGCGATGTTACTGGCCATTGCTTTTTCTGCAAGTATTGGTGGTTTAGCAACGTTAATTGGTACGCCTCCTAATGCGCTTATGGCGGCATATTTAGCTGATAGTTACAATATTGAAATTGGTTTTGCTCAATGGATGATCATTGGTGTGCCATTAACGGCGGTATTATTAGTATTGTGTTGGTTTATTCTTACGCGGGTTTGCTTTAAGGTGAATGAGGGAGATCGCGTTGATACCCATACTATGTTTGAGGATAAACTACGGGAATTGGGCGCAATGACTAAAGGCGAAAAGCTTGTGTTGTTTTTCTTTGCTTTTGCGGCGATAAGTTGGATATTTAGACCTTTAATTGCCAAGTTTACTGGGCTTGCTATCTCTGATACTGGTATTGCTATGTTTGTTGGCTTGTTGTTGTTTGTTGTACCGGTTGATAGAGAAAAAGATATTCGTATTTTAACTTGGGAAGATACTAAAAAGTTACCTTGGGGTGTTTTATTACTTTTTGGTGGTGGTTTAGCTTTAGCCGGTTTGATTAAAAAATCTGGACTTGCTTGGTTATATTGCGACGCAGCTAGAAGCAACATCAAATATTCCGGTTATTGGTGCGGTTTTAGTGGTTACTGTTACGATTTTGTTTTTAACTGAGGTGACGAGTAATACGGCTACAGCGGCAAGCTTTTTACCTTTGTTAGGTCCTATTGCTGTCACGTTAACTGATGGTCCTTTGATGTTGGTAATTCCGGCGGCATTAGCAGCGAGTTGTGCTTTTATGATGCCAGTTGCTACGCCACCAAATGCGATTGTGTTTAGTTCGGGCGAGTTGCGTATTGCTGATATGGCTAGGGCGGGTTTTTGGTTAAATATTGCGGCGATAGGCATGATTGTTTTATTGATGGTAACGTCAGTGCCGTTGGTGTTTAATTTATAAACGTAAATAATCTCTGTGCCCTCGGTGGTGAATAATCTTTTATCCTTAAAAACAAATTTGACCACAGAGGGCACCGAAGGACTGCGTCCTCACCGAGAAGACATAAAACAAACTTCATGTTTTTCTAATTTTTTCTTATTTTTTCTCTGTGTAGCGAAGCGTCTCTGTGCCCTCGGTGGTGAATATTCTTTTCTCTTTAAAAACAAATTTGACCACAGAGGACACCGAGGGCCTTCGGCCTCACCGAGAAGACAAAAAAACAAAGACAAAGATCAGATTTATTCTTATTTTTTCTCTGTGTAGCGCAGCGTCTCTGTGCCCTCGGTGGTGAATAATCTTTTATCCTTAAAAACAAATTTGACCACAGAGGACACCGAGGGCCTTCGGCCTCACCGAGAAGACAAAAAAACAAAGACAAAGATCAGATTTTTTCTTATTTTTTCTCTGTGTAGCGCAGCGTCTCTGTGCCCTCGGTGGTGAATATTCTTTTCTCTTTAAAAACAAATTTGACCACAGAGGACACCGAGGGCCTTCGGCCTCACCGAGAAGACAAAAAAACAAAGACAAAGATCAGATTTTTTCTTATTTTTTCTCTGTGTAGCGCAGCGTCTCTGTGCCTCGGTGGTGGTGAATAATCTTTTATCCTTAAAAACAAATTTGACCACAGAGGGCACCGAAGGACTGCGTCCTCACCGAGAAGACACAAAACAAACTTCATGTTTTTCTTATCTTTTCTCTGTGTAGCGAAGCGTCTCTGTGCCCTCGGTGGTGACTAATGTGTACTTAAATGCGTTATTTTTTAAAACGTGAAATTAAGCTAGAGGTGTCCCAACGGTTACCGCCATTGTCTTGAACTTCTTTATAATAACCGTCAAGTTGTTTGGTTACCGTTAAGTCTGCCCCTATTTTATCCGCTTCTGCAAAAGCCATTGCCAAATCTTTTCTTACCCAATCAACCGCAAAACCAAAATCAAACTCACGAGCACACATGGTTTTACCGCGATTATCCATTTGCCAAGACCCTGCCGCACCTTTGCCTATAGTATCAAGCAATTTATCCGTATCTAATCCTGCTTTTTGAGCAAAATTCAACCCTTCTGCTAACCCTTGTACCGTATTAACAAAACAAATTTGATTAACCATTTTAGCTAACTGCCCAGAGCCAACAGGCCCCATCAATTGACTGAAACGAGCAAAGGCCGCCATAACTGGCTCTGCTTTTGCGAAAACAGCGTCATCACCACCAACCATTACAGTTAATACCCCATTTTCTGCGCCTGCTTGACCACCTGAAACAGGTGCATCTAAAAAGTATTGATTGTTCGCTTGCGCTACGTCTGCTAATTCACGAGCCAGTTCCGCTGACGCTGTGGTGTGATCAACCAAAATACTCCCTTTTGGCATGCCGGCTAATATGCCCTCTTCACCTAACACCACTTGACGAACATCATCGTCGTTACCAACACAACAAAACACAATATCGCAATCTTTTGCCGCTTTAGCAGGCGTTGTAGCAAAGCTACCTGAGTATTCTTTTTGCCATTTTTGTGCTTTTTCTATGCTTCGGTTATATACGCAAACATCATGACCCGCTTTTTGTAAATGGCCGGCCATCGGATACCCCATGACGCCTAAACCGATAAATGCTACTTTCATTCTTAAATCCTTATTTAAATTTTGAATTGTGCTAATAATTCGCGCTTACTTAACTCATCTATTAAGGCTTTACTTACACGGAGTTAAAGCAGCTTGGGTAAATTCGATCCCCTGCCATCCTGTTTTCATGAAATTTCTGATGTTACCGTGATCATCACCTGTAGGGTTTGCCAACACATCTTCACGATAATATCGACCAAAACATGCTAGGGTTTGCTGTTGGTCTAGTTTATTTAATTGCGCAAAATAAAATATTTTGCATGAACCTTCATTACTGCCAAGATCATTAACCAGTGTGCCATTAGTAAATGTTGTTGGTTGGTATTGATAATTGTCAGCGATAACTTGCATTACTTGGTCAAATTCAACATGGCTTTCTGGTTGTTTTATTTGCTTAAGTAGATCTGCTTCTGTAAAAACGTGGGTATTATTCATTGTTTGCTATGAACCTTCTTTTAATTTAGATTTTGCCGCTTCAACTTTTGAAAAGTCTAAGCCTAGTTCATCAACCGCTTCTTTTATTAAATTAGGTTGTGTCATTACTAACCCCATCATGCCTTGTAGTTGTTCTGGCGGAATACCTAGCTGTTGAATAACGCCCATTGCCATTAATGGGTTGTCTGTTAACGTTTGAAAAAGCTCATTAATTTTTTCATCACTAATACTATGTTCTTTTAACATCGCAATTATTGGGTTCATTTATGGTGTCCACCAGTGGTTTAGGGATTAATTGAAAGATTAATTTTATATGGGGGAAGTTTACCCTTTTTTAAAGTTAAAACAAAAACAATATAAGGGACACAAACACAAATATGCACAATTAAATTGCGCACAATCTATATTAAAGATACTATAATCAAACTTAAGCTGTGCGCTACTTAAAAAAGTGAGTTGCTAACGCACAACTAAACAAAATGAAGGAATTACAATGTCTAACGATATCTATCAATTTTCAGCTAACGATACTTCGGGTCAATCTATTGATTTAGCGCAGTTTAAAAATAAAGTAATGCTGATTGTTAATACGGCCAGTGATTGTGGTTTTACGCCGCAATACGAAGGATTACAGGATCTTTATCAAAAGTATCAACCTGAAGGTTTTGAAGTACTTGCCTTTCCTTGTAATCAATTTAAGCAGCAAGAAAAAGGCAACGATGCGGAAATAAAACAGTTTTGTGATTTACGTTTTAACATCAAATTTCCTTTATTCAGTAAGATTGAAGTAAACGGTGAAAATGCTCATCCTTTGTTTGATTTTTTAAAGTCTGAAGCGCCTGGATTGTTGGGTTCTAAAGGCATAAAATGGAATTTCACTAAGTTTTTGGTAAATAAAAAAGGTGAAGTGGTTAAACGTTATGCGCCAACAACCAAACCTGAGGCCATTGAGTCTGATATTAAAAACTTACTGTAAGCGCTTAGTTGTTAATTCACTTGGCTATACACTTCACCCAGAAAAGTGTAACACCTAATGTAGGGGGTAATTTATTGCCCCATGTCAAAATGAATTCTAGCCTACATAGGATATTTCAACTTGAACAGTAGATCCTAAATTGTCTACCTAAACATGGTAATTTATAGGTATTAGTTTATGAGTAATGATAGTTTAAAACTAGAAAATCAGTTGTGTTTTCGGTTGTATAGTTTGTCAAAGTTGATGAACCGTCATTATAGCCCTGTATTAAAAAAACTGGGGCTTACTTATTCTCAGTATTTGGTGATGTTGGTTTTGTGGGAAAATACGGATGCTACAAATGATACTTCGCTCGCTATTTCGGTTAAGCAATTGGGTATTAGGTTAGATTTAGACTCAGGTACCCTGTCACCTTTGCTAAAAAGGTTAGAAAATCAGGCATTACTTAGCCGAGTTAGAAATAGTGAAGATGAGCGTAGTGTTGAAGTAACGTTAACGGATAAAGGTTGTCTGTTGAAACAACAGGCACAAGGTATTCCTGCTCAAATGTTTTCGGTTACGGGTATGTCTATTGATGAACTGCATGCTATGAATAGTCAGTTAGATAATTTACTCGCTACCATGAGTTTAGAATAGATCAGAGCCTCGGTTGTTAATGATGTCTTTTGTGTTGCTAACAATACAAAACAGTTTGACCACCGGCGTTTGGTCACAGAGGGACTGCGTCCTCACCGAGAAGAGCAAAAACAAAAGCTAATTTATTTAATCTCTGATCACTAGTCTCTTCTCTGTGTAGCGAAGCGTCTCTGTGCTCTCGGTGGTGAATAATCTTTGATCTTTAAAAAACAATTTGACCACAGAGGTCTCCGAGGGCCTTCGGCCTCACCGAGAAGAGCAAAAACAAAAGCTAATTTATTTAATCTGATCACTAGTCTCTTCTCTGTGTAGCGAAGCGTCTCTGTGCTCTCTGTGGTGAATATCTCTTATCTCTTATCTCTTTTCTCTAATTCGTGTTATTCGCAAATTAGGTGAAAGTCGCTAACCTGATTATACGAATAGTTCGCGGTGAAGTTTCTCAACCACACCGTTGGCATCTTTTTCATCGACTAAAAAGCATAAATTATTTGCACTAGCCCCATGGCAAATCAACCGAATATTCGTGTCATTAATTGTTTGAAAGATAGCCTGTCCAATTCCTTTAGCACAATCTAACCCGTTACCAATCACCGCAACTAAAGACAAACCATGCTCTACCGTTACTTCACATAACTGCTCCAGCTCTTTCACCACGGTTGACGTTAACAAAGACTGAGTAGAACCACTTGGATTATCAAAGGTTAACGCAATACTGATCTCACTCGTCGTGATCAAATCAACACTGAGTTCATGTTTAGCTAAAATACCAAAAACCTGAGCCAAAAAGCCACTTGCATGTAACATAGCCGGACTTTTTACCGTTACTAACGTTTGCTCACGCCTTAAAGCAATTGAGCGATAAGTTGGGTTAGATGCTACTTTTTGTCTTATTTGCGTACCACCCTTTTCAGGCTCTTTACTTGAACCAACAAACACAGGAATGTTCTGACGCATTGCCGGAATTAACGTGGCCGGATGTAATATTTTAGCGCCGAATGTTGCCATTTCAGCCGCTTCACCGAAGCTAATTTCTTTTATGGCACGTGCTTGATCCGTGATGCGAGGATCAGTGGTAAAAATACCCACAACATCTGTCCATATAGATAAGTTGGTTGCATGAAGCGCTTCAGCAAGTAATGCAGCACTGTAATCTGAGCCACCACGACCTAACGTTGTTGTTTCACCTAAGCCGTCTTGGCCAATAAACCCTTGCGTAACCAAAACTTGCTCAGCCAGTTTTGGTAATAAAAACTCGTTGCATGCTACGTTTAACTGCTCAATATCAACAACCGCTTTACCGTAGACACTATTGGTTTTCATCACTTGTTGTACATTAAAATAAGCGCCATTTACACCCACAGATTGGAGTACTTGAGCAAATATTCGCGAACTTAATTGTTCACCAAACGAAAGAATAGCATCGGCTTGTTTGATACTGTGGTGTTGCGATTGCTTTAAAGCATGGGTTGATAATTCATCAAGTAAACTAGCTATTTCACTGTTTAAATTTTGTTCAACGCTATTCTCTAAATGTTGAGTAATGTTTAATTGAATGGCATGTATTTTTTCAATAATATCTGTTTGTTCTTCAATAGACAGATTTTCTTGACCTAAACGTACTAAATAATTGGTAACGCCGGCACTCGCAGACACCACAACTAATCGGTTGTTATTGTCATTTTTTATAATTTGAGCGCAACGTAACATGGCCTGATAATCGGCCACACTTGTACCGCCAAATTTAGCGACAATTAGGGATAAATTTTCTTTGGTTTGTTCTTGGTGTAACATGAGTATTCTTCCTAAGTGCTATGATTTTAATTTCTTAAACTTAGTATAAGTACATGGAAATTAGTGAATCATTCACGAATTAAAACAGGAAGAGCATGACTGATCAGTTTGGTAAGCTAATGTATGACACAGGTAAGCATACTAGTAAAAAACTTTTTCAGCCAGAAGCTCTCCACCTTAGTCTTTTCAGACTATTAAATCAGGTGACAGCCCTAAGGATTCAGCCTTAGTGACCGAACAGTAACAGCCACAGTGTTAATGCTCTCGGCGATAATCTCCCTCAATAACGCATATTGGAATGTGGTTCCTAATACCTTTCGGTATAACGTTATCTACCTAGTTATCGCACCTCTTCTGGTGTTGCAAAAAATAGAAAAATATATCTATCAATATTTAAGCAACGGCGCTATTAAACCTTAAATAAAATAGAAATGCAATAGCCTTTTAGACGTCTAAGTTAACTTTATTGCATTTTTGTTGCGTTAATACATCAATCCCTAGTCGCAGTTTAGTGAGTGGTATTTTCTTTTAGCTAGGTGAGTTGATATAGTGACCGCACTTTTCATTTTTTATGATTGAATGTAATGGATTTATTCTTGCTTAAAAAAATACTAACTGTGTGTGTCATGCCAATTAATTTGGCGTTTATTCTATTACTTTTATCGCTCTATTTTTTAAAAAAACACCCTCACAAAAGTTATAAGTGTTTACTTTCAGCCTTGATACTGTTGTTTGTGTGTTCAATGCCTGCAATTTCGGACCGATTTATTGTTCAACTTGAAAATAATTATGAAACCTTTAGCCAATCAAGCACCCCGGTTGATTACATTATCGTGTTGGGCGGATGGCATACCCCTAATGATGCGTTACCTGCTACTAGCCGGCTTCAAACAAGTTCATTACAACGCTTGGTTGAGGCATTACGTATATATAAATTGCATCCTGAAGCAAAAATAATTACGTCTGGTCATCACAGTACGGATAAAGTCTCTAACGCCCAAAAAATGAAACAATCACTGATGCTTTTAGGTGTGCCTGAGCAAAAAATAATCACTGAGAATTTCCCCAAAGATACTGAAGAGGAGGCCGCATTAATTAGCCCGAGAGTACAAGGTACCAATGTGGTGTTAATTACTAATGCTAGCCATATGCCAAGAGCAATGAATTATTTTCAAAGGCAAGGTGTAAACCCCATTGCAGCCCCTACAGGCTTTTGGGTTAAAAATATTAATAGCGTTAAAGGTTGGCGCTATTATGTGCCTAATAGCGCAAAGTTACAGCAAACAACCGTTGCTTGGCATGAAAGTTTGGGGCTTTTTGTACAATGGGTTAAAGGATTATTTGAGCTTTAAACGTAAAAATATAGACATAAAAAAACCAGTATTATCTTCTCAACAATACTGGTTTTTCGCTACAATAATATAAAATTACATATGATCAATAATGCAATCGCCAAACTGTGAACAGGTCACTAGCGTAGCATCATCCATTAAGCGTTCAAAATCATAGGTCACTGTTTTAGCACCAATGGCACCTGACATGCCTTTAAGTAATAAATCTGCCGCTTCAACCCGACCCATATGTCTTAACATCATTTCTGCTGATAAAATAACGGAGCCTGGATTTACTTTGTTTTTGCCTGCATATTTTGGTGCGGTACCATGAGTTGCTTCAAAAATAGCGACTTCATCATTTAAGTTAGCACCTGGCGCGATACCAATACCACCTACTTGTGCTGCAAGCGCATCCGACAAGTAATCACCGTTTAAGTTAAGTGTGGCAATAACACTGTACTCTGCCGGACGTAATAGCACTTGCTGCAACATAGCGTCAGCGATAACATCTTTAATAATGATTTCTTTACCTGTTTTAGGGTTTGTGATGCGACACCAAGGACCGCCATCAATTAATTCTGCGCCAAATTCTTCGCACGCTAATTGATAACCCCAATCTTTAAATGCACCTTCGGTAAATTTCATAATATTACCTTTGTGCACTAAGGTAACCGAGTCTCTGTTATTATCTATAGCATATTGTATTGCTTGACGAACTAGACGTTGAGTACCTTCTTTAGATACAGGTTTGATACCAATACCACAATCTTCAGTAAAACGTATCTTAGTTACCCCCATCTCTTCTGTTAAGAAAGAAATAACTTTTTTGGCACTTTCGCTGCCTGCTTGGTATTCAATACCTGCATAAATATCTTCGGTGTTTTCACGGAAAATAACCATGTCAACTTCATACGGTTTTTTTACTGGGCTTGGAACACCGGTGAACCACTGTACTGGACGCTGACAAACGTATAAATCTAATATTTGGCGTAAAGCAACATTTAGTGAGCGCATGCCACCACCAACGGGGGTAGTTAATGGGCCTTTGATACCGACTTTATATTCTTTGAACATTTCTAATGTTTCATCGGGTAACCAGGTTTCAGAATCATAAACTTGCGTGGCTTTTTCACCCGCATATACTTCCATCCAAGCAATTTTTTTGCTTTCACCGTAGGCTTTTTTGACAGCGGCATCAACGACTTTGATCATAGGTGGAGTTACGTCAATACCAATACCATCACCTTCAATAAAAGGAATGATTGGGTTGTTGGGTACTGATAATTTACCATTCGATACGGTAATTTTGTCACCTGTAGTGGGAATTGAGATTTTACTTGTCATAAAGCGCTCTCCTAATTGGAAGAATGGACATCAAACAATGCCTAGTAAATTTTATAAAAGAAACAAAACGATAAATCAATGGCTATTGGTAATAATTATCTATTTTTTTCGTTTATTTGGGCTTGGTTTGTCGAAATTTTTTCATGTAATGATTTAAGCTTTGATTGTAGGTAAAGTAAAGCAAAAGTGCCATTTCACTGATACTTGTATTGTAATGTTGACTATTTTTTTAATGAATGATTGTTTTTCAGAATCGATATTATTCATCAGTGAGTGGATAAAACCACTATGCTAAGCATTGAAAAGTGACATGATTCACCACCGAGGGCACAGAGGCTCTACGAGCTACACAGACAAGAGACTAGTGATCAGAGATAAAATAAAAGACCTTTGTTTTTTGTCTTCTCGGTGAGGACGCAGTCCCTCGGTGTTCTCTGTGGTCAAATTGCTTTTTAAAGATCAAAGATAATTCACCACCGAGGGCACAGAGTCGCTTCGCTAAATAGAGAAGAGACTAGTGACCAGAGATAAAATAAAAGACCTATGTTTTTTGTCTTCTCGGTGAGGACGCAGTCCCTCGGTATTCTCTGTGGTCAAATTGCTTTTTAAAGATCAAAGATAATTCACCACCGAGGGCACAGAGTCGCTTCGCTAAATAGAGAAGAGACTAGTGACCAGAGATAAAATAAAAGACCTATGTTTTTTGTCTTCTCGGTGAGGACGCAGTCCCTCGGTATTCTCTGTGGTCAAATGCTTTTTAACGATCAAAGATAATTCACCACCGAGGGCACAGAGTCGCTTCGCTAAATAGAGAAGAGACTAGTGACCAGAGATAAAATAAAAGACCTATGTTTTTTGTCTTCTCGGTGAGGACGCAGTCCCTCGGTATTCTCTGTGGTCAAATTGCTTTTTAAAAATAAAAGATTATTCGCCACAGAGTCAGGTTCTATGCTCCTGCAGAACCTAACTGATCTACAGCCATGTAAGCCTCGCTACGGTGGTATTCTATTTTTAGATATACCAATGCACTACAATGCTCTAAAGATCTGCTCTGTTGTTTCTTTAGCATCACCAAAAAGCATTTGTGTATTCTCTTTAAAGAACAACGGATTTTGCACACCAAGATAACCCGTACTCATTGAACGTTTAAAAACAATAACTTCTTTTGCATTCCACACTTCAAGCACTGGCATACCCGCAATAGGACTATTTGGATCATCATTAGCAGCAGGGTTAACGGTGTCATTTGCACCAATCACCAGTACCACATCTGTTTCAGGAAAATCATCATTGATCTCATCCATACCCAAAACAATATCATAAGGTACTTTTGCCTCAGCTAAGAGAACATTCATGTGTCCCGGTAAACGCCCTGCAACTGGATGAATAGCAAAACGCACTTTAATTCCCTTACTGATCAATTGTTGCGTTAGTTCGTACACTGGATACTGTGCTTGTGCCACAGCCATACCGTAGCCAGGGGCTATGACAACAGACTTAGCTTCACGTAACAAATCAGCAACAGCCTCCGCTTGTACTTCTCTATGTTCACCGTAATCTTTGTCTTCATCAATTATCACAGTAGAACCAAAGCCGCCAAGAATAACACTGATAAACGATCGATTCATCGCTTTACACATAATATAGGATAAAATGGCCCCTGAAGAACCAACCAGTGCCCCTGTGATTATCAACAAATCATTACTTAACATAAATCCGGCCGCTGCTGCAGCCCAACCAGAATATGAGTTAAGCATAGAAACCACAACTGGCATATCTGCCCCACCAATTGACGCAACAAGGTGCCACCCAAACGTCAAAGCAATAACAGTCATTAAGAAAAGCGCAAAATTTGAGCCACCATTGTTGACAAAAACAATCATTAAAATAAAAGAAACAACGCCCGCAGCAAGATTCATTTTATGTCGATTAGGTAACATCAATGCACTTGAACTAATAACACCACTTAATTTTCCAAAAGCCACAATAGAGCCGGTAAATGTCACAGCACCAATAAAAATTCCTAAAAATATTTCGGTTAAATGAATATTCATCGCTGTTTGTTGAGCCGCACTGATAATAACACCATGCCCTGACTCAAAGTAACTATTAAAACCAACAAGTACTGCCGCTAATCCAACAAAACTATGCAATATTGCAACAAGCTCAGGCATTTGTGTCATTTCAACCTTATTGGCTAACTTAAGCCCTACTCCTGCGCCAATCGCCATGGCAAAAATGATAAGCCAAACATTAGAAACAGCGGGATTAAAAATTGTTGCTACTAAAGCAATGGCCATACCTACCATGCCATACAAGTTACCTTGTTTAGCGGTTTCTTGCTTGCTAAGCCCTGCTAAACTAAAAATAAAGAGCAATGCAGCAACCACATAGGCTGCACTAATAAAACCGTTAGACGCTATTTGTGAAGATTCCATACTGCCCCCTACTTACTAAACATTTTTAACATACGACTCGTTACTTTAAAGCCACCGACAATATTAATGGTGGCGACTAAAGTTGCTAAGGCGGCGAGAATTTGTACTACCGTATTATCCGAGCCTATTTGTAATAGCGCGCCGACAATAATAATGCCTGAGATAGCATTAGTAACACTCATTAATGGCGTATGCAGTGAATGACTGACGTTCCATACCACGTAATAACCAATAACACAGGCAAGTACAAACACTGTGAAATGTGTGAGGAAATCAGCCGGAGCAACACTCGCTACCCAACCAAATAACGCAATACCTGCTGCCATGAAACCATATTTTTTGGGCGGTGAGGCAGGTTCTTCTTTAACTTCAACAACCTTATCCGCCTTGGGTTTTTGTACTGGTGCCGCACTAACTTGAATAGGTGGTGGTGGGAAAGTGACTTCATCTTTATTAACCACGGTCATATTACGGATAACAACATCATCAAAATCAATAATGAATTCACCATTTTTTGCTTTACATAAGAGTTTAGCCAAATTGACTAGGTTATTTGAATACAGCTGTGATGCTTGGTTGGGTAAACGCGAAACCAAGTCGGTATAGCCAATCACTTGCACGTCATGAGCATTGGTGACTTTTCCTGCAACAGTACATTCACAATTTCCGCCACCGGCAGCAGCTAAATCAACAATCACACTACCTGATTTCATTGATTTCACCATTTCCTCGGTGATAAGTTTAGGGCCGGTTTTCCCGGTATCATTGCGGTTGTGATAATAATATCAACGTCTTTGGCTTGCTCAGCAAACAACGCCATTTCAGCATCAATAAACGCTTTACTCATTTCTTTTGCGTAACCGTCACCAGAGCCACCGCTTCAGGCTCTTCATAATCAAGCTCTAAAAATTCAGCTCCCATACTCTCAATTTGTTCTTTTACTTCTGGGCGAGTGTCAAAGGCACGAACAATTGCCCCTAAACTGCGGCAGTACCAATAGCAGCAAGGCCAAGAACACCGCCAATAATCATAATTTTGGTGGTGGCATTTTACCTGCTGCGGTGATTTGACCAGTAAAAAACCGGCCAAAATGATGAGAAGCTTCAATAACAGCGCGATAGCCTGCAATATTTGCCATTGAGCTAAGGGCATCCATTGATTGAGAGCGTGTCATTCTAGGCACCATTTCCATGGCTAACGTAGTGATTGATTTTGAACGAAGCAGCTCTAATAATTCAGGGTTTTGTCTTTGGGGCAATAAAACTAATCAGCGTAGTACCTTCTTGCATTAATTCTACTTCGTCAATTGTAGGTGCATTGACCTTTAAAATAATATCGCTTTGCCAACAACCTTTTTTAGCCACTATTTCTGCGCCACAGTCACTGTAATCGTTGTCAGTAAAACTTGCTTTAGTACCTGCACTTTTTTGTACTTGTATAGTGAAACCTAGCTTAATTAACGCGGTAATAGAACTTGGTGAGCCTGCAACACGGTTTTCACCCTTTAGCGACTCTTTGGGGATGCCAATGATCATAAAACACCTTTAAATAGTTGATAAAAAGACTAACTGTTTAATGTTTTACCACTAATCGGTGTAATATTAAACACCAACATTAAAATAAATGGATCTTTATCTACCTTTGCTTACTGACCAAGTTTCAAAAAGTGCAGCAGATATGACTAATACACCACCAACAATGGTTAACACTTCAACCCGCTCACTCAATAATAGAAAAGCCAGAACACTGGCATAAAGGGGTTGTAAGCAGGAAATTAGCCCCGCAGTAGTTGCGGTTAAATGACGCAATGATGAGGCTAATAGAGCATGAGGGGCGGCGGTAAAAACAACGCCAACAAGTAAAATAAGGCTCCAATCGCGAGTGGTAACGTCTGCTATCGGTACTTCAATAAACAAACCTAACATTAAAAAAGCAATCAAGGTTTGGTAAAGCATGGCATGAGGCCCTGAGTAATGGCTAAAATAGTTTTTATGCAGGACATTTCTCAAGGAAAATAAACAAGCGGAAATGACTCCGGTGACTATGCCTAAAGTAACTTGGTTTCCTAAATGAATATCAGGAATAAGTAAAAAAATCCCTAGTAGTACTAGGAATGCAATAACAATATCTTTACGCTGAGGTTTTTTATAACCCGAAGTACGATTTAATAAAGGCTCTAAAAATACGGTAATAACAGGATAAGTGAAAAAAGCAATGACACCAATAGTGATCCCTGCCATTTGCATGCTCGCAAAGTAGGTAACCCAGTGTAATCCAACCACAACCCCCAATAATAAGGCAATGCCATAATCTTTCGGATGCTCTAAACGAACTTTTTTCTTTTGTAAGGTTAATAAAATAAATAAGACAATGGCGGCGACACCGGTACGATATACCGTAATATCGAGGGCGGGTAAACCTATCAGTTTCGAAAATAAAGCCGTACCACCAAAAATGAGTACTGATAAGTGTAAAAAGAATAGGCTTTGCTGTTGCACAGTCATAGGGAAGTTTCTACTCAATAATAACAAGAGTTTATGTTAATGAGGGTCACCACATAGTTACATGCATAGTTGAATGCATAATTAACTACATAATTGACTACATAGTTCAGCGCTCAGTTAAACGCTTAGTCAAGATCGTTTAACGGCCAGGTAACAATATAATCTTCAAAGTCTTCTAGCGCTATGTCATCATCTTTTACTATTTTTCCACGTACTGACATGTCTGCTTTGTGCATCGCCGATTTTTTACCTTTGTGCAGCAAAGGGTGCCAAGACGGCATACCTCTACCTTCTTGCAAGCGACGATAGGTGCAACTTGGTGGCATAAAAAACACGTCAGCAAGGTTGTCTTGTGTTAGTTGTACGCAATCAGGCACAAGTTGGGTTCGTTTGCTGTATTGACTACATTGACAGGTTTTTTCATTCAATAGGTGACATGCAATATTAGAATAGACGAGTTGCTCGCCTTCCCTTAAGTGGTCAGTGGGTTGCAATTCATTTTCATCATTTGTGTTTTCATCATCAATAAATTTATTGAGACAACATTTAGCACAGCCGTCACAAAGTGACTCCCACTCGGTTCGCGTCATCTGTGCCAGTGTTTTAGTTTGCCAAAAGGGGGCTGTTGTTTGTTGGGCTGTCATAAGTACCTGATATTTATAATTTCTAATGTATGGGCGGAAATTTAATTCGGTCAGATAAATGACCAACAGAGCTCACAAAGTAATAAGATAAATTCCAATGCATTAGGCTTTTATAATTAGCGTAGGCTAAGTAAGCACGGCCATTTTCATCATCAGGAAATATAAGCGCCGCTTTAATATCAACATGCGGTAGATTAGTACCGTCAGTACGACGTACACCTAAAGCCTGCCATTGTGAAAGTGTTTTTTCTGTATTAGCCCACGCTTTTAACCAGTTTTTACGACTACCGGTGTTTTTAGGAATCGCCAATGATTTGTCGAAATTTTCGGGCAATTTAACCTGACGACCCCAAGTTAACTCATCGTTCGACCTTCTTTTTTCAAATAATTTGCCATAGATGCAAAAATATCAATTTGGTTTTGCCAAATATCTTTCTTACCATCGCCATCACCATCTACAGCATATGCTAGAAATGAAGTAGGCATAAATTGGTTTTGCCCCATGGCGCCGCCCATGAGCCTTTCATATTTTCAATACTGATATGACCTTGCTCTAAAATAGTTAAGGCTGCCCATAATTGCTTTTTAAAAAATACTTCTCGGCGACCTTCATAAGCTAAGGTAGAAAGTGCAGAAACAACGTTGTAACCGCCGGTAAATTTACCGAAATTAGTTTCTAAGCCCCACAACGCCACAATGAATCTAGGTTGAACGGCATAATCATTACCAATTTTAGTTAATATATCATGATGTTCTTTGAACAATTCACGGGCTTTTTTAACTTTCCAACCGGGCACACGTTTAGGCAAATAAGTATCTAAAGTTTCTACTTTTTCTGGTTGTTTTCTATCAGCCGCAACTGCTCTTTTATGAAACTTTACTTTAGCAAAACTTTCCTCAATTAAGCTTTGCGTAAAACCTTGAGCTAAAGCTTCCTTTTTTAATTCACTCACATAGTCATTAAAACCTTCTTCGCTTAACGTCTTTGCTTTTAAGCTTTTAAGCGGAATTAAGGCAATACTGATCAGGATAAGTGAGGTAACCATATATTTAAATTTCATAACTTAAGCCTCATCCGTCTGATTTTTTTCAGCCATATCTGCTTTATGTTGTTTTAGCAAATCTTCTTTTGGTGGCGGTAATTGTAAATAATAACCCTGTTCAGTTAAATGCGTTTTAACCTTAGATAAATCAGCAAAAGCCAATTTTTCTTTTGTGGCCAAATTAATGAGTGTTACTAATACTGGCGTACCAAAAGTAAGCATTAAAGGTTCTGGAACCGAAGAAAAATCATCTCGTGTTTTAACAAAAAGGTAGGTTTGCTCTTTTTTTGTACTTTTATATATGACACATAGCATAATGGAGACCTATGAGAGAAAATGAGCTTTTAATATATCACGCACTTACCTAGTTATGCGATACAATACACAATAATTTATTTCTAAATCTGCTTTATTTAGTAGTTAACATTAACATTAGGTGAATCAATGAAAGCCCCTTTATACAATGAAATTCTCGATATCTGTCAACAAATAGCAAATGCCTCAGCAGAAGGTAATGACGAAGCAAGAAATGAATCCTGTAAAAATTTGCAAAAGTTATGTGCCACAAACCAAGATTCACCCAAAGATCACCCACTACAGTGGGAAGCGCTAGGCGATTTTACTGAAGATGGTGATATGGCAATGGATATTTATGAGATAGCGTTAGCAAGCGCAAATAAATTAGGACTTGCTACGTTCACAGCCTCAATTTATTTAGCGATGGCACAACGACAAAAAGAATTTGAAGAGATGGAAACAGCCATCGAATACGCTAAACAAGCTGAAGTTGCCAGTGAAAGCATCGATGACGAAGAATTAAAAGCAGAGATACAAGTTTTTTTAGCTGATAAATAAATAACGATGTAGTTGGTGATTTTAGCAAGTAGAAATCATCACAAAGTTTGTGTGATTGGTATAACTGAAACTCAAACAACAGGTTACTTAAAATCGTTATCAGCGAAGTTTTGCAATGCTTTGCCAAAAAGTTCCGAACGCCATGCGGTTAGTATTTCAGGATAAGCATTTGTTTCTTTAGCTAATTTTTTCGATTCATTTAAATCAAAGTACCGCTAAAAATTGGTTAATTTGTTTTTTTGACGCTAAATTTTCAACCGCTAATTGATGTTTTTCACTGACTTGAGTAATAAAGGTTTTTACCTTTTTAAAAATTTGTTTGTAGCCTGGGTATTCATCTAAGCGTTCAATTTTTGCAGGGTAATCCGCTTCATCATCTTGTAATGCTTGCGCTACCACAACTAGCATGGCTTTGCCTTTGTGACGAATATCAAGCACTTCTGCGCCATCTAAATTACTCATAGCTGATAAGCTTTCGGGATTATTCGCAGCAACGGCCATCATAGTATTTTCTTTTACCACAAAACCTAAAGGTAAATCTCGCGCTTTAGCCTGTAGATAACGCCATTTGGCAAGGTGCTGCAATGTATTGAGTTGTTTTGAATTTAAGCGCCACGCTAATTTAACTTGACGGTATAATTGGTCCGGGTCAATGGCAGTAAATTTTTTATCAATTAATAGCTGTGACTCTTGTTGTGTGTAACTTAACCAACCCGCTTGTTCTACTTGAGCAAGCAATTTAGGGTAAATATTATATAGATGTTCAACATCAGCACTGGCATAAACTAATTGTTTTAGCGATAGAGGCCTTTTAGTCCAGTCGGTACGCGATTCAGATTTGTCTAATTCAATACCCGTAAAATGTTCAACCATTGCTGCATAACCCATTGATAATCCATGCCCTAAAAAGGACATCATAATCTGGCTATCAATTAAGTTAACGGGTTTACAATGAGCGGTTAAGAACACTTCTAAGTCTTCTGAGCACGCATGTAGCACTTTAACAATTTTATGGTTGGTAAGTAATTGCCAAAATGGGGATAGATCATCAATCGCTATCGGGTCAATCAGTGCAAGGTTTTGGCCATCATATATCTGTAACAAACCAAGCTTGGGATACAAGGTTCGTGTGCGAACGAACTCTGTATCGATAGCTAAAACATTGGCTTTGCTATATTGCGGCAAAGAGTTTGTAAACTGTCAAAATCTTCAATCAATTGATACTGCATAGGGGTGATATTGTTATCCTCTCACTTGATTAGGGTGCTGTGTAATATGTGCGCTGTGCTTCTATTTACTTTCTTCTACGACGATTTGCTTGTTGGTGGCGCTGTTGATGTTTTTTAACAGAGCGTCGAATACGGCGACTTTTTGCATTATCCATTGCTTTTTCATCAACCTTCACTTTTGATTGTGTTTCAGGTTTAAGCTGTACAAGTTTACGGAAATAATTTACATCTTTTAAGCCTAACTCAGTCCAACCACCTAAAGGGAGTTGACGCTGCATATCCATATCACCATAACGTACACGTATTAAACGGCTTACTTGTACGTCTTGGCTTTCCCATAAACGTCTTACTTCACGATTACGACCTTCTGAAAGCACTACATGGAACCAATGATTTCTACCTTCGCCACCGCGATAAGTGATTTTTTGAAAACGTGCAGGACCATCTTCTAATTTAACTCCTGTGCGCAGTGTTTGTAACATCGCTTCATTTATCTCACCAAAGACACGTACTGCATATTCACGTTCAACTTTTTGTGAAGGATGCATTAAGCGGTTGGCAAGCTCGCCATCAGTGGTAAACAGTAACATGCCAGATGTATTAATATCTAAACGCCCCACCGCAACCCAACGGCCAGATTCTAACGGTGGTAATCGGTCAAATACCGTTGCTCTACCTTCAGGATCTTTGCGCGTACACATTTCACCTTCAGGTTTGTTGTACATTAACACTCGACAAATATCTTCTTCTTGCGGCGTTAATTTTACTTGATGACCATCAATTCGAATTTGTTCAGTACCATCGATTCTATCGCCTAAAAAAGCCGTTTTCCCATCAATACTGACACGTCCTTGAGTGATAATAGTTTCCATTTCTCGGCGTGAGCCTTTACCTGCTCGAGCTAGCACTTTCTGTAATTTTTCAGAATCTTTGACACTGGCTTTTTGAAAATCTACTTTTACCGGTTTTTCTTCTACTCGTTTGCCTTTGCCAACTTTTTTAGGTGCGTCTTTACTTTGGCCTTTTTTTACGACTACTTTAGTTCCTGTACCTCGGCTACCGTATTTGTTATTGTTATTGGCCGATTTAGCATCAGTTGCCGTTTGCTTACCCTTAGATATTTTTTTATCTTGTGACATAGTTTTGTCTCTGTTACGTCAGTAGCAGTTCCCTAGAAACTAACTTCTGGCTCATTTATGCATTATTTACAATAATTACGGCTGAGTTATTACTCAAATGGGGTAGGATCGCCCTCACCTACGCGAATGATTTCGATATCATCATTAGAAAAATCAACCACAGTCGTTGGGCGTTCACCTAAAAAACCACCATGAATAATTAAATCAACTTGATGCTCTAACAAATCACGAATTTGCTCTGGATCGCATTCTGTCATCGTTTCGCCAGGCATGATTAAGCTAGTTGACATTATAGGCTCTGCTAACTCAGCCAACAAGGCTTGACAAATATTATTATTCGGTATGCGTATACCGATGGTTTTCTTTTTAGGGTTTAATAATCGCTTTGGTACTTCTTTACTACCTTTAAAAATAAACGTATAAGCACCTGGCGTATTATTTTTTAGCAGCCTGTATGCGGTATTATCAATACGCGTGTATTCAGAGAGTTGAGATAAATCCTGGCATACTAAAGTGAAATTATGTTCTTTATTAATTTCTCTAATTTGACAAATTCGTTCTAAAGCTTTTTTATCACCTAAATGACAACCCAAAGCATATCCTGAGTCGGTAGGATAAACAATGACACCACCGTCATTTATAATCGCCACGGCTTGCTTCATTAAGCGCCCTTGAGGATTATCTGGGTGTACATAAAAAAATTGACTCATAAGGTTTCCTTATTTCCACGCTTATTGTTCATTTTGCTCATTTTGCTCATTTCACTCCTTTCGTAAAAGAGAAAAGGTGAAGTGATTATGACCACAATGCCCAGATAGGTTTAGCCCCATCTGGTAAAATCAAATTACGACCTAAATCAGACCATTTATTTGGTCGGTGAAAATCAGATCCGGCTGATGCATGTAAATCATATTCAGTACAGTAGTTTAGCATTATTTGACGCTGTTGGGGATTCATTTGCGGTAAAACTGCCTCTAAACCATCCCGCTTTCTTTAAAATGGGTAATTAAACGTTTTAGCCATTTAGTGGATAAATCGTACCGAATGGGGTGAGCCATAACCGCGCTTCCACCGGCATGTATTACTTCAACCGCTTCTTCGATTGAGCACCATAGAGGTTTAACATAGGCACTTTGCGTATTACGACCTTTTTTTCCTAAATATTGATCAAAGGCTTTTTGCATAGTACTAACATGACCTTGTTGATATAGCACTTTAGCAAAGTGTGCGCGAGTAATGGTGCCTTTATTGGCAAGATTTTTGGCATCATCATACGCATTAACAAAACCACATTTAGCCAGTTTTTCACCTATGGTAATCGCCCTTTGTTCGCGCGCTTGTTTTTGACTACTAATTAATTCTTGAAATTCCGGGTTATTAACATCAAGATTTAATCCCACAATATGAATTTCAAAACCTTGCCATGATGTCGAAATTTCAATGCCAGAAATTAATTTGATTGGAATATTTTTTTCCAATATATAATCTTGAGCTATATTAAATCCTTCAACGGTATCGTGGTCAGTAATCGCTAAAACGGCTATTTGATAATTAACCGCCCTATCTATCAAGGTTTCAGGCGACAAACTACCGTCAGAACAATGGGTATGACAATGTAAATCAATGCGCCCATGTGAAAAGCCATCGTTTTTTTCAATAATAAAAGGAAAATCAGTTGTTGACAGTAACGCCATAATAAGGTCTTCTATAGGAACTTTCTTGCAGGTAGGCTTTACTTACATAAGTAAATCTAAAGTAAACTACCTAATCTAACAAATCTAAGTGCAAGTTTACTGATAAGAACGAGATAATGATACTAGCAAAGCAATTTAAATTAACACATAGCCAACTTCGTTGGTGGTGGCATAACTCTACACATAGTGGGTTGTGATAATTGCGCGTATCTTGCTAAAAGCTTAAAATGATTTTACCGAGCTGAAGCAAAAACAAATTTTTAAAACCCGCTACCTTGAGCTTTTCAAAGGGCGGGTTTTTTGCTTTCTACAACTCGAAACTAAAAAGTTAAACTGGAAAACAGCAAAACAGCAAAACAGCAAACAGCAAACAATAATTTTACACTAACGAATAAGAGAAAATATAATGAATAAAACAAGAACATGGTTTCTTTGGTGGCTACAGCCAATTTATGCAGGATGACCCCACTTTTTAAAGATAACCAAATAAAAGAAGAATACGATGACAACAAATATTAAATCCACCGCCAGTGTATGTACATTAACAGATACCGCTAATTATCAAAGTGATCCGTTAAGTGTTTATCAACTACTTTGCCAAAACAAAGACAATAATTTACTGCTAGAGTCAGCAGAAATTGATCAAAAGCATCTCTTAAAAAGCTTATTATTAGTTGATGCCGCCTTAAAAATAGTATGCCATGGTAATACGGTAACCTTTACGGCTTTAACACCAAATGGCCAAGTTGCGCTGCAATTTGCCGCCGCTGAATTACAGCCCTATGCAAAACTTACCTTGTCTACCGATAAACAAACTTTAACCGTTCTTTTTCCTGATATCCCCACCGAGCTTGATGAAAAAGCACGCTTAATGGAGATAAACCCCTTTGAAAGTTTACGTTTGTTTACTCGTGTTAAAAATAGCGACAGCCACCATTTTGCCATTTTCCTTGGTGGCGCTTTTGCTTTCGATATGATCAGCATCAGTGAAACGTTACCCGAAGTACCCGAAGGTGAAAATACTTGCCCTGACTTCGTTTATTATCTTGCTGAAACCGTTGTAGTGATAGATCACGAAGAAAAAAGCACTGAAATTATTGCCAATATTTTTACTTACGAACACGGTTCTGACGAACAGGGTAAAAATGAAAAATCCCTACAAGATAAAACACAAGACCAAGAAAACCGGCAAAAATCAGCCGAACGTATTACTGAAATAAAGCAGTTATTATCAAATAACATTACAACTAATGACCTTGTATCGCATGCAAAATCAGACTTGGCAAATAGTATCGATTCACAAACCGTATCTGTTGATATTAGCGACGAAACGTTTTGCCGGCATGTTGAGCAATTAAAAGAGAATATTCGTGCGGGTGACATTTTTCAAGTTGTACCATCTCGCACCTTTTCATTACCCTGCTTAGACAGTATTGCCGCTTATCAAGCTTTAAAATTAAGCAACCCAAGCCCTTACATGTTTTATTTAAAAGACAGTGATTTTTGTATGTTTGGGGCTTCACCCGAATCAGCGATAAAGTATCAACAAAATGGGGCTGAAAGCCAACGTCAGGTGGAAATTTATCCTATAGCAGGTACGCGCCCTCGCGGTTTTAATAAAGACGGTACCATATCGTTAGACTTAGACTCTCGAATAGAGTTGGAATTAAGACAAGATAAAAAAGAGTCTGCTGAGCACATTATCTTGGTTGATTTGGCACGAAATGATATTGCTCGTGTGTCTAAAGCCGGTACTCGCTATGTTGCCGATTTATTAAAGGTAGATAGATATTCCCATGTGATGCATTTAGTTTCACGTGTTTGTGGCACTTTACTGGAAGAATTAGACGCATTACACGCTTACCAAGCTTGTATGAATATGGGTACGCTATCAGGAGCACCTAAAGTAAAAGCTACGTCTTTAATTAGAGAAATAGAAGGAAAACGCCGAGGCAGTTACGGTGGTGCCGTCGGTTACTTTACCGGTGACGGTGAAATGGATACTTGTATAGTAATCCGCTCTGCTTTTGTTAAAGACACTATTGCTTACGTTCAAGCGGGTGCTTGGTGTAGTTTATGATTCAATTCCGCAAGCAGAAGCTGATGAAACAAAACAAAAAGCCCAAGCAGTTATTAATGCTGTGCTAACAGCAAATAAAGTGCTAGCGCAAGGAGTTAACTCATAATGTCTACTCAAAACAATGTAAAGCCAAACACCAATAAAACCAAGCTATTTATGCTCGATAATCTTGACTCATTTACTTATAACTTAGTGGATGAATTTCAATGTTTAGGTTTTGACCCTACCGTATATCGAAATACCTTAAGCAGTGATTTTATTTTCACTAAAATGGTCGAACATACACGTGTCACTGGTGAGAATGTCATTTTGGTGCTTTCACCTGGGCCAGGTGAACCTAAAAATGCAGGCTGTTTAATGGACTTAATCAAATTATGTGCAGGCAAAATTCCTATGCTAGGTATTTGCTTGGGACATCAAGCCTTAATTGAACATTATGGCGGTAAAGTGGGTCGTGCTGATGAAATAGTACATGGTAAGGCATCGCCAATTAATCATTGTGGTACGGGCGCTTTTGTTAACATTCAAAACCCATTACCCGTTGCCCGTTATCATTCTTTGGTAGGAAGCCAAGTACCTGAATCACTCACTGTCATTGCTGATTATAACAACATGCCCATGGCTATCTGCCAAGATCGTGATGCAATATTGGCGTTTCAATTTCATCCAGAATCTATTTTAACGACTTTTGGCGCAACCTTATTAGCGCAAAGTTTTGATTATTTACTCGCCCTAAGTGAGCGATTAAACACCAAAGCCCAAGGAGCATAACATGACGAATATCTTATCAACACTAGTTGACGGACATGATCTTGACCAACAAACTATTAAAGCCTTTTTTGAAAAAATGCTCAAAGGCGAAACCGACCCTATTTTACTTGCAAGCGTACTTACCGCCTTAAAAATCAAAGGTGAAACGCCTGAAGAAATATCAGGCGCAGCCATTGCTATTCAAAGTGCGGCGAAAAAGTTTCCTCCACAAAATAACACGGTTGCCGATTGTGTCGGCACCGGTGGTGACGGCGCTAATACCATTAATATTTCAACCACGGCGGCTATTTTAGCGGCGGCTTGTGGATTAAAAATGGCAAAACATGGTAACCGCAGTGTTTCAAGTATGTCTGGCTCAGCCGATTTACTGGAAGCATTTGGCGTAAATTTAATGATGTCACCCGCTACCGCGAGCAACTGTTTAGATAAAACAAATTTATGCTTTTTATTTGCGCCGGCTTATCACAGTGGTTTTAAATACGCGGTAACCGTACGAAAAATAATGGGTGTGCGCACGTTATTTAATATTTTAGGGCCCTTAGCTAACCCTGCTTATCCAAACATTATGTTACTTGGTGTTTACACACCTGATTTATTAAAGCCAATGGCCGAAGCATTACTCTTAACAGGTGTTAAACGTGCATTTATTGTGTATGGCAGCGGTTTAGATGAAATAGCGTTACATGGCGATACGCAAGTAATAGAAATTAAAGACGGAAAATTAATAGAGCGTACTATTTCGCCAAAAGATTTTGGTATCAAGCAATATAGCCTTGAGGATATTAAAGGCGGTACGCCACAAGAAAATGCAGACATTATTAAAGCTATATTAGCAGGTAAAGGGCAAGAAGCTCATAATGCTGCCGTTATCATAAACTGCGCGGCGTTACTTTACCTGCATGATAAAGCAACCGATTTAAAAGCCGCTGCTGATTTAGCCCGTGAGGTTTTACAAAGCGGAAAAGGTTTAGAAACATTACAGCAATTAGTTAAGCTTTCAAATGAGGAATGTGAATAATAATGGCGAACATATTAAACAAAATTGTTGCTGATAAGCGTATTGAAATTGATGCACTCAAAAAAGCTAATCCTTTGGAAAACTTTATTGATGGTCTGACTGCAACTAAAAAAGATATGTACGCGGCATTGCGACGTACAGAACAAAAGCCACAAGCAGGTTTTATTTTAGAATGCAAAAAAGCGTCTCCTTCAAAAGGATTAATTCGTCCAGAATTTGATGTGAAAGCGATTTGCCAAGTTTACGACAAATACGCCGCAGCAATTTCAGTATTAACCGATGAAAAATATTTTCAAGGCAATTTTGAGTACTTAAAATTAGTTACCGAAACCGTCAAATGTCCGGTGATTAATAAAGATTTTTTTGTTGATACTTACCAAGTCCATTTAGCAAGATATTATGGCGCAGATGCCATTTTACTGATGCTAAGTGTTTTAACTGATGAAGAATATATTGAATTGGCTACGGTAGCTGATCACTATAACTTGGCCATTTTAACCGAGATTTCAACCAGTGATGAAAGAGATCGCGCTATTAAGTTAAATGCAAAAATGATTGGTATTAACAACCGTAATTTACGCGATTTAAGTACGGATATTGCGCGTACCTTTGATTTTGCACCAACCCTACCTGATGATACAATCATTATATCTGAATCAGGTATTTACAATAATGCTCAGGTACGTGAATTAGCACCCGCTGTGGATGGGTTTTTGGTGGGTAGTTCATTAATGGCAATGGATAATAATGCTTATAACGATATTGATTTAGCCTGTCGTAAACTGATTTATGGCAATAATAAAGTATGTGGTTTAACCTCACCTGAGTATGCCCAAGCGGCAGCACAAGGCGGCGCACGATTTGGCGGTTTAATTTTCGCCGAAAAGTCTCCGCGTTGTGTAACTAAAGAACAAGCTCAAACAATAATCAACACCCAACCACAACTAGAATACGTGGGGGTTTTTGTAAATCATGCACAGGCAGACATTATTGACTTGGTACAAAGCCTACAACTTACCGCTGTGCAACTTCATGGTGATGAAGATGAAGCCTATATTGATTCGCTTAAAAAACAGTTGCGAGAAAATAACAGTGAACAATGTCAAGTTTGGAAGGCATACTCTTTATTCGATACCGTACCACAATTAAGCAGTAACGTGGCTCATCATATCCTTGATGGTAAATCGCCTGGATCAGGACAAGCTTTTGATTGGCGACTGTTAACCGATAGCAAACAAGACTTATCAAATAGTCTTTTAGCGGGCGGTCTTAACATTGAAAATATCAACTTTGCACTAGCACAATTAACCGATTTAGATTTATTTGGCTTAGATCTCAACTCAGGTGTTGAAACAAGTCCAGGTATAAAATCCGACGAAAAACTTAACGAAGTTTTTTCGCAAATAAGGAATTATTAGCACATGACAAATTTAGTAGATGACACAAAAGAAAACACATTAAAAGAACCATTACCGGCTTATTTTGGCGAATTTGGCGGCATGTTTGTTGGAGAATTACTCGTTCCGGCTTTAGAACAGTTAGAACAAGCGTTTATTGAATCACAAACTGATGAGGCATTTCTAACCGAGTTTCATAATTTATTAACAAAGTATCTTGGTCGCCCTACACCACTCACCTGTTGCCGTAACATTGTTAAAAATCCTTTAGCCAAAATTTACTTAAAACGTGAAGATTTATTACATGGCGGAGCACATAAAACCAACCAAGTATTAGGTCAAGCTTTACTGGCTAAACGCATGGGCAAAACAGAAATAATTGCTGAAACAGGTGCAGGACAACATGGTGTTGCGACCGCAATTGCGTGTTCTTTATTAGGACTAAAATGTAAAGTATACATGGGCGCGGTTGATTGTCAGCGCCGGCAGCCTAACGTATTTCGTATGGAGTTGATGGGTGCTGAAGTAATTCCCGTAACAGCAGGCTCAGGCACGCTAAAAGATGCAGTGAATGAAGCCTTACGTGACTGGTCAGCTAATTATGAAAATGCCCATTATTTGTTAGGTACTGCAGCGGGTCCTCATCCTTTCCCTACCATTGTTAGAGAATTTCAAAAAATGATTGGAGAAGAGGCAAAAGCACAGTTTTTTGAAGAGGAAGGTCGCTTGCCAGATTATGTTATTGCAGCGGTTGGTGGTGGCTCAAATGCTATTGGTATGTTTAATGATTTTATTCAACATGAAGAAGTAAAGCTAATTGGTGTTGAAGCAGGTGGTAAAGGTATAGACACAGATCAACACGGTGCAACCTTAGTCGCAGGGAGTAAAGGTATGTTACATGGTAACTACACTTACATTATGCAAGATAAATACGGCCAAATTGAAGAGTCTTATTCTATATCAGCAGGGTTAGACTACCCTGCTGTGGGGCCTCAACATGCTTTTTTAAAAGAGACTGGTCGTGCACAATATGTTGCCATTAACGACGATGAAGCATTAGACGCCTTTCAAACCTTAGCTAAAAGTGAAGGTATCATACCTGCCCTTGAGTCTTCTCACGCTTTAGCGCATGCGCTTAAAATGGCTGAAGCAGCAACAACTGAAACCATTTATTTAGTTAACTTATCTGGACGTGGTGATAAAGATCTTGCTCATGTACATGCGGTATTACACCCTAATGAACAAAGCAATGATACTTCAGCGGTTAAGCACAGAGGAGAAGCATAATGACGCAAGCACAAAACAACCAACAAGCGGGTTACCGTTATCAACAAGCTTTTACTGACTTAGCGTCTAACAACGAAAAAGCCTTTATTCCTTTTGTGATGATTGGCGATCCAAACGCTGAGCAGTCGTTTAATGTGATTAAATCACTAATTGACTCTGGCGCTGATGCACTTGAACTTGGTATTCCATTTTCAGATCCAAGTGCTGATGGTATAACCATTCAAATGGCTGCCTTGCGTGCATTAAAATCAGGTATTAATACGGATGTTTGCATTGATGTACTCGCTAAAGTACGCGAATATGCACCGAACATCCCTATCGGCTTGTTACTTTATGGCAACCTAGTTTTTGCACGAGGTATTGATACTTTTTATCATGACATGGCACACGTTGGAGTTGATTCGGTTTTGATAGCTGATTTACCGATACGTGAAAGCCTACCTTTTAGAGAAGCCGCTTTAAAGCATGGTGTTGCGCCTATTTTTATTGCACCACCTAATGCCAGTGATAAAACCCTGCGAGAGGTATCTGCTTACAGTCAAGGTTATACTTATGTACTAAGCCGCGCGGGAGTTACAGGTGTAGATAAAATAGAAAATGCAGCTGACAGCGCCAAAGAAAACTCACCTGCGCAAGGGTTGATTAGTACATTAAATGCGTATAATGCAGCACCGCCAGTGTTAGGATTTGGTATTTCAACCCCTCAGCAAGTAAAAGAAGCTTTGGCTGCAGGAGCAAGTGGCGCCATTAGTGGTTCAGCCGTGGTAAAAATTATTGAAGACAACCTTAATGACCACACTAAAATGCTGAGCGTGTTATCAACTTTTGTGAAAAACATGAAAGCGGCAACACTTGATTAACTTGACTATAATTTAAGCTCTTTTGATTAAACCTATTTCAGGTTAAAAAAATAGCTCTTCAATCTTAAACGCTAGTTATTATGCCTTACTAGCGTTTAATCAATGAACTTGATTAGGATGGTACATTTTAACTTGATTACGACCTGAACTTTTTGAAAGATACAACGCTTTATCTGCAGTAATTAATAGTTCACTTTGGCTAGTAACATTGTTTTCATTATAACAACTAACACCAAAACTAGCGGTTAGTTTAAGGTTAACATCAACGGAATTTTCGTAATGATATAAACATTGGTTGATCTTATCTTTTAATTGCAATGCTAATTTAAATGCTTGTTCGCCACTGGTATTTGGCAATAGTATAACAAACTCTTCACCTCCATAGCGCGCCAGTATATCTCCGGTTCTATTTACTTCTTCAGCTAAGAGATTAGCAATATATTTTAAACAGCCATCACCAAGATCATGACCGTACAAATCATTAATAGATTTGAAATTATCTAAATCGATCATAATCATTGATAAGGCATTGTTATTACGGCTTGCTCTTTTGTATTCGATCGTAAATTGCTCGTCAAAATAGCGCCTATTCTTTAACCCAGTTAACGCATCATGCTTACTTTGAATAGCTAATAGTTCGTTAGTTTTCAGTATCTCTTGTCTTTGCTGCTGCAGTTTTGTTCTCAACTTTGAGCTAAAATTTGCAATAACACTTATCCAAACCGTAGATAAACTAAATACCATAAATTCTATCACTTCATATTGAAAACTAAAGTCTTCTGGGTATTTCAAGTAAAAAGAAACATCAGCGAGTGCTAAACCTATAATTGATGTTACTGGTAATAAATATAAGGCAAGTTTTGAGGTATGAAAAACACTATATAATAAGCAAACAAAACTAAAAAAGACGATGATCCCTTTTATTTGTGGCATCAATATCATGGCGAGACTGACCCAAAAAATAGCATTAAACAGTTGTAATGTCGTTAAATTTGGATCATTAAATTTTAGATTTTTGTTTGTTTTAAAGAGATAAAACAACACGATTTGCACGATAAAGCTGATTGAAATGCAACCAAGCACGTAAGATAAATCAAGACTAGATTTATAAAAAATAGTACTTAATATAACCACTACCCAACCCACAAAAAAGATAACAAAGCCAATCGCGGCTCGGTTAATTCGCTTTTGTTGTCGTCGTTCTTGACGCTGAAGTCGCAGTGCTTCATCTGACAGAGTTGAGTGGTTTGTTATAGCCATTTTACCTTATTGTCTAATTCCGTTTGACGACATAATTTTCAACTACTTTATATTTCTTTAATTATTTTCTTTAATTATTTTCTTTAATAAGTTGTTATGTACAAAGCTAGTATAGCATGTAATGTAAACTATATAATTATAGAAGAAAAATAGTAAACTACTAACTTAAATTATGATTAAGGACAATTATGCTACAATCTCAATGTACTTCGTGTAAACACATAGTCAAAGCACACGTTCAACACTGTCCTATGTGTAATGGCAGTATGAAGGTATTACAGCAAGAAAAACCCAAAAATTGCCCACGTTGTTCAATTCCCTTGCAGCAACAACATTATCGAAACTTTGAATTAGACCAGTGTAACCAATGCCATGGCGTGTGGTTGCAACCCGATGAGTTTTCGGTATTAACCTCTGAATTTGATGTTTACCGTGATGATAAAAGTAATCCTCAGTATTTACGTCCCGGTTTACCAAAAGCTGAAAATTATTTACCTTGCGCAAATTGCCAGAAAATGATGTCGCGCCGAAATTTTAAATCTATCTCTGGGGTTTTAATTGATACCTGCCTTCATTGTGGTGTTTGGTTAGATGAAGGCGAATTACAGAGTATTCGTAACTTTGTTGCCAGTGGTGGCTTAGATAAAGCCCAAGACAATAAATTAGTGAAACACGAACTGGAATTACAAGCCTTGGATGACCGTATTTCTGATGTAGAGTTAATGGAAAAAATGTTGAATAAATACAGCTTAAAACGAATATTCTTCCGAGGTTTTTAATCAGAATATCCGTATTTAAGCGCTGTATGTCTCGTCATATTCAGCCTTGTCCACACTTGTCATAAAAGGAAGTTTATGACAAGTGTTAACGATAGAAAATCGATTCAACTCGTTGTTTAAGATGTAAAGCATTTTTCTTTGAGTTAAAACTTCCACCTAAATCAATCGCTTTGCCTATTGTGGTAATTAGCCTTAAACTAAATTTTTCGGTTTTTGCTTGCCATTAGTATGTGTAGTTGACGAGCTAAAGGGTTCAAGACTCTTTACGTCTTTATGGGTTAATATCAGCTGACTTAATGACCAGGAGAAAAAATAAAACTCTAGCTCTAAGTTATTAGGGCTCACTTTAATTTTACAATTTCGACCATAGCCCCATATACCCAAACCTAAGAAGATACAGCTAACGCTCGCAAAAACAAGACCAAAAAAGGAATCGCCAATGGTATAAATTAAAACACCAACAATGAAAAATAATGCGCCAATCCCTGCAAAAGGTAAACTATCTTTAGATTTGGGAGTATGAAGCTTTATTTCATCCTCTTCCTGACTAACATCCATATGTAAACGATCATTTAACGCCCTTTCTTCATGCCGAGTTAACGGTTGTTGCGCCAGTTCTTCTACTTCTGTTGTGCTCTGTTCCGTAACAAATACTGGCACTTCATAATTACGGTCAAAGTCTATGTCTGCTAACTCACCTTTAACGGTTATTGTCCACTTATGATAGCTATTACTCGGGGCACTTGATTCAGGTTTTCCGGTACAGTAAAATCAAAATCAATTTTTCCACCACTTACGCCGGGTTTGGCTAATAGCTTTTGCTTGTCTGTATAAATAATGCTTTGGTGTGATTTTCTTTCACTGCCATGACGAGTGTGCCAATATTTAGTACAGTTTAGCGTTGCACTATATTTACCTATACCCGAATTTTTGCCTGGCACGATTAAACATCCTTTAACTTTACCACCAATCATACCAGGATAGGTGCTAAGGGTTAACGGAACTTTATCAAAATAACGCCATTCATTTTGTATACGCTTAGCCCGTAGAATTAACCATAGTGGTGCTATTAGAAATAGTATTGAAAAGACAGTCGCAACGGGATGTTGTCCAAATAAGGCAATAGAAAACATCCCAAAAAATATACTAGCGAATATGGCAAAAAACCAAGCATATTTTACACTTTCTTGCGCATCGGAATAAATGACAGGTGATGCCCATTGAATACGTGAGGTCCAAGGTTTATCGGGGTCAATATTATCAGGAATCCGTTCTTTCTTTTTGCGGCTATAACTCATTACACCTAAACCAGCCATCATAAACACACAGCTAAAGAGTGTCATAATAATAAGAAAACGAAGCCCTAGGGTACGATCATAGATAGAATCTTGATTATCGCTTGGGTTAACCCAAATTGTTATGCCATTGTTTACTCTATTCTCATGCTGTATTTTCGCTAGTAAATCATAGGCCTGACTGCTGTCACTACTTGCCTCATCATTCATTATTTTAACGCGCTGACCAGTGTAACTATGACCTCTAACTTGATATTGATACCGCATAAGCACGTTGTACATTGTGGTGAAACCACCGTCATCATTACGGCTTTGGTAACTATCTACTTTTGCACTGATAAGGCTGGGCTTTGGTTGCATGCCAAAACTGCATTTTACTCACATCAATAATTGGTGATAACACCATAAAATATAAAATGGCTAGCCCTGCTAGGAAAAATATACCTCCGAATAAATAACCGCCTTTTTTCATAAACATCCTTATTTTATGTTTACTTGTACAATCTCGTTTAAGAAATTTAGCAGTTTTATTATTATTTTCCAATAAAAAAAGAATAGAATCATGACGCTAAGGAGTTTCTATTGAATTTAACGGCAATAATTTAGAATTAGTGTTTGGTATTGAGTAGACTGTGAAATAAACCTTCGCAGTCACTATCGATATTTATACTGAAAAAAAACGAAAAAGTTTTAAATTGTATCTACACTTAATTCAATATACTTTTATTATGTTTAAATAAACAATATAGTGCTAAATAATAAAAACAAATTATATTTAATGGAGAGTGTAAATGTCAGGCAATAAAAAATTCCGTTTGGTAACTCGTAGTGATTTCGATGGTTTAGTATGTGCGATTTTACTAAAACATATTGATTTAGTTGATGATATTCTTTTTGTTCACCCAAAAGATATGCAAGATGGTTCTATTGAAGTCGGCTCAAATGATATTTCAACCAATTTACCTTACGTTGATGGCGTTAACATTGCCTTTGATCACCACCATAGTGAAACCTTACGCAATGAAAAACGCGACAATCATATTATTGACCCTGATGCTCCATCAGCTGCTCGTGTTGTATATGACTACTACGGTGGTCTAGAAACCTATCCCTCAAGGCTGACAAGCATGATGGAAGCTGTAGACAAGGGTGATTCTGCCCAGTTCAATATGGAAGAAGTCTTACATGCAAAACGCCGGAACTACTAAACTTCATCATGGATTCTCGAACTGGTTTAGGGCGATTCAGAGATTTTCGTATCTCAAACTATGAACTGATGATGAATTTAATCGATTTTGGTAAAGATCACAGTATTGACCAAATACTAGAACTGCCTGATGTCAAAGAGCGCACCGATCTTTATTTTGAGCATGAAGAGAAGTTCAAAGAACAAATAAAACGTTGTGCAACTGTTCATGGTAACTTAGTCGTTTTAGATTTGAGAGAAGAAGAGATTATTTATTCAGGTAACCGTTTTGTTATTTATGCTTTATTTCCACAATGTAATATTTCAATTCATGTTATGTGGGGGCTTAAAAAACAAAATACGGTTTTTGCTACAGGTAAATCAATTTTTGATCGTAGTTCAAAAACAAATGTTGGCGAATTAATGTTGAAATATAACGGTGGTGGGCATAATGCAGCGGGTACTTGTCAAGTGCCGCATGATCAAAATGAGGCATGCCTTGCTGAGTTGATTTCAGCTATTAACGCTGATGGTTGATGGTTGATGGTTGAGACAATACTGACCAGTTGCAAAACAAATTAAGTAACCGCCAGATTTAAGCTACTTTTCTACTTTAATTATAGTAAATAATATAAAGTGTTTATTAACAATTACCAATTAAGAGCTTCAAAATATGACCTTAAAAAACGATTACAATGCAGAAGAAAACATTATAATTCCTCAAGAAGCCTTTGATTGGTATGACGAATACGCTCATGGCATGATTGATAGACGAACCTTTATGAAACGTCTTGCCAGTTTAGCTGTCGTTGGCATGAGTACGAATATACTCGCCTCAGCTTTATTGCCTAACTATGCTCTAGCTGATCAAGTTTCATTTAATGATGAGAGTATAACTGCAACCTATGAAACGTTTGATTCTCCTAAAGGGCTTGGTAGTGTAAAAGGATATTTTGTTAAACCTGCTAATTTAACTGGCACCGCGCCTGCTGTATTGGTGGTACACGAAAATAGGGGTTAAACCCATACGTAAAAGATGTAGCACGTAGAGTTGCCAAAGCCGGTTTTATTGCCTTCGCCCCAGATATTTTACATACCCTTGGAGGTTATCCCGGTAATGATGATGAAGGTAGAAAAATGCAAAGTACCTTAAACCGAGAAAAAATAGAACAAGACTTTATTGCCTCAGCTAAGTTTCTCAAAAATCACTCATTATCAAATGGAAAACTCGGTGGTGTTGGTTTTTGCTTTGGTGGTTATATCATTAATATGCTTGCTGCAAGAATACCTGAGATTATGGATGCCGGTGTTCCTTTTTATGGGACACCTGCGGCAAAAGAGCTAAGAAAAAATATTAATTCTCCTTTATTAATTCAATTAGGCGAATTAGACAAACGGGTTAATGCCACATGGCCTGAGTATGAACAAGACTTAAAAGCTAATAACGTTAATTATGTAATGCACATGTATAAAAATGTAAATCACGGCTTTCATAATGATTCAACCAGTCGCTATGATCAAAAAAATGCCGATCTTGCGTGGGAACGTACAATCGCTTTTTTTAATAAACACTTAAGATCATAAAAGTTTCATTCTAAAGCCGTATAATAGTTGAAAGTGATGTAACTCCCAAAAAGGAAACTAAAACTAAGGGAATACTATTGACTAATTTTTTCATCATGATTCTCCTGTAGGTGCATCATGGATTCTCGACCTGGTTTAGGGCGATTCAGAGATTTTGTATCCCAAACTATGGACTGATGATGAATTTAATCGATTGACTTAATATTCGCTTTTCTGCAAGATGTGAATTCATAGATTTAATGGAACTCTTTATCGGAGCAATGGAATGTTATATAAAATAAGTTGGTTACTCGCCTTAGCTACATTAACCACCCACGCCAATACTATTTATAAATGCCAAGATGGTGATAATGTTATTTTTTCACAAATCCCCTGTGAAACCGACAATGTAGAAAATATTCAAGTAGATTATTCTAAAACGCAAAACAATGTGACGTTTAAATCAAACAAGGTTGCGTCAACTAACAATAATACCGATCCAATGTTATATACCTTAGCTAAGAAAAAAGAGCGCTCAATAGCTAAAATAGAACGATTAACACAACGGTATAATGAAGAGATTGATAAAGTTAGAACAAAGGGGTTAGATGCCGGCGTCAATAGAGTTGGTTCCAGTTATTTAGTTTTACTTACTGAACAAATTCAAACAGTGAAAGCTAAGTATCAAAAAGATATACAGGAAGAAAAAAACACGCTGAAAGAAATTGAGCAAAAAATGAGTGAAGCACATTAACTTACCTCTCCCCTATCAACACGCACTAAGCCTACTTGAGTTAAGTGCTAAAATGAAAGGCAATATTATGTTATTGTTGACATATAGTGCTAGTGTCAAAATACCCCTTACATCGCCTTTTTCTCAACTCTAAGGGGGAGTTCCCCCTTTAATTCACGATTTACTTTTGCATCATTTGTTGTCGATGTTTTACTTGGAACTTAGCAAACTCCTCTGAAGTTACTTTTTGGTCACCATTAGCATCTATCTCTTCAAAAGATGAAGAATTGGCAATATTTCGCATAGGATAACCTTGCTTAACACGCTCTGATATTCTTTCGGCTCTAGCCTCATAGAGTTCTTCTGCTAAAATGACACCATCACCATTTATGTCAAATTCAGAAAAACTGGGCATATTGCTCTTTCTTCCCATACCGACACCTTTGCCATTACCCTGTCTCATGTTAGAAACTTGGCCTGAAATACTACGTCGATTTTGCATTTGAGCCTGTTGACCTACAATGAGCTCTTGCTCTGTTAACTGCCCATCTTGATTCACATCAAAGCTCATAAATGAAGGGGCGGTACCGGCACCTTTCATGGGACGACCTTGAGCTGCTTTACTTGCCATACGTTCACTTCTTACTTGAGTAAACTCTTGTTCACTGATCGATCCATTTCCGTCCAAATCATAGTTAGCAAAAGGAACTGGACCACTCACGGGTAATTCAGCTGAAATAGTTGAAAATGATGCAACTCCCAAAAAGGAAAATAAAACTAAGGGAATACTATTGACTAATTTTTTCATCATGACTCTCCTGTAGGTTATAAAAATTCGTTTAAAAAATCTTTCTGTATTACAACTATGATATGCCTCTCGCATTAAACAAAATTGATTTGGATCAATTATTGCTGCATCGCATCACAAGTCTCGGTGGGAATTTGTTTTTGTGCTAAATTGCAACGTTTGCAGCTTAGTTCACTGTTCGCGTCGCGGTGGCGACGACACCCAAAAAAAAAGGAGACTGCCTCCGCTCTTACCTTCCCTTTGGACTCCCTCGGAGCCCCAACTCAGCAGTACATTCAATAACAAACGAGCGTAGCCCACGAACCCTGCCGATTTATCATCCATGAACAACGGCAGCCCTCGGACATCCATGTCTCGGGTCGAGGCCTACCCTTGCTCGTTTGTCATTTCATTGTTGAGATGGGTATTTAAGCACTTGGCACAGCAAGTCGATAAAACAAACACCTAGTGTTTTGAACAGCCAAAAAGACAAGACCAATATTATTATCCCCCTCACCTATCAAAACGCGCCAAGTCTGCTTGAATCAAGTGCCGTAATGAAAGGCAATATTCACGTATTGCCATCAGGATGATGGCAAAGGCAAAGCAGCACATGGATGTGCGTTCTTTGCCGTTACGTCGAAGATATTGCCTTGAATGTAGGATCACACTTGATTAGCAGCGCCGAGGGAGTCAGAGGGAGGTCGGCGTCAGCCTCCCTTTGGGTGCCGTCGCCACCGCGACAATTAAAGTAAACATATGCTATAGTTGTTATTAAACAATAATACGCCCTATTAACCATGTTATACAAATACTTACCCCCAAGTAGAGTTGACGTTATAAATGACTTAAAGATTCGGTTTTCACCATTAAAATCATTAAATGACCCTTATGAATCGTTACCTCTACTTTCAATAAAAGAAGAAAATATAATAAAAGAAGAATCCTTTACCGAATTAAATTCATTTTGGGCATCAGTCGCAGATGAAGAAAAAAATCAAGAAAATATAGAGATCTATGACAAAACAACAAATGACTTAATTGAGCATTTTGAAACTATATTTAATAAATTAAATTTAGCAGAAAGTTTGATGGAGTATTTTGGGGATAATTATGGGGTACTTTCACTATCCCGTACATATCGCAGCCTGTTAATGTGGAGCCACTATACAGATTCAGGTAAAGGATATGTTATAGGTTTTAATAAATCACACCACTTTTTTCATGCATTAACACTAGAAGGTAAAATTACACAACCAGAAGCAGTTTTATACTCAGATACTAGACAAATAATAAGTTCTGACAAAAGTAATCTATTAAAACAAGTTTTATGTCAGAAATCTTTAGATTGGGCATATGAGCAAGAGGAAAGAGTTTTCAGGGCTAGCATGGATAGTAAAAGCTCCATTGGAAAAGATGAATTTAACCTAGATATAATTCTCCATGATATTCCCAAAGGTTCAATAAGTGAAATCATTATTGGTTATCAAGCTAATGAAAGAACACAAAAGAAAATATTAGATGCTATTCATAAGCATAAGATTAAATGCGATATATATAAAGCAAGCCTTTCGATTCATGAATACCGAATAGAATTAACAAAAATATCAAACAAAAAACCCGCTAGATAGCGGGTTTTCATTAAGAAAAGCAGTTTGCAATCAAAAACTAATTGATTACCAACCTGTTTTCTCTTTAAGTGCAGAGCCAATTTCAGCTAAAGAACGAACAGTTTTAACACCGATACTTCTAATGCTGCAAATTTCTCATCAGCAGTACCTTTACCACCGACGATAATTGCGCCAAAGATGACCCATACGCTTACCAAATAGGTGCAGTAACACCGGCAATGTAAGAAACTACAGGTTTAGTTACATTAGCTTTAATGTATTCAGCTGCTTCTTCTTCAGCAGTACCACCAATTTCACCAATCATTACAATT
>NZ_JAKKSL010000004.1 GCF_022669015.1 Colwellia maritima | reverse complement strand
GGTTAACCCAAATTGTTATGCCATTGTTTACTCTATTCTCATGCTGTATTTTCGCTAGTAAATCATAGGCCTGACTGCTGTCACTACTTGCCTCATCATTCATTATTTTAACGCGCTGACCAGTGTAACTATGACCTCTAACTTGATATTGATACCGCATAAGCACGTTGTACATTGTGGTGAAACCACCGTCATCATTACGGCTTTGGTAACTATCTACTTTTGCACTGATAAGTCGGGCTTTGGTTGCATGCCAAAACTGCATTTTACTCACATCAATAATTGGTGATAACACCATAAAATATAAAATGGCTAGCCCTGCTAGGAAAAATATACCTCCGAATAAATAACCGCCTTTTTTCATAAACATCCTTATTTTATGTTTACTTGTACAATCTCGTTTAAGAAATTTAGCAGTTTTATTATTATTTTCCAATAAAAAAAGAATAGAATCATGACGCTAAGGAGTTTCTATTGAATTTAACGGCAATAATTTAGAATTAGTGTTTGGTATTGAGTAGACTGTGAAATAAACCTTCGCAGTCACTATCGATATTTATACTGAAAAAAACGAAAAAGTTTTAAATTGTATCTACACTTAATTCAATATACTTTTATTATGTTTAAATAAACAATATAGTGCTAAATAATAAAAACAAATTATATTTAATGGAGAGTGTAAATGTCAGGCAATAAAAAATTCCGTTTGGTAACTCGTAGTGATTTCGATGGTTTAGTATGTGCGATTTTACTAAAACATATTGATTTAGTTGATGATATTCTTTTTGTTCACCCAAAAGATATGCAAGATGGTTCTATTGAAGTCGGCTCAAATGATATTTCAACCAATTTACCTTACGTTGATGGCGTTAACATTGCCTTTGATCACCACCATAGTGAAACCTTACGCAATGAAAAACGCGACAATCATATTATTGACCCTGATGCTCCATCAGCTGCTCGTGTTGTATATGACTACTACGGTGGTCTAGAAACCTATCCCTCAAGCCGACAAGCATGATGGAAGCTGTAGACAAGGGTGATTCTGCCCAGTTCAATATGGAAGAAGTCTTACATGCAAAACGCCGGGAACTACTAAACTTCATCATGGATTCTCGAACTGGTTTAGGGCGATTCAGAGATTTTCGTATCTCAAACTATGAACTGATGATGAATTTAATCGATTTTGGTAAAGATCACAGTATTGACCAAATACTAGAACTGCCTGATGTCAAAGAGCGCACCGATCTTTATTTTGAGCATGAAGAGAAGTTCAAAGAACAAATAAAACGTTGTGCAACTGTTCATGGTAACTTAGTCGTTTTAGATTTGAGAGAAGAAGAGATTATTTATTCAGGTAACCGTTTTGTTATTTATGCTTTATTTCCACAATGTAATATTTCAATTCATGTTATGTGGGGGCTTAAAAAACAAAATACGGTTTTTGCTACAGGTAAATCAATTTTTGATCGTAGTTCAAAAACAAATGTTGGCGAATTAATGTTGAAATATAACGGTGGTGGGCATAATGCAGCGGGTACTTGTCAAGTGCCGCATGATCAAAATGAGGCATGCCTTGCTGAGTTGATTTCAGCTATTAACGCTGATGGTTGATGGTTGATGGTTGAGACAATACTGACCAGTTGCAAAACAAATTAAGTAACCGCCAGATTTAAGCTACTTTTCTACTTTAATTATAGTAAATAATATAAAGTGTTTATTAACAATTACCAATTAAGAGCTTCAAAATATGACCTTAAAAAACGATTACAATGCAGAAGAAAACATTATAATTCCTCAAGAAGCCTTTGATTGGTATGACGAATACGCTCATGGCATGATTGATAGACGAACCTTTATGAAACGTCTTGCCAGTTTAGCTGTCGTTGGCATGAGTACGAATATACTCGCCTCAGCTTTATTGCCTAACTATGCTCTAGCTGATCAAGTTTCATTTAATGATGAGAGTATAACTGCAACCTATGAAACGTTTGATTCTCCTAAAGGGCTTGGTAGTGTAAAAGGATATTTTGTTAAACCTGCTAATTTAACTGGCACCGCGCCTGCTGTATTGGTGGTACACGAAAATAGGGGGTTAAACCCATACGTAAAAGATGTAGCACGTAGAGTTGCCAAAGCCGGTTTTATTGCCTTCGCCCCAGATATTTTACATACCCTTGGAGGTTATCCCGGTAATGATGATGAAGGTAGAAAAATGCAAAGTACCTTAAACCGAGAAAAAATAGAACAAGACTTTATTGCCTCAGCTAAGTTTCTCAAAAATCACTCATTATCAAATGGAAAACTCGGTGGTGTTGGTTTTTGCTTTGGTGGTTATATCATTAATATGCTTGCTGCAAGAATACCTGAGATTATGGATGCCGGTGTTCCTTTTTATGGGACACCTGCGGCAAAAGAGCTAAGAAAAAATATTAATTCTCCTTTATTAATTCAATTAGGCGAATTAGACAAACGGGTTAATGCCACATGGCCTGAGTATGAACAAGACTTAAAAGCTAATAACGTTAATTATGTAATGCACATGTATAAAAATGTAAATCACGGCTTTCATAATGATTCAACCAGTCGCTATGATCAAAAAAATGCCGATCTTGCGTGGGAACGTACAATCGCTTTTTTTAATAAACACTTAAGATCATAAAAGTTTCATTCTAAAGCCGTATAATAGTTGAAAGTGATGTAACTCCCAAAAAGGAAACTAAAACTAAGGGAATACTATTGACTAATTTTTTCATCATGATTCTCCTGTAGGTGCATCATGGATTCTCGACCTGGTTTAGGGCGATTCAGAGATTTTGTATCCCAAACTATGGACTGATGATGAATTTAATCGATTGACTTAATATTCGCTTTTCTGCAAGATGTGAATTCATAGATTTAATGGAACTCTTTATCGGAGCAATGGAATGTTATATAAAATAAGTTGGTTACTCGCCTTAGCTACATTAACCACCCACGCCAATACTATTTATAAATGCCAAGATGGTGATAATGTTATTTTTTCACAAATCCCCTGTGAAACCGACAATGTAGAAAATATTCAAGTAGATTATTCTAAAACGCAAAACAATGTGACGTTTAAATCAAACAAGGTTGCGTCAACTAACAATAATACCGATCCAATGTTATATACCTTAGCTAAGAAAAAAGAGCGCTCAATAGCTAAAATAGAACGATTAACACAACGGTATAATGAAGAGATTGATAAAGTTAGAACAAAGGGGTTAGATGCCGGCGTCAATAGAGTCCGGTTCCAGTTATTTAGTTTTACTTACTGAACAAATTCAAACAGTGAAAGCTAAGTATCAAAAAGATATACAGGAAGAAAAAAACACGCTGAAAGAAATTGAGCAAAAAATGAGTGAAGCACATTAACTTACCTCTCCCCTATCAACACGCACTAAGCCTACTTGAGTTAAGTGCTAAAATGAAAGGCAATATTATGTTATTGTTGACATATAGTGCTAGTGTCAAAATACCCCTTACATCGCCTTTTTCTCAACTCTAAGGGGGAGTTCCCCCTTTAATTCACGATTTACTTTTGCATCATTTGTTGTCGATGTTTTACTTGGAACTTAGCAAACTCCTCTGAAGTTACTTTTTGGTCACCATTAGCATCTATCTCTTCAAAAGATGAAGAATTGGCAATATTTCGCATAGGATAACCTTGCTTAACACGCTCTGATATTCTTTCGGCTCTAGCCTCATAGAGTTCTTCTGCTAAAATGACACCATCACCATTTATGTCAAATTCAGAAAAACTGGGCATATTGCTCTTTCTTCCCATACCGACACCTTTGCCATTACCCTGTCTCATGTTAGAAACTTGGCCTGAAATACTACGTCGATTTTGCATTTGAGCCTGTTGACCTACAATGAGCTCTTGCTCTGTTAACTGCCCATCTTGATTCACATCAAAGCTCATAAATGAAGGGGCGGTACCGGACCTTTCATGGGACGACCTTGAGCTGCTTTACTTGCCATACGTTCACTTCTTACTTGAGTAAACTCTTGTTCACTGATCGATCCATTTCCGTCCAAATCATAGTTAGCAAAAGGAACTGGACCACTCACGGGTAATTCAGCTGAAATAGTTGAAAATGATGCAACTCCCAAAAAGGAAAATAAAACTAAGGGAATACTATTGACTAATTTTTTCATCATGACTCTCCTGTAGGTTATAAAAATTCGTTTAAAAAATCTTTCTGTATTACAACTATGATATGCCTCTCGCATTAAACAAAATTGATTTGGATCAATTATTGCTGCATCGCATCACAAGTCTCGGTGGGAATTTGTTTTTGTGCTAAATTGCAACGTTTGCAGCTTAGTTCACTGTTCGCGTCGCGGTGGCGACGACACCCAAAAAGAAAAGGAGACTGCCTCCGCTCTTACCTTCCCTTTGGACTCCCTCGGAGCCCCAACTCAGCAGTACATTCAATAACAAACGAGCGTAGCCCACGAACCCTGCCGATTTATCATCCATGAACAACGGCAGCCCTCGGACATCCATGTCTCGGGTCGAGGCCTACCCTTGCTCGTTTGTCATTTCATTGTTGAGATGGGTATTTAAGCACTTGGCACAGCAAGTCGATAAAACAAACACCTAGTGTTTTGAACAGCCAAAAAGACAAGACCAATATTATTATCCCCCTCACCTATCAAAACGCGCCAAGTCTGCTTGAATCAAGTGCCGTAATGAAAGGCAATATTCACGTATTGCCATCAGGATGATGGCAAAGGCAAAGCAGCACATGGATGTGCGTTCTTTGCCGTTACGTCGAAGATATTGCCTTGAATGTAGGATCACACTTGATTAGCAGCGCCGAGGGAGTCCAGAGGGAGGTCGGCGTCAGCCTCCCTTTGGGTGCCGTCGCCACCGCGACAATTAAAGTAAACATATGCTATAGTTGTTATTAAACAATAATACGCCCTATTAACCATGTTATACAAATACTTACCCCCAAGTAGAGTTGACGTTATAAATGACTTAAAGATTCGGTTTTCACCATTAAAATCATTAAATGACCCTTATGAATCGTTACCTCTACTTTCAATAAAAGAAGAAAATATAATAAAAGAAGAATCCTTTACGAATTAAATTCATTTTGGGCATCAGTCGCAGATGAAGAAAAAAATCAAGAAAATATAGAGATCTATGACAAAACAACAAATGACTTAATTGAGCATTTTGAAACTATATTTAATAAATTAAATTTAGCAGAAAGTTTGATGGAGTATTTTGGGGATAATTATGGGGTACTTTCACTATCCCGTACATATCGCAGCCTGTTAATGTGGAGCCACTATACAGATTCAGGTAAAGGATATGTTATAGGTTTTAATAAATCACACCACTTTTTTCATGCATTAACACTAGAAGGTAAAATTACACAACCAGAAGCAGTTTTATACTCAGATACTAGACAAATAATAAGTTCTGACAAAAGTAATCTATTAAAACAAGTTTTATGTCAGAAATCTTTAGATTGGGCATATGAGCAAGAGGAAAGAGTTTTCAGGGCTAGCATGGATAGTAAAAGCTCCATTGGAAAAGATGAATTTAACCTAGATATAATTCTCCATGATATTCCCAAAGGTTCAATAAGTGAAATCATTATTGGTTATCAAGCTAATGAAAGAACACAAAAGAAAATATTAGATGCTATTCATAAGCATAAGATTAAATGCGATATATATAAAGCAAGCCTTTCGATTCATGAATACCGAATAGAATTAACAAAAATATCAAACAAAAAACCCGCTAGATAGCGGGTTTTCATTAAGAAAAGCAGTTTGCAATCAAAAACTAATTGATTACCAACCTGTTTTCTCTTTAAGTGCAGAGCCAATTTCAGCTAAAGAACGAACAGTTTTAACACCAAATTTCGCTTCTAATGCTGCAAATTTCTCATCAGCAGTACCTTTACCACCGATAATTGCGCCGGATGACCCATACGCTTACCGGCAGGTGCAGTAACACCAACAATGTAAGAAACTACAGGTTTAGTTACATTAGCTTTAATGTATTCAGCTGCTTCTTCTTCAGCAGTACCACCAATTTCACCAATCATTACAATTGCTTCAGTTTGAGGATCGTTTTGGAACATTTCTAAAACGTCGATGAAGTTAGTACCTGGGATAGGGTCACCACCAATACCTACACAAGTAGATTGGCCGAAACCTGCATCAGTAGTTTGTTTAACAGCTTCGTACGTTAATGTACCAGAACGTGAAACAATACCCACTTTACCTGGTAAATGAATATGACCTGGCATAATACCAATTTTAGTTTCGCCTGGCGTGATAACACCTGGGCAGTTAGGACCGATCATACGAACGCCTGTTTGCTCAAGTTTAACTTTAACGTCAACCATATCTAAAGTTGGAATACCTTCAGTAATAGTAACGATAAGTTGAATACCTGCGTCAATCGCTTCTAAAATAGCATCTTTACAGAACGGTCTTGGAACGTAAATAACTGTTGCTGTTGCGCCAGTTGCTTCTACGGCTTCACGTACTGTATTGAATACTGGAAGGCCTAAATGCGTTTGACCGCCTTTACCTGGGCTTACGCCACCAACCATTTGTGTACCATATTCAAGTGCTTGCTCTGAATGGAATGTACCTTGACCACCAGTGAAACCTTGACAGATTACTTTAGTATCTTTGTTAATTAATACAGACATTATTTGCCCTCCGCAGCGGCAACAACTTTAAGTGCTGCGTCAGTTAATGATTCAGCAGCGATGATATTTACATCAGAGCTTGCTAATACTGCACGACCTGCTTCAGCGTTAGTACCTTCTAAACGTACAACAACTGGCACTTCAACGCCTACTTCTTTAACAGCAGCGATGATACCTTCAGCGATCATGTCACAACGAACGATACCACCAAAAATGTTAACTAAAACAGCTTTAACGTTTGTATCAGAAAGGATTATTTTGAACGCTTCAGAAACACGCTCTTTGGTTGCGCCGCCACCAACATCAAGGAAGTTAGCCGGCTTGCCGCCATGTAAATTAACGATATCCATAGTACCCATTGCTAGGCCTGCACCGTTAACCATACAACCAACGTTGCCGTCTAAAGCTACGTAGTTTAATTCATATCGTGCTGCATGAGCTTCACGTTCATCTTCTTGAGATGGATCATGGAATGCGCGCATTTTAGGTTGACGGTATAACGCATTACCATCAATACCAATTTTTCCGTCTAAACAGTGAAGGTTACCTTCGTCTGTTATAACTAACGGGTTGATTTCTAATAAAGCAAAATCGAAATCTTCAAACATTTTTGCAAGACCTAAAAAGATCTTAACAAATTGCTTCATTTGCGTTGGGTTTAAACCTAACTTGAAGCCTAGTTCACGTGCTTGGTATGGTTGTGCACCCACTAATGGATCGATTTCAGCTTGGTGAATTAACTCTGGCGTTTCTTCAGCAATCTTTTCAATATCAACACCGCCTTCAGTAGAAGCCATGAATACTACTTTACGAGAACCACGGTCTACAACTGCACCAAGGTATAATTCGTTAGCAATATCAGTACAGCTTTCTACTAAAATTTTCGCAACCGGTTGGCCATTCTCATCTGTTTGATAAGTAACTAAGTTCTTACCTAACCAGTTTTGAGCGAATTCTTTGATTTCGTCTTTAGTTTTAACTAGCTTAACACCGCCAGCTTTACCACGGCCACCCGCGTGTACTTGAGTTTTAACAACCCACATATTGCCGCCAATTTTGTCAGCAGCTTCTGCAGCTTCTTGAGGTGTATCGCAAGCGAAACCTTCAGAAACTGGTAAACCATATTCAGCGAATAATTGTTTCGCTTGATACTCATGCAAATTCATGGTGTTTTATCCATTTATCTGTAAATGAAAGCCATCGTTTTTCTTATTTTTTAGTAAAATAATTTTTATTAAAAAATAAAAATAAACAAGAGCCAATGAAAAGTCGACAAATTATAGTACAAAAGCTCTAGTGACGGTAGCCAAAAGAGCTAATACTATAGTCTACTTCGTAATTATTTTTATCTTTTATAAATATAAAGCGACAGGTGCTCTAAATGTCTAAAAGTAAACGCGCCGGATCTTCTAGTAGCTCTTTGATAGTTACTAGGAAGCCAACCGACTCTTTACCATCAATTAAACGATGATCATAAGAAAGTGCTAAATACATCATAGGCAGAATTTCAACTTTGCCATTAACAGCCATAGGTCTGTCTTGTATTTTATGCATACCTAAGATAGCGGCTTGAGGTAAATTTAGAATTGGCGTAGAAAGTAATGATCCAAATACACCGCCGTTAGTGATAGTAAAATTACCACCTGTCATGTCAGCGATTGCAAGTTTACCATCACGACCTTTAATAGCTAAATCACGAATACCGTTTTCAATACCCGCCATGCTTAATTGATCCGCATCACGTAATACAGGTGTTACTAGACCACGTGGTGTTGATACAGCAATAGAGATATCAAAGAAGTTATGATAAACAATATCATCACCATCAATTGAAGCATTGACCCCAGGGAAACGTTTAAGGGCTTCGGTTACTGCTTTCACGTAGAAAGACATAAAACCTAAACGTGTATCATGGGTTTTTTCAAATACGTCTTTATATTGAGCACGTAAATCCATAATTGGTTTCATGTTAACTTCGTTAAACGTTGTTAACATAGCTGTAGAATTTTTAGCTTCTAATAAACGTGTTGCAATTGTTTTACGTAAACGCGTCATTGGTACACGTTTTTGCGTACGTTCACCTAAATCTTGTACTGCAGCAACAGGCGCTGATTTAGCAGGTGCCGAAGGTGCACTTTTCGCAGCAACTGCCGCTTCTACGTCTTCTTTAGAAATACGTCCGCCTTTACCTGAGCCAGTTACATCGCCTGCAGATAAACCTTTTTCAGTCATCAAACGACGAACCGATGGGCTTGCTAATTCATCAGAGCTAATGGCTTGATCTGGAGTTGCAGTAGCCGTTGTATTCACTGAAGCACCGGCATTTAGTTCACCAATTTTTTGTGACCCTAATACCGTATCGCCTTCTGCGTGAATAATTTTACCAATAACGCCGTTGTCTTGAGCTACAACTTCTAGCACAACTTTATCGGTTTCAATATCAACTAGGTTTTGATCTACTGAAACACTATCGCCTTCAGCTACATGCCATGTTGCAACCGTTGCATCAGCCACTGATTCTGGTAATACGGGTACAATAATATCAATTACTTTGCTCGCTCCACCGCTAGCGGCAGGTGCTGCAGCTTCTTGAGGGACAGCCGGCGTTGCATCGCCTTCACCACTACCTTCAGAGAAAGTACCAATAACTTGGTCACCTAATACAGTTGCGCCCTCTGCTTGGCTAATATCAGTTAAAACACCATCAGATGTTGTTGGCACTTCTAACACAACTTTATCCGTTTCAATATCAACTAATACTTGATCACGGCTAAATTTTTCACCTACTTGTACATGCCAAGTAGCTACAGTTGCATCAGCAACTGATTCTGGTAATACCGGAACTTTGATTTCGGTTGTCATTTTATTTTATTCCTTACAAACGTTTGCACTTTGCTTGACTCTAATTTGAAGCCGGTGCACTCAATAGTTAATCTAATCTTATCTAACATTAGCGCTTGAGTGACAAGCGCTCATTCTTTTAATGTTAGTCCAAGGTTAACGCTTGAGTGACAAGCGCTTGTTGTTCTTTCACATGCATAGACATATAACCAACCGGGTGCGGCAGAGGCATTACGTCCTGCATAAGTTAAATAAGTACCATCAGGGATTGCAGCTCTAAAATGATGCTGAGAACAATACCAAGCACCTTGATTTTGCGGCTCTTCCTGACACCAAACAAATTGCTTCACATGCTGATAATCTTTAATAGCAGCTTGAAGGTCTTTTTCTGGGAATGGGTATAACTGTTCTATACGAACAATAGCAATATTATTAAGTTCGCCTTTACGACGTTGCTCGAGTAGTTCGTAATAAACTTTACCACTACAGAATACGACGCGTTCAACCGCTTTTGGATCTAACTCATCTACCTCACCAATAACATTTTTAAATTCACCTGTAGCTAGTTCTTCTAACGAAGAAACCGCTAATGGATGACGTAATAATGATTTAGGTGACATAACAACCAACGGACGACGCATTGGACGAACTACTTGGCGACGAAGCATATTGAATACTTGCGCTGGTGTAGAAGGCACACAAACTTGCATGTTGTGATCTGCACAAAGTTGCAAAAAGCGTTCTAAACGAGCTGATGAATGCTCAGGTCCTTGCCCTTCATAGCCATGAGGTAACAACATAGTTAGACCACACAAACGGCCCCACTTTTGCTCACCTGAACTTATAAATTGGTCAAAAACTACCTGCGCACAGTTAGCAAAGTCACCAAATTGTGCTTCCCATATAGTTAAACCCGCCGGTTCAGCTGTGGTATAGCCATATTCAAATGCTAAGACAGACACTTCTGATAATACTGAATCATGAATGTCAAAAGGTCCTTGCGCTTCGCTGATATTTTGTAAAGGTAAATAAGTACTGCCATCATCTTGATTATGCAAGACAGCATGACGATGGAAGAAAGTACCGCGACCAAGATCTTGCCCGGTTATACGTACTCTTTTTCCTGCATCGACAATAGACGCATAAGCTAAGTTTTCAGCCATACCCCAATCGAGTAATTTTTTACCTTGTGCCATACTCAGGCGATCATCATAGATCTTTTTAACACGAGGATGTACAGGGTGATTTTCAGGAAAACTAGACACGCTAAGCGCTAATGCTTTTAGCTTATCAAGGCTGATTGCTTTATCGTAATCTGCGTCCCATTCATGGCCAATGTATGGAGTCCAATCAACAGAATGAGCCGTCATTGGGCGCCATTGTTCAACAGTACACTGACCTTCATCAAGCAATTTACGATAATAGCCTGTTAATTCATCAATAGCATTTTTGGTTAAACTGCCTTCACTAATAAGCTTGTCTGCATAAAGCTGACGAGGCGTAGCGTGAGTTTTAACGGTTTTATACATTAATGGTTGCGTGGCACTTGGCTCATCCGCTTCATTATGGCCATGACGACGATAACAAACTAAGTCAATCACAACATCGCGTTTAAACTCATTACGGTAGTCTAATGCTATTTGTGTTGCGAGTATTACCGCTTCAGGATCATCACCATTAACATGTAATATTGGTGCTTGTACCATTTTCGCTATTTCAGTACAGTATTCGCCAGAGCGTGTATCTTCTTCTTTAGAGGTAGTAAAGCCAACTTGGTTATTAATAACAATGCGAACCGTACCACCCACTTTAAATGCACGTGCTTGTGACATATTAAAGGTTTCTTGTACAACCCCTTGTCCTGCAATTGCAGAGTCACCATGTATAGTGATTGGTAAAACTAGATCACCTTGACTGCAATCGCGTCTGTCTAAACGTGCGCGTACACTACCAATAACAACCGGGTTTACAATTTCAAGATGAGAAGGGTTAAATGCTAACGCTAAATGAACATTACCACCTGGCGTAACAAAATCAGACGAATAACCTTGATGGTATTTAACATCACCTGAACCTAGCGCATCATCATGTTTTCCACCAAATTCGTCGAATAACTTAGATGGGTTTTTACCCATAACATTCACGAGAACATTTAAACGACCGCGGTGAGCCATTCCCATAACCACTTCTTTAGCGCCGGCCAGAGCCTGCACGTGAAATAAGTTCTTTTAACATGGGAACCAGTGCATCACCACCTTCTAATGAAAAGCGTTTTGCCCCAGGGAATTTGGCACCTAGATATTTTTCTAAACCATCAGCAGCGATTAAGCCTTTCAGGATTTCAGTTTTTTCATCCACTGACAATGTAGGTACTGACTGCACTGATTCTAAGCGGTTTTGTAACCAACGCTTTTCATCTGTTGAAGTAATATGCATATACTCAGCGCCCACCGAACCACAATAGGTTTTGCGTAGTGCTTTGTATAACTCACCTAACTTCATGGAGTCTTGACCAATATCCAACGAGCCGACATTATATTCATTATCGAAATCATTTTCTGATAGATCATGATGAGATAATTGTAAATCTCGAACCTTATCACGTTGCCATAAACCCAAAGGATCTAAATTTGCATTTTGATGACCACGAACTCTAAACGCGTTGATAAGCTGTAAAACTTTAACTTGTTTGGCGTCGCCGCCGCTCGTAACAACTTGTTTTTTCTGTTGTTTAGCTAAGGTTTTAAATTCATCACGTATAGCGCTGTGGCGATATTCCACATCACTACCTTCAACTTTAGGGAGTTCTGAAAATATTTCACGCCATTCTGCAGATACAGAGGCTGAATTATCTAGATATGATTCGTACAATTCTTCAATATAAACGATGTTGCCACCGTTTAAGTGGGAAGACTCTAGCCAAGCCTTCATTACACCTTCTGGCATTGCCTTTTCCTTGCTGAGGTAAAGCAAAAAATAAATAACCCCTTATCTTTATATAAGCGGTTACGGTTAAATTGTAATAACTATATATTTATTAAAGAAAACATATAAAACTTATGTGTATGATTTATTGGCAATACCTAAGTAAAAAGCTTAGATATTGCCCTATAATACTAACTCAACTTGTTATACGGCGCGAGCTAATAACATAGATTTAATGTGACCAATAGCTTTGGTTGGGTTTAATCCTTTCGGACAAACATCAACACAGTTCATTATGCCATGACAACGAAAAACACTGTAAGCATCTTGTAAACCGTCTAAACGCTCTTCTGTCGCTGTATCACGACTATCAATTAAAAAGCGATAAGCATGCAACAAACCGGCAGGCCCAATAAATTTATCAGGATTCCACCAGAAAGAAGGACAAGACGTTGAACAACAGGCACATAAAATACACTCGTAAAGACCGTCTAGTTTGTCACGTTCTTCGATTGATTGTATATTTTCACGTGCTTGGTTGCTGAGCATCACTGATCAAGTATGGCTTAATTTTTTCATATTGTTGATAAAATTGTGTCATATCAATAATTAAATCACGTACTACAGGTAAACCAGGTAAAGGGCGTAAAATAATTTTATTTGCCTTTAGTTCTGATAAGGGTGTAATACAAGCCAAACCATTTTTACCATTCATATTGACGCCATCACTGCCACAAACACCTTCACGACATGAACGACGGAATGATAAAGTTGAGTCTTGTTCTTTTAACAAGATTAACGCATCTAATACCATCATGTCAGAGCCATCAGGTATTTCGAGTTCGTAATCCTTCATATAAGGCGCATTATCAACGTCAGGATTGTAACGGTAGATAGAAAACAATTGTTTCATCTTTTTGCTCCTTAATAAGTACGTTTAATAGGTGGAAAAGCTTCGCGTGTTTTTGGCGACATATTTACCGCGCGAGTGGTCATATCTTCCGTTGAAGGCGAATATATACTATGGCATAACCAGTTAGTGTCATCACGATCAGGGAAATCAACACGAGAGTGAGCACCACGACTTTCTTTTCTGAAGTTAGCAGCTTTAGCTGTTGCGAATGCTGTCTCCATTAAATTGTCAAGTTCTAAACATTCGATACGTTGCGTATTAAAGTCTGAAGATTTATCATCTAAGCTAGCATCATTTAAACGAGCTCTAATTTCAGTAAGCTCTTTCAGGCCTTTTGCCATTGTTTCACCTTCTCTGAATACAGAGAAATGAATTTGCATACAGTGTTGCATCGCTTTACGAATTTCAACTGGACTATCACCTTTACTAGATGATTCCCAACGATTGAAACGCGCTAAACTAGCTTCTAAATCAGAATCAGAGGCTGCTGTACCATGTTGTCCTTCGTTTAAGTAAGTTCCTAAGAAGTTACCCGCTGCACGACCAAACACAACTAAATCAAGTAGTGAATTACCGCCCAAGCGGTTAGCACCATGTACAGATACACTAGCAATTTCACCTACAGCAAATAAACCTTCAACGATATGATCTTTACCATTAGCATCTTGACTAATTGCTTGACCGTGTACGTTAGTTGGAATACCACCCATTTGATAATGACAAGTTGGTAAAACTGGAATAGGTTTATCAGCAGGATCAACATGAGCAAACGTTTTCGCTAAGTCACACACACCAGGTAAACGCTTGTACAAAGTCTCACGACCTAAATGATCTAATTTAAGTAAAAGATGTGGACCTAAAGGACCGTCACAACCTCGACCTTCAATAATCTCTGTCATCATTGAACGTGAAACGACATCACGAGAGGCTAAATCTTTAGCATTCGGCGCGTAACGTTCCATGAAACGTTCACCGTCTTTATTTAAAAGATAACCACCCTCACCACGACAACCTTCAGTCACTAAACAACCTGAACCTGCTATACCTGTTGGGTGGAACTGCCACATTTCCATATCTTGCACACAAATACCCGCACGTAATGCCATACCGACACCATCACCCGTATTAATGTGAGCATTAGTAGTAGAAGCATAAACTCGACCTGCACCACCTGTTGCCATCACGGTTGCTCTTGCTTTAAAGTAAACAACTTCACCCGTTTCAATACAAATAGCAGTAGTACCTACAATAGCACCATCACTATTTTTAACTAAGTCTAATGCATACCACTCTGAATAAACGTTAGTTTTATTTTTTACATTTTGTTGGTATAAACAATGTAGTAATGCATGACCTGTACGGTCAGCTGCTGCTGCTGTACGAGCCGCTTGTTCACCACCAAAGTTTTTAGATTGACCACCAAACGGACGTTGGTAAATCTTACCTTGTTCTGTACGAGAAAATGGTAAGCCCATTCTCTCTAACTCAATTACTGACTCAGGACCTGTAGAACACATGTATTCGATTGCATCTTGGTCACCGATATAATCAGATCCTTTAACGGTATCGTACATATGTTGTTCCCAGTGATCTTCATGAGCATTACCTAAAGCAACGGTAATACCACCTTGGGCAGATACTGTATGAGAACGAGTTGGAAATACTTTAGAAATCAAGGCACAAGATTTGCCTGACTCTGAAATTGCTAGTGCAGCGCGCATACCTGCACCGCCTGCGCCAATAACTATGGCGTCAAATTCACGAATTGGAACGCTCACTTACACACCCCACAAAATTGATAAGCCAAACGCAACGTAGGCTAATAACAAAACTGAAAAGAAAAACTGCAATGCACCACGTAAAAATGCAGGCTTGATATAATCTGACAATACTTGCCAAACACCAATTTTAGCATGTACAAGTACCGATAATAGCGATAACATTGTAGCAATTTTTACGCTTGTACAAGCGAAGAAAGCTTGCCAAACATCATAAGTAACACTGGGTGTTACTATAAAGAAGCCACAAAGAAGTAAGGTGTATAGCACAAGGATAATTGCACTAGCTCTTAGAAGAATAAAATCATGTACGCCATTACGGCCTACTGACGCGACGACACCTACCATAACCAAACTCCTATTACTGCAGATACTGCTAACCAAATAATCATAATTAGTTTGGCGCTAATATTACCGGAAACTAGCTCTTCAAAATAACCTAAATCCATACACAAGTGACGAACACCCGCTAAAATATGGAAAGTCAGCGCAGAAAGGCAGCCGAAAATAATAAATTTAAAGAAAAAGCCATCAAGATAATCTTGAATAAGGGCAAATCCTTCAGCAGAAGAAAGAGAGGTTGAGAGGGTCAGCAATAAGATACCAATAGCAAATACCATTATGACACCAGAAACACGGTGAAGAATAGAGGCATTAGCTGCCGGATGCATCTTAATTGTAGTTAGATCTAGATTTACAGGACGTTGTTTTTTCACAATTGTTGCCTAAAGAGCTCGAAAGCCTTCAACTTTTATTATTGTTACTCATGAACTACCTTTTTAGAATTCAATATTCAATTTTGTTTTAGACAATAAAAGAATACCAAAGAGATTACTAAATAAGTAATTCCCGAAATGAACGGTAACTGCCATCGTTAAGAAAAATAACAAAAGTTATTCTTCCAGTTAACCGAGTCGCGTAATAATAACGAACTTAGTCGGATTTGGCTAAGTAATTCAATTAATACTTTCGTATAAGAGTGAATTAACTCACCTTGGATATAACGTCTCTTGAATAAGATATATTCGATTCAGTTTCTTATTTAAGTCGCAATGCCAAAAAAGCAATTACAGAACGAAATGATTATATAGTTGATGACAAATAAATTCAATTTACCTTTTAGGTTAATAACTTGAATATTGGTTAATTATTAACCATTATCTTGACTGTCATCAAACTTTAGTCGAATGGCTATTACATTTTAATTTAAAAGTGATGTAGAATGTCGGCAGTTCGATTTACCCAAGTTAGCCTAAAACAACCTAAACGGCTTAACTTATAAGAAAGCTGATTATTTTTCTCTTCTTTTAAATAAGGTCTATTCTTATCTACAAGCATTAACCAAATAGTCAGAACTCAAATTGTACATTTAAAAAATAATAGGGGATAAAACATTATGGCTGAATCTAAAGCCTCGCTAAGTATTGACGGTAAAGAAATTGCCGAACTGCCTATTCTAAAAGGAACAGCAGGTACCGATGTAATTGATATTAGAACCCTTGGTAGTCACGGTTATTTCACCTATGACCCTGGTTTTTTAGCTACCGCATCTTGTGAATCATCAATCACTTTTATAGACGGTGGCAAAGGTATTTTGCAACACCGTGGTTATCCCATTGATAGCTTAGCGAAAGAAGCTGATTATTTGGAAGTTTGTTATATTTTACTTAACGGTGAAGCACCGACTAAAAATGAATATGACGAGTTTAGAAATATCATTACTAACCATACTATGGTTCATGAAAAACTAGCTCATTTCTTCCATGGTTTTTTACCTGACGCCCATCCAATGGCAATGCTTTGCGGTATAGTTGGTGCTTTATCTTCTTTCTATCATAGTGATTTAGATATCAATGATCCTGAGCAACGTAAGCGCAGTGCTCATCGCTTAATTGCTAAAATGCCAACCATCGCAGCGATGGCTTATAAATATAGTGTAGGTCAACCATTTGTTTACCCTCGTAATGATTTATCTTACGCTGAAAACTTCTTACACATGATGTTCTCTGTACCAAAGAGAAGAATATAAAGTAAGCCCAATTATAGCCGGCGCTATGGATAGAATTTTTACATTACATGCTGATCATGAACAAAATGCTTCAACGTCAACAGTACGTTTAGCGGGTTCATCAGGTGCTAACCCATATGCATGTATTGCAGCAGGTGTAGCGTCTTTATGGGGTCCTGCTCATGGTGGTGCGAACGAAGCGTGCTTAACTATGCTTGAAAAAATTGGTAGTTTAGACCGTGTTGATGAATTTGTTGCTAAAGCTAAAGATAAGAATGACCCTTTCCGTTTAATGGGCTTTGGTCATCGTGTTTATAAAAACTTTGATCCACGTGCAACCGTAATGCGCGAAACGTGTCACGAAGTTTTAAAAGAGCTTGGTATTAGTGATCCACTACTTGATGTTGCAATGGCATTAGAAAAAGTAGCGTTAGAAGACCCTTATTTTATAGAGAAAAAATTATACCCTAATGTAGATTTCTACTCAGGTATTATCTTAAAAGCCATTGGTATTCCAACAAGTATGTTCACTGTAATTTTTGCTATGTCTAGAACAGTTGGTTGGATTGCTCATTGGGATGAGATGTTATCTCAACCAGGACAAAAAATTGGTCGTCCACGTCAAAAATATACTGGCGAAATCAATCGTGAATTTGTATCATTATCAAAAAGATAACCGTATTACAGAATAGTCGTTATGGTTTATAAGTAATATTTATAGACAATCAATAACGTTTAATCAGTATTTACTCCCTAAAAAGGTAGCATTCGCTACCTTTTTTATTAATAAAATGACAAACGACTATCTGTTTTACATATTTTACTTACCAAAAAACAAAAATCACTTTACCAAAAATGGAGTTATTTTAGATAAATTGGTCAATTTTCATTATAAAAACACAATAAAAATATTTTTTGTAATGATAATTGTTATTCACAAATAAAATAGAAGAACGGTTATAGAAATATAATTCTAAGAAAACTTTGCTCGGTAATCTTTAGGTGTCAAACCTGTGAAACGTTTAAATAGTTGTCTGAAACTACTGATATCTTCGTAGCCTACCGACCAAATAATTTGATTTATCGCTTCTGTCGTTTTTTCTAGTTTAGCCTTTACTTGTTCGACACGAATTCTTTGCAAATAGTTAATTGGATTTTCGTTAGTCGCTAATTTAAATCTACGTTTAAACGTTCTAGTGCCTAACCCTACTTTTTCTGCCAAAGCATCCATAGAAATATCGCTTTTATAATGTTGTTCAAGCCAATCTTGCGCCGCTAAGATTGGTTTATCTTCATGCTTTTTTTGGGCTTTAAAAGAAACATAGGGGGATTGTTTTTGCCTTATGGGATCAAAAACTAGCAATTTAGCACAATCAGACACAATGTCTTTCCCCATTAATCGGTCAATGATATGTAGAGAAAGATCGATATACGACATAGATCCTCCTGAACAAATAATATCACCGTTATCGATAATGAGTTGATCACAATCAAGACGAATATGAGGAAATATTCGTCGAAACAAATCAGCACTTCGCCAATGAGTTGTCGCCAACTTGCCTGCAAGTAAACCAGAAGACGCTAATAAAAATGCCCCAGTACAAAAACTTGTAATAAGAGTTCCTTGGTCCTTACACCTGACAAGCCATTGTTTTATATTTTCTCTATTAGTAATAGTGATATCTTCACCACAGCAATCAATGATGACTTCAACAGAAGAAGAAAGCACAATAACATCAGGTGCTTGTGTAGGATCTAATAATGTAGTGGGGTGTATTTCAATACCGTTGTAGGCTTTTACACTTTTGTTATCTATGGTTACTATTTGACAATCAAACTTCGCCAACACATCTTCACCATAACGTCGATTTAAGCAAAAATTTGCTGTAGAAAATACATCTAAAACACCGTAAATAGCAGAAGCCATACAATGTTCAGTCGCTAACACCAAAACCTTCATAAGCATCCCTCTTCCTCGCCATGTCACTTTTAACATTTATTATGGCAAATATGCCACCATAATTTCATAGATGCAAGCGTTATGATAATCAAATAATTATTCAGTCAGGAGTGGAATCATGAAAAACACAACATATTTATTAAGAGTTATTCACCGAGTAACTTTAGGTACTTTATTATTATTAATAGCCATTATGCCACTAATAATTGACATTGATATTGTTGCTACGTTAGTTATTTTACCTACCTTTTTAATTATTATCTTAGGCCTAAGTATTATTATAGAACAAAAATTAAACACTTTAGCCTTGAGTAAACCAGTTATTCAGAAAAAGAAACGCTGCTTAATTATTAATTGTATCCGTAAAACGTGTTTAGGTTAATTCGTCAAGGATAAAAGCTAAAATTACTTTTTACGCTTCAGATTAAAACGTTATAATGGCGTCAATTTAGTATTAACCTTGCGTTATCAATAAAATGTCAGATTATTCATTAAGATTTGGTGGGATTGCCCGCCTTTATGGCCAACATGGCGCCCATGTTTTAAAAAATGCACACTTTTGTATTATTGGCATTGGTGGGGTTGGCTCTTGGGTGGCCGAAGCATTAGCTAGAAATGGCGTAGGAAATATCACGTTGATCGACCTAGATGACATTTGCATAACCAATATTAACCGTCAAATTCATGCGTTGACCGACACTATTGGTGAAAGTAAAGTGGATGTGATGGGCGAACGGATCAAGCAAATTAATCCAACTTGCCAGGTTACGACTATAGAAGATTTTATTACCGTGGATAACTTATCAAGTTTGCTTAATGAGCATTATGATTATGTTATTGATGCTATTGACTCTGTCGATATAAAAACGCGGCTAATTGCTCACTGTAAACGTAATAAGCTGCCGATTATTACGATTGGTGGTGCCGGAGGCCAAGTAGATCCGAGTAAAATAGCCATTACGGATCTAAGCAAAACTTACCAAGATCCCTTACTAGCCAAGGTTAAAAATCAACTTCGTCGAGAGTTTAACTTTCCACGTGCCGATTTACCTAAAACAAGTAAAAGAAAATTTGCCATTGATGCAGTATTTTCTACTGAACAGTTACGTTACCCAACTGATCTTGGAGAGATTTGTTTAGCCAAACCGGCAGTTACTGAAGATGGTAATACGTCTATGCGTTTAGATTGTAGTGGTGGATTTGGTGCAACAACACATGTGACGGCAACTTTTGCTTTTTTTGCTGTTGGTAGAGCCATAGATAAATTATTAAAAAAACACAGCTAGCTTGCGACGTAAACTTAGCTCAATTACCTAATGGCAAAAATGCTCTTTAATCATGCGCTAAGTCGATAATTTTATTCACAATCGCCAAAACACCATTACCCCGTGAAGGGCTTAAGTGTTGTAACAATCCTAATGTTTCAAAATATGATGTGATATCAAACGCTTCTATTTGTTCTTTTGTTTTGTTATTGAAAGCAGCCAAAACAATCACTAATAACCCACGTATAATTTTAGCATCACTGTCAGCTTTAAAATAAAAAACACCTGCAGAGTGCTTTATTACGTCAATCCACGCCAGACTTTCACAGCCACTGATCAAGGTATGTTCACTACGAAGATTTTTATCTAACCGATCTAGCTGTTTACCTAATAACATGATTTCACGATGCCGAGCATCCCAACTTTTAACCTTAGAAAATTTTTCGATAATTGTGATACTTTCAATCTCATCTGTCTTAGTTATTTTGATGTTTGGTTTATCATGCTCTTGATTCATAATTTTAAGTAAACAGGCAATAAAGTAGTCTATTTCTGCAAGCGTGTTATAAGCTGCCATTGAAACACGTACACATCCAGAAATGTTTAATTCTGCCATTAATGGCATGGCACAATGGTGTCCACTGCGCACGGCAATCCCATAACTATCAAGACTCGTTGCAAGATCGTGATTATGATGGCCATCAACAGAAAAGGATAGTACTGGAATATCAGGCATATCTGCAACAACAAATGTCACTTGCGGTATTTGACTCAGTGCTTGATAACAATACTGTGTTAATAACTGTTCATACTCTGCTATTTCACCGTGATCATATTGGCTAATAAATTTAATCGCTTGATTGAACGCAATCACACCGGCAATGTTGGGAGTGCCTGCTTCGAATTTAAATGGCAGCACGTTGAAAGTAGTCTTCGTGTTAAAACTAACGGATTTGATCATCTCTCCGCCAGTCTGATAAGGCGGCATAGACTCAAGTAAAGCTTGTTTACCGTACAATACGCCAACACCTGTTGGTCCATACATTTTATGAGCAGAAAACACATAGAAGTCACAATCAAGCGCTTGAACATCAACAGGAAAATGCGCAATAGCTTGAGCCCCATCAATTACCGTAATGGCTCCAACCCTTTTGGCTTTGGAAATAATATCTATTAGTGGATTTTTTTTGCCCAAAACATTAGAAATATGAGCGCAACAAACAATTTTTGTTTTATTGGTCAACAAAGTATCTAACTGAATAAGATCTACTTTTCCTACTGCATCAAGGGGCAGTACTTTAACAATGGCTCCCGTTTGTTCGGCAATCAACTGCCAAGGAACAATATTGGCATGATGCTCACTCACCGTTAAAATAATTTCATCCGATTGAGTTAGTATTTTCTTACCTAAACTCGATGCAATAAGATTAATACTTTCGGTTGTGCCTTTTGTCCAGATAATTTCCTTGATTGATTTGGCATGGATAAAGTTTTTTACTGTTTCTCTTGCTTGCTCAAAAGCAACGGTTGCTTGACTACTTAACCGATGCGATCCCCGGTGAACATTAGCATTAATGTCTTGATAAAAAGAGGTGTGCGTTTGAATAACACAATTAGGTTTTTGTGTGGTTGCTCCATTATCAAAATAGATAAGCGGTGAATGTTTTTCACATGATAAGTCCGTTAAGCTATGTTGACAAATAAGTGGGAAATGTTGACGAAATTGCTCTGGCTTAAATTGTTCTTGCGTTGATTGTACCGGCTTAAAATGTTTCATTTATAAATATCTACTTAAAAACAACAAGATAATAATTTTGTCACAATTATACCTTATCTTAGCGATGACAAAAGTAATTATGCATGAGTAATTTAATCACTTATGATCTATAATGGTACCCAGAGTACGAAGGATTATACGAGGAAATATGATGACGTTATATTCGTGGTTTTCAAGGATACAAAAAGAGCCGAACAGTAAAACTATTCACAATGAGTTATCAAAGGCTTCACAATCTGTTCAATACATTGATAATTATACTATGTGGCCAACAGCAACAATTAAACCTGATGCTAAGTTAATACCACCAACATACAGTAACGTGGATGAAGCCCCGATTCAACCACAACAACCCATTATCGATCTTACTCGCTAAAAAGCTGTACAACGGGGCACCCAGGTAGCCACCACCCTAAAAGATTATCATTAACGTTAAAATACGCGAAAGTTAGAAACCGCCTTTGCGTATTTTTTTGTATCTTTCACTGTCATGTTCCCACTTCGCTGCTTGTTCAAGCCAATAATTCGCTTGCTGAATATTTTGTTTGTCTAATATTACTTGTTGTGAAGCGTTGAATTGAGAAATTCCTTGAGGTAACGTTGTTTGTTGAAAATAAGCTAAAGCGATATTGTAATGAAAACTTGGCATTCTGTAGGTGGTTGAATTTTCATTGAGTAAGTGAAGATACAGTGGCGGAAAACCTAACGAAAAATATTGTAATTGTGTCCGTTGCGCCAACGCTTTGTACGCACTAACTTTATCCATTTTTTTCGCCCTTGTGTCATTACAAGTTTGCGCTTTAAATACACCGATTTCATGCTTAAACTTTTCAGGAGTGCCCAACTGCCAGTATTGGTCACCTTTTGAATCGGTCACAGAATGCAAAATTGGCGTGCTTTGTTTAATGTGATTTCCCCATGATAATTGCTTTATTACGTGAGTACGAATAGCCTGTTGATCACCTTGATAGCGATTACGAATAACGGCAATGTTATGTGAAAAGATTTCTGTTTGGGGAGACCGGCAGGTAATATGTTCTGCTTTCAATGGGTATTCATCAATAAATCCCAACAAATGGCTTATTTCATGAGCAACAACATCCGCCGTATCCTGGGAATCAAAATACAGCATACCTAAATGAACATTAGCCCCTCCTTCAGGTAGCATAACGCCAACATAACGCGTGTTGATTGATTGAGCGAAAGAGGCCCATTGTAATTCATCGCAACGAATTGCTGTATTTTGCCCTTGACCACAGTCAAGAGCATTAATTGGTATATAACGTACAGGCGAAAAACAAATAACGTTGTGTATTGGTTGGGTCTTAAACTCTTCAATAAGGCTTTCAACGTGCTTTAGGTGGGCTAAACTTGTCGCAAATAGCTGAATACTATTATCGCATTGCTGAGTCATTTTATTAGCATCTAATGCTTTGTTTGTCAGTTTGCCTATTTGATATTTTTCAATGTCATTTAGTAATAATTGCCCTCCTACCGTTTCTTTCAATAGTTGAGTATATTGGGAAATGCTGTTTTCTATATAAGCAACTTGACCTTGGCTGATGGCTAAATTCAATTTCAATATTAATAATTTGGTTTGTAACTTGCTGTGTAATTTAGTGATGATACTTTGGTTATTAGCGGGAAATGATAGTAATGTTTTTTCCGCGCTTACAAAATCATTTTGATCAAAAAAGTGTTGCGCTAGTGCTAATGTTGCTTGATGAAAACCTAACCTGCTTGCTTGTTTAAACCAAAATATCTTTTTTTAGGCTTGTTTTGATAATAAATAGCGAGCCGAATGCCGCCTCACCCTGTGTTTTCGCTAAAATTCTTGCTAACGTAAGCCATTGTGTACTGTGAATCTCAGTGTGTTTCCATGCCTGATTGAGTGCCGTTAAGTTTTCATGTTCAATTGCAAAGTGTAATTGTGCTTCACTATACTCATTTTTGGCCATTATTTTTGTAAGATAATCACTTAAAAAAATGAGCTTGTTGATAATCCCGTAAGCAGGAAAATAAACAAACTCATCATAAGCAATTTTTTTTTCATGTATCTATTCTAATATTTGTTTTTTAAACTAAAAGTACCTGATACCAATATCACTAACTATGTGATCGTTTCTACTTACTAAAATCACCAACTACATGGTTATTTATTTAAAACGGGTGATAATACTTTTTTAGTTTGCATTAAATCTAGCTCAAGTCTTGCATATCTATGTTCTACAAATTCATAAACATTAGTACTCAATGATAATTTAAAAAAGTTAACTGCTGCCCCCTCATAACCGATAATTTGGTTGTACTTACCTAAATAAAAGTAGGCCTCACACAATCGATCTGTCAGTGCTTTATTTGACTGTACGTTATTGGTTAATTCACTAATAAACATTTCTTGGCTGATTTCCCCCAAAAAAAGATAAATCACTTGCTTAGCCCATGTACGTTCGTCAACTTGACTCGCCCTCTCCTTTAACTTTTCTTTGGCTAAAACAGGGTCAATGTCATGCTCAGCTAGATAAAGCCATAATAAACGATACGGATCATCACTTTGCTTATAATGAAAATCATTAAAATCTTGTGCAGCTAATACTGGCCTATCGCCATAATAAAGGGCAATACCACGATTTAGGTGAGCATATTCATGGGCAGGATCTAATTCTAAAACAGAATCAAAACTATCATAGGCTTGAGAAAATTCCGTTAGTTGCGTGAAATGTATACCTAAAAAATTATAAGCGTCTGTCAAACTCGCGTTATATTTCAACGCTTGAGAAAAATCTATACGTGCTAACGCACGCAAGCCAACACTGTCGAATAACACACCACGATCATAATAAAGCTGCGCTTTTTGCTCATCACTGATTTTAACGTGGTTTATTACCTCGGACAAACGGGCGATGGCTATTTCGCTTTTAACGTTTATAGACAAAGGCTCTGCAATAACTAATTGGTTCAATGCAGCAGAACTACGGTTATCATCAGGCTTCTTTAGTGATACACAGCCCTGTGTAAATAATGTGATGCCAATAAGTAACATCGACATACAGAATTTACACTTAAATTTAGAAACGAATAATTTCACTAAGTGACCTTAAAAATAACAAAATATCAATAATTATGATTGTACTTGATTTACCAACAAAAAAGGAGCCAAAAGGCTCCTTTTTAATAGACTAAATTGTAAATGTCTTAATCGTTAGGGTATCGTTCAAACTACTCAGCAGTAGGTGTTTCTTCTCTTGGTTTGTCCATCGCTTCTTTAATACTTAAACGTACACGCCCTTGACGATCTACTTCTAGTACTTTAACTTTCACTTCTTGACCTTCAGATAATACGTCACTTACGTTGCTAACACGTTCGTCCGAAATTTGTGAAATATGTACTAAACCATCTTTACCCGGTAATACATTAACAAAAGCACCAAAATCAACGATACGTACAACTTTACCTGTGTAAAGCGTACCAACCTCAATTTCAGCTGTTAATGCTTTAATGCGATTAATTGCATCTTCTGCTTGCTCACCAGAAGTCGCGGCAATTTTAACTGTACCATCGTCATCAATTTCAATGGTTGTGCCTGTTTCTTCCGTAAGTTGGCGAATAGTTGCACCACCTTTACCGATAATATCACGAATTTTATCTTGGCTAACTTTCATGGTATGGATACGTGGCGCAAATTCAGAAATATCGTCTCTATGGCCTTTAATTGCTTCGTCCATTACTGACAAGATATGAGTACGCGCTGCTTTCGCTTGATTTAACGCGATTTGCATAATTTCTTGAGTGATACCCTCAATCTTGATATCCATTTGAAGTGCCGTAATACCACCCGTTGTACCCGCTACTTTAAAGTCCATATCACCTAAGTGATCTTCATCACCTAAAATATCAGAAAGAACGACAAAGTTTTCACCTTCTTTAACTAGGCCCATTGCAATACCGGCCACAGAAGCTTTAATTGGTACACCCGCATCCATTAGTGCTAATGAAGTACCACATACAGACGCCATTGAAGATGAACCATTTGATTCAGTAATTTCAGATACAACACGTACTGCGTACGGAAACTCTTCAATGGTTGGCATAACAGCTAACATACCACGTTTTGCTAAACGACCATGACCAATCTCACGACGTTTAGGCGAACCAACAAAACCTGTTTCACCTACACAATATGGAGGGAAGTTATAATGCAACATAAACGAATCAGTTTTTTCACCCATAATAGTGTCTAAACGTTGCGCATCACGTTGTGTACCTAAGGTAGCAGTAACTAATGCTTGTGTTTCACCACGGGTAAATACAGCAGAGCCATGAGTACGCGGTAATACACCCGTCATTACGTCTAACGCACGAATTGATTCAGGATCACGACCATCAATACGTGGTGAACCTTGAGTAATACGGCCACGTACAACAGTTTTTTCTAAATCATGGAACAAATCTTTTGCTTCTTGAACGTTAAGATCGGCGTCTTCAGCCAATAACGCTTCAACAACTGAATTACGAATTTCAGCTATTTTTTCATAACGAACCGCTTTTTCAGTAATTTGGTATGCTTCATCAACTTGTGCTGCTGATAACTCAGCTATTTTAGCAACAAGCGCTGCATTTTTAACTGGTGCAGTCCATTCCCATACAGGCGTGTTCACTTCAGCTTTAAATTCTTTAATTGCATTTACTGCTACTTGCATTTGTTCATGACCAAATACAACAGCACCAAGCATTACTTCTTCAGATAACACGTCCGCTTCTGATTCAACCATTAATACGGCAGAATCTGTACCTGAAACAACTAAGTCCAATTGACTTGTTGGTAATTCAGATTGTAGTGGGTTAAGTATATATTGACCATCAGTATAACCAACACGCGCAGCACCAACTGGACCACTAAATGGTACACCGGCAATAGCTAAAGCGGCAGAAGTACCAATTAATGAAATAATATCAGGGGCAATTTCAGGGTTTACAGAAACAACCGTGATAATAACTTGTACTTCGTTTGTAAAACCTTCTGGAAATAACGGACGAATTGGACGGTCAATTAAACGTGCGATTAAGGTTTCTTCTTCTGAAGGGCGACCTTCACGTTTGAAGAAACTACCTGGGATTTTACCCGCAGCGTAAGTACGCTCTTGGTAGTTTACCGTTAATGGGAAGAAATCTTGACCTTCTTTCGCTTCTTTTTTTGCAACAACAGAGACTAATACACACGTATCATCCATGCTTGCCATAACAGCAGCCGATGCTTGACGTGCAATCGTACCTGTTTCAAGCGTTACGGTATGTTTACCAAATTGAAATTTTTTAGTTACTGGATTAAACATTTACTATGTTCCTTAATTTTCACGTTCTGCTTTCCCTTTAAAAGAATTAAACAGTAACGTATTGAGCATTAATCAATCTGTACAATTATTTATTCACTTAAACGCTAAATTACAGTTAAGTAGAACAAAAAATTATACAGTTTGATTGATTATTTTATTAAAAGTTTTTGCTTAAATTGACCATCGTTTAAAACGGTGCAAAATAAACACGCATATTATACTGACCTGAGTATTATTTACTAGCAAGAATCGCGTGTTAAGGTTTTTTATGTTCATTTAAAAAACAAAAAGGAGCCAAAGGCTCCTTTTTTTAAAATACTTAAATCGACGATTAACGACGTAGACCTAATTTACCAATTAAAGCAGTATAACGTTCAACGTTTTTGCCTTTTAAATAATCAAGTAATTTACGACGTTGTGCAACCATGCGTAATAAACCACGACGTGAATGGTGATCATGGATGTGCTCTTTGAAGTGACCTTGTAAATGGTTGATTTGTGTTGTTAACAAAGCAACTTGTACTTCTGGTGAACCTGTATCACCTTCTTGTTGAGCATATTCTGCAACAATAGCAGCTTTTTGAGTAGCATTTAAAGACATTGTAAATCCTTAGTGTGAGTGCCCTTTTCCTTTTATATATTTTATATATAAAGATAAAGAGCTAAAATAACGACCCAAGCCAAACACTAATCCAAAATGAGGTAACGAAAGAGCGCGTATTCTAACAGGGAATAACTAAAAAGCAACAACTATTGAATACACTGTTAAGTATAATTAGGTTCGATAACCACAATGCGTTTAGGCGCTACTTGACCATCATCATCAATAAAACCCACACCAATAAATTCGGCGGTTTCATCATGCTCATTTTCACCAATATAAACCTGCACACTTCCATCAGCCGGCGCTTGATAGGCTTGAACAGGGTTACCGTGACGTAAAAAGTTAGCAGACATATCATCCACATAAACTGAAGGCATCCCTTCAACGGCACTTTGCATAGGTAATAATAAGGGATCAAGTAAATCTGACGGACTTATTTCTTGCTCATGCGCTTGTTCTAGTAATGCTTCTAATTGTGGTAAAGTGACCATTCTATCAATGGGATAGCTACCCACAGCTAAACGACGTAAATCAGCAACATGCGCACCACAACCTAATAATTCACCTAAATCATCAATAATAGTACGAATATAGGTGCCTTTTGACACATGAATTTTCAGCTCAACTTCATCAAGTTCAAAACGCAATAGTTCTAAAGAAAAAACGGTGATATCACGTGATTCACGCGGTACTTCAATTCCTTCACGTGCATATTTATATAAAGGCTTACCTTGATATTTCAGCGCAGAATACATGGAAGGTATTTGCTTGTCGGTCCCACGAAAACTATCAAGTGCCTGAGCTAATTGCTCATTAGAGACTGACACTGGTCTTTCGCTAACAATGTCACCATCCACGTCACTTGTGGTAGTACGAACACCTAGTTTAGCCGTTACTTGATAAGTTTTATCTGTATCAAGTAAAAACTGAGAAAATTTAGTGCCCTCACCTAAACATATTGGCAACATCCCTGTAGCTAAAGGATCTAATGCCCCAGTATGTCCTGCCTTTTGAGCGAAATATATTCTTTTAACTGCTTGTAGAGCATGATTTGACGACATTTCATAAGGTTTATCTAATAACAAAACACCATTAACAGGACGACCTTTTCTACGTTTTGCCATAACTTATTCGCTCTTCTCACTATCTTCTGTATTGCTGTCTATGCTGCTATTTGTGCTATCGCTTTCTATGTCGCCTTTGTGACTATCGCTAGCAACAGCCTGATCTACTAATGCGCTCATGCGCACACCCTCGCTCATTGAACTATCATAAATAAAACGTAAGTGCGGCATAATTCGCGCACGTAAACGCTTACCTAATAATGAACGAATATATCCTTCAGCTTCAGCTAATACTTCAAGCGACTCTTTAACTTCATCAGCATTATCATTAAAAAATGTTACAAACACTTTTGCGTAGGCTAAATCGCGTGTTACTTCCACTGCTGAAACAGTGGTCATACTTAAACGCGGATCTTTAATTTCGCGCATTAAAATAACGGCAATTTCTTTTTGGATTTGCTGACCAACACGGTCAGTACGGGCATATTCTCTAGCCATGGTTTTCTCCTAACAAAAACGGAGGCTAAGCCTCCGTTCCAATTCTAATTTCGAAGGTCAGTCAATTAAAGACTTCGCCGATCTCTACCGTTTCAAAAACTTCAATTTGATCACCAACACGAACATCATTGTAATTTTTCACACCGATACCACATTCAATACCGTTACGAACCTCTTGTACATCATCTTTAAAGCGACGTAGTGATTCAAGCTCACCTTCGTAAATAACAATATTATCACGTAATACACGAATTGGTGCACTACGTTTAATAGTACCTTCGGTAACCATACAACCAAGAATAGCACCAATTTTAGGTGATTTAAATACATCACGTACTTGTGCAAGACCAATAATCTCTTGTTTGAATTCAGGTGCAAGCATACCGCTCATCGCTTGTTTCACTTCATCAATCAAGGAATAAATAACGCTGTAGTAACGTAAATCAATGTTTTCAGATTCAATTACCTTACGAGCAGAGGCATCAGCACGTACATTAAAACCAACAACAATGGCATTTGAAGCAGCGGCTAAAGTAGCATCTGTTTCAGTAATCGCACCAACACCTGAACCAATAATTTTAACTTTCACTTCATCAGTAGAAAGTTTAAGTAATGAATCAGTTATTGCTTCAAGTGACCCTTGAACATCAGATTTAATTACCACGTTCACCTCAGATATATCACCTTCGGCCATACTAGCAAACATGTTTTCAAGTTTAGCTTTCTGTTGTCGTGCTAATTTAACATCGCGGAATTTACCTTGACGATATAAAGCAACTTCACGTGCTTTTTTCTCATCTTTGACAACAGTGGCTTCATCACCTGATTGTGGTACACCACTTAAGCCCAATATTTCTACTGGAATTGATGGACCTGCAGATTCAATAGTTTTACCATTTTCATCACGCATAGCACGCACACGGCCATATTCTAGACCACAAAGAACGATATCGCCTTGCCTCAACGTACCTTCTTGCACAAGAATGGTTGCAACAGGACCACGTCCTTTATCAAGTTTTGACTCAACAACAACACCATTAGCCATTTTATCGATAACGGCTGTCAACTCTAACACTTCAGATTGAAGTAATACCGCATCTAATAATTCGTCAATACCTAAGCCTGTTTTTGCTGAAACATGACAAAACTGTACATCACCGCCCCATTCTTCAGATAATACATCGTGTTGCGATAGTTCACTTTTCACTCTGTCTGGGTCGGCACCTTCTTTATCCATTTTGTTAACAGCAATAATGATAGGTGCTTCTGACGCTTTAGCATGTTGAATTGCTTCAATGGTTTGTGGCATAACGCCATCGTCTGCAGCAACTACAATAATAACAATATCAGTCGCTTTTGCACCACGTGAACGCATTGCAGTAAACGCCGCATGACCTGGAGTATCTAAGAATGTGATCATGCCATGACCAGTTTCTACATGATAAGCACCAATGTGCTGAGTAATACCACCCGCTTCTCCGGCTGCAACTTTTGCTTCACGTATGTAATCGAGTAATGATGTTTTGCCATGGTCAACATGACCCATAATAGTAACAACGGGTGCACGAGTTATTTCTTCACCGGTATGAGCACGATCGGCTAATACCGCTTCTTCTAATGCATTTTCTTTAACAAGAACCACGTCAAAGCCCATTTCTTCAGCAACTAATGCTGCTGTCTCTTGGTCTATTACTTGGTTAATGGTCGCCATTGCGCCCATTTTAAACATAGCTTTAACAACTTCAGCACCTTTTTTAGCCATTTTATTAGCTAGTTCAGCAACAGAAATTGTTTCACCAATACGTATGTCTTGCACTTTCGTTTCAACTGGTTTGGTAAAACCATGTTTCAAGCTTTGTGGCGCTGATAACGTTGTTTTACGACCTTTGCCAGAACGACCTGCATTAGCATTTTTATCTTGAGCTGCCTTTTTCTTCTTACGACGACGACCTGCGCCTTCATCTGCAGCATCAATTTTATCTTCTGCTTCTTGTGCATATTTAGAAGAAGTAACATGAACGACTTCTTTTTCTTTCGCTTTACGTTCTTCTTCTTGTTCTTTCCAACGCGCTTCATTTTCTTCGGCTAATTTTCTTGCGGCTTCAGCGGCTTCTTTCGCTTCTGCTTCAATTTTTGCCGTGGCTTCTTTTTCTTGAATTAAACGAAGTTTTTTAGCTTCTTCGGTTTCTTCAACTTTAGCCACAGGTGCTTGTTCTGGATTTTTAGCTTTTTCAGCGGCTACTTGTTTAGCTTTTTCTGCTGCTTCAAGTTTGGCTGCTGCTTTACGTTCAGCTTCTGCTTCTGCTTTCGCTAAAGCAACTGCACGTGCATTTTCTGCTTCTTTTGCTGCTAATTCAGCTTTAGCTTTCGCTTCGGCTTCTGCCTTTTCAGCTGCAATTGCTTCGGCTTTTGCTGCCTCTTCTGCTAATTGCTGCTCTTCTATCTCGCTTCGTTTAACATAAGTACGCTTCTTACGAACTTCAACGTTAACCGACTTAGCTTTACTACCGTGACCCATTGTCAAAGTAGATTTAGTTTTGCGATTTAGTGTTAATTTATTCGGTTTAGCTTCTGAATTGTCGCCATGTTGTTTCTTTAAATATCCCAACAAAGATTCTTTTTCGTCTTGCGAAATCACATCAGTTGCCGATTTTATCACGCCTGAATCAGCCAATTGGCTCACTAAACGCTCCACCGGTGTGCCAATTTCTTGGGCAAGTTCTGCTACAGTTATATCTGCCATCTACGCTATTCTCCCGGTGTTATTTATTCTTCGTTAAACCAACAAATGTTACGTGCTGCCATTATTAGCTCACCCGCTTTGGTTTCAGTTAATTCTTCTATATCGCTTATTTCGTCAATGCCTTGTTCTGCTAAGTCTTCTAATGTACATATACCACGACTTGCAAAAACAAAGGCTAAATGACGCTCTAAACCGACAAGCCCAAGTAAATCGGCTGCAGGCTCTGCGCCCTCTAAAGATTCCTCACTTGCTAAAGCTTGCGTAGTTAACGCTTCTTTAGCACGGTCACGAAGCTCTTCGATAATTTCTTCAGTTAAACCATCAATTTCAAGCATTTCAGCCACAGGAACATAGGCAATTTCTTCTAATGAGGTAAAACCTTCATCAGAAAGTAACGTAGCAAAATCTTCATCTAAATCTAGTTTTTCGATGAATAAATTTAACACCTTATCATTTTCTGCCTGATGTTTTTCTTTCATGGCTTCAACAGTCATGACGTTTAGTTCCCAACCTGTTAATTGGTCGGCTAAACGAATATTCTGACCACTTCGACCAATGGCCATGGCTAAATTACTTTCTTCAACGGCAATATCCATGGTGCCTTTATCTTCATCAACAATGATAGAAGCAACTTCAGCCGGCGCCATTGCATTAATAACATATTGTGCAACGTTATCATCATACAATACGATATCAACACGTTCGCCACCAAGCTCACCAGAGACGGCTTGTACACGTGAACCACGCATACCAACACAAGCACCAACAGGATCTATGCGTTTATCATTACTTTTTACAGAAATTTTAGCACGTGAACCAGGATCGCGAGCAGCGCCTTTAATTTCCAACATTTCTTCACCAATTTCTGGCACCTCAAGACGGAAAAGCTCAATCAACATTTCTGGTTTTGTACGACTAACAAATAATTGTGCACCGCGTGCTTCCGGCTTTATTTCGTATAACAAACCACGAACTCTGTCACCTGGACGAAAGCTTTCGCGCGGTAACATATCATCGCGATAAATTATCGCTTCAGCATTATTACCTAAATCTAAAATTACGCTTTCTCTACTCGATTTTTTTACTACACCGGTTACTAACTCACCAATTTGTTCTTGGTAAGCATCAACAACTAAAGCACGCTCTGCTTCACGAATTTTTTGAACAATAACTTGTTTAGCTGTTTGTGTTGTAACACGATCAAACTTAACTGATTCAATTTGGTCTTCAACATAATCACCGACATTTAATTCTGCATCGTCGTATTGTGCGGCAGACAAGCTAATTTCAGCAAATGGATTGCTCATTGGTTGATCGTCTTCAACGATTAACCAACGACGGAATGTGTCAAATTCACCAGATATACGGTCGATACTCACTCGAACCATTATATCACCTTCATATTTTTTGGTTGCTGTTTCTAAAGCTGTTTCCATTGCTTCAAAAATGCTTTCTCTCGGTAATGCTTTTTCATTTGATACCGCATCAACGACCAGTAATATTTCTTTACTCATGCTTCTTAGCCTTAATTTAATTATTTCTATAGTCGCGCCACAAGATTCGCTTTATCAACATTATTGATGACAAGTTCATATTCAATGCCATCAACGTCAACGATTAATGTGTCATTTTCTATGGCAACTAAAGTACCTTTAAACTTTCGACGACCATTCAAAGGCATCGATAATCTGACGTTTACCGTTTCACCAACCACTGATTGAAAGTGCGCCATTTCAAACAATGGTTTATCAATACCTGGTGATGAAACTTCTAAATTGTATTCACTACTTATTGGATCTTCTACATCTAAAATAGCACCCACTTGACGACTCACTTCTGCACAGTCATCAACATTAATGCCATTTTCATGATCAATAAACAAACGTAAAACTGAATTATTACCTGCACTGATAAATTCAACACCCAGTAATTCTTTACCTGTTTCTTCCACCGCGGGACGAAGCATGTCAGTTAGTTTTTGTTCAAATTTAGCCAATCGTTTTCTCCTGTTTTACCTAAAATCAACTTAAAATCAATTGAAAATTCACGTCAAATAAAATTTAAGGTACAAAAAAAGGGCTTATAGCCCGACATATATTTTTGCTGTATATTTTTGTTTTTAATACTTGCCAAAGCAACGGGCTAATAAATACTAAACATTAAAAACAAAAAAACCCCATAACAGGGGCCTATATCACTGACCCCATACTTTTTATTTAACAGTCTTTTAGCTAAGCACCGTTAAGAAAAAGTACTAATAACAAGAATAGGAACCCCCACATTCACACGAAAAAGTAGTGGGTAAATTCTTCAGTGACATCTTGCTATCTGTTCAATTTTAGCTTTACAGTAAAAAGAACAGGACAGATTATATAAGGGCGAACGTCTAAGCGCAAGCGTGAATGGCAATTATATGCTTAAAAAACAACAGAAATTAGCGCAATTAATTAACATATGCATTACAATAAGTTAGTATAAACTCGGTATCAGTGCTATAAAGCTTTATAGTGGTTAATGTTAACTCAATAAATTTAGTGTTTTTTGTGGAGCAATTTACTAGATATGTACACATTCCCCCAGTTATTATTAAGAAATGTTGCTTTGGCTCTAATTTTTATTGTGTCTATCAGCGTTATTTCTATCACCATGTTGTCTTCATTACTTGGAACCAAAAGCCAAGAGCACATTTCACTCATTAATTCATTAACACAACACTTTACGGTGAATGATGAAGATGATGAGTTAAAAACGGCAAATAACCTTTTAAGTACACTTAAAAAAATATCTAATTATAAACAATTAGCTATTTATAGCACCACAGGAAAACAACTAGGTCAATTTACTAATAAAGACGCCATTGTAAATATTCCTTTTATATTTCCTGAACCTACAAAAGTAAATGCTCCAAATCTACAGCTTACTATTGAATACCGGCTCAACTTTAAAGGTGAGTCAATTTTAGTATTAACTTTTATTATCCTTTCTATTGTGCTTTCTCTTGTACTTGTTTTTATTGCTGCCACCCTAAGCTCAAAACGTCATAAAGCGGTATTTAATATTATTGGGCAACAAATTAAAAACGACCTAGCATTAATTAAAAACCCGAATAAAACAAATAATGACAAGTCTACTGCCGACCATGATGTATTAGAAATACCAGAATTAAAACAGGGTGTTGATGACATTAAAGCCTTAATGAAATTGCAACTTAAAAACGTGGTTGATTTAGAGCAAACCGCCTACGTTGACTCACTCACGAAACTTGATAATCGGGGTCGTTTTGTCCAATTTTATGAAAACCAAGTGGTTAATGATAGTCCTGTAAAATTTGGTGTGCTAGTTATGACACGTTGCTCTGAATTACAAACTATTAATCAAATACACGGCTATCACGAAGGTGACAATTATATTGCGCACGTAGCATCACTTATAAAAAAAGCAGTTTCAGTTTATCCTGATAGTAAGTTATTCAGATTAAATAGCTCGGATTTTGCCTGTATATTACCTAACATCAAATTAAAGCAAGCAGAAAATCTGACAAAAGAGTTAACCCTGTTATTTAATGAGTATCAACTTGCGTCAGATCTAGACTCGGTTGCTTATTCTGGTTTAGTCGGTTTTGACAAAACAAAACCCTTAGGTGAATTACTTGCGTTAGCTGATACGGGAGTGAGTATAGCCCAAACACAATCCCCTAATTCTTGGTACACACAAACAGATACTGATATATTACAAAAAAATAGCGCTAACTATGGTAACCAAAATTGGCGACAAGAAATTGAAAGCGTTATAGAAAATCAACGTGTCACATTATTGTTACAACCTATTCAACCAACGGGTCGCAACAGTAAAGTATATGGTGAAGTGTTAGCCCGTTTCCTCAACTCTAACGACGAAATGTTACCCACCGCTTCTTTTATTGCCATGGCAGAAAAACTTGACAAAATAACGGCCGTTGACAAACTTATTGTTGAAACCACCATTAGGAATATTGTAGATAAAAATATGCTTGGTCACAGCTTCGGTATAAATATCAGCCCAAGAAGTATTAGTGACGAGCATTTCATTATTTGGTTAGAACGTCGATTATTGCGCGACCCTAAAGTAGCTACACATTTAATTTTTGAAATATCAGAATACGGCTTACAACAAAATATAAAAACCAGTAAACGTTTAGTTGATATGTTACATCGTGTTGGCTCCAGAGTTACCGTTGAGCGATTCGGCGTTGGCTTAACCTCATTTAAATTTTTTAGGGATTTAACCCCTGATTACATTAAAATGGATAGCTCTTACACCCGCGATATTGACGACGATAAAAACAATCAATACTTTTTACGCTTAATGGTTGATTTAGCCCACAGATTAAGCATTAATGTACTAGCTGAAAGCGTAGAAAGCCAAGAAGAAAAACATACCTTAGAAAAACTCTTCATTGATGGTTGTCAGGGATTTTACATTGGAAAACCTCATCCACTATAAGTAGTTACCCGAACAGTTTTTTTGTAAAGCCAAATAACTTATTATTTGGCTTTTTTATAATTCACAAATCATTAATCCAGATCATTATCACATAACAACCTTATTAATCGTGGTGTTGTTATATCGACTAAAACAAAGGATAATGTAGCTAATATTATAAAACTAACGTTCTGATCTAACTCGCAAATGACTGATTACATTCTGCTACTTATTGGCACAGTACTCGTAAATAACTTTGTATTGGTGCAATTTCTTGGTTTATGCCCTTTTATGGGGGTGTCATCTCGTACTGAAACGGCTATTGGCATGTCGTTTGCCACTACCTTCGTTATGACGCTTGCATCATTGCTCAGCTACTTAGTTACCACGTATATTTTAGCGCCACTCAATCTTGAATACCTAACCACAATGAGCTTTATTTTAGTAATTGCCGTTGTTGTGCAATTTACTGAAATGGTTGTACACAAAACCAGTACCAGTTTATATCGTTTATTAGGTATTTTCTTACCGTTAATTACGACGAATTGTGCTGTCCTAGGGGTTGCTTTGTTAAACTTAAGGTTAGAGCATAACTTTTTTGAATCTATTGTTTATGGCTTTGGTGCTGCCGCCGGATTTTCTTTAGTTTTAGTGATGTTTTCAGCGATGAGAGAAAAACTCGTTAATGCCGATGTACCAACACCTTTTAAAGGCGCCGCTATTGCGATGATCACTGCCGGCCTCATGTCTTTAGCTTTTATGGGCTTTTCTGGCCTAGTAAAGATATAGAGTACATTTAACCTATGAATATTTTAATTGCCATACTTGTTTTAGGACTGATTGCAGCCCTATTTGGTGCCATACTTGGCTATGCATCAGTACGTTTTCATGTTGAAGGCGACCCTATTGTTGAACAACTTGATGCCCTTCTACCACAAACGCAATGTGGCCAATGTGGCTACCCGGGGTGTAAACCTTATGCTGAAGCGGTAGCTAATGGTGAAGCTATTAATAAGTGTGCACCAGGCGGTGAAGACACAATTAAGAAAATAGCGGATTTATTAGGTGTAGAAGTAGAGCCTTTAGATGAAAACCATGATGCTAATAAGGGCCCAACCGTTGCTTTCATTATAGAAGAAGACTGCATTGGTTGTACTAAATGTATTCAGGCATGTCCCGTTGACGCTATTCTTGGTGCAGCAAAACAAATGCACACTATTATTAGCGATGAATGCACAGGTTGTGATTTATGTGTAGCCCCCTGCCCGGTTGATTGCATTGAAATGCGCCCTATTCCTGAAACGATTCAAAATTGGCAATGGGATTTAACTAAAATTGCTGTTAAGCAAGTAGATTAGGAGCAAATACTCATGGAATCTATAATCGAACGCATCAATCAACAAAAATTCTGGCAATTTCATGGCGGTATTCACCCTCCTGAACAAAAGCAATTAACGTCTGATAAGCCTATTAGGCAATTACCCTTACCAAAACAACTCATCATACCTTTGCAACAGCATATAGGTCGCCAAGGAGATTTGTTGGTAAAAGTAGGTGATAAAGTATTAAAAGGTCAACCCTTAACTCAGAGTACCAACCCAATGGCTGTGCCAATACATGCACCAACCAGTGGTATTATTAGTGATATAAAAAAATCAGTTATTGCACATCCATCAGGGTTAAGTGAGCTTTGTGTTTTTCTTGATGTAGACTATGAAGATACTTGGCTACCACGACAAATCTGCCAAGACTTCACTCAACTCAATAAGCAAGAAATTCTTAAAAAAATTGCTGATCTTGGTATTGCAGGTATGGGCGGAGCTTGGTTTTCCCACCCACATAAAAGTGAATACCAAACCTGACATTAATTTTTTAATCATCAATGCCGCAGAGTGTGAACCTTATATCACGTCTGATGATTTATTAATGCGCGAACAAAGTGAAGCAATTATTGATGGCATAAAAATACTTGATCACTTGCTAAACCCCGGTTTTATACTCATTGGCATTGAAAACAATAAACCAATAGCTATTAAAGCATTGCAACAAGCCACAAAAGATATAGAAAAAATCAAGGTTTGCGTAATCCCCACCAAATACCCATCCGGTGGAGAAAAACAGTTAATTAAGATACTGACAGGCAAAGAAGTTAAAAGTGGCTCTCTGCCAATTCATTCTGGCATTGTTGTACAAAACGTTGCCACTTGTTTTGCTATTAGTGATGCTGTAATTCATGATACACCGTTAATTAGACGAGTTGTAACACTCACCGGTCAAGCGTTAAGCAAACCACAAAATGTGTGGGCTTTGTTAGGCACACCAGTAAGTTATTTACTTGAACAAACGGGTTTTACTAATGAGCGTGTTATAGCAAACAATGCGGATAATAATGTAACGCCTCCAGTCATTATGGGCGGCCCTTTAATGGGCTTTAGTATTTTAAATGAATTAGTCCCCATTATTAAAACCAGTAACTGTATTTTAGCGCCAAGTAAAACTGAAATGCCAAGTGCCTTTGACAATTACAGTAATGAAGTAGAGTGTATTCGTTGTGGTCAATGCGCAGAAGTGTGCCCTAGCCAATTACTACCACAAGAAATGCAGTGGAGCGCTAAGGCAAAAGACTTTCAGCAACTAACCAAACTCAATATTTTTGATTGTATCGATTGTGGTGCCTGTGCTTATGTTTGCCCAAGCCAAATTCCGTTAGTGCAATATTACCGAGTGGCTAAAGCTGAAATACGTCAACAACAACAACTTGACATTAAATCTGAAAAAGCCAAAGTACGCTTTGAAGCACGAAAACTCCGCCTAGAAAAAGAAAAAATAGCCCGTGAAGAAAAACATAAAAAAGCGGCTGCCGCACGTAAAGCAACCATGAACAAAAAATCAGCTGATGGCAGTAGCGCTAGTTCAGCTGTTGCCGCAGCCTTAGCTAGAGTAAAAGCTAAGAAGCAAGCGGATGAAAAAGGTAATGAATCAACTGATGCCAACACCGATGAAAAAAGTGGAACATCTCAAGTACAAGCGGCTATTGCTAGAGCAAAAGCCAAAAAGCTTGCGAAGCATAATGCTATGGTAGAGCCGCCCGTTACTGAAAATGTACCGAGTAGTGATGACACCAATGAAAAATCACAAGTAAAAGCGGCTATTGCTAGAGCAAAAGCCAAAAGGCTTGCAAAGCATAATGCTACAGAAGAGCCCGCCGTTACAGAAAATGTACCGAGTAGTGATAACAACAATGAAAAATCACAAGTACAAGAGAAAAAATCACCTGAAGATCATTCCGTGAGTAATGACGCGCTAGATAAAAAAGCAAAAATTGCCGCGGCAATTGCCAAAGCTAAGGCAAAGAAAGAAGCGAAAAAGGAAATAGAAGCGCCCGAGATCAATTCAGATATCGAAAAACCAGATGATGCGTCGCCTAATATAAACGACAAAAAAGCAAGAATTACCCAAGCTGTCGCCAAGGCAAAGGCTAAAGCCAACGCAAAAAAAGAACAAGCCAAACAAGCTGAGCTATTAAAAGAAACCAATAACGAAGCACAATCATCCTTAAAACTTAGCAAAGAAGAATCAGAATAATTATGGCATTTTGGATAGCAAGTTCACCCCATAATCACAATCAAGCTGAAACATCTGCCTTAATGCGTATTGTTATTTATGCATTATTGCCCGGTATTTTAGCCCAATGGTACTTTTTTGGTTGGGGTAATATTATTCATATTACCTTAGCGGTAGCCACCGCATTAGTTTGTGAATTTATCGCCTTATCACTACGAAATAAAAAGGTTAACAAAGGCATTAGTAAACAACTTTTTGATGGTAGCGCCATACTTACCGCCGTGTTGCTAGGTATCTGTTTACCTGCTATTGCCCCTTGGTGGATTTCAGTGATTGGCGCCGCATTCGCTATTCTGGTAGTTAAACAACTCTATGGCGGTTTAGGTCATAACTTATTTAATCCGACCATGGCCGCTTATGTCATGTTATTAATTTCATTTCCAGTACAAATGACCTCTTGGCAACCAACACTCGCTCTTATGAGCATAGAATTAGATTTTTCCAATACACTAAATACTATCTTTACTGGTTTTACTAATGATGGTTATTCAATAGAACAGCTTCGTACGAATATAGATGGCTTCACCATGGCCACACCGCTAGATACACTGAAAACGACAATTGGGTTAGGTTATACAACATTTGAAACCATGAAAAATGAGCTGTTTTCTAATAACTTATCAGAAAGTTTAGGTTTTGCTTTTGGGTGGGAATGGGTAAATATCGCTTTTTTCGCCGGTGGTTTGGTATTAATTGCCAAAAAAGCCATTGCTTGGCAAACACCTTTTAGCTTTTTATTAAGTTTATTTATCTGTTCTTTTATCGCGTATAGCGTCAGTCCCGATACAAGCGGCTCTACCTTTTTTCATTGGCTTACGGGGGGCTGTATGCTAGGCGCCTTTTTTATTTTAACTGACCCGGTTTCAGGTGCTACCAGTGTAAAAGGTCGTTTAGTTATTGGAGCGCTAGCCGGATTATTAGTTTACCTAATTCGTACTTATGGTGGTTACCCAGACGGTGTCGCATTTGCTGTATTACTGTGTAACATGGCAGCACCACTTGTGGATCAATATACTCGCCCACGTACTTATGGTCATTCCCTTAACACTGAGAATTTGTCAGTACTTAACGATAAAAACAGTAAATCGAAAACAGATGAGCAAGGCGAGGTTAAGTAATGTCTGCACCACTTTCTGACGACAAACCTAAAGACGAAACAAAAACAACCTCTCTTTTTAGGATAGCCATACAAAAAAATAGTGTCATATTAGCCCTATTTGCCATTGTGTGTACCGCTATTGTTGGTTTGGTTAATGAGTTAACAAAAGATAAAATTGTTGCCCAAGCACAACTAGAGCTGTTAAATACGCTGCACAGTATTATTGAGCCTAACCGTTATAATAACGACATCACTCAAGACTGTATTAACATAACCGCACCTTCGCTTAAGCTTACCCGTGACGATAAAACAACAGGAACTGCTTATATCGCCCGTAACAATAACATACCAATAGCCGTTGCTATTACGAGCAGCGCACCCGATGGCTACAATGGTAATATTGATTTTATTGTTGCCATTAACATGGACAACACGGTCAGTGGTGTTCGAGTACTAAAACACCAAGAAACCCCAGGTTTGGGTGACAAAGTAGAGATAAGAAAAAGTACTTGGATAACCCGTTTTAATGGCAAAAAACTGCTTTCTGAAAACGATAACCGTTGGGCTGTAGCTAAAGATGGTGGTATGTTTGACCAATTTACTGGAGCAACTATTACTCCCCGAGCTATTGTTAAAGCCATGAAAAAAACACTGTTATTCTTTCAAAACAATAAAGAAACACTGTTAACCTTACCTAATAGTTGTGCAATAACAAATAATGATCCCCAAATTGAACATGACCCAACCAAAGTAAATGTAACGAAAAGTGAGGTCACAAATGAGCACTAATACACAAGAGTTACCTGAAAACTCAGGCGAACTTCCGCCAGAATCAGACAATATGTCTGCTGAAAAAGCGTTAGCTAAACAAGCACTCAAAGCTGAATACAAAGAATTGGCGCTGCAAGGTTTGTGGAAAAACAACCCAGGCCTAGTGCAATTATTAGGACTTTGTCCCCTGCTTGCCGTAACGGCAACCGTTACTAATGCTTTAGGCTTAGGTTTAGCGACACTGCTTGTGCTAGTTTGTTCTAATGCAACGGTTTCAGCCATACGTCACTGGGTTCCAAAAGAAATTCGTATCCCGATTTTTGTATTAATCATTGCAGCATTTGTTACCTGTGTGCAATTATTGATGAACGCTTACACTTATGGTGTATATCAATCCTTAGGTATTTTTTTACCGTTAATAGTCACCAACTGCGCCATTATTGGTAGAGCAGAAGCTTATGCGTCTAAAAACCCAATATTACAAGCAAGTTTTGACGGCTTAATGATGGGCATAGGGTTTGCGTTAGTCTTACTATTATTAGGTGCTATTCGTGAGGTACTAGGACAAGGTACTTTATTTGACGGCGCACACTTATTGTTAGGTGATTGGGCAACCGTTTTACGTATAGAAGTAATGCATTTAGATAGCCAATTTTTATTAGCTATTCTTCCGCCAGGCGCATTTATTGCAATGGGCTTCATCATTGCACTTAAAAATGTTATTGATGATAAAATAAAACAACGCCAACCTAAAATAGAAAAACAAGCGATAGAACGCGTTAGAGTCAACTTTGAGTCTTAAAAATATAACAACCGTGTGATTACTAAAAAATGAACAAAGAAAAACGTTTAGACATGTTAACAAGGTTGCGTGAAAACAACCCAAATCCAACAACAGAGTTAAACTTCAGCACACCGTTTGAATTGTTAATCGCGGTACTATTGTCTGCGCAAGCAACAGACGTTAGTGTAAACAAAGCCACAGCCAAGTTATACCCTGTTGCCAACACTCCACAAGCTATATTAGATTTAGGGCTTGAAGGCTTAATAAACTACGTAAAAACCATTGGTTTATTTAATACTAAAGCCAAAAACACCATAAAAACCTGTCAAATCTTTGGTTGATTTACATGGCGGCGAAGTCCCCGAAAACAGAGCAGCATTAGAGGCATTACCTGGCGTTGGAAGAAAAACAGCCAATGTGGTACTTAACACAGCATTTGGCCGGCTTAAAGACAATGAAGGCAAATACTTCTTAGCCGTGGATACTCATATTCAACGCCTTGCAAATCGTACTGGTTACGCCAAAGGTAAAACGGTTGAACAAACTGAACAAGCCATTATAAAAAACACCCCTAACAAAACAGAATTCATGTTTAATTTACATCACTGGTTTATTTTGCATGGACGTTATACCTGCACAGCTAGAACCCCTAAATGTGGCTCTTGTATTATTGAAGATTTATGTGATTACAAAAATAAAACAGAATAAAACAGAATAAATGAAATTCTGATACTACAATAATAAAGACAATCCTGATAACACAACAAAAATTGAAATAACAATCAAAATATGGGTTTTAATTGATCCTTGATCTATTTTCCCTCGTACTATGGATATAAACCGTTTTAGTTTTATTATCTTTGAAATTTAATTTATAGTTTACAAAGGATAACGAATACACCAAAGGATGATTAATGCCCTTAAGTTTAATTAAAAAAAAGACCGATTATCAGCGCCAAAAATTAATTGATCTTGGCAGGTTTCACAGTGTCCATTGGATTATTTTGTGCTTATCCGCCATGTTAACTGTGCTAGCTTGGTATATATCTAATCAACAAGTAACCCAAAAAATAGAAGAGCGATTTCAACGTGAATCAGGTCATGTTATTGAACTAGTCAAAGATCGTATCACTTTATACGAGCAAGCCTTATGGGGAGCCGTTTCATTTTATGCTGCCAGTGATGAAAAATTTGGCCATACACAATGGAATAAATATGCCACACGTTTACATATTGATGAAACCTATCCAGGTATTAACGGTATTGGCATTATTTATAACATTACCCCCGAGCAACTACCGGATTATTTAGCAAACGAACGAGCTGAGCGACCTAGTTTTACAATTCATCCTAAACATCAACAAAATGAATATTGGCCCATTACTTATATTGAACCTGCACAAATAAATAAAGAAGCCATTGGTTTAGATATGGCGTTTGAAAAAAACCGATACGCAGCGATAAAAAAAGCCAGAGATACGGGATTAGCCCGCTCACAGGGCCCATTACTCTAGTGCAAGATGATAAAAAACTCCTGGCTTTCTCTTTTTCACCCCTTTTTATAAACACTATGCTCCAATTGACACGGTAGAATCTCGACAGCAAAACATTGTGGGTGTTAGTTTTGCGCCATTTATCATGTATAAACTTATCTCTGGCACGTTAGCTATTGAAAACAGATTAGTTACCCTGAAAATCAGTGACCAAGGAAATATGCTTTACGAGGATGCAACAAATAATACCACCGAAAATATCGACAAATCGCCGCTATATAAAAAGAGTGTAGACGTCGATTTTTATGGTCGGGTATGGACTTTTGATATTGAATCGAATTTAGCTTTTCGACGAGCATCAGAGTCTTACCAACCTACGCTTATTCTATTGAGTGGTATTTTTATCGATCTTATAATTCTTGGGTTATTTATTTTCTTAACCCGGGCAAATCGACAAGCTTTGAGGTATGCCGATAATATGAATGTTGAATTAAAGATAAAAACCAAGCGCTTAGAAAAATCTAATCATGATCTTGAAGAATTTGCTTATATTGCCTCTCACGATTTAAAATCTCCCTTAAATGCCATGCGAAAACTCGTGAATTGGATAAAAGAAGATTGCATTGATATTCTGCCAGAGAGTTCATTAAAACATATAGCATTACTTGAAAACAGAAGTGATCGAATGAGTAACTTACTCAATGATTTACTCGATTATGCTCGTATAGAGCGCTTTGACTATAAAGCTGAAACATTGCACTTGGCGGCTTCAACAAAAGAAGTATTCTCGTTGTTGGACCATGATGATAACGTCACATTAACCGTTCTTGATGATGTTGAATTAGAATTTCCACGCATACCTTTTGAAATGATAATGCGCAATTTAATTTCAAATGCCATCAAGCATCATGACAAAGCAATCATTAAAATCAACGTGTCATATGTGCAAGAGAATAATATGCATAAAATTAGTATTGAGGATAATGGCCCAGGTATTCCGCCTGAATTATTCAACAAAGCCATAGAAATGTTTCAAACCTTAAAACCAAGAGATAAAGTTGAAGGAAGTGGAATGGGGCTTGCCTTAGTAAATAAAATTATTCTACATTATGAGGGTAAAATGAATATTGAATCTGATGGTATTTGTGGCACACGCATTAACATAATGCTGCCTTTGCAAATAAAATAAGGCAAAAGAAATAGGTATTAGTATATGAATATTTTAATTGTTGATGATGACATAGTCGATCGCGAACATATCAAACGAACATTAAGTAAGTCTGATGAAAAATGTCATTTTACAGAAACGGAATCGGTAGACGAAGGACTCGCAGCATTTAGAGCCCATAAATTTGACGTAATTCTTCTTGATTACCGCATGCCACAACGCGATGGCATAGAAATGCTGTTAGAGTTAAAAAATGAACCTATCGAAGATTCAGTTGCCATTATTATGCTTAGTAACTCAGAAGAAAGTAACCTAGCCTTAGAGTGTCTTAAAGGCGGCGCCCAAGATTTTCTGCTTAAAATAGAAGTAACCGCTGCCAGATTAAATCGTGCAATTGTACAAGCACAAACGCGCTTTGAATTAGAACGAAAACTCTACCAAAGTTATAAAAATGCAAAAAAAGTCGCTGAACACGACACATTAACAGGCTTAGCGAATCGTTATTCATTTGAAGAAACACTAAAATCAAACGTAAATAAAAGCTCACGAAGCAAAGATAGCATTTCTTTAATGTTAATCGATTTAGATCATTTTAAATATGTTAATGACACCCACGGTCATGATATCGGCGATTTACTATTAAAAGAGTTTGCAACAAAAATTAGTCATTGTTTGCGAGATAGCGAATTGTTTGCCCGCATTGGTGGCGATGAATTTGCTGTTATCTTAAAAAATAAAAACAACAATTACTTAGCGACTAAAGTTTCTGATCGCATTCTAACAAGTTTATCGACTCCTTTTCATATTAATGGTATTGAAATTCAGATGAGTGTCAGTATTGGCATTTCTATTTATCCTGACAATACCCTGAATGCCGATGAACTATTTAAGTTTTCTGACATTGCTATGTACAGAGCCAAAAAGCTGGGTCGAAACCAAGTATGTTATTTTGAAGATGAAATGCAAAAACAGTTTCTATTACGCTATAAAAAAGAACAAGCACTTGCTAATGCTATTGGTAATAACCAACTACTTCTTCATTACCAACCAATATTGTGCACAAAGAAACAGACCCTTGTAGGTTTTGAAGCCCTACTACGGGTCGATAGATGATGTACTTCAAATGCCCGATGAATTTATTAACATTGCTGAAGAGTCTGGCATAATATTAGAAATTGGGCGATGGGTTATTTATAAAGCGATTAATCAACTGTCTGTTTGGCAGCGTCATAATCCGTCGTTGCATATGTCTATTAATTTATCTGCCGTACAATTAGCTGATACTCAATTAATAGATTGCATAAAAAATGCGTTAACAAAACATGCTATCGACGCTAGTTGTATCGAATTTGAACTCACCGAAACCGCTTTGCTAGAAAACAACGACACAAGTAAAAACATGATGAAGGAACTTAGCCAATTAGGATGCAAGATTGCACTTGACGATTTTGGCACTGGATTTTCGTCAGTGTCACATTTACAGAATTTCCCTATCAATACGGTAAAAATTGATAAATCGTTAATGTTAGCTTCATCTACAATTAAAACATTGTCTTTAATTAGGGGGTTATCGTTAATGTTACATTCGCTCAATTTAGAGATTGTTGCTGAAGGTATTGAAACTGAAGAAGCCCTAAATTTATGCCAACACTTAGATATTCATCGAATTCAAGGGTATTATATTTCTAAACCCATAGACGTGAAAACTATGGAAGCAAGGTATTTTAAATAAAGTGTTTTGAACCACATACTTTAAATATTAAGATGAACTTTATCCATTATAGAGTAGTTACTTATAGTAATTACTTGTTATAGTTATAATTAATTTTATTCAAGTGTCGATCATAAGTAGATTCACAATATATATACTTAAAATGTTCTACAGATCTAAAAAATTAAGTATATAAACCACTAACCCATAGGAATAACAATGAAATTTTTGCATAGCATGATACGCGTAAGTGATCTTGAAGCCTCATTAGACTTTTACATTAATAAACTCGGCTTAGTTGAAGTAAGACGACAAGATGTACCTGAGGGAAAATTCACACTGATCTTTTTAGCTACCGCCGCAGGTGAAGCAGAAATTGAACTGACCCATAATTGGGGATCAGAAGAAGTTTATAATACCGGCCGTAACTTTGGACATTTAGCATTTGAAGTTGATGATATTTATCAAACTTGCAAAAATTTACAAGACAATGGTGTTGTTATCAATAGACCACCGCGCTGTGGGTACATGGCTTTTATTAAATCACCCGATAATATTTCTATTGAATTATTGCAAAAAGGTGAAGCACTTGCACCTCAAGAACCATGGCTAAGCATGGAAAACACGGGCACTTGGTAAACTTTTACTAAATATCAGTATAAATAAAGATAAATTACGCTTCAGTTACTCCACTCATTTCAAAGTAGTAAAAATTACATGGCACTAAAAGCAACCATTTACAAAGCAAATATTGAATTAGCTAATATGGATCGTAATTATTACGACTCTTTGCAACTAACGTTGGCACAACATCCTTCTGAAACAGATCAACGACTCATGGTTCGTTTGATCTGCTTTATATTAAATGCTCACAGCGACTTACAATTTGGTAAAGGCGTGAGCGATGAAGATGAAGCAGCCATTTGGCAAATTAATTATAGTGATGAAATTGCACTGTGGATTGAGTTGGGCCAATTAGACGAAAAGCGCATAAAAAAAGCCTGTAATAAAGCCGAAAAAGTTAAACTGTATTGCTATGGAACAAGTGTCGACACCTGGTGGACACAATCGCAAAATGCACTAAAAAAATTCCCCAAACTTAGCGTTGAACAATTTTCAACAAGTACAACCGATGCACTCGTAAAATTATTAAATAGAACAATGGAGTTTCAATGCAGCATTCAAGATGGACAATTATGGTTAAGCTGTGGTGAAGAATCATTATTAATTGAAACAACCGTACTAAAAACGTCAATATAAGCAATATTTCATATGATCATAAAAAAACGTTTCTCATTGTATCCTTTTAGTATTTTTGTAATGTGTTTAGTGCAATCTATAACGGCTTTTGCCGCACCAAGCAATACTGCTGAACCTGAGAATACTATCTCTTTAGCGCAGATCACTAAAGACATTAGCTATTTAGCAAGCGACAAACTAAAAGGCAGAGGCAATTTTTCAAACGAACTGAGCCTCGCTGCACATTATATTACTAAGCGCTTCAAAGACATTGGTTTAATTGGCACTAATAACATTGCCGCAAAAGGCTTTTTACAAACATATAAAATATCAACCATCAGCCCTAATAACCTAATGTTAGTTTTAAATGATCAAGCAATTGCTGCTGAAAATTTAACCATCGCTAGCACGATGAATAATGTGTCATGGAAAATATCAAATGGGGAAAAAACACCCCATTTTTCCTTCACAATATAAACGAAAATGATGATATGCAAGCCATCATTAGCACGCTTAATCAACAAGGAGGAAATCATCTTGTTTTAAGCCACCCTAAGCATAAAGCACTTTTTGAACGATATAAGCACTATTTTCAGCAAGGAATTACTAAGTTAGCGATAAAACAAAGTAACACTATAAAAAATGATGCTATTAAAAACGGCACTATTATCATAGCCTTGACTGACATAAACGGCGATGACATTACCAATATGCATGCCAGTGCCATAAACACTACCGGATAACTGAGCTTAACAATGTTATTGCGATATTACCCGGTAAAACTAAACCAAACGAAATAGTGCTCTTCTCCGCACATTATGATCATTTAGGTAGTAAAAATACTGAAGGAGATAATATATTTAATGGGGCAGACGACGATGCCTCAGGTACTACGGCTATTATTAATATTGCCCAGTATTATGCTAAACAGGCCAATAATGCACGTACTTTGATGTTTGCAGCATTTAGTGCAGAAGAAATTGGCGGTTTTGGCTCCCAATATTTTTCAAAGCAATTAAATCCTGATGCGATCACCGCGATGATTAATATTGAAATGATTGGTAAACCGTCTAAGTTTGGTACTGGTGCACTCTGGATGACGGGTATGGAACGTTCTAATTTAGGGACACAACTTAATCAAGCATTAGCTAAATCAGGTAAAAAAATACACAAAGATCCCTACCCTAAGCAAAAGTTATTTTATCGTTCAGACAACGCAACCCTTGCAAAATTAGGCGTACCCGCGCATAGTTTTAGCAGTTCGCAGTTAGATAAAGACCAAAGATTATCACCAAGTAAGTGACGAAATATCTTCATTAAATTTACCCTCTATGCGTGAGGTTATACAAACACTTGCTGTTGCAACGCAACCTTTAGCTAATGGTTTAGTAACCCCCTCACGTATTGATACTAACAATGTAAAAGAAAAAGGAATAATTTTTTAAACTGAATTAATAACAAGGTTTTAAATTGCAATTTAGGTAAACTAAGCAGCAATAACCTCAAGCGGGCAGCGCATTTGAAATTCTAACTTGTTTTTACCTTCAATTTGAAAACCGTGACGTAAATAAAGCCCTCTTGCAGGGTTTTTCAATAACACATTCAGCGTTATGGGTAACTGAAGTTGTAATGCTCTTTTTTTCACTACCGCTAAAACTTTACTGCCAATACCCTGCCCTTGATATTCCGGCATTATTTGTAACTGCCTAATATGCAAACTTTTATCCATACCTTTAAGAGCAATAACACCAAGCTTCAACACCCCAATCGCTTTACGGTTACGTAAAATAATATGCGAGTCATAATAATGTTCTTTTACGCGTTCAAGATGCTGCTCAGGTGTTAATTTTATGTTGGCGTCAACTAAATGTTTAGACATAGACTTTTTTCGCAACAATAACAAAAAATCTAAATCTTCATGTTTAACAGCCCTAAAGCCGATAGTAAATTTCATTAAAATAATCAATAAATATTGTTATATGAATTAAGTATAACAATATTTATTGGAAATAAAATACGCTTATAATAAATCTGATAAAGGGCTACGCACACCATTAGCCCCATGTTCAAGCACATGCGTATAAATTTGGGTGGTTCGAACATCACTATGCCCTAATTGCTCTTGCACCGTTCTTATGTCAGCCCCGCGTTGCAATAAATGTGTCGCAAATGAATGTCTTAATGTATGACAACTTACCCGTTTATCAATATTAGATATTATAGCGGCTTGTTTAACATGCCAACGTAAACCGGTTTCATCAATATGATGGCGGCGAAACTCATTCGACTCAGGATCATTACTCAGTCGGTGAGAAGGAAATAAATAATGCCACCAAATTCCATTGCCGCTAACGGATACTTACGTTTTAATGCATGAGGCAACCAAACACCTGAGTAATACCCGTTTCTAATATCTTGCTGATATAACAATTTTGTTGCTGAAATTTGCTGTTTTAATGGCGTTATTAACTCTTTAGCTAAAGTAACACGACGATGCTTACCGCCTTTACCATGCCATATCATTACTGATAGATAATTAAAATCAACATCTTGAACTCGTAGCCTAACCACCTCCATTAAACGTAATCCACTCCCGTACATCAACTTACAAGGCAATGCATGACTAGCACTAATATTTTTTAATAAGGTAGCTATTTCAATGGTTGTTAGCACCGTTGGTAATTTAGGCTGCGCCGTACTTTTATTAAAGTTTAAGTTCAACGTTAACGGTTTTTTAATAATTTCACGGTACAGAAAAACTAACGAATTTAATGCAAGTGCTTGCGTTTTAGGCGCTACATTCAGTTGGTTAGTTAAAAAAGAAAGAAAACACTCCACTTCAATATCATGGCAGTCGACAGGGTGTTTTTTGTTATTAAAATTAATAAAGCCTTTGATCCAGTAAACATAGCTTTGAATTGTTCTTTTAGCGTATCGTTTAGTACGCATTTGTTCGGTAACATAGGTTAGAAAAACAGATCCCATTGTAAATTCCCTTTATTTTAAACTGTATACAAATACAGTATAGGCATAAATTATGTAATTTGCATGAAAAAAGGTTTTTATCAACCTTTCACTCATCAACCAGTTAACGGGATTACTATTAACTTATTGATGAGTAGAGGTAATTGGAGTATTGTAGGTTTTAAAATTATTATGAAAGAAGGATCAATGCCGTGTTTAAACATGAAGTTCATCCTTCTAATAAGCGTTAGCCGTACTATGAATTTCGCAGTCAAGTTGTAATAAAGGACTAAAATAATGACAAGAAAAAGAACCGTTTCCTATACCGCTTTTAATATAAGAACACACCCACACTCATCACAAACATATGTAGATTTATTTAATCGCCTGTTTGATTTAAAAAGACAAGTCAATTTAAGAGGTGATACCTATTGTATCCTAACTGAAATAGAGCCCCTGAATGAAGATCCATTAAAAGGAATTTCAGGTGAAATTGTGAAATTTACCAAAATAGAGGTTGGAAAGTGGTTCAATATCGAAAAGTTACGCGCTGCTGAAGAAGACGAAACTAAAAAGATTACAATACCAGAAGACTTGAGGCCTAACTTTACTAGCTTTAATTTTGTTTTTTACCCTAAGAATCACTATCTAGTTATTGAGTGTAAAGATAAGTTCGGGCAAATAAGCCCAAAAATGTTAGAAATATACTTACGCAACTTATTTGATTCAGAAGAGATTATAGAAGAGTTTAATACAATTGAGTTAACTTTAGTCCCAAGAACGGATCAACTAGAATCAGTTCTTTCTTTAAAACAAATCAGTTCTTTAGAAATGGTGCTTCGTCGCCCTAATACTGATGGTTTAGAAGATCTAGAGGATGAAGTCCTTGAAAGGCTTAATCAACAAAATGTTGAAGAAGAAATTATAATTTTAAAAGCACAGAGAGGATTATCTGTTGAAGCTGATGATAGAACTGTTGCTTTAGGTCATATCGCTCAATTAAATGGTGAAGTTAAAGCTACAGGTCATGACGAAAATGGTAAACGTGTAGAAAAATCTACTAAACAGCATCCTTTTGTTGAATCGGGTGCATACGTACCAGGTGAGATCACAGCAAAAGATTTTTTAGTAGTAATGGCAAATGCTATAGTTAAAAAAGTTAGGCGTATGGCTAGAGCGGGAGCCTAGAATGGCTAAAAAAGGGCAATACACAGGCGTCAGGAAATTATTTGCTCGATATTGGGTTGCTTATGGTGGTTTTAAATCTATCTTAGGCTCGCCATACATGCATGTATCACTCTTTATCACGCTAATTTCCTCTGGAATTTGGTTAGAATATGATTGGGTGGAAATACCAATCTCTGTACTACCTAATATTATTGGCTTTTCTCTTGGTGGATACGCTATTTGGTGGCATTAGGTGATGATAAATTTCGAGCTAGCATATCCGGTAAAACCAAAGATGGTGGTGAATCACCATTTATAGTTGTTAACGCCACATTTGTGCATTTTATTGTATTACAAATTTTAGCCTTAATAGCTGCATTGATTGGTAAATCTCAACCAATTTATAATAGCCCACTATGCATACAAAGATTCTTACTTGATCTAGCTCCTTGGTTATATGAAGTATCTTTGGTCATTTCAGTCGCTAGCAGCTTTATTGGTTACTTCCTCTTTATTTACGCCATTTTTTCAGCACTTGCAGCTACAATGGCAATATTTAGGATTGCAGGTTGGCTTGAGGTCTATCACGTAAAGCAAGTTAATAAAAAAAGTGTGCAAGGTACGGCTAATAAATAAAGGATAGGTTGCGCTTGCCGCAACTTAATCCTGTTGTTGAACAAGCCCGTTGTTGATGTGTACTCTTTATAAGTAAATAAATAAAATTGCGGAGGGTTGTTTATTTGCGGTGTTTTCTTGTCGTTTTTTCAGGCCGAGCCTGCCTGCTATCACTCAGTTTAGTTGAGCAATATCGCCACGTAACTCTTTTTTGTCATCTATATTTCGCTTATAAATAAAATCCTCACTCAGTGAATGTTTTGGGCGCAACAATTCCGTTTGCTTAGGCACGTCCTTGTTCTAAATCGGGTAACCAATAATCACGCGCTGCGTTCGTCGCATCAGGTACAGGGTCATGTACGCTTTACATTGAGGGCAGCAAACCCCTTGTTTAGGGGTTGCCGCTATGGGCGGCAGTACCACGTGAAGCATTAACTGTAAGCGCTTTAATGTGCGTTTAGCATTCCCGTGTAAAAACCCATAATTGCGCGCTCGTCGAAACCCTTTAGGCAGTACATGTTGTAGAACGCGCCATAAAAAGGCGGTGGCATGCTCAGTGATGGTTTTATACTGCTTGGTTTGACTGTCTTGGTATTGAAACGTTACTTGGTCATGGTGTATTGATAAGATATTGTTTTCATTAATCACCCCACGATAAAGATATCGCGCAAGGTAGGTTAATGCACTGTCACCTTTGCCCACATGATGACAATCAGCTACCCAGGCGGTTGGGGTTTTAGGCGGTAGATAATACCCCGAGTCGCGCAGCAGTGCGATAAATTTACCACGAAACACCTTGGCAAGGTTATCGGCTTTAAACAGGTACTTGCCTGTTTTTGGTTGCCACTGTTTTTTTGTTTTATCAAGCCCACCTCTTTGGAATAACCAGGTTAATATGTGGGTGAAATGCAAGGCGTCGTGAATGGGTGTGTAACACACCCAGTAAACCATTATGCTCACCTAAGTGCTTATCGCGTTTAAAAAACGCATCAAGGGTTTGCTTAGCCGCATTAAACATCGCCTGATACGCCCATGCTTGATGGCTCCAAACAAAATGGCGTAGCTGATACGGTAGCGTAAAGGTCACTAAATAGTAATCCACCGGCAGCAACTTTTGTTGTTGCAAGGCCAACCAATCACGATTGCTGTTATGCTGACACGCCGGACAATGTCGGTGACCACAGGACGGGTAAACCGTACTGTCGGTTTGACAATCATCGCAATGATACAACATCGCCCCGGCTTGTGGGGTATGACATGCCATCATCTGCGTGAGCGCTTGGTGGTGTACCCCGTTCATTTTAGCGCCATAGTGTTGGATAAAGTCATGATGATACTGTCTGGCTATCTGGGCAAGCTCAATCATGAGGTTGCTCCTGCCAAGTGATATCAAGACTATCGATAATATCGTTGTGTAATAACTGGCTGTTTTGAGCAACCTCTTCAGTCATACGCGTATAAAGCGCAGTGGTTTTAGGGCATGCGTGCCCTAAAAACACTTGAATAGAGCGCAAACTGGCACCGCGCTCAAGCAAATGCGTAGCAATAGAATGCCTAAGCGTATGCACGTGCACGTTTTTGGTAATACCACAGGCGTTAGCCACAAGTTTAATGGTTTTTTGTACGCCGCCTTTATCCATGACTAAGGTTTTTCCCTCACGACAATGCGGTGGTTTACCCCCAGGAAATAATAACGTGGGGTGGCGATGGGTTTTCCAGTAATGGCGTAAGGCAAGTAATGTGGCATGGGGTAGTGGCACAATGCGATCTTTTTTGCTTTTGGTATAACGTAAATGCACCTGCATTAAGTGACTGTCGATATCGGCAATGGTCAGGTTCAAGGTTTCACTTAACCGTAAGCCTAAACTGTACGTGGTGAGATAATACACTTGGTAACGCAATTGGCGTGTGGTGTTAATAATAGCGGCGACTTCAGCGACGGATAACACATCTTGCAGTGCTTGTACCTTGGGTGGTTTGACAATATCTACCCATTGCCAAGGGCGCTTTAGCACATGGGTGTATAAAAACTGAATGGCGCAACGGGTAATTTTAACGTGACTCCATGATTTATGCTCAACGAGATACAGAAAGTAGGTTTTAAGGGCATCAACGGTTAAGTTATCAGGGCAGGTATCAAAGAAGGTCGCGGTTTGCCTGATACAACGACAATAGGCATCAATTGTTTTTTCACTTTTTCCTTGCAAGGTCAGTTCGTTAAGGTAAGATTGAGCTAATAAATTAAAACGTGTTTGTTGGGTAATATTCATGGTGTACTCCTTAAGGGCTGCCAGTATTGACAGTTAAGGTAAGTACAGACGATTTTGTCTTATTCTGCCGCAAAGCGGCTTCGTTCAAATCGGGTAGCCGGAGGTTTCTACCCTCCGGCCCCCCACACCACCCTGCATGCGGCTCCGCACAGGGCGGTTCATTAACCATGATGGATTTTAATCCAGATATCCCTAAGTGATACTAAACCTGCATTGGCTAAATACTCGTTGCTCAATGCTTGATTTATCCCTTTGGTTTTCGCACTTCGCCATACCCCTTTTCTTGTCGCTCCACAGCTAATTGCTAGCGCTAGTGGAACACCCCGTTTTAATAGATTTTTCACTTTGGATCTTGGCTTGCGCCATTGTCGCCAAAAACACATCCGTATTCTTCGGCGGATCCATTGATCTAAATCGACACATAACTGATAATCGTTGGCGATGAGGAAGTAGTTTCCCCATCCTCGCAGATATCGGTTAAGGCTCGCAATTTGCTTGCTCATGGCAATGCCCCAATTTCTGTTAGTTAACTCTCGCACACGGTATTTAAAACGCTGCAATGAATTATCATGTATTTTGATTCGCCCATATTTGAAACCAAAACCTAAAAACCTGGTCTCTTTTACCGCGCCTACACGACTTTTCTTCTCGTTAACGACGAGTTTAAGGATTTGCTTTATAAACAAGCTAATACTCGTTAAAACGCGTTCGCCTGCTCGCTTAGTTTTCACCAAAATGGTGAAGTCGTCCGCATAACGGGCGAAGTGATGTCCTCGTTTTTCCAACGTTTTATCAAGCTCGTCAAGCATGATATTAGAGAGTAACGGTGACAATGGCCCTCCTTGTGGTACGCCTTGGGTTGGTTTTACTCGCTTACCGTGTTCAACAATTCTTGCGCGTAAGTAGCGCCCAATCAGTTTCATCAATACTTTATCTTTTATTTTCAAACCGAGTTTATGCATGAGTAAATCATGATTAACTCGGTCAAAGAATTTAGATAAGTCAATATCAATGGCTATTTTACGACCCGATTTAATACCTGTTTGCAAATGTGTTACCGCTTGTGCTGCATTGCAGTTTGGGCGAAAACCATAGCTGTAAGGTGAAAAATGCGGGTCGAATAGTGGATTGAGTACTTGGTGGATTGCTTGTTGGATAAACCTATCGAGTACGGTAGGAATACCCAGTTTTCGCGTGCCACCATCGGGCTTAGGAATGTTGACCCGTAGCACGGGGCTAGGTCGGTATGTTCCTTGAGCTATCTGTGTTTTGATGTGTTCCCAGTTTGCGTTAGCAAAAGTGGGAAAATCATCTATCGTCATCCCATCAATACCTGCACTACCTTTGTTGGCTTTGACTCGTTTCCAAGCATTATCCAAATTAGCAGGGCTTAACAGCTTTTCGATGAGATTTTCATGTAAGGTCAGTTGATATGCCATGCTCAATAACATCATTACCTGACGGTAATTTTGATGTATTCAAATGCATAAATGTTCCTCCTTAAGTTAATGTTCAGGCCTTCACCGTGTCCCAACCATTACGATGGGCATTTGGCTACTATGCCGTCTGCTGACTTCTACTTAATCACCATTGACGTTACCATCATTGGCGCTATCGGTTTACATCTCATTCGCTCTTCGTCGTCGATGTATTCAACGAAGCCAAGGCACTTATTAACCAGAGCCTTACTGGTTTAATGCCGATTGCGTGTTAAGCAGATCTCCCCAGATAAGTGCATGTACTTTCTTTGCACTGCTGCATCATTTACGGTGACCATTAGATCACATGGTTTCGTTATGCTTGGCTAACTCACCTCTAGTCTACGCCTCATATGATGTTCTTGTTCATCAGCTCACAAATTTGCTAGCGGCTTCCTTCAGACCATTCTTCGCAGAAAAGCCCTTGCCATTCGCTAGTAGTTAGCGTTTAATAAAACTCATTAAACGGTGATCTTCCTACAGAGGACTTTCACCTCATTAGTTCATGCCCATGCCGGCGTACCAAGTCAATTCAGCAGGACAAATAACAGTTGGTTTTGCTCCTGCGTCGCTAATTATAACCAACAATTATTTGCCTCTGATTGAGGCGTTATACCTATACGGAGGATTCGTGGCTCAACTTCACCCTAACTGTCGTTATATGTTTAAACATGCCATGAAGGCTATAGAAATATTAATTACTTATCCTTGTGGTATTGTTGAAAGATTGAAGCATTCAGGTGAAGAGTTATTACTTATTCCTATTGAAGTGCTACCTGAAGACTTGCAATGCCCATATCTTGAAATAAAGATTTACCTTACAAAGTATAAAGCTAAACCAGAAGCACGTTTTCCGTATGATACTGATTTACGAGAAACAATGAGAAGACGGCGAGCTCAAACAGCAGCGCCGATGGCACAAAAGGTTTGGAGTTTTTATAAACAATATGAAAATTCGTTAAAATAGGTATAATAAATAAAGGATAGGTTGCGCTTGCCGCAACTTAATCCTGTTGTTGAACAAGCCCGTTGTTGATGTGTACTCTTTATAAGTAAATAAATAAAACTGAGGTGGGTTGTTTATTTGCGGTGTTTTCTTGTCGTTTTTTCAGGCCGAGCCTGCCTGCTATCACTCAGTTAAACTAATCATGCCACCCATGATAAATACCCCCATAATCAATACCCAGATGCAACATTGCCAATAACGCCTTTGCCATTCAGATTATCTTCCCCTTAGTCGGGATGATAAGGCTTCTTTCAGCCTATCGGGTTTGCTAGCTTCGGCGGGCAAACAAAAAAAGGCAAATATTACTATTTGCCTTTTCTACTCGTATAACTTAATTTATCTACTTTTTGCTAAAACGTGTTCTTAATAGCAATAAAGACGATAAAAATAACAAAGCACTTGCCGGTTCAGGTACTGATGTTACGTTAAACTTCGCATCAAATTGGTTAAACTGATCTATCGAGTTATTGTCTAGGCTAACAACTTCCATACTATCAAGAACTGAAAGTATTTGTGGGCCGGCAGTTAGAGCACGAAAAGTTAATGTTGCTAGTGTAAACCCGGTACCTTGATTAGCTTGTAATACCATTTCATCAGCATCAAAGTAGGCAAAGTCTTCCAAATAAAACAAGCCTGCTATGGAATCATCGGCATAAGGGCTGTGCCCTAAACCGTCATTAAAGCCGTTGCCAAATGACCAATTAATCAACTCTAATGCATTAAAATCGTAGCTTACTTCTGCTACAAAACCACCCAGAAAATAATCTAAACTAGTCAGATTTAATTGAGCTGTGACAACTTCATTTTCGAGATAATTTGTTTTATCTAAATCGAGATTTATTAATGTTGCATTGCCGGCAAAGCTAGTAAGCAAAACTAAAGTTAGTAATAATTTTTTCATTTTATTTTCCTTTTCTTTTCTTTTATTTGTATTGTTGTAGTTTTATGGAGCAATAGCGCATCTTGATAAATCACATAATGCCATCATTGGGCGTACGTCTCGTATATCGACCACTTCGTCTTCATTAAAGTCGTAATCAATTGAAAGCAATGGGTTACCACGTAACATTTTTCTAAACATTAAAATATCACGCATATCTATAGTATTATTTTCGTCTAAATCAGCTGTCTGAAATACTTGCTCTACACATTCACCATCACCGGCTACAATACAAGTTAACCACTCAGAAAACTCTTGGTCGAATGATGTGCCCCAGTTATTTAAAATGTCTGCGTAAGGTGTGTATTCTGGTAAATTTGAATCAATTGGTGTGTTTGTTGGTCTACCACATGTCCAAACCCAGTCAGGGTATCCACCTTCACTATCGTCATATGCCCGGCCCCAACCATTTTCTGTTGCATTCTCTTTACGATGCCGGCTCCAATCCATAGTACAATCACCTGGGGTCATTTCATATTTTGCAGCTCTTAATGAAGGCAATAATTCATTGTCAATGAAACTTCGTTTCTCTTCCATCATGAAACGTACTGCCAAGTAACCCCAGTCATAAGTACGTACTTGATCAGAGTTAGCGTAAGTCGTTTGAAATAATTGACTTAAAGAATACTGGTTAGTTTTGGCGGCAATCAACGCTTTAGCATTATTGTTAGGTTGACTTAAGTATTCTGCAATACCTTCTCCCCACCAAACTGAATTAGCTGCTTGTTCGTAGAAGTTACCCCACTTATTGAAACGTCCATCTAAGTAATGAATAAATTCATGCTCCAAATTCCACACTGAAAAATCTGCTAACCACGTGGCTTGATGTGCAAAAAATCGAGCTTGATTACCTTCTGTTGAAGGGCTTCCTTCTAAATAAAACCCTCCATTATCTGTATTGATACCAAAAAAATCATTCCCATAGTTGTTATAATCTGTATATGAACTGAAAATAATCATTTCTAATACGGCGTTTTTATCATCTTTAACGGGAGTTTCGTTTGATGTATTCATGAGCCTATGAAATTTTTGTTCTTGTGAAGCAATGCTTTGACAAATCTTACCTAGATTTTCTGTTGTAATAGGTTCTTGATAACGAAGCTTTACTGTATCGCCACATTGGTGACTGCCAGATAATATGGCTGCCTGTAAATCAAATTCGCAAACATCACCGTATAGAGAGCAATTTGCATTATCGTTATAATAAACGGCTGACTGAGCGTTAAGCCATCCCTTGCTTCCTTCACCTATATGGCTATATGTGTTTAAAATAGCTTGAATACTTGGTCTAACATTTTCAGCGATACTACCACCAAAACGTAAGTATCTACCCAGTTCTGTAACAGCATCGTTCCAATGCCATTCACGGGCATGACCGATTAACCATTTACCATCAACATCTACAAACTGTTTTAGATTGGCAATGATACTCGGATTATTTAGCACCAATTGTTCAACTTCTTCACTTCTGTCAGTAATAGCGTAATATAATTTTGTAAGAAGCTCATCGACCGCTTTTTCTTCGTAATACACACCGTCGTTATCTGCTCTAGATACAGTGTTAGCGTATCCTAAAAGGGCAGTAGTGAAATTAGCTAAAAATTGTAAAGAGTCGGTTTTTGAACTCGCGACCAGTACCGGCATTTCTCGTTTTACGGAAAAATCACGGGTTGCTTCACCGTTAAATATTGAAAAACTATCACTAGAAAAATACTTAGTGAAAGCTTCATTTAAGGCGGTGTTGTAATTATCAGTATGAGTTCTATTTAAATTGCGCTGAGCATAATGCATTGCTCTTAAATAGGTCACTAAGGTTTCTAGTTCATCAGCACTTTTTGCATCGGATGCATTATATGTGTCTAAGTGTAAAACCATAGCCTCTACAATTGCTGCAGCTTTATCATCAGAGAAAGCGTCACTATTTGATGCTTCACTGTACAGACCATATAAACAGTCACCTAAGCTACTAGCCTTTACGGTATCGACTAAATCTTGACCTGTTAAAGCATATAGTTCACTTACTGATGTGCAACCAACAGCACTAGCGGCAAAGCTTTTAAATAGTTTATTTTTAGACGCTTTATTTTCTGTTTTTTTAATAAAAAATGACGATCTTTGGAGGTGTTTTGTCTGCGAAGTTGATCAAATTCTTCTATAGATAAGTTATTAGGAGTTCTTAATGCTTTATTGTCTGCGTGATTTAAATGTGGTTTTGAATCGAAAGTTGCAGCTTTAGGCATTAATTCATCTTGTTCTTGTTGTGTGTTTACTTGGGCATTTGCTAAGCAAGTACTAATTATTAAACTCGTACATAAGAGTCCCTTTGTTTTTTTCACGGCGGTTTCCTCTATTTAATTATTTTTGTTAGTGTATACAAAATACACAAAAACATTATATTGTATAAAATATATTTATCAAGTGATTGATTAGCTTTTGATTGGACTAATACATTCAGGTAGAGATAAAGACATTTTTGAAGGAAATCATCAGAAAAGTAGCTGTAGGCTTGCGGTACAGCAATCTCCCCATTGTTTTTCTTAATGTTTAACGCGTTTTCTTTGGTTAAGGTGTGGCGAGCACGGGTATTACACAAATGGCATTAGCACTCGACAAGTGGGTCAAATAACAGAAGAAACATAGATAATATTAACGAGGAAAAAACGATGTTTTTATCCGTTGGCTTCGGGCTTGTTGAACACCCGAATAATGTGTCGGCTAGGCGACACCTATCCTTATTTGTTAGGCGATTTTTCGTGCTTTAATTGAATAAAGTAATGGCACTTGCTGCCCCTTGTGTAACATTTGATAGCCCTTCCCAGAAACAAGCTCAAGTCCTTCAAAACAACTATACGGACTATAGGGGTACTCTTTAAAATTCTCTATACTCAAGCCTGCTGAAATTAAAGCATTAATCACTTCACTTAAGGAGTGTGCCCACGTTACCATTTTTGATTTTGTACCATCACAGTTTTCAGTGTATGTCCCTTCATCTTCAACATCCGGCTCAGATTGAGGGAAGTACGAGTAACCGCATAGTAAGTCGTTAAAAGTATGGAACTCTACAAGATGAAACTCACCATGTGTCACTAATGAATTAGAGATTGTTTTTGCCCAATGGTTAAGATCTGGTAACCAACAAAGAACACCGTAAGAAGTAAAAACAATATCAAATTTTTCTGTGCTTTCATTACCAAATTGATAGATATCATTAGCAACAAAAGTTGCGTCTAATCCTAGAGTTAATTTGAGTTCATTAGCTTGTTCTATTGCCTCTGTAGACAAATCAACTCCTGTAACCATTGCACCTTGCCTAGCCCATGACAACGTATCTTGTCCAAAATGACACTGAAGGTGTAATAGCTTTTTTCCTTTTACATTACCAACTTGCTCAAGCTCGACTGCGTTAAGTGATGATTTTCCATCTTTGAAAGCTTCTACATTGTAAAATTTAGATTCCACATGGATCTTTGTTCGCTTATCCCAAGCTTCCTTATTAATATTTAGATAATCCACTTAATACTCCTACCACTGAATTCAACCAATCGCCTAACGAGCCTGTAGATTAACTCGTTTTTTACATTTTTTATTAATAAAATGAACAATAGCTGAGTTCTTATTTTGGTTCAATCAGTTGCTTCGATTTTACATAAAATATAAAAAGCGTATTTCGTGCTGTTTTAATTGACGTTTTAGAAAGTTTTACAGGTGTTAATATAATTAATTTAATAACAGCTAACCGAGCCATTGACCTGTTCATGATATGGATTATTTTAATAAGAAAACAACCTAATTCACATGTCGTTATTACTTAAATTCATCATGGGTGGCCTGATAAATAGCCTGATAAATATAATAAGGGCGTGTTGTTGTAATCTATTCGACACACCCTTACATTGTATACTGTATACTATTCGTGATATAATTTATTTAGTGTGATTTTTAAACAACAGGAAATATGATGAAAACGAATAGTTCAGATTGGAGATATACCGTAATGCCGGCTGTGTTTACATGGCTGAAAGAATCAAAATCAGGTGTCGTTGAAATAGATCTTGAAGAAACAAAAAAGCAAGCCGCAAGTGTTTTAAAAGCCAAAGGTAAGGGCGGAAGCAGAATGGGCGGACTTGTCGGCTCTGGTACTCTTGGTGAGAATAGCTACCTAAGCACCGAACAGCGCCTTTCTGTACTTAAAGCCCTTTCTGAGGTTGCTACAGAATACAATGTTCCGTTGATCAGCGGAGCTGCAGCAGAAACGAAGGAAGAGCTAGCAAAAATCATTGAAGGGTCGCAACAGTTGGCGTAGATACAGTCATGGTCATGCCGCCAAAAACTACGGCTACTCCTTCTGAAGAAGAAATGTATGAGTACTATGCGCTTGCTGAAGCAACGGCAAAAGATGCTTGGCGTAACCATTATGCCTTATAACAATCCCGATGCCGGCCGGTTATCATGCCCTATCAACCGATATTCTTAGAAGACTTTCTATTCTCCCAAATGTAACTGCTCTTAAAATATCGACTATAGATGTTTCAATTATTGAAACTTTAATGTTAGAGAACAAAGATTTAAAAATTTTGGCGGGCGTTGACACCGTCACTGTATATGCAGGACTTGGCGGAGCATGTGGTGGAATTACAGGTGTAGGTACTATTTTCCCAAAAGCAAGTATCACTATGCAGGAGCATGTTAATAATGGAGAATGGGCTGAGGCAATTAAAATTTCTCAGGCGATGAATTCCATATCATATCTTGATGCTCAGCCGTTGCTTATGGAATATCTAAAACTCGCTATGGGTATTCATCATAATGATTTCGATGGAGGACTTCGCACCCTTGGTAAGAAATTAACTCAACAGCAAATTAATGATGTCAGCGCAAGATATACTCTAGCAAAAGAAAGACTCGAAGCGCTAGATTTAATAGACTAATCCTTTCAAATATTCAAAAAGAGAAAGCCCCGTTTTTACGGGGTTTTTTGTGTCTACCACATAAGTAAGCGCGCCTAACACAACGTGAAAAACTTAACACTTAATCAGGCCACCCATAATAACTTTTGCAACTTTCCAAGATAAACTACACTTACTTTACCTCAATCAAGTATGGACACTATGATGCCTAAACCACGCTCACAACAAATTAGTTTACTCAATACCCCTTATTACCACATTTGTAGCCGCACTGTACGCAAAGCCTTTTTATGCGGGGTCGATAAAGAAACTGGCACTAGCTTTGAACACTTAATCAGGCCACTTAATCAGGCCACTTAATCAGGCCACCCATAATAACTTTTGCAACTTTCCCAGTATAAACTACACTTACCTTACCTTAATCAAGTATGGACACTATGATGCCTAAACCCCGCTCACAACAAATTAGTTTACTCAATACCCCCTATTATCACATTTGTAGCCGCACTGTACGCAAAGCCTTTTTATGCGGGGTCGATAAAGAAACTGGCACTAGCTTTGAACACAGACGCGGTTGGATTGAAAAACGTCTGTTTCAATTATCCCAATCCTTTGCTATTGATATTTGTGCCCATGCTATCATGCACAATCACTTACATTTAGTGCTGCATGTGGATTGTGAGCAAATAAAACAGTGGACCACAGCAGATATTCTTCAACGTTGGCATCAACTTTTTAAGGGCACGCTCCTCACACGACAATATCTAAATAAACAACCACTGGCTGACTATCAACTCACCATGGTTGAACAAACCGCTAAAGTATACAAAGAGCGTTTAATGGATATTAGTGGTTTATGCGCTCCTTAAATGAGCCTATTGCAAGGCAAGCTAATCAAGAAGATAAATGCACAGGCCATTTCTGGGAAGGACGGTTTAAATCTCAAGCCTTGCTTGATGAAGGTGCTTTATTGTCGTGTATGGCTTATGTTGATTTAAACCCAGTACGTGCCGCTATCTCCCCTACACCCGAGCAATCAAGTTTCACCAACATTCAGTTACGTATTAAAGCAGCTATTAACGGTGAGCAACCCAAGCAGTTACTCCCTTTTACTGGCAACGAACATCAACACAAAACACAAGGAATTACTTTCAGCTTGAAAGACTATTTAACCCTCGTTGATGAAACGGGGAAAATAATTCGAAACGATAAACGTGGCGCGATTAACCCAAAAGCGTCTAACATTTTAGCCAGGCTACACATCAGTGATGAAAGTTGGTTAAAACTCACCACAAAATTTGAATGTATTTTCACGGGTGCTGTCGGAACAGCTGAGCACTTAAGTGAATTTAGTGAACATGTAGGCTTAAAGCGAACACATGGCATAGCCAATGCCCAAGCTTGTTTGAATAGTGCTTAATTTTATTTAACCCCCCCCCCCCCCCCCCCCCCCCCCCCCCCCCCCCCCCCCCCCCCCCCCCCCCCCCCCCCCCCCCCCCCCCCCCCCCCCCCCCCCCCCCCCCCCCCCCCCCCCCCCCCCCCCCCCCCCCCCCCCCCCCCCCCCCAGTAAAGTAATTAAACACCTAAACGACAAAACAAAAACAAGTGGTTTCGCTAACACCACGGCCTTCTCTCACCTAAGATTCAGAAAAAGTGACGTTACATGTAATAAAACGGGTAATAGAGGCATTTACCTGCACATGATATGGATTATTTTAATAAGAAAATAATATAACTAACGTGCTTAACGTGCTGTTATTACCTAGATTTATCGTGGGGATTTATTATGGGTGGCACGATAAGTTATTAGCACGTTAAATGATCCTATTTATCGCCTAAATGGATTTATTATGGGTGGCACGATAAGTTAATGGGTGGCACGATAAGTTAAATGGATTTATTATGGGTGGCACGATAAGTTTTAGCACGTTAAATGATCCTATTTATCGCCTAAATGGATTTATTATGGGTGGCACGATAAGTTATAATCGCCTAAATGGATTTATTATGGGTGGCACGATAAGTTAATTCATATGGCAAAATGACACAACCGAGAACAAAACCCAAAACAAAATATACAGCAATGCTTTTAACGCTAGTTTTGCAAATAAAACTCAAGCTATAAAGCATAACTAAAACAAAAGTTAACACACTCAAGCAGTCGGTTAAATATGCAATAGAGTAAACACTGTACTCTACTGGAAACAAATCAGAACTGATAAGTAATTCGGTAATAGGAGATTGAATATAAAGTGAAATATAAGCGAGGTAAATGAAAAATATCCAAACACTGGCTGCACCTACGACTGTATATATTGATTTATGCACCAAACTTTCCCTGTATACCTAACGCCGAAGCTCAGCTGACGACAGCCCGCGTAGCGGGATGGCGGTCGGCTGCAGCGCCTTGTTGGGCGACCGCGCAAGTTACTCGTCATAAATTATTGTGGCTTGCGCCCGCGAACAGAAATCATTGGTGGTTGAGAAAGATCTAACACGCCAGAACGAACGTTCCCGAGGTGCTGTTCAATTTCTTCATATGATGCAATGTCGTTGTTCAGCAGGTCATCTCTGATCATCTGTATCGTAGAAATTTCTAGCTGAATGCACTCTGGCATCTTGACTGGGAAATACCCCTCAGCCGTAATATCTTCGATGCCGGCAGCACGAAACAAATGCGGAAGCTTTCGCCCAAATGAAATATCAGCCCCACGGTCGGACAATAAAGCCCTGAACCCTTGCCTGACCTTATTGGCCAACTCTTGCTCAGGACCATATGCGTCGATGCAGCTTAAAGGCTGAAGCGCAGGATCGGCGTCCTCTATAACCCGACGGCCGCCGGGTTTTAGGGAAGAAATCATGTTTTGGAGCGCTTGCTCACGCTCCTTGACATGAACCAGAACCAACCGTGCATGCACCAAATCAAACTTATCATCGGGCGCCGGATCGAAAGCCACGTCATGATTACGCACTGTGACAGTTTCGGATTCTGCTTCCTTGGTCCAAGATGCGTCAATATCGGTCGCTAGCACATACCCGGTATGCCCAACACGGTCGGCGATTATTCGGACAAGTGTGGGGCCGCCGCCTCCTACTTCCCAAAGATTTCCAACCAGATGACATACCACAAGCATCGAATTGGCGCAGTGTGGGCGGGTCAAAAAGTTTCGAAAGCGAGGCGAAGCGCTCCGCAGCCGATGTATTACGATTATTTAAAAGGTACTCATTCTTCGGCATCATGTGCTCCGTTCTCACGCGGTCTATATCTGGGCGCCCAACAGCTATATTATAAGGATGAACTTCATGTTTAAACACGACATTGATCCTTCTTTCATGTAAATTCAAAAACTACAATACTCCAATTACCTCTACTCATCAATAAGTTAATAGTAACTTCACCAACTGGTTGATGAGTGAAAGGTTGATAAAAACCTTTTTTCATGCAAATTACATAATTTATGCCTATACTGTATTTATATACAGTCAATAATAAAATAAACATTCATAGAACATCCTACCTAAATATCAACACAGACCTTCCCTACCCCACTCCATAAGTTTTGCTTTATTTCTAAAACAAGTGACGTTTAAACACGATAATTTACATAAGCTACCGTGAATTGCGCTAAAATTTTAAAATGGCTGTACGTGCTAATTCACCAAAATATCATCATAATATTAAGAGATTAATAATATTATTAACCTTAGGCCTGTAGAAAAAAGGAAAAACCACGTTTTCTACAATGATAGAGTGAAAATAAAACACAAAAAACATAACTGATTGTTATTAAATACTTTTAAATAATAGTATAAAGTTTTTTTCAATATGTATTGAATAGTACGAGCTTTACAGATTATAGTAATAGTCATAAATACAATTACATTAAAAGATTATTATGAAACTTAAATCATTAAAAACTTTATTACCCTTAATATCAGTTATCACACTTACGTTGTCTGCTTGCGGTAATCAACCCAACAGCTCAGCTGTAGAGCAAAGTAATATTGACGCACCTTTATTAAAAGAACTCTTCGCCGATAAATATAAAATAGGAACAGCGTTAAGTAGAGAACAAATAATAGGTAACGCAACGTCTGTTTTACCTTTTGTTAATCAACAATTTAATGCAATTACGCCTGAGAACTCAATGAAATGGGAACGTATTCATCCTAAAGAAGGGGTATACGATTTTGAAGCGCCTGACGCGTCAAGTTGAATTCGCAAATAAAAACAATCATTTTTTTACGGGTCATACACTTGTGTGGCATTCACAAGTACCTGATTGGGTATTCGAACATAAAGATGGTACGCCACTGAACAGAGCTGAACTTCTAGCACGTATGGAAGATCATATTAATACCGTTGCGGGTCGTTATGCAGGAAAAATAGATGCATGGGATGTTGTTAATGAAGCATTAAATGAAGATGGTACTTTACGAGAATCTAAGTGGTTGTCTATTATTGGGGACGACTTTATTGAGCAAGCTTTTATGCTAGCCGCTAAAGCAGCACCAAATGCCAAGCTTTATTACAATGACTATAATTTATATAAACCTGAAAAACGTAATGGTGTATTAAATTTAGTAAAACGCCTACAAAACAAAGGAATACGAATAGATGGTGTTGGAATGCAAGCACATTATTCGTTAACTAAACCTGATTTAACTGAAATAGAAGATTCAATTAAAGCATACAGTGCACTTAATATGGATGTATTGATTACTGAGTTGGATGTGTCGGTTATTCCTTTCCCTGATGAGAAAAATATGGGTGCTGATGTTTCATTAAGTATGGAATTACAGGAGTCTTTTAATCCATATCCTGATGCTTTACCTGTTGAAGTAGAAAACCAATTAGGCGATCGATACAGAGCCTTATTCAATATATTTAACAGACATCAAGAGGTTATTAAACGTGTTACTTTTTGGGGTGTGAGCGACGCTAACACGTGGAGAAATGATTGGCCTATGCCAGGGCGCACAGATTATCCTTTGTTGTTTGATCGTCAATTAAAAGCCAAACCGTTTGTTTCAAGTCTTAATAAGCAATAAGTTACATTTATCATTAATCTTGAAGACGAACTTTTTCTCCCTGTAACCATAAGCTTTTAAAGGTATGGTTACTTTTTTTGCTCTAAGCTCACTAATATAGATCTGAGTTGAGAATAAATTACATAAAATTGAGATCACAATAGAGATAATCATGAAAACAATATCAAACCCCATCTTAAAAGGTTTTAATCCAGACCCTAGCATTATCAGAGTGGCTGATGATTATTATATAGCAACGTCAACGTTCGAATGGTTTCCTGGTGTGCAAATACACCACTCTAAAGACTTAGTTAATTGGACATTACTCACGCATCCGTTAAGTAAAACTTCTCAGTTAGATATGAAAGGCGTGCCTGATTCTTGTGGTGTTTGGGCTCCTTGCTTAACTCATGTTGATGGTGTTTTTTATCTGGTGTATACCAATGTAAAAAACTTTAATGGTGACTGGAAAGACACACCTAACTACGTGGTTACCGCTACAAATATTAATGGTCCATGGTCTGAACCAAACATTCGTTAATTCTAGTGGTTTTGACCCTTCGCTTTTTCACGATGATGATGGTAAATCTTATTGTTTGAATATGATTGTAGATCACCGAAACAGTAAATTTTTTGGTGGTATTATCATTCAAGAATTTGACCGCAATTTAAAAAAGACAGTAGGTAAAATTCATCATATATTTTCTGGTAGCGAACACGGCTTATCGGAAGGCCCACATATTTACAAAAAAAATGGCTATTATTATTTACTCACCGCTGAAGGTGGAACTGGTTATAACCATTGTGTTTCTTTAGCACGATCGACGTCTATTTTTGGACCATACGAAATTCACCCTAGCAATCCTGTTATTACCGCTAAAGATGCACCTAGCAATTACCTACAAAAAACAGGTCATGCTGATTTAGTTGAAACACAAAATGGGCAATGGTACATGGTGTTTCTAACGGGTCGTCCGTTAACCGAATTAGGACGATGTATTACAGGCAGAGAAACAGCAATAGAAAAGGTGCAATGGAGAGAAGATAACTGGCTTTACTTAGACCATGAATCAAATGAAGCGCGCCGGCATGTTCCTGCACCAAATTTACCAGAGCACAAATTTAAATCAGAAGCGCAACGGATTACGTTTGACACCCCCGCAGTAGACATAAATTTTCAAAGTTTGCGTATCCCCATGAGCAATGAATGGGTCAACCAAACTGACAGACAAGGCTATTTACGTTTATATGGCAGAGAGTCACTCAGTTCTTGTTTTGAACAGAGCTTAGTGGGTAGAAGAGTACAAGCCCACCATACCATAGCGTCTACTTGTATTGAGTTTTCACCCGAAAATTTCCAACAAATGGCGGGCTTAGTTTGTTACTACAACACAACGCATTATCATTATGTGTATATTTCAGGTGACGATTTAGGTGCTTACTCAGGTAAAAAATTCATTAATGTGTTAAGTTGCGACGACAATAAAACATCGCACCCTATCAGCCAACCTATCGACATAACTCAAATTGAAAAAGTGTATTTAAAAGCTGAATTTAATGGCGCTGTTATACAGTTTTACTTCGCGGTAGATACAAAAGATCACCAACCTAACTGGCAGGCAATAGGACCAGAGTTAGACGGTAGTATTTTATCTGACGATTACGTTGTTCACACTGAAAAGGGATATTCACCTTGTTTTACAGGCGCATTTTATGGGTTAGCTTGCCAAGATCTTTCTGGCCAGAAAATCCATGCCGATTTTGAGTATTTTGACTACCAAGAAAAGTAATCGATTAGGCTTACATTATTTAATATCACTCGATGTAAGCCTAATTTTAAAAATGTATAAAGTTAAATACTCTCACCATCATGCAAAGTAAAACCTAAATCAATATAGGTTTCTATATTTTGTAACCCATCAATACGCGCAAGTAATTGTTCAGCTGCTACTTGGCCAATAAGAAATCTTGGGGTGATTACACTGGCCAATGCGGGTGAATAAAGCTGTCCCATATCGTGTCCATGCATACCAGTAACTCCTAGCTCTGGCTTTGGTACATTTATACCCTTCTTTTTACAACTTAACAGTACACCCATTGCCACATCGTCGTTCGTACAAATTACCCCATCCACTTTAGGATCCATAGATAAAATATCATCTAAAATTTCTGATCCTAAACGAATAGAAGAAAATTCAGGAGACCGAAAGATCAATGGCGTTAATTGATATGACAAAACAGCCTCTTCGTAACCTTGCCGGCGAAGTAAATCACGTATATCCCCTTTTGCCCCAATATAAGCAATATTTTTATACCCTTTTTCCAACATATTTAAGGTCATTTGTTTAGCAGCTGCTAAATTATCAAAACCTACCGCTTGTTGAATAGGTGGGGTACAGGTATCCATAATTTCTGTAACTGTCACACCAGAAGATTTGATCATACGATGAGTATTTGGGCTATGTACACTTTCAGAAAGGATCAAACCATCAATATGATAACCTAATAATGAGCTAATTCTTTTTTCTTCAAGTTCAGGCGAGTATGCATAATGCGCAATCATAATTTGATAGCCTGCCGGCTCAGTAACCGACTCAATTCCACGTAATACCTCATCAAAAACATGATTGGATATCGATGGAAATAGCACACCAATAGCATGACTGCGACCTTTAGAAAGAATATTAGGTGCCTTATTAGGTATATAGCCTAATTTATCAATTGCCGTTTGAATATCTTTACGAGAAGACTCTGCTACTAAATTGGGATCTTTTAAAAATCGGCTAACCGTCATCTTAGTCATACCCACAATGTCAGCAATATCTTGCAAGGTTGTTCTTCTCATTTTGCTCATAGCTTTGTTTCTTTTTGTCGATCACACTTTTCAATCAAGGTTTGATTATATAACTAAAGTCCCTTCAATGAATAAAAAGATTGATCCCCTCAAATGTTACTGGTAACATCTAACCTTGAAATACAGCATGATTGGACTTTATTTACCTAATTCAGTTATAGTCATAAAAACAATAATAGTAAAATGGAGAATAAAAATGGTCAAGACAATAAGAAACGTTATTTTAACCTTTGTCACTTTACTATCATTAAATAGTTACAGTGCCGATCTAAAATTTAATGCAGATAAAGACCTATTACTCTTAAATTTTGACTTAAAAACAGACGTAGATGATGTACATACTATTGCCGCATTAGATTTAATATTACAGTCAAACGAATTCAAAAATATTAATTATTATGCCGTAAGTGGCACTTATGGTATTCAAGCAGGTTTATACGTGCCAAGAGATACATTATTTAACATTGTATTTAAAAATAACTGGACTGATGCTCATATGCATAAACAGAATTCAATCAATAACACCGTAAAACATATCAGTAAAACCTTATCCACAAACGGTAAAGTTTGGATTGCAGAAGCAGGACAGAGTGACTTTACTCAAGAATTACTTATCGCATTAGATGAATTTGGTATCCCTTTTTCAAAAGATAACATTATGGTTGTTCAGCACAGTACCTGGAATGAGAAAGAAACCAGTGTTGATGCCTTAAATTTTGTCAAAGCTAAAACAACTTATATAAAAGTTGAAGACGGCAACAAAGAAAACAACGGGAGTCCGGGATTTAACAACGAAACCTATCCAGTTAAAAACCTTGAAAATGAAAAATTTATCTCATCTGAAGCGTGGACTGAAGCCAATAAAATTAGCTCACAATATAATGGCGTTAATGGTCGCTATAACAATAAAGCTATATCAAATGGTGGAGCAGACTTTTCGGACCTTGTTGAAATCACGTCTATTTTAAATATAAAAGACACCAAAGAACGTTAAAGACTTCTTTACTAAATTCAATAAATTAAAAAAATAAGGCTCTCCATGTTAACAACAAAAATTGTAAAATCATTCACTGCGTTTGCCGCCTCGTTTTTGGTTATCTTTACGGTAACCGCACAAGATACGTGGGAAACGATTGAAACATCAAAATCGTTTACAGCTCGTCACGAAGCCGGCTTTGTTAAATTTGATAACAAAGGCTATTTAATTGGTGGAAGAAGGATCAACCCCGTTGATGCGTTTGATCCGAACACATTAACATGGCAATCACTGCAAAAATCGCCTCTTGAACTACATCACTTTCAACCTGTGGTATGGGAAGATAGAATTGTTGTTGCAGGCGCTATGACAGGTGGCTACCCTGCTGAAAAACCGGTAAAAAATATTTATTTCTTTTACCCAAAAGAAAATAAATGGGAAAAAGGTCCTGCCATACCTAAAACAAGATTAAGAGGCGGAGCTGTTGCTGTTGTTCATTCAAATTCACTTTATCTTATTGGTGGCATAACCAACGGACACTTAGACGGACACGTAAAATGGGTAGATAAATACGACTTTAAAACCAACACCTGGTCAATTCTTCCTGACGCACCCCATGCGCGTGATCACGCCCAAGGCGCTATCTTAAATAACAAAATTTATGTCGTCAGGCGAAGAACATCAGGAAAAATCAAAAAGGTATTTGAGTTGGTTGAACCCAAAGTCGATGTTTTTAATCTCACTACTCATCAATGGCAGGTAATAAAAGAAAATTTACCAACGCCCAGAGCCGGTAATTCTGTTTTCGCCTACCAAAATAGTTTTATTGTGGTGGGTGGCGAAAGTGCTGACCCAAGCAAGGCTCACAATGACGTGGAATTATATAATACCGAAACAAGGTCATGGAAAAAAATGCCCTCTTTACAGCAAGGCAGGCACGGTAGCGGTGTAATAGAAATGAATGGTTATTTATGGATAGCATCAGGCTCAGGTATGCAAGGTGGCTCACCTGAACTTAAATCTGTTGAGCGTATTAAGCTTAACGCTATTTTTTAATACTAGTCAAATTTTCACTAAAACAAGAGAAACGTATGGAAATGATCAACAACCCAATTTTGAAGGGCTTTAATCCAGATCCGGTTATCTGTAATAACGGTGAAGATTATTATATCGCTACCTCAACCTTTGAGTGGTTTCCGGGTGTTCGCATTTATCACAGCCGAGATTTTAAAAATTGGAATTTAGTTGCTTGTCCATTAGAGCGTGTTAGCCAATTAGACATGAACGGCATACCTGACTCTGGCGGTGTTTGGGCACCTTGCTTAACTTACAGTGACGGTTTGTTTTGGTTGGTGTATTCAAACGTAAAAAGTGTTGATAGCCCTTGGAAATCTGGCGATAACTTTCTGGTTACCGCCGAAAATATTGAAGGCCCATGGAGCGAACCTATCAAATTAAAATTTGGCGGTTTTGATCCTTCGCTTTTTCATGACGAATCAGGTCGTAAGTTTATGACCTACCGCCAATGGGGTGCTAGGCATCACAGTAATCCACATAACAATATTATTATTCAAGAATATTTTCATGACGAACAACGCTTATCAACCGACCGAAAAATTATTTTTGGTGGTACACACAGAAAACTCACCGAAGCGCCACATTTATATAAAGTTAACGACTACTATTATTTATTAGTGGCTGAAGGCGGCACAGTTTACGACCATGCTGTTACGGTATTACGCAGTAAAAGTGTGTTTGGTCCGTTTGAATTACACCCTGATGAAACTATTTTAACCACCAGTGATAAACCCGAAGCTGCTTTACAAAAAGCAGGTCACGGCTCAATGATCAAAACCCATTCAAACGAATGGTACATGGTGTTTCTAGTGGGTCGTCCGTTACCTGACACGATTAAAATTACCGATAACAAAATTTCAGGTTATTGCCCATTAGGACGAGAAACCGCTATCGACAAAATTGAGTGGCGCGATGGTTGGCCATATGTGGTTGGCGGCTCTGGTACTAAGTTAACTATTCAAGCGCCCACATTTTCAGCGTTAACTTCTGACAATCTAACAACCAATGTTTCAGAAACCTTTATTGATAACTTTGATACCACAACCTTGCATCCACAATGGCAAACTTTACGTGTTCCATTTGATGAAATAATGGGCGGCTTAATTCCTGATAGCGCAAGCTTACGACTTAACGGTTTAGAGCCACTTATTTCTCAATTTCCACAAGCAACTGTTGGATATAGATGGCAGCATTTCGACTTTGACGCAACAACCACCGTATCTTTCAGTCCAACTAACGAACAACAAAATGCAGGTATAACGTGTTATTACAACACTAAAAACTGGGTTTACTGCTTTGTTGATTTTGATGAAAACCTTGGCACACGTGCGCTTAAAATCATTCAAGTGGATCAAGGCGAAGCTTCTTATTATCTCTATGAACAACCGATACATATACCTGACTCTGTCACTAACATATCACTGAAAGTTTGTGTGCGCGGTACACGTTTATCATTTGAATACTCATTCGATGACTCAAGGTGGCAACCATTAAATATGGTTTTCGATGCTTGGAAACTCTCAGACGATTACGTAAAAGGTAAAGGCTTTTTTACGGGTGCTTTTATCTGTTTACATTGTTCAGACTTAAGTGGTGAAGGCGTTTTTGCTGATTTTCATCAATTTAAATACAGCCCTAATCTTTAAACATTAGCTAATAAAGACAAACAAATGAAATTAAATAAACAACATCGTTTTCGTTCACAAGATTGGTTTGATAATAAAGAACATATTGATCTAGCGGCCTTATATTTAGAACGATTTATGAATTACGGTATTACGCCTGAAGAGCTACGTTCGGGTAAACCTATTATTGGTATTGCGCAATCAGGCAGCGACTTAGCGCCATGTAATCGCATTCATCTTGAACTCACTAAACGCGTAAAAGATGGCGTTAGAGCAGCAGGCGGCATTCCTATTGAATTTCCGGCTCACCCTATTTTTGAAAATTGTCGACGCCCTACTGCCGCACTTGATCGAAACTTAGCTTACTTAGGTTTAGTCGAAATTTTATTTGGCTACCCCATTGATGCGGTTGTATTAACAACAGGTTGCGACAAAACGACACCGTCAAGTTTAATGGCAGCGTCTACTGTTGATATTCCAAACCATTGTTTTATCAGGCGGACCAATGCTTGACGGTTGGCACGATGGCGAATTAGTGGGTTCTGGCACCGTTATTTGGCGTTCAAGAAAGCGCTTAGCGGCAGGCGAAATAGACGAAACTGAATTTCTTAATTTAGCCATGGACTCTGCACCTTCTGCCGGACACTGCAATACGATGGGCACCGCATTAACCATGAACTCGGTTGCTGAAGCTTTAGGCATGTCGTTAACCGGTTGTGGCGCTATTCCTGCTCCTTACAAAGAACGTGGACAAATGGCTTATCGTACGGGTGTGCGTATTGTCGAAATGGCTTATGAAGATTTAACACCGTCAAAAATATTAACACGCGACGCTTTTGTTAATGCCATGAAAGTTATTTCAGCCTTAGGGGGTTCTACCAATGCGCAACCACACCTTATGGCAATGGCTCGACACGCAGGTGTTGAAATAACCGCTGAAGATTGGAATGAACTCGCCCGACCTATCCCGTTACTTGCTAATGTTCAGCCCGCAGGTAAATACCTAGGTGAACGTTTTCATAGAGCCGGTGGTGTTCCTGCCATTATGTGGGAATTATTAAATGCGAATAAACTCAATGGCGATGTATTAACCGTTACGGGTAAATCGTTGGCTGAAAACTTACAAAACCTACCTAAAACCGACAGAGAAGTGATTAAGTCGTTTGACGAACCTATGTTGAAAGATGCGGGCTTTGCTGTATTTTCTGGTAACTTTTTTGATTTCGCTATTATGAAAACCAGTGTTATTTCACCTGAGTTTACCCAACGCTTTCTTTCAGAAAAAGGTAACGAAGGCGTGTTTGATGCACGTGCCGTAATTTTTGAAGACTCCGAAGATTATCATCAACGTATTAACGATCCTGCATTGAACATTGATGCTCATTGTATTTTAGTTATTCGTGGCGCGGGCCCAATTGGTCAAGCCGGGTTCGGCTGAAGTAGTAAACATGCAGCCACCTGATTACTTAATTAAACAAGGTATCTCCGAAACTTACCTACTTTAGGAGATGGTCGACAATCGGGCACGTCAGACAGCCCTTCTATCTTACATGTTTCTCCTGAGAGTTCTGTTGGTGGCGGATTAGCCTACCTACAAACAGGCGATATGTTACGTATCGACATGAACAAAGGCAGCTGTGATGTGCTATTACCTAAAGGTGAATTTGAAAGTCGTAAAGCAGAAACACAGGTTACGCCTCCTAAATCGCAAACACCGTGGCAAGAAATTTACCGCGATACCGTAGGCGATTTATCACAAGGTGCAGTTATCGAGCTAGCGACAAAGTATCAAGGTATTGCTAAGAAATTACCTAGGCACAATCACTAAACTTAATGACTTAATAAAAGCAGCTAAAACCACCAGTTCATAAAAACTTAACTCAGAGCACAAAGAAGATACTTATTATGCAATTAGAGCAATATTTACCATCAGACCAATACGCCGGCACCTTAATTGGTAGAGCTTGGATACCAAATAATTTAGCTAAAAGCACAGCAAATGTTAGTGGTCCGTCGCCAATCTGGTTGAACGACTCAAACGTTTACGATTTATCTTCATTAGCGCCAACTTGTTCTGACATTCTTAATAAAGGCATTACCAAGCAAGCATTATTAGCGGGTAACTTTCCTGTTATTGGTAGTGTTGAAACGCTTATCGCTAACTCAATTAATTATCCGTGTAATACCGACTACTTGCACCTTTTAGCGCCGTTTGATTTACAAGCCATAAAAGCTTGTGGCGTTACTTTTGTTTGTTCGATGATCGAAAGAGTGATTGAAGAAAAGCTAACGGAAACCCAGATGTCGCCAAAGATATACGTTCTAAAATTGATGCGACCATAGGCTCCAGTATCGAAAATTTAGTACCCGGCTCACCAGAAGCATTAGAGCTAAAAGAAGTTTTAATCAAAGAAAACATGTGGTCACAATACTTAGAAGTAGGTATTGGTCCCTATGCTGAAGTGTTTACTAAATCACAATCAATGTCTTCTGTTGGTTTAGGGGCGCAAGTAGGTATTCACCCTATATCAAGCCGGAACAACCCTGAGCCTGAAGTGGTACTTGCCGTTAACAACCAAGGAACTATTGTTGGAGCAACATTAGGAAACGATGTTAACTTACGTGATATTGAAGGTCGTAGCGCCCTACTTTTAGGTAAAGCAAAAGACAATAATGCCTCATGCTCTATCGGACCTTTTATACGCTTATTTGATGAAAGCTTTACCCTTGACGATGTTAAATCTACACAAGTAACATTGAATGTAAAAGGCGACGATGGCTACGAGCTTGAGGCGACGAATGATATGACGCAAATTAGCCGGGATATTGAAGATCTTGTCGCACAAACGATTTCAACATCGCATCAATACCCTGATGGTTTTGCGCTATTTACCGGAACATTATTTACACCGACACAAGACAGAGACAAAGCAGGTAAAGGCTTTACACATAAACCTAACGATCTTGTTGTTATATCCGCAAGCAAGCTTGGCGCTTTGCAAAACAAAGTGCATTTTTCAGATCAAATTCCACCTTGGGAGTTTGGCATTAGCGCGCTAATTAAAAACCTTGCACAACGTAACCTACTTTAGCCGGTTTTATTTGAACTGACATTAACCAAGCTTAACCGAACCAAATTTAGGAATATTTAACTTATGTACAACCTAACGCAAAAATCATTTATCGGCCGGCTCATGGATTATACCACAAGGTGCATCGTTTAATGCGCAAAGCCCCGACTCACGAGTTATTAGCTGTTCATAATAATTGTCTTGAAGTTGACGTAAATAGCGCTATGCAAGCCGCGCAAGATGCATACCCAGTATTTAGCCAACTTTCGCCCGAAAAACGCGCTAATTTTTTAGTGGCTATCGCTGAAGAAATTGACGCATTAGGCGAGCAATTATTGACAGTGTGCGACCAAGAATCAGGTTTAGGCTTACCAAGACTCACGGGCGAACGTGGTCGTACAACAGGCCAAATTAAAGCCTTTGCTGAAATAGTTAAAAACGCGAGTTGGACACAAGCCAGTATTGATACCGCAATACCTGATCGTACTCCTTTACCTAAACCTGATTTACGTAAAATGTTAAAGCCTATTGGGCCAGTTGCTGTATTTGGCGCGTCTAACTTTCCATTTGCTTTTGGCACCTTAGGTGGCGATACCATTTCAGCACTTGCAGCGGGTAATCCTGTTGTAGTTAAAGGTCACCCTTCTCATCCTGCAACTAACGAGTTATTTGCTTATGCTATTGGTAACGCTATTGCCCGTTGTGAACTTCCAAAAGGTGTTTTCTCATTACTGCAAGGCAACGCTATTCCATTATCCGTACAACTGGTTTGTCATCCATTCACTGAAGCGGTTGGTTTTACAGGTTCCTTAGCCGGCGGTAGAGCAATAATGGACGCAGCAGCTAAAAGAGCTAAACCTATTCCTGTGTATGCAGAAATGGGCAGCGTTAACCCGATGTTTTTCACTAAAAATATACTAGATAAATCAGGCGAAGCCCTTGCTCAAGCACTTGCGGGTTCTGTATGTATGGGAACAGGTCAATTTTGTACTTCGCCAGGCGTTATTGTTATTCAAAAAAACGATGATTTTGTTAATACCTTAGCTGAAACTATGAGTGCTAATGCAAAAGGCTTAATGCTAAATGCAGGTATCGGACAAGCATTTTTAAAAGGTGTTGAACAGTTTATTACTAGCGGTGACGTTGAATGGGTTAATAAAGATGAAACCCACTTAACTTCGTCAATCGACAATGCTTTACTACCACCAAACGTAGTATTGAAAACAACAGCCGGTGCTTTCTTACAAAATCCACAATTACAAAGTGAAGTATTTGGTCCTGCAACCTTAGTGGTGGAATGTGACGATGAAGCACAATTTACCCAAATAGCAAAAACATTAGAAGGCAACCTAACCACCAGTATTCATGCTACCGATGAAGATAACGACTTAGTTAAAAAACTCATTGTTTTACTAGAGCAAAATACAGGTCGAATTATTTTTAATGGTTTTCCTACAGGTGTGGAAGTTTGTGGTTCGCAGCATCATGGTGGCCCTTACCCTGCTTCGTCAAACGGTGCGACAACCAGTGTGGGTATTGATGCTATTCATAGATTTACCCGTTTTGTTGCTTACCAAAATACACCTGCGCAGTTATTACCGGCAGAGTTACAAGATACAAACCCTTATCGTATTGTTCGTCGCGTAAATGGCGAGTTTACTGCAAACGCTATTTAAGCTGCTCTGCAATATTTTATTGTAAAAACGTTTAAAACCTTCTCTAAAAGGACGGTTTTAAAAAATCATACTTAAGGATGTATATGTCTCAGCTAATTACTAACGAAAACGCTAAATTAGTACACAAAAGCCATTGTCGAATAGGTGAAGGTGTAATTTGGTCGATTGCCGAGCAAGCCATTTATTGGACCGATATTTTAGGTAATACCGTTTACCGACATAAAAATAACGTAACTGAATCTTGGGCACTAACTCAAGGACTAACCAGTATAGCTTTTACCTCTGACAATACCTTAGTAGGTACTTTTTTTGATGGTTTTTACGCGTTAGACCTAGCCAACGGTGAGCACAAAAAAATAGGTGCGCCTGACTTAGATTATTCAACCATTCGCTTTAATGATGGTGCCGTTGATACTCACGGACAGTTTTGGGCCGGCACTATGCACACCGATGATCCTATGAACAATGCCCTTGGCTCATTATATCGCTTTGACAAAAACGGCCAATCAAGCCTGCAAGACGATAACTACTATTGTACCAATGGTCCGTGCTTTACCGCTGACGGCAGTGTTATGTATCACACCGACACCTTAATAAACCAAAAAGTGTATCGCTGCGAACTTGATGAAAAAGGCAACTTTGTTAGCCGTTCAACCTTCTTGCATTTTGATACAGACGGTACCTATCCAGACGGCATGTGCTTAGATAAAAACGGTAATTTATGGGTTGCACTTTGGGGTGGTTGGGGCGTTAACCAATACGCGCCCGACGGCACTTTACTACAACATATTAAGTTACCGGTTGCACAAGTTACCAAGTGTGTTTTTGGTGGTAAAAATTTAGATACTTTATTTATAACAACAGCGTCTGAATACTTATCGGATGAAGACCGAGCGAAACAACCTTTAGCGGGCTGCTTGTTTTCAGTGAAAACCAATACGCAAGGTAGAGCTGAAAACTTATGCCAATACACATTATTACAAGAAAAAGGCACTAAATTATGAACAATAAAACCTGTTTTAAAGCCATTGGTTTAACGCTTTCATTTACATTAGTGAGTGCATGTACTTCTATCGCTAATAATGAAATAACAACCAAGACAGAAAAAACAGTTGAACAAAAGGCGACTATTCCATCAAGCATTGTAAGTTTTGAAGATGCTCATCAAACTCCATACGACCATAGCGTGTTTCATAGCTACTTTATGGGTGATACAACAACGACAAAAGATGCCATTGTTGGAATTGCCATAATTGAACCGGGTCATGAAATTCATCCTCCCCATAAACACGAGGACGAAGAGTATTTATTTATTATTGAAGGCTCAGGTGTTTGGACATTAAACGGTGTTGAAACACCTGCTAAAGCCGGCGATGTGCTTTACGTATCGCCATGGGATATGCACGGTATATTCAATACAGGTAACGTTACGATGAAATTCTTTGTTGCCAGAGCAAAGAGCAAAACTGTGACAATTCAACAATAAAATACGCATTTATAAATAACAATAAAATAGCTAGGAATAACAAAAATGGCAACCACAACAAAGTTAAGTACAAAAGAAAAAATAGCGTATGGGCTCGGTGATACAGGCAGCAATATAGTATTCCAAGTTGTTATTGCTTTTATGATGTTTTATTACACTGACGTTTTCGGAATTACCGCAGCAGAAGCCGGTACGTTAATGTTAGTTGTACGTGCGTTTGATGCAATAACTGATCCCTTAATGGGTGCATTAGCTGATAGAACTAAATCCAAATGGGGTCAATATCGCCCTTATTTATTATGGATGGCGATACCTTTTTCATTACTCACCATTATTGCTTTTATAACGCCTGATCTTAGCCATTCCGGCAAGCTGATATATGCTTACATTACCTATTCTTTAATGATGTTAGCTTATACTGCTATCAATATTCCCTACTCTGCTCTAGGCGGAATATTAACAGACGACATACAAGAAAGAGCATCAGTTCAAGCATGGCGTTTTGCAATGGCAAAAGTAGGCGGATTAATTATTGCTCTACTTACGCTTCCATTAGTTTCGTATCTTGGTCAAGGAGATGAACAGCTAGGCTTTACTTTAGCAATGACTATTTTATCGCTTATCGCAATGTCTTGTTTTCTTGCCTGTTTTGCATTTACCAAAGAGCGTGCTCAAGTTATTGTAGAAAAAGTATCAATTAAAACCGATATATTTTCTGTACTTAAAAACGATCAATGGCGTATTTTAGCCTTAGTCACTTTTTTCTTGTTAATTTCGGTAGCGATGCGTGGTGGTGTTATGCCTTATTACGTTACCTATTACTTAGGTGATGAGTCACTTGTTAGTTTGTTTATGACTGCTAGTATGATTGGCGGGATAGTAGGTGCTTTATCATCAAATTGGATGATTAAATTTGTATGTAAAGTTAAATTAATGAAACTCGCTTGTCTTGGTATTGCTATTACCAAAGACCATCGTATTTTTTATACCTGGCGATAAAGCCTACTTATCCTTATCAATTGTTTTATTAACTCAGTTTTTTCACATGATTTTTATTCCTTTATTGTTTTCATCGGTACCTGACACAGTTGATTACAGTTTACATAAAACAGGAACTGGACCAATGGCAATGAGCTTTTCAGGACATTTACTCAGCTTAAAGTTTGGTATAGCAATTGGTGGCGCACTTACCGGTTGGATGCTTGTCGGGTACGGCTATGAAGCCAATGTACAACAAACAGAAAAAGCACTAGACGGTATTATAATAATTTTCGCAGCAAGCCCTGCACTAGGTGCTTTGATTGCTTACATATTGTTAAACTTTTATAAGCTTGACTACAAATGGTCAAAAACTATGAATACAAGCCAAGAAATACCAAAGAAGTTAACTGCTCTATACACTATGAATCTAACAATAATCACCATCACATCGAATAAGGCAGTATAAAATGAAAATTTTAATGTGGATAGACAACAAGTTTATGGACAAGGCTGCCAATATAAAACTGCATGAATATCTTGGTAATAAAGAGGTTCTAATTACAACAGACATTAATATTGTACTAGAAAATGCAGCAGACATAGACATAGTTTTAGGCGACTTTCCAAGAGAACAGCTAGCCTCATTGCCTAAATTATTATGGTTTCAGCAATTTGGTACAGGGGTTGAATGGCTTAGCAATCATCCGTATTTGGTGAAAGCGCCCTTTTTATTAACAAATTGCTCAGACGATCATCACGATGTTGTTGCGGATCACCTAATGGCGTTAGTACTCAGTATTACCCGCAGCATTCCACAATTTGTTACCGGCCGACGAAAAAATCAATGGCTGCAAACAAGCCTCACCGACTGCGATAACTTGTTTCAACTACGTGGTAAAACTGTATTAGTGGTTGGGCTTGGCTCTGTGGGTTTAGCGATTATTAATCGTTTACTTCCTTTTGGTGTAAACATTATTGGTGTTCGCAAAAATATCAGCAAAAGCGTTAAAAACGTAAGTAAACTTTATAGTATTGATGAGCTAGGTATTGCAGCTCAACAAGCTAATATCGTTATTACCTGCTTACCGCGCACCGACGAAACCACGCATTTATTTAATGATGCATTTTTTGAAGCCATGCCAAAGCCAGGCTTTTTCTTTAATATTGGTCGTGGAAATGCCGTTGACGAAACTGCTTTGGTAAATGCTTTAACAACAGGAAAACTGAATGGTGCAGCAATTGATGTAACCATAGAAGAGCCATTAAATAACGAATCACCGTTATGGACAGCGCCTAATTTACTCATTACCCCACACGTTGGCGGCACTTATAACGATGTAATGAAAACGTGGCGCGATGTAGCGTTAGACAACTTAGTCTTGTATCAACAAGGCGCACAATTACGGAACGTAGTAGATAAACAATTAGGGTATTAATCGAGTTACCGATGAGACTAGTTATTTATCGGGATTTGAGCTCACTCCCGCGTAGTATTAATTGATTGGTTTATTCTTTTATTTTATTTTGGTTTGGTTTGGTTTGGTTTGGTTTGGTTTGGTTTGGTTTGGTTAACAATTAGAACCGTTGTATGGGTAAAATCATTAAAAAACAACAAGTTGTTCTTTATCTAATAGAACAACTTGTACGATTTTAAGTACGAGTATAGTTAAACTCATCTATTTTATTATTTAACTGACAACAAAGTTACAGCTCTCCAACGCCCTCTTGCCCAAGCATATCCTCCATCTTCAGGTATTAAACCATTAGAAGCAGCAATAGCTTCTACTGTTATTTGGTCACCTGCTGTTAAGGCTAAGACTTTCTCTGTTTTAAAATATACTTCATGAAAATCGAGTTCTGTTCTTGGGTTAGTAAAATCACCTACTAATTCATCATTTACATACACCTTGTAATGGCTTTCACCGTCGAATTCAGAGAGTGAAACAAAGCCTAATTTAAAGCGGCCCTCTTCTGCTTCAGTTATCGTATAGCTAGCTTTTGCGTATTTAGTACGAAACGCTAAATTAGCGGCATCTATACTTAACGAGTCTGTTTTAGGGTCATCGTAAAAGGCAGCGTACTCTGAATTTTCTTTATGTAATATAAAATCGGTATTAGCAATAATAACTCTTTCAACATTAGGTAAGTTAATGATATTGCTTTTATCGGTTAAAGCTTTATCACCTATAGTAAATAGTGTTGAGTATATTTGCACCGGTTTTTTTTAGCCGTTTGTTCAACACTTGTGTTTATATTATTTTCTGAGCCTGTTACAGCATTTTCAGCTGTTGTATTGTCTTGCGAACAACCAAAGCTAGCTACCGCAATTGATGTTATTAAAAATAAGTTTTTCATAATTTATCCTAGTTTTTTCGTAGGTAACTTGTGTTAGGTTATTTATCTAACTCACCAAAATAGGCATCAACGGTTTGAATTGTGCCGTCTTCGTTATGGATAAGCTCTACCATTTTCACACTGCGTAAATGGGTTTTACCATCACTTAATGAACTATCATGAAAGAACAAATACCATTTACCTTTAAACTCAGCAATAGAGTGGTGATTAGTCCAACCTAACACGGGTTCCAACACTTTACCGCGCCATGTAAAGGGTCCGTAAGGGCTCTTTGACGTGCCATATTGAATAAAGCGAGAGTGGCCTGTTGAGTAGCTTAAGTAGTAAATATCTTTAATTTTATGCACCCATGCCGCTTCAAAAAACTTACGGTCGAAGTCGCCTTGTACAATAGGTTTACCGAACTCATCTTGTATAACAACGTCTTGTAGCGGTTGCGCTAAGCTTTTCATATCAGCATTTAGTTTAGCGATTTTTGGCATGTAAACGGGTTCGTTGTCGGCAGGATATTTGTCTTCTTCTATGTAACTACCTGTTTGCCATCTTTGTAATTGTCCGCCCATAATTCCACCCACATAAAGGTAATACGAACCGTCATCGTCTTGAAATACTGATGGATCAATACTGTAAGCATCTTTTATTGGTTGGGCTTCTGGTACAAATGGCCCTGTTGGTGTGTTTGCAGTGGCCACACCTATTCTGAAAATATTGTTTTTGTCTTTAGCCGGAAAATATAAATAATATTTACCGTCTTTTTCTGCTGCGTCTGGTGCCCACATTTGCTTAGTTGCCCACGGTACTTGATCAACATGTAACGCTTGGCCATGATCAACCACTTTGGTATTCGGTGTAACTTCGTCTATTGAAAAAACATGGTAATCGCGCATATCGAAATGCCCACCCGACGAGTCTCTAACAACACCACTTTCTATATCGTGAGACGGATAAATATATAACTTGCCATCAAATACATGGGCAGATGGATCAGCCGTATACATGTGGGTAATTAACGGTTTTTGTGGAAACAGTGCTTCCGGTACTTTTTTATTGCTACTACCATTAACCGCATAAACTCTGATACTTACTACTGATGCGACTAACATAAAAACGTTAATCACATTAACCGGCAAGGCTGTTTTTTTTGCTTTAATTTTCATGATTTTTCTACCTGTATCACTTTTATTACTGAAATTAATATTATTGCCCATCCATTTGTTCTAACTCTTTGCCTTTGGTTTCATTGACATATTTAAGAACAAATACGATTGAAAGACTGGCACACACTGCATAAAAACCATAGGATGCGGCTAAACCAATTGACCCCAACATAAGAGGAAACATCATGGTGATCATAAAGTTAGCAGTCCATTAGGCAAAACCACTTACCGCCAGATCTAAGCCTCGTAATTGATTAGGAAACATTTCACCTAGAAGCACCCACATTACAGGTCCCCACGAAAGGTTGAAGAAAATGTACAAATAAATAACGTAAAAACACAAAATTAAGTCATTTTCATTTTGTACGTTCCATGTTTTATTTAACAGAGAACGTCCTCATTCACTTAAAATCTATAATCAACACACAAGATGGTTAATGACAAATTTGATATAGTCAAAATAACTATATCAAACTTATCATCTAAAGTAAGTATTAAATTTAGAGAGCGCGTTATAAGTAAAAAAGATACGTTTGTTAATGGCCGAAGAAATCTATGATTATTTAAAATCAGTCTTCTATTCAAAAAATACAGCACTCTTGCATACTTATAATGCGTAGTTATGCTGTCCGCATTTACTCCACTGTTTGAGACGTTTCTTTTAATATTCGACTGATTAAACTACTTGTCTAAAATCATTACGATATTCACAAGGGGTTTTATTGAAGTGTTTTTTAATAAACTACAAGATTTCCTCAATTTTTCATTATGGATCTCATGATGAATACTGTGACCACGATCTCCCCAGATAAGCGCGCTACATTCAAATAATAAAGTAATTTTCATAAGTTAAATATATTCATTTGTTTAAAAAAACACATCTAAAGATTGACACTGCACTTTCTCAGTGCGATTATGCCCAACTATTGGGCATTAGCCCAACAAGAAAGCAAATGCTCAGCCAAGGAGTAATACAATGAAAAAAAATATTAGATTAATTATTTTTGACTGTGATGGTGTCTTAATCGATAGCGAGATTATCAGTGCAACCGTGTTAATTGCTCAATTATCAACTGTAGGTATTGAGATAGATGTTGATTATATTCAGCACCATTTTTTAGGTTGTAGTTTTAGTTCAGTGAAAGAAAAAATACATAACGCTTTTAACATACAACTTTCTGATTCGTTCGAAGATGAATATCGTATAGCGTTACTTAAAGAATTTGATACTAGCTTACAAACAACACAAGGTATTAAAACGGTACTAGCTCAATTGAACACTCCTTTTTGTTTAGCAACGAGTAGCAGTCCAGAGCGCACAGAAAAAGCATTAAGCATTGTTGGTTTAAGCTCTTTTTTTAATAACAGGATATTTACTGCCAAAGAAGTTAAGCATGGCAAACCCGCTCCTGATTTATTTTTACATGCGGCTAAAACCATGCAAGTTGCACCGCAAAATTGTTTAGTGATTGAAGACAGCATGGCAGGTGTAACGGCTGCACTATCAGCGGGCATGCAAGTTATTCATTATAAGGGTGGTTTACATATGTCTACCGCTACGCATGCCGTTTCAAAAAAATATCCAAACGTTACGGTTATGTCACACTGGGATGACTTTATAAAATTACAACATGCACTTTTCAACTAGAGCATAACCACGAGTACTACTAAGAACATAAGGCACTTTGATGGAAAACAAATCAAATACAGAATTAAAACGTTTAGAAGAAGCCGCTCGTGCTGCTTGGCTTTATTACGTTGCTAAAAATACCCAAGACGAAATCGCACAAAAATTAGAAGTATCACGCCAGTCAGCACAGCGCTTAATTGCACTAGCGGTAAGTGAAGGTTTAATAAAAGTACGTTTAGACCACCCTATCGCTCAATGCATGGAATTAGCGCAACAGTTAAAAGCTAAATTTAACTTACTAGAATGCGAAATTGTACCGAGCGATCCCAATACCCCAGATTCGAATCATGGTTTGGCACAATGTGGTGCAGCAATATTAGAGCGTTATTTAAAATCAGACACACCTAAAACATTAGCTTTTGGCACTGGCAGAGCGCTAAAAGCATGCATTGATGAATTACCCTCAATGCAATCTCCACAGCACAGTATTGTTTCCTTATTAGGTAACATGATGAGCGATGGCTCAGCCTCAGCTTTTGATATTGTTATTACCATGGCTAATCGCGTTAACGCAAAACATTATCCCATGCCTTTACCTGTTATTGCCTCAAGTGTTGCTGAAAAACAAACTTTACATAGCTTACAACCCGTGAAAAATATTTTTAACTTAGTGAAAAAAGCCGATGCGACCTTTGTTGGTATAGGTCAAATCACTAGCAACTCCCCTTTATTACTAGATGGTTTCATTGACGATTCAGCCCTTGAGCAGATCAAAAATGAAGGTGCAGAAGGCGAAATTATCAGTTGGCTATACGATAAAAACGGTCAAGTACTTACCAATGCAACAAATGAACGCGTTGTCAGTGCGCCATTAACCATCAATTCTAATAAGCCTGTTTATGGCATTGCCGCCGGCACAGATAAAGTAAAAGCTATTCATGCTGCTTTACAAGGTAAGTTAATTAATTCATTGATAACTAATGAATATACTGCCAAGGCAATACTGGAAATGTCAGTACAATAATGATAGCTAACACGACAACTATCATTATTAATAAAAAGAAATATAAAGAGAGAATAGCGTTTTGAAACATTGGGAACATTATCCCCTAAGTTTTAGATTACTAGTTCAATAAGATAAAACGGTAATCATTAATTAATGTAAAGAAACTAACCGTTTTAGTTAAAAGGCTACTCGTTATTTTTTACCTAACGATAGCGAAAATGAGGGGAAGACATGTCAAATATCCAAACAGATAGTTCATTTAGTGAGATGAATGAAGAACAAATGCCAGTTGCAAAAAACAAACTACATGGGCGGAAACATTTTGCAGGTTTATACGCCGGCGAGCATGTTGCCGCAACAGAATTTGTTATTGGGGCAACCTTCGTCGCATTAGGTGCCTCAACCATAGATATTTTATTAGGTTTGATGATTGGTAACCTACTAGCAATGTGTTCATGGTGGTTATTAACCGCACCAATAGCCGTTGAAACACGTTTAAGTTTATATAATTACCTCAATAAAATTGCAGGTAATTCAATGACCAAGCTCTATAACTGGGCAAACGTCGTTATATTTTCGGTGATCTCCGCCGCCATGATAACCGTTTCCGCCACCGCGGTCAGGTTTGCCTTTGACATTCCCGCCTCAATTGGTATCGGCAGTTTTTGGTTTGTTGCTATCGTACTTGCGGTAGGCTCAATCGTAGTGTTTGTTGCTATGTATGGCTTTTCAACCGTCGCTGATTTTTCTAAAATATGTGCTCCTTGGTTGTTTGTCATCTTTATTGCCGGATCATTCACGTTATTCCCTGCGTTATCGAATCATGTATTAGGCAGCACTACACTGACCGGTTGGAACGACTTTATGATGATTGGCGACAGTTCCATTTGGACCGGCTTTACCAGTGATGGCGAAAAAGGTATTGGCTTATTCGAAGTTATCGGTTTTGCATGGGCAGCTAATTCCATTACTCATTTTGGCTTAATTGATATGGCAATATTCCGCTTTGCTAAACGTAAAAGTTACGGTTTAATTTCGGGTGTGGGGATGTTTTTTGGTCATTATATCGCATGGATTTCAGCAGGTATTATGGGGGCAGGCGCAGCGATATTACTTAAAACAACCATTAGCCATTTAGACCCTGGCGATGTCGCTTATCACGCATTAGGTTTAACCGGTTTTGTTATTATTATTATTGCCGGTTGGACTACTGCTAACGCTAACTTATACCGCGCAGGTTTAGCTGCGCAAGCTATTTTTGTTAATCACTCACGTGAAAAAACAACCGCTATAGTTGGTGCTATTACCGTGATCATTGCCTGTTTCCCTTTTGTATTTTCACAAATGTTACCATTACTAACTTACGCCGGTTTATTAGTGGTTCCCGTTGGCGGCATTGTATTTGCTGAACATGTTTTATTTCCAAAAATTGGCTTAACTCGTTACTGGGCTAGGTATCAAAATATCTCACGCAGCATTCCCGCAATAGCTACTTGGGCACTCGCCTTAATATTCGGTTTTGGCTTAAATATTGTTGGTATTATGTCGTTCTATTACTTATTTATACCAACCTGGATATTCAGTATTGTTGTTTATACCTTTTTAGCCAAAAAGTATGGCGCAGACAAAGATTATTCTGAAGAAGTTGCCGCTGAAGTGCTTGAACAGAAACAGATGGTTGTCTATCAAACAGAGCAAGCAATTAACGACAAACCATTTATCCATGACACTAGCCGAATAAGTAAGTTGTTAAATGCAGTGTCGGTTATTTCCTTAATGATTATTAGTGCTTTTGCTTGTCAGGTAATGTTCTTTAGCGAAACCATGGCTATTTATAACACCAATAAAGCAGAATTTGAGTTCTATTGTTTCATATTTACTATTACTTATTTTGCTAGTGCCTATATGTCGCTTAAACGTCAAAAAGCATTAAATATACATTAAACGATGCATTAATTGACGTATTTATTAACACATTAAAAAGGCGGTAAACCCGCCCTATCGGTAGCCAGAATATATTTTAGGTTAACGCCTATTTAGCAAGGAAAAAACATGACTTCTGATTCATTAAGTAAATCAACATTAAACCAAGTAACACTAGCTGAATTACCTAGCCATATTGATCGCCCAACATACGACCGTAGCCAACTTAAAGCGGGTATAGTTCATATTGGGGTCGGTGGTTTCCATCGCGCCCATCAAGCGGTTTATAGTAATGAATTATTGAAAACACCTGGCTCAGAGCAATGGGCTATATGCGGTATTGGCTTACTCGAAAACAATCGTGCTTTACGCGATATCCTGGTTAAGCAAGACTACTTATATTCACTCGTAGTACGTCACCCTAATGGACAAATTGACAATAAAGTGATTGGTTCAATGATCGACTTTATCTTTGCACCTGATAACAAACAAACTGTTATCGATAAATTAGCACACAGCGATACTAAAATTGTATCACTAACCATTACCGAAGGTGGCTATAACGTTCATCCTACTACAGGCGAACTTGATGTAGAAAATTCGGCTATTGCGCATGACATTGCTAACCCTAACGATCCAAAAACAGCGTTTGGTTATATTGCCGCAGCGTTAAAAGTTCGTAAAGAAAGTGGTATGAAAGCCTTTACCATACAGTCATGCGACAATATTCAGCACAACGGTGCAGTGACTCGTAAAATGCTATTAAGCTTTACAGCTTTACAAGATGCTCAGCAACAAAATAGCGAGCTAAGCCAATGGATTGCAAAACATGTGCATTTCCCCAATGCGATGGTTGACCGTATTACCCCAGTAACCACCAAAACAGATATTGATTACGTTACACAAAATTATGGCTTAACCGATGAATGGCCAATTACGTGTGAATCGTTTTCACAATGGGTTATTGAAGATAACTTTAGTGACGGTCGCCCAAATTGGGATAATGTTGGCGCGCAGTTTGTGTCTGATGTAACTCCGTTTGAAAAAATGAAAATTCGTTTATTAAATGCCGGCCATTCAGTATTAGGATTATTAGGCTCAATTCATGGTTACGCAACAATAGATGAAACCGTATCAGACAAAGATTTTGCTAAATACCTACGTGCCTTTATGGACTTGGAAGTAACGCCTTTACTCGATGAATTAGACGGCATTGATTTAAACCAATACAAAGATACCTTAATTGAACGTTTCGCTAATCCAAATATCAAAGATAGTTTGGCGCGTATTTGCTCAGAAAGCTCAGCTAAGTTACCTAAATTTTTAATTGCTACCATCCATGAAAACTTAGCTGTAAATCGTGATTGTTCATTAGCTGCCTTAGTGATTGCTACTTGGTGTTTATATAGCGACAAGCAAGTAAACCAAGCACAACAAGCGTTAGATATTCAAGATGCCATGCAAGCTGAGCTTACAACCTATGCTCAACAAACTAGCGCAGATACCTTAGCCTTTTTAAAACTTAATAGCTTATTTGGTGATTTAATGAATCAGCCAGCCTTTACTCAATTATATAGCGATGCAATTAACGCGCTTTATGCGCCGGCAAGTAATATTAAAAACATTATGCACAATACACTTAAGCAGAAACGCCAAACTGTTGCCGCGGAGACAAAGTAATGAATAGCTTATTTATCAACAATAAAGCACCTAGCGATATTTCAATAAATTGTTTTGGTGAAGTACTTTGGGATTGTTTCCCTGATGGTAAACGCTTAGGTGGCGCGCCATTAAATGTGTGTTTACGTTTAAACTCTCTTGGCATTAATGCACAAATGATCAGTGCAGTAGGTGATGACGAATTAGGCCAAGCACTGCTTAATGAAATTAAAGCGCGTAACATAAAAACTAATTTCATTGAGACCAATACTGACAAAAAAACGAGTACGGTCGAAGTCACTTTAGATAAGCACGGCTCAGCTACTTACGACATTGTGAGCGATACTGCATGGGATAATATCGCGTTAACTCCTGTGCTACTTGAACAAGTTAAAAACTCAGATATTTTTGTTTATGGCAGTTTAGTTGGCCGTCAACAAGTGTCACTAGCGACCTTAGAACAGCTTATCGATGTAGCAAAATTTAAAATATTTGATGTTAACTTACGTAAACCACATTACAACCTTGAAACCTTAATTACGTTAATGAAAAGTGCTGACTTTATTAAACTTAACGATGATGAGTTATACGAAATAGCCCATGCAATGGGCTCTAAGTTCAACTCGTTAGAGCAAAATTTAGCGTTTATTGCCGAGCAAACTAATACCGCTTATTTATGTGTAACCAAAGGTCGTTATGGTGCATTACTTAAAATTAATAATACCAATTATTATAACTCAGGCTTTTTAATTAACGTTGCTGATACCGTTGGCGCCGGTGATTCATTTTTAGGTTCGTTAATTTATCAATTATGCACAACAACTGATGCACAATATGCGGTTGATTTTGCCTGTGCAGTTGGCGCTATGGTCGCTCAACACCATGGTGCAACACCTGAATTGTCAATTGAAGTAATTGAAGCCTTTATCAATCCGGCTTAAATTACATGCTTTTTAATAATGCGCTGAAACGATAAGATTAATGAAGCGCTTTATTGCTCCTAATTCAGAAGTCTATATTATACAATTTTGAGCGACTGAGTTTGCTAATTTGTCTTTTCAGGCCAGTATGTTGTTGGCCTTATCGAACTGAAGTTCACAAAGACGTTGATATAATTTAGAACTTTTTAACAACGACTTATGATCCCCAGTATCGACAATTTCACCTTGGTCCATAACAACAATTAAATCAGCATGAATTACCGTCGCTAACCGATGAGCGATAATTAATGTTGTTCTATTGGTCATTAACTCATCTAATGCTGCTTGTACATGAGATTCACTTTGTGCATCTAACGCACTGGTTGCCTCATCAAGGAGCAATACATCAGGGTCTTTTAAAATGGCTCGAGCTATAGCAATACGCTGTTTTTGCCCACCGGATAAACGCACACCTTGTTCACCTAAAAAGCTATCATAACCTTCAGGTAGTTGTTCAATAAACTCATGAGCATGTGCTCTTTTGGCGGCGCTAATAACCTCTTCATCACTTGCTTCTGGCTTACCATAACGTATGTTGTGCCAAACATCCGAACTAAAGAGTATCGGGTGCTGCGGTACCATGCCCATCGTTTGACGTAAATCAGTTAATTTTAGTTGGGTAATATCCACATCATTAAAACAAATACGGCCTTTTTGAGGATCATAAAAACGTTGTAATAATTCAAATAAAGTTGTTTTTCCAAGCACCTGATGGACCCACTAACGCGACAATATTTCCGGTAGGTATTGCTAAATTGATATGCTTAAGTGCAGCACTGTCAGGACGTGATGGATAACAAAAGTCTACGTTTTCAAATTTAATTACCGATCGGGCATTATTGGGCAACACCTTAGGAGTAGTTAACTCGTTAATATCACTTTCAACCTTAAGTAACTCTAACAGTCGCGTTGCAGAGCCTGCCGCTCGCTGTAATTCACCATATACCTCTGCAACTGTTGCCACAGACATGGCGACCATAATGGCATAAAAAACAAATGCTCCTAATTCTCCACCGCTCATCTTGCCTTGCAAAACATCCATGCCGCCTACCCACAACATGCCACTAATAGCACCAAAGGTAAGAAAAATAACAATAGCAATTAACAATGAACGTTGTTTTACCCGTCGTTTGGCGACAGAAAAAGCTTTTTCGACTTCATCAGCAAAAGCCTTTTGTTCTTTGGCCTCATGGGTATAGCTTTGTACCACTTTTATGTTTTGTATAATTTCACCCGCATAGGTGCCAACATCAGCGATAGCATCTTGTGAGCTTTCCGCTAGTTTTCTGACTTTGCGGCCATAAATCATCATAGGTATTAAAATAATCGGCACGCTGAAAATAACAAAGAGTGTTAGTTTTAAATTAGTCACCATTAACATCACTAACCCGCCAATCAACATCAATAAACTGCGCAGTGCCATCGAAAAAGACGAACCAACAATTGACTGTAGCAAAGCAGTATCAGTCGTTAACCGAGACATTAACTCACCACTGCGGTTTTCTTCAAAATAGCTTGGATGCAAAGTAACAATTCGGTTGAAAACCGCTTTTCGAATATCGGCGCTAACTCGTTCACCTAACCATGACATTAAATAAAAACGACTAAAAGTACCTATTGCCAGTAAACTAATTAACCCAATTAATACTAAGATAGCTGATTGTAATTGTTCAACTGAACCCGCAATAAAACCACTGTCAATTACAAACTTTACCCCCTGCCCTAAAGATAAATTTACGGCAGCGGTCATTAATAACGCCAACAATGCCAACGCTAACATCAGTTTGTAGGGCTTAATAAAGGAAAAGATGGGTAACAGGTCGGTGAATGCTTTAGGCTTATTTTTTGAAGAGCTATCATCTGAAATAGGCTGATTAATGGTTTGGCTTTTATCGCTCACGATGTGCTCTCAGGATTTTAATCTTTCACTATAAGTGGTTACGAAAAACGATAATTCAAGTATCCACGTAGAACTAACTAGTTTTAACAGTCCTAGTTAGCTGTTCTTGCTTTAGTAAACTTTGAGCGACTGTCCTTGTAAACTTTGAGAATTTCAAGGGAATTTCAAGGGGTGGAATTTCAAGGGGTCAGCTAACTTGATTCTTGTATGTTTTACTCTTTCTATCTCCACCATGCGCGGATAGCTTTGTAGGTCGCGTGAGATATTTCTCAATATGCTGATGGAAATTAGCGCTACCATAAACTTCACCACGTAATGTTGCCTGCGTAATAGTATCATTTTGCTTAGATAAATCTAATTCAGTAAAGGAATTTCAAGGAATTTCAAGGGGTCAGCTAACTTGATTCTTGTATGTTTTACTCTTTCTATCTCCACCATGCGCGGATAGCTTTGTAGGTCGCGTGAGATATTTCTCAATATGCTGATGGAAATTAGCGCTACCATAAACTTCACCACGTAATGTTGCCTGCGTAATAGTATCATTTTGCTTAGATAAATCTAATTCAGTAAATAGCGATTGATACTCTTTACACCTCACCTTTACTGTTTTACCTAACTTTTGATATAAACGATGCTCCCTGATCAATTTATCTTTTTGCCCTAAAGCGTTATATGCATAACTAGACCATTTATAGTCATCAAGCGATTTAACCATTTTCGCTTTAATAGGGTTCATTTCGATATATTTATGTAGCGCAAATAAATACTGTTCACTATCAACCAAACACGACTTATAACGCCCTTCCCAAATAGTGCCTGTTCGTTCATATTTTGAATTAAAATAACGAACATACTTGTTCGCCATCATTTGCATAAAAATAGCAAGTTGGTCTTTATTTTCAGGAGTAATAAGTAAATGTAAATGATTGGTCATTATTACATAGGCGTGAAGTTGACAGCCTGACTTTTCCAGTGCGTAGAAAATATCTTCCTTTATTCGAAGCATATCTTCTTCACACCGAAAAATATCTTGGCGGTTATTACCTCTATGCATGATATGCAGAGGCTGATTGGGAATAACTATTCGAGGTAAACGTGCCATTTGAGTATATTACATATGAACATAATCCATATCAAGTTAGCTGACCCCTTGATATCAAAAAAAAGACAAAAAACAGTTGGCTTTTGCTCATGTATCTCTTATTTTAATCTATATTTCTCCTGTTAATTCGTTGAGTACATCATTTGAGCATTAATCTACAACCACTTAATCAAAATGACGATAACTACCTGAACGTTATTGATTTATATAAGTCAGCTTTTACCACTGCTCAACGTATCCCCACGTGGTTTCTTAGGTTTAAATTGAGAAAAGGTAAGGCAGGCTTTAACATTCTTTATGCAAATGACACTTGGATTGGCCTTATTTATACTACTGAGTATAAAGACATTGTATTAGTACACTTTTTCGCTATATCTGAATCTTACCGCTCAGGTGGATATGGCAGTAAAGTAATAGATTCAATGAAAGTTACGCACTCGAGAAAAAGAATTGTACTTAACATTGAACAGCTTGATAAGCGAGAAAAAAACTACCCACAAAGAGTTAAGCGTAAAGCTTTTTATGAAAAAAATGGATTCAGCTCATCAGGTTATATTGTGAAAGAACCTAGAGAAAAACTAGAAATGCTTATATTTGGTGGAAGTATCAGCAAAGAAGAAATAGAAGCAATATATAAGAGCATCTTTGGTAGTATTATTGGTTTTTTACTTAGACCTAAAATTATAAAAATATAATGCATTACTTTTATCTGATATTGCTAACTATCGTATCTTTATGCTTTCCTGTGTGAGCAGAAAAAGCATTAAGCTCAGCTAACGAGCCAACCGTTTATTGGTGTTTTTTGCCAAAATGTTCGGCAAGTTGTATCCATTCGTCACTAGTAATGCCTAAAGAGGTTATTAACGGGCACGTTTTTTCATTAATCTTACCGTGTTTATCTGCTCTGGTAATTTTTGACGTTGACGGTTATTTAACCACAGTAAAGAGCTGTGATTTAATCAACAAAGTCAGTGTATTTCAATATTTAATTTAGATCAGCAAAAAGTAAATTAGGACACTCGCTTAAAGTAAATTAGGACACTCGCTTAAAGTAAATTAGGACACTCGCTTATAAATTACTCTACAACAAAAGTAAATTAGGACACTCGCTTATAAATTACTCTACAACAAAACCAGATTACAAGCTAAATAACAGCTCTAAATAAACTCAAAGATGAAGAATATGATCTCAATTTGAAAATTATTGACCAACGTTACAGCCAAATTAGGAAATTACTGTTTTCTAGGCATTACAAACACATCAAGCTTGATGTGTTGTTTAAAATAAGTGATTAGTGTTAATTCTTTATGCCAATAGTTTATCACAGCAACTGACATTGGTTCGCCGCTTTAATCCTTTATGCTCACAGTAATCGGTTAACACATCACTATGACCTACCGCGCCACGGAATACCTTTCTAAAGTCTTTTGTTAACGTGAGCCAATTATCAGGACTTATGTTCAAGCGGTTAAGTAAAGTCAGTTGAGTTGTTTCAATATAGCCTGCTTTATCTTCACGGAAACACCGACCTGTCTGTTCAATTAATTCAAGGTAATCTTTAAGCTCAAATGGTAAGCCTTTTGGCATTGCTTTACGTGGGTTTCCTACAAATGGTAGTAATGATTTGGGTTGTTTAGCTTTTTTAGCTTGTACTACTCGCTCTTTTACACTGGTATGTGCGGATGTTTCAGGCGTTATGGCAATGTTAGCTCTAACGGAGTTTAAGTCTACATAGGCCATACAAGCCGCAAGTGCCGCTTCATCTAATAGCGCTTGGGATTTAAAGCGCCCTTCCCAAAAATGACCTGTACAGTTATCTTCTTGATTGGCTTGTATTGCAATACTTTGGTTGAGTAAGCGCATAAACCACTGATATCCATCAAACGATTGCGATAAACATCTACCGTTTCAAGTAAAGAAGCTATAAGGTAGTCAGGGATTTCTTCTCTTCGGCAATATTTTTGCGTTAATAAGGTACCTTTAAATAACTGATGCCGCCGCTCAAGTACCTCAAGTGTTGACCACCCTTTCGCTGTTGTTTCATCAACAAAAAGTACCATGTGCGTGTGATTACTCATAACAGCGTAAGCGCACACATCAATAGCAAACACTTGACTTAGGCTGAGTAATTTATCCTCAACCCAAATGACCGCCTGTGGTCAAAATTTTCCCCTGTGTTTTTATCTTCACCACATAAAAAGGCGCGGCGAACACAACGAGAAATACAATGATAATAAGGGGTATCAACTAAGCTAATGAGTTGTTTTCTGGCAGTTGTCATAACAAAAACTCTGAATAATGGTTATAGATTAACCTTAGTTCAGTGGTTTATATTATTCAACTTTAAGCGACTGTCCTTGTTAATTCGGGTTTGATAAAACACTTGCTCGTGAAAATAATGAACCCACCCAATATTTTCAAACTCTTCAATAGATATTTTATACATCATTCAACCACCAATATTTTACTTTCTAATTTAGATCTAAATACTGATAACACTTCATTTACTTTATTATTCAATAAAGTATCATCAGATAATCTATACCACCCTGCGATACGCTCCCTAAGCTTTGTATCTGTTTTTAAGGCATTGGTTACAGTTTGCTTTAAGCAGCAATAGGGCCTGTCATCGAAAACAATAAAGTAAAAGTACTTAAGATCAACCGATGAAAACATAAGAGATATATTTATGTTTTTACTTAAGTTCGGCTTGATTTCTGGAGAGCGTCCATATATGTCCTTGTTAATTTCTGTCCGTGTTAATTTTTCCAGTTAATTATTTAATTCTTTAAAGTCTACTCTAAGATTATTCAAAACTTTTACCTTACTTTCCTCATTTTTAAATTCAAGATGTAACCTATGCCCCGATTTAGTTGTCTCTACTAGTATCTCTCCTAAGTCTGAATTATCAATGTCAAATGTCACCAGTCGGGTGAATATTGAACTATTGGATATACAGAGCTTTTGTAATTCATCAAAGTTTAATAATTTTTCAATTGACACAGAAATGTTGCCATTATAATAATCAGCAGGTAAATTTTGCTCTCTAATAACATCAATAAAATTTGATTGATGATTTCCAAATGAGCTGTTGTCAAAAATAATTGGATAACACTTCCAGGAACAACTTAGTACCTTTTCGTTATAGAGAAATTCAAGCGCTTTCTTTAACAGTTTCACTTGAATCTTTGGTGAGCTTTCATCAATTTCACAGTAAAATGCACTGGGATTTTTTCCAAATAAGCCTCCCGCTAATATTTTCAAATTTTTAGTGTCAGAAGTTAATCTAAAAAAACCTTCGCTTTCTTCAACTATAATATCTAATCCAATAAGCTCAATAAGTTCTTTTATGACTCGCTTACCATATTCCTTATCAGAGGAGATTTTCGAGCCATTCGCATAAAATGAAAAAGAACATTGGTTTTGTTCAATTCTAAGCCCTATAGAATCATATGCTCTTTTATTATCCTCTTGCACCTTTCCCTTATAATCGATATTAATAATGCAGCCGCCATATTCCCTAATCCTTTCATCTAATCTTAAAAGTACGTCCTCTAAAGTCTCCCAGAAATTAGAACGAAAATTCAAAACACCTTCAATCATTAAATCTTTTATATTAATATCGCTTTTAAAATCTAACAACTCGCACCTTGATAATTTTTCAAAGTATAGATTATGTAAATCACTAGTACCTAGAACATTAACGTTTGTAAACTTATTTGATATCTCTTCTAATAGGCTTTCAACCTCTTCAAGTTTGACCTGTTTTACTGATAAAAATTCATATTTTCGTTCTGACATTATTCTTTCTCTATAAATGTGGTATATCTTTAAGCACCTGAATATTCTTAAGTTCAAGATACTCTCTGATTTGCTTTGGTATATTTTGACCAGGGGGAACAACATATAAAATTTTGCTAAAATCATTTGGAGCTGCACCTAAGGCTTCTTGTGCCTTTGCTATCCATAATTTTGTTTTATTTAAATTTTTAGCTCCATAACCTAAAGCAGCCGTGCTTTTTTTAACTTGAACATAGGTTAAACCTTGGCCAAAGTCTGCAATTATATCTATATCCGTATTGCCAAGTTTTTTTGATGAGGTTTGAGTTGACAGTTCAGCAACATTTACACCTTCTCTTTTTAAATAAGCAGCACTCTCTAATTCGTATCTAAATCCTTTAGCACGGATATTGTTAGTTTTTAGCATTTTAGCTAAATCTTCAACCCCCTTAACAGTAGCGATTTCACCTATATCTTTAAGTAATTCTCCTTGCTTATATGCATTTGAATAAATTTTATCATTCCCTAATATCTTCGTCATTAGCTCAGGACTAACTTTTGCACTTGACTTTGCTATAGCAGTTAAAGATTCTAACAAAGGAACTGGTGAGTCTTTAATGTTTTTCAGCACGTCATCTGAGGATTTTGATAACACTAGAATTAATGCTTCTGCCGGTGCTTTCCCTAAACTAGGGTCTGTCGCTATTTTTGTAAATACATCTAAGAAGTCATCTCCTAATTTGTCGCCACTACGAATGGCGGCTTTATACAATTCATCCGATGTTACAACTTCATTAAAAACCTTACCAAGCGCATAATCTCCCTCACTTAGCTGTTTAACAATTGCACTTTCTGCTTCACTAAAGGGCACATCTTCAATGACCGAATCTTTAACCCGTGTCGCTAGCGTTCGAGTAAATGGGGTATCTCCAAAAGTAGATGATACCGATTTAACTACGGAAATTGGTAAGTCAGCAACTTCGCCAAAACCTACCGCGGCTTCTGTTAATAAGCCTAAACCACTAAAAAATGTTTCAACTAAATTAGGTTCATTGTCTGACCACCCAGTTGCTCGCCATGAATTTTTAGTAATCGCGCCAACATCTCCAACTATCGCCATACCACCTGCGATATTTGACACAAAACCAAAGACCTGATTCTGGATCACCACCAAAAAAAGAGGTCACAGTATCAACCAATAAAAACCATGTATCTCGTTCTACAATTTGAACATAGGTTGTTACACTTTCTTCATCTTCAGTTGCTTCGCTTGGGCTATTCGATAGCACACTTATGCTTCTGGAAAGTTTAGTCTTACTTTGTCGTACAGGGGTAGAACGTATAGTTATTGGGACACGAGATGAAATACGTGAGGTTAAATCACCTGTATTTAGTACTTGGAAATTAGCATGACCTGAGCTATCTAATTGTAATCTACCTGTACCATCTAAACCTTCAAACCTGATTTCTGCATCTTTATTGGTGCTAGAAAAAACCAAATCATCAACATGCCCATTAAAGTTATCTGCAATGGCAATATTTCCATTATTATTTGATAATAAACCCTGCGCATTTCCATTAGATTTTGCATCTACTCCAATGGTTAATCTCAAACCATTACTACCATAATCAATTGAAACGTAAGACCATGAGCCTACTTCCACTTTAGCGTCAGATATAACTTCATATGAAGCAACATTGGTTTTAATAGTAGCTTTTATTTTACCGTCATCGAGTAAAGTTAATTGCCAATCAGATCCTTTTTTGAGTATTTGTGCATTTGTTATTTCATTTGGTCTTAACCATACTGAAATCGAGAATTCTTCCTTGAAATTAAAATCATCATGATGTGTTATTACTCCCTGACCTTGGCCATCAAATAAAAATGCCCCTGAGCCAGAATGCCTAACAATAGTATCTAATATTGCGCCTGATACCTTTATTTCATGCCCTTTCAAATTTCCTTTAGTTATATCTACATCAAGTTCTTCAAATAAAAATATTTCAGTTTTTTTATTATCTGAAACACCAATATCCAACCATGCATTTTCAGGACCCGTTACTTCAACATTACTGCTCGACCAATAGGGAATTTTACTAACGGTGCCATCACCTCGAACAACCTCACCAATACCATTACTTTTTTCACCCGCAACTATGTAGGGATGTTCGACTTTAACCTTGATAGCTGAGTTACTTTCAAAGCTTCCTTCCCAAAGAAGTAAGCGATCTCCTATTGTTGCCGTTACTGCGACCTCACCTACTAAGCCACCAGACAATATAGCAGTTGCCTTTCCATCCGTTACAAAGTTATCACCTAAAACCACACCGTTCTTTGGACATCCAAAAAACAGGGGTGCCATCTGTAGCATTTACGTTTGCTGTTATGGTTGCTGTTTCAGTATTATCTACGTTAATAACAGCTACATCTGAAGTCAAAGAGCCGCTTACTCGATTAACTTTCATTGTGGTAGAATGAACAACATCACCAGACATTACAGTTACCACTTGATCAACAGGTAACTTTGGTGATCTCAACTCTGCTGTAACTAAACCGTCAACTGTAATATTTTCTACACTTATAAAGGATGATGTTGACTCATTTGCTAACCATGTCACAGCCGTTCCATCTTCTACATGATTACCAAATTGATCTTTGATTAAAGCAGTTAAAGTAACCGTTCCCGTATTATCTGAAGGATAATGCTCTATATTTTTAGTAATCTGTATTGTGTCAGGTTTACCGGCAATTACTTTTATAAGCCCTGTATCTAGATAACTACCAATGGCTTTTACTCCACTTTGTGTTTCAATATTTATTAATTGACTACGAACTTTATAAGTATCACCGACTTTGGTAGATGTATTCAGAGTTATAATTGAAACTTGTTCATCAAGCTCTGTTGCGTTTTCAGATATATTTCCGCCACCCGAATTTTCAATAAGTTTCCAACCTATATCTGAGCCGTCACCATGCACTGACATTGCGGTAATGTAGGTAAAATGATCATCGGCACTTATTTCAAGCTCAACCTCAGGATATACACCGAAACTACCAAACGCATACTCCCACAAGATATTACTGGCATCGTTATTGGTGTAAAGCCGCATACTGAGGAAATCTTCAGGGTCTAGGCTTGCTAAGTGCGCAATATTACTAAAAGTAATGCTTTGGTCTTCGCCAATGGTGATGAGTTGCTCTTCTTCACCCAGTGCTAAGACTAATTCTTGTGGGCCATCTATTGCGGTTAGTCTGTCGTTGTTACTGCTAATAAGTGAGTACAAGGCGGTAATGTAATCATCACTACTGGTAATGGTTGGGCTGTCACTCTTGAGAATGTTAGTGCTAGTCTCTGCGCCATTGGCATCCGTTGCTGTTGCATTAATTTCTTTCATCTCTAGGCCATACTGGCTGAATTGATATTCAGGTCGGTACGCCCGACTATACGCCGGCAGTGGCTTATTGGGTTTGTTGGTAATGGCTTCATCTGCCAGTAAACCACGGTAAGTACGGTAGTCAATCCAGGTGCGGTCTTCATCTGGCAGGGGTACTAAAAAGGGTACCAGTAAGTTTGGCCGGGTATCATAAGGCGCGGTAGTGCCGGTGTTGCTAAAGCCGGGGCAACTGCCACCACCGCTGCATTCTTGGTCTTTGCCTTTGCCAATCACATGCACATAATAATGCTCGGCTGTGGTGAGGTTACTGCCCACACTAATGACTTGGGTTTTGCGTCCAGGGGCTATCGCAAATGAGGCTAAGTCATTGCCTGCGCCAACGCCTTGTAATTGATTAGGCGCCACGACTTTGGCTAAGCGCCCGGTAAAACCATATTGCTCACCGTTGTCTAGGCCAAGCTCATCAGGCAGCGGATTGCCGTATTCGTCTAACCATTCGGTGTAGATGGTAATGGTGCTGTCACTGGTTAATGCTGCCCCCTCGGCGCCTATGGTATAGTTGCGCGACTCACCTTTGGTCAGACCTTTATCAACATTGTATTTGCGCTCAGCCCATATTTTAAATTAGGTGGCCTTAACACTATCGGTGGTGCTAATACGGTTAAAACACCTGATGTTCTGTCAATTTTAGCGCTCGCTGTGCCCATATAACCGGTGGCGCGGTTAATGGCGACAATTTTAATGGTTTCGCCTTCACGTATGTAGTCAGACTTTTTCTGTTGAAACGGCTCGGTTAACTGATACTCTGTCGCCCAATTCTCATAACTTCCTTGTCGCTGTTTATATCCTACGCCGCCGCCGATATTTAAACTCCAATCCCGAGGGCCACGCAACATCACACGATAACCCACCAGTTGCGTTTCTTCGTCTAGCTGTACTTCGCCGCCTCTGACTTCGGCTTCTTTTAAGCCGTTTCGCTCCATGATTAATTGTCCGGTGGACTCTCTAAAAAAGAGTACGTCGGTATTGCGTAAATCGGCTGTGCTAATACTTTCTAACAGGCCAACAGAGGCTTTACGTACTTCGTGGTCGATAAGGCGCAGTAGGTCAGGTGCCTCGCCTGCTTCGGGTGCGTCAAAATACAGCCCTTGTAAATTACCCGCGCTATTGGCCTCAAAAACCTCTTCATTATCGCCGTTTTCATTGGCTTTGGTGACCAAGTGACCTTGAATAACCTTGTCTGACTGCCCGTCACCATTAAAGTCATAAAAATTTCAGGCTCCTATATTTTATCTTAGTTAAAAATAATCAGAGTTAACACGAGCAATAAAGGATTAAATTCATTTCCCTATTGAGGGTGCCCTAATTTTTTATCATGTATGACTTGATAAGTTTTACTTTTGTCTTCTTTAGGCATACCTGTAATTGATACGCCGTCGTAACCTTGGTCTTTGTTTTTTTTAATTTGCTCCGTCAAGTCCTCCTCTGTAACCTCAGGACTGAACCATAAAATATGATTCTGATCACCTTTACCAGTGTCATATTTAAAGTGTTTTTTAGTAATAGGTTTCCCATTAATATCCTTACTTGCCGAAAAGACGGTATCTAATTCCATATCACCATCGTACCAAGCGAATTTGGGTTCAGCGTCCCCTAACAATGTGGCTTTAATACGTCTTTGGCGTTCTCGGCTTATCATCAAGATCTGCTCCTCCTATACTACTATGAAGATTTTTATCATTGGCTTTAACTACTAAACGTACCGCACCATATAAATGCTCAATCTTCTCAATAGCCGCTTTTTTAATAGTGACCCGATAACGACTACCTTTTAAGTGCACATTAGTAGCATCAAACTCAGGAAACTCACCTCTAACGGCGAGCACTTTAGGGTTACCTGCATTACTAGGGGCATCTAAATCAATAAATTCAAGGTTAGCTTTATCTAGCATTTTAATAGAAGAAGATTCAGATATTTCACCGTTTTTTAACGCTGATTCTCGCTTTAACCCTATTTCAAAATTACTACCATCTTTCTGTGGTGGTTTAATTGGCTCACTAAAGGTTAAATAAATATCAATGTCTTGATTATGATACAAAGGTGCTGTCGGTGTTTCACGGTTCAGTTTTCGTTTCGCCGTAAAGAGTGCTTTTGACACATAACCAATCGATGTATCTATACTATCTTGAGTGTTAGTTAAAAACGCATGACCGTTTTTCCAACGCGCATCGTAAGCCGTAAATTCATATTTGGCATAAGTATTGTCGGCTTGTTTAACTTTTATTACTTTTTGTTTAACTTTGACCGCTTTTAAATAGGGTGGTGAGTTAACAGTATTATACCAATAAGCTGAAAAACCGGCGGAGTATCGAATAGCTAAAGGAACCAATTGTTGGGCAAACTTAGTCAGTAACTTATTCTTGTTTTCGTTATCTACTTTCAGTAATTTATTATCTGTACTGTATGGTTGAGTTAATTCAGCCCGTATGCCATTGTGAGCCACTGCAAAATCACTTTCGTCTCCTCGAAAAGAGTCACCCGTTTTTTGCTCGATATAATAATAACCGGCGGGGCCGTCAAACCTTTCTGTTGGCCACCAGTCATTGTTAGACCACCAAAAGGTTTTATAGTGGTAATTACCTACATCTTCAATAGTCCATACGGCAAACTCATAAAATGAACGGTTGTCATGATACAAGCCTTTATTTTTTGGTATGCCTTTTTCATCCTTCTCTTGGTATTGAAACATATCAGCCAATTCACCGTCTGATGTAATTTCGTCATTTGCAGGCGTATTTATACCATCGGGCTGTAAAACACCTTGAAATACCGAAGCGTTGTAAATTTTATGCGCTAAGCTGTTACTTTCCCACTTAATCGCACTTTGCTTAGTTGGCCAAATATCATTTACATTATCTACAGTAGCGGCAACTGCCCCTGCCTTTAAAAACCAATTATCATTCGTTGTGCTAGAAGAACCGCTAGGTCCGGCACCATAAAACTGAAAGATTTTATTAGGTAAATAATGTCCTTCGTAATCGTCGAGTTCGTCATCAGAAAAAACCAGATGGCCATCGTTTTGTACATGGGCAATAGAGCTCATATCTTCGACATGATGTAACGCTTCACCGAAGGTTTGAAATGCCAATTGTTTAGCAAAATACACTTTTTCTGTGTTAACGCTAGCCGCTTTGATCTTGTTTTTTAAAGTTTCATCAATGTCGTACCAGTCGTTTTTCCAGTTATCGTCACTAAAATCATGCCCAATTTCATAGCCATACTGGTTAGCTGAACGGACTAAAAAAGTTAATGCACGAGTTTTACTATTTTCACCCAATTCCTTACCTACTATTGTTAATGGCGCAGTGCTATAGGCATGATAAAAATGTTTTAATACCTTAGTAAACGGATGATCTTCACGCACAACACCACTAATTACCGTCATATCATTAATTTCATGTAACTCCGCATAAGGTGTGGTCACTAAATTATGCCAGAAGCCATCGTCTTCATCAGTATCTGCCGCATCCATATTTGGATAGATACGCTCATCGGCCAACAACCATGGGCCATCCTTGTCAGCATTCCATGCCCCCCAAAACAAAGGGAATTTACCATTCCCAAGTATCAATTCATCTGATGTCATACGGTAAAGCTCCGAAAACTCGCCTTTCATCTTATCTTGCTTTTCAAGCAAACGAATCGCTTCAAGGGTGATCACCGGATGCGTAACTTTAGTATCATGTGCTAATACTTCAAGCGAGGTACTGCTAACAAGAGCTGATATAATTATTTTACATATTGAATTTACTACTTTTTTATTGAGTACGTACACGAATACCCTCTCTTACTTTACTCTCAACGGCTTTAGCTTCGGGAGAATTAGGGTTATTACCAAACATAGCGGTCATTTTTAATGTTAAATATTTTTCAACTAAATCTTCTCGACCTAATTTTACTAAAGCAACAAAATAACGTTGTGAAATTGAATATAAATTAGCTCTTTTTTGACTGCTTATTGCTTCAGGACGGCTTATATTGCGGAATGACATTAATTCTTGAATCTCTTTTTCAGTAATCTCTTTATTCTTTTTAATAATAGGGTCAGGCAAAACAATAATACCGTTTTTATCGGCGGTATTAATGGTGACATATTCCGTGGAATACTGGTAATAATCCATATGCCGTACACTTAAAATCATGCCGATACCGGTATCATCAGTATCAAGCACATAGCCACGGGGCAAGGTGACTTTTTCACCACTATTAACAAGGAGTTTTTCTCTATATGTGTGGTTAGAACGAAAAAGTGAATTGGGTCGACTAAACGCCAAACCAACAATAATATCGTCCACTTGCTCGCCACTTTGAGTTTGTACGGTAAAGGTAAACGGGCCATATCGTCCCGAAACCATTGAACACCCTGCCATGGATAAAAGCAGGAGCAGTACGGTAAGTTTTGCTAATATCTTGCGGTATGAATAGTGTGTTTTTGTCATCGAATTTCCTTTCTCTTTATAGAGGCGGCAAAGTTAACAACCATGCTACCCCATTGATTGTCTTTATGATTACATCAATGCTAATTGTCTTGCTTTTCAAGCAAGCGAATGGCTTCAAGGGTAATTACTGGGTGGGTCACTTTAGTATCATGCGCCAATACTGCAAATGAGATACTGGCAACAAAGGTGGTTAGTAGTATTTTCTTTTTATATATTTTAAGTACGAACACGAATATTCTCTCTTACTTGGCGTTCAGTTTCTCTAGCTTCAGAAGAACTAAGATCAATCCCAAAAATAGCCGTCATTTTTTGTTTTAAATATCTCTCAACTAAATCTTCTCGACCTAACTTGACTAAATCAACAAAATAACCTTTTGAAATGCTATACAAAGCCATGATTTTTTCTAATTTTATTGATTCCGTACGATTTCTTTTATTTTTTGACAATAATGAGCTTTTCATTATCCTTTGAATTTCTTTTTCCTCACCCATTTTTTTCTCGCTATTATGGGATCAGGCAAAACAATAACAACGTTTTTATCGGCGGTATTAATGGTGACATATTCCGTGGAATACTGGTAATAATCCATATGCTGCACACTTAAAATCATGCCGATACCGGTATCATCAGTATCAAGCACATAGCCACGGGGCAAGGTGACTTTTTCACCACTATTAGCAAGGCGTGTCTCTATATAAGTGTGGTTAGAGCGAAAAAGTGAGTTCGGTCTGGCGAATATCAATGTAACAATAACATCGTTCACTTGCTCGCCACTTTGAGTTTGTACGGTAAAGGTAAACGGGCCATATCGTCCCGAAACCATTGAACACCCTGCCATGGATAAAAGCAGGAGCAGTACGGTAAGTTTTGCTAATATCTTACGGTGTGAATAGTGAGTTTTTTTCATCGAATTTCCTTTCTCTTTATAGAAGCGGCAAAGTTAACAACCATGCTACCCCATTGATTGTCTTTATGATTACATCAATGCTAATTTAGTGATTTGTGCCGCATCAAAAGTACCGCTGGTTTGGTAACCTAACATACGCACAACGGCTTGCATGGGCGGATAAGTGATTGCAGCATTGCCATTGTCGTCGTTAATGATTTTAAGGCGTTTTAATAAATCAATTTTATCGTTCTTGAGCAAATACTCATACGCGGTAAGTACTAAAAAAGTTTCACTGCGCTGATACAAGGTACTCACTAATTTGTCTTTTTCTTCATTATTCGCCCAATTAAAATCGTTGTAACTATGTATGAGTTTTTTGTCCCAAGCACGCATACTAGAACTATCAATGACAGTATTAAATTCTGCGCCCGTAATAAGGTGTGACAAACCTAAAGCGGCGTGAATACGGTCATCCGCAATGGTTGTATCAGCCATTATCGTTAGTATGTTATTTTTTTGCGCTGTTAAATTAAGACGCCCGGCTAAATAGGCGGCCATTGAGCGAATAATACCCGCTTGGCTTGCTTGAATATAAGTTGCTACATAAGGAGCCATCCAGTTCTCTGGGTGGCTAGATAAGTAGGCTAGCGCACCTTGCAAGTTCTTAGCACTTGCCGTACCCATATCCAAAATGTCTTTTGCATAAGCATCACCACTGACCGATGGACCAATACGAATTAATGCAGTAAAAACGTATTGCTGACGCATTTCATTAGTGCTACCTTCGCTGCCTAACGCAATCACTTCATCTATGGAGGCTTGCGTGGGAATTGTGCTTAATTGAACTAATCGGTTGATCGCACTTTGGTCATCTGTTGCCGAGGCTAAAGATGAAAGCATTATGCTACCAAACATTAATACACCTATATAATATTTTGTTAACTTTGTCATGATACACTTCCTTTTAGTGTTAATTGTCACACCTATTCCATCATAAATTTATTGGATAAAAATAGAGGTTTGAGGCGTTATAAGTTTACAATCTTTGCTTGAATTAAATAATTGCCGGGTAATTCACTAATACCGACAACCTCAACATACAAGGTTAATTTGTCATCAACCAATTCAGGTAACTGACTTAACCGAATCAAAATATCTGTTGGTACAAAATCACCGGATTCTATGACAGACAAGTAATTTCTGTCTTGTGTTGATTTTTTGGTCCACACTCTCAACACCCCTTTACTAGGGATGTATTGTTTCTTGTCTTTGTCTGATTTTTCATCACCATCGTTTTCAGCATCCTCATCATAAAAATGATATTCGAATTCTGCCGGACTTTTTGGTACAGAAGCATAATAAGAAAGCTGTAAAAGCGTCTTATCACGATCTCCTTGTTCGCCAAGGTTGACATGAATCACTAAAGGCACAAAAGTGGTTTTCTTTATTCCGAAGTAATTAGCAAAACCTGGTAAGGTATTATCATTACCTTCTACGTTTTCAATACTTGCATCAACAACAATTAGTTTACCCGGCTTATCCAAATCATTAAATTTTGACTCCATACGCTCTTCAGTCCCAGACGAGTCTGGTTCACTAAAACCATTATTATTATCGGAATCAATATCTAAATCATTGGTTAAAAACGCATACTCCCACAGTATATTACTGGCATCATTATTGGTGTAAAGCCTTATACTCAAAAAATCTTCAGGGGCAAGTTGTGATAGGTGTTCAATGTTACTAAAAGTAATGCTTTGGTCTTCGCCAATGGTGATTAACTGCTCTTCTTCGCCCAGTGCTAGTACCAACTCTTGTGGGCCGTCTATCGCCGTTAATCGGTCGTTATTACTGCTAATGAGTGAGTACAAGGCGGTAATGTAGTCATCGCTACTGGTGATGGTTGGGCTGTCACTTTTGAGAATATTGGTGCTTGTTTCTGCGCCACTTGCATCCGTTGCTGTTGCATTAATTTCTTTCATTTCTAGGCCATACTGGCTGAATTGATATTCAGGTCGGTACGCCCGTGACTATACGCCGGCAGTGGCTTATTGGGTTTGTTGGTAATGGTTTCATCGGCGAGTAAACCACGGTAGGTACGGTAGTCAATCCAGGTGCGGTCTTCATCGGGCAGTGGTACTAAAAAAGGTACCAGTAAGTTTGGCCGGGTGTCGTAAGGCGCAGTAGTGCCGGTGTTGCTAAAGCTTGGGCAACTGCCACCACCGCCACATTCTTGGTCTTTGCCTTTACCAATCACATGCACATAATAATGCTCAGCCGTGGTGAGGTTACTGCCCACACTGATGACTTGGGTTTTGCGCCCGGGGGCTATGGCAAACGAGGCTAAGTCATTGCCTGCGCCAACGCCTTGTAGTTGATTAGGCGCCACGACTTTGGCTAAGCGCCCGGTAAAACCATATTGCTCGCCGTTGTCTAGGCCAAGCTCATCAGGCAGCGGATTGCCGTATTCGTCTAACCATTCGGTGTAGATGGTGATGGTGCTGTCACTGGTTAATGCTGCCCCCTCTGCGCCAATGGTATAGTTGCGCGTTTCACCTTTGGTTAGGCCTTTATCAACATTGTATTTGCGCTCTGCCCATATTTTTAAATTAGGTGGCCTTAATACTATCGGTGGTGCTAATACGGTTAAAACACCTGATGTTCTGTCAATTTTAGCGCTCGCTGTGCCCATATACCCCGTGGCGCGGTTAATAGCGACAATTTTAATGGTTTCGCCTTCACGAATGTAGTCAGAATTTTTCTGTTGAAACGGCTCGGTTAATTGGTATTCAGTCGCCCAGTTTTCATAGCTTTGGTGTCGGTTTGTATGCCCTACGCCGCCGCCAATATTCAAACTCCAATCCCGAGGGCCGCGCAGCATAACACGATAACCCACCAGTTGTGTTTCTTCGTTTAGCTGTACTTCACCGCCTCTGACTTCGGCTTCTTTTAAGCCGTTTCGCTCCATGATTAATTGTCCGGTGGACTCTCTAAAAAAGAGTACGTCGGTATTGCGTAAATCGGCTGTGCTAATACTTTCTAACAGGCCAACAGAGGCTTTACGTACCTCTTGGTCGATAAGGCGCAGTAGGTCAGGTGCCTCGCCTGCTTCGGGTGCGTCAAAATACAGCCCTTGTAAATTGCCCTCGCTATTGGCTTCAAAAACTTCTTCGTTATCTCCATTTGCATTGGCTTTGGTGACCAAGTGACCTTGAATAACCTTGTCTGACTGCCCGTCACCATTAAAGTCATAAAAATGCTGTAAACGGTCATCCGCCGCTACGCTAAACGAGGTATGTGTTGTTTCACCAATAGGCACATCAAAGCCCTGCCGGTTGCTAATATACATAACCCCCGTTAAAAACATCACATCCGCATAGAGGTTACTTTGATAAAAAGGTTTTGATAAGCCTGCGAGTATGCCGATGATTTCTGGTGCTAACATAACCGGTACTAAATCGGCAAAACAAGCGTCATAGCCCGGTGTGCGTAAAAAATACGAACGAACCGAACTGCCCATGGGGAGTAAGTTGGTGTAATGAAGCTCAGACCATACATCGGTTTTAAACTCCCAACCGCCAACAGGACACTGGGGCATAAAAAATGAGAATGCGTATTTGCCGTCCCTATCGGTTATATTACCCCCGCCATAGTAGGCAGATGTATCTACATGCACGCCTACACCCGCTACAGGACCAAAAATGGTTTCGTCGTTATCAACATCGCCCGAACTTTTACCGGTTTGTACCTCATTGGGATTACCAAAAAATCCGGTGCGATAACCGATATGTTGAGCTGATTGCGCCAGAATATTGCCCGTTGGGGTGACAACCAGTGAGACAGAATCATCCGCTACCTTAGCGGTAGTATGGTCAAAGGTCAGCGCCAGTAACACTAATTCATTTGGGTCAGGTAATAGTCGGTCACTTTGGCCTCTCACTAACACGCTGTTGATATTGCTTGGTAAGCCAGGGGGTGAAATAATGGTGCTATTGTCAGCGGCTTTAAACTCACCAGATAAAAAAGCAGCTCGCGACATTAAATAAGCGCCTTTGGCCAAGGTCTCTTTGTATTGCAGCTTATATACGTCTATGCGTTGTTGCTCTGCATGAAAAGCAGCAGCAGACATAATGGATAGCTCAGAGATACTGTATCCGCCGCCCACTGACACCACACCGCCTCTGTGCCATCGGTATTGTAGTTCACTAAAATAGGCTCATTGGTTGCGGGGTCAAGCACCACAGAGCGTGCCATCACATAACCATGTTTTGTCCCAAAGATTAGGTACAAGACCTACGTAAATAGCAGGGCCATATATAGCAAATACAGAGCTAGAAGAAAACAGGCAAAGCATAGTCCATAACATGGCCCGCTTTTTATCAAAACAACTCGCTTTTATTAGTGTGAATACGGTAGTTATAACGCGCATTAATTGACTCATCATGTGTCTCAACCTTTTCCCTGAATTGCCGCTTGTAATTGCGCTTTTAATTGTTGTAATGACAGCTCGCCTTGGGCATAACTTATTAAGGTTTCTGCTAAATTCTGATGCACTTGGGCGTAACCAATAAAGTCTAATGAGGTTAGGTTAACGCTACCAACACTAACCACCTTGTTATTGTCAACTCGGCCAACCCCAATGGGCTCAATCACCTCTTGGTTAGCGTTGTAACCAACTAACACAACATAAGGGTATGATGCGGGGTTTATGTAGTTATAACTGCCTGACAGTTTAGGAATTTTTAGTGTTAAGTGCGTACTACCTTCAACCGTAACGCCTTTAGGTTGGCTTGAATATAGCCATAAGGGTACGGCGCCTGGCCACATGTTTGTACCAATATGCTCAAACGGTAGAAATTGCAGATGGGCTGACCCCTCGGTGCGTCCGTTATCAAAAAGTACCTTAGCTTGGGTCAGGTCAAGTATTAAGTCGCCGCCAACCAGGGTGTTAATTTGGCCACTACGGATATTCTCAAAGGCGATAGTGCGGTCTAACTCTTGTAATGTGAATCTTTCTAACTGGTTACCATAGTTTTTCTGTACACTGATTTTGGTGCTTAACATGCCCAAGTTAGGTGTAGTGAAGTTTTTATTGATTGTTAAACTATACTGGCCACTGGGTATAACTTGCTCACCCGTTTCTTGATAACCAAACGCAAAGCCGCCGTCACCATCGGTAATCGTTTTACGACCAAGTTCAGGAATTTCAACGGCTACACCGGCTAATGGTTGCCCAAATTGGTCTGCCACTGCGCCGTTAATTAAGGTTGGTAATTCTCTGACTGAAAAAAATGACCGTGATATTTCCTTTGCGTTATACATCACGTCAACATAAACCTCGGCGTTAAAACCAAACAGTTTGTCTGCGTAAAAAGCAACGCCTGTGCCGCCGGGGTTAAGCTCGGTTTTACCCAAAACCGGCATGAGGTTTCGATGAACATCCACTAATTTATAACCTTCTGAGCTCAGGTAATCTTCGCCTAAGTTATCATCTTTGAGGTAGGTTTTTCCGTGTAAGGTTTCACGCACTTGCACTGATAATAAGCTTAAGTCTATCTCGCGATTAAAATAAATCTCAATAGGCGCATTGGGCTCAATAAAATCACTGTTGTTCACTGGCTCTATACGCATTACTTCAACAGGAATATCAGTAAAGGAGGCGATGCTCACCTTGATTTTACTTTGAGTGATCAGCTCGCCATTTTGGTTGTGCAGTGAAATAATAATGTTTATCTGTGACGCCACCGCGGGCAACGTTACCATACCGCTTGCTAATGTACCGCTGATATCCATAGTAACGGGCGAACTTAAATCATTATTTAATAAATATTGAACGGTTGCTATTTCAGTACCAACTAAGCCATGCACACGGGCTGCCACTTGCACAACAATGGGCTCGCCTTGGGTTACAAATTCACTATTGTCCGCCGGCATTAACGACTCTAAAGACGCTGTCGCACTGTTATGTAATAGATAATCTAGTGTGGTGTTATTACTATTGTGATCATAAGCCGAGATTGATACGGGCACGGTGGCTTGGCTCGCAATGGGTATTGTCACTGAAAACGTGTAGGAATTTTCAGGGCTACTGGGTTGCAAAATAACCGGTGGTCATTAACGAGCATACTCGCTAAGTGTTCGTCACTTACCGTGCCATTTATTACATAAAGGGAGTCGCTCACTTCGTTCGTTATGCCTGGAATAAGTGGTGTTGTTAGTGAAATTATCGGCGCTTTTGTGTCTCGGTAAAAGGTAAATTCTTTTGTCGATGTTTTGTTCAAGCTATCGGTTGCCGTAATAGTGACCGTGGTGCCATTATCGGTATTATTAAACGTCATTAATTCATTCAGATGGTATTGTAAGAGCCCGTCTGTGCTCTGCACAAGGGTATTGCCGTTTAACTGAACCGTTAACGGCCCTGCACTACTTTGAATTAATGCTGTAAGTCGAAAAGTGTCTTTATTTAACAAGGTACCATCACTAACATGAGTGAGGGTAATTTGAGGCGCAGGGATCTCTTCTACATTGTCTTGGGTAAAATGAATATTGAGCACACTTTGCGCTTGTTTGTTGTTTGTACTTTTAACCACAAGGTTGAATATATTTAAACCATTCTCTAGCTTTATATTGGGCATATAAAACGAGTAAACATTCACTTTACTGGTGGCGCTTGGGGTTAATTGCCATTCATTAATTGAAAGCGTTAAGGCATTGAGCGGAAGAAGTGAATAAATTTCACCGCTAATTGCCGTTGTGTCATTGGTAGTGTAGCTACCATTGGTTGGTAATATATTGAGAAAGGTGAGCGATGGGTCTCTATTAATTACTAGCTCTGCATTAGTTTTATTGCCAGAATAGTCTTGAGCGGTAACCTTAATGATATTTTCTGATGCTTTTATCGGAACTTCAATAGTAAAAGCACCATTAGCGGGGTCATAGCTACCAGTCAATATAACATCAGGGTATTGATTAGACTCAACCGTTACTGACTTTACCCCTGAATAAGGTTGAGCATTATCGGTAGCCGTGCCTGACACAATAAAAAAATCAGCTTCAATATCAATGGGGGTTTCACTGTTTAATACTATTTGTGGTTTTATTGCATCAGGAAAATCATTGATATTATAAAAGTCTGTACCCGCTGCTTGTTCAAGGGTATTAATAAAGCCATCACCATCAATGTCTACATCACTATTGTTGCCAACACCATCACCATCTAAGTCAGACGTTTCAGTGTCATCCTCAGGGAAAGCATCGGCATTATCGCCAACACCGTCGCCATCTAAGTCAGACGTTTCAGTAGGATCATTTGGGAAAGCATCCGCATTATCGCCAACACCGTCGCCATCTAAATCAGACGTTTCAGAGGCCGTTTCGGGGAAAACGTCGTTATTATCGCCAACGCCATCACCATCTAAGTCAGACGTTTCAGTCTCATCTTCTGGAAAAGCATCCGCATTATCGCCAACGCCATCACCATCTAAGTCAGACGTTTCAGTCTCATCTTCTGGAAAAGCATCGCTATTATCACCAACACCGTCGCCATCTAAGTCAGACGTTTCAGTGTCATTTTCTGGAAATGCATCGGCATTATCGCCAACGCCGTCGCCATCAAAGTCAGACGTTTCAGTGGCATCCTCAGGAAATACATCAGCATTATCACCAACACCGTCACCATCTAAGTCAGACGTTTCAGCAGGGTCATTTGGGAAAGCATCCGCATTATCGGCAACACCATCGCCATCTGAATCTTTAGCATTTTGCTCTGTGGGCGCCTCATTTTTTTCATCCGACTGGAAACAACCACTAAGTAAGAAAATACTCCCGGCAACACAATAGTCGCTTTAGATAATGTGTTCACAATAGTTCCCTTTTTATTGTTTTGCTGTTTTTGCTAATCATTATTCATTTAACTCTACGTACACAACCTTCGTTTGCTGTAATACTTGCTCTGTGCTTTCTTTAACCGCTTTTTTAAGCTGTAATGCTGCGAGTTTTTTACGAATATCTGCGTTTACTGAAGACAAGGGTTTTGCCGGTAATGTTTGTATTGCTAATACTCTAAGAATGTAAGGTTGGCCTTGCACAAAAGTGATTTTTGACTTTTCACCTACCTGCATTTTTTCTATAACTTCTGCAATATTTTTATCGAATAACCCTGGAGTAAATCTTGTTTTTACATAACTTAAGCCAAGGCTTTTGCCTTTGTTTTCGGCATAGTTTTGCCAATCAGTTTGAGCATTAATCGTTGGTAGACTAGCTAATATTGTGTCTCGTTCACCTTCGTTTAGTTTTGTTTTACGCTGCAGGATCTCTACCGTTTTCACATCTACTTGACCAAATTGATCTAAGTGTTCTTGATAATAACTACTTATCATAGCGGACGAAACTGGCTCAGGAATAGCATATTGTTTGAGGTATTCTTTTATAAATAACTCTTCTTCGTAGTGTTGAGTCTTTAGTTTAATATCATTGATTTCTTCTTGGGATAACTCTGCTTGCATTGCAATTTTCATTGCTTTTGAAGCGACTAAATCAAGCTAATATGTTTTTCTTTATTTCTTTATTTCTAATGGCTAAAGAATTATTAGCAAAGGTTTTATTAATGAAAAATTGCAGATCTTCATCGGTAATTACCTCATTATTAACATGAGCCAAAATAGTGCTTTGCTCAATTGGTGACTCATGCTTAGTTTCTTCAGCGCGATTGCAGCTACTCAGCAGAAGAATACTAGCGAGTAACATAGTAATAGATTGAGGTAATGTATTCACGATAGTTAGCCTTTTATTATTTTTACAGTATTTATTATTTTTGATGTAATACCATTATCGCTAACTATGTAATCATTTTTACTTGTTAAAACCGCCAACACTTTGTTATTTAATAGTTAAAACTGCTAATTATTAAAATAAGAACCTTGTCCTTGGCTGTTTTTCCTGTGTACAAAATAGATCACCAAATTAATGAAACTGGTGTAAATAATTTTACGGAGCCAATATATGACTCCTGCGTATTAAAAAATAGGGTTAATTCGATGTAACCATATGGTTATATTGTCGATTTACTCAACCGATTTTATCAATCTTGCCATTTCAGCTTGCTTACTTTGGTTACGTAGCTGATAACGAATATCACCTTTTACACTTTCAAATGACTTAGTAATTTCTTGTGGTTCATCAATAACTTTAACTATGTGATACCCATAAGCCGTTAAAAATGGTACTGATACTTCGCCCGCCTTTAGATTAAATATTTTTTGTGAAAATTCTGCGGATATAGCTCCTTGATTGATCCAACCTAAATCGCCTCCTTTTGCACCAGATACTTTATCGTGTGATTGCGATTTAGCTAATTCTGAAAAATCTTCTCCACTCTTTATTTTGCTATAAACGTCTTGGGCTGAGGTTAATAACGCTTGTCGTTCAACCTCATCCATTTTGGGGTTTACACGGAAAAGAATATGACTAGCATGTATTTTTCGGGTTTTGTAATTTTCAATATTCTGATTATAAAAGTTCTGAAGTCCCGTTTCTGTTACCGCATCGGCTAGGTATTGTTCAAAATAACGACTAATAACTAATTGTTGTCGAAATTGTTCCACTTCGGTGTCTATTTGTAATTGTTTAAGCTTTTTTGTGTGATCAATTGCGCCCACTAGCGCCGCACGTTGATTGTATTCTTTTTTTATGCGCTGATAACGCGCTTTATCATCTAAAGGAATACGTTTAAGTTTCAAATATGCTTCAAACTTTTCCTTGTCAAGATCTTTGCTAGACAACATATCGCAAGCACCAAGCGAGGCACAGGCGATAATTACCGCAATTTTAACTAGTTTCATTTTTATTTACCTACTGATACAACTTTATAAAATTATTATACATTAGTAACTTACATAAGTTCTGAATGTTATCATTAAAACATCAATGCCAACAACTACTACTGAGATGATTCATATTATCCATTGGCTATTTATTGGGCGTGGAATTCTATTCCACCACTTCTTCGCTGACAATTGAAATAACGTGAGCCGTGTTATTTAAGGTTCCAACAGCAACTTCAGGGGAGCCATCACTATTAATATCTCCTAAATAACTCACTGCGCTGCCTAATTGTGCGTCTTCTATCTGACCGGATATAGTGAATAGCCTTGAGCCATCAAACCCTGAAAATACAATAACGCTACCTGAGTCAGTACCACCTGAAAATTCAGCATTATTATCTTTTCCTGATACTCCAACAATAACATCGGCAAAACCATCATTATTGACATCACCAAGACCACTCACTGAACTTCCTAAATAATCACGTGAAGCTACACCTTCAAAGTTATGCAGTACCTCGCCTGTGCCGCCGGAATAGATGGTGGCACTGCCAGTTTGATAAACATTAGCCGTTTTATAAGGCGCACCAACAATAACATCATCAAAACCATCATTATTAACGTCGCCAACATCACTAATAACACTACCAAAACCATTAGTGTAGCCATTATTACTAGAAGAACTGAAACGGTGCAATACCTCACCTGTGGCCCCAGAGTATATGGTCGCACTGCCTACACTATTATTAGAAGCACCAACAATAACATCACCGAAGCCATCATTATTTACATCACCCGCATCACTAACAGAGCTACCAAAATAACTATAGGCCGCCTCACCATAAAAGCTACGCACTACCTCACCCGTAGCACCAGAGAAGATAGTTGCACTACCTGAGTACTGCCCATTAGTATCATTTCGTGATGCTCCAACAATCACATCAGCATAACCATCATTATTAACATCACCGGCAGCACTGATAGCGCCTGCAAAAGTATCGTTATCGTTAGACGCACTAGAAAAGCGATGCAGTATACTGCCATCTGCGCCCGAAAAGATTACCGCCACTCTTACTGAAGTGTCTACGATTACTTGGTTACTTCGTGAGCTGACAATAACATCATCGTAGCCATCGTTATTAACATCACCTGCACCACTAACAACACGCCCTAATTCATCATTTGGAGACTCACCATAGAATTGATACAATACCTCACCCGTTGCCCCTGAAAGTATAGTAGCACTGCCAGAATCATTACCATTGGTATCATTTCCATAAGCACCAACAATAATATCTACCACTCCATCTTTATTGACATCACCGGCATCACTAACCGCATCTCCAAAATTGTCATTGATATCTTCACCATTAAATGAATATAGCAAGTTATCGAAGGTGTCTGCAGCATCGTTAGTACCGTCACCATCGGTATCAACTAATAATGGATCTGATGTAAGCGAATGGTATTCATTAAAGTCACTAAGTGTATCACCATCGGTATCAACATTATCGATGGCTGTACCAATAGCTAGCTCCAATACATCCATTAAACCATCACCATCACTGTCTAGAAAATCATCAATATAAGGATGTAGATCTGCCGACAATACTAAGCCATCACCATCCCAATCCTTATTTACAGCAATAATACGTGCGGTACTTTTATAAGTGCCAACAATAACTTCAGGATAACCGTCATTATCTATATCAGCCAAAGCACTAACTGAAATACCTAAGCCGGCATAATCACTCTGTCCAACTATGGTTAAAAGCGTTGAACCATCAACACCTGAAAATATAGTCGCACTACCATTAGTGTCATTTTCAGGAGCCCCAACAATAACATCGGCATAACCGTCATTATTAATATCGCCAAGACCACTCACGGATATTCCAAATTGGTCGTACTCAGCTTCGCCATTAAAGCTATAGATAACCTCACCTGTGGCTCCTGAGAATATGGTGGCATTACCATTATCCGTCTGAATTCTTTCAGCTGATTGCAAAGGTGTTACAGATTGAGCTCCTCGCATAGATCTCTCCGCGACTTCAAAGCCTTCACCCGGTGCGCCTATAATAACATCAGTAACACCATCTTTATTTACATCGCCAGCGTCACTGACTGAGTAGCCAAAGTTTTCATAATAATATTCACCATAAAAGCTTTTCAGCACCTCACCTGTCGCGCCAGAGAAGATAATGGCACTGCCTGCATTACGACCATTAGTATCATTTTGCGGAGCACCGACAATGACATCAGCAAAACCATCGTTATTGACATCACCTGCATCACTAACAGCACGCCCAAACTCATCTCCGTTATCCTCGCCATAGAAACTATGCAATACCTCACCCGTAGCACCAGAGAATATCATGGCGCTACCAGAGTAGGTATCATGGGTGTTATCTTGTGGCGCTCCGACAATAACGTCAGCAAAGCCATCACTATTAACATCTCCAAGAGCACTGACCGACTCGGCAAAACCATCAAAACTAGAGCCACTGTAGAGACGATGTAATACACTCCCGTCTGCGCCAGAGTATATAGTCGCAACTCCTATAGACGTTTCCATCAACATATTTTGACGTTGAGAACCAACAATTACATCAGCAAACCCATCGTTATTCACATCGCCAAGATCACTGACGGATCGTCCTAAGTTATCCTCAGGGAATTCACCATAAAAGCGATACAGTTCTTCGCCAGTAGCGCCCGAGAATATAGTGACACTGCCTGAATTACTGCCATTGTTATTATTCAGTGGAGCACCAACAATGACATCAACTACACCATCATTATTGACATCTCCAAGATCACTAACGACGCTACCAAAATAATCACCGACCGCTTCACCATTAAAGAAGTATAGCCAGTCATCAATAGTATCTTGTGCATCATTAATACCATCACCATCAGTATCGGCGAAAAAAGGGCTCGTTTTAAGGGTATAGTATTCATCAAAATCAGATAAAGTATCACCATCTGTGTCATTTAATAATGGATTAGTTTTGGATGTGTTTATTTCAACGCTATCGCTTAAACCGTCATTATCGGTGTCCGCAATCAATGGATTAGTTCCAGACTTGAATTCACTTAAGTTATTTAAGCCATCGGAATCGTTATCTAATTGTGCATCTGTAGGATCATTTTTATCTAACCCATACTCATCTTCCCAATCATCAGCAATACCATCATTATCCGTATCAGCAAAGCCACCATTTTCTAATGATATGTGCAGAGTATAACTATCACCTGATTGAATAACGCTATCTGAATATCGAGAGACTTTAAGAGTATATTCGCCAGGAATAGAGAAAATATGAGCATAGAAAGATTCAGCTCCAGAACTGCTACCTCCCTGCCCCTTGCTTATACTTGCATCATCATTACTGCCAATGAGAGTACCACTTTGGTTATATAAACGGATATAACTATCAAAATTACCATCATCTATATCGAAAACAGCAAGGGAGTCTGCAGTAACAACCGTAAACTGATAATAATCATAGCTACCATCTCCTGTCCCTGAAATACTGACATGAGGAATAACGGTTGAAGTATTGGTGGTTTCATCTCCAATATCTGGCGAATAAATAAGATTGAAATAGGTATCAATATTTTGAGCAGTTTCAAGACTGTTATTAGGCTCTTGCTCCATAGTAATAGGGTCTATTTGCGTTAAACTTAACGCTAAGCTCACAGTCTCAGTCAATACTGGGTTCTCAATAAAGGTTACCGTTATTTCAGTCGTTCCACTGGCAATTAATGAAATAAGCCCTGTGGTGTTAACCGTTGCAATTTGCTCATTGGCTGTGTCAAATGACAATAAGTTGCTTTGCTGTGTAATATCGACCGTTTCAATACGGCCTTGGTCTTCAAAGTTAACTGTTACTGCTAATTGTACTGGAGCAGAATCTGTTGCTAAATCACGCGTAATGGTTAATGGCGTTACCTGCATACCAGTAATATAGAACGGGTCAACAAACGCTTCTAACGGATTGGTTGGATCCGATTCAGATATCACTTCAATAAAATCTGAAATACCATCTAAATCCGTGTCGACTAAATTAGGATCAGATTGATGAATAATGACTTCATCAAAGTCATTAAGCCCATCATTGTCACTGTCGCTATTGTCTAATTGCGTATTAGCCTGTATTTCTGCACTATTGTTTAATCCATCACCATCAACATCTTCATCACCATCGTTAATACCATCGCCGTCGCTATCAACATTATTTGGATCATAGTCCGCTAAGGTAAACTCAATACCGTTAGGAATACCATCACTATCGAAATCACCGTTAGCTTGTAAGACTGTTAATAACAGACGATTACCCGTAGTTATTGATATTTCGTTTGTTGTATTTAAATTGCTTATGCTTACTAGTACTTGCTGACCATCGGCCAAATCTGTACCAGTATGAGTAGGTATTGCGATTTCAAATTGTGAACCACTGATAACAAATGATTCTGAATCAAGTGGGTTCAATAAATCTTGGTTTTCAACTCTAGCAACAACCGTATTCCCAGTAAGAGTACCGCTATCCAGTTGTTCGTCTAGCAATAAATTAAGTGACGTGGTTATACCTTCTAGCAGGTATAACTTTTGTGGTACTGAAATTAATGACTGTGGCGCACATATACTAAGGGTTTGCGCAAGTACTGGGTCATTAGCTGCCGTGCCACGTAAAGATGAGTTAGTGGTATCAACATCGTAACAGCGCCCTAGTTCAAATACCGAATCTGGTGTAAAGACAAGTTGTGTCGCTTCACTATTGGTTGAATCATTCATTACCGTAAACAATTCAAAGCTACCATTTACCATCGCTCCATCAAGGCTAATATTGACTAACGAGGCATCAAGGTCATTAACCACTTCACTGTAATACAGTGCTAGTGGAATAACATTGGTATTAATACCCGAAACAAACTCTTCGCTAATAATTGCAGGCTTACGCTTGTTAAATGATAGCTCTATCGGTACAAATGTTTGTAACGTCTCAAGCACTAAACCACTGTTATTTTCAATATCACTCACACTATCTACTGTTACATTTACCGTTTCTACGATTTCATCGCTGACGGTGAATTCTGCATAACCTTGTGCCAACGCGAGAGTATCAACATTCATGGTCGCCTGACCCGTTACCGATAAAGACAAGGTCAAATTGGCATCTTGAGCATTATTTAATGGATTTAAAATAAATACTCGGTTGTAGTATTGATCCAACAATGTTGCTGAAAGCGTAACATCTTCACCAACCTCAAGATTCGATTCTTCGCCAAACGGATGATTTGTTTGTGATTTTTTCTCTAATCTGACTAGGAAAGGGTCTGCTTTGGAATAACATTAAAGTTCAGTTTATCAGTTACCTGACTAGTGCCGTTAAGGGTAAGAGGGTAAGTAACGTCAGTATTAGTGTTTTCAATAACATCTACATTGGCAGAATACCTCCCTGACTCAGTAATGGATGAAACAGGAAAACTCGCTTGTCCATTAAAGAGGGTAACCGTTGCCATTTCACCACCTGTTATCAGCGGCGTAATAATGACGTTATTGGCAAAACCGAAATTAAACCCTTGGTAAGGGAGTGTAATTGAGAAACTAGTCGCTGAATCACCAGTGACTATATTGCCACCTTCGTCACGAGCGCTCACATTGATATTAAAGAGCTCTCCGGCTTTCACATCTTGAATAAAATCAAAACGAAGCTCTCTGGTTTCACCCGTATCTATTCGAATTCTCCGTTCAACTAGCACATTAGCATTAGCAGATAATTCAGCCCTTAAATTATAAACACCTGCTATTTGAGCGGTATTAAACTCCGCCGATGCCAAACCGTTAACATCTGAAACTGAAGAAGACAAAGTTATATTTACAGGTTCGTCTGCTGTTGCAATACTGACTAATCGCCAAGTAATATCTTGATTAGCGACACGGCGGTTAGCATGATCAATCACTTCAATTTGATAAATAGGTGATTCATCAACATTAACCACTGATGGGTTATAGCTAACCTGAACAACCTCTTTAAAGAAACGAATCTCGTTAGGTGAACTGGTCAGAGATACTGTCATTACGTCTGTTTCTGATACTTGGCCTAGATAATCGGTAATTCGAACTTTAAAGTTATATTCGTTATTAGGGATATCTGTTGATGGCAAACGGACAATTGATCTAGATACTTCATCGATTTTCACTGATTTTGTACTAACAATATGTTCAGACAATGCTGTTATTTCAATAATATCTAGGCGCATGTTCTCGCTGTCATCGTTGGCAATTTTAAGACCTCCTACATGAATTTCCATATTATTGCCGTAAATACCGTTAACTTGATAATCAACCAGTAACTTTGATGCATCTGGTTTTTGATTAGGCTGTAAGGTAACCATAATTACTTGCTCTGTTACCTGACCAATATCATCGATGACTCTAAGTGTTAAAGGCTGTGATAACTCAGCATTAATGCGCTCAGCACGAGTATCTCGAAGCTCTAACTGCTTCGATAAACTTTTAACGTGATTAGCATTTACCGTGGTAGTAAAACCATTCCATTGTAATTCAATGCGTTCAATGGCCACTTGATCAGTTACCTCATAATTAACGTTAAAGGCCCCTTGCTCAAAAACAGGCTCATTTGTAACCGAGAATACCGTAATTTCAGGCGCTAAATCTTCAACAATGGTATAGGTTTCACTGACGATGTTGCTGTTGCCTGCACTATCACGCATCGTTAATTCATACGTTAATACGTCATTAATTTTCGCTGTTGTTTCGTTAAAGCTTAAACTGCCATCCTCAAAGATAGCGGCGACGATAATGCCATTGCGACGAAGAATAGCCGATTCAATACCACTTTCAGGATCACTCACTTGCATGCTTAATGTGAAGTCATGATTGTCAAAAATATCATTGGTTGCACTACCATTAACAATAACTTGTGGTCCATCAATGCTAAATGGGCTTGATTGAGGTTGATTGTTATCTTCAAGACGAGTGAAAGATATTGGACTCGATTCGGTAAAATTACCAAAAATATCAATTGCTCGTAATTTTATATAAGTACCACTATCAGCAACACCATATTCACGGTAAATGACATACTCTGGGCCAAAATGTTTACCAATGATCTTAAATGGGCCATCGACAGAGTCCGCTTCATAATATTCAACTTGATAAATGGGTTGTGCGCTATTTCTTACTTCTGCACGAATTTCAAGAGGCTTGGGTACATAACTTAAGCCCTCGTGTTGTGGTTCAACCAAAATAACGTCAAAACCATTCGCGGGTAAGTTTTCACCTTGCAGTAAAACTTCCCTATCATTTAAAGCAATAACGTCACCATTAATCGTTTCAATTTCTGCTGAAATATAGAATGGCTGACCATTACGTAAATTAGCAGGAACCAATAAGTCTAAGGCAAATGGCGCTTCATCAGTACCTGTGGCTAAGTCGCCGTTTATATAGTAATTAACAGCACTAACACTAGTAGTATCCATTAACGATAGAGATAAGGTCTGCCCTTGTATAAAGACTTGACTGGCAATCGGTGACAACAAGGCTGTTTTTGCCGAGTTAAATCGTCCGAGATCAAGTAGCTCTATCCCAAAATCACCTTTTGCTACAGCCAATAAGCCATTATCAATCGCCATTGCGGTGACTTGTTTGCTTAACTCGTAAGTGAAGTCTGGGATAATTGACCATGTATCAACATCAATTGGACGTATTCGTATAGCTGTGCTGCTTTTATCTGCAAACCAAACATGGCCGTTACCATAAACCATGGCTGTTACAGCAAGGCTATCCGTTAATTCAAGGGAAGTATCGGCAAAACTATTAAGATCAAGTTTATGGATATTCTTTCCTACTTGGAAGAACAAGTAATCACCTGAAGTGATTAGATTTTCGATTATGTCGTTACCACCATCTATCAGGGCTTTAATACTTACTTCAAAATCATTAAGCGGTAGTGAACCAACAACCACTCGATATAATCGGCGATTATCCGTGGCAACAAAAATAGTTTCTCCTTGAGTTACTAACGCAACAATATTTTCACCTACTGGCAAGTCAACACGACCTCGAAGAGTAAAGTCTCCTTTTGCCGACAAATGAATTTGATTTGCTGTAGTTGCAACTACTTTTGTAGGAGTGGATGCCAGATGTTCCGCTATTATATTATCAAAAACAGCTTCCCCAACTAATTGATCAGATGAAACTGAATAACGATTCAGTGATTCCACTACGCGGCGATCATGTTGAGCTAAATAAATTAGATCATCATCAATTTCTGTCAAATGTGATGCAATTGTATAGGCTTGGCTTGGGTAATTATTTGTATGCCATTGCCCATTTTTATATTGTAATAATTGAGCACCCAACTGTTCTGCTGCTACCGAAATAACACCATTATTAATTGCTATATCACGCGCATAACCACGGGTACTATTACTACTATAAATAACCACAGGGTCGTAACTCGGCTTTTGTAAATCAACAATGACGCTGCTATTGTCACCAAAATAAACTTTCCCGTCATAAAGCTTAGCTGTTGATATAGTCTCAGGTAATGGTAAGTCATAACTTGCTATCAGCTCTGGGTAACTAGGGCTTTTAACGCTAATAAAATGTATTCTTTGGAACGCATTTCTCCCATCAGAAAGTGCTATCAGGTATTGGCCATAACGAATAAGTTTATCCGTGTTGATAGCAAGTTCAGCTGTAGACAATTCTGCATTTTGATTGATGGTGTATAGAGCACCATTTTCCGCAGACACAAAAGTGGTATTCAAATGCGTTACCATCGTAATTGCATTAGGAATACTCTGCACTCGTATTTCATCGCTAATAAAATCAGTGGTAAATGTTAACAGAGAATCACTGCGTAATACGGTAAAAGATTGTGCTGTAGCTGAGACCTCAAGTACAGATTCACCGTGTTCATAATTACGGGTACTTTCGCTGTTTCCTACTACTGAGGAGGTTTTTAGCACTGCCGCTTCGATGGCATTTCCTGTGCTATTAAAAGCATAAAGTTTGTTATCACCGATGGCCATTATTTGCGTATTGAGTACGGCAATATCTGTCATTACCGTGTCAGTTACATAGGTTCCCACAACTTGGAAGTTCTCAAGAGGATCAACAATAACTAAGCGATTGTCTTCTAAAGCGACTAATAAACGATCAGTTAAGCGGCTAATAGCGCTAATGTTACTGTCTAAAGTGACTTGTAATACGCCGTTTTCGTCAAAAATGTTTCTGCCGCGCACTAACCATGCATTACCTACATCAGGTAGGATGAGATCTAATGGTTCATCGTTAACCATTAGAAGAGGCTCTATTGCTGAGACAACAGAAATATTATGTGCAACCTCTTGTTGGTTACCATAATTATCAGTGATAGTTGCAACAACACGAATCGTATTTGTTGTTTCTGGAACCGTAAAGCTAACCGATGACGAATCAGATATAAGTAACTGTTGCAGTTCATTGAACACTTCAATACGGGTTACGTATTGATCATTAACTTCATTAAGCAAATGATAATTTGCATTACTCCCGAAAGAAATACCTGACTTGTTATACCCGATAATTCTGGCATAGGCACCTGAAATTTTGGCGCTATTCGGATGCCAATTTCACGGTCACTATATCGGAATTGTTCGCCGTAATAACTTCGAACATTGATATAAAAAGTATCCAACTGTTCAACACTAGGCAGGCGTATGTCAAGTTTTCCACTTTCTTGGCTGCTTAATACTGTTGCGACTAAATTACGATTGAAATCAAATAAGCTGATTTGAGTAAAACGGTAAACGTCACTATCTAAGCTGTTTGATGAATACACTACTTTAGCAAGTTCGCCTTCCTCAAAACGTTGATTATTATCAGGACTCAATACAATGACATTTGATTGTTCGGCGACGTTAGCCACAAGATTAAGTTGAACATCTTGTTGTTGACCATTGTTAACTCGTATATTGATGGCTTTATTGTCAAGATCTTCAAGTGATAACCACTGATAGCCCGATGACGATAATGGCGATAATTCAAATTGCGAATTATGCGTAACCAATACCTGCTCACTAATCTGAGCAGATTCAATATAATTTGCAACTACGGGGATTAGTGAATTTTCAGTAATATTTGCTGAATCTGCAGGAATAACCGTAGGTAGTACACTGTTATTTGTTGTGTCAATAAGCACATTGTCTGAAAACTTACCCGCATGGGTTAGTACATTAACAGTTATTGTTGTCGTATCAGACAGATCAGCGTAAGCAATAAACCACTTTAATTCCCCTGCAACCCACTGTAATTGAGTAGGGAGTTTCAAGCCATTTCCATCAACAAATGTGACATTTTTTGCACCTATCGGTTCATTTGTTACGCTTACCGAGATAGCTACACCAAATACTGTTTGTGAAACATCAGCTGAAACTAAAGGAGTCGCTATTGAGTCCAGTGCAACATCAATACTACGATATAGGATTCTATCACCAGGATTAGTCGCTCCCTCTCCTGTAAGTAGTCAGCCACGATTGGCTGTAAAAAGTCTATCATCTCTCAATTGTTCTTCAGGTAACAAACCGACTAATTCATTACCTAAATAGGCTTGCCACTGAAGTTCTTTGTCAGTGTCTACTTTTAACCAAGTTATATTTCCGTCTAATCTAGAAGCTAAAACGTTACCACTAATTTCTGTTACGTTATCGTTTGGCGTAAGCAAGCTACCGTCATTGAGTAATTGATAACGTGTTAACTTAGTATTATTCCAAACCAACAACTGATTATCTTTAAGACTAAACCCTAATTGATCAGGTAAGGCCACATAAGACGTTTGATGTACTTGCGGTATATTCTGTAGATCAATGTTGTATTGATAAAGCCCTGATTCAGTTAATACAACGAGATAATTACCCTTGGTATGTGCAGCTAACAGCGGCTCTCTAAGTGAAAGTCCCGCAACAGGAACAAAGCCATTGTTTGTAACGGTAGTAGCGCCGATCAAATCACCGTATTTTACCCAAATAGTATTGCCTGATGCACCAAGAATGTCACCATAGATTAACTGTGATTGAGCCGCTTTAAAGCGAGTGTTTTCGAGTGCGTAGAAATCAAGTTGATGCTGACCATTAACTTTAACCTGAGCAACAATACCGGTTCCAGTATAAATTAAGTTAATTAACTGCCCTTCACTTACATCGAACAAGGTTTCGGATGCAGTAGCAATACGGTACCCTCCGTCGAGTCGATTAATCCCCATAAGCAGCTCACTATCGCTTGTAAATCCGACCATAGCGTCAATGAATTTAATATTTTCATTTTTAGCCGATTGGAAGTAAACAATGCTATTTTCGTCGGTAAAATATTGCTGCTTACTAACGGTGTGGTTAGTTATGTTTTCATTGCCTGATTTATCACGCAATATAGACTCAACCAAAACCTCTGAGCCACTAGCATTAATTTCAGTCATAACATACTGACCAACGGGAACATCGTTACTACTCAACGCATCAATCGGATCGAAGATTCTAATTCGAGAAGACTCATCAAAATCCAACATATCCACAGGAGCCATACTATTAACATGTAACTGCGTACCATTGAGTATTTGATTGGTTTGGTTTAACGTTAAGAATAGCCTCTTCTTCAATTCCCTTATCATTTAAGATATTGAGAAACTTAAAGCTTTTTAATGAGCCACGTTGAATGCGTGCTAGCACAACAATATCTTCACTTACTTCGGGTATTGATGCGGTAATAAATTGTCTTTCTGGACCATCTACTGCTCTACTTATTTTAATAGCCGTTGAAGGGTTCGCTTCCACGCCACCTATGTCTAAATAAAATTCAGCTTCGGTTACATTCCTTAATAAAACTTCAAATATTACTGATTCATTTTCATGGAATGTTTTGCCATTATCTGGAGAGATAATCTCAACTTTTGGCGCCCCTGCTTCTGCATCATAAGGATACAAAGTCACGGTATCAATCAGACTAACATTACCGTTAGGGTCGCTTGCACGTGCTGCAATTGTAATATCGGTAGATAAGTCATCAACATTTGCTGTAAAGCTATAACGTGAAGGGTCTTCAAGTAAAACAAACGGCCCTCCATTTTTTGACACTTCAACAGTTTCAATACCATATTTATCAAACGATTTAATTAGTACATCTGTTCTTTCATCCATGGCAATAAAGTCACCATTTTCAGGTGATACGATACTTAGCGTTGGCGGAGTACGGTCAAGATATAACGTATAACTTTGTTCGAAAACTTTACTGAAACCAAAACCATATTGAACTAGCAACTTACTGGTCATTTCTACCGGCGCTATTGTAGCCCCTTCAGGCAATAAATCTCTTATTTTAGGGTTTAAAAATGAACCAGTTACAACGCCATTAACAGCATTATAGTTATTGAACACATCCATCGACTGACCATTTTGAATTTGATCAACACCCATACGAGTAACGCTTACCATATCGGTATCACCGCTTAAATCAAAAATCAATGTAGCACGAACAGATTCTTCTGCTTCAAGTGGGTTAGTCGTAAAGCTTTCTAGTTCGACAATAGGATCACGTAAAGACGCTCTAAAATCTGTTTGAGCAGAAAAACCTGTTCCATCGGTGACATCCAATTGAACCTCTAAATAATTATAGTTTCCTAGTATATCTTCACTAAATGATTGCTCTAATATATCAATAGAGCCCGTTTGAGGAGCCTCAAACGCTGTTGACAATCGATATGTAAACTTAAGTTTGCTTAGGTTGGTATAATTATCTTCTGCTGTAACTTCAAAATCATAGCCTCGCCCTCGGGTTAATAACATTGCTTCATTGACGGTAACACCATCAGATGCACGCACGACTTTAAGATTACGCGGCGGTAAAGTGTCTTCAGCTAAGAAAGAAGAGTTATACACACCATCTAGCGGTCTATTCATATCATTAACTTGCCCTTTGGCTAATACATTACCAGACAAGTCCTCCAACCCTTCGATATGAAGTAAATAATTAGCGTTGTTATCAAGGGTTTTACCACTAAGTAACCGTAATGCAACCGAGCTAGATGATAAATTGATTAATTCAAAGTGACTTGAAATATCAAGATCACTATTACCGCTATAATCTTTGAATTGCTTAATCACACTAAAACCAGTCGCTATAACATCTTCATTAAATGATAAAACTAGGGATTCATCCTCTTCTGCTTTTATTAGTTGCGGCTGAGTGTCGTCGATGGCATTGAGAATAAATACCTCATCAACATAAACTTCATCCGTTGCTTCTCTAACGATAACTATTTGATATTGCTGCGCAGAATTCGTGGTTGGTGAGTTCTCAATAATTAATGAGCCATTACTGAAATGATGTATTAACTTGTTGCTTTGAGAAGGAGATACACCCGCATTAAGTGGTAATAAATGAACTGACAAATCACCATTTAATCCAAGGCCAGTTATGGTAATTTTATTACCTCCACTATCACTTAGTGAATCACTTCCAAAGGGGTTATCTGTCACTATTTCAGTAACTTGTATAGATTGAGATAACAACACCGCAGCAGGCAGTGTTGATGCGACAATATTGCCAGAATGTAATGCTTGCAGTGTTTTAAATCCTGAGACGTCAGAAGCAGCAACAAAACTTAATTCGGTTCCAAGATCATTGACTATAAAGTCGCCTGCTGTAAGTATCAGTTCACCAAGTTTAAGGGTTGATATATTCTCTAACTGTTGACCTGTTACCTGATAATTTACAGAACGGCCTGTGATACTATTTTTTGGCGTAATATTCACCAAGCGCGTAGGCGCCAAACCAAACAAATCAGACGTTGATATGAACCACGGTAAATCGATATTTACTTGTGCACCTTGGATGCTTTGTTGTGGATTGGTAGCGAAATTAACTTTATAAATGTCACCTAATTGATATTTAGCACCAACAACATCAAAGGTAACTTTTTTACCTAACGGGCGATTAAACCCTGGCAAGGCAACACCTGTACTTGCAGGTGTAACATTTACCACTGCTAACTCCCAATTACGCGAATCTCCACTAATAGATAAAACTAAGGTATCAGACTTACTCGTTATTTCATTAGGGGTAAGAGCCGATACGTTATTAAATGGTAGTTTGATATTGACGTACTTACCAACCGAGTTTGGCGTACTATCTGCTTCAATCCATTCAAGTAAATCAGATGTAAAATTCGTAAAGTGAAGTTCATTAGTATCCTGAGTTCTAACATCAGTTAAATGATTAAGTTGTAGCGTTTGTTCGTGTGAATCAATATCAAAAATTTGGAAGGTATCTTCATTTGTTGAACGTAATACTAATAACTCACCATTAAAGATGGCTTGATTATGATTAATGTTTGGTTCGCCCAATGAGCGGTTCTACTTGATTGTTTTTTAAATGAAAGCTATTAATTATTTCTATTTCTGTAGTAGACCGAATTAACACTCGTTGCCCACTGTTCAGTAACTCTAACGGGTTCGCGATAAAGTGTTCATAACGTGAATGTAAAACAGCTAAGTTTGAAACATCATAATAATCAATATTTGTTTCATAAAGAACATATATTCCCTCTTCATCATAATTGATGGCAAGCACATCATCCGGCAGTATTTTTGTTTCAATATTCTGACCGCGGATATAACCACTAAACAATTGATTAGCATTTGATGCGACTAATATATCTCCCATAAGGCTGATATTATCAAGCAGCAATCCTTCTTCATTAGTGATCTGATTGATTAATTGAGGCGCATAAACATTACTAATATCATAAATAAATATTTGTCGGTGGCTACCATCAACAACAAGCGCTAAATATTCGTTACTCATATCGACATCAATAACACTACCCGCTATATTACCTGTTGATAATACCTGAGGTAAATCAGTTTCTGCTGTAGTCGTTAAACGCCAATTTGTTGAATTATCTTCTGCGCTTTCAATTAACAGTAATAAATCATTATGTCGATAAAGCTGCTCTGAATAACTCATTTGAGATTCATAGGCTAACTCAATAGATAAGTCTTCATTACTATATACATCGACTCTTTCTTCATGATTACTCACTGAAATTAACAACTGACCTAAAGTATTTTCTGGTAATTTAAAACTAATTAAGTTGGCTCTTTCTAAAATAACATCGTTAGCAATTTTCCCATTAATGGTTACTTTTGTGAATGAGCTAAATCCTGTACCCGAAATGGCAACAATTTCTTGTTCATTAAAAGTAAACCTATGAATATTAGGTGTAAATATGCCTTCAATACGATTATAAGCGCCAATAGCAGTTATTTTTGGATCGGCTATATAGGTAAATGCTGCCCGGCGACTAGCACTTAATAAACCATTACTAACGGTTATGCCCATCAATAAGTTATCGAGTGGCGAATTTGCTAAAGCAGGTAACTGAAAGCTTATTTGATTATCATGAACCGAGGTAATATTGGCTTGTTCAACTAATTTACCACCTATTTTAATAGTCGAATCCATGGTAAAGTTTTCACCAACAATCGTAATGACTTCACCGCCTCGCCAGTTAGCGAGCATTGGTCGAACATCTAAGATACTTGGCGTAAAGTTATCGTCAGCAACAAACCTGAAACTGTAATTAGCTCCAAGATTTTGTCCCTGATTATCCTTAATCGCACCTGATAAACTTACTCGATAACGTTTGTTACCTTGCCAAGACGAAGTTGGTTGGAAGAATAATCTTGAACCATCATTTGTTGTCTCTAGCGAGACATACCCATCAACTTTCGCGCCATCGAGTGTTACTTCAAATAATTGCTCCCCATTATCAATCACCTGATTATAATCAAGATGACGATTGAACTGTATTTCAACGGGTTGATTAACCGGAAGTACTTGCTCAGAGAATGGGATTTGTTCTGTAATCACTAGCAAATCGTTAATAATTGTATTTAAACGACCACCTAACTGGGTTACAGAGCTAGGTTGTTGGATCGGATTTTCAGCAGCCTCTCCATCAACATAAGGGAAGGCACTACCAACAAAGAGCGCAAATGAAAAGCAAGTGCTTCAGCATTACCTAGTACTGAAAAGTAGTCTTTTAACTCAATGCTACTGTTATATTGCCCTTCAAGCCATGATGAAATATCAAATAATTGCAAATCACCTTGTCCACTCACTACATAAAGGGTTTGACCTTTTAACTCTAATTGACCAAAAAAAGATCACCGTTACGCACAAGATAGGCAAGGTTCAAACTTGCTACAGCTGTACCTGATTCATCATCAAGCGAAAATAGTTCAACCGTACCTAAGTTGCCAGTAGAGATAAATAACAAGTTATTTTTTACCAACAAGTCTCTAGGTCTTACTCGTTTTCCTGCCAACGTATTAATTGGTACATCTCTGACAATATTGTATTCACCAGACATGAGTTCAACTTCAATAACACGTCTTGAGTTAGGCATACTTGCCCAGAGGCTATTGCCTTCAAGGTAAATTTTGTCTGTGGTACCTTTTAACTCAATACTTGTTATTGTTTTTATCCGTCTGATAGTTCGCTGATCAGTAATTTTATATATATGTATACCGACACTGTCGGAAACGTAGACAAGATCACCATCAATTGCGATATCTCTTGCCGTTCCATCTAGCTCTAATGTATTAAGTAAATTCGGAGATGTAGGTAATGTTATATCAAAATGATAAAGTCCTTTTCCACCAAGAGCGAATAAATTTGTACCTTCACCAACAAGACCAACAAATCCTTCTGGAGCTAAACCACCTGTAACGTCAATATGATATGGCTTAAGTACATTGGCAAACTCTTTCTCGATGATGATAGGGCGAACTGGATCGGCAACATTGGTGACGACTAATCGTGCGACATTGGATCTGAGTACTTTTTCAATACGACCTGATTTTTCACCTATAACATCGTAATGTCCACCTGTAACTGCATACAGGACTTGATCTTTAAGGAAAATTGCTGAGACTGGGCTTGCTTTATCTGTATTTAAATCAACCGAACCTTTCTCTTTCTCTGCATAAAAATAATCAATCGGGGATACTACTTCTACATATTCAAACTGGCTATTTACTGCAGCTACAGGTGCATAGCCATAAGTACCCGCCGGTGCACGAACTTGAATATGTCCACTATTGATAACTCGAAGATCACCCGCTTGAACACCGCCAAATGTTATTTCGGTTGAATGGTTAAAACCGCTACCAAACAAGTCTACGGTATTTCCTCCTTGAGGAGATCCACTAATAGGCGCGATATCATCTATAGAAATAGCAGGTAAAATCACAATCGCGCCTTGTTTTACAACACTCAAACCATTACGTTCAACGGTAATAGGTAGGGTTATCACCTCATTTGCTAGGAAAAGATCTGGCAAGACAAATTCGATTAATTCATTTGAAAGCTGCGTTACTTTTGAGTTCTGCAGTAAGGTCTCCCCAATACTAATCTTTAACTCACCAAGGTTATCGCCAAAATTTTCACCGGTAATACGTACCATTTCAGTACCATTTGCATGGAAAAAGTGCTGAACTTCTTCCCCATCAATCACGCGATTAATAGCATTAATACTTGGGCGTTTACCGTCAACCAGTAAGTAATCAATGGTTAAAGGAGATAATATAGAGTACGTATTTAACGCTTGAATACCTGTAGATAAGTTAACGTTAAGTGCACCTGTGTAACTCAGTTCTTCAGTAAAGCTTATGACAATATTGGCACCCGCTAAGGTATTAGTTGCCGTAATATTATAGGTGTTACTTGCCAATTCTGAGCCATCAGCTTGCTGCAAGCTCAATGCACTAGCAATAACTTCTTCATTTGTATTGATTAAGTCATTAAACTGGATGCGAATACTTTCATTTTTAGCTAACTCAGCTCCGTCTACAGGAGCAAATGAACTGATAACTAGTGATGGACTGGTAACATCACCAACGCCATTGGTTGTTGAAACAAAAGCACTACCTTGATTGTTAAAGACCTCTGCACCCGAGACATTTAAGTCATCCCAATAGATAGTTTTATATTCGCCCTGTTCATTTGGCTGTATAACTAACAATTCTTTATTGCTTGGTTACTGTAATTTGACCATACTGAACAAATAATGAAGCATCATTAATATTATCAACTGAACCACGTTCAATAGCGTGAACTTGATAAGTGACCGCTACAGATAGGTTATCGAAAATAACTAAATGGAGTTGTTGATCACGTTTAAGTAATACATAAAGCTTGTCATTAAGCCATTGAATATCAACTGGTTGCCCACGAAGTTCTCCTTCATTAAAGATCAGGCTACTATAGCCTGTTGGAGGATTAAGCTGATCATCCGTTACATCATAAAAGCGTATAAATCCGGCGCCAAGTTCATCAGCAACAGACATGGCAAGTACTTTTGTTTTTGTATTATAGGCAACATCGGTTGCTATATGACTAGGTACTGGGTGGTTATCTATTAATAGTGGCTTGGCCAAGTCAGTTATATTAACAATTGCTAGGCCATTTTTGCCATTTGCTAAGAACGCTAAATTGTCTACAACCTCAATACCTGTTACTGGCTCATCTGTAATCAATTGGCTAATACGAATTGGTTGTTCCCAGATACTAATGTCATAAATTTCTAATCCCGAAGGCATCAAGAAACGATTCTCTGCTGTTGCTTCTTCACCAGATTTAACTCCGACAAAATAGAATATTATCGGTAATAACCGTTGCACCTATCTGTTGAGGTGGGTAATTAGGCAAATCAATATTCAAGCCGTCTGCAAGGGTGTAAGAAATATTACCAACCAATAGCTCTGTGCCGTTAACCGCTAAGTAAACTTGGTATAACTCAGGCGTAAGTACACCGGGAACACGGAAGGTGAAGGTATTTAAATCTTTTACATCATCTCGCAAATCAGTAATGTCAAAACCTAAATCATTAACCTCGCTACGAATTTCATTGCCACTCAACGAGCGCATAATAACTTTTGCGCCGGGTAAAATTATTGATTTTGAAGCACGAATGGCTACATCGTAGTCACCTTGGGTGTCAACAGCATCTCTACTTAACGATAATTCAACATCAATCAGCTCATCCCCTATGAGGATTGCACCCGGAACTTGAAGCTCAAGTTCCGCATCAACTAGTCTGATGTGATGTTGCCCTATCGCTAGCGGTAATATGTCTAAACCAGATGCAGGAATTTCTACCGTATTTTCATCTATCCAGTTAATTGCCACCGGGTAGGCATCAACTAACAGTGTCATCTCTGGTCGGAAATTTTCACCATGTAAGGTAATTGTCTGCTGATCACCGCGATGGAAAACATTGTTATCAAGGTTTGAGATATACGGACGCAAGGCGTCAACATTCGCTTGAACAAAAGTTTGAGTAAAAGGCGTCCATTGACCTGTGCCTCGTAAATTACGCACATCATTTATATCAATACGATAAGCAACATCTGTTTCTCGTGCAAAATCAAAATCAAATTCACGCGCACTGCTATCAATTTTATCAATAGCCGTAATAACTACAGGTACGCTTTCATTACTATCAAGCCTTGTTACTTGAACAACGCCGTCAGTTTTAACTGATTCGATAGTAACTGATTCGTTGAAGGTAACTCGGTAAGGCTCGTTAGCCGCAAGGTAGTCACCTTCTTTTACTGAAGTAGCCAAAACGATGGCAGCAGGTAATTGTAGTGTTCGTAAACCTTCTGGCCCAACCTGCAATCAGACGATCTCGGTAAATATCTAACGAGTTAATGATTTCATCATTACCCGCAGAAATTACGCGTGGCGCCATTACTTCACTTAAATCAAGCACGATAACGCCGCTGCCCATAGCAGAAACAAATAACACATTCCCGCAAGCTTAAGACGATGAGCACTGCTTGACTCTGCTTGCAATAAATTTAAATCAACACGAACCCTAGTATCAGGTTGGTCTCGGTGGAAAATATCAATGCCCTTATCACCTAAAGCCGCAATGATATAGTCACCGTAATTGAGTACATCAAAAACAGTGCCATCAAAGTCATAACTTTGTGTTAATAATGGATCAAAAACATTGATAACATTAAGAGTATCGGTATCACTATTTCTTAACGGCTCCGCGGAAGATTTCCGCCAACTTGGTGGGCACCTTCCCCAAAGATTACCAAAGGAATTAGTGCCATTAAATAGCCGACCTTTGTTGTAATACAACAGATCACCACCCGATAAGTGTCCCATACTCGGTACACTAATTGGATCTATAGATTCAATATAACTATAAGACTCAAAAGCAGTACTAGCTGCAGGGCCTGAAGCAGAAACACAAAGAAGAGGTTCACCTCCATCTTCAACACCGTTAGATGTTGATGCAAACAAGCTATAACCAACCTTTTCAAGGTCACGCACTTGTTGCTCAGCCAAAACACTATCAATGACTTGCATGCCATTTTGATCATCAAAATTAAGTCGAGTAATACCACCATTACCTGCAGCCATATACAAGCGTTTATGCTGTACTCCGACCTCTTCATCTTCACTGAACAATACACGAATAGAGTCAACTGAACCGAGTAACGAAGCTCCGTCTACTCGATCAAGTGCATGTTGATCTGCGGCAGTAAAAATAGGTTGATCAATTAAGTTCTCACTTCTAAGTTTCTTACTTGCTAATTCGACATAGGTTTGGAAACGGGCAATCTCATTTAAGCCCTTTTCGCCACTTGGTAATGTTGGTATTCCACCAACAAGAATGGGTGAAGTCGGGTTTTGTACATTGAAGTCGGCCGCAAACAATGACTCATTAAGCTCTGTGCCGTCATAGACAACATCTTCATTTTGGTCATCGCTTAGTTGTGCATTGCCATGACGTACCACGTCACCATAACTGAAATCAGAAAAATAACCGGTTGCTAGTGCTGCTACACCGCTTTCTTGCTCAACATAAACATCAACAGGGTTAACAAGCGCTGCTCTAGTAACAGATAATTGCGCAATACCGTAACCAAAACCTTTATCACCCTCTAGCGAGGTTTGATTACCATAGCGATCTTGCCCATATAGGTTGTTATAACCACTAACCCCTCGAGGTGTAACAATTTCTATTTCTGTGGTAGATATTACCCTAACTTCTCGAGCCGGTTGTGAGCCTACATTTACCGTCAATCCATCCATGACTGTATTGCCCGGTTCGAACCCTTTACCCAAGATAGTAACTTTTGTACCACCGACCCGGCCCCCATTTAGGAGAGATACTAGTAAACTCAATAGGTTGGTTAACTTGCAAAGCACCATAGAGTGATACTGACTGCCACAGTCCTTGTTTTTCAACCATCACAGTAATATCGTACAAGCCACTAGCTGCAATAGGAGGAACAGCAAAGGTAATAATACTTATTCGCTCGTCATCATTATTACTATCAATGGATATAGCGTCAATTTCAGTGCCACCAATAAAGCCGCGGATACGACTAATATCAAGCGGGGAGCCTAGCATTGAAACCGTTATATTTTCAGCATGGTCAAGCTGAATATGCCTTGGAAAAACAGTATCTATACTAATTGTTTCAGGTCTTGCCCCTCTGTAGACTAGGTTCACTCGCTGAGTGCTTTTCAACCTGTACAGCTCTAAATTTATTTGTTCACCATTTTGTAAAACGGGTTTACTCGCGATAATGCCCGCAGTAGCTTCTACGGTTAAAATATCATTAACCTCCAAGCCTAAACTGCTATCTAAATAAATAATGGCGTCATTATTTATTATTTCGATATGATTAGGTATGGGCTGTTCATTTTCATCCAAAACAGTAAAATGGTCTTTGTTTTCATCAAATAAATCAATGGCCTTATTGAATCTCAAACGAATTTTTAGCTTTTCATCTGTATCAAAATCAAGTATTCCGTTAGCCGGATTAACTGAATTAAGCTTTAATATAGCATCAGGGGTTTCTTGAACCACACCATGACCAAAAGTACCTACTCCTGCGCCAATAGCCGAATAATTAGTCGCTAATACGACGTCAATACTGCTGCCACCTAATGCTTCAAAGCTGTCGAGCTTTGTCGGTGCTTTGGGGTTAGTTACATCAAAGCTAGTAATGCCTACCTCTGCTTGAGCTATATAAAGAACATTACCTTGCAGTGAAATATCATAAGCCGGAGTCTGGATTCTATGAATAATTTTGGGGTTATATACATCTGAAATATCAACAATTACAACACCAATCTCACCTGCAGCAAGATATGCATATTGATTCGGCGATGCGTAATTTGTATTATCAAGAATAACCTTAGAGGCAGGAATATCTAAACTAGAAAGGATTTGTAAACCTTTAGTACTATTACGTTCGATAATATAAAAACCACCGCCGCCAACAACCTCAGTATCGGTTAAACGATTAGAAGCAAAATCAAATTCTCCGGCTGCCACAGCAAAACGAGCAGAAATACCCGCTTGACTAGAAAGTTGAGTGACATCTAATGCCGGTTTATTATTAGGTAAAGCAATATAATCAGCGAGGTAAACTTTACTGTGCAGATAGACATCAACAATACCTAAACCTTTATCACCCATAGCGATAACCGCTTGATTATTCTTAACTTCAATACCTTTAGCAAAACTTGCATTAAGAGGAAGCTCGTTAACTATGGTTGACGTGGTAATATCGAGACTATCAACTGCAACAATAAATAATTTGGCATCTTTGGTAGTTCCGCCCAATTTAGCTGCGCTAATAAATATACGATCATTGTTTCGCTCAAAGAAAAGATCTATGCCTAAGGCCGCATAACCGCCCGGGAGCAGAATTCGTGAAACAATTCGATCATCTACTTTGTCTTTATTTTTATCGATTAGCTCGCGTAATTCATCGATATTGGTCACATCATTGGCATCGGCCGTAAATGTTGAGGAGTCTATATTAATGATAAGAACGCCACCATCACCTGCAGCTGCAACTGCATAAGTACCCGTGGGATCTATTTTTATATCATAAAAAGTATCTTTTTTACTCGCCGTTATATTGCTTTTAACCGGCTGTAAATAGGTGAAGGCGTCGGTCAATATTTCTTGTTGACCTACCGTTTCTACACGAATGTCTGATAAGCCAAGCTGCCCTGGAGGGGTTATAAATTCTAGGGTTTGCTGATTAATAACTTTTATATTATGTGCTGAAACTTGCGTATTATTAACATACACTTGAGTCGATCCAACTCCCGCTTTAAAACCTCTACCTGTCAGTCGAACTGCTGTACCACCTACCACGCTGCCAACGACAGGAGATATATTTTCTAAAACAAGAGATTCTGTATATTGTACAGCCCCGAGCAGTGTTGCCTGTTTACCGTCAGGTTCAATAATGGATAAACTAGCCGAGCCTGCTAAATTCTCTGCCGGCTCTAAACTGTATTCAACTTTATTATCCGCTAAATTTGTTTGAGACAGAATCACCGGTGAATTAGCGACTAGAAAAGTCGGGTTTATACTATTCGATACAACGACGTTAACCAAGCCGCCATGAGTCTCAACAACATGAGGGATTACTGAATGAATAACAGGTTGCCCGCCAAAGCCACTACCTGTAGTAAAACTGATAACATGATCAAATAACCCCGTCGCTCGACGCCCGCCATCTGAAGGTTCACTTTTCAACACAATGCGATATGCGCTGTCACCCTCGAGATTTTCTGTAGGAATAATACTTACTTTGCGAGGGTTTTGTGAGTCGAGCACTACGTTGATATCAACTGATTTTCCGGTCTCACTAGAGTCATCATAAATTAGGGCAAGGTATCGCGACAAATATTGAGTGTCCGTTTGCCCGTCAGGAATAATAATTGCTTGAGAAAAGCTCAATTGCATTGAGCTATCTAAACTAATGCCTGCCTGTTGCTGTCTTGGGTAACTTGTTACCAAATCAAGCATGTGGGTATCAACAATGGTTAATGCGTCATAGCCATCATCGTATTGAGAAATAGTTACCACAAGACCGTCATCACTATAGACTAATGGTGCTTTATAAGTTGTTGGATATCCTTCATAAGTTATTTCTTCAAGCTTATTATTACACTCAGTTAACACCGACAAATCTTTAATACTGATATCTGCCTTTTGGCTAATATCAAATATGGCTAAATATCCTTTATGACAGAATAAACTACCATTTTTATTGATGTCTTCAATATTGAGATTAGCAACCAAAGACGTTAAACCAACTAATGCGTGCGGTTCTCCTTTTAAAGTAAAACCATTAGCCTTATAACTTCCTTCTATTAATGGATTTTGAACATTAGTATCATTTAATAAATTCACCCCGTCTTGATAAAAAGCAGTGCCTGTCTGTTGTTCAATACCTGCTAATACTCTTGTTCCTGCTAACGAATGATCTTGTACTTGGGGCAATCCAGGTTGGCTTAAGTCATAAATAATACGCATTGATTTTTCATCACTAGTTAAGACTGACAGAAAATTTTGCTGAATACTAATCGCTGCTACATTTAAATCACGCTCAATACCATTTTGGTTAAACTTTTTAACATGTTTAATCACGCTTGGTCGTTCTGACTCAGAAATACTGACAATCACAAGTCCCTCTGAACCTGCATGGGTAATTAATAACTGATCTTTTATCAATAACTCTGATGGCGGCAAATTAAACGGTAAAGGAATGCTAAATTGTATATCCCTATCTTTTGAACTATTTTGTGCATCTTGTCCGGTTAACTCACCTGGCAACCTGTCCTCTCTATCATAGGTTAGCAACCAAACCAAATCTTCATAAGGTGTATCTATATTAGGAAAATGCATGCCTTTGGCTGCTACATAAAGATGATTGTCGCCTAAAACTAAACCCGATGCATTTAAATCTTGAGGCAAGTCAAAGTACCCTAAACCAACCATTGGTGCCGTATCTTGCAAAACAGAGCGATCATAATGAATTAGCTCTAGCCGGCTAGGCGTGATGTACTGTCTAAACTGTTCTTGGTCAACGACATTTACGGGGTTTATGTCAGGCAAGCCAACAAGACCACTACCCCGACCTAACGCATAAACAAGACCTATTTCACTATCAACCGCTAAACCTACAATTTTACCCGCAGGTAATTTAGATGGATCTCGGCTAATCGTTGAGCTGACCCCACTCGCAATAGCAGATAATTCGTCTTTCATTTGTTCATATGAAAAAGGCGCTTCTAGATTGATATGAACATTAGCAGAGAGGTTTCCATAAAATAATGATTTAGGTGCATAATAGAATCGTCCTTGTTCATCGCTAATTTCTACATCAACATAACCACGGTAAATATTACCAAAATCTGGCACAGTCCAATACATTGATTGAGGTGTTAACAACGTTAACTGACCTTGACCAACGGATGAATACAAATAATTTTCATCCACAGTCGCAACAACCGCATTTTCTGGTTGGCCTACGGGGTAAGCTTTTAGAGTTATTTTTTGACTAAAACCGTAGCCAATAATTTCAACGTGATTATTTTCACCCTCTTGGTTAACGTCAACCACAGAGGGAGTAATATATGAAATTTTCAGTATATCTAGATAGGTATAAGCGCCAATAACTCTATCTTCTAATCCTTGTTCAGTAACAACTTGTACTGCTGCCGGACCCGCTTCATTAGGAATAGTGGTCGCTATAATTCTATCTAATTCACCTTCAGATTGTGCTAATTCAACGGAGTTAATCACCAAAGGCAAACCACCTAAAAACACTTTAGGATTACTGCCAAAATTATCTCCCTCAATTGTGATTTGATCTCCCCCAATTATCGAGCCAGAATCTGGTGATATCGCATGAATATTAGGCAGAGGTTGTGAACCCGCTAGAGAGGTATAAAAAGAATAAACATAATCACGACTAAGCGAATTACCTGATAATGGCGTTAGACCTCTTTTAACAACAACGACGTACTGTTGATTTGCCTGTAAATAATTATCCTTAATCTTTGGCTTTATATCAATAAATCGATAAGCCGGTTCACTGTTACGTTCTGCAAAAGAAAAAGTAAAACGTTCTGAAATATTTTCACCTACAGTATAAGAGCCTTCGCCATCTGCAAGTACAGCACCTTCATAAATCTCGACAAAATCAACTAAATTCGCATCATGAGAAATGACCGAAGACAACTCAATGGAAATATTACCTAAAGACGTACTAATAAAGTCTTCATCTACCGCCGGAGTGTGAGCAACCACAGTAAGTTCGGTTAATTCAATTCTATTGATACCTAATTTACCCGCAGCGACTTGAATAGCCCCTCGAGCAAGTGTCAAGTCACGAATAGCAAAGTTATCTTCTGACGCATGACGATTTATCACCACTGGAATACTTGCATCCACATGTGGTTTGTCGATCTGCTCAAGGTCTACTATTTCTACCACACTTTGAACTTGCTTATCTTCTTGATTAGAATAATGAACACTTAAATAAGCTTTATTTCCCGATACATGTACGTCATAAACACCATCACTTACAAAGTCTTCACGTGCCGGTTCAATCGCAATACTTCTTTCCATTTTTGGATGAAAAGGATCACTGACATTTACTATGTTTAATTGAGAAACCCTGCCAACGCCAGTCATATCGGTTACATATAGTTTACTGCCAACAATTTGTAATTTATTCGCTACGCCTTGGGTATCTAACACAGCAATTATAGGTAAATTAGGATCAGCAATATCTACTACAACAACTCCTTCATAGGAAGCAGCGATATAGGCATAATTACCACTAATTTTTACATCTCTCGCATAACCATTAGGTTTAACAAAACCAACCCTATAAGGAGCTTGAATATTAGAAATATTGATGACTTGAACTCCCCCTGCACCATTGGCAACAAAAACCAAGTCATCTTTTCTCGATAAACCAAAAACCTCTATGAAGGGTAAGTCAACACGGCCGGCCAATAAGTAAGGCAAACCGAATTGACCGTCACCATTTTGATTAGAAAACAATAACAATTCACCCGAATCATTATCGTAATAGGTATTCCCAGTATCCTCATCTTTCGCCATTTCTTCTTCAAGCAAATCTTTAAATAGATAATTTTGAAATCTGTCAACATCAAAAATTGGCATACCGTGTTTTGTCGTTAAAACAACATTTTCATCAGCATATATTTCTGATATCGTCCCTGAAAATATTTCACTCGAGCCGTTAAGTAGCTCAGAATAAAGTAGAATATCGCCAGAGTCTGATTGTTCCGAGGCAAAATCAGCTAAAAACAACCCCGTACACATTGAGCACTGTTCTGTCGTTTTATTTGCCGTAAATTTAGAGGCTACTGTTAAATTATCAAAACGAGCAGGATCGTGTGTTGACCAAGAGCCAACCATTGCTCCCTCTCGATCAGGACTAATAAACTGGGCAACAGATGAATAATAAACCGAATTTGCTACCTCTAGACCACTTATCTTTGTTGGCGCAAGAAAGCGTCGCTCGGAAATAGGCATTCCTACTTCATGTACTGTAGTATCTTTAATTATATGATTTGGCGTTTCAATACGTGTTTCAATACGTACTCTTTCTATATCGTGTGAGCCGCGTCGTAATATCGAGCCGTCAGAAAACCTAGCCCAATAAATATAAGAATACTGATCTGGTTCACTAACCGGAATATCTGGCCGTCCCGAGGGTGCGTCATTTCTAAATAATTCAATTTCCTGAGTATCAAGTGTTTGCCAAGTGCCGGTTTCATCCTGATACTCTCGTACCCATGTCATATATATACGACGCTCAGATTCGATACCAATATCAGTTACACTAACCGCAGCAACAAGCTGCTCACCGGTAGTTAAGATATCATTATCAAACGGTTTAATAATTGAAATTGTAGGTGCAACCGTATCGTCAATACGACCTATCTTAACTACGCTAGAGCTACCTGCTTGGTTAAGTACATCATAGGCAACCGCCTGTATAGAAAATCCATCTACACCTACTGGTGGTTCAATTAAGGCTGAAAAATAATTTTCATTTAATTCTGTATGTTGATATGCCGTATACACAGGTTTATTGTTAAGGTAAAAAACCACCCGGTCAATACCGCCCACACCAAGATCATCTAATGCCTCTACCTGAATATCGATACTTTGCCCATCGATAAAAACCGCATTATTAAGTGGCGTTTTTATTACTGCCGTCGGCGGTCTATCTTCAATAATGCTTAATGAGCGGATAAATGATAATTCAGAGCTATTACCATCGAGATCTAAAGCGATGGCACGGAAGCTTAATGTTTTACCCTCTTGATCTACTGGCGCTGATATATGAAATTGAAAGGGGGCAGAACCATCAGTTGAAACAGCTTGAAAGCCATCTTCACCACCGTCACCAACGGATTGATACAATGTTACACTGTCAACACCTACTTCGGGGTCATTTGCAACCACATCAACAACAAACTCTCTTCCTTGTGTTATTTCAGCAATTGAGCCAAGATTATTACCTCGTTGATCCAAAATTTTTATATCTGTTACTTCAGGGGGAGTTTTTAACCAAAATAACTGATTTTTTAACAAATGATTCATTACCTGCTCCATCTTGGGCATACATAACTAACTGCATATCCAGTTGGCTAGGTATATTGTCTATATGACCTTGGTAATAGTCTTTGATAGATTTGACATTAAAGCGGCCAACATACGGACTTGCAATCAATAATTGCTCACTTTCTTTTTCAGACGTGTCAAATTGACCATCACTATTACCATCGACAAAAAGCACTAACCTGACCGAAGAAACACTGACATTATCTGAGACATCAAATTGATAGGGAAAACTACGTTTTTCGGCTACGCTAGTGCCACCATCAGGGGGAAGCGCGACTTGAATGAATACAGGTGGTTCAACATCTTTGATAATATCTAGCTCAACAGAATTTGTAGCTGCTACTGTTCGTTTTGCACCACTAGCGCGCTGTTCAGTGGCGCTTGCGCTTAATGTTATAGTCTTTCCTGCTTGCCCGTAAGGAATATTCAAGAAAAACTCATAAGGATAACTAACGTCAGTAAAGGTACGATCGCCATTAATTAAGTTAGCTACATTTAATGTCACTCTATCTATAGCAACATCATCTATTGCATTAATTTGAACTAATACATTTGTACCTTCAATTACCGGATCATCACCATTTACAGGTTTAGATATAACCACTTCAGGTGGAACATCTTTTATGATCTCGACAATAATAGTTTCTAAAGCTGTATGTTTATCCAAATCACCAAAAGCGGCTCCATAGGTGTCGATAGCTTCAACCTTTAATACAACACGGTTTTTAGAGCTATCGTTCGTATTAAATGCCGGCATGGCAATGCTAAAATTATAAGGAGGTTGTCGCAATAAAACATTGTATATTTCAGTCTCATTCCCTAAAGAACCAGATAAGGCAACTAAACGGAGTGAATCAATACCAACATCATCATAAGCATTGGTATTAACTAATAAAGATGTTAATTCTACAACTTGGTTGCCATCCAGTGGTGACACAATATCAACTACGGGCCTTTCATCAATACGCACTGGAAAACTGAGTTCTCTACTGCGAATATTACCCGAAGGGTCACGAGCATCTATCTTAATCCAAATATCAAATCTCTCAGTATCCGCTAGTGGTAAATTATCAAATAAACCACCAATTTCAGCCAATTTTTCCACATGTACAATTTGTTTATAGATCAAGGTATCAATATTGTTAGTAGTAATAGGTTCATGATCAATAGCATTGATATCATTGATGGTACGTATCGGTAATTTATACCCCAATTTTTGATAGGTACCATCAGCAAGCTGAGCACCATAAGTGGTTGAAAATTCAAGCTGTTCAACTTTAACATTATCATATGCACGATACTCAACCGAAAAATCTGAGAACTCAGGTGGCCCGTAACCCACGACAGGTTTTATAATGGCAATTTCTGGCTTAATTTCATCCGCTGCACCAATAAAAGTAACCTCTGTTTTCCCTATTGAGTTATCAGAGTCTTTAACTTGTGCTGTTAGTACAATATTTTCATTAAATTTAATGAGCCCGCTCGGTACGTTGTATATCGCAACTAGGTTTAATAAGTTATCACTTGTTGAACGTGCATAGTCTTGCGCAACCTCTTCAGAATACTTGATTTCTAATGCATCATAAATAGAGTTTAACGCTCGTTCATTAGAGGCATCTGAATTACCTGTCACGCCTATATCTACAAATGTTAATGGCACCCCGTTTGCGTAAATCTCTATATCATTGATAGATATTTCGCGATCATCTGCAGCCAATAGCCCCACCTCTATTTGAAAGGTACCCGCTACAATAAATTGCCCTTCACTCGGAGAGGTTATTCTAATTTCCGGAGTTATATTATTGATAGGATGGATGATAAACCGTCGTGTTGAAACTTTTCCAGAGTTATCTTCAACTGATACTTCGTATTCTGTTGGCTCTACCTCATTAAATAATATCTCTGTTTTTTCAATACTGCTTAAGACGGGTAAAACTGGACACTGGTTAGCAAACTCATGTTCAAATTCAACACTAGTACTACCGTCACGGTTAAAGCGTATGATTTTGTAACGAATTAAAGCTGCATCATCAGATATCTCTGTTGATAATTCAAATTCTTCACCTGTGCGAAGCCAAAATTCGCCATAATTAACTCGCTCTGGCTCATCAACAATCTTGGTGAACTCATCACTATTCTTAGATTGGTTGAAAACTTTATAACTAGAAAATGATAATAACTTTAACTGAGGTGCTTGGTTTATTTCTATAGGTAGAGCAACACTAGCGGCACTACTTCGACCAGAAAAATCTTTTGCTGTTACACTTAAATGTATTTCACCACCAGGTTGATTCAATGGAGCAGTATATTGAAAAACGTACTCATCATTTTTTTGATATTCACCTGTCACTTTAGCTATATAACCAAGATTATCAGTCAAACTTAGATCGCTAATGGCTTGAGTATCATCAGTAACTTGAACTCTTACTTCAATGGTTTTTCCTGGCACCATGACAGAACCATCGACAGGAGATAAAATAGCTAAAGATGGGCTTTCTTCATCTGCCACATAGTTAAATGTACTTATAAGTGGCGTTATTTGCGCAGGTCGCTGAGCACTATACTTATCGCTCAATGCTGCAAACATAAAAATATCGCTATATGCAGGATCGGCTGAGGATGGAATAAAGTGGCTTAACTCTTCTTTTTTACTTTTTATACCAACTAAAGGTTCATGACTTAAAAAACCTCTTCCTTCTGTATTGTCAAAGTCTAAAATAGTTAATTTAATGACATTGTATGAGCGAACGGTTCGTTTAACTTCTTCGTCAGAATAGCTTAATATATCTGGTAGCTCTTGAAAACTCACGTGTATTTGCTTGAGAAATTGTTCTTCATCAGCCAAACCATCTATTATTGGTGTGACAATGACTCTTCCTGATGTTGGTTTGTAGGAATTGACATTAAGTACACCATTTTGAGCAATTAGATCTGCTGAAGCGACTTGGTATTGCAAGTATTGTGGGGAACACATATCGCGGAGTAAACATCTATTAGGTAGCTAACTGTATAACCGTCCACTGAAAACTGTAAAGATTCTACGTCTGAAATTTGGTTCGCTAAGAGCTCGCTTTTATCTTTAGTAAATAACCAATAATCTAGTTCATTAACTTGTAAACTACCTGATAGGTTACCGGCCTCAGGGTAGTTAAAGCTAAAACGGTTAAGTTCATCACTGGGGGTTACGATAATATCGTTAAGCAAATTACGCTTGTTAATATCATCTAGACCTTTCAGCGAGGTATATAACACAGATAGTTGGTTGGGATTATCAGAGGTAACATAATCATCAGTAACCTCTAAACGAGTATATTGTGTTGCACCATAAGTGAGATTACTTACAGGAAATCTACTTATCACCTTAACTATTGGTGGCTGATCTGGCATTAAACTTATTTGCAAGGTTTCCTTGGTTTTATTACCTGAGCTATCTTCTGCATGAGCAATAATACTGAACTTCATCCCTTCAAGAGGTAAAGGGTTATACCTCGACAAATCAATAACATCAGTGTTTGTTATAGAAATATCTTTTTTATCTAATCCTGTTTCTGATAACACTTCCCTCGATTCATTATCAACTAAATCTATACTATACTTAGCGACTGAAATATTATCCCTAATAGTTAAAGAGAGCGTAGATAACTGCCCTTCTACTAGGTTTTTATCAGGTGTGTTAAATTGTATTTCAGGTGCTTCATCATCTAACTTAAGCGTAATTTTTAAACTATTCGATTCAGAAATATTAATACCCTTATCTGAAGCCCGTAAAAGAAAGTCGAACGTTTCTCCTGCACGACTTTGCATTTCATCAGGAATACGAATACGACCACTGTAATCACTATAAAACCTCTCGGCAGCAACAACAGATCCAAAAGAATCTTGATTGTCTACTAGGATCTGTTCTAAACGATCTTCTCTGGTAAATACTTCCCAACTGAGTAGAATTTCTTCACTGCCTTTAATAAGTACTGGTGTGATTTTATCTATGTAATTATTATCATTAGCAATACCTGATAGTTTAAACGCCTCACCTGCATATATGGTTAGGTCATCAACTGGATTAGATAGATTAATATTAGGTTTTTCTGATCATCCATTATTTCTAAATCGAGTAATTTTTCTGTAACTAGACCTACACTATCTTGTGCTCGGACTCCGATTTTTAGCATTCCTGGAGCTGATTTATGAGGTACACGTAAATTTGCGCTGAAATATGCACCTTCATTAACAATATGTTCAGATTCGTATGTTGAAAAACGTTTTGAAAATGTTGAAATACCGTTTTCTTCTATAAAAATTTCAACCGATTGAATACTTCTATTATCGCTAACGAGTGCATTGATAGTAAAGCTCTCTCCTTCAACCAAGCGTGATCCTGCCGCAGGATGACGGATAGATATGTTAGGCTTTATATCAGTCGCAATTGTATAAGATTGATTTAATGTTGAGGAGTTTCCTAACACATCCGTCGAAATAATAGTTAAAACGAGAGAGTCAACATCTTGGGGAATATTATAATTAAAGACTTCATTAGCCTCTTTAGGTTGTTCACTAAAGTCAAAAACACTGACTTCTAAATCACCGTTCATGATCTTAATTTTCTGCAAACCGCTTCCATCACTAGCCCTGACAGAAAAAGTTACGTTATCTTCAGCATACAATATTGAGCCTGGCACAGGATTGGTAATCTTGGCAAGTGGGCCTTCGATATCCCCCGTTACTTTTATTTCAGACTCAAATATACCTGACTCTTGACCCAATTGATCAAATGCAACGACCTGAACAATTATCGTCTGTTTTTCGTTCAACAAAGGCAACTCCGATAAATTAAGTTTATCGTTTACCTGTAAAATTGGCATTGGCACTAAGCCACTTTCTTTACTAAAGATATGAGACGCAAGAATATCGCCATTAAGCTTATAAGAAGTTTCAACACGAGTGACTGCTCTATCGTCATTTGATAAAACTTGAATATCAACTGTGTCTTTGATGAAATATAGTGAGTTATTGGTGGTTACATCCGTTACAGTAGGTGGTTTATCTGGGTATACCCCAATGATAATACTAGCCGTAGAGCTATTTCCTGTTTCATCAAAAACGGTAACCGACACTGGATATTTGTCGTATTCTGCTGAGGTTTTATTTATATATTCTGGCGTTTTAGTTAGTTTTAATGCGCTATAAGCGTTTAATACGCCAGGAATTTTCTGAATAGGAAAATCATCTCCAGTTATAATATCTTCGGTATTCCCTGTTAATACAAATCCATTACCTTCGCTTTTAATACCTTTAACTTCTGCACGCTCAGCTCCAACATTATCAAAACCCGTCACTTTGAAGACAAACTCACTTTGAGCAATGACGCCTGCAATATCATCCCCTACATCAGAAGCAGAAATAAATGGTGAACTGATGTTAACAACAGGTGACTCTTCATCTTGTCCTAGTGTAACATCTACAGAGTTACTGACAGCTTCTTGTTCAGATGAATCATAAGCTATCGCGTGTATAGTCAACTTTTGTTCAACCAACAACTCTTTTTGCGTTTCATAATTATAGGCATAGGGTGGGATATGATCAGAGCCAACGAGTTGTGAGTTAACATAAAAGTCAACTCTGCTTATTTTTATGTCATCCACCGCATCAGCTCTTAATTGTATTGGCAACCCAGAAACAAATGAAGATCCAACCGATGGATTAGAGATAGCAATGGTCGGTGACTGATCACTTTTCACTGGGATGCGGACAATAGAAGATAGACTCGTTTCTTGATGAAAATCAGTTACTTTTGCTTGCAGTTTTAATGTTGACCCGACATCTTCTGCTAACACTTCATAAGAAAAATTTTGAAATGCTGACTGTGTCGTTAAGCTTTCAACATCAGGGGAGTCGTTATAATAACTTCTACTTGCAATAACCTTATCTTCTAGCAAAATCTCAATACTTGCACCTAGCATTAAGGAATCATCAATTACTTCTATCTTTATCGGTAATTTTTGACCTACGGTAACAATACCTCCGGTAACCGGAGTTACTATATTTACAATTGGTGCAATATTCTCTACCACTCGTATTATTTTCTTTGGTGCTAATTCCTGCCCCGAGTGGGTATAAATTATTGCACCAACAGCTATAGACGACTCATTTGTAGATATGGATGGAACATTTCCGCTCATACTCCATGTCTCAAACATTTCCTGATCTTCAGAACCTTCGACATCTCGTACCTCAATGCCAGGAAAACGTGCTTCACCAATTTTTTTACCATCAAAGAAAAACTCAACTCTTTTTATGCCACTAGCTCTAGCAGCATCTGGCAAAATACCTAACGAAGACTCAATTTGAATTTTCATAGGTGACGATTCAACAATACGCTGTCCATCAAAAGGTTTTACGAAGCTATATGCCGGAATTGTCGCTTCCGTTGGAGCGTTTACAGTAACCTCATAGTCAATGGATAACGTTTGTTGACCCGCAGTATCAGTGACTTTACTTGTCAGCTTTAAAACTCGCCCCTCCAATTGTGAAGATAGAGGTAACATCAATTCGTAAGGAGGTTTCAATACTGTACCGATACTCGCATCATCAAGAAAAAATTGTACCTGATTAATGCCAACATCGTCATTTACCACAGCACTAATAAGTAGATCGTTATCAGAAAAAATATTTGAAGGTACATCTAACTCTATTGAAGGAGCCTTATCTATAGCTTTTACACGGATATCAGCAAAAACGCCCGGCAACTCTTGCAAGCTAAGACGTAAGCCATAATCACTACCTTCAGTAATAATGACACTCGACTTTATTTGCTGATGAGTGTTCTTCTCTAAAAAAGCGCTCATTGAGGGATTCAGGCTGATAAGGGGAGTCCAGTGCCCGCTAAGACTAGTAGTACTTCCATCATCAAATACCCCCACCATTTCAGGTAAAGCATAATAAGTATTAAGGCTAGGAAGCGTCAGCGGGTTATTAACATCAACCCCTTCCAACGTTATACCCACCATTTCTTTAGAAAAATCCACTTCCACTGGTATAATGACACTTTCAAGCCCGGCATATGAAACAGTAATTGAAACCTGCTGCCCTGCAGTTTCTTTTAATGCATAAATAACACCTGCTGATGTTACATCAACGAGATCTGGGTGAGACGAAGCATATGAAATCCCATTTCCTGCACCAGGCAAACTAACCACCCCTCTAAACTGAAATTCTATAGCGGGTATAATGACAGGAGTCTGTAGCGCATTACTTATAACTATCTGTGTATTAGAAACAACTAAAGCATTAGCAGTTTCTTGAATGGAATCACCAGTAAAAGCCACTTTTGAAATGGAATCATGATTCCCAGAAGCATCAACTACAGTAATATCGGATAATATTAGAGTATCGAACGCTATTTGGTCCATCGATAGTGACTGATTTAACGGAATAGATAACTGGAATGTAGTTTGAGTATCGCTTATTGGATAAACACGCTGAGCCACAGTTGTACTAGCAAAAGAAGATTCTTTTGCTTCAGCGACAACACCTCCGGAATTCCTCAAAACTGCAGCACTTAGACCTACAACATCAAATGAGATGTAGGTTATATCTTGATTATCTGTAGCCTCAACTTCAATAATAAGACGCTGTTCGTTGGCCTCTCCGATTATACTGGCGCTATTAAAAGATAATTCAGGTGAAATATCTTCATAAGAAAATGATTCTGAATAACTTTCAGCATCTGAACCTTGGTATGTCAAACTTAAAACAGGGCTAAATCGACCGGCTCCTGACAATGAAAAATGGAGATAACATTGTGATGGTCGTGTCGGATTATAAACAATATCATCATGAGTATAATTGATTAACTTTGTCGATGTCCCGGCCTGGATTTGGGTTAAATCACCACACGAGGAAATACTTGCAACATAATCAACATCTACACCATTAGACAATGCTCTAACATCACTAACTCTAATATCAACATCTGCTTTAGAAAAGCTTGAAAAAAAAACAATAATAAAACTTAAAGCGATGAAAATTTTTCGCAAGTAAAAGCCGAACAACATTTGAGTTCCTTGATTGATCACTAAGATATTAATTAACAATAAAGAATGAATTACATAGTTAAAATTTATATGTAAATAGGCAGGTATTCGATGTTATGAAAAAATGAGGGTGCAAACCAAAATCCTTTTCGACAGCAAATAAAAAGCTTACAACTTATTATTAAATTTACAGTATATCCAATTACATACGGAAATATAGCACGGTAAATAGTCCAAGACAAGCTATTAGATCAGGACGCCTTCTAGGTCACTCTAGGATTATTATAAATTAAACTTGTTGAACATGTAGCAAACAGAACAAGGCATAATAACAACCTTCGTATACACAAATAAGCGCTCCTTCCTTGAAACACTTTGACTCAATCACAGCCCCTCGCATAGAACAATATAAAAAACATAATTTACTCGAACTTCAAACTTGAACACTTAAAAAGTGCAGTTCGTTTAAGCGAGCATTACATTCTGATGACACTATTACTCGTGTAATTTGTCGATTAATAGCAAATAAAATAATGGCACTTTATTAATGAAGCTTTGGTGTTAAAAAATTCTGTTCTGGATATTGGATTTAAATGGGAACCTAATTACTTTTATTGGTATAAAATGAGTAGTGAGTAATTTTTTAGATCAGCAAATAAATTAATATTTTATGTGACTTGATTTTACATCACACGACTCTAAATTAGAGAAAAATATGCATCTAAAATGATTGTTGTAAATTAATTTATAGAATATAACTTGTAGAATTTAAACAAGTAAAATTGGTTGCGGGAGCCAGATTTGAACTGACGACCTTCGGGTTATGAGCCCGACGAGCTACCAGGCTGCTCCATCCCGCGTCCGAATGAACTTCTTGAGAAACAAGAAGAAAGCCTCAATAGTTTTAATTCATATTGAAAGAATTGGTTGCGGGAGCCAGATTTGAACTGACGACCTTCGGGTTATGAGCCCGACGAGCTACCAGGCTGCTCCATCCCGCGTCCGAATGACCTCTATTGAGGTAAGCCACAATAATTTTACTTCATATTGCAAGAAGTTGGTTGCGGAAGCCAGATTTGAAACAAAAATGACGACCTTCGGCTATTCGTTTATATGAGCAGCCCGACGAGGTTGAACTTTTAGGCTGCTCCATCCCGCGTCAGAATGACCTTTAACATAAAGATAAAGGTAAGCCACAATAGTTTTATTTCATATTGTAAGAAGCTTCCAAAGATATTCTCCCTGAAATCGAGGCGTATAGTAAGGATAGAGCCTTAAGAAAGCAAGTGCTTTTTTAAAAAAAATACCTATTCGGTCAAATGTTCTGCGTTATGTGTTATTTGTAAGCTATTTAGCGACATTAGCTTTAACTTTTGTTTATGTGTGAGCGTACTTTCGTTATAATCGCGGCAATGTTTTTTCTGGAACCACACAATGACCTTGCCCATGCAACACTTTTTAGCCCTCACCTCTCCCGGTATTGAAGTTTTACTCGTAGAAGAATTAAAGAAACTTGGCGCTGATGCAGTAACTCAAAAGCCTGAAGGTGTTTATTTTTCTGCTTCTATGGCGCTCGGCTATAAAATTTGTTTATGGACGCGCCTCGCTACGCGCGTCATGTTAAAACTAGGTGAAGGCGAAGCAAAAAACAAAGATGAATTATTTAAAACGGCTAGTACAGTAAATTGGTTAGAACATTTTAATAGCGATACTACTTTCGCAATTGACTTTGTTGGTTACAGTGAAGAAATTCGCAATAGCCAATTTGGCGGTTTAACTATTAAAGATGCCATTGTTGATCAATTTAGAGAGCAAGGTTATGAACGACCGGATGTAGATAAAAAATCTCCACAAATTAGTTTTCAAGCTCGACTATTAAAAGACAACGTCAGCCTTTATTTAGATTTTTCTGGTCGAGGACTATTTCAACGGGGTTATCGTGAGCATTCTGGTGCGGCACCATTAAAAGAAAACTTAGCTGCCGCACTCATTTTACGGTCAAATTGGTTAGACGATACCAGTAAGCCATTAGTTGATCCTATGTGTGGCTCAGGCACTATTTTAATTGAAGCGGTTGCCATGGCAACGAAACAAGCACCTGGTATCACACGTGATCATTGGGGCTTTGATGCTTGGTTAAAGCATGATGAGGAATTGTGGCAGACTCAGTTAGAACAAGCTATAAGCAGTTCAACTACATCATTAGAACACGCCAGTATAAATAATCTTAAAGTGTTTGGTATTGATATAGACTCTCGTGTTATTAGTACTGCCCAACAAAACGCTAAAAATGCCAAATTACAGCGTTTTATTGAATTTAAATGCCAAAATACCAATGACATGAATAACGTTTATGGCTCTAGCGCTTCACCACAGGTAATGGTACCATTTTATTTAATCCCCCTTACGGTGAGCGTATTGGTGAACTGCCCGAGCTTGTAGAAAATTTTGTACTCTTTGGTCAAAAATTAAAAGCGCAATTTGTTAATTGGCGAGTTGCTATATTAACCGCCAATATTGATCTGCTTGCTATGCTTAAATTATCCGGCTTTAAACGCTATAAATTTAAAAATGGTCCTTTAGATTGTCAATTAGCACTTTACAATGTTGATGAAAAACAACTTGAAAAAGATGCGGTAAACCCACAGTCCTCCTTTGCAGAGCAAGACAGTGACTTTGCTAACCGATTAAAGAAAAACCGTAAAAGCTTAAAAGGTCAAGCTAAAATCCAATCAAATCGATTGTTATCGGCTGTACGATGCTGATATTCCTGAATATAACGTAGCTATCGATATATACGGCGATTACTTAGTTATTCAAGAGTATGCCGCGCCAAAAACGATAGACAGCGATAAAGCAACCAAACGTTTACAAGAAGTTATTTATTGGGCACCGAAAGTGCTCGGTGTGTCAACCGACAAAGTGGTACTTAAAACCAGAGCAAAACAAAAAGGCAGCAACCAATATCAACGCGTTGATAAATCAAAGCAATCCATTACCATCAACGAACATGGCGCCTTATTTAAAATTAATTTATGGGATTACCTTGATACTGGCTTATTTTTAGATCATCGTAAAACGCGTCAAATAATCGCGAAAAAAGCGAAAGATAAAACCTTATTAAACCTCTTCGCCTATACAGGTTCGGTGTCATTACAAGCTGCATTACATGGTGCTAGGTCCATTACCACAGTAGATATGTCAAACACTTACCTAAATTGGGCACAAGACAACTTTGCATTAAATAAGCTGAGTAGTCATAAGTATCAGTTTGTACAAGCAGATTGCTTAGATTGGTTAAAAAAGAACACCGAAAAGTATGATCTGATTTTTATTGATCCGCCCACTTTTTCAAATTCAAAACGCATGGAAGACAGCTTCGATGTTCAGCGAGATCATATTGCTTTGCTCGCTGATGCGTTAAAATCACTTAACCGTGGCGGCGAAATATTTTTTACCAACAATAAACGTAATTTCAAAATGGATTTTGAAGGATTAGACGCTTTAGGATTACAAGCAAAAAACATGTCTGATCTTACTCGAGACCAAGACTTTTCTCGGAACAAACATATTCATAATAGTTGGTCAGTTTCAAGAAAGGGATAGAAGAAAAATGATAAAAATAGAACAAATAAGAGTTAACCACCACCATGATAATGTATAATCTCTATGGCAGCGAAGGTTGCCATTTATGTGAGCAAGCATTAGCAATATGCTCTTTAGTATTATCTGAAAATCAACTGAACCAAATAGATATTGTTGATCAGGAAAGGGTCAGCCATGAAAGCCAAACGTTAGTTGAGCTTTATGGTGTACATATTCCGGTAATAGAAAAATTACACCCTGAAGACCCTACTTTGAACCAAAAATTATTTTGGCCGTTTACCTTAGAGCAACTTACCCAGTTAACACTGTGACAATTAACATATACCTAGTTAACTTAATCAGAGTTAACGCATAAGAGTTTAAAAACGAATGGAATTATTAAGAATAGCTAATGGCGAACTCGCTTTTGGTGAAGAGAAAATTTTAGATAAAGCAAATTTAAGCGTGCAAACTGGCGAACGTATTTGTTTAGTGGGTCGCAATGGTCTTGGCAAATCAACATTAATGAAAGTATTAATGGGGTTACAAAACTTAGATGATGGCCAAATATTAAAATCTAGCACCATGCAATTGGCCATGTTAGAGCAAGATCCACCAGAATCATCTGACCTTAGCGTATTTGATTATGTAGCCCAAGGCGTAAGTGAAAATGCTGACTTACTCAGCAGATATCATGCGTTGATTCATATAATTGGTGAAGATCCTAGTGAAAAAAATCTCAACAAATTAGCCAAAGTTCAAGATGAACTTGAACAAGCAGGAGCATGGCAAGACGAACAACGCATTGAACAAGCAATGAGCACTTTATCGCTAAATCCTGATGCTAAAATTTGCGATTTATCTGGTGGTTGGCTACGCAAATTAGCTTTAGCAAAAGCACTAGTAACTAACCCTGACATATTATTACTTGATGAACCAACAAACCATTTAGATATTGAAAGTGTGTTGTGGCTTGAAAAATTCTTAAAAGACTTCGGCGGCACTATTATTTTTATTAGCCATGACAGAGCTTTTATTCGCGGTTTATCAACCCGTATATTAGATCTTGATCGCGGCCAACTAAAAAGTTACCCCGGTGATTACGATTTATACATCGAACAAAAACAGCATGACTTACAAGTAGAAGAGCAGCAAAATGCACTATTTGATAAACGCCTAGCTGAAGAAGAAGTGTGGATTCGTCAAGGAATTAAAGCTCGTCGTACCCGTAACGAAGGACGTGTGAGATCATTAGAAAAACTGCGTTTAGAGCGTAAAGCACGCCGCGAAGTTCGTAACCAAAGCACCATGAATATTAGCCAAGGAGACCGCTCAGGAAAATTAGTGTTTGAAGCTGAAGATGTCACGGTGGCGTTTGACGAAAAAGTAGTGATTAACAAACTTAACTTACTGATCACCCGCAATGATAGGCGGCATTAATTGGGGCCAATGGTACGGGTAAATCTACGCTGATTAAGCTAATAATGGAAAAGTTAAAAGCGACTAGCGGTAAAATGCGTTCGGGTGTGAACTTAGAAATTGCATACTTTGACCAACATAGAGAAGCACTCGATATAAACAAAACCGTACAAGAAATTGTAGGTGAAGGAAAACAAGAAGTTGTGGTTAATGGTAAACCTCGTCATGTACTGGGTTACTTACAAGATTTTCTCTTCAGCCCTAAACGTGCGCGTACCCCTGTTCGAGCTTTATCAGGTGGTGAAAAAAATCGTTTGTTGCTTGCTAGGCTATTTTTACGTCCAAGTAATTTACTGATTCTCGATGAGCCAACCAATGATTTGGACATTGAAACCTTAGAGTTATTAGAAGAAGTTGTTGCAAATTATGCAGGAACCGTTATTTTAGTCAGCCATGATCGTGATTTTGTTAATAACTGTGTTAACACGTGCCTTTATTTTGATGGCACTGGTCACATTAATCAAATTGTGGGTGGTTATGATGATGTTGATGATTATTTAGCGTTAAAAGAAGAACAACGCCAACAACAGTTATCTGCAAGTAAGCCAAAAGAAATACCACAAAAATCTGTATCGACGGCTAAAAAAGAAGCAGCAATAACAGCGAAGAAAAAACTGTCGTTTAAAGAAAGTAAAGAGCTAGAAGAATTACCCAAGATAATAGATCATTTAGAAACTAACATTGCAGAATTACAAGAACAAGTTAATCAAAGCGATTTTTTTAGCCAAGATGAACAGCATACAAAAAATATATTGAACCGGACTTAGTGAAAATGAGTCAAAACTCGACATTGCCTACACAAGATGGCAAGAATTAGACGAAATGTAATTGCAGCAACCTAAAATTTATCCTAACAATTAATAAAGAGTTAAGTAGTAGAATGAGCAAAATAGTCAAAAATATTATCGCCCTAAGCATTAGCAGCGCTTTAAGTATCAGTACTGTCAGTAGTGTTAATGCCGCTACTTATCAACTGGTAGATAAAGGCGAAACAACTAATCAAAAGTATACTTATGCTCAACATCAGAATGAAAGTGGTGACATGGCCATTTCAGGTACGAGTAATTATAATTTTCCTGTTCAATTTCAGTATCTTGATGATGATGATTTTGTTTCTATTCAAATATTCGCGGCTAATAACTACCAAATTGTACATGAACTAGACAACATTGAAGATCCTGATGCCTTAAAAGCGGGTAATCCAACCGCTAATGATTTAGCTTGGGTTATTAAATGGTTGCAAAATACCAGTACTGGCAAAGGAATTAATATAGAGTATCAAAAAGTGGGTGATACTGTTGCTATGACAAACATCGGTAGTATTACCCAAGACTTTACTCTATGGGATACCACCTTTGAAGGAACTGATACATTAACACGATCAACCATTGACATCATTAGCGGTATTACAAATGATGGTATGTATTATGGTACGGCCACTGCCCCTTATTTACCAAGTGAAACCTTTACTGATACTAATGATATTGAACACATTTTTTGGCTTAGAGAGCATGGTTTAAGAGGTTTTTATTCTTATGACCAAGGTACACAAATCTATCAAATCCCCCCTTTTGAAACTGGATATGGCGGTGGAACCTCTTCCATAATGGATGTGAACGATGCAGGTATCGCTGTTGGTTTTAGCAGCTACAAACTCAACCAAACTTACAGCGACTTTATTGAGAATGAATCAAATGGTTGTGCTGATCCTGATATAGTGCCTGCAACAATGACCTTAGCTGCTTGTATAGCCAATGTACAATTGAGCTCTGGTATTACGCCATACCATACCATGGCACTTAAAGCGACATTAAACCCTAATGGTACTCCGGTAGTTGAACAATTGGGTTTATTGGTAACGCCTCACGAAGATGACGAACGGACCTATTCAAGTTATGCGTTAGCGATTAATAATAATGGTGTTGCTGTCGGTTATGCTGATGGTTTTTACGATGAAACGGTCACTGAGCCTGAGGAAGATGAAAGAAGGGTTTACTATAATGCTCTGGGTTCGTTAGAAAACTACAAATTTGCTGTCGTTTATAAAAACGGCGACGTAATAGATCTAACTGGCGACCATGCTGATAAAGGTAGCTCTATCGCCTATGATATCAACGATGCAGGCATAGCTGTGGGTTATATAGAGAAAACAGTATCAGGAAAGCTCGTGCAACAATTTTTTTATACAGATACTAATGCACCAAGCGAGCAAATTAATATGGTTACCCCTGATGGTTTCTTTGCCGGCTCAGACAGTTCAGCACACGCCATTAATAATAGTAATATCATTGTAGGTGAAGGGGAAATTGAAACCCATAATGAAAGCACTAGCAACCCTCGTAGAACGGCTGCCTTTGTTTACGATATGAATAACGATATTTTTACCAACCTCAACGAAACAATTCCTTGTTCAATACGTTTGACCTACGATATTATAGAAGCACGTGGTATTAACGATCTTGGCGTGATATCAGCAACGGCGGTTATAAAAGCAAATCGACGTGATGCACAAGGTAACGTTATGTTAGACAATAATGGTGAGCCGCTTACTGAAGATGTTGTCAGAGCAATCAGTCTAGAGCCGACCCCTGATGATAGTGAAGTCTGTAGCGCAGAGGAAGAAGAAGAAAAAGTAGAACGCAAAGGAGCTAGTGTTAGCTCTACAGGGCTACTGTGTATCATGGCATTATTTTCTTTACGACGTAGGTTCTTTAAAGTAAGTTACTTTAAATAAGCGTAATTTTACCTTTCGTTTTTGTTATACACTTATCGTTAACGCCTTTAAGCGTTGAAAAACTGCCGTTAATAAAAAAGCCCAAAGATTTGGCCGGGCTTACTTTTTAGACTCGGTATTAATCTTTTTTAGCTAATGGGTTAACTCGACCACCCGTTGTTTTATCCGCACGTCCTTCAAGTTTAGCTTTTTCAGCACGACGCTTCCTAACTTCTTTAGGGTCAGCAATTAAAGGCCGATAAATTTCAACTCTATCAAGATCTTCTACCACTGTAGACAACTTAACGGCCTTATTCCAAATACCTACTTTATTTTTACTTAAATCAATGTCAGGAAACAGTGTCAACATGCCAGATTCAATAATCGCTTGTTCGACTGTTATTCCCTCATCAACAGATAAAGATAACAACTTTTGTTTATGAGCAAGCCCATAAACCACCTCAATTTGAATAGTTTTACGATTAGGTTGTGCTTCCATCTAAACTGGCACTCCATAAACCTCTTTGGCTCGTTGTGTAAAAGCTTGAACCATGTTGTTGGTTAAATGATTAAATACTCGCCCAAAAGCGATATCAAACATTTTATTTGAAAATTCATATTCAAGTTCTAAACTCACTTTACAGGCTTCTTCTGACAAAGGGGTTAATAACCGTCCATATAACTTATTAAATGGTCCATCAACTAGTTCTAATTGCACTTGTTCATTAGAAATAAGTGTGTTCTTTGTTGTAAACCATTTTTTTAATCCCGCTTTAGACACAAGTAATGCTGCTGTTACTGAATGGTCATCCTCAGTAATAATTTTACTGTTACTGCAATCAGGTAAAAAAAGAGGATAGGCAAGTACGTCATTTATTAACTGAAACATTTGCTCAACACTGTACATAACGAGTGCACTACGACTTATAGATGGCATTCTTATTATTAACCCTTATTTTACGATGACGATATCATACCAAAACCAACAACCATTGGCATTTTAATCTGTCATTATTGCAAAATAGAACAACTTCCTCACTAGAAATATAGTTTACTAAATCAATTCACGTAGGGAGTAAATTATTCGTTAAAAACTGCTACGATCAACAAATGGTTTTGGTTGCTTATTTCTAGCTAAACCATTTTGCATCGCTATTCGTTGATTTTTTCTCCCTAGCAAACGCAACTGGGTAATGCGTTCCCAAAACAAGGCAGCACGAGTATCTTTTTTCCAGGTTTTCTTAAATAGATATTTCGCTGCCGATATCGCATCAGGGCTTTGTTGACATATTTTGGTGGCTAATGCCTGTGCTTGAATTAAAGGCGTTTCACTCACTTTAGAGACTAAACCATATTCCAATGCTTCAATGCCAGAAAAAAAGCGCCCCGTCATGGTAAGTTCTTGCGCTATATCAACGCGTGTTAATCTAGACAACGTTGCCATGCCACTCATGTCTGGAATCAAACCCCATTTCATTTCTAGAATCGATAAATTTGCGTCGGGCATAGCAATACGGTAATCACACCCTAAAATTATTTGCATGCCCGCACCAAAACAGTTGCCATGAACTACCGCAATTACGGGCACAGGCAAATCTCGCCAAACATGCGCGACACGCTGAAACATATTGTCCTTACGCCATGGCAGCTTTAAAAAAAACTGCGCAATCATACTCGGATTTTTAGCTACATAACTAAAATCTAACCCTGCACAAAATGAGGGTCCTTCACCTTGTAAAATAACACAACGTATTGATCTATCTTTTTTAATGTTTTTTGCTGCTTGTACTAAACCAACAATCAATTGCTTATCAAGGCCGTTGTGCTTATCAGGTCGATTTAACGAGACATAAGCAATACATTGTTCAACCTTATAAATTACACTGGAACTGCTCATAAAATTTACCCTATTTAATGAAATAAGAGCATCGAGTGTGCCACATTTTAACTGGTAGTACCACTTAACTTATCAGCAATGCTTTACATCTTTTGCTGTAAAGCAATCCAAAAGTTTTGCACTATGACATTATCTTGCGGACTCAATTCTGTTTTCGCAGCAATCAATTTTTGGGAAATCAGTTCAATAAGGGGTGTTGTTATAACTTCTTGTTCATCTGCTTTGTCACTCGCTGCTAATGAAATAAATCCTCGAAGATAACCACTTGCAAATAAAGTATCACTATCAACATTTTTCTCAAACAAGCTGTCTAAATAATGATAAACCTCGTTTAATGTGCTTAATTTTTCTAACATAGTAACCATTCAATTCGTTATGATAAGAATTGTATTATACCAAAAGATTAGACATTTTTAATTAACCATTTATCTGCTACATTACTTAAATAAGTTCAATATGCAGGGTTCAACAATCATTAAGGATCACTTATGCTTAAACAGGAAAATACAGGGCTTATTGTTATTGACATACAAGGTAAGCTTGCACGGTTAGTTCAAGATAGTGAAACCGTAATATCAAATTGTGAAAAACTCATTAGTGGTGCAAAGGTACTTGGATTGCCCATTATCTTTCTTGAGCAAAATCCAGATAAGCTTGGCGCCACAGTGCCTGAACTAAGCACGTTATTAGCACCTCAAACGCCAATCACTAAATTTACTTTTAATCTTTGGGGACGAACCTCAATTCATGGCTAAAGTTAATGCTGTAGAAGTAGATAATTGGCTTATTTGTGGTATTGAAGCCCATATTTGTGTTTATCAAACAGCTTTACATTTGCACCAGTCGGGCATAAATATTCAGCTTGTTTGTGATTGTATAGCTTCACGAACCCTTGAGAATAAAAATTTGGCTATCAATAAATTAGTTAATAAAGGAGTTGAGACCACGGGAGTGGAAATGTGCCTATATGAACTGGTTAAAGACTGTAGAAACACTGAGTTTAAAGAAATACTAAACTTAATTAAATAACCTCGGCTCAGGTTAAATAACAAAATTAATGAAATAACAGCATTAACTAGCTGACTACCGAGTTTAATAGCATATATGGAATAACTTCGCCTAACGTGGAGGATCAATATTATTTGCAATACTGTTATTTAAACGGAACCACCCTGCAATAGAATACCGATCACGTTTCTGCCGGTAGTACTTCATGCACAAACTCTTCACTTAAAAACACAACGATGGTGCCAAAACCCGGTATTACTGTCACTTTTTTATTATCAACAACGGGTGAGAAAGGTAATTTATTATCGTATATGACTAATTCACCACCATCAGCAGCAGACCAATTTTGATTAAGGTACACAACAACCGACAACACGCGGTTCCCTTCCCCCGTAAAAGCATCTTTATGTTTCTTATAAAAATCACCTTTAGCGTAATGAGCAAAATGGCTTTCAAAAGAAAACAAGCCAAGAAATAAGCGTCGATTTAAAAAAGCTTGCAGTGACTTTGCCCATGTTAACCAAGCATTACCTGCTTCACTATTACCCGTGATCCGGCAGATTTCATCAGTACGAATAAAATCATTTATATTATGATCTTTCGCTCTACCTACGCCGGCTCGTTTAAAATTACTCTCAGGCATTGCCGTAATATGCGCTAATATTGAAGCGCTTAGGTTTTCCGGTAAAGCATAAGGACAAATACTGTAACCCTTATTTATAATATCTTTGGATATTAATTCAAAAAGCGGTTCAAACGTAGAGGAGTCATTGTCTAAATGATATTGTTTAAGTAAGGTCATATATTATTATCGCTAACTGGCATTTGAGAAAGGAGTAAGCGCCTTGATAGGCAAAAGATAAAAAAGAAAAGTTTATTCATTGAGTTTCTCAGTGCTACTTGATAGATACAAATAGCTAAAATAGATCATCACGCTTGATTAGTGTAAAGCGCCAGTTCTTAAAATATAGATCGTAAGTAAAATAGCAATCTATTGATAGCAGATATTAACAGTAAACTCTTTGGATGTCTTTCTATTATTTAATATAAAAAATCACTATAATCAATTGAATTACAATAACTTTTTAACCATGAGTGGACGACTTATTATGCAAGAAAATAAAGTAGTGAAATTAACTAAGTCATCCCAATGTGCATCAGGGTACTATCAAGATGAAAAACTAGGGATATACGTTGGCGTAGGATCTGACATAACAATGATAGAAGCCGTAGTGTCCCATAGCTTTAATGCCTTTATTTATTTAATTAAAGGTGACGCCAAATTTGAAAATCAACAAATAGGCACAATTGAAACCGTTAAGGCGGATGATAGTTTTGTGATCCCCCAGGGCTATGACTGGCAAAAGTATTTACAAGGGAACTTGCAAAAGTTTTTAGTTATTTACCAACAAAATGCAGACATCCTGCCTGACGTTTCTACAAAAAAGCACATTATTTTTATTGATGAACAACATAAAATGCCTTGGCAAAAAACATCGGATGGTTTTCATAAAAAAGTGCAATACGAGAGCCACAACAAAAAATTTACCGGGGTATGGCAAGGTCAAAATTTTGAAACTGGTGTGATCAGGTTTCCTTATAATGAGTTTATTTTGCTAAAACAAGGTAGTCTTGTTTGTGTTGATGACCAAGGAAAAACGCATACAATAAACGTTTGGTGAAGCACTTTTTGTACCTCAAGGGGTATGTTGTTCTTGGCAAGTAAAAGGCAAAATCTGTATTCATTTTGTACAAATAAGATCCTAGCGAATGATGATTAATCTTCTTCGCGAAACGCCTCAGCCGTTAAATGATGACGATTTAATAATTTATAAAATTCAGTACGATTACGTTGCGCTATTCTTGCCGCTTGCGATACGTTACCCGCGGTAAGTTTCAATAGTTTAGCTAAATAATCTCGCTCAAATTCATCTTTAGCTTGTTGAAATGAGGGCAATGAGCTGCTTTCATCACGCAGGGCATTTTTAACTAAACTAGCGACAATAATATTTTCTCGAGACAAAGCAACACTTTGTTCAACCACGTTTTGTAATTGTCTGATATTTCCTGGCCAAGGTGCAGCAATAAGAATTTCCATCGCTTCTTGTGAAAAACCATTTATGTCTAAGCTTGATTGATGATTACTATGGTTAAGAAAATGCTGTGCAAGTAACGGAATATCTTCACGGCGTTGCGCCAGTGGTGGTAATTCAAGTTCGACAACATTTAATCGGTAGTAAAGATCTTCTCTGAAGGTTTTTTCTTTTATTGCCTCTTGCAAGTTCTTATGTGTGGCAGAAATAATTCTGACATCAACTTTCACAGCTTGTGTACTACCAACAGGACGCACTTCTTTTTCTTGTAATGCTCTTAATAACTTAACTTGAAAACTCATTGGCATATCGCCAACTTCATCCAAAAATAATGTGCCACCATCACTCGCTTGAAATAACCCTTGATGATTTTTCTCAGCGCCGGTAAATGCACCTTTGATATGACCAAAGAGTTCTGATTCAAGTAATTGTTCAGGGATGGCCGCACAGTTAATTGCCGTAAAGGGCTTGTCTGCCCTATGGGCGGCTTGATGAATTGCCTTAGCTAACAACTCTTTACCTGTACCACTTTCACTATGAATTAATAAGCTAAAATCGCTAACGGCTACTTGCTTAGTTTGCTGCAAAAGCGATTCCATAATGGCACTACGGCTTATTATTTTAGTTCGCCATAAATCTTGTTTATTCTTACTCTTGGCACCTAAAGGTTGTAATTGAATAGCTTTTTCTACTGTTTCGAGTAATTGCTGACTTTCAAAGGGTTTGGTTAAAAAGCTAAAAACACCTTGTTTAGTCGCATTAATTGCATCAGGAATAGTGCCATGGGCAGTCATAATAATCACGGGTAAATTAGGCGACTGTTGGCGGATTTGTTCAAATAATGCCATGCCATCCATTCCTTCCATGCGTAAATCGCTAATCACCAACTGTGGATGAAAGCTTTTCAACATACCAAGGGCAATTTTTGCATTGGCTGCCGATTCAACAACATAACCTGCAGCTGATAAACGAATACCCAATAATCTTAATAAGCTCGGGTCATCATCCACAATGAGAATTTTATCTTGCTCTAATGTTTCTTGAATGACACTCTGAGGAGTGATTGTCTTGGCCGATGGCGTTGATAATTTCATTATTTTATTGTCCGTGTTCGCTGATAGTTTGTTCAATGTTTTTAAGCTGAATTATTTTGTCAGTTAACTGTGCAACGGTTATTTCCAATGCGGCAATTTTATTAAGCAGTTTCTTCTCATTAATTCGATTCTTTGACATTTGCTCATCATGTTCGAGTTGTTGATTAATCACTTGCTGAAATAGATACAATTCTTTGGTTCAACTGATCTTTTAGCAACCGAATAAAAGCCTGATCATCCGAACTTAAATAGTAATTTTTATGTAGTTTAAGTTGCTCATTTAGCTGTGATTTGGCGCTATAAACATTATGCGTAGGTGAATTAGGTAAACTATGCAATAGTATTAAGTTAATCTCTGCCTCAATACTACCTTCCTCTTTTTTTAACCGTTGTTGTTTAATTTCAGTTTCTAGCTCAGTGTCTGATAAATTTTTCAGTGCTAAGTAATATTGACCAAAATTAACAGTATTTAACGCAACGACTTTGCTCGGTGAATTGGTCGTATTTTGACAGGCACCAAGGCATAAACTCGCACTGATAATTAAGACAGTATGAGCAAAATTAACACGACATATTCTATTGAATTTTTTGAGCATTAAACTCATTTTTGTTCTCCATTGACCATGCTTTTTAAACAAATCTTCATTGTTGTTCCACTGGGTTTTTTAGTTCTGCTAGCCAACGTAATATTACCATTAAGTCGCATTAGTAACTCTTTAACAATCGTTAAACCAAGCCCACTACTTTTAATGTTATAATCTTTTGCAGGCGTACCTTGATAGAAAGCATCAAAAACTTTGTCTTGTTGATCCATTTTAATACCAGTGCCTTCATCGGTAACCGAGAATACTAACTGATTTTCACCCACCTCCCCCGTCAAGGTAATCACACCATACTCTGGAGAATATTTAATGGCATTAGACAACAAATTATCGATAATTACATTGAGCTGTTTAGCATTACTTTCTATTGTTACATTAGGAAATTTCTTGGCTATCGTTAAACCTTTACGTTTAATATCTAATGTTCTTTCACTCAATACTTGCTCAACAATCTCTGGAAAATTAATGGTTTCTTTGTCTTGTAAACTCGTTGAGTCTAAAACGATATTAAAATTAAGTAATTCCTCAATCAATCGTTGTAAACGCGTTGTACTATTACGAATGATTTTCGTGACTTCTTGTTGATCACTATTAAGCGAGCCAACACTGTTGTCGTACATTAGTTCAGTGCCTTCTCTGATCGCTGCTAATGGTGTTTTTAATTCATGGGAAATATGCCTAATAAAACTCGACTTTTGTAACTCTAAAGCATGTAGTCGACCAATCATACGATTTAACGCATCATTGATTTCTTTAATTTCAATAAAGCCAAGACTAGGTTCTTCTTTTAAATCATAATCTTGCTGAAAATTACCTTGTTGTAATTGCTGAATTTTCAAAGTAAGTTGTTTCAATGGCTTTGTAATTAAAATAATAAAAAAACCGGCTATAAATAAAGAAATAGGAATGATAAATAAACTTTTTAACAGCGTATGACTTACTTGAGCTGTCGAATTTTTAATTGCTTGCGCTTGTTGGTTAATTAATTCGTTACTACGTGTATTAAGTTGCTCACTAATATTTATTAACTGTTTGAATTCTTTTTGCAAACCTTCTAATGAGGTACTCGTCACCTGGTTATCCGTAGTCGGCAACGCAGTTTCTGGTTTGACAATATCTTGATGCACCTGATGAATTGCCTCAGAAAATTGAGCTGTTAATTGTTTTATTTGAGTATCATTATATTGAGATAACTCCTCCGTACTTTCCAATAGCGCTCGCTGTTCAACAAAATATTTATCAATTAATTCAATTTCTTGCAACACAAAATATTGGCTAGCGTACCGTTCCATTTTTTTTAAGGTGTTATTAATTTTTTGATTTGTATTAATTAATTCGGCTACAGAAAAAATAGCGCTAGCCCCTTGCTTGGATAGTTGATTTACTTGGTTTGCGCTATACAGTAAACCCAAAACTAAAGGCAACGCGACAAGTGTGAACCCCAAAAAAGTCAGTTTTTTTATGGATAATGGTTTTACTTTATTTAGTGTATTTCCAAACTTTACCTGCAATTTATTTAGCCAAAGCACGTCGAGCTACCCCTTTTAATTAATTCAACGCCTTTTTAAGGCATTTTTATGGTAAACACAATGATGTCTCTAATTAGAGACAAGGCAACAATCAAAATACCACCATATTACCATTTGATTTATATAGCTTTATTTTAAAACATTACATTTTAACGCCTTAATTATTTATCTAACCTAATTACCTGTTGCCAATTGGAGACAGTCATAGTCTTCCAATAGGTCCAAAAATAAAATAATACACATAAAAAACAATGAGTTAAAACTTTGGCACAATGCATGCTATATCATAATCGGGCACATGATAAAGTTAAATGGTCTAACGTTGAATCTATATCAAATTAACGTAAGCCAAATTCATCCACTTTGTTATGTATTAATAATACCAAGTCTATTAAGTTATTTCTCGCTCAACGAGAGTAACAAATAAAGGATCTCAAATGAAAAATGTTAGTTTATTTAAAGTCTCTGCAATGGTAGTTTCTGTTGCCTTTGCTTCTAGCTTCGTTAATGCTGATGATAAAGTAAGCAAAACAATGGATAACGCTCAACTTGAAGCTGCAGAAGCAGTTGATGTTAGCAAACAACAGACTTTCCCAAGCTCTATTAGAAGCACTTGATACCGACAATGACGCTATGTTAAGTGAAGCTGAAGTATCAGTGGAGCACAGTCAATTCCTTCAAGATGAATTTGTTAAAATTGATGCTAATCAAGATAAAATGATTGATGAAGAAGAATTCAATAACTATTTAGCGGCAACTAAAGAGCAACCTATTAATGTTGCTAAACGAAAAATTTAGTTGTAAGCCTATAGAAATTTAAAAAAGGGTCCCCCTATTTTTTTGCCGGCTGCCTCCCAACTTTGCAGTCGGTTTTTTACCCAACTTTGTTTTTATTTTGTTTACACAACATTTAAAAACACTAGACGATAATTGGAATAGAAGAAGTCACCCTTGACCTTGTCTTAATAACAGTAAAGAGAAGCCCATGCACAACATTATTAATCAACATATTCAAATAGATAATTGGATTTTCGAAGTAAAAATGGTCAGAGCTTTGCGAGTAGAGAATTATGGAGAACCGTATAGCGCGATCGCTAATATCAAATTAAATGGAAGTAATGCGTACATTGATGGCATGATGCAAAAAGATTTAAAACAATTTAGCAATGAAGATGTACAGGTGATAAAAAAGTATTGTCAAAGAATGTCTATCCACGACATTAATATCGATTCAAACAATCGATTTTTACTCAACCAACCTACCGAACAACCTAATACCCTATTTAAAAGAGCTTAAATTTATAGTGACTTATATTGGTTAATAATAACTTACCTATTTATGCTAATAAATAGATTGAGTTGAACCACAAACCAATACACTAAAATTCAGCACAGCAGTACTATATGTTTCAAGTACTATAAGTTTCAAGTACTATAAGTTTCAAAAATAAAGTTACTATATTAGGCACTACGCATAGTAGTGCTCCATCCTTATTTTTTTGATGAATCTTCCGTAATTTTGCCAGGTATTCCTCTAAAAAAGCACATCACTTGTCTGATCAATCGACACAAGCACTACCCCATTTTTAACATCAACAGACACCTAATGAATTTCTAATAATTCAACTTCAAAAATAAGCAAAGCCCCTGGTTTTATTTTTCCTGCTGCCCTATTTCCGTAGCCTAGCGTTGAAGGAATGAAGAATTTGAATTTATCCCCAACAACCATTAGCTGAACGCCTTCAGTCCACCCTGATATCACTTGATTTAAACCAAAACTAATAGGGTCACCTCGTTCGACCGAGCTATCAAAAACAGTACCGTCTAATAAAGAACCATGATAATGCACTTTCACTTTCGAGCTCGCGTTTGGGTGTTCCGTGCCGTCACCATGATTCAAAACTTGATATTGCAAACCAGAAGCCGTTTCAACAACATTTTCTATCTTTTTATTTTCTTCTAAAAAGCTTTTACCTGCAGCAATATTTTCTATTGCGGCTTTTTTATTTCCTGAATTTCTCATAAAGAAGAAGACGACCAAGGCAATCACTATAATGATTAAGATAGTTCTCATGTTAACTATTTCTCTCTAATGTGGGGTGTATACTAAACTCACAAATATCTATCACGTGCAGAGTGTTATTTTTATCATGGGTTTAGCTTAATGTTTGGCTTGAGTGTATCACGATATTTATTGCGATATAAACCTAGAAAAAGCGGATAACAAAGTTTGTCATACGACTTACAACATTTAGCTAGGCAGTGCTTTTAATTTTGATTACACTTAATGTTAGCCAAACATAACAGCATATCATTATGGAAAAACATCAAGAGTTATTAATTGCACTACGAAAAGTTATTAGAGCGATAGATTTACATTCAAAACATCTCAGTAAAACATCAGGTTTAACAAGCCCACAATTGTTAATTTTACTTGAAATAGACAAAGCCTCTGGTGTCAATTCTAGTCAAGTAGCAAAAAGTGTTAACTTGAGTGCTGCAACGGTGACCAATATTCTAGATAGATTAGAAAATAAAGACCTTGTTTCCAGAATACGAAATACCCAAGACAAACGAAAAGTAGGATTATTTTTGACGGAAAAAGGTCAGGCGCTTTTACTTAACGCGCCACAGCCACTGCAAGAGCACTTTATAGATAAATTTTCTAATCTAGCTCAATGGGAGCAATCACAGCTTCTCTCTTCAATGGAGCGTCTTGCAGGCATGATGGATGCAAACGAATTAGATGCAGCCCCTTTATTAGAGCCGGACGCCATGATTTCCGACGAACAAAGACAATATTCCAAAAAACTAATTTATATACCCAAATTAGCGTAATAAATGTAAAAAGTGCAGATGTTTATGGTATTGATCAATAATATTATTAATCACTGCCACTTTTGACCACCCCATAATGTCATAGTCTTGCCCACCTTCCACTAAGTGAACTTCTGCCCGGTAATAACTTTGTTCATCTTCTTCAGCTTCTGTGTTTTCATGATTAAAATCAGGTTGTGAATATTTTCTCGCAAGTACTCTATATACAAATTTTTGCGACTCTCCGTGATCAACAACTAAGCTCAGTCCATTTTTATCTGAAATATTCACCTTTACCTGATTAGCCTGTAGTTCTTTTGCTACTGAATCAAAAGTTTGGCACTACCGTTTGACTAATAAATTTATTTACATTCGTTTTATTAGGAAAATCAACAACGTTTTTTAATCGTGTTTGCCAACTATCGTCATGTTCACTACTAGAATGTGGGATAGCGGTTATTAATTGGCTTTCCTGTTTACACGCTTCAACTCGTAAAGCCTTAATTAAACCAACAATGGCAAGTAATAAGACAATAGTAAAAGGTAAGGCACTGGCAATAGTCATGGTTTGTAATGCATTAAGCCCCCCGACCAACAAGAGTATTCCTGCCACGACCCCAATACCAATAGCCCAATAAATACGTTGCCAAAGTGGGGTGTCATTCTTACCATGTGAGCAAAGCATATCAACCACCATAGCGCCAGAATCACACGAGGTAACAAAAAATATGACGATCATTAGCACACTAAAAAATGATAATACGGCAGTAAAAGGAAAGCTTTCAAGAAACACAAATAACGCTACTGAGGAGTCTTTGCTTACCATTTCACCTAAGCCTACAACCCCTTGGTTATACACTAAATCAATTGCACTATTACCAAAAATTGTCATCCAAAATAAAGTAAATAAAGTCGGTATCAACATTACTCCTATAATGAATTCCCGTATCGTACGACCGCGAGAAATCCTGGCAATAAACAAGCCAACAAAAGGTGCCCAGGCAAGCCACCAACCCCAATAAAATATGGTCCAACCACCTATCCAATCTGTTTTCTTGTAGGCAAATAAATTAAATGTGTTATGCACAATGTCTGCTAAGTAATCTCCCATATTTTGCAAATAGGCTTGCAATAAAAATACCGTGGGGCCAAGCACAAAAATAAGCATTAATAAAATTACAGCGAGAACCATGTTTGTTTCAGAGAGTATTTTTATACCTTTATCTAATCCTGATGCGACAGAAATAACAGCGAGCCCAATAATCAAGCACATGATAATTATTTGGTTTGTACTAGATACATCAATATCAAATAAATATCCAAAACCGGCATTTACTTGAGAAGCGCCTAGGCCAAGGGAAGTAGCGACACCAAACACGGTACTTACTACCGCAAATATATCAACCAAATGTCCTGGCCATTGATAAATACGCTCTCCAATTAAAGGGTACAAAGCTGAACGTAAGGTCAGAGGTAAATTGTGCCGATAACTAAAGTACGCCGAAGACTAATGCCACAATGGCGTAAATAGCCCAAGCATGAAGGCCCCAATGAAAAAAGTCATTTTCATTGCTTCTTTAACCGCAGTAACGGTACCTGTTTCAGCTGTAGGGGGAGACAAAAAGTGCATTAAAGGCTCTGCGACACCAAAAAACATGAGCCCAATCCCCATACCGGCAGCAAATAACATGGAGAGCCATGAGGTCAACGAGTAATCAGGTGTTGCATGATCAGGGCCTAAACGAATGTCACCATAGCGGGACAGTCCGAGAAAAATAACAAAAAAGAAAATAAAGGCTACGCTAAGGACGTAAAACCAACTGCCATTTTCAATAATATTCGATTGAATAAGCGAGAATAAACTTTGCGCTTGCTTAGGTAGCACCGCTGTATAAAGTAAAAGTATTATGATAATTGACGAAGCACCAAAAAATACTTTCTTATTTAATTTACTTTCAACAGTCACAGACAATTTTCTTCCTAAAATTTAATTTGAATTGATATAATTTGAATTGATATTATATATGCTAAGCTTTGTTGTACACAAACAATACTCTAGCATCATAGCAAATAAACCCTAAGCAACTATAGTATTCCCTAAACAACCTTAATATTAGATAACTATTAACACACATCAATATTTGTTAAACTACCTCAAAAATAAAATATAGTTAGAACTCTAATCATATTATTTTAAAATATGATAAAAACACTAAGGGAAATAAATATGAAATTCACTAAGCTGCATATTGCTATGCTAGCAGCCATAACCACATCAGGCTCTCTCTATGCTGAAGAAGCTAAGAAGCAAGAAACAGGAAAAGTAGAAGTTATTGAAGTCACAGCAACTAAACGAACTGAATCAATTCAAGATGTGCCCGTTACAGTAACCGCATTAACTGGTGACAGCTTAGAAAAACTTGGTGTTGCTAATTTTGATCAATATGTAGAATTTCTACCTAACGTTGTTTTTCAAGGCACAGGCCCGGGTCAGAACGAAATCTATATTCGTGGCGCAGCAACCACACAAACCAATATTTCAGTTTCATCTGTTCAAGCACTACAACCTTCTGTTGCTTTTTATTTAGATGAACAACCGGTTTCCATGCAGGGGCGTAATTTAGATATTTATGCTACTGATGTTCAACGAATAGAAGTATTACCAGGGCCACAAGGTACGTTATTTGGCGCTAGCTCTCAGTCTGGCACAGTACGCTTAATTACCAACAAGCCAACACATGACGGATTTTCCGCAGGTTTTGATACCAGTACAAGTTCCACTCGTGGCGGCGATTTAAGTAACTCAGTTGAAGCATATTTTAATATGTCATTAACTGACTCACTTGCTGTACGTGTTGCTACTTACAATGATCACCAAGGTGGTTGGATAGATAATATTCTAAACACACCTGGTGAAGGCGGTTATATTGGTAGCGCTGAAGTTATCAGCCGAATTTCTGGCGGTGCACTCACCAATCCTGAAAGCGTACCCGTTACCATTCCAAAAAATGATGCCTTAGTTGAAGATAATTTCAATACTGCTGATTATGCCGGGTGCACGTTTTGGTTTATCTTACTTATTTAACGATGATTGGGAGCTTTTAGTTCAACATACCCAACAATCCTTAGATACTGAAGGTGTGTTCGCTTATGATCCGAACCTTGAGGGTGAAACATCAACCAACCGTTTTACACCAGAAAATAACAATGATGATTTTGGTTTAACCACGTGGACATTAGAAGGACGACTTGAGCATCTTGATTTAGTTTATACGGGTGGTTATCTTGACAGAGATATCAATTCGACTATCGATTACACCGGCTATACTAATGGTGGCTCTTTTGCCGCTTATTATGTTTGTAACTATGCAGGAATTCCTGAAACAGAACAAGAATGTCTTGACCCTACTAAGTTTTATAAAGAACAAACTAGTACTTCACGTATCACCCATGAATTTCGCATAAATACATCATCAGAGAATCGCGGCGTGTTACTGCAGGCGTGTTTTATGACTCGCAAGAATTATCAACAGTAGGTCAATTCAATATCGCTAATACTGAAAAATTTGATAATTTATCAACAACCCTTAAAGGCACAGAAGGTATCAACAGTAATGGTGGACCTTTTCCAAGAGAAGTGAGTTTTGTTAATGATATTACCCACACAATCGATCAAGTTGCTTTATTTGGCCAGATTGAATTTGATATCACTGATACCATTACTGCAAGTTTTGGCGCTCGTTGGTATGAAATAGAAGACTCTTATAAAGGCTCTACTTCAACCGTTGACGTGAGTGGTAGGTTACGAGCCTTTGGCGATGGTAGCGAAACGGCGTTAACTGAATTTTTCGGTGCTCAAGAGGCCGCCGCCATTCAAGCCGCTGTAGCCAGTGGCCAATTAGACACCAACTTACTTGATAATGATGGTAAGTTAACGGTTGACGATACTATTATTAAAGCGTCACTTGATTGGAAGATATCGGATGACGTTATGTTATTTGCCTCATATTCTGAAGGTTTTAGACCGCCGGTTACCAACCGAGTTGGCGGCGGTTTAGCCAAAAACCAAGAAGGTGCATTTGACGGTTTCCGTATACCGGTATATTCAACAACCGATAGTTTAGACAATATTGAAATTGGTTTTAAATCCACACTTTTTGACCAAAGTTTACGCTTTAATGCTACCGCATATTATTCAAAAATTTCAGATCTACAAACGTCACGATTTGATCCAACGAATATCAGTTTCTTAGTGTTTACTGATAATGTGGGTGATGCTGAAATAAAAGGTATTGATGGTGACTTTACTTGGGCAGCCACTGATAACTTAATTATTAGCGGTGCTTTTAGTTTTATCGATTCTGAATTAACGTCAATTAACAATGAACTTAAAGGTATAGCCCCTTCTGTTGGTAGTCAATTACCTTATTCAGCTGAATTCTCTGGTAACTTACAAGCCCAGTATTTCTATTCACTTGGAAAAGATTTAACAGGGTATATTAATGGCTCGGTCAGCTACACTGGTGATAGATTAGCCAGTATGACAATGGATGCATACGTACTTGAAGATACTACTAACTTAGTTTATGGAACGGGAACAGGCTTAAGTATTGAAAAAGAAGCGGACGTTTATTCAGGTGTTAATTACAAAGACAGTAACGGTGAAACCTTTGTCGGTGGTCGTTATGTGCAAGACAGCTACATCTTAGCTAATCTCAGCTTTGGGGTAACTAATGACTCATGGAAAGCTGAAGTTTTCATAGATAATTTAACTGATAAGAGCGCTGTATTATATATTGATTCACAACAATTTACACCAAAGGTTGTAACCAATAGACCACGTACTATCGGCTTTAGATTTTCATACGACTTTTATTAAATAGTTGTTTTTGATTAATCGCCGATAAATATAAATATCATGACTATATTCGTATTTATATTGAAGCCGTTTGATATGTATCAAACGGCTTTTTATTGATAGAGTATCAGCAATAATAATAGGGTCTGTTGACCTTTCATGTTTAAATTTTGTTCGAATTAAATGCTTTTTGATCGCGGCGCTAGGAATGCAGCATAGTTTTTCTATGTAAATTCCTTGCAGCAAAGATCAATAAACCCTAATTAAATACAAATTTTTCTGGAGAAAAATCGTTGAACCAAACCACTACTTCTACAATTGAAACTCAATTAAAAGCTATTCAACAATTAATCCAAAGAGCTAAATTTGACGACGCTATAGCACAAGGTCAGATATTGCGACAAAACACAATGGATACACAACACAAAATTCAATTGTGGTATTTAATTGCTGTCGCCCAACGCTACACTAAAAAATATGATAACGCGCTAGATAGTATTAACAATTTACATAAACTTGACAAAAAACACAGTAGAGCTCGTCAAGAACAAGGCTACAATTTTCTCGCTTTAAATCTACCTGAACAAGCCAAAAGTGCCTTTGAAAAAGCAGTACAGCTAAACCCGAGCTTAGTAGCCAGTTGGCAAGAGCTAATCGAGCTTTATAGAAGCTCAGGGCAGCAAGAAAAAGTGCAAAAAACAGCCAACCAATTAGAAAAACTAAAAAAATTCCCACCTGCTCTACTTGCAGTAACAGAATACATGCATGAGGGGAAACTCTTAAAAGCAGAACAAATTTGTCGACATTTTTTACAAAATAACAAGCACCACGTTGAGGGAATGTGTTTACTTGCTGAAATAGGCATGGAACTAAAAATATACGATGACGCCGAGTTTCTACTTGCCAGTGCGTTAGAATTAGCGCCAACACATATTTATGCCCGCTCTCAATACCTTAATTTACTTATTCAATTAGGTAAATATAAAGCGGCAGAGCAACAAGTTGACATGTTATTACTAAAGCAACCTAATAACCTCAGCTTTAACATAGCTAAAGCGAACACATTAACTGGCTTAGGTAAAACAGAGCAAGCCATTGCGTTATATGAACAAACGATAGCGCAAGCGGAAAATGACATGGCACCATTAAGCATGGAAAAAAATATCCAACTCGCACACGTTCAACTGCAACTTGGCCATGCGTTAAAAGCTAAAGGTGACATCACTAAAGCAATTACTTCTTACCAAAAAGCATATCAATTAAACCCAAGTTATGGTGATGCTTTTTGGAGTTTAGCGAATACCAAAACTTATCGGTTTAGTGATGAAGAAATTAGCCAAATGCAAAGTCAACAAACCAATATAGACTTACCCGCAACAGATAAAATACAGTTATTCTTCGCAACAGGGAAAGCTTTTGAAGACAGACAAGATTACAAGCAAGCTTTCCAGTCTTACCGGAAGGAAACAAGCTACAACATGATATTAGTGGCTTTGACATTACTAAAATAGAGCAACAAGTAGAAGAACAAATAAAATATTGTACTGCCGAGTTATTTGCAGCACGAGGAAATTTAGGACATAAAGCAAACGATCCTATTTTTATTGTTGGTTTACCCCGAGCAGGCTCGACCTTACTTGAACAGATACTTGCCTCACACAGCCAAGTTGATGGCACCATGGAATTGCATAATATTTTAGGTTTAGCCTCTCGATTAAAAGGGCGGCAACCATCAACAAAAGAAAGCCAGTATCCCAAAAATTTAAACGAGATTAATCCCGAATATTTTCAACGTTTTGGCCAACAATTTATCAATGAGACCCAAACATACAGAGAACAAGCTCCATTATTTATTGATAAAATGCCTAATAATTTTCTGCATATAGGATTAATCAAATTAATACTCCCTAATGCTAAAATTATTGATGCAAGACGTTCTCCCATGGCATGTTGCTTTAGTGGCTTTAAACAGCTATTTGCACAAGGACAAGACTTTAGTTACAACCTTGAAGATATTGGTCGTTATTATAACGCCTACTTAAAGTTGATGGCACATTGGGAGAAGGTATTACCAGGCTTTGTTTTAACAGTAAACCATGAAGATGTTGTGGAAAACTTAGAAACACAAGTGCGAAGAATGCTTGATTTTTGTGGTATTGATTTTGAACAATCTTGTCTTGATTTTCATAAAACCAAACGGACGATAAAAACACCAAGTTCAGAACAAGTTCGCCAACCTATTTATAAAAGTGCCACAGAACAATGGCGACACTTTGAGCAATATTTAACGCCCTTAAAAAAGTATTAAATGCTAGGGTCTGTTGACCTTTCGCGGTTAAATTTTGTTCGAGATAACAGCGTTTTAATCGCGGCGAGTAGTGTGTAGCCTAGTCATTATAAGCAAATACTGCTCAACAAAGAGTAAAACGCTTTTAGCCGAATCCTTCGGACAGCGTTTGTTGGTCATTAGTTGCTGAGATTGATAGTACGCCCTACATGATTTCGCTTACTACTCTACCTCATTCGCTTCAGCGATTCGTTGCAAGCGATCTTGTTCTTCAATAAAAGCGGCTTTTATTTCTTCAATAACGTTATCAACATCTGCTGAAACATCGCTTTCTTTAAACAAGCCAGTGAGTTTTGTTTCAAACGTTAATTCACCACGTTCATATAATGCCCACATTTCTTGCGCATATTTACTTAAAAGCAGCTCAGGCGCAAATTGGCCATAATATTGAGTCATATTATCAACATCACGAATTAACATGGCTTTCGCATTATTGTTAGCTGAAGCGTCTATCGCTTGTGGTAAATCAATAATAACGGGACCATATTCATCAACAAGCACATTAAATTCTGATAAATCGCCGTGAACAATGCCCGCACATAGCATACGTAACACATACAACATCACCAATTGATGATCTTCAATGGCTTGCTCTTTAGACATCACCACATCGTTTAGCCTAGGCGCAACATCACCCGATTCGTCAGTGATTAATTCCATTAACAAAACACCATCAAAACATCCGAATGGATGTGGTACTCTAACACCGACCTCGGCAAGTGTATAAAGTGCATCAACTTCTGCATTTTGCCATGCTTGCTCTTGTTGATTACGACCATATTTAGAGCCTTTTTCCATGGCTCTTGCACGTCGGCTATTTTTACTTTTTCTGCCTTCTTGATATTGCGCTGCTTTTTTGAAACTACGTTTATTGGCTTCTTTGTATACTTTAGCGCAACGAATTTCATCACCACAACGAACCATAAACACAGTCGCTTCTTTACCACTCATTAGTTGACTGATCACTTCATCAACTAATCCATCATCAACTAATGGTTGTATGCGTTTTGGGATTTTCATCGCAAGATCAAACTGTAATTTATCAAAGGGTGAAACATTTAAGCTCTCTGTTTTTCAATTTATTAAAAAGGTGACTTCGTAAATAACCTAACAACTTAGGCAACTTTCTTTGTATTAACTTGACTGGCAAGATATTCGTCTAATGACCCTTGGAAATCAACTAGTTTTTTCTCTTTAATATCAATAATACGTGTTGCTAAGCTAGAGACAAACTCACGGTCATGGCTAACAAAAATCAAGGTACCTTCAAATACTTTAAGTGCGTTATTTAAAGCATCTATCGCTTCAATATCCATATGGTTTGTTGGTTCATCCATAATCAATACATTTACATCTGCCATCATCAGCATACCAAATAATAGACGATTTTTCTCACCACCGGAGCAGTTTCTTGCTTTTTTATTCGCGTCGTCATCGGTAAATAGTAAGCGACCCAACATACCACGAACACTTAAGTCGTTGTGACAAGGTCTGCGCCATTGTGACATCCAATCCATCAACGTTAACTCATTATCAAAAAAGCTACCGCTGTCTTGTGGGCAGTAACCTAATGAGGCATTTTCAGACCACTTAACCACGCCCTCAGTTTGCACCAATTCGTTCATTAAACAACGTAGCAAAGTGCTTTTTCCGACACCATTTTCACCAATAATAGCTAACTTAGCACCTGCTTCTAATAACAAGTTACCTTTTTCAAATAGCATTTCACCATCAAAGCCGTGACTTAAATCTTCAAGCTCTAATGCTTGTCTGTGCATTTTTTTACCTGGTGCAAAGGTGATTTTAGGCGTAATACGACTTGATGATTTTACTTCATCTAATTTAATTTTATCCATTTTCTTGGCGCGAGAACTGGCTTGTTTAGCTTTTGAAGCATTGGCACCAAAACGGTTGACAAAATCTTGCAATTCTTCAATTTCGGCTGCCTTTTTAGCATTGCCTGATAATAACTGTTCACGTATTAAAGCAGACTGCGATAAGTAAAATTCATAATTACCAGGATAAATACGTAATTCTCCATAATCAATATCAGCCATATGAGTACAAACTGAATTAAGGAAATGTCTATCATGTGAAATAATAATCATAGTACATTTACGTTTATTCAATTCACCTTCTAACCAAGTAATGGTATGAATATCCAAGTTGTTAGTCGGTTCATCCAACAATAAAATATCAGGGTTTGCAAATAACGCTTGAGCAAGTAGTACACGTAATTTCCAACCCGGTGCCACTTGTTGCATTGAGCCGTAATGAAAAGACTCTTCTATTCCCGCTTCTAATAGTATTTCACCGGCACGACTTTCTGCGGTATAACCGTCCATTTCAGCAAATTGACTCTCTAAGTCACCCACTCGCATGCCATCGGCTTCACTCATTTCAGCTTGCGCGTAAATAGCATCACGCTCCTGCTTTACTTTCCATAATGCCATATCGCCCATGATGACAGTATCAACAACATTATGTTGTTCAAAAGCAAACTGATCTTGCCCCAAAGTGCTAACTTTATAACCACTACTAACAGACACATTACCTGAAGTTGGTGCTAAGTCACCACTGAGTATTTTCATAAAGGTAGATTTGCCACAGCCATTTGCACCGATCAAACCATAACGGTTGCCGTTGCCAAATTTAGCAGATATGTTTTCAAATAAAGGCTCAGCGCCAAATTGCATGGTGATGTTCGATGTAGTAATCAATTGATCTTCCTGGGTTTTTCAAACGAATATTGAATAATAACTTGTTAGAAAACCCCATTTACAAAAACGTAGGAAAACAACAAAAACACTCAAAATAATAAGGTCGCATATTATACAGGAATTAATCGCAAGCCTACACTTAATATTGAACTTTAGTGGTTATTTTTTCGCCTGCACGTAGCAAAATGGCAATATTGCTACGTTTATGGATGACATAATGCGGCAATAGTATTCATTGAGCATACTATGCATTAAGAATGTGGCTAATATCCGCTAATGTTGCAGAGTAATTTTGATAATTAATGGCAATAGAATGTCTAACACCATTATGTTCGAGTACCAGAGATGGAAAACCTTGCTGCGTTAGCTCTCTAGCAAAACGAATTTGCTGCATTAATGCTTGCTCAGTTTCCGTTGACGAGAGATCAGTAATAAAATGAGGTAGATCTAACGACAATTCTTTTGCCAAACCGGTAAGTACTTCATTATCCGATGGATTTAAAGCACGCAAATAATAAGCTTGTTGGATCGCCCCAACCATAGCGACTTGATAACCTTGATTATCAGCAGCAATAGCTGCTCGGCATGCATTATAAGTTGAGCGTCGTGGTGTATTTTTCTCCCAAAAGTCATAATTAAACTGCGTACCAAGCTTTTTTTCAATAGTATGCCAGTGTGCTTTTACCATGGCTTGCTGCTCAACTGGCATTGGACTATTTGAGTCTGGTGCTAAGCCTCCCGCAACATATTCTATTTGAATAGTATTAGGTAAGTTTAACTTCAAATCATCCCAAACTGGTCTATAGCCCCAAGACCAACTGCACATAGGATCGTGTATGTAATATAAAAAAGTGTTCATAAATATAAGCCACCTTAGCCAAATAGCTTTTTAAGCTTATCTTTGACTTTATCTTTCACTTTTTCTTTTAATTTATCTTTCGCTTCTGCACTGACATCAGGTCGTATTTTGATTTGATGAAATGGCCCAGAAATTTTAATTGGAATTTTAATACCAGAGCTAGCTTCTTGCGCGGCTTGTCCTTCAACTGAAGCCACCATTTCAGTAACAATTTGCATTTTCATTTTGGTTTGTGGTAAGTCAATATCCCCTGCCCCTGATACACGAATAAAAGGGTTCAGCAAAGAGATATTGTTAGTGTTAGCCAAGCCTTTAGTTATTTTAAACGTTCCTGTTAAAGCCGCAAAATCGGTTTTTTCTGCATTACTAAAATCACTGTCTAAACTGACCGCGGCTAAATTACCCGTCATGATATTATTAGCACTTTTAGCAACAGCCGCTAAGTTAACGCCTTTAATGGCACCATCAACAAAACTAAAACTCAGCTCACCATTAAGTTGTTCAATAAAACTTTTTTGGCTAAGACCAATGGTTGATAAATCCCACGCCAATTGACCTTTACCCATCAATTTGTCAAAACCTGCAGCATCAGTAAGTAGGGGTTCGGCATTGATATTTTCTAGCAAAAATTTACTGTTAACCTGATATGGTTTTTTATCAGCTAACACTTGTATAGTACCTGCTCCCTCGCCTTCGTATGCTTTAAAATTAAGTAAATCAATCGTAGCTTTTCCTTTTTGGAGCTTAATCGCTAAGTTATTCTCTCCTAGCTTTATTTCTCGTACGCGTAGTTCGCTTGATTTAATCGCCAAGTCGGCGTTGATTAATGCTAATGAAGAGAGATCTATTTCACTATCATCCCATACCAAAGGTTCATTCTTAGCTTCCTTTTCAACTTTAGCCTGCTCAGTTTCTGGTAAATATGGATTAAGGTTTAAAGCACCTAAATCAATATCCGCTTTAACCATTAAAGGCTCAGACAAAGTTATTGTTGATGAACCAGTAAAGGCTAGTTTATCTAACGCCATAGCGATGCCGTTCAATGATAATTTGCTATTAGCAAAATGCATGTTCGAAGCGAGTGAGAACTGGTTAAATGCTTCATCTTTAGCAACTAAAGGTATATTTTGCCAGGCTAATATATCTTTAGCAACTAAAGGTATATTTTGCCAGGCTAATATTTGTTTAACAGAATCACCTGAAATAGATAATGCTCCTTTAATATCCTGACCTTGTTTTTGTATTTCACCTTCATAATTCACATTTACTAACGCTGATAGTAACGATAATTCCACTTTAAATGGTCAAGTTATTAATAGCGTTCGGGTGTGGTTATGTTTGATTCGAGTTCAAAGACTTTATCCATATAACGAACGCTGCCTGAAACCGTAAGCGTTTGTCTAAGTGATGGTAATAAAACAGCCAAACTTAACTGATCGATAGCTTTTGTTGTTTTGTTTTTATGATCAATAATAGTCAGCTTACCGCCTTGTATTTCTACTTGGCCAAGCGCAATATCAAACCCTTCAGGTAGCACAACGTCTGAGTCCTTACCTGTGTTGTCACTAGGTTTAGTCGGTCGGGCAGTTTCATTATTATTTGCAACAGAAAATTGCCAATTAACATTACCTTCTGCTGTTGTTTCTAATAAAATATCAGGGTTAACAATGACAAATTTATCAATTGTTAATTCCCCAGAAAAAATAGACAGCCAAGGAATATGAATATTCAACTCATCCACAGTTGCCATATTAGGTCTTGAGCCGAATTGCGCATTAGCAAAACGTACTTTATTAAGTACGATAGATAAAGAAGGGAAAAAGCTCAGTTGCTTATCACCATCAACCGATAAGGTACGCCCAGTAGCTTGCTCGACTTTAGTGCTAACTTGATTAACAATATCATCTGTGGAGATTAATTGTGTTGCAGCCACAATAACGATAGCCATTAAGGCGATTATGATTATGAAGACTTTGAGGAATATTCGCATAATTGTATTTTATTTCACTTATAGTTCAGAAGATGACCGCAGTTTACGATAACGGCTTATGAGTAATACTATAGTAAACAAGTAGGTTCAAGTCAGTTAATATTACTAAAAAAAGATGTGTTAACGCCCCACTTAAAGACATCCCTTGCACACTACCATGACACGTCTTTTCTTAATTTGTAAATTTATATGTCAATTTACAACCAATTAACAGGATCAACTTGATAATACTGTTTTAGTTGCAAGTAGAGTTTGGGATGCTCATGGTAGAATTCGCGTGACTTTTCAAAAAAAACTTCACTAGCAACAGCAAAGAATTCAGCGGGGTTGGTTGCACCATAATAATCAAATATTGAAGGTTTTCCTGTTTTAGCTTGCTTTTTCAGTAATGCAAACTGTTTAGCAAACACCTCAGACCAACATTGATAACTTTGTCCTTTTTCTAATAAAGGTGCGCCATTTGCCCGACCACTTTCTTGATCTAATTGATGTGCAAATTCGTGTATTACTACATTGTGGCCATCGTCCGTAATTTTAGCTCCCGCTATTGTGTCTTGCCAAGATAAAACAACTTTACCAAAATCCCATGACTCTCCTGCCAATGCTATTTTTGTCGTAAACTGCACGCCCCCTGCATCTTTACTAAGTTGTGATTTAACAAAAGCGCTAGGATAAACCAATATGGTTTGTAATTTGGGGTAAAAATCTGTTTTACGATTGAGTAATAATAAACATGCTTGTGCCGCAACCGTTACTTTTATTTCATCAGTAATTTGAACGCCGTTACAACCAACAAAATTTTTCTCTGCCAAAAACACCTGAATATGCTGCTTAAGCTGTAACTGTAAGTCTGTTGGCATCTGCCGGAAGTAAGGCATTCGTTGTTGAATAATTTTGCGCCACTCTTTTTTAAATGGCTGACGTGTGATTTTACCCCGTTGATAGTTACGCCAATACGGTTTACCGACAGAATAACCAATGAGGATAACGCCGATTAGTATAGGTAATAGATAAGACAACATAATAAACTTTGTTAGTTAGGGTTTATTATGAAGTAGGTACAAACTTGTTAAATAACAAGCTGTTTTTGATATTAAAGGTAAACAGCTAGGTTAAACAACAAGTAAAAACATCATATAACGTATTTTAACTTGTTGTCTAACCTAGCAAATATAAACTGAGGTAAAAAATAACAAGGTTAACTATTTTTTTGTGCTGCTTCACAGGCTTGTGTTATTTTAGTCCACTCTTTATTCTCAACCCAAGATGGGTTAGCGATCCAAGTACCGCCGACAGCAAACACATTATTTAATGAAAGAAAGTCTTGCTGATTATTTTCATTAATACCACCTGTTGGGCAAAAAATAATATCCTTAAATACAGCCCCCATCGCTTTTAAAAATGGCGCACCTCCAGATAATGAAGGCGAAACAATTTAACCTCTTTGTAGCCAAATTCTTTTGCTAACAAAATATCAGATGCATTTGACACACCGGGAAGAACGGGTACTGTGCAATGAGATAAATGCGTTAACAATGCGGTTGATATAGTTGGGGTAATAATAAAATCACTTCCTGCATCTAATGCCTGCTTTAATATATCAGCATCCGTTACCGTACCTGCACCTACTTTTATCGTAGGTAACTCACGCTTAATCGCAGTGACAATATCAAGTGAGGCGTTAGTTCTTAACACCACTTCAACCAAATTTATACCCGCTGCCGACATAGCTTTCGCTATTTCAACACCATCGGTGACTGTGTTTGCTTGGATAATAGGTAGCAAAGTTTGCGTTCCCATTAAGTTAGAAAATAAATTCATTAAGATACCTTTAAATTAAGAGCGTGTTTGACGTTAAGAAAATAAAATATCGTTATTCTATTTTCTTTTGCTAGGTTGCAATGAGGCTTTTATCGATACACAAAACACTTTTAGCGCTCTTCGGACTCTATAAAAATCACCACACAATTGCATTTAACCAATTACCACAAGCATTGTCAACCAACAACCATTACCAATAAAGCATAGCACCAACTAAATTGGTAACAGAGAGCAGTAATAAAGCGACCTTAAGCAGCTCCTCACGCCTAGACCAAAATATAAAAAAAACAACGAAAGTTCACTTAATAATTTTGCTATAAGCATAAGAAAACGCTATGATGGTGACTAATAAACACCGTAGATAATTAAAAGATATTCGTTAAGGAAGTAATATGAGCAGCAACCGTAGGTTGTTTTGGGGCATCGTAGATAAAATAGAAGCCTTAATTGATTCTAGTATGTACTCACCCGGAAGCCGATTACCGCCCGAGAGAGAACTGGCTGAAACATTTAATGTCAGTAGACCCACTATACGTGAAGCAATCATTGCATTAGAAGTTAGGGGTAAGGTTGAAGTAAAAACAGGCTCAGGTGTTTACGTTCTAAAACCAGTTAATCAGTTAGACTTGCAAGAAAAGGTAAATGCCTTTGAAGTAACGCAAGCACGCGCATTAATTGAAGGTGAAGTTGCCGCTATTGCAGCTACAACGATTACTGAGGATGAATTAGCTCGCTTACATCAAACCCTGGTTGATATGGAAAATAGTAATTTTATTGCTGCTGCTGACAAAGAATTTCACCAAATCATTGCCAATGCAACACGCAACAATGCCATGATATTATCAGTAACAAACCTTTGGAATCTTCGTTCTTCAACGCCTGAAATAATCAAAGATTATGACAGTGTTTGTAGTAAGGATAATTCTAAAACACTCAGCGAACACAAAGCAATTTATCAAGCATTAAAATCTGGTGATGCTTCCCAGGCAAGAAGTGCTATGCACAGCCATTTCAATCGACTAATCAATGTCTTATTTGACGCTGTAGAGTCACGTGCTTTAGAAGAAATAACACGAAAAAACAATGAAAAACGTGGATTATACTCTATTCCTAACATTGCCAGTTAGCTTGATCTTTTTGATTTAACTATCACAGTTCAATTGCTATGCAACATGCAACACTTCAGTATTCTCGGTAGTTTATAACTAAGGTTTATGACTAAAAAGTAATTTAACTATAGAGAATACAAAGTACAGTGCCTACCTAGCAATAAAATCAGCTACGAAAAAAGTAAACCACCGTTAATATCAATGCAATTACCTGTCATGTATGATGAAGATGGACTTGCAAGAAAGGTAACAAGCTTAGCAACTTCTTCAGATTCACCTTCACGTTTCAATGCCGTTGCCCCGGAACAATTTCACGCACACTATCTTGTGTAAACGTATCATGAAAGCCTGTTGAAATCATACCTGGGCAAACACTATTCACTCGAATTTCTGGTCCTAATTCTTTTGCTAAACCACGCGTAAATGTCATTACTGCACCTTTAGATGCCGCATAAGCAACAGCACCTCCTCCTCCGCCATCACGCCCCGCTTGAGAAGCAAAAGTAATAATAGTACTACCTGTTTTCATATGCGGAATACAAGCGCGACACATCATAAAGAGTGACTTTAAATTAACGTCCATAACATTGTCCCAATGTTCATTAGTCATGTCAGCAATCTTCACTCGATTAATTAAGCCACCTGAAACATGCACAAGCGTATCAATTTGACCAAAAGCATCTACTGTCGTGTTAATAACGCTTTCCACACTTTCTGATTGGGTTAAATCTGCTTGTAAAGCTAAAGCTTTACAACCAAGCGCTTCAATCTCTTTAACCGCAGATATAGCTGTTTCACTACTTGCATGATACGTTAAAACAATGTTTGCCCCCTGTTTAGCTAAATCTATTGCACACGCTCTGCCTATATCTCTACCACCACCAAGAATAATTACCACTTTTCCATTCATAGTCATTATTTTCTCTCCTACGATAAGTTTCATCATTCAATAATAAATACCGAATGATGAAAAAAGTTTATTTAACCTGAACTCTATGTATAGACAAAAAAAAGAGCCTATAAATAGGCTCTTAATATTTTAGAACTTAGCGCGAACACCTATTGTGAATCTGCGATCTGCTTCGGTATACTGCCAAGCGCTACCTAACTCAGATTCAAATATAGACGCCTCACCAGTTAAGTTCGTTGCATTAGCAACAACCGTCATGTTTTCACTAACATCCCAACTTGCAGAGAAATCTAACTGTCCTCTATCTGCACGATAGTTGTCAGAAAAGTTTAAAACACGTTTTTCACTTTCTGTTGCTAAGAAACCATCGCGGTAGTTATATGCTAAACGAACCGCGTAATCTTCATACTCCCAAAAACCCTGTAAGTTATACGTGTTTTTAGAAATTTCTAACAATGGGTTACCGTTAGGTTGTTCACTATCAGCATACGTATAGTTTGCACTGATACCTAAACCAGAAAATGCACCCGGTAAGAAATCAAAATGTTGTTGATAGCCAATTTCAAAACCTTGAACTTTACCGTTTTCACCATTGGTATCTTTTTGTGTATCAATACCTGTAAGGCCAAGATCTCTTAATGTTTCAAGATGAGCTTGTCCTTCTGCATCATTAAATTCTGAACTGTTGGAGAATACCATATCAGTGTTATCAACACCTGCAGTGTTAAGCTGACATACCGCATACCATTCTGTAACATTTTGCCCTGCAGTAGATGAATCAGCAACACAAGTATTTACAGAACTTAAGAATGATTCAACATCTTTATAGAAGATAGCAAACGAAACCATGTTACCTTCACCAAAATAATGCTCTACCGACAAGTCAAATTGTGTTGCACGGTAAGGTTCTAATCCAATAGCACCTTGTGTCGCTTTAGTTGTATCATTATTCACATCAAATGCAGGACTTAATTCACCAAAATCTGCACGACGCATTACTTTAGCAGCAGCAAAACGAACAAGGGTCTCATCATTTAAAGTATAAGTTACGTTAACGCTAGGTAAAAAGTCACTGTAATCGTTTTTACCCGTTACTTTGGCATCATTAAGATATACAGCTGATTCAAGATCCGTTGTCACATAACGACCACCAACAATAGCGGTAATATCATCAAAGTCTAAGTAAGCTGAAAGATATATTGCTGCGGTATCTTCTGTTATTTCACGGAAAGCACCATTTTGAAATTCATAATTATCCGCTAAAGTACCTGTTGATGCTAAGCTAGTGCCGGCAAGTAATTGCTGAAGTTGGCTATACGTATTTGCAGGGTTTGATAAACCGTTATAAATCACAGATGTTAATAGATCATTTTGACCTGACAAGCCTATTTGATCAAAAGAGTTATCATATCTATTCGCGGCAAAACTACCAGGGAATGCTTCATTGTAGTCATCAATCCATAAAGTCGCTAAAGAACCATCTTCATTTTTTGCATTTTTGTAAATATCTTTTACTTCTACTTTATATTGCTCATAACCATATTCACGTTTGGTTGCACGAACACCCGCTTTTACTTGAGTAAGCCATTCTACGCCAAGCGGTTCATCCATCACAATATCAAAACGTGCTGCAGTTTCATCATTGGTAGTCTCTTTTAATTCGCTTTTAAAAGTACGTAATGCTAAGTTTTCAGCACTGGTAAATGCGCCAGGATCTGAATGAATAATACTTGGCAGTTTATCGCCTGACTGAGAGAATGTACCGTTATATAAATGAGTGCTTACACCATCTGATTGTTCAATAGGTCGTAAAGTAAATTCAGAATCAGGTCGAGTACTTTCTGAAGAGGCAACGGCAATTTCACCTGAAACTCTTACTGTATCAGAAAGTTCCCATTCAGCACCAAGTGCGTGAGAATAAGAGTCAGTGTCACGGAAATCACTATAAGTTTTAGGAATTGCGTATTCGCCTTCTAAACTATAATTATTAATTTGACCACCGCTGTCTTGTGTCGTGTTAGCGTCAGTTACTAACACACCACCAACACCAATAATTGAAGTACCCGCTTGTTTACCGCTACGCTGTGTACCATTTAAGTCAAGGTATACCATGCCACGACCAGACTCAGGAGCCCATTGAAGTGATAAGTTAACCGCTGTACGCTCACGATTTTCTACATATTGTTCAATTGTGTGCTGATCTCTAACAACAAAATCACCGTTCGGCGCATTACCTGTTAAACCTTCAATATCAATATCATTAAGCAAAGTTCGTTCTATATATTGATCTTGGCGAATTTCACGGTCTTGGTATGAAAGCATCGCAATAGCACCAAAAGTACCTGCATCACCTAAATCCCAGTTATTACCAATTGAGCCACTAAAGATAGGTGCCCAATTTTCAGTTTTATCAGCATACTCGGCGTCTATAGACATAGCACCAGTTAATTCATCTAACTCTAATGGTCTAACTGTTTTCATACTAACGGTACCACCTAAGGCACCTTCAATCATATCGGCTGTAGGAGATTTAACAACTTCAACTGTTTTTAAGAAGCTTGAGGGGAAATCTTGAAGACTGATACCATCACGAGAATCACCGATAGTAGATCGACCATTTAACTCCACACGGTTTTGGGGTAAACCACGGATAGAAACACTATCACCAATACCAAAATCGCTGTTGATTGATACGCCCGTAATACGTTGTAGAGCTTCAGCGATGTTGTTGTCTGGTAATTTACCAATATCTTCAGCAACAATGGCATCAACAATACGTCCATCAGTACGTTTCACTAGTGCTGCTGCTTTCATACTACCCGATACCTGTTACTTGAATCACTTCAATCTCTTGCTCTTTAGCTGTAGTCGCTTGCTCATCGGCAGCCAAAGCAGCAAAAGGTAGAGCTAAACCTAAACAGGCAACTGATAAATTATTACGAATACCTTTTGCCGTAAACATTTGCTGAACAGTAGTTGCCAGTCTTGTTTTCTTAGTAGTAATTGTTGTTTTCATATTCCCCACCATTAGTATGTAGTTTTTAAGTTTTAATAGTTATGTAACGTTTTTGATATGTGTTTTGTACATGAATCAATGACACCATAAGCTAACCAATGGAAAGCAACTTGTCAACAACATATTATTACCAATACCATTAACAAACCTTTACAGGAGCAATATAATTGGTAATAACACAGGGTAAAACAAATAAATATCATTAGCTTAACTATCAGTATTTTTTATATTTATTATCAAAATAAATTGTAAGCTAGTGATGAACATTGCACTAAGTGCAATGTTTAATGGTAGGATTGCTCGAAAGGTCTTAGTTTAGAAGGACCTATGGAATAAAAGTGATATTTGCATTAACGTGAACAAAACAAGTATGTAATTTAGGACTTTGCCAAAGGTTCATTGGGTAGGGCTTGCGTGAATTTGGCTTCTTTTTCTAACGCTTCTAGATCTTTAATGATCAATTGATTGCGCTTTTTATCAAGGGTGTCTTCTTTTTTCCAAAGCTGCAATTGCTTATTGATCACTTGTCTCACTGACCCCGCCATGCGCGCTAATACTTCATCATTTAATCCATTAACCAAATGATAGTGATGCTCTGCTTCCTTCGCTCCGCTATAAAACTTAATTTTATTAATATGATCTAAAATAATACGACTTAACCGTGTCGGTACATCATGTAGAATAAGGCTACTTGCTTGTTGCTCTTTTTCGCGCATCTTTTTTGCTAAATAAGGCATGAATTGTTGGTTGAATTCAGGGTACGTCCATAACCAATGACGCATGGTAGACAATTTAACCGAAAGTAACTTAACTGTTGTTAAGGGTGAAATAATAACGTCATGGGGTTGATCATCAAATAACACCATTAAATCAAAACAATCACCGGCATAGAGCATGTCTAAAGTAGCCTCTCGGCCCGTTTCAGGGTTACTTTGTTTAATTTCTAGTTGGCCATCAATTACCACAAAAAAACGCTTGGTTAGCACATCTGAATTTATATAATCTCCCTTGTGCCACTCATTAAGCTGAAACTCTTGTTGGAAATCTTCAATGAGCTTTGTCGGTAAATCAGCAAATAAGTTCGCTTGCTTTACTAACACAGGGTTTGCTTTTTGAGGTAAATTTACTGACTTTTGCGGCATAAATATCAAGTTAATGGGTCGTATCTACGAGTAGTTTTATTTTACCTAGTTGTTTGTATATAGCAAAACTAATACAACGAATACTGTTACAACTAATGTAAATAATATGAATAAAACTAAATTGCTAGAACTGTCATATTTATGACAGAGCGCTTATCTATTCTCCCTTATCATAGCTCCACTAACAAACAGCCTAGGTTGTTTATCTGGTCAAACTACTTCATTGGTAATAACCATAAAGCAGCAGGCCTTTTTATTAAATGCTTTTTAGTAAGCAATTTATTCAAGTAACAGGTGATTATTATGACTAAGATTATTGGTATTGATTTAGGAACAACAAATTCATGTGTAGCAGTTATGGAAGGTGGTAAAGCCAAAATAATCGACAATGCCGAAGGCAGTCGAACTACCCCCTCTGTTGTTGCTTACGCTAACAACGAAACATTAGCCGGTCAACCGGCCAAAAGACAAGCGGTGACAAACTCTGAAAATACACTTTTTGCAATTAAACGGTTAATTGGCCGTAAATTCGACGATAAAGAAGTGCAAAAAGATATTAAATTGGCGCCTTATAAAATTGTTAAAGCAAAAAATGGTGATGCGTGGGTTGAGGTTAATGGCAAAGCCATGTCACCACAAGAAGTATCGGCTCAAGTATTACGTAAATTGAAAAAAGATGCTGAAGCTTATTTAGGCGAAGCAGTAACAGAGGCCGTTATTACTGTGCCAAGATACTTTAATGACTCTCAACGACAAGCAACAAAAGACGCAGGAAAAATTGCAGGTCTTGATGTTAAACGTATTATTAACGAACCTACTGCAGCAGCATTAGCATATGGTGTTGATAAGAATAGTAAGTCTGACCAAAAAGTTGTGGTGTACGATTTAGGCGGCGGAACCTTTGATATTTCTATTATTGAAATATCCAATGTTGATGGTGAAAAACAATTTGAAGTATTAGCAACCAACGGTGATACATTTTTAGGTGGTGAAGATTTTGATTTACGCTTAATTAATTACCTTGCTGACGAATTCAAGAAAGACAGTGGTATTGACATTCATAACGACCCTTTAGCTTTACAACGTATTAAAGAGTCAGCTGAAAAAGCGAAAATTGAGTTATCATCTGCACTGCAAACTGATGTTAATTTACCGTATATTACTGCTGACGCCAATGGACCTAAACATTTAAATGTGCAAGTTACTCGAGCCAAACTGGAGTCATTGGTAGAAGATTTAGTTAAAAGTACTATCGCTCCGTGTAAACTCGCATTAAAAGATCTTGGTTTGAGTAAAGCAGATATTGACGAGGTTATTTTAGTGGGTGGTCAAACACGCATGCCAAAAGTACAAGAAGCAGTAAAAACCTTCTTTGGTAAAGAACCACGTAAAGATGTTAATCCAGATGAAGCTGTTGCCATGGGTGCAGCAATTCAATCAGGTGTGCTATCGGGAACAGTGAATGACGTTTTATTACTTGATGTAACACCATTGTCACTGGGTATTGAAACCTTAGGGGGTATTATGACTAAATTGATAGATAAAAATACCTCTATACCAACACGGGCTTCAGAATCGTTTTCAACCGCTGAAGATAATCAAGCGGCAGTGACTATACATGTATTGCAAGGACAGCGAGAAATGGCAACAGACAATAAATCGTTAGGGCAATTTAACTTAACGGATATTAACCCTGGTCCACGCGGTTCAGTACAAGTTGAGGTTACGTTTGATATAGATGCTAATGGTATTTTAAATGTGTCGGCAAAAGATAAAGCGACGGGCAAGGAGCAAAGCATTAAAATTACCGCATCAAGTGGTTTAACGGAAGATGAAATTAATAGCATGGTGCAAGATGCTGAAAAACACGCAAATGAAGATAAACAAAAGCGTGAGTTAGTTGAGCAGCGTAACCAAGCAGACCAATTAATTCATACCGTACAAACCTCAATGACGAGTATGGCACAAGAACAACAAGAAGCGCTTAAAACATTAATTGAGCAACTAAAAATGGCAGTTAATGGCAATGATAAAGCGGCGATTGAAATGCGACAAAAAGCATTGCAGGATGCTTATAGTCAACTAATGCAAGCTCAACAATCACCAAATCAAGGTAATACAGAGGATGTTCAAGCAGCAAACGATGCCAACAGTGATGATGACATTATTGATGCTGATTTTGAAGAAGTGAGTAACGGTTAACCCGTTCTGATTGATTAACGATAAAGCGTTAAATGCTAAAACCCCCTACATTTTGTGTTGGGGGTTTTCCTTTTTTTAACCAAAATTTAGGTTAAATTACTGCTTGTGACCCACCAGTATGCATCATATGATAAGCAGGAATTTACACCTACCCATAAATAATAAAGGAAAGATAAATGTTTAGTCATATCATGATCGGGGCCAACGATGTTAATGCATCTAAAGTTTTTTACGATGCTATTTTAGGTGAATTAGGCCATAAACCAGGTATTATGGACGATAAAGGCCGCTGCTTTTACTTTACTGACACAGGTATTTTTGCCCTCACACCACCGATCAATGGTGAACCTGCAAGCCATGGTAACGGTATAACAATAGGCTTTTCTGCTATTTCTGGCGAACAGGCTGATGCATGGCATGCCGCCGGCATTGCCAATGGTGGTATAAGTTGTGAAGATGCTCCGGGTGTACGTGAATCGGGAGGAAGACAACTTTATCTTGCCTACTTACGTGATCCATCGGGTAATAAAATTTGTGCACTGCATCGTAAGAATTAGGTTCATAACGCAGTAACGTAATTGAAATAGATTCCTCCCCAGATAAAAAACAAACCGCTTTTATGGGGAGTTAAATGATAAATAATATCAATTATTTATTGTGAAATCAGTGTTTCTCGTTTGGTAACAGCATGTTAAGTAAAATAGCTGATATAGCGGCCAAAGCAATTCCTTTTAACTGAAAACTACCAAAGCTAAAGTGCATTCCCCCCAAACCAAACACTAACACCACAGCAACAATAGCCAGATTTTTACTTTTTGATAAGTCAACCTGAGCTGTTACCAATGTTCTCAAACCAATCACCGCAATGGTACCAAACAATAGCACCATGATACCGCCCATTACAGGTACAGGTATGGTTGATAACACAGCACCGGTTTTTCCCATAAAAGACAAGGCAATAGCAAAAAAAGCGGCCCAAGTCATGATAACGGGATTAAAAGACTTGGTTAGCGCAACAGCGCCGGTCACTTCTGAATAGGTAGTATTGGGTGGGCCGCCAAGCATGGCAGCAGCTGATGTTGCTATACCATCACCTAATAAAGTTCTCTTTAAGCCAGGTTTTGATAAAAAATCTTTTCCCGTGATATGTGAAATAGCCGTTATATCACCAATGTGCTCAACGAGTGGCGCAATGGCGATAGGTAAAATAAATAACACGGCTTCCCAATGAAATACAGGTGTAACAAAATGGGGAATAGCAAACCAAGGGCTTTGGTCTACAATCGAAAAATCGACAATACCAAAAGCTAACGCTAACCCATAACCCACCACTAACCCTGCTAATATAGGTATTAACTTAAAAATGCCTTTCCCCAATAAAGACACTAAAATGGTTGTTGTTAAAGCAGCCATCGAAATAATTAAAGCAATTGTCGGGTCAACAAGTTGCAAAGCTCCGTCACCTGACTTTCCTAAAGCCATATTAACGCCAACGGGTGCTAAATTTAACCCAATAACCATAATAACTGGTGCGACTACAACAGGTGGCAGTAACCTATTAATAACACCGTCACCACGCCATGCAACAACAAAACTTAATAATACATAAAACAAACCCGCAGCAACCAAGCCTGACATGGTAGCAGCTATTCCCCAACTTGCTACACCATATGAAATAGGCGCAATAAAGGCAAAAGATGAAGCAAGAAATATAGGCACTTGTCGTTTTGTAACGAGTTGAAATAAAAGTGTACCTATGCCTGCGGTAAACAACGCTACGTTTGGATCTAGTCCAGTTAAAATAGGTACTAAAACTAACGCCCCAAAAGCAACAAATAGCATTTGAGCACCGAGCAAAGGTGTTTTTAAATCTATCATCTTCTATTTGGTTCCAAAGATTTTATCACCCGCATCACCTAAACCAGGCACGATATAGCCATTCTCATTAAGGTGATCATCAATGGATGCTACAAATATATCAACGTCATCATGCGCTGCTTGCAGTTTTTCTATTCCCTCTGGTGAAGCGACCAAAAACAAACCCATAATATCCTTACATCCCTTTGATTTTAGTAAGTCAATCGTTGCAATCAAGGTTCCGCCTGTTGCCAACATAGGATCAACAATTAATGCGGTTCTTTGCTCAATATCACTGACGACTTTATCAAAATAAGGAACAGCTTCTAGCGTTTCTTCATCACGATATAACCCAACCACACTAATTTTTGCACTAGGAATCAAAGGGATTACTCCATCTAACATACCTAACCCTGCACGTAAAATAGGCACAATAGTAATTTTTTTACCTTTGATGTTTTCAACTTCTATTTGATTACCTTCCCAACCTTCAATCGTAATTTGTTCAGTAGCTAGGTTTCGGGTAGCTTCATAGGTAAGTAATGCGCCAACTTCACCGCAAAGCTCCCTAAAATTTTTGGTACTAATACCATTAGCACGCATTAATCCAAGTTTGTGTTGAACTAAAGGGTGTTTTATTTCATGAACTTTCATAAAGACTCTCATTTATTTGATTTAATACAACTTATAATTGCTGATAATAATAGCATTGAACGTTAAAAATAATAATGCCTGCAACTATATAAAAACAAAAAATCTTGGTTAAATTATCAAGCGTCAATCTTATTTGATCGTTATCAAATAAGGGTATTATAAAAATAAAATCCATACTCTAGTTCAGTAAATAAACCCATCACTAAAACAAAAGGTTTTTTCAATTTGTCATCCACCTAAACCCTCTCGTTTGTTTTCTGTAACTAATGGTACTAAATCATACTACTCCCTCAATATTGCTTTGCATAAAAAACCATAAAAGCGTAATATTTACCTACTCTTATATATCCTAATTTACTTATATGCCTGTTAATTTACCTGAACTAATTCCTGCGTCTCTTTCACCAATTCAAGGCATTCGCCTAGGTTGGGCAGAATCAAATATTAAAAAAACAAACCGGAAAGATTTACTTATTATTGAAATTGCTGATGGCAGTGCTGTGTCAGGTGTATTTACTCAAAACCGTTTTTGCGCTGCCCCTGTTACTTTGTGTAAACAGCACTTAGATGCCGTAAAAAACAACGGTGTAAATGGTATAAAAGCATTAGTAATCAATACGGGTAACGCCAATGCAGGTACTGGCGAGCAAGGCATGTTAGATGCACTAACCACCTGTGAACACTTAGCTGAAATTATGACCATCCCTGTAGAGTCTATATTACCCTTTTCAACGGGGGTCATTTTAGAACACTTACCAATGAGTAAAATTTTAGGTTTGGACTGCCAAATGCCGTTGCTAACTTAGCTAGCGATAACTGGGCTGACGCAGCTACAACGATTATGACGACAGACATAGTGCCTAAAGCTTACGCCACTCAAGTAAATGTAGGCCAAGAAAACATCAATATCACAGGTATATCAAAAGGTTCAGGCATGATACATCCTAACATGGCGACCATGTTAGGATATGTGGCAACCGATGCCGCTATATCGCAACCATTATTAGACAGCATCACCAAAGAAATTGCGGACCTCTCGTTTAACTGTATTTCAGTTGATGGTGACACCTCAACGAATGACTCGTTTATTGTCATAGCCACAGGCAAAAGTAATGCGCCTGCGATCACAAGCCGTGATGATGAAGGCTATGAAGCCATATTTAATGCGCTACTTGAAACGTCACAATACTTAGCTAAAGCAATCGTACGTGATGGCGAAGGGGCAACCAAGTTTATCACCATTACAGTTGAGGGCGCGCTCACAAATCATGAAGCTAAAACCGTTGGTTATTCTATCGCGAAAAGCCCTCTCGTTAAAACAGCCATGTTTGCTTCTGACCCTAATTTAGGTCGAGTACTTGCTGCTATTGGCTATGCTTCTAGAGAATGTCACTCGTTAAATGATTTAGACACAACACAATTATCACTTTATTTTGGTAATTTATTGGTTGCTGAAAAAGGCGGACTTGCGGTAAGTTATATTGAAAAAGAAGCTCAAGCGATCATGAACGAAGCTGAAATAGACATCACAGTGCAATTGAACAGAGGTAATGAAAAAGCAACCATTTGGACCTGTGATTTTAGTTATGATTACGTCAAAATTAATGCTGAATATAGAACGTAAATTTAAATACTAGTAATATAAAATCTAAAATACAAGGTTAAATATACGTTACTTAAAAACAGCACATCTAAAGAATAAAGTTTAAGGTATAATAATGCTTCCACTTATTATAGAGTTAGCATTATTATCCAAGCAAACAGTAAAACAAACGAAAATAGTCACGATATAAATCAGAATCCCCCTTATGCTGCGGAACTAAATACGCAGCTTAAAGTAGCAACGTTCAATTTATTCAACTACCTTGAACCACCGAATGCTTTTTACGAATTTGAGCGTATTTATAGTGCACAGCAATGGCAAAAAAAGCAAACATGGATTACTGAATATTTACGCGAGCACCCGACCTGACATTATTGGGTTTCAAGAAGTTTTTAGTATCGAGTCTTTGCAAGCATTAGTGAATAGCCAAGGTTATGCTTTTTTTGCCGTTGTCGACCAACCCCAGATCATAGATGATTTTATTTACAAACGGCCCGTTGTCGCTATTGCTTCTCGTTACCCTATTATTAATGTTGCCGCAGTAGAATCCAACTCAGAGCTTGCTCAAACATTAGGTTTAACTGGTAATTTTTCATTTAGCCGTAAAATAATAAGAGCGACAATTAACGCCCCCCATATAGGCAATTGTGATTGCTATGTGGTGCACTTTAAATCGAAACGATCAATGATTGAATTGGACGAACAAAGTAAACACCAACCGGTAGAAAAAACGATTATTGAAACACTAAAAGCCCAAGTGGGCGGTTCATGGGGATCAACCGTACAACGAGGTAGCGAAGCAACGTTACTTATGATTGATATGATACAACGTCGAGAAAACACGGGGAATCCTATGATCTTAATGGGTGATTTTAATAACACCCTAACTGATGGTGTGCTAAATCACTTATTAACAAATACCCTGAGATTTATATCGGTTACTGACCGCGATACCTATCTAGCCAAATATTGCTTAACAGATGCTTGGGATTTATTTCAAGAAGTACAAAAAAATGAGCTAAATAAAGCAGATAAAACCGCAGAGCCCCGCCCCCCTACACACTATTTTGGCGCAAATAGTTCAGTGCTCGATTACATATTATTATCCTGTGAATTTAACGCCGCCTATCACGACAGTCTTTATGAAGTTAGCGATTATCACACGTACAACCGACATCTAATCAACCCGCTGTTTGAGCGTGATGGCGAAAGCACAGATCACGGTATAGCCTTAGTCACATTAACCCTGAGATCATAAACACAAGAGACTTTTTAACACTGCTGAAAAACAGTTTGTTGCATCGTATTTTTAGCTGTGAACTCAATCTTAACGTTTGTTTGTAGTGGCATAGTTAATTTGGCGCAACGTGGGCGATTTAAATTGGTTAAATACAATTTTTTCTCACCCAATTAAACAAATCCACCCCACATTACTGAATAAATAAATAAAGTATCAATAGAATTCTACTTAATCAGCTAATAATCTAATACTGAGATTAACAACGCTTTAAAATTAATGTATATTTACACCCAAGAATTAAGTGCATAACAATGCATTAGTATTCACTCATTAAAGAACTATTCTTTTATTAGAACAACAATATACCAAGTGTATCTTATGCGTCTCCTACGAAATACAAAACACAAAGAAAATGAAATTTTAAATATTGAAAATCAAACAATTAACCCGATGGTGGCACCATGTTAGCAAAACGCATAATTCCTTGTTTAGATGTACGTGATGGTAAAGTTGTCAAAGGTGTACAATTTAGAAATCATGAAATTATTGGTGATATTGTTCCGTTAGCTCAAAAATATGCTGAAGCCGGCGCAGACGAACTGGTTTTTTATGATATTACTGCCGGCTCTGATGGTCGTGTTGTTGATAAAAGTCCGGGTTAGCCGTATTGCGCAAGTAATTGATATTCCTTTTTGTGTCGGGTGGCATAAAAAGCGAAGCTGACGCCAAAGAAATACTCATGATGGGGGCAGACAAAATTAGTATTAACTCCCCTGCTCTACGTGATCCCACACTTATTTCTCGTCTTGCTGATCATTTTGGACAACAATGTGTCGTGGTTGGTATTGATAGTTTTTATGACAAAGAATCACAACAATATCAAGTATATCAATTTACAGGCGATGAAAACCGTACTCAAAAAACAAACTGGACCACATTCGAATGGATAAAAAAAGTGGTTAGTTTAGGTCTTTACGGTGAAATAGTGCTTAATTGCATGAACCAAGATGGCGTTAGACAAGGCTATGATATTGCTCAATTACAAGCAGCAAGAGCCGCATGTACTGTACCATTAATTGCTTCAGGTGGTGCAGGCACGATTGAACATTTTGCCGAAGTTTACCAACAAGCCGATGTTGATGGCGCACTTGCAGCTTCGGTATTTCATAAAGGCATCATTCCAATAGACGAACTAAAAACCTATTTAAGATCACAAAACATAGAGGTAAGACCATGTTAGTAAACAAAGATAATATCAATGAATTAGCATGGGAAAAAATGGATAACCTTATTCCTGCTATTATTCAACATGCCGCTACGGGCGCAGTTTTAATGCAAGGTTTTATGGATCAAGCTTCATTAAAAGCAACGTTAGTCTCTGGCAAAGCAACTTTCTTTAGTCGTTCCAAACAAGCATTATGGGTAAAAGGCGAAACTTCAGGTAATTTTTTACATGTTAAACAGGTGCTTACAGATTGCGATAAAGACAGCTTACTAATTGCTTGTACGCCAATAGGACCAACGTGCCATTTAGGCACTGAGTCTTGTTTTCCTGAACAAAAGCTAACCACTCAAAACTTTTTAAGCCAACTGGAGCAAGTCATTGCTAGTAGAAAAGGAGATGATCCTAAAGAAAGCTACACAGCTCATTTATTTTCGCGTGGCACAACTAAAATGGCACAAAAAGTAGGAGAAGAAGGTGTTGAAGTAGCCTTGGCTGCCGTTGCAGAAACGAAAGAAGACTTGTTAGGTGAGTGTGCAGATTTGTTCTATCACACCCTTGTTTTACTTGCAGATCAAAAAATTGACTTAAGTGAAGTCATGACAGTTTTACAAGATCGCCATAATAAATAACAAAGGCTCGACGTAATAATATCTCTACCCTCGCTAATATTTCGTCAAACTTTTGATAATAAAATGCATCCTTGTTATCACTAACATCGATGCATTTTTATCATTAATGCTTATATAAAACTAACGCTTACTCTTGAACTAGATAAATGAACTTACATGACTTAAATAACCTAGATAACCTAGATAACCTAGATAATTTAGAAAACATAAAAACAACTTGGCAAGTTAAACACTTTGATGAGTTATCACTTGATCAATTGTATGATTTATTAAAATTACGTATTGATGTGTTTGTTGTTGAACAAACGTGCTATTACCCTGATTTAGATAGTGAACCAAATCAATTAGACAGACACAAAGAAACACGACACCTTTTGGGTTATCAAAATAATAAGCTTGTCGCTTATTTACGTATTTTAGCACAAGGTCAAAGCTACGAAGACTATATAAGTATCGGTCGTGTAGCGATTGTAGAACAGGCAAGAGGGTCTGGATTAGGTCACGAATTAATGAATGAAGCATTGAAGTTATGTCAGCAATATTTTCCTAAAAAAAATATAAAAATATCAGCCCAACAACATTTAACAGCCTATTATCAGCAACATGCTTTTGAACAAGTTTCTGACATGTATCTTGAAGATGATATCCCCCATGTTGCTATGGTTAAAAACGCGACTATTTAAGGTGCATTTTCTTTAGGAGGATTGATCGAAAAACACCTTACCAGATAAAAGTATAAATATTGGCAATGGCTAGCACAAGTAAAACAATAAACATACTTAGGATACCAAAAACTCTTGGTTTGGAAGTGCCTACAGACTGAGTTAAACCTATAGCATGTAAAACTCTACCAATAAACAAAACACTACCAAACACATGTACCCAAGCGCTATTTCCTCCGCTAAGTTCAAACCCACTAACAAAATTAATGCTAATGGCATGTATTCAGAAAAATTGCCATGTATTCTAATTGCCTTGGTTAACTGCTCTTGACCTCCATCACCCACGCCGACTTTAAGTTTAAATCGTAACCGGATTACATTGAAAGATAAGCCAATATAAAGCAGCGTAAGTAAACTTGCATAAAATGCCGTTATTGTAATGTTAATAGCCATAATTCTCCTTTAATTCTGGAATGTAATACCAGTTTCATTAAGTTTGTGATCTTGTTGTGTGTAGGAAAAATAAATCAGGGCAAGACGCTTGATTGAGCAATAGCAGGCTATTGGGATTGAGAGCAACGCCGCCATGGATTATTTTAACCAGTACAAGTGGGCAATAATTTAGTGAAATTGGTTTAAAACCAAATCCATTAAATTAATTTTGTTATATAACAAAAAACTCGCCGCAGCGAGTTTTATTCATTATTTATTTTTAAAATCAAAAACTAAGTTAAGCCAATTGTTCATTTAGTAAAGCATTAACAGCTTCAACCGCTTGTGTGCCGTCTACCGTTAAATACTGACAATTACCTGCTTTAGCTTCCGCTTGATAGAAATCAACAAGTGGTTTTGTTTGTTCATGATAAATAGCTAAACGTTTGCGAACCGTTGACTCTTCATCATCAGGACGTATAGATAAATCATCACCTGTAACATCGTCTTTGCCTTCTACTTTAGGCGGATTATACACTAAATGATAAACACGGCCTGAACCAGAATGTACACGACGACCGGCCATACGCTCAACAATAACTTCATCAGGCACATCAAATTCAAGCACATGATCAACGCTAATACCATTTTCTTTCATCGCATCCGCTTGTGGAATAGTGCGAGGAAAACCATCAAGTAAAAAACCGACTTTACAATCATCTTGGGTAATACGCTCTTTTACTAAACCAATAATAAGTTCATCAGAGACTAATTGACCTGCATCCATCACGGCTTTAGCTTGTTTACCTAGCTCACTGCCCGCTGAAATGGCAGCACGAAGCATGTCACCAGTAGAGATTTGAGGAATACCAAATTTAGCCATTAAAAACTGTGCTTGTGTGCCTTTGCCCGCACCAGGAGCACCAAGAAGTACAATACGCATATAAACTAACCCTTAAATGATAATGTTTAAATAAAAAATAATTACATTAATACAATAGCACTCAGCACTGCAGCCTTATCAATATAAGGCAACTTGATCACACTAATGTAATAATTCTTAGCTATTCTATTTGTTGGGGCAAACACTATACAAGTTAGCCCAGAATCAAACAAGCATAGCATACAAAAAAGGAGCATTCATTTACAGTGAATTGCTCCTTTTTCAGACTAAAGTATACTGTTTTATCAGTACAAACTTACTTAGTTAAACTTAACATCAATTTATTTAAACGAGATACAAAGCTCGCCGGGTCTTTTAAACTACCACGTTCTGCTAACATAGCTTGTTCAAATAATACTTCAACCCATTGGTTAAACTTATCATCATCTTGTTCATCAGCTACATGCTTAACTAACTCATGCTCACCGTTTATTTCGAATATAGGCAGTGTTTCTGGCACTTCTTGACCAACAGAAGCCATCAGTTTAGCCATTTGACTACTCATATCATTCTCATCGGCTACAATACATGCAGGTGAATCAGTAAGACGTTGAGATAATTTAACCTCTTTCACTTTACCTTTTAACGCTTCTTTAATACGACTAACCACACCATCAAACTCTTTCTCAAGTTTTTCTTGTGCTTCTTTCGTTTCAGCATCATCCATATCACCTAGATCTAAACCACCACGCGTTACTGACTGTAGTTGTTTACCATCAAATTCATTCAGGTGGCTGACTAACCATTCATCAATACGGTCAGACATCAATAATACTTCAATACCTTTTTTACGGAAAACTTCTAAATGCGGGCTATTTTTAGCAGCAGCAAAACTGTCAGCAACCACATAATAAATTTTATCTTGACCTTCTTTCATGCGCTCAACATACGAAGCTAACGACACGTTTTGCACAGCACTGTCTTCATTGGTTGAAGCAAAACGTAATAACCCTGCAATTTGCTCTTTATTAGAGATATCTTCAGCCGGGCCTTCTTTTAATACTTGTCCAAACTCATCCCAAAAACCTTGATATTTTTCAGCATCATTTTTGCCTAATTTTTCAAGCATTTTCAATACACGTTTAGTACAACCTTTTCGAATGGCTTGGGTAACTTTGTTATCCTGTAAAATTTCACGCGAAACGTTTAACGGTAGATCATTTGAATCAAGCAAACCTTTTACAAAACGTAAATACGTCGGCATAAATTGTTCAGCGTCATCCATAATAAATACGCGTTGAACATAGAGTTTTAAACCATGCTGTTTTTCACGGTTGTACATGTCAAATGGTGCTTTTGCCGGCACATAAAGCAACGAAGTATATTCAGTTTTACCTTCTACTTTATTGTGTTCCCATAATAATGGGTCGCCAAAGTCATGGGATACATGTTTGTAAAATTCATTGTATTCTTCATCAGAAATATCTGCTTTTTCACGAGTCCATAATGCAGTTGCTTTGTTAATAGCTTCCCATTTGGTCGATTGCATCTCGTGCCTCTACTGCAGGCGTAGTCACGTTGCCTTCATCATCTTTCTCTTCAGCAACGGCTTCAACAGCAGGAACTTCAGGCGTTAACATTTCCACAGAAACAGAAATGTGATCAGAGTATTTAGTCACAATTGACTTTAATCGCCATTCATCAGCAAATTCACTTTCTTCTTCTTTTAGATGAAGAATAATATCAGTACCACGGTTGGTTTTATTGATTTTAGCAGTAGTGAATTCACCTTCACCTGCACTCACCCATTCAACACCTTCAGAGGCATCATCACCTGCACGACGCGTACGAACAGTCACTTTATCCGCAACGATAAACGCAGAGTAAAATCCAACACCAAATTGGCCAATTAATTGTGAATCAGACGCTTGGTCACCCGATAATTGTGAGAAAAATTCAGCCGTACCTGATTTTGCAATAGTACCTAAATGTTCAACAACTTCATCAAGGTTCATACCTATGCCGTTATCTGAAATAGTCACTGTGTTGTTTTCTTTATCACAACTAACACGAACTCTTAGCTCACCATCACCTTCAAACAAATCAGCATTAGATAAACCTTTAAAACGTAGTTTATCTGAAGCATCTGCTGCATTTGATACTAACTCACGTAAGAAAATTTCTTTATTAGAATAAAGACTGTGGATCATTAGTTGAAGTATCTTAGCGTTATCTGACGCAAACTTATGATTTACTGGTTCTTTTTCAATTGTCATGTGATAATTCCTACTTATTTTTACAATGTGATAACTAATTTGATAACTGTTCTCCTAGATTGACTTGAATCTAAGTGATTCAAACGAAGAACACTTGTTGCTACATATCTGAGGATGGTTTAACTTTTTTCAAGGGGAAGGATGAACTTTAGATAAAAAAACTCAAATAATCTCAGTTTTTTTATAATCAATAAATCATATATATTTAAACATTTCAATTAATCACTTAATACTTACTAACAACACAGGAAGGCGCATTAAAAGTAGTTTTTTTTGCCTGAAAATGCATTAAAAGGCGAAAAACCAAACTATTTCACAGCTTAGCTTAGTGCGCCTTGCGATCAAGCAATTGATCGTAACTCCTTCACCCTTATTTACTATATAAAGCAGACTCCGGACTTGTCCAACACCCGAATAGGTGTCACGATGGAATAAATAAGGTATACGCAGTTAGCCAACAGCTTAATAATCCAGGTATATCAGCATGATAACCGACAAATTTACTTACTCCATCTAATGCGTTAACTCACTTAATTGAGAAGTGAACAATATGGCTCTGATTTATTGAGCATAGATCAGTGCATTTAACTTGACGGGAGGCGTCATACCAACGCTTTAGTCGAAGAATTAACCTCATGTTTAAGCACGAGTTTAATTCTTCTATCATAATAATTTAAAGTCTTATTTAAAATGACATAAAACTAGCTCACACTCAAAGGAAGAACGAAAAATGAATGAAAGTTAGTTAATATTTATACTTTACAGCAAATCAAACCGCTCTTTATATTTAGCTAATAGTTCAGACTGTTTATTTCGAGCCTGTTCCACTGTGGTTTTCTGCCCTGATTGGTGCTGTGCTTCAAACCAGTCGAGTAAATCAATACGAACTTGATAGCCTTCTTTAATACAAAATTCACGCTTACTCACCATCACTTTCGCAGCCCCCATTGATGCACCTGAATACCAAGTGCATTGAGAATAGCCTTGTGATTCTAGCCACCCATCACTTGGGAATTATAAATGAGCCATACCAAAAGAAAGACAGGAAAACTGCCCCCAATGAAAACCAAGCCTTTTTTTTGCTTTTCAACGGTCATAGTTTGTTTCACTTGATGCACAATCCCCCACGCTAATACCAAAAATGCCGGAACCATACTTAATAAAGGAAACACAACATTGCGTACTTTCACTAACGCCACCCCCTCTTTAATATGTTCTAGCATGGCAAACTCATTCAAAGCCGTCATCACTAATGCAAACACACACCCTAATAATAACGTAATAAATACCCCTCCTTGCAAGGGGGATATAGGCTTAGAACAAACCTCTATTGCGTCTTTCATCGAAACTGAGTTCCAAAATACGGAATACCGAATAAACGATGTATAAAACCGATGGGATCGGCATCAAACATACGCTCTACCCGATTAATTTCATACTGTACGTTTAACAAGCCTTGTTTAAACTGTTGCTCAGCTTCACGTAAACTATCCGCAAGATTTTTAGACAATGCGTCCGAATCAACAAATGCGGTCGTGAGCATCATCAATGCAGCGCCCACTACAACTACCGCCAACATCGGCCCCACCGCAGCCATTGCCACAGTACCACCAATATAAGTGGCTACAGCCCCCCAAGCAATGCCTGAAGCTGCCGCGGCGATACCAACATCAACCGCCATACCACCAACAAAATCATGCCAAGTGGCTTGGTCGTTTAGCATTTGTTCAAAAGCATGAAAGGTCGCAGAAATAATCACTGTTACAACAAAACCGGTTTTAATGGATTTAGCAACACCAAGTTTACCTATTCCGAATGACACCACTTTTGGGTTACTTGCTAGGTATTTGGTACCAGTTAAATGTTTACGAAATCCTGAATAACCTTTAAACACCACATTAGGCTTACCATTATAAGTTTTAACGTAATATTTGGAGAAGGTGTTTCCGTCGCGTTTCATTTCTAACGCAATAGCGCCAAGTCCCACCACATCGACTCCCCATGGAATAAAGCCTGTACCTGTTTTAATGCTTGCTTTGTATTGTTCCCAGTTTTGTGGGTTCACACCTGCTTTTTGAAACGCATTCTCGAACCACTCGATGATTTGTTGTTGTACTTTACCTTGTAAGCGCAGTGTGTGAACCACATAATCGATAAATTCTTGGCTGTTCATTTGAACAAGGGTGTCTTGGTTATTTTTGATTGCCTTGTGGATCTGATGTTGACGCTGTTTTTCGGCAATGGTGGATCTTGCATATGTAGACATACTGATTTCCTTATCATATTGTTAGTATTATTACATTGGTTTTAAAATTACAAAAAGGCTCCTTCTTTTAATAACTTGAAAATTAAATTACCATTAATTCTACTCGCTAAGATATCACCTATATTAAAAAAAGAAAATAAAAGTTTACTCAGCGCGACTAAATTCGCCTACAATTCGTTCTTATGATTATAATCGCGGTCTAAAAATAATTTTTTCTGCCTGAAAATGCATGAGATAAAGTATTACCATCAACATATTCAAGTTCACCACCAACAGGAACACCATGAGCAATACGAGAAATAGTTACTTGATATTTTTGTGCCAGTTCAGCAATAAAATGTGCCGTGGCTTCACCTTCAACCGTCGGGTTAGTAGCTAAAATCACTTCTTCAAATTGCCCTGACGCAAATTGATTTTCTAAAATATCTAAACCTAAATCATCAGGTCCTATGCCATCAATGGGAGATAGATGCCCCATCAATACAAAATATTTCCCACCGAATTCCCCCGTTTGTTCTATAGCAATCACATCGCCAGGGCTTTCAACAACACATAACGTTGTGGCAATTTTTCGTTTAGGGCTTTGACATATTTCACATAAATCTTGTTCGGTAAAATTCCGACAGGATTGACAATGACCAATATCAGTCATTGCTACAGCTAAGGTTGCTGCAAGCTTACTACCACCACGACGATTTCGTTCTAACAACTGAAAGGCCATGCGCTCGGGCAGACTTAGCCCCAACACCAGGTAAACATTTCAAAGCATCAATAAGTTCTTGTACTAATGGGCTAAATTTCATAAAAGCAGTCTTTAAAATTCTTAATAACGGTTAACTAGCAAACTTATAAAGGGCTCGATACCGGGTAAAGTACCTGATCTTTATAACCTGTGGTAATTGGCATAAAGCCAGACAATAACTGATCTAGTTCATTATCACCAGTGTCACAGATTAGTGGTTTGTTATTCAACTGAGTTAACTTCGTTTTAGTGGCGATAATGATGACATTTTCTTTACCACACGGTTGATTAATAATATAGCGAATGATGCGCGGGCTTAATTGCTGATTACCGCGTCCAAAAATATGCCCTTGCCCACCAATTAACGTGATGACTAAATTAACATTCTTATTAGCGCCCTTCGCTATCATCAGTTGTTGCCACAGTATGCTTTCTGTCACATCATTAGCCATTAAACATTGGTTTTGTACTAAATCGACGCCAAGTAGCGTACTTTCCAAGCCAAGTTCATGCATTAAGAAATCCGTAGTTGAGCCAGAGCCAATAATAAACAAGTTATCTTCATTATCTACCATCTTAGCAATGACTTCTTCACTAATATCTTGAAGGACTAATTCATCAGACTCTTTACCACCAGATTTTACCGCTTGAACATAGCGTAGTTCACTCGGTATTTGCATTTCGCCAAAACGCTTTGCTTTAACAATACCTTGACGAAATAACGACTCGTCAATATCCATAACATCACCTTCAGTTAATGTAACTAATTGTTTAGTAAGCATTAACTCAACCACACGACCTGCGGCGGTAGGCGTGATAGCATAAACCCCCGAGTGAATTTTACAGCCTGCGGGTATTCCCAAAACAGGTACTTGGGGATATTCATTATTTTCAACATTTTTTGAAATGACACTAGCGATGTTACGGGCGGTGCCATCCCCGCCGGCAAATAAAATAATATCAACGTGTGCGGATAATAATGCCAAAAGTGCTTTTTCAGTATCTTCAGCTTGAGTAGTCTCGCTGTCAGTTTGATAAATCAACTTAACTTCAAAACCTAATGCTTTTGCTGCTTGCTCCCCCATTTGATTATTAGCAGTATAAATCTCAATGTCATTTTTATAAGGTAGCAAAACAGTTAACGCTGCTTGTGTTCGTGCATTAGCCTTTAGCTCTGCTCCTAAAGCTAAAGCTTGCTCTACCATATTATCGCTGCCTTTAAGTGCTACGCTACCACCAACCCCGCCGATAGGGTTAATGATTAAGCCTAATTTAAACATGCTTCGTCTTCTTTTCGGGTAAAGTGCTCAATAGTTAATGGTAAGGGTGTATTATAAAAATGAGCGAGTGTTTCTATAAACTGATTTGCTCGTTTAGGAAAGCCATACATTAAGAAATGTTGTACTTGTGCTAATACTTTTAGTTTAAAACCTTCCGTATCTGCTTGATAACCGTCTAAGTTATCAGAAGATACCTGAAATTCTTTTTGTGCCGCAACATTAAATGCCCACTCGATGGCTTGTGGAATAATCTCAACCTGTTCGAATTTCTTCTGCTGATCTTTATCTCTCCCATCGGGAATATACCAGTACCCAAAATCTTCCAACAAGCGTCTTGCTTCGCCCGCATGACACCAGTGGGCAATCTCATGAAAAGCACTAGCATAAAAACCATGAGCAAAAATAATTTGGTGATAAGGACACTGCTCACCCGCCGGCAAATATATAGGTTCGTCTCCACCTTTCACTAATCGAGTATTGTATTCATCGAAAAATGTATGATGAAAAAGCTGAATAAGATCTTGATACTGATGACGCATAGTCACTATTGATAAATATAATTTTCGCCATTGTAACGAAAAAAGGTGCCTACTTCATCAAACAAAATTCAGAAATAGAACACCTTTTTATTCATGGTTATGCGTTAAGGCACTTTTTTCAATGCGCCTTTAATCACAAAATAACCTAATATTCCAGAGATGAGTGAACCAATGACAATACCTAACCTATCTTGATAAAGCGGGCTACCTGTACTTTGTTCAAACGCAAGAGAACCGATAAATAAACTCATGGTAAAACCAACCCCACATAAAAGTGCGACACCATATAATAAAGTCCAATTAACATTTGTTGGTAATTTGGCAAAACCTAGTTTAATCGCAATAAAACAAAAGCCAAAAACACCTAACTGCTTACCGACTAATAACCCTAAAATAATACCTATAGGTACAGGAGACATAACTTGATCAAGCCCTACGCCAGTAAAATTAATACCCGCATTGGCAAAAGCAAAAATAGGTAACACAATAAAAGCGACGGTTGAATGTAAATTATGCTCTAACTCCTTGAGTGGTGATAGTTCACCATCTTTCCCTTTCATTGGAATAAAAAACGCAAGAATAACACCCGCTAATGTTGCATGTACGCCCGACTTTAATACTGCAATCCACAGAACAACCCCCACAAAAATATAAGGCGAAGTACTCGTTACGTTCTTTTTATTAAGTATGAATAAAATTGTTAACATGCATGCTGAAACAATGAGCGCTAACGTAGACAATTGATCAGTATAAAATAACGCAATAATAATAATGGCGCCTAAATCATCGAAAATAGCTAAAGAAGTGAGAAAAACCTTCAATTGTAAAGGAACTTTTGAGCCAATTATCGCAAGTATTCCAAGTGCAAAAGCAATATCCGTAGCCGTTGGGATAGCCCAACCATTAAGTGCTTCTGTATTATCATAATTAAACGCAGTATAAATCAATGCCGGCATTAACATACCACCTAAGGCGCCAATAGCCGGCAGTGTTACTTGCCCTGGCTCTGATAGATCGCCCTCTAAAAATTCGCGTTTTAATTCAAGACCCACTAAAAAGAAGAATAAAGCCATGAGGCCATCGTTAATCCATAAAAGTAAGGGTTTAGCTATTTCTAGTTTACCTACAGCAACAACAACAGGCACATCAAGTAATAAATTGTACCAACTTGCCCAAGGGGAATTTGCGAGTATCATGGCGAATACAGCGGCAAACATTAAAATAATACCACTAGCCGATTCTTTTTTTAAAAACGTTTCTATCGTTGTTATAGCCATTTTTTTCCTTTTTAATTTAAAATTTCGCCAATACAAGTGACATAATATGTCAAGCACAAGGCTCTAGGCAACAAATTTATTACATTCAACTTTATTCATCTTTATTCATCTTTACTAACGCGTATAAAACGCTAAAAATTCGGAAAAACAGAATAAAACGAAATAAATGCATGTTTTATTGATTAAAACTAGCTTGGGTTTGTTGTTTAAGTATAATACAAATAATAACTAAGTGATTCTATTATAGGTTAATAATGAAAAAACTCGACAATATAGACCTCCATATTTTAACTATTTTATACAATGATGCTGATATTAATAATAAAGAGTTAGCCGAAAAAATAGGTATTGCTCCCTCAACCTGTTTAGAACGTGTAAAACGGTTAAAACAAAACAGGGTAATCAGAGGTGCTTTTATTGACGTAAATTTAAACACTATCGGCGGTAATATTGAAGCGATTGCTGCGATTCGTTTGCAACCTTATTCAGAACAAATTGTAAATAAATTCCGCGATGACTTATTACAATACCCTGAAATTTTAAACTTGTATCATATGGGAGGGAGCTATGATTACTACATACATATGTCAGTGCAAGACAGCGAACACTTACGCCAATTTGTTTTTAAAAAAATCACCTCTCGTGATGAAGTAACAACAGTAGAAACATCCCTTGTATTTGAACATAGCCGTAGCGGTGTTCTCCCTAACTTCCAAGATGAGTAGACTTCTGAGGCCATTTGTTTTAACTCAACTTACCCTGTGCTGTTAATACCGTTCCTTAGTATGTTTCGTTTTAGTACGATTAAAATTTTCGGGTTTTGATGACGTTTTTCTAGTCTGTTGTTTTGTTTTTGATTGGTGATTACGCTTTGTTCCCGTTAAAGTTCTCGGTTTATTCGTGATACTTTTAGGTGAGTTAGTAATCACCCGGTCAGGTTTTCTCTTTACTATTAGAGTGCTTACTTACCAGTATATTGTTTTTCACATGATGTGTTGTTAAATTAACATGAGAATGTGATTTCGATTTTATTACTCGATTTGTTTTATGTGGCTTAACAGAACGATTACTGTTTACACCCCAATTTTTTTATCTGAATAACCATGGTACTTTTCACGAACAACCCTGTTTTTATATGAAACACCTCTTCTATGAATGGGTTTATGCAACCAACGTTTAGCATAACCACCACGAGTAATTTGTCGACGAGGTCGGTAATGATGGGTTTTTCTCGGGTTAACCACCACAACATGATGATTATTCCAATGAAAAGCACTAAAAAAATAATTAAATGAAATATGAATACCTGAATGCCAAGCAAAAGGTCTGTAACGATTTACAAAAACGTTACGATGAGGAGTCCAATAAACTGGGGGATAAGAAGACCAGTGCCAAGCACCATAAACCATACGCGTGTCATAATAAGGCACATAAACAATTTCTTGTTCGCGTGGTTCAATAATTATATTGTTATTTTCATAGCTTACGTCTAGGTTCTCCATTTTATCAAGATTTCCGGAAGCTTAGCTTGCTCCCTAAGTGACTGAATACTAATCAACAATCTCTCTTCATTCTCTAAAAAAGCATCACCAAGCTGCTGTGTCCAACGCAAGTCTTCACTTAATCGGTTAAGAATACGTTCAAAAGGCACTAATGCTTTAACACTGGCATCCCACTCGAACGTTTCAATTGCTTTTACTAATTGCGTTGAATTAAGTTTGTCATTTTTAAGTAACCAACGCTGAGCTTCAACAATTTCAATAGGATAAGTTGCAGCAATTAAAATATGTGTTAACAGACTATCGGGATACAATGCAATAGGGGCTAACATTTGCGCTAGCTCTGCCTCAGTAAATGTTCGCTCTTCTACTTGCACTTGCTGCGCTTGATCGTCTTGTGCAAAAGCCGTAAAACTGGCAAACGCATAAGTTGTAATAGCACAAACAAAGCTAAAAACGCGTAGGATGTTTTTCATCATTATAATCCTTATGATTAATGTTAAGTCATAAAGATAACAAAGCTAAACTGAACGTTAGCTGAATCATCAAAAGGTAATAGTAAAAACAGCGCCAGTAAGCGTGGTTGAGTTACCAATAGCTAATTGCCCCTGATAACTACTAACTAAATCATTAACGATGGCTAAACCAATACCATGCCCCGCCTGATAAGTATCTGCACGACCACCTCGAGAGAGAATAACTGCTTGTTGTGAATCATCTATACCTACACCATCATCGGCAATTTCAATACATAAATTTTTATTGGTGGTGTACACATCGATAGCAACTTCCTTTTGTGCCGCTTTGCAAGCGTTATCCAAAAGATTGCCTAAAATTTCCATTAAATCCGCTTTATCACCTTTAAATATAGCTTTTGTATCGACCTTAACAATAAAAGATAGGTTTTTATCACGATATATTTTAGATAATGTTTTGATAAGCTTGTCGGTAACTTGGCTAACCTGAACACCTATATGCCAAGAAGACTGCCCTGCACTTTGTGCTCTTTTAAGTTGATGATCAATAATTTGATTAATCACCTGAAGTTGCTCTTTCGCACTAACAGAAACATCTCCCTGACTTTGCAATACTGCAAGTGGGTTTTTAAGACTATGCGCGAGATCAGCTAAGGCATTTCGATAACGCGTACGCTGATTTTCCTCCGTGATAAGCAAACTATTTAATTGTTGTGTAACTTGTTGTAATTCCCGTGGATACATAGCATCTAGTGCTTTTTTCACCTTTTTCAATCTGCTCAAGTTCGCGTGTTAAGACGTTAAGCGGTTTTAATGTCCAAAGTAACCAGATAATTTGCACAAAAATAAATACAATCATTAACACCAACAACCATGTCCAGAGTTGCTGTTTGAATTCTTGAAGTACAATGGCAGAATTCTGTTGATCTTTCATCAAATGTAGCGTGACAGGAAACGACTGTCCGTTCTCAGAAAAACTAACACTAAAACTATAAAGTAAATGACTATTACCCGCTAAATTTATTGTTGAAAATTGGGTTTGACCCACCTTTGGAAAAGGTAAAATAGAGGGGACTGATAATGTGAGTAATGACTGCGATTGCCATAGCGGATCGTCATCTTGATTCGCATCCTGCTTATCTTTAGGTAAAGCAGTGATTAAGGCATATAAACCTGATTGACTCACGTTAAATTGGGTTTCTAATAAGAGTTCAGGCATTAACAGTTGGTTATTTTCAACCTCAGCAACCGTAAAAATGGAGTAACTGTAGGCTTTCAATTCATTTTGAATCGCTAAAATTAATTGTTTTTCAAACGCTTTTGTTAATGTTAAGCCAATAATAGGTAGCATAACCACAGTCATAATTAATGTACTTAAAAACAACCTAACTTTTAAAGAGTTCATTCGTTGTTAAATCGCTTTAACTTATACCCATGTCCTCGCAGCGTTTCTATAAAGCCATACTCACTAGTCGGATCTAATTTTTTTCTTAATCTCCGAACAAATACCTCAATAACATTTGAATCAAGATCGAAATCTTGATCATAAATATGTTCGGTCAAAATTGCTTTAGAGGTAACTTCGTCTAGATGTAGCATCATGTATTCAAGTAATTTATATTCAGAGCTACTAAGTTTTATTGTTTGGTTATTTACTTCAACTTGAAAATTTTTGGTGTTAATCGTTAACGGCCCATTTTTGATTAAGGGACTTGCTTGTCCACCGAGCGGCGAATAAGTGCATTTAAACGTGCCAGTAACTCTTGTGGTTGAAAAGGTTTAGTTAAATAATCATCTGCCCCTGCATCTAAACCAACCACTTTATCTTGCCAACTGTCTCTTGCTGTCAGTACGATGATTGGAAAATCAATATTTTTCTCACGTAGCATTCGAATAACGCTAATCCCGTCAATGATGGGTAAACCGATATCAATAATTGCCGCATCGTAGGGATATTCTTGTCCTTGAAATAAGCCTGTTTCACCATCACTGGCTAAATCCACTAAGTAATTCGCAGCGGTTAAGTGCTCATATAAATTACGTTGTAGGGCTAAATCATCTTCAATTAATAATAAACGCATACTTAATTGCCACCACTGATACGGCCGGATTTTGCATCTACATAAACCGACACAATATTACCGTCATTTTTAATTAGCTTAACGCGATAGCCTGTATTCTGCTTTTGTACTTTAAGTACCTTACCACCAAAACGAGATTTAGCCATGTGAGCAGCCTGCCGGCTGCTAATGACATTTGCCTGTTGCTTCGTAGTTGACCTACCCTGATGATTAACTTGCATAGTAGCAGCACTAAGTACACCACCACTTGCTAAAGAACAGGTAGAGTGCGCGACCATAAAAATTAAATAACAACGTAAAAAATAAGGTAAAACAAGTTTCATTTATGTTCCAAGTACTAGCAAGCATGGTGTTAGTTAATAGCTATAGCTTATTTAAAATCATAACGCTTAGCAACTGAATATAAGCTGAACATTTTCATAATAGATCATTCAGCTTGTATTCATCTTAACTGCGCTTTAATAACTGCATAAGTAAAAACAGCTAAGGATATATTATGTTTAAAACACCGTATAAAATGAGAATAAACAAATCAAAGTTACTAACTAAAGGTCTATTGTTCACCGTTGCCAATATGCTTTGGGCTACCAATGCATTTGCCAATGAAGTCAGTGAGATTTCTACACCAATATACACAATTTCCCAAGGGGCATTCAAAAGTGAGTTTGATATTGATAAACGCAAAAATATGACATCGTTCGATAAACTTACTGCAATCCCTGATCAATTGAGTAACAAAGCAACTTCGAAGACCCGAGAACAGATGACAAATACCGCTAAAGGTTTTGTTAATAAATCAGCCAAAAACCTATTAGTACAAAATAGTTCCTATGATTATTACGCTGATTTTAGCATTTATGGTGCCACCAAACTTTTTAGCAGATGACTTAGATGGTGACGGTTTTTACCAAACTTTTAGTGTGATTTTTGACGCTGATATTTATAGCTATACCGCAAGCCCTTGGGGTGAAGTATATGCTTTGTTATATCTCAGTAAAAATGGTGGCCCTTGGGTTCACTATTTCACCACAGATTATTTTATTATTGAAGGTGAATCTGATACCGACGAATATGAAGTAATGACCACTTTTTTATCGGGTTATAATGCTGATTATTATGATGTGTTAATTGATTTATATCAGGTTGGTTATAACGATATTGTTGCTAGTTACAGCTCTGATGATGACAATGCACTGTACGCTTTATCATTAGAAAGTGCCGACCATGATGAACCTTATATAGAAGTAGTTCAGGTACATGGTGGCGGTAGTTTTTCGATAATGAGTTTACTCATAGTGTTAATCATCGTAGCGTGTAAATCTCTCGTACACAGAAAATAACAAGACCAGAAAAGTTAAACCATTTAATTGTTTTTACGTTTATATTATATAATTGTGTATTCAACACGTTGAAAATTGTATTTTAAAACAGATAGATTTATATTGATTTTGTACTTACACTGTAGAAGATCAAATTATGTAATTGACAATTAAGAGGAAAAATAATGAAGATGCTTAATAAATTATTTTGTATCGTTTGTTTCTTATTTTTAACTTTTTCTGCTCAAATATATTCTAAAGAACTTATCTCTCTTTATACCTATTTAAACAAGCCCCCCTTCATAGTTGATAAAGAAAATGAATCTGGTTTAAGTTATGATTTGGTCAGAAGTTTAAATCAATTTTCCACAAATTACACTTACCAACTTGTTTATATACCAAAACAAAGATCAATAAATTTTTTGATAGATCCTGGCGTATTACTTTGGGTTAACCCTCTCTGGGTTAAAGACAAAGAAAAGATAAAGTATGCTTGGATAGAAGACTTAATTAAAGATAAAGAGTTGTATATAACCAATGATCCAAGCTTAAGATATAAAAATCCGACATCTCTATTTGGTAAAACATTGGTAGGCGTTCGCGGTTACACATACATAAATCTAGAAAACTTAGTGAAAAAACATAAGATCAACCGTGTCGATGTGACGAAAGAGTTATTAGTGCCACAAATGCTAATAAAGAATAGAGCTGACATTGGTGTTATTGGCATGCAAACTTATTCATATATTCAAAAAGAATTTCCAAAAATAACAGAGAAGCTATTTATTTTAGAAAATTATGAGATGGAGTTTACCCGAAGTATTTTAATTTCTAAAGCGAATATAGGAATCAAGGATGATATTAATATTTGGCTTGCTTCAGTACAAGGTAAGGCACAATGGTTAGCAATGAAACAAAAATGGCTTCATCCATGGTAAATCTATATCTATGGTAAATGGTAAATGGTAGTGTACAAAAATAATCGGATAGTGTTCGGCTTTTGCTTGCTTCGCTAGGAAAAAAACCACATAAAGCGAACTTGATGTGGTTTCTTAATTGATATAACTTATTTATATGCTAATTTAGCCTTTTAAGTCATCGAAAAACTTTTTAACGCCATCGAAGAAACCTGTTTCTTTTGGGCTATGCTTTTTACTGCTTTTACCCATTTTCTCTTCTAATTGGCGTAACAAGTCGGCTTGGTCACCAGATAAATTAACAGGTGTTTCTATGACCACTTTACACATTAAATCGCCTGTTGTTGCACTGCGCACTGACTTAACGCCTTTACCACGTAAGCGGAACATTTTGCCTGTTTGTGTCTCTTTCGGTACTTTAAGTTTAACTTTACCGCCTAAGGTTGGCACTTCAATTTCACCACCTAAAGCTGCGGTAACAAAACTAATGGGCACTTCGCAGTATAGGTGGTTTTCATCACGAACAAAAATATCGTGGTCACGTACATTCACTTGCACGTATAAATCACCCGCGGGTGCACCATGTTCACCTGCTTCACCTTCACCTGACAGACGAATTCTATCACCCGTATCAACACCTGGTGGAATTTTTACAGATAAGGTTTTCGTTTTCTCTACACGTCCTTGACCACGACATGCAGGACAAGGATCAGTAATTATTTTTCCTTTACCACCACACGTTGGGCATGTTTGCTGCACAGCAAACAAACCTTGACGCATTTGTACTTGCCCGTGTCCGTGACAGGTAGTACAGGTTTTAGCCGATGTTCCTTTTTTAGCGCCTGAACCATCACAAGGTTCACAACTAACATAAGTAGGTACTTTAATCTCTAGGCTTTTACCTTTTACCGCATCTTCAAGATTTAATTCAACGTTATAACGTAAATCAGATCCACGTTGTGCGCGCGATTGTCTGCCACCTCGGCCTCGGCCGCCACCAAAAATATCACCAAAAATGTCACCAAAAGCATCACCAAAGTCACCTTGACCACCGCCAAAACCGCCACCACCACCGTGGCCGCCTTGTTCAAAAGCAGCATGGCCGTATTGATCATAAGCAGCACGCTTTTGATCATCTTTTAAGACTTCATACGCTTCTTGAATTTCTTTAAAGGTTTCTTCTTTTTCTTTATCGCCCTTGGTTCTATCCGGGTGATATTTCATCGCTAACTTTTTATAGGATTTTTTGATATCGCGCTCATTGGCATCTTTTGATACTTCCGACTTCATAATAATCGCGTTTTGACATAAATGACTTCTTTTGGTTTGTACTTTAATTAACATTGGCTTTAACGTAAGAAGCGCCGATATAAATCAGCGCTTTAAATTTACTTAACTAAAATAGCAGCATTTTAATTACTCAGGTTAGGCTATATCGCTTTACTTCAAAGCGAAGGCACAATACGTAGGCTATACGTGAGTACCTTCAACGATGAAATTAAGTAATAAAACGACACCTGCATACATTAAAAACTATTTATCGTCTTTCACTTCTTCAAACTCAGCATCTACAACATCATCTGCTGAATCAGCGCTGTCAGCTTCTTGAGCCGCCCCTTCAGGTGCACCTTGAGCTTGTTGTTTCGCTTGAGCAATTTCCATTAATTTAGCAGAGGCTTCCATTAATGCTTGAGACTTAGCGTCAATCGCTTCTTTATCTTCACCTTTAAGCACAGTTTCAAGTTCAGAAATAGCAGCTTCAATTTTCTCTTTATCTTCGCTTGGTAAATCATCGCCGCCTTCTTCAACTTGCTTGCGAGTAGCATGAACCATACCGTCAGCTTGGTTACGAGTTTGTACTAATTCCTCAAACTTAGCATCAGCATCAGCATTCGCTTCTGCATCACGTACCATTTGCTCTACTTCATCATCTGATAAACCAGAAGACGCTTTAATGGTGATTTTTTGCTCTTTACCTGTATTCTTATCTTTTGCTGTTACATGCAAAATACCATCAGCATCAATATCGAAAGTTACTTCGATTTGTGGCGTACCACGTGGTCTTTGATCAATCCCCTCAAGGTTAAATTGACCTAATGATTTATTAGCACTGGCTTGCTTACGCTCACCTTGAACAACATGAACAGTCACCGCGGCTTGGTTATCGTCAGCAGTAGAGAATGTTTGTGATTGTTTCGTTGGAATAGTGGTATTTTTATCAATAACTTTCGTCATGACACCACCCATTGTTTCAATACCTAATGATAATGGCGTAACATCTAATAGAAGTACGTCAGTAACATCACCAGATAAAACACCCGCTTGAATCGCAGCACCTGCCGCTACAGCTTCATCAGGGTTAACATCTTTACGTGGCTCTTTACCAAAGAAATCTGTTACCGCTTTTTGAACCATTGGCATACGTGATTGACCACCAACTAAGATAACGTCATTAACGTCACTTACTGATAAATCTGCATCCTTAAGCGCTTGTTTAAGTGGCTCTAAAGTTGCTTTAACCATATCTTCAACAAGAGATTCTAACTTAGCGCGTGTTACTTTAATGTTCATATGCTTAGGGCCTGAACCATCAGCAGTGATATAAGGTAAGTTAACATCTGTTTGTTGAGCTGAAGACAATTCACATTTTGCTTTCTCTGCAGCTTCTTTTAAACGTTGCATCGCTAATGGATCAGTTGTTAAATCCATACCTTGATCTTTTTTGAATTCAGCAACAAGGTAGTTAATTAAACGGTTATCAAAATCTTCACCACCTAGGTGAGTATCACCATTAGTCGCTAATACTTCGAAAGTATGCTCGCCATCAACTTCATCAATTTCAATAATTGAGATATCAAAAGTACCACCACCTAAATCGTAAACAGCAACAACTTTATCACCTTGCTTTTTGTCCATACCGTAAGCAAGGGCAGCAGCCGTTGGTTCGTTAATAATACGTTTAACATCTAAACCAAGAATACGGCCAAGATCTTTCGTTGCTTGGCGTTGTGAATCGTTAAAGTAAGCAGGAACAGTAATTACCGCTTCAGAAACTGTTTCACCTAAGTAATCTTCTGCTGTTTTTTTCATTTTCTTTAACACTTCAGCAGACACTTGTGGTGGCGCAACATTTTTGTCACGTGCAGTAACCCAAGCATCACCGTTGTCAGCTTTAACAATGCCAAAAGGCATAATTTTAAGATCACGTTGTACTTCTTCATCTTCAAAGCGACGACCAATTAAACGCTTAATGGCAAATAATGTGTTTTTTGGGTTAGTGACTGATTGACGTTTAGCAGGTTGACCTACTAATGTTTCGCCATCTTCAGTGTAAGCAATAATTGAAGGAGTGGTACGGTCACCTTCTGCATTTTCAATAACACGAACTTTGTCGCCGTCTAATACAGCAACACAAGAGTTAGTTGTACCTAAGTCAATACCAATGATTTTACCCATGAGGGGGAAGCTCCTATTTATTACGTTATTACGTTCAATTACGTTTTACTCTCATCGAAAGTAAAATGTTTATCTGTTGTTGAAATAGTAAATGGGGGTAGGAAAATACTTTTCAATAGAAAATTTGTAAAAATTTAATTTTATTTGAAATACAGCCCTACTTTTTCGTTGTGTTTTTTATCCTCTAAAAAGGCAAATACAAAAAAACCAGACAAAATGTCTGGTTTTTATCTGTGTACATAGAACCTGATATCGGCTCAAATACTATTATTTTAGTAATTAAACAGACTCATCAACACTAGGGGCTGCTTTTGACACCATAACCATGGCAGGACGAATTAAACGACCATTAAGTTCATAACCTTTTTGCATTACGGCAATCACGGTATTAGGTACAACACCAGGAACTTCTTGCATTGACATAGCTTGATGCAATTCAGGGTTAAAAGGTTGATCTTGAGGATCAACCGCTTTAACACCAAATTTTTCTAATGACGAAGTTAAACCTTGCAAAGTTAATTCAACGCCTTCAATAACAGCCAACTTACTTTCGTCGTCTTTATCAATATTTTGTAAAGCGCGTTCTAAGTTGTCAACGGTGACAAGCATTTCACCGCAAATTTTTCTAAGGCAAACTTTCTCGCTTTTTCAACATCTTGTGCAGAACGACGACGAACATTATCCACCTCAGCCTTAGCGCGAATAACGGAATCTTTTTGATCAATAACGGTCGCTTGCGCTGTCGCTAAAGCAAGTTCTAATTCATTAATACGCTCTTGATCGGCACTAAGTACCTCATGTGCGTGTTCATGCTGCTCTTCAACTTGCTCTTCTGCTTCTTTCACTATCTCTGCTGCTAACTGCTCTTCAACTGTTGGCTGACTTTCTGATTTTGTAGACTCTGTCGTCATAAAAAACTCCAATTAAATCTTAATAACGTTACAATAAAAAAACATATTGATGCTAATTATGGGGCCAAGATTATGCTATTCAAGCCCTTTAACAACAGAAATAAATTATTAACTAACGTTTACGCAATTTCTAACGTACTCAGTCCTAAACATAATCACTTCTCTTGGTATTAACGCCAAAAAAAATCATTTTATCAAATACAAACTTTACAAGCCACGGAAATAAGGGGAAACTTCTTTTAAAGAGATTAACTATGAAATAATTGTTATGGCTCAACACTATAGAACAATTGGCCTGATTGGCAAACCTAACCACCAAGGTGCAAGTGCAACAATTTTAGCATTGCATGACTATTTGCTTGAAAATAAATATCAAGTATTGATCGAAACAACGGTTGCTACTTCAATAAACATTAAAGGGATGAAAGTTTGCTCACTGACCGAAATTGGTGAACAAGCTGATCTTGCGATAGTGGTTGGTGGTGACGGCTACATGTTGGGCGCTGCCCGTGTTTTAGCCTGTTTCGACATTGGTGTTATTGGTGTAAACCGAGGAAACTTAGGTTTTTTAACTGATCTGTCACCTGATGAAATCATCAAACCTTTAGCCAAAATATTAAAAGGTGAATCACGTTCTGAACAACGTTTTATTATTGAAGCCGAAGTTTATCGTCATGGTAAACTCAAAAGCTCTAATAGCGCAGTCAATGAAGCCGTACTTCATGCCGGTAAAGTTGCCAGTATGATTGAATTTGAAGTGCATATTGATAACTGCTTTATGTTTAGCCAACGATCTGACGGCCTTATTATTTCTACACCTACCGGCTCAACAGCTTATTCCATGTCAGTTTGGTGGACCAATATTGACCCCTAACTTAAATGCCTTATCTTTAGTGCCTATGTTCCCACATACACTAACAAGTAGACCTATCGTTGTTGATGGTGACAGTGAAATTAAGCTTATCTTGGCCAATGAAAATCAAGAAAGCTTACAAGTAAGCTGTGATGGTCATGTTATTTTAGCCGTTATGCCGGGCGATGAAGTGATTATTAAAAAAAGTGTTAGCACCATACGTTTAGTTCACCCCCTTGATCATGATTACTTTAATGTATTACGCAGCAAATTAAGTCAGGGGTAACAAACTTTACTAGTATTGTGCTTAGTAAATAAGTACAAAGATTAAGTGAAATATAACAGTAAAAACATTTGCATTATATCTATTTACTGTATAAATTAACACCTAAGTATTTATACAGTATTATTAGGTGCTCGACATTATGCTTTTACAACTAAACATTCAAAATTTTGCCATCGTTAAATCTCTCGATATCGATTGGCAATCAGGCATGACCACTATTACAGGTGAAACAGGAGCAGGTAAATCAATTGCAATTGATGCTTTAGGTTTATGTTTGGGCGATCGTGCCACCACTAATGTAGTTCGTCCAAACAGCAAAAAAGCAGAGCTTGCTGCCACCTTTGAAACTCAACATAATAAAAGTGCGCAACAATGGTTAACGCAACATGACTTATTATTAGAATCAAATACTGAATGCATACTACGACGGGTCATATCTGCCGAAGGTCGTTCAAAAGCCTATATTAATGGCAGCCAAGTGCCCTTAGTACAGCTGAAAGAAGTAGGTCAATTGCTCATTAATATTCATGGACAACATGATCACCAATTAATTATGAAGTCGAGCCAACAATGTAAATTACTTGACGAATATGCCAATAATAAACCGGCACTTGATGAAGTAAAACATTACTATCAACAATGGCATAAGCTAAATAAAGAATTAGACTTATTACAACAAAATAAAATCCAAAGAGAAGCGCAGCAACAACTCTTGCAATACCAAGTACAAGAGCTAAATGAATTTGCCTTACAAACAGGTGAATTTGAAACCTTAGAAAGCGACTATAAGCGCCACGCAAACGCACAAGACTTACTTGATACCACTCTACAATCCTTGCAAACACTAACTGAAGATGAAAACTTTAACGTGCTCGACTCATTAAGACACTGTAGCGAAAATATTGGTAGCATTGCCCGTTTAGATAACAGGTTAGCGAATGTTGCAACGCTACTTAATGACTCTTTTGTTCAAATTGAAGAAGCTTCTGCTGATCTTAAGCATTATTATCAAGATCTTGAATTAGATCCTCAAGCTTACGCTATGATTGAAGAACGCTATTCTACTGCCTTACAACTAGCAAAAAAACACAGTCTTCCCCCGGAAAATTTAGTTGGTTTTCATCAAGAATTAATTCAAGAGCTAGCCGCAATCTCTAATGATGAATCAAGAATTAATACTGTGATCAGTGAAATGGCTAAAACTGAACAACACTATCATGAGAGCGCATTAGTATTAACAGCTTCAAGAAAAAAGCCGCAAAAACCTTAAGTCAATTAATAAGTAAAAGCATGCAAGAACTTAATATGCCTCATGGAAAATTTCATATTGGTATAGAATCAATTAATAGTAACACTGGCAGTCTTTCAGCTAATGGCATAGATAAAATTGATTTCCAAGTAAGCATTAATCCAGGTCAATCATTAGAAGCCATGAATAAAGTTGCTTCAGGGGGTGAATTATCGCGGATAAGCTTAGCCATGCAAGTAATTCTTGCTGATAAAATTGTAACTCCAACTTTAATATTTGACGAAGTTGATGTAGGAATCAGTGGACCAACAGCGGCAATGGTTGGTAGAAAACTACAACAACTCGCAAAAAATACACAGGTAATATGCGTAACCCATTTACCACAAGTTGCTTGCAAAGGTCATCAACAATTTTTTGTGAGTAAATTAACTGACGGTGAACACACAGAAACAAAAGTTACGGAACTAAGTGAGCAAAGTCGCATCCAAGAAATAGCACGTTTACTTGCCGGTGATAAAATATCAGAGCATAGTTTAGCGAATGCGCGAGAGTTATTAGCAAGTTAAATAAGTGTGCAGATATGAAATTTATGAAAAATAGCTTTGTATCTCAAGCCATGCTTCGTTATTATCCCTGCTCACACTTTATGTGTTAATTTGTATTTGTATTCATTTATATTGAAGGAAAGTAAAATTTCATGTTGTTTCGTACCTCAATTATTGCCGTAGCGCTATCACTTTCTGCCTGTTCAAGCCGGGTTTATCGAATCGATATTCCACAAGGTAACTACCTTGAACAAAAAAGCATAGACAAAATACAAATAGGTATGACCAAGGAGCAAGTGAAATTTGTTCTTGGTAGCCCTGTCATGATAGATTCATTTGATGCTGATACATGGAATTATATTTATCGTTTTAAATCAGGCCGTAGTGCGAAATTAGATATGCAGAAAAGTTTTATAATAAAGTTTGAAGATGACAAACTTGTGTCAGCAGAAGGTGATTTTGAATTATCAGAAAATTTCAATACGCCATTTAATCAACCGATTACTACTGATGAAACTGACAAGTAAATCCCAGAAAGCGAAGCTAATTAGCTAGCAGTATAGCCGATTAAAATGGGTTAACTCTTTTTACAACACGCTTAAAAGATGTTAACCCAAAAACCAATACTAAAACTTACTTGTATCAGTAAATAATCCCACTTTTAAATCTTTCGCTGAATAAATTTCACGACCATCAACACTCACACTACCGTCAGCTAAGCCCATATAGAGTTTACGTTTAATAACACGTTTAAAGTCAATTCTAAACGATACTTTTTTTGCTGTTGGTAAAATTTGACCGGTAAATTTAACTTCACCCACACCCAACGCACGACCTCTACCCGGTCCACCTGTCCACGCTAGGAAAAATCCAACTAACTGCCACATTGCATCTAAGCCTAAACAACCTGGCATAACAGGGTCGCCTTTAAAGTGGCAATCAAAAAACCAAAGATCTGGCGTAATGTCTAATTCTGCTTCAATAAACCCTTTACCAAACTCACCACCCTCTTCAGTAACAGTGAGAATACGATCCATCATCAACATATTATCTGAAGGAAGTTGAGAGTTTCCTTCACCAAACATTTCACCAGTACCGGCTTTAATTAAGTCTTCTTTGCTATATGAACTCTGTTGTGCCATTGCCATCAGTTTTTTTACCTATAAAAGTTGTTTATTTAAATCTGTAATATTTGTTGAGCGCTACTTTAGCGAACACTTGTACACTAAACAACTCTGAACAGTAAAAAAATAGGTGTTTTAATGATAATAGTCAACTTTTATGTTGTTATTAAGCTGCATGTTGATATTGCAAAATCGACCGGTCAAGGTAACATAGTAATTAATTGCAGCAAGTAATAAAACGCATTGAGATAAAAATGGACGATCCGGTCAAAAAAAAGAAAAAGGCGATGACAAATGCCGAAAAACAAAAACGCTACCGTGAAAGACAAAAAGAACGTGGTAAACAAGAAATGCGTGGCTATTTATCACCCGAAGCAAGAGTCTGTTATCAATTAATTTCAGAACAAACAAACTGGTCTGACAGTATTATTTTAAGTAATGCTGTACGCTTAACTTATGCAGCCTATAAAAATGGACAAATAGGCTTACTCAATAGTTGGTTAAAGAACAACGAATTATAAAAGGCAAAATCCATTGATAAATATATTATTAGTTGATGATCACGAGCTAGTACGCTCAGGTGTTAATAAAATATTAAATGAAGTAAAAGGTTTTAAAGTTATTCAGGAATGTGAAACAGGTGAAGACGCAATCAAATATTGTCGTAAAACTGAGCCTGATGTAATTTTAATGGATATGGACATGCCTGGCATGGGCGGATTAGAGGCGACTAAGAAAATTTTACGCATAATCCCTGACGTACAAATAATAATACTAACAGCCCACGCGGAAAATCCTTTCCCAACCAAAGTAATGCAAATTGGCGCCGCAGGTTTTTTAACCAAAGGCGCGGGTCCTAATGAAATGATAAACGCGATTAGAGCCGTGAATAGTGGCCAACGTTATTTGCCACCGAAATTGCTCAACAAATGGCGTTAAGCCAATTTAAATCAACAGAGGAAAATCCTTTTACCGAATTATCAGATCGCGAATTACAAATAATGTTAATGATAACACGCGGCGAAAAAGTACCTGATATTTCAGAAAACCTGCACTTAAGTACAAAAACAATCAACAGTTATCGTTATAGAATGTTCGAAAAACTTGGCGTTGGCAACGACGTAGAATTAACACATCTCGCTATTCGTCATGGCATGATTAACACAGAAAAATTATAGTTTTGTCAAATACAACCACCGGCACAAACATGCCGGCAATAAATTTTGATAGTGAAGCCTTTTTAAATTCGGTTACTGAGCAGGTCGGTGTATACCGTATGTATAATGCCGAGCAAACCGTTATTTATGTAGGAAAAGCCAAACAACTAAAAAAACGTTTAGCAAGTTATTTTCGTAAAGATGTTGGCTCGGTCAAAACAAAAGCCTTAGTTAAGCAAATTTGCGCTATCGACGTCACTGTAACCCATACGGAAGGGGAAGCACTGATTCTTGAAAATAACTATATAAAAAAATACCAACCAAAATACAATATTCTCCTGCGTGATGATAAATCCTACCCATATTTATTAATCACGCAGCATAAACACCCTAGACTTAGCCTACACCGTGGCGGGAAACGCACAAAAGGGGAATACTTTGGTCCCTACCCAACCGTTGGTGCTGTGTGGGAAAGTTTACGCTTAATGCAAAAAATATTTCCTATTCGCCAATGTGAAGACAGTTATTATAAAGCACGTTCTCGCCCATGTTTACAATATCAATTAGGCCGTTGTTTAGCGCCTTGTGTCGATAAAATATCGCAAGAGGATTATCAGCAACAAGTTGATTTAGCTAAACTATTTTTAAAAGGCAAAAGCTCAATGGTTATTGAGCAGTGGTAAAAAAAATGGAGCAATCCAGTAGCGAATTACATTTTGAACAAGCAGCAAAATACCGAGATCAAATAACAACCTTACGTAAAGTTCAACAACAACAATATGTTAGTGGTGTTGCTGCAGAAATGGATGTTATTGGTATGTATCGACTGAAAACCCAAGTCTGTCTTCACTTACTTTGTATTCGAGACCATAAAATACTTGGTAGCAAAAGCTATTTTCCGGTCGTACCGAGTGATACAAGTGACGAGGAAGTCATTCAAGCTTTTATTGGCCAACATTATTTAGGTAATGAACTCGGTAGCGGAACTAATGAAGGACTAATTCCAAAGGAAATTGTTGCGCCAACTGATTTTGAACTGCTTAATGAATTAGCCTCATTGTTATCAAAGCAATCTGATCATGAGGTTAAAATATCCACGAAAATTCGTGCCGAACGCCGTCAGTATTTAAAACTCGCCGCCACCAATGCACAAACAGCACTTGTCACTAGAAACAGCCATAAAGAATCAATGCAAGCAAGGTTTGTAGCCCTAAATGAAGTGTTTGAGTTAGCAAATGGCATTAACAGAATTGAATGTTTTGATATTAGCCATACGATGGGACAACAAACCATAGCGTCTAATGTTGTTTTTAATCAAGAAGGGCCACTTAAAACTGATTACCGACGATACAATGTCTATGGCATTACGCCGGGCGATGATTATGCTGCAATGGAATTTGCCTTAAATAAACGATATGGCAAAATAAAATCAACCGACGAAGAGTCACTGAAAAAAATGCCTGATATTGTTTTTATTGATGGTGGTAAAGGCCAATTAGCAAAAGCTGAAGACTTTTTTGCCATGCTCAGTACCCAAGAATCACTAGAAAAAATTCCTTTACTTGTAGGGGTTGCTAAAGGTGAATCTAGAAAACCAGGTTTAGAGACACTCATATTAGCCGGCTCACACCAACTAATATCTTTACCCGCCACCTCCCCTGCTTTACATTTGGTGCAACATATTCGCGATGAATCACACCGTTTTGCAATTACGGGTCATAGGGCAAAAAGACAAAAAGCGAGCAAAAAATCGGTATTAGAAGAAATAGAAGGCGTAGGCGTTAAAAAACGTCAAGCATTATTAACACACTTAGGTGGTATACAAGAAGTAAATAAAGCCGACATAGCCGATTTAGAAAAAGTTCCTGGCATTAGTAAAGTGTTAGCAAAAAACATTTATGAGACTTTACATAACAAGTGACTATAACTCATTGATGATCCTGTGTAGAATAAGGGAAGAATTTTTGCAGTTACCTTTCAAAATTAAATAAAAATTATGTGGACATTACCTAATCAAATAACCTTATTCCGGATCATTTTGATCCCCGTTTTTCTGCTTATTTTCTATTTACCTTTGTCTTGGAGCCACTTTGGTGCTTTTGCCGTGTTCTGGACTGCTTCAATTAGTGACGCATTAGATGGCTATTTGGCACGAAAACTAAATCAATCATCTGCCTTTGGGGCTTTTATTGACCCTGTCGCCGATAAATTAATGGTTGTTGCAGCTTTAGTGATGATAGCCCAAGACTATCAAACATGGTTAGTCGCTATTCCGGCAAATTATCATGATTGCCAGAGAAATATTTATCAGTGCGTTAAGAGAATTCATGTCATCCCGGGGTAAACGTGATGTTATTGCGGTATCTGACATGGGGAAATATAAAACAGCCGCGCAGATGCTTGGCATAATGGGATTAATATGGCGACCTGATTATGACATTCCGTTAATATTTTTCTCTTTACCACCAGAAGTGATCAATTATGCAGCCTATTTTTTCTACTTTGTTGCTACTATTTTAACCGTTTCAACCTTAATAAGTTACTTTAAAGCTGCTTGGCCTGAATTAAAAGGATAATTTAACTGCTTGCTATAACATCAAATTAGCTGCTTTTTAAGCAGTCGACATAAAAAATTCATTTAATAGTTGACTGTTACTTAATTCGATGTAGAATGCGGTTCCGTTGACAAGGAGTCAACAAATGAAGCGGCTGTAGCTCAGCTAGCATCACGTTGCCAAAAGCGAAGTGAATGCCACGACTTATGTTAATGAGAGTAGTCTCGTTAGCCGCTCCAATAAAGTAAAAAAAGCTCTAATGAAGCGGTGGTGTCGGTAGAGCATCACGTTGCCAAAAGCGAAGTGAATGCCACGACTTATGTTGATGAGAGTAGTCTCGTTAGCCGCTCCAATAAAGTAAAAAAAGCTCTAATGAAGCGGTCGGTGTCAGGCCGGTAGAGCATCACGTTGCCAAAAGCGAAGTGAATGCCACGACTTATGTTGATGAGAGTAGTCTCGTTAGCCGCTCCAATAAAGTAAAAAAAGCTCTAATGAAGCGGCTGTAGCTCAGTCGGTAGAGCATCACGTTGCCAACGTGAATGTCACGAGTTCGAGTCTCGTTAGCCGCTCCAATTACTAGTTTTTAGTCGATGAAATCTCGACAGATGAAATCATCTCAATTCGCGTTGATAAAATGGCGGGTTGGCAGAATGGCTATGCAGCGGATTGCAAATCCGTGGACCTCGGTTCGACTCCGGGACCCGCCTCCATTATGCCCGGGTGGTGGAATTGGTAGACACAAGGGATTTAAAATCCCTCGCCGAAAAGCGTGCCGGTTCAAGTCCGGCTCCGGGTACCATTTCATCAACAAGTGTTGAGATAAAAAAAGTGTATTTTATTGTTGTCAAAGCAGTTTAGGTACGCTAGAATGCGCGCTCATTTTTAAGTAAATGATTGCAAAAAGAAAAACGCTATTAAGCGGTTGCTATCAACTGGTAGTGCATCACGTTGCCAAAGTAAAGTGAATGCCACGACTTATGTTGATGAGAGTAGTCTCATTAGCCGCTTAAATATAGTGTAAAAAGTACAAGCTCTATGAAGCGGCTGTAGCTCAGTCGGTAGAGCATCACGTTGCCAACGTGAATGTCACGAGTTCGAGTCTCGTTAGCCGCTCCAATTTTTGCCTGTAAACAGTAGTAGAAAGTACAAGCTTTATGAAGCGGTCGTGTCAGCCGGGTAGAGCATCACGTTGCCAAAAGCGAAGTGAATGCCACGACTTATGTTGATGAGAGTAGTCTCGTTAGCCGCTCAAAGATAGATAGTGTAAACAGTAGTAAAAAGTACAAGCTCTATGAAGCGGCTGTAGCTCAGCGGTAGAGCATCACGTTGCCAACGTGAATGTCACGAGTTCGAGTCTCGTTAGCCGCTCCAATTTTATACAAGTAGGTTACCAATGTCCTACTATAAAAAAAACTCCCTTTATCTTTTAGGTTTAGTCATAAAGATAACAATGCCCGGGTGGTGGAATTGGTAGACACAAGGGATTTAAAATCCCTCGCCGAAAAGCGTGCCGGTTCAAGTCCGGCTCCGGGTACCATTTTATTATTGACTTTAATTCAATAATACAAAAATGTATAATCATACAACATATTCAACATATTAAATTTTCCTAATCGTAAGTCATCAAGAAAAATCTAACCATTAACTTGATACCCCTTTCTCATTTATCCTTTATTAAACTTACAATTTTTTTTAGTACTAGACTTGGCGAAGAATATTCAGTTAGTATCAAGGTAATCAAACGGACTCGTAATTTTTGCTAGCTTGAGGCTTAAATTCCAATAATTATTTGAGTCTATCTTTCTATAATTGAAATTTACCAGACTTGATAATCACCATGACCCGAACTCATATAGCAATTATATTCACATCAATTATTATTTTATTGCCCATAGTATTTTTAATATGGGATGAAAATGTAGATCCTCCTTTTATCTCTAATTCGATATATGATCTTCTGATTTATAAACTTATTCCTGTATTGGTCGGCTTTATCAGTATTAGCTTATTTTTCCTATCTTATCGAAAATATAAAAGTTGTAGCCGTTATCAGGAAACAATGAAATCTAAATTTGCTGAAGAGGGGAAAATACGCTCAGCACTGGGTATCATCTTTTTACCCGTTTTAGTATATGGATGGATTTGGGCAGCAATTGGTGCTCCTATTAAACTATGGGCTTATTATTCTGTTAATGAGTATTGGTCACAAGAATACCGTTTAAGTCGCGTAAAGGGCTGTGGTAGCGATTATGAAAATGGCTGTGCTCGCCTTACACTTGTAGACTTAGGTACGAATCAAACTCATTCTATAAGATGGTATATTGATAAATCATCATTAATGAAATTAGAAAAAAAACAAATCAATGTCATTGGTGAGAAAGGCTACTTTGGCTATATTGTTAACGGATTAGAATGGTAACCAGAATGAACTAAGCAAGCATATTCCACCTCTTCATGACATGATATACCAAAACTCAATGATGTGAATGTTCAACGCATAAGGAAATAAAATGGAAGTAGATGTATTTAACAGAACAGAAACTAATGATGAAATAATAAATGACTCAATTTACAATCTAGTTATCGGTTTAACACTCCTTTGGGGCTTCGCATTAAACTGGTTAATGGTTCTCAATATTTCGGTTGAATCTCTCAGTAATATTAACCCAATCGTTTTTTTTATTGGTTATTTTGCATCCTGTTTTCTCGGTATTTATCTTTTTAGAAAATCCGATAGTCCGATGGTTAGTTTTATTGGTTATAACTTTGTGGTTGTTCCTTTCGGGTTAATTATTAATTTAGTTGTCAGTCAATATAATCCCGATATTGTTTTAGAGGCAATAAGAGTTACGGGTATGGTCACGTTCGTAATGATGCTTTTAGGCTCAATGTATCCGGCATTTTTCAATAAAATTGCAGGAGCTCTTACCATCGCTTTACTATGTGTGATCGTAGTAGAACTAGTTGAAATTTTCATATTTAATACCCATCATGGAATTTTAGATTGGATAGTGGCAATTATTTTCTGTGGCTATATCGGTTATGATTGGGCTAGAGCCAATGCTATTCCTAAAACATATGATAATGCGGTGGACAGTGCTGCAGCATTGTACATGGATATTATTAATTTGTTTCTACGTATACTTAGAATTCTTGGTAGAAAGTAACTCATAAGCAATATAAATACTCCTAAGGCAACACAATGATTTTAAAAAATTTATTAAAACAATTTCCGTTGTTTTATTCAGCGCGACACTAACCGCTTGTTGTGGTGGCGATCTAGCAATAAAAAAAATAGATAATTTTATTAGTAAGCAACCCATCGATAAAAAAGCCCCTGCTTGGAAAACCACGTTAGTTGCCCCTCCCTTACTTACCTTTACACAAGGTAAAGACTATTTTTGGGATCTACAAACGACCCAAGGTAACCTTAGTATCAAATTATTTTCTGATACTGCACCTATGCATGTATCAAGTACTATTTATTTAACGAAACTAGGTTTTTATGATGGCTTAACCTTTCATCGTGTTATTCCGGGATTTATGGCACAAGGCGGTGATCCTATCGGCACAGGTTCAGGTAACCCTGGTTACAAGTATGATGGCGAATTTACAGGTAAGCATAGCCATGACAAAGCAGGCGTTTTAAGCATGGCAAACGCGGGGGCAGGCACTGATGGTAGTCAATTCTTTATCACTTTTACCGCAACCCCTTTTCTAGATGGAAAACATACTATTTTTGGCGAAGTTGTCGCTGATGTAGAAGATGCTCTGACTAAAATTGAAAAATTAGGTAGTAGACGAGGCAAAACCAAAGAAACGGTGCAAATAATTAAAGCAACAATACGTGTAGCTGACAGAAGTGTTGTTAGTAGTTAACCTTAGCTCGGCTTTACTCGATTTTTAATAGTTTTTGTTCAAATTGTAGCACTTCTTTTTCTCTAAAAGACTCAATCAAGTCATTAAGTGCTTTTTCACGTTCCGTTGTTGAGTCGTTTGGCACCAAACCTACAAAATTTTACAGCCTCTATTGCTCGATTATTACCGTAAATAATTAACACTTTTTTCAAAAACGTTTTATTTAGTGAAAAAGAATGACTGAGGTAATCCGGATACTTATAAAACTGGTGAAAGTAAGCCCGTCGAACTCGTATTCTTCATCATCTAAAATATCTTCAGCATCAATAGGTATGCCATCAACACTTAACGCCCAACCGCTATAATTAACCCGTTCTTTGGCAATTAAATACATTTGCCGCCCACTTTTTTTAAAGCCATCAAATGCACTACCGTTTAACGCTGATTCTTGTAATTCTGATTCCGTCCAATTAGCGCCTATCGACAACGCTTTAGCGCTTCGCAACACTATCTTTTCTTTAATCTGTTTACCAAGTTTGACTAATGAAATCTCCTCGTCATGACATTGGTAAGATTTACATTCATCACAAATAGGTATGTTAACTAAATAATTATCTTGGTGTGTTGATATGCTAGTTACAATAGTTTGATAAGAGCCTTCACCACAAAACCAACAAGTAAAACGACAATCAAATGGTATATCAAGCGTTAGCGTATCCATTTAGGGTAGCCTTAATGTGGTTTATGAGGAGAAGTTCAATAGAAGAGTTTTATTTAATAGTGGCTTTGAATTAAATCTTAAGCCGCTATTAAATAAGACTCTCGTCTTACATTTTTTGCTTTACGTTGATAAGAGCCCTTGCCTTTTTTAGCCTTAACCACCTGCATTTTATACAATTTAGAAGTAACTAATGCAGCTAAAAAGTTATCTTTAATTTTTCCTCGGCCAAACTCTGTTTCACTTTTATCAACTTTCGCTGATACTTTTTTGTGTTTTTTCATTATATTTCCTTTAAAGGTTGTGTTGAAATGACATTCATTTAATGCCTACTTATTATACAATCTAACCTATAGAAAACACTATAGTTTTATCATAATAAATTGTTCAAATGTTAGATTGCTGACAATTCTAGCCAATAGTCTGTGTCAGGATAGATAACAATAAATATTGTTTTTACATTAAAACAAATTTAACTATCGAATGACTGACTAAAACAGATAACAATTGAATTAACAGGATAACATTATGCAAACTCAAAACAACGCATATGAAACTGATACCCTTGACCCTGGCATCAGATCACGATTTGTAAACAACAACAATGGCCTAAAAGTTCATGTTCTTGAAGCCGGCTTTGAAACAAAAGACCGCCCTCTCGTAATACTATTACACGGACATCCTGAGCTTGCTTATAGGCGGCGCAAGCAACTTATTCCCCTAGCAGAACAAGGTTACCACGTCATAGCACCAGATCTTCGAGGTAGTGGTAGAACAACAGGATGGGAAGAAGGCTTTGATTGTGATTTAGAAAACTTCACACTTTATAATAATGCCCGTGACATAATAGGCTTAGCGTATGCCCTTGGATACAAATCTGTAGCCGCCGTTGTTGGGCATGATTTTGGGTCACCTTTAGCTGCTCTGTGTACGTTAATACGACCCGATATATTTACATCACTTATCATCATGAGCACCCCTTGGCCAGGCAGCCCTCAATTTCCATTTAACACCGCAAACTTAACCGATGATGAAAAACAGTATGATCCTACGTTAACTAAAAGCATGGAAGATCAACTAGCGTCATTATCACCACCACGCAAACATTATCAAATGTACTTTTCTTCGAAAGAAGCTAATGATGAGATTATGAATGCTCCGCAAGGTATACATGACTTTATGCGAGCGTATAACCATGCAAAAAGTGGCGATTGGCTAGAAAATTCCCCTCATCCATTACAAGCCAAGTCTTTAGAGGAATTCGCTAAAATCCCTACATATTATGTTATGGACTTTAACAAAACTATGCCAGAACAAGTGATGGATTATATGCCAAGCAAAGAAGAAATTGCCGCGTGTGAATGGCTACCTGACAACGAACTTCAAGTGTTTAGCAATGAGTTTGAGCGTACCCAATTTCAAGGCACAATGAACTCTTACAGATGCGCAACTAATCCTAAATTTTTTGATGCGATAAAAGCCTATACAGGAAAAAATATTGAAGTACCGGTAACGTTCATTGCAGGTGCTAAAGATTGGGGACCATACCAAAGCTATGGTAATTTTGAAGCAATGAAAGCAACATTACCAATACTAGATATTCATTTTGTTGAGGGTGCAGGTCATTGGGTACAGCAAGAAAAACCAGAGCAAGTTAACAAGATAATGATCGATTTTTTGGCAAAAACCAAAAAGCGCAATTAGATAAAAACCAGTGAATACTTCGGAGATAGTCGATGAGTAAATATAATGTAATACCTGTGAGTGTTGATGATTATCGCTTGAAAGCAAAGAAACGCTTACCTAATTTCCTTTTCGACTATATTGAAGGTGGTGCAAATGCTGAAGAAACTCTGGGCCTTAACACCGCAGAGTTTAGAAACTTTAAACTTAAACAATTCGTTATGCGCGATGTTTCTAAGGTTGACACCTCAACCACAATGCTCGGTGAAAAATGTTCTATGCCATTAGCTTTAGCCCCCATAGGTATGGCAGGGTTATTTGCTAGACGTGGGGAAGTTCAAGCTGCTAAGGCAGCAAACAAGGTAGATGTGCCATTTACATTATCTACAGTAGGCGTGTGCTCTGTTGAAGAAGTTTATAATGCCACGCATAAACCCTTCTGGTTTCAATTATACATGCTTCGTGATCGCGATTTTGTACTTGAAATGCTAGACAGAGCACAAAAAAATGGCTGTACAACACTTATATTTACGGTCGATCTACCTTTACCTGGATTACGATTAAGAGATTATAGAAATGGTATGTTAGGTGGAGGACTCAAGGGTAAAATATCTCAAGCAGCACAACTCGCTACTCGCCCTTGGTGGTTGTATGACATTGGCATTAAAGGCAAGCCTCATACGTTAGGTAATCTTATGCACAAAGTTAACAGCGCCAATGATTTAGATAAGTACAAAGCGTTTGTTGAAAGCCAGTTTGACCCAAGCGCAACGTGGGACGATATAGCTTGGCTTCGTAAACATTGGCACGGGAATATTCTCATTAAAGGCATAATGGAGCCGGACGATGCTCGTGCAACCATTAATGCCGGCGCCAATGGTATTGTTGTGTCAAACCATGGAGGACGACAATTAGATGGTACCTCGTCAACAATCAGTAAACTACCCGCTATAGCCAAAGCGGTAGGTGGCCAAGCAGAAATATATTTAGATGGTGGAATACGAAATGGTATTGATGTTGTCAAGGCCGTTGCTTTGGGCGCAAAAGGCGTTTTAATTGGTCGTCCCTGGGTTTATGCAATGGCAGCTCAAGGCGAAGATGGCGTTAATAAACTCTTAACACTATTCCACCATGAAATAGCAGCGGCTATGGGACTAATGGGCGTTAACCATATAGACGAGATCACGTCAGATTTAATCGATTACTAAGTATGAGTACATAACACCAATCAGCCTGATTTATTGGTCTGTTTACTATTAAACGTATAAAAATACTACCTGTGAGAATATCTATGCTACTTAAACGCGGTATATATCCCGTGATTCATACACCATTATTAGACGATGAAAGTATTGACTTTGACGGCTTAAACACATGTATTGAACATTACCTTGAAACCCAGATTGCAGGTTTAACCATCCTAGGAAGTGGCGGTGAGTTACCTTACTTTTCAGATAATGAACAATACCTTATGGTTAGAATGGTGTCTGAAAAATTACAGAACAAAAAAACACTTATCGCCGGAATTAATGCTTATAGTAGTCATCATGCACTACAAAAAATAAAAGCATACACACCTTATATAGATAGCGTGTTGCTTTTATTGAATGAATATTATCAAAGTACATTTGAAGATTATTATCACGCAATTTCAACAATCGCACATTCTGCTTCTGTACCTATATTACTGTATTATTTCCCTCAAGTTACTGGACGATATTTTTCATCTGATCAGTTAATAAAACTACTGTCTATCAATAATATTATTGGTATAAAAGACAGCTCTATGCACTTACCTACTGCAAAAAAAATATTAAAAAACATGCCTCAAACACTTTATTTTAGTGGTTTAAGTTTACTATTAGAAAAATTAGTCAATAAAGGCGCTGCCGGTGCTATTTGCCCTATTGCATCAATATTGCCCGCGCAAGTTAATGCCTATTTTAACGCGGTTAGTAGCGCAGACACATATAACATTGAACAATACAGTCAATCGTTAAAATCTATTTTGCCAATAGTCAATACGCTACATATTCCCGCTACTATTCAAATTTTAGCACTCAATGTATTGAGTAACAGCCCTATTCCTCTACTCAAAAATGTAGCAAGTTCACATGCAAATACTAAAGAAGCATTACAAATATTAGGATTACCGATAAAGTCTACGGTAAGAAAACCTTTGCCGGGTCTGGCGAATGGCGCTTCTGAAAAAATAGCTCGAATTCTTAAGCAATTAACTTACCTAGATTAACTTGTTTAAATTAAATTAGTTAAATTAGTTAATCATTCTTCGCTGTAATCTGGCGTAATTTGATTATGACCTATAAGGTAGTCGTATTGACTGGAAAAGATATGAGAACCTTTAATAATGACCTTCCCATATTTTATTTCAAGCAAACCATCCTTTTCCATTTGCTTTAACTCTTTACTAATACTTTGACGAGAGGCACCCAGTATCCGTCCAAGCTCCTCATGCGAAATATCAATAAGCACATCGTTATCATTATTTTCATTTACACTGCGACTAACAGCAATACGATGAATATAACGCGCTAAACGTTTGTTTAACGTGAGTGTTAAACTATCGGTATTAATAGTAAATGCCATACGCATCCTGTGGCTAAACATAACTAGCAGTTGCGCATTAATTTCAGGATATTTTAAACTTAGTCGATTAAAGTTTTTTTTATTTAACGTTCTTATGGTTGTATTACCTACGGCTAAAGTATTGGCTGCCCTAGGCAAACCATCTAGCAAACCTAACTCACCAAAAGTATCCCCCGACAAAAACGTGGCAATCACAACTTCCTTACCATCATGACTGTGCATATTGCATTTTATAACACCTTCTACAACTTGATAGAGTTCGTTAGCCTTATCACCTAAATGGTATAGCGCCTCACCATCAACTAAGGTTCGAACACTCATTAAGCTCTCTATCTCGGCTAATATTTCATTAGGGAGTGGAGAAAGCCAATTGTGAAGGTTTGATATCTTTAACATTGGTTACAACTTAATAATGTAATTGACGTTACATAAGCCTGATATTATTAGCCCTATAGTGAGTGATAACAAGTTTTTTGTAATGGAAAACACCTTAATATCTAAAATTTACCAAACGGATAGATGACCAATATACTTCTACAATTTCAGTATGCTATTTATTTCTATTTCATCAGATACATATTTCTCACCCGTTGGCCATTGAATTTCAATACGATCAATATTTTGACAAGTGCCCAAACCAAAATGGATCAAAGTATCCCTACTTTGAGAATATGGAGCGCTTGATGAGCCAACTCTTCTTATTTGTGATTTCTGACATGCCATTACCTTGGTTCAGAGTAATACGTCCATCGCCGTACAACACAAAGTCACTAATATTGTCTTCATTAAAGTCTGTAAGCAACAATTTTTGTCCATCTTTATTTGTTTTGGGTAAATATGACGAAAAACTAACTGACCTTTACCATCATTTTTGTAGGAATAGCTAGGAACATCTTTTTCTCCATTATTGCTAGGAAAACCGAATAATAATAAATCTAAATCGCCATCATAGAATTTTGACGTTCTGCCACGCATTAATTTCAATGGCTCTATAAATTCCTTACCTTCACTTATTTCTCTTTTATATTGATATGAAAAAGTTTAGCATTTCTCGCGTTATCTCCAGAGCCCCCACCTCGAGAAACCAAAACATCGGTAACACCATCTTTATTAAAGTCGCCGATAGCAATACCATGGGTATCACCAACAATGAGATCAATACATTTGCCGTATATTCTATTATTATTCCAGTATAATTTAATTGAAAAACCGTGGTCGGAAAGCAGCAAATCTTGATAACCGTCATTATCTAAATCTGCAATAATAGGATTAACCAAAAACTTAGCAGTTGAATTAGGTGAAAATAACATTAGAGTTAATGCGCTTTGTCCTGGCATGTTTGAAAGCAAGGTATAAGGTCATTGCGTTGTTCAAGAGTGCCTACCCTTATACCATAAATTCGGTTAGACTTTTCTTCAGTTGTAACATAGAGACTACTGCCACAGTGCTGACAAAAGCCTTGTGCTCTACGATTGCCATTTGCTGCGATTTTAATATATTCTTTTGCTTTCCTTTTGTAAAAATCACCCCGTCAGGTTCAGACGTCACGGTTGTTCTAAAAGCAGTACCAGATAATTTTTGACAATCAATACAGTGACAAACCCGCACTTTTCTGGTTCAATTACCGCAGTAAAAGTAATGTCTTCGCAATGACAACTACCGTTAATTTCAATCATAATTCAGTCGCTTACAAACTTCATTTATTACTGATTTAATGGCTATCTAACAACAGTTATATTCATACATTTTTTAAATATAACTGTCGTCTTATAGTACTTATAGTTTATTTTCTACTTGTAAACAGCATTATGGACACCAAATTCACTAGACACTTAAAGCCCTATACTTTGTTACATTAGAGAATCATCACTTTTTCAAGTTATCTCTCATCCAAACACAAAAACTTTAAATAGAAACAATCCATCCAAATTTATCTTCGCGAGTACCATATTGAATGCCTGTCAACTCATCATAGAGTTTAGTAGAAACCTCACCAGTTTTATTATTATTAATAATATGATCTTTACCTTTAAAACCAAGGTTTCCTACAGGTGATATTACCGCTGCTGTACCACAACCAAATACTTCGGTTATTTTACCGCTGTCAATGTCAGCCAGAATTTCTTCAATATTTAAACGCTGCTCACTAATTTCATAACCTAACGTTGGCGCTAACGTTAAGATAGAATCTCGAGTGATACCGGGTAAAATACTACCGCTTAACTCAGGTGTGACAATGCGTTTACCTTCATAAACAAAACAGATGTTCATCGCACCAACTTCTTCAATATATTTACCTTCAACCGCATCTAACCATAACACTTGAGAGTAACCTTGCTTAACCACTTCTTCAGAAGCGTATAAGCTTGCCGCATAGTTTCCGCCCGTTTTAGCTTCACCCACACCACCTTTTACTGCCCGGCGATACTTATCAGCTACATGCACTGATATTGGGGTTAATCCACCCTTAAAATAACTACCGGCAGGACCCGCAATAATATAATGACAATAATTAGCACTCGCGCCTAAACCTAGTTTAGCGCTAGTAGCAATCATTGTTGGGCGGATATATAACGATGAACCATGCTGACTGGGAACCCAATTTTGATCAAGTTCAACCAATGTTTTAATCGCTTGTAGGTGATCTTCTTCATTTACTTCAGGCATAACCATGCGTTTTGCTGAACGATTAAAACGTTTTACATTTTCTTGAGGACGAAATAAATTAATACTACCATCGGCTTTACGATAAGCTTTAAGTCCTTCAAAAATTTCCTGACTGTAATGAAACACAGCCGCTGAAGGGTCAAGCGATAATGCATGATAAGGACTAATTAAAGCATTATGCCGCCTTTATCCGCAGAGTAATCTTGGGTGAACATATGATCAGAAAAAGTTTCACCAAAACTGTATGATTCTGGACAAGACCGACGTTTTTCAAACTCGAGTGAGTTTACTTCTATCGACATTATTATTCCTCGAAATTGTATAAGTAAAATATACCCGTAAATATAACAGTCTATTATTATTGTTCACAGTGATATTGTGTGTTTATTAGTAAAAATTGTTGTTAATTTTTTTAAAAAAAAGGCTCTTGATTCTAAATAACCTGAGTCTTGTTTAAGATACGGCTAACCTGTTGAAAAATAAACATTAAAATTTTAGTTCACTTATAGCTTGATAGTTTTAATACTTTAGTCCGCAAAATAAGCAAGGCTTATTTACGCGTCAATAGGGAACTATTGCAAGTGAATTTAACGCCGAAGTTAGTAAAAAAAACTGCTAGAAGAACATTTATTAAGCCGAGCTGAGGTTAAATAACATAATAATAACTATCCTGACACAGAGGGAAGTATAAATGACATAATTAATGTTTTTATCTATTCTTGCAGCGCGTATTTACTGTCTATGCTTGTTCAACATAATAAAGCATCCTTAATATAAGTTTTATTCAATACATGTTAGAATATCAGTAATTATTTTATTTAAAATCATTAGGCGTATTTCATGTCTGAACACCCAATTTTCGACATTTGTGTTGAACCTATAGAACTTTGTAAATTACTCAAAATAGCCAATATGGTTGGTGGCGGCGGCGAAGCTAAAACCATGATCAGTGAGGGTAATGTTTTAGTAAATGATGAAGTTACTGTTCAAAAACGTAAAAAAATTCGCCACGGCGATATTATTCAATATAACGGTAAAACTATTAAAGTCGCTTATAATCCCGGCCAAAAATCAGCAGAGTTTATTAATACTGTCGTGTTAGCGAGTAAAAAAGAACAAAGAAAAAAAGAGCTAAAAGTAAAGTACGGGATCTTTCATCTGAAACATAAAACCATCCCGTTTTTCCTTGAAACCATGGAACTATGTAACTATAAAAGAAGCGAAAAAGGCGAATCATTGAAGTGACCCCCAATAGTTGGACATTCCTATTTCTGGTGCGCCTTTTTAAGATTAATCTAAGGTTTTAGTATTCCTTATTCAGCTATTTCCTGATATTTCTGCTTGTCTTATTTCTTCTAATTTTGCATATAAATGTTCTGTAAAAAAACCATGCATTAAAAAGCGCTGTCCCAAATTCCAAGGACCAACTAAATACTGTGGATATTTGTTATACGCCACTCAGTTAAGGTATTTTCGCCAATGATACGGCCAATTCTTATGGCTATAGATTGGTCTAAATTAAAGCCATTGATTGCGTCTCTGTATTCATCTTTTTTAAGTAACAAACAAAATAAACACATAAACAAAGCATGGGAGGTTTCAAAGTCTAAAATTTGAGTCGCCTTTTTCTCAACTAATAATTCATCCATATTAATAGGTTGCCAACTCTGCCATTGGTAAGGCGTGTTAGCATTGTGGTTAATGGCTTTACTGCTATTACCTAACTTGATAAAACAATCAAAGAGTTCTTGGTCATGATCAACAAATGTACTGTGCAACATATCGTTAATTGTTTTTGGGTAAAGATTAACTCGATGTTCATAGCCGGTATTTTCTGACAAAAAATTTAAAATATTAGATTCTGTCGCGTAGTGCCTTAAAATAAGTAAATTGGCTTCAGGAGAGACAAAGTATTTACAAAACCAAGAAATTGTTTTTTGTAAGGTGTTATGCGCACTAAACTGAGGTAAAGGTAATCGCTTAATAAACCAAACAATATGCAACAAAATAGCAAAGGTAAATTGTAAAATAGGTCTTAATACCCGGAATCTATTATCTAAATCTTGTAACCATAAATTAGCCGCTTCACTTTGTATTGGTAATGAATCGTCTGTACTTATGGCTTGTAAATAAGCGCTACGCGATTTATTCATGGTTATCAACCTCTTCTAATTGTAGCTGATATAACTTAGCTACCACTTTAGCCGTGCGAATAATGTCATCAATGTTTTTTTGCGAAGTGGCTACCCGATCAATCAGGTTATAAAGCTCTTGTAGGTGGTTTTCGTCATTTTCACCATGGTAATCCATAAAAGTTGTCGCATTGTTTTCAAAGCTAAATTGCTCATTAATATACCGAGACCATTTCATTGCCATTTTGTTACCCGACCTTCAATAATCCACATAGCGCCAATTAAATCAACCGGATTAGGCTGACTTGCTCTATACATTAAAAAACCATGTAACGCTTCTGAACCAATATTTTTTTTTGTTGATTCAATCACGCTTTGCTCACCGCCGGCAGCAACATAGTCTGTTTCTAATAATTGATAATCTCGATGTTCTTCTTGTGCATGATGTATAACGGTTGAACGTATATCGGAGTAATCGCGGTCAAAGCTTGACGCACTTCTACTGATCCACCTTGAGCCTTCAATTACTTGCTGGCGTAAATTAAGTAACAGTTTTTGGTAATCTTCAAGGCTTAATCTCCCTTGCTCTAATCGTTTAACAATAGCGACTTTAGACAAAGCTAAATCAAAATCTAACCAAACTTTTAATAATGCTTGTAAACAGTTTTGTCCTAAAGGGGTTAATACAACTTGTTCCATCAAAAAATTACTCCGCTACAGTTAAGTGCATATAAGCACAATTAAATCGGCCACTTTCAGGCACCATACAAAAAATAGTTTCACCAACCTTTAAATCATGCGTGTTAATAAATTCATCAAGCATAATAAAAATAGATGCACAGCCAGTGTTACCCCTTTCATATAAATTGGTGTACCATTTTTCTTCCTCAATACTAGCTCCTGCGGTTTCAAGCATGTCAAAGATTTTACTTTTAAAATATTTAGACGAAAAATGACATAACACGTGGTCTATTTTGTTAACTTCAACATCACCTTGGGCAATTAATTTTAAAAAACCATGTACGCCAACTGACACAATATTATCTAATAACCGAACATCTTGTCGCAGCATTAATGCCCCTGCTTTTTCGGCATCAGCATAGGTATCGTAGTCTTGCCAAGTTTTATGCTCTTCATTTTTAGCCGTACCCACCGACATACAAACCGGATAAACATTGGCATGTGAAAAGCTTTTGATCCAATCAATTCTCAGGCTTTTTCCTGTAGGTCTAGGTTGATTTTCTAAAAGTAACGCGCCTGCCCCGTCAGACAACATCCAACGTAAAAACTCAGCATTAAAATCAACTTCGTTACCTTCAACTTGCTCATAACGCTTATTTTTAAAAAGTCTTGAAGTGAGTTCGCTAGCAACCACTAAAGCATTTTCACTACAGTCTGATTTTATGTTAGTGAAGGCCGCTTTTAACGCCATCATACTGCTAGAACAAATTCCGTGGCTAGTATGTAGTTCAACTTCTGAAAGGTTTAATGAGGCTTGCACCATACTTCCAAAGCCGGGTAACACCATATCACCTTGACTAGTGGCACAACTTAACATCTGTATTTTTGTAGGAGAAAGATAGCTGTTTTCAATACAAGCTACACCAAGACTTGCTGCCATTTCACTATTTGATATTTGCGTTTGTTGTTGGTTATTAATGGCGTAATGTCGTTGCACTATGCCATTAGAGTTAAGTATTTTATTTTTTAAGCGGCTTTTTTTACCATTTATTAAACCTAAAACATCTTCAATTTCATCATTGCCAACAGGGTCGCCCGGTAAATAATGCCCGGTACTATTAATATAAACGTTCACCTAAACTCCTTTTTTTAAATATACGTTTAAACAACGCAGATTTTCTTCTATATACGGAAATACACACACAATACCCATAAAAATTAAATAAGCGGGTAAATATGATGTCGTGCCATGAGGGTTTTCAAGTGGAAGTAATGACATATTTCCCGCCCACTCTAACGTCATTAGTAACTGAAATTGCTCCCAATTAATCACTAATATTGACGTTAACATGTACAGCGGTAACGAGCCTAAATAGGTATGCGCATGCATTTCCCATATTGATATTTCACGCTTTGGAGCCGCATACCGTACATCCCAATGAGCGACAATTTCATGCGAAATCCATGTAATAATGCAAATAAGTAAAATAAGTACATTCACTTCAAACAACAAACACATCAATATAGGAATACCCATTTGAATGCCCATTAAAGAATGCATTAACGATTCTTGAATACCCGAAGTGATTTCAATTTTTGTAGCACGGTGACAGCACCAATCAGCAAAACCTGCTATTCCCCACAAAGGTAAAAAAACATATAACATTGCATTAATTAGTAATACCGAAGTGTCCATTTCAATAATCCATTATTTTAAAAAAAACAAATACTACTAGAATCAACACGAAATAAATAGCTGTTTGACAGGCTATCGCCTATTAGTGATTGAAATTAAGTAAGTTTTTCTTATTTAATTAAGAATATCGCTATCAATATTTAGGAAGTCAAATGTCTGACATATTCACGATTTATTCCGCTATGACTTAAACTTAAATTGAGGGACATCTTTCTGTACAAGATTCGCTAAACTAGCTTTCACATGCCGTGTTTTTAAATTAGATTGTTTTGAATCCAACAGCGTTTCCAGTAGCATCTTGTATCGGTAGTTCTGACTTTGGCCAAGTATTTTGCATAACCAAGCAATTCCATCGCTCATATATCGATCTTTACTATTCCTTTCTTTCCAAATTTTATCAGCAAAAACATCCAATATTTCAATATCTGTAATATTCAATCCATAATACTCTTTCGCGAGTTCACGAATAGTTCTGCCAGTTGCAGGATTAATTAAAGAGTAAACTGAGCTTGCTGACAAATTAATAATATCTATGTCAGGAATAATCATATAGACGAAGGATTCATTGTCGTTGCGTCTTATGAACTTTATTTTTCCTAAACCTTGATAAATAAAAGTCGAATTTTTTTCGGGGTATAAAACCTCTGTAGGTTTACCAAACTTATAGATTATTAATTGCGAACTTTCTCCTGTCATGATGGTAGAGAAAAGCTCAGAACGCGTTTTTTTTCGTTTATTATTTTTATTTAAGTTCTGTCCGTCAGTTAGGGAGAATTTATTAGCATTGTGGCCTAATTCAACTAGTTCAGAAACAACATTTCCAAACCCATCTTCAATCCATACTGCCGAATAATCTTTCAATATCACACCGTTAATTAAATAGTGTTTTCCTATCTCTCCTGTAAAATCAACTATCCCCTTAACGCCAAAATAACCAGAGTCAGATGCTAAAGCATTAAAACCTGTTCTAAACATTGTCCCTGCAGCTAGTGTGATCTTCATATTTTTAGCGGCAATGTTTCGAGTAAAACCAAATTGATTATAGTTATTGGACAGAGTGTTTATTGCTCTTTCAAAGGCATTACTTTGTTTTATTCCATCAATATCTTCAATAAAGAAATAATGTGTACCGCCTCCAAAATGGCCGCTATTACGGTAACTATCGTCTACAACGGCATATTTTCCGTTAAATTGATTAGTATAAGGTTTAGTTGTTACACAAGAGGCAAGAATAATACTAAATAACAATACAATAATGTTTTTCATTTTTAATTCCGTTTAACGTATTTGATAATTGAGCATAACAGTAAAAAAGACCCTAAGCTCTTTTCTATGAATTGTAATAATACATTTTATGCATTAATTATGCATTTGAAAAAGAATTGCTTTTGATATTATATGTCGACAGAAATACCATTTTATTAGTTTTTTTATTAGGTCTTATTGCCCTTTCTGAAACCTTTATTTTTTTGATAAAATAACAACAAATAAAACAAAAACAATCATAAAAATACAAATTTTGATTGATTAATACGTAATAATATTACATATTAGATAAATCTTATTAATAGAGGTTATTTACATATGCAAAATCAACAAACACATTTAAGCGCTGACAACACAACTGAAGCGACCGCATTTGATTATAGTAATGAGAGCTTACCTCGTGATTTTGATATCCGAATTGAAGTTGCTGAACAACGTGAAATACTTGAGCAATAATAACTAAGTTACTCGGTAAAACTGCTGAGTTAATAGATTACAAGGGAGCCGTGGCTCCCTTGTCTATTTCTACTATATTTAGGACACTAAAAGTAAGGCAACAATGGATATTATTATGCGTGTAGAAACTATCAGTTACTGAAGAAATGCCGCTAATCTCCCTCTCGAAGAACCAATGGCAATTACCGTACACATCAACTATACAGTTAACTGTTGGCATAGCTTCTAGCTATTACTGCTTGTGGAATTATTATTTATTCACCAACTTGTTCTCTCGGTTTACGTATTCTATGGTGAGGAAGATTTTTCTGCTCTTTTAAGCCACAATGACATAATCTCACTGACTCGCCCGCTTTGTTCTAAATCAACTAAAGCTTTTTTAATTTTGTTAACAAGTGCCATATCGGTATGATTTCCTATAGCTATATATAAACCTTGCCTTATATAAGGTATCTCTACTGTCCGTTCAATCATATCGGGGTCATAGCCCAATTTCTTTAATTTCTGTATATTAATTAGTTCACCACCAAGAATATAATCGACTCGCCCTTTAAACAGCATATGAATTACCTGTTCGCGCCCCCCGACAGAATAAATGTTGGCTTGATAACCTAAACTTTCAAGATAATTTTTATAAGCCTTACTTTTATGATCCCCCTGCGTCACAGAAATAGAAGCTTTTTTTAAACCTATTTTCTTATTTTCTTCAGACTTACTCTTTAATTGCCACAAAAAAACTCTTTCTCTATTGCTGTTAAGGGGTAATTTATATAACCAGTGAAATTTGTCCTCCCTAGAAGCGTTTCTCATGAGTCCTGTTAAGAGAATATTTGGCTTTTTTTTACTTTCATATAAAGCTCGCGACCAAATAATTTCTTCATAACTTATCTCTATACCACTTTCTTTTAAAGCTTCATCTAATATATCTACTGCTGCCCCTATAATATTATCATTACTAATAAAGATATACGGCGGTATTTGCTCTACATAAGCTAACACTCTATCGCTTGCCTTCACATAAAATGGTATTACTCCTATTAAACAAAATAAAAATAGAGGAAAAATAGAATTCATAGCAACCTTTAAAATAGATATTGAAACGTAATAATAAGCATACTGTAGCAAATAACCATAAAACAACTGACCACAAAATAACACTTTTTATTAGGGCCTGTTGATCAATTTTGTTCGAGATAAAAGCGTTTTAATCGCGGCGAGTAGTGTGTAGCCTAGTCATTCTTAGCTAATACAGCTCAACAAAGAGTAAAACGCTTTTAGCCGAATCCTTCGGACAGCGTTTATTGGACATTTTACGGCGTTATCACCTCTTTATGTGACGCTAAACAAAAAAGCGAGCATCAGCTCGCTTTTTGTTATTTGTATATCAAACAGTGATCACGACAGATCAGGATGGAAACTCTGCCCCTATATTTTTCAATAGCTTAGGAAGGGCTTAAAAGCAATCGAGGTTGGAAACTAGAGCATATACTGTTGTAGGAAAAAGAAAATAATAAACAGATCAAGTTAGAAACAAGCCAGAATCCCTTTGTGTATAAGGGATTCATTGGTCCACATGATTTCACAAATCTATTATAAATCCAGACCATCAAGAAATGGTTTGCAACCCACTATCCATAACCTAAGTCTAGCACGTGAAATAGATACATAAAGTAATTTTTCATCGACCTTTTGTTCATCAACAACCCATAAAAAAATCAGCTTTGATTCCAATCCTTTAAACCTTTTTGCTGTTTCGACTAAAACTTTTGATTTAGGTGAAAACTCTTTAAAAGCCCACATATGGTTATTCTTCGTTTTTGATAGTAATTCTTGAGCTTGAAAAAATGATCCTATAATTATTACCGCAATATCTTCAGAGGTAATTCTTTCTGTATTTACTAGTTTAGATATCATTTTATCAATTTCTGCTGCTTGGTGCTCTAAGGAGATTTTATCGATTAGTTGAATTGGTTCTCCTTTAAGTTCAGGAGCATCAACTTCAGAACCTTTATAATACCTATAAGCAGCATCATGTATAAACTTAGTATTACGACAATTATCGAAGAGATATAATGGTTCACAACTAATTGGTAATTCAGTCACCTCTGAATAAATTGCTTGATTACAATCTTGAAAAATATATAGCTTCGTATCTTCTTTTTGATCTTTTAACATTTCAATAGCAAACCAAAATTCGGGTTTAAAATCTTGCCCTTCATCTATTAAAATCACATCATATTCAATCGGTGCTAGGTCATAGCTATTGATTAATGCATTTGGCATCAATACGTCATATAAATTATCTTGTGGATATACTTGCCTAGACTCTTCAATTAAATCGCGATCTGTATTGTGTTTTACTTGCCTAACTCTCCATGAGCAAAACTCATGAAAACTCATAGAGTGAAGGTTATTGGTATGTTGTGATTTAACTTTTAGAGCATCGCCTAATTTTTGGTTATAGCAAAGAAGTAAGACTTTCAATCCTTGTTCAGCAAGACTGACAGCTTGATCTAAAGCCAAAACTGTTTTTCCAGTTCCTGCTCCTCCTTCAATTAATGCTTCTTTCCTTCTTTTTAATTGTCTAAGAATAATTTTTTGCTGATTAGTCAATTCAATTTGTTTTTGTACTTCTTTCTCAATTATTGAGCGTAAGGAGGGCTGAATAGAAACTTTTTTGCCGTAAATCTGCTCAGCTACTCTAATTCCATTTACTCCAAGTTTATCTTGTTTAGAGTTTTCACCAGACCAATACTCGAAAACATCTATTACCCAATTATTAAGGTTCTTAATATTAGCATTTGTTCCTATGATTTCAGTTACCATTTCTGGTGACGCTAAAGGTCCCGCATGCTCGATATCAGGGAACATTACCGCGTGAGCAAGAAGAATATTCGTCTTGCCTAGCTTTTGTTGGAGATGATTTTTTATCTCGTATTTAGCATCTTTTGCTTGTCTAACAGGGTTTTTTATTTCGTGTTGCTTTTTATAACGATCTATTGAATACCACTGATCAATCGACTTATCATATTGAATCCCCCCTCCCTTAACTTCAACAACCAAAACCCCATATAATGGTGAGAAAATAACAAAATCAGCTTCTCGGTCTCCATGACTTTTGTATTTAGAGGTTTGTTTAATAAACTCTAATGAGTGGATTATCAAACAGTCTTTAGGTAACTGTTCCGCAAGAGCTTTATAAAGCTTTTGTTCTGCTTTTGATGATATTTTTTCAATCTGTTCATCAGACAATAATGGAATAATGTTCGCCATTAACACTTCTCCCATGTCGGATCATACTTTTTCGTTAACTTCTTATCAGAACCAACTTCTTTAATGGTGACTTTATGAAGCTTACCTTTCGTATCAACCTTACATATTTCATATATTCCATCAGACAATTTATATCTCTCGCCTTGTTCAGGTATTTTTTCTTGCACTTTTACAGCAGTTTTACTGAGCTGCTTCCGGCTATGATCAAACATGAAGCGATTTGCTTCTTGCACTGGGTTTTCAAAAACATATACACTAGGATTATTACAATTAACATTCTCAACAACAAATAACCACCATTCATCATTTACTTGGGCAAATTCGAGTTGCGACTCTGTTACGGCTACTCCCCCTTCGGCCCACATTCCTGTTAGTGTTTTCACTTCAATATACCTAACAAGATCACCTTCTGAATTTAACTCTCGAATATCAAAACCTTTATTATTTACAGACGCTTTCTCTAGTCTATTCGATTTCGACAGGATGTAATCAGATGAATGTTTTATAATATAATCTTCACCTTTATTACCAATTTCAGTGGCAAAACCTTTTTTATCTAGCGTAGATTCAGACTCAACTTCTTTCTCTTTACCTACATATACAGGTTTTCTATCATTTGGACTAACAATCTTATTTGGGTTTTCTGATGTGTGAGAAAGTCGATTTATATCTTTATTATTTAATGAGTCATTATTATTAAATGAGTCATTATTAGCACTTTGATTGGGCCTTGAATCTTGATTATTGGTAAAGCTTCGATTAGAGCTACTAACGCTTCTACCATTTGAGCCTTTATTATTACTATCAGATGGTTTTGTTGACTTGGGGTTAATAGGTGGAGCAAGATCCGTATTTTGAAATTCTAATTTTTCGCTATCACTCAAAAAATCTGTTTCAGTAAGTTTTTTCTCTAAATCACTTGCAAAGCTATGATCATCATCTAAGGATTCATCTTCAATTTCACCATAAAGTGAAATATTATCATCTACAATAATTGCTTCTGGTAAAGATTTTATATTTTTGGAATCCGGCAAATAATTTATCTCTTCTAAAGTAAATATTTTATTTCTAAGAATTCGGCTTATCAAACTGTAGCTACTTCTACTTAAATCAGAAGAGTCACTTATGAAAGTGGCAATACTTTCGCACATGTCTTCATCATCTTCTTGATTCAAAAGATAGAGTGAGCTATTAGCTATATCTTGAAACGTTGATGCATGTAAATCATCATAAGCCCAAATATCCCCCACAAAGTACTTCACTACGATGGAATCCATCAAGTAAAGCTCTGAAGGTAATACTGATTCGATTGCATCATGATTAATGTCGCCTTCATCAATGTTACCCTCATGATAAACTAATCTTAAAATTGAGAATTTAAAAGGCTCACTATGTATAGCATCCCCCCAAATCCCCAAACCTTCTGATGAATTTTTCGATTGTTCGGTATCTAAGATTGGTGTTATTTTATCAGCTAACGAAACGACATCGCATTTTCTAGCTAATCTTTCAAATTGCTGCTGACAGAAGTCTATCTGTTCATTCTTTCTATCAGAATTATCATATGAGGGTAAATCTTTTATGTAAAGACTCTTACTAGTCAGTAACTTATCAGAGCGAGATAGTAATAACACCTTATCATAATCGATATCCGACAAGTTTGGTTTGTAATTCAAACAATATAGCTTTAGCATCTTTGAGGTTTTGTTTTTCTAACTTTTGATTTTGTGGCAAACCACGTAAAAAACTGACTAAATATTCATTATCTGGCCGTTCAGAAACTCCCAGTTTAATAAGCCCTTCAGCTAATCTTGACTCTTTACCATCATTGACAATTAACTCATCCCGGCTATAAATTCCTGATAGCTCAATTAGCTGTTGAAAAACACTGCTTGATGGTAACCAATTCCCTTTAATAAAAATTGACTTTTCTTTTATATCTTCAGGTATTTGGCTCTCATATACATTATTAAGTCCTACATATTTATAAAACTCTTTGGCATATTCAGAAACTCTTTTGTCGTAGCTTTTCCCTGAATTGTTTAAATGAATGAGCCTACGAAAACTCTTGAGTATGCTAGACATTGTTGGTGTTGCTAATATACCGATTTTTTCTGCCATCTGTTTTTCAGAGTACTCGCCATCTATATCTTTCTTTCCTAACTTTATTTCTGAAGAAACACAATAATGCGCACCACCACCCTCTTGTAATCTCGACCTAATATTAACTCATTTGGTGTTCGTAACTTTTGATACTTTTCCTCTGGACACAACACCCTTCCACGAACTCCTTCGGAAGGAACCCAAGCCGCTTTGACAGATAAATTAAAATATTCTTATTTTCAAATTTCATATCTTCAAATATCTCGAAAAAATTAGATATAAAATTTATTAATTCGACTGATTTAAGTACATTTTCTTCTGCTACGATTGAATTGACAACGTTAACAATATGTTCTGGAATTACTGTATTTGAGATTCCTATTTTTGATAGCAAGTCTAACCAATTACTCTGAGTTTCTGGACTTTCAAATTTATATGGCGAATACTTTTTATCTTGAATAGTCTTAGGGAGGGTAGCGAAAAAACTTGGATGATAGTAGTTACTTGCAAGGTTTAGGTTACGTTCAGAATCAATAACAAAATGAGCTGAAGACAAGCTTAATTTCAATTCGCTTTCTTCATCTTCAGACAAGTCTTTAACTAAGGTTTTCCAATTATTAGCTAGCCATTCAGATATTTTTATAACATCTTCAACTAATGGAGAATTATCAATAAATGGCAAAATAACTTGTTTAAGGTAGTTTTGTGGTGTTTGTTCCTCAATCTCCATTTTTAAATACATTCGATGCTCTCTATCATCGTTTGTATGTATTATCTCAAACTCTCCTTTTAACTTTTGAATGTGCTTAGGCGGAACAAAACCGGCAGGAAGATATAACTTTACGTCTTCACTTTTCGAATAAACGTTTCCACTTTCGGTTGCAATAAAAGGCATTTCATTCAAGTATTTTTTTTCATTGCTATTTAGGTCATCCATCCATGTTAGGTCTTGTGCCAAAATATCAATTAAGTACTCTCTTGTAGGTTTTTGATTAAAAAACTGGTAGTCATCAACAGGAACTAAAAGCAGGTATTTGGCTAATGTATGAGAATTAAATTCTTTTATTAATCCATGCTTATTCCATTTGAGTATAGGATTATAGATATCCAAATACTCTGGGTGAACTGTACTCAAACCTGTACCTAATAGAAAGTGGATATTAGAGACTTCATTTTCTTTTACAAAAAAAGGAGAGTTTTTACTTGTTTGAAGTTTTGCAAATGTGGAATCATGTTGACATACAATTTCTAATTCATGAATCTGCCCAAGAGCATCTAATATTTCAACTTCATTAGCTTTAACAATCAAAGAAATAACGTTCTTCAACCACTCCTTTTTTGTACGATCGTATGATTCAATATGTTCATTTAGAACAGTTAAATAATTATTTAGAGAAGGAACTAACCATGATGGAGGTAGTTCTTCAGCATTCTTAACAATCTCAATTATTTCAGGATGTATAAATAGAGATTTATCTAGTTCGAATACAGAAAGCCTTGGGCTGTTATCTAAGAGTCTATTGCCAGATATGATATTCACTTTATTATCAATTGTTAATTCTAAAGGAAGCGAGTCTAGGTAACTAAAATCTTGATCGTCATCGGCTTCCGCACAATAAATTAAAATTGATTTTAACCACTCCAATTTTGAGATCATTGTGATTGGAATACTATTTAAATCTACTGGAAACTCAATATTCTCTGCTTCCTCAGTCAAAAAGTTTCTTACCTGTACAGGGGAAATAATTTTTAACTCTGTTTCAATATCACGAAAGCCATTGATAACATTTAATGGAGGCTTGGGTGAAATTATTGAAAAATGTTCTTTAATTGCCTCGAATAAATTCTTTGTAGTTTTTGGAAGGTAGTAAATTTCATCTGTTGACTTACTCCAGATAGTTTCTTTTTTGTACTTGGTTTTTAAGCAGGCAAGTTCATATATAGTGTTATAAAATCCGTCTAAAAGGTATTCATCAAACTCGTCATCATTATTCTTAGGCCATAGGGAGTAGTAAATAGTTGAAGAGCAATTAAGCTTAATAAAGTCAATCAAATACGCCCAAGCACAACCAATTGCTTCTTTAAATAATAGTTGATTCCACTCTATTAATATTTCTTTATCGTTTCCTGAACCATCATAAGTAATCTCTGTTCTTTTAGGGTTTAGATCAAACCACCCATGAATGTTAACTGAGTGTTTAGATTTAATTGGCAATGGTAGGAATGCATGATAATTAGACTTTTCAAGTTTTTTTACATTTCCTTTTTCATCTAGTCTAATCGCCACTCCGGCCCAAGGAAGGACTTTACGAGGATTAGGTGAAATATTTAATACCTTTATAGCCTGATCTATTAAGACATCATTTTCCCCCCTGAATAAACCATTAACTACCGCCCAACTTTCTTCCGTCTTATGAACAGCTTGCTTTTCTCTGTCATAGTGATTTATTTTAAAATGATGCTGATATGTAAAAAGAGGTAATTCTTCTGCTCTATTTTTCCGGCCTGAACATATATTTAAAAGCCCATCTGTAAATTCATTTTGTATTTGTTTGCTAATATCATGTATTTCTTTAGTGTTTTCTGTGCTTATTTCAACATGAATGATCTTTTCATTATTTTCATTAATTTCTTGTAAAGTTAGCTTTTGAATATGTCTTAAGAACAATAAACCTGAAGAATTATCTTTCCACTCATCACACCATATCAAGAAGTCATCAAACGTAAACTCTTCATGACTGATGTTTCCTAATCGTGCAGTATTTTTATGTCTTAATGGTAATCGAAATGTAGTCCCTGGATTTTCATTATCTAAATTGAAAGTTGTTAACCATTCAGAAATTTCTTCATGATCTTGCCCTAAATCCCAACCTTGAATACTTTTATTATTTCCTTTTGCTACCGCACTTTTAAGTACATCAAACCAATAGGCTCTACCGTTAGAAATAAATGTAGGATGGTCACATATACTGAAGCCGGAACTAAATCCTTGGCCAAAACGTCCGGTAGAATTTGGATCATCCACCTTTCCTTGTGCACTGATTTTAACAATTGATTTAAAATCTTTTTCTTTAAACTGAGAGTTATTAAAGAGTAGAAGTGATGGTCCGCTAGCTACTTCAAATTTAGAATCAGTTAATGAAGAGTGTCGTCTTTTATCAAAAGTAACTATTAGCTCGGTTGCGTTTGAGTCATCTGCATTTTGCAGATACTCTTTCAATATAGAGTTTTTTGAATAACCATCAATAAGGTCTCTAATTCTAGAAACTAAATCTTCTTCATAATTAACTTCAAACGACATGTGAAATCCTTATCTTAATAACTAGAAAATCATAATATCAGTGACCTTCCCTGGCTGTTAACAAGTATATTATCTTTTATGTTTTACTTATATATCTACACTGTAACACAAATCATAATCACCTGAAATTTCTAATAATAACTTTAGTTAAATACAGGATCGATCTAACTTTATTTATTTTCTATATCAAACTAAGCGCTTTAATAAACGGCTTATGATGTTGGTGGAACTTTATATTGTCTGGAGAATTTAAGCGCTTTCTGCGCTTCTTGAAGGGTTTAGATATATAACCCCAATTAGCACTTTTCGAGAAATAGATAACATAATCGATTTTGGCATCACCCCACTTATTTTCAACTAAGTGAGACTCATCTGCTGACTCAACCGTTTTAATTTGAATCCGGTAGAAGTTAACGCCATCACTCACCAATAGGTCTGTTTTCATATCATGGTCAATAACAGGAACGAAAACTTCCCAACCATCATAGGTAAACCAACTTGCGGCTAACGTTTCAAAAGAGGTGTTTTTATAATATTGATTTGCGGGTGCTGTGCGGTTTGCATTTTTTACAGGCATAGTTATATCCAATATAAAATTGATGCCGCAGGCCAGTAGGGACCTCTATATGCTGCGAACCCGGTATCTATAAAAGATCACCGCCAATTTAATATCACCATACAACCTAAATGGTTTGTATCTAATAGAGAGGCTGCCGGCCTTGCAATTTCCCATAACGGGTATCATGCATTAATACTATTATCAGGCTTTAGAGCCTGTGATAAAGCTTAAAACAAATCTAAGAAATACAAAAAACTAAAGCAACCAACTTATAATTGAGCATATCTAAACTTATCTTGCCCCATAAGGTTAAATAGCCCTTTTAAACTTTCTTCTGATTCAGGATCATCCCAACCTCTTAGCCATCTAACTTTTAAACCAAGGTAATTTGCCCAAGCAACAGCCTTTTTAAAGTCTCGGTATTTATTATTTTTAGCGCAAGACTCAATGTATTGATTAACTAAGGTATATTGATTTTCTCCCGCAGAGTATTTTGCTTTAGTGAAAGCTTTTTTATAAAAAAAATTCGCATTTTCATTATCTTCATTACGGTAATAAAAATTTGCATAACACCAATCAGATAACCACCCTAAAATTTCTTCAAGTCCTTTATCTTTCAGTTCTTTTTCATAGCCTTTAGCTTGGCTAAGGGAAGTAATACGTTTCTTTAACTCTAGCCCTTTTACCAAAAATTCAGGGAACGATATTGGCATATTCTCTAGAGTATTAAACTTCTCTGCTTCTAATATTCTATAAGCCTGAAAAGAGCCTACACATGAAATACGCACCATTGCAGCCTCACGTTCAGACAAGTCTTTAAAAGCGTCAGCCTCAATGTATTCCTGTAAAAGAAGTGCACCTTTTTCTTGTTTTATTGCGTTATTTTGCCAACACCGACTAACATACTGAAAGTTTATCTCATCAATCTCTTCTGTCGTTAAATCTGTATAATTCGCTTTGATTGAGTCTAGGTCTTTTCCAATTTTCTTGTTAATTCGTAACAACCTGCCTGATTGCCCTTTTATGTGTGTGCACACATTTAAAAGAAAATCGTCCCCAAAAGATTTTTGAACCTCTTTAAAAAAGAAAGTGGCGGCTCTTGCAATAAATAGGATTAACTTGAATTCATTTACTTGCTTAGCATTGACGATACGATGTGTTTTCGCATCTTTAGATTTATTTAGTAATTCTAATGAATAATCTAGATTTGCATACAAAGAGCTAACACTTGGCAACTGCTTCAGACCACCCAAAGATTGTGCCTTTTCTAGATTTTGAATCGCTTTATAGTCGTCTGAATTTTTATTTGGGTGGTGAAAAGCTGACTGACTAATAGAAAAGGTGCTATAAATGAGCTTCCACGCATGAGCCAAAGGCCAAGTAGTTTTTTTGCTATTAGTTTCGGGCAGCACCCAAGAAATCAGATCAGGAATATTGAGTTTCTCATCAACAACATTAAACCGTAGATAGTTTTTATAAAAAGAAATGACCAATCTATCTAACAAATAAACCTTAATGAACCATTGTGTCGCTTTCTTTTTACCTAGGTATGTTCCATCATCTTTTAACACAACCTTGTAATTGCCTAAAAGCTCTTCTACGAATTCCATAATCAAACAGGCAACTCGTTCATTAGGGACCGCTTTGATGAGAAGTTTTTTAAGTGTAATTAATAACTCATCAAGTTTACCGTCGATTTTTGAGCTTTCATCAGCAAGTCGTTTCAATTGCATTTGAAGCGTTTTCTTGTCGCTAGCTGATAATATTGAGTTATTTGGATCTTCTTTTTGTGGCAGCAGCCCAGAGCAATTAAAGATTTCCCTAACTACTTCGCCAATAGTGGGAAATGAAATTTCTATATTTTCCATAATTATAAAAGGCCCCAATATAAGGGGCCAAACTCCATTTTATTTTTTACCGCCTTTAGGGACAGCATTTCCTCGATTACCACCTGACTTGTTACCAGTGGTTCCTGGCCAGTTACCACCTGGACCTGGGTGGCTTGATGGTGGTCTAGAGTTGTTGTTATTCGCCATAATTAAATTTCCTTTAAAGTTAATATAAAAAATACTTCCTGGTTTTTGAATAAACTCAGTGAAGTCGAAACGAACTTTAAATCATGGTTAATTAATAAGATGCAGGCGTTTTGGCAACAAGAAAATTAATCGTAATATTAGTTAAGACTAAAAAGAATAAATAAACATTAAAATATATATTTATCAGCGCCTTAGTTAATCCAGGTTAATACTATCAATAAACATTGAGAAAGACTAGTTGGTACTTAAATTTCTTCTCAATCAGACTAAAAGTTATTGGCGTTGTGATCACTTTATACTCTAAAATCTAGGTATAATCTTTTTGACGGTGTTAGATATGAATACAGTGATTACCGACTGGTTCGTTGTTTCTGTTTATGATGAAAATCTGTTGATTGGTAAGGTCCTATACGGAACAGTAATTGATGACAGCAGTTGTCGATATTTAAAGGGAGATTACGTTTGCACATCTGCAATAACCGCTTTCAACTTAGAGACTAAATTAGTAAAAACTCAAACAGGCAGCCTTTATCAAATTTTAGACAATGGGCAATATGATGATATCCAACTAAGCGAGTTTGAACTATTACGCCAAGGTTGCTCTCCCCAAGAAATTAAAGCTTTTCGCTCAGCCCCTCGACACAAATTCCATTAATTATTTTCATTAAATACCGGAACACTGGCTATAAATTAATTAGGGACTATTAAACAAACACTATCACATCAGCGGTTTGATGGTGTGCTTCTAAGCGATCATTATGACTCAGATCATTTTCATCGAAATAAAGCTCAAATGGAAACCATACATTTTCATCATTAATAGCGGTTAAGCTTCGACTTGTTACTTGCGCTGAATAAACACTAGCTTCAACTAACCAAGCTTTTATTGATGGATTATTAACTTGAATAGGCTTTCTAAGTTGATATATACCTTGCTTAGGATTAGCTAGTAACTCTAAGTTCATCAAAGTTCTTATCACGAATTGCATACTTCTTTTTATGGTTGAAGTATCACCATAGTTTTCAGTAATTCTTTGCTCTAGTTGAGAATATAAAAATGAGTCATTTAATTTGGTTAACCGACCAATTTGTTCAACTACAGATTTGAAGAACGGGTATTTTGAAAGCATCATTCCCCAATGAAACACCAAATTAAATTCGCTGTACTCCATCAATAAGTTAGCAGCATCACGTTGAAAATCACTTGGGATATGTTTTGGTAATTTACTCCAAATCCCAAAAAGTAAATTACGTGTTTTATCCTTGGCTACTTGGCTAGTAAAATCAGGAGTAAGTAATAAATCAATCTTATCTTTTAACTCTTTGCCTTCAATGCCATTTGCTACCCAAGATGCTGTTTGAGCTAGCCAGTTCGACTCTAAGTGTCGATTAAAACCAATTGATACTTTCAAATTACTTCTCTTATTTTTTATTATTTCTTTCTGAACAACATCAAGTCATAACCTTGCTGATGCACTTCAAACCATTGTTTATCGATGTCTTCTGGCTGAATACTAATATCAAAAGGGAACCATACAGCATCATCAATCATATCTGACAATGTTCTGCTCATTACATCTTCACTAAATAATAATGCACATAATAGCCAATTCATTAACTTATTAGGTACTGTTAAATTATTTGGGTTTACTTGATAACTTCTGGCGTTACTTCGTAGCAAAACACCAAAATCAACCATCGTCTTAAGCACTGAACGCAGCCCACGTTTAACTGTTTCAGTGTCACCATACATCTCAATCATTCGCTTTTGCACTTGAGCGTAAGTAAATGAATCATTTAGCTTAGAGTTTCTACCTATAAACCTTGCTACATCAGCAAAAAACTTCTTTTTAGCTATCAATAAGCCCCAATGAATAATTAGAGGAATATCATGGCCCTCTTTCACGTACTCTACTGCAAATGCTGAGAACTCACTACTGACATTTTCGTTCTTATCAAACCATAACGATGTTAATTGGTTTCTCGTTTTTCCTAAGTTAACCTTGCAATTAATTAGCGGTGAAAGCATTGAATTAATTTTATCGTGTAATTCTTGTTTGCTTAGCCCTTCGGCAACCCAAAGTGCCGTTTGATCTAACCAATGAGCCTCTATATGACGACTATAATTAACCCTTTTAGACATATCTATTACAACTTTCTTTTTATAACGGCTAGCGGTACAACAACTTCATGTAAGCTGATCCCACCATGCCCAACAATTTTTTTCCCTTCTTTTACAAACGCATGAGTTCCTCTGCTTACTAATGGAAATCGTCCTTCAGGTAAGCCATATTTCTTGCCTGGCCATTTTAGCACTTTCCCGTCTAAAAGGTCATTAGAACTAGTCGCTGCATTTTCTGAATCATATATCCTAACTCGCTCACCTTTAGTTTCAGCCTTTACGCCTTCCCTCAACGCCCCACAGCCAATAGCTTCTTGATTACCGTGATCAGCAGTAATAATCACCTCATAACCAAGATCAATTAAAATGTTAATTTTTTCTTCAAATTTCCAAGTTACTATCCAGTCAGACACTACAGCATTTAGTCCTGACATTCCGGCCTTCATGCCATGCATTTGTTCATCAACAAAATTGATTACTAAGCCAAGAGCTTTAATATGACGATTAGATATCAAATCACTAAAAGATTCATTAGTTGCTCTGTCTTCAACTTTTTTTGCATACAACACTTCTTTACTAGTTAATCCATTATTTTCCCAGTATGCCTGCCATAGCTTACTTTCTTTTGATGTTGTTAAAAGTGAGTCAGCATAAAAATAAGGTTTTTTACCCGAAAACATCGACTGTCGTGAAATTGAAGTAATAGTGGGCACCCAAGCAAAACTATAATGCTCTTCCATTGTTATTCTTGAGCAGGAATTCAATGACTCTCTAAACAATGACCATTGTTGAAATCCCATGCCATCCATTACCAACAAACATATTTTTTTATCGTCTTGTACCTTTCTATTAAGCCAGTCAGGTATTTTATGCAGCATGTTAGGATGGCGAATTGCAGGTAAAGAAATTAAACCGCCAAACTTTTCAAAAAGCCATTCTTCAAAAAGATGATCAACTTTAGTATTGAGATGATTTAAAGATGTTATTTCTGAAGCTGATAACGTTTTAATTTGATGACCTAACGCATTTAACATACCAAGTTCAAAGGCATGTTCGCCCCAAATATCAGCACTTAGGTCATTAACTAATTCTTGTAAAAATACACTATTTAAACGAGCAAGTAAGTGAGAAAACCGCTTTAACTGAGATGTTCCATCTTCACTTATTATGCCTATCACAGCCCAATGATTTTTTGATATTCCTTCCATATTAACGGGTTTAAGCAAACCATCAGCAAATAAGTTATCAACATAAACTTGAACATCCTGATCGTCAAAAGGCACTATTAACTTACCTTGCGGCCATGGTGGTTCTTTTAATTCATCAACAGAAACTAATGTTTCAAGATATAGTGTCCATTGAACTTGTAAAAACTCAAAGAATTCAGCTTTACTAGGCAATAATCTATCGAAGTCCCAACCATTAAAAGTGTCATTAAGTTTTAATAATGCAATTAACCTTTGTTCTATTGCTTCAGGCATTTCACCACCGAGGTAGTGTTTTTGAATTAATAGCCTTACTAAATCCACTTCTGTTTGAATTATTTCAGGAGCAATTTTGAATATATGCCTAAGCAAGAAATCCAAACTAGCAATTCGACCTAGCTTTCCTGGGCGATAACTTGAAATGGCTTCTTTCAGTGGCTGAAAATAGACGGGTGAAATACTTCGAAGTGTTTCAACCTCTAGTTCTGGTATTATTTCATTGATATGAAAGTTGATATTGGTTGCATTGAATGTGATATCAAAAGGAATATAGTTATCTTCTATTTCAGCACATGTAATAATTAACGCTTTATTGTTGTTTTTTTCAAGCCGGCTTTCATATATAAACCTTAATGAAATAGGATCGCTATCATCAACTAATTCAACTTCAGCTTGTTCGAACCGCTCTGCAATTAAAGGCTCAAAACATAAATGTTCCGGATCTGAAATAATAAAGCATTGTTTCGCATTGAAATCTAACTTACCGAGCAATTCTTTTTGCCAATCCATCAATTATCCCTTTATCTCAAAAACAATATGAAGCGATAACTCAGGGTACACATGCTGTTTTTCATTTATTTGCTGTGACCAGTTAAGTTGTTCATCTACTAACTGGCGTAAACGATAATTTTTCACTTCAGGTAATCCTATCCTCTCTATTGCTCGTTTTCGAGCAGCAAATGAATACTCTCCTTTATCCATTTGCTCAGATAAATCAGCTTTATAATCAACTAGCATATCTTCAAAGACTAATTTTCCCTGTTCTTCTGCTACAAACCTCAGCATTTGATAAATATCTGAATTTTTCGCGGTACTGGAGCCACTGATAATTTCTACCGTACCCGAACATAACACATCCCAAATCCGATTTGAGGCTGGAGCAAAGTAACTACCATCAGGTTTAATGTAAATAGGCAAATACTTAACTTGCCTTTCATCGTTGCCTGCAAAGCGTACACTCCACAAAGACCAGTATCCAGAAGCACCTACTGGTAATGTTGGTACTCTTGCAACAGGTATTGACTGCACATCACTCCAAATAGGTAAATGAGTACATAATCCTCTAATTTTAGGGTTCTCTAAGGTAATATGCTTGAGATTAATGTTTTGCTTGGGCTTCTTTACCAACAAAGGTAATATCATTCCATAAAGCACCATCTGGCCAAGTAATATCTAAACCACCTACTAAGGATTTATCAAACTTAGCCTTAACGCCTTGTTGGTTTTGCCATAAGATATATTGCTCAACCATTGCCGAAACCCAATGCGGTAATGGGTGATTAGCCGTTTTCTGATAAGTATCAGCAAGCAACTGCTCTCCGCCAGAAAATAAATTATCTTGTGATTTTTTGTCCTTTCCTGCGTCTTGAATTGTTTTTAAGGCTTTAGCAAGTTCTTGATCCATCAAATCAGGATTTGTTAATGCCTCCATAAATAATTCATCAAATAAATGATTAGCCTCAGCAGAGTCAAGCACATCACTGGTTTTATCTACACCAAACTCTTCTAAAATCACTTGAAGCTTAGTTTCAAGTACATCACGTACCCTATGCTCAACTGTATCTTCTAAAACAAAGTTTAATGCCCTTACTACATGAGGCTGTCCTATACGATCAACCCGTCCTATCCTTTGCTCCATTCGCATCGGATTCCACGGCATATCATAATTAACAATTACGTGACAAAACTGAAGGTTTAAGCCTTCACCACCAAGATCAGTCGAAATAAGTATGCGAGTATCATCCGCAAAAGATGCTTGTACTTTTTTGCGTTCATTTAAATCCATCGAGCCATTTAAACAAACCACACTAATACCACGATCAGTAAAAAACTTAGCAAGCATTTCTTTGGGTTGGAACAAACTCAGTAAAAACTAACATTTTCAAATCAGGAGATTGTTCTTCTTGTTGCAATTTATAAAGCCAATCTAGCAATACTTCCGCTTTCGCATCGCATTCATTAGCCACACACTTTTCTGCTAGCTTTAAGAGGTGAGCTACTTCAGCTTTTTCATTCTCTAGGGCTTGCTTACTTTCAACGATTAATTCATCTAGCTGTGCTTGCCCATCTAGGTCTGCCCATTCATCTGCGAATGATAGTGGTAGCTCTTCTTCGACTACCATAGTGTCTAGGGCAATTAAGCGCCTAGATAATGTTTTAGCTATTGCAGCGCTGCTCGAACTCACCAAACGCTGCATCAAAATCATTAAAAAACCAATAGCATTTTGTTTTTTGGCTTTAGCTTGGTTATAGCCTTCTTTAATATATTCGGTGACTTCTTCATAAAGGTGGCGTTGAATAGCGTGCTTTTGTTGCCAAGCAACAGGGATTAGCTCTGTTTTTCTTGGTTTGAATAAAGGTTTTCCTTCACCATCAATTGAAATACGCTTTTCTGTGCGAACAACAAACGGTTGCACTCGCTCTTTGGTCACACTACCAATATCAGGAAACACTTCTGGATCAAGCAGTGCCATCAGACGATGGAAGGCATCACTTTTACCTTGATGTGGCGTTGCTGAAAGTAACAATAAGTAAGGGGCTGCTTCTGCTAACCCTTGCCCCAATTTATATCGAGCAACAAATTCTGTACTTCCGCCTAAGCGATGTGCCTCATCAATAACAATTAAGTCCCAACCTGCTGCAAGTAAATCATCAAATCGATGTTTATTGTATTCATGAACTTGCTTTAAAGACCAACCTTTCCGGCTTTCTATCGGTTTAATGCTATCAACTGGGCAAATGACTTGATCATGACGCAGCCAAACGTTGTCATGTTCATCAACAGGTTTTTGCTCTCCCGGTAAAAGTAAGTGAAAATTCTCATTAAAATGAGTACTCATTTCACTTACCCACTGACTAACTAAACCTTTAGGAGCACACACTAATATCCGTTTAGCCATACCTCTCAGTTTTAGCTCTCGCATTGCTAAACCAGCTTCTATTGTTTTTCCTAAACCCACTTCATCGGCCAGTAAGTAACGAATTTGTTTCCGCGACATTACCTTATTTAAGGCTTTCAACTGATGAGATAAAGGAATTACATTTGATTCAATAGGAGCAAGTAAAATATCTTCTTGTTGTGCGTTAGCTATTTTAGCGGCAACAGCAATGTAAGAAATAAAATGTTCACTAGGTTTCTGCTTGGTTATCAACGTTGACTAAGTCATCAGCAACTACTTTGACAACTGAATCTTGCTGCTGTAGCCAAACACGATAAAAACTCTGCCCCCAAAGGCCAGAGTTCTCAATGATTTTAACATGTTGCTGATGGGCTTTACTCCAAGCCCACTCTCCGACATCAAACATCCATCATTCCCTTAAAAACTAATCCCAATCATCATCATTGTTCGATGTTAGCGTTAACGCGTTATCGTAGAACATCAGCAGCTTTTCATCTTCTTGCAATACAGCAGGAGGTATCTTGGCTGAAATATCTAAAATTGTTTGTAAATCTTGCTTTTCCCGGCCAAGCATTAAATCCGGCTCTTAACGCTTCAGCACGGGGCTGTTTAATTTTTTTCTTCTCTTCTTTATATACATCAAACTCACGCAATAATGCACGAAGTCTAAGCTTTTCAATATCACCAGGCTTTACTCGGATCTGGCACATACCAACGATCTTTTGCCTTTGCAACAAGTGCAGGATCGTCTTTGGCTAATCCACGCATATCTTTAAAATTAGTAGAAAGGTAGGTATGAATCTGATTAGGAACATCTTCATTACCATCATATTTAATGTAATTCTGCTCAAGTAAAGTCATTAACTCCAATTGAAGTTCGTTCTTCTTCCATCCAGATATTTCATTTAAGAATAAAGGATGTATTTCTGAGTAAGTTTTAGGCTTTCGACTTAGCTCCTGTCTTAGCCACTCGATAGATGAAGCTTCATCATCTACAAATATGGAGATTTGTTTAACGACCTTAGAAGATGCTCTTTGTTTATCATATTTAGCGACCTGTTCAGGAGTAAAATACATTCCATCTCTTTCAGGGAACCTTACTTTCAAACCTTTTTGAAACTCAATACTTGAAATAGGTAAAGGTGCTGAATTTCGAACATAAAACGCAACCAATTGATCATAAAGTAATCGAGCATCCCGTTCAGGAACGGAAAGCAGCTCACCGTTTTGAATTTTACTTATACTTAAGTGGTTTAGATGTTCTGTAATAAACCCCCAAACAAAACCTTCACTAATAATTTCTTCAGATTTACTTTCTGCATATACCTCTTCAGGTTTATAGGCCGTAATTATTAAATCTTGTTTAACCGCTGTAGGACCAAGCATTGCATGTAGTCCTCCTCTAGTTTTATCCAAGGCAGAAACATTTGCCACAATAAAACCGGCTTCAGACAAAGCATTTTGAATGCTATTCCAAACACTAGCTTTAGTATTGGAAAACTCAACCGTCATCCATTTTCCAGGCTTCAATACATCAAATGCTGTTTGGAAGCAATCCGACATTAAGTGACGATACTCATCCAATCCTTTATTTTGATGTTTATTTTGAATAGCTTCGGGTTTTGAATTAGTAATGACTTTTAACCAAGACTCTCTCAGGATACTTAACTCTGAATACATAATATTAGCGCCAAATGGTGGATCTATAAATATGTAATCAACGGATTCTTTGTTAAGATTTAATGATTGTGTTGCTTGTGTTGTAATGCAATTTCCGCCTAAATCATTTAGAGCTTTTAGAATTTTTTTAAATTGAAACTCAAACTGATCTAAGGGGTTGTTTTCAACACTAACGGGCGGAACATATAATGTATTTGCCATTGGCCCAACTAATGCCCTTCCCCCATGTTGAGGCATATAACGATTCATTTTTGTTAATTTAGGTAACATACTTCCATAAACAAAATTTAATGTTTGGTTACCAAGTATTTCTTCAGAAAATATTGATAAACACTTCAGCATTCGCGGTGTATAGAATTCATGTACATGCTTTATACCAAATAAAAATGGATCCGATGATTTTTCTCCATCGACTATTGGCACCTTGGGAATAAATGCCAAATTATCTGTATCTAATTCAATTTTATTGAGGTTATCAAAGTCCTTCTGCTCCATTTTTTTCTCAAACCGGGTGGTTCCAACAGAGTAATTAATCTTTACCGGTACTTGTTTTTGTATAGAAGTTACTTCCCCTAATAAAGGATCAAACTCTGAAACAAACAACCTAAGAGGTTTTTGAGCATTGGAGCTTTTAGAAGGGTTTTTAGATAATTTACAATTACAGCTAGGGCACAAAAATTCAGGAGAGAATACTGTTTTTCCCCAAAGATTTAAAAACACTTGCTCAGAATAGATAATTTCCTTAGTACATTCCGGGCAACTATATACATCAGACCAAACAAAATAATTTACACAGCCTGATGTCGTACCATCTGAATGTAATGTTTCCCAATAATTACCTAAGTGCTTTCTAAGTTTATTTATTAGTTTTCTTCCTGTTTTTTCAAACAGATCTATATTAACTTCTTTATTTAATACGCTTGAAATAAAAGTCGCTGCTTGGTGACAAATCATTTAAAACAGAATTTCTTTTTCCTATTTTTGAAAAAACTTTCCACTCTCTTTCCCCATTAGAATTAATAACTTCTTCTGCGATTTCTCCATTGGAATATACTTTGTACCCCAGTGCCTCAATTTCTTCTTTTTTACCGCACAGTTGAGAAGCAACTCCAGTCATACCTGTTCCGCAAAACCCGTCAAAAACAGTATCTCCAGGGTTAGTATAATGCAGAATATACCTCATTATTGCCTTATGAGGGACTTTAGTATGATAAGAATGAGCGTTATAAACGGGATCGTTTTTCCCTTCTTTTACATCTGCTGCAAATGGACCTCTCTGATATTCATCTACATCTACTGGCTTTAAGGACTCCCAATATTCAACAAAGTCATTTAACCAAGGATTAGGGCAGGCTGTATAATATGGCGGATCAGACAGCTCAAGAATCGACTCATCAGTGCCAATAGGAAATCCTGCAATTTTTCTAAATTCAGGATCTTTTAACTTTTCACTTAAAAGTTTAGTGAAATGCCCTCTACGTGCTTCTTCGTTTTCGAAAGCTTGGCCTAAACATTCTACAGGGTCTTTTGATGATTTGATTTTTGCGTCATCTAATAATGAATCTTGTTGCATATTTTCTCTCTTAGAGGCAATTATTAATTAACTGCGCTCTAGTAAATTATTTTTGAAAAAGTTTACTCAATAACGATGCGAACTTTATCGCTATCTTGGCCTTTACAACGTTCAGCAATGAGTTGCTCAAAACGCTTACGTATATCATCAATACTCTGTGGTGTGCCTTTACCAAGGCTAGCAACGAGTTCCTCTGACGTTATTGCTACTGCAACTAATCCATCAAGTACTTTATTTACTTCTTCAATAAAGTCTTTTGTTAATGGTTCAGGCAAACATCCAGAATCGATAAAAACTGCAACTTCAGCTTTTTGTTCTGACCTCATTAAATCTAATTGGATAAATGGGTCAGCTAAGTTTGTTTGGAGTGTAGAAGTCCATTCCGTTAACATGGCATCTAATTGGTCATCTAATCTGTTCAAGCGATTACTTGCAGGTGCAAGGTCTTTATCTGTTCTTGGGTTGAATGAAACAGGGTTTGGATCTACTGCTAACATTTTACTATCAATAGCAGAAGCAGGCTGTAAATTAGCCCAATCTTCACGCCAATTTTTAACTTGATTACCCGGCAATAATGCGATGCCACTTAATAAACTTAGAGCAGTTAACCTGTCATCATTCATCAATTCTGCTTTAATTTTATCTTCAGCCAACGTTAAATGGGCGCGTTGATATAACGAAACAAACCGAGTGATATAAGATTGTTTTGCTTCAGCTAATTGTTTAAGCATTTTTTGCTTAAATTCAGTTGATTGCCTTGTGTCTTTATCAGCCAAACCTTGACGTAGTTCATGTTGAGCACTTTTAACCATTTGTTGCCAGTCATCATTTTCAGCCAATACTAATTGAGCTTTACTTAAATAGTTTGTGATTTCGATAAATTCACTTACTGTCAGCTCTAGCTGCTTATAATTATTCCAAGCGATTAAGTTTTCTTTTTGTGATGCAATATCTTCAGGTGTTGCTTTTAGATTTTTCAGTTTACCGGGTGTGTTAAAGCGTTGCATTTCTTCTAAGAAAGTCTTTGCCGATATTAACTTGTCAGTTAATAATTCAGCGTCATTTTCTTCAAGTACATGTTGTCCCCATAAAGGTAATCTACTTTTTACAGCTTGAGTATCATGTACAAGCGACTTAACTTTTTGTTCAATTTTGTCACCCATTTCTCGAACAATACTGTCATCACCTTGCTTGGATGCTAACAGCTAGCCCTTCATTCATCCCAAGCAATTCTAATAAGGCTTTGATAGCCGAAGTATTAAAATCTTTAGGTGCTTGTATATGTTTGAAGTTAATCAGGTCATTAAAATCTAATGACTTTAATAGGTCCGCATTACTTGCCGTAATGTTATTACCTACCACTGAAAGTTCTAACTCACCTGAGTAAACTAAGCTTGCTAATATAACTAACAACCACTCAGGCTCTAATCTAAATGAATTAGGTTTAAAATAAAGATTGGCATTAACTTGATCTAATAACTCGCCATTATTGACAACTTGACCATGGCCCTTATTCTTTAATATATCTAATACGGTTGCAGAAAAACGTGACTTGGTTGCTTTTAATTTATCACCATCAAGCAACTCTAATGCATCGAGAACCGCAGTGGCTCGTTTGGTTCTTGCACCACTAGATAAACTAATAAGTACATCATTAGCTGCGCCTTGCATGTTGTCACCAGTAATCCACTGGCTAAACTTAGGGTATTCTGGCGCAAGTGATTGAAAATAACCTGCAAATATATAACTAGCAACCGCTTCAAAAATATCTTTTACGTTACCGTGCTCATTGGCAGATATACCTGTGATATCTCGTACTGATGTCCCTTTTAGCCAGTCCATAATTGGTTTTGATTGGCCGTTATATTTCACTTCAAAAGCATCTGCAATATGGTTTCTTATCCACTTTTGCATATCTCTTAAATAATCATCTGCCTTTAATTTATAAGTGTTTTTGGCACTACCTGTTGCAACGCCTCTTAATTCAACAGATGCTGCATAATATTTAAGGTAACGATTAAAGTCTTCATCTCTATTCTTTAAAACAAAGAGTACTTCATCTTCACGTATGTGCTCTTTTTTCTGTTTCGGTGCATCTTCAGGTTGAATAAAGTACATGTAATAATCACGCTGAGGCTTAGCTGTTTCACGCTCATTTGGTGAACCTAAAAATAACCAACCTTGACGATTTACGTTTCTGTCAATCCATTTCAACTCATGTTGCCACATGGTGTGTACTTGTTGTGTATCTGTTTGCTCTAGAATTTCCAACATTGCCGCACGGTAAGCGCCATTGAGGCTATCATTAGCTAATTGTTCAGCTTTGGTTTCAATAATCGCATCAAAGTCTTCTGTCTTTTTAAGATCAATATAAAACTGATCATTAGCTTTGTTTTTTGAGAAAAACTGGCCATTCACTGTTTTTCTAATTTTTCCCAAAACGGTAACAATATGATTCTCTAAATTTTTACTCTTGTCTCCAGGCAAAATATCTACGGTTTTGATAAACAAACACAATGAATCTCTTAACTCTGCCGCAGTAGCCCCCATCTCTTTATAAATATCACCAACTGCCATTCTATGAATAGCTAAACCGGCAACTAGGCGTTTAGCGAACTCTTTTTCTAATGGGTTTGGTGAAGAGTATGCTTGCTCAATACGCTCAACTAAGGTTTCACCTGTTTCAATAACTTGACCTACTTCAGGGTTCGTTTTCATACTTGGCTCTGAACTTAATTCATGCCAATAGGTATCGTATGAAAAAATACCAGGAATATCTTCTGGTACTTGCTGACTTTTTAAGGCTTCCATATGATTAGATAAACTACGCAACACTTGGCGTTGTTCTAAACCAAGAATACGAACACGTTCAAAGGTATTAATATAATCAGGATGTACAGGGAACATATCAACAAAATCATCTAAGCGTTCGTTCATTTTCTCATAGTAAGGCGTGAACTTTTGTAGGTACTCTCTGATCCACTCTTTTTGTTGAGCAGTTTTTTTCAATAACCTCTCAGAAACAACAAATTTAATATCATCCCTGACGATTACAACTTCTACAGCCCTATCCGTAATACGTTTAACTTCTTTTGAAATAAAGCTTAACTTAGGATCGGCAAAAATAGCTTCCTGAACACCGGCGATAAAGCGGAAACGTGTGCCCTCGATGACTTCACCAAGGACGCGAAGCATTGCCATATCGAGCGGTAGTTCTTTGGTTGTTTCTTGAACGGAAATAATCAAGTATTTCATCACAAATTAACAGTAAGCCATGATCTGGGTATTTCTCATGAAATACCGACATCATTTCTTCAACATACTGCTTATGGTTTGATGTAATTTGATCCATCGCCGGAAATTCATAACTCACGCCTAAATCTTCTAACCCTTTGGTTAGTTGATAGGTAATGATGTCTGTTAAGTCCATCTTACTAGCGCCAATTTCAAAACGAATTACTTTGAATTTACCCGCAATTTTATCTGCGCATTCTCTCACTTCATTATTTGTTACTTGATCAACGAGATCTGGAAATTCAGCTAACGCTGAAATGACAGACATTAAATGTGATTTACCTGAGCCGTAATTACCAACGATCCATAATGCTTTTTGATCAGTAAATTCATCGTACTGAAGATGTTTGATGATGATATCGTTCAATTTTGATTTCATTTTGTCTGAAATCACATATGACGATATTAGTTTTTCCGCTTTACTATGGTCTGCGGCATCTTCCAATTCGATAGTATCTCTAACAGGTTCAAATTGGATTAATTCATTGTACGTCTTCATTCACTAACTCCTTGTTCACAAGTGGTAATTACCTGCACATCTTGAAATTCATTTAATTTATAACTTTTGTGATCTGGTAAACCTGGTTTTGCATAATTCAGAGATATGCTATCTATATCCCCAGGCCAAATAACAATTATGGGTTTCTTTTTCGCTGCATGTTGAAGCAGCTTTAATGGGTCTGCTTGTAAACTTTCTTCAAACAACACATTGATTCTTGATAAGTAGCAAATATCTTTGCTCTCTTTTACTAAGTCAGACACTAAATTATGTAAGTCACGTTCTCTATCTTTTAGGGACAATACGACTAATTTTTCTGACAATAACTTAGATGTATTATTAAACTTACCGGCAATTAACTGTGTAATAATTACATGCTCTTCACTGGGATTTAACACTAATAGAATAAGATTGCCGGATTGAAAAGAACCAAATTTAATTGCCTGTTCAATTTCAGTTTTAATATTCTCTATTTTTGTTTTATATACTTTCATAAGTGGGGGCAGTTTCCTCAGCAGAATAACCTGGGGCAATTGTTAAATTTTCTGCACCATATAGCGTTTGTCTGTTTCTCAACCAAAGCCGGTATTCACCGCCTTTTAAAGTACCATTTTTTGTGCAGTCAACATTCCAACGCCTTAGTAGATAGCCTACCGGCAGCCCTAACAGTTATTTGTAACAGCCCTTTATCCATCCCATAATCAAGTTCAATAGCTTGTGGAAACTCGACATTTGTAGGGTGTGGTACTAAATGCAAGTCCATCTTCCGCATCCATTGGTTGTCTTCTATTTCTTTTTCGAATTCTTCGATTGGGCTATCAAGCAAAGTAACCTTTGAAATACGAGTAATGACAAAATCTCGAAACGAGTTTGTATTTCTGTCAAAAGATCGAACATGCCAACGAAGGCCATTATCGACAATTGTATGTGGAATAATTTCTCTGGCTTTTGATCCAGATGATAATGATGTGTAAATAATTGAAATTGCTTTTTTATTTATTACTGCCTGTACTAGTTTAGCGACAATATTAATATCAGGGACATTAAGTTGTAGTGGTGCATCCACAGGAAAAGCGACTTCCATTACACCATCAAAGCCATCACTTATTTTATTCGCTAACTTCGCTAGCGTTTTACGGGATTCATATTCAAAAAGTGATTTAAACTGCTTTGTTTGTAAGTAAGTTTTGGTTGGGTTATCAAATTCTATATTCTTGGCAGCAAGTTCTCGATAAAGAGCAATATCGCGAGTCGCATTTGCCATGCCCATCTCAAATTTACTTGTTAGGTCACTTCGAGTGAATGAACCTTTAAACATTAGCAAAAAATCTATAAATGCCAACCGTTGCTTTTGTGCATAGTTAAAATCAGAAACTTTTTTATTATTGTTATTATTCATAATTTTCTTAAGCGCATTAAAATTGAGTAAAAAACATAATCAATTTGATTAGAACAAAATACTACTCCGTTTTATAATAAAATCAATCGTAAATACGTTGTATTTTGTTATTTCTGTCGGAAGGGTTTTACTCATCAGGAAACAACCAATGCCAGAAGCCGTTCCAGGCTTTTACAATTAGGTAGACTATAAAAATAGCCCATAGAATATTAAATATGAAACCTAGCAGGTCAGATATGCCATCCATGCTTCATCCCTTAACCTTCAACAACAGGAAAACATGGTTCTCCCCATAGTTCATTAGCACTATCCATCATGATTTTAATGATAGATGGTACAAACTTACTCATGAAAGCAACTGCATCACGCATCTGGTCTCTATTAACAGCACTATTCCATGTGGCACCACCATGCATAGTCTGGTTACGTAAGGTGTATAAACGAGAAAAGATAACCGAAAGTACGGCTGAAGTGTTTTTATGGCCTAGTGCTTTGTGTGCAAAGGCATTAGCTGTTTTAAAATCATCTTGCCATTGAGCTTCGGTTTTCTTTTGATTTTGATAATCCCAGAAGGGTTTGGAAAACATATTGATTACTAAGAAGCACACGAATACTGCTAGTAAATTCCTTCCAAACTAAATCGGATAGTAAGTTGCCTTCATCTAGCTGACATAATCTATCAATAAAATTTCGAAAGGTTTCTTGCTCGGTAAAGCGATGGTGGTCATCTATTTCATTGGCATAGGCTGCATTGAAGGCTATCCACAGAAAAATGAATTGCCCATCTAAATCACCTTCAGCTCGCTCTGCACGATCTAACCAACTTAAAGATCGATGTACTCGAAGGCTTAAGTTTATTGGGTAGTTATCTCGTTCTTTACGTTGACGGTCTTTTAGATTTTTATACGTTAAAATCATAAATACTTCCCTGTGTTATATGCTAGATATCCTATAATCACTTAATAGTATTAATTAGCAAACTCTATTTACTAATTATTTTGATTTAAAAAACAAAAAAGCGAACTATAATAGTTCGCTTTTAAATTAAGTATGTGACTAAATTTTGGGAGAATTAAACTTTAGTCACTTTTAATAGGGTTAACAATTTTAAAAATCTGCCGTAAATCGGTATCTTCTGCTTCTTGAATCAACGCTGTATTTGCTAAATCAAAGAATTCTTCCACAATTTTTTTAATTTCATCATTGTGTTTCACTGTCAATTTAGTTTTATTAACAAAATTTGAAGTTAAAAACACACTCTCTATATACTCGTTTAAGTCATCAAACCCTACATCCATGCTGTCTACAAAAAACACATAGTCAGCATCAATTTTCTGGGTTTCAAAAAACAACCCTACCTGAAGGCGTGCAAATTCAAACTCTTTAAGTATTTCATAAGTTAAATGAAGTAAATATTTATATTGTTCTATACTGAAGTTGTTCTGACCTATGAGGTGCTCTAGCTCTGACTTTAATTGGTTATGATAACCACAAAAATTATTCATGTTTCTACCTTTATATTATTTTTTGATTAGATCTCCTTACGATTAATTCCTGTAACTATTTTCTAATAAAAAATAATGAAAATCTATACTAAGCTACTAATATAAAAGGTATTAAATGAAAAAAGCGAACTTTTAAAGTTCGCTTTTGAATATGTTTGACTAGAGTTTCCAACTAGATTTATTAGTTTCCAACTAGATCAGATCGGTTTCCAACTAGAATTGTCGTGATCAACAGTTAACTAATCAATATAACTATCAATTGGAGGACATGAACAAATTAAATTACGATCCCCGTATACATCATCAATACGGTTTACCGTTGGCCAGAATTTGTTTTTGGCAACACCGGCGATAGGGAATACGGCTTCTTGAACCGTGTATCCACGATCCCAAACCGCTGTAATATCAGCTAACGTATGCGGTGCATTTTGTAGTGGGTTGTTGTTTAATTCCCACTCGCCTGACTCAACTTTACGTACTTCATTACGAATACTGGTCATTGCTTCTACAAAACGGTCCGGCTCAACTTTAGACTCAGACTCTGTTGGTTCAATCATGAACGTGCCTGCAACAGGGAACGACATGGTTGGTGCATGGAAACCGTAATCGATTAAACGCTTAGCAATATCAACTTCTGTAATACCTGATGTTGCTTTAAGTGGGCGTAAATCAATAATACATTCATGAGCAACACGGCCGTTATTACCTGTGTATAACAGTGGGTAATGTGCGCTTAGTTTAGTTGCTACGTAGTTAGCGTTAGTAATGGCAAATTTACTTGCCTCGGTAACACCTTTTTTACCTAGCATTGCTACGTAAAGGTAAGAGATGCATAAAATACCTGCACTACCAAAGGGTGCAGCAGAAACCGCGCCGTTACCTTTAGTTTCTTCACTTACGTTGATAATGGCATGATCCGGTAAAAACGGTGCTAAATGTGCTTTAACGCCGATAGGACCCATACCTGGACCGCCACCGCCATGTGGAATAGCAAATGTTTTATGTAAGTTAAGGTGTGAAACATCAGCGCCAATATGACCTGGCGATGTTAAACCAACTTGTGCGTTCATGTTTGCGCCGTCAAGGTAAACTTGACCTCCGTGAGCATGAATAATTTCACAAATTTCAGCAATAGTCGTTTCATAAACACCGTGGGTTGACGGGTAAGTGATCATGATACAGGCAAGGTTATCTGCTAATTCTTCTGCTTTGGTTTTTAGGTCATTCATGTCAACGTTGCCTTGTTTATCACAAGCCACAACCACAACTTTCATACCCACCATGTTTGCTGATGCAGGGTTAGTTCCGTGTGCAGACGCAGGAATTAAACAAATATTACGATGCGAATCACCACGGCTTTCATGGTATTTAACAATTGAGATTAAACCCGCGTACTCACCTTGTGCACCTGAGTTAGGTTGCATAGACATTTTGTCGTAACCAGTTAACTCAACTAACCAATCGGCTAGTTCGTCAATCATTTTCTTGTAACCTTGCGCTTGGTCCATGGGTGCAAATGGGTGCATGTTTGCAAATTCAGGCCATGATACTGGAATCATTTGCGCTGTTGCATTTAACTTCATAGTACAAGAGCCTAGAGATATCATTGAATGGTTCAATGCTAAATCTTTGTTCTCAAGTCGTTTGATATAACGCAGCATTTCTGTTTCGCTGTGGTATGAGTTAAATACTGGGTGAGTTAGAATTTCAGACTCACGTACTAGTGATCTTTGAATTGACGAGTGACTTGAAGCAACAATTTGTTGATCTAATTCGGCAACGTCTAAACCATGACCTTCACCTAATAAAATATCAAATAAGGCGGCGATATTTTCACGTGTTGTTGTTTCATCAAGTGAAATACTGATTTGACCGTCAACATCAGTGCGGAAGTTAGCGCTTGCTGCTAATGCACGTGCTACCACAGCTTCTTTTTGAGCTGCGTCGACATTAAACGTTAGTGTGTCAAAATAGTTGGCATGTACAGCGACTAAGCCTTTCGATGCTGTTCCTAAACATAAAATATCAGCAAAACGATGAATACGGTTCGCAATAGTTTTTAAACCTTTCGGGCCATGATAAACCGCATAAAATGCAGCCATATTGGCTAATAATACTTGTGCTGTACAAATATTGGAGTTGGCTTTTTCGCGGCGAATATGTTGTTCACGTGTTTGCATCGCCATACGTAGTGCACTGTTACCACGAGTGTCTTTTGACACACCAATAATTCTGCCAGGTAACGAACGCTTGTATTTATCGGTGGTAAAAAAGGCAGCGTGTGGGCCACCGTAACCCATAGGAACACCAAAACGTTGGCTTGAACCAATTACCGCATCAGCACCTAATTCGCCAGGCGCTTTTAGTAATACTAAGCTCATAATATCGGCAGCAACAGCAACAATACCTTTATTGGCTTGAATGTTTGCAATGAGTTCGCTGATATCGGTTACTTCGCCTGAAGCACCTGGATATTGTATAAGTGCGCCAAAAATATCGTGTTCAGTCGCTTCTGCTGCCGGAGCAACAATAATGTCAAAATCAAACATGTCTGCACGTTGCTTAACAACGTCGATAGTTTGTGGGTAAACATCGTCTGAGATGAAGAATAGGTTTGATTTTTTATTTTTAGAAACACGTTTAGCCAGTGCCATGGCTTCTGCCGCTGCTGTGCCTTCATCTAATAATGATGCACTTGCCAATGGTAAACCGGTTAGGTCAATACACATTTGTTGATAATTAAGTAGTGATTCTAATCGACCTTGGGCAATTTCAGGTTGATAAGGGGTATATGCTGTATACCAACCTGGATTTTCTAAAACATTACGGGTGATAACGTTAGGTGTTAATGTACCGTAGTAACCTAGACCTATGTAGGAAGTGTTAATTTTATTTAAACTAGCAACCGCTTTTAAATCTGCTAATGCTTGTACTTCTGTTTTACTGTCACCAATAGCGGGTAACGCTGCTAAACGAATATTCTGGGGTACAATTTCATCAATTAAAGCATTAACTGATTCAACGCCCATATCATTGAGCATGGTTTGTGTTTGTGCTTCATTTGGTCCAATGTGGCGACGAATAAAATCTTGTGTTTGCTCTAATTGAGCCAACGACAATGAAGCAAGTTGGTTAACAGGTAATTGAGAAGTCATAACAGTTTCACTTAAATAATTTACTTATATAGACAAAAGAAAGCCTCATATTCTTACTAGAAAAAAGAGGCTTAGTACTAGGTAGTAATCTTTTAGCTTGGTAATTAATGGTTAGGTAAAACCTTTAACTTGATTGCCAAGGCTAAATGTTTTCGTAAACAGTTTTTGTTTAGGCAGGCGCTGACATTAAACATCAAATAAGCTTAGTGTAAAAAGCATTGAAACGAATAATAAAACCAATGCAGCATAAACGCTGATTGTTATCGAAAATTAGTCTTCATCGATTGAAGTGGCGTAGCCTTCAGCATCAAGTAGGTTAGCTAACTCACTTGCATCTTCAATTTTAATTTTAAATAACCAACCGCTACCGTAGGCATCTGAGTTTACTAATTCTGGTGCATCTTCCGGCTCTTCATTCACTTCTACAACCTCACCTGTAACAGGTGCATATATATCAGAAGCCGCTTTTACTGATTCAGCCACACAAATATCATCACCCGTGCTCACGTTATCGCCAACATCAGGTAATTCAACAAATACCATATCGCCTAATAAATCTTGCGCATGTTCAGTAATACCAACAGTAACAATACCGTTTTCTTCTTCACGTACCCATTCATGTGTTGTTGCATATTTTAATTCTGAAGGAATGTTGCTCATTTTTATTTTTCCTATAAAGGTTATAAATTAAATTTGTTTTGATCGTTAAGTAATACGTTTAGATGCTCATTAACTGCATTGTTAATATAGAGCATCTGTTTATATTTTCAATTAAAAAACCTTTACGCCATTTCGAACAAAGCTAGGTTTAGTTACTTGCACTTTTACATTCTTTTTACGCATTTCTACTTCAATAATATCGCCTACTTTCACGCTACGTGGTACACGGGCTAACGCAACACTGTGTCCTAGTGTTGGTGAGAAGGTACCTGATGTGATTTCTCCGTTACCAAATTCAGTAACAACCACTTGATGAGAACGTAGTACGCCTTTTTCTTCTAAGACTAAACCAACAAGTTTGGGCTGATCATTAGCCGCTTTTTGCGCGGTTAATACGTCACGGCCAATAAAGTCGCGATCTTCAGGTTCCCGACTAATAGTCCAGGCCATATTAGCAGCCAATGGTGATACGGTTTCGTCCATATCTAAGCCATATAAGTTCATGCCTGCTTCTAATCGTAGTGTGTCACGTGCACCTAATCCACAAGGAGCAACACCTAAATCAATGAGTTTTTGCCAAAAACTTTCGGCAGCAGTTTCAGGCACTATGATTTCGTAACCGTCTTCGCCTGTGTAACCCGTTGTGGCAATAAATAAATCACCTACTTGCACACCAAAAAATGGCTTCATGCCTTCAACGGCTACAATTTGTGCGGGTGTTAATAAGTTAGCAACTTTAGCTTTTGCTTCCGGACCTTGTACGGCAATCATGCCAAATTCAGGACGTTCGGTTATGGTAGCATCAAAACCGGCTAGCTGTTTTGTCATCCACGCAAGATCTTTTTCACGGGTCGCTGAGTTAACCACTAAGCGGTAATTGGTGTCAGAGAAGAAATAAATGATCAAATCATCAATCACGCCACCTTCTTCGTTTAACATACCTGTGTATAGTGCTTTGCCTGCAACAGTTAATTTTGCAACATCGTTAATCACTAAACGACGTAAAAAAGCTTTAGCGTCTGGGCCTTGTACGTCAACAATAGTCATATGAGAAACATCAAACATACCGACATGTTGACGAACAGCATTATGTTCTTCTATTTGTGAGCCATAGTTAATTGGCATTTCCCGACCGTGAAAATCAACCATTTTAGCGCCAGCGGCTAAGTGTTTTGCATGTAATACGGTTTTATTTGTCATACGTCATTCCTAAAGAAGTCATACTTAAAGCGTTCAAACCTCAAACAGTCGTCACTAAAACAGTCAAGGTGCTCTTAAAATTCCGGCTAATTATAGCCGCTGAATTATGCTTATTCAACAAAAAAACACCACATTTTTCAAATTAAAAACCAACTTATTAAAATTGTCAGAATTAAATTTTGCAAAATGGCATTTTAAAAAATATAAATCTGACCTTAAGCTAGGGCAAGGTTATCTTTGTGATCAGGTTTATATATTTTGTAATGCGTAAGGATTGAACCAAGAATAGTTATTGAGGATTTTTTTGTGCGAGGTTGGGTAATTCTAGTTTTAAACCCAGTGCTTGTTCTATTAATCGTTTTTTAGCGGGTTTAAAATTATCCAACACACTCATACCAATGCCTCGGAGTACAGTAAAGGCTGATTGATTTATCGAAAATGTTTGTTTAATGGCTTCCATTGCCCCCATCATTTCAATTGCCTCACTTTTACGATATCGAGCAAAGGCTTTTAATTTTTTGGGGTCGTAAGTACTGAGTTCATTATGATCTTGAGAAGATGTTGAAGCCGTTAATGTTTGCGCTAATGCAGCAGCATCAAGTAAACCTAAATTAACCCCCTGACCGGCAAGCGGATGAATGGTGTGTGCTGCATCACCAATAAGTACCATACGGTTTTTAACAAAATCTTGAGCCAAGCGCATGGTTAATGGGTGAGTAAACCGTTCACTAACCACTCAATAGTGCCTAATTTACCATCACTTGCAGCCGCTAATTCTTTTGAAAATTCAACCGGTGAAAGCGCGGTTAAGCGAGCAGCTTCTTCCGGTGAGGTTGAGTAAACAATTGAGCAAGTATCACCACTGTCTGGAAAAAGTGGTAAAAAGGCTAAAGGGCCATTGGGCATAAAAACTTGCCATGCGGTATTTTTGTGTCCTTGTGAACACTTAACCGTGGCAACAATAGCATGGTGATCATAATCTCGGCTGATCATAGCCATATCCATTTGTTTTCGTACCCAAGAGTTAGCACCATCGGCCCCCACAACTAGCTTGGCTATAATGGGCGTGGGCATGGTTGAACTTATATTGCTATCAGAGTGATTGGCTGCAGTCATGTTAAAACTAGCAAAAACTTCACTGTCGCCTACCGCTATATTCGCAAGTTGATGTTGAGTAAAAAATTGAATGCCTTCGTCTGCTTGGGCTTTATCCCATAAGGCATTACGAATAACGTTATTTTCAACAATCCAACCAAGGTGGGTATTTTGAGGAAAAGTATTGAAGTCGTTAACCGAAAAATCTAATTTGCCTATACCAGCTTTATCCCAAATATGCATGTGCTGATACGTTTGGGTTCGCTTATTTTCAATAGCCGACCAAACCGCTAAATTTTCAAAAATTGTTTGGCTAGCAACATTAATGGCACTCACCCGTATTTCAGGCTCAGACGTTAACTCTGTTATAGGTAAGGTGTCAGCAATGGCAATGATTAGGTTGCTCGTTTTTCGTAATGAAAGTGCCAGTGTTAAACCCACCATGCCGCCTACAATTAACACATCAAATTTTTGCATTGTCTTCTCTTATCTTTTTTGGAATTAGCTGTTTTCTGTTTTAGCTATTCTTTATTTAGCTCTTAGGTATTTAGCTCTTTAAATTTAGTAACCCATCAATTTTGTCACAAGTGTTTTTTTCAAAGGCATTACATAATTCATCGCTTTCAAACCAAGATTTCTACCGGCCACTAGCGGTGGCAGATTATTAGCAAATAGGGTAACTAACGAGTCGGTAAGGTTAATAATTTGGTTTTGATCTTGCTGTCGTTTTTGTCCATATTGATTAAGTAAAGTAAAACTGCCTAGATCACGCTGTTCTTTTAGTGCTTGAGTGATAAGGCTACTCAATTGCTGTACGTCTCTTAAACCTAAGTTAAACCCTTGACCCGCAATAGGATGAATAGTGTGCGATGCATTACCAATAAGCGCCATACGATGGTACGTTTGTTGCTCAGCTTGTACTAACACTAAGGGATACGTGTCACGTTTACCCACCTGTGTAATAGCACCAAGCCGCTACCAAAAGCTAATTCTAGTTGCTCGGCAAAGTCGTTACCATTTAATGCCATCATTGTTCTGCTTTGCTCAGGAGACATTGTCCACACTAATGAGCTGCGACTATCACCGTTAGCATCCCCACTTAATGGCGATTGGGGTAACATAGCTAAAGGTCCATACTCGGTAAAACGTTCAAAAGCTTTATTGTTGTGCGATTTTCGGGTTGCAACATTAGCAATTAACGCCATTTGTTGATATTCACTTTGGCGGCAGTGTATGCCGACTAACTGCCGACAAGGGGAGTTGGCACCATCACAGGCAATCAATAATGGTGTGTATAGGCTTTGCTTTGAACCAAGGGTTACTGCCACCATTTCATTGTGATTAATGCCTGTTTGAAAAGCATTTGATTGTTCAACGTCTTGTTGAGGCGGTTGCCAATCAATGTCCACGATACAATCTGGGCTAAACCAGTGTACATTACTTTTATGCACTAGCGCGGTTAACAGAGCTTGGCCAATATGCGCCATTTCAATGACATAGCCTAACGCCAAAACGCCGTGCTCTTTAGCTTCTATGCGCGCTTTGCCATAATAACCTCTATCTGAAATGTCTATTTTTTCAATAGCGCATGCGTTGTTTAATAAATGCTGCCATACGCCGAGTTTTTTCAGATAAGAAGCACTCCCGTGAGAAAGTGCCAAAACACGATTATCAAATAAGGTTTTCGTATTATTGTGATCTAAGGTGGCGGTTGATGTTTTCGGTTTCCTTACTTCAGTTGCTGTTGTTTCAACAATAGCAATAGACAATAAACTGCCATCTGATTTTTTTAAATCAGCCAGACTGAGTGCCATTAAACTACCTGAAAGGCCACCGCCTGAGATAATAATATCGAACGTGTTATCTTGGTTTTTCATCACATTAACTTGCCATCAGCGCTTCAATTTCGGTAATAGTTTCGGGGCAATATTGTGTTAAATTTTCACAACCATTTTGCGTAACAACAATGTTGTCTTCAATACGAATACCAATACCACGCCACTGTTGGTCTAAGTCTGTATCATCAAGAGGCATGTAAAGCCCTGGCTCTATGGTTAACACCATACCAGGTAGAAACTCCCGACTCTGTTGTTTGTCAGCGTTTATTTGGTAATCACCCACATCATGCACATCTAAGCCAAGCCAGTGACCTAAACCATGAATAAAATATTTTTTACAGGCTTTTGCTTCAATAAGCGTATTCAAATCCCCTGTTAATATATTTAATTCAATTAAGCCTTTGGTTAAGCATTCGTTGGCAATTTCATTAAGTTTTGCAAAACTAACACCTGGTTTAATCGCCGAAATCACTTGCGATTTTGCCGCTAACACCAGTTGATAAAGTGACTTTTGTGCCGGACTAAAGGTTCCATTAACGGGGAAAGTTCGGGTAATATCTGCCGCGTAACCTGATAACTCACCCCAAAGATCAATTAACAGCAAGTCATTATCATGAAGTTGTTCACTATTATCGGTGTAATGTAAAATATTAGCGTTATCTCCCCCTGCAACTATCGTGGCATATCTTTGGGTGTCGCGCACCGTGGCGGGTAAACTCATGTAATATTTCATTTTCTATTTGATATTCAAATAAGCCTGCTCTAGTTTTTTGCATTGCTCTTTTATGCGCCAAACACGAAATATAGTTTACTTGTCGCATTAGCGCTATTTCATTCGCGCTTTTAATTAAACGTTGTTCATTAATCAGTGGGCTAGCATCAACTAATTGTGTGGGTACTTTGCCGCCTTGTCGTATTGTAGTTCTAACTTGTGCAAGTAAATCAAACACCTGCGCGACCAAATTTTGATCATCAAAGGCAAAGTACACTTGTGATAAACCGTCTAAATAATGGGTGAGTAGTTCATTTTTTTCATCCAACGTGAAGCATTGATCAAAGCCGTATTTCTGACAGGCTTGCTCTTGCCCTATTCTTCGACCGTGCCATACTTCTTGCATTTTATCTTTTGGTAATGAAAATAAAATAGTCTGCTCGATATTATCACGTTTAAGTAATATCAATAATGCATCGGGTTCATTAAATCCTGTTAAGTAATAGAAACTTTTATTTTGACAAAAACTGAATTCAGTATCATTACTACGGGTTACTTCGTGAGCGGCAGAGAAAAGTGCAATTGAGTTTTCTGACATGTTTGCAAAAAAACGGTCACGATGGTGCTTAAAATCACTCATTGGCAAATGAGCTAAACCGGGTAAAATGTTATCTTGTTGTTTCATATTATTACTGCTTTATAACCTTATATAATTATACTTTAACGTTACAGTTTACTTGATGCTGTACTTTATAGTTTATAGCGAATTTAATGAATAGTACTGTTAGCAGGGGTGTCTCCGCCCGACTTGGTTGGTAACGTTGCTAGCTCACTAAAACATAATAAAGCTGAAATACGAACATATTCATTTATTTCAAAATAAGCCTGTTCAGTTGCTTCATCTTCTTCCATTTCATCCGACAAATTCGCAATTTCCGCAAAATCGGTGATCACTTCTTTCACTTCTTCAGAAACAACTGGGCTATCTTTTTGTTGTAAGCCAAAACCTAAGTTAAACCCTTGTACCCACATGCTTAACGCATGGCCTCGTTCTACTATAGTGTCATCGTCGTCTGGCAGCATTAATTGAAAGCCATAGGCATCATCGAGTATATCGGTCCATAACTCGCTAAACATTTGTTTAAGCGTTGATTTAACCTGCGAAGGGAAACCGTCGCCACTATTAAACAGGTCATTCAACATCGACACATATCCCGTGTCTTCAAACGGATAACCTGCACAGATTAATCCAGTTAATACACCATGAATTTCGCTAGCATGGGCTTTAATATTTTCAGTGGTTATAATTGCTTGCGCACTAGCAAAGTCTAATTGATTACTTTGCTTGGCATTTTGAGAAGAAGGCTGAGACATAACAAATCGCTTTGGTTAAAAAAAACTAATGCCATATCCTAACATTTGAACCTATAAAAGGCATGAGAAAAGTTGTATTTGCTTGCATCGCTATAACAGCACAGTTATAGTGCAACTCTACGGAGAAAAATCGTATTTTCAAATGGAATGGAACTATATATGATTGGAAATTATACAAAATATATGCTTGGATATTATACAAGATGAGTCAACGTACTGTTGAAATCAATGTGATTGACCGCAAACTAAAGGTGGCTTGCCCTATTGGACAAGAAAGCGCCTTACTAGGTGCTGCGGCAGAACTAACCGAGCGTTTAACCAAAACGAATATGAGTAAGTCTATTTCCGGTGAGATCAAGCGTTGTTAATGACGGCGCTAAACTTAGCGAATGATTTATTAATCGCTAAGCAACAACTCAAGACGAGTCAAAAAGAAAATAAACAAAAGATTGCTTTGTTACAATCAACCATTGAACAAGCGTTGGCGTCTTCAACTAAAAAACAAGCGTAAACAATTTCTCTGTTTCGTTCTATATCAATCTGTATCACTTAACAATACAATATTTTGCGAAACAAAATATTGTCGAGATAGATAATATTGTCAATCTAAGTATTGCGAGCTAAACTTTTTAAGATCAACCAAGCTCATATTTTTCCATAGCTCACTTGCTACCGGCCCAAGTAAACGTGATTTCAACTTTATCGCTTGATAATTTAGCGTTATTTGCGTATCAAAGTCATTTAAGTGAACAGCCAGTAGGCTTTTAGCATTCAATTCTTCTTTAATCATGTGATCAGGTAATCGCCCCCATACCACTCATAATTAAGGTTTTCTTCGTGTTAAAGTCATTTACATACCAACATCGTTGTCCTGTTTGCACGCTATAGTTTATGCCTTGACTACTTTGGCCTGAGTCTTGTACCACAATTTGATATTCTTCTTTTAATTGCAAAACACTGCTTAGCTTGTCATGACGCTTTAAAAACTTAGGCGCTGCCACATTACATAACTGGCCTTGATAAAGTTTATTTGCTTCATATTTTCCCGACAATAATGTTAAGTTATCTATCCCCGTTAACGCTAAATCAGCCTGTTCTGAGTTCACAGCCTCTAATGCGCCGTTAATATATTCCTGTTTTAAAATGATCTGAGTGTGAGGAAATTTATTTTGTGTTAATTCAAACACTGGCAGAATTCTTTTTAAATCGTATGACGCTTCTATGGCAATCGTAATAGTAGCTTCGTTACCTTGCGCTAAGAAGGACGCCAATTGCTTTATTTGTGCAGCCTCATTAAGTAATTTCAATGCGTGTTGGTATATTTGATTGCCGTTATCAGTTAACAGTAAACGATACCCCTGACGGCTAAACAATTGCAGTCCCATTTGGTTTTCTAGCTGCTTAATCCCTTGGCTAATCGTCGGTTGTGTTTTAAATAACTTTTCACTCGCGGCTTTAAGACTACCTAGCTCAGCCACCTTTACTAACATTTTTAATTGCTCTAACGTCATTTACTTATTACACCCAAAGTTACACACTAAACAAATTAAGTAAAAATTAACAAGATATAAATAAACCTTCAATATTTATTTATTAAAATCAAAGTAAAATTGCGTTCATCAATTTGACGTAATATTCATAAAAATCTTATAGGGTAATATATTGAGGAGTAATATATTGAATAACACAAGCTCAAGTTATGGCTATGTTAGTATCTTTTTTCATTGGTTATCAGCACTTACAATTTTTGGCTTGTTTGGCTTAGGTTTTTACATGGTTGATTTAACATATTATGACTCATGGTATAAAACCGCTCCAGACATACACAAAAGCATTGGTTTAATACTGTTTGCTTTTATGGTGCTGAGAGTTGTATGGCGTGCTAGACAAATTAAGCCAAATCATTTAGCTAGTCATAGCACACTTGAAAGAAAAGCAGGCAAAGTAATACATAATGTACTTTATTTATTGATATTTATTATCATGCTCGCAGGCTATTTAATTTCAACCGCTGATGGTCGAGGTATAGAAATTTTTGAAGTAATCACAATACCTGCTTTGGGTTCTATTATTGAAAATCAAGAAGATATAGCAGGTTTAGTACATCAGTGGTTGGCCTATTTGCTCATGTTACTTGTTACATTGCATGCATTAGCTGCGCTAAAGCATCATTTTATCGACAAAGATAACACCTTAAACAGAATGATTGGCAGACGCCTAGAAACGGAGAACACAAATGAAAAATAAATTAACTAAATTGGCATTAACGTCAGCGCTAATAGCAGCTGCACTTCTACCTACAGCGAATGCTGCAGATTATGTTATTGATACCAAAGGAGCGCATGCTTCAATTAACTTTAAAGTACAGCATTTAGGTTATAGTTAACCGGACGTTTTGACAAATTCGGTGGCACATTTAGTTATGACTCTGCAAATGTTTCAGCATCAAAAATTGAAGTTGATATTGATACTACCAAAGATAAACTCAAACCATGCTGAGCGTGATAAGCATTTAAAAGGCGATGACTTTCTTGATGTAAGTGCATTTAATACAGCAAAATTCATCAGTAGTTCAGTGACAGACAAAGGTAATGGTAACTTAGCTATTGCGGGTACTCTAACATTGCACGGTGTTAGTAAAAATATCGTTATTGATGCACAAAAAGTTGGTGAAGGTAAAGATCCTTGGGGTGGTTACCGTGTTGGGTTTAGCGGTACAACCACAATAGCCATGACTGATTTTGAAATTAAAAAGAGCTTAGGCCCTGCATCTAACAATGTACAATTAGACCTTTATATTGAAGGTATTAAGAAGTAGAAATAAGTAGAAATGGTGTACCCAATCAATGTATTGGTTACACCATACTATTTTATGTTACTTTCGCAACTCATCATTTAAAAGAGAAGAAAAAACAGTTAATCATTTTGTTCAAATTGCATCAGTAATTTTTTTATTAACTCATTATTATATTGGCTTATCACATTTTCACTGTTAAATAGTTGTGGCAGCTCAATCAGAAATACGAATATAATAAGTGCCATTCCGTACAACGCACAGGGGCTAATAATGCACAACCCTACCCCTATTGCCATCAATATGATGTTAAGTATACCCTGCGGCCATTTACCTAAATAAAAATGATGTAATCCTGCAACAAAAAACCAGTTTAATGCGGCATAAGTATCAGGGTCTTTAATTTGTTCGAGCTCTTGCGTGTAATACTGTCTTTTTTGTTCAACCGTAAGCGCAGCAACGCGCGCTCTTAATTGGTTTTCTTCTAAACGGAGTGCTTCCTTGCTTCTGACTCGTTTCATGAATTAAATCCTTTTGAGTGTTTTATTCTCCATTAATCGGGCTTATCTGGACAAAAAACCGGAACGGGATCGTCTATAATAATCACACAATCATGGTCATTACAACGCCTAATACGGTTAAGGCCTAATCTAACGCCTTTCACTACCCCGAAGTGTTCAATGGCTTGGTAAGTATAATGCGAGCAAGTCGGTGTAAAATTGCAAGATGTTGCAAAATGCTTTTTCGACCCGCCCGTATTTTGATAATAACGAATAGATTTTAGTAATGTATTTTTTATTATGTTTTTCACTATAAATTTTAGCTGTTAGAACGACCAAGCGTTAATATAACGGCTTCACGGCTCCAAAATAACCAAAAACGTTTTTGTTCAATCACTTGAAACACAAGTTGCCAACCATCGTTTGCTTCTTGATTTAAAGTTGCCTCTAAACGTTTTAAAGGTAAACCACTTGACCCCAAAAAAATAGTGCCACAACCACCCTCGGTTACATAGATAACTTTGTATTCATCAAACTTCATGCGTTACTTCCTTGATATTGTAATAATAATTCATTCTATAAGATAAAGAATAAAAAAACGAATACTATTTCAGGGGGATTTTTCACGTTCATATCAATTTTTCAATAATTACTGCCCTCTCCCACTAGTCAACAGCCTAGTGACACTGGTAGAATCTAGCCCATTATTTTTATGTTTATGCAAAATGAGACAATGAACGATGGGAAGAGCTTACCAAAACCGAAAATTATCCATGGCAAAAACTGTCCGGGCCAAAACTAAAGTCTATTCAAAGTACGGTAAAGCGATTTACGTTTGTGCTAAAAATGGCGGGGTAGACCCGGATGGAAACCTTGCTTTACGTGGTTTAATTGATCGCGCTAAAAAAGATCAGGTTCCCACGCATGTAATTGATAATGCGATAAAAAAAGCATCTGGCACTGGTGGTGAAGATTTTGAAGAGGCGCGTTATGAAGGCTTCGGTCCAGGTAATTGCATGGTAATCATTGACTGCTTAACCGATAACGGTAATCGCACCATTAAAGATGTTCGCCAATGTTTTACTAAAACCAATTCTAAAATTGGTTCTTCTGGCACTGTGTCTCATATGTTTGATCATCAAGCAGTTTTTGCATTTAAAGGTGAAGATGATGAAGCGGTATTAGAAAACTTAATGATGGCTGACATTGACGTTTCTGACGTTGAATTAGAAGACGGTATCATCACTGTTTATGCCCCACATACTGAGTTTTTTAAAATTAAAACTGAATTTGCAAACTCAATGCCTGAATATGATTTGGAAGTTGAAGAAATTTCTTGGGTTCCTCAAACGTATATCGATATTGAAGGCGAAGAAGATTTAGCAAATTTTGAAAAATTCATTGCCATGTTAGATGATTGTGATGACGTACAAAACGTTTATCATAATGCTGAAATCAAAGATGAAGGCGAAGCTTAAGTTTTAAATTTTACTACTTAGTTACGGAGCTACACGTAGAAAAAATGCAATATTCATTGTAGGGGGTAATTTATTACCCCCTTTTGCCGCTTGATTGAACGGAAGTACAACAAGGTGGAGATTTAAAAAAACCTTACCCTGTGGCGACATAATTAAGCTTTTTTATCACCTAAAAACCTTCATCAACTTCAAATGTCATTACTTCTTTTGTAACAGGATGGCTTAGCGTTAACCTCTGCGCGTGAAGGTGTAAACGTTGATGCTTTTTATTACCATTGTTCTCGTATAAATCATAACCATACAAGTCATCGCCTAAAATTGGCATATTCAAACCTTGTTGATGAGCACAATGCACACGTAATTGATGTGTTCGACCTGTTTCGGGATATAAATACAGTTTCGATTTACCCGCTGTTGACTTGATTAATTGCCAGTATGTTTTAGCTTGCTTTCCCTGTTCAAAACACACTAATTGCCTGGGTCTATCTTCTAAATCACCACGTAAAGGTAAATTAATTTCGCCTTCAAATACGCCTTCAAAATTGCCTGCGAGCTTTCCTTCAAGTAATGCCACATACCTTTTTTTAATAGTCCGATTAATAAACTGTTGTTGAATATTTTTTTGTGCCCTTTTCGTTAACGCTAACACCATTACACCAGAGGTAGACATATCTAGGCGATGAACTATAAGTGAGCCAGTTGCCTGCGGAAATTGCTGTTTTATTCGTAAGTAAACCGAATCTTCGATGTATTTACCTGGTACGGATAAAAATTCACTCGGTTTATCAACAATCACCATGTCATCATCTTGATAAATGATAGCTAATTTTTTGCCTAGTCTTTGGTTTACTAATAATGGGTTTTTGTCGAGTGCTATACCTTCAAGCATGTGCGGTAAAATGGGTTGGCATTTACCTGAGCACGCTGCATAAAAATTTTTATGTTGTCGTATTTCTGATTTTGGTGCACGCCCCCACCAAAATTCTGCCATAGCCAAAGGGGTTAGCTTGTGCTTAAAAGCATATTGTAATAATTTGGGTGCGGCACAATCACCTGTTCCCGCGGGTGGTATAGGATGAGTCGCATGTTGAAATAACTCCATGACGTCTTTTTCAACGCCGGACTATTTAATAAACGGTATTGTTTAAATAGTTTTTTTTGCAATCGTGTTGAAAGCCGGCTACGGGTGCTTTTAATCGTATTAATTTCCCCCATAATCGTGTTTAGTTGTTGTTCAATATGCGTTATTTTCTCATGCCAATTTTGCTTAAGTGCTTTCAACTGGTTTTTATCATCAACACTCTCTTTGGCAAGCTGATTAAGTTGTTGTGCTAATGCATCACCGGAAAGCTCAGCGTTTATCTGACTACGCTTAGCTTTTCTGGTTTGACGGTTTAACGCCATCACATCACGGTGTTGCTCAAGTTGTTTTTTTTGCTTCGCAAACAGTTCAGCTATTGTGCGTTCATGTGCTTTAATTTCAGGGTTGTTTAACAACACTTCTAATTCATAGTTAAGTTGATTAATTGTTTTATTTTCTGCATAAAAAAAATCAGCTTGGTCTTCAAGGTCAACCACTGGGGGGACAAAATTGATATGATGTTCACTTGTCAATTTTTTACCTGAAAAAGCACTAAGATAGCCAACATCTCCCTGTAAATTTTTTACTATGAGAACGCCAAACATCTTACCATGTTGTTGAAATTCTAGTTTAAGGTGACTATTTTCATTTAACTGACTTTGTAACTCTGTTGAAGCTAATATACACAAAGGGTGTGGCTCATAACAAAAAGGAAACGTAAAACGTTGAGGCAAAGTATCGCTTTCGATACTTTGAATAAAGGGTGTAAAACACGTTTGTTGGCTATGCATAAGGCTATTTAATTTTATTCTCTAACGCTAAGCATTGTTTTAGCGCTATTCATTCGCTGATTATACGGGTAAAATCCCTCCCTTTTAAGTTTTGCTCAATTAAATTTGTAAAAATAGGTTATAAAATGTCTTCTAAAATTGAATTATTAGCCCCCGGTGGCGATGTCGATGCTATTAAAGCCGCGATTATTGCAGGTGCCGACGCGGTTTATTGTGGCCTAGATACCTTTAATGCCCGAAACAGAGCATCTAATATATACTTTGACGAATTAGTAGGCATTATTCGGTCGGCACATCAGTATCAATGTAAAATTTTTCTTACTTTGAATATTGTTATTTTAGAACGAGAATTTAAAACCTTAGCAAAGTTATTGAGTAAACTAGTCAATACCACATTAGACGGCGTGATCGTGCAAGACCTTGGACTATTCAATTTAATTACCAAGTACTTTCCTACCCTAGATATTCACGCCTCAACACAGTTAACTACCCATAATGTTTGGGCAAATTCCTTTCTTGAAAAAACTTGGTGCTTCTCGTGTAAACCTATCACGAGAAATGAACCTAAAGGAAATAAAAGCAATAACAGCAGTGGCCGAAGACAATAATATTTTAGTTGAAGTATTTGTTCATGGCTCCTTGTGTGTTGCTTTCTCAGGCTTATGTTATTCAACTTCTGCCAGTGTGGGTAATTCAGGTAACAGAGGACGTTGTAGCCAAGCCTGTAGAGAAGAGTACGAAACTACAGAATCAGGTAATAACTTTCCGCTAAACATTAAAGATAATTCTGCTTTTTTTGATTTACCGGCATTGATTGAGGCCGGCGTGCATTCCTTTAAAATTGAAGGACGTATAAAGGGTGCGAACTATGTGCATACGGTTGTTGATAGTTTTCGTAAACAAATTGACGGTTTTTTAACAACCGGCGAATTAACTGAAGATGGTGAACGACTATATCAAGTATTCAATCGTGATTTTTCTAACGCCTTTTTACGTGGTGATTTAAACCAGTCGATGTTTATTGATAACCCTCGTGATAACTCAACCAAACATGCTATAGAAAAGAAAAATGCTATTTCTGTTGTTCAAATTCATGATGCTGAACAAGAGTTACACCAACAAAACAAGCAAATTAAAGCAACTGTATTTGATAAAATAAGTTGTTTAAGTATAGAAAAAAGACCATTAAGCCTAACCTTTTCAGGTGCGCTTGGTCAGTCATTAATCATTCATGCTGCAGTGCTTGAAAGCGATAAAAAACATGAGTTTACAGTGGAGTCAACGAGTAAACTTACAGCAAGTGACAAAGCAAGTATTGATCAACATGTTATTGATAAGCGCTTTAAAAGTTTTAACAATAGCAGTTATACGTTAACCAACATCAACACTGATAATATGCCTCAAGGGTTAAGTATTCCTTTTAAAGAGCTTAGCGTTTTAAAAAGACAACTTGCAACATTATTAAATGATAATAACCCCTTATTACCCGAAGTAATACTGCCGGCACTGCAAAATCACCCTAAAAGCTCAGATACCTCATCAGCAACGAACAGTCCTAAACTGTCATTACTAATTTGTGATGAAGCCGATCTAGGTTTAACTAAATTACCTAACGCCAACGTTTATTTCAAATTACCTGATGCTTATAAACGTGGTTGTACTAAATATGTTGATTTTTTTAAAGAAAATCCCGCATTAATCCCTTGGTTTCCTTCGGTTTTAATTGGCAAAGACTACGATGTTGCTTTAAATATTTTAAAACAAGTAAAACCTAAAACCATCGTTACAAATAACACAGGTATTGCATATGAAGCTTATTGTTTAGGTATAGAATGGATTGCCGGACCTTTCTTAAATACAACGAACTCCTATGCTTTATTAGCAATGAAAGAAACATTTAATTGTGCGGGTGCTTTCATTTCAAATGAAATAAATCATCAACAAATGAGAACGATTGCCCGACCTGAAAACTTTAAATTGTTTTACAGTGTTTACCATCCTATTTTATTAATGACGAGCAGACAATGCTTCTTCCGGCAGAGTGTTGGTTGTGACAAACCTAGAATTGATAATGGATGTATGTTGTCTTGTGATAAATCAACAAGTATTACCAACTTAAAAGGTGACAATTTTGCTATTGATAAACAAAAAGCGGGTTACCCTAGCATTTATAATCAAGATCAATTTTTAAATGCAGAGATCATCAAAGATCTGTCTGATTTGTATGATGGCTTTCTGATTGATTTAACCAATATCGGTGCAGGAGATAAAGTATCACCTGATAAAGTCGCTTTAATTGAACAATTTGAACGCTTACTTACCCCTGAAAATTCGAAACAAACCGATTTTGAAAGCATACACAATACGTTAAAAACAATGGTACCTGCATCGACCAATGTTCAATACCATAACGGCTTGTAACGTTACTGTTATTCATATAGACATCGCTAAATGTAGGGTTGAACGATAACCATCGTTCAACCCTACATTTAGCTTTTCACACAATATTAATGAAACTCAAAACTAAGGGTAGGATGAGCCTAACGTATGTGCAATGTTGTTTATTCGACTTTTGCCCTGCCGCAACGCTGATAAACTTTCAGCTAATTGAGCCTTTAATTGCGAATTTTTTTGGAAAGATTGACCAAATATTGACTCAATACTTAAAAAACCTTCAACAACTTCCTGCACATCAGCACTCAACAAGTTTGGGATTCTGGCAAAATGACTCGCCATGGGGTCAATAATTTCTGTGCCTTGTTTTAAGGCTCGGCATATAAACTCAAACCAAAGATACCGATAATGAGAGTAACTTAGTTGAACGTCCTAAAGCCATATTGTCTTCAATTATAGGCAAAATCCTCATTTGAATTTTTTGCGAACCATCATAGGCAATTTGGGCTAATAAATGACGAATAGATGGGTTTAAAAAACGCTGAATTATTTCGTGACTATAGCTTATTACATCTAGCTCTTTTGGTGGTCTAAATGAGCCTATAATTTCATCTGTTGCCAGTTGTGTTATATATTCATAAAAACCTTCATCACTTGTGACATCGAATACGGTTTCAAAACCGGCGAGTGAGCCGGCATAGGCAAGCGTTGAGTGCAGACAGTTAAGCAACCTTAATTTTGCCTTCTCAAACCCTTCGACGTCATCAGTAAAAATCACCCCAACATTTTCCCAATCAGGACGTTCACCTTCCCAGTTATTTTCAATAACCCATTGTGTGAACGATTCTCTTTGAATTGGCCAGTTATCTCGTAAATTAATCGCTTTTGATACTGATTCAATAGTATAGCTTTCAGTTTTAGGTGTAATACTATCAACCATTGAATTGGGAAAGGCGACATTTTGGTCTATCCATAACTGAAGGGGCTTATCAAATTGGCCTGCATAATCTAAAACGGCGCGGCGAAGTTTGTCACCATTGCCAGAAACATTATCACAACTGAGCACGTTAAACGCATTAATCTTTTTTTGTCTTCTTTGCTTAAGAGATTCGACAATAAAACCAATTGCGCTAACGGGGTTCTCTGGGCTTTCTAAGTCATGTTTAATGTCTTTATGAGTTAAATCCAAGGTGCCATCCGTACCTAAACAATAACCTTTTTCAGTAATAGTTAAGGTAACAAGTTTTGTGTTTACAGCTGACATTCGGGCGAGGATATCATCACTTTGTTCCTGTGCAACTAAAATTTCTTTAATTGCGCCAATAACTTGATAACATATTTTTTTATCTAAAATTGCTAGCGTATATAAATTATCTTGTTTAGCTAAAATATCTCGTGCCGTTGCACTTCGTAATGAAACGCCACAAATCCCCCAATTTTCTCCCGATAAATTCATCGCATTTTCAGTAAAAACAGCTTGATGACCTCGATGAAAAGCACCAGGACCAAGATGAACGATACCAATGTCCAAGTGTTCTCTATCGTATTTTGGTGTAGAGATTGTATTTTCATTTGTTAATTGAGATAAATTATCTGCTTTTAATTGTTTTTGATAAATCACCGTACTGCTCTCTTGATTGGTTTACTTGAATCATTTTATAATAAACGATAAACAAGCGGCCTTACCAGTTTATTTTTTATTTTATGTCCACAACAAACGATTTAAGCCAACAAAAACAATATCACCTTGTTATCTCTTCTATTTAACAGTAGAAATAATTATTTTTTTTGGACTAACCAATATGCATGTATGAGTTTTATTCTAATTAAGAAAAGTATATGTTTTGCAATGTAGTTAGGCACTCGATAAACTGTCCATTTAGGCTTGTAACTTAAGTATTTAGGCCAAATCAACCTTCAGTGAAAAAATATATGAAATCAGCAACAGAAAAATTACCACGCCTCTATCAACAAGTGGCTGAAAAATTGGTAACTTTGATAAAATCAGAAAAATACACAGTGGGTATGCGCTTACCTGCTGAACGAGATTTAGCTGCAATGTTTAATGTTAGTCGACCAACGATACGTGAAGCAGTGATTGCACTTGAATTAGAAAACTTTGTTGAAGTACGAATGGGTTCCGGTGTTTATATCATTGAAAATAATGAAGGAAAAAGCCGCTTTTCTGATAAAGATGTTGGACCATTTGAATTAACTGAGGCAAGAGCTTTATTTGAAGGCGAGGCCGCCGCTTTAGCTGCAACCATGATAACCGACGAAGAATTAGCTGAACTTGCTGAAACACTCGATGAAATGGCTTGTGAAAATAATAATGATGCGGATACTCATGAAGCGGCTGACAAAAGATTTCATATGATCATCGCTAGAGCAACCAACAATAGTGCTATCAGCACAGTTATTGAAGAACTTTGGGACGAGCGAGAAAGTTCAATATTGACTAAACGCATGTACAAAACCGTACGGGATAGTGGAGTTAAGCCTTCTGTTGATGAACATAGAGAGGTATATGAAGCACTAAAAGCGCATGACGCGAAAAGCGCTAGAGCATTAATGCGAGCACATTTAATGCGAGTCATTGATAGTATTTTACAAGCGACGGAAGTTGAAGCGGTTGAAGCCGCACGCAAACAAGTACTAAAGAGCCGCGAACGATATAGTAAAACCCTCAATTTAATTTAACAGCCCTGATTTAAGAAAGATACCTGAAACCACAGGCACTTGATTTTGTTATCAATGAATATGATCTTGGCTAGATTATTATACTTACGAGCCACTAAAACAATGTGCCTTTACTCCCCTTCTCTCACAATCTTAGCCCTACAAACCTAACCTTATTTAACCGTCGATTTAAACCTGAAATGAATATTTTTTGGTCATACTCATTAAAGATAAAATACCATTAAAATCAGCCATATAAAAACCTATATTACCAAATAAAAACCAATACACTAATTTTGGTAATATAGATTGATTGACAGATGTCGATGTATTGGTTAGATTAAAATCAGTAAAAAGAATAATAATGGCCAAAATCTAGGTTATGGTTAGGGTAATAAGCCATTCAAAATTTATTATAACAAATGACTCTATTATCAATATAACCCCGTTTTTAGGCACTATAGTTATCAATTAAATTAGGTGTACTTTATGAATTCAACCAAGATGTTACTTGGTTTTTCAACCATTTTATTAGGTTTAATCAGCGCAACTTTAATCATTATGCAAGCATGGGGATTGTCGGGGCCTTTCGTTATTTCATTTTTTATATTGTTAGTTATTTTTTTAAAAATGACAAAGAACTTCAGTGGTTTTTCTTTTACCTTTGTGATTTTTGCGGCTGCTAGTGCGTCACTTTACTACCCAGATTTTTTTCTTGGTTTTGGAGAGTTTAAATATAAAGGACTCATTGTGCCCTTACTTATGATAATAATGTTTGGCATGGGTACCTCGATGAGTGTTAAGGATTTTGCCAATGTAGCTAAAATGCCTAAAGGGGTAATAATTGGGTTGGTTCTGCAGTTTTCTATCATGCCGTTAATTGGTTTTACTCTAGCGAGTATCTCTGGTTTACCTCCTGAAATTGCCGCCGGCATTATTTTAATGGGTTGCTCTCCTAGCGGGTTAGCGTCTAACGTTATGGCTTATATTTCGGGGGCTAATCTAGCCCTTTCATTAACATTAACGTCAGTATCTACGCTGTTAGCGCCCTTCATCACCCCGTTTTATATGTCTATATTTGCCGGAGAGTTGATTCCTATAGATGCTACGGCGATGTTTTTTAGTATTAGCAAAATTGTTATTTTACCTATAATTGCAGGCTTGTCTTTCAATCATTTCTTCCATGGTCGTTTCCCTATCGTAGACAAGACTATGCCTAAGCTTTCTATGATCGGTATTGTTGTTATTATTACTGTTATTATTGCCGCCGGACGTGAAAACTTATTAAATATAGGTTTACTGCTTGTTGTATTGGTAATAATTCATAATATTTCAGGCTACTTACTTGGTTATGGTAGCGCTAAGTTATTAAAAATGGATGAATCATCTGCTCGTACAATTGCTTTTGAAGTGGGTATGCAAAATTCTGGGGCCGGCCTCAGGTATCGCGCTTGAAATGGGTCGCGTTGCCAGTATGGGGTTAGCGCCGGCCCTTTTTGGCCCGTTAATGAATATTACCGGATCATCGTTAGCCGTATGGTGGAAAGGTAAACCTACCGACAACAAACTCAAGAATGACGAAGTTAAAACCACTTCAGGTGAGAAAACGCTCTAATACCCCGTATCACGCTTTTCTGCGCTTTGTAGTGTACAAAAAAAGGTTTATTTCATTAAGAAATAAACCTTTTTTCAGTCTATTCTACCTACTTAACGGGTGTAGATTTACTGAGGGCTAATTTAGAAAATGTGACACTGGTAAAGTCGCCATTGACTTTATCAATAGCCCAATCCCCTGTCCCCAGACAAGCGGTATAGACAAAGTGTTTACCATCTTTGGCATTACATTCGTTATAGGCGCCGGCTTTAAAATAGAACCAATCACCTGTGTAACCCCTAGGGTTATCAAGGGCGTCTACTTTACCAAATGGATCAATATTATTGGATATATCAACCGAATATTTTACCTCTGGGTGACCTTCTGATTGAAAGGTTAAGTACATCATATTTTCATAAATATTGATTTCATAATTTATCTCCTCACCAAGGGCAATGCCTTCGGCGCCTGGATCAGATTTATTCTGCCATGTGTATCCCCAAACAGGATAAGATATATCAATTCTGTTTGGATCATTCCTAGCTAAATTACGTTCATAATTCCAAAAAACTGAGCCTTTATCGTGCCCTGGGAATTTTTTATAGTAAATTTTTATCGGTTGATTACCCCACCAAACCCCTCTGGATTACCTTTGATTTTACCTGTGTGAACTTGTGCAATCACCACAGTATAGGTCGGTCGTTTATCTGGGTGACCGGCTCTTAATGACACCGCATTAACCTTTAACGTTGCATTTAATTTTCCGCCTATGGCTGAATATTCTTTCGCCTTTTTATTCGCAGAAATCACCACGTTATTGCCTGGTGCGTGAGTGTCAATATTGGTATTAAAACCACGGTTCATTTGACGTAGCTCACTACGCGTACTTGCTAGACTACTGGTGGTAGCTCCTTTATTTGGCGAGATAAATACCATACCGCCCTTTTCATCTAAGTAGAAATAGTTAGGGTGAGAAAATGTTTGTAATTCTTTAACATCGACTTCATCTACTTTTCCGTTGTTGTCTTCATCAACAGGCAGTGTGAGTTTCCAATAACTAAGATCGAAGTTATCAGCAGGAACCGATATCGAGTTCAGTTCATCGGCTACCAAAAAGTTGGCTGCACAAGCCGTTAATAGGCATGTCACACCAGTAAGTATTATTATTGACTTATTTATTGATATTTTATTCATAGAAAGTTCTCTTTTTATTAGAATGGTCTCAGGTTGGGATAATCATTAAATTATTTTCACATTGAGCAATTTGATCTTTTGACTATTCTCAATTCTAAATGAATTCAAAAGGTGATTAGGTTAATCCAAAATGACTACTCAAGGGGAATGAAGGGGATAACAATCTTAATCATTTTTTAGTGTTTGTTGGTCATTCAAATGAAAATAATATTGGGGTACTGTTAATACCCCAATATCCTAGACATAACCTATTTTTTCAATAAATGTCGGCACCACTTTATACGCAGAGCGAGTGATAACGTGGTGAGAATATCCAATCAAATAGGCTATCTTCTTCTTTGTTATGCATTAATGCTAAAACTTATAGCTAGCCCCAAAAGTAATACGACGGTCTGTTAAGCCTTGGAAGCAAAATAAAGCCCCCTCATTAACACAAGATTGAGTAATATCTGATTTAGTCAAGTTAACTGCTTCAATGCCAATATTTAGGCTATCATTTACATCATAGCTTAAGTCGGCATTAACCTGCCCTCTGTCATGGGTAACTGTTGGAAAACCAAGTGTCGAGTTAAGCGTAGCACCACCTGCAGTATCTTCTGTTCGGAATGCTTCACGCCATGTATAACGTACTCTTGCTGAAAGACCAAATTTTTCATAATACAACGCAAGGTTGTAGGCATTTTCTGAGAAGTCAAGAAGCCCCCTTTCGGCGGTAAGACTAACGAAGTCTGCATCATCATAAATGCCATTAATCGCATTAAAAATATCGGTTCCACGAGTCGCTGAGCTATAGGTAGCTGAACCACCGCTATATTCTTGAATGGTATAATTAGCAATAACGCCAAAACCTGATGCCCAACCTAAATCTTCTTCAAAACTAGAAAGGTCATATTGGAATGCCATTTCAATACCTGTTTGAGTTGTTGTAGCTGAATCATTGGTATTGGTTTCAACATCTACACATAATCCAGTAGTACCTTGTACACCTAAAGAATTAGGCTGAGTAGTCAAGGGTTCCATATACCGCCACCTACACATGAAGAATTACCGTCACGCTTGCCATTGGCATCAATTGAAGCACTATTCAAGGTAGTAACAAATAAGTTGCTTCGTTTTTTATTGAAATAACCAATACTTACAACCGCTGCTTCTGCAAAATACCATTCAGCTGAAAGATCTAACGACGTTACTTCTTCCGGCTCTAAACCTGGGTTACCAAGGGATACCGAAGCATTCTCGCTCGTAGTATATTGTACTGAGGTACTGATGATGTCAAAATCTGGACGTCTAATATCTTGCCCCCAAGAAAAACGCACAACAATATCATCAGTTACATCAGCAACCACATTCAAACGAGGTAACGTGTAGCTATAATCACCCGGTGTTACAACTTCGGTTACAACACCTCCAACTTCATTATTACCTATTGATGCAATATCTGTAGTTAAGTAACGTACACCAAAATTACCGCGTATCATTTCATACTCAAAATTAGCTTGCGCATATAGGGCATGTGTTTCTTCTTCAATAGCAAAAGAAGAAGCAAGTGAAGGTGTCAGATCTGCAGTAGGTACAGGGCTATCGAAAGTAAAACCTAGTGCTTCTTGTTGTGCGCGATGAGTAGCCAATGCTGCTTCTAATATAGCTAATGTTCCGACCTGATCGTTGAAAGCTCGGTCAGGATCGATAACAAGGAAATTACGAAAGGCTAATTCTCTGCCATCGGCATCATCAAAATTGCTAGGTCCGGGAACAAGTAATTCTGAGAATAAAGAACCATTTGGACTATCAATTAATTTGCTGAAATTACCGATACGATCTGATGATGATATTGAAGTATGTTTCGTTTTGTTATAACGATAACCAAAATCAATAGAGCCGATAATATTATCGTCTAAGAAATAGGTGAAATCCGTACGGAATACATCTTCAGAATTTTCTACTGTACTTCGACTTATATCTACTTGGTCAAACATTACGTTGTTCGGGTCTAATAAATCGGCTGCGGTTGGTGCATAAGGCGCGTCAAAAGCTACACCAAAGGTTAGCGAACCGCCACTCAAGTCATAAGTTAGTGGTACACTATTATCATTACTCGTAGCAGCCGTAGGGTTACCATCAGCATCTAGCGCATCAAGTGGCGCATTTGGGTTAACAAAGTTTACTTGAGCATCTAGCTTAGGTGAAATCGTGTCAGAATTTGCACTTGATATTTCAACACTTACTTTTAGATTATCACCTTGCCATTCACCACCTAACCTAAAGACTTCGGTATCGGTTATACGTGCACCAGTATCACTACTAAAACGTAAGTTTGGATCATCATCGTCCGCCTCTAAATTAACGCCAACCGTACCAATGAGTGCCGCTTGAATACTACCAACTTCGTTACCATCGAGTGAACCAAAGTCAACAGTTTCAAATACATCAGGTACCCAATAATCATGTGCTTCTGCAATACCAGATCCCTGCACTCGCGAACTATCTTGGCGACGTTCTTGCTTTGTAACAACCGCATCAAAGAAAAACTTTAGATTATCGTTTGGTGCATACTCAAATGAAGCAGCGATATTTTTAGTTTCATATTCAAAATTTTCTAATTCCTGATTAACAAATTGAATACCGAGAAAATCGAATTCTTGAGCAGCAGGTCTTTCAGTCGGTTGATCTTCTAACTCACCACTTCTCACAACATTCGCGTTCACATTTTCAACAAGGCTACCATCGCGGTCAAGACGTGGACGAAATGAAGTCGCTTCCTGTTTAGAATAGCTTCCACTGATAACAACACCGAACTTACCGCCAGAGTCGAGTTCCCACTATCACCGTATGCCCCAGACATTCTTGGTTGAACACCATCGGTTGTTAGACTACTATCTTCACCTTGTACACGTAAAGATCCCAAGGTTTCAGTAAGTTCTAGCGGGCGAATAGTACGAATGTTTATCGTTCCACCCACTGAGCCTTCTGTCGTTTTAGCTTCGGAAGCTTTAGTCACTTCAACACCAAGAATAATTGCAGCAGAAATATCTTCAAAATTCATTCCACTACGACCAGTACCAGAGCCAACAGTAGATGCACCATTAATTTCAACACGGTTAGCGTTACTACCACGAATTTGTACGCCTGTACCAACACCCGCTGTTCTTGTAATTTGAACCCCTGTAACGTTTTCAAGTACTTCTGCTAGATTTTGGTCAGGCAACTTACCAATATCAATAGCATTAATTATTTCAACTAGATTATCTGTATCACGTTTTTCTGCAAGTGCATTTGTCAGAGAGGCTCTCATACCCGTAACTTGAATGACTTCAACTTCTGATTCTGCAGGCACCTCTTGTGCATATACTGACGTTGCAAAATTTAGCGAAGTTGCTGACAAAACCGCTAGGGTTATTTTAGATAATTTTTGTCTCATATGATTCCCCGGAGTAGTTATTTTGAAATTGGTTTACAAAAATTCAAAAGCTACATTTATTGTTTGTTGTTTTAATGAATATAAGTCGTCATCTTCAAGACAGATGCCGATAAAATAAAGTATCGACTCCTCATAACTAAAGCACTGAGTACTTGTACTCACAAGAAATCACATAGATAGTTACAATAAAAACAGAAAAGGTCAACCTTTTGGTTAGACCAAAATAACTAAACAAACAAAAACATAACTTACCAATAAAAAATAAAAATCAACCGTCGACTTTAATAAAAACACATAACACACTGAATTTAAATTACTTGTTTACAATTACACTGGTTTATCATCCGTCTTATTTACTCATTATTTTATTTCAATAAGATATAAAAAATAACCAAATATAGATTTTGTCGGTCTAACCAAAAAATCATCTAACAATGTCACCTCCTATTAATACATAACTAATTGGTTTACCACTTTAAGCCTGCTCTTTTGGATTTCACCTCAGTAAAATGACTATAATCAGTAATTATCACTCTTTCATTTTAGATAAAATGGTTAAGTTGAATGTTAGCTAGACACTTAGCAAAAAAATAATCATTTGATTAATAAGCATTAATAAAATATAAAAAAGAAATCGTAGTACTGTGACACTATAAAAAACACCACTTTTAAAGTTACATCAATAATAATGAATATAATATAATTTCAATTTTGGTAATTGCAATCTGTTGTATTTTGATTTACATTTGGTCATACAGATTTTTTATTAATTGGTTTTATTGGTAACTTGTAGATATTGATAGCGCTAGCTACTGTAAAAGTACGATAGACCTTTTTTTTGACTATATTAAATTTTCTAACAAATAAGTGCTTTAAAATAAGTACTTTAAATATGCTGCTAACGTAAGGTACAACTAAAGTGAATAATATGAAGATGTTTTTTAAGTCTCTACTGCCTGGAATATTTTTGTTTGGTTTTACCGTAGGTACTGGCAGCGTTACAGCTATGGCAAAAGCCGGCGCTGATTATGGTATGTCATTACTCTGGACCATTTTTATTTCCTGCGCTATCACCTATTTTTTAATTAACTTATTTGGAAAATTCACGTTAGTAACCGGTCAAACAGCGCTTCTGTCTTTTAAAAAGCATATACACCCAACAGTTGCGATACTGTTTATCGTTGCACTCACAACACAAATCTGCGGAAGTGTTATTGGGGTCATGGGTATCTTAGCTGATGTTTGTTATGAATGGTCCAAAAACTTTATTGGCGGCGGTATCTCACCTGTTATTTGTGCTCTCTTTTTTATCAGCTTTGTCTATGCCATTTTTCTCATAGGTAAAACAGACGTTTTTGAAAAAATATTGGCGATTTTCGTCGGTATCATGTCGATATGTTTTTTGATTAATTTTATTATTCTTATGCCGCCGGCAATGGACATTTTAAAAGGTATGGTACCTAACGTACCTGATACAGGAAGTGATAAAAATGCATTTTTAGTCATAGCGTCGATGGTGGGAACAACTGTGTTTTCAGGGCTATTTATATTACGTACTATCCTTGTAAAAGAAGCAGGTTGGACAATAGCTGACTTAAAAGCCCAAAATAGAGATGCATTTTTTTCAGCATTTCTAATGTTTATTGTTAGTACCTCAATCATGGCAGCAGCGGTGGATCTTTATTTGTTGAGGGCGTTACATTAGTCAATGTAACTCAAATGATTAATTTACTTGAGCCTTTAGCAGGCTCTGCTGCTGTCACTATTTTTACTATTGGACTAATAGCAGCAGGTATTTCTTCGCAGTTTCCAAATGTAGCATTACTACCTTGGTTACTAGATGATTTTCACCAACGTGCACCTAATCTGAAAAGACCAAGCTACCGAATTATGGCCTTCGTCATATCTTTATTAGGATTAATTGTACCCATTTTTAATGTTAAACCAATTGCCGTAATGATTAGCTCTCAGGCTTTTGGGGCTTTACTTTTACCTGCTACCGTTGGCTGTATTTTCTATATAGGTAATAAAACAGGCTTAATGGGTGAGAATAAGTTTTCAAAGGTAACCAATATTATCTTAGTAATGATATTTATATTTGCCTTAATCATGAGCTACATGAGCTTAATTGGAATCATTTCTACCTTACAGAATCTTTAACCCCCCTTTATTGTGATAACGGTGGCTAAGCTTTATTTGTCATTTTCCGCACTTATAAGCGGGTTTAATTCCCAGGCATATGGTTTGTTTTTAATAGGCAAATGCTGAAACAAACAATTTCAATGGAATAGTAACTATGAATCAAATTATTAAATTTACAGCCAACCGTGTATGGCGAACCTACAGAGGCGGAAAACTGCTAGATATGATCGAAGGAAAGGAAAATCCTCAAGATTCAAGTTTTCCAGAAGACTGGATTGGCTCAACCGTCGAGGCTCGTAATATTGGTCGCGAACATATCTCTGAAGGCTTAGCGATGGTAAAAAATGACCAAGGAAAGTATGTTCCTTTTCGTCAATTACTAGAGAAAGATCCGCAATTTTTTCTGGGGCAAAGTGGTGGCACAATACGTTCGATGAATGATATTCCGTTGGTTAAATATTTGGATAGTTCTACTCGCTTGCATTTTCAAGCCCATCCAACCCGAGAGTTTGCTCAAGAACGTTTAAATATGCCACGTGGTAAAACTGAAGCATATGTGATTCTTGAAACGCGTGAAGATATCAGTACCCCCTATATTTATGCGGGTTTTCAACGCTCGCCAAGTCGAGCGCAGCTAAAAGAATGGATTGAAACCCAAGATATTACCTCCATAGAAAGCTGTTTTGACAAAATTCCGGTAAAACCGGGTGACGTTTTTATCCTACCTGGTGGTCGTCCACATGCATTAGGTGAAGGCATTCTGATGTTGGAAATAATGGAACCATCAGATTTAGCCGTACGATTTGAGTTTGAACGTTGTGGGTACGAAATACCAGAACAAGCAAGATTTATGGGCAAAGATATCGAAACAGCGTTAGACGTATTTAATTTTGCTCCAGTTCCTTCAGAAAAGATCAATGCAGAGTTTCGATGTTACCCTAAAGTTATTGCAGTCGACGAACAAGGAAACAAACTTGAAGAGTTAATTGGTGCCAGTGAAACATCTTGCTTCACCGTAAAAAGAGCACAAATAAAAGGGTATTTTAAACGTAATGAAAACGCTTTTTTTTACGGCATTGTAACGGAAGGAACGGGCGTATTACGTATGGGCGACAAAATCACTCAACTTAATCGTTGGGATCGGTTCTTTTGCCCTCTTGGTGTTCGAGAATTTGAATACCAAACCGATTTAGGTATGTCTATTTTGGAATGTTATCCCGGAAACAGTTAATAACCGAATCAAGAAAATTTTGAATAAATACAAATACAGAAATGATATGTGGAGAGTTTAAATGCGTGAAGCTTGGAGATGGTTTGGTCCTAACGACCCTGTATCGATTGCCGATATTAGACAAACAGGGGCTACTGATGTTGTGAGTGCTTTGCACACAATACCTACTGGTGAAGTATGGCCAATAGATCAAATTAAGATCCATAAAGGGTTAATTGAAAAAAACAACAAGAATCAATCCTCTCTTATTTGGTCAGTGGTAGAAAGCATTCCTGTACATGAAGATATTAAATTAGGTCGTGTAGATAATCAACGCTATGTGGATGCTTGGATAACATCCATGGAAAACTTAGCAAAATGTGGTATTAAAACTATTTGTTATAATTTTATGCCGGTAATCGATTGGACACGAACAGATTTGAAATTTCAATTACCAAATGGGGGTTATGCCCTAAGATTTGATCAACAAAAATTTGCTGCGTTTGATTTATTTATTTTACAACGTGAACAGGCTGAAACGGATTATTCAGCAGCAGAAATAAAACAAGCAAAAACTGCATTTTTAGCCATGTCTGAAGCTGATAGAGCCTTATTAGCCAAAAACATTATTGCCGGTTTACCAGGTAAAATGACTGATGCTTATACACTTGATAACTTTAGAAATGCCCTAGCAAATTACAAAAATATTACTAAAGATATTTTAAGAAAAAATTTATTTTCATTTTTAACACAAGTGTTACCTAAAGCTGAACAGTTAGGAGTTAAATTAGCCATTCACCCAGATGATCCACCAAGAGATATGTTGGGCTTACCACGAATTATTTGTACAGCTGAAGATTTAGATATTCTCTTTTCTGCACTACCAAGCCCTGCAAACGGTATTACATTATGCGCAGGAACCTACGGTAGTCGGCCAGATAATAACTTACCTGAAATGGCTAAAGATTTTGGATCTCGTATTCATTTTGCTCACTTACGAGGTGTTGCTAAAGATAAAGATGAACAACGTTCATTTTATGAAGCTGACCATCTATCAAGTGATGTAGATATGGTCAGAGTGATTTCTGCTTTGTTAAATGAAGAAAAAAGACGCGAGGGAAAAAAGGGTAATAATGATATATTTTTTAGACCCGATCATGGTCACCAAATTTTAGATGATATTTATAAACAGGGAAACCCTGGGTATTCTTGTATTGGTCGCTTGAAAGGTTTAGCTGAAATTAGAGGTGTTATTAAGGCTCTTACGGCGGTTGGGTAATATGTTTACGGCAAACTATTGATTGTAAGAGGATGTACTAATACTTTTTGATTCTAGAGGTTAGATATTTAGAAAAAACAAACGCTATACTTTAGAAAAATATAGCGTTTATTTAAAAACAATTCAAAAAATATGGTTTAATTTATGATTGAGTTATTTGTGATTGAATTAAATGTACATCGCGTTGTGGGAACGGAATGCTGATGTTATTTTTATCAAGCGCTTTCTTCATCGCTTCATTAACTTCAAAAAATACAGGCCAATAATCCGTTGGATGACAATGAGGTCTAACAGCTAGATCAACCGAACTATCGCCCATTCCTGTAACACCAACAAAAGGTGCAGGCTCTGTCATTACTTTATCATTCGCTTTTAACACGTCCAAAAGCACGGATTTAGCAAGATCAATATCTGCGTTGTAAGAAATCCCCACAGTAAGGTCAACCCTAATTTTACCTTCTGCAGTAAAATTAGTAATAGAGCCATTAGATACCGCCCCATTAGGTATGATCACTTGTTTTGATTGTGGTGCAATTAAAATGGTATTAAATATTTGTACTTCTTTAACCACCCCTAAATGTCCTTGTGACTCTATTAAATCACCCACTTTATAGGGTTTAAAGATCATGATTAAAACCCCGCCGGCAAAGTTTGCTAAGCTACCTTGTAATGCCAAACCAATTGCCAAACCTGCGGCACCTAACACAGCAATAAAGGACGTTGTAGCGATGCCAACCATTGATGCTACTGAAATAAATAACAGTACCTTAAAAATCCATGAAACCAAACTATCCATAAAAGGAATAAGCGTAGGATCTACTTTTGAGCTTTTCATCGATAGTGTGACGAGTTTACTAATCCCTTTTATTATCCATAAACCAATTATTAGCGTAATAATGGCTAAGGCAAGTTTAGGTGCATACTCTAAACCTAATTCATATGCTTTCACCGATAACGTATCGGCTAGTGCCATTGTATTGTCTATCTCATTCATAAAAACCCTTTATTTGTACGATTAAATTCCTACTCAAGTTTAGCTAATATTTATATATTATCAACTAATTAAGACAGAATTTACCTCATAGTCCTTTAAATTAAACTAGATTAATGATTCTCTGACACCATATTTACCGTGTATTTTGGAATATCAACCACTAGGTCTTCGTCACCCACGATAGACTGACAGCTAAGTCGAGATTCTGGCTCTAAACCCCATGCTTTATCAAGCATATCTTCTTCCAGCTCATCGCCCTCTTCTATGGAATCGAATCCTTCTCGGATGATAACGTGGCATGTTGTACAGGCGCATACCTTTTCACAAGCATGCTCAATACCAATATCATTTTTTAAAGCTACGTTTAATATGCTTTCGCCTTTTTCAGCTTCAACAACTGCGCCTTCTGGACATAACTCTTCATTGGGTAAAAATATAATTTTTGGCATTTTACTTTTCTCTCATTGTCATTTTTATTTAGCTAATGGCTAAAAATTGTCTATTCGTTACAGCTTCTCAACCGACTGACCACTTAATGCTTTGTTAATTGAACTGTCCATGCGACGTTCAGCAAAGACAGCCGTTGCCTGATCTAATTTTTCAATTGCCGCTTCAATTGCATCTGCATCTTCGCCTTGACTGATATCAGCAACTTGCTTAATTACTTTTTCAATTCCTTCTCTTTCTGAATCAGTCAGCAAATGTTTGTCTAAGGTTATAGCTGCTTGAATTGATTCAATTACACGAGCAGCTTCAACTTGTTGTTCTTTAAGCATGCGCGCATCAATATCAGCTTTGGCATTATTCATAGAATCTTTAAGCATTTGTGCAATTTGGTTGTCATCTAAGCCAAACGATGGTTTAACTTCAATACTTGATTCAACACCTGATGATTTTTCCATTGCACTAACCGACAATAAACCATCAGCATCCACCTTAAAGGTTACACGAATATGTGCAGCACCCGCGGTCATCGCAGGAATACCTCGCAATTCAAAACGCGCTAACGAACGACAATCATCAACAAGTTCTCGCTCGCCTTGCAGCACATGTACAGCCATTGCCGTTTGACCGTCTTTAAAGGTGGTAAATTCTTGCGCTTTAGCAACCGGAATGGTGGTATTACGTGGAATAACTTTTTCAACTAATCCCCCCATTGTTTCTAAACCAAGCGAAAGAGGAATAACATCAAGTAATAAAATATCACTATCAGGTTTATTACCCGCAAGAATATCGGCTTGAATCGCCGCGCCGATAGCAACCACTTTATCAGGGTCAATTGACGTTAATGGTTTTTTGCCGAAATATTTTTCAACTTCTGTACGTACTAATGGTACACGTGTAGATCCACCAACCATAACAACTTCTAGCACATCATCAACACCGATTTGTGCATCTTTTAAACTTACGCGACAGGCTCTTAAGGTTTTTTTCACTAAATGGGCAATCAAGCTATTAAAGGTTTCAATTGTTAAAATGGTCGTCCATACGTTATCGTCAGACAAACTTAACTTTACTTCAACACTGGTTTGCGTTGTTAATTGCTCTTTAGCCGCACAAGCTTGTTGCATTAATTGGCGTTCAATTGTGGGTGACAGAGGACGTGTTAACTCTGCTTGTTCAACTAAGTAGTCAACAACAGCTACATCAAAATCATCGCCGCCTAAGGCTGAGTCACCACCAGTCGATAAAACTTCAAAGACACCCTTATTTAAACGGAGAATTGAAATATCAAACGTACCACCACCGAAATCATAAATAGCGATAACCCCTTCTTGATCACCTTTTTGTTCTGAATCCGGCCCATAGGCGACAGCCGCAGCCGTTGGTTCATTTAGAAGACGTAATACATTAACACCACCAATTTAGCAGCATCTTTGGTGCTTTGTCTTTGTGCATCATCAAAATGTCTTGGAACCGTAATGACTACACCAGTAAGCTCACCACCTAATGCTTGTTCTGCACGTTGACTTAATTTTTTGAGAATTTCAGCTGAGACTTGCACGGGGTTTATGTTTCCGTGTCGAGTCATAATTTCAGGATGATTGTCATCCCCACAAAACTGATACGGTAATGAAGGATATTTACTTTGTATGTCGGATAATGATCGACCTATTAATCGTTTTGCCGATACGATAGTATTTTGAGGATCACTGACGCTAAGTGCTTTTGCTTCATCTCCTACTAAAATACCATTACCTTCTGGGGCATCTTGATAACTAACAATAGAGGGTAATATATCGCGACCTTGACTGTCTGTTAAAGTGCTTGCTTCACCACTTTGTACACTGGCAATCAGGGAATTGGTTGTTCCTAAATCAATACCGGCAGCTAACCTATGCTCGTGCGGTACTGTACTTTGACCGGGTTCTGCTATTTGTAATAAAGCCATAGTTCATTTATGTTCTTTTTTGGTTAGTGTCATCACAAACGTAAAAACGCTTGATTAAATTATTTCGTCTATAACAGTCTTTTCGCGCGACTAAACCTGCCTTCGTCACGTTAATCGTCAAACAGACTCTCTTCTAGACGTTCTATTTCAATATTAAGCTTTTGATAAAATTTTAATTTACGTAAATTATCACAGGCAAGGGCATTACCTGCTTCACTGTTTTCAAGCATTTGCGCTTGCAGTAAACTAAAGTGTTGCTGATATTCTTGTTCAAGTTCTTGCTGTGCATTTTCTAATGCTGCATCAACATCTTCAGCCATCTTGACCTCAGCTAACATTTCTCTGAGTTCCATTTGTCTCATTAAAAAACTGGTATCACCAAATGTATGCTGTTCGTTGGGCAAATCAACACCGCGTAAAACAAGTATATATTCTGCTCGTTTTAACGGGTGTTTTAACGTTTGGTAAGCATCATTAATTTCGGCCGATTTTTGCACGGCTAGAAGTTGGTCTTGACTTGATGCATGTGCAAATTTATCGGGGTGAACCTTTTTTTGCAGGGTTTGATAAGTTTGTGACAATTGATTTAAATCGACATCGAAGTTAACGTCAATGCCGAATAATTGAAAGTAATTCAAAATAGTTTTGCTCTACTATATCTAAAGTAACAGAGGCTTTTCGTTTAGCCCCACACTATTCTATCAAGATTCATGGAAAGTGCAGCGTTGACGCCAGTCAATAAGCACAATAGATACTGAAGCTGTTTAAAATAGCACAGAGTTAAATAAAAAATTATACGTTAAAGCTCTCTCCGCAACCACACTCACCTTTCGCATTAGGATTGGTAAACTTAAAGCCTTCGTTCAAGCCTTCTTTCACAAAATCTAACTCGATACCATCAAGGTAAACTAAGCTTTTGGTGTCGATGATAATTTTTACATTTTCAATATCAAATACATTATCATCTTCATTTAAATCATCAACAAACTCAAGCACATAAGCCAAACCAGAACAGCCGGTTGTTTTAATACCTAAACGTAAACCAAGGCCTTTACCTCGGTTTACCATAAAAGATTGAACTCGCTCTGCCGCTGCTTGGCGTCATGGTAACTGACATACTACTTTTCCTGTTTAGCGTCTTGGTGTAAATTGTGTATTGCTGTAAAAATTAGCCGTTCTTGCTTTTGTAATCTTCAATTGCCGCTTTTATTGCATCTTCCGCTAAAATTGAGCAATGAATTTTTACTGGAGGTAACGCTAATTCTTCAGCTATGGCGGTGTTTTTGATTTCGCCTGCTTCCTCTATAGATTTACCTTTCACCCATTCGGTTACTAATGAGCTTGATGCAATAGCAGACCCACAACCATAGGTTTTAAATTTAGCATCTTCAATAATACCATCGGCTGAAATTTTAAGTTGTAGCTTCATTACGTCACCACAAGCGGGTGCGCCAACCATACCAGTAGCTACAGATGGATCATTTTTATCCATAGAGCCAACGTTACGCGGGTTTTCATAATGATCGATTACTTTTTCACTATAAGCCATAATAATTTCTCCTAGCAGTTTCACATTTTTTGGGGCTAATAAACGAATAAAAAGTTAGTGAGCTGCCCATTCAATTGAGTCTAAATCAATACCGTCTTTGAACATTTCCCAAAGCGGTGACATATCACGTAAGTGACCAATAGATTTCTGTATTAATTCAATAGCATAATCAATTTCTTCGCTTGTAGTGAAACGACCGAAACTGAAACGAATAGAACTATGTGCCATTTCATCATTTAAGCCTAATGCACGTAGTACATAAGAAGGCTCTAGGCTTGCAGAAGTACAAGCACTACCTGAAGATACAGCTAAGTCTTTCAATGCCATAATTAATGATTCACCTTCAACAAAGTTGAAGCTTACATTTAAATTACCAGGATAACGTTTGTCAAAATCACCGTTAACAAATACTTGTTCCATAGCATTTAATCCTGCCCATAAGCGATCACGCATGGCGGTAACATGTGCAAGATCTTGTGCCATTTCTTCTTTCGCTATACGGCAAGCTTCACCCATACCAACAATTTGATGTGTTGCTAACGTACCAGAGCGCATACCACGTTCATGGCCACCACCGTGCATCTGTGCTTCTAAACGTATACGAGGTTTACGACTTACGTATAGTGCACCGATACCTTTAGGTCCATACATTTTATGGGCAGAAATAGATAACAAATCTACTTTTAAATGTTGCATATCAATGTTGATTTTCCCTGCACTTTGCGCAGCATCAACATGAAATATAATTTTACGGACACGACACATTTCACCAATTTCAGCAATATCTTGAATCACGCCAATTTCATTATTAACATGCATGATGCTAACTAAAATAGTGTCATCGCGCATCGCTGCTTCAAGTTTATTTAAATCAATTAGCCCGTTATCTTCTGGGTCAAGATACGTTACTTCAAATCCTTGACGTTCTAATTCACGACAAGGATCTAATACGGCTTTATGCTCAGTTTTACAGGTAATAACATGCTTGCCTTTTTTGCTATAAAAATGAGCAGCACCTTTAATGGCAAGGTTATCCGATTCGGTAGCACCTGACGTGAAAACAATTTCACGTGGGTCAGCATTAATTAATTCAGCTATCTGGTTACGAGCAATATCAACCGCTTCTTCAGCTTGCCAACCAAATTTGTGTGAACGTGATGCGGGATTACCAAAATGACCTTCATTAGTCATATACTGCATCATTTTTTCTGCAACACGTTTATCGACTGGGGTCGTTGCTGAGTAATCAAAATATATAGGAAGCTTCATTGGCTTTCTTTCTCCACTTGTACGAGTTATCTGGTATTAAGTTAATAACAATCTATGATTACTATTAACGTGATTACATTATAAGTTAATGGGGATAATCGTTTCTAACGATGGCGCTTTATTTACGGATATGTAAATATCATCCTGTCGTTTAGAAACGGTTTGTACATCATTTTTAGCCACAAGCTCTGCCAAAGAAATACTTTGTAAGAATTCTTCAATACGCCTGCTTAAACCATCCCAAAGGGAGTGTGTTAAACATTGCTCCCCTCCTTGACAATTGCCTTTTCCATGACATTTTGTAGCGTCAACACTTTCGTTAACAGCACTGATAACGTCAGCAATAGCAATTTGTGCTGAACATCGTCCTAAACGATAACCACCACCTGGTCCGCGTACACTTATGACTAAACCGTGCTTACGTAATTTAGAAAATAATTGCTCTAGATATGACAGAGAAATCGCTTGTCGCTCTGAAATATCAGCTAATGAAACTGGTCCGTGTGCAGCATGCATAGTAACATCAAGCATTGCAGTTACAGCATATCGACCTTTAGAGGTTAATTTCATAATTTGCGCCTATATGATCTATTTTAATGACAGGCATTATTAACAATTTTTTTAGTTGTAAGCAGTGCGTGACAATTAATTGCGCGCAATTTTACATAACCCTATAAAATAGTCAAATATATACCTGAGTAATATAGTCAAGTATTTTACACTAAGAAAAGTAAATGAGAAAGCAATACTTGACTATTTTAATCAACTATTGCTTATACTGAATTTATGTTAGTAGTTTTTTGTGCTATTAATGGGTTAATTACATCGCTAAATCTAAAGAGTGATTAGCCTTTATATTTCAGGATCAAAACTTTCAACCTTCGTTTGTCTTCGTTTCGCCGCTGCTTTTTCATCTTCAACAAACTCACCCACTTTCAACTCAGGCAAATCTTTAGGGCAAATATTCCCCCCAAGTTGATTCACTTCTTTGCAAAGTGAAGATACACGCGCATCCATTAAATGCATGTGATCTAACAAACGACCGATTGCTTTTGCAACAGGATCGGGACTATCGGCAGACACAGCATAAGCATCAAAACCAAATTTTCTTGCTGCTTCATCACGAGATTCTTTGTCTAAATGACCATTAAGTTTTTCGTTTAGTTCACTGTCTAATAAGGAGTTAGCATTTTTATTACTATTCACTATACGTGCAGGAATCCCCACTGCCGTTGCATTTTCAGGTAAATCTTTTACCACAACAGAATTAGAGCCAACTTTCCCGCCTTTCCCTATCGTAATAGGGCCAAGCACTTGTGCCCCTGCACCAATAACAACATTATCTTCTAGCGTTGGGTGACGTTTACCAAAGATTCCGCTTGTACCACCGAGTGTAACACCATGATACAAGGTGACATCGTCACCTATTTCAGACGTTTCTCCTATAACAACACCCATACCATGATCAATAAAGAAGCGACGACCAAGTTTCGCACCTGGATGAATTTCCACACCAGTTAACCATCGAGAAAAAGTGGATAATACTCTCGCTAATAATTTCCAATTTGCACGCCATAATCGATGACTAAGACGGTGTATCCAAATAGCATGCAACCCAGGGTAATTAAGCAACACTTCAAATGTTGTACGTGCTGCAGGGTCTCTGTCAAAAACACTGTTAATGTCTTCTTTCATGCGGTCGAACATAGTCTTTCCTTTCCTTTACATTTTTGTTTATTTATCTGAAGTTTTTTCTGTTGGGGCTTTTTCAATAGACGCCCTTTCAATTGATGCAAGAATGCCACGCATCATTTTTACTTCTTTTACATCAGGACGAGCACGATTAAATAAGCGTCTCAACTTAGTCATCACTAAACCAGGGTGACTATCAACAATAAAACCGGTAGAGATTAGTGCATTTTCAAAATGTTGATAAAAACGTTCTGTTTCTTCCGTTACCGGGTAAACTTCATCATCTTCACTTTTCGCGTTTATCTTCTTGCCTATATATTGACCATTACCTGTGCTTCGCTCTTGTTGTTGGTTATCAATAGATAACAAATAACTCGTACGAACTTCGTAACTCAGTGTTTGCACCGCCATGGCTAAATTCAATGAACTGTATTCTGGGTTAGCAGGTATCTGTACATGAAAATGACATAGTTGCAGCTCATCATTAGTTAATCCGCTACTTTCACGGCCAAAGACTAATGCAACAGGATATTCACACGCTTCTACTATTAACTTTTCACCGCAGCCACGTGGTTCGAGCATAGGCCAAGGTAGTGTGCGTGAACGTGCACTTGTACCCACCACTAAACCACAATCTTCAATGGCTTCACTCAGCGTGCTAACCACTTTTGCATTCGCTAGTACATCTGTTGCCCCTGCCGCGAGGGCTTGAGCCTGGCCATTTGGCATTTCGATTGGATCAACTAATATTAATTGACTTAAGCCCATCGTTTTCATTGCTCGTGCCGCACTACCAATATTTCGGCAATCAGAGGTATTAACCAGTACAATACGTACTTGATCTAATAAATTATTTTTCTGTGAATGTGACTTCGGATCTGACATGTTACTTTTGCTCATACTTAGCGTTATCTTTGAGTTACTTCTTCGTAACTCCTCATTTATATGCCTGTGATCCTAACATAGAAGAATACTGCTGTGCCTAATAAAAAGCACGTAAAATCAATAAACCAAGTTTGCTTAACTTAGTTTGTTTTTCTATATAAAAGAGTAACGGCTATTTAGTGAACAATTTTATTTAATATCTCGCTCGCTAAAAACATCCATGTTTGCTATAATCCGCGCGCTTAAATTATACAAGGTGTATTCAAAGCTTAACAAAGCAAATACTCACTGGTAATTTACTAGCTACTCGTTCTTTTAAAAGCCATTTACAAATAGGTACATTATTATGCATCCCATGCTAAATATTGCCGTGCGCGCTGCGCGCAATGCAGGAAAAGTTATTATTCGCTCTTTTGAGCAACTTGAAAAAGTCGAAGTAGAATCAAAAGGTTCTAACGACTTCGTCACTAGTGTTGATAAAGCAGCCGAAGAGACAATTATTGAAACTATTCGTAAATCTTACCCGACTCATACCATTATTGGTGAAGAGTTTGGTTTATCTACTGGCTCAGACGATGATTATCAGTGGATTATTGATCCACTAGATGGTACAACAAATTTCATTAAAGGTATTCCTCACTTTGCCGTATCTATTGCGCTGAAAGTTAAAGGAAAAATCGACCAAGCAGTCATATTTGACCCAATTCGTGGTGAGCTATTCACCGCTAGCCGTGGTAAAGGTGCACAATTAAATGGCATGCGCATCCGTGTAAAAGCACATAAAGAGCTTTCTGGCACTGTATTAGCGACAGGCTTTCCTTTTAAACATAGACAACACACGAATGCTTATATGGCTATGTTTTCTGCTTTATTTCAAAAAACATCAGATATGCGCCGCGCCGGCTCAGCTGCCCTTGATCTAGCCTATGTTGCCGGGTCGTGTAGATGGTTTTTTTGAAATTGGCTTAAAACCTTGGGATACAGCCGGTGAACTATTAATAGTTGAAGGCGGTGGTTTAGTGACAGATTTTGCTTTGGTGGTCATAATCACGCAACATCGGGTAATATTGTTGCTAGCAATACGCGTTTGCAAAAAGAAATTTTAAAAGAAATTCGTCCTTTTTTAGGTGATGCATTAAATAAATAATTTATAACGTGATTTCTTTGAATTAAGCGAAATTAAGCGGGTTTAGGGTTTTGCTGTAAAAACTCTTGGCTTGTTACTTTTATATTTTAGTTCAACAAAGAATAAGTTATATTTTAAAAAAAGCGCCTTTTGGCGCTTTTTTTGCTTTAATAATACCAGTAATATCAATCTTAACCCATGCCTGAGTAACAATGACTTTTTCATCTCACTATATACCACCTCAACACAAACAGTCCTTTAAATATGGGGAGGTTGCCTTAGTAGGTGCAGGCCCTGGCGATCCGGATTTACTAACTTTGCAGGCATATCGCTTCATTCAACAAGCCGAAGTTGTTGTTTATGATCGGCTAGTAAGCGAAGAAATAATGGCATTATTGCCAACTAATTGTGAAAAACTTTATGTTGGCAAAAAACAAGCAAACCACCGTGTACCGCAAGATGAGATAAACCAACATTTAGTCGATTACGCTAAACTGAATAAAAAAGTTTTACGATTAAAGGGCGGCGATCCCTTTGTGTTTGGACGCGGAGGAGAAGAGGCTCAATTTTTATTAGACCATGGTATTGCCTGTCACATTGTGCCTGGTATAACAGCTGCTTCAGCTTGCACAGCTTATCTTTGGTATTCCATTAACACATCGTAAAGTAGCACGTAGTTGCACCTTTATTACCGGAAATGTGCAAGATAATGGTGCCCTTGATTTACCTTGGCAAACACTAAATGACGAAGAGCAAACCGTCGTATTTTATATGGGGATAAAAAGTTTACCTATAATTACCCAACAATTAGTCAAGGTCGGACGCGCTATGAGCACGCCTGCTGCATTAATTCGCAAAGGAACACATGCTAATCAACAAGTCATAAAAGGAACAATAGAGACATTAGAAAGCTTGGTCATATTGCATCACATTAAACCACCTAGTTTAATTGTTATTGGCAATGTAGTTGATACATTTGCTGATTCACAATTGAAAAATTTAGGTTATTTAAGCCCTATTGATAACAAATAAAGAAATGGATTTAAGCGCGCTTAAACTTTTGCATTTTCACATACTTGTTAGCGCCTTTATAATACTTCTCTCGGTAACGCTCAGTACTTTTCACTCTACTTTGATTAATAACAATACCTTCGATATTTGCATTAACCTGTTTTAATAACTTTAAACCTTGCCTAATTTGTTCTCGTTTGGTCTTATTCTCATCAACAACATAAAGTACGCTTTCAACTAATTTTGAAATGACTAGGGCATCACTCACTATGTTAATCGGTGGCGTTTCTATAATGATACGATCATAGTGATTTCCAAAATATTTCAATAATAGCTCAAATCGCTTCATTGATAGAAAAACCAATGGGTTTGCAGGAGTTATTCCAGACGTCAACAGATCTAATTTACGATCTACACCTCTAATGATACATTGTTCAATTGAATGAGTGTCCGCTAATAAATTTGACAAACCGGGTCGATGAACACTTAAATTCATTTTTTTTGCTAAGGTGGGCAACCTCAAATCAGCTTCGATTAATAGTACTTTTTCCATTTCACCAAAAGATCGAGCTAAATAAGATGCAACCGTGGATTTTCCTTCGCTTGAGCTCGAAGATGTCACGGCTAAAATTTTAGGCGCTTTTCTGACCCGATGATACAATATTGACGATCTAAGCGCGTTGACTGATTCGGCAAAACTAAGATCATTACCAAAAAGACCTGCCTGCTTTTTATCAACTTTAAATATCGGTAAAATAGCGATAATATTAGCTTCGGTAAAGTTAGCCTGTTTATACTGTGAGCTTAGAGTATCTCTTAAAAAATCACGTATAATAACAATGACAACAAGCACCATCAAAGACAATATAAAAGCGATGAGTAATGTGAGTTTTTTTCTGGGCGCAATGGCGGTTTTAGGCGTTGTTGCTCGGTCAATAAATCTAACATAGAGATTAGCTTTATAATTACCCATGGCATCCGCTTCTTTAAAACGTATTAAGTACGAGTTATATAATTCTTTATTGGTTCTAACTTCTCTTTGCAATTGAGAAAATTGGTTATCTAGGCGGCTTAACCTTAAATAATTGGCCTTCGCCTCTTTTAATCGATTCTGAGTTGCTTTTACTTTTTCTTTAAGAATTGAATATTCCTCAACAATAGACTGACTTAACGTGACAGCCTTATTCTGTATTCTTTCTTTTACTGCATCTAGCTCTGCTTGGATGGCGATAATTTTAGGATGTTTTGGACCATAACGTCTTGATAATTCGTGCTTCTTTTGCTCAATCGCATCCTCAATACTGCGAAGTTTTATAAAAGCGTTATTATTGCTAATTTCGTTTAATTCAACCAATTTAGAGGGGGCAGCTTGATTTTCAATAATATATTGATAAGTAATTTTTAAGTCATCATGTGTTCGCGTTATTCTGAGTAATGATGAAGTTAACTCTGTCAATTCTCCATCAACAAGTCCCACAACACTTTTTATATCAACAATATTTTCATCTTCTCTGAATTTTTGCAGACTACGTTCTGAAGCTTGCAGTTTCAATTCCAGACCGGTAAGTTGTTCAATTAACCATGTAGAAGTATTTTCTTGTGAGGAAAGATAAATATCGTTTTGATACTCAAGATAGGTTTCTCCTATCTGATTAGCTATTTTTTTAGCTCGCTCAGGACTATTAGATGTATAAGAAATTTTAACTAATTCGGTTTTTGCTAAAGGTTTGATAAGCAAGCGCTGCTGAAAAGTTGAGATTGCACTTTCTAGTAAGATCGTCTTATTACTATGATCACTATTTAAGAAACCGACACTATCTCTAAACTTGTTTTCAATAAACTCATCGCTATCGAGCAAGTTTAGCTTTTCAATCACACGAGCAGCGAATTTTCTTGATTTTAATAATTCAAACTGAGTTTCAATTTGTACAGAACTGACATTAGATTCTTTAAAAGCATCTTTAATAGTTAACGTAGCACTAGGTTTGGTGCTGCCAATCTGTAACGTCGCGGTTGCCTGATATGAGGGTTTTAATAAAGATAAGTAGACAAATACAAGCGCAGTGATAACAAAAGATAATAAAAATATTTTCCAAAGTCGTTGAAAGACCGGCTTAAAGAGTTCATCTAAGCCTAAGCCATCTTCATTATTATGTTTATCTAAACTTTGATTATTCAAAAAAAACTTTGCTCAATTTTTATTATATCATCTGGTTGTATGAGCGTGGCAATACTTGCTTCTATTGTCACTGTCGTCCCTTGAACAGTCCTTGTTATTATCCAATCTTCTTTTGATGCTCTATTTGTTAAACCACCCGCAAGGGCAATGGCTTTATCTAAACGTAAATCCTCTTGGTATGGAAACCCGCCAGGCTTCACCACTTCACCGTGAATGAAAAAAGGTCTGTATTCTACAATTGAAACAGCCACTTGTGGGTTAATTAAATAATCGCCCAACAAACCTGTATAAATTTTATTTTTTACCTCAGTTACAGACAATCCAAGTACACTTATTGGCTCTAAAAAAGGAAAAGAGACCAAGCCAGACCGCCCTATTTTTACTTTAGTTGTTAGATCCTTTTCACCATAAACAACAATTTCTATACTATCGCCTGCACCAAGTAAATAATCACCTGCAGCGACAATTGACGAATTACTGTACAATAAAAAAAACAATAAAGCTAATAAACGCATAAATGTTATCTCAACTAAAAGTTTCCAACTACGTCTGCAGAAAAAGCTTGCAGATCATAATCATGCATTAACTGAGTAATATCGAAAGTGCTATAATTAAATCTTGCATAGTTCGATAGCCAATCACGCCTTTTATAGGCTAAGCCTAGTTTGATTCCAACGTGCTTTTCTTCCATCGACCTAGTTCTATCAACTAAATCGTCATAGGCAAATTTTGAATAAAACGTAAAAACGAGTATATCGTGTAAATCATAATAATCGTCACTAGAAAACTTATCTAAAGAAGAATCCCTCGCTTTAGCTTGAAGTTGACATAAATTGTCAGAGCCTTGGGTTTGCAAAAATAACTGGGGGTATGCTTTAAGAAAACGAGTCTCTTGTCGATTTTCATAATGACGCAAATAGTTATCTATTTGGTCAAGTTCATTTGTTATTTTAGTCGAGAAAAAGTTACCTTCCGAAAAAGGAGACGCACCATTTATATTGCTGACAGCACCATAAACGGCTACAGAGAAAAGCATTAAAGAGCAGCCTACAAAGGCTACTACTGAGAGTAAAAATCGCATTATTATTATTATTTTTCGTTTATTGTTATTATGTTTCTTTATATCAAAAAATATTTTTTACATAAAGAAACATAATATTAACGGAAAACCAACTTGAAAGCGATTTTTCTATTCAAAATAAAATCAATTGTTTAATTAACTTGAAATTGGCTTAATAAATATTTGAAAATTCTTTCAACCGAATTCAGCCTAACTAGCCTTATTTCTTTGTCCATTTGCTACAGCAGGTTTACCTTTGGCACGCTTTGGTTTCGAATTATTTACACCTGTACGTTTTGCCGCCGGACGTTGTCCATCCTTATGGTCAACTTTTCCTTGGCCGCCTACTTTAACCTTTTGGGGTTTTTTGGCTTTTATTGGCCTAATGGCTCTTGACTCCCCTAGTGCATTTACTGGGATGAAATTCTCTAGCATTTTACGATCAATATGTTGTTGAATAACATGTTCAATATCCCACAACAAGTTTAGTTCATCAGCACAAACTAATGAAACGGCTTGCCCAGTATTACCTGCACGAGCAGTACGTCCAATGCGATGAACATAATCTTCTGGTACATTAGGTAAATCAAAATTGACTACATTCGGAAGTAAGTCAATATCAATACCGCGTGCCGCTATGTCTGTAGCAACCAAAATTTGTACTCGTCCATCTTTGAAAGACGCAAGTGCTTTAGTGCGAGCACCTTGACTTTTATTACCATGAATTGCTGCAGCAGTTAATCCTTCTGCTTCTAAATATTTAGTTAGCTTATTTGCCCCATGTTTAGTTTTTGTAAACACGAGTACCTGTTTCCAGGCATTTTCTTTAATGAGGTGTGTTAATACGGTCGGTTTACGTTTCTTATCCACGGGGGTTAACCATTGTGTCACTTTCTCCGCAGTAGAATTTTCAGGATTTACTGAAATTTCAAGTGGATTATGGACCAAGCCTTTCGCTAGTGCGCGAATATCTGCCGAAAATGTTGCTGAGAAAAGTAGATTTTGACGTTGCTTGGGTAATACCGAAATGATTTTTTTAATATCGCGAATAAAACCCATGTCTAACATTCGATCGGCTTCATCAAGAATAAAGACTTCTAACTGAGAAAACTTAACGGCATTTTGATTATATAAATCCATTAAACGTCCAGGAGTGGCGACTAATACATCGACACCCTGTCTAAGACGAAGCATTTGCGGGTTAATCTTAACACCACCAAAAACAACGGTAGAATGTAAGTCTAAATATTTACCATAAGTTGCAATGCTGTCACTCACTTGTGCGGCAAGCTCTCTTGTTGGCGTTAATACTAATGCTCTAACATTGTTTGATTGAACTCGACTTTTAGCCGTTCCGCCTTTAGAAAGCTTTTCTAATAAAGGTAATGTAAAACCAAAGAGTTTTTCCTGTACCTGTTTGGGCTGCGGCCATCACATCTCTACCTGCAAGAACAGCAGGGATAGCTTGTGCTTGTATTGGTGAAGGAATGTCATAGCCTTTATCTCGAACCGCTTTAAGTAGTGGTTCTGATAGACCTAGATCGGTAAAATGGATGACAGTGGTGCTCATAAAAAATCTCTTGGGGTGGTATTACGGGTTACGACTGACGAGTGGTAAGTGACGAACAACAAACCTCTGCTGATTATAAGTAACCTGACAGTTAAGGCCGTGCAGCATACAGTATGGCCATCTAAATTGGTATAAGTATAGCGAATAAATATCTTTGTTCATAAAAAAACACATCGAAACGGAAAGGAAAAAGCCGAACAAAAGACTGTTCGGCTCCTAACAATTCACCTGTGATTTGCAAGTCTCACTAGATTGATAATACCATAATTACGGCATCATCTGTTCTTGATCTTCGCCTTCTTTTTCAATTACTTCAGGTATTAAATCTTCTCTTGAAACCCCTAATGCTAATGCAACTAATGAAGCAACATAAATGGACGAATACGTACCAACAAAAACACCAAATAATAAGGCTGTCGCAAAACCATGAATAAGTACGCCACCTTTTAAAAATAATGCAGCTAACACTAATAAGGTAGTAATTGACGTGATAATAGTTCGGCTTAATGTTTCTGACAATGATATGTTAATGATATCTTCTGGTAACGTATCCCTTATTTTCATAAAGTTTTCGCGAATTCTATCAGAGACAACAATAGTATCATTAAGTGAGTAACCAATAACAGCCAAAATAGCGGCAAGTACTGTTAGGTCAAACTCTAGTTGTAGAAAGGAAAAAAGCCCTAAAGTTAACAAAACATCGTGAAATAATGCGACAACAGAACCTACAGCAAAGCGCCATTCAAAACGAAAAGCAACATACATCAAAATACAGATAAGTGCTGTTAACATTGCTAAACCGCCCTGCTCGGCTAATTCATCACCAACACTCGCGCCAACAAATTCGATACGACGCATGTCGACTTTTTGACCTGTTCCCGTTTCAAGAATGGTTAGGATTTCATTGCCCAACATTTCTGCTTTCACGTCTCCTCGTAAACCAAGACGAATGACCACATCACGACTACTACCATAAAACTGAACTTTGGCATCATCATGATTGTTGTTTTGCATCAGCTCACGTAATTTTTGTAAATCAGCAGCTTGTTCGAAACCCACTTCTATGAGTGTGCCGCCAGTAAAGTCTAGCCCGAAGTTCAATTTATTGACGACGAGAGAAGCAACTGACGCAAGCATTAACAGCGCACTAAAGACCATCGCAATTTTGCGATACTTCATAAAACTGACGGTTTCTTTTAATTGTAAAATTTGCATTGTTTTTAAATTCCCGTCTTAACTATATTGATAGCTTTTCAAGGCGTTTTCCACCCCAAATAGCATTAACTATGGTTCTTGAACCAACTACTGAGGTGAAAATTGAAGTAATAATACCGATAGATAAAGTTACTGCAAAACCTTTTACTGGCCCTGTCCCTACAGCGAATAAAATTAAAGCTGCAATTAGCGTTGTAATGTTAGCATCAATAATGGTTGAAAAAGCGGCTTCATAACCTTGATGAATTGCTTGTTGAATCGTTTTTCCTTCGCGAATTTCTTCACGAATACGCTCAAATATCAATACATTGGCATCAACCGCCATACCAACAGTTAATACAATACCCGCCATACCCGGTAAGGTTAATGTGGCGCCAGGAATCAAAGACATAATACCAACAATTAGAACTAGGTTAGCGCCCAAGGCAACATTTGCTACCACACCAAAAGCGCGATAATAAATAATCATAAAGAGAAAAACTAGGCCAAAGCCCATCAAAATAGCTTGAAAACCTAACTGAACATTTTCAGCACCTAGTGTTGGTCCAACAGTACGTTCCTCAACAATAGTGATGGGTGCAATCAACGCACCCGACTCGCAGTAATAACGCTAAGTTATGCGCTTCTGCTTGAGAGCCGCGCCTGTGATTCTAAAACTCTTACCTAAGCGCGCTTGAATTGTGGCAACTGAAATAACTTCTTGCACTTTTTCGAAAACAATATTCCCTTCAGGATCACGTCGGTCGGTTGGTTTATATTCTATAAACACTGTCGCCATTGGCTTACCAATATTGCTTTTAGTGCCATTAGACATTTTACTGCCACCAAGACTATCAAGTGAAATATTTACTTGTGGACGAGAATATTCATCAAAACCTGATTTAGCATCGGTGATATGATCACCAGTTAACATAATGCGTTTTTTCAATAAGGTTGGTTTGCCGTCTTTATCTGTTAACAAGATTGAGCTTGGAGGAATTCGACCATTTAGCGCCGCAGATAAATCACCTTCCGTATCAACTAAACGAAACTCGATGGTGGCAGTGGCATTAAGAATTTCTTTCGCTTTTGCCGTGTCTTGAACGCCGGGTAATTCAATAACAATATGTTTCTTACCTTGGCGTTGTACTAAAGGTTCAGCAACACCTAATTCATTCACACGGTTACGAATAATGGTAATGTTTTGTTGTAAAGCATATTCCCGAATTTCTTTTAACTTGGCATCAGTCATTTTAGCTGAAAAAGTTAACGTATCTTCGTCAGTTGTAAATAACAAATCACGGTAGCGTTTTTTCAGTAAAGACTCTCCTTGTTCTAAGTCTTCAATTTTACGGAACTTAACAACGATAGCGTCACCGTCTTCTTTTACACTGCGATAACGAATTTTTTCATTTAATAAGTCACCTCTAAAATCACCAACCATGCCATCTTTCGCTTTGTTGATAGCCTCTGCCATGTTCACTTCCATTAAGAAGCTAACACCACCACTTAAATCTAAACCTAACTTCATTGGTGTACCACCAATACCTGATAACCAATCAGGAGTTGCTGGCGTTAAATTAAGGGCTACCGAGTATTTGTCACTTAAGCTATCATCGAGCACATCACGGGCTTTCAACTGATCTTCAGTATTCTTAAAGCGTGTTAACACTTGTCCTTGCTCTAAAATGATACTGGCGTAATCAATTTTACTATTACTTAAATGCCCTTTAATTTCGTCAAGGGTGGTAACATTTGCTTCTACACCACGTAAACCAGATACTTGCACGGCGGGATCTTCACCATATAAGTTAGGTGTGGCATAGAGCGCACCTAAAGCAACGATTAACGCTACCATCAGTGTTTTCCATAAAGGGTATTTGTTTAACACAAGCTGTCCTTTTTTTGTATCTATTGTGTTTGTGCTTTATTTTTATAATTACTGCGTTGAAAGTGCTCATTGACATTCGTCAACACCGCGCTTTCGTCTTGTACTTATTTCAATAAAACTCAAACAAAACAGCTACTAATTCAGTTATTAAAATATTTTCTGTTTTTAGTTTAAGCGCGAATACATTTTATAAGTTAACCCGCCGATGTAGTGTTTAAACTCGAAGCTAGTTAACGCTGTAGCAAAAAGGAAACACGGAGTTGACGCTAGTCAATGAGTATTTCCGATGCTGCTACAGTGTTAAATAGCAAAGAGATTAAGTGCTACAAACTTTTCATTGTGCCTTTCGGAAGTACTGCGTTTATTGCGCCTTTTTGCACCGTTACTTCTGTACCTTCGGAAATACTCACGACAATAAAATCTTTTTCATCAGACACTTTAACAATTTTACCCACTATGCCGCCCTGCGTTAGTACTTCATCACCTTTTGACAAAGCTGACATCAAGCTTTTATGCTCTTTTACGCGTTTAGCTTGTGGACGGTAAATCATAAAATAAAATACCAAACCAAAAACCGCTAGCATTATCATCATTTCCATTCCACCACCGGCTGCGGTGCGGAGCGGCTGCGGCATGCGCTGTACTTATAAATAAACTCATAATTGTTATTCCTTACTTCTTTTTATAATTGGTAGGCCGAATTAAATTCTACCTACAGTTAAACTTGCGTGCTACCTTTTGCCAAAGGCGGTACAGGTAATCCCCGCAGGGCATAAAACTCTTCTACAAAGGCGTCTAATTTACCTTGCTCTATTGCGTCACGCAAACCTTGCATGACTTTTTGATAAAAATGCAAATTATGCAATGTATTTAATTGTGAACCTAAAATTTCTTTACATTTATCTAAATGATGCAAATAAGCCCGCGAGTAATTTTTACAAGTATAACAATCACACGTTGCATCTAAAGGGCCAGTATCTGTTTTATTGCCGGCATTGCGAATTTTGATTACGCCGGTATTGACAAATAAATGACCATTTCTCGCATTTCGAGTTGGCATGACGCAATCAAACATATCGATCCCGCGACGAACACCTTCAACTAAATCTTCAGGTTTTCCTACTCCCATCAAGTATCGGGGCTTATTTTTAGGAATCAAGGGGGCTGTGTGATCTAAAATGCGGATCATGTCTGCTTTTGGTTCACCAACAGATAACCCGCCAATAGCATAACCATCGAAGTCTATAGCTTTTAAACCATTTATTGATACTTCACGTAAGTCTTCAAACATACCACCTTGGACAATTCCAAATAGGGCATTGGGACTATCACCGTGCGCGTCTTTTGAGCGCTGTGCCCAACGTAACGATAACTCCATTGAATCTTTCGATTCTTTATGTGTCGCAGGATAAGGGGTGCACTCGTCGAATATCATCACAACATCTGAATTTAAACTACGTTGTACTTCCATTGAACGTTCAGGGGTTAACATAATTTTCTCACCATTTACTGGTGAACTAAAACGTACTCCTTCTTCCGTGATTTTACGCATTTTTCCTAAGCTAAATACTTGAAATCCACCAGAATCAGTTAAAATAGGTTTATCCCAATTCATAAACCCATGTAGACCACCATGTTGTTCAATAATGTCTGTACCTGGGCGTAACATTAGATGGAATGTATTACCTAAAATAATCTGTGCACCAGTTTCTTCAACTTCTTCAGATTTCATACCTTTAACTGTGCCATAAGTACCTACAGGCATAAAGGCGGTGTTTCTACTATGCCTCGTTCAAACGTTAAACGACCACGACGTGCTTTGCCATCTGTATTGATTAACTCATATGTCATTCTTTTTTTCATAAATAATATTTCCTACCTACCGAAACAGGCTGATGGTTGCATTCAAAAAAAGCTAAAACGTATCCGCATCAGCTCAAGGTTATTTAGTGTTATTTTGTTTTGTGAGGAACATCGCATCACCGTAACTAAAAAAACGATATTTTTCGCTAATGGCCTGTTGATACGCTTTCATAATATGCTCATAACCTGCAAAGGCACTGACCAAAAGATTAATAAGGTTGATTCAGATAAATGAAAATTCGTTAACAGTGCATCCACTAATTGAAACTCATAACCTGGTGTAATAAAAATATCTGTATCACCATAAAAAGCAGTAAGGGCTGTACCTTGGGTTTGCGCTGATTTAGCCGCACTTTCTAATGAACGAACTGACGTTGTTCCTACCGCAATAATACGGCCACCATTGACTTTAGTTTTATTAATTTGCGCCACAACCTCAGTTGAGACCTCAACATACTCTGCGTGCATAATATGGTCAGCAATTTCATCAACTTTTACTGGTTGAAAAGTACCCGCACCTACATGTAATGTAACAAAAGCTAATTCAACCCCTTTGGCTTGAATTTTTTCTAATAAGGCATCATCAAAGTGCAATCCTGCTGTTGGTGCCGCAACAGCGCCAGGTTTTTCATTATAAACTGTTTGATAACGTTCACGATCGCTATTTTCATCAGGTCGATCAATATACGGCGGTAATGGCATATGTCCTATATCATCAAGTATTGATAATACTGACTGTTCACCATGAAATTTCAACTCAAACAAAGCGCCATGACGAGCAACCATGGTTGCTTTTGCCTTCCCTTCTAATAATAATTCAGCACCTACTTTGGGTGACTTACTCGCACGAATATGAGCTAAAACAGTATTCTTATCGATTAAACGTTCAACTAATACTTCAATTCTACCCCCACTGGATTTTTGACCAAACATACGGGCAGGGATAACACGGGTATTATTAAAGACTAATAAATCACCTGCTTTTAATTGCGCAAGAATATCGGTAAAGCCAAGGTTTTCTATATCGCCTGTATTACCGTTAAGCGTCATTAATCGACTACTTGTACGCTCAGGCGTAGGAAAACGAGCAATCAGCTCTTTGGGTAAATCAAAAGAAAAGTCGGATACACGCATGATAAAAGTTCAGGAAAGCCTTGCTTGAGGTGAATGGTAAAATAAAACGCGTAATTTTAGAGATCCGAAGCTTTGATAGCAAGTTAAATAAAAACTTTACCTTTAATTAGTACCTTAATACGGTACTAAACTGATACACAACAACATAATTGTTAATTATAGTGACTATTTAGCGATAATTAATTAAAAGAGCCTGTTTAAATAGTTTTTTTCAAGTATGATTTTCTTAAACTTTACTCAATAGTTGCATTGAAAATGAATGAACTTGCCTTGGCTATAGCTAAAACGATTATTAACGGCTTTGACCGTCATATACACCTTTTCATTGAAATAACACAATCAGCCCAACAACGCTTCCAACAATGCCAATGGGCAGAAGTTCAAAAAGCGGCAAAAGCTAGAACCACTTTTTATGAACAACGTGTAGAAGAGTCATTTAATACCATCAAACAAGATTTTCATATTGAGTCTCTTGATGATGATTTATGGCTACAAGTTAAAAAAATATATATCAACTTACTTGCTGAGCATAAACAACCCGAACTAGCCGAAACATTCTATAATTCTGTTTTTTGCCATCTATTTGAACGTAAGTATTATCACAATGATTATATTTTTGTTGAAAGTACTGCTCAACGACTTGACAATAGACCGACGCCAGTCATTTACACCAGTTATAAACCTGCTAAAAAAGGCTTAAAGTCAACTATTTTTGACATTATGAATGCGCATAAAAGCTCAGTTCCCTTTGTTGATCTTAATAGCGACGTAGATATATTAATTAGGGCTTTTCGCCGTAAAGCTCACAAAACTCGATTTAAAGTAGAAGATTTACAGTTTGATATTTTAAATTTTACTTTTTACCGCAATAAAGGTGCATATTTAATTGGTAGGGTAATATCCCCGCCGGCATAACACCATTTATTGTGTCTGTATTAAACAATGAAAAGGGTGGCTTATACATTGACGCCCTTCTCACAAACAGTGAAGATATGGCGGTTGTTTTCGGCTTTGCTCGTGCATACTTTTTTGTTGATTGTATTCATCCCTATGCATTAGTTAACTTTTTGCAACGCTTAATTCCTCACAAAACAACAGCTGATTTATACTCAGCTATCGGATTTCATAAGCAAGGAAAAACCCAGTTTTATCGAGATTTTCTAAACCACCTTGATAACAGCGATGATAAATTGATGTTAGCTCCCGGAATAAAAGGCATGGTAATGTCAGTATTTACACTACCTTCTTACCCTTATGTTTTTAAAATTATTAAAGATAAATTTTCACCTAGCAAAAACATGACACGTGCTGATGTTAAGGCTAAATATCATTTAGTTAAACTTCATGACAGAGTCGGTCGTATGGCCGATACCATGGAATATTCCGAGGTTGCATTTCCTAAAGATAGATTTAACGAAGAACTACTAGAAGAATTAAAAAAAGTTGCTCCGTCTTTAATTCGTTATGAAGATAATCTATTGATCATTGAGCATTTATATATAGAACGTCGCATGGTGCCATTAAATTTATATTTAGCAAAAGCCAATGACAAAGAGATAGAAGAAGCCATGTTTGGCTATGGCCAAGCTATCAAGCAGTTAATCTCTGCCAATATATTTCCTGGTGATATGTTGTTAAAAAACTTCGGGGTTACTCGTCACAACCGCGTTATTTTTTATGATTATGATGAAATTACCTATATGAACGAGGTTAACTTCAGAGTAAAACCAGTAGCCGTAACTGAAGAGCAAATTTATGCTGCTGAGCCATGGTATTCTGTCGATCCTGGTGATATGTTTCCCGAAGAATTAGCCACATTTGCTTTAGCAAACCCCAAATATTTAAAAGCGTTTAAAATTCATCACGAAGATTTATTAACCGCAAGTTATTGGCAACAATGTCAGAAAAATGTCGCTAAAGGCATCTACGAAGATGTTTATCCCTACCCTGATAAATTTAGATTTTGTGAAATGCGTAAACGAATGAAATAGCATATCAAACAATACATTGAGAAAATAAAGCTTCAGTCTCTAAGACTCATAACATAACCTTAGAGATTGAAGCTTGCTACTATACTTATAATTGTTAATTATCTTGTTGCTAGTTATTGCATTTTGGCTATTAAATAGCCGAACGACCCAAATATTTATAGTTTTTAACAATTTGTTCTTTACCTTTGGCTGTGCATCAGTATAATTCGAATCCGTTGCAGGGGTGTAGTTCCAATTGGTAGAACAGCGGTCTCCAAAACCGATGGTTGGGAGTTCGAGTCTCTCCACCCCTGCCATTTTCTTCTTAGTTTATCTGTATTTCCTTTTCAAAGTTTACTTCTCAGTTTCCACTAATTCTGGCATTATATTTAAGTTATCTAAAAATTCAGTATTCAACAGGAATCACTTAAGCCTTTTATGAGTCTATTTTATGCCAGTTAATCAAAGACAATACGATCAACTCACTGAAATGGGTATTAATCTATGGCAGCACAAAATTGTAAGTACTGAAGATGACAAATCAAACCTGCATAATGAACAACATGAAGCGCTCTATACATCCCAAGACAACTTATCATTGTCTGATTTGACCAAACAAACCCTATTTACCGATATATTGTCTTCGTGTGGCGTATCCATTGGTGAGATAACAGCTAAAAAAGATCACCTTGATTTAGGGGTGTTTAATTGGTATTTCACTGATAAACCTCATGATATATCTCCTATTCAGTATAAACATAACACTTTATTTAGTCCTAGCATTTCCTTAATTAGCCAGTCACCTGCTTTGAAGAAACAATTATGGCTAACCATAAGCACTAACTTACTCTAATAAACAAATTAACCGTTACTTAACCGCAATTACATCCAATTATGACTAATTATTTAAAGTTTACCCCCATTTCTAACGTAGACATAAACATATTAATGCCTATAGAAAACGCCTGCCATTCTCATCCTTGGAATGAAAAAACCTTTACTAGTTGCATTGGTAATCGTTATTTTGGTGAGAAACTTTGCGATAATTCCAACGATTCTCCGAAAATTATCGGCTTTTATGTAGGCGAATTGGTTATTGATGAAGCCACTTTAATGGATATTTGCGTTGAACCTACTGAACAAGGCAATGGGTTTGGGAAAAAACTATTGAATCAGTTTATTCAACAAGCAAAAGCCAAAGGTGCCTTGAAAATATGGTTAGAAGTACGCGCTAAAAATATCAGCGCACAAATGATGTATATCAACGCGGGGTTTATTGAAATAAGCCGACGAACAGGTTATTACCCTAGTAGTAGTGGTTTTGGCTATGAAGATGCCATCGTGATGTCATTTAGTATTTAGTTATCCCGAAAAAAGCCTATAAAAAATGCATTTAAAAGAAAAAGTCGCTTAATGCGGCTTTTTTATTTGTGCTACAATGCGCCCAATTTTTTAAACAACGAAAATCCATTATTATTTATATTTGGATTTCATTTTGTGTGTACCAAGGCAATATCAATGACAGTCAATACCTTACAGGCAGCAGCGGTAGATATCCGTAGAACCTTTGCCATCATTTCTCATCCTGATGCAGGTAAAACGACCATCACCGAAAAAGTATTATTATTCGGGCAAGCGTTACAAAAGGCAGGCACAGTAAAAGGTAAAAAATCTGGTCAACACGCAAAATCAGATTGGATGGAAATGGAGAAAGAACGTGGTATTTCAATAACCACCTCCGTTATGCAATTTCCTTACAATAACTGCTTAGTTAACTTACTAGACACTCCTGGACATGAAGATTTCTCTGAAGATACTTACCGTACTTTAACAGCGGTTGATTCTTGTTTAATGGTCATTGATGTCGCTAAAGGTGTTGAAGCACGTACTATAAAATTAATGGAAGTTACACGTTTACGTGATACGCCAATCATTACCTTCATGAATAAAATGGATCGCGACGTTCGTGATCCAATGGAAGTAATGGATGAAGTTGAAGACGTATTAAAAATTAAATGTGCACCAATTACTTGGCCAATAGGTATGGGTAAAGAATTTAAAGGTGTTTACAACATTTTAACAGACGAAATATTTTTATATAAATCAGGTCAAGGCCATACTATTCAAGAAAAACGTATTATCAAAGGTATTAACAATCCTGAACTTGATACGGCGATTGGCAACTATGCAGAAGACTTACGTGAAGAACTTGAATTAGTTGTAGGCGCATCCCATGAATTTGATATTGAAGAATTTCTAAAAGGGGAATTAACCCCAGTATTTTTTGGCACTGCACTAGGTAATTTTGGGGTTGATCACATGCTTGATGGCCTCACTAAATGGGCTCCAAAACCTTTACCTCGCGTAACTGATACGCGAGAAGTTATTGCAACGGAAGAAAAATTTTCTGGTTTTGTTTTTAAAATTCAAGCCAATATGGATCCAAAACATCGTGATCGCATTGCCTTTATGCGTATTTGCTCTGGTAAATATGAAAAAGGCATGAAAATGAAACAAGTCCGCCTAGGTAAAGACGTTAAAATTGCCGATGCAGTTACCTTTATGGCCGGCGATCGTGCGAATGTTGAAGAAGCTTTTTTGGGTGACATTATAGGATTACATAACCACGGTAGTATTCAAATTGGTGATACATTTACTGCGGGAGAGATGATGAAGTTTAGTGGTATTCCTAACTTTGCTCCTGAAATGTTTAGACGAATACGCCTGCGCGATCCGCTTAAAGCTAAACAATTACAAAAAGGCTTAATTCAATTATCAGAAGAAGGTGCGGTACAAGTATTTAGACCCTTTATCAATAACGATATGATTGTTGGTGCTGTTGGGGTACTACAATTTGAAGTGGTCGTACAACGCCTAAAAACTGAATACAATGTAGATGCTATTTATGAACCTATTAGTGTTATGCCACAGCAAGATGGTGTACCTGTGATGATGAGCGAACTTTAGAGCAATTTAAGAAAAAGGTCAGGTGATAACCTTGCTTTAGATGGTGGTGATAATTTAACTTATATTGCCCCGACAATGGTGAATTTATCATTGGCACAAGAGCGTCATCCGGATATTGAGTTTCACTCAACCCGTGAACACTAACTTTTACTTTCTATATAGAATTTTTACGGCATTGTTTTCGCTTTTTCATTTCGTCACTTAGTAAACTAAGCTCTTTATGAAAAAGCTCGACGGCTTTGCTAAAATCCAATCTAGTTTGCACAACAAGTACTGATTGGAAAAGAAACAGACTAAAAAAGATTAAATATTATGAATATTAAACAGATACTTGCAGAAAAAGTCAGCACAGCAATGGTAGCAGCAGGTTTACCTGAAGGCACCAATCCGGCGGTTAGTATATCTAGTCGTGCAAATTTTGGTGATTACCAAGCCAATGGCGTGATGGGGGCAGCAAAAAAATTAAAAACTAATCCTCGCGAATTGGCAACTAAAGTGGTTGAACAACTTTCTATAAGCAAAGCCTTAGATGGCATCGCTGACAACATAGAACTTGTCGGCCCTGGCTTTATTAATATTCACTTAAGCCAAACATGGCTTGCAACTCAGCTTAATAACATACTTAACGATACACATATTGGTGTAACGCAACGTGGTGGCACTGAAGATGATAAGCAACAAACCGTTGTTGTAGATTACAGTGCCCCCAATTTAGCTAAAGAAATGCATGTGGGTCATTTACGCTCAACCATTATTGGTGATGCCGTTGTTCGAGCCTTAGAATTCAGAGGCGATAAAGTTATTCGCCAAAACCATATGGGTGACTGGGGTACGCAATTTGGCATGTTAATAGCCCATTTAAGCGATAAACTTGCAAGTAATGAAGTGGCTGAAACCGCCCTTGCCGATTTAGAAAATTTTTATCGTGAAGCTAAAATTCGTTTTGATAATGAAGATGGTTTTGCCGACAGAGCACGTGCTGATGTCGTCAAACTACAAAGTGGCGATGAGCATTGCGCCAAACTATGGCAACAGTTTATTGATATTTCAATTGCTCACAGCGAAGAAATTTATAATAAATTAAATGTTTCACTTAAGCGCTCAGATATTATGGGTGAAAGTGCCTACAACGATGATTTATCAACAGTTATTGATGAGTTAATGGCAAGTGAAATTGCCGTGGAAGATCAAGGTGCCAAAGTAGTTTTCATTGATGAAATGGCCAATAAAGATGGCGAGCCATCGGTATTTATTGTACAAAAATCTGGCGGCGGTTTTTTATATGCCACCACAGATCTATCTGCTTGTCGTTACCGTAGCGGTAAGTTAAAAGCCGATCGCATTATTATTTTTACTGATGCGCGCCAAGCACTTCACTTTAAACAGGTTGAAATAGTTGCCCGTAAAGCCGGTTTCTTACCAGAACATGTTGGTTACGATCATTGTCCCTTTGGCATGATGATGGGTGATGATGGCAAACCATTTAAAACCCGTACTGGGGGCACTATTAAATTGGCCGAATTACTCGATGAAGCGATTGCACGTGCCAGTGAACTCATTAAAGAAAAGAACCCTGATATAAGTGCTGACGATCTCACTGATATCTCAAAAAAAGTGGGCATTGGTGCAGTTAAGTTTGCTGATTTATCAAAAAACCGTACCAGTGATTATATTTTCAGCCGGAAAACCATGCTTAGTTTTGAGGGCGCAACTGCTCCTTATTTACAATATGCTTATTCACGTATTCAAAGTATTTTTAGTAAAGCGAATGTAGGGCAGTTACAAACCCAAATTAACATTGTAGAGCCGCAAGAAAAAGCGCTAGCTTTAAAATTATTACAGCTTGAAGATGTTATAGATGCAGTAATTAGTGAATGTACCCCTAATTTGCTATGCAATTATTTATACGAATTAGCGAGCCTTTACATGAGTTTTTACGAGGCTTGCCCTATTCTAAAAGAAGGTATTGCTGTTGAAGTGAAAGAATCACGTTTGGTTTTATGCCAATTAATATCACAAACGTTAAAACAAGGTTTAGATATTTTAGGTATTGAAGTCATGGAACGCATGTAGTTTTCACGACCTTTACCTTCAGGTGCATGATAAAGACACCTGCAAAGAAAAACCGACATTTTCATGTCGGTTTTTTTGTATTTTTTTAATAACTTCTACCTGAAATGCTGTGTAACTCTGTTAAAGTAATTAAAATCAAAATAATAAAGCAAAGTAAATTATGCAACAACATGACTGTTCACCGTTAAACGATTACATTGAATACTCAGAATCCGAAATGCTAGCGCGTTCAGAAAAATTCTATCAAGATATTAAACGTCGTCACTCCATTCGCAGTTTTAGCAATAGAACGGTTGATAAAACCATTATTGAAAACTGTTTGAAAGCAGCAGGAACAGCGCCAAGTGGAGCAAACCATCAACCTTGGCACTTTGTCGCAGTAAGTTCACCTGAAATCAAGAAGCAAATTAGAGAACAAGCAGAGCACCACGAGCGTGGCTTTTATGATGGTAGAGCAGGAGAAGAATGGTTGGAAGCATTAAAAGAACTCGGCACCGATGCTAATAAACCCTACCTTGAACATGCGCCATGGTTGATTGCTATTTTTAGTCAGAAAAAGGGCGGTATCAATGAAGCCGATAAAAACACCAACTACTACGTACATGAGTCTGTTGGTATCGCTACCGGCTTTTTAATTAATGCCTTGCACAATGCCGGGTCAAGGTTACCTTAACTCATACCCCAAAACCCATGTCGTTCTTAAATAAAGTGTGCAACCGAGGCGAAAATGAGCGTGCTTATATGCTATTGATTGCGGGTTACCCTGCCGATAATGCTACAATTCCAACCCATGCTCAAACGAAAAAATCATTAGCTGACATAGCAACATTTTTATAGCCATAGGATGACAGCCTTTGGCGAACCAATTCGCGTTGGTTACATTGGTGAACAAAGTTCAACAATAACACCGTCAGCGTCCCGTACATAGGCAACTGTTTGACCCCAAGGTTTTATAATAGGCTCTGAAATTGAAGTTGCACCAAGAGATATAGCCTTTGAATAAGCCTCAAATACTTCTTCGGTCACGAATGCCAATTCAATACCCAAGGGTGAAGCACTGCTATCTGTTTTTTGATACCCGTTAACAAAATTCATTTCACCCATGGTATGAGAAGCAAAGGCTAAAACTGTTTCGCCTGTGTTTAACTCACCATATTGTTCTGATTCATGGAGAAAACGAGTTTCAAAGCCAAAAGCTTTTTTGTAAAATTGGAGTGTGTTTGTAACTGACGAGACATAAACAATTGTATAGCCAAATTTCATGTTATTTTCCTTCGCTTAGAAAATTTTTACGTTCTTGTGTGTATTCCCACCAAGGTAATGGCTCTTCACCGTTCATAAAACGTGTAATTGAAATAAAGACATCAATAACACAGGGATCGTGACTTTCGCCTGTTGCGAAACAAAGTGAATAGTACATTTCATAAGGGCATTTACCAACTAATTGCTCCGATTGATGTATACCAAGTAAATTTAAATCCTTTGCGCCGGCTTTACCGATATTCGGTAAGTCGGTTAATTTGCTTAAATTATCACGTTTAACTTTGGTTGGGTTCATAGGAGAAAACAGATTTTTCAAAGGAATAGATTCTGATTTAACATGGGAATTATTCCTTAGCTTTTTTAGTTGTCGCCGAAATTAACTGAAATTAACGTAGTTATCAATTGTTAAATCCTAGCGATATATCACACGAAATCTAGCTGAATATCAGTACAGCCTTTTTTACAACGAATGCCTGAATTTTCATTACTTGTAATAGCGCCTTGCTTAGGCGTTAATAAATACAATGGTTCTTTGGCAAGTTGTGCAAAGTACTTCTTGCCCTGCCATTACTTTTTCAGCAACTGCTTTTGCTCCGCAAAAGAACGCTTACTTGTTTTTTGTAGTGTCGCAAACTGTTTAATATCAATCATTTTCCCAATGCCTTTTTTACGTTTGCAGTGATAAACAGTAAAAGCCGTCAAATTTCCCTTTTAAAGGTTCACTACTCGTTTCTAATAGCTCCTGATAAGCACTAATATTTTCATAGTTCAAAGGCATTTCTGGGTAAGCTGTGATTTCCCACGGATACGCTTCATCGCCATCAAAAGGGGTAAATGAAAGCTTTTGATTATTTTCTAGCAGTAGCTGACCAAATTGCAGTGCTAATGCTTGTGTAGGAAACAAAACTGAAAACTCTACTTCCTTTGGTTCATCTAATTCCTTACCCGTTTGATGTATTTGCCACAAAAAATCACCAATAGGATCGTTTGGGTAAAGCGTTAAATCTCGACTCATAGCGCACTCAGTAAACATTTATCATTAAAGTTATATATTACCTGATAACACCCGTTGCGTAAAAGTGTTAAACTTGACGCTGTTTTTTTACTCTACATTTATACCACTATGACCGCTATTTTTGAACATCATGTAAAATTTGACCAGACAAGCAATGATGATACTAATACGGTATTTGCTTTTTTAAGCAAGAGCTTAGCAGGTACAGCCTCTAACCTGAATAATGCTCAGCTGAAACAAGCTATCAATAAAGGCGCATTATGGCTAACAAGAGGTAAAAGCACACAGCGGTTAAGGCGTGTAAAAAAAAGATTACAACCTAATGATGAATTACACTTTTACTATAATGAAAGCGTACTTTCAAACAATGTATTAGAGGCCACGTTAATCAGCGATGAAACTGAGTATAGTGTTTGGTACAAACCTTATGGCATGCTTTCTCAAGGCTCAAAATGGAGCGACCATTGCACTATCGCTCGTTTTGCTCAGCAGAATTTAACGCCTGAACGGCCTGTATTTATTGTACACCGATTAGACCGAGCCGCCACAGGCTTGATCCTCATAGCGCACAGTAAGAGAGCAGCTAGAGCCTTAACGGCAATGTTTGAAAATCGTACCCTACACAACAATACACTTAAAAAGCATTACCAGATTATTGTGCATGGAGATCATAGTAAAAATGACCAACCACAAGTGATCACGACTGACATAGACGGTAAAAAAGCGCACAGCACTTTTACTTGTTTAGCCTATAACCAAGAAAAAAATCAATCGCTTATCGATGTTAAAATTGATAGCGGTAGAAAGCATCAAATACGCATTCACGCCGCAAGTATTGGCTTGCCTGTTGTGGGTGATAGGCTGCATGGTATTGCTGATGAAACTGAAACAAAAGACCTACAGTTATGTGCAGTAAGCTTAAGCTTTACTTGCCCATTATCTGTGAATAAAGGTAATGCAATAAAGAAACAATTTGAACTCGATAACCCTCTTAAACCACAATTATTTAGCTAAAGTCCGCTTAGATAATGAAAATAACTGCTTATCATGATATTTAGCAAGAAATACAATGGCAAAAATAGCACCGAATAAAGCTAAAGCCATATCGGACTGCGTATCCCAAACATAACCTTGAGTCCCTAAAAAGGCTTCTGCATCTTCTCCCGAAGAAACAGCAACCCACCATTCAATCAGTTCATAAAAAGCACTAAAAGCTAAACAAATAGATACCACAAATACGTTAAGCCAAGCCCTACCATTGACAATATTTTTGCGTATTAATATTTCTCTAGCGATAATAGCAGGTACTAAACCTTGGGCAAAATGCCCTACTTTATCGTAGTTATTTCGCTCAAGATTAAACAGCGTTTTAATGGTGTCAAATAATGGTACTTCAGCGTAGGTATAATGCCCACCAACCATCAGTACAACACAATGAAAAAGAACCAAGGAATAAAGTAAGGGAGTTAATCTAAATGACTGGTAAGTGAAAAATAAAATAACCGCACCAATCATCGGTATTACCTCTAAAAACCACGTAAACGTATCTTTAGGGGCAATACCCGACCATATAAGTACTGCTAAATAAATTGAAACCCATACAAATTTTAAAATAATATCTACCTTAAACCATCATCCAGAGAGTTAAAAACATAGTTACATAAAGTGAATACTAAACTAAAAAGTAAACTAAAGGCTAAATTAAATACAATACTTGAATACTTCATCTTCAAGAACAGATAACGAGTCTCCGACCAAGTCACTAGAATCAAGATCACTCAATAAGTCGAACCCTCGTTGACGCTGCGTTTTTGTTAAAGCTAGATAAGGTAAACGGAAATTAGTAGGCACAGCACCCGTCATCATTAAGGCTGTGTTAATAGCAATAGGGTTAGGCTCACAAAAAAGCCACTGCATTAGCCCTTGCAAACGAGTGTTTAATTCAGTATTTTCATTATCCATTAACTGGCGCATCAGTTGCGGTATAATATTTGACGTAACAGAAATGACACCATGTGAACCATGTTGATGACGTGCATCATGGCATTCATCATCATTACCAGACCAACAAGCAATACCCTGTTTTTCATAATGGGCAATTCGTTCATTACCACCACATTCTTTCACACCAATAAAGTTTTTATGTTTAGCTAATTTTTCAATAATATCAGGTGTAAGATCTTGCCCTGTACGGCTTGCCACATTATAAATAAAGGCAGGTCCAATATCCAAAGTGTGCTTAAAATGTTCAATTACACCGGCAATGGATGTACGACCATAATACGGATTAATTTGTAGCGTGGCATCCATACCTGCGGCGAAACCATGTTGCGTCGCTTTAATTGCTTCACTGGTATTATTACTACCTGTGTTACCAACAATCAGTAATTTATCACCAAACTTGTGTACACTATGTGCAATTAAAATTAAGTGTTCTTCCCAACTTAATAAGTGTCCTTCACCTGTTGTTCCACCAACAATAATACCGTCTACCCCGCCTTCAATTTGTTTTTTTACAAGTATATCGTATGTATTTAAGTCAACTTCACCTTCGGCTGTATAAGGTGTTTTTATCGCGGTAATTAAACTTGCTGCTTTGAACTTATTCATTATTTTCCTAATATTTTTATAGACTTAATGGTTACATGCGTTTTACAAACTAACAATGACCAACATTGTCAGTAACTTTACGCATTATAAAAATTTCATGGGTGGTAATATGTTGATACTCGAAAATATGATGATCTAATTGTAAAACCTTATAAGCATGGTAATTATTACTATTATTAAGATCTGCAGCATATAGCTGCTTACCAACAATTTCATCTTTGGTTATCGTAAAATGAATGTCACCTACTAACCCCCAATCACCTAACTCTGTTACTTGTTCAATAATTTTATCTGCTTCACTCACATCGGTCTGTATCGTTACAAAAGTAAATTCATAACTACCATCGGCACTTAGTAGAGCATACTCAACCACTTTTTTATTGGCGCCAATTTTTTCTTCTCTAAACCATCGCCCAAAGAGTAACTCTCTTTCATATTTCACTTTATTTTACTCATTAAAAAATACACATATAAAAATATAATTAACTAAAAATAACAGACAAAAAATTAGCAACATAACGTGGGTAAACATACTTGGGTTATTTTAATGCTAATCTAGATTAAAGCCAATTCAAATAATGTATATATCCTTCATAAAATTGGTTAATAATGGTAAATATAGTGCCATGATACAACTATTTAATGGTAACACTTCTGAAAAGTAGTTAAATTGCAGCAAATAAAAACTAAACGCCTAAATAAAACACAATGAGATAATCAAAATGAACAAACCCAATGTGCAATTGTTATTAACTGGTAATGAATTAATGACAGGTGATATTGTTGATAGTAATTCAGCGATGATCGCACAACAGTTAAAAGAACTAGGTTTAGAAATATCCCGTAAGATCACGATTCCTGATGAGATAGACCTTTTAGTACAAGAAATAAATGCATTAGCAGCATCCGCTGATATTTTAATTATCAATGGCGGATTAGGACCCACTATTGATGATCTAACAGCTCAAGCTTTGGCTAAAGCGACTAATGTTGAATTAGTTGAACACCCAAAGGCGTTGGAACACTTAGTTGCATGGTGTGAAAAACGAGGAGTTCAATTAAATGGACCTAATTTAAAGCAAGCTATACTCCCCAAAGGTTGTAGCATAGTTGCAAACAATCAAGGAAGTGCTGTTGGTTTTAAAATGAGGCATTTAGAGTGTGATATATTTTGTACTCCTGGCGTACCTAGAGAATTGAAAGTTATGCTATCTGAACAAATAGCGCCCGATATTGCCTCTAGACTTCCTACCGAGCTTATCTCAGATGTCACTCGCTTACAGGTATTTGGCTTAGGCGAATCGACGCTGCAAAAACTTATCGATGAAAAACTGCCTGATTGGCCCGATAACATAGAACTCGGTTTCCGCGCCGGTATGCCTATATTAGAGGTGAAACTAACCACAACGAATCAAGAAGCACACACCCAAAAGCAACTTTGGCAAACCAAACTACTTAATATACTAGGCGATCATGTAATTGCTCAAATAAATAAAGAGCCTTTATCATTAGCGCAGCATGTATTATCAACGCCGGCTAAAGATAAATTAACAATAACTACCGCCGAATCATGTACAGGTGGCTTAATTGCTAGCATGATCACTCAGGTTTCCGGTGCTTCGGAATTTTTTGAAGCCGGTTTTGTCACCTACAGTAACGCAATGAAAACAAAGTTGTTAGGTGTACCAGAACAATTACTCAATGAATTTGGTGCTGTAAGTCAAGAAGTTGCCATTGCCATGGCACAAGGTGCATTAAAACAATCATCGGCTGATATGGCCATTGCAGTAACCGGTATAGCAGGCCCTGATGGTGGTAGCGATGAAAAACCTGTTGGCACCGTATGGCTAGCTTGGGGAAGTAAAGAAAATTTAAAATCAATTTGCTTATTAATGCCATTGCCTCGACTTTATTTCCAAAAATATGTTGCCGGATAGGCTTAGATTTGATCCGAAGAGACTTAATAAATAGCCAAGAAGTTCCTAATTATATTATCGAACGTCAACGAAAGTAGGAATCAATAGAGTATTTGTTAACAACGCATTGCTAAGTATAGAAAAAATTTATATATTTAAACAAGTAAACAATTATTTTTAGTGTGCTGAAGCTATAATAGAAAAATACTATACAAAAGCACTACATTTATATCGGAGTCTACTTTGGCTGAAAAAAACTTTATTACCAGTGGCCGTAACACTATTATTCACAAAATAAAAAAGTTTGATTTACTAATTATTAATGGGGAAGATAATCCTGTTGTAATTGTTAGTCACAGAGGTATTGGCATATACAAAGGCGCTATGCCTGAAAAACGTTCTTTAGCAAAAAAAGCTTATCAAGATATTGTGCATATTGAATCAAGTGAAGTGTTTAGCGAAGAAAAAACACTACTTTTTATTCAGTCGCTTGATGGTAGGGAATATAAGATTGATTACAGTAAAGTCGATACTAAAAGTTTTATTAAAATACACCAAGATAATTATATTTAATTCAACAAATAACCATTTGAAAACAAGCACAGTTCTTAGGGCCGTCAATGTAGTTCAAAAAATATAACAATAATGATGTCGGAGTAAACTTTCATGACTCAGCTCAATTTAATTGCTAATGCAAAAAATAATATTGATTTGCATTTAACACCAATAAAAAATGGCAATGAGGTTACCGAAGCAACTATTATTGAATTAATAGAAAAATCAGAATACTCCAAATTACGCTGTATCTCTGTCAATGTTAAAAATGCGGTTGCTGAATTAAATGATGTGCTAAAACCGCTACAAGACAATCAAACTGGCCGAGAAATAACTTACCAAGTGTTGGAACGTATTGATGCGACTATTTCAATATCAATTGATGATGATGAAATGGGAGCAACAGCTGAAATAACAGCAGCGCAAGGTGGAAAACATTTAACAGCAAAAGCTATCCTAGAAGCAGCTCAAACCGCAGGCGTAAAAAAGGGTTTTAGCAAAGAAGAGCTAGTCAAACTTGCTCAACTAGCAGCTAGAGGTGAACCAAGAAGTCAAATTACATTACAAATCGCAACCGGCAAGTTACCTATAAATGGAAAAGATGCCACCATTGAACCGCTTGTTGAGAGTGCCCAATCTCGTATTTTGCGTCCCAAAAAAGGGGAAGATGGTAGTGTAGATATGCGTGATTTAGGTGACATTATCTGTGTCAGGGTTGGCGAAGCAATAGCAAAAAAAGTGCCACCGACTGCCGGCAAACAAGGTTATACAGTTACGGCTAACCCTTTATTACCAGAGCCAGGTATTGATGTATCCTTAGTCTCAGGTGATGGTACAGCTATCAGCCCTAAAAATAATAATGTTTTAATCTCTCAAAAAGTTGGTTTGCCTAAGGTTATTCCTAATGGTATGGAAGTTGACGAAGTTTACAAGATCAAAGATGTGAGCATCGCTTCTGGCAACATTAACTTTACCGGTAGTGTTATTATTGATGGTGATGTGAATGAGGGCATGAAAGTCATTGCCGGCGGTGATATTACGATAGGAGGCTTTGTCGAATCAGCCATGATTGAGGCCGGAGGGGATATCACTATCTCTGGCGGTATTATAGGCAGAAAGCATGATATTGAAAAGACTAAAATTACGGATGTAAATATGAGCGTTAGTGTCAATGCTAAAGGTAATTTATACGCCAAGTATTGTCAATATGCTCAAATCAGTTGCGGTAAGGATATGCGTATTGAAAATCAATTACTTCATAGTCAAATTAACGTTAATGGTAGTCTGAAAGTTGGGACAGAAGAAAAATCAAATGGCACACTTATTGGTGGTTATATTAAGGTCGGAAAATTTGTGACAGCAGGTATGGTTGGTGCTACTGCAGGTAGTAATACCATCATCAATTTTGATCATGAGTTGATGAAACTGAAAGAGGAATTGCAAGATATTGAAGCACGTCTAAAAATTGACAATGACAAAACTACCGAATTAAAAACTGCCAGTAATAAATTAAAGAAACTCCCAAAAACCAAACAAACTTCGGACATGTTAACAAAAGTGATTTCAACCTATCAATTTCATGCAAATCGTATGGGTGAAATATTACTTGAGAAGGAAAAGAATGAAATCACTACTCAAGAATATATGGAAAGTGTTTACGTAGAAGCAACAGAAAAATTATATCATGGTGTTCAAATGATCGTTGGTGAATATAATGACAGATCTAGACGAGAATATGGTCCAAGTAAATTGATCTACAAAGAACGAAAGATTCATATAGAACCCCTTGTTAACACTTAACTTCTATGACTAAACTACTCCTACAACTATTGGTATTTTACCTGCCTAGCTTTTATATTTTAGCTGAACCTTGCTCTGTAAATTTCAATTATGGTGTCATTATCGACCCTCAACATATCCGCATGACCGACCACGGTAAAACAGTTGTGCAAATTAATAACGAAATACAATTGTTTGTAGAAGGTAGAGAAATTGAATTAACCCATGAGCAACAACAACTCATTAAACAATTCTCTCTTGGCATACGAGCGCAATTACCTGAGATAGTCTCTATTGCCATTGAAGGCGTCGATATTGGCTTAAAAGCCGTCAATAAAGCCATAGGGGGTTTAACAGGCGAAAATAGTGCTTCTCAACAAAAAATTCAAGCAAGTTTTGATGAACTAAAATGGCGAATTCGAACCCGGTTTAACCAAAGTGCAAACAATTACTATATTGCTCCGCAAGATTTTGCAGATTTTGATGATATTTTTACAGGTGAATTTGAACAAGAAATTGAAGAAATAATATCTGAGTCTATCGGCACGATATTATTAGCCGTTGGTGAGGCCATAATAAGTAACAACTCTGAAAGTAATAGCACAGAACAACGTCTTTCAACTTTTGACGATCGTATGGAAATTATTGGAAAAGATTTAGAACTAGAAATTAGCGCAAGTGCAAACGCCTTAGAAGGTAAAGCAGAAAAGTTTTGCCTAACATTAGCCGCATTAGATGAAATTGAAAATAAAATTCATCGTACTATCAAGCCCCTTAAACAATTCAATTTAATAGAAACTAATTAACGTTAAGTTACCGATAATACGAGTGAATCGCTATATTCATTATTTAATACAAGGCAATTAGTCACGAACATCATCCTACTTTTAATTCGCAACTCAAAGCCAAAACGTCAAAGACGACTACCTACATGTTAGGGTAATTAGGACCACCGGTTCCTTCTGGTGTGACCCAAGTAATGTTCTGGCTTGGATCTTTAATATCACACGTTTTACAATGAATACAGTTTTGGGCATTAATCACAAACTTATCGCCCTCCTCCGTTTTCTCCACTTCATAAACACCTGCCGGACAATAACGCTGAGCGGGTTCATTGTATTTAACTAAATTCACACTAATTGGAATACTGCTATCCCCTAATTTCAAATGACAAGGCTGCTCTTCTTCATGATTCGTATTAGATAAAAAGACTGAAGAAAGTTTATCAAAACTAAGTTTATTGTCTGGTTTAGGATACTTAATCACAGCAACTTCAGAAGCGAGTTTAAGTTGGTCGTAATCTAACGTGTCATCTTTAAAATTAAAAGGTAATTTACCGCCAAAGAAGTTTTGGTCAATCATATTATAAGCCCCACCTAACATGGTGCCAAATTTATGCATCGCGGGACCAAAATTACGTGTGCTATATAATTCGTCGTATAACCAAGAGTTTTTATATTTATCGGTATACAAGGTTAAATCTTGTTTCCCTTCGTCACTAACTCCGTCAGCGGTGATTAAGGTTTCTATAATAGATTCGGCTGCCAACATACCTGATTTCATCGCTGTATGATTACCTTTGATTTTTGCAAAGTTAATCGTTCCTGCATCGCAACCAATTAACAAAGCACCAGGCATAGTCATTTTAGGTAACGAATTAAAGCCACCTTTGGCCATAGCTCTTGCACCATAAGAAACACGTTTGCCACCCTCAAGGTACTGGCTTATTTTAGGATGATGTTTATAACGCCGAACTCATCAAATGGACTCAAGTGTGGATTACTGTAATTTAAATCTACAATTAAACCGACAAACACTTGATTATTTTCAGCATGATATAAATAACCACCACCCGTTGTATCCTTGTCTAACGGCCAACCTGCAGTATGCACTACCAAACCTTCTTGATGTTTAGCCGGGTCAATATCCCAAATTTCTTTAAAGCCCAAACCATAGTGTTGAGGAGAGGCATCTGCATCTAAAGCATATTTTGAAATGAGTTCTTTACCTAAATGGCCACGACACCCTTCAGCAAAAACCGTATATTTGGCGCGAAGTTCCATACCCGGCATAAAAGAATCTTTTTCATTACCTTCTGCATCTAACCCCATATCACCAGTAATAATACCACCAACGCTACCGTCATCATTGTAGATAACACTTTGTGCGGGGAAACCTGGAAATATCTCGACACCTAGTTGTTCTGCTTGTTCCGCAAGCCAACGACAAACATTACCCATACTAACAATGTAGTTACCATCATTATGCATCGTCTTAGGAACTGAAAATCCTGGTAGTTTTATACCGTTACTTTCACTATTCAATAAATAAATATCGTCGCCAGTCACTTGCGTTTGAAGCGGCGCACCTTTTTCTTTCCAATCGGGAAATAACTCGTTTAACGCTCTTGGTTCAAACACAGCACCAGACAAGATATGTGCACCAACTTCAGAGCCTTTTTCAACTACACACACCATTAGCTCTTGTTGTTTTTCTTGCGCTAACTGCATTAAACGACATGCTGTTGATAAACCAAAGCAGGGCCTGCGCCAACAATTACTACGTCAAATTCCATCGATTCACGTTCCATGGTATCTCCCAATATTATTTATTTATAGATATTTATTATAAAAATTCAAACAGGTGTTTGATATTCAAACAGGTGTTTGATAGTATCTCATTAGTGGTTACCAAGCAAGATGATATTTCCAGTATAGAATCTATTAAATATCACCTTAGCGTAGTTAAAATAACAATTTATACTATGCTTTATTGGTTACCTGTTTAAAACAAAACCGTAATTACTTATGAAAGTACAGATATTGTATCTTACTTTGAAAGTTTTCACCAAGATTACATTGACGTTTACGTAAAGCAATAGTAATCTTTTGCGTAATAATTAATTTTGATATAGCTTAGTTTTATACTAAATGAGTTTTTTACTAAATAAACAACCCCAGAGGCAACGATGAAAGTATTAGTTCCTATAAAACGTGTTATTGACTATAACGTCAAAGTTCGCGTAAAACCCGATAATTCAAATGTAGATCTTGCTAACGTAAAAATGGCAATCAACCCTTTTTGTGAAATTGCTGTAGAAGAAGCTGTTCGTCTTAAAGAAGCAGGTATTGCAACAGAAGTTATCGCAGTATCTATTGGTGATAAATCTTGTCAAGAACAGCTACGCACTGCACTCGCTTTAGGAGCTGATCGTGCTATTCAAATTGAAACAAGCGAAACGTTAGACTCATTAAATATTGCTAAACTTTTACAAAAAATTGTTGAAGAAGAGCAACCGCAATTAGTTATTTTAGGCAAACAAGCTATTGATAGTGACAACAATCAAACAGGTCAGATGCTAGGCGCACTTACCGGAATGCCACAAGGCACTTTTGCTTCTGAAGTTAAAATTGAAGGCGATAAAGTCAATGTTACGCGTGAAGTAGACGGTGGCTTACAAACACTAGCACTAAACATGCCTGCTATAGTAACAACTGATTTGCGCTTAAATGAACCTCGCTATGCATCTTTACCTAATATAATGAAAGCAAAACGTAAGCCGTTAGATGTTAAAAACGCCGCTGATTTTGGCATTGATTTATCGCCACGTACCAAGTTACTAAAAGTAACACCTCCGGCAGAGCGTCAAGCAGGTATTGTTGTTGAAACAATTGATGAATTAGTAGAAAAATTAAAAAATGAAGCCAAGGTGATCTCATGAGTATTTTAGTATTTGCAGAACACGATAACAGCACATTAAAGGCTGAAACACTTAAAACAGTTGCCGCAGCTCAAGCTATTGGCCAAGATATTACCATATTAGTTGCCGGCTATAATTGCCAAAGCGTTGTTGATGCTGCAGCTAAGGTAAATGGTGTAAGTAAAGTTTTAGCTGCTGACAATGCCGCTTATGAGCACCAGTTAGCAGAAAATATCAGTTTACTAGTTGTTGAACTTGCTGCTGATTATGAGCATATTATCGCGACAGCACTAACAACAGGCAAAAACTTTATGCCACGTGTAGCAGCACTTCTGGACGTAACTCAAATTTCAGATATCATTGGCGTAGAAAGTAGTGATACTTTTATTCGTCCAATTTATGCCGGTAACGCTATTGCAACGGTTCAAAGTTTAGATAGTAAAAAAGTAATTACAGTACGTTCAACAGGTTTTGATGCTGTCGCAACCGATGGTAATGCCGAAGTAGTCGTATTAAATATTGTCACTGACGCCGGAAATTCTAGCCACGTAAGTGATGAATTAACTAAATCTGAACGACCTGATCTAGGTGCTGCTAGTGTTATTATCTCTGGTGGTCGTGGAATGCAAAATGGCGATAACTTCAAATTACTTGATGGTATTGCAGACAAGTTAGGCGCTGCTATTGGCGCTTCTCGTGCTGCAGTAGATGCAGGCTTTGTACCTAACGATATGCAAGTAGGGCAAACAGGTAAAATTGTTGCTCCTGACCTATATATTGCTGTTGGTATTAGTGGGGCAATTCAACATTTAGTCGGTATGAAAGATTCAAAGATCATCGTAGCGATCAACAAAGATCCTGAAGCGCCTATTTTCCAAGTTGCTGATTACGGTATTGTTGCTGATTTATTCGATGCACTACCAGAGCTTGAAGCTAAATTATAGATTTAGAAACGGGTTGTATCCACACTTTAAGGTAATGGTAAAACTGTTATAATAAAGCCACTCTTGTAGTGGCTTTTTTCTTGATCAATATCCCAAAAGCATCACTGCACATATGTATTAACTAGGTAAAAATTTTATGAGTGATAAATTAACTAGCCTTGCCGATCTCGCAGCCGCCTTTGGTAAAGAGCCACTAAAAAAAGAGAATAGCGCTGATGATACGGATCAATCATTAGTTTATTCTACAAACACAGGCCGTATCAAACCTAAACAACAAACTCAGCCATTTTCGTCAAGTGATGGCTTTGCTCACGTGCGCAGAGAAACAAAAGGTCGTAAGGGCAAAGGCGTAGTCACAATAAGTGGATTAGGGCTTGATACAAAAGCATTAAAAGAGTTAGCTAAAAAACTAAAAAAAATCTGTGGTACCGGAGGCACAGTAGTTAATGAAGTAATCGAAATTCAAGGTGATAAACGAGAAGTCATTAAAGGTGTTCTTGAAAAGGATGGATTCAAAGTTAAGTTTATTGGTGGTTAATCGTAAAATCTTAACTATTTACATTGTTTAAAGCCATTGTAACTTAATCACTAGATGATATAACACTAAGTAAATTTCTTGCTCAAAATAGCATTACAGCGGCGATCATATCTTTGATAATATGAACATCAAAATTGGATCTTACCTAGTTAAACAATTTTTTTAACCGTATATTAAAACACGAACAATTATTCGATATCTCTATATTTATTGAAAATGGAAAGGAAAATACATGTCTTATATTCATGGAACCATTGCTGATTTAAAAAACACTAGCCCACTCAGTGTGAATTCTACCAAGCTGTTGAAGAAGTGCTTGAATCCTTAGCGCCTATATTAGAAAGCAATAAAACATATCAAAAACAAGCAATTATTGAACGACTTGTAGAGCCAGAAAGACAATTAATGTTTCGTGTTCCCTGGATAGATGATGAAGGTAAAATCAGAGTCAATAAAGGCTATCGTATTGAATTTAATTCAGCATTAGGTCCTTATAAAGGAGGGTTAAGATTTCACCCTAGTGTTAATGCAAGTATTATAAAGTTTTTAGGTTTTGAGCAGATTTTCAAAAACGCATTAACAGGACTACCTATTGGTGGTGGTAAAGGGGGATCTAATTTTGATCCAAAAGGTAAATCTGATGGCGAAATTATGCGCTTTTGCCAATCCTTCATGACTGAATTATACCGCCATATAGGACCAACCACAGATGTTCCTGCTTGGTGATATTGGCGTAGGAGCAAGAGAAATAGGTTACTTATTTGGTCAATATAAAAGATTAACAGGTCGTTATGAAGGCGTGTTAACTGGGAAAAGTTTATTATGGGGCGGTTCATTAGTTCGTAAAGAAGCAACTGGTTACGGGGTAGTTTACTTTGCTCAGAATATGCTTTCAGTTAAACAAGATACGCTAAAAGATAAAAGCTGCTTAATTTCAGGATCAGGTAATGTGGCAATTTACGCAATGGAAAAACTTTATCAACTTGGTGCGAAACCGATAACATGCAGTGATTCTACTGGTTGTATTTATCATGAAACAGGTATTGATTTAACATTAGTCAAGGAATTGAAAGAAAAATCACGAACAAGTCTTAAAGCCTATGTAAAAACACATAAAGACGCCCAGTTTATACCAACATCAGAATACCCAAGTGGTGGTCACTCTGTATGGCATTTTGTGGCTGACGCTGCTTTTCCATGTGCTACTCAAAATGAATTGACGTTAACTGATGCTCAAGCATTAATTTCAAACGGCTGCAAACTAGTCAGTGAAGGTGCAAATATGCCTTCAACACAAGAAGCAGTAAACACCTTTATTGACGCTAAGATCTGTTATGGTCCAGGTAAAGCAGCTAATGCAGGTGGTGTAGCTACAAGCCAATTAGAAATGGCACAAAACTCAAGTATGCAAACCTGGTCATTCGAAGAGGTAGATCAAAAACTGCAAGTGATTATGAATAATATATTTAAAGCGGCACATCAAGCGTCAATAGAATTTGGCCAACCAGGTAACCTAGTGCTAGGCGCTAATATAGCAGGATTTAAACGTGTTGCTGATGCCATGTTAGAACAAGGTGTGGTTTAACAACTCTTCTCTTAGTTAGAATAATAAATTTTAAAGCCCGACTTTTTCGAATCGGGCTTCTCATGAGCTTTCATTCGAATAGAAGTTTAGCGATGTCCTAATCTCACCTAAAGAGAAGAACACCCACACGCTTTGCACCATCCGGCGCTACTGCGTTTCACTTCTGGGCGCCGCGGCAGTATATGCGAATGGAGTCAGGTGGTGCCACTGCGCTATTATTGCTGCTGTGCAATTGTCGTTAATTTTATTTTAAATTCCCACACAGCAAAAAGCCCGACTCTTTCGAATCGGGCTTCTCTTAATAGAAGTTTAGCAATGTCCTACTCTCACATGGGAACTCCCACACTACCATCGGCGCTACTGCGTTTCACTTCTGAGTTCGGAATGGAGTCAGGTGGTACCACAGCGCTATTGTCGCTAAACAAAAACTTTTTAATCACTCAACTTACGTTGGTAATTAGCAATCTTGGAAAGCACTTAAGCAAGAATATTTCTCACCTACGATATAAATACATTTATTCATTCAAGTCTCACGTGCGTGATATTGCTATTCTCATAGCCTTTATTTGTCAGTCTTCACACAAAACCACTTGGGTGTTGTATGGTTAAGCCTCACGGGTAATTAGTATCAGTTAGCTCAAGGCCTTACAACCCTTACACACCTGACCTATCAACGTTGTAGTCTCCAACGACCCTTTAGGGAGCTTAAAGCTCCAGTGAGAACTCATCTCAAAGCCTGCTTCCCGCTTAGATGCTTTCAGCGGTTATCAGTTCCGAACGTAGCTACCGGGCAATGCCATTGGCATGACAACCCGAACACCAGTGGTTCGTCCACTCCGGTCCTCTCGTACTAGGAGCAGCCCTCTTCAATTCTCAAACGCCCACGGCAGATAGGGACCGAACTGTCTCACGACGTTCTAAACCCGCTCGCGTACCACTTTAAATGGCGAACAGCCATACCCTTGGGACCGACTTCAGCCCCAGGATGTGATGAGCCGACATCGAGGTGCCAAACACCGCCGTCGATATGAACTCTTGGGCGGTATCAGCCTGTTATCCCCGGAGTACCTTTTATCCGTTGAGCGATGGCCCTTCCATACAGAACCACCGGATCACTATGACCTACTTTCGTACCTGCTCGACGTGTCTGTCTCGCAGTTAAGCGGCTTATGCCATTGCACTAACCGTATGATGTCCGACCATACTTAGCCAACCTTCGTGCTCCTCCGTTACTCTTTGGGAGGAGACCGCCCCAGTCAAACTACCCACCAGACAGTGTCCCCAAGCCCGATCAGGGCCCTAGGTTAGAACATCACGCATACAAGGGTGGTATTTCAAGGTTGACTCCACTCCATCTGGCGACGAAGTTTCAAAGTCTCCCACCTATCCTACACATGTAGGAGCAATGTTCACTGTCAAGCTATAGTAAAGGTTCACGGGGTCTTTCCGTCTAGCCGCGGGTATACGGCATCTTAACCGCAAATTCAATTTCACTGAGTCTCGGGTGGAGACAGTGTGGCCATGATTACGCCATTCGTGCAGGTCGGAACTTACCCGACAAGGAATTTCGCTACCTTAGGACCGTTATAGTTACGGCCGCCGTTTACCGGGGCTTCGATCATGAGCTTCGTCCGAAAACTAACCCAATCAATTAACCTTCCGGCACCGGGCAGGCGTCACACCGTATACGTCATCTTTCGATTTTGCACAGTGCTGTGTTTTTAATAAACAGTTCCGCCCACCTGGTTACTTCGACCCTCCATCGCTTAGGAAGTAAATTCCATCACCATTGAGGGCGTACCTTCTCCCGAAGTTACGGTACTATTTTGCCTAGTTCCTTCACCCGAGTTCTCTCAAGCGCCTTAGTATTCTCTACCTAACCACCTGTGTCGGTTTGGGGTACGGTTCCTATATATCTGAAGCTTAGAAGCTTTTCCTGGAAGTATGGCATCAATGACTTCAACTCCTTGGAGTCTCGTCTCGTGTCTCAGCCTTAAGGGAGTCCGGATTTACCTAAACTCCCGACTACGCACTTTCACACAGATTACCAACACTGTGCTCACCTAGCCTGCTCCGTCCCTCCTTCGCAATATATAGAAGTACAGAAATATTAATCTGTTTCCCATCGACTACGCGTTTCCGCCTCGCCTTAGGGGCCGACTTACCCTGCCCTGATTAACATGGGACAGGAAACCTTGGTCTTTCGGCGGGGGAGTTTTCACTCCCCTTATCGTTACTCATGTCAGCATTCGCACTTGTGATACCTCCAAAGAAACTTCTCAATTCACCTTCAACGGCTTACACAACGCTCCCCTACCACTCATAATAAATTATGAATCCGCAGCTTCGGTGACTAGTTTAGCCCCGTTACATCTTCCGCGCAGACCGACTCGACTAGTGAGCTATTACGCTTTCTTTAAAGGATGGCTGCTTCTAAGCCAACCTCCTAGCTGTCTATGCCTTTCCACATCGTTTCCCACTTAACTAGTACTTTGGGACCTTAGCCGGCGGTCTGGGTTGTTTCCCTCTTCACAACGGACGTTAGCACCCGCAGTGTGTCTCCCGGATATCACTCACTGGTATTCGGAGTTTGCAAAGGGTTGGTAAGTCGGGATGACCCCCTAGCCTTAACAGTGCTCTACCCCCAGTGGTGTCCATCCGAGGCTCTACCTAAATAGATTTCGGGGAGAACCAACTATCTCCCGGCTTGATTAGCCTTTCACTCCGACCCACAAGTCATCACCGCATTTTTCAACATACGTGTGTTCGGTCCTCCAGTTGATGTTACTCAACCTTCAACCTGCCCATGGGTAGATCGCCGGGTTTCGGGTCTATACCCTGCAACTAAACGCGCAGTTAACACTCGCTTTCGCTACGGCTCCCCTAATCGGTTAACCTTGCTACAGAATATAAGTCGCTGACCCATTATACAAAAGGTACGCAGTCACCAAACTAAATTTGGCTCCCACTGCTTGTACGTATGCGGTTTCAGGTTCTATTTCACTCCCCTCACAGGGGTTCTTTTCGCCTTTCCCTCACGGTACTGGTTCACTATCGGTCAGTTAGTAGTATTTAGCCTTGGAGGATGGTCCCCCCATATTCAGACAAAGTTTCACGTGCTCCGTCCTACTCGATTTCACTTAAAGGTTGCTTTAGTGTACGGGACTATCACCCTGTATCGTGGTCCTTTCCAGAACCTTCCACTAGCGCCCAATAAGCTTAAGGGCTGATTCGCGTTCGCTCGCCGCTACTAACGAAATCTCGGTTGATTTCTTTTCCTCGGGGTACTTAGATGTTTCAGTTCTCCCGGTTCGCCTCATTAAGCTATGTATTCACTTAATGATACCTGCCTTATGACAGGTGGGTTTCCCCATTCGGAAATCGTTGGCTATAATGGTTTTTATCACCTTACCAACGCTTATCGCAGATTAACACGTCCTTCATCGCCTCTAACTGCCAAGGCATCCACCACATACGCTTAGTCACTTAACCATACAACCCCAAATTGTTTCATTGTCTTTTGATTGTTATACTGTGTTGCTTACGTGTTTGTGTAGAAGAAACTACACGTCACAAATAAGCGCCTTGTCTAACAAGCCAAAATCCTGCGAAAAATCATTTTTCTTATAATAAGAGAAAAGACATTTCAAACATTTTAGACTACTCGGTGACTAAACCGAGTTAATTGTAAAGTCTGACATTTTCACGCACTTCACTTCATTTATTGCTAAATAAAAGTGATGAGTTACTTGAATAAGAGCTCATAACATTTGTTTAAAAACAAACGTTAAAAACAATTTGATAAGACATTCGAGGAGAACGCCTTATCACCATTATTTACCCACGATATTGGATAAATAACAGCTTGATATTTATAGTTATGCGAGCAACAGCGCGACACCGTGCTTGCCCTATAAATATCGGTATTTATATCAGCTTTCCAGATTGTTAAAGAACTCATCTCTTAGTCGCATTCGCTAAGAAATTTGGTTTAAAAAACCAAATTTAATTTATCAAAAAGATAATTTAAATTTGGCTTCTTTGTTCAATTAAAGAAGATCAGATGGTGATTTTGTTTTTTACAAGGCTTTTGGATACGACGCATAGTGTCTCTTATGCGAGTATTCAAGTAACGCCGTAAAAATCAAAATGGTGGAGCTAAGCAGGATCGAACTGCTGACCTCCTGCGTGCAAGGCAGGCGCTCTCCCGCCTGAGCTATAGCCCCATCAGGGTTTCTTCTAATTTGTTATCATGTAATTTGTGTGAATACTCGTAAAGCCGAGGCTTTCATTAATCGTTTTTACTTCAAGATAAGGAGGTGATCCAACCCCAGGTTCCCCTAGGGTTACCTTGTTACGACTTCACCCCAGTCATGAAACACAAAGTGGTGACCGTCCTCCCGAAGGTTAAACTAGCCACTTCTTTTGCATCCCACTCCCATGGTGTGACGGGCGGTGTGTACAAGGCCCGGGAACGTATTCACCGTAGCATTCTGATCTACGATTACTAGCGATTCCGACTTCATGGAGTCGAGTTGCAGACTCCAATCCGGACTACGACAAGCTTTGTGGGATTCGCTCCACCTCGCGGTATTGCTGCCCTCTGTACCTGCCATTGTAGCACGTGTGTAGCCCATCCCGTAAGGGCCATGATGACTTGACGTCGTCCCCACCTTCCTCCGGTTTATCACCGGCAGTCTCCTTAGAGTTCCCGACATAACTCGGCCGGCAAATAAGGATAGGGGTTGCGCTCGTTGCGGGACTTAACCCAACATTTCACAACACGAGCTGACGACAGCCATGCAGCACCTGTCACAGAGTTCCCGAAGGCACAAGTCTATCTCTAGTCTCTTCTCTGGATGTCAAGGGATGGTAAGGTTCTTCGCGTTGCATCGAATTAAACCACATGCTCCACCGCTTGTGCGGGCCCCCGTCAATTCATTTGAGTTTTAACCTTGCGGCCGTACTCCCCAGGCGGTCAACTTAGTGCGTTAGCTGCGCCACTCACGGTTCAAGACCACAAACGGCTAGTTGACATCGTTTACGGCGTGGACTACCAGGGTATCTAATCCTGTTCGCTCCCCACGCTTTCGTTCCTCAGCGTCAGTATCTGTCCAGGTGGCCGCCTTCGCCACTGATGTTCCTTCCAATCTCTACGCATTTCACCGCTACACTGGAAATTCCACCACCCTCTACAGTACTCTAGTTGACCAGTTCAAAATGCAGTTCCAAGGTTGAGCCCTGGGCTTTCACATCTTGCTTAATCAACCGCCTACGAACGCTTTACGCCCAGTAATTCCGATTAACGCTTGCACCCCTCGTATTACCGCGGCTGCCGGCACGAAGTTAGCCGGTGCTTCTTCTGTAAGTAACGTCACAGAATGCAGTTATTAACTACATCCCTTTCCTCCTTACTGAAAGTGCTTTACAACCCGAAGGCCTTCTTCACACACGCGGCATGGCTGCATCAGGCTTTCGCCCATTGTGCAATATTCCCCACTGCTGCCTCCCGTAGGAGTCTGGGCCGTGTCTCAGTCCCAGTGTGGCTGATCATCCTCTCAAACCGGCTAGAGATCGTCGCCTTGGTGAGCCATTACCTCACCAACTAGCTAATCTCACTTGGGCTAATCAAATGGCGAGAGGTCCGAAGATCCCCCCTTTGGTCCGTAGACGTTATGCGGTATTAGCAGTCGTTTCCAACTGTTGTCCCCCACCATAAGGCATATTCCCAAGCATTACTCACCCGTCCGCCGCTCGTCATCTTCTAGCAAGCTAGAAATGTTACCGCTCGACTTGCATGTGTTAAGCCTGCCGCCGGCGTTCAATCTGAGCCATGATCAAACTCTTCAATTAAAAATCGTTTGTGTAACCTCACCCTTTTTACCGAAGTAATAATGATGTGTTACTGCTCAATGAATTCTGTCGTGTATCAAAAAATTTGATACACATTACATATATAAGTATTACCTTTCCGAAGAAAAGTATTCATTTATGTGAACATCATTCATTAAAGCGTTTTTTTGTTCTCGCTAATAAAAGCTAAAGAACTATGTAAAAACAAGTTAATGTGAGTATCCACACAAATTGCATGATAACTAATTGTTAAAGAACATCTTCTTAAGAAGATAAGTAAGAATCGCATTCGTTCGTTACTTTGGAATTAACCTTTGCTTCGTTGCTGTTGCCCCGAAGCAGGATGCGTATCATACGCTTCCGAGTTTTGATGTCAACGTTTTTTTGAATTTATTTAAAAGTTTTTTTAAACTTCCAAGCTTTTCATTTTAAAACGTTAAGTTAACTTGTTTACTTAAATAAGTAGCGAGATAACTTATCAAAACATCCAGTTGGTTAAGCTTTTTGGCTGAACCCCTTGGAACTGGAGCGCATTGTAGAGATTTATATGCTGACGTCAACTCTTTTTTGTAAAAAAAACGTAATAATTGTTTAACTGCTTAGCATTCGTACAAACCTTACCGATATTGCGGTTTTATTAATCTAAACATTCATCCTTCGCCCAATATCCCTTCTATATAGCAGTGTGTTAGTTTATTTATAATAGAAACATATATAGCTAAATAATAAGCAAACAACTCAAACCAGTTAAAAAAAGCTTATTCCACATTAAAATTCAGCTATAATGGAAAATCTTCTGGGGTGTTTGTAAGTGACTATGTCCCTGAGCCGATAAGTTTTACCCTAGGGAGTTGACTATTAGCTATTGTGCAAGCCCGGCACGTATCGGGAAGCCTACGGTTAACATAATACTTCCGCCCTGAACACACGGTGTTCAGGACTACGGTTTACTGCGGCACCTTGGAAGAACCTTTTAATTCTATATGTAATAATTGCTACCTATAATCTCCCTCGAAACGCTCCTAATAAACGAACGTACAACTCTCATAACTAAATTCTTTCTATACTGCTATATGTCCTACTATATATGTACTGGTATAACTAATTGGCAGAGCTTTTTATGTGTGTAGTGTTATACCATATATGGACCTACTTGCTAAAATCACCAACGACATCGTTATTTATTTAATAATTAGAACAACTCGTTATTCCAATAAATGCCTTGAATTTGGCAATTTTAAATAGATCACTTAATTAATGAAACGGGTATAAATACATGGATAATTTCCCATTTACCCATAGCAGTTTATCTATTATTTTTGTTTTTAAATTTAAGCCATTTAGACGTCTAGGCGTAAAAAAGGTAGATAGTTTATACTTATCAAGGTAAACTCTGCCTATTATTGTATTAAAGTTGATAAATACTATACCTTAACTATCTGGTTTAATTAGGTTATCTATTTATCACAAAGTATTAACATCAAAGTTTAGTTGTTGAGGGTTTATGTCTACACACTTTTTTACTTCTGAGTCTGTTTCAGAAGGTCATCCTGATAAAATTGCCGATCAAATTTCTGATGCGGTTCTCGATGCTATTATTGCTAAAGATAAGTTTGCCCGTGTTGCTTGTGAAACAATGGTTAAAACCGGTGTAGCAATTATTTCTGGTGAAGTCAGTACGGATGCTTGGGTTGATTTAGAAACGATCACTCGTAATGTAATTAGTAATATTGGTTATACATCATCCGATGTCGGTTTTGATGGTGAAACCTGTGGCATCATGAATCTAATCGGTCAACAATCCCCAGAAATTGCTCAAGGGGTAGACCGTTCAAAACCTGAAGATCAAGGTGCAGGAGATCAAGGTTTAATGTTTGGTTATGCTACTAATGAAACTGAAACGTTAATGCCCGCTCCATTATATTACTCTCATCGTTTAGTTGAACGTCAAGCTGAAGCTCGTAAATCAGGTATTCTTCCTTGGTTGCGACCAGATGCTAAATCGCAAGTAACGTTTATCTACGAAGACAATAAACCTATTGCCATTGATACTGTAGTACTGTCAACTCAACACAACCCTGATATAAAGCAAGAAGATCTAGTAGAAGCCGTAATGGAAAATATTATTAGACATGTTCTACCTGCTGAATTGTTAACAGAGAATACAAAATACCATATCAATCCCACTGGACGTTTTGTTATTGGTGGGCCTGTTGGTGATTGTGGTTTAACGGGTAGAAAAATCATTGTTGATACTTATGGTGGCATGGCGCGTCATGGCGGCGGTGCATTCTCAGGTAAAGATCCATCAAAGGTTGATCGTAGTGCAGCATATGCCGGCCGATACGTTGCAAAAAACATTGTTGCAGGCGGCTTAGCTGATCGCTGTGAAATACAAATTTCCTATGCCATTGGTGTTGCAGAGCCTACTTCTATTTCTATTGATACATTCGGTACAGGTAAAATAAGTGAAGTACGCTTGGTTGAGCTTGTACGTGAACATTTCGATTTACGCCCTTATGGCATAACAAAAATCTTGGATTTATTACATCCTATGTATCAGCAAACCGCTGCTTACGGTCATTTTGGACGTGAACCTTATGAAATGACAGTTGGAGATGATACTTTTACTGCATTTAGTTGGGAAAAAACCGACAAAGCTGATGATTTACGTAAATCAGCGGGTATTGCATAATAGCTATAAGGTTCATCCTAGCTCCGCGTTATGAACAAAAGACAATAAAGCACATCCTATTTATGTACTTTTGTTAACATGCCTTGCCAAACGACCATTAGACCAACACACAAAATGTTGGTCTATATCTTAAAAATAGTGCTTTAAATCTTCATATCCTTGCTTAATATGTTCAATCAATAGTCTTATTTTATTAGGTAAGTATTTGGTATAAGGATATACCGCATAAACGCCCACGTTCTTGGTTTATATTCAGACATTAATTCAACTAAATTACCCGCTTGAAGATCTTCATAAACACTGCATCGAGGAATATAGGCAATGCCATAACCGATAACGCTGCTTTACGTAATGCTTGAGCATTATTAGTAGATAAGCTGCCTGATATTCTTACATTATATTGCATTTTGTCGTGAGTAAAACGCCAATCATAAGCTCCTTGATCTTGATAAGTATAAGCCAAACAGTTGTGTTGAGACAATTCATTAGGTGTTAACGGCTCACCATAATGTTCGATATATTTAGGAGAGCAACACACAACCCAGTGTGAGGTGAGTAACGGTTTCGCTATCAGGCTTGAATCCTCAAGTACCCCCGTTCTTATAGCAAGATCTACCCCTTCTTTTACCATGTCAACAAACTGATTTTCAAGCCGTAAATCAACACTGATATCAGGGTACTTATGGCAAAACTCAGCAATAATTTCAGCCAGTAGTAGTTCGCCAGAAATCGTTGGAACCGTTAATTTAATATGTCCACTAATCGTTTCGCTGTAATGGCTTAACTCTGCTAATGCTTGAGAAACTTGTCCATTCACCGTTTTTGCATGTTGGTATAAGTTCGTCCCTGCCTCAGTTAGACTTAATCGCCGTGTTGTTCTATAAAGTAACTGTACGCCTAAGCTTGCTTCAAGTTTTGAAATTCGCTTGCTTAACGCAGGTGTCGACATTTGGGCCAGTTCTGCAGCTTTATTAAAAGATTTAGCCTCAACGACCAAAGCAAAAAGCGATAACTCATTTGCAATCAACATATATTACACCGTTTTTAGAAGCCATAGGTTAGGGGCTTGAACTTTGCTGATTATTTTCACAGCAGATTATTAGCCTTTTATACAAGGCAGAGCAGATGTTAACAATAAAAAAATGGTTATGTTATCGCTAACTGATAATTTTTATAAAAACCCTTGATAACCCATTATTACCCGAAATTATCTCCAGTGCGCAATCATGTATTGCAGCAACTGGCACAATTGTATGAGTCTCAGGCCCATCAAAAACCGTAGATATTCAACAAACTTTAGCTTATGGTGCCCATAGACCGAAAGAATTGATTGTTCTGTTAGTACCATAATGTTCTAATTGAGATAATTTATAGATACTAGGCGCTCTGTTAGCAAATGCTTAAAACAACTTTTTTAACTACCCTCGCGCTTATCGCGTTTGCAGGGAATTCTGTCTTATGTCGCTTAGCATTGAATGATAATATTATTGATGCGTCGAGTTTTACTTCCATTAGGCTGCTCTCAGGCGCTATTTTTCTCCTGTTATTAATCTCTATTAGCGCGCATAAAAGTCCCAAAAAAAGCATTAATATGAAAGGCGGCAGCCGGCTCTCTGCTTTCTTTTTATTTGTCTACGCGGGTGCATTTTCCTATGCCTATATCAGTTTAGATACAGGCACAGGTGCATTAATTTTATTTGGTGCCGTACAGGTCACCATGATTATGTCTGATATATTCAAAGGGAAAAAACTTATTTTAATTGAGTGGCTAGGTCTGGCTATCGCTTTTATAGGGCTAATCATTTTATTGATGCCAAGTGCGAGCGCGCCTTCATTGACTGGATTTTTATTAATGGCAATCTCAGGCATAGCATGGGCTTTTTATACCTTAGCAGGGCGAGGTTCAAAAACGCCGCTTGTTGATACCACTAATAATTTTTTAAGAACACTGCCCTTTATTGCCCTGCTAATGGTATTAACATTGGCGAAAACCCACCTATCAAATCAAGGTATTCTACTTGCTATCTTATCAGGCACGGTAACATCGGGATTAGGGTATGCAATTTGGTACTCAGCCCTTTCAGGATTAACCGTGAAAAATGCAGCAATAATACAACTTTCAGTGCCAATAATAGCGGCAATTGGCGGGGTTATCTTTGCTAATGAAACCATTAATATCGAATTAATGACTTCATCCTTTTTAGTACTTGGTGGCGTATTTATTGTCATTATGGGTAAACAATGTATTGTTGGATTTCAAAGGGTCGGTAAATGGTCAATGAAGCGTTCATAGATATACTAATAGCATGTGTGATAGGTTACAACAATCTCAACCACTAAAAAGCCACTAAAAAGCCGACGTATATGTCGGCTTTAAATTTAATAAACTAAAATGTTTACATCTATTGTTTTCATGGCTATAACTAAACGCCCTTAAAACGGCATTTTCATACCCGGAGGTAATTGCATACCGCCCGTTAACGCACCCATTTTATCTTTATTTTGCTCTTCTACACGACGAACTGCATCATTGACTGCTGCGGCAAGTAAATCTTCAATCATGTCTTTATCATCTTCCATTAAGCTTTCATCAAGCTCAACTTTACGTACATTATGACTACCCGTCATGGTTACTTTAACCATACCGGCGCCAGATTCACCCACGACTTCCATGTTGGCTAATTCTTCTTGCGCTTTTTGCATTTTAGCTTGCATTTGTTGGGCTTGCTTCATTAAATTGCCCATACCACCTTTCATCATTTATTTCTCCAGTAAATTAATTTTAAACTACTCTAAGTAACTTCATCTCGACTTAACAAATCTTTCTAAAATGGCTATTTTTAATAACTTTTTCGTTAAATTCACTTTCAATGAGTTAAAAACTTCTTAAACCGAGTTGAGATTAAGTAAATTTGTTGCCAATAGTATACCAATATGATGCCGTAGCGACAGTATAAAATGTTATGGTAAACAAAACTTTTATAGTGCTGAAATACTTTCATCATCCAAGGTAGCTTGGCATGTATCCACAAGTCCTTGCACTATTTCATCATTATTTAGAACTTCTTTTGCATAATCATAACGCTTGTCATTAATATGCGATTGAATTTGGTATGGATCGGCAATAGTTTGCTCTACAATATTGATATTTACACTAATCTCACGTGATAAATATCCACTAATACTTTGCTGTAATTGCTGTTGTGCAATGTCAGTATATAAATGTTTGGTTGCTTGATCTAAACATAAAATCAAATTATCTTTGCTAGAATTTTCATCAATGGTTGCATGAATCGCCAATTGTCTTAAACGGGCGGTCAACTCCATGGAGTCAATCATATGTGCCCATTCATCAACTTGATTCGCTTTATGAATAACTGCAGGATCAATGTTTTCAGCTTGGTATGCTTGCTCAGGTTTAGGTAAGGTAACCGCTTCCGTGACCGTTTCACTTTTAGTATCCGTTCTTTTAGTTTCAGTCACAGGGTCAGGACGCACAATGGCGTCATTTGACTTTTTTCCTTGTTGCGCCAATTGTTTTTTACGACTACGCAACATATTTCGCGTTGCTAGCACCTTGTTTACAGGGCTCTCAAAAACAGCTTCATTCTTTGATTTTTCTTGTTCTGTTTGTCTGATCTCTTGAGGGCTTTGCTGCAAGGCAGGCACAATTTCATCATCACAGTCAGAAGCAGCCAGGGCATCAGAAGGCTGAAAATCATTTTCACCTGCAATATTAGGGGCTTGCTGATACACAACATCTTCTAAAGGTTCAAATGATTGATATGGTATTTGATTAACTTCTGATGCTTGAATGCTTTCTGCCTGTTGTTCAATTTGCGCAACTTGCTGTGCTAACGCTTGTTCTTGCTCTGTTGGTAATTCATCGATTATATTACCGTCATTCTCTACGTCTGACTCACTTACCATGCTTGAGTTAAAATCTAAATCTACCGTCGCTCGGTCTGCAGGCTCAATTGCTGACTCTCGTATTGACTCTGGTAGTGATTCTCGCTGCATTGGTTTAAAAGCAAACAAGCGCAACAATGTCATATCAAATGCTGCTTGTTCGTCTGAGGCATAGGGTAAATCCTTACGCCCATTCAAACAGATTTGGTAATAGAGTTGTACATCTTCAGCTGACATTGATTGGCTAAATTTTTGTAATAGTTGAGCATGTTCTGGCGGTAAATCAAAATGTTGATCAACCACTTGCACAATAGCAATTTGATGGAATAGCTGTATCAACTCTGCAAATAAACGGCTATAACTGGGCGCACAACTCGCAATATCTTGAGATAATGCCATTAAACTTGCACCATCTTGTTTTAATAGTGCTATCACGATTTTGTATACCCAATTTTGGTCTATACCGCCTAACATTTGCTGAATATTCAGCAAGGTAATATTACCCTGCCCTTGTGCTATCGCTTGATCTGCTAGACTTAATGAATCCCGCATACTACCACGTGCTGCTTTGGCAAGTAGCGTTAACGTTCCACTAGCATGTGTAACCTGCTCGCTAGCCAAAATTTCGGTCAGCTTGGTTTCAATTTGGTTCACCGTTAGCGCTTTTAAATGAAACTGTAAACAACGAGATAACACAGTAACCGGTAATTTTTGGGGATCGGTTGTCGCTAAAATAAACTTAACGTGTTCTGGTGGTTCTTCTAAGGTTTTTAATAAGGCATTAAAGCTATGGCGTGAAAGCATATGCACTTCATCAATCAAATATACTTTATATCGACCTCGGGTAGGTGCATATTGTACATTATCAAGAATTTCTTTGGTGTCATCTACTTTAGTTTTTGACGCTGCATCTATTTCAAGTAAATCAACAAATCGACCTTGATCTATTTCCAAACAAGTATCACATTGCCCACAGGGCGTTGCCGTAATACCTGTCTCACAATTTAAACTTTTAGCAAAAATTCGAGCAATTGTCGTTTTACCCACACCCCGCGTACCAGTAAACAAATAAGCATGATGTAAACGTTGTTGAGTTAACGCATTAACAAGCACTGTAACTACATGCTCTTGACCCATTAGTTCTTCAAAGCACTTAGGACGCCATTTTCTTGCTAAAACTTGATAACTCATATTATTTAATACTCTGATTAACTTGTATGCTACTCGCCACTACCCTAATACTAACATTTATTCACCCGCGTATTGAACAAGTGAGTATGGTGTTAGTCCAATTGCTGCAAGTCGTTTTTCCCCACCTAAATCAGGTAGCGAAATAATAAAACCAAGATCTTTTACTTTGGCACCAACACAGCGAATTAATTTTGTCGTCGCTTCTATCGTGCCACCTGTTGCCAATAAATCATCAATAATTAATACTTTATCGTCAGCAGTAAGTGCATCGCGATGGATTTCTAAAACATCTTCACCGTATTCAAGTTGATAAGCTTGTGAATAGGTAGCTCTTGGAAGTTTTCCTGGCTTACGAACAGGAATAAAGCCAATGCCTAATGCTAACGCTAACGGAGCACCAAATATAAACCCGCGCGCTTCTGTACCAACTATTTTAGTAAAACCTTGGTTTTCATATTTTTTAGTTAGTAAATTTATGGTTAAAGCAAACGCTTCAGCATTTTCGAGTAAGCTAGTTACATCCCGAAATAAAATGCCTTCTGAAGGATAATTAGGGATAGTTTTTATGGCGGCTTTCAATTGCACTATTTGTTGTTCATTCATTACTATACTTATATTTTTTCAAAAATTCATAATGTTGAAGCATAAAACAATTTTACCAATATATATACCCAAACCCATGTCAAATTACTTGATTCAGTTGGCAATTAGCATGTATTAGGAAGACATTGAATTTGATAATGCCAATTTTGAAGAGACATTATTGAGTAAGAACTGTACTGATGAGAGAAATTCTGCCTCATCTAACGGTTTAGTTAAAATATGATTAAACAAATTTACTTCAGGTAAGTTTTCGACACTTGCTTTATCTGTTGTTGTCATAAACAATATAGGCGTTTGAGCACAAAAAGGGGTTTGTTTAAGGTTTTTACTTAACGTAACGCCATTCATTAATGGCATTAAATGGTCAATGATATAAAGATTAAAAGGGTTTTGTTGTGCTTTTTCAAAACCATCTAATCCATTCACTGCAGTACTTACAATATAACCAAGCGGTGTTAACAATTTACTGATGTAATCTCTAACACTTCTCTTGTCATCAACAACTAAAATATTCATATACAACTTTACGCCTATGTCTTTGTCGTAGGGAATGAATTGCTCTTTGTCGAACTACGTCATACGTAAGTGACTTTATAAAACAATACAGAACATCTATTGTTCTGAGCTTCACCTACATGTGATCTTTATTACGTTTTCGGGCGTATTCTACGCTATATATCAACAAGAAAAAAGGCGCTAATGTGTATCGTTTTGTTCTTGTAAAAAAGCTTCAATTAATTTAACACTCGAGGCTGACATACTGTGCTCAGTTGTCTTGTTTTCCATAAAAGCAAGTACTTGCTCACCTAACTGTTTTCCTAGTTCAACCCCCCATTGATCGTAAGAATTCACCTGCCATAATGCCCCTTGTACAAAAATTTTATGCTCATAAAGTGCTAAAATTGCACCAAAACATTTTGGTGTTAACGCCGGCATTAACAAAGTATTACTGGGCGTATTACCTTTCATTATTTTATGAGGGGCTAAAAAGTTTTGTTCCTCAGATGAAAAACCTTGATCAGATAATTCACCAGTAACTTGCGCTAAATTTTTCCCTTGCATTAAGGCTTCACTTTGCGCAAAGCAATTTGCCACTAACACTTTATGATGCTCAACCAACGAATTAGTTCCCTTTAACGCAACAATAAAATCAGTTGGAATAATTTCATCACTTTGATGCATCAATTGCATAAAAGCATGTTGGCCATTGGTGCCTTCTTGTCCAAACACCACAGGGGCTGTCGGCCAATGAAGTTTATCTCCCTGTTTAGACACGGACTTACCATTACTTTCCATATCCGTTTGTTGTAAATAACCCGGCAGCGCTCTTAAAGAATGATCATAAGGGAGTACAGCTAAATTGGAATAATTAAGTCCATTACGATTCCACATACCAATTAATGCCATAAGCACTGGCATATTTTTAGAAAAGTCAGCTGATTGAAAATGTTTATCCATTTCATAAGCACCCGCTTTTAAATCTTTAAAATTATCATTGCCTATCGCCAAAGCAAGTGGCAAACCAACAGCAGACCATAACGAGAAACGCCCACCGACCCAATCCCACATAGGAAGAACATGGCTCGTTTGTAGACCAAAGGCTTGTGCTTTTTCAACATTGCTGCTGACTGCAAAAAATTGCTTAGCAATTGCATTAGAATCTTGCAGTTGCGTTAACATCCATTGCTTTATTGCCTTAGCATTTAATAAGGTTTCTTGTGTGGTAAACGTTTTAGAAATGATCACGACAAGCGTTGTAGCCGCGTGTAAACGTTCCACTTTTCAGTTACCGCAGCACCATCAACATTAGCAAGTACATGTACGTTCAAGCCTTCCTGATGAAAGGGTTGCAATGCACTTAATCCGACCTTAATACCATAATAAGACCCCCCAATACCAACAGCTAACACATCAGTGAATTTTTCATCGGTTACGCTACGTAACTTACCACTGTGAACATCATCAACAATTTTTGCCATACGTAATTCAGTTTCCTGAACCTGTTCAGCTTCATCACCTAGTACGCGTTGTTTGATATGCGCGGGTGCTCTTAAAACCGTATGTAATACAGCTCTATGCTCAGTATTATTAATTTTTTCCCCAAAAACATACCACTAATTTGCTTAGAGAGATGATGGTCATTGGCCCATGTAATTAATTGTTCTAATTCAGCTTGAGTAATATTTTGTTTAGCGTAATCAAGATATAAATCCGCCGCACTCACTGAAAAATCATCAGCTCTATTGGTTGGAGTATCAAAAAGTGCGCAAATGGAACGTTTTTTAGCTAACGCTGCACTTTTTTGAATAATTTTATTAAAGAGTTCCATACTTTTATTGTCCTTAGCTTCTTAATAACGACTCAGTTAATAAATACCTTCTTTCGTAGCAACAACTTTAATAACGAGTTTACTAATGACTGCTTACACAGTCATTATAGCTTCATCAAAAATGATTATTTTAACGAGAGTGTTTTTAAATAATCGGTAAACTCTGCTCCTAACTCTCTGTGACGTAGAGCATATTCAACGTTCGCTTTCATATAACCCAGTTTAGACCCACAATCATGAGATTTACCTGTCATATGAAATGCTTCTACAGTTTCTTTTTCCATTAACATTGCAATAGCATCGGTTAATTGAATTTCATCGCCAACACCTGGTGGTGTTAAACGTAATAAATCCCATATTTTTTCTGATAAAACATAACGACCCACAACCGCTAAATTTGAAGGCGCATCTTCAACGGCAGGTTTTTCTACAATGGCAGTCATTGGTTGAGATTCGCCTGCAGACAGTTCATGACCGGCACAATCAACCACACCGTAACTACTGACTTGTTCCATTGGTACTGGCTCAACCATAATTTGGCTATAACCACCAACATCATGGTACCTAGCTAACATAGCCGCAAGGTTTTCCGTTTTTAAATCCGCACTAGAATCATCCAAAATAACATCAGGCAGCACTACAACAAAAGGTTCGTTACCAATAATAGGGCGTGCTTTTAATACCGCATGACCAAGGCCTTTTGCTTCGCCTTGGCGCACATGTAAAATAGTAACGTCTTTAGGGCAAATAGCCTGAATCTCATCAAGTAATTGGCGTTTAACACGTTTTTCTAACGTAGTTTCAAGCTCAAACGACTTATCAAAATGATTTTCAATGGCATTTTTAGAAGAATGAGTAACCAATACAATTTCTTTAATACCCGCAGCAACACATTCATCAACAATATATTGTATTAACGGCTTGTCTACTATAGGTAACATTTCTTTAGGGATTGCTTTAGTTGCCGGTAACATACGAGTACCTAATCCGGCAACAGGAATTACAGCTTTGGTTATTTTAGAAGTCATTCTAATCCTTTAATTTATAAAATTTACATTCATTCTGCTATACATAGCACGATTAATCACTATCATTAGTTTAACGATAAAAAATTACTTTGTCGCTTTGATTTTCTTTTCACTCTACGTACTTATCATCGTTTAAGCTAGATCACGTATTAATTTAACTAAAGCATGGCTGATACTTCCCTCATCATAACTTATAGCCATATGCCTAGCATTAGTCTTTAACACATCTCTTTGCTCTGCTGTCATTTTGGTAAATTTAACAATTGCGGTTTCTAGTTCCTCAACACTACCTGGCGTTATAAGAAACCCCGTTTTTTCATTAACAACATACTCAGAAACAGCGCCAATATTGGAACCAATAACAGGCACGGAAAACGCCATGGCTTCTAATGGGGTTAATCCTAAACTCTCTTGTAGTAATGTAGGAAAAATTAATAGATCGATTTGTTCATACATTTCACGAAGTGCTAGTTGAGGTACTTCACCTAAATAGGTTAATTTAACTTTTGGGTTCAGATTATTAGCGACTAATGAAATATCTCCGCCTCCGGCAACACACAATTCCACATGGTCTAATTTTGACAATGCCGACGTCAATACCTTAATGCCCTTAGATTCAATTAACCTACCTACATAGCCAATTTTTACAGTAGCTGCTTGTTGCCTATTATCATTTTTATTTGCTTCGTCATCAGGAATAAATACACCGCCAGAAGGGTAAATAAACATTTTGCTACTTAATACAGCGAAGTTTTTAAGCACCACAGATTGTAAGAATGCCGAAGGGACTATTATTTTATCAGCACAGCTAAATAGGTAATTATTTAACTTGTACTTAAATTTATTGCCGCCAATTGAATTCATCACATCAGTGCCATGACAATTAAGCACCAATTTACATCCTAATAGCGTTTTAGCCAAAACACCTAATAACCCCGTGTGAGAAACAAAATGGCAATACACTATTTTAGGTCGAAATTTTAACAGTTTAATTATAAAGCCAAAATAAAAAAGACAATAAGCTATCAATTTATTAGACACGGTTGGTATTACCCATAGCTCAATAGAAAAATCTTTATTATCTTGTAGTTGCTGTGTCATTTTTTTAACAAAAATTCCCGCCGCAGGGGATTTTTTATTAGGGTACATATTGGTTACTACAAGTATTTTTTTAGTCATAACATGTACCTAAGTTAAATATTGCTTCCATTTATACCAAATGCTTGACCAATAATAAGGCTTAACACTAGCCTTAACTAATGCTTGGTCAAAATTATCACCATTAATAATTTTTGCAAAGCCACACGCAAGTGACTGCACATCATGAGTTTTGCATAGCACGCCTGACGTATTATCCATAACCTGTGAAAACGTTAAATTATCCCAAGCAATAACAGGTTTTCCCATAGCCGCCTTTCTAAAAGTGAGTTACTTACCCCGCTACCACCAGAAACATTAATAACGGCATCAGCTAACGTTATATAGTCAAGCGGATTACTTTTTTCACCTAAAAAGTAAACGTTAATACCTAAGCTCTTTGCTATGTTTTTATAAAACGTTTCCTGCCCCTTACCGACAAAAATGAGTACAGATTTATTTTTTGCCTCATCATCTAAGGCAGCGTAAGCATTCAAAATATAATCAATGCCTTTAATAGGGCGCAAAGTACCAACATGTAACAACACTTTTTTATTGGAAATTTCTTCTGCTAATGCTTTGGTGGAATATTTTCAGGCACTTTTACCAAATTCAATTTTTCATCATCAAAACCATTGGCAATGACCGTACTATCAAGCTGATAAAAACGCTGTAAATAAACTTTAGTATCTTCCCCGTTAACAAATACTTTATCGACTCTTTTTAGTAAAAAACCTTCCAATGTTTTTAAGGCCCAACAAAGAAATTTTGGCTTATTCAAATCAATACCATCTTGCGCTATTTGACCTCGTACTGAACAGAACACCTCTCCCTTTAACAGGTTTAATTTTTTCATAATATACAAGGGTAACAGCACAGGAACCGTGCCTAACGCTAAACTTAAATCTACGTTATCAGTGCCTTTATTAAACATAAAACTAAAAAGGTATTTCACTGACCATAAAGGCATTAAACCAAAGCCAGGATAGGTAGATAAATAGATAATTTTAACATGCTTAAAATGTGTAATATCAAAGGCAGCTTCCTTTTCAGGCTCAACTTCTCCAGTACAATATAAGGTCACATTATAGGTATGCTCTTTTTCATTAATTGTTAAGAAGCTGTATAACCAAGTATCAATTCCCCCGGTGTAATAAGGAAAAGGAGAAATGTGAAATATATTAATGTTTTTCAAAGAAACCTCTTTTATACGTGCAATTTAGAAAATAGATAGAACCCAAAGAGAGTGCCTACTTGGGCACTGGTAATGCCATGACCCGATAGATTACCAATGATAAAAACGAGCCCTAAAGAAATACATAAGGTTAACGAAAGTAAGCATCGATTTTTTATAAACAATACAATAGAAAATAGTAAGAAAAACAAATGAGCAAGTAAAATAGCCCCACCTAACCCTTTTCCATATAAAGCATGAATGTCATAAATATCATGTTCAAATGAAGCCCTGTAGGTATGAAAATCTAATGTACCTTGTACCGTACTCATCAAACCTTTAGCTAGCTCAAGTTGATAATAGGTTCCTGAACCCAACACGCCTTCAATTAAAGGTCTTTGATTAATGTACTTCATGCCCTGCTCTATTAATATTGCTCTGGGGTTATGACCTTCTGCAACATCACCAAATCGTTCTAATTGAATAGAAAACATATCTAAATTTTCTAAGACAAAACTGATGATAAAAAACACGGTCACAGATAAAAACACGCTGATAATGAGCTTGGGAAATAACATGCTTTTTTGAAAATGAAGGTTAGGGTATTTTCTAAATAGAAAAATAACTATATAAATGGAATCAACAATAGTGGCACCTAATATACCTGTTCGGGTGCCCAATAAAACCAAAGCTAAACTGGTAAATAGAATAGCAAAAAAGTAATATTTACCGGGGGTTGTAAGAAATAAAAGCCAAGAAAAACATAAGGATAATACTAGCGCTATGCCTATATCGTTACCCGCAAAGAAAAAAGAACTAATACCAAAAAGATCGGCGCTATAATTTTGAAAACCAATTCCTGTTAAAATAGAAAATAAAAAAAGTATACCTGCGACAAAACCAAAGAGAGATAAACCTTTGCATACCATATAGCAGTAATTTTTATGTTTTAACTGTTGATACAAAATAAAAAAAACAGCAAAGGGGAACAGTACTTTTACAAAAATTTGTATATCTAAAAAAATTTCTGTAATTCGCCCTGTAATTACCAAATTAAACAGGCTAGTAACCCACAAAACTAAAATAAACTTAATGTAATTTGAAAAAAAATTATTGCTTCTAAAAATTAGCACCACAAAGGTCACCAGAATAACCAGACGATACACTAAACTTAGTTTTATAGATCCGTAATTTGCTAAGGTCAAAGCACCAAAAATTGCGTCAACAAAAACAGCGAAATAAACTAAATATAAAAGAATGGCTCTATCTTGAGAATAATTAATTGTCATTACACGCTTCGATAAAGGTTAAGTAACTATGTTTTTCATTTTCCCAAGCTATTTCAGTGTACTTTTGAAAAGCTATTTTCGTTTTCTCTATTCTAAGTTGCTCATTACTCAAGGCAAGTTCAATAACACTTTGCAAGTCACTGTCATCATTAAAATAAAAAACTGAATCTTCCGTAAAATATTCTTGAATTACAGGTAATTTAGGGCAAATAACCGCAACGTTATTGGCGACATATTCAAGCATTTTAACAGGTAAAGCAAAGTCATTAGATCGGTTAGGATAATTCATAATAACCCCTAACGCAGCCCCTTGTAGAATGTTTGGCACGTCATGAGGAGCAAACTCACCGTGAAACTTAATATAGTCATGGCCCTTAATAAGATTATTTAATTTATTAACATAAGGCCCTTTACCATGAATATGAAAAACAAATGAACGACCTTGCGCGGCTAAATTAGTAAGTGGTTCAAGTATGCGTTGAATACCATAACGTTCATGAATATTTCCATGAAAAACTATTTTTGGTATCCCTTCTAGTTCATTATTGTTTTCTGAAAAATTAGATGGTGAATTATGTGTGATATGAAATTTCTTTTTACTGCGTGTACTCAAAAGACGGACAACTGGTTTACTCACCGTCATTAAATGGTCGGCAAAGTTAAAACTCAGTCGCTCTTCTAGCAGTAATACTTTTTTTAAAAAACTATCTTTACCCGAAAAAACAATTTCGCACAATTCTGGCATTAAATCATGTACGTCGAGTAAAACGGGCACCCCAAAAACTCTTGGAATTAACGCAGTAAACACAAGCGCATTAGGCATATTATTAATAATATATAAATCAGGTTTATCTACAATTAACGCTTTGGTTGATTGATAAAAACTAAACAAGAAAAATAAAAAATACTCGATAATATAAGACAGCTTAGTTTTGGACTTTGACCGTGAAACAGGAGCACGTTTAATAATAACACCATTAACAACTTCTTCTTTAGTCTCTCCCCCTTATTTAAACAAAAAACCGTCACTGTTTTACCGTTTTCACTAAGCCATTCACAATGCCTGATCACACGAGTATCGTCTAAATAATACGCATGTAAAATAACAAAAATATTCATTTTTTATCTACTTATCTTTTTTATTTACTTATTTAAAAATTAGTTTAGTGATTTGTTAGCTATGACGATGTTTAATAACTTTGGCAGGATTACCTGCAATAACAACATTCCCTTCCACAAAGCTTTTGGTTACGACGGCGCCGCCCCTACGACAACATTATCCCCCAAAACTACATTAGGTAGAATAACGGCATTAGCACCAATCCAACAGTGCTTACCTATTTTAATGGGATTAGCACTTTGCCATTGCTTAGTTTCATTTTCCATATCATGGTTAGCACTCACCATAACAACATTCGGTGCCCAAATAGTACCTTCATCAATTTCAATGCCATTACCGGCTTGCAAATAACAACCACTACTGACGATCAAACTTGATAAAGTGCCATTTTTACTGCCTTTTAAATGTAACTTTTCACCTGACACTACCGTTGTTCTATAATTTACAGGGTAACTAGAAGACGTGTTTTGTCTAAGTAAAAAGTTAATAATATAATTAACAATCACTTTTGATAACGGCACTCGTACGCCTATACCTTGAAGATAAACCGCCTATTTAACCTAGGAGAGCTTTTAATTATTTTTTTTACAATGTTTTTCATTTAGTAAAATCACTCCTAACCACCAAAAAGCAACAATCTCAGTTAACGATATTATAAAAGCTAAATGCTCATTAATATTTGTTACCTTTATATGCCACACCGCAAAAGTTATCACACAAGCCAATAACAATAACTTAAAGGGATATACCTGCCACAAACGTAAATTATATCCAGAAACTATTGCAGTAACCAAAGATATCAAAATCGCATAAATTACTGTATTTGCTAGCACCCATATCGCAGCGCCCTGCATTCCCAGATGTTTAGTAAAGAAATAAGCGCCAATACCACTAGAAACTAAATAAACCAAGGTACAATAAAACTCAACATTGGTTTTTCCCATTGCCCTCAACCCCAAACCGAAGGTAATCACTCTTAATAAAGCTAACGAACTAAACAAGGCAAAAATAGGTGCTGCTGCACGATATTTTTCACTAAAGAGTAAAGTCACTATATATTCTGCTTCAACAATAAATAAAATTGCAATGGGAAAGCTCAATAAAGCAGATTTATAACTCACCGTTTTCCAAAGTGTTTGCGCTTGTTTATAGTCTTTATTTTTTATATCACGGGTTATTTGAGGAATTAATACCGCACTAATACTACTTTGAATTAAGCTAAAAATAGGTATTTCAAATGCACCCACAGTATAAAGTGCATAAACTGTTGTTCCTAATAAAGAGGAAACAATTAAATGGTCGATCTTTAAGCCCAATATACTAGCACTACTCGCGAGAAGTAACGGGAAAGAATACAAGCACAGCCTAGGTATAAACACCCGAAAAACTGTGGATTTAAATGGATAACATTTTCCTAAATAGCTAATTAGCCAAATAGCAAAAAGTCCAACCACAATATGTGTTAATACCGTAGACCATAAAATAGCTTGAAAATTGTTATAAACAAAAGCAACAATAATCACAGGAGCAACTTTTACTATCGCAATGAACCCCGCTACTTTTATTTGAATTGCTGTTTTGTCAATCACAATAAATACTGAGGCTAACATGCTCACAAACATAGTCGCTAAAGGCACAAAAGCAAACACTTTCAACGACTCAGCTAGTTTTAAGTTTGAAAACGCCAAGGCAATAGTGTCACGCGCAAAGAAAATAACCACAGCAATGCCTAAGCCAAGCAATAACACTAAAATACAAATGCTTTTGATATAATTCCACTTTACCCGCAACGATTTTGACTCATTACAAAAATAAAGTAAGGCAGTTGGAATTGCAGAAAATGACATTGCCGAAACAATGGCTTGAATCAAAAATAATTGCCGATAGGTGGCAAACGCTTCTGTCGGCATTAATCGAGCTAATACCATATACAACAGAATATTAGCACCTTGAATTAACGCGGCACCAAAAAAAATATTGACTATTTTACTTAAAAGTTTGTTATCCATTCATCAACTTATTTAATTTTTTTGGCTTAACTAATTTTGGCTTAACTAGTTGGGTTAACGAGTTTTGCTTTTCCTAGCACAAACGAAACGGGTAGTACAAAACGGAACTAATTTAAAGGTAAGGATGCATTGGCAAGCTAAACACTTGAGTACACAACTTTTCAGCCACCGGAAAATCACCAACTTGGTAACCTAAGTCAGCATAAACGGTTTGTTGATGCATGCAGGTTGCATAGTATATTGCTGTTGGAACACCTTTCGCTTTATATGCGGCCATCGCTTCCTCGCGATGGTCGCTTAACACGGTATATTGTGCCCAGGCACTTTCATACCCTGCAGGTACTTGTGGCGTTTTAAATAGACTTGCCACTCATTGTCATACTGCTTAGCCGCTTGATTGCGATTAATCAATTCTTGCGGAAACTCAGCCAGTTTTTCTAACAAAATAGCGGCTTGAATTGTGTCTAATCGGCTATTCATACCAATACGCACGTTGTCATATTTATCGCTACCTTTTCCGTGTACACGGTATGAACGCAGTAAGTCAGCGTAGTCATCATTATTAGTAAAAACAGCACCGCCATCACCATAACACCCTAAAGGTTTAGCAGGAAAAAAACTGGTGGTGGCAATATCGCCAAAACTACCTGCTTTTTTAATTTGTCCCTGACCATCGGTAATTGACCCACCAAAGCCTTGTGCTGCGTCTTCAATTAACTTTAAATTATATTTTTTCGCAATGGCTTCAATTTCAGGGTAATTAGCCGGTAAGCCAAACAAATCAACGGCAATAATTGCCTTGGGTTTAAGTTTACCTTCTTGAATAACCTGTTGAATCTGCTTTTCAAGATCACGAGGACAGATATTGAATGTTTCTGCATTTGAATCAACAAATATTGGCGTAGCATGTGCAAAAGAAATTACTTCAGCCGTAGCAAAAAAAGTAAAGGTTGGGCAAAAAACCGCATCTCCTGCTTTAATGCCTAATACCATTAATGCTAATGAAAGTGCATCAGTACCATTAGCACAAGTCACAACATGCTTTACCCCAACATAGTCCGCAAGGGCTTGTTCTAACTCTTGCACCTCTGGCCCCATAATATAATGACCATGGTTGAGTACAGTGGCAATGCGTTGGTCTATTTTAGTTTTTAAATGTTGGTACTGCGCTTGAAGATCGATAAACTGCATTACTTTCTTTCCTGAATTATTTTCCTGAAACTTTAACTAATTGGTCATTTTTCAACTGATACTGATCGCCCGTATGCTCACAAATAACACTTCCTTCACCTTTTATAGGTAAATTAAGCTGCTCGCCATATTCACTCATCCAACCTATTTGTTTAGCGGGTACGCCAACCATTAAGGCATAAGGTTTAACGTCTTTATTAATAACAGCACCGGCACCAACAAACGCATACTCACCTAAGGTAATACCACACACAATAGTGCAGTTGGCACCAAGGGTAACCCCTTTTTTAACCAAGGTATCGCGATATTCGTCTTTACGTGTTACACCCGAACGAGGATTATACACATTAGTAAACACCATACTTGGGCCACAAAATACTTCCGCTTCTAAGTGCACATTGTCATACACAGACACATTATTTTGTATTTTACATTTGTCGCCAATAGTTACTTTATTGCCCACAAATACATTTTGTCCAAGTGAAACGCCTTTGCCTATTACTGCCTCAGCGCAAATATGAGTAAAATGCCACACGCGCGAATCTGCGCCTATGGTTGCACCGTCATCAACAATAGCCGTTTCATGTTGGTAATAATCAGTCATCTGTTTTTCCTATCAATAAGCTTGCCACTAAATTAATCCATGTATAACAAACTAGCTTAGCCAGTCACTTTACTCACAAAAGGATGAACATCAGACGCATTAGTGACAATGGCTTGATTACGAATATTACTGACAATTTCAATGCTCTTACGAGCTTCCTCTAACCCAAAGCCACCGCCTGTTAAAATATGCTCATAACTTTTAGTGTGAAGGTCAGTAAAACCACCTGAAAATTCAATTTCGTTACCGTCTACCGTAATAGAACGATAAGTTCGTTGTCCAACAGCTTTTACCTCTTCAGGAATATAGTCATAGTTAACCGATAAAAACCAACGTACTCTTGCGTGTTTAAACTCTAAATAACCCGCATTAGCACTGGCCTCTTTTAAATGTGCTTCATTTTTAACTAAATCACCGAAAACCCACCTAGCATGTCATAAAAATGTACACCGATATTTGTAGCAATGCCGCCCGATTTATTATCATCGCCCTTCCAGGAAGTGAAATACCAATGACCGCGACTGGTTAAATAAGTTAAATCAACGTCGAATACTTTGTTGGGATTTTTCGCCACTTCCTCAGCAACAAACGCTTTCAAATCAATAATGCTTTGGTGTAAACGTAATTGCAAAATGTTATACACCTGCTTACCCGTTTCATCTTGCACCACTTGTAATGCGTCAATATTATGAGGATTAAGCACTAAGGGTTTTTCACAAATAGCATGAGCGTTATTGCGTAAAGCAAAACGAATGTGTGAATCATGCAAATAGTTAGGCGTAGCAATACTAACATAATCAATTTGCGTGCCTTTACGTTTCAATAAATCAATATGGCGATCAAATCGCTCATATTCAGTGAAAAAATCGGCTTCAGGAAAATAACTATCAATAATACCGACCGAATCATTTTTGTCTAATGCCGCAACAAGGCTATTACCTGTTTCTTTAATAGCTTTCATATGACGAGGTGCTATGTAACCTGCCGCACCAATTAACGCAAAGTTTTTCATTGATTATTCCCTAAATAAATATAAGCATTACTAACGATAATTTTTGCGGCATTATACGGGAGTTCAAATACAGATTCAGTATAAATATCAAGGCTAGCAGTGCTTGGTTACAAAAAACAACAAATAGCATTTCACGTTTTTATGTCATTTTATACCCTGTAAGCAATTTGAAGCAGCAGCTATTATTTCACCGAATTACTCACGTTAGTTCACATAAGCTCACACAAGTTCACATTCACTCACCGAAATTTAGAAAAATAAGTATAATAAAGGTGTAAATTTATCGCGAACAACTCAAATAAATTGAAATTGATTTTAGTAAATGTATACTTAAAAACCTAAAAGCTTTATGACTATAAAATGAGCCTAAGAATGTACTTATAATTAGTTTTGTAAAGCAATTAAACACCTGAATAAAAATAAGCAAAAGCAAAAGCAAAAAATAACAATACTAAAAACATGAAACACACATAAATAGGATTTCTATGCGTAACCTCTACTACCTTTTATTTATTATGCTATTAACCGCCTGTAATTCAGACGATTCCGAATCAAGCCCAGATCAACAAGCAAATACCTTAGATACTGAGCTTAATAGCCTGATTAAAGCTAACAAATTAACAGGAAACCACTTTACTGACCGAGATGTTCCTGATGTAAATAGCGATATAGTGCAATTGGGCAAACATTTATTTTATTCTAAATCTTTAGGTGGCGACCGAGATTCTGCTTGTGTTTCATGTCATCACCCTATGCTTGGCGGTGGTGACAACTTGTGCCTACCTATTGGAGTTGGCTCAGAATTGCCTGATTTATTAGGCGCCGGCAGATTTCATGATGCAAATTCTCACGCTTTTGACGGTGGTCCAAATGTACCAAGAAATGCGCCAACAACTTTTAATATTGCAGGCGGGATAATGTTTTATTTCATGATGGTCGTGTAGAAAGCATGGGAAAAACACCAGGTAAAAATGGCAATGATGGCTTAGGTATTCGTACACCTGATTCAAGTTATGGTATAGCAGACCCTAAAGCCGGTGGCACATTAACCCAAGCCCAAGCACGCTTCCCTATCACCTCTAATGAAGAAATGAAGGGTTTCAACCACCTAACCAAAGACAACCAAACAATAAGAGAATATTTAGCTAAACGACTTGGCGGTTATGGTGAAGCCCAAGGCGAATTAAACGATCATTCTTTTTGGTTAGACAAATTTAAAGAAGCCTTTCGTCAGCCCGAAGCAAATGCTGAACAACTTATCACTGAGCAAAATATTTCGTTTGCTCTTGCACAGTATGAATTATCACAAGTGTTTACCAATAACCCATGGTTGAGCTATATAAAAGGCGATACAACAGCACTAAATGACTCAGCTAAACGTGGCGCAATTTTATTTTATCAAAGCAAAGATGAAGGCGGTGCCGGTTGTGTTTCTTGTCATTCAGGTGACTTTTTCACTGATGAACAATTTCATAATATAGCCGCTCCTCAATTGGGACATGGTAAAGGAGATGGCGCATCAGGCCATGAAGATTATGGCCGTTATAGAGAAACAAAACAAGAAAGTGATAAATTCGCCTTTAGAACCCCCAAACTTATTAAACGTTGCTCATACAGGCCCATGGATGCATTCAGGCGCATACGAAAACCTAACAGATTCAGTAAAACATTCGGTTAATGCCAAACAATCAATTGAACAGTTTAACAATATAGTGATCAGCCAACCAGGTATGCAAAACCTAGACATGGTTGTAGAGTATGCACAAAAAGCCATAGCCAGTGACAACTTTGAAGGTTCAGAGCCGGATTTAACTGAACAAGACATTGAAGATTTAGTGTCGTTTCTCAATGCGCTTACAGACCCATGTATAACAGACAGAGAATGTATGATGCCTTGGATATTAGAAGATGGCGAAAACCAAGATCCTAATGGCGACCAAGTTATTGCGATTGACCAACATGGTGAGGTGCTGTAAATAATTTAACCGTAGACGGTGACTTGTTTCCGCCTACGGTTAAAATGCATGATGTGGGCGGGATTTTAATCGCGCAATTTTTCCGCTCGACCTTTGAAACTAGAAGTGTAGTAACGAGGAAATGACTTAATTCCTATTTGCCTCCGCCCCTTTTTACCGACCTCTTTTTAATTGTCGCCTAATACTTAACAGTGCTTAAAAGCTAAGTTTAATTTGAACCCACATGCATGTGCGTAACTAACTAATGTTTTAAGACTTGGGTTTGATCTTCCTGACTCCAAACGGGAAACATTAGGTGACTTAGTGCCCATCTTTTCAGCAACTTCATCTTGTGTTAGTCCAGATTGTTCTCTCATTGTAATCAGAGAGCTAATAAGTTCGAATTCAGCACCAAGATCATTATAAGCTTCTTTTACTTCTGGATTCTGAAATGCCTTCTTTTTTAATTTAGATAAACTCATTACTTCACCTCTTTCATTCGATTACGAGCCAACTCAATTTCTTTTTTAGGTGTCTTATTTGATTTTTTGACAAAAGCCCTTAACACGAGAATGTTTTTGCCTTTTAAATAACAAAATAATCCTCGACCAATACCTTCTTTCCCTTTCGCTCTTATTTCAAAAAGGCCATCCCCCATAGATTCTGTATGAGGTGGACCTAAATTTGCACCATGCAACTCAATTAATTCAAGTAGCTTAATCATTCGAGCTTGAATCTTAGGTGGCATAGCTAATATTTCATCTTCAGCACTAGTGTAAAAAGCAACTTTCCAAACCATCAATCAAAAACCTATCATTTATGATAGGTTATCATATCATAAATATTTTAAAAAACTTATTTAGATCCCTATTTTCTTCACCTTTATTTCTTGACCGTATCGCATTTGATATACATAACATTAAGGATGTAATGGCGACCAAGTTATTGCGATTGACCAACATGGTGAGGTGCTTTAATTGTTTTAGATAAATAGATAAAGGGGAACTTAATCCCCTTTATCTATTTTAAAATTACTCTGTCCTTGATTTTCCGCCGATAACGGTACTTACCTTTAGTGTTAATTAATCTTCACTTGCTCATTTAAATATTCAAAACCACCATAGAATATGTCACGATTTAATACTACACCTCGCCACAACATATTTCGGGTTGCAACATCCAAAGAACATTTAACAGCCAAATTTTGGTAGGCACCACCACAACTTGAACATGCGCTCTATCTCAGACTTAGCCTTTTGTTCTTTTAATCCATAATTTTCACAAGTCGATAAAACATCAGACAAACGCGAAAAGCGCTTATTCTCAGTGATCAACATGCCATGAGTTGCCTCTCCACCCGCTCTGGGCTGAGGACACAAATCATAAGCAGGAGTTAGTTCTAATTGCCCCCTTGGTGTAATAAAGAATGCATGATTTCTTGCATGATCATCTGTGTTACCAACCAATACATTAAACACAATGCGACGAAACAACTCCATAGACTGAGTTTTAAAAACAGTACCGTTAGTTTTGAGTTTCTCTATCAAGTCCAAATATGAGGCCTCCTTTGCCCATCGCTCATGCAATTCTAGAACAGTCAAAGCAGAAACAATACTTCGTCTAGCCCACGCCCCCGAAGAAATTAACTCTCTATCGAACCGTGTAACTAACAAATAGTCACATCCCAAAACCGAACCTAACTCCACATCTGCTACATCTATACCTGACAATTTAGCCAGTTTCATCGCAATATATTCAGATTTCACAACATTATAAGAATCAGTAGATGTTGAGAATTTAGCTATATATTTTTTTTCGCCCCCACGCATCAGGCGACGCATCCCTAATACAAGCAAATTCGGACAAACCAATAAACGGAGTTTGCCCCCCCTAGTCAAAGGTAATTCATCTGCATATATTGGCTCTGCATTAGGGTGTTCGAGGTAACTCCTACCATATGTGAAGACCTGCTGACCCTCCTCATTTTGAACAAGTCTACCTGCTACTACAGGCTCAGATTCACCCGTTAACCATTTCCAGACAAAACATTCAGAAGTTGTCATCTAGTTTCATCTCCTTTTTTCTTATTCTCGACGGTAATAAAGACAATAACTTCTCAGACTCTTTAACGCGCCCAGACAAACGACCATCATCCGAATCAAATAACGGGATACCTAGAATTGACGCGGCCTCAAAATATGTCTCAATAGCCACGACACCATCCCCTTGTAAAATTTTTATGATGGTGGGTTTTGAAACCCCTACACGAGATCGCAATTCATCGATAGACAAGCCTTTTTCCTTACGCGCAATACTCAATAGATTGGCAAAGTAACGCAAAGATAAGATTGTGAGTTTGCTTGACATAAAAACCTCTAGTAAAATATTATTTACCCTAATGCGCTTAAGACAACTATTATTAACTTTTATATAGCATGAACGTTTTAATAATATCAATTTAACTAGCTAAATCCTCCTTCTATTAGTCAATTATAATTCACCTTAAGCATAGTTAGGTATTATATTTATGTGCCTATGCACTTCGCTCAGGAAAGTCCTTTTGTCGGACTGAAGTCCGCCCTACATTGCAACCTACCTGTATACATAATTTATTGCTTCTTGTCGGGCTAAGTCGGACTTCGACCCGATCATTACCGGTAGAGAATGCATGATGCCTTGGTTGGCAAAGGCTTCGTATTTAGGGGCAAAGTCGGCATTCATCACTTGCTTTGATAACTCAGGAGAAATACCGATTTCAGGGTTATTGGCAATCATAGCATTGAGGTTATCAAACGTTGGAATAATAGAAGACATTTTTACCACCGAGAAGAAAACAGAGGAAGATCAAAACACGTTATTAAACGATCTCGGTGTAGGGCCTAACCCCTCTGTGTACTCTGTGGTTAGATCTTCTGTCTTTAATTAAAACAATTAGCTGAACTCACCTGACTCAATTTTTTGCGCAACGTCTTTAAATAAATCAAACAAACCGTGCTCAAATAAAAAACTGTCGGTGAAATTTAAGCTCTTTGGGGTTCGACCTTCTTTGCGTGAGTTGGTGTGTATTTCATAACCCGGTTCGGGATTTTCACGGGTACCTAAAAACATTGGGCGGTCAATCATTAGCTTTTCACCGTCAACGACTTCAGCATAGTGATAGACGTCTTTGGGTAAACCACCCTCGTGTGACAATTTAAAGAATTTATTTTCAATAGTATTAACTATCCAAGGTAAGCCTGCCTTGGGCATTTCTAGTTGATAAGTGAGCCACTTGCTTACTTTGGTTCTTTTGTTGGTAAAGTAACCGCAATCAACTATAAATAAATAGTCATCCTTAATTAATAAATAAATAGTGTATTCTGGCTTGTTAGGATTAACAGCACTTCCAACTACGAATGGATTTTTTTTTATATTTATTGAATCTATTTCGGCAAATTTTTTCATGGTTATCCCTTTCTTTTATTAGGCTGCGCATTAGAGGTTATAAGGCTATGCGCACTAAAATGTTATTGTCTTCTAAGTACTTTAAGGTTTGTGGGTTTTTGTCTTGGCTAAAGGTTTCTACCATGCCTTGGCTAACCTTACCGGTTACTGGGTCAGTATTGCGGGTTAAACCATTGCCTTGAAATTGCTCATTAGCACCGTATTTTCTGTTGATGCTATGCCTTGCACTTAATACTTTTGCATCAGCCTCGGTTAATTGTATATTTTGGGCAAATTCACTGAATTCTTTTGTATCTTTTAAGTCTACCCCGTCAGTATCAGCCACCTTAATAAACGCCTCGTATTTGGCTGAATATTGCGGTGTCATACACGCGGTAATGGCATCCGCAGGGGTGTCTTCAAGGTCGGCCTTCGCAAAGTTTGTAAGGTTGTCATACGTTGGTATAAAGGTTTTCATGTCACCTTCTATGGCTGCTCTGTCTGCATCTATCACCAACAAGGTATAGTCGGCAGTGTCGTTATACGGTTTACCTACGGCACTGGTTATTAACTCAGGGTCTTTGTCTGCGTATTCCAGTTGGGTATAGGTTGTTGTCCAGTAGGTTGATTGCTTAGTTTGTGGGTTTACCCAACCCACGGTACCTTCATCTGTAGCGTTTTCACTTTCAATAATACGCACGATGTATTTTTCATCTAAACCTTGCTCAACAATATCAAGTTTATCGGCAAGGGTGTAAGGCGAGGTAGGTAATGGTGCACCAGTATTACGAGCGGTAACAACAGCTACAGTAGCAGCTTGCATTCTTGCCTGAACCTCAGCCATGGTTACTGGTGGTTTGATATTGCTTTTATTACTTTTGTTGCTTTTGCTGTTTTGATTTTTACTGGCAAGTATTTTTGCAGCAGTTGGCACGGTGTTCACTCTAGGTTTTGGTGTGGCATTTGCCACTTCATTGTTGAGTGCTTGCGCGTCAATAATACTGGTATTACTGTTTGCTGCTTTTTGCTTCGCAATTTGCCCAAGTTCATAGCTTGTTGGTGAGCTATGAACTTGGCTCATCAAGGGGAAATATTAATAAGTTACCTGCTTCAAGCTCTTTGGCAATATAAGGAATAAGCGCAAACTCGTTACTATGTGCGCAATAAACACCGTCCCCTTTAAGGTAACAGTACAAGTGATTGATTATCTTATCTTCGTTTTTCCATTCATGTAAGTTTTGCAAAAATTGCTCACCGTAAGTAGCGCTTACTCTCAAGTTTATTAGTGGTAATTTTAAAAAGGGATCTTCGGGTTTATCTACAGGTTTACAGGCTAAGTAGTGGTATGAAAAAATTACAAACAAGGTAATGGCCCTTGCTAAAAATGCTTTGACGACCCACGTTAGGGTATGAAAGTTCCGTATTCATTTTAGTTTCCGTTAAGTTTAATTCGTTTACTGAGCTATATAATACACCCTACAGTTAAACATTTAAATATTCAAAATCACAAAGCAGATAGTTTCAGAGCCTCTGTGGCTTTGGATTTAGGTATCAGGACTCAGCGTCTAGAGCATTGATAAGTGAATCCATAGAGAAGTTATCTACAAAGTCACCCTTGCTAGCTTGGGTAGCGCCTTCGGCTAAATGGTAGCGCAGGGCTTCCAGTTTGCTTTTGCGTTCTTCCATGGCGCGCAGGGCATCTCGTACCACGTCACTTGCGGAGCCAAAACGACACCGCCGGAAACTTCATTTTTGATGAACATCTCCCAGTGCTCACCAAGGCTTAAGTCGGTAGTCGCCATAATTCACCTCAAATATTCATATTTAACAATTATGGGTATAGCGTTTGTTAACCAGTATGGCAATTGTTGATCACATCAAGTGTAGAAACGCGCCATAATTGCGCCAAGCGATTCGTTTGCAGTGGCGCAATCCCAGAAAATGCGCCATAATTGCGCCAAATCTAACTTTTTAATTGCGTCAAAGGTACTATGTCATCAACCATTGAATTATTGAACAGCATTAATACAGCCATCAACGGGGTGTCGATGGCAGAGCTCATGACCATACATCCCGATAGAGCCTCAACGCCTTGCTTGTTGACGGTTATTGACCGATGATGAAAACCAAGATCCTAATGGCGACCAAGTTATTGCGATTGACCAACATGGTGAAGTGCTTTATTTGTCACCGCCCCCTATTCCACTAAATACTTGCGTTAATTAATTTAACGCCGTAAGCAGGGAGATGTTCATCTTTTGTTAATATTTCCGCCCTTCCGCTTGAGCTTGTGCTATCAACATTCGGTCAAACGGATCTTTATGATGTAAAGGTAATCGCCCACTTGTTGAGCATGAAACAAACTGATAGGTAATACGCTAAACCCAACTTGTTCTATTTTTGATTCTATATCGTCTGGTGCTATCAATTTACCCATTTGCTGCTTAATAGACATTTCCCAAACGGTGGCCGCACTAACAAAAATGATATTATCAGGATTAGCAATATTTTGTATTGCATTTTCTCCTAGTTTTTCATCTCCATCAAACCACCAAATAAGTGCATGCGTATCTAATAGAATTCTTTTCATTAAATATCAAACATATCTGCTACTTCATCATTTACTTCTTTTGAGTCAAAATCTGCAGCAGCGATAAACAGCCCGTTAAATTCGCCAAAAGTTCGTTTTTTTTGAGGTTTATAAGGAACTAATTTAACAATCGGTTTTCCTGATTTTGCAATAATAACCTCTTCTCCCGAAACTGCTAATTCTACAAGTTGGGATAATTTGCTTTTTGCTTCATGCATATTGGTTTGCATACAACACCTTTTTAGCTTAGCTAAACTTAGCTAAACACTACCATGAAAAGCCTATAATAAAAAGAATAATAGTAAAAAAGGGCGCAAAAAACAAAAAGGGGGTCGGTGTGCATGCTTCGGCCTGAACCAAAACCACTCTCCTTTTCGTTCCTCATCAATAAGTTACTCGCCATTAATCACAACATTTGATTTTGGGAAATAACATGCGAAAAAAGAGAACACCAATGAGCAAAAATAATGACGTATTACGTTTGAAATTTGAAACGAAATTATCTCATTGTGATATTTCGTTATGTCTTAAAACTGACCCTGCCACTGTTTCTGAGTAAGCGAGCAATTTAGAGCGTATTTCATCTCCACGTCATCGTGCTTCTTAATGCCTTGTCTGCCCCTTGTATAACCGATAGAGCCTGCATGTTGCCTTGGTTGTTGAACGATGATGAAAACCAAGATCCAAATGGCGATCAAGTTGTTACCATTGACCAACATGGTGAGGTGCTTTAATTAACTTTATACTTTAACAAAACAAAGTAGAAATCATTCAAAAATATCACTTTTGTTACTTTCTACTTGGTATTGATTAAGGTAATATGGTAAATAGTTTAACAAAAATAAAACAGTTACATACATCTACATTGTTAGATAACAATTTAATCAACCATAAGTTTCACACAAAGGTTTAATGGAATATGAATAATAAAATTATTAAGGGGCTTACTCAAAGCGCCTTAGCTCTGTCGCTCGCTTTTTTGTCATTCACCTCTTCGGCCGGAGTAACATCGCCACCAACTGATATTACTCTTGGTTTACCCATTACTATTGAAGCAGGTAATGACCTAGTTGAAGTAGGAGGGCCAGGTAATTTTGGCGTTTTGGCTCCACCGGCGCGTCGCAAGCTGATGACGGTGTTGCAGCTATTAATGTGTCTTCAGTTATGGACTCAGGCTTTAATTTTTACGGTACTACCTATAATGCAGCAACGCAATTTCATGTGAGTTCTAATGGCCATGTAAACTTTGGTACAGGGTTTAATAATATAAGCCCTCAAATAGCAGGTTGGAACAACCCAACACGTCCATTTTTTATCGTACACCAAGGTGATATGTCAACAGGTCATCAAGGGGCGGCGCCGCTTCAACGGGTGGTACTTCAACGGGAACCAATGATGTGTTTTATCACCTAGATGCTATCAATGATATTGTTACCATTACCTTTGATGATGTAGGTAGATGTTGTGGCCCCGTTGGAACTGATACTTTAACCGCCGCTCAATTACGCTTCCATGATATTGGCTCTGGTAATTTTGTGGTTGAATACCGTTATGAAAACGTTGGTTGGGCCCTTGGGCGACTGCTAGGTTGGAGTGCAGGTGATTTAATTAACTTTAACCAAGATTTTAATACCACTGATTTTGCGACTAAATCTAACATTAATCACCCTGGTGTTTTTGCTTGGGCATTTATAAACGGGCAAGTAGTTGAAAGTTATGACAGTGTGCTAGAGGGATCGGCCAATGGCACCGCAGTTGGAACATTGAATACAATTGATCCTGATGTTGGTGATACCTTTACCTATGAATTATTAGACGATGCCGATGGCCGTTTTATTTTAGCAGACTTAAATAATGACGGTATTATATATGTGGTAGTGGCTGACGGTGGTAATCGTTTAAATGCTAATAACAATGAAACACATGATATTACCGTTCGAGTGACTGATTCTCAAGCGAACACCTTCGACAAAACGCTAACCATTAACGTAATTAAAGTGCCGGTATTTTTAACTACGTCAGATATAGTAGTTCCTGTAAATGAGTCGTTAAATTTAACCATTAAAACACAAGTTGAACAAGGTAGTGGTATTCCTACTATTACTGCAACAGGTTTACCTGCTTGGATGAGCTTTGCTGATAATGGTGATGGAACTGTCACTTTATCGGGCTTTCCTTCATTTGAATTAACGAACAGAGTTACCTTAACTGTTACTGATAGCCTTGGTAATGTTACTAGCCGTACTTTTAATATTACGGTTGAAGAGCCTGAAGAAAAGACTGAAGTAGATAATAACTTACCAAGAACAACGACAACGGTTACCATTACTGAAGAAGGTGGTGATGGCGGCTCTTTTGGTTGGTTGTCATTGATAGTATTAGGCAGTTTATTAGTACGTCGTAAGTTTAACTAAACAAGGTTGTTTTGCTGATAAAAAGACCAACCGTTGTTGGTCTTTTTTTGTTTACAATATAGCCACATTGCCATATTGTTGCCACAAAATCACTATATAACCGTTACTATTCAAAGTGCAGGATTTCAGTGGTAAAGAGCTTAATTAACTTGCTATTAAAGGTGTTGTATTAATATATTTAAGGGTTTGTTTAAACAAGATAAAGCTGTCACTAATAAAACGCTGTGTCCTACTTCAAAACGTACCTTACTAAAAGTAATGTTAGTAATGGCGTTTAAAGGTATATTTATTTCTAACACAGTAAAAGCAGCATTAGTTGCGAATAATCATGAATCAACATTGTTAGCTTTCATTAACACCTTAATACCCAACGCGTTAACTCAACCATTGTTAAGACAAATAGAAAAAAATATAAAACCGATGTAAAACAAAAGCAACTAATCACCTGGGGTTGTTTATGGTTAGACGCTCAAGCAAAGCGCAAAGGTAAGAATAGTTTTTATTTACTGTCACAAATACAACAAATAGACATTATTACTCAGGCTGAAAATAGCAGAAAAAACTCAGCCCAGTATTATTTTTTTACACCTTGCGTAATAGTTTAATGCAATATCATTATAGTACTGATATTGGCTTAGCACCGCTTGGCTTTAAGCATCCGCCACAGCCTTTGGGTTATAGTGATCACCACCAAAAACCCTAAGGCGGTTTATGACGTTCAATTCAATTAATGATACCAGTAACCTTGAACAATATGATGTAGTAATCATAGGCTCAGGCCCAGGTGGTGGCGCAGCTGCTTGGCAATTATCACAAAAGAAAATAAAGGTATTAATCTTAGAAGCCGGGCCTTGGTATCAAGCACAAAATGATTTCACCACTAATCAAACAAACTGGGAACTTAATCACTTTCCTGACAAGGTTGCGGGCGATGCTACTTATACTTTTGGTCATCGACAATCGTTATCCAAAAAGTGGCAAGACTTGCGTTCATGGAATCATATAACGGGTTTAATGAATGCAAGTGAACAGCGTTTGCATTATAAGTATCACCACGCTAGTGGCGTAGGTGGCTCTTCACTAAAATTTTCCGCTGAAGCACACCGTTTAAACCCTAGGTCGATGAAAATGCATACTGATTTTGGTGTTGCTGCCGACTGGCCTATGGTTTATCAAGACTTACACCCCTATTATGAGAAAGCCGAATGGCTATTAGGTGTTTCAGGGGAGAAGTTATCACCTTTTACTCAACAGCCTTCTAAATTATTACCTGCACATAACATGAGTTATGCCGGCCAACAATTATTGAAGGGCTGTAAAAAACTAGGTTTGGTCATGGCAAGCTAACTCGGTGGCTATTCCGTCTGTTCCACATTTAGGGCGACCTAATTGTAACTACTGTGGCCAATGTGGACGCGGCTGCTTTCGACAAGACAAAGGCAGTGCAGACAATGCCTTTGTCAAACCAAACATAGCTTCAACCTATTGCCATGTTATAACACAAGCTAAGGTTACACGCATTAATACCGATGAAACCTCAGTTGCAAAAAACCGCATTAGCTCAGTTGATTATATTGATAAAGCGGGAAAAAAACAGCGCGTTAAAGCTAAAATGCTTATATTGGCGGCAGGGGCAATACAGTCTCCTCGGTTATTATTATTATCTAAGAGTAAACACTCACCTAACGGCTTAGCTAATGAGTCTGGGCAGGTAGGTAAAAATTTTATGGAAACCTTGTTTTGGACCAGTAGTGCTATACACCCAAAAAAGTTGAATAGCTTTAAAGGTATTCCTTCAGATGCTATTTGTTGGGACTTTAATGCCCCTAACTTAGCTAAAGATTTTATAGGTGGCTTTAGGCTAACACCTACCACGTTAGAAGCCGACTTTGGTGGTGCGGTGTCTTATGCATTAAGAGTAGTGCCTGGTTGGGGGCATAAGCATCAACAAAAAATGCAACAGGCTATCGGTCATGTTTTATCTGTTGGTGCTGTGGGCGAATCGCTACCTAATAAAAAATCATACATAGATCTTGACCCCACAATACGCGATATACATAACAACCCCGTGGCTAGAATACACAGTTACTTACCTAAAATGGAAATTAAACGCCTGTATGCCATGGCACAAAAATGCCGAGAATTATTGCAAGCCTCAGGGGTAGATACCATTTTTGAAGAGTATGGTACGTACGATATGTTTAATGCCACGCATGTTTTTGGCACCTGCCGGATGGGTAATAATGCTAAAACATCGGTGGTTAATCAGTATGGCCAAAGCCATCGTTGGGAAAACCTATTTATTACCGACGCCAGTGTATTTCCCTCTAGTGGTGGCGGTGAGTCGCCTTCGTTAACAATATCGGCTTTAGCTATGCGTACCGCTGATTATATTGAATCTTTACTCAGCAAAGTATAATCCTCATTTGCTTACATCTGTCTTTCCGCACCTAAAAACATAATAAAAAAGCTTGACGCAGATCGCCATATTTGATCTATTACTTATCTTTGGGTGATGGAAAAATAATGGCGTCATATTCAACAAAAGGTCTTGATCATTTAGGTTTGGTTGCCGGCATGAACAAAGAGCTTGGTATTGCCAAGTTAATTGATAAATCTCTTCCAGAGCAAAGTGATGATAAACTTATTTCTTATGGTCAGCTTGTTGAAGCGATGATTTTAAACGGGCTTGGTTTTGTTGGTCGTACCTTGCACATGTATCCGCAATACTTCAAAGAACGCCCTGTTGAACGCCTTATAGGTGAAGGGATCAAGGCTGAATACATTAATGATGATGCCTTGGGACGTTGTCTAGACCAACTGTATGAAGCAGGCGTGTCAGGTATTTATCAAACGTTATACGCGAGTGTTGTTAAACACCTAAAACTCCCTTGCGAAGGCGTTAATTTAGACTCAACCAAAGATTCATGTTGATGGCAATTATGAGCATGACATCGACAGTAAAGCCGTTAAGTTGGTGCGAGGGTACAGTCGTGACCATCGCCCGGAATTGAATCAAGTTGTGCTTAACCTGATCACTGAAAACAAGGCAGGTATCCCCGTTTACATGCAGGCCGCCAGTGGTAACATTAACGACAATGAAGGTTTCAAAAATATTGTTAAACACCATATTAGCAGTTTGAAAGCGGCTCAAGATAGCCAATACTTTATTGCCGATGCCGCTCTTTATACAGCAGAAACCATTCAATCCCTTGACGAACAAAAACAGTTATTTATTTCTCGTGCCCCACAAAAATTAAAGCAAGTAAAAGAAGCCATAGCCCAGAAAAACACGTTAGATTTTAAATCGCTTGATAATGGCTACAGCGCCGCATGGCTCGAATCTGACTATGGCGAAGTAAAACAACGTTGGCTATTAATAGAGAGCGAACAAGCGAAAAGACGTGAGCAACATACCCTAGATAAACGTATGGAAAAAGAGTCTGATGCAGCCCTGAAATCGTTCAAAAAGCTGAGTCGGCAACGTTTTTCTTGCTCTCTAGATGCAGAGAAAGCATTAAAGTTATGGTTAAAATCACATCCAGAGCTTGCTATAAGTGATAGTGAAACACTCAAGCTAGCTGTATTCAAGCAAAGTGGCCGTCCTAAGCTAAATCAACAACCTGATAGTTATGAGTACCAAATAACAGGTCAACTGTATTGGTCACTGAAAAATCGAGCACAACGGTTGCAGGAAAAAGGTATGTTTATGTTAGCGACCAATGATGTAAGCGACACCTTAACGATGGGGAAAATGCTTGAGCTATACAAGTCACAACAAAGTGTAGAAAAAGGTTTTCGTTTTCTAAAAAGCCCTGATTTTTTAACCTCATCACTATATTTGAAAAAGCCTGAAAGAATTGAGGCACTACTGATGGTAATGACGTGCTGTTTAATGGTTTACGCAGCATTAGAGCATAAAATTAGAAGAGAGTTAAAGGCTCAATCGGTATATTTCCCAAACTTAAAATACAAACCGTGCCAAAATCCAACAGCTCGTTGGGTATTCTTTTACTTTCAAGGTATTGACGTCTTAACAATTAGTGATAAACAGCAGCTAGTACTAAATATTGAGGATAGGCACAAAGTTATTATTGATTGTATGGGCAATATTTATGATAAAATTTATTCCTAAAAGTGGTGCGGAATGTCGGATACATTGGTATTAGTCGCGTTTCTTAATGCCTTATCTGACCCTTGTATTACCGATAGAGAATGCATGATGCCTTGGTTATTGAACGATGATGAAAACCAAGATCCCAATGGCGATCAAGTTGTTGCCATTGACCAACATGGTGAAGTGCTGTAAACATTGTATGTAGGGGTAATTTATTGCCCCTTTGTCGAACTGAAGTCCAACCTATACGGGGTATTTATTAACATGCCTATGCACCTCGCTCAAGAAAAATATTATATCCATTGTAGGGAATAAAAAATTTAAGCAGAAAATTGAACAGGTATTAAACGTAAAATAGGGAAAGAAAAAAGAGGATGCCCATTGAAAATTAGTAAAAAGGGATAAAAACAACCAATAGAGTTTAACTAGTTTTTAAAATTGGATACTAATCTAAAATAGTTTTCTTGATATTGATGTATCAACCTAGGTACATTGGTAATTGTTCTAAAGATTTTAATTAAATGTAATTAGAATCTTTTTCTTATATCAAAAATCATAACTACTACTAAGTTTTAATAGGACAGTATGAACAAATTTTTTTTACAATGTTTTTTAATAACGTTACTCATCTGTATTACTAGCTGTAAATCAAATGATGCAAACACAATTCTCATCCCATTCCCTTCAGAAATATTAGCAAAAGCTCCTATAGAGGGAACAGATGGTAAATATGTCTTGCCATATACCTCTGATGGTGTGCTTACTGAATGGGTTGAAATAGCGATAGATGCTAATATAGGCGAAGACCTTGGCGGTTTAGTTGGTTCTTTACTTGGTAGGCAATTAGTCGGTAACGTCCCCTTTATTGGTTCAACATTAGGTCAAAATGTGGGTGAAAACATTGGTAGAGCCACAGCAATTAATGCTATTGGCGGCATTGAGGTGTTAAAAGAGAGTTCTGATTTATCCTTTGATTCATTAGAAGACATGTCTCGGTACTTATACAAAAATCATTTTAGTCATCCATATTACTTACCCGCCATTAAAGCAACCATGGTCTTTTATCCTGAACTTAAAGGTATATATAACGAAGCGATCATAAATGCTCCTCGTTGGTAATTTACTAAAATACACATATAGGTAGCATTTAATAGTACTCACGTGTTGCTTTGAAATTTAAATTAGATAGAATAAACATTAGTTAATAATACAAAAAAATAACCTTCGTTACCCGTAGTTAATAATACAAAAAAATAACCTTCGTTACCCGTGTGTCGTTTCGACTTAAGTGGAAACATCAGGACATGAAAAATAAGGAATATTCTCGTGAAATTAAAAACATTATCGCTTATCGCTTGTTGCGTATCATTTGCACTTCAAGCACAGGTAACACATGAGCCATCTGATGCCATTAAAGTTGGTGAAAGATCTGTAATTTCAGGCACATTAGATAATACCAAAGCCATTAAAGAAGCTCGCCTTTATTTTAAATCTAATTTATCTGATACTTTTATTTTTGTTGATTTAGATAAAAATGGGCTCGTTTTGCAATCTAACCTACCTGCTCCTGGCCCATCAATGGAACAAATTGATTATTTTTTTGCAGTAAAATATCAAGATGGTAGCTTTGATCAGTCCGATGTTTTTGGCGCTAAAGTCAGTGGTGAATGGGATGAAGACAGCAAGAAAGCTTATTCTGATATTTTAGAAGTTCAATCAGAACTAGACCCTAGCCAAGTAACAACAGAAGATTTTGCCAACAATGTAACTTACGCTTATCAAGCGAGTAAGCTTTTAGGTAGTGCGGGTAATTCTGTAAGCCTATCATCAGTAGGTAGTTATTCCGCTACCATGTCTAGTACAGGCGTGGCGGCGGGTTCAGGTGTGGTCGGTATTGGTGGTTTATCTATGACTACTATTGGCATTGGTGCCGCTGTGGTTGTCGGCGGTGGTGCTATTGCTGCTAGTTCTGGATCATCCGGAGAAGATGGTGCCGACATTAACACTGTAATCGTCAATGGGGAAGTAATTGAAGGTGAAACAGTTACTGACAGCGGTACGCCGTATACAGGAATCCCTGTACTTAATTTACCTGGCTTAGGCAACGAAGATGAAGATGAAGAATTCAAAGGCGAAGGTGATAATGGAACGATTTTACCACCAGGTTCGGCGGTCTGTGGCGAGCTTATAAAAGGTAGTGGCAATATTCCTGCAACCTCTAATATTACCATTAACATGGCTGCCAACGATGGTGATTTTCATATGAGCTACTTTTTGGGTAACAGTGTAGCTGATGAAGTGGTTATCATGCATGATAATGTCCAGTTATATACTACTGGATGTACGGCTTCTCCCGGCGGTCCGGCGACATCACCAACGTTTACTCTACCTGGTGGCAATACGCCAAATGAAATTGAAGTTATCGTAACATCAAATTGTGGTAATCAAACAGGCACGTATTGGGAATTTACTCTTTCATGCCCAACGAATCAAGGGTAAGCTGAATAAAATATAGCGCAGTTCAAGTGTACTGCGCTTTTCTATTTCTATGTATAGCATTATAGCTACCCTTCTATTTTTTCTTGTACTTAATTGTCAAGCTGCCAATCAACTCACCTTGGTTGATTACACCGCTATGGTTTTAAATAAAGGCGATGATAACAAAACTATTCAAGAACAAAATCATTTAGCCGAACTAGACGTAGCACTGGCAAAAAGTGCGTTTGATTTCAAATACTTTCCTATTGTCAGTTTGAATGAAAGTACCCTAGGTAGTACGCAAGGCGTTGGGTTTGAAGTTAAAAAGAAAACTCAATTTGGCAGCCAAGTAACGTTAGGCACCAAATATGAAAAATTTGAATCTGATAACTATTCCAGTGAATCACCAAAATCGTATTTACGATTAGAGCAAGGCTTGTTTCGCCAATGGGGTTACGACATTAATTCAATGCCGTTAAAAGTGGCAGAAATCGGGCAAGATAAATTAGCTTTACAATCAGAATTGTTAACCCAAAACTTAATAGCACGTGCTGCATATTTATATCTTGATGTGGTATTAACCTTTAAACAACATGAATTATCAGAAGTTAAGTGTAAAGCGTTCTCAATTAAACTTAGAAGTTGCTGAATCGAGATACAGTTTAGGTTTAGTTGCTAAAACAGATATATATCGCGCCAAACTATCGTTAATTAGTGCAAAATCACGAGCACAGAATGACAACAAAAATGTTAAGAGTCTGTTACGTAATCTGTCTGATTTAGGCGGCGGTAACGTTAGTTTTACTAAAGATCAGATTTCGAATTCTATCGACCAATTGTTTTACTCTCTCCCTCTGGATTACGTGGCGGTTGCCATGGGAAATCGAGGTGATGTTAGAGCGTTAGCCTTAGATCTTAAACTGGCAAACTTGTCACTATACAAAGCAGAAAAGCAGCTTTTGCCTGACATTAAATTTACCGCAGAAGTGAATAAATACCTGAATGGCTTTGAAAACGACACGGGGAGCTTTCAGGATGACGTAAACTGGAATGTAGGCGTGTCATACCAAACAGGGTTTAATTTAGACAATGAAAAAAATAACTATCTAAAACAAAAAATTGCCTACCGTGCTTTGTTAAGACAACAAAAAAGTACCCGCCGCAGAGTGAAAGATGAAATCATGAATCTCGCGGATACAATACGTTTAATACAAGAACAACAGCTGTTAAGCGAAGAACGGTTAACTCAAGCGACTAATGCGGTTGATCTAGCACAATTGAGGTATGAACGTGGGCTTTCTAATAACTTAGATTTAATGGATGCTGAAGATGAATTACAGCAAGTAGAAGTTGAGTTGATCCGTCAACAAGCTAATTTAACTAAAAACATGATAAACTTTGCCCAAGCGATGGGCATATTATCTATTGAGTGGCTTAACAATGTTTACAAATCCAAACCAATTTAAAGTAATAGTTGGTTTCTTTTCTTCCCTTTCTGTGAAAGTTAGTGCTGCGTTAATTATTCTTATACTGTTTATTATAACTTGGTGGGGAGCAAACACCTCTAAAGGTAACGATGGTTTTAATTTAGAAACAGAGCATACCGTCACCTATCAAACATTCTCTTCCTTAGTTCAAACAAGAGGCGAATTACAGCCGCCAGAGTGGTTCCTATTAAGTCAAATATTTCTAACACACGCACTAAGCTAATCTATTTAATTCCAGACGGCAGCTATGTTGAACAAGGTAGTGTTATTGCTCAATTTGACAAAACAGCATTGCTAGAAGAGCTGTCAAGCGCAGAACAGAGCCTGTCTGATACTGAAGCGTCATTAGAACTAGCAAAACGATCTTTAATCATACAACTCGAAGAATCAGACAAGTCTGCTGATAATGCGAAAAAAACACTTGAAGTGGCAGAACTCAAAGCAAGAGAATTATTAGAAGGCACAAACGTCTTAAAGCGTAAAAAATTAGGTTTAGAAGTTAAACAGGCAGAACGTGAACTTGAAATAGCCAAGCTAGAATTAGCTGATTTTCAAATACTACTTAAACGTGGGCATGTCAGTATTCGCGAAAAAGAAAAAGCAGCCGATAATGTTCAAAAATTAATTGAACAAAAAGACTTAAAATCACAAGAATTAACTAATTTTAATCGCTTTGAATGGCCCAAAATGAAAAGAGAAGTTGAAATACTAAAAGAGTCTGCGGCCGCAGATTATCGACGTACGCTAAGAGTATCAGAAATTCAAATACAAAACAGTCGCAATGCTATTGTTAAAGCGACAAGAGATCACCAAAGAGTACTAGGTCGAGTTGAAAAAGCTAAACTAAATATAGCCGCCTGTGAATTGATTGCTCCTCTCTCAGGCAACGTTATCTACAAAGGGATTTCTCGAGCTGAAGGAGTGCATAAAGTTCAAGTGGGCGATAACATTTGGTCTGGGCAAACCTTAATGGAAATACCTGATACAAATAAACTAATTTTAAGTACGCAAGTTAGAGAATTTGATGTTGCTAAAATCAGCATTAATATGAAATCAAAAATTTACCTTGATGCCTATAGCAGCGACTCATATAACGGCAAAGTGACCCGAATTAATAAAGTGGTATCTAATGGCAATAATGGCGTTAATCGGTTTAATGTCGAAATAACCATAGATAAATCCCCGACTAACTTTCATGTAGGCATGTCTGGTCGTGCTGATATTATGGTAAAGCAAGTTGACAATAAATTAGCCGTACCCATTCATTTAACGACTTACGAGGATGGAAAATATTACGTGTGGATAAAAGACTTTGGACAGCTAACAAAACATAACTTCACTGCCGGTGTTAGTAACCATCAATGGATTGAAGTTATCGAGGGTATAGAAAATCACACAACAATTTATAGTGCTAGTGAAAACTAATGTGTGAAGTCAATTTATGTTTAAAGTAACTGGTCTGTGTAAGCAATTTGTGGTGGGCGTTGGAGTCCATCAAGTCTTATCGAATTTATCCTTTTCAATTGACAGTGCGAAGATAACGGCAATTGTCGGCCCTTCAGGTGCAGGAAAATCTACCTTATTATCTATATTGTGCGGCTTAGAATCACCAGAAAGTGGGGTTATAAATTACCTAGGTCGCTCGTTGGGTGATATGAAAGCTGAAGAGCTAGCTAAATTACGAAATAAAGAATTTGGTTTTATTTTTCAAACCCCCTTTTACTTACCCTATAAAACCGTTTTAGAAAATGTTTTACTTGCAGGGTCATACGCTGAAGAATCAATGGACAACCTCAAAGCGTATGCTAGTGATTTATTAGTTACCGTTGGGCTATCAGAGCATATGCACAAATCGCCCGCATTGTTATCAGGCGGTGAACAACAACGCATGGCGTTTGCTAGAGCCATGCTATTAAAACCTAATGTTATATTTGCCGACGAACCTACAGCAAGCCTTGATGAAGAAAACTCAACTAATCTTCTTACTTTGTTATCTGAACAAGTCAAATTAGGCCGTTCCGTTGTACTAGTCAGCCATGACAAAGAAGCGATTCAATGGGCAGACACCATATTAGAAGTTGGTCCAAAAGGTAAATCTATCAATGAGCTTTAACGATAACTTTAACTTTAACTTTAGTTACTTTAATCACTTTAACGCCAACTTCATCAAAATAGACATACTTGATGCTTGGCAATGCTTGATGTATAGAAAAGTAAGAACAATCTTAAGTGCCTTAGGTATAGCTATTGGTACTATTGCGCTTGTTAGTATGATCGCTATTGGAGACGGTGCAAAAAAAGAGGCTTTAAGACAAATATTATCAATGGGTATCACTACCGTCAGAGTAGAAAACAAAGTGACTGAATTGGCTAAATCTGAAGTTTACGCTATGAATCAAGCAACAGGTCTAACATTAAATGATATTAACCGACTTAAAGTTGTTTTTAGCCATGCTGATATAGGCGCATTTATTAAAATTGAAGCTGTACCTATTGTGATGGGCGATAAAACCACTGTGGTTGATATTATATACGCCAATATTGATTGGATTGAAGCAGAATCATTGTCTACAACGAAAGGTCGGTTGCTTAATGAAGTAGATAATCATGATAAAAGCGCCTTTTGTAATCTAGGTGCGAACGTTTTCTTAACTAATCGAAAATTTAATGTTGGTGATTCTATCCACTGGAAAAATGAAGGTTGTTCTGTTATTGGCAAGCTATCTCAAAAAGAAAAGTTACTCACCGAAGGTACCGCTCTTTCCGCAATTGATTTTAACAACTCTGTTCTATTACCTATCTCATTATTATCAAACAGTGTAACGCAATTATCAGGCATCACGTTGCATTTTCAATCAAGCCAATTATCACAGTTAGAAATGATTGGGGCAAAAGTGAGCGATTTATTACAAATGACTCATCGTGGAATCATTGATTTCAATGTGGTTATACCTGCTCAACTGTTAGAAAAGTCAAAAAAAGAACAGGAAGTATTTACACTAATTATGAGTGCGATTGCAGGGCTATCATTACTTGTAGGCGGTATAGGAATAATGAATGTTATGTTAGCTCACGTTGCTGAACAAACCAGAGAAATTGGCTTAAGAATAGCCGTGGGAGCAACAAATGACCGAATTATAACATTGTTCTTAGCTTACTCTTTGCTGATCACCGTAGTTGGATCTTTATCTGGCGTTGTCGGTGGCGTAATATTGGCACTATTAATAGAAGTATTTGTTAGGCCGGCCTGTTGAAATATCGCTTTACACAATTATCGTAGGGCCAATATTTTCAATTATTGTTGGTATTGTATTTGGTATTCACCCTGCGATACAAGCGACAAAAATCACACCTAATTACGCGTTAAGGGTTATGTAACATGAGGCAATAAATTCCCCCCTACAATGCATGGTTAAGTGGGTTAGGCTTCTGCCAACACACACTATTTAGCTAATCTAAACCCTATAACATCAGAGCTGTAACTCGCCAAAGAAGCATTTCTATATTTACTCGATATTTGCTCATTAGGTGAATTCCATGCGCCTCCTCTGATCACACGTCTTTCGCAATGATCAAACTCTCTGGCTTTGTTAGTGTTTGGGCCTGATTCGTAATTATCAATGTAACAATCTTGAATCCATTCCCAAACATTACCATTCATACTATAAAGGCCTAAACTATTGGGCGAAAAACTATCAACATTAACGGCAGCACGGTTGTCCCATTGACTACCACAGTTTTTACATACGGCGTTATTTCGCCCTATATATTTCCCCCAAGGGTAAGAATGCTTGTTGCCATAACTAGCAGCATATTCCCATTCAGACTCGGTAGGTAACCTAAAACTTTCCCCTAGCGCACCATTGATAGTATTAATCATTTCTACCGCACCATCCCAAGAAATGTTGCTTAACGGTTTAGCGCTATTCTTGTTTTTAGCACTTTTACCTATCGCAGTTAAGAACAGTGCATAGTCTGCTTCAGACACAGGAAATTTAGATATTTTAAATGATTGAATATCTACTAGGTGAATAGGCCTAGCATCAATTAAACCGGCCTGATTTGCCCCCATAGAAAATTGACCAGGTATTACCTTTATCATTGCTGTATTAAGTTTTGATACCGGCTGTTGCAACGCTGCTTTATCCACTATTGAATAGGAATAATCCGCTTTTTGTTTCAAATGCGATTTATCTATTGTTTGAGAAGGTGCTGTCTTTGAATAGATGTAGGCGGCGAAGATGTCGGCGGAGTAGATGCATTAACTAATGGCGTTGATGTTTCAACATTCGTCACAGGCATCGTATCTTGAGTAATTTGTTGAGTAGTATTTTGAGTGTCATCGGGAAAAAGAAAAATAAAGCTGAGCACTACCGTGACTACCAAAAGTGACACCAACGCAATGATTATGCCTTTTTTTGTCCTGTAGCTTGAGGCTAATACCTCAGTCTCTACCGAGGTAGCAGTAGTGTCAATAGAAGGCGCTCTTATCAGCGTTTGTTCTACTAACAAGGTTGCATCATTAATGACATCAAGGGCATTGGCTAATTCGGCCCCTGATTGATACCTGTCTTCCGGCAGTTTTGCTAGCAGCTTATCTATAACCGGTTGGTATTTTAGATATTTTTCTATTACTGGTGGAACTGGCGAGTTGAGGTGTTTAATGCCTACAGACAAGGCTGAATCGCCATCATAAGGCACTTTATTACACAACAATTGATAAAAAACCACACCTAAACTGTATAAATCAGAACGATGATCCAGTGTTTGCCCTTTACTTTGCTCGGGGCTCATATAACTCGGTGTACCTATAATAGAGCCTACCTCGGTTAAATTAGAGGCTACATCATCAGATTTAGCAATACCAAAGTCGGCAAGCACAAAATCATTTTTACCTCTAACCAAAATATTGGCAGGTTTTATATCTCTATGTACAACTCTTTTACTGGCAGCAAAATCTAGCGCTGACGCCATTTGCTTGATACATTCAACAATTGTATTTTCTTCAAGGGGAGGATCTTGTACTAGTAGGTCACTTAAATCGCCATTGGGTACATACTCCATCGACAGGTAGTTATTGCCTTGGAAAATGCCAACATCATATATTTGCACAATATGCTTATGCATTAATTGCGCTGAAATTCGGGCCTCTCGTTGAAATCGCTTGGTAAAGGAATCATCGCAGTTAAATTTGTTATCCATCACCTTTAAAGCAACAATTCTGTCTAAACTGAGATGACGTGATTTATAAACAAACGCCATACCGCCTTTACCAAGGTCATCAATTTTTTCGTAGCCTTCAATTTCCATGTCTTATTTAACTACCTATCTAACTGCCTATAACTGTCTATCTAACTGTCTATCTAACTGTCTATCTAACTGTCTATCTAACTGTCTATAACTATCAAGAATTATCAATAATGACTCATGACTACCAAATTTTAATCAGTTTTTGCATCAATTCGTAAGCTAGCTGCTCTCCCGCAAGCTCTGGACGAAAGTTCCCTTCTTTTAAGTTGATATTAACAGAGTCATAGCCTGATTCGCTTGCTTCAAATTTGTTAATATTGCTTGGCATAGCACTTGATCTAAACATAGTAATTAAGCGCCCTGTAGAAATTTCTTTCACTGTAACTAAAAATTCTCTGTTCATAGGAGAAGCCGCAGAAAACTCTTTTGAAAAGACAATTTCCGCAAGTAAATCCGCATAACCTAACAGTGCGTCAGTTTCTATTTTTTTAGCGTCAGAGATCATTTCTGCTCCAGACGATTTCGCAGAGTCTCTTTGCATCAACCTCATTATCGCGTCTCTATCAATGATATAAACACCTGATTCAAGTAATGATTGTACAAACCCACCACTAAAACTAAAATCGTTTAACTCACCAAAGCCTTCTCTATTCTTTGCTTCAATTTTTTCTTCAATATATTTCGCTTCTACAATTCTGCTACCACCCGACGTATTACGAACATAGGCTTCATTAGCGCTATTGGGTTCAAATTTGTCTTTTGATTCTGAACTCGTTTCGCCTGTTTTTGATATCCGGCTAGTGGCATTCCATTGGCTCAGTTGATCATCAAACGTTTTATTCCAAAATATTGCAATTTTGGGTTCGCCTTCTTTTTTATAGGCATTTACAAATTCTGATGAAAGGGCTTCTCTTGCCTGAGCAACTTTTTGTGGGGATTTGCTCGTCACTAACATTTTAGTCGCATCATGGTCTTGAGCAATGGCCGAACTGCCTACCAGGGCAACCATAAGGCTGCCACATAAAGTTATAAATTTCATTTAAGTCTCCTTTTAAAATATACTCATATTGCGCAAAATTACACAATACTACACACTAAACATACAACACACATAGTGGTTATTCGTTCGATTTACTCCAAACTATCGCGTTATTATCATTTATTTTTACTATGGTTACTGAGTCAAATGACGATAATTCGTTATCATATTTATCAAGATAAAGAACCGCTATGTTTTTTAAATCGTCTAAATTTTCAACGTAAGCAGTAGACATTAATATCGTGTTTGGTAACGACTTCCAATAACGCTTATCCGCTTTTGCATTAACGTTTCTAGCGAATATTTTGGCGCCTACACCAACCAGTGTCAGTACAGCACCAATTTGAGCACCAGAGTTCATACTAGCACTGTCAACAGCTGACAGACCTACTATGGTTTTACCTACCGTGGTTAACACCTCTCCGGTAGCTTCTGAGCCTTCTTTGAAGAATACTTTACCTTTAATGATTCTATCTACTGCTCTGCCACCGCGAGTACTCGCTTGCATAAACACATCATCAGCTAAACGTAAGGGTATTTCTGTTTTGTTAAGTACTACCTTGGCTGACTGATCTTTAAATTTTTTACCTCGTCTAAACACCAAATCAAAATGCCCCACGCCATCACGAAGCTTTCGCGGTGATTTCCCGGGTTCGGCAATAAATATTACGTTGTGATTCTTTTTAGGAATAGCGACTTCAGGATTCACTTTTGCTAACTCTTGATAAGCATCTTCCCTTAAATGGTCAACGCCCATTTTTGATGCTGCCCGACCCACCAATAAAATTAGCGAAGAAAAATCGGCCCTATATTGTTGCTCTTCTGCAAAGGCATCTTGCAATATGCCACTTTGAAACGTTGCTCTAGCATTTTCATAATCACCGTTCATTAAATAAATAAGACCGCGATAATAATACGCCATTACCCGTTCATAGGGCTCGCCTTTAAAGTCTTTCTCTTCTTCACTATACCATAGCGATCTTGCTTTTTGCGCCGCTTCGCTATCTGAAAAAACAAATTCAATTCTTTTTAACGCATTATCAAAAGCATAAGCCGCTTCAACCAAGTTTTTATCTTTTAATGCTTTAATACCTATTTCCATTAAATTTAAAACAGCATCATGTTCACCCTGCTTTAAATATTTTTCATAGTACTGTCGGTATTCTGGTGGCCTGCTTTCTAAAAAAAGCGTGTCTTCATGCGATCTATCTGACTGAAAAGCAAAACAGATTGGAAGAAAAAAAAAACTTAAAAAGAGAACAACATTACCTATAAATGACATTATCTTGCGCTGTTTTCTTGAATTCATATATGCCATTCCAAGCAACAGTACCTAATTCTAAATCATACAATTCAAAAATTATTTGGTGATATCTAGACGTTTGTTGAGTATCAGAATTTACCGCGTCGAGTGAAGATATTCTTCCCGTTAAACGAAAGTCTGCACCTGCAGTAGCACTGGTTGTTCTGATGGTACCTGCATCCGTTGTGCCTGTTCTTTTTAAGGCTCTTTCTTTTTCAATCATTGCGATATACTCCCTACCAACAAAAACAAGTTTATCGCTTGCTTTACTGTTAAGTTGTATTCTTAATCTGTCGGTAAGTAGGTTTTTATTAATACGTGAAGATGACTCGTTGATGAAATATTTACTGTCTAGCACCACCCGAGCGGCTGTACTTCTATCGACAATACGCCCTTCAGCCATAATCGATCCCATAATATAGTCTGTCATCGCTAGAATGTCTTGTGATTCAATACCTATACCCTGCACAACATTGCTATCAACTTTGGCCGGATCATTATATATACTGCTTTTGTACACATTGGTTGATTCATTTGACGTTGAGCCACAACCTGCTAACTGCAATACCACCAAGGCAAGAGAACACTTAACTATGTTTTTCATACAAACTCCTTCTATTGTCATTAACATAATACTCGCTTATCTCACCGTCTTAAGCAAGTGTATTACTTATTTTTAACTAAGCAGGGTTGTATTTACTAAGTTAAGCGAGGGTTCCAACGGTAAAACTAAAAAATGTCGATGAAAATAAGAGCACCATGCTTGACGGTCGTTATGTATTAAATATTACGACTGAAACAACCGAAACCAGTCAGGTTTTTACTTTTTCATCAAATGGAAAATTCGAACTTAACAGACAAATGATTAGTCCCAACCCAGATTTAGCGGGTACTATTGAAGGGACTTACTTTATAAAAGGTAATACCGTTGATCTAGTATTCCCTGCAGAACGAGATAAGATGACTTTTCCAGTAGATACCGCCGAAATGACAATAAAATCTGAAACAGAATATGGTGGTCTTATTGCCTCATTGACGATGATGAAAACTGGCGATCAAGTTGTTGCCAATGACCAACATGGTGAAGTGCTTTAATTGTTTTATAAAGTAATATTCAAAATCACAAAGCAGATAGTTTCAGAGCCTCTGTGGCTTTGGATTTAGGTATCAGGACTCAGCATCAAGGTCATTGATGAGTGAATTCATAGAGAATTTCCCTACAAAGTCCCCCTTGCAAGTCGGGTAGCGCCTTCGGCTAAATGGTAGCGTAAGCCTTCCAGTTTGTTTTTGCGTTCTTCCATGGCAAGCAGGGCATCTCGTACCACTTCACTTACGGAGCATAAACGATCGCCGGAAACTTCATTATTAATGAACACCTCCCAGTGCACACCAAGGCTTAAGTGGTAGTCGCCATAATTCACCTCAAACATTCATATTTAACAATTATGGATATAGCGTTTGTTAACCACTATGGCAATAGTTGATCACATCAAGTGTAGAAACGCGCCATAATTGCGCCAAGCGATTCGTTTGCAGTGGCGCAATCCCAGAAAATGCGCCATAATTGCGTCAAAAGTACTATGTCATCAACCATTGAATTATTGAACAGCATTAATACAGCCATCAACAGGGTGTCGATGGCAGAGCTCATGACCATGCATCCTGATATAGCCAGACGTTCAGCGCAGCGACAAGTTGCTAAGTTGGTTGAAGATGGGTTGGTAATTGCAAGAGGAGATGGCAGAGGCGCTTGATATTTTGCTTAACAAAGCTAGCCAGATTAGCGATGCTTTTGAGCAATCTTTTTTTATGATGGTGCACTTACCTTATTTGCAGCCGTTTGCTGATATTAATAAACGCACATCCCGCTTGACTGCGAACCTGCCACTATTTCTCGCTAACCTATGTCCGTTAACTTTTCTCGACGTACCAGAGCAAGCATATAGTAGGGCTACCTTGGGCATTTATGAAATGACTCGAGTTGAATTATTGCGCGATCTTTATGTTTGGGCTTATGAGCGTTCAACGCAAGAGTACTTGGCGATAAAGCAAGATTTGGCAGAGCCAGATCTATTACGCCTGACTTGGCGAGACTTTATCAAGCAAACTATTCATCTGGTTGTGACTAGTTCTGAACAAGATCCGTTTACTCTTATTAAGCAAGTAATAAAAAAAGAAATTCCTGCTGCTGAGCAAAATGATCTACAAGCTTTAATTGTAGAAGAGTTGAGACGATTGCATGAAGGCGTGTTAGCTCGTTATGGTTTACGCCCCTCTGAATTTTCTGCATGAAAGGCTGTGTAACAGGCTAATAAGAGCTGATTTCATATCAATACTCCCTAATGACATTGAACAATTAGGTATTAAACGCTGCACCATCTACTCTCGCTCGTCTGTAGAAAAAGATAATCGTAATCCATTTGATTCAGTCAGTGCACAGTTTATGGCCTGTGCAGAATTTATTGGCTCCCAACGCCAATGAAGAGTCAGAGACAAAATTATATAAGTGGTTTTTCAGTAAATGTAACTTCAATGTAGCTACATTGCGACCAAGGTGTTCAAATTGACTATGGTGGAAAAAGGGTGACAAATTACTTGTACCTTATTTATTTGTCACCCTTTATTTAAGCTAACTATTGTTTTGTTAATACAACAACACCTGTTTTAAGTGTGCCATCTTTATGTAAAGTCATAATCGATTCAGAAAATTTAAACACTTCTGTGTCCCGAGTTTCTGGGTAGGTTAATATTATCAAGGCACCATCAACAACATAAGTTCCGCTAGTTTCTCCGGCTACTGATTTCGGGTAACTCATATCTCGGTAATCAGTAAACGTACCGTCATTCGAAAATGAAAAACGTAAATTGGCTTTTATATTTTCTTCATTCAAGGTCGCCGTATAAACTCCTCCAATAAACTCACTATCGATTTCCTTAGTTTCTAGAATATCACTTGCTTCTACTTCGTACTGCTGCGCAGGCTTTTCTTTCAGAGCTATGTTGTCTGTAGAAACCGAAGCTACAGTAACGTCTATAGATTCTTCTTCTGTGGTAAACTTATCAAACAATAAATAACTTCCTACAATTACAATAAATATAATTAATGTTTTCTTCATACAGATAGTATCCTACAATAAAATTTAATAATTAATAATTAATAATTAATAATTAATACAATAAAGGTATGCATTAATTTAGTTTTTTCAATATGTCATTAGCTTTTTTATTTCCGGCTTGTGACAGCTTTTTTAAAAGTTCTTTTGCTTGTGGTATTTTATTTTGTTCAAATAATACTTTCGCTAAATCTAACCCATTTTTTTCTCTAATCTATAGCATTTTTCAAATAACTCTTCAGCTCGTTCAAGGTCCTTATTAACTAATTCCCCTGACGCATAAATTTTACCTAATTGTGCCATTGCAGGCATGTAATTATTTTCAGATGCTTGACTTAATAGATTGACCGCCGTATTAACATTTTTATTAACCTCAATATTAAATAAATAAAATTGAGCTAATGTATATTGACTCGGCCCATGAAATTTGACATTAGAATGAATTAATAGTTTCAAAGCTTTTTTATATTCTTTTTTATTGATATGTAATATAGCTAAATCATGATAAGCATCAATATCACCTAAAGCAACAGCTTGCTCGAAATATTGTTGTGCTTTGCTAATGTTATGCTTATATTTATAATATACTACACCTAGTTCATAATTAGCTCTTATGTAGCCTAGTTCAGTTGATTTTGTATACCAATTAATAGCCTGCTCGATATCTACTTCTCGCCCATAACCATTGATAAAATGTGTCGCTAATAAATATGCAGCTTCTGCCGATTGAAGCTCCACAGCTTGTAAATAAAAATTTTCAGCTTTTTTGTATTCTTGAAAAGTTGCATATTTTTTTCCTTTTGCAACTAACGAATGCATGATCTTTTGATTATCAGCTGCTAATAGACTAGTACTAATTAACAAGATAAAGATAACAATTAAATTAAAAAATTTAGCCTTGTTCATTAACATCCTCATGATATAAAAAAGGAGGCCAAGCCTCCTTTATAGTTTAAACACTTTATTAAAAAGTGATTAGTTTACATTTTGCCATGCAAATGGAGCTGCAGACGTTTGTTCAGCAGTTAATGCACTTGTAGTTGGTACATCAAACTCAACAGTAGTTTGACCGAACAAAATAGTATCAGCTAAACCAGTAACGGTTAATGTAATAACACGTTGATCTGAACTTAAAGTAAACGCACCGTGTAATGCAACTGCAGATACTGGTGTAGTTGCAAGTACAAATGGCGAGTTATTATCAGAAACACCATCAACTTCTACTTGGAACACAGTATCCAATAAAGTAACACCTGCGTTGTTAGCAGTGCTAGCAGTTATAGCTGCATTGGTTGGTAGAGGGAAACCAGGGTTACCTAAGTAAGTATCAATAGCATCCGAGAACGCATTAGATACTGACAAATCAATTGGATGTGAGAAGTTAATAGTATAAGTTACTGTACCATCATCATCACCATTCACACCACCATCATCATAACCAGACGTTGAAACAGTGTATTGATAAGATCCAACACCATTCACCATCAAGAACTGTGGTGCTTCAACTTCCCAACGGTCAGCAAAAACTCCAAGAGTAGATCCTTGGCTACCGGCTAGATCTGCTGCTCTTTGGAGTAAATGTATCCCATTTATTAGCCGCTGATGTCGCATCAGTAATATTATCCCAACGAAGAATCGCATGTTGGTCATCACCAGTGTTTCCACCATCTTCATAGAAGAACTCTTGATTTGCAGTTGTAGAACCTTCAAACACTGTATTAATGCCGGCTGTGCCAGAAACATTTACAGTAACTGTTTTATTGCCATTTGACATAGCAAAACCACTATCATCTGTCGCTAGTTTATTTGGATCTAATGTAACTGAAACAGTTACAGCTGTGTTAACTGGATTAACTAATGTAATAGTTGTTACTGCACTAATGTTAACAGCTTCATTGAATGTTAATTCAATTTCTGTTCCATCCCACTCAGCACTTTCTACGAATGGAGGCATTGCATCACGGAAGATAACTTTAGCATTAGTATCAGCATTGGCTACGTTTTCTGCATCAGAGGTGTCACGTATCGCAGCAACAAAGTCAATAAAGCCAGTGTTATCTACGTTTGCAAGTGTCATCACGTCAGCAACAGTAACTTGAACTAAATCAGCGCCATTAGGCACTGGGTTACCATCAACATCATTCGCAACGTCATTGTTAGCTACATAACCAGAAAGACCAGTTGTAATACCGCTTACTGTTGGAGCTGTTGTTGTTGTTGCAATATCTTCAGAGAAGTCAATACCAATTTCATTGCTAATGCTTGTTGCTGCCCAATCACTGAAAGCTTCAGCATCATAAGTAGCACGATTATCAATATAAGTAGCTGTTGTAAAGCCAGTTTCACCAAGATCTAAACGACCACTTAAGTTAGACAAAGTACCATATGTATTTTCTGAATCACGTGATGGTGTAGCATTATTGTTGCCTTTTTGTTGTAAATGACGAGGTTGAACCCATATTATTGGATTACCCGCAGTTGCTGCAGAGCCATCATTAACTACTTCACCACCATTACCGTATTCTGCTTCACCCGCTGTAGATAAAATTTTACCGTAAACAGCTGCGGCACTAGATAGGTCATAGCTTTCTTGTAGCGTCGTTACTGGAGGTAAAGCATCAATTAATGTAATTTCTTCACTTTCAGCAGCAACACCGAAGTCATCCATAAAGGTAACGGTAACTTTATCACCATCTTTAGCGCCATCAATACCGTAATCAACACCAACACTAGCAGAAGCACTAGAAGCGGCTATTGCAGCAGTAGTGGTAGTAGTACCAACATAAGCAACTGCACTGTCGTCTGCAATTTTAACTACATTAGCATCGGTACTACCAGTACTTATAGTGAAAGAACTTGCATTACCTGTATTAATAGTTACCCATGGGAAATCAGCATCTACTTCATCAATTGTTTCACCAAGACCAATAACACCTAATACAGCATCACCTAATGCTTTCAACTTAGCAGAAGTACCAACCACTTGACCGTTTAATTGTGCGATATCTGTTGCTGTACCAAGACCATTATCTTCTGAATTTTCAGCATCACGGAATGCGTCTGAGTATGCTTGTAAACCGGCTGTAGTACCATCGGCAGCAGTATCTTCATCAAACACTTGTGCTGCAGTAGCACCTTCAACACCTGAATTACCGTCTAAGTATGTACAAAGATTAACTTCGATGTATTTAGCTTTAGTAGTAATTGGGCTTAAGTCATCATAAACAATAGTAGTATTACTACCATCAGCATATGGTGCTGCATTAGTTGCAGTTGCGGCATTAGTAATATCACGAGTAATAACTAAGGCATTGCCTTCATCATCAATTGAAGAAGCTTGTGAAATAAATACTGTAAATTTAGTACCTGGCGCTAACTCTTCAGTAAACACTACTGTTAAAGATAAACCGTCAGGGCTTAATGTAACTGAATCAGTTGCTAAATACTGAGCTCCTGTTTCTGCAACTTTTACTTTACTTGAGTCAAATTTAGTAGTATCCAATGCTTCACTAAAGTTGATAACGATTTCTTTATTAATACCATCATCAAGGTCACCGTAAGTTACGCCATTATCTAAAATACCAACAGTTGGGTTTAAGACGCCATTTACTGAAGCAACCCAAGGAGCGTATTTAACATCTACTTCTACAGCGAACTCATTGTCGATAACTTCGAAAGTACCAACAAAGTTTTCATCTTGTTCGAAAGGTGTTGCAACAACAATTGCACCATCAGTATCAGTAGCAGCATTACCACTGTTATTTGAACCGTTTGAAGTTGCATCTGTATCAGCAGTTGAGATTGTTTTACCTTTAACACCTAAAACAAAAGAAGAGTCAGCAGGAACATTTTCAAACGTGAAAGAACCGTCAGCTGCAGTTACTGCAGTGTATTCACCTGGAGTAACAGTTACTACGGCACCAACAGTACCACCAAGAGAACCTGCCAATGTAGCATTAGCAGCTGAATAACCAGTAAAATCTAAATAAACTGTTTCGCCTTCTGCAGGAGTGGCATTACCTATACGTAGGTAACCAGTAACCATTGCATTTTCTTGAGCAATAACTGCGATACCAGCTTCAGCTGCAAAACCATCAACAAAAGTTGATGCAGTTACGTCTGCGCTACCGCCGTTAGCAGTATTTGTACCTGTATTGTTAACTACCGCTTGAGGTGTAACATTTACAACAGCAGAAAGGTAACCACAGGACCCATAATAGTTACTGTTAATGCAGAAGGAATCTCATCTACTTCATTACCAGTACCGTTATCGTTATTACCATTAAGGTTGGTAACTAACACGTCAGCAAAAACGTAATTACCACCGGCATCGGTAGTAGTTTCTTGACCCATGAAGTAAACCATTGCACCGACAACTGCACGGCCGTTAGTATCTTGTACTTTACCGCTGATAGTGCCTGTAAGACCATGTTGTTCGCTTGTGCTGTTTTGTGGTGCGTCAACAGTAGTGTTTGAAGTAGAAGTACTACCCTCATCACCGTCTGAGTCACCACATGCAGCTAAGCCTAAGCTTAGTACTACTGCTAGTGCTACTTTTGTTTTATAAAATTGAGTTTTATTAACCATTATAGTGTTCCTATTCACTTAAATATTATTTGAATACTGCACATGTCGAACATATGAGTAAATTTTAATCCTGTTTTTCGGTTTACAACATTATCATGTTTTACGGATAAACAATACCTGTCAGTATGACCTATGTCATGTTTTTTTTCGACAAATAACATTAACCGTTGAAACACTCTATTCATAGTTAAAACCTGAAACAATACCTGTTGGAATTCTGCTTCAAACTAAACTTTACGTAACATATAACAATACAACGTAAAACAAAACATCACCGACAACCAAATTGTTTCAAAAAGATATTAACGTTATATTTTTTATTAATCAACATAAAAGTTAATTATTTCTTACATATACCTGAGCAAAATGCTTAAAAATTAACCTTTCACCAAATATCAAGTTCAGATCAAGGCCTAGTAAAGTCCTTGATTGAAAAAATTAGCGGTATATTTCTACTAATTTTGCTGTATTCATAATGTTACAGCCAAAATGTAAGCCGTTACATAAACAGTCAGCTAGCATTATTACAAGCCTCAACATAGGCTGCAATACTATTTTGTTATTGCCTTAATAATTAAATTATAAAGCATAAACAATGTTATAAAGCTTATTAACATTATTGATTCGGCAATTTCAAAATACTCTCCTAGCAAGCCTATGCCTGAAAATACTACCGCGATGGTGGATATAAGCACCAGTGTTTGCTTCGAGCTTAAACCAGTACGTTGTAGTATATGGTGTAGGTGATCTCTGCCAGGTTTAAAAGGCGATTTACCTTTTTTATAGCGTCTGAATACAACGGCTAACATATCCATTAATGGTATAGCACATATCCAGAGTGCAGTTACTGGTCTAAACGAAGCTTGTTCGCCTTGCGTTCCCATGGTTAATAACCAAATAACGCTTAACCCCACAAACATGCTGCCTGCGTCACCCATAAATATTTTTTTAGTGTCTTCACCAAATACTTTGTCAAACAAACCTAAATTAAACATTAAATATGGCATTATGGCTGTTGCTATAATAAGAGGATAACTTAAGTAAGTTGTTTGCCCGCTCATAATAAATAAAATGGCAATGGCGGTAAAAGTGTTAATACTCAGGCTACCTATTAAGCCGTCAATGCCATCCATCATGTTATAGGCATTGATAACCACTATGATACCAATGTAAGTAAATAGTATACCCATTGAGCCAAGGGTAACATCGCCCTGGTTAAACAAATTACCTAAGTTAGATACATAACCACCTACGCCATATATCATTAAACTTGCCACTATTATTTGGCCAACAATACGAATGCGAACGCGTAAATCAAATCTATCGTCTAGCGCACCAATAAACACCATCATGGCTGAAGCGATTAAATACATGCGTAGTTCAAGGGTATCAGGAAGCCAAAGTAAGCTAGCGGCTAGCACGGCAATAAAGATGGAAATACCACCAATAAGAGGAATATGGCCTGAGTGTTGTTTTCTTTCGTTTGGTTTGTCGACCAAGCCCATTTCAACCGCCACAGGTTTACAAAATTTTATTGCTAAGAATGCGAAGAAGAAAGTTGTGAATGCGATAGTCATAGTATACATGTTTGGTTCCGTAACGTTCCTGTTAACTAATGATTACTCACGCAGAGGATAGTTAACGTTGGTGAATGCTAACAATTGCCATGTGGGATAAAAGTTCTCTTTGGAGAAAAACTATCCCTACTGCTAATAAGATGCTTATGCTTTATTGTACTCAGATAAAACCGCTGTGATCCAACACAAGGTTGTTGCCATTTGTAATCGAACTTGTATCAAATTGTAATCAAACACCCAGTACAACAAAATTTTTGCGTCAGTTTTCTTAATAGGTGTTTTCGGCCGCGCAAATTATACTAGAGTTTTTACTTTATTACAGTTTTATTAAGGAAAAAATAGATAATAATTTTCAGTAGCAAACACAGGTATAATATGATTTAGGTCTTAGTTTGGAATTTCTATTTTTGCGTTAGGTAATAGTTGTTGATACTTTTTAGCTAATGCTTGTTTGGCATCATCATCACCATGTACTATTTTTATATGAGACGGTTTATGACGCATGCGCTTTACAAAATTTACCAGGCCGTTTTGGTCGGCATGGGCTGAGTAACCACTTATACTGTGAATATTTGCTTTGATATCTACCCTTTTGCCATCAATAAAAACATAGCCCTGCTTGCCAACGTTAGCTAGTGAGCCATAGTGTTGAATATCACGCCCTAATGTACCTTGCGCTTGATACCCCACAAACAGTACATCAGCGGTACTATCACTTAGAAATTGTTTTAAATAATTGACTATTCTACCGCCGCTGCACATACCACTTGCCGCGATAACGATGGTGGCTTTGGGCTTGAAAATCGTCTGCTTTTAGCTAGGTATGCTATTGTATTTAGGTGTTCTTGATGGCTATCAACAGTATAAAGTTGCTCAAAGTTTAATGGATGCCTGCCCGCGTTTAACACACGTTTTGCTTCTTTATCCCAAAATAGTTTAAAGCGTTTATATTGTTCAGTGAATTTCGCGGCCATAGGCGAGTCGACAATAATGTCGATGTTTTGCCACAGTGCCGATTGCTTTTGTTGATCTTTCGGATGATGCTTTTGTTGTTGATGTATAATTTTCTCAAGCTCATATAATAACTCTTGCGTTCTACCTATGCTAAATGCGGGAATAAGTACAACCCCATTGTCGGCTACGGCTTTTTCAATGATGGATTCTAATTGCTTTGTACGGTCTTTGCGGTGTTGATGATTTTTATCGCCGTAGGTTGATTCAATAATTAAGGTGTCAGCGCGGTATGGGCTTTTAGGAGCGGGTAAAAGCGGTGCATAAGGCGCACCCAGATCACCTGAGAACACAACTCGGTGCTTAGGCTTTTGACTGTCTGGCGTATTTAATTCTATTTCAACGTACGCAGAGCCAAGAATGTGCCCTGCTACTTGAAATTTAATTTTAGTGTCGGTGCTGCCCTTTGCTGATATGTTGTGCCACTGTTTATAGGGTAGCGGCACAAGTTGGTTTGTTAATAACTTCAAACAAGCATCAATAATGGATTTATTACGTGTAACGCCTACTTTGAGTGCGTCTTCAATGACCAAGGGTAATAATGCTGCGGTCGCTTCGGTGGCGTAAATTGCACCTCGAAATCCTGCTGCGAGTAAGTAAGGAATACGGCCAACATGATCAATATGACAATGTGTTACGATTAAGGCGTTCACCGTGCTGATGTCAAAATCAATAGATAAATTTTCTTCGTTATTGTCTACGTCATTTCCTTTGTTCTTCTCTGCTCCTTGAAATAACCCACAATCAATTAAAATAGAATAGTTATCGTCTATGTGCAATTGATGACATGAGCCAGTCACACCGTTAACCGCGCCATGGTGTTGAATATTCATAAATAGTCCCTTACTTTACGTTGAATGGCATTAAGTCTAGCGCATACCGCATTGAATACCAATTGAATTGCCTTTAGTTAAAATTTAATTGGTAATTAATTTTCTAAATGCTTTTATCTCTCTCTGCGGCGGTAAACCAAATAACCGCGCATATTCACGATTAAATTGAGAAGGACTTTCATACCCCACTATATAGGCAGTGTTTGTTGCATCGGTATTATTAGACAACATCATTTGTCGTGCTTGCGTTAGCCGTAAACGTTTTAAGTATTGCAGTGGGCTAAAGCCAGTTACTTGCTTAAATTGATTATAAAAACTTGATGTACTCATATTAACGCTTGCTGCTAACTCGCTTGTACTGGCTTTTTTTGCAATATCTGACTTCATTATGTCAATAATTTTGGCTATTCGATGCATATTACTTCCCTGTAAGTAGGTTTGAATAATTGAGGAGCCGTGAGGCCCACTTAATAAGCAATAATGTATTTCTTGTATGATAAGAGGCGATAAATAAGGGATATCTTTAGGGGTATCTAATAATTGCATTAGCCGTAATATACAATTCATCAACCTGTCATCGATGTTTCCTACAAAAACACCTTTTTCAGTTTTGTTAGGTAATGTTTCTTGAGTCTGTAGTTTTATAGCGAGTTCCGTCATAATTTGCATATCAATATCGATTTGTGCGCATAAGTAAGGCTTACTCTGGCTTGCTTTTGTTACCTCGCCTATTAAAGGTAAATCAACCGATACGGCTAAGTAGTTTCCTTGAGTATAGTAAAATACGTCTTTGTCGAGTATTACCTGTTTATTTCCTTGGGCAACCACGTATATAGAAGGTTTATATATCACGGGTAATCTATTATTTAGTGCTGACATTTTATAACAGTGTAAACCCTCTATGTTTGTAGAGTGTATGCCATCACATTTGGCGTATTGAGCAATTAATTCAGTTAGCTCATTAAATGCCTTTTCATTTTCCATTCACCCTTCCCCTTTGTAAAACACGTTATTAATGTAGCTTAAACAATGCAGCTTAAACGACAAAGCCGTGGTAAGTGAAACTTCCTTAATTTAACTTAATTTAACTTAATCTAACTTAATTTAACTTAATTCAATTTAAGATAAATATAGGATTAGGCAATAAATTAGCAGACTTGTGCAATAGTAAATAGGCTCTGTAGCGATAAAATGATGATTGTTATTTATTCATCATTATTAAATCAGGAAATACATTATGTCTACTATTCAATCTGTTGCTATTGTGACTGGCGCTTCTCGCGGTATTGGCGCTGCTGTTGCAAAGCGTTTGGCTACCGATGGTTTTTCAGTGGTTGTTAATTTTTCTCATAGTGAAAAAGCTGCGTTACATGTTGTAGAAGACATTAAACGCACGGGAGGAAAAGCCGTTGCAATTAAAGCCGATGTATCAAATGCGGCCGATGTTACTCGGCTTTTTGATCTAACGGCGTCTACTTTTGGCTCGCCTGATGTGTTAGTTAATGCTGCTTTGGTATCATGATTTTATCGCCAGTAGCACAATGCAGCGACGACATCTTTGAGAAAACAGTTGCGGTTAACTTTCAAGGAACATTTAACACTTTACGCGAAGCGTCTAAACGGTTAAATAATGGTGGTCGTATTATTAATTTCTCCACATCGGTACTGGGTATAAAGTTACCAACCTATGCTATTTACGCGGCGACTAAAGCCGCCGTTGAGGCGATGACAGCTATTATCGCAAAAGAATTACGTGGTCGGTCTATTACGGTGAATGCCATTGCACCAGGACCGACCGCAACTGAATTATTTTTTATTGGAAAAACAAATGAGCAAATTGACCAATTAACCCAAATGAGTCCATTAGAGCGTTTAGCTGAGCCAGAAGATATTGCTAATACGGCTGCTTTTCTTGCCGGCGCTGAAGGAGGTTGGATCAATGGGCAAACGATACGAGCCAATGGTGGTATGGTTTAAGTTATTGATAATATAAAATTGGGTGGCAACCCTAATAGCCACACCTCGGCACATGAGTCGTCTGCTGCGGTTGCTTCCTTCCGGATCTGGCCGAGTTCACAGAGTATCATTGCGAGGGGACCAAAAGGGTCACCATAATGAATTAAACAACGCGGAATTATGTTTGCTGTTCAATTGGCGCGAATTATCGCTAATCAACGCTAGGTATGCAAGTACTAGTTGGTAATTTTAAACAAGCACTCAACTGTATGGGTGTTTTTCATACAAAAAGCAGAACCTTTTTAAACTTTTTTGTCGGACTAAAGTCCAACCTACCTTTTATGCTATCCCCAATGTAGGGGGTAATTTATTGCCCGCTTTTTGTTAGTTAATTCCATTTTTTTGTTTAGCTAACTTTTCATGCAATTCTAATAATATAGACTTCATCACGAGCAGGTTTTCTTTACCTAAACGCAGTAATAATTTATCTGAATCTGGTAATGATTCTAGTTTGGGGTTAGCAAATTTATACATAACACTGGGTTGTACAAGTTCCATTGACGATTTAGGTAATTCCATATCTAAAACCCGAGTAATCGCGTTTTGTAACGTGTTGGTGAAGTCATCGTCATAACCCAGTTCACTATAGGCTTCGTCAATTAAGGGTTTAACCTCTAAATACCATTGTACAAGGCTGTCGCTGTCCATTGAACGTAGTAACTCAATGTACGAGGCAAAACGTTTACTTGAATCTTCGTTCCACTGTAAAGTATTTTGCTTGTTGGCCTTTGCTTCATCTCCATTTAGAGGTGAAAATTTGATGTTTGGAAGCACAAATGGGCTATGTTCATAAGCGACGGTTCCTTGTGAAAAGTTATCGGTGAATACCACAAATCGACGTATCATATCATCATCAATGATCAGGGTTAGTAATTCCTTACGCCATGTAATTTCAGGTAGCTTTATTTTTAACCAGTCATCGCTTTCGTCTAACGCGGGTAAGGGTTCTTGTTCCGGTTCAAGCACTTCGCTAATGGTTTCAACAACCTCTGTTTCTTCAACTTCGGGTTCAGGTACTGGAATATCAATTTGCTTGGTCAGCTCTGGTTCAATAATAGCTATCGGTACTGAGGGTTCAATAACGACAGGTTTGGCTTTGTCGCCGGTAAATTGCCACGCAACAACAATAGCGACTACCAATAAAATAATAACGATAATAAGAGGCCAAGTGGCTCTGTTGCCTTTGCCGTTTGTATTGTCATTTAATGGTTGATTTAAGTTGTCCATATTCACCTGTGCTATTTTGTTTTACACTAATAATTGTTTCATACTGGTAATTGTTTCATTCTGGCATAAGCAATTGTTTTTTCTGAGATGCTAATGCCTTTAAATATTGCCAAACAGTTTCGACTTGAGATATACGTTTACTCTCTGGGTGCGTTACTAAATAAAAACTACGTACTAGTTTAATTTCATGCTTACAGAGCTTTACTAAGCTAGCATCTTGCTCAGCCAAAAAGCAAGGTAAAATTCCAATACCTAAACCACTTTTTATTGCACTATATTGGTTTGGTAATACTTGTACTTTGAAAACTGGGTTTAATATCTGCATTTAATTCTTTTAAATAAGACAATTGTTCGGTAAATAACAGATTATCTACATAACTAACCCATTGGTACTTTGACAAGTTACTAATATTAATTTCGTCTTCTATTTGCTGCAGGTAACTTGCATGTCCGTATAATTGCAATTGGTAATCACACAGTTTAGCAATAATAGTTGAGGTGTTTTTAGGTTTTTCAACCGCAATGGCAATATCGGCTTCATTACGACTGATTTTAACATCCCGAGCAAAATGTACTAATTCTATTTGAATGTTTGGAAAAGCATGCTTGAGATCAGTTAAATGCGGCGCAATAAAAAAACTACCAAACGCTTCAGTGACGCCTATTCGCACTCGACCACTATTGAGGTATTTATGTTCTTTAATTTCATCAAATGCTTGCCCTGCATCGAGTTCCATTCGCCGAGCAAATTGTAATAATTTTTTCCCATCGAGGGTTAATACATGTCCCTCTATCGTACGTTCAAATAGCTTGGTTGCTAAACTTTCCTCGAGTTTATGCAAACGACGCGAAAGTGTGGAAGCATCTATCATTAAGCGTTTTGCCGCAATAGATAAACGTTCGCTACGCGCCACTTCTAAAAATAATTTAATATCGTCCCAGTTCATAGCTTTAGCATAGCACATATTATTTACTTTGCATAAATGCAATGTGCGTTGCATTTATGAGTATTGCTCAATCAAAACTAAAGGACTATTTTAGTCTTAACTTTATAAATTAAATATATTACTTATACAAAGGGTCTGTCATGTCTGTTAAAGAAATTCCATTGATCATCAATGGTGAAAAAATTCGCTCAACTACCGATACTTGGTTGGATGTTTTAAACCCTGCAACACAAGAAGTTGTGGCGCGAGTGCCTATGGCTACAAAAGAAGAAGTGGCCGCAGCAGTTGCCAGTGCTGCGGAAGCATTTAAAACATGGTCAAAGGTTTCTTTAACCAATCGCATGCGTATTATGCTTAATCTTCAACAACTCGTAAGAGAGCATACACAAGAGTTAGCTGAATTAGTGACATTAGAGCACGGTAAAACACTACCCGATGCTGAAGGCGAAGTTGGCCGTTCATTAGAAGCCATTGAAAATGCATGTTCGGTAACGCGTTTACAATTAGGTGAAATGGCAAATAATGCTGCAACAGGGGTAGATACCTATACTTTAAACAAACCAATAGGTGTTGGCCTTGGTATCACCGCTTTTAACTTCCCATTAATGTTGCCTTCTTTCATGTTTCCGCCTGCCATTGCCTGTGGTAACACCTTTATTTTAAAACCTTCAGAGCAAGCACCATCATCAACTATATTATTAGTTGAATTGGCACTTAAAGCAGGTGTTCCTGTCGGCGTATTAAACGTAGTTCACGGTGGTCCGGATGTTGTTAATCAATTAATAGAAGCTGATGCAGTAAAAGCGGTATCTTTTATTGGTTCAACCGGTGTTGGTACGCATGTTTACAACCATGCCACTAAACACGGTAAACGCGCACAATCAATGATGGGTGCTAAAAACCACATGGTTATTATGCCTGATGCAAATAAAGACAGAGCGATCAATGATTTACTAGGCTCAGCTTTTGGTGCTGCAGGACAACGTTGTATGGCAAACCCGGTCACTATTTTAGTAGGTAAAACTCGTGATTGGTTACCTGAAATTGTTGAACGTGCCAAGTTAATGAAAGTTGGCCCTGGTACACAGCGTGATGCTGATTTAGGCCCCGTGGTATCACCACAAGCTAAAGCACGTATTATTAGCTTATTAGATTCTGGTGTTGAGCAAGGCGCAACTTTATTAGTTGATGGTAGAAATTGCCAAGTTGAAGGCTACCCTAACGGTAACTTCGTTGGTCCAACATTATTCACTAACGTTACTACTGATATGGATATATATAAGCAAGAAATTTTTGGCCCTGCACTGTGTGTGTTAGAAGTTGAAACACTTGAAGAAGCCATTGAGATCATTAACGCTAACCCTAATGGTAACGGTACTTCAATATTTACGTCTTCTGGTTGGAATGCGAGAAAATTTGAAAACGAAATTGATGTTGGTCAAGTAGGTATTAATGTACCAATTCCGGTTCCTGTAGCTTATTTTAGTTTCACTGGATCACGTGGTTCTAAATTGGGTGATTTAGGTCCAAACGGTAAGCAAGTAATTAGTTTTTGGACTTATACTAAATCAGTGACAGCACGTTGGTTTGAACCTGATCACCAAGACGGTAAAGATATTCATACAACCATTAGCATGAAATAAGAACAACCAATGTGGGGCGTGATTTATATTGTGACATGTATCGCGCCCTGTCAAAATAAATTCTAACCTACATTGGCGCATACAAAATCAACACATAACGCCAAATTAATTCCCTTTCTCTCTTAAAAACTTTTCATAATTTTCAACCGCATGTTCATTACCTTTATTGCGTTGACAAACACTTTTTTGGTATTGAAAATTAAACACATCAAACCATAAATCAAGTAAATGACCATTACTCTGTTCCCCTGACATTTCAAGCACTCTTGCTGCAACTTCAGCCGTTGAAAATTGATGTTCTAATGCTGTTTTTCTAACGGTATAACGCGAGTCTTCTCCTACGGGAGAGCAATGTGCATTATTCATTGAGGCTTTAGTATGCATTGCCTGTTTGGGATCAAAAGATACCATGGGGTATTTATCTAAATATGGACTTTTACGAAACATTTTTTTTGCTTCACGCCGGCTGCCATCAAGCATAACAAATAAGGGTCTTTTTCCCTGAGTACATACTACTTTTTGAGTAAAAACTTGACGCCGGCTGTCTGCATATTCTTGCGGGAATACAACAAAGGGTTGCCATTTTTCATCATTGAGTAATGCCAGTAGTTCATCATTTTTGGCGGTTCTAGACCACAAAAAGCAAAAGTATCAGGAATGACATCGGCAATCAATTTACCTGTATTACTAGGTTTTAACACTTCTGTGTCATACATTAATAGAAGAAACCCTGCGTTAGTCACAACGGAACGTTGTTGAGGTGCGATAGCACAGATACAATATTGTTTTGCTAACCGACATAAGTCACAACGTATTACACGTTGCCCTCTTGCTTTATACGTTGTTGTACTGAGGCTTTTTCGAAATTGATGTAATTGGTGAACAGCGTGCATGTTTGACCGAGTGAAAGTAAAAAATAAAAAGGCTCGCTAATGATAACATTACTGAGCCTTTGTCGCTTATGTGATAGTGGTTACATTAATGTTTTATCTTGTTTTTCATGTTTATCGTGTTCACGGGTATATTTAGCCGTTATCACATCAATATCAGCTAATGGTGTGATACTCGATTTCAGCTTTTCTTCAAGTTGGTCAATTTCAACTACTGCGGCACATAAACTGTTGGCTTTTTCTTCTATTTTTTTGGATCTTAACTCCATTTCGTGTTCAATGTTTTCACCAAAATTTTCCATACGGGTTTCAAAATCTTGGGTATCACCACCGGAAAACATTTGTTGTCCTAATGCCATCATCAACATGCCCATAGAATTTACAACAGCCTTCTCTACTGCTGTTTCAACGCGTTTTTCAAAATCTTCACCAAGTAATTCTTTATCTTCTAACCCATTTTCACCTATGGTAAAACCATGCTCTATCGTGAATTTTTCAGCAAGATCATCTTTAATTAATGCCAGTTCTTTTGTTAAGTCAACACTTGCATTATTACCCTCACCTAATAATTCATTAAACGCTAAGTTTACCCCCTCTATTGCAAGATCCACCCCTTCAATAGCAACTTTCCTTGCTTGTGGTATGGTAGTACGAATGTGGCTAGCATATTGTTCAACGAGTGCTTGCTGACTTGAATTTAAAGAAATGGCTTTACCACGAACAGTTAAATTATGTTTATTATCAATGGTATAAAGAGTGTTTTTCTTATTTTCAGATTCAAAAAATTCTAATTTCGATTTATCAACCGTCATACCGGCTTTCATGTCAACATCACATGAGCTATGCGCATACACAGCTGAAGTTGAGAATAGCGACACTAATGATGCTGCTATCAATGTTTTTGGAAGTAACGTTTTTGGAAGTAATGTTAATTTAATTTTATGATTCATGATGGCAACCTTTTATAAATATTTGCTGAATAAGTGATTTAACGCTATTAGTTGAATAAGTAATTACAAATACAATGCCAACTTTAATGTCTTATTTTTCAATAGGATATTAAAAACCTAAAGAGCGTTGGTTATCAAAACCCTACTATTTAGTGTAAAAAACTAATTATTAGTGAGAATTCGTTAAAAATTTTGCATCTCGAATAATCGAGACTGGCAGCGTTGAAACTCAAAACTGAGCTGCGTTCCTTGGTAAAGCTGAGTTATGTCAACATCAGCGCTGATGATTAATTGCACCTTAGAATCATAAAATTCGTCAACTAAGGCTATAAAACGGCGCGCTTCATCGTCTAAATGTCGCAACTCGCCCATTAATACTCCGCTACGTTGGTAGCAATCTTCAATGCCTGAAAACACAGCCGGTATAAGATCTCCGGCAAACTGTGGCACATTACTAATAAGCACAGTGTCAAATTCATCTGCTA
>NZ_JAKKSL010000003.1 GCF_022669015.1 Colwellia maritima | reverse complement strand
AATTGTCCTCTAATAAGCCCGTAAAACAACAAAAATCACACCGCACGGATATATTTCCAAGTAATGAGTTACAAACAAAAGAGTTGATCCTGAATGTCTAAAATTACAGAAAGAAATTTAGTTGTAGGACTAGATATCGGCACATCTAAAATATCAGTGGCCGTTGGCGAAATTACCCCTGACAATCAGTTAAGTATTGTTGGCGTTGGCAATCAGCCAACACGAGGTATGGATAAGGGTGGAGTTAATGACTTAAATTTAGTCATTCAGTCAATTCAACGAGCAATTAATGAAGCCGAGTTAATGGCAGATTGTCAAATTAGCTCAATTTATTTAGGGATATCAGGAAAACATATTAGTTGTCAAAATGAGAATGGCATGGTGCCTGTTAATGACAAAGAAGTGACTCAAGAAGATGTTGACAATGTTATTCATACGGCTCGCAGTGTTCCTCTTTCGGCCGAGCGCCGTATGCTGCATGTATTGCCACAAGAATACAGTATAGACTGTCAAGACGGCATAAAAAGCCCTATTGGCATGTCTGGTGTACGTATGGAAGCAAAAGTACATATTGTTACGTGTGCTAATGATATGGCAAAAAATTTAGTCAAATGTGTAGAACGCTGTAATTTAACGGCCGATCAACTCATTTTTTCTGCCCTCGCTTCAAGTTATTCAATACTCACTGATGATGAAAAAGAATTAGGCATTTGCGTGGTTGATATGGGGGGCGGCACGATGGATATTTCTATATTCACCGGTGGTGCACTTCGGCACACAGCAGTGATTCCCGTAGCAGGAAATCAAGTAAGTAACGATATTGCTAAAATTTTCCGTACACCATTAAGTCATGCAGAAGATATTAAAGTGCAGTATGCCTGTGCATTAAAACACCTCGTTAGTATGGAAGAAAGTATTGATGTTCCAAGTGTTGGAGGGCGACCTGCACGCACTATGTCTCGACACACGTTGTCGGAAGTTGTAGAGCCAAGATATCAAGAATTGTTTGAATTAATTCAAGAAGAAGTAAGAGAAGCAGGCTTAGAAGATCAAATTGCAGCGGGCTACGTGTTAACTGGCGGTACAGCGAAAATGGAAGGCGTAGAAGAGTTTGCCGAAGAGGTATTCCAAATGCCAGTTCGTATTGCTTCGCCACTGCCAGTGCAAGGGTTGAAAGAGTATGTGGATGATCCGAGTTATGCCACGGTTGTTGGTTTGCTGCATTATGGTATGCAAGCTCATGAATCGGGTTTAAAAGAAAAAAATAAACCGGAAGGCGTAACGGGCTTATGGTCACGTTTTAGTGCTTGGTTTAAAGGTGAGTTTTAGCGGATATCAATTTGCAATGTTATTACCTATTTATCAGTAACAATTAATAGATTGAATAGTTGTGTAAACATTGTTTTGTAGGTCAGAATTTATTCTGACGAATTTAGTAAAAAACGGAGAGAGAAAATGTTTGAATTGATGGAAGATCATAACGAAGAAGCGGTGATTAAAGTCATTGGTATTGGCGGTGGTGGCGGTAATGCTGTCGAACACATGGTATGCCAAACGATTGAAGGGGTTGAATTTACAACGGCGAATACAGATTCACAAGCCTTACGTAATTCCTCAGCCAATGTTACTTTACAACTAGGGGCAGATGTCACTAAAGGTTTAGGCGCAGGCGCTAATCCTAATATTGGCCGTCAAGCTGCTGAAGAAGACCGTGAAAAAATCATGGAAACTTTACGTGGTGCCGACATGGTGTTTATTGCGGCAGGTATGGGGGGCGGTACAGGAACAGGTGCTGCACCAGTGGTTGCTGAAATAGCCAAAGAAATGGGAATATTAACCGTTGCTGTTGTGACAAAACCTTTCCCATTTGAAGGTAAAAAACGGATGAACTACGCAGAGCAAGGCATTGAAGCACTAGCGAAAAGTGTTGATTCATTAATTACTATTCCTAATGAAAAATTATTAAAAGTATTAGGTCCAGGAACAAGTTTGTTAGACGCATTTAAAGCGGCTAATAATGTTTTACTTGGTGCTGTACAAGGTATTGCAGAGCTTATTACTCGACCAGGTTTAATTAACGTCGATTTTGCTGATGTACGGACAGTAATGTCTGAAATGGGAACTGCAATGATGGGTTCAGGTATTGCTTCAGGTCCAGATCGAGCCGAAGAAGCTGCTGAAGCTGCTATTTCAAGTCCATTACTTGAAGATGTAGATTTAGCGGGTGCTCGTGGAATTTTAGTTAATATCACCGCAGGTATGGATATCAGTATTGATGAATTTGAAACCGTTGGTAATGCAGTAAAAGCGTTTGCGAGTGAAAACGCAACTGTTGTTGTGGGTGCTGTAATTGACCCAGAAATGACTGAAGAGCTTCGTGTTACTGTTGTTGCAACAGGTATTGGTGCAGAATGTAAGCCAGATATAACGTTAGTTAATCCAACACCTGTAGTAGAACAACGTGTAGTTGGTTCTGATTATACTTCAGCTGCCGCACCACAAGCTGAAATCAATACTGAGTCAATTGCGATGACTGATAGCAATGTTCAAAAAGTTACTCATGCAGATTTAGATAATTATTTAGATATACCGGCATTTTTGCGAAAGCAAGCGGACTAGTTATGGACAATATTGGTATCAGAGCATTAACACAACATAAATAGTAAATTGAATTAGTTGCATTTTTTTGTTATATTATGCGCCCACTCAAATGTGGCCTAATCTGTGCTGTTAATTTTTTAGGCGCGACAGTAGTTACGCTCGTCTAGGTAATTGACCCACAAGCAAAAAGCAAAACAAGCGAGGTTGTATGATTAAGCAACGTACACTAAAAACAAGCGTATCAACCGTAGGTGTTGGTTTGCATAAAGGTGAAAAGGTACAGGTCACTCTCCGTCCTGCACCGGCCAATACGGGGATTATATTTCGCCGTATTGATCTTGACCCTGTAGTTGACATCAAAGCGACACCAGACGCTGTGGGTGAAACAACTTTGTGTACGTGTTTGGTAAATGAACAACAAGTGAAAGTGTCTACTGTTGAACATTTGTTATCAGCTGTAGCCGGTTTGGGAATTGATAATCTTATTATTGATGTTGATGCGCCTGAAATACCTATTATGGATGGTAGTGCGTTACCTTTTGTCTACTTAATCGAATCTGTTGGTATTGAAACACAAGATGCCGCCAAAAGGTTCATTCGAATCAAGAAAGCAATACGTGTTGAAGAAGGCGATAAATGGGCAGAGTTACTCCCTTTTGAAGGCTTTAGAGTCAATTTTTCCATTGAATTTAATCATCCTGTTATTGCCAATACCTGCCAAACCATGAGTATGGACTTTTCCGGCTGTTCTTTTATTAAAGAAATTAGCCGCGCCCGTACCTTTGGCTTTATGAAAGATATTGAGTTTCTCCGTTCTCATAATCTTGCGTTAGGTGGAAGCTTAGAAAATGCGATTGTACTGGACGAATATCGCATGTTAAACAAAAATGAATTACGTTACGATGATGAATTTGTAAAGCATAAAATACTCGATGCTATTGGTGACCTATACATGGGAAGTGCGAGTATATTAGGCGAATTTAACGCATTTAAATCGGGTCACGGTCTTAATAATATGTTGCTTAGAGAAGTCTTTAAACAAGAAGATGCATGGGAATGGGTAACTTATGAAGATGATAAGTTAACATCACCCATAGAATATCAAGAAATTAATGCGGCTGCTTTTTAGTTTTTCATTTGTAATAGGCAATAATAACTAACCTGAATCTTGTTTAAGAAAATTGAACTAATTGCCTGTTCCGTGATCAGATCTTTCGACCAAGAAACATTCAATCACACAAGGAACAGGCATGAAGAATTTAGTTGAATTGTATTGCGATGTCGATGACTTTTGCAAAATATTTATTCCGCAATGGCAAAAACAATTACTGGAAGACGGAACCAAAAAACGTCAACGAACAGGGCATATGACCACCAGTGAAATTATGACAATAGTGATTGGTTTTCACATGTCACATTATCGTGATTTTAAAAATTATTACCTCGGCCATGTATCCGCTTTTTATAAAGACGCCTTTCCAAACTTACTGAGTTATACACGTTTCCTAGCTGTCATGCCCCGGATTATTGCGCCAATGTGTGCTTACTTTTCAACACTTAAAGGAAAGCCTACAGGCATTGAATTTATTGATTCAACATCAATAAAAGTCTGTCATAATATTCGTATTCCAAGGCATAAAACATTTAAAGGTGTTGCCCAACGAGGTAAAGGTACTATGGGGTGGTTCTATGGCTTCAAACTCCATTTAGTAGTAAACCACCTCGGTGAAATAGTGGCAGCTAAAGTGACTAGTGGCAATGTTCATGATACTCAACCAGTTAGTGAGTTAGCAGAACATTTACCAGATAAATTATATGGTGATAAAGGATATTTAAGTAAAGCTTTAGCGGCCGATTTGTTTGATAAAGGTGTGACACTGATCACCACTGTTAGAAAAAATATGAAAGCAAAAGCGATGTCATTATGGGATAGAGCCATGCTTTCAAAACGATTTATTATTGAGACCATAAATGACCAATTAAAGAATATTTCGTTTATCGAACACTCAAGACATCGTAGTGTTAATGGTTTTATGCTCAATTTACTCGCGGGATTAGTGGCTTACTGCTTAAAGAAAGATAAGCCTTCTCTTAATATCAGTGATGTAGAACTAAACTCTATGGCCGTTGCTTAAGCAGATCTGAGGTTAACTAATAAAAACCGAGCTTTGTCTCGGTTTTTTGATCTTTACTTTTTGTTATTTAAAGCATTAGCCGCGAGTTTTTCTAATTTTTCTTTTAATCCTGTTGGCGCATTTTTAGCAATTTCTAATAAATGCGAGGCAGTTTTATTAGACATACTTTGCACAGAGCCTATTTTTGCTTCATAGGTGCTATTTGAAGATAAATTAGTTGAAGCCGCAATATTTGTCGTCATTATAGGTTGATAGGTCTGTTGGTTAGGCATTTGTCTGTGCCCTTGAGGATTGACTTTAATCTCAATTTGAGAAAATTGTCCTTGGGTTTGTTTGATCAACGCTTTGCAAATTATATTGCGCTCAAATTGCAATCTCTGTCCCCAAACAGGGGATTTCACCTCAATAATTAAGGTAGATTGCATAAAATTGGCAATTTTGAACGCATCTTCTGGCAGGTCAGGGCATATTTGTCGTACAATGTCTGACAACAAATTCAAAGAGTTGGTTTTTGACTGAATTTGTGCCAAAGTGCCTGTCGTCGAATTGAAAAGGGTCGACATATCTTTTGGCAATTTAGGTCTACGTGCCATATGGGTACCGTTAATAATAACCTTAACTAGAAATATATATGAGTTTAACACTACTGTACCGTGGAAAGAATGTAAGATTTTCAATGCGTCTAAATAAGTTGCATTGGCTTTCTGCAGTGTTGATTTTTTCCCTAGTATCAGGGGGTATTATTCATTTACTCTTTTCAATGGATGAAAAACCAATGCAAGAGAGTGGTTATTTTACAAGTGGTACAGCAGCCTTACCTAGTAATGAAGGTAATGTTATCAATATCGTTGAAAACAATGCTGTTCATTCAACTAGAAGTGATGCAAAAAATCAACAAGTTACCGCATTAACAGTTAAACTGGCTGAGTTACAAAGTCATGTATTACGGTTGAATGCGTTAGGTGAACGCTTAGCTGACAATGCAAACATACCGGAGCAAGAGTTTAATTTTTCCAAACTCCCGCCCAGTGGTGGTCCTTCATCTGGTACGAGTGAAAGTAGTAAAAAGTCTTTTACTCAACTACTTACAGAAATTACAGAGTTGGAAGGTTCACTTAATCATGAAGAAAATCAACTACACATGCTTGAATCTTTGATATTGGGTCACCATATAGAGAACACACGCTATTTGTCAGGCCGTCCTATTACTAAAGGTTGGTTATCCTCTTATTTTGGTGTACGTAAAGACCCTTTTAATGGTCGAGCGACTATGCATAAAGGGATAGACTTTGGCGGCAAAGAAGATGGAGATATCATTGCGACGGCTGCAGGTATTGTCAGTTGGTCAGATGAGAGACATGGTTATGGTCAGTTAATTGAAATTAACCATGGCGATGGCTTGAAAACACGTTATGCACATAACAAAAAATTACTTGTGGCAGTGGGAGATGTTGTAACAAAAGGACAAATAATAGCAAAAATGGGCAGTACTGGGCGCTCAACAGGGCCGCATGTTCATTATGAAATTTTGCATAATAATAAACAAATTAACCCGCTTAAATTTGTTTATCGCAAAGCGAAGTAATAAGAATAGGTGTAGAGCGCACGTATACTGCGACAAAACTACAATAATAATTAATCACTTTAGTGTACTAAATTGGGTAGAACACTAAATTTCACAAAATGGTTTAATAAGATGTTCGTAAAATTGTTAACAAAAATGTTCGGTAGTCGTAATGATAGATTAATCAAACAAATGACTAAAGAAGTAAAAAAAATAAACGCTTTAGAGCCAATCCTTGAAGCGCTGACTGATGAAGAGTTAAAAGCGAAAACAAGCGAATTTAAAGAGCGTTTGAGCAATAACGAAACATTAAACACTATTCTTCCTGAAGCATTTGCTGTGGTACGAGAAGCCAGTAAACGCGTTTTTGGTATGCGCCACTTTGATGTACAAATGATCGGTGGCATGGTACTAAACGACGGTAAAATTGCTGAAATGCGTACCGGTGAAGGTAAAACCTTAACCGCCTCACTTCCTTCTTACTTAAATGCCCTAACCGGGAATGGCGTTCACGTGATAACAGTGAATGACTACCTTGCAACACGTGATGCAGATTGGAGTCGACCATTATTTGAATTTTTAGGATTAACGGTTGGTTGCAATATTGCCGGTATGGCACCACAAGATAAGCAAGCCGCCTATCAAGCAGATATCACCTATGGTACCAATAACGAATTTGGCTTTGATTATTTACGTGACAATATGGTGTTTTCACCAGAAGAGCGTACCCAAAAGAAATTAAGTTTTGCTATTATCGATGAAGTGGATTCAATTTTAATTGATGAAGCTCGTACACCGCTCATTATTTCGGGTCAAGCCGAAGACAGCTCTGAACTGTATAAAAATATCAATACAATCGTGCCAGTACTTGAAGTACAAAGTGAAGAAGATAAAGATCAAGAAACAGGTCAGTCAGAAGGATTTGTTGAAGGTGACTTCACTATTGATGAAAAAGCAAAACAAATTTATTTAACAGAACGTGGTCAAATTCGCATTGAAGAAATTATGTGCGAACGAGGTTTGTTACAAGAAGGTGATACTTTATTTTCGGCCTCAAATATTACTTTATTACATCATGTTATGGCGGCATTACGTGCCCATAAACTATTTCAAAAAGACGTCGATTATATTGTTAAAGACGATGAAATCATCATTGTTGACGAACATACGGGTCGTACAATGGAAGGTCGTCGTTGGTCTGAAGGATTACACCAAGCTGTAGAAGCAAAAGAAGGGGTAAGAATTCAAAATGAAAACCAAACGCTTGCTTCTATCACTTTTCAAAACTTCTTTAGAATTTATGACAAATTGTCAGGTATGACAGGTACAGCAGATACTGAAGCATTTGAATTTCAACATATCTATGGGTTAGAAACGGTTATTGTACCAACGCATCGACCTATGATTCGTAATGATATGTCTGATTTGATTTACCTAACAGCAGAAGAAAAATTTGAAGCAATTTTAGAAGATATTAAAGACTGCGTAAAACGCGGACAACCAGTTTTGGTTGGTACTATCTCTATTGAAACGTCAGAATTTTTATCAAATCTTTTAAAGAAAGAAAAAATAAAACATAAAGTATTAAATGCTAAGTTTCATGCTCAAGAAGCTGAAATTGTTGCTGATGCAGGTAAAGAGTTTGCGGTAACTATTGCAACTAACATGGCAGGTCGTGGTACCGATATTGTGCTTGGCGGTAATTTGAATGCTGCAATTGATGATTTATCGAAAGGCAACAAACAGCCAACAGAAGAGCAAATTGAAAAATTAAAAGCCCAATGGAAAATTGATCATGAGCGTGTGTTAGAACTGGGTGGTTTAAAAATTGTTGCGACTGAACGCCATGAATCACGTCGTATTGATAATCAGTTACGAGGTCGTTCAGGTCGTCAAGGGGATCCTGGTGCAACCCGTTTCTACCTTTCAATGGAAGATTCTTTAATGCGTATTTTCGCCTCAGAACGTATTTCAAATATGATGCGTAAATTAGGCATGGAACGTGGCGAGGCAATTGAACATCCATGGGTAACTCGTAGTATTGAAAATGCGCAACGTAAGGTTGAAGGACGTAATTTTGATATGCGTAAACAGTTGTTAGAGTATGACGATGTTGCTAATGATCAACGTGGTGTTATTTATGAACAACGCAATGAATTACTTGATGAACCAGATATTGGTGAAGTTGTTAATAATATCAGAGCTGATGTCATTAATAGTGTGATCAGTCAACATATTCCATCACAATCATTAGTTGAAATGTGGAATGTAGCAGGTTTAGAAGAACAGCTTAAAGGTGAGTTCAATACAAGCTTGCCCATTGCACAATGGTTAGACGAAGACAAAAAACTACACGAAGAAAGTGTTCGCGAAAGAATTGTTGCTGAGTTTGAACAAGCTTATAAAGATAAAGAAGAAATTGTTGGTGCTGATGTGCTTCGCCAATTTGAAAAAGCGGTAATGTTACAAAGCTTAGATTCACATTGGAAAGAGCATTTAGCTGCAATGGATCATTTACGTCAAGGGATTGGTTTACGTGCGCATGCTCAGAAAAACCCTAAACAAGAGTACAAACGAGAATCTTTTGAGTTATTCACAGAAATGTTAGATAACTTAAAATATGACGTGGTAGGTATCTTATCTAAAGTACAAATTCAGGCTGAGTCTGATGTTGAAGCGGTAGAAGAGCAGCACAGAAAAGCTGAAGTACCTGCTGAATTCCAAGACCAAAGTGCGGATAGCCTAGAAACCAAGCCTCAAATGCCACGAGTGGGACGTAATGAACCTTGCCCTTGTGGTTCAGGGAAAAAATATAAACAATGTCATGGTAAATTGTCATAGAGATTAAATGATGAAGCGCGGGTTGAATCTTATTAAAGAAACGACTCGTGCAAGCCGATTCCAGAGTCTTCATTATAGCTTTGTAACATCTAGTTGATGCTATCAAACATTCTAACCGTATATTTTCGAAATTTTTAACGTGATTTCTTATGTCTAAAACCATTCATGTAGCTGTTGGTGTGATTATGTCTACCGACGACCAAGAACTTACTCAGTATTTTCTTACTAAACGCCTTATGAACGCTCATCAAGGGGGGAAGTGGGAGTTTCCTGGTGGTAAGGTAGAAAAAGACGAAAGTGTTGCACAAGCCCTTGCTAGAGAGCTTAAAGAAGAAGTGAATATCGACGTATTAACTTGCTTACCTTTAACGACTATTAAACATATTTATGTTGAGAAGAATGGCGAAGATAAAAACGTTTGTCTCGATGTGTTTATTGTAGATAATTTTATTGGTGAGCCTTCAGCTCAAGAAGGGCAGGAAGAAGGTTTGGTTTTCTCTTGATGAGTTACAAACGTTAGAGTTTCCTAAAGCGAACGACGAGATTATTAAAAAACTCATCTCTCGTCACTCATAATTAGTTACTGTCTTTTTATTCGGGCTCTACAAAAAACTTATTATTTAAAACAAACTCATCTTCCATTGCATCAAGCATTTCTTCCGTTAAAGGGGTTTCCCCTTGAATACTTTGGCTAATTTTATGATTTTCTTCTGCCCATTCACCTAAATCAATCAGTTGACAACGTTTACTGCAAAATGGACGAAATGTACTACTCGTTTGCCAAACAACTTCTTTGGCACAGTTAGGGCAAGGAACTTTTAAAGTCATGATATATATTTTACTAAGTTAGTTATAAGTTAATCATCAGATTATACGTCAATTGGTATTATTTTACTGTAAGCTATTTTTTTCTACGTATAAAATAGATCACTTAATTAATGAAACGGGTATCACTTCAGCACCGTGCTAATTTGAATGTGGTTGCTTGGTTTGAATAACGTCTACCTTGTTGTTCGCATGGCAACATAAATCGGATGGAATAGCGAAATTTATTACCACTAATCGTTGGGAAGTATTGTGCGCTTTGCGCAACCTTAATACGTAACAACAATAGCCCTTCACCACTGTCTTGATAAAATCCGCTTTCGGTTTCAATATGCTTAAACTCAGCGCGTAATCGTATAAATTTGAGTACCAAAGCTAAGGACTGTTTAATGTTTTTAAGTAAGGATAACCACCGTTCAATGTTCTTCTCTATGTATGGTCTAGACTGATGTAACCAAAATTGTAATTGGGGTAAATCAAAACAGAAATTGCCACCTTGAATAGCAAAACGTTGCTTTAAACTTGCAAGTAACACATCCTCTTTTAACTGCAACCATGCTTGGTTGTTCATTCTTAATTGACTAACTAAAGCGACTGTTTCACGAAGATTATCCTCAAGAGCCGTTGTATCAATATCAGGGGCTTGAGACCATACGACTAAATTATGCTGTAATTTTTCTAAATCTTTAATTAAGTCACCTCGAATATCAGTGCGTTCGAGTGTATCAATAATGGCGAATAAAGCGCTAAAAAAAAAAGTTGGTGGCTAACAATAATATCGGACACATCGCAACTATCCACTTGCTTAAACAATAGTTCAAGTTTCAAATAATTACGAATACGTTCATTTAGAGGGTGTTCATACAATATAGTTGTCATGAAAAGCGTTCAGAACTTCTTAAATTATTACTTTAGTTAGTTAGGTATATTAACGATAGATAATTGAAATGGCGAATTATTTTTAGTTTAATTTTTGTTCATCTTTTTAATTAGTGCACTTTAATAGAAATTATTAAGAGGAATATTTGACTATTGCTTGTTTACTCGTGCCGAAAATAACAAATATTGTCGGTGTAATTGGCTAACCGACTGCGTTAAATCTTCGATACTACAACTGTCATTTAATAAGATATCGTCAGCATGTGCTTGTCTAACTTGCCGGCTTACTTGACTATTAATAATCGCCTGTACTTGCTGTTCAGAGTTGCTGTCACGGGCTGTTGTGCGTGATAACTGAGTTGATTCATTGACATCAATGACTAAAACACGATTAACTAGGGAGGTTAGTCCATTTTCAATTAATAGTGGTGCCACAATAATACAATAAGGACTCTTTGAGCTGCTTGCTTGTAAGGTGATTTCTTCTCTAATTAATGGGTGTAATAAATTATTTAGCCATGATTTATCGTCATTATTACTGAAAATTTGTTGTCGAAGTAATGCTCTATTTAGCTCACCATTAGGTAGAATGAAATGATCACCAAAGTGTTCGCTAATTAAACCTAAGGTCAAGCGACCTTTTTGTACAACATCTCGGGCAATTATATCGGCATCAATAATATCGATACCCATTTTCGAGAAAATATTTGTAACGGTTGTTTTTCCAGAACCAATACCACCAGTGAGGCCAATTACGTAATCAGACATATTTACCTTTGCGTTTTAAATGTTTCGAACCTTATGCATTAAAAAATGTAATTTTTTCATTAATGGCTAGCTAACTTGTAGCATATACCAAGACCAAATTTGATTACCCCATAATAAGGTTATCCAACCGCCACGGCCAAATAGGGACCAAAAGGAATTGCTTGTTCGCGTTGATGTTTTTTAAATACCACTAACGATATACCGACGATAGCACCAACAACAGATGCCATTAAAATAAGTACTGGCAGTAATTGCCGGCCGATCCAAGCGCCAAATAAGGCAAAGAGTTTGAAATCGCCAAATCCCATTCCTTCTTTACCTGTGAGTAGCTTAAATAGCCAAAATATACAGAACAAACTCATGTAACCCACGGCTGCACCGATAACGGCATCATACAGTGGCACAAATGTGCCTTGTAAATTAACTAACAAACCAAACCAAAGTAATGGCATCACAATTTGATCAGGTAATAGCATATGATCAAAGTCGATTAAGGTTAAACAAATTAATCCCCATGTAAGTACAAGTATTAATAGGGTTTCTATCGACACGCCCCATTTTACCGCAACGACTAAGCTTAATGCTGCTGTAGTCGCCTCTACTATCGGGTAGCGTGCAGAAATACTGTTTTTACATGCACTACATTTACCTTGTAAAAAAAGCCGGCTGAGCACGGGAATGTTTTCATAAAAGCGTATGTGGTGCCCGCATTTTGGGCAGGTTGAACGGGGTATAGAGAGAGTCAGTGGCTCAATCTTTTTAGCGGGGATCTTGGTTAATTCGTCGGCTAAAAACTCCCGGCAATCTGTATACCGGCTGTTGTGCATCATTTTAGGTAAACGGTAAACAACGACATTCAAAAAGCTGCCGATGATCAATGATAGAATGACAACAAAAATATTAAAGGCAATAGGATATTGTTGAAAAAAGATTAAGGTTTGGTCAAACATAAACGACTCGTTCACAAAACTACAAAATAACAAAAAAGGGTCTAAAGTGTATTAACTTTGAAACCCTTTCTACTCAACACTCAACAGCAATTAAACGACCTTGCCGAGTTGGAAAATTGGTAAGTACATCGCAATGATTAAGCCACCAATGACCACACCGAGCACAGACATAATTAAAGGCTCTAATAATGCGGTTAAATTATCAACGGCATTATCCACTTCGGCTTCATAAACGTTAGCCACTTTTGATAGCATATCATCAACCGCACCAGACTCTTCACCAATGGCAACCATTTGAATGACCATATCAGGAAATATGCTACAATTACGCATCGCAAGGTTCATTTGCATCCCTGAAGTAACTTCGTTACGGACTTCTAGTATCGCATCACGAAATACCGCATTGCCGGCAGCGCCGGCAGCAGATTCAAGAGCATCTATCAAGGGAACACCTGCAGCGAATGTGGTTGATAATGTACGTGCATAACGGGCAACCGCCGCTTTTTTAAGTACATCACCCACAACAGGTAGTTTTAAAATAGTTCTATCAACTTGATCACGTAATTTTTGACTTTTTTGATGCGCTCGTTTAAACAAAAAGATAAAAGCGATGATACCGGCTAAACCTATGTACCAATAGGCAACCATAAAGTCAGAAATACCCACCACAAATTGTGTAAAAGCAGGGAGCTCAGCTCCAAAACCAAAGAAAATTTCTTGGAAAACCGGTACCACAAAAATCAATAAAATGGAGGTAACAACAGCAGCAATAACCAAAACAGCTATTGGATAGGTCATGGCTTTTTTAATTTTAGCTTTTAACGCCTCTGCTTTTTCTTTGTAGGTGGCAATTCGGTCATAAATGGTTTCTAATGAACCCGATTGTTCGCCAGAGGCCACTAAATCACAATAGAGATCATCAAAATATTTAGGATGGTCGCGCAAACAATCAGACAACGGAATACCGGAGGAAAGTTTATGACCTATGGTACCTAACAGCTTTTGCATATTGCCATTGTTATGGCCATTACCGATCATTTCAATGGTTTGTACTAAAGGCACACCCGCACCTAACATGGTCGCTATTTGCCGTGAGATTACTGCGATATCTGCCGGCGTTATCGCTTTTTCACCACTTAACCCAAACAGGGGTTTGGCTTTTTTCTTGACCTTACTTGGTGTAATCCCTTGTTTGCGTAGTTGTGCCTTTAATTCAATTACATTATTAGCTGAGAGTTCACCGTTAATTTTTTTCCCTTTGCGGTTGACTCCATGCCAGGTAAATACGTCTAAGGCTTTAACCTTAGGGGCCTTTTTTTTTGAGACTGCTGTTGCCATAAAATTACCTTTTAATTACCTATTAATACTTTATGTAGCTGACAATGTTCAAGAGAATAATATAGGTGAGAGCGTAAACTATCGTTCATTTTAATTACTTTCATCCTGACTATATTTATCTAGGGTACATTTTCAACCTACATTTATTCGCGTTTTCGTTATGTTTTCGTTATATAGTAAACACGATTCCTTTTAATATAAAGTAACCGGCTATGCACTGGTAACCCGGTTTATTTCAGCAAGGCTAGTCATGCCACTCATCGCTTTTTTAAGACCAGACTGCCGTAAATTATTATAACCTTCTTTTTGACATTGCTTAGCGATATCTAATGAGTTGCCCCCTTCCATAATAATGGAGGCAATTTCAGGGCTAATTTTAATCACTTCGTAAATACCAACTCGGCCTTTATAGCCACCAGTACATTGTCCGCACCCTACGGGTTTAAATAACTTTATCTCACTGAGTTTGTCAGCAGGAAAACCTTGTTCGGCTAACAGTAGTTCTGATAGCTCTTCAGGTGTTTTACAATGTGGACATAAACGCCGGGCTAAACGTTGAGCAATAATGATGGTTACTGAACTGGCAACGTTGTATGAAGGAACACCCATATTCAATAACCGAGTCAGTGTTTCTGCTGCAGAGTTAGTATGCAGAGTAGATAAAACCAGATGACCAGTTTGTGCTGCTTTTATGGCGATTTCTGCGGTTTCTAAATCACGTATTTCCCCCACCATGACAATGTCAGGATCTTGACGTAAAAATGAACGTAGCGCACTCGGAAAAGTTAAACCCGCACGATTATTAATTTGAACCTGATTAATGCCTTCTAAATTAATTTCAACCGGATCTTCGGCGGTGGATATATTTCGTTCTTCGGTGTTAAGAATATTTAAGCCGGTATACAAGGATACGGTTTTACCAGAGCCGGTGGGGCCGGTGACTAAAATCATGCCTTGGGGTTGATCCAATGCTTCCATGTATATTTGTTTTTGTTCGGCTTCATAGCCTAACATGTCAATACCTAACATGGCGCTAGATGAGTCGAGAATACGCATTACTATTTTTTCGCCCCACATAGTCGGCAGGGTACTGACACGAAAGTCGATAGACTTTTTCTTTGAAAGTGCCGGCTTTATCCGGCCATCTTGTGGTACACGTCGCTCAGCAATATCGAGTTTTGACATCACCTTAAGACGGGCTGACATTCGAGATGATAAAGAGACCGGAGGGCGAGCGATTTCGGTTAATATGCCGTCAATACGAAAGCGAATACGAAACGATTTTTCGTAAGGCTCAAAGTGTAGATCTGAGGCGCCTTTTTTGATGGCATCTAATAATATTTTATTGATAAAAACAACAATAGGGGCATCGTCTTCACCGGTACTAACGGGCTCATCATTGTTATCTTCTTGTACTTCTAGGCCTGACAACTCATCAGAATCGATGTCGGTTATATTGAGGGCATCACTTTCATCTTCCAGTACTTTTTCAATACAAGCTTGTAGGCCTGGTTCATCTGTTAATATCAGCTCTGTACTGTAGCCAGTATTGAATTGTATTTCTTCTAAGGCATCAAGATTTGTCGGGTCAGACATGGCAACAAACAAGACTTTGCCACGTAAAAATAATGGCAAGGCATTATGTTTATGAATGAGTTTTTCATTGCGTACCCCTTCAGGTACTAGGGTGGTGTCAAAATTTTCTAACTGTATATAGGGGTAGCCAAACCGGTGGGATAATATCGCGGCAATTTTTTTGCCATCGAGTTTCTTATCATCCACTAAATAACGAATAAAGGGTTTGTTTTTGCCACTAAAGTCATTAAATAGTTCATCGACGTTTTCAAACGGGACGAGATGCTCATTAGATAAAGCAGTTAACACACTAGATTGCTGATGGTTGCCTTTCATAACTCTTTACAGATAACCTTTTGAATAAATTCAATGAATACGTCAAATTTTAGTGTAACTTAATTTAATATAAAAACAAAAGGTTTATCGAGTGGATGGCAAATAACCTAGGGTAAGTATTACTATAGGCGATAAAAAAGCTCCCGAAGGAGCTTTTTTATCAAATATAAACTATCAATTTGATAATTATACTGGACAGGCTTTAGGGGCTAAAGAATTATCACCTGTTATATTAGCTGACTTACAAGACCATACACCTGTATTCAGATCACGAGTCCATGTAAGAGTTGCGCCATTAACTTGTGTTGGAGCATTTACAATAGTACAAACAATAGTAGTACCCGTAACTTCAATATCACAGTTTTGTGTATCATTGCCTGTTTCTAAAGATGTCATTAAAGCGTTTGATGGTGTTTCGCCGTTGTTTGCTAAAATTTCGAACTGTGTTTTACCACCAGTGATTTCAGCCAAACCGGCCGTCATTTTCGACGTTGCTTGATAATCAGAATATGCAGGCAAGGCAACCGCCGCTAGAATACCGATAATCGCAACAACGATCATCAATTCAATTAGGGTAAAACCTTGTTGTGCTTTGTTAGTCATTTTGTTCATTGTGTTTAAATTTTTCATAGTAATAATTCCATTAATTTCTACGGGGGCTGAAGTTAATATGCGACATATTTTTATAAATGTAAAATGATGTAGCGCCTTTTTTTGTTTTTTTTGCTATTTAATCCAGTGTTGATTAATTTTTTACCTAAGGGGGTATTTTAGTTAACATTTAGATTAAAAATTAACACTAAGTTAACCTTTAGATCGTATTTCTCTGCCTTATACCTGTTGTAGCAAAGAATGCTTTTTGGTAGGTGTCAGACAAAATAGAACAATTAAAAGTTGCCCTAAATATAACTAACTTAACTACATTGTAAAGAATAATGTTGAAAAAATGACAAATTTCGCCTTTAAAAAGAAGTAATTGCTCGTTTTTTGATAAATTTTGATAAGATATACTTAATTAGTATAATTGAATAAAGCTACATTCGTATTCTTGTTTTAAATAGAGTTTAGAAATTTTTTAATGGCTTTTTAATGGCTTTTTAATGACTATGTTTAACTAATTTTGCTTGTTTTAAGCTAGTGAATGTAGCTCTGAGTTGATAACAAACTTAATAGTTTATTTAATAGCCAATATAGAACAAAGCCAATATTTAATCGTTTAATCCCAAAAAAGATATAAAAAATAATCAAAATCCGCGTGATCTTCTTTTTACAATTCTGTATAATCCGCGCTCCCTACGTTACAAACTGTCTTTTTAATGGTCTGTTTCTTTGAATTAGCGCAGCTGCGAGGCTTAGTTTACTTCATTAGATAGGGCTTTAAGACGTTAGGCTCGATACTCGAAGGGGTAATTGCGTAGTCTATTATTAACCGACAAAACAAGCCTATGTTTGATTTGTCATTTAAGTAACATTTTTTAAATTGGGTTTTTTAATGAAAACTTTTGTAGCTAAACCGGCAAGCGTACAACGCGAATGGTTCTTAGTGGACGCCGAAGATAAAACTTTAGGTCGTATCGCTACTGAAATTGCAAGCCGTTTACGCGGTAAGCATAAACCAGAATATACTCCTCATGTTGATACTGGCGATTATATCGTTGTTATTAATGCTGAGAAAGTACGTGTAACTGGTAATAAAGCGAAAGGTAAAATTTACTATTCGCATACTGAATTCCCTGGTGGTCTTAAACAAATTAGCTTTGAAAAGCTAATTGAAAAAGCACCAGAACGTGTTCTTGAATTTGCTGTTAAAGGCATGTTACCTAAAGGTCCTTTAGGTCGTGAAATGTTCCGCAAATTAAAAGTGTATGCCGGTGCTGAGCACGCGCATACTGCACAACAACCACAACTTTTGGAGCTTTAAGCAATGGCTGATAATCAATATTACGGTACTGGTCGTCGCAAGAGCTCAACTGCTCGTGTGTTCATGAAAGTCGGTAACGGTGCAATTACAATTAACAAACGTGATATTTCTGAGTATTTCGGACGTGAAACGGCTCGTATGGTTGTTCGTCAACCGTTAGAGTTAGTTGAAATGTTAGAAAAGTTTGACTTTAACATCTCTGTAGTAGGTGGTGGTATTTCTGGTCAAGTCTGGTGCAATTCGTCACGGTATTACTCGTGCATTAATGGAGTTTGATGAAACTTTACGTCCTGGTTTACGCCATGCCGGTTTTGTTACCCGTGATGCTCGTAAAGTTGAACGTAAGAAAGTGGGCTTACACAAAGCACGTAAGAAACCACAGTTCTCAAAACGTTAAAATTCGTCATATTCAGAATTTATACGGCATTGTCTGCATTATTTGCCCCAGTCACTTAGTAGATCTAAGTTCAGGGGCTCACAATTTGACGGCTTTGTCTAAATTCAGAATATTTAGAATTCAACTCTTCGTTTATTATACGATGTTCAAAAAAACCGACCTTGTGTCGGTTTTTTTATAGCTGTGGACGGGGCAATATTAAATTCCCGCCTACGTGCGCTAATAAATACCCGACTACTACCTTGATGATGTGATGAGACGCGTTTTTCATGGATAAATAGGCTTTGTTTCTTTGAGTTTTTAAAATTCTTTCGCAGAATCAATTTGTTACAATTATCACAAGCCTATTAATCATTTTACAAACCATTCAATAAAAAAATAACCATTATTTCGATTAACGTATTGCAGTGTGATTTTCAATTGCTATTTCAGTTTATTTCGATTTTTACGGCACTTAGCTCACTTTTTACCTTGTAAAAAATGGCCTATTTCTTTATGATCGTACAAATTTTTTGTCGATATACCGCTTGGTATAAGTTTGATCAAACAAAAACAAGGCTTTGTTCATTTTAATAACGCAAACCATGAACAGTAAGGTCAATAATAATTGTTTGGTAATCAACGTGAATTGGAGAGTGTGAATGAGCAATGTGCCTGTAAATAACGGCCGTCGACGCTTCTTAACTGCGGCTACTGCCGTTGTTGGTGGTCTTGGTGTTGTCGGTGTGGCTGTGCCTTTCATTGGTTCCTGGAACCCAAGTGCTCGCGCGAAAGCTGCGGGTGCTCCAGTAGAAGTCAATGTAGGTAAAATAGAGCCTGGTCAATTAATTCGAGCTGAGTGGCGTGGTAAGCCTGTTTATGTCGTTAGGCGAACAGAAGAAACCGTTAATGATTTAGCCAAGCATGATGACCAATTACGCGATCCTAATTCTGAAAAAGCACAACAACCGACTTATGCAACTAATGCATATCGTTCAATTAAGCCTGAATTCTTGGTTGCTCTAGGTGTGTGTACACATTTAGGTTGCGCACCTACTCATCATAACGGTGATTTTAATGAGTTTGTAGAGGGTGTAAGTCAAGGATTTTTCTGTCCATGTCACGGTAGTAAATTTGATATGGTCAAGGGCGTGTATTTCAAGGCGTTCCTGCACCATTAAACTTGATGGTTCCTGAGCATTCGTTTACGAGTGAAGACACTTTATTGATTGGTGTTGGTCCTGATGACAGTAAAGGAGAAGCATAATGTTAGCAAACTTTATGGCCTGGATGGATAAACGATTACCTTTAACAGATGCTTGGAATAAGCATCTGGCGCAATATCCGACCCCCAAAAACTTCAATTTTTGGTATTTCTTTGGCTCGTTAGCCATGTTAGTACTTGTAAACCAAATTTTAACTGGCGTGTGGCTAACCATGAGTTACGAACCTTCGGGTGATGGTGCCTTCGCTAGTGTTGAATATATCATGCGTGATGTGGATTACGGTTGGTTGTTACGCTATATGCATTCAACGGGCGCGTCTGCTTTCTTTATCGTGGTTTACCTTCATATGATGCGCGGATTAATGTACGGTTCGTATCAAAAACCGCGTGAATTATTATGGATCTTCGGTATGTTGATCTTCTTGGTGTTAATGGCTGAAGCATTTATGGGCTATTTATTACCTTGGGGTAATATGTCGTATTGGGGGGCACAAGTAATTATATCCTTGTTTGGTGCCATTCCTGTTATTGGTGATGATTTAACGCTATGGATCCGTGGTGATTATGTTATTTCTGGTGCTACGTTAAACCGTTTCTTTGCTTTGCATGTTATTGCTATGCCATTGGTATTAGTTATTTTAGTGTTCTTACACATTCTTGCTTTACATGAGGTTGGTTCAAATAACCCTGAAGGTACTGATGTTAAGAAACCGAAAGGCAGTGTTAAACCTGAAGATCAAAGCAAATTTAAGTTTCACAAACAATATACAGATAAATACGATATTGTTGATGCGATACCGTTCCATCCTTATTACTCAGTAAAAGATATTATGGGTGTAGCAGGCTTTTTAATTATTTTCTGTTGGGTAATGTTTTTTGCCCCTGAGGGTGGTGGTTACTTTATGGAAGCGCCAAACTTTGAGCCGCCCAATGGTTTGAAAACCCCTGTGCATATTGCCCCAGTTTGGTATTTTGGTCCTTTCTATACCATTTTACGTGTTATTCCTGACAAGTTGTTAGGCGCTATTGGTATGTTCTCAGCAATTATTGTGCTTTTCCTTGTGCCGTGGTTTGATCGTGGCGTGGTAAAATCAGTTAAATTCCGTTCTAAGTTACACTTACTTAACTTAATTCAATTTTCTGTATGTTTTATTGTTTTAGGTGTTTTAGGTACTTTACCTGCTACGCCTACCGCTAATTTAATTGGCACCATTGCTACTTTTGGTTATTTCGGATTCTTCGTTGCACTTTGGTTCTACTCTAAGAATGAAAAATGTAAGCCAGTACCAGAGAGGGTTTCACACTAATGAAAAATTTAATTAAGGCGTTAGCCTTTGGCTTAGCCGCTATAGTGTCAGTATCTGCGCTTGCTGCTTCAGGTGGCATTCATTTAGATAAGGCTAATAACGATTTAGCAGACAAAGAGTCATTAAAGAATGGTTTTAAAACCTATATCAACTATTGTTTAGGCTGTCATCAATTACAATATCAACGCTATAACCGTACCTTCACAGATCTAGGTATTGAACCGGCTGATGGTGTTGCAAATTATATGTATACTGGCGAAAAACCTGGTGATCACATTACTAACACTATGCCGAAAAAAGAAGCGGCTAGTTGGTTTGGTACTGCGCCACCCGATTTAACACTTGAAGCACGTTTACGTAGCCCTGATTGGATTTATACCTATTTACGTTCATTCTATATGGATGATAAACGTCCTTTTGGTGTAAACAATAAGGTATTTAAAGATGTTGGTATGCCACATGTTTTGCAAGACTTGCAAGGTGTTAGCACCTTAGTAGTAAGTAAAGAACTTGATGAACATGGCGTTGAACACGAAGTGTCTCACGTTAGCCCGCCGATGGGTGGTAGTTTAACTGCTGAAGAATATGATATTGTGGTTCGTGATTTAACTAACTTTTTAGAATATGTTGGTGAACCAAGTAAACTTGAACGTGAAGCCATGGGCGTGAACGTATTAATATTCTTGTTTATTTTCTTTATTATTGCTTATTTCCTCAAGAAAGAATATTGGAAAGACGTACATTAGTGACCTTTACAACTAGCTTGTGAAAGTTACAAAAAAATACAGGGGGCTTTGTGCCCCCATTATCAGTTGTAAAGAAGCCGTTTTAAGAATAATTATTCTTAAACACCTTATATAGAAAGTAGGAGGCCCTATGGCCGTAGCAGCAAATAAACGTTCAGTAATGACGTTATTCTCGCATGCTGATGATATGTATAGTCATCAAACACGTATAGTATTGGCAGAAAAGGGCGTTGGTGTTGATATTAATTTAGTCGACATGGCAAATTTGCCAGAAGATTTAATTGACTTAAATCCCTACGGAACAGTACCAACATTGATCGATCGTGAATTAGCGTTATATGAAGCTAAAATCATTATTGAGTATTTAGATGAGCGTTTTCCACATCCACCGTTAATGCCTGTATATCCAGTATCACGTGGTCGCAGTCGTTTAATGATGCACCGTATTGAAAATGATTGGTATAGTTTGGCTAAAATAATATTAACGGGTAGTGCAGGCGAAGCCGCAAAAGCACGCCAAGAACTGAAAGAAAGTTTATTGAGTGTTGCGCCTATTTTAAATGAAGCGCCTTACTTTATGAGTGAAGAATACAGTTTAGTTGATTGTTATTTAGCACCATTATTATGGCGCTTACCTGTTTTTGGTATTGAACTTGATGGACAAGGCTCTAAAGAACTTAAAACTTATATGCTTCGCTTGTTCGAACGTGAATCATTTCAAGCTTCATTGACTGAAGCTGAGCGTGAGCTTCGTTTTGGACATCCAGACTTAATGATTGATTCGTCTGACATTAAAATGAGTTCTAATAAGCCCTATTTGGTTGGGGCTTTTTATGACTGGATTTCAGATAATGATTTGACGCCTTACATCGCTGTTGATGTTAGTGTTCATGGGGTTTTAGTACCGATGGCTTATGCAAAAGATGGTCAAATTGTATTGAACATCGCAGCATCAGCCGTTGGTAGTATTGCATTAGGTGAGCATGCTATTGAGTTTAGCGCACGCTTTGGCGGTAAACTTGAGCACATGACTGTCCCTTATGGGGCAATTGCGGCAATTTATGCTAAAGAGAATGGTGCAGGGACTTCATTGCCAATAGAACATCCTAGTGATGCAGATATAGCAATAGAAGATAGAAGCACGGCGATAAAACCGCAATCAAAACCTAATAAACCAAGTTTAACCAGTGTTTCATCGGGTGATAAAACATCAGAGGTTAAAAAATCAGGTAAAGGTAAAGCTAGCTTAAAAGTGATTAAGTAAGTTTTAGCTTGTAAACTAAAACGCGAATGAATACTGCCCTAGCTGTAAAACCAGTAGGTTGGTGTTTAATCGCGTTTTTTTAATTATTATTTAATGGTTATGTGTGTGTTTATAAATATTCAAACGCTTTAAAAACACGATTCACACCACTAATATTACGTGTAATATTTACCGCAGCATCTGCTTCTTTCTTTGAAACAATACCCATTAAGAAAACTTCACCATTTTCAGTAACCACTTTAATATCTTTACCATTGACTTCATCACTAGAAAATAATGCCGTTTTAACTTTTGATGTCAGCCACACATCATTTGTTTGAGTTGTAACTGAGGTAACGTTACCAATACGAATTTGGTTATGAATACGTGCAACCCCCGTTATATTGGTAACAATTTTTATTGCTTGATCTCTAAGGTAAGTGGAGGGAGCTTGACCAATAATTAATACAGAGCCGTTAACACTGGTGATATGTAAATTAGTATTAGCGTTTAATGATTTATTTTTGGTTATTTCATTATAGGCTTCAAGTTCAATACTTTGGTCATCTATTTGGTTACCAATACTACGGCGATCTGTAGCCATACTTGCACCGGTAGTAATTGCAACCACTGCTACAGCAGCACAGCCTTGAAGTATACTAAGAGTGAGTAGTGTCGCTATCAGTTTAATCGTCTTAGAACGTGTGGGGTTAGCTATAATTGTCATACCTATTACGTCTCCGAAGGAAATAAAGTTGTATCAATAATTTCGCACAAACAGTGGAGTACTATTAAGTGTACTTCGTTGATACGGGCTGTTCTTGAGGATGGCACTCTAATTTCAACGTCATTCTCTCCTAACAAGCCGATATCACCGCCATCAGCACCGGTTAAAGCAATGATTGGCATGTCACGGGAAACAGCACTTTCAATCGCCTTGATTACGTTACGTGAATTACCAGAAGCAGAGATGGCCACTAATACATCACCATTATTACCTAAGGCTCTAATTTGTTTGGAAAACAATTCTTCGTATTGAGCATCATTCGCTATTGACGTGATAGCAATACTACTCGATGAAAGAGAAATTGCGGGTAAGCCGGGGCGCTCAGTTTCAAAACGGTTTAATAGTTGAGCACAGAAGTGTTGAGCATGACCGGCCGCCCCGCCATTACCGCAAGCTAACATTTTATTGCCGCCTAATAAGCACTGTACCATCATTATGCCGGCTTGCTCTATTGCACCCGAAATAGCTTCAGTTGCCGCTATTTGCGTTTGAATGCTTTCGGTAAAATTATTTTGGATCTGTTCTAGCATCTAGGGTAAATAACTCCAATGTTTCACTTCTAGTTCACAACTTGTGGTGTACCGATAGCGTTTTAAAAATAATATTTGATTGAATAACTCAAAAAGGTTAAAAGGCATTTTTCAGCCAAGTGATTTGTGGATTATTAATATCCCCTTCTAAGGCGATAACGTCAAATCGACAAGGTGTATTATATTCATTTAATTTGGCTTGATGGAGAAAAAATGCAACACAATGTTTAATTTTATTTTGTTTTGCTTGAGATACAGCAGCGATTGCTCCACCAAATTGGTTATTCTTGCGAAATTTGACTTCAACAAAGACAAAAGTTTGTTTATCTTTCATTATCAAATCTATTTCACCTTGGCGACAATGAATATTTTTATCGATAAAAACTAAACCCTGGTCCTGCAGATAGTCTTTGGGCTAATGCCTCAGTTGCTATACCTTTATTACGGCTTGTTTGTGGCTTATTCCATAGCAACTTGAATTACCTTATCATTTTTATATTGTCCCCAAACCAAGCTTCGGGTGAGTATATTTGCTTTGTTTAATTGTAATTCCCCGGTTTGACCAAAGTGGCGAATATAAGGGTATTGTTTCATTAACGATACTTTACCCATTAATTGATAGCTATCAACTCCCATGGCGAAAATTCTTGATAAACTGTCGGTTCTTTTAGGCCATAATTCATCACTAAGTCTGTTGAGTTCTTTATTTTGTTGTTTAGAGTTTAACAGCCAAGGTATTTGAGTAAACGTTAATCCTTGTAAATCATTCATACTACTAGCCGTATTTTTATCATTGAAATCACTGTGGCTACGTGAACTGGCATACACAGGAATAACATCAGAAAATGGGCTTGTATTAACGTCAATATACGGCTTAATTAAACGTGTTTGTGCTGCGGTGCCAACAAGATAAATCATATCTATATCACGGCGGTTTCTTGGCTCAGATTCTATGTTGTATTTAAGACGACTATTTAATTGTGATATACGTGTTTGGCTTGCATTTACGTCAAGGCTGTCTTTTAAACTTGCCTGCATTTGCTGTCCTTGATCAAAATAGACAATATCGACAGTGTCACCTGTCGATGATTGCCATTGATCTCTAAATGCTATAGCAATGCGTTTAGATACCCTGTCATTGTGACTTAACACTATCGGATGTTCATAATTATGCTGACTAAGTGTTGCCGCTGCTTGGACTGCTTCATCTTCAGGGCGCATAGATAAGGCTGCTTGATAGGGTGCAAGTGAGTGTTGAGAGGGTAAGTTTAGTAATAATGTGGGAATTTGCAGGGCAGTTTGTTGCATACTTTCATTTAATAAGGCTTCCACGTTAGATTTTAACAATGGGCCAATAATGTGGTCTATTTTAAGTTTAGTAAAGTTATCACCAATATTTTTCCAAATTATTTGATTCGTATCGATAAAGAATACATTGGTGTTTGGATTATTGTCATAGGCGGCTAATATACCCTGCTGAGCAGCCAAGCCGGCTTTTTGTTGTCCGCCTGTTAGTGGTAGTAACACAGCGATATTTTCAATGGGATCGGGAATAGTTTGTTCAAATGGATGCCCTGCCTGCAATTGTGGGATAATAGCCATCGCAGGATGTCTTTGCAAGGTTATTTTGCTGCCATTGGTCTAAATAATCCGAAAATTGTTTGGGATTAGCGCCATATTGATGACTGTAACTTAGTAATTGTGCCCATCCTTCTATAAAAGGTGGTTTACTGTTGATCAGTTGAGAGAGTTGCCACGGCGTTAATATTTCAAGCGCATGCCAAATGGATTGAATCTCTTCAATAGATGCCTCTGAATTTAATACAAATGCATTTAACTGAGCTTCAAGTGCTAGCGTAAAGTGTTCGTGAGCTAAAAGGACTTTAGTTAAAGCCTGATAGTATTCAAGGGTTAACGAGAGTGATGGCGTAATGTTTTCATTGTGCGTAAAGGCGACTAATTCTTTCGCTATATTTAATTGTTGCTGCGCTTGTTGGTGAAAGTTGAGCGCTAGTAAGCTGTTAGCTTTTACCATTAATAACCGGTAGTTATTAAGGTATTTATTATGTTTTTGCATATTTGGTAAATCATTTTTTTGATTTGTTTGCGAAATATCGTTCGCTAACCAAAGGGCTTTTGAAAAATTTTCTTGTTTCACAAAAAGCTCGGCGGCCTCAATGAGTAATTGAGTTATACGTGTTTGTGTCATCTGTAAAGTCTGGTCATCGTTAACAGATTGTCTATTGACGGATTTCGATTTGAGTAATTTAGTATGCAGTGATCTTGCTAGCGCTAGCTTTTCCTCGGCTGTTATTATTTCTGGCTCCTTTTCTATTACAAATTTTGACGGTTGATCTGTCTTTTTTATCGTAGGCTTTGTGCTACAAGAAGATAAGAATAGGGTTGAGAATAGCACTATTAGAAAAGTGTTGTAGACACGCTTTTCTTTGCATATTTTAAATAATGATCTTTTGGTTAACGTTAACACTTGGAAATTAGTTTGACTCACGTGGAAAAATCCGTGCATTTTTAGCTCAGTGTAAGGTTATAATAAACGCCATTGCAGTGAGTCTCAACTAAATACTGTTCCTAAAACCTAAGTACCAACGAAAGAAGTAAGTTTACATGAGTGATTTCAAAATAAATGCAGGCACTTTGTATATTGTTGCCACCCCAATTGGTAATCTGGGAGATATTACCGCAAGAGCGTTAGCAGTATTAACGCAGGTTGATGTAATAGCCTGCGAAGACACTCGTCATACACAAAAGTTGCTTTCAGCTTTTGCCATTAAAAATAAAACACTGTCAATGCATGATCATAATGAACGTCAGCGGCAAGATTACATAGCCCAATTGTTACAAGAAGGTCAAAGTATTGCTTTAGTGTCAGATGCGGGCACGCCATTGATCAGTGATCCTGGATTTCATTTAGTAAGGCACTGCCGGAGTTTAGGTTTACCCATATCACCTTTACCTGGTGCTTGCGCTGCTATTGCTGCGTTAAGTGTGGCAGGGTTGCCCACTGATAGGTTTTCATTTGAAGGTTTTTTACCATCTAAATCAGGTGCTAGACAGAGTACATTATTAGCCTTGGCAGATGAACCGAGAACGATGGTTTTTTATGATGCGCCACGACGCGCCATTGACACTATAAAGGATATTGTTAGCACTATGGGAAGAGAACGATATATTGTGATTGCCCGAGAGTTAACGAAAACCTTTGAAACTATTTATTCAGATACGGCTGAAAACCTAGTGACTTGGTTAGAGGAGGATGCGAATCAACTTAAAGGTGAAATGGTGCTTATTATTGAAGGATATAAGGCAAAGCCGGATGAAATCTCTGCTGAAGTAATCAACACCTTAACATTACTGTTGGCTGAAATGAAACCTAAAAAGGCCTGTGCAATCGTTGCAGAAATTTATAAAGTAAAAAAGAACGCGCTTTATGAAATAGCCTTAAGTTTAAAAGTATAAGGTTTAAAAGCATAAACTTTTAAACGTTATCTTGTAATACTTAAAGTATTACAAGATAACGTGGGCGGTCAATATAGTGTGCCCATGTTATTATTTTTATAGAAACTATCTTGTGTTAAAACAATTCACTCTCTTCACTTTTAACGTCAACATCATGTTGAAAAATATCAACACTGTTATCTTGGCTTACATATTCGGTTGGCGCGGTACCCACTTGGAAGTATTCAAACAAACTACTTTTGTTAGTTTTAGTGCTTAATTTACCTGTTTTTTTATCTATACGTACAGAAACTATATCTACTGGTACTTCGAATGGCTCTATTGCAATATCTGTGAGGGCAACCTTCATAAATTCTATCCATGCAGGTTGTGCAGATTTAGCACCAAATTCTTTACCCGTAGTTTGGTTTTTTCCCAAGTTACTGTTGTAAACCGATTGACCTAAGTTTCGGCTAGGATCATCAAATCCTATCCATGACGTGGTAACTAAACGGCGAGAAAAACCAGAGAACCAAGCATCTTTTGCTTCGTTTGTTGTACCTGTTTTACCGGAATGTCTTTTCGTTTTAATGAACGTGCGCGCCAACCCGTTCCTTGCCAACCATTTTCTATCGACCAATCAGCACCCCAAATGCCACTATTAAGGGCTTGAGTAATTAAAAAAGCATTTTGCGCAGAAATCGCTCTGGGGGCCGAGGTTATTTTAGCAGGGATGGTTGTTCCATCTGTGCGGGCTGCAAGGGAAAGATCTTCTTGTTCAAGTAATGTTTCTTCAGTGGCTGAATTTTCGTTTGAAAGCACAGTTGATTCACAAGGATCACACGCTAAACGAGGATTGGCTTGAAAAACGATTTCCCCATCAGCTGTTTCTATACGGTCAATAAGATAAGGTTCAACCAAGAAACCACCGTTAGCAAAAGTTGCAAAACCGGTAGCGACTTCTAATGGTGTTAATGATGCTGAACCTAGTGCTAACGATTCATTACGGGGTAAGTCATCAGTTGAAAAACCAAAAGAAGTGAGGTGTTCTATGGCTGTATCTAAGCCAATACTTTTAAGTAACCTGACAGCAATTACGTTTTTTGATTGCGCTAATGCTAAACGCATTCTAATTGGACCTACATAGGTTTCAGGAGAGTTTTTTGGGCGCCAAACAACACCGCTACTTTTATCCCATTGATTTATTGGTGCATCATTAATTAGCGAAGCTAAAGTATAGCCATTTTCGAGCGCAGCAGAATAGATGAAGGGTTTTATATTCGAGCCAACTTGTCGTTTAGCTTGAGTAACACGGTTAAACTGACTTTGTTTATAACTAAAGCCACCCACCGCCGCTTTTATCGCGCCATCATCTGGTGATAAAGAAATAATGGCGGCACTTGCCCGTGGTAATTGACTAAGTTGATATTCATCAGACTCATTTCTACTGACTAAAATCACGTCACCGTAGTTAAATATTTCATAAGCATTATCAGGTGGAGTGCCTTGTTTTTGATCATTTATGTATGGACGCGCCCAAGCCATACCAGGCCATTCAATAATCGCCTTTCTATTTCCCTCTAGAGTAATGTTAACTGAGCGTTCGTTCACCATGGTAACAACTGCCGGAACTAAATGTTGATATGAGGTTACCTGGTCTAGTGCCGTTGATATTTCATCATCCGTAAGGGGGAGACAATTGTGATAATGTTAAATTTGTATCTTCTGCAAGATTTTCATTATCATTTACAGATCCGCGGGATTTACCCGAGACTTTGCTATTAGGCCGTAGTGAGGTTATTGCTCCTCGATAACCATGCCGCTGATCATAACGCAGTAAATTACTGGTTACAGCGCTGTTTGCCGCTTGCTGCAATTTGTTAGTCACTGTGGTGTATACTTTAAATCCTCCCGTATAGGCTTGTTCTTTACCGTAACGCTTAATCATTTCTTTATGCGCCATTTCAGCAACATAAGGAGCATTAAGGGCTATTTCTGCACCGTGAGGCATACCTGTTATTGGGGCATTTTTTGCTTGTTGATATTCTTCATCAGTAATATAACCACTGACTAACATACGCTGTAATACCGTGGTACGACGAATTTTGGCGCGATCAGGGCGACTGATCGGGTTATAGGTCGAAGGTGCTTTAGGTAAACCGGCCAAAACGGCAATTTGAGCTAAGTTCAACTGGTTTAATTCTTTACCATAATAAACTTGCGCGGCAGCACCAAAGCCAAAAGCTCTGTGACCTAAGGGGATTTTGTTAATATACAATGTTAATATTTCATTTTTAGTTAACAAACTTTCAATATGAAAGGAGAGAAATATCTCTCTAATTTTACGCGTGTAGGTGACTTCTCTTGTTAAGAAAAAATTACGAGCAACCTGCATGGTTATCGTACTTGCACCGCCCTTGTCATTACCGGTAAGTTTTCCTAACACAGCACGAGTAAGACCTATAGGGTCGACACCAAAATGAAAATAAAACCGATCATCTTCTGTTGCGAGTAAAGCATTAATTAATGATTGAGGGATCTCATCAAAATTTAAGGGTTTACGCTTTTTTTCACCAAATTGCGAAATCAATAAACCATCATTACTATATATCTGCATAGGCGTTTGCCATTGCACATCTTTTAATGAATTGATATTGGGTAATTCATCGCGTAAAGTTAAATATAAAATAAATATAGAAAAAATAGCGAAAAATACTAAAATAAACGTGATTTTGAAAAAATTTTTAGCTGAAAACACGACAAATACTCTATTTATTGGGAAAATGTCAGATAATACTAGTATATCTTGTAAAACCATGTAATAAATGTATTTATGTGAAAAACATGTCTAAAATAATTAAAATAAAACAATTTAGTGGGTTGTCATGCTAGATAAAATATGGAAAAAGAAAACAACTATGATGGTTGGGATCGATATCGGGTCTCATTCGGTCAAAGCCGTTTTACTAAAACAGGGCAGTGAAGGCTATATTTTAGAAGACTTTGCTATTGAGCCAATGGTTCGTGGTTCGGTTGTTGATCGAGAAATTCAAGATATTGAAGCTGTTGGTAAAGTGATTGCGAAAATACGCAAAAATATACCAATGAATGCGAAAGAAGCAGCCGCTGCGGTTTCAGGACAAACGGTTATTACTAAAATCATTTATATGGATGTTTCATTAAGTGAAGAAGAACTAGCCAGTCAAATTGAAATTGAGGCTGACAGTTTAATCCCTTATCCCTTAGATGAAGTTAGCTTGGATTTTGAAACGTTAGATGTCAATGAATCAGATCCAAGTAAAGTTAATGTCCTCTTAAGTGCAGCTCGCACTGAATCAATTGAAGCTAGGGTCGCTGCGCTAGAAGTCGGGGGTTTGCTGCTAAAGTAATCGATGTTGAATCCTACGCTGTTAGTCGTTCCCATGATTTGTGCCTATCTCAATTACCTGACGATGCAGCAGATAAAACCGTTGCTATAGTTGATATAGGGGCGACAATGACATTGTTTTCCGTCACGAAAGCAGGAAAGCATTTATATAGTCGTGATCAAATGTTTGGCGGTGAGCAATATACACGTTCAATCGTTTCTTATTACAATAAATCATTTGAAGAAGCTGAATTAGCAAAAATCACCAATGATTTACCACCCAATTATACTTTTGAAGTGTTAGCGCCTTTTCATACTGTAGTGATGCAACAAATACGCAGGGCAATTCAAATGTTTTTAACTTCCGGCGGTTTAAAAAAAGTTGATTATTTGCTTGTTTCTGGGGGGACTGCATCAATTGAAGATATTGAAAAATTGTTGACGGAAGAATTAGGAGTACATACTGTTGTTGCTAATCCTTTTAATGAAATGACATTATCAGATTCTATTAACAAAGAAGAGCTAGCTAAAGTGGCACCGCAATTAACAGTGGCTACTGGTTTAGCTTTAAGGAGTTTTTCGCCATGGCATATATAAATCTGCTTCCTTGGCGAGAGCAAGCGCTCAAGGAAAAACAAAAAGAATTTTTTACATTACTAATTGCGGTTGGTTTAATTGCCTTTGTCATAATATTTTCGGTGAATTTAAATTTTCAATCACGTATTGACGGTCAATCAATGCGTAATCAGTTTTTAAAAAATGAAATTGAAAAATTAGATATACAAATTGCTGAAATCAAAACATTAAACGATAAAAAAGCAGAGTTACAAAAACGTATTGATGTTGTTGAACAATTGCAACGAAGTCGCAATGTTGGTACGCAGATCCTTGATGAAATAGCAAAAATCATTCCTAATGGTATATATATCACTCAGCTTGATAAACAAGGTAATAGTATTGAGATTATAGGAAAAAGTGAATCTAATAATCATTTGGCAAACATGATCAGAGCGATTGAATTATCTGATTTATTTACTGATGCTACCCCTGAGTCGATAACAACAGATGATGGCTCACCAAAACTACTCAGTAGCTTTAAAATGAGAGTTAAAATTCAAGGTTTGGTGGTGATGCTACTAGTGCAGCAGGAGGTGGGCAGTGAAGTTTGATAAATCACAATTTGAAGATCTTGATATAGAAAATATAGGTCAATGGCCTGATGCTCCGAAGCTAGTGTTAATTATATTTTTAGCCGGCATGGTTATCTTTTTAGGTTATATAGGCTTGGTTAGTGACAAAATAGATCAACTTGAACGGGTGAAAGCAGAAGAACTTACTTTAAAACAGTCATACGAAGTAAAATATCATGTTGCTGCTAATCTAGAATTATTTAGAGCGCAAATGATTGAGGCGGAAGAAATATTTGCTACTCAGTTAAGAAGCTTACCTAATAGCCATGAAACGCCAGGTTTATTAGATGATATAACCTTTATTGGGACGACCAATGGTTTAGAGTTTGTTAAGTTGGAATGGCAGCCCGAAATTAGTAAAGAAATTTATATTGAATTACCAATTGATATTGAAGTTAATGGTCCATACCACTCCTTTGGTGGTTTTGTTAGTAAAATTGCAGGATTACCACGAATTGTCACCTTGCATAATTTCAAGATTAATCTTCTTGATAAAGGTGGAGATACCCTTAATTTAAAGCTTGAAGCGAAAACATACCGTTACCAAGAGCAGGAGGCTGAAATACAATGAGAATATTCGTTTTAATTGGTTTAGCTCTTGTTAGCGGCTGTTATGATGATACAAGTGATCTAAGCGCGCATATGGAAAGAGTTCAAGCGACGACGACAAGCCAAATAGATCCCATGCCAGAGGTGCATCCTTACAATCATTATGATTATTCCGCATTTGATTTAAGAAGTCCATTTTCATTGCCTAAACCAGAAGCTATACAACAGAAAATTCAGCAAATGTCAGGTTGTTTAAGTCCTGATCCTCGCCGTCGAAAACAACCTCTAGAAAAATATGCGCTAAGTGATCTTACTATGCGTGGCACGATGGGAGATGATGGTGTGCTTTGGGCATTAATGGAAGCATCTGACTTTACGCTTCATAGAGTATCTATTGGTAGTTATTTAGGCTTGTATGATGGGCGTATTACAGAAGTGGATGGAAAAAGTGTGAAATTAGTAGAATTAACACCTGATGGTGCAGGTTGTTGGGTAGAGCGAGAAACCGTAATAAAAATTGCTCAATCTGTGTCAGAAGAGTAAAGGAAATAATAATGCTATTTAATAAAATGAAAAATTATAAAATTAATAATGGGATAATCAATCTGAGCAAATATTGGTTAGTTTTTTTTACTCTACTTACACTTACAGCTACATCGCTAAGCATTAGAGCTGAAGAAGAAAATAGTCAAGAACTAGCAAGTAAAATTCAAGGTATCTCATATAACACGATTCAATCGGATCAAATTGAGTTGGTTTTTGAATTTTCAGACGATATTACTGCATTGCCAACAGTTGAAACGTCAATGAATCCTGCTTTTGTAAAAATTATGTTTACAGCGGATGAGTATGACAAAAATCTGAAAGAAACACTCGTTAACCATGCAGGAGTGACTAATATAGTCTTAGATAATTCCTCTGGGAAAGTTGTTGCAACGATTAATTTAGATAAATTGGAAGTTTTTGATGTTGCGATTGATGGGAAAAAATTCTTTTTAACACTTAATTATGGCAAGTCAGCGAGTGTTGTTGAAGTATTTAACCCGACAGGCGAGCAGTTTATTAATCATATCGAATCAATTGACTTTCGTTTAGATGAGAACAATTTACCGGAAGTATTAGTCTACCTCAAAGACAGTATGGTTGCTGTCGATGTGAATGATAAATTAGGTAAAGTGAATGTTGAGTTTCATAATACAAATATATTAGATGATCTGTTATATAAACTTGATGTGACAGATTTTGGTACGATCGTCTCAGGAATAGAAACATTTAAAGAGGGTCGAAATGCCCGTTTAGTCGTTGATGTCGATACCCATTTTTCTTTTTCACATAAACAAAAAGGAAACTTGTTTATACTTTCGATTAAAGAAAAAGAAAAAAAGCACCAAGTTATTTAGCGGACTCAGATGAATTTACAGGACGTACTATATCGCTAAACTTTCAAGATATTCCTGTGCGTACCGTGCTACAAATTATTGCTGATTATAATGAATTCAATTTAATTACCAGTGATACAGTAACGGGTAATATAACACTACGGTTAGATGGCGTTCCTTGGGATCAAGCACTAGATATTATATTAAAAGTAAAAGGGTTAGATAAAAGAATGCAAGGTAATATCTTAATGGTAGCACCCGCCGATGAGCTAGCAGCGAGAGAAGCAAAAACCTTACAAGCACAGCAACAAGTTGAAGAATTAGCCCCCTTGTATTCTGAATATGTACAAGTAAATTATGCTAAAGCTATTGATTTTGCAGACTTAATTAAAAATGAAGATACCAGTATATTATCAGAACGTGGTAGTGTTTCGGTAGATGAGCGGACTAATACATTATTAATTCGTGATACTGCGAAAAGTATTGAAGACATTAAACGTATGGTTAATATTTTAGATATTCCTGTGCGCCAAGTGATCATTGAAGCCCGTATGGTAACGGTTAAAGATAATATTAATGAAGAGCTTGGTATACGATGGGGAGTGACTGATACTAATGGTGAATTCGCTACGTCAGGTTCACTGGAAGGCGTTGGACAAGCTCTTGGTACAAGAGCACTAACTGATTCTGATTTAGGGATTGGTAGAGTTCCTCAATTATCAGATGGGTTAAATGTTAATTTACCAACAGCAAATCCAAATTGGTGTTTTAGCGTTTCAAATTGCTCGTTTGGCTGATGGTACTATTTTGGACCTTGAATTAAGTGCGATGGAAAAAGAAAATAAAGGGGAAATTATCGCTAGCCCTCGTATAACCACTGCAAATCAAAAAGAAGCCTATATTGAGCAGGGTGTTGAACTTCCTTATCAAGAAGCGGCATCAAGTGGGGCAACGTCCGTACAGTTTAAAAAAGCGGTATTAAGCTTAACGGTAACACCCCATATCACGCCGGATAATAAAATTATTTTAGATTTAGTGGTTACTCAAGATACAGTCTCAGATGTGACAAGCGGTTCCGCTCCTGCTATTGATACCGGACGTATTGGTACACAGGTGTTAGTGAATAATGGTGAAACTATTGTGTTAGGTGGTATTTATCAACAATCTATTATTAATACTATTTCTAAAGTACCAGTGTTAGGGGATATCCCTTATTTTGGTTGGTTATTTAGAAATTCTAATCAATTTAATGAGAAAAAAGAATTACTCATTTTTGTTACTCCGCGGGTTGTTACTGAACATTTTTAGCTTCAATTAATCATGCTAACGTTAGTAAGTTAGAGTTTTTGTCTAACTTACTAACAATGTTGCTTGCAATCATACCCCAACAATTGCGATAATTACGCCCTTGAAATTTCCGAGGGAGACCTCTATGACATCAAAAGGAAAATAGCTTTTGCTGTGACGTCCTTTTGATATACCTGAAACAAACGAGTAATAAGTTAATCTAATGGCAGAAAAACGTAACATTTTCCTTATTGGCCCTATGGGGGCAGGTAAAAGCACTATAGGCAGAGAGCTTGCAGACAGGCTACACCTTGAATTTTTCGATTCAGATCAAGAGATTGAACGTCGCACCGGAGCAGATATTGCTTGGGTTTTTGACCTTGAAGGCGAGGAAGGCTTTCGTAAAGAGAAGAAGATGTTATTGAAGATTTGAGCGAAAAGCAAGGTATTGTACTAGCAACCGGTGGTGGCTCAGTTATTAGTGATCAAGTTCGCAATCGTTTATCAGCACGTGGTATCGTTGTTTATTTAGAAACAACAATTGATAAGCAAGTTGCACGTACCCAAAGAGATCGCCGTCGTCCATTATTACAGACATCAGAAAAACCTCGTACAGTGCTAGAGAATCTAGCCGTTGAGCGTAATCCTCTTTATGAAGAAATTGCTGACGTAGTAATTAAAACAGATGATCAGAGTGCTAAAGTGGTTGCTCATAAAATCATCGAGCGCTTAGATTTTTAATAAGAACAAACTTTCTTTATTGAAGCCACTGTATAATCTGAGTGGCTTTGCCCTTATCTGACATAATTTCTGGTAAAAGCTAATATGCCCACTCTTAACCTTGATTTAGGACAACGAAGCTATCCCATTTACATAGACTCAGGTCTGTTTGATAACGAAACACTTTTTAAGAATCATATTCGCGGTAAACGTGTGTGTATTGTCACTAATACAATAGTTGCCCCGTTATATCTAGATAAAATTAAAACTAAATTCGTTAATTATGATGTTGATGAAATAATACTACCGGATGGTGAAGCAGAAAAAAGTTTAGCGAATTTCGAATTAATTATGTCGCATTTATTGGCAAATGAGCATGGTCGAGATAGCACTTTAATTGCGTTAGGTGGTGGTGTTATCGGTGACATTACCGGCTTTGCAGCAGCATGTTATCAACGTGGGATAGACTTTATACAAGTACCTACAACTGTGCTGTCTCAAGTAGATTCATCTGTTGGAGGTAAAACTGCTGTAAATCACCCGCTAGGTAAAAATATGATCGGAGCTTTCTATCAACCTAAGGCTGTTATCATAGATATTAATAGTTTAACGTCTTTACCAATACGTGAATTTAATGCGGGTATGGCTGAGGTGATTAAATATGGTATTTTAGGGGATTATGACTTTTTTGTTTGGCTTGAAAACAATATAGCGTCAATAAAAGTCGGTGATCAAAAAACACTAACTAAAATGATAGAAATTTGTTGTCAATGTAAAGCGAATATTGTTGCAAATGATGAAACTGAAGCAGGTGTTCGTGCTCTGCTCAACTTAGGACATACATTTGGTCATGCTATTGAGGCTGAACAAGGGTATGGAAATTGGCTTCATGGTGAAGCTGTTGCAACTGGTATGGTACTTGCTTCTAAATTAGCTGTAACAATGAATTTGCTTGAAGTGTCAGAACTTTGTCGAATAGAGTCACTTATTAACGCGTTTGATTTACCATTACAGGCGCCTGATACAATGACTTGTGAAGACTTTACTAGACATATGCGCCGAGACAAGAAAAATATTGGCGGAAAGTTACGTTTCATCGTACCTACAGCGATAGGTAAATCAGAGATTCGTGATGATATTACTCAAGAGATACTTCAGCAAATTTTATAATTTTCAGTTTATCTAACGTTAAGGTTAGATAACAATGATTGTAGAAAGGGTTGTATATGTCTGTAGTAGCACACACCAATATAAGTCATAAACATATGGCTTCGGTGCAACTAAATAATGAGCCGGCAGTTACCGCCATTAGCGTTAGTGCACGCATTGATTATATTCAACGCTTCTCTAAGCAAGCTGTTTTAGTGATAGATAATGATGTGAATGTCTACGCGCAAGCCGCACGTCAATTTCTTATCAACTGTTCATCAGATGAATCAACTCAAGAAACAAATGTTGCTTTTGTCTCCGCGTCAACAAAGCTTAATGATATTCAGATGCGATGTCGTCTTATTGAGCAATTATTTGCTAATACCCTTTTTGATCCTGAAAAATCACTTGCTGTAAGTATTCTTAATTTAAATAAGCACAGTAAAGGCAATATAAACATAGTTATTGAGCATGCACATGCATTGTCTTTACAAATCAAATATGAACTTTGCCAATTGGTTAATGTGGCAAGCAAGACTCAACGTAAAATTGACGTTGTACTCTTCGGGCTAGAACAAGCTGCACAGGATGTCGCTGCGGATCAAACTCTTTTCAAAAATAAATTATCAATTATTGATGCAAAATCTGGTCAATTGTTTGCGCTAGAACATGCAAAATTTGCGAGTGATAAAACTATTTTTAACAGTAAATTATGGCTAAAGCTACTTTCTGCTCTTTTATTGTTTTCTGTTTTAATTGGACTTTCTTGGTATGGACTTATTCATTATGATAATTTTAAGTTATCTGAGCTGTCTAAGTTGACTGAAGTGGATGCAACTCCTATTGAAACAAGCGCGCTAGTGTTGGAGAAAACACCTTCAAAAGAAAAAACACACACAACGGTACAACCTCAGGATTTACCTGTCGAAGGTTCAGCTAAATTAGCTAATATAACTGATATTCAAGCGGCTTTACTTGGAGAAATATCATCAATCAAAGATAATGGGGCTCAGCAAGCACAAGCAACTGATATTCTTCAAGCACTCGAACTAAATGAATCGTCAGAGACATCACTAGTCAATGGAACTCCAAGTGTAAAAGTAACTCAGTCAAAACAAGTTACAATAAAGCCTATTCGTGATACATCCAAGTATGAAAGCTCTAACATGACACCTATGGTGCCAAAAGATTCTGAATCGAGCAAAATCACACTTTTGAAAATACCTCAATTTGATATTGCCTCAGTAGAATTCGTACTCACGCCGGAATATTACACTAAGGCTTCATCTGGTTATGTGGTTCAACTTGTTGGTTTTACTAAGCTAGATCTTCTGTCACGTTTTATTAAAAAATATCCTAATATCGATTATTTTAGTTATGAAAAAATGTTGAATGACCAAAAACTTATTGTGTTAACCACAGCAATTTATGATAATAAATCACAAGCTAATGCGGCTATAAAGTTACTTCCTCAGGGAATTGTTGATCGTGGGGTTTGGATTAAACCACTTTCACTTGTTCAAGAAGAAATAAATAGTCTTTAGTAAATTAAAGTTAAGTAAGTCCAAGTTATTCAATTAAGAAATGAATACCGTTGATGGTTAAATAAAGATACAATCGTTTTTCTTTTTATTGGTTGCCTATTCAGGCGAATATGAGTTAGGCAAACATGCGCAAAAAACATCGAGCATTTTTAAAGTGGGGGAATTTGGAGGCAAATACGGTCTTAGTGATGTTATTGCAAAAATGTTACCCAAAGGTGAATGTTTAATTGAACCATTTGTGGGGGCAGGATCGGTATTTTTAAATACAGATTATTCAAAATATATTTTAAATGATATAAACCAAGATTTAATCAATCTCTATAGAATACTACAAACAAAGCCAGACAGTTTTATTGTAGATGCACAGACTTTTTTTACAGAAAAATTCAACCAAAGTGAAAAGTATTATCAGTTAAGAAAAGAATTTAATGAAAGTAACGATACTTACTTTAGATCACTTGTTTTTTTATATATGAACCGACATGGTTATAATGGTTTATGCCGTTACAATAAATCTGGTGGTTATAATGTACCTTTTGGGAAATATAAACGCCCATACTTTCCTGAAGCTGAATTAAATATTTTCGCAGATAAAGCACAACAAGCGACTTTTGTGTGTGAAGGTTACCGTAAAACTTTTACCCGAGCTTCTGCGGATGATGTGATTTATTGTGATCCACCCTATGTTCCGTTAAGTAAGTCGGCAAATTTTACTAGCTATCTTGGTAATGGGTTTGGCTTAGATGAACAAGCTGATTTAGCTAATGCCGCTGAAGAAGTTTCAAAAGAAAAATCAACCGTCGTTTTAATTTCGAATCACGACACGATTTGGACACGAAAAATTTATGAGCATGCTAATAAAATCAAATCAATTGAAGTAGCTCGTACTATTAGTGCTAAAGGTGATAAGCGTAAAAAAGTTGCGGAGCTTATGGCACTTTATCGATAGATAAAATGGTGGATAGCGCAGATCGATTAATTGCCTAAAAATATTGACCCAAGGATACCAATATTCAGGTTATTAACTTGAAGGTAGAACTAAGTTAACAATAAAAATTAAAATGCTGATAAAAATGACGACACTTATTACCCCTACAATAATAAAGTGGCTTAATTTACCATTAGCAAAATCTTTTGTTCTATTTTTATTACTTTGAACACCCAAAAAAGCTGCTGCAACACTTTTAAAGGTTTCTTTGACTGACGGTGTGTTATCTGACATTTAGTTCTCATTTTAAAGTGAATAATTGATAATAAAAAATGCTAATTGGTTACAGTATAACCAATTAGCATTTTTTTGTCTGTTTTTAAATATCAAATTTGAAAAGAGGTATTACCCTACAAGTCAATATCGACAGCATAAGCAACATAAACTTTCATGTCACCTGCAGCGCCATCTAAATCCGTAGCTGATGCACCTAAAGTGAAACCTGATTTTGAGATACTTACACCATAGTCAATAGAGTCTTCAGCCAACCAGTCACCACTATATGAACCAACATGTAAGGTCACTTCAGCTTCATTGCTTAGCGCTATGCTGTAATCAATATTGGCATAAATAGTATCGCCCGCATCTGCGCCTTCACCAGATGTTAAAACCGCTAAACCTACCGTTAATGCGTTAAACGAAATACTACCATATACTTCTGAGAAATCGGCATCTCCTGATGTTTCGTCAGGATATCCGTAATAAATAAAGCCAACATCATAAGATACACTATCGTTGATACTACCGCCAAAACCACCGTAAATGTCTAATTCATAAGTCATTCCGTCAGCCCAGTCGGCATTTGATGCCCAAGTACCAACATAAAACCCTGAGTCTGCAGCATAATCAATACCACCTGAAACAGCTGATTTGCCATTCGTTTGTTCTAAACCACGCCATAAGTAGTTTGACGTTGCGGCGACGTTAGCGCTTAAACCCTCAACAGCTGAAGCTGAAGTAGAAAAAACAGTTGAAGTAGCTAAAATAGAAGTTAATGCAACACTTAATATTGTTTTTTTCATGTTTCTCTCTTTAAAGTATTATAAATTTTAAACCTAATTCATATTTTGCAAAGATGATGCCCGTATTAAATAAAATTAACGAATTAATTTTTATTGTTATTTATCAACAGGTTGTTGCGTTAATGATTTTGTTGAATTTTGGGTTTTTGAGAAAGGGTGCGCTAGTATGGTGCGACTTAATATTATTTGAACTAATCAAGTGCAGCTGATTCAACTTAACGAGGATACGGTGATACTCGTATTTTTAAGTGGCTTGGGTATAATACAGATAATTTTCTTTGATTGAGCAAGCGTATGTCTTCTTTTTTAATTGCCCCTTCTATTTTATCGGCTGATTTCGCCCGTTTAGGTGATGATGTCGCAAAGGTTTTATCTGCGGGTGCAGACGTTGTGCATTTTGATGTGATGGATAATCACTTTGTTCCTAACCTAACTTTTGGACCTATGATTTGCCAGTCATTACGTGATTATGGTATTACCGCACCTATAGATGTTCATTTAATGGTGAAGCCTGTCGATGATTTAATCCCTAAGTTTGCCAAAGCAGGTGCTGACATTATTACTTTCCACCCAGAGGGAAGTGATCATATTGATCGCACCCTACAGTTAATAAAGGATCATGGTTGTAAGGCGGGCTTAGTACTAAACCCTGCAACGCCATTACAATGTTTGGATTTTGTTATGGATAAACTTGATGTTATTTTATTAATGTCAGTAAATCCGGGTTTTGGTGGTCAATCATTTATTCCAACCACACTCGATAAGTTACGTTTGGTAAAAGAAAGAATCAAACAAAGTGGTCGTGATATTCGCTTAGAAGTTGACGGTGGCGTAAAAGCTAATAACATTGCTGAAATAGCGGCGGCAGGTGCAGATATGTTTGTTGCAGGCAGTGCGATATTTTCACAATCTGATTATAAAATTGCCATTGATGAAATGCGAGCGGAATTAGCAAAAGTATAAAATTCTGTCAATGTATACGAATAGCTATGTGAGCCAAATTGTATATATTCACTTTGATTAGGCTACGGCTGCAAACAACAATTTTTGTTTGGGTAAGAAATAACGTAAGTAGTATTAAATAAAATGAATAAGCCGGCGTGTGATGAGATGCTCTGGCCATATCTAAAGGAAAATCATGAGTAAACCTATTGTATTAAGTGGCTGTCAGCCATCAGGTGAATTAACTATTGGTAATTATTTAGGCGCATTAAAGCAATGGGTCAATATGCAGTCGAGTCATGAATGCTATTACATGTTGGTGGACCAACATGCGATAACCGTACGCCCGAAAGCAGAAGATTTACGTAAGGCGACCTTAGATGGCTTAGCCTTGTATCTTGCTTGTGGAGTTGACCCCGAACAAAGCACTATTTTTATACAATCCCATGTGCCAGAACATGCTCAGTTGAGTTGGGTATTGAGTTGTTATACTCAAATGGGGGAATTAAATCGCATGACTCAATATAAAGATAAGTCGCAAAAGTCAGAGGCAAATATGAACGCCGGCTTGTTTACTTACCCGGTACTAATGGCTGCAGATATTTTGTTATACGGTGCCGATAGCGTACCTGTTGGTGATGATCAAAAACAACATTTAGAGCCGGCGCGTGATGTTGCTACGCGCTTTAATAACCTTTATGGTGATATTTTTACTGTACCAGATCCTTTTATTCCTCAGCATGGTGCTCGTGTGATGAGCTTACTTGAACCAACTAAGAAAATGTCTAAATCAGACATAAATCCCGGTAACTTCATTGGCTTATTAGAAGACCCGAAGAAAATTGCTAAAAAAATTAAGCGTGCTGTAACTGACTCTGATGAGCAAGCGAATATTTATTATAATCTTGAAGAGAAACCAGGTGTGTCGAATCTGTTATCTTTATTGTCATGTGCTACTGGAAAATCAGTTGATAGTTTGGTGCCTGAGTACGAAGAAAAAATGTATGGTCATTTAAAAGGGGATGTTGCTGAAGCTGTTGTTGCTATGCTGACACCAATTCAAAGTAAATTTCATCAATATCGAGAAGACCAAGCGTTTCTTGAGCAAGTGATGAAAAAAGGGGCTGAAAAAGCATCGTTACGTGCTAATAAAATATTAACCTCTGTGTATGATGCTGTGGGTTTTATCCCACGTCCTTAATCATACCTTAATAATTATGAGTAAATAAAACAGCGTGTGGCGGAAAGTTATTTTCGCCACTATTTACTCGTTATTTACAGCTATTCTTTTAATGCCTCTTTTTTTGTTTTATCAAAAAGCTTACGGCTATCTTCAATAAATTTGTCTGTGCTGCTACTTGCGGCAATTAATAAGTTTGGCATCATTATTGTTGCATTATATTGCGGTCTTGGATTGAACTCTGGCTTGTTACTGTATTGAACAAGGTAACTACCACCAAAAAGTAATAGAGTCATTCCTCCTGCCACAACAATGCGTCGTTTGGCGGTCATGTGAAAGCCTATGTAACCATTTAACCAAAATAAGCTAAAGGCAAGCACAATAGAGGCCAATAAAGTAAAGGTGGGGGCTATAGAGCCACTGGCGCTATTAAAGTTACTTAATCCCTCTAAAAAATCGCTTAACCACATAAGATTGAAAAAAGCGAAACTTATACCTAATTGTGCCAGTACCCGAGCCTCGTGTTTACTTAAATGAGACACTAAAGCAACCCCTGCAGGCCATAGTGCAAAACCTAATGTCATGCCAATGGTCGGTACTAATAACTGGCTAAAATTAACCTCTTTAGGGCTGTTCAGATAGAAAGTATAGCCGGAAATCAAGGTAAATAAGGTAACACTTAATAAAAGCACAACAGGATGTCGCATCAAGTTAATAAGTGCTTCAAATGGGCTAATAGCAATTGTAGCATCAACAGGGTGATTGGTGAAAAGTATCCTTAATTGACTTTTCCCCAAGGTGATCACGTCACCATCGTTAATAATGTGTTGATCAGCACAATGCTTCTTGCTCTGTGTATTTTCAATAAAAGAGCCATTCACTGTTTGGTTATCTATTATTTTCCATTGACCATCTGTTAACTCAATACTAAGGTGACTTGGGCATACATGGGGATCAGACAAAATAATATCGTTATGATAATCACGACCAATATGAATCTGTTGCTGTGATAATTTATGGCGGTGCAATAACTTATGGTTGCGGCTAATTTCTTCAATAATAATTTCTTTTGTATCGTTTGCTTCATCGACATCGTGATTAAGTTCGTTTTCCATCGTTGACGCGTTTGTCTCTATTATTTCCATGATACAGCCTCCATAAATTGGCGAGTAAAGGCTAATGCATTAGCTTCGCTTATACCTGCGATAGTAAAGTGGCTGACAATGGCTTGTTTGTCTTTATCCACTGAAGCACTTAAATAAAGGACGTCGTATAAACCAGTGAACTTTTTATAAGCACGTGTACAAAAAATAGTTTTGTTATTGATTGCTTGATTATTAGGGATTACTAAGTCGTTATGGCATTGAAATTCGGTTACGTTTTCTTTGTCGGCTCTATTACCGGCACCCGCACGCGCAATATGTTGTTGATATAGGTGGTAAAATTTATTGGCGCTAATATCTTTCGCCTTCATGGTGCGAAATTCAATTTCCATTGAGCCAGTAAAAAAGCTTGAGGAAATATAAGTGTTTTCGTCTAACGAGCAATTTGCTACCGCTGCCAATATTAGGGCATCTACTTTATCCGCATTAGAATCACCCCAAACCGAATAAAAGGTACATCAATGATAGGAATCATTGCTTTTTCACCTAGTTGTTTAGCTAGCCAAGGGCTATTTAAAATGGCCGTTATCAATTTATCTTGGCTTGCCAATAACTGCTCAGTCATTTGCTGTTCGATAGAAACAGGTGATGATTTCAAAAAGTTTTTGTATAAAGTCACTAACTTGTCGTGAGGTACGAGGAAACCAATAGAATTACCTGAAGTAGCGACGTTTATTCCAACAACTTCAGCGGTTTTATTTACAACAGGACCACCACTCATACCTGAGTTGATTGAACCAGTGAAATGAATACGATCATTAAAAGATTCTTTTTTCAAACCATTATAAGTACCAGGCACAACAATCATACCTAAATCATGCGGATTGCCTAATGAGAATAATTGTTCACCTTTATGGGGAGCTGTATTTGAGAGTTCAAAAAAAGCCATCTCTTGTTCAACTGTACGCTTAACTAACGCAAGGTCGTTAATAACATCTACGCTCTGGAGAGTTAGATCTCCCTGATTTCCTTGATTATCAAGGTATTCAATACGGTATTTTTTGGGATGTAAAGCGTAACTGGAAATAACATGATAGTTAGTGGCAATGATGCCATCGTTACTTATTTGAAAACCGGAGCCTATGGATGATTTTTCACCACTGGCTTTGTCTATTAATTTAATTTGATAAAGAGAGGGTTTTAACTGATTAAATAATTGCTCTGCTTGTTCAACAGCAGAACTACTACGACTGAATAAAATACACAATAGTAGGGCAGTTAAGGTAAAAAAAACTTTCATCTATATTCCTGTTTAAAAAATTACTAGTCTATTGTGCCATCGTCTGCGTATTAGTCACTTACTATTTTGTATATTCCTAATTATCATTTAATGTACGGCGAATACTGTAAATAAGCAGTATTTCTTTTTTAATAAGTCAGCGTTGTTGATCTAATGCAAATTAGTTGACTTTTTCCTGCGACATATTGTCGCACATTGAATATTTTCTTTTGTTTTAAATAGGTTAAGCCCCGAGAATAGGTGTAATTATATATCTAATAGAAATAAAATCCTATGCGAACTAACCTTACACTCTCAGCTAGCGCGGTAAAACTCGTTTTATTATCAACAATGGCTTCTTCAGTAATTACATTGTCAGGCTATGTTTTGGCCGATGAAAATCCTGATGTAATTGATGATCTAGAAGTGATCACTATAACCAATCAACGTCATCAGCATTTAGAAAATATGAAAGGGTATGCTCAAGGGCAAACAAGTGTACCTGATTTAGCTGATTGGTTAACCTCAGTCCCAGGTGCGAATATTAATAGTAATGGACCCATTACCGGAGTAGCGCAATATCGAGGGTTGTATGGTGATAGAGTCGCTACTTCTCTTGATGGTCATCCTGTTATTGGTGCAGGTCCTAATGCTATGGATACTCCCTTAAGCTATTCAACTCCGCTAATCGTTGATTCAATGACGGTATACAGAGGAATTGCGCCAGTTTCTGCAGGGATTAATACGCTAGGAGGTGCCATTGAAGTAAAAATGCGCAAAGCTGAAACAGTCAATAGTTCAAATACAGAGATCAGTGGTGATATTCAAGCAGGTTATCGTAGTAACAATAGTGCTAAAACTTTATCAGCCGTAACTAACATCGCTAAAAGTGATGTGGCTTTTTTGTTATATGGCAATAGCCAAACGGGCGATAGCATGGAGAGTGGGGATGGTGTCGCTATTACCCCAACAGATTTTGATAAAGTGCAATTGGGTGGGGATATTCGATATAACAGTAACGACAATGAGATAGGGTTAAGTTTCCACTATACTGACACGGGAGATTCAGGCACGCCGGCTTTACCTATGGATATTGAATATATAGAAAGCACAAGAATAACAGTCGACGGTGCTTTTAATTTAAATGCATGGCAAGGCGAATGGCAAATAGGTTATATCGACGCTGATCACGGCATGACAAATTTTTTAATGCGAGAAAATAATGACGACAGCATGTATCGTCGAAATAACGCTACAGCTGAAACATCAGATTTTAAGTTCAAGCTTTCAAAAACCTTTGATTTTGGCGATTTAGCATTTGGTGTCGATGGCTATTTTGCTAGCCATGATTCGGTCATTACTAACCCTAATAATATGATGTTTGAAGTCGTTAACTTTAATCAAGTTGAAGATAATCGTTATGGAATATTTGCCCAATGGCTGCAAGAATTTGAGCAAACTACGGTGCAGCTTGGTGTCAGACTAAAACGTGCAGAATCTTCTGCAGGTGAGGTAAGTACATCAATGGCCATGATGTCTATGCCGATGGAACCAGAAATGGGTATGGATTCAAGTATGGACATGGATTCAGGAATGGATATGGGTGATGATACCAGTATGCCAAGCATGGGAAGTTTAGCTACAAGTCTACGAGATGATTTCAATAATGCCGATCAAAAAGTATCTGATAACAATGTTGATATCGCTTTAAATATCCAAACTAACCTATCAACTCACTTATCACTGTCTATGGGACTTGGATTAAAAACTCGTGCACCATCATACCAAGAACGATATTTATGGACGCCAATGGAATCAACAGGTGGTTTGGCTGATGGGCATACTTATATTGGTGACATTAACCTTGATTCAGAAACTGCTTATCAATTAGATCTTGGTTTGCAATATCAAGATGCAGACTTCATGATTGCCCCTCATGTTTTTTATCAATCGATTGATGATTACATTCAGGGAACGCCCATGGGGATGAATGATATGGCCGCGAAACAGTTGGCAAATATGATGGCAAACGACAGTAATCCTTTGAAATTTTCAAATGTCGATGCAAAATTATATGGTTTTGATTTGAATGGCTATTATAATTTCTCTGAATCCCTCCATTTTTACCATCATAAATTATGTTGAAGGTGAACGTCGAGATATTAATGATAATTTATATCGAATAGCACCACTGAATGGTCAGGTTCATTTAAGTTATACTACGCATCATTGGATGCTGAAAACTAGCTTAGTAATGGCGGCAAAACAAAGTAATGTATCAAATACCAATAATGAGCAAAAAACTGCTGGTTATGGTGTAGTGAATATTGATGCCCAATATTATGTAAATAATGATTTGGCCTTACGATTTGGTGTTGATAACCTTTTAGATAAAAATTATCAAAATCATTTAGGTGGTTACACACGGGTAAAGGGTACTGAAATCCCTGTGATGTCTCGATTACCAAAAGAAGGGATTAGTGCTTGGGTAGAAGCAACATATCGTTTTTAATTAGAATAGAGTTGGTCTAATAACTAATTAAATGCCCTTTATTATCTGGATTGTAAATAATAAATAGTAGGTGTTTAAAAGTGAAAAACATGACAGAAAGCCTTACAGTACAGCAAGCTGAACGTTACTTGCTCGCCAAGCCCGCTAGCACTTTGTATTATCCCTTTGGGGATGATGTCAAAGTATTTCGAGTTAAACAGAAAATGTTTGCGACGTTGTCTTTTGGAAAAGGAAATGAAAAGGATACTGGTAGCAAAATGGCAGGGTATTATTGCATTAACCTAAAATGTGATCCTGACGAAGCGGTCATGCTACGTGATATTTTCACAAGTGTTATTCCTGGTTATCATATGAATAAAGCGCAATGGAATACGATTATTCTTGATGGTTCTATTCCCCGAGGAGAAATTGAGCGCATGATGGATAATTCATTTATGTTGGTGGTGAATAAAATGACTAAGAAAGAGCAACAGTCTATTTTGCTACATCTGTAGAATAATTCAGGGAATTAGGATTTATATCTGGCTAATATGCAGGTATCAACATGATTCCAAATAAAAGTTACTATAGCGACAACTGACAAGAATGAGTTTGCTAAACTCATTCGTAAATATCGGCCCAAGTAGAGAATAAATGTACTTGAAGTAATTGAGTTTGTCTGGTTAATTATTCCAATGAGAAGGGGGTGAAGTATTGAATCGTGATATTTTTTTATCTGAATCACCTTTTAATTGATAATAATTGTTTTGATATATATTCCAACGGCATAGGTCTATTGGTGTTACTTCTGAAGCGTTAATTGAATCGACAGCCCCTGAGATTTCTAAACCGGCAGCCACGAGTTCAGAGCAAAAGAATTTGCTAAAGTCTTCTTTGTTGTATGTTGGCCCGCGTGCGCCAAAGGGTAAGTTATCTAAAGCATCAACGGCAGACTTTATCGCTTGTGGCATATCGTAAGGTTTTTTATCTTTTGCTTGATTAAATAAAAAATTGTAAAAGGATTTTGCATCAAAAGCGGCTCTATGATTATCACTCAGCGGCAGCCACCATAATTCACCTTCATAGGTATTGATTCGATCACTGAATCTAGATATGTTGACACCGTTAAATCCATTGAGGGAGGTTGATTCAATAATTTGGTTGAAAAAACGCCCGGTGTCATCTTCAGATATTTTTGTTTGAAGTATAACACCTACATGAGAGACGGTAGAAAATGTAGCAAATTTAATGATTTCTGAGAAATGGCCTTTGCCGCCGAACGCGATAACATCCCCTGGTTTCATTTGTTTTCTTGCTTCATCATATGATATTTGATTAACAGACATTATTTTCCCCTTTTTAAATATGCCTAACTAACGAAAATAAGTATTTAATTTCAGCTATTTTGGGCGATTAAATAGTACAATTAAACCGTACGATTAAATTAGGGTAAGAAACTAACTTCTAAGAAATTGACAACATCCTTGCCTATTACGACAATCGTAAATTATGAGTAGCAAAATGTACTCTACCTAGAAACCTTAGTAGATAATTAAATAAATTCAAATTTATTTATGAATACATGGTTCAAATTAAGTATTGGCTAATGCCATAGTTTAGGTGAGCAAGAGAGTTGCAGTACCTAAAAAGGCAAAAATACCCACAACATCGGTAACGGTGGTGATAATAACGCCACCGGCAAGTGCAGGATCAATATTAAGGCGTTTTAAAAATAATGGAATAGTAACACCGGCTAAGCCGGCAGCGGTCATATTCATTAACATGGCAAAGGCGATGACCGCGCCTAACATCAAATCTTGTTTCCAAACAGAAACAACAGTAGCAATTAACAACGCCCAAATAACGCCGTTTAAAAAGCCTATCGCGACTTCTTTATTTAATAGTGCCCTTGCATTACGGTTACCTACATGGCCTAAAGCCATGCCTCGGATAACCAGTGTTAACGTTTGATTACCTGCAACGCCACCCATACTCGGGACTAAAGAATTGAGTACAGCTAAAATAGCCAATTGTTGGAAAATACCTTCAAACATGCTAGTAACAGCAACGGCTAATAATGCAGTAATGAGGTTAACACCTAACCATAATGAACGCTGTTTTGTACTTTTAATAACTGGTGCAAAGGTATCGGCTTCGTCATCTAAACCGGCCATACTCATCATGGTGTGTTCAGCATCTTCACGAATAATATCAATAACATCATCTATTGTGATACGGCCAAGTAAGTGTCCTTCTTGATCAACAACAGGGGCAGAAAACCAATCATGTTTTTCAAATAGCTGAGCGACTTCAGCCTCTTCCATGTTGGCTTGCACAGCTTCTATTTCTGAATCAATCAAGCTTGAAATAATCACTTCTGGTTTAGCTGTAACGATGGCGGCCAACGATACGGCGCCAATAAAACGATTATTTCTGTCAACCACATAAAAAGAGTCAGTAGCTTCGGGTAATTGTCCTTTGAGCCTTAGGTAACGTAATACTACATCAACACTCACTTCTGGGCGTAAAGTGATAGTATCCGTATTCATGATACCACCAAGCAGTATCTTCATCGTACGACAGGGCTGTTTCTACTCGGCTTCTGTCTTGCGAGTCCATAGAGTTAAGTACTTCTCTATATTCTCTGTCGGGGAGGGTACGTAATACTTCCGCTAAATCATCAACATCCATCCCTTCAGCAACAGCAGCCAGTTTTTCAGGGCGCATACTTTGCAAGATGCCTTTACGTACTTCTTCATTCAGTTCTTCAAGGACTTCACCATGGTGTTCAGCGTCAATAAGTTGCCATAATACGGCACGACTTTTAGCGGGTGAAGATTCAAGAAAAAGAGCAAGATCGTAAGCGGTCATGTCTTGTAATAATCTACGCACATAAACAAACATACCACTATCAAATGCTTCATTAACTTGATGTAGTCTTTGTTGGATATTTTCTTGTTCTATTATGTCAGGCATAGAGATTACTTGGATGTTAGTGTGACAAACTATACTAACGTGATTAAACGTCCGTAAAAGGTCATTTAATCACGTTAGTATTCTTTTAATCACGAATAAGTTTATCGTAAGTTTGTGTTTCTTGCAGCTATTTTACGTATTTGCTGTCAATTATTCTTCTTCGTCAAACTTGTCGCCAATGAGTTGAGCTATTGCGTTTAATGCGTTTAATGCATCTATTCCTTGTGCGGTAACCTTTACTATTTTCCCTTGCGCGCCGGCAAGCAACATAATTGCCATTATACTACTAGCATCGGCTTCTTTATCTCCTAAAGTTAATGTGATTTTTGCCGTAAATTTTTGACAAAGTTGTGCTAATTTACTTGCTGCTCGCGCATGTAAGCCAAGCTTGTTAATAATGGTTAATTCTTTACTTATTATTATATCGTCATGAGCCAGTTTTGAAGTCATGGTTATTTACTCTTTAATTTTTTTCATATCTCTGTGGTGAGTTTGCACATCTTTTTTTTCTTTACGAAAGTTACTAGACAATAATTCTGCAATATAAACAGAGCGGTGTTTACCGCCAGTGCAACCAATAGCGATTGTAACGTAACTTCGATTGTTACGCTCTAAGTGTGGTAGCCAGGTCATCATAAAGCTATTAATTTGCCAAACAAATTTTGTCACGATCGGTTGACTGGCAAGGAAATCTTTTACGGGTTGATCTAACCCCGTATAGGCTTTTAATTCTTTTTCCCAGTGTGGATTAGGTAAAAACCGGGCATCAAAAACATAGTCAGCATCAGTTGGAATACCATGTTTAAAACCGAAAGATTCAAAAACGAGTACCATTGAGCCTGTTTTTTTACCAAGAATTCGTTCGCGTACTAAATCAGCTAATTGGTGTGGGCTTAACTGTGTAGTATTAATGTATAAATCAGCTTTAGTAGAAATAGGTGTTAATAGTTTTTTTTCTAATGCTATGGCTTGATCTAAGGGGATATTTTTTTTAATTAGTGGATGTAATCGTCTGGTTTCACTGAAACGACGGATCAAATCATTATCATCCGCATCTAAAAATAAAGTAGTAACTTCTACGGCGCTAGGCAGGTATTCAATAACCTCTAAAATATCACTCGGGTTATTCGGCAAATTTCGAACATCTAAACTCACGGCAACATTTTCGTAATCGTGAATTACGGTATGTGCCAATGCGGGTAGTAAGTTAACAGGAATATTATCAACACAATAGTAGCCTAAATCTTCTAAAACCCTAAGCGCAACTGATTTACCTGAGCCTGAACGTCCACTAACAATAATAAGTTTCATAAATTAAGTCTCGAGTTGCAGATAAAAAATTCCGAGAAACGGGGCGTGACATCGGATAAATTTTAAGTCATTGCAACTTAAGTTGCTTGTTGAATAAGGTTAAACATTTCTTGTTGATTTACACATTTCCGAACTTGCTTTGCCGTTTTACGATCACTAAATAGTTTGGCTATACTTTGCAGTGTTTCTAAGTGTTCTTGTGTGCTGTTTTCGGGAACAAATAAGCAGATAAATATATCGACAGGTTGATTATCAATAGCATCAAAATCTATGGCTTGCTGCGTTGTTAAAAAGACGGCAATGGCTTTGTCTGTATTATTTAATCTACCATGTGGGATAGCAATGCCGTTGCCAATACCTGTACTACCCATTTTTTCTCTATCGAGTAAACTATCGAGTAGGTCGGTTGAATTAGCAGTTCCTAATTGTTTAGCAGCAAGTAGGCAAATTTGTTCAAGTAGGCGTTTTTTACTTTGAACTGGGACTGCACATTGTGTGCAGTCCAGTGTTAATATATCTTGTAGAGTCATAATTTTTATATTGTAGCGCTAATGTTGAGATAGCTTGCCTTTATATTTGAGCACTTGACGATCTAATTTATCAATTAAAGTATCTATTGATGTATACATATCAGCATTGACTGCAGAGGCATGAATTTCGCTGCCTTTCAGATGTACTGTGGCTTCTGCCTTTTGATCTAACTTTTCCACCGTCAGTACCACATGCACATTAGTGATGTGATCAAAATGTCGTTCTAATTTATCAAATTTTGTATTAACGTAATCGCGTAATGATGAAGTTAGGTCTACATGGTGGCCAGTAAGGTTAATTTGCATAAGTTCGATCCTTATTATCTAAATTGAGCTAGTACAATAGCTGTTATAATAAACTCTTGCGTTGATTTGACGGTGGAATAGACAAAGATTCTCGATATTTGGCTATGGTTCGTCTCGCAACGTTAATTCCCTGCTCGGCTAGTAAGTCAGCCATTTTACTATCACTTAGCGGCTTAGCAGGTGTTTCCGCTAAAATGAGTTTTTTAATTAAAGAACGAATGGCGGTTGATGAACATTCGCCGCCATTTTCAGTGCTAACATGACTTGAAAAAAAGTATTTTAATTCGAAAATACCTCGAGGAGTGTGCATGTATTTTTGGGTAGTAACACGAGAAATAGTAGACTCGTGCATATCTACTGCTTCAGCAATATCATTTAACACCATGGGACGCATAGCTTCAGCGCCATGTTCGAAGAAGCCTTGCTGACGTTGGACGATACAATTAGACACTTTTAATAAGGTGTCATTACGTGACTCTAAGCTCTTAATAAACCACTTGGCTTCTTGTAAGTTGGCACGTATAAATTGCCCATCGGTGTTGGACGATTTCGTGGTTTTAGTCATGGCCGCATATTGTTGATTTACCGACAGTTTGGGGGCCGTGTCAGGGTTTAATTCTACTACCCAACGACCATTTTTTTCTCTACCGACACATCAGGAATAACATATTGATCATCATTTTTAGCAATAACATCACCAGGTCGCGGGTTTAAGCTTTGAATTAACCGCATTACTTCACGTAATTGATCTTCTTTAAGACGAGTTTTACGCATGAGTTGGCGATAATCTCGATTGCCGAGTAGATCAATATGTTCTTTGATGACCAATTTACTTTCATTTAAAAAGGGGGTCGCAGGATCAAATTGATTCAATTGTATCAGTAAGCAATCCGCAATTGAGCGAGCAGCAACACCAATAGGATCGAAGACATTAATACGTTTTAATACTGCTTCTACCTCATCAAGTTCCGGCCCTTCAATACCAACACTTTCTAAAATCTCTTCACTTGGTACCGTTAGATAACCGGCATCATCGACGGCTTCAATAATAGCTATCGCAACAGCTCTATCGGTTTCAGAAAAAGGGGTTAACTCCATTTGCCATAAAAGATGATCTTGAATTGAGTCGCTTGTTTCACCTTGATAAGTGTAATCTTCACCTGGGCTACTTATTGCGCCTGTATTCGATGTTCCTGCACTGTAACTCTCTTCCCAGGTAGTATCGATATTTAACTCTTCAGGAATATCATTTTTTTCCATGGCTTCTGTTGTGCTAATTTCATCAATCGTTGCAGAGGAATCTTCACTACCATCCGTGGCTGTTTTTTCAGAAATTGTCGCCGAAAACGCTTCTTCAAGGTTCTCTGAATTGTTATTCGAATCATTATCAGCGTTGGCATCAGATGCTTGTTGCTCATTAACTTCAAGAAGAGGATTACTTTCAAGCACTTCTTGAATTTCTTGCTGAAGTTCTAACGTTGACAACTGCAACAGCTTAATCGCTTGTTGCAGTTGTGGCGTCATGGTTAGGTGTTGTCCTATTCGGAGCTGCAGAGTTGGGCGCATCTACGTTTTCTAATTCCTATTAATAATGTTATTTACTTAATTAAACTTTCATCATCATAATGTAAGCATAGTCTAAGTTTTAAATCTCTGTGTTAACTATAGCGTGAATTGTTCGCCAAGGTATACATCTCTTACCTTTTGATTTGCAAGAATTTGATTCGCGTCACCTTCGGCAATAATTTCTCCGTGGCTAACAATGTAAGCATGCTCACATACATCAAGTGTTTCACGCACATTATGATCGGTAATTAAGATACCAATACCGCGATTTTTAAGATGTATAATAATTTTTTTGATGTCGCCAACTGAGATTGGATCAACCCCGGCGAAGGGTTCGTCAAGCAATATAAACTGCGGTTCAGCGGCTAAAGCCCTAGCAATTTCTACACGTCTTCTTTCGCCACCAGATAAACTCATACCTAAGTTATCTTTAATATGACTTATGTTAAATTCTTCTAGTAAATGTTCAAGCTTACCCTGTCTATCGTGTTCATTAAGGTCTTTTCTTGTTTGCAGAATTGCCATAATGTTGTCAGTGACGGTAAGCTTTCTAAAAATAGATGCTTCTTGGGGTAAGTAACCTATGCCACGGCGTGCACGTTCATGCATGGGTGCAAGGGTGACATCCTCATTGTTAAGAATAATTTGACCATCGTCATTGGGTACTAAACCAACAATCATATAAAAAGATGTGGTTTTTCCTGCTCCGTTAGGACCAAGGAGACCTACGATTTGGCCTGCTTTTACTGTTAAACTAACGCTTTTTACTACTTTATTATTTTTATAAGACTTAGATAATCCTTGGGCTATCAAGGTTGATTCTATTGGCGTATTTTCAGTACTATTCATGGTTACCATCATTGTCTTTTTTATCTTGCTGAGCTTTTATTTGAGTGGCTGTAAAATAGTGGTTACAGAGTCATCATTTCTACTTATGGCTTCAAGCTTTTCGCTTAACGTGTTGTAAGTTATTGTTTCACCAGTGACTTTGCTGCCGGCCTGTTTAACTTGTGCATTGCCTGAAACCGTGATGATGTGGAGATCTGGTTGGTATTTTATTTCATTGGCTTGTAAGGTGATTAGACTACCGTCTTCTAAGGCTTGTTTAAAAATAGCGGGTTGACCTTTAGCAAGATAAGTGTCTGATTTTTCTTTGGTATTACTATCAATACCACTATAAACTTGCACAATATCTGCCACGATAGAAATGGTACCTTGGCTTATACTTACATCATCTAAATAGCTTGCAATTTTGTTTTTTAAATCAGCTGATTGGCGCTTTGATTTTATCGTGATCTCTTGTGTCAGATCTTTTTTTGCCGCGATTACAGGTGTTGTTAACCCATAAAGCAATGAGCCAATGAGTAAGCTTTTACTGATTTTTTTAATAGCCATCAAGGGATTAACTATTGTTCTTTTTATAAATAGTACGTACATGTTCAGTTAATGTCATCTGTTTAGTGTTTAAGTCAATTATCAGGCCAGAGCCATACATAGTGAAGTCCTTCCCTTGTACCATCACGGTTTGATCGGAGCTGATAATATTGGTATTTAAGTCGAGTTCTAAATACTTGCAATGTATTTCTTGTATTAAGCTATTTTCATCGGTTGCGCTTAAGTGTACGCGATGATTTAAAATAACCCTATTGTTTTTATAAAGTGTTGCCTCTTTTGCACTAATATTCCACGGTAGCGCATTTTTTTCAGGTTGAGCCGTTAAGGGGGGCTTATCTTTGGAATCATCAGTACTTAACGTGCTAGGTTTACTCGTTTTTGCTGAGCTGTTTTGTGGATATAAGGTATAATTTGGTAATTCAAAGTGAGTTACTTCAAGCTTTGCGTAATGCTCCATACGATCAGCAACGATGACGTGGGAAAGCTGTCCAGATTTAGTGTAGATATCTGTTTTTAGTGCTTCTGCTATAAAATCAGGGGTGAGTTTACTTTCAATAGTTTCATCAGGTAGTATTGTTGACTGTCGCCACTCAATAATACCGTAAGCCATTGCACCCAGTACTAAGATTAAAAAAGTTAAAAAAGTTGTGCGGGTCATATACTCGCGCCCGTTGCATCGTCAAGTGCGCCTTGTGATTGCATTATTAAGTCACAAACTTCGCGAACCGCGCCAAAGCCACCCTGGGTAAATGTGGTGTAATCAGCTTTTATCGACACGCCCGGATGGGCATCAGAGACCGCAATTCCTAAACCTACGTATATAATACAGGCTAAATCAGGTATGTCGTCGCCAATATAAGCTATTTCATCAGGCGCCAGGTTAAGTTGTTTTGCTAAGTGTTTAAGTCTTTGGTAGCTTATTTTCCTGTCCTTGTACTATGTGCTTTACATTCAAAGCAGACATACGATTAGCGACAATGGCAGAACGACGACCCGTGATGATGGCAACATCCACACCACTATTGCCAAGTGCTTTGATGCCAAAGCCATCTTTGGTGTGAAATGCTTTTAGTTCTTCGCCGTCGTTGCCCAAGTAAATTCGACCGTCAGAGAAAACGCCATCAACATCACATACTAATAATTTTATTTTTTTTGCGCGTTCAAATACACCCTTTGAGATGTCTCCATAAAGAGTTTTAACAAGCATTTTTGGCCGAGCGTTTATGTTCTTATTCACTTAGAGTACTCCTGATCTTAGCAAATCATGCATGTTCATTGCTCCGATAGGTGAATGATGTTCATCTACTATGATCAAACCATTAATCTTTTTATCTTCCATAATATTAAGGGCTTGTGCTGCTAGCATATCGGCTTGTGCCACCGTAGGCGATTTGGTCATAACGGTTGTTATTTTATCTTGATGTATGTCGATTTGAAGGTCAAGAATTCTGCGTAAATCACCATCGGTAAATAACCCAACAAGTTGATTTTTAGCATTAACAATTGCAGTCATTCCTAGGCCTTTTAATGACATTTCAACTAAAGCTTCTTTGATTAGCGCATTTTCAGAAATCACAGGCAAACGCTCCCCTTGATGCATAATATCGCTTAAACGCAGTAATAAACGTTTTCCTAAACTGCCCCCTGGATGGGATAAAGCAAAGTCATCAGCGGTAAAACCACGCGCATTGAGTAAGGCAACAGCCATTGCATCTCCCATAACCAAGGTTGCTGTTGTACTTGATGTAGGCGCTAATCCTAACGGACAGGCTTCCGTTGTGATTTTAATGCAAACATGTGTGTCGGCTAATTTTGCTAAGGTAGAGCTTGTATTGCCTGTCATAGAAATAAGCTTGGCACCAATGCGCTTTATTACGGGGATTATCGCTAACACTTCGCCCGTTTCGCCTGAGTTGGAAATGGTTAACACCACATCATCTTTAGTGATCATACCTAAATCACCATGACTTGCTTCGCCGGGATGAACGAAAAAGGCTGGGGTGCCAGTCTTGGCTAATGTGGCTGCAATTTTACCGCCTATATGACCTGATTTTCCCATACCAATAACGATAACACGGCCTTGGCATTGATACATTATGTGGCAGGCTTTTTCAAAATTATCATCAATATATTGCAATAATTCTGCAATCGCTTGTTGTTCAATGTTTATTACGTTTTTAGCGATTTCTTTAAAATTCTTCATGGTTTGACTTAAATTATTTTTGTTGATTGGGCTAGTTGATAGTCGTTTGACTAAAAAGTAACACTTGATAAGCAAAAAAACATATCACTAGTAATGCGCCTTTTAAGCGAGTTAACCTAAAGTAGCCAAGCTTTCGACTAAAGCATAATACAAATAGTAAACCAGTCACCGCTATCATGATAGGTGTATCTCTAAATGACGCTTCGGGGTTAATCAACCCTGGTGCTATAATACCAAAAAAGGTAACACGGCTAGAATATTAAATATATTTGAGCCGACAATATTACCCATGGCTAAGTCGTCTTCTTTCTTCAATATACTGGCTACACTTGCTGCTAACTCCGGTAAACTCGTTCCTATCGCAATAATAGTTAACCCAATAACTAGATCGCTAATGCCATACGCTTTTGCAATAAAAACAGCGGATTCCACAAGGAAATGGGCGCTTATTATCAATAGGGTTATTCCCATTATTAGCCAAAAAATGGATTTTCCCGTCGTTGTGGGGGCAGGGAGTTCTTGTTCTGCTTCAATAATCATTAGATCGTTATTATTTTGGTTTTTACGTTGTTTTAATGCCTTAATTAATAATAAAGCGATAAAACCAAAAAAGCTGATCATCAAGGCTACACCTTCAGTAAAGCTAAAGAAATTGTCTGAAAGTATCCAATAGGTCAAGAGAGTTAGTAGTAATAAAAAGGGTAACTCTTGCTTTATCGTGGAAGAAGAAACAACTAAAGGCTTTATTAATATAGTTATTCCTAATACTAAGGCTATATTCGTAATATTAGAACCAATGGCATTGCCAATAGCGGTATCTGGGTTACCTTGCAGTGACGCTGCCGCTGCCACCATCATTTCTGGGGCGGAAGATCCCATGGCAACAATAGTTAATCCTATGATCATGGGTGAAACACCTAGGTTTCTTGCTAATGATGAGGCACCTAAAACGAATTTATCGGCACTCCATACGAGTGCGATAAAGGCAACTAATAAAATTACAATGTGTACTAACATTTATGACTCCAATTTTTCGGAGCTAAATTGTCGCTGTTTGTTGATCAAAAAAAAAAGTAATTAATGAAATTAAAGGCAAATAAGTAAAATAAAGCACAAAAAAGATTTTTTTTTACATTTTCTAACATTTTTTGACATTTATTATCCATTAAATCGTTAATTTCTAGTGAAGAATGTTAGGTGCTCAGGTAAAATTGGTAATAATCAATCGCGCGCCATGGATTTTAATGATAGAAATTGAAAGTAATACAAGCATAGTTGAGATAAATAACCTTACCTTTAAACGAGGTGAACGCGTAATTTATAATGATATTAGTTTGTCTATCCCGCAAGGAAAAGTTACCGCGATTATGGGACCAAGTGGTATTGGTAAAACTACGTTGTTGCGTTTAATTGGTGGTCAAATTCGTCCTCAGTCAGGACAAATATTATTTGCAGGGAAGGACATTCCTCAGCTTTCTAGAAAGGAGTTATATGAAACACGTAAACGAATGAGTATGTTGTTTCAAAGTGGCGCACTTTTTACTGATATGAGTGTTTATGACAATATTGCTTTTCCTATTCGTGAACACAGTCAGCTTCCTGAAACTATTATAGAGAAAATAGTGTTGATGAAACTTGAAGCGGTTGGGCTTCGTGGTGCACGTAATTTACAGCCGAATGAACTTTCGGGGGGGATGGCAAGGCGTGTAGCTTTGGCTCGTGCTATTGCGCTTGATCCTGAGTTAATCCTTTATGATGAACCCTTTGTTGGTCAAGACCCTATTTCTATGGGGGTTATCGTGCGTTTAATTCGTTCTCTAAATGATGCCTTGGGGCTGTCATCCGTTGTTGTTTCTCATGATGTGCCAGAAGTTATGAGCATAGCCGATTATATTTATATTATTGCGGAACAAAAAGTTATTGGCCAAGGGACGCCAGAGCAAATAAGGCAACACGACTCTCTTCTAGTAAAACAGTTTGTGCAAGGGGAAGCGGATGGACCTGTACCTTTCCATTATGCCGCACCCAATTATCGTGAAGAATTAATTCATGATGCGACTACGTTAAATTCTCGAGGAAAAATTTAATGCAGCAATTGCAGTTATTAGGGAAAAATACTTTAGCGTTAATTAGCGGTTTAGGGCGTGCTGTGATTGTTTTGTTATCAGCATTGTTACATATTCCTAATGTGCGTAAAGGAACGTCGTTGCTGTTGTTACAACTTTATAATGTTGGCGTTATGTCACTCACTATTATTGTTGTTTCTGGTGGCTTTATTGGCATGGTGTTGGCACTTCAAGGTTATACTATTTTAGTTAGTTATGGCGCAGAAGCTAGCCTGGGACCAATGGTGGCTTTATCGTTACTTCGTGAATTAGGACCTGTGGTTGCAGCACTATTATTTGTCGGCCGAGCGGATCCGCTTTAACAGCAGAAATAGGCTTAATGAAAGCAACCGAACAATTATCAAGCCTAGAAATGATGGCGGTTGACCCGCTTCGTCGCGTGATTGCGCCACGATTCTGGGGCGGGTTTATCAGTTTACCTTTATTGGCTGCCATCTTTTCTATGGTGGGTATTTTAGGTGCACACCTCGTTGGTGTTGATTGGTTAGGTGTTGATAGCGGTACATTTTGGTCTGTGATGCAAGATCAAGTAGACTTCAGTAAAGATATCGTTAACGGCATTATTAAAAGTATTGTTTTCGCTTTCGTTGTCACCTGGATTGCTGTTTATAAAGGGTATGATTGTGAACCTACTTCAGAAGGAATTTCACGGGCGACAACGTCAACTGTGGTACAATCATCATTATTGGTATTAGCCTTAGATTTTATTTTAACGGCTTTGATGTTTGCAAGATAATTCTCATTGTAATTGATGAGTTAGTAATTGATTTTTAAGTACATTTTAAAGGCGTTTGGTGAAACCATGATATCAAAAAAAGTAGAGTTAATGGTGGGTTTTTTTGTTGCTTTAGGGATTGCTGCATTACTTATGCTGTCACTGAAAGTGGCTAATAGCGGTATTTCAGGTAGTAGTGATAGCTATAATCTTTTTGCTAAGTTTGATAATATTGGTGGTCTTAAAGTACGCTCACCTATTAAAGTTGGCGGAGTGGTTGTTGGACGAGTTAGTGATATATCTCTTGATGCAAAGGACTATACCCCTGTTGTTACGATGGAAATTTATAGTCAATATAATCAATTTTCAGAGGCAACCTCTGTGGCGATATTAACGGCAGGTTTGTTGGGTGAGCAGTATATAGGCTTGCAGCCTGGTTTTATGGATGATTCATTAGAGATTCTCAAACCCAATGATTATGTTGAAGATACTAAACCGGATTAGTCTTGGAAGAATTAATAGGGCAATTCTTATTTGGCCAAGGAAGTGGTAGTGAATAATGAAGGAAGTAAAAATGAAGAAAACAAAATCTGTTAAGGTAGCGTTATATTTAGGTTATGTATTTTCTAGTATAGTAGCACATAATGCGTTCGCCTTTAATGCAGCACAAGAGCCTAGTTTATCAGGTAGTGACATTGATCAGTCTTCGGGCTTTCATCGTAGTGATGTTAATCAAAAAGATCCCTATGCAATGATTAAAGAAGTTGCAGGGAGAACATTTAAACGGTTTGCTAATGAGCAGCAAGCAATACGTGTTGACCCTAATATTCTCAAAACGATAGTGCGTGAAGAGTTGATGCCTTATATCAATTATCAATACTCTGCTTTTAAAGTCATTGGTCAGCAATTAAAGAATACGACTGATGAAGAAAGAAAAGAATTTGTGCCTGTTTTTAGAGAATATCTTGTTACCTCCTATGCACAAGTTTTTACCTTATATGATAAACAACCTGTCGAATTTGCACCGGCTGAAGATTTTACCGATAGAAAAATAGTCGCTGTAGATACGCGTGTTATTATGACAGGTAGGGATAATATTGATGTTTCATTTAAAGTAAGAAAAGATAGACAAACTGAAGAATGGAAAGCATTTGATATGATTGCTGAAGGTGTAAGCTTGCTTGACAGTAAACAAGCAGAGCTTGGCGGAGTTATTCGTCAAAAAGGGCTGCCTTATGTCACCGAATTGCTAAAAAAGCAAAGTGATCGAGATATTGTTTTTAAAGATTAAGTGGCTAATAATGACTAACAAACAAGTTAGCCATTCGACACTTCAATAAAAAGTAAGTAAATTCATTTAGGTAAAAGTGGCAATATTTGTGGAAAATATAACGTTAAATATCACGGGAAACAATATCGTACTAGCAGGTGAGCTAACGCGACAAACAGTGATGACATTACCTAAAGAAAGTATTAAGCAGATTATCAATCAGCAAACTTCAACGATTGACTTACAGCAAGTCAATCAAATTGACACAGCCGGTCTTGCTTGGCTTTTTTATTTATTAGAGCTAGCAAGCCAAACAGGTTGTCAGCTTACTTTTAGCAGTGTCCCTGCTAAACTAAAAAAATTAATTAGCTTAAGTGGTGTTGACGGTTTTTTACCCGTTAATCCCGCTTAGCTTTAAATACGCGCTTAAGGAATACCTCTTGGAAGTAACAGAAATAGAAAAATTAATTAATGATGCGCTAGATCTTGATGAACTACATGTTAAATTTGATGGTTCACAGTGCAGTGTAATGGCGGTTGCTGATATGTTTGGTGAATTATCTCGTGTTAAACGCCAACAAGTTGTGTTTGCTGCATTGGCAGAAGCCATAAAAGCTGGAAGTATACATGCTGTAACGGTGAAAACATTTACGAAAGAACAATGGAAACGTGACAAATTGTTTAATATGTAAGGTCATGCAATACTAGTTAAGTAAATTTATAGGTAAGCACATTTTACTCGAATTCAGAATTTTGAGGTAATTTGGGTAAGTATCTCATCCAATTATAGGTAAGAAGTAGTCATTTTGGACGCATTTAAAGTTATTGGTGGTAAGCCACTACACGGTGAAGTCACCATCTCAGGGGCTAAAAACGCCGCACTCCCTATTTTAATGTCAGCACTATTATCAAAAACACCGATAGTTTTTAATAATGTTCCTAAGTTAAATGATATTTTAACCACCGTAAAATTATTGGGACAACTGGGTGCTAAAACACAATGGTTAAGTGAAGATAAATTAAGTATTGATGCGAGCAATATTACGCAATGTTGTGCACCGTATGATCTTGTGAAAACGATGCGCGCTTCTATTCTGGTACTCGGACCATTATTGGCGCGTATGGGACATGCAGAAGTGTCATTACCTGGTGGTTGTGCCATAGGTGCCCGACCTGTAAACCTACATATTCAGGGGCTTAAAGCAATGGCCGCTGATATAGACGTTGAAAATGGTTATATTGTAGCTAGAAATAAAGGTCGCCTGAAAGGTGCTAATATCTTTATGGATGTTGTCAGTGTAACGGGTACTGAAAATTTAATGATGGCGGCGGCATTAGCTGACGGTATCACTGTTATTGAGAATGCAGCTAGAGAACCCGAAATTGTCGATCTTGCTAATTGCTTAATAAGTATGGGCGCAAAAATATCGGGTGAAGGAACGAATACATTAACTATTGAAGGTGTTAGTGAACTGCGAGGCAGTGAATACAGTGTGATGCCTGATAGAATAGAAACAGGCACCTTCCTTGTGGCAGCAGCAGTAACACAAGGAAAAGTTAAATGCTTAAATACTGACGCTAGCGGATTAGAAGCGGTATTATCGAAACTAACAGAAGCAGGTGCTGATATTACAGTAGGTGTCAATAGCTCAGGTGTCGAGTGGATTGAATTATCAATGACACATAAACCAAAAGCCGTCAGTGTTAAAACTGCACCGCATCCGGCATTTCCAACAGATATGCAAGCTCAATTTATGACGTTGAATGTATTAGCCGAAGGCACCGCAACGGTTATCGAAACTATTTTCGAAAACCGCTTTATGCATGTTCCTGAGTTACAGCGCATGGGGGCTGATATTGTCTTTGAAGGTAATACGGCTATTGTTAAAGGTGTTAGTTCATTAAATGGCGCGCAAGTGATGGCAACAGATTTACGTGCATCAGCAAGCTTAGTTATTGCGGGTCTTGTTGCAAAAACACCAACGCAGGTTGATCGTATTTATCATATTGATCGAGGTTATTTGAAAATAGAAGATAAACTTCAAGCGTTAGGTGCAGATATTACGCGGATAAATATTAGTTAATACACCTTAATATATTTGTTTTATTGCTCAGCTCAGGAAATAAATAACATAGCCTAATAGAATAAAGTTTCTTACAAATGTAAAAGCCAGATAATATAGTAGAATATTCTACTGTATTGTCTGGCTTTTTCAGTATTATAAATGGGTAAATCCCGAAAATAACCAAGACATTCTGTTGCTTTAACTTTAAAATGCGCCTCGAAATTTATTGACTATAATAAAAACAGAAATACTCTGTTCGCTTTTTGAGGTTTGCCCATGCTTTTTACTGGTTCATTTAATACTGATTGTCCAATTCGTCAGAAAATTCGAGAGTTTTATCGTATAGATGAAAATGTTGCCGTTGATCATATTCTTCCATTTGCTGAAGTGAATGTAAGTGCACGAAGTCGTGCTTGGGAACGAGCTCGTAAAATGGTTTTACAAATTCGTCAAGATCAAGAAGGTAATGGTGCTATAGATGCATTACTAAATGAATATTCATTATCTTCAGAAGAAGGTGTGGTACTGATGTGCTTAGCCGAAGCGCTATTACGTGTGCCAGATAAACACACACAAGATGCGTTAATACGGGATAAAATATCACAGGGTCAATGGAGTAGTCATTTAGGGTCTAGTGACTCTTTGTTTGTTAACGCCTCATCATGGGGTCTATTAATCACTGGTTCAATGGTGAATTATGCAGATAAACGTAAACAGGATAAATTTGGCTTACTGAAAAAAACTATTGGTCGATTGGGGGAGCCTGTAATTCGCAAATCAATGAATTATGCGATGAAAATAATGGGCAAGCAGTTTGTAATGGGAGAAACCATTACGGATGCTACAGAGCGTGCCGCAACCAAAGAGCAACAAGGTTATGTATACTCTTATGACATGTTAGGCGAGGGTGCTCGTACCATGTTGGATGCTGAACGCTACTTAAAGTCGTATCAAGATGCTATTGAAGTTATTGGTAAAGTTGCACTAGCGTCAGGTAAAAATGATCCCCGTCGGGTCCCAGGAATATCGGTTAAATTATCGGCGATTCATCCGCGTTATGAATTTACGCATAAATCTCGTGTGATGGATGAAATAGTGCCTAAATTAAAAGCATTATGCTTACAAGCCAAAGATTATAATATTGGTTTGACTGTTGATGCAGAAGAATCAGAGCGTTTAGATATATCGTTAGATATTATTGAAGCTGTGTTTACTGATACAGATTTAGGCGATTGGCAAGGCTTCGGTATTGCACTACAGGCTTATCAAAAACGAGCACTTTTTGTTGTTGATTGGTTAAGAGAACTAACGTTGAGAACTAACCGTCGTATGATGGTACGTTTAGTGAAAGGTGCGTACTGGGACACTGAAATTAAAAATGCTCAAAAAGATGGAATGAGTCATTTCCCTGTGTTTACACGTAAATCATCTACGGATGTTTCTTATCATGCTTGTGCCAATAAGCTACTTGATTATCGTGACAGTATTTATCCGCAATTTGCCACACATAATGCTTATACTGCAGCGACGATTGTTGAATTAGCGGGTGAAGATAAGCAAGGTTTTGAATTCCAATGTTTACACGGTATGGGTGACTCTTTATATGATCAAATAGTATCTCAAGAAAGCATACAATGTCGTATATACGCACCGGTAGGACATCATGAAGATCTACTGGCTTATTTAGTACGTCGTTTATTAGAAAATGGGGCAAATTCATCTTTTGTTAATGCCATTGTTGATGAATCTCAACCAGTAGAATCTTTACTTGCTGACCCTGTAGAGAAGACTCAACGTTTAAAGGATAGGTACAATGGACAAATTGTAATGCCTATTGATCTTTACCGTAATGAAAATAAGAAAAATTTAAATGGGCTTATTGCTGCTAGAGACAACTCTAAAGGAATAGATTTAACCGATATTAATGAAATTACTTCACTAAAGCAGGCTTTAGATAATTGGTTTGTTGAAAACCTATTAAATAAAAATGATGTGCCTAATGACGCTGAAGCGGTAAAAAACCCGGCTAACCACAAGGAAATTATTGGCTTTCACCGTCATCATAGCGAAGATGATATGCGAGTTATGATTGATAATGCAGAAAAAGCTTTTGCAAGTTGGTCAAAAACGCCTGTATCAGAACGTGCCGCTTTGCTTTGTCGTATTGCTGATATATTAGAGCGTCATATAGAAGAATTGATCGCTCTGTGTATTAAAGAAGCGGGTAAAGTAGCACAAGACGGCATTGATGAAGTACGTGAAGCCGTTGATTTTTGCAGATATTATGCAGCCCGCGCGATTGAGCAAAGCGCAGATGAGCGATTAGAAGCGCGAGGTGTTGTACTGTGTATTAGCCCTTGGAATTTCCCGTTGGCTATTTTCTTAGGGCAAGTTGCTGCGGCAATTGTCACGGGAAATACTGTGTTAGCAAAGCCTGCAGAACAAACAGGGCTTATTGCATTGCGTACTATTGAATTGATGAAATCTGTTGGTTTACCGAAACATGTTGTTCAAGCGGTTATGGCGCGAGGTAGTGTGGTTGGTAGTACAATAGTTCCTGATGAAAGAGTGGCAGCAGTCATGTTCACTGGCTCAACGGAAACGGGCACTCGCATTTCTCAAACATTAGCAGAGCGTGGTGGTGATCAAGTGCCATTAATTGCGGAGACTGGTGGTCAGAATTGTATGATTGTTGACTCTACAGCTTTGCCAGAGCAAGTGGTTGATGATGTGATATCGTCAGGCTTTCAATCAGCCGGCCAACGATGTTCAGCGCTTAGAGTGTTATTTTTACAAGAAGATATTGCTGATAGTGTCATTCGCATGCTTAAAGGCGCTTTAGCTGAATTGCATGTTGGGAACCCGACAAAGTTAAGCACTGATGTAGGCCCTGTCATTGATCAAAAGGCTTTAGATGCACTAAATGCGCATCATGAGTACATGCAAACCAATGGCACGCTTTTATATCAATGTGACCTATTTGGAGGTAAGGAGGGAAGTGAAGTAAGCGATAGCGATGGACATTTCTTCTTTGCCCCACGTTTATACGAAATTGAAAGCATTGATGTGTTAACCAAAGAAGTGTTCGGTCCTTGTGTACATGTTGTTCGTTTTAAAGGGACTGAGATAGAAGCGGTTATTGACAAGGTTAATAGTACAGGCTTTGGGTTAACGATGGGTATTCATACGCGTATTGAACATAGAGCGATTGAGTGGCTAAGTTATCACGGGCGGGTAATGTTTATATTAACCGTAATATGATAGGGGCAATTGTTGGTGTACAACCTTTTGGAGGCAGAGGACTTTCAGGTACAGGGCCTAAAGCAGGTGGTCCAAACTACCTTTCTCGTTTAGTGGTTGAAAAAGCTACACCAGATGAAGAAAAAATACAGTTGTTACCAAGACAAGAACTCGCGTTAAGTGGCGATGAAAACGCACAAAATCAAGCTATCCAATTTATGGAGACAGCAGAATGTGCACAACAAAAGTGGCGTTTAACCGATTTAAACACCCGCGTTTCACATGTTCGACAATTACTGGCTAAAATTGCCCATGTCGAGATTGTTGAAGGTTTGGCGGACGATTTAAACCTGACTTTAGCAGTAGCCCGTGATCAATTAATTAATATTGAAAAGCGCATGAAAAAACCACAGGAATTGCCGGGGCCTACAGGTGAATCAAATGTTATTTACTTAGAAAACCGTGGAAATATTATGTGTTTTGCAAATGATAACGTTAGCTTTCACTTTTGGGTAATGTCTGTAGTTACTGCATTAGCCACAGGCAATACCGTAATATCTGTGGTATCTGACTTGTTTTATGATGAAGCTCTAGCCTTTAGAGATAAATTTATTTCTACAGGTGCTGATGTGGGTATTTTACAAGTTGCTAGACTTAATCATCTAGAAACTATGCTTGCACACCCTGCGTTGTCAGGTGTTGTGGTTGACAGTAGTTGTGACAGAAAACATTATATTAGTGAAAAACTTGCACAGCGAAGTGGAGCTATTTTACCGGTTATTACGTCGGAATATTATGATAACCTCATACAACGCTTGTTAACTGAAAAAACAATCAGCATTGATACTACCGCCTCCGGTGGTAATACGTCGCTGATGACATTGATTGAAGAGGACGAATAAAATTTAGTCTATCCAATCTATTGTTAATGTATTAAGGGAGTGGCTTTTTGTCACTCCCTGATTTACTTACTTATGACTTCTTATTCCATATCCATCAAATATATGACACTATTTAATTTAATCACTATAAAATATTGTATTTTAGATAATGAACAAAATTAAATCCTTAGACCGTGTCGATATAGCTATTTTAAAAACACTACAATCTGATGGTAGAATCACTAATGTTGAATTGGCAAAAAATGTAAATTTAAGTGCTAGTCCTTGTTTAGACAGAGTTAAACGCTTAGAGACTGAAGGCTATATTAAACGTTATGGTGCTTTTTTAAGTGCGCAAAAACTTGGCTATAGAATGACTGCTTTTATACAGGTAACCCTAGACAGAACCACCGCGGATGTTTTTAAATTATTCAAAAAAGAAGTCGTTAATATAAAAGAAATTGTCGAATGTCATTTAGTGGTGGCGGTTATGATTATTTACTCAAAACACGATTTTCTGATATGGACAGTTATCGACTAATTTTAGAAAAGGTTGTTGGTTTACCTGCCATATCTCAAACACACACCTATATGGTCACTGAACATATTAAAGAAGATAGTGGTGTACCTTTTGATTAGTATCTCAAAACAGTCATCGAAAAAGGATAACTATGAACGCATATGATTACGCACTTCAAGCTAATGGCTCTTTTGCCTTACCGGACGCTTGTTTTAAAGTGAAAGCTCTGATGGAAGATGAAAACTCAGCAATTAATGATTTTGCTGATGTGATTAGCGTAGATCCATCAATGACATCTCGATTATTACAAATAGCAAATAGCGCCATTTATAACTTTCCGGGTGAGATCAGCACTATTTCTCGCGCAATTACTATTATTGGAACTCAAGCGATTTACAATATGATGTTGGTGGATGTTGCAGCATCGGCTTTTAAACATTTTGAAAATCAGGCGATTGATTTGAAACGCTTTTGGCGCATGAGTATTTATTGCGGACTAGTAACCAAAAATTTAGCAATAAAAGCAGGCATAAAAGATATTGAAAGACTCTTTGTTGCGGGGCTACTACAAAACTTTGGGGAGCTGTTGGTTGCAAAAATCACCCCTGAGGTAGCACAGCGTTGTGAACAGTATAACCGTAAAAATTTACCCTGGGCTCTGCAAGAATTAGTGTTAGGTTACACTTACACTGATATTTCTGCTGAATTACTTAAGATCTGGCAGCTTCCTGAAAAAATAATTATCCCTATTCGTCATTTTAATCAAGCAAAAAGTAATCAAATTAATAATGATGTGAAAGTGCTCAATTTAGCTTCAAGACTTGCTTTATTAGATAGCCATAGCGATGTATTTGAATACGATGAAGTGATTGATGAGTCGTTATGTAGCAGTTTAAAATTAAGTAAAGCTGATATTAAGCAAGTGAGTGAAATAGCAGAAAATGACGCACACGGTATTTTAACGGTGATGAATCCTAAGTTGTTCTCAAGATAAATTTATTTTTAAAATGAAATTATATTCAGGATAAAGTGATTATTTTATTAGCATGAAACACTACATTATAAGGGCTCCAAAAGCGCTTTAAATACTAAGTGGACAAAATACTATACACTTCGTAGTTTTTTTATGGGTAACCACCACTGAAGGAAGCCTGCATAGGAGACAAGATTAATAAAGCTTGCTAGCATCGAATAGTTTTAAATTAAAATTATAATAAGTATAACGATAAGTGAAGGAAGTTTATGAGCGCATCAAGAGAGCATTTTAGTTCCCGTATTGGTTTTATTCTTGCGGCGGCAGGTTCTGCTGTTGGTATTGGTAATTTGGTTGGGTTTCCTGTTAATGCAGCAAAAAATGGTGGCGGAGCATTTTTAGTGCTATATGCACTGTTTGTTTTTTTAATTTGTTTACCTGTTATGATTGCTGAAATGGCAGTTGGTAGAAAAACAGCTAAAGAGCCTGTAGGGGCTTATAAGTCACTCAGTGGTAATAGTTCACTTTGGGGAGCTTTGGGTTTTTAGGAGTACTTACTCCTTTTATGATTGCTGTATTTTATATGGTAATTACCGTATGGATTTTTGGCTATATTGTCTTAACCCTTTCTGGCCAATTAGATTATTTGGCTAGTGGTGCCGGTTTTGGTGAGTTTATCACTAGCCCCTATTTATTTGTGGCAATGGCTTTTGTTGCTGCAATTATTAACTTTATTTTAGTTGTTGGCGTTAAAGATGGTATTGAAAAAGCGGCGAAAACATTAATGCCTGCTTTATTTTTCATGTTAATTATCATGGTTATTTTTGTATTAACCCTTGATAATGCCTTAGCAGGCGTTGAATTTTTCTTAATTCCAGATATTAGTAAAATTACCCCTAGCGTGATTAATGGTGCCTTATCTCAGGCATTCTTTTCGTTATCTTTGGGGATGGGGATTTTAATTACTTATGGCTCATATATTGATAATAAAACTAACATTCCTAATTCCGCTAAGTTGGTTGCCATCACGGATACTGGTGTCGCTTTTGTCGCGGGCTTAATGATTTTACCGGCTGTATTCTCGTTTAACCCTAATGTGAATCCTAGCGAATTAAGTGATAGCTCCGTTTCATTGATATTCACCTTTCTTCCTAAAATATTTTTAGCCTTACAAACCTCAATTGGCTATATTGGTGCAAGTGCTGTTGCTGCATTCTTTTTTATTTTGGTGTTCTTTGCTGCAATAACTTCGCTTGTATCCATTATTGAAGTACCTGTTTCGTATTTAGTGACAGAGAAAAAACACAGTCGTAAAAAAGCGCTTTCTATCTTATTAATGACGGCCGGTGTTTTAACTGTTTTTGCTACTATTTCATTTGGTATGGTTACTTTTTTTACTGAATTTACTTCATATGCAGGTGGTAGCAAATCTTTCTTCGATATTGTTTATGATGTTTTCTATGACACTATTTTACCGCTTAATGGCTTTTTATTATGTGTGTTTGTCAGTTATCGATGGAAGAGTAAAAAGTTATCCGAACATTTAAGTATCGGAAATGATCATTATATTGGTTCATGGATAGAAAAATATATTAACTTCTCTTTAGGCACTTTTATTCCACCATTGTATTAGTTATTTTTATTAATACTGTTGCTCAGAAATTCTTTGCAGTGAACTTGTTCGGTTTTTAACACACAAACGCAGAGTTTAGGTACGAGTTCAGCTATAAGTTTGGATACAAAAACGAGTAATATTATTATTACTCGTTTTTTTTGTTTTTATATAAATCCTCAGTAAGTAGAAAATCAGTTTAATCAACTGATATAATTTATTAATCTTTTCCCATTTATACTGAATCAAACTACTTTTATGCTCAACTATATTGTTGCTACAGACTTTACCGATTGCCAACGCTTATTTCATGGCCGCGGACATGCCTATGAAAACTTATCTCATGTGAATGTTGATTGGCTCTCACCTGTTATTTTAATTACTTTATACCAAGTAGTTGATGAAGCTTGGTTATTAGCACAAGCACAAGCTTTACATGATTTAACCCCCTTGTGTAAGAGTGTACAAGTGCAACGTCGCTATGAAAAGTTTGCGCCGACTCAGGTTTTAGTAGGTGACGTTATTGATAATACCCTTGTTACTGAGCACGGGCTTTCCTATCACATTGAGCTAGGTAAAGCGCAAAACAGCGGTTTGTTTTTAGATATGGCTAATGGACGATCTTGGGTTTACGAACAGGCGGCTAATAAAAATGTTCTTAATTTGTTTGCTTATACCTGTGCTTTTTCAGTCGTAGCTATAGCGGGCGGAGCGCAGCGCGTTGTTAATATTGATTTAAGTAAATCCTCATTAAGTAAAGGCAGAGAAAACCATCAATTAAATAAATTGTCAAAAAAAGAAGGAAAGCAAATTATTTTTGAAGGTGTTGATATTTTTAAATCAAATAGCCGTATTAAAAAATATGGTAAGTATGATCTGTTGATTTGTGATCCGCCATCATTTCAGAAAGGCAGCGTGAATATCGAACGAGATTACGCTAAAATCTTACGAAAAATTCCACAATGGATGGACAAAGGAGCGCAGTTATTACTTTGTTTGAATTCTCCAGATTTAGATGAACAGTTTTTAAAAAATGAAGTGTTAAGAGAGTGCCCTGATTGTATTTTTGAACACCGATTAGACAACCCTAAGGTGTTTAAAGAGGCACATGAGGGTAAGGGGCTTAAAGTTTTAGTTTTTTCATATCAACCTGTGTAATATTCGTCAAATAGGTTGCTTATTTTGTTATTTTACGGTTTCTAATACGGTAAAATCGGGCGAATCTTGGAATACCCGCTTGAGTTTTACCATTAAATTTGTAAGTAATAATACTGCCAATTGGTGGAGGATTAACACGCTCCTCATCTGTAAAGCCAGAGCCAATATTAAATATAGTACCGTTGGGGGTTTTTACTGTTAAAGCGCCCAACATTCCTAAATATTTACCCTTACCGTTCGTATACCCTATAACGGCTGCTTCTGCATCTTGGTACTTCTTTAGCTTCATTATATTGGCTGTTCTCCCTACATGATAAAAAGCACTTCCAAGGTGTAACATTAACCCTTCTCCCTGCTGAGCAATAACCTCGTTAAGGGTGGTTTCTAATTGTTGTGTGCTTTGTAGTTTAAATTGCCTGATCATAGTTAAAAATGTTGAATCAGTTTGTTCTATTAGCCTTTTCATTGTAGTAATTCTTTGGGTAAATGTGCCCTTATGTTTAGGAAGGTCAAAAATCATAAAGCGAACATTACGCCAACACTGCTCATCAATGGTGAGTTTTTTGACACAAGATAATGTTGCTTGAAACTGGTTTCTTGCAATCCATAATTCACCATCCATGACATTATGAGGCCAGTCTTGTGTAAACCACGTTGGACTATGAATGGTATTACCTTGCCTAGTTAGTAATTGTGTTCCATCCCAGTAGCCACGTATGCCGTCCAGTTTTTCTGATATCCAGTATTGATTGATATCATCTACAATTTTATAGGGTTTAGCGTGTTGTATTTCAGGTTTTATTTGGGCATTGGGTTGTGCTTTTATTTGGCTATGTAGCAGTAAAAAACCAAGAAAAATGTAAGATGAGAAAAAATATTTATTTAAATAAGATTTTTGCATTATAAACATCCATGTTATTTCGAATACATTTAAGCATAGTCTAAAATTTCAGCTATGCTTAAATGTATTAAATATAAGTTCATTAAATTTAAGTTCAGCAAAATAACAATGGATTATTCAATAAATTATTCAAGGATCGAATATATGTCACAACTTATCTGTGTACTGTGTATTATCGCGTGTTTTATTTTTTCACCTTTAGTAATGGCAAAAAAACGTTGCAAACCATTACTCGAAAAATTGCATAAAGTCCAAGCATTACAACGAAGTGGTTATTCAAAAAATAAAGGCATTAGTTTACGAAAGCGTGAAGACAAGGCACGTGATCAATGGTGGCAATGCGAAAATAGTAGCGCAAAACAATTAAATAAATCTACGAAAAAAACAAAGAGAAAAGCTAAGAAAAAACGTAAAAAAACTAAGGCAGTTGGCAGCGCTAAAGTAAAAAATATAAATTTTAATAAAACAGATACAGTAAATCCGTTTAAAACTAACAGTCCAATTGTCGTTAGGTCAAAGTACAAAGGAGAGAAAAAACAAGCGTGGTTATTGTATTACCAACAACCTAGCCAATGCATGCGTCCGAAAAATTTGTCTATATTTGCTTATTGTACTGAAGATAAGCAAAAACAAAGAGCCGATTTTGAAGAGAGTTATAAAGAGTGAGGTAAGTATTTTTTAGGCCGGACTCTATAAGAGAGTCCCTAATTTGTAATTAACCTTTGTAGCTATTTTTACTTTCTTTATATTGCTCAACCATGTTGTCCACACTGTCTTGACAGTAATCACGCAAGCCACTGAGCAACATGTGTTTTTTACCATGCCCTACAATTTTACCTTCGCTGATTAAATCAAATTCTAGCCATGCATCACCACGTTTTGCGTCAATTGACAGACTAGTTTTTGCCAATTGTAACGTAAGCGTTTTAATATCAAGACGGCTAAGACTTATTTTCATACACTGATACATTACCATCGGTCTAGCAGGGTTAATCATGACATTGTTGTCAGTCATTAACTTGACAAGAATATCAGGAAAAGTATGGCCAGAAAAATCTACATAAGCTTTAGTTAATGCATTGATTAACGAAGGACAATGAGTTTTTTCTCCGGCCGGCTTCAATGGTTAAATATGTCTTGTCGTTATCGTCAACAATATCGAAACTATCATTAATTTCAGTAGGAAAAGTCAGGGTAAGGTTATCATTAACCATACCAGAAAAATTAAAACTCATTTCTTGGTGCAAACCGGCTTTGGCAATAATCACAGAAAATAATAAGTCACCTGGAACACAAAATCGCTTAGCTTCAATATTATGTAATGGATTGAAATCGTCAGCCACTTGCTTGGCAAAGTCACTGCCTTGTTGACGGGTAAAACTGATTTTTTCTTTATTGATAGCGCAATATTGCTCAATAAACATAGTTTCGTTGGGGATAACGTTTTCAGGCATAAATATTCACTTCATTTTAAAAAACGAGGCATTCTAACAGTAATCAATTAATTTATCGAAATAAAAAAGAGTATAAAGACTTATAAGTGCTAAAAAATCACTCAAGGTAAGTACTCACTAATCTTTCTTTCTGTGTTTTTGTAAGCTTTCGTAGTTGATATTCACGTTTACTTGCCGTACTTTTATCAGATGCTGTTTCAATAAAAGCGAGTGTTACTGGGCGTTTTGCTCTAGTATACTTAGCGCCAAGCTTGGTATGATTGTGTTGGTGAAGGCGGCGACTAACGTCGGTTGTGATACCAAAGATATAGACTATTATCATTGCAACGTAATAAATATACGTACCAAATTTTTTGTATTGTCATTGAGTCAATGTAAAACAAACTAAAGATTAATGAATGGTAATTAAAAGTGTTAGATATATCAAATAATGTTAGTTTAGCTGCGTGGGAAATTGAACTTACTGCTATTCGTTCTATGGGAAATGGCGGTCAACGAGTCAATAAAGTAGCAACCGCCATTCATTTACGTTTTGATATAAAACGTTCATCTTTACCTGATATTTTTAAAAAGCGGCTATTAAGCTTAAAAGATACCCGTATTACAAAAGAAGGGGTTGTTATTATTAAAGCACAATCTTTTCGTACACAAGAAATGAATAAAGAAGATGCCTTAAATAGACTTAAAGAGCTCATCACATCGGTGATGGTAGCACCGAAGAAGCGAAAACCAACTAAACCAACGAAAGGCTCTGTTCAAAGACGTTTAACAAGCAAAGCAAATAAAAAAACAGTGAAACAGACCCGTCAAAAACCTAGCGTTAGGTCTATATGAATAAGATAGATAGCTATTTAATAATTTAAGAGAGTAAGAATGCCAATTTCAGCAATAGGTGCCATTGAAAAATTAACGGCGCAACTTGATTCTAATAACCTTGTTCAATACCAATTACCGCTAGCGGCTATTGATGAGAATAGCGAACACCAAAGTATTGCACTAAATCCACTGATAGGAAAAGAATTAACGCTAACCTTTCAGGGAAAAATTGCTTGTAAACATTGTGGCAAAGCCACTAAAAAAAGTTATTCTCAGGGCTTTTGTTATCCTTGTATGATCAAGCTCGCTCAATGTGATATGTGTATTATGAAACCAGAAAGCTGTCACTACCATTTAGGAACTTGCAGAGAGCCTCAGTGGGGGGAGCAACATTGCATGGTTGATCATTATGTCTATTTATCAAATACCTCAGCGTTAAAGGTAGGCATTACTCGTCACACACAACTGCCTACCCGTTGGATAGACCAAGGGGCAACGCAAGCACTAGCAATATTTAAGGTAAGCACACGCTTGCAGTCAGGATTGGTCGAAACTGCCTTGGCTGAATATATTGGCGATAAAACCAATTGGCGTGCCATGCTTAAGGGCGGCAATGAAAAAATCGATTTAAAAGCGCAAGCAAAGTTACTAATGCCTAAAATTTCTCAGCGTTTAGACGAAATAACCCTGAAGTTTGGTGAAGAGGCTGTACAGTATTTAAATGAAGATATTGTTGAAATTGAATACCCAGTTAGCCGCTATTTAACAAAAATCAGTTCGTTTAATTTTGATAAAACTCCTATAGTATCAGGCATCTTACTTGGGATAAAAGGACAGTATTTGATTTTTGAAAAAGGAGTTATTAATATGCGTAAATTCTCGTCTTATCAAATAAGTGTCGAGTATTGATTTGTTATCGAGTTTTTTAAAACTGTGCTAAATTATATTTATATGTGTGTTTACCAAAAAATAATCTCAACGGATGGCGATTTATGACGGCTACTGACTACGCAACAACAGCAGGTGATATTTTTGTTTTGTCAGATTCATTTATCAGAATTAAAGAGTTAATTGATAACGAATCTTCAACTATCGACGATATCAATGATGTAATTATTCTTGACCCTGCACTTTCCGGGACTATTTTAAAGCTAGCTAATAGCTCTTTTTTCAATTATCCCGGTAAAATCGATACCATATCAAAAGCAGTGTTAGTTTTAGGCATTACAGAGGTTTACAACCTAGTTATTGCTTATTTTACTACGCAGGCATTTAAATCAATTAATGCAGATCAAAATTTCTTAGAAAATTTCTGGGAAGAGAGTGTTGATTGTGCTTTGTTAGTTAAGTTTTTAGGGTGTAGTTTAAATACCCCTAACGCAGAGCGATTGTTTATTTTGGGTATATTACATAATTTAGGGGAGTTGATCATAAAACAAATTTCTCCCGATAAAATTGTAGAGTGTCAAAATAAAGAAGGGAGTGATTTACCTTGGGTTATTCAGCGTGATGTACTAGGGTTTACATTTGGCGAGTGTGGTGCTGAAATGTTAAAGTTGTGGCAGTTACCATACAACATTGTGTCACCTATTCGAAACCAAGATGAAGATAGATTTGATTTAATTAACACAGAAAGTCAGTTGCTTTTTATTGCTAAGCGAATTACGACACACCAAAAATTGTTGAGTTCGAAGAATCAAGAACAACTTTTAAGCGGAATACAATTATCTTCACTAGGCATCACAAATGAGCTGTTAAGTACTTCTATAGAATATTGTAATATGGAACGTTTAGGTATATTGGCAGTGTTAAACCCAAGAGCGGTTACTATTTACTAAGTTTAGTTTCGACTTTCGTTATGCGTTAAAGGTAATATCAATCTCACTAACCATGTGATCATTTCTACTTGCTAAAACCACCAACTACATCGCTATTTATTTAATAATTAGAACAACTCGTTATTGAAATAAGTGCCTTGTATTTGGCAATTTTTTCTACGTATAAAATAGATCAGTTAATTAATGAAACTGGTATTATATTTATTGATTCATCTTTGATAATTTACTTAGTTGCTATAGGCGCAAATTTATTGTTTAACAACAATAAATTTTAGACATAAAAAAAGCGAGTTATCATTAAGATACTCGCTTTTCTTGTGACTTTAATTATAAAAGATTAAAGTGCAACAATGTTCTCAGCTTGAGGGCCTTTTTGACCATCAGTAACTGTGAATTCAACTTTTTGACCTTCAGCTAAAGTTTTGAAACCTTCACCAACGATTGCGTTGAAATGAGCGAAAACGTCAGGGCCATTTTCTTGCTCGATGAAACCAAAACCTTTAGCTTCGTTAAACCATTTTACTGTACCAGTAGTAGTAGACATAATAGTCATCCTATTTTAAATTTATGAGTAATTGTGCTTTAAGCTCAGTGTAATACAAATTACATACAGAATATTAAAGCGGGTTTGCTAAAAAAAGTTGCTATTACTTATAAATCAGGACGAGCTACTAATATAACGTCGAAATGGTGTACAAAAAAATAAAACTAACTTCAAGCGAATTGCATTATATATCGGTGTACGTTATTGTCAATAGAAATATACACATGCTCAGTTTTTTATTGAAATAATATCTGTTTGTTTGTTGGTATAGCGTTTACATATGGTTGGCTAGGCTATAGTCGTTTTACACCCACCATATCATACCTCAAACAACAGCTGTTGTTTATTTGTATATCATTCCTTTAAATAATTTATACTAGGTAAATGAGGCAAAAAAACAAACAATGTTATGATGAGTTTAATCGTTCAAGCAAACCTATTTTTTCAAAAAAATCAAATTAAACAAGCTGAACAGCTATATCGGCAGTTGCTGAAACAAAACCCTAATGATCTTGACGCGTTGTGGGGCCTGGGTAAAGTTGCACTTGCACTCGACAGTTATCAAGCTAGTTATGATATTTTTAGTCGTTGCGTACAATTATCAGAAAACATCCCCCCACTATGGCTATCTTTAGCTCAATCGTGTCAAAAGCTACAACGATTCGAGCAGGCAGAGCAAGCGTTGTTAAACGCTTATGCTATTAAAAAAGACTATTGTCCGAGTTTACTTGCTTTAGCCATATTTTATTCCCAATCTTATCAAGTTGAGAAAGCTAAAAATTATTTAGATAAACTTTTTGATATAGATTCGAGTAATGTTCGTGTGTTTTGTTTAAAAGTGCGCTTAAAAATACATAATGAATTAGATGTGCATGCGCAGACCTTTTTATCTAAATTAATTGACCCGAAAACCCAATTTACTCATCAAGAGCAGGTTCTACTTCATTATTCCTTCGCGCAATTATTTAATCAAACAAAAGACTATAAGCAAGCTTTTCACCATTATAGTCAAGCTAATTCACTGCAAGTTTCACAAGTAAGCTTTTCAGTCGCTGATATGGCTGACTACTTTGCTTTGTTAATAAACACTTTTTCATCTGACTTTATTAAAAAAATCAAACAAAATCAGTTAGAAAATTCTCGAACTCTAAGCTCTCAAGCTGTAAATAAATCGAAATTGACTCCGATATTCATCGTGGGGCAGCCACGTTCAGGATCGACCTTATTAGAACAAATGCTAATTAGCCACAGTGAAATTAGCTCTGCAGGAGAGCTACCTTTTTTAGCGGGTGATATTGCACAAGGCATTTTTCAATTAACGAAGCAAGAATTCCCTCAGGGATGTCAGCAACTCAGCGTAAAACAATGTGAAACGTTAGGGGAACATTATTTATCGAATATGCAAGCATTAGCACCTAGTGCAAAATTTATTATAGATAAAATGCCGGCTAATTATCAGTCTATTGGTTTGATTAGAATGCTTTTTCCTCAAGCGAAAGTTATTCACATTTCACGTGATGTAAAGTCAGTCAGTTGGTCTATTTTTACCAACCATTTTGATGCACCTGAACCTTATTTTTGTTCATTAACGGAAATAGCTAAATACCATAGGTACTATCGACAAGTAATGCTGCATTGGCATAATGTGCTACCAGAGTTTATACATCATATTAGTTATGAAAGTCTCGTTGCCAAACCTAAAGAAGCCTTAACTGAACTACTTGATTTTTGCTCATTAGACTTTGAAAATGCGTGTTTAGATTTTGCTAACGAGTCAAGGCATATTAATACGTTAAGTGATATTCAGCTTAGAAATGGATTAAATAAAAAAATCAAAACTACTTGGAAACCTTACGAAGAGTATCTCCCTAGTTGTTTTAATGAATTATCTTAATACAAATTCTATTAAATTTATTCTTGCTGAGTGGGAAATAACGGTCTTGATATAATAATTGATTTTTTGTGAATATAAAAAAGCCTGCTTTTCATAAAAAAAGCAGGCTTTTTATTAATACCAACCTCACTAACTATGTGATCATTTCTACTTGCTAAAATAAATCACTTCATTAATGAAACTAGTATAAGTTGTTTTTATAATTTAAATTCTTGGACAGATTGTTGTAATTCTTCCGAAAGTCGAGCTACTTCACTGCTTGATTCCGCTGTTTGTTTTGAACCTGCCGTAGTTTGCTCAGCAATAGCAACGATAGATTCAAGGTTTTCACTGATTTCATGTGCTACCACACTTTGTTCTTCAGCTGCACTTGCAATTTGTGAGCTACGATCAAATGCTTCATGTACGGCATGTGTAATAGTTTCTAGCGCTTTATCTGCTTCTTCTGATTGTGCAACACAATCACTTGCTTTTAATTTGCCGGATCCATAACGGTAACGGCTTTACCTGCACCTGTTTGCAGTGATTCAATCATTGTCTGGATTTCAGACGTTGACTCTTGAGTTCTGCTTGCTAACGTTCTCACCTCATCGGCAACGACGGCAAAACCACGACCTTGTTCACCGGACGAGCCGCTTCAATCGCTGCATTTAATGCAAGTAAATTAGTTTGATCTGCAATACCTCGAATAGTATCAAGTATACTACCAATAGAAGCGCTATCTTGTTGTAGTTGGTTGATTACTTGGGCTGCAGAATCTACTTCTTGTGCCAGTTGTTCTATAGTGTGACGGTTGCGCCCAGAAATTAATTTAACTCGCTCAGCCTCATCATCAGCGTGCTTGATTTCGCCAAGCGCATCATTTGCGCTAGATAATACACTTTGAGCTGTACTGCTCATTTCAGTCGTTGCAGAAGCCGCTTGTTCTACTTGGTTACGTTGTTCCTCAATTGCTATCGTACTTTCTGCGGTAACAGTTGATGTTTGTTCTGCTGCGGCGGCAAGTTGTGAAGAACGGTTGACTATGCTTTCAATCAAGGTACGCAAGCTATCAATGAGTAAATTACAGTTTTTAGATAACTGTGCAAATTCATCTTTACCACTTTCATCTAATTTACGTGATAGATCACCTGAAGCAACAATATTTAGCATATCGTTAACACGGCTAAGAGGACGAGTAATACTAATTAGTGTCAAACGGGCAATCGTAATAGCAATAATGATTGAGATGATAGCAATAATAATGGTTTTATTATTACCACTCGAAACTGAATTTTTAACAAGCTCACTTGAAGCAAGGGTGGCTTGGTTAGCCAAGTCGACTTGTTTTTCTAATATTTTATTTGCTTGATGCGCGAACTCTTTAACTGCTTTTAACTTCGCTTTAGCTTGTTGGTTAGCGGCTAATTGTGCTCTCTTATGAAATAAAATGCCTTGATCTGATGACAGTAAGACTTCAATACTCGTAAAAGACTCAGATAATTCATTCGCGATACTTTCAATATCGTTCATCGTTAATTCAGCAATAATCTCATTAACTGACGTTTGCGCACTTTGCAAACTGAACGATATTTCACTTTCTATCAACTCTGCCGTACTGTCTGATAAGGTGTCGCTATACTCTAAAGAAGAAGTCACAATAGCATTTAATTGATTCTCTAACTGCTCACTCAAGCTGATAGCACGTTGTAGTTTACTTTCGGCTAAACGATGGTCGGCTAAATCAAGTAATAAAGTAACGGCATCGTCTGCTTGTTCTTCTAAGTTGCTCACTTTTTCTTTTAAACTGGTTTTCTGTTCAATTGATTTTTTTCTACTTTCAAACACAGTGACGGCGGCGTCATTGAAAGCAGTAAAAACATCAGTGACTTTATTTAAGTTACTAATTAAGACGGTTTCTGTTTGGACTAAGCTTTTTAATTCCTTAAATTCAGGAATAAACTGTTCGGCTATCGCATTATAATTTGTTAAATTTTGTGTTAGCAAAGTAACGTCAGACTGGTAAAAGCCTTCTAGCGTTGTATTTGTCATTTGACCTAATTCTAAGGCTAGTTTATTACTTGCTTTTAATGTTGGAATGGCTAATTGACTTTGTCTTGGCTAGTTGATTCGCTGATTGTGTTTAAGTTAAACAGCGAAATTACGCTAGTTATAATGAGTAGAATTGAAATGATGGCAAAACCACCGATTATTTTCATTGCTACAGTAAAATTCATAGATACCACCGATTAATTTGAACCAATTTTTGCGTTAAAGAACAGTGAAGTTAAGGGACTAAGTCATCATTCTCATATGTTAGTTTATTTTATTATTTTTAGTATATTCTCAGTAACACTATATCCGTATAAAATCCTTTGGCAAAGCCTAGTTTGCTTTAGGTGATCTTCTCACTCTTCCTTGTTTATTATTATATTAAGACCTATTGATAATAAACCTTAATAATTTAGTATATCAAGCTACATATTTTTTTCATCTATATTTAGTATTAATTGTTTAATTTTAACTGTTTAGTTTGAATCCCTCGTTTATGGGAAGGTTCAGTAAATGTTTTTTTATCATGCCAACGTAATAAAGTTAAGTGATTTCCCCACACACAACCAGTATCTAGGGCGTAAATATTGGGTACAGAGCAATGTCCCATCAGGGCGGCCCAGTGACCAAAAACCCAAGTTGTTTGAGTAATTGTTGGAGATAATTCAAACCAAGGTTGTATATGTGGGGCAGGCTGACTGTTCGATTTGAGTGCGTCAGGGGATGATTTGTTTGCAAATTCTAATCGTTTATCCTCAAAGCAGTAACGCATTCTAGTAAACGCGTTAACAGTATAACGAAACTTATCTTCTTCGGTCTTTACTTGTTGCCAATCATCAGGCTTTTCTCCGTACATGGCTGCAAGCCAATGGTTTCTATCTGGAGAACTTAGTCGTACATTTGCAAAGTTTGCTTGTTCAATTGCTTGTTGTAAATCCCACTGCGGTGGTATTCCCGCGTGGCTCATGTAAGCATTGTCTTGCCCAATTTGTTGCAATAAAGGTTGTTGAGCTAACCAAGTCATTAGGTCTTCAATGTCTTCTGCGGCTAGTAATTCGTCAAGCTGATCTTGTTTTTTGACTTTTTTAATCCCGCGTAAACCGAGAGTAAATGAAGATCGTGATTACCTAGCACCACTTTGGCTGATTGATGGAGCGACTTAACAAATCGTAAAGTCGCTAAGGAGTCAGGGCCTCTGGCAACGAGATCGCCGGCTAAATATAATTGGTCTAATGTGGGGTTAAAAGCTACTTGCTTTAAGAGTGCTTTTAGTTCTCTGTAACAGCCTTGAATGTCACCAACTAAATAAATAGCCATATCACCAATATTCTCCTTAACTGTTACCTGAGCATTTCGTTTACAATGTTTCGCGTTAATCAGTCTTGCTGTTCTGCTGCTCTTCTTTGTGCCCGTCTCGATTGCTTTTTATGTTGTGTTTCTACTTCTTCAAGAGGAGGGTTCTCTACAATAAAATTGGCGAGTTTAATATAATCATCAAGACATAAATTTTCAGGGCGTAAGTTAGCGTCGATACCAAGACTACTTAACTGTTCTTCACTCATTAACTTTTTAAAACTGTTTCGAATGGTTTTTCTTCGTTGATTGAAGGCTGCTAAACAAACCGTATTCAAAGCATTAATATCTTTGACTGGGTTTTTAATCACTTTATGAGGGATTAAACGCACAATAGCTGAGTCAACTTTTGGGGGGTTTAAATGCTTCAGGACCTATTTCCATGACAGGGAACACTTGACATTGGTATTGAGTCATAATAGATAATCGGCCGTAGGCTTTGCAATCTGGACCCGATGCCATACGTTCAACCACTTCTTTTTGTAGCATGAAATGCATATCTTTAACCTTATCTTTAAAGGTTAATAGGTGAAAAATAAGTGGTGTAGAAATATTATAAGGTAAATTACCAAAAATACGTAATGGGTTTTCAATGCCGTTTTCTTCTTTGACTAGTTGAGAAAAATCAAAATTTAAGGCATCGGTTTCATAAATAGTTAAATGCGGTGCTAAAAAAGGGTGATGGCGTAATCTATGGGCAAGATCTCTGTCTAACTCTACTACGGATAACTTTTTTGCTCGTTCAACTACAGGCTCAGTTAATGCACCAAGACCTGGACCAATTTCAATTAAGTTTTCACCTGGTTCAGGATTGATTACATCGATAATGTCACTAATAACAGCATCATTATGAAGAAAATTTTGACCAAAGCGCTTTTTTGCTTGGTGACCTAAGTGGGTTTTACTGTTCATAAATATTCTCGAATGTTCAGGCGATGCTCATATGTACTTAATGTGGGGCGCTATTATTTATTAAGTAGATGGCACTATTAATGGCTTCCATCATACTGCCTGAATCAGCATTTCCAGTACCTGCTAATTCTAACGCGGTGCCATGGTCAACTGATGTACGGATAAAAGGCAAACCTAACGTAATATTTACTGATGAACCAAAGCCTTTATATTTCAATACTGGTAAGCCTTGATCATGATACATACTTAGAATTGCATCGGCATCTTTCAGGTATTTTTCTTGAAAAATAGTATCCGCAGGTAAAGGACCTATTATGTTGATGCCTTCTTCTCTAAGTCGGGCAAAAGCAGGTTCCATTGTTTCTATTTCTTCACGACCTAAGTGTCCATCTTCTCCTGCATGGGGGTTAATGCCACAGGCATAAATTTTTGGAGATTGAATGCCAAACTTAGTTTTCAAATCTTCGTGAAGAATACGTGTTACTTTTTGTAATCTTTCAAAAGTGATCGCTTTAGATACATATGCTAACGGTATATGCGTTGTTACTAGTGCTACGCGCAAACCTTTAGTTGCTAGCATCATCACAACATCGGAACAATTTGCTTGGTGGGCAAAAAACTCAGTATGTCCACTAAAAGGTACACCTGCTTTATTGATTAAGCCTTTGTTTACGGGGCCGGTGACGACAGCATCAAATTCACCTGATATATTTTTATCACTGGCTACTTTGAGTGTTTCGACAACATAAACGCCATTGTTCACATCAAGGATGCCAGGAACTGTTGGTTGAGCTAACGGTACGTCAAGTATCGTTAAGGTATTTTTTGCCTGTGGACGCGCTTGCTCATTAGGATCGTAGTCTATCAGCGTAATGGGTAAATTTAATTGTTTGGCACGATTTGTTATTAGGGCTTTAGACGCCACAACAACAAGTTCTACAGGCCAAGACTGCTGCGCGATTGTAATAACTAAATCAGGGCCGATACCGGAGGTTCGCCAGGCGTAATAGCAACACGTTTAGTCATAATTATTTATCCTGTTCAAAAATTTCTATGTAAGCTTCATCACGAGTTTCTTTGATCCATCGAGCACTTTCAAGACCAAATTTACGATTGTGAAGTATTTGATAAGCACGTCTTTGATTCATTTGTGATGTTGCATCAACCATGCGACGGTCATTTAATTGAATGATGTGCCGACCAAATGAAGAACGAAATGGTTTGTGGTATTCTCCAATTTTCATTGTTGCAAGGGCTTCTTTAAATGCAGGATCGTAGTTATTTGGGTCCGCCCAACCTAAATCCCCGCCTCTCACGGATGTAGGACCTTCAGAAAACTCTTTAGCAAGATCGGCAAAGTTAGCTTCTCCTGCTTCAATTTTGTCCGGCATTCCTTGTAGTTGGGCTTCAGCTTTAGCTTCACTTAAAATAATTGACGGTTTGATTAAAATATGGGCGGCTAATACTTCTTCAACTTCAACTACTTGGCGACCACGAATATCAAGCACCTTGACAATACTAAAACCTAAACCCGTACGAATTGGGCCAACGACAGTACCTTTGTCTTTACCATCGATTAGTTCAGAAAAAAGTGTTGGCATTTCATTAATGTTTTTCCAACCTAAATCACCACCTTCAAGTGCATTTGCACCGCCTGATGAAGCTATTGCTATTTTCTTAAAATCAGAGCCAGAGTTTAGCAATTCTATAACTTTATCGGCACGGTCTTTACTTGCTGTTAAGTCTGCTTGTGTTGCATTGGCAGGAAATTCAATAAGTATATGACCCAAGTGGTATTCAACATTATTATTTGTTTGCTCTTTCATTAAATCTAATAAATTGGAGACTTCTTGTGGTGAAATATAAATACGGCGTTGAACGCTATTACGGCTAACTTCACCAGAAATCAACTCAACACGAACATTCTCTCTATACTTTTCATAATCTTCACCATCTTTTATCAGTGCTTGTCTAAATTGAGATAAAGTGAGGTTGTTTTCTTTTGCCATATTGGTAATCGTTTGGTCTAACTGAGCATCACTGACTTGTATCCCCATGCGCTCACCAATTTGTAGCAGTAAGCTATCGTTAATTAACTTATCCATTACTTGCGTGCGTAACGCTTTATCTGAGGGGAGTGACTGATCGTTTTTTTCAGCCTGTCTTTTTATGTTAATGAGAAGATCTTGTACTTCAGATTCGAGCACTACGCCCTCATTGACAATTGCAGCAACCTTATCAATTTGTTTTTCTTCGGCGTGTACGATAGTGTGAAACCCAGTATAAAATAAACTGGTTAGTAGTAATGTGTTAAGTAAAGTGCTCACTAATTTTTTCATGAATTATTACATCTTGTTTATGGAATATTATTAATTATTTTATGTTTAATTTTGTAAATAGTATGGGCGCTTATAGCCAAAAATACTTGAATTAAACATATCTTGTGTGCCAATAGTCTTCTGATTACCATTGAGCCCCTTGATGATGAACTGTAACTCAAAGCCACTATTAAAATCATCACGGTTTTCGTCGTTAAAATCATTATCGCTTAAGTTTGAATTTATATGTCTATGATAGGCAATACGTATAGCCCAACAGCAACTTTCAAATTGTATTCCAAAGATAACTTTCTATGCTGCGTTGCTCCTTTAAATCTTGCGTTAAGCGTCCTACAAAAGCCCAGTCTTTATTAATTGCAAAGTTTGCGAGTAATGACATTTGTTCTAAACTACTATCTGAGACATTACGAGCATACCTATGGTTCAATTGAACTGAATTATATTTATCAATTTGATAATTAACGGCTGCTTGGCTCTTATTCGTGAAGCTCTCATCTGTATTGTATTGTATATCGCTACTGATTTGCCACTTATGATTTAAACGGTAGAACAAACTCGCTGCCACGGAAGACTGTAGATTGTTATTATTAGATTCAAATAAAGCATCAACTGTGTTGCTGGTGGATAAATATTGTATGCGACCGATGCTCAATCGAAAAACTTCTAAGTTAGATTGATCAAGAACGCGACTCGTTACACCCCATGTATATTGGTTAGCGCTAGCAACTCTATCTAAACCACTAAAGCTTTTATCTCTAAATAAACCATTAAAATCATCTTGTAGTTTGGTTGTATCGTATAAACCTATATTACTTTGATTTTTTTCGGGAATGTACAAATATTGAATTTGTGGTTCTATTGTTTGGGTATAGTCATTATCAAATAAATTAATATTTCTATCAAAATTAATCCCCCCATGAAACCGAACTTTAGGTAAAGTACGATTCACTGTTTCGCTCAATGTGCTACCGGCTTGAATATTATCTTGTTGATAATAAGTGTGCATTAACTTAAATTCAGAAGTTAAAAACCAAGCAGGTGTGGAGATAGGAAAACTTACCCCTGCTTCAACATGATAACGATTCGCACTGACTTGATCGTCAGATTGAGCTTGAAAACTGGTTAATTCAGAATTAAATTCAAATTGACCAGATAAATTTTGTTGGGAAAACAGCTTAAATGGCTCTTGGGCAGATATTTCAACGTGAGGTAATGTTTTATAACTTGATTGATGATTACCGAGTACTTCAAAATCTTGTAATTTTATGGTGGTTTGCCATTGTTCACCAAAATAAGCTAACTCACCAACTTGGTATAAATAGGCATCATTTGCATTGTATTGGTTAGACCCAATGTCAATTAAATAATTGTCATCACTTATTGTGGTGTAATCAACATAGGCTCGGAAATTATCAGAAAAAGTTCCCACATGTTGAAATCTAGTTAAGTAACGTGCATCACTATTAGCGCTTAGTTCATTATCTTTGTTTAAGTATTCAAAATTAATACTGCCATTTTGCAACCCTGACAAATACCGTAGTTCTGTTTTTAGTTGAGTACCACGTTTAGACATATAATGTGGCGTTATTGTTGCGTCTATATTGGGTGCAATATTCCAATAATAAGGGATTTCAATTTCTACCCCCGAGTTACTAGAACTACCAATTTTAGGGTATAAAAAACCACTTTTTCTTTGTTTAGATACAGGGAAAGTAAAGTAGGGTAAATACAGTATGGGGGTATCAAATAATCTAACTTGTGCATGATAAGCTTCACCTTCGCTACCGTCGGCTGATATTATTATTTCGGATGCTTTTATTTGCCAGTCGGGGTTTTCACCAATACAGGTGGTAAATGTAGAATCGAGTAAACTTAAACCTTTTTGGGCACTAATTTCTAATTGATCAGCACTTCCATGACCAGGATTACCATATAATTGATAGGCGGCATCAAGCATGGTACTTTTTTTATCTTTTTTACTGGCGTAAAGTTCACTGGCTAAAATATCAATACTTTGGTTCTGATAATGTATATTACCTTGCGCATTAAAGGTCATTAATGAACGATCAAAAGCGAGTTGATCGGCTTTGATTGTTTGACTTTTATCTAACAGTATTACGCCACCATTAAAATTGGCGACTTGGTCTTTTTCAATACTCGCATACTTGGAGGTAATGTTAATACTATCATCTGTGATCTGAGGTGCATCACTTATCATGGGCGAAAAAACAGGAATTGCGCATTGTTGAGTGAATTCGGCTGATTCGGAGTGTGTTTCGCTATTTTCAGTAGCAGATGCAAATACTGAAAATACCACACAAAATAAGGTGATGAAAATAAGGGATAGTCGAAGAAAAAGCATTTATTTGTAAAGGTTATCTTAAATATGTGCAATGAAACGTATATGATATAGCAAATGTCGCTTTCTCGCTACGAGTAGCGAGTAAATAGCAAATTAAAGTGTAGGAAAATAATAAACGTATGCGTATTTGGGGAAAAGTTTTAGGGTTTCTATTTGGCTTAATGTTAAGTAAAAACTTCTTTGGAGCATTGTTCGGTATGTGGGCGGGGCACATGTTTGATCGTGGACGAGGCTTTGATTTTGATGGTATGTCTGGTGGTAAGGAAGATGATGTTGCCCGTCAGGCAGCTTTTTTCTACACAACTTTTTCAGTGATGGGGCATGTAGCTAAAGCTAAAGGTCAAGTGACTAATCATGAGATTGCGTTTGCCGGCGCCTATATGAACAAGTTTGGGTTTAACCAGTGAATTGCGTCAACAAGCACAAGATGCTTTTCGTGAAGGTAAAACGACAGGTTTTCCTTTGCAAGAACGATTACGTAAGTTCAGACGTATTTGTGGTGCCCGACATGATTTACGTTTGATGTTTTTAGAAATTCAAATTCAAGTGGCTTTTTCTGATGGTGATTTGGATTCGAAAGAACGTGAAGTATTACACACCATCGCTAAATTATTAGGTTATTCATCTCGTCAGCTAGATAATTTGTTAGAAATGATTATTGCCAGTGCTGCTTTTAATCAGCAAGGTGGGGCAGGGTATCAGCAATTTAATGGCGAAAACTCACCAACGAGTGCAGGGCAGTTAGAGAATGCCTATAAAATCTTAGGTGTTAGTAAAGACGATGCAAAAGCTGATATTAAAAAGGCTTATCGTAAGCTTATGTCACAGCATCATCCTGATAAATTAATCGCTAAAGGGTTACCTCCCGCGATGATGGAAGCCGCAAAAGAAAAAACGCAAGATATTCAAGCTGCGTATGATTTGATTTCAAAGCACGAGAAGTAAAGAAGGTGAAACGGTGCGCTGTTAGTGGTGATACCAACCTCACAAACAATGTGATCATTTCTACGGATTAAATAGATCACTTAATTAACCTAAGCTGAGGTTAATTAATGAAATTGGTATGGTTTATAATACAGACGAAGAATATTGAACGCCCTTGTGTCTTGGGTGTTCATCACTTATTGGTATATTTCGGTACAAGGTTGTTACCGGCCAATCGCTTTTAACCGGCTGTTGATCTGGGTGAGTAGCTCTTGTTCTGGGTAGTATCCCATGGCGGTATTATTCAGTTGTCGTTGTCGATAATAAACTTTCATTTCTTGCTTCGACAATGTGAGACGTTGCTTGGCTTTTGAAATGACTACAGGGTTATCATGTTTTAAGTATAGATCTAAAACGGGATATTCACTTTTTGCTAATTGTTTTGCAAAAACCGTATTGGTTTCATCAAGTAAAACGTTACTGCTCAATACATAGCTACTTAATAAAACTAAGGCATTAGGCGGTTGAGTAATCTGCGGAGGATTGATGTCTTGATTCAATAGTTCTACTAACATTGCACTATGATTACCCTGAGCAACGATCATAATAATACCAGGGAATTCATTCGCCTTTTCAATCACTGCGTTCATCATGACACTCAGTTTTCGCCGGTATTCATCAATAATTTTTTTATTTTCTTCTTGTTGCTGTAGGACCGTTATGGCATTTGACGGATAGTTACTTGGTTTACTGCTTGGTTGAACACTGATGGTCGTCCGGCCTTGTTCAGGGAGTTGTTGACGTAAAAAATTTAATGCTTTAGGACTTGTCGCTCCCTGTTCCCAGTCAGGTAATAAAATAGCCACACCTTTGTTATTCATGCTGCTATTTTCAGTAATTAAAGTAATGTATTCTTCAGTACCGGCTAATAAAGGCGTTACTTTACTTGCCGGCAGGTAGTGTTTTATGTCTTCGTTATATTGCAAGGTCAAGGGTTTGGGAGGTACGGCATTAGTCTTACGGTTACTTGTATTCGTTACTTCAGGCTCAGACGTTGCAGATGTTATTTGAGTAACCGTTTTTTCCTCGTCAATATTTTCATCTTGTTGTGCTAATACAGCAAAGCTTGACCAACTTAATAGCAAGAAAAAAGTGTAAGTAATGTTGATTTAAATAGCACGCGCACAGCTTATCCGTATTTATTATGATGTTAAAAATGGGCTGAATAAGTTTATATCGGCTTATTCGATAAAACTATTAACGAAATATGTTAATAGTTTTATGCCGTTGTAAATGAACAAGGAGCGTTAAAACTGAGTATCTCTCCTGTTGTTGGATGCGCTAAACTCAAGTGTTGGGCGTGTAATTGTAACCTGGGGCTAGCCGATAATGCTTTATCATGGGCGTATAATCGATCACCCAGAATAGGGTGACCCAAGGCTAGCATATGGACGCGTAGTTGATGAGAACGACCCGTTATCGGTGTTAATTCAAGTAAGGTGCTATTGATACAACCCTCTACACTATTATCTAAATTATGCGCTAAACTGTGACCGACTGTTGAATTTTGCTCGCTGTAACTCAATACTTTGTAATGGGTTAGTGACTGCTTGCCATTTTCATGATCAACTTTTTGTTTAGGTCTATTAGGCCAATCACAAATGAGTGGCAAATTAACGCTACCTTCTTGCGCTTTTACATGCCCATACACTCGAGCAATGTAGCTTTTTTCAGTTTTTCTTTGTTCAAATTGTCGACTAATAAAAACATGTGCAGGTTTGTTGAGTGCCATAATAATAATACCTGACGTTGCCATATCCAAACGATGCACTACTGTGGCTGTAGGTAAAACACGCTGTACTCTGTTTTGTAAACAATCTTGATGCTCTGGCAATCGCCCAGGTACACTCAGTAGACCGCTACTTTTATTTAATACAACAATATCCTTATCTTGATAAACAATATCAAGATAAGGATTCATTGGAGGGGTATAGACAAACTCAGGATTGGCAGTCATTAATGCGTTACCACAATCATACGTATGGCTTCAAAGGTTAGCTGTGCTTTATCTATATAGTGAAGTAATTCGTTTTGCTGATGAGCTATAAAATCAATTTCAGCTTGTCTAACACTTGGATTAATGGCCTTTAAGGCGGTTAATCTTTGTTGTTCTTTTTCAAGCTTGGCTTGCATTGAGGTGGATGCTTTGGTTTGAATTGCTTTAATTTGCTGTTTACCGTGCTCTTCCGCTTTCGTTACTAATGGACCTATTTGTGATTTTAAAGCTTTAATTAATTGTAATGCCATTTGCTTTTTAACTGGGGTTAGTTGGTTATCTAAAACGGTCTCAGTGACTTTGTCGGCAAGGTTATTACCCACTTTATCAACTAAAATTCGAATAGGTGTTGTTGGTAGATAACGATTCAGTTGCAAATGTCTTGGAGCTGTTGCTTCGACAGTAAATAAACATTCTAGAAAGAAAGTGCCCACGGGTAAGGCTTCATTTTTTAATAATCCGATACTGGCATTACCAATCTCATCACTAAGCACTAAGTCCATAACGCCACGAACCATGGGGTGGTCCCAAGTGAGTAATTGATAATTCTCATTAATTAATGCTGTGTCACGATCAAAGGTAACGGTTGTACCATCTTCAGGTAAACAAGGAAAATTATTGTTAAGCATGTGTTCGCTTTGATTTAGTGCAATAGCATTGTCGGCTTTATCGTCTTGTTGAACACCAAAAACATCAAGTGCTTGAAACATAAATTGAGGTAAGTGTATTTGTCTGTCATTGCGAGCAATTTTCTCAACTAATGCTTGCGCGCGTCCTTGACCTGAGGAGTTTAGTTCGAGTAATTTATCGCGGCCAGATTCTAACTCTGCCTTTATTTGACAGTGTTTTTTCCAGGTTTCACTAATGAGTTCTTCTGCCTCACGTGACACCTGTTTGGGCACTTAAGGCTAACGATAATAATTGCTCACCATAAGTTTCATACACCACGCGACCAGTTACACAAGTGTGCTCAAATGCTTGTAACCCTTGTTTATACCAATCAAATAATAAAGCTTGTGCAGAATCTTCAAAATATGGCACGTGCAATCGTATTACTTCAGTTTGACCAATACGATCTAGACGTCCAATACGTTGTTCTAATAAGTCGGGATTACTGGGTAAATCAAATAATACTAAGTGGTGTGCAAACTGAAAGTTTCGTCCTTCGCTACCTATTTCCGAGCAAAGTAACAGCTGTGCACTGTTTTCATCTTGGGCAAAATAAGCCGCCGCTTTATCTCGTTCAAATATCGATAGCCCCTCGTGAAAGACTGCTGAGCGTATTCCTTCTTTTATACGTAGTACCGCTTCTAAATCAATGGCAGTTTGTGCATGGGCACAAATGACTAATACTTTTTCTTTTTTTAAAGATTTTAGTAAATCAATTAAATAATCTACTCTTGGATCAAACGTAGTCCATGCCTCAGCTTTATTATCTAAGCCATATAACATTTCAGGTGTAAAAACATACTTGGCTTGTGCTTTTTTTGCTAATCCTTCGGGGCAGTCGCTGAGCATAAACTCATTTAAAGCTTCTTGGTATTGCTCGGGCATTGTTAGTGCTGCTGAATGTGTTTCACGCGCAGGGAAGCCTTTGATGGAATTACGAGAGTTTCTAAATAAGATGCGACCTGTACCATGTCTATCGAGCAACTGAGAGACTAATTGCGATCGAATGTTTTCTTTTTGTTCATTATCTTTATCATTTAATTGTATTAGTTGTTGGCTAATATCAGACTCTTTGAGTAGGTCAGACAAGGTGCTTTCTTGACTACTTGATAATTTTATTCCTTCAAGTAATGCATTAGCAGCATCGGCTACTTCACTATAATGTGATTCTTCTTCGATAAATTTGTTATAATCAAAAAACCTGTCTGGATCGAGCAAACGTAAACGGGCGAAATGGCTTTCATGACCCAATTGATCAGGTGTTGCAGTTAGTAATAGTACACCAGGAATCACTTGCGCTAATTGATCAATACATTGATATTCAATACTTGGATTGTCTTGGCTATAATTTAAGTGGTGTGCTTCATCTACTACCATCAAGTCCCAGTCTTCATTAATTAGTTCGTCATACCATTGTGGGTTTTTAGTCACAAAGTTGAGGTTTACAAGTACTAATTGTTCGCTACTAAATGGGTTTGTATTATCATCACCACCACTTCCGCACAGCGTTCTTCATCAAAAATGCTAAAATTAAGGTTGAAACGTCGTAGCATTTCTACCACCATTGATGCATTAATGAATCTGGTACTATAATTAAGATACGTTTTGCTCGACCACTCACAAGTTGTTGATGAATGATTAGGCCGGCTTCAATAGTTTTACCTAAACCTACTTCATCAGCAAGTAACACTCGGGGCGCGAAACGGTTGCCTACTTCATCAGCAATATAAAGTTGATGAGGAATAAGGTTTACGCGCGCGCCTGTTAAGCCCATCAATTCAGATTGTTGCTGTTGATATTGGTGATTTATACAGCTTTTACGAAGGCTAAACCAATCAAGCCTATCTACTTGATTATTTAGTAAACGGTCGTGTGGTTTATTAAATTTAATAAAGTGATCAATCATCACTTCTTTTAGTGATATTGTTTCTTCAGATTCACTACCTTGCTTAACGCCGTGATAGGTAATAATGCCATTATCTTCAGTCATTGAGGTGACTTTTAATGTCCAACCTTCATGGCTTGGTATAGAGTCACCAGGATTAAAAATAACCCGTGTTAATGGGGCATTCGCTTTTGCATATTGTCTAGATTCACCCGTTGCGGTAAAAATAATAGTAACGAATCTGTGTTCTATATTGGTAACGGTTCCTAACCCTTGATCTGATTCACTATCACTTATCCAACGTTGACCTACCTGAAATGGCATAAAAAAACTCCAAACAACTTAAAAATTTAGGCGAAATTACGATGCTGAACACGCAGCACTGAAAAAAGGCGCTATATTACCTTTTCGCTGTAAATAATAATAGTTAGCTTTAGTAAAGATTAGCAATTTTTTCTTGTCATACTTTAAATAAACTGCCATTGTTAAATAGTAGGTGCTGATTCTGTACAGTAACGCTACGTTCTTATCATTATACTACTTTTGTCTGCATAGTATTAGGCCGGAGATGCTTATATGAGTGATGAAAAAACAATTTATATTCTCGACACCAATATCCTTCTGCACGAACCCTTCGCTTTTTTATCTTTTAAAGAGCATGACGTGGTTGTTCCTATGACAGTGTTAGAAGAATTAGACTCAATTAAAGATAGACGAAAAGATGTTAGTAGAGATGCAAGGGTTGCTATTCGAGCACTTGAGGATACTCTTTCTGATGCGACCCCAGAGGAGGTATTAGCAGGTGTAAAATTGCCACAAAATGATGAACAACACCCCGCCGGTCATTTATCTATTATTAATGACTACAGTTTAAAGCAAACTGCACAAGTATTGTCTTTTAATGAAAATGATAATCGAATTATTAATGCGGCTTTGCATATCCAAAAAGAAAATCCCACCAGTAAAATAGTTTTGGTGACTAAAGATATTAACATGCGTTTAAAAGCAAAGGGAGCAGGCTTAGCGCATGTAGAAGATTACAGAACAGACCAACTTATTGATGATATTCAATTTTTAACTAAAGGTTATCATCAGTTTGAAGGGGATTTTTGGCAGCATGTTAAGGTTTGCGATACGCAAACTGAAGGAAGAAATACCACTCATATTGTGGATAAAAGCTCAGTGCCGTTATGTTATATGAATGAATACCTTATTGATGAAAGTGAAACCTTTCTTTGGGAAAGTTACTGGTTGGAGTGACGAGCAAGTGTCCATTTTGGATTTAGGTCGTGAACGATTACTCGGAAAAACAGCTTGGGGTATTCATCCTAAAAATATTTACCAAGGCATGGCTATGGATGCTTTGCTTGACCCAACCATTGATTTAGTTATTTTAACCGGTCCTGCGGGGTGTGGTAAAACCTTATTGGCACTTGCTACAGCTTTAGAGCAAGTAGTAGAAAGTGGCTTGTATGATAAAATCATCGTGACACGTAGTACACCTGAAATAGCTGAATCTATTGGCTTTTTGCCAGGAACCGAAGAAGAAAAAATGGCGCCATGGTGGCGGCTATCACTGATTCCTTAGAAGTATTACATAAGCAAGATGAGAGTATGTCAGGCAGTTTAGACTATATTATGGATAAGGCGAATATTCAGTTTAAGTCGGTTAACTTCATGCGTGGGCGTAGTATTCAAAATGCATTAGTACTGTTAGATGAATGTCAAAACTTAACGGCATCACAACTTAAAACGATTATAACGCGCTGTGGTGAAGGCACTAAACTAGTGTGTTCAGGCAACTTAGCACAAATTGATAGTAATTATTTAACCGCGGTGACATCGGGGTTAACTTATATTGTTGAACGATTCAAAGATTTTCCAGGGAGTGCAACTGTTAACCTTAATGGTGTTGTACGAAGCCGATTAGCCTCGTTTGCTGAGGAAAACTTATAAAGGGTTTGTGTAATAAGTCAGTGTGTGACGAGCACTAAATTAATAATATTTAACAGAAGCTATATCATTATGAAAATACTTAATTACAGCGTTATCTTTTTGTCTTTATTCGGTTTTATACTAGGTACTACTGTTGCTTCTGCGGCAACAGTAGAAGTTACATGGACCGATTATGATAAATACCGGGATATTGACCCTGGGGAAGGGCACAGAAAACACTTTCGTGAAAATACCTTTCAAAGCTTTGAAAAACACTTTAGTAAACTTGCGACAAAGCTTCCTGAGGGGCAGGTATTAAAAATTGAGGTAACGGATATAGATTTAGCCGGTGATACTCATGATGCTTGGTATCAGTCGGTTACGTATTATCAGAGATATTTACTTTCCTCGTATGAACTTTTCCTATCAATTAATTGATGCCAATGGCAGTGTCATGCTTACTGATGATGTGATCCTAAAAGATATGAGTTTTATGATGGGGGCATCGTTGAGATACCGTCAAGAATCCCTCGGTTATGAAAAGAAGATGCTTGATGATTGGTTTTTTGACACGTTTAAAGAGCAACTTGTTAAGAATAAAGAATAAAGAATAAAGAATAAAGAATAAAGAATAAAGAATAAACTCTGTTAAGTACCAAATTAATTTTGACGGTAGCGGCCTTGCAACAATCATGTTTTATTTAGCATGTTATGTTGCACACTACTCACGAAAGGCTGTCAGTTAAAGATTCAATAACGCCGCATTTCTGAGCTGAATAACCGGCTAATTGATAAACTTTGTTATGAAATTCAGCACTTCGTATTTGTTCTAGAAAGTGAATTAATGCGGGTTGTTCTAAACTGCGCTCATGACAAATCATTAAATAATGTTCACTGGCTACTTCAATGAATTCAAGGTTAAAGTGTTTTGCCGCCGCCTTTACACCAAAACCTACGTCTGCCATACCTGCAGCAACATAAGCTGCGACAGCTGAATGAGTAAACTCCTCATCTTGATACCCATCTATTTCATTAGTCATGATGTTTTGATCACTGAGTAATTGATCTAGTAGCGCTCGTGTACCTGAATCTTTGTGTCTATTAATAAATTTAATACCGCTTTTGCTCAAGTCATTGATATTGCGTATCGATTTTGGATTTAATGGAGCAACCATTAATCCTTGCTGACGAGTAATAAAACGAATGATTTTGTAACTATCCTTATTATTTTGTTTTTTAAGGTGATGGCTATAGCGCTCAATTACCGATTCAGTAGGTATGTTAGCGGGAATGTGTATACCGGCAAGATCGCAGGCATTGCGACTTAAAGCAGAAAGTGCGTCGTGTGAGCTTTTATATTGCAGGTCTAATTGGAAGTTTTTGGCGAACGCCGGCAAGAGTGCAACGGCGTAACCATGACTTGCGTGTAGACGTAAAACAGGAGTTAAATCAGCCATTTCCTTATGAATTTCAATATTTAACTCTGATGCTAGGTTTTCCATTTGCGGTTGTAATCTTGCTGCGACCCTTTGTTCAGCCCACAATAATTTTTCACCTAGCGGGGTGACCGTGGCACCTCGACCTTTTTCTAATATCACTAGTTTATTTCCAAAAAACAATGTTGCCTGTTCTAGAAGATTCCACCATGTCGATAAGAAATATTTGCGAACTTTGCTGCAGCGGTTAACTTTCCTGTTTTTTTGATTCCGTTAAGCAAAGGGAATAACTGAGCGTTAAGTTTATTGCCTGCGTCATCATGAAATGACCAAGCAGGGCTGATATGAATACGTTTAGTCATGGTGCTTCTTGTCCCTTGTTTTAGATCGATGTTTTTTGTTTAGCCCACATTGATAAATAATTATCTAGTTTATTCTTTAAATATATAGGAATTAAAGTTCATATTTAGGTGGCTATAAAGCTATGTTATTCTGGATTTTTAAGTTTAACATATAAAATTTAAATAGGTAGTTTTGTGCATATATTGTTACTGTATGTACACCATTATCAAAACTGTTGCCAGTGATGTAATTTAGTTGGCGGTTGTTTTGGAATAAATTTATCTATACTGAGTTAATGACAAAAAACATACAGAGCCCCTTATGAACAAACAATTTCATTCAGCCTCTTGGCAAACTAGTGACGTGGCCAAGATAGTCGAAGCGATGCGGGATAAACCAGGTGCATTGTTACCTATTTTACATGCGGTACAGGACAAAATAGGTTATATCCCTCCTGAGTCATTGCCTTTCTTTGGCGGATGGTTTAAACCTTTCTAGAGCTGAAGTACATGGTGTAGTGAGTTTCTACCATTATTTCCGTTCAACACCTGCGGGCAATCACACTATTCAGATTTGCAGAGCGGAGTCTTGCCAGGCTATGGGAAGTAGGGGGCTAGAGGCTCATGCTAAAAAAGTGTTGAATATTGATTATCAACAAACCACGGCTGATGGTGATATTACCCTAGAGCCAGTATATTGCTTAGGTAATTGCGCGTGTTCTCCTGCCATACGCATTGGTGATGAAGTGCATGGTCATGTCGATATAGCTAAATTTGAGCAATTGCTTTCTTCGCTTCGTACGCAAGTTGTGGAGGTGAAATAAAATGAGTTCAGTATCTATACCTAGAAATACGTCAAAAAATGCCTCTATGCATACCTTATATATTCCCAGAGATACCACGGCACTATCGTTAGGCTCTGATAAAGTAGCCAATATTATTCAACATTTAGCGGATAAAAATAACTTACCCCTGCATATCGTGCGTAATGGGTCTCGGGGTTTATATTGGTTAGAACCCATGATAGAAATACAAACGGAACGAGGACGAGTGGCCTATGGGCCTGTGAAGGCTGATGATGTTGAAGATTTTATAGAATCTTTATGTTGGCAGGAAAATGAAGGGCACCCACTTTATCTGGGGTTGACTGAAGAAATACCCTATTTGAAAAAACAACAAAGGCTAACTTTTTCACGAGTAGGTATTATTGATCCCCTTTGCATTGATGACTATTGCGAGCATGGTGGATTTTTAGGGCTAAAACAAGCATTACTGGATTCTGCTCAGCAAATTGTGTCTACGGTAACTGACTCTGGTTTACGTGGACGAGGAGGTGCAGCTTTTCCTACGGGTATTAAATGGCAAACAGTGTTAAATGCGTCTGCGGATCAAAAGTATATAGTGTGTAATGCAGATGAAGGTGATTCAGGTACTTATGCTGATCGCATGATTATGGAGAGTGATCCCTTTTGCTTGCTTGAGGGAATGATCATTGCCGGTTTAGCCGTTGGTGCAACAGTAGGATTTATCTATTTACGTGAAGAATATCCGCTAGCACACGAGGTGTTAAATAAAGCGATTGAACTTGCCACTAACGAAAACTATCTTGGGAAAAATATTCAAGGTAGCAGTAAAGAATTTACTATCGAAGTGCGACTAGGGGTCAGGGCTTATATTTGTGGTGAAGAAACCGCTTTGATGGAAAGCATTGAAGGTAAACGAGGTATGGTTAGGGCTAAGCCTCCGCTACCCGCTATTAATGGTCTTTGGCAAAAACCTACAGTCATCAATAATGTTATTTCGCTCGCATCTGTACCTATTATTTTAGCTAAAGGTGCAAATTATTATCAGGATTTTGGTATGGGAAGATCACGAGGTACCCTACCATTTCAATTGGCAGGAAACATCAAACAAGCCGGCTTAGTTGAATTAGCTTTTGGCCCTTCACTGCATAGTTTACTGAAAGATTTTGGCGGGGGTACTCGTACCGGTAAACCGATAAAAAGTGTGCAAGTTGGTGGGCCTTTAGGAGCTTATTTACCCGAAAGCCAATGGCATACAGCCTTAGATTATGAAGCCTTTACTAGCATTAATGCAGTACTTGGTCATGGGGGGATAGTTGCTTTCGATAATAGCGTAGATATGGCCGAGCAGGCGCGTTTTTCTATGGAATTTTGCGCGGAAGAGTCATGTGGAAAATGTACGCCTTGCCGTATTGGCTCAACTCGTGGTATCGAGGTGATCGATAAAATTCTATCTACAAACAAGGATTCGGCTCTTTTTGAAGAAAATTTCACACTTTTGGAAGACTTATGCGAAACCATGACGTATGGCTCATTATGTGCGATGGGGGGCATGACTCCTTTTCCTGTGATGAGTGCGTTAAAATATTTTCCTGAAGATTTTATTTCTTCACACAAGGTTTAAGAGGGCGTTACCATGTTGCAATACTTCGATCCTAAAAAAGAGAGTAATCCCAATAAAGACTATGGAACGCCGTCAGCAGGCGTAAATTTTGCTACGGATAACTCAGCTGAATTGATCAACATCACTATTGATGGTCAAAACATAGCGGTGCCTGAAGGTACTTCTATTATGCGCGCAGCAGCTTTGGCAGACATTAACATTCCTAAACTATGTGCTACAGATTCAATTGAAGCGTTTGGTTCTTGTCGTGTTTGTTTAGTTGAGATAGAAGGCCGGAGAGGTTTTCCTGCTTCTTGTACTACACCAGTAGAAGAGGGCTTAGTTGTAAAAACGCAAAACCAGAAAATAGCCAAAATACGCCGTAATGTGGTGGAGCTTTATATTTCTGATCACCCATTAGATTGTTTAACCTGTGCTGCTAACGGTGATTGTGAATTACAAGATGTTACCGGACAAGTCGGCTTAAGAGATGTGCGTTATGGTTTTGAAGGTAAAAATCATTTGACAGCAGAAAAAGATACCGGAATCCATATTTTACTTTTGAGCCCAGTAAATGCATTGTTTGCTCGCGTTGCGTACGAGCTTGTGAAGAAGTACAGGGCACTTTCGCGCTTACAGTTGAGGGGCGTGGTTTTGATTCTAAGGTGACGGCAGGGCAAGCTGAAAATTTTATGGATTCTGAATGTGTTTCATGTGGGGCATGTGTGCAAGCATGCCCAACATCCACCTTGATGGAAAATTCGGTCATTGAAAAAGGTCAACCGATGAGTAGTGTTGTTACAACATGTGCTTATTGTGGCGTTGGCTGTGCATTTAAAGCTGAGTTAAAAGGGGACGAAGTCGTTCGCATGGTGCCTTATAAAGGGGGAGGCGAATAGAGGACATTCTTGTGTTAAAGGCCGATTCGCTTTTGGTTATGCAACTCACGCAGAGCGCGTCACCACACCAATGATCCGAGACAGCATTGATGATGCATGGAAAAAAGTATCTTGGAACGAAGCGGTCAACTTTGCCGCCACTAAAATTAAATCAATTCAGCAACAATATGGTAAAAACAGTGTTGGTGGTATTACTTCATCACGTTGTACTAACGAGGAAACTTACTTAGTGCAAAAATTGGTCAGGGCGGCATTTGGTAATAATAATGTTGATACCTGCGCAAGGGTTTGTCATTCACCTACGGGATACGGGTTAAAAACCACCATAGGAGAGTCTGCGGGAACACAAACATTTGACTCAGTCGAAAAAGCCGATGTAGTCATGGTCGTTGGGGCTAATCCAACAGATGCACACCCAGTATTTGCGTCGAGATTGAAAAAGCGTTTGCGTGAAGGAGCTAAATTGATTGTGGTAGATCCGCGCCGTATTGATTTAGTGAAAAGCCCGCATGTTGAAACACATCATCATTTGAAGTTACGACCAGGTACCAATGTCGCTTTTATTAATGCTATGGCGCATGTCATTATTACTGAAAATTTACATGCTCAAACGTACATTGAAGAACGCTGTGAATTGGAGGCTTTTGAGCGTTGGAAAGCTTTTATTTGTCAAGAGCATAATTCCCCAGAGGCTATGGCAGATGTTACAGGTATACCGGCAGAAGAGTTAAGAGCATCGGCAAGGTTATATGCAAAAGCCAATAATGGTGCAATATATTATGGCTTGGGTGTTACTGAGCATAGTCAAGGGTCGACTATGGTTATGGGAATTGCTAATCTAGCGATGCTGACGGGGAATATTGGCAGAGACGGCGTTGGGATTAATCCTTTACGGGGACAAAATAATGTTCAAGGCTCTTGTGACATGGGATCCTTTCCTCATGAACTACCGGGTTATCGCCATGTTTCAGATGACGCTGTACGTCAACAATTTGAACAACATTGGCAGGTCGAAATCGATAATAAGCCAGGATTACGTATACCTAATATGTTAGATGCCGCTGTGGCGGGAAGCTATAAAGGGTTATATTGTCAAGGAGAAGACATTGCTCAATCTGATCCTAATACTCATCATGTACAAGCTGCGCTGCGTAATTTGGATTGTTTAATAGTTCAGGATCTATTCCTGAATGAAACAGCTAAATACGCCCATGTGTTTTTACCTGGCGCCTCGTTTTTAGAGAAAGATGGCACCTTTACTAATGCTGAGCGACGAATTTCGCCGGTAAGAAAAGTGATGGCGCCATTAGGTGGCAAAGCCGATTGGGAAGGCACTATGGCTCTATCAAATGCGTTAGGTTATGAAATGAAATATAACCACCCGTCTGAAATTATGGATGAAATAGCTGCATTAACACCAACCTTTAGCGGAGTAAACTATCAGCGCCTTGATGAGGAAGGATCTTTACAGTGGCCTTGCAATGAACAAGCACCCAATGGTACGCCAATAATGCACGTAGAGGGTTTTGTACGTGGTAAAGGTTTATTTGTGCTAACTGAATATGTGGCTACTTCTGAAAAAGTGAATAAACATTTTCCCTTTTTGCTAACGACAGGACGTATTTTATCCCAATACAATGTTGGTGCACAAACTCGACGAACAGCTAATCATGATTGGCATGATAAAGATATTCTCGAAGTTCATCCTCATGATGCAGAAGATCGCGGTATTAACAACGGTGATTTAGTACAAGTAAAAAGCCGGGTGAGAGACAGCGTTAACTGTCCAATTATCCGATCGAGTACAACCAGGAGTGGTTTATACCACGTTCCATCACCCCGAAAGTGGTGCTAATGTCGTCACCACTGACAATTCAGATTGGGCTACCAATTGCCCTGAATATAAAGTAACCGCGGTGCAAATTACTAAAGTTACTGAGAAGTCAAACTGGCAGCATGCTCATAAGTCGTTTACAGAGACACAAATTGATTTTGTAAATAAGGCTGATGCCTAAAAATACAAAGTAAATAACTGAAATGGAGTGAGTGTTGAATAATACAATAGTGGGGCCTGTTAAAGAGCAATTAGGCTTAGTAAAGCAAAATGTTAACGTATGGCAAAACAATGCCGTCGATCGTTGTGCTGACTTAATTGCCCAAGAAGTTGCTGTGGCCTTGGTTTACAATGGTATTTCTCATGCTGTGATGATGGTAAGTCCAACGGCATTGGAAAACTTTGCTATAGGCTTTAGCTTAACTGAAGGCATTATTAATCGCACTGATGAGATATATGCTATTGATATTATTGAACAAGAAAAAGGTATTGAAATAGCTTTAACTATATCCAGTCGGCGTTTTATTCAGTTAAAAGGCCGTCGTCGAAGTTTAACAGGAAGAACGGGGTGTGGCATTTGTGGTGCAGAATCGTTAGAGCAAGTTAAGGTGCCATTAGAGTCAGTGGTTAGTAATTTTACTATCGAACATGCAGCCATCAATCAGGCTACCGTTAATTTGGCAAGGCACCAACCTTTACAAAAATTAACAGGAGCGGTTCATGGTGCTACTTGGTGCGATATAGATGGCAATGTTATCCACGTCTGTGAAGATGTGGGTCGTCACAATGCTCTGGATAAACTCATTGGTTTGCTGTGGTCTGATCATGTGTTACGTCAGCCTGGCTTTCTATTAATATCAAGTCGCGCTAGTTACGAAATTGTACAAAAAGCAGCAAAAGCGGGAATTGCTATTATCGCGGCTGTATCAGCACCAACAACATTAGCGATAAATATTGCCGATGAAACAGGTATTACTCTGATCGGTTTTTCACGACAAAATAGGCATGTTGTTTATAGCCATGCCTATCGATTAAAAAAAGAGAAATAAATAATGTCATGCGCAGAATTAAATAATTTAATAAAAATGATTAACCATATTGCCGAACATATTGCTATAGGTGAAAATGAAGCCGTAATAGTTCCTAAAGTGGTTGTGCATATCCGTAATTTTTGGGCACCGTCTATGACAGATAAAATTATTGATTATGCTACTTGTGATGGTAAATTACTCAATACCATCTCGAAACTTGCCGTTCACAGCTTAAAGGCGGCTGAACTTCAAAAATAAAAACCAATTTTATTTTTAACTTAAATTTCCTTTCAACTTATAAGAAAGAGAAAATCGAGTTCATTGGTCATTTGAGCGTTGCTGCTGAAGAAAATCATAAAAAGCATTTACTAGCGGGTCATAATAATAATGCTCAGATTGAATAATAGATAGCTGACGGTTTAAATTTAAAGGGCTTGGCAGCACTTTAAATATACCAAGCGCTAATTCTTGTTGAATGGATAATAAGGATAATACTCCTAAACCCAAGTTAGCTTTAACGGCTTGCTTTATTGCTTCTTGTCTTGCTAAGTCCATGCTGTGACTTATTATACCTCCTTGTTGTTGCATCGCATTAACGAACACAGTGCGTGTGCCAGAGCCGTGTTCACGTAATATCCGGCGTTGTTTTGACATATCTTCAATCGTTAATTTATTTTGAGTGGCTAGGCTATTGTCGGCGGCGCAAAAAATTGCAAGTTCATCACTACGCCAAGGAGATAAATGTAGCGATTGATGCGAAATAGGGGCTTCAATTAAACCTATATGAGCCTGTCCGGCCATAAGCTTATCTGTTACGAAGTCAGAGTTACTAATGGCGAGTTTAGGCTCTACTCGTGGATGTTTTGCTATAAATGAAGCTAAAATCTGAGGCATAACATAAGAGCCGATGGTAACACTGGCAGCTACTTTCAATTCTCCTTGTAACTCAACCGTGGTTGGTTGCTGAATTTGGGTTTGTAATGCGAGCATTTGTGTCGCTTTACTTAGCAATGCTTGCCCGTGATCATTGATTACTAACTTACGACCATAACGTGTAAATAGCGGGTGACCCAAGGTATTCTCTAACTCTTTTAGCGACTGACTCGCGGCAGATTGTGTCATAGAAAGTGCTTGGGCCGCTTTTGTGATGCCACTGAGTCTTGCTGTGGTGGTAAATACAGATAACTGCTTTAATGTTATATTCATGTGCGATTTATAACGTTCTAATCTAGCGCTTATTAATAATGTTAATATAGCATAGTAAACGTATTAGATTTATTTAGTTAGCTTAATGTATTACATGATTCATGAATTAATTCGTTAATTTAAACCAGACAACTGAAACAGTAATATTCCGCCGATGCCGATAAACATTACGTTATAACATAGTCAAGTTGATATCATTTCTGCTACAGTGTTAATTGTTTGTAAAATAATTGTTTATATCTTTGTCTTATTTAAATAATAATAAGTCAATAGTTATTGTAAACACGATTCAATTAATTCAGCGAGTAATGGAATGAAGAATAAGATCATTTTATCCAGTACTATAGTTACTGGTGTGTTAATAGCCTCTATATTAACAGCGTGTTCAGGGCATAGCCCTGAGTCAAATGTTGCAGCTATTGCAGCCAATTCAAAAGGTATAAATGTGAATTACCCCATAACAAAAAAAGGCGATATTGTTGATACATACTTTGGTACTCAAGTTGCTGACCCTTATCGTTGGTTAGAAGATGATCGTAGTGAAGAAACGGGTGAATGGGTAAAAACGCAAAATGAATTAACCTTTGATTATTTAAAGCAGATCCCTTATCGCGAACGATTGAAATCACGTTTAGGAGAATTATGGAACTATGAAAAAATAGGCGCGCCTTTTAAAGAAGGTGATTATACCTATTTTTACAAAAACGATGGTTTACAAAATCAATACGTTGTTTATCGTCAAAAAGACGGTGGCGAAGTAGAGTTGTTTTTAGATCCGAATACTTTCAGTGAAGACGGTACGACTTCAATGGGGCAATTAAGTTTTTCTAAAGATGGTTCTATTGCCGCTTATGCGATTTCAGAAGGCGGTAGTGACTGGCGTAAAATTATCATTGTTGATGCAGCCACCAAAAAAGTGCTTGAAACACCGTTAATTGATGTAAAGTTCTCAGGTATTTCGTGGTATAAAAATGAAGGCTTTTACTACTCTAGTTATGACAAACCCAAAGGGAGTGAACTCTCTGCCAAAACAGACCAACATAAGCTGTATTATCATCAATTAGGGCAAGCACAAAAAAACGACAAGGTCATTTTTGGGGCTACTGCGCAAGAAAAACATCGGTATGTGAGTGGTAGCGTGACCGAAGATAACCGTTATTTAATCATTTCAGGTGCGGTATCTACTTCTGGCAATAAGTTGTTTTTAAAAGACCTAACTAAACCTAATAGCCCGTTAGTTACCATTGTAGATGATTTTTTAGGTGACACCTACGTGATAGACAACGAAGGCGACACTCTGTTTTTAGTAACAAATATTGATGCGCCCAACCAAAAAGTGGTTACCGTTAATGGGAAATCTCCTGCACGTCAAAATTGGATAGACTTGATTCCTGAAACAGACAACGTATTGAGTGTTTCAAAAGGAGGAGGTTACTTCTTTACAGAATATATGATTGATGCCATATCTAAAGTGTATCAATATGATTATCAAGGCAAAAAAATACGTGAAATTGCACTGCCAGACGTAGGCAGTGCGAGTGATTTTTCAGGTAAGAAAAATGATAGTATCTTGTATTATTCATTTAGCAACTATAAAACACCTGATACGATTTACCGTTACAATTTAGACGAGGGTAAAAGTAACGTTTATCAAAAATCAGGTGCTAAATTTGACAGTAATGCCTTTGAATCTAAACAAGTATTTTATACCTCAAAAGACGGTACTCAAGTACCTATGATTATTACCTATAAAAAAGGCCTTAAGCTGAATGGTAAAAATCCAACATTATTATATGCCTATGGTGGTTTTAATATCAGTTTAACCCCATCGTTTAGTGTGACTCGTGCTGTGTGGATGGAGCAAGGAGGCATTTACGCGGTTGCTAACTTACGTGGCGGTGGTGAGTACGGTAAAAAATGGCATGACGCAGGAACACAATTAAATAAACAAAATGTGTTTGATGATTTTATTGCTGCAGGCGAATACTTGATTGAGCAAAATTATACTTCGAGCGAATATCTTGCTGTGCAAGGTGGCTCTAATGGTGGCTTGTTGGTTGGCGCAGTAATGACGCAACGTCCTGATTTAATGCAAGTAGCATTACCGGCTGTTGGGGTTTTAGATATGCTTCGTTATCATACCTTTACTGCGGGTGCAGGTTGGGCATACGATTATGGTACAGCTGAGCAAAGTGAAGAAATGTTTAATTATTTGCAAGCCTATTCACCCGTGCATAACGTTAAATCAGGCGTTAGCTATCCTGCGACTATGATAACAACAGGTGATCATGATGATCGCGTTGTACCTGCTCATTCGTTTAAATTTGCGGCTCAATTGCAAGCTAAGCAGGCCGGCACTGCACCCACGTTAATTCGAATTGAAACAAATGGTGGTCATGGGGCGGGTACGCCCGTTTCTAAAACGATCGATCTTTACGCAGACCTATTTGCTTTTACACTCTTCAATATGGGATTTGACAAACTACCAGAGTAATAAAACCCTTCAGTAATAGATGCCCAAGCATGACTTGGGCTTTACAGTATGTTAAACCCGACACTTACGTATTAGTGCATAGGTTTATAAGTACAAATACTAATGAGTGATTATAAAAAGGTTATAATTACACATAAGTTTTTTTAATGTATTAAATTAAAAACATCCATTATATTTATTTAATTATCTCTTATATATTATCGCTAAAATGAATAACTGAGAGATATGATGGCTTTTTCTATAGAAAATCGAGCAAACACCTTAAATGGTCTGCTATTTGTCGCATTATTAGCAATGGCAGCTACGTACCTGTCTGAATTCTCATTGTTTAAGCAATTAGCGATTAGCCCACTGATTATTAGCATTGTGTTGGGTATGCTATACGGGAATAGTTTACGGCATAAATTTCCTGATGAATGGCAAATTTCCTTGTTATTTTCTACTAAAACCTTATTACGATTAGGTATTGTTTTATATGGTTTTCGGCTAACATTTCAATACGTTATACAAGTTGGGGTGGCAGGGGTTGCAGTCAGCTTTATTATGGTAACTACTACCTTTATTCTAGGATCTTTGGGTTGGTATAAAGCTATTAAAACTTGATCGTGATACCAGTATTTTAATTAGTGCGGGCAGCGCAATTTGTGGTGCGGCTGCCGTATTAGCAACAGAGCCAATTATTAAAGCCGAGCCTTATAAGACCAGTATCGCAGTGGCAACTGTGGTGGTTTTTGGCACACTTGCAATGTTTATTTATCCAATGTTGTACCAAAGTGGTGTACTAGGGTTAACTGAACAAGCAATGGGGGCATATACTGGTGGGAGCCTACACGAAGTCGCCCATGTAGTTGGCGCAGGTGCAGCCATGGGGGATAACATTGCAAACACAGCAATTATTGTGAAAATGTTGCGAGTAATGTTATTAGCACCTTTTTTAATTGTGTTAAGTCTTTGGATTGCGAGAGGCGTTAAACAAAGCTATGTAAGGCAAGGCGTTGCTCAACGTCAGCATAAAATGGCAATTACTATTCCTTGGTTTGCATTAGGTTTTGTTGGTGTTGTTGGCTTTAATTCACTTAATTTGTTGCCAGAAAGCGTAGTGAATGGCATTAATCAGTTTGATAGTTTTATATTAACAATGGCGATGACAGCATTAGGTATGGAAACTCGCTTTAATAAATTTAAGCATGTTGGTTTTAAACCGATTTATCTAGCGAGTATCTTATTTGTTTATTTAATGGGGGCAGGCTATTTCTTGTCTTACTACTTGATAAGATAAAACCTGGATAGGGCGCTAAGCACTGTGGCTTTGTTCAAAGCCACCAAAACGGTAAATAGTTGTTCAATTTTTTTAACTAATGGAATGAGTAATTGTTGTTGGTCTTTATGTGCTTGCCAGTTTAATAGATCATCAGCAATTTCTTCCACATAGGGTTGAAATGTATTTGCAGAACATTGAAAGCCGGATCTTTTTTAAAAATGGCTTCAAAGCCTGCTTTATTGTGTTCGCGTAAATCAGCTAAAGTGGCATCGGCTGTTAGTGATCTTTTTAAGATTAATGAGATGTTTTCAATTAATTGTTGTTCAATGGCTTTGGTCATAATGGTTGTCTTTTTAGCTAGTCTTGGTTCAATGTCAGGTGATTTGGTCTGAATTAATAAAGTCTGATTATGTCAGGTTTATTGGTGTTTTGTTAGTTTGTCCTGCTACTTCACGTACAAGTTTTGGCATTAAAAAGCCGGGCAAAGCGGCAAGCATTTCATTCACAATTGTTATAGCCTTTTTTTCGGGTACATCAAAGTGAGCCGCACCTTGTACTGGATCAAATAGGTGTAAATAGTAAGGTTGAATGCCTGCATCAAATAGCTGCTCACTTAATTCACACAGTACAGTACTATTATCATTAATACCTTTGAGCATGACACTTTGGTTAAATAATGGAATTCTTGCAGCCTTTAATGGTTCAAGCGCATTAATAAAATCATGATCAATTTCATTAGGATGGTTTATATGCAATACCACGGTTGATTTTAAACGAGTATTTTTTAGCAAGTTTACTAATCTAGAAGTAACACGACGCGGAATTACCACAGGTAAACGGCTATGAATACGTAAGCGTTTTACATGGGTAATCTTCTCTAGTTGTTCAACAAGCCAAGTTAAATGTTCATCACTTGCCATTAACGGGTCGCCACCACTAAAAATCACTTCTGATATGTCTTGATTGTTTTCAATATACGTTAATGCTTGCTGCCAACGTTGTTTATTTGGACTGTTGTCTTGGTAGGGAAAATGCCGTCTAAAACAATAACGACAATTGATAGCACAACCTGCTTTAACAATCATTAGTACCCGATGTTTGTATTTATGAAGTAGACCTGCTGCAACAGTATCATGCTCATTTAAAGGATCTGTTACATAACCATCAGAGACAATAAACTCATTAGATAAAGGCATAACCTGTTTTAATAAAGGGTCATTAATATCACCTTTTTTCATGCGCTTAATAAAAGGTAACGGCACCCGAACAGGAAATAATTTACGCGCCTTAAAGTGCTGCAAATAACCATCACAATCAATATCAAGTAAATCTAGAAGCTTTTTTGGGTCAATTATGACTTCACGTAAATCTTTTTGCCATGAATTTTCATCACAAAGATGCAATTGAGGGTCAATTTGGGTTATTATCTGCGACAATTCTAATTTCAACCTATGTTCTCTACCTTAGATGCTGTGTAGTTTAATGGTAATAGACAATTAATAAAAGAGCGCACTTATGGCTAATTTCAGTACTAACCAGTTTAAAGCCGGACTTAAAATCATGCTTGATGACGAACCATGCAATATCCTTGAAAACGAATTAGTAAAACCGGGTAAAGGTCAGGCTTTTAACCGTGTTAAAATTCGTAAATTAGTCTCAGGGAAGGTATTAGAAAAAACCTTTAAATCAGGTGAGTCTGTTGAAGGTGCTGATGTAATGGATATAGAGTTAGCTTATTTATATGCCGATGGTGAGTTTTGGCACTTTATGAATAATGAAACGTTTGAACAAATAGCTGCCGATGATAAAGCCGTTGCTGATAGCGAAAAGTGGTTAGTAGAAGGGGACATTTGTACGATCACCTTATGGAATAATTCACCTATTTCGGTGACACCGCCAAACTTTGTTGAAATCGACATTACAGAAACTGACCCTGGTTTAAAAGGTGATACTGCGGGTACAGGTGGCAAACCTGCTACGTTAGCTACGGGTGCCGTAGTTCGTGTACCTTTGTTTGTACAAATTGGTGAAAAAGTGAAAATCGATACACGATCTGGTGAATACGTTTCACGCGCTTCCAAGTAAACCGTAAATTTAATTTACCCCAAAAGGCTCAAATAGCATTTATTTGAGCCTTTTTGCTATCTATACTTTTGTCGCCTGCTCAGGTATATTCTTGTTATCTTTGTTTTTTATCAAATATTAGCGAGTAGCCAAGTGAAAGAAAAAGCGACTTCTTTTGATATTGCCTTTCAGGTCGGGTTTCTCAGTCGACGGTGTCTAGGGCTTTGCGAAATAGTCCTTTAGTGAACGAAGAAACGCGACTCAAAATACAAGCAATTGCCAAAGAATTAAATTACAAAGTCGACAAAAACGCCAGTAATTTGCGTTCGAAGCATTGTGATACCATTGCTTTGCTACTTTTTGAAGACCCCACCAATGATGATTCAGCCATCAATCCTTTTTTCTTTCCATGTTAGGCAGTATTACCCGAGCTTGCGCACAAAAAGGCTATGATTTATTAGTATCATTTCAACAAGCGAGTAACGATTGGCATGCTGATTTTGAAGACAGTAATAAAGCCGACGGTCTAATTTTGTTGGGTTATGGTGATTATGTTGATTTTGAAGAAAAACTGATTCAATTAAGTGAGCAAGGAACGCATTTTGTTCGTTGGGGAGCTGAAGTACAAGAATTGCCTATAGTCTCTATAGGTTGTGATAACTTTCGTGGCGGGCAAGAGATCACTGAGCATGTAATTAAACAAGGGCGAAAACACTTTGCTTTTTTAGGAAGCGCCTCTAGCCATGCACCTGAATTTTATGATCGCTATAAAGGCCATTGTCAGGCACTGAAAGATCACGGTTTAGTGGTTAATAGTAAAATGCAGTTTAACGCTCTGTATACTGAAGAAGCGGGTTATAAAGCCGCGTGTGAATTAATAAACAGTGGTGAAAAATTTGATGCTATTTGTGCGGCGTGTGATTTGATTGCTATAGGCGCAATGCGTGCGTTAAAAGAACATAATATTACCATACCAGACCAAGTTGCGGTGGTTGGGTTTGATGATATCGCCATTGCCGGCTTTACATTTCCGCCGTTAACAACGGTTAAGCAAGATACTCAATTGGCAGGCGAGCTGTTAGTAAACACCTTACTATCATCAATAAGTGGTCATGACATCAGTACTACCTTAATTGAACCTAGCGTTATTGTTCGAAAATCATGTGGTAGTTGATTAAGTTAGACTTTGTTCATTTGAGCAACTTGAAAGCAGCTTGTTGCTCTAATCTTTATCAGAACACTAACTTTGCTACAAAAGAGACCTTAGGCCTCGACACCATTTAGCTTATTTGGATTAGACTTTGTATGGATAACGCTTTAAATTCTTATAATTTATTTTTCAAACTTAAAAAAGGCAAAATAATTACTTTTAAATCCATATATCAATACCCTAAAAACAGTTACTGCAAATTATATAACTCGCCACTTTAGATTACAGAGAATTAAATAAATTACTGTAATAGTTTGTAATCGATGCCCTCCTTAATTTTAACTTTTAGCAGTACGTTAACCCTTACTTTTTACCTTTTTACGGTAGTTAATACCCATTCTTTTTTACCTTTATGTTGTTTTTTTACCCCTACTTATTTACTATATACCAATTAAAATACAATATTGATTGGTCTTGGGTAGCGCGATGTATAGAAAGTGTTTAGAAAAGTTAATTGAATGGGCTGAACGAGACTCAAGAGGGGTTATGGTTCTTAGAGGAGCAAGACAAGTCGGAAAAACAACCCTAATTCGGAAATTAGCTGAAAAATTGGAACTGCATCTTATAGAGATCAACATGGAAGAATCTCAGAGCTTTACACATATGCTTGAACACAAAGAAAAGGCTAAGGAAATCCTTGAACACATTATGTTAGAACAAGGTGTTAACGTCGACCCGAAAAACGTAGTATTTTTTTTGATGAAATACAGGAGCTACCGAATCTTTATTCATACTTACGTTACTTCAAAGAAAAAGCCCCTGATTTTAAAGTGATTTCGGCAGGATCACTTTTAGAGTTCGAAATTAACAATAAAAACAGACAACAAGGCCCAACAGGTCGAATAGAATATAGTTATCTAAACCCGATGACTTTTGAAGAATATTTATTGGCAGCCAATAAACTTGCTTATGACAAACTAAAAGAACTATCTCCAACAAAACCAGTAAGCGAAGGACTTCACACAATCCTTTCAAATATCTTTAAAGAATATCTCGTATGCGGTGGAATGCCTGCTGCGGTTCAAGCCAGTATAAATAAAGAAGGGCCTTTGCGTTTAGATGCGATAAAAAACGACATAATTACTGGGTACATTGAAGATTTACCTAAATATTCCGACCTATCTGATACAAAGTACGACACGGAACTACTAGAAAGAATACTTAGTGTAGTTATGAGTAACCCTTCTAAAGGGCTACAGTACAACAAAATAGCTCCAGGGTATAAAATTGAAAAAGTTAAAAAACACATTGATATTCTTGCAAGTGCGAAAGTAATTAGGCGTAGTATTCACACTAGTGAAAACAAAACACCTTTACTTAATGGTGTTAACCCTAAAAACTACAAGCTGTTTGGCCTCGATCTTGGACTTTGTTACTCATTTATGGGGGTAAGCCCGATGTCAATTTATTCAAATATTGATATTAACGACATGGCTAATGGCGCTATCGCAGAACAATATGTGGCTCAAACACTCGCCTCTATTCCTCCCTTTTATAAAACGAAGGCAATCTATCATTGGGAAAGGCAAAAGAAAGGATCAACAGCAGAAGTTGATTTCATTACTGAAGTTGGTAGCGAAATCTATCCGATAGAATGTAAATCTGGGAAATCTAACAAACTAAAATCATTAAAATTATTACTAGAAGAGAAAGTATTCAAAACATCACTTCGTTGTTACTCTGGCAATACTGAAATAGAAACTTGGAGTATAACTAAAAATAATGATGAAGAATACCAAGCATCAGTTATGAGCATTCCACTTTATATGCTAGAGCATTTCATTGAGAGTAAAGCTAGTTAAAGGAAAGCCCCTTGGGAACATTACACCCCGTAATACATATGAACGACGCAACAGGCATGAACAGCCTCTTCTAGAGCTGATTTTTAGTATCTAAATCCATCGTCTTCATGGCAATAGTTTGTGCTTCCAACCATGCCCATAAGGTCAAAGAGTGAAACAAACGCTAACGTAAGCTTGACTCATAAAGTGATCATGCAGTTTAACGCTCTGTATACTGAAGAAGCTGCTTACAAAGCCGCGTGTGAATTAATAAATACTGGTGAAAAATTTGATGTTATTTGTGCGGCGTGTGATTTGATTGCTATAGGCGCAATGCGTGCGTTAAAAGAACATAATATTACCATACCAGACCAAGTTGCGGGGGTTGGGTTTGATGATATCGCCATTGCCGGCTTTACATTTCCGCCGTTAACAACGGTTAAACAAGATACTCAATTGGCAGGCGAGCTGTTAGTAAACACCTTACTATCTTCAATAAGTGGTCATGACATCAGTACTACCTTAATTGAACCTAGCGTTATTGTTCGAAAATCATGTGGTAGCTGATTAAGTTAGACTTTATTCATTTGAGCAACTTGAAAGCAGCTTGTTGCTCTAATTTTTCTCAGAACACTAATTTTTGCCACAAAAGAGACCTTAGGCCTCGACACCATTTAGCTTATTTAGCTTATTTGGATTAGACTTTGTATGGATAACGCTTTAAATTCTTATAATTTATTTTTCTAGTTCAGCAATTATATGAACAGTATTGACATGACATATACCAGAGGTTACTTCAATACTATACATAGACCAATCAAGGTATCCTTCCTTAAATACATGGACATCATATACTCCACTTCTTTCATGTGCGACTTGAAGCGTGTGAGTGTTATCACATACCCCGTAAGCATCAACATATGGTGGGATCTCTACAGAAAAACCAGTATCTTCAATGACAGCGCTTGCATCACAAGCAATAAAATCACCTGTAGCTTTATCTATAACACCAATCGTAATCGCAGGTGCAACGTTAGCGGTACAAGTGATGCCATCTGTGGTTGTTTTTTCATCACAACCAACTAAAGTAAGTAAACCTAAAAAAGGCAAAACAATTACTTTTAAATCCATATATCAATTCCCTATAAAACAGTTACTGTAAATTAAACAACTCGCCACTCTAGATTACAGAGAATTAAATAAATAACTGTAACAGTTTGTAATCGATGCCCCCCTTATTATGGAGGATTTTCAGTAATATGACTCGAATAAATCAATAGAAATCATAACGCAAGAAAATCATTTCTAATGCCAGTAATGCACTTTGTTAGCGTTAAGCTAAGGACAAAAAATGCCACTTAGCTGACCTAAGACTTCAATACTATTTAGCTTATTTAGGTTTAGTATAAATAATGGATTTATTAACCACTATTAGCACTATCCAAAAGTTGAACCAAATATCCAAGACCACAGTAAAGAGGAGTAGGCCCTCTAAAGAAATCCGTAACCCCCAGACAATGGATACTAATTTCACCAAAATATTTCTCTAGAGATTCCAGTAAGTCTTTAATTTCATTTAACGATGGTCTTGTACCATCCAGTGTAATCATTTTTTGGTAATCTGAATGCGCCATGTACTTGTTTCTATATTCATTGACTTTGTTCCTAGCAGGAATCACTTCGTTATAGTAAATGTTTTTTATATCTTGGTATGCCTGATTTTTTAATAGTATTTCTTGTTTCAAAAAATATTCAGCTGTCAGATTAGTGTTCTGTTTCTGTTTAGTATTATCAGTTAGTTTACACAGTTTTATCAAAATCGAATCCTGTAATTCATCAAACAGCAAACCAAAGAAATTTTTTGCACCCAATCTCAATATCTCTAGATTTTTATCATCTTCGAATAAAATACAAAACTCATTATAAAGGAGCTTTGCCCTCCTTAAAGCTATCGTTGCATGGTCATATTTTTTTTGAAATGTGTTCATATTTCTCTCATCGCGGCTACGTTAATTCTGAGGTAATAATACATTAAAACTTATATTTGAGCGGTCTAGCACGTAAGTGCATTTCATTGACAAACTTGTTTTACATTATTTGCCAATTGAGTAAGACGAACCGTTTTCAAGTTTGAACGAATACGGTAATTCAGGTACATGATCATTGTATGGTTTACCAACTAGGTCAGACTCCCAAATTGGCAGCTCATTACCAGTATAATGTTCAGATGCTTTTTGCTTAAGTGTCGAAAGATCGCCACTAGTGGCTAAAACTTCAGAAATACCTTTTTCATTTGTAAAAATTAATTTCATTGCTTGATTCCCTCTGGTGTATAACGTTTATTATGGACGGCTTCTCAGTAATATGACACCAATAATTCATTAGAAAACATATGGCAAATATTTCGAAGTTAATGTCAGCAATGCGCACTTTGAAGTCATATTAATACAACTAAAAATAAGCCGATGAACTATTTTTACTGTTTTCTTGTACTCTTTTCTCTTTGTATCAGCTTAGTAAGGTGATATTACTAATCAAGTTTGGGGTATGTATCAAATATGGAAGTTAAAATATTCACTAACACTTTAAAAACTAAGCGTGTTTAATCAAAGCAATGGCATTGCTGTTAGGCAACAACTTCCTCACTGCAAGTGGCTACTTTCTCTGCTGTACCATCTTTAACAAAAAACACTGATAAATTAACTAGGCCACCCATGATAAAACTACTAGCCATGCACCTGAATTTTATGATCGCTATAAAGGCCATTGTCAGGCACTGAAAGATCACGGTTTAGTGGTTAATAGTAAAATGCAGTTTAACGCTCTGTATACTGAAGAAGTCGGTTACAAAGCCGCGTGTGAATTAATAAATACTGGTGAAAAATTTGATGTTATTTGTGCGGCGTGTGATTTGATTGCTATAGGCGCAATGCGTGCGTTAAAAGAACATAATATTACCATACCAGACCAAGTTGCGGTGGTTGGGTTTGATGATATCGCCATTGCCGGCTTTACATTTCCACCGTTAACAACGGTTAAGCAAGATACTCAATTGGCAGGCGAGCTGTTAGTAAACACCTTACTATCATCAATAAGTGGTCAAAAGATCAGTACTACCTTAATTGAACCTAGCGTTATTGTTCGAAAATCATGTGGTAGCTGATTAAGTTAGACTTTATTCATTTGAGCAACTTGAAAGCAGCTTGTTGCTCTAATCTTTCTCAGAACACAAACTTTTGCCACATTGCTGACATTAGCTATAAGAACAAATCAAGCAAGGTGGATTAGATTTTGTATCGATATCCGTGCTATGTTGAGTGACTGTCCCCGTTAATTGTTATTCAACATATAGTTGCATCATTACAAACCATGGGGGCAAGAGTAGATACTATTTATGATTTAATGACGCAGTCAGAAATCCCCTTTATTGATTTATCTTGAGTAGCTGAATATAATGAGCGCCTAGAAGTAAGCATAACAAAAAGGAGGGTGTTATTATGTTGAAGGAAAAAACTTATCAAAAATGTCGTTATCTACTTTCCCCTGTTAGCTTATTTACTCTGTGTTTTACACTTATAGCAATATTTCTTTACTCTATGGAGAGTCAAGCCATGTTTGGTTTTTTTAAAAAGACTGAGGTTCAGTTATCCCCTCCAGTAAAAGGTCGAATTACAGATAATGGACAACCCTTATCTGGCGTAGAAGTTGTACGTGAGCTTTTTTATAGTGGCTACGATAAAAAAAATGCGATTATTGATTATGCGTTAACCAATACCCAAGGCGAATTCTCATTTGATGAAATAGTAGTCAAATCACGTTCACCAAGTGATATTTTTGGTCAAAACCTCCCAGTATCACAAGAAATATATATTAAAAAAGAAACTAACGAACATGAAGATGATATGTTTTTGTTGTGGGGAGCAAGTAAGCATTGGCGCTCATCTCCACCACTGAACAACTTAATGCTTCAATTAAATGCTGACTTACAAAATAAAGAAGTAGATCAGATGGTAGATACTACGGGATACAATACGAGAAATGAACAACTAGTCTCGACTATTTGTCATTGGGAAAATGACAAGGTTACTACTTATTACAATAATGAAGTAATAAGATCTTATGAAGAAATAAATTAATTTCACACTAACATTAAGGATGAAGTATGGTAGAAATATCACCTAAAGTAGCATCAGAGATAGCTTCTCTTGCTTATCAAATTGAGACTACTCCAAAAAGACTTAGGCCGTTACCTGCAACAAAAAGCCACTTTAAATTTAATTTAACCAATGTACATCAAGGAACATCCGGCGGTTTTTTTTGGCGAGAAACTACAGGTTTTGTATTAATTGGGCAAGGGCATAGCCAAACACATAAAGGCGATCATGTTATTGCCATTCGAGGTACGGCGTCATTAGCTGATGCGCTGACTGATGCGACTTGTCACAGTAAAAATAGCGATACAGGCAGTGCAGTACACACAGGTTTTCAAAACACTTTCGCCTCTTTTAGAGATAATCTGTCTCAATACATGAGACAACCAGAAGTGCAAAAAAGTACGGGGGCTATTCATTGTATTGGGCACAGTTTAGGAGGGGCATTAGCCACTTTAGTGGCTGACTGGATCAAGGTTGAGTTTAATAAAACCGTTTACTTGTATACGTTTGGTTGCCCACGGGTAGGCAAAAAAGATTTTGCAATAAAAAGCAGTGCCCGTATTGATAAAATATTTCGCTGTGTACATGGTGCTGATCCAGTACCTAAAATTCCTGTCTGGCCTTTTCACCACGCCCCTATTAATGGCGTTGAGTATGTTTCAGACAGAGCACAAGGTATTAATCTTGGTGCCCATTCTATGGATGCAAGCCCTGGTTATATTAATACGGCAAACAAGAATGATTGGCATCATATTTATAGTCAAAAAGCGGGTTCTTTATCGCAAAGAGTTGTCTTAAATTATAATAATCGCTTACAAACGACCTACTCTACTCATTGGGCAGACAAACTAGCCGCCGCTTTGATGACTTTAATGATTGACGGAGGAGCTGCCGGTACTGTGGCATCATTACAAGTAATGGGAGCAAGTGTAGGTACGGTTTATGATTTAATGGCACTGTCAGTGGTAAAAATAGCAAATATGGCAGGTTACGAAGAACAAGTTAGAGGCATGTTAGGGCATATGTTGGTATTTGCAGGAAAATATAGCGCTATTCCAATTGAACTGACTTATAAATTTATTCGATGGGTATTTGATATCACGTTAGGCCGATTAACTAAAGCGGCTAAAATGGCATTAAAAGCTACTTAATTAAAGAGATTTTGTAGGGGATGCACAAGCCCATCCCCTCGAAACAATGTTGCGAGTCAGTATGATTAAAATTGCAAATTAATTGTATTTACAACAAGATAGGATTAACTTGCTCTTTTGGGCGAATCCGTTCAAAAGTACAAGTTAGTCCTCTAGTTTTTTTCTAACTTGCATTTTATTTATTCTGTTTTGATCGCTATTGCCACATTGCGGACATTAGCATTTAATCAGTAGCGGTGATTTGGATTAGATTTTGTATCGAGTTTCCAATATTAAATATTTTTAACAGTAAAAAATGTTTCACTTGTTTTTTTACCATCAATAAACGCTTCAAATTTCCAAGTTCCAACAGAATCAAGTCCTTTTTTAAACTTATACGAGCATGACCAGACCATAGAGTAACTTTGTTGTTTTGTGTCGTGCATACAAATCCTCGCTACTCTGCCTTTGCTATCTGTTATTTTTAATTGAGATTGATACTCGTTTTTATTTTTTTCAAAATCCCATTTTACATAGCCATAAATCGTTTGATCTATATTTACAGTTTCAATCACTTTATTAGGCTTGTTTTTTCCTGTGATTTTGTCTGTAATATACGTTGTAGCACTAACAATTTTTACAGGACTTTTTTTAGAAAAGTAAAAGAAACTAGAAATTAATATCACAACCAATATAAAAGAAGAAAAAGTAAAATAAGTTTATTTCTTTTTTTGTTTTTATTCGTAATATAGTTGCTGTGAACATCATCAGCTATAGGCTTTATTTCTTCTATTGATAAACCTGTAACTTTTGAAATTGACTCTAACGTATCGTCTATATTTTGATTTAGTGATTTTTTTTCTTTACTCTGATTGTAGTATTTGAAAACTTCATCTTTTATTTCTTCTAATAATTTATCGTTCAATTTTAATTCCTTTTGTTTTTCAAAAAACTATTTTTATTTCATGATTTTACAACCCCCGATAATCCTACCAACCTTATAGGTGACTTTTGCTCATGTAGTCTTGTGCGAACTAGATTTAGACCATCTAAACCGCTAAGTCCCCCTTCGTGCCTATCGGATGAATCGAATAATCGAATTTGGTCGTCACAAAAATATTCATCGTTAACGCCTCCTGGTGAGTTTGCCCAGTTATCAACTCCTAACAAAATGGGACATCCACGAATTATTATCCTTAAATTACTATATCAGAGCAAGAATCAGTATATCAATTGATTAGAAAATATATGTCAAAAAATTTGAGGCTAATGTCTTCTGTGCGCACTTTGAAGTCATATTAATACAACTTAACATAAACCGATAAATTATTTTTACTGTATTAAAATAATTTTCAAATACTAAGTTATTTAATTACGCACAATTCCACACCTTTCTCTGTTTTCTTGTACTCTTTTCTCTTTGTATCAGCTTAGTAAGGTGATATTACTAATCAAGTTTGGGGTATTTATCAAATATGAAGTCAAAATATTTACTAACACTTTAAAAACTAAGCGTGTTTAATCAAAGCAATGACATTGCCGTTAGGCAATAACTTCCTCACTGCAATCGGCTAATTTCTCTTCTACCCCATCTTTAACAAAATACACTGAGAATGCACCTAGGATCATCGAGGCACCCGCTAACATAATGATATAAACCGCATTATTGTCGAATATATGGCTTAAAATCCGGCCTGAAACTAAACCTGACACGATTTGTGGTGCTGCAATAGTAAAGTTAAAAATCCCCATATAAACACCTGTTTTATCCGCAGGTAAAGCCCCTGCAAGTATCGCGTAAGGCATAGATAAAATTGCCGCCCATGCCATGCCAATACCTAACATAGACCAAATTAAACCTATCGCGCCTTGGGGCACTTTTACGTCGGTTATTAATAAATTTACATGGGTAATTGTTGGGTCTTGAAATAAAATAAAACTTAAGTAACCAAGCCCGCCTGCAATTAATGAGAATGAATAAACTATTTTTCGACCAAATGTATTCGCTAATTTAGTTAATAAAATAGCGAAAAACACAGCAAACAAAGCTTGTGCAGCATATAAAATGCCAACCCAGTCATGACCGCACCTTTGGCTGCTGCTACCGTCTCAGGCAAACCACCCATCGCAGTTATATAAGCAGGATCAAACCAATCAACCGCTACTCCCCAAGCATGTTGAGTAATTGCTGCAGGCGTGTATGTCCACATAATAAATAATGCAAACCATGAGAAAAATTGCACTATCGCTAATTGCTTCATGATTATGGGCATATCTTTTAATAATATCCAATAACCACTTAATCGCTCTGATAGAGTTTTCTTAACAGCTTGCTCTTGTTTTATTTTTTCATAATTTAAATTTTGATAAGCGTAGTAATCTTCTGGCTTGTATTCTTTGGTTCTAAATACAGTCCACAAAACTGATCCTAGTAACACCGTGGCTCCAATATAAAATGCCCATATAACTGACGGTGCAACTTTACCTTGCTCTGATATGTTGTCTAAGCCAATCACGTTAGTTAACACGAAAGGAAGAGTTGAACCAACTACCGCACCAATATTAATTAATAGGGTTTGTACAGAATAACCTAAGTTATGCTGTTCGGCGGGCACCATATCAGACACTAGTGAACGAAATGGTTGAAACGTTACGTTAAATGCCGCATCTTTAATGGCAAATATTAGTAAACCAAAAATAATCGGTGGAATAAAAGCCACAACCATTGAGGCGTTTGGAAGTAATATCATCGCGGTGGCAGCAACTAACGCACCACCTAAAACAAAGGGTAAGCGCCGACCCATGCGATTCCATGTTCGATCAGATAAAGCACCCACAATAGGCTGTACCAGTAATCCCATGATAGGCGCTGCCAACCAAAAGAGTGATAATGAAGAAAGATCAGCTCCTAAATCAGATAATATACGACTGACGTTACTATTCTGTAATGAAAAACCAATTTGCACACCTAAAAAGCCGAAGCTGACATTCCAAATTTGCCAAAAACTAAGATGGGGTTTTCGATGAGTATTATTACTACTTTTATCAGTATCTGTCGTGGTCATGTGAAGACTCTTATATTAATTATTGCAATGTGAACAATATACTCACTATCATCATTGACAGCTATCTCTTACATACGTATTCAATTAATATTGATTTCAATCGTAATAAACCTTGTTTTAGTTGTTGTTCGTTTTGTCCGGCAAAACCTAAGCGAATGTATTTATCTTGATCGTTCTTTTGATCTAAATGAAAGGCATGTTCTGCTAATATAAATATGCCTTGCTGTCTTGCAACTTCTGCTATTTTTTGTGCCTTATCACCAATATTTACCCACAGCGCCATACCACCAAGCAGGAATGGAAAATTCAATCTCTAGTCCATCCTCAATAAATTGGCTGAGCAATTCAACCATGTAGTGCCGCCTTTTTTGATAATGTCGGGTAACTTTCCGTAAATGGCGCTCAAAGCCACCATCTTTCATCCGGCGCGCTACAGCATCTTGAAGCGGTACATTGACTTTGTGATTGAGTAAGGCGCGATAATTTACAATGGGGAGAACAAGTGATTTATCCACAGCGATAAGTCCTAAGCGAATTCCAGGAAACATAATTTTTGAAAAACTAGAAAGATAAATAACTAAACCAGACGGATCATTGGCGGCCATAGGCGCTAGTGGTTGGCTGTTATAGTGAAACTCGTGGTCATAGTCATCTTCAATAATAGGAAAGTTATACTGTTGTGCTAACTGATATATTTTTTTACGTTTGCTCATTGCAAGCGTTGTGGTGGTAGGGTATTGATGTAATGGTGTTAGGTAGAGTAAGCGAATTTTTTGTGTTTTAACCAACTGTTCAAGATGATCAATATCAATACCCTGGTCAGTTTGTTTCACCGCAATTAACTCAGCGCCTGCATTGTTAAATGCGTTCCAAGTCAGTTGATAACCTAAGCTCTCTACCGCTATTTTATCACCTGTTTTTATTAAAACTTGAGCGATAATATATAAGGCTTCCTGAGTACCATTGACGACAATAATTTCTTTGTTGGTGATTGATCGTACCCTACGTAAATATTTACTTACTTCATGAATAAAGGGTGAAAACCCGTTGTTATGACCATAATTCAATTCCTTAATATCGGGCCGATTTAAGGCTTGATTCATAAAACCTCTGAATTCATTGAATGGAAATAAATTAATATCTGGATTACCGCCGGCAAAATTAAATTCGTAGCCACTTGCTGTTGGCATAGCCTTGTTGTCATTGCTTTTTGCTAGTCGCCAGATGTGCCTTTGTACAACCTTCTCTTGATTATTCTTGAGATTCTTATTGATATTTTTTGTGGAAAATATAGGCAATATTGCAGCTACACTGTAACCCTGTCTATGTCGAGCCTCAACCCAACCTTGTGCAACTAACTCATGATAAGCGGCCATAACCGTATGGCGGTTAACAGCTAACTGCTCAGCAAGTACTCGCGCTGAGGGTAGCTTTTCAGATGAAACAACATTACCACTTTCAATGGCATATCGAATAGCGAAGGCTATCTGCAAATACAGTTTTTTAGTCGAGTTATTTAACGTTAGGTTAAGCGTTTTCAATAGAAAAATCCGTCTTTGGTATAAGTGTTTATTTGAAACTGGTCGTTGTGTTTATACCACAAATTGCAGAATATCAACTAAATTTTTAAGGAGTTTATTTATGTTTGAACCTAAACCAGTCACCATTTCAACAAATAAAATAACCTTGCGTCCGTTATCAATAGAACATCTTGATGCTTTTTATCAAGCGGGCGCTTTTCCTGAGCTATGGAAGTGGTCATTGCCAAATCAATGCACTTCAAAAACACAAGCTGAAACTTGGCTAACGAAGTCACTTGAGAAGGTTAAACAAGGAGAGCAGGTTGTTTTTTCAATTTTTGATAATCAAAGTGGTGAGCTAGTTGGTAGCACACGCTATTGTGAAATTAGCCATGAAAATAGAACGTTAGAAATTGGTTTTACTTTTATCACGCCTAAATATCAACGTACTTATGTGAATACTCATGCTAAGTATTGCTTGTTAAAGCATGCTTTTGAGCAACTAGAGGCTATTCGAGTTCAGTTTAAAACACACGACCATAATATAAAGTCACGTAATGCTATTAGTCGGCTAGGTGCCACGTTTGAAGGAATTTTACGCCATCAGCGAATTTTGCCCGATGGTAGTTTTCGCAATACTGCCATTTTTTCAATTATCAATAGTGAATGGCTAGTGATTAAAAACGGTTTAGAAGCAAAAATGTAATGCTTTGATTATGAACAATTTAATAGAGAATTGAAATAAAAGGGGATGAACAATGCATGTGCCTAAAGTTTTTCAACAAGATGATCCTGTTGCTTTACATGAACTCATGATGAAGTACCCATTGGCAAGTTTGATTGCCTATTCAGCAACAGGAATAGAGGTAAACCATATTCCTTTTTTTCTTACTAACTCAACAGAGGAATTGCATGGCAACACGACCGAGAAGCTGACTTTGCAAGGGCATATTGCAAAAGCGAACCCATTATGGCAAAACGTAAAAGATAACGCCGAGATATTGCTCGTTTTTCACGGGCCGAATTGTTACATCTCACCCAATTATTACCCAACAAAAAAGGAGCAGGGTAAAGCAGTGCCGACATGGAATTATGTTGCTGTGCATGTAAAAGGTCTGCTGCATTATCGATTTGATACTGATTTTAAACTGGCGATGTTAAATAATTTAACGATTCAACATGAACAAAACCAAGAGAAACCTTGGTCAATTACAGATGCGCCAATGCAATATATTCAACGCATGTTAGCAGCCATTGTCGGTTTAGAAATTGAGATCTTGTCAATAACAGGAAAATGGAAAGTAAGCCAAAATCAGCCAGAAATAAATAAACAGGGGCTTGTAGTTTGGATTGTCTAACGAAGAAACAAGTGATTCGTTGAACATAGCAAATCTAGTTAAAACACATATGACAGGGGGCGTAGAACTATAATTTTGAATTGTCCTACCGGAGCAGTTAATACGATAATTAGTAATTAACGGATTAACTGCGTTTAATACTTTCTACCCTTTAATTATTATTGTTGCAATATATAAGCCGCAGCACCTAATAAACCGGGTTGTGCTTCAGTAATTACATAAGTGGGTGCTTGCTGAGTAATATGCGATAAACGCCCTTTGCTTTCAAAGCGCTCTCTGAACTTACTTGCTTTTAGAAAATCGATAAAGCGAGGTACGATGCCACCGGCAATGTATACACCACCTTGGCTGTTCATGATAAGCGCTAAGTTACCGGCAAAGCCGCCAAGCGCTTGACAGAAAATTAGCATAGTTTGCCGGCAGATAATGCAGGTTTTTTCAATACCTCGTTTGCTAATTTCTTGTGCGGATAAAGGAGCTTCTTCTTCGTCATCGCCCTTGTTAGCTAAAGATTGGTAAATCTGTTCAATACCATAACCTGAGAGTAATTGCTCATAGGATACACGTTCTTTAATGTCATTTAAGTAGCGTAATACGGCAATTTCTAGCTCACCAACGGGCGCGAAATCGACATGACCACCTTCGCCACTAACACAATGCCATTGGCTTTTATCACCTATGGTAATAGGAATTAAGTTAGCCACGCCTAAGCCTGTACCCGGGCCGCAAACAGAAATAGGCTTACCTGCAACCGCTTCACCACCACCAATTTTTACCTTTTGGCTATCGTTTAGCAGCGGAATTGCCATAGCGATGGCAGTATAATCATTGATCATACTTAAGCTATTTAAGTTTAACGTTTTAATTAGTTCTTTTTGAGAAAACTGCCAGGGCAAGTTCGTCATCGAAATAATATCGTTGTCAGTCGGGCAAGCGATAGCTAAACAAGCATTAATGCCGGCCTCAGCTATGTTTTTGCTTTCAATATACAGCGCGATAACGTCAGCCAAGCTTGAAAATTTTGCACATTGATAGGTTTCAATATTTGTGTATTTTGCCTCACTTTGTGCATCGGCTTGCGCTATACGAATATTAGTTCCGCCGATATCGGCAATTAAATTAACAATTTTTTTATTCTGGGTATTCATAACTTATTTATTACCTAATTCAGTATGCTTAACGTTAACGGTTGATGTTGCCATTTAAATTTTACAGTTAATGTTTGTTTTTCTTTATTCCAGTTGAAGTTGGTTGCTGTTTTTTCGCCCACTATAACTTTACTGGGTCTTTTGCCAATGATGAATAACTAGGGTTATATCTCTATTTTTAGGCATGCCCACATAGCGAGTGTCTTTTCTTGATAAATGGAGACTTAAGCTTTCACTTTGTTGACGGGCTTCGAAGGATAATAACTCAAAAAAACTATGGGTGTTAGCTTGAAACATTTCACCATCATCGTCATACATTTCACCTTTGCTGCTGTTCGCTGATTTGTCGGCATAGTAGTGGAGTGTTAGCTTGCTGTTATCGTAATCTTTAGTCGATTGAATAGCATCAGTCATCGGAATAAATGAACCGGCTCGCACTAATACCGGTAGTGTTTCTAGGTCAAGTTGCAATATTTACTGTTTGGTTGCCTTGATGTCTCTCGCCACTAAAGTAGTTAAACCACACGCCTTTAGGTAGTGGAACTGAAACTGATTTTACCCCTATATCAACTACTGGCGTTACGAGAAAAGCGTCACCCCAAAGATAGCTTGTGGCATTGTTCATTAATGTGGTATTGCTCTCGTCTTCGAAGAAAAGCGGTCGCATAAGCGGCATGCCCGTAGTACTGTTTTCATAAGCTAAAGTATAATTATAAGGCAGTAAGTTATATCTGAGTTTTATGAATTTTCGAAGAATATCTTGCGTTTCTTTATCGTGAAATACTACTTCTGGGGCGATATTGTCTTGCGCATGTGGGCGATAAATAGGTTGAAAAACACCATATTGCAACCAACGAATATACAGTTCTTTATCAAATTTTTCGCCACCAAAAAACCGCCTAAATCAGAGTGAGTATAGCCCATGCCTAAAACCCCCATTTGTAAGCTAAGTTCAACTTGCGGTTTTAATCCGCCCCACGAGCGGCTGACATCACCCGTCCAAGGGATCATGCCATAACGCTGCGAACCGGCAAAACCAGAACGCATTAGAATAAACGGGCGTTTATCGGGGGCAAGGTCTAATTGATTGTCAAAAACCATTTTAGCCCACTGATGACCATAAACATTATGGATAGCATCACCATTGACAACACTGCCGTCTTCAAGTGTATGCAAGGTGTCGCTCGGATGAACTTCTGGCTCGCCTAAATCACCCCACCAACCGCTCACACCTTGTTGGTATAAGCCTTTATAAATATTATTAAACCAGTTTTTGCCACTGTCGTTGAATACATCAATTAAACCAGTATTGCCAAAATAGAAATCGAAACGCTTAGGTTTACCATCAGTATCTTTTGCTAAGGCTTGACTTTTTTCTGCATCCTGCCATTTTTTTGAGGTGGTTAACACAAAAGGCTCGGTGATCAATAGGGTATTGACACCTTGTGCTTTTATGTCGCTGATCATTTTTGTTGGGGTAGGGAAGGCGTCGTTATCCCAATCTAAGTTGCCCATGTGACCTTTTATGTCTTTACCAAACCAGTAAAGATCAAGAATTAGTGCGTCGAGCGGAAAGTCTAATTCGTGAAATTTGTTAACGGTATCGCGAACTTCTTGCTCTGTTCGATAACCAAAACGAGAGGCATAGTTGCCGAATGCCCAACGCGGTGGCATGGGTTGCTTGCCAGTAACATCTACGTAGTTATTGATTAATTCCGGATAAGTGTCGCCGGCAAACACAAGATATGCCATGCGCCCTGACACAGCTTCAAATTGAATTATGTTGGGATCTGTTTTGCCTAAATCCATCCAACCTTTGGCTGAATTGTCAAATAGCAGTATATATTTATTGCTTGAAAATACTGCAGGTATACTAAAATTCATTTGATTAGATTGTGTTTCATATCCGTAATGTGCACGGTTATACAACGGCATACGATGACCTCGTCTGTTCATGCCGAGTACACGTTCACCACCACCCATTAATTGTTCTTGTTCACTTAGCTTAAAACGAAATCCTCGCACATTAACGTGTTGATCTTTTTCAATCGTCGTACCAACAAAAAAACCTTGCTCTTCAGAAACGAGTAATTTTTTGCCTTGATAGTAGCTTATGTAAAAAGGGGATTTATTAATAACCGCCTTGAGTTTACCCCCTAACAGCGTTAATTTTTCAGCCGTTTCAGTAATCGCGAAGTGTTGTGTAAGTGCTTGTTCTTTTATTGAAAATGAAGGTAAGAATGCTGCCGTATTATGTTTGCTTTTATCATTATAATGGGCTTCTATCGCATGATTATTATAGGCCGTTAAGGTTACCTGCCCATGTGAAGTGTTGATTTCAACATGATTTTTTTTTAGTTGATAGCTAAGGTAGTTATTCTGTTCAAGTTTACTTTTTTCACTTGCGATGGGTTGCGCAATAACCTGAACAGTAAATAAAAGAACAAACACAACTGTATATTTGAACCGTAAAAGTGAACGCAAGATAATTCCTTAATCGAATGTCATAGAGAGTTATTTATTTAATCATTTATTTATGCTGATTAGTATTACATACGTATGCAAAATCAAGGAAAGTCAATGCATACGTATGCAGGGGGTATTCCCCTTGAAACGAATTGCGTATTCTTAAAGTGTAATTATGAATTAAACATATAGTGCGGAGTTTTAGGATGAGTAAACAAATGTGGTGGCGCGGAGCGGTAATTTATCAAATATATCCGCGAAGCTTCTATGATGCTAATCAAGATGGTATTGGCGATTTACCCGGTATAATTCAAAAACTTGACTATATTGCTAGCTTAGGGGTTGATGCTATTTGGATTTCGCCCTTTTTTAAATCACCGATGAAAGACTTTGGTTATGATATTAGTGACTACCGTGATGTTGATCCCCTATTTGGTAGCTTGGCTGATTTTGACGAATTAATTACCAAAGCTCATGACCGTAATATTAAGATAATGGTAGACCAAGTACTGAGTCACACCTCAGATCAGCACCAATGGTTTATAGAAAGCCGAGAAGATCAAGTTAATGATAAGTCTGACTGGTATGTATGGGCTGATGCTAAAGAAGACGGCACGGCACCAAATAACTGGTTATCTATTTTTGGTGGTAGTGGGTCGGACTTGGGAGCCACGTCGTCAACAGTATTATTTACATAACTTTTTATCAAGCCGACCTGATCTTAACTTCCATAACCCTCAAGTGCAAAAAGCTGTTCTTGATAATGTTGAGTTTTGGCTAAAACGTGGCGTTGATGGATTTAGGTTAGACGCTATTAACTTTTGTTATCATGATGCACAATTACGTGATAACCCCGCTAAACCCAAAGCACTAAGACAAAGTATAGGGTTTGATGAGAAAAACCCATACGCTTATCAATATCATTATTACAATAATACCCAAGATGAAAATTTAGGATTTATTGAATCTATTAGAACGCTATTAAATCAATATCCGGGTACTGTTGCCTTAGGGGAAATTTCGTCTGAAGACTCATTAAAAACCATGGCGGAATATACCCAAGGCGAACACAGGTTACACATGGGTTATAGTTTTGATTTGTTAACAGATGAGTTTTCTGCTCAATATGTTAAGCAAGTTGTACAAACCCTTGAAGAACGAGTATCAGACGGATGGCCCTGTTGGTCAATTTCAAACCATGATGTGCAACGCGTTGCTAGTCGTTGGGGGAAAAGTCAAAAGGCAGAACAGAATACAGATTTAGCTAAAATGTTATTTGCCATGATATCTTCTTTACGCGGTAGCGTGTGTAGTTATCAAGGAGAAGAGTCAGGGTTTAACTGAAGCTAATATTGATTTCAAGGATATTCAAGATCCTTACGGCATTACTTTTTGGCCGCAATTTAAAGGGCGAGATGGCTGTAGAACGCCACATCCTTGGCAGCATGACCAAATCAATGCCGGATTTAGTCAAGTTAAACCATGGTTGCCGGTAGTGGCTGAACACCATAATAAATCAGTCGATGTACAAGAAAACTCACCTAGTTCTGTTTTAAACAGCTATCGACATTTTAACCAATGGCGCAAACAACACAGTGCATTACTTTATGGTGATATTAGCTTTATAGACACCCCAGAGCCAATACTTGCTTTTATTAGGCAGAATACCGAGGAGAAGCTTGTTGTTTGTTTTAATTTTAGTAATCAAACACAAACATTCGCACTTAACCTTGCCGATGAGAATATTGTTGTACTTAGCGACCATAAATTATTAACGACGACTACGATAACTGATAACCAAATTACATTGCCTGCTTTTGGCTGTTTCTACGCGTCGTTATAACCTACTTAATTGGGTAGCACAATAAAATGAAAATGAGCAAAGTATTCACCATTATTTTTTGTACAGTATCGTTGGTTGTTAATTTAACAACATTTGCAGCAGGTATTCATCAGGACTTAACGGCAAAAGCAGGCAAGCTGAAACCTTATCAGCAACGAGTGTTTCAGGATGAAGTTTTTTATTTTGTTTTACCCGATCGATTTCACAATGGCAACGTCAGTAATGATTTGGGTGCTGCAGAAAACGATAGCAAGCGTGCATTATCTCATGGCGGTTTTGATAAAAACCATAAAGGTATGTATCACGGCGGTGATCTTGCAGGGCTGACTGAAAAATTACCCTATCTTGATAACATGGGTATTTCCGCTATTTGGCTAACACCTGTTTTGCGTAATCAAGCAATGCAATCTGGTACATCTGGTTATCATGGTTATTGGATTTTAGATTTTACTGAAATCGATCCTCATCTTGGCAGCAACGCTGACCTGAAGCACTTTATTGATCAAGCACACCAACGTAATATTAAAGTGTTTTTCGATATTATTACTAATCATACAGCTGATGTTATTAAGTATAAAGAATGTCATGGTGATGATGGTTTAGGTTGGCTTCCCGAGCAAAAAGGCGAAGAAGAAGGTGAAGATTGTCCTTTTAAATCAGTTGCCGAGCTAGCTAATGGGAATGTTTATACGCCTATTATTCCAAAAGGAAATGAAACCTTAAAAACGCCATTATGGCTTAATGATACTGAGGTTTATCATAACCAAGGTGATTCAAACTGGGTTGGTGAAAGCTCAATTCGTGGTGACTTTGCTTGGCCTTGACGATTTAGATACTAATAGCGAAAACGTTATTATCGGCATGATAGACATTTACAAGGCTATTATTGATGAATTCAAACCAGACGGATTTCGTATTGATACGGTTAAACATGTTAACACTGAATTTTGGCAAGCATTTTCACCGGCATTAATGGCACACGCTAAATCATTAGGCATTGAAAACTTTTTTATGTTTGGTGAAGTTTATAGTTTTGACGCTAAAGAATTAAGTAGTTTTACAACAAAAGCAAAACTTCCATCAGTATTAGACTTTGCTTTACAAGGTGCGATTAGAAGTGCTTTAGTTGAGCAAAAAGGGTCTGATGAGTTGGCAAATTTATTTGCTCAAGATCACTTTTATCAAACTAACCATAAGGATATTGAAAATACTAATGCTAACCAGTTGGTAAACTTCACAGGTAATCATGACATGGGAAGGTTTGCTTACTTTTTAAAAGAAAGTAAACATAATTACAGTGAGCAAGAACAAATTCAACGTAATTTGCCGGCCAATGCTATGTTATTTTTTACCCGTGGCGTACCGGTAATATATTATGGTGATGAGCAAGGTTTTGTCGGTGATGGCGGCGATCAAGATTCACGTCAAGATATGATGCCATCAAACGTAGACAGTTATAATAATGATGATTTATTAGCAACCAATAAAACCACGGCTGACAATAACTTCGACACTAGCCATTTGTTTTATCAAACGTTTGCAAAATATGCCGAGTTATATCAGCAATATCCAAAAGCATTGCGATTTGGTCAACAAACAACGCTTTATTCTCAAAACAAGCCGGGTGTTTTTGCAATTCAACGGGTTGCGATGATTCAGGGTGAAGAGCAGACGTTAGTGATTGTATTTAATACCTCATCACAAGTTCAAAGCCTTAATGTGCTAACTAAATCACAAACTGAAAAACGGCTCTACCAATCAATTGCTAATACTAAAGGTGAGCTTTCGCCATTGAGTTTTGCTATTTATCAGCTTAAATAGAATTCAAAAATTGAATATAGGTATTAATCGTTGTCGGGTCTTTAAACATATTGCTGTGGTTTGCACCTTTAACAATAATTAGATTTTTGTTTGTTGATTTACTGGCATCAAAAAGTTTTTGTGATAGCGCTACAGGTACTTGTTGATCTTCTTCGCCAAGAATTATAAGTAAGGGCTTTTGGTATTGCTGTGCAACAATAACTTGGTTGTTGGCTGCATGGAACGCAGAATCCATATTAACGGTTAAGAAAGGGTATACGTACCAAGGCGTTTTTGCTTTAATCCAATCATCAACATTGGTCGCTGAACCCTGTAAAACTAGTGCGTCTATTGGTTGATCTTTTGCTAATTGCGTCGCAATAAAACTACCCAGTGAGTAGCCGTGAGCAATAATTCTATCGGCTTTTAATTCGGTTTTTATAAATTGATATTGTTCATTTGCATCTGAAATTAAGTTATTGATTGTTGCTTTACCAGAACTAGCCCCTAAGCCTCTACGATCAAAAATGACTATATCTAACCCTAAGGCTGCAAGACTATGTAACATCTCTATGCCACCGTCTTTAACTTGCATGCCATTTCCTTGAATAACAAATATCAGTTGATCACTGTGAGGGTTATCTAAGTACAAACCTTCTAGTTGTGCACCTTTGTCAGCCGTTAGTAATGAAAGTGTTTTAAGTTGATGCTCAGGGAATTGTTGCCGCCAGTTATTGATACTTTCATCATCATAAACTTCTACTGCTTCACTTTGGCTGATGAATTTATCTTCTTTTAGCGTTGCAGTACAAGAAAAAAGACCTGTGAGTAGACCTATAACTATAAATTTTTTAAACATATATAACTCCATTAAGAAAACAAAACAAACTTACTAATCACCGAGGACCCATAGGCGCAGAGCGCTTCACAGAGAATTGCACAGTGATTATTTCCATCAATAATTGTATAAAAATCAATTGTGAATTATTCATTTGCATCATCTGACTGATAAATTAAAATGTCGCCGGGGGAGCAAGATAACGCATGGCAAATTGCATCTAAGGTAGAAAACCGTATTGCTTTGGCACGACCGCTTTTTAATACCGATAAATTCTGGGGTGTAATACCGACGGCTTGAGCTAAATCATTTAATTTCATTTTTCGTTTAGCTAACATCACGTCAAGTTCAATTATAATAGGCATTAAACCACAAGTTCCTGCTCTTGTTTTAACTCAATGGCCATTGTCATTACCCAAGCCATAACATAAATCACTAATCCTGAAACTAAGTAAAATACTTCATTACTGCCAAAGTTCAGATAAATGGAAAGCTTGTCAGAAAAACCCATGAATCGGATAAATAAGGAAACTAGGACAGGATAGAGAGCACTTAATACAATCCAAAATAAAAGTGTTTTTCCTATGTTTTTAAAGCAAGTAATGTTGGAAATAGTAAATATCTCACCGTGTTGGTAATAGCTAAAAAGCCTGAATAGAAAGTAATAAATAAAAAGGTAAGGTATCAATTCAGCGGTTCCGAGAATGGCTAACGCATTAAAGTTTTCTGCTATCAAGGCTTGAGATATGTTTGTCCATCCATGTGTAGATTGATGGGATATATGACTAGAAAATAGGTGGAAATCTATGCTTAGTTGACTCACACCCGTAGTTGTTAGCTCGCCAAAGCATAACAATAAAATGTGTGAGATCACTTGGAACGTTGCCATTGTGATCAGTAATGCACAAATGTACATACTAGCTTTAGATATTTTTGTCATGCGCGTTATTAAGAAGCGGTGTTATGCACTTAATATAACAGTAGGATAATTTTATTCAATACTTTTTTATCGATAAACGATAAAAAAGTATTGTTAATTTTTTTGCTTATTGTTATTGCTTTATTTTTGAGCTACTTGATGAATATGTACATCACGTTGTGGAAATGGAATATGGATATTGGCTTTGTCTAACGCGCTATAAATGCCGGCGTAAGCTTTATATTTTGTCTCATATAAGCTAACGGTAGGGGCCCATAAGCGAATAGCGATTGTAATAGCGCTGTCTGAAAACTCATCAATACCAACTTGTAGTTTAGTATTTTCATCAACACTATCGAGAGTGAGCATGGTTTCTTTAAGTAATTCTACTACGTCTAAAGGGTTGTGGTCATAAGCAATGCCGACTTGTAGTTCAAGCAACGAATCATTCTTAGAATTATGCAGGATTTCACCAACAATATGCTTGTTAGGAATTGTAATTGTAACATCGTCTTCATTTTTTAGCACAGTGTAAGCTAATAAAACCTCTTCTACTACGCCAGTAACACCGTGAACAGTAATAGTATCACCAACGACAAAAGGGCGGATTAATATAATATTAAAGCCAAGAGCATAGTTAGATAATAAGCCTTGTAATGCTAAACCTGCACCTAACGAAATAGCGCCTATTGCTGCAATAAAAGGTGTAACACTAATGCCTAATTTACTCAATGAAATAATCGTTATCATGATGACAATCAGCATTTTAGTTGTGCTTGATAAAAACTGACTTAAGGTGATATCGAGTTTATGGTTCAAACATAATTTTAATACCCAAGAAGATATTTTTCCGGCTACCATATAACCCAGAATAAAAATAATGAAAGCACCAATAAGTTGAAAGCTATAATTGGTAAAAAATTCAATAACGATGTTGTAGATATTGGCAACCTGATCGATTTCGTCTTTTAATAAATCAGTTGGAGCAAGGGATAGCTTGCTTGTTTCTGCCGCGTTGGCAAGTTGATTGGTAAACACAAAAAGTCCTTAAATAGTAGTTAAACAAGTTTTACCAACTTGAATAGAAGTTAATTAGGTTCAATATTAACTTATTTTTGTATTAAGCCAAAAATAATTCTTTTGTCTCCTTGCTTAGGCCTTTATCGCTCTTCTATACTGAATAAACCTTAAGTAACCTCAACTCGGATGAACAAATCTTTCTATTGTGGCTATTTTTATTAATTCCTTCGTTAAATTTACTTGAAATAGGCCGCTAATAACGCGTAAGTTTGCCTTGCTTATTTTGCAGGCTAAAGTAGCAAAACTATCATGCTATAAGTGAATGGATGGTAATTAAATGTTAACTTTCAATTGGTTATTGTTGTATTTGTTAAATGAATAACGATGTGGTTGGTGATTTTAGTAAGCAGGAATGAGCACATAGTTAGTGAGATTATAGTTAGTGAGATTATGGTTAAATTAAGTAATTAAAGGAGAAGTGATTTGTTTGATATTGACGAGCAAAAAATAGCAAAGGTTGTTGCCGGGTTTCATGTACCTGTTAGACCAGAGATTTTATCTAAAATAGATAATTTGATGAATGAAGAAGACCCTAATATTGAAGCCGTTGCTAACTTGATTTCAAGTGATGTTGGTTTGTCTGCCACGATATTGAAAATTATAAACTCTCCATTATATGGTATGAACCGACGTATTTCCGAGATAAAACAAGCTGTGATGATGCTAGGTCTAAATACTATTAATAGTTTAGTGACCGCGACATTACTTAAGCAGTCCTTTACAGGCAAAGCTAGCATATCATTGGAAAGGTTCTGGGATGATGCCAATGATATTGCTAATGCAATGATTTTTATCGGTAATAAAGTTAAAAATAATATCCCACTAGAAATGCTTTATACCATAGGGTTATTCCATAATTGTGGTATTCCACTATTAGCACTCAAGTATACAGATTATAAAGAGGTACTTATTGAAGCCAATACAGCGAATGAAGATTTTATTGCTGTAGAAGAAAAGCATTATCGAACCAACCATGCGGTATTAGGTTATTATATTTCCTCATCTTGGCATTTACCAAAAGAAATTTGCTACCTGATACTTAGGCATCATGATAATAGTTATTTAACAAGTTCTGTTGATTCTGAATATAAAATAGCATTTGCAACGCTGAAAGCGGCTGAGAATATAGTTGAACGTGCTAAACGTTTTAACTATGCGCCTATGTGGCAAGAGTCCGAAGGTTTACTTTTAGATATACTGGGGATTAGTTCTGTTGATTATGCCGATCTAGAAGCTGATTTTGCTGAAGTTTTTTAGTTACCAAGAATCATTGCCACTAATCTAAAGCTTAGTGGCAACCTAATCATCATGCTAAGCTACGCTGTGACCATTTCTTGCTTCAAGCAAACGATACCAATCTGCATGGCTATAATTCATTTCTAGTGCTTGTGTGGCCGCAACAATTCGCTCAGGTGTGGTTGAGCCAATAATGGGGCAAATGTTTGCAGGATGCTTTAACAACCAGGCTAGAATAACTTGCCAAGGCACACAGTTATACTTTTGGGCTTGATGAGCTAATTCAGTCTCAATACGTTGTTCATCTGTTGCCGAGAACGTATTGCCCCATGCCGGGTAAACAACACCACCCAATGGGCACCAAGCGATAGGGGTAATACTCTGTTGTTGGCATTGATCTAACGTGCCATCGATGAAGCTGTCTATATTGTGGATATTAATTTCAATTTGGTTAACTAAAAGTGGTTTATCTAAAGCTGATTGCAATAAACTCACTTGTGAAGGAGAAAAGTTACTCACGCCAAAATGTTTAACTTTACCGCTAGCTTTTAATTGATTAAAAGTCTCAGCTACATCTACTGCATTAAATAAATAATCAGGGCGATGTAATAAAAACATATCCAAATAATCGGTATTTAAACGTTGTAGTGAATTTTCTACTTGCTGAGTTAAATAGTGATGAGAAAAGTCATAGCATTTAGGATCGCCAATATTGGGCACATCACCAACACGGATACCACTTTGGATGTGATGATTATTTTATCACGCAAACTTGGTGATGCTTTTAGTAATTCACCAAATAAGCTTTCACACGCACCGCCACCATAAATGTCAGCATGATCAAAATGGTTGTAACCACCTCAAGAGCGGTTTGGATGGCCCGTTTACCTTTAGCTCTATCTTGGGCTGAATTGTCACCAAGAATACGCATACAGCCGTAAATTAGACGAGATGAGCTGATATTTGATGAGCCTAGTGGCAATGTTTTCATTTGTTACCCTCTTCTTGAAGTACTCTTGTCAGTATAACTCATCATTCTTCGATTATTCCAATCTCACTAACTATGTGAACATTTCTACTTGCTAAAATCACCAACCACTCGTTATTTATCTAATAATTAGAACAACTCGTTATTGAAATAAATGTCATGTATTTGGCAATTTTTTCTACGTATAAAATGGATCACTTAATTAATGAAACTGGCACTATTCATTCTTGTTTGGTTGTTTACCAACTTACGACAAAAACATTTTTAAGAATGTGTCATGATCAGGCAGTTTACTAATAGGCTCTTGCTTTATTTTTTTTATGTCGTTTAGCATTTTATCAAGTTGTTCTTCTGTCATCGCGTCAGCAATAGGATGATAATCTTGTGGTATTATCCCCTGACCTAACATGACTTGCAGCCATGAACTATCGGTGAATAGATCGTTTTGCTCTCTTATTAATCGACCACTTTGTTTAAATGTTTCAATTTTATTGGCAAGGCTATCTGGAATTTTAATCTGTCGCATATCTTGCCAAAAATCACTATCAGTACGTTGGGTTGCATGGTAATGCAGTACTAAAAAATCTCTGATTTGTTCAAATTCAGCGGCGGATTGCTTATTGAATTCATCAACTAGACTATTATTTATGCCTTGATGAGGAAAAAGGTGTGCTAAACGAACAACTGCAGATTGTACAAGGTGAATACTCGTAGATTCAAGGGGCTCTAAAAAACCACTTGATAAACCAATAGCGATAACGTTTTTGTTCCATTGCTTGTAGCGTCGACCGGTTTGAAATTTGATAATTTTAGGGTCACTAAGTGCTTTACTCTCTAAATTCCCCAAGAGTGTATCCATTGCTTGTTGATCGCTACTATGACTACTGCTGTAAACTAAACCATTACCGTTTCGGTGTTGTAACGGAATACGCCACTGCCAACCGGCTGTGTGCGCGATAGAGCGAGTATAGGGTAATGTTTGCTCAAAACGTTCAGAAGGTACTGCAATTGCTCTGTCACATTGTAATAAATGACTCCAATCTTCATAACCGGTGCGAAGTTTTTCTTGGATAAGTAAACCTCTAAAACCTGAACAGTCGATAAATAAATCACCTGTAACTGTCTGTCCATTTTTCAATTTAAGAGACGTTATGTGTCCAGATGTAGGGCATTGTTCAACGTGTTCAACCAAACCTTCAGTTCTAGTTACACCCATTTTTTCAGTAAATTTACGTAAGAACTTTGCATATAATCCAAATACTGTCGAAATGATAGGCGTAAGGTAGTTCAAGTATAGGGTTTTTACTTTGTATTTTTGCAAATTTTCCCGCTTTAGCACATAAATAATTCAAATCGTATTGCCATAAATAGCTATCATCTTCAAGCTGCTTCATACGTTTCAGTAGATGATGGAAATGACAAAAAGGGGAGCTTTTTCCTGCGGCGCCAAAACTGTGTAAATAACTGTGCCCTTTATTTTTCCAGTGTTCAAAATTAACACCCAATTTTATGGTTGCTTTGGTTTCGCGTAAAAATTCAATTTCATTGATACCCAAAACGTTATTTAAGTGTTGGATAGGAGGAATAGTTGCTTCACCAACACCAATAGTGCCGATGTCATCAGATTCAACTAATTCAAGTTGAATAGCCGTACCGAGTATCTTTTTTAATAATGCCGCAGTAATCCACCCAGAAGTTCCACCACCTAAAACCACTACTTTTTTAATTGTACTATTCATATTGGTGTTCCTCTTATATAAAATATGCGGAGTAATATATACCTAAGCCACCTGAGTTCTGCATCTTAAGTGGCTTGGATATAGTAAACTTTGTCGGTTTGGTTACTTAACAAAATAAATCAGCAGTAATATGGTATATGTCTGCAATTTAACCTCTACTTACTTTTATTGTCAAAGGCATTAAAAAAACCTGTCAGTACACTGACAGGTTTTGCTTTAACTAAAATATTACTAGAAGGAGTAGTTAAGACCTAACGAGTAGTTAGCGCCAAATGATTGATAAGACGTAATTTGTCTCCCATCAGATGCCTCAGCTTGAAGAGTATCTTCGTCGGTAATGTTTTGAGCTTGGAATGAAACACGTAACCCTTGTAATGATTCAATGCCAGATTCATCGAAGTCATAACTGATTTGAGCATCCCAAATTTCAGCACCTAAATCATCAGTTGCCTGTAAGGCAAGGCTGCCTCCGCGAGTTTCAGTTAAGAATTCATCACGCTTGGTACCGGCAATACGGAATTCGAAACCATTTCTTTCATAATATGCAGTTAATGAATAACTTTCTTCAGAAAGTCCAGGTACCTTGCCACCATCATCAAGTTTTCCATCTAAGAATGTTCCACTTACGACTAAACCAAAACCTTCTAAAGAATCATGCATTATACGTAATGGCAAGTCGGCTTGTAACTCGTAACCACGAACAAATCCTGTTAAGCCATCTTCAGTTGTATCTAAAAATCCCATTAGTGTTGCGGGTACATCACCATTAGAATCTCTGTGAAGTTCAGGAATATATACATCAGAGAAATCGGTAAGAGCATTTGATGTTCTATGCCAATTTGTTAAATCTTTATAGAAGAAAGTTGCGGCAAAATAACCATCATCAGCGAAGTAGTTTTCATATGAAAGATCAAACTGGTTAGCGGTTAACGGCTCTAAGGTTGGGTTACCGGCACTACCAGACCAAGGACCATTTTGGGGATCGGTACTTTGAATTTGATTATCGTTGTAAGCAAAGGTAGCTCTGGCATTTGGACGCATATCATCCATACGAGGTCGACTTTGTACTTTTGATAAACCAGTACGTATAAATTGGTCTTCAGCAATTTCAAAATTCAAGTTTAAGGTGGGCAAAACATCTGAATATGATGCGCCACTATTGACAGGTGTTGCTACTACATAAGCGTTTTCATTTTCAACGGTTGAAAACCCTGTTGACGATTGGTCTACATCAACATATTGAATACCAAAGTTACCTGTCATGTAGATACCGAAATCAGCCTCAAAATCAAGTTTTGCGTATAACGTTAACACCTCTTCATCAACAGAATAGGTATCGCCTAAACGGTCAGTTTGCACTAAAGAAGCTTCTGTCGCAGTGTAATAACCACTTTTGTATAAACCTAAGCTATCGTAAGCAAGCACGCCATCAATACCAATGAAACTTAAATTGGTTACACCTAAAACGTCAGGGATAGCGGCATCACCAGGATACTGTTGAGACGTAAGGTAATCACCTTCATTGATTTTAGATTTAGTACGTTCAGAGTAATTAACACCCATACTGATACCACTAATAATACTGTATTCAACTGTGCCATTAATTTCGAAACGAATACTGTCTAATTCTTCTTTAAACTCAGGACGGTTAACAAAGCCATCTTGTGCATCACTGCCAATTACGGGAGCTCCCCAAGATTGTGGTCCAAATAGGCGCATTAAACTTTCATCAGTATAGTCAACACTAGAAAGGGTAGGGTGCGCGCTATACATAACTCCAGTAGATGTCATTTCCCATGAGCGAGCTGCAGATGGTCGTCCGTCAGTACCTGCTCTACCTGTACCTGAATAACTCTCTAAGTCGATAATTGATTTATCAACATCTCCGGTTGATATGTCTAAAACGGCTGACCAATTGTCATTTAAAGCGTAATCAACATTTAAACCAAAGGTGGTTAATTCTGATCCTTGTGTTCTAGCATCATTTCGAACGACTGAGTGGAAACCATCCCAGTAACCAGAAGTAACCAAGCCATCTTCAATTGATGATGAGGTATAATTTGTGCCACCCCATACTGGACCGCCTTCTTCAAGGCCGCGACGAACATCACTTTCTTCAAAATCGATATAAAGAGCATCAAATTTAACACTCAGTTGGTCATTTGGTTGATATTCAACAATCGCAGCAAATGAATTACGCTCCATTAATGCTGAACGAGCAAAAGAGTCGTGGCCACCTAAAATTTTGTTACCTTCTGGAGTATCAGCATAACCCCAAGCGCGGAAGTTTTCTTCTTGACGAGGCGTTTCTTGAGACGAAACAACTAAAGCAAGACCTAAGGTGTTGTCCATAAATTGATCAACAAAGTTGAACGATAAACGATGGCCGTTGTTATCATAATCTGGGTTAGCCGAATCTTTTGCATTTTGTTCGTAAACAGCATTAAGTGTCATCGACGCGTCTGAATTTAATGGACTAACTGTTTGTAAATCAATAGTACCACCAATGCCTTGCGTGATAAGACCGGCTTCAGGTGTTTTATATACTACAATATTAGAGACTATTTCAGTGGGGTATAAATCGAATTCTACGCCACGGTTATCACCCATACCTAGTAATTCACGACCATTTAATGAGGTACCAACATAATTCTCATTAAAACCACGCACGGATAGACCGCTAGTACGACCATTACGACGTTCACCTGTTACACCAGGAAGACGTGCTAAAGATTCTGCTACACTAGTATCTGGTAGCTTACCAATATCTTCTGCAGAAAGAACTTCAACAATTGAGTTTGAACTCATTTTAATCGCTTGTGCTCTTTGTAATGAACCACGAATACCAGTGACTTGAATTACTTCAACTTCATCTGTTTTTTCAGTTGCTTGTGCTTCTTCTGCCGCAAATGTAGGTGCACTTAATGCGAAAAGACCACTTGAAATTAGTGCTAGCGTCATTTTGCTTGGTTTAAAATTTAACATTGAATGTTCTCCCCTAGCCATCCTTGATTAATTTGTATTAGCTAGTTTCCATTAGCTAAATAATTATATGTTTAATGTCACCTTAACTGCACATATTTTTAATGTAACAGTAAATTTAGGAACAACTTTAATATAAAGGGGGAATTTGCTGATGAATAGCGTATGCATACGTATTCATAAGTAGCATCGGTGCTACAAATGTATTGAATACGTATGCAATGAGATGGTTTCTTATAAACTACTTGCCAAACAACCGAGCCGTTTAGGAAATATAACTAAACGGCTCAGTTGTGTTGTTAATAGGAATCTTTGTGATCTTGTTGTACGTAGGTGAAATCAATCAGAGCAATGCCGTCATGGAATATTTTGATCGGTACAAGTGGGCAATAATTTAGTGAAATTGTATTAATTAAGGTAACGTGTTTTGTTGGGCGATAAGTAGGGCATTTAGTTCAGCATTATCGATGGCATGATTAAACAAGAGCACTTTTACACCATGACCTTTTACCTTAGTGTTTAGGACCTGGTTATCATTACCGATATTGTATGTTGTACCCGTAAGTGCATCTGTCCATAACCCCGCACTGAGCATTCTGCTAATGTTAAATTCAGCTTCGCTTTTGCCTTTGTTGAGGAGTACAAGAGCGGTCTGGTTTTCATTATTATTTTGGTATACACGATAAAAGTCGGCTAAATCATCATTAAATTGTAAATTAACCTGTAAGCCACGTTGTAAAGCCACGGAGTTTTTCCTTATATTGGCAATATCTGTTAATTCTTTGTGAATAATGTGATGCTTAGCTTGTTCTATTCTCTGTTGACCAAAGTAGTTTCTGTTGCCTTTATGTTCTGGTGTTCCTGTCATAAAATTGATTTCTGATCCATAGTGAATAACGGGTATACCACGAGAAGTAAATAACCAATTGTTAGCATCGATGAAACCTTCATTGGTGGTATTCATTCTTTCCATATCGTGATTATCGTAAAACGTCATTAACTCATACGGGTTTTGATACATTCCGTCATCTAAATGTAAATAGGTTAGTATATTACTGTAATCACTTTCAGCATTTTCAAATATCGCTGTAATTGCTTTTCTTCCTGGAAAGTCTAAAACACTAACGCCACCATTCTCAGGGCGAGTATGTTCAGCAATAAATTCAGCTTGGTAAGAATAGCTCTCACCGAATATAAAAATATCAGGATGGTGTAATCGAATGCGGTCAAACAGTTTTTTCCAGAAGTGATGTGGCATTTCTTTAATTGTATCAACACGAAGTGCATGGGCACCTTGTGCTATCCATTTAAGATACGCACCTTCAAAGTAATCAAGTACAGCTTCATTGTTTTCATTGATATCAGATAATTGAGCAAGGCCTGTATGGGTATTGAAAAAAGAATGCAATGGATTTTTAGGATCGAGATTTTCAGGATGGATATTTTGATGATCAGCAATCAAGGTGTCATTTTGGTCATAAATTTCACCAAATTTAGGTTGATCCTCAATCATGGTATAGGAAGGCGAACCATGATTGGCAACAATATCTAATACAAAATTCAAATTATAATGCGTTTTTAATTGCCTGGTGAAATCAGCAAAGGTTAAACCTATTGACGGCAGGTGTTCATCAACTTTATAAAAGTTACTAGCCCAATAGCCATGATATCCTGTTTTACCGCCATCTTTGTAATATTCACCAAAAGCGACTTTCTCCCCACCATTAAAAGCCTGATCTGGATTGTCATAGATTGGGGTTAACCAAACTGAGGTAAAGCCCATATCTTTAATGTACTGAGCATTATTTAAAACGCCTTTAAAATCCCCGCCTAAATAACCTACATTGGCTCGTTGTCCGTCAGTCCCCTTTAAAGGAATATCAAAACTTGGATATTTTCCACCTTGCCCTTCGTGGTTGTTTGTTTTGTCACCATCAACGAATCTGTCAGTTAATAAAAAGTACACTGACTCAGAAGCATAGGGATTTAACGTGCCATAAAATGCATTGTTTTTCTCATTTGACAGCTGGTGACGATGCTGCGGGTTGTTCTAAAGACGAGTTACAACCAAAAATAGACAAAGCTAACACTGTACTGACCGATGTTAACGCTATGGCTCGGGTGATATTCATGGTTGCATTATCCTATTTTATAACATTGCCAGTATTTTTATAGCCGTGTTAGATGCTTAATGATGAGTGAAGTGTTTTTATTTATTATTTTATAAGTACTTAATAATAAACACCTATGTTAATTATTTAACAGTAACGATTACAAGCATGTGCATACGTATTCAGCTGTTATTTTTAGCTACTAGTTGGATGTCAAAGAATAGAATCATTTTAGAGGAGGAGAAGTAAGGGCTTGCTGATTGTTTTCAACAAGCCCATTGAAGTATTAAAAAACATAAATAGTTTATAAAGCGTTACTTAATCCAATACATCATATTTGTAGTTGATATCATTAACTCTAACCCTTTGCCCGCAATATATCGCGTTTTAAGTCCATGAGAACTTGGCTTACCAACTAAAGCAGGACTACTCCAAATAATATTTCCGTCTGCGGTCGATTTTTTTATTTGGTACGAATTATTGTCATCATACCAAGCAGAGTCAGTTCCTGTTTGAACCGTTAAGAATATATTTTGTTGCTGATCTGTGGTTGGATCTATGGCTATATCGAGCACTATATTATCAATATCGTTTCTAGCAACTTCAGTAAAAGTAAGATCATTTAATTTATATATTATTAACTGTTGTTTGTTGCTGTTTTTTTGTAAACACATTAATTCTAAATCAGTATTAGTATCATAATTAATTAATTCTAAACGGTTACATGATTGATTGATAAAAGATTGTTCTGAAAAAACTGAATTATTACTGGTAAGAAATGATAATTTATTGTCAAAAGCAACAATAACAGAGGGTTTATCTTGTACTCTAAAAGGCGTGAAATCAGTTATTTGTGAATCAAATGTATAGTTTGAGATAATGATTTGATTTTGTACATCAATAGCATGTAATTCTTTACTATCCGCATAGATAGCATCCTCAAAACCATCGGCATTAATATCATTTGCTTTAATTATTCCAATATTTGAATTATAGTCCCACTGTTTGCCAGTGAATACTATTATCATTTAATTGCATGGCAGCAAACGAACCGTTATAAGTTGGAGTACTAGGTAAGAAAATGTCACCAAAACCGTCGTTATTATAATCAGTAGTAACGGCGTATGCACTGTTATCCCAGTTTGATGAAATTTCATCACTTAGTTCAAAATGACCCTCTTTGGTCCATAGTTGCTATTCGACTGCCACCATAGCCACTTCCCGTTCTGGGAATAAAAAAGACAGCCCTTTCTTGGGCATCGGTTAAGTTTGCCCATCCAAGACTATTGTATGGGCCTAATTGACTAGACGTTGCTTCTTCTTTAATAGACACTGTACTGCCTTCAAGATCGGCACTGACAAAAATATCTTCACCAGAACTGCTAATGCCGCTGCCCCAATGCAACTCCACTTTCCCGTCATTATCAGAGTCACCACTAGTAAGAGAAACTGAGCCATGATCTTGCATATTAATAGACCATAATGATGTCAGTTTATTGTTGATTAGCTTATAAGCAGTAATGTTCCCCCACTGGCAATCACCAACTAACAACTCATCAATAGTATCATTATCTACGTCAGCACTATGTAATGAACAGGTATTGAAATTATCTAAACTGTCTAGCTGTGATTTATCTGTGGCAGAATAAACTGCAATGTTTCCCCAACGATTGGAACCTGCGATTTCTGCGATACCGTCTCCGTTATAGTCTCCGGCTGTAACACTAGCATTGCCAAATTCAGTACCGCTAAACCATTGATTTTGCCATGTTGATGTATCGTATACTAAGCCATTATTTGTTATTAATTCGAGATTACTATCAGTATCAACGTTGGCAAATTCAATTTGTCTCGCTTCTGATACATTTGTGCTAAATAAGCTTTGCTCAGGGGCTTCCATTGAAATTACATTTAAAGATATGTCTGAACTAGAAAAACTTTGAGATGAAGATAGGTAGGCAAGCTCTGGCGTTCCATCATTATCAATATCTTTAACAGTTGCAAAGGTTAAATAATTATCTGTTGAGAATAGTAATGTTGCCAAACTGTTTAGGCCATTAATTAGGCTAATACCATTTTCAGTTACAACGATGATTTCTAGTTCAGAATCATTATCAATATTGATAGCCAGAACCTGTTTAATTCGACCTTCGCTAGGCACTTTAAAAGGGTAAACCCATTTTTGTTGATAAGTTCCCGAGTCATATTCAAGTAAGAATATGCTTCCTATACTATCGGTAGATAATATTTCATTTTTTCCATCACCATCAAAGTCGCCAACCCACATAGATTTATTAGATTTTGGAACTTCAATTCCAGAACGAGCGATCGTAAAATCTTTATCTGACTCAACCATCACAGGAACACTTATTTCACTGCTATGTTCCCCTTCTTTTTCAAGTATGGCAAAAGTGAATTCATATTCTTGAAAAGAAAACAATAAATTAGTGGGTACCTCCCAATTTACAATGCCATCTTCATCAATAGTTGCTCCACTTGGCCCCGATACTAAAACACTATTGAGTTCATTTGCATTTGTATCTGTATCGGGGTCTGAAACAACCGCTAAGAACTGAATGACATCTCCAGATTTAATTACCTTTGGTAAATTAGTGACTTGAATTTGTGCAGGTGAATCTTCCAAGGTAATTGAAAGGTGGCGACTTTCTATTAAACTACTACCATCCGATACTAGCATGGTAACTTTAACATTATCACCATAAACAGCTAAGTGTCTTGGAAGTATATTGCTTAAATTATTAGCGACAATTTCATCATTGATATACCAACGATAAGATATTTGTAGTTGGTCGGTATCAGTATCTGGATCACTGTAACTTCCCGGTCTAATTTCAATTGGGGTTAAGGTATTAACTGATTGACCGTATACTAATCCTGGAGAGTTTGAGGATGGAGGGAAAGATAAATTATCTAAAGAAACTAATTGTTTTGAAGAAGCAACACCATTAAGCAATTCGTACGTGCCAGAAAAGAATGTACCAACATCAAAAATAGCATCGTTATTGTTATCTTCAACGTAACGAATATAAGTACGGTCAAATTCAAACGCCGCAACGTTATTACCCGTTAAAATAAACTTTCCTGAATTGAGATAAGGAGGTAAATCATTAACATTTTCTAGGCTTAATGAGACTTTTCCTGTGTCGCCTATAAAAAATTCTCCAGATAAATTTGCTTCATACTCATTTGTTTGATTACTATAATCAAGTTGCGCATTTAGAAAAAATTGTTCTTTGTTATCAATTGTATACAGTATTTGTTGGTCGTTACTATCGAAGAACACCCCTGTTGTATTATTTTCATTTGATATGTAGTTTGAATAACCGCTAAGTTGTACTGATTGGCCGTCAACATTCCAATGTAGGTTATCATAGTAGTAAGTGATATTAATTGATGACTCTGTCAGCTCTATAATACTTATAGCAGCAGAGCCTGAAATTGCAAAATTATTGTCTGATTGCTCACAATTGTTATAACTTAAAGAGATATTTCCTTTAAAGCTAGCATCTAGTTTCCCTTTATATTCAACACTTCCTTGGTATTCACATGAGAATGTAATATCAATATTTCCGTTGTCATCAAGGTGCTCTCTAAAGTTTTCGTTGACTATTTCGGGTTCCTCGGTGATTGAATCATGGAACAACTTTAAAAATACTTGTTGTGCTAATTCAATATCAATATCAGCTTTGTTATTGAGACCAGTATACCGTTTCTTGGCAAGATTTACGGATGCATCTTTTAGCTCATCAATACTATGATTTTTTGAGTTACTAATGATGTTTGAATCTTTAGATAATGAAGGTGTGGTAGAATTTGTTGAATCCGAAGCTCCGCCACCACATGCGCAAAGCATAAAAAATAGGGTAGATAACAGAATAGATCTAATTAAGAAGTACATTATTCGTCCTTAAACAATTAATCAATCAAGAAGTATCAAAAACCTAATTAATGTGTGTAATGATACAATTTTGCGACATTAAATATGAATGGATGGTGAAAGTCAAAAAATTTAGCTTTTAAGTGAATACGTATGCAATATAACGAAACTGGTTTTTTTATTTAGGTAGAACAAGTAAGTTAATAATAAACATTTATTAGACCTATTATGATGAAAAAACACAAAGCTTCACTGATTCTCTATACAATATTCTTTACTACAATGCTGTTAACTGCTTGTGGGGACAATACTCAAAAGCAAACTCCTTCTACAGTAATCAATAAGCAGAGTTTAAAGAGTACGGAAGAGTTAATGCGTTCAGTCACTGATAGCTCGGCGCATTGGCTAACCACTGATTTACTCGTGTTACCTAAGACAAATACAGCAATAGACTATCAATTACTGAGTAGCTCGAAAACAGGCATGGAGACTGTTGCTTTAACTAAAATGGCGTTGCCAAGCAAAGTGGAAGAGCAATCCCCACATTTAAGGAACTTTCAAGCCTTTCAAGTAAACTTATCAAGATCACAAGCGAAAGCTTGGTTAAAACAACCTCTATTCGTTGCAGGTATTGATGCCAAGGGTGAAGTAAAGAAAGTGTCTACTGTGCAAACAGGTGCGGTGATTGATGCTTTGTACACAGAAGGTGATAATGACGCAGATGAAGTTAAAGATCTTGGTGCAACCATCTTAACTAATGGCGTGAGTTTTAAGTTATGGGCACCCACCGCACAAAAAGTTGAGTTATTACTTTTTAATGATGATTCATCAGGTGTACTAACACCACTCAAACACCTTCACTTACTATGATTGAAGATACCAAAACGGGTGTTTGGTCTGTCGTAGGTGATACGTCACTTAAAGGCGCCTTCTATCAATATCAAGTCACTGTCTATCATCCTGAATCTAAAAAAGTAGAAACGCTAACGACTACCGACCCTTATTCTTTGAGTTTGTCTGTAAATAGTAAGTACTCACAAGTAGTTGATTTGGACGATCCGGCGACACAACCGTTAAATTGGGAAAACCATAGCATCCCCATAGTTAAGAACGCAGAGGATAATATTTTTTATGAAACCCATATTCGAGATTTTAGCTCTGATGATTTGTCGCTGTCTGAGGATGATTATCGTGGTAAATATAAAGCCTTTAGTGAACAAAATTCAGAGGGTATACAACATTTAAAAGCATTGCAAAAAGCAGGTTTGAATAATATCCACTTATTGCCAACGTTTGATATTGCTACGGTGAATGAACAATCAAGCAAAGTGGTTAGTTTGTCTGACACGGTGGAAAACGCTAAAGCTAAAGTATGCGACATCAAACCATATATCAAACTATGTACTGAAAAATATGACGATAAACAAACGCTAAAATCATTACTAAGCAGTTTTAATGTGAGTGGCACAGAGGCACAACAAGTAGTAAGTGAGTTAAGAGAGTTTGATGATTATAACTGGGGTTATGATCCTTATCATTACACTGTGCCCGAAGGTAATTATGCGCTAAATCCGCAAGGCATTTCACGCTTGGTTGAGTTTAGAGAAATGGTACAAAGCATTCATGGCTTAGGATTCAGAGTAATTATGGATGTGGTTTATAACCATACTCATCAATCTGGTTTAGAGCCTAATGCCGTTTTAGATAAAATAGTACCTAATTATTATCATAGGCTTCACCCCATTACAGGCGCTATTGAGCAATCTACCTGTTGTGATAATACCGCAGTAGAGCGCGTTATGATGGCAAAATTGATGTCAGATTCTTTGGTGGTTTGGGCACGAGATTATAAAATTGATGGCTTTCGATTTGATCTTATGGGGCATCAGAGTAAAGCGGCGATGTTAGCTGCGCGTGAAGCGGTGCGTGCCGTAGATAGCGATACCTATTTTTATGGTGAAGGGTGGAATTTTGGTGAAGTTGCCAACAATAGCCGTTTTGAACAAGCGAGCCAGTTAAATTTAGGCGGTACAGAAATTGGTACTTATAGCGATAGACTACGTGATGCAGTGCGCGGCGGAGGAAATAACACCCGTGACTCTCAAGGCATAGGTAATGGCTTGTTGATGCAACCAAACGAACGCTTAAGTCAAACTAACAGCCGCCAAGAGTATGAGTTGCGCATGGATCAATTGCGTATTGGTTTAGCGGGTAACTTATCAACGTTTCCACTAAAACAGCAAAATGGTACACAAATACTCGGTAAGGATATCCCCTATGGAGATCAACCCACAGGTTATGCCTTAGATCCGGCAGATACTATTAATTATGTTTCAAAGCACGATAATCAAACCTTGTGGGATAACAGCCAATATCGATTGCCTTTTGATGTTTCTACAGACAATCGCGTCAGAATGCATTTACAAAGTTTATCATTCATATTGTTTGCTCAAGGTATTCCATTCTTACATATGGGCTCAGAGTTTATGCGCTCTAAATCTTACCTTAGAGACAGTTATGATTATGGTGACTGGTTTAATCGAGTCGATTTTAGTAAACAAAATAATTACTACAATGTTGGTCTGCCACCGGCAGATAAAGATCAAGACAACTGGCCGTTAATTAAAGCCGTATTGAAAGGGCATCAAGGTCGAGATCACGTTCAGGCTAAGCATATTGAATTTAGCGCTAACGTGTTTGAAGAAATGCTAGCACTGCGCATGAGTTCACCTTTATTTAGGTTAACCACAGCGAATGATATTATCGAAAAAGTTAGTTTTCTGAATACTCAAAACGAACAGCTAGGTTTATTGGTGATGAAACTAGACGACACGCAAGGGCAGGTGGCAGATGATCATGTTGATAGTTTAATGGTCATCTTTAACACCAAGACCGAAGCACAAACTTTTGCTTACCCAGGCGCGAGTGAATATCAATTGCACCCAATTCAACAAAACAGCGTTGACGCAGTAATCAAACAAAGTAAAGCCGATGAAAAAGGCTTTACTGTGCCTGCATTATCAAGTGTGGTGTTTATTAAGTACTAACGGGTTTGTTTCAATTGTCATATCGTGGCGTTAGGTGCAAAAAATAACCTTTACCGGCAGAACGTTAGTCGGTAAGTACTTTCATTAGTGCCGCCGATAACGGTGATTTTTTCTAATAAACCTTTGTCTATTAAAAGCGTTAACATATTGCTAGATAATTTGGTTAATTTAGCTTTAGCAGTAATTTCCATTTTTGTCGCTACACCTTTAAGAGAATACAAGGCTTGAATAATAGCGGCTTCTGCTTCGGTGATTGATGGCAGCTGACCAATATAGGGAGGAAATTGATCGTTAAGATGTTTACCATGAACGCTTTTATATGATGCCTGCATTGCTTGAATGTCGTTGTCTTTATCACCCGTTAATTTAAAAGTATGAAACACACCAGTTTCTTTACTTAGGTAATCTACCTTGGCAAGAAAAATAGGTAAATCACAACCTTGAGCAATATGATAAAAGCCTGTTTTCCATTTTTTAACTGCGCCACGGGTGCCTTCAGGGGTAAATAAGAAGAATACTCGATTGCCTTTTTGTGAATCTATAAATGCTTTTATTTGTTCAACTTGGCCTTGACCTTTTGAGGAGCGATCAATCGGCATAGCCCCTAACCACATTAGCCAAGTACCTAAAACAGGCACTTTGCACATACTGTCTTTTATGGAAAAGTAAATTTTTACATCTTGTATTATTGCTGCGCCGAGCGCGTAAATAAAATCCAAGTTAGAAGTATGTGGCGCTGCAATAGCAACGCCCGCACCTTCAGGAGGGTGTTTACATACTTTCCGGCCCGCTAATTTGAACCAGAGTGTAAATAACGATTTTAAAAAATATTTGGTAAATAGCCCGTCAAAGATGGTTTTTTCGCGGATAGATAGGTTTTTTTTAGTCATGAATCACATCAATAAAAGATGTATTGAAAATATAATGTTAATTATAGCATAACAATATAGGCAATCTATTTAATTGATATCAAGAAACCGCGTAGTGGTTGATTCTATTTTTATTTTTATAGATCTTCATTGCGGTTGAAATTACAATTAATAGCACCATATTAAATTTCCTTATCCTTGACTGTTTTTATTTATAACCCTTAAAGGAAAAACATGACATCTACATCAAATACTAACAGCATAGAAACTCATGCTTATGATAGTTATGCGTTAGAAATAAACGCGCTTGCTAAAACCTACAAAGGTGGCTTTCAAGCGCTTAAAGGTATTGATTTAACTGTAAAACAAGGAGACTTCTTTGCATTACTTGGCCCAAATGGTGCGGGTAAATCTACCACAATTGGCGTAATAACTTCATTAGTCAATAAAACCAAGGGACAAGTTAAAGTATTTGGTTATGATATTGATACTGATTTAGAAAAAGCAAAATCATTTATTGGATTAGTACCACAAGAATTCAATTTTAATCAATTTGAACCGCTAATGAATATTTTAGTTAATCAAGCCGGGTATTATGGTGTTGATAAAAAAACAGCCGTAATTCGTGCAGAAAAATATTTAAAACAGCTATCGTTATGGGACAAACGACATGCTGCAGCCCGTGAATTATCTGGTGGAATGAAACGTCGTTTGATGATTGCTCGTGCATTAATGCATGAGCCGCAAATGTTGATTTTAGATGAACCTACTGCAGGAGTAGATATTGAAATTCGTCGAGGCATGTGGGATTTTTTGCAAACACTCAATGCGCAGGGTATTACCATTATATTGACAACGCATTATTTAGAAGAAGCTGAAAGCTTATGTCGAAATATCGCTATTATCGACGGTGGCGAAATTGTTGAAAATACTAGTATGAAAGGGCTATTAGCACAGCTAGAAGGGGAGACTTTCGTGTTAGATCTAGCGGTACACCAACATGAAGTAACCTTAGAAGATGTGGGGTATCGCATGATAGATGATCACACATTAGAAATTGATTTACGAAAACCGCAAAACTTAAATGCTGTTTTTGCACAGCTAACAGCACAAGATGTTGATGTTTTAAGTATGCGAAATAAAAGTAATCGCTTAGAAGCGCTTTTCGTTAACTTAATTGAGCATAACGTTGCGAAAAAGAAGGCTAAATAATATGAATAACACAATTGCCTTAAAAAGCATTTTAAATAAAGAAATACAAAGGTTTATGCGTATTTGGGTGCAAACTCTAGTACCACCGCCTATCACCATTAGCTTATATTTTGTCATTTTTGGTTCGCTTATTGGCTCGCGTATTGGTGAAATGGGCGGCTTTGATTATATGTCGTTTATTGTGCCAGGTTTGATCATGATGAGTGTTATTACCAATTCATATTCAAATGTAGCCTCCTCTTTTTTTAGCGCTAAGTGGCAGCGTAATGTCGAAGAAATGTTAGTTGCCCCTGTGCCTAATTGGGTTATTGTTGCGGGGTATGTTGGCGGCGGTATGGCGAGAGGCATGTTAGTGGGCTCAATTGTGACTTTGGTATCATTACTGTTTGTTGATATTCAAATTCATAATGTATGGGTTATTATTGCTACGGTTTCGTTAACCTCTGCAACCTTTGCTTTAGGTGGGTTAATTAATGCTATTTTTGCTCGTTCATTTGATGACATATCTATTATTCCCACTTTTATATTAACGCCTTTAACGTACCTTGGTGGTGTTTTTTATTCCATTAGTTTGTTACCTGAGTTCTGGCAAGGTGTTTCTCAAATTAATCCAATAGTGTATATGGTAAATGCCTTTCGATATGGCTTCTTGGGAATATCTGATGTGAATATCATTACGGCTTTTGCTGTGATAGGTTTCTTTATTATTACGTTATTTACTCTTGCCATGATTTTAATTAGTAAAGGAATAGGTCTTAGAAGTTAAGGCAACAAAGTAGTTAATTTATATGAATACAAATTCGAAAATATCAACAAATGCAGAATTGAGTCATTCCGTAGGTGATTCTAAAGCTATTATTACCAATCAAAGCGGTATACATGAAAAATTGGATGACATTGTAAAAAAACATTTAGCACATCCTTTTAAAAAACCTTACCAAGTGCATACGCAAAAAGCCTTTGATGACATCAACGAACTTGTTGATGCATTTCTTCTTGATAAACCCAATGGAGAGATCATACTTGATTCCTGTTGTGGTGTTGGTCAAAGCACACGCTTACTTGCAAGCTTAAATCCTGAAGCGTTAGTTATAGGTGTGGATAAATCTGCTAGTCGACTTGAGCGAAATATTGTCGGTTTTGATTTGAAAAACGGCTATCAAGCGGATAATTTTCATTTAGTTCGTGCTGATTTAAATGATTTTTATCGTTTAGTAAAAATGGCTAACTGGCCTATTTCTAAACATTATATTTTGTATCCTAACCCTGGCCCAAATCAAAACATTTACAACGACGTTGGCACGGAAGTGCTGTATTTCCAACATTAATTACGTTAGGTAAACAAATCATTTTGCGTAGTAATTGGCAACTGTACTTACAAGAGTTTCAACAAGCAGCTAAACAAGTAAATCTACCGGGGGAACTTACTAAGTTAACGGTTGAAGTACAACCACTGACACCTTTTGAGGCTAAGTATCAGGCAAGTGGACAAGTGTCTTGGCAATTAGTGTTCAAGCGTTAAATTTTTGTTGGTAGTTTTCCCGGTAGAACATTGATTACTCAAAAACACTAATTTATCGTTATTTTCACCACATCATTCTTAACCCTCACAATTTTAATTTATTTATTGTCTTGTAAATCAATTAATTAACTTTTTGGTATGACAATTGATTGTATATATTTAATCAGTACATAGATTGAAGGAAATTGTGATGAAAGCCATGAAGAATAAAATATTGATGATAATAACTGTAATAGCACTCTGCTCTCAGGCTGCCTTAATTTACGCTAGTTCGTTAATCCATTAACTTTGTGAATAACGATTATATCTATTATTAAGGTATTATTACGGCTCTTTTTTTGAAAATAGAAGACATTAGAGGTTTTTTTTATTAAAGTTGTCTGCTTAAATAGATAACTTGTTATGAATTAGTATGATTACGCCTAAGCGTTTTGCCCGAGCAACCCCCGAAGCTTTACATAGAATTTTTACACTAGCTGAATCTCCTGAGTCAACGTTAGGGCGTATTGAACAAGAAATTTCTCAAAACCTACTAGGTTTTTTGAATAATCATATTGTTGCCAGTAAAAATGCGCTAACGGATATTGAACAAGACTTTATTTGTCCACGAATACCCGAACAACCTGAATTTGTTTCTGATCATATGCACCATTTGTTAGACAAATTAGTCTCGCAATCAGTTCATACTGCAAGCCCTAGCTTTATCGGGCATATGACATCGGCTTTACCTGCCTTTATTTTACCTTTATCTAAATTAATGGTAGGTCTTAATCAAAATTTAGTAAAAGTAGAAACCTCAAAAGCTTTCACACCGCTAGAGCGACAAGTGCTAGGTATGATGCATAATTTAGTGTATCAAGAAAAGGATGATTTTTACCAAACCTGGATGCACAGTGCTCAGCATTCTTTAGGAGCATTTTGTTCGGGCGGAACTGTTGCTAATATCACCGCACTTTGGGTTGCCCGTAACAAGTTATTAAAATCGCAGGGCAGTTTTAAAGGCATTAGTCGCTCTGGCTTATACTCAGCTTTGACTCATTACGGTTATCAGGGCCTGGTGATTCTTGTTTCAGAGCGAGGACATTATTCATTAAAGAAATCGGCTGATATCCTTGGTATTGGGCAAGACAGTGTTATTGCTATCGAAACAGATGAAAACAATAAAATAGACTGTCAAAAATTGGCAGAAAAATGTCGGCAACTTCAAGCTGAAAATATTAAAGTTTTAGCTATTGTCGGCATAGCGGGTACCACAGAAACGGGCAATGTTGATCCATTAGATGAGATGGCTGATATTGCAAAAGAATACCAGTGTCATTTTCATGTGGATGCCGCATGGGGGGGAGCAACTTTATTTTCTAATAAATATAGAAGTATTCTTGCGGGTATTGAACGTGCAGATTCTGTAACTATCGACGCACATAAACAGATGTATGTACCTATGGGGGCAGGTGTCGTTTTATTTAAAGATCCCTCTTCTGTTGCCGATATTGAACATCATGCTGAGTATATCTTACGTAAAGGCTCTAAGGATTTAGGTAGTCATACATTAGAAGGCTCACGCCCAGGAATGGCGATGTTAGTGTACGCCAGTTTGCATATAATTAGCCGTCCTGGTTACGAAATGCTTATAAATCAGTCAATTGAAAAGGCTGAGTATTTTGCGAGCATCATTGATCAGCATGATGATTTTGAATTAATCACTAAACCTGAGTTGTGCTTATTAACATATAGGTATGTGCCTAAATTAGTTCAAGCATTACTGGCTGATTGTCAATTAAGCGGTGATGAAGAGCAGCAAGCTGAGCTTAATTTGATTTTAGGTAAATTAACTAAATTCATACAAAAGCGTCAACGTGAGGTCGGTCGCTCATTTGTTTCTCGTACACGCATTAAAGTCGCACGCTATGGTGGCGAAAAAATGATTGTATTTAGAGTTGTGCTAGCTAATCCATTAACGAGTAAAAGTAATCTACATGATATTCTTGCTGAGCAGTGTTTGTTAGCCAAAGAAAGTGAAACATTTTTACCTCAATTATTGAATATGGCAAAAATAAGTTAAATCTCGGTTAAACGGGTATAAGTTAATAAGGATATAATATGTATAAAGGATTGCTTTATTTTTTGTTAATATTCACTAGCGGCATGTCTAGTTTGGACGCAGCTGCAATTTATAAATGGGTAGATGCTAATGGTAAGGTGCATTATAGCGACACGCCATCTGCGAGTAATGCTACCGAAACAATCGATGAGCAACACCTAAATTCTCGTGCTAGTACTTATTCACAAACCCAAGAAAAGCTATTATCAACTGGTAACCCATCAACTTATCGAAAGCAGCAAAAAATTGTTATGTACACCACTTCAAGTTGTGGTTACTGCGCGAAAGCAAGAGCATACTTTGCTGAAAAAAGCATAATATACAAAGAAAAAAACATTGAAACTTCAAAAAAATATCACAGTGAATTTAAAGCGCTTGGGGGAAAAGGTGTGCCTGTTATTTTGTGGGGAAAAAACAAAATGAATGGCTTTAGTATTGCTGCGTTTGAAAAACGCTATAAAGAGTCATCTTAGAGGGACTAGATTTAAGCACTTACATTTAAATGTAAGTGCTTAGGTTATTTATAGACTAACGGGCAAATTATCAATTAGCCTTGCTTTACCTAAATAGGCAGCAGCTAAAATAACAATCTCTTTATCGTTTGGCATTGCCGGTGCTAATGTTTGAGCATGGCATAAATTTATATAATCTGTTTTTAAGCCTGCATTTTCGAGTTTTTCGCTCGCTTGCATCACAAGAGCAGCATAGTCTCTTGCTTCATGACTTGTGCGTAATTGCTCACTTAACCACTGTAACGTTTTATATAATGTAGGGGCAATCGCTAACTCTTCAGGTGTTAGGTAACCATTACGTGAACTCATTGCTAAACCTGACTTTTCTCTAATTATCTCTACAGGAATAATCTCAACAGGCATAGATAAATCGTCAACCATGGTTTTAATTACTTGTAATTGTTGATAATCTTTTGAGCCAAAGCAAGCAACATCCGGTTGTACTAAATTAAAGAGTTTACACACAACGGTGGCTACGCCACGAAAGTGTCCGGGCCGAGTCGCACCACAATACAAACTTGAAATATTTGGTACTTCAACATAGCTATTATCACCGAACCCTTTCGGATAGATAATCGCAGAGGTTGGGGTAAATAGTAGGTCGGTATCTACTTGTCTTAGGCTAGCTTTGTCCTGTGCTAATGTGCGAGGATAATTATCAATATCTTCACTTAGTCCAAACTGCATAGGGTTGACAAATATACTAACAATAACTTTATCTGCATGACGATGTGCGGCTTTGACTAACGCTAGATGTCCATCATGCAAATTACCCATGGTAGGTACAAAAGCAATAGTTAAGCCCTGCATTTTCCAAGCTTTAACTTGGTCACGTAAATCTTTTATGTTTTCAACTGTGTTCATATTTATCTCTTAAATCGCCAATAAGTAATGCTTAAAGTGATATAAAGCTCTTATTAGCGAGAGTTTTTCTTTGGTCACTAGAATAGATATATTGACGTAAATTTATTTAAATATATGTTCTTCGCCAGGGAAGTTACCTTTTGATACTTCACTGATATAAAGCTCAATGGCTTTTTTGATATCACCCGTTTCTTTAATGAAGTTACGAGAAAACTTGGGCATATAACTACACGAAATACCTAAAGCATCATGCATTACTAATATTTGTCCGTCAGTATCTTTGCCAAGACCTATACCAATGGTAGGAATGCTAACAGCTTCGGATATTGCTTTACCCAGTGGTGCAGGAATACACTCTAAGACAAGTAATTGTGCACCAAATGTTCTAGTATTTGGGCGTCCTGAATCATTTTTTGCGCTTGAATATCATCACGCCCTTGTACTTTAAAACCGCCAAATACATTGACTGACTGAGGTGTTAAACCTAAATGAGCACAAACAGGAATACCGCGCTCAACCAGAGATTTAATTGTATCAGCTAACCAGGCGCCCCCTTCCATTTTGATCATACTTGCGCCGCTTGCATCAGTTTTGTGGCATTAATTAAGGCTTGCTCTTTAGTGGCATACGTCATAAAAGACATATCACCAATAATTAACGTGTTTTCAACACCTCGGCGTACACATTGCGTGTGATAAACCATGTCATTAATCGTAACAGGTAAGGTATCATCTTGACCTTGTAGTACCATACCGAGAGAGTCACCAATTAAAATAGCATGAATGCCTGCCTGATCGAATAGCTTTGCAAAGCTCGCATCGTAAGCAGTAATGGTTGAAATTTTTTCACCTTGTTGTTTCATTTTTAACAAGGTAGATGTGGTTATTTTAGCCATACAGTTCTCAATTCGTTTGTTGAGTTGATTCGTGAGAGTATTACTTGAGTAATTACTCAGTTACGCTACTGTGGCATAAATTTTTTTTAACTGCAATATACAGCTCGGCTTAGATTGCTTTAGCTTAGCTTTACCATTGAATTTTTTGCTATTTTTTGGCTTAAGTCTTCGAGGCTATCACCATTGGGAAGTATTAATTTAGGGGCGATTTCTGCAAGAGGTAGTAGCACAAACTCGCGCTCACTCATGCCATAATGGGGTATGGTTAAACGGTCAGTATTTATTATTTCATTACCAAAAAGAATGATATCAAGATCCAAAATACGCGCTCCCCATCTGTTTTCCTTACGTACTCTCCCTGCATTATTTTCAATAGATTGCAGTGAGTTTAATAATTCAATGGCACAGAGTGATGTTTCTAACGCTAAAACCGCATTGATATAATCATCTTGATCTTGGGGTCCCATCGGCTTACTAAGGTATAAAGATGAGACAGAAAGCAGTCGACTATGCGGTATTATCTCTACTTTTTTAATCGCTTGTTTGATTTGTTCAACAGGCCCAGATAAATTACTACCTAAGCCAATATAGGCAATTTTAGGGGAAGAAATCATGTGAACTAGGATTCAACCGCAGGATTGATTGTCGGTTTGCGTCGTTTTCTTGGTGTACGACGTTTAGGACCGGGGACGCTTTTAACGCTCTTTACCATTTGTTGTTGCGCATCAAAGCTAATATCTTGAAAATCAGTCCACCATTTTGCTAATTCTGCTAGCTGAGTATTGTCTGTTTCTATTTGAGCACGTAATAATAAAAAGTCATAACCGGCTCTAAATTTAGGATGTTCAAACGTTTTAAATGCTTTTTTACCTTCACGTCGTGCTAACTTTTCTTGCAAAATCCAGATATCTTTCATCACACTTTGAAACCGCTTAGGAATAGCAATACTGCGTTGTTGTTCTGGCATTATTTCACTTAAGGCTGCAAAGAATGCATCTTGAGGAGACATTTGATTGTGAAGATTTATCTGTTTAATATAATGCTGTAATGGATACCAAAGCATGGCTGCAAATAAGAATGCAGGAGTAACACGCTGTTCATTGTTGATGCGTTTATCTGTATTTTTCATAGCTTGAATTATGAAACGTTCAAGCAAGTCACCGTCATTTGATTCATCTTTATCTGGTGCATTAAGCTTAGGTAATTTCTGGTCTACCGCAGGAAAAAAATAACTGAATAGGTTGTATTCACGTAATTGATGGTAGTTTGCTAAGGCTTTGCCTGAAATGAACATTTTCAAAAATTCTTCAAACATGCGCGCCGCAGGAATATTAGCCATCAATGGTGACAACTCTTTGATAGGCTTACGGGTTTCAACGGCTATTTCCATATCCAGTTTTGTAGCAAAACGAATAGCACGTAGCATACGTACAGGGTCTTCTCTATAACGGGTTTCAGGATCGCCAATGAGGCGAATGATTTTATCCTTTACATCTTGAACACCGTTGGCGAAGTCAAATATTTTAAAATCTTTTGATGAATAATAAAGGGCGTTAATAGTAAAATCGCGACGTTCTGCATCCTCATCAATACTGCCATAAATATTGTCACGTAATAACATGCCATCTTCACTTTGTTTCGATGTTTTAGTGCAATTTTTATCCTTGTCGTTAGCGCTGTTGTGATGACCACGAAAGGTAGCAACTTCAATTATTTCTCGTCCAAACACAATATGTGCAAGACGGAACCGGCGACCAATTAAACGGCAGTTTCTAAATAAGCTTTTGATTTCATCAGGTGTTGCATTGGTAGCAATATCAAAATCTTTAGGCTTTTGACCAAGTAAAATATCGCGAACACCACCACCTACAAGATAAGCATCGAAACCACCTTTGTTTAATCTAAACAGTACTTTAAGTGCGTTTGGACTAATTAACTGACGCGATACAGGGTGTTGATCACGAGTGATTATTATTGGCTCTTTAAGTGTTGTGACATGGTTGTTATTGAGTGCTTTTTTACTGGTGTTTTTAGTAAAAACTTTTTTGCATAAATTTATGACGCGTTTGATAATCGGCGGCCTTTTATTGGTAATAGGAAGTATATGAAAAAATATCTGGATAATTTAGTTGTAATGATATAACAAATGAGTAAAAAAGAGAATGAAAAAGCCGCTAATTTTTGCAAATTACAGGCTTTTTTTAGAACATATTTTCAATAAAAAATACCTACCAAGGCAAGACTTCACCATTAGAATGTTTAAATACACCGGAGTCTTCCATGGTTAAATTATCTATTAAGGTAATTAATTTTAATGCTGACGCATCAGCACTAATATCACCATTACTAGTACTGCCGCCTGTATTAACCATCTCTGTTTTAACATAACCAGGGTGATAAATACCAATGGCAATTTGCTCAGTTGCTAGATCTCTAGCTAAAGACATGGCACCACTATTAAGTGCTGCTTTCGACATTCTGTAACCATAACGCCCACCTGAAGTATTGTCAGTGATAGAGCCCATTCTTGAGGTAATAAAAGCGACTTTGCTGCCTGTATGTAAATGTGTTAATAGCGCATGTGTTAATGCAAGCGGAGCAAGCGCATTGACTGAAAACTGTTCTGCTATTGTTGTTTTATTAAATCTTGATAAGCTTTCATCACGTAAAATACCGGCATTATTAATTAACACGTCAATATCAACATTAGCCGCGCAAGCTTAGCTATAGAAATGCCTACTTCCGTTGCAATATCAATATTTTCTATTACCTGAACACCTAAAGCACTGAGTTGTGGAGAACTTTGTCTACATAGAGCATAAACAATATCTCCTCGCTCTTTACAAATTTTTGTTATAGCAAAACCAATACCTCGATTTGCGCCAGTAATTACAATTGTTTTAGACATAATAGATACAGCTTCTTCATAAGTTAATGTTAATGTTCGTTATTCTTAAGTTACTTGGGACGAATAATTTCAAAGGGTTGATTGATCGTGGCATACTCTCCGCCTCCAAGACGAGATAAAGGTAGGACTCTATCAGCATGCACTTTAATTCTTTGTTTTTCGTCGATGTCTACCACTTTATCATTGATATACACTTGTTTAACTTCAACAAAAATTAAACTTTGTGGTACATCGCCAAGTTCCTTGATTTCATAAAGTTCACAACCATAAGCTATATCACATTGCGCTATTCTTGGCAGTGAAAAATTAGCAAATTCAGAGGTCTCTATATTTGCTTCTGTTAGTTCTGATTCACCATGGTCCAATGTTTGAGATGTTTGGGTAACTAGTGCCGCTTGTTGTGTGGATGCAATATGTATAACAACCTTTTTATTTTTAATAATGTTTACTAGCGTATCTTTGTTATCACCATTGGGTTTTTTTCCAACAGATAACATCAATATAGGCGGTGCACTCGAAACGGCTGTAAAATATGAAAACGGAGCTAAATTAAATGAACTGTTACCTGAGTCGGTTAATGCCCAAGCAATAGGTCGGGGAATGATCGTTTGTGTCATTAAATGGTAACGTTGATTCGGAGATAATTCAGCAAAATTTAAATTCATGGTTAATCTCTATTAATTGGTTAATCGGTAATGTAGGTTAGATGCTTCAAGTTAATTATAGTGTCGAGATGCTTATTTCTTTTTGCTTAGGTACTTTGCTTCTTTCCCAGTGTTTAATAGCCCAAGTGATAATAGTATCAACGGATTCATGAACCAAATCATGGACAGGTTCTTGGCCTAAAAAGGATAGTGCGGCAACTAAGGTCGCTTGTGGTTTAGTGTTGTCAATACAAGGTGCGTTATTCTGCTTGCTGAGTTTATAGCCGTGCTTAGTTGTAGCTAAAGGTATATGTCCGTACTCAGGTAACTTTTGGTTAAGGGTTTTAAATAACGTTAATTGTCTGGCGGTAGGTTCGAGTAGGTCGCAGCCGCGAATCACATGGGTAATATTCTGATAAATATCATCATGAACTACAGCTAATTGATAAGCAAACAGCTTATCCTTTCGGTGAATAATAAAGTCTTCTTCAGCTAAGGCTTTATCACAAGTAACATCCCCTTGAAAAATATCATTAAATTGATATAAACCGTAATGATTAATGAGTCTAATAGCGCTATGCTGCTGTGAGTTGCTTAATGTACGACAGTTTCCTTGATAAATACCACCAAGAACTTTGATCTCTGAACGTGTGCACTGACAATAATAACTGAGCTTTCGCTGCTGTAATTCATGAAGTATGTGGTGGTAACAATCAGACTGCCGGCTTTGATATAGCACTTGCTCATCCCAATTAAGTCCAAAAGCGTCAAGGGTTTTTAATATGGCAGCACTGGCACCTGTCTGCTCTCGAGGGGGATCAATATCCTCTATGCGAACTAACCATTTACCCTGATTGCCTTTACTATCCACATTCGCTTTTGCATCTAAGAAGCTTGCTAATGCCGTAATTAAAGAACCAAAGTGAAGAAATCCAGAAGGTGAGGGAGCAAAACGACCACGATAACAATCTTGCGATGCTAACAATGGTCGCTCGGAATATAGAATGTCTTGTTGCAAGGCTTGCAAAACGGGTGACTTAGCCGCCATTTGACGTTCTTTTATTTCAGCTAGTGTTTTACATTCAATACAAAGATCGGCAGTGGGTCTAGCTTCTAAACGGCGAATACCAATCTCGATACCGCAAGAATTACAGAAGCCAAAATCATCATCTTCAATTAATTGTAATGTTTTCTCAATTTTTTTGATGAGCTTACGTTCTCTATCACGGGTACGTAATTCAAGGCTAAACTCTTCTTCTTGAGCTGCTCTATCAACTGGATCAGGAAAATTAGCTGCTTCATCTTGCATGTGGGTAACAGTGCGGTCGACTTCTTGACGTAGCTGTATGCGCCATGCATCTAAAATTTTCTTAAAATGTTCTTGTTGGGGTTCACCCATGTATTCTTCACCGCCTTTTTCTTGATAAGGCTCAACGCCTGCTAATGCTAAAATACCTAATGTTCTATGTTTACTTGTTGGCATGCTGAATCTCCTAATACTACAAATATCAAGGTTGCTTGGTAATAACACCAGTTAACAATTTTACCTTGGTTGTAATTGCCAATATCAACTACGTAACTTACTTAATATAGATATAGACCTAAAATATCAGGACTATATTGTATCACAGTTGATGAAAATCAATGTTTTGAACTAATAAAATGTAAAATAAAAATATTAGTCATTTTTATCAGTGGTTTAGCAACAAATAAATACTGTATCTATGACTTATTGTTATCAGTCTTTTTTCTTGAGCAAGCTTTTTAGCAAGTTTATAGTGTGTTAGTCAATCATTATTCAGCTTTATTAAGTATAAAGCTATGTTAAACATGCTGCTTATATATAGCTTATATCCTATTTATTATGTTGTTGTTCATTTTTTAGTTAATTAAGCTATCACTTTATTTTTAGTGGTGTTATAATCTCGCGCCCATTAACTTTGAGTGGTTCACTTTTAGTAGAAGTTTAATGTCGGTGGGAAGTCTTTTTAAGGCAGTGACGGGTCAAATTTCTGGCCTTGAATTTTAATTTATCTTAATGATTTATATTTGTTTTTCTATTAGATAGGAAATAAATAGTTAAAAGATAACAGCGGAGCAAAAATCAATGATCCAAATGCAATCACAGCTGAATGTTGCTGATAACAGTGGCGCTAAGCGTGTTCAATGTATAAAGGTTCTTGGTGGCTCGCACCGTCGCTATGCACGCATTGGTGATATCATCAAAGTTGCCGTAAAGGAAGCAAGTCCTCGCGGTAAAGTAAAAAAAGGTGATGTTCACACTGCGGTAGTGGTGCGCACTAAGAAAGGTGTTCGTCGTTCAGATGGTTCTGCTATCCGTTTTGATGAAAACGCGGCTGTAATGTTAAATGCTAACTTACAACCAATTGGTACTCGTATTTTTGGGCCTGTGACACGTGAACTTCGTAATGAAAAATTTATGAAGATCGTATCATTAGCACCAGAAGTACTATAAGGAGTCACGATAATGGCATCTAAGATTCGTCGTGATGATGAAGTAGTTATACTTGCCGGTAAAGACAAGGGCAAAACAGGTAAAGTGACCAAAGTTCTTGTTGAAAGTGGTAAAGTATTCGTAGAAGGCGTTAACTTAATCAAAAAACATACTAAGCCTGTACCTCAGTTACAGCAGCCTGGTGGAATAGTTGAAAAAGAAGCACCTTTACAAGTATCTAACGTAGCAATCCTTAACCCTAAAACGGGTAAGGCTGATCGCGTTGGTTTTAGATTTGAAGACGGTAAAAAAGTACGTTTCTTTAAATCTAATAACGAATTAATTTAATTGGAGTAAACGATGGCGAAACTGCATGATTTTTACAAAGATACAGTTGTAAGCGATTTGCAAAAGCAATTCGGTTATAAAAGTGTCATGCAAGTCCCTCGGATTGAAAAGATCACCCTGAACATGGGTGTTGGTGAAGCTATTGCCGATAAAAAGGTATTAGAACACGCCACGAATGATCTTACTGCAATCTCAGGTCAAAAGCCGGTCACGACAGTAGCACGCAAATCAGTTGCGGGCTTCAAAATTCGTGAAGGCTATCCTATTGGTACAAAAGTAACTCTACGCGGCGAGCGTATGTGGGAATTTTTAGAGCGTTTAATCTCTATTTCAATTCCACGTATTCGTGACTTCCGTGGCTTAAATCCTAAGTCATTCGATGGTCGTGGAAACTACAGCATGGGCGTTCGTGAGCAAATCATCTTCCCTGAAATCGATTATGATAAAATCGATAAAATTCGCGGATTAGATATCACTATTACTACTAGCGCGAAAGATAATGAAGAAGGACATGCACTATTGTCTGCCTTCAATTTCCCGTTCAAGAAGAAGGTGTAGAGTTATGGCTAAATCGTCAATGAAAGCTCGTGAAGCTAAACGTACAAAACTAGTAGCTCAGTACGCTGAAAAGCGTCGTGCGTTAAAAGAGATCATCTCAAGTGTCGATTCTTCTGAAGAAGATCGTTGGGATGCGGTATTGAAACTTCAAAGTTTACCACGTGATTCATCAAGTAGCCGTCAACGTAACCGTTGTAATGTTACTGGTCGTCCACATGGTTACTTACGTAAATTCGGCTTAAGCCGTATTAAGTTGCGTGAAGCAACTATGCGTGGTGAAGTTCCAGGTCTTAAGAAAGCTAGTTGGTAATTCACGGGAGTAAATGGTTATGATGACTGATCCTATCGCGGACATGTTTACACGCATCCGCAACGGTCAATCTGCAGCAAAAACTGCAGTACAAATGCCATCTTCAAAAGTTAAAGTAGCAATTGCTAACTTACTTAAAGAAGAAGGCTATATTTCAGATTATTCAGTATCAGGTGATGTAAAACCTGAGTTAGCTGTAACGTTGAAGTATTTTGAAGGTAAAGAAGTTATTGAAGTGATCAAACGTGTTTCACGTCCTGGTCTTCGCGTATACAAAAGCTGTGATGAACTTCCTAAAGTTCTTGCAGGTATGGGTATTGCGATTGTTTCGACTTCTAAAGGTTTGATGACGGATCGCGCCGCTCGCTCTGCGGGTATTGGTGGTGAGATCTTAGGTTTCGTAGAGTAAGGAGAGAATTATGTCTCGTGTTGCAAAAGCACCAGTCGTTGTTCCTGCTGACGTTACGGTAACGTTATCAGGTCAAGACATTAAAGTTAAAGGTCCAGTAGGTGAATTATCACGTACGATCCACAGTTTTGTTTCGGTTTCTCAAGAAGGAAATCAAATCATTACGAATATCGCATGCGATAATAGCAAAGCATGGGCTCAAGCCGGTACTGCACGCGCTTTAATCAATAATATGGTTGAAGGTGTAAGTAAAGGTTTTGAAAAGAAATTAGTTTTACAGGGTGTTGGTTACCGTGCAAAAGCTGCCGGTAAATCATTAGATTTATCTTTAGGTTTTTCACACCCAATCAGTCACGCTATTCCTGAAGGAATTACTGTTGAAACTCCTAGCCAAACTGAAATCACACTGAAAGGTTGTGATAAACATTTAGTTGGTCAAACCGCAGCGAACATTCGTGCATACCGTAAACCAGAGCCTTATAAAGGCAAAGGTGTTCGTTATGTTGATGAATATGTTCGTCGTAAAGAAGCTAAGAAGAAGTAGGGTAATACTATGGATAAGAAAACATCTCGTTTGCGCCGCGCTAAACGCGTTCGTGCAAAAATCAGCGAGTTGGGTGCGAATCGTCTAGTTATATTCCGTACTCCTCGTCATATTTACGCGCAATTGATTGCTCCAACTGGTTCTGAAGTTATCGCATCAGCGTCTACTTTAGATAAAGAAGTTAGTGCTCAGTTAGAAAAAACAGGTAATGTTGCAGCAGCAACTGCAGTAGGTAAAGCAATTGCTGAACGTGCTGTAGCAAAAGGTATCACTAAGATAGCTTTTGATCGCTCAGGCTTCCTTTACCATGGTCGCGTTAAAGCATTAGCAGAAGCAGCTCGCGAAGCCGGCCTTCAGTTCTAGGGGTTGATAATGGCAAATCATAATCAAGAAAACTCACAACAAAGTGATATGGCTGAAAAGCTAATCGCCGTTAACCGCGTATCTAAAGTGGTTAAAGGTGGTCGTATTTTCAGTTTCACGGCATTAACAGTAGTTGGTGACGGTAATGGTCGCGTTGGTTTTGGCTACGGTAAAGCACGTGAAGTGCCTGCTGCTATTCAAAAAGCAATGGAAAAAGCGCACCGTAATATAGTAAACGTTGACTTGAAGGGAACTACTCTTCAGCATGTCATCATTGGCCGTCATTCTGGTTCAAAAGTTTACATGCAACCCGCTTCTGAAGGTACAGGTATCATCGCCGGTGGCGCGATGCGTGCAGTACTTGAAGTTGCAGGCGTTCAGAACGTGTTGTCAAAAGCATACGGTTCTACTAACCCAATTAACGTGGTTCGCGCTACTGTTTCTGCTTTGACGAATATGCATTCGCCAGAAAGCATGGCAGCTAAACGTGGCAAAAGCGTTGATGAAATACTGGGGTAATTCAGCATGTCAAAAACAGTTAAAGTAACTCAAGTGAAAAGTTCTATCGGTCGTTTACCGAAGCATAGAGCTACATTAAAAGGCCTTGGTCTACGTCGTATTAATCATACAGTAGAGTTAGAAGATACTCCGTCTGTACGTGGTATGATCAACAAGGTTATTTACATGATTAAGGTGGAGGATTAATAATGCATTTAAATACTTTATCCCCTGCACCGGGATCTCATAAAGCTAAAAAACGCTGTGGTCGTGGTATTGGCTCAGGTATCGGCAAAACTGGTGGTCGTGGTCACAAAGGTCAGAAGTCACGTTCTGGCGGTAGTGTACGTCCAGGTTTTGAAGGTGGTCAAATGCCATTGAAACAACGTTTACCTAAATTTGGTTTTACTTCACGTAAATCTTTAGTTCGCGCTGAAGTTCGTTTACATGAATTAAATCTTATTAAAGGTGATGTTGTTGATATTCACGCGTTAAAAGATGCTTGGTCTAATCAGCCGTAACATTGAAACAGCAAAAATTATGCTGTCTGGCGAAATTACTCGCAAGATCACTGTTCGCGGTTTAGGCGTAACTAAAGGTGCTCGTGCAGCTATTGAAGCTGCCGGTGGTAACATCGAGGAATAATACAGATTATGGCTAAACCAGGATTGGAAGCTTCGCAAAAGGGAAGCAAAGGCGCAGGCGGTTTGTCTGAGCTAAAACAAAGATTGTGGTTCGTATTCATAGCATTAGTCGTGCTACGTTTAGGATCTTTTGTACCAATCCCTGGTATTGACGCCGCTGTATTAGCTCAGTTCTTTGAACAGCAAAAGGGCACCATTGTAGAAATGTTTAACATGTTCTCTGGTGGTGCACTTGAGCGAGCCTCGGTATTGGCGTTAGGTATTATGCCGTACATTTCAGCTTCAATTATTATGCAACTGTTAACAGTGGTTAGTCCAAAGTTTGCAGAGCTTAAGAAAGAAGGTGAAGGGATGACGTCGTAAAATCAGTCAATACACACGCTACGGCACATTAGTTCTAGCAACAGTACAATCAATAGCGATTGCGAGAAGTTTACCGGATATGATGCAAGGCTTAGTTATAAATGCCGGCTTTGGTTTCTATTTCACGGCAGTAGTAAGTTTGGTTACAGGTACCATGTTTTTAATGTGGTTAGGTGAGCAAATTACTGAGCGTGGGATCGGTAATGGTATTTCAATCATTATATTTGTTTGGTATTGTTGCCGGCATGCCATCGGCTGTTGGTCAAACAGCTGAGATGGCGCGTCAAGGTGAATTGCACTTATTAGTATTATTGTTAATTGGTTTTGTGGTATTTGCAGTAACTTTCTTAGTGGTATTTGTAGAGCGTGGTCAACGACGTATTGTTGTTAACTATGCTAAACGTCAGCAAGGCCGTAAGGTTTTTGCCGCGCAAAGCACGCATTTACCATTGAAAGTGAATATGGTCGGGGTTATCCCGCCAATATTTGCCTCAAGTCTTATTTTGTTCCCTGGCACGCTTGCGAGTCGGTTCGGACAAGGTGAAGGCCCAATGGCTGATTTCTTACAAGGCGTATCTCAGGCTATGTCGCCTGGGCAACCTTTGTATGTATTGATGTTAGCCGCAGCAATTATATTTTTCTGTTTCTTTTATACGGCATTGGTATTCAATCCGCGTGAAACTGCAGATAACTTGAAAAAGTCAGGTGCGTTCATTCCAGGGATTCGTCCGGGAGAACAAACATCCAAATATATAGATAAAGTCATGACACGTTTAACCCTTGCGGGTGCGATGTATATTACCTTTGTCTGTTTGGTTCCACAGTTTATGATCATGGCATGGGACGTTCAGTTCTATTTCGGCGGTACATCATTATTGATTATCGTGGTTGTGATTATGGACTTTATGGCACAAGTACAAACACATATGATGTCTCATCAATATGATAATGTACTTAAAAAAGCAAACTTAAAAGGTTACGGTCGTTAGACCGAGCTGATTTAGTTAACGGAGTATAATGATATGAAAGTACGTGCATCCGTAAAAAAGATTTGTCGTAATTGTAAAGTGGTTAAGCGTAAAGGCGTAATTCGCGTTCTTTGTTCTGAACCAAAGCACAAACAAAGACAAGGTTAATTACCTTTGAAGTCCTTGATTTCTTCATTCTATAAGTCTGAATAAGTTAATGTTTTCAGTATAAATCTTTTTGAACTGGCATTATGCAGATTTTTCTGTATAATGCCGCTTCGATTTGCGAAAAACGAGAATGGTTGGGTATCCTAACGGGCTTTCCAACCAATGTAATTTTAAATTAATATAGGAGATGTGTTAGTGGCCCGTATCGCCGGCATTAACATCCCTGATCGTAAGCATGCAGTAATCGCCATTACTGCGATTTACGGTATCGGCGCTACCCGTGCAAAAGCTATTTGTGCGGCAGCCGGTATTGAAGAATCAACGAAGATCAGTGAATTAGACGAAGCAAAAATTGATTTGCTTCGCGCTGAAGTGGACAAATTTACCGTAGAAGGTGATTTGCGCCGTGAAGTTTCAATGAACATTAAACGTCTTATGGATTTAGGTTGTTACCGTGGCATCCGTCACCGTCGCAGTCTTCCTCTACGTGGTCAACGCACTAAAACAAATGCGCGTACCCGTAAAGGTCCTCGTAAGCCTATTAAGAAGTAAGAGGAACTAGACAATGGCTAAAACACCAGTTCGTACGCGTAAACGCGTAAAAAAACAAGTTGCTGATGGCATGGCACATATCCATGCTTCTTTCAACAACACAATCGTGACTCTTACAGACCGTCAAGGTAATGCATTATCTTGGGCGACTGCAGGTGGTTCAGGTTTCCGTGGTTCACGTAAATCTACCCCTTTTGCTGCGCAAGTAGCTGCAGATCGCGCAGGCGCTACTGCAAAAGAGTTTGGCTTGAAGAATATTGAAGTGTTCGTTAAAGGTCCAGGTCCAGGTCGTGAATCTGCTATCCGTGCCTTAAATGCTGCCGGTTTTAAAATCACCAACATTACTGACGTTACACCTATTCCTCATAATGGTTGTCGTCCTCCTAAGAAACGTCGCGTTTAATCGTTTTTTTAGGATAGTTGGAGAAAGAAAATGGCTAGATATTTAGGTCCTAAGTTAAAGCTTAGTCGCCGCGAAGGAACAGATTTATTCCTTAAAAGCGGTGTTAGAGCAATTGACACTAAATGTAAAATCGAAACAATACCAGGTCAACACGGCGCCCGTCGCGGTCGTTTGTCTGATTACGGTGTTCAACTTCGTGAAAAACAAAAAGTTCGTCGTATTTATGGCGTACTAGAAAAACAATTCAGTAATTACTACAAAGAAGCAGCACGTTTAAAAGGTAATACAGGTGAAAACTTGTTACAACTTTTAGAAACGCGTTTAGATAACGTAGTTTACCGTATGGGCTATGCAAGCACTCGTGCTGAAGCTCGTCAATTAGTTAGCCATAAGGCTATCGTGGTAAATGGCGGTGTAGTAAATATTCCATCTTTCACTGTTAAAGCTGAAGATGTGGTTTCTGTTCGTGAGAAGTCTAAAACTCAAGCACGTATTATCGCCGCTTTAGATTTAGCCGACCAACGTGAAAAGCCACTTTGGGTTGAAGTTGATAATAAAAAACTTGAAGGAACGTTTAAACGTGTTCCTGATAGAGCTGACTTATCTGCTGAAATTAATGAACAGTTGATTGTTGAACTTTACTCTAAATAGTAAAGTTACACTTTAAGAGAGGACATATATGCAGGGTTCTGTAACCGAATTCCTTAGACCACGCATGGTTGGTATTGAAAATATTAACCCTCGTCGCGCTAAAGTAACTTTAGAGCCACTAGAACGTGGTTTTGGTCACACTTTAGGTAATGCGTTACGCCGTATTCTTTTATCTTCAATGCCAGGTTGTGCTGTAACTGAAGTAGAAATTGATGGTGTATTACATGAGTACAGTAGTAAAGAAGGTGTTCAAGAAGACATCATCGAAATATTGTTAAACCTTAAAGGGCTTGCTGTTATTTTAGAAGGCAAAAATGAAGCCGTTCTGACTTTAACTAAGTCTGGTGAAGGCCCTGTAACGGCAGCTGATATACAACATGACGGTGATGTAACTATTACTAATCCAGAGCATGTTATCTGCACCTTAACAGGTGAAGGTTCTATCAGTATGCGCATTAAAATTGAAATGGGTCGTGGTTATGTACCTGCTTCAGCGCGCCGTGATGCCGAGGAAGAAGATCGTGCTATTGGTCGTTTGTTGGTTGATGCCTCATTCAGTCCTGTAGTAAGAATTGCTTATTCTGTTGATTCTGCACGTGTTGAACAACGTACAGATTTAGACAAATTAGTTTTAGATATGGAAACCAATGGTACATTGGATCCTGAAGAAGCTATCCGTCGTGCTTCAACAATTTTAGCTGAACAGCTAGATGCGTTTGTAGAACTTCGTGATATTAAAGAAGTTGAGCAAGTGGAAGAAAAACCATTGTTTGACCCTATATTGCTTCGTCCAGTGGATGATCTAGAGCTAACAGTCCGCAGTGCAAACTGTTTAAAAGCAGAAGCAATTCAATATATTGGTGATTTAGTACAACGTGCGGAAGTTGAGCTTCTTAAAACGCCTAATTTAGGTAAGAAGTCATTAACTGAAATTAAAGACGTGTTAGCGTCACGTGGTTTGTCACTAGGCATGCGCCTAGAAAACTGGCCACCTGAAAGCATTGTTGACAACGACTAGTTCGATCATCGTTTTTTTAATAGTTTTTTAAGAAGGATTAACACATGCGTCATCGTCAAAGTGGTCGCCAGTTAAACCGTAATAGCAGTCATCGCCAAGCGATGTTCCGCAATATGGCAAGCTCTCTAGTTAAGCACGGCGTTATCAAAACGACTGTAGCTAAAGCTAAAGAACTACGTCGCGTTGTAGAGCCTTTGATTACATTGGCTAAAACCGACAGTGTTGCAAATCGTCGTTTAGCATTTGCTCGTACACAAGACAAAGAAGTAGTAGGTATTTTATTTAACGAACTTGGTGAACGTTACCAAGAACGTCCAGGTGGATATACTCGCATTTTAAAATGTGGTTTCCGTACTGGTGATAAAGCGCCTATGGCTTATGTTGAATTAGTAGACCGTCCGGCAGTTGAAGAAATTGTTGAAGAAGTTGAAGATTCAGCAGAAGCTTAAACACTAGTTTAAGTTTCAATCTTGAAAAGAAGTAAAAACCGAGCCTTGGCTCGGTTTTTTGTTTCTTGACGTTAGCGGAAATTCCCCGTATAAAATAGCTATCGTTTTACTTATATCAAATAAAGGCATAATTCTTCATTTGATACTACTGTCCGAGTTTTTAGATGTCATCACGAAATCCCATTATTGCTGTTACTGGATCCTCGGGTGCAGGCACTTCAACGACTACTTCTTCGTTTGAGCATATGTTTCGAACCTTAGGTATTAATTCAGTTAATATTGAAGGCGATAGTTTTCACCGGTTTTCGCGACAAGAAATGGATTTAGCGAAACGAAAGGCAAAAGAGTCGCATACTAATATTAGTTATTTCGGTGATCTTGCTAATGATTTTGATGCATTAGAAAAGTTATTCAAAACTTACGGTGAGACGGGTAAAGGGATGATGCGACGATACCTTCATACTTTTGATGATGCTGTTCCCTATAACCAAATGCCAGGTACTTTTACCCCATGGGAAGAATTGGTGAGGGCGCTGATTTATTGTTTTATGAAGGCTTACATGGCGGTGTAGTAACTGAAAGCAATGATGTTGCGAAACACGTTGATTTACTTATCGGCATGGTTCCAATTGTTAATCTAGAGTGGATTCAAAAGATTGTACGTGATACTAACAAGCGAGGTCATAACCGTGAGGCTGTAACCGCAAGTATAGTACGTAGTATGGAAGATTATATCTCATTTATCACGCCACAGTTTTCTCGTACTCACATTAACTTTCAACGGGTGCCAACCGTTGATACTTCGAATCCTTTTAGCGCAAAAGCCATTCCTACACTAGATGAGAGTTTTGTTGTGATTCGTTTTCGAGAAGTCAAAAATGTAGATTTTCAATATTACCTTCGTATGATTGACGGTTCATTTATGTCTAGAGTCAGTACTCTGGTTGTACCTGGTGGTAAGATGGGGTTGGCAATGGAATTAATATTAACGCCGCTTATCCGTGATTTAATGGAACGTAAAACCTTAGCAAATAAGCAGCTAGATTGGATGAGTGACCTTTAACAAATAGATGACTTATTTACTGCTCAGCGACAATTGAAAAATCGTGTGTAATTCCAACCTTCCTATCTAGCATCAGCGCTACTGAGCAATATTTTCAGCATACAAGGCGACTTCATGAGCAACTTGTGTAGATTTGATCTCCTTTCCATAAACTGTTTAAAAAAACACGGAGGAGGAGTAGAAACTTTAATTTCTTAAAAATTTTAGCTAGCGGTGATTATTGGTTGTTGGTTAAAAGCTCATTTATCTCAGTATCAAATAAGTTTTTAATAAGTGAAGAAAACTCCTTGATAAAGATAGTTTGTTGATCAGATCTTTGGGTTATTAATGACTGCAGATAACACTTCTTCAAGGTCACGCACAATGGTATCAATTTCACTTACCATGGCATGACGGCCGGGTGGGGGTTAACGCTGTATTTTGGCTGCAAACAGAAATTATTTGTTCGCACAGCTCATTTTCTATAAGGGTTAGCACGGTTTCTGAGTTTTGATCTACCGCTTGAGTATTTTCAAATAAACTTAAATGTTCTGTCAAATACTCTATTAAATGAATGTAACCTTCTTTGCTTGTAACCATATTATTACTTATATAACTCGTGTATGACGATAATCAGATTATAACAGTATGCCGCTATTATTTTAGACATAAAATTTAATAATTATCAACATAATCAAAATTAGCAGTTTAGAAACTGCCTTGTGAAGACAATGTAAAGAAAAATTTGACCTCACTAAATTTTACAACGGTAAATATTTAAATACAAATGTATGTAAAAAAAATGTAATAAATATGTTTATATGCTGTTTATTGTTGCAGTTATGCTTTAGTGTGTTAATCGTAAAACACAATAAAATGAATGAAATAATCATTTGCTAAGAATAAAGTAATAATACTCAAGGAGTTTTCATGAACCTAAATAAATCAGTTGTTGCAAGCGTCGTTGCTGCAGCATTGTCAGCTACGTCAATGGGAAGTGTGGCTGAAATTTTGAATGTACCTTCAAAAATCAAATCACCTCTCTATTCAGTATCACAAGCGCAAACAAGTCCTGACTCTGCAAGTGGTATGTCTAATCAATTTGATGCGCAACTAGGTAAGACAACATTTCAATGGGCAGCAAAACGCGCTGCATCACCAAATATGGGTGCAATTGCGCCAGAATATCAAAATGTTTTTGCAGCAGAGTATTATTTAAATCAATTAACGGGTGCTAATAAATCGAATCAAAGCTTAGGTAAGCCAGTTTTAGCTAATATACATGACTTGGGGCGTGGTGCGAAAATAGCTAAATACAAACAAGAAATTGCGGGTGTAGAGGTCTTTAATCGTGAATATAACATCATGATGGACCGTGAATTTAACTTAGTTGCTTCATCAGGCTACTTCATTGGCAAATCGGCAAGTAAGTCATCCGTTTCAGCGATTAAAAATATCGATAATGCTTTCGGAAGTTCTGCGAATTCAATTAGCTCAGTATTTTCGGCAATGGGTGGCGATAGCGACTCAGTTGCACTCGTTGCTAACGTTTCGGATGACAAGTACGAAAAATTTAAAGTGACTAACACTTCAAAGAGTAAAATAATACTGGGTGAGCCGCGAGCTAAAAAAGTATTTTTTGAGCATAAAAATGAGTTAGTTGCTGCTCATTATGTAGAAGTTGAAACTGGAGATTTCGATAGTCGTAATTCAGAATATTATGGTTATGTCGTATCAGCTAAAACAGGTGAAATTTTATTTAAAAAGAATTTAACCAGTCACGCTGCAGATTTTAACTACCGTATTTATGCTGATGCTAACGGCAAACCATGGGATAGCCCGCATGGAAATGTAATGCCTGCAGCGACAGGAAGTGACTCCGAGGCTTATTTGACAGCAGCGTATTTAGATGCGCCGTTAGTCACGTTAACTCATGGTCCTATTAGCACAAAAGATGCTTGGTTAGCTGATGATGCAACAACGACAGAGGGTAACAATGTTACAGCCTATGTTGATGCGGTAGCACCACAAGGATTTACTAATGGTGATTACGTAGCAGAAGTGACCACGGCTAATACCTTTGACTATAAGTACAATGATGCTGAACCAGAATACTCAGTGAATAACCGTAAAGCGGCCATTGTTAACTTATTTCTCATGAATAATTATTTACATGATGACTATTATGATCATGGTTTTGATGAAGCTTCGGGTAATGCTCAGGCACTAAATTATGGTCGCGGTGGTGTTGAAGGTGATGCTCTGAATGTAGAAGTACAAGATAATTCAGGGTTTGATAATGCAAATATGTCTACGCCGGCGGATGGTTCTTCACCTCGTATGCAAATGTATTTATGGGAAACCACACAGGCTGTTAATGGGGTTGATTATGGGGTAACTGCCACTTCACATGCGAGTATAGGTTTATTAGAACACGTACAAATTTCTAGTTTTGGCGCTGATATTTATGCAATTTCAGCTGAGTTAGTTCGTTTAGAAGATGGTACGGATCCTACTCATGATGGCTGTGAAGAAGCTATCAATATTGCCGACCTTGTTGGGAAAATTGCAATCATAGATCGTGGTTCTTGCAATTTTACAGATAAAGTTAAAAATGCTCAAGAAGCGGGTGCTATCGCGGTACTTGTGGCAAATAATAAAGATGGCGATGATCCTGCGCCAATGGGGGGAAGCGATGATACGGTCACCATTCCAAGCATGGGGATTTCGCAAAATGAAGCAAATGCTATCTATGCACTAATTGATGCTAATGAAACGGTTTCAATTGAGATGTTTAAAAATGATCTATCACGCGTATTTAAAGATAGTTCTTGGGATAATGCTATTGTTGCTCATGAGTGGGGTCATTATATCAGTAACCGCTTAGTGGGTAATGGCTCAGGTTTAAGTAGTAATCAAGCTAGTTCTATGGGGGAAGGCTTTGGCGATTTTCATGCGCTATTGTTTGCTTCTGATGCTGACGATAATTTAGTCCTAGGTAATGAAAATTATGCAGGTGGGTATGGTGACACAACGTATGTTGCTAGCTTTGTCTCAGGTATTCGTCAATATCCTTATTCAACGAATATGGATATTAATCCATCGACCTTTAGTGATGTTGAAGTTGATCCTGAAGTACATGCGTCAGGTGCTGTATATGCAGCAATGTTATGGGATTCATTTATTGCTATGGTAAATGACGAACGTCATACCTTCGCTGAAGCAAAAAGTCTAATGAAAGATTACCTTGTTTTAAGTTACAAAATGATGCCAATGGCGCCAACTTTTACCGAAGGACGAGATGCATTATTAGCTGCTGCCTATGCTAATGATCAAGAAGATTATAAACTTATCTTAGGGGCGTTTGCACGTCGAGGCATGGGGCTTGGTGCCGTGTCACCAAGTCGCTTCTCAACTGATCATATGGGAGTAGTTGAATCATATAAAACAGATTTAGATACCTTTACTGTTACTGAACATACATTAAATACCAATTATGAAGGTTTAACGACTGGATATTGTTCAAATGACCAAATTCTTGATAAGGGTGAAACGGGCACTGTTAGCTTTACCATTAAGAATGGCGGTAATGCTGCATTATCAGGATTATCGGGTACTGTTGTAGTTGATAGTGATCATGATGTAACGTTTGCCAACGGTGGCGCAGTCACTTTAGGTGACGTAGCGATGTTTGGCTCTGCAACGAGTGCACCTATTGAATTTACACTTAACGAAGCAAATACAGGTGATGAATTAATACTTAAATTTGTTCCAGACTTGGTCGATGGTGTTGAAGCAAGCGATTACTTAGTATCAACAACGGTAAACGTTGATTTTGTACCTCGCGAGTTAGTCGGTACAACACAATATGAAGATTTAAATACACTATCGCGTTTACATGATTTTACTGAAACCGTTATTGATGGCGGTGAAATGGCTAATAGTACTTGGAGATTAGATCAATGGGATGCAGATGACGGTATGATTGCAGCTACTGCTAATAGCTTTATCTCAGATGTCGCTTATCAAACGCGCCCGATGTCAGTTGGTTTTAATGGTGAATATACTATTAACTTCTGGCACTTATATAACATGGAAGAAGGTTATGATGGCGCCGTGGTAGAAGTACGAGTTAATGGCGGTGACTGGGTTGATGTTACAGATATGGGCGGTGAGTTTTTGGGTGATGGGTATACTGATACAGGAATAGCTGACACCGAAGCTGTAATTGCCGGTCGTGCTATGTTTTCAGGTTCCAATAATGGCATGGAAACAATCAACTTTGGTGAAAGTTTGAATGGTAACCAAGTCGAATTCCGTTTCCGCTTGGCAACCGATTCTGCTTTTGCACCTGAACCAGATGATTTTGGTTTTGATCTTTGTCCGGTGGTATATCGATGATATAACCTTCACAAATATTCAAACTAGCGTTTTCTCTGATGTTGTCGCGGGTGATAGCTTTGACTGTGATAATCGCTTACCGGTTGTTACTACAAGTGGTGATCAAAGCGTTAAAGAGGGCACTAGCGTGAGTTTATCTGTGGCGGCTACGGATGCAAATAGTGATGTACTAACTTATAGTTGGGAACAAGTATCTGGTGCTGCAGTGACGCTTACTGGCAGTGATTCAGCTTCTGTTAGTTTTACCGCACCAGACGTTGCTGCTAGCGGTGATGAGCTTGTCTTTAATGCTACGGTTAATGACGGTACTGATAACGTGGTTAATACCATTACGGTTAAAGTAACGAATGTTGCCACACAAACGACTCAACCTACGGTTAAATCGAGTGGTGGTGGCTCTACAACTTGGTTAACCTTGTTACTACTTCCTTTAACTTTACTACGTCGTCGTAAGTAATAAATAACCTGAATTCGGTTTAAGATGTTTTGATGAGATCGAACTCAGGTTAATTAGAAAGTTTAGTATATAAAAGCCGCCTTTTTACTCGGTCATATTAGCTTGGCTTTTCAATATACTGTAAGGTGAGAAAGGTCTTTATAATGAAAAATAATAGTGTGTTGGTTATTAGCTTTTGTCTTGGTTTTTTAATGACTTCGTGTTCACAAGCAGAGCAGAAAGAAGTATTAGCAGCGGATAGCGCTGAAGAACAAGTGATTATATCAACCGATAAAAATAAACATGGTAAAAACACGAGAGCGACTAAAAAAGAAATAGTAGCAAAGCAAACAACACCAATAAAACAAGGTAAAAAATCCATTTCATTTAATGGTGAAAAATATATTTTTACGGGGACAAAACTAGAAAAAGGGAGTGAGGTTCGTCATAGTAAAATGTCTGAATACGGTACGGTTAAAGGTACCTTTGTTGTAATAACAAAGCCTGATGAAATGCTTGGATACATCCTATAAGAATATCACAAAAATAGCGAAAAATACTTTTAGAATTACGCCACAAAAAACAGACGATCTTATGACAGTATATAATGAATTATTAGCGAATAAATCTATTACTAGGGTCGAGTTAGAAGTGGTTTATAGTGGGCGAAACCGAGCTGCTGCTAGGTATTAATACCAAGACTTAATAAGTACTGGTATATAAAGATTATTCGTTAGGCGACAGCGTTGGTACTTTCAAAAATTTTATCTGCTGATTCCGCCACAAATCCGGTATAAAGCTCACCATTAGCACTGGGATAGCGTTTAGCAAATTCGTAAAAACAGCTAGGTATTTCTGCTTTTTTATCCGAAAATTCAACGAATGCTTTGTCTGCTAAAGTTGACGATTGTTCTAGCTTAACAACATTATTTCCTTTAATTTCGCCGCCATTGCTATTTAACACATAACCTGATTGTTTTAGGCGGTTATTAACGTCAGTAATGCAATGATAATTATCTAGGTGGTTTATGCTTACCGTAAAGTGATTTGCGCGATAACCCCAAGCGGCTAACCAAGCAGCATACTCACTCTCAGCTAATAGCGTTTGATAATCTTCAAAACTAATTTTCCACGGGCGGCCTGAATATAAAAAGTTAGGTTGTTCACTAATATTTTCAGGTAGTTGATCTACCAAGGTATGGATTATATTTTGTACCGTAGGTGAAAATTCTTCTACGCGAAGTTCGCTGACAAAAACTTTTGGCATAGAGGCATCCTGATGTTCAAAATGCTTAGCGGTTAATTTTTTTGCAACAAAATCATACTGACCACACTCGGAATATCCCATCGCTTCAAGGTGCTTAGAAAATTTGTTTAAATTGACTTTTCCAGTGTTAAATGTGCGATAGGCAACATGGTCATTTACCACGTCTTTGCCATCACCTAATAGTTGGTGTATGTTTTTAGCTGAAGGTGTTACAGCAATGTATTGCTGCCAAATATTGTCAAAAAGTTTAGTGACTTTTGTCATGATTTTTCCTTTGTTATTAGCGATTTATAAGCTATTAATTATAAACAAGGAGGCAGTGGCAGTTATTGGGTTTCTTCGGGGGACGATGAAAAAATTTAGTGATAACTGACGCTACCACCAAAATTAGAGTTGATCGATACTCTTAAAGAAGTTGGGGCGAACCCCATCTTCTCTTTGCTGAGTTAATAGATAAGTATCTTTAAAATGCATGGTTAAATTACATCATTTCAATAAGTATTAAAGTTTGATACCAGGGCTCAAGGTGGCAGGTAAGCTAACTTTGTCTGCTTCTACTGAAGCAATTGGGTAAGCACAGTAATCTGCAGCATAAAATGCACTTGCTCTGTGATTGCCACTTGCGCCTATACCACCAAAAGGTGCGGCACTACTTGCACCCGTAATTGGTTTATTCCAATTAACAATTCCGGCTCTAATACGGGTAAAGAAATGCTCATACAAGGCCGCACTGTCACTTAATAAACCACCGGATAAGCCAAAGCCAGTATTATTGCCTTCATTGATAGCTTCATCAAAATCAGTGTAACGATATACTTTGAGTAATGGACCAAAATATTCTTCATCAGGTACATCAGCAATAATGTTGCTAACATCAACAATACCAGGAGAGATAAAACCAGTATTCGCTTCTAAATGCTTTAATTCAAGTAATGATGTTGCACCTAAATCAAGTAATTTTTGCTGTGCAGCAACTAAACCTAAAGCCGCTTTTTCAGAAATCATAGATCCAATAAAGGGCTGTTCTTCATCATCATAATAACCAATTTTCAATGCCTTGGTCGCTTCAATGAGTTTTGCTATTATGGTATCACCTTGTTCACCTTGTTCGATGAATAACCGACGAGCACAAGTACAACGTTGTCCTGTTGTCACAAAAGCAGATTGAATAATATCGTGTACCACTGCCGTAATATCACTAATATCTTTAACAATAAGCGGATTGTTACCACCCATTTCTAAAGCTAAAATTTTACCCGGTTGGCCACCAAATTGTTCGTGCAATAAGTGACCTGTGGTTGAGCTACCTGTAAAGAATAACCCATCGATCATTTTATTACTTGCAAGTGCTTTACCTGTATCAACTTCACCCTGAACTAGATTAAGAACACCACCGGAAGCCCTGCAGACTGCCATATTTTCACCATTTCTTCTGCTACTTTAGGGGTTAATTCGCTTGGTTTGAATACTATTGTATTACCGATCAGTGCAGGAACAATATGGCCATTAGGTAAATGTCCAGGGAAGTTATAAGGACCAAAAACGGCAACAACCCCATGAGGTTTATGACGAATAAAGGCTTTAGCACCGGGCATTGGGTTTTCGACTGTGCCGGTGCGTTCTTTATAAGCGTTAAGTGAAATATTAATTTTTCCGACCATAGCGCCAACTTCACCTAAGGTTTCCGGCCAGGGGTTTACCTGTTTCTAAGGAGATAGTATTTGCTAATGCGTCTTTATTTTCACCTAAAAGTTCTGCAAACTTAGTGATAATGCTTACGCGGTCTTCGAAGCTACGAGTAGACCAATTTTCAAAAGCATTTCGAGCACTGCTAATAGCTAATTCTACTTGCGCCGGTGAGGCTGTTTTACCTTGCCAGATCACTTCATTTTTGGCAGGATTTAGTGAGGTAACATCATGACCTAAACCGGCTTGCCATTGACCATTAATAAATTGAACGTTTGACATGTTTCTTCCTATGTTAATTTAGGCTGTTAATTACTAATAAGGCGAACCCAATCACCTTCTTGTACTTGTAATGCTTGTGCTATTTCACTTGTAAGTACAACTTGATTCGCCGTTTCGCGTAGTGATAATTTCACTTGTATTGCTCTGAATTCGTTTACTTTTGTATTACAAACAATATACTTTTGGCTGTTTTGTTCTTCATGAGTATCGTTAATAAGTACCTGATATTTATTACTTTCACGCACTGAACGAATTTGGCTTCGTTCTGCTTCGACTGTTGGACCTGCATCAAAAATATCAACATAGCCACGGCGAGAAAAACCTTCTGCTTTAAGCAGGCGCAAAGCCGGCACCGTATTGTCGTGCACTTGGTTGATAACTTGCTGAGCTTCTTTACTTAGTAAACTGACATATACAGGGTACTTGGGCATTAATTCGGCAATAAAGTCTTTATTGCCTATTCCTGTTAAATAATCAGCTTTGGTGAATTCAATGGATAAAAAATGTTCTTCAAGCCAGTCATAAAAAGGGGATTTACCCTTTTCATCGCTCACGCCTCGCATTTCAGCAATAACGCAATCAGAAAAACGTTCGCTATGTTCAGCAATAAATAAAAATCGACAGCGAGATAGGAAGCGCCCGTTACTATTTTTGCGATGGCTTTCTTGCAAAAATAATGTGCAAATTTCTGTGGCGCCAGAGTAATCATTACAAAGCGAAAGTGTTTCCACCGTATTATGAATATTCAATTCACGGGAGCTGTGAACAACTTTACCCAAATGGTAGTGATAAAAAGCATTATCTAAACCAACAGCCGCTTCAATACCCGTAGTACCAACAACTTGACCCGTTTCGGTATCTTCCATCACAAACAAGTAGCCCTGGTTACCGGGTTGACTTACTTGCGCTTTAAATGATTCTTCTGAGTGTATTATACGTTTTTTTAAAATGTCTTCATTAACAGGTAACGAGGTAAAACCATGACCTGATTCAATGGCTATGCGATATAAATCGTCATAATCACTCATTCTAATAGGACGGATGATAATCATAAACAGTTCTCGATGATTAAAAGAAATTCTTACTACCTATAAAATGGTAGTAAGAATATTGGCTAGGGTTTTATCTTAAGAGGTAATCTTAGCAATCGCTTTTTCAAAACGAGCCAAACCTTCTTTTATATCTTCATCTGGAATGATTAATGAAGGCGCGAAGCGAACAATGCTAGCGCCGGCAACTAAAGTCATTACACCTTCGCTCATGGCGGCTACTAAAAAGTCTTTTGCTTTACCTTGATAAGCGTCATTTAAGACAGCACCAATTAATAAACCTTTACCACGTATTTCTTTAAATACATTATATTTAGTATTAATTGCTTGCAAACCATCAACAAAAAGTACTGATTTAGCTTTTACGCCATCAAGAACTTCAGGTGTGTTTACCACATCAATAACTGCTTCACTTACGGCACAAGCGAGTGGGTTGCCACCATAAGTACTGCCATGAGTACCTACTTTTAAATGTTTCGCAATATCAGTCGTTGTTAACATTGCGCCAATAGGGAAACCGCCGCCCAAGCCTTTAGCAGATGTTAAAATGTCAGGAGTAACGCCTAAATCCATATATGCATAAAGCGAACCAAGACGACCAAGACCCGTTTGTACTTCATCAAAAATTAGTAACGCATTATGTTGGTTACATAATTCACGAACACCTTTGATGAATTCATCAGTAGGTGAAACAATGCCTCCTTCGCCTTGCAAAGGTTCAATCATGATCGCGCAAGTTTTATCAGAGATAAGCGCTTTTACACTGTCTAAATTGTTATATTCTGCATGAACAATATCGCCTGGTTTTGGACCAAATCCATCAGAATAAGCAGCTTGCCCACCAACGGTAACGGTAAAGAACGTTCGGCCATGAAACCCTTGATTAAAGGCGATGATTTGTGTTTTATCACTACCATGAACTTCCAGTGCTTGACGACGAGCAAGTTTCAAAGCAGCTTCGTTTGATTCTGCGCCAGAGTTGGCAAAATACACTTTTTCTGCAAAGGTACTATCCACTAACTTTTTAGCTAAACGTAAAGCCGGCTCATTTGTCATAACATTAGATAAATGCCAAATTTTTTCACTTTGCTCTTGTAGTGCACGAACAGGTGTTGGGTGACAATGACCTAAACAATTCACAGCAATACCGCCAAAAAGTCAACATACTCATTGTTTTGTTGATCCCATACTCGAGAGCCTTGACCGCGCACTGGTATAACAGCAGAAGGTGCGTAGTTAGGCACCATAACATCATCAAATAACTCGCGATTTACAGAAAACTGTTCTGACATTTCAAACTCCTCAAAAAATGGATAACTATATTTGCATGGATAACACTGAGTTCAGTATATAAGCAATAGGTTTTATTATGCTAAGAATATTGGTCAGCGTGTAAAAAATAGAAGGTTATTATGACAGGAAAAAAACACGCTGTCTTGTTTGAATTGGCTACAGGCTAGTAAAAATAAAGCTTTCAGGGGTTTTATTCAGATATAATGAATATTTATAGTGATGAAAAAAAACACTAAAAAGTGCGCTATGTTTAATGCAGGTCGGTTACTTAAGTGAAAACGATTATTTAGACATTTTAATAAATAATCAAAAATAATTTATTAAATAAGCGTGGAAACTAGTTAAATTTTAACTTTATGTGGTCTATATCACTTTTGTTGAGTAAAGATATCTCACTTTGACTCAAATTTGCAGCCTCAAATAAAGTGGCTTTTTCATCTTCCGTGATTAAATTATCTTTTGCAAGGCTACGATAGCAGACATAAGCTTTTGCTTTAGTCACGATTTGAGCAATAGGGCACATATTGTCTAATGAATCAGCATACGCCAAGTCAAACATGGGTTCTGTTATCGTTAATCTATCAAAGTTCATTAACTCTATTAATTCTGCTGATAATTGACTGCTGCGTAAAATTAATTGTTCTAGTAAGAGTTCAGGAGGATTTTTGATTTTGCTGAGAATATTATGCAAACGTTTATCTTTAGCGTTAAATGCTTCACGTAATTCTTGTTTATACATACGGGTGTATGTAGATATAAAACAGCGAGTAACGGCTAGTTTACCAATATTAGATAACATGCCTGTAGTAAAAGCTGTATAACGATTGATGCCTGCATTTTCTGCAAGCGCGCTCGATGCTAAGGCGACAGATAAGCTGTCGTTCCATAATTTTCGTTTCATCAAACCAAATGGTGCAGTGTTTGCCGGTAACCAGTGTTTCAGAATAAAAGTTGGCATGACTAATTTTAAATTATCTATTCCGATATAACTCAGGGCAAGTTTTGCGTCATTTACTTGTACATCAGCACGTTTTCGATATTGAGGTTTATTAACTAAACTCAATAAATCAGTTGCAAGCCAAGGTAATGAGGTTGCTAGGGGTTTAATTTTATTAATTGAGGTTGCTCGTAAAGAAAGCAACTCGAGAATCATGGGGGCAGCTTCTTCAATATTTAGCACTCGGTTATACAGGTAGGCTTTATTATCAAATTCTTCATTTACTTTTTTATTTACTTGCGCAAAGAAGGTAGCCATCACTTGTTTTTTAAAATGTTCTTCTCCATGGGCGGCCACTATTTTTTCTTGCTGCGCTTTTAATTCAACGGATAATAGCTCTCTGCGGCGATTTTCCTGCTCACTTCCTTGAAAGTCGACAAGATTCACTTTGCCATTACGTTGCTCGGCAAAGTCTTTACTGATAGTTAAACTAACCGCTTGTTGATGTATTGCAGAAAGCGTGTCGTTATTATCAAAAAATAGCATAGGTGTTAATCAGCATTTCATAAGCTCACTTTTTATCTTAAAAAGTACGAAGTAGAGGTATTCTAAAGTTATCGGTATATGTTATCAAAGCATTAATGAGAGAAAAACGTTTTATACTAATTTAGTTCAATTTAATCATATTATGTATTACGCCATTGAAAGAAAGTTTTTTAATAGCGCAGAACCTTGTTCTGTTAGTACAGATTCGGGATGGAACTGAACACTACAAAGCGCAAAATCTATGTGCTGTAAAGCCATAATTTCATCTTGGTTACCTTGCTCATCCGTGCTCCATGCGGTCACAATTAAATCATCAGGCAGTGATGATTGGTCAACAATAAGTGAATGATACCGAGTCACTTGTAAAGACGGCTTAATGTGTTGAAATAAGCCTGAGCCAGAATGCGTGATGATGCTTGTTTTACCATGCATTAACTTTTTAGCCTTAATTATTTTAGCGCCAAAATGTTGCGCAATGCACTGGTGACCTAAACAAACACCTAACAAAGGTATTTCCCCTGCAAATCGGTTTACAACAGCTAAGGATATGCCGGCACTGTCAGGGTTACATGGACCTGGAGAAATAACTAAATAGTCAGGTTTAAGTTGTTCGATCTCAGGAATGCTAATTTCATCGTGTCGAACTACTTTTACTTCTTGGCCTAACGCCTGAAAATAGTGCACTAAATTAAATGTAAATGAGTCGTAATTGTCGATCATTAATAACAATAGAAAAAACCTAACCATAAAAAACCGCGGTTATTCTAATCGTTTTAATACCAAGTTGGAAGTTAGAAAATTGCACAATAAAGTATTTATTTGAAATGAAAAAAGGTGTTTTGATATATAACAAAACACCTTTAGTATTTTATAGGTTAGTTATGTTTAGAATTTAGCAACGGCTTGTAACCATAGTTTGTTAGTGTCTGTTGAAAAATCATCAGCACTATAATTAGCAAATTTAGCTAACACGCTATAGTTTTTGTTTACGGTGTAATTTGCGACTAAATCTAACTCGTTACCGTAATCAATGTTATCTACATCTGAGGTGAGGTTATGATAGGTTGCACTTAATTTTACCCCAAAGAACAGCACCCTTAACGGTGACATAAATATCTTCAACGCCACTACCAGGTGTGCCTAAGAATTTATCTGTCCAACCTTGAAATTTATGCAATGTAGCAAAAGGCGTTGAAAAACCGACGCCGTTGTCACTACCAAGTAACTCATAGCCACCTAACAGGGTAATTTTACCAAGAGTAGTGCCAACCTCAGCATTAATATAATTGGTATCAAAATTGTTAACGTTGTCCCCATTGTCACTTTGTGTGGCTAAACTAGCATTAACAAAAACATGGTCAAATTTACCATTATATAAAGCGCCAAACGTGCTAGTTGATAAGGCAGCAGCCGTATCAAAATCAAGAATATAAGCAAAAGCTGTTATTTTATGTGCTTTATTTACTTTATAGGCGCCATTAATAAAATGAAAATCACCACCTAAATCAGATTTTGCATCGTCAGCAAAAATCCGGTTTGCGTTGTGAATGTAACTGTAATCAAAAGATAAGGCGTCATTAGCCGCGTATTCAATACGAATACCATCATAAGTTTGTTCGTTTTGTCTCCAACCTACGCCACCAACAAAGCGTTGATTGTTGTGTAAAATACGCCGGCGCCCGCCTGTTGCTTTAAAGTCACCATGGCTATATTTAATGTATGCTTGGTTGACATCAGTGATTTCAGGGTCGGCAATAACAGAGTCAGCCGGATTGTTGCCTGCGGCATCATTATAGTCATCAACGATGGCGGTAACATTATCAACTTCTAACCCTAGAGAGAAACCTTGATATGCGCCAGTATTAAGTGTTAAACGACTTTTTAAGGTAAATGCAGTCGCCTCTTTATCTGCTGCACTTGAGGCGCCGTCCTCATCAACTGCTTCATAACGAGCACGAAATGAAACATTTACTTTACTGTCAGCTAATGCATCCGTGATACTTTTGCCATGTGCGGTATCAGAAGCAAATGCTGAAGGAGCAGCTAAAATTGCTGTAGTTAATACTGAGAGGACGAACTTATTTGTATTCAAAATTTTTGTTTTCATTATATTATTCCCGTCTTATGTTTTATAAATCAATTTAAAATGTTGCTTAGTACGGTTATTGTTTTTATTTATGCGTACTTTTTGTGGAGCTAATTCTTACATTCAGTTAGGTTTTAGAAGTTGATTTAAATCAACTTCTAAAACCAACTTTTTTAATTACAGATGTCTGTTGATGTATATCAATCTTTTGTAATTTTTGTTTGCGCTAATGGGGTTTTTCTAAACTATAGAGGAGGAATAGAAAATAAAAATGATGTTTACAACAGTGATACATACCATAAGGGGGATTAGGAATGCTTAATGACTACGTCACTTGTTGCGATTGTCGAACAGCATAAAATGTAACCTTCCTTTTTTTCTTGCTCTGTTAAACCATTCATGTCATCCGTTGATAATTGTTTGACATCACCGCTAATTAATTTTGCTTTACAACGACCACACATACCGGCGCGACATGAGTAAGGTAAAATAAGCCCTGCATCTTCACCATTTTCCAAAAGGGTTTTAGTTTGTTCTCTGCCTTGATCATTAAGGGAGGGAGAAGGAATTTGGTATCTTTTATTCCATTTTTCAAAGAAAACGTTTAGCTTTTTGTTGACTGATTTGTCCACAATATGATCATTTAGGGTATTGTTATTTTCTAATGGATCAACTTTTTGGGTGTTACCTAGTGTATTTGTGGTTTGTGTTGTTGAAGTAGAAAGGGCAAAAACTGGGGGGGGTTGTGTACTGATAACAGTCAACTCATCTCCTGCGTTTATAGTGCCGCTATTGAGCGCGATTAAATTTTGACCAAACAATACCTCACCATGAGGGGTTTGTCTAAAAGACTGTAACATGCGTAGCGGTTGCTGTTGAGGATGTTTCTTGCCTGTTTCAGGGTTAATGGTAGTGAATACACAGCGTTCACAAGGTTTACTCACCTTAAACTCTACTTCACCAATACGAATATGTTGCCAAGTATCTTCAGTAAAAGGTGCTGTGTTGTTGACAACAATATTTGGTCTGAACTGTGTCATAGAGATATTTTCTTGAGCATTATTAACAAAGTTTTCACCGTTAAGCTGACTTTCTAGAAGCCTTGTATTAAGATCATTCAACGAGGCTTGAGAAATAAGCAATAACGGATAACCATCAGCAAAAGCTAGCTTTCTGGCATTATCCCCATTAGCGCTTCTTTCACGATAAGAGTTTTCGCCAAAAAATAATAGCGCACAGGGACGTTGCAAGTATTCACTAAACCATGCGTTTGCTTTTTCAGAACATAGTTGCCCGTCAATGTTATCTCCCCAAACCATGACTTTTTGGTACTGAGGCGTAAATTCGGTATAAGTTAACGTTAGCGTCGACATATTGGGAGCTGATAATGTTAATCCACCAGGGAATAGTTTTGTTTGAACTAAACATAATGTTGGTTCCGTTCTGGCGGTAATAAACTGCCCAGAAGGATCGCTGACTACAAACCGACGATCAAAGGCGCTAAGCCCAAGGCCTCAACTTTTGTAGAAAGCAATGTTATCCCCGCTGTCGATTTAATCGGATAAATATGAAGGCTACTAACTTTTACTGCAGGTGTTTTTGGCATTTTATGTCTAATATTTTCTTACTTGTTATAAGTGGATACGGTATATTAACCTTCATAATTTTTCATCATATTTCAGTATTTTTCTTGCTTATGACAAATAAAACTCAACATTTACACATTCTTGGTATTTGTGGCACCTTTATGGGAGGTATAGCCGCTTTAGCTAAAGCTCTTGGTTTTCGTGTAACGGGCTGTGATGCCCATGTTTATCCGCCAATGAGTACCCAATTAGAACAACTGGGAATAGAGCTAATGCAAGGTTATCAAACCGCGCATTTTAATGATGAACCTGATCTCGTGATAGTGGGTAATGCAATGTCTCGGGGAAATGTGATGGTAGAATACATGCTTGATCGGAATATTCCTTATATTTCAGGCCCACAGTGGTTGTTAGAAAATGTATTGAAAGACCGTTGGGTACTTGCAGTATCGGGTACTCATGGTAAAACAACGACTAGTAGCATGTTAACGTGGATTTTAGAGTATGCAAAATTATCACCAGGCTTTTTAATTGGAGGTGTACCGCAAAACTTCGAGTGTTCAGCACGATTAGGCAATGCGCCTTTTTTTGTTATAGAAGCCGATGAGTATGACACCGCTTTTTTTGATAAACGCTCTAAATTTGTTCATTACCGTCCAAGAACATTAGTTATTAATAATCTAGAATTTGATCACGGTGACATTTTTAATGACTTGTCAGACATACAACGACAATTTCATCATCTTATTCGTATGGTGCCCAGTAACGGTTTAATTTTATCGCCCAAAAATGAAGAAGCCATAACAGAAACATTAGCAATGGGATGTTGGACGCCTACAGAACAAAGTTCCTGTAAAAAAGGGTGGCAAGCACAAAAGCTCGCGGTTGACGGTAGTGAGTTTTCTGTGACTTTTAATGGTGAAATGCAGGGAATAGTAAAATGGTCATTGATTGGTGATTTTAATATCGACAATGCGTTAATGGCAATCGCTGCTGCCCGTCATGCAGGGGTTCCAAGCCATATTGCTACCGAAGCTTTAGCTGAGTATATTAATACTAAACGCAGATTGGAATTGCGTGGCTGTGTTAATAACATCAATGTCTATGATGATTTTGCTCACCACCCGACGGCCATTGCAAAAACTTTAGCAGGTGTGCGTTCACAAATAGCAGGTAATAGTAGCCAAGGTCGTGTCATTGCTGTATTAGAGCCACGATCAAATACAATGAAGTCAGGCGTGCATAAAGACACATTACCGGCTTCGTTAAGGCAAGCTGACCACGTTTATATTTTTCAGGGTGAAGACGTTAAATGGTCAGTGAGTGAGTTAATTAACAAGTGCCAGTCACCTTGTGTTGTTGAAGATGATATAAATCAATTAGTCGCTAAAATCACAGACTATGTTCAAGCAGGAGACAGTATTGTAGTGATGAGTAACGGCTCGTTTGACTCTATTCATGAAAAATTATTAAAAAGCATATATTTAAAATACCAACATTAGTGGTAAAACCGAGAATGAAACAACTAATTAATAGCACAAAGTTAGTTTATTCTATTTTTAAAAATAACGATAAAGTGTGAGATAAATCAATAAAGAGTAAGCTTTTTGTTTTTTTTGAACGAGAGCATTATATTATGTATTGCGCCCTTTAAATGCCTAAGGCATGATTCAAGGTGATTACGTCATCTATGATAATAAACGGAGTAACTTGTTGATAGTACCTTTTATTGTGGGCAATTTGATAGTAACTAGTAAATTACACTAGCCGTAATACAATCTGTAGGTACGGCTCAGTGAATGGGATGTAGCCAGTAGCTTCATCCTCTCATTATCGATTAATAGGATGTAATATGCTTCAAAACATGTCTTTAGCTAAAAAAATCAATGCTTCTCTTGTTGTTATTGCGTTTGGTTTTTTGAGCACAACAATCTTTTTCTTTTATAATGATGAGCGAGAGTTAGCCGAGTATTTTGTTGAGAAAAACTTGGAAAGCTTAGCGCTAAATTATTTTGATTCTGTTAATACTATGATGTTGACTGGTACTGTTGCTAATAGAAAAATCATTCAAGATAAAATTGTTAGCCAAGAAGAAATTGTAGAAGCACGAATACTTCGATCTCCCGCGTTAACTGAATCTTTTGGTAAAGGTCATGATGATCAAAGTGCAAAATCCACCTTTGAACATCAAGGTTTATCAGGTACACAGGCATTTGAAAAATTCACTGAAAATGGCAAGCAGATGATGAGTTTTATCATGCCTATCAAAGCAAGTGATGATTATCGTGGAACAAACTGTTTGACCTGTCATCAAGTCGAAAAAGGTGTAATTCTAGGGGCAGTTAAGATTACTTATGATTTATCTTCTGTTAATAAAACGATCACTAATTCAATTACTCATGCCACATTGTTACAACTTATAATCACCATTATCAGCTTTGGCTTACTAAGTTTTACACTAAAAAAATTAGTGTTTTTTAGGTTAAACAGATTACGTAAAACAATTAAGAGTGTAGAAGATAATCTTGATTTAAATAAAGATATCAAAGTGCATTACCATGATGAACTTGGGGCAGTTAGTTCAGCACTGAATGGCATGATGAAAACATTTAAGCAAAGTTTTGTGTCGATTTCTGATGCAACAGAGAAACTTACGCTGTCAGCACAAAGTGTTGATGAAATATCTTCGCTAACACGGGCGGCGGTATTAGAACAAAAAAATGGTACAGACTCGGTTGCCGCTGCTATCAATGAACTTGATGCTTCTGCAAATGAAGTGCAAAAAAATACGCAAAGTGCGGCGGATAAATCTGTGTCTGCAAGAGAACGGGCTTCGCAAGGTTTAGCTTTGGTAGAAGAAGCAAATAAAGGTATCAATGAATTGCGAGATAAAGTGATTCATAATACCAGTATGATTACCGAGCTCAGTAATAAAACTAATGAAGTCCGCAGCGTACTAGACATCATAACATCCATTGCTGAACAAACTAATTTATTGGCACTGAACGCCGCTATAGAGGCTGCTAGAGCAGGTGAACAAGGGCGTGGGTTTGCTGTTGTTGCTGATGAAGTGCGGTCATTGGCAACACGAACACGAGAAACGATTGACCAAATACAATCAACAATCGGCGCTTTACAGCATGATGCTAAAAGTGCTGTAGATTCAATGAATGATGCCAGTCAACAAGCTAATGAAAAAGCTGAAGATGTCGCTAATGTAGCCAATTTATTAGTTGATATCACCTCACAAATTAAAGAGTTAGATGAACTAAATTGCCATATTTCAGACGCGGCTAAACAACAAAACTTAGCGGCAGATGAAATTAACATTAATGTTGTTAATATTAGTGATGCGGCTGAAAAATCTAGTGCAGATGCCATTAGAGGTAAAGAAATTAGCGAGCATTTACTTGCATTGGCTAATGGTTTGAATGAACAACTTGCTAAATTTAAATTATAGTAGGTATGTAAAGTAGGCTTTTTTTACACTATTTTTTACTTTATGGACGGGAACTTTAGCGCTATAGTATCCACTCTATTAATACCAATTTAATCAACTTGGTATAATAATTAAATGGTTGGTTTAATATGGATTGTTGCAAAGGCTTTAATTGTTTAGATATTGTATTCAAATATTTTAGTCGTGTAAGTGCGGTTTTTTATCCAAATTGTTATATCGCTAAGGCATACTTTAAGGCAAGATATTCAAGGGGGCGTTTTTCTTCTTTATTATTGCTTAGCGGTTTATTGTTTCCTTTTTCTGTTGTGGCTGAGCAAAATTCAAATTTGTATTCTATCAGCGTAATACCATTCTTAGTTGGGCTAAGTGTCCCTCTTATTGCCTTTTTTTTGGAAGATGTTTTCAAAGTCGGCTAAAGGGCATAACGACATTTTATTAACTCCAAATACATCTGTTAACTATCCACGCGATGCTGCAACAAATCTACCCATAGCCTCGCAAGCATTAAAACAATTTGAGCATGTATTAAAAACCAAAAAAGATTCAAAACTGGCAGCAATCGTTTTTAAACCGATCAATTTCCAACAAGTTAATACTATTTTAGGACGTCATAATTCTGACATTTTGTTATTACAACTTGCGCTTTGTTTAAAGAAAAGTGTTTCAGAAAACCCCAATTTAATTGATTTCGATAACAACGCCACATCAGTAAAAATTGCGCGCCTACATGGTTTAGACTTTTTGGTTGTGTTCGATTTATCAAATACTAAACATGAGGTTAAAAGTATTGTAGATGAATTATGTCATCAATTAGCTAAAGCAGTACCTGATGCGATGAGTTTTAAGAGTTTTTCATTAAATTTTGAGTTAGCTTTTGGGGTAGCCATTAGTAAAGAGCATGGTAATAGTGTTGAAGAAATAGTATCGCACGCTACTGATGCTTTATTGAAAGGCGTTGATAGTGGTCAAGTTATTCAATATTTTGATAATAACTCCATTTTTTATACAGAACAGAAATTGCGTTTGATGGAATGCTTGCGGCAAGATATTGTGGATGAAAACCTACATTGGTATTTACAGCCACAAGTGGATATTAACGACCACGCAATTATTGGTTTTGAATTAAAAGTTAATTGGCATACTAATGATGGAAAAGTACTTGAATTAGCCGATTTTATTAATTTAGCAGAACACAGTGGTGATGTTTATTGTTTAACAAAACAAATGTTTAAACAGGCTTTTAAAGCGTTATTTTCTTTGCATAAAATTGGTGTTTATTCACAAGTATCTGTTAACCTTTCGAGTCAAAACTTGCTAGAACCTGATCTTGTTGATTATATCGAACAACAAATGAAAAACTATAATATTGCAGGCAAATATTTAATGATTGAACTCGATGAGCAAATCATGCTTTGTGCTTGCCAACGAGCTAAAAATACCATTGATCAGTTAAAGTCACTTGATATAACGGTTGCCATTGATAATTTTTCTGGTAGTTATGAATCTTTACGCTATTTAAGAAAAATGGTTATTGATCAAGTAAAAATAAATTGTCAGGATTTAGACACCAGTGATGATAATAGAGCAGACAAAGCGATAATCAATGCCTTAATTACTTTCACACATAGCATGAAGCTACCTTTGATTGGTACTCATATAGATAACAGTGAGACTGCGAATAGCTATATTTCGATGGGAGGAAGCCTTATACAGGGTGAAATGATTCATAAAGGGGTTAACCCCAGTGAAATAGAACCATGGCTGCAAAATTGGTATATCAAGCACCCAAAAGCTAAGCCTAACAGATCGTAACCTCTGTATGATGCTAATGAGGAAATGCTAGGGTACAGCGCTAAGCAACAAGGTATTAGAGACACAACCCAGTTTAGTATTTTATTCTAAATCTAACGGCTCAGGTGATAAAATAATGCCTGTATTATCAGCGTAAATATGATCATCAGGTAAAATAGTGACTCCGCCAAAATTGATAGCAACATCAGTTTCGCCGAATTCATTATCATTTGCCCCAACAGGAATCGATACGAGTCCTTGAATACCTATTTCGATTTCTTCAATAGCATCAACGTCACGTACGCTGCCATAACAAACGATCCCTTCCCGCCATTAAGTGCGGCAGTTTCGGCAATATTAATATCGATTAGTGCTCGCCTAGTTGATCCTCCACCGTCAATAACGAGTACTTTACTTTTACCATCCATCTTGATTGTTTGTTTGATCAAGCCAGTGCCTTCGAAGCATTTTATCGTAACAACTTTGCCCCCAAAAGAATGCCGACCACCATAATTACTAAAAATTGGGTCAACTACATCGACTAAATCTGCATAAGTGTCACATAATTGTGAAGTGTCATATTCCATAACAATAATCTTTGATTTAAGAAAAAGTTACTAGTTAGTATAACGTGTTGTAATGAGAATAAAATAGAGACTTGTATTTTAGTGTAAAACTCTTTTTAATATGTCTACTATTTATCTCCAAATATAGAACATATTTAATGTTTGTACAGCTAAATTCATTAGCCTTATTATATGCCACTCAAGCAATAATTTTCGCACTTTTGGCGTTTATCTTCTTCACCTATTTCCGATCTTTTCATCGTGAATATATGAAATATTGGCTGTATGGTTTAATTTCTTTAAGTTGTTATTATGCCAGTTACGCTATGTTAGGCTACGCTGAAACTCATAAAACAGGTTATTATCTTCAATTATTATATGAACAAATACAGCAAGTAGGATTGTATTTATTTTTAACATTTTTATTGCTTGGTCTTTATAGTATTAAAAAGAGAATTAAACTGACAAAACGCCTTTTTTTTACTGTGGTTGGTTTAGCTGTTTTTATTGGTTTGAGTGTTGCGACACTGTATTTTTTCGAAGAAAATAATATATTTAACCGTTTTTATCTTAAAGTTAGCTTGCAAAACCTTATTTTCGCAAGCTGTTTGCTTCTTACTAGTTTTTATCTTTTTGTTGATAAAAGTGCGCACTTTTCTAGTAACTTTCTACTCGTTTTTTTCTTGTTTTAGGTGTTCGTCATTTATTTAATTTGTTTATTACTCTGATTGGTATAACTGAGTCATGGTTTAATCAAATTGAGTTATTATTATTATATTTTGATGTGGGTGCCTATATTATTTTAGGCTTCATATTATTACTTTGGATGCAGGGTACAGAGCGGAATATGGCTGTCAATGCTATTAGTCGGGCTCAATATCTAGGTAAACATGATTCGTTAACTGGTGCTCTAAATCGCGGGCAAGTAATGGAGAAGTTATCAGAATCTATTATTATTGCTGAAGAAAAAACTAATCAGTTAGCCATATTTTTGCTCGACATAAAGCAGTTTAAATTTATTAACGATACCTATGGTTTGAAAACCGGGGATTTTATTCTAGGTGAGATAGCAAACCGCTTAAACAATAGTATGTTACTACCTCAAGCCGTAGGGCGTCTTAGTGGTGATTCATTTATGTTCGTAGTGGAATTTAATGAAAGTGTCTCATTAAATAAAATAGCTGAGCATTTGCATCAGCTCATTAGTCACCCTTATACTGATGAACATCAAGAGGTAAATATTCAAGCGAGTGTTGGGTATTGTACTTATCCTGATAATGGTGATAACGCTGAAGATTTACTTCAAAATGCTAATCTTGCTTTGCATCACGCTGAAACCAATAATATAGCTACAATTGCTTTTGAATCAGGTATGCAAGCTGAAGGGAGGCGGTTAGTACTTAAAGAAAAAGAGCTCAAAGCAGCTATTCTCAATGACGAATTTGTTCTTTACTATCAACCTCAGTTAAATTTGATCACTAACCGGTTAGAAGGCGTTGAGGCGTTAGTGCGTTGGCAGCATCCAGAAAAAGGCTTATTGCAACCTGCCAGTTTTCTGAAAGATATTGAAGCATTATACATGAACAGCGAGTTTGATAATTATATTTTAAACAAGGCTTGTAGTGCTAATGCTCGATGGTATCAACAATTTAAACGTCGTATTGCTATCGCTGTCAATATAACAGCGGTAGAGTTCCAAGATCCAAAGTTGGTCAGTAATATTCAAGCGATATTATTAGAGAAAAAGCTTTCGCCCAAATATTTAGAGTTGGAGATAACAGAAAATGTTGTGATGACAGATATTACAGCAGCCATGAATACTATCTCCGCACTACAGAATATGGGGATCAAAGTGTCGATTGATGACTTTGGTACCGGGTATTCTTCATTGGCTTACTTACGAAAGTTACCGATAGATACGATTAAAATTGATCGTAGCTTTATTGCAGAAGTTGCGACGAATGATTCAGATTTAACTATCGTTAAATCGATGATTAATCTTTCACAAGGATTGGGAAAACGTGTGCTTGCTGAAGGTGTAGAGAATAAAGATCAGCTTAATGTCCTGCGTAATTTAGGCTGTGATGCAGTGCAAGGCTATTTTATTGATAAGCCATTACCAGAAGAGAAACTGATTACTTATTTAACGAGAAAATCACCTGGCGTCAAATCACCCGCTAAAGAACAGGAGCAATCATAAATTTAGCGTTATTAGTATGGATGGAAAAGGGGACTACAGCTGTGTTATGTCGATCATTGCTTCTCTAGAATGACCTGAATTTTTTATTTCTGCTAAATAATGCTGCCAACGTTGCTCATACTCCGTGATTAGCAGGTTAAGGTACTCTGTGGTATATATAGCGCTGTGTTGATCATCAAAAACAAAGCGAAAGCCGTGTTTCCCAACATTCTCTATCGAGAGAAGTAGCACGACTTTTTTATTTGTCACTAAGGTTTGTTGTTTTGTAGATTTCTGTTGGTTAGGACTAAAAACGCGCAAATACTCAAAATCTAAACAGGCAGTATCACCATGAACGAAATGTATAGTGATACTTTTTTTATTGGTATTGATCGTAAACTGTTTAATACGCATAACTGCCTGTAAAACTTAATTATTAAAGAATAAAACGACTTAAATCTTCGTTTTTAACTACTTCATCTAAGGTTTGATCAACATAAGCTTTATCAATCACCACTTTCTCGCCAAGACGTTTGTCAGCATGAAAAGATAAATCTTCTGTGAGCCTTTCCATCATGGTATGTAAACGGCGTGCACCTATGTTCTCTGTTGTTTCATTTACCTGCCAAGCTGCATTAGCAATCGCTTGAATGCCATCGTCGCTAAACTCAACATCAACGCCCTCTGTTGCAAGTAATGCAATATATTGTTCGGTTAGGGAAGCAAAAGGTTCCGTTAATATTCTTACAAAATCTTCTGTTGTTAATGCTTTTAACTCAACCCGAATAGGTAATCGACCTTGTAATTCAGGAATTAAATCGGATGGTTTCGCCATTTGAAATGCGCCAGAAGCAACAAAAAGGATATGATCGGTCTTTATCATGCCATGCTTGGTACTAACGGTGGAGCCTTCAATTAAGGGTAATAAATCACGTTGTACGCCTTCACGTGATACATCGCCACCGCTGTTACTATCAGCACGTTTACAAATTTTGTCTATTTCATCAATAAACACAATACCATTTTGTTCTACGGCATAAATAGCTTTTTCTTTAATGTCATCGTGGTTGACGATTTTCGCTGCTTCTTCTTCTTTAAGTGCTTTAAAAGCCTCTTTAATAGTTAGTTTGCGTTTTTTGGTTTTATCACTCGACATGTTCTGAAACATGCTTTGTAGCTGAGAAGTCATATCTTCCATACCCGGAGGAGCCATGATTTCAACACCGAGTTGTGGTGCAGCTAAGTCAAGTTCAATTTCTTTATCGTCTAATTTACCTTCACGTAGCTTTTTACGAAACACTTGACGTGTACTGCTACTTTCACTATCACTTTCTTTTTTTTCTACATTACCAAAACTATCTCTTGCCGGCGGTAGTAATACATCTAAAATACGTTCTTCGGCAGCTTCTTCGGCTAGGTGTTGCACACGGCCAATTTCATCTTCCTTAACCATTTTTATTGCCATATCGGCAAGGTCACGAATAATAGTTTCTACTTCTTTGCCTACATAGCCAACTTCGGTAAATTTTGTGGCTTCAACTTTAATAAAAGGTGCCTTGGCTAATTTTGCTAAGCGGCGCGCAATTTCAGTTTTACCAACCCCAGTTGGACCTATCATTAAAATATTTTTTGGTGTCACTTCATTACGCAACGCTTCATTTAGTTGCATACGGCGCCATCGGTTTCGCAAGGCGATAGCAACGGCACGTTTAGCATCGCTTTGGCCAATAATATGGCTATCTAATTCATGAACAATTTCGCGGGGAGTCATATCTGACATAGTTTATTCCTCGTATCGTTTTGATTTTTCTACAAGACAATAGTCTTTATTCAAAACATAATGCGTAAAATAGTGATCAAGCGTAATACTTATAATTCATCTATCGTTTGAGAGTGATTAGTAAATACACAAATATTACCGGCGATAGTCAACGATTTTTCAACTATCTCTCTAGCACTTAAATCGGTATTTTCCAAAAGGGCTGTTGCGGCTGACTGAGCAAAATTTCCACCACTACCTATGGCAATTAAATCATTCTCAGGCTGAACAACATCGCCATTACCTGTAATGATTAAGGATGCGGTTTCATCAGCAACAGCTAGTAAGGCTTCAAGCTTTCGTAAGGCTCGATCACTACGCCAATCTTTTGCTAGCTCTACTGCCGCTTTGGTTAAATGCCCTTGGTGTTGTTCAAGTTTGCTTTCAAAGCGCTCAAATAAGGTAAATGCGTCAGCGGTACCGCCAAAAAACCTGCTAGCACCTTATTATTGTATAAGCGGCGTACTTTTTTGGCGTTACCTTTCATAACGGTATTACCCAGTGATACTTGACCATCACCACCAATAGCAACTTTGCCGTTGCGTCTAACTGAAACGATAGTTGTCACATTAACTCCAATCTCAATAATTACATTTTGTTGTAGATAAAGTTGGGGTTATTAATGACTTTTCAAGGATAGAATTAATTTTATCCTCATTCTATTAAATAAATGTCTGTTTTAATGCTGTACTCGATTTAAAGTGTTGGGTGATTATTCTTACAGCGTAGTTTTTTATTTAGCCATTAACAGTGTATTAATGGCTAACAGGGGAGTTTTCACGGAACTGATTAGGTGGTGTTATGTTAAGCAGGTAATAATTTAACTATTTGGCTTGTGTTGGTTTTATGAGAAAATAGCGCTTATTTCCACAGCCAAATTTGACAACCGTTAATCTTGTTATTTCGTAGTTTGTGCTTGTCTTTTTCCGCGGCACGTTTTCGTTCGTAGGGTCCTAATACAACTTTATACCAAATGTTGTTTTTACCTTGAGCCGTTTGAATTAGGCTTTCAACACCAAAGAAAAGCCATTTTTGCTTTAAGTGATTCAGCTTGGGCTCGGGTTTTGAACGATCCACATTGCATTTTATAGGGACCATTTTGTTTTACTTCATATTGGCCCACTTCAACATTTTTCGTTTTTAAATTTTCAACGTAAGTCCATTTTTCTTTTGGTGGCTCAGGTAGATTTTGTTCTTTTTCGGCGGATGATTCTTCTTGAACTTGAATAGGATCTTTAGTCGAAGTGTCAGTTTTTAAAAACCATAAACTATATGAAAAACCCGCAATTAGTATAATTGCAAGTAAACCAATTAGCTTGGTTTTTATTGTTAATGTTCGAGTTGGTGCCGCCACATTTTTTTTGTATGGGCTACTTTTTTTCTTTTTTGGGGGCGTTCGAGAAACGTAATCTTGGTTTGACATGAACTACAGGGAAATAACGAAGAATGTTAGGTATTCTATACTTAAGTCATTTCTAATTACAAGTACATACAGAATACCTTTTAGTATGGCATTGATTTAAAATGTATTAAATTACCAGTTTAAATCAATGGGATCAATATCAAGACTCCAACGTACTTTACTCAACCATTCATTTTGGGGGATAGCGGTAAGTAATTGAGCTATTGCAAGGTGTAGCGACTTTCTTGAGGTGGCTTGTAAAATTAAATGGTATCGAAACTTACCTGCTTTTTTCTCCATAGCAGCAGGGATAGGACCGGCGTATTGGCAGTTTTCTAACGTAATTTCAGCCAACGACCGCAGGAATTTTTCAGGATAACTCGGGTAATTTGCCTCTGCGCGAAATAGAGCTTGGTAACTAAATGGCGGTAATCGTGCTTGCTTTCGTTCAACTAGGGCTTGTTTAGCGAAATGTTGATAACCGTTATGTACCAAGTCTTGTAATAGTGGATGATCGGGGTAATTGGTTTGTACTAACACTTTACCCGGCTTACTTGCACGTCCACCCGACCCGCTACTTGTATCAGAAGTTGTGCCATTTGTTCACTGGCACGAAAATCAAAACTAAATAAGGCACCATCACCATCGAGCACAGCAACTAAGGTAACATCAGGAAAATGATGACCTTTGGCGAGCATTTGCGTACCAATGAGTAGTTGATGTTTTTTCGCGGTTATTTCTTGTAATAGTTTAGTGAGTTCGCCTTTCTTACGTGTGCTATCACGGTCTATTCTGACAACACTCACGTCAGGAAATATTTCACTAATACGTTGTTCAAGTTGTTCTGTACCTTGCCCCACTGGCGCAATACGGACACTGCCACAGCAAGGACATTGTTTGGGTATTCGCTTTTGGCTACCACAATGGTGACAAATTAATAACTGTTGCTTTTGGTGAAAAGTATAGGGCTTATCACAACGCTGACAATCACAAAGCCAATGGCATTCTTGACAATTTATTGCGGGTGCGTAGCCTCGACGATTTAAAAAAATGAGTGCTTGCTCGCCTCGCGCGAGTGTTTGTTTTATTTCATGTTTTAACGTGCCAGATAAACCGAACTCCATTTGTTGCTTAGCAATATCAATTAATGCAATTTTGGCTTTACTACTGGCGCCTGCTCGCTGACGTAACTGGTGATATTGATACTTGCCTGACAAGGCATTTTGTAGTGATTCAAAACTTGGCGTAGCACTACCTAAAATAATAGGTATATTGAGTTGTCTAGCACGTAAAATGGCGATATCTCGCCCATGATAACGAAAACTGTCCTGTTGTTTTAATGAGCTATCGTGTTCTTCATCGACGATAATCATACCGAGTTTATGTAGTGGTGAAAAAATGGCAGAGCGTGTGCCAATAATAATGGCAGCACTGCCTTGTTGCGCATTTAGCCAAGTATCTAGCCGTTCAGTATCATTAAGGTTTGAATGATGCAAACAAATAGGCACACTAAAGCGTTGTTCAAAACGTAACAATGTTTGTGGCGTTAATCCAATTTCAGGGACAATCACCAACACTTGTTGACTATTTGCTAAAACATTTTCCATCGCTTGAAGGTAGACTTCCGTTTTACCACTGCCGGTTACGCCATCAACTAAGTGACAAGAAAAAAGATCGAGAGATTGATTTATCGTCGCTACAATAAGAGCTTGCTCGGTCGATAATACTTGCTTATTTTCTTGAGTTAACATCTCAATTTGCCATGAGAAGGGCAAAGGCGTGTGCTTAACTTCTTTTATTAGCTTTTTAGCAACTAGCGCATTTAATTGTGCTTTGCTGTAACCTAGGGTGCGTAATTCAGCCCAACTTACACCAGAATGCTTCACAATTAATTGATACAAGGCAAATTGTTTTGGTGCTTTTGCTTGAATTTGAGTCAAGCTCTTAAGTTGTGCGTCTTGTAAATTATCTTCATTACGCCAAACCATCGGTGGCTTTAAGTCTACTTTTTTTACTTGCCTTAATAATTTAGGTAAAGCTTGTTGCAATACATCCCCGATAGGGTGATGGTAATAGTCAGCACACAATCTTAAATAATTAACTAAAGAATCACTTAAATGAAAACTGTCATTCAGGCGCTGTGAAATTGGTTTTATTTTTGATGTGATAGTGCAATGGTTATCAATAACCATAACAATTGCAATGACTTTTCTAGCGCCAAATGAAACCGCAACGCGCTCACCAATTTTTATAGAGGGGTGTTGCATTTCTGTGGGGACTTGGTAAGTAAATAACTGCCGCATAGGCACGGGCACAGCTACTTGTACAAATTGATCAGACACGAATTATATTAGATAATGATGATAGTGAGTTATAGGCTATCTTAACGTAAAACTAATGATTAATTAATAAGTCTTTTATAACAAATTTTGTACTGTTTTAGCTTGCAGTTAACGCGGTGATCATTTATTATTCGCCCCCATTAATTTTACACCGTATGGTGCTTAGCGTTTACGTTGATAAAGCGAGCGGCTAAGTGGCGATACGCCCAATTTCTCGAGAGAGATATAGAGGTCCCCATGAAAGACGGAATTCATCCTAAGTATGTTGAGTTTAAAGCAACTTGTTCTTGTGGCAATGTTATTATAACTCGTTCAACTGCCGGCAAAGACATTCATTTAGACGTATGTTCTGAGTGTCACCCATTCTACACTGGTAAGCAAAAAGCTGCTGAGACTGGTGGTCGTGTTGATAAATTCAACAAACGTTTTGGTGCACTTTCTAAAAAGTAAAGTAGCAGCATACGGCAAAAGAGTAGTACTGATCGGCGATTCATTTTCTATGATCTAGGTTATTCTTTTTAGAGATGAAAGCTTCTGATTTTAATCAGAAGCTTTTTTTTTGTGTATTTTGGTATTGATTACAGGCTATTGATTACAGGTTAGTAAAGTCATAGCCTTAATTTGTTCCGAAAATAGTTATAACAGTTTCATTAATTAAGTGATCTGTTTTATACGTAGAAAAAATATACGTAAAAAAAATTGCCAAATACAAGGCATTTATTTCAATAATGAGTTGTTCTAATTATTAAATAAATAACGATGTAGTGGGTGATTTTAGCAAGTAGAAATGATCATATAGTTGCTGAGATTGGTATAAGCCAAGTTTAGTATAAAAAACACTTAATTATTTATATCAGTGCCCTTACAAGATAAATCAATTACCACAAAAGCGGAATGGCAATGAGTGTCACCAGGAATACCCATGCGACAACACCTAAAGAAATTGTTGTATGGGTAATGTTCGCGACCTCTAGCTCTTCGTGCATTTTAAGTAAATTTTTTGTACCAAAGTAGTTTAGGCAGATTGAGGCTAATAAGCCGAGCAATACCATGCCAATAACAAATAAAGGGTGGGGTAGAAATAGTACAAATGAAGAAAGCCACATAGGAACGGCTGAAAAAGAGGTTACCGCGAGTGTATTGCGATACTCTGTTTGTATACCTCGTGATGCGGCGATATTTTTAATCGCCCAAGCCATCATCATTACCGTAATGAGCTCTGCAATTAAAAACACCGCAGCACTTGAAATCCAAAGCACTTCGTTTGCAGCCGGGAAAAAACGTTCACCGTATTCAAATCCGGCATAGAGAATCATCACAGGAGGTAGTAAAGATAACGGTAACACCATATAAAATAGAGTTTTCACTACGGACTGATCAACCTCCTCCCAAACAGTATTCGACGAATATAACATTTTTAAATAATAAGGAACGATCACGGTAACCTCCTTTAGAACAGTAAGCTCATGAGTAAAGTACTCATAAAATTCAGCACTGATTTATTCTAATAACGAATTAATTTTTGTAACAAACTTATTTACCTGACAAGCTTAAGCTTGAATTATGTATTACACAAATGAAAAATAAGCACTAATAGTATGACGAATTGTCATGTTTGATAATATTAAATATCGTGTTAAATTAGAGAGAGTCACCGCTATACTAACCTGAACTCGGCTTAATAAATGTTTCTCTAGTAGCTATTTCTCCTTATTTCATCGTTAAATTTATTTGCAATAGATAAGCTATTGACGCGAAATTTGCCTTGAATTAAGAAAAACCATCAAGCTAGGGTATTAGTTAAAATAATATTGTTATGTATTTCAACTAATTAAAAATATCTTAAACCGAACTCAGGTTATATTAGTGGACGTGCGAAATAGCAGCGACGGTATAAAAACACATAATTTTACTTGATTTTAAAAAGGTTACTTTTGGATATTGAATTTGCACGTACCTTCATAAAAATTGTCGATACAGGCAGTTTTACTGCGGCGGCACGGAACCTACATCTAACACAAACAGCTGTTAGTCGTAGAATACGCTCTTTAGAAGAGTATATGGGGTGCCAACTTATTATACGTAATAAATCTGGCGCTACGCTTACTCCTTCAGGAAAACGTTTTTTACGCTATGCGGTTAATATGGTACAGACAATGGAACATGCTCGCCATGATATTGGTTTTGCTCCTGTGTATGATACCGCTTTGACAGTGGGCGGTAGATTTGGGCTTTGGGATGGCTTACTACTTCGTTGGTTAGAAAGACTCAGTGTTGAACAACCCAATATGCAAATAAAAGCCGAAAGTGGCATTGAAGAAGGTTTAATGCAAAACTTGATTGATGGTCGGCTTGATATCGGTATTATGTATACACCTCAACACCGTCCTACGCTGAAAGTAGATTGGTTATTAGATGAAGAGTTAATCCTCGTTAGTACTCAAAAAATAGCCCTCGAACTCGCTAACCCTAACACCTATGTGCATGTAAACTGGGGGCCAGAATTTCTTTCACAATTAACGGCTATACTGCCTGAATTAAGTAGCCCACGTATTACGGTTGGTATTGGTTGGTTAGGTTTACAGTATATTCTAAGTATGGGAGGATCAGGATACTTCCCGCGTAGACTCGTACGCGAACTTATTAATCAGGGGCGCTTATTTCCTGTTGACTCAGCACCCTCATTTCAATTACCTGCCTATGTCGTTTATCCAAAATCATCAGATAATGAACTTATAGAATTGGTTGTGAATATTTTACATGACGTTGTTACTCAAATTAAGTAACCTCGGTTTGAGACGTTTTTAACTCATTGAAAGTTAATTTTTGTTTTATTGCTCTATTTTTATCGGTGTTTCTGCTACATTACCCCACTTAGAAATACCTTCTCAAATCTCTAAAAGTAAGGCTCAAAAATGGCAGACAGAAAGCCTGGTAAATTTGCCAAAGAAAAGCAATTTATCAAAGACAAGCAAATAGATGAATTAAAAACACCACCACATTCTCTAGAAGCTGAGCAGTCAGTCCTGGGTGGTTTATTGCCGGATAATGAAACCTGGGATCGTGTTGCAGAAAAAACAGTAGCTGCAGACTTTTACAGTCGTTCTCATCGTCTTATTTTTGAAACGATTGCTACGTTAATTGAGCTAGGTGAGCCGGTTGATCTAATTACGCTATCAGAAGCCTTAGAGAATGATCAAAAATTAGATGATGCCGGGGGATTTGTTTACCTTGCGGAGATGATGAAAAATACTCCGAGCGCTGCAAATATTACGGCCTATGCTGATATTGTTCGAGAACGAGCCGTTACGCGTGAAATGATTAGTGTGGCTAATGAGCTTGCTGAAGCAGGCTATGATACCCAAGGACGGAGCAGCGCAGAGCTACTCGATTTTGCTGAAACCAAAGTATTTGCTATCGCTGAAAAGCGTGCTAATAAATCTGAAGGACCTGAAAGTCTTCATTCTGTATTAGAAAAAACCGTAGATAGAATTGAAAAGCTTTGTTCAACGGATACTGGTGGTGTAACGGGGGTGCCTAGTGGCTTTGCTGATTTAGATAAAATGACGGCAGGTTTACAGAAATCTGATTTGATCATTGTTGCAGCACGTCCTTCAATGGGTAAAACTACCTTTGCTATGAACTTGGCAGAGCATGCCGCGATGACTCAGGATAAACCTGCTTTAATTTTCAGTCTTGAAATGCCGGCAGATCAAATTATGATGAGAATGCTCGCTTCATTAGGGCGAATTGATCAAACTAAAATAAGAACAGGACAATTGGATGATGAAGATTGGGCGCGCTTGTCTTCTACCATGGGGTTGTTGATTGAAAATGGTAAAATGTTTATAGATGACGCTGCAGGTTTAACTCCGACAGAAGTTCGTTCCAGGGCACGACGCATCCATCGAGATCATGGCGGTATTTCAATGATCATGATCGATTACTTGCAATTGATGCGTGCACCACAATTTTCTGATAATCGTACTTTAGAGATTGCTGAAATATCACGTTCATTAAAAGCGTTAGCAAAAGAATTACAAGTGCCAGTTGTTGCGCTCTCTCAGTTGAACCGTGGCCTAGAGCAACGTAGTGATAAGCGTCCTATTAACTCTGATTTACGTGAATCAGGTTCAATCGAGCAAGATGCTGATTTAATCATGTTTATTTATCGTGATGAGGTTTATCACGATGATAGTGAATTTAAAGGAATGGCGGAAATTATTATTGGTAAGCAGCGTAATGGCCCTATTGGTCGAGTACCGTTAACTTTCCAAGGTAAATATTCACGCTTCGATAATTATGCAGGGCCGCACGTACTTGAGGAAGATTAACCCATTGTTATTCGCCATGAATGGTAGCAACTAGCGTACGGCTACCGGATGGTTCCTATGCTCGCCTAAGTAAATTCCTTGCCAGATACCTAAATTAAGCGTTCCATTGGTAATTGGGATAGTCACATTAGAGCCAAGTAAGCTTGCTTTTATATGAGCAGGCATATCATCATCTCCCTCATAGGTATGTTGATAATACGGTGCTTGTTCTGGGGCTATCACATTAAAATGTTTTTCCATATCGCTACGCACAGTAGGGTCAGCATTTTCATTGATAGTTAATGATGCAGATGAATGTTTAATAAACAAATGTAAAATACCACATTGAATATTAGTAAGAGCAGGTAGTTGATTGATTATTTCATTTGTTATTAAATGAAATGCTCTTGGTTTTGCTGTTAACTGTATTTCTATTTGTTGCCACATATTGTGATATCCAGTGCTTTATACCAGTCTCGCTAATTACGTGATAATTCTACTTGCTAAAATTACCGGCTACATCCTTTTTTATTTAATAGTTAGAGCAAGTAGTTATTGAAATAAACGCCTTGTATTCTGTGGAACAGAGACAAAAAAACACTATTGAAAAATAGTGTTTATTGGGTGTTCAGGTTATATTTGTTACTGTTCTATTTATTCATCAAAAGAGAATTCAATGTAAGCTTTTCCATGCTCGCCTCTAAGTGCAAGAACCACAACAGGACCTTCTGATTTATGGTGTATCGTATGGTTTTTTCCCGAGACAACAATAGGAGTCGCCATATCAAATTCAATACCCTTTTCACTCAGCATACGCTTAGCACCACCGGTAACCATGTTTGTGATTTCACCCACTAAGTCTGTGATTTCTTCATTCACTTCGTCGGGTGCTTCACCTACCATCCCTTTCATTGTTGCTAAAGCTAAAGGTGCATCAAATGTAATGGATAAAGAGCCTTTTGTTTGTGGACTAATCATACCTATTAAGCCAGAAACATCCCCCATTGATACTTCGGTTGTTTTCAATTTAGGCTTTTCAGGGACGAGCTCCATTTGCGCCATGGTAGACATAACATTAAGCATTGATGATAAAAACGGGTTGATGAACTCTACTCTCATGGATTTTCCGAGCTTTAGCTATTTTTAGTACTTTGATTTTGCACACTTCTGTCACAAATGTAAATCAATCTAGCGTAATTTTTTATTAATTACTTATTCATTTGAAGTTATTATGGCCACCCTATGTCGGTGATCAAAAGTTAAACTACCTTGTATTGTATTTTCTAGGCGTGAACTTTGATAGTTGACTGTGTTGACTTGCTTCTCATAAGTATCAACGAGTATTGTGTTTTTTACCATGAGGTGAGTTAAAATTTCTTTAGAAACGCTTTCCTGATAGGCAAAAAGTTGGCCTCTTTTAACTTCAAAGCCAATCCAGTTCATTTTAATCGCTTTATCACCTTGCGCTAAAATAAAATGTTTTTCGATATATTTTTGTATTAGTTCATCATATTTAGGATGCTCAGAAGAGAAATTAATTTGTTGTATTTCAGCAATAGCATTTTCAATATCATGAGCGGTAAGTTGATGTATTACTTCAATATGTTGAGTCACTTTATTATAATTAAGTTCTGAAACACCAAAAAAGTAAGTGTGGGCAACAATAGTGTGCGTAGCAGCCATGAGCAAAATACTTAACAGTATTCTGCCTATGGCTCGTTTACTTATGCTAGAAAGTAAAAATGTTAGCATTAGTTATCCGCGTTTTCACTTTCATCATCTGCAGCTTTCAATTTTTTATTGTAATCGCGCATCATATCTTCTTTTTTACGTTTATAAAGTTCAAAACGTGACTTAATAGGTTTAGTCGGCCAATAGTTATTATTGACATTAACATCAGCCGTTTCCCATTTAGCATCTATTGCTAGTGCCGTAATTTCTTTGTCACGTACAAGCAGTTTAGAGGTTTTTACTGAATTTTGTCGCCAAATTTCAGCCGGTATTTTCATATGTTCAGTGCTGCCATCTGCGTACGTGATGTCTAAAATAATAGGCATAACCAAACCGCCTTTATTTTCAAAATCAATTAAGTAAAAGTTACTTTGGTTGAGTAATAAATCCTTTTCCCATTGCTCAAGTTTTTTATTGCCGGCATTGTATTTATTTCGTGCCGCATTTGTGGCAGTGAATTTATCATGTTCGTTGTAAAAATCTAATAACTCTGGTTTGTCTTGAGTACGAACTTTTTTACCTTTGTTCATAAGACGAGTAATAAATTCCGGTTTTTCATTTTCTAATGCTCGTAACCAAGCTTCTTCAGTATCTGGGTTTTGGCTATCTGCGGTATAAAGATGTATGTCACCAAGGGCAATATCAACATGATCAGTGGTATAAAACCAACCACGGAAGAACCAGTCTAAATCAACTGCTGAGGCATCTTCCATTGTACGGAAGAAATCTCTTTGGAGTAGGACGTTTGAACTTCCGGCGTTGTGCATACTCTTTAAAAGCAAAGTCAAACAACTCTCTGCCCATGATTGTTTCACGTAAAATATTAAGTGCAGTTGCAGGTTTTCCATAGGCATTATTACCAAATTGTAATATAGACTCAGAATTCGTCATGATTGGGACCTGGTTAGTACTTTTCATATAGCTCGTAATGTTAGCAGCATCTCCACGACGTGATGGATATCCTTCTTCCCATGCTTGTTCAGCTAAAAATTGTAGGAAAGTATTTAAACCTTCATCCATCCAGGTCCATTGACGTTCATCTGAATTGACAATCATAGGGAAATAGTTATGACCCACTTCATGTATAATAACACCAACTAGACCGTATTTAGTGCGACGAGAATAGGTTTTCTCACCGGTTTTTTTATCAAGTGTTGGACGTGGACCATTGAAAGTGATCATAGGATATTCCATGCCACCAACCGGACCGTTTACTGAAATAGAAACTGGGTATGGATAGTCGAAAGTGTATTTGCTGTATTGCTCCATGGTATGAATGATGGCTTCAGTGGAGTATTTCTCCCATAGAGGGTTACCTTCATTAGGGTAATAAGACATCGCCATAGTGTTACTGCCACCATGCTTGTAACCTTGTGCATCCCAAATAAATTTTCTACTTGAGGCAAAGGCAAAGTCGCGCACATTTTTAGCTTTAAAGTGCCACGTTTTATTTTTTGTTGAACGAGACTTTTCATTTTCTAAAGCTTCGTCAGCGGTCACAATAAGCACTGGCTTTTTAGCTTTTTTTGCTTTATCTAAACGCTGACGTTGAGCTTTAGTTAAGACATCTTTTGGATTTTGTAGTTCACCCGTAGCAGCCACGATATGATCACTCGGCACGCTAATTTTTACATCATAGTCACCAAATTCTAGGGTGAACTCACCACGGCCTAGAAATTGTTTGTTTTGCCATCCCATCACATCATAATATGCAACAGCACGTGGAAACCAACCTGCTATTTCGTATAGGTAATTATCATCTTTTTCGAAATACTCATAGCCAGAACGACCACCTAATACTTTTTGTTCGTGTAATTGGTAATTCCACTCAACTTTAAATTCGGTGTCATCGCCAGATTTTAATGGCTTGGGTAGATCGATACGTAACATTGTACCATTTATAACAAAATGTAGCGGTTTACCTTTGCTATCTTCCACCGTTGTAATGTTGTAGCCACCATCAAACTTTGGTTTTTCAACCATATTGCGTACGCCCGTATAGGTCACTTTTTCTAACGGTTTTGTTGCAGTAGATAACTTGCTATCAGCATTACGTTTTAATATATTCTGATCAAGTTGTAACCAGATATAACGCAAGGTATCCGGTGAGTTGTTCTGATAATTTAAAGTTTCACGACCTGTTAGTTGCTGTGTTTTATCATCCAACTTAATGTCAATAGTATAGTCAACTTGTTGTTGCCAGTATTGATGGCCAGGCGCACCTGATGCAGTGCGATAGACATTTGGCGTGGGTAAAATTTCTTCAAGTTGGCGAAACTTGTCGCTTGCGATAGTGTTTTTAGCGAGAACATTTGTGGTATACAAACTGCTGCTAAAAGCAACAGATAAACAAACAAGTGCTGTTGATAATGAATATTTCATAGCCGTCCAAGTTTAATGATTATTTTTGAATTTCGATATAAAACCGAATTTTAATCGGAATTTATACCACATGTATCATTATATGTGTAATTTAGAGAAAGCTTTTGAGATAAAATGTTTAATTTATGAGATTAATGGAATTATGTTTATTCGATTTGACAGCTTTGACAGCTTTGACAGTGCCCATGTGCTTCGACAATTTGATGGGTAATGCTAAAACCGTTAGCGTCAGCCATAGAGCGCAACGCCAGATCAAAATTGTTGGACTGTATTTCTTCTACTTGACCACATTTGTCGCAAATCAGTAATTGTACAGGATGGTTACAATCACCAAAATGATGACACATAACAAAGGCGTTAATGGACTCAATTTTATGAACAAAGCCTTGTTTAGACAAAAAATCTAAGGCTCTGTAAATAGTAGCGGGCTTGGCTGAAGAGTCTGATTTTTTGAGTTTATCCAATAAATCATAGGCACCTATGGCACCTTCATGCTTAGCAAGTAGTAAAAAAACTTGCTCACGAGCTTTAGTTAAACGAGCTCCTTTTTTTGACACACTTGTTGGGCTTGATAGAGTAATTTTTCAGCAGACATAGCAGTTAGCATTATAGATTTTTCTTCAGTTTAACACAGTAGTTCACAGCGTCTATAGGTTATGGCTGACTTTAAAAAGTCTTAGCCTAAAAATAGCAATTTGATTTGGTAATATTTCAGTTAAAACATTAGCAAAATGCTTAATATTGCTTTACATTAGCTAATGATAGCGCTGTCATTTTTGTATGATTAATATTTTTAACATTTGTTTAGATATTTTGGATTTAACCTATGACTAGATACCTTGCCCTAGATGCATTTAGAGGTATAACGATTGCATTGATGATTTTGGTCAACACGCCTGGTACTTGGGCACATGTTTATGCACCTCTATTGCATGCGAATTGGCATGGTGTTACGCCAACGGATTTAGTGTTTCCTTTCTTTTTGTTTATTATTGGCTCTGCAATGTTTTTTTCTTTTAAAAAGAGTAACTTTTCAGCGTCTCCTATTCAATTCCTAAGGATTCTAAGACGTGGCTTTATCATGTTTTTTATTGGCTTTATGCTTAATGTTATTCCCTTTGATACACCTATGGAAGAATGGCGTATTATGGGCGTTTTACAACGTATTGGTATAGCCTATGTCATAGCGGCTAGTTTTGTAATGTTATTAAGTCGTCGTGGTATTTTTATTGTTTCGATAGTTATTCTATTGGCCTATTGGGGAATGTTACTGAGTGTAGGAGAAGCAGGATTAACCATTGAAGGTAATATTGTGCGTCAATTTGACCTTGCCATTTTGGGGGCAAATCATATGTATAGTATGCACGGTATATCTTTTGAGCCTGAAGGGGTACTTAGTACGATGCCTGCTGTGGTGAATATGCTGTTAGGTTTTGAATTAACGCGATATTTAACTACGATAAAAAATAAAAGTTCTAGTGTCTCTAAGCTTGGAATTATTGGCTGCCTTGGTGTAGGACTTGCGATTTTATGGAGTTTTATTTTGCCTATTAATAAATCCTTATGGACAAGTTCTTATGTTATTTACACTACAGGGGTTGCTTGTTTGTTATTAGCCTTTTTTATTTGGTTAATTGATGTAAAAGGGCAAGAAAAGTTGGCCTCGCCATTACTTGTTTATGGCACAAATCCGTTATTTGTTTATATTTTATCGTTTTTGTTTGTCACTGTTTATTTAAATGTTTCTGTTGGTAATAGTAGTTTATATCGGTGGTTGTATGAACAATTTAAGTTAATAGCAGAACCAACTCTTGCATCATTTTTATTTGCGCTAACTCATGTTGTTTTATTTTGGGTTATTTCTTTATTACTGTACCAACGTAGAATATTTATCAAAATTTAAAGTCGATAGATTCACGCTAGTACCTTGCACTATTAAATAAAGTACAATAGTGCAACTATGAAGTAGTTGAAGTTGTAATGCTTACTGTTTAATTCTTAATTCAGGACTGTTGTGGAGTAAGAACATATAATTATCAACTAAGGGTTCTATCATTGAATTTAGATCAAAATGATTAGGCAAGAATAACCAATTATTGAGTAAACCTGCGAAATAAGCATGTTTTATTATAGCTGCTTGATAAACATCTAAATCTTGAGGTAACTGCCCTTTATTGATGGCATTAATTAAACTACGTTCAATTCGATTAGTGCATTCAATAAATGACATCACTTGTCTTTTTTCTAACTCTTCCGCTTGACCATTTTGTTCAAATTTGTGAAATAAAATAGACATCACTCTATTTTTTCTTCCATCTGTTGTTATGTCTCGCAATAAAGCGATTGAAAACTCACGTAATTTTCCTAAAGGATCGGGTTCGTTCTCATCAGCACATTCTTCAGCCAATCTGTCTAGTGGTAACCTTACTCGATCGACCATAGCTTCAAATATGTCAACTTTGTTTTTAAAGTGCCAATAAATCGCACCACGCGTCATACCTACATGTTTAGCAATATCCATTAAGGTCGTTTGAGAATAGCCTTTATCATAAAAAACAGCTTCCGCAGCATCGAGTAATTGATTACGCGTTTCTATTGCTTCTTCTTTGGTTTTTCTTACCATAACTCACCTACATAAATATTTACAAAAAGCATCAATATCGTTTAATTAATGGTTGATATTGTAGTTAATACTAATCTAAAATACAAAACATTCGTGTATGTATGTTTAATTTTGTAATTAATGTACGTATTTTATTTAGCTCAAAGGAGTGTATCTACAGTAGAAGGCCTTTTTCGTATTTGTCTGCCTATCGTAAGATATTTCAAATTTAACCGTGGCTCCTGTGCTTTATAGATTGTCATGTTTTGTCATTATAATTAAAATCAGTTAGAGGTTTTTATGAAATTGAAGATCAACACCTTTATGTTGTTGTCATCGTTTATTGTGTTCTTAACAGCATGCCGGCCAAGTAAAGCAAACAAACAATCGGCATCTACAAGACCAAGACAACAAGTTGATGTTGTGACAATAGCAGAGCAAAGTGTCTCGTTAGTAGATGTTTTACCTGCGAGAGCGGTTGCATCAAAAGTAGCTGAAGTACGTCCGCAAGTAACAGGGATTATTTTAAAACGTCATTTTGTTGAAGGTAGTCGTATTGAAGCAGGACAACCTTTGTATCAAATAGATGATGTTATTTATCAAGCAAATGTGGCTTCTGCTCAGGCAAAATTAGCACAAACGAATGCTAATTTAGTTACCGCTAAGGCAGAATTAAAACGCTATAAAACGCTAATCAAAGACAAGTCTGTTAGTCAACAAAGTGTTGACCAAGCACAGGCGCAATTTGATGCGTTGAACGCTGAATTAGCGATGGATAAAGCTGCATTACACAAAGCCAATATTGAATTAACTTATACTCAAGTGTTAGCACCTATTTCTGGAATAATTAGTAAGTCGAATATTACAGAAGGGGCGCTAGTATCCGCAGGACAAAGTGATGCGTTAGCCTCTATTACTCAACTAGACCCAATATATTTTGATATTAAGCAAGCGAGCTCAGAGATTAATAAATTACAGCAACGTATTGCTGCAGGCGAATTACAATCTGTTGAAAATAGAGCGAAAATTACCTTAGGCAATAGCTCATACAAGGGTAAGTTATTGTTTAATGAAGTGAGTGTTAATCCAAATACAGACACAGTAACAATACGTGCTGAATTTGAAAATAAAGATAAACGGTTGTTGCCGGGTATGTTTGCACGTATTGAATTAACTCAAGCCGGCGTTTACATAGTATTTTGGTTCCACAAAAAGCGGTGCAGTTTAACCGTAAAGGTGAGTCGAGTGTTTATGTGGTTAACAATGATAATATTGCTGAAATTAGAGTTATTAAAATTGGCCGTTCAATTGGGCAAAATTGGCTAGTACTTTCGGGACTAGTGGCTAACGAGAAAGTGATCACCACAGGCTTACAAAAAATTGCCCCTGGCGCACCTGTTACTCCTGTACATGCAAGTTTAGAGGTGAAATAAAGCATGGCTAAAACATTTATTGATCGCCCTATATTAGCGTGGGTTATTGCCATAATGATCATGCTTGCCGGTGTGTTGTCTATTTTGCAATTACCTATTTCTCAGTATCCGGATGTAGCCCCTCCATCGGTCTCTATATCCGCAAAATATGCGGGGGCTTCTAGTGAGGTGGTTCAAGATACGGTAGTACAAGTGATTGAGCAAAGTTTAACGGGTATTGACAATGTGCAATACATTAGTGCTTCGTCTGATTCTAGCGGTAATGCCAGTATTACACTAACTTTTACCGCGGGTACTAACCCTGATACAGCACAAGTACAAGTTCAGAATAAACTTCAAACGGCCATGCCATTATTACCGCAAACCGTACAGCAAAATGGTATTCAAGTAGCAAAGTCATCTTCTGGTTTTTTAATGGTTATTGCTTTTTATTCACCAGATAATCACTTTAACCGAAATGATATATCAGATTTTATTGCTGCCAATATTCGAGATCAAATCAGCCGGGTTAACGGGGTTGGTGACGTAAGATTTTTTGGATCACAATATGCTATGCGTGTTTGGATTAATCCAGAAAAGATGACGCAATACGGGATAAGTAGCCAAGATATTACTGAAGCGATAACCAATCAAAATGCACAGATTGCCGCGGGTGAATTAGGTGGGGCACCTTCGGTTAAAGGACAACAAATTAATGCCAGTATTATTGTTGAAACGGGCTTAAAAACAGCGGAAGAGTTTAGCAATATCTTGATTAAAGTTAATGCGGATGGCTCTACGATATTGCTAAAAGATGTGGCTCGTGTTGAACTGGGTGGCGAAAACTATCAATTATTGACAGAGTATAAAAATCAAACGGCTGCAGGTTTAGGTATTTCTTTAGCATCAGGGGCTAATGCGCTTGAAACAGCGGCAGCTATTCGTGCTCGTATTGCCGAATTGAGCCCATTAATTCCTGAAGGAATGGAAGTGGTATTCCCTTATGATGCCACGCCATTTGTTAAATTATCCATAATGGGGGTAATACAAACGTTAGCTGAAGCAATTGTTTTAGTTTTTTGTGTTATGTATTTGTTCTTACAAAATTTTAGAGCAACCCTTATTCCAACCATTGCAGTGCCGGTTGTATTACTGGGAACGTTTGCGATTTTATGGGCTTTTGGTTTTTCAATTAACACCTTAACGATGTTTGGTATGGTGCTTGCCATAGGGTTGTTGGTTGATGACGCCATTGTGGTTGTTGAAAATGTTGAGCGTGTGATGCATGAGGAGGGCTTGTCTCCGAAAGAAGCTACGCGTAAATCCATGAAACAAATTACCAGTGCCTTAATTGGCATTGCATTAGTTTTATCTGCTGTATTTGTGCCCATGGCATTTTTTGGTGGTTCTACAGGTGTTATTTATCGACAATTCTCCATTACCGTTGTGTCATCTATGGTGTTATCTGTCATTGTTGCCCTTATTCTAACCCCGACGTTATGTGCCACAATGCTAAAACCTGTTGAGCATCATAAGAAACCGGAAAAAGGTTTTTTTGCTTGGTTTAATCGATTAATAGATAGATCAACCATCCGCTACCAATCGGCTTTAGGAAAGATCTTAAGCCAAACTGTTCGTTACATGTTGATTTATGGATTATTAGTTGTTGGTCTAGTCTTTTTGTTTATGCGTCTGCCAACTTCTTTTTTACCTGATGAAGATCAAGGCACCATGTTTACACAAATGATACTACCACAAGGTGCTAGTCAGGAACGCTCTGCAGAAGTGATGAATAAAATAGAAAAATTTTATTTAGAAGATGAAGCTGAGAATGTGGAGGCGATATTTTCCGTGATTGGTTTTAGTTTTAGTGGACAAGGCCAAAATTCGGGCTTAGTTTTTGTGAAGCTCAAAGATTGGAAAGAAAGAACACGAGCAGATCAACACGTTAAAGCTATTGCTAGTAGAGCAATGGGGCATTTCTCACAATTTAAAGAAGCGGCCGCATTTGCGTTTGTTCCTCCCGCAATAAGAGAGCTAGGTAACTCATCAGGTTTTGACTTCCAGTTACAAGACTTGTCTGGACTTGGGCATGAAGCGCTAATAAATGCACGTAATCAGTTATTAGGTATGGCAGCACAAGACCCACGGTTAATGGCTGTTAGGCCCAATGGTCAAGAAGATACAGCACAATTTAAAATCGATATTGATCAACAAAAAGCGATGGCGTTAGGTTTGTCACTTACAGATATTAATCAAACGTTTTCGACGGCTTGGGCATCAAATTATGTGAATGATTTTGTTGATAATGGTCGAGTGAAAAGGGTTTATGTACAAGCTGATGCGCCTTATAGAATGATGCCTGATGATCTTAAATTTTGGTATGTACGCAATAATCAGGATGAAATGGTACCTTTTACTGCCTTTAGTTCAGCGCGTTGGATATATGGCCCGAAAAACTTGAACGCTACAACGGTGTTTCGTCGGTACAAATTTTGGGGCAAGCAGCACCAGGGTTAAGTACGGGTGATGCCATGCAGGCGATGACGGAAATTGCAGCGAAATTACCAAAAGGCATAGGTTTTGAATGGTCAGGTATGTCACTGCAAGAAAGGCAATCAGGTGATCAAGCACCGTTATTGTATGCCTTATCAATATTAGTTGTATTTTTATGTCTAGCGGCATTATATGAAAGTTGGAGTATTCCTTTCTCAGTGATGATGGTAGTACCGGCGGGTGTGATAGGTGCATTATCATTTGCACTGGCTAGAGGCTTATCGAATGATGTGTATTTTCAGGTGGGCTTGTTAACCACTATAGGGTTAGCGGCTAAAAACGCTATTCTTATTATTGAGTTTGCGCGTTCTTTGTATGAAGAAAATCATGGTAAAAAAAGCTTGATAGAGTCAACTATTGAAGCCGCGCGCTTACGTTTACGACCCATTATCATGACGTCACTAGCGTTTATGCTTGGTGTTACCCCTTTAGTTTTAAGCACTGGCGCCGGATCTGGCAGTCAAAATGCGATTGGTACTGGGGTATTTGGTGGTATGTTATCGGCAACCGTATTGGCTATTTTCTTTGTACCTTTGTTTTTTGTGGTGGTTTATAAAATATCTGAAAAACTAACGAAGAAGGCAAAGTAAAGTCTCTAACATTGTAATGTTTCAACCTCAGCCATTAATATACTGTTAATGGCTGAACAGAGAGCCTTTGCTTTATTTTAAGTAATAAGGTTAGTATATTGTAATTAGAGGGAAAAAATTAACCATATTATCTAGGGTGAAGTATTAAGGCGTGAAAAAAGTCAAATTATCTCAAGATGAGAATTTATCGATTAAAATAAGTTATCAATTGTTGCCTCAAGAATTGCAACGTATTGATCTTTATTTTTCGCTGCCTGTTGAAATGGGCATCAGCCCAAGCACGTTAAATGTTGAAGATTACTTTTACAGTAATATTAAAAGTCATAGTGCCTATTATTCGGCCCAATTACATCTTCCTCTAGTGCGAAGTCGTTTTATCAGTCAACGTTTCGAAGAAGAAGATCAAAATGGGCAAAGTGACTATCGACTGAATTTAAATTTGTATTCCTATCAGTTAAAAATAGCGGATGCTGATGTCAAACAAACCTTAAAATTAAAAACGGCAGAAGAGTTTTATCCTGCAGCTATTGAATTAGCAGACCAGATAGCAGGATTAGTAAAAAAACTACGACGATCTACCCCCTCCGACACTAAATTGAGTTCTTTTTTTGAAAATGCCGATAACTATTTGAGTTGGCACATAGAACAGTCATTTTTAAAGTTACTGTCTAAGGGGCCTAAAAGTAGTGAATTTACTACGGAACGCGAGTTTTTATATACTTTTTGTCGTGAAGAAAATAATTATCGTATTGAATGTAACTATAATTCGCAGATAACGCTTTCAGACCCTAATCGTATAACGAATAAAATGCGGTTGTTACAGCGTTTAATTGAATACGGTGTGGTATTTCAAAAACAAACGCGATATTTAGATTTAAATTTGAAACGGTTAGTCAGAGGCAGCGTTACTGCGGTTATTATGGCCTTTGTTATGTTGCTTGTACTGAATGCACGATCAAGCTTCACCGAAGTCACCTTAGCGTTGATCGCTTTTTTAGGCTTGATTTACGGTTTACGAGAAACATTTAAAGAAGACGTGACCAACGTAATTTGGCGTAAAATTCAAAAAGGTCGCCCAAAATGGCAAAATATATTTAGGCACAGTGTTAATCAAAAACGTATTTTGAATCAAATACTGTGGTTAGAATACATAACCCCAAAAGATTTACCTAAATCAGTGAATGACTTATTTCAAAAGCGTCGGCAACAAAATAAGCAAGCCGCCCGTTTGTTTCATTTTCGTTGCGATAATAAAGTGATCGTTAAAGCCTTTTTACCCGGGTATGATGAAATTCAACAACAAATATTTTTTAATTTAACCCCCTTTGTTCGTTTTTTGAAAAAAGGTCTTGGTCGTTTGTATAGTTTAGATGGGCAAAAAATATCAAGCCAAGCGGTTGAACGTCGCTATCAAATCAACCTTATTCTTCGCTGTGTAGACAAAACAGGTGAACACTTACAGCGTTTTAAAATAACGATGAATCGTAGTGAAATTGTAAATATTGAAGCTATGCCAATGGTTATAGATTAATACCGATTAGAAAAACAATTATTAAGCTGAGTTCAGGTTAGTTAACTCGATTTGTCTACAATAAGAAGCCTAAGCATCAGTTTGAAAAATAAAGTTTCCTCATTACCTGTTATGTAAACACTAAAGAAAATGAATTTCAATCTCTTCATCCTTACTTTGTTCAACATATAATTTTGCTAATTCCACTGTGCCAAAATGTACTTTGATGTTTTGGAGTATTTCTTTTTTTGACGAGAAATGTTTTTACTTTTGCAGTTGATAATATGTAGCCAGGTTTCAACAAGTACTACAGGAGGGAATTCTTTCATCACTTAATCATCCTTAATTCGTTGAGTGATGATTATAGACAATAATTAAAAAAATGAAATGAATCTTTATTAAAGCGATAGAATGTGAACGTAACTATATCTACTGAATCTACAGATTTTGTTTATTTCTAATAATTATAAATATTGTAGTGAAATCTGGGAAGTCCAAACCTTGCCCCATCAAGTATCAAAAATGCATCGTTAGGGTTAACATCAACTTTTTCCTTCCAATTTTTTGCTAGTTTTTTACAGAATGTTTTAGATTCTCAGTGTATAATCGCGCTGTTTTTCTTAACTACAATTGTACAGCGATAGCTAAAGTCACCATTTACCATTTGACGTTTGGTAATTGTCTAGTGAAATTTGGTCAGTGCATGAAGCCATTAAAAATCCTACTCATTTATGGTGTACATAGGGTGTACTATTCATGGAAATTGACGGCAATTAATAGAAAATCACGATAATTTATACAGTGTAATTTTCAAGGCTATAGAATGTTAAACCCAGTAAACCCAGTAAACCCAGTAAACCCATTAAATACAACAAAATCAATAGATCATCGTTTCAGCGTTGCACCCATGCTCGACTGGACGGATCGGCATTGCCGATATTTCTACCGAACAATGTCCGCCCATACGGTTCTTTATACCGAAATGGTAACAACAGGGGCTATTATACATGGTAAGGGGGATTATCTTTCTTATCATAATGCTGAACATCCCGTAGTTCTGCAATTGGGTGGTAGTAATGTTAAAGACATGACGGAATGTGCGAAAATTGCAGAGCAACATGGTTATGATGAAATTAATATTAATGTGGGGTGTCCGTCAGATCGCGTTCAAAACGGCCGTTTTGGTGCTTGTTTGATGGCTGAGCCACAATTAGTAGCTGAGTGTGTTAGTGAAATGCAAGCGGCTACAAATGTACCAGTTACGGTGAAATCGCGTATTGGTATAGATGATTTAGACTCGTATGAGTTTCTACACACATTTGTTGAACAAGTGGCTAACGCAGGCTGTCGGCACGTTATTGTACATGCTCGTAAAGCTTGGTTAAGTGGTTTAAGCCCAAAACAAAACCGTGATATTCCACCTCTTGACTATGCTAGGGTCTATCAACTAAAGCAAGATTTCCCAAACGTAAACATTTCTATTAATGGGGGTATCAAAACGTTGGTAGAGGCTAATGAGCATTTACAGCATGTTGATGGTGTGATGATCGGTCGTGAAGTTTATAACTCCCCTTATATGTTGGCTCAAGTTGATCAACAGATTTATGGTGTGAATAAACCAATAATCTCGCGGGAGCAAGTCGTGAATATTATGGCGGAGTATATTGATAGTTATATTAGTACAACGCCAGAACATGGAAATAATCGAGCATGGCATGTACTTCGTCATATGATGGGGCTATGTAATGGCTTGGCAGGGGCGCGACAGTTTCGGCGTTCTTTGGGGGATTCATCTGGTGACGATAAGGCAAATGGCGACACCTTAAAGCAAGCCTTTGCTCAAGTTGTAATAACTAACCTCAGCTCGGCTTAATAAATCTTTTTATAAAAGCTATTTTTGCTAACTTCTTCGTTAAATTCACTTGCAATAGCTCCCTATTGACGCGTAAATTTGCCTTGCTTATTTTGCGGACTAAAGTAGCAAAACTATCTAATCATAGTGATAAAATTAAAATTAAATATTAATTTTCAACAAGTTAATCATACCTTGAACCGAGCTCAGGTTAACTAAATAAATATCTGAACAATTGCCAGTGAGGTAAAACTACTCCATAAAGTAACCTCACACTTTGGTCGGCGAGTTGTTTTTTTGTCCTCTACCGCCGGTGGAATACGTGATTATTTCGTCAACACTGCCAGTATCAAGTACAACTTTGTTAGCATAAAAAAGGCATTTAATACCATTGGTATAATTATGGCGGTACTTTTATTGGGCATAGTATTCTTTATCTTTTGTTACATAATTCGCTAAAAAATAGTTGTTTATGCCAGATTTGGTTGTTTTATCCTACGGGAATAATATAAAAACACAAATAAAATTAACTATAACTTGTTAATTATTAATAAGTTAGTTTCTAATTGAAAGAATGGCACAACCTTTGTAATAGTTAGTAAAATTTATTACTAAGGTGCGTAATTCATCTCCTTAGTTAAAGTGGATTGCCAAAATCGACTATTTTTCAATATAACTTAAAGGAACAAATTATGTTAACGCCAACTTCTTTACTCGTTTTAATGATGGTACCCGTTTTTTCAATATTTGCTTTGTCTTTACTGGTGAGTTTCTTTGCACAAAAACAGGGGCAAAACTAGCAACTATTCAATTTAGTGAACATAGAATAAAGTGTAAATCTCCTTTAGTTATATGATTTAACTAATCATAGAGACAAATTTCGCATCAATTTTGTTCCATTGCCTGAAGCGATATTACTTGAAATTATCACCTTAACCATAACCATAACCACCAAACAACCATCAACTATCAAATCACTATCATGAATTAATTAAAGTTGGTTTAGTTAATCTGAGTTCGACTTTTCAATCTACTTATAGCAGCTATTTTTATACTAGTTTAATTGATCTCAATTCGGCTTAAGAAGTTTGCAATCTTTAATTTATTGAAAGTTAATGTTTAATTTTTATATCTTGAATTACGTAAGCATTGTGGCTAGAGGTTACCTCTAACGAATGTCTAAACTTTAAACTAATGTGAGTTTAAATTTAGGCAGTAATATACATTGGTCAAATTTACTATTGGCATGGTCAATTTAACTAAATTTTTGTTTGACATATTATGTCTGTATTAGGTGTGTTTTTGTTAGTTTGAAATTAATTGTTTTAAATCAATTTGTTGTGTTTTTTTATTCTGTTGGCATGACATTTGTAATAGTAGTCATAAGTGTTCAAATACACACAATAACAACGTGATGTTGTTAATGATTTAACCAATATTTTTTACAATTTAAAGAAGGAATTTCAACATGAAACATTTTAATCGTAGCGCAATTACCGTGGCATTAGTTATTACATTAGGAGCTGCTTTTAGTGTCAATGCCAAAGCAGCTGATTCGTCACTTATTGAAAATTCAATAAGTGAGATGGTAATAGCACAAGGACAACAGGTTATAGGAGACTTTACGTTGCAATTACAACAGTCAATATCTGAAGAAATTAATCGCCTTAATGCTAACTTTACTTTTGATGAGTCGATTATAGAGTCTTTAGCATTTTTTACTGAGAGCAGATCGGAATCAGAAACTAATGAATCTGAGCAAGCAACGCAACCGGAAGCTAATTAAACCACTGAATAAACAATTATTGAAATAGTAGGAGAAAACTCATGGGATTATTTACACGTTTTAGTGACATTATTAACGCAAATTTAAATAGCTTGCTAGACAAAGCAGAGCAACCAGAAAAAATGATACGTTTGATCATTCAAGAAATGGAAGAAACGTTAGTTGAGGTTCGAGCAACAGCAGCGAAAAATATTGCAGAGCAAAAATCACAGGATCGTAACATAGCGTCGGTGCAGGCGAGTATTGAACACTGGCAAAGTAAAGCTGAATTAGCCCTGACGAAAACAAGAGAAGATCTTGCGAAATCTGCATTAACTCAAAAACATAAATATCAAAATGAACTAAAGCAACTTGAAAATGAAAGCGAGCAATTAGCCGAATTTTTAGCGCAAGTGCAAGATGATGCGTCTCGTTTACAAACTAAACTGTCAGAAGCACGACGTCGTCAAGAGGCATATACACTCCGCCAAGAATCAGCTCAAGTGAGGTTAAAAATTCGAGAAAAGTCTGCGCTGTACAATATTGAAGAAGCAATGAGTAAGTTTGAACGATACCAACAAAAAATAGATAACATTGAAGCACAAGTTGAAGCATATGATTTAGTACAAACAAATTCAGCAGATGAAAGCTTGAATTCACAATTTGATGAATTAGAAAAAAATGACGCAATAGAAAAAGAAATAGCGCAAATTAGGCAGAAATTAGCAGCGGCTTAAATGGTAACTTGCCTGCACAACCTACGTAGAAAATGGTTTGTTCAGAAAAAGTGCGTAATTGGGGAAAGCAGGGGAGGTAAATTTGAATCATATTCCACTTTCCCTGGAATACAAGCAACATTGAGAAGGAAAATAGTATGAAATATGAAAGAGAATATTCGGCGAGCCCAAGTATAAGCAGAAGTTTGTCTAGAGATTGCGACCATAAAAAAGTATCGGGTGTGTGCGGCGGGATTGCCAAACACTTTGATCTTCCACGTGTCGTTGTGAGAATTGCGGCAATAGGTGCTCTAATTATGCTTCCCGTTGCAACTGCGGTTGCTTATGTCGTTGCCAGTATGTTATTGCCAGATAGTCGACGCAGATAAGAATTAATACGGTTAAATGTGGGAGGGTATGATGACATTTTTTAAATCTTTACTATTAGCAATATTTGCAACGCTATTTCTTACGTATGTTTTAGGTACTAGTTTTTTGGAGTTTCTTGACATAGACGTTTATATGGATGGTCAATTAATTGAGCCGTTAAAAGCGGTAGGCGTATCAGCAGTAGCCACTGTTATTCTTGTACTCATTGCATTAGCGATAGTGTTAAGTGTTTTTGGTTCATTGATTTTTATTGCTTTATTAATTGCAGGCTCCATAGTTATGGTAGCCATTGGTATTTTTTGGCCTGTTTTATTAATTGCTTTAATTATTTGGTTAGTCACTAGAAATAAGTCAGAAATACAATATAATCGAGCTAGGCAGCACTAAAATTTCAAATGTATAAATTATCGCACGAATAAATTGTCAAGATGATATATTAGAAGATGAAGAAATAGCCTTAACCAAGAAAAAATGAACAATAAAACTCAAAAACCAGTTAAAAAAACGAGCTAAGGCTAATTTAACTTCATCAATTATTTAAAGGGATGTGTAGCATAAAATGAAGCAGATATATTTTTTTTGTATAGTATTACCATGTGTTTTTATAAGCTTTTTTGGAAAAGCAAATCCAATGGCTGAAAAGCCAAACTCAATGCTATTAATTGAGCATGCCTATGTTCGTGCAACCATCCCAGGCACTGTTCACTCTTCCTCTTATATGGATATTGAAAATAAAGGAGAGAAAGCAGTTACATTACTGAGTGCTCATAGTGATGTATCTCCTAGAATCGAAATTCACCAACACTCAATGATTGATGGTATGATGCGCATGCGTAAAGTAGATTCTATTGTGATTGAACCTAACGCACGTGTTAAGCTTCAGCCCTCAGGTTTTCATCTAATGTTATTTGATGTTAAAAATCCCCTAAAATCTCAGCAAGAGGTTGAGATAACTTTAAATTTTTCTGATAATGTGTCTGTGACGATGCAAATGCCTGTTTATAGTCCGACTCAAGAACAAGCAGCACAGAAAACTGTGTCAAAAACGCATGTTCATCATCACTAGGAGCAAACTATGCGAATGAATTTCTCAGCGAAAACTGTTGGCTTTACTGTCGCCAGTGTTTTTTTACTTTTCTATTTGGTTGGCGTTTATTGGAGCTTCGATGTTGCGTCGTTTGATGTTAAAGAAGAAGTTGTTGCAGCAGCAGCGGCCGACAATGTATCACCGGTTGTGGGGTATACCACTACCACAACGTTAATAAAAGTCGCTTCAAGTATTCTTGATAAACCCGGGGGGTATATCTCTAACGATGCACTACCGCCAGGTGTATTTTTAGATAATATGCCGGCTTGGGAGTTTGGGGTATTAGAAATGGTGCGAGATATGGCGTTAGTCTTGAGAAAAGACTTTAGTCGCTCACAATCGCAATCATTAGAAAACATACATATTCAAAAAGCTCAACCCAAATTTAATATTGATAATAGAAGTTGGGCTATGCCAAGTGCTGAATCTGAATATAGAAAGGCGATCGATAGTTTATACCTCTATAGAAATGCATTAGTTGGTATTAGTAACGTTAAAAATGATAGTGCTCAATTTTATGCGAGAGCTGATAATTTAACGTCGTATTTAGATGAGATTCAAAAACGGTTAGGTAGTTACTCTCAAAAACTAAGTGCGAGCGTAGGTAAAGATAAAATTAATACTGATTTAGCAGGAGACAGTGAAGCAAGGCAATCAACAAACGAAGGGTCTCATTCACAAGTAAGAACAAGTTGGTGGAAACTCGATGATGTGTTTTATGAGTCTCGTGGCGCAGCATGGGCGTTATTACACTTTTTAAAGGCCGTAGAAATTGACTTTGACAGTGTGTTAAAAAATAAAAATGCGACTATTAGCCTGCAACAAATCATTCGCGAATTAGAAGCTAGCCAAGAAACACTATGGAGCCCAATGGTGTTAAATGGTGACGGTTTTGGTGTGTTAGCTAATCATTCTTTAGTCATGGCTAACTATATTTCGCGCGCTAATGCAGCATTAATTGATTTAAATGAATTATTAAGAAAAGGGTAACGAGAATGAAAAAGGCAATCATAATAACAAGCTTAGCGGCAGTACTCAGTACTAATTCGCAAGCAGATACGTTATTAGGGCTTTATATTGGTGGACAAATTTGGGCTAATCAGGCTGATGGTTCTTTTGGCGAAGGAGAGCTTGCAGAAGATCAAACAAGTTTTTCATTTAAAGATAAAACACAAAGTAATTATTTTATTGCACTTGAGCATCCAATTCCTTTGATTCCAAACTTGAAAATAGCATCAACGACCTTAGATACAAAAGGTAATACTGATCTTCAAAGCCAGTTTACGTTTGGCGGACAAACCTACGATGTTAATGCACATGTTGATGCCGTATTTGATCTAAGTTATATAGATTACACCTTCTATTATGAACTCTTTGATAATGACTTGCTTACTATTGATTTTGGCTTAACAGCCCGCGATATAGATACACATATTAGTGCATCAAGCATCTATAGTTCAGATACTGAAGAGGGGGGACAAAACACAATTACCAGTGAGTTAGGCGGCTCAGGTATTGTACCTATGTTATATGTATCAACTATTGTTGGTTTGCCATTTACTGGCTTTAATGTTTTTGCAGAGGGTAATTTTGCTTCTTACGACGATCAAACACTATACGATTATCAAGTAGGTGTAAGCTATGAAGTGCTTGACAATTTAGCGGTTGATTTAAATGTAATGCTTGGATATCGCTCAATGAAGTTAGAATTAAACGACTTAGATGATTTGTATTCTGATTTAACCTTTGATGGTGTTTTTGTGGGTACAATCGTGCATTTTTAAAGGTACGCTTTAAGCCTAATAATTAAAGAGCACACCATTAAATAATACCATATATGGTAAAATCCCAGTGAACTTGTTTCTCTGGGATTTATATTTTTATAGCGCGTTGATAGCGTCTATGTAAAATATCAACTCGCTCTATGTAAACCTTTGTTTCTGTGAAAGGAGGGATACCACCATACTTCTTTACCGCACCTTCACCCGCATTATATGCAGCGGCTACTAATTTTTTGTTCCCGTGATATTTCTTAAATAGGTGGGCTAAATGTTTTACACCACCATTAATATTCTCTTTGGCTATAAAGGCATTTTTAACGCCTAATGATTGTGCTGTATCTGGCATTAATTGCATTAAACCTTGTGCGCCTTGTTTGGAAATAGCTTTTCTATCAAAATGAGATTCTGCATGAATGATTGCTCGAACGAACGCAGGGTCTACACTATGAAGTAACGCCGCTTGACTAATGTATTGTCTAAATTCTGATAAATATAATTTAGTTCTATACCAGTCGACAGTTGAATTAATTTTACAGGCGTAGCAGTCCACAACAATCTTTTTAAAGTTACGGCCGATAGGTTCAATGTCAGAAAAAGAAGTAACATTACTGGCAGATACATATTTATAGACAGTTTTCTTCTCAAAACTATGAGATGTAGCACAATACATAACACCAAGGAGAATAAATAAATGCAGCGGTGAAAAAAGTATTTTGAATGGGTTAATAATGTTCACAAAGGTGTTATTCCTATTATCCTACTATAAGTACTTATTTTTATTAACATAGCGGGATAATTTACGATTGTCTAAGGTTAATTTTTGATGGCTACTTATCTTTATATACCTTTTTAGAATAATAAACAGCTATCTATTCTTTTTAGCTTTATTAGTTTTTGTCTATCCTTTACCCATACATTGTTATAGGTGAATATTCTTATGCCACAAGAGCAGCTATCTTTACAGCAAACTTCAAATACATCGTCAAGTTCACTTGACGCAAACCAAACTTGGTTTATTACAGCAAATAACCTCAAGCTATTCGTCGTTGCAACTTGCGTGGGCAAGTGGTTATCTTGCGGCAAAAAGTGAATCAGGGCAAAGTGTTCCTATATCTACTGCACCTATGGCCGTAGTTGCTAAAACATTAACCATTTTATATGCATCACAAACAGGTAATGCGAAAGGTGTTGCAAAGCAATTAGAGCAAAGTGCTAAAGCAGCAGGCATTACAGTCAATTTTAAAAATGTTGCTGACTATAAAGTAAAATCATTAAAATCAGAAACACATTTATTGATAGTTTCCAGTACGAATGGCGAAGGCGAGCCACCAGATGATGCGCTTATATTCCATGAGTTTTTATTCAGTAAAAAAGCGCCTAAGCTACCTGAATTAAGTTATAGCGTATTAGCTTTAGGTGACAGCAGTTATGAGTTTTTCTGTCAAACAGGTAAAGATTTTGATGAGCGCTTAAAAGCGTTAGGTGCAAAACAGATTGCTCCACGTATTGATTGTGACCTTGACTATGACAGTGAAACATTAAGCCGGACTGAGTCAATGGTTAAGGCATTAAAAGATGAGTTAACTCAACAAGATGCCGGAATGGCTACTGTGATTGATTTACCTGTTACTAGTAATGGTTCAGAGGTAAGTCAGTATACTAAACAAAATCCATTAACGGCTGAATTCTCTGTGAGTCAAAAAATTACGGGTAGAGATTCAGCAAAAGATGTACGTCATATAGAAATAGACCTTGGTGATTCTGGCCTTACATATCAAGCAGGCGATGCCTTGGGGGTATGGTTTGAAAATGATGTGGTTTTAGCCGAGGAATTACTGAGCACACTTAATTTTACAGGTGATGAAGACATCTCATTAAAAGTAAATGGAGAGCAACAAACATTCAATTTAAAAGATGCCTTGATTAGCCAATTAGAAATTACACAAACGGCACCGACGTTTATTGAATTTTGGGCAAATCAGTCAGGTAATGAAAATCTAGTTAAGATTGCTTCAGACAAAAATGCTAGCCGTGAGTTTGCAGCTAATCATCAAATTATTGATATTATAAAGCAAGCTCCGGCAGCGGTTGAAGCACAACCTTTCGTTGATGCACTACGTAAAATAACGCCTCGTTTGTATTCTATTGCTTCTGCACAAGCTGAAGTGGAAGAAGAAGTTCACTTAACCTTAGGTGTTGTGAGTTATGAAGTTGATGGTCAGCAACGTTTTGGTGGTGCATCAAGTTATTTAGCGCATCGTCTTGAAGAAGGACAAGCGGTTAAAGTGTTTATTGAACATAATGACAACTTCCGTCTACCCGTAAATAATGATACCCCTGTCATTATGATTGGTCCGGGTACAGGTATTGCTCCGTTTAGAGCTTTTATGCAACAGCGTGAAGCCGACGAAGCAACCGGCGATAATTGGGTATTTTTTGGTGATCAAACCTTCACCCAAGATTTTCTCTATCAAGTTGAGTGGCAAGCTTACCTTAAATCAGGTTTGTTAACTCGACTAGACTTAGCTTTCTCAAGAGATCAAGCTGAAAAAATATATGTACAAGACAGGTTAAAAGAAAATTCAGCTGAAGTGTTTAGTTGGTTAGAGCGTGGTGCTCATGTGTATGTCTGTGGTGATATGAGTCGCATGGCAAAAGATGTAGAAGCAACATTGATAGATATTATTGCCACTGAAGGCAAGTTATCAGCAGAGCAAGCACAAGAGTATTTAAAAGATTTACGTAACGCTAAGCGTTATCAGAAGGATGTTTATTAATGAGCACAAGTAATAATTCTGAACAAGTTATCGCACCGGGTCCTATCATTGTTGAAGGTAAGTTGCATGATAACGAACGTCTTAAGACAGAAAGTAACTTCTTACGTGGAACGATAGCTAAAGATTTACAAGATCAAACCACAGGTGGTATGACAGGTGATAATTTCCAATTAATCCGTTTTCATGGCATGTATCAACAAGATGATCGTGATATTCGCGCTGAACGTGCAAAGCAAAAGTTAGAGCCGTTGCATACCTTAATGCTTCGTGCACGTTTACCTGGCGGCATTATTACACCTAAACAATGGTTAGGCGTAGATAAATGGGCGACTGAACATACTATGTTTGGTAGTGTTCGTTTAACAACGCGTCAAACATTTCAGTATCATGGTATTTTAAAGCCGAACATTAAAACCGTTCATAAAGCCTTAAATAGTATTGGAATTGATAGTATTGGCACTGCGTCAGATATGAACAGAAACGTGTTATGTACTGCTAACCCGTATCAGTCTGAAGTACATCAAGAAGCATATGAATGGGCAAAGAAAATTAGCGAACATTTTATGCCTAGAACGCGTGGGTATGCTGAAGTATGGTTAGATGCTGACAAGGTTGAAAGTACTGTTAAGCAAGAAGAGCCTATTTTAGGTAGTACTTATCTACCTCGTAAATTTAAAACCACGGTTGTTATTCCACCGCTTAACGATATTGATGTGCATGGTAACGACTTAAACTTTGTGGCTATTCAAGAAAACGGTAAATTAATCGGGTTTAATGTGTTAGTTGGTGGTGGGTTAGCGATGACTCATGGTGATAAAGCAACTTACCCTAGAAAGGCGGATGATTTTGGTTATATACCTGTTGATCAAACACTCGTTTTTGCAGAGGCCGTATTAACCACTCAACGAGATTGGGGAAATCGTGTTGACCGCAAAAATGCGAAAACAAAATATACCCTTGATCGCGTCGGTATTGATGTTTTTAAAGCCGAAGTTGAAAAACGTGCAGGAAGTAAGTTCGCTGAAAGCCGCCCTTATGAATTTACTGAACGCGGTGACCGAATTGGTTGGTCAGAAGGTATTGATGGCAAACACTATTTAGCGTTATTTATTGAAAATGGCCGTGTTAAAGACTTTCCAAATAAGCCATTAAAAACAGGTATGGCTGAATTAGCGAAAATTCATCAAGGTGATTTCCGTATTACCGCAAATCAAAACTTGATCGTGGCAGGCGTACCTACTGAGCAGAAAGCTGCAATCGAAGCCATTGCGATTAAATATGGCCTAATGGATGCAACCGTAACCAAACAACGTAAAGATTCTATGGCTTGTGTTGCATTGCCTACGTGTCCATTAGCAATGGCAGAAGCAGAGCGTTATTTACCTGGGTTAATTGATGATGTTGAAACAATTCTAGATAAAAATGGTTTGAAAGATGAGTCTATCATTTTACGCGTTACAGGTTGTCCTAATGGCTGTGGTCGAGCAATGTTGGCAGAAATGGGCTTAGTAGGTAAAGGTCCTGGTAAATACAACATGCATTTAGGTGGCAACTTAGCGGGTACAAGAATTCCTAAGCTTTATAAAGAAAACCTAGGCGAGCAAGACATCTTAAACGAAATAGATAACTTAAGTGCGCGTTGGGCTGCAGAACGAAATAAAGGCGAGGGGTTTGGTGATTTTACTATTCGTCTTGGCATTGTAAAAGAAGTAGTAATAAGCGTAAGAGACTTTCATGATGAATAATGCTTTAACGTTGAGCAAAGCAGGAGAGTTAGCTAAAGTGAGCCAAGAAGGTACTTTACTAAACAAAGAGAAAGCGCCAATTCAAAATCGCTTTCCGGCCTCTTTACCTAAACCTTGGCTTGAACAATGGAATGAATCTTTGGAGCAACAATCGCCCATTGAACGCATAGAATGGACTATGGAAAATTTACCTAGTCAGTTCGTATTATCGTCTAGCTTTGGTATTCAATCAGCCGTTATGCTGCACATGATGACACAAGTTGATGCGAATATTCCGGTATTGATAACCGATACTGGGCATTTATTTCCAGAAACTTATCGTTTCATTGAGCAGTTAACTGAACGATTAAAATTAAACTTACATGTTTATAGTGCAAAAGAAAGTGCCGCTTGGCAATTAGCTAAGTATGGAGAGCAATGGGCACAAGACGAGCAAGCACTCAAAGAATACAATCATAAAAATAAAGTAGAGCCTTTAGAACGTGGTTTGTCAGAGCTAAATTGTGGTACTTGGTTTTCAGGGGTTCGTCGTCAGCAAACTGAGCATAGGCAAGGCTTGCCTGTCGTTAGTATTTTACGTGGTCGTTTTAAAGTACACCCTATTATTGATTGGAGTAATAGAGATGTGCATCAATATCTAACACAACATAATTTACCTTATCATCCGTTGTGGGATGAAGGTTATGTGTCTGTTGGGGATGTTCACAGTACTAGACCATTAACGTTAGGTATGGACGAAAGTGAAACCCGTTTTGGTCCAGGGCAAAGAGAGTGTGGATTACATACAGATGGTGATGGAATTTAAGTGTAATTCCTCTCAACTAAATGATAATAAAGAAGATAATTTGTAATTCATAAATGTCTTCGTTTTATCGAAGGTTGTTATTTCATTACAGATCATTCGCTATCTTTTAGATCAAAATGATGAGTTAATTGTTGCTTTAATGTCGCGAAAAATTCATCATTTGGTTTCTCTGTAATTAAATTCGCCAACTCGGTACCTATAGGTGTGAATTTATAAAACTGTAATGCAATGTTATTGTTTTTACTGCTTAATTTCAGCGGCACATTATTATAATAAAACGTAAGTGTTTCACCCTTTGTCATAGCACTTGATTCGCTTTCTTGTTGAAAGATCAAATTGTTATCGGCTAAAGCTAATATGTCAGCATAATTCAAACCAAAATGACTTAGATTTACATATTGTTGCCTATCTTTATTGAGAAAATTAAATAGTCCTGGTTGTTGATAACTACCTGAAATAATACGAATATTTTTTTTACTATGATCTTTTACTGCTAAAGAGCAGGCCTTTGCCAACAACTTAGCGTCCGTAATACTCATATCACGAAAAACTTTTAATGCTTTAAGGGAATACAAACCTGGGCGTGATAGTTCACCCGCTAAAATTTTAGCCCATAAATCTTGCATGGTTTTGTTACTAACATTCTCCGCTAAAACTATATATCGGTTAAGCCAGTCTATATCTGGTCTTTTATCGATATCCTTGTGTTCGAAAAAGCTAAATGTTTTATCCATTATGGCTTCAATATTTTCTTGTTTACGTAATTTAGTTAATCTTTTTCGTTTATTACTACGATCTTCAAGGGGCATACGTTTTTCTATCGGTAGCAAAGGTGCTTCAACACCCAATAGTTGTGATATTTTAAAAAACTGTTTGTGCGTAGGAGATTCTGATTTTTTGTCTTGTTCTTCATTGGCTATTGGGAGATCTCGCGCATTGTCGTTAGTTTGGTCAATGACAATAGTCGTTGTTTTTTTTGTTTTCACCTTAATACCCCGAAGTAAATGTTTTCTTAATAATATCAATAGATAAGAATTAATCAAATAACATCTCATCACAATGTAATGATACCTCACCTGATATTTAATAAAGATAGGGCATAATTTTATTGTATGAGTTTATTGAAAATTGTCAAAGTGACTTTTATTATGTGAAAGAAATTAGTAAAAAAGTAGCAATAAGGCTTAGTTCGGTTATAGTTATATAATAAGTAAGCACAAAGTTATAAATTCAAATGTAATTGGCTGATAAAGCTAATCACTCGAGGATGGTATGCAAGTATCCGAAAATTCACATGATGACTTTCTATTCATTGATGATAGTGATGAAGAAGAAACGCCGGAATGCAGCGAGACAAAAACTTGGCAAGTACTGATTGTTGACGATGATCCTGAAATTCATTCAGTTACCCAACTCGCGCTGTCAGATTTAATTGTCCTAGGTCGACGCTTAGAGTATTTTCACGCCTACTCAGGCCAAGACGCTTGTCAAATTATAAACGATAACCCTGATATTGTTTTAGTACTACTTGATGTTGTGATGGAAACAGATGATCTTTGGGTTAAAAGTTGTGAAATACATACGTGAAGTATTAAATCGACAAGATATTCGCATTGTTTTAAGAACCGGCCAACCGGGTTATGCGCCAGAAGAGAGTGTGATTAAAGAATATGATATTAATGATTACAAAACAAAAACAGAGTTAACACGTAGAAAACTGGTAACGACTGTTTATGCTGCTATTCGTTCCTATCAGCAAATATCGACTGTCAATCAAAGTCGTTTGGGGTTAGAAAAAATTGTTTCCGGATCTTCTAGCTTACTTGAATTTCATTCAATTGCTAAATACACCCAAGGTGCATTAAAACAATTAGGCTCTCTTTTAGAGCAAGATGTTAATTGCTTATTTTGTGCAAGAGGGCAAGGGATTATAGAAAATGCAGATGATTTAAGTTTCTATATCATCGCGCAGCAAGGATTTTCTTCTCAGTTAGTTAATCAAAAGTTAGAAACGATTGAAGATAAACAAATAAGTGATCAAGTTAAATCATGTTTCACCCAAAAGTCGCATATTTATTGTGATGACTCGCTTTATTTCTATTTAGCGAGAGGAGGTTATCGTGCGGTTATTTATCTAACCCTAGCGCAATCTGTTAGTGATATACAAAAGCAGCTAGTTGAAGTGTTTTTAACTGGGATAGCGATTGGTTATGAGAATGTTCACTTGTTTCAAAAACTTAATAATGCTGCCTATAAAGACGTATTAACTAATTTACCAAATAGATTAGAGTTTGTGCGCATGCTTGAGACTTTTTCAAAAGATGGCCAAGATAATGCTGTTGCCGTATTGATTGATTTAAAACATTTTAGTGATATCAATGATGCCTTAGGGCAAGATGTGGGAAACCAACTGCTTAATGCTGTTTCTCAGCGTTTACAGCGCTTAAGTTGTAGCTGCAAAATAGCACGTGTTGGTGCGGATGTTTTTGGCGTTATTGGCTCTGATACCTGCCTTTCACCGACGTCGTTAAACGCTATTTTTGAACAACCGTTTACAGCGGGTGAACAAAATTTACCCATTAATGCTTGTTTTGGTTTTTGTAGTAAGGAGCATGCAAACAGTAGCGGTGTAAAAGTGTTAAACCAAATTAATATCGCTTTAAACCTCGCTAAGAAAAATAGTAGCACTCATTTTGCCTATTATAATCCTGAAATGGAGGATGAAACGCAATGGCGTTTGAATATGATTAGGCAATTACGTAATGACTTTGCTGAAAATCGTCTTGAGCTTTGGTATCAGCCTCAATTATCGTTAAGTTCAGGTAAGGTGATTGGTGCAGAAGCCTTGCTACGATGGCGTACAACAGACGGTAATTTTATTTCTCCGGCTGTTTTTATTCCGTTAGCAGAATACTCAGGGTTAATTATTGAAATTGGTGATTGGGTTGTCAATCAAGCTTGTTCGCAAATTAAAACCTTAGAAAAAAATGCTTTTAACGATGTGACCATTTCAGTTAATGTTTCAATCCCCCAATTTAGAAGCGGAAACTTTGTCGAGGCTGTCTTACATGCTATTCAAAAGCATGCAGTGTTACCTAGTAAATTAGAGTTAGAAATTACCGAAAGTATTTTAATGGATGAACCTCAAGTCGTAATAGATGCTTTAGTTGAATTAAAGAAAGTGGGTATTAGTATTGCCCTTGATGATTTTGGTACGGGTTTTTCATCAATGAGTTATTTACAAAAATTGCCGCTTGATCGTTTGAAAGTTGATCGTGCTTTTATCACTGATATAGCACAAGAAGGACAATCAATTATTGCTGAAACGATTATAAATTTAGGCAAAAAGATGAACTTAAAAGTTATCGCAGAAGGGATTGAAGAGCTCGATCAGCAAGCAAGATTAGTTGAACTTGGTTGTGACGAAGTACAAGGTTTCTATTACGCAAAACCTATGCCGGAAGAAGAATTTTTAAAATTTCTTGAACAAAAAAGGGATTAATACCAAGTCATAATGATATAACCAAGCCCCTCTCAGGTTTATAGATTATTATAAGGTAGAGAAGCTTGGCTTATTTTTTTAAGCACGATACCAGAAAACTTAATACCTGATGCCGTGATATAGGTTAAACCTAGCTCACTGATATGCGTGTTTCCATCCCTATCTTTTGGGTTTGTCTGGAATCAGCATGGCTAAACATAGTGAACATAAGGCAAAGCAAGCCCCGATATAAAAAACCCAAGCAGGTTTTAAAATCCAAAGCATACCAAGCAACGCAGGAATAATTACTGCCGCAATATGATTAATTGAAAAGCTTACGCCTGCACTAGCTGCGATATCTTCAGGTTGAGCTATTTTTTGGAAGTAGGTCTTAATAGCGATAGCTAGAGCGAAAAACAAATGATCAATAACATACAATGCGGCAGCAAGGTTCGCATCCTCGACTAAGCCATAACAAATAAAAATAATAATTAAGCCAATATATTCAAATCGTAATACTAAACGCTCACCAATAATGCCAATCAATTTGCCTACTTTGGCTGCAAATAACCAATTGAATACATAGTTAATAAGAAACAAGGCGCTGACATCGGCAACGCTATAGTGAAATTTTTCAACCATCAAAAAACCTGCAAACACGACAAAAATTTGTCTGCGTGCACCACTAAAAAACGTTAAGGCATAAAACAACCAATAACGTTTTCGCACTACTATCTTTTTTGTCTGCTCTGTCTTTTCTTTAAAATGCTGAAATGATAAGGCCAAAAATATAGTAAATAATAAACCTATACCACCAAACAGGGCATAAGTGAGTTGATATGACCAATTAAAATGCTCCATAAAAAGCCAAATGCTAGAAAAAGCTATTAATGAAGCTATTGATTTCACCGAGAGCATTTTTCCGAGGAAATGTGCGGTTTTGTCTTTATCAACCCATTGCAGCGTTAAAGATTGGCTAACCGTTTCATAATAATGAAAACCAACAGACATCAATACCGTAGTGAAATATAAGCCAACAATACTAGGAAAAAAACCTGTTAAAAATACCCCTAAACTCATCACTGCTAATGATATTAACGCGAGTCGTTGCTCTTTAATAAAAAGTAAAACATAAATTACCGTAAAGGCTAAAAAGCCAGGCACTTCACGCAAACTTTGTAATATTCCAATTTCAATACCGGTGAAATTGGCTTTTTCTATAACAAAATTGTTTAACAATACCATCCAAACAGAAAAAACTAAGGGCATAGTAAAAGCCATAGCAAGCAATAAATGTTCAGGCTGATTGAAGCGTTTAATGAATTTTATCATTAGTGTAATTTATACCGAAGGAAGAACGTAAGAGTGATGTATTTTACGGTAATTAACAATTTTTAACAAATCATACTTAGTCAATCACAAGAATTAGTAAATAATTAATTATTAGTTAAAACAGTTGTTTATATGGAATGCTCTGCAATTAATACAGTCAATTAAAACGCTTGTTTAAAAATATTTGCTATTCATCGTATTTCAAGGCACACTCAGTCAGCTATTATTAGTTATCCATGTGTTTTAGCGTAAATATATAGGCGCTAAAATTGAGATTAATCATCAAAACATCAACACCACTTTTAGGTGAAGGAGACAGAGTATGATATATCAAGGCAAGAGCCTTTCAGCCCAATTACTCGAAGACGGCATTGTAGAACTTAAGTTCGATGCTCAGGGATCAGTAAACAAATTTGATCAAGCAACTTTTGTAGAATATAAAGCAGTAGTTGCAGCCATAAACAACTGCAGCGATGCTAAAGGCGTTATGGTGACGTCTGGAAAATCAACGTTTATTGTTGGTGCCGACATCACTGAATTTTTAGTTTCATTTCAGCAGCCAGAAGAAACATTAGCCGCTTGGGCAAAAACAGCCACAGATGTGTTCGATTCATTTGAAGATATTCAATTACCTACAATCGCGGCTATTAATGGCATCGCATTAGGTGGTGGTTGTGAAATGACGTTGGTATGCGACTATCGTGTTGCTGATACTAATGCCAGTATTGGATTACCAGAAGTGCAATTAGGATTAATGCCTGGTTTTGGTGGAACGGTAAGACTCCCACGTATTATTGGTTTTGATAACGCAGCCACTTGGATGTCAACAGGTAAAACATTTAAACCCGAATCAGCTTTAGCACAAGGTTTGCTTGATGCCGTGGTTGCTCCTGAAAATTTACAAGCGGCAGCAATTAGTATGCTGAAATTGGCGATTGATGGAAAACTTGATTGGCGCGCTAAACGTCAACCTAAATTTGAAGCGCTAAAACTTTCTCAAACAGAATTTATTATGTCATCCAATACGTGTAAAGGCATGATTGCGGCTAAAGCAGGTAAACACTACCCTGCGCCGATGGTGATGATAGACACCTTGATTGCCGCTGCAGGTTTAGATCGTACGGGTGCAATGGCAACTGAAAATGCAGGTTTTGCAAAACTAGCAAAAACAGATGCGGCAACCGCACAAATTGGTTTGTTTATGGCAGACCAAGTTATTAAAGGCAAGGCTAAAAAGGCGAGTAAACAAGCAACTAAGGTTGTTAAAAAAGCCGCTGTATTAGGTGCCGGAATTATGGGTGGTGGTATTGCTTACCAATCCGCTTATAAAGGTACGCCGATCATTATGAAAGATATTAATGATCAGGCACTTGATTTAGGGTTAACAACTGCAACTGGTATTTTAGCTAAGCAAGTTGAACGCGGTCGTATGAGCGTGAAAAAAATGGCCGGTGTTTTAAATAATATTACACCAAGCTTAAGCTATGACAGCGTTAAAGATGTGGATATTGTTGTTGAAGCTGTTGTTGAAAACCCTAAAGTAAAAGGTATTGTGTTAGCAGAGGTTGAAGGCGTAATCAGCGAAGACGCTATTTTAACGTCTAACACTTCTACTATTTCTATTGATTTATTAGCGCAAAGTGTAAAACGTCCTCAAAATTTTTGTGGTATGCACTTTTTCAATCCAGTAAATAAAATGCCATTGGTTGAAGTTATTCGTGGTAAAGATACCTCAGATGAAACGGTAGCCTCAGTGGTTGCTTATGCAGCTAAAATGGGTAAATCACCTATTGTTGTTAATGACTGCCCCGGCTTTTATGTTAACCGTGTTTTATTCCCATACTTTGCAGGCTTTAGCCAATTAGTGCTTGAAGGTGCTGATTTCACTGCGATAGATAAAGTAATGGAAAAACAATTTGGTTGGCCAATGGGTCCGGCTTATTTGCTTGATGTTGTTGGTGTTGATACGGCTGACCATTGTACTGGTGTTATGTCAGCAGGCTTTCCTACGCGTATGAAAAAAATTGATAATGATCCCGTCAGTACTTTGTATGCTAATGAACGTTTTGGTCAGAAAAACGGCAAAGGCTTTTATGACCATATGAAAGACAAACGTGGTCGTCCAATGAAAGTGCCAAGACCTGTTGCTTATGAACTACTTGCTCCACATTGTGCAGACAAGAAAGACTTTACGACAGAAGAAATTATTGCTCGTATGATGATCCCTATGGTGAATGAAGTTGTTCGCTGTTTAGAAGAAGGTGTGGTTGATACCGCTGCTGAAGCTGATATGGGCTTAATCTATGGTGTTGGGTTCCCTCCATTTAGAGGTGGTGCAATTCGCTATTTAGAAACACTTGGCTTGGATAATTTTATCGCTATGGCTGATAAATATGCTGACTTAGGTGAAATTTATCATGTAACTGACGGCCTACGTGAAATGGCAAAATCAGGTAAATCTTACTTCACTACAGACGTTAAAACTAACGCTTAACCCAAGGAGAATAAAATGAACGAAGTTGTAATTGTAGACTGCATAAGAACTCCAATGGGGCGCTCAAAAGCCGGTGTTTTTCGTAATGTACGTGCTGAAGCATTGTCAGCGCACTTGATGCAGCAATTATTAAAACGTAACCCTGAATTAAATCCAGACGACATCGAAGATGTTATTTGGGGTTGTGTAAAACAAACTAAAGAACAAGGTTTTAACATTGCACGTAATGCATCATTACTCGGCCGGATTACCTAAATCTATCGGTGGTGTAACGATTAACCGTTTATGTGGTTCCTCAATGGAAGCCCTTCACCAAGCGTCAACCAGTATTATGTGTGGACAGGGTGATGTATTTTTGATTGGTGGTGTTGAGCATATGGGTCATGTACCTATGATGTATGACGTTGATTTCGACCCCGCATTGAATAAGCATATCGCTTTAGCATCTGGCAACATGGGGCTAACTGCAGAATTGTTAGGTAAACAACATGGCATTACACGTGAGATGCAAGATGCCTTTGGCGCGCGCTCTCATCAAAAAGCCTATGAAGCACAATTAAATGGTCGTTGGGACAATGAAATTGTTGCCACTCAAGGGCATGATGCATCTGGTGCTTTAACGTTAGTTGAGCATGATGAAGTTATTCGTCCTGAAACGACAGCTGAAAGTTTATCTGCGTTACGTCCAGTGTTTGATCCAGTAAATGGTACGGTAACCGCGGGAACTTCGTCTGCACTTTCTGATGGGGCTTCTGCCATGTTAGTTATGTCAGCAGCGAAAGCTAAAGCGTTAGGCTTAACGCCTCGTGCTAAAATTCGTGGTATGGGCGTTGCAGGTTGCGATCCATCAACGATGGGTTACGGTCCTGTACCTGCAACGAAGAAAGCATTAAAACGTGCCGGCTTATCTATTGAAGATATTGAGTTATTTGAATTTAATGAAGCTTTTGCAGCGCAAGCACTTTCTTGTGTAAGAGCATTAAAAGTTGAAGATAAAATGGATCAAATTAACTTAAATGGTGGGGCAATTGCCTTAGGACATCCACTAGGTTGTTCTGGCTCACGTATTTCAGGTACCCTAATTAACTTAATGGAAGGGGAAGATGTGAATCTTGGACTAGCTACTATGTGTATAGGATTAGGCCAAGGGATAGCAACTGTTTTCGAGCGAGTCTAATCTTTTTGCTGAAATTTTTTATTAACATCGTTAAAAGTACTCACAAATTCTTCGGGAAATAATTTGAACATCCGAAGGATGGCCTGAAAGGCGAAGTACAGGATGTACGGAGTAATGACTAACGTCAACTCCGTGCTTTCGCCTTGTTACTAAAGTTTTCATCTGTAATATTAGAACGCTTTTTGTTAGCTATTAAGCAACTTGGCTATGCATTTCTGTTCAGGAAAAAATATTCCATCCATTGTAGGGGTAATTTATTGCCCCATTATCGGACAGAAGCCCAACACTACATAGTGATATTAAACATAAAAAAAACAAAGAACTGCCGGTTTTTTTATAACTTCAATAAGAGAAGGGTGGTTAAGCAAAAGCATCTTGTAATGGTGGAACCACTTGTTTTTTACGACTAAGTACACCATCAAGCCAAACTTTACCATCAGTCGTTGCTTTACCAAAAGCTGTTTGGGTCAAGTTATCATTATCGCTAACAATAAGTAGCTCTGAGCCTTCTTTCATAATATCAGTTAACAATAACATAACAGTGTGACGGTTACCTTCGGCTTTTAATTTGGCAATGTCGGCTTCTAAATCTGCTTTCATGTCATCAAAGATGGCTAAATCAATCACTTCTAATTGACCAATACCAACAAGGTTGCCGTTCATATTAAAATCTTTAAAATCTCGTAATACGAGATCCCTGACAGGGGTTCCAACGACCGCTGATTTTACTTTAAACATTTCCATACCTAAATCAGTTGGATTCTCAATGCCGGCAATTTCAGCTAATGCTTCAACACATTTTATATCTGCGGTAGTACAGGTTGGCGATTTAAAAATAACAGTATCACTCAAAATTGCGCACATCATGGCACCGATATTTTTAGGGATCTCAACTTCATGAAAGTCATACATCATTTTTATAATAGTATTTGTACAACCAACTGGACGAACCCAAATTTCTAGTGGAGTTGAGTTAGTTATGTCACCTAATTTGTGATGGTCGATAATACCTAGTAGCGTTGCATCATCTAAGTCATCAGGTCCTTGCGTGCGTTCTGAGTGATCAACAATATAAAGGCTTTCACCAAGATAACTCGTTTTTAATATGGGTTGCTCAAAACCAAATTTATCAAGAATAAATAAGGTTTCAGGGCTGAGTTCGCCTAAACGGGCAGGTACAGTTTCTTCACCTAGGGTAGTTTTTAAATAGGATAACGCGATAGCTGAACAGATAGAATCTGAATCAGGTATCTTGTGACCCACAGCATAATGTGGCATATGATAGCTCTCTTAAAATTTCATTTTAAATATTGGCATTATTCTAACAAAGTCTACTTTATTTGGGTATAAGATTGGTTATAAAACATATTTTGGATCACGTGAAATGATTAAAGCATATGCACACGTATTAAATTATATTTAATTTAGTTAGTAATTATCTTATAGTAAAACTTGATGCTTTAACGTTTAGAGGTGAGTAATTTGTATTCGTATATTGCTAGGCAACCGATACTGAACATTAAGCAAGAAACCGTGGCTTATGAATTGTTGTTTCGTGATGGGAAATCTAATACCTTTCCTAGTATTAATCCAGATCAAGCAACATCAAAAATTATCGTTGATAACCAATTAAGGCTAGGTCTGGAAGAGGTCACTGGAAATTTGCCTGCCTATATTAATTTTCATGCAGAAGCGCTTATCCATCGTTTTCCTAGTTTTTTAGATCCTAAGAAAATAGTGGTAGAAATTCTTGAAGATGTCGCTATTACCGACGAACTCCTAGCGGTGTGTAAATCATTAAAACAAAAAGGGTATACCCTTGCTTTAGATGATTACATTTTTGATCCTCAGTGGGATGTTTTCTTGCCCTATATTGATATTCTTAAGGTGGATGTACTCGAACTTAGTATGCTTGATATTAGCCGCTCTTTATCAAGACTAAAAGACTATAAATTTACATTACTTGCTGAAAAAATTGAAACTAAAAAAGTATTTGAACAATTGAAATTACTAGGTTTTACACTCTTTCAAGGGTATTTTTTTGCAAAACCTGAGATGCTAAGGAAGAAAAATATTCTTTCATCGAAAAAACACATTATGGATTTAATGGAGCATGCCAATAGGCCAGAGTTCGATTTTGATGCGATCAGCGAAGTCTTTAGTAAAGATGTAGTTCTCACGTATAAATTACTACGCTTTATTAATAGCCCAGGTTATGGACCAAGTAAAGAAATATGTTCTTTAAAACATGCGCTGATATATATTGGTGACCTTGAGTTGAAAAAGTTTATTGCATTACTTGTGCTTGCCGATTTAGCCGAAGGAAAACCAGATCAAATTATAAGAGTTTCGCTTATTAGAGCAAAATTTTGCGAAAAAATAGCGAGTATTAAAAAAATAGATCAAAATCCACCCACCGCTTTTTTAACCGGTATGTTATCTCATATAGATGGAGTATTAGATCAAAGCATTACTGAAGTGATGAATATTTTGCCTGTGCATAAAGAAATTAAAACGGCCTTAATTGAAAGAAATAATTACTTGGCTATTTACTTAGCACTTTCTTTAGCCTTAGAACAAGGTAAATGGCAGCAAGCTAAAAGGATTGCTAATAAAATTAAACTAATGGATGAAGAGTATCTAAATGCTTATCAAGAATCTATTCATTGGTCCGATGCAATGCTTGCTATCACTTGATTAGCGTTAGGGCGCATGGTTATTTAAAAGCACGCCAGAATTGATGCTCTGAAGTGCTTTTAATGTATTAGCAATAAGTATTATTTAAAGTAACTTAAGCAAGTTTCCACTTCGTTTTTAGAACCCATAATCACTTCGACTCGTTGATGTATACTTGTAGGCTCTATATCCATAATACGGCCAGTTGTTGTCATGGCTAAGCCTCCGGCCTGCTCTATTAAGAAAGACATTGGATTAGCTTCATACATTAAGCGTAACTTATGAGGTTGGTTGGGGTTTTTGCTATCTGTAGGGTAAGTAAATATACCGCCTCGGCTTAATACACGGTGAATATCACCTACCATGGCTGCAATCCAACGCATATTAAAGTTTTTATCGCGGACACCGGCTTCACCGGCAATTAAATCACCAATATAGTTTTGCATAGGCTCTTGCCAAAACCTTTGGTTGGACATATTAATGGCAAATTCTTGCGTATCTTCAGGGATTTTTACGTTGCGATGAACGAGTAGGTAACCACCATGGGTTCTATCAAGCACATAGAAATGCGTTCCGCTACCTGTGGTCATAACTAACATGGTGGCAGGGCCATATAACACATAGCCAAGACAAACCTGTTTATCTCCAGATTGTTTGAACATATCAGGGTTGTTAGCATCCATATGCTCTGGCGCTTCATGAATAGAAAAAATAGTGCCAATAAGTGAATTAATATCAATATTTGAGCTACCGTCTAATGGATCAAAAGAAACGATATATTTGCCCACAGCATTACCTGCGACTGAAGTATCTTCTTCTTCAGACGAAATAGCCTTAACAAAGCCTGATTCAAGTAAAATATCTTTAAATAGTTCGTTAGCAACAACATCTAGTTTTTTTTGTATTTCACCTTGAATATTTTCATCTAAAGTTGAGCCCATTAAGCCACTCATATGCGCTTGGCTTACACGGAATGAAATCTCTTTGGTTGCTGCTAATATCGTTTTAATTAGAGAAATTAGATCTAAAGGTACATTGTCTTGGCGTAAAGTCAGAGAGAGTCGTTGCATTGGGTTACCTAATAGCGTTAAATTATATTTATAAAATATATATTGATGATAATTATTAATTTCAATTTAATTATAACAAGTTTCACTTTGCTTTCTAAAGAATTAACTTAACTTTATTATGCGTTTATTAATTAATCATTTCTAATGTACTGATTTCGAAAGGATTTTGAAAATTAATTAACCTGTGTTTGAAGAGATATATAATTAAGATATTGATTTGTAGTTAATAAATGAACAGCGAACTGACTGTTTAATAGATTGGTATCTTTAGGAATATCAGCTAAAATCCCATCCCATGCTAAGGTAATAATGCCCTCCGTTGTAACCTGTTGGGGAATTAATAGGGTAGATAGCACCTAAAAATCCTGGTGTACGGCCTTTACTATTTTCCTCTGGGTAAACATCAAAGATGTTTTTAGCACCTAAAGCGACCACTAAATTATCTGTGACATTATAAGAAATTTCAGCATCAGTGATAATAATTGGGTCAACTTTTTCAATCAACGACACATCGTTAAATTGTGCATTGTAAAAACTCCCATAATAATTAAGGCGAATTGATGCGCTAAGCGCTTCTTTAGTGTATGCGTATGTTAATACACTGCGGTTTTTTGGAATGCCACCTTCTCGTTCTTTACGTACATTACTATTTGATATTGGGCTCTTAGGGTTAGTGACTTCTAATTCAGTGTTTGTATAGTTAAACGCTAATGAGAGCATATTATTACCCCAAAGAAATTCAAACGGTAAACTTGTCACCAAATCAATACCTTGAGTAATTGAATTAAAGTCGTTAGCATAATATTGTATATTTGCTACGTTTGAGTTTATACCTGAAGCGGCTAACAAAGGAGCATCACTGGCTGTTATTTCACTGGTAAATAGTGATAAACGATCCTTAACGTTTATATAAAAATAATCTAAGGTAACATTAACTATTCCTATTTCTGACAATACGCCAAAACTAACGCGTGGCTTTTTCCGATTCAAGCCCACCACCTGAACGGGCAGTAGCGATTGGACTTAAAGCACTGACTAATTGTGAGCTCTGTTGAGCAACGATACCATTTACAATAGAATTTGAAGTAGAAATACGTTGAAGCGTTGACTGACCAACGGTAGGGGCTCTGAATCCGCTACTGAGTGTTGAACGTATGGCAACATTGTCGGTTATTTGTAAACGTGCGGATAGTTTACCATCAAAAGTATTGCCTATATTGCTAATATCTTCATGTCTCATGGCAAGTGAAACAGAGATAAACTCTGTAACGTCACTTTCTATGTCTATATAGACAGCATTAGATGTACGATTATTTTTATCGGCAGTCTCGGGAGAGAAGCCAGGAAAACCATTTGCGCCAATAGCTTCGCCGTTGTGAATAAAAGCTCCTGCTTCATAAGAGGCGCTATCTCCGACTCTAATTTCAAATTGCTCAAAGTGGTTTTGGTAACCAAAGGCTACATTTAATTCTGACTCAAAACCAACGTCAATAGGATAAGTGAAATCAGCATTAAATAAACGCTCGGTTTGTATCTGAGAGCCTAAATCAAAATCGTTAGGTGAAAGCTCACCAAATGATGCATTGACACTATTACTTAACTCATAACCAACATGGTTTTTACCAATGACCAGACTAATATCATAAGTTAATTCAGCTTTGTTATTCGTTAATGCACCTCGCAACCCAACTGCCATACTACTATCGATTATTCTTCCACCTAGTCTTGGGGTAAAACCTCCCGGAAATTGTTCATTAAAAGAAAAGCAGTTAGGATTACTGGAAACGTCTCTTAAGGCTTCAATATCACCCAAATCGCCTGGTATAGTTGGCGTTGGACAATTGCCTGTATTATCATTAGTCATGTCAAAGAAAAGACGAGTACCATCACTTGGATTAATAAATACACCTGCGCGGGTATTGGGGTGACGATAAAAAAAACTACTATCTATATCGCGCCGTGCCCAGTTGCCAAACAGATACAGTTGTTTATAGTTATTACTAGTGCCCAGATCCATTTCCAAATTACCCAATAGCTTAATATTATTGGTTATATTCGGATCTCCCCAAATAACAACAGGGTTTTGTATGTCTTCTATGCTAACCCCACTATCAATTAAACTTTGCACCGGCAAGTCTTGTATCCCACGAGAAGTTGCATCACTTTCTGAAAATTCAAATGAAAAATTCGCTGAGCCACTGTCACTAATTTCAGTTCCCATAATGCCAGATAGCTCAAATTTAGTGCCATCACCTTCAAAGTATTGACCTGTTCGCATTTCTATTCTGTTTATTTCTGAGCTGTTTTCTAATCGAAAATTAATCACGCCTGCTATTGCATCAGAGCCATATTGCGCGGCAGCTCCATCACGTAAAACTTCGATATTTTTAAGTGAAATTCTAGGGATTGGCTCAAGATCAACCCCGTGGGCACCTATATTTACTCCTGATACGTATTCATAAATTGCACCGCTACGATGACGTCTTTTGCCATTAACTAATATTAACATGCTATCAGTAGGTAAGCCTCTAAGGCTTGCTTTGGTCTTATTAGCGTACCTGCATCACTGATCGCTTCCTGACTAACATTATATGAAGGAATAACATTTGATAATGTGGATAGCATATCGTTATTTCCACGAGCATTTATATCTTGCTTATGGATAATATCTAATGGTGCTAATGCATCACTGGGTGACCTATTTATCCGACGCGAACCTATTATTTGAATACGTTCAGGTTCAATTTCTTTGTTTGGCTTTTTTTCTATATTTTTGGTTAATTCGGTAGACTTAGGGGATGGAGATGATGTGCTTGCATCAAGATCTTCTGAGTTGTTTTTTTTCAAGATTGAAGACACCGCAATCACACGTTTTTCGGTAGCAATTGCATTTAATGGGGTATTTAACAGCAGTTTTGCCAAGGCATCTGATAGTGAATAGGTCCCCACTAATGGATTGGTAACAATAGCCAGTGAGTCATCAAATGGGTATAAGAGAGAGTAACCCGAAATATCAGCCAATTTATCTAAGGCTGTGGCTGCATTCATCGCGGGTAAATTAAAACGATAACTTTCTGCCGCATAAGACAGCAAGGGCGTAGTAAACAATAACAAGTTAAAAACTATCGTAAACTGAAGGTATTTATTTTTATTATGGTTCAAAAGACGATTAAACACTTAATTCAGATCTCAGAATATTAACTCACGGGTGAAAGTAATCTATTTAATGGACAACGTATGACCATTGTTTGAGTTGAGTTTCCCCTTTTTTTGTTCTTATTTTTTTGTTTTCTATTAATTTTTAATATATTTTTCAATTAGTCTAATCTTCACATTGATAATCATATATTTAAATAATAAATAATTAACCTGAATCTTGTTTAAGAAAATTGAACTAATTGCCTGTTCCGTGATCAGATCTTTCGACCAAAAAACATTCAATCACACAAGGAACAGGCATGAAGAATTTAGTTGAATTGTATTGCGATGTCGATGACTTTTGCAAAATATTTATTCCGCAATGGCAAAAACAATTACTGGAAGACGGAACCAAAAAACGTCAACGAACAGGGCAAATGACCACCAGTGAAGTTATGACAATAGTGGTTGGTTTTCACATGTCACATTATCGTGATTTTAAAAATTATTACCTCGGCCATGTATCCGCTTTTTATAAAGACGCCTTTCCAAACTTACTGAGTTATACACGTTTCCTAGCGGTCATGCCCCGGATTATTGCGCCAATGTGTGCTTACTTTTCAACACTTAAAGGAAAGCCTACAGGCATTGAATTTATTGATTCAACATCAATAAAAGTCTGTCACAATATTCGTATTCCAAGACATAAAACATTCAAAGGTGTTGCCCAACGAGGTAAAGGTACTATGGGGTGGTTCTATGGCTTCAAACTCCATTTAGTAGTAAACCACCTCGGTGAAATAGTGGCAGCTAAAGTGACTAGTGGCAATGTTCATGATACTCAACCAGTTAGTGAGTTAGCAGAACATTTACCAGATAAATTATATGGTGATAAAGGATATTTAAGTAAAGCTTTAGCGGCCGATTTGTTTGATAAAGGTGTGACACTGATCACCACTGTTAGGAAGAATATGAAAGCAAAAGCGATGTCATTATGGGATAGAGCCATGCTTTCAAAACGATTTATTATTGAGACCATAAATGACCAATTAAAGAATATTTCGTTCATCGAACACTCAAGACATCGTAGTGTTAATGGTTTTATGCTCAATTTACTCGCGGGATTAGTGGCTTATTGCTTAAAGAAAGATAAGCCATCCCTTAATATCAGTGATGTAGAGCTAAACTCTGTGGTCGTTGCTTAAGCAGATCTGGGGTTAATTAAACAATATCTTTATCTTAACACCAAACCATTCTAGCATTCAAAATAGTTTTAAAGAAAAACGCCACCCGTTTATAAACGAGTGGCGTTATGCAATTGCTAAGGTTTTGTTATAGTACTTTATTAAGCGAAGGTAATAAAAACTTGAAAGCCTTTATTTCCCCCTCCTTAAAAACTATAAGTCGCTTTTAAGTAATAAAAACCACCATTAAAACCAAAGGGCGATGTTTCATAATACTGACCGCCCCACCTATTATTATCAGAGCCTGTTTGTTCTTTGAAATCTAAACGACTTGGGTATTCGTCAAATATATTTTGTGCACCGACACTGATTTTAAGATCTTCCATGGCGTGATACGTTACTTCAATATCCACTGTTACTTCTGCATCAGCATTAATCTCTGTACCAGGTTCATCAGGCGTACCTATCCAATCTACATGCACACCTTGATATTCGCCATAGTAGTTTACGCGCGTAAACATACTAAAATCATCCCAGTTTTGCGCCCAAGTGAAGGTTCCGCGATGATTAGGTAAATCATTCTCTAAACGAGACACTTTACCAACACCTGTAATTTCTGGAGTATAGTCATCAACCGTGGTTTTATTGTAGTTATAAGCAAGACTAAAGGTTGTGTCTCCACTTAATAACGCAGTAGAGTAATTCGCAACAAAGTCGAAACCTTCCGTTGTGGTATCAAAGTCATTGGTAAAGAAACTTACTTGTTGAATTGAATCTACGTTAGGTACACCATCGGCTTTTAATATCGCTTTATCTTCTGCTGATAAATCAAGTTTAGCCGATTGAGACACACGGTCGGTTACTTCAATATGGTAGTAATCAAGGGTGAAATGAAAGTCATCAAGTGACCAAACTGCACCAAAGGCCATGCTCTCAGATTCTTCAGGCGTTAACTCGTTTGCGCCAAGTTGAACCGCTACCGCATTGGTTGGTGGTAATAAAGCTGAATCAACTAACACACCGCCATCTAAGTTGGTTTGAACATTCGCATAGTTTGCTTGACCAACCGTTGGTGCACGAAACCCTGTGCTGACTGAGCCACGTAGTGAAAAGTCATCTGTTACATCATACTGCGCAGTGACTTTAAAGTTAGTGGTATCACCAAATGAGCTATAATCTTCATAACGAATGGCATAACCCATCAAGAAATCTTCGGTGAACTGTGCTTCAACATCAACATAAAATGCATAGTTTTGACGAGAGAATTTACCTGCTGCTGACGGTTTAAAACCAGGGAAACCATTTGAGCCGATACCAAAACCTTGGTCAGTATAAGGGCCGGCAATGAACGAGGCTTCTTCACCCGCGATCACTTCAAAAGATTCCGAGTGATATTCATAACCACCGGCAATCACTAACGGTGCTTCTAGACCCACTTCAATTTCTTTAACTAAATCAATATTAAAGAATTTTTCAAGTTGAATATGTTTGCCCGGTGCAAAGTCACGTGGAGTATCCGGCCCTAAAGAGCCATTTACGGTGTCAAAAATAATGTAGCTAGATTCGTTACGACCCACTGAGCCACTCACGTCATACGAGAAAGTATCATCAATTTGACCGCGCGTACCCATGGTTAAGCCAGTATCAACAATATTGCCACCAAAGTTTGGCGTAAAACCACCCGGTAATATTTCGTTAAAGGCAAAACAATTATCGTTATTGGCGACATTATTAATGTAATCGTCTTGCGTTAATACGTTACCTGTCGTGATATTCACTGGGCTACACTCACCACCAACACCGATACCATCAAGGTCGGCAATCAGCAGATTACTTACCCCATCATCATCCGTGTCACCATTACTATACACACCACCACGTGTGTGTGGATTACGATAATAGAAACCACCACGTACATCACGCTCAGAGAAGTTACCAAACATGTAAGCTTCGCGGTCATTACCTAAATCTAAACCGAAGTTACCAAAAATAGTAATATCGTCGTTAATTTCCGGAGAGCCCCACACTTGTGTTAATGGAGAGACTGCTGTATTGCCGCCATCTATCAACCCTTGCGCATCAGAACGTTGTTGACTGCGACTGGTTGCATCGGAATTTTTATATTGAAAACTGATATTAGCAAAACCATCTGGGGTTAGCGGCATACCAATGTTGCCTGAAAATTCTGTAGTGTCACCATCGCCTTCATAATACGAGCCATGACGTACGGTAAATGAGCCACCCTCTGCATCATCTTTTAATACAAAGTTCATGACACCCGCTATTGCATCTGAGCCATATTGTGCGGCAGCGCCATCACGTAATACTTCCACTTGTTTTAGTGCAGAGCTAGGGATAACTGAAATATCAGGACCTTGCGCACCATCGTTAATACCACCACCAAGTAAGGCAATGACTGAAGCACGATGACGACGCTTACCATTTACAAGTATTAACGTACTGTCTGACGAAAGACCACGAAGGTTAGCAGGTTTAACTAAGCTTGCCGCATCAGAAATAGGGTTTGTGTGAACGTTAAATGAAGGGACTGTACCTTTTAATAGCTCCAACATATCGGTATTACCCGATTTTTCTAGTTCTTCGGCGCCAATTAAATCGATAGGTACGGGTGAATCATCAACAGAGCGTGGTGCTCCACGTGAGCCTACCACCGCAATACGTTCAACCGCTTCTTCTTTGACTTGTCCTGAATTACTGTCTGCAGCATATGAGGGGGCGGTTCCTAATGCTACACCCACTGCTAGTGCTAACGTTGTAGTACGAAATTTTATAGACATGTTATTTCCTTCCTAATGATAATTTAATTTTATAATTATTGTGTGCTGTTGCTGTTCTTTTTATTTGCAACACATACTAAAGAGTAGCAGGGATAGTAAAACCGTAAAGATATTTTATAAAAAATAAAATTTTTTTACGGTATAACGCAGAAGGCAGTAATTTGAGGTTTTGTCATTGGCCGTTTAAGGCCAAACATCAACAGAGGTATGTAGTGTAATACGTTAATATTAAACAATAATTTTTATTAGGCTGAGTTGTTATATTTTTTTAGTCAGTAATATTTTATTTGAACCCAATTGCTGAGATGTCATATTAAAAGAAAGCTCAATTGCTTCAATTAAGGCTTCGCTATCTTTTAGATCAAAGCGACCGCTTATTGGAATATTGTGTAGCGAAGGATCTTTTAGCACAATTTGAATATCGAGATAACGGTTAATCTCTTCAATTACGTCAAACAACTCTTCATTATCAAAAATTAATTTTCCATCAAGCCATGATAGTTCTCGTTCTATACTATCAGGGTTAATATGAGTTAACTTAGGTGCTTGATTACTGCCCACAATAACTTTTTCACCTTTAGCAATATAAACATCATCCTTTTGCATGGCTAAATTATTCAATTCCTTAATATCGGCTAATTCAGTATTTAGAGCGACTTTTGACATTTTAACTTTGCCATCGGTAACGGTAACCTGAATATTTTCGGGAGCTAAATGCACAACAAATTTTGTGCCGATTGCTTGGACTAAGCGATTACCCGCATAGACGATAAATGGGCGACTAGGATCATGGGCGACTTCAAATAATGCCTCGCCTTTAATTAATTTAATGACTCTTTTATCATCAGTAAATTCAGTTTCAATGCGACTATTGGTGTTTAAATGTATTATAGAACCATCGTCAAAGGTTGCATCCATTTGCTGACCTATCAAGGTGGCATATGAATTTCTCTGAATATTTTCAGGCATAGCAAACCAAATAAAAATCGCAACGAAACTAACACTTGCTGCTAAGGCAAACGGTTTGAAAATAGGTTTTATTACTGGCCATAAAGACACCTTAGCTGATGTTTTTTCATCACTAATATTAATGAGTACTTCATCTATACCATCCCAAACGTCGGCCATAGCATTTAATGCTGCAGGATGCCTTTTATCTGCTAATAGCCAAGCCTTTAATTCTTTCCTAGATTGATTTGATAAATTTCCATTGTCGAGTCTCACTAACCAAATCGATGCTTCGTCATCAATCGAATTGGTTGTATGTAGGGAAATTACTTTATTGTTAGCATTCATTTTGTACGCTCTTCGCTTGATTGATTTAGATGCAGTGGAAGTTTATGTTCGTTAACTTCATATCCTTGAGCACAAAGTGACTGTTTGCATTGCTTTAAGCCTGTCGCAATATACTTTTCTACAGAACTTACGGATACATCCATTTTTTTTGCAATTTCTTTATGACTTAAACAATAGAGTTTACGTAAAAGTATCGCGCGTCGGTGTTTTTCAGGTAGTGAATTTAACACCTTACTAAAACGTTCAAATTTTAGTTTTTGATACAGTTCTTTTTCTACAGTATTATCAACGTCATCTTCTAATAAGGCTTCATCTAACTCAATATGTATTTCTTTTGATTGTTGCATCAATTTTTTCAGTACTAGGTTTCTTGAAACGACAAATAAGTATCCCTTTGGAGAGCTAATTTGTTGCTTATTATCAGAGCGTAAAGCCCTAATAAATGTCTCTTGTAAAATATCATCAACATCTTGCTGTTCTACGCTCATTTTCATTATGGAACGCACTAAGCCGTCTCTGCATGATTGAAAAGCAGTTAACACTCTATTGTTTGATTGCTTGCTTGTAGGCATTTAATGTTTCCAATAACACACTATTATATTAAAGAGCTTGTTGGTGGCTTAATCCGTAACTACTTTATACAAAAAAAGGGCAGAATAATTTTTTTATTACTTATTGTATTATTTTTTTAGCTTAGTTTCTTATTTTTTAGCGCATAAAACCATGAAAATTGGTAAGCATCAAGAGGAGGGGCTTCTACTCAAATCACGCCAAGATGCGAGTTTATGCACCTATAAGTTAACTTTGGTATACAGAGAAGGTAGATGGATTAAGAATTATTTATGGATTAACGCGCAGTAGTACTCTTTAGTTGCAATGATAAAAATATAATTATAATGGTGGGTATTATTTTGGAATTTGAAACACTTTTTTCCTTGGGGCTTTATTTTATTGCAATGCTTGGTATCGGTTTATATGCGTATCGTAAATCAACGAGTGACGTTTCAGGCTATATGCTTGGAGGTAGGAGTTTAAGCCCGAGTGTTGCTGCACTGTCTGCTTGGTGCTTCTGATATGAGCGGTTTGGATGTTAATGGGCTTGCCGGGTGCAATGTACATTACTGGTATTAGTAGCTTATGGATTGCGATAGGGTTGGTGCTTGGCGCTTTTTTAAATTACCTTATCGTTGCTCCTCGTCTAAGAACTTATACCGAAATTGCGAATGACTCAATTACCTTACCGGATTTTTTTGAAAATCGCTTTCATGATGATTCTCGTTGGCTAAGAATCGTGTCCTCAGTGGTTATTGTGTTGTTTTTTACACTGTATACATCAAGCGGAATTGTTGCAGGTGGAAAATTGTTTGAGAGCTCTTTTGGGTTAAATTATGAGGTAGGTTTGTATGTTACCGGGTGTGGTTGTTGCCTATACGCTATTTGGTGGCTTTTTAGCGGTGAGCTTAACCGACTTTGTGCAAGGGTGTATTATGTTTATAGCCTTGGTGTTAGTCCCTGTGGTTGCGATTTTTGAAATTGGTGGGGTATCACAAATGTATTCAAGTATTAATACAATAAATCCTGCTTTGTTAGATATCTTTAGTGGCATGAGCTTTATTGGTATTTTATCTGCAATGGCTTGGGGGTTAGGTTATTTTGGGCAGCCTCATATTATTGTTCGCTTTATGGCAATTCGAAGTGTCAAGGATATGCCGACAGCGCGTCGTATTGGTATGAGTTGGATGATTGTTTCTATTATAGGTGCGATGGCAACAGGATTTGCGGGTATTGCCTATGTTGCTAAAACAGGAATAAAGCCGGATGATGCGGAAACTATTTTTATTTTATTGTCGCAAATTTTATTTAACCCATTAATCTCAGGCTTTTTATTAGCTGCCATTTTAGCCGCAATTATGAGTACTATTTCATCTCAGCTTTTGGTGACATCAAGTTCTTTGACAGAAGATTTTTACAAAACATTTTTACATAAAAATGCTACAGACAAACAACAGGTGTTGGTTGGACGAATTTCTGTGTTTTTAGTAGCACTTGTCGCCATTTATCTAGCTTACGATCGTGACTCTTCAATTTTATCATTAGTTAGTAATGCTTGGGGGGTTTTGGCGCTGCATTTGGTCCTGTTGTTATCGGTAGTTTATACTGGAAAAAAATGACAAAAAATGCTGCGTTAGCCGGCATGGTAACTGGGGCGGTAACTGTATTACTATGGATTTACTTACCATTAACTATTAATGGGCAGTCATTAAGTTCACTTATGTACGAAATAGTTCCCGGCTTTATTTTATGCTCTTTGGTTATTTATGTGGTAAGCACACTGTCACCGCAAGATAATTCTGAGGTTTTAGCAAGACATGATGAAATGTTAAAGCATCATGTATAAATAACGTGTATAAAAAACGACATAGCAGGAAGGAGCCACTATGTCGTATGCTATTGGCACATATCTTTGGCTTTATTATTCATTAAAGCATGCCATTTACATTAAACTTTTGCTGCTTGTTTAAAGCTGAATAACCGCTGTAATGTTTCTGTTTTGGTTAGTACCACTATGTTGCCTAATAAAACGAAGCTTAGCCCAATTACTGTGTATTCACTCCAAGCAAACCCCTCGACAACGGTTGAGATTAATACCGCAATAGCCGGAAAAATAATATTCGCGTACGAGGTTTTGTGAGAGCCAATACGTGTCATCAAGCTTAAATAACAACCAAAAGCGATTACAGAGCCAAAAAGTGATAAGTAGACCAACGAGGTTAAATAAGCCGGTTCAAATGAAAAAGTGAATTGTTTACCTTGTACTACCACGGCTAAGCTAGTGAAAATAGCACCATACAGCATTCCCCATGCATTGGCCTGAACAATGGGAATATGATTTTTTTGATTTTTGATGGATAGCATATTCCCCATCGAAGCAGAAAAGGTGCCTAATAAACACAGCCCTAAGCCCAAAAAGGTTGCCGTACCTAAGTGTACATCAGTTAATTGTGGCCAAAAAAGTGTCACAATACCAAATAAGCCAAAAGCGCCACCGAAATAGACTTGTTTGGTGATATGTGTTTTAAAAAAAACTTTGGCGTTAATTATATTCATTAGCATTAACGTTGAAAAGGCAATACAGCTTAATGCTGAATTAATGTGTTGTTGGGCGTTATAAAGCAATAAATAGTTCATGCCAAACAAGCAAACGCCAAAAGCAGCAAACAAAGCATGTTGTTTCAAAGAAAACAGCATCGGCAAATGTTTTACTTTGACAAAAACAAATAAAATAATTGCAGCAAGTAAAAATCGATATGACACAGATGCTTCGGGAGCAACATCGCCCAGTTGATAATTAATGGCAATCCAAGTAGACCCCCAAATAAGTACGGTAAGTAGATATAGAATACTATTACTCATTATTTTTCCTTTTACTGCTGATGGTTAGATATAACAGCGGTACGTCATTTTATTGTGCAATTTTAAAATAGAGAATGACAGTATAGTGATTATTTGTTCTAATAACATATACAAAATATTGAAAATGGAACCTGTACAGTTTGTTTTCCAAAGGCTTATGTTATGCAATTACTGGATAAATCATCAACTGCTTTTTTATATCAACAAGTTATAGACTTTATTGGCTACCAACAAAAAACAGGTGCTTTATTGCCTGGCGATAAATTACCGAGTTTACGTAAGTTAAGTCGACAATTTGAAATCAGTGTGCCAACGGTAAAGCAAGCTTATATTGAATTAGAGCGTCAGGGGCGTGTTTGCGCTAGACCCCAATCGGGTTATTATTTAACGGCAGAGCAAGCACGCACGTTACAACCTAGACCTAAAAAATGGTCTCATTGTACACCGACAACCGTACAATGTCGTAATATGATTGAACAGGTTTATCAGGCTGTGCATATGCCTGATACTATTGCTTTAGGTATTTCAAACCCTATTTTGGCTAATCCTCCAGATAAAACACTGGCAAGATTAATGCGCGCTGTTATTTCTAAAGTCGCTGAAAAAGCTGTTAGCTATGGACCCGTTACAGGAGATTGCAAACTACGTATGCAATTGGCGCTTCGTTATCAAGAACAAGGAGTGGCTATTAACCCTGATGACATAGTGATTACTAATGGCGCGCAGGAAGCCTTGTCTATTGCGTTGCAATGTGTTGCTAAACGTGGTGATGTTATTGCGGTAGAGTCGCCTTGCTTCTTTGGTATTATAGAGCTTATTGAAACCTTGGGTATGCAAGCATTAGAAATATATACTTGCACTGAAGACGGTGTTTGTTTAGATGACTTAACGAAGGCAATTCAAGAGCATCCAATTAAGGCGTGTTTGTTTTCTTCGGCGATAAATAATCCATTGGGTTCCATGAAAACAGATACGCAACGACAAGCCATGGTTAGCTTACTTGAACAAAAAGGCATTCCGTTAATAGAAGATGATGTATACAGCGAGCTGTATTTTACTGAACGTAAACCCAGACCAAGCGCAACTATATTCGAAAGATGGCTTGGTTATGACGTGCTCCTCATTTTCTAAAACAGCGGCGCCAGGGTATAGAATCGGATGGTTGTTACCCGGTAAATATGAAGAACAAGCTAAACGCACGAAACGCGCTCAATCATGCTCTACACCGTTGTTACAGCAATGGACATTAAACGAATATATTCAAAGTGGCGACTATGATCGACATTTAAACGTGCTCAGAAAAAAATTAATTTATAATTGTGAGCGTATGCGAGCGTTAATTGCCGAAAGTTTTCCCAAGGAGGTTTGCATTTCTAAACCTCAAGGGGGTAGCGTGTTGTGGATTAGGTGTCAGTCGCACGTTAATACCAGTGATTTTTTTCAAGAAGCATTAGAACTCGGAGTCAGCTTTGCTCCCGGTATCATATTTTCCCCTTCAGCAAAGTACGCTAACTTTATGCGCATTAGTTTTGGTGTGCAGTGGAATACACAGGTAGAAAACGCAGTGAAAGCATTAGGTAAATTAGTGTTTGAATATACATATAAACAATTACAGTAATCGCAAAAATCATTATGAAATTAGACACTTCGACACAAGTATCACTTAAAATAATCTTACCCTTACTTGCATCAATAATGGCTTTATCTCCGTTAGCTATTGATATGTATTTACCTGCAATGCCTATATTGGCTGAGGATTTAAATACAGACATGCCAATGATACAAAATTCATTGAGTATTTATTTGTTGGGATTCGCCTTGGGTTTAATTATCTTTGGTCCTATGGCTGATAATAGTTCACGAAGGAAAATGGTGTTATTTGGCATAAGTGGCTTTTTAATTGCGAGTTTATTATTACCATTTGTGACTAATATTGAGCAGTTTTTGCTATTACGTTTTATACAAGCGTTTATTAGTAGTGCAGCAACGGTTGTTGTGCCCAGAACAATTCGTGAGTATTATCAAAAGGATACAGCAAAAGGGCTGTCGTATGTGTCAATGATTATGATGCTTGCTCCTATGATAGCGCCGAGTATAGGTAGTATTTTATTAGTTGCACATAGTTGGCAGTTAATTTTTTATGTGTTGGTTTTTTATAGTGCAATCGTAATATTGCTTGTTATGCGGTATTTACCTGATGTTTCTCGAACCCAAGTGAACAAAGAGAATCAAGTAAACTTTTTGGGTCGTTATAAAATTGTGTTTTCAAATAATGAAGCGCGTTTAGATATTATTAGTTCAATGATGGTTTCACTTGCTTTCTTTGCTTATATTACGGCTATTCCCTTTGTCTATTTAACGGTATATCAAGTCTCTGAATTTAGCTTTAGTATTTTATTTGGAATGAACGTATTTGGCTTAATGTTGGCGCATTTTATTAATACCCGTTTAGTTGTGCGAAAAGGCTCAAGAAAAATGTTGTGGTATGGGCTAATTTTATCGATTATTACTTCTGCAGGCTTATTTTTTGTTAATTTAACAGGGATGCCTCTTTCTTACACTGTGCTATCCATCATTCCATTGATGGGAAGTATTTCAATGGTTGCCGTGAATGCTGATGCTTTAGTGTTAACCAAGTTTCCTGAACAATCAGGTACAGCTACCGCCGTAATAGGTACCCTACGATTTGGTATTGGTGCAATGGCGGGGCCTATTTTAGCTTTTTATTATGATGGTAGTGCTTTACCATTTGCAGGATTGATGTTTTTTTCTGTATTGTTGGTGCTAATATGTCAATTAATAAACTGGCTTAATGGTAAGGCTAATATGCTCCCTAAGGATGAATGATGAAAAAAGTTGCGGTAATTTTAAGTGGTTGTGGTGTGTATGATGGTAGTGAAATTCATGAATCAGTATTAACTTTGTTAGCGATAGAGCAAAATGGCGCCGGCTATCGTTGTTTTGCACCCAATATTGCACAGCACCATGTTATAAATCATTTAACGGGTGAGGTAAGTGAGGGAGAAAATCGAAATGTTTTAGTTGAATCTGCTCGTATTGCCCGTGGCAACATAGAAGATTTAGTCGACCTACAAACACAAGAATTTGATGCTTTGATTGTACCTGGTGGTTTTGGTGCAGCAAAAAACTTATGTAATTTTGCTTTAGATGGTGATAATTACGAAGTGAATACTCAAGTATTATCCGCTTGTCAGGGGTTTGCTAAAGCAGATAAGCCCGCCGGTTATATGTGTATTGCCCCTTCCATGTTGCCACTTATATATCCTAAAGGCGTACAAGGTACTATCGGTACCGATAAAGGGACAGCCGCGTTAATTACAGCCAGAGGCTTAATACATGAAAATTGTAATGTTGATGAAGTCGTTATTGATCATGCTCATAAATTAGTGACAACACCCGCCTATATGTTAGCTACTTCCCTAACAGAAGCAGCGTCAGGGATTAATAACTTAGTTAAAAACGTTTTGGCGTTATGTAAATGAAAGTAAAAGCGTTAAACAATAGTCTTAAATTGATTGTTGTTTTTTTTTGTTTCACTTATATCGGTAATTGTTTTTCATTACCGAATAATTATTCTAGCCAACCTTTTTCTGGCAATAACGTATCAAATAAACCTATGACAAACGCGAAAGAATCATCGAGTTTTTTTTCTGATTTAGAAAAACAAATTGCCGCAAAAATAGCGTTAGATATTCGTTATTATTGCACGGATAGTGCCAATTCAAAAAAAGGAACCTGTTTACAACCCGTGACAAAATTACCAGTAGCTTTAGCTGAGATGATCACGAAATCAGGTATCGGTAGTGTGGTTCTTTTTGCGGAAAATTTAGTCTCAACTAAGCAGGTGATTCAGTTAACGCATGACTTGCAAAAAGCCGCAGTGCAATCAGATTCAGGATTACCGTTAATTATTTCTATAGATCAAGAAGGGGGAGGGTTGTGAGGTTACCACAAGCAACCTCATTTGCAGGCAACATGGCTATTGGTGCCACTTACCCAGATTATGGTACAAAGTACGCTACGGATACCGGACAGTAATTGGCAAAGAATTGACCTTGCTCGGCATAAATAATAACTATGCTCCTGTTATAGATGTTAATACCAATGCTGATAATCCTGTCATTAATACTCGTTCTTTTGGGGAAAATGCTCAACAGGTAGCAGAGCTAGGTGTTGCGGCTGTTAATGGCTTTCAACAGCAAGGCATTATGGCTACCTTGAAACACTTTCCAGGGCATGGCGATACCCATGTTGATAGTCATCTAGGTTTACCCTCAGTTTTACATGATTTAGCGACAATAGAAAAGAAAGATATTGCACCATTTCAGTGGGCAATAAAACACAGTTCTCCCGCGATGATTATGACCGCACATATTCAATATCCGGCACTCGATAACACAACGGTTGAAAACATGTTTGGTGAGCAAATTATTCGTCCGAACTATGTCACGAAAAATATTAACAAAACTCTTAAGAAAAAAATGAATTTTGATGGCATTATTGCAACAGATGCTCTGGATATGGCAGGTATTGCGCATTATTTTGATGAAGTAACTGCCGTTGTTGAAACCTTTGTTCTTGGTGCCGATTTGGCCGTCATGCCTTTTAAAATAAGAACTAAAGAGGACATAGGCAAATTTTATTTGTTCATTAAATCTGTTGCTAACATGTTACAACAAAAAAGTGATAATAATGTTTTTTCATTAGCTGAAGTTACGCAATCACTCGCACGTATTAATCGCTATAAGGCGAAATTTATAACGCTACCAAAAATTTCCATGGCAGAACAAGTTGCTATCGCAGAGCAATTGATAGCTAAACCGCAACATTTGAAGCTTGAACAAGCGTTAGCCGATAATGCAGTCGTTTTATTAACTAACGAACGGCATAAGTTACCGTTTGATGTTTTGAAAATGACACGTATTCACCTGTTTGTTTTAAACTGGCAAGAGTTTGGCGCTTTAAAGCATGCCATTGGGTCTCATTGGACAAGCTTAGGGCTAACACCACCAAAAATTAGCGCAACCGTGGTAGCTGATGCTGATGCCCAGGCGCAAATTAAACAAGCTGAGAAGTTAATAAAAGCAGATTTACTCATAGCAACCATTGACACCAAAATTGCGAGTCTAGTTGATATTGGAGGAGCAGAAGATCGTTCCACACAAGCCTATTTAGTGAGTGAACAAGAGAAGGTCAGTTATCAGCAGTTACTCACTCTCCAATTAAATCAAGCAAAGCAGAAAAAAATAACCAGTGTAGTGGTGGCAAAAGGCTCACCTTATTTGTTACAACCTTATCTTGATAAAGCAGACGCTATTTTAGTTACTTTTGATGATCGTATTTATCAAATGGCTAGCAACACACCTTATAGTCCTGGGTACCATACTAGTATTTCTATTGTTTTTGGTAAGCAAAAACCACGTGGAATATTACCCGTTAGTTTACCCCTAATGATAAAATAATAACATTACTAAGTACCTGGTTTTGTTAAATTAACGCATTCAAAAATGTACATCCTAATATTTCTTTACTACACTAAATTTAGTGTATATCACACGTTTTTATGTTGATTAAGGAATATAAGCTATGAAAGGTGTAGGTAAAACGTTAATTCAAAGCTGTGTGACCACAGGTGTTTTAATACTCGATCAAAACTTGGTGTTAATAGACGTTAACGAACCATACCTTACAATGACTGGCGGCAGTAAAGACGAGTTACTCGGGGCTTCAATTGAAAATATAGACGCCTTTTTAGCGACAAAAATTGAGGCAAGTAATGATAACCCTACATGTGGCCATTTTCATGCCATTATCAAACATAAAAGGGGAAAGCAACTTCCCGTAGAGGTGTCTTTTTTCTCACAATACCTAGCAGGAAAAAAGCAAACCTTGCTGTTTGTTAAAGCTGTCAATTATGAAAATATAACTCAATATAATCAATCGATTATTGAACAAATTTTTGACCAAACTTACGAAGCTATTATCGTGACTGATAGTCAAGGTTGTATACAAACAGTGAATAAAAGTTTTTCTGATATAACGGGTTTCACACAAGCTGAAGTGACAGGAAAAACGCCCGCAGTACTTAGCTCAGGAAAACAAGATAAAGAATTTTATCAAAGGTTTTGGAAAGCGTTGATAAAAAAAGGCTGTTGGCAGGGCGAAATATGGAATAAACGTAAAAATGGGCAAATTTATCCTCAATGGTCAAATATTAGTAGTATTAAAGATCGCACTGGGGAAATTTCTAATTATATTTGTCAATTCTCGGATATCACTAACCGAAAAAAATCTGAAGAAGAATTACATTTCCATGCATATCATGACGTTTTAACTAGCTTACCTAATAGGCATTTATTATTTGAAAAACTCGAATATTTAACGGAAACACATAAAGAAAGTCCTACCTGCTTCTGTGTATTTTTTTGTGATTTAGACCGATTTAAATTTATTAATGATTCATTAGGGCATGAAGCAGGCGATGAACTATTAAAGAGTGTGGCTAATCGGTTAGGTGGTAAATTACGAGATAGTGATATTGTAGCGCGCAGTGGCGTAGATGAATTTATTATTGTTATTGAAGGGCAAAAAACAATAAAAAATTTAGATAACATTTGCAAACAAATGCTATTATTTTTTGAAAAACCATTTAAAACAAAATATGGTACATTTAAAATAACGGCCAGTATTGGGGTAAGTCAATTTCCTGCGGATTCTACCGATATTAAAGAGCTAGTGACCTTTGCCGATGTTGCTATGTTGAAAGTAAAAGAGTCAGGAGGCAATCACTATTTATTTTTTGATACAAAAGAAAAAGAGTTAATAAAACGGCGTTTAGAACTTGATGCTGAAATTTATAAAGCCATTGAAAAAGAACAATTTGAAGTGTGGTATCAACCCCAAATTAATGCCAAAAGTCATGAGGTGTATGGTATTGAATGTTTAATTCGTTGGATACACCCAGAACAGGGGATAATCCCCCTAATTTATTTATTCCCATTGCAGAGGCTAATGGCACGATTAAAGAGCTTGGCTATTTTGTTTTAAAAAATGCTTGTAAGCAATTAAAACTATGGAGAGATAGCGATCTCTTTACTGGCACCATGGCAATAAATATTTCGTTAAAACAGTTCGACCGAAATGATCTTTTTTCTCAGGTTGAACGTATCTTATTAGAGGAGTCGCTTCCTGGTAATGTTATTGAACTTGAGGTAACTGAATCGGTTTTTTCTGAAGACAATAATCATCACACGCCTATTTTACGTGCCTTAAGAAAGCTAGGTATTAAAGTGGCTATTGATGATTTTGGTACGGGGTATTCGTCTTTACAACGCCTAAAAAGTTTACCTATTGATAATGTGAAGATTGATAAATGTTTCGTTGATAATATTGAGCATGATAAGAATGATGCGGCTATTATTAAGGCAATAATATTATTGTCGGAAACATTTAATATTGAGCTAATTGCAGAAGGAATTGAAACACAAGAGCAAGCCGATAAATTATGTGAATTAGGGTGTTATAATCACCAAGGGTTTCTATACAGTAAACCACTTAACGCGTATCACTTTGAACAATGGATTATGACGTTTAACGAAAAATATAGGGTTGTAGCTACAACCAATCAACAGAATAAGGAAGATTGTCCGTGAGCTCAATGAGAGTGCTTAACCAACCTGACGTAATTATGGTTTATCAAGATCGTGATGTGGTGGAACCGGCTATTAAACAAATTATGGAATTAGAGCTTGATTTTAAAGCATATAAACATAACCCAAAAAGAATGCAAGAGATAGCTAAGCTAGCGCCCAAAGTTTTACTATTATCTTCAAATGATGTAAAAAACACAATACAGTTTTATATCGATTATTTGGAAGAATATGAACAAAATATTGCGCCCCATAGTGCAGTATTACTGATTAACAATCGTGAAACGCTTAACGCTTATTTAGCTTGTGAAAATGGTTTATTCGATAATTACGTTATAATCAATCCGTTAAATGAGCCTTATCGATTAAAGCCGGTGTTGTTACAAGAGTTAAAGATAATCGATAGTCATAAAAATAATAGTTTAGATATACTTATTTCTGAAGGGGATGATCAACTCGCCTCATGTATTGAGCACGGTGTAGCACTTAAAAAGTCGTTTATCCACGAAGTTAATAAATGTGGTGAAACCCTACTGTCGGCTACCAATGATTCTTTTGCAGGGATAGAGGGCATGGAGGCAAAAACGGTTTTACAAAACCTAATTGGCTTGTCCCTTGATGAAATGAATGAAAACATTTCTTCTGAAATACAAAATATTTTAACTCAATTAAACCAATTAAAACTAAACAATGACAAAATAAAGCAGAGTGTTAATAAGCATAACACGCAAAGTAACAAAACAATTGTAGGCGTAAATGCTGAGCTTTTAACCTCAACTGAAGAAAAAGACTTACCACTTATAACGTCTCGCTATAAAGTACTTATTGCTGAGCCATCAGACTTGTTTACACGAGTCATAGAGGCAATTTTTTCAGAAACTGTTTTTAAATATTTATTAGTGAACGACGGAAAATCAGCGTTATCTCAAATAGCAAAATTTCAGCCCGATGTAGTGCTGCTTGCCTATGATTTACCTAACGTTAATGGTATTGATGTTACAAAAACTATCCGTAAAAAAGGTAATAAAGTCCCTATTATCGCATACGCTAATCATGTTGAAAAAGCGGTGATGAAAGAATGGATAGAGCAGGGATTAAGTGGGTATTTGCTTAAGCCTTTGAAAAAAAGTGCGATATTAGCAAGTGTTAACTATGCAGTGAAAAATCCGGAAGATGTGCTTACTTACGATGAAAGTTTCGGTCAGTCTGAAATTCATTGGGATGCAGAATACGCGGTTGGCAATGCGGATATGGATAATCAGCATAAAGAACTATTTGATATGATTAATGAGTTTTTTAAACAAGACAATAAACAGTCCGCCATTATTCTTTTTGAAAGTTTGTCTTCCTATATTGATTTGCATTTTGAATCGGAAGAAAACTTATTAAGACAAATTAATTACCCTGCAACGGATGAACATATTAAACAACATGAAGAATTGAGGCATAATTTTAATGCGCTTAGAAATAGACTTATTCATTATGATATCGATATACAACATAAAATAGGGATGTTTCTTTATAATTGGATGGCTAAGCATATTTTGCAATCTGATATGGAATATAAAGCTTATGCCCTTTCGATAGAAGAAGACAGTTTTATGCCAGAAAAGTAATCGTGTGCTATGTTAATAGTGGTGAGCATCATAGTCTCAGCAATTAATAAATAAAAGCCCATAATATTTATGGGCTTTTAGGTTCAATTTAAAGGTTAAATAATTTAAATGATAAGTTAACTATATTAGGTAAAACAATCGCTCTAATAAAAGGTATCTTGTTTATTGTGTACTTGTGGATCTTCAATGATGTCTTCAAATTCCACTTCAAAATTATTATTATTACAGGTGTCAGCCATATAAATTTTGCGTGTTGAACCATCTATCCAAGTCACAGTGCCACTGCCTTTTCTGCTGCCGCATTTCATACCAATATGAATATCTTTGAATTCCATAGCTTCTCCTAATCATTTATTATAAATACGTAAATACTTAGATTAAAAAACACACAAATAGTTCGATTTTTATAAATTAAAAGCGATAAAAAAAGAGAACTCTTGTATGAGAAATAACTCAGTATTGCTGTTTTTTTATTCTTAGAATGATTTAGTATAGAGATAAAATTGATATTTACTAGTAACTATTAGGGTAAAAACTCAGTGCCGAGAGTACAACCTTTGCTAGCCCCTGTCACTGCCGGCATATTGCTTAAGAACTTTTTGTCATAAGCGAATGCTAACCAAGCAAAGGCAATGGCTTCTAATTGATCTACATCTATATCTTTTTGATTAGTAAGAAGAAGTTCGTAGTTTGTTATTTGTTTTTCTAGCTGTTGATTTAGTTGGTTTTTTAAATCTTTATTATGCGTGCCACCACCACACAGATAAATTTTGACCATGTTTGTATTATCTAGATGGTGTTGGGTAATCGCATTCACGATGGTTATTGCTGTAAAAGCGGTTAATGTTGCCTGCACATCTTGACTGCTTATATGAGCAACGTTATTTAGCTGTTTTTGTAACCATGGTAAATGAAAATACTCTCTACCAGTGCTTTTAGGGGCAGGGAGCTTGAAATAGTTATCGGACAATAATTGGTGTAATAATTCATCATTAATAATACCTGTAGCTGCCCAATTACCGTTTTTATCATATTTAAATGTACTGTCTGGGTTATGTAATTGAAACCAATCATCCATGAGCGCATTACCCGGACCAGTATCGTAACCGAGTGTTTTGAAAGTATCTTGCGCCGGAAGAAAGGTGAGATTGGCAATGCCACCAATGTTTACAACAAAAACATCAATAGCATTCTTACTTGATGGATTATGTGTTTTATTCTCACTAAAAATAGTTTGATGAAAAGCAGGTACCAGTGGTGCACCTTGTCCACCTAATGCCATATCTTTACGACGAAACTGCCCAATAACACGAATATTAGTTAAGGTGGCTAATGTTTGACAGCAACCAATTTGTAAAGTGAAAGCATTTGTATTTAATGGCCTATGTCGGATAGTTTGACCATGGTTACCAAGAGCAATAATATCAGCATGTGTTAAGTGCTGCTGAGCTAAAAAATCATGAATCGCACGAGAAAAAAGTTTAGCGAGTGCTACATCCAGAGTAAACGCTCGATCAATTTCATTGGCATTAGGCCTATACAGTGACTTAATTTGTTCAGCTATTTCGTTACTATAAGGTTGATAATAACTGGCGTGATGCCTAAGCTTATGATTTCGTTCAAATGAGACTAAGGCTAAATCGATACCATCGGCACTAGTGCCTGACATTAAACCAATATAGTATTTTTGTTTATTGCTCATTGAAACTACCTGATTTTATTTAATCATTATTTGGTTGTAATGTTTTTTCATTATCCGTCATCGATAGGATGGCATGTTTCGCACTAGCGAGTGCCTGTAAACGTTCTGTTGCGAGCGCGGTAAACTCAGTCTTATATTTTTTATCTATGGGTTTCGCATCGGGTAATTTAACTGTTCTCGGGTTACGGTGTACGCCATTGAGTAAAAATTCATAGTGTAAATGAGGCCCGGCAGCCAAACCTGTTGCGCCCACGTACCCAATGAGCTGTCCTTGTTTCACTCGTTGACCCTTTTTTACAGCACGCTTTGAAAAATGTAAATACTTGGTAACGATACCATTGCCGTGTTGAATAAAGACATAATTGCCATTGTATTTATTATAGGTTGAATGCGTTACTTTACCATTACCTGCAGCAACAACCGGTGTGCCAGTTTTAGCTGCATAATCAACGCCTCTATGTGCCTTCCAACGTTTTTGCACCGGATGAAAACGCTTCCGTTTAAAGCTTGAACTGATATATTTAAAATTTACAGGTGCGCGTAAAAAGGCTTTACGCATACTCTTACCGTCAGGGGTGTAATATTCCTTGTCGCTAAATTGAACCGCTTGGAATACATCATCTTGATTGATAAACTCTGCAGCTAAAATATTACCTGTACCAATGTATTCACCATCAACATATTTTTGTTCAAAAATAATATGAAAACTATCACCACCCGTATATCTAATGCAAAATCAATATCCCAACCAAAAATATTGGCAAGTTCTATAATTTGTCCATCTGTTAATCCGGATGCGGTACCGGCATTCCAAAAATTAGTATTAATGGTACCGTGGGCGAAATTTTCACGAATTTCAACGCTTTTACTTTCTTTATATGACTGATAAGTGTCACCAACTAAGTTGATATAAAGTGTCTCTGTTTTAGAGCGAGGGTATTCTAATGCCGTTATTTTTTTTGCGTCATTTGTCGCAATTCTTAGGGTATCGCCCACATTCATTTTAAGGAGTAATTTGCTGTCTTTACCTTCTGCACTACTAATGGCATAGGTGTCTTGAGCACTAAAACCTAAACGTTTAAATATTCTGGCAAGAGAATCACCACTACGCACCGTGATCGTTTGCCAAGCAATATTACTTTGCTGCTCCGAATTTACCGTGCTTGTGAACGCTTTATCCACCTCATCGAGTTTCTTGATTGGTTGACTTATTGTCGGTACTTCAATTTCAATAGGGCTAATTGATTGTTTATCCGTTGTTTGTCCTGGCATGGCTACTTGATAGCGTTTACCTACTTCAAAACGTTGAGTATGTGTGTTTTTTACCGTTAACTCTTCCCTTGAAGGTAATAAAACTAATATCAAGGCGAGCACGCTAATGCCAATAATAACCGTTTGATGTTTTTTGGGGAGTGTTTGAAAAGCTTTTTGTAGGCTTTGGGCAATGCGAAGCAAACTTTTTAATTGACGCTGTAATATTTGTTTTTTATTCACGGAGGTATTTATTTAGTTTATTTTATAATGATAGAAATGTTGAGAACTGAAATACGATAACTGTCGTTAACATATCAGCCACTATAGCAAAGTTTTTATCAATGTTTGTATAAAAACTTTTATAAATAAGGCGTTCATTCGTTTTTCTACTTTTATGTGGTCGCTAAAATGAGTAGAATTCGCACATTGAAATAAATATCACTAATGGAACTGAAAATGACCGATGTTAGTCAAGCGTTTGCAGAATTAAAACGTGGTGCAGAAGAAATCTTAGTAGAAGAAGAATTATTAGCGAAGTTAAAAACGGGTAAACCTTTAAAAATTAAGGCCGGATTTGATCCGACAGCGCCAGATTTACATCTTGGCCATACCGTATTAATTAACAAATTGCGTCAGTTTCAGCTACAAGGTCATGAAGTTATTTTCTTAATTGGCGATTTTACTGGCATGATTGGTGATCCCACGGGTAAAAATGTAACGCGTAAGCCATTAACGAAAGAAGATGTGTTAGCTAATGCGCAGACCTATAAAGATCAAGTATTTAAAATTTTAGATCCTGCGAAAACGACTGTTGCGTTTAACTCAACTTGGATGGAAAAACTAGGTGCTGCCGGCATGTTAAAACTTGCTTCTCGCCAAACGGTTGCTCGTATGATGGAACGCGATGATTTTAAAAAACGTTATGCGAATGGGCAAGCCATTGCCATTCACGAATTTATGTACCCCTTAGTACAAGGTTGGGATTCTGTTGCACTTGAAGCCGATGTTGAGCTAGGCGGTACTGATCAAAAATTTAATTTATTGATGGGTCGTGAATTACAAAAATCAGAAGGCGGCGCCCACAAACCGTGTTGATGATGCCTTTACTTGAAGGATTGGACGGCGTACAAAAAATGTCTAAATCATTGGGTAACTATATCGGTATTACTGACAGCCCGTCAGATATGTTTGGTAAGATCATGTCGATTTCAGATGTGCTGATGTGGCGTTATTATGAGTTACTTAGCTTTAAACCCCTAGCCGAAATTGAAGCGTATAAAGCTGAAATTGAACAAGGGAAGAACCCACGGGATGTGAAAATTGATTTAGCTAAAGAGTTGATTGCCCGTTTTCATGATGAAGCATCGGCAGAAGCAGCACATCAAGAATTTATTAATCGCTTTCAAAAAGGTGCAATGCCTGATGAAATGCCAGAGCTTGACATTACGCCTGAAGATGGTGAAATTGCCATTGCTAACTTATTAAAAGATGCTGACTTGGTTGCTAGCACGTCAGATGCTTATCGCATGATCAAACAGGGCGCAGCAAAAATAGACGGTGAAAAAATTACCGATAGAAATTTGGTGGTTCTCCGTGGTAGTAATGCTGTATACCAAGTGGGCAAACGTAAATTTGCGCGAGTGACGGTTAAATAATTTTTACCTGGTCTAAAATAGGTTACCTCTTAAGTGGTAACCTATTTTGTATTAATATTGTTATAATTTTCTTGCTTCTTTTCACGTATCAATTGCAATTGCTTTACCTTGACGGCATTGCCAAATAAACCATCCTAACTATCAAAGTTACTGTTATCACACTACTAGGTTTAATTCTTTATAATACCTACCACTAAAGTGGTATATCCTTGTTGTTAAAGGGAATTTATCGATGACAATTGTTTGATCTAAATCATTACACTTCTATACTAATAAAGTAGACTGTGGCATATTGTCGCAGCGGTGCTATGCTTTATTATGATTATTATCTGCTGTTTTGTATTAAGAATAGGATGCTTGATGTTCTTCAGTCCCATTAATAAAATCTTGAATAAGATCTTAATTCTTTTAGGTCCTGTATTCTTTTTGTCTCTAGCGGTTGTCTTTCCTGCGCAGGCTTTATTTGTTAGCCCGCCTAAAGATCCAATGCCTTTAATTAAAGAGATCTTCCCCGAACAAACCAAAATTTCAGAAAAAATGGTTGCCAAAGAAGGTGCACCATTAATTTGGACTGTTTTTGGTCAAGATGAGAGTCAAAAAGAAGTTGTATTAGGCTACGCTTTTGAAACTAATGACTTAGAAAAAATCCCTGCTTACTCTGGCGAACCAGTTAACATGCTTGTGGCCATTGACACTAACGGTGTGTATTTAGGTGCTAAAGTATTAGAGCATCACGAACCTATTATTTTGGTTGGAATTCCTGAATCCAAGCTACATAAATTTGCAGATCAATATGATGGCCTAACAGTAAAAGATAGGCTAAAAGTTGGTGGAAACAAAACAGAAGGTGTTATTCATATTGACGGCTTGTCAGGTGCTACTGTTACCGTAATGGTGATGAATGTTGCTATCGTTAAATCAGCCATACAAGTCGCGCGCTCTTTAGGGATTATTAAGGCTTTGGACAAGAAGCAATTCAACCCATGGGTACTATATACCCAGATGTTTATGAAAAAGCAGATTGGTTAACAATGCTTGGTAATGGTGCTATCCGTAAGCTATATCTCAATAGAGAAACTGTTGATAAAGCCTTTGTTGGCACGGAAGCTGAGCATATAAATGAAGCTAGCCCAGAACAAAAGCAAGATATGTTTGCGGAAATTTATTTTGCACAAGTTGATATTCCTTCTATTGGACGAAACTTACTTGGTGATAGTGAATATGAATATTTAATGTCTACCCTAAAGCCTGATGAACATGCACTAATTTTAATGGGACAAGGATACTCATATAAGGGCTCTGGGTATGTTAGAGGCGGGATATTTGATCGTATTCAAGTTTTACAAAATGGTGATGCTTTTGCCTTTAGAGATTTAGATCATACTAGGATCACTGATCTGGCAATGGATAATTTGCCTGATTTTGAAGAAAAATCAATTTTTACTATTCGTGCTCATCACAACTTTAACCCAAAGATCTGACTGGCAGTTAGAATTACTTGTGCGTCGTCAAACCGGTCCTCTAGATAGTATTTTTACAAGCTTTAAGGCCGACTATCACACGTTAGATCAGTATGTAGATCGTCCTCCACTGATTTTACCTGAGCCAGAGTTGTCGTTAACACAACAAGTGTGGAAAGAAAAAAATACCGAAGTTGTTATCTTAATTATTTTATTATTCATTGTTGTAATGAGTTTATTTTTCCAAGATATTCTCGTACGTCATCCAACGTTTATGCACAATTTCCGCCACAGCTTCTTGATAATCACGGTCGTGTTTATTGGTTGGTCTTGGGGAGGACAATTATCTGTTGTAAACGTCTTTACCTTTTTGCAAGCCTTTATGTCAGACTTTTCTTGGGACTTATTCTTACTTGACCCCATTATCTTTATTTTATGGGGTGCTGCGGCGGTTACCATGATTTTATGGGGACGTGCGGTTTATTGTGGATGGTTATGTCCGTTTGGGGCGCTACAAGAATTAATCAATATTTTTGCTCGGTATATTAAAATTCCTCAGTTTGAATTGCCTTGGGCTGTACATGAGCGTTTATGGGCAATTAAATATCTAATCTTATTGGCCTTGTTTGGCTTGTCAATGGAGTCATTAGCGTTAGCTGAGCAATTTGCTGAGGTTGAACCGTTTAAAACAACATTTTTGTTGAAGTTTGATCGGGAATGGCCTTTTATTTTATATGCCTCAGCGTTACTAATTATTAATATTTTTAACCGTAAATTCTTTTGCCGTTATTTGTGTCCGCTAGGTGCTGCGTTATCAACCAGTAACAGTATTCGTTTATTTAGTGGTTACGCCGTCGTCCAGAGTGCGGTCAGCCGTGTAAAACTTGTGCCAAAGAGTGTGAAATTCAAGCAATTAATCCTGATGGTGTTATCAACATGAGAGAGTGTCACTACTGTCTAGATTGTCAGGTAACTTATTATAATGAAGAAAAATGCCCGCCACTTAAAAAAATGGCAAGAAAAAAAGCTAAGTATAAAGAAGCTGAAATTAACATTAAAGAAGTTGTGTAAGTATCATTTAAACACTAGACCAAATCTAAACCACATTTAAATATAAGAGAGTGGAGAGAAACCATGAGTAATGAAGATCAAAAAAATAACGAAGTCGCATTAGATAATGAAGACCGCCGAAAGTTTTTCGGTAAAACCGCACTTATTGGTCTTTGGGGTTGTTGCTGCACCAATGACAGCAGCAATGTTTGCATCAACCGCAAAAGCGCAAGCAAAACATGCTGCGATGAGCCCAGTTGTTCACCCTGGCGAATTAGATGAATATTATGGTTTTTGGTCAGGTGGTCATTCAGGCGAAGTACGCATTATGGGTGTACCTTCAATGCGTGAGTTAATGCGTATTCCAATGTTTAATATCGACTCTGCAACAGGTTGGGGCTTAACAAATGAAAGTAAGCACATTAGAGGTGATGGTGATCACTATCTAGCCGGTGATTCTCATCACCCACATATGTCAATGACTGATGGTAGCTACAATGGTAAATATGTATTTATCAACGATAAGGCTAATAGCCGCGTAGGTCGTATTCGTTGTGATATTATGAAAACAGACAAAATACTAACGATACCTAACGTACAAGCTGTGCATGGTTTACGTGTGCAAAAAGCACCATATACAAAATATGTTGTTTGTAATGGTGAATTTGAAATCCCGATGAATAATGATGGGAAATCGGGTATGAAAGATGTCAGCACTTACCGTTCGTTATATAATGTTATTGATGCAGAAACCATGGAAATGGCTTTCCAAGTCATGGTTGATGGTAATTTAGATAATACTGATGCTGACTTTGATGGTAAATATTTCGCTTCAACCTGTTACAACTCAGAAATGGGCATGAACTTAGGCGAAATGCTTGCCTCAGAACGTGATCATGTGGTTATCTTCAGTTTAGCGGCTTGTGAAGCTGCATTAAAAGCCGGTAAATTCAAAACCTATAATGGTAATAACGTGCCAGTATTAGATGGCCGCAAGGGTTCGGATTTAACACGTTATATTCCAGTACCTAAATCACCACATGGTTTAAACACTTCTCCCGAAGGAAAATATTTTATTGCCAATGGTAAATTATCACCAACAGTGAGCGTTATTTCTATTGCTAAATTAGATGACTTATTTGCAAATAAAATTAAGCCGCGTGATACTATTGTCGCTGAGCCTGAATTAGGTTTAGGGCCACTTCATACCTCTTTTGATGGTCGTGGTAATGCCTACACTACTTTATTCTTAGATAGCCAAGTGGTTAAATGGAATGTTGAAGATGCAATAAAAGCCTATAATGGTGAAAAGGTTAATTATGTTCGTCAAAAATTAGATGTAAATTATCAACCAGGTCATAACCATACATCGCAAGGTGAGACGAAAGACGCAGATGGTAAATGGTTAGTTGTGCTATGTAAGTTTTCTAAAGATAGATTTTTAAATGTGGGTCCATTAAAACCAGAAAATGATCAATTAATTGATATTACTGGTGATGAAATGAAGCTTGTTCATGATGGACCTACGTTTGCTGAACCACATGACTGTATTATGGTACACCGTAGTAAAGTTAAACCTAAAAAAATATGGACACGTGACGACCCATTTTTTGCTCCTACAGTAGCAATGGCAAAGAAAGATGGTGTTGACTTAATGAGTGACAATAAAGTTATTCGTGACAAAAAAGATCCTAAAAAAGTACGAGTATACATGACGTCAGTTGCGCCAACCTACGGCTTAGAATCGTTTGATGTTAATTTAGGTGATGAAGTGACCGTTGTGGTAACTAACCTAGATCAAGTCGAAGATGTAACCCATGGCTTTTGTATGACTAACCACGGTGTGCAAATGGAGATTAGCCCGCAAGCAACATCGTCTATCACTTTTATTGCGAACAAACCCGGTGTTCAATGGTATTACTGTAACTGGTTCTGTCACGCTTTACATATGGAAATGCGCGGTCGTATGTTTGTTCATGCATAAACTCAGTTTAAATTGATTTTTAAAGCTCAATACTGTGAGGTGTTGGGCTTTATTTTTGCAAAATTAAAAGTGTTTTTATGGTTATAATTAGGTAACTTTTACTTAAGATCAACAGACGCATAGTTTAAAATGTTATGCTGTTATTCCTTTAGAACTTAGTGATGAATTTCTCTTGTTACGCTTGAATAAAAAATACCCTTTACTCGTCCTTTTACTTTTTTTCTGACTAGTGTTAGTTCGCCTCTTTTTGCTGCAGAATTTTCAGTATCAACGGCTGATGATCTGCAAAAAATACTTGATGCCAGTCAAGATGGCGATATTGTGGCATTAACTGCCGGCACATACCGTGGTAACTTTGTTATTACTAAGCAAATTACGCTACGTGGTGAGACTGGTAGTATTATCGATGCTCAAGGATACGGGCATGCACTTGTTCTCAAAAATTCTTATATTACTATCGATAACCTCAATATTATCAACTGGGGTCATGATCTTACTGAGCAAACCTCAGGTATTTATTCTAATGAAAAAGTTGGCGTAAGTTCAGATAAGAAAAAAGCTGAAGGTATCGTCATTAAAAATACGACGTTATCAGGCGATGGTTTTGGTATTTGGCTTAATAATATCACCAAAGCAAAAGTGTTTAATAACAAAGTTAAAGGAAATTTAGCGTTGCGCTCTGCGGACAGAGGCAATGGTATCCAGTTATCCAATGTGACCTATAGTCATGTTTTTAATAATGAAACATATGAAACACGAGATGGTATTTATGTTATTTCTAGTCAAAATAACCTAATAGAAAACAATACAATGCATGATCTTCGTTATGGTATTCATTATATGTATTCTTATGATAATACGATTCAACATAATACAGCTTACAGTACTCGTGCGGGTTACGCCTTTATGAGCTCACGTCGTTTAATAATTACGGGCAATAAAACGACAGACAGCGAAGATTATGGCTTTTTATTCAATTTCATTACCGAGTCTACTATTAGCCATAATTACATTAAAAATGTATGGACCAAACCAGAAAACAAAGTATTAGGTCGTGATGGTAAAGGCTTGTTTGTTTACAACTCGGGTTATAACACGGTTGAACATAATATTATTGATACGGCTGAAATTGGCATTCATTTAACCGCAGGATCAGAAAACATTAAAATTTATGGTAACAACTTTATTAATAATCCAACTCAAGTAAAGTATGTTTCTAATAAAAAGCAGGAATGGAGCAAAGACGGCCAAGGCAACTATTGGAGTAATTACCTTGGTTGGGATATGGACAATAACGGTATAGGTGATGCTATTTTTGAACCGAATGATGGTATTGATAAATTAGTTTGGCAATACCCAGAAATGAAAATGATCATGGACAGCCCTGCAATTTTGATTTTACGTTGGGTACAAAAACAATTTCCCGTATTGAAGCCACCCGGTGTGAAAGATAGTTTTCCATTGATGGCTCCTTTCATCCCTAAGAAAAAATCGGATGTAACACCGGTCTTACAAATTAGCCACACAAATACAATGTCTGCGCAGGAAGAATAATTATGAACACCCCGTTAGTTTCTTTAATTGAAGGTTTGGAAAAACGTATGGTCAATTAGACGCTTTGAGTGCGATGACTATGACGTTAAATGAAGGCGAAGTACTAGGTTTGTTTGGTCATAATGGCGCAGGAAAAACCACGATGATGAAGCTGATCCTTGGGGTGATTTCACCCAGTTCAGGAAGCGTTGAAGTCATGGGCATGGCACCAGATTCAAAGGAAGCTTGGCATTGTCGTACTAAAATTGGTTACCTACCTGAAAATGTGAGTTTTTATGAACAATTAACCGGTTTGGAAGTACTGACCTATTTTGCTAAATTGAAGGGCTTTAGTAAAAAACAAGCAATAGACTTATTAGAGCAAGTTGGTATTACTCATGCGATGAAGCGGCAAGTGAAAACTTATTCAAAAGGCATGCGTCAACGTCTTGGCTTGGCACAAGCTTTTATTGGTGAGCCAAAATTATTATTACTTGATGAGCCAACCGTTGGCTTGGATCCCATTGCCACCGGCGATTTTTATCAAACTGTTGACCAACTTAAATCCAATGGTTCTAGTGTTATTTTATGTTCGCATGTGTTACCGGGCGTAGAGCAACATATTGATCGAGCCATGATTTTATCATCAGGAAAACTTTTGGCGATGGGTACGTTAAGTGAATTACGTCAACAAGCGGATTTACCCGTTATTATTAAACCCAAAGGTTCACATGATGCGGTGGCGCAAGATTCAAAATTAAGTCGTTTTTTAAGCGATACGTGTCAGAACACTTTGATGGTGCCAGAGCATGAGAAATTAGCAGTATTAAAGCAACTGCTGATGTTGGATGATCTGAATGACATACAACTTGAATCAGCTAATTTAGAAAAAGTTTACCGGCACTTCCTCTCACAACATGAGCAACAACAAACAAGAGGGCAAAGCCAATGAAACAAATTTTCACTGTTGCTAATAAAGAGTTTCATGATGGTTTACGTAACCGGTTAGTGTCCATCACCCTGATTTTTGCGTTGCTATCTATTGGTCTAACCTATTTTGGTGCTGCAGCATCAGGTGCTGTAGGAGTTACATCATTATCAACTACTGTGGCAAGCTTGGCTAGTCTAGCTGTTTTTTTGATTCCCCTTATTGCGTTATTACTTAGTTATGACAGTTTTGTAGGGGAACAAGAAAGCGGTACCTTATTATTATTGTTGACGTACCCGTTGAGTAAAAGCCAATTATTGTTAGGCAAGTTTATAGGGCAGGGCGGGATTATCGCACTGGCAACATTACTAGGATTTGGTGCATCGGCTGTCGTTTTATACGTGCAAATGGGGGATGCAACTATCCTAAGTACCTTTGGTTTGTTTATTGTCAGTGCTATTTTATTAGGGTTAAGTTTCACCGCTATTGCTTATTTAATTAGTCTGTCGGTCAGTGAAAAATCCAAAGCAGCCGGGTTTGCATTAATAACATGGTTCTTATTTGCCTTGGCGTTTGACCTAGCTTTACTAGCTTTACTGGTAGGCGTTGAAGAAGGCGTTACTCAGCAAGGACTAACGCAATTAATGATGCTAAATCCTACCGATATATTTCGCCTTGTTAACTTTGCAGGACTAGACAGTAGTGATGTAAATGGTGCTTTGTCAGTTGCTATTAATGCAAGCCTATCACAAATGCAGTTATTTTCTGCGTTAGTTGCTTGGGTCATTCTGCCACTTATGTTGGCTATTTTTATTTTTAAGAAAAAGAAACTTTAACTAATCTATCGAGAATATTTACCATGAAAATTTTTAAAATATTAACTTTGGTTTGCACCCTTGCTATTGCTACTACGTCGTTAATTTCTTGCTCTGATAAGTCAGAGAAAACCCAAATGGTACATCAAGCTGTCGCCATGGAGTCAAGCGATGAATGTCATTTATGTGGCATGCTGATTACCCGTTTTGATGGACCTAAAGGTGAACTTTTTAGAAAAGAGCAGGGCGATAAAGTTTTCAAATTTTGCTCAACGCGCGATATGTTCAGTTATTATTTAGATCCAGAAAATAAGCGTAACGTTAGCCAAATGTTAGTGCATGACATGAGCAAAATGCCCTGGGGCAGTGACAGCATTGACGATAAATATTTTATTGATGCTAAAACAGCTTGGTACGTAACCGGCTCAGAAAAAACCGGCGCTATGGGGCAAACCTTAGCAAGCTTTAGTCAACAAAACGATGCGAAAGCGTTCGCCAAAGAGTTTGGTGGAATAGTAGTTAGCTTTAAAGATATTAGCTTTGATACATTACAGTAAGCGTGGCATGGTTGTTTTCTTTGTTTTTTGTGTCATGGCTTTATAGTTACTAAAGAACTTGTTAGGCTAAGGTAAGTTCTTTTATTTGATAGCTTTTTATTTACCATGTTGAAAATAATTATTATGTTTGCACTCTTTACGCTGCTTGGTGCTTGTGCAAGTAATCAAAAAGCGGGCGTGGTTTACCATGATAATTTTGATTTTTCAGGTGTAAAAAGCTATAGCCTCTATGATCGAAATTCTACATTTACTGAGACTCAAAACCTGTTAGATACTCGTCGTAATGCCATTGAAATTGCTATAGAACGTACAATGGCAAATAAAAAGTTTAGCTATCAATCGCTCGATAATGCAGATGTTATCGTAACTTATCATGTGTTTAACGGTAAAAAGAATGAATATGCTAACTATAATAAATCAGTACGTTTTTGCTCTAGTTGTTTACGGGCTACAACGTGGAAAACGGACCAAAAATATGCAACGGTCAACCGAGGAAGCTTAGTGGTTGACTTGGTTGATCCTAAACAAAATCGCTCTGTATGGCGTAGTGTTTATCCGTTGGGTTTAAAAGCCAAGGAAAATAGTGCCGATACTAATGACAGAATTAAACAAGCCATTTCAACCATGTTAGCCGAATATCCTCAAGAAGATTAACCGTTTAGTGACGTAAATATTCACTCTTTCAACCTCAACTTGGTTTGAAAAAATTTTCACTATAGAAAGATTTGTTAAGCCGAGCTGAGTTTGTTTTAGACTAAATTTTTCAAAAAACTATTCAAGTGGATAACCGCTGTTTATAATGCTGTTATTCGTTCATATCGTTCGTCTCAATGTTTAAAAAAAGTAGAGTGAAATCATGAATTTTCCCAACGACGAAACAGGTCAAGTATTAGCAGAAATGCACCAAGTCGGTATAGATCTCAGTGTGACACATAAAGTGGTTTTTTTTCATTTATTTGAAAAAGAAGCACAAGCGCAAGCAATGGCAGATTTTATTAACGAAAACATGGAAGAAGTCAGTGTAAGAGTGCATCCTGATGAAAGTCCCAATGTTTGGGACGTAGACTGTACCATGTCAATTGTGCCAAGTTATGACATGGTCAGTAAACAAGAAGCTGATTTTGAACAACTTGCGACTAAATTTTCTGGCTACAATGACGGTTGGGGAATAGAAGCGTAATAGATATATCATGCAGGTTGTTTAATATAGGCTCAAAGCCGATGACCAACTAAGAACTTATTCGCAGGAGCAACAAAAATAGTAAGTGAAATGGTTGAAAAATAGAAGGGTTACCTAGTGCGTTTTATCACTTTCATCTAATGAATTAATTAGGTAATATATATAAGAAGTTTTATAATAATCAGGCTACTACGCGTGTCTCTAATCAAAAAAGGTTAATGGAATATATGAATAATAAACTTATGAGAGGCATGGTTCATAGTGCTTTGGCATTATCTATGGCATTTGTGTCACACTCTTCTTGGGCGGTACCGCTAAATACAGCCCCCACTGATATTGAATTTGGTATACCTGTTGTTATTGAGCCAGGTAATGATTTAATTGAGGTAAATGGCCCTGGTGATTTTGGCACTGAGTTTGTTGCTGTAAATGATTGGTATACCCACAATATTGATGTTTCTAGTGTGTTTGCTAATGGTTTCAACTTGTACGGAACGAATTATAATGCGGCAACTCAATTTAAAATGAATCAGCATGGTAATGTTTCTTTTGAAACGGTAGAAGGTCTGTTATTAGTGCATCCTGATAGCACTCAGGTAGGGCAAGATTTATGGGCTAGAATCGCCCCTGTTTTTGCCGTGCATACAAGTATTGCATGTTATTTTACTCGAGCTTGTAACCCTGGCGTTTTGTCTGCCGGTGGGAATTCAACGGGCAGTAATAAAGTTTATTATCATCTGGATCCAGTGAAGAACGTAGTTACGTTAACCTATGATGACAGAATTACTTATTCATCAGATTTCGGTTGGCCTGCGCATCCTACCGATACTACGCCTTTTGCGGGTCAAATGCGTTTTCATGATATTGGTAACGGTAACTTTGTTGTTGAGTACCGTTATGAAAATACCGGTTGGACAACCGGCTTATTAGTCGGCCGAGTAATGATGATAATACCAATTATGTATCGTTAGACAAAAATACAAATTACTCAACTAGCAGTAATATTAATCATCCGGGTGTTTTTGCTTGGATGTTTGTTGATGGGCAGTATATCCCTGTTTATAACAGTAACAAACTATTAGAAGCGTCTGAAAATGGCACGAAAGTTAGCCCTTTAACTACAATTGATGCGGATAATAATGACTCCTTTACTTATAGTTTGCTTGACGATGCCGATGGGCGCTTTGCGTTAGTGGTTGAAAGTGGTATTACTTATGTTGTAGTTGCCGATGGCGGTAATCGTTTAGATTTTGATAAGAATGCAACGCATGATATTCGAGTGAAAGTAACCGACAGTGCAGACAATACCTTTGAAAAAACATTGACTATTAATTTAGTTGAAAGACCAACCTTTGAGATGTCATCTGATATTCGAGTACCTGTTGATACCGCAATGGATATCACCATTAAAACCAATGTTGACCAAGGTAGTGGTATTCCAACAATTACAGCAACAGGTTTACCTGATTGGATGAATTTCTCCGACAATGGTGATGGTACCGTGACCTTATCTGGCTTCCCGTCATTTGAGTTAACATTCCGTGTAACATTGACAGTAACCGACGGATTTGGCACTGAAACTGTGCGTACATTTAATATTACAGTGACACCAGAGCCTGTTGCACCAGAGATTTCTAGTGTTGGTGGTACGCCTCCGACAACAACCACAGTAGAAGTTACCGTAGAAGGTGAAGACGGAGATGCAGCAAGTTTTGGTTGGATGCTTATGTTATTAGCGGGTGGCTTAGTTGCACGCCGTAAGATGAAATAAACATATTATAAAAAATAGTTTTATCAATTGAATTAAAGGCTAACGAAAGTTAGCCTTTTTTTGGTTTAAATATTGAGTGAAAGGCTCTAATACCAATCTCGGTAACTATGCGATCATCTCTACTTGCTAAAATCACCAATTACATCGTTATTTATTTAATAATTAGAACAACTAGTTATTGAAATAAATGCCTTGTATTTGGCAATTTTTTCTACGTATAAAATAGATCACTTAATTAATGAAACTGGTATAAATTTCGCTAATGCTTTACTTGTCGAGCACTTATTGAAAAGGCAATTGTTGAGCGCTGATTGCCCACTTATTCATTATATTCATTATTTATTTATCTGTCCTTATAAGAAATAGTTGAGTTTCCGTTTACAACTTTCAACCATTGAATTAATCAGGTAGTATGTCCTCAATAAACTTTATATCAATCAGACTGCTACGCGTGTCTCTAATCAAAAAAAGGTTAATGGAATATATGTATAATAAACTTATGAGAGGCATGGTTCATAGTGCTTTGGCATTATCTATGGCATTTGTGTCACACTCTTCTTGGGCGGTACCGCTAAATACAGCCCCCACTGATATTGAATTTGGTATACCTGTTGTTATTGAGCCAGGTAATGATTTAATTGAGGTAAATGGCCCTGGTGATTTTGGCACTGAGTTTGTTGCTGTAACTAATTGGCAGACCCAAGATATTGATGTTTCTAGTGTGTTTGCCAATGGTTTTAACCTGTACGGAACGAATTATAATGCGGCAACTCAATTTAAAATGAATCAGCATGGTAATGTCATTTTTGAAACGGTACAAACGGGGTTATTTGATTGGTTATTAGTGGATTCTGACTCTTCTACACAGGTAGGGCAAGATTTATGGAGTAGAACGGGCCCTGTTTTTGCCGTGCATACAAGTATTGCATGTAATTTCACTAAAACTTGTAACCCTGGCGTTTTGTCTGTTGGTGGAAATTCAACGGGCAGTAATAAAGTTTATTATCATCTGGATCCAGTGAAGAACGTAGTTACGTTAACCTATGATGACAGAATTACTAAATCATCAGATTACGGTTGGCCTGCGCATCCTACCGATACTACGCCTTTTGCGGGTCAAATGCGTTTTCATGATATTGGTAACGGTAACTTTGTTGTTGAGTACCGTTATGAAAATACCGGTTGGACAACCGGCTTATTAGGCGGCCGGAGTAATGATGATAATACCAATTATGTATCGTTAGACAAAAATACAAATTACTCAACTAGCAGTAATATTAATCATCCGGGTGTTTTTGCTTGGATGTTTGTTGATGGGCAGTATATCCCTGTTTATAACAGTAACAAACTATTAGAAGCGTCTGAAAATGGCACGAAAGTTAGCCCTTTAACTACAATTGATGCGGATAATAATGACTCCTTTACTTATAGTTTGCTTGACGATGCCGATGGGCGCTTTGCGTTAGTGGTTGAAAGTGGTATTACTTATGTTGTAGTTGCCGATGGCGGTAATCGTTTAGATTTTGATAAGAATGCAACGCATGATATTCGAGTGAAAGTAACCGACAGTGCAGACAATACCTTTGAAAAAACATTGACTATTAATTTAGTTGAAAGACCAACCTTTGAGATGTCATCTGATATTCGAGTACCTGTTGATACCGCAATGGATATCACCATTAAAACCAATGTTGACCAAGGTAGTGGTATTCCAACAATTACAGCAACAGGTTTACCTGATTGGATGAATTTCTCCGACAATGGTGATGGTACCGTGACCTTATCTGGCTTCCCGTCATTTGAGTTAACATTCCGTGTAACATTGACAGTAACCGACGGATTTGGCACTGAAACTGTGCGTACATTTAATATTACAGTGACACCAGAGCCTGTTGCACCAGAGATTTCTAGTGTTGGTGGTACGCCTCCGACAACAACCACAGTAGAAGTTACCGTAGAAGGTGAAGACGGAGATGCAGCAAGTTTTGGTTGGATGCTTATGCTATTAGCGGGTGGCTTAGTTGCACGCCGTAAGATGAAATAAACATATTATAAAAAATAGTTTTATCAATTGAATTAAAGGCTAACGAAAGTTAGCTTTTTTTGTCCGACTTGCGACTAAATTTTCTGGCTACAATGACGGTTGGGGAATAGAAGCGTAAATTATTTATCTTCTTTGTCAATTATATCAAAAGCAGGCAGCGAAACACGCCAGTAAATTGCTGCCAATCTAACGAGTAAAGCACCTGAAATAGCGGCAATCGTTGCTTCATTTTCAGACCAACCCAATAAATGAAACGCTACAAATAAACTGCCGCCTAGCATGGCTGCTAACGCATATATTTCTTTACTTAAGATCATCGGAATAACATTGCATAAAACATCACGAATCATACCACCGACAACACCGGTAATAGTGCCCATAACAATGGCTACTGGGTAAGCAGCACCAAGCATAATTGACTTTTGCGTTCCTAAAACGGCAAAAAGCGCTAAGCCTAAAGCATCAGCAACAAGTAAAAAGCGTTTGGGAATACGCTTAGGTTGACGTATTAAAATAATAGTTAAGAGTGCGGTGGTTAGGATAACGTATAGATAATACGGTTTAACAACCCAAAATACAGGGGCTTGTAAAATGGTGTCACGAATAGTGCCACCACCAACGGCAGTAACGCAAGCGAGAACGACAACACCAAAGGGATCGAGCTTATATCTACCGACCATTAATGCGCCAGAAAGAGCAAACACGATAATACCAAAAATATCTAAGTAGTATAAAAGCTCTGTCATGTGTTTATTGGCGCATTATTATCAGTAAATATGGATTCATATTAAGGTTGTTGACTTACAACGGGTAATTTTGCTTCAAGCCGACCATTCATGTCGCCAGTTAAATGTTGAAGTTTGGTAAAACCATTTGCGTTAAGAATGTCTTGAGCGATAGCCGCACGTTTACCTGAGCGACAATATACAACTACATTGCTATTTTTGTATTGTGCTAATTGAGGGAGGTTAGCTTCTATAGCATTATGGCTAATGTTAATGGCGCCAAGAATGTGGCCTTCGTTATACTCTGCCGGAGTACGCACATCTAATAGTACAATGTTGTTACTGGGCATTTTAACAGCAGATAAAAATGCCTGTTGCGAAATTTCAGGGATATCACTGGCAAATACGGTAGAGATAAAAAGACTGGTGGCCAACGCAATACTTTTAATAATGTTCAGGTGAGTAATGTTAATCATAGTGGTTCCTAATAGTGTGTTGAATTTGTGACGTATTCATTAAATTTAACCGTGCCTTGCGTCTACTTTACGCTATATTTAGCCGCGTTTATATTAACCCGCAACTAACTATTAGCAGCAATAAATTCTATCGCCGCTGCAAGTGAGATCATAAAAAACAAACTGATATAAATAATACCATGTATTATTTTATGCGCACGAATAATATCATTGGTTTGGGGTTGTCTTGCCAAATCGTTAAAGCTAATTTTTCTTAGCTTTTCTTTAGGGTGCTGCAGATCATTGTACATAGCGACCCCGCCTAGCTTTATAGCTAAATTCAGTGCTAATAAGCTTAAGGCAATACTATTATGGAGTTTAAAAAAGTAGGGTCGACTTAAGCGCCAAATAAGCGTCGCATTTTTACCTATACTCATTAGCAACAACAATAATGAGAATATTCTAACGGGTAACCATTGAATTAGATTTACGAGATGTTTACTGTATAGCCCAAAATGTCGGTATTTAATTAGTTTACTATTCCAACAATAATGCATCTCTATTAATAGTCGAAAGCAAATGGCACTTAAAGGGCCTACAAGCATAAATATTAAAGCTACTGTATATCCATGTTGCAAGGTTCGCAATAGCTGCATTTCAATGGTTGCTTTACTTAAACCTACACTAGATAAAGGTTCTGTTTCCCTTAGTACCCAAGGTTTAAGAGTTTGTTTTGCTAAATGATTTTGTTTAGTGGTTAATGCTTGCACTATAATGTTACTTGTTTGTTTAATACCAAACGAGCCCAAGGCTACATACAGTAATAATGCTTGCCATAAAAAATTAACTTCTACTAAAATTTCAAACATCCATAGGATAATGGCAATAGGTACTAGTGTGATGACAATAGCAACTAAGCCCGCGATTGCTCGCTGTTTGGGACTATTCTGAGATTTATTAACTTTATTACTTAGTTTGTCACAATAAAACTGAAAAGCACGTAACGGTTCATGAATAATAAAATGACTAACAAGCGCTTTAACTAAAATTACAGTCAGCAATATTAAGAGTTGGTAGCTAAAAGGAGAAAGCGCGGTAAAGTCAGTCATGTGTGTTTATTATCAAAACCTATTTGTTAAGCGTTTGGTCTTTAAGTGCATTAAGCATGTTGACAACTAATTGTGAAGAATTAACCGAGGCGGTTTCTAAGTACTCATCGAAAGAGGTTGGAGACTCTTTTCCTGCAATATCTGATAATGAACGAATAATAACAAAAGGTACGTTTAATTGATGACAGGTTTGCGCAATAGCGGCTCCTTCCATTTCAACTGCTGCCATGGTGGGGAAATTGGCGCGTGCCTTGGCAATATCGTCGTCTTTAGTCATAAAAGTGTCACCAGTGGTAATTAAACCAAGCATTGCCTGAATGTCGCTAAGTGCTTCAATGCCTTTTGTCGCTGCTGTTATTAGTGTTTCGTGTGGTGTATAAGCGGCAGGATTTGCGGGTAATTGACCTATTTCATAGCCAAAGGCTGTTACATCAACATCGTGATAACGAACTTCAGAGCTAACTACAATATCGCCAACTTTCAGTGTGGCATCAAAGCCACCAAAGAGAGCCAGTATTAACAATATAATCTGGCTTAAATCTATCAATAAGTATTGCGGTTGCGAGTGCTGCCGCAACTTTACCAATACCTGATTGCACAATAACAACGTCATTGTTGTCTATCTTACCTTGATGGAAAATGTAACCTGCGTGGCTGCTAGTTTCACAATGTGATAATTTATCCTTTAAAATGGCAACTTCAGGCTCCATTGCGCCAATAATACCTGCTTTCATGAGTGTCTCTTTAACGTTTCAATTAGCTAAAGATTATAACTTGGCTAGTAGAAAAAAGTTAGTCAATATTCAGGCAAAAAATTAAGGCAAAAATTTTGCCTTACAACTATTCACGAAAATTTGCTATGTTTTGCTATGTATTAGCGCTATAAACCCATTAATGTGGAAGTGCAGCAACATTTTGTTCTGACATTTTTCCAGGTAAGCGGCCAGACATTTGTGAAGAAAGTTCGGCCTTCGCCGCAACGGAACTTAACACGCCTGTATTTTTTGAACGTGCTCTGATCATCGGGGCGGGAATAATTTTACCCTTAACTTGAGGTACGGGAGCTTTATTACCTAATAAACGTGAATTTATACATGCCCGAATTTCATCTAAAGTGTAATTGGCTTTAACTTTTATGCGTAAGTGGGGTACTGAAGCGGCTTCGAGTGCGCCACTGACAAACCAATCTTTTTTTACTTTGTAACCACGACCTTGCGTGTCAACTAAATCGACCACGCCTAATAATTTCATTGTGCTACGTTCACAAATAACAAAGTCTAAGTATTTTCCTTCAGCATTTGCTGCAGCACTTTGACTTGCACGGTTAGAAACGCCTTGTCGTATAGTAACTATGTCAGACAGTTTCACACGGTTGATAATACGATATTTTTGTCCCATCGCTTGTTCTAATAAATTTAAAAAGTTTTTTTCTGCGGGTGTAAAAACAGCGGCTTTAGAGTCAAAAGGAAAGGGAAAACTGTTGTCATTTAAGCGACTTGCTAAGACACCAACAATAACAATTAGGCTGATTAAAGCAAATAAAATAATTTCCATAACATCTCCAACAATTCAAATTCTTGACGCTTTATTGCTAACAATAAATAAAACGAGTACTTAATATTGATTAAGCAGAATTTGTGCCAAAGAAATTAGTTTAGATATTTTAGTTTTAATACTTAGGTTAGTGCACTATATATAGCAAGCTATAGTAAGTGTTTTCTTTGAGACGCTATGCTTTGTATTGAGCGGTATAAAGTTAAATACCGCTATTGCTATAGGTTAGGCGCTTGGATATTTAGCCTCAAGTGCGGCATACAGTTGTTGCTGAAAATCATCGGCGCCTGTATCGAGTGTTTTCACTAAATTTGCTAATACTTCGTTGTCTTCTTCTCCATGCCAAATTTTGATATAACTACCTTCTTTATAGCCATGATCTTGACGGAAAAAGTTTAAGGTGTTTTTACCAACGTATTGACGAAATAATTCATCTAAATCCATATTCATTAATGACATACAGTCAGCTAATGCCTTAGCATCAAAAGATTTCTTGGTGACTGCGGCAGAGGCTAGATTTTCTAAGGCAATCTTAAAATCATTTTCTCCCGTGCCCTGATGTAACTCTTTAGCTAACTTGCTAGAAATATAATCGACACTATCGCCTGTCATTAAGCGTAAACTCAAACCAAAGTGAAAAATATCTACTAACTCAAGCTGTACTTGAGCAATATCAATTTCTTGATGTTTCCACCATTTCCGACCATGGTGGTCTAGCATTTCAGCACATTCAACCCAAATAGCGCGATACCACTCGTAACCATTACTACGCCAAGATTCGCTTACACGCGAGTTCATTGCATCTTGCATGGTTAGCATTTGATTGATTTGCTTCTGTGCTACTGACAGGGCGGTGGATAGTTTTTCACTCATGTTAATCTCTGATAATTTAATTTAGTCGGGGTTATTTTGCCTAACCTAAACTACTCTGACAAGTATTAGCTGAAGTTTTGCTGATATTTACTTTTGACTAAATAATTTTTTACGTACCATTGCTCGGTAATCTTTAGGTGTTAAGGAAAGATTTTTCTTGAATAAACGAGTGAAGTGCCCCTGATCTTGATAACCCACTTGGTAGGCTATTTCTTGTATAGATAAATTACTTGAGGCCAATAACTCTTTCGCGGTTTCTATGCGAAGTTGCTGCCAATATTCGGTTGCACGAATGCCTGTCGCTTTTTTAAAACGGCGTGTAAATGATCGGCGGCTTAAATCAAATTGTTTCGCTACCTCTAACAAGCTGATATTACTACTTAAATTTGTGTGTAACCAAAACTGAATTTGTGCAATTAATTCATCAGCATGCCTGTCGACAGCCCCTTCTAAATAACGTTGTTCTTCGTAAGGTTTTCTTATTTCGTGGGAAAAGTTTCGTTCAACATTTTGTGCAGCAGCTTGACCATAGGTTTGGCCAATAAGATGAACAATTATATCAGCTAAAGCATTTAAACTTGCTGCACAATAAATGCGTTCGGATTGGGTAATGAAAAAATCAGGTTTGATCTCAACTTTGGGATAATCACGTTTAAATTGTTCAACATAGTGCCAATGGGTGGTGGCACTGTGGTCATCAAGTAAACCAGATTCGGCCAGAAAGCAAACCCCCGTACCTACAGCAAGTAAAGTAGAGCCTTGCTGCCAACAATAGTTTAGCCAAGATATGAGTTTTTTGTGTTGTTTTAATATAGGTCTAGGGTTTCGCCACAAGCTAGGAACCAAAATAATGTCGGGTCTGTATATTTCATTGTTCGTGTTGCTTTCTATATTTGAGTTGTTTTTAAATGTCACCTTTTCTAAGGTAATGTCCGGTAAAAGCTGAATACCAAGACGTGAGGTGACTGCGGTACTTTCTTGACTAATTAATTGCGTTGATAATTTTGGCGCTGATTTATCATACCGACGACCAAAAGCTTCACCTGCTAATAACATCTCTAGTGGTAAAGTTAAGCCTGTGGCTAATATCTGTTGATAGATCACTAAACCCACGTTTAATTGATTTGTCTCTATACTGTTTTTTTCATCTATTGACATATATTTTGTTGTATTTATATTTTGTGGCCATTATTGCATATTTTTTGGCTGTAATTGCTTATTATTTTATTTTTCTTAACGATAAACTAGCGATATTAGAATTTGATAAATTGTTTATCGTTAAATTAGGTATTTAAATGAAAGCATTACCTGTAGTTATTGGCATGGGAGGCATTAACGCCTCCGGGCGTACATCATTTCATCAAGGTTTTCGCCGTATTGTTATTGATAAAATTAATGCAGAAGCGCGTGAAGAGACCTTTGTTGGCTTAGCTAGTTTAATGAAGCTAGTTTCGTCTCAGGAAGGTAAATTAGTTGATCAGCAAGGGAATACTATTGCAGCTAGTGAAGTGGAAGCTAAACTAGGACAACAGATCCTTGATGGTACATTGATACGTAAAATAGAAACAAATCACTTTGATCCCGATGCCACCCATTGGCATCAGAAAATGCATCTGCAACCTATCGATAAACATATCTCGTTTGAACTACGAGCTAAAGAACTACCGCGTCCATTACCTCATGCTTGGCAGGTTACTGATATTGGTGAAGGCAAAGTACAGGTTGAAATTCCTGAGCACTTAACCATTACTCACGATGCCTACCGCGATAACCCAATTAAAGCCGGACAAATGCCAACAGGTTTTGAGCCAAGCACCCTTTATAATAGTCGGTATCAACCACGGGGTTTACAAGCCACTATTTTTGCTGCTACCGATGCAATTCGCTCTACTGGTATAGAATGGGATGCGATTTTAGATAAAATTAGTCCAGATCAAGTCGGCACTTATTCAGCATCTGTCGTAGGACAAATGCAACAGGAAGGGCTTGGCGGGCTTTTGAAAAGCCGTTTGTCAGGTTCTCGAGTGAGTACAAAACAGTTAGCATTGGGGTTAAATACCATGTCTACTGATTTTATTAATGCTTATGTTACGGGTAATGTTGGTACCACCTTTTCTTCATCAGGCGCATGTGCCACTTTTCTTTATAATTTACGTTCTGCTGTTCAAGATATACAAGCAGGCAGAGTTCGTGTTGCTGTTGTCGGCAGTGCAGAAGCACCTATTACACCTGAAGTTATTGAAGGCTTTGGTAATATGAGTGCGTTAGCGAATGAAGAGGGATTAAAAAAATTAGACCGTAGTGATACAGCAGATCATCGCCGAACTAGTCGTCCGTTTGGTGAAAACTGTGGCTTTACTATTGGTGAAGGCGCTCAATTTGTTGTGTTAATGGATGATGCCCTTGTACTTGAAATGGGAGCCAAAGTTATGGCTTCTGTTGCTGATGTATTTGTGAATGCTGATGGATACAAAAAGTCTATTACCGCTCCTGGCCCTGGTAACTATATTACAATGGCTAAATCGGTTGCGTTAGCTCAAAATATCTTAGGAAAAGAATCATTAAAAGAGCGCAGCTTTATTTTGGCGCATGGTTCAAGCACCCCACAAAACCGTGTTACAGAATCGTTGATCTATGATCGTATCGCATCGAGTTTCGATATCACTAATTGGCCTGTTGCTGCGCCAAAAGCGTTTGTTGGACATACAATTGGCCCGGCAAGTGGTGATCAAATGGCGATGGCTTTGGGTATTTTTAATGACAATATTATGCCAGGCGTTACTACCATTGATAAAGTGGCTGATGATGTTCACAATGATCGTTTAAATATTGCGACAGAACATTGGCATTGTGGTGATATGGATGTTGCTTTTATTAATTCGAAAGGTTTTGGCGGTAATAACGCTACGGCTACGGTAATGTCACCTAAAATAACACTTGCGATGATGAGCAAACGCTATGGTGAACAGGCAATGGGTGAATACCAAGAAAAACTTTCTTTAGTTGAACAAGCACAAAATGTGTATCGTCAACGTGCAAATCATGGTGAGTTTGATCTTATTTATAAGTTTGGTGAAGGTTTGCTAGATGAAAACTTGATTGAGATTCATAGTGACGCTTTACGTTTTGCAGAGTTTAAACATAAAATTGCTTTACCTACAGAAAACCCTTTTGCTGATATGGTTTAATCAAATAGTAGGTGTGTGACTTGCTTGAAGGAAAATAACGTAATCAACTTGGTATAAGTATGTCTAAAATTGAATTTTCTAAAGAGCAACGCGATTGTATGGTTCAAAAACTACAAACCTATTTCGATAATGAATTAGAGCAAGAGCTTGAACAATTTGACGCGGAGTTTCTACTCGATTTCTTTTCTAAAGAGATAGGGGCCTATTTTTATAACCGTGGACTTCATGATGCTCGAGCAATTTTTGAATCGAGAATTGAGTCTATTGACGATGAAATTTATGCTAATGAAAAAGAAATTTTTAATTAGCTGAACCATTTCTTTTATTGCATTCTTTTGCGAAAAACACATATTTATAAGATATTGAACTTACTCGTTTATGCTGTGTCTATTTTGTATAAGTATTAAAAGGAGGGGACAAGATTTGTGCCGGTATTAATAATTAAAGGAAATGTTATTGAGCAACCAACGCTCGCGCCGCAAAGAAGAGCGTTTTTTCAATGGAAAAACATTTCTTAGTTGTTTCCGTATTAATACATGTTTTACTTGCCTTGTTGCTTTTTTTTATATCTGAGAAAGAGCAACCGAAACAAAAGAAAATCATCTCAAAAACGATTAAAAGCTATTTATACAAAACGCCACCCAAGCCTGTGGCTATTATTCCTAAGACAGTTAAAGAAAAACCTATCGCTGTAGATAAATTACCTGCCAAAATTAATGCTATACCTGTCATAGGTAAAGACGTAACGGTTGGCAGCGAAATTGCAACATCAACACCAAAATTAAAATCAAAGCCAAAACAATCAGTAACACAGCAATCAGAACAAGATTCATCTGATGTTAGGCAAGAAAAACATGATTTATTATCAGGTAATAAAGAACAAAAGATTATAAAGAAAACCATTACCGCAGGGTTTTCAAGTTACACACAGTTAGAAAATTTACGAAAATCGATTAAAGAAAAAGTAATGGCAGAAGGCGTTGCCACACATCAACAATTTCGATCGCCTTCAATTATGCATGGCGCTCAAATTCCTGTACCACACTCCAGTCAGCAGTTAACATTAGAACAAGTTCACGAAAAAAATACGCTGAAAATGTCGGGTGATATATCGATAACTAAAAATGATAACGGTACTTGTATCATTGAGAGAGAGCAATTCTTAGGAAGCCCAGTAGAAGGCTCTACCTCTGTTTTTTCTTGCGGGGAAAGTCAATTTGATAAAAGCTTTCGTGAACATATGCGCAAAGTACAGAATAAAATAATGCCTAAAAAATAACGAATAATAGTCAGTTATTTTCAGATAACGCAAAAGAGTACTGTACATAAAAACAGTTTTTGAGTTATATTTGCTGTATAACTTAATCTAATAGCGCTTTTAGTTGAAATTATATATTGCTGAAAAGCCCAGTTTAGGTCGGGCTATTGCTGCTGCACTTCCTAAACCTCACAAAAATCACAAAACACATATTGAAGTTGCTAATGGTGACGTTGTCAGTTGGTGTGTGGGGCATATTCTGGCGCAAGCCGATCCTCAAGATTATGATGAACGCTTTAAAAAGTGGTCTATGGAAACTCTGCCTATGTTACCTCAGCAATGGAAGTTAATACCCATTGCTCGTACTCGTGCTCAGTTAACGGTGTTACGTCATCTTGTTAAGCAAGCCGATACCATTATTCATGCGGGGGATCCAGATAGAGAAGGTCAATTGTTAGTTGACGAGGTTATTGATTATTTTAATGTTTCTACAGCTAAAAAAGCCAAAGTAAAAAGGCTGCTTATTAGTGATTTAAATTTACCCGCTGTTAAGCGTTCTCTTAACTCACTTAAAAACAATCAAGATTTTATGCCTTTGTCAATTTCAGCGTTAGCACGTTCAAGAGCTGACTGGCTTTATGGACTCAATTTAACTCGAGCATATACCTTACAAGGGCAGAAACAAGGATACAATAACGTACTGTCAGTAGGACGAGTACAAACACCGTTGTTAGGGTTGGTGGTAAGAAGGGAGCAAGCCATTGCTAATTTTATCTCTAAGCCATTTTATCAAGTGTTAGCTCATTTAAGTCTTAGTCAAAAGCAAGACAATGAAAACATGTGTTTTACTGCAAAATGGCAACCTAGCGAAGCTTGCCAACAATATTGCGATGAAGAAGGTCGTGTTTTAGTTAAAGGCTTGGCTGAGAATGTCGTTGCAAGAATTAATAATCAACCTGCGATTGTTGAAGACATAAGTATTGAACAAAAACAGCAAAACCTGAAATTTTTGGCATTTAATTTATCTAGTTTACAAATTTCAGCAGCTAAGCAATTTTCAATGAATGCCAAATTAGTACTTGATGTATGTCAGTCACTTTATGAAAAACATAAGCTGATCACTTATCCACGGTCAGATTGCCGTTATTTACCTAAAGAGCAATTGAAGCAAGCGCCGGCGATTATTAATATGTTGGCAGGCACTAAGCTACCCTGTCATGAGCAAGCAAAAAATGCCGATGCTTCTATTCGAAGCCATGTTTGGAATGATAAAAAAATCACAGCACATCATGCGATTATTCCCACCGAAAAGTCGCCGAATAACATCAATTTAAATTCGTTTGAAAAGAATATATATTTATTGATTACTCGCCAATATTTGGCACAATTTTATCCTGTTTATAAATATCAACAAACCAAATTGACAGTAAAAATTGCAGGAGGGTTATTCACTACAAATGCAAAGGTTGAGCAGCAAAAAGGTTGGAAAGTGCTTTTTCCGAGCAATGATAAAGCATCGCAACACGAGACTAATCAGCTGCCAGTATTAAAAAAAGGACAACACCTACATTGTAAACAAGGTGAATTAATTGAAAAGCATACATCGCCACCTGAGTCGTTTACTGATGCAACGCTGTTAGCCGCCATGACGGGCATTGCACGTTTTGTTAGCGATGAAAATATTCGCAAAGTGTTAAGATATACTGACGGCTTAGGTACTGACGCAACTCGGGCAGGAATTATAGATTTACTTTTTAAGCGTAACTTTTTACAACGACAAGGAAAAAAAATAGTAGCCACTGATATTGGCGTAGCACTGATTAATGCATTACCTGTTAAGGCAACTTTGCCTGATATGACAGCTCAATGGGAATCGGTATTAACCGCTATTGCAGAAAAAAATGCTAATTATGTCAGTTTTATGGACCCTCTCATTAGTACTATCACTGATATGGTAACAGAGGCTAGCCAACAGCCTTTTTCAGGTTTGCCCAAGGTGGCTTTTAAGCCAAAAAGGGCGAGAAGGGCAAAGAAAAAAATGACTAGCAATACATAAAAATAACATTGATACACTTATTGGTTGTAATCAAATATAGAGTCCCATCGCTTATCTAAGTGCTTTTTTGCTTGAACCAATGAAAGTGCTTGATAAGTTTCCCCCTCTGAAATTACTAATTGCATGCGCTCAAGTTTGTCTAGTGCATCTGATATTTCAAAATCAAGCTGACAGTTGTACTTACTTAAAAACCAAGCCTCAATTTTGTTATCTAAAGCGGCTTTACTTAGTCCTTGCTTATTTTTAAGTAAGAAGGTGTAAGCTAATAAGGCTTCTTTGAAATCTTCATCTTCGGCCGCATCAATTAAGGTATGAAAAACGCCGGATTGTTATCTAAATTTTTAAAATATAGATTATCTGACAACGCTTTCATAAACTTAATTTTTCTATTTTTAAATTTACTCCATTCTTTAAAAATAAAACCAGAAAAAACAGCCATACCTAAGCCAAGAGAAATAAAATGTTGTTGTGTCATCGCCACCGAGTCAGATCGTAAACCAAGCCAAAAGGCAAATAATGCCGATAGTATTAAAATAGACGCGCCTAGTTTCGTTACTAATACCACGGTACCGCCCACCATAGCGGAAGCCCCAATAATTACCTTGTCAATTGGCCGCATTCTTACTTCGCTGTTAGGGAATAACATCTCTAAATCGGCTTTTGGTACATTTTGAAATAATTTTATTATGGTAGAGCTTGGTTCATAACCCAGTGTTGATTTCTTTTTTTAGCATAATACGCTTTATCTTTAAAAGTAATATATACGGCAACACGATCATAATTCGTAAAATTGATTGTTTGTTTACGTAATCCCCACAGTGAAGTCACGGTTTCACTTAATTGCGACTCACCTCGGCGATAAAAAACCATTTGCTCAAAATCATCAAATTCCACTTCAAGCCTCACTTTAAATAATGATTCTTCGGTGAGTGCTTCTTGTAAGTCTTGGTTGGTAACTTTTTCAAAATTAGCCGCGTTTAAAATTTGAGAAAAATTTTCAGTGAAGGCTGTTTGACATTGCTCACGCTCAGCTAAGCTAAGTTGTTTTAACTGCTTTGTATCCGTATTTGGATCAAAGGGAGCGTAATTATTTTTTAATGACTCCAGTAATTCGTGATAGTCATAATGAATAACACTGGAAAGTAGTTGGCAGAATTGTTCAAAAGACAGTACCGAGTCTTCATCGGCCAACTCCTGAGTGCACATTTTTACAATATCTTGTTTTCTATAGGGGATAAAACGTTCTGCGGCCATAATATAGGGTAATTTGAAATCAGTTAATAAAGGAATAAAATAATTAATGGCAAAAGTCATTAAGGTTGAAACATTAGTTTAAGGTAAATGGCCATATAACGAAATATAAAGCTGATGCCTTTAACAGGTATTATGATATAAAATGACAACATTACTGCTTTTATTACTGCTTTTTAGTAGATTTTCGTGAAAAATAACAGTTTTTTGGTGGAAGTATTGACAATATACATCATAATCAGGGGATGAAATTTAAAAATCCCAATATCCCCTTTTCTTTAACACTTGAAGCATCAGGGTTACTATTTAATACGATATTCAATCAACAGTTTCAGTTTATGGCGATACTTAACGCTGAAGGCGTAGTGATTGAAGTTAATGACACTGCCCTCGAATCTCAAGGAGTAAATCGGAATGATTATGTCGGTAAGCTTTTTTGGGAAACAACTACATGGAAAAATTTACCTGAGTCGGAAAGTATATGGAAGCAACGGTTAACTGAAGCGGCGACAAAAAAAACAACGATTTTAAACGATGACGCTTTTCAAGTAAAAGATGGCGCTATTTATTATCCTAGATCATCAACCATAGCAATTTTTAAGCCTGAAAGTGATCATGTTTATGGCTTTATCATTCAAGCAGTTGACACAACAAAACGTCGATTAGTCGAAAAAAAGATACGTGAAAATGATGCAAGGTTGAGCTTTGTTCTTGATCATAGTCATATTGGAAATTGGGATCTTGATTTAATAAACAACACGTCTGTTCGCTCATTAAAGCACGACCAAATCTTTGGGTATGACTCAAAATTACCAGAATGGAATTATGATCTGTTTCTAAGCCATGTCATTCCTGAAGATAAAGAAGCTGTAGATAAGAAGTATCAATATGCCATTAACCATAAAATTGATTGGATCTTTGAATGTAGAATAAGAAGAACGGATGGGGAGATTCGTTGGATTTTAGTCTCAGGTGGCTTCGCATACGCCGAAACCGGCGAAGTAAACTTAATGTGTGGGATAGTTCAAGATGTAACGATATTAAAAGAACTTGAGTTAAATGATATACGTCACCATGATGAACTTAAAAGCTTATTTAAAGCATTGCCTGACACTTATTTTCGCATGAAGTCCGACGGCACCATTTTAGATTGCATCACTCAGAACCCAATCTTGTTGTATAAGCCACCGCAAAGTTTTATTGGTAAACGTATGCAAGATGTTTTAGGTGGTAGTGTTGGCGAGTTATTTCAACTAAAAATTGATAAAATTAATAAATTACAAACCCCGCTTGCTTTTAATTATGAATTAATAATAAACAACCAATTGGCTCACTTTGATGCTCGCTTGAATAAAATAGCCATCAATGATCAATTAATTTGTGTTGTGCGTGACATTTCAGAGCAAGTATACCTTAGTAATATATTAGAACAATCTCAAGCGGTAGCGAAGTTAGGTAGTTGGGTACAAACAGTTAATGTTGAAGCGATATTTTGGACTAATGAAGTTTATAGTATTTTTGAATATGACAAAAAAGAAACAATAACATTTGAACTTTTCTTTGAACGAATTCACCCCGATGACAGGGATGATCTTTTTAAGTGTTTAAATTTTAGTATCGAAAAACACACACCTTTTCAAAGCGAATACAGACTGTTATTACCAGACGGACGTTTAAAGTATGTGCTAGATAATGCTGAGCATATTTATGATGATAATAATCAACATATTCAGAGTATAGGTACCATACAAGATATTACTCAACAAAAGGATAATTCCGAAAAACACCAAATCTCTTTTAAAGTATTTAATGATACGCATGAAGGTATTTTAATCACTAACGCGCAACAAATTATAGTTGAAGTAAACCCAAGATTCACTGACATAACGGGCTATAGTCATGAAGAGATTATTGGGCAACATTTAAACATATTAAATTCGGGTAAACAAAGCGAAGAATTTTATGAACAAATTTGGCAATCAATTGCAGCATGTGGCTTTTGGCAAGGCGAATTATGGAATAGAACAAAGCAAGGGGAACTTTATGCTGAGTTGCTCAACATTTCATCGGTGAAAAATGATTTTGATGAAGTAACGCATTTTGTTGGTGTGTTTTCAGATATTACGCAAGGTAAAAAACAATTAGAAAAACTTAACCAGATGGCACATTATGATGAACTTACTAAGCTACCTAATAGAGCCTTGTTTGTTGATCGCTTTCAACAATCTATTGCTCATAGTGAACGTACAGGTCACCAACTTGCCGTGTGCTTTCTTGATTTAGACAATTTTAAACCAATTAATGATAATCATGGTCATGAAGCAGGTGATTTGTTACTGGTTGAAGTAGCTAACCGCATTAAAACGTGTATTAGAAACGAAGACACTGTTTCACGTCAAGGCGGTGATGAGTTTGCCATTTTACTAAATGACATTAAAAGTACGTCACAATATGAAAAAATGATGTGTCGTATTCATAAAATACTGTCGTTACCCTATTTCATTGACGATGTTGAACTTCATATTACCGCTTCTAGCGGGGTAACATTATACCCATCAGATACCGGTGATATTGATACGTTACTGCGTCATGCAGACCACGCTATGTATCAATCTAAATTGAATGGCAAAAACTGTTTTCACTTATATAGCCCGGCTTCAGACCAACGTATTATTCAAAAAAATCTGTTAGTAGATGAAGTAAAACAGGCCCTAGAAAATAATGAATTGGAATTGTACTTTCAGCCAAAAGTAAACATGGCCACAGGCGAAGTGTTTGGTGCTGAGGCATTAATTCGTTGGAATCATCCACAAAAAGGGATTATTCCGCCATTAGATTTTTTGCCTTTAATTGATAATACGCCATTAGATATTGAGGTAGGTGAATGGGTTATTAAAAATTCATTACAACAAATAGATGAATGGTTAAAGCAGGGATTAACGCTTGAGTTGAGTATTAATATCTCCTCAAATCATTTGTTGTCATCCTCCTTTGTTAAAGAACTTGAAAAGTCGTTAGCTCAATACCCGCTACACTATTCGCAGTATTTACAACTAGAGATTCTGGAAAGCTCTGTATTTGGAGATATTCAAACACTGACCCATATTATTGAATCTTGTCAAAATAAACTCGGCGTAGCGTTTTCACTTGATGATTTTGGTACGGGTTATTCATCTTTAACGCATTTACGTCGATTACCGGTAAATACAATTAAGATCGATCGAAGTTTTGTTCGCGATATACTAGATGACCCTAGTGACTTTGCAATCATTGAAGGTGTTATTGCCTTAACTAGGTCATTTAGCCGTCATGTTATTGCTGAAGGTGTAGAAACAACCAATCATGGTCTTATGTTATTGTTAATGGGGTGCGAATCAGCCCAAGGTTATCAAATAGCCAAACCAATGCCAAATGATGCTTTTATAACCTGGTTAAGCGATTACACTCCCAATGAAAAATGGCTGAGTTTGAAATCAAAAAACCTAAATAAAAAGCAGAATCATTTAGCGGTATTTAAATTAATATGCCTACATACCTTTGAAAAAATTCGACAGTTAACTTTATCTTCAACGGATGATAGCCAGTGGCCAATTTTAGGTGATCAAGCTAACCATTGTAAAAATTGGATTTGCCGACAAAAGAAAGAAAGAATGTTTAAAGCTGACGATATTGATAATTTGGAAGCAATGTATAATAAAGCAGACGGTATTATTCAATTAATACGAGGTAAATTCCAAGACGGAGATGTTGATGGTGCACGCATATTATTGCCTGATCTCGACTCAGCATCTTGCGCTATAACTGCGGCAATTATAGATTAATACCCGTGTCATTAAAGCCGCACATAAAATACGTTATTGTGAATTCAAAGGGGAATTTATAAAGAATATTTTAGCCAGAGTTTATAAAAAACAGCATTACAGGTTGCATTGTCATCCATCGTGCCATCTCTATCACAATCTGACCCCGTTAATACTTTAACTACTTGTTGTCCGTATTCATTAATGTCTGCCTTCGATGGTGCAACAGTAATTGATACTTTGGGTGATTTATCAATAAATTCTGCTACGTCTTTGTAGCTTGTAAATTCTTTTTTAGAGATTAAATGGCTTATGTCTCGTGTTTTTGGTTTTTCTGCAATGACATAACATGAATGGCTAGCTAAAACACATACTAGCAAGAACAATAACCCCTTCACACGCAAAACCTCTATATTGATTAACCTGTTTTAATTATACAAGTGGCAACTGTCAAGGAACAAGCACTAATCTTATTTCTCCCTAAGTTAAGTTATCCAATGTGATTAATTCAGGTTTGCTAATTGGGTTGTGTGTCATGGGTTTATCTATCTGCTGAGCTATTAAGTTTTGTGGGATATGTGGTCGCAGTAGTGGTGTAAATTGTTCAATATCGGTTAATGCCACATCAAGCCAATTATTAATGATAGTTTCATCTTGCGGCAGTATCAGCGGCATGGCTTTACTATGAATATGTGTTAGTTTTTCATGGGGTGGTAAAGTGATGACCGAGCAGGACGTTTTTATTTCGCCTGTGTGGTTATTAACCCAGTCTCGACATAAACCACCCGGCAACAAACCACCATTTTGCGCTGCTATGTCAAAATAATGTACGGGCTTTTTGTTTTTAAATTCAGTTTCACCAAAACCTTTTACTGCAATAACGCAGCGTGAGTGTCGGTAGGCTTGATAACCAAGACTTCTAGGTGTATTTAATTTATCGTATCGGGTATTAAATGACGTGTATTTTGAGGGGGTAAAACCGGTTGTTGTTTGATCAATTAACAACCACCAAATTGCATTTTCAACAATACGCTTATTACCTTTTTCTCTCACAATAGAAACGGTATCAGCCGCTTTCACAAACCGTTTATCAATGGGTTTATCATTGACTTTATTAATTTTTAAACTGGTATAAAGTTTTTTTACACCACTATCAAAAGTAGCGTTGAATCTACCGCACATAATAAACCTTTTTTAATCTTTGCTGATAGCTGATTTTAGTTATTTACTGAGTTGAATTATTGATTGAGTTTAGCAGTTTATTTTAGGTATGTGTCGCCAATTTGTGGTGAATTGTGGGCTAAGAAAATTGCGCTTCATATTCCACTTTTCTTTTTGTCCTGCACTGGCAATATTAATACAACCATCACCATAGCGTTTATTGATGCTGTCAAAACATTGCATTAAGGTCGGATTACTTTGATCAACATTGAATAAATCACCTTGCTTAAATTGGTTACTTGCTAACTCGATAGCACCTACACCACAACGATAAAAGTTAACACCTGATTGATATATTTGCGGTAACACCAGTGAAACCGCTTGTGCTAGTTGGGTGGTGTTATCTGTAGGTATTGCAAACGAGTAAACAATAGCTTGTTTATAATAGTAGTCATCATGAGGGGAATTTGAAGCAAACACCATGAGTTTTTTAACTTGTGATGATTGGCGGCGCAGTTTTTTAGCAACGATACTGGCATGGCTTGCTAATGCTGCATGAAGTAGATGGTGATCGTTTATACGTAGTCCAAAGCTTCGAGTTGAAAATATGGCTTGTTTGGGCTGTTTTACATCATCCCATGATAAACAGCTAATGCCATTTAATTCATTTACGGTGCGCTCAGTTACAACACTATATTGTTGTCGAATATCTTTAGGGTTTTGTTTAGCTAAATCAAAGGCGGTATGAATATTTTGTACCGCGAGCTTTTTCGTTATTCTACTACCAATTCCCCATACGTCTGAGGTATTCATACGCTGTAAAATAGGGGCCGCACTTTTAATCGAATCAATAACAGCTACGCCATCAAAGCCATCAAGCTTTTTAGATGCATGGTTTGCTGCTTTGGCTAAGGTTGCGGTAATGCCAAAACCGACACCAACAGGTAAGCGCGTTTCTTTCCATATTGCTTTGCGTATTTGGTGACCATAGTCAAACCAACTGTTAATCGCTTTATGAAAATTATTAAAGTATAAGAAAGATTCATCAATAGAGTAAATGTGTTGGTTATCACAATATCGACTGATTACAGTCATCATGCGCTCTGATAAATCAGCATATAATTCATAGTTTGATGAACGAATAACAACACCATGTTTATGCAGTAAATCTTTAATTTGAAAATAAGGCGTAAATTTAGGAATACCAAGTCGTTTGGCAATAGGGCAAACGGCACAAATACAACCATCGTTATTGGTTAAAACAACAACGGGCTTATTACGAATGCTTGGGTCAAATACCTTTTCGGCCGATGCATAAAATGAAGTAGCATCAACTAAGCCATACATGCTTTTAACTCGGGTGCCTGGTGATGTAGTCTAATTGAACGAGTAACAATCCCTTCTAATTGAAAATCATCCTCAGGTGAAATTATCACAGGTTGATGGTGTTTAGATGCTGACAGTAATCGTGCTTGTTGTTTATCAATAATCTTACAAACGAAGCAACCATTATAATTGGCCACAATAACATCACCGTTTCGGGCGCTGAGTGATCGATCAACAATTAATAAATCACCATCAAATATACCCACACCTTGCATTGAACTACCAGAGGCTTGCCCAATAAATGTAGCATTAGGGTGGCGGATCAGCAGTGTATCTAACGATAATCCCAGTTCTTTGTATTCTGCTGCGGGAGATTCAAAACCTGAAATACCCGCCTCGATGTATATTGGAATAACTTTCATAACTCTCAATTTTATACTGTTTATTTGTACAGTATAAATTAAATATTGAAATATAAAAGTAGAAGTGAATTTTTAGTGGTATTAATTTTAATCACTATAAAGTTTACCTAACCTAAGCTCGGTTTAAGATATGGTTAACTTTTTGAAAATTATAGATTAAAATTTCTATTTGCTTCTGGTTTGATAGTTTTACTACTTTAGTCCGCAAAATAAGCAAGGCAAATTTACGCGTCAATAGGGAGCTATTGCAAGTGAATTTAACGCCGAAGTTAGTAAAAATAGCTGCTAGAAGAACATTTATTAAGCCGATCTGAGGTTACCTAGTGTATTTCTAGTATGTGCGAATGTATTACTCATATAAAAAGGCAAAAAAAATGCACCTATAAAAATAGGTGCATAAAACATGAAACACTAAGGGAATAACATTACTATTAGTAAGAGTGTGCTTTTCAAAATAAGTTCAATTTACTTGTAAAAAATAAATATTACTTGGCTGTGAGGTAGGAGGTGAAGATCAATTATTGAACTACTATCCGTTATTGCCAATCAGGAAGTTGTAGATAGACAGGGCAGCGAGTACTTGCCAAGTGTTTATATTCATCAGTGTGGACTTTTTCGCCTAGGTAATAAAAACTTAACGCAATACGAGCAATGGTTGAGCTATCGAGAGTGTTATGTTGCTTCGCAAGTGACAGTAGTATTGTATTTACAGACTCATTTAAGGGGTATTGCTTGTTATCTAATATATGTTGTTTTATTTGGTAATATAACCTGAAGGCCTGATGCGATAGGTTTTGATTTCCTCGAGCATATTCCCTATCTATAATTTGTAATGCTTTTTCATAAGTTTGGATTGAAAGTTCTATGTCTCCATTGAAGTGATATGCATCTGCTAGTGCCCCCCACATTTCATGAATACTTGATTCTCCAAAGATTAGCAATGGATTTAAGGCGATAATCTATTGCAGCCTGAAAATCGTTAGCATAGTAATGCAGCATACTCATTTTTTCCAAACCTAAATAAGAGTCAGGTTGCTTTAGCAGTATTTGCTGTACATATGCTTTGGTAGGCTCTATATCACCGATACAAAAACTTAAGGTAGCCATATTTGATAAAACAAGATCATTGGGGTTAAGGTTTGCTGCAACAGATGTTGCCTCAATTGCAGCTCGTTGATGTCCTAGAGTCCATTCTACTAATCCTAAAATAAAATAACTTTTCCATAAATTAGGTGCTAATAAGGAGGCTTGTTGTAATGACTTTTTAGCAAGTTCTAATTGCTTGTTGCTTTCCCCCGTTTGTCGAAATAGCTCTAAAAGTATATTACCTTTTTCGATAAGTAGATCTACACTTTCAGGCATTTGATTTAATTGTTGCTCAACATATGTATAGGCTTGAGTTAATCGCCCCGTTCTACGTAATAAAAAGCTATTTGCGGTTGCAACTATTGAGTTTTCTTCACCTTGTTTTGCCTCTTCACAATGTTGGCTAGCACGCGTGAGTAATGTTTTTTCATCACCAGTCCAACTTTCATATAAGTAGGTTAGGCAAATCCCGCCTTTAGCCAGTGATAATGTTTCATTAATGTCTTTTGCTAAAAGAAACTTACTTTGTGCTTGTTTTATTTTGTTGAAATCACTTGATTCGTCTAAGAGTGACAAACCTTCACCAATGAGTGTTAAATACTCTAAACTGGGTAGTGTTTCATTAGGTAGTTGAGTATAGCCCTTTTGAATAAACGTATTAAGAGTATGAGCAAGTTGTTTTGTATATTCCTCTCCCAATGATAACCACTCTGATTTTGTCAGTAACTTTCTGGCTAAAATCACCTTGTTTGGATATTTAAGAATAGATGACTCTACTAGCCAGAATCGTCCCAACTTAAATAATTGCATGTTGATAATCATATCTACTTGGCTTGAGCGTTCAATATTTTCTGTTTGTATGCTGTTTTCGTCTAGTTTGTATATTCTAGGCACCACGTTAAAATCTTTTTTCAGCAATGCCTTAAGTTTCTCGGCCGTGGATTCTATTGATGGCGAAGATCTAAGCGCCAATGAATACTTATTAGTGGGGGTACCTAACGAAGGAATTAATGTTTGAAGTTTTATTAAGGTATTTTCATTAGACACTTTTTTTATTTGCATAATAAAGAAAATACTTGCGCAGAAAACTAGCAAAGCGATGGTTATGGATGAGTATTTCCAATACTGGGTATATGTTGGTTTGTTGGTTGTTACCTTAAGAATATCATGGCTATTGTCTTCATTGTCTTCCTTATCAGATGTCATACTAGGAGCTTGAAAATTGTCATTGGTAAGATAGAGGGTGTAAGCTTCAACACCTAATACATTGGCTACACGTTCTAAAGTATGTGGGGATACAGACACTTCCCTGAATACTCTATTGACAATATCCTTGGGTATTGAGTCAGTGCCTTCAATTTCTGCTATGTGTTTTGCTAAAGCTGCTTGCGTTGTAAAACCTGCATTAATAAGTGCTTTTTCAAGTTTTACTCGAGATGCTTTTACACCGCGTTTTCGACGTTTGACTGCTGTTTTATCTGTCATGGTAGTCCTTATACTCAAGCATTTTTTTTGTTGTTGGCTCCTTTTAATTAGGCAACAAATAAATAGTAACTAATTATCATTCATCTTAACACCTCTTAAGTGGCTTTAATTGTCGATAAGTGTCGATAAGTGTCGATGTAATAATGCAACTATTCTGGTAGTGTTTAATGGTTTGATTAAAAGAAAATAATAATAAATACGGGCAGAAATTTTGCTTTACAGAAACATCTCGTTGACTTTTTTTGGGGATGGTTGGCACAGATAAGTTTATTTTTATTACTTTATTAAAATGTTGAATAGATACAATGCTAGGAGCACACATGAATAAATTCAAAAGCGTATTATTGTTAACTTGCCTTTTTATTTTATCTGCCTGCGGAGGAGGAAGTGGTGGAAATGACGGGGATGGAGGAGGTGACCCATCTACGCCTGCAACCAATACACCTCCCACTATTAATGTTGGCGTAGATCAAACAGTAGATGAGGGCAGTACGGTGCAATTGTCTGGAAGTGGCAATGATATTGAAGGTTCAGTAAGTTATTTATGGCAGCAGATATCGGGCACAACAGTGCAGTTATCTGCTACGGAAATTAGCAGCCCAACATTTATTGCTCTCCAAGTTGAAAATACAGAAGCATTAGAGTTTAGCCTCACAGTAACTGACAATGATGGCGCTAGTGTTACTGATACCGTTAAGATCACGATAAACAATAGTGGTAGCACTGCGGGAGGCACAGAAACTCTTTTATTTTATACACATGGTTTAAGCTCGGTAGACCCATCCAGTCCTAATTCACCAACTCTCATTGAGGCCACTGAAAACCTTGTTACAGACTTGTTATTTGGTATTACCTTACCAACACAACGCGAAAGTTTAGTAAGGTCAGGAGTGTACAACGGAACCACTAAAATTATCAGTAATGTGAATAACTACGCCGTTGTTTACCCAAAAACTGATGGAAAATTATATAAAACGAGTGCATTAAAAAGTGGCTCTCATACACCAGTTCAGATTTCTAATGAAAGTTTAGCGCATCAAGTGTGTGATTTGGTTGATGGTGGGGTTATATCAGACTTTGCCAATGTAGAAAACTCACAATATGTTTATCGTTTGTCGGGTATAGATGAGGTATGTGATACTACTGACGATATTTGGAAAATGGTTACTGTTGGCATGGACGCCACTCAATCACCTATTATCGCTAAAGCACCAGTAATTAATATTACTGATGAAAATACAGGGGCAATTTCAGGTCCGGTTAGTGGTTGATAATGGCGCATTACAACGCTGTGATACTGACTTTACCAATTGTAGTTTTATTGTAGCGGTTAGCGATTACGCTAATTATAAACTAAAAGTGGCAGACAATTTTTATCTACTCGAAATAGATAACCAATTATTTTCATACAATATTAGCAGTGGTACGTTATCTTTCGCTATTTTTACTATCGCAAATGGCACTCATATTACGGTTGCTGCAAGTGACAGTAGCATGGTTTATTTTGGCCAAGGTAACACACTTTATCAATTTCCTGCTGACGGCACTAGCGTGGCAACAGTATTAACAAGTGAAACTGATGACATCCAAATTGTTACACCGAGTGTTTCTAATGTTATATATCAAGTTGGGGTTAATGGCTCAGGAAAAGAAGTGAAATCAATTCCAAAAACTGGCGGCACAGCAATAAGCCTTGCTGCTGCAACTAGTGACAATGACATTGTGCTAATGGAAGTTAATAATACTTACATTTACTACAATATTAGGAATATGGCAGTGAACCAAGGTCAAATGAGTATAATCCCCATTCTTGCCTGTAGTTAATGAAACGGGTGGTAGTAAAGAAGAAACACCGACTGCTGCATGGATTGGCGCTGCTTGGGATACCAGTTTCGACACTAGCACTACTAATTCTTACGATAATAGTAAAACAGTTTTGCTTGCCGAAGGTTTTAATCTTGTTAATACGGCGGGTGGCTTTGCAGGTGCTAAGGTAACATCTGTAGATGCAATTTCGGCTGTACCAGGTTCTGTACTTGGTACATTTGAGGTTTCAAGTAATTTAACAAATATATACTGCTTAGGTTTTGGGGCTAATGTACTGTGCATTGTTTCACATACAATAGACCCTGTACCACAACTACCAGAATTACCTGAACAAACAGAGATCTATTTTTTAAATACTACAACAGCAAATAGCTTAACACGTGTTACCAATTCAGATAATGAAAATGAACTGATTATGCCTTAATGGATATTTCTAAAATTTTTTTTCACACTAGCAACTTACCGGTGATAGGGTAGTTGCTAGTTTTTATGGAGCAGCAAAATAACTACCGAGCATGAAGTTTTTACTTCAGAAGCTGAGGGGGAGACAAAAACCAGTAAAAACACCTTTATTTAACAATGAGTTAAAAGATTTTGAACCGAGTTGATGTTAGTTAGCTGAAGCGTCATCTTCAAATTGACCATCTATATTAAACTCCGCTTCCGGTTCAAACAGTGCAGTAAACATTGGATAGTCCTTTTTATATGCTTCATAGATCTTTTGAAAAGGTAGATCGTCAAAATAGCCATGCTCTGTCAGATATTCCATGTGCTTATTGCCAGAGCGGTCAAACTCATGAAACACGGAATCATTCATACCGTCGAATTCTAGAGGTTTGATACTTGCTTTATCACATAATAATTTATTAAATGCGGGAGTTGCTTTAACCCACTTATTATTAAGGTAAAACTCGGTATAACCATGCCAAGAAAAAATGTCAGATTGCATCATTTTTTTTAGCTTTTCTGAACTAAGGTGATTTTTTACATCAGCAAAACCCAAGCGGGTAGGAATTCCCACTGCACGCCCTGCCGCAGCAAGTAAAACCGCTTTAGATACACAGTAACCATATCCTTGAGCAAGAACAGTACTGGCTTTCATTCCTTTGGGCGTAAACTGAATATGGTACGGGTCATAACGAAAACCATCACGCACAGCATAATAAAGCTTAATCGCTTGTTCTTTTGGATCTGTGCTATTGCCAATAACTTCTTTAACAAAATTAATAACTGCGCTATTTTCTGAATCTATAAAGTTAGTCGGCTGTAAGTTTATTTTCATTGTTGTAACCTAATTAATACTTTTATTTTGTGTTTAGTAATAAAGCGGGCGCCCACATGAATATACATACTATTCATAAATGCCATAGATCCATTGATACCTCATACATACAATATTCACTTGATTATGGGGTTGAAAATTTATGGGTTTGTGACCAAAACTCACTAGAGATTTGATTAATAACATTAGCTTCAGCATTGATAAGTATGGCAAAACCTACATCTAATCCAGGTGAGTAGCCAATATCAGCTCGAAAACCTTCTACCCAACCTGAATGATAGATAATTTTCTGCTCCTGAAGTTGATAAATACGCCACCCGTAACCGTAATGTGCATCGGTTAAATGCTCTCGCCAATATTTTCTCCGTAAATCTTTTTTAGTTTTTATTCTTGGTGTTGTCACTTCACTTAACAGTGCAGGCGATAAAACATCTGGATTATGACCTAAATTTGCAATTAGCCATTTTGATAAATCGGAAATACTTGAATTAACACCTGCAGCAGGCGCCACTTTATAAAAATCAGGCTCTACATCTACAGCGCGCCAAATATATTGCTTTAGTCTTTTACCTTCTTTGTCTCTCTTGTTAGTTAAAATGGTTTTTCTTAAAACATGAGGTTTAGCTGTGTTGGTGTGTTGTTGAAATGCCTTAAGGCCAATGGAGCTGTCATCCATTTTTAAAGGCGAAAATAGTCTTTCTGTCAGTAAAGTGGAATAACTTTTATTTTGGCTAGTTTCAATGGCCGGTTGCAATAATCCGAAAGTGATATTTTGATAGCCGTAACACTTTTCGGGTTGGCAAATAGGAGTAATACGATCAAAGCGACCAATAATTTTATCCATACTCCAGTTTTCATGCAGTAAATTATCATAAGCATTAGGCATTAAACCACTGGAATGGCTAAGGATATGCTTCAATTGAATTTTTTCAGCAGCACCTTCTTTAGCCAAAGCAAAGTCGGGTACATATTTAGTGATTGAGTCTGATAAGTTAAGCACATGTTCTTGTGCTAGCATTGTAGTAATGGTGGAAGCAAAGGTTTTAGATACAGAAGCTAAACGAAATACCGTATTACTATCAACAGTTTGGCGTTTTGTTTTATCAGTGTGGCCAAACGTTTCTAAGGAAACTATCTTATTGTTTTTTACAATGACATAAGCGCCACCAGGAATATCGTATTTTTTGAGTTGTTTGGCAACATGTATCGAGAATTCGAGATTAAACGTCTCAAGCGTATCAGCATAAGACCACGGTATAAAAAGCGTTAACAAAAAAAGACAATATACTCGAATCAACACAGACCCCCTTTAATAAAAAGCAATCGAGTCTAGCTAATTTATTGCTAAATAAATAGTAAAAAACGCATTAATGCCATTAAAAAAATTGTTACCTCTTTTTGGAATAAATAGTGCCGACTACCAGAGTCGCACCGGCGAGCTATTGATTACAAGGTAGCTGCTTAGTATTTATGTAACCACTAATTATGCAATTTAACTGTATGAATAAATTACTAAAGTACAAAAATAGCCCTATGTGATATTTTCTAACTTATTCAAATGCTGTTGAAGTATTTTCAGCTCGTAATATTCGCATTACATCAATATTGCTATCAGTGATAATGTAATAGATTGAATATTTATCATATACACTACGCCGATAGTTTTCTCGTATATAGTCAACCGCTTGGTAATGTAATGGATGTTCAGCAATATTATGAAAATGAGCTGTTAATCCATCTATATACTCTTTAGCTTTAGGTAAACCAAAGTTATCAATACCATATTCAAAAAGCTGTTCAAAATCATTGGCGGCAGCTTCACTTAACCTATATTTGGTCATTAACTTGTTTACGTGCAATTACAGCATTAACAATGTCACTAGTAGTGCGGGAGCTAAAGCCACTTTGTTCAGCTTTGATTAATTCTTGTCGAATAACATCAATTTCAGCTGTGCGCATTTGCTCTTTTCTGATTAAGTCTCTGAGTATTTCGCTATCACTAGCATAATTTCCTGTTGCTAATTGAGCTTGTATCCATTGTGCTTGCTGATCTGTCACTGTGATACTTTTTTTTACCATAGCCATCATTGTCTCCCACGAGTATTTAATACTACTTTATCCTACCATATTTAAAGTTGTATAAAAATTATTTTATTAAAGCGTTCAAAGACAAATAATGAAGCGGTGTTATACGTGTCAAATCGCGTGTATCTGGTGTTGTAATTTAGAAATGATAACAAGGTATATACAAATTTTATATCGAATAAATAGCACTGATAAAAGAGGGAATAATCCCTGTAAACATTCTACTATCGCTATTCGTCGAGTCGTTCCTAATGTTAGCTAATGCTGTATAGAAGATTTCCGTGTACATGATTTTCGTCTTACGTGTGCTAGTAGGCTTGTACAGAACGGTATGACGGTTCAGGAAACAGCACATATTTTAGGACATTCAAATATCGCAACCACTATGCGCTATGCTCACCTTGAAAAGAATCAGGTGGCTGAGAAAATGAAAGCTGTGATTGATCGGTTTAATGATTAATCTGGATTACTTTTATAATGCACTTGCCTACGGTACGTTGTAATTGGTCGTGAACCAAAGCGGCCTCTACCGTGTCCTTTTAACATTGATAATATTACAAATACCGTTAGTGTTGAAGATATAGCTACAAACCAATTAATTGTATAATCCTCGCCTATTTTTCTTATCAAATTTTGGTCCAGTAAATATTTTGCTCCAAGTAAAAGCCAGATTGATATCGAGTTAATCAGGCCACCCATAATAACTTTTGCAACTTTCCCAACATAAACTACACTTAGTTTACCTCAATCAAGTATGGACACTATGATGCCTAAACCACGCTCACAACAAATTAGTTTACTCAATACCCCTTATTACCACATTTGTAGCCGCACTGTACGTAAGTTAATCAGACCACCCATAATAACTTTTGCAACTTTCCCAAGATAAACTACACTTACTTTACCTCAATCAAGTATGGACACTATGATGCCTAAACCCCGCTCACAACAAATTAAGTTAATCAGGCCACCCATAATAAGTTAATCAGGCCACCCATAAAAATCAAAGTTTAAGTTAATCAGGCCACCCATAATAAGTTAATCAGGCCACCCATAAAAATCAAAGTTAAGTTAATCAGGCCACCCATAAAAATCAAAGTAAGTTAATCAGGCCACCCATAAGTTAATCAGGCCACCCATAATAACTTTTGAAGTTAATCAGGCTAGTTAATCAGGCCACCCATAATAACTTTTGCAACTTTCCCTTAAGTTAATCAGGCCACCCATAATAACTTTTGCAACTTTCCCTTAAGTTAATCAGGCCACCCATAATAACTTTTGCAACTTTCCCAAAGATAAACTACACTTACTTTACCTCAATCAAGTACGGACACTATGATGCCTAAACCCCGCTCACAACAAATTAGTTTACTCAATACCCCCTATTATCACATTTGTAGCCGCACTGTACGCAAAGCCTTTTTATGCGGGGTCGATAAAGAAACTGGCACTAGCTTTGAACACAGACGCCGTTGGATTGAAAAACGTCTGTTTCAATTATCCCAATCTTTTGCTATTGATATTTGTGCCCATGCTATCATGCACAATCACTTACATTTAGTGCTGCATGTTGATTGTGAGCAAATAAAACAGTGGACCACAGCAGATATTCTTCAACGTTGGCATCAACTTTTTAAAGGCACGCTCCTCACACGCCAATATTTAAACAAACAACCACTGGCTGACTATCAACTCACCATGGTTGAACAAACCGCTAAAGTATACAAAGAGCGTTTAATGGATATTAGCCGGTTTATGCGCTCCTTAAATGAGCCTATTGCAAGGCAAGCTAATCAAGAAGATAAATGCACAGGCCATTTCTGGGAAGGACGGTTTAAATCTCAAGCCTTGCTTGATGAAGGTGCCTTATTATCATGTATGGCTTATGTTGATTTAAACCCAGTACGTGCCGCTATCTCCCCTACACCCGAGCAATCAAGTTTCACCACATTCAATTACGTATTAAAGCGGCTATTAACGGTGAGCAACCAACCGAGTTACTCCCTTTTACTGGCAACGAACATCAACACAAAACACAAGGAATTACTTTCAGCTTGAGAGACTATTTAACCCTCGTTGATGAAACGGGGAAAATAATTCGAAACGATAAACGTGGCGCGATTAACCCAAAAGCGTCTAACATTTTAGCCAGGCTACACATCAGTGATGAAAGTTGGTTAAAACTCACCACACAATTTGAATGTATTTTCACGGGCGCTGTCGGAACAGCTGAGCACTTAAGTGAATTTAGTGAACATGTAGGCTTAAAGCGAACACATGGCATAGCCAATGCCCAAGCTTGTTTGAATAGTGCCTAATTTTATTTAACAGTAAAGTAATTAAACATCTAAACGACAAGACAAAAACAAGTGGTTTCGCTAACACCACGGCCTTCTCTCACCTAAAATTCAGAAAAAGTGACGTTAAAAATAAAAAATCGGGTAACCGAACCATTTACTTGATCATGTTGTGAATTTTTTTAATAAAAAAACAACCTGATTTACGTGTCGTTAATACTTAGATTTATCGTGGGTGGCCTAGTTAATTTTAGGTGGCCTAGTTAATTTGCCTAGTTAATTTGGTCCTAAATTATCACTTAACAATCTAAAATCTAAAATCTAAAAAGTAAATATCATTAATTTTTGGAGCTAAAACATTAATTAAAGTTTGATTTTCATCCTCTTTATAAACTTTATATTCTCTGTATCCGAAACATACAACTACAAGTAAAATTAATATTTTAAACAATAATATAGATAGGTTATCAATATTTATTAACTTTTGTTGTTTTAGCATATTATTATTCATCACGTAATATCAATGATGGTCTACTGCTCGCGGCTTTAAAAGCCAGGCTAGCAACCGTTAACCAAGTGATAACTGTGACGATAACAGCAGATGCAAAATATACCCAAGCAGCTTGATCGATACGTTCATTGAAATTAGCAAGCCAATCCCCAACCACCAGTAACTTAATGGAAAAGCGATAGCAATACTTATTGCCACTAACAATAAAAACTCTCTTGCTAATAAATTCACTATGCTTAAACGGGATGCACCAAGCACCTTACGCATAGCCACTTCTTTTTGCCGACGTAGCGTTGCAAAAGAAGCTAAACCAAATATACCTAAACAAGTTAAGAAAATAGCTAACAAACTAAAAATAGTCACCATATCTAATTCTCGCTTTTCGCTTTTATGAGCATTAGCAAAGTCATCTGTTAATTTGTTAATTTCTACATCACTTAAATGCAGCTCTTCACTTATTAATTTTTGTAGCTGTTTGCTAAGCCTAGCCATATCTACATTATTAGTTTTTATCACGAGGTCACTTGTAACACTCAGATCAAAAAAACCTAAATTTAATGACATCGGCAATACTTGTTGCCGCGCAGAACCAATTTTGACATTTTCAATAACGCCAACCACTTTAGCTTTCATATTACGCCTTGGCTCTATTAAGGTTAACCCTATAACAGAATCTAAGTCTTGATAACCTGCTAATTCAGCCATACGCCGACTGACAATGACACTAACGATACGACTTTGCTCTTCATTCCTATAATACCAATCACCACTGAATTTTGGAGAAAAATCACGTCCCGCAAGTAATTTAAGACCTAATGTATCAATAGGGTAATAACCCGTTGAAACGGTAGGTTGCATACCACTTAATATCTCTCCGTTTGGCCAAGTAAATTGCAGGTTAGACTCCATATCATCGGTAAAATCTGTATTGGAGGCTGTAACTTGCTCAACACCAGGTAAATTTTTAATAGCATCGAACAAGCTATTGTGCTCTTGTTTATATAAAGCATCACTAGGTAGTGATTTAACTATTAGCCTTGATGATTTCTCATAACCTACGTTCAAATTATCGATCAACTGCATTTGTTGATATAAAGACATTGCAGCGATAATTAAGCCGATAGATAAAGCGCTTTGAAAGCAAAGGGTTAATTTACGGACAAAAATAGCCGTACCACCACGAATTAGATCGCCACTGAGCACTCTTTTGGCGCTAAAAGAGGCGATAAAAAGTGCAGGGTATAAACCTGAAAGTAATCCTACTACCAAAATTATTGCAACACTCACCCACATAAATGCTGAACCGTAATTTAAGCTTAGCTCTCTATCCATAAGTACATTAAATTCAGGTAAAGTTAACTCAACTAGTGCAAATGCTGTTAGACCTGCCGGCGCTACTACCACAAATGATTCAGTAAGGAATTGAGTAACCAACTGTGTTTTTGTTGCGCCTAATGCCTTACGAATCCCTACTTCTTTGCCGCGTTTTGCTGATTGAGCAATAGCTAAATTTATAAAGTTGATGCTTGCAATAAGGATCAAAACAACACTTAATCCAATGCTTATTTGTAGAACTGTTGACGAACCGCCAGTTTTCATTGCAGCCGGGTCATTGCCATTAAGGTGTAAGTCTTCCATATTGACTAATGCCATTTTCACATTTTGTTTAACTTGCCAAGGAGAAATAATGTGGCTTTCTTTAATCAGTTGCTGAGTTAAACTAGGTAAATCAGTACCTGCCAATAATTTATAATAAGTATAACCGTAACTCTCTTGCATCAATTTAGTTGGCATTTGAATCAGGCTATCAAACTTAAAATGGGTGTTTTCAGGTAAATTTTTAAAGATAGCACCTATGGTGTACAACTCACTATCATGATTTAATGTCTGACCAACAACTTGATTATTACCAAAAAGTCGAGTGACTTCACTTTCACTTAACACTAACTGATTTGGCTCTGATAATGCTTGTGTAATGTCTCCTGCAATAGTGGTTAAGTTAATAAAATCAAGAATATTAGCAGATGCCATATAAAAATCATTTAGTCTATGATAATTGCCGTCTACTTCAACTGTGTTACTCACTCCTTGTCCAATTTCCACGTATTAACAAGTCTAAATATATCTTCTATTTGGCTATTATTTTTTATCTTTTCGGCAAGCTTAAAGCTACTAATAGATATGACTTGTAAACCTACCGCAGTGTAATCAGTATGACCTAGGTAAACACGTTCACTATCCGGATGTTGTTTATCATATGACAATTCATGTTGAGCAAATAATGCCATTAAAATCGCTGCTGCCAAGCCAATACTTAAACCGATTAAGTTGAGAAAAAAATGTTGGCTATCATTTCTTATCGCTCGTGTTGCTGTGACAAAATAGTTAACAATCATGTTAAGCGACCTCATCTGTCATATCTTTTGGCATAGATACCTGACTCGCTTTATCAACCATTACTTGCCCATCTAACAAGCGCACTAGACGATCGGCATAATTACCTTCTTTTTCAGAGTGGGTAACCATAATTATCGTAGTGCCTTCACGGTTTAGTTCTCGTAACATGGTCATGACTTCATCACCATTTTTTGAATCCAAATTCCCCGTTGGCTCATCCGCTAGAATAATTTTTGGATTACTCACCAACGCACGTGCTACAGCAACACGTTGTTGTTGACCTCCAGATAGTTGCTGAGGAAGGTGGTCGCTACGATGATCAATGGCTACACGTTTTAAAATAGCTTCTACTCTTTGCTTTCGTTCAATCTTTGAAATTTTCAGATATTGTAGTGGTAACTCAACATTCTCAAAAACAGTGAGTTCATCAATTAGATTAAAGCTTTGAAATACAAAACCAATAGATGACTTACGTAACTCAGCTAACTTTACTTCGCTGTATATTGAGATATCGTCATCTAAAAATTCAAAGCTTCCTGATGTTGGTGAATCTAGCATACCCAAAATTGACAATAACGTTGATTTTCCACAACCTGAAGGCCCCATAATGGCTACAAACTCACCTTGTTTTACCGTTAAATTAATATTACTCAGTGCTGTTGTTTCAACATCTTGAGTGCGAAAAACACGGCTTAAATTAGTTAATGTGATCATGTATATCCCTTTTATTATTGTAACTTGAGTTGCTGAGCTTGATCGAAATTACCATAGCCTGAGGTGATAACTTGCTCACCTAAAGTCACGCCTGATAGTACTTCAAAATAATTTTGGTTCTTTTTGCCTATACTAATATTTCGTCTGGTTGCTTTGTCACCGTTTGCCTCTAGTACGAAGACCCAATTACCTCCCGAACTGGTAAAAAATGCTCCTCGGCTGAGCAGGAGTGCATCATTTTTATCTCCACCCAACATAAGTTCGGCATCGATGCTTTGTCCACGTTTAATGCTGTGTGTGTGTTTAGGTAGATCGACTTCAATTTGAAATTGTGACTGACTGACTCGACTATCAATTTTGCTGACTGTGGCATTCACTTTTCCGCTTTCTAATTCAACCACAACAGTCATACCTCGCTGTACTTGATTGAGGTAAAATTCATCTAGACGAATTACGAGTTTATATTCATTAGGGATGTCTATTTGACCTAAGCGTGCTCCACGGCTTTTAGATTCACCAATATCGACATTTAATTCACTTAGATAACCTGAAACAGGAGCCTTAATAAGTAAGTTATCGAGGTTTTTACGGGCAAACTGTAGATTTTTTTGTAACATAGTCGCACTGTCTTCAAGTTGTTCAACTTGAAGCTTTCGGATACTATTTTCTTGTTTTTGCCGATCTAAAGTCAGTACTTTTCTGGCTTTGAAATAGTCCAAGTTGCTTGTTATCTCTGCTAGCTGATCTTTAGCCAATACACCTTTAGCAACTAATGATTTTGATTGTGCCAAACGACGTTCTAGGTGGCTAATCTGTAAATTTATCTCCAGTAAATCACGACGTAGATTGAGTCGATTAGTTTCCATATTCATTTGGGTATTACGCAAAAAATTAAGCTGTTCGGTAACCTGTGCCTCTCGTCCCATCACATCAAGCTGCAAACTTGTATTGCTTAAACGCACGAGTGGTCGGCCTTTTTTCACCAACTCCCCTTGTTCAACTAAACGTTGCTCTATCTGACCTCCGGAATGGTGTCGAGATAAACGGTTGTTTTTGGTACTACATGACCACGCAAGCTCAACGCATCAATAAAAGCGCCTTGTATAACGGGACTAATGGTGACGTTATTCTTCTCGATATTTTGACTTCTACCAGTCATCTGTGCTTGACTCACCCCATATACAGATACAACTACACCTAAAATTAGCAGGGCAAGTAAGCTATGTTTTAAGTACTTTTGCAGTGGTGTTCTCGTTATTTTTTTGTCCATTAAGAAAATTCCTACCTTTTTCCTCTTAACTTACTTAATTTTTCTCTCTATTTTTATTTCATAACGCTCGACACATTCATATCAAGACATTTAAGGCTAAATACAATATTCGCGCCAATTAAGATAATTCATTATAAACAAAGGGTTAGCTATTTTGTATATAACGACTAACGTTTAACTGTCCGTTTATAGAACACTTTTGATAACGTAAAGTGTCCATTTATGGACGTTTAGCTAGACGGCTGAATTGTAAGTAGGGTAGACTAAAAATAAATTTAGAAAGCGGATTATGGAAATGAAGCAAGTGGCTCAATTTTAATTGTTGATGATAACCCTGATATTTTAATAGCAGTCAAGTTATTACTTAAACAGCATTATCAAACAGTTTTAACGACAAACACCCCTTTTGACATTGAACAGGTGCTTAACGAGCAGAAAATAGATGTGATTTTGCTCGACATGAACTTTAATCACGATGCGATAAGTGGTCAGGAAGGTTTTTATTGGCTAAAGAAAATTCTTGCTCAAGATCCCTCAATTGTTGTGGTTCTGATGACTGCTTATGGTGATATTCAAATAGCCGTAGATGCAATAAAAGCGGGCGCTTCAGATTTTATAGCTAAGCCTTGGAAAAATGAGCAGTTATTAGCTTCAATTACCGCTGCATTTTCACATGCAAAAGATAAGCAACAGCTCAGTAAGCTGACTCGTCAAACTCAAGGTTTGAATCAAGCTCTTAATGGACAGCAATTCGAATTTTTAGGCAAAAGCGTCGCCATGCAACAGGTATTTGATACCATCGAAAAAGCAGCACAAACAGATGCTAATATATTAATCACAGGTGAAAGTGGTACGGGTAAAGAACTGGCTGCGCATGCGATACACTTGGCAAGTGAAAGGAGTCAGCAAGCCTTTATAAGCTTGGATATGGGGTCAATTTCACAAAGTTTATTTGAAAGTGAGCTTTTTGGTCATAAAAAAGGCGCATTTACTGATGCAAAAAATGATCGTGTCGGGCGCTTTGAGCTTGCCCATAATGGCAGTATTTTTTTAGATGAACTAGGTAATTTGCCCATAAATCAACAAGCAACTTTACTTTCTGCATTGCAGAGTCGTCAAATCACCCCAGTTGGTGGTTCCAAGTCTATTAAAGTAAACATTCGGCTTATTTGCGCGACCAATGAAAATCTAACACAGGCTGTTCAGGAAGGTCGTTTTAGGCAGGATTTACTTTATCGTATTAATACCGTAGAAATACGCTTACCGCCATTACGAGATCGTGTTGATGATATATTATTGCTTGCAGAATATTACCTTGAACACTTTAACCATAAATATAAAAGAACAGTAAGTATAGTACCTGAAGATGTGCAGGTACTCTGCCAGTATAGTTGGCCAGGTAATGTACGTGAACTAGCTCATGTTATAGAGCGCTCTGTTATTTTAAGTAATACAAATATAGTTGATATTCGTTCAGTGATTAATGCTAATACTGCCCCAACGCTAATTCAATTACCGACTGATACTGACAGTAATAATGACGATGATACTTTTAATTTAGAAGTGGTGGAACAGCGCACTGTTCGTGCAGCCTTAAAATACCACCAAGGAAATGTGACTAAAGCTGCTAAATCACTTGGTTTAACGCGAGGCGCAATGTATCGACGTTTAGATAAGTACGATCTTTAATATGAATATTTTAACTAATCGCCTTCAATTGTTATTGGCTATTAACCTTGTTGCATTAATCACTGCCGTTACACTGCTAAACAGTCTTTTTATAACTAAAGGCGTGTCAGCAGTTTGGCTATTATTACTAATTATCACTATTTCACTATTAGCTTCTTTATTTTCATTATTCAAACGTCAAGACAGACAAATAATACAAGTAATAAGATCGCTCGCAAATGGTGATAATTCGTTGGGGTTTAGTACCGAACATCCAATGCGAAAACATTTTGATGAAGTTAAACATCAAATGCAGGCTTCAAGGATCTATGCGGAACAACAAAGTGAATTTTTTAAGACACTTTTAGTGCATGTAAATCTTGCGGTTATGGTGTGTGACTCACAAGGAAAAATAATTGAATCTAACCCTGCGGTTACTAGGCTACTTGGTGAAAGTGTCAATGATATTAAGGAGCTGAATCATATTGGCACTATGATTTTAGATACGAATAAGGATTTACATAGCACTGTTCAATGGCAAAATGGCGAGCAACAAGATACTTTAACACTGCAAGTAAGTATTGCTGAAATTCAAGGAAAGGAGCGTAAAATTGTTACCTTACAATCTATTCATGAGCGATTGCTTAATAAAGAACAACAAGCGTATAAACGCTTAACTTGCGTACTTACTCATGAAGTGGCCAATACTATTACACCCTTAGCTTCTCTTGCACAAACCTGTCAGGGGCTTATGCCAGAAAAACTGTGTTTTAGTGATAAAGAAAATAAACAAGATTTACTTTTAGCCTTAGCAACCTTAGCTTCACGTACTGATTATTTAGGCGAATTTATTTCCAGATTTAAAAAGATAAGTAGCTTACCTTTACCCACATTAACCCCTACAAATATAACGCCTATTTTAGAACGGATAGGTATCTTTCATCAGCAACAATTAGATGTAAATAATATTTCTCTTGATATTAAAATTCAAAATCAGCAATTAGTGATGCTAGATAAAGGTCAAGTTGAACAAGTACTCATTAATTTAATAAAAAATGCTATAGAATCGATCACTTTAGATAATGGGCAGCAAAGAGACCGAGATGCAAATGACCTTGCACAAAGAAGAATCAGCCTAACTGTCGGACATAATAGTGCACAACAACTCTACGTAGAAGTAGCAGACAGCGGTACTGGTATAGCAGGGCATGTTATCGATATGATTTTTGTGCCATTTTTCACCACTAAGCAACACGGTTCGGGCATAGGCTTAAGCCTATCAAGGCAAATAATGATAAACCATGGTGGTGACTTAATTTATATCAAGCGCCCGCAAGGTGCTTGTTTCAGGTGTATTTTTGGTTAGAGCGATGGTTTCGCAATTATATAACCGCTTCAAGCTCAGAAGTCTGTAGTTATCAAAATATCACTGTCGCCTTTGAGCTCAGACTGTGTGAAAACTCATAAACAACTGTGCTGTTCGCGCACTATCTTTGTTCTGGTGTTAATAATAGCTACTTTTACAAGCATTTTAGATTATTTAACCTCAGATCGGGTTAAGCCCTAACCATAGCATTCTTCTCTACGTCATTAATATTAAGGGTTGGCTTATTTTCTTTAAGGCAATAAGCCACTAACCCCGCAAGTAAATTCAACATAAAACCATTAGGACTGCGATGACGAGAATGCTCTATTTGAGAAATATTCTTTAATTGATCATTTATCGTCTCGATAATAAATCGTCTAGATAGCAAGGCTCTATCCCATAACGACATCGCTTTTGCTTTCATATTACTGCGAACAGTTGTTATCAAGTCAACACCAGTTTCCTTTAAATCGGCGGTTAATTTTTTGCTGATGTAACCTTTGTCAGCATATAACTTTCCTTTGAGGTTTTTAGCTAACGCAAACACAGGCTTGGTGTCATGCACATTGCCAGTCGTTAATTTAGCATCAACTATTTCCCCCTAAAGTTGGTGACTAAATGCAGTTTGAACCCATAAACCCAACCCATTGTTCCTTTGCCTCGCTCGGCTATACCGTCAAATGTTTTGTGTCTAGGTATTCGTAGGTTATGGCATACTTTTATGCTCGTAGAGTCAATGAATTCAATGCCTGTAGATTCACCCTTGAGTATGGAAAAATAGCTAGAAAGAGGAACGATAGCTTTAGGCATTACCTCTAAAAATCGAGTGTAGCTCAATAAACTAGGGAAGTGAGAACGATAAAATTTAGCGATATAACCTTTATAATAATTTTTAAAGTCGCGATGATTTGATGTATGAAAAGCAATAAGGATAGTGATCACCTCGCTCATCGTCATACGACAGGGGCGATTTCGCTTTATATTACCATCAGCAATTAATTGTTTTTCCCATTGTGGAATAAATACGCGACAAAAATCATCGACATCACAGAATATTTCAACTAGTTTGTTCATGCCCGTTCCTTATTATCTTTCTGTTTTTTCTTGGTCGAAAGATCGGATCGTGGAACGGGCACTTAGTTCAATTTAATTTATTCTTATCCCGAGCTGAGGTTAACTATAGAATTCGACCAATCGATAGATACAAAAAAGCCCTAACCGAAGTTAGGGCTTGAATGAATGGTGCCGACTGCCGGAGTCGAACTGGCGACCTACTGATTACAAGTCAGTTGCTCTACCAACTGAGCTAAGTCGGCACACAAAGCTGTGTGCAGTATTAGTTATTTGAAACGCTAATACTTTGGCACCGAAATAATACTTAATATTATTAATAAATAATAATTGAGCACCATCTCTGTAAATGGTGCCCCGACCCGGAGTTGAACCAGGGACACGCGGATTTTCAATCCGCTGCTCTACCAACTGAGCTATCGGGGCATCTCTTTCAAGGTGTTTGCTACCTCGTGAAGACGGGGCGTATTAGACTGTTTTTCACTTTGTTCGTCAACTGTTTTTTTTAACTTTTTAATAAAATAAGTTTGTTTGCTGTTTTATTGTGCTTATTGTTGTTTATTTAACAGTAATTGTGATTTTTTTACTCTTTATCTTTTATTTATAGTTTTACATATTAGGTTGACGGTGGAACGTAACCTTCAATATCAGGTTCTATTCCTTCAAACAAGTAAGCAACCATGGCAGCTTCTAAAAAGGCTCGGTCATCAACATTCATCATGTTCATTTTTTTCATTAATTAGCATGGTTTGCTTTTTTTGCCAATGCCCCCACGCTTCTTTGCTAATATTATCAAAAATACGCTTACCAACTTCACCTGGGTATAGCTGAAAAGCTAAACCTTCAGCTTCCTTATTAAGGTTTTGACAAAATACTGTACGGCTCATAATTCTCTCTTATTTTATGTTAAGTAATAGTCGTTACTATTACTTATTGGTTTATTATTGATATTAATACTGTTGTGTTAATAGTTTTGCAATAGACCAATAAGTTTTTTTGTTGATGCAGCCAAGCCTACGCTAGCCTCATTGTGTAAATCATACCATTTTTGTTTTCTTGGTTCGCTAATTTCTTGATCATTAATTTGGCCTATTGATGTTGATTCTAGTTGAATACACTCAATAACGATAGGTGAAATATCAAGATGAAAGTGGCTAAAGGTGTGCCTAAATGGTGTTAATGCCTGTTGTGCATTTTTGTTAGCAGTGGCTTTTAAGCCTAATGTTTTTAATAAATCAGCAATTTCATCTTTGTTACTCACTTCATGAAAACACCATAAACCACCCCAAATCCCAAAGAGGAGGTCGTTTTTCCATTAAAACTCTATCACCTTTTTCTGTCGTAATACGGGGGATCACCATTATCGTGCTTTTTTCAGGTGTTTTTTTCTTAGGCTTTTTTTGCGGAAATTCTGCTTGTTGTGAGCTTGCTAATGCTAAACAACTTGTTTTTACTGGGCATAACTCACAGGTAGGTTTACTACGTGTGCAAACCGTTGCTCCAAGATCCATCATGGCTTGTGTGTAAAACCCGGTATCTGTTGTTGGTGTTAAACATTCGCTTAACTGCCATAATGCTTTGTCAAATTTAGCTAGGCCATTGTAGCCTTCAACTAAATAATTTCGTGCTAATACTCGTTTTACGTTGCCATCTAAAATTGGATGATGTTGATTTAAAGCTAAACTTAATATTGCCCCTGCCGTTGAGCGACCAATACCTGGTAGGGCAATAACTTGATCAATTTTTTCTGGAAAAACACCGTTATATTCACTATCAATGAGTTTCGCTGCTTTGTGCAAATTACGTGCTCTGGCGTAATAACCTAAACCTGTCCAGTGGTGCAGTACTTTATCTTCATCTGCATTGGCTAAACTGCTAATTGTAGGAAAGCTTGCCATAAAGCGCTCATAGTAACCGATGACAGTAGTAACTTGTGTTTGTTGTAACATGATTTCAGAAACCCAAACACTGTAGGGCGTTTTATTTTGTTGCCACGGTAAATGTTTCCTACCTTGGTGGTGATACCAAGTAACCACTTGCGTGGCGAATTGCTTTGCTGATTCAGAAGATATTTTTACTGTTTGGTCTGAGGGAGGATAATTTGTTTTTTTAATGATGGTGTCTTCACGTTTAAATAATGAGGCAGTGTAACTAATTATACAAATTGACTCAAAAAATGTTTTAAGTCGTTTCAATTTAACATTCATCTGTATTTAATAAATTAGTTTTATTGCGCGGGATGAAGCCTGTATAATAGTGAGAATTATTTTAGTAACAATATTATTGAGGCAATGCCATGAAAGTTGATGCAAAAAACCGAAGTCAGCGATTGCGTAAAAAATTAAGAGTAGATGAATTTAAAGAATTAGGTTTTGATGTGGCTTGGCAGTTAAGTGCAGATATCACCAGTGATGAACTTGATGTTTTTATAGATAAATTTTTCAGTGAAGTGATTCAGCCAAATGGTTTAGGTTTTGGTGGTGAGGGCGACACTTTGTGGCATGGTTTAATTTGCACACAAAAATTAGGGTCGTGCACTGATGAGCACAGAGTAGCAGTAGAAAAATGGTTAAAAGATAATGGTGCCACTGCGGTAGCGGTTAGTGAACTGTATGATGTGTGGTGGGCTGAGTAATTTTATTAAGCCGAGTTCAGGTTATTTAGAAAAAAGCTGAATTATCTTAAAGAAGAACCTTGAAGAAAAACAATGACAGAAGAAATTAAAAAAACACATAAAACTATTGAAGAAGCGGAACAAGAAGGTAAGTATATTCGTAAAGTTCGTAGCTTTGTTAAACGTGAAGGTCGCTTAACTAAAGGACAAGAACGTGCCTTAAATGAGCATTGGGAAAGTATGGGGTTAAATCATAGCGATGGCTTACTCGATACCGGCTCACTTTTTGGCAATGATAATCCAATTGTTTTAGAAATTGGTTTTGGTATGGGTAAATCCTTAGTTGAAATGGCTAAAGCAGCACCTGAACTCAACTTTATTGGTGTTGAAGTTCACAAGCCGGGGGTAGGGGCGTGTATTGCACTGGCTGCAGAACAAGGTGTTCAGAACTTAAAAGTGTTTGAACACGATGCTATTGAAGTATTAGCAGATTGTATTCCTGAAAACAGTTTAACAACGGTGCAGTTGTTTTTTCCTGATCCTTGGCATAAAAAGAAACATCACAAACGACGTATAGTGCAAGCTGACTTTGTTGAAGCTATTCGTCAAAAGCTGATTGTTGGTGGGGTATTTCATATGGCAACTGATTGGGAAAATTATGCTGAATGTATGCTTGAAGATATGCAAACGGCTCAAGGATATAAAAACTTGTCAGCAACCAATGATTACGTACCTCGTCCTGATTCAAGACCCCTTACTAAATTTGAAAGCAGGGGACATCGATTAGGGCATGGTGTGTGGGATTTACAATTCTCTAAGTTATAAAATTGCTAGTATAACCTCAGCTAGGTAAGTGCTCGCGCTCCACGTAAAATAAGTGTTGTGCATTACGTAAATTTCCGGTGTCTTTGAGCCATTGCTCTGTAATTATCTCTCGTTGTAAAGCCGCTTGTAATAAGCGGCTTTTATATTGACACCAGTAAAATATTGTCGCCTCTTGATGGCAGTCGTTGTTGGGAAAAGTGGTACAGCGTTTTTCAGCTAATTCTTCAATGATACTTGCAACAACTTTTTCTTTTAATTCATCTTCAATTCTTTGTTTAAAACGTGTATAGCGTTTAGCTTTAACGAGTTGCCAAATCAGCCACGCCATTGATACCGCAAGAATAGCGATAATTTGCATTTGTTTTCTCTCACAAAAATGATGTAGGGATAATAACAATTTTTACCAATAAAGCCTCTTGTTTTTTAACGCTTAGCGTTGTTTAATTGCTTAAACACTATCTTTACTATTTATCATGTTTGAGTTGACTTTTGTTACTAACATGCCTTAAATGGTCTTTTAAGGACGAAAACTAATCATGTCAATGAGTAGCATTAATGAATAAAGCCATTGAATTCAATGACAAACTTACCAAGCGCTTACTGATTTATATATTACTTTGCAGTACTTTTGTTTCCGTATGCTCCACCGTAGTTCAGTTATATTCTTTTTTCAAAGATGATGTAACGCTATTAGAACAACGATTTAAAAACATAGAAAAAAGTTACATTCCTTCTATCGCTAGAGGTTTATGGGATTTTAATAAACCGTTAGTTGCTCAACAAATTCAAGGTATTGTTGATTTGCCCGATATTGGTCTGGTTATTATTGAGAATGATTTTGATTTTAAGCAGCAATTTGGCGATGCAGATATAATCGCGAAAAAATATATTGAATATCCCATTGTTTTTGAAGGGGAATATGTGGGTAAGTTACAAATCCATGCACATTATAACGACATTTATCAGCGGTTATGGCAACACGCCGGTTTTATATTAACCTCTGAGTTTATTAAAATTTTCATTGTTACTTTTTTTATTATTCTTATTGTTAATAAATTTATCATGCGGTATTTGTTTCAAATTTCAAATTATGCTCAGGAATTGGCAAGCGATAATTTGGATAAAGAATTAATTTTGTCTAATCGATCTGGAAATGAAGATGAATTAGATTACCTTGTGAATGCTATTAATAGTATGAGAATTAAGTTAAAAGATAAAATTGCCATGTTAGAGGGCGCAGAAAATGCGTTACTAACTCTAAATGGCGAATTAGAAGTTAAAGTACATGATAGAACGGCTAAATTACAAAAAAACAATCAACAATTGCAAGATTTACTGGATAACTTAACATTAGCACAAGACCAATTAATTCAATCTGAAAAAATGGCATCCCTTGGGCAATTAGTTGCAGGCGTAGCCCATGAGGTAAATACGCCGTTAGGTATTTGCGTTACCTCAATTACCGCTTTAAAAGAAAAAATAGAAGCGTTGCAATCGTTAGTAGCATCCCAAACATTAACAAAATCTTTTCTTAATGATACGTTAAATATACTAATTGAGTATGAACAAATAATTGAGCGTAGTTTAAATAAAGCTGTTGATCTTATTCGTAGTTTCAAATCAGTTGCTGTAGAACAACATACAGACCCTGAAATGAATATAAATTTACGTCAACATGTGTTTGATATTGTTAACACAGTTAAAACACTCTTTAAGCAAAAAAAATATCATATTAATATTGAGGTAGACGAAAAGATAAACTTAATTACCTACCCTAGTGCTTGGAACCAAGTGTTAACCAACTTCTTAATGAATTCACATGTTCATGGTTTTGAAGGGCGTAATGAAGGTGAAATATCTATTGTTTTTTCTATCAGCGAAGAAGCATTAACCTTGGTTTATACCGATAACGGCAAAGGGATACCAACCGATTATACAAAGCGTATTTTTGAACCTTTTGTCACAACTAAACGAGGGCAAGGAGGTTCAGGGTTAGGTTTAAATATTGTGTTTAATTTAGTGAATGCAAAATTAGGCGGCACTATAAAATTATTAGAATCTGAACAAGGTGCTTGTTTTGAAGTGATCGTACCTATTAAAAAGCCTAAAGTAGAAAGAAAAGCTAATGAGGTTAATTAGCCCGTCACTGAGGCAAACCAAATCAAATACCAAACAGTGTAATTTATAAGAAAAGACTATTCATAACCAATATTTCCCACAAAGGTTAAATTTGCTGATAAAAGAAGCAAATATTGACTTTTAATCGTTAGATCTATAGTATTCCGGCGCCTTAAATCTACGTAAAAACGCTGTTGTTGCTTCCAGTGCTGATTATTTCTCACTATGGCAATATTTCATCGTTTTTCAAATCAAGAATACGCTTTTATTGTGTATCCAAAATAATCAATGAGATAAAAATGTTTGAATTACACGCCAGTAAAGCGTCGAATCTGAAAAATGATGTATTGTCAGGCTTAACTGTTGCCTTAGCCTTGGTACCAGAGGCGGTTGCTTTTGCTTTTGTTGCCGGTGTAGAGCCGTTAGTGGGGCTGTATGCTGCGTTTATGGTGGGGTTAATTACTGCCATCTTTGGTGGTCGTCCTGGGATGATTTCTGGTGCAACAGGAGCTATGGCTGTTGTTATGGTAAGTTTAGTGGCAATTCATGGTGTTGAATATCTTTTTGCTACAGTGGTGCTTACCGGGTTGCTGCAAATATTAGCAGGAATATTCAAGTCGGGTAAGTTTATTCGTTTAGTACCTCATCCTGTAATGCTTGGTTTTGTTAATGGTTTAGCAATCGTTATTTTCTTAGCGCAACTTGGGCAGTTTAAAGTCACTAATAGTGCGGGTGAATTAGAGTGGTTACAAGGAACACCACTGATGATAATGGCAGGACTAATAATAATTACCATGGCCATTATTCATTTTTTACCTAAATTAACCAATGCAGTGCCTTCGTCGCTTGTTGCGATTGTTGTTGTAACATTGCTAGTGCAGAGCTTAGGGTTAGACACCCGAACAGTGGTTGATTTTCTGCGTGATATGACCAACGATCCAACCGCGTCTATTGCGGGTGGTTTACCACAATTTTCTATTCCTAACGTGCCTTTTAATTTAGATACATTGAAAGTTATTTTTCCTTTTGCGTTGATATTAGCTGCGATAGGCTTAATTGAGTCGTTACTTACCTTAACATTAATTGATGAATTAACGGGCACTCGTGGTCGCGGTAATAAAGAATGTATTGCACAAGGTGCTGCAAATACGGTTACTGGTTTTTTTGGTGGTATGGGTGGTTGTGCTATGATTGGACAATCAATGATCAATGTAAATTCTGGCGGTAGAGGTAGAGCTTCAGGTATAACGGCTGCGGTAGCTTTATTAGGTTTTATTTTGTTTGCTTCCGGTTTAATTGAGATGATCCCGTTAGCGGCGTTAGTAGGCGTAATGTTTATTGTTGTTATTGGTACCTTTGAATGGTCAAGTTTTCGTATTTTAAGTAAGGTGCCTAAAGCCGATGCTATTGTTATTGTCTTGGTATCAGCGGTAACCGTTGCCACTGATTTAGCCATTGCGGTTGTTGTTGGTGTTATTGTTTCCGCTTTAGTTTTTGCATGGGATCATGCTAAACATATTAATGTGAATCGTAGTACAGATGAGAATGGCTCAACAGTATATGAAGTTATAGGTCCAATTTTCTTTGGTTCTGTTGCTAATTTTTTAGAGAAATTTGATGTTAATAATGACAGTGATGATGTTGTTATTGAGTTCAAACGCTCTCGTGTTGCAGACCATTCTGCAATTGGTGCAATTGATACCTTAGCTGAACGCTATTTAGCTAAAGGTAAAACAGTACATTTAAAACACTTGAGTCAAGAATGTAAATTGTTATTAAAAAAAGCAGGTGACTTAGTTGAAGTTAATGTAATTGAAGATCCTGAGTACCATATTGCTTCTGATAAACTTGCGTAAACGTTTGTGTAATAAAAAAAGGTAACATCATTTAAGGTAAGGTAATACATGCAGTTAGACTTCTTTGATATTCCAAGCCCTTGTGTGGGTGTGTGTCAATCAAATGAGAAAGGCTATTGCCTTGGCTGCATGCGTACGCGTGATGAACGAAAAGAGTGGTCGACACTTAATAATGATGACAAACAAAAAGTTATAAAGCGTTGTATTCAAAGGACAAAACGTCAAAACAAAAGAGAGCAGATTAAAGTGGTTGAAGTGAAATCTGCGATAGAAAGCTCACAACCAGAGCAGCCCTCATTATTAGAGCCAAACAAAAAAGTGACTTTGTCGAATGATATTGATGTGGACTTCAGTGATTTTGAGCTTTAAAGAGGGATATTGCTTTGCACAAACAAGGTAAAAAACGGTTGCTAGCGTAGATATTTATAGCTATTATACGCGCTCGTTGAAACATATTCGTTTTGAACGATAGTAAAATGCCCCGATAGCTCAGTTGGTAGAGCAGCGGATTGAAAATCCGCGTGTCCCTGGTTCAACTCCGGGTCGGGGCACCATATATCATCATTAGATGAGTAAATTAGAGAACTAAAACCTGCAAGAAATTGCAGGTTTTTTCGTTTCAGATGTCAGGTCGGAATTTAATTATGATGTCGATATAAGTATTCATATTTAATGCATGATTATTCAAATATCTTAATGTATAATCTGTAGTTACTGTTTAGGGTATTAAGTTAAAAATTTATTGTCTATTTTAAATGGCAAAAACGTTATACAAGCACTCACAAAATCAACACCGTAATTAGAAGGTATTAAACCTATGTTTTCAAAGTTAACACAGTTACCTGCCGATCCTATTTTAGGTTTATCGGTAAAATTCAAAGCCGACCTCAACCCTAATAAAATAGATCTTGGTGCGGGAATTTACAAAGATGAAAATGGTGATACGCCAGTATTATCCTGTGTAAAGATAGCTGAAAGATTTCGACTAGAAAATGAAAAGAGTAAAGCTTATTTAGGCTCTGCAGGCTCAGCTTTATTTAATGAAAAAATTACTGCACTTATGTTGGGTGATCATCAAGTTATTAGGGAAAATCGTATTCGTACGGTTTCTACCCCTGGCGGTACGGGTGCTTTACGTACAGCGGGTGAATTTATCAAAACCTGTACGCCTGGCGCGACTATTTGGGTAAGTAATCCTACATGGGCAAACCATCAAGGTGTATTTACTGCCGCAGGTTTGAACGTTAAAACATACCCTTATTATGACTATGAAAATAAATGTTTAGATTTTGAAGGTATGGCTGCTGCATTAAAACAAGTGTCTAAAGATGATGCGGTACTGCTACATGCTTGTTGTCATAACCCAAGTGGTATGGATCTAAATAAAGAACAATGGCAACAAGTAGCTGATATTGCAAATCAAGTTGGCTTTATTCCTGTTGTTGATATGGCATATCAGGGTTTTGGTGAAGATTTAGATGCTGATGCTTTTGGTTTGCGCTTAATGGCTGATACCGTTGATCAAATGATTATCTGTGGTTCATGTTCAAAGAACTTTGGCTTATATCGTGAGCGTATTGGTGCTTGTTCAATCATTGGTAAAAATGCAATATCTGCTGATATTATTAGCTCTGTATTACTTTCGGTTGTGCGTGTTAATTACTCAATGCCTCCTGCACATGGTGCTGCCATTGTTGAAACTATTTTAGACTCTGCCGAATTAACAACACAGTGGCATGGCGAATTAAAAGAAATGCGTGATCGTATTAACGGTATGCGTCAACTATTGGTGGATCAATTAGTGGCTAATGGGGTAACACGCGATTTTAGTTTTATCACTAAGCAAAATGGTATGTTCTCATTTTTAGGTATTGATCAAACGCAGGTACAACGTTTACAAGGTGAATTTGGTATCTATATTGTTGGCTCTAGCCGTATTAGCCTAGCGGGTATCTCACCTGATAATGTTGATTATTTAACGCAATCAATTGCTAAAGTACTGTAATTATTTAAATTATAGTTTTTAAAAGCTTAAAAAATCCCGTTGTTAATATATTAACAACGGGATTTTTGGTTTTTACTTCGTTTTTAATTTGTTTGTTCTAATTTTAAAACTAAACAATTTTATTGGCTGTAACTATCACACCATCAGTGTCAGCATAAAGGTAATCACCTTGATTAAACTCAATGCCGCCAAATGATAAACGAACACCACGCTCGCCTGAGGTCACAGGAATTGCTTTTCTAGAACACGTACCTAGGGCGTATAGCGCCACAGGAATATCGGTAATTTGAAAAGTATCTCGAATATAACCATTAACGATAATGCCAAAGCATAGTTATTTTTATGGGCGAATTTCATTAAATTCTCCCCCACAACGGCATAATATTCTTGGGCTACATCTACCACAACTACTTTACCTGAGCCATCTTCATCTCTAAGTAGTGTAATTAAGTCAGTGTTGTTTTTGTCTAACTTTATTGTGATAACTTCACCTTGGCATTTACTTGCGCCACCATAATTTTGATAACCGCGCCAAGTAAAAATACCTTTTCGCTGTGATCATCACAGATATCTGCGGTAAAAAATGTCATAAATCAGTCCTGTTATTTTTTATATACGGTATTTGGCAGTATTCTAGCATTAAAGGAGTGTTTTTCACTAAATTTTGGTACTATATATTCAGCAATAGTGAATAGTTATACGGTAGGCTCTGCGAAAATATGAAGGTAAAAATATGAAGGTTGTAACAGGTGTAGTTGGTAACGACATCCATGTGGTCGCTAATCGACTAATAGAGCTATCATTAAATGCTCGAGGATACGAGGTGTTTAACCTAGGAGTAAACACCTATTTAGAAGAATTTTTTGATGCTGTGGTAGAAACTGGTGCCGAAGTTTTAATGATTTCTTCTTTGAATGGTGAAGCAGAAGGTCGGAGCCGAGAGGTTAAAGCACTGAAATCAAAATATAAAAATTTAGATAACCTTATTATGATGATTGGTGGCAACTTGGTTGTTGGCACTGGTAATGCTGACGATATAGTACCAAGATATAAAAATTACGGTTTTGATATTGTTTGTCATCAAGTGGATTTGAATACAGGTTTAGACATGCTTGAGGACTTACTTGCGGAGCGAAAAAGTGAAGGTAAAAGTTCTGAAGAAAAAACAATTGAAGATAGCGTGACACAAGAGAGAAATAGCTAATGAGTTTGCTGCAAGAAGAAAGAGAAATAATTCTGAGCAATGAGTATGTTGACACCTTTGACTTTGCCGAAGTAACAGAATTTGTTAAAAACGCCAGTAAAGATTTATTTATATCTCATCACTTTAAAAATCAAAATAAAATGTTAGTGCAGCCTCGTGGTGGTTTCCCTACGTATAAAAAACAGTTTGCACTGTACGAGTTTTTTGTGGATGCCAATGTTGATGTACTGCCATTAACCATTGACTCCAACACGCGCTTAAATGATTATGCTACATCGAAGAAAATGCTACGCTTAAGCGAAGAGAATAATGTTGATATGCTCAACGGCTATCCTTTAGTCAATCATGGGTATCGCACCACACGTAAAATGATTACGCATTTTAATAAACCTGTGAGTTTACGACACGGTACGCCAGACGCTAGGCTATTGATTGAAACGGCCATTGCGTCGGGTATTTTTGAAATTGAAGGTGGACCAATCACCTACCTTTTACCCTATTCAAAAAATTTCCCACTTGATAAAGCTTTCCTGTATTGGAAGTATGTAGAAAGAGTGTGTGCTAACTATTCTCAATTAAATGAACCAATTAATAGAGAATCGTTTGGCCCTTTAACCGCAACGTTAGTGCCTCCTTCAATCACCATTGTTATTCAATTATTGGAAATGTTGTTGTCATTAGAAGAGGGCGTAAAGTCGTTTTCTGTCTCGTTTGCGCAACAAGGATCAATGAATCAAGATATTGTTACTGGTGCAGTATTGAAAAAACTTGCTAAACATTATGCAGCAGAAATTAATTGTAGTGATGCGGCTATTCACTTGGTATACCACCAATGGATGGGCGCTTTCCCCATGAACAAAGATTATGCTGAGCAATTGATCAACGTTGCCACAGTGATCGCGTCTATGGTTGGTGCAGACAAAATTATCACTAAAACCCGAGAAGAAGCATCGGGAATTCCAACCAAAGAAGCCAATGCTAAAACGGTGGCAAATACTCAATACACGTTAGGGATTTTAAATGGTTTACCTAACGTGGTTGATGAAGAAGAAGAAGAAATGCTTACGTTGCAAGTAAAAGCAATTATGGAAGCGGTATTTAATGATCCTGCAGATACATTGTGGCGAAAAGTCTTTAATAGTATTAAAAACGGTATTATTGATGTGCCTTTTTCTCCTCATATCATCAATCACAATAATATGATCACTATCCGAGATGCGAAGAAAAATATCCGCATCATTAAACGAGGCAATGTACCTATTCCTGATCGTTGTTATGCCTATGATAAAGCACAATGTGATCTAACCAAAGATACCACCAGTATCGTTAATGATATTATTCACGATATAGGGATCATGCAATGAGTATGGTAGAAGTTAACAACAATGATGAAAGCATTAACATGAAACGTAGCAATGAAAAACTACTCATTGATGTAGGAAGTACTTACTTTAAAATGAGCACTCCGGCTATTGAGCAGCATTTTAGAGATTTTAATAAAGATATTTTAGATGATTTAATGCACAAGGGCGGAAAAACGATAGAGCGTTTTGCAAAAGAAGATGTTTATATTTGTTCTTCTGCGAATGGTGGATTAACTACCCTTATTATTGGCATTACCAACACCTTCTCAATAAAATATGCCACCAATATTGCTTTTAATTCTGGCATTAATATTATCGATACTGTGTTGTTTCAAAATATTGAAGACTATTCAATACCAAGTGATCTTATTGATGTAGTGATTATTGTTGGTGGTATTAATGCTAACGGTAATATTTTTTCTAGTTCATTATATAACTATTTAGCCCAGTTAAATTATTCCAATGTTGTATTTGTTGGTAATGAACTTGATGCACCTACAATTAAAGCTAACATTGAACATGTAGAGATTTTGCCTAATATTATTGATGACAGGTTACATATTGTAGAAGAACATTTACGTGAATATTTAACGAATCTTTATCAAAAAGATATTGAAGGGAAGGAAGATATTAAACACTTGTATAATATTACCTCAAATCAAATTTATTCTACACCGTATATCGTCAATAAAACTTTACCTTTAATTCACACGAAGTTTTCAGTGGTTAACCCTTTTATTTTACTTGATATTGGTGGGGCAACGACGGATATTCATTACTCAAAAGATTTGGTTGATGACAACTTAGTGACTGACAACGAATATGACCGGTTGGTGTTTAAAAAGTTAGGTGTATATAAATCAAGGCAGTCATTAATTTTTGCCGCTAAAAATAATGAATTTGTTTATGAATTACTGATGCATTTAAAAGTAACTGAAAATATTTTTGAAGAACAAAGTGAAAAAGCGACAAAAATATTAATGCAATTGGCTATCTTTTTGGTTTTATGTAAAATTTCACATTATAGAAAGGCTTACATTAATTTGAAGCTGCTTGCTATTAACTCCATTGTGTTAACAGGTGGTATTACCAAAGTTTTAACAAGTAACGAAATAGAAGATATTGTTTCGTTTTTCTACAAAAAAATTCTTAATTCAGCGCATAACCCAACCACCGTACTTGATAGCAATTACGATATTTGGACACTTGGGGCTGTAGATGCTTAAAAGACAAAGAAGAGGAAAAGCATAATGTCGATAAACTGTATAAGAACACTTATTGAAGATGCCGTGCAAGGTCATAGCGATAAATCTGCTATTGTTTATAACGAAAAAAGCATCACCTATGGCGAGTTATTTACCAAAGTAAATCAAGTGGCTTTTTACTTGAATGAATTAGATTTACCCAAAGATTCACGTATAGGGCTTTATTCTACTAAAGGTATCGAACAAGTTATCGCGGTGTTGGCTATTTTGTCTACCGATTATATTTTAGTGCCATTAACCACGCTGCTTAAGTCTGAGCAGGTGGAATATATTATTAATGATTGTGATATTAAATGTATTATCACTGATAAACTTCAGCTTGAAAATATAGAAGAAATTGACTTTAATGGCCACATTATTTCTTATGAAACGGCCGATAAAGGCATAGCCTCTTTTGAAGAAATATTTAAGTATTACAATAAGCCTTATGTTTGTGATATTAATGGCCATAGTAATGCGGTAATTACCTATTCTTTTGGTGTTTCAGGTACGCCAAAAGGTATTGTTATATCACATCGAAATTTAATTGATTCTGCACGAGTTGTATCCCAATATTTAGTTCTTAAGCATGAAGATGTTATTTCAGGCGTGCTTATTTTTAATCTTGATTATGGTTTGAACCAAATCTTTTGTACCTTATATAAAAAAGCGACTTTAGCACTGCATCGCTTCATATTACCGGAAGACTTTTTTAATCATATTATTAACGATAAAGTGACAGTGTTACCGTTAATGCCTGTGAATATTTCGCAAATGTTTGACGAAGATTTACAACGTATTCCTAGTGCTGAACTTTTTTCAAACGTTAAAACCATTACTTCTTCAGGTGGTAATGTCACAGCTAAAATGATCAAAGACTGTAAGAATACCTTCCAAAAAGCAGATTTCTATTCAATGCATGGACTTACTGAGGCATTTCGTTCAACCTATTTAGACCCATCACAAGTACAAATTAGACCTGATTCAATCGGTAAAGCCATTCCCGATGTTGAATTGTATGTGATTAATGAAGATGGAAAAGAGTGTGGTGTGCGTGAGGTTGGCGAACTAATTCACCGTGGTGGTTATATATATCGTGGTTTTTGGAACGCCCCTGAACAAAATGCTGAACGATTCAAGTCTGTGCAGATATTAAAAGATGTTATTAATTTAGAAGGGCAATTAACCGACGAACTTGTAGTAGCAACAGGTGATTATGTTTACAAAGATGAAGAAGGTTACTTGTACTTTGTTTCTAGACAGGATGATATGATTAAAACCCGTGGTTTTAGGGTTTCACCGTATGAAATTGAATCTGTTGTGGCAAAAAACATTCCGCAAATAGAAAAATGTGCTGTATTTGGATTAGACAATGAACTTATCGAAGAAGAAATTGTTATGGTTTATTCTGCGTTAAATGAAATAACCGAAAACGAAATATTATTCGAACTTAAAAAACACCTTGCTTCTTATATGATACCCAAGAGAGTTATCTACAAAAAATCTCTACCTTTGGTGCAAAGTGACAAAAATAAAATTAACAAAGAAGCGCTGAAAAATGGTTTGTTATCAGGTTCATAATCAACATTTGAATCTAAAAAATTGCCAAATACAAAGCATTTATTTCAATAACGAGTTATTCTAATTATTAAATAAATAATGATGTAGTTGGTGATTTTAGCAAGTAGAAATGATCACATAGTTAGTGAGATTGGTATAAAATAAATGTAGCTTTCAGTTAGAGAGCTACATTCTAAAAAGGCACAACCCTATAAAGCTAATTCTATTACCATTTCTGTTAATTCATCTTTAGAGATAGAATTGCTGTGGTTCTTGTCAAAACGATTGAAAATAGACTCACACATACGAATGCCTTTGTCTTGTAAAAGTACATCAATGAGCTCAACGAATTCAGAGCGGCTAATTACACCGTCCTTATCTTCATCAAACACTTCAAATAACTCATCTACCCACTGATTTAATTCCATGAGGGTTTCCTTAGATATTTAGAGGGAAATCAATATTCAAACTTTATCGTTTATTACAGCATTTGGGAATAAGTATTTATAAATATTTACACTTTCATCGATTTTAAATAAGCGCTAACTCTAATAGAATAACGTTGTTTTGTAAAAAATGCTTAAAACGTTAAATAAATGGAATATAAAATGATAAATAATTGGAAAATTATACCCTTGTTTTTTCTGCTTTTGAGCTTTGCAGCTTATAGTGAGCAGCAAGGTTTTACGTTAGAAAACTGTCATGTTGATGGTGTTAGAGAACAGGTCAAATGTGGCAAGCTATTAGTGCCAGAAAACTACAGTAAACCTGATGGTGAACAAATTAGCATCAATTTTGTGGTTTTACCTGCTATTGATAACAGTGATAATAAAACACCGCTAATGTTTTTAGCGGGGGGCCCTGGACAGGCGGCAGCAGAATTAGCATCGAGTTTACGTCATGTGTTTAGAGAAGTTCGTAAAACCCGCGATTTAATTTTAGTGGATCAACGAGGTACAGGTTTATCACATCCTTTGCAATGTGAGGAAGCGGCAGAACAAAACGTTTATACCGTAACACCCGAAGAATTTTCAGCACAGGAAATTAAAGATTGTATTGCCAATTTTACTGGCGATTTAAGTCAATATAACAGCGAAAATGCTATTCGTGATTTTGATGCGGTACGCGCAGTACTTGGTCATCAACAATTAAATATTTATGGTGGTTCATATGGTACTCGCGCAGGGCTCGTTTATATGCGCATGTTTCCTGATTCATTGCGCAGTGTTGTACTGGATAGTGTAGGCCCTATTGAAGTCCCTATTGGTTTATTTGGGCAAAGTTCGGCCAGATCATTTAATTTGTTACTAGAAAATTGTCAACAAGAGGTAAGTTGTCAGCAAGCTTATCCTGAACTCGAACAAGAGTTTCATAGCCTAGTTACTCGTTTAGCTAAAGCGCCGGCAGAGAAGTGAATATTGCTCACCCTAGACTAGGCACTCAAACCAAGTTCGTTATTAGTGAAGGAAAATTGCTTGGTACTTTACGCACACAATTATACTCAGTGGCCACACGTTCTATCGTGCCTTTAGTTATTCATCAAGCTTATTTAGGTAATTATATGCCATTAGTCGGGTTGGTTGCCCAATCAGAAAGTGGACAAGGTATTTATCTAGGCTTGTTATTTAATATTGCTTGTAATGAAGATTTCCCTCGAATTTCAGCAGAGGATTTTGCCCAGGATGCTAATAATAATTTTGGGGGTGGAGATAGTCATTTTGGTTTTAAAATGGTTTGTCCTATATGGCCACAATATCGCCCCGACGAAGCATTTTATCAACCTGTAACTGCGAATATTCCCACCTTGATTTTATCAGGCAATTTAGATCCAGTTACACCACCTAGCAATGGTGAATATAGCGCTAAATCATTACCAAACAACCATCATATTGTTATTGAAAATGCCGCTCATACTGTTGCTATGAGTACTTGTGCTAGTGATATTATCAATGAGTTTTTAACAACACTCGAACCTAAATCATTAGACGAATCTTGCTTAGAAGAGGTACCTAGAGAGTCTTTTATGACTAATTTAAATGGCGGAGATATTCACATCGATGTTTCTAAACAAGGAGGTAAAGAGCAATGATACAAGTTAATAATTTACGTAAAACCTTTGGGGCTAGCAAGAAGCACCTTTTTAATGGTTTTAGTCAGGCGACAAAGCCAAGCCCCGTTGTCGCCTTAGATGGCCTGTCATTTACCGCTAAAGATGGTGAAATTACAGGTATTTTAGGACCTAATGGCGCAGGAAAAACAACCTGTTTGCGAACCTTATATGGTTTACTGAAGGCCGATGATGGCAGTGCCATGATTGACGGTATTGATGTTGTTAAAAATCCACTGGCGGCCAGAGCGCGTTTAGGGATATTTCCTGATAAGTTTGGCTTATATGAACGTTTAACCGCTTATGAACAAATAGATTACTTTGCCAGTATTCATGGTTTACAAGGAGACTTTAAGCATCAAGCCATTGAAGCAATAATCAAAGATTTAGACATGGAGGCATTGGCGCACCGCAAAACCTTAGGGTTTTCCCAAGGTCAGCGAATGAAAGTAACACTAGCGCAAGCCTTAGTACATCAACCTAAAAACTTTGTACTTGATGAACCAACCCGAGGTCTTGATGTGATGAGTACCCGGGTGTTACGAAATTATTTGGCACGTTTTAAAGAAAAAGGACACTGTATTTTATTTTCTTCCCATGTAATGCAGGAAGTCGCTGCTTTATGTGATCGCGTTATTATCGTTGCTAACGGTAAACTCGCTGCAGAAGGTACACCTAATGAGCTTTGTGAATTGGCAGGTGAAACTCAACTAGAAGAGGCTTTCGTTAAAATTATTGGATCTGACGAAGGAGTAGCAGCATGATGTATTTTAATATAAACCAATTTAGAGCGATACTTTCAAAAGAGCTAAAGGAGTAGCAGTATGATTCAATTTAGAGCGTTACTTTCAAAAGAGTTAAAAGAAGCCTTTCGTGATAAACGGGCAATGATGATGGCCATGATGATGGCAGTAATGGCACCGGTTATGATTTTTGCTATGTCAAAGGTCATGATTAAAGAGGCGGTAGAAACGCCTCCTGTTTATGTCAAGGTAACTGGGGCTGAATATGCACCCAAATTAATTAAATCTCTTAAAAATGAAAATATTTTGTTACTCGCTGATGTACCTAACGATGAAAAAACAATTTGGGAAGATCGTGCTCTGAGTATCACAATACCCACTAGTTTTAATCAAGACATGTTAGAAGGTAAACCTATCGATCTTTATTTACGGGCTGATTTTAGTGAAAAAGCCAATATGTCACCTATTAGACGTATTAAAACCACTATTAATCATTATGCTCAAGCCATTGGTTACAAGCGTTTGTTGGTACGTGGCATTGATGTACGTTTATTACAGCCAATTAAAATTATAGAACAAGATACTTCATTACCAAACTCAAATGCGATGATTATTTCGATGATGCTTGGTTTATATTTATTAATGGCTGCTTTTATGTCGGGGCTTCCTGTGGCTATAGATGCCAGTGCAGGGGAGCGCGAACGTAACGTGTTAGAAATGTTATTATGTCAACCCGTAAGCACACTTAAAGTGGTTGCAGCAAAATTATGTTGTGCAAGTTTAATTGCCTGTATTGGAGTGCTGTTAACCTTAGGTTTAACCACATTTTCAGTTAGCTTTATTGATTTAACTAAAATTGGCGCGAGTTTTAATTTAGATGCTTTTACTATCACAGCTTTATTATTACTGCTATTGCCCATTTGCTTCTTTGCTTCAGCCTTACAACTTTTTGTTGCTTTTCAATCTAAAAACTTTAAAGAGGCGCAATCTATGGTCTCGATGATTATTATGCTCCCCGCTATGGTGCCCGTTATCATGATGTTTGTGGATAATAAACCTAAGTGGTTAGATTGGTTACCTATTTCAGGGCAGTCGCTGATTATGGAAGATCTTTTTAAAGGTTTACCTGTGTCGTGGTCTTTACTTTGTTTTACAGGATTAGTGACCATTACAATGACCTTTTTATTAGTATTATTAATGGCGAAAAAATTACGTTCAGAAAAAGTTGTTCTAGCTTTAAGTTAATATTGATATTTCCTTGTAGTAAAGTTTACTTCGAACAACTCAGTGCGATCCGATTAAAGTTCGGCGTTTGACTTATGTTTGTGTATATTATTTGTTGTGTTTAGGATTTTTATTGGTTATATTCGGTTTTGTTGGGTTTGTATAAGTTTGAGAACTTTAAGCTTAACCCCGTTGTGTTGGCTCTTTTGTTTTACTTCTATAGTACAGGTAGTAAATCAGACATAAGACAAGACAAAATGAACTAAAAGTTACAGGTTTTTGCGTGTACATTTTGGACTAAGTCAGGCAAAATATGCGGCATTAATTTTAGACCTTTTTATTATCTTACATACAACGTACTTAGGTTGTTTATTTGAGGAAAAACCATGTTTACTCGTGATATGAATATTGCAGATTTTGATGCTGAACTTTATCAAGCTATGAGCAACGAAGTTGTGCGTCAAGAAGAGCATATTGAATTGATTGCTTCTGAAAATTACTGTAGCCCGCGTGTTCTTGAAGCACAAGGCTCACAATTAACCAATAAATATGCTGAAGGTTATCCGGGCAAACGTTATTACGGTGGTTGTGAATATGTTGATATTGCAGAGCAATTAGCCATTGACCGTGCGAAAGAATTATTTGGTGCAACTTATGCCAATGTTCAGCCACATGCGGGTTCACAAGCAAATGCTGCTGTTTTTCAAGCGCTTGTTACTCCAGGCGGAAAAGTGTTAGGTATGAGCTTAGCCCATGGTGGTCACTTAACACATGGTTCACATGTTAATTTTTCAGGCAAATCATACGAAGCTTTCCAATATGGTTTACACCCTGAAACAGGCGATATTGATTATGATGAGCTTGAACGTTTAGCCAATGAGCACAAACCAGAAATGATTATCGGTGGTTTCTCTGCCTTCTCAGGTATTGTTGATTGGGCGCGTATGCGTAAAATCGCTGACAGCATCGGTGCTTATTTCTTCGTAGATATGGCTCATGTTCTTGGTCTTGTTGCTTTCTTGGTTTATATCCAAACCCAGTTCCTCATGCACACGTAGTTTCTACGACAACGCATAAAACATTAGCAGGCCCTCGTGGTGGTTTAATTGTTTCAGCGTGTAATGATGAAGACATATACAAAAAATTAAACAGTGCGGTATTTCCTGGTGGCCAAGGTGGCCCATTAATGCATATTATTGCGGCTAAAGCGGTAGCATTTAAAGAAGCCTTAGCACCAGAATTTAAAGTATACCAACAAAGTGTTTTAGATAATGCTAAAGCGATGGTTGCCGTGTTACAAGAACGTGGTTATAAAGTGGTATCAAACGGTACAGAAAACCACCTTTTATTACTTGATTTGATCGATAAAGATATTACGGGTAAAGATGCTGATGCGGCGTTAGGCAAAGCACACATTACAGTAAACAAAAACTCAGTACCTAACGATCCTCGTTCTCCGTTTGTTACTTCAGGTTTACGCCTTGGTACACCGGCAATTAGTCGTCGTGGTTTTGGTCTTGAAGAAACTAAAGCGTTGACGGGTTGGATTTGTGATATTTTAGACGATATTACTAACGAAGAAACTATCGCTAAAGTACAAGCAAACGTTAAAGAGTTATGTGCGCGTTTTCCAGTATACAAATAGTTAATATAGTCTTTGCTAATAACTTGAATAACTAAAACTAATTTACAAATTCACGTGAATTTATATTAAAATGGTCGCAATTAGCGGCCATTTTTATATCTAGAATCAAGGTGTTTAGCAAATACAGGAATCACTTTTGCTATAATCTTAATCTTATTCTTATTGTAGGTAAACCATGTATTGTCCATTTTGTAGCGCACAAGAAACCAAAGTAATTGACTCGCGTTTAGTGTCAGACGGACACCAAATTAGGCGTCGTCGACAATGCCTTGTCTGTAATGAGCGTTATACCACCTTTGAAACTGCTGAATTAGTTATGCCTCGTATTATCAAACGTGATGGTAGCCGTGAACCGTTTAACGAAGAGAAAATGCGTAGCGGTTTAATGAGAGCATTAGAAAAACGTCCTGTTAGTACTGAGCAAGTTGAGCTGTCAATTAACAAACTACAATCACAAATGCGCGCCACGGGTGAGCGAGAAATTACCAGTGAAATGCTCGGCAATTTATTAATGACTCAGCTAAAGGAGTTAGACAAGGTTGCTTACCTTCGTTTTGCTTCTGTGTATTTATCATTCGAAGACATTAGCGAATTTGCTGATGAAATAGCCTTGTTAGGTAAGGAAAGCCGAAACAGGGAAAAAAGTGGTAGTAAAAAGGTGGATAAAAAAACGAATAAAAAATAGGGAAGGAAGTTACGTGTTTACTGAGCAAGATCATCATTATATGGCATTAGCTATCAAGCTTGCCAAACAAGGTCATTACACAACATCCCCTAATCCTAGAGTAGGTTGTGTTCTGGTTCATGAAGAAGTTATTGATAGAGTAGCGGCGGAAAGGGAGAAGATAAATACTCAAATCATTGGTACTGGCTTTCATCAAAAAGCAGGGCAAGGGCATGCAGAAGTTAATGCCTTGCTTGACGCTACAACTAACAATCCCCATTTGATTAAAGGATCAACTGCCTATGTGACCTTAGAGCCATGTAGCCACTTTGGTAGAACACCTCCTTGTGCTCAAGCATTAATTGATGCACAAGTTAAACGTGTTGTCGTTGCGATGGTTGATCCCAATCCTGAAGTGTCTGGTCGTGGTTTGGCAATGCTCGAACAAGCGGGAATTCAAATAGCTTTTGGTTTGTTAGAAAATGAAGCAAAGTCATTAAATGTAGGTTTTATTAACGTTATGACCAAAGCTTTGCCTTATGTTCGCGTTAAATTGGCGGCGAGTTTAGACGGCAAAACAGCCATGAAAAATGGTGAAAGTAAGTGGATTACCTCAACTAACGCAAGGTTTGATGTACAAAAGCTTAGGGCACAAAGCTGCGCTGTGATTACTGGTGCAGACTCCATATTAACTGATAATGCCAAAATGACGGTTCGGTTGGTCGGAATTAGGCGATTTAAAGGATAGTTATCCTGAAGATAAGATTCGTCAACCTGTTCGGGTAGTAATAGATAGCCAAAATCGTCTCACACCTGACCTCGATTTTTTTAGGCAAGAATCCCCTGTTATTTTAGTACGTGGAAATATAACTGAAACTAACCTTGAAAATTATCATCGTTGGCCTCATTTTGTAGAACAAGTACAAATTCCTATGGTTAAGACAAGTTTAGGACAATATAAAGTTGATTTGCATGCGTTATTATCATTATTAGCTCAACGTGGCTTAAATGATGTACTTGTTGAATCTGGTGCTCACTTAGCGGGAGCATTTATAGAACAAGGCTTGGCTGATGAATTTATTTTATATCAAGCACCCAAATTATTGGGTGGTGATGGAAAAAATTTAATAGAAATGCCGAATGTTAATACGTTGCCACAAGCAAAATTGTTATCAATTACCGATGTTCGTCAAGTAGGTACTGATATTCGCATTACTGCTAAACTGCAAAAAAAGCATAATAGTTAAATATTTGATTATAACACTTAGTAAAACAGAATAGAGAATACACATGTTTACAGGAATTATTGAAGCTGTCGGCACAATTAAAGCGATGAATATTAATGCCCAAGGCGCGCGTTTAGTTATTGCGACCAATAGCCTTGATATGAGCGATGTTAAATTAGGTGACTCCATAGCCACTAACGGTATTTGCCTCACTGTTGTTGATTATGACCAACATAGTTACAGTGCAGACGTGTCAAATGAAACGTTGCAACGTACGGGATTTGCTCATTATAAAGTGGGCATGAAAGTCAACTTAGAAAAAGCCATGCAAGCAAGTACACGTTTTGGTGGCCATATGGTTTCAGGTCATGTAGATGGTATTAGTGAGGTATTGTCTATTAGCAGCAACGGTAACAGTATTGAATATTGGTTATCTATGCCAAATGATTTGTCTCATTACATTGCAGAAAAGGGCTCAGTAACAGTTGATGGCACCAGTTTAACGGTAAACGCATTAAATGAACAATCAGGTAATAGCAAGTTTAGATTAACAATAGTGCCACACACTGTGAAAGAAACGGTGTTTGCTTATTATCAGGTAGGTACTAAAGTGAATCTAGAGGTTGATTTAATCGCTCGTTATTTAGAGCGTTTATTAACAAAAAACCAAAACGAATCGGCGGACGTTAAGTCGAACGTGACAGAAGACTTATTAAAAAAATCTGGCTTTATTAAGTAAGTTAATGTTTGCTCAATAAACACTTAGGTTAAAAATGTACATGGCCATGCTGATAACTCAGGGTTTACTATTAAACTTAAAATAGCCTACGTAGGTTAGAATTTATTCTGACATAGGGCAATAAATTATCCCCTACATTGGGGTATTAATTTTGCTTGAACAAAATGCATAGCTAAGAAAATTAATTACTATGATCAACAACTAATATCAACAAGTAACCAAAGAGAACCCCATGAATTTAAATACCCCACAAGAAATAATCGATGATATTGCTTTAGGTAAAATGGTTATTCTAATGGATGATGAAGACCGAGAAAATGAAGGTGACTTCATCATGGCTGCTGAGAAAGTAACGCCAGAAGCCATTAACTTTATGGCGACTCATGGGCGAGGGCTAATTTGTATGCCAATGACCCAAGAGAAGTGTGAAAAATTAAAGCTTCCATTGATGGTTGATAAAAACGATGCTCAGTTTAGTACTAACTTTACTGTTTCAATTGAAGCTGCTAGAGGTGTTACTACAGGAATTTCAGGCGGAGATAGAGCCACTACAGTACTTGCAGCTGTTGCTAAAGATGCAACGCATTTAGATATAGTTCAGCCGGGACATATTTTTCCTTTAATTGCCAAAGATGGCGGTGTATTGAATCGCGCAGGTCATACTGAAGCAGGGGTTGATTTAGCTCGTATGGCTAAACTAGAGCCGGCAGCAGTAATTGTTGAAATTTTAAATGAAGATGGCACCATGGCTCGTCGCCCAGATTTAGAAATTATTGCTAAAAAGCATGATATTAAAATGGGTACTATTGCGGACTTAATCGAGTTTAGAAACGCTACAGAAACTACCATTGAACGGGTATCTCAATGTAAATTGCCAACTGAATTTGGCGAGTTTGATCTTACGGTATTTAAAGATACTATTGATGGTCAAGCGCATTTTGCCTTAACGAAAGGCGAAATAAAGGCAGGTGAGCCTACGTTAGTTCGCGTGCACTTAGAAAATACATTCAGAGATTTATTATTTAGCCAACGTGAAAGCGTTGCTACATGGCCATTAGCGAGTGCTTTAGAAAAGATAGCTAAAGAAGGCGGTGTGTTGGTTTTATTAGGTAAACATGAATCACCAACTGAACTAATTAATCTTGCTGAAAAATACGCTAAAATCGACGCAGGTGAAACTGTTAAAGAAGTTAATCGACATGTTGGATCGCGCAATGTTGGTGTTGGTTCACAAATTCTTTCGAGTTTAGGTGTGGGTAAAATGCGTTTGTTAAGCTCGCAAAGCAAATACCATTCATTATCCGGTTTTGGCTTGGAAGTGGTTGAATATATAGCAGAATAACGATTATACCAACTGAAATAATACAGTAATAAACGCTAGTGGTGATAATCGGTAGCGTTTTTTTTGCTGTGGTATTTAGTTTGAACCCGGCATAACGAAGCGGGCGAAAGATTAATACCAGTTCCATTAATTAAGTGATCTATTTTATACGTAGAAATTGCTGAGATTGGTATAAATCTAAATAGAACAAACGTCAGAATAGATCAAACGCCAGATACAAAAAAGCGAAGAAAGAGTTTAACTCATTCCTCGCTTTTTTCGCTTATAAGTTTAAAACTTATACAGCTAGAACGTTTTCTGCTTCAGGGCCTTTTTGACCTTGTTTAACAGTAAATGTTACTGCTTGACCGTCAGCTAGAGTACGGAAACCGTCTCCAGAGATAGCGCTGAAGTGAACAAACACGTCAGGACCATTTTCTTGTTCTATAAAACCGAAACCTTTAGTTTCGTTGAAAAATTTAACTTTACCAGTAACTGTATCAGACATACTTACATTTTCCCGTAGTCATAAAATAATATTAATGTGGTGTTTTTGCTAGAAATATTCAGCACAATTTAACACCGTTTTTACCCGAGTAAATGCCCTCTACCATAAGTAGTACAGGAAGAGGAAGGAAACAAACCATATTCGTAACAAACCGTATTTGGAACAAACAATCAGTCTGTATTGCCTAAATCCATTTGTTAAGAATAAACAAGTACATTAGTACCCGGTAAATCTAAAACAAAAGTTAGTATCAACCTTCATCCGCAACACAAAAACTCAACGCAATTAGATATTAGCACAGGTATTTTTAATTTGCTTTATAAAAAATTGAAATAGTTCAATATTTTTTATACTTAATAAAAATCTTAATTTAGAAAATAAACATTTATTGTTATAAGGGGATTCTGGTTGAATAAAATGCGAGTACTTACTTTAATTACCCCGCCTATAATATCGATACTTTGCTATTGATATTATATAAAGGCGGGATTATTGGCAGGTTTTTAACTAAATTAGGTTACAGTGCAGCAATTTGTGTTTTTTGGTCACGTAATTTAGTTAATGTCGATTCTACCTCACTTAGTTTGGCTTGTTCTTTTTCAATTACGGCCGCAGGCGCTTTACTAACAAAGTTTTCATTGGCTAACTTTCCTCGTGTTTTTGAGGCGTCTTTGTCTAATTTTTCAATCGCTTTATCTAAGCGTGCAATTTCAGCTTCTTTGTCGATTAGCCCGACCATAGGTATTAATACCGTTAAATCACCTACAACGGCAGACGCTGAAGCAGGTCCTTGTTCTCCTTCATCAAGTACCGTTATGCTTTCAAGTTTTGCTAATGAACTTAAAAATTGTTCGTTTTCAGCTAAACGACGTTGATCGCTTTCGCTGACATTTTTCAGTAAAACCGGTAATGATTTGCTCGGGGCTATATCCATTTCACCACGAATATTACGAATAGCAATGATAAATTGTTTAACCCACTCCAAATCGTCAATAGCTTGTTGATCGCATTTTTCCGCATTAAATTGTGGGAATGCTTGCACCATGATTGAGTCGTTAGTTTTTTCGAAGTCGCTTAATGGTTGAACCCGTTGCCAAATGGTTTCAGTAATAAATGGCATAATAGGGTGCATTAAACGTAATAAAGCTTCTAATACATTGACTAAGGTATGACGTGTACCACGTTGCTGTGCTTCATTGCCTTTGAATAATACTGGTTTAGTTAATTCTAAATACCAATCGCAGAATTGATTCCAAGTAAATTCATATAAGGCTTGTGATGCTAAATCAAAACGGAAGGTATCAAATGCTTCATGTACGGTTTTTACTGTTTGTTCAAATTGGCCGATAATCCAACGATCAGCCAATGAAAACTCAAGCTCACCACCTTTTGAACCACAATCAAATTCTTCAGTATTCATTAATACATAACGGCTTGCATTCCATAACTTATTGGTAAAGTTACGGTAACCTTCTAAACGCTTCATATCCCGACTAATATCACGACCTGTTGTCGCAACAGAGGTCAAAGTGAAACGTAAAGCATCCGTGCCGTGTGCTTCAATTCCGTTAGGAAATTCTTTTTTAGTGAGTGTTTCAATTTTCTTGGCAAGTTTTGGTTGCATCATGTTGCCAGTACGTTTTTTCAGTAAATCATCTAGTGAAATACCATCAATCATATCTAAAGGATCGATAACGTTACCTTTAGATTTACTCATTTTATCGCCATTTTCATCACGAATAAGGCCTGTCATGTAAATCTTTTTAAACGGTATTTGCGCTTTACCATTTTCATCTTTGTTAAAGTGCATGGTCATCATGATCATACGGGCAACCCAGAAGAAAATAATATCAAAACCTGTCACTAATACATCGGTAGGATGAAAGGTTTTTAAATCGTCAGTCTCTTTTGGCCAACCTAAAGTTGAGAAAGTCCATAGGGCAGAGGAGAACCAAGTATCAAGTACGTCATCATCTTGTTTAAGATTGATATCATCTGTAATATTATTGTTAGCGCGTACTTCGGCTTCTGTGCGTCCAACATAGACTTTACCACTGTCGTCATACCATGCCGGAATACGATGTCCCCACCATAATTGACGTGATATACACCAGTCTTGAATATCACGCATCCACGAAAAATATAAATTTTCATACTGTTTAGGTACAAATTCAATTTGACCATCTTTAACTGCGTCAACGGCAGGACCTGCCAATTTTTCAACACGTACATACCATTGGTCAGTTAATAATGGCTCGATGATCACACCAGAACGGTCGCCATAAGGGGCAACTAAATCATGATCTTTTACTTCAACTAACAAGCCAAGTTCGTCAAACTTTGCCACAATTTCCTTCCGAGCGACAAATCTGTCCATACCTGCGAATTCGTTAGGTAATGCGGTACTATAGGCATCACAAAGTTCACCTTTGGTATCGTAAATTTCTGCTTCAGCTAAAATAGCTGCATTTTTGTCTAAAATATTAATTTGAGGTAAGGCGTGACGTTTACCTACTTCATTATCGTTAAAGTCATGGGCAGGGGTGATTTTTACACAACCTGTGCCTTTTTCCATATCGGCATGCTCATCACCAACAATAGGAATTAAACGATTAACTAATGGCAATAAAACTTTTTTGCCAATTAAATCTTTATAGCGCGGATCTTCAGGATTTACAGCAACGCCAGTATCACCTAGCATGGTTTCTGGACGTGTAGTTGCCACAACTAAGTAATCAAGTCCTTCCGCAGTTTTTGCGCCATCAGCTAGAGGGTAACGTAAGTACCACATGTGACCTTTTTTGTCTTTATTTTCTACTTCTAAATCAGAAATAGCAGTGTGGAATTTTGGATCCCAGTTAACAAGGCGCTTGCCACGATAGATTAAGTCATCTTCAAATAAACGTACAAATACTTCTTGTACGGCCTCAGACATACCTGCGTCCATAGTGAAACGTTCGCGTGTCCAGTCAATAGAGTTACCTAAACGGCGCATTTGTTTACCGATTGTACCGCCTGATTCTTCTTTCCATTCCCAAATTTTATCGATAAAACCTTCACGACCGTAATCGTGACGTGTTTTGTCTTCTTCGGCCGCAATTTTACGTTCTACTACCATTTGTGTGGCAATACCTGCATGGTCACAACCCGTTTGCCAGAGTGTGTTTTTACCTTGCATACGTTGATAACGAATTAACGTGTCCATGATGGTTTGTTGAAAAGCATGACCCATATGCAATGAGCCTGTGACATTAGGTGGTGGAATAGCAATGCTATAGCTGTCACCTTCACCGGTAGGGCTAAAGTAGCCTTGCTCTTCCCAGTGAGTATAAAGAGATTGTTCAATGTCGGTTGGGTTGAAAGTTTTTTCCATCATGTTCTCAAAAATAAAAGTTATGAATTGTAAGTTTGCTTACATTATTGCGACGAGGCTACGGGCTGATTATCGACTTTAAAGCCCCGTTGTCTATAGGCTTTAAAACGCTCTCTTGCCTGCTGTTTTAGTGATTCTTCACTAGGAACAAAATCAACAATAAATTGAAATTGGTTAGCAAAGTCTGGCACGGTAGGTGTTAAATTTATTAACACAGAGCGACGACCACGAATTGGCTGATCGCTAATTTCTACTGCAGCACCTTGTTTTGGCCCTTCACCTGATAAGTTGTGAGGTACAAAGCTGTCACTATCAAATGCCCACAGTAGTTCGTCTACGTGTTCCGCACTTTGCTTATCTTGCGTGTAAATAAATACTCGTTGATTTTGACGATAAAAATAACTCGCTTGCAAACAGGCATGATAAAACGCTGAGCTAGTATCAGCGTTTTGCTTGTCTATTTTTTCCTTATCATCATCGAGAAGGTAAAACATTACGTGTGTTTGCATGCGGTTAATCTATTCGCCTTGCTCTTGACCGGCACGATTAAGCATAAATTGCGTTAACATGCTTACCGGACGACCAGTAGAGCCTTTATCTTTACCACCACTTCGCCATGCGGTACCGGCAATATCAAGATGTGCCCAATGATATTTTTTAGTAAAACGTGCCAAGAAACAAGCAGCGGTAATGGTACCCGCTTCTTTACCACCTATATTTGCCATATCAGCAAAGGGGCTTTCTAATTGTTCTTGGTAATCGTCCCATAAAGGTAAGCGCCAAGCTCTATCGCCACTTTGATCAGACGCATTTAATAATTCATGCGCTAATGGGTTGTGAGAACTTAACAAGCCAGTGGCATGTTTTCCTAATGCAACCACACAAGCACCAGTTAACGTTGCCACGTCAATTACGGCTTCTGGATCATAGCGTTCCACATAAGTTAATGCATCACATAAAACTAATCGACCTTCAGCATCGGTATTAAGTACTTCAACCGTTTGGCCTGACATCGTTGTAAGGATATCGCCAGGACGGTAAGCATTGCTGCTTGGCATATTTTCGCAACCCGCTAAAACACCAATAACATTAATTGGTAAATCGAGTTCGGCTAATGCATGCATGGCGCCTAAAACCCCTGCTGCACCACCCATATCATATTTCATTTCGTCCATACCTGCGCCAGGTTTTAACGAGATTCCGCCACTGTCAAACGTGAGCCCTTTACCTACTAAAACAAGCGGTTTTGAATCATCATCAATACCTTTGTAAGTCATAATACTCATTAATGATTCATTAGCAGAACCACGTCCAACTGCTAAGTAAGAGCCCATGCCTAGTTTTTCCATTTCTTGTTCACCAACAATCGTGGTAGACACTTTATCGTAATCATTTGCTAAAATTTTAGCTTGTTCAGCTAAATAAGCAGGATTACAAATGTTAGGTGGCATGTTTGCTACGTTTTTACAGGTGCTTATTCCTTCGGAGATTGCTAATGCATGGCTAATTGCACGCTCACCAATAGGTAATTCACGACGAGTTGGCACGTTAAATACTATTTTACGTAAAGGTCTACGTGGTTCTTCTTTATGAGTTTTTAAGCTATTAAAACTGTATAAGCTATCTTGTGTTGCTTCTACTGCTTGACGAACCTTCCAGTACGTATCACGACCTTTAACGTGTAACTCAGATAAGAAACATACCGCTTCCATTGAACCGGTTTCGTTTAAGGTGTTAATTGTTTTTTTGATTATTTGACGATATTGACGTTCATCTAGTTCACGTTCTTTACCGCAGCCAACAAGTAATACGCGTTCACTCAAAATATTTGGCACATGATGCAACAATAACATCTGTCCTGATTTACCTTCTAAATCGCCTTTTCGTAATAGGTTACTTATGTAGCCTTCACTAATTTCGTCAAGTTGTTCAGCCGTTGAACTGAGGCGACGAGGTTCAAATACACCCACCACAATACAGGCACTACGCTGTTTTTCGGGACTACCGCTTTTTATACTGAACTCCATGAGATCTCCTTTAACCTTTTTAATGAGACTATAACTTGCTAAAATTAGTAAAAAATTGCACTCTTAACTATTCAAGTGATATCGCTAAGGGCTATAATTATAGCAGTATTTATCAATTAAACTTAGCTGTTGACTATATAGTTTAGTTATGAAAACGGCAAGTTTACTAGAAAAACTCGTCAATTGTCAGAAAAAACACAGTTTTAATGGGATCTTTTTGTGATCATTTTTCGTTATTTATTAAAAGAAGTGGCAAAAACACAGCTAGCAGTATTTTTTGTGTTGATGACCATTTTTATTAGCCAAAAATTTGTTCGAGTTTTAGGTGATGCCTCAGAAGGTAGCATACCCGGTCAAATGGTTATGATCTTTATTGCGCTTAAAGTACCCGATTTGGGCGGCATGATGTTGCCACTAAGTTTCTTTTTAGGAATCTTACTAGCTTACGGACGTATCTATGCTGACAACGAAATGACAGTATTACATGCTTGTGGTGTCAGTGAATGGTATGTAGTACGGGTTACGTTAATATTAGCATTAGTTACCGCTATATTTACCGGTATTTTTACTTTGTATTTAGCGCCTATGGCATCAGAGTATCAATACCAAGTGAAAGATAAACTTGCTGCTGATTCAGGATTAAGCTCTTTAGTTGCAGGACGTTTTCAGAAGACGGGTAATGAAAAAGCAGTAGTTTTTATTCATGATAAACACCGTGATGATAATAGTTTTGATAAAGTTTTTTTAGCTCAGTTACCGGATGAAAACCATCTGGATGACAGTATTATTAATTCGAGCTTAGTTTATGCCAAAAAAGGTCAAGTATTTGAAGAAGAATCAGGGTCGCAACGCTTAGTCTTATCTCAAGGAATTCGTTATCACAAGGACGCCAATAGTGGTGAATTTCAAGCGGTTACCTTTGATAAATATTATATTCAAATTCAAGATCAAGAAATAGAACAAAAACATCGAAAATTAAGCGCTTTACCTACACACCAGTTGTTTAACCCACCAGATGCTGATTCGGCACCTGAATACAGTGCCACCATTCAATGGCGTATTGCTTTTCCGCTTGCCTGTATTATTTTAACACTGATTGCTGTGCCTTTAAGTGTGGTTAATCCTCGGCAAGGTAAATTTGCTAAAATGTTACCGTTAATGTTATTTTTGGGATATTTTTTGCTATTAACAGCAATGAAATCGGGTGTGGAGCGTCAAGCCTTACCTTCGAATATAGGGTTATGGCCTATACATATCAGTGCGTTATTTATGGGGATTATTTTGCTGATGAGAGAACGTAGTAGTGGGCGCAAAATTAAGGCGAAATTTCCAGGTTTCAGGCGCAATACTGCTAGTGATAATAAAGTACGAGATATAAAAGAATGAAGATATTAGATGTTTATATCGGTCGTATTGTGGCATCAACAACGTTCTTAACCTTGGCTGTATTTGTGAGCGTTAGTGGTATTATTAAATTTGTAGAACAAATGCGGGCAGTTGGGCGAGGTGATTATGATTTATCACATGCTGCGCTTTATGTGCTTTATTCCTTACCCCGCGATATTGAAGTTTTTTTCCCAATGTCAGCGCTAATTGGGGGGCTAATCGGTATTGGCATGCTAGCAAGTAATAGTGAATTAGTCGTTATGCAAGCGGTCGGATTATCACGGTTAGATATTATTAAGTCGGTAATGAAAACTGCTGTTTTACTTATTTTTGTTTCAATGGCTGTGGGTGAATGGCTTGCACCTAGTGGTGAAGCAACAGCTAGAGAGATTCGTGCTCAAGCCATTTCGGGTGGAAGTTTAATTTCAGCCAAAAATGGTGTTTGGGCAAAAGATGGTGATTACTTTGTTAATATAGGTGAGGTATTAGAACAAGGGCAGCTTAAAAAAGTAGAAGTATATCGCTTTAATGATGAATTAAAACTCGATAGTTGGCTTAGCGCTAAGTCTGCTGTATATCAAGGCAAGGTCTGGAAGTTGTCTGGTGTAGTTAATACGAAGATAAATAAAAATGAAATCATCACCTCTTCAGTTGACTCGCAAGAGTGGATCTCGTCACTAACGCCTAAAAAGTTGGGTGTGGTTACGGTGACACCTGAATCCTTATCGGTGCGAGGTTTACTCGATTACTTAGATTATTTGCAGGCGAATGGGCAAGATCCTAGCCGCTATCAACTCGCTTTTTGGAGAAAAATCATACAACCCGTAACGGTAGCAGTAATGTTATTGGTGGCATTATCTTTTATTTTTGGACCACTTCGTTCTGTTTCCATGGGCGCACGCATCATGATGGGGGTTATCACAGGAATTGTATTTTTTGTATCAAATGAAGTACTTGGGTCGTTGAGCCTAGTTTATCAATTTCCCCCGATAATAGGTGCTTTATCACCAAGTATATTATTTATAGGTGTAGCCTGGTATTTTATGAATAAAAAGGCGGCGTAATAAAGCAATAAACGAGAAAGTTATGCGCCGCGGGCAACTATAGTCTGCCTTTGTTTGCTTCTAAAGACAATACTACAACCTCTGTGTCAGTTAGTCTGTCTTGCAAACTCAGTTTGTTTTTACGATCAAATATCACGGTTAAATTACCTAAACCCAATAATGTAGGTAATAAACGTTTTATTCCTGTTATTTTACTTATGCGCGTACCATCTTGATTTTGAACGCGTAACCGCCAAGCTTTCATTCCTAATGTTTGACCACTTTTAGCCCAAAAGAAAACAAAGAAAAAACTCACCCAAGCAATGTTCCGACCGTAAATTAGAACGCTATACAATATAGAAGAGCGTTGTAAATCTATGGGATGCTCAAAGTTTTGCATACTGATTAAACCAAATTTTATTAGCAAATTAAAAAGTAAAAATGCAATTGCACCTGCAACCATATAGACAGCAAAGGCAATAAGTACGTCATAAATCCAAGAACCTAAACGGCGACGAAAGCCGGCGCGGGAAATTCGTTAACAGAAATTGAAGTCATAGAAAGTGCTCAGAAAATTTTGCCATAGTCTAACAAAGAGATGCGCAAAGTTTAAGAGAGTAATGCGTTATCTTGAAATTAAAATACGCCTATGTAGGTTAGAATTTATTCTGACTATTCAGAGATGGCGCATTGAATTACGCCCTACAGTGAATATTACGTTTTTATGATCGAAATGCATAACCAATTTATATTTAAAAAAACATATTAAGATGGAGCGCTAATTTTATACAATAATGAGTACAATACAGGCACTACAGCCAGAGTTAATATGGTGCCAATACCTAAACCAAAGGCAATAACATTAGCCATGCCATAAAATAAGGGGTCGTGGCCAATAATCAGCGGCAATAACCCCATTACGGTTGTTATGGTTGTCATTGCAATAGGACGTAATCGAGCTAAACAAGCATCAATTAAGGCTTGGTACGGTGTTTTACCACTTTGGCCTTCAATTTTAATTCGATCAATAAGTACGATGGCATTGTTAATAATAATCCCGGCTAAACTATATAAACCAAGGGTTACTACAAAGCCAAACGGTGCCTGCATTACTAATAAACCAATAACTGCACCAATAAAAGACAAAGGCATAGTGAGGGTTATGATTGAAGCCTGTCTGAAAGAATTAAATTGGGCAACCAACAATATTAAGATAAAACCAATTACCATAGGCATACTTGCACTTAACGCTTTTTGGGCTGCTTTAGATTCTTTAATTGCTCCCCCGTATACTATTTCGTGGTTAATAGGTAAATCGGCAGCCAATGCTTGAATTTTCTCATCAACAACGAATTTTAAGTCTTCAGCAGCCATTTTGTTATTGCGAGCTTCAATGCTAATGGTACGAAACATGTCTTCATGGTGTATAACGGAAAATTGATTTACAGGAGCAAACGTTGCTACTTGAAATAGTGGTATAGCTTTGCCAGTTTTTTGTGAATAAACGTTCAAAGTACGCAGTCTGTCTAAATTATTTCGTTCAGCTTCTTCTGCGCGCAAAATAATAGGAATAATTTCATCTTCTTCTCTAAATTCTGTAATTTGTGCACCCGAGAAGTAGGTTTGTAAGGCATCGGCAATCTCCGTTGATGTTAAACCTGCTCTTTTCGCACGGTGTTGATCTACGCGTACATCAATTTTAACAATTAAATTTTCCCAATCGTTGCGAATATTGATGGTATTGGGCACCTGATGGAGTAAATCCATAATTTGTTGTGCCTTTTCATAGATAACATTTTTGTCTGGACCTCGAACCTGAATTTTAATGGTTTTTGCATCAGACGGCCCAAGAAACATTTTTTTAACGCGTGCTGATATATTAGGGAATTTTGCCTCAAGTTGTGTATCTAGCTCTAATACTCTTTTAGTAACATCAGTTCCTTCTACTACATTAAGTACCAGAAAACCTTTGTTTTTAGCCGGATCTTCTGGGTTAAGTGATAAAACAAAGCGAGGACCATTAAATCCAACATAGGCTGAATAATTTTCGATAAAACTGAATTTTTCTTTGTCATCTAACCATTCAAAAATTTCCTTCATTTGTCGGTTAGTTTCACGGGATGAGGTACCGTTAGGTAGATCAATATACATGAGTATTTGTGTTCGGTCTGATTCAGGGAAGAATTGTTTAGCCACAAACTTCATTGAACCCACTGAACCAATAAACAAAAGTAACATAAACCCTATAAATAATAATCTATATTGTAATATCCAATGTAAAAAATTTTCATATCCACTATAAACTTTAGATAAGGCAGAATCTTTTTCTTTTTTGTTTACAGACGGTTTTATAAAATAATAACAAAGAATAGGGGTAACGCATAAAGCCATTATCCAACTTGTTAGTAAGGTAATTAAAATGACTAAGGAAATTGAGCGAGTAAACTCCCCTGCGACATGTTCAGCTAACATAAGGGGTAAGAAAAATAGAATAGTGGTAACTGAAGAGCTTAGTAGTGGAACAGCTAATTCTTGACAACCTTGTATCATGGCGTCAAAACGACTAATACCATTTTCAACTCTACTTTTGAAATCTTCAGCAATAACAATACCGTTATCAACTAACAAACCTAGAGATATGATTAATGTAGCTAAACTCATACGCTCTAATTTCATACCAAAAAAGAGCATGATGGAAAGTGTTGCTAGCATAACAAATGGTACAATAGCGCCCACAATTAGGCCTGTTCTTACACCTAAAAATAATACGACAACAACTAACACAATGGCTAAGGTTTGCAGAACATTAATAGAAACCCCTCGCACCGTTTTGTTTACTTGGTCGGCTTGATAAGTAGCAATATCTAATTGATAACCTATAGGCAAACTAGCAATTATGTCGTTAACCTTTACTTTAACGCTAGGTGCATATTTTAAAATGTTATATTTTGGTAACATTGAAATGGCAAAGAATATAGCGGGTTTTCCATTAAAATAGGCAAGTTTATCCGGTGGATCAATATAGCCTCGTTTGATGTTAACCACGTCTTTTAATGCAATAAAGTCTTCTGTGTTTGGAATGTTTATATAAGTATCAGCAATATCTGTTTCGCTGCCAAAATTACCCGAAGGCTCGACAATAAAGCTTTTTGCACCTGTGTCTACTTCACCACCCGATCGAATAATATTCTGTTGTTGTAATTCGCTGATGAGTGCTTGAGGAGAAATTCCAAGCTGCGATAGTTTTGCGTTTGACACTTCAAGAAAAATACGCTCTTGCAACTGGCCCAAAATTTCAATTTTTTTGGTACCTTCAACGGCATATAATGTGTCTCGGATATGTTGCGCAATATCATACATTGAGCTCATATCAAAACCGTCAGCGGTTAAGGCGAGTGTTACAACTGAAACATCCCCAAACTCAGTGTTAACAAAGGGAGAGCTAGTGCCTGATGGCATTTTAGTTTGAGCGGCTGCGGTTTTATTTCGAACGTCTTGCCAAATATCGTCAAGATTGAAATAGCGATCATAAATCTTAACATGAACAGTTGAAGTGCCGGTTGTTGAAAGAGACCTAATTTCTTTAACTTCTGGGACTTTTCGTATTTCTTCTTCAATTTTTTTAGTAATTAATTGCTCAACCCGCTCAGGTGCCATACCTGGAAAAGACGTTGTAATCACGGCCTCTCTAATGGTAATGGTGGGATCTTCTTGTGCAGGTAAAACAAAATAGGCAAACACACCATTGATTAACAGCAAAGTAAGGATGAAAAATACTGTTTTACGGTAAGTAAAGGCAATTTGAGTAATATTCATTGTAGTGCTTCTTAATTAAAACGCTGAGTGGTGTTGTCTAATAAGGTAACCTTTTGTCCATCCCTTAAAAAGGCGACGCCGGCAATAGCAATTATCTCGCCGTTTGTTAAACCTGAAGAAATAAAGGCAATATTATTGAGCACATTCTCTGTTACTACTTGACGTTTTTCCACAACCTGTGTGGTTGGGTTATACACAAATACATAACTTTTTTGATTTAGTCCGGCGCGGATGGCAGTGAATGGAACGTTAATGGCTACCCCTTGAAAGCCTGTTTTTCCTACCCCTTCAAAAGTAAAATCAACTTCAGCGGTCATACCTGCGCGTAATAGTGAATTTTCTTCTTGTAATACAACGGTAACAGGAAAAGCATTAGCTGTTTCAGCTCTTGTTCCTATTTCTGTAATTTGACCTAACATGGTTGTTTGAGTTAATACCGGAAAGCGTACTGGTATAATGGTATTTTGGCGTAATTCTCTGATAAGTGTTTCAGGTACCATCACATTCACTTCTAAGCCGTGTTTTCCTTCAATTTCAAAGGCCGCTTGACCGGCACTAATCTGTTGAGAAGGCTCTATTAAACGTTTCGTTATAATGCCGTTGTAAGGGGCAATTAGTGTGCTGTCTTGCAAATTTTTCTTAGCGATGTCTAACTGCGCTTGTGCTACATTTACAGCACTCTTAGTTGATTCAAAATTTGCTTGTGCATTATCAAACCCTGATTGAGATACCAATCCTTGTTTTATTAGTTGGCTATAGCGAGTAAAACTATTTTTGGCTTCTACCATATCTGACTTTGCTTTATCTAACTGTGCTTGAGCAGATTTAGAGGATAGCTCAAAGGTGCGATGATTTAACTGAGCTAAAACATCGCCTTTTTGAACAGAATCTCCAAGTTTTACTTCAACACTTTGCACTTTTCCGCGGACTTCAAAACTTAGGCTTGTTGCTTCAACCGGGGCCACAATACCAGACAAGGTACGTAATTGTTGTAAATTTGATTCAGTAACTTTAGTCCACGCAATAGGCCTAATCGCCGTTTCGGTGTTAACTGTTTGTTCACTACAGCTCAATAAAAATGACGTTAAAATAATGATTAGTAATAGTCGCATGATGATTCCAGTTAGGATAACTCGCTTTTATTTAAGAAAATAAAGATTAAAAAGTAAATTGGTACTGTAAAGTACCATGCATTTTGGTACTATGTAGTACCAAAGTCAATTAAAAAGTTAAAAGCGCTAGCACTATAATGGAAAGTTGCCAAACCATACATTCAACTCAATTAAGTGCCCGTGGAGAATTAATACTTACCGCGGCAAAAGATTTATTTCTTCAACATGGGTACGATCAAACTTCACTCGAAATGATTATTTCTGTTGCCGGTGGGTCTAGGCGCTCTATTTATGATGAATTTGGCAACAAACAAGGTTTGTTGATGGCAGTAATACAACAGCAAGTAAGTATACAAACAGACACTATCGCTTCTATTAATACGACAGAATTAATACCGAGTGATGCTTTAAAAGAAATGTGTTTTCGGTTTGTTAAAGGCTTGGTATCAGAAACCTTAGTGTCACTTTTTCGATTAGTAATTCAGGTTATACCGAAATTACCTGAAATTGGCATGCTAATATATGACAAAGGGCCATTGAAAGGTTTAAAGCCATTGACGGATTATTTAATGCAGCTTGATCAAGCTGGTATTTTAACCATTGATGACCCTTGCTTTGCAACACGTATGCTAATGGAAATGATAAAAGGTCGAATACATTTTAAAGTGTTATTATTGCCAAACCAAAAAATATCAGACGAAGAAATTCGTCAGCATGTTAATAAAGCGGTTGATCTATTTTTTAAAGCTTACCAACCAGAGCAGCCAGTTAAATAGTGATACGAGAATATAAAAGAAATTATTAAACAGGAATTGAATAAATAAACAACAAATAGGGCACAAATGCGCAATGTGCAGAGAAAAACTATTGCACTAACAAAGATATCTCGTATAATGCCAACCACTTTAGCGAAGTACATTATTATGTATAAGTTATAGTTAGCTTATTAAAAGAATTAATAGAGTTTACAAAGAAATTAGGTTTTAGAAAAACATGATTTCTTTGTAAACTTCACAGTTTACTATCCCCTCTTGCCGGTGTGGTGGAATTGGTAGACACGACGGATTCAAAATCCGTTGCCTTCGGGCGTGACGGTTCAAGTCCGTCTTCCGGTACCATATATGAAAGCCCTGATTCGAAAGAGTTAGGGCTTTTTTGTTTTTAATGATATTGAAAAGGTTTTTTATGGCAGCTACAGCGCACGCACTTCATATACTGGTTAAGCACAAAGAAATTGCAGAAGATATTATTAAGCAGTTAGGTAAAGGCGCTAAGTTTCAAACGTTGGCTAAAAAATATTCGTCATGTCCGTCTGGTAAAAAGGGTGGTGATTTAGGCGAGTTTAAACGAGGAACAATGGTACCCCAGTTTGATAAGGTAGCATTTAACGGTGCAATATTAGAGCCTCATCTCGTTAAAACTAAATTCGGTTGGCATGTAATAAAAGTGCTTTACAGGACTTAATTTACAAGTGGTTTTTGAATGTATGCTCTTTTAAACTAAGCTGTAGTCAGACATGTCGGTTCGAGTCCGCCCACCGATACCATTATACGAAAGCCCTGTCCTTAATTGGATGGGGCTTTTTTATTTATCGTCTACAGCCCACACCTTGCCTTTAAAAGGTGTACATCCTTTGTGTTAGTTTTTTTACTTAATTTATTTAAAACACTTTGCTGAGTTTCTGGTGTCCAAAATATTTTTAAGTGTTTTCTAGCTCTAGTGACAGCGGTATAAAAAATACTGTGGGATACATCATCTTCATTAGCATCGGTGATTACAATTTTAACGGATTCATATTCAAGACCTTGTGCTTTATGAATTGAAACAGCATAAGCTACTTGGAATGGTATTGTGGTATTATATGAATCATCATCTTCATCACTGGTTCCGGGGTGATCATAAACCGTAAACCTGACTACTGAACTGCTTATCCATGTAAGTTCATTTAAATGTAATACATCGAATTGACTGACTGGGCGATCTAGCCAAACGTCAAATTGAATCCATCCCGGTGCTTGTTGGATAGCTTTTATTCTACCTTTTAGGTTGTTGTATATTACAGGGGTAAATCGCCCTGTTTCTGAAAATAAAATAGGATCGCCCACTTTAAAAATTGTCTCTCTCCATGTATAAACAGGGTTTGGGTTACTGCTTTGCATAAAGCGGTTTACATTATTAATGCCATATAAGCCATCGTAATTAAGGCAGAGAATAATTTCATCATTGGCGCTAGGTTGAAATAGCTTGCTATTCAAAACTGAAGAATAGTCATTTTGAGCGATACTTTCCGCTATATCGTCATCAATGCTTCTTACTTTGTTCCAGAAATTTAGTAATGATTGCTTGCTTGTGCGATAAGGTGTTTGTAATTCAAAGATAGAGTCACTTGGTATGAATGAGCTTATAGCACTAAACCAGTTACCAAATTGGATTGATTCAATTTGGTATATATCACCGACAAGAACAAGTAAGTCAAAAGAGGTTTTTTCTAAAACACTGAGTAAGTCAGCATTACTAACCGTGCTACATTCGTCTATGATAAGTACGTCATAGTTTGTATTTTCTGCGGTATAGCATTGACTGCTTATCGTTCTGAATACAGAGTTTTGAGCACTAACTTTACGTTTTAAGTTGTCTACCGCAGGATTTGTATGTGCAAGAAATAGTTTTTGCTTATCGTTAAAATAATTTGCAATATGATTAACCATTGTAGACTTGCCAGTGCCGGCAGCGCCATAAATAAGTGCTACATATGATTTGCAAAATAATTGTTTTAACGCTGTTACTTTTAATGCGTCGTCAATATCACGATTACTATCGGACAGCCAACGTTCAACAGCTTCGGTATAGCCCTGTATTCCATGAGAGGACTTTCCTTTTAATTTTGTAACAATTGCCGCGGTATCTATTTCATATCCGGCGACGAATACATGTCCTTTGTCCGATATCAATTTACGAGTGCTTCTATGTTTGTAATACAGATTATTGTTAAATGTACGTATTAGAGTGTCTAAATTATCGTATTGAGAGAGCTCTGCTACAGGGGTATAAAGTACTCCTTGATGATCTACATTGTTTTTCACTTTTCTTACTAGTAGCTCATGCTGTTTATCTGCAGTATCAAGGCTTTCAACAAGGTCCCAGTATCTCGGGTTATGTCCAGATAAAGATGTACAAAAAGGCATCTGATCAAATGGTATACAAGCATATTTTAGGCTTAGTGCTGATAGGTTAGCGCATCCCCCTCTATCAAATTGGGATTTTAGGGTTTTATTGAACATTGTTAGCATCAAATACCTAATAATGTTATGACCGGCAAGTTTAGGTCTAATTATGTAGCGAGCTTTATCCAAAATTGGAAATAATTTAGGTGAGACAACACCATTAGTCGCGTTGGCTTTAACTACTTCATATTTATTGTCAGGCATATCTATAATATCTAACAAATTAGATGATTCCGTAGTTAATATGTTCATGATAAAACGATATTCTTTGGAATTGGCTTGTACCTTTTTGGAAATAGTCAATAGTTTTGCCAAGTTATCAAATTCACAGGGCCTTATTGATACCTCCCATTGGCGTATTATTATTATTGGCATTGTGTAACCTATAACCGTTATAGCGTCCTGTTGGAGGGTGAGCATTGCTGAATATTTGTCAGTAATATCTATGCTTGTAAATGCTATTACACGGTCTGCTTTTGTTGCTTTATTGATTGCGCGATAAAATGTGACTTCATAGAAGATTTCTTCATTAACAAAAAATGGTCTTGTTTTATGAATATAGTAGCGTTCAGGTGTAAGTAATTGTTGATTTGAAACCATTGACGTATTTATTTGGTCAGCAATTCGCTCATGGTACTCTCGGAGAGAAGGATCTTGATCAATAGGGAAAGCTTCAAGATTATTAAGAATGTTTAGCCCATAATGAACATTCATCATCTTTCTTGTTCGCAGAAGGTATTCATAGTATTTAAGCATTAAACGTTCTGATGTATCCCCATCAAAAGTATAATGTGAGGCACTTTTTTGTATTAGCTTATGAAATTTTGCAAGAAAGTTTAGTCTTCCATTTTGCTTAACCACCTCCATGGCCAATGATACCTTATCGTAATGAAATGACTCCTCTGGATTTGCAGAGTGAGTGAAAACGATAATACCTTCAATAAGGTTTCTTAATTGGGATAATATATTTTGAGAAAGTAAGTCTCTATTTCCAACGGATGCAATATTATTGCAAATAGCTTGATCCGCACTACAAATTTGGTTACTGATTGATGCCATGGTTGATAAAATCCTTTTTAGTTTTTTCTATATTAAACAAAGCTCTACATATTGCATGGCAACTAATTGAATGTCCACTTATATCTGGAATAACTATATTTTTTATGATTGATGAACAGTTTAAAGCATGTTTAGTTAGTGCAAGGCTTTGTTATTTATATAAAACTAAAGCTTCATTGGCAGGTATTACCTTATATTGGCTTTGTGGTATTAGTTTTTGATTCAGCTGCTAAACAACATTTAACCTGCTACTTTTTGAATAGTGAAAACTTTGGCTACCATGGCGTAATAAACAAAGTTAGTTTCCCATATTTGAAACATTTCTATCGCTTGCTCAATAGGATATGTTCCAAACAAATTCTGAAAAAGACCTGCATCGAAGTCAAAGTCTAGGTCTTTGGCAAGTTCTGCCATATAACCACTGCCCACATAACAAAAATCGGTGATGTAGCAAAACCGCCGGCCATCACCTTCATTTTCATAAGGCGCAAGTAAATTGGCAATATATAAGGTGAACATATGAACGACAATCAGCCTCATAGTTATAATATTCTTCCCCTAACCATTTATTTTACATTTATTGTTCTACAAACGCTTTAATTTGAGAAACACTAGCTGTACCTACCTGTGTTGCAATGATTTCCCCTTCGTTCATTAATAACAATGTTGGTATGCCTCTAATACCAAATTTCGCCATTAGTTCTTGGCTTTCATCAGCATTAATTTTAACTACTTTTACAGCCTTATTTTCTTCGGCTATTTGCTCAACAATTGGCGCAATCATTTTACATGGACCGCACCAAGGTGCGTAAAAGTCGACTAGTACTTTGCCTCGGTGTTGCTCTACTTCATTTTTAAAATCTTCTGCTAAAACATTAATTACTTTACTCATGGGTTTTCCTTTGGGTGTGTTTATTTGATAGAAGTAGTGTAATGGACTTGTGCTTTATTGATTAGTTGGGTTTAATGGTTTTTATTATCTCAAAAATGGAACAATAAAAATTGATGTTAACAAATCTAGATGACTTATATTTATTTGTGATTTTAGTTGAAGAGGGATCTTTTACCCTTGCCGCCCAAAAAATGACAATGCCAAAATCAACCCTCAGTAGACGGTTAGCGCAGCTAGAGCATAAGTTAGGGAGTGAGTTGCTTATTAGAACCACCAGAAATCAGGAGCTAACTGAAAGTGGTCGCTTATTATATGGTGCTGCAAAAGAACACGTTGAAGCTTTAAGTAAAATTGAAGAAGAAGTCGGATCTATAATTCATCAGCCTCAAGGCCGGCTTAATATTTTGCTACCGTTAGAGTTTTTTAACCGAATTATTAGTACATTGATCACTGACTTTATTACACTATATCCCAAAATTCATATTAGTTGTCAGCACTACTCAGATGAAATTCCTGACTTTAATCCTCAGTTTGATCTTTGTTTTGTTTTGCATGAACAATTGTTACCGACCTCCAACTGGATTTCGAAAACCTTACTGAGTTTTTCACAATCTATTTATGCACCAAAAAACTTTGATAGTAATATGATTAATTTGGCGGAAGATTTAACAGCGCATAATTGTATTTTAGCCCAACCAAGTCAGCCGTGGTTATTTCGAGATAATGATAAAGTACAGGCGATATACGTCAAAGGGCAAGTGACATTATCAAGCCCTGAGATGCGACAACAAGCGGCAGAACAAGGTTTAGGTTTATGTAAACTACCCGATTACGTTTTGCAGCAAGGCATTAAGCTAAGCGATAAGCAAATCAAGAATCATGGTAATAATCAAAGCCAATTGAAAAGGATATGCTTAGATAAACAGCCAATTGCACAGCAGTTGAGTGTTTTATATCAAAGCCGAAAAATTCCAGTAAAAACGCGAACATTTTTGGATTACTTTCAGAGTAATATAGGTAAGCTGTTGTAGATTTATGACTACGGATAATTATGGAGGGCCAGTAAATAATATTCAAAAACCTTAACTTATAAGTCATGCCAATGCATTATGTGAACGACAGGTTTGGTGGCACACCGGCCTGTTGAGTTCGGTAGTTAATCGATAGGAATAAAGGAGAAACTCTGGGGTATTTTATTTATAACTCTTGTTTAGTATTAGCCATAGGTATACATAGATATTTCAACCATCCCCTCTGTATTTTAAATAGGCTAGTGGTTATGATTCATATATTCTTTAGGTTTAAGCTTCGAGTTATACTTTAACCATGTCAGATAAATATAATGCTTTCATTGCTTTAAGGGAGTCTTTGTCTTTTTATTACCCTATAAGTGACAATACTTGGTATGAATTTCAGCAGATTTGTAAATTTAAATCACTAAAAAAACAACATGTACTTTATAGTATCGGCGATGTTCCTAATTCATATGCTTATGTATTTAAAGGATTAGTACGTTGTTTTACGTGTGATGAAAAGGGTAATGAATACAACAAAATATTTTTTGATGAAGGTATGTTTCCTGGATCAATGGCAGCTTTGTTAACTTCAACACCATCGAAACTTGCTTGTGAATTATTGGAAGACTCTCTTATTATTGAAATTGATTTTATAGCATATCGCGCACTCATGCATAAGAACAAAGAAATCATGCTATTTCAAATTTATTATTTGGAGAAAAACTGGCTCTTTGGAAAAAGAGGCTCGTGAAATAGAAATAGTGCAAACTGATGCTACAGCACGTTATTTACGTTTTGTGGCTATGTATCCTGTTTTGGTTGATCGTTTACCGCAATATCATATTGCTTCACATCTTGCTATTACACCAACGCAATTAAGCCGTATTAGAAAAAGCTTATTGAACCAACCTATTTAAAGTGTTTTATAAATAAAGTTCATCTATCAACCTATGTAAATGCACTTAAAGAATTAGTCTTTTATTATCCGTTTTATCTTATTACAAACCAATGTATACACTTAACTTAGATAAGTTTGTATTTTTTTATGGTTTGTGATCTTAACGACAAATAGAGGATTAATAATGAATATTTTAGAAGCACTACAATGGCGCTACGCAGTTAAGAAATTTTCAGATGAAAAGGTGACCAAATCAGCCTTAAGGGCATTACTTGATGCAACACGTTTAAGTGCCTCGTCTTATGGACTTCAGCCTTATAAAATTATTGTGGTTGAGTCAGCAGATATTAGAACGCAGTTACTGCCTTTTTCTTACGGGCAGAATAAAGTAGCTGAAAGTTCACATCTAATTGTTTTGGCAGCACATACTAATGTGGGTAATGATACAGTTGATTGTTATATTAATAAACATGCACAAATAACTCATAATAGTGTTGAAGGTCTCAGTAACTTTTCTGATTTTATGAAATCAGCATTAAGTGTAAAAACACCCGAAGAAAAACAAGAATGGGCACATCAGCAAGCCTATATTGCCTTGGGTAATTTGTTAACTTGTGCTGCGGCAATGCAAATAGATACTTGCCCAATGACAGGTTTTGATCGTGCGGGATATGATGCCATTTTAGATCTAACATCAAAGAAATTAACAGTAACCGCAATATGCCCTATAGGCTACCGTCATGAAAGTGATGCTCAAGCAGATTCTCCTAAAGTTAGGTTTGATTACAATGAAATAGTAGTGGAGATGTAACATGTTCCTATTTTCTTGTATGGCCTTGGTAGCAGGTGCCGCAATTGCTGTACAAGCAGCAATGAATGCTCGTTTAGGAGTATTATTAAACAGTTCAATGGTAGCAACAAGTATCGCTTTTTTCACAAGTTTGTTTTTTACAGTAGTAGTGATCTTTGGTATTTACTAGGCAGTATCCCGAACTAGTAGAAATAAAATCTGTGCCTGTGTTTTTATGGTTTAGTGGCGTGTTAAGTGCTCTAGGTATTAGCATGTTCTATTATTTAATTCCTAAAATGGGCGTAGGAAATATGATGTCTTATGCGTTAACAGGGCAGTTGTTAATGGCAATTGTTGCTAGTCATTTTGGGCCGGTTTGATTTACCGATAAAACAAATCGGCGCTATAAAATTAGGCGGCGCAACTTTGTTAATTATTGGTGTTATATTAATTAATTGGGAGACAGAATATGGATATTAATCAGGCGAATATAGATAATCTTACTCGTTTATGGAAAAAATATGGCGTTCAAATTATTGATAAAAATACGCAATTGATCAAAAACACTTCTTGGCCTTATCGTTGTTGGTTTGATCTTCCGGCATCGGGTCAAAATTATTTGCAGTTAAAACATCTTGATACAACCGCTATCGTACCAATGTGGTCTGAACCTGAAAACGCAGACATTGAAGAAAAGGAGAACAGTAATTTAAGTTCACAGCTGTTTTTAACGAAACAATCGAGTTTAGAAGTAGAATTAGTTAAAAAGGGGCAATGTTTGTTCAGTCAAACTGCAATGTACCTAGCTATATTGCCTGCGGTGCTTTTCACGATAAAAGATAAAATAAAATTGCGTAAGGGTTTTACTGTTAAATTGGTAACTAAAACACAAGAATTAATGGCGTGGGTAGATATTGCGTCTAAAGCATTTGGATATGTTATAGATCAATCAGTGATAGAAAGTTTAATGAATGATTCTGAAATTCGCCTTTTATTAGCTTATGATAATGACGAGGCTATTGCCACTGCACTTATGTATAAAACAGGAAGTATTATTGGTGTACATCAGGTAGGCGTCAAACCTGATGTACAAGGTAAAGGTTTTTCACGTTTATTGATGTCTGAACTTATTGTAAATTGTGCAGAATGGCAAGGTACACATGTTGTCTTACAAGCATCTGATGCAGGAAAGCCTCTGTATGATAAATTAGGCTTTCAAGCGCAGTTTCTAATTAATAATTATCAGCGTGTATAACCATTTTGAAAGTGCTTATCAATACTGACGTTGAAAATACAATGATTAATATCGAAGCGACATAATGTGTAAACTAACCTTATTCGAAATGCCTATCAATATACCGAAAGTGGGGTATGATTTGGGCTTGGATCTAAGTGAAAAGATATCAGATAAACGTCTATTAAAAGAGACTGCGTAAGCATTACGTCGTGCTTGTAATAATGGGTGAATTTGCTTCATTATTATTTCACCCCAAGTTCTTTTAATCTTTCTAATAAGTAGCTTGCTTGGGTGTGTTTTTCTGACAGTACAACCTCACTTCTTGGGTGTAAAAACAGCGGTAATGATACTCTCGATTTTGATTTACTGTTACCTGTTGGGTTAATCACACGATGACTGGTAGAGGGAAAATATCCACCTGATGCTTCTTGCAACATATCACCAATATTAATGATTAAGTGACCGAAATCTGAAGGTACATTAACCCATTTATCATCTGTACCTTGTACTTGAAGGCCGGGTTCATTTGCCGCAGGCAATATGGTGAGTAAATTAATATCTTCATGTGCTGCAGCACGTATTGCGCCGACTTCTTCTTTACCTTCAAAAGGAGGGTAATGTAAAACACGTAATAGTGTGTTTGGTGTGTTTTTAATCATATTTGAAAGAGGCTCTGAATAACGCGTAGCAACATCTATAGGGCTATGCTTTTCTACCCAATCAAGTAACTCTTCTGCTAAAGAAGATGTTAACTCGTAATAATGCAGTATTTCTTCTTTTAATGACGGTGGTATTCGACCCCATGGATAAATATGAAAATATTCTTTAATGTCTTTTTGGCTATGTCCTTTGGCTGTTTCTGATATTTCAGTTGAAAAAAAACCATCTTGTTTTTCAGGATCAAAAGCATAGTGTTCTTTTTCTTGCGAGTTAAAGAACGCGAGCCAGTTTTTATAAATTGATTCAACTAACGATTGCTTAATAGGATGATTTATTAAAACCCCGAATCCTGTTTTGTGTAAACTTTCTACGAACTTTTGTGGTGCATCTGCTGCTAAATAGTCAACAACTTGAACGTTCATTAACATTCCTTACGATATAAAATCTTTGTATTTGAGAAATAGAATAATGTATATCTAAATTTAATGCCATTTGTATATATTGTTTTACTGGGTATCAATCAAATTATCTAGCCGTGAAAGAGCGGTATTTTAAGCGAAAAAATACCCTGTTTACAGACACTGGGTAAATAAGTTTTAAACTCGCTCTCATCGTAATTAAAAACAAAGCGACAATTACGGCTTGAAAAACTTGACCGTGCTAAGTTCTCTACTTTCATTTTTTTTCAATTGCTTGCAGCATTATTTTACGCTTACTTAGTCGATTTAATATAAACCAAGCACTCCAAAAAATAGTCGATAATATAATAGCTGTGATGATGGCAGGTTTAGGGTTGTTTATGCTACTGATTGAACCGGCATAAGTCGCAATGATGGCATAAGGAATAGCGCTTACAGACCAAAAAGTTATAAATTTTAAAAAGGGCATTTTGGTCAGTCCAGACATGCATGCCGTAACTTCCGGTAACATAGGGAGTGCTCGTGAAAATAGCACCATTAAACTACCATATTGATTAAATTGAGATCTTAATTCTTCTCTCTTTAACTCGTCTTTAATCAAAAGAGCTTCTAATTTTTCACCATAATGATAACTAATAATGTAACCAGAAATGCCTGCTAACATTACACCCGTAATAGCGGAAATTGCGCCATACGTTGCTCCTAAAAAATAACCACTTAATAGCATTATGGTTAGCGTAGGTATCGCAATAAATAAATCGGCAAATAAAAGCGTAACAACCGACCAAAAAAGCACTGAACTATCAATATTTTTGGCTAATTCTAACCATGACGTAACTTGTTCAATAGAGAGTACTCCTGTCAATTTTACGACTAAAAAGGTACTAGCAAAAAAGCTCGCCAAAACTAACATGACTTTGAGTAAAGCAGGCATGATATAACTCCTTAAGGGTAAATTATGTTAATTTTAATTGGCTGAATAACGTTTGAAAGGTCAAGTTTGGCACTTTTAAAGCTTGGAGGACCAAGGAATAGCTTTGCGCCATTAGAAAAACCTAAACCTTCAGCAGGAAGTATACCTGTCCAATTCTTAGTCACTTCACCGTTTTCATCTTCGTCATGTAAAATTTTAATCGCGAATGTGTCAGGTACAGACAGAAAGTTAACTAAATAGCTATGTTGAGTTGCAGGAAACGATTTAATCTCTAAGGCTTGTTGATGGTCTTTAGGAAAACCTTTATCGCTATACAGCATTACTAAAACATTACCTGGTTTTGACGTGTCGATATTATCGACTTGTATAATGACTTCTTGAGCCATTACTTTTGATGTGTTCATTAGAATTAAGCCTAGAAATATGATAAAAAATAATCGATTGAATATAGCGGGTTCTTTCATTAAATAAAGGGGCATATTAATATCCCCTCATTATATTACTTGCTACAGCAGGGAATAAGCGTTGTAATATGCGTAGTAATTTCACCTTGCCAATATCGTGATTGGCAATGCCTTTTTCTAAACCTTTCAAAATAGCGTTACAGGCATCTTCAATACTCATCTTTTTTTTACCCCTACCGTAGGTCATGGGTGTATCAACGACAGGTAAGAAAGCTTGTAAAACCTCTATTCCAGTATTTTCTAATTGAAGCCTTAAACTTTTTGAAAAACTATCAACCGCACTTTTTGTTGCACAATAAATAGCCGAACTTTTCTTCGGTGCTAAGGCAAGACCTGAATTAACATTGAGGATCGCGGTTTTTTTACTAACCGTTGAGTTCGAGTTATTCAATAAAGGCAGTAATAAATAACAAAGGCTACATAAGGACGTTAAGTTAACGGAAATTTCATCATTAATGGAATCTAAGGTGAAATTATTGTCACTAAAACTTGGTGTATATTGAATAGCAGCATTGTTAATGAGTACATCGATGTTACTGGTTTGTGAGCACAAATTTTTTGCTACCGCTTCTACTTCATAAAGCTTAGTTAAGTCAGCTTTTAAAGCGATGATGTTAGGATATTTGTTTTGTAGTTTGTTGATTTTATCTTCATTTCGAGCAATGATATAAAGTGTATTTTCTGGGTAGAGCATCTCCACTAACTTTAAACCTATTCCTGAAGTCCCTCCTGTAAGGACTATTTTTTTGTTTATTAATTTCATGTGATACCTCATAAATGTATATTGTGTTGAATACTAAATGAGTCAATTACATAGATCGTTAACCTAGGTTAAAAAAGTGAATATAGATGGACATTTCGAAATTAGCCAAAGAATATGGCATTAGTCAATGTTATAAAAAAAAGTCATGTATTTTTAGTCAAGGAGATGAAAACCAATACCTTTATATAATTACGTCAGGACTTTTAAAAGCATATTACAACTCTGTAGACGGTAAAGAATATATAAAATCTTTTTTATTTCCTGGTGATAGTATTGCCAGTATTAGAGCCTTACAGGGAGGGACTTGTAGTTTTAGCTTGTTATGCTTACAAGAAACCCAAACAATAAAGATTCCTTATGCAAAAATAATATCAACTGCTGCTGAAGATATAAATACCGCGCAGGCGGTGATTAATTTTTTATTGCTATTTTCTATGAAAAAAGAACAACGAGAATATGAATTGTTATGTTTGAATGCTGAACAGCGTTATAACGCGCTACTTTCTCAGACACCTAATATTACTGAATTTGTTACACAGAATGATATAGCTCGTTATTTAGGTATCACTCCAGTAGCTCTCAGCCGTATAAAAAATAACCAACTAAAGTAAGGGATGTAACTATTTATCTTTTTAAACAATTATTTATGTTAATTTTTACAAATGATTATATTGATAAATAATTAATTTAACACTTCTTTTCTTTTAAGTATTATTAATGCAATTGTACACAACAACGTTAGAGTCCAAATACCAGTAAAAGGTATTGCAAGCCCTACCAAAATTGAACCTATGGAATGGTACATACAATCCAATTTATATTTGTAGGCGATAACGCAGGCACATGGCACCGCATTGTCTTAATTCCCAAAAGTTAAATCCAATTTTCTCTACAACTCGCCTTGACGCTAGATTGTCTCGGTAGATATCAGCAAACAATATTGTTTCTCCGTAAGTAGCAAAGATCAATACTACCAACATATATACTGCTTTAGTTCCCCATCCGAGATTTTGGAACTTTTCAGTAATTCTATAGCTGATTGTAAACTCTTTGTCGTCAAATGATACAAATCCGATAGGCAAGTCGTTAGTCGCTAGAACAACGTAGTAAAGAAACTTGGAATCTGTTCGAGAGTTTTTATGTGGTTCCCCTTCATCTAGGCCACTTTCTTTAAGTATATCTACATCAAATTTACAAAACGGTCTAAGATATAGCTCTGTTCTAAAGGGGAAAAGAGGAATATTCATTTACTATTCCTCTGGGGATTTCGAGTTTTCTGGCAATATTAAATCATGAAAATTATTATCAATATTCGGCTTTATGAGCTGAGTTGGTCTGTTAGGAATCCATTTGGGATTTGTTTGTTGTAAAAAGGATTGTTGACCAAAATCCAGTGTTATTACACCAGTATGTGGTAGAGTTATGCTTTCTTTCTTCAATCTTTCCTCATCATTTGTATATTGTCTTGATTCATTATCATAACTTTTTATTCTGTTTTTATAGACACTCGTCGAGTATGTGATCCCTCTATCGTCGAGTTGAGGAAGGAATGCTTCCCAAGGCAATTTTGGATTACGTTCATGGGAATATATTTTTACTTTCTGTATTGAATTAGGTACCAAATTTTGAATTTCAACTAGGGAATCAAATAATTCAAAATACAACTCAGAATTGTCTTTGATGTGATTACTGTCTTTATTTAAATTTTTTACTGCCACATAATCGACGATATCCTCCAATCTACAATTTAGTTTTGATGCTCCCATTTTTGCCGCACTCATAATTTTATCAGCGCTCGAAACATCGACACTAAAAGCCATAAGTGAGTTGTCGGGCATTTCACCAAGTAAAACCCCTGTTATTGGGCATTCTTGAACTATATCTATATTTATACTCGGATTTAGTTTTTGAAATTCTAGGCTCGAGCAATAAGTTGTTCGTAGTACAGGATTTCGTGAATCAAACTCTATAGGTGTCATTGCAATCGAATCAAACCTTGATTCAGCATATGTCATTATACTTCTACGTGGAGTGAAGTTTAGAATAGGCCCAGTGCGGGGTGATATAGATGAAAATCTACATAATGTCCGTGCTTGTAAAAACATTTACGTTCCCTCATATGTTTAGTTAGATTTTTTACTTATTGTTTATCTCTTTAGCCAATAAAAAATGCATTAAATATTATAAAAATAACACAACAATATTTAATATAGTTCAGTTATTACACCTTAGCCACCTTTGCTATTTGAGAGGAGAAATACATGACTTGAATTTATCATTAACTGAATGGGAATAATTAATAAAAATTCGCTACAGAGAGAATTAATTAAGGTAAACTCTGCGTTAATGAAATTGTATTGATTTCTACTTATCTATTACTTGCTTTAATAATGGCTTAATATGAACGCTAATTCACTGATAATACTTGATTTTGAAACAACAGGGCTTTCACCTGATAATGGTGATAGAGCCATTGAAATTGGGGCGGTAAAACTGGTTGATGGTGTGATAACTGACCGTTTTCAAGAGTTGATGAATCCAGGTTGTCGTGTTAGTTATTTTATCGAAGATTATACTGGTATTACGAATAGCATGCTAAGTAAAGCGGCGCCATGTGGCGAAGTGATGGCGCGCTTTGCTGATTTTATTCAAGGGCAAAATCTTGTGGCACATAATGCGTCATTTGATAAACGTTTTTTAGACAGTGAACTGAGTCGCATATCAATGGATTACGATGGTCAGTTTGCCTGTTCTTTATTATTATCTCGGCGATTATATCAAGCGGCACCTAATCATAAATTAGGGACATTGATCAATTATAAAGGCATTGCTTCAAACGGTAGCTTTCATAGGGCATTGTACGATTCTGAAATGACGGCAAAACTTTGGCTAGCTATGCTTAATGATATTGTTGAACGGGCTGATATCGATGATGTGCCTTTTTCCTTAGTACAAAAATTAGCTAAAACGACTAAAGCGAATATCCCTAAATTTTTAGCTAATTGTGCATAAATTTAAGCGTTTTTTCTCATTTGGTTAGCACATTCAGCTAACACAATGGCACCTGCGGTTGAAACATTCAATGAGTTACCCATGCCAAACATTGGTATGTGTATTTGTTGATGGCTTAGTTGTAATGCAGCTTCGCTAACACCTTTACGCTCGTTACCTAACACAAGCACACACTTAGGCGGGTAAGTTACCTCATTGTAATCAACAGACGTTTGGCATAATTCAACGCTGTAAATGGTATAATCTTGTTTTAGTAAGCTTTGTAAGCTTGCTGTAGTGCTATCACTGTATTCAACACATACCCATTTAGCTTCATTTCTAGAAGCTTTTTTCAGTTTTTTATCTGATATCGTTAGCTGACCACAAGCAATAATCTTCTCAATAGCAAAAGCATCGGCTAAACGAATAAATGAACCAATGTTGTAACTATTGGTGACATTGTCTAAAACAATAACCAACGGGATTTTAGGCTGTGCTAAGTATTCATCGCGGCTTGGTTTAGTTTCTCTAAGCGCTTCTTTACTGAGTTGTATTTTTGAATGCATTATTTTTACTCTTATAACTTATGCTAGCAACGAGTTTCTGTAAAAATCGACGTTACAAATAAGCGGTGGATTGTGCAGCTTTATCAAGTGAATATCAATGCTAATAAAGTGTTTTTACACTTGTTTTTTTGCTAACTTAGCTGTTTTTATTGGTCACAACAATTACATCAAGAATGTTGCACTATCGCTTATTATCATAACAAGTTTATAAGTAGAATAGGTGTGAAATGGCGGGTTTTGCTTTCATATTTCAACGATTCTTTGTTTATAATTATAACAAGTAATTTTATCTATCGACAAATTACACTTTTCATCTGTATATTTCTAGTATAGTCTATTGTTAACAATTTTCATTTGGACCGTTGCAATGGTATTACCTATTAAAAAGCATTTCAGTCGCAAGAGCTTATTGACTGTTTCTATTATATTAATTCAGTTGTTGGGTGGTAGCCAAACTGTTTCAGCAAATCAAAGCAAAGGTAGTGAAAAACCCAATATATTATTTATTTTATCAGATGATGCCGGCTATGCTGATTTTGGTTTTCATGGTAGTAAAATTATGAAAACTCCTCATTTAGATGACCTAGCTGAACAGAGTATGATGTTTAAACAAGCCTATGTTTCAGCAGCGGTTTGTGGGCCTTCACGTGCAGGTATATTAACAGGACGTTATCAACAGCGTTTTGGTTTTGAAGAAAATAATGTGCCGGGCTATATGAGTAAGAATGGAACAACGGGCGATAAAATGGGGCTTGCAATTGAAGAGGTAACTATAGCGGATTATTTAAAAGAACTAGGTTATACAACCACTATTATTGGAAAATGGCATCAAGGTAATGCAGATGAATTTCATCCATTAAAGCGCGGCTTTGATTCGTTTTATGGTTTTAGAGGAGGGGCTAGAAGCTATTTTGAATATGATGAAAATAATCCATTAGACCGTCCAGAGAATGGATTAGAACGCGATTTTGAACAATTTGAAGAATCACCAGTTTACCTAACCGATGCATTTGCTGATGAGGCAATAGCAACGATTGATAAAGCGAATCACTCCCCTTTTTTTATTTTCTTATCTTTTAACGCTGTACATACTCCAATGGAAGCAAAACCAGAAGATTTAGCCTTATTTCCAGAATTAACAGGTAAACGTAAAGCTGCGGCAGCGCTAACCATTTCAATGGATCGTGCTATTGGTAGAGTATTGAAAAAGCTTGAGGAATCAGGTATTGCAGAAAATACCTTGGTTGTTTTTACGAATGATAATGGTGGGCCTTCAGATACTAACGGTTCAGTTAATTCACCGTTAAGTGGTACAAAAGCTAACCACCTTGAAGGAGGGATACGTGTTCCTATGCTAATACGCCGGCCTGGGCATATAAAATCGAATTCAACGTATAACTTTCCTGTAAGCACGTTAGATTTATTGCCAACATTTTATAGTGCAGCACAAGGAAATACTGGCCACTTGAAAAATATTGATGGAAAAGATTTAATGCCTTACCTCAATCAAACCAGTAAAGAACGCCCACATCAAACACTTTATTGGAAAAAAGAAAATAGAGGAGCAATACGTGATGGCGATTGGAAGCTACTTCGTTTTCCTGACCGACCAATTGAACTTTATAATATTGAAGACGATCCATCTGAAATGATTGACTTAGCCCTTAAATACCCCAAAAAGGTTAGAAATATGTATAAATCCTTATTTAACTGGGAGCTAACATTAGCACGACCAAAGTGGCAATTACTGCGTGAATACGAAGGAAAAGCTATGAAAAGGATGGATACATATAGAATACTGAATGATATTCAAATACAGGCTAAAAGCCTTTAGCAAATTATGTCTAATTTTTTTACAGTTATTTTTTATTTAATCTGAGTTTTATTGTAACTTCATGAAATACAATGGTTAATTGTTTTTGGCATAATAATAGCTTGCAGATAACTTATCGTTTAAAAGAAATAAAATTTATTAAGCCGAGCTCAGGTTATTTATAAAAATGAGGAGAATGAATTGAAGAAATTAGTATTTATTATTATTGCCTTAATCTCAATGTTACCGAGTACTAGTAATGCAACATTAATCACTCCAAGTGCCATAACTTCAACAGGTGGCTTTAACAATGATGTAGCATTAATTAATGATGGTATTATTCGACTGAATCAAGCGTATGGAGTGCTAATACAAACGTTTGGTGGGATAGTGCATTCGCGCCAACATTTACGTTGGATTTTGGCGAGTTATATAATATAAATGATGTTTTAGTCTCTGTAGATAATAATGATGATTATGAAGTGACATGGTCCCTTGACTCAGTATCTTGGTCGAATTTATTCACCATTAACCGTAGCGATGGTGAAATTACCTGGGGCATGGATACATTTTCAACTGATACCCTGCATAATGAATATATAGCAGCCATTGATTTCTCTACTGTACAGGCAAGATACTTACGTATAAAAGTAACAGGAGGTGACTTTGGTTTGTCAATTGGTGAGTTTCAAGCCTTTGGTAGTAAGCTCACTACTAGCGTACCTGAACCGTCTTCACTAGCGATATTTGCTCTAGGCTTTATTGGGTTAATCATAAGAAGTGTTAAAAAACGATCTTAATAGAAGTTTACGTAGGCATTCTATAAAACACCAATTGTAATGATTGGTGTTTTTTTATTTTTAGTGGAAAGGAAAAAACGTTAGCATGTAACCTGAACTATGTTTAAGATGTTTTTACTTTAAATTCATTAAATTCATTATATTCATCATGTTAATCCCAAAAAACACAATATATCCTATTCTTTATTCGCTTAGAAATTGTCCTTATGCCATGCGGGCACGGTTAGCGATATTTAAATCGAAACAGCAAGTTGAATTACGCGATGTTGTGTTAAGTAATAAACCGCAAGCGATGCTCATTGCCTCACCAAAAGGCACTGTACCTATTTTAGTGTTTGAGAGCGAGAAGGGGAGTGAAACGTTAAAGGTTATTGATGAAAGTTTAGATATCATGCTTTGGGCATTGCAGACAAATGATCCCGATAACCTTTTAGGTCAAAGCTCAATGCCTAACGGTGAGTCGTTGCAAAATATGTTAAGTAGTATTGCTACCTTTGATACTGAATTTAAAACCGATTTAGAAAAATATAAATGTGCTAAACGTTATCATGAAGATAATTTGCTTGAGTATAGACAAGCCTGTGAAGCTCATATTCAAACTATTGAAAAACGCTTGCAACAACATACTTATATTATGTCTAATGAAGAAAGTTTGGTGGATATCGCCTTACTCCCCTTTATTCGACAATTTGCTCGTGTTGAACGCCAATGGTATTTACAAGCACCTTACCCAAATCTTCGACAATGGTTAAATAACTATTTACAAAGCCCTATGTTTTCAAAAGTAATGACTAAGTACCCTTTGTGGTTAGAAGCTAATGACAGGATCATTCTGGGATGATGGTACGTTATGGAATGAATATCATTGGTATAAATTATAGTAAATAGTAAATAGTAAATAGTGATGATATTTTTATTTAAAATACTGAGCCATTAGGTTAAGTTAATGGCAGCTACTTAACTTAACATCAATTAGGAACTTTTATGAAATTAGCCTCTTTAGCACTGCACCACGGATACGACTCAGAAGCCACTACAAAGGCAGCTACAACGCCTATTTATCAAACAACTTCTTATACTTTTGATAATACTCAACATGGTGCGGATTTATTTGATTTAAAAGTTCCTGGTAATATTTATACGCGGATAATGAACCCAACCACGGATGTGTTAGAACAACGAGTTTCTGAAATGGAAGGGGGATTCTTTGGTTTAGCTGTTGCTTCTGGTATGTCAGCTATTACGTACGCAATTCAGGCTATTACAGCTGCCGGCGACAATATTGTTAGTACAAGTCAACTTTATGGTGGTACCTATAATTTATTTGCCCACACATTGCCAAGACAAGGCGTAACAGTAAAATTTGCTTCAGGTGATGATTTAGCATCATTTGATCAGTTAATTGACGAAAATACCAAGGCTGTATTTTGTGAATCTATTGGTAACCCGACGGGTAATATTATTGATTTAGCAGGATTAGCAAAAATCGCGCATAAACATGGCGTACCTTTAATTGTTGATAATACTGTGGCGAGTCCTGCTTTATGTCGTCCTTTTGAACACGGTGCAGATATTGTTGTTCACTCACTAACTAAGTACATTGGCGGCCATGGTACAACTATTGGCGGCATCATTGTTGATTCAGGAAAATTTGACTGGGTAGCAAACAAAAATAGATTTCCTATGTTAAATGAACCTGATCCGTCATATCACGATGTTGTGTATACCGAAGCACTAGGGGCAGCCGCCTACATTGGTCGCTGTCGTGTTGTACCACTTCGAAATACTGGTGCCGCATTATCGCCACACAGTTCATTTTTGATCATGCAAGGGTTAGAAACCTTATGTTTACGCATGGAGCGTCATTGCGAAAACGCATTAAAAGTTGCTAAATACCTTAAAGCCCATGAAAAAGTCAGTCAAGTTAATTATGCAGCGTTGCCTGACAGCCCTTATAATGCACTTTGTCAAAAAATGACCAATGGTCAAGCTTCTGGTATTTTAAGTTTTGGTATTAAAGGTGGTAGTGAAGCGGGTGGACGGTTTATTGATGCCCTAGAAATGATACTACGCTTAGTAAACATAGGTGATGCTAAATCGCTTGCTTGTCATCCGGCGTCAACAACACACAGACAATTAAACCCAGAGGAACTGAAATCGGCGGGTGTTTCTGAAGACTTAGTTAGAATTTCAGTAGGCATTGAACATATAGACGATATTATTGCTGATATTGAACAAGCATTAGAGAAAGCATAACAGCGTTTATTAACATTAAAATTGCTTGTATGGTGAATGTGATAGCGCTTATAGGTGGATAGCCGTTATACTATGGGCAATTTCAGCGCTATTACACTCTCATACTTTATAACTCATGTTATATAAAATTAGGCAATTTAATGATAAATAATGACCTTCTTCGTCGTATCAGTACGATTTTAAACTTTAATAACGACAATATACTGAACGTGTTTGCGTTAGGGCAATGCGAAATTACTGCAGAGCAGTTAACTGACTTTTTTAAAGAAAAAGATGATGCAGAATATCAAGTATTAGCTGATGTTCAGTTAGCCAGTTTTTTAAACGGTTTGATTATAGAAAAAAGAGGGCAAAATGACGGCCCTCAACGTCAAGCAGAACAACAGCTAAGCAATAATGCTATTTTCAATAAATTAAAAATAGCCTTTGCGTTAAAAGCCGATGATGTAACCGCTATTCTTGAGTTGGGCGGTTTAAGCCTAGGAAAATATGAACTCAGTGCTTTTTTTAGAAATGTGAATCATAAACACTATCGTGATTGTAGTGATGACGTGCTTTCTACTTTTTTAAAAGGTTTAAAATTACAATCTCAACAATAGTCTGTAATTTTTGTATGCGACTGGACTGTATATGCGGCCGGATATTGACGGTCGCTTTTTATTAAGCACTTATTTATCTGAGATTTACATGTCATTTTCAACCCTTGGGTTACCTCAATCCATTCTAAACGCCGTAACAGATTTAGGTTACGAGAAACCGACAGAAATTCAAAAAAAAGCAATTCCTGTGGTGTTATCAGGTAAAGATTTAATTGCTGCAGCTCAAACCGGTACAGGTAAAACGGCGAGCTTTGTTTTACCACTTTTAGCGCAACTAAGCACAGAAGAAAAAAACGCTGAAACACATGTAGGTAGAAAACTGCGAGGTAAGCGTATACGCGCGCTTATTCTAGTACCTACGCGTGAGTTAGCTGTTCAGGTTGAGGCTAGTATTACTCAATACGGTAATCATTTATCTCTTTCCTCAATGGCAATGTATGGTGGTGTAGATGCTGCACAACAAAAACAACGTTTAATATGGGGAATTGATATACTTGTTGCCACTCCTGGTAGGCTTTTAGACATGGCTCATCAGCGTGCCTTACATTTTGATGAACTTGAGATATTAGTACTAGATGAAGCTGACAGAATGCTTGATATGGGGTTTATTGATGATATTAATAAAATTATTGAGCGTTTGCCGCAGGTTCGTCAAAATTTATTATTCTCGGCTACTATTTCAGATGATGTACGTGCATTAGCAAAAAGAACAATTAACAACCCAGTAGAAATATCACTTGCACAACATCTTGATTCAGCACCTAAAATAGAACAATGGCTAGTGACAGTAGACAAGGGCAATAAGTCGGCATTGTTGAGCCATTTAATCAAAACGTTACACTGGCAACGCGCATTGATTTTTATCGAAACCAAACATGGCGCGGCCAAACTGGTGAGTCAGCTTGAAAAACGTAACATAAAAGCAGAAGCTATTCATAGTGGCAGAACACAAGTAAATCGTGAACAAATATTGAATGATTTCAAATCAGGAAAGATCAATTTCTTAGTCGCTACTGGCATTGCTGCGCGAGGACTTGATATTGGTGCGCTTGAGCGTGTCGTCAATTATGATTTGCCCGATCAGGTTGATGATTATATACATAGAATTGGTAGAACAGGGCGTGCAGGCGCTTCGGGAGAAGCTGTGTCTTTTGTTTCTAAAGACAATTTTAGAAATTTATGTGCCATTGAAAGTCGCTTAGGGCACGTTATTTTGCGAAAAGAGTTTGATGGTTTCGATGTTAAAAAAGTGGTACCTATTTCAATTTTGAATTATGTGCCTAAAAATAAAAGATCCGAAAATAAATCTACCGAAAAAACACGACGTTAATGAAAAACTCAACTATTAGCTATAATAACTAAGTCAATATTAGGCTAACGAGTAGGTTGCGAGAGGAACACGATGAAAAAACAATTTCAAAGCAAGCCTTTACGCATTCTGTTCGTTGTCATCATAATTATCGGTATTATTGTCGGCATTATTTTACGTTTTCCTACTCAACCAAGTACGCCAAACTTTTCAGATTTTGAAGCAGGCAAAGAAAGGAAAATGGCTTTTTTTAGTTATTTTTCTCCCCTGATTGATGAAAATAATCAATCAATAGCAAATACACGAAAACAGCTTCTATCTTGGCATGAAAATAAAGAGAATATTGGTTGGTGGGATGAACGTAAACTTGCGGATTTAGTTATCACATACCGAGTAAAAAACTTTGCTATTGATGATCAAAAATCGTGGCAAAAATTACTTAAAAAGGTTGATGTGCTTCCTCCTTCATTGGTTTTAGCGCAAGCGGCTAACGAAAGTGCTTGGGGAACCTCAAGGTTTGCGAAAGTCGCTAATAATTACTTTGGCCAATGGTGTTATAAAACGGGGTGTGGCTTTGTACCTAAGCAACGAAGCGCAGGCGAAGTACATGAAGTGGCTGCTTTTGAGACACCAATTGCCTCGCTTGAAAGCTACATGAATAATTTAAATAGCCACCCTGCTTATCAACATTTACGTGACATTCGCGCACAACGTAGGAAAAACAATCAGCCTATTACCGGTACGGTTTTAGCCTCAGGGCTAATTAAATACTCCCAACGGGGAGAAGAATACATAGAAGAAATACGAGCGATGATCAAATTTAATGCATTGAATAAATACGATCAAAATATTAATAACAATTAGTCAGTTTGGTATTTGTATTGCTATAAGCTTAACGTTATATTTTGTGGTAAACTTCGCCACCAAATTTGATTTTCTTTGATTTTTGAATCAAATGGCACAGATAAAAAACGCTTTTAAACACACTTTATAAAAAAGAATTAACGCTATGATTATGTCACTTATACGCAATGGCCAATAGGCCGTCTTATCTTATTACTTAACTTTATATTTTCGCCAAGCTCACCGAAAAGAACCGTTGAAGCACAAAGAGAAATAGATGCAAAAACGCAAAATTTAAGTTTGTACCGGCTACCTAGTTGTCCTTTTTGTGTCAAAGTTCGTCGTGCAATGAAACGTGAAGGATTAAATATAGAATTACGTAATATTAACCAAAATAATGGTTACCGAGAAGAATTGATCAGGGAAGGGGGCAAGCGTACAGTGCCTTGTTTACGTATTGAAAATCCAGATGGCCAAGTGCAATGGCTTTATGAGTCAAAAGATGTTGTTGCTCATTTGCAGCAATTGGTAAAAGTCGCATAAAAATGCATTGAAATTATTTCTTTTCTCTATTCGTGTCTAATAGTTCATATACATAAATTAAATTAAATTGAATTATTAGGCGCAGTTATGTTAATTAAAAATCCAAAAGAATATCATCTAAAAGACGCTAGCGTTACCGAAGAAAAAATTTATTACCAACGCCGCCATTTATTAAAACAAATGGGTTTTTTAGGGGCGGGTACTTTATTAAGTTCTGCTATATCACAAAATGCTAGCGCGAGTTTTTTAGTAACGATGAAAAGCCGACCTTTAAAACTACTCCTCTAACTTATGCTCAAGACAAACAAAACCAAACATTAACTAAAACACCTGAGCAAAAAGTAATTTCGCATAATAATTTTTATGAGTTTGGCGCGAAAAAAAATGAGCCAATAGAATTGTCTCAAGCTTTTAAGGTTGAACCATGGAAATTAACGATATCAGGCGAATGTGATCGCCCAATCACATTAGATTACGATGACTTAACTAAAATGTTTCCGTTGGAAGAGCGTATATATCGCCTACGTTGCGTGGAAGCTTGGTCAATGGTTATCCCTTGGATTGGTTTTTCATTAGCAGACTTATTAAAAAAAGTTGCGCCTAATTCAAAAGCAAAATATGTAGCTTTTGAAACCTTGTATGACCCAGAGCAAATGCCAGGTCAAGGTAATAGACGTTTAGGAGGCGGTATTCATTATCCTTACGTTGAAGGTTTAAGAATTGATGAGGCGATGAATCCATTAACTCTAATGAGCGTAGGGCTATATGGAAAAACCTTACCGCCACAAAACGGTGCGCCTATTCGATTAGTTGTGCCATGGAAATATGGCTTCAAAAGCATAAAATCTATTGTTGGCATTAAATTAGTAGAACACCAACCTCCTACAACGTGGAATCAGTTAGCCGCAAAGGAATATGGCTTTTACGCCAACGTTAACCCTGAGCATGATCATCCAAGGTGGAGTCAAGCCGGCGAAAGACAAATTACAACTGGCGGATTATTTACAAGAAATCGAATCGCTACGCTACCTTTTAATGGCTATGGCGAAGAAGTAGCCGGGTTATACAAAGGGATGGATTTGTCTAAATATTACTAATGATTTTTTAGCATGCCTGAAAATTTATTTGAATTTATATGATTAAAAATAATACTAAAATTATCTTGCTAAAAGTGCTAATTCATTTAGGCGCATTATTGCCTTTAGTGAATTTATACTTTTTAGCATTTAATGATCAATTAGGCGCAGATCCAGTTGAAACAGTGGTTCACTTTACTGGTATTGGTGCGCTTAATTTGTTGTTAATTACTTTATGCGTATCGCCCTTGGCTAACATTGCTAAGCAGGGATATTTATTGCAAACAAGGCGTGTATTAGGGCTTTATGCATACACTTATGCGGTATTTCATTTACTCAATTTTTTAGCTTTTGAAGTACAATTTGATGGTACGTTGTTTCTTAGTGAAGTCATTAAACGTCCTTATATTACTATTGGTATGTTTGGCTTTTTACTGTTAACTGCCTTGGCTATTACCTCAATTAATAAACTTAAGCGGAAAATGGGGAAATCTTGGCAACGCCTCCATAATACAAGTTATGTGATTATTTTACTTGTCACCGTTCATTTTTATTGGTCAGTAAAATCTGAATTAATATCACCAGGTTTTTATTTCTTAATGGCTATTGCACTGTTGCTATATCGATATAAAAAAATAAAGGGTTTAATTATAAAAAGATTTGGCTGATTTTTGCTCTATCAACAACAAAGGAGCATATCAAGCAAAGTCGCGACTTTATTTTGATGTTTGATCGAATAATGAGGAAATATTGTTTCTAATCATGTTAGAAAGTACTTAGCTACTCTATACTAGGAAGGTGTTTAGAGTAACTAGGTAAACGAATGAGCGAATTAGTATGGGATGAAGGGATGAGTGTCGGCATTGATGCCATTGACGAGGATCATAAACAGATTATCGCAATACTAGCCAAACTATCTTCTAAACGCTGCCATGACATATCAAACAAGGTTATCGAAGATATTTTTCGTGAGCTTGAAATTTATGTGGAATTGCATTTTAATCGAGAAGAACGATTATTAGAAAAAGCCAATTATAAAGATCTTATTAAGCATAAAGCTAGTCATCAAAAATTTATTGATGAGTTACCCAAACTTAAAGAGCAGTGGCTGTCAGAAGACAATAACATGTGCTGCGAAAAAATCACATCATTCTTAAATCACTGGCTTGTGAACCATATACTCAAGGAGGATTTTGATTATATTGGAGCGTTACAAAATAGCACTGATCTTGATGTTCAACAATTAAATAAGGCCGGAAATAGCATAGCAAATGGTTTATTAAATAGAATAGAAAACAACTCTTTACTTGCCCGATTTTCTCGAATTATTTCAAAAAAAATCAAATTAAATATACGGGTGTTTTTTATCGCATTTATTCCTATTTTTGGTGTATTGTTACTGAGTATACTCGTGATAAAAGATAATTATCAGGAATATAAAAATAAAACATTATTACTTAGTTTAAATAATATTATTATGCAGGTAGATAATGTGAGCCATTCGCTACAATCTGAACGAGGGCTTTCTTCAGGCGTCGTCAGTACTAATAATCAAAGTTTAGTAAATGCTTTATTAAAACAACGCCTGGTTACGGACCAAGCGATGAAACAGTTGTTTAGCTTATTAGAAAATGAAATAGATCCCTCAGTTCAAGAAAACATCCATTCTTATTTTGAATTGGTTCGTCTTAATATCGAAAAGTTAAATGATTACCGACACAACTTAGACTCTCAATCTGAACGTTTTCCTGAGGTTTACAACTCGTATACGCTATTGATTCAACACCTTTTATCCATATCTGAAAATTTAACGGATGTTGATATGACTTCATCGTTAGCCAATAATATTTCAGCTATTAATTCCATGTTGCTATTCAAGGAGTACATGGGACAAATAAGAGCTATTGGAATGAATATGGTACAAGGTAATAATGATGACATATACAGTAATTTAGATGTTAGTTTATTGGTAGGGCAGCAACTTCATGCGTTACGTGTTTTTAAGTCTTCGGCAAATAATCAGCAAATAAAAGCCTGTGCAGATTTTTGTCATGAAACAAAATATATCGCCATGCTTAAGCAACTATTTTTTCATACGATGAATGATCACGCTATGGATGAAAAAAGTCAGTATTGGTTTGATTCTATGTCAAAAAAAATAGATGACTTAAAAGTAATTACAGGTACGTTAACGTTAAATTTAAATAATACAGTGACCGCTGAAAGTCAAAGCTTACGGCTAAAATATTTCGCTATCTTTGTTGCCTTATCTGTTTTTCTATTGGTCATGATACTCTTTTCATCAATTTTGAATTTTAGCATTATTAATCCAATACGACGTATTACTTACGCCCTGAATAATATGTCTAAAGGTAATTTAACGGTCCATTTAGAGCCACCAACAATTGACGATGAAATAGGTTCTATAAAAACCGCCTGTGAAGAGTTGCGTCGAAAATTATTACAAGTTGGCATATTTAAATCGGTGGTAGATAGCCAGAAAAAAGAACTGGCTCATACAAAATCTCAACAAGAACATTTTAAAATGCTAGCCTATACTGATGCGCTAACAGGGGCTGTCAATCGTCATCAGTTTAACAGCGTATTGGACGAAGAAATATTACGAGCTAATAGAGAGCATCAGGATTTGTCCATTTTAATGCTTGATATTGATAATTTTAAAAAGATAAATGACACTTTTGGTCATGGCATTGGCGATGAGGTATTAGTGATGTTTTATAATACCTGCAAAAAATTTGCGAGAAATGATGATGTTGTAGCAAGAATTGGCGGCGAAGAGTTTGTTATCGTTTTACCAAAAACTAATTCGCAAAGTGCTTATCAATTTGCTGATCGTTTAAGAGAGCAAATTCAAGATATTGATATTTTTGTTGATGATAATACCCTAAAATTCACCGTTAGTATCGGAGTAAGCCAATGGAATGATGATGTGTTTTCTAACGCAGTAGATTTTGTTGCTGATGCAGACAAGTTACTTTATAAAGCCAAAAATAAAGGGAAAAACAGGGTTATAAGCGCGTAACATAAAAAGGAGGATGTTAATGACCCCATTTTTTATACCACTGGTCGTAATTTTTACCTAAAGTTAATCCTCCTATAGACTAGGGTCTTGTTGTTATGTGATAAACATAATATTCTTTTCAGATCTACGTTAAATCTATTTAATATATTCATTTTTAAGTAACCAGAATTCGGTTTACGTAACAAAATGAAATAAAAAGAACCGTTTATTATGATTCCAAGGAGCTGTCATGAATAAAATCCCCCTTAAGCTAAGTTTTATATTGGCTGTAACGTCATTAACATTAACCGCTTGTTTATCTGATGAAAAGCAAGATCCGAAGGTTATAATAAATAAAAATCCATTTCCAAGTACTTACAAGGTATTGCCGCAACAAAATACTTTATTTACTCATGCTACGGTATTAACAGGGACAGGAGATCGTATTGATAATGCGGATGTATTGTTAATAAATGGTAAAATAGAACGCGTAGGGGTTGGTCTAAAAGTAAGTGATTCAGAAGCAAATGTTAATATTATCGATGCCCAAGGGAAATGGATAACGCCGGGGATTATTGATGTGCATTCACATCTTGGAGTTTATCCGAGTCCGAATGTTGAATCACATGCTGACGGTAATGAAATGACGTCTCCCAATACTTCGGAAGTTTGGGCTGAACATAGTATTTGGCCACAAGATCCAGGTTTCCAAGCCGCCAGGGCCGGTGGTATAACAACATTACAGATTTTACCCGGCTCAGCTAATTTATTTGGAGGCCGTGGTGTTACGCTAAAAAATGTGCCGAGCCACACAATGCAAGCCATGAAATTTATAGATGCACCTTACGGTTTGAAAATGGCCTGTGGTGAAAACCCTAAACGTGTATACGGTGGTAAAAAACAAGCGCCTTCAACCCGTATGGGCAATGTCGCAGGTTATAGAGCTGCATGGGCTGAAGCGACTGAATATAAACGCGCCTGGAACAAATATGATAATGATTATGCTGTTGAAAGAACCCACAAGCACCCGTAAGAGATTTAGAGCTAGATACGTTGATGGGGGTGCTTGATGGTGAAATATTAATTCATAATCATTGTTACAAAGCTGAAGAAATGGCGGTGATGATTGACATAGGCAAAGAATTTAACTATCACTCAGGCACATTTCATCACGCAATTGAAGCTTATAAAATTGCGGATGAGCTTGCAGTAAATGGTAACTGTGTTGCAATGTGGCCAGATTGGTGGGGCTTTAAAATGGAAGCTTACGATATGATAGAAGAAAATGTGGCCATAGTGGATGCTGTCAAAAACTCGTGCGCTATCGTTCATTCTGACTCGAGTACTACTATTCAACGTTTAAACCAAGAAGCGGGTAAGGTGCTATATCGAGCTAATGATAATGGTTTTGAACTAAAAGAAGAAGATGCCATTAAATGGATTACCGCTAATGCTGCTAAATCATTGGGTATAGATGATAAAACCGGAAGTTTGCAAGTTGGTAAAAATGCGGATGTAGTGTTATGGAATAGCAATCCATTTAGTGTGTACGCGCAAGCCGAACAAGTTTTTGTTGATGGTGCGAAAGTTTATGATCGTTTTGATGATAAATATCAGGCGAAAAGTGACTTTCTTTTAGGCCAAGAGTAGGAGAACACAAATGAAATATATGCAATTTAACAAAGTAAACACTACTCTACATTCGTTTTTGAAAGCATCGACTGTAATATTAAGTTTTTTGGTTTGTACTGTACAAGCTAAAAGCACAGCAATTACTAATGCCACTGTTTACACCCTTGCCAGTCAAGGCATTTTAGAGCAGGCAACGGTTATTATTGATAAGGGCAAAATTACGCAAGTTTATGCGAGTGAAAATACACCTGAAAATTTTGATACTGATGAAACTATTGATGCAAAAGGAAGAATACTCACCCCTGGGTTTATCGGTAGTATGAATGCTTTAGGCTTAGTTGAAGTGGGTGCTGTTGCCCGAAGTCGTGATAGTAAAGATAAAAAAGCCGATATTACCTTTGATGCGAGCTTGGCGTTTAATCCTAAATCAACTTTGATTGCTTATACTCGCAAAGGGGGCATTACGAGTAACATAGTTGCCCCTCTTGGTGGTGAAGACTTGTTTGCGGGTCAAACCTTTGCTGTTGATCTCTCTGGTGAGTTTAATAGTGTTATTGCAAAGCAAAATGCAGTGTTAGTTTACTTAGGAGCCGAAACTGAGGGCTCTAGAGCACAAAAACTGCAAGCATTAGATTTAAAATTTGAAGATGCTAAAAAAGCGTTAACTTTGAAAAAGACAAAAAAGACTAAAGATGAAAAAGAAGCTAAAGAGCCTAAACGTGATGAGCAAACTATGAAGGCCTTGTTAGCGGGGGAAAAACCATTATTAGCCTATGCAAATAGAGCTACGGATTTACTGGCTTTAATTGCTTTGAAGAAAAAGTATGGAATTGATTTAGTGTTAGTTGGCGCTAGTGATGCAGTGCTTATTGCTGACGAAATAGCCAAGGCAAAAGTGCCTGTTATTTTAAGCGCTATTGATAACTTACCTGACAGTTTTGATTCATTGCACGCATCATTAAGTAATATTGCCACATTAGCAAAAGCAGGAGTTAAGGTTATTTTAGCACCCAAAGGTGATAGCCATAACCTTAATCAATTACGTTTCGACGCAGGGATAGCCGTCAGCAATGGGTTATCTAGAAATGATGCCATGTCAGCTCTTACCTCAAATGTTGCGGATGTATTTAAACTTAACGCCGGTCGTATTGCCATAGGTAAAAATGCCGATTTAGTGTTATGGAGTGCAGATCCTTTTGAAATAAGTACTAAAGTTGAGAAAATGTGGATCAATGGCAACTCTGTTTCTACACGATCTAGACAAGATGCTTTACGCGATCGCTATTTGAAAGTCTCGGATATGCCAAAAGCTTATTCAAAATAGTAATTAACACTAATTAATAATAAAAACAGTAGTTTGGAGTTATTCAGACTACTGCATTAACACTAAAGTTGGTGTTTTCCATATTTCTTTACCGCAAAAACTGCACAGTAGCTTGGTTAGTTTCTTTTGCTATTAAAGTGTTTATCTTTGTTTATTTCCAAAAATAGAAAAAAACACAGGATAACGCTGTCATTTAAAGATAAGATAAACCGCAATATATTCGATTGTATTTCATATGTACCGTGAATTTAATCTAAAAAAGTAATTTGATTACTATGTAATTAGCACGCGGTTTAATATATTTTTAATCATCTGAAATACATAACTGTATTATTTCTACTTATGCTCTAACTTTAGAATTCTTCTACTTTTATTAGTCAAGAAGTACAGAAAAGTTCGTATTAATAGCTAGCCTATTGCAAGTGAATTTATTAATGAAGTCAGGAAAAATAGTTGCTAGAGACATATTGACTAAACCAAACGAAGGTTACGTAGGCAAGATATTGAATAACAAGAATAATTTTGAGGTTTGGTATGTTCACAAACAGTGTTAAATGTTGCGAATATTTTTTAGGCATAGACGGTGGCGGAAGCAAATGTAAAGCCATTGTGATGAATGAAAACAATGACATTTTAGGTGTTGGTATTTCTGGACCCGGTAACCCTATACATGGCTTTGAGCAGGCAATATATTCCATCACAGAGTCAGCCAAACTTGCCTTAAAAGATGCAAAACTTGAAGCTATTCAATTAAGTGATTTGAATGCAGGTATTGGACTTGCCGGTATTAATTTACCTGTATTACTTCAACAGATGCAGGCATGGCAACATCCATTTAAACAAGTGTTTTTAGCGCATGATATATTTATTGCTTGTTTAGGTGCACATCATTGTAATAACGGCGCAGTAATTATTTTAGGCACAGGATCTTGCGGTTTTTCTTGTATTGATGATGAAGAATTTGTGATTGGTGGTCACGGATTTCCCCAAGGGGACAAAGGTAGTGGGGCTTGGTTTGGTTTACAAGCAACTAAAGATGTTTTGTTATCCCTTGATGGCTTAGTACAACCATCATTATTGAGTCGGCTAATTTTAACCCAGTTAGATTGTACTGATGCAACCTCATTGGCTGAAAAAGTTGCCTGTAAAGACGCAACTTTTTATGCTCAACTTGCTAATTTTGTTTTTGATGCTGCTGAACAGGGGGATCAGCGTGCTCAGTGTATTGTTAATGAAGGCGCTGAGTACATTAATAATATGACTCGTATTTTACTTACTAAAAAACCAAAACGAATATCTATGTTAGGCGGTTTATCGCCACGTTTAAAGCCAAAATTAGATAAGGAAATACAATCACTTTTATCAGAGCCATTAAGCGAACCGGCTGTTGGAGCCGTTTTGTTTGCGCGCCAAGCATTAATAAAACAGTAAGTATTTAGCTAGAAAAAGATACATTCCTCAAATCTATATTGAATTAATGATCAAGGTAGCAATGTTAGTTAACGATAATAATAAGTCTACTTGGATAAGTGGTGAAAAATTTGAATATAAGCCTATTTTAATGCTATACGTAAGTTTTGTTATAAAAAAATAATGTTTTTGGCGTAAAATAATGGTTTTTGCGTCAAGTAGTTAAGCTGATTTTGTATATATTATATCCTTGAAGACAACTAAAATAAAATACGTTAACGTGTACTCTAGGCCCTGTTAGTGTATATTTATACATTCATAATGATAATTATAGTTGTAGATAATATGACATTGGTAAAACGCAAAGTAACAATTATTTACTATCAGGATGATGGTTTGGAGCTACACCATAAAGTGAAAAGTTTTGATCAAAACGCTGATGGCCGAGTTATTATTCCTCAAGCGTTTAAAGATGGAAAATCCATTATTGCAGTTTGTGATGGCGAAGTACAAATTCTTAATAAAGTGGGTGATCGAATTTTATCTGTAAACTACGTAATGTCTCAGAAAATTTAATGGCGGCAGAACAAAAATAGTTAATTAACCTCAACTCGGGTTAAGAAGTTTTTAACTCATTGAAAATTAGTATTTAATTTTCCTCTTATCACTATAATGAGATAGTTTTGCTTAATTCAAGGCAAATTTACGCGTCAATAGGCGGTCTATTGCAAGTGAATTTAACGAAGAAGTTAGTAAAAATAGCCATTATAGAAAGATTTATTAAGCCGAGCTGAGGTTAATTATTAAAAAACCGCTATAGTGTAAACATAGCGGTTTTTTTCGTCTATTTAAATGATGTTTAACAACGTCAATCATGGCACATGAATAGAATGTGAGGAGAAGAACATACTATCTGGTTATTTATTCTCTAACTGTTTTTCACTATATTCTAACTTTTTATAGTCTTTACCCGCAGCATCAGCAAGTTCAGCGGGCATATAGTTTTCATCATGTTTGGCTAGTACTTCACTGGCTTCAATATGCAGTTCTCCGTCTGGTGCTCTTACGAGTGAACCATTAGCTACAATGCCTTGCCCTTCGCGGAATAAGTCAGGCAAAATTCCTTCATAGTATACCCAAATCATCGGATCGCTTTCAGCAAAAACAATTGGCATTTTCATATCAGAGAGTCTGAAGGATACTTTTAAATTATCAGGATCTCGTTTAACAGAGTTGGGTACAACTAAACCTCCAATGCGGATACGTTGACCAATCTTTGGGTTTAATACCTGTATCCTTTTTGCCTTGAGTGATTTCAGAAGGAGTATAAAATAAGTCGATATTTTGGCTTAGCGCATAAAGCACAAGCCCTGCTACAACGGCAATACCTATTAATATTGAGGCAACTATCGTTAAACGTTTTTTACGGCGGGGATTCATAGGTTAACCTCTTCTATTTCATTGTGTTTGTTATCACTACGCTTGCTACGCTGTTTACGTAATTGACGTAATTTATTATCTCTTTCTTGACGAATAGCTATATTTTTAAGTACTTGTTTATGGCCCATGATAGAGCTAAAAATCAAGGCAATAATGAGTACAGCGGATATACCAAAAGACAGCCATACATAAAAGCCATAGCCACCCATAGCTAAAAAATCATTAAAACTATCAAATTGCATTATTGGATCTCCATAGTTTTATTGGTTTGAGTTTGTCCTGTAGCGATTGCTTTAACCCAAGGGCGAATACTATTACGCGTTAAAATTTCACTACGAAAGCGGATGCAAACTACAGTGGTAACTAATAAGGCAAAACCGAGAAAACTAAAGATAAAAGGCCATAGCATCTCCACTGACATAGACGGTTTACCTAGTTTACTGACTGTAGAGCCTTGATGCAGGGTATTCCACCATTCAACAGAATATTTAATGATAGGTAAATTAATCACGCCCACAAGGGTTAAAATACCTGCAGCTTTGCCGCCTAAGGCTTTATCTTCAAAGGCGTTGTGTAGAGCAATAACGCCTAGGTATAAAAATAATAAAATGAGTTCAGAGGTCAATCGAGCATCCCAAATCCACCATGTACCCCACATAGGTTTTCCCCATGCAGCGCCAGTAATCAATGCTATTGCAGTAAATACAGCACCAACAGGAGCCATTGCAGCCGCAGAAGCATCGGCTAATTTAAACTGCCATACCAAGGAGGTAAAAGCGGCGATGGCCATGCCAAAATAAATACCCATAGAAAGAGAAGCCGCCGGCACATGAACATAAAAAATACGAAAACTATCACCTTGTTGATAATCGGCAGGTGCAAATGCTAATGCCCAAACAATACCTGTAGTTAAAAAGACTATTGTTAATGCGCTCAGCCAAGGGATCATTTTTCCTGTAAAGTGATAGCTCACTTCAGGATTAGCGTAAGGGTGTAACCATTTCCACATAAACTATGCTCTTCTTTCTTTAAATTAAAAGCTAAAACTCAAACCGTCATTGGTTGCGCGTAATTAATTGGTACTGACTTTTAATGCTGCGCCAACAGCAAAGGGCGCTAGCGTTAACGAGCCAAAAAATAGTGCTGCAATTATAGCAAGTTGTCCGCTGTATGGTAAACCAAGTGCTGCGGTATCGATAGCACTGGTCGCAAATATTAATACAGGTATATACAAAGGCAGTACTAACAAACTTAATAATACCCCACCTTTTTTTATGCCCACGGTTAAGGCAACACCAATTGCACCTAGTAAGCTGAGTACAGGCGTACCTAATAAAAGCGTTAACATTAGGGCACCATAACTTTGTTCATTAAAATGTAAAAGTACGGCCAGTAATGGTGCAATCAAAATAAGAGGAAGCCCCGTAATCAACCAATGAGCTATTATTTTTGCGAGCACTAAAATAAAAATAGGTTGTGGGCTTAGTAGCATTTGCTCAAGTGAGCCATCATCATGATCAGATTTAAATAACCGGTCCAGAGATAGTAATGTTGATAGTAAGGCTGCCACCCATATAATACCCGGTGCAATACGGCTTAATGTTTGTGCTTCTGGACCTATACCTAAGGGAAACAATGTTATGACAATCACAAAAAATAGCAGTGGATTAATTATGTCGTCTTTGTGACGCATCGCAATAGTTAAATCTCGCTTGAGCACTAACGAGAATACTGCACGGTAGGACAAGTTAGTCGTTGTCATGCTGTACTCGACATATTGCTTTATATAATGTTCGATTATCGATATTCATTGTTAGGCACTTAACTCTCATGATGAATTATCATTATTTTGTTATCATTATTCAGTTATCGTTAGTCTGTTAAGTAATCTAACGTAATTTTTTTTATTTGCGACGGTTTAAACGTGAGTAAATCTTGGTGGGTTGTTAAAATAATACAACCCCCTTGGTTGATATGTTTTTTAAATAATTGTTCCAAGTCATAAACACCTTGTTTATCTATAGCAGTAAAAGGCTCATCTAAAATCCAAATACGTGCTGTTGATTTATATAAACGTGCTAATGATATTCGTCTATGCTGTCCAAGACTAAGGTGTGAGGCCAAACTGTCTTCAAAACCACTTAAATTCACCGCCGCTAGTGTTTGCTTTATATCACCGCTATGGATTGTTAGTCCTTGAAGAGCAAGGTTGAAACTTAAGTTTTCTTGAGCATTCATTTCACCTTTTACACCGGGTAAATGTCCAAGGTAAAGTAGATGTTGATGAAATTCTTCTCTGGATTGTCGAATCAATTGATTATTAAATAAAACATCGCCTTCAAAAGGCTGAGATAATCCGGCGAGAATCCGTAGTAAACTCGTTTTACCTGAGCCATTTGGCCCTTCTATTTGTACTATATCACCGGCATTTATCTCTATGCTGAGTTGATCAAACAGCAGGCGATCTTCGCGTATGCACGTCAAGTTTGAAGCGCTAAGTAAGGCGTAGGGTCAAGTTGGTGATTTGATTTGCTAGCAAAGTAGATAGTTCTCTATTATTTGTCGACTTATACTTTATAGGTAAAGTCTAACTGATGTTTGTCAGTAAATTTTTGATTTGGATCGTATTATCTCTTAGTGCAATATCATACCATAGCAAGTATAAACTTTAGCAAATTTGTTACTTTAGAATTTGTAACATTAAGAAACAATTATCATACCTTGATGATTAATCCATTTAGCCTGAATAACGAAAAAAGTGTGCTAGAATTGCGCAACTGTTCAGAGCTAGCAGTATATTGAATTGACTATTTATTATAAAAGCGTATACGGAGAAATGAATGAATCCCCAACTTTTGCCTGAGTTGATTCCTAGTTTAATACCTGAATTAGGCCATATTGCTTTGGTTATCGCCTTTGCCTTTGCTTTATGTTTGAGTGTTATTCCTATGGTTGGTGTACATAGTGCCCAAGATAAACTGATGAGTTATGCGAAGCCGCTGACTTTTGGTTTATTTATTTTTACCGCAATTAGTCTCGTTATTTTAGCGTATAGCTTTGTTGTAGACGATTTTTCCATAAAATATGTGGCTAGCCATTCGAATACACATTTACCTTATTATTTTAAAATAAGTGCAGTGTGGGGAGGGCATGAAGGGTCATTACTACTGTGGGTATTTTCGTTAACTGCTTGGACAATGGCGGTTGCTACTTTTTCTAAAAATGTAGAAGAAGAGTTTATTGCTCGCGTACTGGCCGTTATGGGAATGGTGGCGTTAGGTTTCATCGCGTTTACTTTATTAACGTCTAATCCTTTTGAGCGACTTTGGCCAAATATTCCAATGGAAGGCCGTGATTTAAATCCGCTCTTGCAAGATGTTGGTTTAATTATTCATCCACCATTACTGTATTTAGGTTACGTTGGTTTTGCTGTTGCTTTTGCGTTTGCTGTTGCTGCATTAATGTCTGGTAAAATGGATGCAGCTTGGGCACGTTGGTCTCGTCCTTGGACTGTAGGCGCTTGGATATGTTTAACCTTAGGAATAGCTCTTGGTAGTTGGTGGGCATACTATGAACTTGGTCGGGGCGGTTGGTGGTTTTGGGATCCTGTTGAAAACGCATCCTTTATGCCGTGGCTAGTGGGTACTGCGCTAATTCATTCATTAGCTGTCACTGAAAAACGTGGTACTTTTAGAAATTGGACCGTATTACTGGCTATTTTTGCTTTTAGTTTAAGCTTGTTAGGAACATTTTTAGTACGCTCTGGTGTTATTACTTCTGTACACTCTTTTGCTTCAGACCCATCGCGTGGTATTTTTATTCTGGTTTTATTAGCCATAACGGTAGGTGGATCACTTACTTTATATGCCTTTAGAGCGAGTAATGTAGCTAGTTTTAGTCGTTTCGCGCTTTATTCACGTGAAACCGCATTATTGTTATGTAATATCATTTTAGTTGTAGCGGCAACAACCGTGTTGTTAGGCACTTTATATCCACTGTTAGTTGATGCCCTAGGGTATGGAAAAATTTCAGTTGGGCCTCCTTATTTTAATGCTGTCTTTGTCCCGATTATGAGCTGTTTGTTTATTATTATGGGTATTGGTCCTCTGATTCGTTGGAAAAAAGCGAAAAAAGGAGAATTACGTAAGCAACTGATTCAACCTTCTGTTATTAGCATTGTGTTTGGGATGTTATTTCCTTTTATTTATGGCGGGGAGTTTAATGCTTTGGTTGCGATGGGTATGACCCTAGCATCATGGGTTTTCTTAGTTGTAGTTAAAGAATTATTGAATCAATACAAACTAAGATCAACATTGAGTTTAAGCCAATGGGGGATGACATTTGCACATCTTTGGAATAGCGGTCACTATTGTTGGTGTCACTTTAGTTTCAAGTTATGAAACTGAAACCAATGTAAGAATGGCATTGCATGAAAAAGTTGAAATATCAGGCTATCAAGTTGAATTTAATGGTATTAAACAAGTAGAAGGGCCAAATTATAGTGCAGAGCAGGGGCAAATCAATGTGTATAAAGGTGACTCGTTTGTTGCTCTATTAAAACCAGAAAGACGAGCTTATCGTGTGCAATCTATGGGAATGACTGAAGCCGGAATTGATGGTGGTTTATTTAGGGATATTTATGTGGCATTAGGCGACCCATTGGAGGGCGGTGCATGGGCTATTCGCGTTCATTATAAGCCATTTGTTCGCCGGATATGGTTAGGTGCGATATTTATGGCGTTTGGTGGTTTTCTTGCAATAATGGATAAACGTTACCGTGTGAAAAATAGCATAAAGAGCCGCGCTGAAAATGTAGCTAATAACAAGAACCTTAGCAATAAACCTGTATCGGAGCTATCTTAAATGAATAAAATAATTAGATTTCTACCTCTTATACTAGTTATAGCGCTAGGTGTTGTGCTTTATAGGGGCTTATCGTTAAACCCTAACGAAATGCCGTCTGCCTTGGTGGGGAAACCTATGCCTGACTTTTCACTTTCTATTGTCAATGATCCCAATAAAATGGTATCTAAAGCGAATGTGACAGGCGATATTGTGCTATTAAATGTTTGGGCCACATGGTGTCCTACTTGTAAATATGAGCATCCTTATTTACTTGAACTCTCTAAAAATCCTCTAGTGAAACTTTATGGCGTAAATTATAAAGACGAACGATTACCTGCACAAAAATGGTTAACGGATTATAAAGATCCCTATTTATTTTCTATTTTTGATGAAGAGGGCTTACTTGGTGTGAAATTAGGTGTTTTTGGAGCACCAGAAACATTTGTGATAGATCACCATGGCATAATTCGTAAACGCTTTCTTGGTGCCATTGATGTAAGAGTATGGCGGAAAGAATTTGAACCACTTATCAAGCAATTACTCACTGAAAAACAGCAAGGTAAATAGTAATGTTAACAAGAATTTTAGGCTTTTTTCTTCTAATAGCGACAAGTTTTGTTGTTATAGATATTGCTGATGCAAGCCCAGTAGAAACCTTTGAATTTCAAGATGAGGTAACGAAAGTACGTTTTCAGGCGTTGAGTAAAGAGTTACGTTGTCCTAAATGTCAAAATCAAAATTTGGCAGACTCAAATTCTACCGTTGCTTCGGCGTTGCGATTAGAGCTGTATAATTTATTAATTCAAGGTAGAGCCGATTCAGAAATTATTGATTTGATGGTAGGTCGCTACGGTGAGTTTGTTTTGTATCGTCCGCGAGTATCGAGTGTTACTTATATTCTTTGGTTTGGACCCGTATTATTGATCTTAATTGGTATAATCGTCGTAATAGTTATATTAAGAAAAAAACCCGAACGCAAGAAAACCTGGTGCTTGACAGTCAGCAACAAGAAAAACTAAAGCAGCTCTTATATCCAGAGCAAGTACAACCCAATAATCCTAATGTCACCAAACAAAAGAAAGAGTCGTAATTGTTATGGAAATAGTATTAATAATCCTTGGTTTTATTGCCTTACTTTTGTTTGTTGTTTGGTTACCTTTCTTTAAAAACACACAGAAAGGAATAGATAGCAATAATCAAAATGTGCGTGATGAAACTAATGTAGAATTATATAAAGAACACAAAGTAGAGATTGAAAAAGACTATAGTGATGGCGCTATTGATGAAGAGAATTATCAATATTTGTTAGCAGAATTAGATAATAGTTTATTACAAGATATTGCCGCAGCAGAGAAAAATACAGATGCGGTACAGAGCTCAAAAGGGTTTAGTGTTCTGTGGCCTATCGGCATGTCACTTTTTATTGTGGCATTTTCAGTGGTTATCTATATCAAACAAGGTACATTAGAAACGTTAATGGCGACACCTATAGCTTCTGATACCAACCAACAAACACCTCAGTCTGTAGAACAAGAGCGTGAACAGCAGCAAGCACAAATGTTGGCTTATATTAAAAATTTGCAACAGCATTTAGAAGAAAATCCTGATGATAGTGAGGCATGGTATAACTTAGGTCAAACCTTTGTTGGTGCCGGGGAGTTTGATTTTGCAATAACCGCATTTAAGCAAGTGATGCGTGTTGAAGGAGAGCATGCAGATATACTCGGTGCAATTGCGCAAGCCACTTATTACCGAAATAACCAAGAAATAGATGAACAAGTTCAAAACTTAATTGATAAGGCACTTGCCTTAGATATAAACGATCCTTCTACTAATATTTTATTAGGTATGCATAATTTTATTGGGCAGAAATATGTTGAAGCAATTGGTTATTGGCAACGAGTGATTGATGCTAATAAGCCAGGTGTTAATATTGCCGCATTAAAAGAAGCTGTGACAGAAGCACAAAGACGTCTTGGTATGCCTTCGACTGAAAAACCTTCTTCTTCCGCTATCGAAGGGCCACAGCTAACTGTGAATGTGACATTATCTGATGAAATTGCAGCTAAACTTGCACAGAGTGAAGACAAAGTTGTTTTTGTTTATGCTATTCCAACTAATGGGCAGCGAATGCCGCTTGCCGCTTTAAAAATAATGGCGAGTGATTTACCTAAAACAGTTACTTTAAGTGACGCTAATGCTATGTCACCACAAAGTAATTTAAGTAGTGTTAGTGAGGTTAATATTTTTGCTATTGTATCTAAACTAGGTGGTGTAGGTATTAAGTCAGGCGATTATAAAGCAGAGGCTCAACATATTTCTGTAGAGAATACAGATACTATCAATTTGGTTATCGACAGTATCGTTGAATAGTTATCAAAAATAAAAAAACAATAACCAACTTAATGTACAAGCAAAAATAAGAGAACCATGAAATCACGTTTTAGCGCTAAAAAAAATAATACCAATAACGTTCTAGAAGAGAAGAACGGGATAAAAACGGGTATTTTATTAACAAACTTAGGTTCTCCGGCTGCGCCTACTACGGGTGCAGTACGTAAATATTTGCGCGAATTTTTATCCGATCCTCGCGTGGTAGAAATTCCTCGTCTTATTTGGTTAATTATTTTGCATGGTATAATTTTACGTATACGACCTAAAAAATCAGCAAAATTATATAAAAGTATTTGGACTGAGCAAGGAGCACCTTTACTGGTTATCAGTCGAGCCCAACAAGAAAAGGTTGCTTCAAAACTCAGAGAAAAATATGGCCAATCGGTAATTGTTGACCTTGCGATGCGTTATGGTGAACCTTCGATTCCTAGCGTATTGCAAAAATTTCAGCAGCAAGGCGTGAATAATTTAATTGTACTACCTTTATATCCACAATATGCAGGACCAACAACCGCGTCGACTTTTGATGCGGTGAGTAATGAGCTAAAAAAATGGCGCTTTGTACCTAGCCTTAACTTTATTAATAGTTATCATAATAATCATCAGTATATTAAAGCACTTGCTAATAGCATTGAGGAACATTTTGCTGAACATGGTGTTCCAGATAAGCTCATTCTTTCATATCATGGTATGCCGGAATTGTTTTACCAGTGGGGAGATCCTTATTATGATTTTTGTCAGATTACCACTAACTTACTCAAACAAGAGTTACTTAATCGATGCAAAAGTAACAAGGAAAACACTGCGTTAAGTACAACGACAAACTTATCAGATGATAAGTTTGTTATGACCTTTCAATCACGTTTTGGAAAAGCACAATGGTTGCAACCCTATACGGATGAAACACTAGAAAAATTAGCTCAAGAAGGTAATAAACATATCGCAATTATTAGCCCTGCTTTTAGTGCCGATTGCTTAGAAACACTTGAAGAACTTGAGCATGAAAATCGTGAAGTATTTATGGAAGCCGGTGGGCAAGAATATCATTACATTGCCGCATTAAATGATAGAGATGATCATATTGATGCGGTAGTGTCAATTTTAGAGCCCAAGATAGCGGAGTCTGTTATTGTAAAATAAACTTAAAAAGGTCAAGTCATGAAATTATTTATAATTAAAAAAATTGCACTTATTACCTTTTGTTCAACACTTGTTTTAACGGCATGTGAAGATCAAACTGTTAACGTTAATCAATCGGCACCTACTGTAAAAATTAATCAAGAAAACGTGTTGACCATAACACAACAAGCGAACAAAATAGCTAAAGAAACTATCATTATTGATACGCATATTGATGTCCCATATCGTTTGGAAGAAGACTACGAAGATGTCAGTCAAGCGACTAAAAAAGGCGAATTTGATTACCCAAGAGCGGTTAAAGGGGGCTTAGATGCCCCTTTCATGTCGATTTATATTCCGGCTAAATTACAAAAAAGTGGGGGGAGTAAAGCCCTTGCTGATAAATTAATAGATGACGTTGAGAAAATTGTTGCGCAATCACCAGATAAATTTTCATTAGCGTATTCAACCAAGCAAGTGAAAGAAAATTTTGCTAAGGGGCTTATTTCGCTTCCTATGGGGATGGAAAATGGTAGCCCAATAGAAGGTGATCTAACAAATTTAGCGCACTTTTATAATCGTGGTATTCGATATATCACTTTAGCTCATTCGAAAACAAATCATATATCAGACTCTTCTTATGATGAAAACCGTCCCGCACAAGGATTAACTGATTTTGGTAAAAGTCAAGTTATTGCAATGAATAATATCGGCGTGATGGTTGATGTTTCTCATATATCGGATCAAGCGTTTTATCAGGTTATGGAAATCAGTAAGGTGCCTGTTATCGCTTCTCATTCCTCTGCACGTTTTTTTACCCCTGGTTTTGAACGGAATATGTCAGACGAGATGATCAAGGTACTGGCAAGTAAAGGTGGTGTTATCCAAATGACTTTTAGTGGTATTTTTACCTCGAAAACATTCCGCGAGCAAAGTGCTGTTTATAAAATAGCAAAAAGTGAGTTTATTAAAGCGCACAATCTTGATGAAACACAAGTTACTGATAAAAATAAAATAGATGCATTCGAAGAAGCATACGAGCTAGAAAACCCATATGATGTTGGTACATTAGATTTAGTGCTAGATCATTATGATCATGTCATTAATTTAGTGGGTATAGATCATGTTGGTATAGGTTCTGACTTTGATGGTGTTAGCGGTATTCTTCCTGAAACATTAAAAGATGTTGCTACTTATCCTAATTTAATCGGTTTTGTTAAAACGTGGTTATAGCGAGCAAGATATTAAAAAATTACTATCTGGCAATTTAATACGAGTATGGCAGCAAGTAGAAGAATACGCGGTAAAAAACACGGCACAACATTAAAAATGATTTGAGCGTGAGATGAATTTATTATGATATATTGACACTGTATAAAATAACAGTAAAATATATACCAAATTACCTCAAGATATCAACGTAAAAGTATCTTGACGTGCTCTAGGTATTATCATGAAAAAAATAATTCATATCGATATGGACTGTTTTTATGCAGCCGTTGAAATGCGAGACTTTCCCGAATACCGTAATATCCCCTTAGCGGTTGGTGGTGATGGTCCTCGTAGTGTTCTTTGCACCTGCAACTATCAAGCACGAAAATTTGGCGTACGTTCTGCTATGCCGGCGATTAAAGCAAAGCAGCTTTGTCCTGACCTAACCATAGTACATGGGCGTATGGCGGTGTACAAAGAAGTGTCGGAACATATTAGAGAAATATTCTCTCGTTATACCCACCTTATTGAACCCTTGTCTCTTGATGAAGCTTTTCTCGATGTAACGCACTCAACGCTGTGTCATGGTAGCGCGACACTTATTGCTGAGCAAATTAGACAAGATATATACAATGAACTTAATCTGACTGCATCGGCAGGTGTTGCCCCGAACAAATTTATTGCTAAAATAGCGAGTGATGAAAATAAGCCTAATGGTCAATGTGTGATTTCTCCAAATCAAGTTGCTGCTTTTGTTGAACACTTATCGCTGAAAAAAATACCGGGTATAGGTCCCAAAACATATCAAAAACTACAGTCTTTTGGTTTTTCTACCTGTGCTGATATACGAGCTTCCTCTGTAGCGAATCTAGCAATGATTGTCGGAAAATTTGCCACTAGTTTATATCAAAAAGCGCATGGTATAGATCATCGGGAGCTTGAGGTGAGTAGACAGCGAAAATCCTTAGCAATAGAAACTACCTTGGCGATGGACGTGTTTAGTGAAATGGAATGTTTACGTGTTATTGAACAACTTTATCCAAAATTACTGCAACGGTTAGAAAAAGTTGCAGACAGAAAAATTGTTCGTCAAGGCATTAAACTTAAATTTAATGACTTTAACCAAACAACAGTAGAACAACAAAGCTTGGACGCCAAGGCGGTAGTGTTTAATGATTTATTACCGAAAGCCTATGAACGAGCAAAAGGGCGAGGTATTCGTCTTGTGGGCCTCACTCTTGGCTTTGCGGAAGCAAGTATGGCAGAACAAACTGATAATAAACAATTGTCTCTATTGTAAAAACGAAAAATAAGTCTTTAATTGCACCGAAAAACTATTAACACTATGACCGATAAAGAAAATCAATCACCGAACAAAAAAAAGTACCAAAAGCAAACTGCCTTGCATTGTGGTGTGGGCTTATTAGCACGGCGAGAACATTCGGAATTTGAATTAAGGCAAAAATTAGCCAGTCGTGAATTTCCCGCTCAAGAAATTGAGAGTGCAATTGAGCGCTTACTTGAAAAGGGCTATCTATCTGACGACCGCTTTGCGCAAAGTATGTGTAGGTACCGAGTTAATCGAGGGTATGGTTGGCGGTATATTGCTAATGAATTAAAACAAAAAGGGGTTTGTTCAACAATTATTCAACATTTGCAGAAAAATTGCGAAATTGATTGGTATCTTCAAGCCGAGCTTGCGTATAATAAGCGCTTTGGTGAAAGTAGGAGAGAAAACCTTCCTATAAGCAAAAAAGAGCAAGCCAAAAAAATACGATTTTTACAATATCGTGGATTTTCAACTGATGAAATTTTCGCGGTAGTTAATGATAATTGAACAAACAGACTGATTAAGGTTCCCATGATTAAAACCACCGCCGAAGTACGTCAGGCATTTTTAGATTTTTTTGCCACTAAACAACATCAAATAGTTAAAAGTAGTTCCCTCGTTCCGGGTAACGATGCAACATTACTTTTTACTAATGCCGGCATGGTGCCTTTTAAAGATGTTTTTTTAGGCGCTGAAACACGCAGTTATACCCGTGCAACATCAGCTCAACGCTGCGTTCGCGGCGGAAAACATAACGATCTAGAAAATGTAGGTTATACAGCACGTCATCATACATTTTTTGAAATGTTAGGTAACTTTAGCTTTGGTGATTACTTTAAAGAAAATGCTATCAGTTATGCTTGGGAATTTTTAACGAGTGTTTTAGGTTTACCAAAAGAGAAGCTATTAGTCACTATCTATGAAAGTGATGAAGAAGCCTTTTTATATTGGAAAGATGAGATTGGTATACCTGTAGAAAAAATCATTCGTATTGGAGATAAATCGGCTGATAAAAAGTTTGAATCTGATAATTTCTGGTCTATGGGAGATACCGGACCATGTGGACCCTGTTCAGAAATATTTTATGATCATGGTGAACATATTTGGGGTGGTCCTCCAGGCTCACCAGAAGAAGATGGTGATCGTTTTATTGAAATCTGGAATATCGTATTCATGCAGTTTAATCGCCAAGCGAATGGTGATATGGAACCTTTGCCTAACCCTTCTATTGATACTGGAATGGGATTAGAACGTATTTCAGCTATTATGCAAAATGTGCACAGTAATTACGAAATAGATCTTTTCCAAGCGTTGATTAAAGACACCGCTAATTTATTAGACTGTAATGATTTAAATAATAAATCACTACGCGTGATTAGCGATCATATTCGTTCATGTTGTTTTTTAATTGTTGATGGCGTTGTGCCTTCAAACGAAGGGCGTGGTTATGTATTACGTAGAATTATACGCCGTGCAATCCGCCATGGTCATAAGCTTGAAGCAAAAGATAATTTTTTCCATAAATTAGTAAAATCATTAATTGAACAAATGGGGGATGCTTATCCTGAGCTAGTTCAGCAACAAGCCATTATTGAAAAATTATTGCGTATTGAAGAAGAACAATTTGGTCGTACCTTAGATCGTGGCATGGTATTACTTGAAGAAATATTAAATAACCTGGAAGGAGATACCATCTGTGGTGATGATGTATTTAAACTTTATGATACTTATGGCTTCCCGGAGATTTAACCGCTGATATTGCCCGAGAACGACAATTAAATATAGATCATAACGGTTTTGATATTGCTATGGGCTTGCAACGTGAACGTGCACAGCAAGCAAGTCAATTTGGAACGGATTATAATCAACAGCTTAAATCTGATCATAAAACTGATTTTAAAGGCTATACAAACCATACATCATCAGCCACGGTTGTAGAATTATTTAACGCTCATGATCATGAAGCTGTTAAGCAATTAAATGCAGGTGAACAGGGTATTGTGATTTTGGATCACACACCGTTTTATGCTGAATCAGGTGGTCAGGTGGGTGATAGTGGTTTATTACACCTTGATAACGGCGTTTTTGAAGTTGAAGATACGATCAAACTGGGTAATGCTTTTGCGCATAAAGGTATTGCTCATACTGATATAGGTTTAAATCGTCGTGTCAAAGCAGAAATCAACAGTGAACGCCGTGCAGCTATTGTAAAAAATCATACCGCAACTCATCTATTACATGCAGCTTTACGTAAAGTGCTAGGTGATCATGTCACCCAAAAAGGGTCTTTATGCGACAGTGATAAACTTCGCTTCGACTTCTCTCATTTTGAAGCGATGACAGCACAAGAAGTACATGATGTTGAGCAAATGGTTAACGACGAGATACGACGTAACCATGCGAGAGACACTGAATTAATGGATATTGAAGACGCAAAAGAAAAAGGCGCGATGGCACTCTTTGGCGAAAAATATGATGATGAAGTACGGGTTGTTACTTTAGGGGACTTCTCTACAGAACTTTGTGGTGGTGTGCATGTTGAACGAACAGGGGATATAGGTTTATTAAAAATAATCTCTGAATCTGGCATTGCTGCAGGTGTTCGTCGTATTGAAGCGGTAACCGCAACAGGCGCATTAGCCTATATTAATGAGCAAGGCGCTTGTTTAGCAAAAGTCGCGGGATTAGTGAAAACGGATATTGCGGGCGTCGATATTAAAGTTGAGCAGTTGATTGCGCGCTCTAAAGTTTTAGAAAAAGAAATTAATCAGTTAAAACAAGAGTTAGCTGCCCAGGCCGGTTCAGACCTAATGGGTAGTGCTATTGACATTAATGGGGTGAAGGTATTAATTGCTGATTTAAATGGCGTTGAAACTAAAGCTCTGCGTGGTATGGTTGATGAACTTAAAAATAAAATGCAGTCCGGTATTATTATGCTTGCCACTGCTAACGAAGGCAAAGTCGGTTTAATTGCCGGCGTTACTAAAGATCTTATCGGTAAAGTTAAAGCGGGTGAATTAGTGAATATGGTCGCTCAGCAAGTGGGTGGAAAAGGTGGTGGACGCCCAGACATGGCACAAGCAGGTGGGAGTCAACCAGAGAACATCACAGATGCGCTTGCGTCGGTTCAACCTTGGTTGGCTGAAAAACTGAGTTAACTTACGTTTTATTGATTGAACATGCTTTATAAAATGAAAAACCGATTAGATTACTAATTGGTTTTTTTTTGTACTAAATAAAATTCATCAAGCTAAACAACTATAAAACCATGACTGTTTTACTGTTGTGTTTATGTAAATTTCACCCTGAAATGTTATTAAGTTGTAAATTCTTACAAAAAAATAATAATCTGTATCAAAAATCAATCATTAGCTCTATTCAAAGCGAACATAAGCTTGATAGAATGAATTGATATTTTAATAAGTTTTAAACATAGGAGTTTAAAGCTTATTAAAAAGTGGATTTTTTCATAATATTAACTATAACTTATAGTGTATTAAGGAAAAACAGACTAACTTCATATATTACTAGCTTATATATATTTATTTAGTGATTCTCAATTTTAAAAAAGGAATGTGTAATGTTAATATTAACAAGGCGCGTAGGTGAGACATTGATGATTGGTGACGAAGTCACTGTGACAGTGTTAGGTGTTAAAGGAAATCAAGTACGTATCGGTGTAAATGCTCCTAAAGAAGTCTCTGTACATCGTGAAGAAATTTACATGCGTATACAAGCTGAAAAGGATGATAGTGAATCATCTGGAAACGTTTAACTACTGTAACTTAGTATGAACTACAGAATTAGCGTCTAAAAAAGCACCACAACCGATGGTGCTTTTTTATGTTTATAACTTTCTTTTTTTTCAATAATGATTGAAAATCATCATTATTGGGTAAATTGTCAGCAAACAGTACGAAAAGACAAATTAATTGGTGAAAATGTTTGACTTATTTTTAAGATCCATTAATATTCGCACCCATTGGAGAGGTGGCCGAGTGGCCGAAGGCGCTCCCCTGCTAAGGGAGTATCTGGTTTATCCCGGATCGAGGGTTCGAATCCCTCCTCTCCGCCATTATTTACTTAGGGTAATTAATGGGAAGATCTTTAAACTTAGATTTAAAAGAAGGTTTATCGGTTAAGTAACGATATAAAAAATAACTTAATTGCGGATGCGTAGCTCAGCCGGATAGATTATCTCATGTTGATGGCTACGAACAAGGTTCGTGTTATCGGATAAGTAACGATATAAAAAACATCTTAGATTGCGGACGCGTAGCTCAGCCGGATAGATAATTTTATGCTAATGGCTACGAACAAGGTTCGTGTTATCGGATAAGTAACGATATAAAAAATATCTTAGATTGCGGACGCGTAGCTCAGCCGGATAGATAATTTTATGCTAATGGCTACGAACAAGGTTCGTGATATCGGATAAGTAACGATATAAAAAATAACTTAATTGCGGACGCGTAGCTCAGCCGGATAGAGTACCTGGCTACGAACCAGGCGGTCGCAGGTTCGACTCCTGCCGCGTCCGCCACTTTTCTTTAAGTGGATAAATATCAAAGATAAGCTAATATTAAAGCTGAAAAAATAAATATGACCGCGGACGCGTAGCTCAGCCGGATAGAGTACCTGGCTACGAACCAGGCGGTCGCAGGTTCGACTCCTGCCGCGTCCGCCACTTTTCTCTTATGAGAATCTAAAAAACCAATCGTATGATTGGTTTTTTTCGCTTGAAATTTGAGTGTTCCTAAATCAAATGAGATTAGCTTAATAGAATGGGTATAAGTACCTGGCTACGAACCAGGCGCTAGTACAAACCAAAAGTTCGACTCTTGCAGCAATCGCCACTTTTCTCTTATGAGAATCTAAAAAACCAATCGTATGATTGGTTTTTTTTCGCTTGAAATTTGAGTGTTCCTAAATCAAATGAGATTAGCTTAATAGAACGGGTATAAGTACCTGGCTACGAACCAGGCGCTAGTACAAACCAAAAATTCGACTCTTGCAGCAATCGCCACTTTTCTCTTATGAGAATCTAAAAAACCAATCGTATGATTGGTTTTTTTTCGCTTGAAATTTGAGTGTTCCTAAATCAAATGAGATTAGCTTAATAGAATGGGTATAAGTACCTGGCTACAAACCAGGCGCTAGTACAAACCAAAGGTTCGACTCTTGCAGCAATCGCCACTTTTCTCTTATGAGAATCTAAAAAAACAATCGTATGATTGGTTTTTTTTCGCTTGAAATTTGAGTGTTCCTAAATCAAATGAGATTAGCTTAATAGAATGGGTATAAGTACCTGGCTACGAACCAGGCGCTAGTACAAACCAAAAGTTCGACTCTTGCAGCAATCGCCACTTTTCTCTTATGAGAATCTAAAAAACCAATCGTATGATTGGTTTTTTTTCGCTTGAAATTTGAGTGTTCCTAAATTAAATGAGATTAGCTTAATAGAATGGGTATAAGTACCTGTCTACGAACCAGGCGCTAGTACAAACCAAAGGTTCGACTCTTGCAGCAATCGCGGCAATGATTATGCAACAAGCAATAGCCTTGGGTGTTATTGGGTTTGTAGTGGGGAAAATATCAGCCACATTGTTTATGGCACCCATTTTTCCGAAGTACGTATTGCTTGAACCTCTCGATTCCATATTTGGATTCTTCGCCGTTGTATTTATTTGTATATTGTCGAGTATTATCGCAATACGCGCGGCACTTAAAATAGACCCTGCAGAAGCGATAGGATAAAACGATGAGCACAAAAGGAATTCATATTGAAAATTTGAGTAAATGCTATGGTAAGGGTGATAATGCCGTTCATGCACTCAAAAATGTAACTATGAAAGTTTCGCCAGGGGAAGTAGTAGGGCTGATCGGTCCTTCTGGCTCAGGAAAAAGCACCTTACTTAAATGTTTAGGAGCAATCATTGAACCTACGACTGGTCGCATGACGCTAGGAAATGACGTTATTTATGATGATGGATGGAAGGTACGAGACCTGCGGGCATTGCGCCGCGATAAGATTGGCTTTGTCTTTCAAGCGCCTTACTTAATCCCGTTTCTTGATGTTACCGACAATGTTGCATTACTTCCTATGTTAGCGGGCGTGCCCAACACTCAGGCGCGCGAAAAGGCCCTAGAGTTACTAAAGGCCCTCGACGTACAGCACCGAGCACGTGCCATGCCATCGCAACTTTCTGGTGGTGAACAACAGCGAGTTGCTATTGCACGTGGCTTGGTCAATCGACCGCCTGTAATCTTAGCGGACGAACCTACGGCACCGCTTGATAGCGAGCGTGCGATGGCAGTAATTCGTATTTTGAACAATATGGCACATAAATTTGAGACGGCCATTATTGTTGTAACTCATGATGAAAAAATAATTCCCACTTTTAAACGAATTTATAATATCCGTGATGGGGTGACGTATGAAGAGGAAGGCGAAGGCAGGGCGTTTGATTGAGCGATAAACGTTATCAAAACGCCAAACTTTCTGTATTAAAGTAGGGTAAGTTATTAGTATTGTGTATTTTACATTTCTTGTTCTATTGTAAACTATTTAACTCTCCCTTTTTAAATTGTTTAATCTCGCCAATTTTAGCTTTATATAGCAATGGCACACTTTGAGCGTTATAAGCATTAATGTAATAACGTGTTGGCCATGCATGAGGTGGGTATTGAGCATCTTTCCCTGTTTGCTGATGGGTTACATCAAATGTATAAGCATTGGGCAGTGCTTGGTTGCTGCCGGGCACAGTATCGCGGGTATCAATATAGTTATCGCTAAAATCACCACAGGTGCCGAAATTTTTAATACCATAATCCCAAAAAATGCCTGAATAAACGGAAACAGGATCTAAAAAGGTTGTTTGTATAATAAGTTGCGGATTAATTGATTTTGCACCTTCACAGATGCCTAATGCGACAAATGATCCGCAACTATGGCCTATAGCATGAATAGCTTTAAGATTTGATTGAGCCGCTAAATGCTTGCCAATTTCAATCCCTATTTTTTTCCTGCAACCGAGCACAGAAACACATTGTTTGCATAATTTTGCCAATCGATACTATGGTTTTGTACATTGATATTGTTGAGTTGAGGGTAGGGAGCCTGCTTCATTAGTTTTTGTAATTCGTCACTCCAACTTGAGGGGGAGTCGTTAACGCCATGGGCTGAAAGCGTAATGTATTCAGTGTTATTTGCTATGGGAAATTGGCTAACCGATGAGAAATCACGTGGCCAAAAGGCATAAAAAAATAATCCTAGCGAGGTCAGCACAAATGGAATACCGGGTATAACTATCAGCCACCACCAAAGTAAGCGGACTATTTTTTGTTTGTTAAATGTTATCATCAGATTATATCAGCATTCGCATTCGTGGCTTTAAGGTTATATCGCCATCAAGATAATATAATAATGGTGGCTTGTAATACATAGCTCAATCATTTTTCTTTAGGCCAAATAGATTACTCACTATATTACTGCTATTGTTTAACTCAATTGTATGAAAAATAGCTTAATAGTTATTTGAAAACTGAGTTGTTAACTTATTTCTTCTATTTTCTTAATGAATAATATGCAATCTTAGTGAATAACATAAGCAACAAAGTATATTGTATAAAATCGTCGAAAATTCTTCTGTATGTTAGGTATTCACTGAAATGATATTGTATACAATATCTTGTTATACAAATATTATTGAATATTTAGTAAAAAAAGATGAATATTAATGATTTTAGCTATTGACGAAGTATTATTTTTATGAAACTGCAAAATAATGTTTGTTTTTAATAATTGGAGTGATTATTCTAATTTTATAAATTATCGAATGAGAACAAAAAATGAACATTATGGAGCAGCAATTCATAGAAGCGGGTACGCTTATGCTAACTGGCATGGTATTCGTATTTGCTTTTTTAAGCTTATTAATTATTTTTATTAATACTGTATTGGCAAAGTTAGCGGTTAAGTTTCCAGACCCCATCGCGCCAAGTCGAACTCATTCAAATAACAAAAAGAGTAAAGCCGCGAATGGTGATATATCACCTGCCATTGTTGCGGCAATTAGCGGAGCTGTAACTCGTTATCGCCAAGAGCACTCTCAAACAAATTCAAAAAAATAAGGGTACAACCATGAGCAAACCATTAGGTATTACTGAAGTTGTCTTAAGAGATGGCCATCAATCGATTTTAGCAACACGGCTTCGTTTAGAAGATATGTTGCCAATAGCATCAACCTTGGATGATGTTGGTTATTGGTCAATAGAATCATGGGGTGGTGCAACTTTTGATTCTTGTATTCGTTACTTAGGAGAAGATCCTTGGGAGCGTATTCGAGCGTTGAAAAAGGCAATGCCAAAAACCAAGCAGCAAATGTTGTTTCGTGGTCAAAATATTTTAGGCTATCGTCATTATGCTGATGATGTAGTGGAAAAGTTTGTTGAACGCGCGCATGTTAACGGCGTTGATGTTTTCCGTATATTCGATGCCATGAATGATGTGCGTAATTTACAAACTTCAATTAGAGCAGCTGTTAAAGTTGGTGCACATGCGCAAGGCACATTAAGTTACACAGAAAGCCCTGTGCATACCCTTGAAGGTTGGCTAACGATGGCGAAAAAACTTGAAGATATGGGCGCGCACTCCTTATGTATCAAAGATATGTCTGGGTTATTAAAACCTTATAATGCAGCTGAATTAATTAGCAGATTAAAAGAAACAGTTTCTTTGCCTATTGCTTTACATTGTCATGCAACCACAGGATTAAGTGTTGCTACTCAAATGAAAGCCATTGATAGTGGCATCGATGTTATTGATACGTCAATTTCGTCAATGAGTATGACTTATGGACATTCACCAACAGAAACTATCGCTTCTATCGTTGATGGAACACCACGTGATACGGGATTAAATGTTGAAAAAATGGCTGAAGTTGCTGCTTATTTCCGTGATGTGAGAGAAAAGTACGCAGAATTTGAAGGTAGTTTAAAAGGTGTTGATGCACGTATATTAACAGCGCAAGTACCTGGTGGCATGTTAACAAACATGGAAAACCAATTAAAAGAACAAGGTGCAGCAGATAAATTTGATGAAGTATTAACTGAAATTCCCAAAGTACGTAAAGATTTGGGTTATATACCACTAGTAACACCTACCTCGCAAATCGTAGGAACACAAGCCGTATTAAATGTGCTTACTGGTGAGCGTTACAAGTCAATTACAAAAGAAACTTCGGGTGTGTTAAAAGGTGAGTATGGCTCAACTGCAGCACCAGTTGATGCGCAATTACAAGCGCGAGTGTTAGACGGTAAAGACGTTATTACTTGCCGCCCAACCGATTTACTTACACCAGAAATTGAAAAACTGTCTACTGAACTGCAAGAGTTAGCAAAAGAGAAAAATATTACCTTATCCACAGAGGTTATTGATGACGTATTAACGTATGCATTATTCCCGCAGATTGGTTTAAAGTTTTTAGAAAATCGTAATAATCCTTCTGCTTTTGAACCTATTCCAACTAAAGCAAGTACACAAAAAACCACTACTTCCGTGGAGTCGGGTGCAACAACTGGTCCTGAAAATTACGCGGTAAGTGTTGATGGCAAAATTTATGACGTAGTGGTTGCTCCAGGTGGTTCTATTGATGAAATTACGCACCCTGCCGGCGATGATGCTATAAAACAATCGGCTTCTATTTCTGCAGAAGAAACATTGAATGCACCACTCTCAGGCAATATTTTTAAAGTGCTTGTTACAGAAGGTGATGCTGTTGAAGCCGGCGAAGTTGTTATTATTATGGAAGCGATGAAAATGGAGACTGAGATCCGTGCAGTCAATGCCGGTGTTATTACTAGTGTGCATACCAAAGAAGGTGACTCTGTTGCTGTTGGTGATGCATTACTTAGCTTTTCGTAGAGGATCTTATGGATTCATTAATTAAACTATGGGAATCAACAGGTTTAGCTAACTTTGAGTTAGGTCAAGTGATTATGATGTTAGTTGGCATCACACTACTTTACTTAGCGATTGCTAGAAATTTTGAACCGCTATTGTTATTACCTATGGGGTTTGGCGCGATTTTAACAAATATCCCGCTAGCAGGATTCACCGAAGCAGGTGGTTTACTTCATTATATTTATGAAGTGGGAATTCACTCAGGTGTTTTTCCATTAATAATATTTATGGGGGTTGGGGCAATGACCGATTTTGGCGCCCTTATTGCAAACCCTAAAACGTTATTATTAGGTGCGGCTGCGCAATTTGGTATTTTTGCTACCTTGTTTGGTGCTATTGCACTCAATGCTGTACCGGGTATTGAATTTACCTTAAAGGATGCTTCGGCCATTGCTATTATTGGTGGTGCAGATGGTCCAACAGCGATATTTTTAGCGTCTAAATTAGCGCCTGAACTACTGGGTGCTATCGCGGTAGCCGCTTATTCATATATGGCATTGGTGCCGATTATTCAACCACCTATAATGCGCGCTTTAACAACTGAGAAAGAACGAAAAATAGAAATGGCACAGCTACGTCCTGTTACAAAAATTGAAAAAGTAATTTTTCCACTGGGCGTGTTAATGATGACTATTTTCTTTTTACCGTCAGCGACTCCACTTGTTGGTATGTTCTGTTTAGGTAATTTGATGCGTGAATCAGGTGTAGTTGATCGTTTGAGTTCAACGTCTCAAAATGAATTGATCAATATTACAACTATCTTTTTAGGTTTGGGTGTGGGATCAAAGCTAAGTGCTGAAGCCTTTTTAAATGTTGAAACGTTAGGTATTTTAGCATTGGGTGCCGTCGCTTTTTCAATTGGTACCGCATCAGGTGTTTTAGTCGCTAAATTAATGAATAAATTATCAAAAGAACAAATAAACCCATTGATTGGAGCTGCAGGTGTTTCTGCGGTCCCCATGGCAGCCCGTGTTGCTAACAAAGTTGGTTTAGAGGCTAATCCGCATAACTTTTTACTTATGCATGCGATGGGGCCTAATGTAGGTGGTGTACTCGGTTCTGCGGTTGCCGCGGGGATATTACTCGCGCTAGTCGGCGGATAGTTAATACGATTACTTTTTAGCTATTCCTTTTTAAATACGCTGAGCCTGTCTCAGCGTTTTTTTTCGCTTTTATTTCTTAATTCAAATTAAAAACTAAGGGTTAACACGTAGAAAAAATACGGGTGTTCGCCGATTTTAAATACGTCTTTAATTCAATATTGTATGCCTTGCACTAAGTATGATGGTTTCTAAAAATAAATAAATCCATCTATGTTTCAACAAAAAGGTAACAATAATGAAAAATATAATTAAGTCCGGTTTGATGTTGACAGCATTGGTCTCAGCTCCTTCTTTTGCAGGGTATACTTTTGATTTGACGGGGGAAGATAAAATCACTTTTGGTGGTTATATCAAAGCTGACGTGCGAAGCATAAGTGGGGACGTTAGCTCGCCAAACAAATAATGATTATTGGATTGGTGTTGCTTCGGTAACCGATGATATTTCAACAACTAAATTGACAGTGAATGAAACTCGTTTCAATGCTAAGTATGTTCATGGTGATGTTACAGGGTTTATTGAATTAGATTTTTACGGTGGCGGGGGAAATCAAATTATCTCTAACTCATCTAATCCAAGATTACGTCATGCTTTTATCAAGTATAAGAATATCATGGTAGGTCAAACATGGACCACTTTTATGAATACCACTGCCTTAGCTGAAGCTGCTGACTTTGGTGGGCCCCTAGTTGCCTCTTCATTTATTAGACAAGGTCAAATTCGTTATACCAATGGTGGTTTGCAAATATCTTTAGAAAATCCGTATTCTGATTTAGGTGAAAGCAGTCAAGATTCAATCCCCGACTTTATTGCAAAATATACTTTTAAAGGTGATTGGGGCAATGTTTCAGTTGCTTTGGTGTAGCACGACAAATAAACACCCTCGGTGGTGATACTGAGTCGGCCATTGGTTATGGCGTTGCCGGTCGTATTAAAACCTTTGCCAAGGATGATTTTCGTTTCCAAGTGCATGGTGGCAATACGGGGCGTTACGTTAGTGTGCTTGTTGCTAGGGATTTAGTTGGTGAAGAGGTAGAGGAAGCAACCTCATTTATGGTGGCCTACCGTCATTTTTGGACTGACGATATGCGTTCAACAGTATATTACGGTAGTACTGATGCTGACCTTGCAGATGCTAAGCATAATCATGTAGCGGTAAATCTTTTTAAAGATATAACCAAACAACTTTCTTTTGGTATTGAAGTGGAAAATTTGAAATGAATGAAGTGGATAAAAGCTCAAATTATCTACAGTTATCAGCAAAATATATTTTATAACTGATTATCAATTATTGAAAATAAAGCAATGAAAAATTAGCCTTATTAATACCCTGTACGTTAGATGAGGGCGACACTTTGGCTACAGTCACGGTTTATAGTAAATAACTATCTATTTTCATGCGCAAGAGCACTATTAAACAGAGCCTTAATGTAAATCAATTTTATGTTAATGCTCTGCTTTTACTTAGTTACTAGAATGTACTATGTTATTAATTATCACATGTAATTTTTTAGGGTGTTAATTATGTTTAAATCACTCAGAGTTCAAATATATTCCCTAGCATTTATTCCTTTTGTTATTGTCGCCCTATTAGGCGTTTTTTTACAATTAAATTCACTGGATGGCTTTGGTAGCGATGTAAGTAAATTAACGGAAGATACAATTTTAATGGTTGAAAAGTCTCGTTTGAAATCTATTATTGATTCAGTTGAGTCACTTATTCAACCACTAGTCGATAAACCTGGGACAGAGGGATATGATGAAGCATTAGCCTTATTGTCTAACATAAAGTTTGGCGAAGGAACTGGCTATATATTTGGTTATAAAGAAGATGGAGAAAGAGTCCTTATGGGGAATACTTCTTCAGGGATTGGTGATAATTATTGGGATCTTCAAGATAAACAAGGTCAGTTTATCATTCGTGATTTAGTGGATATAGGTAAACAAGGGGGTGGTTTTTATACTTATTGGTTTCCTAAGCCCAAAGAAAGCAAAGCTTCGCCTAAATATAGTTATGCTATTTATATCAGTAAATGGAATTTAATGTTAGGTACGGGGTTTTATATCGATTCCATGGACAAAGCCATGGCGAGTATTGACGAATCGATCGCCAGTTCACAAAATACTAATCTAACTCATAGTTTGTTAACCACGATCATTGTTGCAATTATTGTGGCTTTTATTGTAACTTTTGCCATTAGGCGTATTTATAATGGTTTGAAGAATTTGTCAGCATCAGTAGAAGCGTTAGCAAGAGGAGAAGGTGATTTAACACAAACGATTATTAATAGCCCTATTGATATACTTAACGATATCGCTAATGATTTTAATCATTTTTTAAACTCCTTAGGTAATGATGTTCGCAATATTAAACAAACGAGTGAAAACTTATCTGAAATGGCTGTGCAGTCAACGGAGCGACAACGCAAACTTGAAGATTCATCTGATCAACAAAAGCACGAAACAACACAAGTGGCAACCGCTGTTGAAGAAATGGCATCAACATCGGCAGAAATAGCTAACATTGCTGAAGTGACTCGTTCATCTGCTGAAAATGCTGAAAAAGAAATGCAGGATGTGTTATTGCAAGTGAATTCTTCAAACCAACGTATGGATGAGCTTAATGAATTACTCGAACATGTGGAGCAATCTGTACAAGAATTAGGTGGTAACGTTGAATCAATTAGTTCTGTGCTTGGTGTTATTCAAAGTATTTCTGAGCAAACAAATTTGTTAGCATTAAATGCGGCAATAGAAGCAGCTCGTCCGGTGAACAAGGTCGAGGTTTTGCCGTCGTTGCTGATGAAGTGCGTACGTTAGCGCAAAGATCTCAACAAAGTACCGTTGAAATTTCCGATATTTTAGATAATTTAAAGGCTAGCTCTCAGCGTACTATTGCTGATATGGGGGAATCAGCCAGTAAAAGATCTGCCGTTTCTGAGGCTATGTCAACCATTCGTGAGCTTATTGATTCAACCTCTGATTCAATAAAGCAATTAACAGAGATGAATATACAAGTTTCTACTGCAGCTACGGAACAATCCACGGTTGCTAGTCAAATAGCACAGAGCATCAGTGGTATTGCTGATCTTGCAGAAAATATTGGTGTTGGATCTTCTCTTTCTCGTGAAAAATTTGAAGAGCTCGAATGCTTATCTCATGAGTTAAATAAGGTGTCTGATAAGTTTATTGTTTAAGACTAAGAAAAGTATGAATGTCCTTCAATTTTCTTACAATGGAGATTTGCAGGGAGAGATGTGACGTCTCTCCCATTTTTGTTATCTATCTAACCCATAGTCAATAGCATAGCGCATTAAACCTAAAGTTGAATCTATCCCTAGTTTTTGCTTTATATTACGTTTATGCGTTTCGACAGTACGTACGCTAACATTGAGCTCTTGAGCAATACGTTTATTATTAAGACCACGAGAAATAAGTCGTAACACCAATTGTTCTCGTCTAGTGACAATACCACGTTGTTCACCCGCAAGTTCTTTTGTTAAAATTTCTGTGACCTCGGTACTAAAGTAATGCTTTCCTGAAATAACTATTTTAATCGCATCTATTAATTCATTACCCGGTACATCCTTTAAAATATAACCATCTGCACCATAGCGCATAGCGCCCAATATATACTCTTTGTTGTCATGCATACTTAACATAAGTACTTTACAATCAAGATCTTGTTCTTTAATTAGTTCAAGCACATACATACCATCCATTTCAGGCATGTTGATGTCCATTAAAATAATATCAAAGGTGTTGTTTTTAATGATCTCTAGCGCTTTTTTGCCATTTTCTGCTTCGCCAGTAACGGTAATGTCTTTATCAAGACTTAATCTATGCTTTAGCCCTTCACGAAAAAGAGGATGATCGTCAACGAGTAATACCTTAATCATGTTCTTCACCTTTTATTGGATTTTCACTGGCATTATTAGCAATATAACGTAGCTGTGTTTGCGGTATTCTAGCGATTACTGTAGTGCCGTTTTCTTCAGAATGAACAATTAGATCACCTTGATAAAAATTTAGTCTTTCTTTCATATTACGTAAACCAATGCCTTGATGGGCTTTGGTTTGCTTATCATTCGTTTTATTAGGTATTAGGTCGTAATCTTGATAATTAAAACCTTTACCATTATCTGTAATTTCTAATTCTAACCACCAGGTATTAATTTTAATTTGATCGTTACTTTTGATGCATTGGCATGACGTTCAATATTAGTTAATGATTCTTGGGCAATGCGATATAATGCTGCCTTGACTTCTGTTGATAATACATTGCGAATAGATAATCGTTCTACATTTACCTCAATGTTGGTACGTAGCGAAAAATCCCTGCCGAGTTCTTCAATTGCCGCACCTAAACCATAATCTTCAAGTAATCCTGGATGAAGTTGATGTGAAATAGCGCGGATATCCCCCATTATTTTACAAATAAGTTCCATACTTCGGTTCATATCTTGGCTAGCATCAATATTGTTTTGTTGTTTTAATTGTGCCGTTTCTAATGCAAACTTTGTGGCGGCAATAGTTTGGCTTATACCATCGTGTAATTCTCTTGATACGCGTTTACATTCTTCTTCTTGGGTTTGAAAAATACGCTCATTTAATTCGCGTAATTTTCGGTTTGCCATTTTTTTCTCACTAAAACGAATAAATTGTCCCGAAAAGAAAATCGCAGTAACTGCAACTAATCCTATAAAAAGTGTCAGTATTGAAGTATTACGAATATGCTTTCTAATTGAAGCATTTAGCTGTGCTATTTCATGATCAATATCATCTATATAGACACCCGTGCCTATCATCCATTGCCAATCATCTAATGCCCGTGAAAAACCGATTTTTTTACCAACCCCATCCCCTTTAGAAGGTTGGTAGAAAACATAGTTAAGATATCCGCCACCGACTTTTGCTGCAGTAATTAAATCTCGAATGAGTTTTACACCGTTTCTGTCTTCCAGATCGAGCCAATTTTTGCCAATGCGCGATTGTTGTTCAGGTAAAACTAAGGCGGTACCGTCAAAGTCATAGGCATAAAAATAGCCATCCTTACCAAAGCGCATATTTGATAAGATTTCTTTAACTAATGTTTGTGCTTGTTGTTCGTTTAAGTTTTTATTTTGATAAATATATTCAGTTGCCCCTTCAGCAAGTGAGACATAATTACGTAATTCCTCTTTACGGTGTTTGATAACGCTGTGACGGTATTCATCTACAGTTTGTCGAGAAAGCGATTGATATTGTAATTGTGTAACAAATAATACTGCTGAGAGTGCCAATAATAATGGGATTATAGTAACTAGTTGTAATTTTAAGTTTATGTTCACTTATGCCCCTTGTTTTATATCAATGCTAACTCATATTATTGTTTAACGATAATACCTCTTAGATGGGTACTTTTTTGGTTGTTGCTTTATCAACTAAATAAAGAATAGATTGATAATCAATACCCGCGTGATGAGATAAACCTATTTCGCATGTTCTACTATTACTATAGCCAGTTTTACAATTTTTAGGCACTTGCTTTTTTAAGGGAGCAAGGGCGTTCTTATTTAATTCAGGGGTGGTAAAGCCTTTATCGCCAACAAAACCACAACATTGTATATGCTCAGGTTTTATTACCCTTGTACTACATCGCTCAGCAAGTTGTAGCATTTTATCAGCTAAGCCCATTTTTTGACTTGTGCAGGTAACATGTAACATAACGGTGTCATCTAACGGGCTAAAATTTAAATGATTTTTAAGTATCTCTTCTACAAAACCAACGGGTTCGAATAATGCTAATCCTTGTACTTTATTTTTGTTTTCTAAAAGCATTGCTTTACAAGGGCTAGTATCTATCAGAATAGGGTACTCACCATCATTACTTAAACGCTGTAGTTTGCTTAACAAGGCGTTACTTTTTTGGTTCGCTTGGGTAAACATCCCTTTACTATTAAATGGCATACCGCAACATTCACCGGTAAAATCAGGACTGATAACATCAAAACCTGCTTTTTCAAGTAATGAGAAAGTGACTTCTGTTAATGAACGTTGATCTGTCGCTGTAATAGACTGTCCCATACTTCGGCTTGCACAGCTCGGCATATAAACCACTTTAGGACGTGTAGAAGGTGGGTTGTTATTCGTCGAAGGCTTAGGTTGGTATTTAGCTTTTTGTGGTAAATATTTACTCCACAAAGGAATGTTATTAAACGATAGTTTTCTGATGGTTCCTGTTAGCCCGCCCATTACTGTGCTGCCTAGTAAACGATGGCTAAAGCCTGCAATAGCAAGAGAAGTGCGTGTTATTTTTTCAATGGTTGCAAAGTTGTTTGTTAACACGTTCGCCATGCCCTGATAACTTGTATTATTACGATGACGTAACGATCGAATAAGATCGCCTGTATTTATGCCAACAGGGCAGCGCTCTGCACATAATCCAGTTGCTGCACAGGTATCTATGCCTGAATAAGTAAATTCCTTTTCAAGCTCTGCTAATAATTTAGGGTGTTCATTGCTCGCTTTAAGACGGCTAATTTCTCTGAAACTGGTAATACGTTGTCGCGGGGTAAAGCTTAAACCATGGGAAGGGCAAACTGGTTCACAGAAACCACATTCAATACATTTATCAACAATTTCATCTGCGGCAGGCAGTGCCTTTAGATGTTTAATGTGTGCATGGGCATCATCATTAATGATAACGCCAGGGTTTAGTAATTGCTTGGGATCGAATAAATGCTTGATTTGTCGCATTAATTCCATTCCTTGCTTGCCCCATTCTAACTCAACAAAAGGTGCCATATTACGCCCTGTACCATGTTCAGCTTTTAATGAACCTTGATAGTCAACTGCGACAAGTTGGCAAACATCGTCCATAAAGGCTTGATAGCGGTTAACTTCTGCGGGCGTGGAAAAATCTTGAGTGAAAACAAAATGCAGATTGCCTTCTAAGGCATGACCAAAAATAATGGCTTCATGGTAGGCATATTTGGTAAATAATGTCTGTAGATCGGCAACACCATCGGCAAGTCTTTCGACAGGAAAAGCAACATCTTCAATGATAACTGTTGTGCCGGTTTCACGAACTGCTCCAACCGCCGGAAAAGTGCCTTTTCTTATCGCCCATAATTGAGAATACTCACTAGCATTATCGGTAAATTGTATAGCATTAGTTTGTGTAAAGGTTGCAAGTAATGACTCAAGTTCCGTTACTTGCTGTGTTAGTTGAACTGCATTAGCTGCACGTGTTTCAATTAATAAAGCGCCGACGTTTTCATCTAGTGTTTTGATAAAATCAGGTAAACCATCCATATCACTAACTGAAGCCAAAGCGCGTCTATCCATGAGTTCCACAGCAGAAACATTTGCATTAGCCAGTGCCGATACTGCGAGGCAGGTGGTTTGTATATCTGGGAAGAATACCAGTGTAGAAGCGCGGTGTTTATGTTCTATAACGGTGTTATAAGTGATTGATGCTATAAAACCTAGAGTACCTTCGGAACCAATCATCAAGTGGGCTAGAATATCAATAGGATCTTCAAAATCTATTAATGAATTGATGGCGTAACCAGTGGTGTTTTTAAGTCGATATTTGTGATTAATTAATTGGTGTAACGTTTCATTAACTCGAGTTTTTATCGCCAACGAATTTAATTCATTTAGCAGGCTTGCGTGTGTTTGTCTAAAATTATTAATACTGATTTGATCTGCGGTATCTAAGACAGAACCATCATGTAAAATAACTTTAATCGTGTCTAACGTATGGTAACTATTTTGTGCAACACCACAACACATACCGCCGGCATTATTGGCTGCAATACCTGCCACTTTACATGTGTTTATTGAGGCCGGATCGGGTCCTATTTTACGTCCGTAGGGCAGTAAATAGTTATTGGCATCGGCGCCAATTACCCCTGGTCCTAACTTGATTTTAAGTCCTAAGTCTATGATTTCATGTTCACGCCAACGGGTAGTTAACATAATTAAAATAGATTCTGATTGTGCTTGCCCTGATAAACTGGTGCCACCGCTCTAAACGTGACAGCAAGGTTTGCTAGAGCAGACGCTTTTAAAACAGTTATTACCTCTTCTTCTGTATCTAAAATTAAGACAAGTTGCGGTACTAATCGGTAAAAACTAGCATCAACGCCAAAGGCTAATCGTTTTGCATAGCTTGTAATAATACGTTCTTTAGGCAAAGTATGGGCTAACTTAGTAGCTAAATCCTGATACTGCGGTAATAACATTACAAATTCTCTTATTAACTATTTTAAAATTTTATGATCGGCTCTTTGTAAGCCTGTCGTCTTTTAATAAATCACTAAACAAAACGTTTCAGTTTAGTAAAAGTTCTACATTATTACATTATCTATCTATTTAACATCGGTGAATATACGTATTTAGTCTACGTGTTTACCCTTAGTTTTTGTTTTGTGTTTTTAGTCTTGCCTTATTTTTTTGCGTCTTGTTATGGCTTAAGTATAATAGAAAGTTCATTACCTTTTGATTGCTTCACCTTATTATGAAAAATATTTCTGCTATCTGTTTTGTGCTGTTGTTTTTAACGGCTTGTTCTACTTCTTCTACGGGACGTAAGCAAGTGTCACTTTACCCAGAAGACGAGTTAAATCAAATGGGAATTACTTCATTCGAGCAAATGAAAAAAGAAATTCCCATCAGTACCGATAAAGCAACCAATGATTTTGTGCTTTGTGTGGCAGATGCTATTACGGCTAATGTACCGAAGTCAGCTAATCAAGGTGACTGGGAGGTGGTTGTTTTTGATTCGGAGCAAGTGAATGCTTTTGCTTTACCGGGCGGAAAAATAGGTGTTTACACCGGTATTTTGAATGTTACAGAGAATCAAGACCAATTGGCTGCCATTATTGGGCACGAAGTCGGGCATGTTCTTGAGCATCATTCTAATGAGCGATTATCCGCCGATAAGTTATCCAATGTGGGTTTGGCTGTTGCGGCAATTGCCATTGGTGCCAGTGAAGTAGAAAATAAAGGCCTTTGGGTTGCCGGTTTAGGCATTGGTGTACAATATGGACTTATTATGCCTTATAGTCGCTCCCACGAAAGCGAAGCTGATATTGTAGGACAAGACTTAATGGCTCGATCTGGATTTGAACCGCAAGCCAGTGTTCAACTTTGGCAGAATATGTCTAAGTTAAGTAAAACAGCACCGCCAGAGTTTATGTCTACGCATCCTTCAAATGAAACACGTATTGAACAATTAAACGGTCACTTAGCGGTATCTCAGCCATATTATTTAGCAGAAAAGAAGCAGAATCATCTGCCAAACTGTGTAAAACCCAAGGTGATTCCAACACCCAAAGTTAAGAAGTAACAGCAATAAGCTAACAACTAAAGAGTTGAGGCACGCCTAAATCAACATAGCGTGCCTTGTTGTTTAGGGGTGTAATTTGAAATGAGTCCAATCATCTGCTTGTTTTTCAAAACACACTCTATCGTGTAATCGACTTGCTCTACCTTGCCAAAATTCGATGTAGGTTGGTTTTACTCGCCAACCGCCCCAAAAGTCAGGGTGAGGTACTTCGCCTTCTGCATATTGCTGACTCAATTTAGCCATGCGATCCTTTAATTCACTATCGTGTGAGAGCTTTTGACTTTGTTTTGAGGCCCAAGCACCCACCTGGCTGCCTCGGTCGCGACTATGAAAGTAATCAGCAGACTCTTGTTGGCTAACCTTTTCAACTGTACCTTCTATTCGTATTTGTCTTTGCAGTACATTCCAATGAAACAGTAAAGCCACATTATTGTTCTCTGATAACTCATGGCTTTTACGACTGCCATAATTGGTGAAAAAAACAAAGCCTTGCTCATCGAATTTTTTTAATAATACCATGCGAGAACTGGGGTGCCCTTGCGAACTACAACTGCTTACTGACATTGCTTCTGGAAGTAATATACCTGACTTGTTTGCCTCTTCAAACCATTGTTTAAATAAAGGGAATGGGCTTGAGTGGCTAGGAATTTCTGGTAGGGGTAAGGCAACACCTTGACCAAAAGTTAGTAGGCATCGTAGTTTTTCAAATAAAGTCATAAGATTAATACTAGGACAAAAAGGATAGGGTATTTTAGCAGTATCTTAATTAAAGAAAAGTGATAGTTATTGGATATATGATATTAACGTTATCAGCTATCACTTTATTTTGTTTGTTTTTGAACGCTCAGGCAACTGAGCGTTCTAATAGAGATAATTTAGTGAGTGTTACCAATCATCTTCATCGTCAAAAAGCTCTTTTAGTCTTCTCATCTCCATCAGTTCATCTATTCGTTTACGAGCAAGTATATTTTTTTGTGCTTGCTCCTTACTATTTTTTCCTGCTACTTCTAGCGACTCTAAATCGTCCTCTTGATCTTCCGTATCATCTTCTGCATCAATGTCATCTAAAAAGTCATCATCATTTACCATCGGCTTACTCTTAAAAATTTATCTAATCGATATCAAGATATGCAAGAAATAATACATTTTCAAACAATTTTCAACATTGTTTTTATTTTATTTTATTGGTGTAAAGGTGATAGCTTGATAAACTATTGCTCTATAAAGAATTAATTCCCAGAATCACCTTAAGATGCAAAATAAAGAGTTTTATTTTTGGTTTACTGAATATCAGCAACAAGCGCAAATATTAAACGAGCGACGTTTAATTGTGCTTGTAGGTGACAATGTCTGGGCAAGTAATTTAATTGAATCCATTGATTTGAATGGCTGCAAAGGTGAGCAACAAAAACCAAAAAATTGGTTAGTTTATGGTGATAATCATACGATTGCATCAACGGTTTCAAAGCAACGTTTTCGTGATAAATTAGGCAGTGAAAGCCATTTTGTTGTTTTTCAAGATAGAAGTTTATCTATCGATGCTTTGGCTGTTTTATCAGGTACGTTAGTGGCAGGAGGAATATTCTTTCTTTTAGTCGATAATATAGATCAAATGACAGAAAGCCTATTTTATCAACGATTTATCAAACAGTTGAAAACTTTTAAGCAGCATATTGTTATTGAACAAAATCAGCCCAATTTACCTAGCATACCTGTTACTAACGCTAAAATAGCACAGAAAAAAACTCGAACCCAATTACCGTACAACTGTTTGACCCAAGAGCAAGTGACCGCCGTGGATGCAGTTATAAAAGTGGTTAAGGGTAAAAGAAATCAGCCATTGGTGTTGACTGCAGATAGAGGGAGAGGGAAATCATCTGCATTAGCAATAGCCTGTGGGCAATTATTAAATACAGCAACAAAGGATAATAAGTTAAGGATAGCGGTTACTGCGGTAGATCGCTCCTCGTTAGCGATATTTTTTCGTCAGTTAGTGACTAGCGTAACCAGTGGACAACTTCAACATAACAAGTTTTGCACTGAGTCTGGCTTGGTTGAGTTTATTCCAATAGATCAATTGCTGAAGGAAAAGCATGCCGTTAATCTTGTGTTAGTTGATGAAGCATCGGCAATTCCTATTTATTTGTTGGAAGCGTTACTAGATAATTATTCTCGTTTAGTGTTCTCAAGTACTATTCATGGTTATGAAGGCGCTTTGGACGAGGTTTTACGTTAAAATTTCAGAAAACATTAGCCATGCAATATCCCTATTGGAGAAATATGCATGTAAACGAACCTATTCGCCGGCGAGTTAATGATCCCCTTGAAAGGTTAGTTTTTGAATCCTGCTTGTTAAATGCTGAGCTGACAACACTGCCGGAAGATGTCAAACGAAGCCAAGAACGCACCTTGGTATTTAAACAATTTAGCGCCACTGAACTGGTTGCTGACGAAAATTTATTGAAAGAAATATTTTCTGTATTGGTAACTGCTCACTATCAAACTAAACCCAGTGATGTAAAGATGCTTTTAGATAATGAGCAGGTGAAACTTGTCTGTTTATTTGCTAATCACTACAAAAAATCTGATGAAGGAACAATCACTGAAGGCGTGTTATCACAACACGTTGTTGCGGTAGCGTTGTTGATTGTTGAAGGTAGCACGTGTGATAATATGATTGAAGCACCGTTAATTAATGCTGTAAATCACGGAAAAAAACGTTTGAAAAATCACTTTGTTCCGCAATCACTACTAACTCAGTGCGGTATAGAGCGGGCTTTTACTTATCATTATATGCGTGTTATGCGTATCGCTGTTCATCCTCAAGTACAACAGCAAGGGTTGGGAAGTTATTTTTTAAGTAAAATTAGCGAATTTTCAACCGCGCAAGGCGCTGATTTTCTAGCATCCAGTTTTGGAGCAACGAAGTCATTACTTTCTTTTTGGTTAAAAAATGATTTTCGGATTGCGCGAATCGGCTTTACTCAAGATAAAGCCAGTGGCGAACAGTCTTCATTAGTGTTAAAAGCACTTACCACGTCAGGAGAAGCAGAACTAACTGGTATTGTTAATGAGTTTTACCGCAGTTTTGATTATTTATTAACAGAAGAATATAAACAGTTAGCGGTAGACTTAGTTTTATTGATTTTGAGCGATTGTCCGCTTAATGAATGCTCGATATTAAGTGCGCGGGATAAAGCGAATATCGTGGCCTTTGCAGAAGGCTATAGACAGTACTCAAGCTGCGTGTTTAGCTTACACTTATGGTTAAAACAACAACTCTCTGGCATATCCATTCTTGATGAGTCAAATTACATGGTATTAATTAGCCGTATTATGCAAAAACATTCAGTCATTGATGTATGCAACACTTACGGGATTACAGGGAAAAGAGAGCTTGAACAATTGTTAAGATCAAAAGTTCGTCAACTCTTATAACACCTTTATGCTCTTGTAGTGGCCCATTGAGAATAGGATTACTGCTGAGCTTGCCATTGCCAAAACTTTCTCATTCCCAGATATTCACATGAGTTTTTACCACCCAAGTCCATGTCGTCATGTCGTGATAGCCGCTCTATATAATAGTTAATAATTTTTGCCAATCCGCATGAGGGGTGTTCTTGATAGGTAGCAATTAATAGGGAAAGCCAGTTCTCAAGTTGTATAAATTCTGATGAGACTTTTATGCACATAAATTGTTCTCTTTATTTACCTGATTGTCTGTACTTGTTGCTAATAAAGTTTGCCAAAGCACATGCTTAGCCGTTGCATTTAAACACTTACAATCACCACCATGGAGCATACCGGATAAAAGTAATTTTTTAAGTATATTGCTAGGTAATTCAAGTTGTACTTTTGATGTATTCAAAGTTGAGGGAGGTATTTTCGATCCCATGATATTTTATCCTTATGAGCATTTATTATTTACGTGTTGGTAAAATAAACTAAATAACAACTTAATGCAAATGATAACTATTATCATGTAAAGAAATTTAATGTTTTATTGTTTAAGTACAGTACAATGTTGAAAAAATGGGTTTAAGGAGCTTAAAACATGAGTGTTGCTATTTGTGTTCAAGCGTTAACTAAGCAATATAAAGATGTGACAGCGGTTAATAATATAAGCTTTGATGTTAAACAAGGGCACTGTTTTGGCCTATTAGGCCCCAATGGTGCAGGTAAAACAACGACCATTGAAATCATGGAAGGAATTATTAAAGCGAGTTCCGGTTCTGTTGTGTATCAACATCATGACAAAGAAGTTGATCACAATATATCACAGCAAATAGGTATTCAATTTCAGCATACAGCGTTGCAAGATTTTCTAACGGTTAAAGAAACGTTAAACTTATTTGCTTCTTTCTATCAAGATACTCTACCGCAAAAGCAGTTGATCGAACTTTGTGATTTATCAGGCTTTCTAGATAGAGATAACCGTTTGTTGTCTGGTGGACAACGACAACGATTATTATTGGCTTTAGCGTTAATAAATGATCCAGAAATTATATTTTTAGATGAGCCAACCACGGGGTTAGATCCCCATGCAAGACGCAATTTTTGGCAATTAATTAAAAATATTAAAGGACAAAATAAAACCATTATACTAACGACTCATTATATGGATGAAGCTGAACAACTTTGTGATGATATTGTTATTATGGATCAGGGCTCTATCATAGAAACAGGGACACCCCATCAGCTACTGAGTAAGCATTTTCAAAATGTTTTTATTTATTTGCCAGAGCAACAAGTACCTTTAAAATTAATAGAAGAAAATCAATGGGTCATATTGTCTGGTAGAGTGGAGATCACCACAAATAATGTTGAAAAAACCTTAGCTTTGCTAATGGAACACAAAGTGTCATTGGATGGCTTACATGTAAAATCGGCCAATTTAGATGATTTGTTTTTACATTTAACTGGGCACTCGCTAAGAGAATGAGCATACACATGAATATAAAACGTTTTTTTGCTGTATTTAAAGCGAGAAATATTGAATTTTTTCGCGATAAATCCTCTTTAGGTTGGAATTTAATTTTTCCCGTGCTTTTACTTGTCGGTTTTTCATTTATATTTTCTGGTGATGGTCGGTCGGCTTATAAAGTAGGTATTCTAAATCAATCGGTTGATGGTGTAATACAAACAACCGACATCGATGAGCACTTGAAAAGTATTCGTTTTATTGATTTTATTTATTACGAAAATGAAACAACGGCTAAAAATAAACTGACACGCCATACCATTGATTTAGTAGTTAATCCCTTAACTAAAGAATATTGGGTAAATACAGAGTCAGCTAAAAGTTACTTAGTAGAAAAAATAGTGAGTACTCAAATTGAAGACTTTACTCGTTTAGAAACAACAGGTAAAAAAATTCGCTATGTAGATTGGGTACTGCCTGGGATATTGGGTATGAACATGATGTTTAGTTGTCTTTTTGGGGTGGGTTACGTTATTGTGCGTTATCGAAAAAATGCCGTATTAAAGCGTTTAAAAGCAACACCACTTTCAGCATTTGAATTTGTATCTGCTCAGCTATTATCTCGATTATTTATTGTGATGTTCTTGTCGTCAGTTGTCTACACTGGTTGTAATCTGTTATTTGATTTTTTTATGCTTGGCAGCTATTTTGATCTTATTGTAATCGGTATGTTAGGCGCTTTTTGTTTGATTAGTCTTGGCTTGTTGGTTGCTAGTAGAAGTAAAAGCGAAGAGCTTATTGGTGGTTTGTTAAATCTGACATCTTGGCCGATGATGATGTTATCCGGTGTTTGGTTTAGTCTTGAGGGGGCACCACCTGCATTACAAACCTTTGCAGATTTTTTACCGTTAACTCATTTAGTTGTTTGGTGCGAGAGAAATTATTGTAGAAGGTGCTACGTTAAGTGATATTAGCTACCATATAATTTGCTTACTGGTTATGAGTTCGGTATTTTTATCGCTAGGCGCTTATTTTTTCAGTTGGAATACTGAGCGATGACACTGTTAAAGCATGGGTTGTATTATTATTACGCTTTATACTATACTCAGAAACAGGTAATACCCTATATGGTATAATAATTTATAGTACAATTTTATAAGCCTATTAGGGAAGGTTTTCATGTTCTAATCAGAACCTTTCACTTCTCAATTTTAGTTAACAATTATAGTAAATAATGATAGTTAACCTTGTTTAAACAAAAGTAGTAGGAATTTTCCATGGAATGGTTAAGTAATTTTTTTATTGAAGGAACATATTCAATAGCAACTCTTGTAATTATCATCGTCAGTGTTTTTCTTTATGCAGCACGGCGTGCGCATATAAAGCATGTAGAACGACTAAAAAAAATAGATGAGTGCTATATAGAGCAAAGTAGCGGTAAACTTGATGACTAATTGTATAAGCGTCACAATTTTTTGATGTATACAGTTATTATCGTTAAGCAGATAATAACTGTATAGTGCTAGTGTAGTTGTTGAAAAACTACGCTTTATTTAGAAGTTGTAAATTAAAGTCAATGAGGTTTCCGTGTTAGTATTTTCATACTCAGGCTCAACTTCAGTATCATAGTTGATTCGTAAAGCAAATTTCAATTGTAATGCGTCAACCAACTGAGCTGTAACAGATGTTTCAGATTTATAAATACTATTCTCACCTGATTCAGTCGCTTGTTTTGCAACGAAATGTTGTTTAAATTGAACATGTTCATTGAATTTGTGCGTATATAAAGCCTGTACTTGAACGATTAGGTTAGAACTGCTTTCTGACGCTTTGGTTTCTGTTTCACGTGTTACATCGTGTGTAACACCCGGGCCTATATCAGCAAAAAATGATGAGGTTTCAGTTTCAAGCCAGTTACGGCCCCAACCAAATGAAAATGAACTTTGTGATTCAAAACCACCAAATTTATCTTGTTCATGGGCTAGGTTACCGTAAAGGTAGTTTTTCCCTTCTTCTCCAATGGTGTAGTTGGTTTGACCGACTATATCCCATTTATTATCAGTGGTTTCAAATTCGTCATTGCCTTCGTCATCTTCTTTTTCTAACTTTTTCGCTAGAATATTAAAAGAAACGTCTGAACGCCATTTGTCTTTTTGATGCTTAAGGTTAAAGCCTGCTTTTACGTCGGCGCTTTTCGTGTTACCTGTTTTATAAAGAAAGCCTAATTCTGCTGACGCAGTAATGGTAGGTTTTACTTTTTTCGCTTCTTCAGCGTTTACTGCGTGTGTTATAAATGGCAGTAGGCATAAAGTAGGGAGGGCTAGTTTTAGGTTCATGATTTTCCTTTTCAATATTAAGTAATGTTAATGTTTAAGTTAATTAATGTTATAAATATTAGATAGTATTATAGCTGATATTATAGCTAATAATATATCTGAAAATAAGCAGTTTTCTAAAACGTATGTAGGCTTAAAAGCTATATACAATGGTTACCGCTGTTTGGGTGTCCGACTTCTCTTTGTCAATGTCAACTTTACTGTTATAACCTAAAGTGAAATTAAACTTGAGCTGTAGTGTTGATATGAGTTTTGTTGTAATTGTTGATACGGCTTTATAAATACTATTTTCGTCTGTATCTAGGGCTTGTTTTGCACTAAGGTACTGTTTTAATTCAATATGTTCGCCTAGCTTTCTGATGTATAAGGCTTGTAGTTGAATCATCCAAGTATCTGCTGTTCTCTTTGAGACGGTTTCAGATTCTTTAATTAAATCGCGTTTGTAGCCAGGGCCGATATCTCCCCAAAGTGATGCCATTTCACTTTTATACCAATGTCGACCCCAACCGGAAGAGAGTGAGGCTTGGTTTTTGAAACCACTAAACTCATTTTCTTCAAACCAAGCATTGCCATAAATGTAGTTTTTTTCTTTATTGTCTAAGTTATAGTTTGTTTGAGAAGTTAATGTCCACTTTTGATCAGTTTTTTTAAAGTGGCTATTGCCATTCTCATCTGTAATGTCGGCTTTTTTCATAAGTAAATCGACGTTTAATAAACTCAACCATGAATCTTTTTCGAAGCGAAAATCTAAGCCCGCTTTAATATCCCCACTGTTAGTGTTACCTGTTTTATAAAGAAAACCTAACTCAGCTGAGCTTGACATAATAGGAGGAGTATTCTTCTTTTTGGGGCTTTGTGGTGTTTCTAGACTCGATATTATGTCTGCCGCTGTTGCATGTTCACCGTCAATATTCTTTTCTTGTGCAAAAGTATTAAAAGACAAAACGAATAATAATAGGTAAAAAGTTGAGCGAATCATTTTAATCTCAATTTCAGGGCACAATAACCTTTCTACGGCACATAAGATAACTTAGAACCAAAGAAAAGTAGATTTATAAGTAAGTGTACTAACGGGGTAAAACACTAAAACTATAACTTAAGTTTATAGTCATTATAAAGAAGTTATTAATATTTTAAAGTAGGTTTCGACGATTAAAAGACAAAAAAGGGCCGTAGCCCTTTATTTTATTGAAATAATATAGGAATTTATTTGATTAATGCTTTTAGCTTACCTGCTTGGTAGAGGTCAAACATGGTATCAAGGCTAATGGGTTTAATTTTACTCGCATGGCCTGCGGTATTAAACGCTTCATATCGAGCAACACAAATATCAGACATTGCTTTAGTTGTTTCTCCAAGAAATTTACGAGGGTCAAACTCACTTGGGTTCTGCGCTAAAAATCGTCGGGTTGCACCAGTAGATGCTAGGCGTAAATCAGTATCAATGTTAACTTTACGTACGCCATTTTTGATACCTTCTTGAATTTGCTCAACAGGTACACCATAAGTTTCTGGGATATCACCACCATATTCATTAATAATGGCCAACCACTCTTGTGGAACAGATGATGAACCATGCATAACTAAATGCGTATTAGGAATACGGGCATGGATGGCCTTAATGCGATCTATAGCTAAAATATCATCTGTAGGAGGACGGGTAAACTTATAAGCACCATGTGACGTGCCACACGCTATAGCTAAAGCATCTACCTGTGTTTTTTGAACAAAGTCAGCGGCTTCTTCTGGATCGGTTAGCATTTGTTCTAATGATAATTTACCGACAGCACCAATGCCATCTTCTTCGCCGCCTTCACCTGTTTCTAATGAACCTAAACAACCTAACTCACCTTCAACAGATACACCACAAGCATGTGCCATTTCAACCGTTCTGCGGGTTACGTCAACATTATATTCATAGCTACTTGGCGTTTTGCCGTCATCCATTAATGAGCCATCCATCATTACTGATGAAAAACCTAATTGAATTGAGCGTTGGCAAACACTGGGCGATGTTCCATGATCTTGATGCATTACCACAGGTATATGTGGGAATTCTTCAATCGCGGCTAAAATCAAATGACGTAAAAATGGTGCTCCGGCAAGATATTTGCGAGCTCCGGCGGAACCTTGAAGAATAACAGGGCTATCGGTTTTATTTGCGGCAATCATGATTGCGCGCACTTGCTCTAAATTATTTACGTTAAACGCCGGGATGCCATAGTTGAATTCTGCTGCATGATCTAGCATTTGACGCATGGAAATTAAAGCCATTGGGTACTCCTAAATTCGCCAATTAAAATTTGTTGGTGTAAATGAAACCTTTTGGTTACATTGACAGAATTATAGCAGGGTTTATCGTGTTCATGCAGTAAAAGTTGTGGTTTTGATAGCTTGAAGTTGAATAATGTATTTTTGTATTAAAATTACATTAAAACTATTCAAAAAAGTTCATTTTTAACATACATTGGTGTAAATGTTAGGAAGTTAACCACACTAATAAGTGTGGTTTAGGGGATTTCATAAATATTTAGTGAATACTAAGTCTTCGATGCATTAAAAATATCTTCAATAGCTAGATTTAACACCTTTGTGAATGCTTCATCTGATTGTTTAGCGCTTAGCCCTTGCGTTAAAGCACGAGAAAAACTTGCGATCATATTATGATTTGCAGCAACTTTTTCATTGGCTTGCTCTCTTGTGTAACCACCCGATAATGCGACTACTTTAATCACATTTTGATGATTAATACATTCGGCATAAAAATTATCTGTATCGGGTAACGTTACTTTTAACATGACTTTTTGGTTATTAGCTAAGTTGTTCAACGCTTTCAGTAGTGCTGACTTTAGTAAGCTTTCAGCAGCAGCCTTTTCTGGACTGTTAATATCGATTTCTGGCTCAATTATTGGTATTAAACCTTTCGCGAGTATTTGCTTGGCAATGGTAAATTGTTGCGCAACAACATCATCAATCCCTTGCGGATTTGCTAATTTGATTACTGATCGCATTTTTGTACCGAATACGCCTTGTTCTACGGCTTTATCAAGGAGTAAATCTAGTGCAGGTATATCTTTCATCAATTGCACATCGTTCTTTTCATCACAAAGGCCTTTATCTACTTTGAGAAAAGGGACAACTTGCTTTTCTTGCCATAAATACTGAGCTGCTGATTGACCTAAAAATTCTCTATCAAGTGTGTTCTCAAATAATATAGCGCCTAAAACACGCTCACCTGTAAAAACAGGGTTAGTTACAATACGAGTACGCATTTGATGTACTAAATCATACATTTGCTCATCATTAGAAAACTCAGAGCTATCTATGCCATATAATGCTAATGCTTTTGGGGTACTACCGCCACTTTGGTCTAGTGCAGCAATGAAACCTTGTTCAGTCGTTACTTTTTTAAGCATTGATGCCATTGTTGAATCGCTCAAAGACATATAATTCTCCTTTAGATTGAGCTTTGTTTTAGGTGAATCTCCGAGGGATGGAGTGTTAACCTGCCCATAATGTTGGTATAAATTACAGAGTATAGTGTTATTTTATGGTTTTACTATGTGAACAGCCAAGCGTCACTTTAAATAAGTTTCGAGCAAATAAGAGATAAAACCTTGTAAATTTTGTTTCTTATTTATTAAGCCCGAAACTTGATTTTTTGATGATTAACCTTCTGCTCTTTGTTCTAATATTTCAACTGCAGGTAATTTTTTACCTTCTAAAAATTCTAAAAAGGCACCGCCCCCTGTTGAAATATAGGAAACTTTATCTTTAATATTGTATTTATCAACAGCAGCTAAAGTGTCGCCACCGCCTGCAATTGAAAAAGCGGCGCTATCAGCAATAGCATGAGAAATAACTTCAGTACCTTTGGCAAAAGCGTCCATTTCAAAAACGCCCACAGGACCGTTCCATAAAATGGTGCCCGCAGTTTTTATTATTTCGGCCACTTTTGCGGCAGTTTTTGGGCCATAATCAATGATGTCATCTTCTGCGTCTACTTCAGATGCCGATTTGATTTGTGTAGCTGAATCATGTTTCCAATCGCTGAAACCATCACGAGTGACTGTTACATCGTCAGCAAATATTATTTGTGTTTGTTTACATAGACGTTGTGCTTCTGGAATTAAATCAGCTTCATAGAGTGATTTACCCACTTCATTTCCCGCCGCAGCAACAAATGTATTTGAAATTCCGCCACCAACAATGATGGTATCAGCAATTTTTGATAATGCATCTAAAACTGTGAGTTTAGTTGATACTTTTGAACCACCTACAATGGCAACTAAAGGACGAGTCAAGGTTATCTAGCGCTTTACTTAAAGCAGCTAATTCACTGACCAGTAATGGACCGGCACAAGCCGTTGGTGCAAATTTAGCTACACCATGGGTACTTGCTTGTGCACGATGAGCTGTGCCGAAAGCGTCCATAACAAAGATATCACATAGATTAGCAAGTTGTTTGGCTAGGGCGTCATCATTTTTCTTTTCGCCGTTATTAAAACGAACGTTTTCAAAAACAACAAGCTCTCCGGCCGCTACATCTACGCCTGTTAAATAGTCTTTAACTAAGCGAACAGGGTAATTAAGGGCACCTGCTAGATAATCAGCAACAGGTTTAAGAGAATACTCTTCACAATATTCGCCTTCAGTTGGACGACCAAGGTGAGACATTATCATCACTTTTGCGCCGGATCTAAAGCCAGTTTTATGGTAGGTAATGCAGCTTGTAACCGAGCGTCCGAGGTGATTTTTCCGTCTTGAACGGGCACGTTTAAATCTTCACGGATTAAAACGCGTTTATCTGTTAATGTTAAATCAGACATTTTAATAATAGTCATTTTTACTCCCAATAAGTAATCAGTTTCTAGCTAAATAGAGTTAGTCGTTTTCTAATAATTCAGTTGTTTTTAAGGAAAACTCGTTAAGTAAATCGTGAATAAAGCGATTTAATTCTCCGGCCATTAATGCAAAGTCAGCATCCACTTTGCAACAACATCGTCACTATTTATGTCATCATTTTGTTCTTGAATAACGTCAAAGAATTTAATACGTTTGATAGATAAATCATCACAAAGCATAAAAGAGAGTGATTCGTCCCATTCAAGTGCAACTTTTACCATGTATTTGTCTGCATCTAAATGAGATTTTATTTCATCGCTTTCTAAATCTTGATTTTTAACACGAATGACGGCGCCATCATCACCAATTGCGTTAAATTCGGCTTCCATACCTAATTGGAACTTAGCCCCCAGATCTTTTTTCACTAACCAATCAGTCATGGTTTCATCGGCTTGAACATCAGGCTCTAACGTTGTTACAGGTAATGTGCCTAACACTTTACGCAGTAGGGCTAGTAAATCTTCTGCTTTACCACGTGCGCTAGCGTTAATAACAATAATGTTATCTTTTGGGCTTATATAAGCGTGCGTGTCAGAAATACGTGAAAAAGCACGTGGTAGTAGTTCAAAAACAATATCTTCTTTAAACTGTTCTTTTTCTTTTTTCGTTGCGCCACGGCCTTGTTCTTGTTCAAGTAGGTTTACTTTTTCTTCAATCATGTCTTTGATAACAGGGGCGGGTAAAATTTTCTCTTCTTTTCTTGCGCATATTAAAAAGTTGCCGTTGGCACTATGAACGCTACTACTTCCATGTTTGCCTAAAGCATTCACCCAACCGAAATGTGATAGTTCGGTAGAGCCACAGGGGGTGAAAAGATGTTCATTGAGATGCTTTTCTAAATCTTCTTCCGAATGTTTAAATGGTCTAGTAAAAGCGAAAAAGTATAGGTTTTTAAACCACATAAAAATGATCCTAGCGTGAATGCTTAAAAAGTTAATAAGCGGTAGGGCTTATTTTTAAAAACGCTATATTACCTGAAAAAAAGAAGGGGATCATTAGCATTCATTAAAACTTAATCTCAAATAAGAATAAAACAAGTAAAGCGGGCTGAAAATGAGTGATATAGTGAAATAAAATAAAAACAATATGATGAATATTACAAAAAACTTTACACGTGTTTACGTAGTGCTATTGCTTTCTAATACGGCTATATCGTAACCGGCGGGTGTTTACTTGCCGCTATATTAATTGAGAACGAGCTCAAGTGTTAGGTGTAAAAAAACATATAAACATCTGTTTTACAGATAGTTATGTTAATATTTTATGGTTTTAGGTCCGCATATCTGGTAGTTCAATATGGTAACTTAAGCCGTTACCTAACTCGGAGTGTGCGGAAATTGTACCGTTTAAGGTGTCAATAACTAAGTTTTTTATGATATGTGTACCTAGGCCTATGCCGCCTTTATTCGATTTAGTTGTATAAAATGCATCAAATAGTTTTTCACTAGCTTCTTGAGTTATTCCTTGGCCATTATCGGCATAGTCAATCGTAAGCAAATTGTGATGAAAGGTAACGTCAATGGTTATTTTGCCGTTATTGATGTTTTCAAATCCATGAGTGATGGAATTTATAATTAAATTGATAATAATTTGGGCAATAGCACCAGGATGACTATAAACCTCAATACTTTCATCACAATGCACGTTAATTGTATGATTAGTTTTTCGTAATTTTGGATGTAAAGATTGAATAATTTCATCTAAATAAAGTGCAATACTGACCATACGAATTTTATCACTGGTTTGGTCCACAGCAATGTGTTTAAAACTGGTCAGTAATTCAGAGGCTCGTTGCAGGTTGTTTATTAATAGTTCGGTGCTTTTATTCGCATTATCAATAAAGACTTCAATGGATTTTTTAGATAACTTATTTTGTATTAATGTTTGTTGTAGATGTATTATTTGTTCTAGCAGGTAGCTAGATGATGTGATGCTTATACCTACAGGAGTAGATAATTCATGTGAAACTTCAGCAGATAGTGCTCCCGCCGAAGCCATTTTTTCTGCTTCTAACAGTCGCTCTTTCGCTTTGTTTAATTCGGTAATTGAATGAATAAGATCTTTGTTGGTTGTTGTTAGCGTTTTTTCTGTTTTACTGCGGCGAATGTTTTCTTCTTGTAGGTTTTGTTTTTGTTCTCGTAACTCTTTTTGTTGTACTTCCATTTTAAGCATTGTACTGCTCAACGAGGATGTTTTTCTTGCCACTTCTTGTTCAAGCAATAGATTATGTTCGTCAAGTAGCTCTTTGGCTTTATCTGTTTCTAATTGTGATAAAGCTAATTTTTCCTTAAATTCCACTAACTTATTGACTAGGTTGTTGTAGGCATCTTCAAGGATATTAAGTTCGTTTTTTTCATAATTCATGCAATGAATTTTAGAGGCTTCAGGATCATCTAGATCTATCTGTCTAATTTGTTGGGTAAGTTCTTGTAAAGGAGTGGTTAGTAATTTATTAAAAGCCAACGAAAATAAAAACACTAAGAATGCTGTTTTTACGATTGCGTTACCAATAAGAAAATAGATACCGACTTTAATTCGGCTAAAAATAACCGCATCGCTTGATAATAACGTTACCCTACCGACAGAAGTTGTTCTGCCTGAAAATTCAAATATTAGCGGAAAAGAATGGCCAAATAAACCGTCTGTAAGTGAGCTAATACCCATTAATTCATCGTTTGAATTTTCATTTTTTATCGTTATTTTTTCAGGAGAAATGGTTTCTCCTAATTGTGTAATTATGTTGTTTGATTCATCAGTAACAGTAATACCTTTGATCATGGGGATTGCAACAAGGCCTTCTGAAATATCGATAGCTTGTTGAGTATTAAGCTCCCAAACTGCGCGAGTTAAGCTACCACTAATGGTTTTTTCTAACGTAAGAAGTTCACTGTTGATGTGGTTTTTTGTATTAAAGTATTCGGCGATAACTTGGATGCCAGTAACGCTCAACGTTAAAATAAAATAAAATGAAAGTACTCTTGTTAGTAATTTTCGAGAAATGCTCTTTACTTTCATAGGATTAATTTTCGCTTTGATTAATTATTATTATTCTAACTACTTTTGTGAAAAGGATAAAATTTTTTATGATAATAAACCAACATTATCAAATGACCTTTTCTGTTTGAAATAAATATTTAATAAAAAAGTAACAGTATTATGGCTTTATTGCCATAAATGAAATAAATATTTAATAAAACTGTAATAATATTGCCATTTTATTGCTGTTTTTATCAAGGGTTGTCATATTTATGTAATATAGTCGCTTTAGCATACCCGGCAAGTAATTTACCATTTGCCTTTAAGGCACATAAAATATATTTCAAATTATAAAGAAGGCGTAAAACATGAAACAAGTAAACGTGTTGGCATTATCTCTATGTTCCATTCTAGCTTATCCTGCCATGGCTGCATCGGTTGATGTATACGGCAGAGCGGATGTGTCTTTACAGGTATCAGATGAGGGGGAAGGCAGCTTTAGTGAGGTTAAAAGTAATGCATCTCGTATTGGCTTTAAAGGTACTCACACATTAAATGATGATCTAGAAGTTATTTATCAAGCAGAATTTGAAGTGGACATTGATGGCGATAGTGATGATGTATTTAAGGGAAGAAACCAGTTTATTGGATTAAAAGGTGCATTTGGTGAAGTGCTTTTGGGGAAAAATGATTCAATGCTCAAACAATCTCAAGGGAAGGCTGATTTATTTAGCGATTTAAATGCTGATATTAAGGTGCTTTGGAAAGGGGAAAATCGTTTAAGTGACTCTATTACTTATAAATCACCTAAATTTAATGGTTTTCAATTTGGTGCTAGCTATGTGGCTGAAGAAGATGTTGATGGTGAAGATGCATTCTCTGTTGCTGCTTTTTATGGCGATAAAAGCCTTAAGAAATCAACGGTTTTTGTTTCTGTTGCCATGGATTCAGAAGTTGGAGGTTATGATACATTAAGAGCAACGGTACAAGGAAAAGTTGCAGGTGTTACATTAGGGTTAATGTTACAAAATCAAGAGAATATCGATACAGGCGCTGAAATGGATGGTGTTATGGTTTCAGCTAAATATAAATTAGGCGCAGCAACACTGAAAGGTCAGTATCAAATAGCTGATCATAAAAATGCTGATAAAAATAGTGGTATGACGGTCGGGGTCGATTATAAGTTAGCAGCTAGTACTAAGCTATATGCTTTCTATACAACGTTTGATATCAAAACAGAAAATAAAGACGAAGATTATTTAGCGGCAGGTATTCAGTATAATTTTTAATTATACCTGTTTCACTAATTAGGTGATCTATTTTATTCAACAAAAAAATTAAGCAATTAATTGTTATTTGGTGCTAATAAAAACAATGTCATAAAAGTGTCATTATTGTTACGCATAATGGCACTATTGAAATTACATGAAAACTATTTATTATTTTAAGGCGTATTTATGAGTGGTTACATTTTAGTTGTTGAAGATGAAACTCCAATTAGGGAAATGATTACTTTTGTATTAGAACAAAACGGGTTTAACGCTGTTGAAGCTGTTGATATAAAAGAAGCCAAGGAAAAAATTATTGAGCCTTACCCCGATCTTATTCTACTCGATTGGATGCTACCTGGTGGCAGTGGGGTTCAGTTGGCGAAAGAATTAAAGCAAGGGGAATATAGTCGTAACATTCCTATTATTATGCTGACTGCTCGTGCAGATGAAGACGATAAAGTTAAAGGTCTAGATGCTTGGGGTTGATGATTATGTTACTAAGCCTTTTTCTCCTAAAGAATTGATTGCTAGAATTAAGGCGGTAATTCGCCGAGTTTCGCCAACATTATTGGCTGAAAAAGTGGAGTTTCATGGCTTAAAACTCGATCCTGTTTCTCACCATGTGACTATCAATGAAGAAGCCTTGGATCTTGGTCCGACTGAATTTCGTTTATTACATTTTTTCATGACGCATACCGAGCGAGTTTATTCTCGAGAGCAGCTACTCGATAATGTGTGGGGAACCAATGTTTATGTTGAAGATAGAACGGTTGATGTACATATTCGTCGTTTGAGAAAAGCTATTTCAGGCTCAGGTCACGAAGATTTTATTCAAACTGTGCGTGGTGCAGGATATCGCTTTTCAGGTAAAACAGTGCAAAAAGTTAGAAACTAAATAGTTAGAAGCTAAATGCAATGAATAACAGTCTCCCCACCCCCTTTAACAAAAGTAAAAGCAACAATGAATTCTCTCTCTAATACGCTAAAGACTCAAGATTTTCGTTTTCAATCGGGAATTGAAGCATTACCTGATGCCGCCCTGATTTTGTCCACGGATTTATTGATTGTATCGGGCAATAAAAAGGCACAGCGTTTACTCGGTGTTCGGTTTCCTGATGATATTGGTAAGCATGTTGGAGAGTTACTTGTTGATCCCTTACTTTCTAAATACTTAATGCAAGATAACTTTGAATCACCTTGTCTTATTACGTCACCGATTAATGATGAACTACAGTTAGAAATTTCGGTTATTGCTTTTGGTGGTGAACGCGTAATGTTAATGTCTCGAGCTATTGCTAAGTATCATAGAATGAAAAAAATGCGTAGAGAGTTTGTGGCGAATGTTTCTCATGAACTTAAAACCCCCCTGACGGTGGTACGTGGCTATGTTGAAATGATTCAAGAAACAGATCACGCTTTGGACCCTCAATGGCAAAAAATCTTTGGCACCATTGAAGGACAAGTTACCCGAATGGAACGCTTAGTAGAGCAATTACTGAGTTTGTCAAAAGTTGAAAATAATCGTGATTACGATGATATGAAACCTGTTGATATGCCGTATCTGATCAGAAGTCTTGTTGAAGACGCCAAATGGTTAAACCAAATGAAACAGCATGAAATACGTACTAATATTACCCAAGGTATTGGTGTGTTTGGTGTTGATACAGAATTAAAGAGTGCATGTGCTAATTTGATTTCTAATGCGATTGCTTATACTCCTGCCCACGGATTAATTGAAATTAACTGGGAAAAAAGAGGAGATAAGATTGTTTTCAGTGTTAAAGATAATGGTGATGGTATTAAACCGGAAAAGTTAAATAGGCTCACCGAGCGATTTTATCGTATTGATAAATCACGTTCTCGAGACACTGGCGGTTCAGGACTTGGTCTAGCCATAGTAAAGCATGTATTACTGCACCACAAAGCAGAATTAATTATTACCAGTACTTGGGGAGAAGGGAGTGAGTTTTCAATTTATTTTGATGAATATTTATTTTGTTAATCACTCTCTTTTTTGATGCTTTTTTTTGGCGATATAATGGTTCTTATGCTCTGGCAATGTCTACCATTAAATCGTCAGCAATGTGTTCTAAAGCACTAATTAACTCATCTGCATCCGTTTCATTCATGGCTATTTGCACTTTAGCTTTAAACATTAACTGACCAGTGTGTGGGGCACTTGCCTGAGAGCTAACTACCTTAATTAAGTTTCCTCCTTGACGATGAATTACTGATGATATTTCTTGTATTATGCCCGGTCTATCGTTAGCTGTCAGCTCTAGTACTAATGTAGAGTTAACTTTTTCTGATGTTTGTTTTGCTATTTCAATTTGAAAATTTAAACTATCAATACAATGAAGTGCAGATACTAAAGCTTGCGTGTTCTCTTCGCTCACTGCCACTTCAATGACACCAAAGAAAATAACCCGACAAATGATGTAAACTACTGACTTGCCAATTGCCATCGTGTTCATTAATGACATTAGATAAGGTATCAACAATACCTTTTTTATCGGCACCAATGCATGAAATTATAATATGATTCATAAGGATCCTTAAGTGCGTTTTTCATGGGAGGAAAGCGTATTAATGTGTTCTAGAAAGTTGGTTAAGTTCTTTATCAAGTTGTTTGGTATCGCCTAGATTGAGCTCTACTATACGACGTAATAAAGTTAAGCTGTCAATATCTATGGCATTGCATTGTAAGCCTGTTTCTTCATTTTGTTCATGAACAACAGCAATCTGCATGGTCACTTTTGATTCCTCATCAGAAAGACAAAATGATAAATCGCCAAATTTACCTTTTAATGGTTCCTTAGAATTCACTGCACTCACCAATGCACCATTAAGGGATATGTCATGAATTGATACAGGGTACGTTTTATTTTCAACACAGAGCTCAGCTTTACTTGAAAATAATATGCGGGTAAATTGTCGTCTATTTTCCATCTAATGTGTTCATTATTGTTGATAATAGCTTTAGCATAGCCGTCTTTTAAAAAAAGGCACTTAAAAATGTTATATAAGCGTTATTTTACTCACTATAGATATCTTTAAGATAGCCACTTCAAAACTATTGATAAACGTTTTGAAGTGTACTTGCCTTACTTGTTTTTTAACCTATTTTTTTGTATTTAATACGGTGAGGCTCAATGGCTGCCGCACCTAATGTTTTTTTCAACCATGTTTCATAATCACTAAAGTTACCTTCGAAAAAGTTGATTTGTCCTTCGTCTCGATAGTCTAAAATGTGTGTAGCAATTCTATCTAAAAACCGCCGGTCATGAGAGATAACCATGGCACATCCTGGAAACTCTAGAATTGCTTCTTCAAGAGCACGTAAAGTTTCAACGTCAAGGTCATTGGTTGGCTCATCGAGTAATAATAAATTACCACCAGTTTTCACTAATTTAGCTAAATGAACGCGATTACGTTCACCGCCCGATAAATCTTTAATGAATTTTTGTTGATCATTACCCTTAAAATTGAAGCGCGAACAATAAGCTCTACTGGGTATTTGGTAAGTACCTATTTCTAAAATATCATGACCTTCTGAGATTTCTTGATAAACAGTGTTGTTCTCACCCATGTTATCTCTAAATTGATCAACACTCGCAAGTTTAACTGTTTCACCAATCTCAATAGTGCCTGAATCTTGTTGTTCGGTACCAGACATCATTTTAAATAGGGTAGATTTACCCGCACCATTCGCCCCAATAATACCAACAATGGCTCCTTTGGGAACGCTAAAACTTAAATTGTCAATCAATACGCGACCGTCAAAAGATTTTTTTAGGTTATTAACATCGAGTACTTTATCACCTAAACGTGGTCCAGGGGGAATATATAACTCATTTGTTTCATTACGTTTTTGATTTTCTTGGCTATTCAACTCTTCAAAGCGTGCCATACGCGCTTTGCTTTTAGCTTGGCGTGCTTTGGGGTTAGAACGTACCCACTCAAGTTCTTGCTTAATCGTTTTTTGCAGGGCATTTTCACTTTTACTTTCTTGTGCTAAACGTGCATCTTTTTGTTCAAGCCATGATGAGTAGTTACCTTCCCACGGGATACCTTCTCCTCTATCTAACTCTAAAATCCAACCCGCGACATTATCAAGGAAGTAGCGATCATGGGTAATAGCAACCACAGTACCAGGATAATCATGTAAGAAGCGTTCTAACCAAGCTACAGACTCAGCATCTAAATGGTTGGTTGGTTCATCAAGTAGCAACATGTCAGGCTTTTGAAGTAACAGATGACATAAAGCAACACGACGACGTTCACCACCACTGAGTACTGATACTTTTTGTTCCCAAGGTGGTAAACGTAAAGCATCCGCAGCCCGTTCAAGTACATTATCAATATTATGACCATCTTGAGTGTTAATAATATCTTCTAACTGACCTTGTTCTTTAGCAAGCGCATCAAAATCAGCGTCTTCTTCTGCATACTCATTATAAACTTCATCTAAACGTTTTAACGCGTTTTTCACGGTTGATACCGCCTCTTCAACTACTTCACGTACCGTTTTATTTTCATCTAATTGAGGTTCTTGCGGTAAGTAACCAATATTCGTACCTGCTAAGGCACTGGCTTCACCTTCAAAGTCTTTGTCTATACCCGCCATAATACGTAATAGGCTCGATTTACCTGAGCCATTTAAACCTAAAACACCAATTTTAGCCCCAGGAAAAAATGAAAGAGAGATGTTCTTCAAAATAGTACGTTTTGGGGGAACCACTTTACTTACGCGGTTCATAGAAAATATAAATTTGTCAGGGAGTGCCATGAGAGTCCAAAGGATAATAGGTTAGGTTAGCTTTTATTTTAAGTAACTCGTTGTAGGTTAGCAATACCTAGACGCGTTTGATTTCACATGTTAGATTCACACTGCTTATATTTTTGTATACCCCCAAGGTTTTACTTTGTTTAATAAACTCAAGTTTTTCAGTTCTTTCATTCTGTTATTTTTTTGCTGTCGTAGTTATGCTCAAGAAAAAGTTAATGTTGACATGTATGTCTATCATTTACAGCCACCTTATGCGCTGAATACAGCAACTAAAACAGGAATGTTTTTTGATTTTGCTGATTATATTAATAGTAAAACTGAGCGTTATCACTTTACGATTGTTTATGTTCCTCGCAAACGCATTGGTAGTATGCTTAAGGACGGCAAGTTAAATGGCGTTCTGCTAGGTGTTAATCCCCTGTGGTTTAACGATATCAATGAAACTAAGTTTTTATGGACAGGTAGTTTCTCTGAGGATCAAGACGAAGTGGTTTCTTCCGTTGACAATAGCATTGAATATACGGGAGCTGATTCTCTTTCAGGAAAAGTGATGGCAGGCGTACGTGGCTTTTATTATCTTGTATCAGTGAAAAAGTTAACCAAGGTAGTATTGTTCGTTATGATACGGTTGGAGAGGATGAAGTGCTGCAAATGATTTTATTGAAAAGAGTGGACGTCGGGGTTGTGTCTCGTTTTACACTAAATTACTTGGCGAAAACTAAAGGGTGGCAGAATAAATTTTATATATCGAAACAGCCTCATGATAAATACCAAAGGCGCATATTGGTGCCTCATGCTCAAAAAGCTGTTTATGATGAAATATTACCTATAGTTAACGGTATTTCTGATGATCCTTCATGGAAAGAAATTCTCAGGAAATATTGATAAATAGTAATCAATAACTTGCTTAACGATTGCTAATTTACCTAAGTTGTTGTGATAATGACGTTAATAAATTGATGACCTCTGTACTAGCACTTTCCATACTTGCTAAGTTTTTAACGGCTTGAGACATATCACCATTTTTTATCGATTTTAATGCACTTAATCCGTAGTCGTGCACTTGGGCATGTGGCTCATCGAGTTGTTTAAATGCACTATAGCTTGAATATTTTTCTGCCCCCTCACCTTGAAAGTACCATTGACCCAAACGGCAATCTTTATGGGTAGTGAAATCAGAAATTTCTTTGTCGTTCATGCCTAGCATGGCTTGATACACTTCTAATTTCCAAACCACATGATCCATTTTTACTGTTTGTAAAAAAGCATCCGTAGTTGAGTTGGTTATTACTGAGTACATGCTCTTTGATAGATCTACAATATTATTTGCTGTAGCTTCTATTGTGGTTGTACTTTCGTTAATTTCGGTACTTTTTTCTCCAACCCCATGGATGCCATCAATTACCTGCTCCATCTGTTGGTTTACCTGTTCAATTAAGTTAGATATTTCATTTGAAGCTTCTGCGGAACGTTGCGCTAATGTTCTTACCTCGTCAGCAACAACCGCAAAACCTCGACCTTGTTCACCTGCACGAGCTGCCTCTATTGCGGCATTGAGTGCTAATAGGTTAGTTTGATCCGAAATTCCTTTGATTATATTAACAAAATCATTGATACCTGCAGTGGCTGACTTTAGGTTGTCAACGGATGTTGAGGCATTTTGGCTGTCATCGCTTATTTTATTTGTTGCATCAATAGTTGAAGCTAACATCGAAAGAATTTCAGTAAAAATATGCTGAGATGCTTGAAATTGGTCTCGGTGTTCAATCAAGTTACTTGAAGAAGAGGCGAGTTCTTCTCGGATATTATTAACAGATTCAGTGGAGCCTAACCATAAGTTATTAATTTCTTCTTGATGACGATATCGCTCAGTATTATTTGCCATATCTTGCACAAGCTGTTCATTTTCTTCATTGGCATGTGTTGCTTGTGCTTCTAATGATGAAAGTTGTTCTTTAAGTGCCGTATTTTCTTGCTGTAATGCCTCAAATTCTTTTTTACTTGGTAAGCCGAACATATACTAAACACCTCTATTTTTTATAAAATATTATATCCTAATTTTAAATAGTAACTATTTATTTACTGTTTCTAAAGTTTTTTCTTGAGAAAACTTATATTTAAGGAATAGAAGGGTGTCTTGGTGTGATGATTTCTTCACCCGCGACTAGACCTGAAATAACATTAACCATGTTATTAGGTTGTGGCTTTCCTAACCTAACAAATCGACGTTGTATCTCATTGTTAACCTTTACCCAAACAAAATCTAATTGGCCAACATGAGCAACTTTATTGCCGGGAATAGTTAGTGTTATTTGCTCAGAAGAAGGAATCAATATTCGCGCATACATACCAGGTAATAGATTTTCAATGTTGATTATACGCGCTTTCACTAAGAAGCTGCGCGAGCCAGTATTCGCTGCAGGTACTATTTCTTCAATTTCCCCTATCATTTCTTTTTTAATACTAGGTAATTCAATATTAATTTTTTGACCATGTTTTAACGTGATAGCTAATTGTTCTCTCACTTGCGCTTCAACGCGCAAGGATAAAGGGTTGTACAAAGATAATAGTTTTGCACCTGCTTGGGCTGTATCGCCTGGCTCCGCAAATCGGTCAACAATCAGCCCATCAATTGGCGCGGTTAATGTAGCATAACTGAGTGTGGTTTTAGCTTGAGATAAATATTGTTGCGCTGAGGTTAATTCGGCCAAAATACTTTGATAATCAGCGTTGGATTTATCAAGATTGAACGTTGAAATTAATTGTTTGTTGAACAAGGCTGTTAAGCGGTCTAAATTCTGCTTTGCTTCTTTATGTCGTGCTTGTAGTGCCACAATATTTTGTTTAGCTTGAAGTACTTGTGATTGAAGGTCGCTTTTTTCAAGTTCAATTAACACATCTCCTTTTTTTACTTTATCGCCTGCTCTGACGTTTATAGCGTTAATGCGGGCTAAAATTCTGGATGAGATTTTGGTTGCCTGTTTTGCCTCTACGCCGGCTGCTATAGATTCGGTAATCATTTCAGTGTTTGCAGTGACTTTATAAATATCGTTTTTGTTAAAGTCGCTAGATTTTAACGGATTGAGCGATTGTTCGTTTATTGAGGGAGATATCTTGTCATCAAAGCTTCCTGCTAGCCAGGCAACCATTAATAATAGCACCACAAGCGCGATAACAGGCATGAATAACTTTGATAATGTACTTTTTTTGTGTTGTTTTGAGTCATGATTTTTCCTAAGTTAGCGCTTGTTTATGACTGTTTGTTGGGTTACTTCAATTTGTTTTGGTTTTTCATCTTCATTGTCGAAAACTAAAATATAAACAATAGGAACAACCAATAAGGTAAAAACAGTTGATGAAATAATACCAAATATAATAGCGATGGCTAAACCACTGAAAACGGGGTCAAGTGTAATTATTAAATTTCCTAACAATGTGGTGCCGGCTGTTAATAATACTGGGCGCATACGCACAGCACCAAATTGTATTAAGGATTCTTTTATTGTTTCACCTCTATCTCGTGCTTGGGTAATAAATTCAATTAAAATCAATGAATTTCTTACTACAATTCCGACTAAAGCGATCATGCCGATCATGGCCGTTGCTGTAAATAGAACAGGATCAGGCGCATTGGCAATTTGACGTTCACCAAATTGATTAAGCATAAAAAAACCAGGCATTATTCCGATAACCGTTAGTGGAATTGCCGACATAATAATACCAGATAATGCCGCTGATCCTGTTTGTACTCTTAAAACGAGAAAGATAGCGGCAAGAGCAAAGGCAAAGGCGATACCCATATCACGAAACACGCGAATCGTGATGCGCCATTCACCTTCTCCACTCCAAGATAAGAGAATGTTTTCAGGTAAATACCATGTATTACCACTACCGCTTGATAAAAATGTACGTTTTTCCCAGTTATTTTGCTGAGTTTGGGCGGTATTGTTAGTTTTATTTTCTACTGCATTAGTTGAATATTGTAGATCACTGCTTATATCGGCAATAATAGCAGCAGGTGTTCTACCAGAAATATCCGCAGTAACATAAACCACAGGTTTCAAGTCTTTATGAAAAATTGGTTTGTCACTTTTTTGTCGTTCAAACTTGCCTAATTCACCCAGAGAAACTAGGGGTCGGGAGCAATATCGATGCCTTGTGGTGTACTGTTTTGTACAATACCTGCTTGGCCCTTGATCGTCAATCTGTGGTAATCAGCTAAAGTTTCGCGCTGTTCAATAGGTAGTCTTACCTTGATAGCTAAAGGAGTTGCTTCATTATTTACATGTAGAAATCCTGCAACTTGTCCGCTATTCGCTGTCATTAAAGCTTGATTTATTTGTGCTGTTGCAATGCCTGACAATGCTGCCTTAGTTTTATCAACAATAAAACGCAAATTGGTTTGATCATCTGTTACCGTTGAATCAACTTCAACAACATGTGGCTCTTGCTTAAATCTATTTTCAACAATACTTGCCGCTTCTTGTAATTCACTGTATTGAGTAAATTCATCGCCATAAAGCTCAGCAACAAGCGTGCTAAATACAGGTGGCCCAGGAGGCACTTCAACTACTTTGATTTTCACAATGCCGCCTGAGGTCGCTGAGTTGTTCAAGGATGATAAATGCTCTCTTAATCTTAATACAATGGCATGAGACTGATGTTCTCGCTCTGTTTTATCAAGTAAAATTATTCTCAAGTCTGCCGTGTAAGGAGCTTGGCGTTGATAGTATTGGCGTACCATACCATTAAAATCAATAGGAGATGAGGTACCAACATAAGCGGCAATCGCTTTAATTTCTGACAATTGTTGTACTTTAGTTGATACTTTTTTTGCCATTGCTGCTGTTTGCTCCAATGTCGAATTTTCTGGCATATCAATCAGAATTTGTATTTCATTTTTGTTATCAAAAGGTAATAGTTTTAGCGGGACCAAACGCAATACTGGTAGCATTGCTGCCAGTATAAATAAAACGAAAACTAGCCATAAAACACGTTTGCCTTTTGTTCTGTTTTCTAAAAGTGGTGTTAGCATGCGACGATAAAAATGACCAAACCCTTGGTTGTCATTTTGGTCTTCACTTGTTGTTACGTTATCGTTACTTGAAATGATAGGGGGTGGCTTGATTACTTTTGACGCTAACCATGGTGTAACTAGAAAGGCAACTAAGGTTGAACTGATTACACTTAAGGGCACATTAAATGCCATTGGTGCCATATAAGGTCCCATCATACCCGTAATAAAAGCTAGCGGCACAAAAGCGAGAACGATGGTTAGGGTTGACATTAATAAGGGAACGCGAATTTCATTAATTGCCCCTACAATTTTTTCGTGCAATGAGCCTTTTTTTCTTTTAAGTAACGTTCAATATTATCAACGCCGGTAATAGGATCATCAACCAGTAAACCCAAAGAAAGAATTAAGGCGAAGAGCGTTACACGATTAATAGTGTAACCAAAAAGTAGATCTAGCGATAACGTAATACCGTAGCAAATAGGTACGGCTAAGCCCACAACAACAGCGGAGCGCCAACCTAAAAATACCGCAATAAAAATAACAACGGTAAATACAGCAAAGGCTAAACTGGTAGTTAAGTTATTCACTTTTTCATTAGCGGTTTGACCATAGTCACGCAATACTTCAACGTGTACATTATCTGGAAATATAGAATGTTGTAGGGTTTGAATTTTGTCGTGTATAGCTTGTGCCACCGCAACCGCATTACTGCCACGTTGTTTGGCAACACTAATAGTTACAATAGGGTAATCGCCATTATTGGTTAAAGTCGCGTTGTTAGGTGATTGAGACGATTTTGTGTCGGTAATTGTTTTGTTTGAATAATGAGCTTGTTGATAACGGTTAGCAAAATCAATCCAAGTATAGCTCTGTTGCTCTGCGGGGCCATCTACGATGTTGGCAATATCTTGCAATAGCACAACACTGTTATCTATTACACTAATTGGGGTATGCTTTAATGTGTCTATATCTCTATAAACGTCCCCACTTTCTAATCGCACAGACTGATTTTCTATTGCGAGGTTGCCTAGGTGCTGTAATCTGTTCGACGATTGGATAGCATTAAATATTTCACTTATTGATATTTTTCTTGCGGTCATTTGCTCAGGGTCTAAATTCACCTGTATTTCTCTTGAACGCCCTCCAACAATATTAACTTCACTAGTATTTTCTATGGCTTGTAAGAATGTAGAAACTTCTTCCGCTAAGCGGCGCAGTTCATAATCGTTTACTGTCTTGCTGTCACTACTCCATAAACCCAACAAAACAATAGGAACGTCATCAACTTCTATAGGTTGTACTCGCCAATTATCAACAATAGCAGGGATCTTATGAGTATTAGAATGTAATTTGTTATAAGTATTGAGTAACGCTTGTTCACGGTTTTCACCTACATGAAATCTCAATGTGACTACTGTTTGGCTATTATGAGTAACAGAATAAACGTGCTCTACACCGTTAACTTGTGCGAGTAACTTCTCTAATGGCGTTGTAACCAACCGTTCCATCTGTTGAACAGCAACGCCGGATGCAGTAACAACTACATCAATCATAGGTACTACAATTTGTGGCTCTTCTTCACGAGGAGTGTAATTTAAAGCCATTATGCCCGCTAACATTGATACAACAAGAAGAATAAAAGGTAGTTTGCTACCTAATATTGTACTGAGTATCTTAGCGGTAAGGTTGGTTGGCGTCTGCATGTTCAATCAGCTTTCCTTAGTAAATGTGTTTGCATTAATTTAAATATGTTCACAAAATTGATGTTGTAACACTTCTAATAAATATTTAATTTTGGGGTTTGCTATTCGATAATAAATTGTTTGCGACTCACGTCTTGTGGCGACTATTTCACTATCACGTAATTTTGCCAAATGTTGCGAAAGAGCCGATTGAGATAAGTCAATTTGCTCGTTTAAATCCCCAACGGTTTGTTCACCATTAGCAATACAACATAAAACCATTAACCGGTAAGGGTTAGAAAGTTGCTTAAGTATTGCCGATACATGTTGAGCACTTTCTAGTAATTTGGTTTGATCCGTTATCATGATTATTTAAAGCTCATTTCTTTAGTAATTTAATTTTAGTCTACTATTGTACTTTATTTTAGTAAAGGCTAATATAACTAATATAAGATAAAGTTAATTTAGTATTTTCTAAATTAACTTTATCTTGAGGAATTGAGGAAGTCATCAAAATTGATGAGTAGAAAATCAGTAGTATATTTTATTTATTTTATAGGGGCGTATCATGACAGTAAATGAAGCACTTCGTTTAATTGCGGGAATAATGATTCTAATTTCTTTATTATTAACGCATTATCATTCAGCCAATTGGGTTTGGTTTACTGCCTTCATTGGTGTAAATCTTTTGCAATCATCTTTTAGCAAATGGTGTTTAATGATGTCTATTTTAAAAAAACTGGGCTTGAAAGAAAGCCATGAAAAATGTAGTTAACCTGATGCTCGGCTTAATAAGTGTTTTTCTAGCTGCTATTTTTACTAACTTCGGCGTTAAATTCACTTGCAATAGGCCGGCTATTGACGCGTAAATTTGCCTTGCTTATTTTGCGGACTAAAGTAGTAAAACTATCAAGCTAGAAGTGAGCGAAATTTTAATTATTATTTTTCAACAGGTTAATTGTATCTTAAACCGTGTTCAGGTTAGTTAACATATTGAATAGAATTCAAATTAAAACCTTAATGTAAAGTTTAACATGCTAATAAATTTATCAAGGAGTTACGATGTTAAAAACAATCCCAGAAGTCATTTCTCATGCAATGAAGTCTCTCAATACCATTACTGCAGTGGATGCTGAAAAAAATGTAAAGAAGAAAAGGGCATTATTATTGATGTTCGAGAGCCTGAAGAATTTGCTGCGAAAGCGGGGAAAAATACAATCAATATTCCTCGCGGATTATTAGAAATGAAAATGCTACAACTATATCCAGATGAAAATTTAGCCATTTTTATTCATTGTGCAACAGGTGCAAGAGCAACATTTTCAGCTGAACAACTCAAACGCGTAGGATATAAAAATGTATGGGTTATAACTTGTATGCTTGATGATATTTGTTGTGCTTTTTGATAGGTATTGAATGATGAATATTAATTGTGAAAAATAACATAGAATTTTGTTATTTTTCACAATATTGCACGTTTGTTATACCCAACTTGGTACTATATCAGCATTAATGACTTCATCATAATTTGGACGTGGTCGAACAATCGCAAAATCAGTGTCTTTTACCATGATCTCTGGTGCTAACATACGCGTATTGTAAGTTGACGCCATCACTGCACCATAAGCACCACAACTCATAATGGCAATTAAATCACCTGACTGTGACTCATGTACTTGGCGACCTTTAGCAAATGTGTCACCTGTTTCACACACAGGGCCAACGATATCATAGGTTTTAAGTGCTGTTTTTGAGATATCAACAGCAATAATCTCATGAAAAGCATCGTACATACTTGGGCGAATCAGATCATTCATACCCACATCTAAAATCAAAAACTGACGTTCTTCCCCTGTTTTCACATAAACAACGCTAGAAACTAAAATACCGGCATTCCCCAATAAAGAACGACCGGGTTCCACTACAATTTTACAATTTAAATGGCCTAATTGCTTTTTGGCAATGGCAGCATAATCTTCCTTGGCCGGAATAACTTCGTCATTATAAGTAATCCCTAATCCGCCACCGATATCGACGACGTTAATATCATGACCATCACTTCTTAGGTCTATAACTAATTGTGCTATTCGTTTATAAGCTTCCTCAAACGGAGTAAGTTGAGTAAGTTGAGAACCAATATGCACATCAACGCCTTGTACTTTAATATTTGGCAGTGACGCAGCACGATTATAAGCTTGGCGGGCTTTACTAATAGGGACACCAAATTTATTTTCCGCTTTTCCAGTAGAAATTTTTGCATGGGTATTGGCACAAACATCAGGATTAATACGAAAAGCAATAGCTGCTATTTTATTTAAACGCGTTGCAACTTGGCTGATTAATTCAAGTTCAGGCTCAGATTCAATATTAAACTGAAAAATACCTTCGTTTAAGGCATATTCTATTTCTGGTTCAACCTTGGCCACACCAGAGTAGACAATTTTATTTGCGGGAATACCGGCAGCGCGGGCTCGGCGTATTTCACCCATTGATACCACATCAGCACCAGACCCTAGTTTAGCAAGCGTAGATAATACCGCTTGGTTGCCATTGGCTTTAACAGCATAGCAAATCAGGGTTTCTTGATTTGTTAATGCGGTAGAAAATGCTTGTTGATAGTCCTTGAAATTCTGACTAATTGCTGTGTTTGAATAACAGTAAAAGGGAGTGCCTACCTGTTTTGCAATGTTACTTAGGGCAACATTTTCGGCAAACATTTTACCGTTTACGTGTGGGAAATATTTTTGTGTGGTCATCTGATTACCATCATTAGCATTGTGCGGATAAGTGGTTCATATAAAACAGTGGATAATTTACAATCAATGACAGGATTATATCCAACGTGTGATAGAGTTTTTGTAGTAGAAGTGCAGTTAGGATTATTAAGTGTCATTTCTGTGATCATAGTGACAGAAATGACAGAAATATTTGATTACTAGCTACGTGAAGTTACTTCAAGTAAATGATAACCAAACTGCGTTTTTACCGGGCCTTGTACTTCATTAAGTGGTGCTGAAAATACCACCTTATCAAATTCAGGTACCATTTGACCTGGGCCAAAAGTCCCTAAATCGCCACCTTGTGCCTTTGATGGGCAGTTTGAATGGGTTTTAGCAACGTCAGCAAAATCTTTTCCGCTTCTATTTCAGCTTTTAGTGCTAAACATTGTTCTTCAGTATCAACCAGTAAGTGGCGAGCTGCAGCTTGAGACATAGTTTTTCCTATCTAGAGTAAATTAAAATAAATTTGGGTAACAATACCGTATTTTCTGCGCATTTTAAAGGATCTATATTGAGTATTCATAATGTTTAGTTATGTTAATGAAAATGAGTGTGTTTCATCACAGAATCACGTTTTATACCTGTTTCATTAATTAAGTGATCTATTTTAAACGTAGAAAAAATTGCCTAATACAAGGCATTTATTTCAATAACTAATCTGAGTTCGGTTTAAGATATGGTTAACTAGTTGTTCTAATTATTAAATAACGAAGTAGTTGGTGAAGCAGGTGGCTTAACTATAAAAGCTATGTTTTTTGATGTTTATCGAGAAGTTGGAACGATAGGTACTAATTCGGGTATGTGTGAAAAAGCTTTTATTGTATTGGGCGATTTAGCGCTTACTTTACTTAAAAAATAAAAATAAAAATAAAAATAAAAATAAAAATAAAAAGCAGAAAATAGTTAACTATTTTCACTACATTTTTGCGTGTTTTTTTGAGTTTTCTGAAGATTATTACTTGCAACGTCATCTACACCATTATAAAAGCGATTAAAAAAAGCGATAAATTGGTGTAATTTGTCATTAAAGATCATGGTACTTTCAAACAAAAAATTGTGTTTATTTAATGTTTTATTGGGCATGATAGTAAAGCTTTCATTACTGACATCATTAGTCAAAGATGAAGTTAAAAATACGGGAGTTATTGTTATAACTGATTGATTATATAGGTGGTTTGTTTTTATTTTTGTGTTTTTAGCACAACTAGACCATGAGATAACGGTAATAGAAATGATCAATACAAGCGCGAATAATTGTTTCACTGTAACTCCCCTGTTAAGTATTGTGTTTGACGATAAAAATACAAATCATCATTTTAGCTATAGTATTTTACTATAATTTGTTGCAAAGGTTAATACCACAATAATGAGATAAGCAGTATATTGGGTGCGGTAAATGGAAAATAAAGCCCTATATTGAAATTTTTTCAATTCATAGGACTTTATTTGATAGGGTTTTTATTTACCTCGTTTTAACTACAGGCTTTTTTATCTAACCTAAACTGATGTAAAAGTGGCTCTGTGTAACCATTCGGTTGATTGGCTCCACAAAAAACAAGTGAAGAAGCCGCTTTAAAGGCAATACTGCTGTCAAAGTCAGTACTCATTGCTTGATAACTTGGATCATTAGCATTTTGCCCGTCAACTATTTTAGCCATTTTTTCTAAACTCGCTTCCACTTGTGCTTGTGTACAAATACCATGGTATAGCCAGTTAGCAATGTGTTGACTTGAAATACGTAATGTTGCTCTATCTTCCATTAACCCCACGTCATTTATATCAGGTACTTTTGAACAACCAATACCTTGGTCTATCCAACGTACTACATAACCTAAAATGCCTTGAGCGTTATTATCTAATTCTTCTTCGATTTCTTCAGCCGTCCAGTTTGTATCTTTTGCTAATGGAATCGTTAATATGTCATCCAGGTTAGCACTTTTCCGCTGCATTAAGGTTTGTTGTAGCGCAAATACATCGACACGGTGATAATGTAATGCATGCAATGTGGCAGCCGTAGGTGACGGTACCCATGCAGTATTGGCACCTGCTTCAACATGGTTAATTTTAGTGGCGATCATGTTAGCCATTTGGTCGGGTATTGGCCACATGCCTTTACCTATTTGCGCTTTTTTACTAAAACCACAGGCTAATCCCACATCAACATTGTTATTTTCATACGCGCCAATCCAAGGCGTTAACTTAATGTCTGCTTTGCGCGCCATAGGACCAAAGAGCCATAGAAGTGTGAATTTCATCACCTGTACGGTCTAAAAAGCCAGTGTTAATGAAAACCACACGTTCTTTTGCGGCATAAATACAATTCTTTAAGTTGACACTTGTGCGTCTTTCTTCATCCATAATTCCCATTTTTATGGTATTACGAGGTAAAGACAATGCATCTTCAACACGGGCAAATAAGGTGTCAGCGAACTTCACTTCATCAGGGCCATGCATTTTAGGTTTAACAATATATATCGAACCTTCGCTGCTATTATTTAAGGTACTGTTACCTTTTAGGTCATGTAAGGCGATAAGTGAAGTAATCATGGCATCTAAAATACCCTCAGGTATTTCATTGTTATTGCTGTCAACAATGGCACTGTTTTTCATTAAATGACCAACATTGCGAACAAACATTAAACTGCGACCCTTAAGTGTGACCGTATCACCTGATAACGATTGATAATTTCTATCGTTATTCATTTTACGGGTAAATTCTTTGCCGCCTTTACTTATATTTTCAGTTAGGTTGCCTTTCATTAAACCAAGCCAGTTGCGATAAGCAATAACTTTATCTTCGCCATCAACAGCAGCAACAGAATCCTCACAATCCATAATGGTTGTTAAGGCAGACTCAATAATAATATCACTTAATGTTGAAGGATCTGTTTTACCTATTTCACTCTTGGCGTCAAAAACTAACTCTAAATGCAAACCATTATGCTTAAATACTAAGGTTTTTGGTTGGCTAATACTGCCAGTAAAACCAATAAAAGCCTGGGTGTCTTGTAAGGCGCTTTGTTCGCCATTACTTAGGCTAACCATTAATTGCTGTTCATTTAAGTGATAAGCTACAACATCTTGATGGCTACCACTAACTAACGGAATGGCTTGATCTAAGTAATCTTTAGCATAGTGAATAACTTTAGAGCCGCGCACTGGGTTGTATGCACCCATTTTTTCTGCACCGTTATCACTACTAATCGCATCAGTGCCGTAAAGTGCATCGTATAAACTACCCCAACGAGCATTCACAGCATTTAAAGCAAAACGTGCGTTCATAATAGGTACTACAAGTTGAGGACCGCCATAGTGGCAAGTTCAGCATCTACATTTTCAGTACTTATTGAAAAATCATCAACTTCAGGAACTAAGTAACCAATGTCAGTTAAAAACTGTTTGTAACGACCAAAATCAAATTTTTCGCCTAAATTCTGCTTATGCCAATTATCTATTTGCGCTTGCAATTCATCGCGCTTACTAAGTAATTTTGCATTCTCACTAGATAAGTCATTAATAAGATCAGCAAAATTTTGCCAAAATTGAGAAGACGTTATGCCGGTATTTGGTAATGCCTCGTGCTCAATAAACTCAAATAGATCTTGGTTTATGGATAAGCCTGCTGATTGTACTGTTTGAGTCATATTTTCCTCGCTTACTTTGCTTGCTCTTTACTTATATTAAGATAAATAAGGTAAAGTTAGATGAAATTTCACCCTAGGTGATATTCTATATTTCCTTATCCTATTGCTAAAATCACTGACTAGCAATATTCGTATTACAATAACTATTATTTATTTTGTGAATGGTGTAGGCGTTTGTTTTGTTTTTCATGTATGGCGTCGTGACTCATTTATGAAAAAAAGGGTAAAAGTAAAGGGACGAGTATAGGTATTATAAATGCGGTTAATAATGCCGATGTAATCAATGCCACTGAACAATAAGCACCTTGATAAACATTATCTTTAGATAATATTATGCTGCCAATCACATGGCTGCCCGAACCAATAGCAAGCCCTATGGCTATATCACTTTTAACATTTATGAATTTAAGCCAAGTAGGGCCTAATAATGCCCCTGACAAGCCCGCAATCATGATAGCAAACGATGTGATTGAACTATCACCATGCAGTTGTTCAGTTAAGGTAATACCAATGGGGGTTGTCACTGATTTCAGCGAAAGTGCAATTGCAATTTCTTCTTGATGGATTAACAGCATTGTGAGTGAAAAACTAATTGTGATAACAATCACTATGCCTAGAGCAATAATCGTTACTAGCTGTTTCCAATAACGCTTAATATGTTGAATTTGTCGGTATAAGGGGTAACCTAAAGCAACAGTTGCCGGCTCTAACAATATATTCAATACATGAGTAGATTGATGATATCTGTCATAATTTATATTGTTAACTAATAAATAGGGAACAAGTATGATTATGGTCAGTAGCATAGGGTTCAGTAAAATAAGTTGCCATCTTTTCTGTATCCACGCGGCACTCTGATAAATTACTAAGGTTAATAACGTTAGCATTAAAGAATCAATTAGGTTTATGCTTTCGAACATATCAAACCCCTTTATTATCAGGGGTAGGATCTAATTCAGTGGGTTTAGTTGATAAATATTTTTCCGCTAAAATACCAACAAACGTAATTAAAAAGAAAGTCGTAAAGAAGATAATAGCAACAATGCTATAGCCATGGTTTTTGATTAATTCAAAATGATTTATCACGCCAACAGCCGCGGGGATAAAGCAAACCCCCATATGATTGATACCCCATTGATTCGCTTGATGTACTTTATCAGGCGCGAGCCGCCCATCTGTAAAAGCAAACAATAAATGATCATGCCATATAAACTAGCGGGTAAACCGCCTATAGCATTATTAAGCATTTTTCCTGCAAACAAACAAAAAATAATTGCAGCAATGGTGTAAAGAATGTTTTTCATCATGCTTTAGTCAGTAAGTTATTATCCAATAAGTTTTTAGTAAGTTAGTACCACTATAAGTAATTTATTCGTTTGCTTGTACTTGCCTAGCGGCTTCAATGACCAACTTTCTAAACCATATATGACTAGCATCGTGGTGCAACAAGGGGCTCCAGATCATTTTTAATTCCATATCTGGAATGTCAAAAGGGGGTTTAACAATAATATAATTGACATCATTTTTATGTAACATCGCGGCTTTCGTTGGTAATGTCGCAATTAAATTGTCTTCAAAAGCAAGTTGCATAGCAACATGGTAATTACGTGTGAAAACTTTTATATCACGCTTTTTACCTAGCCTTGCTAGCGCTTCATCTACCCGCCCAAGTTTTTGTACATCGTTTGGATTCATACCAACGCCCACACCAAAACCCGTTTTTGACACCCATACATGTTTTGTAGCTAAGTAAGAGTTTAAATTGAATTTAGCCACAACAGGATTATCCGCACTTATCAAACATGAAAAAGAATCACGCCATATTGATTTTTGATGAAATGACTGTGGCAGCTCATCAAAACGGTTAATAGCCATATCAATTTTACCCGCTTCAACATCATGAAAGGTAACATCGGCGGGCGTCATGATATCTATTGTAATATTAGGAGCTGTTTGGTTTATCAGCCTTAGTAATTTGGGTAATAATGTTGATGCAGCGTAATCACTAGCCATAATCCGAAATACGCGAGTACTATTTTGTTCATTGAACTCTTCTTCGCCTTGCAATGTCTTTTCTAACTCAAGTAATATTTTTCTAATGGCGGGGGCAAGGGTTTTTGCTTTTTCAGTTGGAGACATTCCATCAGAAGTACGAACTAAGATAGGATCATTGAATAGTGTTCTTAACCTTTTTAAACCATTACTCATAGCAGGCTGAGTAATATTAAGCTGTCCACCGCACGGGTTACATTTTTTTCTCTTAGTAGCACGTCTAAATAAATAAGTAGATTTAAATCAATTTTAGAAATATTCATGAGTTTAATGTTTCCAATTAAAAGTATAACTTAAATAAATATATGCTAAGTATTGATGATTTTCAATGATTATTCAGATTCCTTCCATACATAATATAACTGGATAATTATTGGTAAACATGTAACTAATTGTTATTTATGCATAAAAGATATTATTGTAAAGTGCGCATGTTGTGGTATTTCTTGTGTGAATGGTGGTAATCATAATTATATATTTCATAAATGTTTGTTTGTTGACTATTATTTTTGTTGTCCGGTGTGATTGCTTTCTAAGTGAGTTACATCAAACCAACCAAACAAATTAGTTATACAACCTAGATTAGTGTGAAATAAGACCATTGGAGAATATTATGTCTAATTATCAAAGTGCAATTGAAGCAGTTAAAGCAATAAAAGAAAAGGCGGGTAGCGCTTGGGATCCAATTAATCCTGAGTCTATCGCTCGTATGCGAACTCAAAATAGATTCAAAACAGGTTTAGAAATTGCTCAGTACACTGCAGACATTATGCGTCGTGATATGGCTGCATTTGATGCTGACAAGACTAAGTACACACAATCTCTAGGTTGCCGGCATGGTTTTGTTGGTCAACAAAAAATGATTTCAATCAAGAAACATTTTGATGGCAAAACTGATCGCCGTTATTTATATCTTTCTGGTTGGATGGTAGCAGCACTTCGCAGCGAGTTTGGTCCACTTCCTGATCAATCAATGCACGAGAAAACATCTGTTGCCTCATTAGTTAAAGAGCTATACACATTCCTACGTCAAGCAGATGCACGTGAGCTAGGTGGTCTATTCCGTGAGCTAGATGCAGCTAGAGATGCTTGGTGATTCTGCTAAAGAAGCAGATATTCAATATCAAATTGACAATCACGTAACTCATGTTGTGCCAATTGTTGCCGATATCGATGCCGGTTTTGGTAACGCAGAAGCAACTTACCTAATGGCTAAACAAATGATTGAAGTCGGTGCTTGTGCCCTTCAAATTGAAAACCAAGTGGCTGATGAGAAACAATGTGGACATCAAGACGGTAAAGTAACGGTTCCTCATGCTGATTTCCATGCAAAAATACGTGCTTTACGTCATGCATTCCTTGAGCTTGGTATTGATAATGGTTTAATCGTTGCACGTACTGACTCTGAAGGTGCTTGGCTTAACAAAAGAAATTGCAGTTGTTAAAGAGCCTGGTGATTCTGGTGATATTTACAATTCTTTCTTAGATGTTGAAGAAATTGATGTAGCTGACATGGGCGAAGGCGATGTATGTTTCAACCGCGATGGTAAACTTGTTCGTCCTAAGCGTTTACCTTCTGGCTTATATCAATTCCGTCAAGGAACTGGTCATGAACGTTGTGTATTTGACTGTATTGGTGCACTTAATGCGGGTGCCGATTTACTTTGGATTGAAACGGCCATTCCAACAGTACATGAAATTGCCGGCATGATGAATGATGTTCGTAAAGTTCACCCAGATGCGAAACTTGTTTATAACAACTCGCCATCTTTCAACTGGACGTTAAACTTCCGTCAACAAACTTACGATTCAATGGCTGAAGCGGGTAAAGATGTATCTGCCTATGTTCGTGATAACTTAATGAGTGCTGAATACGACAACACTGAACTTTCTGCAATAGCTGATGAACGTACTCGTACTTTCCAAGCGGACACTGCACGTGAAGCAAACGTATTCCATCACTTGATTACATTACCTACTTATCACACTACTGCATTGTCTGTTGACAACTTAGCTAAAGAGTACTTTGGTGAACAAGGTATGCTTGGTTATGTTAAAAATGTTCAACGTGAAGAAATTCGTCAAGGTATTGCCTGTGTTAAACATCAAAATATGTCTGGCTCAGACATGGGTGATGATCACAAAGAATACTTTGCCGGTGAGAATGCACTTAAAGCCGGCGGTGCAAAAAACACGTCTAATCAATTCTCTTAAGTATTGCTATTAGTTAATTAATTTTAACTATCTTTTTAATCAGATTACTGGTAAACCAGTAATCTGATTTTTTTTTGTTATAAAAACATTGTCCTATCGTGAATACAAAAACAAGTCGAAACTAAAGCATTTACACAAGGAAACAATTGTTGTTATATTACAGTTGCTTTTTAATTAAGGTCTTAATTTTTATACTTTATTGATACTAGGAAATATATTGCAGCCTTCTTCATCTAAACAATTATTATTACTTAATACCAATGCTGAACGGCTCACAAAGCTTGAAAAACTATTAGTTTCTGGTACTGATTATACTATTGTACTTGCAACTAATACACGAAGCGCTATCGATATTTTAAAAAGAGATAATATTGATTTTGTTGTCAGTAATATAAATTTAGATAACTTTGATGGTTGGCGTCTGGCCCGCATGGTGCGTTCAGGTGTTTTAAAGTGTTCTGCTGATACCCCTTTTGTCGTCGTAGCTAATACATGGTGCGAACACCTAGCTAGTGCTACGGCACGTGAATTTGGCATAAATAGTCTGATTGCTTTTTCAGAATATGAAAAATTACTCAATATTATTAATAACGAAGATTTAATTCCCTTAAAAGATATGGAAAAGTCTTCGTTATTAGTAATAGAAGACAATTCAGATACTTGTCACCTGGTAAATAGAATACTAAACACGCGATTTACTATTGATAGTGCTAGTAATGGTGAAGTCGGTCTGGAATTATGGCGTGAGAATAATTATGCCTTAGTATTGTTAGATGTCATGCTGCCAGGGATGTCTGGTAATCAAGTACTTGACCATATAATGAAAGAAAATCCAAAGCAATCTGTTGTTATCATGACAGCGAATCATACAATGGAATTGGCCGAAGAACTCATGCTTAAAGGGGCTGCCGATTTTGTTACTAAACCTTTTAGGGCTGAACAGTTAAGACGAGTATGTGAGACAGCAGCAAGACGTGAAGATTTTATTATTAGTAATTTACAATTTGCTAATAAAGTTCAATCGTTAAATCAAAGTCGGGCAGAGTATAAAAATGTATCAGAGCAGCATCAACAGTTGTTGGATCAAATTGGTACTATCATAATTGAGCTGAATAAAAATGGTGCCATTGTTTTTTTAAATAAAGCATGGGAGAAATTTACGGGATTCACCATTGAAGAATCGAACCATCGGCCATTGAATGATTTTATCGAAACGTCAGAGCATGCAGATGCTTTTATATCTAATGAAATCGTTAGTCTCTTATCAAGTAATACTAATTCGCATCAATTTGAATTTCGTTTAAAAAATAAATTTAATAATGCATTATGGGTGTTAGCTCGTTTTGATATTACCCGCAAGCATGAGACTAATACTATTTCTGGCACCATTGAAAATATCACTTCGCGTAAAAAAGCCCAAGAAGAATTAGAACATATCGCCATGCATGACGGTTTAACCGGTTTGTATAATCGTCTTTATTTTGAAACTGAATTAAAGCAATTTACCGCCATGGCTTCTCGAGGAAACGGGCCTCATGCATTGCTGTATTTGGATCTCGATCGCTTTAAAGTAATTAATGATACTTTAGGGCATCATCACGGAGATATGGTGTTAAGAAATGTATCATCATTGGTCAGTTCTCGGTTGAGAAAGAGCGATTTTATTGCACGTATTGGCGGTGATGAATTTGCCCTATTACTACCCAATACTAACCAAGATACGGCATTTAACTTGGCAAGTAATATTTGTAAATTGCTCGATGATTATCAATGTAGAGTTGAAGGCAAAGTGATTAAAGTCAACTGCTCTATTGGTCTTACGGAGATAGATTGTAAAGCATATCCTGCAGACGAATACATGAAACAAGCAGATATCGCTTTATATGCAGCAAAACGATTAGGTAGAAATTTAGCCCATATATACAATGAAAGTGATGATTTAAGTAAAGATCTACTTGCTAGTCTTAAGTGGATAAGAAAAATTCGCCAAGCGGTAGCAGATGATAATTTAATACTCCATTTTCAACCCATTATCGATATTGCGAGTAAAGACGTTGTTTATTATGAAGCCTTAGTTCGATTAGAGCTTAATGGTGAACTAGTGCAGCCCGGCGAGTTTATTCCGGCTGTTAGAACGCGAAGGTGATATGAGCTTGCTTGACAGACAAGTGATCAGCAAAGCTATTTATTATTTAACTAAGCACCCTGAGTTAAATAAAGTTGCCATTAACTTGTCTGCACAAGGCTTTAGTGATGAACGTTTATTACCGCTTATTCAAGAAAAGTTGCATCAGTATAATGTTGATCCCTGTCGTATAATTTTTGAATTAACAGAAAGTGCCGGCTTAAGTAATATAACGGCAACACAAAGTATGGTTGCAAAACTTAGCGCTCTAGGATGCGAATTTTCAATTGATGACTTCGGTACAGGTTTTAGTACCTTTAATTACTTAAAACAATTACCTGCACATTCAGTGAAAATTGATGGCTCATTTATTATTGATCTAGCAACTAACCCTGTAGATTTGGCCCTAGTTAAAGCCATATATGAAGTGGCTACGGCTTTAGGTAAGAAAACAGTTGCTGAGTTTGTAGAAAATGAAGAAACCTTGCAATTGTTAGCCACAATAGGTGTGACTTACGCACAAGGCTATCATTTCGGTAAACCTAAACCGGTAGAGGAGCTTTTTAAATAACATGAATTAATCAAAGCATACCGTTGTAACACTCATAAGAATCATAATAATAAAGACGAGGTTTATAGTGAATTTGTCTTCACATGCTAGAGAAAATTTTGAAAAAGAAATTCAACTAGGTGAGGGGTGGGATAATGCCGATTTAATCATTCATTATTTAAAACTACTCGAAGTTGATTATATTTTTGGTGTACCAGGTGGTGCAATAGAGCCTTTATTCAATGCTATAGCGCGTTCAAATGATGGTTACAGTCCAAAAATAGTGGTAGCGCGTCATGAATCTGGCGCGGCATTTATGGCAGAAGGTTATGCCAGAGAAACGGGTAAGTTAGGCGTTTGTTGTGCAACAACAGGGCCTGGTTCAACTAACTTATTAACAGGTGTGGCGTCAGCATACGCTGACAATGTACCTGTATTGGTGATTACAGCGCAAACGCCATTACCTAAGTTTGGACGAAATGCATTACAAGAATCTTCATGCACAGCCATTGATACCGTTGCCATTTTTAAACATTGTACACGCTATAGCACGTTAATTTCTCATACTGAACAAATACACCCTAAACTCATTTCCGCTATTATGGCAGCTAATCGTATACCTAAAGGGCCTGTACACATTAGTATCCCCTCAGATATTTTGCGCCAACCAACCGTGATTGCTTCAAAAATGAAAATAGGCCGTTTAGTTCAGGATTTTACGTTAACCGATAATGACGCGGTAGAAAAATTAACCGTTATGCTTTCAAATACTTGGCGTATAGCTTTATTTCTAGGCAAAGGGTGTGGTTCAGCTATTGACGAAATTATGGAGTTTTCTGATCTTACTCATGCGCCAATTGTTACGGCTCCGGCGGGTAAACGTTGGCTTGATGGATATCATACACGTTATCGCGGAGTTTATGGCTTTGCTTTGGTCATCAAAGTGCCCTTGAGACAATGGAAGATAATACGATTGATTTATTAATTGCCGTTGGCACACCGATTACTGAGTTAGGAACCGGGTTGGCATACTAATATATTGAGTAATAGGTTAGTACATATTGATTCCATCATTGAACACTTTACTCGCACGCCAATGGCACAGCATCATGTTTGTGGTGATCTTAAATCAATATTTAAGCAGCTTAATTTAAATATTCGTCAAGGCCTTAAATGGGGGCGATCGTGGGGGGCGGTTGATCCAATTCAGGTAAAGTTTTTTGAAAAAAAATCCGTAACTAAAAATCACGGATACCAAATTACCTTAGATAATCCTGAAGCTTGTTTATCTGACGCTATACCATTAAAGCCACAGCGTGTCGTAACAGAATTTTCTCGTTCTATTCCATTGAATTTTCGCTTACATTTGGATGCAGGAAATACATGGGCATGGTTTACACATTATTGCCATCGCAAAAGTTCACAAGGTTTTTATCATATTGCTATGGGGTTTGGCTCAATGGGGTGGGCCATTGGAGCTTCAATAGGTACTTGTTTAGGGAGTAAGCAACCATCAGTTTGTATTACGGGCGATGGTAGTTATTTAATGTCAGGACAAGAAATTACCGTCGCGTTACAACACCAAATTCCTGTTATTTACGTTATTTTAAATGACAGTGAATTAGGCATGGTTAAGCATGGTCAACAATTAGGTGGGGCTGAACAAATTGGTTTTGAACTTCCTAAAATAGATTATGCCATGATGGCACAATCTATGGGAGTAGAAGGCATTACTATTAAAACACCTGGGGAGTTAATGGACCTTGACTGGCAACGTTTAGGAAATAAACAAGGGCCGACACTGCTTAATGTCATTATTGACCCTAATGAAGTTCCCCCGATGGGACAAAGGGTTAAAGGCTTAGCGGATCAAAAAGAATCAGCAACACCCGGAGGATAATTGCCTTTACTCACGTTTGGGTAATGCTCTCGGCTTAGTCCCTGTATACTCAATGTCCTCACAGGCAAGCGGTAGAAAACCTCCTGCAATGTCGTCGTTTGCCTCCGCATAACAGGCATGAACCCCTGAGTGCACCCACGTACTGTAAATGCGATACATTTCTGTTGGTGTAAATCCTTGATCAGTAAGAAAAGCCGTTACATAACCAACGTAATTCATGTTTTCTTGATAATGCTCAGCAAGCGTTGTATGAATTTTGAACGCTAGTTTTAAATGTTCACCTTCTGCAAAGCCCAAGCTTTTGGTTACTTTTTCCATAGCCTCAACGCGCTCATCACCTGTTGCTATTGGGCGAGCATATCCAACAATAACTGGTTTAGTTCCTGGCTTTGTATGCTTAGTTGCGAGTTCCTTTTTAATAATTTCTAATGGTGTCATGCCTTCTTTATGCCATTTCAATGCCTGCTGAATAAATTCTGCACCACCCGTAATTGAGCCTGGTCCATACATTCTTGAGTCAGCCGAAAGAATTCCTGCAGCAATGCCTGCTACAGGAGAACCTTTAACAGAGCCAATTAAGGAGCCGTTTTGATTACACCATATTCGAGAGTCAGGCCGGCTTAAACAAATGAAACTAGCCTCAAACCAATCAGCAAGTACTTTACTTGGCATTTTACGCGTAACATTGAGGATCAGTGTTTGGAAAAAAGACTTTTTACCCACTAGATCATCCATCATAGAATAGCCGCAATTGTAAATTGCTTCACCAATACGCCAACCGCCACGATTGGTTGATATTTTACCGCGTTTTAACTGCCACAATTCATTGGTCATTTTTGATTTCATAATCTTCATCTTTTAAAAAAGGTATTTCGGTAATAGGTTGGTTAGAAAAATGGATTCCGTGGGCTAAGGCCCCCGGGTCCGGCTAATATTTGAAAAATTCCAAGACCAAGCCTAGGTGCTATATTTAAATCAAGTAACACCGCGGCAACAACTCCTGCTAGTCGCCAACCACAGTGTTTATCTGCCGGTAGGTAACTAACAAATGTATTTGCCCAATTAAGGTAGCCATCAGTTGGCGAGGCAAGCAACAGATTATTTTTAGCATCGATAATAAAAGGGGATTGCCCTCTAAAGTCTGTGCCGAAACCCGGTGCTATTATCCAATCTTCATGGGTAGGATCATCCGTGGCATTGAGACAATGTTGAGCAATAGCCTCGGATACATCATTATGATGTTTTTTTAAAAAACGCATAGCATTTTCTATTTCTTTTGAACCACCATAAGCGCCGCTCATGCCCATCATGGCAATAGGTACTATATGATTTACATCTGTTCTACCAATGGCTGCATTGGCTGCAGTTCTTGAAGATGAATGACGAGGACCAAGGTTTATTAGGAAAATTGATAATTTCCTTAATAGTTGTTTTTGGGTATCGTTGGGTAATTCACCATTATAAAGTAAGAAAAAAACATCATTAACGTCACAATCATCCATTAAATCTAGCACGTTATACCCATGTGTCCGAGTTTCTTTCACTAAAAAGTTATTATCATCTGCCGGAATTTCTAGGGTAATGTCACTTTTTATTTTTGATGTAAAATGGTCATTTCTGCTTGTGATTTTTACTTTTCTTTCACTCATTTTGTTTTATAACCCTTTAGAAATTTGAATATAAACACTTCTACCTTGAATTGGATAATCTCCCATCGGTCCAAGCACTTCTGGCACTAATGGGTGTGAAGGCTCAAAAGCAGATTTATCAAAAACATTCTTCCCTAACAGTGACAACCTCCATGTGCCGACATAATTAAGTGTCCAATGAATAGCCATATCTACGCTAGCATAATTAGCTAATGCGGGTCTTGAATCATCAACTTCACGTTCTCTTTTTCCAATCCAGTTTATTTTTGTATTAAAAGTCAGAGATTCTGATAGTTCATTATCATATATTGCACTGAAGAGCTGTTCAGGCGCTAAAGGTGTTGTTATACCTGTAGATTCATCTTCTGAATGCTGCCATGAGTAATTAAGCGCTAAAGCGTTGTTGTTAAATTTCCAACTCAGTTCTGTTTCAAAACCGTATCCTTTTTGGCCTTTTGAATTTTGCGCTGTGGTGCTCGTTGTGTTCTGATCAGCAACAAACTCGATTAAATTTCTACTGTGGTACTTAAATAAATTGACAGACCAATGAATATTATTTTGTAAATATTGATTTAGACTGAATTCAATTGTGTCAATTGTTTCGGGTTCTAAATTAGGATTACCAGTACCAACAGGGTTATTAATGGCATAAAGGGTGTCAAACGCTGGTGCTCTAAATGCTCTACCATAAAGTAGTTTTGTGGTTGTATTTTGGCTAACAGCCCAAACTAACGCTAACCGTGGATTTAGAGTCGATCCAAAATCATCATAATAGTCATAACGAATACCCGTTGTTAATTCCCAGTCATTGGCAAATTGCCATTGATCTTGAATGCTAATATAGGTGTTTTTTCTTTTAACATCTTTTACGAAAACATATGGGGTATTAGACACATCCGTTAATGTGCCATCAATTAACATCATCTGACCAATCGCAAATAATTCAGCCATTTTTTGAGTATCAATAACACCGGGGCCAAAATTTTTCTCTTCTTTAGCCGTTAATTTTCTTTGGGAAATACCCGCACCAACCCTTAGCTGATGTTCGTTTAGGTCTGTAGAAAGAAAGGTAAAATCAAGAGAATGTAGTTTTTCAGTTGGTTGAGGATTTCCTAAATAGCCATCCACAAATAGACCTATCCCAACAGGAGAGGTCAAATTTAAATTACCATCTGCACCAATGGGTATCTGTGAATTCGCGGGCAACACAGAAAACTGTGCTTTGTCTTTCATTTTATAAAAGCTATATTGAGCTTTGGCTTCCCATGAAGCTATACGCCAGTCGTAGTTTACATCAAATTGATAGATAGACGTATTTTGGGTACCGGTAGGGTCCAACGCTTGTCCAGACCCAAGACCAACACCTGCATTATTATTATCCCAATACCAAAAGTTAGTTTTAATGCTGTTTAACTCGCCAGTTAGTCTTATATCAACAATGTTATAGTTTGTGTTAAGTTCACCTGGTGCTTGCGAAGTAGATGTTTGGGAAATTTCATCAAATATAGTTTGCAAATCACGTGTTAAAATCCGGCTATCATCTCCGTCACTTTTTAATGTCTCTAAGGAAAAGCCCAATTCTACTTCACCTAACTTAAAAGCATTTTGATACCATAAATTTGACGAATTATAACTACCATAACTTCCACCGTAATTTGCTTCTTTTATTTTATTCAGGTCTTTTGTGATGACATTGATTACCCCGTAAGCATCTGCACCATAAACGGCAGAGCCAGGGCCACGAATTACTTCAATTCTTGCAACTGAATGAACAGGCATTTTAAATGCTTGTGGGCGCGCGCCTGTATACTCCTCTCTTACTGGTAAGCCGTTAACTAAATATAGAATTTGTGGGTTTTGATCTGTATAGATCCCTCGTATTGAAAACGAGGTGTTTAATCGATTAAAAGGGGAGGGGTAAACATGAAGTCCCGGAACATTTTCTAATGCTTCAGATACTGTTTTTGCACCCATGTTTTCTATTTGCTCTGCAGTAATAACCGTAGCTACAGACGGGGCTTTATGAATTAAAACTTTATTACCTGTCGCAATGCTAACAAAATCTTCATCGCCATAAAAATCTTCTAATGATTGATCTCCTCCATCAACAAATTCTTCTTCAACACTGATCAATGGGCGCGTTGATTGCGTAGTGTTTGCAAGCAATAATGGGCTGTGTATGATAAAAAACCCTGAGATAAATAGGGTTAAAAAATTTCGTGAATGCTGCATGAGTAACCTCTAGCTAAACAATTAAATATCATGTTGTAATGGCTGTTTCACGGTAAAAACTGAGCCAAAACCCAGTTCGCTTTCTACGGTAAGCGTGCCACCCATTAATTGGCAAAAATTTTGCGTGATTGCCATGCCTAAACCTGTCCCTTCAAATTGACGAGTTTGACTACCGTCTACTTGAGTAAATTGCTCAAATATATAACCCAACTTCTCTTTAGCAATGCCTACACCTGTGTCTGATACTGAATAATAAAGAAAGTTTTTATCGCTATGAATGTTAAACGTTATCAGACCATTTTCGGTAAACTTACAGGCATTACTGAGTAAGTTGAGAAAAATTTGTAATACTTTTTGGCGATCAATATATAAAATGGAAGTTAATGCGCCCATGCTAACTTTTAATTCATTATTATTTGTTTTAGCCATAGGTTGCACAGTGTCTATGGCTTCATGAACTAAATTCTTAATATTAACCGCTTTTAAATACAGATCCATTCTACCTGCTTCAATTTTAGACAAATCTAAAATGTTATTAATAAGTTCAAGCAAATGATGTGCGTTGAATACTTTTATTTAAATCTTCAGCTTGAGCATCCATGCCATCAAGCTCTAAATCTTCCCGTACCAGATCATTATAGCCAATAATCGCTTGTAATGGTGTGCGCAGCTCGTGGCTAATATTGGCTAAAAATTCAGACTTATGCCGACTGGCAGTTAAGGCACTATCTCTGGCAACAACCAGTTCTTGTGTTCTTATTTCTACCTCAGACTCTAAGGTGTTATGGCTTTTTTCTAGTGCTGTATTTTGTTGCTCAAGGGTTGCCATCATCTGGTTATAGGTTTTTGCCATTTGTCTTATTTCTAACGCGCCATTCACTACTGCTTTAGGATACAGACCCGAATCTCTGGCCGATGCCATGGTATTTGACAATGCTAATAATGGTTGGGTTAAATGATTAATAACATATTGTATTAAAAGGGCGAAAAGAAAGGCGACTAGTGCCCCGATAGCTATATTACTAATAAAAATTGAGCGCTGTATTTGGTGTAATTCGTCTTTATTATATTGTACCAATACATAACCTAATGTTTTTTCCTCAATAACCTCATCATCCGGGTTAATCATGTCGCTATCATAGCTATCTTCAACATAGATTACAGCAGCGGCATAAGTCCAAATTTGCTCAGTTTCAAAAAGTAATTGTGTTTTGTTTGGTGGTAACTCGGCTTGAAGTAAAGGTTTTTGCAGGGCCATTTTACTTGATTGAATTAATAGCTCACCATCGATTTTATATACAGCAACACCAACCACTGAGGTAAAACCTAACGCTCTTTGTATTGCTTCTTGCCCGTTTTCTTTACTACCAGTAAGTAAGGCTAACATGGTTTGTTCAGCAAAGTTTTGGGTAATTTGTAGGCTTGTATCAATGGTATTTTCTCGTAACGTTTGGGTGGTTTGCCAGGCGGTTAATAATGACGTGATGATAGTAATCATAAAAATGCTGACGATAAGAAGTGTCAACAACTGTCGTTTAAAGGCTGGCATGGGAGATACTTGTTAATTGAGTATTTATCATAAGTATTATTGTGGAAACGTTAATTGAAATTGTTGTTGTTGCTCTGAACTATATTTTAATCCTAAATGTGCTGCTGTACGTAAATTGACTGCTAAGCGAGTTGATTTTAATGCCGCAAAGTTTTTTGATTCGGTTGTTGCTCAAGCCCTTGCACCATGGTGAAAAGCTGTTGACCTAATGCAAAGTTATTAGGATAAGTAGAAAATAAAACACCGCGTTTGGCGTGAGATGGCTTACTTGAAAACACCACTACTTCTTTAGCCCAAGCCTCTTCTAAAATAAGTGGGAGCGTGATTTTATCATGTGAAGTAATGTTATCTAATGGTAGCCAAATAGCATCTTGGTTTGATACATCAGAATTGAATACCTTTTGATAAAACGTTATCGCTTGTGCGGTATTTGTAACATAGTGACTATTGAGTATTAGGCCTTTTTTTAACGCAGCCTTTTTTGCTAACTCAATTAACCAAGCGCTTTTATCACTGTAAGCAACATGAATTTTCTTAACATTGCTAGCAACCTGATCAAGATAACCAAAGAGAAAGGCCGGATCTGTTATTAAGCTAACCCCTGAAATGTCGCTAGGGCTGAGGGGTAAAGCACCTGAAACAACTTGAAAAACATTAGTGGTGTTGTCATGCTTATATTTCGACAGTTCTCTTGCTAATTTCCAACCTAAACGCCCAAGCACAATGACTTTGTTAATTTTTTTCTGTTTAAGGGTTTGTGCTATTTGCTCGCTATTGTACTGTTTAGTGATGATAAATTCTTCATAACTAATATGAGGATTATAGTCTTTAGCTGCTTTAACAGCGCCTGCGATGATTTCTTGATAAATAGAAAAGTAGGGCTCTTTTGCTTTAGGATAAAAAATCGCGATTTTAGCCGTCTGTTCTTTCTCGTTATCTTCAGCAAAAGCAGAACCCCCTACTAAAAGGCTAACTACCACGAAAATAAGAAGAAACACTTTACTTATCAAACAACAACCCAAGAAACTATTTTATAATAATGATTAAGTATACCTGTATTTTGATAGAATACGAGTCTTAAAAGGGGATTGTTTTATACGGATATTTTTGTTGGTGTTATGGTGCCTTTGAGGAGAAAGAGCTTCCGAACTTGCGCTAAACAGTTGTTGATTTTTTATTATGCTTAAAAATAGTATTTCTCCTTTTTATTTGAACACCTGGTAAATATTGTTCGAACTTAGGGGGGATAAGTAATCATTGAGCTTATTTTGAATGGATTGATACCTAAATTAAAAGTAAAAAGAGAGGAAACAGCAGGATTACTAAAAAAAGCACATTATTAGAACTCATCACTGAATTTGAGATTATTCTAGAAATACTCCATCCATGAAGTTTCTCTCAATCACAAATAAATTTGCTACACATGTGCTACATAATTATTTTATTGGTGTTTTTCTTGGATGTTGATTTGAATGGCGCCTTTGAGAAGATTCGAACTTCCGACCTAGCGCTTAGGAGGCGCTTGCTCTATCCTGCTGAGCTACAAAGGCGTGAGCTATATTGTATTGTTTTTTCACAATAAAGTTAAGTTTTTATCGTCGTTCTTATTCAATTTTATTTTATTGTATTAATAACGTACAGCTAAATCATTTATTTGAATATTACCTAATAAATTATTGTCTACTGTGGCGGCTGTTGCGCTTTGTGTAGTTAACTTGGTTACCTTCACTTTGTAAGGGCTGATATTGTAGCTTACATAGTGTTTTCCTTGTTGGCTAATGAAGTTGTTGCTGTGTAATAGGGTAAACTCGTCACCAATTTTTACGCCATGATGCTTGCCTAAATTAATCGTAATTTCGTTACCTTGTACCTGCACTATTTTTCCTTCGCTTGGTTCGCACATTACATTATCGTCAATATCGCTGACAACGGTATCAAGTAATGAGTCAATCATAGTACCGTAGGCGCTTTGCCAAAAGGCCGTGGCATTTACATCAATATTTTTTCTTTTGTTAAAGTCCCACACTGCTGCATTTTGGTAGCTGTTTTGCCAAATTTTTTCACCGCTTAAACCATTATATAGGTATAAGGTAAGGTCAAAATTTCTAGGGTAGGTGCTTTGTTGCCATACTTTCCAAGCGTTAGTACGTTGCTCTTGAAAAGACACGTCATTAATTTCACTGAAAAGTATATATTGACTATCGCTTGTGCCGCTAGTGATATCACCAGTTGTTTTATTTTTTCTTCATTAAAACTCGTGTTTAATCGTGAAAATTCGGTCGCATTTTGAAGTAGTAATTTGCCATTGCTGTAACTACTGTTATTCGTTAATCTTTTATACAGGTGACGAATGACGGCTGAATCTATTTGATAAATTTTCCCTATATTTGCTTGTTCTCTTTGTATTAAGTGGCTTTTAGTAAGCAGAATAGATTTTTTGTAATCTAACGCGAAACACTGTTTTTCTTTGGGAAAAATATCGGCTCTTATCGTTACCGTAATTAGGTTGTTACTGTGCAGTTCGTCTATAAGTTCAATAGAATTAACGCTACCACTAGCACGAATACTTATTTGATCTTGAGTTAATAACCCATTAACTACTTGTTGAATACTAGAAACACTTGCCCCAAAGAACGAGTAATGCTTTTTTTAAAGCGTTTTCCGTTGCTTTTGCTCGCGCTATTTCAATAGAGTTTGCTGTTATTGACGCGTGACCTTGGGCTTCGTACCATTGACCATTACAAGCAATACTGACGAATAATAAGCTAGTTGCTAAGATGGTTTTTTTGATTAAGTTTCGCATATACTCTCTTATGAAATACGAAAAGCCTACGGGATAACGCAGGGCAATTCTTAGGTAAAGTACAATTCTTTGTCATAGTACAACCAATTTAATACAGTCAGCAAAGGGGGCATGTCTGTACTGTGTTGTCTATACTATCGTTCATTAGTTAAAATTATTAATGCACAAATTATGCCTATTTAAATAAAATATTTATTGTTGTTCGCTTGTTTTAAGGTTATCTGGCTTGAAATGTGCATTGTTATTTAGTTATAAACAACCGAGTGAATAAAATTGTCAGTGTTTATGTTAGTAAGTTTCTAGTGTAAATAGTGAGTTTTAAGGGGAATACCATGAAAAAGTGGCTTATATTAATACTGCTGCCGGCGTTTTTGTCTTGTAGTAGTTCTGAAAAAGAAGATAATTTTTATAAATTAAAACAAGCTGATAAGGGCCAAATTGATAGTTACAACTTGCCTAAACACGCCATTAATGATTTGGTGAAAGGTTTAGCTTATCAAATGTTAGAAAGTAGCAACTTTGTGAATAAGAAAACCCCGGTAGCCGTCGCTTCTTTTGTTGATCTGAATGATCTTGAGTCAACTAATTGGTTAGGTAACCAAATTGCTGAAAATTTTGTACATGAACTACAACGTCATGGTTTAGTTGTGATTGACTTTAAAGCCACAGGGCATATTCGTGTGACCAAAGAAGGCGATTATGTTTTTAGTCGTGATTGGAAAGAGCTACCTGAACGTCAGATAATTGACTATATCGTGGGCGGTACCATGATGGAACAAGAAGACGGTATTATTATCAATGCTCGTATGATTGGTATTCAATCACATGTTGTTGTTGCCACGGCGCAATCGTTTATTCCTTCATGGGTATTAGGCGAAGAAAAAAGTCACAGTGAAAATGTAAAAATGAAAGATGGCATGATCATTCGAAATAATGCCATGTTAATTGAAAATCAACGTGCGGTTGAAATTCAAAAATAGCTGAAGTTGAGTATAGGTGAAATTATGAGAAGTACAGTCTGCAATATAGCGATTTCTGTCGCAAGCATCCTATTAATTAGCGCTTGTAGCAGTGTTTATGATAAACATGTACAGTGGCAAGCCGTAGCACCTGATGCATTTCCTATTATTCATGGTGTTGGATCTGCGCCAATAAGCTTACAAAAATCAACTAATGAAACTCAGCGGATGTTAATGGCCATTAAGGCGTCAAAAATTGCCGCCTATTTAGAGCCGGCTGAACAAGTTTATGGGCAACAAGTCAATAGTCAAACCACAATGGCAGACATGTTAATTGAAAACCAACAATTAGCGTCATCAGTTCAAGGGGTAATTAAAGGCGCTAAAGTAGTTAAAAGCTATCCCGTTGGAGATACCTATACAACAGAATTACAGTTAGATTTTAAAGATGTGTATGAAATATATCAGGCAAGTTTGAACCGAAAAGAAATTAAATCTGTACAGTACTTTTAACTGTTACTGAGAGCAAAACCTCACTTTTAACGAGAGCAGAACAAAAGCACTTCTTGCGTGTTATATTCAGACTATATGTGTGTTTTACATAAAAATATAACACCAAACGTTTTACGTTTTTTACGCTTTTAACCCTATACTACTTAACCCGCCACTTTTTTTACCTTTATTATCATAAGTCACAGAGGCTCTGTTGTGTCCCTCTAATAAACTGGTTTTCATGCGTTCAACCGCGAGTTGGGATTGCGCTATAATTTGACCATTGACTTGGTTTTTTTGTTGGCAAGAGGCCAATAAATTTTCAATTTCTAATAATTCTTGTGCTAGCTTGCCGGCTTTATCTGAGGCAAATGCTTGGTTAAGACTTATTTGTTGATCTAATGTTTGAATCGCAATTAATAATTGGTTTTTCTGCTCGCTAATTTTCAGTAGCTCATTTGGCTGATGCTGCTGTAAAATGTGTTTTTCATCAATAATAACTTGTTCAAGCGCTTGTAATTGGGAGTATTGTTGAGCTAGTAATTCTTTTGATTCAGATGAAGCTGACATATGAGCACCTTGCGTTAATAAACACACTTAAACTCATAGTTTGAGGCACATATCATACTAAAGCAAATCAAATTCAAAACTAGCAATACTTGCCGCAAGCTTTTGGGGATCAATTTTATAGTCTCCCGAAGCGATTGTTTTTCTTAACTCATCAATTTTTTGCTGATCAATGGTGGGTAAGTCATTTGCTTTTTTTTGCAATTCACTAAGTTGTTTAGCTTGTGGCGTTAACGAAACAGAGTCATGTGCTGCATGCTTAACTTGCGTATTTGTCGTTGCCGCTTGAGAAGCATCTTGCTTAACTTGTGTTTGCTGATTTTGGTGAACTTGAGTTTTGTTGTTCAAGTTATTGATATTTATAGTCATAATAATACCCTACGGTAAGGTGCGCTTTAAAAATTTACTTTCTAACCTTATATCGGCAAAAAAGATAATAACTTAAATAAAAATTTTAACATACGTAAAGTATTTTTAAATAGAAAAAATTATCTAGGAAAGATTATGTTTCTGCTTGAAAATTATAGATTAATCGTGACTTGATTAACACCACTGATTTTAGGTTTGATTATCCGTCCCGAACTCGAATTTTCAACACTGATCTGTTCATATAAATTGCCTGAACTTAGTGCCACACCTTTGGTTTTTATCATGAAGTTTTTACTTTTTGCGATGATGGTTATGGTGTCACCTTTACAAACCAAACACACATTTCTTCGAGTAATAGGGTAATTTTCGCCAATTCTTTTTTCTGCTTTACTGCCTAAAACTGCGTTGATATCGGTTAGTCGTTCGCCGCGAATTCTATTGTTTGCAATATATTCAATAGCGATATTGTCTTTCGTTAAGGTTGCTCCTTTGGCAATGGTACTGGTGGCTATAACAACCGCAAAAGTTCTTTCTATTTTTGCAGGGAGATACATTTGCCAAGGTGTTGCATCTTCGCAACTTATTTTAACATTAACGTTTCTACGGTCGGTGTTTTCAGGTATATTTGCTGTAAGAGGTATTTGGCAAGGTTTGATAATGATTCTTGGGTCAATGTCAGCAATGTCAAAAAATATTTTACCGTCTTCTGGCGGTGCTATTTCGTCCTCAAGAAATTTTTTGGCAAACGACTCTATATAAGCACTATCCCATGTGGTTGCATAGCTTACCAATGGAGATAATGTCAAAATAGGCATTATAGATAATAATAAAAATAAAAAAACGTTGATCATTCGCATATTTTGTCGTTTATCGCTAGGTTAATTCAAATACTCAACTATGCTTAAATTAAAGTTGGCATAGTTATATATTACATCAGTTCTGTGATATAAGTTTATTAATACGCGTAATAAAAATTACTTAAAAAGTGAAAGCTTGCTAAGTATCAATTTTTTGTCACTTTTTTAACATATAATAAATACAATCAAGAATTGTGCCTTTTCTTTGAATTTTTAGGGTAACTATTATATTACTTGATTACAAATGAGGTTTTTATGGTGGTATATTAGATTCGGTTAACCAACGTACACAACTTGTTGGGCAAAATAGACTCGAATTACTACTTTTTAAGCTAGTAGGCAGACAGCGTTTTGGTATTAACGTTTTTAAAGTAAGAGAAGTTTTGCAGTGTCCTAAATTGACGCAATTACCAAAACAAGACCCTTTTATAAAAGGTGTTGCGCATATTCGAGGGCAAACTATTTCAATTATTGATATGAGTAAAGCTATCGGTGGCCCCTCTATTACTCAAACAGATGAGTCATTTATTATCATTGCTGAGTATAATCGTAGTGTTCAAGGTTTCCTTGTTGCGGGGGTAGAGCGCATTGTTACCCTAAGTTGGAAGGATATGATGCCACCGCCAGAGGGGGAAAATCCAGTTACTTAACCGCTGTTACTGAAATAGATAATCAAATGGTTTCTATTTTGGATGTTGAAAAAGTGCTCAATGAAATTAGTCCTGTTTCAACAGACCTAAGTGATGGCGTGGCTGATGAAAGCGTTGGTGTAGAGCTTGGTGAACGTATAGTTATGATTGCAGACGATTCAACGGTCGCCCGTAACCAAGTAAAAAGAGCATTAGAGCCTTTAGGTATTAAAATGGCATTGGCAAAAAATGGTCAAGATGCCTTAGATCAACTTTTAGCTATTGCAGAAACGTGTGAACATAGCATTACTGAAAAAGTCGCTTTGATGGTTTCTGATATAGAAATGCCAGAAATGGATGGTTATACCTTAACAGCGGAAGTAAAAGGAAATGAGCGAATGGCTAAAATGCCTATTATCTTACATACTTCGTTAAGTGGCGTGTTTAATAATGCTATGGTTGCAAAAGTTGGCGCTGAAGATTTTATTCCTAAATTTCACCCTGATGAATTAGCCACGGCAGTTAAAAAATGGTTGAATCATTCTTGATGAAGATATGGACATATGAATAGATATATTAGGAAGAAGCTATAGTGCTATCAAGAGAACTTGATGACAAAAGTTATCATAAAATTAGCGAATTTTTAGAGCAACAATGCGGTATTGTATTAGGTGAAAATAAGCAATATTTGGTAAAAAGCCGTTTGTCGCCCTTGCTAAATAAATTTGATCTTAATTCGCTCGAAGAGTTAGTTACGCGTACGTTATCATCTGCTGAACGGCAATTACGTGCAGCAGTGATTGATGCAATGACCACGAATGAAACACTATGGTTTCGTGACGAATATCCCTTTAGATTACTTCAAAACAAAGTGTTACCTGTGTTCTCAAACAAAAGAACGCCCGTTAAAATATGGTCGGCGGCAAGTTCTTCAGGGCAAGAACCGTATTCTATTGCTATATCAATTTTAGAATATCAAAAAAATCATCCCGGCTCTTTTGCTAGAGGTATAGAGGTTGTTGGCACTGATATTTCAACTACCATGCTTGAACATTGTAAGCGTGGTCAATATGACTCACTGGCCTTAGCGCGTGGTTTATCAGAAGAAAGAAAGAAGCTTTTTTTGAAAATGGCGACAACAGGATGTTAAAAGTTAAAGACGAAGTGAAAAAAATGGTTACATTTCGTTCTCTTAACTTGCTTAATAGTTACAGTTTAATGGGACGATTTGATATTATTTTTTGTCGGAACGTACTTATTTATTTTGCGCCAGAGATAAAAGCGCGCATCTTAAGTCAAATTCATGGCGCTTTAAATGAAGGCGGATATTTATTTTTAGGTGCATCAGAATCTCTCTCAGGCTTAAATGATAATTTTAATATGATACGCTGTAACCCCGGCATTATTTATCAGAAAAAGTAACGTGTAAAACGTGTAAAACGTGTAAAACGTGTAAGTACTGATAACTGCGGGGTTTATTATATTGTCTATTCACTATTAGCCTCATACAATACTTACACATTATTAAACGCTTTTTCATTTATTGAAACGTAAATCAACATACTCCTCTCATTTATCGTTATTTCACCTCCCCTTATTATTTTTGTTGGCATAAATATTGTATTACATATCGTTAAATATAATTGACGGTACGTTATTATGGCTATTAGCTTTGACAAAGGTTTTGAACTTCACGCACAAGGTATGCTTTTGCGTGCTAAGCGGGCAGAAGTGATCGGCGGCAATATTGCTAATGCCGATACCCCTGGCTACAAAGCAAAGGGGATGGACTTTCAAAAAGCGATGCAACAAGCCAATCATCAACAACAAGCGGGCATGAATAAAACCCATGCAAAACATTTTGATGTTCGAACTGAAATAAATAATAGCGTTGATTTTCGCACGCCAGATCAACCAGATACCGGAGACGGTAATACGGTAGATGTGCAAGTGGAACGAAACTTGTATCTAGAAAATTCATTAGAGTATCAAGCGGGCGTTCAGTTTTTGAATGGAAAAATAAAAGCCCTAAAAAGTGTTATTTCGGGAGGTAGTGCATAATGAGTCTCTTTAACGTATTTAGTATCACAGCGAGTGGTATGAGCGCACAATCAACGCGTTTGAATACCACAGCCAGTAATATTGCTAATGCAGACAGTGTTAGTTCAAGTGTTGATGAAGTATACCGCGCTCGTCATCCAGTTTTTGCCGCTGCTATGCAAAATGCTGCCGATGGACAAGATTCAAGTGTTGGTGTTCAAGTGTTGGGTATTGTTGAAAGTAACAAACCGTTAAACGTTGAATATTCCCCTGAGCATCCAATGGCAGACAAAGAAGGCTATATATATAAGCCTAATGTAAATGTGATAGAGGAGATGACGAATATGATATCAGCCTCTCGTTCATATCAAACTAACGTGCAACTAGCTGAGTCAGCAAAGAACATGTTAAATAAAACCCTTCAGCTTGGTCAAAGATAAGGAGTAGGTGATGACAACAGTTAGCAGTACAAGTACCTTAGACTCAATGCGTTGGCAGAACGAAGAATATAAAGTTGCCGACGAAAATGACAATGGCATGCTTACTCAGGCTGATTTCTTTGCTTTACTAACGCAGGAGCTAGCCAACCAAGATCCAACTAAGCCTGTAGATAACAACGAAATGATTTCGCAAATGACTGCCTTCTCAACCACAGATGGCGTGCAACAATTAAATGACTCTTTTACTAGCTTTGCTAGTTCCATGACCTCAAGCCAAGCATTACAAGCTTCTTCGCTTGTTGGGCGCAGTGTGTTAGTGGAAGACAATGTTTTTGGTATGGCGGAAGGCGAGCCAGTTAAAGGTAAAATAGTCACTGATGAGTCAGCGAGTAATGTCAATATCTACGTTGAGAATATTGCCGGTGAAATTATTCAAACCGTTCCTGTGGGGAGTTTAAGTGAAGGCGGCGGAACATTTACCTGGGATGGGCAAACGTCGGTCGGAGAAGCAGCACCCGCGGGAGCTTATCGTTTTAGAATAGCGGGTCTTGTTGATGGTGTAGCTTCCGAATTACAAGCCATGACCTACCGAAAAGTTGATAGTGTCACGTTAGGCGGCTCAGGTGGCAATATTGTGCTCAACCTTAATGGCGGAAGTGCTATGAATTTATCTGATGTGGTTGAAGTTTCAGAAGGTTAGTCAATTAATTGCTGAATAATACTTCAGCGAACAATGAAAGAATTTTTAAGAGAGGTAAATTATGTCATTTAATATAGCATTGAGCGGATTAAACGCAGCACAAAAAGATTTGGATGTAACATCAAACAACATCGCTAACGTAAATACGGTTGGCTTTAAAGAGTCTCGTGCTGAATTTGTTGATGTATATGCATCATCACTTTTAGCCTCAGGAAAAACAAAAGTAGGTGATGGTGTCTTAACGTCAGAAGTTGCCCAACAATTTTCTCAAGGCAGTATTCAATTTACTAATAATGCCCTTGATTTGGCGATAACGGGTAATGGCTTTTTTGCAACGGTGCCAGAGATAGATTCACTCGAAACCTCATATACTCGCGCAGGCCAGTTTAAATTAAATGACGATAATTTTGTGGTGAACTCTCTTGGTGGGCATTTATTAGGGTTTCCTATCAACGCAGATGGTACGTCAGCGTCAGTTAGCTTAAGTACAGCATCGCCTATTCGTATACCTACATCATCAGGCGCTCCAACGCAGTCGAGTGAAGTTGATATTCGTATGAACTTACCTGCGGGTGATGTTCCTCCGGCTAACGGAACATTTGATCCAACAGACCCGTTAACCTTTAACAATTCAACGTCAGTAACTGTTTTTGATTCATTAGGTGATAGCCATATTATGACCTATTACTTTGTTAAAGCTGCTGCTAATGAATGGAATGTGTTTACCGCAGTAGATGAGCAAATGGTTGATATACCTGCAGCTGCAGCAAATCCGGCAGCGTCTACTTTAGTACAACCTACTGGGGCGGCGTTACAGGGGCTGTTTTGTTATTTAATACGAGTGGGGATTTTATAGAACAAAAACCAGGTACCATACAAACAGCGGCATTTGGTGCTACTATTTTAAGTAATGGTGCCGATCCCACACAACAAGTTATTATTGATTTTAATCTCGATACAAGTGGACCTAATTCTAATGAACCTACTCAATTTGCCTCTAATTTTGAAGTAACCGCATTAAGCCAAGATGGTTTAGCCGTAGGTCGTTTAACTGGCATTGACATTGGTACTGACGGTTTAGTACGAGCCACCTATAGTAATGGTACTTCAGAGCCATTATCTAGAATTACCATGGTTAATTTTGCTAACGAGCAAGGTTTACAACAAGTTGGCGGTACAAGTTGGAAAGAGAGTATTAGCTCTGGTGAGGCGTTAGCAGGTGAAGCGGGCTCTGGTACTTTTGGTACTATCAACTCTTCTGCCCTTGAACAAGCGAATGTTAACTTAACGACAGAGTTAATTGACTTAATTTCTGCACAACGAAACTTCCAGGCTAACTCAAGAGCGCTAGAGGTTGATAACCAACTGAATCAAACTATTTTACAAATCAGATAAATTTAATTAAATTTAGCTAAAAAAGCTGCGATGTTCGAGTGATGTTGATTACTTGAACATCGCAGCTTTTCAATTATTTGTTCAACGAAATTCAGTTTAGCAATGAATTACTCTCTACATCCTACATCACCCCATTTCACCTGGAATTGTTTAATACTATTAATCTCACTAACTAGGGATCATTCCTACTTGCATTTCTACGTATAAAATAGATCACTTAATTAATGAAACTGGTATGGTTTCTACTCTTGGCATTTTTCTTGCAATTATTAATTTAATACTTTCAATTACCGGTAAACCATGATGGATAAGATGCTTTATGTCGCCATGAGCGGTGCCAAACAAAACATGCAAGCGCTAGCAATTAACGCCAATAACCTTGCCAATGCCAAGACAACAGGCTTCAAGGCTGATTTGGCACAAGCGCGTTCTATGCAAGCATTTGGTGAAGGTCAGCCTACACGTGTTTTTTCTATGACAGAACGTGCAAGCCAAAATTTTGACTCTGGTGCTTTATTAATGACAGGTCGTTCTCTTGACATCGCAGTTAAAGGTGATGGTTGGTTTGCTGTGCAAACTCCCGAGTTATCTAACGCTAATTCGTTAGGGTTCGGTCAGGGTGAAGCATACAGCAGGCAAGGGCATTTACGCTTAACTGAAGATGGTACATTAGAAACCTCAAATGGTGAACTTGTGTTAGGCGATAATGGTCCTATCATTTTGCCATTACCGGTAAGTAATATTCAAATTTCTCCAGACGGAACAATTATGGTTCAACCTGAAGGTGCACCTAGGAATGCGCAAGAAGAAGTTGGCCGTATTAAACTAGTAAACCCTGACGTTCGGTTAATTGAAAAAGGGGCTGATGGTCTATTTAGACGTAAAGATGGTCAAGTTGAGCTGAGTGATGCAAATGTGCAAGTACAAGGCGGCGCACTTGAGTCAAGCAATGTAAATCCTTTGTCTGAAATGACAGATATGATTGCATTACAAAGACAATTTGAAATGCATTTGAAGCTAATGAAAACGGCAGAAGAAATTGATTCGAGCAGTTCTGCATTATTACGAGCATTTTAGTGTTTATTAAATGTGTCATGAAAAGCAATGAAAAATTTAGAGGTGATGTATGAACCCAAGATTATGGATCAGTAAAACAGGTTTAGATGCACAAACCAAAGATATAGCCGTTATTTCAAATAACCTTGCTAACGCCAGTACCGTTGGCTTTAAAAAGAGCAGAGCTGTATTTGAAGATTTGCTTTATCAAAACATTAACCAACCAGGTGGGCGTACGGCTGACGATAGCGAAGCACCTTCAGGTTTAATGTTAGGTGCCGGTACAAAAGTAGTTGCCACGCAAAAAATTCATACACAAGGGGATATGTTAACAACAGATAATTCGCTTGACTTGATGATTCAAGGTGAAGGTTTTTTTGAAATTCAAATGCCAGATGGTACCTCCGCATTTAGCCGTAATGGTCAATTTACTATGGATGATGAAGGAAACATTGTTACGCCAGGTGCAGGTTATTTATTACAACCCCAAGTCACGATACCTGAAGATGCGGTAAATATTGTTATATCACAAGACGGTGAGGTATCTGTAACCATACAAGGGCAAGCAGAGCCGGCGATTGTAGGACAAATTAATACGGTTAATTTTGTTAACCCAACAGGGCTTGAGCCGATAGGACAAAACTTATTTACAGAAACCGGCGTAAGTGGCGCACCACAAGAAGGTGTACCAGGGCTTGAAGGATATGGCATGTTGGTACAAGGCGCTCTAGAAACGTCTAACGTAAATACAACAGAAGAGTTGGTTAACTTAATTGAATCTCAACGAGTATATGAAATGAATTCAAAAGTAATTTCTGCTGTTGATGAAATGTTAAGTTATATCAATCAACAATTATAAATAATGGGTTCTGCTCGCGGCTGAAATCTATTGTTTAATTTTTAAAGTTAAGTATTAAATCAGTCAAGCAGAGGGGACTTTGGTCCACCCAAGGGGCAATAGCTTGCCCATAGAACAAAACCAGTAAAGGTAATAGGTTGGAGGCAATTATGAGAAACACACGTAATAGAATCAGCATAAGTTTAGCAGTCGTCTTATTTGTTGCTCAACTTAGCGGTTGTAGTAATACCGTTGAATTAAGTAAAGCCTTACCTAATGACCCTGACTTCGCGCCAATTTTGCCTGAAGTTGAAGAAGCGTCAATAATTCCAACAGGCTCCTTATTTAAAGCAAACTACGTCAATAACATTTATTCTGACTCGAAAGCGCATCGTACTGGGGATATTATTTCCGTTATATTAAGCGAAAGTACTCAAGCGAATAAAAATGCAAAAACCGAATTGAAAAAAGAAAATAGCGCCGTACTGGATCCTATTGTTGGTCTAGGTGGAGTGCCGGCAACAATAAGTGGTAAGTCATTGCAGTTTGGAGTTAATCAAAACAACAGCTTTAAGGGCGATTCAAAATCGGATCAAGGGAATAGTTTAAGTGGTGATATATCTGTGCACGTCTTAAAAGTTCTGCCTAATGGCAACTTAATGATCCGAGGCGAAAAATGGCTTACCTTGAATAATGGTGATGAATATATTCGTTTAACAGGCATTATTCGTCCTAAAGATATTAACTCTAATAACACCATATTATCGACAAAGGTTGCTAACGCACGCATTCAATATTCAGGAACAGGCACCTTTGCTGACGCTAATGAACAAGGGTGGTTAACTAAATTTTTCAATAGTTCGTGGTGGCCAATATAGGTACTGACATTTGTAGTCAATCCGTATTAATTTTCAAAAACTTAAGTACCAAATTCTCCTATGCAGGGTAATATTATGAAAGCAGTCTTGGCAATTATTTTTATTTTACTGAGCTTTTCCGGTAGTCACAACGTATTAAAGACTTAACTGATGTGGAAGGCGTACGTTCAAACCAACTGATTGGTTACGGCCTTGTTGTGGGTTTACCCGGAACGGGAGAACAAAGCCCATTTACAGAACAAAGTTTTAAAACTATGTTGAGTAACTTTGGTATTACAATGCCAGAGAACTTAAAGCCAAAAATTAAAAATGTTGCTGCTGTTGCTGTTCATGCTGAATTAACTGCTTTTGCAAAACCTGGTCAAACCATTGATGTAACTGTTTCTAGTATGGGAAGCGCACAGAGTTTACGTGGTGGCACCTTATTACAAACGATGTTGATGGGGCTTGATGGCAATGCCTATGCTGTTGCTCAGGGTAGCTTAGTTGTGAGTGGTTTAGGTCTTGGTGGCCTTGATGGCTCGAAAATTTTGGTCAATATTCCTACCGTAGGGCGTATTGCAAATGGCGCCACCGTAGAACGTGAAATTAAATCTCCTTTCTCCATGGGTGACTCTATTACATTTAACTTACACAACTCAGATTTTACTACAGCAAAACGTTTATCAGACACAATAAACAATCTGATTGTTGGTTCAGCAAAAGCGATTGATGCCACTTCAGTAAAAGTAACCGCACCAAGAGACATTAGTGATCGGGTTAGTTTTTTATCGGTTTTAGAAAACTTAGAGTTTGAACCAAACATTACCTTCAGCAAAAATAATAGTTAACTCACGTACTGGCACCATCGTTATCGGTTCAGAGGTGCAATTACTTGCCGCGGCAATTACGCATGGTGGCATTACCGTGACGATAAATGAAGCTAAAAAAGTGTCTCAACCAGGCGCTTTTGCAGAAGGTGAAACCGTGGTGACCAATGATTCTAATGTGAACCTTACTCAAGAAGATGCGCGTATGTTTGTATTTCAACCTGGGGTAACATTAGACACTCTAGTTAGAGCAATGAACGAAGTTGGCGCGGGACCTGGCGATGTAATGGCGATTTTAGAAGCGCTTGATCAAGCAGGTGCAATTCGTGGCGAGCTGATTGTTATTTAAGGTAAATATTTAAGATAAATATTTAACGGTAGAAATTTATGGCTGATAATTTACTTAACACTTCTAACTTTGAACAAGCGCGTAATTCATTAGAACTAACGGGCTTGAATGCCATTCGCCGACAATCAAAAGAATCTGACGGTGAAAGTAAAAAAGCAGCTTTACAAGAAGCTGCGCAGCAGTTTGAAGCTATTTTTATGCAAATGTTATTAAAAAGCATGCGTAAAGCCGAAGATGTATTAGAGTCTGATAGTCCGTTTAATTCAGAATCAACTAAATTTTATCGTGATATGAGCGATCAACAAATGGCCATTGAATTATCTTCTAATGGCTCATTAGGGTTAACAGACCTTATTGTGAGACAACTGGGTGGCGGTGATGACAATTTTACTCCCAGAACTGTATTACGCAATGATGGAAACCTTGAACAAATCAACAGACAATCGTCAAAAATAAGCGCTAATGAAAAGTCGGTAGCAATGGATGATATGGCAACACAGCCGTCAAACCCGTTTACCTTATATTCATCATCAAAAGCAGCACTAACGTCAAATCAAAACGAGCAAAATGGCAACGATAGTGTTACGCGTATTCCTTTTGTACCGCCAAGAAATAACCTAGATGAAACGGCAAAAAATGGACAAAGTGTCAATTTTTCCACACCTTCATTTGCCGAGCCAAAAGACTTTGTTACAGCACTGACTGAACCTGCCAAAATTGTACAAGAAAAAATCGGTGTTCCTTTTCAAGTTGTGATTGCACAAGCGGCATTAGAAACAGGTTTGGGGAACAAAAATAATTAAAGATAAACAGGGGACTAGTTCGCATAATCTTTTTAATATTAAAGCTGATAACCGTTGGGAAGGTGAGCATATTCAAAAAGATACGTTAGAGTTTGAATTGGGCGCAATGATCAAAAAATCAGCACCTTTTAGGGCTTATCAATCGCTAGATGAAAGCTTCAATGATTATGTCAGCTTTCTTACCAATAACGATAGATACCAAGATGCATTAGAAAATTCCGGCAATGTGGAGCGTTTTTTCAGGGTTTACAGGAAGCAGGCTATGCGACCGATCCACAATATGCCGACAAAATAATGGCAACACTTCGTACAGTCTCAAATTTAATCACTAAATAAAACAAGTCGTAGTAAATTACGATAAGTGTTGAGGCTATCATTATGTCAGTAAGTTTATATCAAACCGGTATCAGTGGTTTATTAGCTGCACAACAACAGTTAGCAACGACTGGTCATAATATTAGTAATGTAAATACGGAAGGATATACACGACAACGTGCGGATCAAAATGCTGTTATTGGTTTAAATAGTGGTAATAACTATATTGGTGGCGGCACTTATATTCAAGATATTACCCGGTTATACGATCAATTTTCCCATAAAGAGCAGCTACTTACGCAAAGTAGCCTTGGCAATGCCGATTTACTTAATACACATTTATCACAACTTGATCAAGTGATGAGTACTTCAGGTAGTTCAGTTAATTCCTCTTTAGATCTTTTTTATCAATCACTTAATAGTGTTGCTGATAATCCAAATGATTCAGGTTTACGTAGTATAGTGTTAAATCGAGCCAGTATTTTAAGTACTGACTTTAATGAGTTAACGAACACATTTGATAAAATGACTGATGCAGTCAATGGCGAAATTTCACAAGTGGCATCAAGAATTTCTGAAATTTCTCTTGAGTTGGCAAAATTAAATGAAACGGTTATGCACTCGCAAGGTACCTCTCAAGCAGGTCAACCGAATGATTTACTAGATAAACGCGATCAACTTATTGGTGAACTAAGTGAATATACTCGGGTTAATACCATTGAGGATACTAACGGTGTTCTAACTGTTATGATAGGGCAAGGCACAACGCTTGTAGCGGGGATCACTCCCATGACATTGCAAGTTAATGGTGGCGACCCAGATGCAAAAAAAACACAACTAAGTTTAGTCAGAGGCAATAGTAGCGTCGCTATCAGTGGTAGTACTTTAGGTGGTTCATTAGGGGCAAACTTTGAATTTAGAGACGAACACCTAACGCAAACTCGTAACGAAATTGACCGCTTAGCGATGGCAATATCGTCAACGTTAAACGGTAGTCAAGCGAGTGGTTTAGATTTAAATGGTTTGCAAGGTGCAAATATTTTCACTGATATCAATACTACCCAATTACAACAAGGGCGTGTGTTAACCCCTACATCAAATACCGGTACAACCCAAGCTCAAATTACTATTAATGATGTGTCATTATTACCAACTGATGACTTTGAAGTACGTTTTGATGGCACTGATTTTACGTTATATAACTTAACCACAGGTGCTAGTGAGAATTTAGGTGCGCCTGGCGCAGGAGTACCGGCAGGAACACATACACCCTCGTCACCTGATTATGGTTTTTCATTTGTTGAAACAGGTACCCCGATTGCGGGTGATACTTTTACCATTGTACCAACAAAAAATAGTGCAGCATTAATGAAAACCACATTAACGGATGGTAATGCTATTGCCGCGAGTACCGCTATTGCTGCCACGCCCTCAGACAACAATGTTAGTGATGGTGAAGTTTCAATCACTAATGTAACTAATCCTGTTGCTGCAAGAGCATACGACGTTACCGTTGATGTATACGAAAGTGCTCCAGGAACTTTTAGTTATCGTGTATACAATAGCAATACACCGCCACCGCCAACGATTGCTTCAGGTAGTTATGCAGCCGGAGCCAGTGTTGTCGTTGATATTCCTGCAGTTTCTCCAGATTTTCAAATTGAAATTAAAGGTGATCTTACCGGTCTTTGGGGCTAATGCTCGAGAAACGTTTACTTTGGGTGACGCCTTTGGTGTTGGTAATGGTAATCATGCTGTTGCCATGGCAAAAACGCAAGAAGTTGGGGTAACCAACGGTGGTAACGAAACCTTTAGTCAAAGCTTAGCTATTTCAACGTCTGTTGTTGGCGCTAATGCAAGTAATGCAGAGCTAGTGGCCGATACTGCGCAAGCACTTTTTACCCAAGCGTATAATCGAAATCAAGCAACCTCAGGTGTGAATCTTGATGAAGAAGCGGCTAACCTTTTAAAGTTTCAGCAAGCTTATCAAGCCGCATCGCAAATTATATCTACGGCAAATACCATTTTCGATACTATTTTAGCAGCCGTAAGATAAGGAGTTATTTATGCGTGTCTCAACATCCCAATTTTATTTTCAAAGTACCCAATTAATGAGCCAAAAAACGGCAGATGTTAATGATCAAATGGCGCATTTATCCAGTGGTAAACGTGTACTTACAGCAAAAGACGACGCTATTTCTTACAGCACATTATCGGGTTTTAATGATGATCTTGCCAATATTGAAAAATATAAACGTAATATCACCATGGCAGAAAATAATAATAGTATGCAAGAGGTGATTTTTGCTGATGTTGAAACCTTATTAGATACTTTCAAACAAGATATGTTATTGGCAAATAATGGCCGAATGTCTGATGAAGATCTGCAATCGATTGCCAGTCAAATGCGAAATAGCTTAGATCAATTGATTGATCTTGCTAATAGTCAAGATGAACAAGGTGATTACATTTTTTCAGGCTATCAAACAGAACAGCAACCCTTTAGTCAACAAGTTGACGGTTCTGTTGTATACAGTGGTGACAAAGGCGTAAACGAATTGCAAATAGCGAAGAATATTAACATAGCAACAAACCAACCTGGTGATGACGCCTTCTTGAATGTTGAAAATGCTATTGGTGATTTTACTGCTAACTATCCCAACAGCCCCGCTAATACTTCTGGGGTTACTGTTGAAAGCGCAAATATAACTGATCGTCATGCTTACAATGGCAGCACCCCTCATAGTTATACCTTTACGTTCGGTCCTGGCGCTGACGAATTAAATGTACTTGATGGTGTTACAAATGTTTATTCAACCACTAGTTATAGTCTTGGGCAAAATATTCCGCTTTCAAATGGGGTTGATGTTACCTTGAGCGGCAACCCATTGCCGGGTGAAAATTTCACACTATCAGAAACAGCAGAGATCAGTGTTTTTGAAACACTCAACAATGCTATTAGTCAAGTTGAACAAGGAGCTACTTCAAACGATATAGAGCAACATCAGGTTGATTACAACACTATGCTCAATCAGTTGAGTACAGCGATGAACCATATTTCATCACGTAGAGCTGATGCAGGTATTCGCCTGCAAGTACTAGAAAACCGGCAGAGTAGGCATTTAGATATAGAACTCAATATTACCACCAACAAAGCGGGTATCGAAGATTTAGATTTTGCGAAAGCAATCTCTGAATTTGAACAATCTCAGGTGGCCTTACAAGTATCTCAGCAAACATTTAGTAAATTGCAAAATTTATCTTTATTTAATTATTTATAATTATTTTTAGTTATCTGACGATGTTGGCAAGATTGTTGCTTTTATTTAAATAGAGATAGAAATAGTAAAAAAATTGTCTGTTAAATAAGTTAATACTAAATGAGTTTACTCATTATTTAACAGTTTAAAGCAGAGGCTTGCTTTGACAAGCTTCTAATAACATAAAGTTAATGTAAACATTAGGAGCTATAATTATGGCATTATCAGTCAACACCAATATATCCTCGTTGAATGCTCAACGTAACTTAAGTAAGTCAGGTTTAGGACTTGCGACTTCAATGGAACGATTATCATCGGGTATGCGTATTAACAGCGCAAAAGACGATGCTGCAGGTTTACAAATATCTAATCGCTTAACTTCGCAAATTAATGGTTTAGCCGTAGCGCAACGAAATGCTAATGATGGTATTTCAATGGCACAAACTGCTGAAGGTGCGATGCAAGCATCGACAGATATTTTGCAACGTATGCGAGAATTATCTTTACAATCAGCTAACGGATCAAATTCAGATGAAGATCGCGGAGCACTTCAAAAAGAAGTAGCTGCACTTCAGGAAGAGTTAACTCGTATTGCTGAAACAACTTCATTTGGTGGACAACAACTCTTAGATGGAAGTTTTGGCACAAAAAGTTTCCAAGTAGGTGCCAATGCTAATGAAGTGATTAATATGAGTATGAATAACATCGCTGCCGAAGCAATTGGTAGTGAAGTTTTTAATTCAGAAGGTACTGTGGGTGGTGGTTTAGTTAGTGGTGCTGCCGTAAACGGGATGACGGCTGATACTGATTTACAAATTTCGAGTAATGGTGGCAATACCACAGCTAATATTTCTTACGCATTGAATGCAACAAGTAAAGATATTGCTTCAGCTATTAATACTGCAACGACAGCTGCTAATGTTGATGTAAAAGCAGAAGTTGAAAATGAAGTAACCGTTTCTTTCAGTGCTAATACCGCGGGTGAAACTGCCGTTTTTGATGTTGGCGGGCAAGCGATCACCATCAGTAATTTTAACCAAGGCGATTTAACGGCACTTGCGGCTAAAATTAATGACAATGCAAATACTGGTGTAACTGCGGCGGTAGATCCGAATAATTCGGCTCAATTGATATTGACCAGTGATGATGATATCACTATGACATTAACTTCTGTGTCAACGGTTGCAGGTACTATGAGTTTTACCACAAATGACGGTAGTGTTATTGCCGCAGCAGCAGAGGGTGCCCAAGAAATAGGTGTTGGTGAAGTGGTTATGTCGAGTAAAGAAGGCTTTAGTTTTACAGGGGCTAATGCAGATTTATTTGCTACGGCAACTGGAAACTCGGGATTATCTGCAGTATCTGCAATTGATTTATCTACACAAGCAGGTTCGCAAAGCGCTATTGATGTAATTGATGCCGCATTAGCCTCTATTGATGATAGCCGAGCTAGCTTAGGTGCGATTCAAAACCGCTTTAGTCACACCATTAGTAACTTAGCGAATATTCAAGAAAATGTTTCAGCCTCTCGTAGTCGAATTCAAGATACTGATTTTGCGGTAGAAACGGCAGTAATGACTAAAAATCAAATATTACAACAAGCAGGCACCTCTATTTTAGCGCAAGCAAATCAAATCCCGCAGGCTGCTATTAGTTTACTGGGTGGTTAATAGGTTGGTTAGTTTTACATTAGCATAGGGCTAATTAAACATTTTGTAAAAAGGCTAGGTTGATAATCTAGCCTTTTGTCTTTCTTCGTAATAAATCCTCTGTTTATCTTTAATTTATCTTTTTTGTGTAAATAACCAAGTATGACAACGGTTGTAACGTTATTTGCAAAGTATAATCTATAGATAAAATCGCATGTATTTTCTTTTTTTAACTTTTTTTATAAATAAAGTTAAAGTTAAATTTTATCCTGCCGTTAAGGTGTTTAGAACGGGAACTTGACGATGTAAATTAGTTATTAATACTGATAGTTCCATATCTAAATCTAATTAACGCAATACATTTTGTATGCAGGAGTTTTATTATGGCTTTATCAGTAAATACAAATATATCATCACTAAATGCTCAACGTAATTTAACTAGTTCAAGTAATAACTTAGCTACGTCAATGCAACGTTTGTCGTCAGGTATGCGTATCAATAGCGCTAAAGACGACGCAGCGGGCTTACAAATTTCTAACCGTTTAACATCACAAATAAATGGTTTAGGTGTAGCACAACGAAATGCAAATGACGGTATTTCAATTGCACAAACTGCTGAGGGTGCGATGCAAGCATCTACTGATATTTTACAACGTATGCGTGAACTTGCACTTCAATCTGCCAATGGTTCAAACTCAGATGAAGATCGTGGCGCTCTACAAAAAGAAGTAACAGCATTACAAGCAGAATTAACTCGTATTTCAGAAACTACTTCGTTTGGTGGTCAACAACTACTTGATGGTACTTATAGCGGTAAATCATTCCAAATAGGTGCTAACGCTAACGAAACTATTACCATGAGTTTGAATAATGTTGCTGCTGAAGCTTTAGGTAGCCAAGTATATAATTCTGAAGGTACATTAGGTGGTGGTTTAACGAGTGGCGCTGCGCTAAATGCGATTACAAACAATGCAACCTTAGTTATCGCTGATAACGCAGGCAATAGCACGGCAACATCTGATATTAGTTATGCTGATGATGCTTCAAGTGCAACCATTGCAGCTGCAATTAATACGGCAACAACCGCTTCAAATGTTAACGTTAATGCTGCGGTAGAAAACACTGTTAAGGTTTCTTTTAGCGCGAATACTGCAGGTGAAGATGTTGTGTTAGATGTTGGTGGTCAAACTATCACTGTTTCTGATTTCAATCAAAGTGACTTAACTACTTTGGTAGGCGCGATAAATGATAACGCTAATACAGGTGTAACGGCTACAGTTGATCCTAACAATAGTGCTCAAATGATATTGACAGCAAATGATGATATTACGGTTACTTTAGACTCTGTTACTACCGTTGCAGGTACTATGAGCTTAACCTCAAATGATGGAACTAATATTGCTGCTGCTGCGGAAGCCGCGCAACAAATAGCGATTGGTGAAGTAGTACTTTCTGGCAAAACCGGTTTTAGTTTCTCAGGTGCAAGTACTGAATTATTCGCTACTGCCGCAGGTAACTCAGGTTTATCTGCAGTATCAGCTATCGATTTAGCTACCCAAACTGGTTCACAAAGTGCTATTGAAGTGATTGATGCTGCATTAGCGTCAATTGATGATAGTCGAGCTGACTTAGGTGCGATTCAAAACCGTTTTGGATACACAATTAGTAACTTGGCAAATATCCAAGAAAACGTATCAGCATCACGTAGTCGTATACAAGATACCGACTTTGCGGTAGAAACAGCTAATATGACTAAAAACCAAATATTGCAACAAGCAGGTACGTCAATATTAGCGCAAGCTAACCAATTACCACAAGCCGCATTAAGCTTAATTGGTTAGTAGAAATTACTAAGCCCTAGCTTAAAATGAGATAAAGGAAGGGGCTATTAAACTCCTTCCTTTTTGTGTTTAAGTAACTTATTACTATTTCTTAATTGAATAAACAAAAAAGAAAATGTAGTTTATAAAGTAAGGAAGGAGTCTATAATGAGTGCAGTACAAAATGGTGCAAACCTAAGCTTAGCTAGTTTATCTCCTGAGTTTAAAAAGTCAGAGGCATCAGAGAGTAATAATATAGAAAACAAAATTGCTGTCAGTGATAATGAACCAAAAGCGATTGTTAATGAACAAGTTAATCGAGTTGTTCATGAGCCGTTAACTATTCAGCAACTTGAGAAAGTGGCGCAACAATTGCAGGATTTTGTTGGTGATATGAACCGTGGTTTGGAGTTTTCTGTTGATAAAGATTCTGGCCGTGATGTGATTAAAGTTATCGATAAAACCAGTGGCGACCTACTTAAACAGTTTCCGTCTGAAGAAGTGCTAACTTTAGTTGCTAAACTATCAGATATGGTTGGCGGTTTTGTTGATGCTAAAGTGTAAATATTTGCACATTAATTTTGTTTTAAAAATAGGGGGAAGGTATGCCTGATTTAACGTTTACAGGAATAGGTTCAGGGTTGCAAGTTAGTGAGATTGTCAGTGCAATTGTTAACGCTGAAACCGCCCCTTTTGTTTCGCGATCTAATACGCAACAAGCAGCAATTACTACTGATATCTCCGCTATTGGTGCGCTAAAATCAGCACTTGAAAGTGTCACTAGCTCTATTGAAAGTTTAGCTGACGCAGACAATTATCAACAACGCAAAGCGAGTGGCGCAGACAATTTTGTTGGACTTGTTGCATCTAAAGATGCCCAAGTAGGTAATTATTCGGTAAAAGTTGACGCTTTGGCGCAAGCCCATAAACTGATGTCTGGTGCTATAACTGACACTGAAGCTGTAGGTGAAGGTAATATAAATATAGCCGTTGGGGCTAATGACTTTGACATTGCTGTATCGGCAACCGATACATTAAGTGATATTCGTGATGCGATTAATGATAGTGTTGATAACGATTTAGTTACCGCGACCATCGTAACAGACGATGTTTGGTCAACACCTTATAATGACCAGTAAGGAAACCGGGTTAGCGAACAGTATTACTACAACCGTGACGGATGTCAGCGATGGTAATAATAGCGATAACTTAGGTTTATCACGTCTAGCATATGATCCTGCGGCGCTTCCTACAGCCATTACAAACTTAACAGAGATTACTGAAGCACTGGACGCACAAATTACTATTGATGGTACGCTTGTGGTTACTAATAGTACTAATGTTTTTGAAGATGTTATCGATGGTGTTGATATCACCGCTAAGAAATTACATGGTGTCGATGATGATATTAGTCAAATAAGCTTTACGGCTAATAATGCTAATATTCAGGTCGGTTTAGAGACTTTTGTTGAAAGCTATAATGAGTTACAAGTGTTGAGTAAACAATTAGGTGCGTCAGGTGAATCTGGTAGTGGTCCTCTGGCCGGAGATTCTCTATTACGTGGTGTGATGGGGAAGTTGCGTCAACAGTTCAGTGAAGGTTTTGATATTGGTAACGGCAAAACTTTGTCTTTATCTGAACTTGGTGTTCGTAGCGATAGGTATGGCGTTTTAAGTTTAGAGACCGAAGATTTAAATGAGTTTATTAGCGATAACGTTGATGGTGTAGAGCAGTTTTTTGTAGGTACAGACTCAGCGGATGGCTTTGTTGCATCACTCAAAGAACTAACCAGCTTTTATACTGATTCGGATGGTATTATTCAAAACCGTATTGATAGTAAAACTACTCAATTAGATAGATTAGATGATGATAATTTAGCATTTTCGCGCAGGATGGAGCAGTTAGAGGCTCGTTTATACGCTCAGTACAATGCCATGGATTTAATTGTGGCAAACTTAAACTCTACTAGTACTTATTTAATGGCTCAGTTAGATAATATGCCAGGTGTTGTTAAACAAGATAGTTAAACTGAAGTAAAACTAAAGTAAGAGGTAAAGAAGTAAGTTAATACTTTTTATAGGAAGTCGCTACTTTTTTCTTTTCTTTATATTAATCACTTGTTCGGCAAGGACATGCTTATATAATTGCGAAAGATTTAGTAATTCGCCATCGAGTGATTTCATTTCATTTGCTAATAAGTGTTGCGCTGTAATTTCTGCTAAGGCGTGTTGTTCAAATAACTCAGTAATTAACCTTTGTCTACTTAACATTAATTCTTTTAATTCAGTATCAACTATCATTTCACCTGAATTGTTTACATCATCTTCGTCAGCTTGATTTTGCGAGGGAGCTTGTAAATCAGCATGTAGATCTTGTATTCGCGACAATAACTGCCGCGAAATATTATTGATTCGAGTAAGTGATTTTATTACGCTATCGGTCACTAAAAGCTCACCTGATTTTGTGTTTCAAGTGGAATAGAATCCCAACCAGACTTAATTGGCAGTAAAATTTGAATTATTTCTTCTAACTTATCACTGTTATTTTCTGAACTGGCAATTAATAATTGCTCTGAGCAGTATTGATAAAGCGATGCTAAGTTTTCTGAAACTTCGCCACCTTGTGTAAAATCAAGAGATCCCTCTAACACCCCAATAATGGCAATAGCATTTGAGATTTGAGTCCCTTTTTTGTCAAAATCATTTTGTGAAATAGCACCCTTGGCTGTTGCTATGTTATCTAGTAACTTTTGAAATAGCATGGCAACTAACTGGTAAGGGGAAGCCTGTTTGGGCAGTGCTTTTCGTTGTTTGGTGATATTTTTTAAGTGATGCATGTGTCATAGACACCTCCACGTTAGCTATAGCCGTTAGTATAGAAAACTTTTATAATTGAAACAATGTATCTACGAAATAACTAGATTAAAGGTTGGTGGTTTACGGTTACCGCAAAGCCATCTTTTTCTGCTTTCTCATAAGCTTGTTGTAATACATGATGCGTTATATCATCTGCATTACTAATTACCCCATTGTTTAACACTTCGATATTGTCCCGCCCACGTGTAACTAAATACTCTTCTATTTGGCTAAGTTGTTGTTCAAAAGGCATTTCTCTTGAAAACATGGTGAATTCGTGTCGAGTACCTTTTACAAAATTTTGGTCATTATGCATTAATTCAGCAGTACCATTTATAATCAACATTCTACATTCCTACATTGCTAAAATAAAATATGGTTAAAATATTCTTATTCACTTATGCTTTTTTTATGCCAAAGATCTTATTTAAATTTTGTTTTTATTAAGGTGTTGTTATTAGAGGTTTTATTTATGTGTCACCTTGAGTCGTATTTTCGACTGGTTTGGTGATTAGTCTTGTTATTATAGAGCCTATCAATTTTTTGACACGAGGTTTAACCTAATAACTTTAATATAGATTCTGCAGCAATATTACTTTGTGCTAATAAGGCTGCTGTTGCTTGTTGCTTAATTTGCAAAGAGGTTAGTTGAGCGGTTTCTTTTGCGAAGTCTGTATCTTGTATACGGGATCGACTGGCGGACACATTTTCACTTATGTTACCTAAATTTGAAATAGTATGCTCAAGCCTGTTCATAAATGCGCGCTAAACTAGCGCGTTGTTGATCAATATAGCTTAGCGCATCGTCAATTTTTTTGATTGCAGATTACGCTCTGCTTCTGAACTACCATGGGTAGCTAACGCATCACTTTGCTTAAAAAGGCGGTAGCTACCAAAAGATGTTGTACTATTGATACGATCTAATTCTAACTGTAATTGTTCAGATTCTTAAATTAATAAACTTTAATTTACCTGATGAGCTCAGGTTAAATTATCTTCAAACGCGTTTTTATTAGAGAGTTTAATGTAAAAATGTATTATTCCAAGCGGTTCTCAGGTGAATAAATAAATAGCCTGTTAGCCTTTTTACTAGGCCAGAATAGGGAATAACGTCCTCCACGGGAAAATATGCGCATTCAATACGACAAATAAATGACGTGAATGCGTCAAATTTTTGTTGATAATTATAGATTAATAGCTAGAATTACCCGTAACACTATAAAAAAATAGTACTTTTTCCAGGCCGTAATGAGTTAAGTATGAATGATAGTTCAGTAGCAATATCAGCAGTACCTGCAACCAATGAGCATAAACGCATTTTGATCATTGATGATGATCCTATTAGAAGCCAACAAATTAATACCGTTTTGGCTTTTGTAGGCGAATATTATATTCATAGCTCACAAGAAAAAGCCGCTGCTGCATTAGCCGACAGTAGTCATATACTAACCGTGATCTTGACTGGACAGGTTAATGATGAGTTAGGTGCTTTAGTAAAAAATAATCCCCGTATTCCTTTTATCTTACACGATGTGCTTGATGCGTCGGCAATAACCATTAATGTTAACGTGATAGGCACGCTTTCTACGCCATTAAACTATGCTCAACTCACTGAACTCATACATCATTGCCATCAATATCATAATAAGTTACCTAAAGCAGGAAGGAAGTTAGGTTCTAGCGTTTTATTTCGTTCATTAGTGGGTACAAGTAAGGCAATGAATAAAGTACGCTTTCTCATTGAACAGGTGGCTAAAAATCCGGCGAGCGTTTTAGTACTTGGTGAATCAGGTACGGGTAAAGAAGTGGTAGCTCGAAACATTCATAATTTATCTGACCGTGCTCAAGGAACTTTTGTTCCTGTAAATTGTGGGGCAATTCCTGCTGAATTATTAGAAAGTGAACTGTTTGGTCATGAAAAAGGTGCCTTTACTGGCGCTATTTCGACTCGTAAAGGACGTTTTGAATTAGCCGAAGGCGGAACCTTGTTTTTGGATGAAATTGGAGATATGCCACAACCCATGCAAGTTAAGTTGCTACGAGTATTACAAGAGCGAACTTTTGAAAGAGTGGGCGGAAGTAAAAGTTTAAAGGCAGATGTGCGTATTATTGCAGCAACGCATCAAAACTTAGAAGATATGATTAAAACAGGGGATTTCCGAGAAGATTTATATTATAGATTAAATGTTTTTCCCATTGAAACACCCGCATTACGAGAACGAAAAGAAGATATTCCATTATTATTAAAAGAACTTTTATCTCGTTTTGAACATGAACATGAACAAAAAAGAACAATTCGTTTTACCGATAAAGCAATAGAGTCCTTGATGGAACACTCATGGAAGGGCAATGTTAGAGAATTATCGAACCTGATAGAACGCATGTTAATTATGTATGGAGATCAAATTGTTGATGTAGCTGAGCTACCTACTAAATATCAGCATGTTGAGGCGGAAGAATATACGCCTGAATACCCAGAAGAAATACAAGAAAAAGAAGCGATTAATGAATTGTTTAGTGGCTTTGATTTTGATGACTATGATGATGACGAAGACTCTGTTGATGCTCAAGAGGAAGATAACAATACAGAATTGAGCTGTACTCCTAACAATGTTTGGTTTATTACCCCAAGATGGATTAAATTTAAAAGAGTATTTAGCAGAGTTAGAAATATCTCTTATCAATCAATCGTTAGTTAAACATGATTATGTTGTTGCTAGGGCCGCAGAAACATTAGGCATGCGTCGAACAACATTAGTAGAAAAAATGCGGAAATATAATTTACAAAAACCTTCTTGATCAGAGGAAGTTAACTAAGCGAAAGATAGTGGCATCATATAGTGTAGGGATTTAACTATCTATTACCAATACTGTATTCGCACACAGAATTTAAGACGACTAAACCAAAAGATCAATAGTAAAAGCCAATAGTTTGACAACATCAACCCCACCGAAAAGTCAATTTAACTTATTGATATAAAACGTTTAAAAATATGGCATACAAAATGCTTTAATCAACTTGAACTAAATTTTATTTGGATGTTGGTTTTATGGCACTTGCACAGCACTTTATCGCTAATAACGGTTTTAACTCGGTAAATATACCTTTGGCTAGTCATAACGTAGCAAAAAATACGTTATTGGAAAAAGAGGCTTTTCCTGGTGAGCTAGCATCATTGCGTGCACAGGTATCACAAAATCATGTATCTCAAAATCATGTAATACATCAAAAACTATTTGAAACTGATGTTAATTTTCACCAACAGCAACATCATGTAAAAGACACCAAAATGGCAGATCAGTTAATAGAAATGATGCCAACGGGTCTCGTCATGTTAGATGGTAACGGTGTTGTAGTTAAAATTAATAAAGTGGCGAGAGCCTTGTTAGATGAACCCATTTTAGGACAACCTTGGTTTAATGTGATTGCGCGTTCATTTAAACCCAGAGCAGATGATTGGCATGAGGTATCATTAAAAGATGGCCGTCGTGTAAAATTAGAAATAGCCAGTTTAGGTACACAACCCGGGCAATTGATCATGATCACTGACCTAACGGAAACGCGTTTATTACAAGACAAAGTTGGCCAAATGCAGCGACTTTCATCGTTAGGTCGTATGGTATCAACACTCGCGCATCAAATTCGTACTCCATTATCAGCAGCCATGTTATACAGCGCTAATTTATCTAATAGAAAGTTATCAGAGGTTGCACGAAGCACTTTTCAAGAAAAACTGAGTTCAAGATTACGTGATTTAGAGCAGCAAGTGAATGACATGCTGTTGTTTTCAAAAAGCGGTAATGAGCAAGTAGTGAAGTCGCTGTCAGTAAATGAATTAATAAAAGACAGTGTGCAGTCAATGGATGCACTAATTACTAAAGCTGATGCCCGTGTAAATATTCACATGACGAGTGAAGATCACTGTATTTTAGCTAATAAAAATGCGTTAACAGGCGCCTTACAGAACCTATTACATAATTCTTTACAAGCCACTGACTCTAAGTTAGTAGAGCAAGCCGCGATTAACATTCAAGTGTACAGTCAAAATGATGCTGTTTATATCAGTGTTAAAGACAATGGACCAGGGATTATCACTAAAGATATTGAGAAAATATTTGAACCTTTCTATACATCAAGTAGTAAAGGTACAGGGCTCGGCCTTGCTGTTGTTAAATCTGTGGTTGAAGCACATCAAGGGCTAGTGAAGTACTTGAGTAAGCCAGGAGAAGGGGCGCATTTTTGCTTAAAATTACCTTTGATAGCCTCAACTAGTTCCACAAATTCTAAAGTGAACAGTAAAGCTAATAAACAGGAGAAGTCACATGAGTCATCATAAAGTACTTGTTGTTGAAGATGATCTTGGTTTACGGGAGGCACTTATTGATACTCTTACGTTGGCAAATTATCAATGTATTGAAGCAGATTCAGGTGAAAGCGCAATATTGTTATTGAAAAATAATAACGTTGATATTGTGGTAAGTGATGTACAAATGGGCGGCATGTCAGGATTGTCTTTGTTAAAAAACATCAAAAACCTTTATCCCAACTTACCCGTATTATTGATGACAGCCTATGGCACGATCGATGATGCAGTACAGGCAATGCAAGACGGTGCATGTAATTATATTGCTAAACCTTTTTCTCCTGAAGTCTTGCTAAACATGGTGAGTCAATATATTCCGCTGTCAGAGGTTAAGAAAAACACCCCTATAGTTGCAGATAAAAACAGTAAAGAATTATTAAGTTTAGCGCGTAAAGTTGCTACAACTGAAGCGTCGGTTATGGTGCTTGGTCCGAGTGGTTCAGGTAAAGAAGTTCTAGCACAATACGTTCATAATAACTCACCAAGAGCACAACAACCTTTTATTGCTATTAACTGCGCAGCAATCCCAGAAAATATGCTTGAAGCAACATTATTTGGCTATGAAAAAGGCGCTTTTACAGGCGCAATCCAAGCGTGTCCAGGCAAGTTTGAACAAGCACAAGGTGGGACTATCTTGCTTGATGAAATAACTGAGATGGATTTAGGGCTACAAGCGAAGATTCTGAGGGTATTACAAGAGCGAGAAGTAGAGCGGTTAGGTGGTCGAAAAACTATCAAGCTAGATGTTCGTGTTATTGCAACCAGTAACCGTAATCTTAAAGAAGCCGTAAGCAAAGGTGATTTTAGGGAAGATCTTTATTATCGTTTAAATGTGTTTCCGTTAACTTGGTTACCTTTAGCTGAACGTCCTGATGATATTTTGCCATTAGCACAACATATGGTAGCAAGCTATTGTCAAAAAAATGGTGAAAAAATTGCCGAGTTTAATCCGTCAGCTCGAAGCAAACTTAATGCATACCATTGGCCTGGCAATGTTCGTGAACTAGACAATGTGATTCAACGAGCGTTAATACTCCATACTAACCAAGTGATTGATGCTGCTGATTTGATGATTGAAAACTTTGAAACCTCTAAGGTTAATGAAGCTGAAAGCATTGTGACGTCGGACGATAAATTAGGTAGTGAATTAAAATTACAAGAGCATCAAATAATACTTGATACATTACAAGCTTGTCATGGCAGTAGAAAAGCCGTTGCCGAACGTTTAGGTATTAGCCCGCGTACATTACGGTATAAAATCGCTAGAATGCGAGACTCAGGTATTAAAATACCAAGATAACGTGTACTAATATAACCATCACATCAGGTTAATATAACAGATACATAAGGTGATAATGTAAGTTTTATCGACTTTCATTTCACCTTTAACTCTGGCACTTGCCATTTCCCCTTCCGTTGCTTCTTAATCATTATACTCATCACTTTTTATATTTATTTTAGGTCTTGGCACCATGCTTGCAAGATCCATAGATATAGATTTTTTTATTGCTTACCAAAGAAAAAATTGACACAAGTGAGACGACTATGGATATCAATACAAATTCATTATTTGCCCAAATGCAGAGTATGTCATTACAAGCATCAGGGAATAAGTTACCTGCTGTCGGTGGTGATATGCAGGGAATTTCAGGTATTAATGCCGTTAATAGCACTAATTCATCTAGTAGTGATTTTGGCAACATCTTAACCGATGCATTAAAAACGGTTAATGAACTTCAACAAGATACGGGTGCTAAAAAAATGGCATTTGAATTAGGTGACCCTAATGTTTCTTTAGGTGAAGTCATGATCGCCTCATCCAAATCGGGTGTAGCGTTAGATGCAGCCGTGCAAGTGCGTAATAAATTTGTAGAAGCTTATAAAGAAATAATGAGCATGCCAGTCTAGTTTATATGGCCTAAATTAATTCTAACATCGTTGCTTTCAATCGCAATAGGCGAGCTATTACTCATTCAAGCGCCTTGTTACAAATGATTTATTCACATCTAAACTTGAGTCATACGTAGTAAATTAAAAATAAATAGCAGTAGTAAGCGGAGAAGTTCAGTGGCAGATACAAATTCAATGGTAGCAGCAGATGGTGGTAATTCAATGATTGCCAATGATTCTGATGATAATGCTATCGAAGAAAAAAAATCAGGCTTTGCAGCTAGCTTAGGTAATGCTGACATGTTGCGACAAATTACTCTCGTGGTTGCATTATCAATTTGTTTAGCAATTGCTGTCTTCGTTATTATCTTAGCTAATGAGCCTGAATATCGTTTTTTATCTAAACAACCAACTGAACAGTTGATTAAAACAATGGACTTTCTTGATGCCAATGAAGTGGACTACCGTCAAGAAAATAACACTATTTCAGTCCCCACTGACGAATATCAATCAGTAAAACTCTTGTTAGCGCGTGAAGGATTAACAAGTGAGCCTTCTCAAGGTGAAGATATTGTTATGAAAGACATGGGGTTCGGTGTTAGCCAACGTGTCGAGCGTGAACGTTTAAAGTATGGTAGGGAGCAACGTGTTGCTAAAACGATTGAACAATTACAAAGTATTTCACGTGCCAAAGTTTTACTTGCTATTCCCCCTGAAAATATTTTTGCTCGTAGAGAGAAAAACCCCTCTGCAACCATAGTGCTTACTTTGCAACGCGGCCGACTACTGTCTGCTGAAGAAGTTGATGCCGTTGTTGATATTGTTGCTTCCGCTGTACAAGGAATGAGTCCAAATCGTGTAACGGTGACTGATCAAAACGGACGTTTATTAAATTCAGGAAGCCAGAATTCAATTTCTTCCCGTTCACGAAATGAATTAGATATTGAACAAAAACGTGAACAAGAATACATGGAAAAAATTGATAATATTCTTATTCCTGTTGTTGGCCTAGGGAATTACACCGCACAAGTGGATGTAACAATGGATTTCACGAATGTAGAAGAAACTGCACGTCGTTATAATTCAGATTTACCTGCACTGCGTAGTGAAATGAAAGTAGAAGATAATACCATGGGTGGTGCATTAGGCGGTATTCCTGGCGCATTAAGCAATCAGCCACCACTTGAATCAAGTATTCCTGAAAATGCATTAGGCCAACAAAATAAAGCAATACCTAGCAGAAAACACAGTGAATCGACCAAAAATTATGAATTAGACGAAGCTATTAGCCATACTAAACAACAAGCAGGCGTTATTCGCCGAGTGAGTGTGTCGGTTGCCCTTGATTATGTAGATGGAATAGCTCCGCCGGCATCGACTAATGCCGATGGTGATGCCGTATCATCTGTGGCAGCCAAAGAACCACGAAATGTAACTGAAATTGCGTCAATTCGTCGATTATTACAAGGCAGTATTGGTTTCGATCTTCAGCGAGGTGATGTGCTAGAAGTGATTACTATTCCGTTTAGTCGCTCTGATTTTGGTCCTGTTGATGTAGTACCAATGTGGGAGCAACCATGGTTCTTAAAAATGTTAAAGCTCGTTATGGCTGCCTTGGTGATTATTGTTCTCATTGTAGCCGTAGTTCGTCCTATGCTGAAACGTTTAATATACCCAGACAGTACACCACAAGATTATGGCGATAAATCACTTGATAGCCATATAGATCTAGGTGATGAAACCATGGATATGCTAACCTCAGAATTTGACGCAGGCAATGTAGGCTTTGCACCTGATGGTAGTCTACAATTACCAGACCTTCACCGAGATGAAGATGTATTAAAAGCGGTTCGCGCATTAGTCGCAAATGAACCAGAATTATCGTCGCAAGTAGTTAAAAGTTGGTTGAACGAAGATGAGTGATGAAACACAAGTAGGTGGAGAACTTGCCGCCGCACCTTCTGGCTTTGATGTTAATAAATTAGAAGGCGCTGAAAAAGCTGCTATTTTATTACTAAGCTTATCAGAAGAAGATGCCGCCCAAATATTAAAGCATTTAGAGCCAAAACAAGTGCAGCAAGTGGGCACAGTAATGGCGGCAATGGAAGATTTCACACAAGAAAAAATCACCGCTGTTCATAAACAATTTATTCATGAGATTCAAAACTTTTCAACCATTGGTTTCCAAAGTGAAGATTTTGTTCGTAAAGCGTTAACGGCTGCTCTAGGCGAGGACAAAGCGGGTAATTTAATTGATCAAATTGTCATGGGTGGAGCCTCTAAAGGTTTAGATTCTTTAAAATGGATGGACTCTAAACAAGTGGCTAATATCATTCGAAATGAGCATCCGCAAATTCAAACGATTGTTCTTTCCTATTTAGCCCCTGAACAATCTGCCGAAATAATGAGTCAGTTTACAGATAAAACGCGCCTAGATTTAATGATGCGTATTGCTAACTTAGAAGAAGTGCAACCGGCAGCATTACAAGAATTAAACGAAATAATGGAAAAACAATTTGCCGGACAAGTGGCGCTCAAGCAGCCAAAATGGGTGGCTTGAAAGCAGCAGCAGATATCATGAACTATTTTGATACTAATGTTGAAGGCATATTGATGGATTCTATGCGTGAAAGCGATGAAGAAATGAGTCAGCAAATACAAGACTTAATGTTCGTGTTTGAAAACTTAGTGGATGTTGACGATCGAGGTATGCAAGCGATTCTTCGCGAAGTAGAACAAGACGCACTGATGAAAGCAATTAAAGGTGCAGATGAAGCACTTAAAGAGAAGTTCTTAGGCAATATGTCCAAACGTGCTGCAGAGATGTTAGCAGATGATCTTGAAGCCATGGGACCTGTACGTATTAGTGAAGTAGAAGCAGCGCAAAAAGAAATACTTGCCGTTGCTCGTCGATTGTCAGACGCCGGTGAAATTATGCTTGGCGGTGGCGGTGGCGACGAGTTCTTATAATTTATTTCGTAAACCGGACTTTTGTTCGACAAATTAAAAAATCAGCCTTGAGACATTAAATGAGCCAAACACCCTCACATATTATAAAAGCTAATCAATCAAAAGATTTAGATGTTTGGTCGCTCCCTAATGTGAAAGCTACAGTGAGCAAAGCGCAAGAAAACCAAACGAATGCCTTCGGCCAAAAACGCGAATGGCAATATGAACCTCCAGAAGAGGAGATCATAGAACCGGAACCACTGACCGCTCAAGAAATTGAAGAAATAAGACAAGCAGCTCACGAAGAAGGTTTTAGTCAAGGTAAAGAAGAGGGTTTTGCTAAAGGCTATGAAGAAGGCAAGGCGCAAGGTATTGAGGAAGGTACGACACAAGGTATTAAAGAAGGTACCGAGCAAGGCTTAGCGCAAGGTAAAGAAACGATTGATACGTTAAGTGAAAATTGGCAACACTTAATTGAGCAATTGAACAAACCTTTAGCCAGTGTCGAAAAAAATATTGAAGAACAGCTATTAACCTTGGTTGTTCAATTAACCGAAGCTGTTGTTTTGCAAGAAGCTAAAACTAACCCTGACATTTTAATGGCGGCGATAAATACCGGTATTAAAGCTTTACCAAGTAATGAACCGACTACCCAAATTTATCTGCACCCTGATGATATTAAACAAGTAGAACAACAATTTGGCGAGCAATTTATTAAAGAAAGTGGTTGGAAGCTATTGCCGCTCCCCAATTAACGGTTGGCAGCTGCCAGATTGAAAACAGCACATCCAATATTGATCTACAAATGAAGTCACGATTAAAGCAAGTATTGGAGTCTTTCTTGCAAGATGCTTTACATCAGTAATTTTTTTGACTTATAGCGGGAACTTATTTTGCGCTTTAATTCAATGTGTATTTGTTTAATGTTTATAGGGTAAACATGGTCGATAGCAAGCGCATTAGCGATAGATTAAAAAAAGCCAAGACTTTATTCATCCATTTAAAGAGCCTGTTCTTTGGACGTTTAGTACGCGTAGTGGGGTTAACTCTTGAAGCCGTAGGCGTCAAAGCACACATTGGTAGCCAATGTTTAGTTGAAACAAACCAAGGTGACTTATTGGCAGAAGTGGTTGGCTTTTCTCAAGATATAACCTACTTAATGCCCGAAGAAAGTTTACGAGGCGTGTTACCTGGCGCAAGGGTGCTACCTATCTCAACCAAATTGCATTTACCTTTATCAATGGATTTACTTGGACGAGTCATTAATGGTGTGGGTAAGCCACTTGATGGTAAAGGGCCAATTAAAACCGATGAAACCTATAAAATAGATAATAAACCAATTAATCCGTTATCACGCCGAGCCATAACTGAGCCATTAGACGTAGGGGTTCGTTCAATCAATAGTTTTATTACCGTCGGTAAAGGCCAACGTATGGGCTTATTTGCCGGTTCGGGGGTTGGGAAAAGTGTACTCATGGGGATGATGACGCGCGGTACCACTGCTGATGTCATTGTGGTGGGCTTAGTTGGTGAGCGGGGCAGAGAAGTAAAAGAGTTTATTGAAGAAATTTTAGGCGATGAGGGTCGGGCTCGTTCCGTTGTTGTTGCTGCACCTGCAGATAATTCGCCCTTAATGCGCTTAAAAGGCTGCGAAAGCGCCGTACAAATCAGTGAATATTTTCGTGATCAAGGGCTTAATGTTTTACTACTACTTGATTCATTAACACGTTATGCACAAGCACAACGTGAAATTGCGTTAGCGGTAGGTGAGCCACCGGCAACAAAAGGTTATCCGCCATCAGTTTTTTCAAAATTACCTCAATTAGTTGAACGTCTTGGTAACGGAGGAGAAGGACAAGGGTCGATTACCGCGTTTTATACTGTATTAACTGAAGGGGATGATCTGCAAGATCCCATTGCTGATGCGTCACGAGCCATTTTAGACGGACATATTGTTTTATCTCGAGAGCTAGCAGACGCAGGGCACTACCCGGCAGTTGATATTGAAGGTTCTATTTCAAGGGTAATGCCAATGGTAACCAGTATTGAACATCAAACTCTAGCTCGACAACTTAAACAAATATATTCACTCTATCAGCAAAATAAAGATCTCATCGCTATTGGTGCATACACCAAGGGTAACGACCCTAGAATTGATCAAGCAATCAATGTTCAACCTGTTATTAATTTCTTTTTACAGCAGCAAATTCAGGAAGTTATACCTTATGGACAAAGTATACAGCAAATGCAAGAAATTATCGCAGCGGCAACGGCTAATAGTAAACAACAAGCTACGGCATAAATCATACGACTGATAGAGCGTGCAAGCACGTTAAGGAAATAACATTATGGCGGCTAATAATAAGCAACTTGAAACCCTATTAAAGTTTGAACAAAAAAAAGAAGAACAAGCGGCCAACACATTACGAAATGCTGAACATGATTACCAACAGAATTTAAATCGCTTGCAGAGTGTGGCCGATTATCGGCTTGAATACATGAACAGGTTAAGTCAACGATCTTTGCAAGGTGTTGATAGTGCTACATATAATCATTACCACGCATTTATCAGTAAGCTTGACTATGCCTCTGAGCAAGTAAAAATTGCAATGCATCAAGCCAAAGCGTTAGTTGAACAGAGTAAACAACGCCGGATAAAGCAAAGACAAAAAGTACAAGCCGTAGAAATGTTAACGGATAAACGTAATATTGCTTTGATGAAAGTGGAAAGCAAAAAAGAGCAAAGCATGTTTGATGAAATTTCGACACAGCAGTTTTTACGCAGAATATCGCAATTTTAGTTTTTTGTTATTTTTCCTGAGGTCAAGTTATTGTCATTCATTGCTAACTAAATTGTATAAAGTTCACCGAACCTAAAGTGGAATGATTATTGCTTTGTAATATCATTAAAGAGAAAATTCTGTCCGTTTATACTTAAACTAATATCGATTTTAGCGATTGGGATTACTATGCAACAACTCAATTTTTCAACTATCTCCGGCTCTCAAAATGTCGAAGTTAAAGACAGTATAGCTGCTATTTTACCTTCGCCATTAAAAGATGAATTTTCACAGCATATTGAGTTGCATCTAGCTAAAAATAAGGATATTAGTGAAACTGAAAATAAAGAATTTGATGCGGTTATTACCCCGAAACAGACTTCCTCTGATAACAGTGAATCTAATCAAAAAATAATAAAAACTGAAAGCCAAGTTGATAACATTCAAAATAATGTTAATGCCCTTTCGGATGAGGAACTCTCGGCAAGTGACACGCAAAAAATTGCCGCAAACGGCAATGATAGTGAAATGATGACAAACGGATCACTAACAGACGAAGCGAATCAAAGTGCCAGTGAATCAGAATTATTAATGTCTTTTTTCTCAAAAGTGGATAAAACACTAACAGAACAAGGTTTAGTAGAAAAAGCGCCTGTCGACAAAATACTTATCGATAAAAATTTAACTGAAACTGCCTCAATTGTAAAAAACGTTGAGAATACCGACGTTTGAAGAGAGTGCAGAGATCCAAAAAGTAAAAGGTGAAGCACAACTATTCTTGAAATCGAGTGATTTAATCGCTGACTTATCCGGTGTAGCAAAGGCAATAAAATCGACATCAGAAACTGGATCAGCTTATTCATTTGAACAAGAGAAATTGCAAAATATACCAAAAGTCAGTGCTAGCGAAGGGAAAGAAACTCAAGATGTTAAGCCGCTGCTAACAAAACCAAGCATTGATGGTAATGCTTTGGCTAACGTTACAACAAATAATACGGATAACACGGATAACATAGATGAAACCCCCGTTGATATAAGTAATAACGCCGAAGAAAAATCTGTTGATTTAGTTCAAAATAAAGCGATCAATGCAGGCGTAACGAATACCATTGACTCTAAAACAACAAGTCAACCGGATGCAGGGTTAGCAGTGAATAAAGTGGATGACAATGCAGTAAAAGCATCGAGTCAAATCGTCGGTGATGTTGAAAAAGCGGCTAAGACACAAATCCAACAAGCACGTGAGCAAGATGACTTAATGTCAGAGCGTATTAATATTGACGTGAATCAGAAAGCTAGCATACTAAAATCTGAGGACGAAATTCAAGCAACGGCCGTAACGAAAAGTATGACATCGCAAAATATGACATCGCAAAGTATGGCGAAGAAGAATGCTAATGATGAAGTGTTGCTTGAAAACGAGTTAATAAGTGATGAAGAGCGGTTAACGACAGAGCAAAATGAAAATGTTAAAGCTGAGAAAGGCATATTAAAATCAGCTGACAAATTAATATCAGTAAACTCCAATGCTCAGCAGTCTTTTACTCAACCTGTTGTTAAAGATAAAGTTCAACATAGCGGGACAGATAGTTTGGGAGAGGCTACAGCAGAGTCTTTAGATAAAGAGGTAAATTTAAAATCGTCTGAATCGCAATTAAGCACGAAAATTGCGGAGAACCCTGTTGAGCAAAGCAAAGAGGTTGTGGGTGATAGTAAAGAGTTGAACCCTAAAGGTATGGCTAAAACCAATACTGATTTTGCCTTTAATACTAACTCGTCTGATGCAACAAACAGAGCGACATTAGCGACTCACGATAGGGTAGAACATCAAACAATAGATACGATTAACCCAATGAGCAGCACTGAGGTTGCACAAAGCCAAAAAACGAATACGCAATTACATAATGAAACGATTTCTATCTTTAGAAAAGATTTTTCTGAAGCGGTTAAAGATAAAGTTATGTTGATGATCTCACAAAAATTGCAGCAGTTTGATATTACGCTTGATCCTCCTGAGCTAGGAAATATTCATGTGAAAGTTAATTTGCAAGGAGAGCAAGCAACAGTTAATTTTATTGTGCAAAATCAACAAGCTAAAGAGGCTCTTGATCAAAATATGCAGAAGCTAAGGGATATGTTGGCAAATCAAGGTGTCGATGTTGGTGATGCAAATGTTGAACAGCAATCACAACAGTCAAATAGCAATGAAAAAGGTGATGATACAAATCATCGTTCAGTAACAAATACCGCAGAGGCGAGTGATGTACTTGAGCATACTGTGTCAGCAAGAATGATCGAATCTTCAACACGCGGGATTGATTATTATGCTTAAATTTAGACACAAATAAAAATATACTTTGTTAATTGCAGATAAATTAAGCTAAATACTGCTAAGTTGATGAAAACTCATTGGCTAGCGTGCTATTCAAGGATATAGTTTAAGAATATTTATTAAGGTTAGAATAAAGGTAACTCATGGCAGACGAAAAGGGTAAAGAAGTCGATCTAGAAATAGAAAGTGGTGGTAAAAAGAAAAAAATGCTCATTATCATCATCGCTGTTGTCATTTTACTTGCCGGTGGTGGCGGTGCGTATTTTTTCTTGATGGGAGACGATAGTGCTAACTCTACAGCCCAAACTGCTGTTGATGGTGCTGCAACTGCAGAGAGTACTCAAGCAGGTGCAGTTGAAAATGCTAAAGTAGGGTCTGCGCTTTATGTGCCAATGCCTAGACCGTTTCGTTTTAATGTGCCCGGAGCTGCACGTGATCGCTTTGTTGAAATTCGTGTACAGTTATTGGTACGTGGAGGCGACAATGAAGAAAGTGTTAAAATGAATATTCCTTTAATTGAAAGCACGTTACTCAATGTTTTTTCACAGGCAAATGCTGATGATTTAGGCACAAGTGTTGGTAAAGAAGCATTAAAGCAACAATCTTTGACGGCAGTACAATTGATAATGAAAGAACTCAAGGGTAATGATACTGTTGAACAAGTACTGTTCACAGGCTTTGTGATGCAATAAGTTTTTTAATTTAACGTGTTAAATTTAAATAGAAAAATAAAATATTAAGTTAAAAAGTTTCAACAATAGATAACGGATAAAATGTACTTTAAAACCTGTTTAATTAAGTGATGTAACTTACGTTAAAACACACTAGAGTAAACAAATTCATATAAAATATAATTAAGCTAAAAAGAGATTAATGAGTGAGTGATTTATTATCCCAAGACGAAATTGACGCGCTTTTACATGGTGTTGATGATGTTGAAGAAGAAGAAATAGTTGAGGATCCTTCCCTATTAAAGGACGGTAGTGCTGACTATGACTTTTCTTCACAGGATCGTATTGTCCGTGGCCGTATGCCAACGTTGGAGATGGTAAACGAACGATTTGCTCGGCACATGCGTATCAGCTTATTTAACATGATGCGTAGAACGGCAGAAGTATCAATAAACGGAATTCAAATGATCAAATTTGGTGAGTATATTCATACCTTATTTGTACCAACCAGTTTAAATATGGTGCGCTTTAGACCATTAAAAGGCACCGGCCTTATTACTATGGAAGCGCGCTTAGTTTTCATTTTAGTTGATAACTTTTTCGGTGGAGATGGTCGATATCATGCAAAAATAGAAGGTAGGGAGTTTACCCCAACGGAGCGTCGAATTATTCAAATGTTATTGAAATTAATATTTGAAGATTACAAAGAATCTTGGTCTCCAGTGATGGATGTATCGTTTGAATACTTGGACTCAGAAGTAAACCCATCTATGGCTAACATTGTTAGCCCAACAGAAGTCGTTGTAATAAGTTCTTTTCATATAGAGCTAGATGGTGGTGGTGGCGATTTCCATATTGCATTACCTTATTCCATGCTTGAACCTATACGTGAACTACTCGATCTTGGTGTTCAAAGTGATAAAGAAGACACAGATATGCGGTGGTCTAAAGCACTACGCGATGAAATTATGGATGTTTCTGTATCACTCAATACTAAATTTTTAGACGTGGAATTACCCTTGAGCCAGGTTATGGAATTACAAGCAGGTGATATAATTCCCATTGAAATGCCTGAACATATTACGGTGTTAATTGAAGATTTGCCTACGTTTAGAGCAAAACTAGGACGTAGTCGAGAAAACGTGGCACTAAAAATTCAAGAAAAAATTAGACGTCCAGAATCTGTTAAATCAGAATTAACTATTTTAACCAAAGGCGGCAAACGCCTTGACAGCGAAACAGAACTTGAGCTTTTAGAAGACGACTTATAACACCTAGCGTGTATAGAATATTAATCGTAAAAAATTGAAAATTGAGGCAAGCGGAATGAGTAATGACAATGATGAAGATTTAAGTATGTGGGACGAGGCGTTAGATGAACAAGCCGAAGCCTCTGCTGAAGGAGCAAGTAAAGCTGAAGCTGTTGAGCTAGAAGAGTTAACCGAGGATGAAAAACCCATTACAGGCGAAGAAAAACGTAAACTTGATGCCATACTCGACATCCCCGTCACTATTTCAATGGAAGTGGGACGTAGTAACATCAGCATCAGAAATTTATTGCAATTGAACCAAGGTTCTGTTGTTGAGTTAGACCGTGTAGCCGGTGAAGCATTAGATGTTTTAGTTAATGGAACGCTTATCGCTCATGGTGAGGTTGTTGTGGTTAATGACAAGTTTGGTATTCGTTTAACAGATGTTATCAGCCAAATAGAACGAATTAAAAAATTAAAATAATGACTAAAATTATAGCTTTCATTTGTTGCAGTTATTCTTATTTTTTAACGTCATATGCGTTTGCTCAGCAGAGTGAACCCTCAGCTATAGAGCAAGCCCCACAAGTGGGTAAGCATGTTATGGCAAATATGAATGCTAGTAGTATGATTTTATCTTTATTAATGGTGTTAGGGGTCATAATTATAAGTGCAATAGTCTTAAAACGTTTTAATTTGACCCAACAAAACTCAAGTCAATTAAAGGTTATTGCAAGCTTATCTTTAGGTGCCAAAGAACGCATCGTTGTAGTACAAATAGGCGATGAACAATTAGTTTTGGGCGTGAGTTCTCAACAAATAAACTTATTGAAAAACTTAGAAACCCCTATTGATGTTCAAGTGGGTAAGCCGTTAGCATTGTCGACGAATGTGTTATCTTTTTTGCAACAAAATAGAAATAGTAAAAACGAAACCGATACGCAAACAACAAGTAACACAACAAACAACAAATAAGAGCCTATGAAAAAAATTCTCTGGTTAGTTTTATTCACGCTAGTTGCTTCTACATTGAGTGTAGGGGTTTTTGCTGCTGATGATCTGTCTATGTCGGCATTAAAATTGACCACAAATCCTGATGGTTCACAAGAATACTCGGTAACATTACAAATTTTGATGTTTATGACAGCGCTCAGTTTTATACCTGCCGCTGTGATCATGATGACCTCTTTTACTCGTATAGTGGTGGTTATGGCAATATTACGTCAAGCCTTTGGTTTACAACAAACGCCATCGAATCAAGTCATTATAGGGCTAACGCTTTTTATGACATTGTTCATAATGACCCCTGTGTATAATCAAATTAATGAAGTGGCTATCGGCCTTACTTATCCGATCAATTAACGTCAGTTGAAGCCATTGATAAAGGTAAAGTACCATTGCGAGCATTTATGCTTGAACAAACAAGATTAAAAGATTTAGATACGTTAGCTTCTATGGCAGGTCTTGAGACTGTAGATAAACCAACTGATTTACCAATGACTGTCATTATACCTGCTTTTATTATTAGTGAGTTGAAAACAGCTTTTCAAATAGGTTTTATATTATTTATTCCTTTTTTGATTATAGATTTAGTCGTTGCGAGTATTTTAATGGCCATGGGGATGATGATGTTATCGCCCATGATCGTGTCTCTCCCCTTTAAACTCATGTTATTTGTATTGGTTGATGGTTGGAATTTAGTCATTGGTACAATTGCAACCAGTTATGGTTTAGGCACTTAGTTTTTTACTACCTCAATAAAAGTAAAGAAGAGAACATAAGATGGGACCAGAAGTCTTTGTAGACATATTAAGAGATGCTTTATTACTAGTGATTATGCTAGTAAGCGCTGTGATCTTACCCAGTTTATTTGTTGGCTTGCTTGTGGCTATTTTTCAGGCGGCAACGTCAATTAATGAACAAACCTTGAGCTTTTTGCCTCGTCTTATCGTCACTTTACTGGCACTTGTTTATGGTGGTCACTGGGGGGTACAAAAGCTAATGGATTACACCTTTAGGTTAGTCGCTAGTATTCCGAGTGTTGTCAGCTAATGGAATTTACTGAGTCAGTTGTTAATCAATATCTGGCTGATTTTATTTTGCCCTTTACTCGTATTTCTGCGTTAGTGATGATGATGATTGGTTTTGGCGCACGGACTATCCCGACGCGTATTAAACTTTTTTTATGTGTCACGTTAACATTGGCTATTATGCCGACCATTCCACCAACGAAAGTTGAACAATTACTTTCTTTTACTACTTTTTTAATGATTGCTCAGCAAACACTCATTGGTATTAGCTTAGGCTTTATCACTGTGATGGTTATTAATACTTTTACTTTAGCGGGTCAAATCATTGCGATGCAATCAGGGTTGGGCTTTGCATCATTGGTTGATCCCGCTAGCGGCATGAATGTTCCCGCGGTAGGTCAATTTTTCTTAATACTATCCACCTTGCTCTTTTGGACTATGGATGGCCATTTAGCGTATTTACAATTTATTGTCGCCAGTTTTGATACGCTGCCTATTGGCAATGAACATTTTGCTAGTATTAAGTACAAAGAAATTGTTTTATGGGGCGGTCGATGTTTGCAACCGCTTTGTCGCTTGCTTTAGCGCCATTAACGGCGATGCTATTAATTAACTTTTCTTTTGGGGTGATGACACGAGCAGCTCCTCAGCTTAATATATTTGCCATAGGTTTTCCTATTACAATGATGGGCGGCTTATTAATTATGTGGTTAACCTTTGGTAATTTTCTCACTCATTTTGAGCTACAGTGGCAACGAGCGCTTGATTTTAGTTGTTACCTAATTGATTGTTCAGCAACGTAACTTGGACATAATGTCTTAAAGGAAATAATTTATGGCTGAGTCAGACAGTGGTGAAAAAACAGAAGAACCCACGGCAAAAAAACTCTCTGACGCCCGTAAAAAGGGTCAAATAGCACGTTCTAAAGATTTAGGTACCATGTTTGTATTAGTGGGAAGTGCTCTCGCTATGATGTTAATGGGTAATGCTTTGGTTAGTGCATTGGCGACAACAATGAAGCGCATGTTTTCAATAAGTCGAAAAGAAGCGATGGATGTACATGCTATGTCAAACATCATCTTTAGTGGTATTGGTCATGTTGTTTTTCCCATGCTTGCCATTTTCGCTATTATTATTATTGCGGCATTTATTGGTAACACTATCTTTGGGGGGCATGGCGTTTTCTTGGGAAGCTATGGCACCAAAAGCAAGCCGGTTATCGCCGTTTGCAGGTTTTAAACGCATGTTTGGCGTGCAAGCCGTTGTCGAATTACTAAAATCAATTTTAAAATTTTTTGTTGTATTTATTGTTGCTTTCTTATTACTTGATGGACTTTTTGATCAAATTTTAGGCTTAAGCTTAGAAGCAATCCCATTAAATTTTGGTCATGCTGTTAACATGTTGTTATGGATGTTTTTAGCATTGGCACTGTCAATTGGCATTATTGTGGCGATTGATGCGCCATATCAAGTGTGGAATCACACACGCCAATTAAAAATGACAAAACAAGAAATTAAAGACGAATTTAAAAATACTGAGGGTAATCCTGAAATTAAAGGGCGCATAAAGCAAACACAATACGAAATGTCGCAAAGAAGAATGATGGGGGAAGTGCCAAATGCAGATGTCGTTATCACTAACCCTACCCACTACAGTGTTGCATTAAAATATGATGCAAATGTTGGTGGGGCACCCATACTTGTCGCCAAAGGACTAGATGAAATGGCTATGCATATTCGTACTATTGCAAAAGAACATAAAGTTGAAATTATTCAATCACCAAGCATTAGCACGTTCATTGTACTATACTGCAGAAGTTAACCAAGACATTCCTGAAGAATTATATGCCGCTGTAGCACAAGTACTTGCCTTTATTTTTCAACTTAATGAGCATAAAAAAGGTCGTGCTAAAAGGCCAATACCTGTTGCTAAAAACCTCCCCATTCCAGATGAATTTAAATACTAAAGTATTTATTTTTCCCTGTTGGTATACCTTTTGCTAAATCATAATTAGCGTCAAAAAATTATCATTAAGAGCAAGCTGTATCCAATGCAATTAACTGCCTATTTAAATCAAATAAATAAGAAAAACCTATCCCAAATATCGGGACTTGGTACACCGCTATTAGTAATGGCTGCTTTAGGTATGGTTATTTTACCTATGCCGGCATGGCTGCTTGATGTGTTATTTTCCTTTAATATCGCCTTATCATTAGTCGTATTACTCATAACTGTCTATACCCTTAAACCATTAGAGTTTGGTTCATTTCCTGCCGTTATTCTAATCGCAACTATTTTACGATTAGCGCTAAACGTTGCCAGTACTCGGGTAGTTTTACTTGAAGGACATGAAGGCACTGATGCGGCAGGTAAAGTGATTGAAGCCTTTGGCTCTGTGGTGATCGGTGGTAACTACGCGGTAGGTTTGGTGGTATTTTTGATCTTAATTATTATCAACTTTGTTGTGGTTACCAAAGGGGCAGGACGTATTGCGGAAGTAACAGCACGTTTTACTCTTGATGCTATGCCGGGCAAGCAAATGGCGATTGATGCGGATTTAAACGCAGGCTTTATAAATGCTGAACAAGCAAGAGAGCGCCGTATTGAAGTAACCAGTGAAGCTGATTTTTATGGCTCTATGGATGGTGCCAGTAAATTTGTTAAAGGCGATGCTATTGCCGGTATTTTGATTTTATTTATTAACATCATCGGCGGCTTAGTGATTGGTATGGTGCAACACGACCTTAGTTTTGATAGCGCGGTTGAGATTTATACCCTGCTCACCATTGGTGACGGTTTAGTGGCACAAATCCCAGGTTTATTATTATCTGTTGCGACGGCGATTGTTGTTACACGCCAAAATACCTCTCAAGACATGGGAGATCAAGTTAGTAGTCAATTAGGACAAGCCAAGTCACTTTATATTGCTGCTTGGCGTTATGTTTGTCATGGGGGTGATACCTGGCATGCCTCATTTTGCTTTTTTACTTTTTGCTGTAGGCATTAGTGCAGTAGCATATTTTGGTGGTAAACATAAAATTACCAAAGCAATGACATTAGAAAAAATAGCAGAAGAAGAGCAAGTACAAACTCAACAAAAAGAAGAGGAAGTGAAAGAATTAGATTGGGATGACGTTCACCATGTTGATGTTATTGGGTTGGAGATTGGCTACCGATTGATTCCATTAGTTGATAAAGCACAAGGTGGAGAGTTACTAAGTCGAATCAAAGGCGTGCGTAAAAAACTATCCCAAGAGTTTGGTTTTTTAGTACCACCAGTACATATTCGTGACAACTTAGATTTAGATCCCAATAGTTACCAAATATCGTTAATGGGGGTCACCATTGGCAGTGCAGAAATACGTCACGATCAAGCATTAGCGATTAACCCAGGCCAGGTGTTTGGCAAACTTGATGGTGTAGCAACAAAAGATCCGGCCTTTGGCTTAGATGCCGTTTGGATTAACCAAAGTCAACGCGAGCAGGCACAAACATTAGGGTATACCGTTGTTGATTCAGCGACTGTATTGGCAACCCATTTAAGTCAAATACTAACCAATAATGCCTCACAATTATTAGGCCATGAAGAAGTTCAAAATTTACTCGATATGCTAGCCAAAACTTACCCCAAACTTGTGGAGGGTTTTATTCCCGATACATTATCGCCGGTACTGTTGTTAAAGTTTTGCAAAGCTTAATGAACGAAGGTGTTGCTGTACGTGATATGCGCTCAATTATACAAACCTTGGTTGAATATGGACCTAAGAGTCAAGATGCGGAAGTATTAACGGCAGCAGTGAGAATTAGTCTACGAAAATTCATTATTCAAGACCTTGTTGGACCAACTTATGAAGTACCTGTCATAACCTTGGCACCAGAGTTGGAACAAATGTTGCACCAGTCAATGCAGATGGTATCGGAGATGATGGTGCAGGCATTGAACCAGGCTTAGCAGAACGATTACAAAAGTCACTGACAGAAGGCGCTCAGAAGCAAGAATTAGCAGGTGATACGCCTATTTTATTAACGTCAGGAATTTTACGCTCTGTGTTAGCTAAGTTTGTAAAATATACCATTCCGGGTTTACGGGTTATCTCGTACCAAGAAATACCAGACGACAAACAAATTAAAATTGTCAGCGCTATTGGGCAATAAAGTAATGAGTATGAAAAGTAACAAGTAAATAATGTAACGAGAAGAAAGCAGCGTATGACATTACGTTATTTCAAACATCATCTTGTTAACATTAACTTGAAACTATATGAGGAGTTCACTGTGAAGATTAGACGTTTTGTTGGCAAAGATATGCGTAGCGCATTAGCCCAAATAAAAGATGAATTAGGTGTAGATGCCGTTATTATGTCTAATAAAAAAATACCTGAAGGTGTCGAATTAATGGCAGCGGTTGACTATAACCAACCAACCCGGAGTAGCTTCGAAAGAAAACGACGCACATCGTCAAAATAGTCAACAAAACCGTGAAGTAACAAATGATACGGTAAGTATTACTCATTCTTCATCAATACCACCGAAGACAGCATCTGGTGCGCAAGAACAACAAAGCACAGAAACCAATGCTTCAGCGCCTGCAGATAGCTTATCAGCTTTATTAAATAGACAAGTTCAGCATCAACCAAATATAAATGGTTCGTCGAATAATATGAACGATGCTAATGATGCATTACCACGTAATTCAGCACAAGAAAACGCAGAGCAGATGCATCAAGCTACAATTCAAGATGAAAATATTGAAGATCAGTTGCGTAGTTTTACAGAACGTTTACGTCACTCAAAGCCTGATGGAACAATCCTAGCACCAGAAACAGTTAATACAAACAATGATGAGCAACATGACGGTCATACATCTCTTGAAGCGGAGCATATGGCAATTAAAATGCAATCACAGCACTCAACAACGCAACAAACAGAACAAAACGGTTTTGCGAACCAACAAAATTTTGATAAAATGCAAGAAGAAATGGCATCGATAAGAAAATTATTAGAACATCAGGTGTCGGGTCTTATGTGGCAAGAAATGGCTCAAAAAGAACCCCAACGGGCAGTTTTAGTTAATCGTTTATTAGGTTTAGGGTTAAATGATCAAATAGCAGACCAAATAGCGGGTTATGTGCCAAGTCAGTACAGCGATACAGAAGCATGGCAACAAGCAACCAAATTAATAGGTGAACAACTTAATACTACTCAGAATGACATTATTCATCGCGGTGGTGTGGTCGCTTTAGTTGGACCTACAGGTGTAGGCAAAACAACAACAATTGCCAAACTTGCAGCACGATTTGCCCAAGTACATGGAAATGAACATGTTGCCTTGATTTCAACGGATACCTTTCGTATCGCAGGTTTTGAACAACTGGCAACGTACGGAAAAATTATTGGTTGCCAAGTAAAACTAGCAAAAGACAGCCAAGCATTAGATTTATTACTTGAACAATTTGCTAAAAAGAAACTCGTGTTAATTGATACGGCAGGCATGGGGCAAAGAGATATCCGTTTAGCTGAAAATTTAGCTAACCTAGTTTCCAATACTCGCGTTAGAATAAGAAATTATTTAGTATTAGCAGCGAACAGCCAACAACAGGTTATGCAAGAAAATGTTGATCGCTTTAAAAAAGTACCACTGTCGGGTTGTATTTATACTAAACTTGATGAAAGCGTCAGTATTGGTGAAATAATTACAACTTCAATTCAAAATGGCTTACCAATAGGTTATCTTACTGATGGACAGAGAGTTCCTGAAGATATTAAAGTTGCAAATGTTGAAAAATTAGTTACGCTTGCTGATAAAATGGCGGCAAAGCATAATGTAGCCTATGCTCAACGAACAGCTAGGCCTATGCCAGTAGCTCAGGCCATGGCTGTATAACGGTATTTTCGTTGACGTGTTTTAATAAACTATGCATTAATACAAGCAGTAATATAAGAGTAAAAAATGTCAGATCAAGCGAGCGGCTTAAGAAAAATGCAAGACTTAAAAAAAGTTAAAGTAGTAGCAGTTTCTGGTGGTAAAGGCGGTGTTGGTAAAACCAACGTCTCATTAAACACAGCTATTGCTCTTGGTCAGCAAGGTAAACGAGTTTTAGTGTTAGATGCCGACTTAGGATTAGCCAATGTAGATGTTATGTTAGGATTACGAGTTAAACGTAATCTTTCCCATGTATTATCAGGAGAATGCGAACTTGATGATATTATTATAACAGGTCCAGGCAATATAAAAATTATACCGACCTCGGGTTCTCAATCAATGGTTGATTTAACGCCTGCGGAGCATGCTTGGATTAATTCGTGCTTTTAGTGAAATGAAAACTCAATTCGATGTACTTATTGTTGATACTGCTGCCGGTATTTCTGATATGGTCTTAAGCTTCACACGTGCAGCACAAGATGTCATGCTAGTGGTGTGTGATGAACCAACATCGATTACAGACTGTTATGCTTTAATGAAGCTTCTTAGTCGAGATCACAATGTTTTCAAATTTAAAGTTGTCGCTAATATGGTTCGTAGCCCTAGAGAAGGACAGCAATTATTTGCAAAATTGACGAAAGTTACCGATAGGTTTTTAGATGTCGCACTTGAATTGGTTGCCGTAATTCCCTTTGATGAAAATATCCGCAAATCGGTACGCAAACAACAAGCTATCGTTGAAGCCTTTCCCAATTCTCCTGCAGCAATAGCCTTTAAAAACTTAGCTAAGAATGTCAGCAGTTGGCCTATACCACATCAAGCTTCAGGTCACTTGGAATTTTTTATTGAACAATTACTTGATTACTAACTTTTAATTAATATCACTCGTTTGTCGTGTGTAACAGTAACAACAAACATTTTAAGATAATTTAGGTGGGAATAGTAAAAAGTGGTAAAGACTAATGCCTATAATAACCCAATTGACAAAACAGTGCTGCTTGAACAGCACACTGTATTAGTTAAACGAATCGCGTACCACTTGCTAGCTCGATTACCCGCAAGTGTCATTGTTGATGATTTAATTCAATCGGGTATGATCGGCTTATTTGAAGCAGCTAATAACTTCGACAGCACTAAAGGTGCAAGCTTTGAAACCTTCGCAGGTATTCGTATTCGGGGTGCTATGCTTGATGAAATGCGCCGCGGAGACTGGACACCTAGGTCAGTCCATAAGAATAGCAGAATGGTTAGTGAAGCTATTAAAACACTAGAAGCAAGTTTAGGTCGAGATGTCACTGATGTTGAAGTTGCTGAAAAACTTGAAATTTCGCTGAATGAGTATCATCATATATTAAGTGAAGTCAGTACAGGTAAGATATTGGGTATTGATGATTTAGGTGTGAGTGAAGATGCATTGAAGTTTGACGGTGCATGCCATAGTGATGACCCATATCAAAGTATTGAACACAATGCCTTTAAAAAAGGTCTAACTGAGTGTATTAGTACTTTACCAGAACGCGAAGCTCTAGTACTGTCTCTATATTATGATGAAGAATTGAATTTACGTGAAATTGGTCAAGTACTGGATGTGAGTGAATCACGTGTCAGCCAAATTCATAGTCAAGCAATGCATCGATTAAAAGCTCGTATGCAATCTTGGCAAAGTTAAGTACAATAATAATTATGTTAACCTATACAAATATGAATGTTTAGCCGGAGGGTGTCTTGGATAAAAATATGAAAGTGCTTGTTGTTGATGATTTTTCAACCATGAGACGAATAGTGAAAAATTTGTTGCGTGATTTAGGCTTTACAAACATTCAAGAAGCGGATGATGGTAGCACTGCTTTACCTATGCTTCAAAATGGCGATTTTGATTTTGTTGTTACTGACTGGAACATGCCAGGAATGCAAGGGATCGATTTATTGAAAGCTATTCGAGCAGATGCAAATTTAGCTCACATCCCCGTTCTATTAATTACAGCTGAAGCGAAGAAAGAACAAATTGTAATGGCAGCCCAAGCGGGTGTAAATGGTTATATTGTTAAACCATTTACTGCTGCTACGCTAAAAACTAAGTTAGATAAAATTTTCGAACGTCTAGGTTAGTGTTTATTTAGGTGAGCCGTGTAAATTAAGGCTCACAAATAAATTTTGTTAGCGCTTTAGGTTAGGTATTGAGGACTTTGCATGAATATGGCAATGGTGGGACGCATTTCATTAGAACAAGCTAGATCTTTGGTTGAATTTTTAGAAACTGATCAGCAAGAAAAAGCAGATGAGGTTATTGCTAAAATTCAAAACCCGATCAATTCAGAATTGTTTGCTGAAATCGGTAAATTAACTCGTCAACTACATGACTCTTTAACCAATTTTAATATTGATTCTCGGTTGAGTGATTTAGCTACTGCGGATATTCCAGACGCAAAAGAACGACTGAATTATGTAATTACGCGTACGGAAGAAGCAGCCAATAAAACGATGGATGCAGTAGAATCTATTTTCCCCGTACTTGAAGACATTGCCGGACAAGTTCGTGCTGTTAATCCTGCATGGGCTAAATTAATGAATAATGAAATTGATTTAAAAGAATTTAAAGCGTTATGTGTAGATATTGACAGCTTGTTAACGACTACAGGTAAAGAAACTACACATATTCACAGTTTGATGACTGATGTATTAATGGCGCAAGATTTTCAAGATTTAACCGGACAAGTTATTCGAAAAGTAATTGATTTGGTAAGAGAAGTTGAAGAAAGCTTAATTAATATGTTAACTGCATTTGGCATATCATCGGTTAATGAACAAGAAAAATCTGTACCTAAATTAGGTGAAAACTTAGTTGAAGGGCCAATAGTTAATGCAGAAGAAAGAGACGATGTTGTAGAAGATCAAGATGATGTAGATGATCTTTTATCAAGTTTAGGGTTTTAACGGGAGTTAATGAATGTCATTTGAAGCAGATGAAGAAATTCTACAGGACTTTTTAGTCGAAGCAGGTGAAATACTTGAATTGCTATCAGAGCAATTAGTTGAGCTTGAAAATGATGTTGATAATGCTGATTTGCTCAATGCAATTTTTAGAGGATTCCACACAGTAAAAGGTGGTGCAGGTTTTCTTGCGTTAAATGAGCTTGTTGACGTTTGTCATGGTGCTGAAAATATTTTCGATTTACTTCGAACCGGTAAACGTACTGTTAATGCTGATTTAATGGATACTATTTTATCTGCACTCGACACCATTAATGACATGTTTGACTTAGTCAAAGGCAGAGAGCCACTTGTCACAGCAGATGCTAAATTATTAGCAGAATTACACCGTTTAAGCCGCCCAGAAGGCGCTGCACCTGTAGCTGAAACGCCTGCTCCTGAGCCTGTAGTTACCACTCAAGAAGCGAGTGTGGAAGTAGAAAGCACTGATGCCAGTGATGAAATGAGTGAAGATGAATTTGAACGCTTACTAGATGAATTACACGGTGGTGGCGGAAGTCCTTCTGCCAGTACAGCCCCAGTGAATGAAACGTCTGTTAGTGCAGACGCAAGTGGTGATATATCTGACGATGAATTTGAATCCCTATTAGATGAATTACATGGGCAAGGTGCATTTTCTTCTGACATTAATAACTCAGCAGCGTCTGTTTCTGATAGCTCGTCTGATGAAATAGATGATGATGAATTTGAAAGTCTACTTGATGAGTTGCATGGTAAAGGTAATGCACCTAAACCCAGTGAGGTAAAACCATCTGTAGCAACGCCAGTAGCAAATACTCAAGCTAGCCATGCTGCTGCGCCGACTCCTATTGCCAAACCAGTGCCTGCTCAACAAGCCGCTAAACCAACACCTGCTCCTGCCGCTAAAAAAGCTGCGCAACCATCGGCGCCACAAGGCGAAACAACAGTACGGGTTGACACTAAGCGATTAGATAAAATTATGAACATGGTTGGCGAATTGGTTTTAGTTAGAAATCGCCTAACCAGTTTAGGTTTAATTTCTGACGATGAAGACTTAACCAAAGCAGTATCTAACTTAGATGCTGTTACTACTGATTTACAGGGTGCGGTGATGAAAACCCGCATGCAGCCAATTAAAAAAGTATTTGGTCGTTTTCCTCGAGTAGTACGAGATTTAGCACGTAGCCTCCATAAAGACATTCAATTAGTGTTAGTCGGCGAAGAAACTGATTTAGATAAAAACTTGGTTGAAGCATTAGCTGATCCATTAGTGCATTTGGTTCGAAACTCAGTTGATCATGGTATTGAAGAGCCTGACGTACGTGAAGCGAAAGGTAAACCACGTCAAGGTACGGTTACATTATCAGCCTCACAAGAGGGCGATCATATCCTGTTAACCATTAAAGACGATGGCGCAGGAATGAATGCTGAAAAACTGAAAGAAATTGCGATTGAACGTGGTGTTCTTGATGTTGATGCAGCGGCAAGAATGTCTGATACAGAAGCGTTTAGCTTAATTTTTGCCCCAGGATTTTCAACAAAAACTGAAATATCAGAGGTGTCAGGACGTGGCGTTGGTATGGATGTTGTTAAAACCAAAATCACCCAAATTAATGGTACCGTTAATATAGACTCAGAAATGGGTGTAGGTACTGTTTTAGAAATAAAAGTTCCACTGACATTGGCTATATTGCCTACTCTAATGGTGGTTATTGGAGAGCAAACTTTTGCTTTACCATTGGCTGCAGTAAATGAAATTTTTCATTTAGACCTAACCAATACAAATCGTGTTGATGGTCAGTTAACTATTATTGTTCGTGAAAAAGCGATTCCGTTATTTTATTTAGATGAATGGCTTGTAAGAGACTTTAAAGTCAAAGACCGAGATAAAGGCCATGTTGTGATTGTGCAACTAGGCAGCCAACAAGTTGCCTTTGTGGTAGATCGCTTGATAGGGCAAGAAGAGGTGGTGATTAAACCACTTGATAGATTATTACATGGTACTCCAGGTATGGCCGGAGCAACGATCACTAGTGATGGTGGTATTGCCTTAATTATTGATATACCTAACATGTTAAAGTTTTATGCGAAAAAATCACCAGTGAATAAAAAGCTGCGTTCATAAAGTCGTGTAATTAAAAAGTAGAGGAAATAAATGACCTACAAAGTACTCGTTGTTGATGATTCGAGTTTTTTTAGACGACGAGTCACTGATATTCTAAATAGGGATCCGCTGCTAGAAGTTATTGATGTTGCTGTCAATGGACAAGAGGCTGTAGATAAAGCCATTAAACTTAAGCCTGATGTCATTACGATGGATGTTGAAATGCCAGTGCTCAATGGTATTGCGGCAGTAAAAAAAATCATGGCACAGTCGCCAACGGCGATATTGATGTTTTCTTCATTGACACATCAGGGGGCAAAATCAACCTTAGATGCATTGGAAGCGGGAGCATTGGATTTTTTACCTAAAAAATTCAATGAAATTGCCCAAAATAGTGAAGTTGCCGGCAGTTTATTACGTCAACGAGTTGTTCAGTTAGCCAAAAAAGGCAGTGTCAGTAAGCTAAACGTTGGGCGAGATAGCCAAGCTGCTAAAGGTAGCCAAGGCGCTCAACCCGTGGTTAGGACAAGATCTATTGCCGGAGAACAAGGGACATCTTCTCATTCCAAAAGAACAGCCTCAGGAAAAAAATATAGTCTATTAGCTATTGGCACCTCTACAGGTGGTCCAGTCGCATTACAGAAAATATTAACTGAATTCCCCCAAGATTTTCCGTTACCAATTATTCTTATCCAACATATGCCGCAACATTTACTAACGCATTTGCGAGTAGGCTTAATTCCTTGTGCAAAATCAGTGTAAAAGAAGCGGCTAACGGCGATATTCTTAAACCTGGATGTGCTTATCTAGCACCAGGTGGTCGTCAAATGATTATTTCAGGTACCGAAAGCACGGCCAAAATTAAAATAATTGATGATGACTCCTTAAAAATAGCGTTTAAACCAAGTGTTGATGTGAGTTTTGGCTCAGCGGCAAAGGTTTTTGGCGGTAATGTTTTGGGGGTTATTTTAACGGGCATGGGCTCAGATGGCAGAGAAGGGTCACGCATGCTAAAAGCAAAAGGGGCAACAATTTGGGCACAAGATGAGCATAGTTGTGTTGTGTATGGTATGCCTCAAGCTGTTGCCGTTGCGGGTATTTCCCAAGTATCTTTACCCTTAGATACAATAGCTAGCACGATAGTGAAGGAAATTAAGCATGGATAGGCTCAGTGTCACTGGCCTGGTTATTGCTCTATTTGCTATCTATTTAGGCTTTATCTTAGATGGTGGCTCAATTTCAGCCTTATTTGAATTGCCTGCCTTTATTATTGTTGTGGGCGGCACGTTAGGCGCTGTCATGCTGCAATCGTCAAGTGCGCAATTTTATCATGCACTTTCATTATTAAAATGGGTTTTTACTCCACCTCGTTATAATATCGAAAAAGGCATAGAAAAAATTGTACTTTGGGCTATAAAGTCTAGGGAGTCTGGCTATTTATCTCTTGAGAATGACGCCCTAGATGAAGAGGATAGTTATACTCAAAAAGGCTTAAATTTACTGGTTGATGGAGTAGAGCTAGAAAACCTACAAGTGTCTCTTGAATTAGATCTCGATGTTTACCGAGAATATAACTTACGGTCTGCTAATGTTTTTGAATCGATGGGGGGATATAGCCCAACGATTGGTATATTAGGGGCCGTATTGGGTTTGATCCATGCGATGACTAACTTGACCGAGCCGGCATTACTGGGGCAAAGTATTGCAACGGCATTCATTGCGACAATTTACGGTGTGGGGTTTGCAAATTTACTTTATTTACCCATAGCAAATAAAATCAAAGAAATCATACACCAACAAACCATGTACCGAGAAATGATACTTGAAGGTTTAGTGGCTATTGCCCATGGTGAAAACCCCCATGCGATTGAAAATAAGCTATCAGCATACAGGTTAGGAAAATGAAGCGTTTCCGTAAAAGAAGAGACTCGATAGAACATGACAATGTCCATCGTTGGTTGGTTTCTTACGCGGATTATATGACCCTTCTTTTTGCCTTATTTGTAGTATTGTATGCAATGGCCATGGTTAATGAAAAGCCTTTTGAAACGATCACTGAATCTGTTGGTCGCGTTTTTCAAGCAAATGAAATTAAGCCCAAAAATAGAGGGCACGGGGATGACATTCTTGATGTTAATAGCAGTAAAACCAATAAAAGATTATTTGGAAATGGCATTCTTGAAGACGCAGGTCCTGAATTGTTGGAAGGAGAGCAAACACTTTCTAATATTTCAGACGCGAGAGTGGGAAGTAACTTAACGTCATTAGAAACTGAATTACATACAGCGCTTTACGAATTAATTGAATCAGGTTTCGCGCAATTGCAAATTGATGGTGATTGGTTAGAAATAGAATTAAATAGTGCTTTGTTGTTTCCAAGTGGATCATCTTCTGCAACCAATTCAGCGGAGAGTATTTTAGGGGTTATTTTTGATGTTATTGGTGAATCAAGCAACTTTGTTCGTATAAGAGGCTATACAGATGATCAAATGATCAACAACGAAATTTTCTCATCTAATTGGGAATTATCCGTTGCGCGAGCCACTGCTATTTTACGGGTATTAGAAAAACAAGGAATGACTCCCGCACGCATGGCAATAGAAGGTTATGGCCAGTATTATCCTACGGCAGATAATTCAACGTCACAAGGGCGTGCAAAAAATAGAAAAGTAGTCGTGGCAATTTCAAAGTATGGTTTAGAAAAATCAAACTTACTTAATACACCGGCTATTAAAATTGAAGAAGTTGAAGCTGTCACAAATGAAGCTATCTCGGAAGAAAAAGAGAATGAAATACAGGTAATTCGTTTACCTAATGGCGGAATTAGAATTTCCACCAGAAAAGAAAATGAAAACATGTCTGAGAATAAGAACTAGAAAGAACTAGAAAGAGCTGAAAAGCTAAGATAACTATATAATGTTATTCATTAACTAAAAAGTAGGAAAAAAGATTGGAAGTGTGGACGGTAGCAAATCAAAAAGGTGGTGTTGGCAAAACAACCACTACTATTGCTTTAGCGGGGTTATTAGCTGAGCGTGGCAACAGAGTATTGCTCGTTGATACAGATCCACATGCCTCATTGACTTATTATTTTGGTGTTGAGTCAGAAGATTTAGACTTAAGTGTGTATGATTTATTTACGCAAGTCTCTTCAAAAGAGCAAATACTACAAAGCTTATGCCCAACGCAATATGAAAATATTGATATCTTGCCTGCAACCATGGGGTTAGCAACCTTAGATCGCTCATTAGGAGCTAAAGGTGGAATGGGTTTAGTGTTGAAAAAAGCAATGTTAAAACTATCCGATAGTTATGATATTGTTTTGATTGATTGTCCTCCTATTTTAGGCGTGTTAATGGTAAATGCGCTTGCCGCGGCAGACCGAATATTAGTCCCTGTTCAAACAGAGTTTTTAGCATTAAAAGGCTTATATCGTATGATAAAAACAATGGATATGATGCAAGTAGAGCAAGATAAGCCATTTAAATATACTATTATTCCTACTATGTTCGACAAACGAACAAAGGCATCACTATTAGCGTACCAACAATTACAAGAAACCTACCAAGAAAAAGTGTGGTCAGGCGTTATACCCGTAGATACAAACTTTAGAAATGCTAGTTTAGCACAGCAAGTCCCCTCACATTATGCAGAAAATACCCGAGGCGTTTTGGCTTATAGAAATTTATTAGAGTACTTACTGAAAATCTCACAGAGAAGCATTAAATAAATGTCAAAACCATTATCCGCAAGTAAAAAAGTAATGACAAATTATCTGTCTGAATTATTGACAGATGATCCTGTTATACAAGAAGGTAGTCAGGATAACCTAAAAAATAGTACAAACACAAAGCTTGCTGAAACGAAGCGTTTAGAAGCTTTACTAAAAAATGTGAGTGTAGATCTAAAAGTTAAAGAAGATGCTATTAGTACGCGTAAAAGTACAATAGAACAACGTGATGTCAGAAAAGTCAGTATCAACACTGTTGTTAAAGAAAATAAGCCTGAGCCCTTAGTTACCCACAAAAGTACGGGTGCCTTGCCATTAAAAGATCCTAAAGCTTATCGGAAAGGCGGTTTTCAAGCCCTGTTCTTTAATGTAGGGGGGTTGACAGTGGCCGTGCCATTAATTGAATTAGGCGGTATATACAATATTGACAAAACGACGACGTTAATGGGAAAACCTAACTGGTTTAAAGGCGTGATGCTGCACAGAGATGAAAAAATTAATATTGTCGATACGGCCTTGTGGGTAATGCCTGAGAAATGTGACGATAAAATGAAAAGTTCGCTAAATTATCAATATGTTATTATGCTTAATAATAGTGGTTGGGGCTTAGCTGCAGAAAATATAGTCGATACTGTTGTATTGAAAGAAGATGAAGTAAAGTGGTTAGATTCAGCCAGTAAGCGCCCATGGTTAGCGGGATTGGTAAAAGATAAAATGTGTGCCTTACTTGATGTAGATTCATTAGTTCAATTACTTAATGATGGCAGTGGAATCTATCAAGATAATTAAAACGATAAAACATTAGCTTTAGTAAGACTGATTTTTATATAATTGCAAGATTGTAAATTCATAAATAATTGAGAGGCAAGTACTATGTCTGATGAGAACAGTAATTCAAGTGGTAAAGTAAGCGGAAATGATGAAGTGCTTCAATGGGTAACATTTAAGTTAGAAAACGAAACTTATGGAATTAATGTTATGCAGGTGCAGGAAATTTTACGCTATACGGAAGTTGCCCCTGTGCCTGGAGCTCCACTTTATGTACTAGGTATCATTAATCTACGTGGTAATGTTGTTACAGTTATTGATACTCGTGCTCGTTTTGGTTTAGAGCCGCGTGATGTTACAGATAACACTCGAATAGTCGTGATTGAATCAGAAAAACAGGTTATTGGTATATTAGTTGATAGTGCTTCAGAAGTTGTTTACTTAAAAGCATCTGAAATCGATGATGCACCTAATGTAGGTAATGAAGAAAGTGCCCAGTTTATTCAAGGCGTTTCTAATCGAGATGGTGAACTACTGATTTTAGTTGATCTAGATAAATTACTATCTGACGACGAATGGGACGAATTAAAACAATTCTAATTGCTTTTATGATGTCTTAATGAGGTTGATTTAGAATGGTTTGTTATTACGACTATGCTTATTATACTTACGCTTAAGTTCACTGAACTATGTCTTTGCTAGCGGTGCCTATTATCGCTGTGACTGCACTTGCTCTCAGCATATTTAGCTTTATTTTTTTCTTTGCTATTACAAAGAAGCATAAGGTTAAATTTGCTGTTTATGAATCCCAAGTTCAAGCGCTCGAATTACTTGTTAATAATTTACAACTAACAAATGAGTCACTAAATAACGCATTGCAAGCGTTATCAGTCAAGCAAGAACAAGCAAATAATGAAAATGCGATTATTTCAAAACAACTTGAGCATAGAATCAAAACCCTCCAAGCCCAAATAACATCCCAACAAGATCTTATTGCACAATTACAAACCGACCAAGGTGAAGATAAATTTTACTCTCGGGCAATTAAGCTAGCCAAAATAGGTGCAGGTATTGATGAAATAGTTGCTGAATGCGAATTGCCTTATGCCGAAGTTGAAATGCTAATATCCGTTTATCAAAATAAAACGCAAGGATAGGTAGTGTTTTAACAAAGAAGCACGTTAAAATACCTTTTTATAATTTTTTTATCTTATTTCGCATAAACATGGCAAGGAACTATTCCAAGTGAAGTACTCAGTATTCAAATATTTTCGACTAGTATTCATCTCCAGTATTTTTATTCTGTCAGGATGTTCAAGCACTCCGAAGAAACAACGAAAGTTATAGTGACCCACGTGATCCTATTGAGTCAATCAATAGACCTTTTTGGACTTTTACTTGGGACTATGCTGATAAGTATGTCGCTAAACCCGTCTCTGAATTTTACACTAATTACACACCAACTTTTTTAAGAACAGGGCTTTACAATATGGCCTTAAACTTAAATGAACCCTCTAACATCATCAATAATTTATTACAGTTGAAGTTTGTTAATGCATCAAAAAGTACAGGTCGTTTTCTACTAAACTCAACGATTGGATTGTTTGGTTTTTATGACCCCGCTAGTGACTTTGGTCGGTCTGGAGACCAAGAAGAGTTTGGTGAGGTATTGGGTAGTTATGGCGTGGGCGATGGCCCATACATTGTAATACCTGCACTTGGTCCCGCTCTGTTAGAGAAGAAGTCGGGGATTATGTCGATAAATTATATTGGCCACTAGCTGTGATAGATTTTTGGCCAAATGTTGCACGTTTAAGCATACTCGCGCTTGAAGGTCGCGCCTCAATACGAGATCAAGAGCAATTATTATCAGAATCGACAGATTCCTATGAATTTATTAAAAACGCTTATTTTCAAAATATGAATTATCGTTTATATGATGGTAACCCCCCTATAGTTATCGATGAAGATAAAGAAGCTGAAATAGAAGCATTATTAGAGCAACTTGATTATTAATAGTTTACGTATTAATTATCATTAAAAGCTATAAACCTATACCGAAGTTAGCCGTAGTTTGCTAGAATTGCGGCAATTTTTTACTAATGTCTAATTGATGAACACCTGTTTAACCACAAACAGGGTAATCAACTTGATATAAATATTATTGGAAACAGTTAGATGAATATTATTGAAGGTTCATTTCAAGCAAAAGGCAAAAAATTTGCCATCGTTGTATCACGTTTTAACCACTTTATTGTTGATAGCCTATTAGAAGGTGCAGTTGATGCACTTAAAAGACATGGCAGTGTTAATGATGACGACATCACCGTTGTTCGTGTACCTGGCGCATATGAATTACCTTTAGCAGCTAAAAAGCTTGCTAAAAAAGGTGACTTTGATGCAATTATCGCCATAGGGGCGGTTATCCGTGGTGGCACACCACATTTTGATTTTGTTGGTGAGTGTAATAAAGGCTTAGCACAAGTGTGTTTAGAATCAGAGATCCCTGTTTCTTTTGGCGTAATTACCACTGACTCAATCGAACAAGCTATTGAACGAGTCGGAACTAAAGCCGGTAATAAAGGTGCTGAAGCAGCCCTTGGTGCATTAGAAATGGTTAACGTTCTCTCTCAAATTTAGGAAAACTATTGTGAAACCTTCTCCTAGAAGAAAAGCTCGTGAGCTAGCGGTGCAAGCCGTTTATTCGTGGCAAATTAGTCAAAATTCAGTTACCGATGTTGAAGTTGGTTTTATTACTGATAACAGTAAGCGTCGTTTTGACATTGAATATTTTCAACAATTGTTACGCGGAGTTACGAAAAACGTTTCCGAAATTGATCTTGCTATTTCTCCGCATGTTGATCGTCCTATTGAGGATATTGACCATGTTGAAAAAGCCATTTTACGTGTGGCTGTTTTTGAATTAAGTGACTGTCTGGATGTTCCTTACCGCGTAGTTATTAACGAAGCAATTGAGTTAGCTAAGTTATTTGCTGCAGACGATAGCCATAAATTTATTAATGGTGTCTTAGACAAAGCAGTCAAGCTGATTCGCCCACAAGCTTAATGTCTGTATCTTTTGCCGAGAATAAATTGTTGAAGCTATGAAAGAATTTGAATTAATAAAACAGTTTTTTACCAAACAAGCCGTTAAAAGAAAAGATGTATTACTTGGTATAGGTGACGATTGTGCCGTTGTTTCTAGTACAGAAAAACAAAATATCGTTGTCACTACTGATACGCTTGTGGCGGGAGTACATTTTCCTTTAGGGACTTCTCCTAAAGCTATTGGTCATAAAGCCGTTGCTGTTAATTTATCAGATATTGCCGCAATGGGTGCTAAGCCAAGCGGATTTCACTGGCTATTACGTTACCTGATGTAAATGACGAATGGTTAAGTGAATTTGGTTTAGGCGTGTTTGAGCTATGTGAGTTTTATAACGTTCAACTGATTGGTGGTGACACCACGCAAGGACCATTAAGTATTACCATAACCGCACAAGGATTAACTCCTGAAGGGCAATATTTATCTCGTTCTGGTGCTAGAACAGGTGACTGGCTTTATGTTACGGGTGATCTTGGTGATGCGGCGCTTGCTTTACAACATCTAAAAGAAAACGTCTTAACCGACCAAGATGTTATTGATCAGGTTCAACAAAAATTAGACTTTCCTCGACCCCGAGTGCTTGTTGGGCAGGCCTTGCGTGAATACGCATCCGCAGCTATTGATATTTCGGATGGACTACTCGCAGATTTAGGACACCTTTGTCAGGCATCTAACGTAGGAGCTAACCTAGTTTTAGACGCTATTCCAATGTCAAACGCCATGAAGCAGTCATTATTATTTGACGACGCGATTGACCTTGCACTCAATGGTGGTGATGATTATGAACTTTTATTTACCGTCTCTGAAGATAACAAAGTGGGATTAGAAACCGCGTTATCTCAAACAAGTGTCGCTATAACTTGTATTGGTCAAATTAATGCATCGCAAACCATTTCTACTACATTAAACAATAAGCCTGTGCCTATTAAAAATTCATGTTTTGAACACTTTTCATCACCCAATAACACATAAAATCTAACTAAAATAGCCAAATAACGTTTACAAAACAATATGAAACATACAAAGCCAAATGTTAAGTTTGATCTCAAACAACCGATTCAATTCTTAGCATTAGGGTTTGGTAGTGGTTTAGCCCCCAAAGCACCCGGAACATTTGGTACTTTAGCCGCAATCCCGTTGTTTTTATTGCTTTCACTGCTTACCCCTATAATGTATTTGTTGGCTGTAGTCGTTGTGAGTATTGTCGGTATTTATATTTGCGATAAAGCAGCCGAAGATGTAGGTGTTCACGACCATCCCGCTATAGTTTGGGATGAGTTTGCCGGTTACTTTATCACCATGATTATGGTGCCAATAAGTTGGCAAAGTATTGCCGTTGGTTTCGTATTATTTCGCTTGTTTGATATATTAAAGCCCTGGCCAATTTCATTTATTGATAAAAAAATATCAGGGGGCTTAGGTATCATGTTAGATGATATTTTAGCCGGTATTTTTTCTTTAATTATCATGCAGTTGATTTTTTAATCGACAGACTCTGCCCACATAAATATTTCTTTACATAACACTATAGTAATTCTTATATTTTTGAGCTACTTTTAAATAGTATATAAATAAAAACACCGAAGGCTTGTTTTTTATTTTTATGCCCTCAGCTATTTAATAGGACGTTATTTATAATAGCAACGTTTTAAATCGCAACCTTAGTTCACCATACTTTTTTAAAGTACATGTTAAAAGTACATGTTTAAAGTAAATGTTAAAAAGGAATACCTATGAAAATAAATCTTTCTGGTCACCACGTTGAAATAACCCCTTCAATTAAAGAGGATATCGATGAGAAATTCTCAAAAATAGCAAACCATTTTCCAACGTTAATCGCCTTAGACGTTATTATTTCCAAAGAACACAATAAATACCAAGTTGAAGTAGTAACGAATTATGAAGGCGCACGAATATCAGTTAAAGGTATGAATGATGTGATGTACCCGGCGATTGCTAGTGGTATAAAAAAACTTGATGCGGCATTAAAACATCGAAAAGGGCAATTAAAAGCCAATTTACATGAAAAACCTCAAAGTACAGCGCCAGAAATTGCGCATGAAAAAGTACAAGAAATGAATTTAGCATAATCTAGAATAATCGAGCAAAAGAGCAAAAACGTTAAAAGCTATGACATCACTTGCAAAAGTAGTTCATAGCTTTTTTTGTGTTTTAATCGTCTTTAGATATTTGTTCAGCTAACGCTAGTTTTTCACGCTCTGCTTTAGAAATGTAACGAGGCTTGTTACTCGTATGTAATTTAGCATTCGCTTTTTTTGTTTCTTTTTTAAGGTGTCGTTGATTTTCTTTTTACGATTCATTATTTATTCTTTAAAGTGAGTAGCTCGTCAATTTGCTTTAATTAACTAGAACAAGTTAATTAAAGCAAATTGATTAAATGGCTGTAAAGCAAGATTGCTGTTATTATGCGCTCATTCACTTTCCCTTGAAAGTTTTTTTACATTTCTTAAAATCTAGATGTAAAGTTTACATCTAACTTGAACACAATAGAGGCACTATCTTGAGCGTAATAACTAATAATGGCAAATCTCCATTAGCTTTTTCTTCATTAAATTTACATAAAGATTTATTGAAAAACTTAACATCGCTTGGATATCAGGAAATGACACCAATACAAGCGCAAAGCTTACCAAAAATGCTTGTGGGTAAAGACGTCATTGCTCAAGCGAAAACAGGCTCAGGAAAAACGGCTGCCTTTGGTTTGGCGCTGTTAGAAAAACTACAGGTTAAGCGTTTTAGAATTCAGTCAATGGTACTATGCCCCACACGTGAATTAGCCGACCAAGTAGCAACAGAAATTCGTAAACTCGCTCGTGCTGTTCATAACATTAAAGTGCTAACTTTGTGTGGCGGAACACCGTTTGGTCCTCAAATAGGCTCTTTAGAACATGGCGCTCATATTATTGTTGGTACGCCAGGTAGAATTGAAGAACATGTTATTAAAGGGACACTTAAGCTAGACGATTTAAATTTACTAGTACTTGATGAAGCTGACCGTATGCTAGAAATGGGTTTTGAAGCGGCGTTAGATAATATTATTGAACGTACTCCATTAGACCGTCAAACGTTACTGTTTAGTGCCACTTTTCCAAAACAAATTCAAGCTATTAGCGAAAGCATTATGACAGATCCTGTGATGGTGCAAATCAGTGCGAGTGAAGACCAGTCGAACATCAGTCAGCAGTTTTATGCTATTGAAAACGAAATAGAAAGATTTGAAGCATTACGTTTACTACTGCTAGCTAACCCCGTTGAATCAACGGTGATATTTTGCAACACTAAAAAAGAAACTCAAGCGGTATGCAATAACTTGCATGATGATGGTTTTAGCGTATTAGCCCTTCATGGTGATTTAGAACAGAGAGATAGAGATCAAACCTTATTGCGCTTTGCCAATAAAAGTGCGGCAATTCTCGTTGCAACAGACGTTGCCGCCCGCGGGTTAGATATTGATTCTTTGGACTTAGTAGTGAACTACCACATTGCACACGACAGTGAAATACATATTCATCGTATTGGCCGTACTGGGCGTGCAGGAGCGCAAGGAAAAGCCATCTCTTTATTTAGTGATAAAGAACGTTATAAAGTTGGTTTAATTGAAGATACCCTTGATCAAGTGATTAAGCCTGAGTTATTACCCTCTACTGAAGTCTTGAATAATGCTAGAGCGCAAGCGAAAATGTCGACTATTCAAATTGACGGTGGCAAAAAGCAAAAAGTTAGACCGGGTGACATTTTGGGAGCACTAACGTCGAAAAATACGGATGCTAAAAATAGCGGTACTGAGTTGCAAGGCAAAGATGTTGGTAAAATTAATGTGTTAGATAATAAATCATATGTTGCTGTTAATAAAAAAGTTTTAAAAACAGCGTTAAGAAAATTATCCACAGGTAAAATGAAAGGGCGTACATACAAAGTACGTCACTTAACTGTTTAAACACACACACAAAGACAACTAATGAGACAAATAGTCGAACAGTAAGTTATATATTTTGCGTAAACATTACCAACAACTTATCGAGCAAGAAGTGCTTTGTGAAGACAAAGCACAGTCTAATGCTGTAGACGAACTAGAAAAATTATCAAAACAGTTATTATCAAAACAGTTATTATCAAAACAGTTATTATCAAAACAGTTAATAGCCACAAAGAAAAATGAACCCATAATATCGGGTAACTTGTTCAGTCATTATATATCCAAGAAAACAAAGCCTAAAGCCACCTCACCAATTAAAAGTTTATACTTCTATGGCAGAGTAGGGCGTGGCAAAACTATGTTAATGGATTTGTTTTATCAATATACGCCAATTAAAAAAAGAAACGTATACATTTTCACCGTTTTATGGAGAATGTTCACCGGAACTTAATGAGCTATCCATGCAACAGTCATTGCAAAAGACACGCTTAGATAAAAACCCCTTAACACACATAGCAAATACTTGGGCTACTGATCTTCAATTGTTATGTTTTGACGAGTTTTTTGTCAGCGATATTGGTGATGCAATGCTACTTGCCGGCTTGTTTGAAACCTTATTTTCGCAAGGCGTGATTTTGGTTTTCACCTCTAACTGTCAACCTGAACAGCTTTACCGTAATGGTTTGCAGCGGGAACGCTTTGTTCCGACTATTGCTTTGATTAATCACTATTGTCAAGTGATCTCTATCGATGGCGATACAGATCATCGCTTAACGAATACCGTGAATCAAGCGTACAAAAATTATTATTTTACTCACCTACAAGGTGAAACATTATTAGCAAATCGATTTCAAGGTTTACGAGAGAGAACAACGCCACATATAGATGAAGATAAGAAAAACGTGATTGTTGTCAATAACCGAGAAATTAATTATTTAGCTAAAACATCTAATCATATTTGGTTTGATTTTTATGCGTTGTGTTCTGGGCCAAGAAGTCAACGCGACTATATACAAATAGCAGATGAATTTGACACTGTGCTTATTAGTAATGTGCCACAGTTTCCGGAGATCTTATACCGGCTGTGTTTTCAGGCATTGAAGATTGCTACCAACGTAGCGGAGTATTAATGGGCGAGTTGCGACATTTAGACGATGAAGCGCGCCGTTTTATAGCCTTAGTTGACGAATTTTATGATTCTAAGGTGCAATTAATCATCAGCGCTGATGTTGACATAACTCAGCTTTACCAAGGAACGCAGCTCAGTTTTGAGTTTCAACGCTGCCAGTCTCGATTATTCGAGATGCAAAATTTTTAACGAATTCTCACTAATAATTAGTTTTTTACACTAAATAGTAGGGTTTTGATAACCAACGCTCTTTAGGTTTTTAATATCCTATTGAAAAATAAGACATTAAAGTTGGCATTGTATTTGTAATTACTTATTCAACTAATAGCGTTAAATCACTTATTCAGCAAATATTTATAAAAGGTTGCCATCATGAATCATAAAATTAAATTAACATTACTTCCAAAAACGTTACTTCCAAAAACATTGATAGCAGCATCATTAGTGTCGCTATTCTCAACTTCAGCTGTGTATGCGCATAGCTCATGTGATGTTGACATGAAAGCCGGTATGACGGTTGATAAATCGAAATTAGAATTTTTTGAATCTGAAAATAAGAAAAACACTCTTTATACCATTGATAATAAACATAATTTAACTGTTCGTGGTAAAGCCATTTCTTTAAATTCAAGTCAGCAAGCACTCGTTGAACAATATGCTAGCCACATTCGTACTACCATACCACAAGCAAGGAAAGTTGCTATTGAAGGGGTGGATCTTGCAATAGAGGGGTAAACTTAGCGTTTAATGAATTATTAGGTGAGGGTAATAATGCAAGTGTTGACTTAACAAAAGAACTGGCATTAATTAAAGATGATCTTGCTGAAAAATTCACGATAGAGCATGGTTTTACCATAGGTGAAAATGGGTTAGAAGATAAAGAATTACTTGGTGAAGATTTTGAAAAACGCGTTGAAACAGCAG
>NZ_JAKKSL010000002.1 GCF_022669015.1 Colwellia maritima | reverse complement strand
ATTGGTATAAGGTCGCTAATGTAGCTCCGTGGTGGTAATAAATATAATAGAATTGGTTTAACGAGGAAGTTAGTATAAATAGCCGCTATAGAAAGAAAGACTTGTTAAGCTGAGGAGTTAGTAATGGATTTACATTTTCTTTGGTTACAGCAAGCTAATATTTCTTTCTTTTGAGTTTCTGACTTATCTCGCCAACCGATAATTTCAGAGAGGTGACGGTAGCAACCTACACAAATGTCATTTTGATCAAACAACAATTCCTTACACAAGGGCTGAGTTCTTTTTTATTTTTCTTTTTTTGGACGAGTTGTCATACTTTAACCATGAACTAAACACATAACAATTTATCTCACAACGGATTACATATAAGCAATTAACGGATAAACTAGAGTATAGAAGAAACAGATTAGGCAACATAGTAATCTTTAATTAAATACTCTAACTAAATATATAGATGTTCATGTTTGGTTTAATGAAAATATAAACTATTTATTAAATTATTCTGGTGTTTTATCCACAAGAATATCAACTTGGCGTTTACTATTTTGCTGAGAAATGACAACTCGAATAGTTTTATTTTCATTTTTATAGGTTAACGTAAGGCGCTCTCGTTTTTTTTTCTTGAAAAATTGACTCACCGAAACTTTGATTATAAAAATCTATAATTTCATCTTTAGTAGAAGAGGTGAAATAATTTAAAACCGCAGGTATGTCATCAGTAAAATCTGCGAAAACCTGTGCATTAGCAACCATAGGAATTGAAATAGGGGTAACATTATCAACCGCAAGCGTTACCTTGCTTAAACTTAATAAAATAGCACAGGCTACTATGCCGTATTTATTTATTCGTGTTCTTTTCATTTAATCAATTCCTGTTGGTTTAAAGTCACTTAGCTAAATATATATTATTTTTATACATAGTGCGAGATAGTGATTGATTATAAATTACTACAATGAAACTCATCACGGTAATGATCAACCCAAAGGGCTGTAGCACCACAAATAGCGACCGGCATGATAATTAGATTAACAATGGGAATCATTGAAAATACGGCAACAGTAATGCCAAAGCTATAGCTCAAGCCTTGTTGCTGTTTTAGTGCTCGTTTCATCTCAGTAAATGGTACTTTATGATTGTCAAAAGGGTAATCCTTATATTGTACAGCCATCATCCAAGCAACAAATAAGAACCAAATAATTTGTCCCACAACAGGCAATATCCACAGTAAAATAAAAAAACCGATAGCACGTGGAATATAATAAGCGAGTTTCGTCCATTCTCTGGCTAAGGTTCTCGGAATATCCTTTACAATTTCTAACATGCTGCCGTTAGGTGAAAGTTCACCCACTAATAAGTTTTCTATTTTCTCAGATAACAAACCATTAAATGGTGCCGCTAACCAGTTTGCAGCCGTACTGAACAAAAATGAGAAAACAATCAGGATTGTAATAACGGCAATTGGCCATAAAATAGCATTAAGCCAATCTAACCGGCTAGGTAGCCACGCCATTATCACGGTCATGTAATGTTCGAGTTCCTTAAATAAAAAATAGAATGCAAAGCTGAATAATAGTAAATTTATTAATAAAGGAATAAATACAAATCGACGGATCCCTTTTAATTTAATAAGCTCAAAACCTTTAAATAAATACCCCGCACCACTTTCAGCGAAAGGTGTATGCGAGGAACGAAAATTATTTTTTACAGAGTTAGACATGTATAAAAGTAACGCATTGATATTAATGGATTGATTATAGAGGTTGTTGAAACGTAATTACAATACTAACATGTTACAAAATGGCACTGTTTCTGTTAGAGTTTACTCTATATAATAAAAATCCCGACTTTCCCTTAAAGCATTTTAAAGACAGGCATAACAATGGAAGATAATTTCAGAAACGCATTAATTATTCTTAGCGGCGTTATTATTGCTGCTATTTTTATTCATGGTTTGTGGACCATTAGAAAACAAAAAAACCCTTATAAACTCAAAACCAGTAAAACAAAGGTTGAGCCAATATCAAGAAATTTTGATGGTAGTGGATTTGATCAAGACGGCGTAGGGCAAGTTAAAATATTAAAACAAGCAAATGAACCTGACGTTGTCAGTGAAAAAGACTTTGAAGAAACAATAAGCCTTGAAGAAATTAGTCATTTAGAAAATGGTCAAAATGAAGACTCTTATCATAGTTTTTCTGCAAATGAACAATTGTCAGAACATGATATTTCTCATCAAAAGATAAACGGTGACGCTAAACAAACTGAAGCGATAAAAGAAAAAATTGTTCTAGAACCACCTATGTATCAGCAGCCAGTTACGAAGGCAAAACCAACTAAGGCAAAACTTGCTAAGGCTAAAACGCCTGTTTCAAAATCTATTGTTAAACAAGCAACACCACCATCTGCGGCAGAAATTAAACGAAATCAAATAGAAATAAATTTTGGTGATGGTCTATCTATTGATGATGATGTTAACCCAAACATTAATGTAGATGAATTAAAAACTTCGCCTCAAAAATCAACAGCCAAAAAAGAGGCGGACCCGGCACCACTAGATGCTCAAGTCATTATTTTAAGTGTTGTTATGCCTGAAAATCACCAAATGTCTGGTGCTGCACTTTTACCTAGTTTATTAACATTAGGCATGAAATTTGGTGAGATGAATATTTTTCATCGACATCAAGATAATGCGGGTAATGGCCCTGTAACTTTTAGTTTAGCTAATATGCTTAATCCCGGATCTTTTGAATTAGAAAGTATGGAAACGTTTGTAACGCAGGGCGTTAGTTTATTTATGACGTTACCTAATGCAGGTGACCCTTTTGCAGCCTTTGACCAAATGTTATTGGCAGCTAAGCAATTAGCGGCAGAATTTAATGCGCAGTTACTTGATGATAAACGTAATGTAATGACTAAACAAACTGAGCAACACTATGTAAGTAAAATACGTGAGTTTGACCGACAACATCGTCTTGCTCGTGTTGAATAGCAACGTATACACATTCTTTAAGCCACTGACTTATTTATCGTATTAAGCAGTGGCTCAGTTAATATTTTCTTTGTTTTTCGAGTTAATTATCCATGACAACTATCAAGTCTTCACAAACGCAATCTGAGCGAGTTAAACAACTTCACCAAGAACTGAATCAGTATAATTATCAATATTATGTACTAGATCAACCCGTACCGGATGCTGAATATGATCGTTTATTACGTGAATTGCAGGCTATCGAACAATCACATCCAGAATTAAAAACAATTGACTCACCTACCCAAAAAGTTGGTGGCGAAGCTATTAAAGCATTTACTCAAGTTACACATCAAGTACCTATGTTGTCGCTTGATAATGTTTTTTCTGTTGATGAGTGGGATGCTTTTGTTAAGCGTATTCAAGACAGATTGGGTAGCGATAAAAAACTTATTATTTGTGCTGAGCCAAAACTCGATGGCTTAGCAGTAAGCCTGCGTTACGAGCAAGGGGTGTTAGTGCAAGCTGCGACCCGTGGCGATGGAGCTACGGGAGAAAATATCACAGAAAACATACGTACTATTAAGTCTATTCCTTTAAAGCTTATTGGTGAATGTGGTATTGACTATCCTGATGTTTTTGAAGTTCGTGGTGAAGTTTTTATGCCTAAAGCGAGTTTTGAACAATTAAATAAAGCCGCTATTAAAAAAGGTGAAAAGTCTTTTGCTAATCCACGTAATGCAGCAGCAGGAAGCTTACGCCAATTAGACTCAAAAATTACGGCCAAACGTAATTTAGATTTTTATGCCTATGGTCTAGGTTTTGTAGGAAACTTATCGTCAGAGATCATGAAAGATGCAAGGCAAGCCTTTTTAAAACCTTCACACTACCAACGTTTATGTCAGGTTAAATCATTAGGCTTACCCATGTGCCCAGAAGTACGTTTGTTAAGCGATCAAGCGCAAGTACAGGAGTTTTATCAAGATATTCTTAATAAACGAGATGAGTTAAGTTATGAAATAGATGGTACTGTCCTTAAAGTTGACGATATTGCCTTACAAGAGCGACTTGGTTTTGTTGCCCGGGCACCACGTTGGGCAATGGCTTATAAATTTCCGGCACAAGAAGAACTAACCACCGTAGATGATGTTGAATTTCAAGTAGGACGCACTGGTGCCATAACCCCCGTTGCGCGTTTAAAACCGATATTTGTTGGAGGTGTTACTGTTTCAAATGCTACGCTACATAACCAAGATGAAATTGAACGTTTAGGTTTAAAGATCGGGGATACCGTTGTTATACGCAGAGCAGGGGATGTGATCCCGCAGATTGTATCTGTTGTTCTTGAAAAACGAACAGATGATGCTAAAAATATTGTGTTTCCCACAACATGTCCTGTTTGTGGTTCACGTGTTGCACGAGCTGAAGGTGAGGCTGTATTGCGGTGTACCGCAGGGTTATTTTGTCAAGCACAACGTAAAGAAGCGATAAAACACTTTGCTTCAAGAAAAGCGCACGATGTTGATGGCTTAGGGGATAAATTAGTTGAGCAGCTTGTTGATGAAGGATTAATTTCCACACCTGCTGATTTATTTAATTTAACCGAGACTGACATAAGCACTATGGAGCGTATGGGTGTAAAATCAGCAAAAAAACTTATTGCCTCCATTGAAAAAGCAAAACAAACAACGTTACCTAAATTTATCTATGCTTTGGGTATAAGAGAAGTTGGTGAAGCAACAGCAGCTAATTTGGCGAATCATTTTTATACATTATCAGCAATACAAGCCGCAAGTTTTGAAGCATTACAAACTGTGGATGATGTAGGGGCTATTGTGGCAAAAAATATCATCAACTTTTTCAATGAAGATCATAATTTAGCTGTAGTTTCGGCGTTAAGTACTAAAATGACGTGGCCAGATATTGTTGTTAAAACAGCAGATGAAATGCCATTAGCAGGGCAAACATTTGTGTTGACGGGCACGCTGAGCCAAATGGGCAGAACAGAAGCTAAAGCCGCATTACAATTATTAGGTGCTAAGGTTTCAGGTAGCATCTCCGTGAAAACACACTACTTAGTTGCAGGTGAAAAATCGGGTTCTAAACTAACTAAGGCGCAAGAGTTAGGAGTTATAATATTAACAGAAGATGATTTAGTGGCGTTATTAGCAAAGTACCATTAATGTTCAGTTTTCTAAATATCCATCATCAAAAAGGCTTTATTTACCATGTATAAATTTTGTATCGTAGTATTTCTAATCTGTATGCAAACACGCGCTATAGCTGAACCAAATAGCGCCGGCAAAGCCGAATTGATTAGTCAACGAGCTCAGGCACGGCAAGCGTCAAATGACGTAGAAGCGCAACAAATTAGACGAATTAGCAAAACATTGCGATTAAAAATTACTAAATTGAGCGATAACCGAGGACAAGAATATATAGGCGCCACTGTAAGCCGCGCAGAATTACAGCCATATTTAGCTAAACTAGAGTCGATACTTGGCGCGAGTTTTCAGCAATACCGTGAACGACAAGCGACGCGTGATCATCAATTATTTCACATGACCATCATTAGCCCGCCAGAGTATCAAGTTGCAAACAAAACAGATATTGAAAAATTATTGTCTTTAGATGTTATCAATAGCAGCATGTCTGGTGAGGTAAATGTGACACTCCTTGGTTTAGGTAATGTGCAATTAGATAACAAAGAAACCTATTTTATCGTTGCCAAAAGTAGCGATGCGCAAATGATTCGTCAACAATTTCTTTTGAAAAATAAAGATTTTCATATAACGTTAGGTTTTAACCCCGATGATATTTATGGGGTAACAAAAGATAGCAGTACATTAATCAAAGAGTAATACATAAATTATTAATCTCAAATTTGACTAAATCAAATCCCAATCAAACTACCAGGGCGAAAGCTAGCTAAAATTAAACGCTAGCTTTGGTCATTTTCCAAAAAGCAATGCCTGCAGTAAAAAACAATACCATTGGATAAAAGGCATGAGAAATTACTGCTAAGGGTGATATCCCTAGGGTGGTACCTAATAATAGCGCTTGTGCTCCGTAAGGCAACAACCCTTGGTTAATACAGGCAAATATATCGAGTAAACTGGCTGATTGCGCGGGTGTTAGATCTCCATCGATTGCCAATTCTTTCGCAGTTTCACCTGTAATGATAATCGAGACAGTATTATTTGCTGTAAAAAAGTTACACCCAAAGGTTAATCCTGCAATACCCAGGCCGGCAGCCCGCTTTTTATTTGAAGGGCTTAGTTTTTTCGCGAATGACTCAATGGTATTTGTTAAAGCAGATAATCCACCTTGATGACGAATTAATTCACTTAATCCCCCAATAAACAATGACAAAATGAAGATATCTTGCATGCTAGAAAAGCCCGAGTTGATATCACTAATCCAAGCAGATAATTGATAATCGTTAGTTAACATACCGATAGCAGCCGCCAGTACAATACCTAAAGAAAGTACGACAAAAACATTAACACCTGACAGGGCAAGCACGAGAATCACGATGTAAGGCACAAGTCCAACAATTGCAGGATCATTCGTCATTTCATAATCGATATTTTGTCCAAACGCGGTAAAAATAGCTAAACAAACAAGGGCGGCAGGTACGGCAAATTTAAAGTTTACTTTGAATTTGTCCTTCATTTGTGCACCCTGGCTTCGGGTTGAAGCAATGGTGGTATCAGAAATAATAGATAGATTATCACCAAAAATAGCCCCTGAAATTAAACAACCGGCAACTAAAGCTGAATCAATACCTGCTGATTCAATAAAACCCAGCGCAATAGGGGCAATTGCAGCAATTGTTCCCATAGACGATCCCATCGCAGTTGATAAGAAGGCGGCAACAATAAATAATCCAGGCAACAATAAGTAAGTAGGGAAAACAGCTAATCCTAATTGAACACTGGCATCAACACTTCCCGTAGCTTTCGCCACAGTAGCAAAAGCGCCTGCAAGTAAATAAATAATACACATAGTGATGATGTTTGCATGACCGGCACCACTAATAAATTGCCCAATTTGCTTTTCTATCGTATCTTTATTAACTATTTTACCTAAAAAAACAGCGACAAAAATGGGCGGAATAATAGCGATACTAGCCGGAAGTTGATAAAACGCAAAATCACTACCTTGAAGTGTCAGAATAACACCCGTACCTAAAAAAATACCAAGAAATACGGCAAAGGGCAGTAGGGCTAAAAGGTTTTTTTAGTTGGTGTGGGCAATGAAGCAGCCGTTGTTGTGGTCATAAATTATATTCTTATTAGGGTCTAATGACCTTTATGTTAATTGCTACTCCATTATATTCGTTAAATCATGAGTGTGTGAAGTAATGTTTTACATTCATTCCCTTATAAAAAAGAACAAATTGCGATACTTGCCCCCTACATACCCGTTAAGCTTTATGATAAACTCTCGCCAATTATTTAATTCCTATTAATTTAAAAATAAGTGAAAGATATGTCTGAAAACAAGTTTGAAACGATAGAACAACGCGTAAGTTATGGTGTAGGTCGTCAGTTAGGTGACCAATTACGTAATAACCCATTTAAAGAATTTGATGTTACTGCAGTCCAAGCGGGTATTGCTGACGCCTTAGTTAATGCCGATAGCCAAGTATCAGATGAAGATTTAAACGATGCTTTTTCAATTGTATCAAAAAAACTACAAGAGCAAGAACAAGCTATTGCTAAAGAAAAAGCGGCTGAAGGCGAAGCTTTTCTAGCTGAAAATGCTAAACGTGATGAAGTTACTGTAACAGAATCAGGTTTACAATATGAAGTTGTTGCTACAGGCGATGGCGAAAAACCAACAGCAGCAAGTACTGTTCGTGTTCATTATCATGGTACCTTTGCTAACGGTGATGTGTTTGACAGTTCTGTAGAACGTGGTCAACCGGCAGAGTTTCCTGTAGGTGGTGTTATTGCAGGCTGGACTGAAGCATTACAGTTAATGACTGAAGGCAGTAAGTGGAAATTAACTATTCCATATAACTTAGCTTACGGAGAACAAGGGTCGCAAGGTGCAATACCTCCTTATGCAACCTTAGTGTTTGATGTTGAATTGTTAAACATCATTAGCTAATTTAGCTATTTTAAAAGCCCTCATTTGAGGGCTTTTTTTAATTGGTATAAATGGATGAAAGCGAAAGTGGAAACGGAAAAAATTGTTAGGTTATTTAACGCGTATATAACGGCATTTAAACAATATAATCTTAATGATGTTGTAGAATTTTATCATTTACCGTGTACATTACATACACCAGACAAGCTTGTATTCTTGGAAAATGAAGCTGAGTGCATTAAAGAGTTAGAGAATATTTTCACCCAATTAAAGCAAGCCAATACCCGTGATATTCTTGTAAGTAATGCTAGTTACACTTTAGTGACTGACAGTGTGTTATTAGCATGTGTTAATTGGACGTTCATTAATGAACAGGGAGAAACGTTTGCTGATTTTTGCGCGATATATCATTTAATATTGATTGATAATCAATTGAAGATAATTAATGTGGTTTCTCATGAATTAGACAATTCAATAACATTAGATATTCCCTTTGAGTTAACAGACTGATTTATCGTTTTTAGTTAGATGATAAATGAAGTTAGAGAGTAAATGATAATAGATAAACATCAATAACAATAGTTTATTATCGGTAATTTTTAATAGTGATTAAAAGTAAGTAATTTAAATATAGAGATAAAAATGAAAGTAAAAGTAGCGATATTAGGATGTAGTGGCCGTATGGGCCGTAATCTTATTCAGGCAGCCCACGAACATGAAAATATTGATTTGGTTGGCGGAAGTGTTCGCGCAAGCTCCTCTTTTGTTGGTTTTGATTTGGGAGAATTAGCGGGTATTGGTGCGATAGGATTAACGGCGTCAACCGAATTAAATCAGTTAACTAGTGCGGATGTTTTTATTGATTTCACTTCAATAGAGGCCACACTTGAAAATATTGCGTGGTGTAAAAAGCATAATAAAGCATTAGTCATCGGAACAACCGGCTTTAGTGCTGAACAAATATCTTTGATAAAAACAGCAAGTGATTTAATGCCAATTGTTTTAGCCCCTAATACCTCAGTAGGTGTTAATTTAATGTTTAAGCTACTGGAAGTTACTGCCAAAGCAATTGGTGACTATACCGATATAGAAATCTTTGAAGCCCATCACAGATTCAAAAAAGATGCTCCTTCTGGCACGGCAGTAAAAATGGGACAAGTGATAGCCGATACCTTAGGACGAGATCTTAATAAATGCGCGGTTTATGGCCGAGAAGGGATAACCGGTGAAAGAGATAAAGAAACCATAGGTTTTGCTACGGTAAGGGCAGGGGATATTGTGGGAGAGCACACCGCATTCTTTGCTGATTTAGGTGAACGTATAGAAATTACTCACAAAGCAAGCTCACGTATGACTTTTGCTTTAGGTGCTATGAGAGCCGCATTTTGGTTGAGTGAAGCTGATAATGGTTTTTACGATATGCAAGATGTTTTAGGTTTAAAGTAATAGATAACTTCTACTTTTAACTGTTTCGTGGTTAAAAACGATTTAATCACATAAAACCATTGTTTTATAAAATTTTTACTAGACGTAAGGAAGCTACAAGCGTAAAATAAGTGGATTTTGTCAAAAGTTTAGCAAAAAGCTGGTTTTTGACATTTTTTATGTGCAAATTTTGTGATTGTTTTGCATTTATTTTAAAGGAAATTTTAAAGTGTTGTAATGACCTTTAAAATATATGTGTTGCATTCTTTTCTTCTTTTTTGGAGGTTACATTGGCTATATCTGCTATTTTGGTCTTTGGAAGACGGTACCGTATTTAAAGGCACCGCAATTGGTGCAAAGGGAACGGCTGTTGGTGAAGTAGTATTTAATACTTCAATGACAGGCTATCAAGAAATATTAACTGATCCTTCCTATGCAGAGCAAATTATCACCCTGACATACCCTCATATTGGTAATACAGGAACAAATTGTGAAGATAAAGAATCAAACACTATTTTTGCTAAAGGTTTAGTTATTAGAGATTTACCGTTACTAGCGAGTAATTTTAGAAGTGAGCAAAGTTTAAGCGAGTATTTAATTGCCAACAATATTTTAGGTATTGCTGATATTGATACCCGTAAATTGACCCGTGTTTTAAGAGAAAAAGGCGCACAAAACGGCTGTATTATAACACTTGATGATGTCAGTGATGAAAGCTTACAGGCAGCGCAAGATAATGCATTAGCACAAGCAAAAGCATTCCCTGGTCTTAAAGGCATGGATTTAGCTAAAGTGGTTTCTACTAAAGAAAAATATCAGTGGACATCAGGGAGTTGGTCGTTAGGGAATCCTATGGGTGAAGGCTTCTCTGAACCAGAAAACTTTGACTTTCATGTGGTTGCCTATGATTTTGGCGCGAAAAGCAATATTTTGCGAATGTTAGTTGACCGCGGTTGTAAATTAACAGTAGTGCCTGCACAAACCTCTGCTAAAGATGTATTAGCAATGAATCCTGACGGGATCTTTTTATCAAATGGACCTGGTGATCCTGAACCTTGCGATTATGCGATTACAGCCATTAAAGAATTTTTAACGACAGATATCCCTGTATTTGGTATTTGTTTAGGTCACCAATTACTCGGTTTAGCTAGTGGTGCAAAAACCATCAAAATGAAATTTGGTCATCATGGCGCTAATCATCCGGTAAAAGATTTTGCCCGAGATGTCGTAATGATTACTTCACAAAATCATGGCTTTGCTGTTGATGAAGATAATTTACCAACTAACTTACGCGTAACGCATAAATCATTATTTGATGGTTCATTGCAAGGGATTCATCGTACAGATAAACCGTTCAGCTTTCAAGGTCATCCAGAAGCAAGCCCCGGACCACATGACGCAGCACCATTGTTTGATCATTTCATTGAATTGATTAACGAATATAAAGCAAACCAAGCCTAAACCTACAGACAAGAGAGAGAAAAGAAAAATGGCAAAACGTACTGATTTAAAAAGTATCTTGATCTTAGGCGCTGGCCCAATTGTAATTGGTCAAGCGTGTGAATTTGATTATTCAGGCGCGCAAGCATGTAAAGCATTACGTGAAGAAGGTTACCGGGTTATTTTAGTTAACTCTAATCCTGCAACTATCATGACTGACCCTGACATGGCTGATGCTACTTATATCGAACCAATTCATTGGGAAGTTGTTCGTAAAATTATTGAAAAAGAACGTCCTTGTGCCGTACTACCTACAATGGGTGGTCAAACAGCTTTAAACTGTGCGCTTGAATTAGAAGCAAAGGGCGTGTTAAAAGAATTTAATGTTGAAATGATTGGTGCCACTGCTGATGCTATTGATAAAGCAGAAGATAGAAGTCGTTTCGATAAGGCAATGAAAGCGATCGGATTAGAAACCCCACGTGCAGAAATCGTTCATTCAATGGACGAAGCCTATGCTGCTAGCAAGCACCTTGGTTTTCCATGTATTATCCGTCCATCATTTACTATGGGTGGTTCTGGTGGTGGTATTGCTTATAACACCGAAGAATTCACAGAAATCTGCACCCGCGGCTTAGACTTATCTCCTACATCAGAGTTATTGATTGATGAATCACTAATTGGTTGGAAAGAGTATGAAATGGAAGTGGTTCGTGACAAGAATGATAACTGTATTATTATTTGTTCTATTGAAAACTTCGATCCAATGGGCATTCATACTGGTGATTCAATAACGGTTGCACCAGCTCAAACGTTAACGGATAAAGAATACCAAATCATGCGTAATGCATCACTTGCAGTACTTCGTGAGATAGGTGTAGAAACAGGCGGTTCAAATGTTCAGTTTGGTATTTGCCCCAATACTGGCCGTATGGTTATTATTGAAATGAACCCACGTGTATCTCGTTCTTCTGCATTAGCGTCAAAAGCAACAGGTTTCCCAATTGCTAAAATAGCCGCCAAATTAGCAGTAGGGTACACATTAGATGAATTAACGAATGATATTACTGGGGGCAAAACACCTGCGTCATTTGAGCCAACCATTGATTACGTTGTAACTAAGATTCCACGATTTAACTTTGAAAAATTTGCAGGTAGTGAAGACCGATTAACAACACAAATGAAATCTGTTGGTGAAGTTATGGCAATTGGTCGTAATCAACAAGAGTCTATGCAAAAAGCGTTACGTGGTCTTGAGGTGGGCGTAAATGGTTTTGACCCTATGGTTGATGTTACACAACCGGGGGCGAAAACAAAAATAATGCACGAATTGCAAGAAGCAGGTTCAGACCGTATTTGGTATATTGCTGATGCATTCCGTTTAGGGCTTTCAGTTGACGATATTTTCCGTTTAACCAAAATTGACCGTTGGTTCTTAGTACAAATTGAAGATATTATAAAAGAAGAAGGGAAAGTCTCTGAAGGTGGTTTAAAAGTATTAACGCCTGATTATTTACGTAAACTTAAGCGTAAAGGTTTCTCAGATGCTCGCCTTGCTGATGTTATTGGTGTTGCTGAAGCTGAAATTCGTAAGAAACGTCATAAAGCTAATATTTACCCAGTTTACAAACGTGTTGATACCTGTGCGGCAGAATTTAGCTCTGATACGGCTTATATGTATTCAACTTACGATGAAGAATGTGAAGCAAACCCTACCGATAAAGATTCTATAATGATTTTAGGTGGTGGACCAAACCGCATTGGTCAAGGTATTGAATTTGATTATTGTTGTGTTCATGCCGCGTTAGCCTTACGTGAAGACGGTTATGAAACTATTATGGTTAACTGTAACCCTGAAACTGTTTCTACTGATTATGATACGTCGGATCGTTTATATTTCGAATCGATTACCTTTGAAGATGTATTAGAAATTGTTCGCGTTGAAAAACCTAAAGGCGTAATAGTGCAATACGGTGGTCAAACACCACTTAAATTAGCGCGAGCGTTAGAAGCAGCAGGCGTACCAATCATTGGTACATCACCTGACGCTATTGACCGTGCAGAAGACAGAGAACGTTTCCAACAAGCGGTAGACCGTTTAGGTTTATTACAACCTGAAAATGCTACCGTTACTTCTATTGAAGAAGCAATGGCTAAAGCCGAAGCTATTGGCTTCCCATTAGTGGTTCGTCCATCATATGTATTAGGTGGCCGAGCAATGGAAATTGTTTATGATTTAGATGATTTACGCCGTTATATGACAGAAGCCGTCAGTGTGTCGAATGACTCACCTGTGTTACTTGATCACTTCTTAGATGATGCAATAGAAGTTGATATTGATGTTATTTGTGATGGTACTGATGTTGTAATTGGTGGCATTATGCAACATATTGAACAAGCAGGTGTTCACTCTGGTGATTCAGCCTGTTCATTACCCGCATATAGCTTAAGCCAAGAAATTCAAGATGTTATGCGTAAGCAAGTAACTGATTTAGCATTTGAATTAGGTGTGGTTGGCTTAATGAATACACAAATGGCAGTTAAGGATAATAAGGTTTACTTAATTGAAGTGAACCCTCGTGCAGCACGAACTGTTCCTTTTGTATCTAAGGCAACATCTGTTCCTTTAGCCAAAGTTGGTGCGCGCGTTATGGCGGGTAAAACATTGAAAGAACTAGGTATTACTAAAGAAATTATTCCAGATTATTTCTCTGTAAAAGAAGTGGTTATTCCTTTTAATAAGTTTCATGGAAGTGACCCTTTAGTTGGACCAGAAATGCGTTCAACCGGTGAAGTAATGGGTGTGGGTAACACGTTTGAAGAAGCTTATGCAAAAGCTAATTTGGGTCTTGGTGAGTCTGTTCCTAAATCAGGCAGAGCTTTAATTTCTGTTCGTAATTCTGATAAAGTACGCGTAGTTGATTTAGCTAAGCAAATGGTTGCTTTAGGTTATGAACTTGATGCAACACACGGAACTGCTATCATCTTAGGTGAAGCAAACATTCCGGTTCGTTTGGTTAATAAAGTACATGAAGGGCGTCCGCATATTCTTGATAGAATTAAAAACAGCGAATATAGTTATATTATTAACACAACGGAAGGGCGTAAAGCCATAGAAGATTCTAAAGTGTTACGTGGTGGTGCATTACGTTATAAAGTTGCTTATACTACAACATTAAACGCTGCATTTGCGGCTTGTCAGGCACATTCTGCTGATGATAGAAATACGGTAACGTCAATTCAAGAATTGCATAAGCGTTGTAAATAAGCGGCTATTTTAAAGCGTTAATACCTTAAAACAAGCGTGAAAAATATCCCGTCTACGGTTTTATAGTTAGATGGGGTTTTAATCACGCAACAATAAAGATTATAAAATTATGAGTCAATATCCAATGACTGTTCATGGCGCGAATGTGTTACGTGAAGAGTTGAATATATTAAAAACAGTTAAACGCCCTGAAATCGTTGCTGCTATTGCTGATGCACGTGAACATGGCGATTTAAAAGAAAATGCTGAATATCATGCTGCACGAGAACAACAAGGTTTTTGTGAAGGTCGTATACAAGACATTGAAGGCAAACTTGGCAATGCACAAATTATTGATGTATCAAAAATTGCTAATACCGGCAAAGTGATATTTGGTGTTACGGTTACTTTATTAAATATCGATACCGAAGCAGAAGTCAAATATCAGATTGTTGGTGATGATGAAGCAGATATCAAGCATAATCGAATCTCAATTAACTCACCTATAGCACGTGGTTTAATTGGAAAGACTGTAGATAGCGAAATTGAAATTGTTACTCCTGGTGGTGTGGTTGAATACGAAATTATGGCTGTAGATCATATTTAATAGCTGAGTTAGCTCATTTACCTAAAATATCACTTATAAAACCCCAAAACGACACTTAGTTTTGGGGTTTTTTATTTCTTTTATGTAATATGCTAATTATCCTCTAGATAGGCTAATTGTATTAAATGTGTCAGGATATAGACGAATACTATACAATTAATAGTATAATTACCCAAAATAATGAAAATCGGATTTTTACAAATAAAAGGACTTATTATGAAGGTATTATTGCCACTCGCTTTTTTATTCTTAACACTTAAATGTGCTGCAGTAGTCACTGAATGGATTGATTTTAACCTTGAATATGGTCATGTGAAAATACCCGCTACTATTACAGATATTGATACCTATGCAATGCTTGATACGGGCTCTCAATTGAGTGGTATTAATAAGGTCTTTCTTGCTAAGCATCAATTAACGTTAGATAAAGGGAGTAAAAGGAAAGTCAGAGGTGTTTTTGGTATAGAGAATAAAACTACGTTTACTAATGTTCCAATTAGTTTTTTGGGCATTGAAACTACGGTTGATAAAATTACTGAAATGAATCTAGGACATCATTCTACTGGACTTTTGTTCGGTAGTAGTTTTTTTGATAAATTTGTTACTCAGTTGGATTATCCTAATAAAAAAATGCGCTTGGTCAGTGAAGACTCAATAGATGTTGCCCAGTTTCAAAATATAGAAGCACGAAAACAAAAGGGAAATATTTATGACCAGTGGCGTTTATTAAAAAGGATCTTTTAATATTTCATCAATGATCCATTGATCATCGTCATTTTGTATTAATAAAAGACGTTTAACATGTTTCACTTTGCTTTCGTTGTAGTAGCCTTCAATATATATGGTTACCGCAATTTTATCTTTAAATCGCTCTCTGATCTTAACACCGCTATCGTCAGGTCGTATATCAATAGTCTTTTCAAACGACATATTAAACAGATGCCTAGCGACAGATTGCGGTGTTTTGTAGTGTATTAATAAACGGGCTAATTTAGGAGAACAAATAGAGGCTGCTTTATCAATATCTTTCTCATTATAAATAGCTTCAAAAAAGGCTACAGCGACAAATTTGGGGTTTTCAATTTCGTTAATTTCTTCTTCACCGCTGCAAGCGCTCAGGAAAAATAGAAAGACAAAAATGATAGGAAGTTTTTTAAGCATAAGAGGATTAAATAAGTGAGTCATCATTTGTAACTTAAGCATAACGTGAATGCCTTGGTTTTTTCAATATAAGTTTTTCAATATAAGATTTTTAAATAGTAATCATTAAAATAATTGATAAAAAATATTCAATAAAAAAGGTGCCGAGGCACCTTTAAAGAATAGGATTCTATCTAGTTAATTGTATTACTGTACTAATTCTTTATCTGTGAAGCTATCACTAAATAAAGCACTTGATAAATAGCGCTCTGCAGAACTAGGTAAAATAACAACAATAACCTTACCAGAGTTTTCTGGTTTTTCAGCAAGACGTTTAGCTGCTGCAACTGCTGCACCAGAGGAAATACCGGCCAAAATACCTTCTTCTTTCATTAATCTATGTGACATTGACATAGAGTCTTCATTTGTAATTTGCTCAACACCATCAATCATGTCTAAATCTAGGTTACCAGGAATAAAACCAAAGACCGATACCTTGAATTTTATGAGGACCAGGCGTTAATGCTTCACCTGCAAGTTTTTGGGTAATCACTGGTGAATCAGTTGGTTCAACGGCAATACTTTGTATTGCTTTACCTTTTGTTAATTTTAAGTAACGACTTGTGCCTGTAATTGTACCGCCAGTACCAACACCTGAAACTAGAATATCAATTGCGCCTTCAGTGTCACGCCAGATTTCAGGGCCTGTTGTTTCTTCGTGAATTTTAGGGTTAGTCAAGTTGTCAAACTGGCCTAATAAAACGTACTTTTCAGGATTAGAATCTTTAATTTCTTGCGCTTTAGCAATTGCTCCGTTCATGCCTTTAGCACCATCGGTCAATTCAACTTTTGCACCTAAAGCAGTTAATAACTTACGGCGCTCTAAGCTCATGGTGCTTGGCATAGTCAGGGTTATACCATAGCCTCTAGCTGCTGCAACAAAAGCGAGTGCAATACCTGTGTTACCACTAGTAGGCTCTACAATTTCTTTACCTGGTGTTAATATGCCTTTTTCTTCAGCATCCCACACCATGCCAGAACCAATGCGACATTTAACGCTAAAACTTGGGTTTCTCGACTCGATTTTGGCAAGCACGGTTGCTGGCTTGTGTACCGTCGCTAGTTTTGCTCGCAATTACGCGGTTTAGCTTTACCAAAGGTGTATTCCCGATGGAGGTTGAATTATCTTCAAATATATTAGACATTGCAGGTTCCTGTGACTATGTTCACTTAATTATATTTGTTAAGATTAGCGCTTTACGAGAGAAAAAGAAGTGATATTTTGTTATAACTTATATATTTTTATGGAATAGATAAACGATTATCTAGTACTAATTTTAAAAAACCACCGTATCACACAATTATCATTCATCACTTAGCATAATTTTTGGAAATAAAATATGAGCGCATTTCAAGGCACTAGCAATTATATTGCATCAAATGATTTACAATTAGCGGTTAATGCCGCTATTGCTTTAGAAAAACCATTATTGATAAAAGGTGAGCCGGGTACAGGTAAAACCATGCTAGCTGAAGAATTAGCATCGAGTTTAAATGTAGAGCTTATTCCATGGCATATTAAGTCGACGACTAAAGCGCAACAAGGTTTGTATGAGTATGATGCTGTTTCACGTTTAAGAGATAGTCAGTTAGGTAATGAAAAGGTAAATGATATTAGTAATTACATCATTAAAGGAAAATTGTGGCATGCCTTTACCGCTGATAATCGTCCCGTTTTATTAATTGATGAAATTGATAAAGCTGATATTGAATTTCCAAATGACCTTTTATTAGAACTCGATAAAATGGAATTTTTTGTTTATGAAACGCAAGAAAAGGTTATCGCTAAACAAAGACCTATTATCATCATAACGTCTAATAATGAAAAAGAATTACCTGATGCTTTTCTTCGACGTTGTTTTTTCCATTACATCAACTTCCCAGAAAAAGAAGAAATGCAAGCGATTGTTGATGTGCACTTTCCTAAGATTAAACAAACTCTTTTAGATGAAGCCTTAGCGTTATTTTTTGATTTGCGAGAAATGCCAGGCTTGAAGAAAAAGCCATCTACCTCTGAGCTTATTGATTGGCTTAAATTATTATTGGCTGAAGATATATCTGAAGAAATATTACATGAAACTAGGCAGAAAAAAGTGATACCACCTTTGCATGGTGCTTTATTAAAAAATGAACAAGATGTTCATTTGTTTGAAAAGCTTGCTTTCATGCACCAACGTCACCGTTAGGGTTGAGGTGAAATGGTATGTTAATTGATTTTTTTTGCAAGGTACGTGATTACAAAGTGCCTTGCACCTTGCGCGAGTTACTTGATCTTCTTCGTGCGTTAGAGCAAGGCGTTATTTTTGCGAGTATCGATGATTTTTATAGTTTAAGTCGCACTATTTTAGTTAAAGATGAGGCTCACTTTGATAAATTTGATCGAGCTTTTGCAGATTATTTTAAAGGGGTGGCAAGTTTAGAATTAGATCTGTCAGGAGTACCCGAAGAGTGGTTAAAGAAGCAGTTTGAGAAACAACTCACCGATGAAGAAAAAGCTAAAATAGCTGCGCTAGGTGGTTTAGATAAATTAATGGAAACACTAGCAGAACGACTCAATGAACAGGAAAAAAGACATCAAGGTGGTAATAAATGGATAGGCACTGGAGGCACATCTCCGTTTGGTGCTTATGGTTATAACCCTGAAGGTGTGCGAATTGGACAAGAAAGCTCTAGGCATCGTAAAGCGACTAAAGTATGGGATAAACGGCAATTTAAAAATTTAGATGCGAATGTAGAAATAGGCACTCGTAATATGAAAGTGGCATTGCGTAAATTAAGGCAGTTTGCGCGTACGGGTACGAGTGAAGAGCTCGCCCTTGATGATACTATTGCGTCAACAGCACGAAATGTTGGTTATCTTGATATTAAAATGAAACCAGAGCGTCATAATGCTATCAAAGTGCTGATGTTTTTTGATATTGGTGGTTCAATGGATGACCACATTAAGGTATGTGAACAATTATTTTCTGCAATTCATGGTGAATTTAAACACTTAGAATTCTTTTATTTTCATAACTGTATTTATGAAAATGTTTGGCGGGATAATAGCCGTAGGCAAACGGAGAAAATAGATTTACTACAAGTGCTTCATACGTATAGCCGGGATTATAAGGTGATCTTTGTGGGTGATGCGACTATGGGACCATATGAAATTACTTACCCTGGGGGTAGTGTTGAATATTGGAATGAAGAACCAGGCAGTGTGTGGATGAAAAGATTGACCGATCATTTCGATAAAGTCATTTGGCTGAACCCTCAAGCTGAGCCTCAGTGGTCCTATTATGCTTCGATACAAATCATGGAACAGTCAAGGTTGAAGGGAAAATGTATCCATTGACTTTAGTCGGTTTAGGTCAAGGAATTAAAGCGTTAATTTAATAGGTGGGTATGATGTTATTAAATCAACAGCGTGCTTTTAAATAGCACGCATGATTTTATTTTCTAGTGTTTGAAGCGGTTTTTACTATAATCATTTCTGACCACTATGGCGAAAACGCATAACTGATTTTTGTGAAAAAGGTTCGTTCAGCGCGTGTTAATTTAGTTAGGTCATTATCTTTGTAACTATTGTCAGAGTAACCTAAGAAAAAAACTGTTTGCGGGTTAAGCTTATAAGCATAAATAAGTTGGCTTGATAAATCTTTAACATGTTCAGAGTCTGCAAATTTAATATCATTATAAATTAGGCTCAATTTTAAGTAACTTTGTATATCAAACTGATAAGACAAGCGTAATTCAGAGATGTTTGCTGTATAAACGTTGATTTCTCTATTGTTCTCTTGTGCATCTAACTTACTATAAGTTTGATAAAAATCTACTTCTAAATGATCGGTTGCAAAAACGGTAATATTACCTGTAGCTTCAATTAAATCCCCTAAACGATTATTTGAATAATCAATTTTATCTCCAATGGTAAAATCAAGTGAAACATAGGTTCGATTGTCTAAATAAGCACTGGAATATAATATTAGTTGATTTTCGTTAAACGATGTCGTGTTGCCATCGATCTTGTTGCTGTTTTTATCATGGCGAAGGCCAACTTTTTCACCATGAACTAAATCAAGTTGAATCAGTGACTGTAAAGGGCCATCAACAGCAAAACTTGTTGTTAATTCTCGCTCTATCAATTCATTATTTGTATTGTGAACAATTCGCCATTGTCCTAAAACACTGGTCTCTTGCCAAAGGCTATCTTGTTCTGAATAAAAGGTTCTTTTGAGCACTGCTTGGTCTATTTTTATATCAGCTTTTGGCATATAACCTAAATCAGCGCGAAAATCAGTGCCAATATTTTGATGATCTAATTCAATTAGCCAATATTCCGAGTTATGGGTAAAATTTAGCTTAAATGCATTATCCGTAAAACTGTCTTTACTTGCTTGATAAGAATTTAATTTATTAGAATATAATGTATCAGAATATAATGTATCGGAACTTAAAACTTGTGCTTTGATAGCATTTGAATCAGATAAACGGTAGCGTGCATCTAAACCCAAAACATAGTTATGATAGTCATTCGCTGAACGTAATGTTGCAATGGTACCTAGTGTTAGGTTCTCATCGAAATCATAACGATAGCGTAATGCGCCGGCGCTACTTTTTCGGTTTATAGTCACTAGTTCTGAATCTAAATTGCCTGGCAAAAGAATATTTGTTTCAGTGTCATTGGTATTAAAAATCCCGTAGCTATGTTTATCCGCTCGACCTGTAACTTTAATACCATAATCAGGATCAGCAATGTTGCGAGTATAAACTAAGTTAAAATCACTACTAAAATAATCGCTGTTGTCTAAGAAAAATGCGCGTTTTTCATCATAAAATAAAGAAAAGTTAGTATTAACGCTCAGTTGACCACTATCACTTTCTACTGTTGAAAAATCGGGATTTAGTGTTGCATTTAATAAGTTATGGGCATTTATTCCCGGCGTAAATCCACCCGGCTTCCACATCATTTTCAGCAGACCAATCACTTGCAACGTCACTACTATTGACATAAATATCACGCGTATCATATCGAGTTGCCGTTAATGATGGTGTTAAGCGTATATTTTTTCCAATGGTGGCTTTTTTAAATCCAATGGCTTCAGGGTATTGGCATAACCAAGAAGGGTTATCTCTATCGATTGGTACATGAGAAATACGTAAATTTGTATCTCTAGGGTAGGTTCTAACAAGCTCTATGGCCCACTTTTTTACTTGGCCATCACTTTCGAAATTTAATATATTATAAGGAATTGCTATTTCTACTTGATAGCCTTGCTCAGTTTTTTTACCAAATGAAAACCAAAGACCATCCCAAGCACTGTTTGCTTGGCCAGTTATTTCATTGAAGGTTGCGTCGTTCTGTACACCATAAGGATTAACAAAAAACTCATAATTTAAGCGGCGGTTGTTATGTGTATCAAGTTTAATACCCACTAAATCATGGGACCAAGCATTGTCTCGATCCGTTAAGAATCCTTGAATATTTTCTGGATTAGGATCAGAAGCAATAAATGATACATAAAGAAACTTACCATTTTCTATTATTTTCGCTGTCGTATCTATTGGGCTAGCTAGATTATTCCAAGGATTATTTACAATATTTAGATCAATTGTTAAGGCGTTAGACCAAAGGGTGTCATCTAATTCGCCGTCTATTATAATTTTTCCTTTAGCGAAGGGAATATTTAAAGGTTGTTTAGTTATGTTTTCCTTTATAGGAAGCGCATTGATTGCTTGTGCAGCTGATATTGGTGATATCAGTAAAAAAGCAACAAAAAGCACTAATAAGTTAATAAAACTTAGCTTTTGCATAAATCGTCCATAAATTTTTGATTTTTATAATTATTATTTTTTATAATTATTATTTTTTATTATAATGTTGGTACGGTGAATTGAGTATAATGAAACTCAAATAGTTATGACAAAAGCATAATCCGTACAAATTTTAGGTGAATTGTTACAAATTTAATCCATTAACACAATATTTACTTATTTATACATAATTTTAAATTTGTATTACCAAAAATTGAAGCAGCCGATTAATTATTCTTAATAGTTAAGATCAATTATTGTTAGTATTAGGTTACAGACTAATATTAACAAGTTAATATTGTATTGATATATTACTTAACTACCCCGTTTTATGAGTGTTTACATGCCATTATCTATCGTTGACGTTTTTGCTTTATTAGTTTTTTTCCTCTGTTGGTCTGGTTATACTTGGTTTGCTCGCAATAGAGCTAAAACTACTGACTGCTTAGCGCGGAGTTTAAACCAACACAGAATTTATTGGATGTCTGAAGTAATGACTCGAGAAATAAGAGTAGGTGAGGCTGCTTTATTGGGGAATCTAGAAAGAAATATCACTTTTTTCGCTTCGAGTACTTTATTAATTTTAGGCGGTTTATTAACACTGTTCGCTAAAATTGATACCTTAGAAACCGTTATATCATCAATGCCTTATGCTGATCTCCCTAGTCATCTAGGAATACAACTTAAATTAACTTTGCTCGTATCCATTTTTGTTTTGTCATTCTTTCAGTTTACTTGGTCAATGCGTCAATATGGTTTTGTTAATGTTATGGTTGGTGCCGCACCTATCGATGTTTCTGGTTTAAATGAAAACCTGAAAGCATATGCTAAACAAATGTCTATTGTGCAAGACCAAGCAGCGCATGCGTATAATTATGGACTCCGATCTTATTATTTTGCATTAGCCGCTATATGTTGGTTTTTTCATCCACTATTACTGATTATAATGAGCCTTTGGGTTGTTTATACCTTGTATACCCGTGAGTTTAATTCAAAAGCAGTGAAAGCTATTACAGCAGGACAAGAATATTTAAAGCTTGCACGTGAATCAACTACACAAAAGAAGGACGTTGGGTGAGCAAAAGGGATCCTAAAAAGTATCAACGTTACTCGGTTGAAGATTTTGACAGCTATGATTGCTTAAAATTGTCAAAACGTTTGTATTTAGTATTGTTATTCATTTTACGTGGTTATATTGTTTGGTTAATGTCAGTCACAAATATGCGTGATAGGGTAAGTATTATTTCGTGGATATACCCAGAAACATCTTTGTTTTACTTAAGTTTACTTTCTGGAGCTATCGGTTTGTTTGTTGTACTCAATATTAGCTTACGTCGACCTGAAGCGGCTAATTGGGTACAAGTATCTTGGCGGCATTGTCGCACAATTATTGTTGTGGCATTGTTGTTTGATTTACTCACCCATGTAATTGCGTATTTTTATTGGCAATTATTTTCATTAACATGGATTTTCATTCAGATCATTATCAGTATCGTATTGATTGTACTATGCTATAGCAGTGAGCGATTTAAAATAAATCTAGAAGAGTTTCCGCAAAAAATGCCCGAAAAGTAACGCCCTTAATAAGAATAGAGCAGAGATATTTATAGTGAATTTGAGTAATCCCCCGAGTAAAACTGAACCTAAAATCGATAGCAAACAAGAAGAACGTTTGATTATTCTTGATACTGAAACTACGGGCATAAACCCGAGAGAAGGACATAGAATTGTAGAAATAGGTTGTGTTGAGATGATCAACCGCCAATTAACTGGACGAACGTTTCATGCCTATATCAAGCCACTTGATGCGCGAGGACAAGTTTTACAAATGGATCAAGAAGTTATTAATGTTCATGGATTAACCAATGACTTTTTAGATGATAAACCGATATTTTCAGAAGTTGTTGATGAATTTATTGATTTCATTCGTGGTGGTGAATTGGTTATTCATAATGCAAAATTTGATGTTGGCTTTATGGATCATGAATTTTCATTATTGAATTTTGCCGAACGCGCTCGTAATAAAGTACCAATGACAGAAGATATTTGTACCATTATAGATACATTGAAAACATCGAAAGATGAATTTGGTTCACCAAAAACATTAGATTATTTGGCGCGTTTTTATAAAGTTGACAAGTTAATCGACCGTACTTATCACGGCGCATTAATAGATGCTCAACTGCTTGCCTTTGTTTACATTGAAATGACTCGTGAACAAGCTACCTTTAATTTATCTGTGGGTGATAATTCGAGTGGTGATCAAAATGCAGTGAGACGTTTACGTAGTGACAGGGAAAAATTAAAGGTTATTACTGCTTCTGCCGATGAAGTAGAAGCCCATAAAGAAAGATTGTTGGTTGTTAAGGAAAAAGGAGGAGAGCCACTTTGGAAATTCCCAAGTCATTAGTGATATTTTGTTTATTATTAACTCACGTTAATATCGCTTTTTCAGCAGAAACAGCGCAAGCGTTAGTGCAAGACACTACATTGAATAAAACACGCCATAACAATATAGCTGAAGATGACAAAAAACTATTACTCAATGGCAAAATAGATTTTTATCAAAGTGATAATACTACGAACGAAATTCCATACTTCGATAATCGCTTTCGTATTGATGCTGAACTTGATGAAATAACACTGGTTTTCTTTCGAGAGCGAGGAAGTACTCCTGTTATCCTAGTTCAACCTGATGGTAAAAAGATACGGGCAAATGACTATGATCACGAGAAGGTTAAATGGCATGATGATCGTACATTCGATATGATTAAAATCAGTAAACCTATGCCAGGACCATGGCAGGCTATCGGAGATATATTACCTGATAGTAAAATATTGGTAGTGTCAGACGTTAGCATTGCTGTTGACCCTTTACCAGAAGTTGTGTTGTCAGGCGAAACTTTAAAAGTAGTAGGAAGGCTTTATAATGGTAATCAAAAAATTGATGTTCTTGGTTTTAAGGATACAGTTCAATTAGACGTTAATTTTTTTAGTACTAATAATTCAGCTTATGATAATTTTGGCAGAGATGGCTTCAAATTAACATCATTCGAAGATAATGGTCGTGACCTTGATGAATATGCAGGGGATGGTCTTTATACTGGGGAATTTGTTTTAGACTTTGCTACTGGAGAATGGCAACCTGTATTTATTATTAAATTACCTTTGATAACAAGAGAGCTTAGACAGAAACCTATCCTCTTATACCAATCACCAATCACATTGACTGTGGAAACTTCGAATGAAGAATCGTCTCCTCATAACTTGTTAATTACTATTGATCCAACGTATGTTGATCCTAGCAGCTTAGTATTTCAAGGTAAGACAACGTTCCCTGATAGACAAACTAAACCGTTTTCAATTATTAATAATGAAAGTAATGAAGATGCTATAACTCGAACGCAGATTATTCCTTATACAGAGCCTGGTATTCACCGCGTAAATTTAAGTGCATTTGGACGAACTACAACAGGGCGAGAATTTCGTTTAGTTGTGCCTGAATTTACTTTTAATGTAAAAGGGTCTTTAAATAAAACATTGAAAACAACCACTGAAGAAATCGATGGCGATCAAGCGTTGATAGTTGATACCTCCATACAAGATTTAGCAGATAAAAACCGTAAGATGCTTGAAGATATTGCCGAGCAGAAAAAAATTAAAGAAGAAGATAAGACTCAAACAATACTATTGATAGCGGCAGGTAATGGCATCATTATTCTCATTGCATTGGCGATATTTTTAGTTATGCGAAAAAGGAAACTAAAACAATAAAATCATCGCAATAGCATTAAATAAATAGAGATTATTTATTTAAATATTTTAGTTTTTTCCTAATTCAATGCATTGGTTATTTTCAGTCAAGCAAGGTTTAATTATCACTAAGCGTTTATTCTCAACCGTTGGATTAGGTAATTCATTTTATATTAAAAATTTTCATAAAATCATGGAAAGCGTCTAAATCAATCGGTTTTGAGATAAAATAACCTTGTGCAATGTCGCATTTCATACTTTTTAGCATATCCCAATCTTGCTGTGTTTCTACGCCTTCAGCAACACTTTTAACATGTAGCTTATGCGCCATGTGGATACTTGATTCAACTACGATACGTAAAGCTTCATTATCGCCAAAATCATGTACAAAGGATTGGTCGATTTTTAATTCATTAAAAGGAACGCGGGTTAGTTGTTGCATACTGGAGTAGCCAGTTCCATAATCGTCAATGGAAAGTGAAAATCCGTTCATGCGTAAACGGGTTAAATTTTCCATGGCATTCGCAATATCAGTCATAGCAGCAGATTCTGTAATTTCTAATACGATATATTTATTTTCCACTCCTGACTTTCTTACTATCTGAGTAATTTTTTCTGATAAATTAGGATCACTCAATGAGACGAGTGATAGATTAACTGAGATTGAAATCAAATAGCCTTTATCATGAAAGGAACGACAGGCAGTAGCAGAATTTTCGAGCATATTGAAAGTAAGTTCATCAATATTATTACTGTTCTCTAGTATCGGAATGAAGTAATAAGGGCTGACGACACCATACTTTGGATGGATCCGGCGAGCTAATGATTCTGCGCCTATTAGTCGGTTTGATTTTAAATCTACTTTTGCTTGGAAAAATGGCACGATTTGCTTTGCATGAATACCGAGGACTTCCTCTAGAGTAAAGCCAATTTCAGTGACTATCTGCGCTTCTTTTTTATTTTTCATAAATTCAAATTTACTAAGAAGCGATTCAAGCTGAGATAACATAACAGGTTTTCCTATGACGCCAAGTAGTTGAATACCATGCATTTTTGCTATTTTACCTGCAGCGACCAACAGTTTATTATCTAGTGAACTAATAATAATAACAGCAATGTTTTTATATGCTTCACCTAGATGCCGAAGAAATTCCAGACCATCCATGTTCGGCATATTCAGGTCGCAGAGTACAATATCGGGTTTTATTGTTTGGTTTTTAACTACCTCCGGCATTTGTTCGCCGTCACATCCTTCAAGAACTGATGTTACACCTAAAGAATGTAACATTTTTATAAGCATTTTACGTTGAAAGTCATCATCTTCCATCACACAAAGATTCAATTTATCAATATTGTCCATTATATTTTAGCTCCTGTGAGGTGTGCCTCTACAATTTTTAATTCAATATCTAATGTACTTTTACCAGTCCTTGCATTAAGTATATCTCCATTAGCTGCAGCCTGTTCAATCACGCTACAGGCTTTAGCTATGCCTTCTGCGCCTATCATTCGACTAGAGCCTTTCATGCGATGGGCTGTATTTTTAATATCGTCACAAGCCCCTTGCGCCAACAGCTTAATTAGTTTTTTATTATCAGTATGTATATGAAAAATGAAATCCTCAAGTATTTGAATTTGCTTAATAGTGTCGGTTTCTATCTGCTCTAGAATAGTATAGTTAATAGGTACAATATTTCGACTATTTGACGAATGATTAATTGAATGTATAACCTGATTAGGTTTTTTCACAGAGTCGGGTAACCATTTTGACAACATTTGTTTCAATTGAATTAAATTTCTTGGTTTTACTAACACTTCATCCATCTCTGCAGATCGGCAGTTTTTGGCTTCTTCGGCAAGTGCATTAGCCGTCCAAGCTATAATAGGTGTACGTGGTGATTTTTTTTCAGCTTCAAGTTTACGTACAGCTAATGAAAAGGCATAGCCATCCATCTCTGGCATATGACAATCAGTAATCACTAAGTCAAACCGTCCTTCTAACCACATTGCTAATGCTACTTTACCATTTTCTGCCGTTTCAGCTCGAAGACCAAGTAGTTTAATTTGACGAGCCAATAGATCGCGATTGATAGGATGATCATCCACTGCCAGTACTAATGGTGCATCCATACTTGTATTAAACAGAGGGTCTACTGTGTGTTGTGAAACTTCTGGATGCAAACAGATTACTTTTTCAGTTGGTTCGGCGGAAACTGGCAATATCATTGTGATACTGAAAATTGAGCCATGACCAGGTTTGCTTTCTAACGTGATTTCACCGTCAAGCATTTGTGCAAGACGGCCGGCTGATTGCTAATCCCAGTCCTGTACCGCCATACATGCGTGCAGTATCAGAACTTTCTTGTCTATAACGTTTAAACAGGTGTTCTTGAATGCTTTTGGGAATACCTACACCAGTGTCTCGAACCGAAAATCGGATGCGTTCCCCACTTTCATGCACCTCTAATAATTCGGCTGTTAGTTCAACTTCACCCTCTTTGGTAAACTTAATTGCGTTACTGACAAAATTATTTAGTACCTGTGACAGACGCAACGGATCGACAATATGTGCAGAACTGATATTCTCATCGGTATGGTGTTTGATCATCAGTGATTTGCTACTAGCAAGCCGTGAATAGGTGTTCACCGTATCCTGTAGTAATTGTGGAATACAAGTGGAACGAGGAGCAAGGGCTAGTTTTCCTTCTTCAATTTTAGACCAATCCAATATATCGTTGACAATTCGCAGTAAGCTCCTTGCTGACTCCCATGCTGCTTGCAATGTCTGGTTTTGATCGCTTTCCAATGGTGCCATAGAAAGCACTTCTAACATACCCAACATGCCTGTAAGAGGTGTGCGAATTTCGTGACTCATCGTAGCTAGAAAAGAATCTTTAGCCCGATTGGCCATTTCAGCTTTGTCTTTTGCTGAAAGTAATCGTTGTTTAGCTAGTTTTTGTTCAGTGATATCACGGAATGATACGATAACACCTATAATGTCGTTTTCACTGTTTCGCATTGCTCTTGCTGTATAAGATACGGGGATCTTTGGTACCGTCTTTACACCAAAAAACCTCATCGTCAATCTGACGAGGAATTTCGTCCTTAAGTGTGGCATAAATTGGACATTCGCTGCTTAAGTAAGGCAAACCATCATTGCGAGTATGGTGCATTATTTGATGTGCAGGTTGGCCAATAATTTCTTCTTCTTTCCACCAAGCATTCTTATAGAAGCAGGGTTCTCAATCATTATGTTTCCGTTTAAATCAACCCCATGAATACCTTCACTTACTGCATTGAGAATTGATAAAACTCGGGCAGAACTATCATGTAAAGCCATAGTCACTTGTCTACGGTTTATAATCACTCGAGCAACATAAAAACTGGCGAGCGCAAGCAGTAAGTAGATAATACCTAATAATATTTTGCCTAAAGGTTGATTATAAATTGTATTAACCAAAAGGGCGTCATTTGGAATAAAGGATACAATCTTCCAATAATAATTATCTTCCATGGCAGGGTTTAATTGTACTTTATGCCAGTTCGATAAATGGTAAGCTGTGGTAAAGACAAATAATCCATCTTCTGTTACTAAAGCACCTTGTTCAGCATTGGATAGGATTTTCCACTCTTGTGGAAAATCATGCTCGAAAGTTCGATTGTTATTACCAAGCATAAAACCCCATTCATCTTCAGGATTAAGACCAGATAACCAATATCCATCGCGGTTAAGTAACATAGTAGGATGAGAGTTTTGTTTTTCTTCACGGAAAATTTTTAGTAATTTACTTCCTAGATAATTAACTAAAAGAATGCCTTTTTTATGCTTGTTTTTATCAAATATAGGGGTGCCATAACGGATAACAGGCTTAAAAGGTACCTCTAGTTTTCCAAACTCCATGTTTAAATCGAGTGGAGAAATAAATATTTCATTTTGATTAAGCTTGACTGTGTTGATGAAGTAGTAACGATCCTTTTTGTTTTGTAACAAGTTTGCCGGCACAATATCGGGATAACCATCATTGTAATTTACACGAAATACTTCATGGCCATTGAGGTCAAGGTATCTCATTTGATCATAACGTTTTGTTTCGTTAGAGAAATTAAGAAAATAATGTTCAAGTTTTGTTTTTAATACAGGATCTCCACTATTAACATATTCTTGGAATAAAGGCATGTTAACTATGACCCGAATATCCGTATCAACAACCGCAAGGCCTCTCGTAACACGCTCTTTTACCAAACTGAATACGGTTTGATTCTTGGGATTTTGTACGATTTATTTGTAGCTTCTCGTCAAAGTTAACTCCCAATAATATAATGGCAGTAAGTATAAAAACTGTGGGGATAAAAATAAGGGCAGCATACTTAATCAAGTGTGCTATGGGAATATTAGAACAATCAGTTTTGTTTACACCCTGCATATTTTACTCCTTCAAAAATAGCTGAATCATCCTTGAACTTTATTAGAGAGTTATTTTAAGAATAATTCTAATCAAATGCACGAGCAATACTTATCTACTTTTTAAGTATAGTACAAGAATACAAGTAAGTATAAATGAATGGATTTCATCCAATATTATTAACAATAAAGGCTTTGTAAAAATTCAGTTTTTATTTAACCGATTGAATTAAATAGTTTTATTTTTATTTTTATTGGACAGCAAAAAAATGCAGGCAGTATAATCTTAAAATATATTGTCTAAATGCATTTGCTCAGCATTTACGGGTTTATAGTCTTCTCGTATTGTTAATTTTAGTTCATAATATAATTTGTTAAAGATAACTGATAAAATAGACCTTTCTATGTTTTCTTATTGTTAAATTAGTTGAGTATATTTTGTCGTTAACCACATCGCCGAGTGCAAAGGCTACTATAAACTCGAGTAACCAAACTCGTGAAATTCCTAATATTCAAGTTTTATTTGATACCTTAACTCAAGTAAAAAAATCAGATCTTCCTCGTTTGAAGCAACAACTCATTCATCATAAAAGAGCGATAAGTCAACTGGACTCGTCTGAAAAAAGTCAAGCCAAACTTGAACAACGTCTTAAGCAGTTAGCTAAAACCGCAGAAGCAATTAATATTTCAATTACTGAAAAACAACAAAAACTAAATAACCTTCCTAAGATTACTTATCCTGAAGGTTTGCCTATTAGTGATAATGCATCACATATAGCAAAAGCGATTCAAGAAAATCAAGTTGTTATTATTGCGGGTGAAACAGGATCAGGTAAAACTACTCAAATTCCCAAAATTTGTCTTGAGTTAGGTCGTGGCATTGATGGACTAATTGGTCACACGCAACCTAGAAGAATAGCGGCTAGAACCGTAGCTAATCGTATCGCTGAAGAGCTAAACAGTAAGCTTGGAGAAAAAGTAGGTTATAAGGTTAGATTTAACGACCAAGTTAGTCAACACAGTTATATCAAATTAATGACTGATGGTATTTTATTAGCTGAAATGCAAAAAGATAGGCTGCTTCGTCAATACGACACTATTATTATTGATGAAGCCCACGAACGAAGTTTAAACATCGATTTTATTCTAGGTTATTTACGTCAAATTTTAGTTAAACGACCAGATCTTAAAGTGATTGTTACTTCAGCAACAATTGATCCTCAGCGTTTTGCAAATCATTTTGCCGATATTAATGGCAAACCAAACCCCAATTATTGAAGTTTCTGGCCGTACATATCCTGTAGAAATGCGCTATAGACCCCTAAACGGTGAGGGAATAGAACAGGATAGTGAATCAGCTAACGAAGGCAAAGATATTATTAGCGGTATTTTGAATGCTGTGGATGAACTTTCAGATAATTCAGCCGATGGGCAAGGAGATATTTTAATTTTCTTAAATGGTGAACGAGAAATTCGTGATACCGCTGTCGCGTTAAATAAAGCGGATTTAAAGCACACTCAGATACTCCCATTGTATGCACGTTTAACCATTAGCGAACAGAATCTTATTTTTAAACCGCATTCGGGACGAAATATAGTGCTTGCTACTAACGTTGCTGAAACCAGTTTGACTGTCCCAGGTATTAAATATGTCATAGATCCTGGTACTGCACGTATTTCACGGTATAGCTATCGTACTAAGGTACAACGTTTGCCAATTGAGGCAATTTCGCAAGCTAGCGCAAATCAAAGAGCGGGGCGCTGTGGTCGTGTTTCATCAGGTATCTGTATTCGTTTATACAGTGAAGACGATTATCTCAATAGACCCGAATTTACCGATCCTGAGATTCTTCGTACTAACTTGGCCACCGTTATTTTACAAATGTTATCATTAGATTTAGGTGAAATAGAAGATTTTCCTTTTGTTGAAGCACCAGATAACAGAAACATCAATGATGGCGTTAAATTATTAGAGGAATTAGCTGCTATTGATAATGGTGTAATTCAAACTGATAAGCATAGCAAAAGAAAAAAGAACCCCAAAACCAAGGAACTCGATTAACAACGTCAGGTCGTTTATTGTCAAAATTCCCCATTGATCCACGATTAGCTAAAATGGTGCTTACCGCTATTGAAATGGGATGTATTGAACAAGTATTGATTATTGTGAGCGCCTTAAGTATTCAAGATCCGCGCGAACGACCACATGAAAAGCAACAAGCGGCAGATGAGAAGCATAACCGTTTTAAAGATAAAAATTCAGATTTCATCAGCCTGCTAAATTTATGGCAATACGTCACAAAACAACAAAAAGGTTTATCTCAAAATCACTTTAGAAAGTTATGTCAGCGAGAGTATTTGTCTTATGTGAGATTACGAGAATGGCAAGATATTTTCAGTCAACTTAAATTAACCTTAAAAGAACAAAAAATATCACTTTCTTCTGTTGATTATCAATTTTCAATTGTTGAACCTGGAGAATCCTTAAATCAACAAAATAAAGCGCAAGATCTACCAAGCAGTTTAGTGTCTGTTCATCAGGCGTTATTGTCTGGTTTATTAAGCCACTTAGGGCACCAAGATGAAAATAGAGAGTTTAAAGGTGCCCGTGGTAGTAAATTCTTTATTTTTCCTGGTTCTGCTTTATCAAAGAAACCGCCTAAATGGTTAATGTCAGCAGAATTAGTGGAAACCACCGTTTATTTGCCCGAATGAATGCGCGAATTGATCCTCTTTGGATAGAACCGTTAGCCGAACACTTGATAAAACGTAGTTATAGTGAGCCTCATTGGGAGAAGAAACAAGGGGCGGTGATGGCCTTTGAACAGGTTAGTTTATATGGCTTGCCTATCGTTACTAAACGCAAAGTTAATTTTAAAGCCATTGAGCCTAAAACTTGTCGAGATATTTTTATCCGAGAGGGACTTGTTAATGGCGACAGTTATATTAAAGAAAGTTTCTTAATAGAAAATCAAAAATTAGTGGCGAGTATTGAGGCGTTAGAGCAGAAAGCACGCCGCAAAGATTTCTTAATTGATGAGCAGCAGTTAGTTGATTTCTACCTAGATAAAATTCCTGAATCGGCTGTGTGTCAACGTAGCTTTTTAGCTTGGTGGAAAAAAGCAAAAAAAGAAAATGCTAAACTGCTTAATTTTACAGAAGACTTTTTACTTAATAAGTCTTCTGATGAAGTGTCATTAAAAGAATACCCAGATACTTGGCAGCAAAATAACCTAACGTTACCGCTTACTTATCACTTTAGTCCAGGTGATATTGACGACGGTGTGAGTGTCATAATACCTGTGGCATTGTTGAATCAGTGCCACGCAGATGGCTTTGATTGGCTAATACCAAAGCATTGCGTTATGATTTAGTTGTCGCGTTAATTAAAGCGTTACCTAAAGCGTTACGTCGAAACTTTGTACCTGCACCAAATTATGCTCAAGCTTGTTTAGATAATATGAATGAAAGTCAAGGAAACTTAATTGATGCCTTGGCAAAACAATTATTACGTATGACTGGCGTAAGGTTACCTGAAGATGCTTGGCAAGGCGTTGAATTACCCGTGCATTTAACCATGAATTATCAAATTGTTAATGATAAAGGGCAGTTATTAAAACAAGGTCGAGACCTAAATCAGTTAAAAGCACAATTACAAGGTAAAGTTAAGGCATCTATTAAACAAGTTGCCGAAAAAGGTATTGAAAAATCAAAATTAACGCTTTGGGATTTTGGTAAATTACCGCAAGGTTATGAAAAGAAAGTGGCAAGTATGACAATAAAAGCATTTCCTGCTTTAGTTGATCATAAAAATAGTGTTGCTATTGAATTGTTTGAGCAAGAAGAACATGCAGAACAAGCAATGCTTAATGGTATAAGCAGATTAATTCTTTTGAATATTCCATCGCCGCTTAAATACTTACAAGAGAAAATGCCTAATAAGGCTAAGCTAGGATTGTATTTTAATCCCTTTGGTTCAATCACTGAGTTATTAGAAGATTGTATTCAGGGAGCATGTGTGTTTTTAGTTAAAAAGTATGTGCTCGATAAAAAATTAAACCATTTACCTAGAGATGAAAAAAGCTTTGCACTAGTTCGTGATTATGTTCGAGCTGATATTTCAGACAGTGTGTTAACTGCGGCAATTAAAGTGGAGCAAGTACTTAGTTTACGTCATGATATTGCTAAAAAGTTAAAGGGTAACGTTGCTTTAGATGTTATTCAATCGCATGCGGATATTAAACAACAAAGTGAATCATTAGTTTTTAAAGGGTTTGTGAGTGTGTCAGGCTTTGATAAATTGGATGATATTATGCGTTATTTAAAAGGAATGTTACGCCGATTAGAAAAGCTACCTATTGATCCTAACCAAGATAGATTAAAACTAATTGAAGTTAAGAAGGCGACCGATTTATATATTAATGTGCTTTCCCAACAACGAAAAGATAAACCAGTAGCACAAGAAATATTAGCAACCAAATGGATGATAGAAGAATTAAGAATTTCGTTATTTTCGCAAAACTTAGGTACGGCTCAACCGATTTCATTAAAACGAATTATCAATCACTTAAAAGACTTTTCATAAAATGTTCATAACTGTTAATTGACACATCGACTTAAGCTCAGTATAAATAGTTTATTAGATCATTTTAAATTTTTATGGCATTGAGGTACAAATGATAAATTTTGATGACAAGCGTAATTTTTATCGCATGATGTTGAACAGTGAAGTAGATGTTACAATTATTGATGACGAAGCAAATAGTCAAATAAAAGCAACATGTCGGGATTTAAGTGCCACGGGGATAGCAATAGAAGTCGATCATCCGTTAGCCATGTCTACTCATGTAAAGATTAAGCTTCAATCGTCTTCTGAGCAAGTTCAACCGCTAGATATAAGAGGGAAAGTGGTTCGAATTGATGAGGAATGTGAAGGTATGTATTTAGTAGGTATCGCAATAGAAGAACTAGACTAACGCTTTAACAGAATTAATCATAAATAATTAAATCAAAAGTATTAGTGGCCTGAGATTTTCTACAATATAAATAATTGTATAGATATTACATTGTAGAAAATACATTCAAGAGAGTAATAACAATTACTCTAACTCGTCCTCAGGTTTTATACTTGCTGCATGATGTCCTTTTGGACCTTCACTTAATTCATAATTGACATCTTGTCCGGCTTTAAGTGTACGGTAACCATCCATTTCAATCGTAGAATAGTGAGCAAAAATATCTTCTCCACCACTATCCGGACGAATAAAACCAAACCCCTTTGCGTTATTAAACCATTTAACTGTACCGTGAGCCATACTTCTACTTCCTTCTATATCCTTCAGTAATATAAGTTATGCTTGATATCAATTTTATATTTAATTTTAGTCTTACTAAAATAGAGATACAATAAAGCATATACATAATTTAGAACAGTGACTAAAAAATAGTCACCTACTAAATCGTAGATAAAAAATAAAATTAGTCAAGCTAATTTTGGGAATAAATATCTTTTTTTAACAAAAAAGTTACAGCAAAAATTATCAGTAGAGACTAAGATAAATATATGAGTAATTGGAAAGAGTTATTTGACAGTCATGCGTTTGTAGAAGAAGAAATTAAAGACGAAGTAGAAGAACCACCTAAGTACCACGTTTTTTTACTCAATGATGATTACACCCCGATGGATTTTGTTGTGGATGTATTATGTCGATTCTTTAATAAAAATTCTGATCAAGCTACAGATATAATGTTAACCGTTCATTATGAAGGAAAAGCACTTTGTGGCACATATACTGCAGATATTGCAGAAACGAAAGTGGATCATGTGATCCGTTATGCACTTGAAAACGAACACCCTTTAAAATGTGTTTTAGAAAAAGCTTAATGTTATCTAATCTTTGATTAAATTGATTAAAGAAAAGATAGCAAGGAATTAAATTGGAGTACCTATGCTGAATAAAGACTTAGAAATTTCCCTGAACTTGGCTTTTCGTCAAGCCAAAGAGTCTCGTCATGAATTTATGACGGTTGAACACTTACTCTTAGCTTTATTAGATAACCCATCGGCTATAGATGTTTTGGGTGCTTGTGGTGCAGACATGAATATAATACGCGCTAATGTACTTGAGTTTATTCAAGAAACAACACCGATCATCCCTGCTGAGGAAGAAGAGCGTGAAACTCAACCAACATTAGGTTTTCAACGAGTATTGCAACGCGCTGTTTTTCATGTGCAATCGTCAGGAAAAAGTGAAGTAAGCGGCTCTAATGTACTTGTGGCTATTTTTAGCGAACAAGAATCACAAGCCGCATATATATTAAAAAAAGCAGGTATAAGCCGCTTAGATATTGTTAATTATATTTCACATGGTATTGCGAAAATAGATCAAAATCCTTCCAATTCACCAATAGAAGATGGTGAACAGGTCGCCGAAGAACCGCGTACTATTGAAAATTTTTCTGTCAATCTTAATGAGGAAGCATTAAAGGGAAATATCGATCCTTTAATTGGTAGAGACAGTGAGCTTGAAAGAACGCTGCAAGTATTGGGGCGTCGCCGTAAAAACAACCCTTTATTTGTTGGTGAAGCCGGTGTGGGTAAAACGGCTATAGCTGAAGGTTTAGCTAATTTAATTGTCAACGAGCAAGTACCTGAATTTTTACTCAATGCAACCATATACTCCCTTGATATGGGAGCATTACTTGCCGGTACAAAGTACAGAGGCGATTTTGAAAAACGCTTTAAAGCACTATTAAAAGACTTAGAGTCAGATGAGAATGCAATTTTATTTATTGATGAAATCCATACCATTATTGGTGCAGGTGCTGCATCAGGGGGCATGTTAGATGCTTCAAATCTTATCAAACCCTTACTTTCTGCGGGTAAATTGCGTTGTTTAGGTTCAACGACTTACCAAGAATATCAAAGTATATTTGAAAAAGATCGTGCATTAGCAAGACGATTCCAAAAAATAGATATTGTAGAACCAAGTGTTGAAGATACCACTAAAATACTGCAAGGTTTGAAAGAAAAATATGAAACTCATCACGGGATTCGATATACCAATGCAGCTTTACGTGCAGCAGCACAACTTTCTGCTAAATATATTAATGAACGTTTCTTACCTGATAAAGCGATAGATGTTATCGATGAAGCAGGTGCAAAACAGCAATTAGTTGCCGCCTCAAAACGTAAGAAAACAATTAGTAATACCGATATAGAAAGCATTGTGGCTAAAATGGCTAGAATTCCTGAAAAATCAGTATCATCAACGGAAAAAGATAGTCTAAAAACCTTAGATCGTAATTTGAAGTTAGTCGTCTTTGGCCAAGATGAGGCTATTGAAGAGCTTACTTCCGTGATTCGCTTGTCTCGTGCCGGATTGGGAGATGATGAAAAACCTGTTGGCTCTTTCTTATTTGCCGGGCCAACAGGGGTGGGTAAAACGGAAGTAACCAAACAGTTAGCTAAAATCTTGGGCGTCGAGTTATTACGTTACGATATGTCAGAGTACATGGAAAAACATGCGGTTAGCCGTTTAATTGGTGCTCCTCCAGGTTATGTAGGATATGAGCAGGGTGGTTTACTTACTGATGCAGTAATAAAACATCCTCACGCTGTAGTGCTTCTTGATGAAATAGAGAAGGCTCACGAAGATGTTTATAATATTTTACTACAAGTGATGGATCACGGTACTTTAACTGATAATAATGGTCGTAAAGCAGATTTTAGAAATATTATTTTAGTACTGACTACTAATGCAGGTGTTCAAGAGACTGTACGTCAATCTATTGGCTTTAAACAACAAGATCATAGCTTAGATGCTATGAGCGAAATTAATAAAGTATTTTCACCCGAATTCAGGAACCGTCTCGATAATATCGTTTGGTTCAATCATCTAAGCAATGAAGTAATTCAACAAGTAGTTGATAAATTTATTGTTGAGTTGCAAGCAAAACTGGATGAGAAAGGGGTGTCTTTAGAGTTAACACGAGAAGCCAAAAAGTGGTTAGCTGAACACGGATATGATAAAGCGATGGGAGCACGCCCAATGGCTCGTTTGATTCAAGAGCAACTTAAGAAAGAATTAGCTAACGAACTTCTTTTTGGAGAGCTCACAAACGGTGGTGTTGCTAAAGTAGGCGTGAAGAAAGATAAGTTAGTGCTTTCATTTGAAAATAAAAAAGAGTTAATTGCTGAAAAATAGTTTTTCAAACCCTTAATGTAAGCTAAAAACCTTATTTTTAATAAAATAAGGTTTTTTTTTGTTAAAAAATGCACAGTCCATCGCTATACCAACTGAGCTATTGGGGAATGGCTTTTTTTAGACGAAAAAAAACCTGCATAAAGCAGGTTTAATTTCTTACCGAAATAATGTGGCTCCCGGCATTCTATGAGTTAAGGGCTCGAACCAGTGACACATGCGTGACTAATAAAGAGTACAGTCCATCGCTCTATCAACTGAGCTATTGGGGAATGGCTTTTTTTAGACGAAAAAAAACCTGCATAAAGCAGGTTTAATTTCTTACCGAAGTAATGTGGCTCCCCAAACTGGGCTCGAACCAGTGACACATGGATTAACAGTCCATCGCTCTATCAACTGAGCTATTGGGGAATGGCTTTTTTTTAGACGAAAAAAAACCTGCATAAAGCAGGTTTAATTTCTTACCGAAGTAATGTGGCTCCCAAGATTCTATGAGTTAAGGGCTCGAACCAGTGACACATGCGTGACTAATAAAGAGTACTGTCCATCGCTCTATCAACTGAGCTATTGGGGAATGGCTTTTTTTAGACGAAAAAAAACCTGCATAAAACAGGTTTAATTTCTTACCGAAGTAATGTGGCTCCCAAAGATTCTATGAGTTAAGGGCTCGAACCAGTGACACATGCGTGACTAATAAAGAGTACTGTCCATCGCTCTATCAACTGAGCTATTGGGGAATGGCTTTTTTTAGACGAAAAAAAACCTGCATAAAGCAGGTTTAATTTCTTACCGAAGTAATGTGGCTCCCAAAGATTCTATGAGTTAAGGGCTCGAACCAGTGACACATGCGTGACTAATAAAGAGTACTGTCCATCGCTCTATCAACTGAGCTATTGGGGAATGGCTTTTTTTAGACGAAAAAAAACCTGCATAAAGCAGGTTTAATTTCTTACCGAAGTAATGTGGCTCCCCAAACTGGGCTCGAACCAGTGACACATGGATTAACAGTCCATCGCTCTACCAACTGAGCTATTGGGGAATAAAACTTTAATGAGTTTGTTACTTCTCATCTTTAAAATGTGGCTCCCCAAACTGGGCTCGAACCAGTGACACATGGATTAACAGTCCATCGCTCTACCAACTGAGCTATTGGGGAATTGCTTTCTTTCGTAAGCGCGTTAACCATCTTGGCTAACGGAGCGGAATATTAAAGACCTGATGCCGATGTGTCAACACTAAAATAAGAAAAATTTCATTTATTAGTTTGTTTGCTCATTTTGCGTTCAGTAATGTCAGTTTATCAGCATTTTTTGGTAGTTTTATATACTCAGATAATTAAGGGGCGATAAAACATAATAAAAATGTAGTTATCCACCAAAGTTGTGGATAACTATGTGGGCTAATTTGTAAGAACTCGTTACATTATCGTTTTTCTTAGGGTGTAGTTAAGTCAATACTTAATTGTGTTTTTTTTGTTTAGTTATAATATTCAATCACTTATGTTTCATCTGTTGTTTTATTAACACTTTGGGTCGATTTTTAACCAGGTCGATATTTAACGACATTTACTGTGCATTTCTCTCACTTTTGATTACAATATATTTTGCCTTACTTAATTTTTATTCAGCATTTTTTATATGAAGTTAAGTATTTTCACTCAGGTCCTTATAAAATTTATTAATGACGTCAAATAAAATAGCAATAAAAAGTAAACAACCGGTTAACTTACTCAAAGATCCTGTTACTAGTACTTTAAAACGAATGACCATTCCGATGATTTACGGCATGATTTTGTTGATGACGTTTAACTTAATCGATACTTTTTTTGTTAGTATGTTAGGTACTCAGCCATTAGCCGCCATTAGTTTCACTTTTCCAGTTACTTTTACGGTTATTAGTTTAATGATTGGTCTAGGAATAGGTACTTCGGCCGTTATTGCCAAATTTCTTGGCAATAACGATCACGAATCAGCTAAAAATTCTGCAACAGCGGCGTTATATTTCGCCGCAATTGTCGTTATGAGTTTATCGTTTATCGGATATTTATTCACGGATGAATTATTTACTTTACTGGGCGCTAAAGCATCTTTATTGCCTTTGATACATCAGTATATGGATATTTGGTACCTAGGCAGTGTATGTCTAATTGGTCCTATGATTGGCAATGCCGTACTGAGAGCCTCTGGTGATACTAAAACTCCTAGTATAGTGATGGGGAGTGCAGGCCTGATCAATGCAATACTTGACCCTATTTGTATTTTTGGTTTTGGACCCGTGCCGGCAATGGGGCTTGAAGGTGCTGCAATAGCTACCTTCATATCATGGCTTTTTGGTTTGGGGTTTGTACTTATTATCTTAACTAAACAGAAAAATTTAATTCATACTCACTTAATATCAATCAAAGTATTAATGAATTCGTGCCGAGGCATTTTGAAAATAGGTTTGCCTGCCGCAGGAGCAAATATGTTAACGCCAATAGCTGCTGCTATTATGACGGCTATTGCAGCAAGTTATGGTGAATCAGTGGTAGCGGGCTTTGGTGTTGGCACTCGAATTGAATCTATTGCGTCTCTTGTTGTTTTGGCCCTGTCGATGACTTTACCGCCTTTTATTAGCCAAAACTTTGGGGCAGACCTTATGCACCGAGTTGAACAAGCATATAAAAGCTCTATTAAGTTTATTTTGTTCTGGCAAGTATTGGTTTATGTCGTATTGATTCTTGCTGCCCCTTGGATTGCAGGCGTTTTTGCTAAAGAACAAAAAGTGGCTGATATTATTGTCTTATTTATGTGGATTTTACCTTTGGGTTACGGATTGCAAGGTGTTGTCATTTTAACAAACTCATCTTTTAATGCATTGCATAAACCTATTGTCGCTTTAATATTAAGTATCATAAGGCTATTTGTTTGCTACGTACCTTTAGCTTTTTTAGGAAGTTACTTATATGGCTTATATGGCTTTTTTATAGGGGCTTTACTGGGAAATTTAATCATGGCTTTAATTTCATACCGACTTTTTTCGAAACAGTTTAATGAAGATGAATTCTCTGCTAAGGAACAATTGTCTTAAACGGGCTAATGTTGAAACAAACTATGTTAAAAGAAACAATATTAAAAGAAACAACGGTAAAATCACTAAAGTTAGAGTCAGACTATACGCCAAGTGGTGACCGGCCCACGGCGATAAAGCAATTATTAGAAGGGATCGAGTCGGGTTTAGCACATCAAACATTATTAGGGGTAACAGGCTCAGGTAAAACCTTTACCGTGGCTAATGTTATTGAAAAACTCAATCGTCCTACCATGATGCTAGCACCTAATAAAACTTTGGCGGCACAATTGTATGGTGAAATGAAAGAATTTTTCCCCAATAATGCGGTTGAGTATTTTGTTTCTTATTATGATTATTACCAACCTGAAGCTTATGTGCCGACCACAGACACATTTATCGAAAAAGATGCCTCTGTTAATGAACATATCGAACAAATGCGCTTGTCTGCAACCAAAGCGTTATTAGAGCGTAGAGATGTAATTATTATTGCCTCTGTCTCAGCTATTTATGGTTTGGGTGATCCTGATTCGTATCTTAAGATGATGCTGCATATTAGTGTTGGCGATATTATTAATCAGCGTGATATTTTACGTCGTTTAGCAGAATTACAATACAAACGTAATGACGTTGCTTTTGCGCGGGCCACATACCGAGTTCGAGGGGATGTGATTGATATATTCCCTGCAGAATCAGATCGCCTTGCTTTACGGGTAGAATTATTTGACGAAGAAATTGAACGTATTAGCCAATTTGACCCATTAACAGGGCAGGTTGAACGGACACTACGACGTGTTACTGTTTACCCCAAAACACACTATGCGACCCCTCGTGATAAAATTTTATCTGCTGTGGAAAAAATAAAAATTGAGTTAAAAGAGCGTTCTCAATACCTTAAGGATAATAATCGTTTAGTTGAAGAGCAGCGTATTACACAACGTACACAATTTGATATAGAAATGATGACTGAGCTTGGATATTGCTCTGGCATTGAAAACTACTCACGTTATTTATCTGGTCGTGGTGAAGGTGAAGCACCACCAACATTATTTGACTATTTACCTGATGATGGTTTACTTATTATTGATGAATCCCATGTTACAGTGCCCCAAATTGGCGCTATGTATAAAGGGGATAGGTCAAGAAAAGAAAACTTAGTGCAATATGGCTTTCGATTACCATCAGCGCTAGATAACCGCCCAATGAAGTTTGATGAATTTGAAGCGCTGTCGCCGCAAACTATTTATGTGTCAGCAACACCAAGTAATTATGAAATTGAAAAGTCAGCCGGAGATATTGCTGAGCAAGTTGTCCGGCCTACAGGCTTATTAGATCCTGAAATAGAAGTGCGTGACGTAGAAACACAAGTTGATGATTTATTATCAGAGATTAATAAACGGTTACCCTTAAATGAACGGGTACTTGCCACTACCTTGACAAAACGCATGGCAGAAGATTTAACTGATTATTTAGATGAACATGGTATTAAAACACGCTATTTGCATTCTGATGTTGATACAGTTGAACGTGTTGAAATTATTCGCGATTTTCGTTTAGGTAAATTTGATGTACTCGTTGGAATCAACCTGTTGCGAGAAGGTTTAGATATGCCAGAAGTATCACTGGTGGCAATTTTAGATGCTGATAAAGAGGGCTTTTTACGTTCAGAACGTTCGCTAATCCAAACGATTGGTCGGGCAGCACGTAATATTAATGGCCGTGCTATTCTTTATGCCAGTAAAATTACTAAATCTATGCGTAAAGCGATTGATGAAACTGAGCGTCGACGAGAAAAGCAGCATCAATATAATTTAGATAATAATATTGTGCCAAGAGGCGTGATTCGTAAGATTTCAGACGTTATGGACGTTGGTGGTTTCAGTCAGTCGAAAGCGTTAGATCAAGTGGCTGAAAGGACGGCCAACTATCAAGCATTAACGACAAAAGAAATTGATGATAAAATTATAGCGTTGGAGAAAACGATGTATAACCACGCGCAAAACTTAGAATTTGAGCAAGCGGCAGCAGTCCGAGATGATATTGCAAAATTACGTACCCAACAATTGAGTACTTAATAGCTTAACAATTCAACGTTTTGCAATAACATGAGAAACTATTATGTTGTCACTAAGCGCTAAAACTGAAGAATTAAGTTAGCATCACCTACTTGAGATCTATCATTGCATAACGACCGATGATATTGGCAATAGCATCACTATTACAGTTACCCAAACGACTAATTTCATCGATTATTTTATCTTGTATATCTACAGGGAAAAGTAATAACTGCTCAAGATACATATGTGCTTGTGTTGCGTTGTTAGCATCAATCATTTTATTCAAACGTTGTGCTTGTATTTTGAAAGCTTCGCTCATGATAAAATCCAGCTTACTTAGGTGACGTAAGTATAAGTTTAGCCCAAGCCGGATAAGGGTTAGATAGATTTTGTCTTAAAATAAAACCAAAGGAAGATAATATTCTATAGCGCTAAAAGTAATTAATACCAAACTCACTAACTATGTGATCATTTCTACTTGCTAAAATCACCCACTGCATTCGTTATTTAATAATTAGAACAACTCGTTATTGAAATAAATGTCATGTGTTTGGTAATCTTCTCTACGTATACAATAGATCACCTAATTTTTATTTACCACAATATGGACACTTCCCACTATGGTGACCTTGTTTTAATTGTGCAATGGTACGTTGTAAATCTTCCGGATCAATTTCTAACTTATCAGCTAATTTTTCTAACGCTTCGTAGTCCTCGGTATCTATAGGACCTTCAGCTAATACTTTTTTAATTTGAGAATCTAAACTTTCTTTTCTTTGTCGTAATTCTTCACCAAAACGACCCGCTAACATACCTGCAGGTAATGCGACTAAACCAACACCAATAAGCATAATGAAAGTAGAGATAACTTTACCTGTAGTTGTGATAGGAATCACATCTCCATAGCCGACGGTTGTCATCGTTACTACGGCCCACCAAAAAGATTGCATAATACTGCCAAATTGTTCGGGCTGAGCCTTTCCTTCTATAAATTGCATAATACTCGCTGCAATAATAATCAAAAAAAACATTACGATCATTGCGGCCATGATACTTTTAGACTCTTTAATAATAACCGTAGCAAAAATATCAAATCCTTTAAAATAATGTGTTATTTTTAATAATCTTAGTACTCTTATTAACCGTAAAGCTCGTAAATCTATGGCAAAAAACAAAGCAATAATGAAAGGTAAAATTGCCATTAAATCAATCAGTGCCATAGGGGTGAATATATAATTTATTCTCGATTTGAACTTTGGTTTATTGTTGTATTTTTTTGATTCAACGCAGCACCAGACCCTCATTAAGTATTCAATAGAAAAGATCAATAATGAGAGCGTTTCAAATAGAATAAATGTCTCTTTGTATAATGAAAAATACTCACGCTCTGAAGCTGCTATAGTGGCAGCTACATTAGTAATAATGAGGATAATTAAAAACCAAGTCACTATTTTGGCAGTGATACTAGAGCTTGTTTCACTTTCAAGTAACTTATATATTTTTAGGCGTAAACTAGGTGCCTCGTTTAGTTGGTCTGACATATAAACACCTATTACGTTGTTGATTTTTTAGTTTGATATTATTTATTTTTATTCATATGGTATGGGATCTACCAAGTTATTATCACTAAAAGCTTCAAGACGCTCTTGGCAAGAACCACATTTGCCGCAGGCTTTCTCTCTACCATTATAACAAGTCCAAGTGTCACTATAATTTAATCCCATGCTAAGCCCATCAGCTAAAATTGCTGATTTATTTACTGTTAGATAAGGACTGAATATCTCCACGCTTTCATAGTTTGCGATCTGACATACATCATTCATTTTTTCAACAAATTCTGGTCGGCAGTCAGGGTAAATTGCGTGATCACCATTATGAGCCCCATAATAAACTTGTGATGCCCCAACTGATACAGCATAACCCACAGCCAAAGATAATAAAATCATGTTGCGGTTAGGTACTACGGTTGACTTCATGTTTTCTGCAGCATAATGACCTTCTGGAATTTCAATATCATCTGTCAATGAAGAACCGGCAAGTAATTGGTTTATTGATGAAATATCTATGACTTTATGCTTTATATTTAAAGATTTGCATACATTACTAGCGCATTGCAATTCTTTTACATGACGTTGACCATAATCAAATGAAAGCGCAAACACCTCTTTGCCGTCTTTTATTGCTCTGTTGAGTACGGTAAACGAATCCATTCCACCAGAATAGATAACCACCACTTTATTTGGGTTTACTTTTTCTGGGGATAGTTTTTCTGTCATAGTTAGGTCTCTTAAAAATAAATAGGGTATAATTGATACATTATATTTTACTTGAATAAAATCTTAGGCAAAAGCACAAATTAAAATGATCCAATACAAAATTAATGAAATATTTGAAACGATACAGGGCGAAGGGTCTTTTACAGGTCAACCGTCAATATTTATTCGCCTGCAAGGTTGTCCTGTTGGTTGTTCTTGGTGTGATACTAAACATACTTGGGATATTGAATTAAGTGATGAAGTGACTAAAGAGACTTTGTTAGCGAAATCACAAGAAACGTCACAATGGGCTACATTTACAGCGTCAGATCTTTATTCGTTAATTATTGAACGGGGTTACAAAGCTAAACATATTGTTATTACTGGAGGGGAACCATGTATGGTTGATTTAACACCATTATGTTCAACTTTTGATAATAAAGGCTATAGTACGCAAGTAGAAACTTCTGGAACCTTTGATATTTTAGTGCCCGAAGCATGTTGGGTAACCGTGTCGCCAAAAGTCAATATGCGTGGTGGTTATGCTATTTTAGAAAGTGCGATGAAACGAGCCAATGAAATTAAACACCCTATTGCTACAGAGCAGCATGTGGATGATCTTAAAGCATTGCTCGCTGAGCATGCTATTGAAAATACCCCAGTATACTTGCAGCCCATTAGTCAAAAAAGTAGAGCGACTGAATTAGCAATTGAAACATGTATTGCCAATAATTGGCGTTTATCAGTGCAAGTACATAAATATATAGGTATTGAGTAACATTTTGTCTTAATTACTTTATTACCGATGATACTCTGTTTAGGAGAAGAGCCTGTTTAAATTACAATGGACTTAATCCAGTCGTTTTTTAAAGACGCTACTAAAATAACTTGAATTTTTAAAGCCAATAGCAGTTGCTGTTACATTCGCGTAATCAAAGTTTAAGTTTCATACATTAAATGCTTCATATCTCTCAATACGTTAAGTCTGATTAGTAGGCATACCGTATAGCCATTGTAATGCTATTTGTCGACTCACTTTAGGCATTACCGTATTAACGCTTGATTTTATCTATTTATTATCTTTACTTCGATACTTATATCTAATATGTTAACAATTAATTATTAACTATTTGTGTTTTCGCTAAATTGAAATTATAAATAAAGAATTTATATGTAGTGAAAGAATAAAGTATCCCAGAATACTGAAGGCTATATTAGTACGACTAAAACCTTTGTCTTAGGCTATGTGATAACAAAAATTATTGGTAGGGCAGTATATGATAAAGAATAATAAATTAATGATAGTACTAGTTTTGAGTGCATTATGTTTTAGTACTTCAAATGCTATGGCTAGTAGTGAGCGGCCTAATATCGTTGTCATTTTGGCAGATGACTTAGGTTACAACGATGTTGGTTTTACTGGAAAAACAGATATTCAAACCCCTAATATTGATAAATTAGCAAGTAATGGTGTTATTTTTAAAAATGGTTATGTGACACACCCCTATTGTGGTCCATCAAGAGCAGGATTACTAACGGGCCGATATCAAGCTCGGTTTGGTATGGAAAATAATGTTTCATATTCGCCTAACGACAAATATATGGGATTGCCATTAACAGAAACTACGTTTGCAAAACGATTACAAACTACGGGTTATAAAACGTCCGCTTTTGGAAAGTGGCATTTAGGAGGGGCGCCTCACTTTCAACCGAATAATCGTGGCTTTGATTATTTTTATGGCTTTTTAGATGGTGGGCATAACTATATGCCAAGCGGTGTAAGTATCGGTGGTGACGGTTATTCATTACCTATAGTCCGCAATAGAAAACCGACTGAACTTAATGAATATTTAACCACGGCAATTAGCCGTGATGCTTCACGCTATATTACTGAAAATAAAGGTCAGCCTTTTATGATGTATCTATCATACAACGCGCCACATATGCCATTAGAAGCTCCTGAGGAGACAATCAAAAAGTATCGTTATATTGAAAATCCAAAACGTCAAATTTATGCAGCAATGGTTGATGAAATGGACAAAGGTATTGGTATGGTCATTGATGCTTTAAAAGAAAGTGGTGAGTTTGATAATACATTAATCTTTTTCCTTTCTGATAACGGTGGTTTATACCCTGATTCATGGTGGCCAACCTTTAATTGGGCAGATAATTCTCCTTTTCGCCATGGTAAGGTTGCTTTGTTAGAAGGAGGGGTACACGTACCTTTTATTGCACATTGGCCTAAAAAAATTAAAAAAGGTCAAGTTTTTGATGGTTTAGTTTCTTCATTAGATATTGCTGCAACTTCAGTTGCGTTAGCCGGCGCAGATGATTCTGATGGCTTATTAGATGGCGTAAATCTAATGCCATTCATTACAGGGACGAGTAAAGGGACACCACACCAAGCGCTTTTTTGGCGCTTAGAAGAAGCGGATAATATTTGGGCTGTACGTACCATAACAGGAAAGTATATGCAGCAAGGCTTACCTGGTGTCAATCATGCCTATTTTGATATGGTTTCTGATCCAACAGAGCAGTATAATATTGTTGATAAATATCCTATTGAGCAAGCTAAATTAGCGACTTTATGGAATGCTTGGAATCAAGACAATATGCAAAATATTTTATATCAAAAGGCTGAATACGATAAAGTACAAAAAGATTTTTATCAAAACCTCTACCAAGAAAATATTAGAGAAGCAAAAAATCGAAAAAATTATATTGTGAAATAAGTACAAGCTATTTTAAAGTCGGGTGTGTTCAATATTCGGCTTAATTATGTATATTCAATTATGTATATTCAATTATGTATATTCAATTATGTATATTCAGCTTCTATAAATTCGTGTCACTCTATTTGACACCCGAGTAAGTAGCTCGTAGTTAACGGTATCGAGATATTCTGCGACGGTTTCAACGGCTAAATTTTCACCCCATAATTCTACACTATCACCTAATTTAACATCTGATATATCTGTTACGTCAACGGTTAACATATCCATAGATACTCTCCCCGCTAGAGGAGCTATATTACCATTGATAAAAACAGGTGTGCCATTTTTAGCGTTTCTGGGGTAGCCATCAGCATAACCAATAGCAATGGTTGCAATTATTGTAGGGCGTTTTGCTTGCCACATTTCCCCATACCCGACCGACTCACCTTCGCTTAATTGACGTAAACTGATAATTGTTGATTGTAGTGTCATTACAGGTGTTAATGTGACGGCTAGTTTTTCAACAGGGGTAGGATTCGATCCATATAAAGCTAGGCCAAGTCTATTGTAATCGCCATGACTCTCAGGCCAATGAAGGATACCTGCGGAATTAGCTAAACTTTTTTTCAAGCCGAAAATCTGATTTATACGATCAAATTCTTGTATTTGTAACTGTGTTTTAGGGTTGTTTAGCTCATCTGAACTAGAAAAATGTGTACAAAGTACTATTTCTTCTAATTGCTGTGCTGTTAGTTTAGTTAAGATGTTTTTTATTTCATCGGGTTTTATGCCTAAACGATTCATCCCCGTGTCCATTTTAAGCCATAACTTACCTACATAGTTTGGAAAAGATGATGTTAACCATTCTACTTGTTGAGTTGTGTGCAACATTAGCCAAAAGTTTTGCTGTAAAGCCGTGGAAAAATCTTCACGGGACAATGCACCTTCCATAATCAGAATAGGTAAAGTAATTCCTGCCTCTCGTAATTCAATTGCTTCATCAATCAGTGCTACTCCAAATGCGGGCACATGTTTGCTTAAATACTGTGCTACTTCAACAGCGCCATGACCATAAGCATTAGCTTTGATTACGGCAATTGTTTTACTGTTTGGCGTCAAATTATCAATTTGATTATAATTACAGAGTAAAGCAGGTAAGTTAATAAGAGAGTAGGTTTTTCTAGAGTGGTTTTTCATTCGATTTATTTATTCAAGTTATTTAAGTTATTACAACTAATTAATTTGGAGAAGCACGGCACTTTTTTCAGTGTATCATGTTTCTATATTAAAGCGTGTTGCGTATTAAGTAAGTTTAATCCTAAATTTAGATAATAAAGAAGAAATGAATTATGAATGAATATTCCAAGGATAAACAATCTCAGTTATTAGATGAGTTAACACGAATTTCTACTGAGAGCCAAAATAAAGAAACGTTAGACATTGATTTACTTGATGCTAAAGGTATTTTGGAAAAAATAAATTTTGAGGATCAAAAGGTTGCCAATGTAGTAAAAAATATTATTCCTCAAATAGCTTCTGCAGTGGATGAGATAGTAAAAGCTTTTGAAAAAGGCGGACGGCTAATATACATCGGGGCAGGTACAAGTGGTCGTCTTGGTATTTTAGACGCAGTAGAGTGTCCGCCAACTTTTAGTGTTTCTGATCAAAAAGTTATAGGGATTATTGCCGGCGGTAATCAAGCCATTCATAAAGCAGTGGAAGGTGCAGAAGATAATGAATTATTGGCAATTGAAGATCTTAAGCAAATTGAGTTATCAGCAAAAGATGTGCTAGTTGGGATCGCTGCTAGCGGTAGAACACCTTACGTTATTTCAGCAATGCATTATGGTAAATCAGTTGGCGCAAAAGTTGTGGGTTTAAGTTGCAGTTATAATGGCGAGTTTGAACAAGCTAATGACATTAATCTTTGCGCTGTTGTTGGCGCAGAGGTGTTAACTGGCTCAACGCGAATGAAATCAGGTACGGCGCAAAAATTAATTTTAAATATGTTAAGTACCGCGAGTATGATTCGGTCAGGAAAAAGTTATAAAAACTTAATGATTGATGTGAATGCAAGTAATGAAAAACTCTATGCGAGAGCTGTACGAATTGTTATGCAAGCAACTGATTGTAATTATAGTTGTGCGAAAAACGCGCTAGAAAAATCTGAAAACAATGCCAAACTTGCTACTTTGATGATACTGACAGGCTTGAATCTTGAGCAGGCTACTACTTGTTTAGATGATCACAGTGGATTTTTACGAGAAGCAGTTCAAAAATTTGAACATTAACCACAAGACTTACTTATGCCATTCTTGATAAAAAATCAGTGTAGTTATTATGTTTTAACGTTATTTATAATTTATTTACTGATGTCATGTACACCTTCCAATCAAATTACAGATGTTTCTGTTATGCAAACAGAAAACACACACTCGGCAGACAAAAAGATTATTTTAGGCGCGGAGCAAATTTCTCAATACCTACCTACATTACAAAGTAAACGGGTAGGTTTAGTTGTTAATCAAACATCCATGATCGGTAAAACACACCTGGTTGATGTACTACTTGCTAATGGTATTAATGTACAAACTATCTTTGCACCTGAACATGGTTTTCGTGGCAATTATGATGCGGGTGAAAAATTTAACTCAAGTTTAGATCAGAAAACAGGGATAGCTTTAGTCTCTATCTATGGTAAAAATCGTAAACCGTCGACAGAGGTGATGAATAATTTAGATATTATTATTTTTGATATTCAAGACGTAGGTGTTCGTTTTTATACCTATATTAGTTCGATGCATTACATGATGGAGGCTGCAGCTAATGCGGGCGTTTCGTTTATTGTTCTTGACCGACCTAATCCTAATGGCGCGTTTGTGGATGGTCCAATATTAAAGCCTGAATTCTCTTCTTTTGTGGGCATGCATGAAATTCCTTTGCTGCATGGGATGACTGTAGGAGAGCCGGCGTTAATGTTTAAAGGTGAAAAATGGCTTAACACCCAAAAACTACTCGATTTACGCTTTGTTACGATGAAAAATTATACACGTACTATGTTTTATTCGTTACCAGTAAAACCAAGCCCTAATTTACCGAACGACACAGCAATTAGGTTATATCCTTCATTAGGTTTTTTTGAAGCAACGCCTATCAGTATAGGTCGGGGCACAGACTTTCCTTTTCAGGTGATCGGGCATAACAAAGTGTCAGTAGGTCAATTTGCTTTTACACCTATTTCAACCCCTGGAGCCGCTATTAGTCCTAAGTTAATGAATGAAAAATTGTTAGGACAAGATTTACGTCATAGTCAAACTAGCGGTTTAGATCTCAATTTTATTATTGAATGGCATACAGTATTTAAAGCAAATGGAATGACATTTTTTACACGACCAAGCTTTATGGATAAATTAAGTGGCACAGACACATTAAGAAAAGCGATAGAGGCAGGAAAAAAGGCAGAAGAAATCAAGGCCAGTTGGCAGAACGACTTAGCTGATTTTACGAAGTTGAGATCGCCATACTTATTGTATTCATTTTAATTGGTGTAACTAAAGTAAGTTAAACCTCGTAAGAGAGTGCAATTGACATCGCCATTTTTATGGAAAAATCATGAATCAATCACAGCATACAAGGTCAAAAAAAATGATATTGGTAGTCGCATGTTTATTTGTGACTAATTGCACGCTACCAAATGAACATACTTTAGCGAAAAACGGAACAGCTCAAAAACACTCTTCAACACCTAAAAAATCTATTCATCCTATTAGTAATACAAAAAACAACTTGTCTAATAAAAAAGGGCAAATAGACCAAGTGTTTCCAGACAAAAACCGAAGTAGTCGTACAAGAGTAAATGATCGTGCTGTGTTTAAAAGTTATCAGGGAGGTGGTCACCTAATTATTGATAACAAAGACGCTGTTTCTGCAGATTTCTTTATCAATGGCGAAAAACTCACCATTGCCAATCCTTTAAAGGCAAACAAACGCTACCATTACCGATTAAAGCGACGCACCCAAAATGGTATGAATACCTTCAAAATTGAAAATGTAGTACCAGAAGGGGCAAGTTTACATATTACCATACCTTACCCTCATCTCAAAAATGACACTCAATATTATAGTCACCTGTTTTCTGAAGTGGATACGTTAATCGAAAATGATATAGATAAAGGATTTCCTGGCGCTGTTTTAGTTGTTGTTCATCATGGAAAGATCATTAAAAATTCAGCGTATGGATACGCTAGAAAATTTTTTGATGGTGGTGAATTACAGAAAGTTCCGGTACAAATGACAACAGAAACCCTATTTGACCTTGCCTCAAATACAAAAATGTTTGCAACTAATTTTGCATTAATGAAATTAGTAAGTGAAGGAAAGCTAGACTTAAGTTTACCGATAAATCACTATTTACCTTCGTATCGAGGTGGCGGTCGAGAATTACGTACAATAAAAGATTTGCTAACGCATCAAGCGGGTTACGCACCTGAAGTAAAATTTTTTACTAAACAAAATGCATTAGGTTTAGATTTTTTCTCTCAAGATTCTCAACGTACTAAGGCGTTAATGTTAACTCAAGTTCCTTTTGCTAGAAAACACCTATCAAAACAAATATACAGTGATACCGACTTTATTTTGTTAGGAATGCTCATTGAATCAATAACTCGAATGCCTCTAGATTTATATGTGGAATATAATATTTATCGACCACTAGGGCTAACAAATACCTTGTATAATCCTTTACAAAAAGGTTTCAATAAAAAACAATTTGCTGCCACTGAAATTTACGGCACAACACGTGACAAGCGAGTTACGTTTGATAATGTTCGTACTTATGTACTGCAAGGGGAAGTACATGATGAAAAAGCGTTCCATTCTTTAGTCGGCGTTGCAGGCCACGCCGGGCTTTTTTCTACAGGTCAAGACTTAGCTGTGTTAGCTCAAATTTTATTGAATAGGGGCGGTTATGGGCATAACGTTATATTTTCAGAGCAAGCGATAGATCAATTTATCAAACCTGATGATAATGGCAGTTATGGACTAGGTTGGCGACGCGCCAATAATGGTGAGAGTAAATGGCATTTTGGCCCTTATGCTAGTCACTCAGCATACGGGCATACCGGCTGACAGGCACAGCAACAGTTATTGACCCTGATCTCGATTTAGCCATTATTTTACTGACGAATGCGCGACATAGTGAAATTGAAGGAGATAATAAAAATTACCACTTTACAGGTAAGCAATTTGAAACAGGTAAATACGGTAGTATTATTGCCTTAGTCTATGAAGCTGTTTTGAATAACTAAGTTATATAAGATAAAAAAACATAAATCTTCTTTAATTGCCTATAGATAGTTATAAAAATTTTATAACTATCTTGAATAAGCTGAGCAAAAACAAAAAATCTCGTGATATACTAACCCCCTATATTACTTTTAATGTCTTAGTTTTATGTTACCCCGTATTGACCATCAAACGCACCTTTCTCCGCTATACACTAATTTTGTTAGCTCGTTAAAAGCTAAACAGTTTACTGGCGATATTTCTGCTAAATACAGTGCTCGCCTTGCCGTTGCTACTGATAATAGTGTGTATCAGCAATTGCCTCAGTTAGTGATTAATCCTCGTTCACAGCAAGATATTATTATACTCGCTAAAACGGCAAGTGAAGAAAGGTTTAGTGAAATAAAATTTAGTGCTAGAGGCGGCGGTACAGGTACAAACGGGCAAAGCTTAACGCCGGGTATCATTGTTGATTTATCTAAATACATGAATAAAGTTTTAGAAATTAATGTGGAAGAAAAGTGGGTGAAAGTTGAGGCGGGTGTTGTAAAAGATCAGCTTAATGACTATTTACGTCCTCATGGCTTTTTCTTTGCACCTGATTTATCAACAAGTAATCGCGCTACCATTGGAGGCATGATCAACACAGATGCTTCAGGACAGGGGTCATTGGTTTACGGTAAAACATCCAATCATGTTTTAGCCTTAACTTCAGTACTTGTGAACGGTGACGTATTGAACACTGAACCCATGACTATAAAAGAAGCTCAAGCATTAGCGCAAGAAGATACTAGTCATGGTCAAATAACGAAACAAGTATTAGCATCAAGCTTGGATAACCGTGACCTGATTCTAGAAAAATTTCCACGTTTAAATCGATTTTTAACAGGTTATGATTTAGAAAATGTTTTACAGAAGAAAAACACCGAAGCGGATGAACTTAATACCTTTGATTTAAGTCGTTTGATTACAGGTTCTGAAGGCTCACTTGCCTTTGTTTGCCAAGCCAAACTTAATATTACTCCTATTAGCCCGCTAAAACTTTAATTAATATTAAATACGATAGTTTTGATTCGGCGTTACGTCATTCTCCTTTTTTGGTTAAAGCCAAGGCAACATCTGTTGAAACTATTGACAGCAAGGTATTAAATTTAGCTAAACAAGATATTGTTTGGCACAGTGTTAGTGATTTAATAACTGATGTGCCTGGCAAAGTGATGGATGGTATTAATATTGTAGAATTTAATGGTACCACCATTGACGCTTTAGCTGAACAAGTGGCGATGTTAACGGCGGGGTTAGATGAAACAATTACAAGCGAAAACACAGGCGGAGTTATTGGCTATCAAGTCACCTCGGATTTAGCCAGTATTAATAAATTATATGCAATGCGTAAAAAAGCTGTTGGTCTTTTAGGCAATACGGATGGTAGTCAAAAACCATTAGCTTTTGCTGAAGATACTGCGGTACCACCTGAAAATCTTGCTGATTATATTAGTGAATTTAGAGCATTACTTGATAGCTATGACTTGCATTATGGTATGTTTGGTCATGTTGATGCCGGTGTTTTACATGTACGCCCTGCGCTTGATATGTGTGATCCTGAACAGGAAAAACTCTTAAGAACGCTATCTGATAAAGTTGTTCAATTAACCGCAAAATACGGTGGTTTAATGTGGGGGGAACATGGTAAAGGATACCGGAGCGAATACGGTCCAGAATTTTTTGGTGATCAATTATTTACTGAACTCCGAAAAATAAAAGCCGTATTTGATCCATTAAATAAAATGAATCCTGGTAAAATTTGCACACCAATTGACTCATCAGAACAATTAGTGAGTGTTGATGATACTAAACGAGGATATTTTGACAGACAAATACCCGTTGCAGTTAAAGATTCATTCAACGCTGCCATGGATTGTAATGGTAATGGGTTATGTTTTAACTATGACGTAGACAGCCCTATGTGTCCATCAAGTAAAATAACCAAAGATAGACGTCATTCACCAAAAGGTCGCGCGGGTTTAATGCGCGAATGGTTACGATTATTAGAGAGACAAGGTGTAGATATTTTAGCCCTTGAAAATCAAGTCAATCATTGGTCAATAAAAAAGTTACTAGATTCTACCTTTAGCAAAATTAAACTTAGTCTTTTTGAAAAAGAAGAGAATAAAAATGATTTTTCTCATGAAGTGATGGAAGCTATGCAAGGTTGTTTAGCCTGTAAAGCCTGTGCAAGTCAGTGCCCTATTAAAGTGGATGTACCTGATTTTAGAAGTCGATTCATTAATATATATCATTCACGTTATCCTCGCCCCTTAAAAGATCACCTTGTGGCGAATGTAGAAATATTAGCACCGCTAATGGCAAAAGCGCCGACATTGGTTAATAGTATTTTAAGTTTAAAAGCATATGAAAAATTATCTGAAAAAACAATTGGCTACGTAAATACGCCATTGTTGAGTGTTCCAACGTTAAAAAAACAAGTGAAAAAAGCAGGTTATTCAGGCTTTGATTTAACGAAACTGCAAGGTTTAACGGATTTGCAACGTAAAGGCTATGTGCTCATTGTGCAAGATCCCTTTACGTCATTTTATGATGCTAAAACTGTAGAAAGTATGATGGCACTCATTAAAAAACTAGGCTTAGAACCCATATTGTTACCCTTTAAACCTAATGGAAAAGCGCAACATGTAAAAGGCTTTTTAACGAAATTTGCCAAAACCGCTAAATCATCAAGCGAGTTTCTAAATCAATTAGCCCAATTAAATATTCCTATGTTAGGAATGGATGCTTCTATGGTGCTTTGTTATCGCGATGAATATACAAAAACATTAGCTAACAAGCGTGGTGAATTTAACGTGTTATTAGCGCATGAGTGGCTATTGTCATTTATCAAACAAGATAAACAGTTTAAAAGTGAACCTCATGAAAGTCAGCAAGCATTTAAATTGTTTTCACATTGCACTGAAAAAACAGCCTTAGTGAATAGTGAAAACGAATGGACTGCTATTTTTAATCATTTTGGTCTAACCATAGAAAAGGTAAGCGTAGGTTGTTGTGGTATGGCGGGTACTTATGGGCACGAAAAAACTAATTTAGATAACTCAAAAGGGTTATTTGAGTTAAGTTGGCAGCCTAAACTAGCTGAATCCATCCCTGAAAAAATATTAGCAACTGGATTTTCATGTCGCTCTCAAGTAAAACGTTTAACTGAGCTAAACGCAAGACATCCTGTTGAGGCGTTGCTTACTTCATTAAATTAATATTGATTTAGATCAGAGCACAACCAAGAAAACCCTTTATAGTTATTACATCAGTCTACTTTGCTTAGCCTACTGAGCTTAGCTTACTGAGCTTAGTTTGCTGTTCTTCGTTAACTGTAAAGGGGGTTGGTGATGTCAGAGCAGCGGTTAATTCTTTTATTGAAAGTATCTATTGGCATAGGTTTATGTTTGCTGATATTAGGCATATACCTTCATAATTTTAGTGAATATATGCATTCATTAGGTGTGACTGGTATTATTATCAGTGCGGTTTGCATCGCCTTTGGTTTGATTTTTTCTTTACCCACAAAAATGTATTTAACTTTTTTGTTGGTAAAGCGTGAAACTGATAAAAATTCAGTGAATGATCAAAAAAAATAACACATAATTCACCACACGAGTGAATTAACAGCAAAATAATGATTTTTTGTTATAAAATCGTTATTTACCCTACATAAATATTGATTTTCATGTAAAATCACCCCTATTTTTTAAGTCTATTTATTGAACGGCAATTTTGTCTTGTATTTGCCTTTGTACAAATAAAGGCTGTTTTTAGTCCCGTTTTAGAGGAAATCATGAGTTTAGACACCACCACCATAGATGACATTGTCGTTCAGGCAGAAACTGCAATTAGTGAAGCAAGCGATCCCAATGCACTTGATCAAGTACGCGTTAACTTTTTAGGAAAAAAAGGATTATTTACTGAGCAAATGAAAGGCTTAGGTAAATTATCTAAAGAAGAAAAACCTAAAATGGGTCAAGTAATCAATATTGCCAAGCAAGCAGTACAAAAATTATTAACCGCACGTGGTGAGTTATTGCGCTCTGAAGAAATTGCACAAAAACTTGCAGCGGAATCTATTGATGTAACCTTACCAGGGCGAGGCACGAAAATTGGCGGTTTACACCCAGTATCTCGTACAATTGAACGTATTGAGAGCTTCTTTGGTGATTTAGGTTTTGAAGTTAAAGCAGGACCTGAAGTTGAAGATGACTATCACAATTTTGACGCATTAAATATTCCTGAACACCATCCTGCACGTCAGGATCACGATACATTTTACTTCAATCCTAAATTAGTGTTACGAACACAAACATCAGGTGTACAAATTCGTACGATGGAACTTGAAAAACCGCCGTTACGTATTATTTCGCCCGGTAAAGTGTATCGTAATGATTATGATCAAACCCATACACCTATGTTCCATCAGGTAGAAGGTTTGATGGTAGATAAAGACGTTAGCTTTACTCATCTTAAAGGGATATTGCATGACTTTTTACATCACTTTTTTGAAGAAGAAGTTGAAATACGTTTCCGTCCATCATATTTCCCATTCACTGAACCTTCTGCTGAAGTGGATATTATGGGTAAAAATGGTAAATGGTTAGAAGTTTTGGGGTGCGGTATGGTTCACCCAAATGTACTAAAAGGTGTAGGTATCGATCCTGAAATATACACTGGCTTTGCTTTCGGTATGGGGGTAGAGCGTTTAACTATGCTCCGTTACGGCGTAAATGATTTACGTGCATTCTTTGAAAACGATCTTCGCTTCTTAAAACAGTTCAAGTAGGAAACCCCAAATGAAATTTAGTGAATCTTGGTTACGTGAGTGGGTAAACCCTACACTTTCATCAGATGAATTAGCTCATCAAATTACAATGGCAGGCCTGGAAGTAGACGGCGTAGAACCAGTTGGCGGCGAATTTACCAATGTGATTATTGGTGAAGTCGTTGAATGTGGTCCGCATCCAGACGCAGATAAATTACAAGTAACAAAAATTAGCCTTGGCGATTACAGTTCAGCTCATGTTGAAAAAGGTGAGTTGGTTGATATTGTCTGTGGAGCTAAAAACTGTCGTTTAGGCTTAAAAGTAGCGGTCGCTACGGTTGGTGCTGTGCTACCAGGTGATTTTAAAATTAAAAAAGCCAAATTACGCGGTGTTGTTTCCAACGGTATGCTATGTAGTGAATCTGAAATAGGTTTAAGCGATAGTTCAGACGGTATTATGGAACTTGCGCCTGATGCGCCTTTAGGGACATGTTTACGAGAATATTTAGACTTAGATGATGTGACCATCGATGTTGATTTAACCGCTAACCGAGGCGATTGTCTTGGCATTAAAGGCTTAGCCCGTGAAGTCGGGGTACTTAACTTATTATCGGTAACAGAAGTAGCGATTAATGCTGTAACGCCAACAATAGATGAAGTGCGTGAAATTAACATAGAAGCGGGCGAAGCTTGTCCTCGTTATTTAGGTCGTGTGATTAAAGGCATTAACCTTAATGCACAAACACCATTATGGATGGTAGAAAAACTACGCCGTTGTGGAACAAGATCTATTGATCCTGTTGTTGATGTGACTAACTATGTGTTGTTAGAGCTAGGTCACCCCATGCATGCTTTTGATTTAGCAAAAATTGACGGCGGAATTAACGTACGATTCGCTAATAAAGATGAAAAATTAACTTTATTAGATGAAAATGAAGTAACGCTTAAAGAAAAAACATTAGTAATTGCGGATGCTCCTGCTAATGGCGAAGGCAAAGCGCTAGCTATTGCGGGTATTTTCGGTGGACTTGATTCAGGAGTAACTACTCAATCAACAGATATTTTCTTAGAAAGCGCCTTTTTCGCACCATTAGCTATTTTGGGGAAAGCGCGTCAATATGGATTGCATACTGATGCTTCACATCGTTATGAACGTGGTATTGACCCAACATTACAACAGCAAGCGATGGAACGTGCTACTGAATTGTTATTGTCTATAGTTGGTGGTAAAGTCGGACCTATTGTTGAAGCTAAATCTGAAAACAATATCCCTCAACCTAAAAATGTTAGTTTACGACGTGAAAAACTAGACAGTCGTATTGGTCATCATATTAAAGATGCGCAAGTGACCGAAATTTTGACTCGTCTTGGTTTTGATGTAAATGAGCAAGGTGAGGGTAGCGATAAAACTTGGCAAGTAATTGTTCCGGCTTATCGTTTTGATATTAAAATTGAAGTGGATTTAATTGAAGAAGTGGCGCGTATATATGGATATAACAATATTCCTAATATTTCGCCTAAAGCCAACTTAACAATGGTTAACAAAAAAGAAGCAAAAATTGATTTGGTTAAAGTAAAACGCACATTGGTTGATCGTGAATACCAAGAAGCCATTACTTATAGTTTTGTTGATCCAAAAATACAATCACTTATTCATCCTAACCAAGACGTGATGACGTTGCCTCATCCTATTTCATCTGAAATGTCAGTGATGCGTTTAAGTTTATGGACTGGATTATTACAATCTGTTGTTTATAATCAAAACCGTCAACAAAGCAGAGTTCGTTTGTTTGAAACAGGTTTACGTTTTGTACCTGATGAAAATGCCGAAAATGGTGTGCGCCAACAAAATATGATTGTCCGGGGTTGTTAGCGGTAACCGTGCGGATGAACATTGGAGTGTTGAAAAAGCGCCAACAGACTTTTATGACATGAAAGGTGATGTTGAAGCCCTTTTATCATTAACAGCAAATGCCAGTGCATATGAGTTTTCAGCAACACAAGTAGCGGCTTTACACCCCGGGCAAACAGCAAAAATTACCAAAGATGGTCAATTAGTGGGGTATGTTGGTGCCTTACATCCTGAATTAGAAAGAAAATTAGGATTAAATGGTAGAACATTAATTTTTGAACTATTGTTAGCTGAAATTACAGATCAAAAAATACCTGAAGCCTGCGACATATCTCGCTTTCCTGCGAACAGAAGAGACTTAGCTGTCGTTGTGAAAGAAGAAATTGATGCAAAAAAAGTGTTACAACTTATTGAAAAGGTTGGCGGAAATTATTTAATTGATCTAAACTTGTTTGATGTATACCAAGGTCAAGGTATTGAAGACGGTTTTAAGAGTCTTGCCATAGCCTTAGTATTACAAGATACGAACAAAACGCTTGAAGAAAAAGACATCACCGATGTTATCGATCGAGTCGTTGAATCCTTAAAAACAGAGTTGAACGCATCACTGAGGGACTAAGCAATGGCGCTTACTAAAGCAGAAGTAGCAGAACATTTATTTGAAAAAGTCGGGCTTAGCAAACGCGACGCAAAAGAAATGGTTGAAATCTTTTTTGAAGATATTCGAGAAACCCTTGAAAGTGGCGAACAAGTAAAACTTTCTGGTTTTGGTAATTTCGATTTACGTCAGAAAAGCGAACGTCCGGGTCGCAATCCTAAAACAGGCGAAGATATTCCAATTTCAGCCCGTAAAGTGGTAACTTTTAGACCAGGTCAAAAATTAAAAAGCCGTGTTGAAAACGGTAATAGCGATTAATTAAGAGTATTATTTTAATCTCTTTATCCGCACGATAAAAAACCACATTAACTTAAATGCTAATGTGGTTTTTTGATTTACAATGAGCTTCTTTACTTATACTAATTTCATCATCTTGGTATGATTTATCTTGAAATAAGGAAAATATGCGCCGTTCAAGCTATCCTGAGCATGAAGTTACCACGATAAACTGGCAAGCTTTCAAACTTATTCTACCCTACCTATTTGAATTTAAAAAACGCATAGCCTTTGCTTTTTTCTGCTTAATTTTAACCAAAATAGCCAGTGTGTATTTACCTTTTATCTTAAAAGACATTGTTGATACGTTAGATGCTAAAACACCTGACACTCTACAACCAATGGTGGTGCCTTTGGGATTAGTGTTGGCATACGGTGCAGTGCGATTATCGATTGTGGTGTTTGCTGAAATTCGTGATACGTTATTTGGGCGGGTAACTGAAAGAGCCATTCGCCGAATAGGGCTGAAAGTTTTTCGTCATTTACATCAACTTGATTTAGATTTTCATTTAAATAGACAAACTGGTGGTCTATCACGAGATATTGACCGAGGTACTTCGGGTATTAGTTTTTTAATGCGCTTTATGGTGTTTAATATTGTGCCTACTTTATTTGAAATAGTCATGGTCGTTACGATTTTATTCGTAAACTATGGTATATGGTTTGCTTTAATTACTTTAGGATCAATTCTTACTTATATAGCATATTCTGTATACGCTACCGACCTTAGAACACGTTATGTTCGAGAAGCCAATCGAGCTGATTCTTCAAGCAATACTCGGGCAATTGATAGCTTACTTAATTACGAGACGGTTAAATACTTTACTAATGAAGATTATGAAGCACAAGCATACGACAAACAGCTTAGTAAGTGGGAGCAAGCAAAAATAAAAAATCGTTTATCTTTGTTTGCATTAAACGGCGGTCAAGCACTTATTATAGCCATAGCAATGACGTCAATGTTAGCCCTTGCTGCTGTGAATGTTAGTGAAGGCAAAATGACATTAGGTGATTTTGTGTTGATTAATGCCTTTATGATGCAGTTGTTTATGCCACTAAATTTTTTAGGGTTTGTCTATCGAGAAATTAAAGGTTCATTAGCAAATATTGAAAATTTATTTGGTTTATTAGACAAAACGCCAACCGTGCAAGATTGCCCTAATGCGAGTGAATTATCGATTAAACAAGCAGAAATTAGTTTCCAGAATGTACATTTTTCGTATGGTAAAAAGCGACCCATTATTAAAGGTATTTCATTTAAGGTTAGAGGGGGTGAAAAAGTGGCCGTGGTTGGTGAAAGTGGCTCTGGTAAATCTACCTTGGTTAAATTGTTATTTCGTTTTTATGATGTTAATGATGGCTCTATTTGCATTGATGATCAGAATATAAATCAAGTAACACAAGATTCACTGAGACAACATATAGGCATAGTCCCTCAAGATACAGTGCTTTTTAATGATACGTTGTTTGCCAATGTTAACTACGGTAATCCAGAAGCCAATGCTCAACAAGTGATGCAAGCCATTGAGTCAAGCGCACCTAACAAAATTTGTAAATAGTTTACCTGATGGTGTCGAGACTATGGTAGGCGAGCGTGGGTTAAAACTTTCAGGGGGTGAAAAGCAACGTGTTGCGATCGCGAGAACAATATTAAAAAACCCTAAAATCTTGGTGTTTGACGAAGCAACATCCTCATTAGATAGTCATTCAGAACAGGCGATTTTAACTGCAATAAATGACATAGCAAAAAATAGAACCAGTTTAGTGATTGCTCACAGATTATCGACTATCACAAATAGTGATAATATTATCGTGATGAATGATGGAGAAATAGTTGAGCAAGGCAATCACCAAGCATTATTAGCCTTGCATGGTAAATACAGTAAAATGTGGCAGTTACAACAGTCGGCAGAATAAAAATAAGGAAAAAAACCATGGTTAATGGTGTAAATAATAATGAATAGTAATGACAATAGAGACGAAAGTAGAGAGAGAAGTAGTGTTATTTCGGCCACCAAACAGTGGCTTGAAGAGGTGATTATTGGTCTTAATTTTTGTCCTTTTGCAAAAAAGGAATTTGTTAACAATACTATTTGTTTTCATGAATCTGTAACTGATCAAGTAAAACCCGCATTGCATGAATTAATAGAACAATGCCGTTATTTACAAGCCCATGATGACCTAGAAACAACCCTGATCATTTATAGAGATGGTTTTAGAGGTTTTGAACGCTATCTAGATTTAGTTGATTATGGTAATGATCTACTGGTTAATTCTGGCTTTGAAGGGATATTTCAGCTTGCAAGTATGCACCCCGAGTATTGTTTTGACGGTGAAGATTATGAAGATAGTAGTAACTTTACCAATCGCTCTCCTTACCCAATTATACATATTATTCGTGAGGCAAGTTTAGCTAAAGTATTATCTGTGTATAATGAACCCGAAAAAATTCCTGAGAATAATATTATTTTAGCAAATAAGAAAGGTGCTAACTATTTTCAGCAAATATTGGCCAAAATTCACCATAATTTTCCTTTACGTTAATAACAATAGAATACCTTATGTCATATATAGAACAATTTTTTTTAATTGCAACTGTTCATTTACTCGCTGTTGCAAGCCCAGGCCCTGATTTTGCGATCGTATTAAAGCAAAGTATTCGTTATGACCGCCGAACAGCCATTTTTACAAGTTTTGGGATAGCAACAGGTATTCTATTACATGTTACATATTCTTTAGTGGGAGTCGGGTTAATTATTGCCAGTGATGAACGCTTATTCACGGCATTAAAATATATAGCAGCCAGTTATTTTTGCTACATTGCATGGCATGGTTTACGAGCGAAAAAACCCACAACGGTGGACGAGTTTCAAAATACTAGTAAAGAACATAGTGAAGAAAATGAAGTTTTGTTAACCCCAGTAACAAAAGCATATAAAGAGGCTATTCCTTCAGCTAAAAAAGCATTTTTTACGGGCTTTTTAATCAATGGATTAAATGTGAAAGCAACGCTGTTTTTTGTTAGCTTATTTTCTATGGTCATTGCACCAGATACACCATTTTCGATAAAACTCGGTTATGGTCTTTATATGACAATAGCAACGGGGATTTGGTTCGTGTGCCTATCCTATTTATTAACACATCCCAAAATCAGTGAATTCTTACAAATTAAAGGCTACATACTCGACAGAGTAATGGGCGCTGTTTTATTGCTATTAGCAGTACAATTAGTACTCAGTGATTTGAATTAGATTATACTCACAACAACACTTTATTAAATATTCGGGTATAATGCCCGATTATTTTATGCCTCTTGCCTGATTTACTATTTTGACTCATCTAAAGAGACCTATAAGGATAACCGTTTTGCCAGAAAAAATAACGATAGTACAAGTGGGGGGTAATATTGAAAATGCCCTTAAGGGAGACTACCACATTGATGTAAAAGCCATTTTGTCTGAAGCTTGGCAACAAACATTAAAGTCAAGATTAAGTATTAATATAGGGCTGTTTTTTTCTTTATTACTGGGTATCTTTGGTATCTTTCATCGTTAGTAGTTATCTTGGTGGCATTGAAGCTGTAATGGCTGATCCTCAAGCGAGCATGTTATTAAATCTTATTGTTACTGTTGCTGTTTGGCCTTTCATTGGTGGGGTTGAAATGATGGGGGTGCAACATGCTGTTGGGATAAAAACAGATATTAAAATGACATTTTCTTTTTTATCTCGAGCAAGTTGGGTTGTATTATGCGCTTTATTCACTTCTGTTTTAATTAGTATTGGCTTTAAATTATATGTATTGCCGGGCATCTTTTTAGCCGTGACATTGTCTTTGACTGTTCCTCTAGTTATTGAAAAAAAAATGTCTCCGATGAAAGCGATTGTTTTATCTATTCAAACACTTCGTTTTAAATTTTTTCCTATTTTTTATTTATACTTCGTTTTATTGTTATCACTTGTGGTTTTGTTCATGCCACTGGCTTTTCTATTAGAATCAGGTTTTGCTCCGCTAGGAATTATCGTTTTAATCTTTGGTGTGTCGTTTCTTGCGCCATTATTTTACAACGTTAAAGGTATTTTATATCGTGAAATCTTTGGTATTAGTTTAGCAACCAATAAGCCCATAACGGGCACTTCTGGATCAGACCACTCGAATGTAGATAAGCAATCATCGGATACCGATGATACCTTTTCAGCGTAAAAATGCTTATTTAAGGATATTTTATGAAAAACTCAATACTAATTAAGGTTGGATTGTTTTTGTTTGCCATTTTTTTAATTGCCCCATTTACCTTTTTAAAACCCGCAGGTATCGTTCAAGCGATTGATCCATTACCTATTGAAAAAGTAGAAAAAATAAAAACCAACGTTACTGCAGCGACAAACCCAAAAAAAACTGTTAAGCGAAAATTAGAGAAGCCTTTGCATAATGTAAACTTGCCTGATTTTTCTGCTATTGAAAATATAAATGCTAAAAAGAAATTATTTTTTAATTTTATAAAACCGGTTATCGTAAATCAGAATAAAAAACTACTCACTATTAGAGCAAAACTTAATAGTTGGATGGAAAAAGTCACGTTAGAATTACCATTAAACAAACAAGAACGTAGTGAGTTAACACAGTTAGTTAAAAAGTATGAGGTGAATAGAAACGCTTCATTACTGACAAAATTAAATGCTTTACTATTACGTGTTGACATTATCCCTCTGCCTTTAGTTTTAGTACAAGCAGCAAATGAGTCTGCTTGGGGAACCTCTCGTTTTTCTCGTGTTGGCTTGAATTTTTTTGGTATTTGGTGCTATGAAGAGGGTTGTGGCATGGTGCCGGGTGGCAGAATCATAGGCGAAAAACATGAAGTTGAAGCGTTTAGTTCATTAGAGGAAGCGGTTACTCGATACTTTGACAACATTAACACGAATAATGCTTACAGTGTTTTTAGAACTATACGGGCCGAATTACGTTTACAAGAGCAAAAACTGAACCCTGCAGTGCTTGCTACAGGGTTATTACCCTATTCTGAACGAGGCGTAGATTACGTCAATGAAATCACTAATATGCTTCGACATAATCAAAAGTATTTTTAACAAAAAGAGGACAGAGAATAATTGAAGTGTCATTATTATTTCACTTCAATCACATTTAACTCATTATTGTGTTTGGTTGAATTATTGAAACTATTATTTATTTCACTTTCATCAAATGCAACATCACCACCATTGATAACGCCTGAAGAGCTATCAATACTCTTAAAGTCGAATAAATTACTATCGCAAAGATGAGAAGGAACAATATTTCGCATAGCCGTAAACATCGACTCTATTCTACCTGGTGATTGTTCGTTCCAGTCATTTAACATGCGTTTAATATTTTGACGTTGCATATTGGGTTGAGAACCACATAAGTTACACGGAATAATTGGAAACTGTTTAAGTTCACCGTAGTAAATTAATTCACTTTCTTTACAGAACGCTAATGGGCGAATAACCACATGCTCACCATTATCTGAAACCAGTTTTGCGGGCATTGCCTTCATTTTTCCACCGTAAAACATGTTTAGCATTAACGTTTCAATCATGTCATCACGATGATGTCCTAAGGCTATTTTAGTTGCCCCTAGGTTTTTAGCCGTTTTATAAAGCACAGCACGGCGTAGTCTTGAGCATAAACTACAGGTGGTTTTTCCTTCAGGAATTTTGTCTTTCACAATGGCATAAGTATCTTCTTCTACAATATGGTATTCAATGCCTAAAGTGTCTAAGTATTGTGGCAGTATGTGCTCTGGGAAGCCGGGTTGCTTTTGATCTAAATTGACAGCGATTAATTCAAAATTGATTGGAGCCGATTCTTTTAACTTCATCAATATGCTTAGCAGCGCATAGCTGTCCTTTCCGCCAGATAAGCACACCATTATCTTATCACCATCTTCAATCATGTTGTACTCAGCGATTGCTTGACCAACATTATGTCGTAGGCGCTTTTCTAATTTTGATAATTGAGTTTTTTGTATATCAGTTAAGGCAGTAGAGTTCATATTGCAGAGTTCTTTGTGATGACAAGCGGAAATTGGTAGGATTAGTATCCGTAGTTTTGCGGCGCATTATAGGGCTTTTATTCGTTTAAAGCCAGTTGTATCCCGTGTAATAATTCCGCGTACGTTTATCGGTGATATAGTGTGGTTGGAATGTTTAGTTAAGTGGATGTGTTTTACATCCACTAACAATCTAGGTCTATGTAGCGTCCATATTGAAATTAAACACGCCTAATTTGATTGTCTCAATTAAAGTTAGGCGATGAGGTAGAGTAAAAAAATTATTCAAGCGGGGATACGTAACCATCGGGTTTAAGTGCGAGTACATCACATTTCAGTTGATCAATGACGTGTTCTGCTGTGTTACCGATTAAAGCTGCAGAAATACCTGTTCTACCTATGGTACCAAGTATCACAAGTTCAGCATCTATTTTTTCTGCTACTTGCTCTATGACTGTTTCAGGGAGGCCTTCTTCAACATGCGTATTGGCAACACTAATATCAAATTGGTTTGCATGAGCAATCATCGCTTTCTCATGATGCTTAAGCATGGTGTCATTGTATTCAGTTGAATTGAACTCAGGAATTTCAATCGCAATATTCACGGGGGTACCAGGAAAAGAGTTGACTAAATGTACATGTCCTTTGATAAGTTGTGCTAATAACTTAGCTTCTTGTGTGATTTTAACGTTAAGCGATTGATGTTCAGCTTCATCACTTCCCACATTAACAGCGGCAAGTATATTACCATTAACTGGCCACTCATGCTCTTTTACGAGTAATACAGGGCAGGGGCATTTACGTAAGATATGCCAATCAGTTGGTGTGAAAACGACGGATTTGAATTTGTCGTGTTGGTGAGTACCTTTAATGACAAGCTCATAGTTTTCTTGAATAACGCGCTCAACAATTGCTTCAAAAGGACGGTTATGCCAAACAACTTGGTTTTTAATTTGAATTTCTGGATTTAAGCCATTTATGATGTCAGTTAACCAGAGTTCTTTATCTTTTATAACCGATTGACGCATAACATCACGTTCGTCGCTAGAAAGAATTGTGGTCATTTCATAAGAGAAATCAAAAATACTTAAAAAAGCTGTGACGTTAACCTTGCCACCACTCGAATTGATGTTTGCTGCTAGATCTATTGCTCTTTTTAATGCTTTTTGGTCGTTAGTTGTTGGGTCAATAACAACCAAAATATTTTGATAAGTTTTCATGATAACTCTCACCTTTGCTATAAATTAATTAGACGTTAATAAAGCCTAATTTATATATAGCAAAAATGTAGAATTAATGCTTGTTTTAAATCAATTTTTTTGAGTTTTTAATGAAGATAATGGTTGTGAAATTAGGTTAAATCTCAGAGCAATCAACTAATTCATCAATATTGAGTATTGTAATAAGTTTGCCATCAACTTTGATCAATCCATTTTTATGAAAACGATTTAATAGCCGGCTAATTGTTTCAACCGTTAAACCGATATAATTACCAATATCGCTACGGGTCATTGTTAAACGGAATTCTGTTGAGGATAAACCTCTAGCATGGTATCTATTGCTCAAACCAACTAGAAAAGTAGCAACGTTGTTCTGCATTTTTTCGGTTCAACAAGGTTAGCATTTCTTGATCAGTACGGATTTCATTACTCATTAAGCGCAAAACTTGTTTTTTAAGTTTAGGCATAGTGTTTGATAATTTGTCTAAATTATTGTACGGAATTTCACAGATCATCGATGTTTCGAGTGCTTGGGCAAAACTTTTATGTTCTGAATCAGCAATACCGTCAAAACCAAGTAAATCACCGCCTAGGTGAAAACCTGTAATTTGTTCTTCACCTTGTTCGTTTACTGTGAAGGTTTTAAATGTACCAGAACGAATGGCATAAAGCGCATGCATTTCTTGACCATCGGTAAAAACTTTATCTCCTTTATGAAAAGGACGTTTGCGATCGATAATGTCATCAAGCGTTTCAAGTTCTTGACTATTTAACGTAAAAGGTAGACAAAGTTCACTAATACTACAGTTTTGACACTTAATATGTTGTGTACCTGGGCAACTATTCTTTGGCATAGATTACTCAATTAATGTTAGAGAAAGAGACACTCAAAATACACAAGTATTACTAAGCGTATTTACTCTAATTCCTTAGACAATGCTATGGTATTAGAACATTTGTTGATATGCAACTATTAAACTATAAATACCATAGGATATCAGGATTAAAGCCATTGTACGTCTTATAGTTGGGTTGACTAGACAGTTTTTTATCTTGGTCATGCCTATGGATAGGGTTAATAATCTTGGTAAGGTTCCTAAACCAAAACAAAGCATAATACTTGCACCTGTAATCATGCTTCCGCTTGCCAAGGCCCATGTTAATGTTGAATAGACTAATCCACATGGCAACCGGCCCCAAACGGCACCAAGTGTTAAGGCTTTAACGGGAGAATTTACTGGAATTGCCTTACTTGCTAAGGGCGAAATATATTGCCATAAGTATTTTCCTATCGCTTCAATGCGGTTCAGCCACATTAGCCATTGTCCAAGGTACAATCCAAGTAAGATCATGAAAATTGATGAAATAATGCGTAGGGTAGCAAGGGGAGCACCAAGATTTTTTGCGGCAATAGAGCCGGTAAAACCTACAATCGCGCCTATAAAGGCGTAAGATGTAATTCGACCTAGATTATAACAAACCACTAAAATAACTTTGTTGCTATGCTTTGTATAGGTCTTTTGATTGTTGGTGGAGATTTGTTGAGCGCTATATTTATGTTTGCTTTTAGAAGATGAAGGAAGGGCTGAGGTTAACATAGATGTAATACCGCCACACATGGCAATACAATGGCCTGAACCGAGTAATCCTATGATAAAAGCGGATAATAAATCGAGGCTCATTTGTTCGTTTTCTGCCTATCTATTTTGTTCTGCTCTTCAGTATTTGTTGTTTGTAAGGGATCATTTTTTTTGTTTTCATCAAACAGAATACTCATACCTTGTTTTTCTAGATCATCAAATTGTTCTGTTTTGACGGCCCAAAAAAACAAATAAATTCCAAGTGCGGTAAGTAAAATTGCTATTGGGATTAGTACGTAAATGATATTCATATGTTTACCCTTGAAGGTTCTTTGTTTCGAAAGTTAAGGGGCTTTTTTTAAGTAATCGTAGCGAATTACTAATCACTAAAATTGAACTGACTGACATGCCGATAACAGCCATATAAGGTGTGATAAAGCCGCTTACAGCAAGTGGTAAAACAATTGCATTATAACCAAAAGCCCATAAATAATTTTGAAATATAATACGTTTTGTTTTAAGTGATACATGATTTAATATGTTAATACTTGAGAGTTTATTGTTTAACAAAATTACATCAGCACCACTTTTTGCTATATCTGTTCCACATCCCATTGCCATAGAAACATGCGCAGCACCAAATACAGGAGAGTCATTGACTCCATCACCAATCATGGCAATATTAATATTGTTATCTTCTCGCCGTTTAATAATCGTCATTTTGTCTGTAGCACTTAAGTTGCCAAAACATTCTGAAATTGATAAAACTTGTCCTACCTGATCACAAGCAGCTTGATTATCACCAGAAAGCATCAGTGTTTCATGGTTTACATTTAAGGTGTTAATTAAGGCTTTTGCATCATCTCTTATTTTATCTTTAAGATAAAAGGCGGCGATAAGTTTATTGTTAGTGACTAATACACAGGATGCATGTTTGTAAAAATCATTATTTTCATGTTTAAGTTCAGCTAAAAGCCAACTGCACTTACCTATATGATATGTTTCGCCATTTACAACACCACTAACTCCTTGCCCTGAAATTACGTTGATGTCGTTTGTATGGATAGCGTAATCTCTGTATTGAGCAAAAGGTTTAGCGAGAGGGTGCTCGGAATGAGATTCTAACGCTGCAGCAATGGCTAATACGTCTTTTTCTGAATACAGGCTGTTTTCAATAATAACGTTATCAATTGCAAATTCACCGGTTGTTAGTGTGCCTGTTTTATCAAAAGCAAAGCAGTCAATGTTAGGTAAAGTTTCCATCACATGGGCTGATTTAATCATAATGCCATCACGATTTAAGCGAGTAGTTGCACAGGTTAACGCAGTAGGTGTAGCTAAGGATAAAGCACATGGGCAAGTAGCAACCAATACTGATAAAGTGATCCAAAAGGCCTCTTCAGGTAAATGTTGTTGCCAATAAAAAGCCGTACCAATGGCGGTAAGCAAAATAATAGCGACAAAGTATTGCGCTACTTTATCAGAAAAACGCGCTAGTTTAGGTTTATGAGCTTGAGACTGCTCACTTAAGCGAATTAATTGACTTAAAAAAGATTCGTTACTCGCTTGTTCTACTCGCACCATCAGGTTGCCGTCGCTATTAACTGTTCCGGCAAAAACATGGTCATTAACTATTTTTGTTACCGGTAATTGTTCTCCTGATAACATGGCTTCATTAATTTGACTATTACCATTGATAATAACACCATCAGCAGGAATAACTTCCCCAGGTTTTATTAATACAATGTCGCCTTTCACCAATTGTTTAGCTGCTACAAGTTCTTCGCTACTTGCTGATAATGTATTTTGGGTGATTCTCGTCGCCGTCATAGGCATAAGTTTTAAAAGATTAGCTGAAACTTGGGCGGCATATGATCGGGCACGAAACTCTAAAAACTTACCAATAAGTAATAAGAAGGTAAACATTGAAACAGATTCAAAATAAACTTCACCTTGTTTGGGTTATGGTTGCCCAAGCGGCGCACAAAACGCCAATATAATTGCAATAGAGACGGGTACATCCATCGATAAGCGTTTCATTTTTAATGCGTTTATCGCACCAATATAAAATGGGAAAGCACCATAGGTAACAATGGGGATAGCTAAGAAAAAACTAACCCGAACGCATATAAATTTTATTGTGCTCCGCCATATCGGAAAAAGCACCAAAGTATAAGCCAATAGCAATCATCATAATTTGCATCATTAAAATGCCGCTTATGCCTAAGCGTTTTATAAATACCTTACTGATTGATTTGTTACGTTGTTCTACTTCGTTAGCTTTAAAAGGAAGCGCTTGATAGCCAATATGCTCAATTGCATTAAGAATATCGCTAAGTTGTAAAATATTATCATGCCAGGTTACCGTTGCTCGCTGTGTTGTTGCATTAACACTGATTTTGTCAATGCCTTTGAGCTTGGTCAATTGCATTTCGATTAACCACGCACAAGCGGCGCAACTTATCCCTTCAATGGTTAAAATAGCTTCTTTGGACTCTTTATTTTGATAAATAAACTCACTTTGCAGTATTTCTTCATCAAGCAACTTGTTTTTTTTACGGTCTTTGGATTTTGAGTTCTTCAGGGATTAAATCTGCACCTTTTTGAGTCAGGTTCGGTTCTAAATTGATAATATTGTGTCAGGTTATTATCAACAATTGTTTGAGCAACAGCTTGGCAACCAATGCAGCACATAGGTTGTTTTTTTTTGTCAATGGTTACAAAAAGGTTTATACCTTTTGGAATAGGCTCATCACAATGAAAACAAGTGTTAGGCATGGTTTACTGTGCTTTTGTTGGATCTGGAATTATATCAATATAATCACGTTGAGGAAGGCTAATCGTGTCTTGTATTTTCCATGTTTTTTCAAATGGTGTGATGGTTATTTTCCATTTACCAGACAAGTCATGATCAAATTGATGTCTGAAGTAACCATTACCATCAGGTGTTAACGTTAAATTAAAATCTTTGTTTTCAAGGGTAGGATGAAAAAAAGTAATATTAAGTACTGGAAAGCTTTTTTCAATACCTGTTGGCTTAATTACAAGTTCATTGTTATGAAGTTTTAAGCCGAAACGCATACCTAACTTTTGTGCTTGTTTTACTTTTGCTACTTGCAAATTAATCGCTTTACCTGTTTTGTAATAATCACCTACAACTAAGCTATCTGCGTTAGTATTTGCGATTATATAAGTAGCTATTCCTGCAACAACGGCAGTAAAAGGAAGAATAAAGACTAACCAAGCCCACGGTTCACGATACCAAGATGTTTTCATAGTGTATGACAATATTCAGCAGTAGAAAATTATACCATATTATAACTTTTTTTAATTTTTGAGCTAGTATTCTTTAATATATTTAAATAATAAAAAACCCTAGTTAACAATGTGTTAGCTAGGGTTTTTTTAGTTATTTACTGAATAATGTTACAAGGTTTTAACTACACTGAACTTTTAATCTAGAGAAAGAGAATAAATATATGCACTTATTACATGTACTTTTTCTTCACCTAGAATATCTTTCCATGCAGGCATTACTCGGACGACCGTTACGAATTGATTCTTCAATTGCACGTTGTGAACCACCATATAACCATGTGTTATCTGATAAGTTTGGTGCACCCATAGGTAAACCAAGCGCCAAGCTACCTTGACCTTCAGGACCATGACAACCAAGACAAAGGCCAAATTTTGCTTTACCTGCTTTGGCAAGATCAGCATTAACAGAACGACCACTTAAACTAATAACATAAGCAGCAACTTCTTTAACACCTTCTTCACCACCAATAGCACCCCCATGCCATCATGCCGACCGCTTTACGACCATGCAAAATAGTTTCTTTGATTTTTTCTGGTGTTCCGCCGTATAACCAATCTTTATCTGATAAGTTAGGAAACCCAGTTGTACCATGAGCATCAGAGCCATGACATTGTGCACAGTTTTGAATAAATAAACGTTGGCCTACTTTTAATGCTTCACTATCCGTTGATAAATCTTCGATAGTACGAGCAGCATAAGCGTCAAAGATAGGTCCGTATTTTTCATCAGCTTGAGCAACTTCACGGTCATACTGAACTAATACACCAGAATCAGCGGCTAAATACTCTGCCGTTTTTGCTTTTGATTCAGCTAAATTTAAAATGCCTTGGTTTGAACTTTTCCGGCCTAATAAACCTGTCCAGTTGCCTAAACCGTACATGGCAATATAGCCAAAAGCCCAAATAATAGTTAATAAGAAAAACGTGCTCCACCATTTAGGTAAAGGGTGGTTTAATTCTTCAATTCCATCAAAAGAGTGACCTAATGATTCACCTTCTTCTACACCTGTAAAGTTCTTTAAGCACCAACGTAGTAATAAATACATACCTACCAATGTGCCAAGGGAAAGAACCCAAACCCATATATTCCAGAAGCTAGACATTTTTATTAGTCTCCTGTTTGCTATCTGTTTCAAGATGGTTATTTTTATTTTCTTTAGTAGCTTGTTCTTTTAACACTTTGTCTTCTTCAAAAATAGAGTTAGCAACTTCATCAAAGGAAGACTTACGTTTTTTTGAATAGGACCAAACTACAATGATAATAAATAAAGCCAATATTAGGAGGGCAAAAAGCCCTCTAAGCGTTCCGTAATCCATAATAATCAGCTTACTTCAATGCGTGGCCAAGTGATTGCAAATAAGCAACCAAGGCTTCCATTTCAGTTTTACCTTTTACTGCTTCGCTAGCACCATCGATTTCTGCCTGAGTATAAAGTGGAATGGCTTTACCATTTTCATCTTTATGACTACGATTACGTGTTAACCAGTTAAAGGTTTCAAGCTTTTTACCTGTTAATTCACCATCAAGAGTATTAGTATTTAACCACTTGAATGCAGGCATGTTTGATTCTGGTACAACTGAACGAGGATCAGTTAAATGGGCAATATGCCAATCATCACTATAACGTCCACCTACACGTGCTAAATCAGGACCTGTACGTTTAGAACCCCATAAAAATGGGTGTTCCCAAACATGTTCACCAAGAACACTGTAATGACCATAACGTTCAGTTTCAGCTCTAAACGGACGAATCATTTGACTATGACAGTTACTACAACCTTCGCGAATATAAATATCGCGACCTTCCATTTGTAGTGCCGTATAAGGTTTTAAATTATCAACTGGGGTTGTCATTTCTTTTTGGAAAAATAATGGTGTGATCTCTACTAAGCCACCAACACTAATCGCTAATACTGCAAAAAGGAAAAACAAACCGACATTCTTTTCTACTTTTTCATGTTTATTTTGCATGGTTGTTCTCCTTAAACTGCTTCAATAGGCTTAAGACTTCCATCTTTAGCACCAATAGTTTTAAACATGTTGTAAGCCATTAAAATAAAGCCTGATACAACGAGAACGCCACCTAAGAAGCGAATAAAATAGAACGGGTATGATGCAGTTAAGCTTTCTACAAAGCTATACGTTAGCGTACCGTCAGTATTTACAGCACGCCACATCAACCCTTGCATTACACCTGAAATCCACATAGCGACAATATAGAGTACTATACCTGTGGTATGCATCCAGAAATGAACGTTAATTAAACGTACGCTAAACATACGACCTTGGTTAAATAATACTGGAATTAAGTGATACATAGCACCGATTGAAACCATAGCAACCCAACCTAAAGCACCTGAATGTACATGACCAACCGTCCAATCAGTGTAATGGGATAAAGCATTTACTGATTTGATTGCCATCATCGGTCCTTCAAAGGTAGACATACCGTAGAAAGAAAGTGAAACAATTAGGAAACGTAAAATAGGATCGGTACGTAGTTTATGCCAAGCGCCAGAAAGCGTCATAATACCGTTAATCATCCCACCCCATGAAGGAAGGAATAATACAACAGACATCACCATACCAACTGATTGAGCCCAGTCAGGTAAAGCTGTGTAATGTAAATGGTGAGGACCGGCCCAAATATATAAAGAAATTAATGCCCAAAAATGAACAATAGACAAACGGTATGAATAAACCGGACGGTCAGCTTGTTTAGGTACAAAGTAATACATCATCCCTAAGAAACCGGCAGTTAGTAAGAAACCAACGGCATTGTGTCCATACCACCACTGCATCATCGCATCAATGGCGCCAGGATAAATGGAATATGATTTCATAAATGACACTGGAACGACCATTGAATTACCAATATGTAACACAGCAATGGTAACTATAAAGCCACCGAAAAACCAGTTGGCAACATAGATGTGAGATACTTTACGTTTAATGAGTGTACCAAAAAATACAATGGCATAACAAACCCATACAATGGTAATAAGAATATCGATTGGCCACTCTAATTCTGCATATTCTTTGGTTGAGGTATAACCCAAAGGCAAAGATATTGCCGCAGATAAAATAACTGCTTGCCGACCCCAAAAAGTAAAAGCAGCTAATTTGCCACCAAATAACCGGGTTTGACAAGTACGTTGCACAACGTAATAAGAGGTAGCAAATAGAGCACTTGTACCAAAGGCGAATATTACCGCATTGGTATGAAGTGGGCGAAGACGGGAGTAGGTTAACCAAGGTGTATCAAAGTTTAACGCCGGCCAAATTAATTGTGCCGCGATAAGTACACCTACAAGTGTACCTACGATCCCCCAGATTACAGTCATTACAGTAAATTGACGAACAACATTAAAGTTGTAGTCTACTGCTGACGTATTACTTTGAGTCATGTTTTGTATTCCGCAGTGTTATTATTAATGAGAATAGCTTTATTGATTTACTTTTATAAATATTTATTTGAGCGTATTTATAAGAGTAAATAACAAAAAAGCGAACGATATTTATACTATTTTTGTACGGTTTTTTTTCAGCTGTCAAAATAGTGTTGATATATGTCACAAAATGCAGCTAAATGCATTGTTTGCAAGGTAATTTTACCTCTTGCCGATGATATAAATCAACTGAATCGGCTAGTTAAATTTGTTCTATGTCAAACTTTACTCACTTAACCATAAAAAGTGTAAGGACATGTGAGTATAAGATCAGAAATATAAGTGTAGATTAAAATTGTAATTAACAGAGGAAAAAAGCAAAAATTATATAAATATAATTACTTAACTAGAAAGATTAGTGTTTAATTAACGGCGAGTTTATTGAGTTTTTCTCGTTCAAGTAGATGAATTTTCTTGTTTTCTACTCTTATTAATTGTTCTTTTTGAAACTTAGAAAAAACGCGACTTAGGGTTTCTCTTCGTAAGCCTAAGAAGTTAGCAATATCATTTCGGCTAATGGGTAAATCTATACAGTCAATCTCACCTGTATAACTTGCATTTCTTTCGACTATATTTATTAAGAATGAAGCAAGTAAACTATCGGCGGATTTCTTACCGATATAGGCTTGAAAGTTTTTTTGTCTAACATAACTTTGTCGACTGAGTAATTCGATAAAATTTTGTTTAATTTCAGGGATTAGTTTTCCGCAAGAGTTGACTTGTTCTACAGAAACTTTACAAACAGAGCTTTCGCCCACAGCGACGGCCGTGTAATTATATTCTTTAAGGTATAGTGCATCTTCTCCTACAAGCTCTCCTGGAAACCGTAAGCCAATGATGTTTTCTTCATCATCATCGGTTTTTTGACTTAATTTGTAAGCACCAGAAGTAACCGCATAAATATCAGTTAGTGGTTCGAATTGCTGAAAAAGTGTTTTTTTAACAATTCTTTTGTGAAGATAACTATCAGATAAATCTATCGACTGATTTACTGTTGTCACAGGCTGACATATTGTATTCATGGAGCAGTCGTCACATTGAACATAATTGGTTTGACTATTTTTTGACTTAGGTAGACTAGGCACAGTTATTACTTCTTTGGTAGCATAGAAAGCATCAATATACACAAGTTAAGTTAACAGATATTGTTTACCTGTATTTATATTTATTGACGTTTAACATTGTGTATTCACCCGTATAGTTTAAGGGAGTCAGGTAGTAATAACAATTACTTGCACTTATAAAATTTAAAATGATTAAAGCTATTGTCGTAATTATAATTCTTTTCAATGTATTAGCATGTGAACCAATGTCGCCAACAACGCAGATGAATAAGGCTGAAACGAAGCATTCATTCGTGTGTATAAAAAGTCAAAGTCAGTGTGATGTAGAAACCGTTTATGGCAAGTTTACTATTCAATTTTCAGGTGACGCCAATCAAACGTATATTAAAACCGAATTACCCTTTCATGCACAATTAACGTTTGATGCAACTAATGAGACGTATATGTTGAAAAGTGTATCGAGTTACCTTGAAGGTAAAAGCATGTTTATGGGGAAAATACCTGTTTTTTTTGAACCTAGTGAAAACCAAGAAAGTAACACTAGAGTCGCAGAAAGTTTACTTGCTAGTTGCTCTGAAGAAATAATGACGTGGTTATTTTGGTTTAAAGTAGAAATACTTGTTGATGGTATTGTTCAACAGCAAGACTTTTTAATTGAATTTGACAGTGAGCGATTATAAAACAGGCGAGTAGTTAGTAACCTGTGGTGACAAGCTTCTGTGCCATGTCACCACAGGTTACTACTGATTCGTAAATTGATAATATCGCTTATATATTATTAGTTATATCTACGGACAATTTTAATTTTTGACCAGGCTGTAAATATTTTGCTCTACTCAAACTATTCCGGCGTTCTATGTCACCTATACTCACGTTGAACTTATTGGCAATGCGGGCAAATGAATCGCCACTGCGAACCTTATAAGTGATATTACGCATTATGGCTTGTTCAACCCCTGAGTTTATTTTTGCAGTTTCAGCATGTTTTGTTGACGAAGAAGGCTTTTGCCAAATAACTAATTTTTGACCAAGTTTTAATGTGTCTCGCGGAGCGAAACCATTCCATTTTGCAATGGTTTTCCAATTAACTTTATAACGTTGCCCTATATCCCATAGGTTATCACCTGAAACGACGGTATGCATTATTTTTACGCCTTGGTGTGACGTGGTTTGTTTTTTAGCAATACGTTGATCTTGTGAAAGAATATAGCTATCTAACGATTTTGCAGCCACAGGAATAAGTAAATGTTTTCCGGCCCTTATTTGGTTACCCTTGATGCTATTTACTTGGCGAATTAAATCAATACTGGTATGAAATTTATTGGCAATATGACCCAAATTATCACCATTTTTAATTTTATATCGTTGCCAAGCTAATCGCTCGTTTTTGTCTAATTTTGCTAAGTTTGCCTCAAAGCTTGCTACTTTATGTTTAGGTAAAACTAAGCGATGAGGGCCTGCAGGGTCTGTTGACCAACGGTTGAAACCTGGGTTTAAGCGTTGTAATTCTGTTAACGATAAGTCAGCCAAACTAGCTGCTTTGGCTAAATCGAGCTGTGAATGAATATCTACTTGGCTAATAACTTCTTTATTGGCAATTTCATAAATAGATAAATTGAAGTGTTCTGGACGTTTTATAATATCTGCAAGGGCGAGTAATTTCGGGACATAGGCTCTTGTTTCACGTGGTAAATCTAATGCCCAAAAATCAGTGTTTCTTCCCAGTTTTTTATTTTTTCTAACGGCGCGTTGTACTCGACCTTCACCAGAGTTATAGGCGGCCAAAGCCAGTAACCAATCACCATCAAAAAACTTGTGCAAATATTTCATATACTTGATTGCACCTTCTGTGGAGGCAATAACATCACGGCGACCGTCATACCACCAATTTTGCTTCATACCAAATCGCGTACCTGTATCAGGAACAAATTGCCACATGCCAGATGCCCTACCATGAGAGTAGGCAAAGGGGTCAAAAGCGCTTTCAACGATGGGCAATAAAGCTAACTCTACTGGTACCTTGTTTTTCTCTAATTGTTCAACAATATAATATAAGAAAGGTTCAGCCCGTTTAGCGACTCTATCAAGGTAATTAGGGTGTTTCACGAACCAATTACGTTGAAGGGTAATACGGTTATTCTCGGGTATATCAAATGTTAACTTTGTTCTAATACGCTGCCAAACATCATTATTATTTTGCAGAGACGTATCTTTTGATGCTAATGAAAAGGAAACATCATCAACAGGATGTATAACATCGATGTTTTCATCAATAAGTAATGCGTGATTAATATCTGCCACAGAGGCTAAATATTCTGTTTGGTTGTAAGGCGCTTTAGTCTCGCTATTTTGTGATACTAGAGTACTTTGACAGCCAGTGAGTAGAATAAAAGCGGGGAATAAAAAATATTTCATGAATAACCAATGATAATTTGTCAGGGTAAATAATCTTATTATGCGTTCTTTGGTACGCTGAGGATTATACGAAGAAGCCTAAGGTTACCATGTTAAAATTGGTCTTTCCGGCGTCTAATAGCGCTAAACGTGTCAAGATTATTCGCTTGTATGTTTTTATCAAAGGCCATGGCACTACTTTGAATTGCATGCACGTGGCTTCTCAAAAAAGGGTTGATGATTTTTTCAATTTTAATAGACGTGGGAATAGTGGCTTTTTTATCCTCACGTAATTGACGTACTTTCTCACTGTAATGGATTAAGTCTTGATTGTTTGGCTCTACCGTTAAGGCAAAATGCAAATTAGCCTGTGTGTATTCATGAGCACAATAAACGGTAGTCTGTTCTGGTAAATTTGCTAACTTAGTTAACGACGTGAGCATTTGCTTGGCAGTTCCTTCGAAAATTCGACCGCATCCGCCTGAAAACAGTGTATCACCACAAAATAACAAGGGTTCATTCTCATCATTTGAAAAATAGGCTATATGGCCTAACGTGTGGCCAGGAATATCGATAACCTGAAAAGTAAGCCCTAGCGCGGGTAAACTAACCTGATCATTTTCAACTAACTTAATATCACAACAGGGGATGTTTTCATGCGCGGGACCAAATATGGTAATAGGCCACTGTTTTTTATGACAATATTCTACTAATTTTTGAATGCCACCAATATGATCTGCGTGATGATGAGTTATTAATATAGCATTAAGTTGTCTTTGCTCTTTGTCTAAATAATGAATACACACATCAGCATCGCCGGGGTCTACCAAGGCAACTTGGCCGTTATTTTCGATTGCCCAAATATAATTATCTGAAAAAGCATTTAAAGCCCTAACGTTTAATGACTGTGCATTACTGGTTGAATTAACTGCGTTAATCATACTCATTTACCATTTCCACCTTGCTTAAGATCTAGACTTAATTATACTGAGATTATCAATAATACCAATTGAAATATATTCGTGATATGAAGCCGGCTTTAGCATTTAGACAACCCAATTATCCTCAATCATGGGAGGAACTACCTAATGGCAATATTATTTTGTCGGCAATTGAGGAAATATTACAACCTTGGTGGCAACGATTTTTTGGCTATCACTTACTCAAAATTGGAGCGTTGAGCCATGAAATATCTTGTGAATCAAGTCCGATTAAACATCAGGTTAGTTGCTTTAATTCGTTAGTTTCTGGTTCTCCAAAACAATATAAAACTGACATTGTGGGAGATTTAGATGATTTACCCCTACTTGAGCACAGTGTGGATGTTTGTTTGTTGAGCCATGTATTAGAATTTTCCCTCGACCCACATCATGTTATTCGCGAAGCCAATAGGGCACTTATTCCTAATGGTTACCTTATTATTACTGGTTTTAATCCTTTATCTTTAGTGGTCTCAATCGCGCTATCCCTTATAGAAAAAGACAAAGCCCGTGGAATGAACATTTTTTTTCACCTATGCGAGTTAAAGACTGGTTACATTTAATGGGGTTTGAAATTTTAACAGATGAACGTTGTTTACATAGCACTTTAACTGGCAAAATGAGCGAACATAGCCTGGCTAAGTATTGGCGTAAATTTGCTAGTAATTACTTTTCTAGCTTAGGATCTGTGTATGTTATTATTGCTAAAAAAAGAGTGCTGCCCCTTACACCAATCAAACCAACATGGCAAATTAGAGCGAGATTTAATCCGGTAAAAGTACCTACGATGAATGTGCATTCCAACCGTAAAAATAGAAGTAAAACAGTATCATAAAACCACTATGTTTGATCAATAGACTATTAAATAAAGATAAAACACAATGAACAGAAATAGCTTAGAACACTACTTGAATACCTTGTTATCTCCTGAACGTATTAAAGATTACGCCCCTAACGGGTTACAAATACAAGGCAAAGACGAAATACAAAAAATAGTAACCGGTGTAACCGCGTCACAAGCATTAATTAACCGAGCTATTGATGAAAAAGCCGATGCGATACTTGTACACCATGGTTACTTTTGGAAAAATGAGTCGTATGTTATACGTGGTATGAAGTATAAACGTATTAAGTCTCTGCTTGATCATAACATCAACTTGTTTGCGTATCACTTACCCCTTGATATTCATCCGACTTTAGGAAATAACGCGCAGTTAGCAAAATTGCTAAACATAGAAATAACAGGACCACTGGAATTAGGTAATGAACTCAGTGTGGCAATACAAGGTAAGTTAGCTAGCTCTATTACCGGTGAAGCATTGTCAAATATAATAAGTGAGAAGCTTAACCGTGCTTGTTTGCATATTACTCCACCGTCGAATAAAAAGATTAAAACCATTGCTTGGTGTACAGGTGGTGGTCAAGACTATATTGAATTAGCCGCCGAGCAAGGTATAGATGCTTTTATTTCAGGGGAAGTGTCTGAGAAAACGACACACATTGCTCATGAAATGAACATTCACTTTTTTGCAGCAGGTCACCATGCTACTGAGCGCTATGGCGTTAAAGCGTTAGGCGAATTCATAGCAAAAGAGCAGGGGATTGACGTTGTTTTTGTCGACATAGATAATCCAGTGTAAACGCTGAATTAAGGAAAACACTACACTAGGCTTAGGAGTAAAGCGTGTATTTTTTACATTCAATTAAATATATGTTTTTTTATGCCATTCTTTCTACAAGCAATATGAGATTTATTACGATAATTTAGGCTATAAAAATCTATTATAAGGAGCAAATCATTGTCACAATTAATTAGTCATACACCCACATGGGTTTTTGTTGTTTTTTTTACTTTACTTGTATTAGGCTATGTTCAAACGAAAGAACGAAATATAAAAGTTAGAACCGTTTTTATTTTACCTATCGCGATGATTATATTTTCATTTTTTGGTGTCTACTCAGTTTTCGGTGTTACTACTTTAACGATGGGTCTGTGGATAATTGGTTTAATTATAACCTTCATTTTAGGGGTAAAGTTAGCGTATCCGAAGTTAGTGCTTTTTTCGAAGCCAGATAATAAGTTAACGGTTCCAGGTAGTTGGGCTCCCCTTTTTTTATGATGGCGATTTTCTTTACAAAATATTTTGTAGGCTTTGCTGCTGCTAGAGAATTACCTTTAATTAAAGAAGTTATATTTATTGTTTCAATAAGTACGCTTTATGGCATGTTTAGTGGTGTATTTTTATCACGTAGTTTTATTATGTTTAAAGCAAGTAAAGTATCTGCGTAAAAATCATTATGAAATTAAAAGGAATGAACCGAGCGTTTTGCTCCCTCATGACTCTCTTAAACCGACAATATTCTGCCTTTAATTGTCGAAATAAAGTAAACAACGCTATGGAGCTAAATCCCTGATGGAATTAGAAATTAACATTATCGACGCATTTACAGAGGTTGCATTTAAAGGAAATTCAGCAGCGGTGATTATCACAAACGACTGGCTTGCTGATGAACTTATCTTTGGCATATTAAATGCCACTGAGAAATGGACAATGTCCATCCACAATTGGAGCTAGTGTTTATCTCAGGTAGCCATTTATTTTGAAGGGTGTTTATATAGCGTACTCGATATTTAAACATTTAAGCTGACACAGAGTTTTTTAACTCCCTCCGGCTTGGAGCACTAAGTCGGTTAGTTGTTTGATAAGTGATGTAAGTACACCATCTTTACCATTAAGCTTTTTACCTGATTGAAGTGCTTTAACTGTACCTTCGAAGTTGAATTGATTTGTCATGCGTCATTTCTGTTTTTACCAGTTTACTGAAATGATACAGATTTTTGAACACTACCGATAACATTTAGATTCAGGCATTGCAAGGTTTCCCGCGCATAGGTTTTACTTAAGAGAACGCTTTAATCTAGCTAGCCATCATTTTTCAATTATTGACATTTGATACTAACATATTAATTTGTATAGCTCTTTTTAGTTAAGCTTAAATTAACTAAAATTAAAAGCACAGCACTAAATAAGTAACATTACCTTTTTATGCACAGTTATACTATCACTACATAACGTAATCCGTTGCGTTAATGGGTGCAACAAGCTACACCTTAAATTGATTAACTTCTTTATTAAGCACTTCGGCTTGTTGTGAAAGTTCCTTACTCATCTGGGCGTTTTGTTTTGCTGCTTGGCCTGCTTCTTCCGCAACATCTCGTATCATAATAACATACTTATTCACTTCAGAAGCAACTGTGCTTTGTTCTTGAATCGCAGTAGCAATTGTTGTATTCATGTCCATGATTGTTGAGACATCTTGAGTTATTTCTTCAAGCATTGAGCCGGCTGTTGCGGCTTGGTCTGCACTATCTTGTCCTTGAGTCCGACAAGTAGCTATATGTGCTACAATCTCTTTAGTCCGTGATTGTAAAGAGCTAATGATCGTTTCTATTTCTCGGGTAGACTCTTGCGTTCTACTTGCTAGTGTACGTACTTCATCAGCGACAACGGCAAAACCTCGTCCTTGTTCACCTGCTCGTGCAGCTTCAATAGCAGCGTTTAGCGCCAATAAGTTAGTTTGATCAGCAATGGCACGGATAACATCTAACACAGTGCCAATAGTATCTGAATCTTTTTCTAATTCGTGAACAACATTTTCAGAATCTAGTAAGTTTGCTGATAATTCAGCAATTTTCCCAACCGTTGCATCGACACCCCCTTTACCTTTAAGGGAATTTTGATTGGTTATATCCGCTTTATCAGCAGCCGCTTGGGTGTTCTGAGCAATTTCATCAACCGTAGCGACCATTTCGGTTACTGCTGTTGCAACCAAATCAGTTTGTTGAATTTGTGAATCAACGCCTTTATTAGCTTTGTGAATATTCTCAGATAGATTTTGAGTAGCTACATTCACTGTATCAACAGAATGATTCACCTCAATAATTAAGTTTCTAAAACTGGCTATCATGCGGTTAAATACATCAGCCATATTAGCGATTTCATCATTTGAAGAGGATTCAGCAACGATTGATAAATCTTTAGTATTAGCAACTTCATTCATTCTATTTTGAAGCCCTGTAATACCTGATAAAATACTACGACTAACAGAAATTGCAAATGTTATTGCAATAGCCGGACTATAAAAAACGCTAAATAGGCTACAGTTTCAACTGAACTAATATATTCTTCTACAGTTTTACGGCTAGAGATTAAAATACGATCAAGTAGTTCATCAACCTGATGAACCGTACTACGCATTTCACCTTTAAAGCCTCGATCTGGCTTAAACCCTTGTTTCCGTTGAGCCTCTACCAATTTTCCAAAGGCGGAACCGTAGACTTTAATATTTGAAATTACTTGAGATTTAATCTCATCAGTTAAATCACTGAGATGGATTGCATCAATAAACAAAGCAGAGTTTTGTTCCCATTTTTGCCAATACTTGTTATCTAAACGCAACATAAAATCTTTTTCATTTCGTCTTAATTGCAACATATTACTTAATAACTTGTAATCATTTCCTTTTAATAATTCTTCTACCGCATGCACTGCTGATCTCAGTTCGCCATACATTGCATCTTTTGGATTAAGGCCGATAGTTTTTTGCATTTCTACAATGTTATCAAAAGCATCACTATAGTCTTTAATCACTTTTGAAAGCGCTATTAAGTCAGTTGATTGCTTGGGGTTATCAGCAAATACTTCCATTAACTTTTTAATTCCGGAATTACTTCACCCTGCTTTTTCATAAAACTATCTTTGTATTTAAGTTCTTTACGAGCAAGAAAGTCTTTTTCATCTCGCCTTAACTGTAAAACATCAGCCTCAACAGTGCTTATAATATGAGCTGTTTCTAAACTTTTCTCTAATGATTTAACTGAGTAGGAAAACAATCCCAAAGATAAACATCAGCGATAATACTAGGATCCCTGTATTTGTGATAAGTTTGTGTTTTATTAACATCTATAGGTGGCCTTAAACAAGTAAAATTAGCGTGCATTAATTAAGTATAGTCATAAATACTTATTTTATATGTATAACCAAATGATTTATAGAACTTTGTATAATTTCTATTGTGCTATTTAACTAACAACATTAGTAAGAAATTAAAAATAGAAGCTCAACTAGAGTCGGCCAGATATGTGTATTCTTTAATTACTTTTTTATTATCTTTTCTTACGTAGAAATAATTGCCAAATACAAGGCATTTATTTAAATAACTTATTGTTCTAATTATTAAATAAATAATGATGAGATTGGTGACTTTAGTGAGTAGAAATGATCGCATAGTTAGCAGGGGTTATAGAAACCTAGAAATAAAAATAGGTGCCGAGTAGTCGACACCTATTTGAATTTTTGAACAAGGCTCATCTAAGCCTGTTTAACGATTACCTCAAAAGAGTGTAATCGTTTTAAATTGATTAATCATCACTCTGATTAGCAAAAGTCATTTTATAACCGGTTGCTGTATTAGCATCTTTTTCTAGGATAACAAATTGATTTTTACTTTCTTCATTTAGCGTAAGTTCTGTAGATGCAAGCACTATATTACTACTGTCAAGTTTACCAATAACATATACAGAATAGGTATTATTAAGTAAACCAACTGTGCTCGGGGTTGCAAATATTGCTGTGACATATTGATCAGCTGTTTCAATAATTTCATCATTACGAACAAAGTACACTTTAACATTTGTAAAGTCGTCAATAATTTCATCTTGATCAATTAAGTTAACAACCGTCATCTCATGACTGTAGATACTTTCTGTTTTACTATTTTCTACAATAAGTGAATTTACCGTTATTTCTATTTCATCAATATGACCATCGCCATCTTCATCAATATCACCATCGCTATCTTCATCAACCGCTTCTTCTAAAAGGTAGAAAAATATTGTTTTATCAGTATTTTCATTTAACGCTAATAAATGATTATTGATGATGATACTTTGGTCACCTGGTGTTACTAAACTCATACCATAATCACCAGAAGTGATTAGGGTTGTTGAACTAAATTCACCATAGTTAAGGGCTGAAATTTCAGGTGATTCATCAATGGTATTAATGTAAAAGTCAAACGTATTTGTATATTCAGGTAATAAAGGGTTTTCTACAATACCGTTGTATACTCGGTAGCTTGCTTCAGAGTTAGTATCTGAGAAGGCTTGAACAGAAGAGGTTGATACGATATCTATCATGTAAGGAGAAGAGCCTACACCAGTGTTTGCTCTGTTTACGAGAATATATTCTGCAGCATATGGAAACGTTATATCAGGTGAGGTAAATAAAATGTCATTACTGCCTGCCAAAGTGATATAAAAGATGTATTCATCTTGTGTCAGTTTCTGATTATCAGACATCACACTATAAGTGGCTTGATTTAGCAATTTAGCTTCATTGAACGTTTCATCTGATTCTGAATAATAAATATCAACAGCTTCAGAGTCGTTATACATATTAAGCACTCTAATATTGAACACTTCATCGTCGTTATCATCGTCAATTTCATCGTCATCTCTAACAGGAATATCATAAATTAATATGCTTGGTTCTTTAATATCACCGATAACAATAAATTCGGTAGTGTCACTGTTAACTTTTAACGGATTTTCATAAATCGTTTCTAAATCATATTGATTGTTATATTCATTTTGCCACGCTAATTCAATATCGTATGTGTCAGGATCATAAGCAAAACGGCTACCTATCTTAGTGAATGATATAGCTGAATAAGTTTGTTCGCTATAATCATCATCGTCATATTGATCTACTGTTAGGTATATGCCAGGTGAGTTTGATGAAAGGTTGTATAGTTGAATATAGCCAGTATTTGAATCGTCACTACCGCCGCAGCCATATAACGTTAATGAAAAAATCATGCTTAACCATAATGGTATTAAACTTTTTCGGTGAGAAAAAAGAAGGCTTTTCTGTGTCATTTGTTTTCCTTTGGGTAATTATCTTAATTAACCTCAGATCGGGTTAAGCCCTAACCATAGCATTCTTCTCTACGTCATTAATATTAAGGGTTGGCTTATTTTCTTTAAGGCAATAAGCCACTAACCCCGCAAGTAAATTCAACATAAAACCATTAGGACTGCGATGACGAGAATGCTCTATTTGAGAAATATTCTTTAATTGATCATTTATCGTCTCGATAATAAACCGTCTAGATAGCATGGCTCTATCCCATAACGACATCGCTTTTGCTTTCATATTACTGCGAACAGTTGTTATCAAGTCAACACCCGTTTCCTTTAAATCGGCGGTTAATTTTTTGCTGATGTAACCTTTGTCAGCATATAACTTTCCTTTGAGGTTTTTAGCTAACGCAAACACAGGCTTGGTGTCATGCACATTGCCAGTCGTTAATTTAGCATCAACTATTTCCCCCTAAAGTTGGTGACTAAATGCAGTTTGAACCCATAAAACCAACCCATTGTTCCTTTGCCTCGCTCGGCTATACCGTCAAATGTTTTGTGTCTAGGTATTCGTAGGTTATGGCATACTTTTATGCTCGTAGAGTCAATGAATTCAATACCTGTAGATTCACCCTTGAGTATGGAAAAATAGCTAGAAAGAGGAACGATAGCTTTAGGCATTACCTCTAAAAATCGAGTGTAGCTCAATAAACTAGGGAAGTGAGAACGATAAAATTTAGCGATATAACCTTTATAATAATTTTTAAAGTCGCGATGATTTGATGTATGAAAAGCAATAAGGATAGTGATCACCTCGCTCATCGTCATACGACAGGGGCGATTTCGCTTTATATTACCATCAGCAATTAATTGTTTTTCCCATTGTGGAATAAATACGCGACAAAAATCATCGACATCACAGAATATTTCAACTAGTTTGTTCATGCCCGTTCCTTATTATCTTTCTGTTTTTTCTTGGTCGAAAGATCGGATCGTGGAACGGGCACTTAGTTCAATTTAATTTATTCTTATCCCGAGCTGAGGTTAATTAATAACTTGAAAATTAAGGCGAAAGTATATCTTAATATTATTGCTAATATATAAAGTTTTAAGCTGATTGTTAAGTTATTTAAGTTACTGTTTTCTAAGTTACTGTTTCACATATATATAGATTGTATTGTATTTGGTAAGTTCAGTTTGCACATGCGGCTTTACATTTCTTTACTTAACCTTACAAAGCAAAGTGTTTTATATATTTAACACGGTATTAGGTTTTACACGGTAGAGAAATATGAATCGTCACTCCATCGGGTAAATAATGATTTTTCGCACTAATTTTTCCTTGGTGAAATTGGCAAATTAATCTAGCAATATATAAGCCTAAACCAAGATGGGGTTGCTCTTGTTTCGCTTTATGTGCAGAGGCATGATTACGTAGCGATACCATGGAGTCAAACAAGTTTTCGCTCAGTAATTTAGGTAATAAAATACCATTGTTGTGGATCAATAATTCAGCGTGATTATCATCATGGTTTAATTCGATTGCGATCATCTTATCTTGGCTAAATTCAACCGCATTATGAATAACTTTATCTAGTAGCTGCACTATGTGTTCAGGTGAACCATGTAGTGTTAAGGTTGATAGTTGAGTAGTTAACTGAAAGGTATATTCACCATAAACTTGCTGATAACCGGCCACGCAGCCAGAGACAACTGCGCAAAGGTCAAAATCTATTTTGTCAGTGCTTGACAGCATTTGTTCTAGACGAGTTGCTTCACTCATGTTAGTTAAAATTAAGTTTAAAGTATTAATGCCAGTTTGGGCTCGTTCAATATAGGCATTGTTTTCTGTAGAGCCATCTGATGAAGTATTTTTTTGTGTTTGTAAGGCTAGGTTTTCTAATGAGGTTTTGACGACTGCGATAGGGGTTCTTAATTCGTGAGAAAGACGAGAAGACATGTTTTCTAAATAGTGGTTATATTCACTTAGTCTATTAACCGCTGTAGTGAAGCTACGAGATAAATCACCAATTTCATCACGGTCCGGTTGAAGCCGATATTGCCCCAATGATTCGCCCTTGGGGATCGATTGCTCGCTCTGCTTGGTTTGATAAATGTCGAATGCGAGAAGAGATACGGGTAGCGAATGTAATAAAAGTTAATGCGCCTAACACCATAATAGCTAAAATAACAGTGAATAGTTTCTCTAAGGCACGGTTTCTTAACGTGCGAATGCCATTAGTAGTTTCTTCAACAATAACAGCACCTTGTACTTTTTTATTTATAAATATAGGGTAAGCTGCGGATAAAACTAAAGCTTGTTTATCAGTAGTTAATCGCCATTGTGATTTTTCAAAACCTGACAATGCACTAACAATATGCTCCCCACTTAAGTGTCCTGCATCGTATAATTTGTCAATAAAGTCAGTGGGTGGTTTGGTGAGTATTTTGTAATATAAAGGCAATAATAGTTGTTGCTCAAACCGATACCAAAGGCTTTGCTTCTCAGTATCACTCACTTGTTTTTCAGTATCATGCCAAACACCACTAGCAGACTTAAGTGATCCCGCACTGGCAAGTACTCTATGGTCTTGGTCAACAACCCATATACTTGAATTGGTATAACGCATGCCTTTGACAATACGTTCAATTTCAGGTGATGGTACCAATATCGTACCTAAACTATCCAACTTGCTAGGATCTGCTGAGCCAATGGCTGAAACAAGGGTACCGGCTGTATTGTCTACATCAAAAAAAGCAAAAGCAATTTTATCGCCAAGTGTTTTTAAAGGAACACGTAATTCAATATTATAGCCTTGGGGAGTTAACAGCCAATGCCCCTGGATATGAGACGCCGGTTGAGGGATATCCTCGGGGTTTTCAGTGATGCTAAATGCGGATATCCACCCTGGTTGTTTATTACTGATAATAAACCGATTTAAGTTGTTTGCGTGATCAGTAAACGATAAGGCTAAATGGTCGTTATGGGTGATGCTACGACTATTTTTACCACGAAAGATCACTTGATTATCAACAACCTGAAAAAACAAATACAAGTATTTATCGTATTTACCCACGCTCGCTTTAAAATTAATACTTAACGGTTCATTAGAAAAGAGTTGCTGCTGTTGGTTATAAAAATGTGCACGTTGAGAAAAATTTGGCCAGTCAGTATGCAAACCATCAAGTTGAATAGCTTCGGTTAGTTGATAACCATATAGATCTTTCCCTTGTTCAACGCCGGTAAAAAACTGGCTTGATTATTAAATAAATTTTCACGTTCGTGTAATGCGGTTGCTAAGGCTCTCGCCGTACCAACTAAGGTTTGCTCTTGGCCAAAACGCAAATATTTTTCCATTTCCCATACGTATTGATAACCGAACCAAGGAATGACAAAAAGAAAGCTAGACAGTAGTAATAACTTTGCTCTTAAGCCAAAGCGTAGTTGAAAGCGTTTTTTTGTGTTACTCAAAACGTTATTAGTCATGTGTAGTAGTATTATTGATTTCGCTTAACCAACGGTAACCCATGCCATAAACTGTTTCTATGCAGTCAAAACTATCATCAGTGTTAATAAACTTTTTGCGAATACGTTTTATATGTGAGGTTATTGTACTGTCGTCCACATATATTTTAGAGTCGGTCATTAATTGGTTACGATTCTTTACGTGTCCTGGGTGTTTCGCTAATGCATGCACTAACCAAAATTCGGTAATAGTTAAATCAATGGGATTATTTTGCCAGGTAATTGTCATGCGTTGGCTATCAATGGTTAATGAACCAGTTTGCGTGATATGTTCATTGTTTACCGGCTGTTTAAATGCTTCTTGTCGGCGAAATAAGGCTGATATGCGTGCAGTTAAATGGGGTAAGCTAATATCTTTTGTTAAATAGTCATCAGCGCCAATACGAAGTCCTGAAACCGTATCAAAATCATTGTCACGAGCAGTTAAAAATATGATGGGTAAACTGGCTGATTTGGCACGTAATTGCTGACATAGCACAAATCCACCTTCATATTCTTCGTTTAAACCTATATCTAATATCACTAAGTGAGGTAAGCGCAAGTTAAATGCCTGTGTGGCAGATTCTCTATCAGCATAGGTTTGCACTTGGTAGCCTTGGGTTCGCAGCACATCAGCGTAGTTTTCTCGTATGGCTGCTTCATCTTCAACAATAGCAATTCGTTTAGTCATTTATACATACTTAATATAGGGTTAGGAAAATAATATCGAGTGACGAGAAATAAAATACATTGTCTATTTAACTCTTGCGTTTGACTATATCTAAATTTTACCGTGAGTGCGCCTTATTTTTGAAATTGCCATATTATTGCCATAATTGCTCAGCGGTTTGGCTTTTTTTACCCACATCTCTGCCTTTTTATAGGGGTTTAATAGTGGTGTTCAATAAAACACACCTTAACAATATTGTTAATTGCATAATTTAAACCAACTACTTCAAATGAATGAGGCATATCATGAAAGCACTTACCGCACCGACCAATTTAAACCAAACCGTTATAAACACAGTATCAAAAAAAATACTACTCGTGACAGTTTTTACGTCTGTTATGGCGAGTACGTCAGTTTTTGCCAGTGAAAATATATTTGCTGACAAACAAACAGCAATAGAAAGACACCAAGAAAAAATTAATAATGAAAATATGGGGTTTGGAACGGGTGCAATTATTGGGGGGGTTATTGCTTTGGCCCACTAGGTGCAATGGTTGCGGGTATCGGCGGCACCTTGATTGCAAAATTTATCAATGTAAAAGATGATAATGAGGTGTTAAGCACGGCTTTAATAGAAGAAAAACACTTATATAAACGTAATAATGAACAGACTGAAAAGCAGTATCAAGCTGAATTACAACGTTTACAAAATGCCTATCAACAACAATTAGCAGCGCTTGAAAAGCAACAGCAAAATACAGGACAAATACAAGCGGATAATTTATTAATGAGTTTACAGTTTTCTACGGGGTCAAGTGATATAGCACCCCATTATCAGGATCAAGTAACAGCGCTTGCGCAAATACTCGTGAGTTCACCAACAATGAAAATTGATTTATCAGGTTATACCGATTTAACCGGTGGGTCTGCACTTAATCAAACCTTATCGAAAGCTAGAGTTGAGTCAGTCAAAACGATGTTAATGACGTACGGGGTTGATGAGGAGCAAATTGCCACGTTTGCTTTTGGTGATAATGCGCCGGTAGTGGCAAATGATACGCGTAAAGTAAGTTTTTATGATCGTCGTGTGGTATTAAAGTTACATAAAACATTGACGGCTGAAAATAATCGTGTGGCGAATATTCAGTAATATTAAATTTTGAGCCTGTATTGACGTTTGTGTAATGCTACCGGAACCACTCGTTGATAATACTTGTCGCTAGAGTTTATATAGCAATGGCGACAAGTATCATATTGTATGCAGAAAAATAGTGCTACTTGCAGAAAATCAATATTGTTGAGGGTTAATTGTATCCCTCTAATTGTTTCAACATTATGTTGTTTCCATCATGTGACCATACTGGGTTACCTTCCCAAGCACTATGAACAGTTAAGTGTCAAGCAGTACCGCCTTTAGATGACACTTTATAAATATCACCTTGATAGCTAAATAAGACAGATTTTCCATCTGGCGATATGGCGCTGTGTTTAAACCATTCTTATAGTACGTTAGTTAGTGACGTTTCAATAAATCAGAATAACCTATTTAAAACCAATTGACGATTATGCTAATAACATACAATATTTTCCTTCAAATAATATACATTCCTATAAAAGCAACGTGCAGCATGCAGGTTCATCATCATTGCTTTTATCTTATTAAAAGAATGCCTGAAGGAAATTCCCCCTAAAATGCAATTTTTTGTTAAAATAGCTTAGAAGATTAAATATTTTAAAAGAACTTACTCCCCCATGCGCTTTGATTATCGAATTGTTTTTATTATTACTGCATTATTGTTTACGTTATCGACGAGTTTAACCGTTATTAATTATGTAGATTCTATTGAGTCAACGCGCAAGCAATTAAAAAACAGCTCATTGCCGTTAACGGTTGATAATATTTACACAAAAATTCAAAAACAAATTATAGAGCCTAATTTAATTGCTTCGATGATGTCGCATGACACTTTTATGAAAGATTGGCTTGTTCATGAAGAAGATAACGTTGACAAAATAACTGAGTATCTACAAACCATTACCAATAAATATGAAATGTTTACCGCGTTTTTAGTTTCACAGAAGAGTCAAAATTATTATACCAACAGTGGTTTATTAGAAAAAATTTCAGTCGATAATGAAAATAACGCTTGGTATTTTAATTTTAAAAACAAGCCTGAAAGTAATGAAATTAATATTGATTATAATAACTTTATGGGGCAATCGTTAATCATGTTCATGAATCATAAAATATATGACGATGATTCGCACATGATGGGGGCGACAGGGATAGGCTTAAAAACCTCATATATAAATGACATGTTAAAGTATTTTCGCGAACGCTTTAATTTTAGTGTTTTTTTTATCGATAGGCAGGGTAGGGTACTAATTTCAGAACAAGGTGGAAACGCCATTGGGCAATTGAATCAACATGCTGAATTAAAAAAATTAATTCCTGAAATAACCAATACCGAACAACAATTATTTGAATATACTCATCAGGGTGAGTCACATTTATTCACAACCAAGTATATTGATGAGTTAGATTTGTATTTAATAGTGGGGGCAAAAGTAGAAAATTTTACCCAATCTGTGAAAGATGCCTTCTATTTTAATATGTTTATTTCGGTCATTATCACTCTGCTTATTACTTTTATTGTGATCTTGTATGTTAGAAATATTCACCGTAAATTACATAAGCTTGCAAGTAATGACACTTTAACTGGCTTGCCAAATAGACGGACCTTTCATAATCAACTAGCGTATTTAATTTCTCTTAAAGCACGACGTCAACAAGATGTGTCCCTTATATTTATTGATGTTGATAATTTTAAAGTAATTAACGATACGTTGGGTCACGAAGTTGGGGATAAAGTACTAGTACACGTTGCTGCAACGTTAAAGAATGCTTTAAGAAAAACAGACTTTATTGCCCGCCGGGCGGTGAAGAATTCATTGTGCTGTTAATTGACACCCCTCTGGCAAGTGCGCAATTAATTGCAGAAGAATTAAGAAAAAAATAGAAACTAATCATTGTTTATTGCCACAATCAAAGCAGCCAGTAACCATTAGCTTAGGTCTGACCCAGGCGAATGACAATGATGATGCCGATTCCTTATTTAAACGAGTTGACGATGCTTTATACCAAGCAAAAAGCAAAGGAAAAAACTGTGTTGTTATCTCTGAGCCACCAATAGAAAATCTTTAACCTCTGTATTATTTGAGTGATACCAATATTAATTATCAGTATTGATGATTAACCTGTTTGATCCAGTGAGTGTTACGCTTGAAAGTATACGAAATTAAAATATATGGAAGCACATGAACCGATTTAAACGAGAAAATAATTTTGCTATTTTGTTGGTCGGTATCTTCGCTTTAATTGTTGGTGTTGGTGTAGCACGTTTTGTGTTTACCTCTCTTTTACCCGCAATGTTGGAGGATACACTCAGTATTGCTGATGCAGGAATCCTTGCTTCAATCAATTATGTTGGTTATTTGTCGGGATCAGTGTTTTCTATTTTTATTAAAGACATACATTCAAAGGTAAAATATTTTAGAGTAGGGTTGTTTGTTTGTGTTGTTTCTTCCTTTCTTTTAGGAATTACAGAAAATAGCCTCGTTTGGATGATTGCTCGATTAGTTGCAGGATTTGGTGCTGCTATGGCTTTAGTTGTCGGTTCTTCAGTGGTAATGCTTAAGTTAAAAGCGACTAATAAAACGAAAGCAATGGGAATACACTTTAGTGGTTTAGGGTTTTCAATTGTTATTACTGATCTAGTTATGCGTGGCGTATTCTATTATGGCGGCGATTGGAGAGATGCATGGCTTATACTGGCAATAGTGGGGGCTATTTTATCTAGCTATTCTGCTTATATATTACGATTTGATAAACAACCAAAAAATGAAATAGTTAAACATACCTTTGATAAATCACTTTTTTCCCCGATGGTTATTATTCTCATTTTGGCGTATTTTACTGAAGGTGTCGGTATGGTTGTACAAGCGACTTTTTTACCTGACATTGTTAACTCGTTAGAAGGTTTAAGTGGTGCGGGTGGTTATGTATGGTTAGTTGTCGGAATTGCCGGTATTCCACCTGTGTTATTTGGATGCGTTTAGCACATCGTTTTGGCAGTATTAATATTATGATAGTAGCAATGTTATTGCAGATTGTCGGTATTTTAATTCCCACATTCTCAAGTAATATTATTATGAATCTTATAAGTGGGCTGCTGTTTGGCGCTACGTTTATCGGGTTAGTTGCATTATTTATGAATTTTGGTGGGCAACTGTCTCATAAAAATCCTGTCTTTATTATGGGGGCAATAACATCCGCTTATGGTGTGGGGCAAATTATTGCACCTTTGTATTGTGTCGCTCTAATCAAGCAATTTGCCACTTATCATTACGCTTTATATGTAACAGCAAGTATTGTTGCTTGCGGTATTTTGATGTTAACTTACGCTAAGTTTACGTACAAAGAAGCAAAACAAACTATGCAGTAAGCCGGATATACTCTCTAGTCTCTGCATTTATGATTATTCAATTACGCGTGCAAAAGGGGGTAATGAATCGAGTAATTGCTTACCATAACGTTTAGTCACTACACGCTTATCCATTAAAGTGATCACACCTTCATCCATTTCATTACGTAATAATCTACCACATGCTTGTACAAGTTTTTTAGACGTTTCAGGTACAGATAAGGTCATAAATGGATTACCCCCTTTGGCTGTTATATATTCAGCTTGTGCTTGTTCTACGGGCGAAGTAGGCACTGAAAAAGGCAGTTTGGTTATAATTAAGTTATTTAAATAATTACCAGGTAAATCTAAACCTTCAGAAAAGCTTTGTGTACCAAAAATAATAGTGGTTTTATTATTATCACACTGCTTTTTGTGATGTTCTATAATATATTGCCGAGCGTGTTCACCTTGTACTGCAATCGTCATTTTATGTTTCTCGCGGAGTGCTTGAGCGACTTTTTCCATTTGCCAATAAGATGAAAACAACACTAATGTAGCGCTGCCTTGTTCTATATATTTAGGCAATTTCTCTATTAATTCATCAGTAAATTTTAAAGCACTTGGCTCGTTAACCATGCTAGCAACCACAAGTTGCGCATTGTTTTGGTAATCAAATGGCGAGGTAACGTGTTGGTATTGACTACCATCATTATTCTTTAAACCCGCTTGAAAACGAAAATGATCAAATGAATTTAACGCGAGCAATGTAGCTGAACACAAAACTGCACCTTCACATTGGCTCCATAATTTTTCTTCCAAGGTAAAACCTACTTCTATCGGCGAGGCACAGAGTAAATAGTCTTGACGAGCACTGGCTTTCACTGGGGCATGTTTTTGAATCCACCGTGCCATGGGGGCGGCTTTATCACTGTCAGTTTTAGCATACATGTACCATAGTGCCTGTAAGTTTTCTAACCGTTGTAACATAAAGCCGCTTCGGCTAAAATAGGCTCAGCAATAAACATTTTACAATCACCATCTTTTACGGCTTCAATTAAGGCATTATAAAGTTTGTTTAAATGACTCAATGACTTTTTACTGAGTTCGTTACAATCTTCAGCCCAATTTTTAAGAGTTTTAGGGATGATGCCATTATCAAAACGGTAAACTTGCTCATCTTTTTGATTAAAATTTGCCTTATTTTTATTCTCCGTATTTTCTAAAAAATAAACGTTGGCATTGTTTTCTACAAAAGTGAGCACTTTTTGCATTTCTATCAGTAAATCCTGACAATCATCACTGAGCTTAAGAGCCGGAGAAATAGCGCGTTGAGACTTGATCAGCTTCGCCATCTTATCACCTGTTTCCCTCAGCTTCGTTAACCATTCAACTGCGCCCCGTAAGGTGACGCTTGCACTTGAATGATCACGTGTTACTTTAGGTAAATGATGAGCTTCATCTATAATATAAAAAGTTTCATCTGGTGGTGAAAGTATCCTACCTCCACCTAATTCAAGATCAGCCAGTAGCAAGCTATGGTTTACTACTAATACATGGGCTTGTTCCATTGTTTCTCGGGCTTTATGAAAAGGACAATGATGGTGATCAGACAGGGTTTTTAAGCAACTGTGTTTATCACTTTGAACTTGCGACCAAATGTTATGTGGAATTGGTGTTTTCCATGAGTCAATATCGCCGAGCCATGAACCATCAGTTAATGCTTTGTGCATCGCATTTAAGATTCTAATATCACTAGCTTTAGGTTTTTCGGCAAAAGTAAACCCCGCTTGCGGAGAATCGGTGGCAACAGCTTGGGTGAGTTTTTGTCTGCAAACATAACGTTGACGACCTTTCACTAAGGCAAAGTCAAATTTTAAGCCGGCGTGTTTTTTCAAAAAAGGTAAATCTTTATCTACCAATTGCTCTTGTAATGCAACAGTTGCAGTGGAAATACATACTTTTTTATCACGTGATAATGCCAAGGGAATAGCGCCTAGGCTATAGGCTAGCGATTTACCTGTGCCTGTGCCTGCTTCAATCGTGATAATTTTTCTGTCTTTGCTATATTCACCTGCCAACGTTTTAGCAATTTCAGCGATCAAAAAAGTTTGTTGTTTTCTTGGATTGAAATGACTTAAATTTTCACCAATGGCTTTATAAGATTGGCGAATGAGTTGTTTTAACTTATCAGTTAACATCTAGTGGCAGTTTCCAAAGGTAAAATTATACAGTACAATGCTGTATATAATAACAGGTTTTGAGTGTTTCTCCTTAAAATTTTTAAATTGTTTAACCAATAGGCTAATAAACTTGTTACAACCAATTCAACAAGGTTTTCTGCTCAGTCGCCAAGTGCAAGACAAAGGGCATACCCTGCAAATCATTTTATGGATAAAAACGGTCACGGGCGCGCAAAAACTGGTGATTGATAATGAACAGGCCGTTTTTTTTGTTGCAGAGAATCAGGTCTGTAAAGCTGTTGATTTGTTAATACAACAAAATATCTCACTGAATAAGCAAAAAAAATTGACACTGAAAACCTTTGAACAATCACCTGTACATGGGTTTTATTTTACCAATTTATCGCAATTTTACCGAGCAAGGGACTGTCTTAAAACAAATAAAATTAAATGCTACGAAGATGACATACGCCCTGATGATCGTTATTTGATGGAGCGTTTTATTACCGCAGATATAGATTTTATGAGTAGCCAAAGCAACAGTTTGCCCATGAAACATACTGAGGTGAAATGTAAAAAATCTTCTCAACCGTTAGACATCAGATTAACGATGTTATCTATTGATATTGAATGCTCTATGTCAGGTGAGCTGTATTCTATTGGCCTTTACGCAAAAAATAGTATCGAGTTTACCTGCGTAATGATGATAGGTGAATCTCAAGAAAATGCTGCTTCCTATATTATTTGGGTTGATGATGAAAGGCAGTTGTTGATTGAACTGATTAATCAAATAACCCTCATTGATGCCGATATTTTTATTGGTTGGAATGTTATTAATTTTGATTTTAGTTTACTTCAAAAGCGTTGTGATCTTCATCAACTAAAATTTGCGATAGGGCGTGATGGTAGCGTTCCACGTTGGCGAACTAATAACAATAATACCGATCAACAATTTATTGAGATAGCGGGTAGGGTAGTACTTGACGGTATTGATTTACTCAAAACGGCCACGTATAGCTTTCCAAGCTTTTCACTTGATAATGTTGCGAATACTTTATTGGGAATGGGTAAAAAGGTTAATGATGTTGAGAATAGAGTTGATGAAATCACTGAAAATTTTTTACACAATAAACAGGCTTTAGCTGCTTATAATTTAGAAGATTGTCGATTGGTATGGCTCATTTTTGAAAAAACACAACTGTTAGAATTTGCGCAACTAAGAGCACAACTTACCGGCCTTGCAATTGACCGAATAGGCGGGTCGGTAGCGGCGTTTACTAATCTTTATTTACCTAAACTGCATCGTAGTGGTTATGTTGCGCCAAATATGGGGGATGGTGTTTCTGATTTAGTTTCGCCTGGTGGTTATGTTATGGATTCGATCCCTGGCCTTTATGATAATGTGCTAGTGCTTGATTTTAAATCACTTTATCCAAGTATTATTAGAACATTTAAAATAGATCCTATGGGGTTAGTTGAAGGGTTTCTTGAAAGAGAACAACAAGCTGAAAAAGCAGAGATGTTAGTAAACAAGCAAGATAAAAAGGTGATAAAGGGGTTTGATGGCGCTTATTTTTCACGAACGAAACATTTCCTACCTGATATTATTACATCGCTTTGGTCCGAACGAGATAAAGCCAAGTTACAAAAAAATGCGGCTTTATCACAAGCCATAAAAATTATTATGAATAGTTTTTATGGGGTTTTAGGCTCTACAGGTTGTCGATTTTTCGATCCACGCTTGTCTGGTTCAATTACTAAACGTAGTCATGAAATATTAAAAACGACGAGCAAATGGATTGAAGAAAAAGGCTTTCGTGTGATCTATGGCGATACCGATTCTATTTTTGTGCATGTCGCTAATAAGCAGTCTGCTGCTCAATGTATAGCTTTAGGTAAAGAACTACAGGATTTAATCAATAAAAAATGGCAACAACATATCGCCGATAAATTTAATTTACCTTGTGAATTGGAAATTGAATTTGAAACCCATTTTACAAAGTTTTTAATGCCTGCGATTCGTGGTCAAGAAACGGTTAAAGGACAAAAAAATATTGGCACAAAAAAACGTTATGCAGGCATTAAAAATGGCAAATTATTGTTTAAAGGGTTAGAGACTGTCAGGAGTGATTGGACAGAGTTAAGTAAAGATTTTCAACAAGAGTTATATCGGTTGATTTTTAGTGAACAACCTATTGAGGATTATATTAATAATATTATTGAGGAACTAAGGAACGGATTACATGATAGCAAATTGATATATAAGAAAAAAATCAGACGAAAATTAGCGGACTATGTTAATACACCTCCCCATATTAAGGCCGCTTTAATTGCAAACAGTAAACTTATAAAAAAAGGTAAAAAACCAGAATACGAGCATAGAAAAACCATTCGATATGTTATGACACTTGATGGTGTACAGCCTTTAGAATTCAATGAAAATACCCTTGATTATGATTTTTATATAGAGAAACAACTCAAACCAATAGCTAACGATATTTTACCTTTTATTGCTAAGGATTTTGAATCGATTGCAGGTAAACAGCTAGGGTTGTTCTAATTTGTTGTATCTTCTATGTAGAAAATATTTTTTAAATAGAAGGCTAATCAGGCTAGGCTAATCAGGCTAGGCTAATCAAGGCTAATCAGGCCACCGAGGGCTAATCAGGCCACCCACGATAAATCTTGGGTGCTTTTCATCTAAGTCAGTAATGCGATTTGAGAGTCAATCATTATAAGGCTAATCAGGCAAGGCTAATCAGGCCACCCACGATAAATCTTGCTTTTGCGACAATTTTCCACTCCTGATTTTCATCTTTTACAAAGCTAAGGGCGGCTAATCAGGCCACCCACGATAAATCTTGCTTTTGCGACAATTTTCCACTCCTGATTTTCATCTTTTACAAAGCTAAGGGCGGCTAATCAGGCCACCCACGATAAATCTTGAGTGCTTTTCATCTAAGTCAGTAATGCGACTTGAGAGTCAATCATCACATTTTCGTTATGCCTTTGAAATACTCTCTAAGTGCCATACTTTTGCGACAATTTTCCACTCCTGATTTTCATCTTTTATAAAGCTTAAGTGGTCAACAAAAATATTGTCATGCGCTCTAAGCCTTAGTTTTACCATTGCACTTAAAGAAGAGAGGTAATCGATGAGTATTATTTCATCTTCACGTTTTTGATTCACGCTTGCGGGTGATGGTCGGTTTGCGACATCATGTCTAAAGTTAGCAATTGGGTCGACAAATATTTTACCTTCATCCGCATCAAATAGGTCGAGGTCGGGTGAAAAATAGTATCTAATTTTTCTACGTCACAGTAATAAATCATATCTAAGTATAGCTCTATTGCTTTTAGTAGTTCTTGGTTTTTCATGGTGTATTCCTTGTCTGGTGTTTTTCAGTGAATGGTTGAGACATACGATAACAAAGGATTTTAAATAAAAAAACTGGCGTAATTGACAGGTTTCGGTAATATTACGCCAAACTGCTACTTAACGAATGAGGTGACAAATAGGTGATTGATAATGCTAATCCACCTTTAGTGTGTATTTTGACTTACAACAATTTATGTATGTTTGAGTTTGGTATCGCTTTAGAGGTATTTGCTTTACCGCGTCCAGAATTGTCACAATGGTATGACTATAAAGTGATTGCGACAAAATCTGGTGAAATTAATGGTATGGGGGGCGTTAGTATCGACGCTAGCCATGACTTATCTTTATTAGCACAAGCAACATTGATCGTTGTACCAGGTTGGAGTGGTGAGGTGAGTGATGCGTTAAGAGTAGCGCTAACCAATGCTCATGCTAATGGAGTACGTATCGCGACTATCTGTTCAGGGGTATTTCTACCACCGCCTGTGGCCTATTAAGCGGCAAGCAAGCTACAACACATTGGCGGTATGCCCAAAAACTTCAGCAACAGTACCCCGACATAAAGGTAAATCCTGATGTGTTGTATATCGATGAAGGGCTAATGTTAACTTCCGCAGGCTCTGCTGCCGGATTAGATTTGTGCTTGCACATTGTGCGTAATGACTTTGGTCATAAAGTTGCAAATATGGTCGCTAGAAGATTGGTGTTACCGGCGCATAGAGAAGGAGGGCAAGCGCAATTCGTACCACGTCCAATAATAAAAAATAATGATTTGTTTTCACATTTGCTAGATGAAATAAGGTCAACATTGAATGAAGACTGGTCGGTAAAACGTATGACCGACAAAGCAGCAATATCATCGAGAACCTTATTACGAAGATTCAAGGACACAACAGGAGAGAGCCCTTTAACGTGGATAACAATGGAGCGCTTGGCCTTAGTCCGAGAATTGTTAGAAACAACTAAGTTAAACCTAAACCAAATTGCAAATGCCAGTGGCTTTATCTCACCAGAGTTATTAAGGCACCATTTTAAACGGCATTATCAATTAAGCCCATTGCGCTATCGGTCGCAATTTATTGAGGTTTGACCTTCTTATGAGTGTTATTAAAAGGGCTATAAAGGGCTAATAAGGTCAAGCTAATCAGGTCGGCTAATCAGGCCACCCACGATAAATCTAGGTAATAACAGCACGTTAAGCACGTTAGTTATATTATTTTCTTATTAAAATAATCCATATCATGTGCAGGTAAATGCCTCTATTACCCGTTTTATTACATGTAACGTCACTTTTTCTGAATTTTAGGTGAGAGTGGCTAATCAGGCCACCCACGATAAATCTAGGTAATAACAGCACGTTAAGCACGTTAGTTATATTATTTTCTTATTAAAATAATCCATATCATGTGCAGGTAAATGCCTCTATTACCCGTTTTATTACATGTAACGTCACTTTTTCTGAATCTTAGGTGAGTGGGTACCGTGGTGTTAGCGAAACCACTTGTTTTTGTCTTGTCGTTTAGATGTTTAATTACTTTACTGTTAAATAAAATTAAGCACTATTCAAACAAGCTTGGGCATTGGCTATGCCATGTGTTCGCTTTAAGCCTACATGTTCACTAAATTCACTTAAGTGCTCAGCTGTTCCGACAGCGCCCGTGAAAATACATTCAAATTGTGTGGTGAGTTTTAACCAACTTTCATCACTGATGTGTAGCCTGGCTAAAATGTTAGACGCTTTTGGGTTAATCGCGCCACGTTTATCGTTTCGAATTATTTTCCCCGTTTCATCAACGAGGGTTAAATAGTCTTTCAAGCTGAAAGTAATTCCTTGTGTTTTGTGTTGATGTTCGTTGCCAGTAAAAGGGAGTAACTGCTTGGGTTGCTCACCGTTAATAGCCGCTTTAATACGTAATTGAATGCTTTGGTGAAACTTGATTGCTCGGGTGTAGGCGCGATAGCGGCACGTACTGGGTTTAAATCAACATAAGCCATACATGATAATAAGGCACCTTCATCAAGCAAGGCTTGAGATTTAAACCGTCCTTCCCAGAAATGGCCTGTGCATTTATCTTCTTGATTGGCTTGCCTTGCGATAGGCTCATTTAAGGAGCGCATAAACCACTAATATCCATTAAACGCTCTTTGTATACTTTAGCGGTTTGTTCAACCATGGTGAGTTGATAGTCAGCCAGTGGTTGTTTATTTAGATATTGTCGTGTGAGGAGCGTGCCCTTAAAAAGTTGATGCCAACGTTGAAGAATATCTTCTGTGGTCCATTGTTTTATTTGCTCACAATCCACATGCAGCACTAAATGTAAATGATTGTGCATGATAGCATGGGCACAAATATCAATAGCAAAAGATTGGGATAATTGAAACAGGCGTTTTTCAATCCAACCGCGTCTGTGTTCAAAGCTAGTGCCAGTTTCTTTATCGACCCCGCATAAAAAGGCTTTGCGTACAGTGCGGCTACAAATGTGGTAATAAGGGGTATTGAGTAAACTAATTTGTTGTGAGCGTGGTTTAGGCATCATAGTTTCCATACTTGATTGAGGTAAGGTAAGTGTAGTTTATGCTGGGAAAGTTGCAAAAGTTATTATGGGTGGCCTGATTAACTAGTTTATCTTTGGGAAAGTTGCAAAAGTTATTATGGGTGGCCTGATTAACTAAAAGTTATTAATAAGGGGTATTGAGTAAACTAATTTGTTGTGAGCGGGGTTTAGGCATCATAGTGTCCGTACTTGATTGAGGTAAGGTCAGTGTAGTTTATCTTTGGGAAAGTTGTAAAAGTTATTATGGGTGGCCTGATTAAGTTGATTATGGGTGGCCTGATTAAGTTGATTAAGTTGGCCTGATTAAGTTTTAGTTAGGAATAAATTCAATGAACGAGTATTAATTGCGCTAACGGTAACTAGTTAGATTAATTTCTTCTCAATTAAATTGAGATAACAGGTGAAAAACACTTCAATTCAAGGTATAAATACAATTGAGTTTTAGATGGCTAGATAGCTATTTATACAAATGCACATTTTTAACCTAGGTGTTTAAGATAGATGAAACAAGATACTAAAATTGTCACAGCAGGGCGCAAAGCAAAATGGACTAATGGTGTAGTAAACCCAAGTGTTACCCGCGCATCAACAGTAGTGTTTAATAACGTTAAAGAAATGAACAACGCCTTAAAGAATAAGCATAATCAAACCATGGTTTATGGTAGACGAGGTACAACAACGTCTTTTGCTTTTAGTGATGCAATGACCGAACTTGAAGGGGGGCAGGCTGTGCGCTATACCCATCAGGTACCGCAGCGATCACTAACGCGATATTGTCTTTTGTTAAAAGTGGCGATCACATTTTAATGGTTGATAGTGTATATGAACCAACCCGTGACTATTGCGATAAAATTCTAGCTAACATGGGGGTTGAAACAACATATTACGATCCTTTAATTGGTGCAGGCATTGAAGCCTTAATTCAGCCGAATACTCGTATTGTATTTTTAGAATCTCCCGGTTCAATCACCATGGAAGTACAAGATGTTCCCACTATTGCGAAGATAGCACATCAACATGACTGTATTGTGATGCTTGATAATACCTGGGGTGTGGGGATTAACTTTAAGCCGTTTGATTATGGTGTTGATATCAGTGTGCAAGCGGCTACCAAATATATTGTTGGTCATTCAGACGTAATGTTAGGCACCGCAACAGCAACTGAAAAGTATTGGCCTCAGTTACGTGATAACAGTTATTTAATGGGGCAGTGTACCTCTCCGGATGACTTATATCTTGCTCTACGTGGTATTCGTACGATTGGTGTACGTTTGAGACAGCATCAAACCAGTGCTTTAAAAGTAGCTAAATGGTTAAAAAAACGACCAGAAGTCGACACTATTTTGCATCCTGCTTTTGAATCGTGTCCTGGACATGAGTTTTTTAAACGTGATTTTACGGGTTCGAATGGCTTGTTTTCGTTTACGTTGAATTGTGGCAACAGAGCGGCGCTAACCGCTTTTCTTGATGGTTTATCACATTTTAAAATGGGGTATTCTTGGGGCGGATTTGAATCACTTATTTTGGGTATTACTAGTGTTGATTCTATACGTAGTGCAACAAAATGGACTGCAGAGTTTCCACTGATCCGTTTACATATTGGTTTAGAAGATGTTGATGATTTAATAGAAGATCTAGAACAAGGCTTTCAACGTTTTAATCAGGTGCTTACGCAGCGCTAATTTCATTGATTTTAGCTAATATATAAATGTTAAATAAAAAACTGAATAATAGAATGAGTATAATTTTATTATTCAGTTTTTATGCGTTTTACTAGCTAAAATATTAAAGTTACTTTATTAAAGCAGGTTGTTTACCTAATAAGGTAAATATTTTTTTGGCAATGTCAGTGTTGTCTTGTAAACCTTTAAACATTTCACTTTGTTTCCCAAAGGCGAACACAGGAACATCAATCGCGGTATGACCGCCTGAAGTCCAACCGCTATTAGTACGATTGTCTATAATGTTTTTTACTGTTTTAATTAATGCCAACTCGCTTGCAGATGTTTTTTTGCTTTGATACATATTCTTTGTCTTTTCGGCAGTTGCATTGTCTTTACTGTCATTGAGAAGATCTATTTCATCTTGAGATAATTCAAAATTAAATAAAGTTCTGGTTGTGATCGTATTGATTGCATTCTTTGCTAATTCTTTAGCAATATAATTAACTGAATGCTTCATCGTCCGTAAATTTTCTGCGTGCCATTCGTATTTTCCGTTGGCTGCAACAGTAAAACCACCGGTACTATGATCGGCAGTCACTACAACTAAAGTGTCAGGGTGGTGCTCAACAAAATGTTCTAAGTATTCTAATGTTTTAGCTAAGTCGTCCATTTCAGCCATAGCATCACTGATATCGTTGCCATGAGCAGCCCAGTCAATTTGACTGCCTTCAATAAGCATGAAGAAACCTTTGTCTTCATCGTTATCGGTATCTTGTAAATCGATAAGGTGATGAATACCCGCTTTAGTCATTGTTGATAATCGGTATTTATTACTGTCATCTAATGCCCACGGTAAGCCGGCGTCTGCAAAAAGTCCTAATACAGGCTTGTCGTTTGGTAAATTCATTAAACCTTGATAATTATCAAGATAGTGGAAGCCTGCTTGTTTAAATTCTTCAACTAAATTGCGATCTTCACGAATAAAGTACTTCCAACCACCACCAAAATATAAATCAGCTTTTATACCATTATCAACATAACTGTCAGCGATTTCGTTATAATTTTTACGGCTTTCATTGTGAGCTAAATAAGAAGCAGGGGTCGCGTGGTTAATTTGTGAGGTTACCACTATACCTGTTTTTTTTCCTTGCAGTTTTGCCCATTCTAATACAGTTTGAATTGACTCTTTATTAACATCAACACCAATAGCGCCATTATAACTTTTAATACCTGTTGCTAATGCTGTGGCAGAAGCTGCTGAATCTGTGACGACGCCTGAAATAGGCGCTGGTAAGTGCTAGACATACCTTTAAGGTGTCTATCGAAAACAGTTTCTTCTATTTCAACAGTTTTTGGGTCATCACGGTAATAGCGATACGCTGAAGTATAGGCCGGTCCCATGCCATCACCAACCACCATAATGACATTTTTTGGTAAAGAGGTTGTGAAATTAACTGGCTTGGCTACTGCTTGTGCAACACTTACCTCTGTTTTGACATCTTTGTTGAAGTCAGTATTCTTTGCGCAAGATACACAAAGCAATGATATGGTTAACGCTGATAAAACAAATTTCATTTTCTATTATTCCTTTTCAAAAAATTATTGTGGTAATTCAAGGTCAACCCAAACTAACCTATGATCAGACGATGCAGCTCTGTCTTTTATTAAGCGATAGGTGTCATCATCTTTTTTCGGCCAAAAAACACCGGAATTTTTAATGGTGAAATCAAGAGTTGAAGGTAGCACGTAATCAGCTCTCATACCCCAATAAGCAGTGTGATATTGGGCATTGTCATTGTTTTCGTTGTGTAATTTTCCACCAACACTTGTTGGCATTGGGTCTTGAAGCTTTTCATTTGTTATTAATGCTTTGATACTAGCGTTTATGGCATCGCCTTCGACACTTGATGCATTTTGATCGCCTAAAATGATGAAAGGTTTGTTTGATGCTAATCCACCTTTTAATCCATTGTCGTCATAAATATAATCGCTTTGTTTACCATGAATATAATCTTTCCAAAAACGGATTTCATCATGATTGCGTTTGCCATTCCTATTTTCAGGGCCATCAAATACAGGTGGTGTAGGGTGACTAGCTAAAATGTGAATTTTTCTACCATTTACATTGATAGGCACATCCCAGTGTGACTTTGATGAGAGTCTTAATTCGCGCCATACTTTGTCACTAAACCAAGGTCGTCCGGGTTGATGGGTCTATAGGCATTAACGCATTTGGCATATCATGCCATTTAAAATGTTGGAAGGTTCGAATCGCTTTTTCATCAATAGGGTATTTAGATAGTAAAACCATACCAAAATGACCTTCAAAATAACCAAAACCGTGGGTATCACTTGGTTGTTGGTTAACAATACCATCTTTATTTAGGTCACTATTAATTTTAACACCTGTGTTAACTGGACCTTGGTAAAAATAAGGATAAGTAATACTCTCTTGGCCATTTTGTTTTTTACCTAAATAGTGATCAATAAAATAACGGATATTGTCATGTTTGTTATTTACTCTGTCAAATTCATTAAGCAAAATAATATCAGGTCTAATCCGTTGAATTATTTCGGCAATATTTCTTATTTGTAAGCTGTTTTGTTTTAATGCTTGCGTTAGTTCCTTACCCGACACTTGTGGTGCTTTGTTGGGGATTCGCTCAACGTAGTTTAATGCCTCCATACTCACATTAAACGTCGCTACACGGAGCTTGGTAGATGTTAAAGCCTTTGTGGGTATTTGTGTAGCTATTGCATTTGTCATAAAGATCACACCTAAAACTACAACATTTAAGAAGGTTATTCGTAACGATTTGAAGAAATATGCCATTATTTTAATTTACAACCTCGTAAAATCATGTCGGTTAAAAAAGAGGTGACATGTTCAATATCATCCTTTTCATAATCAGCCCGATTCATGATGGTTAATATTTGATTATCAAAATCGGCATAATGCTGTGTAGATGACCAAATGAGAAAGATTAAATTGACTGGATCCACCGCGTGCATTTCTCCATTATCAATCCAAAGATTGAAATATTTTGGCTTTGTCTCTTACCCATTGGCGGAGGTAGGTTCGTGCAAAGTCTTTTAAGTGCTGAGCTCCTTGAATAATTTCCATGGCATAAATTTTAGAGGCTTTTGGATTTTTAAATGACATGGTTACTTTAGCCCTGATAAATTTTTCAATGGCAAGTTTAGGGCCATCTTCGGCTACAATATCACCGATGCCCTCATCCCACATATCCAGTGTTTTTTCTAATACCGCTTGGTAAATGTTTTCTTTGTTTTTAAAATAATACAATACATTCGCCTTTGGTAATCCCGCATTGTCGGCAATTGATTGTACCGTAGCACCTTTATATCCTTGCAGGATAAATTCATCTTGGGCGGCAATAAGTATTTTATCTACACTGAGCATTCTTATTGTTTGTGTTTTTTTGTTTATTTTCATTTTTATTTATAATTATAAGTTGATTATTATTATTCACAATCCGCGTAAAATTAAGCGGTGATTATTAATCATTTTGTGACTAGTTTACAGTGATTCTTTTTTATGACAATGGTTATGTCATGGTTATAATAATTTGTTTATTAACCATCAAATTTAGCATAACTTGAGCCGGTCTTGTCCTGATGGTCTATTTTTTATATTTATCTAGGCTCCTAATCCTATAGTTATTGATTATAAAAAGCAAAAACTTGACCTTTTGGTGTGTTTTTTATAAATACACTGTTTTTTTTTGCAAAATTGAGTTAATTTATGTGTGTATGTAATAAAAGTGTAAGAAATATGGCTTAAATTGGTTTGATTGAAATTTAACGAAAAACAGACTTTTGAATGAATACTGTCAAAAGGCTATAAAAGAAAATAATAATTTATACATAAAACACATAGGAAAAACTAAGATGAAAACCCACTCTATATCACGTATAGCGGGCGCGCTTATTGTTGCGCTTGGTTTATCAACATCGGTTATGGCTGATGATACTTCTTCTTCAATTAGAGGTAGTATCTTAACACCAAAAGGTGATGTTTCTGCCAATGCAAAAGTAGAAATTTTACATGAACCTTCCGGTACTCGTACAATGGCAACAACTAACGAATCAGGTGCTTTTTCAAGTAAAGGCCTTCGTGTTGGTGGCCCTTATACTATAAAAATTACCGGAAAAAATGGTTTTAGTATCCACCATGATATTTATTTAACATTAGGTGATACTTTTCGTTTAAGTACGCAACTTGAACCAATGGAAGATATTGAACGTATTTCTGTTACAGGTTCATCAGCTTTGTTTGATCCGTCTAAAGGCTCTAGTAGTACGTTTAGTGGTGATGCTTTAACAAAATCTTCTTCATTTAACCGTGACTTAAAAGATATAGTTAAGCAAAACCCGCTTGCTGTAGTAGGTAATGATGGCAATACACTATCCCTTGCTGGTAGTAATCCTCGATACAATAGTTTGTCTGTTGATGGCGTAAACTTAAATGATGACTTTGGTTTAGCTGGTAACGGTTATCCTACGGAGCGCTCACCTATTTCGTTTGATTCAATTGATCAAATTAGTGTGGCAATTGCACCATTTACGGCAAAAGAAGGCGGTTTCTCTGGCGGTAAAATTAGTGTAGTTACAAAATCGGGTACAAACGAGTTTCATGGTTCAATGTTTATTGAGCAAGCGAAAGACAGCTGGCCGGTACACCAGAAGATCCTGATTCTGGTGATGATATAGATTTACTTTTTGATGAAGAAACTTGGGGAGCCACTTTTGGTGGCCCTATCATAAAAGATAAACTTTTCTTTTTTGCATCATACGAAACATTTGAAGCGCCTAGCTCTGTAAATACGGGGCCTGCTGACTCAAGTGTTGCAAACAAAGTAAGTCAGGTTACACAATCAGAAGTTGACCGAGTTATTAGTGCTGCTCAATCACGATATAACTATAATGCCGGTAATTGGAATGATTCTGTTCCTCTAGAAGATGAGAAATATTCATTAAAACTTGATTGGAATATTAATGACGATCATCGTGCGTCTTTTGCCTATAATCATGCTTCTAGTAATAGTGCGGGTAATACAACGGGTCGTTCAGGTGAGCTATATCTGTCTTCACATTGGTATAATCGTGCGAATGAATATGATACATATGTTGCACAATTATTTTCATACTGGAATGATGATTTTTCAACTGAAGCAAAAATATCTTACAAAGAAAGTGTTAATGGCCAGGTTTCTTTAGGTGGTTATGATTTCGGTGAGGTTAAAATTACTGTCCCTGCAACGGATAGTAAAGGTAAAGGCTTAATCAATTTAGGTTCCGATGATAGTAGACACGCTAACCAATTAAGTAATGAAACACTTCAAATGCGCTTAAGTGGTGAATACTTATATGAAGATCATGCGATTTCGTTTGGTTGGGAATATGAAAAAGTTGATGTTTTCAATGTATTCATGCAACATTATTTAGGTTCATGGTATTTTGACAGTATCGAAGACTTTGAAAACGGCGTAGCGGGCTCTTTTGAATATCAAAATAATCCAAGTTTAAATCGTGATGATGCAGCTGCTGCGTTCAGTTTAGGTACTAATACGTTATATGTTGAAGATGCCTGGGATGTAAATGGTGAGTTAAATGTTACTTACGGACTTCGTTATGAACGTACATTTAATGATGACACACCTAACTTAAACTCAAGTTTTGTTGAGCGTTATGGTTTTGAAAATACAGAAAATCTTGATGGTCTTGATCTGTTTTTACCTCGTATTGGCTTTACTTGGGATGCAGCTGAAGATTTAGTTATTCGAGGTGGTGCAGGGCGCTTTAGTGGTGGTCGACCTAATGTTTTTATCTCTAATGCTTTTACCAACGACGGTTCAAGAATCGCGTTATATCAAAGTTGGAAAGACTCATCTAGTGAAAGAGGCTATTTAGATAATGCCGATCCAAGTGGTATTCCACAACGTGCTCAAGACCAAGTTGCTGCTTCAGTTTTAGGTGGCCCTAACTCAAATATTGATGCTATTGCCCCTGATTTTGAAATACCAACAACATGGCAGTATAGTATCGCAAGTGACTATCGAGCAGATTTAACTGATTTTGGTTTAGGTGACGATTGGTTTATCAGTGCTGAAGTACTATATAAACATATAGAAAAAGATTTGATTTGGTCTGATTTATCAAGAGTATTAGATACTTCTAAAGGGAATAACGGCTTGACTGTAGATGGTCGTCCAATTTACACCCATGCAGATGAAAATCGTGGCAATCGCGATGTATTATTAGGTAATAGTTCAGGTGGTCATTCATTAATCGAAACATTGAGCATAGCAAAAAAATGGGATAATGGTTTATCGGCTAATTTCTCTTATGCTCACTCAAAAATTCGTGACCGTATTTCAGCAACGGGTACGTCAACGAATACCGCCTATGAACATAATCCAGTTTTTGACCCAGAAAATCCGGGTGTAGGGCGTTCATCATTTGAAACTAAACATAGATTTACCCTTAACCTTTCATATAATGCAGAATTATTTGAGGGTTATAACTCTGGTTTCCACCTATTTTGGGAACGTAAATCAGGTACACCTTATACTTGGTTACTTGACTACAATGCTGATGACGGTCTATCAGGTGATTTGGATTTAACGGGTGATTTCTTAGCGTATATTCCAACAGGTGCTGATGATAGCGCTGTTGTTTATGATAATGGCTATAGTTATGAACAGTTAATGACACAATTAGACGAAATCGGTCTTTCTACCTCTGGTGGTTATATTGAGAAAAACTCGTCAGTTAGCCCATGGACAACGAGTGTTAACATGCGTTTCGAACAAGAAATACCAGGATTGTTAGAAGGTCACAAAGGTATTTTCTATGTTGATGTACAAAATGCATTGGCTATTTTCGATAAAGATTCAGCACGAATTTATCGTAATAAATTTGGTACCAGTTCATCTGCAATTGTTGGATATAGTATCAACGATGTCAGTCAATATGTGTATTCGGATGCAAGTGCAACATCAAGTGATCGTCCTGTAGATTTCTTAGATAGAGAATCTACTTGGAGTTTAAAAATTGGTGTTAAATATATCTTTTAATATATAAAATTTACTTAAAAAACCGTGCTTTATGCGCGGTTTTTTTATATTTAAAATTTAATAATTATTTAAAATAATTTTACTACTATAAATTTAAAATAATGTTACTATAGTTAAATACTTGACCGTATGGTCAGTTTTATTTTGAGTGGTTAAATACTAATGAAAGAAGCAAACAATAAACTCATTGATTCAAACAATTGGTTTGAACTTACAAAGCAAGCAAAACAGGCTTATAAAAAGGCTTATGCACCTTATAGCAAATTCCATGTTGGCTCGGCAGCTTTAACAACAACCAACAAAATAGTACAGGGCTGTAATGTAGAAAATGCCTCTTATGGTTTGACGGTTTGTGCAGAACGTAACTGTATTGCGCAAGGTGTCATTAGTCATGAAGATACTGGTGCCGTTGAATTTGTTGGCTTAGTTGTTTATACCGAACAAGAACAGTTAACGCCACCTTGTGGCGCTTGCAGGCAAGTAATTAGTGAGTTTTTTCCACAATCAGCACAAATAATGGCTGTGAATCATCTTGATCAAAAGCAAATATGGTCTGTTGAAGAATTACTTCCTGATGCATTTACGCCTTATAATTTATCAAACAAGACAGAAAAATTAGACAACGAACCGTTGTAAATATAACCGTTAAAGGAATCTTAGTTAATGTTGTTACCTCAAGAAATTATCGCTAAAAAGCGTGATAACAAAGTACTTAAAAATGATGAGATTGATTTTTTTGTTAGTGGCTTAGTCTCAAATAATTTTAATGATGCGCAAGTTGGCGCGATGGCAATGGCCATTTTTCAACAAGGATTGACCTCGCAAGAAACAGTACAATTAACCAAAGCAATGATGCATTCTGGTGAAGTTTTATCTTGGCAGCATTTAGATGGTCCTGTGATTGATAAACATTCTACGGGTGGTGTAGGGGATAAAGTGAGCTTTATGCTAGCTGCAATCATTGCAGCTTGTGGTGGATATGTTCCCATGATTTCAGGTAGAGGGCTTGGTCATACCGGTGGTACAGCAGACAAACTTGAAAGTATAGAAGGCTTTAATGTTCAACCAGAGCTAAGAAAATTTAAGAAAATTGTAGCAGATCTTGGGGTGGCTATTATTGCTCAAACACCTGATCTGGCACCTGCAGATAGGCGTTTATATGCTATTCGTGATGTGACTGCTACAGTGCCTTCTATCCCGTTAATAACAGCGTCTATTTTATCAAAAAAACTTGCTGCAGGCCTAGATGTATTAGTTATGGATATTAAAATGGGTAATGGCGCCCAAATGGAAGATTTAAGCCAAGCAAAAGCATTAGCACAAAGCATTACCGATGTTGCTAATGATGCGGGGGTAAACACTCAAGCAATTATTACGGACATGAATCAAGTACTTGGGAGTACAGCGGGTAATGCATTAGAAATGTATGAAACAGTAAAGTATTTAACAGGTAAATTACGTGAACCCCGTTTACATCAAGTGGTTGTTACGCTAGCAAAAGCGATGTTGGTTAATAGTAAGCTAGCTAACAATGATGTAGAGGCGCAAACAAAAGTAGAACAAGCGTTAGCGTCAGGCAAAGCCGCTGAAATTTTTAGTAAAATGATCAGTGCATTAGGAGGGCCAAATGATTTGTTAGAAAACCCTTGGCGATCAATGAATAAAGCTGAGCATATTATTGAAATTTTATCCCCTGATAATGGTTATATAAAAGGGATGCAAACCCGAGATATAGGTTTTTCTGTTGTTGGCTTAGGTGGGGGACGGATTAGTAATGAGCAAAAAATTGATCACAGTGTTGGGTTTGATCGTATTTTGCCTATTGGAACTCGCGTTAATCGAGGTGATGTTCTAGCTCGTGTGCATGCAAGTTCACTCGAAAATGCAGAACATGCTAGTAAGCAATATATTAGTGCTATAAGCTTCGCAGAAAACCCCGTTGCGGAACCACAACTTATTTATTCATAAACTAAGTTATTATATTACCTCGGCTCGGGTTAAGAAGCTTTTAACTTATTGAAAATTAACCGCTATAGAAAGATTTATTAAGCCGACCTGAGATTAAATATTAAGATTCATTATTTGAGTGTCTTACCACGTAGAATAAGCAATCATTCAAAGCAACTTGTTTATTTGTGGTTGCTTTGAATACACGCAAATTATGTCGACAAACTAATTGATTATCACGGGCATAAAAATAGTCATCAATAACGTCTTTTCCGTGCTTATCGAATAGTTGCAGGTTGTCAATACCATTTCCATCTAACCAACCAATTAACTCTTCTTGGTGTGTACCCCCAAAATTAAAATATTCGATATCAGTTTTTAGTGTAACACCGCTATAGCCTTCATCATGTTTAGCATAAGCAAGGTTTACATTGTCTTTCACTCTTAACCTGAGTGGTCGATAAATAACTTCTACATTTTTTTCTTGATGTATGTAACCTATATTTTCACAGTTGGCAATATGATTAATACCGGCGAAAGCAACTTCGTGGGCTTGCTCATCTAAACTGTAACCACATTCTATGGTGATAAAGGGACAAGAGAATTTTTGCTCCATTAAAGAGCCTAAATGTAAATCTGATAATATTAATGTTTGGCAAAAGAACGAAGCTAAAGACAGCGTTTCGGTTGTAACCACTGAACTAATTGAAAATGTTGGACTAGGGCTAGCTGCATTATGCAGATCAACAATCATGTCAGGATTTACTTCACGTATTGCTTGCTCTATTAATTTTGCTCTTTGACAGCAACCTTGATAGTTTGTGTCATGACTAAATAGGTTGGTGATTTGCTCTATTTTCGCCTCGCCAAAACAACGATTCAAGTCATAATGTCCTGGAATAAAACGTCTTGTAAATAAAGGGCTTTTAGATGCGGCCTCAACAGAACCAATAATAAAGCGTATATTCGTTTGTGGTAATTGGCTAGGGTCACGAGTAGTTAACCACCGATGTAAAGCAATGAGTCCCGATGGTTCATTGCCTTGTAGCAAGGTATTAATTACCCGATATTTTTTTGAATCTATTCCTGTGATGTCAATCACGGTAGGACCAGACATTGATAAAAGAAACTGTTCATAACCCGCATGCAATTCTTTTATTGTTGGATTTTGTAGATAGTTGATCTCGCTGAAGTCTATTTCCATGTTAGAACCTACAATTATTAAGCTGAATAAAGCGCCAAATACGCCAATGTATTAGCATGTCATACTTTTAAGGTAGGCCGTGTTGATTAAGGTCAATAAAAGTGGTCAGGCAGTATAAATTTATATTGAATGAAATTGATTGTTCTATTGGGAATTTAATTGTTTACCTCTACTTTTTTTAACGTAAACTAGAATGTAAATTTTTTATTTTATCTATTCTATTGCGAGAACTTTATGACAGACGAAACTATTTTTTCTAAAATTATTAGACAAGAAATTCCAACCCCTCTTTTATATCAAGACGAATTAGTCAGTGCTTTCAGAGATATTGCACCACGCGTTAGTACTCATATTTTGATTGTACCTAATAAACATATTCCAACCATTAACGATGTTACTGATGCTGATGAACTGACGATGGGTAGAATGATTTCAGTTGCGAAAAAACTGGCTAAACAAGAAGGTATTGATGAGAAGGGGTATCGTTTAATTATTAATTGTAATGAAGATGGCGGGCAAGAAGTCTTTCATATTCATATGCATTTATTAGGTGGTCAGCGATTAGGTGCAATGTTATCTGTGTAATGGATAATAATTTAGAAAATAAAAGCGATAAATGGCGCTAAACTTAAGATTAAAGACAGTGCGCTTAATACTTAGCTAACGCATAATTAAAGTATAAAATAAAATTTGCAACTGCTAGGATTTTATGTGAATTGGAAAGAATTGCTTGAAAATAGAAACCGTTTATTCTGGCTTGTTCATTCAGCAGGTCGGTTTGGTTTTGCTTTAGTGCATTATCTTGGGTCTTTACTTCATGACCTACGAGATATTTTTGTCGTAATTATTTTTCTAAATGCCTATCTTGGATGGTTATTTACCGTGCCACTGCGGTACTTATACCGCCGAGTATGGAATTTTCCGCCGATTAAAATTGCCCTTGTTGTTATTTTTTTCTTATTTCACGGGCGTTCTTTGGCAGATAGTGAAGAATATTAATTATTGGGAAATATATAAACACGGTTATCATCCTGACTTTATTTTAATGTATACGCAATCAAGTGTTTGGTCGTTTTATATCATTTTAAGTCGGAGTGTTTTATATTTTGGTACTAAGTATTATCAAATGTTGCAAATTGAAAAGCAAAATGTGTTAAAAGCGAATGCTGTTGCACACCAAGCGCAATTAAAAATGCTTCGTTATCAGCTTAATCCTCATTTTTTATTCAATACGTTAAATGCAATCTCTACGTTAATTTTACTAAAGGATACTCATACGGCTAATGGAATGGTCACAAAATTGAGTGATTTTTTACGTTATTCACTGGATAAAGATCCGATGAAAAAAGTGACATTAAATAGTGAGATTCAAGCTTTAGAATTATACTTAGCTATTGAAAAAGTCCGTTTTGAAGAGCGTTTACAAGTGAACTTTTGTATTAGTAAAAATTGTGAAAATGCATTAGTACCGAGCATGATACTTCAGCCTATAGCTGAAAATGCAATTAAACATGCCATAGCAAAACAAGAAGAAGGTGGTAATATAACGGTTACTGTTAGTCATTTTGCTAATGATTTGATGATAGAAGTTGCCGATAATGGACCGGGAGCGGAAATTATTGATGGAAATTTATATCGAGAAAATGGTGTCGGTTTGGTGAATACCCGAGAACGTTTGAATGCTTTGTACCCAAACAAATTTTCACTTGTGGTAGCAAATAATATACCAACCGGTGTTAAAGTCAGTATTCGTATGCCCTACGAATTATCAAAATGAATTTAATTGATATAATTTAGCGCAAACTTGTAGGAAATTAGCTATGTCTTTTCGCACTATTATTGTTGATGATGAACCCCTTGCTCGAAAGGGCTTGGCTATTCGTCTTCAACACTTTGATGATGTTGAAATAATTAAACAATGTTGTAATGGTAGGGAAGCGCTAGAAGCAATACAAACGGATAACGTCGATTTAATGTTTCTTGATATTGAAATGCCTGGACTGAATGGTTTTCAAGTCGTTGATGAGATACTAAATCTGGGACTAACAATGCCCATGGTAGTTTTTGCAACAGCTTTTGATCAATATGCAATAAAAGCGTTTGAGGTTCACGCATTGGATTATATTCTAAAGCCTACGGATGAAGCACGACTTTCTCAAACTATTGATAAGGTTAGGCAACATTTTAAATCAAGTACGGATGCTGAACATAAGTCTAAACTTATTAGATTAGTAAGTAATGTTACCGGCAATGATTATCATCAAATTTTAACCGAACTCACTAATGATCAACCGGTCAGTTTATCTCAGTATTCTGATATTTTGGCCATCAAAGATGCAGGTGAAGTGAGTCGAATACCAGTTAAAGATATTATTTGGATTGATGCTGCAGGTGATTATATGTGTGTGCATACAAGTGATTTATTAAGTAATAATCAACAAAGTACACATATTTTACGCAAGACAATGAAACAGCTAGAAACATCGCTTGATCCTAAGTATTTTATTAGAAACCACCGTTCCACTATTGTTAATAAAGTTTATATTGATAAATTCTGTAGCCAAGCTAATGGAGAATATTTGTTAGTGTTGAAAAATGGTAAAGAGTTAAAAGTTAGTCGAAGTTATAAAGAAAAAGTAAAGCACGCCATTAATAGTTAATTTAGCTGCGAATAATATCCCTGTATTTAAGAAAAACGTCTATACTTTATATTGTAATATAAGCTTTGTAGTAAAAGCTTTGTTTAATAATATTAATAACAAATGGAATGAATATACATTATGAATGTTAGCTATATAGCTCATGTGACAGGAAAAGTGCAAGGTGTTTATTTTCGCGTATCCAGTCAGCAAAAAGCAATTGAATTGGGGCTCAGTGGTTATGCTAGAAATTTAGCAGATGGTGATGTTGAAGTTTTTCTTTCGGGGGAAGAGGAGAATGTAAAAATAATGTTAGCTTGGTTAAAAGACGGTCCTAAGCGAGCTGAGGTGACTAAAATGCAACAAAAGCAAGTAGAATGGCAAGAACATCGATTTTTTTCCATCAGCTAACACTAAGGTAACGAATCGTGATAACGCTTTGAACGTGAGTGTTGAGAAAACTATTCACCAACATATTTAAAGCGTTGAACATTTTTACCATCTCTTAAAATAATCTCATTAAACATAGATAACGGGCGTACCCAAATATCATCTTTATTTTCAAAAGGATGATAGACAACAAAATATTCTTCTGTTTCACTGTGTCTAGCAATGTGTAGTACTTGATAATAACTACCTTTAAAGTGTTGGTATTTACCTAACTTCGTCATTAAAACCTCAATAAAATAGCAAGAAAATATCTGATGTGTTCTCTTAGTTTAATAATTACATAGACATAAGGGATTTTCTTTTTGTCTTATATCTATTTATTAGCTGAGAGAATATTAAAATTTAAGCATATGATGCGAAATATTAATTATGAGTTCACTCCATAGTATAAGTGAACATTACATACGATTATTATTTCTATCAACGGTTAATGCTCTAACTGATTCGTCGTTTTTTAACTTTTCCATTTCAACCTGTTCAGGTGTTTTACATACTCTTTTTTTAATGTGGCTGCCAGTTGGTGTGAATGTTTGACATATTAACTCTGACTCACTTGAGTTTTTGGCTGTTGTCTTTTTGGCTTCTTCTGAAGTTGAAGTACATGCAGATAGTACTGCAACCAAATAAATAAAAAATCCTAATCTATAATGTTTCATGAATATCCTTAATCTAATACATTTTATAAGGGGTAAATATTACTTAAATTATATTGATAATAAAAGTAAATAATACCCCCAAATTAAAAAGCATAGATAAGTGATAAGCTTCAATACAAAGTTTACATTTTAAACTCTTAGGGCTTTTTCACCACGAACCATGCCTACGCAGCCTGAACGAGCTGATTCTATTATCTCAGTTTCATTACTTAGGGCTTCAATAAAGGCATTTAATTTATCACTATTACCCGTTAATTCAATTGTGTAAACTTGTTTACCAATGTCGATAATAGCACCTCTGAAAATATCTGTAATTCGTTTAACTTCAGTACGTGATGTATTATTCATTGCAGTAACTTTTACTAGCAAAAGCTCGCGTTCTACGTGTTTTCGATCGGTTAATTCAGATATTTTGATGACATCCACTAATTTATTTACCTGTTTTACAATTTGTTCTAACACTTTATCGTCACCAGAGGTAGCAATGGTGATGCGCGATAAACTGTTATCATCGGTTGGCGCAACGGTTAAGCTTTCTATGTTGTAAGCACGCTGTGAAAATAGACCAACGATACGCGAAAGTGCGCCAGGTTCATTTTCCAGTAAAATTGCTAAAATATGACGCATTATGCTTTAACTCCTTTATTGTGTATTGCAGTACATAGTTCATCAATAATGTTGAACAAGGTTGTATTTGTCGCGTTTGAATTCTGTGTATTAAAATGCATTAAGCTTTTACCCCCTTAGCAATCCACATATCATCAATACCGCCTTGACGAATATGCATAGGGTAAACATGTTCTTTTTCATCAACAAGCACATCAACAAAAACAAGTTTATCTTTAATACTGAAAGCTTCTTCTAATTTTGAATCCAGTTCATCTAAGGTGTCAATTTGAATCCCTACATGTCCGTAAGCTTCGGCAACTTTGATAAAGTCGGGTAATGACTCCATGTAAGAAGACGCATGTCTGCCGTCATACACCATATCTTGCCATTGTCGAACCATGCCAAGAGAACGGTTATTCAGCGTTATGATCACAACAGGTAAGTTATATTGTTTACACGTTGAAAGTTCTTGAATATTCATTTGAATTGAGCCATCCCCAGTAATACAAATGACATGTTTATCTGGAAAAGCAAGTTTTACACCCATCGCTGCAGGTAAACCAAAGCCCATGGTGCCTGCCCCACCAGAGTTAATCCACTGACGAGGTTTCGCAAAAGGATAATATTGTGCAGCAAACATTTGATGTTGACCTACATCAGAGGCAACATAAGCTTCACCCTTGGTAATTTTATACATTGCTTCAACTACACGTTGAGGTTTGATTTTTTCACCATCAACTTGTTTATAACTAAAACTTCTCATGTCTCGCCAAAGGTGAATTTGCTGCCACCAGGCACTTAGTGCTTCTTCGTTTGGTTTGTAATTAGTGGCTTTAAGTTCATCAAGCAATTGTTGAATAACAATATCTACTAAACCAACGACAGGGATATGAGCACTAATCGTTTTAGAAATTGAGGTAGGATCAATATCTACATGAATAATGGTTGCATTAGGGCAAAATTTTTCAACATTATTAGTAACTCTATCGTCAAACCGAGCACCAAGCGCAAGAATAACATCAGCATTTGCCATCGTTTTATTGGCTTCTATACTGCCATGCATACCTAACATACCAATAAAGTTTTCATGGGTACCAGAAATACCACCTAGGCCCATTAGTGTATTGGTAATAGGGGCTTTTAATGTTTCTACTAAGGTTGTTAATAGCTCAGAGGCATCAGCCAGTACGATGCCACCACCTGAGTAAACAACTAATTTTTTAGCTGCTGCTATTGTTTTGACAGCTTTACGTATTTGTTTTGGATGCCCTTTAACGTTTGGATTATATGAACGCATTTTTACGTTAGTTTCTATTTTAAAGGGCGCTTTATTTTGTGGAATAAGTAAGTCTTTAGGTAATTCAACAACAACAGGACCCGGTCTGCCTGTCTTGGCAATGTAAAAAGCTTTAGCAATTATATTTGGAATTTCTGCTAAATCACGACAGTTAAAACTATGTTTAATAATAGGGCGTGTACAACCAACAATATCAGTTTCTTGAAAGGCATCATTACCAATTAAGGTTGTCGGTACTTGTCCTGCTAAAACAACCATTGGAATTGAGTCCATATACGCAGTAGCTATACCAGTAACACAGTTTGTTGCACCAGGACCTGAGGTAGCTAAAACAACGCCAACTTCACCTGTAGCTCTTGTGTATCCATCTGCCATATGCGTTGCTGCTTGCTCATGGCGAACTAGAATATGTTCTATTTCATCTTCTTTGGAAAATTGCATCGTATAGATCTAAAACTGACCCGCCAGGGTAGCCAAAAATATACTTAACCTTAAGTGCTGATAATGCTTTAACTACCATTTCTGCACCAGTAAAAAGCTCTGTTGTCATATCGATACCTATTAATGTTGATGATTAATATACAAAAAACCCCCGGTCTAAATTAGAGCGAGGGTTTGGTTATTTTATTGCTTACCTGTTTATCTAAAAGCTAATTTTTCAAACAACCTAATCCTCGCAGTGATTTGAGAACCACTACGACCATGAGGACGACGTTATTGTTTAAAATGTTTGAATGCATAGTCTTTAAAATACAATTTATATTGTTAAGATCTTATCGTTAATAATAAGAAGATAAAACTTGGTTCTATTTTTAAAGGGTTTAACAATAACTGTCAACCTTTAAATACAAAATGAAGATGATTTTATACAATTAATTGAGATAATTTATGTGATTTAAGAAAAGTATCAAAAAATCCAGTTATTTATTGGTTTTTACTATTTTAGCTTTATATTATGACCTATAGTAACAACACACCGTAATAGTGAATAAAAATATCATTTTATTATTTGAAAACACTGTTTGAAAACATCGAAGAAATAATGAAGTTAAAGGATAGAATTATGTATCATCTAAAAAAAGTACTAGTGATGACACTTGTTATCTTTGTTGCCAGTTGTGCAGCAAACTATAAAACAAAGGTTTATTTCGATAAAAACACAGAAATTAATACCGAAAACTATAAGACATTTGCATGGTTAACAGATACTAAAATAATGGCAGCCACGGAAGATTTTAATCCGGTAATGAAATTACGTGTAGACAAAGAGATAGAGCAAGCTTTTAACTCTCAAGGATATAAATTAATAGAAAATGCTGAAGAAGCAGATTTTACTATTTCTTATACGGTAGGAAGTCGAGATAAGGTAACTATTAGCCATTATCCTTTTTCTTATCGTGGTCGTTTTGGTTGGGGACGTGGTTACTATAATGGAATGTTTGGTGCCATGATGTCTAATGATACAGAGCTACGTCAATATACTGAAGGAAAACTGGCTATTGATGTGTTTGATGTTAAGTCACATCAACCTGCTTGGCATGGTCAAGCTACTAAACGTTTGAATTCTCGTGATCAAGAAACTCCTTCAGCAGTTATTAAAGATATTGTTAAAGAAGTTGTATCACAATTTCATTAATTAAATGGGAACAAGCTGATGTTTCATCATAAAAAAGGCAGTTTTAGTGCATGGATGCTTAGGCTGAGGAAGATAATCCGTTGGCCTTTGATGACTGCTAGGGAACCGGAAACTTGTGCTCAACACTCATTTGAAGTTGCGTTAATCAGTCATCAAATTGCTTTGATTGGCAAAATAAAATTCAAGCGAAGCTATGATCCTTCATTGATCACTCTAGCAGCACTTTACCATGAAGCCTCTGAATCAGGTGGGGTAGGGGATATTCCTAGTCCATTAAAATATTATAATCCTGAGCTTACTGAACAAATAAAAAAATTGAAAGTGAGGTAGAGCATTCTATGGTCTACCAGGGCTTGCCCGATTATTTACATGAAGCCATGGCTCCTTTAGTCATACAAGCTAAAGTGGATAAAGAAACTAAAGCTATTGTTAAAGCTGCAGATGACTTAGCTGCTTATCATTACAGCTTGTCAGAAATTAATGTTGGCAACAGAGAGTTTATTGATGCCACGGCATTATTAGCAAAAAGGGTAAGTAAGCATTGTGAACAATGGCCAGAAGTAAATGAGTATTTTACATCTCAATTTCCTGCCTGTATGCAAACATTAGACGAGCTTTCACGCCCAGATTAAAAGCGTATACCAAATCAACCATTAGTTTTAACAGATCATTACGTTCTACTAATAACTGGGTATAGTTTTTAGTAGAGCGTAATTTCATTTCGTGTGTATTTTATTCTTGTTGATAAGTGAGAAAGAAATTCTTAAGTTTTTCTAGTGCGGGTATTAACTCATCTACGTGAGGCAAAAATACGAGTCTAAAGTAATTTTTTGCTTCCATGTTAAAAGCACTACCATGAGCAAGTAAGATTTTTTCTTGTTTAAGTAAATCGAGCACCATTTTTTCATCATTTGTGATATTGAATTTTTCGGCATCAACTTTTACAAATAGATATAATGCACCCATCGGCAGGGTGGCATGATAATCCATCGATATCGTTAATCATTTTAGCCGCAACATTACGTTGCTTTAGTAAACGTCCGTTACCTGTAATTAATTCATTAATACTTTGATAACCACCTAAAGCGGTTTGAATAGCGTGTTGGCAAGGTACGTTTGCACACAATCGCATTGATGCTAATATATTTAAGCCTTCTAAATAATCTTCAGCATGAATTTTAGGACCGGAGATCACCATCCAACCCGCTCTAAACCCAAAGAATTCGATAATTTTTAGATAAGCCACCCATTGTTATTATTAGCACATCTTGTGCAAGCGATGCCGTTGGAATATGTTTCGCTTGATCGTATAAGATCTTGTCATAAATTTCATCACTAAAGATGATTAAGCTATGCTTACGCGCTAATGCAATAATGCCTTGAAGGATTTCTTCAGGGTATACAGCCCCTGTAGGGTTATTAGGATTTATTAAGACAATGGCTTTTGTTTTATCGGTAATTTTACTCGCCATATCTTCAAGGTCGGGATACCAATAATTTTCATCATCACAAATGTAATGTTTCGCTGTACCACCAGATAAAGCCACGGCTGCAGTCCATAATGGATAATCAGGCGCAGGAATCAATACTTCATCACCATTATTTAACAAACCTTGCATTGCCATGACAATAAGTTCACTAACACCATTGCCAATATATATATCTTCAACACCAACATCTTTAATACCTTGTTGTTGGAAATATTGCATTACGGCAACCCGGGCAGAATAAATACCCTTAGATTCAGTATAACCTTGAGAGCGGGGCAAATTATAAATAACGTCTTTTAATATGTCGTCAGGTGCCTCAAATCCAAATGGGGCAGGGTTACCTATATTTAGTTTAAGGATTTTATGTCCTTCATCTTCTAAACGACGTGCTTCAGCTGCAATTTGTCCTCTAATTTCATAACAAACATTGTCTAATTTAGATGACTTTTTGATAGCTTTCATGGTGAGTGTACTTCTTATATATGCGATTAAGGGATGAGGTATCATTGTTGCTAATAATCATGCATATTGAAATAGCTAAAGATCAGTTTTTAATGATAATTTATCATTTTTTTTTATAAAACAGCATAAAAGCGGTTTTTTTATATTTTATTAAGCAAAAAAGGAGCCGAAGCTCCTCTTTTATGCTGATATATTTACTTTGCGCAATAAGTTAGTCGCGAAAGAAAATAGGAAATTTAGCTAAAAAGCGACATAACATCATCAATTGCCAGAAGTGATTTTTCGCCAGTGATCCTGTTTTTCACTTCAACTTGATTTTCATCTAAATTACGTTCTCCAATAACCAATAATAATGGTGTCCCCATTAATTCATGATCAGCAAACATAACACCAGGTCGTTCTTTTCTGTCGTCAAATAATACCTCAATACCGTTATTTAACTTCTCATATAAACCTTCAGCTGTTTCTTTAACACGTGCAGATTTAGCCATATTCATTGGCACAATGGCAACTTGAAAAGGTGCAATAGCAGCAGGCCATTTAATCCCATATTGATCATGGTTTTGTTCTATCGCTGCAGCAACAATACGCGATACGCCAATACCATAACAACCCATCGTTAAGGTTTGGTTTTTACCTGCTTCATTTAATACAGAACACTTCATTGCTTCAGCATATTTAGTGCCTAGTCGGAAGATATGACCAACTTCTATACCACGTTTTATTACTATATTACCTTGACCACAAGGGCTAGGATCGCCTTCAACTACATTACGTAAGTCAGCGATTTCAATTGCAGAACAATCTCTATCCCAGTTTACACCGGTATAATGTACGTCATTTTTATTGGCACCACAGACAAAATCACTCAACTGTGCAGCGGATCTATCAACAATAACTGTCATTGATACACCAACAGGTCCAATAGAACCGGCATTACAATTAACCGCGGCAAATATTTGCTCATCAGTAGCAAAAGTCAATGGGGCGGCAATTTGAGATAAATGTTCAACTTTAACTTCGTTAAGTTGATGATCACCACGTAATACTAAAGCTACAACCGGTGTTTCACCTTGTTCATTTTCAATACCGCATACAAGTAATGTTTTAACTGTTTGTTTAACATCCACATTTAAGAACTCAGCAACATCATCAATTGTTTTTACATTGGGTGTTGAAATTTCAGTTAGCGCTTGGCTTGGCTCAGCACGTGCAACCGTTGGTGCTAGTGCTTCAGCTTTTTCAACGTTTGCAGCAAAATCACTTACATCACTAAAAGCAATATCATCTTCGCCTGAATCTGCTAGTACGTGAAACTCATGGCTAGCATCACCACCAATAGAGCCAGTGTCAGCAAGCACAGGGCGGTAATTTAAACCTAAGCGATCAAAAATACGACAGTAAGCATCGAACATAACTTGATAGGTTTTTTCTAGACACGAGGGTTCTATATGGAAAGAATAAGCATCTTTCATTAAAAACTCACGACCTCGCATAACACCAAAACGAGGGCGAATTTCATCACGGAATTTTGTTTGAATTTGAAATAATGATAAGGGCAATTGTTTATAGCTACTAAGTTCGTTGGCTATAAGTTTTGTTATTACTTCCTCATGAGTTGGACCTAAAACGAACGGGCGTTTATGTCGATCATTAAGGCGTAATAATTCTGGACCATAATCATCCCAACGTCCAGACTCTTGCCATAAATCAGCAGGTTGAACCATTGGCATTAAAATTTCGTTAACACCGGCGCGTTGCATTTCTTCACGAACAATGTTTTCAACTTTTTTTAATACACGTAAACCAGTAGGCAACCATGTGTATAAACCAGAAGCAAGGTTTCTTACAAGCCCTGCACGTAGCATTAATTGGTGACTTATCACCTCTGCGTTTGCAGGTGTTTCTTTTAAAGTAGACAGTAAATATTGACTGGTACGCATGACTAAATATTTCCGAAAAACTCATGCAAACTAAAGTATATATTGAAGCTACATGAAGACAAATAAAATTTTCGCTATTCTATCAGGGTGATCAGCGTTGAAACAGTATTAAATTATAATTTATTTTTAAATGGTAGGTTACTTTCATTCAAGCTTATTATATCCCTATTTTTTTTTTACTTTTATTCGCTACCTGTGTTGATTGTTTAAGGCAATATTTCTTGCTAAAGTCGGTGTCCATTTTTCTGAATTTGAGCATTCTCTGGTGATAGACTTTGCATTACTAAGCCTCTTTATACCGACTTTCTTTATTGTGTCGATTACACCGGGTATGTGTATGACGTTGGCTATGACCTTGGGAATGTCAATTGGCATTCGAAATACTTTATGGATGATGTGGGGAGAATTAATTGGTGTTGCTATTGTGGCAACAGCATCAGTCATTGGCGTTTCAGCTATCATGCTACAATTTCCACAGATTTTTAATGTATTAAAACTCATTGGTCTTGGTTATTTATTTTATATTGGCTTTAATATGTGGCGTTCAAAAGGAAAATTAGCATTATCCCTAAACGGCCATGCTCCGCGACAAATTAGTAAGGGTGGCTTATTTAATCAAGGATTAATAACGGCAATCGCTAATCCAAAAGGTTGGGCATTTATGATTTCGTTACTACCCCCTTTTATAAATAAAGAATATTTGCTTATGCCACAACTCTCTATTTTAGTAACAGTCATCTTGATTTCAGAGTTTACTTGTATGATGTTATACGCCACAGGAGGTAAAACCTTGGGGAAAATATTATCTCATCATAATAATGTAAAACGTTTAAATAGGATATCAGGTACGTTAATGATCCTTGTTGCTTTATGGTTAGCACTAAGTTAGTTTTTTCACGAGGTATTTCAGATGTCTTTATGAAAGTAGATTTAATCCTTCGGTGTCTTTAATACGTTTTGTTAACTTAGTGAAATGGTGATATGGGTAAACAAAATCTAATTGAAATTTTTCATCTTCGGCTAAAAATTGATTTTTTTGATAATGCACATAAGCAGGTGTTGATAACATTTTAAACCCTGAAGTTGGTAACCAATGTTCTAAAATATTATTTAATTGGGGTAATAGCTCGCCATAACTTCCCTGCAATTTAAATACCGCATGCAAGCCCCCTGGAATTGTCATGCTATTGATTAATCCTCTTTGTAGTATTGGATGATCAATTCCGATACAAGCGACATAACGACATTTATTTAACTCTACCCAAGTCAGTTTGAATGATGTAAACCAAATTGCCGGAAAAGTCACGATTGTGCATATTAGCCCACACTTTTAAAGTTTGCCAAGCATTTGCTATCGAACGATCATATCCTTGATGCCGCACATAAGCGACATGTCGTTGAGGTAATTCAATTAACTCGCATTTAGGCAGGGTAATGCTATTAAGACTTTGATAATAAGTAGCAACTTGTTTATCAGCTAGAAAAGGTTTGGGTTGATGTTGACGATCACTGTTACGCCACTCACCCGGTGACATTTTAAAGATGGTTTTAAAGGCACGACTAAAAGATGATACTGACAAATATCCTGATTTTATGCCGATATCTAATACTGATGTACCAAGATCGAACATTAATTGATTGGCTGCAAATTCCATTCTAATTCTACGGATATAATGATGAACAGCCTCTCCTACAACCGCTTTAAAAAGGCGATGAAAATGCTGTTCTGAATAGGCTGCAATAGTCGCTAAATCACTTGCTAACAACTTTTCACTTATATTCATATGAATAAAATATAATACATCATTGATGCGTGATATTTGTTGGTGAGTTAGCATGATGTATTATTATTTCGAGCATAATTGGATATGTAATAGAGCATAAACGGACAAGTAAAATAACTCAAGCTAATGTACTCTCTTAGCTAATATTAACAGAGTGTATCCACCATGAACTTAGCTAAATCGTTACAAAATATTCAACCATCTTATATCCGAGAAATTTTAGATGCTGCATGCGCACCGGGCGTTATATCTTTGGTCGGAGGATTACCTGCTAACGATAAATTTCCCCTTGAACTAATGGCTAAATCATTAAAAGATTTACCCAATAGGCCTGAGTTATTCCAATATGGAAATACGGCAGGGTATGCTCCGCTACTTGCGCATTTTAGAGAACATTATCAATTGCTGTCGTCACATGAGGGTATTGTTTGTACTGGCTCACAACAAGGCTTAGATCTTATCGCTCGCTCATTTATTAATCCGGGCGATACAATAGTCATGGAAGCACCAAGCTATTTAGGCGCAATTCAGGTATTTAGTCTTGCGCAAGCCAACATTGAGAGTATTTCTCAACGTTGTGATGGTCCAGATTTAGACGAATTAGAGACATGTTTTGCTACGAGTGATGTTACATTATTTTATGCCGTACCTGATTTTCATAACCCAACAGGCGTATCTTTGGTCTTTAGCAGTACGCCAACAGGTCGCTTTCTTGTGTCAGAGATATAATGTCACTTTAATCGAAGATGTTCCTTATAGAGAGTTGCGCTTTAATGGCAGTTCGTTACCGCTAGTATCAAGCTTTTGTCCTGAGCATTCAATGGTATTACGATCATACTCTAAAATTGCAACACCGGGTATAAGGTTAGGTTTGGTTACGGCGAAAGCTAAATGGATAGCACAACTTAATACTGTGAAACAAGTATCTGATTTGCATTCTAGTATTCCAATGCAAGCTGTATTGTTAGATTTGCTACAACACAATGAGTTTGATCAACATTTGGCTAAGTTACGACAGGTTTATTACGTGCGATATAAGGCATTAATTCAACAATTATCCATTTATTTACAACCTCAGTGCCATATAAATACTGTTGATGGAGGAATGTTTGTTTGGCTGACATTACCTGAATGTGATGTAGATGCGTTAGCTAAGTCGGCATTGGAAAATGGTGTTGCCGTTGTTCCAAGTTCAGTATTTTATCATGACCGAACATGTCAAACGTCTGCACTTCGTTTGAATTTTACGAATGCTAATACAGAGTCGTTAGGTGTTGCCGTTGAGCGTTTAGCTGCTGTGATAAATAATTAACCTCAACTCGGGTTAAGAAGTTCTTAACTGATTGAAAATTAGTGTTTAATTTCCCTGTTATCACTATAATGAGATGATTTTTCTACTTTAGTCCGCAAAATAAGCAAGGCAAATTTACGCGTCAATAGTGGTCTAGTGCAAGTGAATTTAACGAAGAAGTTAGTAAAAATAGCCATTTTAGAAAGATTTATTAAGCTGAGGTTATTTAATAATTAGACGTACTCGTTATTGAAATAAATGCCTTGTATTTGGCAAAACTTTCTTTCGCATATTAAAAAGCCAGTTGTTATTACTAACAACTGGCTTTACTTTATAAGCGCTTTAGCGCTTATAAAGTGGGTTTTGTCGCGGCAGCAGAGCTTCTGCTTTTTACATCAGCAGCGATGGCTGTACGACCTGAAACTTGATGCACCATACGATCTTCATTAGCCATAAAGCTAGTTGGAATCTCGTTGATAGTGGTGATTGTTTCTGTTTTTGTCATCGGAGAAGAAGCTCGACCATTTAAACGGTTAGTCTTTTTCACTTGTCGTGCTAACTTTTTATCTTTAGGTGGTGATTTTTTCGTTGTTTTTGATTCAACTTTTTTCACTTTTTCATTTGAATTAGTCTCATCTTCTGATACTTCTAACGCCGGTTCTTTATTAGAACTTAGCGCATCAGGAATTTTACTAGCACCATCTTCAGCAGATTCTTCAACTGTTTTCTCAATAACGTTATTATCGGTTAAAGGAAGATCTTGTTGCACTTCTTGAGAAACCACTTCATTAGCAACCGCCGGCTCAGTAACTGCAGGCTTAGCAACCGCTGTTTCAGTAACTACAGGCTCAGTAACAACCTCAGTAACAACCTCAGTAACTGCAGGCTCAGCAACAACTGCTTCAGTAACTGCAGGCTCAGCAACGGCTGTTTCAGTAACTGCAGGCTCAGCAACGGCTGTTTCAGTAACTGCAGGCTTAGCAACGGCTGTTTCAGTAACTGCAGGCTCAGCAACGGCTGTTTCAGTAACTGCAGGCTCAGCAACGGCTGTTTCAGTAACTGCAGGCTTAGCAACGGCTGTTTCAGTAACTGCAGGCTTAGCAACCGCTGATTCAGTAACTGCAGGCTTAGCAACCACTGCTTCAGTAACTGCAGGTTTAGCAACCGCTGTTTCAGTAACTGCAGGCTCAGCAACCGCTGTTTCAGTAACTGCAGGCTCAGCAACCACTGCTTCAGTAACTGCAGGTTCAGCAACGGTCATGTCTGTAACAGTATCTTCTTTATTAGATGCATCTATTTCTGGATAACGTGCTTTAATCGCTTCGTTATTTCCTTCTGCATCTTCAGGTTTTTTCTCGCGACGTTTACGTTGTCCATTTGAGCGTAAATGTCTTGGTGAACGTCTATTGCGAGAACGTTCTTCTTTCTTCTCAGTGTTAGACTCTACATTATTTTGTGTATTGACTTGTTCGTCATCATTGATGATTTGTGCTGTAATTTCATCTTCAGCAATAGTACTTTTGGCTATAGGCTCTGCTTTAGCGATTGTTTTTTCAATTGGCGTGTTAGTCACAGCCTCTTGTTCTACTTTAGCTTTATTAACACGTACCTTTTTGCGGTTATTTCTTCGTTGACGGCGTTCTGTGGCAACTTCTTCTTTTATTGGTGTATTTTTATCAAAGTCAGACTTTTGATTTTGCCCCTTCGCTTTAACTCCCGGTTTATTCGTGTTATTACGATCATCTCGCGGATTACGGTTTTTATCTGCAACCTTCGTATTGCGATTATTTGGTTTTTCAGTTTTGCGATCTTCATTACGCTCATCAGTTCGGTTGCCACCACGGTTGTTACGTGTGTTACCGCGGCGTTGGCCTTGACGGCTACGTTGTGGTTCACGTTTTTCAGGTTTAGGTGTGATTTCAGGTGTTTTTTCTGGGATTTCTTCTGAAGAAAACAAGCCTTTTAACCAACCAAAGAAACCTGTTGGCTTACTTGTTGCTTGGTTCTGGTTTACTTGCAGTAACGGTGTTAACAGGTTCACTAGGGGCAACTTTCGGAGCCGCCATTCCTTGTCCCATTGCTTGAATTAATGGCTCATCACGTTTTACCGGTTCTTTATCAAACTTAGGCATTTTAGCTTCTTCAAGCTCTGCTTGTTTAATTGAAATCTCGTAGCTTGCCTCTGCTACTGTTTCATCTTTTTTAACACGTAAGACTTCGTATTGCGGTGTATCCATATGAGGATTAGGAATAATCAATACACGTACACTATGATGTTTTTCAATGTGCATTACTGAGCGACGTTTTTCATTCAGTAAATAAGTTGCTACGGGCACAGGCACTTGTGCTTGTACATGTTGTGTGTTTTCTTTAATAGCTTCTTCTTCCATTAAACGAAGAATAGATAAAGCAAGTGATTCAACACCACGAATTTGGCCGGTACCGCAACAACGAGGACAAACCCCTTGACTAGTTTCACCAATTGAAGGGCGTAAACGTTGACGTGACATTTCTAATAAACCAAAACGAGAAATACGACCTAACTGAATACGAGCTCGATCTTGACGTACAGAATCGCGCATGCGATTTTCTACTTCACGCTGATGACGTACAGGAGTCATGTCAATGAAATCAATGACAACAAGACCACCTAAATCACGTAAACGTAATTGACGTGCTATTTCTTCAGCCGCTTCTAAATTAGTATTGAATGCTGTTTCTTCAATATCATGGCCTTTAGTTGCACGAGCAGAGTTAATATCGATTGAAGTCATTGCTTCTGTTGGGTCAATAACGATTGAACCACCAGAAGGTAAACGTACCTCACGTTGAAAGGCCGTTTCAATTTGTGTTTCTATTTGATAATGCGTAAATAAAGGGACATCACTAGTATATAATTTGATTTTACTTAAAAAATCAGGACGTACAACTTCAATATGTTTTTTAACGCTTTCAAATGTTTTTGGGCGATCAATCAAAACTTCGCCTATATCACGACGTAAATAATCGCGAATGGCGCGTAATATGAGGTTTGTTTCTTGATGAATTAAAAAAGGAGCTTTTCTACTTTGGGCTGCTTCACTTATCGCTTTCCAGTGGTGTATTAAAACACTTAAATCCCATTCTAATTCTTCATAGGCTTTACCAACACCCGCAGTACGAACGATTAATCCCATGCCTTTAGGTAAATCTAATTTACTTAATGACGCTTTTAAGTCAGTACGTTCATCACCTTCAATACGGCGAGAAATACCACCAAGACGAGGGTTATTTGGCATTAAGACTAAATAGCTACCGGCAAGGCTAATAAAGGTTGTTAACGCTGCACCTTTTTGACCACGCTCTTCTTTGTCAATTTGAACAATGACTTCTTGTCCTTCATGCAATACGTCTTTAATGCTAGGGCGACCTTGAAAGGTATAGCCTTTAGGGAAGTATTCTCGGGCAATTTCTTTCATTGGTAAGAAACCATGGCGATCAGCACCATAGTCAACAAAAGCTGCTTCTAATGAAGGTTCAATACGGGTGATTTTTGCTTTGTATATATTCGATTTTTTTTGTTCATGACCAGGGCTTTCGATATCTAAATCGTAAAGTTTTTGACCATCAACAAGCGCTACGCGCAATTCTTCAGATTGGGTAGCGTTGATTAACATACGTTTCATAGGTTATGTGACTCTTTTTTAGTCACAACACACTAGTGCTTAGTACACAAAGTAGTGCAATCTAAAGCGATGTAACAGCATTTTGTCAACCTCACGGGTGTCAACTTTAACGTGTCATTAAACCACGTTAAGCTGTTATATAATTTGATTGTTTCTAATCCGCTATGACATGATGTTTAGAAAAATCATAGCGTTATTGTTTCTTTATGTGCTCAGCTAATGTGCTGTGCGTATTTACTTTGCAAGTTATAAGTTTGCAGGTAAGTTAGTTAACAATACAATGTTGCCTAGTGATGTTTTACACTTTCTTTTTGGCTTGTTTTATTGTTATATGAAAACTATTTTTGCAAAGTAAATTAATTAAATAAATTGCTTTATGGAGCAGGGCTAGTACCTTTTAAGGGATAAAAACTGTTTATGCTTTTTCTAACAAGTTACACGCGTTAGTATTACAATAGGCCGTACTATTAGTGTGTCGATTTCCTATTAACTTATATTATTCATATCAGTCAGGTATGCATACTAATGTGGCCGCAGTTTGCCTCTTACGTCTCTCTTTAAAACTTCTAAAATTTAATGCTTATTTACTTACTGTGTTGTAAATTTTTTTCCAATAAATAATGTTTATCAAGCATTAACTCATCTATTATCCCTTATAAAGTTAGATAAGCCAATAAAAAAACAGCTTAAATGTTAAAATGCACTAAAAAAAGTATGGTAAACTGCATTTCATTAATGAATCTATGTCAATTAAACGCAAGCCATGTCACAAAAACCACAAGTAAAGAAGCCCGATAGTCAAAAATCAAACACAGTAAGTGATCACAGTCATGATAAACCTCAAGTACGATTTATCACTATTGATACTGAAGATGCCGGTCAGCGTATTGATAATTTTTTATTAAGAACGTTAAAAGGCGTGCCCAAAAGTCATCTATATCGTTTAATGCGCAAAGGAGAAATTCGGGTTAACAAAAAACGTATTAAACCCGTTTACAAACTTGCACTGAATGATATTTTACGTATTGCGCCGATTAGGGTGTCAGAAAAAACTGAACCAGTCTCAACCGGATTAAATATTGTAGCTAATCTTGAAAAACAGATATTGTTTGAAGATGATAGGTTAATCGTTATTAATAAACCGTCAGGTATGGCAGTGCATGGCGGAAGCGGGCTTAGTTTTGGTTTAATTGAAGCGCTACGAGCATTGCGTCCTGATGCACGTATGTTGGAATTGGTACATCGACTAGACCGAGACACATCTGGTTGCTTAGTTGTTGCTAAAAAACGGTCAGCACTTCGTCATTTACATGAACAATTACGTAGTAAAAATGTACAAAAGTTTTATCAGGCATTGGTTAAAGGACATTGGCCAACTAAATTGACGCGTGTTACTGAAGGCTTAAGAAAGAATGATCTTAAATCAGGAGAACGCGTGGTGATAGTAGACAATATTGACGGTAAAGAGTCTGAAACACGTTTTAAAGTATTAGAGCGCTATCGCGGTGCTACCTTAGTACGTGCTTTTCCCGTCACGGGGAGAACACATCAAATACGTGTTCATTGTCAAGTCAGTGGTCATCCTATTGCTATGGATGCTAAATATGGCAATGAAGATTTTGATGTTGAGATGAAAAGTAAAGGGCTTAAACGCTTGTTTCTACATGCGGCAAGTATTGAATTCACTCATCCAAAAACGGAAGAACGTATAAAGATTGAAGCACCATTAGAACCGAATTTGGAAAAATTACTCACTAAATTAGTTAGAGAGTAATGAATAATTTATCGCAATATAAATTCATCTCAATGTAGAAGGGCAGTATGCATAGTTATAAATTAGTTATTTTTGATTGGGATGGCACCTTGATGGATTCTGTTGATCGTATTGTTTCTTCTATGCGATCGGCAGCAAAAACCGTTGGTTTAGCTATTCCTGCGAATGAAGATGTAAAACAAATTATAGGATTAAGTTTGGATGTTGGGCTAAAAAAACTTTTTCTAAACATAACCTCTGAACAAATTGACGCTATGTTAGTGGAATATAAATATCAATATCTTGAAGGTGATAACACACCAACACCATTATTTGATGATGCGTATTCGCTGTTGGTAGCATTAAAACAAAAGAATACATTATTGGCAGTAGCCACTGGTAAAGGCAGAGAAGGTTTAAATAGAGTATTGAAAATAAGTGACACCGACCATTTTTTCAATACAACACGTTGTGCTAGTGAAATGGCATCGAAGCCAGATCCTCAAATGTTGCATAGTATTTTAACTGAATTAGATATTGCTCCCCATCAAGCAATCATGATTGGTGATACAAGTCATGATTTAGAAATGGCCCAAAATGCAGGTATTGATAGCATAGGGGTAACGTTTGGTGTGCACAATAATCAAATACTTCAGCAATTCAAACCTAAGGCTGTTGTTGATTCTATCAGTGAGTTGCATGTTTTGCTTGTATAAGAATTTGGTTAATTATTAGCATAAATTAACGGATAGGAGTCAGTCTAATGGAAAAAATAATCAATATAAGATTTTTATACATTTTTTTGTTTTTTTCTTTTTCTGCCAATGCACAATGGGTGAAACATAGTTTTGAAGTCATGGGCACCTTGTCACAGGTTGAGTTTTGGTTAGATGATCCGAAAACAACGCAAGGACGTACTCCTCAACTGGGAACAATAGGCAATGATAACCGTGCCTTAGCTTTGATCCAGTTGGTTAAACAGGAAATGATACGAATAGACCAAAAAATGAGTCCATATAAAGAAAAAAGTGAACTCAGCAAAATAAATCGCGAAGCGCCACACAAAGCTGTTCCAATATCTGTAGAATTGTTTGATTTACTTAACGTTGCTCAAGATATTTCAATATTGAGTGATGGTTCGTTTGATATCACTTATGCCTCAGTCGGCTATCAATATGATTTTCGAGAAAAGAAACGCCCTAATCAGACCGATATTAATCAAACTTTACCTGCTATTAATTACACTTCAGTTATATTAAATGATAAAGATAACACTGTTTACTTTACTAATGATGCCGTGAAAATTGATTTGGGGGGAATTGCTAAGGGCTATGCGGTAAAACGTTGTTTAAGCTTATTAGCAAAAGCAGGTATTAAGCATGCTTTGGTAAGTGCAGGTGGAGACACCGGTTTGTTAGGGGATAGGCATGGCCGTCCATGGTTAGTTGGCATTAAACATCCAAGAGCTGAGTATAAAACTGCTGTTAATATTCCTCTTGAGAATGAAGCTATTTCTACGTCAGGAGATTACGAGCGTTATTTTATCGAAGATGGTGTTCGCTACCATCATATCATTAACCCTAAAACAGGAGATTCATCGCGAAAAGTGATGAGTGTTTCTGTTATTGGTAAAGATCCCACCTATGTTGATGCACTATCAACAACTATTTTTGTTAAAGGTTTATCAGACGGTTTAGCCTTAATTGAAAAGCTACCTGACTTTGAAGTCATTATTATTGATAATGAGCAGCGTATGCATTATTCCAAAGGCCTGCAGCAGTAGTAATTTGATTGTTTAACTGGTAATGATGGTTTAGTCGGTTAATATGGGCTCGGAACGCTGTTAATGTGTCTAGCATGCTTGTATTACCTAAGCCTTGTCCTGGTACTAGGGCGGAAAAATTATTTTGCTCACCATGTAATGCCATATAATTTAACAAGATGGTTTCAACCAATAAATTTACGTTGTTTGCTGATGGCGCTGATGCCGTTTCAACTGAGGCGTCAGGGCGCATATAGCCAATTTGTTGATGCATGGCATTTTGTTCTGTAGTTGCCCCCATTAATTGTGGTTTACCTGTTGGGTTATAAACGAGAAAAAATGAGGCACCTGTTGATGAATTATCGCCTGTCCATTCGCCTTTACCACGGCCATTTTCTGACTCATCAATACGTCCATTACTTGCCACCGAACCGTCACTAAAAACATACATCATCAGTGGTTGATTACGTCTTGCCGCATATTCTAAACAGGCCCCCATACAGCGTCCTGCTCTTAAATCTCTTAATTCACCAGTGGCTCTATCTCCTGTGTGATAATCAAACCCTCCCATGGTAACTGTGCCAAGACCAGAGAAGCCATTAACTACCAACTTCATAATAGAGGCTGTTTTTTGAAATTCTTGTTCGCTATCAAACTCAGCTAAAGAAAAAATGCCACCAGGCCCCACGATATCAACATCGAGTAACGGATCTAACGTAGCAGGGTTACCAAATCGGTCAGCTAAATCAGCACTTTTTACGTAACCACAGTTGATCATGTCTTTAATAACATCATCACGGGTTACTTGGCTATCGACCTGTAACAGTTTTTGTGCGCTGATACGCTGAATGCTTTCCATTACGGCAACCGCGTCGCTTTGCGAAAGTAAATTGAATAAGTCTCCTACATCAACTAAACCGGTAACATCAGTTGGGCGGTCTATTTTTGTAGGTCGTTTACTTAAATCAATAAAGCGCGAAGGTGACATTGAATTGCCCCCTGAATCAGTGTTTCTAGAACCGATCAAAGGCATTAAAGAGCCATTTGCACCATAGGCTGCGATGGCATACATAGGATTGTGTGGGTTATTGGCTGTATCATTGTCAGAGCGGTTTGGTAGTACTGCACCATTGATTTTTTCAGCGGTTTGTGGCGATACTTTTTCTAATATTCCACGTAAAAATGCTGAATCTGAATGAAAAGCTAATCCTAAATCCGTATTAATGAAATTCGATTGTTGTAAGTTTGGACTAGCAATTGCGGGTGACATATCACCAGGTAAGCCAAGTTTGTTATAACCCGTTGTTGAAAGGAAGTCTTGTTGACCACCAACACCTCCCACTAATACATTTGAACCGGCAATATTAGCGCCACCAAGAAGATCAAAACTAATGAAGGGAATTTTCCCCGCGCCTTGAACATCAATACCACAACTATTTCTTAGGGCTTCTAAATCTGCTGAAAGTGTTGCATGCGCTTTGTTTGGACTGGAAAACAAGCTGAGCACAGAAGCACCGAAATGACATGACCACCAGTGCGCAACCCAAACTGAAATGAAATCACGACGTGTCATCGGTTTTCTATGATCGCCAAATAATAAAGGACTATCGGGGTGAAAATGTTTTCTTTTGTTAAAAAATCGACTCATAATCCTTTCCTTACTTTATTGTATAAGTACAACTGCGCTAGCAAGTACGGCAGCACAAGTTGACTTTGCAATAGCGTTAGTTCTCTCGACGTCACACTGTTCACTACACACTGAAAGCTTAGTTATTAAACTATTTAACTCTTGTTTTACTAATACATCATTGGGTTGAGTAGTTAGATTCAACGGCATTAATTGAGCGAGTAATGGACTTAAAAAATTCGTTCTACCTGTTTCATCAAATGCCTTATTAGGTGCTTGATTAAAGTTTATGTTTGGAAACCAGGTGCTACGTATCGTTTCGGTTTCAATTGATTGATCACAATAAGCAATAGCCAGTTGAGTTATGCCCATTTGCTGTGCAGAAATAAATGTTTCTATGTTTTCAAGCGTCGGCAACTGTTGTTTTACTAGGCGGTAAGTATCAAATACTTTAGCATTATTTTGTGCGATACCTGTTAGAAAGCTCATGCTCGCATTTATTTCAGCAAAATTTCTAATACCGATTTTAGCACTATCTGTAGTTGCGGCTGTATCAACTGAAGGAATAAAAGTACTTGGAACTATCACGTTTGTATGCTGCCCAAGTTGTTCAAAGGTTAAGAAAAACTCATCATTATTTGGACCTTTTTCTTGGGCAATAATAGTACCCAAAGGAGAGATAGGCACAGGCTCTGAGATATTTTGTCCGTTATCAACTGCAAAGTCCAAATTAACGTAAGCTTGACCAAGAGCTTTCTTTACCATTTATACCAATACGCATTTTCTTTAAAATGAGCTTTTGATCAAATGTTTTGTTATCTAAATTAACAATATTAGCATTACTAAATAGGTAACTATAATTATCATACTGGCTAACTTCAAATAGTATATATGTGTTACTTAAATTAACTAACTCACTGATAGAAAATAGTAAAAAGAATTTTTCACCTACACCTACGTCGTAATTTTGTGTTATTTGCGATTCAGTTAAAGCGCGATTATAAATTGCAAGTAAACGAATGTTACCTTGCCAAACGTGGTTGTTTGATGCTTCTTTGCCCAGGATTAAAGCAAAGCTATCGTCCCATGTAGCAAGGGGGGCAATATTTTCATCTGCAACATTAATTAATTTTCCATTAACATAAATCTTTCTTCCTTCATTTGCTGTAAAAGTTATTACTACATGTTGTAATGTCGCTTGTAACACTTCTGAATTATCAGGTGTACTTATTGGTCGGCTCCCCGTTACTAGATGTTTGTTCGTTTCTGAGCATGAAATCATAATTGTATTGGCTTTGCCCAAGGGTGAAGTTACGATCATTATCACCAAGAGAATAAGTCACTATTCTTGCCGGTCCTTCTTGTACGACATTATTTGGTGTAACCCAAGTTTCCACAGAGAATTCACCTGTAGAAGTAATAAGATCATGTATTTTTTTACTCGTAGCTGTACTGGCTTGTGCTTTACCATTGGTGAACGACAAGCCCCAACTACCAAGCCAATCAATATTACCCGTTAAGTTTAAGTTTGCTGTTTGGAGCAATACCTGAAGTGTCGTAAGCTATATTGCCTTCGCCCGTTTTAAATTGATAAAGGGCAATAATATCTGATTCGAATCGACCGCCACTTGAAGCCGCTAAACCATCCGCTAGTAACAAGGATTTAGAAACAACCATTTCTGGCGGTAAAACATCTACCGTTATATCATTACTAAACAATTGAATGGCATTCAGCATTGATTGGCTATTTGATTGACAATTACCCCAACAGTTATGAAATTCACTACCTAGGCGCACCACAAGCCGAGAATTTTCGGGATCATTCAAATTGATAACCCCTTTAGCTGCTTGATAAGCTTTGTTCGGATTGTCATCAGCAAAAAAAGGTGATTGTGCAGTAATAGCGGTTTCATTATGACAGTTCGAACAATGATTACTGAGTAATGGGTATAGTGTTTGGGTAAATAATGAATTTTCTATGGGGAAGTTTTTACTATTGCCTGGTTCACGAATTATTGGTGCTTTTAATTCAATAGTATTAGCAACACTTACTCTGTCATCTGCCCATAATTTTATCCACTGCTGCATTGTTTCGCCACAAGCTTGGTTGCTATTTAACCAAAGCAGTTGTGTCCACCACTTACTTTTTCAACTAATCGTGAATCTTGCGGGCTAGCTAGGTCTACTAACGTACTTGTTGCTGCATAAGCATCATTAACATTATTTATACTAGCAAAGTAGGGGGCTTGATTACCTTCAATATGACAAGCACCACATTTATCTGCACTTGATATATTATCCCAAAGTGCAGTTTTGTACTTTTGAATATCCTCTGTTTGCGGTCTTTGGTCCTGTGTATTCTTGGCTGTTATTATCAACCGAAGCAGGGGGTCGGGTTTTCACTTCTGTATCGCCGCAACCACTTATTAATAAAGTAATTACAACGAAAGTAGTTATAAAAGTGTGTTTACATGAGATAGTTCGGGATAGTGAAGTTGAGTTGAACATCATTAATCTCCCATGCAATATTCACCAACTTCGGCAAAAACGCGCTTTAGTTGATAACTATTTTGTTTAAACGATGCGGTAGTATTATTGATTTGAGTTAAATCTGATTGGCTTTCCGCTTCACGGAGACAAACGGCTTTAAATACTTTTTTCACTTGGCATTGAGCAAATGCTTGGCTATTAGCCATTTCTTGTCCCAATGACTTAATGCCGGCGCCTTTACCTGGAAGTGCTTTGGATCCCAACCAAGCTTTTGGTTTATTCCTTCACGCCAATAGTTTTGCCATTGATCATTCTCGGTAATAAAACCAAAAGGAAACGTGGTGGCATTAATATGATATTTTGCATTTACGCGTGAATTTGTTATGGGATCAATATTACCAATTCCGTTATAAATTATTGATCCATTGTTTGCTTCAGGGTCGGAATTAACATCAAACTGGAAGTCGTAATAGGCAAATGCTTGGGCAAGTGGATCCATACCGCTATGGCAACCTAAGCAATTATTGAGAAATATTCGACTATCACCACCTGGGCTTCTGCTTACATCCTGCCTGACACGATCTGCGGGTAAAGTATTATCTTTTAAGGGCTCTAGATCCGTACAAAGGTGATTGATTAATGTAAAACGTAACATGGCTCTATTAGTACCGAGTTTAAAAAAAGCTTTGGCAGATGCTCTACTTGTGAGCACGCCTGCAGTTGCTGAGCTAGGTAAATTATTTAAGTTAGACTGTGACATACTTACTAGCGCATCTGCTAGATTAGTAAAATTATCTTCTAGCGCTTGATAATGGTTATTATTGTTTTTGTTATAAGCCGGTAAACCAAGAGCCTGTTTACCGACATAAGTAATATCTCCTTGTAAAATTTGCCTGAAATCAACATCGTCTCTCACAACACCTATAATTGTCGCGCTATAGTCATTTAACGGGGCAAATATATCTTGCTCTTCATTTGTCCATGGGGTGGCTAGTAATTTTAAGGTTGTAGAGTAAAAATAAGGTGACTCCATTGCTTTGTAAGCTGCTTCAATAGTTTGTCCTTCATCTATTAATGCCGCCATTTCAATGAGTGTGTCGGCCGAAGCGGGTGCACCTACAATACGGTCATGTAATTGTTTCGCTTGTTCAAGAGAAGAGGCTTGTGTTGTAGTGCAAATAAACACTATGGTTAAAATAAAAGACAAAAATAACTTAAAAGAAAATGTGATTTTATTTGCAATATATTTTCTTGTATTAGGTCGGCAAGCCTCACTCATACAGCCTCCTTGAAAATGTGAATAGAAATCAAAATAGTATAATGAGTTTCTTAGCAACAGACTCTAATATAGCAGTAAATAAACTTGATGGTAATTACTATAAACTATATAACGGTTAAATTATGTTCAGCATTTGCGTGTAACGTTCACGTTCAACCGTGGTACTGAATTATATGGTAAGTCGTGGTAAGTCCGTTAAAGCACACTTTATGCCAATACTGTAAGTATCTGTTTTTTGGTTGATTAGTATGATCAAGATGGTATTGGGTGTCGCTATTTAGCAACAGGTTATTTAAATGAAAATAAATTCGAATGAATTAATACTTACTCAAAGATAAAAAGATATTAATATCAATGAGTAATATATAGAATTTTAAAAAACGTTATTTGTCTCCATTTAGAGACATTATTGTGTTTACGTTTAAAATAGCATAAAAAAGGCGTTGAACTAATGATAAGGATTTTTTGAAGTGTTTTCGCTAATCAGATTTAATTATTTAAAATTGCTATCAATTAATAAGATTGCCATTTTGCTATTGCTTTCCGGTTGCGGTACCGATGCGGTGAAATCCGATGAAAAAACTGATCCTGTATTGGTAGAGTATCCTGTTGTGTTTATTGAACGAACGGTAAACACAAGTATTGAAGACAACAGTGTTGAGCCTGTTTATTTTTCTGCACGTAACCCCACATTGTTTAATCCAGGTGCACAGCTGATTATTAAAAGTAATGCTTTTCCTGATTCACCTCGCACTAATCTTACCGCGCAATTATTTTCTTCTGAACAAACGACCGAGTTAGCACCAGATGAACGAATAGATATTCGTGATTTATCAGTGTCGGAGGATGGTCAACAATTTCTCGTTTCTATCCGGGCACCCCAAATAGAAGATGCTGATGATGACGAACAGCCTACGTGGAACTTATGGCATTATCAGTTAAACACTAAACAATTAGAGAGAGTAATTGTCAGTGATAATATTGCAGAACAAGGTGATGACCTAATGGCATCGTTTTTACCTGATGGTCGTATTATTTTTGCTTCCACACGGCAACGTTTATCTCGTGCAATTCTACTCGATGAAGGCAAACCTCAATACACGGCACTTAATGAAAGAGGAACTAATGCTGTATTAAATTTACACGTTATGAATGCTGACGGTACCAATATTGAGCAACTTACTTTTAATATGAGTCATGACTTTTACCCTTTAGTGTTGCATGACGGTCACATTTTATATAGCCGTTGGGACGCTATGGGGGGAAATGATAAAATTAACTTATATATGATGAACCCAGACGGTACAGAGAATCAATTGATATATGGTTGGCATTCTCATCAAGTTGAGATAAATGATGAACAAGAAAATATTGAGTTTATAAAACCACAGCAAATGCCTAATGGGGATATCTTGTTATTATTAGTCAAGGCGACAACGGTCAAATTTATCAAAAGAAACCTATCATAATAAATATCAAGGAGTTTGTTGATAATCAACAAACTATCGATCCACAGGCTATCGATAGCCCTATTTCCGACAATACAGCACAAACTGATTTGTTTAGTGCACAAGTCTATGATTTCAATTTATCTGAAAAAGTCTCTACTTCAGGCAAATTAAATTATTTATATCCCTTACCTGATAATAGCGAACGGTTTTTACTTAGTTTAGATTTATGCCGTGTTATGGTTGACGATATATTGAAAGCTTGTGGTCAATTATCGTCTGAAGAATTAGCACAGGAAAATGTTACATCGGCTTCACCGTGGTATGAGTTATGGCTATATAATGCCAAAGACAATACACAGCAGTTAGTTGCTAAAACACCAGAAGGGAACATGGTTACTGAAGCGGTTGTAATGCAAGAATCGTTACAACCTCACCAGTATATTGCCAACAAAACATTTTCAACAGGTTTGGATGTGGAGCTTGCGAATGACCAAGCGGCTTCTGTACATATTCGTAGTGTTTATGATTTTGATGGGGAAGATATAAGTGATGGTATTGCAAATTTAAGTGATCCTAGCTTAACCCCCGCGGATAAATTACCGGCGCGATTTTTGCGAATTGTACGGGGTGTGCCAATGCCTCCGGCTGAAGTAAAAAACATACCTAACACAGATTTTGGACGTAGTAGAAACCAATTAATGCGAGAAATTCTTGGTTATACTCCTATTCAACCAGATGGATCAGTCAAGGTAAAAATACCTGCTAATATACCTTTTGCCTTGAGCATTTTAGATATTAATGGGCAGCGGATTGGCGGAAGACATAGACAGTGGTTAACGTTGAAAGCAGGTGAAAGCCTTGAATGCCATGGTTGTCATGAAGGAAATAGTCAACAACCGCATGGACGAATTGATGCTCAGGCCCCCTCGATAAATGTTGGAGCAAATGGAGGAGAGGCTTTTACTCATGCAACGGTAAATATTATGCCAATGCAAGGCCAAACTATGGCAGAAGCAGACGCCATGGTAAATGGTTTAGCTCAATTGTCAGCAGATATTAAGTATAAGGATATTTGGACAAATCCGAATATCTCAACAATTAATTCAAATATTCATTATGCTTATCAGTTACTTGAAACTCCAATTCCAACGGGTAGTGAATGTTTTGATAACTGGACTGCCTATTGTCGCATTCAAATTAACTATATTGAGCATATTCAACCCTTGTGGGAGTTATCAAGGACGGTGATTGATGAAGATTCGGCAGAACTAATTGAAGATAATACGTGTACTCAATGTCACAGTGTTTATGACAACGATAATCTAGCGAGAGTTCCTGCAGGGCAATTGGATCTTTCTGCAACAAATTCCAGTGATGAGCCGGACATTTAACCAGTTATCGTGAGTTGTTTTTTAATGATGTGGAACAAGAGGTTATTGATGGTATCCTAGTTGATAAGCGGATTGAACTGCTCGATGAAAGCGGTAATATCGTTTATCAAATTGATGCGGAAGGCGAGTTGATACTTGATGCCGAAGATAACCCCATCCCCGTGTTAACCACTATTCCAGTCGCATCGGCTTTATCTACTAATGGTGCAAAACCCAGTGGTGATTTTTTTGAACTATTTCAACAAGGCAGTCATCAAGGTCGGCTTTCAATACACGAGTTGAAACTTATCAGTGAATGGTTAGATATTGGTGGTCAATATTACAATACTCCTTTTCATCAGGAGGAAGAGTAATGAGTAAACTGTTCTTTAGTGTATTGTTTATGTGTAGCTGCCTTTTATACCTACCTAGTGTTTTGGCAGATAATGAACCGGTAAAATTAACCATTGATGTTACCTATATAGAATTACATTCAGGTCCTGGCGTTGGTTACCCAATTATCAATGTCATTGAAAAAGGGGAGTTGGTTGAACTATTAGTCAAGCGTACTAATTGGCTTAAAGTTATAGACCAACGAAAGAATATTGGTTGGTTAAGTCAAGATGATCTGGTTGGTTTAACTAATCAAGGTCATAAAATATTACATTCAGAATTAACCATAACGGATTTTCAAAGAAGAAGTTATGAAACGGGTGTAATGTACGGCGATTTTGAAGGTTCAGATTTCTATAATGTTTATTTTGGCTATAGCTTATCATCCGTTTTTAGTGCAGAGGTTTCCGTTGGTAAAGCCCTCGGAGATATTTCAGATAATAACCTTTATGATGCAATGTTAATAAGCCGGCCATTACCCGGGCTATTAGTCATTCCTTATGTAGGGGTTGGAGGCGGCATAATAACAACCAAACCACATAGTGTATTGGCTGATTCAGAAAAAAGACAAGATACGTATATAGCTAGCGCCATCGGAATAAAATATCACCTAGCGCGAAATTTTATATTACGTGCCGAATATAAATATTCAATCGTGTTAACAGATCGAAATGACAATGAAGAGGTTCAAACATGGAAACTAGGTTTCAGCGTGTTTTTTTAGTTTCATTAATGCTAGGAATATTGCCTACATTTAGCGCAACGGTTTTAGCATTTAATGTGGATGATATGGTGCCAACAGAAATAGAACGCCGTGATGTCTTAGAGAATATTTTAGATAGCGAAAATTTTGAGTTAGGTGCCCAAATAGGTTTACTGTCAATCGAAGATTTTGAGAGTAATCTTTGGGTTAGTGGACATTTTGCTTATCACATTAATGAGTATTTTTATGCTAAAGCATTATATGGCTTTTCAAAAGCAGGAACATCGAGTTTTGAAAAGTTGGTGAATGTACCGCCGTTACTAACAAACGAACAACGAAAACTAAAATATTATGGTTTAAATATTGGTTATAACCTTTTGCCTGGTGAGGTATTTTTAAGTAAAGACATCGCTTTAAATAGTATGTTTTCAATTGAATTAGGTGGCGGGAGTACTGAATTTGCAGGCAATAATCAATTTACCATAAACCTTACAGCCAATTACCGACTGTTTTTAACTGACTGGCTAACATGGGATATTGCGATGAGTGATTATATTTTTGACACGAGCGTAACCGGAGAAAACAAAACAACTCATAATTTAAACTTCACTACAGGAATAGCCTTTTATTTTTAGGTACTTTGCTTTAGTTAACTTGTTGAAAAATATGAACGAGGAATATGTATCAAAATGAATTATATATCGTGGATAAAGGTAAGTGTTAGTCGTGTGTTAGTTAAGGTGATCACTTTGATTTTACTGAGTAGTAGTTTGTCTGTGAATGCACTTGATATAGGCAATCTAGCTCCTAATTTCACCTTGAAAAGTACACAAGGGGAAAACTTAAATTTGGTTGAGCAACGTGGACAGATCATTGTTATAAACTTCTGGGCTTCGTGGTGTGGTCCTTGCAGAAAAGAAATGCCGATGTTGGAATCTTTTTATAACCGCTACAAAAATTTAGGTGTTTCTGTTTGGGGTATTAATGTAGAGCAAGAAAACCAAGCAGGGCGAGATTTTCTTGCTGATTTAAACTTAAACTTTCCAATCTTTTTCGATGCCAGTAATACCATTGCAGCTTCTTATCAAGTAGAAGCCATGCCAACCACAGTTATCGTGGATCGAGGCGGTAAGGTTAGGTTTATTTTTAAAGGGTATAAAGACGGTTACGAACAAAAATATGTAAACGCTATTAAACAATTAATTCGAGAGTAATTTAATTCGAGAATAGTTTAATTCGAGAATAATTTGGGAATAATGATGTTAAGAAACTATGTTAGACAACCGTTAATAATTATTTTTTCTCTAACTTTAGTTGGTGTTACGGGCTGTGCTCAACCGATTGAACCTTGGGTTAAGCCTTATGAAAGACAAAACTTGGCTGACCCGATCATGCGAACAAATCGTCATCCTATCGCGAATATGCATATCGCGCATGTGTATGAAGGCCGCGAGTCGGCAAGAGGGGCTGATGGTACAGGAGGGGGCGGTTGTGGCTGTAACTAAATCTACATTTTTATTGGTTATACTTATCAATGTGTATTTTTCTTCTGTTGGCAATGGCGCGGTATTGGAAGAGGATAGAGTTGATGTGCTTTATCATAGCTATGATGGCGGCGGTATGAAAATTGATGGTCCGGCTATTTTACTAAGGAAAAAAACCAGTGAGTCTGTCGCCTTATCTGCTTATTATTATGTTGATACTATTTCTTCAGCATCGGTTGATGTAATGAGTACTGCTAGTCCTTATTCAGAAAAACGCTTGGAAGGACAGCTAGGTATTGAATATCTTCACGATAAAACAACCATGCTTTTTAATGTCAGGCAAAGTGATGAAGATGATTATTTAGCACAGTCAGTTAATTTTACCGTGTCACATGATACCTTTGGCGATTTAACTAATTTAAGTTTAGGTTTTGCTTTTAGTGATAATGAAATAGGGCGTAATGGTGATGATTTATTTGAAGAAGAAAGTCAACAATACCGTATTCGCGCGGGTATCAATCAAATACTCACCAGAAATTTATCCGTTGCTTTAGCGATTGAATCTGTTGCGGATGAAGGGTATTTAAATAACCCTTACCGAACAGTGCGTTATGTTGACCCTTCATTACCCTCAGGTGTTGGTTATCAATCAGAAATATACCCCCAAACACGTAATTCATTTTCAACTAAATTATCCGCAAGTTATTACCTACCTTATAGGGCTGCTTTGTTTTTTCATTATCGTTATTTTTCAGATAGCCGGAAGATAGACTCGGCTGATATTGAATTAAGTTACCGTCATCCTATTGGTCAATCTATCGAATTAGAATTTAAGGCACGATATTATCAACAAACCAAAGCAAGTTTTTATAGTGATTTATTCCCTTACCAAAATGCCCAAAATTTTTTAGCTCGAGATAAGGAATTAAGCGATTTTGATGATTTAACGCCGGGGTTTAGTGTGACCTATTCAATCCCCAGTCAGTTTTTGATAAATAATTGGCGTTCTGAAGCATCACTACAATGGGATTATATAAGCTTTAATTACAATGATTTTAGAGATCCAACCGCTGAGGGAATCTTAGGTGAAGAGCCACTATATGGTTTTTCAGCTCATGTAATTAGAGCCTTTTTTAGTGTCTATTTTTAGCCATGAATATAAACATGTATGTGAAGATGTAAGTGAAACCTGTAGGTAATAATGATGAATAATATGAATTTTAGGATAAATATGAAAACAATGATAATGGCATTACTTACAGTAAGTATTCTTGTTTTATTTATGCATAAAAGCAACGCACAAAATAATGGAACTCACGATGCAACTACATTGGTACCACAAACAGAAAGTGATCTCGATAAATCATTACAACAACTAAAATCGCAAGTATTACAGTTGAACCGCGATCTTTTTATTCTTGAAGAAGATTTGCTTTTTCCGCCAGTACGCAAGTCGCACTTTTTGTGTCAGTTGATATAGGTCGATTTTTTAAAATAGACAGTGTTGAAGTGAAGATTGATGAACAAGATGTTCTTTGGATTTTTATACACTCAAAGACAACGATTTGCACTTGAACAAGGCGGTATTCAAAAACTATTTTTAGGCAACATAAAATCAGGCACTCATGAGTTAACCGCAATTTTTATTGGTTTAGACAATGAAGGTCGTTCGATAAAGAGAGCGACACAATATACCTTTGAAAAAGAAGATGATGCGGTAATGCTTGAGTTAAAGCCGGTAGATAACACCAGTAACTATCGAACCCAAGTGGTTGTTGAGCAATGGGTGTTATAGTTTAGTGAGTAACATACTAGGTGTTAAAAAATTCTTTGGGGTTTTATTTAAGTATATTTGTAAGTACTTTACTACCTACCTCGGCACAGGCCATGAGCGAAGTAGATGATAGCGACTTGGTAAAAACTAACATCCATGAAAAATACTATCAACAAGCTTTATATTACTATTTTCAGGGTAATTATTCGGGGGCGTTAGCGATAATAAATCAAAGTAAATCGCGGTTAAATTCAATCGAACCATCCGTTCAGCTTTTTGAAGCAGGGTTACAAGTCAAAATTGGCTTACAAGAAGAAGCTAAACAAAATTTGCGTTTACTTAGTAGCAAACAGCCTGATCATGAAAAGTCATTAGATAATACTGTAAAAAATGCAACAGAGTTACAGAGTAAACCTTACCAAATTGAAATAGATCACTTGTTAGTTTTAGTTTTTCTATCACTGTCCGAGCAATACATTGAACAAGGTGATCTTAATCAAGCCCGAGAAACTTTAGCTAAAATTAATTCGATACCTCAATCTTACTATCAACAATATCAGGTGTTAAATCAGCTCGCCTATTGGCCCGATAAACCTGTTTTGTTACAACCGACTATATCCAAAAAAGATAAGGCGGTTCAACGTGATGATTCTGATATGAATAAGGTTGAAAAATACACGCCCTATATTCAACTGAATCAAGCGTTACGCTTTATTGAAAATGGAAATTTTGAGCAAGCTATTACGCTATTAACACGGATTAAAAAAGGAACGTGGCATGCGCATGAACCGTCTTTCTTTCAATTACTATTTTCTGATTCAAGTCCATCATCACAAGAAACTCTGGAAGAAGAAAAAATACAATATCAAGGGATTAATGATTACGCAAAATTACTCTTAGCGTATTTATATACACAACAAGAAAGCTATGAAAAAGCCTATGTTGAATTAAAAACTTTTCCTCAACAAAGCCCTTACACCGAATCTGCGTTATTTTTATATGCTTTTTCTGCACAACAAAGTAAACAACATACCACAGCTTTGTCTTTACTCACTTTACTACATGAACAATATCCATATTCCTCTTTAGGTTGGCAAGCCAGTCTTCTTATGGCAAAACAAATTACAGAACAACAAGGGTTAACCAAAGGGTGGCAGGCATATCAAAATATTGAAGAATTTTATTTAAATACAATAGAACAGCTTAATATCTTTGAACGTGCATTTGCCAATCACTCGGATTTACTGTCTTTTTCAACAGCAGAGACCCCGACAGTATTATTTTCTAATAAACACCTTAAAACAGCTATTCAAACTAACCTTTTTGCTACAACCAAAGCTTATGAACCGGAATCAATTTGGTTGCAACAAGCCCTGTATGAACCAACGCTGAGTCATTTTTATCAACAGTTATCTGACGTTACTGAATTAATACAGCATAGTCAGTTGTTACAAGATAAAAGTGATGAAATTCTCGATATTATTAGTTTAAATACAACACGAAAACAGCGTATATCAGCCTCACAACAAACATTAGCCAAACAAGATGTCTATAATAAATTATTAGCAAAACGAGAGAATATAGCCTCAATACTTTTAAAGGCAGTGAATGATCCCCGCAGTTAGGTGTTGCCTTTGCAAATGAAGAAGAGCAAGCATGGTTAGATCGTTTAAATAGGAGTAACCAATACTTATCGTCTATTGTTAAACTCAGTCATGAAGAGGATCAAGTTACTAACATCAAGTATCAACAACGATTAAATCGGTTAAGTTCTGTTTTGGCTTGGCGTTTATCTGAAGCGTTTCCTCAACGATCTTGGCAACATAAGCAGCAACTTATTGAGCTAGATAATAGTATGGGGCAGTTGAGTGATTTACAACAAAATGTATCCACATTATTAGCCTCTTCATCACATGAACAAAGTGAATCGTCGTTAGTTCCATTTATCAATCGTCAAATGTTTATAAAAACAAAAATCAGTCCAATTATTAGTAGTTTAACTGAGTTAAAAGAAAAAATATCTTTAAAGATTCGAGATGAAATAACAGAGTATTGTAATGAAAAACGAACATTGTTAGCACAGCATTTACTCACTACGCGTAAGGCTATGGCTGTTGTGTTAGAAAATATGTCGATTAACGACAAAAAAATTGAAAAGCAACTTAACCAAGAACGTCTAAATGACAGGAAAAAAGAACGATGAACGCTCCTATTAGCTCACGTTCATTAATGTTGATTGCAGTACTTGGGGTTTGTATCCTTGTACTCTCTGCTTGTCAAAGTCGAGTTGAATCAAATCCATCAGAAAATAATGCTTTGGACAAAAGAGGAACACTCGATGATTTAGCTAAAGCGAGAAATGCCGATGATATTGCCAACAATACTCAAAGTGATTTCAACACCATCACTGAAACCACCCCTATCACTGAAATTAGTAATACCGATGAATTATTAACTTTGAGTAAAAGCCAACGTACAACAATACTTGCCTCTTTATATCAAAATATTTTAACAACTGAACCTAATGACGAAGTTAGAACGCAAATATTTTACCGATTAGCACAAATAGATAGCCAAGCATATGAATTACAAGAAGTAGAAGAGGTAGGAGAGGATAATTCAAAACAAGCAGAAAAAAATGCTCATGCATTATCAGCCCTTGTGGCATCTTATCGTAGCTTAATATCACGTTACCCTAATCGACCAGAAAATGAAGAAGTGCACTATCAACTAGCTAAGGCTTTGGATCGACAAGGGCAGTTAGATCAGAGTTTGTTGCAAATTGAATTGATACTAACAAAATACCCTGAGAGTAAATATCAAGCAGAGTTGCACTTTAGACGGGGTGATATCTATTATAATTTGCAACATTACACAAAAGCATTGCAAGAATATCAAGCTGTATTGCAGTCAAAAAATAGCACTAATTACTATGTGAATAGTGTTTATATGTCAGGATGGGCACTATTCAAATTGAATCGTTTAGCCGAATCAGATCAAACCTTTTTGTCATTACTAGATTTTATTATTGCGCAAGAAAAAGTTCAACCGAATGAAAATGATTTTAGTTTTTCCGCTATAGATAACCGTTATAGTGATTTAGTGAATGATATTCAACGAGTTCTTAGTATTTCATTAAGTCAGCAAGATCAATCAGCTTCGTTAGTCGCCCTAGTTAACAACTATCAAGGAAATGAATTTAATGACAATTATTTATATCTGTATCGTCACCTATTATTTAAAAACTTAGCTGATTTTCTACTCGAAAATGGTTTAACTTACGACGCTGAATTGACCTATCAGTCATACGTAACCATGGCACCTAACAGCCTGTGGTCCGCAAGGTATATGCTAGTATTGATGGAATTATACCGTACGCAAGGTAAGCATCAGGCAATCAGTGCGTTGAAAATTGACTATGTTAAACAATTTGGTATGGAAAGCGAGTTTTGGCAACAATATATAACCGAAAATGCTAGAGGCTATGTTCATAAAGCACAATTAATGGATGAAGTGTTACCCAATTTATTGTCATTTAGTTATCAGCACAGTCGATATTTATATGCTCAGGCACAATCGGAAACAAATCCGCAGAATAAAGTAAAAGCCTTTACTCAAACAGCTCAGTGGTTAGGTATTTATTTAGCCTTAGCAAAACAACCAGAATCAGTAGAATTTGTGAGTGAAATAGCATTAAGTCAAGGCTTGTTGGCGGATGAATTGCTTTTTGCTGATGCTAGTTTTGAAGCGCAACTTTATGAGCAAGCATTAACGAGTTATCAATATATTGCATACCAAGCTACTATGACGTCAGATAATTCTGAGCAGATGCGAAAAGAAGCGGCATACGCCTCTACCTTAACCACGCGTGAGATATTAGCAAGTCATCGAAAAGAAAACGAAGAAACAGGAGACAACAAAGACGAATTATCCCTATTAAGGGTGCGTGATCAACTCGATAAAGCATTTATTGAACAATACCCTAATGATGAACGCTCACTGAGTTTAGCTTTACAACAAGCGCAATATAGTTGGGCTAATAAAGATTATCATGTGATGCAAGAATACTGTGATTTTATCCTACAAACCTATGGTGTTATTGCTGACAACGGTGTAACTAATATGGATGTAATTAAGTCAACGAGCAGTGCAAATCTGATTGATGATATTAATCATCATGAAATCATAGCAAAACTTGATCATAACGCGATCAATCAGATACAAATCGCGAGTCAATTACAAGCAAATTATTGGTATCAACAAGATGAATATATTCAAGCTGAGACTGCTTATAATTTGGCACTTAAATATGTTAGCGAGAACAGTAAAGCTTGGACAAAAATGCGAGAACTACTTGCGGCAAGTATTTATTTTCAAGGTCAAGGGGTTGCATTAACCCAACCACTGATAGCCGTGGAGCATTATTTGCGTTTAGGGAAAAAAATCCCAGAGTCAACTTACCGGTTGAATGCGCATTTTGAGGCAGCTAATTTATTATTTTCTCAACAGCAGTGGCAAGCCGCGATAGAGACATATTTGGCTTTTCAACAAAACTATCCAAAAAATGAATATAGCCGTTCAATACCTGCAAAACTTGCTGAGTCTTATGAGAGCTTAGCACAATGGCAAAAGGCCGCTGAACAATATTTAGCTATAGTTAACATGGCTGATACAGAATCAGATTCATCGGAATTACAGCAAGAAGCCTTGTATAATGCAGCAGAGCTGTATTTAAAAGCAGATAATATAGATAAAGCCATTAGTACTTTTAGAACCTATGCTCATACGTATCCTGAACCGTTTGATGTAGCGCAAGAAGTACGCTTTAAAATGACTAACTTTTATAATAAAACCAAAGCGCTAAATAAAGCTTATTATTGGCATCGTAAAATCATTTCCTTCTACGACAAACAGTTTAACGCACAAACAACGTCAAACGTTGCTAACTCACGAGACAAATATTTAGCTTCAGTTGCTGCTTTAGCATTAGGACAAGCACATCAAGCAACCTTTACACATATTAAACTGACGCTGCCACTAAATAAAAGTTTAGCACGTAAACAAAAAGCGATGAAAACAGCCATCGACTATTATAAAAAACTTCTCTCATTCGAGTTAGCTGAATTTGTACCGCATGGAACCTACAATTTAGGGCAAATGTACCGGCAATTAAGTCATGATGTGATGGCGTCACAACGACCACAAGATCTCGATGAATTTGCTTTAGAAGAATATAACTTATTGTTAGAAGAAATGATTTATCCGTTTGAGGAAAAGGCAATAGAGATTCATACCAGTAATATTAAACGTGCCTGGAATAATACTTATGATGAGTGGGTAATGAAAAGTTTTGCGGCGTTGGCAGCATTAGAACCCGCTTTATATCACAGAATTCATCAAGCTAATAAGCTAAATAAAAAGGAGGAAAATATCGATGTTGTTCTCACCTTACATTAAGAATATGAATTACATGAATCGACATTTTTGTTCTCAATATGTAAACAAGTCTTTGTCTAGTGGGCTTTTTATAGTTATTTTGCTGTTATCAGGTTGTAGTGTTACCCCTGAAGATAGCAATATCAGCAAGGAATCAGAGGGGATAAAAAGCATTGGTCAGCGTATCGTCGATTTAATGAGCATGTCGGAAAAGGATGTAAATAAAGTTGAAGACAACAGCAATGAGATAACCAAGCCACTCGATGATAGTAGAAAAAACGACTATTTAGCGCAAGAAAAACGGCTAATGAATAATGTTCCTCAAAGCGTTATCACTACCTATAAACAAGCCGTTGAGTTAATGAAACAACAACAATGGCAAGCCGCGTTAGTTTTATTTGATGAGGTGATTGTTAAACAGAAAAACTTATCTGGTAGTTATGTAAATCAAGCGCTTATTTGGCATAGGTTAAGTGAGCAAGAAAGCGATAAAACAAAACAAAAAACAGACCTGAATAAAAGTGAATTATTACTAGCTAAAGCCATTAAAATTAACCCCATCAATCCTTACGCTCATTACTTAAAGGGAAAACTATTAGAAACGAGCGGAGCATTTAGCCAAGCAGAAGCAAGTTATAGGACAGCGTTGACGATATGGCCAAACTTCACGCAGGCACAATTAAGTATGGCTGTTTTGCTTGAGCTATATCGAGGGAAATTTATTGAAGCAAATCAGTACTATAGTGCTTATTTATTAAATGAACCAGAAGATCAACAAGTCAAACGTTGGCAAGCCGCATTAGCAATAAAAATAAAGCGTCTTGGTTTATCATTACCTGTGCACCAAGGAGGATAGAATGAACTCTTTTTATCATCAATTGAGTACTTATAGTCGAAAGGCAATATTGCCGTGTGCTTGCTTAATTCTGTCTTCATATATTCCAAGGGGCCAAACTCAGGAAGTTGCCGAGACAGAAATTGAAGAAGTGCCGGCAGCAACCACGCCTTTTTCAAAGAAAACTCCAGTGATTATTGAAACGCAAGTAAAAGGCTCACAAGAACAACCCAATGTTATTTATATTATGCCTTGGCAGGGTACTGAAAAACCGGTGATTATTGAAGGAAATAATTCAAAAATTACGATGCCAAATTTTAAACCCATTAATCCCAAAGAATTTAAAAAACAAACAACAACTTTTTACAAGTTAGCCGTAAAAAATACAAATAAAACAGTAAACCAATAACGACAAAATAACGATACTATATCGACAAGAAAAGGAAAATTACATGAGTTTTTTCGACAGCATTATTGCATTTTTACAAAATGGTGGGACATTCATTTATCCCATTGCCTTGGTTTTAGTTGTGGGTTTAGCAATTACCATTGAACGTTGGTTCTATTTAACTAACACCTTAAAAACCAATCAAAAAGCCCTAGTTTTATTACAAGACTCACTAAAAAAAGGTGATATAGATGCCATCAGTAAACAAGTCAAAAACAGTGATGCGCCAGTACTTGATGTGTTGGCATCTGGTTTAGCACGATTAACCCATGTTAAACGTCGTGAAGATGTTGAGTATGCGATGGAAGAAACGATAATGGAGTATATGTTACGGTTAGAAAAACGTACGCCATATTTAGCAACATTAGCTAATATAGCAACACTCTTAGGACTATTAGGTACTATCATGGGACTTATAGCGGCTTTTTCAGCTGTTGCCAATGCCGATCCGGCAGAAAAAGCAAATTTACTATCAGCCAGTATTTCAGTTGCAATGAATACAACTGCCTTTGGTTTAATCACCGCTATTCCGTTAATTTTATTTCATTCAAGTTTAATGAGTAAAACCTCAACCATAGTCGACTCTTTAGAAATGGCGGGCATGAAGTTACTCAATTCATTGTCTTTTGACTCAGTTACCGACTCTAACCGAGGCTAGTATGATGAGACGTTATCGTCGCCTGAACAAACAAGAAGCAGAGTTAGATATTACGTCATTTATGAATTTAATGATTGTACTGGTACCAGTATTGTTATTAAGTTTAGTATTTTCGCAAGTACGAATTTTAAATTTACAATTACCCATTAGTGCCGAAATAGAAAATGAACAAGTAACGGATGAAGCTAAAATTTTAGAACTGGTGATTAATAAAGTCGGCTTTACGTTAAATTATCCGAGTGGCATTTTATTAAAAACCTTTAATAAAACCGAGCAGGGTTACAACTACTCTTTATTGTCTAAATACTTACAAGATTTGAAGTTTACGTTTCAACAAAAAAATATTAAAAAGAATGACATATTAATTTTAATAGCCCCGGATGTTGATTACCAAACCATTGTTTCAACAATGGATATAGTTCGCTCTTTTCCTTCAGTGGTAGCGGCTAACCTTGTTGATGCAGAGTTGTTTCCTCAAATATCCTTAGGTGATGCACCGGAATTAGATTTACCAAGCGAAAAGGATGTAGTTGAAGAGAAAAATGAGAACGGAGGCAAATTATGAAGCAGTCTGCAATAGCAAAAAGGCGCGCTAAGCATCATAAACGTTTCAATAGTGCGGCAAAACTAAACTTAGTGTCTTTGATGGACATCTTTACCATACTGGTGTTTTTTCTTATTGTAAACCAGTCTGAAGTACGTGTTTTAGAAACAACCAACCAAATTAAATTACCTGTATCTGTAGCAGAAAAATTGCCCAACGATAATGTTTTGATTACAGTGTTAAGTAATAGTGTCTTTGGTACAAGGTAGATCAGTATGGAGCCAATCGTTTTCATTAGCTAATACAACATCAGATGAAGAAAATAATTCCCAGTTAATCGCGGCAGTTAAAAGTGAGCTAGCTTACTTAGCGCGAAAACGGCCAGAATTGAATAAATCAGAAGTAGTCTTGGGGAGATCTGTCACCATCATTGGTGATGCAAGTGTGCCATATCAGGTATTAAAACAAATAATGTCGGCTTGTTCAGACAGTAATTATAGAAATATCTCTTTAGCCGTACAGCAGTTGTTAAAAAATGCTGTGGAGGAGGAGAAATAGTGACAACTGTAACTTTACCAGACCATGTAAGCTTTAAAAACAGCGAAAGTTTTCAACGTTTTTATGATTTATTTAAACCGAACGAACAAGACAAAAAATTTACCATCATTTTAGTCTCTCTCTTTGCCTTGTACTTTATTATTGCGGTGATCGTTTCTTTTGTTGAACAAGTTGAAATACCCCGTGAAGTGAAAGAGCAGATACCGGTACAACTGGCTAAAATTGTCTTAAAAGAAAAACAGCTACCTTTACCTGAAAAACCAAAAGAACCTATTATTAAAGAAAAGCCAATTGACAAAAAAGCAGATGAAAAAGTAGCCGAAATAAAAAAAGAAAAAGTACAAGAATCACCAATACAACCACCACAGTTAACAATAGAAAAACGACGAGAACTAGCTAAAGAAAAAGCTAAAACATCAGGTTTAGCTGCAATGAAAGATGAGCTTTTTGCCATGCGAGAAGCATTTGTTATGACACCGTCAAACCAATCAACATTAAATGCGACCAAATCATCTGAAGTGAAAATTAAACGGAAATTACTCACAAGTCAGGTAAACAAACAAGCATCAAGCTTAAGTGCGGCAAAAACGTCAACTGTGGTTAATAGTGATAAATTAAGCACCCGTAATACACAACAAATACGATTGTCAGAAACAGAGATAGCCGCTAATACTGATGTGTTAGTAGAAGAACAGCTATCAATGCAAAAGTCTGAACAACGCTCAGAACTGTCATTACGACGTACATTAGAGTCTCATAAGGCTCGTCTTTATGCGCGCTATAATAGCGCACTAAGAAAAGATCCTTTTTTACAGGGTAAGGTGGTATTTGAAATTGAAATACAAGCTAATGGTAAAATAAGTCACATTGATATTAAATCGAGCAAATTAAATAACCCGAAATTAGAGCGGCAGTTGTTAGTAATTCTACGCTCTATCACGTTTCCCGCTGAAAATGTTGGTATTGTGAAAACTATTTGGGCTATAGATTTTTTACCAAGTTAGCGTGCTTTTGCTTTGTCATTTAGGCATTAGATTTGGTGTGCATATTCAACAAGTACTTTTTGCGCTAAGCCACTAAAGCACTTGTTGATTCAAAGAAAACAATTAATACAATTAATACAATTACAACTCAGTTTATTTTTTATCAAAGATTAAGCTAAATGATACAGGCACTGTTGTACTTATTGATGGTAACTTCGCAATATCACGTAATTTGTTAATACCTTCAGCTAAATTATATTGTTCAGCATCGATAATGATCGGGGTTGATGAGAATGCTAGTAATTTATCATTTGTTAGTTTTACAACGCGTATGTCGGCAGTGATTTCTTTTGATACACCATGCAAAGATAATTTGAATTTAATTGGGGTCGTGTAGGTATCACCAATGTTAAGTGCATTAAGTTTATTAAGGTCTAAATTGGCAAGAATATTTGCTTTGGTAAAAGAGCTAGTTTCAAAAAGTATTGTTTTAACACGTTCATTGCGAATTGGAATATTGGTTTCAACACTTGCTAAGTCGATATCTACAGATAGTGAACCATTATCGTTTAAAGTTCCGCTAAGCGTATTAAAGTGATTTAACTCACTCACTTTTGATGATTTTATAGAAATATAATTAACCGTTGATTCATCATTAACGAGAGTCCACTGCGCTAGAGCGTTTGAAGAGATAAGCAGCGTTGAAAGTATAAATATATATTTTTTAAACATTATTTTTCCTTAAGTTAAAATGTATTTGATTCGAATTAGTTTAAATGAAAATTGCTTTAATACCCGTATAAATGATAAGTACCCGCACAAATGATAATTTAGATCATAAGAGTAAAAGAGCATTACGTGAGTGTAAACTCTTTTATGTTACGTGATGTTACGTGATAGCGTGTTGCTCTTTTAAAGTGTCTAAACCATGCTGTTTAAGCAAAGCGACTAGTTTGATTAGCGGTAAGCCAATTAAGGTGTTGGGATCATCACCCTCAAGCTTTTCAAATAAACAAATACCTAAACCTTCACTTTTAAAGCTGCCAAGACAATTATAAGGTTGCTCTGCTTTTAAATAATTTTCAATATCTGCTTGCGACAAGGTATTAAAATGAACATTAAAGGGTTCTACCAAGGATAGTACTTTATTATTGGACGTGTCTAATACACATAATCCCGTATAAAAAATAACGTTTTTATTACTGAATTTTGTGAGTTGTTTTACACCATTTTCAAAATTGTGAGGCTTTCCTAAAATTTCACCGTCACAAACGGCTACTTGGTCTGAACCTATAATAAGAGCATTCGGAAACTCATTGGCGACAGCCTGGGATTTTTCAATAGCTAAACGTTCCACTAAAGCTTGTGGAGTTTCATCCGCTAACGAACTTTCATCAATATTAGGTTTCGCACATTGAAAAGGTAGGTTAAGTTTTTGTAAAATACTTTTACGAAAAGGAGAGGTAGAGCCTAAAACTAAGGTTTTCATGAAGATCCTTAAAATAAATTATAGAAGTGAATCAATTGCTCACTTTTGATACAAAACATAACAAAAATGATTATATACCTGCTATTATTGGGTCAATCTATCGTTTTTAAATGAAATATGCTATTTTTCTTTTGACACTTGCCTCTAGGGGCTTTATTATGCGCGCCTTATGCAGAATCTTAAGCTTCCGATAACAATTAGCCCAACCCGAAGTGCACAACGTAGACTTGTGTGTGAAGGTATTTATAACGTGTCGGAAATGACTCGACTGCTTGCTGTCAGCGAAATGAGAAGCGAGCATGTTCAAGTTAGTGTTAAGTTTGATGTGGATGAACGTGGTTTGACAGTAATGTCAGGTACGGCATCGGCATTAGTTGCATTAACTTGTCAGCGGTGTAATGAACTTTTTGATACTGAATTGAAAGTAGATTTTATTTTCAGTCCGGCAAAAAATGAAGAAGCCGCGATGAATATTCCATCATATTATGATGTAATAGAATTAAATGAAGATGGTGAAGTAAACTTGCGAGAGCTAGTGGAAGAAGAGTTATTACTCGCAATTCCATTAATTCCAAGGCATGAAATCGAAGACTGTTCAGCTGATGCTGATAGTGTTTGGGGTGAATTGCCAGAAGAGCTTGAGAAGCCGAACCCATTTGACGTATTAAAACAACTTAAATAGTTAAACGCATTGAGCAATTTAACTAATAACCCGATTTAGGAGTAACTCATGGCAGTTCAAAAAAGCAAGAAGTCTCGTTCAAGACGTGGCATGCGCCGTTCACATGATGCTTTAACAGCAGAAAACTTATCAGTAGATCCAGTATCTGGTGAAACGCATCGTCGTCACCACGTAACAGCCGATGGCTTTTACAAAGGCGTTAAAGTAATCGCTAAATAAGCGATTATACTTTAACTCCCTATTTAAAGCTCATAGCTACTACAGTTAAGCTTGAATAGTCAAAAAATACTAACCTTAGCGTTAGATGTTATGGGGGGCGATAAAGGCCCCTCTATAACAATTCCCTCTGCAATTATGGCAATTAATGAGCTGCCTAATTTGCACCTGATTCTTTGTGGTGATGAAAAAATCATTACGACAGAGCTTGCATTATTAAATATTTCTCCACAAACATTAAATCAACATAAGCAACTCTCTATTTTTCCAACTACTGAAGTTGTTGAAATGGATGAAAAGCCCGCTTATGCTCTGCGTACTAAAAAAAATTCATCTATGCGTAAAGCATTAGATCTTGTTCAAGAAGGTCAAGCCCAAGCATGTGTCAGTCTTGGTAATACGGGGGCTTTATTTTCTATGGCGCATTTTGTTTTAAAAACCTTACCAGGTGTTGAAAGGCCGGCTTTAATTTCTTCTTTACCCACACATGACGATGATAAACATGTATTCATGTTGGACTTAGGCGCTAACGTATTTTGTGATTCTCATGTGCTGTATCAATTTGGGGTTATGGGGTCGGTCATGGCACAACAAGTTGATGGTATTGATCGTCCACGTATCGCGTTACTAAATATGGGGGAGGAAGCCATTAAGGGCAGTGACCATATCAAACAGGCAGCGCTTGAGTTGTCGGAAAATAGTGATATCAACTATATAGGTTTTATTGAAGGTGGTGATATTTTTTCTAATAAAGCTGATGTGATTGTGTGTGATGGTTTTGTGGGAAATGTAGCACTAAAAACTTGTGAGGGTGTCGCTCGTTTGGTGTTCGAGAAATCTAAAACGCTATTCAAACAAAATTTTTTAGTGAAAATGTTAACCTTTATTGTCAAACCGAGTTTAAAAAAGTTGTTTAAATCCATGAACCCCGACCAGTATAATGGTGCAAGTTTGATAGGATTGCGCGGTATTGTAGTAAAGAGCCACGGGAATGCAAATTCGAGTGCTTTTTCTCTGCTATTATGGAAGCAGTTAAAGAAGTCGATCGGCAAGTACCTGAAAAAATAAAGAACTCTCTAGAGCAAGGTTTATCACCTCAATAATAGCTCACTATGCTGTTTATATTGACGTCTATTTTGATTGGTAAAAAATTATTTTATAACTAAAGCGTAATTAATAAAAGCTGAATAAATAAAAAGAGTAACAACAAAAATGCAAAATATATCCTTACAAGGTAAATTAGCCTTCGTATTTCCTGGTCAAGGCTCTCAAGCTGTGGCGATGTTAAGTGATTTTAGTGATAACACCATTGTTCAAAAAACTTTTAAAGAAGCATCTGATGCGCTAGGTTATGACCTATGGCAACTTATTGCTCAGGGTCCTGCAGAGCAGCTTAATCAAACACATATTACACAACCGGCATTGCTTACAGCAAGCGTGGCGTTATGGCGCGTTTGGCAAGCTGAATCTGAAGTAATTCCTTCTATATTAGGCGGTCACAGTCTAGGCGAGTATTCTGCACTGGTTTGTCTTTGGAGTGTTATCACTAACTGATGGTGTTAAATTAGTAGAAAAACGTGGAAAGTACATGCAAACATGTGTTCCTGCAGGTGTTGGTGCGATGGCAGCTGTTATAGGTTTAGACGATCAAGCCATTATTGATGCCTGTGCTCAAGCGCAAGCCGATGAAGTGGTATCAGCAGTTAATTTTAATTCGCCAGGTCAAGTCGTGATTGCGGGTCATAAAGCGGCTGTTGAACGAGCAGGTGAATTATGTAAAGCGGCAGGAGCAAAACGAGTATTACCTTTGCCTGTTAGTGTTCCTTCTCATTGTGCTTTAATGAGTGATGCTGCTGACAAATTAGCGACTGATTTGGAAAGCATTACCTTTAACACTCCAACAATTAATGTTGTTAACAATGTTGATGTTGCCATTGAAACGAGTGGTGAGGCAATTAAAACAGCTTTAGTAAAACAATTATATAGCCCTGTACGTTGGAGTGAAACCATAAGCCAATTGGGTGAGCAAGGTATCACGCAAATGGTTGAAGTAGGACCAGGAAAAGTATTACAGGGGTTAGCAAAACGTATTAATAAATCTATTAGCTGTGTGTCTTTTAATACGCTTGATTCCCTAGAACAAGCTAAAGAGTTAACACAAGCAAGTTAGTAATCATCCGTTTATTTGTAAATAACGAAGAAATAAAATCAATAGGAAATAGTATGTTTTCATTAACAGGAAAAGTAGCCCTTGTAACAGGCGCTAGTCGTGGCATTGGTAAAGCGATTGCAACACAACTAAAGGCATTAGGTGCTACGGTTGTTGGAACGGCTACGTCAGCACAGGGAGCTAACAAAATTGCTGAATATTTAGGAGCAGGTAATGGTCTGGTTTTAAATGTCACAAGCGATGACTCTATTGCTCAGATGTTTTCTGATATCAAAGAGGCTCATGGGGGCGTAGATATTTTAGTTAATAACGCCGGTATTACACGTGATAACTTGTTTATGCGTATGAAAGATGATGAATGGCAAGATATAATGGATACCAATCTCACTTCTGTTTTTAAAGTGAGTAAAGCTGCAATTCGTCCTATGATGAAAAAGCGCAATGGTCGAATCATTAATATAGGTTCTGTGGTTGGTTCTATGGGGAATGCAGGGCAAGTAAATTATGCTACAGCTAAAGTCGGCTTATTAGGTTTTACTAAGTCGGCGGCGCGCGAAATAGCTTCTCGTGGCATTACCGTTAATACTATTGCCCCTGGTTTTATTGATACAGACATGACAAAAACATTAACTGATGAACAAAAAGAGGGTATTTTCTCCCAAGTTCCGGCTAATCGTTTGGGTAAACCTGAAGAAATAGCGAGCACTGTCGCGTTTTTAGCCTCGGATGCAGCTGCATATATCACGGGTGAAACAATTCATGTTAACGGTGGTATGTATATGGTGTAACCCTTTATAATTAAGGGGTTCATTGTTATATATGACTTTTTTAAGGGCTCTATACTGGTTAGACCACTTAAAAAAATAAACGCTTAGGCTTGCATGGCAAGCTTTTGGCGAATACACTACACGCAATTTGAAAAAATATACTTTCAGTAAGTAAAGGAAAAAAAATGAGTACTATCGAAGAACGCGTAAAAAAAATCACTATTGAACAACTAGGTGTTAGTGAAGCAGAAGTTAAAACTGATTCATCTTTCGTTGATGATTTAGGTGCTGATTCATTAGACACAGTAGAGTTAGTAATGGCGTTAGAAGAAGAATTTGATACTGAAATTCCTGACGAAGAAGCTGAAAAAATTACTACAGTTCAAGCAGCAATCGATTACGTTAACGCTAATCAATAATTGTTGGTAAGTAACGATTAGTTATGTTGATAGTAAGCATAACTTTAAAAATGTAATTGAAAAAGAGCGGTATACTTATCATTTAAGTGACCGCTTTTTTTATATCTCCTATTTAAAATTTATGAGGTAGAACACAATGAGACGTGTTGTTGTTACCGGATTTGGTATGCTTAGCCCATTAGGTAATACACCTGAGGCTACTTGGGAAAATTTACTGCTTGGTAAAAGCGGTATTCGTAATATTGAACATTTTGACACCACGGAATTTAGCACTAAATTTGCAGGCTTAGTGAACGGATTTGACGCAGAACACTACATGGAAAAGAAAGATGCCAGAAAAATGGATCTTTTCATTCAATATGGTGTCGCTGCAGGCGTACAAGCCATCAAAGATTCAGGGATTGAAATTACAGAAGAAAATGCCCCACGAATTGGTGTTGCTGTTGGCTCTGGTATAGGCGGTTTAGGGTTAATTGAACAAAACCATGAAAAAATGGTTAAAACTGGCAGTCCTAAAAAACTATCACCATTTTTTGTGCCTTCTACCATCATAAATATGATCTCAGGTCATTTATCCATCATGTTTGGTTTGCAAGGACCTAACATATCAATCACAACGGCTTGTACAAGTGGTGTGCATAATATTGGTCATGCAGCACGAATGATAGCTTATGGTGATGCTGATGTTATGGTTGCCGGTGGTGCTGAGAAAGCCTCTACGACACTTGGTATGGGCGGTTTTGGTGCTGCTAGAGCATTATCTAAACGTAATGATAATCCACAAGCAGCTTCACGTCCTTGGGATAAAGACCGAGATGGTTTTGTTTTAGGTGATGGTCTTGGGGTTGTTGTTGTTGAAGAATATGAACATGCAAAAGCCCGCGGTGCAAAAATGTATGCTGAACTCGTTGGATTTGGTATGAGTGGTGATGCTTATCATATGACGTCACCGCCAGAGGATGGTCTTGGTGCTGCGCGTGCAATGCATAATGCACTGAATGATGCTAAGCTTAATGCCAATCAAATTGGTTATATTAATGCGCATGGTACATCAACGCCCGCAGGTGATATCGCAGAAACCAATGCTGTGAAATCTGTTTTTGGTGCCGATGCGTATAAGGTACTGATGGGGTCTACAAAATCAATGACCGGGCATTTACTTGGTGCTGCCGGCGCTGTAGAGAGCATTTTCAGTATACAAGCCTTGAAAAATAATATTGTTCCACCTACGATTAATTTAGATAACCCAGGTGAAGGGTGTGATTTAGATTATATCAAAGACACAGCTCGTGATATTAATTTAGATTATGTGTTGTGTAATTCATTTGGTTTTGGTGGCACAAATGGTTCATTGATATTTAAAAAGATATAATACCAGTTTCATTAATTAAGAGATCCATTTTATACGTAGAAAAAATTACAAAATACAAGGCATTTATTTCAATAACGAGTTGTTCTAATTATTAAATAACGAAGTAGTTGGTGATTTTGGCAAGAAGAAATGATCAAACAGTTAGTGAGATTGGTATAAAGTCATTTTAAATCACTTAATTAAGTCTGAACACTTAGCATTTTTTGCAAAGGTGTCAGACTTTTTTATTTTAAATGCTAAAGAGATAACTTTATGAAAATTTGTCAAGTTAATGGAATACAACAAAATGAGATAGATGTCGAAAATAGAGGTCTAGCTTATGGTGATGGGTTATTTACAACAGCAAAAATTATTGATGGCAATATTCAATATTTAACACAACACGTTGATCGTTTAATTTCAGGTTGTCAAAAGCTTGGTATTAATTACCCGCCAATTGAGCAATTAACACAGCAACTTACTACTGTCGCAAAAAGCTATTCTTTAGCTGTTCTTAAGGTTATTATTTCTGCTACATCTGGTGGTCGTGGTTATGCCCGTTCGGCCTCTAATCATTATGATTTAATCATCATGGTGCACGACTATCCTAATCATTATGAAGATTTAGCGTTGTCGGGTATCACGGTAGGTATTAGCAAACAAAAAGTTGGCTTAAATCCAATGTTAGCAGGATTGAAGCATTTAAATCGTCTTGAACAAGTACTTATAAGGCAAGAGCTTGAAACAAGAAATGAAGATGATTTGTTAGTGATAAATATTAACGATGAAGTGATAGAAGCGATAAGTGCCAATATTTTTATTATTATAGATGAAGCAATGTATACTCCAGATCTAACGCAAAGTGGTGTTAATGGTATTATGCGTCAAGCCATATTGAAACAATATCCAACCACTATTGTACGTACGATTTCATTAAATGATATTGCTACGGCTCAGGCAATGTTTCTTTGTAATAGCGTTATGGGGGTGATACCAGTGGCAAACATTAATGGACGCTCATTATCAATAGATTTACCTTTAGCTATTCGTAATGAAATACACAACAATCTAGAATAATGGATTATTAATGAAAAAATTTCTTTTGCTTTGTATCAGTAGCATACTGGCTTTATCACTTATATTTTTTCTTTTATTAGAAAAAAAGGTAAATCAGCCATTATTGATTGCCGAACAGCAATTACTGACAGTTAAACAAGGAACCTCTGTTGCCTCTTTTTCTAGGGCTTTAGTGGAGAAAAAATGGTTAGATAATCGTTTTTGGTTGAGAGCTTATGCACGTATACATCCCGATAAAACCATCATTAAAGCCGGAACTTATCAAATTAACCCCTCGATAACTTTACAAAACTTACTTACGTTAGTAACAAGCGGGAAAGAATATCAATTTAGCCTTACTATAATTGAAGGAACAACATTTAATCAATTAATCACCCAATTGCAAAATCAACCACAGTTAACTCATACGTTAGCAAAGTTAAGTGTTGAACAAATATCAAAACGCTTAGGTATTGAGCAATCGAATCCTGAAGGATGGTTTTTCCCTGAAACCTATGCATTTACGAACGGCACTGTTGACATTGCTATTTTAAAAAGAGCTTATAACAAGATGAAAACCACGTTGATGGATCAATGGCAGAATAGGGCTATTGGTTTACCTTATGAAACACCTTATCAAGCGTTGATTATGGCTTCAATTATTGAGAAGGAAACAAGTCATATACCTGAGCAGCCAGTGATAGCGTCAGTGTTTATTAATCGTTTAGCGAAGAATATGCGATTACAAACGGATCCTACAGTAATTTATGGTTTAGGGGATCGTTATCAGGGAGATATAAAGCGCGTTCATCTAAAAGAAAAAACAGCCTATAACACCTATAGAATAAATGGTTTACCGCCAACGCCAATCGCATTATCTGGTTTGTCAGCGATAAAAGCTGCTCTAAATCCCGACACAACTGACTATTACTACTTTGTTAGTGAAGGTAATGGTAAACATGTTTTTAGTCAAACATTACAAGAGCATAACGCAGCAGTTAGGGACTATTTAAAAGCTCAAAAAGTAATGATTAAGATTTGTGTCACGGATATTTTTGGTAAGACACCCGCGTTAATGAGTATCGCTAACGTAATTAACGCAGATGTCATTGTTGATCCTTACGATGGTAAAAATATGAATTTTACCAGTGAAGCTCAAGCGTATAGTTTTTTTACTGAAAATATTGGTATTGATAATTATAAAAAAATTACAATCAATACTTAACAACTATGCTGATGAATATTCGTTAGTTGGCTTTAGTGTTGGGGCTTCTATTATTTGGATGTTATCGGGAAATATGCCTACAGAGTTATCTAATCGGATTAAGTATGCTGTGTGTTATTATGGCGCTCAAATTAGGTATTACACAGACGTATCCCCTAAGTTTACGATAAAATGTATATTTCCTAGAAGTGAACTTCATTTCGATGTGTCAATCTTGCACAATATTATAAAAATGAAGGATAAGGTAACCTCAATGCAAGTTAATTATCGACATGGCTTTATGAACACTCACTCGAATAATTATGATCATATTGGCTTTGAGACGCATATGGCGTTTTTACGTCAAGATCTAAACTTATAGCTAGTGGATGAAGTTATACCCACCTCACTAACTATTTGATCATTTCTATTTGCTATTGAAATAAATGCTTTGTATTTGGCAATTTTTTCTATGTAGAAAATAGATCACTTAATTAATGAAACTGGTATTATTTCCTGACCTAGCGTTGTTGTTCGTTATAAAGCTATATATTATATGCTTGTAAACCGATGTTACTTAAATGAGAATATTATGAAAAAAGGTTTTATGGTTGTGTTTGATGGTAGTAATGGTGCCGGCAAAACAACTGTTATTAAAAGTGTTGAACATTACCTTATTTCAAAAGGGTTTGATGTTGTTCTTACCCGAGAACCGGGTGGAACGCCTATTGGTGAGAAAATTAGAGAAGTAATTTTAGATCCCTCAACACCAGAAATGACATTTATGACTGAATTAATGCTATTTGGTGCAGGACGTGCTCAACATATCCAAGAAAAAATAATACCTGCATTAGAAAAAGGAAAAATTGTAATCTCTGATAGATTTGACGCTGCTACCTTTAGTTTTCAACACTTTGCTAGAGGTATCGATCTAGATACTATAAAAAAAATAAACAATCTAGCACTCAATGGCTTCAGTCCCCGTATGAATATTATTCTAGATTTAGATCCGTCAGAAGGATTGAAGCGTGTACAAAGTCGTGGTGAAGGGCTTGATCGGTTAGAGGATGAAAAGGCCGACTTTTTAATTAAAGCAAGAAATGGATACTTAACACAAGCTGTGCAATCACCAAACGACTTTACTGTAGTGGATGCGGCTCAATCTAAAGAAAAAGTGCTCGCTGAAGTAGTAAAAATTATAGATGGTTTACTTGAAGAGCATCAATATGAACAGTCACCAACAGATGTAGGTTGTTAATATGCAACCTTGGTTACTTCCATACCAACAGCAATTCAGCAGTCAGTTTAGCCGTGATGTTTTACCTCATGCTATTCTAGTTAATGGCGAAACAGGCTCGGGGAAACTTGCATTCTCTCAGTGGTTATTACATTTACTCAGTTGCCAACAGCCTCAGCAAGCCGTTAATAATCAAGTCACCTATTTGCAACGTTGTGGATGCTGTAAAACGTGTCTATTAATTAATAGTAATACCTATCCCGATCATCTTAACTTAGTAGCAGAAAAGAATAGTTTGGGCGTCGATGACATTCGTTATGCTACACTTTTTTTACAAAAAAAAGCACATCTAGGTAAATTCAAAACGGTATTGATCAATCATGCACAAACAATGACCATAGCTGCTGCCAATGCATTACTAAAAACTTTAGAAGAGCCAAGCGATAATAGTGTCATAATTTTATTAACCAATGACATTGAGAATTTACTACCGACGATTGTTAGCCGGTGCAGAGTCATTAATATTAGGCCCAGTGTTGGCCAAGCATTATTGCAAGATATGTCAAATCAGTTACTCAGTCATGAACGCAATGCTAACGTAAACACCCCATTTATTAACTTAACTCAATTGCCTGAATTAACTGATCCAACGCTAAGTGATGCATTTGAAAAGTTTAGAGCGTGTTACTTTAATTTTCTAGTTGGACAACAATCTGCATTTCAATTACTTGAGCTGTTATTGAAAAATGAACATGGTCTAAGGTGGTTAGAGCAACTAACGGTTAACTTATTGAGAAACCAGTTTATAAGCACAACTGAACCTGATAATTATCCCACTTTAAGTGCCGAAGTATTGAATAATATCTATAAAGTTATCATCAATGGGTGTAAAGTAATAAAATCTTATGTGCAAGCAAACCAACAGTTTGTTTGTGAGCAGCTTATCCTAAAGATAAGTGATGTAATTGAGCAAGCTAAAACTAACGAGTAGGAGATCTAGTTTGATCCCAATTAATATTGAATTTTTTTCAGAGCATGATTTATATATTGCTTATATGCCATTTTTAAAAGAAGGTGGTTTATTTATCCGAACAGCAAAATCATTTGAATTAGGCTCGGAAATTGAATTAAATGTGTTGTTACCAGATTCATTAGAGCCCTCTTTAATTAAGGGGGAAGTTTGTTGGTTAACACCTTTAGGCGCCCAAAACGGTACACCTGCGGGAATTGGTATTAGCTTTACCGATGACCCTGATAAAATACGGCATCAAATTGAAACCATGCTTGCTCGTCAATTAAACTCATCAGAGCCGACATTAACCATGTAAAGTTTGTTTAATATGTTACCCCACCAAGCCCTGTAGTTGCTATATGGGCTTTTTTATTTCTCATGTTTAAATTTTGGAGTGTCCCGTTGTTTATTGATTCACATTGCCATTTAGATCGACTTAATTTATCACTTTATGAAGATAATTTAGCGAATGTTGTACAAGCGGCAAGCGATGCAAAAGTAGATAAACTCTTGTGTGTTAGTGTTACTTTAAAAGATTTTCCTGCCATGGTAGAGAAAACACAAGCGTTTAATAATGTTTTACTTTCTTGTGGTATGCACCCACTCAATCAAGAAGATGAAGTGAATATTGATCAGTTACGTAAGCTTTCTGATAACACTAATGTGATTGCAATTGGAGAAACTGGCTTAGACTATCATTATGCGCCTGAAACCAAAGAATTACAGTTAGATTCTTTTAAAAAGCACATACAAGTTGCACTAGAGCTGAATAAACCATTGATTATTCATACGCGGTCTGCCCAACAGGATACGCTTGATCTGTTACGTTCTGAAGATCTTTGGTAAAGTAGGGGGAATTCTACATTGCTTTACTGAAACCTGGGAAATGGCAGAGCAAGCTATTGCGTTGGGTTTTTATATTTCTTTTTCTGGTATTGTAACGTTTAAAAATGCCGATGCTTTAAGAGAAGTAGCTAAACGTGTTCCTGATGATAAATTTTTGATTGAAACAGACGCTCCCTATCTTGCGCCGGTTCCACATCGTGGCAAAGAAAATCAACCTGCCTATGTAGTTGAAGTAGCGAAACATTTAGCGAGTATACGTGGTCAATCAATAGAAACCATTGCCAAGTTATCCACGGATAATTTTAACCGACTTTTCAAATTATAGTTTTTTATATTTTTAACGTACAAAAAAAAGCCCAAACTATTCGGTTTGGGCTTAAGGGAATGGCTCAAAGGGGTCTGAGCCGTGCGCTATTTAACTTCAATTTTACAACAAAGTAGCTAAATATACTGCATATCTATTTAGCAAAGCTGCTGCGAGCATTATCTCTATAACATAGAGAGGAAACTTTGTATTTAATTGTACAAGTACAATTAAAACTTCAACAAGCTGTCTCCTGTAATAATTAAGTGTAGTGTATATTTATATTAATGCGAATTAATTTAAATAGTTTTTTATCTTATTGAATAACAAGGTCTTTTTAACTTATTTCGATCGTTTTATTACCTTTGCTCAATACGTAGGAACAGCTTGTTCTGTATTTACTAATAGCTTTTGAACAGGTTACTCACAGGGGGGCGCTAAGCATTTTCTCCCTGGATTAGGGCCATACTTTCATCAGCAAAACCAACCCCACTTCATTGTAGAAGTTAAACACCTTATCAATACCAAACTCTTCTAATTGCACCCGTTCATCATCATAGCGGGCAATTGCTGCTATTTTACCTTGATAACCTGCCGATTTGAGTTGCTCTGTTATGCTGATACTATCAATAACCTTTGGAAGTGCTAATAAAACTAAATGAATATGAGATAAATTTATCCGCTCCCAGAAAAAGGCATCTTCGGCATCCCCGTAATATGCTTGAATACCTTGTTCAGCTAATTCCGTGACTTTCTCCGGTTCAGCATCTAACCCCCAAACAAGCTTATCTCCGTGTTCAGTAATCGCTCGATAAGCCCCCATACCTACACGACCAAGACCAATAATTACAATAGGGGCTTTTGCAGGTTGATAAAAAATATCTTCAGCTAAGGGGTGTTTACGTTCAAAGCGTTGAAAAAATTCTTTAGTATGACCAAAAAAAGTATGGGCATAACGATATAAAATACTGCTAATAATAAAGGATATTGAAACCGCTAAGGCTAAAATAACTAACCATTCGTTAGTCAACCAACCATTAGTGACACTGATTGCTGCGACAATTAAACCAAATTCACTAAAATTACTTAACGCCAATGATGATAAATAGGCTGTTCTACAGCGTATTTTTAACAGACTTAATAAAGCAAAAAATAAGGTGAACTTAATAGGCATAATCAAAACAAGTAACAATGCTAAGCCTAACATTTCAAAAGTAGGAATAGCGCTAAAACCGATAGACAAAAAGAAACCGATAAGGAATATATCTTTGAAACTTAATAGTGCTTTGTTTATTTCAGTTGCCTTAGCATGGGAAGAAAGGAACATACCAACAATTAATGCACCTAAATCTCCTTTTATATTAACCAATTCGAATAACTCATAACTTCCTAGCGCGATAAAAAATCCGGCTAATGGTATCAATTCTCCGTGACCTACATGGTCAACAATTTTATTAATTACGGGTTTTAATAAAAAAAGCAATAGCAAAGCTAAAGCCCAAATAGACGGTGTTTTACCCGTAGCAAAAACTAAAAATGCAACGGCTACTATGTCTTGAATAACTAATATACCAACAGCCAGTTTTCCATGACGGGTGCGCATTTCGCCATTTTCTTCTAACAGTTTAATAACACATACCGTACTACTAAAACTTAAAGCAAATGCGATTAAGCTTGCGGTAAATATATCTAGTCCCGAAAAATAACTCAGGGCAGATATCGCAAATAATTTGATAATAATAACGGTGATAATTAACCACCAAGGGTATGAACCGAACTTGTTAACCAAACTTCCTGTTTGAACAAACTGCTTACATTAAGCTTCAAGCCTATGGTAAATAGCATTAACGTAATACCTAAATGACTTAAAATTGATAAACTTTCATCTGCTTGATAGCCAAGGAAATTTAAAGCAAAACCACTAAAAGATAGCCAATAGAAGGTGGGAAAGAAATCGACTTGGCTGCTAAACCACAAATAAAAGCAAAAAATATCCAGATAAAATCCATAATAAGACTCTGATAAGTTACGAAACATGTTTATAGTAAGTAGAATTTTATGCTAAAAACTGCGTGTTGTAATAATTTATTGTATAAATTTTAGTTATTTAGCATAACGATTGATTTTTAGGCTTTCTGCCCTATAACCTTATTTAATTTTCTAACCATTTGTTGATTTCACGGTACATAAAATCTCGAATGAGCGGCTGAGCTTTTGCGTTAGGGTGTAAATTGTCGTTTTGCATTAAGCCTGCATCAATTGCGATGTGCGTCATAAAATATGGCATAAGGTACGCGCCTGTTTCTGCCGCAACTTTATGATAGCTTTCAACAAACATAGTTGTGTATCTTGGGCCTAAATTAGGCGGGATCTGAATTGCCATCAAAGCCACTTTTGCGCCTTGTGCTTGACTTTTAGTGACTAGCTCAGTTAAATGTTTTTGTAATAGCATAATCGGAAAGCCTCGAATACCATCATTACCACCAAGCTCAATTAATACATGGCTTGGTTTATGTGCGTTTATCCAGGTATCTATTTTTAACAGAGCATTATCGGTTGTTTGCCCACTGATAGCGGTATTAATTAAAAGAATAGCAGTATCACTCTCATCATACTTATTTTGTAACAAATGAGCCCAAGCTTCTGCTTGCTCTAGCCCATAGCCTGACCTGGTCAACTAAATTCAGTCACCCTAGTTAAGCAACCATTTTTAATTCTTTATCAGCTAGCTCAAATTCATTTGGACTTTGGTAATCCAGATAAGAATGAAGTCTATGACTGTTGTACCACATTGTTATATAATTCAATATATCTTGCTGCGCATCATAACGTGTTTCATAGTTACGCCAGTGAACACGTTCTTGTTTTAAACTGCCGAAGAAGCTTTCGGCAACGGCATTATCCCAAAGAACAACCTTTTTTACTCATACTCCCAACAAAACCATTTGATTTGAGCAATCGACGATATTGATGACTCGCATATTGAACACCTTGATCTGAGTGAACTATCAATCCTGCTTTGGGTTGTCGCTGCCAAATAGCCATCGTTAACGCATCACAAACAAGCTGTGCTTTCATTCTCGAACCCATACTCCACCCAACAACTTTCCGTGAATATAAATCAATCACGACGCATAAGTACAACCGCCTTCCGTTGTCCAAACGTACGTGATATCACCTACCCACGCTTGGTCTTGAGCTTCTACGGTAAAATTCTGCTTAAGCTCATTTTGATAAATAGGCTTGTTATGATCGCTGTTCGTTGTTGCCTTGTATTTCTTTTTATAGCGAACCCAGACATTTGCTTCTTTCATTAACTGAGCTGTTTTTCTTCGACTTACAGGAAAGCTCAGTGTATTGAGTACCTTTTTAATGCGTCTAGCACCATAAGTATTGTCACTAAATTTGGCAATGTCTTTGATCAACTCAATCATTTCTTGATGGTCTAAATCATCAGATTCACTTAATTTACGTTTTTGATAACTATAATAATTATTACTTTTAACACCCAGTACATGGCACATTAAAACCACAGGCCAGATCTTCTTATGTTGGGCAATAAACGAATACTTTACTTCGTTTCTTTTGCAAAGAAGACCGTCGCTTTTTTTAATATTTCGCGCTCCATTTCGAGACGCTTCACTTGCGCTTTTAAGTTGCGGATCTCTTCTTGCTCAGGCGTTAGTTTTCCATTACCACGAAAAGCATGCCCATCATCATTCTCAGATTCTTTTATCCAACGACCAAGCATGTTTGGGTTAACTCCCAAATTTCTAGCGGCTTCAGCTTGTGAATAATTTTGTTCTATCACTAAAGCGATGGCATCAAGTTTAAATTCTTTTGAATATTTTTTACGTTTTGTCATTTCAATCTCCAGTTAAGTCTATTATTCCTTAACTGGGGTAGTCGAATCAATTAGACCACGTCAGCCAAACTTAAGCTGTCACCAATAAGTAATATTTTATCTTTAGCTAATGTTGTAAACGACAAGCAAGATAGTGTGATTATAAAAGCTAAATTTAGGAAAAAACGTGTCATGTCAGTACTTTCTCAATTGAATGTTATTCGAGTTTCAGAATTAAGCAAACGTGTTAATACGTTTGAAGGAAGCCTTACTATCCTTAGCGATATTAGCTTCTCTGTCAAGTCAGGCGAATCGGTAGCCATCGTTGGTGCATCGGGCTCAGGTAAATCAACTTTACTCAGTTTATTAGCCGGTTTAGATGTTACAAGTGAAGGCGAAATCTATTTAGATGGCGTTGCACTAAGTACTCTTAATGAAGAAGAACGGGCACGTATTAGAGCAGAAAAAGTGGGATTTGTCTTTCAATCTTTTATCTTTGTACAAAGTTTAACTGCACTTGAAAATGTGATGTTGCCGGCAGAACTTGCAGGGAAGCCTGATGCAAAAGAGCAAGCCTTAGCCTTATTAGAAAAAGTAGGGCTTTCTCATCGGCTTTCACATTATCCGTCTCAGTTATCTGGAGGAGAGCAGCAGCGAGTGGCTATTGCCCGTGCATTTGTAGGCTCCCCAAAAATTCTTTTTGCTGATGAGCCGTCAGCAAATCTTGATAGTAATAATGGCCATTTAATTGAAAAACTACTATTTGATTTAAATAAGCAAAATGGTACAACGCTTGTGCTAGTTACACACGATGAGCAATTAGCTAATCAATGTCAGAGTATTCTTCATATTGAAGGTGGAAAACTCGTTAAAGTTAGCAACGGGGACGTTACTAATGTGGGTTAAACTTGCTTTTAAATTATTTTTTCGTGAATCTCGTCGTGGTGAACTTACGATTATATTTGCCGCGATAGCACTGGCTGTTCTCACCGTTTTTAGCTTGTCGTCTATTACGGAACGAATTAGTTTAAATATCGAACAAAAAGTAGTGATTTCATCGCTGCTGATAGGCGGCTTTCAAGTAATCATGCCTTTGAGCCTGAAATTCTAAGTAATGCGCAAGAGCAGGGGCTTGCAACAGCACAAATGTTATTTTTTGATTCAATGCTGTTTGCTAACGATGCTTTGGTATTAGGCTCTGTAAAAGCCATTACAAAAACCTACCCATTGCGCGGAAAAATAACCATTAAAGATAGTTTGTTAGGACAAGAGTATGACGTGGAAAGTGGACCTGAATCAGGTTCAGTTTGGCTTAGCGAAGGCTTATTCTATCCCCTTAATGTAAAGGTTGGTGATGAAGTTGAGCTAGGGGCCGGCGTGTTTTTAATAAGTAAAGTTTTAGTCAGTGAGCCCGATGCACCTTTCTTTTCGCTATCAGGTAATAAACGCGTACTGATTAACTATGACGATATTCCGGCAACAAAGGCTGTGCAAGCCGGTAGTCGCGTATTTCATCGGTTACTTTTTGCAGGTTCAGAACAACAAATAAAAAACTACTATACCTGGTTAAAACCACAACTGAAAAATAATCAAAATTGGGAGGGGATAAAAGATAGGCAATCTCCCCTGGGTAATAATTTAGACCGTGCAGAACGATTTTTATTGTTAGTCGGTTTGTTTGGCATCATGCTTGCTGCAGTGGCCATGGCGGTGTCTGCTAAACGTTATTGTGAGCGCCAGTACGATCCCGTTGCTATGATGAAAACACTCGGGGGAAGTCGAACTACTATTCGAAATATCTATTTACTTCATTTAAGTCTAGTTACACTGTTTTCTATTGCTGCGGGTTTAGCCATCGGCTTTTTATTGCAATATATTGGAGGGGAATATCTAGCCAAATTTATGGGGGCTGAGTTACCTCCTTCAGGTGTCCGACCTTGGCTACTCTCATGCCTTGTTGGTCTTGTGTGCGCGTTAATGTTTTCACTAAAACCTTTGCTAGATTTATTTGATATTCCTCCACTGCGCGTATTACGTCGTAATTTGGGCGATTCTTTAGCATTAAGCCGAATTCATATTGTTTTATCATTGATCACTATCTTTGTTTTAATGTGGCTTTTTAGTGGGGAAATGATCACCACATTAATTTTGTTCGGTTCAACTTTGCTAGTTATAGCCCTTTTGTTTGGTATTTCTAAGTTGATTTTTTCTGCAGGGCGTCGGATGGGACTTAGACCAGGAACAAGTTGGTCTCTAGCCATTGCTACCTTACAAAAAAGAGCGAATGCCAATGCAATTCAGCTGATTAGTTTCGCTTTAGCAATTAAGTTAATGCTATTTTTGGTGGTATTAAAAAATGACATGATTACAGATTGGCAAATGCAAATTCCTGCTGATGCACCCAATATGTACATAATTAATATCGCTGAGCAAGAAGTGGCACCAATCAAACAGTTCTTTGAGGAGAAGGGGATAATACATGAAGCTTTTTATCCTGTATTTAGAGGCAGAATTGATGCGGTGAATAATGAAGAGTATGCGCGAAGAGTGTCAAAACAGGAAGGTGAAGAGGATGCTGAAGATGCGCGTAAAGGAGTTAGACGTGAGCCTAATTTAACATGGCTAGATGCTTTACCAGAAGATAATGAAATAACGGAAGGTCAATGGTTTTCAGATACTGATGAAATTGAAGTATCCGTATTTGATGGTTGGAAAGATGAACTTGGTTTATCATTAGGTGACACATTAACCATCTTAGTTGATGAGCAAAGAATTGATGCCAAAGTAACCAGTTTTCGACATGTGAATTGGGCCAATATAAAGCCGAATTTTGTCATGATCCTCAGCCCTAATATGGCAGGGAAAGTACCTGTAACCTATTTTAGTGCAGCACAGTTACAAGATATTCATACAAAAGATGTCAGTCAGTTATTGCAACGTTTTCCCACTATTAGCATGATTGATATTAAATCTCAGATGGAGCAGGCACAGTCAATAATATCTCAAGTAACACTGGCCATTGGTTTTGTCCTCTTTATCGTATTGATTAGTGGTGGGTTAGTGCTTATTTCTCAAGTTCAGGCAAGTTTAGCTGAGCGTATGCAAGAAGTAGTGATCTTGCGTACATTGGGTGCTAAAGGGCGCTTGATAAAGTTAGCAACTTTGTATGAATTTTTATTATTAGGTGCCATTTCTGGCTTAGTCGCGGCAATTGTTAGTGATGTAACCTTGTTAATAATTCAGCAGCAACTTTTTGACTTAGCGGGAAGGTTACATCCGTACGTGTGGTTACTTGGTCCTGCAAGTGGCGCTATTTTTGTGGCAAGTATTGGTTACCTTATGGTTGCTAAAACCATGCGACAAAATACACAGGGACTATTACGAAAACTTGGTTAAGTGCAAGGTAATAAATTAGTTTAAACTAATACTGAATTTTGAACGCCCTCGTTTATTACTAAAAGTTAAAAATAAGCACATTGGTTTGATAATGTAATTTTCATTAAATTGACAGAGTGCTTTTATTTCTACGCTAGTGAATAGCATCAATTTCAGGTATATTGGCTCGATATATACCTGAAACGTTATCTATATATTGTAGATAATTTAGTAAACTCCAAGGAATAATAATAAGTATGACCCCTTCTAAGCAGGCAACACCTTACCTCGTTGCATTTGCCTCCATCATCATCATCATTTCAGGTTTAAAAGTTGCGGCACCGCTTTTAGTGCAGTTATTAATGGCTTTGTTTATCGCTATTATTTGTATGCCATCGATTCGATGGATGGAAGATCATAAAGTACCCCGCTCGTTAGCCATTGTGATTGTACTCGCAGTGATTCTAACTTTTGTGTATGGGGTTGTCGCTTTAGTTGGCGATTCAATAAATGCTTTTAATGCGAATAAGGCCTTTTATATTGAACAATTAGGAACTCGAGTTAAGTCAATTGTCGACTGGGTTGCTTCCCATGGTATGCCAATTGAGAATGTTAATGTAGCATCTGCTTTTGAGAAAGCAGACATCATGTCATTAGTCACCATGATTTTAGGTGGTGTGGGTAACATCTTTAGTGACTTCTTCGTTATTTTCCTTTGCGTTATTTTTATTTTAGCTGAAACAACAAGTTTCCCTGCTAAATTTGCCAAAGCATTTTCAGATGCACAAGACAAAATGGTACATGTAAACCATGTACTTAGTAAAATACGTCATTATTTAGCCATTAAAGCGGCCACGAGCTTATTAACAGGTGTTTTAGCGTCTTTAGCCTTGGTACTTATTGGGGTAGATTATCCCTTTCTTTGGGGAATCTTTGGCCTTTCTATTAAACTTTATTCCCAATTTAGGTTCATTGCTTGCGGCTGTACCACCGGTTATTTTAGCGTTAATACAATTAGGCCCATTAGGTGTAATGTGGACAGGGATAAGCTTTTTCGCCATCAATAATATAGTCGGCAATTATTTAGAGCCTAAATTAATGGGTAAAATGTTAGGTTTATCTGCTTTTGTTGTCTTTTTATCTTTAATTTTATGGGGTTACATTTTTGGTGCTGTTGGAATGTTTTTGTCTGTTCCACTAACCATGATGATTAAGATAGCACTTGATACCAATGAAAAAACATGCGCGGTTAGGCATTTTACTTGGTCCTGAAGAGGAAGCTGAGGAAATCGCGCCAATTGAAAGCTCGCCATCAAGCTTGTCTTAGACTAAAGAAGTCATTCTTTATTATTTTCTATAATGATTTAGTAAAGAGGATTTAATAAAGCAGGGTTAATATAACGTATTAAATAAAACACTGTTTTAAGGCACTTTACTGAGTTCACTAATACGGTTCTTTGTGATTATGATATAGCATTTTTTATAGGCTAAATCAGCTCCTTTCTTCAGGGTGATATAGCAAGATATTGCCACCGACAATCGTTGTCACGAAAGGTAATGAAATCATTTTGCGATCGTTTAAACATTTTTAATGCGGCATGGCGTCCTGTCAATAACGCTTTTTCCTCTAGATTAAAAACATGATTATTAACCCACGTTTGTAATTCTCGATCGAGCCCTGACGACAGTGTATCAAAACAACGGGACAGTTTTTTTTGTGTGGATGACACTTTTTCACATTCGTCTATGGTTTTTTCCGCAAACGCCGGTGCAGACAAAAAAGATTGTGAAAGAATGAAAACACTTAACGCTAAGATTTTATTGGCCATGCACACATTGTTGAAATATTGAATTATGTTTATGTATCACTGTCACTGTCACTGTCAGTATTTTATTTTCGCTAGACACTTACAGCATAGTTGATATCCTTGCGTAAAAAAAGTTAACTCTACAGTTTTTACGCAGATCTTAATAAAGAGGATATTAAGCAGGAAGTACTTTTTTATAAGGTTTAACGATGACTTTTTCATAGACACCGGCAGCTATATAGGGATCTTCATCGGCCCAAGCTTGTGCTTGTACTAAATCATTAAACTCGGCAATAACTAAAGAGCCAGTAAAGCCTGCTTCCCCTGGATCATTGCTATCAATAGCGGGACAAGGACCGCCCACTAACAAACGACCTTCATTTTGCAAGGCACTTAAACGGGCTAAATGATGTTCTCTAACGGATAATCTTTTTTCTAAACTGTTGGCAACGTCTTCACTGTAAATTACATATAACATGAGTTTTCCTATATTTTGTCATTATCTTTATTATGTTGCGGTTTGCTGATTACATTTGAGGTGATTTCAACACTATCTTCAATGGCATCAGAAATGTCATCTTTGTCGTCTGTCATATATTTACTCAAGGATAATATTGTAATAATTGAGAAGGCAAACATCAGACCTGTAAGTCCAAATACTTTGAAATTCACCCAAGTTTCTAAATCAAAATTAAAAGCAATGTACCAATTTAGTACACCACAAAAAGCAAAGAAAAACGCCCACGCAAGATTTAATTTGGTCCAAATAGGGTCAGGTAATGATATTGATTCGGAAAGAAACTGTTTAATGATGTTTTTGTTGAAACCGTAATAGCTAACAAGTAATGCAATGGCAAAAATTTCATTGATGATGGTTACTTTCCACTTGATGAAAACGTCATCATGTAAAAAAATAGTTAAACCACCAAAAACAACAATTAGAGCAAAAAATATCCAATTACGTGTTGGTACCTTCTCTTTTTTCAAAAAATAATAAAGGATTTGTAAAGCAGATGTCAGTATTAATGAGGCAGTAGCCCAATAAATATCCACAAATTTACTAACAATAAAAAATATAACTAAAGGAATGTATTCAAAAATTGCATGCATATTAAAACTATTTCAAATGAAAAATGCTGAGATATTGATTTTAACTAAACTTTCGGTACATTAAAAGTTAAAGCGCAAATCTATTAGAAATAATAAACTTTACCCTTTCAATGATCCTTATCAATTAAGCGGTTAATCGTATTTGTACTTTCCTTCGTGCTAAGGTATTTTACTCACAAGAATTATTATTGAGTTAACTAACGCATATGACCACTAAAGCGCTTTTCTATCAAGAACAAGGCAACGAAGTCACTTTGTTCAATCATGCCTATGAGCATCAGCTACCGGTGTTAATTAAAGGACCTACAGGATGTGGTAAAACGCGCTTTATCGCTCATATGGCGGCAAAATTAAATAAACCGTTATATACCGTTGCTTGTCATGATGATTTAACGGCCGCGGATCTTGTGGGTCGTCATTTAATTGGTCCTGATGGTACCTACTGGCAAGATGGTCCGTTAACGAGAGCCGTAAGAGAAGGGGGGATTTGTTACTTAGATGAAGTGGTTGAAGCTCGAAAAGACACAACCGTTGTTTTGCATCCGTTAGCTGATGATCGACGTGTACTACCGTTAGAAAGAACAGGTGAGTTGATTGAAGCCGCCCCAGGTTTTATGTTAGTGGTTTCCTATAATCCCGGTTATCAAAACCTGCTCAAAGGGATGAAACCAAGTACTCGTCAACGTTTTGTTGCATTACGTTTTGACTACCCAACGGCGGAAATTGAACAACAGATACTGATTAAAGAAACTGGCGTAGATGCGCATTTAGCGTTTAAACTTGTTGAATTAGCCGGTGCGCTAAGAAAACTAGAACAAAATGATTTGGACGAAGTGGCGTCAACACGTTTATTGATTTATGCAGCCCGTATGATCAGTACAGGCATGAATGTATTAGATGTGTGTCGCTGTTGTTTAGCTGAGCCATTATCAGATGATCCTCAAACAGTTAAAGCGCTAATGGATGTTGCTAAAATTTATTTTGATGAATAGTTGTCGGATGAACATAAACAGGAAGTAACCTTGAATAATACCATAAGTGCTGAGACACTATCTCCTGAGGTTGAAACAAGCTCACCACACAAATTAGAAAATAGGCTGCCTGGTGATTTAGCCATGTGGTTTTTCATTTTGGCTGAATTAACTGTTTTTGCTATTTTATTTATCGGTTTTGCTGTTTCTGAAAAGTTAAATCCTGAAATATTCCTGCAAGGGAAGGCTCAATTACATAAAATATCCGGTTTCATTAATACGCTTACCCTGATTACAAGTAGTTATTTTGTCGCGCTTGCCTTAACAAAAGTGCACCAAGGAGACGGGGTAAAAGCAGCCAAACTGTTAGTTATTGCTAAGTTAGTGGCGTGTGTATATATCGGAGTCAAAATAGGGGAATATTTATCTTTATTTGAACAAGGTATTACGATTGAAACGAATACCTTTTTTACCCTATATTTTATGATTACTTTTTTTCATTTAATGCATGTCCTTTTAGGGATGGTTATCCTAGTTTTTGTCGCAGTAAAAGCGGCAAAAAATGAGTATAACGCGAGTAATATCACAGGCTTTGAATCAGGTGCTAGTTATTGGCATATGGTTGATATGTTGTGGATTATTTTATTTCCTCTTGTTTACGTGATTTAACGCTGATGTCATCAATTAATACGAATAAAAAAAATACCATAACTTGGCTGTTACTACTGCTCTTTACGGTTATTTCTGTATACATAGGGGAAGTACTTGAATTATTTACTACCCAGAAAAGCTTGTTTATTGGCGCTGTTTTATTTATTGTTTTTTTAAAAGGACAACAGATAATTGATGTATTTATGGAGCTTAAATATGCGCCTAAACTTTGGCGACGATTATTATTAGGCTATGTTATATTACTCCCTATTATTATAGGAATTATTTATTTGGTATAAGTTCTTTATTCGGCTTCATTCGTCTTAAACCGTGCTAGGTTAACTATAAAAGGTAAGTGAATATGAAATCAAATCAACATAACAAGCCCAAGATAATTTACCAATCGCTTTATTTGTCAAATTTGTTACTTGTGCCCATTATCAGTTTTTTAATTCTTGTGTACTATTTTTTTCAAAGTAAATCGAATAGCGAAAACGCACAGCAAATTTCAAATTATAATCGGATACATTTAATTAGAAGTATTCAAGTGTCTGCACTAGCAGGGGTCATGCTAGGTGTTGCTCCGACCTTTTATATTTTATTTTCCGATCAATTTGATGTGTCAGTCATGATAACCGTTGTTTATTTTGTTACCATGCACGCCTGTTTTGTGCTGCTTGGTATGCTTAACTTAGCGCGAGCTATGGCACATAAACTTCCTTTGTTTTAATGAATACTTGAAAATACCGTAATAACACTTCACTAATCTTGACCCAAATCACACACACAGCGAGATCATTTGATACAATCTTAGCATTATTAACTGACTATACGGTTTTAGTGTTATGGAAGAGTGGGTTGGCGGACTATGGCACAAGTATATTACCCGCAAGGCAAATCCTGAATTTGAAGAAGCAAGAGTTGCTTTTGATGAAGTAAGTAAATCAGTTGGTATGGTCTTTCGTGCCTTAGGCGGAGATTCAGTAAAGCGGGTAGAAGCGGCTTCAGGGCGTGAATATCTTAGTCGAAAAAGCTTTTTACAAAAAATTTCAGGTGATACCCAATTGGTGAGTTTAGCGTGGCAAGACGAAGAAAGTTTACGTTTACCTGAGTCACTTGCCATATTTAATGATAAATCATTAAATTATGATTTATATATTTGGTTAGCTGTTTTGGCCTCAAATCACAATGGTCGCTTCTCTCATTGGGCTACCGATAACCAAACATTAGTCGTTAATATACTAGAAAAGTTTCCTGCACTTCGTAATCGTTATACTCGACTAGCACAAGCGTTTGTAGCAAGTCGGCAACCCATTGATACCTTGCCTCACACTGAGCAAGCAATGGAACAAGCAATTGTAAATTCCATTTTAACACCGGGCTCTGTTACTGAATTCCCAATGGTTAACTTTGCGCCTAAAGCAGTATATTTATGGCTGTATCCCTCATCTTCTTCTGAAGAAACTGTACCGCCTGAATATCAAGATATTGAAGAAGAGGGGCAAGAGGAAGAGAAACAAAAAAAATCAGTCAAAAAATCACAAACAAGTCGTAAAGAAGCTGAACGTGTTGATTCTCCAGATGAACGTAATGGTATGATGATTTTTCGTCTTGAAAGTTTATTTTCTTGGAGTGAGTTTTCCAAATTAGATCGTGGTTCGGATGACAGTGATGACGACGATGATATGTCAAGTACGGTCGAAGATCTTGATAAAATCACGCTAGCAAAGCAACAAGAAAAGCAAAAAAGTGCACAAATTAAAATCGATCTTGATTTACCATCAGCTTCAGAAGACGATATCCCCTTAGGTGAGGGAATAAAATTACCTGAGTGGCATTATAAAAAACAAATTTTAGAAGAAGACCGCTGTTTACTACAGCCAATGCTACCCAAAGATGCTAAGGCAGAGAAGTTACCTGTACGTTTACAAAAAATATCTAAACTCATTCAAGCTCAGTTTGAACAATTGCGTAGCGTAAGATACTGGTTAAAAGCACAACCACAAGGCGAAGAGATAGACTTGAGTGCTTGGTTAGATTTTCATGTAGAAAGTAAAATAACCCCAAGCGCAGAAAAAGGCTTATTTAGATCCTTTCGCGGTAATAACCGAGACTTATCGTGCCTTTTATTAGCAGATTTATCAATGTCGACCGACGCACATTTAGATAACGACAACCGTGTTATTGATGTGGTGCAAGACAGCCTCTTATTATTTGGTGAAGCATTGCAGTCAGTTGGTGACAATTTCGCTATGTATGGTTTTTCGTCGGTAAAAAGACATAATGTTCGTTTTACTATGTTGAAGAATTTTAATGAAAATTACACAGACCATGTAAGAGGACGCATTCAAGCGATAAAACCTGGTTTTTATACTCGTATGGGCGCTGCAATACGTCAGGCAACACAGGTTATTAATGAACAAAAAAGTACTGAAAAATTATTACTTATTTTGACTGATGGTAAACCCAATGATATTGACCACTATGAAGGACGTTTTGGTATCGAAGATACGCATAATGCTATTACTGAAGCGAAGCGTTTGGGTATAAAACCTTTTTGTATCACCATTGACACTGATGCGCAGACCTATTTACCTTATCTTTTTGGCTCGGATGGTTTTACCGTAATTTTAAGACCAGAACAATTACCTTTGCGTTTGCCGCAACTATATCATCAATTGACTTCGCAATAAGGAACTCAGGTATGAATAAAAAAGATAAAAAGTGCCTTTATTGTCAAGGTAATAATGACGAAAGTGCTAGCCATTGCCAACACTGTGGTATGGCTCTACCTGAAAAACACCCGCATAGTAAAGGCAGTAAAATTAAATTTTTTGTTAAAGTTTTTTGGGCAATTGTTATTTTTTGCGTGGTAATGATCTTTTATTTACCAAGATAATGACAATTATACCCGTTTCATTAATTAAGTGATCTATTGTACACGGAGAAAAAATTGCCAAATACAAGGCATTTATTTCAATAAGTAGTTGTTATAATTATTAAATAACGATGTAGTTGGTGATTTTAGCAAGTAGAAATGATCACATAATTGTTAAGATTTGTATTATACCTGCTTAGTGTCATCTGTTCTTAGTAGTCTGAATGTTTTCTATGTTGGTATATTGATTTGCCTTAATTCGTGTAAGTACGCTGAGGTTCATAATATATAGACTGAAATAACATCTAAAATCCTAAGAAAAACAAATGAAAATATCGTAAAGATAAAAGATGATTTACGTGTATTTATGGCGTATTGTCAAATAAGTCTAAATTGAATTTCAATCTTTACAATATAATGAGTAAAGTGGAAATGAAGAGAAGGAATTAGCATGAAAAAATCACAATTTTTTTTCAATCCACTGAAAAATTTGGCGGATCAATTTGACAAATTGGTAAGCGGAAAGCTCTGGCTGAAAGTTATTATCGCTTTAGGATTAGGTATCATTCTTGGGGTGTTATTAGGACCAGATTTAGGTTTGGTTTCTCTTTGGAACAGTTAAAATTATAACGGCTTGGCTCGCACTACCCGGACAGGTGTTTTTAGCTATTATTCAAATGATTGTTGTGCCATTAGTTATTGCCTCAATAGTGATGGGGCTAGCGGCGAATAATAATCCTGAAGCGATGAAAAAAAATGGCATGATCGCTTTGATTTTTATCATTATCTCAACAGCATTGGCCGCTGCTATTGGTATTTTCTTAGCACTTAATATTCAACCGGGTCATTTTGTTGATGCTACCTCTTTAATTGACCCCAATGCTACCCCCACCATTAAAGCGGTTGCTAAAGGTTTTCCTGATGCAGCTGAATTTCCAAATAAAGTATCAGCATTAATACCTAAAAATCCTTTAGCCTCGATGGCTTCGGGTGAAATGTTGCAAGTTATTTTATTTGCTGCTGTGTTAGGGGTCGCTTTATTATCAATTCCTGCTCAGCAATCAAAACCCTTATTTGATTTGTTGGGGGCGTTACAAGAGGTGAGTTTACGCATCGTTTCATGGGCTATGTTATTAGCGCCTTTAGCTGTTTTTGGTTTAATAACAAGACTTGTTGCCAACCTTGGTTTAAATGTATTAACTGGTATGGCCATATATATGGCAACGGTATTATTAGGCATCATTATCATGGCATGTTTGTATTTTTTCGTGGCTACGATAACCTTGAAACAACGATTTAAAGCCGTATTTGTTAATGTTAGAGAATTATTACTGTTAGCTTTCTCTACCGGCAGCTCAGCGGCTGTAATGCCACTGACATTAAAAGTGGTTGAAGATAAACTTAAGATAAAACCAGAGATATCACGATTTTTAGTCCCCTTGGGTGCCACAATAAATATGACAGGAACTGCACTATATCAAGGTGTAGCCACAGTGTTTCTCGCACAGGTTTTTAATGTTGATTTGAGTATAAGCAGCTATGTTTTTATTGTCACAATGTCGGTTGCTGCGTCAATAGGTTCTCCTGCCACACCTGGTGCCGGCATTATTATTCTTAGTATGGTACTAGAAGGCGTTGGTATTCCTAGTGCAGGTATTGCGCTTATTCTTGGGGTTGATCGAATATTAGATATGTGCCGTACTTCCGTTAATGTGCTTGGTGATGTAGTTACTTGTACTGTAGTGCAATATATGACGAATAATATTAATGAAAAACAAGAGGATAAAGAAAATATTGACAACATCGTGTAGTGGTTTATTGACAATGTAATTTGAACAGACCCAAAAATCTTTGTTCAAAAGGGAACATTCAAATACTCATTATTTATCAGAGCATTTGAGTGGTAAGAATGATTTAACTATTAAATTATATGTGTGGTATTCAAATGGAAATCTCGAATAAAACTAAGCAAAACACTAATCTACTTTCAGACAATGAATTGCATTCAATTAATGCCTATTGGCAGGCTTGTAATTATATTGCCGCAGGCATGATATACCTTCAAGATAATCCTTTATTACAACAACCTTTAGCGCCCGAGCATATAAAAAAACGGCTTTTAGGACATTGGGGGTCAAGCCCCGGCTTGTCATTTATGTATATTCATATAAATAGGCTTATTAACAAGTATGACCTTGATGCTATTTTTCTAGTCAAGGGCCAGGTCATGGGGCGCCTGGCGTTTTAGCTCCTGTGTATTTAGAAGGAACCTATTCCGAAATATACCCAGATGTAAGTTTAGACGCTGCCGGTATGAAACGATTATTTAAACAGTTTTCATTTCCTGGGGGAATTGGCAGTCATTGTACGCCTGAGCTACCGGGTTCTATTCATGAGGGCGGTGAGCTTGGTTATAGTATATCTCATGCGTTTGGTGCAGCATTCGACAACCCCGATTTAATTGTAACTGTTGCTGTGGGAGACGGTGAGGCAGAAACAGGACCTTTAGCAACATCTTGGCATTCAAGTAAATTTATTAACCCTATTCGAGACGGGGCCGTATTGCCTATTTTACATTTGAATGGTTACAAAATAAACAATCCAACATTACTGTCACGTATTCCGCACGAAGAGCTTGAAGCATTATTTATTGGATATGGTGGGAAACCCTACTTTGTAGAGGGGAGTGACCCAACACTCATGCATCAAACCATGGCAGAGGTAATGGAAAATTGTATTAAGGACATTCGTGCTCATCAAAATGAGGCGCGCACTTCAGGTAAAGCATCACGTGTGCATTGGCCAATGATTATTTTACGTTCTCCTAAAGGTTGGACAGGGCCAAAAGAAGTTAATGGCAATAAAGTCGAAGGGTTTTGGCGTGCGCATCAAGTGCCTTTAACAGGGGTCGTTTCTGATACAGAACAATTTACAATGTTAGATCAATGGCTAAAAAGCTATCAGCCCGATAGATTATTTGATAAAACGGGACGGTTAATACCAGAATTAGAGGCACTAGCACCCAAAGGCTCACGCCGAATGAGTGCAAACCCTCACGCAAATGGTGGTTTAATAAAACGAAATTTACGGATGCCCGATTTTCAAAGCTATGCCGCAAGAGTAGATAAACCTGCCCAAACCAATGCAATGAACACTAGACCTTTAGGTGAAATGTTGCGTGATATTATGCGCATGAATCATGATAATTTTCGAGTGTTTGGGCCAGACGAAACATCATCAAATAAATTAGAAGCCATTTATGAAGTCAGTAAAAAGTTATGGTTATCTGAATATTTACCTGAAGATGATAATGGGGGAGAACTTAGTCCGGATGGGCGTGTTTTAGAAATGTTATCTGAGCATACGCTTGAAGGATGGTTTGAAGGTTATGTACTAACTGGACGACATGGTTTTTTTGCTACCTATGAAGCTTTTGTGCATGTCATTGATTCTATGTTTAACCAACATGCAAAATGGTTAGCTATCAGCGAAAAATTGTCTTGGCGCGCACCCATTTCATCCATTAATTTATTAATTACCTCAACCGTTTGGCGTCAAGATCACAACGGATTTACGCATCAAGATCCTGGTTTTCTAGATCTTGTCGTTAATAAAAACCCTGACGTTACCCGAATATACTTACCGCCTGATGTTAATTGCCTACTTTCAACCGCAAATCACTGTTTACGTAGTGAGAATGATATCAATGTGATTGTTTGTGATAAGCAATCACACGTACAATATCTTGATATGGATAGCGCCATTAAGCATTGTACCAAGGGTTTGGGAATATGGAGTCAAGGGCAAGTAATGATCAAGGTCATGAGCCTGATGTTGTTATGGTAGGATGCGGTGATATACCAACAAAAGAAGCGTTAGCAGCAACAGCCTTGCTAAGGGAGCATTTTCCACAATTAAAAGTGCGTTTTATTAATGTGGTGGATTTGTTTCGTTTAACAAGTGAAACAGAGCATCCTCATGGTTTATCCGATAATGATTTTGATAGTTTATTTACTTTAGATAAACCCATTATTTTTAACTTTCATGGATACCCTTGGTTAATACATCGCTTAGCCTATAAACGCCATAATCATAAAAACTTACATGTGCGTGGCTATAAAGAAAAAGGCAATATAAACACACCGCTTGAGTTGGCGATTGAAAACCAAATTGACAGGTTTAGTCTTGCCATTGATGTAATTAACCGTGTACCTAGCTTGAAAGTGGTGGAGCACATGCAAAACAATTATTTAGAGACCGTCAAATTGAGTGCTGCCAATACGCCCATGAACACGGCGTAGACATACCCGAAGTTAATGATTGGGTTTGGCCTTATAGTTAAATTAAGTTTAATGTGAAACTGAATAGTTAATATATTGAATTAATTATAAACTTTTATGAAAAGCATATTGTTGAATAATAGTGAGTTTACTAACCTAAGTAGGCTGATTTTCAATAATATGTTTTTTTATTTTGTAACCTTTAGATACGTTTGTTCATCTAAAAATAAAGCATGAGAATCATTGTGCTAATTTGAAGATAAATCATCAAGTGTATTGGAGGTTAATATGTGTAGTACACCAAAACCAAAAACTAAAGTGAAAGGTAAAACGGCAGGCGGTGGTAGTTTATTATCAACGATGAGTACTGAGGCAAGAAGTCGCTTTGCTGAGCGCGCTAATATTGCCCAAGAACGACGAGATAACATTGCCTTGAAACGCCAACAAGAAAAACGTCAACATGCGCTTGTTTCCAAGGGAGTAAAGAAAGTAGCGAGTAATTCAGCTAAAATACCTGAAACACAGCAAAGAAATTTAAGCTATTGGTTTTTTAAAGCCAGTGTCAAAGATTTGTTTGTTATGTTGTTTTTTGGTAAATCCAAACTAGTTTAGTGTGGTTTCTAATAAGTTAATTTGTGTAGTAAAGTATTTTCATAATGAATAATTCAAATAAGCTCCTTTCAAATCTACGGTTGTCATCACTCGCGCCTAATACGTTTTCAGGTATTTTACTTAAAGCGGTTAGTCCTTTACTCGATCGACTATTTGGGATAAAGCAGTTACGAGAATTGTATCTAACCAATGAATTATCAGGCTTAGACAAGCAAAATTTCTCTATAAAATTACTAGAATCACTAGGTGTTCAAGTCTCTGGTGCACAAGATATTATTTCGAAATTACCGAAAACAGGGCGATGTATTGTGGTATGTAATCATCCCTATGGCATGGTGGAAGGCGTGATTATTGCTCAATTACTTACCTCCTATCGTGAAGATACCAAAGTAATGGCCAATATTGGCTTACAAATATTTAAAGAAATTGAAGACTACTTTATTTTTGCAAACCCATTAAAACCCAAAGCTGCCATCAATACCTCGGCGATTAAAAAGTGTTTTAATCATGTGAAAAACGAAGGACTATTAGTTATTTTTCCTGCAGGTAGGGTGTCTTTTTATCAAGCGGATAAACAACGAATAACCGATGGAGACTGGAATCGGTTGGCGGTTCAAATTGCTAATAAAACCCAAACACCCATTTTACCTGTGTATATTTCTGGTACTAATAGTCAGTTATTTCATCAAATGGGTAGAATCTATTATCGATTTCGATTGTTAATGCTTGCCCGTGAAATGTTGAAATTACAACAGCATGAAATAACCTTAAAAACAAATAGTTTAATTCAACCTAAACAACTCAATGAATTTGATAGTATTGATAAAATGAATGATTTTTTACGATTGCAGTGTTATTTAAATGATGAAAAGTATTTTACTGCGTGGCAGACAGATGATGAGCCCACCGTATTTGAAGATATCATTCCATCGGCAAGTGGCTCAATTTTAACAGCGGAATTATCTTGCTTACCCACTGAACAATGCCTATTACAGTTTAAAACTTTTACTGTGTATTATGGTTATCAGCATCAAATACCTGTTTGTGTGCAAGAAATTACACGCTTGCGAGAAGTTACCTTTAGAACACTAAATGAAGGTAGTGGTGAGCCTTGTGATACGGATAAATTTGATGCGACCTACATGCATTTATTTATCTTTGATCATAAAGAGCAAGAAATAATTGGTGCGTATCGTATTGGTCAAACAGATTTATTGCAACAAAAGGAGGGCGTGTCGCAGCTTTACCTTGCGCAAATATTTAACTTTCAGCCAGAGTTTATTAACCAACAAGAACCTTGTTTAGAAATGGGAAGGTCTTTTATTATTGAAAAATACCAGAATAGTTATTATGGACTATTATTATTATGGAAAGGCATTGGCGCTTTCGTTTGTCAACATCCTAGGTATAGAACCCTGTATGGTACGGTATCATTAAGTAAGTTATACGATCCACGTTCGGTTGCTTTAATCGATAAAGTCATGGTATCTAACAATCAAGGTGTTCAAGCTAAAGCAATGTTTAATGGACAACTTCATCCGGAAGTTAACGATTTTATAGATGAAAAACCGTTAACATTAACACAGCTATCGGCATTAGTAATGGGCATTGAAAAAGACAACAAAGATATTCCTATCCTTTTAAAACAGTACCATAAATTGGGTGCAAAATTTCATTGTACAGGAATTGATGTAAACTTTAATCAAACCCCTGGCTTACTTCTCAGTGTTGATTTGCCTAGTGCCCCTGAAAAATTGTTGAAGCTTTACCTTGGCAAAGGTAAAGAGAAATATTTACATGAAGGCAATAAACGATAATTTAGATAAAATAATTTTCAGGAAACTGTTATTCTCTCTTATAGAATAAAAGTATCATTTAGCGAATGAGTTGAAAAAAGGGTTTTAATAACGTCTAGTGCATCCTGCACTGTTATCTAATACTCCCACAATAAAAACCCTTTATATAGCGAGAAGTTTATGAATTCTATCAGTAAAAAAGTATTAATTGGCTATGTATTTGTACTCATGGTTGCAATTGCGGCCTCGGTAACTTTGTTTGGTGTTGCTAGTGAGGTGAATCAACGAACAAATCACTTTATAGGTCAAACCTTGCCAGAATTAGATACCTTGCAAGAAATGCGACTTTCCTTGGATAGTTTACAAATTTCCGCCTATGGGTTTTACGGCACAGTGATTGAAGAAAGTGAATTTTCTCGTGTGATAAGTGACAATAAAAAACAGTTCGACCGGCTATTAAAAACGAATAGTATGATGACAGCCTATCAAGAAAGTAAGCCAATTATGGTAGAAATAACAACTCTATTTGCCATTATGGAACGACTGCAAGGTGTTATGACTGCAGATTCTGTCGACTGGGATAGTGCACGCAATATCCTAGTAGAAGTTGATGAGCACTCGAAAAACATTGCCTTTCAACTAAATAAAATTAAAGAGGATGTTAGTAGTAGTGCCAATAGTAGCTCGAAAGAAATAAGTACGGAAATTGCCAACATCCAACTATTAGTCTTAGCACTGTTAGCAAGTATTGTTACCGTAGCCATTGTTGCTTATGCTTATTCTCATAAAAAAATTGCCTTGCCTATTCGTGAACTTGCCAAAGAACTTGACCACGTGGCGCAAGACTATGATTTAACCGTTACAGTGCCAGAAAATTCCAAAGATGAAATTGGTATTGCTGCGGGAAGTGTTAACCGACTACTTAAAGCGTTTCTCCTTGGTATTAACGATGTTAGAAGTGTAGCCAATAACATTAATGGCTTAGTTAGCGTATTGGCACAGTCATCAGAGAATGCTGATGATCAAGTTAAATTACTCAATGAAAAAATTGAATCACTGCTATCACGAATGATGACCTTGGAAGATCAAATTAAGTTAAGTTTTCAGCAGTCAAATAATGTGTCACAGAAAGCTGAAAAAGGCGCGCAAGAAGTAGAAAAAGGGGCGCAACAAGTTGCTAAAGCATCGGTAGGTATTTCTTCATTGGCGAGTGATATCGAAATCTCATCAGAAATGTTATTAGAACTTCGTAAATCAGGGGATAATGTTTCAGCGGTTGTGGGTACTATCGCTGAAATTGCAGATCAAACCAACTTGTTAGCGTTAAATGCAGCCATTGAAGCAGCAAGAGCAGGTGAGACTGGTCGAGGTTTTGCCGTCGTTGCAGATGAAGTAAGAACACTTGCGACACGGACACATCAATCAACCATTGAAATTAATGCCATGTTAGAGGGTATTGTCGGTTCTATTTCCCAGGTTGTTTGTTCTATGGAAAATAACCAGATTAAAGCCAGTGAAGCGGTTGAGTTATCGCAACAAACGGTTGAGTCACTTTCAGTTATTCAAGCAACTATTATGACGTTGAGCAAGGATAGCGATGAAGTAGCGAATCAGGCAAAACATTCACATAACCAAGTTATTGACATGCGTGAATGGGTTGAGCACTTTAAAACCGTGGGGGATGCTGTTCTGAAGGGCAGTATGGAAACTCATGATATTTCGGTGAAAATGACAGAGTTGGCTATTAGTTTTAACCAGTCTGTTGAGCGGTTTAGAACCTAATACCAGTTTCATTAATTAAGTGATCTATTTTATGCGTAGAAAAAATTGCCAAATACAAGGCATTTATTTCATTAACGAGTTGTTCCAATGATTAAATAAATAACGATGTAGTTGGAGGTTTTAACAAGTAGAAATGATCACATAGTAAGTGAGATTGGTATAATATTCATGCTTACATTTTGCGTGTTTTATGTTGGCAAAAGGTAAATAACCATAATTAAAAGCTAACAACAGCTTTGTTGCTTTAAATTATTCTGCTGTCCCGTTTGTCTGAGAAATGTTGCAGTAGCAGGAGCTAAACCAAATAACTGAGGCTGTGAATTTTTCTGAGCATACGATATTTGGGCTATCATGGCATAATGGTGTACTGCATGGCTGCCGGCAAACACGAGTTCTCTCGCAACAGAGGTTTGTACTTTTTGTCTGTTTTTATTATGAATGGAAACTTCTGTTGCTAGCGTAATTGATTGTCTCAGCTGATTCGACGTGAGAGTCTGAATCCAGTTGCTTATTTCATTTAGTTTTTCTATTGCACGTCGTGGACATGATTCGAATTCACAACCGCGTTCTCTAATATCATAATCAATTAAATTCATTTCCAAGCCTGTAATGATCGCTTGGTAATGATCGATAATATGCCGCATATGAGCGCCGGCTGAACTAATAAAATTAGGCGATATGATTGCGGTATAATCTTCTTCAGAAATGTGCGTTAGATATGAAAGGCCTTGTTCGAGAATGGCCAATTGACTTGCGATCATTTTATGGTATTTCCAATATTATATTAAAGGATAAAACTACTTTTTTGTTCGGCTTTTCAAAATTGCTTCAATCAACTCTTCAGGAATAGTTTCTACGGGTTCCGTTTTTTTAATATCTGCTTGTGTATTACGAATTGTATTGATATAACCTTGGACATAAGCTCTGCATTCAGAGCACATGCTCAAATGTAGTTTAAATTTAATTCTTTCAGCATACGATAATTGCCCTTCATGAAAATCATATAAAAAGTTATCTACTTCTTCACAAGTTAACATGCCAGGGACATATCGAGTCATTAATCGTTTAATCATTAACACGTTAATTCACCTTCCAATTATTTTCTAAATTTTCTTTGTCTTGTTGCTCTAAAATTGCTTTTAAAAGCAATCTAGCTCGGTGTAATTGCGTTTTCACTGATGCTTCAGAGATAAACAATAATGCTGCTGTTTCTTTAGTATTCATCTCTTGGATGTCTCTAAGTAGCAAAACGTTACAGTATTTTTCAGGAAGTTGATAAATAATTTCTGTCAGCGATAATTTAGTTTCTTTTTGTTCAAAAATAGCTTCAATAGTATTCCCTAAACTTTGACCTAATTCATCTGTTTCGCTATCGCTAAACACTGTGCGTTCGCCAAATTCATTATAATGTTGAGTAAAGTCATCTAATGAGGTTGTCTGTTGTCTTTTGCGTTTTCTGATCATCATTAATGCTTCATTTACGGTAATTCGATGTAACCAAGTAGCTAAACTAGCGTCCTTATTAAACGATATAATATTTTTAAATACTTGAATAAATGCTTTTTGCAGACATTCTTGGGCATCATCATCGTTATTAAAAAAACGTCGCGCAATGGCATACATTCTCGAACTGTATTGCCTTACTAAAGTTTCATAGGCACAATTGTCATTATTGAGAAGACCATCAATGAGTTGTTTTTCATTTTCTAGGTCTTGAGGGGGACTCGTTTGTTTTTTCAAAAAAGTTGTAACCTTTATTATTCGATAGCATCAAATCATTAAACTAACGAATATTCATCTAAAAATCACTATTTAATACATCGTTATTCTAAATAGTATTTTGTAAGGAGTAGACTTTGAAATCGCACTTAATAAAAATCCACGCATTATTGAATAAAACCCGAAAATTAGATTTTTTAGCCCCTTTTATGTTGAGGATGTACTTAGTACCTGTTTTTTGGATGGCAGGCACTAAGAAAGTTGAAGGCTTTGAGGGAATTGTTGAATGGTTTGGAAATACCGAGTGGGGTTTAGGCTTACCGTTTCCTTTTTTGATGGCAATTTTAGCTACCGCAACTGAATTTTTTGGTGCTATAGCACTTTTCTTTGGTGTTGCCGTAAGATGGTTTTCAATTCCGTTGATGATTACTATGATTGTTGCCGCCGGAACAGTTCATTGGGACAACGGTTGGCAGGCTATTACTGACCCGAGTGCGCCATTTGCTACCGAACGCGTAATAGAAGCTTCAAACAAGTTGGCTATTGTCAAAGAAGTATTGCAAGAACACACTAACTACGATTACATAACCTCTTCGGGCAGTGTTGTGATGTTAAATAATGGTATCGAGTTTTCTGTTACCTATTTTATCATGTTATTAGCGCTATTATTTATGGGTGCAGGACGTTATGTGAGTGTTGATTATTGGGTTGAACGCGCTTTATACAAAGAGCAAAGAGCGCTTAATACAAACTATTAAGCCGTGTGATATAAAGCTGTTAAATAAACTCTTGCCAGGAACAACTGCTGTAAATGTATCTTATTTTAGTGGTTGAGTTTCGACTCAACACTACTATAGGTAGACACTAAATAGGGTACTAAATAGGTTAATAATATTTTCAATATATGGTGTAGTTGAATTTCACCAGAGAAAATTATATCTCCATGGTTAATTAACATCAGCAGCGTTCCAACAATCATCGCTACTTTTAATGAGCGTTTTAACGTGTTTTTTTCAATGGCGAGAGAAAACCAGTTTATTATCTTGTTCATGTCGTTAAAGCCTTAACCGTTATTTCTAACCATTGCATTTGTCATGAATGAGATAAGCTTATCTTTTTCCAATGGTCTGCTATACCAGTAACCTTGTATCTCATCACAGTGAATACTTTTTAGAAAATCAACATGGGCTAATTCTTCTACGCCTTCAGCAATCAAAGATAAGTTAAGATTTTTCCCTAAAGCAACAATCGTACTGATGATGGCTTTATCTTCATTATTTTCGTGACAATCTTTAACAAACGATTGATCTATTTTGAGTTTATCTATGGGAAAACGTTTTAAGTAAGAGAGGGAAGAATAACCCGTGCCAAAATCATCAATTGAGAGTTGTATACCATTTTTCTTTAGTTGATTAAGTACGCATAAAGTCATTTCTTCGTTATGCATAAAGACACCTTCGGTGATCTCTAGTTCTAAGTTTTTGGCATCTAATTCTGTGTTTTCTAACGTTTGCTGAACTGTTTGTAAAAAATCAGGATGAGAAAATTGACGTGGTGATACATTCACCGCAACAACGATGTCTTCATGGCCTAAACTGATTAAGGTTTTAGTAAACAAACATGCTTGCTCAAGAATCCATTGGCCAATAGGGACGATTAAACCAGACTGTTCTGCTAAAGGGATAAATTCAGTTTGGTGATACTATGTTATCGTTACGTTTCCACCTAACTAAGGTTTCTATACCGGTTATTTTCTGTTGAGCTAAGTTTAACTGAGGTTGAAAAACCAAAAATAATTCATCTTTTGTAATTGCATTTCTTAAATCATCAATCATGTTGGCATTATGGGTAATGTCGTGCTCAAGATCGGAACAAAATAAAGAAAAGTATTCGTGTTGGTTAGCTTGAGCAATCGACAGGGCAGAGAATGCATTTTTGATTAAACGGTTTTTATCTTGACCATGGGTTGGGTATAAGCAAAATCCAAAGTCTAACTCAATAAAGAATTCGCCGTATTGTGTAATAAGCGGTTTTTCAGCTATATGGCAAATTTGTTTGGCAATACGTTGTAACGATGCTTTGTCATTCTCGCCACGGCTAATTAAAGCAAAGTGGTTTTCATTAAGATGATAGAAAATGAATTCGTTAACGAAGGCGTTATTTAGGTGCTGACAAAACTTAAGTACTAAATCATTACAGACTTCAACACCATAGGCTGTCACGAGTTCATTAAAACTTCTAATAGAAAATATGCCCAAAGAAAATTCTTTTTGACGTTTTATTTCAGAGATTAAATCATCATCAAGCTTATATTGATTGGGCAGATGAGTTACTTGATGATAAAAGGCTAATTTTTTAACTTTCTCTTCTGCTATTTTTCGTTCGGTAATATCTATTATGTGAATGTCATACGCATTGATATCGGGTAAATAATTAATATTGTATTGTAAAACAAATTGTTTAATTGTTTGTTCAACAGAAATAGACTGCAATTTACTCTTTATTATTTTTTTGCACAGGGCAGAATAATTATGAGGTAGCAATTTATGTATTTCTTCATTCGTGTATTGCAACTTAAGTAACAATGCTTCACATGCGGGGTTAGAAAAACTAATATTTCCTTTGTTGTTAATACTCAAAATAGGGTTAGGATTACGATGAGGAAATAATGCTAAACGGTTCATCTTGGCATTATTTACAATAGATTGTCTTATATACCATGCAATAAGAGCACCCAATAGAATAATACTAAAGCTATAAAAAACCACCATAGTGTGACTCTTCGCCACTTGTTTATGGGTGGCATTTTTAGCGCTCATTACGTTCTTTTGAGTCTCCATTTTTATCGTTTCTAATACGGGCGTTATTTCACGCCTAGTCGCGGATATTTGGGCTAATATAACTCTTAATTCATCCCAATAGTCATTTGCATCATATTGATCTCTGTTTTGGATTGTCGTATGAAATTTTGTGAATAAAAGTTCTATTTGCTTTTGGCTTTCAGCAATTAATTGACTTTCATTAGTAAATGAACCTTGCTGAGTAATTAGCAAGTATTGCGCAGTGAGTATTTGATTAAATTCATTTTGTTTTGATAAAAATAATGAGTTGTCTTGTGTGACAAAATACTCGTAAATATTGCGTTCTTGAGCAATTAATATTTCAATAATTTGGTTAGAACTATTTAAAATAGGAATATATTTATTGACCAGTTCATACGTGTTTTGTTCTATTTTAGTTGAAGATTTATAAACAATATAAGAAAGTGACAGCCCTAAAATAAGGGCTAAACCAGAAAATAATATGGCTCGAAACAAGTAGGGTTTTAAAAATCCATTCATTTTATATACTTCATTTTAATTCACACGAAAAAAGGCAGTTAGAGGTAAGTTAGTCATTATAACCATTAACAATAAGCTACAGCCTTGTAGCGCACTTGTCAAAATCAATAACGTTCTATATAAACTTTAATTATCGACAAATTTAAGACGGAATTAAAATAACTTAATGGAATTGTTATTAATACCAATCTCAGCAACTATGTGATCACTTTTACTTGCTAAAACCACCCACTATATCGTTGTTTATTTAATCATTAGACCAACTAGTTATTGAAATAAATGCCTTGTATTTGGCAATTTTTTCTACGTATAAAATAGATCACTTAATTAATGAAACAGGTATAAGTTAACAAGGCTAATCAGAAATGGTTATTCAAGTGTTAAAGTAATATCGGTAATCGGGATACAGCAACAGGGCAAAATTTCATTTTCGCCCACATAGGCTAAAGGTTCACCGTTAGGGTAAGACACCTCACCGTTGAGTGTGACTCTGCAAGCACCACAAAATCCGTCTCGGCAGTGATAGTGCACTTCAACATCTGCCTGCTCTAAACATTCTAATAGCGTTTGCTTATTTTCTGTAAACGCTATTATTTTTCCGTCAGCACTAATGTTGGGTATTAACTCAGCACAAGGTTTAGTTGAAACAGACATGAACTAGTATTGAATAATATTTATAAATCAAAATCATCAAATTCATCAGCTTCAATACTCGAATCAACTTGTCCAACTAAGTAACTTGATATTTCAGTTTCTTGTGGGGCAACTTGTACATTATCACTGACTAAATAAGCGTTCATCCATGGTAACGGGTTACTTTTTATGTTGAACGGTGCACTAAAGCCAATTGATGTAAGTCGTTGATTTGATATGTATTCAATATACTGATTTAATATTTCAGCGTTCAAACCAATCATTGAGCCATCTTTAAATAAATATTGAGCCCATTCTTTTTCTTGATCGACAACATCGAGGAATATTTGTAACCCCTCTTGACGCATATCTTTACTAACTTCAGCCATTTCAGGGTCATCTTTTCCTGACATCCAAAGATTCAACATATGCTTGGGTTCCAGTTAAGTGAAGTGCTTCGTCACGTGCAATAAGCTTAATTATTTTGGCATTGCCTTCAAGTAACTCTCGTTCTGCAAACGCAAATGAGCAGGCAAAACTAACATAAAAGCGTATCGCCTCAAGTGCATTAACCGAACAAACAGCTAAGAACAAGCGCTCTTTAAGTTTTCTGGTGCTAACCTCTATCGATTTACCTTCAACGTCATAAACACCTTCACCTTGTGATTGCAGTAATTGTGTGGTGATAATTACATCATCAAAATATTTAGCAATGCTGCTAGCGCGTTTTAAAATGGCAGGGTTAACAATAATATCGTCAAAAACATCACCAGGCTCTGTAAATAAATTACGTAGAATATGCGTGTAAGAACGAGAATGAATCGTTTCACTAAATGCCCAAGTCTCTACCCAGGTTTCAACTTCAGGTAAAGAAACTAAGGGTAATAAAACCGCATTCACTGAACGAGCAGCCATTGAATCAAGTAATGTTTGATATTTTAAGTTTGAAATAAAAATATGTTTTTCTGATTCAGTTAAACCTTGCCAGTCAGACCTATCTTTTGAAACATCAACTTCTTCGGGACGCCAAAAAAATGAAAGTTGTTTTTCAATCAATCTTTCAAAAGCAATATAGCGTTGTTGATCATAGCGAGAAACATTAACACTATTACCTAAAAACATAGGTTCGAGTAAAGCATTACTGGGTGTTTGATTAAACGTGGTGTACGTCATTAGCCATTTTTCCTTAATATATTGCCAGAATAAATTCTCTAAATTTGACTCTAAAGCGTTTGGCAATAAAGAACCCAGTAACACGACCAGGTTCATATGATTTTATTGGTTTTATTGTTTCGTTATTACATGTTTGTGATTGTAAATCACCTGAGACACATTCTGTTTCAGGGCTTAAATTTTACAAGCACCACCAAGACAATCGTCATCTTCTACTTCTACATCATCACTCGCGCCATCACGAGTATTATGGTAATACATGGTTTTAACACCAAGTTTGTAGGCGGTTAAAATATCTTTTAGGATTTGTTTTACTGGCACTTTTCCCCCTTCAAATTTAGATGGATCATAGTTAGTATTAGCTGAAATTGTTTGGTCAACAAATTTTTGCATAATACCTACAAGTTCTAAATAACCTTCATTACTTGGAATATTCCAAAGTAACTCATAGTTATCTTTAAGTTTTAAATATTCAGGTACAACTTGTTTTAATACACCATCTTTACTTGCCTTAACACTAATTAAGCCACGTGGTGGCTCAATGCCGTTAGTTGCATTTGAAATTTGAGATGATGTTTCAGATGGCATTAACGCAGATACTGTTGAATTACGCACACCATGCTTTTTAATGCTTGCACGTAAAGATTCCCAATCTAAATGAAGGGGTTCGCCTGTAATATCATCGATAGACTTTTTATAAGTATCAATGGGTAAAATACCTTGTGCAAGACGTGTTTCATCAAATTTAGGACAGGCACCTTGTTCTTTCGCTAATTCGTTGGTGGCCTTTAGTAAATAGTACTGAATGGCTTCAAAGGTTTTATGGGTTAAATTATTGGCACTGCCATTTGAGTAATATAAGCCATTTTTTGCTAAATAATAGGCATAATTAATAACACCTATGCCTAAAGTACGACGAGACATACTGGCATTTCGAGCAGCCGGAATAGGGTAGTCTTGGTAATCAAGTAAACTATCAAGTGCACGTACGGCTAAATCAGCTAAAGGTTCTAATTCATCAAGTGATTCTATTGCCCCTAAATTAAATGCAGACAAAGTACACAGTGCTATTTCACCTGACTCATCATTAACGTCGCTCATCGGTTTAGTGGGTAAGGCAATTTCTAAGCATAAGTTACTTTGACGAATAGGTGCTTTACTAGGATCAAAAGGACTATGGGTATTACAATGATCAACGTTTTGCAAATAGATACGGCCAGTACTTGCACGTTCTTGAGCAAATAACGTAAATAATTCGATGGCTTTAATACGCTTTTTACGAATAGAATCATCGTTTTCATATTGCGTGTATAGTTCTTCAAATTTATCTTGGTCTTCAAAAAATGCATCGTAAAGCCCTGGTACATCACTTGGGCTGAATAATGTAATGTGACCACCTTTGATCAATCGTTGATACATAACTTTGTTAAACTGAACACCATAATCTAAATGGCGTACACGGTTTTCTTCAACACCTCGGTTATTTTTAAGTACGAGTAAACTCTCAACCTCTAAATGCCAAAGTGGATAAAACAAGGTTGCTGCACCACCACGAACACCACCTTGTGAACAGCTTTTTACCGCCGTTTGGAAGTGTTTGTAAAAAGGAATACAACCTGTATGGAACGCTTCACCATTACGAATAGCACTGCCTAACGCACGAATCCGTCCGGCATTTACACCAATACCAAGACGTTGAGAAACATATTTCACTATCGCACTTGAGGCAGCATTAATAGAATCAAGCGAATCATCACATTCAATTAACACACAAGATGAAAATTGACGGGTTGGTGTACGAACACCTGCCATAATAGGTGTAGGAAGTGATATTTTAAAGGTTGATATTGCGTTATAAAAACCTTCTACATAACTTAATCGTGTTGCTTTCGGGTATTTTGCAAATAAACAGGCGGCGACTAAAATATATAAAAATTGTGCGCTTTCATAAATAGCACCATTAACACGGTTTTGTACAAGATATTTACCTTCAAGTTGCTTAACTGCAGCATAACTGAAGTTTAAATCACGACTGTGATCTAAAAACAACGACATATGTTCGAAATCACTTTTGTCGTAATCAACTAACAAGTGTTGATCATATTTTCCTGATTCAACCATATTTACCACATGGTCGTATAATGAAGGGGGTTCAAATTGACCATACGCTTTCTTACGAAGATGAAATACTGCAAGCCTAGCGGCTAAATATTGGTAATCAGGCGTTTCCTCAGATATTAAATCCGCAGCAGCCTTAATAATAGTTTCATGAATATCCGCTGTTTTAATACCATCATAAAATTGTATATGTGATTTCAATTCAACTTGAGAAACTGACACATGGTCAAGATTCTCTGCAGCCCAAGCGATAACGCGATGAATTTTTTCTAAATCGATGGGTTCTTTTTCGCCATTCCGTTTGGTAACAAAAAGATAATTATTCATGAAAGACCTGTGGTGTAAATTATGATTATTTTCTTTAGCATATATTACACATTACATGTAAGTTAATCACTAAAGTGCGCTTAGTTAGTTCTAATTTTTAGAAACTTTAATTTAATATGCATACTTATGGTGTGCACACAACATCTAGGGTTTTTTATAAAGTTAGACACAAGATAGTGAGGTTTTTGTCTTTTTGCAAGACATAAAAACAGCTTGCTTTTATGATATTTTTATTTGTCGTCGTTAGGTTAGCGATGACTAACCTAGTAACGTTAAAAGGTTTTGTAACTTGACAAAATCAATCATTATTTTAAAAAATAATTTTAAATGAAAATATTTTAATTAATTTTTACAAGTTTATATATCCATTTGTAATATTAAAAATAAATCACTTTAATATCAATGAGTTGCAGTGATTGTTTTTAGTTTAACCGATATGGGTAAAAAAGAATCAAGGAGTAAATATGCTATATAGAAAGTATACTTGGTTCTGATTAATCGTTTGGAATAAAACAAATTAACAAAGCATATTTTTGAAAAATTACTCAATCGGTTAATGTGGTTAAGGTCTACTTAACTTGACGTCCTTATACTTTTTGACAACACAAAATATAGTTAACGTCTAAACTTGATGAAAGCTTATGATTTTCAGAAAGTGGATTGTAATGAATGCCACTAGCATCGATACAATTTAAGCCACTTTCTGCTGCCCACTGAATCAACTGAGAGGGTTTTATAAATTTGTCGTGTTCATGGGTGCCATCAGGCACTAATTTAAGTATTTTTTCCGCAGCTAAAATAGCAAGAAGGTATGATTTTACGGTTTTATTTAACGTGGAAAAAAACACTAAACCACCAGGTTTAACTAAATTTGCGCACGCATTAACTATAGAAGCAGGCTCAGGGACATGTTCTAACATTTCCATACATGTCACCATATCGAATTGTTCATGGCAATGTAGTGCCTTTTCTTCAGCGGTTATTTTTTCATAATTTATGGTTAAACCTGATTCAAGAGCATGTAGTTTAGCTACATTGAGAGGTTCGTTACCCATATCAATACCAGTAACCTTGGCACCTAACTTCGCCAGTGATTCTGACAATATCCCGCCGCCACAACCAATATCAATAACTTCTTTAGCAAAAAGATCTGTTTGTTGCTCACTAATGTGTTGGCAAATAAATTGTACTCTTAACGGGTTAACTTGATGTAATGGCTTAAAATCACCAGACAAATCCCACCATTGACTCGCTATCTGTTCAAATTTAGCAATTTCAACCTCATTTACATTAGGTGTATCGTTAATTTCTGTCATGGTCATAGTCATGGTTATATCTAGTTGATTTTTGATTGGTTCGATTCTAAACGAATCGGCGTATTAAACAAAGAGGAAACAAGGAATAAAGTGACGACATAGATCAATTAATCGCTAATTATGCTGCTTTTACCACCACTTTTATTAAGACATGCCATCTCCTTGTTACTGGACGAATAAAGCTGTTTGGCATCACTCAAATTTGTGATAGTATGCTGCGTTGATTTAGATCTTTTTTATGAAAAGATAATAATAAAAATCGTGTGATTTTAAAGTTACATTTTAAGTTAAGGGAAACGTCTATTTATGTCAGATCTGGCCAAAGAAATAGTTCCAGTAAATATTGAAGATGAGTTAAAAACCTCCTATCTAGATTATGCCATGAGCGTTATTGTTGGGCGCGCTTTGCCTGACGTACGTGATGGATTAAAACCTGTTCATCGCCGTGTTTTATTCGCAATGGATGTTTTAGGAAACGATTGGAACAAAGCTTATAAAAAATCAGCCCGTGTGGTTGGTGATGTAATAGGTAAATATCACCCTCATGGTGATACTGCTGTATACGACACTATTGTACGTATGGCACAACCGTTTTCTATGCGTTACATGTTAGTTGATGGTCAAGGTAATTTTGGTTCAGTTGATGGTGACAGCGCGGCAGCAATGCGTTATACCGAAATCAGAATGGCTAAAATATCACATGCTATTTTAGCGGATTTAGACAAAGAAACGGTTGATTTTGTACCAAACTATGACGGCACAGAATTTATTCCGGCTGTTATGCCTACACGAATTCCTACACTATTAGTGAATGGTGGTTCAGGTATAGCCGTGGGTATGGCTACTAATATTCCGCCACATAATTTAACTGAAGTCATTAATGGCTGTTTAGCCTTAATAGAAAACAGTGACATTACCTTTGAAGAGTTACTAACATATATTCCAGGGCCTGATTTCCCCACTGCGGCTATTATTAGTGGTAGAGCGGGTATTGAAGAAGCCTACCGTACCGGTCGTGGTAAAATAAAGATTCGTGCGCGCGCTGAAATTGAAGTGCATGAAACCACAGGTAAAGAAACCATTATTGTTCATGAGTTACCTTATCAGGTGAATAAAGCACGCCTTATTGAAAAAATGGCTGAGCTTGTTAAAGAAAAACGTCTTGAAGGTATTTCAGCTTTACGTGATGAATCTGACAAAGACGGCATGCGTATGGTTATTGAAATCAAACGTGGTGATGTTGGTGAAGTTGTTTTAAATAACTTATATAAACTCACTCAAATGCAAGTGTCTTTTGGTTTTAATATGGTGGCATTAGGCAATGGCCAACCAAAAATATTTAACCTGAAAGAAATGCTTGAAGAGTTTGTATTACATCGTCGCGAAGTCGTTACACGTCGTACTATTTTTGAACTAAGAAAAGCCCGTGATAGAGCCCATATCTTAGAAGGTCTATCTATAGCACTTGCCAATATTGAACCGATTATTGAATTGGTTAAAACCTCACCATCAAGAAAAGAAGCAGAAGAAAAGCTAGTTGCTCAAGGTTGGGATTTAGGTAATGTTAGCGCTATGTTAGAACGCGCAGGCACACACGCAGCACGTCCTGAGTGGCTTGAACCGCAATTTGGTATTCGTGATAACAAGTATTATTTAACGCCAGTACAAGCAAAAGCGATTGTTGAATTACAGCTTTATAAATTAAGTGGTCTTGAACACGAAAAAATTCTAAATGAGTATAAAGAGTTATTAGACCTTATTGCTGAATTAATGCATATTTTAGGCAGTCCTGAACGTTTAATGGAAGTAATCTGTGAAGAACTGGTTGCCATCAGAGATGAATTTGGTGATGAACGTCGTACTGAAATTACTAATGCTTCTCATGACTTATCGCTTGAAGATCTCATCACAGAAGAAGATGTTGTTGTAACCCTTTCTCATGAAGGTTATGTCAAATATCAAGTATTAAGTGACTATGAAGCACAGCGTCGTGGTGGTAAAGGTAAAGCAGCGACTAAAATGAAAGAAGAAGACTTCATTGAACGATTGTTAGTAGCCAATACTCATGACACTATTTTATGTTTCTCTGATAGAGGCAAACTATATTGGCTTAAAGTGTATCAGCTACCATTAGCAAGTAGAACTGCGCGTGGTCGTCCAATTGTCAATATTCTACCATTAGAAAACGACGAACATATTACCGCGATTTTACCTGTACGTGAATATGCCGAAGATAAATATATTATCATGGCGACTGCATCAGGTACGGTGAAGAAAACAGCATTAACAGCATATAAAAACCAACGAGCTAACGGTATTATTGCCTTAAACCTTCGTGATGATGACACCCTAATAGGTGTTGATATTACTGATGGTAACAACGATATAATGTTGTTCTCTGATGCCGGTAAAGTGGTTCGCTTTAATGAAAAAGTACGTGATAGCGAAACAGGCGAGATTAAACTTGATCCTGAAACGGGTGAACAACGTTGGGCATTAAAACCTATCGGTAGAACAGGTACAGGTGTTCGCGGTATGAAACTCGAAGACGACCAAAAAGTTGTTTCGTTGATCGTACCTAAAAAAGATGGACCTATATTAACTATCACGGAAAACGGCTTTGGTAAACGTACCGACTTAAATGAATATCCTGCGAAAAGTAGGGCAACCAAAGGGGTTGTTTCAATTAAAGTGAGTGAACGTAATGGCAAAGTTGTTGGTGCAGTACAAGTTGATGAACTTGACGAAATCATGGTGATTACAGATAACGGCACCTTAGTACGTACGCGTGTTAATGAAGTGAGCGTTATTGGTCGTAATACTCAGGGTGTACGCTTAATACGTACTGTTGAGGGGGAACATGTTGTTGCACTACAACGTATTGATGAAATAGAAGAGCCAGCGGTTATTGCGTCGGAAGAGAACTCTGAAGAGGCTAGTGAAACGGATGATGCTACAATCGTAGCTGATTCCTCATCAACACATAATCCTGAGCAAAGCGCCCAAAGAAGTGGATGACGAAAGTACATCGGACGACGAGCAAGAATAAACGTCGCACACTACTGAAAGGCGGCTAATAACCGCCTTTTTTTATGTTCAGAAAAAAGGTATATCAAACTAATTAATCAGGTTTGATAATTTTAATTTACCCATTTGAGAAGAAATCATGTCAGAAGTTTTTAATTTTTGTGCGGGCCCCGCAATGTTACCTACACCTGTAATGGCAAAAGCACAAAAAGAATTTATCGATTGGAGCAATACGGGTTGCTCTGTTATGGAACTTAGTCATCGCAGCGCTATTTATATTGAAATGGCAGCACAGGCAGAAGCCGATTTACGCGATCTTATGGCTATTCCTGAAAACTACAAAGTACTATTTTGCCATGGCGGCGGTCGTGGTCAATTTTCAGCGGTGCCATTAAACTTATTACCTGAGGGAAAATCCGCTGACTATATTGTTGATGGCTCATGGTCAAAAGCAGCGGCTGCTGAAGCTAAAAATTTTGGTAATGTCAATGTGATCAGTATTCGCGAAGAGCACGGTGATGGTGAAGTTAGCCTTACCCCTAGCGACAAGTGGCCGCTTAATAGTGATGCAGCCTATGTACATTACTGCCCAAATGAAACGGTTGATGGTATTGAAATTAACGAGATACCCGATACTCATGGGGTACCGCTTGTGGCTGATATGTCATCAACCATCTTGTCACACGAAGTTGATGTAACAAAATTTGGTTTAATCTATGCGGGTGCTCAAAAAAACATAGGCCCCTCAGGTTTAACTATTGTCATTGTACGTGAAGATTTGCTTGGCAATGCTCAAAAAGCAACACCTTGTATTATGAACTATAAAACAACAGCCGATAATGACTCAATGTATAACACTCCGCCAACTTACGCGTGGTATTTAGCGGGATTAGTTTTTCAGTGGCTTAAAGAGATAGGCGGCGTAAAAGCCATTGCTAAACTCAATCAAGCAAAAGCAGAATTATTGTATAATGCCATTGATAGTAGTGACTTCTATCAAAATAATATTGAATCACAGTATCGCAGTAAAATGAATATCACTTTTTGGCTAAAAGACGAAAGTTTAAATAAACAATTTTTAACTCAAGCAGAAGAGCATGGCTTAATGGCATTAAAAGGTCATAGAAGCGTCGGTGGTATGCGCGCAAGTTTATACAATGCAATGCCTATTGAAGGTGTACAAGCGCTAGTGAATTTCATGCAAAAATTTGAAAAAGGGAACAGATAGCATGGAGCAGCTAACATTAAACCCAATAAGTAAAATTAATGGTGAGGTTTTTTTACCTGGTTCAAAAAGCTTATCTAACCGCGCATTATTAATTGCAGCATTAGCAAATGGCGAGACCAAAATAACCAATTTACTTGTCAGTGATGACATTAAGTATATGCTGAATGCATTAACAACCCTTGGTGTTAACTATACGCTGAGCGAGTGTGGCACAGAGTGCACAGTCAGTGGAAACAATGGTTTTTTCAAGGTTAGTGAACCGGTAGAATTATTTCTTGGAAATGCCGGTACTGCAATGCGTCCATTGTGCGCGGCACTTGCAGCAAGCGAAGGCGAATTTATTTTAACGGGCGAACCAAGAATGAAAGAAAGACCAATTGGTCACTTGGTTAATGCGTTAATGCAGCTTAATGCTGATATTCAATATTTAGAAAATAAAGATTATCCACCAGTAAAAATAAATGGTACAAGCTTAACTGCAAGTACTGTAACTATTGATGGCTCTATTTCTAGTCAGTTTTTAACCGCAATATTGATGATAGCTCCGTTATTAAAAACAGATACTAGAATAGAAATTGAAGGTGATTTAGTTTCTAAGCCATACATCGATATAACGCTTGATATAATGAAAAGATTTGGCGTAACAGTACAGAATAACAGCTATCAATCTTTTACAGTAAAAGGTAATCAATCATACCAAGCGGTTAAAAAGTATATGGTAGAAGGCGATGCGTCGTCAGCGTCCTATTTTTTAGCTGCCGGAGCAATTAAAGGTGGTGAAATTACCGTACACGGTGTTGGTAAATTAAGTGTGCAAGGTGATAAACATTTCGCAGATGTACTCGAAAAAATGGGTGCCGAAGTGACGTGGAATGATGAATCAATTACTGTTGTAGGTAAACCACTAACGGCGGTTGATATGGATATGAATCACATTCCTGATGCTGCTATGACAATTGCGACAACGGCATTGTTTGCAAAAGGCACCACAACCATTCGAAACATTTATAATTGGCGTGTAAAAGAAACGGATAGATTAGCGGCCATGGCGACAGAACTAAGAAAAGTTGGCGCTGACGTGGTAGAAGGCGAAGACTACATATCTATTACACCGCCTAAAAAATTACTACACGCTGAAATTGATACCTACAATGATCATCGAGTTGCCATGTGTTTTTCGCTTGTTGCCCTAAGTGACACAGCTGTCACAATTAATGATCCTAAGTGTACAGCGAAAACATTTCCTGATTATTTTGATAAATTATCGCAAGTCTCTTGCTAAAATAAAGCAATACAGCATAACTATACTTAGTTGATTTTACCTGTTCTACGTTCATAAATTTGACGTAGAACAGGTAATAACTTTATTCAAATTGGTATTAATCTATAGATCACGTATAATGCCGCCGATTTTTGACATTAGGAGAGATATGTATGCAGGAAAGTGTTCCAGTAATCACAATAGACGGTCCTAGTGGCGCAGGCAAAGGAACTGTTGCTAGAATTGTTGCTGAACAGCTTGGTTGGCACTTACTTGACAGTGGTGCTATTTACCGCGTTCTTGCTGTTGCTACACAGCATCATCACGTTAGCCTAGATAATGAAGAGCCTTTGATTCCAATGGCAGCTCACCTTGACGTTCAATTTGAAATTAGTAGTCAGGGCGAAAGTAAAGTTATTTTAGAAGGTGAAAATGTTACGGATACTATTCGTAGTGAAGAAATTAGTTCATTAGCCTCTAAAGTTGCAGCCTTTCCACGTGTAAGAGAGGCCTTGTTACGTCGTCAACGTGCCTTTAGTGTTGCACCAGGTTTAGTTGCTGATGGGCGAGACATGGGCACGGTTGTGTTTACTAAGGCTCCTGTAAAAGTATTTTTGACTGCTAGCGCAGAGATACGTGCAGAACGCCGATTTAATCAGTTGAAAGAGAAGGGGTTTGATGTTAGAATCGGGCGCCTTTTGAATGACATACGTCAGCGTGATGAACGGGATCGCAACCGAGAAGTTGCCCCTTTAATTCCGGCAGAAGGTGCGTTAATTATTGATTCTACTAGCCTTTCTATACAAGAAGTGGTTAATAAAGTCCTTTCATTTGCGAATGGAAAATTAACATAAGTCCTTATCATTTACTTATACTTAACTTAAGTTTGAGTAACGGTAATTTATTTAAAGCCTACGTCAGGATGTACCGAGGCTAATTTAACAACCCCATGAAACAATGATGTTGATTGGATTAATAACTGAGTTAATAGACAAGTTATGACTGAAAATTTTGCACAACTTTTTGAAGAAAGTTTAAAAGAAATCGAAACTCGTCCGGGTTCAATTATCCGTGGCACAATCGTAAAAGTAACCAAAGACAACGTAATTGTTGACGCCGGCCTTAAATCTGAGAGCGTGATCTCAATTGACCAATTTAAAAACGCTGTTGGTGAAGTAGAAGTTTCTGTTGGTGATGAAGTAGATGTATCACTTAAAGCGACAGATGATGGTTTCGGTGAGACTGTGCTTTCTCGTGATGACGCAAAACGTCACGAAGCATGGCAAGTGCTTGAAAAAGCATACGAAGAAAAAGAAACTATTATCGGTGTTATCAACGGTAAAGTTAAAGGTGGTTTCACGGTTGAAGTTAGCAATATTCGTGCTTTCTTACCGGGTTCATTAGTTGATGTTCGTCCTGTACGTGACACTGCTCACCTTGAAGGTAAAGATTTAGAATTCAAAGTTATTAAGCTTGATCAAAAGCGTAATAACGTAGTTGTTTCACGTCGTGCTGTAATCGAAGCAGAAGGCAGTGCAGAACGTGATGAATTACTAGAGTCATTAGCGGAAGGCCAAGAAGTTAAAGGTATCGTTAAAAACCTTACTGACTACGGTGCATTCGTTGACCTAGGTGGTATTGACGGCCTACTTCACATCACAGATATGGCTTGGAAACGCGTTAAACACCCAAGTGAAATCGTAAATGTTGGTGATGAAATTCAAGTTAAAGTATTGAAATTTGACCGTGAACGTACTCGTGTATCATTAGGTATGAAACAGTTAGGCGAAGATCCATGGGTAGCTATTGCTAACCGTTACCCAGAAGGTTCTAAACTTTCTGGTCGTGTAACTAACTTAACTGACTACGGTTGTTTCGTTGAAATCCAAGAAGGCGTTGAAGGTTTAGTTCACGTTTCTGAAATGGATTGGACTAACAAAAACATCCACCCATCTAAAGTTGTTAACTTAGGTGACACTGTTGAAGTGCTAGTATTAGAAATTGACGAAGAACGTCGTCGTATTTCTTTAGGTCTTAAACAATGTATTGCTAACCCTTGGGAAGAGTTTGCTAAAAACTTCAACAAAGGCGACAAAGTATCAGGTAAGATCAAGTCAATTACTGACTTTGGTATCTTCATTGGTCTTGATGGCGGCATAGATGGTTTAGTTCACTTATCTGATATTTCATGGGGCGGCGGTGAAGAAGCTGTTCGTGATTATAAGAAAGGCGATGAAATCGATGCTATCGTACTTCAAGTTGACCCAGAACGTGAGCGTATCTCGTTAGGCGTTAAACAAGCTGAAGACGACCCGTTCAATATGTATCTGACAGATAAGAAAAAAGGTGCTATTGTTAATGGTAAGGTAACGGAAGTTGATGCTAAAGGCGCTACAATTGAGTTAGCTGAAAGTGTTGAAGGTTACTTACGTGTTAGCGACATCTCTGTAGACCGTATTGAAGATGCTTCTACAGTATTAAAAGTTGGTGATGATGTTGAAGCTAAGTTTATGGGTGTGGATCGTAAGAACCGTACTATTAGCTTATCTATCAAAGCGAAAGACCAAGCTGACGAACGTGAAGCGTTGGATAACTTAAACCAAGTTGAAGAAACCGGTTTAAGTGCAATGGCTGCAGCGTTTAAAAACGCTAAAAATTAATAACTTGTAACAAGAAATAAATTATATTTCTTTGCACTTTTCCTAGTTTTTATTAAACTAAGAAGAGACTAGGGGAGGAGAATTTATAATTCTCCTCTTATATTAACCTCATTAGCGCGAAGCTAGATGAATACTGGAGGTCTTATGACCAAATCAGAACTCATTGAAAAACTAGGTGATAAATTAAGTCATTTGTCAGCTAGAGATGTAGAACAATCGATTAAAGAAATCTTAGAGTTAATGGCGCAATCCTTAGCTAAAGGTGACCGCATTGAAATCAGAGGGTTTGGTAGTTTTTCATTACATTATCGTGCACCTAGAGTTGGTAGAAACCCTAAAACAGGTGAATCAGTTGAGTTAAGTGGCAAATACGTACCTCATTTTAAGCCAGGTAAAGAGTTGCGAGAAAGAGTTAATCTTTCAGTAGCTTAATTATCGATTACGATCACTAATTAACTATCGTTAAGTCGATATTAGTTATGTAAAGCTTAAATAGCGTATGCTTTTAATGTCCAAGACACTTGTAAAGTTTGACTGGACCGAAAGTGTAAATTAGCCCTTATATTGCATAGTAAAACGGCTTATAAATTGAAAATAAATCAATTTATAAGCCGTTTTTTATTGATAACTAAAACAATTATTTAAGAGGCTTTTCCCCTAAGCCAGTTTCTAAACGCAGAAATGTAACCTGTGCATAATCACCGTTTTTCTTGTCTGTTTTCCAATCACCAGTACCTAAACATTTGGGGTACCAAAAGCCAGGATCATCCTTAATACTGCATTGATCATATGCACCGGCTTTAAAGTAAAGAACATCGCCAGAATAGCCAACAGGGTGGTCTAGTACATCAATATCACCATTAGCATCAATATTATCAGCTAAGTTAATTTCAAAATTAACCGTTCCATGACGTTTATTAGAAAAAGTTAAGTACATAATGTTCTCGTATACATTCACTTCATAGCTAAAGGTTTCATTGAGTGCAATACCTGCTTCACCAGGATTTTCACTGTTGAGCCATGAGTTGCCCCATACTTGGTAACTAATATCTTTTCTATTTGGGTTTTTCTTTTCTAGGTTACGTTCATAATTCCAAAAAACAGAGCCATATTGTTGATCTGGACGTTTTTTATAGTATATTTTTAATGGCTCGTTACCCCAACCGTAGCCTTCGTTTTCAGCGACTAAATCTTTACTCTTACCTGCATGTATTTGCCCCACGACAACCGAGAACGCAGGTGCTTTATCAGGATAACCTGCACGTTTTGCAACGTGATTTACCATGACTGTTGCTTGTAAATTTCCACCGACTTGCGCAAATTTATCGGCATGTTTGTTAGCTTTTAAAGAAAAGTTATTCTTACGCGAGTCGCTAGTACCTTTTATCCCGGAATTACTTGATGAAGTTCACTACGAGTGTTGGTTGAATTTGGTGTTGTAAAGGCTTTATTCGGGGTTGTAAAAACCATATTTCCTTGTGCATCTAAATAAAAATAATCAGGGTGTTGAAAGGTTTGTATATCCTTTGCACTAATTTCATCTACCTTACCGTCATTATTTGCATCAGTGGGGATTGCTATTTTCCATTGTGTTAAGTCAAATTTATCTGCCGGCACCATGACGCTTTTTTCGGTAGGATTGTTATGTAGACTACAGCCTGATAATGCAATGCTAATTAAAGGAATGCTACTCAGGGCTACTACACCGTAGGGAAGTAGTGTTTTTTTTAGGTTCATTATTTGTACCTCATCAATTATTGTGTTTTTCTATTGGCTCAGCGTTGTTAATCGTTATTGTTATTAAACGTCAGCAATAACGATTATGTATTCGTTAGTTTATAAACGTTAACCTTGTACATGTGTAGAAATAGTATCGATTATCTCCTCAGGTGTTAACGCAACGTTGATCACCAGACCGTAGTCTGGTAATTCAAGTGTATTCAGTTGGGAGGTCAACATATGAGAATCAAAAAAATGTCCTTTTCTCGCATCTAACCGCTCAGTGAGCAAGGCTTTTGACCCATTTAGCACTACCCACGTTATTGGTTCTTTGCATTTTGTTGAAAGTATTTCTCGGTATGACTCTTTAAGTGCTGAACAAGCAAGCACAGCACCTTTATTGCTTTCCCACTGAGCTAACTCAGTGGAAAGTTGAGTGAGCCAGGGGGCCCGATCTTGATCATTTAAGGCCGTTCCATTTTGCATTTTTTGTACATTACTTTTGGGATGAAAATCATCACCATCATAAAATGGCAGTTGTAACTTACTTGCTAATAACTTACCAATGGTTGATTTCCCTGTACCAGAAACCCCACAAACTATTATAATCATGATAGTCCTTTTATTATGCAATAAGTGCAAGAATGCCGTTATACGAAATCAATACCGCGAAAAGAAATGCCAAACCTAATACAAAATTAAGTAAATAGCCTGCAGCATATTCCCTCATTAATTTCTTGTTATTAATCATTAATATAATACCAAGAATAACCAAAGGCAGAACGAAAACGTTAAATACCTGCGTTAATATTTGACCTTTAACGGGATTAAAACCAAGTACTGGAATAGTTAACGCAAACAGAGCAGCAATACCAGTGATGATACGAAACTGTTTAGATTGGGTGTCTAATTTACCCGAGCGGTAATCTTCTATTAATAGTGGGGCAATTAACATGCATGGGAATACAGAAGATAACCCAAAGCAGCAAGCGTTCCAAAAAAGAAAACAGTAAGGGAAGCTTTACCCGCAATTGGTTCAAGCGCACTAACCATATCGACCACATCAGTTACTTTTTTACCGTCATGAAATAAAGCACCGGCAGCAACAGCCATTACCGCACCACTGATAATAAATACTAATATAGCTGCAACTATGGCGTCTTTCTTTTGTTGACCTCGGTCAGCAATTGTCCGACCCTTGCCTTGAATAAATAAAGGTCTTGATAAAAAAGTGGCAGCGGCCATCGTTGTACCAACAAAAGCTGCTACCATCATTTTCCCACCCTCAACATCGGGAATAACAGGGATTAAGCCTCTGATAACTTCAGCAGGTAAAGGTTGCACAACAAACAGTGATAAAATAAAAGAGATCCCCATACAAGAAACAAAGATAACAAGGATTTTTTCAAATAATGAATACTTACCTATCAGCAATATGGCGTACATAGCGCTAATCACAACAAGGGCAATAGTGATCACAATGCCATATTTGTGTGGGACAACAGAAGGAAAGTACAATGCGATCATTTCAAACAGAATATTAGCTGAAATACCTAATATCCCCATTAAAGAATTCCATTGACCAAAGGTAACACCAATAATTATCAGTATGGCCATCGGCTTACCAAACTTAAGGTGTTTTCTGAAACTGTACAGGGCGGTTTCACCCGTAACTAAAGCAAAGTTACCATAGGCATAAATAAGCACACCTGAAAACAAACAGCTTAATAGTAATACCCATAACAAGCCCATGCCAAATTCACTACCTGCCACTATCATCGACGTGACACTACCAGTACCTATGGTATAACCAATAGCTAAAAATCTTTGTCCAAAACTTAATATTGTTCTAATTATTGCTGACACATTTATTCCCCCCAAAAAATTATTTACTGCCGTCTATACACATTGGTTAGCCGACAATAGATCTTGTTATTGTTACTAATATTTACCATTAATAAGCTTGATATTAGAAACAACCACTGTGCGTGTACTGGTTGTACTTGATTTATATTTCACATTGCTAGAAATTATTTTCTTCAGCCATTTTCACAACCCCGACGGTAAGGATAAGGTTGGCAAAACGCCTTTGTTCACCTGTTTGAATGATTAAGGTTGTTAAGGGATCACGAATTTTGTCGTAAAAAGCCCAACGTTCCATTGACTCCCAAGACACATCACCTAATAGTGCTTTATAAGCATCATGAATTTCCGCGTTTGCTTGAGGTGGCTTTTCCATGACAATAGCGCCTTGAATAGGGCACACGTCAATAATTCCTTTAAGTACCGTTAAAGCATCTAATAAACCAGGACTAAAATTAAGGTGTACCGTAACAGAGTTAGGACCCGACATAGCGCCAACAGGTAAATTACCATCTGCAATCACTACTTGTGCAAAATGACCTGAGCGAGCGAGCGCTTCTAAGATTGTTGGATGTATTACTGCTGTCTTAAGCATAAATGACCCTATATAAAAATTGCCAAAGATAAAATCAGGTAAAAAGCGCAATAAAAAACCAAGTAATAACTCGGCTAATACCACTAGCTTGATACATGAATTAAGTTCTACATATTGTAGACGCCACCATTAATATCTAACGTAGCACCCGTGATAAAACCGTCATACTCAGAGGCTAAGTAAACCACTGCACGAGCTACATCATCTGAATCACCTGCACGCTGAATTGGAATACCTGCAATGGTTTGAGCTGCCGATGCTTTTGTTGTATGTGTGTTGTGAAATGAAGTCCCTAGAATTAACCCTGGTGCAACAGCATTCACACGTGTCCCTTGAGGACCTAATTCAGAAGATAGTGCACGTGTTAACGTAAGAATGGCACCCTTACTAGTTGAATAAGCTAAAGAGCCTGGATGACCACCTTTACGTCCTGCAAGTGAAGCCAAATTAACGATGCTACTGCTTTTATGCTTAGCAAGTTGAGGCGCCGCTGCACGTGTCACAAACATCATAGACGTTAAGTTAATGTCCATCACTTTGTGCCAAAAATCAGTGTCCATATCATTCAGCATTTTTCTGTCAACAAGCGACCCCGCATTATTGATTAAAATATGCAAACTCCCCAGTGCAGTAATGGTTTGCTCAACCAATGAATTTGCAACCACTTCATCGGTTAAATCACCACTCAAAGCAACGGCTTTTTGGCCTTTGCTTTGTGCATATTCAACTAATTTATTTGCGGTATCAGCACTTGAAAAATAGTGAATAGCAACGTTTGCGCCACTGTCAATAAAGTGCTTAGTAATGGCTTCACCAATGCCTTGTGCACCGGCAGTAATTAATACATTTTTTCCGGTTAACTTAGTATTCATGTTGTTCCTAGCGTTATAAAAAGTCATTGTGTGTTTCGCAACAGACAAGCTTTTTATTTATGTTCATATTTATGTTTTGTTGAATATCTATACTGCCCAATTCACAGTTAAATGCGGTGTTGGGAAGTATAGAAAGTGAATGCCAAACAGAATTAATCCAAAACTTAAATTTATTGGTATACAACGTTTAAGGTTTTATATTCAGTATTGTTTGCACGAATTTTATTGGTATTTTTCATCACGACATCTTTAATTAATGTGATAGGTTCGCCATTACTTAGATGTAAACTCAGTGGAGCGCTATTATTCCAGATGGTGTCTGTAATATTTAGATCTTGAACACCATGAAAATACATAGAAGCACCTGATCTATGAGTTGAACCGTTACCCACATCAGTTAACTGATTATTTTTCACTGTCACCATTGGACCGAAAGTACTTTCATCAAAACCACCACGGTATATATTGACGACTTCAGCATTAATATCAGTAAAGGTATTGCCAGAGATTGTTAAGTTTTCAACACTATATTCGCCAATATCATCAGTTTCTTTATTTAACACAAGAATTCCACCCGAGATATTACTCATTTCAGAGTCAATCAGTTGTATTTCATCTGCAAATGTACCGTAACTCCCTTTGAAAAAATCAAAATATCCATTAATGTCTAAATCGGTCACTTTAATGTTACGCACTAATAAAGAATAATTAATGTTCATAGAATGCCCACTGGTTCTAATAACATTGTTGCCTTTATAGTCAGGAGACTCGGCACCGTCGAACCACAAGTTATCAACCTCAAGCGCACCACCATTTTCGATAACTAAAAAACTTGGTTTTTGTGAGCGAATAACTGGTTTTTTACCCTTTTTTGCCATAATTGTAATAGGGTGATGAATATCAGCAAGTTTAGTCAGCAAGTATTCGCCATTATTTTCAAGCATTAAAATATCACCTGAGTTACTGGCATTTAATGCAGTAAGCAGAGTGTCAGTTCCTGATTTAACTTCGATGGTTTTACCACTTTGAAATACGATAGATATTTCTTCTTTAGCATAGTAATTAGCACCCGTATTAGGCTTACTAATTGGAAGTTTAATTTCACCAAATGAAATTTGATCAACTAATGCTTTGGGTGGCACGCGTAATCCATGTTCATTTACTGTTACTAAGTAAGGCGTTTTTTGGAAACCTTTAGCTAACACATATGGCACATTAGACTCGTTGTTAATAATGTTTTTTGCAAATTTAATACCTGAAACATCGTCATATAATTTGATAACGTCAAGATTGCTTTTGCTCATGATAATATTATGTCTAAATGAAGAATCAATTGGCGTTGCTGTGCGTTCTTCATCGCTACCTGCACCAAAATTAATATAGTCACTATCAACAACAATATTATTTTCCATGATCGCTTCAATAGCTTGGTTATAGCGATTAGGAGACGAATTTGGCACACCATTCATGATAACAAGTGCACCACGAAAACGATGACCTGTTAAACCAGACAAATAATTGTTTCTCACCGTTTGGTATTCATTAATGATACGAATTCCACCCGTGTTAGGTTTACCATTACCAATAATGTAGTTACCTTCAACTAGCGTGTGGTGACCATGTCGCATCGTTAATGTTCCTTGGCTTTCAAAGATCACATTGCCACGGTATATATTACCGCTACTTTTATTCGAAATGATTTCATGTTCGCCATTCACACGATCAAAAAAGTTATATTGAATAAGAGTATTAGAATATTTAGTTGAAAAATGACTGGTACCTACTCTCAGTGTTTCACCACCGTTTGCACCAAGGATTTGTCTAGGTCCAAAGTAGTTGTATTCAATAACATGGTGATTATCTTCACTACCTTCAGAGTTAAGTCTTACAGCAAGCGTTACACCACGATTACGTTTATTAACAAGCGTGTTATGGTCAAAATGATTGTTTTTACCATAGATAGCCACCCAAAGATCGGCTAAATGGCGCTCTGGATGACTAAAATTGTCAATTACTACATTAGTTACGCGAGTGTGGTTTGCTAAGTCATCATTTGACGTTCTAAATGAAATAACTTCGCCTGTTGGCGTATAGCCGTTTTTAAATACAAGGCCAGAAACCACTAAATACTCACCAGAGATACTTAAATTAGACTGTCCAGTAATGATTACCTTACCAAAGAGTTTCGGCTTTTAGCGTAATTGGTTTTTTCAACAAGCCCTTTGCTTTAAACACTAATTCAACATCATTCCAAGTACCATTGGCCAGAACAACTTCCTCACCTGGTTTTATTGATGCAATAGCGTTATCAAACTGTTCTATTGTTCTTACCAATTTGGCATTACTAACCTGCGAAAAAGAAAAAAGCGCAAAAAATAATACCAGGGGATAAAAATGTAATTTAGTGTCCTTCGACATGTTTTTCTCCTAAATGTAATGAGTAACCAGTTATTAATGAAATACTGCGTACGTTTATTTGGTTTTTACTATGTTGTTATAGATTACATGGATCTTACAGAAATTACGATAGATTATTACCAATAATTGTAATTGGCAATAACATAATAATTCCTTTGGATAACAATTATAAATAATCTATATAAAATTCAGTTGATTACTAACTTATATCAGACATATTTAATGATTTACATTGGTGTAGAAGAGCTAACCACTAATTTAGAAAACGTTACTTTAGTATAGTCGCCATTTTTAACATCAACAGCCCAATTTCCAGTACCAGGACATGCAGGATAACGGAAGCTTGTAGGGTGATCTTTGGTACTACATTGATTATAAGCACCCGCTTTAAAGTACATGGTTTCATCTTTGTAACTAAAGGGGTAATCGGCATTATCTACCTTGCCATTTACATCAACATTGTCAGCAAGGTTAATTTGATGATGAACTGTTTCATGATTTTCACTTGTAAAAGTAAGATACATGGTGTTTTTATCTATGTTTACGGTATAGCTGAATTTTTCGCCTAATGCGATACCGTTTTCGCCTGGATCTGTAGCGTCATCCCAATTACTGCCCCAAACACTATAGGCTATATCAATTCGGTTAGGATCATCTGTAGCAAGGTTTCTTTCGTAGGTCCAAAAGACTGACCCTTTGTCATGGTTTGGCCATTTTTTATAAGAAATTTTTAATGGCTCATTACCCCGACCATAACCTGGTATGTGTTCTTCATCTGGCAGTTGAAATGAATGAACTTGTCCAACAACAACAGAATACGCAGGTGGCTTATTCGGATATTTAGCATTTTTTGCTACATGATCAACATGAAGCGTTGCCTCTAACTTTCCGCCAATGGCTGCATATTTATCAGCATGCTGATTATCAACTAAGGCAAAATTGTTTTTTAATGATGATTCAGCAATCGTTTGATTTTTTCCCCTTATCATATAACGCAACTCACTTCGTGTGTTGGTAGATGTACGTTCAGTAGCCGCACGGTTAGGGCTTGCAAACACCATATTGTTATCATTATCTAGATAGAAAAAGTCAGGATGAGAGTAAGTTTCAAGCTCTGCAACGTCATAAATGTCAGATACACCATCTTTGTTTTTATCAAGCGGAACAGTTAAATACCAATGACTCAAGTCAAACTTGCTCGCAGGTACTTGTTGTTCAGGAGTTGAGTGACTTACTTGTTGTGTTTCAACGTTTTTATTTTCGCTACAACTAGCTAAAGCTAGGCATAGTAAAGTAACTGACGTGGTAAACTTTTTATGCTTCATTTGGTATCTCATATATAATTTTGGTTATTTTTAGTACGTTAACTATGCCAATTATTAACCTATTAACGCGGCACTTGTAACTCGGTATTTTTTATCAATCTCGTTATCGTTTTGCGCAAATAAAATCCTACAAACTCAACTAACTATTGAGTGATTAAAATCATGCCTTAATTGATATATCAGTTTTTGTTTTGATATATTAAAAACACTTATAATATGTTTATCATGTAAATGCAATATTAAATTTTACCAATTGTGGTTTTGTGTACTTACCAGTGCGTGTAATTTACAATTACCAATTAAGTGTTATTTTTATCTTTTATATCTGTTATTGTATGCGCAAATACCAACTTTTGGTAATAACTTGTGTTGTAATAAGTATTCGTTATGACACCTTTGAGAAGAACACCAAGCTTTTAATGAAACTAACTGATTTTGAAATTCAAAGTATAGACAAAATATTGAATGCTACTTGTATTCCACAAGAGGGCAGTTTAGTTGATCATATTTATTCCGTGTTACGTGAAAATATTATCAACCTTTCTTTATTGCCTGACATGCCGTTAGTAGAAAAAGAAATAGCCGCAATATTTCAAATAAGTAAAACTCCCGTAAGAGAGGCGTTAATACGTTTGGCTAATGATCGTCTAGTCACTATCATTCCCAAAAGCGGCAGCTATGTTACGTCAATTAGCCTTGAAAGCTATTTAGAAGCGTGTTTCATCAGAGGAAGTTTAGAAAGTGCTTGTGCCAAGCGCCTTGCAGAAAAGGGCATTAGTTTAGCTGAACAAGTAAAACTAAACTCGATAATTGCCGAGTATAGTCAAACGCCTCCTAAGACTATTACGGATGATGATAAAGCCGTATTTTGTCCCTTTGCACAACTTGATGAGTTATTTCATCAAACTTTATTTGAATATCTTTGGTATTTTAGGTGCATGGTTATTACTTGAAAGTTCAATAGCTCAAATGGATCGTATTAATCATTTAAAAGCGATGATAGGAATAAAGCGTAGTAGTGCCGTGGTTGATGAATACACTAACATTATTTCTGCCATCAAAGAGCGAGATCCTATTGCAGCTGAAACTGCAATGATAGAGCATGTGGGGAGTGTGGATAACGAAATGGCGATTATTTCGCAAAACCCTAACTTTATTAAATTAATGGAACAATTCAATTCGTTAATTAGTGAGCAGCGTAATCGTCGGAATGCTAGTAAGTATAATGGTAAATTTTTTGTCGGTAATCGAGTCGTTTTCTAAGCTATCGTTAATCATTAATCGGCAGTAATGAATCGGCAGTAATGAATCGAGTAATAATCATGTGTAATGATTGATTAATAAAAGAAACTAAAGATAGGCTATCGATTGTCGTACCCTGTCGTATTATATTGTCTGCATTGCAAAAACCATAAAAAAAATAGATAATATACGGCATACATTTGGTGTGCCGTAATCTATATGCTATCCATGCTATGGTAACCTTTACCAATAACTTCTAAACGAGATTAATCAACGTGCGTCTTTATTTCACTTTACTCTTAGTTTTACTATTACTCGCTATTGCATTTGTTTTTGGTAGTCAAAACGAACAAATCATTTCCTTAAATTATATGATTGCAAGAGTTGAGCTATCTATTGCAGCAGCGGTTAGCTTGTTCACCGCGATAGGATTTTTACTTGGTCTACTCGCTACCATTATATGGCGACTAGTCCGCAAAGGTAAAAAATCCTTAGCCAAAAAACGCTCAACCGAGGCTTAAGCTTAAGTGATAAAATGATAGAGCTACTTTTCCTACTTCTCCCTGTCGCCATGGCTTATGGTCGGTTTATGGGAAGAAATAGTATAAAACAAAAAGATCAAACGATTAAACAAGACTTGTCGATTAAGTATTCTACTGGTTTGAATTATTTATTGTCGAATCAAAAAGATAAAGCAATTGATTCATTACTAGATGCATTAAAAGTTGAAGATGACAGTGTTGAAGCTCATTTTGCAATGGCGAATCTTTTTCGGAAACGAGGTGAACTTGATCGCGCACTAAAAGTGCATGAACACTTAGTTCGCCACGGTAATTTGCCCACAAAAGACAAACAACAAGCCGTATTCGAATTAGGTAAAGACTTTCTCAGTGCGGGTTTATATGATCGTGCAGAAACTATGTTTAACAAGTTATTAAAGTCACCAGACTACGGCTTGAAATCATTAAATTACTTATTGCAAATTTTTCAATCGACTAAAGATTGGCAACAAGGCATTAGTCACCAAAAATTAGTAGTAAAATTTAATGATAAACGTTTATTGCACACCCTAGCCAATTTTTACTGCGAACAAGCCACCAGTGCATTTGAACAAGACAAATTTATTGAAGTGATCGAATTACTTGAACAAGCTCTTAAACTTGATCCTAATTCATGTAGGGCTAATTGGTTAATGGCGAAGATTTATGAAAATCATAAACAATGTGAATTAGCCTGTAAATGTTATCAAGACATTTATCAGCAAGATAAAGAGTTTTTCCCCGATGTTATAGACCAAATGCATAAATGTTATCTTCATCTTGATGCGAGTGATGAATTCTTTCGTTTCATTAAAAAAGTGTATGACGAAACGGCAAGCTCTAGTGCATTAATTTCATACTTGAGTTATGTTGAGAAAAAACATGGCAATAAAAAAGCAAAAGAATTTTTGTTATCAGCACTCAAGCGTAGGCCAACAATACGTGGTTTTAAACACCTCGTTAAAATGGAAATGAAGCAAGCAGATGATGTTGATAACAAAGCAAGTTTAGATTTAATAAAAGAGTTAATTGGCGAGTATTTAAAAATTAAACATAGATACAGTTGTCGAAACTGTGGTTTTAATAGTTCAACACATTATTGGTCATGTCCATCGTGTCACGAATGGGAACAATTGAAGCCCGTGCGAGGACTTGAAGGAGAGTAGTCTTAATCTGCGTTGTCATACTTTGCTATTTCGGCGTCAAAGGTACTCATTGACTAGTGTCAACTCCGTGCATTTTCCTTGAACTAGCTTCGTTTGACTGAGCAGATAAAGCCTACTAAATTTAATATTATTTATTCACAAGTTTTATTTGTACTATTAAGCGCGGTATGAATCGCGTAAAGAATTGAAAATAGGAAATCCCATGTTAGATCCAAAAGTTGTCGTTGCGTTAGACTTCGATAAGAAAAACGATGCTTTATCGTTTGTTGATAAAATCTCTCCGAACGATTGTAAATTAAAAGTTGGCAAAGAAATGTTTACCTATTTTGGTCCTGACTTTGTTAAAACGTTAACAGGGAAGGGCTTTGATGTTTTCCTTGATTTAAAATTTCACGATATCCCAAATACCGTTGCAAAGGCTGTTACGGCAGCGGCTGACCTAGGTGTTTGGATGGTCAATGTACATGCCAGTGGCGGAAGCCAAATGATGGTAAAAGCCAAACAAGCCCTTGAAAATTATGGTAAAGATGCGCCATTATTAATTGCCGTTACCGTACTTACCAAAGATGTCAGAAGCCGACTTACGTGGTTTAGGTATTAATAAAACCCCGCTGAACAGGTAAACTTTTTAGCTAAATTAACCAAAGACAGTGGTTTAGACGGTGTGGTTTGCTCAGCAATGGAAGCCGAACAATTAAAGTTATCGTTAGGGAAAGCGTTTAAACTAATTACACCCGGTATTAGACCGGCAGGCTCATCTCAAGATGATCAACAACGTATTATGACACCAGAACAAGCAATAAAAGTAGGGGTTGATTACTTAGTGATTGGACGCCCTATAACAAAAGCGGTTGACCCACAATTAGTGTTAGAGCAGATAAATGCTTCTATAAGTTAATACAAAGACAAAACTGAAAAAATAGTAATAAAAAAGCTAGATGAAAATCTAGCTTTTTGTTTGAACTTTTTGATCTGAAAATTACAAAATGTGATTCATGTCACCTGTGTAAATATCAGTTAAGTAACTTAATTTATATAAATTACTTTTTATAATTATGAATATAGCTAACTAAATCTAATACTTTGTTTGAATAGCCAATTTCATTGTCATACCAAGAAACTACTTTAACAAAAGTATCCGTTAACGCGATACCGGCTTTAGCATCGAATACAGAAGTACAAACTTCACCAACAAAATCGTTAGAAACAACAGCATCTTCAGTGTAACCTAAAATACCTTTTAATTCGCCTTCGGCAGCAGCGCTCATTGCTTGACAAATAGCGTCGTAGCTAGCCGGGTTTTCCAAATTAACTGTTAAATCAACTACTGATACATCTGGAGTTGGTACTCTAAATGCCATACCGGTTAGCTTACCATTTAACGCAGGAATAACTTTACCTACGGCTTTAGCAGCACCTGTTGTTGAAGGAATAATGTTTTGACCTGCACCACGACCACCGCGCCAATCTTTCGCTGAAGGGCTATCAACTGTTTTTTGTGTTGCTGTAGTAGCATGAACTGTGGTCATTAAACCGTCTTTAATGCCCCAGTTGTCATTCAATACTTTAGCAATTGGCGCTAAACAGTTAGTTGTACAAGACGCATTAGATACAACATCTTGGCCGTATTCAGTTAAGTTAACGCCACAAACAAACATAGGGGTATCATCTTTCGATGGGGCAGAAAGTACAACTTGTTTAGCGCCTGCTTCAATATGCTTACGCGCTGTTTCGTCAGTTAAGAACAAGCCAGTTGATTCAACAACGACATCAACGTCGATTTCATTCCATTTTAAATCAGCAGGATTACGCTCTGCTGTAACACGAACTGGTTTACCATTAACAATCAATTGTCCATCAACAACATCAACAGTACCATTGAAACGACCATGAGTTGAGTCATACTTAAGCATATAAGCCATGTAATCAATATCAATTAAATCATTAATACCTACAACTTCAATATCATCTCTTGCTGCCGCTGCTCTAAATACAAAACGACCGATACGGCCAAAACCGTTAATGCCAACTTTAATTTTCATGGTAAACCTCTTAGAAATTCAATATGTAGTAAAATTACATCATTTTGAGAAAAATTCAAGTTAAATATAGTTATTTGGACTAATTAACAAAAATTAATTGGTTATTTTACGTGATTTTACTTAATAGACAGTGATTTTGATTGTTTTTTGTTGATTTTGTGCTTTTATTCGCTATTTGCATGATTTAGCCTTAGTTGCGTGGTAGAATGAAAAAGATTTCGATGTGTAGTTTTTACCTTTCGGTATGATTGAATTGGCTTTTGATCTGAAAGATACCAAGCATAAACTTCACCTACTCTTTTATATTGGCTTTGTACACCAGTACAAATGTAAGTGCTCTGTGTAGTGCGTTAATTTAGGAAAATGATTTTATGACACCGGATAAAGTTTTGTGTGACATTGGTTTTATCGGCTTAGGCGTTATGGGTAAAAACCTGGTACTTAACTTAGCTGATAACGGCTATAATATTGCTGCTTTTGACTTAAGTAATGAAAAAGTTCAAGGAGTCATTGAGCAAGACAAAGTTGAAAATACTACCGATGCAGCACGGGTATACGGTTGTTCATCATATACAGAATTATTATCACAGTTAAAAGCACCTCATCTTATTGTACTTAGCGTACCTGCCGGTTCACCTGTTGATCAAGTATGCGAAAGCTTAATTGGCGCGGGTATCAAGCCTGACGATATTGTTATTGACACGGGGAATAGTCTTTGGGTTGACACCGTGGCGCGTGAAAAGAAATATCAAAACAACTTTTTGTTATTTTCTTCGGCGGTTTCTGGTGGTGAAGTGGGGGCGAGATTTGGTCCATCATTAATGCCAAGCGGCTCTCCTTATGCATGGACACGTATTAAACCTATTTGGGAAGCGATTGCTGCCAAAGTTGATGCTAACACGGGTAAACCCATTGAACGTACTAAACCGGGTGAAATTGTCACTGAAGGCGAGCCTTGTGCTGCTTATATTGGGCCGGCAGGAGCAGGCCACTATGTGAAAATGGTTCACAACGGAATTGAATATGCAGATATGCAAATTATTTGTGAAGCCTATCATATTTTAAACGCAGGACTAGGCTTAAGTGCTAATGAAATTGCTGACATTTTTGAACTATGGAATAAAGGATTACTCGACAGTTACTTAATGGAAATTAGTGTTGAAGTACTTCGCCATAAATCTGTTGATACTGGCACCACCTAGTTGATTTAATTTTAGATAAAGCAGGACAAAAGGGCACGGGTCTGTGGACAGCAATGAGTAGTTTAGAACTAGGTTGCCCCGCACCAACCATTGCTCAAGCAGTTTATGCACGTTCTATTTCGTCTTTTAAAGCATTACGAGTTCAAGCCGCTTCTATTTTAAGTGGACCTGATCAGGTAACACTGTCAAGCGAAGAAAAACAAACCTATATACTTGAACTTCATGATGCTATTTATTGCGCTAAAATTTCTGCCTATGCTCAAGGTTTTCAATTAATGAAATTAGCTGAAAAGGAACATGGTGGACACTAAACTTTGCCAAAGATTGCTAAAATTTGGCGAGCAGGCTGCATTATCCGTGCAACATTTTTACAATCAATTACTCAAGCTTATGAACGTAATGAAAGTTTAGATAATTTATTACTCGATGAATTCTTTGCTAAGCAATTAAGCGAACGTCAACAAAACTGGCGTAAAGCCGTTTGCGGCGCAAGCATGTTTGGTATTCCAAATGGTGCACTTTCTTCTGCTTTGTCCTATTATGATTCAATGCGTTGCGAAACGTTACCCGCAAACTTATTACAAGGGCAACGTGACTTTTTTGGCGCACATACTTTTGAGCGTGTTGACAGACCTGATGGTAAAAAGTATCACGTTGAATGGTCTACACCTGAACGTAAAACGATTATTATAGATTAACCCTCTAAATCTAATACAATCAGTGCATAAAATTACATATTGGAGTAACAACGATGAATGATCAATATAAAGATAAGCTCAGTGATGAAGCGTATAAAGTGTGCAGACTTGCTGCCACAGAACGTCCTTTTACTGGTATTTATAATGATCATTGGCTCGCAGGCACATACCTTTGTGCCTGTTGCGACAAACCTTTATTTGAAAGCGTCCATAAGTTCGATGTTGGCTGTGGGCGGCCAAGTTTTTATGACGCAGTTGAAGGCAATGTTGCTTATCTAGAAGATATGAGTCACAACATGAGCCGTATCGAAATTCAATGCCAACATTGTCAATCTCACTTGGGGCATGTATTCGACGATGGTCCTAAACCCACTGGTAAAAGGTACTGCGTAAACTCCCTCAGTTTAACCTTTCTGAAGACATAATAAGACTTTTGTAAGTCTCATTGATTTAGATCTTACTTTTATCAATAAATATTTTTGTAACCTATAGAGAAATATTACATCTTGCATTACAATATGGCCGCAATATACCTCTACCATAGTCTAGTTTTTTCTTTTGAATAATTAGATTATTATGATTACAGTAAATTATCGTTTAATTGATTGAAATATAAGGCTTAACTAATGACGTCTCATCTTGAGGAAGAATATCAAACAAGTTGGCAAGAACGCCAAACCTTCGCAGAAAATATGCAACCCATTATCGGTCAACTATTTAGAAATAAAGGTATTGAAATATCTGTCTATGGTCGTCCACTACTCAATGCCTCTCCTATTGATATTATAAAAGCGCATAAATCTGTTGCTTTGCATGAAGAGAGAAAATTACGATTACGTGAAAGCTATCCATTTGTAGAAGCCCTAAGCAAAATGGAATTAACCCGGACGTATTGATGTAGGTAAATTAGCATACCGTTATTTATTTCAAGGACAGTCTAACGACTTGTCAATTGATCAATATTTAGAAAAAGAATTAACAGCAGTGAGTGGCGCTAAAGATAAAGAAGCTAGCCAAGATGTTGTGTTATATGGTTTTGGACGAATTGGTCGCTTGTTAGCCCGTTTATTAATAGAACAAACAGGCCCTAACGCCAAGCTAAATCTTCGCGCTATTGTTTTACGCCCAAGTAAAGGCAAGGATGATCTAGAAAAACGTGCTAGTTTATTACGTCGTGACTCTGTACACGGTGCTTTTAATGGCAGTATTACTATTGATAAAGAAAACAATGTAATCAAAGCAAATGGTGCATTCATCAAAGTAATTTATGCTAAATCACCGTCAGAAGTTGATTATATTGAGCATGATATACAAAATGCATTGGTTGTTGATAACACGGGTATTTGGAGTGATGAAGAAGGTTTAGGCCAACATCTTCAATCTAAAGGTGTTGCGAAAGTATTACTGACAGCCCCAAAAAAAGGTGACATTAAAAATATCGTTTACGGTGTTAATCACAATATGATTTTGCCTGAAGACAAAATTGTTTCTGCAGCAAGCTGTACTACCAATGCTATTACGCCAGTGTTGAAAGCGTTAAATGATGAATTTGGTATTCGTAACGGTCACGTTGAAACAATTCACTCTTACACAAATGATCAAAACTTAATTGATAACTACCACCCGACGCCACGTCGTGGACGTAGTGCACCACTTAATATGGTTATTAGTACCACAGGTGCAGCAAAAGCAGTTGCTAAAGCGTTACCTGAACTAAAAGGTTTATTAACGGGTAATGCGATCCGGGTCCCTACGCCAAATGTATCTATGGCTATTATGAATCTAAATTTGAAAAAGCGACAGATAAAGACAGTTTGAATAATTATCTACGTGAAATTTCATTGAAATCTGATTTACAAAACCAAGTTGATTACACGGCTTCAAATGAAATTGTATCAACCGATTTAGTGGGTTCACGCTATGCAGGTGTTGTTGATTCACAAGCAACAATTGTTGATGGCGATCGCGCAGTGTTATACGTATGGTATGACAATGAGTTTGGTTATAGCTGTCAAGTTGTACGTGTTATGCTTGAAATGGCAGGTATTACAGTACCGACATTACCTGTTAAGTAGTTATTAGACCTGTTAAGTAGTTATTAGACCTGTTAAGTAGATATTAGCTTAGATAGAAAAAGTTAAGTCATTATTTTAAAAGCGCCAACATTTTTTATGTGGCGCTTTTTTGTTTATAAATCTATTACAAACACCGCTTCGGCTTGGGCAAGCCCGCATACTTTGTTGCTTGTTTCTTGGGCCATCAGGAAATAAACGGAACAGATAACGGCTACTGGCTTTTACTTCGCCAAACTCTGCTTTCATTGCTTTAGTTAACGCACGAATTCGGAGAAGTATTATAAGTGAGATAAAACTGACGAACAAAATGAATCACTTCCCAGTGTGCATCCGTTAATTCAACATTATCTTGTAATGCTATTTCATTGGCTAATGCTTTTTCCCAAAGGGTATAATCTAACAAGTAACCTTGCTCGTCAGTAGCCACTTCATTACCATTAAAATTTATTGCCATGTTATTACTCTGTCATTGTTAAAGGTAAGCGACACCAACGCACTCATTTCAATTTCAGTACAAAGCTCGGGGGATATTGTAATAGCGCGTGCTTTCGCATGAGAAGATAGCGCCATCAATTGAATGTTTTTACTGTTATCGGAATGAATGGTATCAATCAAATGATGCTGCAGGTTATAACAACCGTCATCAGTAAAAACAACACAATCATTATTACCGAGTAATTGCAGACATTGATAAAAATCATTCGTAGTAAAAGCACTTTGACGAACAATATGTAGGGTGGTCATAATCGATTTTCCGAAAGGCTAAAAAGTAACAATGCTAAAACCTTAAAATAGTATGATGAGAAGTTAATTGTGCTGCAAAGGCTTGAGAATCTAATACTTGCACCGCTTCAATGTGAAATGTAGCCGCTAAGTTACGTTCAATTAATGAAGCTTGGCAAACATAGACCTCTTCAATATCGTAAAACTCAAACGCAGCAAACGTTTTAAGATAATCTTTAACTGATACAATAGCGCCGTTTTGCCCCTGTACTAACTGCCAAACACCGTCACCCTGAAAAAATAATGACACGGGTTGCTCAAAAGAACCAAACACCAACGCAATATCTAATGCGTCTTTACCTGCTGAACTACTATAAGGTGCCTTACTATTGAGTATGGCCAAGGATTTACTCGGTGATTTAATCATTAGAACTGCACCATTCGATCAGCTTTTGATGATAACTCTACCAATTCTCCTAACCCTGAAACGGTAAAAATAGGATGAATGTTTTGAGCATGCTCATCACTAATGCCACGTTTTTCTGCCGCGGTAATACAAAGATGTAGTGGTAAGTTAAATTGGCTGTATAAACGTTGCCAGGGGTAGTGATTGAAACTCATCACTGGCAATTTGAATGCTTGTGTCCGCATGCATCACACCGTCTTGATAAAAAAACACACCAATAACGTCAACACCGTTGAGAGCCGTTTCAATATAATCAAGCGCAGTAACACTTAAATTACTATGCGGCGGTGTGGTAACAATAACAGCTAGTGAATTCACTAAAATAATCTCTACTTGGGTTTTATCAACAAACATAAAAAAGCCCCGCGTTGGCGAGGCTTGATATTATAACGTTTTTTTTGGAGACTAAAAGCGAATTAGCTTAAGCTTAACGTAAGGGACAAAATACCCCGTATTAATCATCGCCACCAAATACACCTAAAAGGTGAAGCAAATGAACAAAAATATTATAAATATTTAAATACAATGAAACAGTTGCTCTAATGTAGTTACGCTCACCACCATTGATAATGCGGCTTGTATCAAACAAAATCAAACCAGACATTAACATAATAACCGCAGCACTAACGGCTAATGAAAGGGCAGGGATTTGAAAGAAAATATTAGCTAAACTTGCAACTAAAACTACAATCAATCCTGTCATCAAAAAACCACCCATAAATGAGAAGTCTTTCTTCCGGTTAAGGCATAACCTGATAAAGCAAAAAATATTAATGCAGTTCCACCAAGCGCTTGCATAATTATAGCAGGGCCACCAGGCATTGCAGCGTAGCCGTTAAGCATTGGCCCAAGCGAAGCACCCATCAACCCAGTAAAACCAAATATCCAATAAATACCACTAGCAGAATCGGCTTTTTTGTTTACAACAAACATTAAACCAAAAGCAACTAGCATCATGACAAGCGCAGCCATGTGAGACAAGTTCATTGCCATAGAAACGCCAACAGTTACCGCACTAAACGCTAACGTCATTGATAAAAGCATATAAGTATTTTTCAATACTTTGTTAATTTCAATAGCTGAGCTTTTACTTGCTGTTTGAAAATTCATATTAGTTTGCATAAAACTTCCTTTAAAACTTAATGATAATAACTTTATATAAGCTAAGATAAGGGCATTTACGTAAAGTTCAAGTTATTTGAATAAACAATAGTCAACGACCTTGTGACATATTATGACATGGTGTTTTTCAAATAGCTAGCTCACAATTGCTGATATTTTTCTAAAATGTGTTTCCGTTTGTAACAATCTAAACTATGGTCATTCACCATGCCACAGGCCTGCATATGTGCATAACATATAGTAGAACCAACAAATTTAAAGCCACGTTTTTTTAAGTCTTTACTCCACGCATCAGACTCAGCAGTGGTTGCAGGAAAATCCGCTAACGTTTTATTTTCATTAACAATCGTCTTATTATCAACAAACGCCCACATATAGTTACTGAAACTACCAAACTCATGCTGAATATCAATAAATAACTTCGCGTTATTAATTGCCGCATTAATTTTACCTCTATTACGTATAATGGCTGAATTAAGCATAAGTTGTTCAACTTTGTCTTGGTCGAATGTTGCCACAATATTTACATCAAAGTTAGCAAATGCATCACGATAACCTTGCCGACGCTTTAAAATGGTATACCAACTTAAGCCGCTTGCGCAGACTCAAGACAAAGAAACTCAAACAATTTTTGATCATCATAAACAGGAACACCCCATTCATCATCATGATAAGCAACGTAATCGGGTTTTGACATATCAAGCCAAGGGCAGCGACACAATGTTCTGTCATACTCAGATTTACCCATGAACAACTCCTCGTTCTGTATGTATTCTTGTTTGAAATAAAAGCAAGGTGCTTAATTTTCTAGCAAACAAACTTAAAACTAACATAATTTGTAAAATAGTACTTTACAAGCGGTTAGCGAGACTTTAATATTCGCCTCGTTCTCAAGCAAGCATTGTTTTTGCTACTTGTTTACTTCAGGTGAGATGGCTGAGTGGTCGAAAGCACCGGTCTTGAAAACCGGCAAGGGTTTGTAGCCCTTCTAGAGTTCAAATCTCTATCTCACCGCCACATTCTAAGAAACCGCAACTTTAACGAGTCGCGGTTTTTTTTCGTCTATGATTTCTATAAAAAGAGAATGGGTTTGTAGCGCTAAACCTTCGAGTAGAGTTCAAATCTGGATTCACCGCCACATTCTAAGAAACCGCAACTTTAACGAGTCGCGGTTTTTTTTCGTCTATGATTTCTATAAAAAGAGAATGGGTTTGTAGCGCTAAACCTTCGAGTAGAGTTCAAATCTGGATTCACCGCCACATTCTAAGAAACCGCAACTTTAACGAGTCGCGGTTTTTTTTCGTCTATGATTTCTATAAAAAGAGAATGGGTTTGTAGCGCTAAACCTTCGAGTAGAGTTCAAATCTCAATCTCACCGCCACATTCTAAGAAACCGCAACTTTAACGAGTCGCGGTTTTTTTTCGCCTATGATTTCTGTAAAAAGAGAATGGGTTTGTAGCACTAAACCTTCGAGTAGAGTTCAAATCTGGATTCACCGCCACATTTTAAGAATCCGTTAATTGAAAGGTTAGCGGATTTTTTGCATTTCAGGATATAGATAATAATTTCAGAATATAGATATTAATTTCGAGTATAGGGTTTGTAGCGCTAAACCTTCGAACTAAAACTTAGTTTTGAAATAAACTGACAGGGTTTGAACCTTATTGCTGATAAGTATGCTATCTTCTGAATAATCAATATCTATGACTTTATACTCTAAACCAAATGCATCGTAATCGTTGTGGTCATAATCGAGGCTTATTGAATAGTACATATCTTCATCACGCAACCGATTATTTTCTTTAGGAAGCTCTGTTACACCTTCTTTTATATTAATTTCCCATGAAGATACACCTAAATGACCATAAATAGTCCAATCCTCAACTAATTTAACGCCATATTTAAAACCTAAATCGACAGATGTAGTTTTTATCCTACTTTCTTGCAGTACAAGTTGTTCATCAATATAAGACCCTGCTGACTCTTGGTAATTATTCAAGGATAACTCGAGTTTTAGATTATCAAATAATCTGTAATCAGTCCTTATACCTAAAGAAATATCTTTCCCTGATGTGGAGTCATTACCATTAAAGCTTGTCGTTTGGTATGACTGCCCGATCAAAATATCAAGAGATGAGTCTCTTGCGGCAAATGCTGAGGATGCTAAAGTAGCAGAAATAAAACCTAAAAATAATATTTTCATATAAATCCATTTAGAAATAAAAATGTTTAATAGTGAATGTAACACCTAACGGCCATTCATAAAGGAATAACAGTTTCGACAATGTAAAGGTGCTAAATAGAAAATTGTTACTTCTTCCTATTCAATCGTTGCTATGGAGACTTTTCAGTAACGTCCATCCCTCACCCTTAATTTTCATTAATATCTCATATATTCAGCAGTTTATAAAGTAAAAATAAATTTTTTAATGATTTTTAGATGTTGAAGAACTAATCAGGCAAAAACTAATCAGGCCACCCATAATAAACCCTAAAAATTGCGATCAAAATAATTATTTATAAAACAAAGGATTCATTTGAATGACTGCCCAAAGTCAGTTAATGTTTCTGACATTAACAAAAACAATAAAAAACGAGTTAACATACAGGCTCGTTATAAGCACGAAAAGAAATATTTATGCACCCTAAAGTTTTGTAAGTCACGCTAGTGAAGATAAAGAAAGGTTTGTACCTGAGTTTTCAACAAAGTTACGTGAAAATGGTGTTGATTCTTGGCTTGATAAGTAGGAGATGTTACTAGGAGGTACCTCGTAGATAAAATATTCGAAGAAGGCCTCAAGGAGGCTCAAGCTGTTATCATTGTGTTGTCAAATATTAGTGTAAAAAATTTGGGTTCATGAAGAATTAAATGCAGGTATCGTTTGCCTATTAAAGCATTAGTATCGTTACCACTATCAAATATCACTAAAGAAAAGCCAAGAGGTTGAATCATTCTTTCCTTTTACCATAGATAACCAATTTTTAGGCTTGTTCTCAGTGTCGGTGTTACTCAAGTTGTGTTTATAAAGCGGTCTAGTCGGTGCTGCTATTTATTATAGAATTAACTGGAAAATAAAAAGGGAATTATGAAAATATTAAAATCCAGTATGCTGATTTTGAGTTTATTTTCTTATGCAGTTATAGCAGAAGAAAGCACCTGCCATGGAACAACCTCTAAAGGACGTTTAGAAAATGGGGTTGAACTGCCTAGCTCAGGAAAAAACTTTTTAGGTTACAGTGATATTGCTAGGTTAGTCGGGCAGAACTTATGTTCATTCTAAAGTAAAAAGTATTATAGTAGGCGCATATAAATCATTAGAAACCGAACAGCCCAACAAAGTCTTTAAGTATGCAGAAACAGGGTTTGAAGATGGGGGCCAATTCAAACCGCATAAAACTCATCGCAATGGATTATCAGTAGACTTTATGACACCTGTTAAAGATGAGTCAGGCCAATCAGTGCACTTGCCAACTCATCCACTCAACAAGTTTGGCTACAACATTGAATTTAATAGTAAAGGGAAATATGAGGAATACAGAATTGATTTCGTTGCATTAGCTGCTCATATTGTTGCTCTGCATAAAGAGGCGAAAGCACAAGGTGTCGATTTATGGCGAGTAATCTTTGATCCAAAGTTACAACCTGAACTATTTAAAACTCCATACGGTTCATATCTTAAAAAGCACATTCAATTCTCTAAAAAACGTTCGTGGGTGAGACATGATGAACACTACCATGTAGATTTTGACATCCCATGTAAAGAGTATATAAGGAATTGAATTGATGAAGAAAGTAGTCGTTCTTGGTGGATATGGGAATTTTGGGAAAAGAATTGTTGAAAATCTGGCAGGTATTGAGGGCATAATAATACTTATCGCAGGCAGAAATTTAAGTAAATCGTCTGCATTGGTTGAAAGTCTACAATCTAATTCCACTGCAAATCTAGCGCCATTAGTCATAGATATTTTCGCTGATGATTTTACGGAACAATTAGCGGCTATTTCTCCATTTCTTGTTATTCATACCAGTGGCCCATTTCAAGGACAAGATTATCGCGTACCAAAAGCATGTATAGAATGTGGTGCACATTACATCGATTTAGCCGATGATCGCAGATTTGTTTGTGATATTGCCGAGCTAGATAGCCAAGCAAAAGAAAAAGGCGTGTTAATTGTTACTGGTGCCGGCTCTGTACCGGGTTTGTCGTCAGCCGTAGTTGATCGTTATCAAAATCAGTTTAGTACTATAGAATCGATAGATTTAGCCATTGCTCCCGGTAACAAGGCAGAACGTGGCTTGGCAACGGTTGAGGCTATTTTATCTTATACTGGGCATCCTCTTAACGTTTTTAAAGGCGGTCGTTGGCAAGATGTGTATGGTTGGATGGATTCTAAAGTAAACGATTTCGGCAGCTTTGTAGGTAAACGGCACTTAGCGAATGTAGATGTACCTGATTTAGAGCTGTTTCCTAGCCGATATGGTGTAAAGCAGCAAGTTAGCTTTCAGGCCGGATTAGAGATCCCATTACTGCATTTCACTATGGTTGGTATGGCTTATTTATCAAAAATAGGTTTAATAAAAAACTGGGTACCCTTATCAAAAGCTATTGTTAGCGCCAGTAATGTATTCTTACCACTTGGTAGCGATAAAGGGGCAATGGAAGTACTAATTTGTGGTAAGGGTAATGATGGTAACGCGAAACAAGTGAAGTGGACCTTGTATGCACCAAAGGGCAACGGCCCTTATATTCCAACGCTTTCAACCATAATATTAGCAAGAAAGCTTCTTTGTGCTGATGGTGATAATTCGAAAGTAGAATACGGAGCTAAGCCTTGCGTTGGATTATTGAAGTTAAGTGATTTTAGAGAATGTTTTGATGCGTTAGAACTCACTTTTGAAGAAAGTCCTTCTGTTGAAGCACAAAGCCAGAAGACATAATGGGAGCTTTTTTAATGGAAAACTACCTAGCCCTTAAATTAATTCATATTCTAGCCGCTGTTGTCGTAACGGGTACAGGGGCGGGTATAGCATTTTTTATGTTTATGGCTAATCGCTCTAATAATCCTCAGGCTATTTATATTACCGCGCAGCACGTTATTTTAGGTGATTGGATATTTACTACACCTGCGGTTGTTACCCAAATAATCACGGGAGTATTACTGATGAACACGCAGGGATATTCATTTTCATCGCCTTGGTTTTATTGGGTAGTCGGGCTGTTTGTCTTCATTGGGCTTTGTTGGTTACCGGTTTTGAAAATTCAATACAAGTTACGAGAGCTAGCAAAAATATCGGTAGATGCTAATGAAGTAACCTCTGAGTTTAAATCACTAATGAGAACATGGACGCTACTCGGTATTCCTGCTTTTGCGGCCATTTTAGGCATCTTCTGGTTAATGGTTTTCAAACCATTTCCTGTAGCGTAAAGGTTAAGACATGAGCAGTATCAATCAAGATAATTTAATCAAAGCAGCAAAATACTCATTAGCTTTTTTATGGATTTTTACAGGGCTAACCTCTAGTTATTTCTCCCCTGAAATTGGTTATGAAATATTAACAAGCGCCAACATCACAGGATCACTTGCTGATATAGCTGTTTATCTTTGGCGGGATCCTAGACATAATACTTGGGCTTTGGTTAATTACATCAGTTAAAACCAAGTTATGTTGTATTGTGCAAGTAGGCGTAATTGCAATTTATACCGTACTTTTAACGTGTATCGATGCGAGTTTTTGGTTACATCCCTTTGGGCCAATAACTAAAAATGTTCCAATCATTGTTTTGATTGGTTATATATATGCCAGTAACGTTAATATAAATTCAACGAAAATCGAATAATTCAATTTAATAGCTAAATATTATAACTCATTTGAGCATTAAAGAGGTTTACCTTGTCATCAATACAAATCGCAAGATTCATCATTTCCTTTAGCCGGTTATATCATGGCATTTTTCCAAAACTGGTACATATAGCGCCCTTAGAAAAACTGATGACATCTAGCTTAGGTCTTTCAAATGAACTTTCTTACTTTGTAACTAAATCAGCAGGGGTAGGTGAGATTATTTTTGGGATACTATTCTTTGTTTTATATCGATCTAAAGCTATTGTCTTATTGAATATAATAGGGCTTACGGGGTTGTTAGGTTTTGTCGCTGTTATGCAGCCTCATTTACTTATTGAAGCATTTAACCCTGTTACTACCAATATTGCCTTAATTGGTTTTAGCTTTATTTTACTATTCGAGTTAAAAAGTGAGCTGAAAAACGAGCTAAAAAAGGGTTAAATAACGAGATGGAGAAGTAGCGGGCATGATCGATGTAACAAAATATCCTCCTAACGTTGGTGTTAATGATTGTGTAATATTATTTGATGGTGTCTGCAAGCTTTGTAATGTCTGGAGTCAATTCATCATTAAGGTTGATACACAACAGCGCTTTAAATTATGCAGTGTTCAATCACCAGAAGGACAGATCATATTAAACCATTTTGAAATGCCAACTGACCATTTCGATACCATGTTATACGTAGAAGGTAATCAATATTTTGATAAGAGTGACGCTTTTCTAAATATTGTTAACAAGCTAAGATTCCCATGGCGTTTATTAACCATTTTCAAAATCATTCCTAAGGGATTAAGAAATTGGCTTTATGATCGTATTGCTCTTAACCGATACAAATTGTTTGGACAGTACGATTATTGTATTTTGCCCACTAAAGAGAATGACAATAGATTTCTTAAATCGGAAAGTGAAAAGTAAAACTAATATCAACGGTAGTGCTACCTCATACGGGATTATCGACTCATTAAGGACAACATGTTTAAAGAACGTTAATTGAGAAATATGCTATTCATCAGTAGTAAAAATCAGTAGCGTAGCCCTGTTGGAGAGTAAATATTTAAAATCACGCGAACTAAATGTGAGATCAGCAGGTACTATTTCAAGCGCAAGAAAAACGGTAAAAGCAAAAGACATTCAATGGGCTGACATTGCCTTTGTGGTGGAAGAAAAACATAGAAATCGACTTGAAGCTGAGTGTTAATCTGACAGGCTGTCATAAATTGTGAGTTCAATCCTTCAAAGCCTCCTTTTATTTATTTTTTGAACATAAAACTACATTAGTCGCCTATTGCTGTATAAAGCACGGCTATAACAGCGTAGGATCAAACTTAGATAAAAATATAGGTCTGCGCTTCAAGTGCACTAACATAAAAAACATGCAACTAACCGAAAAACCATCATTGACTAACGCTTTACTTATTTCTATTTGTACGCCTGATTTTAAAGGAGAAGAAGCAACAGAGTCACTTGCTGAACTTGCTCGTTTAGTCACTACTCTAGGCTTTAAAGTAGTCGGCTCCCAATCGCAAAAGCAGAGTTCGACTAAAAGAGTTAACGTACTCGGCTTAGGGAAATTGGCAGAAATAGCGCATCTTACCGGTAACAAAGGTTTCGTTGAAAACGAAAATGCCGAAGAATTATCAGAAAACATAACTGAAGAAACAATTGATGAAGCCATGTTTTCAGATATTCAGTCAGACAATTTACCATTTGGCTGTGCTGACGTTGTTGTATTTGATTGTGATTTAAGCCCATCTCAGCTGCGCAATGTTGAGAACCAATTAGGCGTAGAAGTGTTTGATCGTACAGGTATTATTATTGAAATATTTAGTCGTCATGCCCGTACCAAAACAGCAAAATTACAAGTTGAAATTGCTCGCCTTAATTATGTAGCGCCGCGACTTCGAGAGTCATCATGTGGTGATAAAGAACGTCAAATGGGTAAAGGCGGCGGCGAAACCACGCTAGAGCTAAACCGACGTAAAGTTCGCGACCAATTAGCGGAACTTAAGCGCGAACTTGTTAATGTTCAAGATGAAATGAAAGGCCGACGTACACAACGTTCTGAGCTTTTTTGTGTCGCCTTAGTAGGTTATACCAATGCCGGTAAGTCATCCATGATGCGAGCGATCACTGGTAGTGATGTTGAAGGTGAAAACAAACTGTTTGCAACACTTGATACCACGGTTCGTGCTTTATTCCCTATTACTCAACCTCGAATACTCGTATCAGACACCGTCGGTTTTATTAAAAAATTACCTCATGATTTAGTCGCCTCATTTCACTCAACATTGGCTGAAGCCCACGATGCTTCATTGTTGTTATATGTTGTAGATGCTGCAGATCCTTCTTTTCGTTCGCAACTCGATGTAGTACACGAAGTTCTTGAGGAAGTGGGTGTTGCAGACAGTAAAAAGCTACTAGTACTCAATAAATCAGATCAACTTACGCCTGAGCAACAACAAGCATTAATGAAAGAGTTTCCTGATGCCATGATGACATCAACCCGTAATCCATTGGATGTAAGTAAACTGCATAAATATATCGTATCAGTTGCGCAAGGCGAAATGATTGAAGATGAGATAATTGTGCCCTATACCGCTAAAGGTATCATAGGGGAAATTAGATCAAGCATGAGTGTTGTAAAGGAAGACTATGAATATGATCATATTAAGCTTACCGTACGCTCAAACGTGATTGATTTAGCAAGACTGAAAAAGAGAATGCTGAGTGTATAAATTGCTATTGGTTAGCTAAACTGAAAAAATGTTTATATAAGATCGATTGTTAACAACCAGAATATAAGCTGTTTTTTGTGAGATGTGTTGTGGGGTTCATCACAAACAGACATTTTGAATACATCTTAAACATGTTACAGCATTCTGTTAGTATAGCCGGCTATTTATTAAAGAATACCAAAACAGCATGTCAGAATTTAAAGCATTTTCACTTTTAGCGTCAATTATTGACCGTGTTAGTCTTAAAGGCTATACACAGCCCACACCGATCCAAAAAGAATGTATCCCCGTGCTTATGAAGGGCAATGATCTTCTTGGCATTGCGCAAACAGGAACAGGAAAAACGGCGGCTTTTTCATTACCTATTATCAATAATTTAGGGCAAAATAAAATTGATATTAAAGCTAAGAGCACGCGTTCGCTTATACTAACGCCCACACGTGAGCTTGCCTCGCAAATAATGCAAAATATTGATGACTACGCTGACGGTTTAGGCCTTAAAACTAAGGTTGTTTATGGCGGTGTAGGAAGACAAGCACAAGTTGACGCTATCGCACTTGGACTTGATATTTTAGTGGCCACCCCCGGCCGGTTATTAGATTTAATTGAAACGGGCGATATCAATTTTAAAGGGGTAGAAGTTTTTGTATTAGACGAAGCCGATACCATGCTTGATATGGGGTTCTTTAATGACGTTCAAAGCATCATATCTAAACTACCCAAGAAACGGCAAACACTCTTATTTTCAGCGACTATGCCGGCTGAAATAGAAATACTTGCACAAGCCATATTAACGAATCCAAGCAAAGTTCAAATTGCGGCAGAAACGGTAACTATCGACTTGGTTAATCAAAGCGTTTATCAACTTGATAAATCGAATAAACTCCCTTTACTATTTAACATTCTAGAAAATGCTGACTATGAAAAAGTACTTATTTTTTGTAAAACAAAGTATGGCGCAGACATCATTGTTAAAGCACTAGAAAAAGAATCAATAAAAGCCGCAAGCCTCCATAGTGGTAAAACACAAGCCGTTAGAGAAGAAGCGTTACAAAACTTTAAAGATGCTAATTTAAGAGTATTAGTAGCAACAGATGTTGCTGCCCGTGGTATTGATGTTGATAATATTACGTTAGTTATTAACTATAACCTTCCTGAAGATCCGCGTAACTACATACACCGCATAGGACGAACTGCTCGTCTTGTAAAAATGGCATGGCCATATCATTTGCGGTAGAAAATGATAAAAGGCAATTAACTACTATTGAAAATAACATAGGGCAAGTCATTCCTGTTGTTACAGACCAGCCTTTCCATAAAGAGTTTTCGAAAGCACCAATACAAACCAAGAAAAAGAAACCAGTTAAAAAATCAAAAATAAACAGATCAAAAAACAACAGATCAAAGCGAAAATAAAAACAGTCATTAATTAACCAACTGAAGGTTTTCAGCTCGTTTCAAAAGTAACAAATCACGTCAAACATCAAACATCAAACGCTAACTGGTATTGATTAGCCCGATATAATCATTAATTTCTTGACCTGTGTCTTAGACATAGGCGTAAGATGCACATAAGGTAATTAACCTGAACTTGGTGTTTAGGTTAACTATCTTATTATTATATTCATATTGCAGAAGGTTATTGGTGATGAAAGTAACAGAATTAGCAAAGGCAATGAATACCACACCCGACACGGTACGTTATTACACTCGTATTAGGCTTATCATACCTGGCAAAAATGCCGAAAATGGGTATAAATCTTATGATAAAAAGGCACAACAGCGACTTAAATTTATTTTAAGTGTTAGACAATTAGGTTTTTCAATTAAAGAAATCACTGAAATCTTATCTAAAGCTGATAAAGGCGATACTCCTTGTCCTTTGGTTCGAGAAATTGTTGAACGCCGCCTCGCCGAAACCGAACAACAATTTCAACAAGCCTTAGCATTAAGAAAAAAACTAAAAGACTCAATACGTGATTGGGAAAGCAAGCCTGACAAAGTGCCTACTGGACATATGATTTGTCATTTAATTGAAAACGATATTACGCCAAGTAATCTAGATAAAGGAGCTTCTAATGAATAAAACAGACAGTGTTACTCACAATAATAGTCAAGAATTGATTGTAGACGGTGCCAGTTGTGCCGGCTGTGTTAATAAAATAGAAAGCGCCTTAAAAAACGTATCGGGTGTTGGTAACGCTGAAATGAACTTTGCTCTACGGACAGTTACAATAACGGGAAAAGTTGATACAGAAAAACTTATTAAGGTAATTGAATCAATTGGCTATAACGCTAAAAGCGCTAATGAAGCCAGTGATGACGAATTATTAGATGACAAAGAAGTAGCAGATCAAAAGTATTATGCCGGCTTAATGAAACAAGTTTGGATGGCGCTTGGTCTTGGCGCACCACTAATGTTGTATGGGCTTCTTGGTGGCCCTATGACTGTTGAAACCTCGCTAGAACGTATTATTTGGTTAATTATCGGCTTACTTTGTGCAGCTATTATGTACATTTCAGGCAAGCACTTTTATATAGGTGCTTGGAAATCCTTTGTTAATCACACCGCCAATATGGATACCCTAATAGCGTTAGGCACAGGTACAGCATGGATATACTCAATGATTGTGGTGCTTTTCCCCCTGGCATTACCTGAGATGGCAAGACATGTGTATTTTGAAGCCACAGCCATGATCATCGGCTTAATAAATTTAGGACTAGCCCTAGAAGTAAAAGCGCGTGGCCGAACGAGTGAAGCAATAAAACGATTAATTGGCCTACAAGCTAAAACAGCGCGCGTGGTCAGAAATGACAAAGAAATAGATATCGCAATAGAGCAAGTACTACTTAATGATATTGTTCGCGTTAGACCCGGTGAAAAAATATCAGTAGATGGTGTTGTTACACAAGGAAGCACAACAGTTGACGAGTCAATGTTAACGGGTGAACCTATGCCCGTTAAAAAAGATGAAAACGACGAGGTGGTTGCAGGCACATTAAATAAGTCAGGTTCAATTTTATTTAAAGCAACCCGCGTTGGCAAAGATACTGCTTTAGCTCAAATCATTAATATGGTTAAACGCGCACAAAACTCCAAACCACCAATTGGCCGATTAGCCGATGTAATATCTGCTTATTTTGTTCCAGTGATCATGATAATTTCAATTATTAGTGCGCTAGCTTGGCTTAACTTTGGTCCTGATCCTAGCCTAGCTTTTGCCGTTGTTTCTGCTACTTCCGTTTTAATTATAGCTTGCCCTTGTGCACTGGGGTTAGCAACGCCAATGTCTATAATGGTTGGCGTAGGAAAAGCCGCTGAAGCGGGCGTACTTATTCGCAACGGTGAAGCCTTACAAATGGCCTCAAAAATTACTACCATGATATTAGACAAAACAGGCACTATTACCGAAGGGTCGCCAACCGTTACCGATGTAATTATCACTGACGAAAAATTCACAAAAGAGAATGTGTTAACTGCGGCCGCAAGTATTGAAAGTGGCTCTGAACATCCATTAGCGCAGGCTATTGTAGACGCAACCGCTGAACAAGGTATCACACCTAAAAATGTAACTAACTTTGACGCGATAGCAGGCTATGGCGTACAGGCAACACTTAATGGTCAGCAAATACTTTTTGGTAATCAAAAATTAATGACGAAAAACAATATCGACCTCAATCTTTTTGTTAGTCAAGCACAAACACTTGCTGATGAAGCAAAAACGCCAATGTACCTTGCTATTAACAACGAATTAGCCGCAATTATCGCCGTATCAGACCCCATTAAAAAAGATTCTGTTTCTGCAATTAAACGACTTCAAGCGAACGGTATTAGGGTGATTATGCTTACTGGCGACAACCAAGCAACCGCAAAAGCAGTTGCCAAAAAAGTGGGAATTAATGAGGTGTTTGCTGAAGTACTGCCGGAGATAAATCTCACAAAGTAGCAGAGCTACAAGCACAAGGTGAAATTGTTGGCATGACAGGCGACGGTATTAACGATGCCCCCGCATTAGCATTAGCTAATGTCGGTTTTGCTATTGGTACCGGAACTGATGTAGCAATAGAAAGTGCCGACATTACATTAATGCGCGGTTCATTACATGGACTTGCCGATGCTATTGCTGTTAGCAAAGCGACCTTACGAAATATTAAACAAAATCTATTTGGTGCTTTTATTTATAACGCTGCCGGAGTGCCTTTTGCTGCGGGTTTGCTTTATCCATTTTTTGGCATATTACTTAATCCTGTTATTGCCGGAGCGGCAATGGCATTTTCGTCATTAACTGTGGTAAGTAACGCTAACCGCTTACGTTTGTTTAAACCTCAAAACCACTAGTATTTAAAGTAGGAGACTGTAAAAATGATGATAATTAATTTAATAGGCTTAGTACTTATCGCGCTAATTATTTGGTGGTTTTGGCTTTATAAGCCAAGCATACCGCTTGAACTTAGCAACGAGGACATAACCATTGTGGTAAATAATGGCGTTTATCAACCGTCTAGAATAAAAGTGCCTGCCGATAAAAAAGTTACCCTTCACTTTTTAAGGAAAGACGCTAGCCCCTGCGCAAGTACAGTGTTATTTCCAGATTTTGACATAAGTGAAGAACTGACCTTAGCAGAAAGTAAACCAATAATACTTCCCGCAATGTCAGCGGGTGAATACCCATTTCATTGCCCCATGAAAATGTATACCGGCATTTTATTAGTTGAATAGTTAAAAGAAGCCTAACCGTACAAAACTAGCACTAATGAATAAAGGCAAGCAATCATAGAGGTTTTACTCATTTATGATTGCTTTTTGGTTTCTACCTTCTGATTTATATAGAGATACTACTTATTTTCAATATCTAACCTATTGACAAAACATAACAAATAGTCGAATGTAGAGGCGACAAAATACTAAATACTATTGATGCAAAAGGAAGATGTCATTGCAATCAAACTTCTATAATGACAATGCTACAGACTTAGCAATGCAGTATCTTTCAAAGTCATTTGAAGAGCTTCACCAAAGTCGGTCGCAATTCTTACCCGCCATTATAGAAAACCCCAATGCTCATATTCTAGATTTAGGGGGCGGCTCTGGCCGAGACGCTAAATATCTTGGTGAATTAGCCGCCAAAACCCATAAAAAAGATAATCAAATTCAAATCATTGCAGTTGAACCTGCTAACGAACTGTTAGCTATTGGCAAAAAAACAACTCATGGCCTAAAAGTTAAATGGCTAGAAGACTCATTACCTGAATTAACTCATGTTAGTGAACAAGAAATCAGTTTTGACCTAATACTGCTTAGCGCTGTTTGGATGCACATTCCACCAAGTGATCGTGATCGTTCAATGCGTAAACTGGCCAACCTACTTAAACCCGGCGGAATAATAGTCATTTCGCTACGACATGGACAAACAGAAGACGACTACAAAACCCGAAAAATGTTTGACGTTTGCGCTGACGAATTAAAACGCTTAGCAACCGATGTTGGCTTATTTACCAAACTAGAAACACCAAAAGAAGCAGACAAGCTTGGCAGAAACCACGTGTCATGGCAAACAGTAGTATTGCAAATGCCCAACGATAATACTGGGGCATTTTCGTTTAAGCGGCATGTGGCGATTAATAATGGTAAATCAGCAACACATAAACTTGCTTTGTTACGAGTGTTACTTCGAATTACTGACGGGCACCTTGATGCAGTGATACGCAGAGAAACATCACTTTTTGGCGACCGAGTTATTTTACCTGCCGGCTTAGTTACGCTTTATTGGTGGTATTATTACAAAGGTTTATTACCAACTGATAGTGATGTTAACAACCAGAAAAATGATAGATTGCCAACAGAGCAAAAATTACAACAGGCGAAAGAAAGAATTCAACACTGGTGGCAAGCAGCTTGGCTGAATAACAACACTGGTTCAGTTGCGACTGATATTAAAAATGACGCAAAAAACGATGAATTAAATGAAGTGTCAGCAGGTTATGCAATTAGCACTACACACTTAATATCGTCAGATAAAATCGCTCCAAAAAATCATGCGGAAAAAATACAACAAAAACGCTTTTTTGCCGAAGCGAATATCGCCTTACCGGGGTAAATTCAGACAACGAATCAATTGATGATTTGTTTGAAGCGCTAGTGATGCAACGCGGGCGATTGAAAGAAATGCAGCAGTTGAGAGAGTGGTGAATATTGATTAATTTAAATATGAACGGGATGTTTGTGTGTTAGAAACGAAAAAACCCAGAGAACAAAGTGGCAGAGATTCATTTAGCCGTTATAGAGCGCAAGTTCGCTCTGCTGCAATAGCTTCATTATCAATATTAGAAGGTGATGATGTTGATAGAGTTTATTGTGATTTACACGATGACTTTGTTGTACGAAAAAAGAATTCTAGTGGTTATAGTTATGTGTTTTACCAAGTCAAAACTATGGGTAAAAAAAATCATAATTGGACTTTAAATGAACTATTTGGTTTGAGGGGAACGCTTAAAGATCAAAATCAGCAAAGTACTGATAAGATCAAAAACAGCTTTATAGGGAAGTTGCTACTGCATACTGTAGTTTTTGACCAGTACTGCAACTCTGTTGTCTTCCAGACAAATATTCATAATGCAAATGATGTAGAGAATCTCTTAACAGATATAGAAGATGGTGAATTTCAAAATAAATTTTCAGAGGTCTTAATAAACAGATTTAATAACTGTTTCCCTGATGAGATTGTAACTGAATTATCACCAGATGAAATTAAAGAAAGATTATCAAAGCTAAAATTTGAAACCGATGTTCAGTACTTAAAAAATGGTGATGATAATTTTGAACCATTAGCACGGGATAAGATTTATAAGTTTAGTGAAGTTGATTTGCTGCATACTGAATCAAAAGAAATATTGATGAAGTTGCTAGAGCTTGTTGAGCGTAAATCAAGTGGAGTTATTGCCGAACTAACGAGTGAATCAATTGAGGAGTTTGCAGGTATTTCCATAGATGATTTACTTTCAATTTTAAGTATTTCAAAAGATGCATATGACAACTTACTTAAAGGTGGCGATAACAAAGCAATCAAAAGTGCATCAATAATCCAAAGAACTTTAACGACTGCAGGCGGCTCAGAAGAAGTTGAGTATTGTTCAAGGTGTAAAACTAATTGGGATTTATGGCTTCGTAAAAATCGCCATGTAATTTTAGAATTTGAATTACAGAGTATAACTAGCCAAATTAAGCAATTACTTAATGATTTAACTCAAGGTGGAAACTCAATTAATCTTGTAAAACTCAGCAAACCAATTAAAGATCTCGTACGTGAACTGACAGAAGAAGATCAAATATATGATTTAAATCATGAGTTGATTCTCGGTGGTATTTTTGCTGAGTTAGTTAAGGGGAAATCATGAATTTTGATAAATTTTTCGAAAGCATTTCAGAATCTGGTGCAGAGCTTCATTTTGATAAAAGTGAAACTAACAAATCACATTTTTTGAATAACGAAGCTTTATTTCAACTTCCGTTAATTAGCCTTATTATTCTATTACTGGCGAAAGATAGACGTAAACCACGCGTATCTGAAATAGGGCAACTAGTGGGAGAAAGTATCGAGGCAAGTATGTCTGGTTTTAAAGGTTCTGCACAACATGTAGGTTGGTCTGCTAATTTAAGAGTTCGCACTGTTAAAGCAATAAGTTTCTTAGAGTATTCATTACTAATTGAAATTCCTAATAATAAAGGAAAGATAAAAATAACCGAACTTGGCAAAAGAGTCATTAATAGAGCTTTGGATCAGGAAGATACGCTGTCATATAACTTAGCCGAGATATCAACGGCATACAGAAACTTATGCGTTTCTAAGCAACTAGATATGGAGTTAGAATGAAATTTATAAGTATACAAATTTTTCCCAACGGCTTATCAGGTTGGCAATCTGATTTACTCAAGTTTGGTGATAATATTACTCAGTTATTTGGTGCTAATGGTTGTGGTAAAACACCTATAGTACAGTCAATTGCTTATTGTTTAGGCTATCCCTGTATATTTAGGAATGATATTTATGAGCGTTGTAGTAATGTCATTTTAGAGGTTGATACCGCTAAAGGTCATCTAATAATAAAAAGAATTTATAGTAAAAGCCTAGATATTGAAGTAACAGAACCTGATGGTGAAAAAAAGAGATTTTTTGATGAAAAGGAATATTCTACTTTTGTATTCGAGTGGTTAGGATTAAAAGTAGATAATATGGTAACCAATAATCATAAAAGTACTACCCCTTATCTTTCCTCAATGCTGCCAATATATTACTTAGATCAAGACGATGGTTACAACAGATTTTATAGTCCTCCGAATAACTTTATTAAAGACCAATTCTCAGAAATGGTGAGAATGGTTTTTGATCTACCTGTTAAGAATTCATTTGATCAGAAGAAAGAAAAAATCAAAGCGAAGGAGCGTCTGGTTTACTTAGATAAACAAGTAGAGATACACGCACGTGGTGTAGAGATAGCTAAACAAGATGCTGCAATAATTAAAAAAACTTCCGAAGAGTTAACACAAGAAATATCAGTATTAGAAAGAGAAGTAGAACAATTAAAAAGTTCAGATGCTAACCATGATGATTCAATAAATGTATTAGATCGATTAATATCTAAACATAGATCTACTATTAGGGATCTCGTTTTAGAAATAGCAGAAATGAACAAAAGAACCAATGGTATCTCTCAAATAGTTCATGAAATAAATACTGAAATTGAAACACTTAATCTTAATGAAGAAGCACGTCGAGTATTTTTATCTTTTGAAGAAATATGTGGTTCGAGTAATTGTCAGCTTTTCTCATCAAGTTCGGATGCATATAGTAAAAACCTATTGTACTTAAAAGATCAAATTAAAGATCTTGAGAGAAATGCTGAAATTGATAAAGTTAAGGTTGAACAAATTCAGCAACAAAAGACAAGTATAGAAGACTTAATTAAATCAATCGTTGAAGAGAGAAATAAGTCTTTAGAAAAAAGTGAAATATCAGTACTTGTAGACGCCATTTCTGCATTAAAGAATCAAATATTTGAACTTCAAATCCAGAGGAGTGATATTGAGAAAGTTGAACTTCTAGAAAATAAACATTTTAAGATTATATTTGAACGAAGTAAGGCATTAGAAAAGTACCAGTCTTTTTCTAATGAGAGAAACTCAATACCGGGATTGTTGAAACTAAAAGCTGATTTACGACAGTATTTTTTAAATTGGTGGAAGAATTGAATACTAATAACATAAGCCGGAATATTAAATTTAAAGATGATTTTACCCCGTACTTAGGCAGTGAAACTATCTCTCAATTGAAAGGTAGTACTAGAACAAGAGCTGTACTAGCTTATCATGCAGCTTTATTAGAACTTATGGCTGAGCATGAATGCCTTTCATTTAAATTTTTAATATTAGATACCCCTAAGCAACATGAGATTCATAACGATGACTTGAACCGATATATTAAATCATTAAAAAAGTTGTGTAATGATAATGATCTTCAAATTATATTCTCTACTACTGAATACCATTATGATGGGGATGAACAAGATGTTGAATGGAACCCTAAATATAAAGGGGAAAAGCAGTTAATGTTTTTAAGAAAAAATGATGTAATAGTCACCTCGTAAGTATTTTCGTCGATGTGTTAGTTACTAACTCACACCTAGTTTTAATATTACATTACCCCGCCGTCTCATGCCACAAATATCTTTGGGCATGGGATGTTTAACTTCCATATAATATTCATCGGTCAGGCTGCCTTCATATTTTACAAAATTGACAGCGCCAAAATTAATAAATCCCATGGTGTTGCCGTTTTCATCTTTGGCCTGTTCACGCACAAATAAAGTGAAGGTTTTCTTGTTTTGTTGAGGGTTTTCTTTTTGCTGAATATAACCTAAACCACGGCTTGAATTTGGTCTTGCGCTGCTTTGAGTTTGCCAATGAAAAAGTGTGGGGCTAATTGCATAGTCGTGATACATGTTTGTAGCTGAAAACTGCTTTTCACATTTGTTCAGTGTTACAAATAATAACTCATTATTCGCATTGGCTATGTTTAACACACCTTCACGGTTTGATGATTTTTTAGTAAATGTACTATCACCAAAAGACAAACAAGACTTTTACACATTTTTTGATAAATGGGCGCGAGGAACTGAGCTTGAAAGAAATGAGGACGAGCAATTGAAACTACCTTTTATCAACGTAATTAGCCTTTCTAAAAATGAACAATTTAGATTGTTTATCGACCAAAAAAAGGTAGGTGTAGCCGTTGTTGTAGGTGAGTTTACTTGTTATGGCCATAGTACAGAAGCCACATTCCTTGGATTTAGCTGCATTTGCTATAGTTGATGAATTTAATCCCATTAAAGGCAATAGGTTTAAATATTTTTATAAAGAACCTAATATGGTTTATATTTGGTTCTTTATTGGTTCAAGAGTTAACATTATGTCATTAGCCGATCAGATAAAACCGATCAGTTACTTAAAAGCCAATGCAGCTAAAATTGCCGCAGAACTTAAAAATGATGGTGAAGCTTATATTATTACCCAAAATGGTGAAGCCGTTATGGTAGTGCAATCAGTCACTGAATATGAAGAAACCCAAGAAACATTAGCCATGTTGCAGCTTGTTTCAACTGGCGAACAAGATATTGCAGCAGGCAGAACCATATCGGTAAAAGAAGCCATGTCACAAATAAGACAAAACATAGAGTAAATCACTTTAGTGTTTGTTGTCGTTTATTTTTTTAATATTATTGTATTGTTCACTGCTGTATAGGCAGTTTCTTAATCATCATAGATGAGCCGATTGTTGTTGTGTTATAAATACTTCAATCACTCAATTGCTTAGCTTTGTTTTCAAACAAATATTCTTTGTTGTCTGCGGTTATCACTTTTGCCATTACTTGGTAGTTGGTTTCAATGTGTAGTAAGCCTATGCCACTTTGATTTAGTAACTTTTTATTGTTAACTCTGCGAGCTTTTATCAGCATATCGCGTCGTTTGGTAAACCAGTTTAAGGGTGATTGGCTGCTATAAAGGTAGTGATTACATTGAGCTAAAAAGTTTAATAGTGGTTTCGGAAATTGGTTTTTAATACCGCTACACGTTATTTGGGTAATATGCGGGTTATGTTTGCTGTGTTTAAGGCTTACGTCATAAACAAATGAGTAATGTACGTCACCCGACAAAATTATAAAATTAGGGGGTGTTTTAGAATGTTTAAATATGTTGAGTATCACGCTCAAGCTGTGCCTTTATGCGCCATCCAGTTTTCAGCATCTACAGTTAGGGCAAAACCAAAAAAGGTGAATATGCGTTGTATTACTTCGATGAATTTAACACCAAAAATAGGGGCGGGAGAAACTAATATTACGGCTTTTTCGTCAAAGAGTTCTCGTTGTAAATCGGTGAGTGATTCCCAGTCCATTAAACCTGAAGGGCGGTTTGCTTTTTTTCTGAGCGCCATCGTTGTGTGCGTGTGTCTAAAACCACCATTTTAGGGTGTGTTTCTACACTATAATGCCATTGATTAAATTGCAGTAGGGTGTCGATAAGTGCATCAATGTTATTCATTTTGTTTGATGAAAAGCAATCTTTAGCCTGTTGGTAAATTTCGTCAAACACTTCGGGGTTATTTCCCCACCCTTGGCATAACCAGTAACCGGTTAGTGCGTTACCTATTATGCGCTTTGAAAACGGGTGGCCGTAGGCTATTTCTTCCCATTCACGGGTAAGGTTCCAGTCATCGGTAATGTCATGATCATCGTGGATCATAAATGTACGAATGTGAGCTAATGCACGTCTTACGGAGGGTAAACCCTTCGCAAACTCTTCTATCACTTTTTGTTCTTCTTGGTAACGTTGCTGATGTTTTGTCGCTATTTTTGAGTCGTCAAAGGTTACAAATTCCCATAGTTCGGGTGACCAAACAAGTAAGTACATTGCCATCACTTCAGCAAATGAAATTAAATGGTTATGGGCGCTAACCGAGGTGAACACACGTTTCTTTTTACCTTTAAAAAAATCGAGAAAGTTGTCGTTGTCACCTTCAAATAAGGGCAATATTTTGTCACGTTGATAATAGCAATCTGGGCTTGATAACAGCTGCTCACTGTTTTCAATGTCTTCATTTTGCCAACTACCACTATGTAAACCAAGTAAGGCAATAACTTGATGTATTGCTGACAACATAGGGCCGGCTACATCGTCTATGTAAACTTGATCGCCTGATAACATTAATAAGTCGGGGGCAGGGTTTTTGTCTTTTAGGGCATTGGCTATTTGGGTATCAACCGCCAGTAATCCATCGCTACTTTTATGGTGAGGTTTACGACATGAGCCGTGTAATACATGGTTGGCTTGTGTGGTGTGCCAAAAACGCGGATATGCTTGGTTTTCATAACAGAGGTTGTTTAGTTCAGTGCAATTGAATGTATTGGTGCTGTTTTTTAAGGTGATATTGTAGCTAATCCAGGTATTGTCAGGTAGATCATCCGTTAGGTGAATGTTGAGTAAATTAACAAAAGCTTGTTTACCCACGGTAATACAGGCATGTTGTTTATCGGTTAAGGTAGCCGAATAAACCTTGGTTCCGTTTTCATCATAAAGGGTCACACAGCATTGGTATTGTTGTGACGTAACTAGCCAAAAAACGATTTGTTTATTTATGGCTTTACGCACAATAGGTCCTGCTATGATTACAGGTAATACGCTTGTGTTTATTGTCATATTATTCTGCTTTTTATTGTCATTGTTTTGGAAAATGAATGTTAACCCTATGCTTTAGATCAAGTTATTTAGCTGTGCTTCATGTTAAAAATAGGGTTATTAACGTTTATTACTTATCCTAAAGTATGAGAGAAATTAATACTATGGTTTAGTAGTTCATATTCAGGCCTTAATTTATCATCAAATGAACTTTTTTGGCCTCAATAGTACGCACATTAATCTATATAGGTTTAAGCTTTATAGGTTGTTCAAAGCCAAGCATTAAGCAATGGATAATGAGTTAAACAGTGTCGTTAAACAATTTGTATTGAAATAATTTAAGGAGAAAATGATGAGTTCAACATTTTACATGCCGTCTTTGAATGTTATGGGTAGTGGTAGTTTAGCGGAAGCTGTAAATTATATAAAAGAGCAAGGATTTAAACAGGGATTGATTGTTAGTGACAGTGTGTTGAATAAATTGGGTGTGGTTAAAAATTTCACTGATTTATTGGAAAAAGAGCAGGTTGCCAGTATTGTTTTTGATAAAGCACAACCTAACCCAACTGTTGGCAATGTTAATGAAGGTTTAGCGCTACTTAAACAACATGATTGTGATTTTGTTGTGTCGTTAGGTGGCGGGTCGCCCCATGATTGCGCCAAAGGGATTGCTTTAGTTGCTAGCAATGGCGGTAAAATAGCGGACTATGAGGGCCTTGATCAATCTAAACTGCCTCAATTACCATTAATTGCTATTAATACCACGGCAGGCACTGCATCAGAAATGACCCGTTTTGCAATTATTACTGATGAAATACGTCATGTTAAAATGGCGATTGTTGATAAGCATACAACGCCAGTGTTGTCAGTGAACGATCCGTCATTAATGGTGGGTATGCCTGCATCGTTAACTGCCGCAACGGGTATGGATGCGTTAACTCATGCGGTTGAAGCTTATATGTCTACGGCGGCTACGCCAATTACCGATGCCGTTGCGGTAAAAGCCATTGAGCTTATTCATAGGTATTTGCCAACTGCGGTTAAAAATAGCGAAGATATGGAAGCAAGAGAACAAATGGCTTATGCCCAGTTTATGGCAGGTATGGCGTTTAACAATGCATCTTTAGGTTATGTGCATGCCATGGCGCATCAATTAGGTGGTTTTTATGATTTACCGCATGGTGTTTGTAATGCGGTGTTGTTACCGCATGTTCAGCGTTATAACGCACAAGTTTGTCCTGAACGTTTAAAGGATATTGCTCATTGCATGGGTGTTGATGTGCTTGCTATGTCAGCACAAGAGGGCGCAAATGCGGCTATTGAGGCCATTGAAAAATTATCGAAAATAGTGGGTATTCCATCGGGGTTAACAACGTTAGGTGTTAAAGAGGAAGATATTTCTTTATTAGCCGACAATGCGTTAAAAGATGTGTGTGGTTTAACCAACCCTAAACAAGCAAGCCATGAAGAAATTTGCCAAATTTTTAAAGCGGCTATGTAGCTTATTTAGTTTATGAAGCCTCCCGCTTTATTAAATAGGGCAAGGCGTAAAAATTGATAACCGAGCATCTGTATTTTTGTTGCTCGGTTTATTTTTTGAAGTGATCATTATATTGAACTTAATAAGATACTCGTTTCACTGTTAAGCACCCCGTCTATTGTTCTTACATCGCGAAGTACTCGGTCAAATTCAAGCAAGTTTGATGTTTTAATATTCGCCACTAAATCCCAAGCACCATTAGTTGTGTGCAGTTTTTCAAGTTGCGGTATACCGCGCAGTTTGCTAATTACTTGTGCGGTTGATTTACCAACAACTTCAATCATCATAATTGCTTTAATCAAATCAGTTTCTAATTCGTCGTGCGCTCTAATAGTGAACCCTAAAATTGCACCTGAGCTAATTAACCGATCAAGTCTATTTTGAACCGTACCGCGTGAAACATGAAGCAAGGTTGCCGGCTTTGATATAGAGGCTCTGGCATCCGTACGTAAAATTGCGATAAGTGATCTATCTACTGAGTCGTGCAGGTAAACGTGTTTTTTTACCGTTTTTTCAAAGGTCATTTTACTTCCTTTTTTACGCTGTATTGTCATTTTGATAGTATTATTGCTCATTATGATAAATCTTTGTACTAATTTTGCAAGTTTTTGCCATTTTGTTTGGTATGTTCAACCGATAATATATGACTAAAGTAACTAATAGTGTGTAGAACATTTTGTCTGGAAGGCCGGCGTTTTAGTTTTATACAGCAAACTTAAAGGGGTTAAGATGAAAAATAGTATTAACGAAAAGTCAGCTAACGTAGCATTTATCAGCGTTACCGAGATGATTGCGCTTTTAAAACGTATTGGAACTGAGCAGTTTATTGCAGGTTTGGTTGAATATTTAGAGCAAGATTATAGGCAATGGGAGGCGTTTGATAAGTCACCTCGCTTCGCAGCCCACTCGCCAGAAGGGGTTATTGAATTAATGCCTACGGGTAATGATACCTTATTTGGCTTTAAGTATGTTAATGGTCACCCTAAAAACACCTTGTCAGGTTTACAAACAGTAACCGCGTTTGGTGTGTTGTCTGATGTGGCAACCGGCTATCCGTTATTGTTGTCTGAAATGACGATTCTTACGGCACTAAGAACAGCAGCAACGTCAGCCATGATGGCTAAGTACCTAGCGCCTAAAAATGCATCAACCCTTGCGATGATTGGATGTGGTGCACAATCTGAGTTTCAAGTGATTGCGTTTAGTTCTTTGTTGGGGATAAAAACGGTGCGTTTATACGATATTAACGCGCAAGCAATTGAAAAGTGTCGTAACAACCTTGCTGATAAAGGGTTAAATATCATTGTTTGTGCTTCGGCAAACGAGGTGGTTCAAGGGGCAGATATTATTACTACTTGTACTGCAGACAAAAAAAATGCGACGATTTTAACCAGTGATATGGTTTCAGACGGTGTTCATGTAAATGCGATTGGTGGTGATTGCCCTGGTAAAACGGAACTTGCTGCTGATTTATTAAATCGTGCCGATGTTTTTATTGAATATGAGCCACAAACACGTATTGAAGGTGATATTCAGCAACTGCCTGCAAACTCGCCAATCACCGAAATGTATCATGTTATTCGAGGTGAAAAGCCCGGTAGAACTTCTGATCAGCAACTGACGATTTTTGATGGAGTTGGTTTTGCAGTTGAAGATTATTCAGCGCTTAGGTTCGTTTATGATCTTGTGAAAAAACAGGGTAATTGTGCACAGCTTGAGTTGTTAGCAAATCCCGAAAATCCACGAAACTTATTTGGTTTAACGGTATAAGTGTTGCCAACATTATCGATTACGGGAGAAACCATGTCATTATTTCCACAAGCACCTAGTGCGGTTGTTATGATTCGTCCACATCATTTTCATCCAAATGAAGAAACGGAGATCGATAATAGTTTTCAAGGGAAAACGTTATTGAATAAACAACAAATAAAAACACAAGCTTACGAACAAGTGTCAGCCGTGGGCAAAATACTTGAAGCTGAGGGTATTACTGTACATAGGTTTGAAGACGAAGGTGAAGAAACACCCGATTCAGTGTTTCCTAATAATTGGTTTTCAACACATACAGGGGGGCAAATTGCTATTTACCCTATGTATGCTAAAAATCGCAGAAAGGAACGTCGTTCGGATATTATTGATCTGTTAAAACAAGATTACCGGGTTCAAGATGTCGTTGATTATTCGGGGTTGGAATATGATGACATATTTCTTGAAGGTACGGGGGCAATGGTCTTAGATCACATAGAACGTATTGCTTATGCTGTTCGGTCTAAGCGAACAGATTCCCATGTGCTTGAGCGTTTCTGTACGCACTTTAATTATGAACCTATGGTTTTTGATGCACAAGACAGGCAAGGGGTTTCTGTTTATCACACCAATGTTTTAATGTGTATTGGCAGTGATTTTGTGATGGGCGGGTTTGAGATGATGACTGATCCAAAACGACGTGCGCAAATTATTCAACGGTTTGAAAGTGCAGGTAAACGTATAATTAGTTTAACTGAACAACAAATAAATGCTTTTTGTGGTAATGCCCTTGAATTAACTGGGAAATCTGGCCGTATATTAGCACTTTCTGCAAAGGCTTACGCTGCGTTAACCGTTGAGCAAATAGCCCTGCTTGAAAACAGTGTAAAGCTAGTACCACTTGATGTTTCAGCAATTGAACTTGCTTTGGTGGGTCAGTACGATGTATGTTGGTTGTTGGAATACATTTATCAAAAAGATAATTGTATTCCTGTTAATCTATATTATGATGTTTTAAATTTTGTAATATCCTGAACTGTTTACGTTGCTACCTCATTGTAATATTGGGGCTTAGTATATGAAGAACAAAAAATAAAAATAAAAGAGGAAAGTAATGATTAATGAAATTGTAGGCGCGATTAACAATGTGCTGTGGGGTCAAGGTCAAATATTAATTTACTTGCTGCTTTTTTGGTTTTTGGTTTTCGTTTAAGCTCCGTTGGATTCAAATACTGCAATTTAAGTATATGTTTACGGTAATGAAAGGCAGTACTCAATCTGACAAGTCTGGTATTAGTTCGTTTCAAGCGTTGTGTACTGGCCTTTCTGCTCGTGTTGGGACGGGTAATTTAGGCGGTGTTGCTATGGCTATTTCTTTAGGTGGCAGCGGCGCCGTATTTTGGATGTGGGTTATAGCCATGTTAGGTATGGCAACCGGCTTTGCTGAAAGTGTGCTTGGGCAGTTATATAAAGTTCGAGACGAACACAAAGAATTTAGGGGGGCCTGCTTATTATATTCGCTCTGGGTTGAATAAGCCTTGGCTTGCGGTACTTTTTTCATTGTGTCTTTTCTTAGGGTATGGTTTAACCTTTAGTGCGATGCAAGCAAATACGATTGCGGATGCATTAAATAATACATTTACTATTCCTCGTGAATATTCTGGCGCAGTGATTGCGGTACTTGGCCGGGTGCTATTGTGGTAGGTGGAATGCGCAGCATAGCGCGCTTTGCTGAACTTATCGTGCCGTTTATGGGGTTAGCGTTTGTTGGTACGGCTATTGTTATTACGGTAATGAATATTCAATTGTTACCCTCTATGTTTATGGATATTTTCTCGTCAGCTTTCGGTTTAAATGAAGCGGGTGCAGGCGCATTAGGTGCGGCTATAAAAAATGGCATTCAACGTGGCTTGTATTCAAATGAAGCGGGTGCAGGTAGTGTACCTCATGCGGCAGCAGGTGCTTCTCCTGTTCCAAATCACCCTGTTGCTCAAGGTTATGTGCAAATGTTAGGGGTTTTCTTAGACACTATGGTACTTTGTAGTTGTACCGCAGTGGTCATTTTGTTATCAGATATTAGTATTAGTGGTGAAATGGAAGGCATAGGCATGACCCAAAATGCAATGACGAGTCACTTTGGTCTTGGTGGTAATTACTTTGTTGCGGCCGCTATTACTTTATTTGCATTTACATCCGTTGTTGCGAACTATGCGTATGCTGAAAGTAACTTGCATTTATTTAAATTAGACAATAAAGCAGGACGATTATGCTACACAAGTATTTATTTAGTTATGGTGTTTTGGGGCGCAAGTGCCACATTAAAAGAAGTGTGGGGCTTAGCTGATATGGCCTTAGGATTAATGACTTTGGTGAATATATACGCTATTGTTTTACTAACCCCGACGGTTATTAATTTAACCAAAGATTTTCGGGAAAAACTACACTCAAGTGATAAAATTTCGTTTTCTTTAGATGATGTAGAAATACAAGGTGAAACTGAGCCTGGTATTTGGTCAAAAAATAGCGAGAAATAAACTTGAGGTATTTTACTATCTATCATTTTTACATTCAGTTTTATATTAGTTCGTTATCACATTAACTCATTAATTTTAGAGTATAACTATGCGCAAAAATAACCAAGCATTAAAAAGAACACTTCTTCCCGTACCGCAAGCACTGGTTGAACACGCGAATGAAATGAAAACCCAACATATGAATGACTTGTTTTCGCAAGACAGTGAACGTTTTTCCAAGTTTTCTATTCAACTCCCCTCATTATTACTCGATTATTCTAAAAACCGGATCACGGATAAAACCATTGCTCATTTAATTGATTTAGCAAAAGATTGTGAAGTAGAGCAATGGCGTGAAAAAATGTTTAATGGTGAGCATATTAATCGAACTGAAGACCGAGCCGTTTTACATGTGGCACTTCGTAATAGAGACAAAAAACCGATTATGCTCGACGGAAAAAACATTACCCCTGATGTTGAAAAAGCTTTAGCAAAAATGCACGCTTTCACAGAGCAAGTAAGGCAAGGAAAATGGCTTGGTTATTCGGGTAAACGAATTACCGATATTGTAAATATTGGCGTTGGTGGTTCAAACCTTGGTCCTCAAATGGTTACCGAAGCTTTAAAACATTATAGTGATCACAGCGTTCAGGTACATTATGTGTCGAATGTTGACGGTACTCAAATTGCTGAAGTGCTTCGTCCTTTAAATCCAGAACGCGTGTTATTTATTGTGTCGAGTAAAACATTTACGACCACTGAAACCATGACCAATGCTATGACGGCGGTTAACTGGTTAACGTCGTCTTCATTTAGTAAAAAGTCGGTAGCAAAACATTTTGTTGCGGTAAGTGCTAATAAAGAAAATGCCATGGCCTTTGGTATTGATGAAGATAATATTTTTGACATGTGGGATTGGGTTGGCGGACGATTTTCTTTATGGTCAGCTATTGGTTTACCTATTGCGTTGGATATTGGTTTTGAGAAGTTTCTTGAGGTATTAGACGGTGCGCATGAAATAGATGAACATTTCTGCCAAACCCCTTTAGAACAGAACGCACCGGTAATTTTAGCTTTGTTAAGTGTGTGGAATTGTACCTTTTTGGGCGCGCAGTCTCAGGCAATATTGCCATATGATCAGCATTTGCATATGTTGTCTGCTTATATGCAACAAGCTGAAATGGAAAGTAATGGTAAATCAGTTACTTGGGATGGCGAAGAAATTGATTACCCAACCGTGCCTTCAATTTGGGGTGAATTAGGGATAAACGGACAGCATGCGTTTTATCAGTATTTACACCAGAGTAATAACGTTGTGCCGGCTGACTTTATCGGGTCGGTAGAAAGTGTTACGCCTGTGCAAGGTCATCATGAAACCTTAATGGCTAACTTTTTTGCACAAACTGAGGCATTAATGTCTGGGGTTAATGAACAGCAAGTACGTGACGACCTGGCGGCAAGAGGGCATCCTAAATCTTATATTGATAAAGTAGCTCCGCATAAAGTTCATAAAGGTAACCGCCCAACTAACACCTTGTTAATGAAGCGTATTTCACCTAAATCATTGGGCAGTTTAATTGCTTTATACGAACAAAAAATATTTGTTCAAGGGATTGTTTTACAAATTTGTTCGTTTGATCAATGGGGCGTTGAATTGGGTAAAGGCTTAGCCAATGAGATAGTAAAAGAGCTTTCTACCAATACAATTAAAGAAACTCATGACAGTTCAACAAAAGGTTTGTTGAAATACTATTGCTCTTCTCGAGCGGCTAGTGACAACTAGGCTAGCTAGAGCTACTTAGTAAATTTTTATAATTAAAAAAGGTAACCAATTTACAATGTTTACAAGTTGTTGTTTGGTTACCTTAGTTGTATTAGTTCTTCAAATTTACTGAAAATTAATCGATTAACGTCATCTCATTTACAGTAAATTCATCTACAGCGCCTTCTGTTGCTGCTAAATAGTCAGCTAGATGCTGATTTGCCATATGTGATTGCCATAATTCACGTGTTTCCCAATTTTCATAAAACATAAAATGTGCCGGGTTTTCATTGTTTTGGTGTAAATCATAATTAATACAGCCCGTTTCAGCACGTGTAATGTTAATAAGCTTTATCAGCTCTGCTTTCACCAAGTCGATTTGGTCTGCTTTGGCTTTTATGTTTGCTACGATAGTTAATTGTGTCATAGTCGTTTCTCTTTATAATCACGTTACAATTGCGTGATGTGAATTGTTTGGTTAAATAACCTCAGCTCGGCTTAATAAATCTTTCTATAATGGCTATTTTTACTAACTTCTTCGTTAAATTCACTTGCAATTGCTCCCTATTGACGCGTAAATTTGCCTTGAATTAAGCAAAACTATCTCATTATAGTGATAAGAGGAAAATTAAATACTAATTTTCAATGAGTTAAAAACTTCTTAACCCGAGTTGAGGTTAAATAGATTTGTGCCTAAAAGAAGAATTAAAAACCTTCTAACACAATTTTTCCTATTGACGTACCTGACTCAAGTGTTTGATGGGCAGCACTTAAGTTTTTAGCATTAATTACGCCTAAATTTTTGCCTAGGGTGGTTTTTAATAAACCTTGATCAATTAAGTCTGCTACGTTATTAAGTATATTATGTTGTTCATTCATATCGGCTGTTTTGAACATTGAGCGCGTAAACATAAACTCCCAGTGCAGAGAAATACATTTAGCCTTAAGCTTACTAATATCAACATGTTGAGGATCGTCAATTAAGGCAATTTTTCCCATTGGGGTTAATAGTTCTACATAGCTGTCTAAGTATGAATCAGTGTGAGTTAAGCTAGCAACGTGTGTTACTGGCCCAATACCTAATTGTTCAATTTGGCTCGCCAAAGGTTTAGAGTGATCAACTACGTGATCAGCACCTAAAGATTTTACCCAAGTTGCTGAGCTTTCGCGTGAGGCTGTTGCAATAACCGTTGCCCCCGTTAATTTGCTCGCTAATTGCACTAAAATTGAACCAACACCGCCTGCGGCACCTACAATTAAAAGTACATCATTTGACGATGTTGTTGTGCCCGGTTGCGTTGCTTTAATTGCTAAACGTTCAAAGAGTAATTCCCAAGCGGTAATAGCGGTTAGTGGTAAGGCTGCTGCTTCGCTATTCGATAGACTTTTAGGTTTGTTACCGACAATGCGTTCATCAACTAATTGATATTCTGCGTTACAGCCTTGACGATTTAAATCACCAAGATAAAAAACGTTATCACCAGGTTTAAAATTTTCTACTAGTTCACCAATGGCAACTACTTCGCCAACGGCGTCCCAACCAAGCACTTTGTGCTGACCTGATTCAGGTGTAACTCTTTCACGGATTTTGCAATCCACAGGATTTACAGCAACTGCATTAATGCGTACTAATAAATCATGGCCTGATGCTTGAGGTTGAGGAAGTTCAATATCAATTAAATATGCAGGGTCTGTTAAAGGTAAAGCTTGATTATAGCCAATTGCTTTCATGATGTTTCTCCATTGGGTTAGCAGGATTGCTTTAAGACGATTTATCTAATGACGCTATAATAAAGCTTGTAAGACAAAAGAAAAACAGCATAATAATTGAATCATTATCAATAATTATTTGACAATTATGCAATTAGAAGATTTAAACGTCGTTTTAAAAGTAGCTGAATTTCGTAGTATTACTGCGGCGGCCGAATGTTTAAATATGCTGACAGCGACGGCGAGCGCTGCAGTTAAACGAGTTGAAAAATCGCTTGGTGCAGAGTTGTTTATTAGAACAACCAGACAATTACGACTGTCTGCCGCAGGCGAACGTTATATTCCCAACTGCGAGCAAGCGATACAGATGCTTGACTTGGCAAGACAGAATGTAAAAGAAGATTTAGATATTGTTGACGGTGAGTTAAGAATTTCGGTGCCGTCTGATTTAGGGCGAAATATCATTCTACCTTGGCTTGATGAGTTTATGCAGATATATTCGGGGGTGAGCGTAAAATTACATATGAGTGATAGTAAAATCGATTTTTACCGTGATCCCGTTGATATTGCTCTACGTTACGGTTCGCCTGATGATAGCGGCTTATATGGTTTTAAAATTTGTAATGTGCCAAGAATACTTTGTGCCGCTCAAAGCTATTTGGATCAATTCGGTGAACCGACGCATCCAAATGATTTAATTAATCATAATGGCCTTTTATATCAATTACGTGACATGGTAAATGATGTTTGGGAATTTACTCATCAAGATTATGAAGGCGTAATTAGTGTTAAAATGAAAAGTGATCGTATTTCAAATGATGCTGAAATAGTTAGGCGTTGGTGCGTTGGCTGGTAAAGGAATCGCCACTAAATCAAGTTTAGATTTGTCTACCGATTTATTAGCAAACAATATTGTACCTATTTTAACGGGGTTTAAGCCCAAGCCGACCGAACTATGGCTTATTTGTCCCAGTAGACAATCTATAACACCACCGTTAGATTACTTAGGGAACATTTGAAACTTAAGTGTGCTGATTTATTAAAACGACTTATTGATAAAGGCATTTTGAACAATATAAGTATTATTTAGTGTTTTGTTTAGTGTATTTTTAAAGGGGAAAATTATCCTTTACCTTTAAAGCAAAACAGCTCAAAATAGTTCGTAACAGCTAATAAATAGACAACACAGGGAGTGTAGTGATTAACATTATGAATTATAAAGAAATAAAAAGTATTCTTTTTGTCTGTATGGGCAATATTTGTCGTTCGCCGAGTGCGGAAGCTGTTTTTAGGAAGAAAGCTGAATTACAAGGGGTGACCTTGAAAATAGATTCAGCGGGTACTGTGGGCGCTCATGCCAGAGAAAAACCTGATCACAGAGCACAAAAAGTGGGTGTTGAACGAGGTTATTCTTTTGATGGTATTAAAGCGCGTAAAGTAACCGCTCAAGATTTTGAAAACTTTGATCTTATTTTAGCAATGGACAAAACTAATCTTGAAGATTTACTGAAAATAGCGCCTGTTCATCTGCATCATAAAGTCATGCTGTTTTTAGAGTTTGCCGAAAATTTTGAAGAAACCGAAGTACCTGATCCATATTATGGTGGCGCAAATGGTTTTCGTTACGTGCTAGATTTAATTGAAGATGCAAGCGATGGGTTACTCGCTAAGCTTTAATTACACCACATAATGTAAAAACACTCTATTTAAACATCGTATATCTGAATATTGTGAAACTCAACATTGTATAACCCCAAATTACATAGCTAAAAAGGAAGGCATTAACCTTCCTCTTTTATTAGCTTATTTATCACTGCCTTCAATTAAAGTTGCATCTGGTAACTCATCTAAATATATAGACGCCATAATACGTTCTTGAGATTCAAGTGCATGCCTAGCCCATTTTTTGTGTTTGTCAGAACGATCGACTCTGTGATTAAACTTTACTTCTAAAAAGCTGTTTTCACTTAAAGGTAAACAATAAAAGTCGTGACGAGATAAACGGTTACTTCTTACTTCTTGATAGAATACCCAATCAGTTTGATTAAATGTCTTGATGAGAGCCGGTGGAATAGAGGGCATACCACAGTTTTCAATCCATCCCATAGCTTCCTCTTCTATTTCTTCTGGTGTCCATTGAGTTGCTCTTTTACTATAGCGTTCAATTGTCTCTTGTCTTATTTTGGTGTTTTTACCACTTGGGCCATTATGGTATTCATCATATTCTTGTATGACGAATTGAGACAGAGCTTGCTTGTCTAACACATTAATCTTATTGGTTTGTTTAATACGTAATTGACAACTTAACATGCCATATTCACTACTTGGTACTAAGGCTATTGGGGGGACATACATCCAATTTTTAGTTATTACACGGACAAAATTATGCTGCTCATATGTTCTTTTATGCTCTTCAAACCACGCAGTGGATGTGTGCGGAAACCCAACATCAACAGAGATAGGTGTTGCGACGACATTACTATCAGGTAGCTCAATACTGAGTTGTTGTGCATTTAAAAGAAAACGATGCGTTATACAGCGATTAGAGTCTGGACCGCCAACAAACCCGCGCCAAAAAGCTTTAATGAGTTGTAATAGGTTTATCATACTCTACTATCACCTTCAGGTAGTTTTTTTATAAACTTTCTTACCTTGGTCGCTGCGGGAATATTACCAGATAATTGCAACTGGTCTGCATAGGTTTTTAGCCCCAAAAAAGGTAACGTATGCGGGCTAATGCCAGGATCTGCTACGAGGTATTTTCCGAATTTAATTGAGCGGGCTAAGCTACTGCCTGATAAATCATTTGTACCACCAATATTAGGCACAGGATCAAAAGGGTTGTTACGAATAGAGTTAATCGTCATCCCTGTATTGTGTGCAACGCGTTGAAGTCGATCAAGGTTAGTACCTGAGCCATGTATAGCAAGTTGTTGAGTGGTTAGCGGCTTACCGTACTTAATGCGGTAGTGCTCTAGCGCAGAACAAAAGATAATAGCCCCTTGACTGTGCGCCACCCATTTAACTTTCTTACCTTGTTGATGATTTTGCGCTAATACCGCCGCTAGGTGTTGGGCATTATGTGATGTTTGCCCTTGGCTTTTATCAAAAATACATTCAACTATATCTAAGCCAAAATTATCAGTCGGGTTATGAAATAGCGTATAGGCTTTTATATTGTCACTTTGATAGGCTGTATCTAAATGTGTTCCCATTAACCATGTAGCCTTATCTAACTCATTCAACATACCATTAACCGCGGCATGTCCCGTATTAATTTTGGTTGTTGGTGTAGGGGCTCTATTCCATGCACCCTTTAATTCTTCAAGTTCATCTTCATCCATTGCTTTATTATAAGTTACAGAAGTTTGCCTATTTACATTGTAAAGCATAGTGCGTTCAGCAGAAAAATTATCTTTTGGACCGTTTAATTGTTTATCAAAGAAAATTTCCTCAATATTAATCTGGTTATCTTTCTGTATGTATTCCAATAAATAATGGTAATTACGGAATGGATATTTAGTGCGCCATAAACGACGTAATGGATTTCGACTATGTTTCAATGAGTTTTTAGCATTAGGGTGTGCACAGATGTGTTCTATGTCTTTTACTACCATATCTTGGTCGTAATCGTTTAACTGAGCTAGCATTGCCAAGGCTTGGCAGGTAAATTTAACTTTATGAAAAGGAAAATTATAATCTAGCTTTACGCCATAATCTCTACATGAAAGGGCATCTATAGCCATCAGTGAATTTGCATTAATTTGTTTATCAAGTTTTGTCCAAGACATAGTAAATTCCATTTAAGTTAAGATTCCATTGCCGTTAGGATATTAGGAAACTAAATCTTTGTAAAGTAACGATAGCCGGCAAATCTAAAGATTCACGTAAGTTTAGATAGGTGACGTTGTGTTATTTGATGTTGCTTGTTCAAGTATGTGATGGTCATATTGTTGTTTATTAGATTTTACATACTCAAGTGGGCGTATATACGCTAAAATAACAAATAATTCTTTATAGCTTTGAACCTTTATTTAATGACCTCTACCAAAACACTCACCCATTTTAATGAACTTGGTCTTATTGCACCTTTGTTAGCGCGATTAGTTGAATTAGACTACCAAGTGCCAACACCTATTCAAGCGAAGGCTATTCCCAAAGATTTTAGCAGGACGAGATTTAATTGGTGGGGCTAATACAGGCTCAGGAAAAACTGCTACGTTTGCCTTACCACTGTTACAGCAATTATCTAATAATCAAACAAATACAGCACAAGCGAAATCTAATAAAAGCAATACAGTAGCTAAACTTATTTTAGTGCCTACGCGCGAGTTGGCTAAGCAAGTGGCTGATAGCATCAAATCTTATGCGGCACACTTTAACGGTGCGATTAAAACGGTGGCTGTGTTTGGCGGTGTTTCAGTTAATACGCAAATGTTGGCTTTACGGGGCGGTACTGATATTTTAGTGGCAACGCCAGGTAGGTTACTTGATTTAATTTCAAGTAACGCTATTAAACTTGATTTAGTCAACACCTTGGTGCTTGATGAAGCTGACCGAATGTTAAGTTTAGGTTTTACCGAAGAATTATCTGCATTGCTTGCATTATTGCCGAAGAAAAAACAAACGTTATTATTTTCAGCAACGTTTCCAGAGCAAGTTCAATCGTTAACACAAACGTTACTTAATAATCCTATCGAAATACAAGTGCAAAGTCGCGATGCTAGCACCTTGGTACAACGTGTGTTTACCGTTAATAAAGGCGAGAAAACAGCGCTGTTGGCGCATTTAATTAATCAACATCAATGGCGACAAACACTGATTTTTGTTAATGCAAAAAATAGTTGCGAACATTTAGGCGGAAAACTCGCAAAGCGTGGTATCGCTGCCGAGGTGTTTCATGGTGATAAAGGGCAGGGGGCGCGTAATCGTGTGCTTGATGCGTTTAAAGCCGGGGAAATTGATGTGCTAATTGCCACAGATATTGCTGCCCGTGGTATCGACATTGAAAAGCTACCCGTTGTGATTAATTTTGACTTACCTAGAAGCCCGCGGATTACATGCATCGCATCGGTCGAAGTGGTCGTGCGGGTGAAATAGGTTTAGCTTTATCGCTGATTGATTTTGAAGATTATCATCATTTTAAGGTGATCGAAAAGAAAAACAAAATACGCCTCGAACGTGAGCAAGTGGTTTGGTTTTGAAGTTGATGAAGAAGCTGTTTCACAACATTTAGCTGAAACTAAACCGATGGCAAAGCCTGAAGGAACCGGCAAGAAAAAACGCAAAAAGAAAACATCGGTCAATGCAGATATTTGGTTGAATTTATCAAATCCTGATTAACTGCTCAGCGTGTATTACTTGAGATGTATGATAGCAAGAAATAGATAACCGAAAAATAACAAAAAATAAACTAGAAACCCCGCAATAAATTCTGTTGCAGGGTTTCTATTGTGTTTTTTTATTCAGCAAGCACTTGGTAAATAGTGACTGAACCGCTGACTTCATTACCAATAATAAGTAATGGTTTTCCGCTAGGGCTGTCATCAGCACTAACAAACTTAATGCTTTCAGGGCCTAAATCGCCTGCACTTGTTATCATGCTACAATCCATGCCTTCGTTAGGATCACATGGGTTGTCTAAGTCGTCATCTAACTCAAAATCAACGTTAAAATCTCGGTTGTTGTAAAAAGCTGAAAAGGTAACGTTAAACGGATTGGTAATATCATAAATAAATAAATCCCCAGAACGTTCACTGGCAATAAAACCATAGGTTCTATCACCCACTTTTCCGACCGCGATGGCTTCAGGTTCTCCACCTTTATCATCTGAGCGATTATCGCCTTTATTTTCAGTGTGAGCACTATTGAAGTTATTACCTAATACTGATGCTGAAATTTTGCCAAAATCATCACCTGAATCATAAACTAAATTGATATTTTGGTCCCAAATAGAAAATGAGCGAGCACCATAAGCGTATAAGGCTTCGTATATACCATCGTTATCTGCATCACCAAGTGCTGTTGTCACTTTTAAACGACCCAAACCATCTGAACCGCCACTTGCATCATAAGCTGCTTGTAATTCAACTGATAAGGCTTTGTTTAGTTCATCAACGTCAATAATGTCTTCTACTCTTACTTCTTCAGAATAACCATCGTAATCGCGCGAGTCACCTTCATTAGCAGACAATACAAAGGTGGCACCTTGCCATTGATAGGTTGTAATGGTGTCTGGTTGGTACATGCCAAATAAATTTTTAACATGACTAAAAGATGGAATTTCATCTTTGTTGGTGAAATCTAGTTGAAATTCATTCCAATTTTTAAAACCTAATGGCTTAATTTCAATTGTGTTATGCTCTAGATCAATGATGCCAATAGCATTATTTTCTTGTAAAGACACAAAAGCCGTTTTGTTATCTTCACTTACACTAATATATTCAGGCTCTAAGCTTTGGGCTAAGCTTGTATTCACTGGTCCTGCTAATTTTAATCCGCGCTGTTTAAGTAAAGCTACTCGCTCGGCATCAGTGTCATAATCATTAGCAGACAAAAGATCACTACTGAAAGTAATGTTTGATGATAAATTGATTTCGTTGGCGATATCTTCGGGTAAATTATTGGTGATACTAATGACAGAGATAGAGCCTTCTGGATCAATAGTATACGCTTTATTTGGTTCACCTTCATTTGCTACAAGCACTTTTGCACCGTCATGAGTAAACGTTACCATGTCGGGTAAAGCACCAACTTTTACTGCTTTAATCAAAGTGCCCGCACCTTGATTGTTTAGTTGGTAAAACAAAACCGCACCAAGATTAGTTTTTTCGTCTGCTTCTACGGCAATAGCTAAGGTGTTTTCGTAGATGGCAATAGAATTAGCTGCGCCTAAAGTGATTATTTCACGTGTATTGTTTGGTAGTAATACATTAACTTCATTTGGAAAAGTAAAAGCGGTTGACGATAAGCTAGTATCGGAAACAGGATTACCAACTTCAGTGTTTGGTAGACTAGTTAAATTGATGACTTCTATTTGATTCAGTGCACTGTTTACGGCAAAAGCCGAGTTTGATGTTTTATGAAATTGAACAATTTCGGCGGCGCTCTTACCTGCAATTTCACTACCACCGGCGCTAAACCGTCCAACCACTTCAACTTTCACCTTGGAAGTTGCATTTTCGCCATTAAAACCTTGATCTCCTTGCTCACCTTGAATGCCTTGCGCGCCTGTTGCGCCTATCTCTCCTTGATCACCTTTATCGCCATCAAATTGACAAGCCGACAATAAAGATATTATTGACAAAGCAATTACTGTTTTTCTTATAGACATGTTATTCCTACTTTTATTAATGAGTTTATTATTTTAAAAACGCAGCAAGTGTAAAAGTAAGACGTGACATTTTTATGTTAGATAAATGAAGGAAATATTACATGAGGGGTAGGGTTTAAAAACATGAGCTAAAAAATGTTGTAATATAATTTAGTTATTGGGTTTTCGGATAAATTAAGAGGGTTTTAAACTTAAGGATAACCAGATTATACAGATATCATTATGGAAATATGCTACAATGGGTTTCTATTAATCACCAATCCATGAATGAATCTCATCGGCATTCGCTGATAGAAATTAATCGCGTTCAATTGGTGAAATATTCGTTTATCCATCACAAAATCCCATCTCAACATCTCAACATCTCAACATCTCAACATCTCAACATCTCAACATTTACGCGTTCAAGGTGATAGATTTTAGTCCCTTTGAATTAATACCTTTAATTATCTAAGGAAAAAAATGAGAATCGCCATAATAGGTGCCGGTAATGCCGGTTCTGCATGTGCGTTTATGGCTGCTGAGGCAGGTCATAAAGTAAGATTATTGAAAACGTCTAATCATATTACTCATGATGAACATTTTGATGCCATGGTTGCAAATAAAGGAATATATTGCATCGACAATACAAAAAATGGCACGTTTACCGATAGTGCAGACGATGCCACTAAAAATTTTCAATCATTAGAATTGATCACCCGTGATCCTAAACTAGCAATTGAAGGAGCTGATGTTGTGATGATTTTTATTCAAACTACTTATCATCCTGAATTAGCGAAGAGAATTGCAAAATATTTTCAGGATAATCAACTTGTCATAATTATTCCTGGCTATGCGGGAAGTATTTTTTATAGTAAATATTGCGATAACAAGCCGATATTTGCAGAAGGTGAATCAACGCCTAATGATGCCAGGGTGGTTGAACCCGGTATCGTAAAAGTTTTATTTAAAAATGCCCGAAATTCACTTTCTTTTTTTCCTTCGGTAACCACCACACGCGGAATGGCTATAGCTGCTAATTTGTTTCCTGCCTATGACATTGATAGAAAAGATGTAAGAAAAAACATCTTTGAATCGGCGCTACATAATCCCAATATTATTGTGCATACAGTGGGACTATATGTTATGTATCCAATGCTTGAATATTGTGCCAAGCATCATCCTGATGAAGTACCGTATATGTACCGAGATGCGCTTTCAACGGATATGGCTTGGCTGATGATTAAAAAACTCGATGCAGAAAAAATGGCAGTTTTATCTGCATTAGGGTGCGAACCAACACCTTACCTTGAAGCTTGTTTATTTAGGAATGAAGAAGATCTAACACAAGATCCTAAAGATGTTTTTGAAAGTTATAAAATTTCGTCGCCTCCTGGACCTTATAGTTTTGATAATAGATACGTAACAGAGGATGTTCCTATGGGATTGGTTTTATTATCTTCACTGGGTGAAAAATTGGGGATAAAAATGCCTGAATGTAATCGTTTAATCGACATGTGTGGTGGTATTTTAACAAGAGATTTTTTTGCTGAGGGTAGAACACTAACGTCATTAGGGTTAGGAGAACTAACGAAAGAAGAATTAATACACTTTGTAACAACGGAAAATATTATCAGTAATCAGACCGCGGTTGGTTATGCTTAATATAGGTTATGATGTTGAGAAATGTTCAGATAATAATACAAACAAGGTAAATTTTATCTAAGTAACGTAAACAAGCATTCTGTCATCTCTTTTTATACGCTGAAATATATAACTTGAAATGACAGATGAGTGCCCAAAACAACATGCTTATGTCGAAAAGCCCTTGTAAAATCTGATAAAAGGCTGATAAATTTTTTACTGTTACTGTTACTGTTACTGTTACTGTTTGTGTTTCACTGCATCCGCTAGTAGCGCTAATATTTCTTCACTGACAGTTAAATCAATACAAGCATCAGTGATACTTTTGCCATAGACTAATGGGGAATCTGTTTTCACTGCTTGATTTCCTGCTTCAATAAAGCTCTCAATCATAACGCCAAACACGCTGTCGTCACCTTGCTTTATTTGTTGGGCAAGTGATCGAGCAACATCAATTTGTTTGTTATGATCTTTGTAACTATTACCGTGACTGCAATCAACCATAATACCGGTGTTTAGTTCTGCTTTCACTAGTTTTTCACGGGTATCTTTAATATCTTCAGGGTGATAGTTAGGTACTTTACCTCCGCGTAAAATTACATGCGAAAAAGGATTACCGTGAGTACGGTATATGCACATTTGACCACTTTTATCAGGTGAATAAAGTACGTGAGGTACGCTTGCTGCCTTTATAGCATCTAAGGCTATTTTAACATTACCGTCAGTACCATTTTTAAAACCAACAGGGCAGGAAAGTGCTGAGGCAAGCTCTCTGTGTACTTGGCTTTCTGTGGTACGAGCGCCAATAGCTCCCCAAATGATGAGGTCAGAGATATATTGACCCGTAACCATGTCTAAAAACTCGGTACCTGCAGGCAAGCCCATAGCATTAATATCTACTAATAATTGTCGGGCAAGGTTTAAGCCTTTTGCTACATGAAATGATTTGTCTAAATCAGGATCGCTAATAAGACCTTTCCGGCCAACCGTTGTGCGAGGTTTTTCAAAATAGACACGCATAACAATTAATAGCTCATTACTATATTTATCACGTAATGTTTTTAAACGTTCAGCGTAGTCAATAGCGGCTTTGGTATCGTGTATTGAGCAAGGCCCAATAATCACTAATAAGCGTTTATCTTCACCAGAAATAATGGCTTCCACTTCCTGACGACTTTTCATGATAAAGTCTGCCGTTTCTTTACTCAGCGGGATTTGCTCTGCAAGTTGAAATCCGGAGAGACTAGGTTTTCAATTAAACTGGTTCGTAGTTCATCTGTTTTAATGGTCATATCATTTCTTTTTTATTGGGTATTCTTTATTAGGTAACCTGAGCTCAGCATATATCAATGATCCTCTAGCAGTTAAAACAATATTGTAACGTATCTTAACTGATTTAAAATATCTTAAACTGAGTTCAAGTTAGGTATTTTACTCTGAAAAAGTAGAACAAAATATTATGAAATAAAGTAAGTGTACGTATAAACTAAATTATGGGCGCTAACATAGCTAAATTTAACGATAATGTGAAATATTTTAACAATATAACGTCTTAAAATTTGATATAGATTTAGCGTTTTTTTCCAATTTAGTACTTATATCTTTGCAGTCCTGTTTCATTAAGAATTTTTGCGGTGATTTCTTCTACCGAAAACTTAGTGGTATTGATGTATGGAATCTTTTCTTTTTTATAGAGTTTTTCTACTTCTCTAACTTCCATTTTACACTGCCTTGCAGAAGAATATTTTGAGTTTGACATTCTGCCTTCACGAATATCGATTAATCGTTGGGCATCGATGGTTAAACCAAATAATTTCTTTTTATGAGGTTTTAAAAACTCGGGTAGTTTAAGTTCGTCCATGTCATCGTCGGTAAATGGATAATTTGCAGCTTTAATGCCGTACTGTAGGGCTAAATACAATGAGCTTGGTGTTTTACCTGACCGAGATACACCAACTAAAATAACATCGGCATCTTCATAATTGGTTACTACCGAACCATCATCATTGGCTAAGGCATAATTAACGGCTTCAATTCTGTAGTCGTAGCTGTTTTCATGAATGCTGTGTGTTCTGTGGGCTTTAGGTTTAGCTTTCATGTTTAATTTTTTTTCTAGTGGTTCAACAAAATGCTCTAAAAAATTAAAAATAATCCCATCACAGCTATCGATGATTTCACGAATATCATTGTTAACAAAGGTATGAAATACCAACGTCAGTTCTTTAGAACGAGCGGTTGCTTTATTAATTTTTGCTTTTGTCTCATTGGCTTTTTCAATTGTTTCGACAAAAGAGATTGTTTGATGCTCAAATTCTGTTGGAAATAATGAAAGTAATGCATGTCCGAAAACTTCAGAGGTGATTGCTGTACCGTCAGAAATATAAAATGCAGTGCGCATGTGAATCCTTATTGAGTTGTTTTGATGTTTTCAAAGAAAACTTTTACGTTATCTTTCATTTTAACGTTTTGTTTCAATAGTTGGCAGTGTAGAATGTATTCAGCTACAAATAAATAAACAAATTTAACCTTTACTGACTTCTTAATGGAGAATTGTTGTGCAAGAGAATGTGCTTTGGTATGAAAACTTGGGAATGGGTGATGTTGACCGTGTTGGCGGAAAAAATGCATCACTCGGAGAGATGATTTCAAATTTGGCAAATGTAGGTGTACAAGTGCCTACCGGTTTTGCGACCACGTCTTTTGCTTTTAACGAGTTTCTTGAGCAGAGTGGCATTAATGAAAAGATATATCAATTACTTGATACCCTTGATGTTGATGACGTTAACGCGTTAGCAAAGAGTGGCGAAACCATTCGTCAATGGATTATCGACACGCCATTTTTACCGAAAATGCAACAAGATATAGAGCAGGCTTATAATAAATTAGCGGGTGATTTTACTGCCGATGCTTCGTTTGCTGTGCGTTCGTCTGCAACAGCTGAAGACATGCCAGATGCTTCTTTTGCAGGTCAACAAGAAACCTTTCTTAATGTACGTGGGTTAGATGCTGTGATGGTTGCCATCAAGCATGTTTTTGCGTCTCTTTTTAATGACCGTGCTATCTCATACCGCGTACATCAAGGTTATGATCATCGTGGTGTTGCTTTGTCTGCTTGGTATTCAACGTATGGTGCGTAGTGATATTTCAGCTTCTGGTGTAATGTTCACTATTGATACTGAATCAGGCTTTGAGGATGTTGTATTTATTACCTCAAGTTTTGGTTTGGGTGAAATGGTAGTGCAGGGTGCGGTTAATCCAGATGAGTTTTATGTTCATAAACCAACCTTAGCTAAAGGTAAGCCTGCGGTTATTCGTCGTAACATTGGTAGTAAAGCCATTAAAATGGTGTACACCGAGTCGCAAGAACACAATAAACAAGTTGAAATTGTTGATATTGATGAGCAAGACTCAAATCGTTTTTCATTAACTGACGATGAAGTACAAGAATTAGCAAAACAAGCTGTGATTATCGAAAAGCATTATGGTCGCGCCATGGATATTGAGTGGGCAAAAGACGGCTTAGATCAAAAACTTTATATTGTTCAAGCTCGACCAGAAACAGTAAAAAGTCATGAAAAGTCTAATGTGATGGAGCAATTCCAATTACATACAAGTGCTAACGTTATTTGTGAAGGTCGGTCAATTGGCCACAAAATTGGCAGCGGCGAAGCTAAGGTTTTAGCTTCGTTAGATGAAATGGATAAAATATTGCCAGGCGACGTCTTGGTAACTGACATGACAGACCCAGATTGGGAACCTATCATGAAGCGCGCGTCTGCCATAGTTACTAACCGTGGCGGTAGAACTTGTCATGCGGCCATTATTGCACGTGAAATGGGTATTCCTGCCGTTGTTGGTTGTGGTAATGCCACCAGTTTAATTGCAACAGGTGACGAGATTACCGTGTCTTGTGCGGAAGGTGATACCGGTTTTATTTATCAAGGAAAACTTGATTACACGGTAACCACATCAGAAATTGATGCTATGCCAGAATTACCTCTCAAAATTATGATGAATGTTGGTAACCCTGATCGTGCTTTTGCTTTTGCTAAATTACCACATTCAGGCATTGGATTGGCGCGTTTAGAATTTATCATCAATAAAATGATTGGTATTCATCCGAAAGCCTTATTGAATTTTGATAAGCAATCTGCTGATTTACAAGATGAGATTAACGATATTATTCTTGGCTATGACAGTCCTGTTGAGTTCTATATTGCTAAATTAACCGAGGGGATTTCTACATTAGCGGCTGCTTATTCACCTGAAAAGGTGATTGTGCGTATGTCTGATTTTAAATCAAATGAGTATGCTAATTTAGTGGGTGGCGAAGAGTATGAGCCAGAAGAAGAAAATCCCATGATTGGTTATCGTGGTGCTGCTCGTTATATCTCTAAAAATTTCAGAGATTGTTTTGCCCTTGAGTGTGAAGCCATAAAACGTGTAAGAAACGAGATGGATTTAACGAATGTTGAAGTTATGATCCCGTTTGTTAGAACACTGGAAGAAGCGTCACAGGTAATTGATATTTTAGCAGAACACGGTTTAAAACGTGGCGAGAATGGTTTGCGTATCATTATGATGTGTGAATTACCTTCAAACGCATTACTTGCAGATCAATTTCTTGATTACTTCGACGGATTCTCAATTGGTTCAAATGATTTAACGCAATTGACGCTCGGCTTAGATAGAGACTCGGGTTTAGTGGCGCATTTATTTGATGAGCGAAATCCTGCGATTAAAGCGTTATTGTCAATGGCAATAAGCGCTTGTAATAGACGTGGTAAGTATGTGGGTATTTGTGGCCAAGGGCCATCAGACCATGAAGATTTTGCTGCTTGGTTAGTAGAGGAAGGAATCCACAGTATGTCTTTAAATCCGGATACCGTATTACCAACATGGTTATATCTTGCTGAAAAGTTAGCAGCTAAAAAGTAATGCGTAAAAATTGTGAGTATAAGCGCTAAGCTTGTAACCACAGTTGTACGTAAATTAGCTTAATAAACGTTTTGATGAAGGTGAGTGTAATAAAAATTACACTCACCTTTTTTTGATCATTTTTATATTGAGTGGGAAACCAATTATTATCGATTTTTTGGTTATAGATTTAGATTATTGATTAACTTGCCAAAGCTCTATTTCAAGATCAGGGTAGTGTCCTGAAAGGTGGAGGGCAATACCACCGCTAGCATGTAATTTTAACCAATGACTATTTTGTTTATCTAGTTGAAAGTAATGATATCCAAGATGGTAAGGTACTTGCCTTGGAGCTACAGGAAGGGCAATAATGCCAATACCCGGAAGTTGATTATTGACTAGCTCTCTTATACTTTCAACTGAACCAATTTTTATTTGTGCAGGTAAACGTTTGCGCACTTCTTCGTTTGGTAATGCCGCTTTCACAGCAATAATAAACTCAGCATGTTCCAAAGAATTTTTGTCGTGTATTGGCGTAAAATAAATACCATATTGGCTTTTTCTAATGGTAATTGTACTGCGGTTTGCTCTAATACTGCACTCAAACTTTGTGTAATACTTGCCATCACATTACTAAAGACATAACAGAGGTTGTCGTGTTGATATTTAGGCAATTCAGGGGAACGTTTGTCTGCGGCACTAAAGGTTGATAACTCACCTGAAAAACTAATAATAGTACGGTATAAAGCTTCAGGATGAATACCAGACATTAGGTTATAATGCTCAAATAATGGTTGGTATTTGTTTAGCAATTGTAACATTAAGAAATCTGATATTGAGCTTGATGAACCTTGTGCTTGACAGAGCCTTGCCGCTATGGCGTCTGCCCGTTGGTTTATCATGCCTTTTATCTCACGAGTAACCTTTATTAGCCCTTGAATATTATCAATGGATAGGCAGGGAGGAATAAATTTCTTATCTAACGTAATAACGCCTTCTTCTGAAACTTCAATAACGCGTGCTATTGCAATGGAAACGTAGCCGGAGCGGTCTTCATCTTGTAACTTAAATTGGCAATGTAGTTTACCTATTTGAAGCACTTCAGTGGCGTCAGAGCCAATAGTCGTATCAATAATGTTATGGTCATGATAATGATAACGAGTGATTAAAGTGCCTTCTCCATTTGAAATGTTTAAACCTGTACTTTTATTAATAGGCAAAACGAGATAAATGAGTTGATCTAATGTTCCCGTAGGAATACTAATCGCTTCAGGTAATAAGCCTTGTTCAGGTAAAATGGCTAATGTATTGTCTGGGAAAAGGCACTCGACACTATTAAGTCGAAACTGTCCTAATGAAAGTAAACTGTTATCAATATCAAGATCAAATATTCCCCAAGAAAGCGGATTTGTTTTGGCATTAATTCGTGCTTGTTGAAACTGCAGATAGCGTTCTTGTTGTTGCATATGCTGCGGACGTAAGAACATTCCCTCTGTCCATGCTACTGGGCTAAAATCACTCATAAAATCCTTCTTATTTTTACTTTATTTGTTACTAACATAAATGGCTAATTTTTCAATATTCATTGTGAAATTATCATAGCCAGTTGGAGATACTTCAATAACTGAGCGCCAACGAGAACTATCAATATCGCGATAAGCAACGACAAAGCCTACATAACGCGTGTTTTTATTTAGCACCATTTTATATTGTTGTAACTCTTCTGGTTGTAGTTCTAATTCATCTTTTTTCAGTAAATCTGGGCCTAAAATATCTTCAGGTGATTCATACAGTGTAAAAAAGTCTTGGGTATCAAAAATTGTGCGTGACGATAGCTCAAAAACTTTGATGACAACAGGTGAAGCTCTACCATTCATGTCGGGGTTAATATCGGCTGATGCATTAAAATTGATATCAGTAGAGGGAGGTATGATAGCATTTATGGTTGAACAGCTTGTTATCAACATTACATTGATAGAAACGAACAGGGTTAGAATTATATTTTTTAAAGTCATTTTTACCTACTAATAATTATAATGATTTAATTTTCTTATCATATGCTCTTACGAAGTCATCTGATAACACTGAACTGCCATTGGCAGCTATTTCATTCACCATGTCCTTATGTAAACTTTGATACGTTTTCCAGTAGCGCAATTGTTTTTGCCCTGGAATTAACTGATCAAAGACAGAGTCCTTGACGTTTTTTTCTCTATTTCGGTTGGGGCAAGTTGGTTAAATATCCCCTCAATAGCACCTATTGTGCCGGCGGTAAGGGCTATATCATGTTTTTTTGTATCATTAAAAGCTTCCGTTATCGCTTTTGATGAAGGTAAAAAACTTGAGCTTCGTTTCAAAAATAAATTGTGAAATACGTCGTCTATTGTTGCTGAAAATTTTAAAGGGTTATTTTCTTGTTGTTGAAAGGTAGTTTGGTTAATTCTAAATTCACTCTTTAATGCTGAGCGAGTTCTTAATGACTCAACTAATCCCATTAGCATTAATTGCATACTTTGACCCATTTCAAAGAGCAATTCATCATTTAATTGTTCAGATTTGATTGACTCAGAAATGCCTAACCCTTTAATAAAGGCATCAAAATTTGTGTTAGTTGCAGCAATGGGCGCGGTATATTCTTGTTGTTTGTTTTCTACTGGTTGAACGGGGATTGCTGTTTCTGAATGTACAGGCGCTACAGGCGCGATGGTGGGTTTAAGTGGCTCATCAAAAACAGGGTTATTCGTTACCTTAGTTTTAAGAATATTTGTGTCCCATTCTTCAGGTATAGGTTGAGGTACATCAAAATGGTCATTTAGATCATTAGTCACCAATATATTCGATGCGTTATTTGATGCTAATGGTTGATCACCAAATAAAGTACTCGGAGCAATACCTTGAACAGGCGATTGCACAGGAGAACTAACCACCGGCTTGCTATGTTGGGCAAAGGCAGGTTGGGCAATTGTTTGAGCTATTGGTGGAGCACTAGGCATTGCTTCATTAGGTACTGTTTTATTTATAATCGAAACAGAGACTTCATAATCGCCAAAGGTTAGTAAATCACCTTCAGACAATTTATGAGTATTTGTTGTGCCAAGTGCTTCTACAGCTCTATTAATATATAAACCATTAGTTGATAAATCGTATATATAAAACCCATCTACGCGTTTTTCAACGCGGGCATGAAAGCCTGAAACAATTTTTTCTGGGTCAGGCAAATGCCAATCATTGTTTTCAGAACGGCCAAAAGTGAGGGTGTCACTAATACACATTTTAGAGGTTTGTTCAGGAGAAAGTCGATGATAACTTACTATTTCAAAAATCAATTCCATGAATGTTTTATGCCTTATAAATTAGTGCGTATAATCGCTTATGCGAACTATTAAAAATTATTATTTCCATTGAAATTAATATAAATTCATTACGGCTTTATATTAATTAATAAGTGTATAAAGTTCATTGCCTCTCTTAATTAATTGTCGGGCTGTTTTGAAATTTCTTTTCTCCAAATATTGGTTGCCATAATTAAGATACGAACCTGCCATTTTTTTCTTAATTGCAATTAAAGGTGAAAAATCTGTTGGTAGTTGTGCTTCTAATTCACCAATTTTGTCATCAATTTTCATTAACTCCTTTGGATTCACAACAAGTGATAAGTCATAGTTAAACTGAGTAAATGTTGACTTGTAAAAAACTTCAGCAGCTTCGTAAGGGTAATTAGTAGATCTTCCGGCTTCAATGTCTTCATTGTATTTAGCTAATTCAGCAACGGATGACTTCATTTTTTTGCCAAAATCTAATAGGGGTTTGGCATCAGCATAATGAGTAAAGGCAAGTTCACCCACTGTAATTAGTAAGGTAATTCTATCAACGTTATGATCCGTTAGTGCCAGGTTAAAACTATCATTATAAATAGTAAAAACTTCATCTTCAGGCTGAAATTTAAACGTAGGGTCTACAAAACTTAAATCACCAATTATTTTTTCAATACTATTGTCATCTTTTTCATTATATCTACCTTGAAGTAGCAGTAAATTCAATCGTTCGGATAATGCGTCAACTATAGCTATGCGGTTTAGTAGCTTCACTTTTTAATTGATTTAAACGAACAGAGTCAGGAAAAACGTTAAGAGCATCAGCTATGATCAGGTCAACTTGATCGTAATTTTTGTATATACCACTTGGGTCTTTTGAGACGTTCATGATCCGTTTTTCAGCAATGTTGATAATTGATTGTCTGTGCTCTCGAAGTAAACCTTGTTTTAATAACCTTTGTTCTGTTGGAATATTGTCTAATTGTGCTAATAACTCGACGGTGGATAAGTTTTTAAATGCGTTCAGTTTACCCTGTTCATTATCATTTAGTGTGAGTAGTGCGTTAAGGTTTTTTATTTCATTTTGTTGGGTTTGATACACTTGAAATGTTGCCGCTGCAATAATAATAGCCGCTGCTGCTGTTAGGGCTTTAGGCCATACTACACGAGAAAAATCATTAATAATTTTTTGAATAGTATCGCATCGTTGTTCTTTATGTATCGCTAAGCCTTTTTTCAAACTTGGCCACAAAAACCAATTTAAATGGTTTGGTTTTTTTAGTGGTGCCTTTGTTAAGTCTACTTTGTTCGCGGCTATGCGTTGGTATGGGTGTTTACAGGATAATAATTCATAAATAATACAAGAAAAGGCAAAAATATCATCAGCCGGGCAAGGTGCTTTACCTTCTAATTGTTCAAAACTTGCGTAAGCGGGTGTAAACCCACTTAATGGTGACGAAAGATCATTATTTTGAATAGCATATTGATCAAAGTTCAACTGCAGCGCGCTTGCGACACCAAAATCAAATATTTTTATATTACCTTGTCTGGTTAAAATAATGTTTGAAGGTTTTAAATCTGTGTGCACAATACCCATTTTATGGGCATAAATTAGAGCGGCGCCAATTTGCTGTATTAAATTATTCGCACCTTTAAAGGGTAAACCCATCGGCTTAGAGCGTTTAATTACCTGATCGAGGGTTTCACCGTCCAACCATTCCATGATGATAAAATGAAAATTATCATGTGAATCTACATCATATACTCTAATAATATTAGGATGAGACAGTTGCTGTGTTTTTTTAGCTTCTTTAATTAATATTTGTTTTGCTTCAGGAATGGATGAAAACTGTTGTAGGAGCACTTTAATGGCAACATAAGGCTCATTGATGCCGGCTGATTCTAAATGTAAGTCTTTTGCCCGGTAAATATCACTCATCCCGCCAGAGCCAATAAGCGATTCTATTAGGTAACGGTCTTTTAGGCACTTTCCAATTAAATTGACAGGTGCAGAAGTTTTGTTTGATGAAACGCCGATAAGTGTTTTATCGTCTGCAATAGGGGTGTTTGAATGAGTATTATCCATAATTTAACAATTAGTCCTTTAAAAACATTTATAGGTAGAAACGTACCTGATAAAACAGCAGCAATATTTTGCAACTTAAATGAAAAAAATTCAATAAGAAATACTATTACTTTAAAAATAATAAAGATAACGCTGTATTCTTATGGTTAATATGGCTCAATTTAATATTACATGCAGTTATTTACTACTGAAAAATTAGGCTATTGAGAACATCGGTGAGAACAGTACTTGAATGAATAACTTTTTTCTTTTATATTACTCTCGCATTGTAATGCTAATACATTGCTTTTAAGCAGTAGCTTAAAAAAATAAAGGAATATCAAGTAATCAAGGACGACTATGGCTTCTGCTTTCCCTCATCAAAAACGCTTTTTCGTTATTGTTATCCTTGCTGTTTCTGCGCTTCTTTTTTTACTTTCGACACAGGCAGCCACCACTATGTTTGGTTTATTTAAAAAATACGATGTTCACCTATCACCGGAAGTTCACGGCGTTATTACCAATAACGGAGCACCTGTTGTAGGTTTAAAGGTTTTTCGGGGATTGACCTACGTCGGTGATAAAGAGCTTCTTGATAAAACAGTAACTGACAAAAACGGGGCATTTTCTTTTGCAGAAAAAAATATACGTTCCAGAAGACCTAGCTCTATGTTTCATGAGGCAAGAATTCGCCAAATTATAGATGTCGATTATCAAAATGAGCGATACCTGTTATGGGCAGCTGTTATGACAGGAATTGCACCAAGTGAAGGAGTAGCAAAAAAGTTATCTCAACTCAACTGTGACTTGAGTGATTCAGAAGAGTATTACGAATTTGACAATATTGAATCCCCTGATAACCCGCATGGGGTTGAGAGCATTTGTCGTTGGGAACTGACTAAAGATTGATTAACTTAAAGATATTATAAAGGACTTAATATATGAAAAAAATTACCCCACAATTATCTTCTCAACTTGCTAACGTTGTGTATCAAATAGAGACCCCAGACAGGGCAGGAAAATACAACCTTATAGGCAAAGAAGCTATTTCTGTAAAAAAACATTTTAATTTTGAGCTATCCAACGGTCCCGTAAAAGGGGTATCAGGAGGTTTTCTTTCACATCTTTTTAATCGCACCACTGGGTTTGCTTTGCTTGGGAAAGGCAAAGGCGTATATAAAGGTGATCATGTTATTACTATTCGAGGAACAAACATTTTACGTGATTGGTTAACCAATGCTAATGTTGGTCTAACTGGTTCAGCAACTGGTACAACTGTACATGCAGGTTTTAATAAAACCTTTCAGACTATGAAACCTGCATTTCAGCAATATATTACCCAAGCAAAAAAACAAGGCCCGATCGGCACGGTACATTGTGTTGGTCATAGCTTAGGTGGTGCTTTGGCAGGATTAACCGCTGATTGGTTGAAAAGTGAATATGGTATGCCGGTAAATTTATATACCTTTGGTGCACCACGTATTGGTTTAAATGGTTTTTCGGCACAAACAACCGCGAGAGTTGACAACATATTCCGTTGTACCCATGGTGCAGACCCTGTGCCTAACGTTCCTTTATGGCCATTTGCTCATGCCCCATATAATGGCAGTGAATATCGCTTGAATAGTGGTCAAGGTTTTAGTCCAAGTGCGCATAAAATGGGAACGAATGGTAATCCTGGCTATGTTAACTCGGCTAAGGGGTATGACTGGGGAGCATTACAAAAACGTTCTGATAACTTTTTAAATACGCCAGTGCGCCTTGATTATGATAACCGAAATCAAGCCTCTTACAGTGCCTATTGGGCGGATAAAATAAGTGCCGCCCTTATAACCGTACTAAAAGATGCGGGTTATTATCATGCCATTATGGCTCAAGCAACGGCTTCTTCGGCATTAACTTTCTATGACCTAATTTCTAGAACCTTAGTGAAAGTTGCACAAGCGTCGGTTAAATACAGTAAACAAGTAGCAGGCTTACTTGGTCATATGTTGGTATTTGCAGGGCAGGCTGCTTATAAATTAACAGAACTGACATATGAAGTAATAAAATGGGTTTTTGATAAAACATTAGGGGTGTTATATCGCTCGGTCAGAGAGGCTATTAATAGTACCTTTTAAATATTATTACGTTAATCATAGGCGGTTTGCATTGTTTAACTTTAGCCGGTATGTATTACTAAAAACACTTAATAGCTAGATCTTTGTTGTTGGTTTTTCAACCAAAAAGGTTGGTGGAATTTGGCTTTATTGGTGTTAGGTACCGAAAATGAGTTTTAATTTTATGATGATGGCAGTATTTTTAGTAATACCCATCATCATTTACAGCGATTACAAGTCAGTTGATTCAATAAAGAAGCAAAATAGTGAGTTTATTTTGGCAGTTACTCCGTTATTGGCATTCTTCTATTGTGCGCAATTTTTTTATGCATTACTAATATTAATGCTGCTTGTGATATATGGAATAGCTTTAAAAGTTGTAGCGCATAAATATCGTTGGGTTAAATTTGACCTTGAACTCATGAAAAGTTACAGCATTGGCAGTGTCGGCTTGGCTTTATTGGGGTATGGGCTATATAAATTAGTGGCTTATATGAGATCTTTATTCGTGTCAATTGAGTTTTCTGATATGGCAAAGCCCGAAGTATGGTTTAACAAAACAAACACGATAATTACAGGGTTAAATCATTGGCCATACCTAACCTATGTTGCACTTATTCTTGTTATGTTATTAGCCACTCTATTTGACCGTTTGCCTGAGCGACAAGAGAAAGATGAGTTTTCTGTATTTTTTGTACTTTTTCTTATACCAAAGATCCCTAGTGTTACCTTGGTTTAGCGATCATTTTTGGTGGTTTTTACTCGCAACGTGTATTTTTATGCCGTTGGTGGTGTTTTTTGTTTATGGATATAAAGAAGAAAATAAACAGGAAGCCATTGATATAACGAGACTCTTTAGCTATGTCTATTTTGCTCTAAGCCACTTAAATGTACTTTTTTATTGGTTATTTTATTAGTTATTAAATTAAGGATTGATGTTACTGTGAACGATAAAACTATAGTAAAACCACGGCCAGGACGAGGTGTCTTTGGCTCGTTTAGCAAAGTAGATAACTCCCCGTCAGAAAATAATGTTAAAACCATTGTGCACGAAGAAAAAGTTGATAGTAAAGCTTCCAATGTCATCTTAACAATGACGAATAACCCTCTAGTTGATAACGCGGGCGCCATACTCTCAACTTGCATCAAATTAAGAAATACTCAAGAGTACGATGATGTCAGTACCTTAAGACTACAATGTATAGATTTAATTAAAAATTATGAACATACATTGCGGGTTGCTAATGTCAGCGCAGAAGATATTCAATCAGCACGTTATTGTTTATGTAGTTTTATGGACGAAATTATTTTAAATACGCCTTGGGGAGGCGATAGCGTGTGGGCTTCAGAAAGCTTATTATCGACTTTTCATAGTGAAACTTTTGGTGGTGAGTATTTTTATACCTTGCTTGAAAACGCTTTACAGTATCCCTCTGAAAAATACCATTTGCTTGAGCTTATGTACATTTGTTTAACTCTGGGCTTTGTTGGAAAGATGAAGGTAGAAGTGCAAGGCGAACAAAAACTTGAAGATTTAAGAGAAAAAGCTTATCACAGTGTTCAATCTTTCAAAGGTGATTTACTTCGAGAATTATCACCAGGTTGGCGTGATAAAGTGATTCACAATACTGAATTTCAGCAACCTTTTCCATTATGGGTAATTGGCGCCTTATTTGGTGTGCTATTGCTTTTTATTTATATGTCGTTCAGCTACAACATCAATAGTTACTCTTCTAGTGTTTATAAAGAATTAGTCTCTTTAGTACCTTGGCAAGAACCTGAAAATACACTTAGCCAAAGTCTTAGTCGTGACGAAGCCTTAGTTTTACAACAATTATTACAAACTGAAATAGATAAGAACTTACTAGAAGTCGATCAATTGTCTGATCGAATCAGAATACGCATTGGTGCAGGTGCATTGTTTGCCTCAGGTAGCACGCAGCCTAGAGCCGATTTTGAAGCGATATTAGCGAAAATTGCTAGAACACTTGAGAGTACAGAAGGAAAAATATTAATCACAGGTCATACAGACGACGAGCCAATATTCACAACTAAATATCCCTCTAATTGGCATTTGTCTTTAGCTAGAGCCACATCAATAGGTAATTTTCTTGCTAATAATGCTTCATTGAAAGGGCGCTTATGGCCAGAAGGAATGGGCGAATCACAACCAAGATTTGATAATAGTAATGAGCATAATCGTGCATTGAATCGTCGAATTGAAATAGACTTGTTGTTTTAGTTGTTTACAGGGAATTGTTATGTCATTTAAAGAAAATTTTAAAAAACTTATTACCAAATTAAAATCTAAAACAGTCATTACTATTTTAGGGTTTACTTGTTTAGCCTTATTAATATGGTTTGGCGGACCATTAATCGCTATTGCCGGTTATGAACCGCTAATTAGTATATCTGCACGTATTATTCTCTTGTTAATTATTATAATCATTTGGGGGGCAATAAAGTTCACCACAAAGTTAAAGATAAAAAACAAAGTGAAGAAATGGTTAATAACCTTATTAATGGCGAGGAGGGTAGTGCAGAGAGCTCAACTGACGATACGGTGAAGAGTGAAATTGATGTCTTACATAAAAAAATGCTGCAAGCGCTAGATATTTTAAAAGCGACGAAGTTTGCTAACAGTAAGAATATCTATGAACTACCTTGGTACATTATGATCGGTCCTCCGGGCTCAGGTAAAACAACGGCCATTCAACATTCAGGTTTAGAATATCCGTTAAAAGAAAAAATGGGTATAGACATGATACAAGGCGTAGGGGGTACTCGCCATTGTGATTGGTGGTTTACCAATAAAGCCGTGTTGATTGATACTGCGGGTAGATATACAACGCAAGACAGCCACGCAAAACAAGATTCACGCGCTTGGCAGGGCTTTTTAGGCTTACTGAAAAAATTTAGACCGTTACGACCTATTAATGGTGTGATCATTAGTATGGGAATGTCTGAGCTATTGAATCAAACTAAAACAGAAAGAAATTTACATGCTCGCGCAATAAAACAGCGTTTACAAGAGTTACAAAATCAACTCGGTATGACTTTCCCTGTGTATGTTTTATTCTCAAAATCTGATTTGATCGTGGTTTCAATGAATTTTTTGATGACTTTGCCAAAGAAGATTGCGAACAAATCTGGGGCGTTACCTTTCCACTGACAATAGACAATGAACAGGAAAGTATTGTCAGTACATTTAATAAAGAATTTCATGCTTTATTAAGTAATTTAAATGCACGCATAAACGCTCGATTGAAAAATGAACGAGATCTTGACCGACGTGCTGCAATCTATGAATTTCCTAAGCAATTACGCTTGTTACAAGGTGCAGCTGATGACTTCTTAAAAGAAATATTTTCACCTAACGCTTATGAAGAAGCGCCTTTACTACGTGGTGTTTACTTAACCAGTGCGACACAAGAAGGTACTCCTATTGATCACTTGTCGTCAACATTGGCGGTCGGAGGTAAAGCACAGCTAAAATCTAGTGAAGTGAAACATCAACGTAGTTATTTTATTAAGCGCTTGCTTGAAGATGTGATTTTTCCGGAAAAGAATTTAGCATCGGTTAATCGTCAACATGACAAACATAATTTATTACTAAGACGCGCTACAGTTGCTGTTGCCTCTGTCGTTACAGTTTTCTTTATATATGGTTGGTGGTCTAGTTACTCTTGGAACACTGAACTTGTTGACCATACAAAAGATGCCCTTGTGAAGTATGAAGAAATTACGGCAGGGGGCTTAACTGCTCAATCTGAAATTATTACGTTAACGAAAGGCTTGTCAACATTGAGAAACTTTCCAGTTGGTTACGCTAATGAAGAAAGTGAAGATGCTAAAACCTTAGGTTTATACCAAGGAAATAAATTAAAACAACCTGCGAAAGCTGCCTATGAAAGGGCACTGGATGCCTATTTATTACCTTATTTAACTAAAGCATTAACGCAAGAAATGTTAGATAACTCACTGCACTTAAATTATGTATATGAAACGCTTAAAACTTATTTAATGCTATATAACCCAGAGTATTACCAAGAAGATGATATTAAAATTTGGTTCTCGGCTTATTTTGACAGAAATATTCCAGGAAAAATTAATACAAGTATTCGTAATGAACTCAATCAGCATTTATCAACGTTACTCGCTAAAGGCAGTCGTGGTAGTGAATATAATGAAGAAGCTGTTTTAGAAGCAAGACGAACGTTAACCATGTTACCGTTAGTTGAAAGGGCTTATCAACGTTTAAAAAGTGACTTTGTTGATAGTAGTATCCCTGATTTTAAATTAATTGATATTTTAAGTATTGACAGCCTGCAAGGATTTGCTTTTCAAAGTGGCCGGAGTTTTAACGACGGTATTCCTAGCCTGTACACTTATAATGGATTTCATGGCATTTTCAGTATAGAAAAAAATCGAATTATTAAACGGTTAATTGAAGATAGTCGGGTTTATGGTGATGATTTAAATACACTTGACGACGCAACAAAGTCACAAATTACCGCCCAACTAGAACAAAAATATATTCGCGATTATATTTTCTATTGGGAAGACTTTTTAAGTGATTTAACTGTTAAACCAATGAATACGTTAGATGAAGGTGCCGAGGTAACCCGTGCTTTATCGAGTTCCGATGCACCTATTAAAAGTATTATTGCCGCCGCACAAAAAAATGTGCAGTTAACTAAAATACCACTATCAAAAAATGGTAAAGCAGCAGCAGAACTTGCTAAAAGTACGACGGATGTGTTATTTGCATCTAAAAAATCACGCATTAGTCGTTTATTACCTGATGAACCTTTAGAACTAGACATCGATTTACCGGGTCAAGAAGTTGAACTTGCCTTTACCGATTTACTTTCTGTAGATATTAAACAACTAGATGACATACAAGGAACCCTGAGATTAATTAATCGTAGTATTGGCAAAATAGCCTTGTCGTCTCGTCAAAATTCTAATTACATGAATCAGCGTTTAGAAAATGAATTTTCTTCATTAGGCTCTGATTTACAAAAACAAATTTCAGATATGCCATTTCCCGTAGTCCGGCTTGAACCTATTGCAAATCGAACCAAAGGATTTGCGCAAACAAATCAAAGTCAGCGCTTAAATAGTATTTGGAAATCACAAGTGTTGGCTGAATACCGCCGAGCAATTAGTGGCCGGTATCCTTTCAAACGCAGTGCAAGCAGGGAAGTAAGAATCAAAGACTTTAGCCGGTTTTTTGCCTATGGCGGCACATTAGACAAATTTTGGAAACAATATTTAGCTGACTATGTCGACACTAGTAAAGCATCTTGGCATTTCACCAAAAACATTGGTATTAGTAATAAGATTCTCACCATGTATCAACGTGCAAATGTTATTAGAGAGGCATTTTTTGAATCCGATACTAAATCACCTAAAGTAGATTTTAGTCTTGAGGCACAATACCTTGATCGAAATGTGAGTCAATTTATGTTGGAAATTGATGGTCAACAACTCAATTATCGTCATGGACCTACCCGAAAAGAGCAGTTTGTTTGGCCGGGAGCAAGCGCTAATAATGAAACAAGAATTGCATTTACTCCACCAAATGGTGGTCGGCCACTTAATAAAAAATATCTTTGGTGAATGGTCATTATTTAAGTTTTTTGATGACTTAAATAGAGCAAGACCTGAAACTAAAAATGACGGATTATTAAAAATTTCGCTAAGTGGGTATAACGCCAATGTAATGTTAATTGCTAATAGTGTGAATAATCCATTTTGGATGGTGAATTTGGAGAGTTTTTCATGTCCAACAACACTATAAATTCCATAGGCTATTGCGGGAAAATCCCCACAAAAGGCGACTTTGTACAAAATGAATTAAACAGTGAGTTTTTAAAGCATTGGAATGAGTGGCTTCAGGCTGTTATTGCTGTTAGTAAAGAGCAATTAGAGGGAGGTTGGTTAAATTGTTTTTTAACCAGTCCTGTCTGGCATTTTTCACTTTCTTGGTATTTGTTGTGATTCTGCAATGATAGGAACCGTTATTCCAAGTGTCGACCAAGTAAATAGACCCTTTCCTTTTACTTTGGCTGCTGAGCACAAGGGTTCTGCATTGCAAGGATGGTATAAAAACAATTGGTCAGAAAAGTTCGAGAAAACAATTCTAGCGGTGCTTGAAGATAATTTCGAATTAGATGCTTGGTATGGTGAATTAAATAATGAAAAGATTGAAATTACCACTATAACAACGAGTACAGCGAGTTATGAGTCTGATGATAAAGTAAAAAAAGCATGGATAATCCAAGGAGATGATTCCCCAGAACTTATTGACTTGCTTCATCAACAATATAGTTTCCATTATGGTCGTTATAGCTTGTGGTGGACACTGGGTTCATACTCAGTTGAACCTTGTTTCATTATTACCGATGGCTTACCTCAGGTAAGTCAATTTGTTGCGATGTTGAATGGTCAATGGCAAGAAAATAACTGGAATATTACTAGGATGTTAAAGGAATAATTATGTATCTATCAAGCCATGCACAAACACACCGAGGTGCGGTAAGAAAATTAAATGAAGATGCTTTTTTAGAATTACCTCAATTAGGAGTGTGGGTGGTAGCTGATGGCATGGGAGGACATGCGGCAGGTGATGTGGCTAGTCAACTTGTAATTGATACCATTCAACAAGCAGTGGAAAGTAATCCCGCTGATCAAATTAGTACTGAGTTATTAATTCAAGCGTTACAACAAAGTAATGCTAAATTACAACAAATGAGTGAAACTCAGTTTGCGGGTAATATTGTGGGTAGCACCGTGGTTGTTTTATGGATTAAAGATGATCATTACACGTTGCTATGGGCAGGTGATAGCCGTGGTTATTTATTACGGAATCATAAATTACAGCAAATAACTAAAGATCACAGCCAAGTGAATGACATGGTAGATGAAGGCGTATTAAAAGCGGAAGAAGCTGAAAGCCATCCATTAGCGAATGTTATTACGAGGGCAGTTGGTGTTGACGATACTTTGAATATTGATGTAAAAAGTGCACCGATTTTGGTTGGCGATGTTTTTTTATTATGTAGCGATGGTCTTAATAAAGAAGTGAGTGATAATGAAATTGAAAAAGCCTTACAACCGGGCAACATAATCGATGCAGGCATGGCATTAATGCACGCTTCGTTAGTACGTAATGCTAGAGATAATGTCACTTGTATCCTTGTGAAGAAGAACTCATTAGAAAATAATACAACGATGACTGATCACGATGCCACCATTCCGGTTTTTACATAAGTTTACGATTATGATTGTGTTAATATAATCTCATATATTTATGGTAATTCGTGAATGGTTTTGTCTAGGGTCTGTTGGTCATTTTTACGGCGTTATCACCTTTTTATGTAGAGCAACCACATGACAAAGGCTCTGCCTTATATAAATACCCAACAAATTGCTGCAAAAACAATCTCAAAAGATCAACAGACCCTAATATTTTGGTAAAATTTAAAAATATTTTTTTATTTAATAAAATAATTATTGCTATGTTTAATTCACTTGGTTTAGTATTGTCGAGTTAATTCGATGATTGAATTAAGTGAAAATACAAGGATGTTAAAATTTGTCAGTTCAAATACTTTCTATAGAAGATCTTATTCAACCTATCGATGCCGATGTCGAGACTGGTTCAAACCCTCGAGACGATATTTCACCGACTTCTACTTATTATTTCCTAAAAGATATTCGTAATACTGCTAGAGCAAAAGAACGTAAAGCGTTAGTTAACGAAGAAAATTTACTCTCTATTGCAACCGAATGGCGACCTATTCTTGAGCAAGTGCCTGATGTACTACAGAATCAAAGTAAAGATTTAGAATTTGTTGCTTGGCTTATAGAAGCACTATGTCGTTTACAAGGGTTTAAAGGCTTAGCACTTGGTTTTACATTAGCGGCAGAACTCATTGAACGCTATTGGGATAACCTATATCCAACCCCAGATCCTAATGATCTTTCTGAACGATTAGCACCATTAATAGGTTTAAATGGAATTGAGAGTGAAGGGTCGTTAGTACAACCAATTAAAGCCATTTTAATTATTGAAGGTCAGTCCGAAGGTCCATTTTCAACATGGCAATACGAACAAGCCCTCGAAGTTGACCGCTTAGATAAAGAAAAACAAATTAAAAAATTTGAGTCTGGGTCAGTTTCTTTAGAAGATGTTGATATTGCAATAAAAGAAACACCAGATAGTTTTTTTATTCAATTAAATGCGGATATCGAAGAGTCAATATCAGCATTTAACCGTTTATCCAACGTTATGGATGCAGCCATGGGCGGAGAGCCCCAACCAACCAGTTATATCAATTCAGCTATTCAAGCTTGTTCTCTTTGTGTAAAACAACTGGCTGAAAAGGTACTTAAAAAAGCAGCAGATACTAAAGCTGCAGAACAAACTGACAATGCCCTTGAAAACGAAGATACACCTGTTGCAGAGCAAGGTGTTAATCAACAGATTAATTCAAGAGAAAAAGCCATTCATAATTTGGGTGTTATTGCTGATTTTTTTCGCAAAACAGAACCCCATTCACCCATGTCGTACGCGATAGAACAAGTTATACGTCGGAGTGACTTAAGCTTACCCGAATTGTTACAAGAACTTATTCAAGATGGAGAAGCGAGAAATGGCTTTTTCAAATTGTCAGGCATAAAAACAGAATCAGAATCAGAAACATAACACTAAGCGGTACTACACTGCGTAATTTAATATTTGAAAGGAGATCTCATGAGTATACATGATAAATTAAAAAGAGTTAGAAAACCTAGAGTTCACATTACATACGACGTAGAAACTGAAGGTGCTATTGTTAAAAAAGAATTACCTTTTGTTATTGGTATAACAGGTGATTTTTCTGGTCATAATACACAAGATTTAAAACCATTAAAGGATCGCCGTTTTGTACAAATAGACCGTGATAATTTTGATGACGTATTAAATCGTATGAACCCTAAGTTGGACATTGCGGTTGATAATACTTTGGCGAATGATGACACCGAATTGAAAGTGTCCTTAGACTTTAAATCATTAAATGATTTTGAGCCGGCAGCAATTGTTAACCAAGTTGAACCGCTTAAAAAAATGATGGAAACACGTAATAAATTAAGAGATTTAATGACTAAGGTTGATAGGTCAGAAGATTTAGAAAATATTTTGGAAGACGTATTAAGTAATACGGCGAGTTTAGATAAATTGGCCAAAGAATTAGATATTCAGGGAGCGGAATAATGAGTACGGAAGCTGAAGCACTACAACAGTCAAGTGAAGAAGTAGGTTTTTCTCTTTTAGATCAAGCGATTGATGCGACTAAACAAACAGAATCATCTCGTGCTGAAGAGCTTATTCGCTCTTTAACAGAGGAAGCATTAAAAGGTACTGTTCAATGGAATAAAAACCTAACAGTTACTTTTAATCAAGCTATTCAAGCAATTGACGATACCATCTCAAAACAGCTTGCCGCCATCATGCATAATGATGAGTTTCAAAAACTTGAAGGAAGTTGGCGTGGGCTTAATCACACAGTTCAAAACTTAGAAACAAATGCAACGTTAAAAGTGCGTATTATGAGTTTAAGTAAAAAAGAGCTACACAAAGATTTAAGTAAGGCTGTTGAGTTTGACCAAAGCCAAACGTTCAAAAAAATATACGAAGCTGAATTTGGTACCCCAGGTGGCGAACCTTACGGATGCATTGTAGGTGATTATGAATTTAGTAATCATCCCGCTGATGTAGAAACGTTATCGTTAATGTCAAACGTTGCTGCTGCCGGTTTTTGCCCCTTTATTTCAGCGTCTGGTTCATCTTTATTCGGTTTTGATGACTGGACAGAGCTTAGTAAACCACGCGACTTAGAAAAAGTATTTGAATCATTGGAATATACAAAGTGGCGTTCATTCAGAGACAGTGATGATTCTCGTTTTGTTACCCTAACCATGCCAAGAGTATTGGCGAGATTACCTTATGGCGAGGCAACTCAGCCGGTAGAAGAGTTCCGTTATGAAGAATTAGAATTAGATGACACGCAAACTCGTTCGAAAACAGCTGACCATGGCAATTACTGCTTTGGATGAATGCTTCCTATGTTATGGCAACAAATATGGGTAAAGCGTTCAGCAAGTATGGTTTCTGTACTGCAATTCGCGGTGCTGAAGGTGGGGGTAAAGTTGAAGGTTTACCGGCACACATATTTACTAGTGATGATGGTGATCCGGATCTTAAATGTCCAACAGAAATTGGCATTACTGATAGACGTGAAGCGGAATTAAGTAAACTAGGATTCTTACCTTTATGCCATTACAAGCATACAGATTATGCGGTGTTTTTTGGCTCGCAAAGTTGTCAAAAACCACAAGTATTTGATAGTCATGATGCGACGGCAAATGCTGCAATTTCTGCTCGTCTTCCATACTTAATGGCTACTTCACGCTTTGCTCATTATTTAAAAGTAATGGCAAGAGATAAAATTGGTAGCTTTATGGAAGCAGACGATGTTGAAGCTTGGTTAAATCGTTGGATTTTATCTTTTGTTAATGCTTCAGAGGGGGGCAAGAAATTAGAGCTAAATACCCATTGGCAGATGCGAAAGTTGAAGTAAAAGAAATTCCAGGTCAACCAGGCGCATATAATGCTGTTGCTTGGTTGCGTCCATGGTTACAAATGGAAGAATTAACTGCTTCTTTACGCTTAGTGGCTAAAATTCCAAGTATTGGTTAATACGTCGACTTATCGAGCTGAAAGGTAAAAGGAAATAAAAGCATTATGCAGCAGGAAGCGATTTCATTTGTGGAACATGAAGTATTTACCAAAGAGGTTGATACCAATAACACAAACCCTTCAGCTCAACAGTTACAAAGTAAGCATTTAGTTGACCGTTTTTTACGTGAAACAGACTTAAAAAAATCATTAATGTTATGGCTAGAAAACTCTGGTTATAACATTAATAATATGAAAAAGATCAGTATTCTTTCATTGCTTCGTAAAGCAATATCAGATATTGATAAAAAACTAACTAAACAAATTAATTGCATAATTCACCATAGTGAATTTCAAGCACTTGAATCAGGTTGGCGTGGTGTTTTATATTTAGTTAATCAGAAAGAAAACAACGATAAAAATCAAAAAGTTAAAATAAAAGTACTTGATTGTAGTTGGACAACACTGAGTAAAGATATAAATAAGGCAATAGAATTCGACCAAAGTGAATTTTTTAAACTTGTTTATAACAACGAATACGATATGTCAGGCGGTGAACCTTTCGGGGTATTAATTGGTAATTATCAAATATCTCATCAAAATAGAAAAGGTACGCTGATAAATGATATTGATGTTTTGAAAGAAATTACTCGTACTGCCGCTGCGGCTTTTTCGCCTTTTATTACGTCAGCACATCCTTCTTTTTTTGGTGCAGATAATTTTTCTGATTTAGCATCCCATATAGATTTCACCCATACATTTAACCAAATTGAATATACAAAGTGGAATTCGTTAAGAGAAATGGATGATGCACGATTTTTAGGACTAACTTTGCCTTATATTTTAATGAGGGCACCGTACAAAAATGATGGTAGTCGAAACGAAGCTTTTCAGTTTTCAGAAGTGATTAAAAATCCGCAAAAAGATCATCTATGGGGAAATGCTGCGTTTGCCTTTGCTTTGGGGTGTTAATTCGTGCTTTTGCTGAATCAGCCTGGTTCGGGCAAATCAGAGGAATGCAACCGGGTCAAAAAAGCAAAGGTTTAGTATGTGATCTACCAGTTTGCCAATATGAAACCGATTTATATCGAGGTAGAAGTAAACCTTCAATTAATCTTCTTATCAGTGACCGTGCAGAAAAAATGTTATCAGATAACGGCTTTATTCCTTTATCAGCGGTTCCTGGCACTGAACATTTAGTATTTTACAGTAATACTTCTACCCAGAAACCTATTGAATACGATTCACTGTCAGCAACTGTTAATGCAAAGTTGTCGTGTATGTTGCAATACATCTTATGTGTTTCTCGATTTGCTCATTATATAAAAGCAATTGGTCGAGAAAAGATAGGTACCTATAGAAATGCAGACCTTTGTGAACGGGAATTACAAAAGTGGCTATATCAATATACTACCGCATCGGAATCTGCTTCGGATGCGGTCCGAAGTAAATATCCACTGCAAACGGCACAAGTACAAGTGAAAGAAATGCGAGGTAAACCAGGACATTTTTATTCGACCATTCAATTGCAACCCCATTTTCAGTTAGATCAAATGATCTCAAGTATAAAACTAGTGACAGAGTTAACACCTAAAAACTAACTCTCAAAAGGAATTAAAATGAAAAAAACACAAGAAATGCTGCAAGAAGCACGATTATCTGACTGCATTGCGTACCTAGAAACTCAATTGAGAGATGATCCACTTAACGTTGATATGAAAAGTAGTTTAATCGAGTTACTTTGTATTAATGGCGAGTGGATAGAGCGGATAAACAACTGAATTATATGGTACAAAAACACCCAGATTTTTTAATTGGCGCGGCTAATTTAAGACAATTAATTCTTGCAGAACAAAGCCGACAAGACTTTTTAATTGGTAAATCAGTTCCCAATTTATTCACTCCATCAGACCCGCATATTGAAGCTTTCATGAAACTGCGAGTTGAGATGAAACAAGGTGACCAACAAAGTATAACAAAAAGTGCCTTAGCCCTTGAAGAAGAAAGACCAGAAACCATAGTAGAATTAAATGGAGAAACCGTAAAAGAGTTTAGAGATTTAGACGACTCTCTCGGCGGATTTATTGAAATATTTGGTACCGATGGAAAATATTATATTGCACAAATCAAAGATATTGAATATATCCATTTTAAACCCGTAAGTTCACTTATTGAACAAGTTTGGCGTCGTGTTGAACTCAGCATAAAAGATGGGCCGAGTGGTGAAGCACACATTCCATTAGTTTATGCTAATAGTGTTACGGATGCTGAAAAGTTAGGTAGAGAAACTGATTGGCAAGAAACAGTGCCAGATGTGATGGTAGGGCTCGGTCAAAAAATGTGGTTTGTTAATGATCAAGCGGTACCAGTATCTGATTTTATTCGACTTGCAAGCTAGGCGATTGTTGCTATTGGTATTAGTATCGATAGCATAAAATATCATTGTATTTGTTATAGAATTAGACACCATTTATTTTGTTAAATAATACTTAAAATATTTTTTATTAAAATAATAAATTATGCTTAACATTTAGATAATTTATACGTAGAATAATAATCGTTAAACGGATAGACATTATTGGATAAACATAAACTTAAATTTGAGAAATATTTCTGCAAATAATTAGGGTTTACGTTATAAGTATTATGGAAGATATTATGGAAAGCGCGTGCGTATAAATAAGCATCAGTTCATTCAAGCCTCTATTTTAGATAGGCTTATAGATGACTCTCCCCAAACCCCAGATATTAAAGAATCTAATAAAGGCCTTAATTTAAAACAATTACGGGCGAATGTTAGGCGCGACCTAGAAAATTTACTTAATGCTAAAGTTCCTTGGTTAACCTGGCCTGAAAACTATAAAGAATTAGATAATTCCTTACTCAATTATGGTCTGCGCGATTTTTCGAGTATGGCTGTTGCCAGTCTTGAAGGTAGGAAAATTTTATGCCAACAGGTTGCTGAAGCTATTAGACGTTTTGAGCCTCGCTTTATTGAAGTTGATGTTGAAGCGATAGATAGTGAACAACCGTTAGACCGTATAATGAGATTGCGGATAAATGCGTTGCTTTATGCTGACCCTGAACCAGAATATATCACCTTTGACTCAGAAGTTGAGCCAGTGAATTTAGGGCTAAAAGTAGTTGAGACTATGTAATGAATGAAGATTTATTGAAATATTACAATAGAGAGCTCGCTTTTATCCGTCATATGGGGTCAGAGTTTGCGACAAATTACCCTAAGCTAGCAGGGCGATTACGTTTAAGTGATGAACATGTAGAAGATCCGCATGTTTCACGTTTAATTGAAGCTTTTTCATTATTAACAGCACAGATTAGACAAAAGCTTGATGACAGTTTTCCTGAGTTAACGGAAGCACTATTAGGACAACTTTATCCTGATTATCAAGCGCCTGTTCCATCAATGACAGTGATTAAAATGGTCACTGAAAATGTATCAACTACGGGGGTTTTACTTCCACAAAATACCAAGGTGGATACGCAAGTAGATGGGATGAAAACATGTCATTTTAAAACATGTTATGACAGTTATTTGTGGCCAATTGAAGTTGTAGGTGCTCAATTCCAAAATGCGCCATTCAATGCCCCTGAACCTATATGGAATACACGGCCAAAAGCAATCATAAAACTTTCAATACAAGGTGAGTTTGAAGATGTCACGATGGCGACGTTAGGGCTTAATAAATTAAGATTTTTCCTAAATGGTCAAGCACACCAAACCTATTATTTATATCAATTGTTATTCCAACATTGTGTCGGGCTTGCCATTGTAAAAAATGGTGACTGGTCAACAGTAAAATATTTAGAGAAAAGACACCTTAAAGCCGTTGGTTTCGATGATGAACACCAGGTAGTACCCTATAGTAAAAAAACCTTATCGGGGTTTCGCTTATTGGTTGAAAATTTTATTTTTCCGGAAAAATTCCTATTTTTTGATATCGATGATCTAGATAAAAAGTGGGTGAATATTGATGATAAATTTGAAATTTTTGTTTATTTAAAAGAAGGCTCTGAGGATCTCGAAAAGCAAGTTAACGTGAATAACTTTTTATTAGGTTGTACGCCAGTAATTAATTTATTTGAACAAGAGCTTGAACCTGTTCGTATCGAGTCTTCTGAATATGAATACAAACTCTCTCCTAGGTATCTTGATGCTGAAGTCGCTGAAATAATTAATATTCAAGAAGTCATTGCTTTCGACCCAAAAGATAATAAAACGACCGTGACACCTTTTTATGGTGAAACGCATCCGGCATACCTTGACCAAGATCGACTATTTTGGAATGCCCGTCGCGAAGCAGCTAATTGGGCCGGTGGTTATGCCGAATTTGGTACAGATTTATATTTATCGTTAGTTGACCATCAATTTAAAGGCTTTAATGCGCAAGAGGATTATGGCTCATGGTTATTAAGCATAAGAGCAGAGTGTAGTAATCGAAATTTACCGGCACATTTACCTTTTGGTACTGATGAACCTAAAATGTTTATTCCCGATAGGGCTGATATTATAAAAAAGGTTAAATGTTTATTAGCACCCACATTGCCTGTTAGAGCTGCGTTAAATGAAGCATCAAGATGGCAACTGATCAGCCATTTATCGCTTGATAGTTTTAGTGGTGAAAATGCACTACATCAGTTAAAAGAAGTTTTAAAACTCTATGACTTTAGGTGCTCACCTGAAAACAAAACGTTAATAGAAAACATTATTGCTATTGATATTAAAACGACAACAGCAAGAGTAAACCAACGTGGTTTAGTTGGTTTTAGTACGGGTAATGACATTCTACTTACATTTGCTAAAGATCATTATTTAGGTAGTGGCGTATTTTTCTTTTGCACAGTATTAGACCGTTTCTTTGCGCAATTTGCGGCTATTAATAGTTTTACAAGATTAAGTGTTCAATTTAATAATCAAGACGGCATATACCATACTTGGCCAAGTAGAGCAGGTAAGGCACCGTTACTATGATTAAAGAGAATGATTAAAGAGTATGAGTATTAAAATATGAGTATTCAATCACTGATAGATAACCCAAATGAACATGACTTTTATAAAGCCGTGTTCATTTTGCAGCAGCAATTGAATTCAAATAAGTCTAAGCACAATAAAGTGGGGCACGACGGTATACCCAAAAGTGAGCTTATTAGATTTAAGGCTGATCAACATTTAGGTTTTCCTGGTCAATCTATTAGTAAAATTACGCTAAAAGATAGTCATGATAAGGATAAAGTTGCTGTAGATATGCATGTTTCTTTTATGGGGCTAACGGGTATAAGTGGCGCATTGCCGCAACATTACAGTGAATTAGTGTTAGAAAGGCTCAAATTAAAAGATACGGGCATGCGTGATTTTTACGATTTATTCAATCACCGTCTTATTTCACTTTTTTATCGTGCCTGGGAAAAATATAGATTTTCTGTAAATTATCAAAATAATGTACAGGATAACCCTGACAGCTTTACCTCAGTGTTAAAAAAACTGTCTGGCGAACAAGCAATAAAACAATATTACGCTGGTTTATTTAATAAGAAAATTAGAACCATTGATGGTCTAACATTGATTCTAAAAGATTTTACCCAATGTGACGTGACGATTAAACAATTTCAAGGTCGATGGCAGAAATTATCGATTACTGATCAAACACGTTTAGGCGGTAGAAAATCTCCTGAAGGGCAGTTTGCAGCCTTTGGGGTTGATGCCACCATTGGCAGTAAAGTATGGGATATCAATGCGGGTATAGCGATTGTTATCAAACCGAGAACCGATACACCAATACGTTCATTTTTACCGGGACAAGAAACAAGTCGCTTGTTAAAGAGTTTGATAAAAAGTTATTTAGGTATTGCTATGAAATTTAAATTACACCTAGAGATACAAACTAGGCAAATTCCAATGGCACAATTTTCTAAAGCCGCTGTACCGTTAGGGCATGGGTGTGGTTTATTATCAAAAAAGAATACAGAATTAAAAACGTGCTTATTACCGTTGTAGTTAGATAATTACACTATAACAAATTGAATTATAAGAAAATGAAAAAATAAGGGACTAACGAATATGTCAGCAATGACCTTAAGTAAACTCGTAGAAAAACTAACACCAGATTGTAGGCAGTCACTAGAGGCTGCAGCAAGTATTTGTCATAGCAGAAGTCAATTTACTGTGGAAATAGAGCATTGGTTACTTGCTTTACTTGAAAAGGAATCGGACGACTTAAGACTCATCATGGCTAGTTTTTCTGTTGATCGTGCTTTGTTAATGAAAGAGCTACAACAAGGTTTAGAAAAATTAAAAACAGGTAATAGCGCTGCCCCCAGTTTATCTCCACATATTGTTAACTTATTGAGCCAAACTTGGCTTAATACTACGATTGAGTTTAATGATAATGCTATCCGCACAGCTTATATTATTTATACATTATTAAATAATGATTCATTAAGTGTACTTATTTCTCGCTCCGCGAAACAGCTACTAAAAATTGATGCGGGACAGTTACTTCATGCTTGGCCACAACTTTCAAATCAATCAAGTGAATCAACGGGGGATAATCCCTCTAACCATGATGCTAGGGTAACTAAAACAACCAAAACGCCGAGTTTAGATCAATACACACAAGATTTAACTGCACAAGCTGAATTAGGTAAAATTGATCCTATTCTAGGGCGTGATAATGAAATTCGGCAGATGATAGATATTTTAACTCGCCGTAGACAAAATAATCCCATTTTGACTGGGGAAGCCGGTGTTGGTAAAACAGCTGTTGTTGAAGGGTTAGCGCTTAAAATATCACAACAAGATGTACCCAAAGCATTGAAAAAAGTACGCGTTCATGTATTAGACCTAGCACTATTACAAGCAGGTGCAGGAATGAAAGGTGAATTCGAAAACCGTTTGAAATCACTGATAAATGAAGTTAAAAATTCGATAAATCCTATTATTTTATTTATTGATGAAGCGCACACAATGATTGGAAGCGGTGGACAAGCAGGACAAAATGACGCCGCTAATCTACTGAAACCGGCACTTGCGCGAGGTGAGTTGAGAATGATAGCGGCCACGACTTGGGCCGAGTATAAAAAATACTTTGAAAAAGATGCTGCCTTAACACGTCGTTTTCAAGTGGTTAAAATTGAAGAACCAACAGAGAAGCAAGCAATTGTTATGATGCGTGGTTTATTACCTGTCATGGAAAGCCACCATAAAATCATTATTTCTGATCAAGCGCTTCGTGCTTCTGTCAGCTTATCTCACCGATATATTACCGGGCGACAATTACCTGATAAAGCCGTGAGTTTACTTGATACTGCTTGTGCAAGAGTAGCAATGAGTCAGGGCTCTACTCCTGGCGCTGTAGAAAATTTACAACGTACCGAACAACAAATTCAAGCGCAAATAAACTTGTTAAAACGAGAAGTCAAAACAGGCACAGATCATAAAAAGCAATTACAAGAATTAAGCAAAACCTTAAAACAGACTCAACAAGCTTTATTACCGTTAACAAAGCAATGGCAAGATGAACTTGAGCTTGTGAAAAACGTTGCAACACTAGTAACAGAATTACAGCAAGATGATGTTGAAGATTACGATAAAAAGTTGAAAGAGTTAAACAAATTAAAGGATAAATTATCTAAAAATCTTCAACCTATGGTGCACTGGCAAGTTGATGAACAGCCGGTTGCTGAGGTTATTTCTGATTGGACAGGTATTCCTGTTGGTAAAATGCAAAACGATGAAATTGACATGGTTTTGTCGTTAAAAGACACCATGGAAAAAAGAATTATTGGCCAACCTCATGCACTGGATCTTATTGCTAAAACAGTACAAATATCAAGAGCACAATTAGGAGATGAAAAACGTCCTATTGGTGTCTTTTTACTTGCAGGGCCAAGTGGAGTAGGTAAAACCGAAACTGCACTGACACTAGCCGAGCAAGTGTACGGAAGTGAAGAAAATATTACTGTTATCAACATGTCTGAGTTTAAGGAAGAACATAAAGTTTCTTTATTACTTGGTTCTCCTCCTGGCTATGTTGGCTATGGTGAGGGTGGAGTACTTACGGAAGCAGTACGTCGTAAACCTTACAGTGTTATTTTATTAGATGAAATGGAAAAAGCACATCCAGGGGTACAAGATATTTTTTATCAAGTTTTTGATAAAGGAACGATCAAAGATGGTGAAGGTAGAGATATTGATTTCAAAAACACCATTATTATTATGACCTCAAATGCGGGTACAGATACAACAATGACGTTATTTGAAGATGAAAACACAGCACCATCTATCACTGGTTTACGTAAAGCATTACAAGATGACTTATTAGCATATTTCAAACCGGCGTTTTTAGGACGTATTAATGTTGTGCCTTATGTTCCACTATCCGACGAGATGCTCAATCAAATAACTAAACTTCAATTGGCACGAATTGGAGTAAGACTAACCAATCACCATCAAGCTAAATTTACATACAGTGATGACGTGGTGAAAAAAATAGTTTCGCTATGCCAGGACGTCGGGTCAGGAGCTCGCAATATTCATAATATTTTACAAAATATTATGTTACCTGAATTATCGATTAAAATTTTGAATAAGATGACTAGCGATAAGAAAACGACCAACGTGAATATTAATGTTAAGGAAGATGAGTTTACTTATAAAGTTTAGTATTTAGCAATCACGATAACGGATTTATGATGCTTTCCTTATTATTAAGGAAGGCATCTGTTTTTATTGCTGTGTTTAATGTAATATATTGATTTAATTGTATTTTATTTTTATTTTATTGTTGCGATGTTATTCTTTTTGAGTATAATCTTTTTTTATTTGGTGATAATTCAGCTATTTTATAAACAAACTTTTTATGTACAGTTATGTTGGTAAGAATGAGTTTTTTTATAAAATAGAGTGTAGATTTTTATATTCTATAAAATTTAATTTAATGTTTAATTAAATTAAAAATAGCCTATCCATTAATGGATACAATACATGCAAAAGGAGCATTAATAATGCAAGCAAATACATATTTGGACTACGAAGGAATTAAAGGCGAAACAACGGCTGAAGGATACAAAGACAAAATAACTGTACTTTCTGTTGATTGGAATGTTAGCCGTGAACTTTCTTCATACACTGGTACAGCACAAGATCGTGAAGCTAGCGCAACACGTCTTGGTGATGTAACAATCACTAAACTTCAAGATAATGCATCAACGTATTTATTTGAAGAAGCAACCATCGGTAAAGGTAAAAAAGCAATTTTTTATATCACTAAACAAGGTGACAAAATTGAAGAAATCATGCAAATTGAATTAACTGATGCAATGATTTCTAGCTATAGTGTTTCAATTCAGGGCGATCGTCCAGTTGAAACTATCACTATTAGTTACACTGAAATGATGATGGCTGTTACACCAACAGACGACAAAAACAACATTACTGCTGCGCTTAGATACGGCTACAGTGGTGTTAAAGGTCAACAAATGTAATTTTTTTTGTTACCTAAACCTTAAGGGATTAATCCCTTAAGGTTATTTTTGATTATTGAGGCAAGGAATGCAAAAAGCTACCCAAAAAAATAATATTATCTCTATCTCTACACCCTTAGGTAAAGATACCCTTTATTTAACACATCTTTGTGCCACCGAGGCTATTTCACAACTGTATTCTTTTACAGTTTCTATGTTTACTGTCGGTACAACTATTTCACTCGATGGCTTAGTGGGCAAAAATGTTTGCGTTTCGTTAAGAAATGCTGAAAGTGGTGGTGCTATTCGTTATTACCATGGTGTTGTTAGCCATCTAGAGTCAACGGGTATGCGCACATCAACCCCTGATGATGCTGCAGATTATATTGATTACCAAGCTGTTATTGTGCCAACAGCTGCGTTTATGAAAAAAGAAGTAACTGCCGTATTTACCAAAACTTATCAGTGATAGATATAGTGGCAGATCTTTTTGGACAGCACAGTGTTGCTTTTCAAGATAAAACTACCAAATCTTATCCCAAATACGAATACTGTGTGCAATACCAAGAGTCTGATTTAGATTTTGTTGCGCGCTTATTACAACAAGAAGGTATTTTTTACTTTTTTGAACACAGTAGCTCAGCACACACGTTAGTTTTAGCTGATGATATTACCGCTTATAAAAAATGTGCTGAAGCAAAAGTTAGATGTTTTTCAGGACATCTTTCCAAACCCCATGTGTCGCATTGGCAAGGTGGTTTGAGTATGGTTAGTGGAGCATACCAACAAAAAGGTTATGATTTTGAACAACCGACGCTTTTTCCAAGTGGCAATAAAGTAACCGCAAGTTTGCCGGCGCAAGGTAGTTTGGAAATATTTGACTATTTAGGCGAATCAGAATTTAACAAACGTCCACAACCCTATGCTAATACCCAGTTAGAAGCATTACAAAAAGACATGCATAAGTGCTCTGGTCAAGGGGATTGCCGTAGTTTTAGTATCGGTAAATTATTTACTTTTGAAGATCATGAAGACAGCAGTTATAAGGGTAAAACGTATTTATTAACAGCAATTCGAACCAATGCAACACAGCCCAATCAATCGGGTGCCAATCAATCGGCGTCTGATAATGTTTTTACTAATGATTTTGAATGTGTACCTAAAGATACGCCATACAGACCTACCGTATCGCTTAACAAACCGTTGATAAACGGTGTGCAAACAGCAGTTGTTACTGGTGATCCTGGTGACGAACAACACATTGACAAATATGGTCGAGTTAAAGTGCAATTTCACTGGGATCGTGAAGGTGCATATGACAGTAAAAGCTCTTGTTGGATCCGTGTTGCTCAAAACTGGGCGGGCAATAAATGGGGCGCATTCTTTTTCCCTCGTGTCGGCCAAGAAGTGTTAGTCGAATTTATTAATGGTGATCCCGATCAACCTATTATTAGTGGTGCTATTTATAATGCTGATTTAATGCCTCCGTATGCATTACCTGCTAAAAAAACGCAAAGTGGCATCAAATCGCACAGTACTAAAAATGGTGGGGCAGATAACTTTAATGAAGTTCGCTTTGAAGATGACAAAGGTAAAGAACTCTTATTTTTTCAAGCCGAAAAAGACCATGAACTAAAAGTTAAGCATGATCAAAAAGATACAATTGACAATGACAGACTAACGACTATTGCCAATAATGACACGTTAGACGTTGGTAATATTCTTAAAATGACAGCCGGTAGCGAAATAGAATTTAAAACAGGTGGTGCTTCAATTAAAATGACTAGTGATGGTTCTATTACCATTAAAGGGACTAATATCAAAGTTCAAGGAACCGATATAAAAGTTAACGGTACAAGTATCACTATGAAAGCTCCTCAAATTAAGTTGAATTAATAATGGAAGCTTATCAATACCCTAATGTAGGTCGTTCAGGTCGTTTTTGCAAAGGGCATTATGTTATATGTCAGTTTGGTTACCATTATTTGGTTTGTCGTCCTGAAGATAAGCCAGATGATCCTTTATTAAAGGCATCATTAAAAGAATTTTTAGTGAGTAGTACGTATGGTGAACAATTTTTAAGAAATTTACACCCGTGGAAAAACAAAGAAAATATTATTGACCAAATCTTTCACTATCTTGCACATGATGATTACCAAGATTCTACACAAAGTTTAGCTAAATCGATAAAGTGGATTGCACATGAATTATTTATTGGAAACTTGTTAATAATTCCGTTAAGCGAACCTTAACAACTTGCTTGTTTCACTCAATATCAAGATTACCATAAATTATAGAATGTACTTAACCTCAAACCAATTAAAAGGAAGATAAAATGGGAATGCCGGCTTCTACTATCACGCATATGCATGTTTGCCCTAAGGTCAATCCAGGAACCCCACCTATTCCTCATGTGGGTGGTCCTATTGTGGCAGGTTCACCCAATGTGTTAATTGGCAGTTTACCCGCAGCAAGAAAGGGCGATAAGCTTGTTTGTGTTGGGCCACCCGACACGATTACTGGGGGTCAAGTTCAGTTAAAATTAATGGAAAGCCTGCTGCTCGTTTAGGTGATGGCACCGCTCATGGCGGGTCAATTGTGGTGGGTAATCCAACGGTGTTAATTGGGTAACCTATATTAGATAAAATAAATTGAATAAATTAAAAAGGATTTCAAGAGCATAACCAATTAAACGGTACATTGCTCTTGTGTTAAGTACATAGCCTTATGGATGAATTAACTGTGCAACTAGCTCAATTAATGGCTCAACGAAATGTTTTGAGTTTGAATTTTTGCTGTTATAAAGACAACATTGTTAATAATACACAAAAATTACTAACAATTGCTCGGTTAATTCAGTTTGAAAATAATAACCAATGTATTCTTAGCGCCCAAAATGTTGAACAACTCAACACGCATATCAACGCTGAACATCATTATAGTGGCGATGAGCTTGCGCTAATTATATCGCTGAAATTAATGTTAGAGCCAAGCTTACAAAAACAATTATTACCACGGTACTTAAATAGCGCCCAACCGCAATTACAATCTCTGGTATTAGCTGTTGCAAAGCTGCTTGGTGATAAGTTGATCATTACGCTAGATTTTACTCAGGCAACCCAATCTTTTATCACGGCAAAACCCAATGAATGCTTGCATCAACAAGCGTTTATTCAGCACGTATTATTTCATTTGTATTATCGTAAAACACTCAATGATTATTTAAACGAAATGATACCTAATTATAAAAATAGGAACGACAGACAAAACAATAATTTATCGGTATTAAATTGGCTAACTATCGATGTATTATCAAATTGTCTGAGTACAGAATTAAGAGCAGAGTTAGGTACAGAGCTAAGGGCAAATAATCAGTTTGATGTACAAGCAATAACCCACAGTTTATACAGAATGATTATATGCAAAGTACGTTGTTTGATGTGTATATTTGCTCACTCAATGAACATGAAATAACACAGTTAGTGAACCAACTTAGTGCTGATGAAGCCTTTATTCCTTACATTACTCATGCAATGGGTATAAGCGGTTATGTCAAATTTATCCCTTTCCTTGCGCAATATTTACAGCTAGAAGACTTTGTATTATCGGCTTATCAAGCACTACGGATATTATTGGGCAACAAGTTAGATGCATTAATTCCGTTAGCTGTGCAATTTAATAGCGATATTGACGAACGAAAAATAGATTTACGCTACTACGGAGCAAAAATACTTTATGCATGGCAACAAGGCATGTCCTTTTTGGGGTTAACTTTTGACCATGACCATGACCATGACTATGACAATAATGATAAACGAATATTAAATGGTACGGTGTTAACGGCACAGTCGGTAGAAGAAATTTTGTTATCGGGTAGTCAATGGCATCGACGTGTCGCTATGTTATATAAACTCCAATGGTGTGGTAAGCCTTTTATTCAGCACCCGAATGCGTTGGATATTGGCTGATGAAAGTAAAGCTACATAATAGTCATGTTCTTATTGGGGCAAAAGCAAGCACTGAACATGCGTTAAACTTACCGCTTGTTCCGCCTGAAGAATCATCGTTCACTATTAATGATAAACAGTATGTGAATTATTTTTGTTCTTCTCTTAAAAGTAATTCAAGTGACAGTTACGCGAATGAAGACAGCCTTAATGAAAATAAAGTAACCCGTTGTATTCATCTAATCAAACAGTTAAATCAACAAGTAAAACAATTAGGGTTATCACTTCCTCTAGATATTCCTGTATTTTGGTTATTGCCAGAGTTTACAGAGTCATTTGATAATGCAATTGATGCAAGTAATACAGCAATAAATAATGAAAATACCTTGGCTTATTTTGCTAAAAAATTACAACAGGCATTACCGCAATTATTTAGTCACCCACAAAGTCAATTATTTCCTTTTGGCCGAGCGGCTTTCCCTATTGCCTTAGCTGCCGCTAAAACTTTGTTTGAAAGCGAAAAAGTAAAGACAATCTTATTTATTGCTGTTGATACGCTATATCACGATGTCGTTAATTTAATCACTAATAACACTTTGGTATCGGCAACAAGTGAACAAGGTATCATTCCTTCAGAGGGGATTGTTGTTACGCAAATATCGCCGCTGATACGGGAATATCAATCGACTTTATACAAAATAGTGTGGCGCCAAGTAAACAACAAAATTTAGCCGTTACGCAGTTATTTACTGATAGTGTTCATTATTTTGCAGAAAATACAGAAGATAATGAACAACAAACAGCACCCGATAGACTTTCCCATTTATATCTACCAGGTAATGGAGACGAAACATTACAAAACGCGTGGCTTGATTCCTATTATCAATTGGCAGGATATGTTGATGACAAAACAAGCATTTGCCAAAGTGCATTATTTACAGGGGAATTAGGCTGTGTTACTGGCTTATACAACTTTTTACATGTTGTGAATGGTTATAAAACTAAAGTAATACAAGGAAATGTATTGCAACTTGAAGTGTCAAATGCACTTCATCAAGGCGTTATCTTGTATTCATATGATAACCGACTTCATGGGGTAAACCATGATTGATAGTGTAATAAGAGCAACACTTTGGCTTAATAATTGGCTTAATAAAATTTACGGACAAATAAGGTTTCAGACAGGATGAGCGTGCAGTATTTTCAATTTAGAGGTAAAAATCGACGTATTGTTGTGTTGCTGCGAAGTGCTGAAGCACCTGGTGGTTACACCTTGGTTTCTAGTGGTGGCGATCAAGCTCAGCTATTAGTAGACGAGATTTCGCAGCATTTGGCGAAAGATGTCAATGCCTTGGGACACGCCCGTAGTTTGCTACGACAGGTTGGTATTACTGTTACACAACAAGCGCGGCTAGTAGCTCCGAAACTTAAAGAAGCAATTAGCCGTGAGTTATTACACGTTTATGGTGAAAATCCTCAAGATTCTATACATTACTCCACCGAAGAAGCGGCGCCTAAAGCAAGCAGCAGTAGCAGTGCAAAAACACCTGCGGTTAAACCGAGTAACCAAGGTAAACAAGCGAGTAATGCAGCGCAAAGTGGTAGTGCAAGTAATCATACCCCAACAGACGTGCCAATTAGCGAGCAAGCCTGTCGAAGTGATCCTGTCTCATTATTGAGTGGCGAAGAAATACTACCCTTAGTTGACTTTACGTATCAAGGTATTGTGCCTATTACGTGGCGTCGTCTTTACCGTTCGAGCAAAATAGATAATAACCTTGGTATGGGCTATGGTTGGCGTCATGGGTTTAGTGTACAACTTGAAGCGCACTATCAACCAGGACCCAAAGTAGGCCCTAAACAACCGGGTAGACACTGGTTTGAATTGCATGACGAAGAAGGTCGTCGCCATGTATTTGAACAAGTAAAACCGGGGCAAACCGGCCTATCAAACCGCAACTGGCTTAGCCTTGTTTCATCAGCTCGATGGCAAACAAATTTTAATTAAACCTGACGACAGCCACTGGACGTTTGTTAAGCATAGTATTTCTGCATCAAGTAATAATGGTCAAGCGAGTAAAAATACCCATGTAAGTAAAATACCAGTAAAGGACGTGTGGTTACTCGATAACGTCAGTAATCATTTAGGGCAAAGCATTACCTTGCACTACGATCAAAGGCAACGTTTAGAACGTCTAGCGAATGGTCCAAAACGTGGTATTGCATTGCAATATAATCAACAAAACAATCTTGAAAAAATAGCAGCTTACGTACTTGATGATAATAACAAACGCATTATTCAAAGCCCGCTGTTAGCACATTACCAATACAATGATGCCCAAGCGTTAGTGTCAGCAACTAATAGCCAACAAAGTACAGAAAAGTATCGCTATCGTCACGACTTATTACTCAGTTGTCGCACACGCGCCTCTGGCTTTAGTCATCACTTTTTATGGCAAGGCGAGGGTTCAAAAGCGCAATGTATTGAGCAATGGGGCGATAATAACACCTATCATTATCATTTTACCTATCAAGCCAGTGAAGCAAACCCGGCAGAGCAGTTAAGCACATCAACTGACAGTTTAGGGCATACTGAGCGTTTTATTCATAATGCCCAAGGGTTATTAACGGCATACACTAATACCAACGGTGCCACTGAATATACCGATTATGACGCGTTAGGACGTAAAACAAAAACCACCGATGCCATGGGTAATAGCACCACTTTTGCTTATAACGAGCAAGGGCAGTTGTGCACGGTAACCAACGCGCAAGGCAATAAAACCCATTATCACTACAATGGCCTAGGTAAACGCATTGTTACCATTGACGCGATAGGGCAACAACATAAACGTCGTTATGACGCCACTGGGCGTTTATTGGCAGTACACAGCCCTGACGGCCGCACTCACCGTTATCGCTATACCGAGCAAGGACAATTACACAGCGAAGTTGACTTTCAAGGAGTTGAAACTTTATACCATTGGAGTATTGGCGGTGAATTACTGGCTAAACAAGTCGGCAGTCACTTAACTCGCTACAGTTACGACAACCTAGGACGACTCAACGGTGAAGTCAATGCCCAAGGTTTAGTCACCGAATACAAACGCAATCGTCACGGACAAGTTAGCCAACAAAACAGCTATCCACAAAACGCACCCGAGAAAAAAATCACCACCGCGTATTCATACGACCAAGCAGAGCGTTTGCTGAGTGTACAAACATTAAGTGATGAGCAGCATAACACACAAACAGCACAACAAGCTGATGCCGATATCACCCTGTATCAATACCAAGGGTTATCACAACCAAGTAAAAAAACCTTCAGTGACGGCAGTTGGCTTAGTTATGGCTACGACAGTGAGCGTAACTTAACCGACATTACCCGTAGCGATGGTGCAACCTACAAAATAGCGTACAGCCCAACCGAAAAACCAGTAGAGCTAATCGGCTTTGATGGTAGAGCGCAACGCTTTACGTATGACAATAACGACCAACTGATAAGCGTTAACGACAGCGACTTACGTTTTATTAGACTCAAGCGTGATAGCGAAGGCAACATAATAGAGCAAAGTGCCAGTCAAGCGACTAATTCCCGTAACGCACAAAGCAAAGGTCAAGGCAACGAGCAAGGCAAGTCACAGGGTAGTCAACATAACTATTTTCAATACGATGCTATTGGGCGTTTAGTACGCGCACATAATAGCGAGCGTACGGTGAGTTTAAGTTATCATAAAAATGGACAGTTAAGCACCGGCCAACAAGGACATTGGGCACTAAACTATGACTACAACAACTTAGGTCAACGCAGCACTTTACACTTACCTGATGGCAGTGAAATACACTATCAGTACACCAAGCAAGGGCAATTAAGTGATATTCGCTTGGTAAATAATACAAATGACGCGAGCAAACCACAGTCATTAGTTAGCTACGCCTACAATAATGCAGGCCTTAATACACAACAAACCTTAGGTAATGGTATTGAATTAAAGCAACACTATGATGTGTACTCACGCTTAACCGAGCAGTTTTGGCAGGTAAATGAGTACCATACACATATCGCCGCCGCGTATAGCGAATACCGTCGTTATCAGTACGACCATAAGCACCAATTAACCTTATGTGAGCAAGCACCAAGTAAATCGGCAGAGCCAAACCAAAACATACAAAAAACCTTTACCTACAACAGTATTAGTCAATTACTGCAAAGTAGCGTAATTAACCATGCTGATGAAAAAGCACAAACAAGCCAAGCAACACAATACCACTGGGATGCTTTTGGTAATCCGCAAAGTAAAATCGACAGTGCACTTGAAAACGCTAAAACTGATTCAAGTCATGCTGATTCACATAATAATGACATCGTGGTTAAACACGATCAATTACATCGTTTCTGCCGGCAACGACTACCGCTTTGACGATTGCGGCAATCAAATATCGTGCTTAGGCAAGAACAACAAACAGCAACGTGTTTACAATGGTTTTAACCAACTAACACAGCTTAACCATAACGGTAAACTCACCCATTATGAATACGACGCCCTTGGCAGACGTAGCGCTAAAATAACCGAGCAAGGTCGCATTGATTTTATTTGGGACAACAACCAACTCATTGGCGAACACCACAACGGCAAATTCACGTGGTTTATTTATCAGCCCGATACATTTTTACCTATCGCGTTAATTAAAAATGGTAGCGGAAGCCAAAATAACGAAATTTATTACTATCACTTAGATCAACTGGGCACACCCATTTGTTTAACCGATAGCAATGCAACACAAGTGTGGCGTAACGAAAGTGACGAATTTGGTTGTCAGCAAACAGAAGAAGTTGAGGGGAATGAAAAGCAAGGATTTATAAATACAGTAGACAACCCACTACGTTTTCAGGGGCAATACTTTGATGAAGAATCAAAACTGCATTACAATCGTTTTCGCTATTATGACCCTAAACAGCAACGCTTCATCAACCAAGACCCAATTGGGTTAGTGGGTGGAATAAACCATTATCAATATGCGCCAAATCCAGTAAACTGGATCGACCCGTTTGGGTTGAGTTGTAAAGAATTAACAGCTGCAGAAGAATCAGCATCTTACCAAGGACAAGATCCATATTTTGGGATTGATCCTCTAGACAATATAGCAATTCCCAAGCACACTATCTTTGGCGCATATCACTTGGAAGGAAAAAGGTGGTATTACAGGTAATTACTTTACAACTCCTAGCGCAGTTGAGGTTGCACGATCAATAGATGGCTATGTTAGTTCTAAAGCATTGAATCAAGGTGTGCAGGTTTATCTTGGTGATGATCGGACTGAATACAAAAAATATGTTCAAATTTTTGAAGTACAGGAAGATATACCGTACGGTAGCGCAGCATTTGGGGTTACTAAGGCAAACCCACAATTTAACCCAGGACGTTATCAAACACATGAACAATATTTCATTCAACAGGATCAATTAAACAAATTAACTCCAGTACATGGTTCTCTTGAAACTATGAAAAATACAGAAGCACCAAACATAAGTAAGAAACTCGAAAAACTAAGGGCTAAGAAAAAGCATGATAAAGAAAAATAAATCTAAAATTAAACCTTATCCTGAAGATGGAACAGCAGAATATTCTCATCTACAACCTATAGTTGATTTTTTGATAGAAAATGGAAACAAATCAGTGAATCAATACATATGGGGTAATAATAGAACGGGATATTTCTGCCATCTCCAAAAGGACATTGACTTCGAAGGACTAAAAAGAGAATTTGATTTCCCTGAGAGTATAAAATTTAATGAAGAGAAACAATCAATAGATTGTTTTAACACTTATACTCTAATAAAGAAATTCAGTTCGGACTAATTCCCGAAAATTGATAAATGGGGTCAGGTACACATTAAATAATGGTATACACTAAAATTTAGTGGTAAATGGGGTCAGGTACACATTAAATAATGGTCTACACTGTATAATTAAATTCAGTATCAAGGAAGATATATGGCTAGGTTACCCCGAGTAGAACTCCCAAATATTCCACAGCATATTATTCAGCGAGGTAATAATAGGCAAGCATGTTTTACCTCTGAGCAGGACTTCACGGCTTATTTACATTGGTTAAGAGACTACTCTATTGAGGTCAGGTGTCGAAGTGCATGCGTGGGTATTAATGACAAACCATGTACATTTACTTTGCACACCCATTAAACCAAAAGCAATAAGCCGGCTTATGCAAAATTTAGGCAGGCGATATGTTCAATATTTCAATTATACTTACGGCCGAAGTGGAACGTTATGGGAAGGTAGGTTTAAGTCATGCGTAGTCCAAGATGATTTCTACTTACTTAATGTGTATCGTTATATTGAGTTAAATCCTGTCAGGGCTTTAATGGTAGCAGAGCCAACTCATTATCCTTGGTCTAGTTATCAAGTTAATGCATTAGGAAAACACTCAGATTTATGTACTGGTCATTCTAAATATGATGAATTAGGCGTAACAGCTAATGAAAGGCAGTCAGCTTATCAAGAACTGTTTAAGCAACATATCGCGGCTGAATTGTTAACAAACATTCATGACTCTGCTGTTAAAGGGCTTGCTTTAGGGAATGATAAATTTAAAGAAAACATCGAATTTTTGAGTGGACGCAGAGTAACAGAGGGTAAAAGAGGCCGCCCAAAAAAACAGGTAAAATAAAGTGTACCTGACCCCATTTTATGTACAACGTTAAACTTGAATAAAATATATTTTTAAAACACAATACACCTTAATCAAAATATGACAAGACAAGGAAATCACGATGTCAGCACTGAAAATTACACAATCCGTTGGACTTGGCGGAACAAACGATATAAACGATGTAAAAGCGGTACAAACGGCTTTAAATAAACTCTTATCACTGATAACACCCACAGAAGCCTTAACGGTAGATGGCCTATTAAATACTCGTATAGAAAAATCTAAAACCATAGCCGCAATCAAACTTTTTCAAAGTAAAGTACTTGGTCAAGTACGACCTGATGGCAGGGTTGATCCTAGTGGTCGTACTCATCGAAAAATTAATGAAAAACTTATCAATATAAGCGTTAGATCAGACGCTATTTTAAAAATGCCGGCAACTTATGCTGTATGGATGAAAACAGCAATTAATGAGTTTGGGTGAAAGCGAGGTTCTTGGAACTAAGGCGAATCCTCGAATTTTAGCTTATTTTAAAGCGTCTAAATTTTGGGGGAAGGACGATACAGGCGGAGTAAACGCATGGTGTGCTTCTTTTGTTTCTTGGGTTATGAAACAACATAACATGGAGCCTGTCAAAAACGCTTTTAGAGCAAAGGAATGGGCGAATTTTGGTAAGAAAATTGAAAAACCACTTTACGGTGCTATTGGTATAAAAACAAGAAAAGGGGGCGGGCATGTTGCTTTTGTTGTTGGACAAAGTGCTGATGGTAATTCGCTTTTCATGTTAGGTGGCAATCAAAGCAATAGCGTAAACGTGACAAAATACAACAAAGACGTGTGGGAAACCTTTGTCGTACCGGCTGATTTTGACGAAACGTGCGAGACATTACCAATTTACACTAAAAAAGCCTTGATGGCAGGAAGTGAAGAATAATGAAAAACACTACATTAGCATTATTGTTGTTCTCTTGTTTTTCTTGCTCTACTGTAGCTACAACAAATGTGGCTGCAGAAAATATGGTTACAGCTACAAGCATGACAGATATCGAGCTTAATGGTTTTAAAGAAGCCATTAAGCATGTGCACTATCTAGCGAAAGTAAAATTAATAAACGTTGAAATTATTAGTGAAGATGATGAAACAGATAAGCATATATATTCTGCGGATGTAATAGAAACGTATAGAGGCACAGCACAAAAACAAATTAGTTATGAGATGTTTGTTGAAAAAGGGGAAGAAGCCCTTGTAGATAATACCCCAGTTTATATTGCTTTGTGTAAGGACAACCAAGGGACATATTATTGGCCGGGTACTGGATCTCAGTTTTCATCAAGTGAAGCAATACATGTTTGGTTAACTGAAAATGAAAAGGCCGTCCGTGATATGCTTACCACAGGCAACTGGTGTCATTAACGTTATCGATAATATCAAATAACAAAAAATAAACCACAAAATACAATTCATAGAATAGACAAGGAAATTTACTTTATGGAACAAAAACAACGCATAGCACTTTCTAACATCATGAGTGAACTTTATCAAAAGCCAGAAATGATAGAAGAACAATGGCATATTGTGAGCCCCTTGCTTACAGAGCTTATAAACACAACACCTCAAGGCTTTGAAGGTATAACAACGATGATTAACAGGCATTTTACTCATGCTGCTAAATTTAGTGATATCAAAATACAAAAATTTGAACTCGAATCTGGCTTGATTAAACTCAATATGTACTTTCAAAAATTGAATGCGTCTAAGCGTTGAGAAATATCTGTTGTAGATTAAATACTAATACTAGAAAGTAATGCCTATTTATAGTTTAAAAAAGAGCCTGATAGAAGAAGTTTAAGCAATTCAAATATTCAACTATAATCAACTAATAGTATATTAGTTACTTAAGGTTGTATTTTTATGAAAGCACGCTATCACAGTTTAACTATTTCTATAAAACGAAAAGCTGATCGTTACTTCTTAACTTTTAAAGCTATTGGAACGTTATCTATTGAAGATTATCAAATGATCACCCCGATCATCAATGCCACGATTAAGTCGGAACAACATCCTAAACTTGATATTTTGCTCGATATTACTCAATTCAACGGTGGACAATGCATGCCGCAGTGAATGATTTTATTGCCAGTATAAAGCATTGTGATCAATTTAAACGGGTGGCTGTGTTTGGTAGCTGTACTTGGCAAAAAGTATTAACCCAAGTTGGAAACTCGATGTTTTCCGGCGATATACGTTACTTTGATAATAGAATTGGCGCCATAAATTGGATTACCAAAAAATAAATTTCACTGTTAACTAACGAAAAACAGCCCTTTTTTAGTAAATTATAAGCAGGATCCATGTTTAAGGTCTAAAATAAACGTGTTGTTGTTATTTTATGGACTTGAACATGGATTCAATTAATAAAAAGAATCAGTTAACCCATGCTCTTATGATCAATGACTCACTTCATCAATTGTTTAATGAGGTGAGCTCTGTTGCTGTACAAGGTTATGATGAAAATAGGCGTGTTATCTACTGGAATAAAGGCAGCGAGATACTTTATGGTTATAAAACAGCAGAAGCATTAGGTCAGACGTTAGAATCGTTAATCATTCCAAAGACCTATGCAAGATGCTGTTGTAGCAGGTGTAAGTAATTGGCTTGAAAATAATGTAGAAATTCCTGCTGCAGAACTCACCTTACGTCATAAAAATGGTAAGGATGTATGCGTTTTTTCCAACCACGTTCTATTTACTAATACTTATAAAAGCAAACAATTCTATTGTATAGATGTTGATCTTGCAGAAATAAAAAAAACTCAAGCAAAGCTTACACTTAACGAACATATGCTTGCAGCGGCATTTGAATCGATACCTGATTTGTTCTTTTTGATGAATGAAGAAGGTGTGATTAATCATTATCATGCCAGTGATGAGAAAAACCTTTATCTATCACCAAAGAAGTTTATTGGCAAACCTTTAGCTGAATTTTTGCCTAGCGATATTGCAAGTAAATTTAGAGAAAACATTAATAAAGCCATGGTTGAACGTACCATGATAAGTTTTGAATATGAGTTAAATTTGCCTAGTGGGGCTTCTTTTTTTGAAGCGCGGATAAGCTATTTAGCAGAATACAAACAACTTGTGACGATTATTCGTGATATTACTGAACAGCATAAAACGGCAAAGATTATTCGACATCATGCTTATTATGACACGTTAACCTCATTACCTAATCGTTTTCTGGCTCTTGATCGTTTATCTCAATTGCTTAATGAGGCACAGCGTAAAAATGAAAAAACAGCGGTTCTTTTCTTAGACCTAGATGATTTTAAAAAAGTAAATGACACATTAGGACATGAAGTAGGTGATAAAATACTCAAAGAATCTGCGCATCGATTAAATCAAGTTGTACGTAAAGAAGATACCGTAGGTAGACTTGGAGGTGATGAATTTATTGTAATATTACGGGGGATAAGTGAAGGAGGAAATGCACTTACTATTACAAAAAATTTACTTAATGCGTTTAGAGATCCTTTCAAAATAGATGGTAGAGAGCTAATTCTTACGTTAAGTATTGGTATTGCTATTTACCCAGACAATGGTACTGAAAGTACAGATTTACTGCGCAATGCTGATTTAGCCATGTATCAAGCTAAAGCGTTAGGGCGTAATACCTATTCATTCTTTACACAAAAAATGAATACCACCATGATAAGGCGTTTGGCTGTTGAAGAACAAATGCATGGTGCCATTGAGCGGAACGAGTTTGAAGTATATTATCAACCTCAAATTGATTTAAGAAATAATAGCATTATTGGAGCAGAGGCTTTATTACGTTGGAAAAATCCGGCTTTAGGTAATATAACACCAGATGAATTTATTCCAATCGCTGAGCATACGGGATTAATCGTACCCATAGGGCATTTTGTAGTTAAAGAGGCATTAGATTTTTTAAGTCAATGGCAGAAATCTCAACAAACTAATTATATCATGGCGGTTAATCTGTCCCCACGTCAATTTCGGGAAACCGAACTACTTAATTTTGTTAAAAATTCACTTGATGAAGCGAACATCACAGCCAATTGTTTGGAGCTAGAAATAACAGAAGGGGTTCTAATGGTAGGGCAGTCTTATATTGATGACGCGCTGCAAGGGCTAACTGAAATGGGGGTTAATTTATCAATGGATGATTTTGGTACAGGTTATTCATCGTTAAGTTATTTAAGACAATATGAGTTTGACGTACTGAAAATTGACAGGAGTTTTATTCAAGGTATTACAGAAAATAAAGCTGATCTAAGTTTGGTAAAAGCAACCATTTCAATGGCACATAGTTTAGGGTTAACCGTAGTAGCTGAAGGGGTCGAAACCAAAGAGCAAGTCGCGTTATTAACTGAGTTGAACTGTGACTATTTACAAGGATACTATTTCAGTAAACCCTCACAAGGAAAGGAGTTAATCGCCTATTCACTCACATATAACCTTTAATCTATGTATCACCTTGAACTCGCCGAGCACTAATTTTATTTTTCATCTGTAATAGGCGCAAAGGTCGCTGAGCATAATTGGCCTAAGTCTTTAGGCGATAATACTATTTCTAAACCGCGTTTTCCGCCACTCACATAAATATTGATCAATGATTCCGCACTGATATCAATCACTGTTGGTAAACGTTTCTTTTGCCCTAACGGGCTTACACCCCCTAAAACATAACCTGTGGTGGCTTCTACACGTTTTGCATCAGCCATTTTAACTTTTTTCACTTTCAACGCTTTTGCCATCGCCTTTAAATTTAACATGGTATTAACTGGTACTATAGCAACGGCGAGTTTGTCGGTGTCACAACACACTACTAGCGTTTTAAACACCTGTTCAGCTTCAAGTGATAATTTTTCTACAGCTTCAAGACCAAAAGAAGTTGCATTGGCATCGTGATGATATTGAAGTAGTTCAAAAGCGATTTTTTTTTGTTTTAGCAGTTTCGTTGCAGGAGTCATTTTTTCTCAATATATTATATTTTTACGTATCTTTAATGGTTTAATTATCCTATTCAGGTAGAATTATCAACTTATTATTTTCTTCATCCATATTTTCTTTTATGCGTATTATACACACTTCAGATTGGCATTTAGGTCAATATTTTTATGGGAAAAGCCGAGCTAAAGAGCATCAACAGTTTTTAAACTGGTTAATTGTGCAAGTTAAAACGCATGCTATTGACGCCATTATTGTTGCCGGTGACATTTTTGATACCGCTACCCCTCCAAGCTATGCTCGCCAAATGTATTTCAATTTTATAAGCACACTTCAAGCGTATGATTGCCAATTAGTTATTCTTGCAGGCAATCATGACTCTGTCAGCATGTTAGCTGAATCAAAAGAGCTACTCAGTGCATTATCGACCAAGGTCATTGCAAATGTTACGGATGTCACAATTGACAGTAATTTAGCCGATCAAGTATTTACTCTAAAAAATTCACAAGGTGAGCCGCAAGCGGTTATTTGTGCTATTCCATTTATTCGCCCGCGAGATGTTATAAAAAGCCAAGCAGGGCAATCTGCTACGGATAAATCTAAACAACTTCAACAAGCAATTGTTCAGCATTATCAGTGTTTGTTTGAGCAAGCAAAGCAACTTGTAAAAACCGGCGGTTGCCAATTACCAATTATTGCTACTGGGCATTTAACGGCTTTAGGTGTTACGTCATCTGATTCGGTGCGTGATATTTATATTGGCACATTAGAGGCTTTCCCAAGTAATGCTTTTCCTGATGCCGATTACATTGCCTTAGGGCATATTCATCGCGCACAAAAAGTAGGTAAAACCGAACACATTCGATATTCTGGTTCACCCATAGCGTTAAGTTTTGATGAAGCTAAACAACAAAAACGTGTGCTGTTAGTTGATTTTGAAAAGGAAAAACTATCAAAAATTACTGATCTTATTGTGCCATGCTTCCGATACATTAGCGATGTTAAAAACGACGTTAGATAATTTACATCAAGATATTGAAACACTTATTCCTGTGTTATTAACAGAAGAAAACAAAACAGACAATGAAGTTAAGCTTTGGCTTGATATTGAGCTAGCCAATACAGGCTCACTCAATGACTTACAATCTAAAATTACTGCATTAGTAAAAGACTTTCCTGTTGAAGTTTTATTGGTTAGAAGACAAAAACAAGTAAGACAGCGTTTACTGCTTGATCAACAACAAGATCATAGTAATTTAAATGAATTAACGTTAGCCGAGGTTTTTGATTCTAGACTACAACAAGAAGAAGCATTAGATACTAATGATCTGGACGACCCGTTACATGATGAAGGTTTAAAACGTAAAACTCAGTTGCAAACGTTATTTAATCAAACTGTTGCGCAAGTATTAAGCAAGGATGAATTATGAAAATACTACGATTGCGCTTTGAAAATATCAATGCCTTAAAAAATGCGTGGCAATTAGATTTTACCCAACCACCTTTTGACTCCAACGGGCTTTTTGCCATAACAGGCGCAACAGGCGCGGGTAAAACAACCATTCTTGATGCCATTTGTTTAGCTTTGTACCATCAAACCCCACGTTTAACAGTGTCTAAAAAACAAAATCAGTTAATGACTCATTTTACTACGCATTGTATGGCAGAGGTTGAATTTGAAGTAAAAGGACAAGGCTATCGCGCATTTTGGAGTCAAAAGCGAGCACGTAATAAAGTTGATGGTAACTTATTAGAACCAACAGCAGAGCTAGCATTACTTGATGGCACCATTATAGCTGAAAAGCTGAAAACGGTTAGAACGAAAATAGCTGAAATTACAGGATTAGATTTTTCACGTTTTACTAAATCAATGATGTTGTCACAAGGTGAATTTGCTGCTTTTTTAAATGCAGCAGCTAATGACAGAGCACAGTTATTAGAACAGTTAACAGGAACACAGATTTACGGTGAAATATCAAAACAAGTTTTTGAAAACCATAAGCAAGCTGAAAAATCTTTACAGTTAATACAAGCCAAATCTGAAGGCGTAACTTTACTGACTGAGCAAGAATTAAATGATTTACGATCTCAAGAAGCTGATGTTACCAATTTAAATCAAGTAGCTATGTTAGAACAGTCCTCGTATTTAGCGTTAAAAGACACTGTTATACTTAGTCAGGCATATAAAAAACAAGAAACACAATTATGTGAGTTGCTAGCACAGCGTAAGCAAGCTGAAGAAAAAGTCACGGCCGGTAACCAAGTGATTAAAGAAAAATTAAAGGCTCAAGAGGCACAACAAGCTCAGCATAAAAAAATTGAAATCCAATTAATAAATACAATACTGCCCATAGAGCATGATATTTCAGCTATGTCGACGCAATTAAGTCAAGTATTAGCAAATGAAGTTGAACAAACAAAAGAATCTGAGTTATTAATAGAAAAACAAAAAAAAATACAAAGTGAACACAAACAATTATCAAAAGAAGTAGATGAGCTACAACAATATATTACAGAGCATGAGCCGCTAACTAACGTTAAAGAAAAACTGCCTTTGTGGCATAACCAGGTAGATCAATTAGCAAAAATTAACGTCACGCTTGTTCAAAAGACCCAACAACTCGATTCAATAAAAAATAAGACACAGCAGTTATTAGATGAACAAAAAAATCATGCTATTGCGTTAAGTGAAAATGCTGAGCGACTAACCGAGCAACAAAAACAAGAGAAAGTGTTAAACACAAGCCAACAAGAATGGGTAAATAAACATACGGCATTGTTAGACTCTGTTGGAATGACACAACAAACGCTTTCACCTGAAAGCTTAAACGTGAAAGTTAATCTATGCCAACAAAAGCAAACTATATTTGTACAGGCACTACAACTTGCAAATCGCTATAAAGCATTACAACAAGAGCAAACTCAACTCACAAATAAAAAAGAAAGTATATCGCCAACACAAGACGGAATTAAATTACAACTTACTGATTTACGTAATAAGTTTTCAAATGCTAAGCAACAAAAGCTTGATGTTGAAACACTGATTGCTCAACAACAAACAATAATGGCTTTAAGTGATCACCGAGCTAAATTACAAGCAGATCAACCTTGCCCTCTGTGTGGCAGTCTCGAACATCCCGCCATTTCACAATACCAAGCAATAAACCTTGATGAACATCAAAATAGATTACATGCTCTGAACAATGATTTAAACCAGTTGGAAGAGCAGGGGAAAGCATTGGCCCAACAAGAGAATCAACTAGACGCTGAACTTAATGCAATCTCCGATAGAATTAACAGAATAAATATTGAGAAACAGGAATTAACTCTCGCTTTTTCCAGTTTAGAGCAAACTCAAAGTCAAGCAAATTCCTTTACTCAAATTGACATAACAGACGTAACTGAAATTCAAAAAGCGCATACTGTCGTTAATAGTCAAATAATACAATTAACTGAATTTCAACAAACGTTCTCGCAATTACTTCAACAAACGCAACAAGCAGAGCAAGACGTACAAAAAACAAAACAAATTTTAGATCAAGCACAGTATCAAAGAAGTTTAATAGAAACTAACCTGAATCACAGTATCCAAGACAGTACAGACCAAACAAACTTAATGACACAATTAACTTTAGAACAAAGTGCCTTGCAAAAAGATCTACTTACCAGTGTTAAAACAATGCAGCTGAATAAAATTCCTCAGTTATCTATAGATTTTAATAATGAATTGGCCTTGCTTAAATCCGATCATTGGTTACAACATATTGCTCAGCAAGTTAGTCTTCTAGAACAAAAATTAGTAGCGCAACAAAATCTTTTTACTCGTTTAAATACAATAGAACAAACAGACATTGTATTATCAGAACAAGTCGCCCAAGTAACAAAACAGTTAATTAGTGTAGCAAACCAAATAACAACCCTTAAAACGCAATTAATAGATAAGAATAAGTTACGCGTTACTGCTTTTTCGCAATTGGGTTTTGTTGATATTAATGAGCAATCGTCTGATTTTATAAGGAATTTGTTAAATGATGAAGCTGATCAGCTCAAAGCTGTATTAATACAATTACAAAGTGAGCAACACAGTATAGAAGCCAACTTACAGCAACTTTTGGGACAAGAAAAAAGTGCAAAGCAGCATTTAATTGAACAAGAACAAGCCATAACAAAGGCAGAGGAACTACTCAATTCTATTATTAAAAAGACCCAGGGTGATCTTGAACAATTAAAAACACTGTCATTGGGTGATATTGAATTAGCACTTAAAAACTATAACGATCGAATAAAAAATCAACAAATATTATTAGGGCAAATTCAACAGGCTATTTCTCATGATCAACAAAGTAGGTTGAACCAACAAACTTTATTAGCACAAATAAAAACTGAACAGGCAAGGTTAGATGAACTGTCGTATTTAAATATGTTAATTGGTTCAGCCGACGGGGCTAAATTTAGAAAATTTGCCCAAGGTTTAACACTCAATCACCTTGTTTATTTAGCTAATGAACAACTCAATAAACTTGATGGTCGCTACCAGTTGCAATGTCAACAACGTGATAATTTAAGTTTGGAAGTATTAGATACCTGGCAAGGCGATAGCATTCGCGATACAAAAACTTTATCGGGAGGGGAAAGCTTTTTAGTTAGTTTAGCCTTAGCATTAGCGCTTTCTGATTTGGTTAGTAATAAAACCAGTATTGACTCACTCTTTTTAGATGAAGGTTTTGGTACGTTAGATAACGACACACTAGAAGTTGCCCTTGTAGCACTAGATAACCTCAACGCTAGTGGAAAAATGATTGGTATTATTAGTCATGTTGAAGCACTAAAAGAACGGATTGATGTACAAGTTAAAGTAGAAAAACAAAGTGGGCTTGGTATTAGCACGTTAGATCATCAATTCGCATTGTAGTGCTAACTTTTGCGTAATTCATCATTGATAAAAAGTAAAATAGGATAATATATTAGTGTCGTTAATTTCAGAATACACTTGGATTTATTTCACCTTGCTTGCCGCGACTATGCAAGCGATAAGAACAGCAGGACAAAAACAACTTTCAGGTAAACTTAACTCAATGGCAACCACCGCAGTGCGCTATGTTTATGCTTTGCCATTTGCATGGGGGTATTTATGGTGGATGTTAGAATTTAGAGAGGTAGCGGTACCTGTTCTCAATAATCATTTTTTATATTACGCGTTAATTGCTTGTGTTACCCAAATTATTGGTACGGCTTGTTTAGTTGCTGCATTTAAGTATAAAAATTTTGCTGTTGCCACGAGTTTGGCAAAAACAGAAGCGATTCAAGTAGCAATTGTTGGCGCGTTACTATTTGCAGCACCATTAAGCGTTATGGGTCGGTTAAGTGTCATTGTAGGTGTGATAGGTGTTTTTTTTGTATCGAAAATAAAATTTAACAAAAGAGAAATGCTTACTGGCTCTGATGCTGTGTATGGTTTGCTATTTGGTTTAGCGGCGGGGTTAGGATTAGCTATCACTACTTTACTTATTCGAGAATCGAGTTTGGCGCTTAATACAGACCTATTGGTAAGCGCTGCGATAACATTAGTTTTTATGATCACAGTTCAATCAATAATATCGCTATTTTACGTTTATTTTCAGGATAGAAAACAGTTAGCTTTAATGCTAATAAATTGGCGCTTATGTTTATTTGTTGGTATCACAAGCGTCCTTGGTTCTATAGGGTGGTTTACCGCAACTAGTTTTCAAACTGCGGCTTATGTCAAAGCACTTGGGCAAGTAGAGTTTTTTATTACCTTGGCGTTGACCTATCGTTTGTTTAAAGAAAAAATCACCTTAATTGAGTATATTGGCATGCTGTTAATTATTTTGAGTGTGGTTATTTTGCTCTTGTGGGCATAAAAAGTACAAAGTAAACAAAAATTAAATAATGAAGTTATAATTATCATTCTTAATCATTAAAATTTAATGCTAAGATGCGCGTCATTCCGCTTATTAAAGCCAAAGTGCTTTTTACCACCGATCAATTTATAAACAGTAAAAGAGAATTACATGAAAATTACCGACAAAACCGTTGTTCAGTTCCATTATGTTTTAAAAAATGAAGCAGGAGAAGAGATAGAATCTTCTCAAGGCAGTGAGCCACTTGCCTATTTACATGGCGCAAATAATACTTTAGCCGGTTTAGAAAAAGCCTTAACAGATAAAGAAGCGGGTGATAAATTCAGTGTCACTTTACAACCTGAAGAGGCTTATGGTGATCGCCAAGAAGATTTAATACAACGAGTTCCGGTAAAACACTTACAAGGTTTACCGAGCAAAAATGCTAAATGGAAGGTCGGCATGATTGGCGTAGTTCATACTGAACAAGGTCAACGACAAGTCACCGTATTAAAAGCGGGTAAATTTATGGTAACTGTGGATATTAATCCACCATTAGCGGGTAAAGTCATTACTTTTGATATTGACGTGGTTGATGTAAGAGCCGCTACCGATGAAGAAATTGAACATGGTCACGCCCATGGCGCTGGTGGTCATCATCATTAATTGATTAATGAAAAGAATGAAATTAGCTCTTCATAGTAAACATCAATTGTAAGCTATGCTAAAAAACGAAATGTTGATCCAAATAATTACATTTTTTATCAAACTTTTCATTTAAATACATGGTGTTCAATTCTTGCCTGTGGTTAAATTTGTTTATCAAGATTTAACCCATAGGCATTGAATTGATTAACCTGTATCCCGCTAACAAAATGGAAAATTTGTTACTTCTGCTTAACAAGATTTCAGAAGTTTCCCCACTCGGCGTATTTAATCAAGAAGTCATTGTAGTACAAAATCCAGGGATGCAGCATTGGCTTAACCTAGCGATTGCAAATGAACGTGGCATTAGCATGAATATGTGTTACGCGTTACCTGCACAATATTTATGGAAGCTAATAAGAACACTAGCTAGCGAAGACGATGTTCCCGATCAATCACCCTACTCAAGAGAAGTATTAACATGGCGTATTTATGCATTATTAGCAACAAATAGCCTTGTTGAAGACTCAGATTTTACTCCCGCAACACGCTATTGGCTGTCAAGCTCTGGAAATGGAAAAGACTTTTCTAGTCAAGAAAATTTAAAGCGTTATCAGTTAGCCGAACAAATGGCTGATTTATATGAACAGTATTTAATCTTTCGTCCGCAGTGGCTAGACTCATGGCAAAAAGACGAAATATCGACCTTACATATAACTGAGAATAAATGGCAAGCTAAACTATGGCAATTACTGATTAAGCAATTAGCTTATAATCCCGTTGAATTGTTACATAATGCCATTGAAAATATTCCGCCAAGCTTATTGCTGATCCCTTAATATTACCTAAACGCTTAAGCTTTTTTGGTATTAATAGTATGGCGCCAATGTGGCTGACTTTTATTAATGCCCTAAGTGAGTATATAGAAGTAGATTTTTTTCATTTAAACCCTTGTTTTTCTTATTGGGGCGATATTATTAGTGAAAAACAGGCAATGAGTAAACTGTCTCATTGGTCTAATGGCGTTGACGATAATCATTTATTTGTTGGTAATCCTTTATTAGCTAATTTAGGACAGCAAGGACGTGAGTTTTTAGCTTTATTACAAGATTATAGTACGGTTGATGTTGAGTTATTTGTTGAGGCAAGTAGTAATAAAAATTCACATCTTGAAAGTAGTGATAGTAATGAACAACACACCAATCTATGTATTTTACATCGCCTACAAGATGACATCTTATTATTGAAAGATGCCACGCAATCCCCTGAACAACTTGTAGATGATTCTATTACTATTGTAAGTTGTCACAGTGCTTTACGAGAGGTACAAGCCTTACACGATTATCTGCTTCATCAGTTTAATGATTCAGCAAAGCAAGGGAATAACTCGACAGATAGATTAACGCCTAAAGATGTATTGGTTATGTGTCCGCAAATTGAGCAATATGCTCCTTATGTTAATGCGGTTTTCACCCATGGTTGGCAAGAATTAAATGACGAAGTGCCACCATTACCTTGCTCTATCGCCGATCGAAGCGCAAAAGACAGTGATCCCTTAATTGCGGCTTTCAGCGAGTTGCTAACCTTGCCAGATTCGCGTTTTCAAGTGTCACAATTACTGAGTTTTTTACGTTTACCTGCCGTTGCAAACAAATTTTCTATTAATGATGAAGATTGTGAAAAAATTACCCTATGGTTAGAGCAAGCCTCGGTTCATTGGGGCTTAGATCAACCACACAAAGCCAAATTACTTGGCGAAAATGTTAGCAATAGCTTTACGTGGCAGCAAGGATTGTCACGATTACTTCGAGGTTTTGCTTTTTCTGATCATGACAGCATTTATCAAGAACAACTGTTGTTGCCAACGGTAGAGGGTGACGATGCTATCTTACTTGGTCAGTTAATGTTGTTTATAGAACAATTGCAAACGTTTGCTCAACAATTATCAACGCCAAGAACAGCGGTCGATTGGCAACAGTTTTTATTGAATCAACTTGTTTTATTATTTGATACAAGTCATTTTTTTACACCTATCACCAAACAAAATAAATCGGCTCCAGGGCAACTGCTTCAAATTAATCATCAACAAATGAATAATCAAATAGAAAATAGCCTTACTATTATTGAGCACGCTATCAGTTCACTTGTTGAATATTGTACGCACGCGCATTTTCATGAAAAAATTGACCTACCAATCGTTGTCGACTTTCTCAATAATCATTTCAGCCAGGGTGATGCTAGTCGTCAGTTTATGATAGGGCAAGTTACTTTTTGTTCAATGTTACCCATGCGTAGTATTCCCTTTAAAATTATTGCGGTGTTAGGTTTGAACGATGGTGAATTTCCGAGACAACGGCAACCATTAGGCTTCGATTTAATGGCACAAAGCCCGCCGATGCTAGGAGATAGATCCCGTCGAGGTGATGATAGGTATTTATTTTTAGAGGCAATAATTTCTGCTAGAGAGGCTCTATACTTAAGTTACCAAGGACGTAACATTAAAAACAATAACGAAAAACAACCATCGCCGGTATTAAAAGAGTTAATGGATTATCTCACTCAAGGTTATGGTTGGATGTTTTCACAAGCGCAGTTAACAGACCATGCTAGTCTGATCAGTGAAAATAAAGAGGAAACCCGTAATAAAATCCAATTGCAGCAGATCCCAATGCAGCCTTTTAGTGAAGAAAACTATTGGGCACACAACCCATCTTGTACAACAAAAGCTAGTTTTGATGCTAACTGGTTTAAGCTTTCTCAGCATAATCCGGTGATAACATCTGTTGATGATTCGCGATTTGTTATTGAGTCTGAAGCGGTAAGTTTAGTATCGTTAATGGCTAATGATCTTATTCGATTTTTCCAACACCCTAGTAAAATGTTTGCACAACAGGCGTTGAATTTATATTTAGATCGTGCAAACGTTGAGTTAGATGATGTTGAACCATTTAGCGCTGATTATTTAGAAAGTTATCTATTAAAGCAGCAGTTACTCTCAGCCGCCTTAGGTACTGGTGATTCACTTGTTAACTCTGAACTTATTGATGAACACTCAGTAGACAGTTTCCCCAATAGTTCAACTGATGAAGTTATTCATACTGCAATACTTTCCGGGAAATTTCCTGATCTTCCAACAATGCAAGGGAACTTTGATACTTGGATTGAAGATACTCAATTATTTAGTCAAGAAATTATCGCCCAGGGGCTCGATAATCCTCAATTACTTGATTGCGCTATACAGCTTGAATTACCTAGCCAGTTACAGTCGCAAGTATCTGCACAACCTATGATATTACAAGCTAAAATGCCGGTTAAACTAACAGATGAGGGAGGGCAATTGGTTTTCTATCGTAGTTCAAGTGCTAAAGCTAAAGATTTATTTACATTGTTTTTACACCAATTAATTCTACAAGTATGGCAGGAACAAAACGCTGATGAAAACCTAGCTATGCTTGATGCTACTGATAACCAACTCATGCAAGTCAAGAGTACTTGCGGTTTATTCTTTAACGCAAAATCACGAAAAGTAGAACAATATCAAATTGCTACAATTGACAATGCATACTCACAGTTGATTCATTTTATTGAGGTGTATGAGAAAGGCCAAAAACAACCTTTATTACTTAATGGTGAGTTAGGCTCACAGGTATTTAAACAATCTCGAGGAAAACCTATTGAAATGACTCAAGAACGTTTTGAAGACTTTTGGTTTGGTAACGACGCTACCCCTGGTTTTGGTGATGACCCTTATATTCATTATTTTTGGTCCCAATGTCCAAACATAGTTAATTTTTTACCCGAATTAAATGCTTTATACCAAAATATTTATCAATATTTCAATAAGACCCGCGAGACAGGTACTAGCAAAAGTAAAGGGGCTAAATGATGAAAAATTCAGACCATTTTACCTTATTGAATTTAGATTCAGCCACTATTCCGTTAACGGGTTTACATTTAATTGAAGCGAGTCTTGGTACGGGAAAAACCTATAATATCACACGTATTTACTTACGTTTATTACTTGAGCGCGAGTTGAAAGTAGAAGAAATTCTACTGATGACATTTACCAAAGATGCAACGCAAGAGCTGAGAGGACGAATTGATGCTTTTATTCGAGAAGCACTCACTCATTGGGGACGCTTATGTGAAAAAGATCCTTATTTCCAAGCAATTAGCGAACGAGTAAGCAGTGATAAAGTTGAATTTTTGCTAAAACGTGCATTACTCTTTTTAGATGAAGCCGCCATATTTACTATCCATGGTTTTTGTCAGCGGGCTTTAACACAACATGCTTTTGCGAGTGGTTTACCGTTTAACGCTAATTTATCTACTAACAGTAATGAGTTGTATTTAGAAGCTACTCAAGATTGGTATCGACAAATTGCCAAAAAAAGCGCTGAAGATTTTGCTTTAATTGCACAGTTTTGGTCAACACCTCATGCTTTTATTTCCAGTTTTGCAAAAGCAATATCGCACAGAAGTGATATTACTTTGGTTGATGTGCAATGTTTAGTTGATAAAATGAAGGGATTAGCCAAACAAGCAAGCCAAGCACTCACTGAAAATAATAATTTAATCGAAGAGGGGTTAATTTCACATAAAAAGGCCGATGAGCAAGAAAAACGTGCTGAAGAATTAGTTAAGTTATCGAATTGGTTAACTCAAGTAAATATATGTCAAGATGTGCACGACTTATTAGCGGCAATAGCAATACCAATGCCCGATTACTTACTTCATGGTGGACGTCATCCTAAGGCGTTTAAAGTACAATTAGGGCAAGTGTTATTTAGTGCCAAAGAAATCAAAGAAGAACTTAAAAATTTAACAAAAAATATCAATAAAGCGCAAGCCTACGAACTGGTTAGATCGGGAATTTATCAAATAAGAAAACAGGTACAACAAACGAAAGAACGATTGAACTGTCTTGATTTTGATGATCTTATTAATACACTGGCTGATACCTTACAATACGATGAAAACAATGGGTTAGCGCAAACATTATTAACGCAATACCCCGTTGCTTTAGTCGATGAGTTTCAAGATACAGATCCGCAACAGTTTGCTATTTTACAAGGTATTTACTATCAAAATCATCAGACTGTTGAAACAAATAAATCCAAGGTGGCGCTTTATTTAATTGGTGATCCAAAACAAGCGATATACGGTTTCCGTGGTGGTGATATCTTTGCCTATTTAAATGCCAGAAAAGGGTGCGATTATCATTGGTTGATGGATACTAACTGGCGTTCTACGCCAGAGATGGTTGCAGCCTATAACTTATTGTTTTTGTCTAATAACACTCATCAAGAATCAACTGAAATCAATCAATCCGTTTTTGGTTATGGTATTGATTATCAACCGGTGTTGGCGGGAAAAAATCCAGGCAGAAATGTTGAACAGTCAAATAAAGTAGCTAAATCAAAGGGTGCTTTACAGTTTATTCACTTTACTGGTGAGGATGACACTGGAAAGATCAATCAATCTTACAGACCATTGATGGCAACTTGGTGTGCTAATGAAATACATCATTTACTCAGTAAAAATGCTACCAATGAAAGAATAAAACCACAAGATATTGCCATACTAGTGCGCGATGGGCGCGAAGCAAACGATATTAAAGAGGCGTTATTAAACGCCAATTTAGCCAGTGTTTTTTTATCGGACCGTGCTAATTTATTTTACAGTGAACAGGCAACACAACTTATCCAATTACTCAGAGGTATTTTAGCCCCTGAAGATGAACGTTTGTATTTGAGTGCTTTAGCATGTGGATTACTTGGTATTGATGGTAAGGCATTGTATGAACTTCAACAAAACGAGTCTGCCTATCAGGCATTGAAGTTTAGTTTTTTCGATTACCGAGAGCAATGGCAACGTCAAGGCTTTATCTCAATGGCAATCAATTTAATGCATCAACATTTTAATTTCACTAATGCCGCTGTAAACGATAAAAAAGCTCGTGCGTTGACTAACCTTTTACATCTATTTGAAATTTTACAATCAGCGAGTCAGAAATTTCTGCAACCGAAAGAATTACTTTATTGGTTTGAGCAACAATGTAATGAAAACAATCAAGGTGCTATTAATGATATGGAAGCAGAGCAGCGCTTGGAAAGTGATGGCGATTTGATTCGGATTGTTACTCAGCATGGCTCAAAAGGTTTAGAATACCCAGTGGTGTTTATTCCATTTGCCACTCGCCATAAAGACCCCATAAAATTTGGTAATAAAGCCATTGATTATCTTGAATATCATAATGAACAAGGGCAATTATGTTTAAGTTTTGCCGGTGATCAACAAGCACTCTCTGCGATGGCTAATGAAGCCTATGCGGAAAATATTCGACTTTTGTATGTTGCCATTACCCGTGCCGAACGTCGTTGTTATCTATTTACTACGGCTTTTGACAACTATTCGTTTTCACCGTTAGGTAAAACCTTGCAGTGGCAACCTGAGCAAGATATCAAAGCAAGTTTGCAATCGTTAGTTGATAAATCAGCACATACGATGAGTTTAACACAGGTTAGTTTTGATGAAATATCGGCTGATGATGGCTTATTAACAAGCCCAATGATAATAAAACCTGAACTACAGGTTAGTAAATTTGAGGGTAAAATTGAACGCGATTGGTGGCTAAGTTCTTTTTCTGCCTTAAGTAGAAACGTACGTCATGGTGGTGTATCTTCACCTGACCGAGATTCAGCTGAAATATTTGAAGTTGAAACAGCAGCTGCCCATGTAAATAATAAACCCTCCTTACGTTTTCAATTGGCTAAAGGGGCGCATAGTGGTAATTTACTACATGATATTTTGGAACACGGTAACTTTAAAAGTAGTGAAGATTCGGAAAATAATTTAGCAGAAAGCATTAAATGGCCGTTGTTAAAATATGGCGAATTAACAACGGGGTTTAGTGATGTCGACCTGATTTTGTGGTTAGACGAAATAATGAAAACACCTTTATTAGCGATTGATCCAAGTCAAGATGCAACTTCCGTGTTGTGTCTTAATAATATTAGTATGCAAAAAACACTTCGTGAAAGTGAGTTTTATTTTCCAATGGAAAAAGCCAATATTACGGATTTAGAAAAATTGCTAACCGATCATCGAAATACCGATACACACACCAATTTACATAATGTTGTTCGTCTACCAAGGTATAAAATACTGAAAGGTATGATGCACGGCTTTATCGATTTAGTGTTTGAACACCACGGTAAATTCTACGTTTGTGATTATAAATCGTCTCACTTAGGGGACGAGTATAATGATTACACACACGACGCTTTGCGTGACAATATCGAAAAGAATTATTACGACTTACAATACCTTATTTATAGCTTGGCGTTACATCGTTACTTAAAACATAATGTAGCCGATTATGATGTACATAAACATTTTGGTGGTATTTATTATTTGTACCTACGTGGAATGACAAACAATAGTCAACATAAAGGCTCTGGCGTTTATTATCGTCAAATACTCTCAAGTGAATTAGCTCAATTAGACGCTATTTTTTCTGGTAATAGGCTAAGTAAACTTATAAGTAAAGATGATGATGATGGTGTTATCCAAAGTAATGTGCAAAAAAAGGTGCAAAAATAATGGGGAAAACTTACTGTAATTTTGCGCAAGCACAACAGCAATTAGTTAATATTGAAGCGATAGATTACTTTTTTGCTAAGGAAATGATGTGGGCATTAAATACACGCGCTGAACCGGCAGAAGCTGAACCGGCAAAAATAAGCGCAGAGAATATGGCGATTGTTTATCACTTATTTATGGCGTTAAGTGTCAGCTTAAGAGCAGGGCATACCTGTTTACCGATAACTGAAGTGTCTAGGTTAGCGTGGGGGAAGGCATATGATGAACAAGGACAATGTAGTCATGAAGGGTTTACTTTCCCCAATGCAGACACTTTATCCATACTATGTGATGAGCTAGCACTGTCGGCGAGTGCAAAACAACCGATCGTTTTTGAAAACAATAAGTTATATATACGCCGGTATTATCACTTTGAATGTCAACTAGCACATGATATTACCAAACGGTTACAAAACAAAACATTGGCATCATTAGATGATATCAGTGTCATCATCAAGCAACTTTTTCCACCTGAACTATTTCCACCTAGACAAGCTGAGAAAGCACCACAACATGATATTGATTGGCAAAAAATTGCAGTTGCTAATTCAATTAATAAAAATTTTACAGTGATTGCCGGGGGACCCGGTACCGGTAAAACCTATACTGTAACAAAATTACTCGCCGCGTTATTAATGCTGCATAACAAGTATAACCATAGTTCTACTGTACATATTAAAAAGAATCAAACACTCGAAATTGCCTTAGTTGCGCCCACAGGTAAAGCCGCCCGGCGTTTATCAGAATCAATTATTAAGGCAATTGCGGGTTTTAAAGGACTGATTCACGATGATATATTATCAATGATGCCAACACAGGCTAAAACCATACATCGTTTACTTGGTGTTATTCCAAACAGTCCTAATTTTAGGCATAATCAAGATAACTTACTCAGTTGTGATGTGCTTTTAATTGATGAAGTGTCCATGGTTGACTTACCTATGATGGCACGGATATTCAGAGCATTAAAACCAAGATCACGAATTATACTATTAGGTGACGCCGATCAACTGCCTTCTGTTTCCGTGGGTAGTGTTTTAGCTGATATTGCCCCAAGACCCCACTGTGGCTATAGCGATGAAAACCTAAACTACTTAAGCCAAGTTTGCCAGTTAAATAAAAGTTTGCTTAACAGTACCTTTGTAAATGATAAAACTAAGGGTGAAAGGCATCATGATCATTTAAGTTTTTTACTTAAAAGCCGACGTTTTGATGGGGAAGGTGGTATTGGAAAATTAGCGGCCCATGTAATACAAGGTGCGGCCACACAAAGTTGGCAATTATTAGCATCATCAACAGAAGATTGTTCTGTTAATAATACTGATGTTAATAATAACGCTAATGAAATTGAAGAAAATCAATTAGCGCTTGTTGATAGTAATCTAACCGCCTGGTTAAGCCCATTAGTAAAACAATATTATCAAGGTATAGCGCAATGTGGGGATATTTCAGATGCTTTTAGCCTTTTAGCAAAATTTAGAGTGTTATGTGTTACTAGACAAGGGGAATTAGGTGTAGACGCAATAAATCAATGGATTAAAAACCTTCTTATTAATGGTGTTACTAATAATCAAACGGGTTATCATGGTATGCCAATTATGATCAATGAAAATGATTATCGTCTTGGGCTTTTCAATGGCGATATTGGTTTGTTATGGAAAACAAATGATGGGCAGTTAATGGCCTATTTCGAAACAACTGATCAACCACAGACACAAAATACAAAGGTATTATACAAAATTCTGTTACCCTCTCGTTTACCTAAATATGATACGGTTTATGCTATGACAATTCATAAAACCCAAGGCAGCGAATTTGAACATGTTGCTATGGTACTACCTAAGCAAGCTGAACATCAGTTACTCTCTCGTGAATTACTTTACACCGGTATTACAAGAGCAAAAAAGCAGCTTACCATTTCAAGTAATAGAAAAACCTGGCAATGCGCTGTAGAAACGGGCATAAAACGTTATTCAGGTTTAACACTTTAAATTTTTAGTTGATGATGGCAGTAATACCCGTTTCATTAATAAAAATTTTTTATCATTTTCTAAGGAATATTCTTTTCAATGCAATTAATTAACATAGATAAAGCACGCTACCGTAAACATTTGAATATTGTAATTGGCGGGTTTATTGTGACTCTACTCATATTATCATTGGTTTTGGGGCAGTTGCTCATTGCTAGTTTTGGCCAGGAAGGTATTAATAATTTTCGATATAACTTTCTTGGCGTTGTTTTAGCTTTACTTGCCTGTGGTGCAGTTTTACATTCCGTGAAAAACTCACTGTTTTTTAAGGAGATTTATTATGTATGGCAAGTAAAACAAATACAAAATTTGATCTTTAGAAAATTGAAAAAAATAAAAGCCGCTGCAGAAAATGATGAAGCTAATGCACTGATAATCCTTCTATACTACTATCAAAGTCTACAGCAAGTTTACCACTTGATGATAATACGTTGACAATCACTAGTGTGGATAAAAAGTTGAATGAGCTACAAGAAACAATTACTAACAAATGTTTGGATATTAGTGCTGAACAATTTACTAAAAAACTGTTAGATTCTTATCGTTAATTTAAGTTTTATGAACTTAATGCAATTTAACTTTACGCAATAGGCATGACTCTTATACCCGTGTCATTAATTAAGTGGACTATTTTATACGTAAAATTTATACGTAAAAAAAAATTGCCAAATACAAGGCATTTATTTCAATAACTAATTATTTAGAAAAAGGAATATTACATGATAGGTTACGTTACGCTAGGTACTAATGATTTAGAAAAAGCTGTGTCGTTTTACGATCAACTGTTCTCCACAATAGGCGCAGGGCGTTTTTTAGAAACAGAGCAATTTGTTGCTTGGTCAACAGGAATGGATCAAGCGGGTGTTTCTATTACTAAGCCTTTTGATGGCAAACCCGCGACAGTTGGTAATGGCACTATGGTTGCCATTATGCTTGATTCAACTGAAAAAGTTGATGCCTTTTATAAAAAAGCGATTGAATTAGGTGGCACATGTGAAGGAAAACCAGGACTACGCGGTGAAGTAGCAGGCTTTTACGCCGGTTACTTTAGAGACTTAGATGGTAATAAACTCAATGCTTTTTATATGAAAATGCCTGAATGAAAACTGTCATAGCATTCAGTCAAATTTTAAAATATAAAAAACCAAAGATATATAAATAGTCTTGGTTATTTTTTTAAAGCGTAAGTAAGCTATCTGGCACGGAAAATAATGCGACCTTTAGATAAATCGTATGGCGTTAATTCAACCGTTACTTTATCACCAGTTAAAATACGGATATAGTTTTTACGCATTTTACCTGAGATATGAGCAGTAACCACGTGGCCATTTTCTAATTCTACTCGGAACATAGTGTTAGGTAACGTGTCTAAAACCGTACCTTGCATTTCAATATTTTCTTCTTTCGCCATGGGGCGCTAAACCTCTATATGTTGTGCAAACAAGCAATAAATTCAATATAAATTGTTATAAAGTATTGCCGATAAAAAAAGCTGCGCGAATGATGCCTAATTGTGCCGCTAATGTAAAGCTTTGTAACGGTTTATTTGTGATAGAAGTTGAATTCTATAAGCAAATTGATGAAATTTAGGGTAGGGGAATTATTTCTCAACTCTCTGCCATTGTTGAGCAACAAATTTTTCATAAGGAAAATAGCGATTTTTATAATTCATTTTTTTGCACTCATTAATTTGGTAACCCAAATATAAATAAGGTAAATGCTGTTCTTTACAAAAGTTAATCTGTGTCAAAATTGAAAACACACCTAAACCATGGGATTTAAATTCAGGGTGATAGAATGTATAAACCGCAGATAAACCGTTAATTAAAACATCTGTTACGGCAACACATATTAGCTGTTTTTCACCCTCATGTTCAAACCAAGTTTCAATAAACAATTGTTTTGTTAAATTACTCGACAGAAAACTTTCAAATTGCTGATTATTAGCAGGGTACATACTGCCATCTTGATGACAGGTATTTATATAATTTTCATACAATGGATAATAATCATCTTTTAAATGTTCAGATGTTTTAATATGAAAATGAGCATTTCGTTTTAAGGAACGTTTTTGGCTTTTAGAAGGATTAAATTGATTAACTATTACACGGATAGATTGGCAAGCATTACAATTAGGACAATGAGGGCGATAAGATTGATCACCACTGCGACGAAATCCTTCTGTCATAAGCAGGCTATAACTGCGATTATTTTGCAAACGTTCATCTACCGCGATTAATAAACGTTCTTCTTGATCAGGTAAATAACTACAAGGAAATGTTGTTGTAATACCTACCTTAAAATCGTTTTCACTCATATTCGTTGTTACTCAACTACTTTTAATCTAGTCTTCTATCAAATCTTCGAATTTAATTTACGGTTACTACGGTAATTCCCCCAACGGTTAATTAAACTACTATAACTGACGAGGTTGCCAAAAATTTTCCGTCACCTGTTTATTGATCGCTATTTGTTTACGCTTTATAAAGTCATCACGTGATATTTCTATCGCCCCCATATCGGCTAAAAAGGGGTTAAGTAATTGGCAGTCTATAAAATCAACATCCAGAGACGTTAATAAATGATTTAAAGCAACTAATGCAAATTTAGAGGCATTAGCCTTGCTATAAAACATTGACTCACCTGAAAAAAAACCGTTGATAGCGATGCCATACAAACCGCCTACTAGCGTTTTGTTAGCCTTTAACACATCAGTATCAAGTGTTTGCCAAACTTCGATAGAATGGGCATAGCCCAATTTATGTAAGTTGATATATGCTTGTTGCATCTCTGGTAAAATCCACGTTCCGTCAGTACGAAAGGGGGCGTTAGCGCATTGTTTAATTACCTGATCAAAGGCTGTATTTAAGGTAACTTTATATGGAGATTTTTTTAAAGCTTTACGTAAGGTTCTATTAATTCTTAAATCACAACAGTTAATAATGGTTCTAGGGTTTGGCGACCACCACATTAGCGGATCATTCTCGCTAAACCAAGGAAATATACCTTGGCTATAAGCATTAATTATTCGCCTAGGGTGTAAATCACCACCCACTGCAAGCAAGCCATTTGGCTCTACAAGGGCGTGATTTACGGGGGAAACGAAAAGTCTGTTTCGTTAAGTTGATACAGCATTTTGCATTCCTTCACCAAACCGACCCCTTATAAATGGGACAAAAAATGGTTAAATTTTATTGTGCGTCAAGGTAGCGTTCAGCATCTAAGGCAGCCATACAACCTGCACCGGCAGAGGTTATTGCTTGACGGTAAATATGGTCAGCAACATCACCTGCCGCAAATATACCTTCAACACTGGTTTGTGTTGCATTACCTTGAGTACCACTTTGGATGGTTAGATAACCATTTTCCATAGCTAATTGACCTTGAAAAATATCAGTATTAGGCTTATGACCAATAGCAATAAATACACCTGCCACATCAATTACTTCAGTTTTGTCGGTGTTAGTTTCTTTTAAACGCAGGCTAGTTACGCCCATGTTATCACCTAATACCTCATCTAACGTACGATCGGTATGTAAGATGATATTACCGTTTTTAACTTTTTCACTTAAACGGTCTGTTAATATTTTTTCAGATCTAAAGGTATCACGACGGTGAATTAAATGTACTTCACTGGCAATATTAGATAAATAAAGTGCCTCTTCAACGGCGGTATTACCACCACCAACAACAGCGACTTTTTGGTTTTTATAGAAGAAACCATCACAAGTAGCACAGGCCGACACACCGCGCCCCATAAATGCTTCTTCAGAAGGCAAACCAATATATTGTGCAGAAGCACCAGTACAAATAATTAATGCATCACAGGTATATTCATTACTACCTGTTAACTTATATGGTTTAGAAGAGAAATCTACAGATTCGATATGATCAAACACAATTTCAGTCTCAAATTTTTCAGCATGCTTTTGCATACGTTCCATTAAGGCGGACCGGTTAAGTCATCTGCATCACCTGGCCAGTTTTCAACTTCAGTGGTTGTTGTTAATTGACCACCTTGTTGCATACCTGTGATGATAACAGGTTTTAAATTAGCACGAGCAGCATAAACTGCTGCGGTATAACCTGCAGGGCCTGAGCCTAAAATAAGTAGTGGGCAGTGTCTAACGTCGCTCATAAATGAGTTCTCCAGAAATTTAGAATGATATCTTTTGGTTTTGCCACCAAGTGATATTAGATATTAACTTTATTAATTGGGATGATAAGAGGTTCTATCAAGGGTGTATAGTAAGAATGTGAAATTTTTCGTAAAAGACGTAATAAAAACAAAAAAAGAGTACAAATTAGCATTTGTACTCTTTTAATTTATCTAGCAAGGTTCTTAAATAGCTAAGAACGTGTTGTAAACATTATACCATTAGTTTCATTAATTAAGTGAGCTATTGAAATGATCACATAGTTAGTGAGAATGCTATTATACGTTTAAGGCAACGCTTGGTTCCACGTATTGATAGCCTAAAACGTCAGCTACTGGCTTGTAGGTGATATTTCCACTAGCGACATTTAAACCTGCTAATAAGTGTACATCATCAAGTAATGCTTGTTTTGCGCCTTTATTAGCGATAGTTACGGCGAAAGGCAATGTTGCATTGGTAAGCGCCATGGTTGATGTACGGGCTACACCACCAGGCATGTTAGCAACACAATAATGAACTACATCATCAACAATATAAGTAGGATCTTGGTGAGTAGTTGCTTTAGATGTTTCAAAACAGCCACCTTGATCAATAGCAACATCAACAACTACAGCACCTTTCTTCATCATTGTAATGTGTTTTTTGGTTACTAATTTAGGTGCTGCTGCACCCGGAATAAGTACTGCACCAATGACTAAATCAGCTTCAACTATTAATTGGTCCATTGCATCAGCTGTCGAATATACCGTTTTTAAACGACCATCAAATTCTGTATCTAATTGGCGTAAACGCGTTAAAGAGCGATCTAATATAGTAACATCCGCCCCCATACCAACAGCCATTCTTGCCGCTTGAGTTCCTACAACGCCACCGCCAACAATGAGTACTTTTCCGGGCAACACCTGGAACACCACCGAGTAAAGCACCTAAACCACCTTGAGCTTTTTCTAGTGCATGAGCACCGGCTTGAATTGACATGCGGCCGACTACTTCAGACATTGGCGCTAATAAAGGTAAGCCGCCTGTAGGTGAGGTTACTGTTTCATAGGCAATACACGTTGCGCCAGAGGCAACTAATAATTCTGTTTGTTGTGGATCAGGCGCTAAATGTAAATAAGTAAACAAAATTTGACCCGGACGAAGCATTTTGCATTCTATAGGTTGCGGCTCTTTTACTTTAATAATCATCTCTGCAGTCGCAAATATTTCTGCCGCATCGTTAATTATTTTAGCGCCGCCTTCAATGTATTGCTCATTATCAAAACCAATAGCAGCACCGCCGTTATTTTCAACAATCACTTCATGACCATTTACAGATAATTCTTTAACACCTGCGGGTGTTAAGCCAATACGATACTCATGGTTTTTAATTTCTTTAGGTACGCCAATAATCATAATAATTTCTCTTTTATACTTGTTGTAGTGTCACACGATGATTTTCAACTGAAGTGTCGTGTTGTTTTAGATAACGCTAGTATAATTGTGTTTTATTGGAATAACCTGTCGAAATAATAAATAAAGCGATATATAATACTAGTATCGGATTAAATTATAGTGATATATAAAGCATGAATTTACTACAAGCCAAGAAATTAGACCGAATTGATAAAAACATTCTAATTGAGTTACAGAAAAATGGGCGTTTATCAAACGTTGAATTATCAAAGCGTGTTGGATTAAGTCCCACACCGTGTTTAGAACGGGTAAAACGTTTAGAAAAAGAAAAATATATCATAGGTTATCAAGCTAATTTGAACCCAACAAAATTAAGGCTCTCTTTGTTGGTATTCGTAGAGATTACACTGACTAAAACAAGTCCCGATGTTTTTGATGATTTTGCCGCTGCAGTTCATGATTTAGATGTAATACAAGAATGTCACTTAGTCTCAGGCAATTTTGACTTTTTACTGAAAACGCGGGTGAAAGATATGCTTGCCTATCGACAACTACTCGGTGACATATTATTAAGGTTACCTTCGGTGAGTGAAAGTAGAACCTATGTGGTTATGGATGAAATAAAATCCAGTAATGTGTTACCAATCAAGCGATAATTTGTTATTTTATCTGTCTATCACTAATCCCCGTATATTATGGAATTTTAATTGTCTTCAGAACTAGTGAAAAATACTGGCGAAACCAGTGAAAAATTTGATAGTGCTCAATATAACGAGCCAATAAACAAACAGTTAAGTGGTGTTCAACGCATACTTGAAACAGGCTTACTTTTTTTTAGCGTCTTTGCTATGTTTTTAATGTTGGCTTTGTTTAGTTTTGATCCTGCTGATCCTGGTTGGGCGCAAACAGGATATCAAACACCAGTAAGGAACCTCGGCGGGGCAGTGGGGGCCTATATTTCTGACTTATTACTCAATTTGTTTGGCTACATTGCTTATACTTTACCATTTGTTGTAGCCATTATTGGATGGTTGTTGTTTCAAAAATATCACAAACTAATGCAGCTTGATTATTTGACGATTGGTTTAAAACTGATTGGATTCATTTTGTTTTATTTAGGTCTAACATCGCTTGCGAGTATGAATTTTGATGATATTTATTATTTTTCTGCCGGTGGAATACTTGGCAATGTCTTAAGTACAACATTTTTACCTTATTTTTCGTTTGTAGGAAGCACATTATTATTCTTGATGTTTAGCTGTCTTGGTTTTGTTTTGTTAACAGGATTTTCATGGGTTAATTTTATAGATGATGTTGGTCGTTACACAATTGCGGCTATATTGTATGTAAAAGACCTACCAGAGACGATTAAAAATCAATTTGGTACCAATGAAATTGAAGATAACACGACTAAGTCATCAAATAATAAAGACGATAATCAATTACGTACTGACCAGTTACCTGAAAGCTCGTTGAGAGATAAAGACACTGTTGATAAAACCAAGACAGAGAAACCGGCAAAGCAAAAAACAACCCGATCATTTTTTGGTGTGAATACTAATACAAGTGATGAAGATGAACCTGTGCAAGAACCCTTTTTGGATATTAATGACTTAATGGATGGTCCACTAAATATTAACGTGCAAGAACATGTGAATGATACTGAAATCACTGCCGCGTTTGCTGCTGTAGAACAAATAAACGTAGAAGATGACAAACAACATCGTGGAGAGTTGGCAACAAGTTCTGATACAAGCCAAGTAAACTTAGTTCCTACGGTTGAAGAAAAATTTCAAGGAATGCCTTCAATTGATTTACTGGATCGTCCAGACAAAGCCAAGAATCCGATAAATCAAGATGAATTAGAACAAGTGAGTCGGTTGGTTGAAGCAAAACTATTAGACTTTAAAGTAGAAGCCCGCGTGGTTGCCGTTTATCCAGGACCTGTTATCACCCGTTTCGAATTAGATTTAGCTCCCGGTATGAAAGTCAGCAAAATTAGCTCTCTGTCAAAAGATTTAGCACGTGCCTTATCTGCTATTAGTGTACGTGTAGTTGAAGTTATTCCTGGTAAATCAGTGATAGGCCTAGAGCTACCAAATAAACACAGAGAGATAGTGCGATTAAGTGAAGTTATTTCATGTCAACAATTTGAAGAATCAAGCTCTGCATTAACCATGGTACTCGGTAAAGATATTGCCGGGGAGCCAGTGGTTGTAGATCTGGCGAAAATGCCTCATTTATTAGTTGCTTGGTACCACAGGTTCGGGTAAATCGGTAGGTGTTAACACCATGATTGTAAGCTTGTTATACAAATCAACACCTGAAGATGTACGCTTGATCATGATCGATCCAAAAATGCTTGAATTAAGTGTTTACGAAGGTATACCTCATCTATTAGCCGAAGTGGTTACCGATATGAAAGATGCCGCAAACGCTTTACGTTGGTGTGTAGGCGAAATGGAACGTCGTTATAAACTTATGTCGGCATTAGGTGTTAGAAACTTAAAGGGCTATAACAAAAAAATTCTAACAGCTATTAATGCGGGCGATCCGATTATTGACCCTCTATGGCAGCCTAGTGATGGCTTAGATCAAAAACCGCCTCTATTAGAAAAACTGCCTAGTATTGTTGTAATTGTGGATGAATTTGCTGACATGATGATGATTGTTGGCAAAAAAGTAGAAGAATTAATCGCTCGTATTGCTCAAAAAGCGCGTGCTCTTGGTATTCATTTAATTCTAGCAACTCAGCGACCCTCCGTTGATGTGATCACGGGCTTGATTAAAGCGAATATACCAACACGTATGGCATTTCAGGTATCTTCTGGATTAAACTCTCGTACAATATTAGATCAACAAGGCGCTGAACAATTATTAGGTATGGGTGATATGCTGTACTTACCGCCAGGAACAGGTGTTCCAACACGTGTTCATGGTGCTTTTATTGATGACCATGAAGTACATGCGGTAGTAAAAGACTGGAAATCACGCGGTGAACCTAATTATATTGAAGAAATTTTAGCCGGTGGCAATGATCCTGATATGTTATTACCAGGTGAACAAGCTGAAGGTAATGAAGATGAAGAACTAGATGAACTTTATGATGAAGCTGTAAATTTTGTTACTGAAAAACGTCGTGTATCCATTTCTAGCGTACAAAGACAATTTAGAATTGGGTATAATCGTTCAGCAAGAATTGTAGAACAAATGGAAATTCAAGGTGTTGTAACAACTGCCGGTAACAATGGTGCCCGTGAAGTATTAGCACCACCACCTATTAGAGACTAAACCAGTTTACTTTCGGATAATAAATGAATATTAACGTTATAAAATATTGTGTGTTAACCATGGCAATAAATTTTGTCATAACACAACATGTGCAGGCTAATACACAAGTTGTGAGTATCAATAATAGTAATACAAGTATAGAACAGCCAACTGCAAATATGCCCAAGTTAGCCTCGTCAGAGGCAAAACAAATATTACGGGCTAAACTGGAAAATTTAGCCCATTTTACAGCTGATTTTAGTCAAGAAGTTCACAGTGTTTCAGGTGAAAAAATAGCACAAAGTGCAGGAAATCTCGCAATTAGCAAACCTAATTTAGCTAACTGGCATACTACTGAACCAGATGAACTTGCCATTGTATCAGATGGTACTAATGTTTGGTTTTACGATCCCTGGATTGAACAAGTCAGTGTTTATTCTTTATCAGCAGCTATCGCTAAAACACCTATATTATTACTAACCAGTAAAGATGAAAATTTATGGGAACAATATACAGTAACTAAAGAAAATAAAACTGAGGAAGTCAGTGATCGTTTTGTCATTTCAGCTAAAGATACTAATAGCCAAATTAAAAGCTTAACGTTAATTTTTGAAACAAATAAAGGTAACAGTAATTTAGCGCAATTTTCATTTTTAGATGCTACAGGACAACTAAGTCATATTAAATTATCTAATTTTGAAGATCAGGTAATACCTAAAGCAAGTTTGTTTCAATTTGTAGTACCAACTGGTGTACAGATTGATGACCAACGTTCTGAATAGCTGATAACAAGGGTTTTTGTAATTATTGTGGAAGAAGAACAACAACAAACAAGTTTATTTGGCTTAGAAGATACGGTGACACCTAATGAGTCCAATTATGATGATAACTCCTCATCCAAGTCAATGACTGCTCCATTAGCAGCACAGTTACGCCCTAAAAATTTAGATGACTACGTTGGACAGCAACATATTCTTGCAAATGACTCCCCCTTAAGACAAGCAATACTGCATGGTCATTGCCATTCGCTTATTTTCTGGGGACCGCCAGGTACTGGTAAAACTACGTTAGCTGAAATCATTGCCACACATGCAAATGCAAAAGTGGTAAGGCTGTCAGCCGTTACCTCAGGCATTAAAGACATTCGCTTGGCTATTGAACAAGCTAAAGTCAGAGCACAAAATAGTACGAATACGGCCAACAGCCACGAAACGAAAACTGTCCTTTTTGTTGATGAAGTGCATCGTTTCAATAAATCACAACAAGATGCTTTCTTACCGTTTATTGAAGATGGCACTATTATTTTTATTGGTGCGACAACTGAAAATCCCGCGTTTGAACTCAATCAAGCAATTTTATCTCGCGCGCGAGTTTACACATTAAAAAAACTCGATGCTGCAGCATTATCTCAGGTACTTAACAGAGCCTTAGTATTTATATCAACTGAGCAATCCATTAAGGTTATGCTTGATCAAGATGCAAAACAAAGTTTAATAAACCGAAGCGAGGGGGATGCTAGGCGCTTACTCAATTTATTAGAAAACTGTATAGATAGTTTAACGAATAGTATGTTGTTCTCCGATGCACCAAAACATGAAAGGCTGCAAGAGGATCTGGTTACCATATCCGTTGAATTAATTGCGCAAGTTCTTTGGTAGTAAGATAGCCCTGTACGACAAAGGGGGTGATGCCTTTTATGATCTAATCAGTGCTTTTCACAAATCAGTTCGAGGATCTGATCCTAATGCGGCACTCTATTGGTATGCTAGAATTTTAACGGGTGGGGGTGATGCACTGTATGTTGCGCGTCGTTTACTTGCTATAGCGAGTGAAGATATTGGTAATGCAGATCCGCGTGCAATGCAGTTAGCTATTAATGCTTGGGATACTTTTCATCGGGTTGGGCCAAGTGAAGGAGAACGCGCTATTGCACAGGCTGCAGTTTACATGGCGTTAGCACCGAAGAGTAACGCGATTTATACGGCCTTTAAACAGGCTAAAAGTTTAGCTGAACAAACTGCAACTTTAGACGTGCCTGAACATTTAAAAAACTCAACGAGTGAGATCACCAAAAATTTAGGCCATGGAGTTGATTATCGTTATGCACATAATGAAATCAATGCGTTTGCAGCAGGAGAAAATTATTTTCCCGAAGCATTGGCCCAAGCAAATAAACAGTCTAATAATCAATCAAACGGTTTTAGTACACAATTTTACCAAACAACTGATCGCGGCTTAGAAAAACAATTAAAAGATAAGCTTGATTATTTAAGTCAATTAAACCAAAACAGCCAAGAGCAACGTTATGAGTAATGCTATTAGCCAAGTCAGCTTGTATCTTTTTGTCGCTATTGGTGGGGCTTGTGGTGCTAGTTTACGTTTTTATATTTCACAATTAGTGCTAAATTGGCTTGGAAAGGGGTTTCCTTTTGCTACATTGATGGTTAATATCATCGGCTCATTTATTATGGGTGTACTTTACCAATTAATAGAACATGAAATTTTAGACGTCAATATCCATAGAACATTGATAGGTATTGGCTTTTTAGGTGCATTTACCACCTTTTCAACATTTTCATTAGATTCTTTGTTGTTAATTCAACAAGGAGACTTACTTAAAGCGGCTATTAATATTTTATTAAATGTTTCGCTTTGTATTGCTGCTGCGGCCTTTGGACTTTACATTGTCTCAGCAATAGCGAAATAAAAGCAATTATTATAGATTTTGCTTTTACTTTTACTTTGAACTAAAAAAACGTGAATAATTATGCTTGATGCCAAACAACTTAGAACAGACCTAGACAACATCGCCATACAATTGGCAAAGCGTGGATTTACTCTTGATACTGCAACATTAAATACGTTAGAAGAACAACGTAAAGCTATCCAAGTTAAAACACAAGACTTACAAAATGAACGTAATACCCGTTCTAAATCTATTGGCCAAGCCAAAGCGCGTGGTGAAGATATTGCACCATTACTTGCTGAAGTAAGCCGGCTCGGTAATGACTTAGATGCTGCAAAAGCCGAACAAGATGAGGTATTAGCGAAAATCAATGACATCGCTAGCGCAATTCCTAATTTATTAGATGAGTCAGTACCGGAAGGTAAGGATGAAGATGATAACGTAGAAATAAAACGTTGGGGTACACCGCGCGAATTTGATTTTGAAGTTAAAGATCATGTAGATTTAGGCTTTGGTGTCAGTAAAGGATTAGACTTTGAAAGTGGTGCAAAACTCGCGGGAACCCGTTTTGCAGTAATGCGTGGACATATTGCGAAACTTCATCGTGCTTTAGCGCAATTTATGCTTGATGTTCATACAGAAGAGCATGGTTACCAAGAAATGTACGTACCCTATTTAGTCAATGCTGCCTCTTTATATGGCACAGGACAATTACCAAAATTTGGCGAAGATTTATTTCATACTGATTTATCGGGCAAACAATTTTCTTTAATTCCCACGTCAGAAGTTCCATTAACGAATATGTACCGCGACGAGATTGTTGAAGAAGCTGAATTACCTATAAAAATGACAGCACATACTCCATGTTTTCGTAGTGAAGCAGGTTCGGGTGGTCGTGATATTCGTGGTCTTATTCGTCAGCATCAGTTTGATAAAGTAGAAATGGTACAATTGGTTAAACCTGAAAATTCATTTAAAGCATTAGACGAACTAACAGCGCACGCAGAAGCCATTCTTGAAAAACTTGAGCTACCATATCGTACCATGGCATTATGCAGTGGTGACGTGGGTTTTAGCGCCACAAAAACCTTTGATTTAGAAGTGTGGCTACCCGCACAAAACACATACCGTGAAATTTCATCTTGTTCAAATATGGGCGCTTTCCAAGCACGCCGTATGCAGGCCCGTTATCGCAGTAGTGAAACCAACAAACCAGAGTTATTACATACGCTAAATGGCTCTGGTTTAGCTGTAGGGCGAACGTTAGTCGCTATTTTAGAAAACTACCAACAAGCTGATGGTAGTATTGATATTCCTACCGTATTACAACCTTATATGAAGGGTTTAACAAATATTAGTTAATTAATGCAGAATGTTTAAGTTACACTATTCTAATAACATATCCATTCTCTGCAACATGTGAAATTGAAAGCTACTAGTATTTTGCTAGTAGCTTTTTTATTATAATTTTTTGTAATTTAATCATGTTGTTCAGGTCTAATAATGTAGTATTCACTCATTATTTTTTAAGGGAAGCACTTGTTAACCACTGCACGTAATTTTTTGTTTCAAGCATTAATTTTTTTCTTGATATTTCAACTCGCTTCTTCTTTCCGTGAATCAAGTATGCTTTGGCAACAGATACCAAATTAGATGCTTCTGAACGATTGGTATTTAATAAAGTACCAACAACAATGGGGGAAACTGTATCGTTAACTTCACAAAACAAAAAAACAGTCATCTATTTCTTTGCACCTTGGTGTAGTGTTTGTCATCTCAGTATTGGTAATTTACAATCGTTGTACGAAAAAAATCCTCAACTGGATGTAATCGCAGTTGCATTGGATTTCAGAGATACAAAAGAAGTCATTGATTTTACAAAAGAACATCAATTAACGTTTCCAATAGCCTTAGGGAATGAACAAATTAAACATGCTTTTTCAGTCTCTGCATACCCTAGTTATTATGTAATCAACGAACATAATTCTGTTATTTGGAAATCTATGGGTTATTCTTCTGAACTAGGTCTTTATTTAAGATCTTTGTAGTGATCTCAATTAGGTTTGTGTACACTGTTTTTGTATTTTTAATCCATTGTGTGCCATGATTTACATGGCATAAAAGAAACAGGTACCTTAATCTATGCAAATTTCTGATAATTTTGATAGCGGCAATATTCGTGTTATTAATGCAAGTGATCTTGGCAATATTCAACTAGAAATAAAACACGACAATCAATCTGAATTTTTTCAATGGTTTCACTTTAAATTGCAAACGGATGTTACACCAATTCAAGAACGTGTGGAGCACGTTATTCATATAACGAATGCGGGTAAATCAGCCTATATTGAAGGCTGGAAAGACTACCAAGCGGTAGCATCTTATGACCGAGATCACTGGTTCCGTGTTCCAACAACTTTTGATGGTGATAACCTTACAATAACGTTAACGCCTGAATATGATTCAGTGTACTTTGCTTATTTCTCGCCTTACAGCTATGAGCGTCATCAAGACTTACTACATAATGCACAAATGCATTTAGATTGTCAGTTACAAGTACTGGGTCAAACACTTGATGGCCGAGATATTAGTCTATTAAAAGTCGGTGAGGAAGGTGAAGGTAAACGTATTATTTGGTTAACTGCACGTCAGCACCCTGGTGAAACAATGGCAGAATGGTTTATTGAAGGTTTCTTAGACCGTTTACTTGATGAAGATGATGGAGTTGCCCGAGCTCTATTAAATAAAGCGGTATTTTACATTGTTCCTAACATGAACCCCGATGGTAGTGTTCGTGGTCATTTACGTACTAATGCTGTCGGTACCAATTTAAACCGTGAATGGTTAACACCTTCAATGGAGCGTAGCCCTGAAGTTTACTTAGTCAGAGAAAAAATGTTTGAAACAGGCATTGATATGTTTTTAGATGTTCACGGTGATGAAGCACTTCCTGTGAATTTTGTCGGGTTGTGAAGGGGTTGTGAATTATGATGCTCGACATAAAGCACTTGAAGACAAATTTAAAACTATTCTTTTGTCATTAACACCTGAATTTCAAGACGACCGTGGTTATGATAAAGATGAGCCAGGTAAGGCAAATCCGACGGTTGGTACTAATTGGGTTGGGAATCAGTTTAAATGCCTAGCTTATACCATTGAAATGCCATTTAAGGATAATGATTTGTTACCAGATTACAGCATGGGTTGGTCTGATATTAGAAGTAGTTTATTAGGCCGAGATTTCTTAACAGGTATCTATCATATGGTCGACGATTTAAGATAAAACTGTTAATTTGTTATAAATAATTCTACGGCACCTAAGTCACCAATTATAAATATAAAAAATAAATATAAAAAATAAATATAAAAAACAAAGAGGAAGTTCTAGTGCAAGATTTAGTGAATACAATTAACGGTTATATATGGAGCAGTGCACTGGTTTATCTGTGCTTGGGGGCAGGGTTGTTTTTTACTGTAGTCACTCGCTTTGTTCAATTACGTCAGTTTTCTGAAATGTGGCGATTGTTAATGTCAGGAAAAAGCTCCAAAAAAGGAATTTCATCTTTCCAGGCGCTTGCCGTTTCATTATCAGGTCGTGTTGGCGCCGGTAATATTGCCGGTGTGGCTGCTGCTATTGGTTTTGGCGGTCCTGGCGCTGTTTTCTGGATGTGGATTGTCGCTTTTTTTGGCGCTGCAACCGCCTATATCGAATCAGCTAATGCGCAGATATATAAAGAAGAGCATGATGGAAAATATTATGGTGGACCTGCTTATTATATTGAAAAAGCAATGGGACAAAAGTGGTATGCATGGACTTTTGCTATAGCAACAATTCTAGCGACCGGCATACTACTACCCACAGTACAATCTAATACTATAGGTACGGCTATAGAACAGGTTTTTTCTAACTCAGGCACTATTAATACAACCATTGGTGTTATTAGTTATGCAAAACTTTACACAGCAACGGGAATAGTTTTACTGCTTGGTTTTATTATTTTTGGTGGTATTAAACGTATTGCTAATTTTACGCAAGTGGTTGTGCCATTTATGGCATTGGCTTACATTTTAATCTCATTAATTATTATCGGATTAAATATTACGGCATTACCTGAAGCCTTTATGTTGATTATTGGAGATGCTTTTACTCCCATGGCAGGTTTTGGCGCGGCAATAGGTTGGGGGTTAAACGTGGTGTTTATTCAAATGAAGCGGGCCAAGGTACAGGGCCACATGCTGCAGCCGCTGCCGAAGTAGATCATCCTGCACAACAAGGTTTAGTACAAGCTTTTTCAGTTTATATTGATACGTTATTTGTTTGCTCTGCAACCGCCTTTATGATTATCATTACGGGCACATATAATGTTCATGGTGCAGGCGAAACCTTCATAGTTCAGAATGTTGCTATGAATATTGCAGCCAATGGCCCTGAGTTTACTCAATTAGCTGTTGAAAGTGTTTTTACTGGAGTTGGAAAACCTTTCGTTGCTTTAGCATTATTCTTCTTTGCTTTCACAACTATTTTGGCTTATTACTTTATTGCTGAAAATAACATTTATTACATCAAGCGCACATTTAAGCTACCTGGTGCCGTATTTATATTAAAAGCTGTTATCATGAGCGCTACTTTTTATGGCACAGTCAAGGCGGCTAATATTGCTTGGGGCTTAGGTGATATAGGTGTAGGTCTAATGGCTTGGTTAAATATTATTGGCATCATCATACTCTTCTTTATGTCTAAACCTGCGATAAAAGCACTTAAAGACTATGAAGAACAGCAAAAAGCTAATGTAGAAACATATACCTTTGATCCGAAAAAATTGGGCATAAAAAATGCCACCTTTTGGGAAAAACGTCTAGATAAAGCCAAAGGTAGTGATATCAATATGTCATAACGTTATCTACGCTTAACAGTATTAGTTAAAATAATACAAAAAAACGTCTTAAGGACGTTTTTTTTTGTCTTAAAAAAGGTAGAATGTTGGCAAAATCAAGCACAACAGAAGTTTATCTAAATGGCAGTAATAAATTGCCCTAGTTGCAAAAAGAAAATATCAGATAAAGCGAAAGAATGTTCTCATTGCGGTTTAGACTTACACGCATTAGACAGCGATAAAATTGCTAATTTAAACCAAGTAAACAGAATAAACCAAGGACAGCGATTAATGAATTATTCGTTTATTGCCATGTTGCTATTTTGTGGTGGGTTTTTATTTATGTTTTGGGATGATGTTGAACAAGGAACATGGCAACACACACTCGCTATGACAAGTACTGTCATTGGTTTTATTCTTTACATTATTATCAGAATAAAATTACTTTTCTTTAAACGCAAAAAATAACATGAGTTTACTATGAATTTACACAGCACCATTGAACATATGCCTGAAGAAATGTATTTACGATTAAAATGTGCGGCTGAAACAGGAAAGTGGCCAGAAGGAACCGTGGTTGATCAAGCACAGCGAGATACTGCATTGCAATTAACAATGGCATATCAAGCAAAGCACTTAAATTGTGACGAAATGCTAACCATAGGAAGTGATGGACAAATGGTTCATAAAAATAAACGCGAATTAAAAGCACAATTTTCTACTGCAGCTAAAGACACTCCAATTACTGCTTGTGCTAAACCAAATACCGAAAGTGAATCGTCGGTACAGAGCAATATTGCTCATTTTACCGATCTTTAATAATCAAAACCAATTTTCTTGCGTGTTTATAGCAACGCAAGTTGTTTATTTACCTTCAAAATGTGACTTTCCATGATTTTCAATTTCTTTAAAAGCAAAAACAACTGGCAGCATAAAGACAGTAATATTCGAATTTCGGCAATAAATGACGAATTAAAAATTGAAAATACTGATGATAAAACCATCATATTTTCAATGCTCAACAATGATGATAATGAGTTAGTCAGAAGAGCTATCTTATTAAAACTTAACAGCTTTGATGCATATTTTGAAGCAAGTGTTGGCAATAGTAAAAAAGCAGTACGAGATTTTGCACTAAATCAAATTCAACTGATCTTATCAGGTAAACATACTATATCGTTACCTTTAACAGAAAAGATCGCTTTTTTAAAGACCTTAAACGAAACTGCAAGTAAGCAATCGTCTGATACTTCATTATTAAACTACTGGTTTGAGCATGAAGTGGACTCAAACATGCTTATTAAGTTGTTTGATGTACTTATCCAAAAGAAAAATATTGCGCAGTTTATACTACAAACCTTTACTAAAAAACAAATAGCAGACGTTCAAAGCCACTTATTATCACTTGATTTAAAAGAACTTAACGACATTTCATTATTAACCAAACTTAATAAAAAAGCAGTAAATGATGATGTATCACAATTGATAAACGATCGTTTAGCACTGTTAGCCAAACAGATAGAAAAACCTAAAAAATTATTAAAACAAAACCAACTAATCCTTTCAAAGTTACTAGCCTTAAAAGATCAGCCCAGTTACGGTCAATATATAACTAGTAAAGGGAACTTAGACTTGCAATGGCAAGACAGTCTGTCTGACATGGGCTGTTTGAGTGAAGATGACCGGAACTATTACTAAATAAATATAAAAAAATTACCGGACAGCTTGAACAAATTTTTGCACCTAAAGCCGAAGCTTATCACCAAGCAAAAATTGCTGAACAGTTAGCTAACGATAAACTGATTGCCAAAAACGACTTTACCAAAGTTATTAGTTCATTAAATCAACAAATTACTACCGCAGTTTTTGAAGGAGAAAATACTGAAAATGCATTAATTAATCAAGATGAATTTTGTGAACAGTTAAATGCACTTCGCGTTCAAATAACAGCGAGTGTTCTTAATAAAACAGAACAAACTGACTTTTTAGAAAAAACGATACAATTAGAACAACGACTGACTCAATTACCGGAAATCGCTCAATCAGTTAGTGAAGCGACTTATCTAATTTCAAAAATTTCGCAATTAACTTTGCCGCAAAATTTAAATGAATTAAATGATCGCCAACAAACTTACTATGATTGGTTAACAAGTTATAAAGCTGTCAATAAAAAAGCTCAAGGTGTTCTACCTCAATCAATTATTGATGCGCATAAAGAAATTTCAACCACGTGGAAAAATGGTTTAAAACCGTTACAAAGCGAGCAAAGACAATTATTTGATCAAACGAAGAAAAAATTGAATGATTTAAAACGCTTACTTGCTAGTGGAAAGTATAAAGTTTGTTTTGGTTTATTCAAAGGTGTAAGCCAAGCTATTCCTTTATTATCTCTTCAGCAGCAACAGCAATTACAACGTGATTTTGATTCGGTGAGTGAAAAAATCGCAGATATTAGCGATTGGGAGCATTACATCGCCACACCACGTAAGCAAGAATTGTTATTGAGCGTAAACGCGTTAGCAGCTGAGCCCTTAGATGACCCTAATGCTCAAGCTGATAAAGTGAAACACTTTCGTAAAATTTGGAATTCGTTAGGGCACGCAGATGAAGCCATTGACAAAGAATTAAATGAACAATTTAATATTGCTTGTGAGCAAGCATTTGTACCTTGTCGCTTATTTTATGCAGAACAAGAAAAGTTACGGGCAACACACTTAGTGACACGTAATGAGATTATCAGTGATGCGACTAAATTAGCAGAAACATTCAAAAATAATGAGTCGGATAGTTCATCAATAGATTTTAAAGCCCTTGATGGAAAATTAAATAAATTAAAACAACGGCAACAAGCGGGCGAGGTTGATAGGCAAGAATACCAAACCTTATTTAAAGTTTTTAAAAATACTCTACAACCAATTAAAAATGCGATTAAAACTTTTCACGATACTAACATCACTAAAAAGCAAAGCTTAATTGAGGAAGCTACTCAGCAATTAGCGTGTGAAGACGTGTATCAAGCAATTGAAGCTGTGAAAAATTTACAGCAACAATGGCGTAAAATTGGCTTTCTTGGCTCTAATCAAGAATCAAAATTATGGCAGCGCTTTAGAGCCATCAATGATCAAGTGTTTGCTAAACGGGAGCAAGCAAAGTCTGAGCAACAAGCTGAATTATCGCAAGTTGCAGAAAATTTTCTTCTATCACTTGCGGTTATAGAAGCGAGTATTAAAGGTGTAGCCGTAACTTATCATGAAAAATCTAGTTTTGTTAAAGCTAAAGAGCAAGCCAATGCATTGCTAAACCAAGTAATAGCCAATAAACCTGTTATTAAATCTGTGGCAATAAAAGTTGAAGATTTAATTGCGCAATTAACAACAAAAATAGCACAACTTGATATTGAACAAGAAAATAAAAGTTGGCAAAGTGTTTTTTCATTATTAGAAAAGTTAGCATCAAGCAATAGTAGTATAAGTGCTGAGGATATTGTTAATGATGATGCATACCAAGATCTTACAAGTTTCTGGCAAAAGCGTTTGGTTGAACAATGTTTATTAACTACTGAAGCAAATAAAGAGTCTCGAGATGAAAAGACCTTAGTACTTGAAATATTAGCTCAAGTATCCTCACCTGCAGAATATTCACAACAACGCATGGCGGTACAGGTTGGTTTAATGCAAGAACAAATGCAATCTTCAGCAATAATAGATTTACAGCAAAGTTTTGTTGATTGGTTAGCGTTAGGTAAATTAGAGTCTACCGATGTTACATTACTTGGTAGATTACAGAAAATTTTCATTGCATAGAGCGGTATATAAACGTTAACTTTCTATTAGGGCACAATCACTTTGTGCCCTAAAATATCGAGTTGTTCAATTTAATAAATACAATGTAGTGGGTGATTTTAGCAAGTATAAATGATCACATAGTTAGTGATAGCGGTATTAATCATTGATTATAAGGTTAATTCACCGCGTAAATTAACCTCCATCAATCGACATATTTCACGGTAACTAATGTCTTGACTAAGCAAATAATGCAATTTGGTCAAGGTTGCTTCAAGTGTCATATCATGTCCACTAATAACACCGGCTTGACTTAATGCATTCCCCGTAGCATAACCCGACATATTTACTTTGCCCTTAATGCATTGGCTACAATTAATTACGATGATCTCTTGCTCTTTTGCTTTGGCTAAGCAAGCAAGTAGGGCAGGATCTTGTGGTGCATTTCCAACACCATAACTTCTCAAAATGAGCGCTTTTACTGGTTGCCTAATAACATTCTCAACTACAACACTACTAATACCGGGATATAAATGAACAACCCCAATAGGTTGTGGGGTGATATTACGAACAATCACGGGTGGCGTATGATCAGAAGCTGATAAGTTATCAATTTGTGCAATTTCTCCCGCGAGTACTTTAATATTAATTCCCGCCTCAAGTAACGGTGACATATTAGGTGAGTCAAAGGCATTAAAACCATCTGCATAGGCTTTAATTGACCGGTTGCCTCGATATAACCGATTATTAAAAAATAATCCAACTTCGTTAATTGGATAATTTGCTGCTATATAAAGCGAATTGAGAACGTTCACCTGTCCATCTGAACGTAATTGACTAAGGGGGATTTGCGAGCCTGTAACAATAATTGGCTTATTCAAATTTTCGAACATAAAAGACAGTGCCGAACTGGTGTACGCCATAGTGTCTGTACCATGTAATACAACAAACCCATCATAATCATCGTAATGTTTCTTAATATCATCAGCAATATGTTGCCAATCACTTGGTGTCATATTTGATGAGTCAATTAACGGTTGGTATTCATTAATGGTAAATGTTGGCATTTCATCACGATGGAATTCCGGTAGGGCATTGATCGATTCCGTTAAGTGACCGTCAACTGGAATATAACCATGATCACTTTTCTTCATGCCAATAGTGCCGCCTGTATAAGCAACATAAATTCTTTTTCTGCTACGTTCAATTTGGCTCATAATTATTCACCACCACACGCTAAACAAAGAGTATAAATACCTTGAGGATCATTGAATTGATTCATTTTTGTAACTTCGCTTTCAAGTTGTGACAAAAACTGAGTCATAGGTTTTGCGTTGACACTTATTGGTGACGTTAATTCGCTTTCTGAAAACATACTTGTTTCGGTAACGAATATAGATTTTGCTTGCCCCATCATTTTTTGAATAAATTTATTACGTTCCGAAAGTTCTCTTTCAATAATGAAACTATCATATTGGTCTAGATTTGCTAGCTCTGCCGCTGCGGTAATAGCATCAGAGAGATTGCCTAATTCATCAACTAACCCTAATTCTTTCGCTTTTTTACCTGACCAAACTCTGCCCTGAGCAATGGCATCTACTTGATCCAACGTCATGCCTCGGTTTTCAGACACAAGGGCAATAAAATCTTGATAGCCTTTATTGATACTTAATTGAAATAGCTGCGCCATACCTTCAGTCAACGGTTGTGTTGGTCCAAAACCAGTAATATCAGTTGTACCGACACCATCAGTGTAAATACCTAATTTACTTAACGAATCTTCAAAGGTCATCATCATACCAAAAATGCCAATTGATCCCGTTATCGTTGATGGGGATGCATATATTTTATCTCGGCGCTGAAATCCAATAACCACCTGAGGCGGCATAAGTTCCCATAGAAGCAACAACTGGTTTGCCTGCTGCTTTTAATAATTCTACTTCTTGACGTATAATTTCAGAAGCAAAAGCGCTACCGCCAGGGCTGTCAACGCGAAGAACTACTGCTTTTACATCATCGTTATTACGCGCTTTACGTAATAATTGTGCCGTTGAGTCACCACCAATAGTACCGGGTTTCTGTACGCCATCTAAAATGGTGCCTTTTGCGACAATAATAGCAACTTTGTTTGTAGCCAATGGCCCAAAATCATTCGTGGGATTTACCAGTACATTTGCAGCTAAATAGTCTTTAAAACCGATATGATTATAACTGTCACCACGTGCGTTTTTACCCACTAATTCAATTAATGTATCACGCATCTGAGCACGTGTTTTTAATTGATCAACCCAATGGTTGGTTAAGGCATATTGGGCAAAACTATTATTTGCTTGGGTAAATTTTGTGATTAAATCCGTAATACTCTCATCAAAATTATCAGCATCAATGTTTCGTTGCACAGCAACATCCTGCTTATACTGTGTCCATAAGTCATTCAGCCATAATTTATTAGCTTCTTTGGCTTCATCAGACATATCATCACGTAAAAAAGGTTCAACCGCAGATTTAAAGGTACCCACTCGAAAAATATGTTGATTAATTGATAACTTTTCTAAAGCGGATTTAAAGTACATATTATATCGACCATAACCATCAAGTAACATAAAGCCTTGAGGATTTAGCCAAATATCATCAGCATAACTGGCTAGGTAATATTGATCTTGTGTGTATTGATCACCCAAAGCAATAATTTTTTTACCGGAGGTTTTAAAATCACTCAATGCAGCACCCACATCTTGCAATTTGGATAAACCTCTTTGGTTTCAAGCCCTGAATTTGCAAAACCAATATCTGTACCCGATCATCATTTTTCGCTGTTGAGATAACATCAAGGACATCCGCAAGTAGAACTTCGGGATTTTCTTCCTTCTCACCAAGTGCTTCAACAATAAATGCATCGAAAGGATTTATTTCATGTTTTTGCTCTACTAAATCACCTGCAAGATTAAGCAATAACGCGGTTTTATCTGGTATCACTATTCTGTCAGATTCAGCACTGATCATCGTAATGAAACCGAGAATTAAAATGATAAAGATAACATTAAGTATAATAGAGCGAGTGATGGTAAATAAACGCCAAATACCTGTAAGAATAAGCTTGAAAAAATTGACTAATGCATTCATAAAAATAGACTAATAACAATTGAAAATATTATCTGTATATTACCTTAATCAAGTTATAATTTGACCATTAGATTGTAAATAAATACGTATTTATCTGAAAGTTAACACGGAAAAGTTAAAACTGATTGAAAATGATATTTTATTATCAGAGGGCTATATAACAAAGTAAGTATTACTAAGCTTAATAGCCACACTGAATGTTAAGACAATTTATGAAGAGCGTGATTTTATTCTTCATTTGACCAAGTTGGCACACGTAAAGATACCTTGATTTTGCGGTATAGCAATTCTCCCCAATGATAAATAGTAAGCCCCAAGATGACGAGTAAAGCACCAAACACAAGTTGAGGATGAATGACTTCATCATTTAATACAGCGCCTAAGGTTAACGCGATAACAGGGGTGATTAATGTAATTAGCGCAACGGTACTTGCGGTTAACCGTTGTAATACAAAAAAGTAAGCAAAAAAACCAATTAATGAGCCAAATACACCTAAATAAACTGTTGCCCAAATTGATCGAAGTTGCCATTCGCTTGTATCAAAGCTGCCGTCAAGTAATAACCAATTAGCAATAAATAACGGTAGAGACAATGATAAGGCACCGACCGTTGTTGCCATAGGGTGAATGGCTAATGAAATACTTTTCACTAATACACCGCTTAAGCTAAATAAAAATACGGCGATCAATACAAAGCCGAAACCATAGATACTATCACCCGTTAAAGAAAAATTATCAGCACAAACAAAACCTAGGCCAATAAAAGATAACAACATAGATAACTTTTTGGCTGTTGATATTTTAGGCTCCGCAAGGATTCGACGTGCTAAAATAGCCGAGAATGCCGGAGCTAACCCAAAAACTAACGATAAAATACCTGATGATAAATAACCGGCGGCTAAGTAAGAGAACGACATTCCACCAAAAATGCCCAAAGCAGAAAAAGCATATAATCGAATGGCTTGTTTATGCCATGGTAATTCAATCTTCCTGATAAAAATAATCATACTGCCAAGTACTACTGCAATTACCATGCGCAGTAAAACAGCCATCGTTGGATTGATAGATTCGCTACTCCAAACAATGCCTAGCGGGGTAGTAGACCAAATTAATAATACCGCTAAATAGGCAACAGACACTTGCATTTTTACTCTCCTTATCGATTCTTCATGGGTTGCAGAGTCTTTTGCAGAATATTTACTATAGTGTTAAGACCAATAGAAAGAAAAAAGCCGCAAAAGGTAAATTCTGCGGCTTAAATAATGTGCTTAGTTAATATGTTTAGTTAATTGAACTATTTTGTTAACTTGGGCGCTCCGCAGTATTTGGCCATAATCGAATGACCTGATTCAGCCAACATGTTATAGCCTGAATTAGATTTTGTTTGAGCACAAAATTAGGATTTACTGCGAAAATATTTGTCATGGTCTTTATTGTTTAATTTACTGTTTAATTCATTCAATAGTTGAAGATCAATATTGCTGTCATGAGCGAGTGAAGTCAAGCAGTAATAGCGCTATTTTAACGTTTAAAATTTAATAGAATTGTATTAAGCATAGTTATACACTTAATAAACTTATAATTAGTATAAATATTTAATTTACTATGACAGCTATCGAATTACTTTTACAACGACAATCAACACCTTTTTTAGTTTCTCCTGCGCCCAGTGAAAAAACACTTGAGCAGATTTTAGCAGCAGGGATGCGAGTACCTGACCATGGATGTTTGCAACCTTGGCATTTTACTGTGATAACCGATGGTGGTTTGCAAAAGTTAAGTGACTTATTCGTTGCAAGCAGTGATGAGCAATTAGATGATTTAGATAAAATAGCTAAAAAACCTTTTCGGGCACCTATGATCATTGTTATCAGCACACAATACTGTGAGCATGAAAAAATACCTTTGCAAGAGCAATTAATTACGGCAGGCTGTTGTGCTCATGCCATGCAAATGGCCGCGTATGCTTTAGGCTATGGAGCCGTATGGCGAACAGGTGGGTTTGCTTACAATTCACGAATAAAGCAAGGTTTAGCTATCGCTGAAAAAGACGAGATTGTTGGCTATTTATATATTGGAACGCCAGGTAGGGCGCAAGTATTAAAACCAACTAAGCCTTTTGAAAATAAAGTGAGTTACTGGAAATAAAGAAATACAGCAGTCAACTTGGCGTAAATATCGCTAGCCGACTGCTTGAACATCGCGATTCGTTAGAACGCTGCGTTATTTGGTGTTCTTGGGAAAGGGATCACATCACGTACGTTTTGCATACCTGTTGCATAAGCGACTAAACGCTCAAAGCCTAAGCCAAAACCAGAATGAGGCACAGTACCATAGCGACGTAAATCACGATACCGGCTGTAATCAGCAACATCCAATCCCATTGCATCTAAACGACTGTCAAGTACATCAAGACGTTCTTCACGCTGACTACCACCAATAATTTCGCCAATACCTGGGGCTAAAATATCCATTGCAGCAACGGTTTTACCGTCATCATTTAAACGCATGTAGAATGATTTGATGTCTTTAGGGTAGTTTTGTAAAACAACTGGACCGTTAAAGTGCTCTTCAGCTAAGTAACGTTCATGCTCTGAGTTTAAATCTACTCCCCATGAAACAGGGTTTTCAAATGTTTTACCACAGTTTTCTAAAATGGTAATAGCATCTGTGTAATCTAAACGAACAAAATCTGTTTCAATAACTGAGTTCAAGCGATCTACCACAGTTTTATCTACACGTTGTTGGAAGAAAGCAATATCATCGGCACGTTCTGCTAAGACAGCTTTAAATACATATTTCAGCATTTCTTCTGCTAAATCAGCTGCATCAGACAAATCAGCAAATGCGATTTCAGGTTCTACCATCCAAAACTCAGCTAAGTGCCTAGAAGTATTGGAGTTTTCCGCTCTAAAAGTAGGGCCAAAGGTATAAACTTTTGATAACGCGTTACAATAAGTTTCAACGTTTAACTGTCCTGATACGGTTAAAAAAGTTTCTTTGCCAAAAAAGTCTTTTGTGTAGTCAACAGTGCCTTTATCATCTCGTGGTAAATTTTCCATGTCTAATGTACTAACACGGAACATCTCACCGGCACCTTCACAATCACTACCTGTGATTAGTGGCGTACTGATCCAAAAATAGCCTTTAGAATGTAAGAAACGATGAATCGCCTGAGCTAAACAGTTACGTACACGTGTAACTGCACCGCCGATATTGGTACGCGGACGTAAATGTGCTTGTTCACGCAAAAACTCAATACTGTGACGCTTAGCAGCCATAGGGTAAGTATCTGGATCTTCCACAAAACCAAGTACCTCAACCGCGGTTGCTTGAATTTCAAAAGACTGACCTTGACCAGGTGATTCAACTAATATACCCGTAACTTTTACCGAGCAACCCGTTGTTAACTTAAGAACATCTTCTTGATAATTAGTAAGATCACTTGGTACGATAGCCTGAATGGCATCAAAGCATGAGCCGTCATGAATAGCTAAAAAAGAAATACCTGCTTTTGAATCGCGGCGAGTTCTGATCCAACCATGAATAGTAATAGTTTCATCAACAGGGTACTGACCTGCTAATACATCAGTAATTGATATAACTGACATGTAATGACCTCTTATATTTTTATCAAATGTGCTGAAATTTTTAAGGTGGTTATGTTACCGTGACTATTATGTTTAACAAGTAAAACTTGCTAAATTACTTAACTATTATGAAAAATCGCGAAAATATTAATAATATTGGCTAAAAAAGTAGAAAAACAAATGAAATTAGCAAAAAACTTACCAACCAAAGAGAGACGAAAATCGTTAGATTTTTGGTTTTATTTAGCAAGAATTCTCACCATTAGTAGTTGGATTGCTTTTTTGGCTGCTCTGTATATTTCATATTTTGTTGCACCAGAAACAAATTATGGTGTTTTACGTTATTATAAAATAGAAGTACGGCAGTTTTGGTTAACTCCCTTAACGGGTTATTTGTATCTTGTTATATGGTTTAGTGCCGCAGGAATATATACATCGACACTCATTGATAAGTATCGTAGTAGAAGACATTGTGACAACACACATTATAACGCCTATTTTCTGTTAGCCTTTAACTTAATTTGGTTGTCGCTTATTTTATATAATGTATTGGGTGCAAAGACAGGATAAAGTCGTTATCTTTAATTGGGTCTATTTTTAAATAATTAAACAAAACAATTGTCTTCATTTAATACAGTAGAAATAGCTGTAATTAAATGTTTTAGCTGTTTTTTATTAATTATTAATGGTGGGATAATATAAATAAGTTTGCCAAATGGACGGATCCAAACACCTAATTCAACAAAACGTTTTTGGATCACCGCAATATTCACCGCTTGTAAACACTCAACTGCACCAATAGAGCCTAAAACGCGCGCATCTTTAACACGCGGATGGTTATTTAATGATAATAATGATCCTTGTAACCGTTGTTCGATAAAAGCCACTTGTTGCTGCCAATTATTTTCAAATAGTAAATCAATACTCGCATTCGCAACTGCACACGCTAACGCATTTCCCATAAACGTAGGTCCGTGCATAAAACAAGCTGCTTCACTCTGGCTGATGGTTTGAGCTATTTTACTTGTACAAAGTGTTGCGGCTAACGTTATGTAACCACCAGTTAGGGTTTTACCTAAACACATAATGTCGGGGCTTATTTCAGCCCATTCGCAAGCAAAAAGTTTCCCCGTACGACCAAAGCCCGTTGCTATTTCATCTACAATGAGCAATACCTTATATTGGTCACATAGATTTCTGCATGCTTTTAAGTACTCTGGATGATAAAAACGCATACCACCTGTACCTTGTACAATAGGTTCGACAATAAAAGCCGCTAATTCATGGTGATGTTTTTCAAACAGTGCCTTGAGTTCATTGATCTCTTTTTTATCCCATTGTTCACCAAACTTAATCGTTGGTCTTTGGGGCAAAGATATTTTTCATTAATACTTTGTCGAATATTTGATGCATACCCGTAATAGGGTCGCATACTGACATGGCAGCAAACGTATCACCATGGTAGCCATTACGAATAGTAAGCAACTTGGTTTTACTTTCTTTCTCTTTACTATGCCAATATTGCAACGCCATTTTTATCGCAACTTCAACACTAACTGACCCTGAATCTGAAAGAAATACGTTAGACAGACCCTTTGGCGTTAACTGTACAAGTTTTTCACATAACTCAATGGCACTACGATGTGTTAAACCACCGAACATAACATGAGACATTTTTGTGGACTGGTTAATTAAGGCCGCATTTAATTTAGGGTGATTGTATCCATGTAATACTGACCACCATGATGACATACCATCAATCAGTGATTCGCCATTTGCTAAATTAATGTAAACCCCCTCAGCGCTATCAACCAAATAGGTAGGTAAGGGAGATGTCATTGAAGTATAAGGGTGCCAAACATGGGTTTTATCAAATTCAAGTAATGTTAATGGGGTATGTACTGTTCTTTTAGTGGTCATATGTAAACTTAATTGGTTTCGTGGTGTTGACATCAAGGTTTTGATTGCTAGACTACCCGTTAACCAAACTAGATGCAAACGAGTAATCATGACACAAGCTGTTCTTACTTCTTCTACTAATTCAGATAATCCAGATATTCGCAATAATTGGACAATAGCAGAAGTTCAGGCATTATTTAGCCTACCTTTTAATGACTTAATGTTTAAGGCGCAAACAGTTCATCGTCAGCACTTTAACGCTAACGAAGTGCAAGTCAGTACATTGTTGTCTATTAAAACGGGTGCTTGTCCTGAAGATTGTAAATATTGTTCGCAAAGTGCACGCAATAAAACCAATGTAGAGAAAGAGCGTTTGCTTGAAGTAGAAAAAGTACTTGAAGCGGCAGAAAAAGCGAAAGCGATGGGTTCAACACGTTTTTGCATGGGAGCCGCTTGGCGTAACCCGAAAGAACGTGATATGCCGCTTGTGTTAGATATGATTAAAGGCGTAAAAGCATTAGGCTTGGAATCATGTATGACATTGGGCATGTTAGATGAGAATCAAGCAAAGCAATTACAAGGTGCCGGTTTAGATTATTACAATCACAATCTTGATACATCTCCAGAACATTATAATCAAATTATTACTACGCGTACTTATCAAGACAGATTAGACACCTTAGAGTATGTTCGCAGCGCAGGCATGAAAGTGTGTAGTGGTGGTATTGTAGGTTTGGGTGAAACAGACGTTGATCGTTCTTCTTTACTCGTTCAGTTAGCTAATTTACCTAAACAACCTGAAAGTGTTCCTATTAATATGTTAGTAAAAGTGAAAGGTACGCCATTAGCAGATGTTGATGATTTGGAAAGTTTTGATTTTATTCGTTGTATTGCTGTTGCTCGTATAATGATGCCAAAATCTCATGTACGCTTATCAGCAGGTCGTTCAGCAATGAACGAACAAATGCAATCATTATGTTTTCTAGCAGGTGCTAACTCAATTTTTTATGGTTGCAAGTTATTAACAGCAGAAAACCCAGAAACAGATAAAGATATCCAATTATTCAATAAACTGGGTATTAATACCGAAACTATTATTGATGAAAGTCAGCAACAAGAGCAAACCTTGAAAACAGCCTTAGTTAATGAGCAACATAAAGCGTTGTTTTATGACGCTGCTCAATAATTAACTATTAAGCACGCATAAGAATATTTTCCATGGCATTTGAATTCATTAATGAAAAATTAGCGGTACAAAAATCAAAGTTACGTTACCGACAACGATTTTGTATACAACACAATGACGTTAACGATTCATTACAAGAGGCTATTATTGTTGAAAATGGAAAAAATTATCTTAATTTTTCATCCAATGATTACCTAGGGTTGAACAATCACCCAAAGATAAATCAAGCGATGCAAGAGGGACTTGATAGATTTGGACTATGTGCAAGCTCGTCAAGTTTAGTTACTGGGTTTCATTATGCACATCAAGTTTTAGAGGATAAAATTTGCCAATGGTTAAATAAACCTCGATGCTTACTCTTTACCAGTGGTTTTGCCGCCAATGAGGCTATTTTCAATGCATTGGGGCAATCTGATCACATAAATACCCATTTGACGAGCCATTCAAAAACTCAATTTTTTCTTGATAAACTTTCTCATGCATCCATGATTGATGGCGCTTTTGCTAGTAAAGCCAAAGTAAAACGCTTTGGTCATAATAACATGACTCAACTTGAGCAATTATTATTACAAAGCAAGGCCGACAATAAGCTTATTGCGTCTGAAGGCGTTTTCAGTATGGATGGTGATCAGGCTAAGTTGACTGAGCTTGAGAAGTTGGCAGAAATCTATAATACTTGGCTTTATTTAGATGATGCGCATAGTATTGGCATAATTGGTGATCAAGGACAGGGTAGTGTTAGTCTTTTAAGGGGTAATAAACAGCCCAACATTATTATGGCAACATTAGGCAAAGCAATAGCGACAAGCGGGGCTTTTGTCGCTTGTGATGAAGCATTACATGATTATTTAATAAATTTTGCTAGACACTATATTTATTCAACGGCTATTTCTCCGGCCATTGCTTGGGCAACAATTAAAAGTATTGAACTCATAAAACAAGAACAATGGCGACGAGATAAAATTTTAGAATTAAGTGAACGACTTAAGGATGGACTTAACGATAATATTGAAATGGTGTCTTCAAGTTCGTCAATTCACGCTATAATTGTTGGTGATGAACAAAAATCGCTTGAGGCAAACGAACAATTAAAAAAACAAGGGATTTGGTTAACAGCTATTCGTCCACCAACGGTCGCTGCAGGTACATCAAGGTTACGCGTAACCGTATGCGCAAACCATAACATCAATAATATCAAACATCTAGCTCAATGTTTAAACAAGGCTCTTAAATAGATGATCACAACAAAAGTACATAAAGAAAACCAGTTTAAAATGGCCGAAAGCTTTGGTTCTGCAAGTAAATCTTATGATGTATCGGCTAGATTACAACGGTTTTCTGGTAAACATTTAATGCCTTGGTTACCAAATAAAAATGATTTACGGGTACTTGATTTAGGATCAGGTACAGGATTTTTCACCGATTTACTCGCTACAACCTACAAAGATGTTATCGGTTTAGATTTTTCTAAAGGTATGCTCAAATTTGCGAAAAACTGTAGAAATCAAAATATTCAATGGATTAATGCTGACGCACATAAAATACCATTACAAAATGAGAGCATCGATTTTATTTATTCAAATCTTGTACTTCAATGGTGTGAACCACTTGATAATGCAATTAAAGAAATGCTGAGAGTATTAAAACCGGGTGGTTTAATTGTATTTACTACCTTGGTTGATGGAACATTACATGAGTTAAAATCATCATGGGCTAAAGTTGACGATGATCAACACGTTATCGATTTTAAATCAGAAGATCAATTAGCGAAGTATTTTAATACGGATAATTCACAAATATTTGAGCATAAGTGTCAAGATATTGTTCTTGAATATCAAAATGTTATTCATTTAGCACGTGAACTTAAAGGATTAGGAGCTAATCATTTACCTAAGAAAAAGAATCGTGGTTTGTCAGGAAAAGATAAATGGTTTGCTATGACAGATCATTATCAGGAATTTGTTGAACCCAATGGGATATATCCTGCAACGTATTGTTTATATTCTGGTTTGGTTGTTAAGTTAAATAACCCAAGCTAATAATCAACATACAACAATCAAAAACACTAGAACGAAACACCTTAACCACATTAATTCAATGAAAAACTATTTTATTACGGCAACAGATACCGATGCAGGAAAAACCTTTGTTGCTTGCGCATTAACTCAAGCGTTTGTTAATCTCAATAAAAAGGTTGCCGTCTACAAACCTATTTCTGCGGGTTGTCAGCAAGTAAACGGTTTACTAATTAATAACGATGCAAAACTATTAAGTGAATTCGCAAATTGTGATCAAAACATCAGAGAGATTAACCCTATAGCATTTAAAGAGCCTATCGCGCCTCACATTGCTGCTGCTCGTGTTAATCGTGAGTTATGCTTGAACGAAATTGAACAAGGTTTCGACAATGTGTTGCAATTAAAAGCAGATATTAATTTAACTGAAGGTGCCGGAGGATGGCGATTACCGTTAAACACGTTTTCTGTTAAAAGCTTGTCAATTAAAGCTAGAGTAACTAAACCTATTTTTTTATCTGACTTTGCCGTGAATACAAAGCAAGATATTATATTAGTAGTAAATATGAAGCTAGGTTGTTTGAATCATGCTTTATTAACTTATCAAACAATTATTGCTGATGGTCTTAATTGCATCGGGTGGGTGGCTAATAGCGCCAGTAAAAATCTGATGTCTAATTTAGATGACAATATTGAAAGCCTCGAACAACTTTTACCTATACCTAAACTAGCACAATTAAATTACTATTCAGATACTCAAACGAGTGTGCATAGTAAAATTTGTACTGCTGCCCACACATTTGATTTAACGCCTTTACTTGCATAATTACTCACATCAATCTTATTTATTCTCAACTTGGTTTAAAAAAGACTTAACTCACTATAGAAAGAATTATTAAGTAAAGCTGAGTTTATTTGCCTAACTCTCGTAAACAAGCGGCAATAAAACCTGAACGGGTTTTATATGCCTCGTTTTTACTTACGCACTCATCTATTTGCTTAATCAGAATTTCAGGCAGGGTAACATTAATTTTGTGACTTCTTCCTAAATACGCTGTTATATCAATATCTATAATTGCCCAAAATGCTTGGGCATAGGTATGTGGATTATCAATAGCGTACTGCTTTCTATGTTTATCAATACTTATTGCTGTTGGTATTTTTTCACCGTACTCAGCCAAAATAGACAAATGTGATTTGATGCTTTGACTTATTTTTTCTAATCCTAAATCTATTGTTTCTACATTAACACTACAACCAGGTAAGTCAGGCACCATTACCTGATAGTTTTCTGAATTTTGAATGTTAGAAAACACAACTGCATATTTCATAGGTCACCTTTAAGGGTTTTTATATTACTGACTATGATACCCCCAACAACCCTATAAATCAATTTAACTATAACCCCGATAACTCCCAAGTTATTTTTAGAGGTAACCCCGGTAACTCTATTTATTTTATTTATAATAACCCTGATAACTCTTTGTTAAAATAAGTGAACATTTACTTCTATTTGTGGTTAGTTAAACTGCGTATGTGTTAAATTGATAAATTGGAAATAACTTAATCTGAATTACAAAATATCAATTAGAAAAATTGCCGATTTAATTAACACCAGAGTTATCGATTATGGTGGAAGATCCAAAAAATGATCATTATAATGAGGTATGAACAAAGGAATAAATTGTCTGACACAAAAACATTTTTGGGTACTATCGATAAGTTAATCCTTATTTTTTGAACGCGATAAACTCAATAAATACCTCAGAATTGATTAGGAATATTTATGAAAGAACTTATCCATACCAACCCAGATTTACTAATTACCGTTATCGGTATTGGTGGCTGTGGTTGTAATACTGTTAACATGCTTTATGAAAACAACTTATCAAACAGTGTAAATTTAATTGCTATAAATACTGATCTTGCCGCTTTAAATTCATTGCAAGTTGAGAACAAAATTTTAATTGGTGAAAACCTCACACGAGGTTATGGTGCCGGCTCTAATCCTGATATTGGTTTACAAGCCGCGCAAGAAAGTGAAGAACTATTAATAAATGCAATTAAAGGCAGTGATATTGTAATCATCACTGCCGGGTTTGGTGGTGGAACGGGAACAGGAGCTAGTCCATTAGTTGCAAGAATCGCTCGTGAGTTAAATATAAATTGTTTAGCGATTGTAACACTACCATTTGAATCAGAAGGTGAGCGTCGTAAAGAATTTGCTTTACAAGGAATAGATGAAATAAAAGAGCCGGTTCATGCATATATTACGTTATCAAATGATCTACTCTTAAAAGGTTTAGGTGAAAGTGTTCGTTTATTTTCTGCGTTCAATCAAAGCAATGAAGTATTGAAAAACCTGCTTGTATCATTGGTGCAAATGCTAACGGAAACAGGTTATGTTAATGTCGATAAAAATGATTTCTCTAGTATTTTGTCCTATGAAGGTGAATCTATTTTGGGGGTCGGTAAAGCCGATACTGAAGAGCAATCTTTTGAGGCATTGGATCAAGCATTGAATAACCCACTGGTCTCTATTGCAAAAATTGATACGGCAAAAGGGATTATCTTCCAATTATTTTGTAAATCTGAACCAAAACTTTCCACTTATAATGGCTTAATTGATCATATTAGAGAAAAAATTACCAATAAATCAGTGCTTATTGTGCCAGGTGTTACATTAGACCCTAATTTAACCTCAGAGATAGAAATCTTAATTATCGCATCTGGTATTGATTCAGCCGTTATCACACCGATACATAATGAAAGTGCTAACACTAAGAATGCGGATTATATCGATGAAGATTTAGCTTTTATTGATCCTAAAGAGGGGATATATACCGATATTCCGGCCAATTACCCGACGCTTAATGGCGAATAAAAATTTAGGATTTGATAATCTGTAATAACTAGCAAGTACAAGTTGATACTAACGAAGTCATTATTTGACGCCTATTTATTTGGGGTAACCTGTTATTTTGCGTATTGCTTTATATAAAGGGTTTAATCTGACATACATTTTTTTGTAAACGTTTTGATAAAGTGCATCGTAAATTTGTTTGTTTTCTGCAATAGGAGTAAATATATCGCCGCCGTGGGTCATGTGTTCCACGGCCTCGGCATAGCTATTGAATAAACCAACACCAACGGCTGCATTGATTGCTGCACCTAAGCCAGAAGTCTCAAAAGTATGAGGTCGTTGTGCGGGCATGCCAAAAATATCTGCCGTTATTTGCATCGCTTGGTCACTTTGAGACCCACCACCTGAGACCATTAGTTTGGTAATTTTAACTCCTGATTTTTTTTCAGATAGTTCTTTACCCTCTCGTAGGGCATAACCGATACCTTCTATAATTGCACGGTAAATATGTGCTCTAGTGTGAACATCACCAAAACCAATCATAGCGCCTTTAGCTTCTGGGCCAGGTGTTCTGATTCCAGGGTTCCAGTAGGGTTGTAAGACAAGTCCCATAGAGCCACCGGTACTTCTTTTAATAATTCATCAAATAAACTTTCTACAATAATACCTTGTTCATCGGCGATTTGTTGTTCTTTCAGTCCAAATTCTCGTTTAAACCAACTAACCATCCAATAACCACGCTGCACAATTAATTCTGTGTTATAAGTATTTGGGATAGCTGCGGGATAAGCGGGTAAATGCCTGATTGCTTCAATGTATCTAGTATTTGTTGTGTTATATGTTGCCGTTGTGCCATAACTTAAACTACCTGTTAATGGTGTTAAGCAACCCGAACCAAGTACTTCACAGGCTTTATCTGAACCGGCTGAAATTAACGGTGTTCCTTGCGGTATTCCAGTGTCAATTGCAGCTTGCGCAGAAATTTTACCTAACACATCTCCACAAGGGATCAATGTTGGTAACATAGTTTTTGTAATGGGTAATGCTTGCCAACGCCAATCTAATGGTTTAGCCCAACAATGATGTTTAAAATCAAAAGGCAGATAACCCACTTGGCTTGAAATAGAGTCAACATAATTTCCTGTTAATTTAAAACTATGAAAGCCTGAAAGTAACATGAATTTATAAGTTTTAGCCCAAATATCAGGTTGTTGGTGTTTAATCCAATTGGCTTCAGATTGGCTCCTAAAATAGTCGATTGTTTGTTTTTCGCCTGCAAGGGTAAAAAGGAAGCGCCAATACCAACTCATCTTGTCTAATTTAAGCTGTTCTCGTTGATCTAACCACACAAATGCAGGTCTTAATGGTTTACCTTCTTTATCTACATTTACCATGGTAGCACGTTGACAAGTTAATGAGGCTGCCTTTATTTGTGATTTATCAATGTTTAATAAGGCAAGTTCTGGCCATAATTGTTGACAAGCTTTTGTTAGCATTTGCCAGTAATAGTCAGGCTCTTGCTCAGCCCAACCTGGGTGTTTTGAGAAATAGGCTACAATATCTACTTTACTTTTAGCAACTAACTGTCCCTTAAGGTCAAACAACAAAGCGCGAATACTCTGTGTGCCATTATCAAGCGCTAAAATATATTGTGCTTTCGCGTTGATTTCTTTATGACTAGATTGGCAACTTTTCATTATTTAGGGTGTGCTGTCTTAAGTAGAGATTTTGGCAGCGAATAATATTGCTGCCAAATTTTTTGATAACGTGTTAATTCATCTTGCCATTTAGTCGTAGTCCGGCCAAGCTCTTGTGTAAATATAATAGCCAGGGACGAAAACAACGCTTCTGCACCATTGTGTAAAAGTAAGCCTAAACGAGTTCGTCTTAGTAGTAAATCGTCAAGGTGAATAACGGCTTCATGTTTAATAGCCCAACGGCACTCTGCTAAACAAAATTGTGTATCTGCTATTTTTATCGTTTCTTTTTCGTCGGCTTGAGCAAGTAGTAAAGCAGCATTATTGCCGTAACGCCCTAAAAGACGTTCTAGCCATGGTTTATCGTATTTGCCTGCGGCTAATTCGTTTTTAAATAACTGTTCAACTGAATAATTAGTAAAAATAGCATCATTAGATTTGTTTTTGTCTTGATTTGATATGGGTAACGTATCTTTTAACCATGGTAAAGCTGCATTAACGGCTTCAATTGCCGTTAAACGAAAGGTTGTTAATTTGCCACCACTTGCGGTAACTAAGGCATCTTCAGCCCAAATGCTATGATCACGACGTTCTTCTGATGCACTTTTTGAAAAATGTTTTATCGTAGACTTTTTGTCATAAGTATTTTTGTCAGAAGAAATGACAGGTCTAACCCCAGAGAACGTTGAAATAATATCGTCAATAGTGATGGCATTACCTGAAAAAGTTGTATTAACAGCTTTAAGTAAATAGGCGATTTCGTCTGTACTTATTTGGGCTTCGTTATCTAAATTTTCCTTATGATCTAAATCTGTTGTACCAATAACGGTCACGCCTTCCCAAGGATAGATAAAAATAGGTCGTTTATCATCAGGGTGAAGTATGGTTAAGCGGCATCAATACTCAGGCTTGTTTGTGCTATTATTAAATGACTTCCGCGTAATGGCCTTACACGTCTTTCATTGATAACTTCACTTCGTAGTTTATCTGCCCATGCGCCAGTAGCATTAATTACTACTGATGATAATAAAGTAAAGGTTTCATTTTTATCACACGATTTCGACATGTCTTTCGCTATTACCCCAATAACTTGTTGTGTTTTTGGATCTTTTACTAATGTTTTTACTTGGGTATAGTTAATAACTTGAGCGCCTGCTTGAACAGACTCTTGTATAACACGCATGACTAAGCGGGCATCATCAACCACGGCATCAGTATAAAAATAAGTGCCTTTAAGTTTATCATTGAGTAGCCTAGGAAATTTATCGATCGTTTCATTTATGTTTAAAAAACTATGGTCTTTAATACCGGCAAGCCAATCATATACAGTGAGTAAAGTACCCATAATAAAACGACCTGGAAATTGACCTTTTTTGAGTACAAAGTAATAACCCATTCTATGAATAAGACCAGGTGCTTCTTTTAATAACCGTTCTCGCTCTTCTAAAGCATGTTTTGTTAACTTGATATCACCCTGAGCAATATAACGAAGCCCACCATGTACCATTTTAGATGAACGACTTGACGTGCCCCAAGCAAAATCTTTCTGCTCAATGAGTAGGGTTTTTAATCCTCGCCGTGTTGCTTCTTGTAAAATACCGGCTCCCACTATACCGCCACCAATAACAATCACATCCCATACCTTGTTGTTATCATTATCTGCATTATTTGGGCTAGCAAAGTTGATACGTTTAAGATCTGTTTTTGAGGCTGATATTGATGCTTTGTGGTTGTTTTTCATATTTACACCGTATTGGGGTTCATTTGTTTATTGGGATCGAAAACCTGACATAAGGATTTTATCGCTTTTATACCAAGCTCACCTTTTTCTGCCATAAGGTAGGGGGCATGATCCTTGCCAACCCCGTGTTGATGACTAATAGTACCACCAGAGTTAACGATAGCAGTAGCACCTGCTGCTTTTATTTTAGACCGCGTTGCAGGGTTTTTTCATAATTTTCATCCATTCGAAACAAAAACGTTGTGTAAATACTACAGCCTTGACCATAAAAATGAGACAAGTGTGTAAACACATGAATGGTTTCATTGACTTCATTAAGTGCATGACTAATTGCTGACTCTATTGTTTTTACAGTATTTGGTACGGCAGACCAGTCAACACAAGTTTCCATCGTATCTACAATAATTCCTACATCCCAAAAACCTTGCCGTAAATAAGGGCTGCGAAAACGGCTATGTTGCCAGTGTTTTCCTAATGCAGTACCAATGTAAACACCGTTATGTTGAGCAATTAACTTTTTAGTTATTTTTAAAGCAGATTTACATTGTGCTTTACTTCCTGTGATACCAAAAGTGAACATGGTTTTTTCGCTAGTGCCCGAAGCATTACTTTTTGGCACACCGCGCAGATGTAAATATTTTTCTAAGTACTTAACAGCCGTATCGTGACCCGCTAGTGTTAAATGTGATGCTGTCTCTATTTCATTACTTAATCGCATCATTGAGAGCTGAATACCTTGTTGCACTATTTCACGTGTTGATTGCATTCCTATTTGCCAATTGGGAAAAAATGCTACGTAAAAATTTTCTTGTTCAGGTAATTTAGTAACACGCACTTTAACTTGGGTAATAATTCCTAAACGGCCTTCGCTACCTAAGATCATTTCTCGTATGTCTGGTCCTGCGGATGATGCAGGGAAGGTAGGAATATCAAGTGATCCTTGTAATGTTTCTATATTACCTCCGGAAACATTTTCTCTATTCGACCGTACCGCAATGATTGCTGCCCACTAGATCTGCTAGCAACCCAACCACCAATCGTTGACAATTCCCACGATTGTGGAAAATGCCCTAAAGTGTAACCATGTTCAGCTAATTGTTTTTCTACCTCGGGTCCTAGTGTGCCTGCGCCAAAAGTTGCGATCTGACTGTCTTTATCTAAAGCAATAAGCTTGTTCATTTTCGTTAATGCGATAGTGATAACAGGACGCTCTGACTTTTCTGGATTAATATGGCCACAAACTGAGGTACCACCGCCATAAGGAATCACAATTAAATTTTCTTGTTTAGCAAATTGCAATAGTGTTTGTACTTCAGCGGTTGTCGTTGGTAAGGCAACACCATCAGGAAATGCATCAAAATTTCCGCTATGAGTTGCTAGCCAATCGGGAATACTTTGTCCACGACAATAACGCAGCCTTATTTCGGCACCAGTTTGAATTAGCTGATGTTCTGGTGCCCTCGATTGAGGGACTTTTGCAATAGCTTCCGCCAATGAAATTTCAGGTAAGGGTTTACTTTCACCTAGTATATTTTCGATATACGCTTGAGACGTTTTGGTTAAATCAAAACTTAAATTATTTTTTTCATCACCCCAACCATTCCAACGTTTCATAGGTTCTCTCTTCAAGTTGATATTGTTTTTTATATACTAAACTGAATATACCGCTTAATTTATGCTTTAATAGGGCTTATTATTGATAATTTAGGACATTATGAGACATATAACTCTATGAGTAGTCAACTTATTAGCATTGATGAAGTGAATGCACGCCAATCAATTATTGGTATTTCTTTATTAGCAAAATTAGTACAACAAGAAGGAGGGAATGTTAAATTACTACTCGATAATGCCGATACCATCACAACTATTGAATGAACCAAAGGCGAGTATTTCGTTTCAACAAGCAGTGGCTTTTACACGTCAATTAGTAGAAACTTTATCTGATAATGATTTAGGCTTTAAAGGCGGTCAATGTTTTCGGCTAAATGCTTTTGGTCATATTGGTTTTGCCGCTAGTTCAAGTGACACGGTAAGTGATGCTATTACTTTTTTCTTAAATATATTCGTCTTGCTTATACTCCTTTTATGATCGATTTCTTTGTAAAAGATGGCAATGCCATTTTACGTTTTAGCGATCAATTCGAGTCTGGGTAACTTAAGACGATTTTATTTAGAAAGAGACTTTTCTTTTGCATTTCTGTCAACCCGAGATATGTTTCCACGCTCTGTCGTCGGTCAAAAACCTAAAACGATCCATTTTGATTTTCCTTGTCCAACACACGTTGAGCATTATCAAAAATTATATGAATGTCCCGTGTATTTTTCGATGCCTTATAATCAAATATTGTTTGATGAACGGTATCTAGATTTACCTTTACCTTTAGCAAATCCACTCACGCGTGAATTATTAGAAGAACAATGCAAACTGCAAGAAATTGCTTTGTTTGGTCAGAATACTTTGGTTGAAAAAATTAGACAAATTATTCAATGCATTGAAAATGAAATGCCCAATTTAGATAAAATAGCCCAAATGCATTTTATTACTGCAAGAACAATGCGTCGAAAATTAAAAGAGCAGGGCGTAACGTTTCAACAATTAGTAAACGAAGAACAAAGTAAAAAAGCCCGTCATTATTTATTAACAACAGAATTTAACATCGAACAAATATCTACCCGTTTAGGTTATAGCGAATCGGCAAGTTTCATTCATGCGTTCAAACGGTGGACAGGTAAAACGCCTAAATATTATCGGGCATAACCGTATTTCACTTGAACGAGGTTGAAGACTTTTTTAACCTATTTGCATCAAAACAAGAAAGATCAATTCACTCTTGTCATCACTTGAGTTACGTTATTAAATAAGGCTTTTAGTTTATCTACCTTTGATATTTTTTCATTTTTTTCACTATTTATTTGTTGTAAGCACAGCTCTTCAGCTTTGTGGTACATCATTAAATAAGCCTCTTCAAGCTCTATCAACCAGGTATTACAAAAAATCGCATTTTGTTTTTTTCGTTTAAGCCATCGTTGACAAACCGTATTTTTGTCTTGCCTAATCGATTCTTTTTCAATATTTGAAGGAGATATAATACGTTTTGTTAAGCTTTTATATTCGTGTTGTAATGCAATATCAAATACTTTTAATTTACACTCTTTTTGATTTTCTGCCTTACACGCCCAAGCTAACCATTCTTCGTTAGGCTGGTACGCCATTAACCATTGGTCGAATTTGGTTGCAGGCATAGGCCTTGCTATAGCGTAACCCTGTGCTTTTTCACATCCCATCATTAATAACATTAAGCCATGTTCAGTTGTTTCCACACCTTCGGCGATTACGTCGCGGTTAAAAGAGTGAGCTAAACTCAGTACCCCATTAATAATGCTATAATTATTTGCATCATTAAGTATATCAATGACAAAAGATTGGTCTATTTTTATCACATTGGTGGCAAGGCTTTAATATGCGTTAATGAGGAATAGCCGGTACAAAAATCATCGAGTGCCACTGTTAGCCCAAATAATTTACGACAAGTGTTTAGTGTTTTATTGATGGAATCTAAGTCACCTAGCACACTACTTTCAAGAATTTCTAGTTGAATATACCGAGTATCTAAATTTTTATATTTTCTTAATATGTTTTTTAAATCAGAAACAAAATTTTGAGATTGAAGGTGATAAGAAGAAATATTAATACTTACTTCAATCATTAAGCCACTTTGTTGCCATTTAGTTAATTGTTTGACTGCACTATTTATTACCCATTGGCCAAGGAGAAGATCTATATTTGTATCCTCTAAAACGGGTAAAAAATCTTTTGGTGGAATCAAACCTTTATCAGGTGAATGCCATCTAACCAGGGCTTCTACGCCGTAAACGGCTCCCGTTTTCATGTTTATTTTTGGTGGTAATACAGTACAAATTCATCATTTTTTATCGCATTAACAATGGCATTTAACTTATGTCTCTTTTTAATTATTTGTTGGTCTTTTTCTTTATTAAACAGATGATAGCCATTTCCGCCAGACAGCTTTATTTGGTACATAGCTTGGTCTGCATGACGTATCAATGTATCCAAATCACTATGATCATTTGGATATAAGGTGACGCCTGTAGAAGCAGTCAAATGATATGTATTATGTTCCAAGATAAATGGCTGTTTAAGCGAATGATATATGCGTTTTAGAATGTCTTCACAGTCTGAGAAAGTATTAATATTACTTAATAATAAGGCAAATTCATCGCCGCCTTGCCTTGATACGGTATCGCCGGTTCTTAAGTTTGATTTAATACGATTGGCAACTTCAATTAAAATTTTATCACCTACACTATGGCCATAATTATCATTGATGGGTTTAAAGTTATCTAAATCAATAAAACAAACGGCAAGTGAGTTCTTTGAACGATCTGCATGGGCTACTGACTGATTAAAACGGTCAATAAATAGTGTACGGTTTGGTAATGACGTTAAGGCATCATAATGGGCCATCTGTTCAAGTGTATGGTGTTGGTTTTTGATTTGAGTGATATCAGCAAACAGCCCCATATAATGAAGTGTTTTGCCGCTATTGTCTTTTAAAGACGAAATAGTCAGTAGCTCGGCATACAGCTCACCATTTTTTTTACAATTCCAAACTTCCCCTTTCCAATAACCACGCGCAACAACAGACTCCCAAATATCATCATAGAACTGCTTACTTTGCTTTTGAGAATTTAAAATACTTAAATTTTTACCTAATACATCTCCACGTTCATAGCCGGTAATTTCACTAAAAGCGGGATTGACATTAATCAGCGTTCCATCTGTTTCTGTTATGAATATTCCATCATGTGCTTCAACAAAAACTTGCGCTGCTAGTTTTAATTGTTCTTCATTTGCTGAGCGCTCAATCATTAACTGATTAAATTCATTAGCCATGACAGAAATTTCATCTTGTCCTGATATTTCTAGCAATTGATTGTTTCTTTTGTTTTTGCGCGACTGTTTCATTACGTCGGCAATATGCTTAATTTGTTCAACGACTCGCTTTTTTAGCACTTGGCTCAACAAAATAGTAATTATTAACACAGTCAGTACAAAAATCGTGTACAGAACTAGTGGTATATTTACTTGTTTATTGGCAAGTTTTTCTGATGTGATAATATCATTAATAATGGTTGAACTGACGGTATGTAGCAAACCAAGGCGATAGGTTGCTGATTCCCACCATAGTTCAGGATCTATTAATTCTGTGGGCGATTGTAAGGCTAAAATCGGGTTAAGAGCAGGGGTATTGTTATTATCTGATTTGAAGGTAATTGTTCTAATAGGTACTTTATCTGATCTCAGCCGGGTCGCAATACTGATTTTCGACTCGTATTCATGATATTCCTGTACTTTTTTATCCTGTATAGTTTTAAACATTAAATTCGCGTGCTTTGGTGAAGCCACATTATAATAACGGGCTAGTTCTGCTTGTTGTCTTGCAACATGGTTGATAACCCCCATCAATATAAGACTACCTCTTGAATCAGACGAGTGTTGTTGATGAAGGGCACCATATAATAATCCACGTTCTATGGCCGCATATTCTTCAAGCCCTAACGCATAAATAAGGGACGAAACCATATTGTTCTTTTCTTGATTAGTTACCATGGCATGAAGTACGCTGACTTCCTGCAGTAAATCAGAAATCAAACCACTATAGAAATCAAAATGGTTGTTATTTATAAGCTTATCTACTTCACCACGGATACGTGTCAAATTTTTAAATTTTTGGATGATTTTTTTAAAATTAACGCGAGTTTGATCAGGTAAATATTGCGGAGGAATAGAAAACAGATGAAACACTTGTTTATAGTTTTGTATAGTCGTTTTTCGTTGTTCAGTTAATTGGAAAACGTAGTGGGTGTTATTTGCTGCGAGTACTCCGGACTTAAACCTCGTTCTTTTTGCAAGTTGTATATTAGGTCAGACAGTTGTTGAACAGCTTGCGCAAATTGCAACGCATTATCAGTTTGTTCAAGTTTTTCATATTTATCAACAATGGTTATGCTGAAAAAAAGAGGAGTGCTACAGTAGGAAGAACCAAAAACGCATTAAGTTTTGCACTGATATTATGTTTATTAAATAATTCTAACACTGTCATACTCTTAAGAGGCTGTTAAGTTTTTTGTTTGATATTTTATCGTTAATCTATGAATTCATTCTTAAAGGGCTTTAAGTACAAGTATAGAATTTCAATGTACACTTTTTACTGACTTTTTAAATGGCTATGGTACTGACGAATCTGTTATTGATTTTTCGTGGATAATACTATGTTAGCAAGGCTATTACCTATAAAAAAACACCAAAAACATAATGTAGATCAAAGAAATTAGAAATAAGTAGGTAAATAGTTATACTTAAAGGGAATAAGCGAGTGATAGGGAGTTAAATTGTTGTGCTCGTTAAAAAAAGCTACAAAAATGGCAAATTGGTATTACTATTTCAATAGATTATGTTTTAAATAGATTTCGTTTTGAATAGATTAAGTTTTTAACGAGCACCCTATAATGAGATTATGAATTATTTAAACAGTTAGATAACCAAATGCCAATATCATTAAGTTGTTGTGGTATAACACTATGAGCCATTGGGTAAGATTGCCATTGCGTTTTATATCCATCACTCTTTAATAGATCATACGCCATTTTACCCGCTGACATAGGAACAACATTATCTTGCTCACCATGATTTTGTAAAATTGGTGTATTTTTATTGGCATCACTAAGGCGGCTAGGTAGTTGATTTTTAGTTGGTAAATAACATGACAATGCCATGATTCCTGCTAATGGTTGCTCATACCTTAAGCCAGTAAATAAACTGACAACGCCGCCTTGACTAAAACCGGCCAAAACAATGTGATTGGCGCTAATACCATTATCAATTTGTTCGTTAATTAAAGCATGCACTAATTTTTCTGAGTTAAGTACACCATCCATATCCGCACGATTATGTAAATCTACATTCTTTATGTCATACCATGCGGGCATTACAAAGCCATTATTAACCGTTACGGCTTGCTCTGGCGCATGTGGAAACACAAAACGAATAGAATGATCTTGTGGCAAATTTAATAAAGGTACTACTGGCGCAAAACCGGCGCCTGAATCACCCAAACCATGCAACCATATAACACAAGCTGTGGCGGTAGTTTTAGGCTCAATGGTAATACGATCCGGCAGTGGTGTTATTTTAGACATTATTTCTCTTTGTGTTGACTGTTCTGTTGAACAGCCTAATATACGCTAATTCGTTTATGAAAGGGTAGGTTAAACTAATAGTTATTATGAATAAAGTATCAAAAGAAGTACAAGAACAAGCAATCAAAACAGCCAAAGGCACACAAAGACCAAATCAAACGAAAGAGCAAACAAAATTAATAGCACAAGGAATAGAAAAAGGTATTGCAGAATATAAAAAGCAACAGAATAAAAAATCACGTGAGCGTGATAAAATGCGTAAAGCGCAATTAAAAGAGCAGCTAAATAATGCTGAAATGCTTGTCGCCCTCCATACAAATAATGACCAGAATAACAATAACCGTTTACCCTGGGTATTATTAGCGCTTAGTTGGTGTGGCTTTATTAGCCGGTATTTATATTCTTAAATCAGCTCGATACGCTACATAATAAAGTTACGCGATACCACTACCTGTTTGATTTTGCTAATTAAATAATTTAACAAATCAAAATAGGGTCTTATCTTTTTTTTGTTCACACATGGATATTAAAGCCATAATATAATTAGAAATTAGTTATTGCCTGTGCTTAATAATAAGTTGTTTTAAGGTGTCAACAATGTCTGAAGAATCTTGATAGGCTAATACAACTTCTCGAACCAAACTAATGCCTTCTATCGGTAAAAATACGATTTCAAACTTGTTTAGTATTTCAGGTGAGGCAGGCACTAAGGCACAACCTAAACCTGCGTGAACAAGTCCTAATGCATAATCAATGGTTTGAATTTTTGCCCTTATATCTAATGTTATACCGGCGAGTGTTAGCGTGTCGTTTAAGCTATCCCAAGCATTACAAGGACTACGTTTAATAAAAGGCAGTCCGTCTAAATCTTGCAGGGCGATAGAATCTTTAAGCGCAAGTACGTGATTATAAGGTAGTGCAAGCAAATACTCTTCTTGCCATAACGGTAAGTAATTTTCGGTTCCATTTAATTCTTCTTTGATAATAATACGCGCATCGCAAGCTTCATTATGTGGTACTAAAGTTAACTGCATATTCTCTTGTGCTGAAGTAAAATCTTTAAGCAATGCTGACATACGTTCAACCCCAAGCCCGCGCGTTACCCCTAAATAAAATGATTTTTCAATACTCGGATCAGAAAAAAGATTTTTTATCGCATCTGCTTGCCCCAATAATTGTTTAGCTAATGGGTAGAGCCTTTCGCCTGTATCCGTTGCAGTAACCCCCGGGCATGTCGAATAAATAATGATGTTTTTAATGATTGCTCTAGTAAATGAATTGCGGCTGATATTGACGGTTGAGCAACAAAACATGTTTTAGCTGCGGCACTGATACTACGTTTTTCATAAACAGATGCAAAATAATGTAAACTTTTCAAGTCCATAAATACTTACTCGGTGTTTTAATTTCTATCGGTCAACTTACCTAGGTATAGGTAAAAACTATACCAGATAAAGAAAAAGAATATTTTAACTTTGGCTAAGTTTTATCTATTATCGAAATATATGCAATACTCATTATTTACGAAATAACTTATAACAACTTATGAAAGGTGCTTTTACACATGTCAAACTCAACAGCTAATTCAAGCAAGTCTCCTTCTTTTAACTGGCAAGATCCATTGTTATTAGAGTCGTTACTATCAGAAGATGAACGAATGATCCGTGATAGTGCGCATCAATATTGCCAAGAAAAGCTTATGCCAAGAGTACTTGAAGCGAATCGCAATGAACATTTTGATGTTGAGATCATGCGTGAGCTTGGTGCATTAGGTTTATTAGGCGCAACCATTCCTGAGAAATATGGTTGTCTTTGGTGTTAATTACGTAACTTATGGTTTAGTGGCTCGAGAAGTAGAGCGTGTAGACAGCGGTTACCGTAGTGCTATGAGTGTGCAATCTTCGTTAGTAATGCATCCCATTTACGCTTACGGCAGCGAAGAACAACGTATGAAATATTTACCTAAACTAGCAACAGGTGAATACATTGGTTGTTTTGGTTTAACTGAACCTAATTCAGGCTCAGATCCGGAAGCATGGCAACCAAAGCCGTTGCAGTTGACGGTGGTTACCGTTTAACGGGTACAAAAATGTGGATTACTAACTCACCCGTCGCTGATATTTTTGTTGTGTGGGGTAAACTTGATGGTGTGATTCGTGGTTTTGTGCTTGAGAAAGGCATGGAAGGGTTAAGCGCTCCTAAAATTGAAGGTAAATTTTCATTACGTGCCTCAATTACGGGTGAAATTGTTATGGATAACGTTTTTGTACCTGCTGACAATATGCTACCCAATGCCAAAGGCTTGTCAGGACCCTTTGGTTGTTTAAATAAAGCCCGTTACGGTATTGCATGGGGCGCGTTAGGTGCAGCAGAATTTTGGCCGGCATGGTGCTCGCCAATACACCTTAGACCGTGAACAATTTGGTCGTCCGTTAGCGGCTACTCAACTTATTCAGAAAAAACTAGCTGATATGCAAACCGACATAACCACAGGCTTATTTGCTTGTTTACAAGCAGGAAGACTAATGGATTCAGGCGACTTATCACCTACGGCTATCTCGCTTATAAAGCGTAACTCTTGTGGTAAAGCCTTAGACATTGCTCGTACTGCCCGTGATATGCATGGTGGTAATGGTATTAGTGATGAATTCCACATTATTCGTCATGTAATGAACCTAGAAGCAGTAAACACCTACGAAGGTACGCATGATGTGCACGCGTTAATTTTAGGTAGAGCACAAACAGGGTTACAAGCTTTTTATTAATAGTTCTGTTGATGAGCTAACGTCTAACCTACAAAAGCAAAATTTGTAGGTTGGGGTTTATGCCGACAAGTAATTAATTATCCGTAGGCGGGATTTTAATCGCGCTTTAACGTTAACTATCTCAAATTTTGTTTGCTGAAAAAGTGGAATCCCAATGTCAGATCGTAATCAATTGGTAAAAGAAAATTTTATCAACTTTGTGCGTAGCGGTAATCTACCCACGTCAAATTCTTTACTCACACCAGAAGCGGTTGGTTTAAGTAACCAAGCCGTTATCGACCTATTTGAAACACAGGTGATGAGTCGTCATTTAGACCTACAATCACGTGTGATGCAAAAGAAAGGGCAAAGCTTTTATACTATAGGCAGCTCAGGTCACGAGGGTAATGCCGCGTATGCAAAAGCGTTCAGGCATACAGATATGGCTTTTTTACATTACCGTAGTGGCGCCTTTGTTATTCAACGAAGCAAACAACTTGTCCGGGCAAACACCACTATATGATATGTTGCTGTCTTTTTCAGCGTCTAAAGATGATCCTATTTCTGGTGGTCGCCATAAGGTGTTGGGTAGCAAAACGTTAGCCATTCCACCACAAACAAGCACCATTGCGTCACATTTACCTAAAGCCATGGGGGCTGCCTTTAGTGTTGATTTGGCTAAACGATTAAATATAGAAGCAGAAATGCCCAATGACAGCATTGTAGTCTGTAATTTTGGTGATGCATCATCTAATCACTCTACAACTCAAGGTGCTATTAACAGTACCGCTTGGGCGGCGTATCAATCTATACCAATGCCTATTGTTTATATTTGTGAAGATAATGGCATTGGTATTTCAACCTCAACGCCTAAGGGTTGGATTGCCGCTAATTATCAGTATAGAGCAGGAATTCACTACCTTTATTGCGACGGCTTAAATTTGCTTGATACTTACCAAAAAGCTAAAGAAGCAGAATATATTGCCAGAAAATTACGTAAACCCGTATTTTTACACATGCGCACGGTACGTTTACTTGGCCATGCCGGCTCTGATGCTGAATTTGTTTACCGTAAAATGTCAGAGATTGAAGCAAACGAATTTCAAGATCCCTTACTACACAGTGCCCGTATTCTATTAGAAAACAACATGTTAAATGCTGAACAAATAATCGACATTTATAATAATATTGAGAACCGAGTAGCTAACGTTGCTGATGCTGCAGCATCAAAACCTAAATTAGCAACAGCAAAACAAGTTATGGCGAGTATTGTTCCGCCTGCACGCAAAAATAAACATCATGTCGAGGTTGATGACAATCAACGGCTATCGTTATTTTCACATGAAAAGCATAACCTCAGTAAACCTCAACATTTAGCCAAGCTGCTTAACTGGGCATTACTTGATTTAATGTCCGAACATCAAAATATTGTGATGTGCGGTGAAGATATTGGTAAAAAAGGTGGTGTGTATAACGTTACAGCAAAATTATGTGAACGCTTTGGGGAAAATCGTGTTGTAAATACCTTATTAGATGAACAGTCTATCTTAGGCACTGCTATTGGCATGGCACATAACGGTTTTCTACCTATACCTGAAATTCAGTTTTTAGCCTACGTGCATAACGCCGAAGATCAAATACGGGGCGAAGCAGCCACCTTGCCTTTTTTCTCTAATGGGCAATATACCAACCCCATGGTTATACGTATTGCAGGGGGCGGCTTATCAAAAAGGCTTTGGCGGCCATTTTCATAATGATAATTCATTTGCGGTTTTCCGTGATATCCCTGGGTTAATTATTGCTTGTCCATCAAACGGCGCTGATGCAGTACAAATGATGCGAAGCTGTGTGAAATTAGCGCAAGAGCAACAACGTATTGTGGTGTTTTTAGAGCCAATAGCATTGTATATGACTAAGGATTTACATGAAGAGGGCGATGGTCTTTGGACATCTGAATATGTTCAGCCTAAATCAGCAAAAGCAGAGGTTGATCAAAAAATATCAGTGTTTGGCGAAGGCAAAGACTTATGTATTTTAACCTACGGGAATGGTTACTTCTTATCAAGACAGGCAGAAAAAATATTAGCGGAACAAGGCATTAATTGCCGCGTGGTAGATCTACGTTGGTTAGCGCCATTAGATGAACAAGGTATTCTTGAACAAGTCACTCAGTGTAGCAATATTTTAATTGTTGACGAATGTCGCCAAACGGGTTCCATCAGTGAAGCTTTAATGACACTTATACATGAAGCGCATACCGCAAATGATAAAATCATCCCGAATATGAGTAGACTGACCGCTCAGGACAGTTTTATTCCATTGGGTGCTGCGGCCTATCATGTTTTGCCCTCTGCAAACGGCATTGTTGAGGCAGCAACAACGTTGTTACAAAAAAATCAATCCAATAAAAACAATCCAATAAAAACAATCCATTGGCGTAAAACATAAGGTTACGTGAGAAACAATATGAATACGAGTAATCAACACATAACGAATCAAAAAAAACGCGCCGTTGTTATTTGCCCTGGACGCGGAACCTACAATAAAGAAGAACTCGGTTATTTACAGCGATTGCACGCTGATAAAACAGAGATAATCTCAGTAATCGATAACTATCGTCAATTACAAGGTCAAATTAGCATCAATGAACTTGATAGCATGGCGCAATATAATATGCGTCAGCACACCGCAGGAGAAAATGCTTCGGCATTAATTTATGCATGTGCACTAGCCGATTTTCAATCAATTGACCGTGATGAATACGACATTGTTGCCGTAACGGGTAATTCAATGGGTTGGTATATTGCTTTAGCGGTTCTTTGGAGCAGTTGATCCACATGCTGCTATTGAATTAATAAATACCATGGGATCTATGATGACTGATGGTGTAGTGGGTGGACAAATGATTTACCCAATCACTAATGAGCAGTGGCAAAAACAGCGAATCCATTTCACAAATTGATCAATGGCTCACAGAAGTAAATAAAGACAGTAAAAATGAAGTGTATATTTCTATTCATTTAGGCGGCTATTTAGTTTTTGGTGGTAATAAAACAGGTTTAAAAGCCTTAGAAGAAAAATTGCCCGTTATTCAAGACAGGTACCCCATGAATTTATTTAACCATGCAGCTTTTCATACTCCCTTGTTAAACGATATTTCTATTAAAGCCAGATCACTTTTATCAACAGAGTTATTTGAATCACCAAAAATTCCGTTAATTGATGGGCTAGGGCAGATCTGGCAACCTTATAGCTGTGACACCCACAAACTATACGATTACACCTTAGGTACACAAGTAACCGATGCCTATAATTTTAGCAAAGCCATTGAAGTGGCTATTAAAGAATATGCACCAGACAAATTAATTATACTAGGCCCTGGCGCTACCTTAGGTGGAGCTGTCGCTCAATGTTTGATCAAACATAATTGGCTTGGTTTACAGGAAAAAAGTGATTTTATTGCTAAACAAAAAGCCGACCCTTTTCTTTTAGCTATGGGCATTGAAGAACAACGTAAAAGGGTTATTACTAGCAAATAAGCTCAGTATATAGTTTGAAAATAATTCTCGTATACATTCTAGGGGCTTAATTAATTAGCGCCTATGCGAGAGAATGGACTGATCACACCGTTTGCACCCTGCTGTAAAACATGCGTGTAAATTTGTGTTGTACGCACATCACTATGCCCCAATTGCGCTTGAACGGTTCTTATGTCAGCACCACTTTGTAATAAATGAGTGGCAAATGAATGACGTAAGGTATGTGGAGTCACATGCTTATCAATTTGGGCATCAAACGCTGCTTTTTTAACAGCACGTTGTAATTGTTTTTCATCAATATGATGGCGCCTAAGTTGTTTACTTTCTGGGTCAATACTTAATTTATGAGAGGCAAATAAATATTGCCAACTAAGCTGCTTATTGTGGCTAGGATATTTTTTACGTAATAAGTGAGGCATGAACACACCGCTAAACAACGGATTTTTAAGATCAAGCTGTAAAAAGTTTTCAACTAATTTTATTTGCGTACGCAATAGCGGAATAAGCTCAATTGCAAGTGTTACTACGCGGTTTTTGCCACCTTTACCATCCCAAATTCGTACACATTTATAATCAAAATCAATGTCATTAACTCGTAAACGTAGCACTTCCATTAACCGCATACCGCTACCATATAATAAAGCACAGGCTAAATAGTGGTTTGCACTACAGTGTTTAAATAACGCTGTGACTTCTGCGTGAGTAAGTACAACGGGTAATTTTATAGGTCGCTCACTTTTTAAAAAATTCAATGATAAAGACAGTGGCGCATTAATTATTTCTTTATATAAAAAACACAGCGCGTTTAATGCTTGCGCTTGTGTGCCTTTAGCAACATCTCGGGTGTTGACCAAATGATTTAAAAATAACTCAACTTCGGTATCTCCCATCGAACTAGGGTGGCGCATATTATGAAAGCGAATAAACGCAGCAATCCAGAATAAATATGCTTCAATAGTGCGCTTGGCATAACGTTTTTTATACATATGTTCTTTGATCAGTGTTAAAAAAGGTGATTTCATTTAGCTAAGCTCATAAATAATAATTAACTGTATGTATAGACAGTAAACTTTGTTTTGTCCAATAACATTATTACAAGCCGTTTTGGGGCGTAACAACAAAGGTTATTTTAAAATACATATAATTATTTGTTTACAAAGGTGTTTTTTAGTGAAATTATTAACACATGTAATATACGCCGTTTTGGGGTGTTATAAACCACCAAAATGGTGTTCAATAAGCTGTTATGTCATCAAATTAAATATGGAGAACTAATCTAATGCCAGAAATAAAATTAAAATGTTCTTGTGGGAAAGTTAAAGGAAAAACTAAGAATGTAAATGAAAGTTCCGGTACAAGAATTATGTGTTGCTGTGATGACTGTCAATCGTTTGCTCAGTATTTAAATCAAGAAAGTAGTGTATTAGATCAATACGGTGGTACGGACATATTTCAAATGCCGATTTCTAATATAAAAATTACAGAAGGAATTGAACAAATTTCGAGTGTTAGGTTAAGCGCTAAAGGTATGTATCGCCGGTATACAATATGTTGCAATACTCCAATAGGTAATACAATGGGACCAGGAGTTCCTTTTATTGGGGTTATCCATAATTTTATGGATAATGCTTCTACCCGAGACGAAGAATTAGGAAAAAATAGAGGCCACATTCAGACAAAATTTGCTAGGCAGGAAGTCCCTACTGAACTGAAAGGATCATCTCTTAAGATTATTCTTAGAAGTCTTTCCAAACTTATTGTTTGGAAAATAAAAGGACTTAATAAACCTTCTGTATTTTTCGATGATAACGGAAAACCTATTGCTAAACCAAATATTCTTAATTAAGAAATTTCGATTACTGTTGCAAGTGACATAACAAGAAAATTAAGCGGGACTGCTAACAGTAGGCTCGGTTTCGCTTCGCTTCACATTTTAGCCAACAGTTAATCAGCCCCTTATTTGGGCGTTATATGCACAGGAGATCCCATGAAGCTATTTGCGTTAATCATAAGTTTATCTTTTTTTAGTCAATTTTCTTTAGTCGGCACTTATGAAGTAATTTTAGAGGGCAAAAAATGCCAGGAAGATGATTATCAACAATTAAATTGTTCCTATAAAGTGGGAAAGGATTTACATATTGAGATAGCGGGAATTGGTCAAGAAGATACTGGAATAGCCTTTTTAAAATCAAATTTCAACGGCGATTATTATGGTAAATTTGGTTTACTTCATGGCTGCGTCATTGTAAATAACGGTAATAGTTTTTCTGATTTTGCTTTTATATCTCCAAAAAATGGTAAAGTATACAAGTCTTGGGAAAATTGCAAGAATCAAAAGTAAAGCGCATATAACACATATGAGCCCATCTCGCGTCAATAGGCAATAGTGTTCTTTTAGCTACCGCTAGGTAGCTAATTGTTTTCAATCAGTAAATTCGTCTTCTTCGTTATGTCAGTTAGCCATTAAACGCTCGTTTACGGCAAACACATATTGAGGCTCTCTTAGTGTGATCTCATCACTGCCTGCTTTTCCTTAATCCTTTTCGGTAGCAGGGGCACTAGACATTCATCGGTTAACCTTTTCTTTGGCACTATTCAAGTAGGATGATTACTTGGTGTTAAACAGGTCTCAGTTAGTTTCAGGCTCAGTTAAGGTGTAAACGAGTTTACTCATTGCTCTTATAAGGTAATGCGCACCAATGGCGTGTCTAATCAAGACAACGTGGCTTGAACTACATGGCATAGTAATCATCATGAACAACAATTGGCTTGACGATTAACCTCATGCTCTTTTTCATCCAGTTAGGCGAGAAGCTCACGCCATTGTGCGACTTAACCTTTTAAAAATTTAGTTTCATCAAATACAGTTTTATCCTTCAGCATAAAATAAATACAACGACCAATTTTATGCGCTAAGGCTGATAAGGCTTTGCCTTTACTCATGCGTCGTTGTAATTTATTAAGATAATTTTTGGCTTTATCATTGCCACGTAAATAAAGAACGGCTGCTTCACTAAACGCCCATTTTAGATGACCGTTACCAATTTTATTACCACTGGTGCCGTAAGTCTTTCCGGCAGACTCGGCTTTACATTTGACTAATCTACTGTAAGACGCAAAGTTTTGAACAGAATTAAAGCGGGTAATATCACCTATTTCATACAGGATAGTTAACCCTAGTATTTGCCCTATACCAGGAAAACTACGAATAATATAAAGGTAAGCCCCATGATGTTGTTTGGCTTGTTTTTCAATAAAGTATTCAACTTTGGACAACTCTTTTGCATAGCAATCAAGTAACACCATGTCGAGTTCAATGGTGCGTTGAACTACCTCATCATCATAGCAATGTCGTAGTGTTTCTCTTGCGGAAACATTTTTTAGATTCAGGTCGCGGGTAGGTAAATTATATTGACTGTCAGTATTGACCACATGAGCTTTAAGATTAGCGCCGTGCCTGACTACGCCGGTTCTTCTACGAAGTAAATCTCTTGTTGCCCTCATTTCTTTTGGGTAATTATACGCAAGAGGGAAGTTTCCACCTTTTAGCAAGTTTGGCTATTTTGTATGAGTCAATTTTATCATTTTTGGCTTTTCCACCATGAATGGCTTTCATGTAAAGTGCATGGCCTAAGACAAAGTTTATCTCATGTGTTTGGCAAAAATCACTAACCCAGTACCAACAATGCATGCATTCAACACCAACTACCACATTGCCGATGTAGGGTTCGAGTAATTGTAGTAAAGCCGGCGGATCAGCCCCAATTTTTTGGTGAACGAGTTTATCCCCTTGTTGATTGAGAATACAAACGTAAAGAATTCTGGCATGCAAGTCGATTCCGCAATAATATTGCTGTAAAGTAGTGTAGAATTTCATAGAGTCTTCTCCTGTTGGTTTAGTCGCCTTAAAGTGTAGCGTAATGCTAGACTTTGGGGAGGAGGCTCAATTAGTATCAAGTCGCTCAAGCAGGACAAATAACAGTTGGTTTTTGCTCGTGCCTCGCTTATTTTGACCAACTATTATTTGCCTCTTAGCGAGGCGTTATAGCTACTTGAATGTCAGTGAAAGCCTCCCCATATATTTTATAACGGGGAGGTTTGTTAAATGGACTTTTATAATTCATCTATTCTTGTAGAACTTGGTTTTTACTTTGCATTAATATTATTTACCGTTCTAATAATTCGAGGGATGTATCGGCTAGTTGTGTGGAGTAAAAGAATGCCAAGAGGGGCATTTATATTTTTGGCAGTTTTTCCAATATTGTCTGTCTTTCCTATTCCTCCTCAGGAGATTAAAAAGCTCGAAAGAATAAGGCAAGAGCAATTAAAGGAAGAAGATGAGAATGGTGAACCCAAAGACAAAGAAAACGGGGAAAGGGAGCTATAACAAGTTACTTAAAAGGACGCAAAACGCTTGGCTTGCGCTCCTTCGTCGCTAATTTTAGCCAAGCATTTATGCGCCCATTAGTAAGGCGTTATATTTTTAAATACTGGGTTGCCGTGTTCATAATAAAAATTATGCTTTCTATTTTGCTTGTGGCTGTATTAGTGATTTTAGGTTACTTTTATCTTCCAGTAACAAACGATGGGCTTTTCGATAAAAATGAAAATATTGACTGCCTAATTTACAACAAAGGCAGGATTGAAACTCAGCGGAAGTTTGAGTCAAACAGTCAACTGCATGAAGCGGTGAACGATTACTTAAAAAAAGTAAAGGGAGGGTGGAATCGCTCTCTAGTAACTTACGCTCCTACAATATATATTCGCTCCGATAAATTCAGGCTTATTGTATGGGAGCAAAATCTGATCTTTGGTGGTTCAGGCGGTCAATTTATAAAAGAAATTGATAACACTGCTTTTGCTCGTAGCATCAAAAGTATATGTGAGTTGTAAAAAATATAAATCGGGTAGCCGGAGGTTTCTACCCTCCGGCCCCCACACCACCCTGCATGCGGCTCCGCACAGGGCGGTTCATTAACCATGATGGATTTTGACCCAAATATTCCTAAGTGACAATAAACCTGCATTGGCTAAATACTCGTTGCTCAATGCCTGATTTATCCCTTTGGTTTTCGCACTTCGCCATACCCCTTTTCTTGTCGCTCCACAGCTAATTGCTAGCGCTAGTGGAACACCCCGTTGTTGGTAACCCTAAAAAACACATGCCTAAAGGCTTACCGTTTGAATTATTGGATTATCTCTCATTAATAGAAATAACAGGGCGATGCATACGAGAAGATAATAGAGGTTACATAGATAACGAACAACCTGCGTTATTAGCACGGTTAAATATAGCGCCTGACAACTGGTTAAAGTTAACCCAGGAATTTAGGCGTTTATTTCATGGTGCTGTAGGGCATAGCGATGCGCTTAATGAGTATTGCGAGCATCAAGGATTAAAACGACGACAAAGCTTAAGTTGTTGTGAAAAACTATTAGCCTAAAAAGTAATATCAACTAATAAAGAACAAACCACCAATCACCGATTGGCAGTTTACTGTGTCTAGCGTTTACAAAAATCTAAAATATACGCACATTTTCGACAGCTTGAATGAACAAACCTATCTAATCGGCACCTTCTTTTGAAAACAGGGGAAAGTTCATCAATTGAATTTGGCAGAACTTGTGATGACAATTAAAATGGATGTCCTTTTTAATTGTTAGTTTTGGGGCGTAACAACAAAGACCATTTTAAAATACATATAATTATTTGTTTACAAAGATGTTTTTTAGTGAAATTATTAGCCCACGTAATATACGCCGTTTTGGGGTGTTATAAACCACCAAAATGGTGTTCAATAAGCTGTTAAATACACAAGGAGAGTATCGTGAATAAATCAAAAACTATCTTATTATTATCTATAGGTCTTAGTATCTTTGGTTGCTCAAGCTCAACAGAGCTAACTTCAAATGAACTAGATATAGAGCAGTATCCTCAAAAACGAAGTTTAGACTGGTGTCAAAAGAATTATTCTTCTGCATCTGTTAGCACCAAAGACCGTCAAAGCAGCGCTAGACATTGTGATACACAAGCACGCCAAGCTTATATAGACGCCAAAGAGAATAAAGAACATAAAGAAAAATAGCGTAAATGTGTACTTAAATCGGGTAGCCGGAGGTTTCTACCCTCCGGCCCCCACACCACCCTGCATGCGGCTCCGCACAGGGCGGTTCATTAACCATGATGGATTTTAATCCAGATATCCCTAAGTGATACTAAACCTGCATTAGCTAAATACTCGTTGCTTAATGCCTTATTTATCCCTTTGGTTTTCGCACTTCGCCATACCCCTTTCCTTGTCGCTCCACAGCTAATTGCTAGCGCTAGTGGAACACCCCGTTTTAATAGATTTTTCACTTTGGATCTTGGCTTGCGCCATTGTCGCCAAAAACACATCCGTATTCTTCGGCGGATCCATTGGTCTAAATCGACACATAACTGATAACCGTTGGCGATGAGGAAGTAGTTTCCCCATCCTCGCAGGTATCGGTTAAGGCTCGAAATTTGCTTGCTCATGGCTTAACTCTCGCACATGGTATTTAATGGGGCTAGGTCGGTATGTACCTTGAGCTATCTGTGTTCAGCTCGCAAATTTGCTAACGGCTTCCTTCAGACCATTCCTCACGGAAAAGCCCTTGCCATTCGCGAGTAGTTAGCGTTTAATAAAACTCATTAAACGGTGATCTTCCTACAGAGGACTTTCACCTCATTAGTTCATGCCCATGCCGGGCGTACCAAGCCATTAACGCAGGACAGCTAACTGTTTGCTCTATTCCGCTTCGTTTCACAATTTAAGCAAACAATTACCAGCCCCTTAAATGGGCGTAATAACTCAAATTCAAAGTCTTGTACTCTCCCACCATTTTTACTATAATTTGTACCATATAAGGTACAACAAAAGGTATTATCATGAGTAGACTTCATTTTGATCAAGATATTCAACCGCTTTCAGATTTTAGAGCCGGAGCAGCATCATTTATACGTCAAGTTAATGAAACTAGAAGACCCATTGTAATCACTCAAAGGGGAAAAGGTGTTGCTGTAGTTTTGGATGTTGCTGAATATGAATCTATGCAAGAAAAAATAGAGTTACTTGAAGAAGTACAAAAAGCGGAAGCTCAGCTTTCCGCAGGACTTGGCATTTCCAACTCTGATGCACGTGCGCAGGTTTTAAAGAATATCCAATCTTGAAAGTAGTTTGGTCGCCATTAGCAATTGAAAAGCTAGAGACAACAGCTAAATTTATTGCTCTTGATAAACCAACGGGGCTGATAAATGGGTTAATGATGTTTTCGACAGAACAGATTCATTAGGTTCCCACCCCGAGAAGGGAAGGCCACTTCCAGAGTTATTAAGTACAAGCTATCGTGAAGTTATATTTGGCAATTATCGAATAATTTATAAAGTTGGAAATGAAATAAAAATACTAACTTTACGTAATAGCCGCCAATTGCTCAGAATCGATGATCTTGAGTCATAACAAATAAGAATAGGTGTCGCGCAGCCGACACCTTATTCGGGTGTTGGACAAGCCCGAAGCCACTTTATATAGTAAATAGCGTGATTGGTTTTCAAGGTAGGTTGACCTTGTCTATAAATGAAAGGCGCACGAAGCCAACGGATAAAAACATCGTTTTTTTCCTGGTCAATATTGCCCTCAACCCTTTGCTTACATGTGGAATAAAACATTATGAACACCCAAGATGATTTCCTCGAATTGTTTATTAAGTTGCCAATTCCGCTCTGTCTTGTTTCAGAAGATGGCATAGTGCTAAGAATTAATAAAAAGTTCACACATATCTTTGGCTATGATTTAGACGATATGCCAACTTTACAACAATGGTGGCTGTTAGCTTACCCTGATTCCGAGTATCGAGATTGGGTGTTGTCGAACTGGGCCGAAGCGGTTGAGGTATCAGCTCGTGAAGGGCAAGACATCACACCTATTGAATACACTATTAACTGTAAGGATGGCACCGTTCGCGAGATGGAAATATCGGGCATGACACTGGCCAATGGTTTTTTGGCGACCTTTATAGACGTCACAGAGCGTAATATTGCACAAAGAGAGATTCGTGACATTGCATTTTTGGATTTACTAACCAAAGTTCCTAACCGTAGATATTTTGAACATGCATTGCAAAAATCTATTGCCAAAATAAAGCGAGACAATGGACGTGGTGCCCTGATGGTTTTGGATTTAGATCATTTCAAAGATCTAAACGATACACACGGCCACTTTGTCGGTGACCTCATGTTAACTGAGGTGGCGTATAGAATTAGAAAAGTGATCAGATCCTCTGACACTCTAGCGCGGTTTGGTGGTGATGAATTTGTCGTTTGGATAGAGAGTGTCGATACGAACCAAGCCGATTTTGAATCAACTTCGCTGCAAGTAGCCGAGAAGATTCGTGCTGCATTGGAAGAAAGATACTTTCTGAAAGTAACTTCCGACAATGAAGAGAATACGATTGAGCATTATTGTTCCACGAGCATCGGTGTCGCGCTAGTGTGTGCCGAAAACGCTGACGAAAATGTCGTGTTCAAACAAGCAGATAACGCGATGTACGCGGCGAAACGAGCCGGTAAAAACAGGGGGCACCTATTTCGGGCGTAACCACTGTTCGTTCATATGGCATTATCATCAAGCTAACCGCCGGAACCAAAAAACTTAAATCGGGTAGCCGGTGGTTTCTACCCTCCGCCCTATACCAACCTGCATGCGACTCTGCACAGGGCGGTTTATTAACCATGATGGATTTTATTATGGATGTAGTTATATTTCCTGAGTACTAGGTAACAAGAATAACGATGGGGAGATCTATTATCCTCACGGTTGCTCAGTGGAGCAATTTTTATCAGAGGATGAGTATTTTTCTAATAGTCGGCGTAATGTCCACCAATAGCGAATATATAAACATACTTTTCATCAAACTTGTAAATAAGTCTGTCTTTTTGAGAAATTCGCTTCGACCATAAACCAGACAGGTTATGTTTTAGTGGCTCGGGTTTTCCTAATCCACTACTGGGATCTGAGCGAAGCATTTCTTTTAATATTTTACATAGCGCTTTATGTAATTTTTTATCTTTTTCTCTTAATTGCTCATAAGTGAGCCACGTTTTACCTTCAAAGATTAATGATCTCATCTAATTGCTCTTGTGTTGGTTTGTGGCCTTTATTACTCTTATGTGTATTCATTGATTCAGCTATTTGTTGCATCAAGCTATTACTTTGTAATACGTGCAATGTTTCTTGTTCTCTTTCCCAGTCATCTGCACTCATTACAATAAAAGCATCACCAAGACGCCTCGTTACTTTAATAGGTTCATGTTGGTTAACTGTTTGTTCAACGTATGTTTTTAAGTTGTCTCTAAACTGATTTACACTTATGCTGTCCATAGTAAACTCCAATTTATGTACGGTATTGTCGTACATTGTAGTTTAAAAAATATAACAAGTCACTTAAAACGATAAATAACAGTTGGCTTTTGCTCTTGCGTCGAAATATTTTACACTTTTAGATTTGGTGTGTTGATAAAGCCAATAAAAACAACTAGTTGAAATTGTGGTGTGTATATTGCTATTAAAATTACTGTTAAGTTAACTTATAATAGGGGAAAGGTACAGATGAAAAAACTTTTACTAACGCTAGGGCTTTTCGCTGCTACCAATGCAAACGCCGGTCTTATTGTAGATAACGGAAGCGATACTCTTAATGTTGGGGGGTCATGTTCTTCTTGTGATACAACATTATGGCAGGTATTTGATGATTTTACGTTATCTAGCTTTCATGAGTTAGATAGCTTGAGTATTGATTTTTCTACAGACTCATATGATCAGGTTGAGTTTTCTATATGGAACAATACTTTATCCAATAAACTGTATTCTTATGATTACGATTGGGCGGCCGGCACCTATGTTACTAATGTCAATGATTATTACGACAACGTAACAGTTAATCTAGATTTAGGAAGCGCCTCTTTGGCTGCAGGAACATATTATTTGTCGCTTTGGGCAGCCAATACCTACATACCACGAGTGGGCTCAGGAACGCACACACAGTTTAGTACCGCCGGGCTTGACGACTATTCCAATCAAACTGCCTATGTACGTGTAAGCGATGTCCATTTCAGGCTTTATTCAGATTCAGTGTCTGTTCCAGAGCCGGCTAGCATTGCCCTGTTGGGTCTTGGCTTAGCAGGTCTTGGCTTTGCAAGAAGAAAAACTACCAAATAGCGCTGAAATATTTACAAGGAGCCTCGGTATGAATCGGGGCTTTTTTATACCTAAATTATAAAAAAGGGGTCATAAAAATAAAAAAGGGGTCAGGTACACATATTTTAATTTGTACCTGACCCCATTTATCTTTATCACATTTATCATAATCCTGGAGCATAAGCATCGATAGTGGATGGTCGTTTACCTTGTAAAGAAAGATTGATAAGATGTTGTTCAAAAAGGTAATGATAACGTTGCGCTTGTAATTTATTCATGGGGGGTATCCTCCAATAAAGAAGATCGCCACCATGACGATATTACTATTGAGAATGTTACACCATGAGCGAATTTTTATTATTATTCACAGCCGGACTTATCGGCGGAGTTTTAAACTCTATTGCGGGTGGTGGTAGCTTTATTACCTTTCCGGCTCTTGTTTTTGTTGGTGTACCTCCTCTAATTGCCAATGCAACCAATACCTTTTCATCATGTCTTGGTTACCTTAGTGGTGCTTTTGCATTTAGACAGATATTAAAAAAACACAAAAAAGAAGTGTTATTAACGGTTTTATCGAGTGTGATCGGTGGTGCATTGGGTGCTTATTTGTTATTAAAAACACCAGAATCTTCATTTGAAATTGCTATTCCGTGGTTACTTTTATTTGCCACTCTATTATTTATCTTTGGATCCCAAGCTAATACTTTATTAAAAGCTTATGCAGAAAAAAATAAATATGCCTTCCAATTCAGAGCCATCTTTTTGTCTTTAACATTATTTAGTATAAGTATTTACGGTGGTTTTTTTAATGCAGGATTAGGTATCGTAGTGTTAAGTTATTTAACGCTAGCCGGTCATTCAAACATAAACGTAATGAACGGTATAAAATTAGCGGTGTCTTCCTCTGTGTCTCTTGCGGCTATTTTTCTATTTATATTAAACGATTCAATTGCATGGGCAGAAGGTAGTGCTGTTTTAGTCGGAACGTTATTAGGCGGATATTTTTCAGCTCATATCTCAATGAGATTATCTCAACAATATGTCAGGGCATTCGTTATATTGATGAGCTGTGTTATCACGGTGTATTTTTTTTATGTAACTTATATTTAAAGGTATTAACATTTAGTATTTAGGTCCTTCAAAAAGGCAAGCGACTATTGTTTCTGATAAACAGTCCAATGACCAAATGGCAGTTGTAAAAGCTTTATATTCTAAAGGCTATATTGTAGAGTAAATGCAATATAATAAGTGACTATGGTGTCAAATCTTAATTATTGATTCATTTTAGGCTCCCAATAGACACCATCTCTCACCATAGAAAGATTTATGAGGACACCCACCCTAATTATTCACGCTAGCTTAGCTAACCATAATAAATCATACCGTACTAATCTACTGCTAGCTTATTTATGTAAATATAAAATGGATTTGTTATTGAAATTGCCCGAGGGTACTGTAAAACAAGCAATATACTTAATATCAAGGAATAATATGAAAAAGCTGTTAACTGCATTTATAATATCACTGCTAATGACCTCAATGGTAAATGCGAATCAATGCACGAATAATTTCACATTAAGTGCACTTGAAACACTGAAAAAAGAAAAATTTGAAATTGAGTCTGTTAACAAGAGAAATAAAACAGCAATAAAATTACTTTCATGCTTAGGATATCAAGATCCTAAAATTCGCGATGGTGTAGTTTTTGAAGGAATAAGTTACTGGTTACGTAATGAATTATTAGATCAAAATACTGTCAAAACAATTTTTAATTCCCTCATCAATACGTTACAGCAAGTTAATCAAGAGACCGACGATTTTACACAGCCATTTGCAGCTTTAGTGTTTTCAGAGGTAATTCGTGTTGATCGTCTATCTCCTTACCTTTCAGATGAAGAGCGTCAAAGAGCGGTAGATGTATCAACAAGGTACATGAGTAAGATTGAAGATTATCGAGGGTTTGATGATGCGAAAGGATGGCGACACGCAGTAGCTCATACAGCAGATGTGTTTTTACAACTATCACTCAATAAAAATATATCAAAAATACAGTTAAATCAGTTGTTAAGCGCAATACAATCACAGGTGTCACCGCAAAAGTTGCATTTTTACACATACGGCGAACCCAAACGATTAGCTACTGCTATTATCTATATTGTTCTGCGTGGAGAACATACAGAAAGTGAGATTTCTAGTTTTTTTGACAGGGTTGTTTCTCCTGTACCTTTTGCTGATTGGGATAGTGTTTATGGTAGTAAAAATGGCTTAGCTAAACTGCACAATACCCGTAGTTTTATCTACAGTATTTTCGCTATTACAGGGCAAAGTGAAAATCCAAAGTTAAAGGCAATTCAACCAATACTGGCGAATATCATCAAAAACTTAGGGTAGCTGTCAAACTTTTTAGATAATGTGTTCAGAGGAATGACAAATGGATTTATCGATTATTATAGACAAAACACCACTTTTTATATCGTTAGTTTTTGTTTGCCTTGTTTTAGGCATAATTTATTATTTATTTGTGTCTATCCCTAAAGCGGTCAAAGCAAAATATTTCCCAACCGTTTTAGGTAAAATCACGAGTAGTGAGGTTGGTACTCCTATAGCAGGAGCAGGTCGTGAAAGGGGGATAGGATTCAAACTTTTACTTTAGACATAACTTATAGATATGTTGTAAATGGAAAAACTTATTCATCCAAAAAACGACGATGGCATGAGGTTCAATCATCTTTTTATCGTTATCATGACTCTATAGCTAGGAATTACCCTTTAGGGAAGTCTGTCACTGTTTATTATAATCCTAACAATCCCAAAATCGCGGTGTTAAAACCCGGATTAGGGCTAGGAGCTTTAATGGGGTTATTCATTTTTGTATTTTCTATCGCTTTTTTAATTTTTTTATACACTACAGGGTTTACACATAATAAATAAGAATAGGTGTCGCGTAGCCTAGGATTAATGATGACAGCGAAGCTAATTATTCACGGTTAGCTTACAGCTGATCTTTTTTTACACCCGCTTATTTTAGATACAAAAGGAAATTTGTGGGTTAGGCGAGGTAAAGTCTATGTTGGTATTTTATTTAGATGTCATTTGCTTACTGCTAGTAAATTGAAAAATAGTATTCTTTAGACTAGGATTATTAAATTGACAAAGTGGCTGTCTTTGCCAAGCAATTACATACTTATAATGGATGTGTATATGAGTGCAATAGATATAATTTTTGTGATTTTTGGGTCGTTACTCATTATTGCCGGCTTATACCTTTTTATATCAAATAAAAAAGACGCTAGCAGTAACCAAGTTGAAGGCTTTGGTATAAAACTTAACGTTAGTAATCCTTCTATTATTTTAATACTTTCAGGCGTAGGTCTTTTGGTTTTACCGAGATTTATGCCGGAGAAAAGCATTAATCAAACCCCAACAGTAGTCACTACACAATCAGAAACAAACCAAAATAATTCACAATCCGTATTTTTTCCTGAAAACAGTTGGCAATTAAACAGTTATCAAGAGAATGGCGTTGATTATTCTGTACCTTATCAAGTCAACGCATCAATCAACTTTAGTAATCGATCAAACACTCAGATTAATTGGGCAACCCAAGTTTTCGTATTAAATATGAATGGAACGATTATTAATAATAGTTATACCGGTGACATAAAGTATATAAACAATGGCTACACCATCTCTTTCATTAGTGGTACTGAACCCGGTTTTATGCAAGAGCTAAATTTACCACTAGACATAAAAATGGAGAATGGTGGTATTTTACACATGCGCTATCGTTCAAGTACAGGTGAGCAAATAGTTCATTGGCAGAGATAGCCATCATCTAAACGATTAAAAGTTACTTATAAGAAGCTATAAGGCGGCTATTTAGTCGCCTTTTTTTATCGTATTTTTTGTCTTTAATCCTTGTTCTCTTTATTCTCTTGGTTCTCATTTTCTTGTAAATAATTAAGTAACTTACCAATTGGCTTAGGTGTTTGAAAATAATAACCTTGAATAAAATCACAGTTATGACTAGCCACAAAATCATATTGTGCCTTTGTTTCAACGCCTTCAGCAACGGTTTTTAAACCTAATGCGTTGGCAATAGAAATAGTGGCTTTAACCACTTCTTCTGATTTACTTTCTTCACCAATACGAGAGATAAAAGAACGGTCAATTTTTAAGATATCGAATGGTTTATTAATTAGGTAACCTAAGTTTGAATAACCGGTGCCAAAATCATCCATTTTTGTGCATCTAAATTAAAATAAATCAGTAGATTACGGCAAACAATAAGATCTAAGTCTTTAAATGGAGGATCAGATAAAAGGTTATGATAAGAGAAAACAATATTCTGTCGTAAGGTTTTCTTTACCTCAAATTCATTATCAGTAATTGTAAAATAATCTTTAATATAAGAGTCAGATACTTCTGTCATCGATGCTTGACTGTAAATACCTCGGCGTGCAATTTTTAGCGCATGTTCATCAATATCGGTGGCGAAAATTTTAATATCCATCACTTGTTGTCGATCGTTCAATAACTCGTTTACTATAATGGCAACGGAGTAGGCTTCTTCACCGGTAGAAGAACCTGGCATCCAAATCCTAAGTTCTTTTGCATCAGGACTTTCATCAAGATATTTGTCGAGAAGGTTTTCCGGCCGAGTCATAAGCATCTCTGTCACGAAAAAAACTGGTAACCCCAATGAGAATATCTTTATAAAGTAATTCAACTTCTTGTTTATCTCTTTCTATTAAGGCTACATATTCACTGAGTGTTGTTACTTTCAATGCCACCATTCTTCGTTCAATGCGGCGACCAATCGTCGCTTTTTTATAAACAGAAAAGTCGACATGCTTAATTTTATGAAGCAGAGCGAAAATAATTGAGATATGATCATTAGCAGGTGTCACTTGATGTTTTTTCAATACTTTATTTCTAGGAAAATTTGCTAGCGCCACTAATTCTTCGCCAATTTTGTCAGCTACAATTAAAATATCAACAACTGATCCGTTAATTGAAGCCATAGGCATACCATCATATTTTGCCGTACTTGGCTCTTGTACTATGGTAATGCCACCCTCAGCGTTAATTGCACGCATACCTTGGCAGCCATCTGAACCTGTGCCTGATAATATAATGCCAACAGATTTTTCTTTTTTGTATTTAGCAATAGAGATAAAAAGTTGATTTACCGAAGGCTTAGGTAAAAAAGAGTGTTTTTCTGGTGCCGATAATACAATTTGATTATTGTTATTTATCTCAACATTTTTATTTGGTGGTGTAATATAAAAAACATCGCTTTCAAGCGTCTCATTATGTTCAGCTTCTTTAAACATTAAACTACTTTCTCTCGAAAGCAATTCCACTAACATAGTATTATGCTTAGGACTTAAGTGCTGAGCAATGATATAGGCGGTGTTATTATTTCTAGGTAACCCTTTTATAAGAGCCGTAAGCGCCTCTAGACCGCCAAAGACACTTGACCCTATCCCTACGACCATCAAACTTTCAGGGTCTTGAGGTAGTTCTTTTTCAGATTCATTATTTAGGGTTAAACTATCACCAAGTATCTTAGCTTTATCAACGGAATCTTCGTGCTTTCCAACAGATAGTACTTGATCAATAACTTGTGCCAATTTTTTATTATTAGTGGGTTTACTGATAAAACCATTAATGTGCTCTTTAATAGTATCTAAGATAAAGTCTTCTTCAATATGTGCACTAAATACAATAACTGGGGTTTTACTATCGTTTTTACGAATTTCTTGAATTAATTCAGGACCATTCATTTGAGGTAGCTGAATTTCAGTTATCACTAAGCTCGGTCTATGGGTGATAAATTTTGATATGCCTTATCGTCCATTAGATGCTTCAAGCACGGTTGCAAATATTCCACGAAAAAAATCAGAGTAAATTTTACGGGTATTATCATCATTCTCAATAAAAAGAATTGTCTCATTGTACTTCATTACTTATTACCCTATTAAATTTGTTATTATTCAGTCTTATACAATCTACAATCTCACTTTTATCATTAGAAGATAGCTAATGAATTGAAAAAGAGCAACACGACATACAACCTTATTAAAGAGTATTGGCTGTTAAAGCTAGTTGAGTCGTGCCTAAAATATACTTAAGGGGAATTATACGTTTGCCTTTCATAAAAGGATCAATGTGCTATTAAAATAAATATAAAAATAAATATAAAAGTAAAAAATAAGAATAGGGGTATTAACCCCACCTTAGTTTGACGGTTATCAAATTTTATGGAAAATTCATGATAAACGATTTATTTTAATGGTTAATGTTAAAAATTGGAGAGAATTTAGTGAACAAAGATTATTTTAAAGAAAAAGCAAAGGTCTACGAAAAAGACGTTAAAAGAGTTACAAATGTCGAAAACATTGCCAATGCTATCATTGAAACTATAAACCTTGATTCAAATATGCACCTAATGGATTTTGGCTCAGGTACTGGGTTATTACTTGAACGTATAGCGCCGTTTGTAAGAAAAATTACGGCTATTGATATTTCAAAGTCAATGAATGAGCAGCTTTCTAAAAAGCGAAATACTCTGGGTTGCGAGCTTGATATTATTGACGTGGATCTAACATTGATAGATATAACTGAAAAATTTAAGGGGGCTTTTGACGGTATTATCTCCTCAATGACAATGCACCATGTTAAAGATATTAGTGCAATGTTTGCTAAATTTCACAAACTATTAAATGATGACGGAGTCATTGCTATCGCCGATCTAGATAGTGAAGATGGTAATTTTCATAGTGAAGATACCGGCGTGTTTCATTGTGGTTTTGATCGAAGTGTAATAACTAAAGCAGCACAAGACGCCGGGTTTCGAGATGTTGCCGTTGTAGATGCGAGCGCTGTACAAAAGCCGCATGGGCAGTATCCAGTGTTTTTGTTAACGGCTAAGAAATAAAGATTTTTAAATAGTAGCAGCTAAGATTTATTCGTCTACACAAACAAATATTATTTGTGTCATAATGTTTAAATCACTTTTGAAAAGTATAAGGGATTAACTTTTATGTATATTAACGAAGCTATTGAAAATCAGGAAGCATCAACGTTTTTTAAAACAATTAAACCATATCAAACCTTTAGTATTTGTGCTTTAGTTACCATTTTATGTTTGGCGTTTTTTGAATATCACACTTCTATAGCTGAAGAGAAAGAGACTTTATCTATTATTTCAAACCCAAAGATTGATGATATTTACTTTTTAGATTTTAGATTGCTCAGTGACAAATTAAGACCGACAGAGAAGTACAGACTTGCAAAGGTTGTCGATATTACAGGTGATATAATTACATTGGTATATGGTGATTTTTATTACCAACGACAAAATGCAGCTATCAATAGTATAAAATACAGTCAATTGAGTTATAAGGATTATTTTCAATCTAAACGATATGATCTGCATCTTGACGTAATCAAAAGCATGAGAAATACTCAAGCTATTTATTTAGCAAAAAGACCGGTAAGAGGTAAGTTATTTAATCGTTTAGTTGGTCCAGAAAAACATGAACAACCGAGTAGCTATTTAACTTATGGCAAAAAAGAAAATATCTCAGGTGAGGCATTCTTAAATGAGAAATTTAGTGAAACTAATTTAGAAAGTGCTTTTGAATTATTTCAAGCTTCATCTAATCTTGGCTACGCCAAAGGACAAGTTAATCTTGCTGAAATGTATATAAATGGACAATATGTTAAAAAAGATTTTGAACAAGCGCTGTATTGGCTTAAACAAGCTTCTTTACAAAGTTATAAGCCTGCAATTTTAAAGTACGGCATAATTTGCAAACAAGTTGAATTATGTAATATTGTCGATTTCTATCAAGAATTAACCGCTGCCGGTGTTAATATCAAAGTCAGAAAGCTAGACTTTGAGCTCAGTAAATAGAATGAGTATAAGTAATTAAAAGGGGGTTATATGTCTTACGAAAGAATAATGGGTATTGAAGTAACTAATGATGTTGAATATCAGAAATATCGTGAAAGTATGATGCCGATACTTCATTCTTTTGGTGGCAGTTTTGGTTTCGATTTTAAAGTAAATGAAGTCTTAAAATCTAAAAGTGATGCCCCTATAAATCGTGTGTTTACAATTGATTTTCCAAGTAAAGAAATTATGAATGAATTTTTTAGTGACCCTAAATATTTAGCAGTAAAAGCTAAATATTTTCAAAGCTCGGTAAAATCAGTTACAACAATTTCTATGCATGAAAAACAACCCTAATTGGATTCCTGTTTAACCTAAAAACAGTAACAGCTAGCTAAAACTGACTTATGACATCCGTTCTAAAGACCGCCTAAACATGGCAAGACTTGCGAGAAAGAATACAGCACCCGGCGCTATGATAATTGAAAGTTGTGGCCAAACTAAATCAAAGCCAAGACTCGAAATACAACGGCTTGAGAGAAGTCCATAAAATGCCTAGAGGGTAATAACCAAGTTATAGGTTGAATAATATCAGGTTGACTTTCAATGGGAGTTAAACCGCCTGAAAGCATTACCATAGGGATTATAACCATAAGTACCAACAAGGCAAATTGTGCCATGGTTTGAGCTATAGTTCCTAAAAATATACCGATGGATGCAGCCGCAAATATGTAGGAAGCCGTCCCCAGTAATAATAATAATTTTGAACCCGCAATGGGGATGTCTAGGGTTTGTTCAACCAAAACTAACATAGACAATGCAAAGGCAATCAAAATAACTAAACCATTGGACCATATTTTAGCAATTACAATCTGAAAAGCATTTAAAGGCATTACTAATAAATGTTCAATTGTACCGTGTTCACGCTCACGTAATAACGCTGCACCCGTTAAAATAATCGTTAACATGGTAATCTGATTTAGTAATGCATTAATAGCACTAAACCACATGCCCGTGCCATTTGGGTTAAAGGCACGACGTTGAATCAGTTTTACCGGGTAAGCCGTCGTTGCATCTGAACGATTCGCAAAATGATTGACCTCTTTCGTGATAATACTTTGTATATAACTATTACCGATACTTGCTTGTGTGACAGCTGTTGCATCTATATCTATTTGTACCGTAGGTTGACGACCTTGTCGTATGTTTTGTTCAAATTTAGGTGGAATGGTAACTACAAACATGTACTTATCTTGGTCCATTCCTTGATCAATTTCTGATGCTGAAATAAGTGTTGGCGTTTTAAAATAGGGCGGATACAGTGCATTTGCAATAGCTCCCGATAATGCTGAGCGGTCTTCATCAACTATCGCAATAGACGCATTATGTACTGATTCGCTAATCGCGGTAGACTCAGAATAGATTGCTACACTAAATGAATAAACGATTAACATCAACATAATAAAATCGCTTAAAAGACTGCGTAATTCTTTTATGCCAAGCCAAAATATATTGATCCATGTTTTCATGGTTAACGTTCCTGCTTTTTAAGAAAGACGGTGGCAATAGCAATAAATACAGGGCCAAATATAGCAAGTAAAATAATGTCGTTAGCTAAATCAAAAAAGCCAAGTCCTTTGGTAAAGGCTGCAACACTTAAATGCATGTAATACGTTGCCGGCCAAAGTGTTCCAATAATATGTCCTGATCCCTCAAGTGTTGAAGTGGGTTGCACAATACCTGAAAATTGTAGTGTGGGCAGCATACATAATATGGCAGTTGCGAAAATGGAAGCCACTTGAGATTTAGTAATAGTAGCAATGAGTAATCCAAAACCTGTTGCAGCAAAAATATAGCAAAGGGCTCCGAGCATAAGACCTAGAAAGCTGCCTTGTAATGGTACTTGCAATAAATAGACAACCATTATTGTTAAAATAAAAAAATTAAGCATACCAATAACGAGATAAGGTAGTTGTTTACCCAATAAAAACTCAAGCCTTTTTGTTGGGGTGACATAAAAGTTAGTGATAGTACCAATTTCTTTTTCTCGTGAGATGCTAACCGCCATAAGAATAGCAGGAAACAATAACAACAGCATGGCGGGTGTTTTAGGCCCGATTGAATAAACCGTTTTAAACGTAGGATTGTAACGATAACGAGAGGCTAATTTAACATTTGCTAAGGTGCTGATATCTAGGCCTACATTTTTAGCTAGCTCAGTAATATAACTAAAGTGCACACCAGTGACATATCCCTCAATTGTCTTTGAACGGATAGTATTAGAACCATCGATCCATGCTGAGATACTTGGTGTTTTACCCTTTTTAAGATCTCGCCCAAATCCGACCGGTATTTCAATCGCTAAGGTGATGTCATTTGATCGTAAACGCCGTTCTAATTCTTCATTACTTTGTACACTCGGCCGACTAACAAAGTACCGAGAGCCTTCAAAATTACTCAAATATTGACGACTTTCTGGGGTTTTATCATTATCAAACGCGGCGTAATTTAAATTTTCAACATCAAGGGAAATACCATAAGCTATGACGATTAAGAGTATTGCACTACCGATAAAAGCAAACGCGAGTCGTATTGGATCACGCAAAACTTGCATCGACTCAAGGTAACTGTAGGCTAATAGTCGATGAAAACTAAAACGATTATGTTTAATCGTGGTTTTTTCAGTCGGTACAGTTTCAATTAATGTAGGTTCAGCTTGTGAAGACGTAACCTCTACCGAGTTGTCAGATTGAGAGACTTGTTGTGTAGGCTTACTTTGCTTTTTGCGTTGAATAGCATCTTCTAAATATTCTATAAATGCCTGTTCTAGCGTATTCACGTTTTTTGTTTCAATTATATGTTGTGGTGTACCATAAATCAGTACTTCACCCGCATGCATTAACGAAATTCTATCGCAACGCAGTGCCTCATTCATAAAGTGAGTAGACACAAATATAGTGACTTTATCTTTACGAGACAGTTCTACCAACAACTCCCAAAATAAATCTCTCGCGATAGGATCAACACCCGAAGTAGGTTCATCTAATATCAGCATTTCTGGTTCATGAATAACCGCTACGGCAAGGGATAATCGTTGACGCATACCTAATGGTAAAGATGCTGCGGGTTCATCCATGTAGGCAAGCAATCCAAATCGGTTAACGAGCTTGTCTATTCTAGAAATTGTTTGCTCTGGAGATAAATGAAATAAACGTGCATGCAAAGTTAAGTTTTGCGATACCGTTAGCTCACCATACAATGAAAAAGCCTGAGACATAAAGCCAACACGTTGCCGTGTTTCTAGGTCATTTGCATCTATTGGTTTACCGAATAAGTACGCATCACCACTTGATACGGGCAATAAACCCGTAAGCATTTTCATGGTGGTTGTTTTTCCACAACCGTTTGACCCTAGAAAACCAAAAATTTCTCCCACTTGTATTTCAAAACTTACATCGTTTACAGCAGTAAAGTCACCAAATCGTCTACTTAAATGCTTAGCAATAATAGTCAGGGCGTTTTGGGTTTTTTCATAGGGAGGAATAATAAGTTCGTTGTGATTCGCTCGTTTATTTTCGGGTAATAAATGAACAAAAGCACTTTCTAAATTCTTTGTATTGGTTTTTGTTTTTAATTCCTCAGGTGTCCCAATATCAAGTACATGCCCAAGATCCATCGCAATTAAATAGTCAAATCCTTCGGCTTCGTCCATATAAGCAGTAGAAACCAACACACTCATTGTTGGACGTTCAGCTCTGATTGATGCGATTAATTGCCAAAACTGTTGCCTAGAAAGTGGATCAACACCCGTTGTTGGTTCGTCTAATATAAGCAAGTCGGGATCATGAATTAGTGCACAACATAAACCAAGTTTTTGTTTCATGCCGCCTGATAATTTTTTAGCAGGTCTAGATAAAAAGGCATGTAATTCAGTTGCTTTAGTTAATTTTTCTATGCGTAATTTACGTTCAGCAGCTGATTGATTAAACAATTTTGCAAAAAAGTCTAAATTCTCTTCAACGCTAAGTTCTGAATAAAGATTTTTACCTAATCCTTGTGGCATATAAGCAATACGAGGACCAATCAATTCTCGATTTTTAGCGGATGCCATATCGCCGTCTAATACAGTTAATTGGCCTTGTTGAAGTTTTCTTGCGCCTGAAATTAACCCCATCAGTGTCGATTTTCCAACACCATCAGGACCTAATAGGCCAACCATCAGCCCTGAAGGTATAGTTAAATTAATATTTTCAAGTGCCAACGTCTTATTATAGCGATGGGTGACACCTTTAATGCTCGCTACAGATTGCCGAGTTTCATTCACTTTACAAATCCTCTACTGATTGCTTTTCTCGGCAGGGCTGCTTTCACTTGATAAAACATCGTCTGGTAATTTTTGTAAGAAATCAGGCCAAGGGGAGGGGTCTTCACCTTTATTGGCTAGTAAGCGGATATAAGCAACACCTCTTGCGCCTGTTTTAACCTGCTCAATGTGTTTTAACACTAATGCTTGCGGTATACGTACCTTGACGCGAAACATGAGTTTGTCGCGTTCACTTTGTGTTTCAACTTGTTTTGGTGTGAATTGTGATTCTGGTGAAACAAAACTCACTTGAGCAGGAATAGCAATATCTATGATATCTAGTTTTACTCTGGCTTGTGCACCAATTGGGGTTAAATAAGCCTGGGCCGAAGGCAAGAATATTTCCATATATATTTCACCTAAGTTGATTACGGTCAGCACTTTTCCGCCACCGCCTAATACTTCATTTGGCTGTGCTAGTCGATAAAGCACACGTCCCATAACGGGAGATGTAAGTGTTGCTTCATCTATTTGTGTTTGTACTCGTGCCACGGCTGTTTTTGCCACTAAAACCGACTGTTCAAGTGTATGTACATGGGCTTTTGCTGCACTATAAGCCGCAAAAGCAGTATCTCTAATAGTTTTTGTTTTATCGGCAATACTTTGTGACATTGCCCCCGTTTTTACCAATGGCGCAACACGTTTTAATTCAAGTTCAGCCAATGTTAATTCACTTTGTCGTTGTGCTATTAAAGCATCACCTTCAGCTACTGCCGCTTGTGCTTGAGCAACTTGGGCTTTTGTTTGGGCTAACTGCGCATCAAGTTCAGTGGTGTCCATGATCGCAAGTAATTGACCAGGTTTAATTAAGTCGCCTTCTTGCACTAAAATACGCTTTACTCGGCCCGAATATTTAGTGGTGATATCAACTTGATCTGCTTCAATTCTTCCATTTCCAGACACAAAATCTTTTGCTAATATTGATTGCTGTTGTTGCCACCATTGCCAAGAAAACGTGGCAACCACCGCAATAACAACACCTAAAATCAAAAAGCTAACCACTGATTTTTTCATGATTTTTTCCATAAAGTAATTTGGTTGTTTAATTGAAAACGATTTAATTGATAACGATTGTTTTATTCGTTGAGATCATAATCCTTTAAACATTTGAATTGTCGTAATTAAAATTTAACTAAAACTTAACTAAAATATGTAGGGTACATATATTAACGATGTAGTTGTTATGAATATTGTGCTTTAGATTTTTACTTGAATCAAGAGAGATAGCGCGCTTAACCGACACTTATTTGTTTTATATCATTAGAAATTAAAGTAGGGCACTAACATCACAAAAACTTTAATCTACATAATATATTGAATAGTAGCACAACCGTCACTCAAATTTATGGGTTTTAGATTGCCTATTATTCATTATTTGATTAGTTGTAGCGATTAGTTGATCGAAGCGTATAAAAACCAAAATCCGATACTGTTTAGTATTGGACTTAACAAATAAAGCCGTATAATATACAGCTAATGTAATTAAACTATTATTATTCAATAGCATGTGAATATGAATTAATATGAAAAAATCAGCTCTTTTCCCTTTATATCCCACTTACGCAGAGTTAATAGAATTTGAATTCTGTGATTATCCCGAACTTGAAAGTAATATAAAAACCACTAGTCAATGGCATTTAACGCATTGGCAATGGGGAAAGTCGTTTCTTGAGTATACTGGGCGGAATAAATCAATTCATACCTATGATAGATTTAGAAATGAAATAGAGAAATTTTTACTCTGGTCTTTTATGGTAAAAAAAACACCTATAGATCAATTACGCAAAACTGACATTTTAGATTACGCTGATTTTTGTTGGAAACCACCCGTAACGTGGATTGGTACCAGTAATCAAGAGCGCTTTAAATTAAAAAATAGTTATTTTTCAATAAATGAAGAATGGCGTCCATTCAAAATACAAGCGGCTAAAAGTCAAGCCTCAAAAGATGTTGATAGAAAAAAATATCGACCATCACAACAAACACTAACATCAACTTTTACAGCTATCATTGTGTTTTATAACTACTTGATGGGCGAAGAATTATGTTATGGAAATCCTGCACAGATAGCAAAAAAAGACTGTAAACATTTTATTAGTGATGCCCAAGTTAAAGAAGTAAAAAGATTATCAGGTTCACAATGGCAATATATATTAGACACTGCTGTAGACATGGCAAACGAAGATCCAGTTTATGAACGAAATTTATTTGTTATTGCCTCCTTAAAAACCTTATTTTTAAGGATATCTGAGCTGTCTGAACGTGATAATTGGTCGCCGGTAATGGGACATTTTTGGCAAGATGAAGACGAAAACTGGTGGCTTAAAATTTTTGGCAAAGGTAGAAAGCTTCGAGACACAACGGTACCCTCAGATTTTCTTCCTTTTTTAAAGCGATATCGCTTATCAAGAGACTTGTCGGGGTTACCCACCAGTGGCGACAATAATGTTTTGGTTGAAAAAATTCGTGGTCAAGGCGGTATGACATCAAGACACCTAAGACGGCTAGTTCAAGATACTTTTGACCACGCTTATACAAGAATGAAACGTTTGGAAGGTGAAAACAAATCGATTAAACTAAAAGAAGCTACCACCCATTGGCTTAGACACACCGGTGCCAGTATGGAAATAGAACGTGGACGAGCTTTAAAAGATCTCTCTGAAGATTTAGGTCATGCAAGTATGGCAACGACTGATACCATTTATGTACAATCTGAAAATAAATTACGCGCAGCAAGCGGTAAAAAACGCAAAGTGGACTAATACTAATTATAGTTATTTAGGTCATAAGCCAGACAAGTATAGAAATAAACAAAAGGATTATTACAATGGATTTATTTAGATATTATCCCTTTGCGAACAAAGAATCTGATGAAAAATATCATAAACATTATCAAGATGTTTACAGGAAAACTAAGCTAATTACTTCTCTGTTTTTAGCAACAATACTGACGACAATCAGCAGTTGTGGTGGTAGTGGCAAAGATTCAATAAACACAGATGAACCCTCGATTACACTCACAAATGAGCAAAATATGCATGCAGCATTAGACACAGCAAATACTGACACTGACTTTACCATGTTAATAGAGTCGAATAACGGAACCCAATTTACACATAGTACTGGGGAGTCTACAAACAGTACGTTTTATCGCTCTGCATCAACATCAAAAATAGTAACAGCAACAGTCATTTTATCATTGGTTCAACAAGGTGTGCTTTCATTAGATGATCATCCTCAAAACTATATCGAATTTTGGCCATCGACAGGTAACCATGCATTGATAACACTAAAGCACTTACTGAGTTTTACCTCAGGATTAAGTGAAGAACCCCTGTGTTTAAATTTACCTAATGCTAATTTTACTGATTGTGTTGAATCAATTCTTAATAAGAATTCGTCAATTTCTAGTCCTGGAACAGAGTTTTATTATGCTAGTACACATCTACAAATAGCAGGTTTAATGGCTATACGCGCTAGTGGTTTAAGTAATTGGCAACAGGTTTTCAATAATTTCACACTAGAAACACAGCTTTTTTCTCATGCCGTCTATGATTTACCTTCGCAAAGTAATCCAAGGTTAGCCGGTGGAATGCATTGGCAAGCAACAGAGTATTTAGATTTTTTGCGGGCACTTTATCAACAACAGGTTCTTTCAGCTGAATTAATCGACATAATGATGAGTGACCATACAAACAATGCTAATTTTGTTTATTCACCAGTTAGTGATGATGACAACTTGTCACATTGGCATTATGGTTTGGGTTTGTGGTTAGAATGCTCATCAGATGTTTTAAATTGTACAACACCAAAAAGAGTTTCAAGTTTAGGTGCATATGGTGCGTATCCATTTATTGATTTTGAACATAAATACTTTGGTATTATTGCACGTGAAGGTAATTTAGGTACGAGTATTGAAGGATACAAAGTTTGGACGTTAGTTGAAAATGAACTAGCAGAATGGGCTGACAGTAATCTATAAGATTATAGCCATAGAGTTTATAGATGATATAGATAAGTAGCAGCATATCTCAACAAAATACCCCTTTAAACTATATCCAATACTAAAAGGTATCGGACATAGTGAAGTGGTATTTATATATAGTTAGAATAGTACTTATTATCTTAACTCTGTTCTGCTAGCAATCAACTCTAGACAATTACTATCGTGACGCTACGTTCATGAAATTGTTTTTTAGGTACTATTGCCCGTAAATTTCACGTAGCGTGCAATTAATTTTATGGGGGTTATTCTTTATCAATTAAAACCTTGAGTCATTTTCACAAGGTATGCCATCGTTGTCGCCATCCATTTTTGTACCTGGACAATGCCGAATAAAAAACTCGGCTTCTGCACGTGATGTCATTTGGCTACAATGCTGTCTACCGTCACATGAAAATGTTGAGTTTGATTCCGAATGGGAAAAAGCACGCTTTAACATCTCGTCAGATGTTAAAGCATTGTTTTTTAGTTCTGTTGGTTTAGTGGCTGTAGATAATCCTAAGCGTTGATAACCAAAAGCACCAATAGCTATAACTAAAAGTATTAAAACAACTTTGCTTTTAGGTATTGAAGTATTTCTGTGAACACGAAGCGTTTGTGTGGCTTTGGCAGCAACACCTTCAATACGACAATTTATGGCTCTGAATTTTCCATTTGCCTGCTTTTCCACTTCAAAATAAATGTAGTCACCTACCTTAGGTTTTCTACTCATGTTTTTTAAGGTAGAGATATGTATAAATGTATCTTGTTTAAGCTCACTTGATTCAATAAAACCAAAACCCTTATCACTTTTCCGGCTTTTTAATTGTCCTTTGTGCATCATAATTCCATTGAAGGTACCCTATTAATTTCATAGTATTATACTAAACCAATACCTCATAAACTAATAACCAAGTTTCAAATTTTCTAAAGCTAATAAAAATTAATTGAACCTTATAATTGAGTTTTCAGTAAATCATAACCCGCAATTACATCACTTAATTCCACATCAATTGAGTTTTGTCGTAGCACATTAAATTCTCGACCGAGTTTTTCTAATAACTCTTCTATATTTTTTTCAGCACGTTGCATTGCAGCGAGTCTGCTCGCATTTTCACTAGCCAATGACTCGGCACAGGCACGGTAAAATGAAATAAAAACATATTCACGAATTAACGCACGTAGCGATCTATCATTACTGCATAAAATTTCGGGTACTAAGTTTGTCGGCCATGATATTGCTTTTAGGTCACGTTGCCATTGTTTGGTCTAGGGGCAATAATCGCTGTGATATCGGCTGATAAATTGCACCAGATTGCATACGATTATAAAAAACATAAACGTCAGGGTCTTTTTCAGTGGAAAGATGAGATTCGCAATCAATTTGAATTTCCCCAACTAAGGCGGTAATTGCGTCAATACTGTTAGGCACACTAAAATTGTTCATCATGGTTAATCCGGATCAGCAAGACGAGAATATACCCGTTCGCCTACTGCCCACACTTGAAGCTGTTTGTTTGGCTGTAATTGAGTTTCTATATCCGTAAGAGTTTTAACGGCAAAATCCGCGATATCCTCATTAAATTGGCCAACTAAGCCTTGATCAGAGCCAAATACAATGGCAGCTATAACACTAGGATCTGTTTTAGTATTAATGCCACTTACTGGTGTTGAGTTAGTTGTTTGCATGGTTAAGTCACTAGCATGTAAAGTAGCACTTAAACCTAATTCAACCGTTCGGTAGTAATCAGCTAATGAACTTACAGATTTTTCATACTGGCTAATACTTGATGCAGCAAGGGCTTTCATTGTGCGCACTACCCCTTGTAAATCGCTAGCACTGCTGATTTTGTGACGTAAATAAGTGGCGGTTTCACTCATGGTCGGTTAAACTCTTTTTGGGCTCATTTTCAACTTCAGAACAAGTAAAGCGAGCAAGAATTTCACTCGTAAATTCAATGATATGTTTGCGATCTTCATCAGTTAAAAAATCGGAAGTTTCCAATCGTGTACTTAAATTAGTTGGTAATTTATTAATCATACTTCGCAAGCAATCTTTCGCTTTTATCATTTGTGACAGTGGAACTGTATCAAATTGACCCGAAGTCAATGCAAGTAATAGTACAATTTGCTCTGAAACTGACATTGGTGATGATTCAGCCTGCTGTAAACTGGCTCTAATACGGCGGCCATGTTCGATAGATTGTTCAGTATCTTTATCTAAACGAGCACCAAATCGAGCAAAGGTTTCAAGCTCTTCAAACTGTGCATAAGCCAGTTTTAGATCACCTGCTACAGAACGAAAAACGGCCCGTTGGGCTTTACCACCAACACGAGAAACCGATTTACCAACATCAACAGCAGGCAAAACACCTAATTCGAATAATGAGGGTGATAAATATAATTGACCATCGGTAATCGAAATCAAATTGGTGGGAATATATGCAGAGAGGTTTTGTGCTTCTGTTTCAATAATTGGCAGTGCCGTGAGTGATCCCCCTCCAAGTGCTTTGTTTAATTGGGTTGCACGTTCGAGTAACCTAGAATGAATATAAAAAATGTCGCCAGGAAAAGCTTCTCGGCCAGGTGGCCGACGAAGCAATAAAGATAATTCGCGATAAGCACGAGCGTGTTTGGTTAAATCATCGTAAACAATAAGTACATCTTGTCCCTGCTCCATAAAATATTCAGCAATACTCGTTGCAGCATAAGGAGCAATATATTGTAAACCGGGTTCATTACCTTCGCCGGCCATTACTACCGTATAGTCCATTGCGCCTTGTTCGCGTAATGTTGCTACTGCTTTAGCCACAGATGAAGCTCGTTGTCCAATAGCGCAATAAATACAAAGCACATTTTTATCATGTTGATTAAGAATGGTGTCAATGGCAATGGCGGTTTTTCCTGTTTGTCTGTCACCAAGAATAAGCTCACGTTGTCCTCTGCCAATAGGAATTAACGCATCAATCACAATAAGACCAGTTTGCAAGGGAACGGTTACTGGTGCGCGATCCATAATTGCAGTTGCCGTTCGCTCTATGGGGAAATGGATATTCGATTGAATGGGAAGCCCATCATCAAGCACCTGACCAAGCGGGTTAATGACTCGCCCTAATAATTCATTACCGACAACAACATTCATTACATGACCACTGCGACGAACTTCATCACCTGCTTGCAAATGTTCATATTCACCTAGTAATACCACACCTAATTCATCTGCATCGACATTAAAAACGATACCTTGGACATTACCAGGAAAAATAATCATTTCTTCATAACCCGCACCGGGTAATCCTGATACTTTGGCGATCCCTGTAGCAATATGGGTAATAACCCCTACTTCATACGCTTTCATTTGGGGCGTAAACGCTTTACGAGTTTTTTGTATCAAGGAAAAGGTGCTGTCTAAAATATCATCGAGTGTCTCGCTATTTTGCGTTGAACAACAAAAATCGTTTGTTGTTTCTTGCTCTGCTAAAGGCACAGATTCAGTCTCATTAATTTGATTACTCATGATGTTTATCAACTGTAGTCACTGTTTCAATATTATCCGTAAGCGTATCATTTGATTTGTTTTTCGCGGCGTTCTCGGTTTTATTTTTAGGACGTTCTTGATTTACAGTTGTACTATTTTCTTGTATCAGTGCAACAATTTCTTGTTCTAGTAGCTGTAAATAGTCGGCAATATTCCACGCTATTTTTTGCCCATTAGCCTTAAGCTCAATACCACTAATAAGATCTTCCGAGAGTGAAAAGGTTAAATCAATATCAACACCAAATGTTGCATTAATTGCGTTATGAATCGTGCTACGTTCACTGTCAGATAACTCAAATGCACTTGTTAATAAGACAGGTTCAGATGTGGTTTTCAGTGCTTGCACTAGGTCGGCTTTTGCTGATTTTTCAAGTTGACTCAACTGTTGTATAAATACTTGAATCACTTGTTGTTCAAGACTTATTGAAGCGAGATCCTTTAAGGTTTTCCTCGCGATAGCAAAAACTTCATCGTTTGTTTTACGACTGAGCACCTTTTTTAGGTTTTCAGCATCCTTTGCCATAATACTTTGATGTTTTATACGTAATACTTCAACGTCTTGCTCTACTTCAGCCAATAATTCTTCTCGTTTTATATCAGCATCATTTTTTGCTTGTTGCAGTAAGTTGTCACGTTCTTGATCAAGTTTATTATTTTTACTCTGAAAAATATCACGCTCTGCTTTTGCTTGAACTTGTTTAGCATCGGCATCAGCAAGCTCAGCGGCAATACGTTTTTCACGTTTATCAATAGCATTTAGAATTGGTTGATAAAGGTAACGTTTTAAAAGCCATACTAGGATTAAAAAGTTTACAGCTTGCGCCGTTACAGTGAACCAATCGATCAACATGGTTTAATTTCCTGCGGCTTGAGCAATAGCAAAATTCCAAAAAGGATTCGCAAAAATAAGGATCATCGATACGACGAAACAATAAATTGCTGTAGATTCTACCATCGCTAGACCAACAAATAAGGTACGGGTAATGGTAGTGGAGGCATCAGGTTGTTGCGCTATCGCACTTAAAGCTGCGGCCACTGCGCGCCCTTCCCCAAGTGTTTGGTCCTAAACAGCCAAAACCGGTTGTGATGCCTGCGATTATTATCGAGGCGACTGCAATCATTGTCATATTGTCCATGTTATCTCCAAAATCTACTGTAAAATATTAGAATATCCCATGTAGGTTGGACTTCAGTCCGACAAGGGGCAATAAATAACCCCCTACAATGGATACATCATTTTGTCCTGAGCAAAGTGCATAGGCACGTTAAAGTTAAATGCTAAGTTGATATTAATTAAAATTCATTACTCCGGTACTCGTTTGCTTTGGTAGACAATTCACTCGGTTCGCGAGAACGTGTCGCCGCAGCAATATATACTGCGGCGAGAATAGTAAAAATATAGGCTTGTACCATGCCTGTTAGCAAGCCTAATGCCGTCATTACTATGGGGAAAATAAAAGGGGTAATGGTCAGTAAAATACCAAGAATCATCGCACCACTCATCATATTACCAAATAAACGTACGGCCAAGGCTAAAGTACGTGACAATTCACTGATGATATTAAATGGCAACATAATCTTAGTAGGCGCCATATAAGATTTAAGGTAGTTACCGATGCCCTGCTCTGCAATACCAAACATTGGCACAGCAATAAAAACACATAGTGCCAATGCCGCTGTTGTTGAAAGTGACGCAGTTGGTGGCTCATAGCCGGGAATTATAGTAAAAATACTTGCGGTTACTAAAAACAGAAACAAGGTGCCAAGAAAAGACAGGTATTTGTTCGCATGACGCAAGCCCACTTCTTCAATTTGCTTTTCGATACCCGTAACAATAATTTCCAAAAAATTTTGCCGGCGCGAACGATAAAGTTTTGTTGATAGATTTCGGGTAATTAACACAGAGCCAAGGGTCAACAGCAACATCAGTGCCCATGTAAAAACAATAGTTGCATTGATTTTAACAAAGCCAAACTGCCAGTAAATTACCATGTCAGGGCTAAGGTGCATGCTGTGACCCCTCAGATGAATTAAGCTGTTCAGTGGCGCTTACTTGGTTTATTGGCTCATCCACATGAGTTGTTTGTTTAGGATCTATTCTCGAAATCACTGTTGAAATAACAAGTCTTGCGCAGATAAACCCTAACATACAAATTAACAAACGTAGCCATGGTGCATTGCTCATTTCATGTGTGGCCACCAGATAAAAGCCAAAGACCGTGACAGTCATACGCAATAACAAACTAGTTAGTAGCCAAGTTGCCGGATTTTTAGACCGTAAACTTCTTTGCACTGTCCACCATAGGCCACAGAAAAAAAAGCTACCCAAGACCATGCCTACGCACCAGATCAGCAGTAATTCCATTGAGTTACTCATCGATGTGATCCTCTTTGTTTTTCTCTTGATTAACGTCGTGTATCGCCATATCTTCTTTTTCTACCCAATGCCACGCATTAAAACAACCAATGGCTAAACCGGCTACTAGCAAGGCTAGTGTCCAAGACCTTTCACCGGGGTAATGACTATCAATATATAGACCGATACTGGCACCAATTAATGTGGGGATTGCCACTGACCAACCAATAAGCCCCATCATACCTAAGCCGAACCATACACTTTGATGTGAATTATCACGAGCTTTTATTTTGCGCGTTACTTTTATGCCAACTGTCGAGGCTAATGTCGATTGCGTTTTCGATGTTGTTTCCAACTTATGTTTATCTATATTATTTGCCATAGCTTACGGCTCATTTTTATTTCACGTAATTGTTTCACGTTATTGTTGTTCCAAACTCACAAACTTACGTAGAAAACCATTTTCTAATTTTGCCATTACTGCACGCACTTGTTGAGCCTGCTCAGTTGTCGCGAGAAAGTCATGTTCTACTGCTTCGCGTAATTTACCTAAATCACTACCCACTATAGCATTACGCACTGACACTAATACGTCGAGTCCCGTTTTTACCAAAACGCCCTCATCTACTGCCACGAATATTTCACCATCGGCAATGGTTGAAAACGTTAAAATACCCGGCACAAGCACTGCAACACAGTCAAGACGATGAGGTAATAAACCATAAGACCCTTGGCTAGTTTCTAAAATAATTTCGGTTATATCTGTTCTATCAACAAATATTTTCGAGGGTAAAAGCAGTTTAAGGTGCATGTTGTCTGTCAGCATCGGCAACCTCTTTATTGGTGAACTCTACGATATCTGTGCTATCTGTGCTATCAGTAGTTTCTGGTTTGGGTTTATTTCCTTTACTCTTACTTTGTGTTTTCTTGTACTTAGCCTCGTCGATATTACCAATCATATAAAGAGCGCTCTCAGGATAATCTTTAAATTCATCATTAAGGATACGTTCACAACCATCTAATGAATCAGCAAGACTCACAAGTTTGCCTTGATGGCCGGTAAATTGTTCTGTAGTAAAAAAAGGCTGCGTAAGAAAACGTTCTAAACGTCTTGCGCGGCCAACCACCGCTCGATCTTCTGGAGACAGTTGTTCCAAACCAAGCATCGCGATTATATCTTTTAGCTCCGCATACTGAGCTAAGGTACTACGAACTTTTTGCGCCAGATGGTAATGACGCTCACCAACGATACCCGGACTCGCCATTTTCGAATTAGATTGTAAAGGATCAATCGCAGGAAATAGCCCTTCGGCGCGTTGGCGTGACAATACAATGGAAGCAGATAGGTGTGAAAAAGTGTGTACGGCTGCCGGATCAGTAAAATCATCAGCAGGTACATAGACTGCTTGAATTGAAGTAATAGCGCCATTATCAGTATTGGCAATCCGCTCTTCTAAACCGGCTAATTCAGTACCCATTGTTGGTTGATAACCTAGCCTTGAGGGCATTTGTCCCATTAAACCTGATACTTCAGATCCTGCTTGAATAAAACGAAAAATATTATCAATTAACAACAACACATCACGGTGTTCGTCATCACGGTAATATTCAGCCATAGTCAAGGCCGCTTGACCAACACGAAATCGACTTCCGGGTGGTTCATTCATTTGGCCAAATATCATCACCATATTAGACAAAACACCGGCTTCTTTCATTTCTCGATAAAGCTCTTCACCTTCACGACAGCGCTCACCAATACCACAAAAAATACTAACACCTTTGTGATTGCCCACCATGTTATGGATCATTTCAGTAAGCAGTACCGTTTTACCAACACCCGCACCACCAAAGAGACCCGCCTTCCCACCTTTTTCAAGTGGTACTAAAACATCGATCACCTTGATACCCGTTGCAAAAACTTGTGACTGAGTAGAGCGCTCTTTCAGTGCCGGTGGTGCCCGATGCACCGAGCGCCATTCAACGTTAGCCAAAGCCCCTTGGCGATCAATTGGATTACCGAACACATCAAACATCCGTGATTTAATCCCTTTGCCAACAGGCGCTAACAAAGGTTTACCACTGTCTTTAACGGGCATACCACGTGACAAACCTTGCGTTGGCGTTAAGGCAATACATCGTACTTGCTTTGCTGAACGTTGCTCTAACACTTCAATAATTACTTTATCTACACCACGTAAGTTAATATCACTTGCGTCGCACTGTGGTAAATCAATAGTCAGTATTGATTGAATACAGGGCAATTTAGTGTCAAAAAACACATCAATCACACTGCCCCGCACCGCAATAATTTTACCAAAATTATTGTCATTATTAGAGGGCGAATTTTCAGATAGCTTTAGAACCGTTGTGTTCATATTGATAGTGTCCATCGCCAATTTCTAATCTTTGGCATATATTGACCTTTTGTTGATAAACTTTTTAAGTTCTATGCTGAGTTTCCTTTTTATGATGATGGTGACATAATTTGATTTAAAACATAAGTCAAAACACCACCGCGATAATATTCAATTTCAATCGCAGTATCTAACCGGCAAAGCAATTTCATATGACGCTTCTCTCCCGTTGAATTATGGATAACTACCTCAAGCTGTTGGTTAATTTTTAAAGTATCACTTAAACCAAGAATGTCAAACGATTCATCCCCAGTTAACGCCAATGTTTTTCTGTCTTCTCCGGGTAAAAATTGCAACGGCAATACCCCCATTCCCGCCAAATTCGAACGGTGAATACGTTCAAAACTTTCGGCAATAACCGCTTTTACATTAAGTAGTAAAGTACCTTTTGCTGCCCAATCACGACTCGAACCCGTGCCATATTCTTTACCGGCAATAATCACACTTCCTCTTTGTTGTTGCTGATAAATATTTGCCGCATCATAAATAGACATGACGTCCACTTTACCTTGTAAATGCGTGTATCCTCCGAGTTGATTAGTGAGCATTTCATTTCGGATGCGAATATTGCCAAAAGTACCACGTTTCATGATTTCGTAATTGCCACGGCGAGAGCCATAAGAATTAAAATCTGCTTCTTTAACACCGTGGTCGCGTAAATAATCTGCAGTGGGCTGTTTTTTGGAATAGTCCCCGCGGGAGATATATGATCGGTTGTTACCGAATCACCGAACATTGCCAAAATGGGTGCATCAATAATATCAGACACATTGTCACGATATTGTGGCTCAAAAAAAGGAGGACGCTGAATGTAGGTCGAGTCGAGGGCAAAGGGATAATTAATCTCACCTGTTGATTGTATAGCTTGCCAGTTATCGTCGCCTTCAAAAACCGAACGATATCGTTCTGTGAACATCTGTTGGTGTACACATTGCAATAATGAGGTAATTTCAGTATTACTTGGCCAGATATCTTTTAAATATACTTTTTCACCCTGGTTACCTGTACCTATTGCTTCGTTGCTTAGATCGATCCGAGTAGTCCCCGCAAGTGCATAAGCGACTATCAACGGAGGGGATGCTAACCAAGATGCCTTAACTAACGGATGAATTCTACCTTCAAAATTTCGGTTACCAGACAACACTGCAGACACGATGAGATCATTTTCTTGAATACTGTTTTGCACTGCTTCCGTTAATGGACCTGAGTTTCCAATACAGGTTGTACAACCGTAACCCACAAGATTAAAGCCAAGTTTATCTAAAGCCTCTTGTAGTCCTGCTTCTTTTAGATAATCCGTGACTACCCGAGAACCAGGCGCAAGTGACGCTTTGACCCAAGAAGGTTTAACCAGACCTTTTGCTACTGCTTTTTTAGCTAATAATCCGGCAGCTAACATCACTGCCGGATTAGATGTGTTTGTGCAAGAAGTAATCGCTGCAATAACTACATCGCCGTGATCTAATGAGTGATTATTGTTAGACACATCAACAACTGATGTTGATTTCGCTTGTTTACCGTTTAGTTGAATAAAATTGTCAGTTGCCATTTTTAATTGGCTAACAGGTACTCTGTCTTGCGGCCGACTCGGACCTGCAAGGCTTGCTTCAACGGTGCTCATATCAAGATGTAAACTTTCTGCAAAATCAGGAATAACACTGTGATCATCTCGCCACATTCCTTGTGCTTTACAATAGGCTTCGACCAAATCAATGGATTCTTGATTTCGACCGCTAAGCTGTAAATAAGCTAAGGTGTGCTGATCAACAGGAAAAAAGCCACAAGTTGCACCATATTCTGGCGCCATATTGGCGATAGTAGCTCTGTCAGCTAAGGGTAAATGGTTTAGTCCATCACCATAAAACTCAACAAATTTACCCACTACACCGTGATTTCGTAATAATTGAACCACACGCAATACGAGATCTGTCGCAGTGATACCTTCGAGTAATTGACCCGTAAGCTCAAAGCCAACCACATCAGGTATTTGCATTGAAATAGGTTGACCAAGCATGGCCGCTTCAGCTTCTATTCCCCCTACTCCCCAACCTAAAACCCCCAAGCCATTAATCATGGTGGTATGACTATCTGTGCCAACTAACGTGTCTGGGTATATTAGGGTGTTCTCATCCGCACCACTATCATCTGTGTTTTGAACGCACACAACATCAGCCAGATATTCAAGGTTAACTTGATGACAAATACCTGTACCTGGTGGTACAAGGTGAAAATTTTCAAAGGCTGATTGCCCCCATTTTAGAAATTCATAACGCTGTTTATTACGATGCATTTCAATATCAACATTCTGTGCAAAAGCGGTGTTAGTTGAAAACTTATCCACACTAACAGAATGATCAATAACCAAGTCAACCCTTGAGAGTGGGTTGATCTTTTTGGATCCAATCCTTGTTTTACTAAGGCATAACGCATTGCTGCCAAATCAACAACGGTGGCACACCGGTGAAGTCTTGCATTAACACACGTACAGGTCGATAGTTAATTTCTGTGTTACTCTCTCTGCCACCACTTACCGCCAACGCTTTAATATCTGCTCCGACTTGGTCGTTGTCTTTTTGGTGTCGTAACAAATTTTCTAATAAAATTTTAATGGATATAGGTAAACGTGATACTGATGAGTTAATAGCCGTATCTACTGAATTAATGGCGAAATATTGATACGTTTTACCCTTTAAGTTAAGTTCCTTTTTAAATTCATTTAAGCCTGTTTTTGTAGACCCTGTATTTGTAGGCATAATAGCCCTCCAATTATGGCAATTTATTTCCGAAGAAAATAATCAGTAAAGGTCAACCGAGCTTAATCCTCTTCTGAGTTTTTCGGTTCAATTAAAGGTTCAATCTCCAAGACCATTAACACGTGTTTAACTTTTAGAATTTTCTACCCGATGACATAGTCAAGTGTAGTACAACGACGAAATTTTTATCAAGGTACACGCCATTAAAATAATATAGAAATAAATAGCATAATATCCATTTGTAAAATTCATGAAATTAGACTTAACTATAATCACACTTTGAGGTAAACATCCAATATTACTAGCAAAATATTGATCAAGGTCAATTAACTTTTCATATTATGTGGCACCTTAATACTTACTTAATACTTACTTAATACTTAGTTATTAATTCAATAGCACTAAAATACAACTAAACTCGAGGAAGTAAAAATGAATATTAAACTATTAGTAGTAACTCTTTTTGCGATCTTAACCTTATTTGCATGCAATCAAGGGGTTGATTCACCACAAGGCTTTAGTTTACCCAAAGGCAATATTGTTAAAGGTGAAGCCGCATTTATGAAATATCAGTGCTTAGCATGTCATAGCCTTGAAAATTACAGCGTTAATAGGGATGACTATGAGTTAATCACGAAAGAATTTAAACAACCAATACCTTTGGGAGGCACATCTGCGGTGGTAACAACCTATGCGCAATTAGTCACTTCAATTATTAATCCATCACATAAAATTGCTAAAAAAGCTAACCTTTCTGAAGAAGTAACTAATGAGGATGGTAGTTCTAAAATGCGTATTTACAATGATGTAATGACTGTTAGTGAACTGATAGATTTAGTTGCCTTTTTACAACCTAAATACAAAATAAAACCACCAACGTATACACAATATAATCGCTATTAAATAGCAATGATATCACTAATGAATATTACAGCGACTATGGCTGCTGCATTGAGCAGCAGCAACAAATCACGAGATGAAACCTATGAGGTTTAAAGATTATTATCAAATACTTGGTATTGCGGAAGATGCCGATCTTAAACAAATTAAAAAGGCTTATAAAAAACTTGCCATAAAATTACATCCTGATGTGAATCCCGTTGATGATGGTGGCGAAAAGTTCAAAGAAATAGCACAAGCTTATAAAGTACTTAAAGATCCCAAACTTAGAGCCGAATATGATGAGCTACGAAAACATGGTGGGGCGAGAAGTCATGACGAATTCAACACAGCAAGCAATAGACAAAATGCTTCATCTAGTTACAGCAGTACTGTAGATGACGGTGATTTCTCAGATTTTTTCAATTCAATATTTGGCGAGCAATCTGTTAACAATGCTAGGTCTCACAGCTCACATCGAAGTAGAGCTGAGCAGTTTTCGCAGAAAGGTCAAGACGCGGAAATTGACATATCAATATCACTTGAAGAAACCCTGTCTAAAACGGAAAAAACGATTCAATTTGGTATTCCTTCTATAGAGAATGGTAAAATCAAGCAGATAAACAAAACACTTAAAGTTAATATTCCTTTTGGGGTTTTAGATAATAGTAGAATAAGACTAAAAGGCCAAGGAGGCCCTGGAATTGCGCAAGGAGCCAATGGTGATTTATATCTAAATATAAAGTTGAAACCCCATCCCCTTTTCGATGTGCAAGCGTATGATCTTATCCTTACTATTCCCGTTTCTCCATGGGAGGCAGCGATAGGAGCCGACGTTACTATACCTACCTTAAATGGAAAAGTTAAAGTGAATATAAAACCCAATAGTCAAACTGGGCAAAAGTTAAGACTTAAAGGCAAGGGCTTAAAAGGTAAGTCGATAACAGGTGATTTAATAGGTGTGCTGAAAATTGTAATTCCATCAGAAACTACAGAAAGCGACAAAATATTATGGCAAAAATTTAAAAGTTCAAGCACCTTCGACCCCAGAAAAAATTGGAGTAATTAAAATGATAGATACGAGGTTAACAATCTGTTTTGATGAGTTATGTGAATTAGAAAACATCGACCAAGAATGGGTGATAGAGATTATAGATTATGGCATAGCAAAACCCATTTCTGGCACTGATAAAAATGACTGGTACTTTGATACTTCCAGTATTATTTGGTTTAAGAAAGCTGTACGTATCTATAATGAATTGGAAGTTGATTGGGGTGCGGTGGCGATGATTATTGATCTTCTTAAGCAAAAACAAATGCTACAGGAAGAAAATCAGCTTCTACAAAATCGATTGCATAGATTTCATAAAGTTGATCTTTAAAGTCGAGCGCTTAGGTGACACCCCAACCTATTGTGTGTTTTTAAGCATGTTCAGGTTTATTGTTGTCAATAAGCGTTTCATCAAGCCGTGTTGTATCATCGGTTACAATTTCAACCGGTTCTTTTTTCTGGTTCCGTCTTAATGCTAGATACAAATCAGAATGTACGTAAATGCCATCAACCCCAGATTTGATTTCTGCTTTTTCAAACCACGCAAGTAATTGTCTTTTTCTACCCGCAACTTCTAAACGAACGCCGCGTTTTCTAAAGATGGTATTCAAATCATCTAACATGGCCATAACGCTTAAATCTAAATGCGTGAAACAAGGAACGGCGTCAATAATAACGCATTCAATCGCATCTTTTTGTCTGGCATATTGTTCTAATAAACGACGTTTAAAATAGCTTGAATTAAAGTAGGTTAAGGGTGAATTAAAACGATAGATAAATATACCGTCTATTGCTTTTGCTTTATCGCTTGTATCCATGCTTCTGACAACACCATTAATATCAACACCTAATATATGGTCGGTTGGGCGCATAACTGTGCGAATAAATTGAAATAAACCTAATAATACAGCGAGCGTAATACCCGGAATAACACCGATGAAAAGCACAGCAAACAAAGTACATACTGTTAAATAAAATGCTTGTCGGTCTTTGACTTTTAATTTCCATACGGCTTTTAAATCAAGTAACTGTACAGAGGCTATTATTAACACAATGCCTAAGGATGCACTGGGTATAAACTCGAGCGGTGCGGTTAAAAAAAGCGCTATCATAGCAATAATACCGGCCGCTATAATAGAAACTAATTGTGTTTTACCGCCATTTGCATCGTTAACGGCAGTACGTGAATCAGCACCACTAACGGCGAACCCTTGGGATAATGCAGAAGCGAAGTTAGCCATACCTAATGCCATAAATTCTTTGTCTGCATTTATATCATAGCCATTTCTTGCAGCAAAACTTCTGGCGGTAAGCATCATACTTACAAAGCTTACTATCGCCAAATTAAGCGCCGCATAACAAGTTCACGGATAATCCCAACATTAAATACGGGTGCATGAAATAAAGGAAAACCACCATCAACCATACCAATAGTTTTCACATCAAATTGTTCTAAATTAAAAAGCCATACGGACAAAGCCCCTAATGCTATGGCAAACATAGAGGCCGGCCATGTTGGTTTAAGGCGTTTCATGAAAAAATAAATAAGGATCGTCAGTATAGAAATTAAAATTGTGGGTATGTGTGCTTGCGATAAATAGGTTGGAATGCCGCCTAAACGTTCAAGTAAATGTTTTTCATCAAACGTAAAACCGAAAACTTTTGAAAATTGACCAACAATAATGGTTATTGCAACACCGTTTAATAGCCCCATTAAAATCGGTTTTGATAGAAAGTCAGCAAGTACTCCTAGCTTGAAACGGTCGGCGATAATACACCACCCACCTGTCATCACAGTCATGGTTATAACTAACTGCCAATGTTTAACACTATCACCTGCGGCTAAAGGGGTAACCACTGCTGCAATCACGGCACAAGTTGCCGCGTCAGGGCCTACAATAAGTTGTTTTGACGTGCCAAACATTGCATAAACAATCATGGGTAAAACACATGAATATAAACCCACAGCGGCATTAACCCCAGTAAGTTGAGCATAAGCTATAGCTACAGGTAGGGCTACGGCTGCAACGGATAGCCCTGCTCTTACATCATCAGTAAACCATTTACGGTCATAGTTGAAAAGTGTGATTAAGCCAGGCATGAATTGATATAAACGTGACAACAAAAGATTTTTTCCTCGTTAAACATACTGAAGATGCAAAACCAAGGTTCGAGGAGAATAACACGGTATTTTATGAACGATGATCTTACTTAAATGGAGTAATAAGTTAATGTATGAATTTACTTCACAATTGACCAATGATTAATTATTTGATCAAGTTTACCATTTTCTTTGAGGGAGATTATAGCATCATTAATCTTGTCTAAGTCAGTTTGAGAACAGGTTTTTTTACTCAGCATAATAAAGATATCCCCTTGATAAATGGGCAATGGGTGTACTTCAAATTCATCCTGAAATTTATATTTTTCCACGAAAGACTGTATCGACATTGGGTCTGCTAGAAAACCATCAATATGCCCTTTCATTAGCATTTTAACGTTCTGTTCAATATCAATCACACTATTTATGCGAGAGATAAAATCAGGATTCGTTTTTAGTTGTTCGTATTCTTTACCATAATAATAACCGTTTTCAATACCAATAAGGTATTTGCTACCAATCAGATCAGATAATTGTGATAACTTTATCGAGTCAGACATCCCTTTTCTGACAAATAAATTAACGAGTTCCTTTCGGTATGGAATTGAATAATAAGCGCTTTCGGCGCGTTCCTTGGTATAAGATGCACCAAAAGCAATATCTACATTACCACTTTTGATATACATTAAATGACGTTGCCAAGGAAGCTCGACATAAGAAACTGACATACCCACGTTTTCGGTGATGAGTTTAAACAATTCAATATCAACACCAGTCAATTTATTTTGCTCGTTATGATATTGATAAGGGTACCAAAGCTCCCAACCAACCGAAAATTCTTGGCTTTGGGCGGAACAATTAAGCAAAAACTAAAAACTAATTGCTTAAAAAATGTTTTAACATGCTTAATACTCATTAATTTGCTTCTATGTTACAAAATAATTTAATTATAATGTGTTAATTTTCAATACTAAAGCAGGATCAATTTTTACGTCTAACCAATTTATACGCCAATCTAGATGCGGTCCTGTAACTCTACCGCTATTACCTACTGAGGCGACAATATCACCCTGCTTAACCGTATCCCCTTGTTTTACAAAAGAATGACTCAAATGTAAAAAGGTAGAGCTAATGCCGTGACCATGATCAATAATCATAGTACCACCAGAATAGAACATATCAGGTACCCAAAGCAACACTTTACCCGAAGCAGGCGCTTTTACGGGATCACCAATATCACCCGCATAATCTAAACCAAAATGCGGTCTTTTAGGTACTCCGTTATATATACGTTGGCTGCCAAAAACCCCAGTAATAGTGCCTTTAATTGGCGCAATAAATCCTTGGGCAAAACTAGTGAGATCGCTAGATATTTTACGAGCCGTTTTAATTTGCTTACTGTCTTTTTGAGACCTTGCCACCGCTTTAGGGTCTGGCTGCATAATACTCTTTTTTATCCCTTCAATACGCTGCAATTTATAATCGCGTTTTAACGGGGTAAATGTTTTTGTCGCTTTCGTGCCATCGGGTTCAGTAATAACCAGTTGATAACTTGAAACATCGTCACGAGAAAAACCAAAAACATAATCACCCTGTGCCGAAACGGGTAACGGTTTAGCATTTAACGTAACACTATTGTTTGCCTCTGTTTTACCAACAATTAAACCACCCTGCTTAACTTCACCTGATACGTTAATACTCGCTGCTATTGTATTATTGATGTATAAGCTTGAAAGTAAGATAGTTGCACTTACAAAACTGTTTTTTATAAATGTATATGGTTTTAAATTTTTAAACACTAACTATTGCTCCTTTTGCCACCCCTTCATAGCCGATAACCTTAATACTATTATCAGGATGTTGTTTATGTATTTGTCTGGCAATAAAATCTGCAAGTAGTTCAACGGTAGAATCACAATCAACCACATCCAACACTTTGCTTTCAACCGCAATATCAAAACGCCCTTGCGGTGCGGTATAACTAAAATATTGATGATCGGGTGTAACATTAGTTAGTGCCGAATCAGATAACTGAATATCCGCTTTTGGCACGCGGTCAGATTCACTGGCAATATAAATATCTTGCCGGCGTTGACACCAATCGTGCTCTATTTTACTGTCTTTTACATTATCAACAAAAATCTGTATTTTTGAGCGATGTCCATGCGCAATACGTTGACAATTACCGTCATGAAGCTTTAAACCGTGGGTATAATGATAATAATCTCCTGCTATATTTTCAGGACGCAAAGTTAATGTTAACCCCTGCACATTACTTGGTAATTCTGCCATGATAATTTTATTTAGATATTCTGTTACCGATTCAATGGTAATGGCTAAGCAGTCTATTAAAGCAAAAGCACAACTTGGTGATTGCAAATAATAACTGGCTCGTTCGCTAATAAAATCAAGGGTTAGATGATCAGCATGATAAGAAGAATCATTAACTGTTAATGCTTGTTGTTGTGTTGGCAATAGCAACTTGTGATCAACCGCCTCGTCAATAATGGCTTTAATTTGTTTTTTTACAATAGCAAAATCTAATACCATTGATTGTTCATTTAACGAACCGTCAAGCAGTACATCCACTATCCAACTTTCACCTACTATGCCGCGCTCTTTACATAAGTATGAAAAATCAATTACGGTAAGATCATTTACAAATAACTTCATTATTAACCTTCCACTTGCCAAGCAATAGTGTCTTCACTTCTAAGCGGTACAATAACATCATTACCAAAATTTAATGTTGCAGGTACAGGCCAAGATTTTTTAACCAAAGTTATTTGGTCGCTATTCACGGGTAATTCATAGAATGTTTGGGCCATTAGTCTTGGCAAAAGCTTCTAATTTATCTAATGCGTTTTCTTGTTCAAACACTTCAGCATATAATTCTATTGCAGCATGAGCCGTGTAAACACCGGCGCAACCACAACTTGATTCTTTAGCGTGCTTAGCATGTGGCGCAGAATCGGTACCTAAGAAAAACTTGGCATCACCACTTGTAGCAGCTTCAATTAATGCTTGTTGGTGAATATTACGTTTTAAAATAGGCAAACAAAAATAATGTGGGCGAATTCCACCTACTAGCATGTGATTACGATTAAATAACAAGTGATGAACCGTGATGGTCGCGGCCACATTGCTACTAGCGTTATTGACAAAGTCTACCGCTTGCTTTGTGGTGATATGCTCTAACACTATTTTTAAATCAGGATAATTAGCCACAAGCGGCGATAATATAGTTTCAATAAACACGTGTTCACGATCAAAAATATCAATATCGTTTGTGGTAACTTCACCATGAATTAACAAAGGCATACCAACCGCTTGCATTGCCGCAAAGACATCACCCATTTTAGTTATATCGGTAACACCAGAAGAAGAATTGGTGGTTGCACCGGCAGGGTAAAGTTTAGCGGCAAACACAAGTCCAGATTCTTTTGCTTCAATAATTGTTTCAGCCGTGGTGGCATCGGTTAAATAAAGTACCATCAACGGCTGAAAATCAGCACGAGGTTGCGCAGCCATAATCCGTTGATAATAACTTTCAGCAAGTGCTTTGTCGGTAACTGGCGGTACCAAATTTGGCATTACAATAGCTCGCCCAAAATAACGACTAATATCTTTTACGGTATTATTTAATACGTCACCATCACGTAAATGTACATGCCAATCGTCTGGTCGTGCAATGGTTAACGTCATGTTTTTGTTTTCTTGTACAGTATCTGTCATGGTAACTCTCTTTTCTTTAAATTATCAATTAAACAAAGTAAGCAATTGATAATACGGTAATATTTAATCAGTCAAATAAAGCGATCAAGGGTAACGCGTAACCCTTTAGCTCTACCTATTTCACTTTAATGAGTACTTTATACTTAAAGTGACTAACTGTTTTCTATGGGTTCGTCAGTGTCGTTGGCTGTTAATAACGCTTGTAGCTGTTCTTTCAAATTTGGTGGAACTTTATAAATTGTAAGCGAATCATTATGGGGATTATAAACAACATCTTGCCCAAAATGACTACGCTCAAAACTTAAACTGATGCCATTTCCGTAACCCGAGTATTTCGTTATTTTATTCACTACAGTTTGATCATGTGGGAACGACTCTTCAATAGGATAAGATTGTTGCTGACAAAACTGATAAAAATCCTGTTCGTTACCACTAGCATCCGTTGTGGTATGCCCAATAACTTTACCCACTTCTTGCATTGATACATCTTGCGAGCTCGCTTTCTGCTCTTTACAGTAATTCAATAATTCTTTACGCGTTTGTTGCTTTTCACTTGAGTCTAATTGATTAACGGCAACATAGTCTTCTACTGCTTGTACTAAAGTTTGGGTTTGCTCTTTTGCATTTAACCCTTCTTCACAACCTAAAAAATCAAGGAAAAAATCAGATACCTTACGGCCTGCTCGCCCTTTGATAAATGAAATATAACGATTACCACTGGCATTTTGTTGATAATCGAATAGATCAATACGTGCAGCTAATTGTATTTTATTTGTATCAAGGTGTTTATCAGCAGAAATATTTAATTCACCATCAACACTGTAATGTTGCGACACGGGTATAACCGCCACTAAAAGATAGCGCCCACCCATATATTCGTAATGACAAACCACCAAATAACCGCTTTCTTCTAGGTCATATTTTTCAATTTCATTTTTAAGTGTATTGGCAGCTTGGGTACTAAAGGCATAAAAACTTTGACGCTCGCCTAAATAGCCTTCCATTAAGTCAACAAAACGTGCTGTGGTTGTTTCACTGTCGCTTCAACACCATCAACACTTTCAATGGTGTCGGTAACATTGTCAGTATTAATAGCTTGTGCAGGCATTGTTGAGAAACTACCGTAAGCTTTACTACCTTTAGCGTTATAAATAACATGTAAACCATCAACAAAAGCCGTGATTTTTGCCCCTATCTCTATATCTTCAGGCCCTAAGCGTAACAAAACCTCGCCAGATTCTTCTTTTTTAGAAATAAAATGTAATGCTATATTGGAAATTATTAAACTCATAAATTAAGGTCTACGTTAAGTGTTATATTAGTATTGATATATTAGTATATTGTTCAGGCATTTGATAAACTGGCAAAATATTATTTATCATCAGCAATTAAGTGTCATTATGCCCATTGTATCGAAATACTCCAACGAACGTGTAGAAAAAATTATCCAAGAACTAATGGATGTACTTGTAAACGAGCAAGCCACCACAGATTTAGCCCTTATGTGCTTAGGAAATACAATAACCAATGTTATTAGTAAAATTCCTGCTGATAAGCAACGTGCTATTGTAGACAATTTTACGCGCGCATTGAATCAATCAATTCAAAAAACTCACTAGTTTTATTTACTTAACATCAAAATAAGAAGAATAAAGATCAATGGTCTCTTTTGATACAAAAACCTATAGCAAAAAACTTTTACATTTAATCAGTTGGAGCCATTGGTTTACTTTTTTTAATATTATTGCCGCAATCGCCCTTTCCTCTTACTATCTTTTTAGTGAAACAGCACCAGACACTTTATTAGGTCAGGCCTATTTAATTACTACCTGGGTAAGCCATATTGCGTTTTTAACCTTTATGAGCTTTGTATTGCTGCTATTTCCGTTAACTATCGTTTGGCCTAACACCAAAGTCATTAGGATCAGCGGTTCAATTATTTTCACCTTTGGTTTACTACTCTTACTGCTAGATGGATTTATTTATAGCCGTTTAGGTTATCATTTAAATGCCTCATCAAGCAGCCAAATATTTAGTTTAATCAAAGAAATAGCACAAGAAAGTGTTGCTTTTTATACATTAAGCGGCATGTTTGCCATTATGATTTTGGGTTATGAATTCACGGTAAGTAACTATGCTTGGAAGCATTTAAAAAAATTACAAAAAACCGTGTTTGCTCGTTTCGTTATTTTTGCGCTTGGTCGTTTCATTTTTCTTTAGCCATCTTACCCATATATGGGCAGATGCTAATTTAGATTACGATATATTACGTCAAGACACCGTTTTACCTTTGTCTTACCCTGCAACAGCACAAACCTTATTAACCAAATACGGTTTATTTGATATTGACGCCTATAAAGAGCGTACCACGAGCCCATTGTCTTTTAGTCATGCTATTCCGCAATATCCTAGTATAGACAAGCAATGTACTAACGCTAATACTGAGCAGTCTGTGTTTATTATATTAACGGATGAGCAATTAACAGCGCTACAATTGCAAAACTTTAGCAACAGAACAAACAGTAACAATTATCAATTTAATAACCATGTTGATTCAGCCTTGCTTAATGATGCTTGGTTTAATTTATTCTATTCATTACCCAGTATTTATCAGCAAGATATTTTAACACAGCAAATTAAACCGTTATTATTTCAAGCGATTGAACAACAAAACATGGCAACCTCCTTTACTCTGGTTGATTCAAACAGCAACGCAGATACTGAGCAAAGCAATGAAAATGAAGAACAATGGTTTACTGGTTTATTTGACGAGCAATATCAGCTAAATGATATATCCACCAATTTTTTCAAATAAGTTAAACACGAAGAAAGCCGGGCTACATGTTATATATTTTAAAAGCGGTAAAGAAAACGACAACAGCGAAAAAACCATCAGTAATGACTATCAGTTTTCATTGTTTGTAGATGCTTTACTGTTAGCACAAAAGCAAAAACAACAAAAAGACATTATATGGATCAGTTCAATAGGTAATCAAACGAACGAGACACAGTTATCAACTAAACCTGCGTTGTTGATTGCCCCTGCTACCACCTCACAACGTGATAGCAGTAGAGCCGTAATTAACAAACTAACAAGTCATATGGACTTGCAATCAACATTAATGACAAATTGGTTGAATTGTTCTCATGACAATAAAAACTACAGTAATGGCACAGACTTACTTAGCTTAAATCGAGATCGTGTTATTGCCAATACCTCAGCGAATGGTTTAATGGTTTTTAATAAAGATAAATCAGTATTGATTGACCAAAATGGTAATTTTCAAAGTTACTCAAGTCAATTAGCTGCCCCGATCACCGTAAATAAAGATTTTCCGTTAATGATTGATGGTGTGCATTTTATCAAGCGTTTTAGTAAACAAATGCTAGAAAACGTAAATGAATAACATGGTAGCGGTGAATAGTTGGCTGTAGCAGCGAATAGTTGGCTAATACTTGTGCGGTTGATCAAAATTGACCGCCTCAATAGCGAATTATGATTGCATTAATCAAATAAATCATTAATATAGTCGACGCAAATCAGTACTATTGATAGTAACCTTCCCCTGGTTACTGTATTCATATTAATGACAAAGTAATGTTTTGTAGATCGGGGTATAGCGCAGCTTGGTAGCGCGTGCGTCTGGGGGACGTGAGGTCGCAAGTTCGAATCTTGCTACTCCGACCATATATAAGAATCAAGACGTCCTCGGACGTCTTTTTTTGTGCCTAAATCCCAGTAAAAGTAACACTGAAGAACATCTATTTTTCAATCTGCTAGAATTATTGTTGTGTGGTTATTGGTTGTTCTCAATACTCACAGTAAAAGCCGCTTTGTAACCTCTTAAATTGAGGTTAGAAATGCTTACTCTACACCCTTGTGCATTGGTGATGCTCAAACCATGCGGTGGTGGATGAGCATGGCCATTGCTGTCAGTGCGAAACTCACCTTTTAAGGCGTTTTCGCAAAACTCGTGAACAGCTGATTTCGGATTAGGATTCATTCGAGAAGCACGAGTAGCTCGTACAGCCGGCTCTGTTTCACGCAATGTTTCTATATTATATTCGCAAAAAGCTGTTAGCTTTGCACGGTAAAACGTTTCGTATGCCTCAATTTTGCTAGGGTCTTTAGGTGCAACATAGTTAGCAAAAATACGTCGGTTATCATTTGAAAGTATCTGTTTCCAACCTAGCAACTTTACAAAATTTTCATTAGGTTGACGGTCTTCAGTTTGAAAAAGTAACGACTGTATTGATTCTGGGTGTTTAGATAATTTGTGTTTTTTTTGTTTACTATTTTCAAAGCCGCGTGTTGCCAAGTTGATTGAACTTCTTCTTTTGACATACCTATGTTTGCACCTTCAATGGTGTTACTACATACATCGTTAAAGTTTTCTGCAAATACGGTTTGGCTACTACCGATAAAAAATAGCCCAACTATCAATGCTAGTTTTTTCCTTTTCATTGTTGATTGCTCCTATCTTCCTCATGTAAATATCAGTTAATTGCAATATGCTCATATCACTATAGCTAAACCCACTGAAGATGTATAATTTTTACACAATCCACTCTTGGTACTGTTATGTATCTATTTATGACTCGTTTATTATTTGAGTAAACTTTTCAGCTAAAGCTGACAATGCATCTTCTGTAATTATTTCAACGTTGTCTGAATCTACTATATTTCCTTGGCAAATTAACACCGTTCTTGGGTAGCCATGTCCGCCAAATTTAGCGGTCAATTGCGCGTGTTCATCATTGATAAATTCACCTTTCACCCTTTGAACAATTACTTGCAATACATCGATTGCTTGTAATTTCATCTTTTGTGCAAAATCATCAATATATAACTTTTGCCTTTCTGTGCAATCTGGACACCATGTTGCTACTACATTGACTATAAAGGTATCACCCGCAGATATACGCTTGCTTACTTCATTGGGCTCTACTAATTGAATCGCGCTTTGCGCTTTAAAATGTTCCAAAATGATTTTACCTTATTGGTTTATTAAGTTGGGGTATGTAAGAAAATTTAATACTTTAAATGTATTTTGCCACCACGAATTTGTAAGAGAAAGGCTTATATATCTTTTAAAACCGCTTTCAACCTGGCAAAAGTAGTCATTTGGTCATTTGCCAACATACTTGGGTAATCAGGATTATTAGCGATAAGTGAATAGCTTCCATTGGCCTGCTTTTTAACAACTCGTAGTAAATATTGATCGTCTCCAGTTTCATCTTGAGTTTCTATTGCCATTGTTAAACCGGAAATAGAGCCTGCATTATTTGGTGTGATCCATTCAAGTAATAATAAATCTCCGTCTTCAATTGGCGCTTTACCACCGTTCATTGAATTGCCTGACGCTGTGGCAACAAAATGTATATCGGGATTTAACTTTCCAAAACTGTGAGCTGTATCGGCAATGAAATGCATTTCAACCTCGTCATGTTGGTTGGTTTTAAAATGGCCACAAGCAATTTTAAGGTTTTGATAAAATGGCAAATATAAACCTGAAATAGTTTCATCTTCAATTACTGCTACATTATCCTTAGGAACAGATTCTACAGGTCTGACAAATTTAGCTATATTCCCTTTAGCTGTGTGGTTGAGTAATACATTGAAATCTTCGCGCGATAGTTCTATATCAATTTTATTAAAGTAATTTATACCATCTTTAATCATCTGTTCTGTTATTTTGGTGAGTTCAGCTGACTCTAAATTCTCCCAAAGCACTGAATCAAATGAAATAATATTGAGATCTTTGCACTGATAAAAGAAACGCTTACGTTCAAACTTTTCAAATGGATTTTCTCTTATGCTTTTTTTCAAATAATTAATATTACTTAAGTTACTTGTTTTATTAAGTGGGTTACCCTGTTTTTCAGCTCTTCCAAATTTTGTCAATAAATCTTGATAAAATTGTTGGTACTTTTTAACCAAATTATCAATATTAAGTTCACCACGGTTATTACAGTGATTAACCATTGCCAATAGAAAAATAATTTTATAAGAAAATGTATAATCTTTTTTGTCTAAAAACTCATAGAAGTCTAATTTACGCGTTTTTTCGGTTCTATCTTTGATGTTTTTTTCTTTTTTGATTATTAACAATTGTTCTTCAGAAAAGTAATTAAGTGTTTTATTGCCAAAAGGTAGTGTTCTATATGCACTAATCTCTTGTTTTTTTAACCAAGACTTAATTGTTGATGTAGAGACAAAAAGCTCTCTCGCTAATTGTTCTTCATTCATTAAATGGCCAAACTCTTGCTCAAAGTTAAATATATTAATTGGCTCTAATCGGCGCTCTGTTTCCCATAAACCATCCAAAATAATTAGCTCACGATTAGGGGTTCCTTCAACATTTCTGACTAAATCGCCAAATGGTGGTACATGCCAAAATTGAATAGACTATGAACTGACCATGGTTGCAACGCTGAGCTGTAGCTATCAACTACATCAATAACATAAAGTGCTTCTTTATCAGGGTGGTTACGAGTTCCTCTGCCAAGTTGTTGAGTATATAACACCTTTGACATGGTTGGCCTTGCCATAACAATTACTGATGTTTGGGGTGCATCCCACCCTTCATTTATCAAATCACAAGCACATAAAAATTGTATAGCGCCCTGCTTGTACTCATCTAAGCCTTTCCTGTTTGTGCCATGCACTGAAGCAGACTTTACGCCATGTTGATTCAGTAGAGCTGACATGCGTTTGGCGTGTTTAATATCGACACAAAATATTACGCCCTGTTTTGTTTGTAGTGATTCATTAGTGTGGCTATTAGAATGACTGGCTGAGAAATACTTTACTAACAGATCAACAACTAATTGATCACGAGACGGTACTTGCACCGACTTTTGCAAATCACTTTTAACAAATTCTTTGCCGTTAAAGCGTACACTGGAAAGGTCAATATTCGACTGTAATCTAAATGCTCTAATCTGCGGTATTAATTTCTGTTTAATTGCCTCTTCCAAAGACAAGTTAATTTGATAACTGCCAAAAATATCTTCCAACCTTTGTTGATCTAAACGGTCTGTTGCTGTTAACCCTAAAAGATTTTGAGGATTATAATATTCTAAGACATTGCGCAAACCATGTGCTGCAGCACGATGAGCTTCATCTACTAAAATATAATCGAAATGAGTAGAAACATGACTTCTGTAGTGCCTTAAAACATAAGCACTCGTTTGAACAATGACATCGAGTGTTTCATCGTAAAAGTCTTCGCCAACGTTAATCTCCTTTAATTGCACGATAATTCGTTTAATAAGCTGCTTTTTTAGTTCTGTACTTGGCACTATCGCTAATGCTCTTTTAACCAAACCCTTTCGAAAATTCTTGCCTAAAATCCTCAATAAAAACTTCTGTTTTCCCTGTTCCTGGCGGTAGAACAATTAAAAAGGTTTGATTGCCGTTCGATCTTTTTCTTGTAATGACTTAACTGCAGTTGCTTGGTGTTCATATAAAGAAAAGTCTATTGTGCGTTCAGCTCGATATAATGGCGCTGATTGAAACCCTTGCTTGTCACCGAAATATTCTTTTATTTGATCTTCAAATTTAAAGTCATCTTGCATGCCTCTATTTGACCAACGAAAAACGCGGTATCCATCATTGACTAATGAGTTTTGTTTAAACAGCTGCGAACGATATTTTTTTTCAGAGACAATAGCCGATAATGGGTGATGATATTGTTCACCATTAAGCTCTATCGCGATAGGTGTTGAGTTACGATGTAACACATAATCAATATAACGTCGGTGGCCTTGGCGATCCACATAGGGAGCTTCAGCTTGCAAGGCATAAATGTGTTTTGCACCAAATACTTTTTCAAATGAAACGGCAAAGTTAAATTCTGGAGGTGTTGGGTCAATATGAGTTTCGCTACGGTCAGATCCATATATTTTCAACTCTAATTCTTCAATACCTCCAGATAAAAATAATGCTAACTCAGCTTTTAAAAGTGCTATATCGGTTCCTAAAAAACGATATAAACCATTATATTGATGCATCACTTTATTTTGATAGCTTGTATAATCAACATATTGAAAGTCTGCAATTAATAAATCGTAAAGTGTTGTATCAATTAAAATTGCGGCTTATTTTTACTTGCGCACTTATTTAAGTAGAGACGGCCGACTGAAACCACTTCTGATAGGGTGTAATTATAGCTTGCTAATAAGCTATCAATCTTAAGTAAAGTCATGAAGATTTATGCTACTTTAATCAATATTGCATTTAGCCATTTTTCACCATGACGATTAGGCCGTACATCTTCTGTTATCCAAGTTCTATCTATCACTAACCCAGTATTTTTAATAAACTCATTTAACCTTGATTCATTTGCATTAGTAAAATATCGACCGTTTCGAGTAATATCATTATCTCCATATTTAAAAGAACAATAAAAAACACCATCTATTTTCAATTGATTAGCTAGGTTTTTGAAAGAGCCTGATATCTTATTACTTGGTACATGAAGTAACGATGCACACGCCCATATAGCATCATATAAACATTCTGGTGACTTACTGTTAAAATTTTCAAATGTATTTAATGTAACATTTATTCCCGTGTATTCACTTGCTTTAGCGGTTAACGCTTCACACGCATCAAACGCTGTTACTTGATAACCTTGATTGATGAAAAATAAAGTATCTCGGCCTGAACCACAACCAAGATCAAGAATATGAGATCCGCTTTTAACTAGCGGTAAAAATTGTTGATAAATAGGTGATAAATCTGCTTCAACAGTATCATTAAAAAAACTAGTAGCATTTTCATTATAAAAATTATTAGACATATAAACCTGTTAATTACCTTACATCTCAGTGGCCATAATTTCTTCAATATATTTGATCAACAATACAGCATCTGCGTGTGATACAGGTAATTCGCCATTATTATTTATGGCGTCTGCAAGTTTTGCATAGTAGTTTAAGTAATTACCTTTAACGACTTGCCTACTTGTTTTATTACCATCAATGCTATAGAAATCATAACTAGCATTATCACCATACTCTGGATTATCAGGGGCCATACCGGCAATAAGCCGGTGTTCTTGCTCCCCCATTTCATGAAAATAGTAGGTTCCTTTGGTAGTATGCAATTTATAGCGCTCATCCGCTTTTACAGCCGCCATTGTTGATTTAAGTCTGACAACTGTGTTTTTATAATTGAGGTTGATAAAAAAGTAATCAACAATTTTGGTGCCTTCTCTTAACTTTCGTACTTGTCCGTTAAGGCTAATTGGCTTGCCAAATAAACATAATATTTGATCAAGTAAATGCGTGCCAAGATCATACAATTGATTACTCGCAGGCAGGCCGGCAGCTTTCCAACTATTGTCGTTAACCATTTTAAATCGGTCCCAGGTAACATCCAACTCATAGGGATTTTCATCAGAACGATTTACAATTTCTTTAAGGGTTAAAAAATCACCGTCATAACGACGATTTTGATAAACGGTTATGACTTTGCCCTTTTCTATGGCCAAAGCATTTAATGCTAAGGCTTGCTTATAGGTTGCGGTGTATGGTTTTTCAACCAGTACATGTTTTCCTTTATTAAGGGCCATTTTGGCATGTTCATAATGCATATGGCTTGGCGTTGTAATAATGATTAAGTTAATTTGATCATCGTCAAGCATCGACTCATAGTCTCGATAAATAGTTGCTTGAGGATGTTCTAACTGGGCTTTATTGCCGGTTCTTTGGGTAATTGCGGTTAGTGTGAATGCATCATGGGCTTTGAGGAATGGTATATGAAATACTTTTGCTGAAAATCCATAGCCTAAAACACCGGTTTTTATTTTACTCATATTTCCTTGCCCTATTTTCTCGTTTATTCACGCGTTTATTCACGCGTAAATTTGCCTTGCTTATTTTGCGGACTAAATTTGCGGACGAAAGTAGCAAAACTGTCTCGCTATAGTGATAAGATGAAAATTAAACACTAATTTTCAATAAGTTAATGTCTTTTTAACCCTGAGTTAAGGTTAAGTTATTACTTGTAGAAAATACGGTTAAAGCGCTTAAATCGTTATGCGGCTTCAATATTAAGGCTGTTACACCATTCAATGGCTTTTAAAAATTCTTCTTGAACAAGTTTTTTGTCTAATGAATATTGTTTTAAGCTCTCAATTAAATTTTTGTTAGATTTTAACTTTTCATAACCTAATATATAGTTAGTGGTTAAATCGAGTAATTGCCCCAACAAACCATCATGCTTCACTAAGGCTGTTTCTATTGGTTTTGCTAAAGGCATTGTTTTAACAATTTCGGCCATTGGCATAGACAACATTACTTCTATCGCACTGAGTAAACCGGTAATGAACGCTAAATCATTAACTTCTTTAAAGGCTACATGATTACTTAAGGCAAGCATCATTTTGCCTGTAATCAATGCTTGTTTACACACTTCATCGGTAGTTTCTGAGGTTAGGTTTGATAAAGCAAGAATTGATACAAACTGTCTTAGTTTGTCTTCACCTAAATAGGCAGCGGCTTGTTTTAATGAGGTTATTTCAACGCGTGAGCCTGTTGATACATTGTTTACCATTTTAAGTAAACCAACCGTTAAGTTAACGTCATGACTGATAATTTCAGCAACAGCTTCAAAATTTAATGGGTAATTGAACGTTTCACTTAACAAACTCAGCATTTGAGTTTTAATGGGTGACAGTGCTTGCCCTTCAATAATTTCAGGTTCGTGGTAAAAATAACCTTGAAAGTAATCAAACCCAACTTCGGCCAGTGTTTGTTGTTGGTTTCTTGTTTCTACTTTTTCTGCTGCAATTGCAATGTTAAAAGGTCTCATACGTTCAACCGCATGAATTATTCGTTTTGTGTTTATTTTTTCAATATCCACTTTCACAATATCAATATACGGAAAAAGTACGTCCCAATGTGGCGCTAAATCATATTCGGTTAGTGCAACCATGTAGCCATTTTCATGATAAAACTTAATGATTTTTAATAATTTTTTGGTAGGTTTATCTGCTCCTACAAGTTCAATCACAATGCTGTCTTTATCAAACATTAAGGGAAATTTATGAATTAGGCAGTTTTCAGTAAAATTTATAAATGCCAGTTTACCCATACTAATTGTTTTAATATCACCATGAATATGGTTTTGAATAATCAGCTTTGAACTCGCTACATCCTGTTCAATATCAGGAAACTTGTTATCGCTACTATCTCTAAATAATAATTCGTAACCAATAGTTTCTGATTTCTCATTAAGAATAGCTTGTCTGGCGATATAGGTATGTTTCATTTTACATTTTTATTGAGGACTAATTACCTTCAAGATTACCATTTTCGTATGAAATTACTAGCGTAAAATCGCAAGTTAGTGCAAATTTTGCTTAAGGTTTTACCTTCTCTTTAATATAAGGCATTAACATTTCTCCTGTACCATCAACACTATTAACCTCTTGAAGGTTAAGTAATTTACTTAAAAAAGGAAAAAGATGTACATTTTCAAAGGTTAAAATTTCTTTTGATTGTGATATGTCAGGACCTACCGCAATAAATATACCTAATAATTCATTTTGTTTGAATGGATCATATCCATGGGTACCCATTCCCATGTGCATAGTCTTTATATCAACCGCTTCTTTTATAAACGTTGCTTTGGTGGTATTGCTTCAATTATAATATCTGGCACAAGGGGACTGTCAGTATTTAACTGCCAATGTTTTGGGTAATTTCCTTTAGAATAAATGTGATATAGATTTTTATTATGTTTTGTTTCAGCGATAACCTTTAAACGACTTAGTACATCTGAGGGGTCTAAATTATTTGATTTAGGTGGGGTAAAATATAGATAGAGTTGGGTATCATTTTTAGCCATAGTAATGGCTTTGGTTTTAATTAAATTTTGTATAGAAGCATCAAAAGTTGTAGAGGGTTTAATCAGTTTGTTTTTGTCTTTCTCCATCATGCCATGGTCTGATACGAGAATAAGTGTAATGTCATCATTATTATCTGCCGATAGTTTAGCAATGAATTTACCAATTAAAGAATCAATTTCTTGTACTGATTGCTCTACTTCTTTTGAGTTTGGCCCATAAGTGTGCCCTGCACTGTCAACCGTTGAAAAGTAACTTACAATTAAACGTGGACGCTGTTCATCAGGTAATGCTAACCATTGTAAAATTTGATCAAAGCGCTTTTGGTTAGAGTCTTTTGTATTAAAAGGAATGTTATAGGTTGGTTGTTTGCCTAACGCTTCAGACTCTGGCCAAAAGTACACGGCGGTTTTCAAGCCTTGTTGTTCAGCTACTGTCCACAAAGGATCGGCTTTTAACCAAGCAGCATTTTTTTTACCCGCCCCTAATTTATAGTGTTGGCCTATTTCTGGACTATAAAAAGCATTGTTCGTAATGCCATGATGTATGGGATATTTGCCAGTAATAATCGACAAATGATTTGGGAAGGTTTTACTTGGATACACCGATGCAAGCTTAGCCGAAATACCTAATTTTGATAAAGCTAAAATGTTCGGTGGTTGATGCTTATGAATATACTCATAAGCAAAACCATCAATGGACAATAAAACTATAACGGGTGGGGTTGTTTCACTGCGGGCTGAACTACAAAAAAACAACACAAAAAAACAAGCAGAAATAAAACGCGACATTTTCTATCCTTTAGAAACCCATCCGTTAATTGCACCAAGCGCATTCATCAGCTTACGGCAATTAAGCAATTAAAATAAATCTTTGATATTTGCTAAATCAGCTTTACCTTTAACGATTTCTTCTGGCGTTAAGCCTGATATTTCGTGTGGAAACACTAACCATTCTGTTGATTCATGAACGGTATAGTCTGGTGTTATATCCACTTGCTTATTGCTAGGTTTATACCACGGACAAGCAATACGAACATCCTTAGGCATGTTTTTTCTCATGGTTAAATTGAGTTTTTCAATTAAAGCTTTAATGCTACGCCCTGAATCAAAAACATCATCTACAATTAATAAACCATCATCTGCATTGGCGTTTTCTATAATATAATGCAGTCCATGAACTGTTATTTCTTTACTTTGTTTGTTAATGCCATAATAAGAAGAAGTACGTACCGCAATATGATCAGTATCGACTTTTTTATAATCAAAATATTCTTGAACTGCAATACCTATTGGAGCTCCTCCTCGCCATATACCAACAATAAATTGTGGTCTGAAACCGTCTTCGTATACTTTAGCGGCAAGTCTAAAAGAATCTTCAAGTAATTCTTGTGCGGTAATAAATTTTTTATCCATTGAAATAAACCTTAATACTAATTTTTGGTTATTATAACGTGATTATTTTTGTTTTTTAAATTATTTGTCTAATTAGTCAGGTTTTTATTTTATATAAAGCTTATTTCGTTAAAAACTTATGTATTTAATGAACACTTTCAGCCTGCAAAAAATTTAACTTAGCAATGTATTGATGCTCTATGGATTTGGCTTTATTTAACGATAACGCTTTTTTCATTGCACTTTCAGCATCATCTAACCTATCCATTTCATAATACACTTTAGCTATGCCAAAATAAATTTCATGTATTTTATTATTTAACCGTAATGCTTTTTTATAATGTTTCAAAGCTTGCGAGTAATTACCTTTATAATAGGCCTCATCTGCTAATAACGCATGGTAATAAGGGTTCTCAATTCGTTTTTGGATAAGGGTTGATTCTATTTTCTTAGCTTCCTTATATTTTTGTTGGCTGCGCAATAATAGGGCTAAATTAGTTAATGATGTTAAGTTATTATGATTAATATAAATAGCGTATCTGTAGGCTTGCTCCGCTTCACTTATATTACCGTTCAAGCGATAAAGCACCGCTAAATTTCCCCAAGCAGGACTAAAAGTTTTGTCTTTTAAGGTTGCCGCTTTAAAGTATTGATAGGCGACATCATACTTATGTTGAACAACTGCTTGGCCACCTTTATTATTATAAAACATAGCGACTACCCTATTTTTGGTAATAACTCTCCTAGCAAAATTTTGTTTAACGGCATAAGGGTCAAAATCTATTTGAATTTTGTCACGGCCATAGATAATACGATTATTGAGAGCGCTATTGGTATCTACCAGTAAATTTACGTGTCCGGTGAGTAAGCTAAACTGACCATTTCTTATCCAGTATTCAGGTACATCTACTTGTTGAAAATTTACGCTTAAATTCGCCCTTTTGGCCAAAGCATAAGCCATTATAGTAAGCGACATGCAATTTGCCTCTTGACTATGAAAAGTCTCTCTTGCGGTAAGATTGGCATTACTGGCATAACTCAGAGCAATGTTATCTTTTGAAAAAATCTGTTTTAGTAATTTAGTGGCTTTTTTTTCAACATTTTTGGTCGTATTAATGGAATGCTCAACCATATAGATCATTTCATCATCGAGCATAAAGATTTCGTCTTCTGTTTCTAATGTAAAGGAAGAGGTAGGACTAATGAATTGTTGATCTAAGTATAGAGGCACGTTTTGTGTGCCAGTTTGATAGCTATTATTACTTTGGCACGAAAATAATAAGGGTAAAAATAGAAATAAGACAATAATACGCATTATTCTTTCTCCCCGAATATTAATAAAAGGGTTAATAATAAGCATAGCTCATAATTAAAAAACGGCAATATCGAATGATATTTTATTCAGTATAATTACGGTATTCTCTTGGTGTACTACCTGTCCATTGCTTAAAAACCCGCGAAAATGTTGCGGCTTCGGTGTAACCAAGCCTATATGCAATGGTTTCTATAGAAGAAGTGGTTTCGGTAAGTAAATGAATCGCCTTATCTCGCAAGAATTGAGCTTTTAATTGATTAAAACTACGCTTTTCAACGGATAGATTTCTTCTTAAAGTTCTAACACTTTTATTCATTTTTTGAGCAATGGACACCATACTAATATCAGATGAAATTGCCATGAGCTTTAAACACTCATTTGAAACAATACTACTAGTGTCTGCTAACTGCACACGTTTAAACCAGTATTCAGGTAATTGTTCTATATATTTTTTCAATGCCATTGGTGACCGTTTACAGGGCGAATCTAAATACTGAATAGGAAATACTAATTTTGCAGTTTCACAATTGAAGGTTATATTATCGGTTGAAAACATTAATAGGTATTCAGAAATATGAGTTGTTTTGCCATAGGGTAAACAAACTTGGCTGAGAGGAATTTCTTTACCTAATAACCAACTCGGAAATCGATGCCAAATTAACATGGCTAATTCAGTTAAAATAATTTCACTGTTTTGATCTAAAGATTGTACCTGAAAATGAACACTGGCTTGTGTTGGTTCAATTATCAATTTTAAGGACAATTGTTTTGTCATTGCAGTTAACGCCATTTCAGTATTTTTATATACTTCAAATAAGTTATTACAATGAATAACATTACGCGCTAATAGCAAGAAGCTTCCTAAAGGCATAGGCTCTTTAGATAAACCTAAAAATTCATCTTTGTATGTTGTTGATATTACCTTTATTAATTTACTGAATTGTAGTGGTGTTATTCGGCTTTGAGGTTTTTTTAATAAAGCTAATTTCACACCTGCTAGCATTAACAGCTTTTCTGTTTCATGCTCATCATTGCTAATACAATCTAAAATCGTTTTAACAAAAATAATAGAAATGGTATGGTTTTGGCGCATTATATTATCTTTTACCTGTTATTTAATAATTAGCACAACTCGTTATTGAAACAAATGACTTGTATTTGGCCTAAATCATTTTGACCAAGTGTATTATGGCCGAAAATGTTAATTATTTGTCTGATAATATCATTCATTTTCAGCGAACCAAACACTAATCTACTGACTATATAATTCACCTATTGATATAAAAGGTTTGTAGTGAATATTTCCAGTGATGAATTCAATATTTTTGAAGATATGACCATGCGGTTTCTAAAGCAGGAAGTAGAGCCATTTTTCGAAGAGTGGGAAGAACAAGAAAACATGCCGAAATCTATCTGGAAAACCATGGGTGATGCTTTGGTTTACTTGGTATAGATATGCCTGAGCAATATGGTGGCGCATCCGCACCTTTTGATATTACCCAAATGATTATATATCAAATGTCAAAAATGTGTTTTGCGGGCCTAGCCACGGGTTATAACATTCATGCAAACATTGTTATGCCTTACCTTTTACATTTAGGAACAGAAGAGCAAAAGCAATACTGGATACCTAAAATGATCAGTGGCGATACCATTGGGGCATTAGCGATGACTGAACCCGGCGCAGGCAGTGATGTTGCGGCAATGAAAACTACAGCGGTTAAAGAGGGTAATGAATGGGTATTAAGCGGTTCAAAGGTATTCATTACTAATGGCATGAATGCAAATTTAGTGATTGTTTGTGCGAAAACTGATACTAGTCTTGGTGCAAAAGGGATTTCATTATTTTTAGTAGATGCTACGTTAGGCGGCTTTTCTCGCGGAAAAAAACTAAAAAAGCTTGGCCAACATACCGGCGACACGTCTGAATTGTTTTTTGATAAACTTCGTCTTTCTGAAGATTGTCTACTTGGAGAGCTGAATAAAGGCTTTATTCATTTAATGACTGAGTTACCACGGGAACGTCTTGGTTGTGCTATTCAGGCTATTGGTGCTAACGATGGTGCTTTGGAGGAAACCATTAATTATGTTGCCGAGCGTCAAGTGTTCGGTCAGTCAGTTGCTAAATTTCAAAATACACGCTTTAAACTTGCCGAGCTAAAAGCACAGCAGGAATTATGTCGTTCATTTTTAAATGCTTGTACTGAAAAACTAAAATCGCATGAAATGACTACAGAAGATGCAGCTATTTTAAAGTTAATGACAACAGAAGCTCAATGTAAAATTGCCGATGAATGTTTACAACTCTTTGGTGGTTATGGCTATACGCGCGAATATAAAATCAGTCGTTTTTATGCCGACGCTAGGATACAGAAAATTTATGGTGGAACTTCAGAAATAATGAAAGAAGTTATTGCCCGCACTTTATTTGGTCGCTAATGTTCAACAGTTTCAATCAGTTGGTACTTTCGTTTTAGTTAAATTTAGGAAACATAATGTCAAAATTAAATGGTGTTGTAATATTAAGTGCTGTACGTACTGCAATTGGCGGCTTTGGTGGTAGTCTTAAGGGATTTACACCGGCACAACTCGGTACACTGTGCGCAAAAGAAGCGATAACTAAAGCAAATATTTCCGCTAAAAGGATCAGTTCATGTATTGTTGGCAAAGTGATTCATAATGGCCCTAAAGATGCTTATTTAGCACGTGTGATCGGATTAGATTCAGGTTTAGAGACCAGTAGTCATGCTGTCACCCTAAATCGATTATGTGGTTCAGGTCTTGAAGCAATCATTCAAGCTGCTCAGCAAATTCAACTCGGCGATGTTGATATAGCACTTGCCGGCGGAGCGGAAAGTATGTCTACTTCAGCTTATACACTTGAAAGTAATCGTTGGGGACAAAAAATGGGTGACAGTGTCCTTGTTGATGAATTATCAACGACACTACAAGATCCTTGGAATGATTTTCATATGGGGATCACAGCAGAAAACATTGCGGATAAATATGGTATTACCAGAACAGAACAAGACCAATTTGCAGCTCAAAGTCACCAGAAAGCAGCCAGTGCTATTGAAAAAGGTTACTTTAAGGGTCAAATAGTACCTATTGAAATCAAGTCACGAAAAGGTACCCAAGTATTTGATATTGATGAGCATGTGCGTCCAGAAACGACAGCCAAATCAATCTCAACATTAAAACCACACTTCAAGCAAGATGGTACAGTGACAGCAGCCACTTCATCTGGCATAAATGATGCGGCATCTATGGTTGTACTTATGTCGGAACAAAAAGCGTTAAAAGAGGGATTAAAACCTATTGGCCGCTTAATTGCTTATGCTAGGGCCGGTGTAGAACCCTCACTAATGGGGATAGGACCAATTCCTGCCGTAACTCAGGTTTTTGAAAAATCAGGATTAACGATAGATGATATAGATGTAATAGAATCAAATGAAGCGTTTGCTGTTCAAGCCATTTGTGTCGCTAATGCATTAAATTTTCCGGAGATAAAGTAAACCCAAATGGCGGTGCTATTGGTTTAGGTCATCCTGTTGGTGCAACAGGTGCTATTTTAACAACAAAATGTTTACATGAATTAAAAAGAATTAATGGTAATTATGGCTTGGTAACTATGTGCATTGGCGGCGGTCAAGGTATTGCCGCAATATACCAAGCCATGTAGTTTTAACATAAAGCTCATTTACCACAGCTGAAATATTCCATTTGTGGCTACGCTGAGTATAAATACGTTACATAATCATGGGCAACATCTTCCCATAAAAAGCGGGCTTTAAAAGCATTAGCGGCAATGATATTCCATTGTTTTGTGTTGTCTAATTTTAAAGATAATACTTTATCAAAACAGTTTAATAGATTAATTGCCTGCTCGTTGGGTGTGTCTCCATTAAAGGTAAAACCATTTTCGTTGTTGATTATAGTATCGCTTAATCCACCAACATCATGAGCTAAACAAGGTTGTCCGGCACGCATGGCTAACATTTGACTAATGCCGCAAGGTTCAAATGAACTTGGCATTAAAAATAAGTCTCCTGTGCTGTATAAATTTTCAGATAGCGCTTCAGAGTAACCTTTAAGGAAAATAAAATTTGTACGTTTGGCTGCTATTTGCGTTAAAAAGTTTTCTAATGCTGAATCACCACTACCAAGTAGAATGAAAATCCCCTTATTCCCAAGCATGGAAAGTATATTTTCTAACGCGCTTTCGCCATTAACCATTGTTTGTTGAAACAAACGGACTTTTTGATCCGTAATTCGACCAACCGAGGTTAAAATCAGTGGTTTTTTCTTAGGTTTATCGCATGTTAATTGTTTAATTCTTGTTGTTGCAATTAAATGGGCACTATCCACTAAAGGTTTATTTGCCAACCATTTTAATAATTCGTTTTCACACAGTTGTAATAGTTTTGTAACCCCTAATTTTTTGGTTTTCGTTGCTTTACTCTCATCCTCACTATCCATCACAGGATACTCACAACCATTGAGTATTCCATGCAAGCGCCCTGTTTCTTTGGCTTCTCTTAAATCAAGTTCTAACCCTTCCCCTCCAATGTAGCCGTGTTCAGGATTACTGGGTAATAAAATTTCTTGTGCGTAGGTTGGTGATACAGCATGAACTTTATCAGAGAGTTTTATTGCTGCGCGCATGGGGTTATAACAATGGTTATAACGTGGATCATTTATTTTACTAGGGTCAAATGATAACGATGGAAACCAGGCTTTTAGTGAAGATTCATCATCAGCTATGGGTCTAATACCTTGTAAAGCAAGATTATGGATTGTATAGACAGTTTTGATTGATTTGAGTTGTTGATATTCAGGGTCAAATGCACGAAGTACTGAGACCATAGCCGTATGCCAATCGTGTAGATGCAAGACATCAATTTGACCAAAAACATCATTGATTATTGCTTTGGCTACTGATGCACTAAAAAGAGCGAACTTGGTTGCGTCTGATGCAAATGGTCGGTTATCGGGGTCGTCACAATAAATTTTTCCTTGCCCGCCTTGTGAAAATAGAGGATGTTCTATTACCCATTGGGTGACATTATTAATATCCGGGTCAATTTTAAAGACTTCTACTGTTTGATAATGACCGGCAAACATAACCTGTAGTATGGTAACGTGTTTTGCCGTGGGAAGTTTAGAGAAAACACCGTAACCCGGTATTACCACATCAACTTGTTGACCAATACTGGCAAGTGCCAACGGTATATCTCGTACAACATCACCAATTCCGCCAACTTTACCACCAAAAAAAGCATCATTTTCAGCAGCAGCCATTAATATTTTCATCTTCTACCCTTTAATCATTTATACAATAAAACTGTAATTTTACAAATACCAAGCCCATTAAAATTGTCACTTTGAGTGAAATTTATAAGATTAGAAACATGGTATTAATTGAACATAATGGTTATTCAAGGCTATATTCACCTGAATAACCATTATCTGGCAAACTACAATATAATAAACTACATTAATGTAAATGTAGTGTGTTAAGAAGTTTAGGTAATAACGTCGGGGTTGTTTCTACCCGTAAACGTTTTTATTCCTGCTATGCTGTCTGCAATAGCAATTAGACTCGTTAACGCCTTTTGCGTATCTTGATCTAACAATTTAGGGTCACTTTCAAAACAGTCAATGTAAACACGTAATGTTGCCCCTTGTGTTCCTGTGCCTGAGAGTCTATAGACAATACGGCCACCATTATTTAAATAAATACGCACACCTTGGGCAACGGTTTTACTGTTATCAACGGGATCAGTATATTGAAAATCGTCAGCGTTCTCTATTTCAACACCAGAGATGATTTGTCCTGGTAAATCTGATAATTTCTCTTTTAATTGTGCAATCATGGTATGAGCTTGTTCACTGTCTACCGCTTCATAGTCATGACGGGTAAAGTAATCACGGCCATACGTAGCCCAATGTTCTTTTACAATATCACTTAACGACTGTTTTTTAACCGCTAATAAATTAAGCCAGAATAATACCGCCCAAAGACCGTCTTTTTCTCTTACGTGGTCAGAGCCTGTTCCGAAACTTTCTTCGCCACATAAAGTTATTTTTCCAAAGATCTAATAAGTTTCCGAAAAATTTCCAACCAGTTGGGGTTTCATAACAGCTTATATCCATTGCCGTAGCAACACGATCAACCGCCCTACTGGTTGGCATTGACCTTGCCACACCTGCAATACCTTTTGAATAAGCCGGAATATAATGTGCGTTAGCCGTTAGTAGCGCAAGACTATCGCAAGGATTAACATAGAAATTTTTACCTAAAATCATATTGCGATCTCCGTCGCCGTCTGATGCTGCTCCGAAATCTAGGGGATCGTCACCTAGCAATAAATCAACTAATTCGTGAGCATGGACTAAATTAGGATCCGGATGCCCACCACCAAAATCAGTTAACGGAATACCGTTAATCACAGTACCTTTTGGCGCACCTAACCTATTTTCAAGTATTTCTTTTGCGTATGGACCATTAACGGCATGCATAGCATCAAAACACATGCGAAAATCACCTTGCGAAAGTAAGGCTTTCATCAAATCAAAATCAAACATTGATTCCATCAAGTCGGCATAATCAACAACAGGATCTATTATATTAATGGTTGTTTGTGCTATTTGTTGCGAGCCTATGTTATCAAGGTCAATATTTTCAGCATCAATGGTTTTATAATTTTCAATGGATAATGTGTATTCATAGATTGCATTGGTTATTTTTTCTGGTGCGGGACCACCATTTTCACCATTAAATTTAATCCCGAAATCTTCATCTGGTCCACCTGGATTGTGACTAGCCGACAAAATAATACCGCCACAGGCCTTATTTTTTCTGATAACACAAGATGCTGCCGGAGTTGATAAAATTCCGCCCTTGCCAACTAATAGTTGTGAAAAACCATTTGCCACAGCCATGTTTATAATCACTTGTATGGCTTCACGGTTATAATATCGGCCATCACCGCCAATCACTAATGTTTTACCTGAACAAGGTGCTATTGTGTTAAATACAGCTTGAACAAAGTTTTCTAAGTAACCGGTTTGTTGAAATTGTGTCACTTTTTTACGTAAACCTGATGTACCAGGTTTTTGGTCATTAAAAGCCTTTGTTTTTATTTGTTTAATTGTCATTTTTACCTCTAAATAATCTGGTTAATTCAACCTAACCAGTTAAACATATTGTTTATTTAAATTTTTATCGATTTTGTAATTCAAATATTAACGTTGCCAACGGCGGAATTGATAAACTTAATTGATTTGATTGCCCAACATAAGGTTTATCTTGCGTTTCAACACCGCCGTTATTACCTATATTACTTCCACCATATTGGGCACTGTCGGTGTTCAAGCATTCACGATAAAACCCCGGTTCAGGTACACCCACACAGTAATTTTTATACGTTGTTGGTGTTAAATTTACAACAACTAAAGTTTGGAGCACTCCCTTCTTTTCCTTGACGTAAATAGATTAAAATCGACTGTTCGCTGTTTTGTGAATCAAGCCATTGAAAACCACTGCTGTCACAGTCAAGTTCGTAAAGGGAAGGAATGTTACGATAGCAATGATTTAGGTCTTTTATCAATTGCTGAACACCGCGATGTTTATTTTGGTGATCATCGTTTAGCAAATGCCAATCAAGGCTTTGATCATGGTTCCATTCATTCCACTGCGCAAATTCACAGCCCATGAAAAGAAGTTTTTTGCCTGGATGTGTCCACATAAAGCCATAATAGGCACGCAGGTTAGCAAACTTTTGCCATTCATCACCGGGCATTTTAGTCAGTAGTGACCCTTTGCCGTGTACTACTTCGTCATGGCTGATAGGTAAAACAAAGTTTTCACTGAAACTATAAACCAAACTAAACGTCATTTCGTTATGATGATGAGACCGATGAATAGGGTCTCGTTTCATATATGACAAGGTGTCATTCATCCAACCCATATTCCATTTAAAGCCAAAACCTAAACCGCCATTATCCACAGGTTGGGAAACACCAGGCCAAGCAGTTGACTCTTCAGCAATCATCATTACCCCAGGGTAGTTAAAATAGGCTCGGCTATTTACCTGTTGTAGTAAATTAATGGCTTCTAAATTTTCACGTCCCCCATGGTGATTAGGCAACCATTCACCGTCTTCTCTGCTGTAATCTAGATACAACATGGAGGCAACAGCATCGACACGTAAACCGTCAATGTGGAATTGATCTAACCAATAAATTGCATTACTAATTAAATAGCTTTGCACTTCTGCTCGGCCATAGTTATAGATAAGTGTTTGCCAGTCTGGATGAAAACCTTTGCGTAAATCTTGATGCTCATATAAACATGAACCATCGAATTTACCCGTACCATAAGCATCAGTAGGAAAATGGCCTGGTACCCAATCAAGCAATAAACCAAGCCCTGCTTGATGGCAACAATCTACAAAGTATTTAAAATCTTCAGCATTACCAAAACGGGAGGTCGGCGCAAACAGTCCAACAGGTTGATAGCCCCAAGAGCCATCAAACGGATATTCACTTACTGGCATAAGCTGTAGATGGGTGAACCCCATATCAAGCACATAGGGAATTAATTGTTCAGCAAGTTCACGATAAGTTAAATATTTATTGTGTAATTCACTATGTCCGTCTTGATGATTTCTTCGCCATGAACCTAAATGCACTTCGTATATGGAAACCGGACCATGATAATGATTAATGGAAGAAGCTCTTGTTTGCATCCATTGCGTGTCTTGCCATTGATACGGTTTTGTGGCGATAACCTTAGAAGCAGTTTCAGGTGGATGCTGCATCGATACTGCATAGGGGTCAGCCTTTAACGGTTGAATATGACCATTGGCATCAAGAATTTCGTATTTGTATGCGCTATTCATTGGGATATTAGGAATAAAAATCTCCCAAACACCTGCAGCGATATGTTTACGCATAACATGATGTCTGCCATCCCAAAAATTAAAATCTCCGACAACAGAAACACGCGTCGCTTCAGGTGCCCATACGACAAAATGCGTACCACTAACCTTATTAAAAGTTATTTGATGTGAACCCATCCATTGATAGACATGCTCATGAGTTCCTTCGCAAAAAAGATACAAGTCATCTTGATTAAGCAGAGATGGGAACTGATAAGGGTCATCAATTAATAGGGTGTCATTTTTATAACAAACTCTTAATCGATAAGTAAATACGTTTCTACGGCGGCCAAGCTTCCCTTCAAAAAGCCCTGCAGTATCCACTAAAGATAAAGCGGCAACACATTGATTAGTTTTACAATCAATTACCTCAACACTCAACGCTTCTGGCAAAAATGCTCTCACAATTAAGCCGTTTTCAGTTGGATGTTTATGTATGCCAAGTACAGAAAAAACGTCTTGATGTCGGGCATTAATTAATGCAGTTAGGTCTTCAGCATTCAACAAACTTAATGCGAGATTATTCATTATATTTTCCTAATATACCGGTAAATCAGTGTTGAAAATCAATGTCAATTATTCAATAGATAGTAAGAGCGTTGATTTTCACGTTCAGAAAAAACCTGAACATGTATCATTGGCTTATTTATCCATAGCCATAATCATACTTCGCGTAACCAAAACCACGCCTTTGTCTGTTACTCTAAAGCCATTAGCACGGTCATCGTCATGGTTATAACCAATCACCATACCTTCTGGAATTTCACAGCTGCGATCGATAATGGCTTTTTTAATTTTACAATTACGATTTACCACAACACTGGGCAATATAACGGCTTCGTCAATATCACAGTACGAATTAATACGCACTTTTGAAAACAACAAAGACCGTTTAACCGTTGAGCCAGAAACAACAACTCCGCCGGAAACAGTAGAATCAATGGCAATACCTCGTCTATTATCTTGGTCAAACACGAACTTGGCCGGCGCAGTTTGTTCTTGGAAAGTCCAAATAGGCCAATTTTCGTCATACATATCAAGTTGAGGCACAGGCGTGACTAATTCCATATTCGCTTCCCAAAATGAATCGAGTGTACCTACATCGCGCCAATATGGCTGCCTGCTACTATCAGGATCTTTAAATGGATAGGCAAACACACGGTGGGATTCAATGATTTTTGGAATAATATCATTTCCAAAATCGCCACTTGATGCTTCTTGAGCCGCATCTTTTTCTAATTGTTCAAATAAGAACTCAGTGTTGAAAATGTAATTACCCATGGAGGCCAAAGTCATACCTGGTTTACCTGGTACTTCAGATGGAACAGCCGGTTTTTCATCAAACCGACATACACGGTTATCTTCATCCACAGTCATTACACCAAAGGATCCAACAGCTTCAGCAACAGGTACTTCAATACAACACACTGTCATATCTGCACCGTTAGCAACATGTTCAGCTAGTAATGGACCATAATCCATTCTATAAACATGATCACCCGATAAAATCATGACATATTTTGGTAATTCATGTCTGATAATATCGATATTTTGAAAAACAGCATTGGCTGTACCTAAATACCAACCATCGCCTTTTTGCTGTGATCTTTGAAGAATTTCAATTGATTCACCCAATTCTTTCTTGAAGTGTCCCACGACCGCGATTGACGTGACGAATGAGTGAATGAGATTTGTATTGAGTAGCAATACCTACGCGTCTTATGCCAGAGTTAATGCAATTTGATAAAGGAAAATCGATGATTCTAAACTTACCACCAAAAAAAGTAGTTGGTTTTGCTCTTTTATCAGTTAGTTCAAACAACCTAGAACCACGCCCGCCGCCTAAAATCAGCGCATACGTTTCTTTTGTTAAACTACTAATTCTTCTTTCTTCATATTTGGGCATAGTGCCTCCTTTACAAACTGTATTTAACAAGCAATAAAACATGCCTATTTATTTAGTTCACTTATATCAATCTCACTAACTCCATGATCATTTCTACTTGCTAATATCACCAAATAGATCACTTAATTTATGAAACTGGTATTATTTAACTATAGCTTCCATATTTCATCTCGATACTGCCTGATCGTATGATCACTCGAAAACACACCGCTTGCCGCCGTGTTTAAAATACTCTTTTGGGTCCACAACGTTTTATTTTTATACAATTGGTCTACATTACGTTGGGCTTCAAAATAGGTGTCAAAATCATAAGCTGTTAACCACATGTCATGTGGGTCACGAATGGTTTGAATAATTGAATCAAAGATCTTTGGTTCAAATAAATTAAAATGACCACTTTCTAATAATTGCATCACGGCAGATAAAGTCGGTGAATTTGCGATGATGTTATTGGGTTGATAGTTTGCTTTAATCGTCGCTACTTCATCAGCGTGAGCACCAAAAAGGAAAAAGTTATCCTCTCCAACCGCATCTCTAATTTCGATATTAGCGCCGTCTAAGGTGCCAATAGTTAATGCACCGTTCATCATAAATTTCATATTTCCCGTGCCAGAAGCTTCTTTACCGGCAGTTGAAATTTGTTCTGATAAATCAGTAGCCGGACAGATAATTTCCATTGCTGATACATTATAATTTGGAATAAAAGCGACACGTAAGTACGGTGATGCTTTAGGATCTAAGTTAATAGTATCAGCAACATTATTAATTAATTTAATAATCTGTTTTGCCATAGCATAACCCGGAGCAGCTTTACCGCCAATTAGAACACAACGCGGTGTAATATCGTCGGTATCGCCCTTACGTATACGGTCATATAATCCGATAACGTGTAAAATATTAAGTAATTGACGTTTGTATTCGTGAATACGTTTGACTTGAACATCAAACATCATGTTGACATCAAATACTACACCTGTTGATTGCTCAACAAAGTCAGCAAGGGCAATTTTGTTGGTTAATTTACTTTCTTGCCATTCCTTTTGAAAAGTTTTATCAGCAGCATATTCAGATAACTTGGCAATTTGTGATAAATCACCCACCCATTCTTTACCTATTTTACTACTAATTAAAGTGGATAAGCTTTTGTTACAATGTGACAACCGGCGACGGGGTGTAACCCCATTGGTTTTGTTGTTAAATTTTTCAGGCCATAGTTTATAAAAATCACTGAACAAACCTGCTTTTAGTAGTTGCGTGTGTAAAGCTGCAACACCATTAACCGAATAACTACCTACTATCGCTAAATGTGCCATTCTTACGTGAGGCTCTGGTCCTTCCTCAATCAGGGATAACGTTTGTTGTTTTTCGTTATCGCCAGGCCAACAAACGGCAACTTGTAGTAAAAACCGGGCGTTGATTTCGTAAATAATGTCTAAAATTCGTGGTAAAAGATTTTCAAATAACCTTACCGGCCATTTTTCAAGTGCTTCTGGTAATAAAGTATGGTTAGTGTACGCCATGGTTTGCGATGTGATTTGCCATGCGTTATCCCACGAAATTTCATAGTCATCCATAAGAATTCGCATTAACTCGGCAACCGCTATACTCGGATGCGTGTCGTTTAATTGAAAGCCATTAAACTCTACAAAATTATCGAAATTGATACCATGTATTTCTATATGTGTGTTTATTACATCTTGAAGCGACGCTGAAGACAAAAAGTATTGTTGTCTTAAACGTAATTCTTTACCATTTTCACTGGTATCATTTGGATACAAAACCATGGTGATTTGTTCGGCAAGGTTTTTTCGAGCTACAGCTTCGGTATAACTACCGGCATTAAACTCATCAAGATCAAATTCATCCGTTGCTTCAGACTTCCATAATCTTAATGTGTTAACAATACCATTTTGATAACCCGGAATTGGCATATCATAAGGAACAGCCAATACATCATGAGTGTTATTCCATTGTCTATATTGTTTACCATCTTTTTGGGTAATCACATCAACATTGCCAAAGAACTTCACTCTAACCGCTTTTTCTGGAGCGGGTATTTCCCATGGATTACCATGTCTTAACCAATTATCAGGGTGTTCAACTTGATTACCATTTTTAATTTGTTGATTAAACATGCCGTATTCATAACGAATGCCATAACCAATAACAGACAAGGCTAAACTGGCACAACTATCTAAAAAACAAGCAGCCAAACGCCCTAAACCACCATTACCTAAACCAAGATCATGTTCGGCTTGCTCTACTTCTTCTAATTCACAACAATAGTCGTTTAACGTTTTACGTACCGTATCATCTAAGTTTAAATTTAAAATAGCATTATTGAGTGCTCTGCCCATTAAAAATTCAAGTGAAATATAGGCTACGCGTCGTTGCCCTACTCTATCTGTGCGCGTTTTTCTCCATTGTGCAACTAAGCGATCACGAATGGTAATGGCAAGCGCATTATAAAGGTATAAATGTGATTCTTGTACCGTATCTCGGCCTAATGAAAAGTGAAAATGACGGGCCAAATCTTCAGAGAATGTATGATCATTCATTAATACACTGCTATCTGTTTCAGCGATTTCACATAGCGTATTTTTTTTGTTCACGAGTTAGTAACTCCTATTTATAATGACTGCTGTAAATATTTACATTCATGTTTAGCAATCATTGAGTTCATGTAATAAAACTATAGTTGAAAAAGGCACCATAGTTAACTTCCGCTCGGCGGCTAAATGGCGTTTTTCTGTTTGAATAGCGCTAGCATTGGTATCTATTACAACTTGCCAATGAGTCACATTTTCAATCTCTGGTAACTGAAATTCTATAGGCTCTTTTCCTGCATGGTATAAACATAAAAGCACAGGAGAATTTTCTGGTTTTTCATGTATCATATAGCCTAGCGTTGCTTCATGATGCGCATGCCAGTGATCTTTGAGCATAGGAAGTCCAGAATGATGAAGCCAAGTTATGCCTACTTGAGAATCTTTCTCATCTTTATGGATAAAACGACGATAAGCTAACATGGGAAAACGTGATCTTAATTGGCTTAAACTGGCAACAAACGGTATAAGCTCTTCACTAAACGCTGAATTATCTTGCCAATTAAGCCAATTGATTTCATTGTCTTGACAATATGAATTATTATTTCCCTGTTGTGTACGTCCTAATTCATCACCCGCAAGCAACATAGGAACCCCTTGAGAAAACATCAAGGTGGTCAACATATTTTTAATTTGCCTTAGACGTATTGCTAAAATTGTAGTGTCAGTAGTTTCACCTTCAACGCCATAATTGTTTGAAAAATTTTCGGAATGTCCATCACGGTTATTTTCACCATTGGCCTCGTTATGTCGCTTTTGGTAACTTACTAAATCACGTAAGGTATTGCCATCATGACTACAAAGAAAATTAATACTCGCATAAGGTTGGCGACCACTGTGTTCAAAAATATCACTAGATCCATGAATTCGTCGTGCAAATTCAGGTAACATACCTTTATCACCACGCCAATACCGTTTAATAGCATCACGGTATTGGTCATTCCATTCAGACCAAGGTCTTTGAAAAGCACCTAATTGATAGCCACCAGGACCAATATCCCAAGGTTCAGCAATTACCTTAACCGTTGCTAGCACTGGATCTTGTAAAATAGCATCTAAGAAGCCATTACTTGGGTCAAACCCTGTTACTTCGCGCGCTAAAATCGTCGCCAAATCAAATCTAAAGCCATCAACACCCATAATATTTACCCAATATCGCAAACTATCCATAACCATTTGCAAAACACGAGGATGACTAATATTAAGGGTATTACCGCATCCTGTATCATTAATATAATAGCGAGGCTCGGTAGGATTTAATCGATAATACGATTTATTGTCTATACCACGAAAACTTAACGTTGGACCAAGCCAGTTGCCTTCGCACGTATGGTTGTAGACAACATCAATAATGACTTCAAATCCGGCTTGATGTAATTGGTCTACCATTTGTTGAAATTCAATGATTTGATGCTGATTTAGATAATCTTTATGGGGAACAAAAAAACCTAATGAGTTATATCCCCAATAATTAGACAAATTTTTATCTGTTAGGAATTGTTCTGAAATAAACTGCTGAACGGGTAGTAATTCAATTGTAGTAATACCAATAGCCCGATAATGCGCTATCATCGCGGGATGACTTATTCCTAAAAATGACCCCCTTAATTCGCTAGGTATTTTGTCATTAATTGCGGTTAAACCTTTAACATGCCCTTCATAAATGACAGTATTTTGCCAAGCTATGGGCTTCCTTGGTATTCCCGAAGCCGAGGGATCGACAACAACCGCTTTAAACATCACATCGGCATTATCTCTTTCATCAAAAGATAAATCTTTTTTGGGATCACCAACTATATAAGCGAAATGACGGTCCGACCAAGAAAAACGACCCGTTAATGCTTTAGCATAAGGATCTAATAACAATTTATGATGATTAAAACGATGACCGAATTCTGGTCGATAAGGTCCGTATACACGGTAACCATAAACAAGGCCTACTTTTGCACCTTTAAGGTATCCATGCCACAGATTATGTTCACATAAAGGCAGGGTGAAGCGCATTAATTCTTGCTGACCTAGATCATCAAAAATACACAATTCTACTTTTTCAGCATTAGCTGAAAATAATGAAAAATTCACACCAGAACCGTCTACAGTAGTGCCTATAGGATAAGCACTACCCGGTTCCATCTTATACATTTCCATAAATGTCCCGTTTCAACTTATAACCAGTATAAAACTAAATTAAATACAGGAAACTTGTTTTTTTAAATCCAACATTAACTACATAAAAATTTGGTAAATGTATAACCTAAAACTAGTTAAGCATTATTTTATCAAAAAATACATAAATTAATAAAAATTTAATTTTAATTTTAATTTACGGTAGTCACCACACTATTCTCAGTACCGAACGCATTAGGTTGATACTGATCCGCCTTATAATCATTTTCCCATTCAGTATTATTCAACAAATACTTAAAATGAAAAGTACCATCCTTGGGTAGTCGCACTTTAGTTTTAAAACTTTTCGATTTTTTATTGAACTTCATTTCGATAGCTTGCCAATCATTAAAATCTGCAAACAAGGCAACCGATGAAACATCACTACGAGTAAATTCAAAAGTAACTTCCGCTTCATCTTTGGTTTTAAAAAACTTTTTAGTTAACATTATTTTCTCCAGTAATTTGTTATTGGTGTAAAATGAATAGTAAATAAACCTCAAAACTAGTATAAACTACTTATTGAGTGGCGTTATTAATGAGCATTATCTATCAAATACCTTTTGTAGCAAAATAACATTTTATAAGCTATATAATATTTTTCGTTATTATCAAAACAAAAAACGATGATATTTTAACCTAATTGTTGTTTAAACTACATTAAATGTAATTTTATTTCATAACCAAAAAGGATTATAAATGCATTTAGTTGAAAGACTAGCCGAATTAGTCGGATTTTGTTCGAGTTACACAGGCACATTTGGTGAACAAGTCTTTGTTAAAGACCAAGCAAGACGAGCCTTGTTATCGGCTATGGGGTACTCATTAGATGATGAGTCACTTATTGCATCAATAGAAAAATTAGAAAATGCTCAATGGCAAACAATGCTGCCTACAACACATATAGCCAAGCTTGAAGAAAAACAACATTTCATTAAGTTAAGCATTCCTGACTCGCTTGTTTTAACTGACAGCAATACGACAGTTAACTGGAAAATAATTACAGAATTTGATGAACAAATTACAGGTTGTATTTTAGTCAACGAATTGCATTTGCTTGATAATAAACAACTCAATGACAAACACTATTCTTTGTATCAACTACCCTTACCTGCACTACAAGTTTTATACCACCAACTGGCGGTAACTTTAGGCGAAATAACACAACACTGTACATTAATTTATGCCCCTCAATGCTGTTATAGTCCAAAACAAGCCAGTGATAAAAAGGTATGGGGTTTTACAGCACAGTTATATTCATTGAAAAGTGAAAACAATTGGGGCATTGGTGATTTTAGTGATTTGCATACCTTGGTTGAGCAGTCAGCTGAACAAGGTGCTGCAACTATTGGCATAAACCCATTACATCCGCTTTATCAAAACAATCCGGCAAGACATAGAAGCCCTTATTCTCCGTCAAGTCGATGCTTTTTAAATCCACTTTATATAGACGTGACTGCTGTAGCACAGTTTTCATCATGTCTGCAGGTTCAAAACCGAGTGAATAGTGCTGATTTTCAACAAAAACTATTAAAAGCAAAAGCATCTGAACAGGTGGATTATGTAGCCGTTGCCGCTTTAAAATTTGAGGTGTTAGGATTAATCTTTAATGATTTCATTGCCAATAAAACAACCAGTAATTTAAAACAACATCAGGCTTATTCACAATTTAAGCAAGATCAGGGTGAAAACTTACAGCAATTTGCTACCTTTGATGCGCTGTATGAGTATTTTAGAAACATTAACGAACATGCCTATGGCCGGACTTCATGGCCTGAAGCCTATCAGAGGGTAAACAGCGCAGAGGTTGTTGAGTTTCAAAAGACTCATCAAGAACGTATTGAGTATTTCTGTTTTATACAATGGATAGCCCATCATCAATTAACAGCAGTTAAAAAAGCTGCCAAAGCTAAACAAATGAAAATTGGCTTGTATTTAGATTTAGCTGTTGGCTGTGATGGTTCAGGTGTTGATGTTTGGTCAGATCAAGAGTTATATGTCGCCGGTGCCGCTATCGGAGCGCCACCCGATGGTATGAATGCATTAGGACAAAATTGGGGCTTAACCCCTATGAGCCCTGTCACGTTAAAAGCGAAAGGATATCAACCTTTAGTACATGCCCTACGAAGCAATATGCAATATGCCGGTGCACTTCGCATTGATCATATTTTAGGTTTAATGCGTCAGTATTGGATTGCCCCAAACATGCCCGCCAACGAAGGTATATATATAAGGTTTCCATTTGATGAAATACTGAGAATTATTGCGCTAGAATCACAACGAAATCAATGTATTGTAATTGGTGAAGATCTAGGGAACGTACCTGATGGCTTCAGTGAAATAATGCATAATCTTTGGTTTGTTATCTTTTAAAGTTATGTTTTTTGAACGTTGGGAATCAGGGTTATTTAAGCGTCCCGATTTATATCCAGAACAATCAGTAGTCACTATTTCAACCCATGACACCGCTACATTAACGGGTTGGTGGCAAGGACGTGATTTACAATGGCGTGAATTACTTAATCTTTATCCAAGTGCAGAGGCAGGTGAACATGAACGCAATGGCCGAGCTAGCGAAAGAGCAATGCTTATTGACGCGTTAAATGACATGCAAGTGCTCGATATAAATAAAGCACCTGCACAAAATCCACCAGAAATGACAACGGAATTAACGATTGCGGTGCAAAAATATTTAGCCGAGGCACCCAGTTATATTCAACTGATCCCCCTTGAAGATGCGATTGAATCTGTAGAACAAGTGAATATTCCAGGCACAATTGATGAACACCCTAACTGGCTACAAAAATTACCCGTTTCATTGGAGAACTTTTTCAATACAGACTCGGTTGACCAATTAGTTATCGCTATGAGGCAAGCAAGACCAAATTAAAATCCTTACCATTACACCAAGCAAATGAATAGTGATTTTCATTAAAAAGTTCAATGGTAAAGGTTATACCAATCTCAGCTAAGATGTGATCATTTCTACATTAAAAATAGATCACTTAATTAATGAAACTGGTATTATCATTGATATGAATCAAATAAGTTTTTTGTGTACTTTGTATTCTTAACATATACCTGAATCAATAATTAACGAAATAACTAACGAGACGATCATGACAGAAATCAATACAATTTTATATGCAACAGATCTTGGTAAACACACCAGACCTGCTTTCCGTATGGCGGTGAGTTTAGCGAAACAAATGAATGCAAAAATTCATTTTTTGTATGTAATTGAACCCATCAATCCTAATTCAGCTTCGATAATTAATTCTTATATTGCGGAAGGCACGATAGAAGAGATATATCAGCGCTCAATTGATGATTTACACATAAAAGTTAAAGAACGTATTGATAAATTTTGTTTAGAAGAATTAGAGGGTGCAGAATTTCCTGGCGGTAAACCTGTGGCCGATATTATTGAAGGTTCTCCACCACTACTATTATAAAAATAGCAGAAGAAAGAGATGTTGATTTGATTGTTATGGGAAGTCACGCTCATAGCTTATTAAACAATTTATTTATTGGTTCTGTAGCCGACAAAGTGGTCAATCGTTCAACTAAACCTGTGTTACTTGTACCACTTAAAAGCGACTAGAATTTTTATAAAAATATTAATAAGTTAGGTTTTTTCATACATTAAACTTTTCTAAAAGGCATAAATGCTAACGCTGTTTGATAGATTTCTGTCATTCTAGCGTTGTCATGATATACCCGTTCAATTACCGCAATGCCTCTGGTTAAAGCAACTAGATATCGGGCAGTTGATTGCGCATCACCTATAAATTGCTGATCTTTAATTGCTTGCTCTAAACGTTTTTTCATAATAACTTCTAGGCCTTCAAGAAAACGGGCTAGGGATAAATGAATATCAGGACATTGTTGTGCAGCCTCCATAATTGCACGAGTACTAAAACATCCTCTTTTTTCTTGATCACCGCATAAACGATTTTCTATTGTTTTAAATAATTGAGTAAAGGCCTTTTTAGCATCTGGGTGTTGTAATTCGCCTTCAATAAATATCAAAAATTTATCGGTGTAATGACTAAAAACCTTTAGAAAAAGCACGTTCTTATTCTGATAAGCATTGTATAAACTGCCGCGTTGCACACCTGTTTCTTTTGCAAGATCTTGCATTGTAGTGGCATTAAAGCCTTTACTTGAAAATACGGCTATCGCTATATCTAATACTTTCTCTTCATCAAATTTACGTATACCAACCATTATTTCTCTACTTAATTACATGAATAGGTTTTCATATAACACGTATCATACCTTATTGTTGACATTGCTGTCATTTTTGACATACTTGTCAAAGATTAATTTTACAATAATTATTTCATTAAATAGTTATTGAAATAATAAGACTGAAATCTTTTACTTCACATATAACCCATTTTAAGACAAACCATCTTAAAAAAAGCCATTTTAAGGAAATAGCATGACCATTACTCTTTATGAATTATCAGGTTCAGATCGTAATCAATTCTTTTCTCCACATTGTTGGAAAACTAAACTCGCCTTAGTACATAAACAGCTTCCCCATAAAACAGAGCCTGTTTGGTTTACTGAAAAAGAAAAGTTCGCCATGTCTAAACAACCTTTATTACCCGTAATTACCGATGGTAAAAAGATCATCAATGATTCATGGACTATCGCTGAGTATTTAGAGGCTAAATACCATGACTCGCCTCGTTTATTTGCCGACGACGATACCAGAGCAAAAGCTGAATTGTTTAATCAATGGGTATCAACTGAATTGTCTAAACATATTCCCGGTATTCTTATTTTAGATCTTTATCATTTACTTGCTGAACAAGATAAGGACTATTTTCGCAAAACAAGAGAAGAACGACTTGGCGCTAGTTTAGAAGTGTTTGGCGCAACCCCCGAAAAACATATTCAAGGGTTACAAGATGAATTAGCCGATGTCAGAGAGATATTAACAACGCAAGATTATTTAGGTGGTGATACCGCTGACTATCGTGATATATGTTTGCTTGGTACTTTTTTATGGATCGCTAATTCAAGCAATAAAACCTTCTTAAATGAAGATGATCCTGTATACACTTGGTACCAACGTGTATTGAATGATTACCGTATGGCTATTCCAGATTCAATTCAATAAACACTTAATCAAAAATTAAGCCATACTATTAATTGAAATAATGAAACCACCCTGTTTTTTAACGTTATTAACAACCTGTAAAACAGGGTTTACTTCCCATTATTAAGCTTTACAATACAGCTAATACCTTAAAATCACCTTTCAACGTGGGTAATATCAATTGAACAATATTGGGTTAGGCTGTGAAAATTTTTCTATCGCGGTATATATAGCAAACAAGCCTAATATGCCTGAATATCAGCAATTAACAAATATAATGCCACTGTCTTCACATGAAATAAGTGCTATTAATACAGACTGTGGCAATGGTTGGCGCAAAGTATTTAATGTGTATGCAAAATTACTTTATGCCCTTGATACAAGCTATTTTAATTATTCATCAAACGAAGCTACTTGGCAAACGTATCGAGAAAGTTTTCTACTGCAAACAAACTCACGCACAGCGTTGTTGTTTTCTGCTCCTCAGCCCTTAACAAATAAAGATTCTCTACATATTATTTGCGGAAAAACATACGCTAATCACCTAATAGCAACCAAACAGTTATCGGTAGATTTAACATGGCTAGATAGCGAATTTGCTATTGATAAGCAGAATAATCTTATCGTCTGCCCCTATTTTGATTACCGACAATTATCAAATATTAAAATTGAAAAACTCGTCGGTTTACTTGCCTCTCTCAAATAAAAAACGTACTCGAAGAAAATACAACGCTAAAGCTCACTTTAGCGTTTGATAACTAACTATGATTAAAATAAATAAGAAACAGATAGATTGCCAGACATGGCAATATAAGTTCCGGATTTATAGACATATTCTTCATATTCGTCTGCTTGGCGTAATGTTAAAACAAAATCTAAAGCGACTAATCCCCAGTTGTAACCCAACCCCCTCCTAATTGAAAGCCTGAGTTTGAATCGCTTTCATATCTTCCACTCCATGTATCAGAAATGAAACCGCCACCATATCCTCTAAATCCAGGCTTTGAAAAACCTACACCGCCGTAGGCCATTAACTCGTAACCCTTACTGTCGATAGTATTATAATCATCATTTTCGAGTGAAAAGTATGTCGCTCTAATTTGAAAGTGATTATTAACCGCATAACCGACTAAATTATAACCACCAAAATCTAGCGAATCATTAGAATCGTCATCATTTGCTAACGTAAAAGCGTATGATCCCGCCCCTATACTCCAATGCTTTTCAGCTGAAGCATCATATTTATTGGCATTAACTTGTGATCCTAGTAATAAGGTAGATAATAACAAAGTTCCCTGTACTGTTTTTTTCATTAATTTTCCTATTAACTCATGTGACGTTGTTGTCGTTGTAATGATTTATTTTTAACTACTTGCTCTACTTGTGGTGCGGCATAAAGTTTTAGGCTACTAAAAAGACTTTTGAGTTTTGCTGCATCATAGTCTAGTGCTAATTTTTCGATAACCAGAGGATGCTTTTCAGCAAATAACGCCTCTACTGCTTGTGATATCAGTTCAAACAATTTTTTCAAACTAATTTTATGAATTTGCCCAGTTTTATTGAAAATCCACTCGGTAATTGCCATAAAATCATCAAAAGGTTTATCAGACAATACGTGGGGCAATGAGTATTTAAAGCGACCAGAATTACCAATCATGTCCCAATATCGCGCAAAGCGATTAATGCGTTGCATGGTAGCAAAGCTAACTCGGTCTGTACTTAATATATTAAATGGTGGCAGTGGATTAAACCGCAGATCGAACGTTTCAGTATGCCGAATGATCGGACTTCCTTTTAACCGCTTTAATATTCCCATTTGAATTTCATGTGGTCGGCAATGATAAAGTTGGTTAAAACTGTCTTTAAAAGTATCAAAAGTTTCCCCAGGTAAACCAAAAATGAGATCTGCATGAATATGTGCCGAGGTATTATCTCTTAGCCAAATTAAGTTATCTTTAGACTTAGCATTATTTTGCTTACGGCTAATATTAGCTTGTACTTCAGTATTAAACGTTTGAATGCCGATTTCAAATTGTAAACTACCCGTTGGAAACTGTGTTAGTAACGCTTTTAACTTTCTTGGGAGGTGGTCAGGCACTACTTCAAAATGAAGGTAGAGATCGTCAGTCATTCGGTCTAAGAAAAACTGCATTATTTGCATGGTGGTAGTGATGTTTAAATTGAACGTTCTATCAATAAATTTGAAATTTCGTGCACCACGTTGATAGAGGATCTCCATTTGTTCAAGAAATAAGGTGAGATCAAAAGGCGTAGAAGCTTTGTCTAAAGATGACAAACAAAATTCACATTTAAAGGGACATCCACGAGATGCTTCAACATAAAGCAAACGGTGCTTTAAATCTTCATCAGTATAATATTGATAAGGTAAGGCTATTTCTTCTAGCCCAACCGGTTGTGATTTAAGTACTTTTTTGTCGGGTGGTGTATTATTTATTATGTCTTTACACAGTTGATAAAAGCTTAAATCTGCAGGCCCTGTTAATACATAATCTGCACTGGCAACGATCGCTTGTTGCTCCGTTTCATAGCTAACTTCAGGTCCGCCCAATATGATCTTAATTTCAGGTGCAATAACTTTTAGTAAACTCACCACATCAGTTGTTTCAACAATATTCCAGATATAAACACCAAAACCAACAATATCAGGCTCTGATGCTAATATTTGTTCAACGATATCAATAGCACGGGTTTGGATTATAAATTCTTGAATTTCACAAAAATGCTGTAATTCTTTTAAATTGGCGTAAAGATAACGTAAACCAAAACTGGTATGAAAGTATCTTGCGTTAAGTGTCGCAAGTACAATTTTAGGTGACTCTGCTTTTGGTTTTAGTGCTTTTTCAGACTGACGTGAATTACCTTCCGCTATGGGGAGCTGCGTAACGGTTAGTTCAGGAGGATACTTTTGCTCTGCCATCGGGATTTTAACTACTTTTAATACTCATCGTAGTATTATACTGTGATTGCTGAGGTTATTCAGCAATCTTATTTTCTGGTAAAAGACTCTTACCCTATTTTAATCAAAATATAGAAACACTTGGGTTTTTAGGGGTGAGTTTTACCCGCTGTTTTTTGTGATCGCTTTTACGAGTAGCAACAATATCTAATGAGTTTTCTGTAGGGGACGTACCGAATATTTCTACTGTATATTCTAGTGGGCTAAGTAAATTAGTTAAACTATAACGTCCCATAACAACAAGTTGTGACACAGGTGCATTAGGTGAGTCGTGAGAAACAACGGGTGAAAGCATCATATCTTCTAACACACGTACGCCCTGCTCATCTTTTAACACAATCTTGTTATGAATAACCTTGGCAATAGCATTACGGTGGCGATTAAATTCAGTGTTTGAAAGTTTTCCGTCATTATCGTCATCAATTCCTTCAAACGCTGAAATAGGTAACGAAAGCACCATAAATGCCCCCTTTTCAAGCACATTTAATGTGCCGTGCTGTGCCACCATCACATGCGCTGATAAAGCTTGCGATAGAAAAATACTAGTGATAAAAATAGCGGTCGAAATCAAGTTGTTTTTAATATGTTTCATAGGGTAATTCTTTAGTGTACGTTGAAGGTTGTAAATATAAAGCACTTAATATTCTGCACTAAATTTCATGGATTAAGTTTAATGGATTAAGTTAAGCAATACTTAGGACTACGGTGGTGGCATGCCGCCTGCTGTAGCTTCGACCTCACCTTTTACACAACGTTGAAAATAGGGATAGGTGTCGGTGGCAAAATAATGATAAATGCCCTGAGGAAATTCTGGGGTAACACCGTATCGGCCATTACATTCATCTAGATCACCTGAGTCAGCAACATATTCCCAGTCTTCACCAAAAGTACCCAGGCTGTAGGTGTCTGTTGACGGACGAGAAGTTGGTACATCAGTTTTTAATTGGTAACTACCTGTCATGGCTTTTAATTCTGAACTTGCATCGCTAGCAATAGTGTAGCCATAACGTGCATAAATAGGGAATCCATCAGCAGCCCAACCAATAATTGTCATTTTAGTTTCACTACCACCTTGTTTAGTCACAAAACCTTCAGGCATACCATGATAATGATAAACACCTCCGGGTTGCACATGCGCATTGTTATCATCAGTGCCAAAATCAAAACTATTATGACCTAATGCTTCGATATGCCAATTACCAGTATTGCCAATTAAACTACAATTATCACCTGTATCGTCACAGCTACCCGCTGTATTCGCATCAATTTTCACACCGTTAAGAACGTAGCCTGTAGTACCGGCCGGTCCTCCCAGTGTGGTTGCCGTTTGCGTTTCAAGTGGCTCTAATGTAAAGCTATCAGCAACATCTTGTTCTGTTATCGTATTAGGGTTGTTATTATTAGGAAATGTACCTACGGCGTGATCAGGTACACCGTTAGCTGCTAGTTCACGTTCTTCATCTGTACAGCTCCACGTTACCGTGCTATTTAATTGTACTGAATCAGAATCATTGTATGCGTCGTAACTATAATCACATAAAACACTGGCGGTAGAACCATTAACCACCGCTGACACAACAATTTCAACACTGTCGGATTCACTGTTTACTTCGGCATCATTAACGATAAGAGAAATAACATAAGTGCCTACAACGTCTGCTACAAATGAAGGTGCAACGTCAGTATCGCTAGACAATATAGCAACGCTGCCATTGGGTAAGGTAGATAAACTCCACGAATAACCAAGGGTATCGCCATCGGCATCACTACTTTGATCACCCGATAATGTAACAGTACTGCCCACAAATATCGCTTGATCATCACCAACATTGGCGATGGGCGTTGTATTAGTTACAGTAATATCATTGTCATCTGAGTCATCAGAACTACTGTTACTGCTGCTACCACCGCAAGCGCTAAGTGTACAAGCTACCAAAAAACTGACTAACGTATTGCCTACAATATTTTGTTTCATTATCCATACCCTCCAAAGGGTCAACACTATTAATAATATACTATTAATAATAGTATATGAATGTGCAAGCAATGTGCATAAAATAAGGAATTTTACTTTAACAGTATTTTCTGAGTATGTTTGTTAGCTTAATCGCTTTACGCATCAATCAATCCTAGGAGTTATTTCTCTTTTGGTGATTTTTTTAAGTAAAATTTCGGTCATTGCAGCGATTAAAATAAAACCCGGCTAGAATATATATAACATGATTAGACTGCTTACTTACATAAACAAGCGCAAGTATCATGGCAATTAAACTTAATAATGCAGCAATACTAACCAACACCACGGAGGCGCCAGTTTTAGAAATTATTTTAAGGTGCCCAATATGAGTAATAGTATGCACAAATAATATTGATATAGAGCCAATTGCTGCAATTTCAGATAAATTGAATAACAAAGATAAGAAGATAATAAAAATACCGCTTATGATTAACCCTTCTCGGCTATGTGCAATAGGTTTCCCAAATTGCGCAGGTAATTCACCATCTTTTGCTAATTGATAAGTTACATTAGTAACAGCATATAAATTAGCGTTTATGGAAGACGCTGTCGCAATTAATGCCGTAATAGCCACGACCGTAAAACCAACCTGACCGAATATAGGTAATGCTACTTCGGCAAGTGCAAAATCTTTTGCTGCGATAACTTTTTCAACGGGTAAGTTACCAAACACAGCAAATGAAATGCCTACATAAAGTACCATAACCAGTAAAATCGCTGTCATCATTGCTTTTGGCAGCGTGTTTGCTGGATCAGGCATATCTTCTGCGGTATTAGTAATAACTCTGAAGCCTTCAAAAACAAAAAAGTGATTGAAAGACTGAAAAAGATATCTTTACTGGTACGGTAATACTGTGGTGATAGTAAAGAAGGATTTAAATACATTATGCCTACGGCAGATAATCCTGTTAAGACGATGAATTTAATACCTACGGTTGCTCTTTCCCAAACCGCAACATCTTTAGCACCTTTCAAGTTTATCAATACAAACAGAATTATTATTCCACTAGAAAACACATGATGCCAAAGTGATGAAGCGTCAGCACTAGCAGGTAAAAAAGTTGCCGCATAATTTCCAAAGGCTTTTGCAACAAGACTTAGAGACACTATTGCAGAAAAATAAAGCATAATACCCATTGTGCCGGTAAAAAAACCAACACCATAAGATTGAGTTAAGTATTCAATTATTCCGCCTGACGAAGGATAACGAGCCCCTAATTTACCTAATGAGTACCCGCTAAATAAAGCTATGATTCCACCGATGATAAATGAGATATACACGGCACTACCAGAAATAGCACTGGCCTCCCCTAACAACGCAAATATTCCTGCGCCAACCATAGCGCCAATTCCCATGGAAACAGCAGACCAAAATCCTATTGGTTTTTTTGACATATGCATAATGCTTTACCCGTTATGTGTTTACTATGTTCTAACCCGACTTAATGCACTTTCATAATTATCGAAATACTCTACTTCGCCAGAAACGAACCATGATCCGATTTTTGCAGTTAATTTCAACCAATTTTTATTGCCGTAAATCGCAATTTTTTCAAATTCATTACCGTGTTTTAAGCCAATTTTAAAATCATCCCATGCGGCTCTTGGCTCCCAACCATCTAATTCGGTTCCATCAATAAGCGCTTTTATTTTGGGTTGTTTAATCTCTGCTAAAGCTGATTCTAGCATTGGGGTAATAATTTCATAGTCTTGATGATTAAGTTTACCGATAGCTTTCAATGAAAGGAAAAGGTCATTATCTACTCTTTCAATACCAATTGATAATCCATGTTTTTTTGTTTTCATCATTAACACCTCTATTTCTTAATTTAAAAAATTAAATGTTACCTCTTAAAGGACATATCGCTACAGTGAACCGCTTTTAACTTTGTTTTAACTTTGCTTTTGATAATGACTAAAGAGCAAATATAACTGTTTTGTGTTTGATTAATCTTATGTTTAAAATTGATAGCCAACCTGAAACATACCTCCCATTCCTACTCCCTTGTTTTCATCTCCGGCAGTAAGCGTCAAACCGAAGTTAAAGCCAGACTTATCAATACCACGTAAAAAATAATGATATCCTAAACCTACGCCATATATTGCTTCGTGATCAAAATTGGCATATTCACTTCCAACAATACCAACATAAACGCTTGTGCCATGCTTTGGTGTTTGAAAATCAAAAATATCAGTTTTTACCCAACCAACACCTACGCCACAAGTTTCACCGTGTAAAGAGGAATAACTAACACAACCAATTGATAAATATTTTAAATCAGTTTTAGATTGAACGCCCGTATTAACACCAACACCACTATAAAAACTTCCGGCACCTATACCAAAAGTAAAATTATTGTTTGCTAAAACTTGAGATGAGGCAACAAACGTTAAAGGTAATAGTAGTAATTTTGTAATTGTTTTCAAAAGTGTTCCTTACTTTGATTAATTTGTCTAGATAACGTCACAATATGTGACTTGTAATGGTTGGTAATAATTTTATCACCAACTAACTATTTTTGTTGTACTCGTCATAAATACTTAACAGCGATTATTTCTCTCTATTTTTTACATACAGAGTCAAACCGAATACGGTTAAGCTTATAAGTAACAATAATCCTATAATACCGAGGAGCTGATTCACGCCTTTAAAAGGAGTCCACTGAAGATAATGAATTTTATATAGCAGATTTATTAGTTTTGTATCATCACCTTTTTGTCTTAATTTTAAATTTAGCCAATCAAGCTCTATTTCTACACCCGTACTTGTTTGCACATGATTATCATTAATAGACACTATATCGCCATAACGTTCATTTTTACCTGAAATAGCATCAGCAACAAGACGTTTAAATTGTGAACTAGATGGAAAGCTTTTTTCTTCAAACGTTGTAGGGTCTAAATGTTCAAGTTTATTGCCGGTACTTACAAGTAGATGATGTCCTAAAATGGTTTTAATTAAGGTAACTTTTTCCCATTTATTTTCAGGGACTATCGTTAATTGTGTTTCTACAGGGTAGGTTTTTAAGACTAATTGTTCATAAGCCTCACTGTATCCAGGTTTTATAAAAAATACGATGCCTGTAAGAGCCCAACCAAGCATTGGCAATATTAATATTAAACCAATCCTTCTATGAATTTTTCTACTGCTCATTGATAACAACTTAGTATCCTACTGACGCCATAATTTTTAATACACCTCATAATGCTCTATATTCAAAACTTGGTCCTGAAGATATGGTAAGCAACTTAGCATTTAATCAGGCCACCCATAATAACTTTTGTAACTTAATCAGGCCACCCATCATTTAATCATTTAATCATTTAATCAGGCCACCCATATTAACTTAATCAGGCCACCCATAATAACTTTTGCAACTTTCCCATAAACTACACTTACCTTACCTCAATCAAGTACGGAAACTATGATGCCTAAACCCCGCTCACAACAAATAAACTTAATCAGGCCACCCATAATAACTTTTGCAACTTTCCCGCATAAACTACACTTACTTTACCTCAATCAAGTATGGACACTATGATGCCTAAACCCCGCTCACAACAAATTAGTTTACTCAATACCCCCTATTACCACATTTGTAGCCGCACTGTACGCAAAGCCTTTTTATGCGGGGTCGATAAAGAAACTGGCATCAGCTTTGAACACAGACGCGGTTGGATTGAAAAACGTCTGTTTCAATTATCCCAATCTTTTGCTATTGATATTTGTGCCCATGCTATCATGCACAATCACTTACATTTAGTGCTGCATGTGGATTGTGAGCAAATGAAACAGTGGACCACAGCAGATATTCTTCAACGTTGGCATCAACTTTTTAAGGGCACGCTCCTCACACGACAATATCTAAATAAACAACCACTGGCTGACTATCAACTCACCATGGTTGAACAAACCGCTAAAGTATACAAAGAGCGTTTAATGGATATTAGGCTGGTTTATGCGCTCCTTAAATGAGCCTATTGCAAGGCAAGCTAATCAAGAAGATAAATGCACAGGCCATTTCTGGGAAGGACGGTTTAAATCTCAAGCCTTGCTTGATGAAGGTGCCTTATTGTCGTGTATGGCTTATGTTGATTTAAACCCAGTACGTGCCGCTATCTCCCCTACACCCGAGCAATCAAGTTTCACCGGCATTCAGTTACGTATTAAAGCAGCTATTAACGGTGAGCAACCCAAGCAGTTACTCCCTTTTACTGGCAACGAACATCAACACAAAACACAAGGAATTACTTTCAGCTTGAAAGACTATTTAACCCTCGTTGATGAAACGGGGAAAATAATTCGAAACGATAAACGTGGCGCGATTAACCCAAAAGCGTCTAACATTTTAGCCAGGCTACACATCAGTGATGAAAGTTGGTTAAAACTCACCACACAATTTGAATGTATTTTCACGGGCGCTGTCGGAACAGCTGAGCACTTAAGTGAATTTAGTGAACATGTAGGCTTAAAGCGAACACATGGCATAGCCAATGCCCAAGCTTGTTTGAATAGTGCTTAACCACGTCACTTAGCGACAAAACAATAAAACCTTAGCCTAGATAGCATTTTGACAATGTTACGGCACACACTCACCTAAAATTCAGAAAAAGTGACGTTAGAGCTAAGAAAAACGATCTCCGAGCCATTTACCTAGTCATTACGTGGATTATTTTAATAAGAAAACAACCTGATTTATCGTGGGTGGCCTAATTAGCCTGCCTAATTAGCCTAGCCGTGAAAAGCAAAGATTTATCATGGGTGGCCTGATTAGCCCTATTAATAAGAAAACAACCTGATTTATCGTGGGTGGCCTAATTACCCACATGATATGAATTTTTTAATAAAAAAATATAATTAACGTGCTGTTGATACTTAGATTTATCTTGGGTGGCCTGATTAGCCATCATAAGAAAACAACCTGATTTATCGTGGGTGGCCTGATTAGCCCTAATTAGCCTAGCCGTGAAAAGCAAAGATTTATCATGGGTGGCCTGATTAGCCCTAGCCTGCCTAATTAGCCTAGCCTAATTAGCCTAGCCGTGAAAAGCAAAGATTTATCATGGGTGGCCTGATTAGCCCTAATCATGGGTGGCCTGATTAGCCTTTGCCTGATTAGCCCTAATCATGGGTGGCCTGATTAGCCTTTTGAGGTAGTTTTTTATTGTAACGCGAGTATTTGACGGTCTTCTTGACGGTTCAGAAACCTGTAGACATAAAAAAGCCCCTGTAAAAACAGAGGCTTATCTATAAAATGTGGCGGTGAGATAGAGATTTGAACTCTAGAAGGGCTACAAACCCTTGCCGGTTTTCAAGACCGGTGCTTTCGACCACTCAGCCATCTCACCAATTATCTAATGCAACAATCGCTTGCCAAAAGACGGTGCGAATATTAAATACTAACAACTTATTTGTAAAGGATTAATTAACAAAACCATAATAAAAATGACAATTTAAGTAAATTACCCTTATTGTTAGCGATATTGCCACTTTACCCAACGTATTGTCCTATGCTTTAACGTGGCGTTTCTACCTAAAAAGGTCGTTTAATTAGGTTTTAACCTATTAAATTGTTGTTTAAGACGTGTTAAATACATTACTTGTTGTTTGCTATTTAAATTTTTAAACATGAGTATTTCAAAGGTTGTACTGAATTCTCTAAATTGTGTTGCTATTTCTGGGTGTTGCTGTGCAACTACCTGCGCAAAGTCTGACGGAGACATATCAGTAGTTTTTTTTGTGCCTTTTTTAGCAAGTTGTGCCAATGCTTGTTGGTATAAATTTAACCACAAAGGTAATTTTTTGCGTTTAAAGGCATTTATATCAAAACGATAAAACAAGGTGAATATCGTCATTATGGCAATAAGTGTTGCAACCACTATAGCGGTTGCTTTCCATTGTATGTTGCCACCAAACAATCGTTTTAGTAGATCATATTGTTGCTCGTTAGAATAGCCCAATACCCAACGAGTCCATTGATAATCAAGCGCATCAAATTGCAAACGAATTGTATTTAACCAGGCTGTTTTTCTAAATTTATAGAGTCCGAATAAATCACTACTTAACGCTGATTGTTGTGATAATAACTCTGTAGACCAACCACTTTCTACCCGTTGAGGGTCAACCGCAGCGGTAGGGTCAACTCTTTGCCGCCCAATGTCTTCTAACCAAATTTCTGACCACGCATGAGCGTCATATTGATAAATACTTAAATGACCGCCCTGTTGGGTATTTTCACTATTTGTATTTTGTGAGCTACTGGCATTATTATATTCACCACCTAAGTAGCCCGTAACAATTCTTGAAGGAATACCAAGCAGCACGCATTAGGTAAGTATAAGCGCTTGCGTAATAAACGCAAAATCCGGCTTTTGTGTCAAAGAAAAATTGGTCTAAGCTATTGTTAATTAGAAGTGGTGGTTTTAACGTGTAAAAATATGCTTGTTCTCTAAATAATTTTAGTACCGCATTCGATCTGTCTACAGGATTCGCATATTGTTGTTTTAGTTCATTACCTAATTGTTCTAATCTCGGGTTACTTCCTTGAACAATGGCTAAATTACGCTGTTTTTTTGATTTACTAATGATTAAGTCTACAGGTGCTTGTAAGTAACTTGTTAATTGATAATGACGCGTTTGGCTTAACACATTTCGGCTTTGAACCGTATAATCGTCCATAAAACGTAAAGATGAATCTTCACTAGTAGCAACGGTTAACCCGAACAACCAAACTTGATGGCTAGGCTCTACTATCACGTTGTAATTTATACCTTTTCCGGAAGTATCAGGTATGAAAGGTATTTGTGATGACGTAGGTTGATTATTGATATTTTTTGTAACGCGTGACCATTTTCTACCATCGTATTGCTCTAAAGTCATTGCACGCCAATAAAGCTTATCGTATTGAGGAATATCTGCGCCATTAAAGTCGACTCTAAAAGCTAAATCACCTGATAAGGCAAGCTTTGCAATATCCCCCGGTTGCACTTCATCGCTAAGGCCTGTTTGCGCAGATTGTGCATTAGGAACTTGCCAAAATGGTGTTAAACGAGGAAATACCACAAACAAAACAATCGCGAGTAGTGAGCTTTGTAATAGTAAAATTGAAATCGTTTTGGCTGTTGCCATTAATGATTTATGAGGTGAGAAGACTTGCAATAAAACCATTAAGTTCACGATTAAACCTAGCACAACAAAAACAGAAAACAATAAGTTCTGTTTGAAAATCAATGCTGATGCCAATAAAAATATGCCAAGTAAACAAACTTGATAAAAGTCTTTTCTTTGTTGTATTTCAAACGATTTTAGCACGTAAGCAAATGTCAGTAGGTGTATCATACTGATTAATATGCCAAGACTGCCGGCTGTAACAGCAATTGCCATACAACCGCTTAATGCAAAGAGCGTTAACACAATAGATGATAGGTTGATTTTGGTTTCAGTCTTGATTTTAGTTGTTTGGTTAGTCTTTGTAATATTTTTGCTTTTACTAATTTTTCTAATATTGAAAAGCGCTTGCCAACCTAAACACAAGGCTAAAATGGCTAACATCCAACTACTAATTTCATCAACTAGGAAGCCTATATTGATTAACTGGCAACACCATAATAACCAGGTATTATGGTGTGTTAACTTAAACATTTGCTGATGCTTTTTGTCATTTACTGTTTTAATCAACATCATTATTTAATTAGCACCTGTAGGGTTAAATTTAGCTAAAGCAATTAAACAGTTTTGCTGATGTTGGTAACCAGATCCGGGCATTATTTTTATTGCGGTATTATTGGCCACACCAGACGAATTAACGTCTAATAACATACCAAAGTCCTGTTCACTTTTACTATACTCAACAATTAAATAGCATAAATAACTTAGTTTAGTTTCTATCTCTAAACTTGGCATGTCGCTTAATTTTAACCAACGTAAGCTGCCTTCTTCATTTTCATAATGTTTACTGAGTTTACCTTGACCACGTGCAAGCTGTTTCCATGCAACGCGTGCTTGCGACTCTCCTGTTATATAGTTTTTTAGTTCAGTGAAATCATCGGTTCCTGATGACGCATTATTAACATTGCTTTGGTTTTGTTTGTCGTCACCCTCCAGGCCTGACAAATAGTTTTGACTATTCATTAATTTTTTTGGTTGAGGAAACACGACAAGTTGATGAGAAAAATCTAACATTGCCCAAGAAATAAAAAGACCTAACGAGTATTCGCTATATACCTTAACTCTACCTAAATTTATTATACCGCGTTTCGTGGCTAAATAAGGTAATGCCACTTGGCATTCCCCAACCTCACATTGCTCAACGGTTATTGATATTGCTTTTTGAGTTAACATTTTTTCGCGCATTTTTTTATCACCCTTTTCATTAGGTGCTAGTGTTGCATTTGAATACTGTCGTTGAGCTGCAAAAAGAAAGTTAAGATCAAAATGTCGCTTATTCGCTTTAATATGGATGAGGAAAAATGCTTGTTGATTAGCAAAAGTATATTGGGTTGCTGTTGATGAAAAAGTTAACTGCGAAAAATTATAAAAACTGTGCATCATCACAGTGATAAACAAACTCGCCAGTAAATAACTTAATAATAATATTGTGTTATTTTGGTAATTTGTGCCCAGTAAAAATAACAAAACATCGAAAAACAAATAAGCAAAGCCAAAGCGTGTAGGCATAATAAAAATATTACGACTAGACAATTTATGTTCAAAATTACCCGGCACGCGTTTACTAAGCCATCGATCAACACGTTTACTAATAAAGCCTTTAATTGTTTGTGTTATTGGATTAACAATAGGGCCAAAAAATGAGTTAAGTATGCTCATTACAATAACTCAGTGTTTAACGATTAAGTGGGTTTAATACATTAACTAATTGTAAAATTTGTTCGCTAATGCTTATTTCTGACCCTTGCTCATGGGTATTTAAAACCAGACGATGCTCACATACACTATGAAAAACAGCTTTAATGTCATCAGGTAATAAATAATCTCGGTTATCTATAAATGCCCAAGCTTTAGCAGCAGACAAAAGTGCTTTACCCGCCCGTGGTGATAAAGGATTACAAGCTATTGTGTTTTCGTTACGGCTAACATGGCAAAGTGCAATGATATACTCAATAATCACTTCAGATGCATGTACTTGCTGAACTGCCGTTTGCATTGCAAGTAAATCATCTACATTGGTGAGCTTATCATCATTAACCTTTACTTTATTTTTAAGTCCAGAAGTAGAAAGTAGAATGTTTTTTTCTGCGTCTACATCTGGAAACCCTAATGAAATTCGGATCATAAAACGGTCTAATTGAGATTCAGGTAGCGGATAAGTACCTGCATGAAACAATGGATTTTGTGTAGCAATGACAAAAAAAGGTGTGGGTAGTTGATACGTTGTGCCATCGATACTCACTTGGTGCTCTTCCATTGCTTCAAGCAATGCACTTTGTGTTTTAGGGCCGGCACGATTCACTTCGTCCGCTAAAACAACTTGATTAAAAATAGGACCTTTGTGTAATTCAAAAGCATGGTTAGTTGTATTAAAAATTGAAATACCGACAATATCAGCAGGAAGTAAGTCACTGGTAAATTGTGTGCGTTGATAGCTTAAGTTTAAAGTTTCTGCCAAAGTATGCGCTAATGTAGTTTTACCCATACCAGGTAAGTCTTCAATGAGTAAGTGCCCTTCAGCAAGTATACAAGTAAGTGCTAAACGACATTCTTGGGGTTTACCTAATACAACAGATTCTATTTTTTCTAAAATAGCGTTAATAGTTTTTTGCATCATCTCAGGCGTCAATTCAGAGATAAAAAAGTCTACTTAAATAATTAATTTCAGTAGACTTTGTAACACGATTTATAATTTTTTAATAGCTTAAAACAGAGCTGAAAGGTTGTTAAACGTTTCTTCTGGCTATTACGGCATCACTTAATTGGGCTAATAAAGTTTCTGTATCATCCCAACCAATACAAGCATCCGTAATACTTTGACCATAAACTTCTGCTTTACCGTTAACAAGTTTTTGATTTCCTTCAACTATGTGGCTTTCTACCATAACACCAAAGATATTTTCATTACCTTGGCTTATTTGTTTGCTAACATCTGTTGATACTAACATTTGGTTTTCAAATTTCTTGCTTGAATTAGCATGACTGAAATCAATCATGATTTTAGTATTTAAACCGCTTTTTTCTAGCTCTTGAGTAACATCTCTAACACTTTGTGCATCAAAGTTTGTGGTTCTTCCACCACGTAAAATAATATGACAATCACTATTACCCGTTGTTTCAACTATGGCAGCATGACCAAACTTTGTTACTGATAAAAAGTGATGAGAAGCTGCCGCTGAACCAATGGCGTCAATTGCTATTTTAATTGTTCCGTCAGTACCATTTTTAAAACCAACAGGACAAGAAAGGCCAGAAGCTAATTCACGATGAACTTGCGATTCTGTTGTACGTGCACCGATTGCGCCCCAACACATAAAATCAGCCATGTATTGTGGGGTGATCATATCTAAAAATTCACCTGCCGTTGGCAAACCAAGTTCATTAATTTTAAGTAGTAGTTGTCGGCCGATGCGTAAACCGTCATTTAATTTAAAGCTATTGTCCATAAACGGGTCATTGATTAAACCTTTCCAACCAACGGTTGTCCTTGGTTTTTCAAAATAAACGCGCATAACAATTTCTAAACTATCTTTATATTTATTACGTAGTTCAACTAATCGCTGAGCATAGTCAAGTGCCGCTTCAGGATCATGAATAGAACATGGCCCAATCACAACTAATAAGCGATCATCTTTATCGTTAAATATGTTGTGAATGGCAGCTCGTCCAGAAACGACCGACTTAATGGCTTGCTCTGACAGCCGAAATCGTTCCAGTAATGCGATAGGAGGTAATAAGTCTTTGATTTTATTGATGCGCACATCGTCAGTTTGATACATAATTCATTCTCTTTTCTTTGATCTACTCATTGCTGTATGAAGGTATGGAGTAGGTTAATTTGTCTTTATTTACGTCTAGACATCCAAATAAATAATCCCGCAATCAATTTACCAGTGTTAAGGCGTTATTACTAGTATATTCGCATGGTCAAGCCAGTAAAAAACGTTATAATTGATCGGTGTATATTTACTAAAGACGGAAATAAACTATGATTGACACCACTTTGCCACTGCTTGATCTTCACAGACACTTAGACGGTAATATTAGGCCCGCCACTATTTGGCAATTAGCGACGCAAAACGACATTGTTTTGCCTGCTACTCAGTTTGATGATTTTATATCTCATGTACAAATTCAAGGAAGTGAATCTGATTTGTTGGCTTTTTTAAAAAAATTAGATTGGGGCGTGGCCGTTTTAAAAACACTCGATGATGTAAAACGTATTGCTTTTGAAAACGTAGAAGATGCGCATAATGCCGGCTTAAACTATGCTGAACTACGTTTTTCGCCCTATTATATGTCGATGAACCACAATTTACCTATTAGCGACGTAGTTGCCGCGGTTATTGATGGCGTTAAAACAGGCATGCAAACCTTTAACATTCAAATTAAACTTATTGGTATTTTAAGCCGCACGTTTGGCGTCGAACAATGTCAATTGGAATTAGGCGCTTTATTAGCTCATAAAAATGAGCTTGTAGCTGTTGATTTAGCAGGTGACGAATTTAACTTTCCTGGCGAGTTATTTGTTGACCATTTTAAACAAGTTCGCGATGCAGGGTTACAAGTAACGGTTCACGCCGGGAAGTCCGGCGGAGCGAAAAGTGTATGGCAAGCCATTAACGACTTAGGTGCAACACGCATTGGGCATGGCGTAGCGACTATTGAAGATGAAAAATTAATGACTTATATGGTTAACAATAACATTGCTATAGAGTCTTGCTTAACGTCAAATTATCAAACAGGTACTGTTACCGATTTAAGCCAACATCCGTTAAAAACTTTTCTTAGTGTGGGAATTAAAGCCTGTTTAAATACCGATGATCCTGCTGTTCAAGGCATTGAAATAAAAAATGAATACATTGTGGCGCAGGAAGTATTAAAACTTAGTGAAGACAACATTAGACAATTACAACAAAATGCATTGGATGTTTGCTTCTTATCTGATAGTGAGAAAAAAGCATTATTGTCATCACATAATTAACTTAACAAAAATATAACTAGCGTTTGATTTTTACAATCAAGTTGCTAAAATTCATTTTGAAAACGACAAGATCAGTGAAACACCCTTGATAGCGGTTTTTATCAAAATACCTTTAATAAGGCATTCATGTTAAAAATTCAGGCTAAAAACTTACTGATTTACAGATAACTTACGTCTTTACAATTAAAGACTTAAACAAGGGATATTTTCATGAGCACACCACATATTTCCGCAGAGTTAGGCGATTTCGCCGAAACCGTATTAATGCCTGGCGATCCACTTAGAGCAAAATTCATCGCTGAAAACTTTTTAGACGACGCAAAGTGCGTAACCAGTGTTCGTAACATGTTTGGTTACACAGGCACATATAAAGGCAAACGCATTTCAGTTATGGGATCAGGCATGGGCGTCCCATCAATTTCCATTTATGCCACTGAACTTTATAACGAGTTTGGCGTTGAAAATATTATTCGTATCGGCTCTTGCGGCGCAGTACGGGATGATATTAAAATTCGTGACGTTATTATTGGGATGGGCGCAAGTACAGATTCTAATATTAACCGTCAACGTTTTAACAACTATGATTTTGCTGCTATTGCTGATTTTTCACTTTTGCATAAAGTGGTTAATACAGCAGAACGCTTAAAACAACCTGTTCATGTTGGTAATATTTTTACCGCTGATTTATTTTATACACCGCAACCTGAAATGTTTGCGGTAATGGAAAAATATGGCATTTTAGCCGTGGAAATGGAAGCTGCCGGCTTATACGGAGTTGCTGCTGAGTTAGGTAAAAAAGCGTTAGCTGTTTTTACCGTGTCTGATCATATTAAAACAGGTGAAAAAACAACCGCTGAAGAACGTGAAAATACGTTTAAAGATATGATGGAATTAACATTAGAAAGTGTTTTATAAACGACTCTTTTCCATAGCAATACCGATATATTTAAGCCGTTTAAGCTCTTTTGTGAGCTTAAACGCAATGTATAGCAATCTCACTAACTATATGAGCATTTCTACTTAATCTGAGCTCGGTTTAAGATATGGTTAACTTGTTGAAATAGGTAAACCAAGGTTAGGTTAATTGAGCATTGCTTGCCCTACTCTTATTATCTCTTGTGATATTTTCTTATTGATTCCTTTGACTAAAACCCAACTATGCCAATACAGTGTTTCAATAAGCTGTTTATCTGGACAAATCCTTACCAGATCTCCACACGCTATTTCCTTTTTAATTTGCAACTCAGGTAATAAACAATAGGCAACCCCTTGTTTTGCTAACTCAACAAATGCTTCTGACGAGGGAATGCTGTGGCAATAATATTCACTCGCTGCTAAGTCAAAATGCTTAGCAATAAAACGTACGTGCATGTCGTCTTTATGATCAAAACTAATCGCAGGTGCCATTTTTAAACTTTCACGGGTTACGCCGCTACTAAAGTATTTTTGTCGAAAGCTTTTAGAAGCCACTAAACAATAATTCATCTTGCCTAATTCAAAAGATCGATAACCCTTCAACGGGGTTTTATATGTACAAACCGCTCCAATAGCCTCCCCTGAACGTAACTTATCTATAGTGCGTTCTTCATGCTCTATCAGTAATTTTAACTCAACTAAATGCTCTTTTAGTACAGGTGTGACGGCTTTTAGAAACCAAGTCGCAATGCTGTCAGCGCTAACCGCAAGGGTTATTTTCATTGGTTTAGTTGGTTTGTCAGGCAGTAGTTCTGGTAAAATTTCATTTTCTAATTGCTGAACTTTTTTATAATGGCTCAATAATTGCTCACCAATTGACGTTAATTCTATTGGTTGACTGCGAATTAACATGGGATGACCAAAGTTCTCCTCCAGTAGTTTAATACGTTGAGAGATTGCTGATTGCGATATGTGTAATTTATTTGCCGCTAATTCAAAATTTTGCGTTTCTACAATAACTGCGAGTGCTTCGAGTAACTTGTAATCCAATGAATCCGCCTCTGCATAAGTTTTACTTATAATAATTAAGATTTATTAATTATATTTATTATTGTAAATAATGCAAACTGCATTCTCTTTTATCAAACGACTTGCAATAACAAGTAAGTTTCACCAATAACCATATTCGACATGTTCACATTTCAAAGGTAATTAGTATGATCATTTTAGCAGCACTTAAAGGGTTTACGCTCAGTTTGAGTATGATCATTCCTATCGGAAGTCAAAATTCAATGTTACTTTCTCAAGGAATAAATAAAAACCATCACTTAATGACCGCAGGATTATTTATACTCTACGATGCGTTTTTAATCTCGTTGGGGGTTTTAGGTGGGAATTTAATATTGTCAGCTAACCCCTTACTATTCACGTTACTGACATGGGGTGGGATCTTATTTTTATTTACCTACGGTGCACTATCATTCAAAGCAGCTATTGATGGTATAAAAACAGGAAAAAATAAGATTCAAACACCTAAATCTTGGAAAATTATTTTTGTTACGAGTTTAGTTGTTACTTTTTTAAATCCTCATGCATATATTGACACCGTAATGGTGATTGGTAGTGTTGGTGGGCAATATTCAGGTGAGGCACAAATTTACTTTTTAATGGGTGCTATTGCGGCATCAATTGTTTGGTTTTCAACGTTAGCGTTTAGCGCAGCAAAACTTTCGGTATATTTGAGTAAACCAAAAATTAAAAGTATTATCGATTCTATGATCGGCTTGGTTATGTGGTTTATTGCTTGGTCTCTATTTATGACTTGGCTTGAAACATAGCGAGAACTTACTTTAAAATTAAAGGGCTAATCAGTGAGATTAGCCCTTTTCTTTATTGTTTAATTAACGATTTAACCTTGTTTACTTAAACAAACGGTTAAAAGAAATTAGCTTTAAACTCTATACCAAAAAAACGTGGTTCGTTGGTATAACCGGTTAGGTTATTGAAATCAATGGCACCTGTTAGTTGCTCTTCATCTAAAATATTACGAGCAAAAGCAGCTACTTCATATTCTGCACCATCACCATACCATTCATAACCTACTCGTACACCACCTTCGGTAATTGCATCACCAGTAAATTCAATTGATTCATATAAGAAGAAGTTAACTTCGCTGCGATAAGACCAATCCGTATAAACGTATAACTCACCATCACCGATTTCTTTTGTCCAACGCGCACTTATATTACCAATCCATTCAGGAGATTGTGGTAATGAATTACCATCAATTAACACAAATCCATCGCTATTGACTTCATCTGTAATAGTACAACCACCACCGCAACCAAGAACGGCAATGTTATCGTCTTGCAATTCAGTGTGGTTATAACTCAAGCTTGCGCCAAACACTAAATTGTCAGTTGCCCAAAGCTCTGAGTCAAGTTCAAAACCATAACCTACCGCTTTATCTGCATTTAATAACCTTGCAGCGTTACTTGTACCACCAACGGCTGTTAACTGCTGATCATCAACAACATAATAAAATACTGAACCGTCAATACGGGCTTTATTTTCCATCATGGTAGATTTAAAACCGGATTCAATTGAGGTTACTAACTCTGAATCTGCTGTGGTATGTGATTCAGAAAACAGTAAACTTCGACCTTGAATACTCGGTGAACGATAGCCTTTTGCTAAACGTGCATAAAGGTTCGTTTCCTCTGTCACACGGTAATTAACACTAATATCACCACTAACTTGAGAATCGTCAACTTTTGCATTTTCACTAAAGCTAGGCGCACCAAAAGGTGATTGTACTAAAGTACCGTCCCATTCACGTTCATCATCAGAATAACGAATACCGGCAGTCAAATTCATTTTTTCTGATAATTCAATATCGATTGAGGCAAAAATAGCCCAAGCGGTTGTTTCCATATTTTGTATGGCGATACCATTTTGAACACCACCACCAAGCGTATCAAAGCTTAGGTTGTTTATCGTTAAATCTTCGTTGAAATAGAAGAAACCAACTTGATAATCATACTTGCCTAAATCATTGCTAGAAAATCTAACTTCTTGCGTGATTTGTGAGTGATCAGGCATTCTAGCACCTGTTTCTGAAGGAAATGGTATAAATCCAGGTCCCATAATTGCAGCACTTTCTTCTGCAGTTGCACCATCAGGCACTAAGAAAGCTGCACCATAGCCACCGTCAATATCACCAACGGAGAACATTTCAGCTGACTCATAACCCGTGACAGAAGTTAGGGTATAATCACCAAAGTCATAGTCTAATTTCAAACTAGACCCTTTCATGTCAATAGTTTGGTTGTTTCGTACTGCGGCATCGTGATAAACCACTTCGCGATCAAAGTCGTCTACTAATTCGTTTGTGCCTGGTTTTATAATGTTTGCTCTAAAAACACGTGCATCTGCTTCTGCATCTCTAAAGTGGTAATTAAATAATGCAGAGAAGTTATCACTAGGCTCCCATAAAAACTGAATTCTACCTGCAGTTTCACCGTAACCTCCTAGTTGGTCATCTTGCTCAAAACCTGGTGCTATGTTATCAATATAATCGCTTCTATCTTGCTGTAAAAAAGAAACACGAGCTGATAATGTATCGGTTAAACCACCACCAACCGCAACGCGTAAATCAGTTGAGTCAAAACTACCATAAGATGCTGAGATCGATGCATCAAAATCCTGTGTCGGTTTTTTAGATTGAACTTTTATAATACCTGCTGTGGTATTACGACCAAACAATGTTCCTTGTGGGCCACGAAGTACTTCTACCCGTTCAATATCGAACATGGGCATGCCTTTAGTTAAAGCATTTTCTAGAACAACGTCATCATAAATTAAAGAAACAGGTTGTGAAGCAAGTAAATCAAAATCAGTATTACCTAAACCACGAATATAAAAACGTGGAAAAGTACGACCAAATGATGATTCAATTAATAAACTAGGTACTTTGGCTGATAATGCTCTAACATCCATACCTGACGAACCTAACACCTCTAATTTTTTAGGCGTTAACGCTGACACTGAAATAGGAACATCTTTAACATTTTCAGTCCTTTTACGTGCCGTAACTTCAATAACTTCAATACCAACCACTTTTTCTTTCGCAGTTGCATCAGCGGCTAAAGCATGCGTAGAAACACTTGCCATACTCGCCAATAATGAGGCTTGAACGCATAGTGATAATGCATTTTTTTTAAAATTTTCATTGGTTTACTCCCAAGTAATATTTATTGATCTTTTATTATTTTGTGCTAGTTATTTTTTGGTTTTATTGCTTATACCGCAATTTTATGTTCTACATTATCTTGTTTTATTTTTCTTGTACTACATTGTTATGACACAAGAATGTGTCATAACAATGTTTACTATCTTCTTATTTATTAAATAAGTCAGACAGAAAGCTTTTACCATAGAGCATGTCATTTACATTAAATAGTTCAGCTAATGTTTGGCCTAAATCGGCAAAGGTTGTTCTTTGACCTAGGTCTACTGATTGTATTTGATGGTGATACGCTAACAAGGGTACAAATTCACGCGTGTGATCACTACCTGACCAGGTTGGATCACAACCATGATCTGCAGTTAACAATAAAATATCATTGTCATTCATTTGTGCGTATATTTCAGGTAATCGTTTATCGAAACTTTCTAATGCTTGCGCATAACCAATAGCATCTCGACGATGACCAAAATCTTGATCAAAATTCACTAAATTGGTAAAAATAAGCGTGTTGTCTTGTGCTGTTTTTATATGATCTATAGTGGCATCAACTAATGCGTCAATACCGGTAGCTTTGGTTTTTTGGGTAATACCTTGGTGTGCAAAAATATCTGCTATTTTGCCAACACTGATCACCTGCCCGCCTGCTTTTGTTATTTTTTCCAATACTGTGGTTGCAGGGGGTAAAACAGAATAGTCACGTCGATTGCCCGTACGTTCAAAGGTGTTTTCTCCACTAGGAAGTACTTCACCTACAAAGGGTCTAGCAATGACACGACCAATATTTAGATCACTATCGGTTAATAATTCACGTACTTGTTCGCAGTATTGATACAAATTATCTAAACCAAAATATTCTTCATGTGCCGCAACTTGGAACACACTATCAGCAGAGGTATAACATATAGGTAAACCTGTTTTGATGTGTTCAGATCCTAAACGGTTAATAATATCGGTTCCTGAAGCATGACAATTAGCCAATATTCCATCAAGGCCTGTTTTCTTATTGATCGCTGAAATCAGTTCGTCAGAAAACGAATGTTGCTTATTAGAAAAATAGGTCCAATCAAAAAGTACAGGCACACCGCCATTTCCCAGTGACCACTGGGCGTATCTTTTCCTGTACTTATTTCATCCATATATCCATAAGCACCTTTTGTAGGTTTGACATAAAATTTATTAATATCAATGTTCGCATTTAATAACGACTGCCTATATTCTTGCCATATAGTATCACTACTCGCTTGTTTACTTAGTGCATGTAAACCTAATGAACCAAGATTAGGTAATTGAATAACTTTATTATTTTCTTTGAAATAGTGTTTAGCAATATTGATAAAAGTATTTGCACCAACGTCTCCGAAGTTAGAGGCGTCATTTGAATAACCAACACCAAAACTATCAAGGACTAAAATTATCGCTCTTGTCATTGTGAATAGATACCTTTTATAAAAAACATGACGGTTGTGTCAACTTATGATAATTTAATGGTTTTAAGATAATTAGCAAGGCATTTCGACCTTTTTGTATTTAAACTTACTTAAAAATGCTCACTTGATTCAATTTTTATTTAATTAAAAAACATGACCACTTAGTCAACTTGTGGTAATTTATGCTTCAATAAAAATAGTAAATGTCCTAATTCAACATTTAGCTCATTAACAACGTTAATATTTAAATATTTCATGTCTAAACTGACAACTCACGGAATCATTAATGACTCAACCAAGTAAAACCACCGTAATCGCTATTGCAGGTGCTTCTGCATCAGGTAAATCACTGTTTGCCGAAACCATATTTCAAGAACTATTACCCGAACTTGGAGCCGATGGTATTTCTATAATCAAAGAAGATGCTTATTATCGTGATCAGTCAAATTTATGCATGGATGAAAGGAATAAAACTAATTATGATCACCCTAAAGCCTTTGAGCATGAATTACTCAGTAGCCAAATAAAAACACTCATTGAGCAAACAGAAGTGCAATGCCCAGTTTATTGTTATAAAACTCATACAAGAACCAAAGATACAATTACGATAAAACCAACTAAAATAATTCTTGTTGAGGGCATATTGTTATTGTCTAACCCTGAACTTAGGGATTGCTTTGACATTAAAGTTTACATGGACACGCCCCTAGATATTTGCTTAATTAGGCGCATAAAACGCGATACAAAAGAGCGCGAACGTAGTTTAGAGTCTATTACTAATCAATATTTAACAACAGTGCGTCCAATGTATCACCAGTTTATTGAACCTTCTAAGGCATGGGCTGATCTCGTTATCACCCGTGGTGGGAAAAACAGAATGGCGATAGAAGTAATAAAAGCTAAAATTCGTCAATTATCACTTAGAAAATAACTCATTTAATTGACGAATAAAATTATAATAATAATCAACAAAAACAACTTGAGGTTTCCATGGATTTAACAGTACTTCGCGGTGTATTAGGTATTTTAGCTCTGCTTGCTATTGCAGTATGCTTTTCCAAAAAACGTAAATCGATAAATATTCGCACCGTTGGTGGGCATTTATACTGCAAGTGAGTTTGGGGGCTTTCGTACTTTACATTCCGTTTGGTAAAGATGTATTAACCTCGATATCTGGTGGCGTTCAGCAGGTAATTGATAGCGCAAATGTGGGGATTGCTTTTTTATTTGGTGGTTTAGGTACAGACGCCATGTTTGGCAACGGTGTTGGCTTTGTTTTCGCTGTTCGTGTATTACCCGTCATTATCTTTTTTTCATCACTTATCGCCGTTTTATATTATCTTGGCATAATGCAATGGGTAGTTAAAATCATCGGTGGCGGATTACAAAAATTACTGAAAACGAGTAAACCAGAATCATTATCAGCAACTGCTAATATTTTTGTTGGTCAAACGGAGGCTCCGTTAGTTATCCGTCCTTATATTGCTAATATGACTCAATCTGAACTCTTTGCCATCATGGTAGGTGGTTTAGCCTCAGTTGCCGGCTCTATTCTAGCGGGTTATCTTGGTTAGGCATTGACCTGAAATATTTGATTGCTGCTTCTTTCATGGCAGCACCAGGTGGTTTGCTAATGGCTAAAATTATTTTGCCTGAAACTGAACACGAAAAATTAGCACAAGAAGATTTAATTACGGAAGATAGTGGCGAAAAACCTGTTAACGTTATAGATGCCGCCGCTTCAGGTGCTGCCTCTGGTTTAAAGTTAGCGGTAAATGTTGGAGCCATGTTATTGGCATTTATCGCGCTGATTGCATTATTAAATACGCTTGTTGGTGGAACCGCTAGTTTATTTGGCTTTGAAGGTATTACAATTGAATGGTTATTAGGGTATTTATTTGCGCCTATTGCTTTCATTATCGGTGTACCTAGTGCTGAAATGTTACAAGTCGGCAGCTTTATTGGTCAAAAAATTGTTGTAAATGAATTTTTTGCTTACGTTAACTTTGTCGAAATTAAAGACACTTTGAGTATACCAACTCAGGCCATTATTACTTTTGCTTTGTGTGGTTTTGCCAACTTATCTTCTATTGCTATCTTATTAGGTGGTATTGGTTCTATGGCCCCTAACCGAAGACCCGATATAGCAAAATTAGGATTAAAAGCAATGATTGCCGCTACTCTTGCTAACTTAATGAGCGCAGCGATTCTTGTTTATTTTTATCTCTTTAGGCATATTTAACGTTAACACAGTTGAATAAAATTAATGCAGTACACTATTCAACTTAATTATAAACCCAACTTTTAAAATTGACTTATGACTACTAATACACAAACTAAAACACAAGCTAAAACACAAAAAGAAATTGCTATACAAGCCATCAGCTTAATGGATTTAACCAGTTTAACTGATCAAGAAACCCCGGCAGATATTGAAAAACTTTGCCAACAAGCAAAGTCACCCGCGGGCAACACTGCCGCTATTTGTATCTTTCCGCGTTTTATCCCTTTAGCTAAAAAACTGTTAGCTGCACAAGGTACGCCCAAGGTAAAAATTGCTACAGTAACAAATTTTCCACACGGAAATGGCGACATTGCGATTGCCCTAGCAGAAACAAAAGCAGCTATTGCTTATGGTGCTGATGAAGTTGATGTGGTTTTTCCGTATAAAGCACTAATTTGTGGCGATTACCATACAGGATTAGAGCTAGTAGAAGCCTGTAAAAAAGCCTGTCCTCGTGGTGTAATATTGAAAGTTATTATAGAAAGTGGCGAGTTAAAAACACCTGAATTAATCAAATTAGCTAGTGAGCTGTCAATACGTGCCGGTGCTGATTTTATTAAAACGTCTACGGGTAAAGTCAGTGTAAACGCAACGCCAGAGGCAGCTAAAGTGATGCTTGAAGTCATTAAAGCAACAAACAATCCTAAAGTAGACACTGGTTTTAAAGCTGCGGGTGGCGTTAGAGATGTTGTTGATGCGCAAGTTTATTTAGATTTAGCCGCCAATATTTTAGGCGATAACTGGGCCACAAGTTCGCATTTTAGATTTGGGGCGAGTAGTTTATTAGGAAATTTACTTTCCACACTTGAACTTGAACAAAGCACTGATACTAATTCAGCAGCAAATTATTAAACGTAGGTTGCATTTATGGCACAACTCTATTTTTATTATTCTTCGATGAATGCCGGAAAATCCACGCATTTATTGCAGTCGTCCTACAATTATAATGAGTGTGGTTTAAACACAGTGCTTTATACGGCTAAAATTGATGATCGGTATGCAAAAGGGAAAGTATCTTCTCGTTTAGGCATTAATGCTGATGCTGAACTATTTGATAAAGAAACGGATCTATTAGCTGAAGTTACCGAAATAAAACAAAAAAGGGAAATTGCTTGTGTCTTAATTGATGAAGCCCAATTCTTAACGAAATTTCAAGTTAAACAACTAACCGATATTGTTGATGAGTTAAATATTCCTGTTTTGGCTTATGGCATTCGCACTGACTTTTTAGGCCAAACTTTTACAGGCAGTGCCGCTCTACTCGCATGGGCAGATAAACTTGTTGAGTTAAAAACCATCTGCCATTGTGGTCGTAAAGCTAACTTTGTGATCCGTTTAAACAGCGATGGTAATGCGGCAACCGGTGGAAAACAAGTTGAAGTCGGTGGTAACGAACGTTATCAAGCATTGTGTCGACTTCACTTTAAAGAATACGTACCACTTTTATAAATCATTAACACTATTACCCATAAAAACAATAATTTAAATCAAATAATTATGTTAAATAAACAACATACCTTAACTTCGTATCATTACCTACACCATAAAATGGGTAACACGTTACCAAAACAAGCTCTTTAATGAGCTTGTTATTTTGATTTTTTTCATCTTTTCTACCCTCTATTGTATTCTGCCTTGTGATAACTAATTGTTCCGTTTCTAAATCAATTACCGACATATTATTTACTGTAAAAGTCTGCTTCAATCCTGATTTAAGTGTTAGGGTTATATGATCCTTGAGCTTTAAATCTTTTAAAATACTAAAATGCGTATCCTTGTGAGCAGAAATAACAACAACCTCTTTATTACTGTCAATATCGGCTGATAACGATTGATTTAAACCCGGGCCAAATGCTAATGCCTGACCAGAATCATTGCTTAAGACAATTTGGGTAATATCCATACCATCAAAGCGAAGTTTAGCCACGGGATAAAAATCAGCCCAAGACCAAGGCTTAACTTTTGTTCCTTTATCCTTTTGGCTTATGTGATTTTTATCATTAGTAGAGTGCGTTTGCCAAGCTTGAGCTAATAAATACTGTGCGACATGCGCCTTCAAAACCATGTAACTTCCCCGAGCAATGGTGATAAAAGCGATAATTAGCATTAACCCTATTAAATAAGACAAAAGGTTTTTTTTTGTTATCTTTTGTCTTAATTCATCATTAAATGTGTTTATAAACATGCTAACTCACTTGTTTTTTATTATTTAACGTTTTAAATAACTGCATAAACATCGCCATGATAATTAAAAGCGAACCAATTAAATAATACTGCGCAATACCCAGTGCGGTATTTGCTAAAGGTATACTTTGTGTTGACCCCTTAGGCATTAAGTTTTTTACTGCTTGTTTTTTTAATACTTGGTCTTTTTTTCGGCTTACCTTTTCTTCAACAGCAATAAAACTGGTAAATGGTGACAATAATTGATGCTGAATTGCTAATTCGGTTATTTGTGTTTGTAACACGTCTTGAGTTCGGCTATCACTGCGGTGGCGTAATCTAATTAAATGATCAAGTTTATTTTTGGCCCACCATTGTGCAACGCCATTGCTTTCCTCTTTGCTATTGTCGACAACAGATGGTGCAATGTTCAATGCAATATTCTCTTGCCAAGGTTTATCGGCTAGTTGCCCTGTTATTTTGATTAATTGATTAAGTGTCTGCTCATTATTTTTGTTTTTAATAGACGTTTGATTTTGTTGTTTTAACCACCGAGCACTAATTAACAACGGTTGTCCTGCATAGAGGTCGGGGATTTTATTTGGAAACATTTCAACATCAGCCATCGGCCATGCTAATTCGATATTATGCATTAACGGTTTACTTATTTGGCTGAATAATTGTGTCATTTGCTCATCAACTTCATTAATACTACCAATGTAGCGATAAGTGCCACGCCCTACTTTCGCCGCTTCAGACATGAAATATCCATTAGGAGCCGACCCTATACCAATAGTATGTAAACGTGTGTTTGCGAGATTTGTATGAATTAAACTTAATAGCTCCGCTTCGTTGCCAACGCTACCATCAGTGATGAAAATAACTTGTCGATAATAACTTTCACGTTGACGTGCTTTTAAAGCGAGTTCAATGGCGGGATACATATTAGTGCCACCACCCGCTTCTAAGGTTGAAAGCCAATGCTTTGCATGATCAATATTTGAGGAATTCGCACCTTCACTTTCACTAAACAAATGCTGAGTGTTTGTGTTAAAAGCAATAATATTGAAAGTGTCTGAAGGGTTCAAAAAATTAAGGGCTTCATTAAGAGATTGTTTAGCTTGTTTTATTGCAACACCCCCCATTGAACCAGACGTATCAATAATATAAATAACATCTTTTTTAATGTTTTTTTCGTTAACAGCCTTTGGTGGCATCAGCATTAATAAACCGTACTGATATTCGTTTTGACTATCTACTTGCTGAAAGAAAGCGGCTTTCGGTGTGTTTCCCTGAGCGAGTTGCCACTGCAAAACAAAATCTTGATCAAGACGCGCTGTTTTATCCGTTAATGTAATTAATCGTTTATTGAATTGTTGCGTTTCATCGATTGAATGATACAAACTGGTGATATTAGCAACCGGTATTCCACCATCAAGGTTAACTACAAGCGAAACCCGTTGTTGAGGGTTTAACTGCTCATTAGGATTACCTGTAGTGATCCTTGTTTGGTATGGGGTTATTTCATTCGCATCGGGGACTCTAGCATTGCTTATTGCCCAACCATTAACATTGATCTTTGTAGTGGCTGATGTGGTAAATTTGGTTGGACTAGCTGTATCCGCAATTTTTTCTTCTGTGTTTTCACGGTCTACATGCCTTTCCCTTGGAATATACCTTGGCGTTAAAGTGAGCGGAATACGTAAAGCGAAGGTTTCATCGGTTAGTCTTATTGATTGCATATAAGTTAATGATATTTTAATCGTTTCGCCCGGCGCAATATTCGCTAATTTGGTCGTAAACAGATTAGGACGTTGTTGTGATACTAAACTTACTTTCTTGCCTTGCTGTTTAGCTTTGGTGTAGAGTTGTTGAGCATGTTGCTTTTCTTTGATTTTGCCAATAATTCGTCGTTCCCCTATTTCCATGATCATGGATGACACGGAAGCATCATCAATTAATGGGAATACATAAACCGCCTCGACATAACTATCACTTGAATTTTTAAACGTTTGAGTAAAATTCACCTGAGCAAGAAGACCATTAACATTAACTTGGTAATCACTTTTTTGCGTTATCGCGGCATAATAGTCTCTCTCCTTTTTAAAATACAAACTACCAGAACTAATATCTTCATAGGGAATAGTTTGGGTTGACTGTTCTTCAGCCATGACATTATTTGGTAGGTTAACTAAAGTAATCAATACGACAAGGAAAAACATTTTCCAAGGTGTATTATAACGAATTGAAGGTTGGCAATGAGTTAAGCCGTTGATGTTTTTCATATAAAGCTCTACAAGAAAGTAAAGCTATATAATGAAGAGTAATTATGTTTCGAGGGCGCCAAGATTATGGCAAACTAATGGCAATTTATGATAAATTGTGGCAAAGCGGATTTAATTACTCCTTCAATTACGCTTTTAATATGTCACCACTAATACTTTGCCATCACTTTATTGTATAAAATCTACCCAAGTAAAGCATGGCGGTATGGTAATTGTTTTGCAATCCATAATGCTAATTTATGCTTCATGTTTGGTTGATCTTCATTATCAATAGGTAATGGCTGAATTAATTTATCATTCACTAACAAACGATATAAACTTTCAACTTTATCTTTCGCTGAATTGGTTGCAGAAAAGCTCTTATAGCCTCTGTTTATAGCGTATTTCTCACCAATCACAAGGGCTTTTTTTAATAATTCAGCTTCGTTTTTTAATTTTTTCATTTGTAATACAACTCTATAAATATGGAAATTTAAACGACTTATTGATTATAACGATGCGTTAAAAACAATAGAATTACAAGCCTAATTATTGATTATCATCTAAATTATGTTTTTTCATACAATATAACTTTGTAAACAATATTTTGTCGAAATTCATTTACATCATTCTTCGTACATATATAATCAAAGTCATATTCATAATTATAATTGATCAAACAGGTATTAAAATGTCTATTACACGTATGAGAAATGCTCAACATAAAGTTCACATCCCCAATTCTGTTCGCGAAAACCAATATTTAATGGTCAAATTTCCGTTAACAGATCAATTAATATCAAAGTTTAGTAAGTTAGTTGACGAAAGTGCGTCTGATCCTTATACACAGTTATATCAAGAGTTATCAAAGAAATACTTTGATTTATGTAATATTGCACAGCTTGATAACACGCAATTTATTGCCAATGATAAGTTTGCGCGTGTTCGTTATAGTCCTGAAAAAATGACGTCTGAAACCAAACAACAACTATTATTTTTATACAACCCAAATTACCATACGAGTCAAAATAGTTATTTTGATGGTGCAAAGCGTACCAAAAAAATAACTTTATTGTTCCTTGCAAATGGTAATGATGTTCGTGCGCAATCAGCTAAATTTCATGCGCAAGTAAAACAAGTCGTCTCTGAGTATGCCAAATTGTTAGAATTAGATACAACAACCGTTCGTATCTGTGATCACCAACATTTAACTTACGATTTATTTGCAGGCGATAAAGGCGTAGAAGGTAAACAGGTACACAAATTCCGTCCAATGACAAACCGCTACGCAACTGACGGTCTTGAAATTCCGGATTCAAAAGATGCGTTAACCTATGCGGTGGTAGATTTACCCATCAATCGTCGTATTCGCTCATTAGTGACTATTGAAGAAAATTCTGCTGAACGATATAGCGAACTCTATAACTTAATTGCCGATGCTTTTATTAGTTCGGCTAAACATTTTCATTTAAATAATGGTGCTGTTATTGCCAATGGGTTAGTACCTATAGTGAGAAGTGCGTTAGATGAAAACGTCATCGCTAGCGGTGAGTTACTGATGTTAGGTTACAACCCAAGCAATACTACAGGTGGTTATACCTGTAAATGGAATGCGGATAAATTAGTTGATACTGTTCAGTTAATTTTTGTTGCCAGTGAAAAAAATAAAACACCACATGGTTATGGTAAATTTGTTAATCAAATACAACAAGCACTGCGCTCGATAGCCCAAAGTCTAGACTTTATTAATGACAAAGAAGAAATGCTTGTTAGACTTCATCAACATGTGGGTTACTATTTAACAGATAGCTAATTAACTGAGTGTAGATATATTTAACATCCCTGCTTTATACGGTCATGAAATAGGTTCATGACCGTAATATTCAACCATTTAGAATCAACCATTAAAATTCATATTCAATAGCCACCCTAAAGACATGACCTTTACTTCGACTATCAAGACCAGTTATAAAACCAAACTCCCACTTTAATTGTTTTTGTCCGTTAAAACGCTGCAAGCCTTCGAAGGCAGGACCAATACCTAGGTAATTTTCGCCTGAGTACAATTCAATTCTTGGTTGTAATTGTTCTAGATAACGATATCGATATTTTACCCGAAATTCTGTTTCAAACTCACTCACTAGGGTTTTACCCCATTCATAAATAATAAAAGCATTTAGGGTTAAGCTTGCTCGACCAAATTCTTTTTCTACCAGAACCCCCGTCGTAACTTCCCAATTTTGATATTGTTTGTCTTTTTCTATTTCGAAAAGTAGTCCCCAATCAGCCCAATATTCACCTTGTTCTGTTAGCATCCAACGAGCTTCAATTTCATAAGACGTTAACGTAAAGTCATTAAGTCTATCGCGTTCCCCCACAAGATAAAATTCTAACATTAAGTTTTCATTGACTGATTGACCATAAGCTAAGCGTTGGGCTAATTTGTTATTTTCACTTTCTCTATGAGAAAATAGGCGCCATTCAATTTCTTGTTCATAGGGCAAAACATAGGGATGATAAACTTTATCAACCACTACACCGTCAGCATATGCGTTTGGTCCCCATGCTACAAGAAAGATAAAAAATATGGGTAAACAACGGTTTAACATGATTTTTCTCCGCGAATGTATAAGCGAATAGTAGTTAACTTGCAAATCATCACAGGAATGCTAAATGCAATGATGTAAATAATAACTTGTAACAATGATGGGGTACTTTCGTAGCCGAATAATACAGTAAGTAACTGTCCAACTTCTGAGTCTTCTGTAATTAAACGGCTGCTATCCCATAAAGGTCGGCTGCTCGACAATATATCCACTTGTTGTAAAAGTACGATAGCGTGCATTAATTGACCTAATGAAAATAATAATAAAAAATACTTTGAGGTTTGAAAATAAAGATTATGATCAGCAGACTTCAATAAAAAATATAATAGTATTGAAATACTTAAACAAATCCCGCCACCTAATATGATACCTAAAACCATGGACTCAACTTGTTGAGCTTGGGTCCAGTAATTTGCTAAATAAATGATAAAATGAGAACCATTGATTGCAGTGATGATATATAAAACAAGAAAACCTAATTGTTTTGTATAATGTTTATCATTAAAGACAAATAAAAATATGCTAAAAAGGTAAATCAATAAGTAGCCGAACGAGAGGAAAAGCTCTACCCCCATACCATCAAATGTTTGTGATATATTTTCCAAATTGTTACTAAGAATAAATGTTGTAACGGCGGTAAATATCACGCCAGAAATAATCCATTTTATGCTGATCAATGCTAGTTCTTTTGTTGAAAATGAAATTAATAACAAGGTGGTGATAACAAAAATGGGTAGTGCATTTTGTAAGAACAAAATAACCGTATTAATTAACATGTTGTGCTCCACTGTCTGTAGTTTGAGTCAATGGATTTGTTACTACTACAACTGTGCCACGAGCACTATGCGGATGGTATTCCCCAAAAAAGCTGTATTCACCCTCAGGAAGAGGACCAATAAAAATAATAGCTTTTTGATTAGGAAAAATAACTTTTTCCCTATTTAGGCTAAAACTGTCAAACTCTTCAACCGTTTCATCATAATTTGAAATAATGAGCTTAACCTTTGTATTAACCGGAATATCGATTTTAGCGGGATAAAATAAATGATTTTCAATTTTAAGATGGTATTCAGGACGTTGTTGTGCCTTCGCATTGATAGCAAACAGTAGTAATAAACCACTGATAAGGATACTAGTTAAACGAGTAAAATAAGCGTTAGTCATTGCCAATTTCCTTGTCATTAACATTACCTGGAAATGTCACCACAACCTTTAAGCCTTTTAATGATTCTGACCGTGATAAAGCAATCTCAGCACCATGTAAATCTGCAATATGTTTAACTATGGCTAATCCTAATCCACATCCCATGATAGTTGAATTATGCTGATCCCCCCAACTCGGTAAAATCGATCGAAAACACGTTGATATTCGTTTGACTTTATTCCTGGTCCCGAATCTTCAACGATCAGCATTACTTTATTGCAGGAAGTTGGCCGCGAAGTGTTACCTTGAACATTCGCTGTCATCTCTTTCTGTTGTTTAACACTCACCCTAATTTCACCACCATTGGGCGTATATTTATTGGCATTAGAAATCAGGTTAACGGCAAGTAAATTGACTGAAAATTCATGTGCAGATAAGATGATATCATCGCTTTCCGGCGTGATAGTTTGATCTTTATTCAAAATATCATTATATAAATCTGAAATCACTTGTTTCAACAATATATTAACATTAAAACAATAACTTGCATTACTTATTTGTGTTGGATTAGTTCGATTAAGATTTAATATTTGATCAATAACATGCCCCATTCTATCAACACTGCTACTCAAAGCTCGTATTGATTCAAATTTTGCCACTTCTGAAGATGTTAACACTGTGTTTTGATTGTTCGATGACCGTTTTACTAAGTCTTGAATAAGGTTATGGGTATCAATTTTAAGTACACTTAACGGTGTTTTTAATTCATGAGCCGCATCTGAAGCAAAATGTCGCTCTCGTTGAAATGCCGCCGCTAAACGAGAGAACAATTCATTTAATGTCGCAACTATGTCAGCCAACTCATTATTATGCACGGTAATTTTCAACGGTGAAAAATCATTGCTCCTTCTTTTACTGAGCTCTTTGGTTAATTGATGTAATGGTTTTAAGCCTTGTGTAATAATAATAAAAATTAATATTGATAACGCGATTACGGCAATAATCATTGGGGTTACCGCGGCTAAGATTAAAGTTTGTGCCAAAGCAAACTGTGTTCTTAAGGGTTGGGCAACAATAATATATAAATTAGCAAACGTTTCTTGGCCAATATCCTGTTTTAATGCAATAGCACGCCGACGTGTTTGCAGAAAATTAACTTCAAAAAAATCCGTCGTATCTGTTTCTCTAGAATTACTATTAGCAATACGATGATCGGGTGCGTTATTACTTTTTAACACGAGTTGTTGATCTTTCCAAACTTGGAAAGCAAAACTACTGTCTTGGGTAACTTGAAGCGTTTTCTGTGTTGGCTCTGCTGTTGAAAGTATTGTGGGTACGGAATTAATTGTCAGTAGGGTATTAGCAAGATCTAATAATTGACGATCAAACTGTTGTTCCGCTTGGGACATACTTTTTTTATAGCCTTGAATGGCAGCAATAAACGTTATTAATGTTAAGGCAGAAAATAAAGTTAACACTAAATACCGGCGTATGCTCATAAGTGCATTTAACCCTTTTTATTAATGATATAGCCGACGCCTCGGACATTTTGAATAAATTTTTCAGGTAAATATTTTCTTAATTTATGTATATGTACTTCAACGGCATTACTAAGTACTTCTTCACCCCAGTGATATAACTTTGATTCTATTTTTTCACGAGACAATATACGCCCGGCGTTTTCCATTAACGCCTTAAGCACCATAAATTCTTTTTTAGAAAAAATAATTTCATTTTCTTTATTGGTATCGTGATCGTACATAAACACTTTATGAGCAAAAGTATCCAGTTTTACATCATCAATTGATATTATCGACGACGTTGCCGTACCTAAACGACGTTCTATAACACGTAACCGAGCCATTAATTCGGATATTTCAAAAGGTTTTGTTAAGTAATCATCGGCCCCATAATCAAGCCCCTTAACTTTGCTTTCAATTGAATCTCGTGCCGTTAAAATGATAACGGGTAAACTAGACTTCTTGTCGCGTAGTTGTTTTAGGATCTCAAGACCATCGATATCTGGTAAACCTAAATCAAGAATAACCATGTCTTGATCAGACGTAGACAACGCATTTAAGGCCAGTTTACCTTGGTTAACATGATTAACAACAAACCCTTCATCTTGCAGCGATTTTTGTAATGCAGTTGCAAGTGGCATATCATCTTCAACTAAAAGTATACGCATATAATCTCCATTACCCCTTTACATCACCTTCTTGCCCAAAATTTAATCTCTTGGTTCGTTAAAAATTCTTCGGCATCACACCCTTGTAATAAAGCAAATGTTGCAAGTATCCCCGCTTGAATACACTGCGGTGCAACAACAGTTATCGAACGTGGTGCTTTTGAAATAGGCCAACCAGTTTTAGCATTGAGTATATGCCCATAACGTTTACCTTTGTTAATTAGAAAACGTTTTGAATCACCGCCGGTAGCAAGTGCGCCTGCTTTGAGCGAAACGATCATATCAATGGTTTTTTCATAGTCATTAGTATGATCACTATCGATGTCTGGTGGCTCTATAGCCACTTGCCATGTTTCATTATTAAGCCTAGCACCCGTTACAGCCAAATCGCCGCCTAGGTTCACTAATACTGGTTGATTGGTTAATTCTTTAGCTACAATAATACCACGGTCAACCGCATATTCTTTACCAATACCACCAAAGTCTATTTCCATTCCTTCGGCTAACGTTATTTGTTTGGGATCAAAATTAACTTTATCCCAACCTACGTTTAGCATGGTCTCGTTAACTTGTGCAGCTGTAGGGAAATTAGACCTAGATTCTGTTTGAGAATTAAAAGACCAAATTTTGCGTAAAACACCCGAGGTTATATCAAATAAACCTTCGCTCAGCTGATAACATTGATCAGCAAAACTTAATAGTTGAAAGGTTTCTTCATCTATTGCAATTGACTGCCCTGCCTTGCTATTAATGTCACAACAAAGACTACGGTTATCGTATCGGCTATATTTATCTTCAATACGCCAAACTTCAGCCGACACGAGTTTACCAAGCTTTACAGCGAGTTCTTCATTCGATGTTTGTATAATAACTTCACAAGGACTCGCCATAGCATTAAATTTAAGGCTATAGCTGTCTTCGTTTTTTTCTAAGTTAACTGTTCTAGTATTTTTCAATTAAGACTCTAATTAAACACAGGTGAAAATTTTTAATCGCATTCTATTGCAGATTAATCAATCAACACTAAAATGAATAAGTTACTTGTCCTATAATAGCATCAACGGTTGGATAAAGTTCAACATCATTTAATACACCCGGTTCATCAAAACCCGCATTTGTCGGTGTTTGACGGTAATACTCTAATCGAAATGATAATTCATGCCCATTATTTACCAACATACCGTATTTGAATCCAACTGTAATCGCTGTCATTTCACCTATTCGATAATCAGCACTCGCAAAAGCCGGTAATGCTTCCCCGTCTGTAATAAAAGGACGGTAAAAATCAGCAGCACTTTGTTGGTAAATTCTTAGATGTGGTTGTATGTAACTTTCTTTACCAAAACCATCCCCTAATGGAATTCTAAAACGCGAGTCAATAGTATGAGAAGTTATTTCCCAATCATCCCACATATATCGATAAGACACATCTAATACTGAGGAATCAAAATGATAAAGGGATTGAGCAAACACACTTTGTTTAACACGTGAGTCAGGCCGTGACTCGTATAAATAATCTTGCGCTTTTCCAGTATTATCAACGACTGATAATATTTTAAAAGGGTCAGTTAAATAACCATCTACCATTGAGTAAGAATAATTAAACTGCATTAACATTCTACGATTAATCACTTGGGTGAAACCAAGTAATATATCTGTTGTTGTTTTGTCATCCTCGCTACCCATTCTACTTTGAGCAAAGGATTCGTCCCACGTTGAGGAATCGCTATCCCCTATAAGCATAGAAGCTAAAGGTTTTGGAATTCCCCCTTCTGGTGTAAACGTATCTTGAAAATAACTAAAACCTGCAGAAAATGTAGAATTTTTACGATCAAAGTCAACGGCTATATTGCCATTTAAACCTAAAGATAAATAATCATATTCTTTAGAAATATGAAATCCGCCACTAGCCGTATAATCAGGTGCTAAAGGTTGGGTCCACTGACCATTAAGTTGAACACGAGTATCATGAAAAGTATCATCAAGTGGTGTGTCACCTGCCGCTATATCATATTGACCGTTGCCTGAAGGACGAGTGAAAGTTTGAACGGTAGGTTGAGCTACCGCACCATTTGCTGATGCACCAGTTAACGTGTCAATAGTTAATTTAAGATTCAATATCTCGTCGTTATCAAACGTCTTTTTAGCATTTAAAATCGCCTCACCTGCACTCACTCTGTCTACTTCACTGTAGAACAAAAATGCACTGTCAAATTCCCATGAACTATCTTGGGCACTTGACGTTACAGAAGATTCAGCTTGCGCTAAACTACTTGTGCCTAACAGTGCCACGGTAGCAACGGTTAATGCTGATTTGATATTTATTTTATCTATATTACTTTTCATATTATGCTTACCAGTTATTTGTTCTTAGGGTATTTACTAAAACGTGACGACAGAACGTGTGATATTAATTACAACCACATCCACCGCCGCCAAACCCCTTACCACCACTAGATGCTTCTTTACTGAAATATATATGGTCATCAAGTGCCGCATCTACAGGATCGGCATTTAAAGACATTTCATCTTTTGCTAGTAAGTCACGTTCCCATGGTTCTACGCCTAAACTAGAACAGCCTGATATCGCGATAAACGTTGAAATGAGTAACATACGTTGTATTTTTGTTTTCATCATTTAATTCACCTGTCTGTTTTACTCGTTATGAGTTGCTAATAATTGTTCTATTTCTTCTTGATATGTAGAAATTTTGTTAGTAAAAAATCCAGTATGTCGAGATTTTATCTTACCATCTCGTCCAATAAGCATGCTGCTTGGCATACCTTGTATTTTAAAATGTTTTGCTATTTTGCCTTTAGGATCATAAATAACAGAAAAATTTGCCGGCGTTTCAACTAGAAATTTTTCGGCTAATGATTTATCTGCATCCAAATTAATGCTGATAACACTAAAACCTTGTTGTTTGTACTTTTCATGGACTGTATTCATCCAAGGAAATGATTTTCGACAAGGACCACACCATGATGCCCAAAAGTCGATATAAACCACTTTGCCTTTATGTTCACTTAATGCTTGTTCAAGAGCAGCTTGACTGTTCAAAATATCTTGAGCGTACCCCTTAGTAATATTGATCAAAGATATGGTCAGTACAAAAAAGACGATATAGAGTTTTTTTAATGAATGTTGCAATGTAGCACCCGATAGAAAAAGTTATATAATTTCATAATTAAAACACATCTTAATATCGGTTTCTTAACGAATTCTTAAAAAAGATAAGTTTTCTTAAATTTACCTAAATTTGTTAATATATAGACAAATAGTAATTAAATTACGTAATTATTCAGATTATGGTTGCTTTTTTTTGTCGAACTGGCACAGTGTCACTCAGCGATTAGTGTTGTTGCACTAATCCTCTCACAATTTGACTTACTATTAATTAAAGGAGTAGCGCTTCAATGTGTTCGATCTTTGGTATATTAGATATAAAAACAGGTGCTGATGCACTTCGTCCAAAAGCTTTAGAATGTTCTCGTCTTTTACGTCACCGTGGACCTGATTGGTCTGGAATTTACAATAATGAACATGCTATTTTAGTGCATGAACGTTTATCTATTGTTGATACTGAGCATGGCGCTCAACCCCTATATAACGAGAATAAAACCCACGTTTTAGCCGTCAATGGTGAGATCTATAATCATAAAACGCTTGCGAGTGAATTAACCGTTGATTATGAGTTTCAAACAGCCTCTGACTGTGAAGTAATTCTGCCTTTATACAAAGAACATGGTGTTAACTTTGTTGACAAATTACAAGGTATGTTCGCGTTTATTATTTATGATGAAACAAATAATTCCTATTTAATCGCACGTGACCATATTGGTATTATTCCATTGTATACAGGTTATGATGCTGACGGTAACTTTTATGTTGCCTCTGAAATGAAAGCGTTAATGCCGGTATGTAAAACCGTTAGTGAATTTCCTCCTGGACATATTTTTGATAGTAACGTTGGCGAATTACAACGTTATTATAAACGTAACTGGCAAAAGTATGACGCGATAAAAGACAATACAACTAGCAAAACTAAAATTCGTGAAGCATTAGAAGAATCGGTAAAAAGTCACTTAATGACTGATGTACCTTATGGTGTGTTACTTTCAGGTGGTTTAGATTCATCGTTAATTTCTGCTATTACGCAAAAATTTGCTGCACGTCGTATTGAAGAAAACGATTTAAGTGAAGCTTGGTGGCCTAAAGTACACTCCTTTGCCTGTGGTTTAGAAGGCTCTCCTGATCTTATAGCAGCACAAACCGTTGCGGACAGCATTGGTACTATTCATCATAGTGTTATTTTTACTGAGCAAGAAGGTATTGATGCACTGAAAGAAGTGATTTATCACTTAGAAACTTATGATGTAACCACCATTCGCGCTTCAACACCCATGTATTTAATGGCTCGTAAGATCAAAGCTATGGGTATTAAAATGGTATTGTCTGGTGAAGGTGCTGATGAAATTTTTGGTGGCTATTTATATTTCCATAAAGCGCCTAACGCACAAGAATTTCATGAAGAGCTTATACGTAAACTTGATCGTCTTCATAAGTTTGACTGTTTGCGTGCTAATAAATCAATGTCTGCTTGGGGGATTGAAGCCCGCGTTCCATTCTTAGATAAACACTTTATGGACGTTGCGATGCGCATCAATCCCGAAGATAAAATGTGTGGTAATGGTAAAATGGAAAAAGCCATTTTACGCTCTGCCTTTGAAGGCTATTTACCAAAAGAAATTTTATGGCGCCAGAAAGAACAATTTTCTGACGGTGTAGGTTACTCTTGGATTGATGGTTTAAAAGATTATGTAGAATCACAAGTTACCGATCAACAATTGGAAAGTGCTGCATTTAAATTCCCAGTTAATACACCAGACAGTAAAGAAGCGTATTTTTATCGTTGTGTTTTTGAAGAAAAATACCCGTTACCTTCTGCTGCAGATTGTGTTATTGGTGGAAAATCTGTTGCTTGTAGTACACAAGAGGCACTTGCTTGGGATGAAAGTTTTAGTAATAATGCCGATCCTTCGGGTCGTGCTGTTTTAAGTGTACATAACGAAAGTTATTAAGTTTAATTATTCGTTATAATATTGCCATATTAGACTAAATATAGACACAAACTAGGTTGTTTCATTATTGATTCAACCTAGTTTTTATACCAAACCAATTACGTTATTTCCTGCGTACTATCAAAGCTCTGACCCCCTTTATTAAATCAACACATACTAATACAAATATGAATAAATATATTTGTTATGCCTTGAATAACATACTAGAATCCATTTCTCTCTATAAATAGACATTATTCAAATACTGACTAAAGACAGTAAAAGAGGATTACCCATTGTTTTTTGAAGGCGCAGAAAAGAAAGCACAGATTCAAGTTGATAGAAGTCAAATATCATTATTAAATGACATTAGTGATGAATTTTGGCAAGTACTTGTTATGCGCTGTAATGCTCAAATACTGTCTTCGACAAATAACGGGCAATGCAAAGCATTCTTACTTTCAGAATCAAGTTTATTTGTTTGGCATGATAAACTGTTGATTTTAACCTGTGGTGAAACACAACTTGTTAATTCGATTGAGTACTTCATTGAACACATTGGTAAAGAAAAAATACAGCAACTAACCTATCAACGTAAAAACGAATATTTCGCCCATGCTCAACCCAGTTGTTTTAGTGATGATATAAAACAATTATCACAATACCTAAACGGAAGTGTTTATCGTTTTGGGGAACTTGATGGGCACCATAATTATTTATTTAATTACGACAACGCATTTAATGCAAATCCTGAAGATAAATCCTATGAATTTATAGCTTATCAAATAAGTGAAAAAGCTTCTGCGCTATTAACGACGTCAGGTATTTCTGCAAAAGAAATACGGCAATTTTTGTCATTAGAGACAATACTACCTGACTTTATTATTGATGATTTTGTTTTTAAACCCTATGGCTATTCATTGAATGCGATAAAAGATGATAAATATTTAACAATTCATGTAACACCTCAAGCAAACAGTAGTTATATCAGCTTTGAATCTAATATCGACTTGATTGCTTTTGCACCACTATTTATTGATATTTTAAACCCGTTATCATTTGATATTCTAAGCTTTAATGAATTTGAATTTTCAGCTAAAACGTTGCCATATAGAAAGACAAATTATGTAAGTAAAACCTTGGTAGAAACGACCCTTCCTAATGGTTATAAAATAAATTTTGCAAATTTTATCTTACCGCAAGTTGACTTTATTGAACCCGTAGCATTAACGCTTGAAGGCGAAGGTTTTACTGATAATAAAACCCTTTAACACACTCACATTAACACTTTAATAAGTTAAATAAGTTATTTAACTATAATCCATTTACTATTGATTTTATCAGTGGCGGACCTTGATAAATAAAGCCAGTGTACACTTGAACCAAGCCGGCACCAAGCAGCTAATTTTTCATTAGCATCATCACTCGAAGCAATGCCTCCAACACCAATGATAGGAAGTTTATTATCAAGTGCTTTCGCTAATATACGAATAACCGTCGTACTTTTCTCTTTTACAGGTGCACCACTTAACCCACCTTGTTCATTTCCATGTTGAAGTTGCTCTACACCTTCACGAGATAAGGTAGTGTTGGTCGCTATAACGCCATCAATTTCATTATCTAAAAGGCATTGTGCTATAGAAAGTACTTCTTCTTCTGTTAAATCCGGGGCTATTTTAACAGCGACAGGTACATATTTATTATATTGTTTAGCTAGGTTTCTTTGTTCTATTTTTAACGCAGATAATAGTTCATTTAACGCATCACCGTATTGTAATGCTCGCAAGCCTGGTGTATTGGGTGATGATATATTTACAGTGATATACGTAGCAAAGTCATAAACTTTTCGCATACAGTGTATATAATCATCTTTTGCTTTTTCTTCTGGTGTATCTTTATTTTTACCAATATTAATGCCAAGCACACCCGAAAAATTGGCCGAACGTACTTGTGATACTAAGTAGTCAACGCCTTTATTATTAAAACCCATACGATTTATAATCGCATTAGCTTCTGGTAGTCTAAATATACGTGGTTTATCATTACCTGGTTGTGGACGAGGCGTTACAGTGCCAACTTCGATAAACCCAAACCCCATGGCATCAAATGCATTAATACATTCACCATTCTTATCTAACCCGGCTGCTAATCCCAACGGATTCGGAAATGTTATTCCCATAACCTTAACAGGCTTTTCAGCTACGCGTTGCTTATAAAAAGCATTTAAAGGTGATGAACCGGTGCTTTTCAAGCCTTTAATAGTCAACTCATGAATAGTTTCAGCATCAAATTGAAAGAGTACCTTACGGATAGCCGGATAAAACATAAAACCTCAAATTAGTTAAGTGTACAACGTAGCAATAAAAAATCCCCGTTTGACTTAAATAACTTTACTAAAGTAAAGAATTTAGTCGCGCGAGGATTTTATCAGTTTCCGCATTTTATATACATTGCTTTTACGAGTAAAAGATTAACTTTCTTTAATTAACCTCTGACAGTTTAAGCTAAGCAACATTAATTCACGTAAAGCAACGGAGAACTTGGCAAACTCATGGGTTTGCCCCACTTTAAAGTCAGACAACAAGTGTTTCCAACGTTCTAGTGGTTGTGAATTTGTATCAACCCAAGTATCAAGCATATTATCAATATCTTCTTCTTTGGCTGTACAGTCACAATGTAAAACGACAGAAGTCAGTGAACGTTGTTGCCAATCTAACTCTTCTCTAAACGATGCTCTTGCCAGTGCTTGCCAGTGATTACCCACTGGTTGACGGGTAATTTGATCCAAGAACCAATGAAGCTCTAATCGCACACCAAGTTTAAAGTATAAGTTCGCAACTAACTCAACGTCCCTACCATCTTCTTCTGCAATTTCAGTAATATCTAAGGCAGAAAATATTGTGCTTAATTGTGAAATACGCACAGCAATATCCGTAGGTACGCCGGCAGCAATTAAATCATCTTCAACACGTTTTAGTTCTTTGCCTTCACGCTCAATAATAAAACTATTAAGTTTTTCCGACATAATAGCAAATGTTGGTTTAAACAATTCTATTGATTGTGTAATGCTCAAGGATTTATTGCGATGACGTAAGAACCAACGTGTTGCACGTCGAACTGTTCTACGGTATTGGAATAACATCTCAGTTTGAATAGCGGTTGAAATTTTATTATTTAATACCTCTATTTTCTTCCAAAATTCTTCAAGCTCAAACACAGCACAAGCCATTGTATAGCTGTTCGCTATTTCAACAACAGTCGCGCCTGTTTCTTCTCTCATGCGGTTAACAAAGTTAAAGCCCATGTCATTACCAATTTTATTTGCAAGTTTCGTCGCAATTATTTCGGCTCTAAGCGGGTGTTGCTGCATCTGATCTTGATATTTATCTTGTAATAGCTGAGGGAACGCATTGATCAACAACTGATTATGATGCGGGTTATCCGTTATTTCAGGGTGAACAAGATCTTCTTTTAGCACCATTTTACTGTAGGCAAGTAACACTGATAATTCAGGGCGAGTTAAGCCAATGTTTTTAGACAATCGGTGTGCAATTTCTTCTTCATCAGGGATGAATTCTAAGGCTCGGTCAAGTTTACCTGTACGTTCTAACTCTTGAATAAAGCGAACTTGCTCTTTTAATTGGTTAACACCACGCATAGCCGTAATCGATAACGAGTGTGTTTGACGATAGCAATCTTCAATCACTAAATCGCCAACAGCATCGGTCATATCATAAAGTAGTTTATTACGTTGCTTAACGGTTAAGTCACCATTTTGTACGAGGCTATTTAGTAATATTTTAATATTAACTTCATTATCACTGCAATCAACGCCACCTGCATTATCAATGGCATCCGTATTAATACGACCACCTTTGGCTGCAAACTCAATTCGGCCAAGTTGTGTAAAGCCTAAGTTACCGCCCTCACCTACTACTTTAGCTTGTAGCTCACATCCATTAATTCTTAAGGCATCATTTGCTCTATCACCCACTTCAAGGTGTGTTTCTTTCGAGCTTTTAACATACGTACCTATGCCGCCATTCCATAACAAATCAACTTCCATTTTTAAAAGAGCTTGAATTAAATCATTAGGTGATAGTGACTGCTTTTGTGTGCCTAACATTTTTTTAATCTGTGGTGTTAATGCTATTGATTTAACATGACGGCTGAAAATACCGCCACCAAGAGAAATTAATTTTTTATTGTAATCTTCCCGCCTACAACCTGGTAAGTTAAACAAACGTTCACGTTCAACGTGAGATTTTGCTGAATCAGGCGTTGGGTCAATAAAAATATGCATGTGGTTAAAGGCAGCTTGTAAACAAATATGCTTCGATAACAACATACCATTACCAAACACATCACCTGCCATATCTCCAATTGCAATACAGGTGAAGTCAGTACTTTGGCAATCAATATCCATTTCTCTAAAGTGGCGTTTAACAGATTCCCAAGCACCACGAGCTGTAATGCCCATTGCCTTGTGATCATAGCCCACACTACCACCTGAAGCAAAGGCATCACCTAACCAAAAGTTATACTCATCAGAGATACCGTTAGCAATATCTGAAAATGTTGCTGTACCTTTATCGGCGGCAACCACTAAGTAAGCATCATCCTCATCAAGACGAACCACATCAATTGGCGGTACAATTTCACCGTTAACTATGTTATCAGTTATATCAAGTAACGCTCGTATGAAGGTACGGTAACATTCTTTACCTGCTTCAAATATTTCTTGACGAGTTCCATTAGGTAATTGTTTACAAACAAAACCACCTTTTGCGCCAACAGGTACAATAACACTGTTTTTGACTTGCTGTGCTTTAACTAGTCCGAGTACTTCTGTTCGGAAATCTTCTCGTCTGTCAGACCAACGTAAACCACCACGCGCGACTTTACCACCGCGTAAATGTACCCCTTCAACTTGAGGCGAATAGACAAATATTTCAAATTTAGGGACAGGTTGTGGCATCTCACTAATTTTTGAAGGAATGAGTTTAAATGAGATATAAGATTTCTCACCCATTAATTTATCTACTTGGAAGTAGTTAGTTCTGATGGTTGCCAAAATCATTTCAACAAAACGTCTAATGATTCGATCATCATCTAAGTTAGCCACATTATCTAATGAACTTTCTATAGCTTCTAAAAGTTTGGTATGTGCTTTTTCTTTTGCACTGTCACTTGATGTATTGTTTGGATCAAAACGCCCGATAAAGAGGTTAATTAATAACTGCGCAATATCAGGATAACGCGCAAAGGCATCTTCAATGTAACTTTGACTAAAACGACCACCAATTTGACGTTCATATTTTGCAAAAGCACGTAAAATTGAAACACTGCGTCCTTCTTAGCCCTGCTCCTAAAATAAGACGGTTAAAGCCATCATCTTCAAGGTCTCCTTCCCATACTTTAGCAAATGCTTCTTGGAAAAGCGTTTGTACGGTATAAATTTCAAAAGCATTATTACCGTTTAGTAGCATAGAAAAATCTAATATCCAAAAAGTCTCCCCTTCAGAAGTTCTGATCGCATATGGACTTTCGCCAATAACTCGCAAACCAAAATTTTCCAACATCGGTAAAATGTCAGACAAATGAATAGGATCACCTTTATGGAACAGTTTTAATTTAACGAAACGGCTACCCGCTCTTTCTTCAACTGGTTGATAAAATAACATTTCTAAACTATCAGAAAAACTAACTCTTTCCAGTTTTTCAATATCAACAATTGCTGAACCCGGTAATACTTCATCTTTATATGATTGTGGAAACTTAATGTATTTATTGCATAATGCTTTAGCGGCTACTTCACCTTTATTTGCGGCAAGTGCACTAGCTAATTTATCATCCCAATTTCGCGCAGCTTCATTTAAATTCTTCTCAATTTCTTTCACATCAATATCTGCTTTTGTTGATTTAACTTTAACAATGTAATGCGTTCTCGCTTGCACTGATTCAGAAAAATAAGTGGTAAATTCAACTTCTTCATCACTACCAAAGGCTTCTTGTAGTAAAAGCTGAGTTTCAAGACGTAACTTAGTGGTATAACGCTCACGAGGTACATACACCATGCAAGAATAAAAACGATCAAAAGCATCTCGTCTAACAAACAAGCCACAATAATCACGTTCTTGCATTTGGAAAATGCCTAACACGTTTTGTAATAACTCTACAACATTACTTTGCAGTATTTCGTCACGAGGGAAAGTCTCTAAAATATTAATGAGCGCTTTATAAGCGTGTGTGCCATGTGCATAACCAGATGAATCACACACTTGTTGCACTTTAGATTTAATTAGTGGTAAGTCTAAAGCACTGTTCGTATAGTATGAAGAGCCAAATAAGCCGATAAAACGCTCTTCTCCGATAACATTACCTTTATCATCAAAACGTTTCACACCAATATAATCTAGTTGAACGGGTCTATGAACTCGAGAACGAGAATTGGTTTTAGTCAGAATAAGATGGTTACTACCCAAAGCAACTTCACGACCTGAAGCACTTAACGTAGATATTAAGCGACTTTTAACTGTATTAGAATTTTTTAACAAACCAAGGCTAGATTCAACCTTCGCTTTGAGTTTAATATCACCTTTGACTGCTTCTACATCATAAGAACGATAGCCCATTAAAGTAAAATTGTTATTGGCAAGCCATGTTAAAAATTCTATTGTGTCTGCTTTAGCTTGTTTACCACCGGGTAATTTACCTTTTGTGACTTCAGCAATGGTGTTATTTAGTTGATCAAGCATAGGCTGCCAATCATCAACCGTTAAGGTGATGTCTTTTACAACACTAAGTAGCTCTTCTTTAATATTATCAAGTTCTTGTTGGCTTGATTGGCTATCAATTTCAATAAAAAACACGGTTTCTTGTGACGTCGCTTTAATTTTTTTATCGATATTTGACGCCATTTCAATGATATTTTTATCTTTATCTCTGACAATTTTTAAAGGAGAGTTAAGAATAAGATGAGGTGAAAGTCCCAAACGATTTAGCGCAATACGTATAGAGTCAACCAAAAATGGCATATCTTTAACAATCACCTCGATAACAGTATGGCTTGATTTCCAACCATTTTTAGTTACTGACGGGTTAAAAACATGGATAACAGGTTCTTTATCTGTATGCTCATTAAATGCACTCCACAAACTTAATGTTGCACCATACATATCACTCTCATTTCGCTCAGTTAAATCAAGCGACGAGATGTTTTTATATAAGAGGGTTGCAAATTGTGCAACTAAGTCTGCAGATTCGGAAGGTACTTTTTTCTTTATCAATTCTGCTACGTTTTTGAGTATAACGGAGGGAGAACCATTCACTAACGCCATGCTATTTTCCTTTGCTTTTTTTATCGAAGGTTAAAAAGAAAGCTTGTAATAATTGAATTAAAATATTGTTTTTATTTTTCTAATAATATGCCAAATGACACTATTCATAATCACTATATAAAGTATCACGTAAAACCATAAGTAAAACCTTTTATAGTATAGTACAGATTTTATGTAGAAATTTAAGGTATTGCGAGAATTATTTTCACTTAACTACGAAATTAATTGTACATAACTAAGGTGTTATTTTTAAAGCAATTGAGGTTTATGCAGTAGGGGTAAATAAAAATACTTGTTTAGGACTTTTTAGCGTTTAAATATGCAAATATCACATAATAAAAAAGTATAAATAACAGTAAAAAATAATAATAAATTTTTTATTATTTTGACCTCTTACGATGATTTTTATACAGGAATTGCTAAAGCTGCAAACGAAAGCCATTAGCTTATAAAACTAATGGCTGTGAAGACTTCTGATTAAGAGTAAATAAACGCTTTAAACTTTAGCTTTTTTATTCGGCCATAAAAATGCAGCTAAGGCAGGTAACACGATAATAGCGGCTAACATATTCACTAAAAACATAAAGGTTAGTAGTATTCCCATGTCTACTTGGAATTTCAAATCAGAAAAGAACCAAGTTGATACACCAATGGCGAGTGTAACCCCTGTTATTAACACGGCACTCCCACGCTCTTTCAATGCAGCAAGGTAAGCATCATGTACATTGGCACCATTTTTTAATTCGCTACTCATGGTTGATAGAATATAAATACCATAATCAACCCCAATACCAACACCTAATGCAATAACTGGTAAGGTTGACACAGTTAAACCAATATCCAATACCGTCATTAACCATTGAGCCAATGTTGAAACCACATATAATGGTAACACGACGACGATTGTGGCTCTGATACTTCTAAAGCTCAATAAACATAAAACAATGACAGCACCATAGACATACAACATCATAGGTAATTGCGCATCTGCTACTGCTTCATTAGTCGCGGCCATCACCCCGACAGGCCCTGAGGCTAATTTAAATTGTAATTGATCACTACCCAGTTCCTTACCCGCTATTTTAATTTCATTCACAACACGCTCAATGGTATCTGCTTTGTGGTCTTGTAAAAATAAAATCACCGGCATAACGCTACAATCTCTATTCAACAAGCCACTTGAGGACGGTATACGAGCAATTGATTGCACTAATGTTTGTTTGTTGCGAGGAATAACACGCCAATTAGGATTACCTTCATTGTAACCTGCATTAACTAATTTAGAAATCGAGGCTAAACTAACAGCTGATTGAACTCCAGGAACGTTTTCCATACGCCATTGAAATCTATCAATAGTATCCATTGTCTCGTAATAAGTACACGCATCAGGTACTGACTCAATAATAACTGACATATAATCAACACTAATGGCATAACGATTGGTAATAAGAAAGGTATCTTGATTATATCGTGATGTTTCATGCAAAGCAAGGCGCTCCTGCATGTAATTCTCCAATTTTTAAATTTTGGGAATTAAGAAATCCGGCGGCGTAAATAATGACAGTGAAGAACAAAATGATAAGCGCCGGTTTCTTTGTTGAGAAACTGGCCATAAAGCGCCAAAACCCACTCCCTTCGCCAATATTACCCGCATGATTCTTTCTGTCTTTCGGTGTAATTGTTAAATATGAAACCAACAAGGGTAATAAAATCAAGTTAGTTAAAATAATCATAGCAACACCTAAAGATGCGGTAATTGCTAATTCTTTTATAATGCCTATATCAATTGACAGTAAGGTCATAAAACCTACTGTATCAGATAATAACGCTATCCCACCTGGAATTAATAATGCTCTAAAGCTTATTTGTGCAGCAGCCTGACTCGTAACACCTAAACTGACTTGTTTTACGACAGAATTGATCATTTGCACACCATGGCTTACACCAATAGCAAACACTAAAAAAGGCACTAAGATTGACATAGGGTCTAAGCCAAAACCCAGTGTAGACAACATTCCCATTTGCCAAATCACGGCAACTAAAGAACATAAAATAGGTAATAAGGTTAAACTGACAGAATGACAGAAAAAGTAAACCATGATAGCGGTAATAACAATAGCAATGAGGAAGAATGTAACAACACCCTTCGCTCCTTCAGCAACATCCCCAACCATCTTTGAAAAACCAATAATATGAACGGTAATATTATCTTTTTCAAAGGGTTTACGCACTTCTTCCTCAAGTTGAGCAGCGATAATTAGCGTATCAAGTTTTTCACCTGTTTCTGGGTTAAAATCTAATAAAGAAGCCTTAACCATGGCACAACTGTAATCATCTGCAACAATACTGCCGACAATGCCCGCTTTTTCAATATTGGCTTTAACTGTTGCTAAACCACGTTCGTTTGGTTGAAAATCAGCGGGAATAACGGGGCCCCCTGCGAAACCATCTTCTACCACTTCAACAAATCGAGTACTTGGAGAGTATAAAGATTTAACTTGAATACGATCCACGCCGGGTATAAAAAATAACTTGTCATGAACCCCTTTCAACGCACCAAAGAAATCTGGTGTAAAAATGTCGCCATCACTATTACAAACAGAAATTAAAATGTTATTTGCGCCACCAAAATTTTCCCGATGCTTTAGATAAGTTTTCATATAACTATGGTTAAGTGGGATATTTTTAGTGAATGATGCGCCTAACTTTATTTGTGTTGCTTGAAATAGCAAAAATGCACTGACAAGCACAAACAACATCAATACAATAAATTTATGACGAAACAGACCTACTTCTAAACGGTTTGCGAGAGAAATTTTCATAATTTTTTACGACCCAACTTTTTATGGTTTACGTTTTTATCTAATCAAATTCTAAACTTTAGAATCATTTAGATATTATTATTAGACTTATTTATAAAGAGATTATTTTTATGCCTACATCAGACACAGCAACTAATTGCCCTTTAAACCAAATGCCGCCGATTAATGATTTTCCATCCCTTTGTGTTTTCAAACGGTAAGTTTGTCCATCATCAATACTTTCGAGTAAAACCCCATTATTGGCTAAGAGGAATATACGTTCGTCATCACTGAGTACAATATCATTAATTAGTGCTGTTGCATTAGTTTCTCTTGATTTCCAAGGTCTACCATTGAGTAAGCTTCGAAAAACATGACCACGTAAACCAACAACAAGCAAATTTCCTTGCTGCGTTCTTGATATATCAAAAAATGAACCTTGATAAATGCTATCAAAGGCTTGCCGGCTTTTACCAAAATCATTACTTTTAACAATTAAGCCAACTTCCCCGACCATATATAGTGTTCTGCCGTCCATAAACATACGGTTAAAGTGAGGCAAGATAAAAGCGGCTTCATCTAAATAAGCATCCTCATCGTCTGCTTTTAATTCTGCCATATATTCAGCATCGCTTGGTGGAAGGATTTCACTATGAAATTCACTTTGCCAAGTATTACCACTGTCATTTGTACGAAAAGTTAGGCCATAAGCGCCAATCGCAATTCCTTCAGTAGGGGATTTAAAAACAATATCAAACAGCGGCTTTTGTAGTTCAGGCATATACTGCTGTATTTTCCAGGTTAAACCACCATCAATTGAATGCAATATTGTTGCATCATGACCAACAGCCCAACCAAGAGAGTCGTCTAAAAAAAACACACTTGTCAGAGTAGTTTGTAATGGGACATCTGCTTGTTGCCAGTTCACAGCATCTGACGATAAAATAATATGACCGTGTTCACCAACGGCGACAAGTTTGTCAGGTCCGGCCTTGGTAATACCTAACAATAAGGATTTGCTCGCTAAGCGCGCTTTAACAGAGGGATTAATATTAGCTGAGCTAGTTACTTTTACAGGCTGTTCAGCAGCATAACTGAATTGGCCTAAAGTGCTTAAAAGTAAAATAATAGAAAGTGGAAAGGAAACAAAACGCATTGTTGAAATTCTCGACATTAATGACAAAAAAAGGACAAAAAGCTATTCAATAACTACAAAAGAACAATAACTACAAAAGAACAATAACTACAAATGTACATTCACAATAATAAAAGTAAACTGAAACAGAAGCAAATTAAGCAGAAGTAATAACAAAAACGGTGGCATCAGCCACCGTTTTTTGATAAAAAGAGTTTACTTTCTACCTTCTACCTTCTCGTCTTAATGCTGCTTGGTGTAAAATCATCATCCGCTAACTCCACAGAAAAATCATACATTTTAGCTTCATTATCTAAGCCCATAGCAACATATCGTCTTGATTGAAAATCATGGAACACTTCAAGAGTAGACCACTGTGTTGGAACTTCATAGTAATTTAAACCATGAGCAACAGCTACCCGATATAATTCATCACGATTATCATAAATATCAGCGACAGCAACTTGCCGCCTATCTTCATCTATATAGAAAACACGTTTTTTATAGGTATGACGCGTATTTTCTTTCAAGTTAGCTTCTACTACCCAAACACGATGTTTTTCATATCGAACCAATTCAGGATTTATATGACCTGGTTGGATAATATCTTCATATTTAACTTTATCGCTATGTAATCGATAGTCATTATAAGGAATAAACAACTCTTGCTTACCTTTTAATGTCCAATTATATCGATTAGGTGCACCGTTATACATATCAAAATCATCAGTCAAACGTAAACCATCTGATGCACTCCCTGGGGCATCATAAGCAACATTTGGCGCACGTCTTACACGACGTTGACCAGTGTTATATGTCCATGCTTGACGAGGAGTTTTAATTTGATCCATCGTTTCGTGTACCAATAAAGCCGTTCCGGCTAAACGTGCCGGTTCAGTTACCTTCTGCTTGAATTTAAACAAAATATTGGTATTTTCTAGCGCTGCAGGTGTTGTTCCTTCAACATCATAAGGTAGCAATAATTGATCATCAAAACCAACATAAGTAAAGTCACCTGATGCTGTTGGGGCTGCTTGACCACCTTGACGAACAATTGCTTCACCACGATAGCGTACAATGTGGTTCCAAATGGCTTCTAATCCATTCTCTGGAATTGGAAAAGGAATACCCACAGCTGCATTTTTAATACCATTACCCTCTTCAACAAGTTCTGCTCTAGTGGAGTTCACTTTTACAGCCTTGTATACATGTTCAGGAAATGATGCACTTCTACGTGTTTGATAAACATTCATTTTATACGTATCGGGATAAGTTTCGAATAACTTTACTTGCCCCGGCGTTAATAAACTCTTGTAGTCTGCAACATTTTTTGCGGTTATCGTAAATTTAACTTTATCATTTGGGTAGGGATCTAAATGATGATCACCTACGGTATAGCCCGCAGGAGCTTTAGTAATACCACCGGTCCACTCTGGAATAGAACCATCTTTATTAGCCGCTTTCACAGCGCCCATAGGTGTTAGTTCATTACCTAATTTAGCGGCTTCTTCAGCTGAAATTTTTGCCATCGCGACATTGGATGTAAGGGCAACTGTTACAGCTAATAATATTGTACTTTTCTTCATGCTACTTTTATTGAAGGAATAAGTCTTAAAAATCTGATTTTTCATCGTTGTTGCCTTTTCTTAAATTGAATAACTAATACTTAAAGATACATAATCACGATCTTCAATCTGGTTAGTTGTACCCACACCATCAAAGAAACTGTTGTAATTTACTTCTGCTTTCCAAGTACTTTGATAGTCTAACGTTAGCCCCAGTGCCACAGATTTTCTGTCTTCGATGAACAAAAACAATGGATCGGGTGTGATACCTTTAACATCATGAGAAAACACTACGCGCGGACTCATATTTATGCCTGAGAAAACGTTAGAATAATCTAGTTTGGCTATTACTCTATAGCCCCAAGCAAAATCAGTTGGGAATGGATTAGTTTCAATCCCATCTTGTAAACCTAACTCTAAACCGGGTGCTGCTGCAACACCTCCATTTCTGGCTGTTCCGGGTCCATTCAAGCGAAGCACATCTTCATCAGGCATATCATTAATGTTAATACCACCAATTTCAAATACACCGGCAAATTGACTTGCTCCAAGCATAGGACCAAACAAATGCGTTACCGTCATTTGAGCTTGAACTGTATCTGATAAAACAAAACCGTCTGCAGTTATCCCTGACTCAAATGGTTGCCCCGTTGTAGGATCATTAAGGCTTCGGAAATATTATTTAGATCATCTCGAAGACCTGCGTTATACAATTGTTGCGGCATGGCAGCAAAAAGCAATTCAACATCATCAATTTGCAGTGGCTCATCTTGACGGTAACTAATTTCACCCGCTATTGCCGTTTCACCTAATGTAGTATTAAAACTTAACGCATACATTTTAATATCTTCGGGATATTGCAGTTTTACTTGTGAGAAAGTGCCAAGATCGTAGAGATTATCTTGAGTGATAGGATTACCAAGAATATAAGCAAGATCAGCTCCGATTGAAGCCGCATTATAATTAGCTGTTTGTCCAAGAAAAACTGGTCTACGGCTATGATAATTTACATAATAAAGGCTTAGCTCTGTTTCATTTAGCTCAGGTAAGTACCAAGAAAGACGTAAACCATATTGACCACCATCATCAGGTTGCCATTCTGCCGTTTCCCCAGGTGAACGCAGCGTAACTTTAGTTGAGTACGCTAAATACATTTGACCTGCAGTAGCACTATCAATTGCGCCTGTTCTTAACAAACCACCTATTTGATTTAAGCCTGCCATTAGGGTGTTAACATCAATGTCTGGATTTCCAGAGAACCCAAGTTGAACATTATTATTATTACCACCATCACCAAAAAATCATTGGTAGAAAAATAACTGCCTGGCGGTGGTAAAATAGTTTTTTCCCACGAATATTGATAAAAGGCTTCAATATTAAAGTTATCCGTAACACCTAATGACCCCCAAACAGCACCAAAAGGAATAAAGGCTTCTTTTAACTCAGCACCGGGGGCTTTTAAGCGTGCTATATCTACCGGGTTTATTTCACTGATACCATGACCAATCAGTGTACTTTCACCCCAAATAATAACTTGTTGACCCGCACGTACTGAAAACGGCATTTCGCCTAAATCAAAGTTTCCATAAACATACGCATCAAGTAATCTAATATCCGTACATACTTGCTTCTTCGCTTCACTATCATCACAAGGATTATTAACCTGACCGCTAGTTGGGTTTGTCCAACTTCTGTCATTATCCATCATGGCAAAATCGTAATAGTACATACCACGAACAAAAACCCCCATGCCATCATAATGCACGTCTAATTCGTGTGTACCCTTTATCAATTGGGAGAAAGATTCGCCTTTATCATAATTTAAATTACCATTATCGCCGTTAGAGGAATAACCACCTGCTCCCTGCCATAACGTAACGTTTTTCGGATTTGCATTTAATGCGGCGTTGTATTTACTAAAATCAAAACCATTATTTAAGTTATTGGCTTTAGCAACATTGTCATTCCAATTACGGTTTTCAGCACGCCGCCTAGAGCCAACACTGAATGTAGAATCAAAACTAACATCTACATCGCCAAAATTCCACCTTGCAGCTTGTGCACTGTTTAGGCTTGCGCCTAAAAGTGTCATTGAAAGTGCTGCGGCAATACCAACGGCTAAAGGTTTTTTAGAAAACCTGCGAGGGTTATTATTCATTTATACTCTCCCCTGAAGCAAATCAAGTAATATGTAATGCGACTCTGTGACTACGCACATCTAGAGCAACATCTTGAACAAAACTTACATCGTTATTTGTTTTATTATTTATCAACTAACAAGTGCGATAGTTAATTCACAATTGACAGTTAAACAATAATTGCATCATTTCAACTCGGTAGCAAGTGTAAAAAACAATAGATAAATGACTGTATTATAATGATTTGCATTTAACTTACAGCCAAAAACAGCCAAACGTTTAAAACGCGTGTTTTAAACCAAAACCAGTAACAGATTTTACTTTCTACTAAGTTAATGAAATATAGCTTATTTGTGACAAAAAAAAGGCATGAATCAAACGGTCGATGGTCTGACCACTATTTAAAGCTATTACTCTAGATGTATTAAAAAAACAAACTAAGAAATTTTTATTAAGGATAAAAATTTATTATTTTGTGTTTCTAAACAAAAATGACCCGTAATGCCATGGCTTGTTAAATACTTTCGCAAATGCATTGCCGAAATTTAACCTTTGTGCCTAAATTACTCATCACTACAATCGATTGAATTTCGCCTCGGTAATAGGGTAGAAACTCATTCGCCGATAACTTTATTGAGAAATAATACTTCATTTACGTTTTATATTCGTTTGATACTAGATCATTATTTTAAAATATAGACTGAAATGTGAATAAATGCACATGTCAGTCTATCGAGAAGGGTTATCGAGATTAAATTGCCAGAGAAGCATCTAATTTTTCTTTTAGATCATTCGATAAATTCGGTAAGTTTTGTAATCGCACTAACTGTTCCTTCATTAAAGCTTTATGTGGATTAGCAAAACTATTAAATTGAATGAGTGGTGTGATTAATCGAGACGCGACTTGAGGGTTAATCGTATTAAGCGCTGCAATTTTATCTGCTAAAAACTCGTAACCTTGACCCGAACTATGATGAAAATATTTAGGATTATTCATTGCAAAAGCACCAATTAATGACCTTGCTCGGTTAGGATTTTTTAAACTAAATAAATGATGTTCCGTTAAGTTATTTAATTGACGATAAATATCCTCACTAACTAGGCTAGCGGATAGTGAAAAATACTTATCCATTACAAGTGCCGTGTCTTGCCATTGAGACTCAAACTTTTGCATTTGTTCAGTAAAAATAGCAAGATTATATTTTGCACTACAGCTTAATGCGGCAAGGGAGTCAGTCATGTTGTCTGATTCATCAAATTGTTGTTCCACCAACAGTGTATGTTGTTCAAGGGGCGCTAAATAATGCAAACAAATATTTTTTAAAGCTTTATTACTTGTAATCTCGGCTTCAGTAAGCTCGTTATTCTGTAATATCGTTTTGCAATAATGAAGTTTATCTAATAAAGGTTGTTCTAACCCTTGAGCAATGAATAATGTGAGGGTCTCTATTGCTGAAACTATCGCTATCGGGTTAACTTCGTCAATCATATCTGCTGCTTCATCAAAGCTTGGTAATATCAACTGTTCGGCAATAAAAGCGGGATCTTCATCAGAGGCTAAAATATCGGTAAAACACGTTAAAAGCTGTGTTGGTATCTGAAAGTCAGGCATTAAAGTTAAAGATTTTAAGTAGGACATTAATAATTTTTGTCCTGCATCCCATCGACAAAAACTGTTTTTAGCACTAGTAATGATAGTAAATAGTTCCTCATCGGTCTGTTCAAAATCAGTTTTTACTGGCGCACTAAAGTCAGCTAATAAAGCGATTGTGGGTTTTAATTCGAATCCACTAAAAGTAAACACTTGCGATTCTTCTGTTAACTCAACCATGAACTCCTGTACATTTTTTGCTTCATTGCTATCTGTTATTAGCTCAATCTTAATTGGAATATGCAATGCATCTGGGGCAACTTGTACTTTGGTAACTGGTGACCTTTGCAATAGGGTTAAACTGTACGTAGCTTGTTCTGGGTCAAAATGTTCACTTACACTTATAGTAGGTGTGCCTGATTGACTATACCAACGTTTGAATTGCGTTAAACTTTTACCGGATGCATCACTCATTGCATTAATAAAATCATCACAGGTAACGGCCATACCATCAAAACGCTTAAAATAGAGATCCATTCCTAATCTAAAATTATCTTTACCTAACAAGGTATGCAGCATCCGAATAACTTCAGCACCCTTCTCGTAAACGGTTAACGTATAAAAATTATTCATTTCTAAAACTTTTTCAGGTCGAATAGGATGCGACATTGGTCCTGCATCTTCAGCAAACTGTTGTGAACGTAATACTCGTACGTTCTGAATGCGAGTTACTGCACTCGAGTGCATATCTGCACTGAATTGCTGATCGCGGAAAACAGTTAATCCTTCTTTTAGACTTAACTGAAACCAATCTCGACAGGTAACTCTATTTCCGGTCCAATTATGAAAGTACTCATGTGCTATTACAGCTTCAATATTAAAATAATCACTATCCGTTGCGCAGTTTTTATCTGCCAAAACGTATTTACTATTAAATACATTCAAGCCTTTATTTTCCATTGCGCCCATATTGAAAAAATCCACGGCAACAATCATATAGATATCTAAATCATATTCTAAACCAAACGTTTCTTCATCCCATTGCATCGATTTTTTTAACGAAGCCATTGCATGTTCGGCTTTATGCAAGTTGCCTTTATCAACAAAAATTTCTAAGGCCACTTTTCTATTCGAGCAGGTAGTAAAAGTGTCTGCTAATAAGTCAAAATCACCTGCAACTAACGCGAATAAGTAACAAGGTTTGGGGAAAGGGTCGTGCCAGGTGACAAAATGTTTATTGTTATCGAGAGCACCCTCTTCAATTTTATTACCATTTGATAATAGATAAGGATATAAGGTTTTGTCTGCAATAATTTTAGTTGTAAAAACCGACATGACATCTGGTCTATCAAAATAATAGCTTATACGACGAAAACCTTCTGCTTCACATTGCGTACAGAATGCATTTCCTGATTTAAATAAACCTTCAAGTGACGTATTATTTTCAGGGTCTATTTGCGTCACAATAGTAAGGGTAAAACTGTCTTCATTTGTGTTCAACGTCACGTTATTCTCTGATAACGTATATTGCTCAGGTGAAAGCTTGTTATTATTTAGGGTAATAGAGAGTAAGGTTTGTTGTTCTCCATCTAACACAAGAGGTTCATTATGTTCACCTTGACGGGATACAGACATTTCATTGGTAACTTGCGTTTGAGTGTCATCTAATTCAACGGTTAACTTAATAGAGTGTACTGTATAAAATGCGGGTTTGTAATCCGCTAAAAATCGAGAAGTTGACTGAGTCATAAAAATCCAAATATGAGGTAATAATTCTTATTTAATTACAAGGTGAACTAGAGTGAGCTATATAACTATAGTCCGGAAAAGGGGCAATAACCCTACCTAGCAAGCCTTTAATCATTTTCTTGAGCTAATCACATTGATCACTGGTTAGTTTTTTAATTTTGAAACCTGAATAGGCATATATTACGGCAATTATGGGGTTTATTAAATTAAAAAAACAGTAAAAAATATAGTCGTACGATGTCAAAGCAAGAGCACCAAACATAAAGGCACCACAGGTGTTCCAAGGGATTAAAGGAGAAGTAATGGTACCTGAGTCTTCAAGTGTTCTGCTTAGAACTGTAGGGTGTAATCCACGACGTTGATATTCTGCTTTAAACATTCTACCAGGCATAACAATTGCCATGTACTGGTCAGCAGTAATTAGATTAGTACCTATACAAGTCAGTATAGTACTAGTGATTAGGCTACCTACCGACTTAGCTGTTTTCAAAATAGATTCTACAAATTTAGCTAACATGCCTAAGTGTTCCAAAACCGCACCAAAGCTTAAAGCGCAAATAACTAACCAAATAGTATTTAACATACTTGACATACCACCACGACTAAGCAGTTTATCAATTTCCTGATTACCTGTATTAACAACAATACCATCAAAAAAAGCAGTCCAAATAACTGTTATATTAGCCGTGGTATTTGAAACCCCCTCTTTAGCCATACTCAAAATTAAGTCTTGCTGAAAAATTCCTGACCAAATAGCACCAATGATGGCGCCTATTGCAACAGCAGGAAAAGCAGGCATTTTTTTAAAAGCCAATACTAATAGAATCAACAAAGGAATTAAATTAACGACAGAAATATCATACGTTGCTTCTAAGGTTGATGTTAATGTTTCAATGCTTCCTGTGTTTTCTATATTAGATGAAGAATGATTAAAACCAATAATTAAAAATAAAATGAGGGTAATAGAGATAGAAGGAATAGTCGTCCATAACATATACCGTATATGGTCAAATAATTCACTACCGGCAACAGCAGGAGCTAGATTGGTTGTTTCAGATAATGGTGATAATTTATCGCCAAAGTATGCACCTGAAATCACAGCACCTGCAGTGACAGCAGTCGACATATCAAAGCCATTTGAAATACCAATAAAAGCAACACCAACTGTTGCAGCGGTTGTCCATGAACTACCAATACTCATTGCTACTATACCACAAACTATACAGCAAGCTGCATAAAACCAACTGGGGTCTATTATCTGTAAACCATAATAAATCATGGTCGGTACCGTACCTGATAATAACCACGTACCGATTAAAGCGCCAACCGTTAATAATATTAAAACAGCACCCAATGAGATGGATATCCCTTTGATTATCGACTTCTCAATACCTTCCCATTGATAACCATTTTTAAGACCAATAACAATAGCAATCCCCATTGCTAATAAAAGTGCGATTTGATTTGGACCAAAAGAAGAGTTATCTGAAAAATAGCCAACAGAAGCTGTCAGCATGATAACGAGCGATACCAGAGGAATAACAGAGTCTAACATACTAGGATCTTTTGACGCTCTGTTTTTTATTGGTGCTTGATTTGACATTTTATGAATTTATCCTTTTATAATAGTTGTTATATAATTCACACTCATCGAGTCGATTATTTATTCATTTTAATTAAATATAAATACCAGTATTAAGAGACAAGAAAGCCGCCCTTAGGGCGGCTTTCTTATTTATATATTTCTTATTTTTTGGCTATTTTGCCTAAACTAACTAGGTCAAAAGTAATTAGTGCCGTTTCATCTAGAAATGGGTCCATCTCATCTAAATCATCAGGTAAATCTTCAAGATCATCTACCGGCTTTTTACCTAGCTTAACAAGTCGTTCATTTATACGAATAAGTCGCTTACTTTTACGCTCTTCACGGTCAGTCTTACGTTTCTCTAGATTCAAAGAAATTACTTTATCATCTTTTTCAGCTTTATACGTTTTAATATCTTCAAGTAGATAGTTAAACTCGCTGTTATCTTTAATTCTTGCTTGATATAAAGAAGTTAAATAGGTGACGTCATGGGCAACATCATTCAATTTAGCATAGTCAGCTTTATCTATTTGATCCCAAGGTAATGCGTTTTCTTCTTTACTTTCACCCCAATCAGCCGGGTCTACAGCACTTGGAAAAGCAATATCGGGTAAAACACCTCTATGTTGTGTGCTACCACCATTGATGCGGTAAAACTTAGCAATTGTGTATTGAATACTACCTAAAGGATGTTCATACAAATCGTAAACACGTCCTAAACCACGGTGTTGCTGAACTGTACCTTTACCAAACGTGTGTTCACCTACAATAACACCACGACCATAATCTTGAATTGCAGCAGCAAATATTTCAGAAGCAGAAGCACTGTATCGGTCAACCATCACGGTCAATGGCCCATCATAATAACTTATACCGTCTTTATCACGATGAACATCCACTCGGTTTGCACCATTTCTAATTTGAACAACTGGGCCTTTATCTATAAACAAGCCAGTTAATAATGTTGCTTCAGGTAAAGAGCCACCACCATTACCACGTAAGTCAACAATAATGCCCTGCACTTCTTGCTCTTTAAGTTTAGCAATTTCTTTTTTGACATCACGTGATAAATTATTATAAAAACTAGGAATTGTTATAATACCTAATTTTTTTCCTAATTTAGTTGGTTCTGCATTAACGGAGTCTTTAGTTTCAGCTTTTTCGTCATCCGTTTCAGCTTTTTCAATGCCGATACCTTCATAATAAATTTCTGACTTTGCGGCTTTATTTTCTAACTTAATTTTATCTCGAACGATAGTAACTTCTTTAATATCTGAAATATCATCTGATTCACCAGATAAAACTTGTAATCGAACAGTTGTTCCTTTCGGACCTTTTATTTTATCAACAACATCATCTAGTCGCCATCCAATAACATCTTCAAATTCTTTCTCGCCTTGAGCTACACCAACAATGCGATCTTTGGGCTTCAAACCTTTCGATGCATCTGCTTGGTCCACCGCTAATAACACTTTGAATAACGGTATAATCTTCTTCTGCACGAAGTACGGCGCCAATGCCTTCAAGGGATAAGTTCATTTCCATTTGAAAACGTTCTGCATTACGCGGCGATAAATACGAAGTATGGGGTTCAACAACACGAGCAAAACTGTTCATGACAAGTTGAAAGACATCCTCACTCTCACTCTGCTTAATTCTTTTAACCGCATATTTATAACGTTTAATCAGTACTTCTTTCGCTTTAGTCCACTCTTTACCCGTTAAAAGTAAATTTAACACATCAGATTTAACTTTTATCCGCCATAATTCATCTAATTCAGCTGTGGAAGTTGCCCAGGGTGCATCTTCTCTATCATATTCATAAACATCATCTTTACTAAAATCAAACGGTGTTTTTTGTGATTTTTCATCGTCGGTCTTAGTAGAAATAACAGGTGAGTTAAGTAAATTAAGTGCAAATTGGTAACGTTCTAATCGTCTTTGCATATTCAAGTTATAAATATCATACGCGGCTGACAATTTCCCACGCGCAAACACATCATCAAACCCATCACTATTTTTTTCTAACGCGGTAATATCAGAAGCTAAAAATATATTCCGTGAATAATCGAGCTGTTTTATGTAACGTTCAAAAACTTCTTTGGATAGTTCGTCGTTAATCTTGATTTTTTTGTAGTGCCCGCGGGTAAAACTTGCTGCAATTCGTTTACTCGCGGTTGCATGTTGGCTTTCGGGGCTAAGTATCGGTAAGGGGGTATCTTTGGTTATATCATCAAATGCAAACGCATTATAGCTACTTAATGAAAAACTTACCGACAATGATACGGCAAGTGCTATACGACAAAATTTTTGCATGCACGCTACTCCAAACGATGATAAACATTCAGGCTCAACAATAATACTTATTAAATTGCTAAACCTTAATTCTCTTTGTGGGGTAAACTTTTAACCACCGGCGGTAAAAAAGCCCCCACAAATGATGTACTATTTTTTACTGATTAAAATAAATAAACATATTGAATTATGAATATATATTTTGCATCTGTGTTTTAATTGTCATGCCTGAGTCAAGTTGAACACTGACATCTTTACCGGCAATTTCTGTAATAGTTGCATTCATAGGTGCATTACCTAACTGAACTTTAACTTTACTTCCTATATTTATTGTAGCGGAATCTACTTGTTTCAATAGCGGTAATTCTTTTTTCACTCTTTGGACGCTTGGTCGATTTAACAGTTTTGAATTTACCGCCATCACGCTTAGCTGCTTCAGAGCCTTTATTTTTATTGACTTCAGTGGCTTTTTATCACCTTTTTCTTGAGGCTTTTTATTAGTCAAAGAATTGTTACCAAATTTTTCTTGGCTTTCTTTTAAGGTTTTACTAGCGTATTTAGCTTGCTCTTCATCAATTTCAGCAACGTCATTACCTTCAATATCAACCCTAAAAGCCCCTACCTTAATTGCTTTAAGGTAGCGCCAACTACTCGTATAATGTCTTAATGCTTGCCTTAATCGAGTTTTACTAATCGTTTCATCATCATCTAATTTTTCAGCTAAATCTTGAAATATGCCAACTTTCAGAGGTTTTACTGGTCCTTTTAGTGAAAAACACGCAGGGAATTTTTCGACTAAATAGGAAATGATGTCTTTGGTGCTTATTCGTTTAATTTGAGTTTCCATAAATACAACTTTTATACAGTTTCAGTTAAATAGTTTAAATTAATAATCTTGGTTTTGTAGGTGTTGATCTCTGTTTTCTAAAACATGCCGACACCAATCATAAATATCTTCAGATGCTAAATCGGGTAATTCATCCTGCCCAATCCAAGTATCCCATATCAAAGCTAATAACTGCTCTAATACCTCAGTTTCTATATCTTCTTCCGCTAAATCATAGAAGGTATGGTAAAACTCATTGATTTTCTCTACAACTTGCTCTTCTTGACCATCCCAATCACCAATTATTGCTTCGGTTACTAGGTAATCATGTATGACTACAAATTCTTTCATAATACTTTTATTTTCATCGCACTAAGTTCATTTTACTGCCAATAAGCTTTGCTCAAACACTGCAACTATTGCTTCTAAACCATCTTGATCTTCTTGGTCAAAACGTTCGAAGCTAGTACTGTCAATGTCCAAAACTGCTATTATATCACCGTTAACTTGAACGGGGATAACAATTTCAGCATTCGTTGATGCATCACAAGCTATATGTCCATCAAATTGATGAACATCAAGGATGCGTTGAGTAGTTTTAGATTGTGCTGCTGTACCACAAACTCCTTTACCTAACGGAATTCTAATACAGGCCACTTTACCTTGAAATGGACCTAAAACAAGTTGATTTTCAATCACTCGGTAAAAACCAAGCCAATTAACTTGTTCTAACGCATCAAAAAGTAAGGCGGAGATATTTGCCATATTGGCGATTGGGTCTGTTTCATCTTGAATTAACGCTTTTGTTTGCATTAATAATTCTTGATAAAACGCTGTTTTACTATCCAATGAGATATTCCAACGATTTAAATGTAGCTTAAAAAGGCATAACATACCTTGAAAGCTACCTTAATTAAAGCTTTTATATCAGTGAAACTAGAATATACAAGGATTTACTACCTATTCAATGGAATAATTAACTAAAACACTCGCATTAATTTCTTTTGTGCCAATCTGCGAACTGTGCTCAAAAGATGAATTAACCATCCTTGAAGCACTAAACCTAGCACTATAATGATTACTACTCACCTCTTTTAGGTAAACCAACTTCCCTAATGATTGACCTGCTTGATTCGCAATTTGTAATGCTTTGGCTTTCGCATTATTTATAGCAAGCGATAATGCTTGTTCATAATATTTATCTGTATCATCTACCGTCATTGTCAGTGGAGATATATGGGTAACCCCAATTTTTATAACAGCATTTAAAAAACGATCGTAATCGTCAATATCTGAAAATTTTACGGTAATATTTCGGCTTAACTCAAAAAACTGTTGAGCAACGTTATCAACCGTTTTTGTGGAATTAGTACCGAGATGAACCTTACCTTTTTGTGTATTCGATAACGCTTGATTTATCGATACCCCTTGAATATTCATTTTAGGGTCTTCTTTAATAATACGTAAGTATACCCGTGCTGAATTAATATCTCTTGGTTTAACACCAATGTTTGTAGCGACATCAATCACTTGATTACTTTTATTATCAACAATAGCTCTTATTTTATCAGTAAAATGACCTTTTTCAGCGATTGATATCGATAAAACAAATTGATTAAGCTCAACTAGCACAGTCGCTTGTCCTGTTACTTCAATGCCAGATTCTTGCGTATTTGCAAACGCTGTATTGGATAGTATCAAACATGTGCTTAAAGCAAGTGCATGTCTGATAAGTGACGTGTTAATTTTAAACATATTCATCCTTTTAATTCGTTATTTTACTAAATTAACACATTGCGTTCATTGCGTTGATAAAACTTTTCGGTTAATTATTGCGATTTATGTACTGTTTAAAATGCTTCTTTTCTTCGTCTGAAGCGTTCTGCCACCAATACTTTAACATGGGCAATGCATTAATCTGTATCAATTTGTTATCCGATAACTTTTCTTTCACCGACGTTACTGTCTGATTTGCTTTTTTTATTTTAGTAGTTTCTGCTGCTTTATCATGGTGAGAATCTTGTTGTGAAGTATAAGAGGTGATTGCCAATTCTACTTGTTCTGCAATTTTGTAATCGGCAACACTTTCCAGTTCTATTGGCAATTGTTGATTATTTTCATCTTTTAACATTAACGTGGGTGATTTAGAAAAAGCTTCGGCTTGTGCGAGATTTTTAATTGCGGCAGTCATCAAATGAAGTTTTTTTTCTGCCCCTACGGTGAGTTTTACAACAAACTCTTTCGATTTTACTACGCGGTCTTCTGCAAAAGTTAAATCTTCAAAAACATCTTTATAGTGTACTATAAATGCATATTGACCCGGTTTAAGTGAAAATTCAGACGTTTGATCAAGAAAACCATGCTCAACAATTTTGTTATTGATTTGACTAATAACTAAATTATCACCAACGGTAAGTGTTGTCGCCCACAAGGTAAATGAAACTACTGAAGCGACTAAAAACAAACATAGTGCAAAAATAAACCTAATCAAAATAAAATTCCTTACTGATAATATTATCGTAAGTTCTTTTATAAACTGACTAGGCTTGAATGCAAACAATTATTTTGCATAACTAGGCTAAAGTACTAGTTAGATGCATTAACTGAGTACTAAAAACTGTCTGCAGGAACGCGAACCCGACCTTCCATTAATACTCTAGCACTTCGACTCATGACAACTTTGTTTACGGTCCATTTTCCTGCAACTTCAGTTGCTTGAGCGCCAACTTTTAGCGTACCTGAAGGATGACCAAATGTAACACTTTCCTTGTCACCACCGCCCGCAGCTAAATTAACAAGCGTACCAGGAATTGCCGCAGCGGTACCAATGGCAATGCTGTTCCCATCATAGCATGGTGCAATTTCCCCATAGAAAGCGCCCGAACATGCAAATCAATGTCTTTTGACGACACTGATTTACCACTTGAAGTGGTATAATCTTTAGATGGCGAAACAAAAGCAACTTTAGGCGTATGTTGGCGTCCTTGCGCTTCAGACAACTCTGTAATCAAGCCCATTTTTAGAGCGCCATAAGCTCTAATCGTTTCAAAGCGTGTTAAAGCCTCGTCATCACCATTGATGGCTTCTTGTAATTCTGTGCCTGTGTAACCAATTTCATCAGCATTCAAAAAAATAGTTGGAATTCCTGCAGTGATCATAGTCGCTTTAAACGTACCGATGCCGGGAACATCCAGATCATCAACTAAGTTACCCGTTGGAAACATGGCCTCACTGGGATCAACTGGTGCAATAAATTCTACAGGAACTTCTGCAGCAGGGAATGTTACGCCATCAAGTTCAAAATCACCTGTTTCTTGCACTTCACCATTAACAATAGGTACTTGCACGATTATTGTTTTGCCAATGTTTTTCTGCCAAACACGAACAGTACAAATACCATTCTCTGGAATACGGTCGTTATCTACTAAACCAGAGCTTATAGCAAATGAACCAACTGCAGCCGTTAAATTTCCACAATTTCCACTCCAATCAACAAAAGCTTTATCAATAGCAACTTGGCCAAACAAATAATCAACATCGTGATCAATTTCCTCTGATTTAGCTAAAATAACTGTTTCTTTGGTACTTGATGTTGCCCCACCCATACCATCGGTTTGTTTACCATAAGGATCAGGACTACCAATAACACGTAACAATAAATTATCACGGGCAGCGCCAGGTACCTGAGCTCTTTCGGGTAAGTCAGTTAAGTTGAAAAATACCCCTTTAGATGTACCACCGCGTATATAGGTAGCAGGAACTTTTACTTGGGGTAAGTGTACTTGAGGAACGTGAGACATCTCGTTCTCCTTATTCATTATTAAATAAAAAAGCGGCACTAACCTAAAGTTAAGTACCGCTTAAATGATTATGTTAGCGGTATTTAACTAGCATTAGATTCTAAAAAGTCATTCGCAAATTTTTGAAGCACACCGCCGGCAGCATAGACAGAAACTTCTTCTGCGGTATCTAAACGACACTTAACAGGGATCTCAACGACTTCACCGTTCTTGCGAGTCATTACCACAATCATGTCCGCACCCGGTGCAGTTGTACCTGCAACATCATAGGTTTCAGTACCGTCAATGTTATAAGTATGGCGAGTTTCACCATTCACAAATTGCAGCGGTAACACGCCCATACCAACTAAGTTAGTACGATGAATACGTTCAAAACCTTCTGCAACAATCACTTCAACGCCGCCCAAACGAACCCCTTTCGCAGCCCAATCACGTGAAGAGCCTTGACCGTAGTCAGCACCGGAATAATGATTAATGGTTGCTTGCGTTCCATATAAGTTTCAATGGCTTCCCACATACGTGATTCAGTACCTTCAGGCTCAATACGAGCCAACGAGCCTTGCTTCACTTCGCCATTGTCATCTTTACACATTTCATTGAACAATTTCGGGTTAGCAAAAGTTGCACGTTGTGCAGTTAAGTGATCGCCACGATGTGTTGCGTAAGAGTTAAAGTCTTCTTCAGGTAAGCCCATTTTATGTAAATAAGCCCCTGCAGCAGAGTTCAATTGAATGGCATTCGAAGGAGATAAATGATCAGTCGTGATGTTATCGCCAAGTACAGCTAACGGTCGCATACCTTTCATAGTACGTTCCCCCGCTAAAGCACCTTCCCAATAGGGCGGTCTGCGGATATAAGTACTGCTTTCATCCCAAGCGTATAACGGGCTTTCTCTTTGGTTCAAATGCGCCTAAATCAAACATTGGCGTGTAAACCTTTTTAAATTGCTCAGGTTTCACACTAGCTGCCACAATACGATCAATTTCTTCATCGCTAGGCCAAATGTCTTTTAATCTAATGTCATTACCTTGTTGATCTTGTCCTAATACGTCTTTTTCAATATCAAAACGCATCGTTCCGGCAATAGCATAAGCAACCACTAATGGAGGGGATGCTAAAAAGGCTTGTTTTGCATAAGGGTGAATACGCCCATCAAAATTACGATTACCTGATAATACCGCTGTTGCGTATAAATCTCGGTCTATAATTTCTTGTTGAATTTTAGGATCTAACGCTCCTGACATACCATTACAGGTTGTACAAGCATAACCCACAATACCAAAACCTAATTTTTCCATTTCTGGCAATAATCCAGAATCTTCTAAATACAGTTTTGCAACTTTTGATCCCGGTGCAAAGGATGTTTTAACCCAAGGCTTACGTACTAAACCTAATTCATTAGCACGTTTAGCAATAAGACCCGCAGCCACAACATTACGTGGGTTTGAGGTATTAGTACATGACGTAATTGCCGCAATAATTACTGCACCGTCTGGCATTTCGCCGTTTGCTTCTTGTGTTTTACAACTATCTAGATTTTGTGCAATATGTTTTGAGGCCAAATCTGCTGTCGCTAAACGACGATGTGGATTAGAAGGACCTGCGAGATTACGACAGATGGTTGATAAATCAAATTCAAGAACACGCGGGTACTGAGCTTCAGTTAAATCATCAGCCCATAAACCTGTTTGTTTTGCATAAGTTTCTACTAACGAAACTTGCTCTGGTTCGCGACCTGTCATTTTTAAATAATCAATGGTTTGCTCATCAATATAGAACATCCCGGCTGAAGCACCATACTCTGGTGTCATATTTGAGATGGTTGCGCGATCGCCTATGGTTAATTCTTTTGTGCCTTCACCAAAAAATTCTAAATATGACGAAACAACCTTCTCATTACGTAAAAATTCAGTTATTGCCAAAACCATATCGGTAGCGGTAATACCTGGTTTACGTTTGCCTGTTAACTTAACACCTATAATGTCAGGTAAGCGCATCATCGATGGACGACCCAACATTACTGTTTCAGCTTCTAGACCACCAACGCCAATAGCAATAACACCTAAGGCATCAATATGCGGTGTATGACTATCTGTACCAACACAAGTATCAGGGAATGCAACCCCATCACGTGCTTGAATAACGGGTGACATTTTCTCTAAGTTAATTTGATGCATAATACCGTTACCGGCGGGTATTACATCAACATTTTTAAAGGCGGTTTTAGTCCATTCGATGAAATGAAAACGGTGTTCATTACGACGGTCTTCTATTGCTCTATTTTTCTCAAAAGCTTCAGGATCAAAACCCGGTGCTTCTACTGCTAAAGAGTGATCAACAATTAATTGTGTTGGAACAACAGGGTTTACTTTAGCAGGGTCGCCACCTTGATCAGCAATAGCGTCACGTAAGCCGGCTAAGTCAACCAGTGCTGTCTGACCTAAAATATCGTGACAAACCACGCGAGCAGGATACCAAGGAAAGTCTAAATCTTGTTTACCTTCAATAATTTGCTTCAATGAGTCCGTCAATGTGTCGGGATCACAACGGCGAACCAACTGTTCAGCTAATACTCGCGATGTATAAGGTAATTTTGCATAAGCACCAGTGCTTATATCTTCAATTGCTGATCGGGTGTCAAAATAATCTATATTTGCACCCGGCAATGGTTTGCGATAATTGTAATTCATAATTTCATCCCTAGTATAAGAGTGAGTGAAGATCGAGCAGCGTGTTTACAATGTACTTTGGCACTTAACACGCATACTCGGCACTAATATTCTATCGTTGTGCTATTGGCGTAACTGTACGAGGATCTGCACCTACGTAGTCTGCTGACGGACGAATAATACGATTATTAGAGCGTTGCTCCATAACATGTGCAGCCCAACCAGTTAAACGCGAACAAACAAAAATAGGGGTAAATAACTTAGTTGGTATACCCATATAGTTATAAGTAGATGCATGGAAAAAATCAGCATTGCAGAATAATTTTTTGGTATCCCACATAAATTCTTCACAGGCAACAGAAATATCATAAAGCGACGTATCACCATTTTCTGCAGCTAATTTCTCAGACCATGCTTTGATAATAACGTTGCGAGGATCTGATGTACGGTAAATAGCATGACCAAAACCCATAATTTTTTCTTTTCGTTCAAGCATACCGCCCATTTGTACTTTTGCATCTTCAGGTGATTTGAACTTTTCTATCATATCCATGGCTGCTTCGTTAGCTCCACCATGAAGTGGACCACGTAAGGTACCAATAGCACCTGTGATACATGAGAACATGTCTGATAACGTTGACGCACAAACACGTGCAGTGAATGTTGATGCATTAAATTCATGCTCTGCATATAAAATTAATGAAACATCCATAACACGTTCATGTTGAGCTGAAGGACTTTCACCTTTTAATAAACGTAAAAAGTGACCACCCAAAGAGCTTTCGTCACTCATACAATCTATTTCTACGCCCTCATGTGAATATTTATACCAGAAGCACATAATGGCAGGGAAAGCAGCAAGTAAACGGTTAGCCGCTTTATTTTGTTGTGAAAAATCAGTTTCTGGTTCTACATTACCTAAGAATGAACAACCTGTACGCATAACATCCATTGGATGCGCTTCTTTGGGGATAAGTTTCAATACTTCTTTAAGTGCTTGTGGAATATCACGCATAGCAAGTAATTCAGCTTTGTACTCAGCTAACTCACTTGATGTTGGTAATTCACCGTTAAAAAGTAAATAAGCGACTTCTTCAAAGGTTGCATTTTCAGCTAAATCAGCCACATCATAACCACAATAGGTTAAACCACTACCAGACTTACCAACAGTACATAGTGATGTTTCACCAAGACTTTGACCACGTAATCCTGCGCCACTTAGTTTCTTATCAATAGCTTTATCAGTCATTATTCTCTCCTCATTTATATGTCATACTTATTGTCATGTTTATGCTTACACTTGGTCGGTCAACACTTTGGTATTCAAGGTACTGATGGCTTTACCCCAAGATACAGCCACATAAACATGTTTATTTAATTAATTTACTTATTCTTACCTTCTGCGAACAGAGAATCTAATTTCTGTTCATAGTCGTGATAACCAAGGTAGTCATACAAATCCATACGGGTTTGCATATTGTCAATTTCTGCTTTTTGGTCGCCATCAACGAGTAATGTTTTATAGACAGACTCAGCTGCTTTATTCATTGCTCTAAAAGCTGATAAAGGATAAAGCACCATTGCACAGCCCCACTCACCCAATTGCGTTTTATTCCATAATTCAGTTTCACCAAATTCTGTAATATTTGCTAAAACAGGTACGTCTAATGCTTGTGTAAAGGCACGGTAATGTTCTTCTGTTTTAATGGCTTCAGCAAAAATCCCATCAGCACCAAGAGCAGCATAAGCTTTGGCACGTTCAAGTGCTGATTCTAAACCCTCTTGAGCGAAAGCATCAGTACGCGCCATGATGAAAAAATCAGGATCAATACGAGCATCAACAGCAGCGCGAATACGGTCAACCATTTCTTCCGTTGAAACAATTTCTTTATTTGGACGGTGGCCACAACGCTTTTGTGCCACTTGATCTTCAATGTGAACCGCTGCTGCACCGGCTTTTTCCATATCTCGAATGGTTTTAGCAATATTAAATGCCCCACCCCAACCTGTATCAATGTCAACCAATAAAGGTAATGAAGATGCAGCGGTAATACGTGCAACATCGGCCACCACATCATTTAATGACGTCATGCCTAAGTCTGGTAAGCCATATGAAGCATTAGCAACACCGCCACCAGATAAATAAATAGCTTGATGGCCAAGTTTTTCTGCCATCATGGCGCAATAAGCGTTGATAGTACCAACGACTTGAAGTGGTTTATTATTGGTTAATGCTTGGCGAAACTTAGCGCCTGCTGATATTTGCTTAGACATAATATTTCCTCTACTTTTTAAGGTTAAGTTCTGACAACTCTAGTTGTGAAATTTTATTTTCAATATTTTTTCTTGAAGCTGCAATGTGACGACGCATTAATAATTCTGCTAACTCACCATCTCTATCACTAATGGCCTGAATAATTTGAGAGTGCTCATTAAACGCACGACTAGCTCTAGGACTATTCATACCAAATTGACAACGGTACATACGTACTAAGTGATATAGCTGACCACAAATCAAATTAATTAACTGTTTATTATGGCTGCCTAAAATGACTTTATAATGAAAATCCAGATCCCCCTCTTCTTGATAATAAGCAACGCCATCTTTTAACTCTTGTGTTTGGCTATGAAGATTAAGCATAGCTTTCATATTATCAATTTCAACATCAGACATATTTAATGCTGCTTGACGACATGCCATACCTTCAAGTGCTTCTCGGGTAATATAAAGTTCAAGTAAGCCTTCAATTGTGCAATCAACAACCCTTGAACCAACATTGGCTTTACGCTCAATCAAATGGCACGTCTCTAAACGATTTAACGCCTCTCGCAAAGTTGAGCGACTAATTTGATATCGTTTAGCTAACTCAGGCTCACTGATTTTACTTCCTGCAGGTATATCACCTTCAACAATGGCATATTGGATCTGTTCAAAAACTTTATCCGCAGTGGTTACCGCTGCAGTCTGGGTAGGATTTATTAAATACATAGTGGTAAAACCTTACGTTGCTTTGTTGTAATTGTTTTATTGAAATTACATTGCTTAAACGATCAAAATTGTCGACACATTTAATTTCCATTAAAGATAATAGCGAATAATTATAATAATGCAAGTAGACTTAAGTATTATTGTCGACAATTCTAGGTTTTATTGATTTTTAGACACAAAAAAGCCCACGCAATACTTTACTATTGCGTGGGCTTTCTATTTTCACTTTATGTACACTCTCATTATAAAAAGAAAGTGGCATCCCTAAGGGGATTCGAACCCCTGTTACCGCCGTGAAAGGGCGGTGTCCTAGGCCTCTAGACGATAGGGACACTGAATTAACTATAATTTAACACTACGTTAATACAAACTATCTACCAGATCACTCTGGTGATTCAGCTTATTGATATAATTAAAAATAAACTCAAACTCTAAATTCTTATTTATCATTCATCGTAGATGAATAGGCAGTATAAGAAACTGCTTCACTTTTATATGCACTATCTTTATAAAAAGAAAGTGGCATCCCTAAGGGGATTCGAACCCCTGTTACCGCCGTGAAAGGGCGGTGTCCTAGGCCTCTAGACGATAGGGACACTAAAACTAGTAGCGAATATATTCGCTGTTTTAGTGTTAGGTGAGTGCTAAGCCTGCAAAGCCGAACGACATTACCCAATACTAAAACTGATAATTTACCAATTTCTAACAGCGCTTATTATTTGATAAGTATAAGCAAACTTATATTTTATGAATAACTATTTCAGTTACTAATAAAAATAGTGGCATCCCTAAGGGGATTCGAACCCCTGTTACCGCCGTGAAAGGGCGGTGTCCTAGGCCTCTAGACGATAGGGACACTAAAACTATCTATTCCCTGTTTTAATTTAAACATCTAAAACAGAAAACCTAATCTTGGTGGAGCTATGCGGGATCGAACCGCAGACCTCTTCGCTGCCGAAGCGCTCTCCCGCCTGAGCTATAGCCCCGCTTGTTTAAATACTCTTCTTAAAAGAAGCAATTCAAACGGTTATGTATAATCACTGGCCTAATAGCGATTAAACATTATTCCTACCTTATTATTAAATTATATAAAAAGATAAGAATTAATTTTCATTAATGCGCAACTTATAAGAGTTGAACACTTGCTGAAAACGAGGCGCATTCTAAGCAGCAGCCTCGAAACTGTCAACACTTATTTTAAAAAAAACATCAAAACATGGTAAAAAAAGGTTTAAATGATTACATTAGCGGCAACTTGGTTGTTTTTTACCTAACTGCTTGTTTGTCTGTACAATTTTTAAACTCATCATTTTAGTTACTGTGATTAATTCCGGTTAACGCAAAATATAAATAAGTTGTGCTTCAAACCAAGCTACTTTCCTTTTCAAGCATTTACAGGTATTGTTGCCTGCCAAGTACGTAAAGTATAATCTAGTACTATATAGAGTTATAAAGTATCAATGCAATTAAATGAATTAAATATTGTTGCTATAGGCGGTGGTCATGGCTTAGGTAGGGTATTGTCTACACTTTCATTTATGGAAGATAAGTTAACAGGCATAGTAACAACTACAGATAATGGTGGTTCAACCGGAAAATTAAGAAAACGCAGCAGCTCGATTGCCTGGGGAGACTTAAGAAATTGTTTAACAGAACTTGTTGATAGTAACTCTATTGGCAGCCAATTGTTTAATTTTCGTTTTGATGGTAACGATGAACTAGGCGGGCATAATTTAGGTAATCTAATTTTATTTGGTTTAGGGCAAATACAATCACGTCCGCTTGATTCAATAAAGTCGGTGAGACGTTTATTACGAGTTCGAACACAAGTATTACCTATGTCTGAAACTCCCACTGACTTAATGGCTTTCTATCCTGAGGGCCGTTGCCGCGTTGGGGAGTTGTCTGTAGATGATATGCCTATTATGCCCAAAAACTTAATGCTAGCCCCCGTGGTAAAATCGTTGAAACCTTGCATAGATGCCATTAAAAATGCCGACCTTATTATATTAGGCCCAGGGAGCTTTTTAACGAGTATAGTACCTCCCCTTCTCATTAGAGATATTAGTAATGCAATTGCTAACAGTAAAGGTCATTGTGTTTTTATTGAAAATGTTGTCTCAGAAAACAGCCCGGCCAAGCTATTGATAGACGAGAAGTTAAACTGGATAAATGATAACGTAGGCTGTCAGTTTATTGATAGTGTTATATGCCAAGATCCAAAGACTAAATCAGACAAGGTTAATATTATTTGTCGAGATTTAGCCCATAACCTCGTGCCTCATCATCACGATAAACAAAAACTGATTAACGCGCTTAATGAGTGTCTTCAAAGCGTAAATGATAAAAGAAACTAGTTTACCTCAGCTCGGCTTAACAAATCTTTCTATAGTTGAAAATTAAGTGTTAACTTTCAATTCGTTAAAAACTTCTTAAACCGGGTTGAGGTTAGTTTGGTTTATTTACGCCAAAAATTATGCTTTGAAAACTTATTAGTTCTCTGAGTGTTTATCTTCACTGATACGACTAGCAACAGCACCTTTCTGATCTCTATATTTAGCATCTTCTCGCTTATTATAAGGGCGCAAAGCACTTGATGACATGGTTTCAAAGTTAAGTGCTGCTATTTTCATTTTTGGTCGCAAAGCTAATGGTAATTTGCCCGAATTATAAAATTCTAGAACGATTTGACCTGACCGGCCAGGATCTATCCTATGTGCAGTAACATGCACCATTAATCCAAGCCTAGCTAAAGAGGAACGTCCATCTAACCGACCAACAATATTATCAGGCAATGTCACTGACTCATAAGTTACTGCTAGTGCTAGTTCACCAGGGTGGAGAAAGAAAGCATCACCATCCGCGATTAAAATTTCATCACTCATAACTGAATTCATAGCTTTTTGCATTTCAACTTTTGGCCCACTTAAGTCAATAAAGGGAGCCGCATGGGCTTGAAATACACGGAATTCATTACCTAATCGAATATCAACACTAACGCCTGAAATCATAGAACTATCGGGTTTAGGTGAAATAATTATTTTTTCTTCACTAAGGTACTGTTCTATATCTTGATCACTTAATCTCATAGTTATTTTCTTGTGTTATTTTCTTTTGTTAGAGTCAATGGTAAAAGTTTGTAATAATTAATAACGTTCATATCGCTATAAAATACCAATTAGTTATTATATTCAATCGTTGGCGTTAATGGACTAGTATTATCAAGTTGTAAAAACAACTGTCCCGTAATATTACGCGCTATTCTACGGTACAAACAGGCTAAATCGCTAGTGCTATTTTCAAGAACCGGAGATTGACCAAAATCAGCATCTTGGCGAATATTGATATCAAGGGGTAATTGACCAAGTAATTGAGTTTGCTTTGATTTAGCCATCTGCTCACCACCTGCCTCACCAAAGATATGACTTTTATGACCACAATTTTCACATAAGTGGTAGCTCATATTTTCAATAATACCAAGTACAGGTACTTGTACCTTATCGAACATAGCAATACCTTTAGCCGCATCAATTAATGCTATATCTTGCGGTGTTGTTACTATAACCGCAGCTGCTACTGGCACTTTTTGCGCTAACGTTAACTGAATATCACCAGTCCCTGGTGGCATATCAATTAATAAATAGTCAAGCTCAGGCCATGCTGTTTCATTCAATAATTGACTAAAAGCACCACTTGCCATAGGTCCCCGCCAAACTGTAGCATCAGACTCATCTACAAGAAAACCAATTGACATAGCATGTAAACCATTGGCTTCTATCGGTAACATTAATTTACCATCATTTGAGCTAGGTTTCGCCGCTTTCAAACCCAACAATGTCGGTATTGAGGGACCATAAATGTCAGCATCTAAAATGCCGACTTTAGCGCCTTCTGCAATTAATGCATACGCAATATTGACCGCGGTTGTAGACTTCCCTACCCCACCTTTTCCTGACGCAATTGCGATAATGTTTTTAATGTTATTGCCACTGCCATTAAGTGAAAAGGAGCGTACGGCATTAATATTTAAATTTACTTTAATATTCACGCGCAAGTTTAACCGCTCTGTTAACGAGTCAGCAATGCAGTTTATTTCACCTTGACAAGGAAAAGGCAGGGTGAGTTCAACTGATATTGTATTCGCCTTTTTCGTGTTCACTGCAATATCAGAACACACTTCATAGACACCCACAGGAAAATTTTGTGATTGATAGGATTTTAACGTTTCTTCGATCACTTGCACTTTTTCTGATGCTGATAAAGCGGTATTAACTGATTCACTTTGACCAAGAGTAACTTCTGGGTGTTTTATGGAAGATTTTTGCTTTTCACTTTTATTATTGAATAACTTACCGAACATATTATGACATTAATCATTTGAGAATAAATGCTAAATTCTGTACTATTGCAGCCATTATTACCATCAAAATACTCAATTTATTCATGCCGACAATGACTTCATCAGAAACAAGACCAGAAAAACGTAAAATATTAGTGACTTGCGCATTACCCTATGCCAATGGTTCAATTCACTTAGGCCATTTACTTGAACATATTCAAACAGATATTTGGGTAAGGTTTCAACGAATGCGTGGTCATGAAACATATTTTGTTTGTGCTGATGATGCTCATGGCACACCAATTATGCTCAAAGCACAAGAGTTAGGCGTGACACCTGAAGAAATGATCAATGGCGTACGTGAAGAACATATGGCTGATTTTGCTGATTTTCATATCAGCTTTGACAACTATCATTCTACACATTCTGAGGAAAATCATGCCTTAGCTAGTGATATTTATAATAAACTACATGCAAAAGGTCATATAAAAACACGTACTATCTCTCAGCTTTATGATCCAGAAAAAGGTATGTTTTTACCTGACCGTTTTATCAAAGGCACTTGCCCTAAATGTAAATCAGAAGACGAAAATGGTGATAGTTGTGACAATTGTGGCGCAACCTACTCACCAACGGAAGTCATTAATCCACGTTCTGTTGTCTCTGGTGCTACACCCGTATTAAAAGATTCAGAGCATTATTTCTTTGACTTACCCGCCTTTGAAGGCATGTTAAAAGAATGGATTCGAAGCGGTGCATTACAAGAAGAAATGGCCAATAAACTCTCTGAATGGTTTGAACAAGGCCTTAAACAGTGGGATATTAGTCGTGACGCGCCCTATTTTGGTTTCGAAATACCTAATGCACCGGGTAAATTTTTCTATGTATGGTTAGATGCGCCGATCGGTTACATGGGTAGCTTCAAAAATTTGTGTAATAAAAACCCAAATATTGATTTTGACAGTTTCTGGTCTGAAAACTCAGATGCTGAGCTTTACCATTTTATTGGTAAAGATATTATATACTTTCACAGTCTATTTTGGCCTGCGGTACTTGAAGGTTCAGGCTATCGTAAACCAACAAGTGTTTATGCCCACGGCTTTGTTACCGTAAATGGTGCCAAAATGTCAAAATCGAAAGGAACCTTCATTAAAGCCCGTACGTACTTAGAACATTTGAATCCTGAATACTTACGTTATTACTATGCTGCTAAACTTACTAATAGAATTGACGATTTAGATTTAAATCTTGAAGATTTTGCACAACGTGTCAATTCTGATTTAGTCGGTAAAGTAGTGAATATAGCCTCTCGATGTGCAAGTTTTATCACTAAACGTTTTGATGGTATGTTATCTACGAATATTGATGATCAAGCGCTAGCTGATGAAGTGATGAATGCCGGTGATAACATTGCAGCACATTACGACAGCCGTGATTATGGTAGAGCTATGCGTGAAATTATGGCATTGGCAGATAAAGTAAATGAGTACATTGCTATAAAAGAACCATGGCAGCTAGTAAAAGACGAAACTCAGCAACAAGCAGTGCATGATATTTGTTCTCTTGGAATTAATATGTTCCGCACCTTGATGATTTATTTAAAGCCTGTACTACCAGTTTTAGCTGACAGCACAGCAGCATTTTTAAATGATGAGCTAATTTGGAAAGGTCATAAAACCTTATTAACCAATCACAAAATTAATAAATTTAAAGCATTACTACAACGTGTAGAGATGGATAAAATTCATGCGATGACTGATGCTTCTAAAGAAAACTTAGCCACATCAGAAGACAAAAAGAAAAAAGAAATACCGGCTAACAAACCTAAAACAAGCAAAGTTATTGACAATAGTGCTGCTTTAGCAAATCCATTAGCAGACGATCCTATTAGTGAAGAAATTCAATTTGATGATTTTGCTAAAATTGATTTACGTATCGCTAAGATCATCAATGCAGAGCATGTTGAAAAAGCTGACAAATTATTGAAACTTACATTAGCGCTTGATGACGAAGGTACAGAAACTCGCCAGGTTTTTGCTTTGATAAAATCAGCTTATCAGCCAGAAGCTTTAATTGGTAAGCATACGGTAATGGTAGCTAATTTAGCACCACGTAAAATGCGCTTTGGCATGTCTGAAGGCATGGTACTAGCCGCAGGACCGGGTGGTGAAGATTTATGGATATTAAATCCTGATGATGGTGCAAAAGCAGGTATGCGAGTTAAATAATACCCGTTTCATTAATTAAATGATCTATTCTATACGTAGAAAAAATTGCCAAATACAAGGCATTTATTTCAATAACGAGTTATTCTAATTATTAAATAAATAACGATGTAATTGGTAATTTTAGCAAATAGAAATGATCACATAGTTTGTGAGATTGGTATAAACACCTACGCTACACTGTGTATCAATAACAATACTTTATTATTGAATTGTAAACAGTGTAGTATTATGCCGTTAACATTATGGCGTTAACATTTTGTCACGTGAATTCAAGATTACAGCAATACAACAAGTACACTGGAAACCAACGCGCATGAAGATAAAAACGCCCATAATCATTTGTATCATATGTTCACTAATATTGACTGTCAGCTGCAGTAATCGTTATGTATCAACTAACTTAGATAAAGATAACTTTAATCAGTATTTTTCAGCTTCAAATGTAAAAATATACAAAAGCGAAAATGATTTTCCTGGTCAATATCATTATATTGGAGCCGTTGAAGGACAAGACTGCCAAGTAAAACCCCATCATGCTCAACCAGATGAAATTAATGCCCGTACCCAAGCAAGACAGAAAGCATTTAGTCTACAAGCAAATGCTATTGTTTTCACAGCCTGTACCCTTTTAACGCAAGAGCAGCTTTTACAACTAAGTGAAAGTAATGATGCGAAACAATGTAATTCACTTGTTGTCTGTTACGGCAAAGCTTATGCTGTTGATACCGCAACTAATGAAAACAACTAAGGCGATACACGCGTCGTGTCCCAAATCCCCAAGATAACTTTACACCCCATTGGCATTGTAAATTCCCCCTACAAAGAGAAGTTTGCTATACCAAGGCAACCTGGTTTAGTTAACGCAGCTAAAGGCACCATAACACTGTTAAACGAAGTCAATAATATTGACAGTGTTAGAGAACTTGAACAGTTTAGCCATATTTGGCTTTTGTTTATTTTCCATGGTACTCAAAATCAAGGTGGAAACCCTTAGTGAGACCACCACGATTAGGGGGAAATAAAAAAGTGGGTGTGTTAGCAAGCAGATCAACCTTTAGGCCAAACCCTATTGGCATGTCAGTAGTCAAACTTGATAAAGTAGAACACATGGAACGAGGGGTTATAATACATATTTCTGGTTTGGATCTATTAGATCAAACACCTATTGTTGATATCAAACCGTATATTCCCTACTCAGACGCACTTGAAAATTCTCTGGCAGGATTTGCACAACAAGAGCCACAAGTTAAACTCAAGGTAACATTTGCCATACAAGCACATAAAGCATTAGAAAAAATGAGAAGTGACTTACCTGATTTAACCTTACTCATCGAACAAGTCTTATCGCAAGATCCACGTCCCGCATATAAACAAAAACACGTTGATGATAAAATCTATGGCATGAGGTTATATGATTTAAATATCCAATGGCGAATGATAAATTTTGATAAGGTAGAAGTTGTCAAAGTTACGCCATATTAAGATATGATGCTAGAACATAACTAGCTAAAAAAGAGTGACAAGAACAGTTTCATCTATCAGCATTTATTAATTTATAGCTATTGCGCTGCTTTATTAAAGATAGCTTGTACAAGGTTTTCTAACTCATACGGTTTATCCTTACCGTAATTAACACATTTTTTATACGTTGGTAGGCTAAAACAAATCGTTGTATTTGCACTGTCCATCATACGCAAAGCTCTAGTACCTACTGAACCATCATTATTTAAGAATACTGAGAAACTGGTGTTGTAATGTGTCGGAAGATCGAAAAATCTAATTTTATAAAAAGAGTTAATCAGCGCTACTACCTCTGTAGATGAATACTTAAATGGCTGTTCCTTACCCTTTAACTCAATAATAGAAGATCCATTGCCAGAAATAATAATTTGTTTTTTTGTAGACCCTTTAATCATACCGGATGGCGAGTAAACTTAATTTCAAGGTCACTTAATAGATATTTATTGGGCGGAAAATTATTTACCTGCGAACGGTTATTACCTATACCATCGGTAGCCATAGCGTTTGTCCCTGCAGTTAATAGTACACTTGCCATTACACTCGTTAATATACGTCGTAGATAAGTTGAAATGATAGTTACCTCACTAGAAATAAAAGGGGAGCTTAAAAAGCTCCCTCACATTAATTTATTCTGTATTCTTTATTCTGTATTCTTATTGTATTTATTTGTGTTTAGCTATTCTTACGACGAATAAATAATCCACATAATAAACCAAATAAACCAAGACCAAGGGTGCTAGGCTCAGGAACACTTGTTGTAGCGTTTCTCGTGTAACCAATATCAGTTAATACGCCAACATCTATAGCACTAAAGGTACGTGTTTCAGGTCCGTAACCACGGTCATACTTCATCATATCTGTAGGGAATGGAGCGCCGTCTATATGGCTACCACTACTACCGCCTGCCCATGAGGTTGGGCTATAAATACCAACTAAGTCACCACCATTAGCAGCAACAGCATTTGCACCACCAAAAAAGATACCGCTACCAGTACCACCAGTTTTTGCATCATCCCATACGGTTTGATCTAACGTAGAATCACTTTGAATAATACTATCACCGTTTGCATTTTGCAAAAAGGTATCAAACATACTCCATTCGTTATTGAAAACACCAGAACCATCTTCATGGATCATCGAACTAAAACCAAGCGCATGAGTTAATTCATGAAATATTGCTGCAAAAAAATCAAACTTGTTAGGATCAGTATCATTGGGATCAACAGTCCACTCTGACCCCCAATTTACATCAACACTACCATCTGTATTGTTACCTGTACCATCTGACAAAATAGTACCAAAACCATCACCATTAGTGTCAACACCTGTTTGTAATTTGGTTTTAACAACTTCATTAATCACACAATTACCAGTACCTGAACAACCTGATGTTAAATAAGAGCCTGCTGATGCTAATGTACTACTAGCTGCATCATCGCTTGATGTCGCATCAAGATAAATAGTCCCTGAATTACTAAAATAATTACTAAATAAATTAGAATACAATGTACCTGCTTCTTCCATTGCTTGTTGTCTTGCAGCACCATAGGTGGCATCTAAAAAGCCTACTCCTGGATTAGAAGCGTTATCCACATAATTAAATTCAAATATAATGTTAGCTTGAGAGGGGAATGCTGTTAGCGCTGCAAAAACCGAAGCAGCTATGATATTTTTTGTGTTCATAGTTACAGTTGTCCTAATGTTATTATGAAATTATTTTTACGGTGATTAAAAACTGTTTGATATTTATCATTATCTTCTTAAGCATATGATAAATATCTATTCTTTTCCTTAAACCTTTTTATAAAAGAGCAAATATCATACCAACACCACAACCACTTGATATTAAAGGGTTATTTCATTGGTCGGGTTTTAATATTAGATTAATTGTAAAAATTACTGACACTTATCTTTATTTTCCCAGGGCAACCCCTTCTCTTCGTGGGTCGGCACCACCAATAAATCCAGACGCAGTAACCTCTATAGCATGAACACCACTATTTAAATCACGAAGTTGTACTTTATGCCCCTTTGCTTCTAAAAAAGGTTTTAACAATTCAGCATTAGTGCCACGTTCCAGAGTCGTCACATCGTTTCGATTGGTTATTTTAGAGAGGTTTATTGCTTCTTGAGGGTCTAATTGCCAATCAAGTACACCAATGATAGTTTGTACGACATAATTAATAATTCTGCTACCACCTGGTGAACCCACAAGTAACTTTAACGTATTATCTTTGTTAAAAACCATTGTTGGAGACATAGAGCTTCTCGGGCGTTTATTCGCTTGAACTCTATTGGCAACCCATCGTCCATTCTTTTTAGGTGCCAAAGAAAAATCAGTTAATTGGTTATTTAATATAAAACCTTCGACCATCAATGCTGAGCCGAAACCATTTTCAATACTGCTAGTCATAGATACAGCATTACCCTGCCCGTCAATAACATTAAAGTGAGAAGTAGACGGACGTTCTATAGCATTATCATCCGCTAATGCTACCGCCCCTTCAGGTGTACCTGAAACAGCAAACCCCATATCTTTATCTGAATTTATCAAGGCTGAACGAGTAGCTAAATAACTGGGGTTAATAAGTCCAGATACAGGTACTGTTACAAAGTCTGCATCGGCAACATATCGATTTCTATCTGCAAAAGCGAGTCGTGAGCTCTGCGTGAATAAATGAATAGCATCTAGACCATTAGGTCGATATTTAGCGAGTTCAAAACGCTCTAGTTGACCAAGAATTTGAATTACAGCAATACCTCCAGAGCTTGGCGGCGCCATACCGCAAACCCTAAATTCACGGTAATCGCCACAAACAGGATCGCGCTCAATAACTTGATACGTGGCCATATCCTGCATTGAAAGTAACCCAGGAGAGATAGCTGAATGTTGTATTTTTTCTATAATTTTTTTAGCAATCCACCCTTTATAAAAAACATCAATGCCCTCTTTAGCTACACTTCGAAAAACCTTCGCCAATTTTTTATTGACGAGAATATCTCCCGCTTTTACTGATGTTCCGTTAGGAAAAAAATAGTGATTAATCTCAGGCAAAACATGTAAACCTGGGTTAAAATTCATACTTAGCAATTTCTCTAATCGGGCTGACACAACAAATCCATTATCAGCTAATGCTATCGCTTGTTCAAACAGCTTTGCCCACTCAAGCTTTCCATACTGTTCATGTGCTTTTTTTAAGGTTGCGAATAACCCTGGAACCCCAACGGATCTACCGCCAACAACCGCATCAATCCACTTTAATGGATTACCATGTGCATCTAAAAATAATGAACTAGTTGCCGAACTCGGTGCTGTTTCTCTTCCATCATAAGTAGTCATTTTTTTATTTACATTATCCCAGTGCAGCATAAACGTACCACCGCCTATACCTGACGATTGAGGCTCAACTAAAGCTAAGACAAGTTGAACCGCAATTGCTGCATCCACAGCGCTACCACCTTGTTCTAGAATTTTAAAACCGGCTTCACTGGCATAAGGGTTAGCGGCAACAACCATAAATTCTTTGCTTTTCGCTGCTTTTTTCTCAACAAGACCTGTTGCTGCTTCTGGCTCGCGCGCTTCCCTTTGAGTGTTAGGTATTTTTTCACTAGGTATAGGGTTAGCGAAAAGAGCATTACTGGATAAAAGTAAACAGACTGTAGATACTGTAAATATTTTTTTAAAGGTCATTAAAGTGCACTTATTATTTAAATTGAAATAGGAAAATGGCTATATTATTGATGAAATAATTATTCTCTAAACGATAACTGAAATTGATTAAATTGTGAAAACTTATTCAAAAGTGGCTGATATTGCCCACAATCAATTTTTTGGCTGTTTTCATTAATTGCCAAATCAAAAATTGATGTTCGCAATTCACCTTCAAGCAAGGCTAAAGCATAACAAGTTGCTTCTAAACTTGATAATGCATTTTTTTTATTAACTTTTCGTATTAAATATTGGCCGTTATCAGCAAAAACAGTAGGTAAACAAACTTGCTTTAAGTTATGTAAGTTTTTTGACAGCATAAACATGCGATAAGCTTTTTTCCACGTTCCATCAATAATAAGTAAGCAGGGTTTTGTGTTATTATGCTTAAACGCATTATGCGTGAACTCAGTCACCTCTTCATTACAAGCCATCGTTAATTCTGTTGCCTGTTCGCCAGGATAGAGGAGTATTGGTTGGTACATTGCCAACATATCATTTAGCTCGCCATTATCAGTAAAGTTTTCACCTATCAATACATGACAATCATTGAGAGAACGCTGTAATATTGCAACAGTTCCTTTACTTTGTAAGACTTCATTAGGATGTTGTAACACCAACACGGGGATTTTATTATAAGTTTTTACAATAAAAGCACAAATACACGCTACAATTGGTCGTTGGCATTGTAAACATAAATCTCTAGCCATAGAAGAAAAGCACCAAGGTATTAAAATTAATAAGACGACATTGTATACTCAACCCTTAACGAGTTCAGCCTAAAGTACAAACATAAATGAAATTAAGTTCTTTCCCTCTTGCTTCAAAACATTCAGCAATTGTGTTGGTGATTGCCTTATTATCTATTCTTGCATTTGTTTGGGAGTATTTTATTGGTAACTCAATTGCACAAGCCTTTTTTTACCAAAGAAACTTGATTATTCAAGGTGAGCTCTGGCGGCTTTTAACTGGTCATTTATTACATACCAATGGTTATCACTTATTACTAAATTTAACTGCATTAATAATGTTATGGGCCTTACATGGTCGCTTTTATACCATCAAAAACTATTCTGCATTATTTTTATTTTGCTGTTTAAGTACTAGTGTGGGTGTTTTTTATAGCTCGCCATCCTTAATTCAATATGTGGGATTATCAGGGGTTTTGCATGGTATATTTGTTTATGGCGCGATTATGGATATTATGTCGAAAGATAAAACAGGGTATTTATTATTTCTGGGCGTTTGGTTAAAAATCGCCCACGAGCAGATTTATGGTGCCGGCAAAGATGTAAGTAATTTAATTGAAGCCAATGTCGCTGTTGACGCTCATTTATGGGGTGCAATAGGAGGATTGTTTTTTACTATGGTTTATCTTTTTTTTATTAAATTAAAGTCAAAAAAATAGGTGTGTTATCGTTATATCAGGGAAATCGACTTAACTTCGTACACCTTGCGCTCAAGTCATTGATAGTCTACTCAAAAGTAAATCACTATTGACGGCTTAGGCCTTATCTAACCCGAATAAGGTGTCGACGCGCGACACCTATTCTTATTTGTTTCCATAACTATTTATGAGCTATTGGTTTTTCTGTGAATAAGTAATCTTTAAGTTCTTTATCAAACATTGGATCTTTTCTTCTAATCCATTCAAGCACCATGGCAGCATGCTCTTTTTCTTCATCTCGGTTATGAGCAAGTATTGCTTTTAACTCCTCATCTTTACATGCGTCTACTCTTTGATTGTACCAATCCACTGCCTCTAGCTCCTCCATTAGCGAAGTGATTGCTCTATGCATATCTCTGGTTTCATTAGAAAGTTCGTCTATTGGTTCGTGATAGCCTTCATTTGACATAAATTATTCCTCATTAGTGGTATTTATATTCAGTGCTTAACGAGTCCGTAAAATGACTCGTTTTATTCGTTTTAGTTAACAATAAAAACATTAACTGACTTTGAGCAGTCATTCAAATGAATCCTTTGTTTTTATAAATAATTATTTTCTCTTCGACCCTTTGTTTTCTGTGCTCAAAGCTTTTTCATAACACCTTGTCTTCACCACATAAATGGGCGCATCTAACACAACGTGAAATACAATAGTGATACGAAGTATAAACTAAACTGTTTAATTTTTTATGGTGCATATCATCGCAATAAATCTCTTAGGACCTACGACTATTCATTTCCGCTTCATATTATGTTCAAAATCGACATTTTGTTTTGCAATTGGTTATTTAATTACTATTATTACTATTACTGCTATGATTGTTTTGCTTAGCCTTTTGAACGGAAAATATAATGAAACAAAACCAAGGTTTTACTTTAATTGAACTCGTTATTGTTATTGTAATCTTAGGTATATTGACTGTTACTGCGGTACCTAAATTTTTAAGCCTTTCTTCTGAAGCCAGAACAGCAGAAATGGCAAGATTAAAAGGTGCACTAAGTGCTTGGTATTATTCTGGTTCATGACAAAGCACTAATCCATGGCGAAGAAGATAAACAAGAAAGTTCTGTCATTATCAATGACGAAGCGGTACCAATTCGATATGGTTATCCTCGTTTACATATAAGTGAATACAACGCAAATAACGCTTTCTCTAATCAGCCTAACGGTAATAATAAACTATCTCTTTGGATGAACTTAGATACCATTGAAAATACCCATGATACAGATAGTGAATGGGGGATGGAGTTTTCTCGTCCTGAGCTAACAGTAACATTCACCATGTCAGGGTATTCACCAGAGACAGCCGGTACCTGCCAAGTTGTTTACACCCATGCGCTTGATGCAACAACAGCGGCAACTGTGACGATGGATACTAGCGGTTGCTAACCACAAAAAGAGCGTTATTGAGTATAGAATCATAAAACATAGAATCATAGGACATCCAACCTAAATATCTACACCCGAATAATGTCTTGGCTGCGCAACACCTATTCTTATTTGTTAGCCGTATTTAACTCTGTAGAAGAAATATAAGAAGTTCTCGTTCTTGCCGCATGACATGTAAAATATAAACCTTGTCACTGTCCACTTTATAGAAAATACGACATGGATTAACGTTAAGCTCACGATAATTTAAGTTAATTAACTCTCGTGGTCTTTTTCCTGATTCGGGGTGGCTTTCTAACCCGGAGATTTTATCAAAAACTTTTTGCGTCAATAGTTTAGCCGCTTGAGTATTACTTAAAGCAATGTATTCCGCTAAATCATCTAAATCATCAAGCGGTGACGTCCATATTACTTCAGCCATTTACTCATTTTTGCATTTGCTTTGATTGGTCTGGCATCACATAGGTTAACGCTTAATTCTAAATAGAGTGTTGAGCTATGTTACTCAAAACATCAATCGATGCTCTATTACAAAGCCCAATTAAGTGAAAATAAATTGGAATCAAAGGACTTAATTGGGCTCATTTGAATTTACGCTTGTTTTGCTTTTATGTATTCATCCACTAGTTGAGTTAATATGTTTAAAGGTACTGGACCGTTTCGCAACACAACATCATGAAATTCACGGATATCAAATTTATCACCTAAAGCTACTTTGGCATTTTCGCGTAGTTCAATAATTTTTAGCATACCAATTTTATAAGCTGTTGCTTGCGATGGCATTACTATATGTCGCTCAACCATTTTAACTGTGTCAGATTTAGCATTAGAGGTATTGGTTGCGTAATATGCTATGCCTTGTTCTCTAGTCCATTTTTTTGTATGAATACCTGTATCAACAACTAATCTACATGCGCGCCACAATTCCATCGCTAAACGGCCAAAATCAGAATAAGGGTCTTGGTATAGGCCAATTTCTTTAGGAATCATTTCTGAATATAAGCCCCAACCTTCGGTATGAGCAGTATAACCGCCAAATTTTCGGAACTTGGGAATGCCCGTTAATTCTTGATTAATTGCAAATTGCATATGATGCCCAGGAATTCCTTCATGGTAAGCTAAAGCTGCCATTTGATAGGAAGGCATGGCTTCCATATCGTAAAGGTTGGCATAATAAACACCTGGGCGAGACCCGTCAGGAGTCGGTCTTTGATAAAAAGCTTTGCCCGCCGACTTTTCACGAAAAGCTTCAACAGCTTTAACATATACCTCAGCTTTGGGTTTCATTAAAAATAAGCTATCCAACCGCCCTTTCATATCGTCAATTAAGGCAACGGCCTCATCTAAATATTGTTTACGTCCCGCTTCATCTGCGCTGTAATAGAATTGCTTATCGGTTCTCATGAACACAAAAAATTCAGCTAAATCACCTTCGAAGCCCACTTTTTTCATGATCAAACGCATTTCGTTATGAATGCGTTCAACTTCACTTAACCCTATGTTATGAATTTCATCCGCGGTAAGATCTGTTGTTGTTGTGCGTTTTAACGCATTATTGAAAAACGCTTCTCCTTCAGGGAATTTCCATGCGCCATCGCGATTGTCTGCTTTAGTTTCAAGTTCTGTTAAATAACTAATTAACTGCTCATACCCAGGTTTTAATTCGTTGGTTAATGCGGTTTTAATCTCATTAGAAAGTGTTAATTTATCGTTCTCTGAAAGATCTATTTTATTAATTTTCTTGGTAAAGTCAGCCAAAATGGTGCTGTCTTTACCTTCATCAAATGGTGCACCAACTAATATATTTTTAGAATCACGAATAACGTGTTCAAAAACAAATTTAGGGGCGATTATGCCAAGGTCTTCTCTTAATTTAAGTTGAGTAACCAATTGCTCCATCAGCTTTTTAGCCCCATTTACACGTGATATATAGTCTTGTGCTTCTTTTAGGTTACTAATTGAATGTTGGTTTATTAAAAAAGCAGGAACTTGTGAATGTGTGCCGAACATTTGATTTACAGGGTAATTATGAAAACGCCACTTATGATCACTTATTTTGTTTTCTAACTTTTGTATATAGAGTTGATAGCTTATTAATGTTTGAGCATCTAACTTACTGCTATCTAATGCTTTAATTTTTGCTAAGTCTGATTTTGCAAAAGATAATTCTTTGGCGGCATTTTCTTCTGATAAATCATTCCATTTATCGTAGTCTTTTTTAATACCAAGATATGTTTGTCTTACCGGGTTGCGGTCAACACCTGCGTCAAATATCGCGTCAAATAGTTTGTTGGCCTTTTCAGACTCTGACATGACTACATTGGTGCTTTTTTCTTGTGAAATGGCATTGCCAATGTTAGATGTGGGTGTGGTTTGTTTTTCAGTACAAGCACTTAACAAGGCGCTTGATATAGCAATAACAAGTAGGGATTTTTTTAACATCATTAGATAATTTTTATTTATTAAAATTTTACATAGTTTGCCTATATTTTCATGGTTAAATCAATCAATGCTCGACAGATAAGCAATTATTTACGACCAAATTTTGTTAACGGCAGTTCAGGGCCACGGTTAGTAGATTGTTAATCCCAGACTTTAATTGGGGTGAATGTCATATTAAGTATCCTGTACATACTTTAAACTTGCTAATGGCAGCGAACTGATGGAGAGTTTGCTCTGCATTTAATCCTAAAGATATTATGTAACAATGAAGGCTATTATGCTTTGTTCAGATCGCTACCTGCTCAATAATTGGACACATTATAGGTTACAAGTTAGAGTATGAAATTTGGTAATTTATAATTTTATAAGTGGGCTTGAAATTCAAAGCTAGGAGTCAATTCATGGATAAGATACGAGTACTATTTAACTTTTCTTTTTTATTATTCATCAATCTATTTTGCGGCACTAGCTTTGCCGCCGACACGACTAGCATAGATAAACAAATACAGGCTATGGGTGTTTATTCTGGCTTTGTTGAATTTAAGAAAAAAGAACCTGTCGAATATTCATTATGGTTTGAAGACAAGGGCGCAATAATGCCTGATGTATATTTGGGTGGTTTTTTTATTGTTGGTGATCGAGGCTGTGTATTTTCTTTACGAAAAGGCAGAGTTTTAAGCGGTCCGAATCGACAGCGTTTTTTAGACAAAGCAAAAGGCGTCTTTAAAAAGACTAATGATTTACTGGTTTTTATTATAGACATAAACCTTATTGGCCAACAAAAACCCTGTACACGCTTGGGGATGCATAAATATTATAACGGTGTTTTTTTGCAACTCGCATTAGTAGGGAATGCTGAGCAGGGTTTTCAAATACAACTACTTAACAGGCATGAGAATAGACGTATTAAGGAAAAAGAATTTTCAGGGATAGTTCAGCGTTCTGCACCGTCTGTACTTATGCAGAGCTACATAAAAAATCACGAAAGCTATGACCTTGGCAAACCTAGCAAAGTAGAAATACTCGTTTTAAGCACACCTTCGCAAGCACTCATTCCCGAAAAACTGCGCCCAGTTAGCTGTAACAGAAACTACAACGAAATAAGTACGCTTCTGCAAAGTATGGACGTAGAAGATATAGCGAGTTACGACTTAAACGGAGATAAATTTCTGCGTTTCAAACGCTTTTCTATGAATCTTTACACAGAATCTAAACTTACCGCGGCAGAATCAGCATCGTTGTCGGCTGAGCAGTGGGAGTTTTTTAATTACCATTTTGATAGCTACGTGATTGGTGAGAATGCCTGTAATCAAGCAAAAATATTGGGCAGCGATGCTGTACTTACTCTTATTAAAAAATATGTCAAAAAAAGCGAACCGGCTATTGACGGAAAATATTTTATTACCAAACGCCAAACCATTTTCATTGTTGAACCGGGTAGGCTTGATTACATTCCACCTAAACGAGACTACAACCAAGCCATCCGTAAATTGGGGCAACCCGACTTGTTCTCTCCTAATGAAGAAACCCGTTTATTTAACTGGAAAAATGAGACTCAAAAAGCTTACCAGATGCCTAAATACAAAAACTCTGCAACTGGTGAAGTATTTAGTGATAAAGATGAGTTTGTAGAAGCTTTTTTTGTGCCGAGCAAAGAGGTATCTGCTCGCCTAAATGCTCCTGTATTAACATTACTCACAAGAGGTAAAGGGAGTGACCAAGTGTGCCCTAAATGGTCAGGAAGCCCAGGTAATTATACTTGTTTAGGGTATGAAGAAAGCCTGAAAGCCAATCAAATATATATAACGCATAATGAACAAGCTGCGATCACGCTATATAAAGAATTAACTCCTGATAAAAATGACCTTGCTATTAACGAAGGAAAAAAAGCCTTTAGCAACACTTGTTTAACAAAAGAATTTTGTAACTTTCCTGCCGCTTCTTTTATTACTGCTATTTACAATAATAATTATGGTGGCTTTATAAATCAAAATAAGAAGTATTCTGCAGCTTTAGTCGAGCGTTATAAAGACCATATAACCGTCACTAATGCATTTTTGGATGCCATGGGTTTAAAGAGACCAAACAAACAACAGCTCAGCCTATTTCCATTTTTTGCAGAGCACTATTTGCATGTGTTTGATAAAAAGTATCCAAACTGTAATCGAGCAACCACAGAGTTGAGTATTCGTTCAGACACCAAAGCGTATTCTATTGTTGATGGTTTTGGCAACACCGTACAAGATGTTGACAGTGTCGCACTTTATAGTGACTACAAAATACCCACCAAATGACTCAGATGTGTAATGAAATCTGCGGACAAACAGGTCCTTCTCGCGCATTAAGTAATGCTTCTAATATGCTATTTCATCCAAACATGGTAAAAATATTGGATGGTTTAGAGCAAACAATGGATTTGTTTTCTTGTGACAGCCCTGAAATAATGACACTTGAACGAGGGATGTTAGGCATTTACAGTAAAATGAAAAGTAGCCATAAGCAAGGTACATATATTGAGCGTGGTACGTTACTGTAGACAGGTTTTGTTAGTTAATATGGCTAAGATGCTTGCTAAACTACAACTTTTAATCGCGATTTTTAAGAGAGTTTAGTCTTTTTGGTGAGGTACTAGTACATTTTTATCAATTACGAGCGGGATTTTCATGATTTATCATGGGTGGCCTGATTAGATTAGCCTGATTAGATTCTATAGATAATGCCAACCCTCCTTAAAAACTAATCACGCTATTTACTATATAAAGCAGGCTTCTGGCTTGTTCAAAACCCGAATAAGGTGTCAGCTGCGTGACACCTATTCTTATTTGTTATACCTACCGTATTGATTTTTGTTAATTAAATAAGTTAAGACCAAATGCATGCTTAACATTATTTAACACTTGATTTGATTCTTCTTGCGATTTTTGGCTACCAATTCGAAGAATGTCTATTAATTGAGCTTTATCTGACATAAATATTTCCCTACGCTCTCTAATTGGTTTTAATATATCTTGTAAGCACTCTTCTAGAATTTTTTTGGTTGTTCCATCACCTAGACCACCGTTTTGATACCTAACCTTTAGCTCATCAATATAAACTGAGTCAGGGTGGAATGCATCTAAATATGTAAAAACAACATTACCACGAATTTGTCCAGGGTCTTCAACACTTAAATGATTAGGATCGGTATACATAGACTTTACTGCTTTCGATATTCCTTTTTCACTAGAGTTCAAGAGAATACAGTTACCCATAGATTTTGACATTTTACTTTTACCATCGGAACTTGGTAAGCGTGGCACTTTACTTAATAATGGTCGACACTCCACTAGAATGTCATCTTGTGCAATATGATTTAATTTCCTCACTATCTCATTAGTTTGCTCAATCATTGGCAATTGGTCTTCACCAACAGGAATTAAAGTTGCTCTAAATGCGGTAATATCTGCAGCTTGGCTAATCGGGTATGTTAAAAAACCTGTTGGAATTGAGCTACCAAATGATTTAGCTGAAATTTCACTTTTCACAGTGGGGTTTCTCTGTAATCTAGCAACAGAGACTAAGTTTGAATAATACATTGTCAATTCAGATAACGCAGGAATAGCTGACTGCAAACAAATAGTTGTTTTTAGAGGTTCAATGCCAACAGCCAAATAGTCAGCGACAACATTCAAAATATTGGACGATACCTTGTGTGGATTATGACCGTTATCAGTTAAGCCCTGTAAATCTGCAACTAAAATGGTTTGTTCATGATCGTGTTGTAGTTTGACTCGCTGCTGAAGCGAGCCAACAAAATGCCCCAAGTGAAGCTGACCGGTTGCTCGATCTCCAGTTAATATTTTTTCTTTTTTTAAGCTTTTTCTTGGATTGTTCATAGTATGACTCCTAATAATACCATCGGAGACATAAATAAGGTTATTCATAAGCAGTCTTCCGACGGCTTTGAATAAATGTGATTCAGCGCCGCTCTATAAAATAGAGCGCCACCATGTAACTGTGATGTAGTTGTAAGTATTGTTTATTTGCATTTTTTAAGACTACCATTCATCAAAAAATGATTCAATGCAATTTAGCTTAGTGGGTATAACGAGCCTGTAGAATGAACTATCATGGGTGGCCTGATTAATTTTACCAACCCTATATTGTTCTATACTACCGCCGACAAAACAAATGCCAACATAAAACCAAACGGTGCTTGCTACTATTTGCCAAGTATCTAAACCTGAAGACGTTACAAATGTAGCGATAAATGGGGTCACGATAAATGGGGTCAGGTACAAATTAAATTATGTGCGATAAATGGGGTCAGGTACAAATTAAATTATGTGTACCTGACCCCTTTTTTAAAGGATTACAGCGCGTGCGCGATTACGGGTTGTTGTCGTCAGGGGCTAAAAAACTGCGATTGCTTATTCAATTACTGTTAATGCCTAACCACAATTGGCTGACACCAAATAATGAGGTAATAACTCGCGCCAGTAGAATATGTCCTTGCTGCCAACATAAAATGCATTGTATTGGTATCACGCGAACGAGGTAGCCGAAAGGCAAATAGTATAAGGATAATGGCTAAAATGAAAAACAAAAACGAGGAAAAGAAGAAAGTCCCTATGAGACTGTAAAGAAAAATTCAGTGAAAAACAGACGAAAAATAGCCTTTATTTTACGTCTTAACTTCGTGCATCTTGCGATCAAGTAATTGCTTGTGAACCCTTCAACAAAAAAATCACTATTTACACTATCGATAAATGGGGTCAGGTACAAATTAAATTATGTGTACCTGACCCCTTTTTTAAAGGATTACAGCGCGTGCGCGATTACGGGTTGTTGTCGTCGGGAGCTAAAAAACTGCGATTGCTTATTCAATTACTGTTAATGCCTAACTACAATTGGGCGGCACCAAATAATGAGGTAATAACTCGCGCCAGTAGAATATGTCCTTGTTGTCAACATAAAATGCATTGTATTGGTATCACGCGAACGAGTTAGCCGAAAGGCGAATAGTATAAGGATAATGGCTAAAATGAAAAACAAAAACGAGGAAAAGAAGAAAGACCCTATGAGACAATAAAGAAAAATTCATTAAAAAACAGACGAAAAATAGCCTTTATTTTACGTCTTAACTTCGTGTGTCTTGCGATCAAGTAATTGCTTGTGAACCCTTCAACAAAAAAATCACTATTTACACAATAAGTAGCGCTTCGGGCTTGTTCAACACCCGAATAAGGTGTCGGCTGACGCGACACCTATTCTTATTTGTTATATTTTTTATGCCACTGCAAAGTTTACCGCGTGGACATTTGTTAAGTTAATTTGTTGTTTAGCGTGCCAAAGATCATAGTTATCTTGCATTGCTAGCCAACTTTCAGGTGTTCTGCCGATTGCTTTTGATAAGCGAAGTGCCATTTCAGGTGAGATTGCACTTTGACCTTTTAGAACTCTATTTAATGTAGATGATGCTACATCTAGTTGTTTAGCCAAATAACGACAACTAAAACCTGCGGGTTCTAGATATACATCGTAGATAAACTCTCCAGGATGCGGCGGATTATGCATAGTCATTAGTGATAGTCCTCATAGTTTAGAATGTATGCATTACCATCGATGAACTCAAAAGTAATGCGCCAGTTACCATTTACAGTAATAGACCAAATCCCATCACGATCCCCTTTGAGAGGATGCAGTTTAAAACCGGGTAAATTGATATCATCAATTTCTTGCGCGGTATCTATTGCAGTTAGTTGCATACGTAATTTACGTTGATGCTTTGCCTGAATTCGGAACACTTCCTGTTTGGAAGTATTTCTTGAGGCCTTTGTGTTTGAAAGATTTAATCATGACACAAGTATAGCGCGATGCGCATCACTCGTCGATAAAAATATAACGAGCTTGTAGAATAACTCGTTTTTCTATTATTTATTAATCAAAGTACTCTAACTGGATTGCTTTCTTTTAACAATCAAAAACGTTTACGTTTTTGGCGCTTTTATTTTTACATCGTTAACTTAACAAAATAGTGGTTTAGTAGCTGATAATTTAGTGTTATAACGATTTGTATGGTGTGGCGTTGGGCTTTTAACCCTTAATGCAGGTTGTTTCTTAACTTTTCAATATTATGAACAAGGCAATACAGTTGCCATTGGGTGTTTACTTTTTCTTGACCGCGTAAGGTCAATTTATTCATGCCTTTATTGACGATAATGTTGCCAAAAACGGGTTCAATTGCACTTAATCGCTTGCTATATTGCCGTCGCCCTATTGGGCTGTCTATTTTCACTTTCATTTTGTCATGAATGTCTGGTGCCCCTGCGACCAAAAAGGATTAAGGAAAAGCAGGCAGTGATGAGATTACACTAAGAGAGCCTCAATATGTGTTTGCCGTAAACGAGCGTTTAAAGGTTAACTGACATAACGAAGAAGACGAATGACTGATTGAAAACAATTAGCTACCTAGCGGTAGCTAAAAGAACACTACTGTCTATTGACGCGAGATGGGCTCATATATGTTAGCATTCTAGTCTGCTAAAGCACAAGAAAAGTTAACTAACACGGAGTAATCACCTATTATTTCTTTGCTAGTAGCCAAAGGTATAATAAGTGGCTTGTCACGGAATGTGAGTTTAGCCGTAAGCAATTCAGATTTATAACCATCCATTTCAAGTCGGGATGAGTACTGAGAAATTGCAGACTTACATCCACATTGTGATGTGGATTTTAGTTGTTGATGTGATATACCTAGCATCGGGATACCACTTTTATATATAACTTCTGGATTACCGATCTTTATGCAATTTGATAGTTGATTGTTTATCGAAACTTTTGTATTTGAAGTAGCTTGCGAGCAAGCTGAAATCATAAAAAATAGTAAGAAGCTATATCTTAGTTCCGCCATTTGTAGCGACTCCTTTGTTATACTTTACCTTTATGGTTATAGTGTTATTTTTTGTGGCTTTATTAAAAGCCCTTAGTAATGGGAAAATCCTTGTTTCTACCTCAATACAACCGTGACTATAACCCTTTGTTGAATCGTGTAAATAAAAACCACCTCTCATAATAGGGCTACACTTTGATTTTGTTTCTAAATCAGCAGGCTCCATTCTTGCTCTATTTTTTCCCCAGTTAGCCCAATATGGGGCACACTCACCGCTGCTTTTCCACTTGAAATACTTTGAATACCCCAAGATGGTTTTAATGCGCACATTCCTCTACCATCATCTTTGGCAAGACCATGATCTCCAAGAAATATTTTATAAAACCCTTCTGGTATTGGTCCATTATCTGGTGTGCATTGGTTTTTCGGTAATTGTGAGTCTGGAAGACCCGATGTAGCCTTAAAATCACCTCTACTTCCCCATTTTAGTATTTGTCCGTTGTAATCCATTTGATGATGCATAATGTTTCCTTTCTTCCTTTTTACTCTAAAAATGTGCTTAACGTTTATTAAACACTCCTGAATGCTAACGTCCGCATTTGCGGTTGGTTTGGAGCGCAGCGGAAAACCAATCCGACAACATGCGTTTGGTACGCCCACCATGGGCAAAGATCACCGTTTAATGAGTTTTATTAAACGCTAACTACTAGCGAATGGCAAGGGCTTTTCTGTGAGGAATGGTCTGAAGGAAGCCGCTAGCAAATTTGTGAGCTGATGAACAAGAACATCATATGAGGCGTAGACTAGAGGTGAGTTAGCCAAGCATAACGAAACCATGTGATCTAATGGTCACCGTAAATGGTGCAGCAGTGCAAAGAAAGTACATGCTCTTATCTGGGGAGATCTGCTTAACACGCAATCGGCATTAAACCAGTAAGGCTCTGGTTAATAAGTGCCTTGGCTTCGTTGAATGCATCGACGACGAAGAGCGAATGAGATGTAAACCGATAGCGCCAATGATGGTAACGTCAATGGTGATTAAGCAAAAGTCAGCAGACGGCACTTTATATTAGGTAAAAGCGCCAATGCCCCTCTCTTTCGTAATGGTTGGGACACGGTGAAGGCCTGAACATTAACTTAAGGAGGAACATTTATGCATTTGAATACATCAAAATTACCGTCAAGTAATGATGTTATTGAGCATGGCATATCAACCCCACCTTACATGAAAATCTCATCGAAAAGCTGTTAAGCCCTGCTAACTTGGATAATGCTTGGAAACGAGTAAAAGCCAACAAAGGTAGTGCAGGTATTGATGGGATGACGATAGATGATTTTCCCACTTTTGCTAACGCAAACTGGGAACACATCAAAACACAGATAGCTCAAGGAACATACCGACCTAGCCCCGTGCTACGGGTCAACATTCCTAAGCCCGATGGTGGCACGCGAAAACTGGGTATTCCTACCGTACTCGATAGGTTTATCCAACAAGCAATCCACCAAGTACTCAATCCACTATTCGACCCGCATTTTTCACCTTACAGCTATGGTTTTCGCCCAAACTGCAATGCAGCACAAGCGGTAACACATTTGCAAACAGGTATTAAATCGGGTCGTAAAATAGCTGTTGATATCGATTTATCAAAGTTCTTTGACCGAGTTAATCATGATTTACTCATGCATAAACTCGGGTTAAAAGTAAAAGATAAAGTATTGATGAAACTGATTGGGCGGTACTTACGCGCAAGAATTGTTGAACACGGTAAACGAGTAAAACCAACCCAAGGCGTGCCACAAGGAGGGCCATTGTCACCGTTACTCTCTAACATCATGCTTGACGAGCTTGATAAAACGTTGGAAAAACGAGGACATCACTTCGCCCGTTATGCGGACGACTTCACCATTTTGGTGAAAAGTAAGCGAGCAGGCGAACGCGTTTTAACGAGTATTAGCTTGTTTATAAAGCAAATCCTTAAACTCGTCGTTAACGAGAAGAAAAGTCGTGTAGGCGCGGTAAAAGAGACCAAGTTTTTAGGTTTTGGTTTCAAATACGGACGCATCAAAATACATGATAATTCATTGCAGCGTTTTAAATACCGTGTGCGAGAGTTAACTAACAGAAATTGGGGCATTGCCATGAGCAAGCAAATTGCGAGCCTTAACCGATACCTGCGAGGATGGGGAAACTACTTCCTCATCGCCAACGGTTATCAGTTGTGTGTCGATTTAGATCAATGGATCCGCCGAAGAATACGGATGTGTTTTTGGCGACAATGGCGCAAGCCAAGATCCAAAGTGAAAAATCTATTAAAACGGGGGTTCCACTAGCGCTAGCAATTAGCTGTGGAGCGACAAGAAAAGGGGTATGGCGAAGTGCGAAAACCAAAGGGATAAATCAAGCATTGAGCAACGAGTATTTAGCCAATGCAGGTTTAGTATCACTTAGGGATATCTGGATTAAAATCCATCATGGTTAATGAACCGCCCTGTGCGGAGCCGCATGCAGGGTGGTGTGGGGGCCGGAGGGTAGAAACCTCCGGCTACCCGATTCAGGTTTTACTTAATTCAGCACTTTCAGAGTTAAACATATAGTTCCTTATATTTAAATTGAAACTAGTAAATATTGTGAGTAATCCTATGCTAAAAGAGCTAAGCCCAAAAATTAACTGAGTGTTATTATTAGTTAATGTACCTAAAACACCACCAATTAATAATCCTAATGGTAATAACCCACTAGATATAGTCATTAATAAACTCATAACTCGCCCACGTAACTCTGTTGGTGTGTTTTTTTGAAATAATGTCATCGCCTGTAGATTGAACACCCCTAGACTTAACCCCGCAATAAATAAGCCAAATAATGCAATTATGGGTGATTCACTCTGACTAAGTAACATTAAACTGCATGAAAATAAAAACATTGAAGCAAACATTATAAAAGTTCTGCGGTTACCTTGTACATTAATAGTCGCAGTCAGCCAATACCCCAAAATACTACCAAGTGCCATTGCTGCTAGTAAAAAACCGTACCATTGAGCCTCTTCTAATAATTGCCCAGTTACATAAAAGGGTAAAAGGAGCATAATTGGAGCGATAAAAAAATTAATAGATGATGCAAAAATCATCGTTTGAAGCATCCCTTTACAGCTTTTGACATAACGTAATCCTTCAATTAAATCTGCTTTATGCTGTTTGTATTTGTTGCTAATACCAATTCTATTTTTATGCTCTTCAAAATCGTGTTTGATAAAAGATTCACTAAAAGCAGATATAAAATATGAGATAGCATCAAGTAAAAGTAAAATTGGCGCACCTAAGGCACGATAAAGAATCCCTCCCATTGCTTGACCTACTATTGTTGTGCATTGGGTCGAGGACTGGAAGAATGCAACTGTTTTAGAAAGCTTTTCAGTTGTAACAAGATCTGGAATGAAAGCATCTACAGTCGGTTGAAAAAAAGCTCTTGATATTCCGTTTATTAAAGAGACCATAGCAAACAGCATAATGATAAAAAACTGGCTACCATATTCACCTAAAATAGTTAGGGATAGAACAAGAACAGCAGTCCCCCGAATAAGATCAGTGACTACCATGATGTTTTTACGTGAATATTGATCGGCTATCACACCGATCGGCCCAAAAAAAACACTGGGTAATATAGATAATATTAATATAATACTCATCAAGGCTGATGAGTTAGTATTCTCCATAAACCAAAACATCATCGCAATAGAATAGGCTTGCATTCCTAACTGGCTTATTAGTTGTCCTTGCCACAAAAGAAAAATATTTTTATTCAAGAGAGATCCATTGAGGTGCGATGCATGCTGATAGCCTAACGCTTATTAGAAGGATTAACTTCATATTTAAACACGACATTGATCCTTCTATCATGTAAATTTTAAAATCTACAATACTCCAATTACCTCTACTCATCAATAAGTTAATAGTAACCCGTCAACTGGTTGATGAGTTAAAGGTTAGTAAAAACCTTTTTTCATGCAAATTACATAATCTTCGACTTTAGTGTGTTTATGCACAGTCAACAATAAATTAAATAATCACAAAACATCTCAACTAAAAGAAGATTTATCATGGGTGGCCTGATAATAATCATGGTCGGGCTGATTAATTTCATTCGCCTTCAAAATCTGCTGTAACTAATACTTTGAGTTGCGGTACCATGAATTTTTAAATAACTTTTACCACAATTACATTTCACATTACCGACAATTTCGTCAAGCAGTGGCCCAACAAGACTAAGCTCCACATGAAGAGTTCCATCATGACAAGGTTTTGCCCTATCATTTGCTTCAAAACCAAGATCTTCTCTAACAGCAACTTCTAAATCATCTTGTACACCTGCTTCAGGATGATTTTCACCCAACCACTTAACGTCAATGTTCATATTATTATCCAGAAAATACATAACAGCTTTTTTAGAAGAACCAACGTCATGTTTATACACGACATTCATCCTTCTACCATGTAAATTTTAAAATCCACAATACTCTTATTATCACTTGTCATCAATAACTTAATACCAAAACCTTAGCTGAATTATTTGAATTATCTCTAAGTAATTTACATTTGATCAACTAGTAAAAAAGTGGTTAAAGGCACATAAAGTTAACGAACTGTACTTGCTTGTATGGTTGTAACAAGAATTAATACAGTTTTTAACTTACGAATTGATGATATTTATGATGACTATCAATGTGCGTGAATTGAGAATGGTAAGACGAGATTTTTGCTAACAAGCTTACGTTGAACTGACCATAATTTTATTTATAAACAGGGCAAGTACAGAGTTTTACCTGTACTTGCCCCAAATGTGTTTAATATTTGTTTTTAATGTGTATTTAAAGCGTATTTTCAAACAATTTATAAATACGGCGATATTCATTTAACCATGAACTTGGTTGAACAAAGCCATGCGGCTCTACAGGGTAAATAGCCGTTTCAAAATCTTGTTTTTCTAATTCAATTAAGCGTTGTACTAAGCGTACGGTGTCTTCAAAAAACACATTATCATCAACCATCGGTGCGTTGATTAATAATGGCTTTGCTAAACCTTGTGCAAAATAAATAGGTGAGCTGCGCTCATAGGCTATTGCGTCATCTTCTGGTGTATTCAGTATGTTTGAAGTATAACCATGATTATAATATGCCCAATCAGACACCAAACGAATGGCAGAGCCAGATTCAAATAACGTTGGGTCTGTAAACATTGACATTAACGTTAAAAACCCGCCATAAGAGCCACCGTAAGTACCTACACGTTTTGGGTCAACATTGGCGTTTTCTACAATCCAATTAACACCATCGCGCATGTCTTCAACTTCTACCTTACCCATATGACGATATATACTTGTGCGCCAATCTCTACCATAACCAAATTGATGCACGGTAATCCATATCGATAACAACATACCCTTGTTGCACTAACAGTGAATGGAACATAAATTCACGAAAATAACCTGACCAACCCAGGTGAGAGTTTTGTAAATACCCTGCCCCGTGAGTAAACATTACGGCACGATTTTTTTCTTTCTTATTATCAAAATTGTGTGGTAAATAAACGCGCGAATATATTGGCTCTTCTTGGTGAGAAGATGGAATAGCCACAATACTTGGTGCAACCCAAGGCAGTGATTTAAATTGCTCAGATACGGTATAAGTAATTTGAGTCGCTTGCGCATTGTCATTTAACGGCTGAACATATAACTCTGGTGGCATAGTTAAACTAGAATGCTCAATAAGTAATTTTGACTCGTCAGGGCTAAGCGCGTAATCGTTCATACCTCCTAAATCAGTTAATGTTTTAACGTTTTTAGCTAAATCCACTTGGTATATTTCATAAATACCTGGGTGTTTTTTATTTGCCTTAAAAATAAAGCCTTGTTGGTTTTGAGTTAACGTTACATTACTCACTTCAAATTTACCGCTAGTGAGCTGCTTAGCTTTCTTGCTATTCAGTGCTTTATGATAAAGATGTGAATACCCTGTTTCTTCAGAAAGGTAATAAAGCGCATCATTACCGACCCAATCAAATTCATTCATTGAATAGTTAATCCAGGCATCATCGTGCAGTTTATCTTGGTTTACTAATTTGTTGTTGGCAAAGTCAACCGTTGTTAACCAACGGGTTTTGTTATCCCAAGCTTCTAGCATTAAGGCAACTTGGTTGCCTTGTGCATTCCATTTAACCGGGAACCACATTTGCATTAAATGAATATTTCGGGGGTGTTTTTTGCTTTGATAAGTTTTGCCTGAACGGGCATAGTTTTCTTCTTTAACTTTGGCTAAAACATCGGTATCAAAATCGGGTAAAGTTTCATAACTTAATGCCGACTTCTCACCTTTGGTTAAATCAATAATAAAAATTTCTTCTTTATATTGACGATTATCAGCAACGCGAGCACGTACTTTTTCAGCTTTAATAACACCATCTTTAGTGATGTAATTAGGCATGATATCAGTGTCATCATTGGGTACAACGGTGGTGATACTCACTAATAGTTTATCGCCTGCTTGGTGATAAACTGGCATGGCTTACACGGTTGTCTTGACCAAAATAATATTTTGTTGATGTAACGGTATTATTTTGATCAGCCAACGTTGCTGTGTGTTGTGCTTGCAATTTGTCATTACGTTGTTGTAAAGCAATATAATTAATGAGTTTGTGTTGTTCTTTGGCTAAGTAACTTTCTGGTGCTTGTGTCTCTTTCGGTTTTTCAGTCATTTGCAAATTAGCTAACTCAATCACCTGCCCTGTTATTAAATCATGACTGTAAAAAACATTGTCTACCCTGTAAGCAATATTTCCGTTGGTTAAAAACTGTACGTCTGTTTCATTGACTGAAGTGTAAGTCATTTGTTTAACTGATTTGTTAGCAAGGTTTTTAACAAAAACGTTGCCCTCAAAAGTATACAATTCAAGACTTTTGTCCTGATTTATTTTTGCACGATTATCAGCAACCTTATGTAGATTAGACATAGTGACTTGCTGTACTTTACTTCCGTGATCTAATTTTTTAACCCATAAATCTCTTAATGGATTACCTAATTGCTTCTGCTTATAATAAACAGTATTACTATCATCTCCCCAATACCATGATTCAGGTGCACGACCAAACCAATCAGGATCCGCCATAATCTGCTCAAGTGTAATCACTTTAGTTTTGGTTTGTAACGACTGAACATTGGTTGAACTGATCATCACAGGTGCAGGAGATATCACCGGGTTAGGTTGACTCTGTGATGTTTCTTGTGTGTTAACGCAAGCAACTAAAGAAAGGCTAAACGTTGCAGCGATTAATTTTAATTTCATCAATTTATAGGCTCTTTATTTTTGAGGAATAATTAATTGTAATGAATGTATATAAAACATTAAATTTGCTTAGGTAATAGTTATACTGATCAAACTAATGATGATCAATATACATAGCCTAATAGAATATTTTACTTTTGCTTGAAAGTGTAAGGGAAAACCACCAGTTAACGCCTTTCTGCGATAAATGGTTTTATGCTAAAATAAAACGTAATATTATCAAACCTAGAATTTTACCATTGACCATGACCTCTAAAAACAGATGTTTCTGTGGCAGCAGTGAAACCTTTGCCAACTGTTGTCAGCCATATATTACAGAGCAACATGGCCCACAAACTTTCCCTAAAACTGCTGAGCAGTTGATGCGTTCTCGTTTTAGTGCTTATGCTAGCGGTAATAGCCAATATATTTATGATACATATGCTAAAACTAGCCAAGAATTACAAACCGTAAAAGACATTGAAGACTGGGCCAATGCATGTGTATGGATTGCTTTGCAAGTACATAATACAAACCCCAACAGTCATGTTACAACGAATGATTCACCGGAACATTTTGTTGAGTTTTCTGCTTTTTACATTAACGACAACAGATTATTTGAATTACATGAAAACTCTCGTTTTGTATTAGAAGCTGCTATTGAGGAAAAAGATAAAGATCAAAACTTACATTGGCGATATCTAGACGGTGATATTATTAAGCACAGTGAACTTACAGAAATAAAGCGAAAAGATCTTTGCCCTTGTAACCACTACGCTACCGGTTGGTTACCCAAAAAAGGGAAAAAATATAAACAATGTTGCGGTAAAATGTTGCGGTAAATAATTTGACGTTAACCGCAGGCTTAGGCTGCCACATCTACAACCTTTGAACTAACAACTGAATGTTGAATCAATTTCAACCATTGTTCTACTTGCATGTTTAATGGTTTATTAAGTACTTCTTTTTGAGGGTTTGCATGTTTCTCTTGGCAAATTAAACTAGTATTACCAATAATATCAGGTATATGATTAGGTTCATTTCTAAAAGAAAGTGGTTTAGGTGATAATGCGTCTGACAAATGTAACGTTATCAAATCGTTGTTAGCAATCAATTGTCCTTGATTATACTCATCAATTTGCTGCATAGACCCTAACGATAAAGGAGCTTGTTCAGGGAGGTCAAAATATTTTCTTAGCGTTATATTATCATGAGTGTTTTTATCTACGGGCAAGCCATCAGCAGATAAAGATTTAGGTAACACAAATTGGCTTTGTTCTCTTACATCATCGCATAACATCGCTAACATTAAGGAAAAGTCTGAGCGTCTTGACTCATGAATGCATTGGTTTAATTGTTCACCCAATTGCAATTCATGCAGCAACGGCTTTACCGTTGCTGTGTTATTATTAACGTTGTCATCTACTACGTTTACAGCCAAAGGTTCGTTCTCTTAGTTTGATGCTGAAGCCATGAAAATATTTAATGAAAAGACATTTTACATGTGTTTAGTAAAGACGTTATCGACACTTTTACATAAAGCTTTAATATAAATAGCAAATTATATGAATTTAATTTGCTATTTATATTGTTTATTTGCGTGCACATACCAAATAACAAAACATCCAAATGACAAAAAATTAAATTTATTTGTTTGTTTCTTTAATAAGCTCTCACTTTATTTACATTGAAATAAGTCAGTATTATTATCAAAAAAATGACAATTAGCCCCGAGTTAAAGAGAATAACGCAAGTTTTTTAAATGGGTTTCTGGTAGCATATTCAACAAATTTTTTTGAGCTTTATTTATGAAAATTATCTCTTTCAACATTAATGGCCTTCGCGCTCGCCTCCATCAATTACAAGCAATTATTGATAAACATCAACCTGATATTATTGGTTTACAAGAAATTAAAGTCCATGATGAAGTGTTTCCACTTGAAGCAGTTGAAGCCATGGGTTATCACGTTTATTTTCATGGTCAAAAGGCTCATTACGGCGTTGCTATGTTATGTAAAAAAGAAGCCATAAAAGTTCAAAAAGGCTTTCCTACTGATAATGACGATGCTCAGCGTCGCATGATTATGGTAGAAACCATAAACGACCAAGGCGAAAAGATCACCGTGTTAAATGGTTATTTTCCTCAAGGAGAGAACATTAGCCATGAAACAAAATATCCGTACAAAAGACAATTTTATAAAGATTTAATGACTTACTTAAATGAGCATCACACTAAAGACGAAAATATTGTTGTTATGGGTGATATTAATATTTCACCACTGGATTTAGATATTGGTATTGGTGAAGTAAACCGCAAACGTTGGCTAAAAACGGGTAAGTGTTCATTTCAATTGGAAGAGCGTGAATGGTTAACCACCTTAATGGATTGGGGATTTACTGATACTTTCAGACAACTTCATCCCGATCTAAGTGAAAAATATTCATGGTTTGACTACCGTTCACGTGGTTTCGATGATAATCGTGGTTTACGTATTGACGTCATTTTAGCAACACAAAGCCTAAGTACACATTGTATAGAATCAGACATAGATTACGAATTACGTGGCATAGAAAAGCCATCTGATCACGCACCTATTTGGTCAACTTTCAAAAATTAGATCAACAGGTCACGCATGTCTGAATTAGAAAACTACCTTTGTCCCCTTTGTCAGCAAGCTTTGATTTTGAATGACAATACTTACCGTTGTATTAATAATCATAGCTTTGATCGGGCTAAACAAGGTTATGTTAATTTACTCCCTGTGCAGTTTAAACATTCAAAAGCACCGGGCGATAATAAAGACATGGTCAATGCTAGACGTGCGTTTCTTGATAAAGGTTTTTACCAACCATTGGTTGATAAAATGTTTGGAGCTATACCAACAATATGGCAATTCAAACGCGCCAGTATTAGATGTCAGGTTGTGGTGAAGGTTTTTATACACATCAATATAAAACAAGTACAAATAAAGTATATGGTGTCGATATTGCCAAAGAAACAATAAAGATTGCTGCTAAACGATATCAACAATGTCATTTTAGTGTCGGGACTTTATCTAAATTAAGTTTTGCAGATAGTTACTTTGGTTGGATAGTTTCTGTTTATGCGCCAATTTTAGAAACTGAATTCACGCGATTACTGGCAAAAGATGGTTTTCTTTTAACGGTAACGCCACTCGAGCAACACTTATTTGAATTAAAGACGCTTATATATAAACAAGCTAACGAGCATGATACCAGTAAAAAACCAATAGAAAAATTAACACTCGTTGAAGAAAAAAGATTAACCTATCATATGCATTTTAACGGAAGTGATGACGTGCTAAATTTACTTGCTATGACACCTTTCGCCTTTAAAGCATCACAAGCACTCATTAAACAAATTAGTTCCATGACAACTTTTACTTGTCAGGCAGATTTTGTTCTGCGTTTATATCAAAAATAACACTAACAACAGTGGTTAAACACTATATTGTTTAACCACTACATTGTTTAACCACTACATTGTTTAACCACTACAATTAAATATTATTAATTTCGAGAAGAGAAAGTAAGCTGTAACAATTGAGCTAAATCAATGTATTTAGGTTTAGAAACGGTTAACTCTGTTAGTTTATTAACGCTACCTTGCTCTTTCGCTTTTTCTAACCCGTTGCGATACCACGAAGCTAGTGAAGGAGGTAAAAACTTATCCGCTTTTACGCCCAAAATAACCAAAGCTTGAACAGGAATTGACAACAAAAACACACCATATACTAAGGCTTGAGGTAACGCATTTAAGGCATTATTTATTTTACCTGTACCGGTAAAAAAACCTGTCGCAAAATAAAGTTGCATCACCACAGTAAATAACGCTAAAGCAGGAAAATAACGACACACAAAACGAGCGCTTTGCACAGCACGATAGTCGGCAAAGTACCTAGCTAATTCAGCTTTTTCTGGCCAAAGTTTACAATACCTTTGGCCTAGCTTGATAAGTTCAACAACAGATAAGTTCATAAGATAACTATAGCATTAAAGCATAACTTGGAAAAGTGACTCTAAAAAGTAATACATATTTAATATAAATTTTGCCTTGTATCAACTATTTTTATTCTCTAACCGTTATAATACCAATCTCACTAACTATGTGATCATTTCAACGTATAAAATAAATCACCTAATTAATGAAACTGGTATAATAGTCATACGTACACTGTTTTGCTTCACTATTTTAAGGTCATATGTAAAGAATGATGAATTCCTCTAACGTATCTAACACGCTCATAAATAACCCCGCCATTCTAGTGATTAACTGCGGCAGCTCTTCAGTAAAATTTTCAGTAATACAACCTGAATCAGAAACCACCTTATTATCAGGATTAGCTGAATGCTTAACAACAGAAGATGCAAGTATTAAAATAAAATACCATGCTAATAGCGAGGGAATATCAACTAAAACAAAAGCGTTAGCCGCTCCCTATGATCACCAAGAAGCCTTAAATAACCTAGTAAAACAACTTAATATTTTAAACCTTGTTCAAAATATCTGTGCTGTCGGACACCGTGTTGTGCATGGGGGTGAACTATACTCACAACCAACCTTAATCAATGAAGATGTTAAAAGCACTATTGAGAATCTTGCTAAGCTTGCACCACTGCATAACCCGACCAATTTAATAGGTATCAATGCTTGTGAAAAGGCGTTTGCTTCGTTACCTCAAATTGCCGTATTTGATACAGCGTTTCATCAAACTATGCCTGAAAAAGCCTATTTATATGGCATTCCATTTGAACTGTATAATCAACATAGCATTAGACGCTATGGTTTTCATGGAACTAGTCATTACTTTGTAGCAAACCAAGTAGCAAAATTACTAAACAAACCATTAGCTAGCTGTAATTTAATTAGCGCGCATTTAGGTAATGGATGCAGTGTGACGGTGATCAAGAATGGTGAAAGTGTTGATACCAGTATGGGCATGACGCCACTAGAAGGCGTAATGATGGGCACCCGATGCGGCGATATTGACGCGGGCATTATTTTCCATCTAGTGGAGCGACTTGGTTATACACTTGAGCAAGTGGATACATTATTGAATAAAAAAAGTGGTTTGTTAGGTATATCACAATTGAGTAATGACTGTAGAACATTAGAAACAACCATGTTAGAAGGCAAAAACAATGACTCTGCGCTAGCGAAATTAGCGCTCGACGTATTTTGTTATCGTATCGCTAAGAGCATAGCTTCTTTTAGTGCGAGTTTAACTGAATTAGATGGCTTAATTTTTACAGGTGGTATAGGTGAAAATTCATCCTGGGTTAGACAACAAATTATCGCGCAACTGAGTTTGTTAAATTTTAAAATTTGCGACGTAAGCAACCTAGCAACTCGTTTTGGTGCTAGTGGTAATATCGCAGCAGAATCATCAAGGCCTTCTTCTCTCTCTCTCTCTCTTTTTTGGGTAATTGCAACTAACGAAGAGTTAGTGATTGCACAGCAATCAGCATTGCTACTTAGTTAAACAGAACACCTAACAAAGCATAAATTAACGCTGATATAGCCACTATAGACAAAATTCAAGAGACGTAACATGTCAAAAAACAATCAAACAACAAATATCAATACAACACAAAACCAATCACACAGAATTATGTTAATTCCGGTTGGCTCAGGGGTTGGTTTAACTAGTGTGGCGTTAGGCTTATTGCACACTTGTGAACAAAAAGGCATTAAAGTAGGTCATTTTAAACCGATTAGCCAACCGTCAAGAAACTCATTAGCCAAAAAAAATAAAACGATTGAAGCAATCAGCCTTTCTCAAAACAGTCGTTGTATTTCGTTAAACTACTTTGAAGAGAAAATGGCGAAAGGCGAACATGGTATTGTGTTAGAGGATATTGTTGCAAATTTTGATGATTTTAATAAAGACCAAGATGTTGTCATTATTGAAGGGCTTATACCAACAACTCGACAACCTTATCTTTGGTAGAATCAATAGGGATGTAGCCAGAACACTCTGTGCAGATATTGTATTGGTTGCAGCCCCAGGAAATGATTCAGCTAAAGAGTTTGAAGAAAGACTAGAAGTCAGTGCTGAAACTTATGGCGGTACTAAAAACAAACATTTACTCGGTTGTATAGTGAATAAGCTCAATTCACCTGATCAAGATGAATTTGGCTTATTGCCTTATGAAGAAAATATAGATACAGATTTTGATATTACCCTTTGGCGAGAGTTACCTATTTTCAAAAACAAAGGCTTTAATTTATTAGGTGCCATTACGTGGGAAATGGATCTTGTTGCCCCACGCATTAAAGATATTAGTAATTATCTCGATGCAAAAATCATTAATCAAGGTGAAATGGAACACAGACGTTTCCGTAGCGTCGCTTTTTGCGCTCGTAGTGTTAGTAATTTAGTGAGTTATTTGGTACCTGGCCGCTTAATTGTAACCCCTGGAGATCGTACCGATATAATCATTGCCACTTGTTTATCTGCATTAAACGGAACTAAACTCGGTGCCTTAGTACTAACAAATGGCTACGAACCTTCGAAACAAGTATGGGAACTTTGCCAACAAGCACTTGATTCTGGCTTACCTGTATTATCAGTACCTTCGGATACATGGCAAACCTCTCGTCATATTATGAATTTTAACCCTGAAATTCCGCAAGACGACCTTCAACGCCATGAAAAAGTAAAACAGCATGTTGCTGATAATTTATCCAAAGATTGGATCACGCAGCTTTCTTCGAAAGTTGAGTCAAATTACTTGTTATCTCCACCGGCGTTCAGACATAAATTAACTGAACTTGCCCGTCAGGCGAATAAACTGATTGTTTTACCTGAAGGTACTGATATACGCACTATTAAAGCCGCAGCTATTTGTTGTGAGCGCAATATCGCACGTTGTCAGCTCATTGGTAATAAAGAGGAAATATTACGTATTGCTGAGCACCAAGGTATAAATTTACCTGATGGTTTATTGATAACGGACCCGGAGAATATTCGTGATAATTATATCAACCCATTGGTGGAATTACGTAAAAATAAAGGGGTAACTGAAGTAATTGCTAATGAATTACTTCAAGATAATGTAATGCTTGCAACCATGATGCTAAAACTTGGTCAAGTAGACGGTTTAGTTTCTGGCGCTGTTAACACAACAGCCAATACAATAAGACCGGCACTGCAATTAATAAAAACGGCACCCGGTTGTTCGTTGGTGTCTTCTATCTTCTTCATGTTACTACCCGATCAAGTACTTGTTTATGGTGATTGTGCCATTAATCCTGAACCAAATGCAGAACAACTTGCCGATATAGCAATACAATCTGCTGATTCAGCTGCAGCATTTGGCATACCACCACGGGTTGCCATGATCAGTTACAGTACAGGTAGCTCAGGTTATGGTGCAGACGTTGAAAAAGTGACCGAAGCAACTAAGATAGCGCAAGAGAAAAGACCTGATCTTATTATTGATGGGCCACTGCAATATGATGCAGCCATCATGGAAAATGTTGCTAAGAAAAAAGCGCCAAACAGCCCTGTGGCAGGTAAAGCAACGGTTTTTATTTTTCCAGACCTTAATACTGGCAACACTACCTATAAAGCCGTGCAACGTTCTGCTGATTTAGTCAGTATTGGCCCTATGTTACAAGGTATGAACAAACCCGTGAATGATCTATCACGGGGTGCTTTAGTAGATGATATTGTTTACACCATCGCACTTACTGCCATTCAAGCAATGTAGTACTACAATAAAATTGATATTAAATAGAAGAGACAAAAAACAAACTAACAACATATTTTATTTAAAATCAACAAGTTAACTTTTAACACAAAGATTACACACAGAGATGTCCACAGCTTTTGTGGATACTCTGTTACACTGATAAACTGCTAAGCCTCTGCTAGAGTTAATGATAAAAAATAGTTATAGTAGTGACCTTCACTGCCGTTAACTTGGCTTTACCTGCAAATAAGTGGCTAATGAAAATTTACAGGACGTCGTCGTTACCCTTAAAGGAAGTAATTTCACGAGAATAATTTCATGAGAGTAAAAAAGCCTGTACGAAAGTAATGACGAAATAATCACAACCTAGTTATTCATCTTGTTGTGAATATGATTAAAATAAGGAAAACAAATAAATAATATGACTACAAATATCACTTTATACGGTATCAACAACTGCGATACTGTTAAAAAATCAATCAAATGGCTGATTGCTAATCAAATACCTTATGAATTTTATGATTTTAAAAAACAGCCATTAACTGAAGCATTACTAACACGTTTTGTTCAGTTAAACGATTGGGATACATTATTAAATAAACGCAGTACAACTTACCGAAACTTAAGTGATGATATAAAAAACAATCTAACGGTTGAAGTAGCTTTTGCTCAAGTAATGGCACAGCCTACTTTGTTAAAACGTCCTTTATTACTGATTCAGACGAGTAAGTTATCTGATGAAAACACTAAGGAAGAACAATTGTTTTTAGGATTTAAAGCTGAGATGTACCAACGTATTTTTCAAAAATAATTATCTAGCTTAACTTAACACTCCTATTAAATTTTCAATTTAATTACTTATATTTTAAGGGTACACATGTCAACGCAAACCAGTGATGTAATAAAACTCGCTATCGATTTAATTTCTCGTCCATCGGTTACTCCTGAAGATGCAGGTTGCCAACAATTAATGAAAGATCGACTTGAAAAATTAGGTTTTGTTAATGAAACGATGGTGTTTGAAGATACAATCAACTTATGGTCCAGACGTGATGGGAATGAAAGCAGCATTGATAATAATGCCCCTGTATTTTGTTTTTTGGTCATACTGATGTTGTACCGGCGGGTAACCTAGCACTTTGGCACACTCCCCCTTTTCAACCCACCATTATTGATGGTGTGCTTTATGGGCGTGGTGCTGCAGATATGAAAGGTAGCCTTGCTGCCATGATTGTTGCAACTGAGCGTTTCGTTACAGATCATCCAACTTACCACGGTGCTATTACTTATTTAATCACCAGTGATGAAGAAGGTCCTTTTATTAATGGTACAACACGTGTAATTGACACATTGGAAGCACGCAACGAAAAAATAACGTATTGTATTGTTGGTGAACCATCTAGCACAAATTCTGTCGGCGATATCATAAAAAATGGCCGTCGTGGTTCTATTTCTGCAGAGGTCGATATTAAAGGTAAGCAAGGACACGTAGCCTATCCAGATCATGTTATTAATCCAATTCATATGGCCATGCCTGCTTTAGCGGAGCTAAGTCAATTGCATTGGGATAATGGCAATGAATATTTTCCGGCCACCAGTTTTCAACTCTCTAATATTAATTCAGGTACAGGCGCAACTAACGTTGTTCCAGGCCATTTAACGGCATTATTTAACTTGCGTTATAGCACAGAGCTAACCGATCAAATAATTGTGGAACAAGTTGAAACAATATTGAATAAACATCAACTAGATTTCGATATTAAATGGACGTTCAATGGAAAACCATTTATTACTGAACTTGGCGACAAAACTGGTGATTTTCTAACATCGGTGACAAAAGCTGTTAGTAGTGTAACCGGTACTAATCCACAATTATCAACCTCGGGTGGAACCTCTGACGGACGATTTATTGCCCCAACCGGTGCAAAAGTGATTGAATTAGGCCCATGTAATGCCACCATTCATCAAGTAAATGAATCTGTTGTATGTCAGGATTTAGATAAACTTTGCGATATTTACTATGCTTGCTTACAACAGGTGCTATTACCAAATGAACAGTAAAAAAGCGGTAAATCATACTTTAACAGGTGATATACCGGCACAAATGCTTGGGCTTAACAGATCAGCATATTCATTATTTTGAACAAACAGGTCATCGTAAAAATTTAGGTATACATCAACTTATGCTTGATGATTTTCAATCACTGGTAACCAGTGCTGCTGAAGCAGATATTGAAATCAAAATTGCGAGTGGTTTTCGCTCATTTGAACGGCAACTTCTCATTTGGAATAATAAATTTAATGGTAAAACTGCTGTTAAAAATATGGCGGGAGATTCAGTCAATATTAGCCAACTTAATGAAATTGATATCATTAAAGCTATTTTACTTTTCTCAGCCCTGCCTGGTGCAAGTAGACATCATTGGGGCTGCGACATTGATATTTATGCTGAAAATTTATTAAACGGGGCGTCATTAACATTAGAGCCGTGGGAATATGCGAGTACCGGACCGATGGCAAGACTGTCAAGTCAAGTTAGCAGCTAATGCAACAAAGCATGGATTTTATTTTCCCTACGATGTGTTCCGAGGTGGTGTTGCCGCAGAGCCTTGGCATTTATCTTATGTGCCACTTGCTAAGCAATATCAATCACAATCGAATAATGAGTTACTTCAAACAATATTAGAAAAAACAGATATATCTGGAAAAACAACCATTATTGAAAATCTACCGACTATTTTTAAACAATACATAAATAACATTCAGACAATTGATTATTAAGATATATCCATCATATTTTAAATAACAAAGGCAATAGGATTAAACATGGATAACTGGATAGCTTATTTAATAATAGGCATCGCATTAGTTCTTATTATTGGAAATTTCAGTACTTTCCAAAAAAGTACTCATCACAAAATGCGTAAACAAAATTTAAATGACCGTGAAGAAACCTTACCCAGAACTCATCGTACTGATCATAAAATGCCAACGATTAAGAGTGACAATAAAGAATAGGTTATACCATTAATTATTAAACAACTCGTTATTAAAATAAATGCCTTGTATTTAGCAATTTTTTCTACGTATATTTTTTACGTATAGAACAGCTCACTTAATTAATGACACTGGTATTATTAACGTGTAAACAAAAAAAACGCTGAAAATTCAGCGTTTTTTATTTTTAAATTTCCTGCATATCAATTTTAATAAAGATTTCTAAACGATAATCCTTTTTCTACAATAGGGAAAATACGATCTAATACATCCATCGACAAAGGTACACCTTCTGAATCATACACAGTCACCGATGTTTTTTGATTTTTGTCATCCATTGGCGCAAGCACAAATTGATATTTAGCATCACTAACTTCAATTACAGGCTGATTATCACCCCAAATGCTGTCCCAAATACTCATTTCTGGTTTAACAAAATCTACGTAGTAAATTTTATTTGTTTCATTTAAGTCACTAATAGTAAAACCATGCTTCTCAAAGAAAATAGGCATATTTTCCCACAAATTGTCTAAACTCATTTCAACAATATAAGCGGGTTCAGTTGCTTTATTTTCACCAATAATAACGAGTTTTTGATTAGCACGCATCAAACGGTTTTCTCTTTGCTCTAATCGATATTGATAGTCAACCTGCGCCACAATTTCATTAAGCATATTCATTTCAGCACGTTGTTTATCGATAGGGTCTATCGTTTTACTGCCACCACGACTATCCGTTTTCATATAATCAATCAAAGAAACCTGTAATGACAAACTACGCCCATGTGGTTTAAGATAAAATTCATAACGAAACCGCATACTGGTAGAAAGTTCAAGATCTTTAAAAAGCCAACCTGTTTCAACTTCATGGTGATACCATTGAGATTCATACGTTTTATGTCTTGCTATAGATTTATCTTGAGTAGGTTCAGTTTTCTTAACTTCCTCATAATCAACGCCATCTGACTTCAATTGACTAAATAATGCGTTTTCAACAAAAACTAATAAGTCTCTCTTCTCTAATACTTTGTCAAACCAAATGATTGGATCACTTGTCTCTGTTAATATTCGAGAAGAAGCCGCAACAGGTAATACCAAGGATGGTGCCCTGATATCCATATTCTTTCCTATTGGACCATTATTATTAATTTTTTTGTTAATTAGGTACTCTTTCTGTACTGCAGGCTTGTCCAAATTTTCAGGTACAACAAACACTTTAGCTTCTTGTTTGTTTGCATAATCAAAATCTCCCTGTGCCCGCTTATTATCAACATTGCTACATGCCGACAATGTAAAAGTAATCACAGAAAAATAAAACAACTGACGATTCATTAAAACTCCTGAAAAACCCACGTTGGGTCAATAAAATAGTATTCTTTTGATGGTTTAAACCCTAAATGGTTCAATTGTCTCGATTAAAAACAACCTAAAAACAGCATCAATTTGTTAGCGCTCCATGGTACTTGCCTGTTTTTGCAAACACAAGCGTATTATTATCATTGGTGAAGGTTATTTTTATTTTTTAGATGCGTTATAATTCTTTTTTTATCGACAAGGTAAAACAATGTCTCAATATTTAGTACTTACCGCTATGGGCTCAGATAGAACTGGCTGTGTTAGTGAACTCACTAAGTTAGCCAGTGAATGTGACTGTAATATCTTAGATAGTAGAATGGCTATATTCGGGCAAGAATTCACTTTTATCATGCTATTAAATGGTGATAACCGTGCAATTAACAAGATTGAAGTAAGGCTACCTATGGTGGCTCATAATCTAGATTTAGTTACCATGATGAAACGAACGTCAGGTCATAAGTCTTACGATCTCGTAGAACATTATCAAGCAGACTATACAGGTACAGATCAACCCGGGATTTTAAAAGCAATGACTGCATTTTTTGCTACTCGGAAAATAGATATTTCTTCTTTAAGATCCAAAATAAACCCTCAAACGCATAATATGAGTGCCAGTATTTCTATTGCTGTAACACAAAAGATCAGTATTGATGAAATTGAAAATGATTTCTTACAACTTTGTGAGCAATTTGGCGTTCAAGGCTGTATTAAAGAAGCCCCTCATAATTTTATATAAAACCATGTATAAACACTTCATCCTATCAACCCTTACCAAGATTAAGAAAAGGCACCTATGAATACCTTAACTGTTGGCGATAAAGCGCCATTATTTATCCTAAAAGATGAAAACGAAAAAGACATTGCCCTTGCAGATTACATAGGCAAAAAACAAGTGTTAGTTTATTTTTATCCCAAAGCAATGACTCCCGGTTGCACGGTTCAAGCTCAAGGTTTACGTGATAGTAAAAGCCAATTGAATGATTTAAATACCGTGGTTTTTGGTATTTCACCCGATGAGCCAAAACGTTTAGCAAAATTTTGTGCCCGTGACGAATTAAACTTTACTTTACTATCTGACGTTGATCACAAAGTAGCTGATGATTTTGGTGTATGGGGATTAAAAAAATTCATGGGCAGAGAGTACGATGGTATCCACCGTTTAAGTTTTTTGATCGGACTTGATGGTAAAATTTCTCACGTATTTAATAAATTTAAAACGAAAGATCATCACCAAGTGGTGATAGACACGCTTAAAGAATTAGCCAAATAAATCTAATACCATCAATAATGCGTCCTCGTACTTCAGGTGACATTTCAACTGTATGACGTTTAAAAAGACCGAACATAGCTTGTACCTCGTATGAGTGGCGAGTTAGTAAGCAAGTAAAACACGAGGAAAATGGCAAACAGATTTTTTGCCATTTACTAATAAAAGATTATGTCAAATTATTGGGCATTATTGGGCGGGTTCATAATCTTCTTGGGTACAAGACCAAGCATTAATAACAGCTTTTACTAAAGTTGCTAAAGGAATCGCAAAAAATACCCCCCAAAAACCCCATAAACCTCCAAATAGTATGACCGCAATTATAATAGTGACTGGGTGAAGGTTTACAGCTTCTGAAAACAATAAAGGTACAATCACATTTCCATCGATCGCCTGAATAATACCGTACGCTAACATTACATAGCCTAGTTCATTACTTAAGCCCCATTGGAATAAAGCCACTAAAAATACAGGAATGGTAACCACAGTAGCGCCAACATAAGGCACTAACACAGACAAGCCAACTAACACCCCTAATAATACCGAGTAACGTAAGTCTAAAAAGATGAAAGCAATAGTTGTTGAAATGCCAACAATAAGTATTTCGATTACTTTACCGCGAATGTAATTCAAAATTTGTTGATTCATTTCTTTACCTACTTGAATGGCCATTCGTCTTTCTTTAGGTAAAAAACGGCTAAAATTTGCAAACAGATCTCGTTTATCTTTAAGGAAAAGAACACCATTAAAGGCACCAAAATTAAATAAACCAGTAAAGCGACAAGATCAAAAATTGAATTAAGTGATGCCGTTAAAGCTACTTGCCCCCATTCAAGCAGTTTATCTTTAATCGTTGAAATAAAGGTTTCAATTTGTGATGCTTGAAATATATCAGGGTATTGTGCAGGTAAAGTTAATAAGTACTTTTGCCCTTCTGAAACCATGTGAGGAACTTCTTGTAATAAATTACTACTTTGCTTCCAAATAATTGGCATTAAACCAAACATAGCAATCAAAGTCATGCCAACAAACGCTCCCACAACAATGATAGTTGCGCCCGTTCTGGATAACTTTAAATTAGTTAATTTATTTACAGGTAAATCAAGCAAGAATGCAATACACAAAGCAACAAGTACGGGCATCAACAATTGACTAAACAAAGCGATAAATAAAAATGAGCAGACTAAAATAACCGCAAGCGTTACCGCGTGAGGATCTGAAAACTTACGTGTATACCAGTCGCTGAACAGCTTAAACATATCTTTCCTTTTGTCTATTAAGAATAATTTACATTGTGTTTAGATAAAGTGATTTCAACAATATTATTATCAATAATACGTTGCTGATAGCGATAACCTAATTTAGCCAATAAATTAGGAATACTTTCTTTTGAGCCAATATCACTTATTTTTAAAACACAGACATCTTCTTTTTTCATTTTTTTCAAAATAATACGTAAATTAACCAACGGAAGTGGACACTTTTCATGACTAGCATCGTATTGAAAAATCATTAATTATTTCTTTTTTTAACAAAGTTATCTGCGACAATTATGTCGTTATCTTATATTAACTATACTGATATAAATAGTTAAATTAATCGCTAAGTTAGGCTGATTATAAAGAAATTTCAATTTTAACCGAATCTTTTAACCTAGCAGTGGTCAAAGTACATAAGATTATCTATTTTGATTAATATCTTATAACGATACATTGATATGTATCAAATCGTAAATATTCTATAATTAATCTTGAATATTTATCATCAGACTCTCATAACTTTACGCATATCAATCTCATAATAGAAATAGAAGTAATAGGATCATATATTGTTTAACAAAAAACCGCTGTTAATTAGCATTACCCTGACAATTATAATAGCTAAACTGTTTACTTTTGACGTTAAGGCCAGTGAACAAAATAATAAAAACAAACTTCCTGAAATTGGTATTTCAGGGTTTAGCGTACTTTCTTTAGATAAAGAACGCCAAATTGGTGAAGCTATGATGCGTCAACTTAGGGCGACTCAACCTATCATCCAAGATCCTGTTTTAACTGAATATATTAATCATTTAGGTAATCAGTTAGTTAAAAATGCTCAAGATGTTAATTATGCATTTGAATTTTTCTTAATAAACAACAATGAGTTAAATGCTTTTGCTTTTTTTGGTGGTCACGTTGGTATACACAGCGGTTTATTAACGACTGCAGAGAATGAAAGTGAGCTTGCTTCAGTCATTGCTCACGAAATATCGCATGTTACTCAACGCCATTTAGCACGTCGTTTAGAATCTCAAAGTAATTCGCAAGCATTAAATATGGCCGGATTGGTATCAGGTATTTTAATTGCTTTGGTTAATCCAACAGTTGGTATGGCTGCATTAAGTGCGTCAATGGCTGCATCTCAACAAGCCAGTATTAATTATACTCGAAGCAATGAAAAAGAAGCAGACAGAGTAGGAATTGCCTTATTAGCAAACAGCAACTTTGACCCGCAAGGTGCCCCCAGTTTTTTTGCTAAAATGTCAGAAAAGTATCGTTATGCTAGCAAACCACCGGCAATGCTATTAACTCATCCTTTACCAGAATCTCGCATTGCGGATGCAAGACAAAGAGCACATCAATTTCCTGTAAAGCAATTATCGCCAAATCTTAGTTTTGAATTAGCAAAAGCAAGAATAAAAGCGCGATACCAAAGTACACCATCAGACAATATTGCCAATTTCAAACAACAACTGCAAAAGCAAAGTTATAGTTTACCTGCAGCCGCAAATTATGGTTTAGCGCTCTCTTACTTTGAAAATAAAGACTTTAAACAAGCAAAAGATCTTTTAGAGTTTTTATTAAAGACTGATAAAAATAACTTATTTTATATTGATGCACTAACTGATGTTTACCTTGCTTTAAAGATGAATGATGCTGCATTAACCATGCTATCGGAATTAAGTTTGTTAATGCCAAACAATCAAGTTATCAGTCTTAATTATGGCAACGCGTTACTTGAATCAGGTGATTATGAACATGCGGCATCGGTCTTACAAGACTTTTTAATAATCAGCCCTGGTAACTATATAGCTTATGATCTTTTAACCACGGTTTATCGTAAACAAGGAAAAAAAGGGTTAATGCATATCACAAAAGCTGAAGTATATGCTTTATTAGGCGCATACAACAAAGCAGTAGATGAATTACAAACTAGTTATGACTTTGTGGAAGAACAACCATTGTTACAAAAGCGAATAAAAGCAAGAATATTGCAACTACAAGAACAAGAAAATAAACTCAAACGTTTATAACTCAACACATATTCTTTATAATACACCAATAAAAAATTTACTCACAAACTGTGCTAATTAATAGACTCAGTAAGAAGCAAGGGATCAACTATGTTAACCATTTACCACAACCCAAGATGTTCAAAAAGCCGAGAAACCCTTGAGTTGATTAAAACAAATTCCAATAAAGAAATTAATGTTATTGAGTACCTCAAAAATCCAATAAATCAAGAAACCATAGAAAAATTACTCACCTTATTAGCCTGTTCTCCTATTGAAATGATGCGTGTAAAAGAAACTGAATTTACAGAGCAAAACCTTAAGGGAGCAGATGACAAAACGTTAATTGCCGCCATGGCAGCAACACCCAAGCTAATTGAACGCCCTATTGTCACTGATGGCAAAAAAGCGGTTATTGGTAGACCTCCCCAAAATGCCTTAGCTTTATGCTAACTATTTCATGCTAACTATAGTGTTGTAAATACCCCATGACGACTCAAAGAATTTCTACCAATAATTTAAAAAAAATGGCCTTATTCGGTTATTTTTCTTTACTTATTTTTATGCCTTTATGGTTATTAGTATTGTCGCCTAGTGAAGGATTAAGCACACTAACTACGCTAATACTTTTTACCTTACCGCTACTTTTTCCTTTAAAAGGACTGTTACAAGGAAATCCCTTTACTTACGCTTGGTCTAATTTTATTGTGTTAATCTACTTTTTACACTCATTGACCACCTTATGGGTACTACCCGATGATCGACTTTGGGCAATTTTAGAACTTATCTTTGCGTCAACCATGTTTTTAGGCTGTAGTTACTATGCAAAATATAAAGGGCAAGAGTTGGGATTAAGTATTCGCAAGCCAAAAAAAGAAAAGTAGCAAATTTTTAAACTTGCTACTTTGATTATACATTGCTAAAAATAATTTAATTCGCTAACCAAGAGGCTGATGTCAGTGTTTTATCGCCTCTTGTTACTTTAGCCACAAATTCAGCCCCTTCAATTATTTGACCTACACCTTTTGGCGTGCCCGTCATAACAATATCACCATCTTCTAGGCTCATAAAACTTTTGAGTTGAGTCAAAATAACTTCAGGTTTGTACATCATTAACTCTACACCACCCGCTTGCGCTATTTTGCCGTCAATTTTTAGCTCTAAACTTAATTCATCATCAATTGTGTTAATTTCAACAAAGTCGCTGAACAAAGCCGCCCCATCAAAGCCTTTTGCTCGTTCCCAGGGTAATCCCTTTGTTTTCAATTTATTCTGTAATTCTCGTTTAGTTAGATCTAATCCAACTGCAACGGCAATAAAACGTCCCTTTTCATATACGAAACATAACTCAGCTTCATAATGCAAAGGTTCTTGATGGGTCGCATGTAACACTTCAGAGATAGCAGAATTAGGTTTTAAAAAGACAACCATTTCATCAGGTATCTCATTGCCTAATTCAGCAATATGATCAACGTAATTACGCCCAATACAAATGATTTTAGACGGGGTTATTTTTTTCCCCCAAAATTGACTGTTTTCATCGCATACTCTTTTGTTAATTTATGAAATAGAGGAGGTTAAGAAATATTTAACACATCTTTAATAAAAGGGATCGTAATTCTACGCTGCTCTCTGATTGACGCTTTATCTAAAATATCAAGAGACGTTATTAAATTTGACATGGTGCGAGATAATCGGTTAATTAAAAAATTTCCCGCTTCATCACTGAGCATTAACCCTCGTTTTAGTGCTCTAAATTGTAACACCATTACTTTTTCACTATCACTTAAGGGTTTAAGTTGTTCCGTTAACCCCCAACTCAAACGAGAAAGTAAATCGGGTAAGGTTAGCTTTAGCTGAGTAACACTTTGATCACCGCTAATCAGTAAATGATTATTTTGTTCGCAAACCCTATTATAAAGATCAAATATCGCTTGTTGCCAAATTTGATTGCCCGCAATGAGCTGAATATCGTCTAAACAGATAAAATCAATTTGTTCTAAGCCGTCTAACACTTCTACTGATAGTTTTAATAACTCAGCGCAAGATAAACACACTGAGGTTTTTCCAAGCTGTGAAGCATAGGCGCTGCTAGCATGCAGCAAATGTGATTTGCCAACACCGGTTAAGCCGAATAAATAAAAGCAACTTGGCTGACTAGATTGTTTTTTTGCAATATCTTCGACAAAAATGGAAAGTTGACTTACTACTGCACTATTTGTGTTACTTAAGTAGCTTTCAAAAACCTCATCGTCAGGTAACTGAACAGACAAAGCAAGCTGTGCTGTGTTGGTCATTATTTATCCCAATTAAAAACGGGGGCCAATGGCTCATCGTTTTCGTCTGCCGGCTCATTAAACTGGGCTAACGGATCGATAACTTGCGTAAGTTTTTTATTTAACTTCAGAGACGCGAGTAAAGCTTCTTGAGTGCCAAGCAGTTGTAATTTAAAACGTCTTTTACTTCCTTTAGCACTTACCAATATGACGGATTTGACCGACGATAACTCGTCCAGAAAATGAAAAACTTCTACATAAGTATTTAAAGAATCGATATTTTCCACGTCTATTATATAATCATTGTCACTGGTTGCTGATAATGCATAATACTGATAAATCAACTCAGTTATATCTGCCAACCCTTGCTGCAATAGTGCTTGTGGATCATTACCTTGATATTGTTGACTAAACTTTTGTTGCCCTTCAACTAAGCTCCAGTCTAATAGGCTCCAATCCAACACGTAATTAGATATTTTTGTTCTAGACTCTGTGCACAGTAAACCACAATTGTCTGACTCCGTTGTGCCATTATCATAATCTAACGCAACTAAACTTGAATCTGATATCCTTACTACAGCAATAGCTTCTGGAAGATAGCGGTTCGATGCATCTTTGATCGGTTGTTGAAAACGTCCCCAAATATCACTCAGTTTGATCTGATTAGCATCGGTTAAATCCATCAAGGGTAACATGATAGGTAAACCACGTTGTGATGAAAACTCACTAATCACTAACGGTAAATTCGAGGCTGACGTACTTGAAATAATATTACGTGTTAAACCGTGTTCATCAACTAACCAAAGTAATATTTTAGGTCGTAAACTCCCCCATAAAGCGAGGTTAGCCTCTTGAAATAAAGTATTGATCTTTTCTTGATTAAAACTAACCAACAAAAAGAGTAGTTTGTTACTTCCTTTTTCATCAACTATTTGAAGTGACTTTTGTTGATAGCGATATTGACTTAAATATGAATTATAATTACCTAATGCGTTTTTAATCACATCATTGTCTAAAACGTTTTTTTCACCGCCCACTTTAAGCAATACGGCTGCTAACGCTTTTTTTAATGCGCCTGCTCTATCCTTGCTACTTTGAGAATCAATAGCAATACTCGCTTGATACAGATCCTTTACTTCAACCGCTTTAATGGCAATAGAAGTTAAAAAGGCAACAATAACAAACAGTAAAAAAGTAAATTTTTTAAACATATGAAGAAAAATAAGCAATTTTGTGATCCTGATACTATCATAATCAATGCAATCATTACCGCCAAATAAAAATATTTATTTATTTGAGATAAAGATTTTGAGTATGTGTCCTTGCACTGGTAGAATACGCATCTTTTTAAACCTTAGATAAATGTAAATTTTACGCTTATCTAAGGTAACATTCTATCGATAATTTTTTGAGGTTTCTCGTGAGCGAACAAAAACAATCTTTAAGTTATAAGGATGCTTGGTGTTGATATAGATGCCGGTAATGCCCTTGTTGAAAACATTAAAGGTGCAGTAAAGCGCACTACCCGCCCTGAAGTTATGGGTGGATTAGGTGGTTTTGGTAGTGTTTGTCAATTACCAACAGGCTATAAAGAGCCAGTATTAGTTGCCGGCACTGACGGTGTAGGAACCAAATTACGTTTAGCTATTGATTTAGCAAAACATGACACCGTAGGCATTGATTTAGTGGCTATGTGCGTTAATGATTTAATTGTACAAGGTGCAGAACCTCTATTTTTCCTTGATTATTATGCAACAGCTAAACTTGACGTTGCCGTAGCATCATCGGTTGTAGAAGGAATTGCTGAAGGTTGTATTCAAGCAGGTTGTGCTTTGGTTGGTGGTGAAACAGCGGAAATGCCAGGCATGTATCATCAAGGCGATTATGACATTGCTTGTTTTTGTGTTGGTGTTGCAGAAAAATCAAGATTACTTGATGGCTCTAAAGTAGCGACAGGTGATCAATTAATTGCATTAGGTGCTTCTGGTCCACATTCAAATGGTTTTTCACTTATTCGTAAAGTGTTAGAAGTGAATAACACGGATACCAGTGAATTACTTAACGGTAAAGCAATTAGCGAACATTTACTTGAACCAACAAAAATTTATGTTAAATCAGTATTAGCTTTATTAAAAGATGTTGAAGTACATGCACTGTCTCACATTACTGGCGGTGGCTTTTGGGAAAATATCCCACGTGTTTTACCTGACACTGCACAAGCAGTTATTAATGGTGAAAGCCGAATGGCCTGAAATTTTCAATTGGCTAAAAGAAAACGGTAATATTACTGAACACGAAATGTATCGCACATTTAACTGTGGTGTGGGTATGATCATTGTCGTTCCTCAGGATAAAGTGCAGCAAAGTATAGATATATTAAGCGCACACGGCGAAAATGCATGGCACATTGGCGCTATTGCTGACAAAGCTGATGGCGAAGAACAGGTTGTTTTCTCTTAACTTGACGTCTTATCGTTCAATATCAATCAAAAGGAACAGCAATGTCTAGCCGGATAGTTGTGTTAATTTCAGGTAGCGGCACTAATTTACAGGCAATTATTGATGCCTGTAAATCGGTTGATTACCCAGGTTCTGTTGTGGGTGTCGTGTCAAATAAAAGTGATGCTTACGGTCTAACCCGCGCCAAAAATGCCAATATAACAACGATTGAACTTTCACATCATGATTTTGATAGTCGTGAAAATTATGATAATGCGCTGATTACAAAAATCGACCAATTACAACCTGATGTAATAGTGCTTGTTGGGTTTATGCGTATATTAACGCCTAATTTCGTACAACATTATCAAGGTAAGTTAGTCAATATTCATCCCTCATTATTACCTAAATACCAAGGTCTTAATACACATCAACGCGCTATTGATGCGGGCGATAAAGTTCATGGTGTAAGCGTACATTTTGTAACTGAAGAATTAGACGGCGGACCTGTTATTTTACAAGCCAAAGTGCCTGTATTTGACGGTGATACCAGTGATGATTTAGCTGCTCGCATACATGAGCAAGAACATAGAATTTACCCTCTAGTGGTAAAATGGCTTTGTCAGAAGCGACTTTCTATGGAAACAAAAGACCAAACTGAATATGCAATTTTAGACGGAAATACTTTACCAATTTCTGGATATGCGAACGACTAATAAGCTGTTAATATAAAGGTAACTAATGTTTGTTACCTTTATATATTTATAGGATTATTTGTGTTGAAAAAATCGCCCTTATTTTTTTATTCACCCTCTTATTACCCACTTGCTTTGCTAATGCTGAAATAGTGGAGCAAACTGGTAATGGAAAACAACCACTTCCGAACTTTTACCGCGCATTATAGTATTCTACATAAGTCAGATGTTGTAGGTACGGCAGTGAGACAATTGAGCTATCAAGAAGATGGTAGTATTAACTATCATTATGAAACACAAGTAGAATGGTTAATTTTTTCTCAAACGCGTAGCGAAACATCCATACTTTCCATTAATAATAACCAAGTAACCCCACAACATTATACCTACAACCGTGAAGGTGCCGGCAAAGATAAACATTATGAGTGGGCCTATCATGCTGAAGACAATACCGCACAGGATCTAGGCCGAAAGCGTAAAATAGCGCCATTAGATTTTTCTCATAACCTTCAGGATAAACTGAGTTATCACTTACAACACAGATTAAATTTAATTGCTGACGCTACACAGAAACAATATGTTTACTCTGTTGTTAATACCTCAGGCACTGTTTCTGATCATGTGTACCAATATGACACCGAAGAAGAATTAATTTTACCCTATGGCCTAGTTAAAACTATCCGTTTTAAACGTGAAGTGAAAGAAAAAGAACGTGTTACTTACGCATGGTTTGCGCCGGAGCTTAATTATTTATTAGTAAAACTCTATCAAGTAAAAGGTGGGAATAGCCAATTTGAAGCGCAGCTATCAAGCATTGAAATGAATGACGATGCAACTTTGAAATAATTCGCTCAATAAAACCTTATCAATAAAAAACCTAAAGTGATGACTTTAGGTTTTTTCATTTTATTTATCATGTATTATTTATTACTTATTATTAGCAATCCAGGTATTAACTCGACGCTCTAAAATAGACAGAGGCATAGCACCTCCCCCCAAAATAGTGTCATGAAATGCTTTAATATCAAATCTATCCGCAAGCTCTTTTTCAGCATGGGCACGTAATTCTAATATTTTCAACATACCTATTTTATAGGCAGTTGCTTGCCCTGGTATAACAATATAGCGTCTTACTTCTGATATAATCGCCTGAGGTGATACAGGTGTATTATCTTCAAAATATGCAATAGCTTCTGCTTCAGTCCATCCTTTAGAATGCAAGCCCGTATCTACCACTAGACGAACAGCTCGCCAGATTTCATTAACCAAACGACCAAAATCAGAAAAATCATTTTTATACCCTCCCATTTCTTTGGCTAATAATTCAGCATAAAGCCCCCAACCTTCCTGATAAGCAGTAAAGCTTGCTTGTGTTCTAAATTGAGGAATATCCGTTCGTTCTTGAGCAATCGAAATTTGCATATGATGCCCAGGATTACCTTCATGGTAGGCAACACCTTCCATTTCATTTTTAGGTAATGAGTTCATATCTGATAAATGGATATAATAGGTACCGGGTCTTGAACCGTTAGGCGCGCCAGGAAAATAATGTTGAGCTGCACCATCTTGCTCTCTAAATGCTTCCACTCGTTTAACAACAAGCTCAGCCTTAGGCAACATGCCGAAAAAATTTGGTAACTGCTTATTAATCTGCTCTAAGTAGACTTCAACATCGGTTATGTAGGTTTTTCGACCTTCATCAGTATTTGGATAGAAAAATTGAGATCCCGTTTTGACAAAGGTAAAAAAGGCTTGTAAATCCCCCTCAAAGCCGACTTTATTTTTAATAGCAACCATTTCTTTTGTTATGCGGGCAACTTCAGCTAAGCCAATTTCATGAATTTCATTCGCTGTTAGCGCTGTTGTCGTTGAGGCTTTAAGTTGAAAATTATAAAAATTCTCACCATTAGGTTGACTTCCTACACCTGTCGCTATTTTATCTGTATTAACAATATCTTTTTCAAACCAAGTAATAAGTGATTGATAAGTTGGCAAAAAGCGAGTATTTAATGCATCCTTAACTTGTGCTAGCAATTTTTCAGCTTTAGCTTGATCAATTTTTTTAGCATCAACCAAATTTGTTATTTTACGGTTAGCATCGGCCCATAAGGCAGAATCGCCCCCTTCACTAGTAAAAGGTGCACCGGTAATAAGCCCTTGTGCTTCTTCAATTACGCCTTCATAAGCAAATTTAGGAGGCCTAACCCCTTACTTGCATTAACCTGTGCTCTAACAAGTAAGTCGGCAATAGCTTGTGATATCCCAGAAATACGCGAGATATAATCAAGCATATCTTTTTCTTGATCAACTTTATGAAAATTAATTAAAAATTGCGCTGCAAAACCTTGAATACCTTGCATCTGAGTAAAAATATAAGCATTTTGATTATATTGCTGTCTTTCTTCGGCTTCGTTATATTGATGAACCCAAATATCATAAGATATTTTAGCTTCGTCATTCAGTTTATCGTAATCAAAGTTTGCTTTTAGCTCTTCTACACTCTGTTTCTGTAATGCAAGTTGTCTTTTTTCTTCTGCCTCAGTCATTATGTCAATTTTATCATAATGATCTTTACGACCGAGAAAAGTTAACATCATAGGACTGGCTTGCAATTGTTCTTCATATTTTTTAGCAAACCATTCATTGATACGTTCACTTTCAGTTTGAGTTACCGCAACCGTTTTAATAGAATTGTTTGATGAACCAACACTTTGATTGTTAGTGGTTGTATCAGGTTGGCAACCAGATAATATGACCGCTAGTGCAACAATGGAAAACTTTGTACGCATAATGAATCCCTTTTCTTAATTATATTTAAAACTAAAAGTAGCTTGCTTTATCCTAGACTACAATCAATACCTTTATTCACCACAACAAATAGACACGCCTAAGCGAAATAAATGCCAACTTCCTGGACTCATTTTGTGCCACGTTTCATCTTCAGTTAGTGGTTGAGTGGCGATCACAGTAACAATATCGTTAGCCGTTGTTTCTTTATGAAAATCAACTGCCATTTCAGCATCAATTAAACTAGCCTTACCAAATGGGGCACATCGTGTTATCCAATGTAAATTATTTGAGCAATAGGCAAATAAACATTCACCATCACTAATAATGATATTAGCTACACCTAACGCATCAATTTTATGGGTTAAGGTCGCAATAAATTTAAATAATACTTTTGATGTTGGTTCCTTAGCACCAAATTGGTAATGCAGTTGATCTAAAATCCAACAAAAGGCATGTTCACTATCTGTTGTACCTATTGGTAGATGAAACTTAATCGGTAAAGTTTCTTCGAAATCTTTGAGCTGACCATTATGAGCATAAGTCCAGTTTTTCCCCCACATTTGTCGAATAAATGGGTGAGTGTTCTCTAAACATACCCCCTGAGTTAGCTTGACGTATATGACAAACCACAGATTCACTTTTAATTGGATATTGGGTGACTAAATCTGCGATAGGCGAATGTGCACTTGGTTGAGGATCTTTAAAGCTACGACACCCTTTTCCTTCATAAAAGGTAATTCCCCATCCATCTTTGTGCGGACCAGTGTTACCCCCTCGCTGCATTAAACCACTAAAACTAAAACAAATATCGGTTGGTACATTAGCTGACATTGCTAACAGTTCACACATAACTAAACCTTTAATAAAACCTGAACGTCTAAAAACAATAACAATATATAAATATCCAAAACAAATGCTTGGTAATATTGCTATTTTACTCTATAAATAGAGTATACAACTAAACATAAAAATAGTTTCAGTTTCTTTATTTCTATTTAACAACAAGGATATTTTGTGGATACTTTTATCTGGATAATAGCAGCACTTTCACTCATTTGGTTTATGAGTTACTCAAGGGTTTCTTTATCAACATTTACGTTTGCCTTCATTGCCTTAATGGCTGTTGGTACTTTTTTTAATATTATAGGTTTTGTGTCTTGGTTACTCTTTGGCGTAATCGCTTTACCGCTAAATATAGATAGTATTCGACTACAATTTATCAGTATGCCGATATTGACATTATTCAAAAAAATAATGCCTCAAATGTCTGAAACTGAACAACAAGCCATAGACGCAGGAACAACTTGGTTTGAAGCTGAACTTTTTCGCGGAAACCCAAATTGGTCAAGACTCCATAGTTACCCTGTACCCCGCCTTAGTGCGCAAGAAAAAGCGTTTATGGAGGGGCCTGTCGAAGAAGTTTGTGCCATGGTTAGTGATTGGCAAACCACCCATGAATTAGCTGATTTATCTCCAGAAGTTTGGCAATTTTTAAAAGATAACAAATTTTTTGCCATGATCATAAAAAAACAATATGGCGGCCTCGACTTTTCAGCTTATGCACAGTCTAGAGTTTTACAAAAATTAACCGGTGTTAGCTCCGTGCTAGCAAGTACAGTAGGCGTTCCTAACTCTCTTGGCCCAGGTGAATTATTACAAGAATATGGCACAAAAGAACAACAAGACTATTACCTACCCCGTCTAGCTACTGGTGAAGAAATTCCTTGTTTCGCCTTAACAAGTCCAGAGGCAGGTTCTGATGCAGGCGCGATTCCTGATACGGGTGTTATTTGCCGACAAACTTTTGAAAATGAGGAAATATTAGGGATAAAATTAAATTGGGATAAACGTTATATAACCCTTGCTCCCGTAGCGACAGTGTTAGGTTTAGCCTTTAAACTTGAAGATCCTGATGGCTTATTGGGTGACGAGAAAGAGCTTGGTATTACCTGTGCATTAATTCCTACAGATATGGAAGGTATCACTATCGGTCGTCGACATTTTCCATTAAACATTCCTTTTCAAAATGGCCCTACTCAAGGTAAAGACGTTTTTGTTCCTTTAGATTACATCATTGGTGGTAAAGAAATGGTCGGCCATGGTCAAGTATGTTAGTTGAATGTTTATCCGTTGGAAGAGCAATAACATTACCTTCTAACAGTACTGGTGGTATCAAAACAGCGGCGTTAGCAACCGGAGCTTACAGCCGAATTCGTCGTCAATTCAAGTTACCGATAGGTAAAATGGAAGGCATTGAAGAACCATTAGCCCGTATTGGTGGTAATGCTTATTTAATGGATGCTGTTACAACATTATCAACTGGGGCGATTGATCAGGTGAAAAGCCCTCTGTTGTGTCAGCAATCTCTAAATATCACTTAACCGAAAAAATGCGCGCTTCTATTATTGATGCAATGGATATTCATGGCGGCAAAGGTATATGCATGGGACCTAGCAACTATCTAGCAAGAGGTTACCAAGGTGCACCTATCGCAATTACCGTTGAAGGGGCGAATATTCTAACCCGCAGCTTAATAATCTACGGCCAAGGGGCAATCCGTTGTCATCCTTATATATTGGCTGAATTAGAAGCGGCAAATGAAGAAAATTCAGATAAAGCATTAACTGACTTTGACCATGCATTATTTGGTCATATTGGTTTTAGTATTAGCAATATTAGTCGTAGCTTATGGTGTTCGTTTACTGGAGCACGTTTTTTACCTACTCCTTATAACGATCAAACGAAGCATTATTATCAACTACTTTCTCGCTTTAGTTCAAATCTAGCTATGTTAAGTGATATCGCTATGATAGTACTCGGCGCTGATTTAAAAGAAAAGAACGTATCTCTGCACGGTTAGGTGACGTACTCAGTCACCTATATCTTGCCAGTGCTTGCCTTAAACGATTTAATGATGAAGGTAGACAACAAGACGACTTACCATTATTACAATGGGCGGTGGAAGATTCACTATACAACATTCAAAAAGCGATTGATGAATTACTCAGTAACTTTCCTAATAAATGGGTTGCATACCTGTTGCGAGGAATAATATTTCCCTTCGGTACATGGTTAACAAAACCTTCAGATGATTTAGATCATCAAGTAGCTCAGTTATTACAAACACCCAGTGATGCAAGGAACCGATTAGGTAAATGGCAGTATTTAACAAGAGATGGTAAGAATGTTTTTGGTGTATTAGAACAAACCTTAGAAGATATTATTGCCTGTGAGCCAATATTTGCAAAAGTGTGCATTGCTCTAGATAAACAACTCCTTTTTATGACTTAGATAACGCGGCTGCACTTGGCTTAGCTGCTAATGCTATTACCGAAAGAGAGGCTGAGTTACTGATAAAAGCTGAGCATGGCAGAAAAGCAATTATTAGCGTTGATGATTTTGATAGTAGTGAACTATCCGTAACATCATAACAGTGTCGACCTAGCAATTAATTCATTTTAGGTAACATTTACATTAGGTAAGGTTAATAGGAAGTTAACAAAAACGCACAAGTGTTAGCTTGTGCGTTTTTTATTGGATAATTATTTATTCTATAAAAAAGACAACAACTCTTGATCCAAATGCATCAAGGTTTTAGGGTCTGCCATCATTGTTTTGGCAAGTGATTTTGTTCTAGGTAACATGCGTTCAAAATAAAACTCAGCCGTTTTAATTTTTGCACGGTAAAAATCACGATTTTCTACGTCGGTTGCTAATTTTTCATAAGCTGATTGCGCCATTTGAGCCCAAAAATATGCCATCACAATATATCCAGAATACATCAGATAATCAACAGATGCTGAGCCAACGATATCTCTATCATTTTTTGCTTTCATCGCTAATCGTAAGGAGTACTGCTGCCAATTTGCAACGGCTTTACTTAACGGCCATACAAATTTATTCATTTGACGTTTATGTGGATTACTAGAAATCATACTGCTATCTTTACAGAAGATTAAGACTTCTTTCGCAAAAGCTTTTAATGATTTACCACGAGTAAGCAAAATCTTACGTCCTAACAAATCTAACGCCTGAATTCCCGTTGTTCCTTCATAAAGTGTTGCAATGCGCGCATCTCGAACAATCTGTTCCATGCCCCACTCTTTAATGAAGCCATGACCACCAAAAATTTGTAAGCCATGGTTAGCACTTTCAGAGCCTAGCTCTGTTAAAAAAGCTTTAAGAATAGGCGTGATAAAACCTAAACGTTCATCTGCTGCTTCTTTTTCTGCATCTGTTTTAGCCATTTCGATGTCATCAACAATCTTGGCAGTATAGTAGATCATTGCTCTACCACCTTCAGAAATGGCTTTTTGTGTCATCAACATTTTACGTACATCAGGATGCACAATAATAGGATCGGCAACTTTTTCAGGATATTTTTTACCTGTAAGTGAACGCATAGACAAACGTTCTTTTGCATATATAAGCGAATTTTGGAATGCTAACTCTGCACTACAAACACCTTGTAACGCTGTGCCTACGCGTGCAGTATTCATAAAGGTGAACATACATTCTAACCCTTTATTCATAGGTCCAATTAATTCACCCACCGCATTATCAAAGTTTAATACCGCTGTAGAAGAAGCCTTGATACCCATTTTATCTTCAATTGAACCACAAGTAACATGGTTAGATTCACCTACATTACCTTGAGCATCTGTTTTCATTTTAGGGACAATAAAAAGTGAAATCCCCCGTGTACCGAGGCGCATTCGGAAGTCTTGCTAATACAATATGAATAATATTATCGGTTAAATCATGTTCACCTGCTGAAATAAATATCTTGGTCCCCGTAATATTATACGTACCATCGTCATTCGGCTCAGCTTTCGTTTTCACTTGTCCTAAATCAGTACCACAATGCGGCTCTGTTAAGCACATTGTTCCTGTCCATGTACCTTCTGTTAAACGCGTTAAATACAATTCTTTTTGAGCTTCGCTGCCATGTGTTTGCACCGTATTCATTGCACCATGGCTTAAACCTGGATACATAGTCCATGACCAATTAGCTGTACCCATCATTTCTGATTTAGCCATACCTAACGATGGAGGTAAACCCTGTCCTCCATGCTCAACAGGGTGCGATAAACTCTGCCAACCACCGGCAACATATTGATCATATGCTTTTTTAAAGCCTTTAGGTGTAGTTACTCTACCATTATCAAAGGTACAACCTTCTTTATCACCACTTTGATATAGCGGTAATAATTCGTTTTCAGAAAATTTTGCACATTCTTGAAGAATAGCGTCAACCAAATCAGGGGTTGCTTCTTCAAATTCAGGATATTTTTTGTAATGACCATAAAAGTCAAATACATCTTCAATTAAAAATTTTATGTCTGCTATGGGTGCTTTATAACTAAGCATTATTTACTCCTACCACCGAAATGATTTATTGTGCTGTACCGATATAATACTGATTAAAACACTGGTCGTACCACTTATACAAGTTATTTTTAATATTTTTCAATAAACGTCACTAATTTATTTATTAACTCATTGTTACTATTAATAAAATATTAAACGTATATTTTTTCAAAAATGATAAAATACTATCCCTAGGTAAATTACTTACAACACTGAGAACAAAATGTCAGAGAGCTATTTAGAAATCCAACTTGATCAACAACCTATTGAATTATGCAAATTACTTAAAATTGCTGATTTAGTTACTGGTGGCGGAGAAGCAAAAATTGTGATTAGTGAGGGGTACGTATTACTCAATGGGGAGGTTGAATACCAAAAAAAAAAAAGTATATCATAATGATATTGTTGAATTTAATGGGGAGGTAATACAAGTTATTGTCGATGAAAATCTACAACATGAAAACCAAGTTGACGATGATTTTATTGAGGTAATTCAACCAAGTACTTATGCTCAAACAAACCAACAACAAAATGATAAACAAAAAAAAGCAGTATCACCAAAAGATGAAACTGCTAAACAGCATAAAAGGAAGCCGATTTCTTTTTAAATGACAATAAAAGTTTATTTCACAAATGCCAACGCTTCGTTAGACAATTTTGTAATTTCAGACCAATTTTTATTTTCAACAGCGCTGTTAGGGACTAACCATGAGCCTCCACAACACGCTACATTGGACAGCGCTAAATAATCACGTATATTTTTCAAGTTAATTCCCCCTGTTGGACAGAAAGTAATATCTGGAAAAGGACCGCCAATTGATTTAATAGCATTCACACCGCCAGACGCTTCGGCAGGGAAAAACTTTAAGTGATCATAGCCTAAATCAGATGCATCCATTAAATCTGAGATTGAAGAAATACCTGGAATTAAAGCTATTTCACCATCATTACCCGCTTGCAATAAATCTTTTGTTAAACCTGGGCTAATAGCGAACTTAGCACCTGCATCAATCGACTGTTGGTATTGTTGGCGATTAGTCACTGTACCTGACCCAACAATAGCTTCTGGTAATTCTTTAGCTATAATGCTAATAACATCAAGCGCTGCCGGTGTACGTAAAGTCACCTCGAGTACTTTAATATTGGCAGCTAAAAGTGCTTCTGCTATTGGCAAGGCATCCGCTACTTTATTAATCACTAATACTGGAACGATGGGTCCCATAGCGAAAAGTTCCTTTGGCATAATTTGCCAATTTTTTAATGCTGTCATAAATCCTCTATTCTTTTTACATTTAATAATATTTCATACGTAATTACAGTTAATTTGTTTTAAATTAACATCATGTTTCTCATTCTTTATTCATCAAATAAAGAACACGCGCCTGTTTCAGCTGAACTCAAGTTGCGACGCATAAAACCAAACAGTTCACGCCCCATGCCTTGATGATGACCATTCATTTGGAATAGTGAATTATCACGCGCCGCTAATGTTTGTTCATCAACTAACAAAGTTAACTCGCCAGTTTCACCGTCTAAATTGATCATATCGCCCGTTTGTACTTTGGCGATCAAGCCTCCGTCTAACGCTTCTGGGCATAAATGGATTGCCGCCGGAACTTTACCTGACGCACCTGACATACGACCGTCAGTCACTAACGCTACTTTAAAGCCTTTATCTTGTAACACGCCTAATGGTGGTGTTAACTTATGTAACTCAGGCATACCACGCGCTTTAGGACCTTGGAAACGAACAACAGCAACGAAGTCTTTTTCTAGTTCGCCCTTATCAAACGCAGTTTGTAATTCATGTTGATCTTCAAAAACAATCGCAGGCGCTTTAATGACATAACTGCCTTCACGCAAAGATGACGTTTTTAATACCGACGTACCTAAATTACCTTTTAATGTTTTCAAGCCACCATCGTGTTTAAAAGGTTTGGCAACCGTAGCAATAACTTCTTCATCCAACGATTTTTCTACACCATCAACCCAAATAAGTTGACCATTTTCAAATACAGGTTTTTGGGTATAGCGAGTTAAACCACGACCACAAATCGTTTCTACATCTTCATGCAATAATCCTGCGCCAATTAACTCTTTGAACAATAAAGCCATACCACCCGCTTCTTGAAAATGGTTAATATCTGCTTGTCCATTCGGGTAAATTCTGGTGATTAACGGCACTGCATGAGATAAATCATTAAAGTCTTGAAAATTAATGATAATGCCGGCAGCACGAGCAAACGCAATAATATGCATGGTTAAATTAGTTGAACCACCTGTCGCTAATAACGCAACAATGGCATTCACTATTGAACGCTCATCAATCATTCTACCCACAGGCATATAATTACCTGACTGCGGTGTTAAACGTGTTACTTGTCGAGCAGCCGCTTTAGTTAATTCTTGGCGCAACGGTGTATTAGGGGCAACAAAAGAAGCGCCGGGTAAATGTAAACCCATCACTTCAACCACAAGTTGGTTGGAGTTAGCAGTACCAAAAAAGGTACAAGTTCCGGCAGAATGGTAAGAGGCTGATTCAGCTTCTAATAAAGCCACTTCATCAACTTCACCTTGAGCATATTGTTGACGAACACGCGCTTTTTCTTTATTTGGAATACCTGAAGGCATAGGACCTGTCAGTACAAATACAGTAGGTAAATGACCAAACGTCATACTAGCGATAAGTAAACCTGGAACGATTTTATCACAAATACCCAACATTAAGGCACCGTCAAACATGTTATGGGATAAACCAACAGCTGTTGCCATTGCAATGACATCACGGCTCATTAAGCTTAAATCCATACCGGGTTGCCCTTGTGTAACACCGTCACACATCGCAGGAACACCTGCCGCAAACTGGGCTACGCCCCCGTAGATTTTACCGCTTCTTTGATTATTTGCGGGTATGTTTCATAGGGCTGATGTGCACTTAGCATGTCATTGTAAGCTGAAACAATGGCAATATCAGAATGGTTAAGCCCTTTGATCGCTTGCTTATCTTCTTTATTACAAGCAGCAAAACCATGCGCTAAATTACCACAAGATAAACTCGCACGATGTACAGTATTCGATTTAGCTGACTCTATTTTAGCTAGATAGTCTTTACGTGTTGCAGCACTTCGCGCAATAATACGCTCCGTAATGTCTACTATTTCTTGTTTCATTGCTACTTTCATAAGCCTACTTCTTAATATGTATCTGTTAAGTTATAAATTTAATTTTTGATCTGATGATTATTTAATTAGCCCAATAGACTTGAGTATCAATTTCATCATTGTGTAAAAAAGCCCTAATGGGCATTTCAAAAATATCTTTACTACTAAGTGCTTTATCTAGCACTTGTTTTTTACTGTCACCACAAATATGTAAAAATACGTGTTTACTTTGTTTTAACGCCGCAAAACTAAAAGTGATACGCTGATTTGGTGCAGTTTTAGGTTGAACCATCATTAAAGCACTTTTATTAGATTCGTCTAACCCTTCTGCTATTTGATCACTACAAGGAAACAGTGATGCGGTATGCCCGTCTTCACCCATACCTAAGATAACAACATCTAACGGCAATAACGTATTGTTTGCAGCAAGATTCAAATCAGCTAAGGTTTCTTCACACAGCGTTTCACCTTGCTTTAAATGAAAAAACTTGGCACTAGAAGCATTGTTCTGTAATAAGTTTTCGTGTACTAAGCGAGTATTGCCGGCATCTGAACTCAATTCAACCCAACGTTCATCGGCTAAAGTTACAGTAACTTTTTTCCAGTCAATTGCTTTATTAGACAATATTTTAAAAAAACCTTTCGGCGTAGAACCACCTGACACAGCAATGCTCGCCTTACCTTTCGTGGCAATCGCTGATTGCAACAATTGACAAACTTCTTCAGCTAATGCTTCGTCTAATAATGCTTTGTTTTCAAAATCGTTAAGGGAATACATAACTACTCCACCCACTGGCGATCATCACGCGCAATTAACGAAATAGAAGAAACAGGTCCCCAAGAACCAACAGCATAAGGTTTCGGTTTTTCATTTGTTGCATGCCAAGCATCAATAATACTGTCTGCCCAAGTCCAAGCCGCCTCAACCTCATCACGGCTTACAAATAACGATTGATTACCGTTAAGTATTTCAAGCATTAAACGTTCGTAAGCATCAATAACACGGCGGTCGTTGTAGGTATCGGTGAAACTCAAATCCAGTTTGTTTTCTTGGATATTCATTTGCGAAGCAATACCCGGTATTTTATTCATCATTTGCAATTCAACACCTTCATCAGGCTGCAAACGAATAGTGAGTTTATTGGCAGGTAAATCGCTATAACTTTCTTTAAAAATGTTGTGTGGTTGGGCTTTAAAATGAACAACAATCTCACTATGTTTAACAGGCATACGTTTGCCTGTTCTTAAGTAAAAAGGTACGCCTGACCAACGCCAATTATCAATTTCTGCTTTAATGGCAACAAACGTTTCTGTTTTACTAACCGTGTTAGCACCCTCTTCATTTAAATAACCAGGTACAGCAACACCATTTAAAAAACCATCTGCATATTGACCACGTACCGTTTTATCTTTTATATTCGAACGATCAATTGGACATAGTGCTTTCACTGCTTTTAACTTTTCAGCTCGAATACTTTCTGCGCTCAAATCTCTTGGCGGTTCCATTGCTAATAACGATAAAATTTGCAATAAATGGTTTTGAATCATATCGCGCATCTGACCAGCTTCATCGTAGAAACCCCAACGACCTTCTATTCCAACACTTTCAGCAACAGTAATTTGTACATGATCAATACTGTTTCTATCCCAATTATTCGTAAAAAGAGAATTCGCAAAACGTAACACCAATAAATTTAAAACTGTTTCTTTACCTAAATAATGATCTATACGATAAATTTGGTTTTCATTGAAAAAACGAGACACTTGATTATTAATCACTCTAGATGATTCTAAACAATGACCAATAGGTTTTTCCATAACAACGCGATCATTATCAGCAATTAAGTTTGCATGATTTAATCCATCACAAATATCACCATATATAACCGGTGGTGTAGAAAAATAATATACGCGTGTTTTATCACTTGTTGCTAGTGTTGCCGCTAGATTTGCGTAATCACTAACTTCTTTCATATCTAGTTTTACATAAACAAATCGCGCCATAAAGCGCGCTAGCACACTTTCGTCAACCGACTCTTTTACAAAAGTATTAATATTTTCTAGTACAGTTGCTTTAAATTCTTCATCGGTATGTTCATTTCGTGCTACGCCAACAATTCGGCTTTCTTCGTTAATTAAACCACAGGCGTCTAATTGATATAGTGCGGGTAATAATTTTCGTCGAGATAAATCACCTAACGCACCAAAAATAACGATTTCACTAGCTGATTGACAATCTAATTTATTCATAAAAACGTTCTGACCTCGTATCTGAGTATAATAACTGCATGATAGTTACTGTTTGAAAATAATATTGCTGCATTATGAAAGCTAAATTCATCGTACACAATTCTTTAAAACCGCTTATTACAAGGAATACAGATTAAGACGTAACCTAAAAAGTAATAAAGTGGCACTGTAACTAAACTACATATACATCTAATTTAGCCTCTGACTGTTAATCAGTAAAGAACTTTCTGTAATTTTATTACATTTTATACAAAAAAATATTGAAATGAGCGGTTTTGACAAATTAACTGATGATTTACTGAAATTTATCTGACAAAACCAACAGAAATGTTATTTATATCTGTGTTTGATTATTAAACATTTGCAAATATACTACATTTTGCTTTATATTATGGCTAACTTATGAAATAAAATTTCATTATTTCTGTTACTAAAACAGAAAATAAATTACAGTAGTTAAATACAGTGACATTGTACTTGCTATTATAGATAGTTAAATATCAATATTAATACGCCAAATCGTTGGCTTAAAAATGAGTAGATCTAGGATCAAAAAATAATGAATATATTAGAAAAGATCACTAACGAACTAGACACGCTAAGTAAATCTGAACGTAAAGTTGCTGAAGTTATATTATCTTCTCCAAGCACAGTTATTCACTCAAGTATAGCGGCACTCGCTAAACAAGCGAATATCAGTGAACCTACGGTAAATAGATTTTGCCGTCGTTTAGATACTAAAGGCTATCCAGACTTTAAATTACATTTAGCTCAAAGCTTAGCAAATGGCACCCCTTACGTTAATCGACATGTGGACGAAAATGACACCGCAGAAGATTACACCGATAAAATTTTTGAATCAACGATGGCTAGTCTTGAATTAGCCCGTAAAAGTTTAGACCCTGCTTTGATCAACCGTTCTGTTGATGTACTTACTCAAGCCAATAAAATCTCATTTTTTGGTCTAGGTGCATCTGCCATTGTCGCTCATGATGCACAAAACAAATTCTTTCGTTTTAATGTTCCTGTTGTCTATTTTGATGACATATTAATGCAACGTATGAGTGCTATAAATAGCCGACAAGGTGATGTTGTAATTGTAATTTCACATACCGGTCGAACAAAATCATTGGTAGAAGTGGCCAGTTTAGCCAAAGAAAATGATGCGACTGTTATTGGAATTACCACAACAGATACGCCATTAGCGAAAGAATGCAGCATTGTTTTATCCGTTGATGTAGCAGAAGACACCGATCTTTACATGCCCATGTCTTCACGTATAGCACAATTAGCATTAATCGATGTGCTCGCAACAGGTTTTACGCTAAGACGCGGTAGTAAATTTAGAGATAATTTGAAAAAAGTAAAAGATAGTCTGAGAAGCTCGCGCTTTGAACGTAAAGACTAAGATTTTATAAGTTGAACAAAGAAATGTTTAACTTCCATTGTAAAACACTCTTAAAAAGTTATAAGGATTAAAATGCCTAGAAGAACAAAGATTGTTGCTACCCTTGGGCCAAAGAACTGATGACAAAGCAAAATTAAAAGCAGTACTAGCTGCAGGTGTAAATGTTGTAAGACTTAACTTCTCTCACGGTGTGGCACAAGATCATATTGATCGCGCTAATAATGTACGTGAAATTGCAAAAGAATTAGGCATTTATGTTGGTATTCTAGGTGATTTACAAGGTCCTAAAATTCGTATATCTACGTTTAAAGATGGCCCTATCAAACTTGCTATTGGTGATAAGTTTGAATTAGATGCTGTATTAGAAAAAGGCCAAGGTTGCCAAGAAAAAGTTGGTATTGATTATAAAAAATTAGTTCAAGATGTGAGTCTTGGTGATATATTATTACTAGACGATGGTCGTGTACAACTGAAAGTATTATCTACTTCAGATACATCAGTATTTACAGAAGTAACGGTTGGTGGCCCACTTTCAAATAATAAAGGCATTAACCGCCAAGGTGGTGGTTTAACAGCCCCAAAGACTTACAACTAAAGATAAAGCAGATATTATAACCGCGGCAAAAATCAATGTTGATTTCCTTGCTGTTTCTTTTCCTCGTGATGCTGCAGATATGCGTGAAGCGCGTTTACTTGCACAAGAAGCAGGTTGTGATGCTCGTTTAGTATCAAAAATTGAACGTGCAGAAGCGGTTAACGATGACGATGTTCTTGATGGTATTATCTTAGCATCTGATGTTGTAATGGTTGCTCGTGGCGATCTAGGTGTTGAAATTGGTGATGCCGAGCTTGTTGGTAAACAAAAACATATTATCGCCCGTTCACGCCGTTTAAATCGTGTTGTTATAACAGCAACACAAATGATGGAAACGATGATCGAGCAACCTATGCCTACACGTGCTGAAGTAATGGATGTAGCAAACGCAGTGTTAGATGGTACTGATGCAGTGATGTTAAGCGCTGAAACAGCTGCAGGTAAATACCCAGTAGAAACAGTAACTGCGATGGCAAATGTTTGTCTTGGTGCTGAAAAGCATCGTTCTGTTAATATTTCTAATCACAGAATGGATCTTACGTTTACCGAAACGTCTGAAACTATCGCTTTATCAGCAATGTACGCCGCTAATCATTTAGACGGTGTTAAAGCAATTATTGCACTTACTGAGTCAGGACAAACCAGTAAATTAATGTCTAGAATTACTTCTGGTCTACCTATTTACTCATTATCACGTCATGCTAAAACATTAAATAAAACGGCTATTTACCGTGGTGTTTACCCAATTGCTTTTGATTCAACAACAAGCAGTCATGAAACATTGAGTGATGATATTTTAAAAGAAGTTTGTCAAAAATCTGATTTAGCTATAGGTGATAAAATCATATTAACTCATGGTGACTTAATGGAAACCGTTGGTGCTTCAAACACGTTAAAAGTTCTTACTATTGCTAAAAAACATTTAACAAAATAGTACCGAACAGCGTACAAAAAAAGCCGTTAGTATTATACTAGCGGCTTTTTTTTATCTGGTGTGTGTGTAAACAAAATTGAAATAAAGTAACTGCAAATCATTACAGTTTACTTTTTGTTATTTGCTTAGGCTTTATAAACCCATGCTAAAAAACATTTTGAATCATTTACATTAGTAAACTTGATTAATTTTGAACCATCTTGATCTGTAACAACAACATTATGTTTGTTAACTGAAATTGAGGTTACTGGTGATTTAATTGAATAAACCATACCTTTGTATGTATAAGACATAATAGAACTCTTTTAATTTGCGTCAAAGCGCATGAATAATAAAAGCTATATTATTGTGTGAAAAATTGTATGAAAACTTTTAGGTATTTTAAAATAGAAACTCAATTCGAGACTATATTTTGATAACTCAGACAATAATTTAAGCTTAATAATTTGAGTGTTGGCTAACTGTGAAAGGGAAGACAAAACAGGGTTTACCACTTAATAAATATTAACAGGTAACCAGTTAAATAAACGAGAGGAGAGTAAATAACGTAGCAACTATATATGTAATATATGGATAAGTAAACTAGTTTTTCATTTTATCTCAAAATAAAATGATTACTTAAGCTGCTTTAGGGTATTTCCTCTTAAATTGTCGGATTCTTTACTAATTTCTCCATCTCTGTTCTTAAAATATAGGCTTATATGATTGTACTACTGCGAGAATTTCTGTCAGAATTTCGCTATTCTGCCCAAGATTCTACTTTACATAAAAAATAATGAAAACCAGACTTTATCTCGCTCGCCACGGTGAAACGCTGTGGAATAGAACCCGGCGCTTACAAGGACAACTCGACAGTGAGTTAACCGATTTAGGTAATTTACAATCTGCACAAATAGCTGATGAATTAGTGACTAAAAATATTCAGCTTATTATTTCTTCTCCCCTTGGTAGAGCAGTGAAAAGCGCCACTATTTGTCAAAAAAATTAAATGTACCTCATCAAACTTCTACCAATTTAATGGAACGAAATTTAGGTTGTTGGCAAGGAAAAGAAATATCAACACTGAAAATGCTACCTCAATATCATGAGTTACTTAATCAAGTCACCTCATTAACCGTTAAAAATTCAGAGTCTGCTCTAGCCTGTGGACAGCGAATTTTATATACGTTACAGCAACTCGCTACAGAACACCTTGGCGAAAATATATTAATCATTTTTCATGGTGAAGCACTTCGTTGCCTTCTGTATTTACTGGGGCAAACGCAAACAAGTAATGCCTTTAATTTATACAAAAATGGTTGCATTATTGCTGTCGATTTTCACAGCAAAGCACCCTACTTCACATTTACAGAGATAGAAGCAGTTCAAAATGTTTGATAACAGTTTTTTAACCTCTGCTTTCTTGTTGGTAACCCAATTTAAACTGAGCTTAACGCTGATATTAGCCTTATTACTTGATCATTTCTTAGGGGAGCCTAAAAGATATCACCCATTAGTTGGCTTTGGTTTTTTGGCGAGTACAATTGAGCTGTGGTTAAATAAAAAGGCTAATCAAGGACATGTTTTTTCAAAACAAAACGCCCTACGTGGTTTGTTGGCTTGGTGCTTACTTATACTACCCTTTAGCTACTTTACCTATATATTACTCAATTTAATTCCTACCAATTTGCAATTTTTGCTAGAGGTCTTATTTTTGTATGCAGCATTAGGACTCAACAGTTTAGATGTTCATGCAAAGCAAGTTTTCACGCCATTAAACCAAGGTGACTTAAGCAAAGCGAGACACTATACCAGTTATCTAGTCAGTCGAGAAACAGATAACTTATCAGCCAACGACATGTCACGCGCCACAGTAGAATCTATGCTTGAAAATGGTCATGATGCAGTTATCGCTTCATTGGTTTATTACCTGATTGGGGGAATTCCTTTAGTTATATTACATCGCCTTGCCAATACACTTGATGCTATGTGGGGTTATAAAACAGACCGTTTTAATTCTTTTGGCTTTTTTGCTGCACGAGCCGATGATGTTTTAGGTTTTCTCACAGGCAAAGTTTGTACTCTTTTATATGCCCTACAACAGCCATTTTTTCAGGCATTAAAAAATGCTTATCAACAAGGTGATCAATATAAAAGTCACAACGGTGGTTGGGTTATGGCTGCAGGTGCTACTGTGATGCAGATTTCTCTGGGCGGTAATGCTACCTACCACAATAAAATAATAACTTCTCCTACCTTAGGCTTAAATTTAAATGAAAATACCATAGTGAAAGTAACTGATATCCCACGCAGTATAACAGTAGTAAAACGAGCAGCTATGTTATTAGTTTTATTCATTTTTATTTATCAATTAACCTTCTATATTTTCGTATAAATGGGGGGGGTATTTCTTGTATAATTAACACTATTTTGAAACTGACATTCAGGTGAATCAATTTTGGCTTTGATCCATGGCGGACAATTACAACAAGTAGCAAAACAATACAATATTCCTGCAGAGAACTGGTTAGATCTATCTACTGGCATAGCACCATTTAGCTACCCTATTCCCTCTATTCCTGAAAAAGTATACCAATCACTACCACAAACAAGCAGTGATTTAAAAACTGCCGCAAAGCGTTACTATAATGCCGATAATTTACTTGTTACCAATGGTAGTCAAGCCATTATAAAGCTATTACCTACACTTTGGCGTAAAAAAAATCCGCTTTCAACTACCGTTTATTTACCAGAACAAGGTTATAAAGAACATGCCCTTGCGTGGCAAACCGCCGGGTTTACCGTTTACTGGTATAAAAATGAGTTACTTGAACAGGAGCCCATTGAAAACAATACTGTTCTAGTGATCATTAATCCTAATAATCCAACAGGTCAGTTATATTCACAATCTACCCTAATTAAATATCAAGAAAAACTTGAAAAAAGTAACGGTCTACTCGTCATTGATGAAGCCTTTATTGATGTAGTAAGTCCCTCTCACTCTATGTCGCATACAATCAACAGTAATTCCAATACCATTAACAACACCTTAATTTTACGGTCTTTTGGCAAATTTTTTGGCTTAGCGGGTATTCGCATCGGTTTTTTAATAGGCAGCGAAACTTGGATAGAAAAATTTAATGACCAACTCGGACCTTGGCAAGTCAATGGTCCTGCACAGTTTATTGCACAAAGTGCGTTGTCTGATTACCAATGGCATGAGCAACAAAAACAAAAGCTTCAACTTTTAAGTGCTGACTTACGTACAATACTCACTAAAAGTATTCCCAGTGAATACATTAATAAAATTACGGGAACGGATTTATTTCAAACTGTTTATTTTACCGAAAGCACTGAAACAAAAAGCCGCGCTGAAAATTACTATGCTTCATTATGTCAACAAGCGGTATATGCACGTTTAACTGATGACAAACAAGCATTAAGGTTTGGCTTAGCGAAGAAAAACCAACATGAACGGTTGAAAAATGCTTTATTAAATTGTTATTAAAAGAAATTATTGAGTTAATGTTTAATTAAACGGGTATAACGCCTTTAATTCTTCCTGAATAATGTTGATACCCGCTGTAATTTTCTCTGGGCTTTGGGCGTAAGATATTCTTATGCATTCTTTTTTGTGTTGCCAGTCATCCAACCCGATAAAAAACTCTTCTCCTGGTATCACTAAAACACCTTTAGACTTCAATTTTTGATACAGCTCGTTTGAGGTAATAGGTAGATCTTGTAACCATAACCAGATAAAAATAGCCCCTTCTGGAACGTGAATTCTATAGGGTATTCCTGCTAGTGCCTGTTTAAGCTCTTGAGTAACAAGGTCAACTTTTGTTCGATAATAATGACGTACTGTTTCGGTTAACGTTGTTATTTCATTATTGTTGAATATGCCCGATATTAACGTAGGTCCGGTACTGCTAGTGGCTAAATTACAAATCGTATTTACCCGAGTAAATTGTCCAATAAATTCTTCATTAGCAATAACAATGCCTGTGCGAACTGCGGGTAATCCAAGCTTAGAGAGACTCAGCACTAAAATAGTATTATCATTCCAGTGTGGTTTTGCTTCGACAAACGTAATGTTAGGGAAAGGTAAACCGTAAGCACCATCAATAATTAATGGTATATTATGCTGCTGTGCTATGGCATCAAGCTGATTGATTTCCTCATCAGTTAACACATTACCTGTTGGGTTTGTTGGTCTTGACACGGATAAAGCGGCAATATTTTCGTTAATGTTTAATTGCTCAAAATTAACGTGATACTTAAACATATCATCACCAATCAGTTCAATATCAGGTTTGGTTGATGAAAAGAACCTTTCGCTTAAACCTGCATTGGCATAACCCACATACTCAGGTGCCAATGGAAAATGTATTTTCTTGTTCTCGCCATTTGGCATTTCACCTGCCAAAATGTTGTAAATTGTAAAGAAGGCCGATTGGCTACCGTTTGCAAAAGCGATGTTTTTTTCAGTTATTTGCCAATTAAATCGGCGGCTCAAATAACTTGCCATCTCTTTACGTAATTTTAATTCACCTTGGGGTGATTGATAAACACTTAAGAGGTTAAACCTATCATCGTCACTTTCTGTAATTTGTTTGAGTCTTTGGTGAAAATAATCTTCTATTTCAGGAATACGAGCAGGGTTACCTCCCCCCATAAAAATTAATTCAGGGTTTTCATTGAGTGCAGTACCCAAATCATCCATTAAACTTACAATACCTGATTCTTGGGAAAATTTTTCTCCAAATTTAGAAAGTTTGAACATCGATGATTCCTGTTTTTCTGCGGCGGGTATACGCTAGGCGGGTGTACTCTTGAGATAAAGGGGATTTTACTACAATTACTACATTAAAAAAACACCATAACCAAAACAAGTATTTAAATTATGGTGTTTTATTATAAGGTAAAAAGCGCAAATAAATCAGTAAGCAAGCTAAAAAGTGTAAGTTGCAGCCACTGATAATTTACACCATCAGTATAATAATGCTCGGCAACATCATAATCTTTATCAAAAAGATTATTTAACTTAGCAATAACTGAAAATTTATCAGAAAATTGATAGTTAACCGAAACATTTGTTAATAGTGCAGCATCTAATGTTATTGGCACATATTTGTTATCTTCACTTTTGCCGCGATAATCAAGAGTAATACTCGTGGTTAACGCTTCAATTTGATATCCCAAGGTATATGTTGCTTTCACTTTTGGACGGCGTAACAATTCATTCCCTGTTGATTCATCTTCTGTTTTAACGTAACCCGCAGCAAGTAAATGAGAGAAGTCACCCGATTGTAATGCAACGGTTAAATCAACCCCTTTAGCGGACGCTTTATCAATATTAGCGGGTGACCAATTGCCCTCGGCATCTGGTGCCCAATTAATTAAATTGTCGATATCTGCATCATAAACACTGATTTCAACGCTACCATTAGAAAATGAATTACGTAATAGTATTTCTTTACTTTCAACATTCTCAGGTTTAAGTGCCGGATTACCTGAACCAGGCCAATATAAGTCATTAAACGTAGGCGCTTTAAAACCTGTACCTTGGCTTATACTTAACAACCAGTCTTGATTTAGTTGATAACCAAAGAGAAATGTTATAGGTAGTTTCTTTATCTAATCCTTGAATGTCATCTTGACGTACTGCGCCTTCAAATAAAAAAGCATTCAGTTGATGACGTGCTTGAACAAAAATAGCATTAGCATGTCGTTTATCCTTAACATACGCTGAGCCAGTGTTAGCAACACGCTCTTCGTACCAATCAAATCCACCAACAAAGCTAGTATCTGTACTTAGCCCATACTCAGCCAACAAACCAAACTGATCACGCTTAGTAGTAATATCACTAACCACTTTTGGATCAACACCACCTTCAAAGGTACCTGCTTGATCTTGTGACTTAGCAAAAGAAGTTTCAACTAAGAGTTTTTCACCCTGGTAAACACCGCCCAATTTAACAGAATAGTTTTTATATTCATTCTCATCTGCTCCGCCCCACTGAGTGTCATACAGTGAACCACCTGTTTCATAACGTGAAACTAAATTAAGTGAATACTCATCAGTTAACTGACTTTGACCATTAATGCTAAACGATTGACGGTCGTAACCATCATCATCCATTTGACCATCGTAATCCGTCGCATTAAAACCATCACTTTCTTCTAAAGCACCAAGAAATAGTTAACGAATTTTTTTCATTACCTAAACCGACGGCTGCCTCAGTTTTCCAAAACCCATTACTGCCTACACCGGCAGTAACATAACCTTCACCTGATTGCAGTTTTTTAGTGAAAATTTGAATAACACCACCAATAGCGTCAGATCCCCAAAGTGCACCACGAGGACCTTTTACAACTTCAATACGATCAATTAAACCCACCGACATTGAAGAAAAACTGGTTGTGCCTAATGTTGCTGAACCAACACGTACACCATCTACCAATACCAAGGTGTGATTACTGTTTGTACCACGCATATATACAGAGGCAGCTTGACCTGCGCTACCTAAGTTGGCAACTGTTACCCCTGCAACGGTATTAAGTAATTCGGTAATATTTTGTGGCTGAATCATTTCAATTTCAGCTTTACCGATCACTTGCGTTGATGAAAGTGATAAAAATTGTTCTTGTTGAGAACGATTTGCCGTTACAACAATTTGCTCTAAATTAGCTTCTTCTACTTCGTTGAGATTATCTGCTGCAATTGAGACAGAAGACATCAATGTACTAGAAAGTATTGCCGAAGAAACAGCTAGTTGAATTAATGTTTTATTAAATTGTTTAGTTATCATATTACCCCACTCTATGATGCCCTCCGCATCATCTTGATTACTTGGCCGCGTTGATTACGCCAAATAATAATTAAATAAGTACAAGGTGTCGGACTTAAACTTGTCAATTAACCTCAAGTTATTACCGTTGCGGGGGCAGTATCTAAATTTCATAGATTTCCCTCATTGCTTATTAAAATAAAGTGAAAGAATTTTCACTCGTTAGTCTATTTAATGAGTTTGTGAAGTGCTCAACGAAACTCATCAATTTTTTCACACATATCTTCAATACCTTCTAACATTCGAGTACTGAATCTATGCAATAAATCTGCATTAACATGAATAAAACGGTTATGTTTAACCGCAGGTATTTCGGGCCATTTTCGCCAGTCAATAATAGGTAGCTCTATCGCAGATTTTTCATCCGGATAAATAATAATTTCAGGCTGCGCCACAATCACATTTTCAATACCAATTTGTGGATAAGGCGTTGGGTTACTAGCGAAAACATTCTGCCCCTGGCACACTTCAATCATCTGGTTGATTATTGTCTCTTTATTAATAGTGCGCATTGGCTCTGGCCAAAGTTGATAAAAAACTTTCATTGGTTTGGTATTGACATGGTCTTGACGTAATTTTTCAAGCTTTTTGGTGTAACTATTAGCTACTACTTCGGCTTGCGCTTCATGACCTATAGCTTTTCCGAGGTGTCGAAGTTCACTTGCCACATCTTCAATGTTATGTGGAAGGCTATAAATAATATTCAGCCCCATTTTTTCCATTTGTTCAATGTCTGACGTCTTGTTACCTGATTGCCAAACAATGACTAAATCAGGCTTTAAGGCGAGCAGTTTTTCAATTTGAATGCCATGATATCCTCCAACACGAGGTATAGTTAATGCCGCTTCAGGGTAATCCGCATATTCCACCGTCCCCACTATATTTTCACCAAGACCTATATCAAATAACATTTCAACAATATGCGGCGCAAGAGCAACTATCCGTTGTTCTTTCGCAACACTTGAAAAACAGGCCAAGAGTAAACTGACCAAGGTGCAAATCTGAATTATTTTCTTCATATGGTTTTCTCTGGAGTGTTAGCAGTTGTACTATTACTTGCGTTATGTTCTTTACTTTTACTTGGCTCAGTGGTCACACCTGCCTGTAAAATTTGTTCAATCATATCCATGCGTAAGTGCTCATCACAAATATCAGCTAAACGATTTAGTTGCGCTTCCCTGTGTTGGTCAATATCAATTTCAAACTGAACACCATGGTTATGCTTAACCCACTGTAAAATTGCACTAGTAACATTGCCGTGATCAAACAAACCATGTAAATAGGTTGCTGCAATCTGATTATCGTCAGAAATAAAACCATCATTCCCCGAACTTCCAACAGACAATTCACCTATTAACGGTTTATTAAACGCTGTACCTTCTGATTCTCCACAGTGGATTTCATAACCATTCACGTTGCAGTGCTGCCCTGATAAGCTTAATTTTCCTGACACACGGGTAAGAATTTTTTCTGTTGTTAAGGTCGTCGTAAAGTCAGCTAGCCCCAATCCTGAAATCGACCGTTCTTCGATCGTGTCTTTATCACTAAAACTTGATTCTATACCATGAGGATCCATTATTTTTTGCCCTAACATTTGTAAGCCACCACAAATACCAAGCAGTTTGCCTCCATATCTTAAATGACGATTAATATCGTCTTGCCAACCTTGGTCTTTTATAAACGTTAAATCGGCAATAACATTTTTACTACCGGGTATAATAACTAAATCATAATTTTCAATTCGCTCACCTGTTTTAACATAACGCAAATCTATTTCGGGATTAAGCCTTAATGGATCAAAGTCAGTGTGATTACTCATATGGGGTAACAAAGGCACAGCAATTGAAATTTTAGGTGAACTAATATTGTTCTCCATAGCAACAGCATCTTCAGCATCAAGCGCTAAATCATGTAGATAAGGTAAAACCCCCAAAGGCACTGGTTTGCCAGTACGCTTTTCTAGCCAGGTTAATCCTGATTCAAGTAAGGCAATATCTCCACGAAAACGGTTGATGATGAATCCCTTCACTCTCGCTTTTTCAGACTCAGACAATAATTCAAGGGTGCCCACTAAATGCGCAAACACACCGCCACGATCAATATCCGCTACGATAATCACGGGACAATTAACTTTCTCGGCATACCCCATATTCGCAATATCATGAGCACGTAAATTAATTTCAGCAGGGCTACCTGCGCCTTCAACAATCAGTACATCAAAGTCATCAGCGAGGCGATGATGAGACTCAAGCACAGCATTCATCGCTACTTTTTTATAGTCGTGATAACTACTCGCTTCCATATTTGAAAGCGCTTTACCCTGAACAATCACTTGTGCACCAGTATCACTATTGGGTTTCAATAATATCGGGTTAAAATCAACACGTGGTGCTACTTTTGCAGCGATTGCCTGTAGCGCTTGTGCTCGTCCTATTTCACCACCATCATCCGTAACGGCACTATTCAACGCCATATTCTGCGGTTTAAAAGGCGCGACTTTCACACCTTTATTGGCAAACACCCGACAAAGTCCGGCAACCACCGTACTTTTACCTGCGTCAGAGGTAGTTCCTTGTATCATTAACGTTTTCATTTACGCTCCTTTATTCCATTGGATTTGACTTAAGTGACAATGCTATGCCTGCCATTATAAAATCAACATTGTTTGCTATTGCGGCAATGTCTTGGTGTAACCAACCGGCTTGATCCACAAAATGTCGAGATAACTCCCCTAAAGGTACAATCCCATGTCCTACTTCATTACTCACTAACACTAAATGGACATTACTCGTATGAGTAAAACCGGCAAGAACATTAAGAAAAGATTGTTTTTCATACTGCCGGCAATTACCGTCAGTTATACATAAACAATTGCTTAACCATAACGTCAGACAATCCACCAAAATAGTAATCGGCTTTTCATGCTCACACGTGTGTTTTAATACTAACTGCTCAATAGCCTTGCCTAAATCAGTAGGCGATTCAACTAACGTCCAATGCTTAGGACGTAGTGCTTGATGCTGTTTAATTCGCGCTGACATTTCTTTATCTAACGATTGTGCGGTTGCAATATAAATAACTTGGGCATTAAGATCTGTTTCATATTCTTTGGACAAGCCTCTCAGCAAACGAACTTTTTCCAGAGCGCGCACCGCCTAAAATCAAATGAATAGACATTAGTTAGTCACTCCAGAACCAAAAACCAATAAACTCAAATAAATAACGATTTCGCTACTTTGTTGGGCTGCACCTAAACAATCACCCGTGTAGCCACCTAACTGGCGCGTAAACCAAAAAGCTAATAAGGCTCTAAAAATAAAGAGAATAACAAACAATAAGACACATTCTCCTATAGGCAAAAACCATAAACTCACTAGCAGCCCTGTTGCCAATAAAGTAAGTAAACTATTGCTTGATAAATACTGAGCTAGCGGTTTGACTTTCGAGGTAGCATCTAGCGCCACATAAGTCATGTTGAAAATTAAACTCGTTGCAACAACTCTGCTTAATGTATTCGCAACGATCAATGCAACAAACGGTGAAGCTAACGACTGTAAACTCTGAAATTTTAAAAATAAAATCAAAAATAATGCAGCAGCGCCGTAGGTACCTAAACGGCTATCTTTCATAATATTTAGCTTTTGCTCAACAGTCCAACCGCCACCAAAACCATCCCAAACATCTGCCCAACCATCTTCATGAAAAGCACCCGTAAGTAATAAACTGACGGCCATGGTAAGCAAAATGGCAATTGATTTAGGTAAAAAATCAGCGCTTACCGTATACACTAAAGCACAAATAAGTCCGACTAATAAACCAACCAAAGCAAAATAACGGTGGCCTTATTTAACTGCTCGGGCGTAATTTCAGCAGGTAAACATATAGGTATACGTGTAAAAAAACTCATTGCTAACAAAAACAATGTTGCCTCTTCTTTTACCTGTAAATTCTTATTTATGTTTATCATTATTATTTATACAACTTTAGTTACCGCGGCTTGTTCAAAACTTGCCATCTCATTATAAAAGGCAACAGCTGCTTGAATAAGTGGAAGGGCTAAGGCACTACCTGTGCCTTCACCTAGGCGTAAACCAAGATTTAATAACGGCTCAACACCAAGCCATTTGAGCATTTTTTCGTGCCCCTGCTCTCCCGAACAATGGGCAAATATCATGTAATCTAATACCGGCGGGTTTATCTGCTTAGCAACCATCGCTGCCGCAGTGCAAATAAAACCATCTATAAGTATCAACATCCCTTGCTCTGCAGCAGCTAAGATAGCCCCTGTGATTTGTACAATTTCAAATCCACCTAAGCAAGCAAGTAATTGCATAGGATCAGCCAAATTATTACAATGCAAACTTAGCGCTTGCGCAACTACCTGTTGTTTTTTAAGTACAATATCGTCAGACACGCCGGTGCCTCTACCAACAGTTTCTTCTGGTGAAAGGTGCATTACAGCAGCCATAATCGCTGAGGCTGAGGTGGTATTGCCAATGCCCATTTCGCCAAAAGCTACTAAGTTGCATCCGCTAGCTTTTGTTTTTTTTATTAAATCACCCGCTAAAACAAAGCCTTGCTCTACTGTTGCCAATGACATAGCAGGAACTTGATGCAGTGGTTGTGTAATTGAGCCTAATCGTTGATTAATTACATTTAAGTTTGCTGCTTTGGTTCATGGAGTATTCCCGCGTCAACAACGCTTAACTGCCAACCTAATTGTTTACAAAACACATTGATTGCTGCTCCCCCTGTCGCAAAGTTAGCAACCATCTGCCCCGTTACTTCACTTGGTGCTATCGACACACCTTCAGCCGCTACACCGTGGTCTCCTGCAAACACAAAAAGGTTAGGATTATTAATAACCAATGCGTTTGATTGGGTCGCATTCATTAATTGAATTCTCGCTATTTTTTTAGCGATTATTTCCAATTGCCCTAACGCACCTAATGGTTTCGTTTTTCCATCAATCTTCGCTTGGATTAGTTCATCGAATTGCGTAGTAACGGATGTAATGGTATGTGTCATTTTTTTCTCTTTAATTAAAAAGTCACGAGTTAACAAATATTTATTCGTTCACTATGGCTAACATATTAACTTACAACTTAACTTGGTCTGTTTTTTCTAAAATATAACAAGGTAAGGAAAAACAAACTTCCCGTTGCTGCAGTAATGACACCTACGGGTAATTCTTGATTCTCCAAAAGAGTTCGTGACAATATATCAACCCAAATCATAAATATACCGCCGATCAAAGCTGTTAACACTATGCCAAAAACAGTGCCTTGCGAGATAAAAAACCGAACGATATGTGGAATCATCAAACCAACAAAGCCAATACCACCGCACATAGAAACCAATGTAGCGGTAATCAACGAACTGAGTAACAACATGATAATACGAAAGCGATTAACCTTAATCCCTAAAGTTGTAGCACTTTCATCACCTAATAACATGGCATTGAGTTGACGCCGATAAGCCAACATAAAAATAATACAGGTGCTGATCACACACGTGGGAAATAACAAGTTTTCCCACTGTGCACGTGAAAAACTCCCCATGGTCCAAAACAGCACTGCTGTCACTGCTTGCGGGTCGGTATGGTAAAGCAGTAAGCTAGTAAAGGAGCTAAATAAAAAAGATAAAGCGACGCCCGCTAACAACATTGATTCAACTTGCTGACTTTGTCTGCGCCCAGAAATTAGCATTAACATCACCATAGCAACCAAGCTGCCGGCCGAAAGCGGCAATGGGAGTAAACACTGTGAAAATTCCGCCTGTAAAGGCAATAAGAATAACGACGCCAAGGGATGCACCTGATGAAATACCAAACAGATACGGGTCAGCCAAAGGGTTACGTGTTACTATTTGTAAGATAAGACCAGAGATAGCTAAGCCGCAACCGACCAATAGCGCAAGTATGGCTCTGGGCATACGTAATTCCCAAATTATACGCTGTACAAAACCTGTGTCAGTCGTTGTTTCTGAGGGAAAAATACTACGCCACACATCCGTAAAAGATATATCAGCAGCTCCCAGTGAAAGTGCACAAAACAAACTAAACACACAACAACATAGTACAAGTACCATGATGATAGGTTGGCTAATATGGACCTTCCGTAACAGTGCCCTCTGCGGCTTACTAATGGTGACAGCAACAGGCGTATTGCTTTTATTCGCAACCGCTTTAAACATGGTTATCTCCTTTATCCTGCTCATTTTGGATATAACCATAGTAATAAGAAATATGAGGAACTTTATGTTGATGATGTTCGCTTATATGTGCACAAACGCCAAAAACATCTGATAACATTTCTCGAGTGAGCACGGCTTTCGGTGATCCTTGGCATACGAGTTTCCCTTGATTTAAAACAAGAATATTATCGCACATGGCGCTAGCAAGGTTTAGATCATGAAAGGAGGCGATAATAGTGATACCAAGAGATTTTGCTAATTCCATTATCTGAATTTGATAACGTACATCTAAATGGGCGGTGGGTTCATCCATTATCAATAAACTGGGTGATTGCACAATGGCACGAGCAATTAATGCTCGTTGCTTTTCTCCCCCAGATAAATGCTCAAAATTTTGTTGTGTTTTATGTAACAAACCGACCTGTTTTATCGCCTGAACTATTTTTTCATCATCGGTTTTATTTGCCCGTGCAAATATCCCTTTATGGGGAATTAACCCTAAGGCGACAACATCATGAACGGTTAAATTAAAATGGGAGGGTGTTTCTTGAAGAACAACAGCAACGTTTTTGGCAAAATCACTCGGTTTTATCTGCCAAATATCTTGATAATTAAACTTTACAACACCTTGTTCAGGCTTAACATAACGGTATAAACAGCGAAGTAAACTTGACTTGCCGGCACCGTTTGGCCCAAGAATACCAGTAAAACTACCTTTTTTAACTGAAAAACTAATATCATCGAGGATCACATTGCCGTCAGTACACCAAGTAAGGTGTTCTGCAGCTAATAACTCAGATCTTGGGTTTCCCGTGCCTTGACTCAACGTTTGCTCGCTTATTTTATAAGGCGGGCAAACAACGCACAATCGATTCTTTGTTGTTAACTAAAAATAACGTCACAACTGAATGAATATACACTGTTCGAGTAACCCGCTCGAATTAATATAGGTGATTAACTTTTAATGGGTATCCTGACTTATCAGACTATTACACAAGTTTAACTTGGGTAAATATTTAACACTGACTTACAGTTGCGGGTACAGTTGTGGTCTTTCACCACATTCCCAAATATCGCACGTTAGTTTATATTGATAAACGTTAGTATTGATGCGATAACATTAAAATTTAATGACTATTCTTTACAGCACGAGATTATCGGCGGCTGAGCAAAAATAGCAAGTGTTATTTGCCATTAATTAACCAAAATCAATGACAAATCAATATAATTTATAACACAAGTTTTGACCAAACTTTACCTAACTCATCCCTATATAGTGATATTTTTATCAAACTTGCATATGGCACATCAATTGATGCCATATGCACAGTACCAGGAATTGGTAAATTTAAGACTTTAGCCAATAGATATTTGATTACGCCGGCATGAGTAACCACCAAGGTATTTTGTAACGGCTTGTCTGCACAATAGTCTTGCCACCAACTATCAACGCGGCTTACAAAGCTCGCCATCATTTCACCATTGGGTGGTTGATGTTGCCAAGGGTTTTGCCAAAAATCACCAATAGAACTTGTTTCAGCTTGTTTGGGCATATCCCATAACGATTGATAGCGTTGACCGTCCCAATCACCAAAATCCATTTCTTGTAATTGATTATCAACGTCGAGGGATAAGTTATGTTGCTGACAATACTCTTTTGCCCATGCATGGCAGCGAATTAAAGGTGAACTAATACAGTGATTGATATCCTGAAGTGACTCTGTCGCTTGCGATAACTGCTTCATTCCAACGTCAGACAAGGAAACATTAGTTTTACCCGCTAAAATACCCGGTGTACGTATTTCACCGTGGCGTAATAAATACAGTATTCCCTCACCTACGGGCATTAACGCTGATTTTTTGTTTGTCATTGTTACTCAAAATTTTTTATCAAGGCAATTTACCTGATAATACCTGACATTGAAAGTTAGACTAACAGCGTTCTATTAACGCAGCAATACCTTGTCCGCCGCCAATACACATAGTAACAACAGCATACTTACCTTGAATGCGTTGTAATTCATAAATGGCTTTAACGCTAATTAATGCGCCTGTAGCGCCAATAGGATGACCAAGCGAAATACCTGAGCCATTCGGGTTTACTTTACTCATATCAAGTTCAAGATCACGACATACTGCTAGTGCTTGCGAGGCAAAAGCTTCGTTAATTTCCCAAACATCAATATCATTTTTGCTAATGCCCGTTTTTGCTAATAAATTATTTACCGCAGGTACAGGACCCACTCCCATAATTTCAGGTGCAACACCGGCAAAAGCATAACCCACTAACTTAGCAATTGGCTTTAAACCATTTCTTTTAGCATATTCACTATCTGCCATTACCACTGCGGCTGCCGCATCATTTATACCTGAAGCATTACCTGCCGTTACGGTACCGTCTTTTTTAAATACTGTACGCAGTTTTTCCATATCGGCTAACGTACAATCAAAACGAACATGCTCGTCAGTATTATAAACCGTTACGCCTTTACGCGTTTTCAGTTCAATATCAACAATTTGATCACCAAAACGATTTTCTTCAATAGCACGTTGTGCACGACGATGAGACTCTACTGCAGCTTCATCTTGCTCAACTCGAGTAATGCCCCATTGCTCAGCAACATTTTCAGCCGTAACCCCCATGTGTGTACCGCCAATAGGACACGTTAACGCACCCACCATAGGGTCAACCATTTGAACATCTCCCATTTTGCTACCAAAACGAGCTGTTGGTACCCAATAAGGTACACGAGACATAGATTCTGCTCCACCAAAGAACAGCTAAATCACAGTCATTTAATAACAATAACTGCGCCGCTGATACAATGGCTTGTAAACCTGAACCACATAGGCGATTAACCGTTAACGAAGGCGTTGCTTCAGACAAACCACCTTTAAGTGCAGCAACCCGACTCATGTACATATCGCGACGATCAGTGTGAGTCACATTACCAATAACACAATGACCAACATCTTCACTCTTTACACCTGAGCGCTTAACCGCTTCAGCGACCACAATCCCGCCCAAGTCTGTTGGTGCAATATCTTTTAATGAACCACCAAAATCCGCAATAGCACTACGAACACCACTTAAAAAAACCACTTCACGATCTGACATAATATTCTCTTATTTTCAAAATTATAGATACAAACGCAATAAACAACGGTTAAAACTGCATTTCAGGTACATTGTCAGGAACAACCAATTCCCCTGCTGTTAATTTAACAATTTCATCAACCGAAACCCCAGGAGCACGTTCTAACAAATGAAATTTACCTTCTTTAATTTCAAGAAATGCCAAATCAGTCAGTACTTTTTTAATGCACCCTTTGCCTGTTAGTGGCAAGGTACAATCAGCTAACAGTTTTGATTCACCATGTTTTGACGCATGAGTCATGGTGACAATAATATTGTCTGCCCCTGCAACTAAGTCCATTGCACCGCCCATTCCCTTAATTAATTTTCCTGGGATCATATATGACGCAATGTTGCCATTAACATCGACTTCAAAAGCACCTAATACAGTTAGATCAACATGGCCCCCACGAATCATGGCAAATGATTCAGCTGAATCGAACAAAGACGCGCCTTTTGCCATGGTAACTGTTTGTTTACCCGCATTAATCAAATCAGCATCTATCTCTTCTTCGGTTGGAAATTGCCCCATACCTAACAGGCCATTTTCAGATTGCAGCATAACTTCCACACCTTCAGGTACATAGTTAGCAACCAACGTTGGAATACCTATGCCTAAATTTACATAATAACCGTCTTGCAATTCTTGGGCGACACGTTGCGCAATTTGTTCTCTGGATAAGGCCATGATTATTCTCCTGAAAGTCTGGTGGTTCGTTGTTCAATTCGTTTTTCAAATGTGCCTTGAATTAAACGATTTACATAAATACCGGGAGTATGAATTTCATCAGGGTTCAACTCACCTGGCTCTACAATTTCTTCTACTTCAACCACGGTTATTTTACCGGCCGTTGCCGCCATAGGATTAAAATTACGCGCTGTTTTTCTAAAAACCAAATTACCATACTTGTCAGCTTTCCACGCTTTTACAATGGCAAAATCACCCGTGATCGATTCTTCTAAAATATAATCTCGACCATTAAACTGACGTTCATCTTTCCCTTCAGCAACTGGCGTACCCACACCCGTTGCCGTATAAAAAGCGGGGATTCCGGACCGCCTGCACGCATTTTTTCAGCCAACGTGCCTTGGGGTGTTAGTTCTACCTCAAGTTCACCTGACATCATCTGACGTTCAAACTCTGCATTTTCACCCACGTACGAGGCCACAATTTTTTTTATTTGGCGATTAGGTAACAACAAGCCTAAGCCAAAATCGTCTACCCCACAGTTGTTAGATACAAGTGTTAAGCCTTTAGTACCTTTACGTTTTATCTCGGTAATTAAGTTTTCTGGAATACCGCACAAACCAAAACCGCCCGCGATAACAGTCATGTTATCTGTTAACCCTGCCATAGCTTCTTCATAGCTATGCACTACTTTATTAAACCCTGCCATATTATTTTACTTTTCTTATTATGTAAGAAGAGCCCTTATGTTTGTAAAAACTAGGGCCTAAGCATCTTACAATTGAATAGTTTTGTAAAATTGATTAATATTAATAATTGATAACTTGTTTTTATAAATAAACTTTGTGGATGTAACGTGAATGTAACCATTAAACAGATTAGAGCTTTTCTAGCGGTGGTTGAGGTAAACAGTTTTGTTGAAGCCGACGAACTGCTGCATATATCGCAACCCGCGTTAAGCACTACCTTTAAAAACTTAGAAGAGAGTGTTGGCGGAAAACTATTAGCAAGATCAACACGAACACTGTCGCTAACCCCTGAGGGAGAAATATTTTTACCTGTGGCTAAGCGGTTACTCGCAGATTTTGATAATGCTTTTATTGAGCTTAATGAATTATTTTCATTACAACGCGGTAATTTATCACTCGCTGCAATGCCCTCTTTTGCAAGTACACATCTACCGCAGCATCTTTTCGAATTTAACAAAAAGTATCCTGCCATCAAGGTCAAAATTCACGATGTTATCGCTGAAGATGCTATTGAAATGGTACAAACGGGTAAAGTAGAATTTGCAATAAGCTTTGATCCTGGAACGTCAGACGACCTCAGGTTTGAGACTTTATATTCTGATAGATTTGTTGCTGTTTTTCCAAAAAACCACCCTTTGATGCAAGTTAATCAAGTGGCATGGCAACATTTAATTGATTATCCTTTTATCACCCTAAAACGCCCTTCGAGTATTAGGTTACTCATGGACAATATACTGGCAGAGCAAGATATATTCTTAAATGTAAGTTTTGAAACCAACCAATTAGCCACGGTTGTTCAAATGGTAGCAACCGGCTTAGGCGTAAGTGTTATGCCATCGCTTTATAAACAACAAATGCAAGCGTTAAACCTTGAGTTTAGAGAGCTATCATCACCCGTAATCAGTCGTAGAGTTGGCATTATTACTCGTCGTAGATATCCACTATCTAAAACGGCACAAGCTTTCGCCGAAGTATTACAACGTTATTATCAACAACTACTACTTTAACACGTGAAGTGCTTTGGTTGATGGTTATCTCATTTAACTGTTATTCAACAACTTATAGAATATAAGTAAAATTTATTTCAACCAAGAACAGCAAACTTACCATCAAAATTCATAAAAAAACCGCTAAGCTTTATTTTTAAAGGCTTAACGGTCTATTTCGTTCTTCTTTGTTAAATCTAGTGGTGCGGATGGGGGGACTTGAACCCCCACGACCTAAGTCACCCGACCCCTCAAGTCAAGCGCGTCTACCAATTCCGCCACATCCGCGCAATACTAAATTTATTCTATTTGTTATTTATGTTAACTTGCTATTATTGAGGTTACTTAGCTAAGTTACTTTTGTGCTATTTATACTAGCCGCGATACTTGCGTTATTTAGGAATATCGCTTTCGTCTTTTTCAGTAATAGGCGCGTCTGCTACAGGTACGTCTGAGTTTTCAATTATTTGTTGAGGCTCTGCGCTTGCATCAATTGTATCACTTGGAATAGCATCTGTAGCAATAGTTTTCTCGCTAACGGGGGCACTTAGGTCATTCCATTCTTCTACCGATTTAGTACGGTTTGCCGTTAGGTTACCTAGTACTAAACTGATAACAAAAAAGCCTATGGCTAACCATGTTGTCATTTTAGTTAAAAAGTTACCTGAGCCGCCTGAGCCAAAAACCGTTGCTGATGAACCGGCACCAAACGATGCGCCCATATCAGCACCTTTACCTTGTTGAATTAACACTAAGCCGATTAGGGCTAAGGCAATAAGTACATAGGCTATAATTAAAACTTGATACAACATTTTTACTTTCCTTTAGCTGCTGAACAAATCACTTTGAATTGTTCAACGTGTAAACTAGCACCGCCAATAAGACCACCGTCTATATCGGGTTGTGCAAATAATTCTTCACAGTTTGACGCGTTAACGCTGCCACCATATAACAAAGGCACTTTAGCCGCGACATTTTCATTAGCTTTCGCTAAAAATTGGCGAATAAATTGGTGTGTTTCTTGTGCCATCTCGCTTGATGCTGTTTTTCCTGTACCTATAGCCCAAACGGGTTCGTAGGCAATAACAACATCAATAAATTTTTCTATACCTACTTCATCAATCACGGGTTGTAATTGTGAGGCAAGTACTGTTTCTGTTTGTTCCGTTGCTCGCTCTGCTTCACTTTCGCCAATACATAAAATAGGCGTTAAACCTGCATTTAGTGCAGCCTTAACTTTATGAGCGGCTTGGGTAGAAGTTTCATGATATAAGCATCTACGTTCAGAGTGCCCTATAATAACAAATTCTACCGACAATTCCTGCAACATTTTTGTAGAAATTTCACCAGTAAATGCACCATTGTCATGTTCACTGACATTTTGAGCGCCTATACTGATGGCTGCATTTAATTTATCTTCTTTTGCTTTTACTACTAATGCTGATAAATAGGGGGCGCTAGGACAAATCACTACATTGACATTGTCTTGTAGTTCAACGTTATTTAAGCCCGAAACCATGGTGTTAACTAAAGCTGAATCACCATTCATTTTCCAGTTAGCTGCAACGATTGCTCGTCTAGTCATAAAATATCCTCTATCCACTTTTCAATGCATTGTAAAATGAAGCCGCGAGATATTAACCAACCTGAGATTAACTTACAAGTGATAAGTTAAAATCTATCAAATATCATTACAATTTTTTGTGTAATTGCTGTTTTTTCAAACATATAATATGTTTATTGAATTAACTTGCTAATTTCACGGCGTCGGCAATTTCATTTGCTAATGCGGTTACTTCATCCATCATTGGCCCTTCAACCATCACTCTAATCAACGGTTCAGTACCAGACTTACGTAATAATACGCGCCCTCGCCCTGACAACACTTCATTAACCCGCTCTACTGATGCTTTTACACTAGAAGAATTGATTGGGTCACTATCACCAGTAAAACGTACATTAACTAATATCTGTGGCAGCATGGTCATGCCTTGACGTAGTTCAAATAATGATTTATTTTGCTGCTTAATCGCGGTTAACACGTTTAAAGCGGCAATAATACCATCTCCTGTTGAGGTATGGTTCAAGTTAATAATATGACCTGAATTTTCAGCACCGAGTTGCCGCCTTTCTCTCTGAGTAATTCCATTACATATCTGTCGCCAACATTGCTGCGCGCAAATGGTATGTCTAGTTGCTCTAATGCTAGCTCTAGCCCCATGTTACTCATCAGTGTGCCAACAACACCACCTTCAAAAACGCCCGATTTTAAATCGTTACAGGCAATAATATATACCACTTCATCGCCATCAATAACGTAACCGGTGTGATCTACCATCATTAAACGGTCACCATCACCATCAAGTGCAATACCTAAATCGGCTTTGTGTTCAACCACGGCTTCACTGATCAATTTCATTGAGGTGGCACCACAACCATCGTTGATATTGATACCATTCGGTGATGCTCCTACTTCTATAACATTGGCGCCTAATTCACGAAAAACATTAGGGGCAATATGGTAGGTTGCGCCATGAGCACAATCAACAACGATGGTTAGATTTTGTAATGACATTTGGCTTGGAAAATTACTTTTACAAAATTCGATATAACGCCCTGCTGCATCTTCAATTCGGTAAGCTTTACCTAAATTAGCGCTTTCAACACAACCCATAGGTTTATCTAATTCTGCTTCAATGGCTAGTTCAACTTCATCCGGTAATTTTTGCCCGTCTTGTGAGAAAAATTTGATGCCGTTATCATAGTAAGGATTATGAGATGCACTGATCACAACACCCGCTTCTGCACGGAATGTTTTTGTTAAGTAAGCAATACCTGGTGTAGGCATAGGCCCTAAAAGACCAATATCGATACCTGCAGCAGAAAATCCGGCTTCTAAAGCAGATTCAAGCATGTAACCTGAGATGCGCGTATCTTTACCAATTAATACTTTTTTAGTGCCTTGAGCAGCTAACACTTTACCTGCGGCATAACCCGACTTCATAACAAATTCAGGTGAAATGGGGTATTGACCGACTAACCCACGAACACCATCAGTTCCAAAATATTTACGACTAGACATTGTTTTTCCTTTATCTTTATATTTAATTTTTTAGCTTATTACTTACTTGCTATTAGCGATAAACTAATCATCTCGCGAGTAGCTGCTTACGTTTCCTGTTGAGCTACTGCGGTTAAAATTTTTATTGCATCAACTGTTTCTGCCACATCATGTACACGTATTATACTGGCTCCTTGTTGCACAGCAATAATGGCAGACGTTAAACTACCCGCTAAACGTTGATTAACATCACGGTTTAATAAATTACCGAGCATTGATTTACGTGATGTACCAGACAGTAATGGTAAATTTAGTGTTTTAAACATGTTCATTTGCGCAAGCATTTTATAATTATCAGTTAACGTTTTACCAAAACCAAAACCGGGATCTAAAATTAGTCGGCTTCTTTCAATGCCTTTTGCTTCGCAACATTGAATACGTTGTTTAAAAAAGTCGATAATATCAAGTATTATGTTTTCGTAATATGGATTTTCTTGCATTGTTCTTGGCATGCCTTGCATATGCATTAAACAAACTAAAATATTGCTTTGTGCAACAATCTCAAGACAACCATCATTTTGCAGCGCTCGCACATCATTAATGATATCTGCACCGTGAGTAATCGATTCACTCATTACCCCTGCTTTACTGGTATCAATTGACACTTTAACATTAAAGCGAGATTTTATGGCTTTGAGTAATGGAATAACACGGGCTATTTCGTCTTGCTCGCTTACAGCGGATGCACCAGGACGTGTGGATTCACCACCAATATCAATAATATCAACACCATTGTTTATCATTGACTCAACCTGCATTAAGGCATTATCCATATGAGCAAATTTTCCGCCATCTGAAAAAGAGTCTGGGGTAACATTTACTATCCCCATGACTTGAACACTTTTTAGGTGTGACAATGGGGTAATATCAGTGATGTGTTGACTTGATTCGGCTTTATTATGCGTTGTGCGTTTGGTTTGATTTTTTAACGATGTTTCAGACATGGTTCTATGAGTACGGGTTATATAAATATTTTAAACATTGTGTGTAAAAATAAAGCCTCGATGTTTACGTTATATAGGTAAACATCGAGGCTTATTAATCACTGTGAAATAACTAGCTATTTAGCCGGTGTATCACTGCTTGGCTCAGTTAAATCTGGTGTTACTTTAACATCAGGCTTTTCTGGTTTTTTAGCAGAGCCACCTTTAGTTGAGTTTGAACTCGAATTGATATCAGAGTCACTATCATCCCAGTCAGTCAAGTTGTCTAACGTCTGTTCTTGCCATTAAATCATCAATTTGTAATGCATCTATAGTTTCATATTTCATTAGCGCATCTTTCATCGCATGTAAAATATCAATATTATCATTAATTATTTTTTCAGCGCGGTGATAGTTACGATCGATTACTGACTTAATTTCTTCATCAATTAATTTAGCCGTTTCGTCTGACATATGTAATGACTTCGCAGACGTTCTACCTAAGAATACTTCGCCTTCTTCTTCAGCGAAAAGCATGGGTCCTAACTTTTCAGAAAGTCCCCATTGCGTTACCATTTTACGGGCAATATTTGTAGCGCGCTCAATATCATTTGATGCGCCTGTTGACACTTTATCACTACCATAAATAACTTCTTCAGCAATACGACCACCATATAATGAAGAAATATTACTTTCTAAATGCTGTTTAGAGTGACTGAATCTGTCTTGTTCTGGTAAATACATGGTAACGCCCAACGCACGACCACGAGGAATAATACTGACTTTGTAAACAGGATCATGATCCGGCACTAGTCGACCAATAAGCGCATGACCCGCTTCGTGGTATGCGGTCATTTCTTTTTCTGACTCGCTCATCACCATAGACTTACGTTCTGAGCCCATCATGATTTTATCTTTCGCTTTATCGAATTCGTGCATACTTACCGTACGACGTGAAGTACGTGCAGCCCATAAAGCCGCTTCATTAACTAAGTTAGCTAAGTCAGCACCAGAAAAACCAGGTGTTCCGCGTGCAATAACCGCCGCTTTAACATCATCACCCAATGGTACTTTGCGCATATGTACTTTTAAAATTTGTTCACGACCACGAATATCAGGTAAGCCTACAGTTACTTGACGGTCAAAACGACCTGGGCGTAATAAAGCAGGGTCTAATACGTCTGGACGGTTAGTAGCAGCGATAACGATAACGCCTTCATTACCTTCGAAACCATCCATTTCTACTAGCATTTGGTTTAGGGTTTGTTCACGTTCATCATGTCCGCCTCCCATACCTGCACCACGTTGGCGACCTACTGCATCAATTTCATCGATAAAGATGATACATGGGGCTGCTTTTTTCGCTTGTTCAAACATATCACGAACACGAGAAGCACCAACACCAACAAACATTTCAACAAAGTCTGAACCTGAAATAGTAAAGAAAGGTACTTTTGCTTCACCCGCAATAGCTTTTGCTAGTAACGTTTTACCTGTACCAGGTTGGCCAACAAGTAAAATACCTGAAGGAATACGGCCACCCAGTTTTTGAAACTTCGTTGGTTCGCGCAAGTACTCAACTAGCTCAGCCACGTCTTCTTTAGCTTCGTCACAACCGGCGACATCAGCAAAGGTAGTTTTGATTTGTTCTTCACCTAATTGACGAGCTTTTGATTTACCAAAAGACATAGCGCCTTTTCCGCCGCCACCTTGCATTTGGCGCATAAAGAAAATCCAGACGCCAATTAATAGGATCATTGGGAACCAAGAAACAAAAATTGTTGTTAGGAAACTCGTTTCTTCAGGTAATTTACCTTGGGCACGAACACCTTGTTTAACAAGATCATTGATTAAGTCACGATCATAACCACCAGGAATTGTCGTGGTATAAGTTTCTCCACTGCGTTTTTCACCTGTAATCACACCATTTCTGTCTACGTTAGCATCACGAATTTGTCCTTGACGAACATCGGTGATGAAACGGGTATAGTCCATTTGTGATTCATTGGCTGTATTTGGAGAAAAACTCTGAAAAACAGACATTAAAACAACGGCTATTACTAACCATAAAATAAGATTTTTTGCCATATCGCTCAACTTAATGACCTCATTGGGTTTGAAAATTTAATATACTTTGGTCGGAATAAATGCCAACCCAAACTATCATGTTGTGCCTAATTTACTACAATTCAAGCTTTGCTGCTAATTTACTTTAGTCGGTATTTACAACTAGTAACAACTTTGCCCAGGCAAGTTTAGAATGTATGAATACATTATCAGGTTATATTAACCATTAAAACCTGTTGCTACTAAATAAACTTCGCGCGAACGCGCGCGTGAAGATTCGGGTTTTCGCGTTTTTACGCCCTTAAAGACTGAACGCACAGTTTTCATGAATTCTTCAAAGCCGCCTTGAAATACTTTAACAACAAAAGCACCATTTGGTTTAAGTACCTGATGACACATGTCTAAGGCTAACTCCACCAAATACATGCTACGGGCTGAATCGGCACTTTCGTTACCAGTCATATTGGCCGCCATATCCGACATAACCACATCAATGTTTTTTCCATCAATACGTGTTAACAATGCATCAAGTACGGCTTCTTCTCGAAAATCACCCTGCAGAAAATCAACACCTGCAATGGCGTCCATAGCCAAGATATCACAAGCAATAACTAGACCATTATCACCAACGGCTTTCACGGCATATTCAGACCAACCACCGGGTGCAGCGCCTAAATCAACCACTTTCATACCGGGTTTTATTAATTTATCTTTGTTATTAATTTCTTCAATTTTGAAAACAGCACGTGAACGCAAGCCTAATTTTTGTGCTTTTTTTACATACTCGTCTTCAAAATGCTCATCAAGCCATCGTTGAGAACTGTTAGTATGTTTTTTCTTTGCTGTATTTTTTGCCATATTCTTTGCCATATTAAGAGTTTTTTCGACTATTAATGGATATTAAGTGTTAGATAAGGGTAAAATAGCGGTAATTCAAGTTAACCACTATCGAAAAATTGTAATGACTATAAATAAAAAACAAATTCAATACTTAAAAGGTGTTGCTCATCCACTGAAACCCATTGTGTTATTGGGAAATAATGGCTTAACTGAAGCTGTTGTTGCTGAAATTGATTATGCTCTGAATCATCATGAATTAATCAAAGTGAAAATACCAACTGATGACAGAGAAACTAAAGCCTTAATTGTTGAAGCTATTTGCCGTGAAACTAAATCAACAAAGATACAGGTAATTGGTAAAACATTAGTTATATATCGTGAAAGTGAAGAGAAAAAAATTCGTATTCCTAAACTTTAAGCGATTAATAGCAATCTCAATAACTATGTGATTATTTCTACTTGCTTTCTACGTATAAAATAAGCTCACTTAATTAATGAAATTGGTATAAGATTTTAACTTTATTAAAAAGCCCTGAGTTAATATAAAACTTAGGGCTTTTTTATGAATGATGAAAACAGATTACTGAGATATTTTTGCCCAAGTATCACGTAAACCTACGGTCCTGTTAAAGACTAGGTCACCAGTATTTTTAATGTCATTATCTAAACAAAAATAGCCTTGACGTTCAAATTGAAACACTTGCTCTGGTTTAGCATCAACTAATGATGGCTCTACTTTGGCTTTTTCTATTGCGATAAGCGATTCTGGGTTCATTACTTTATGAAAGTCATCTTCTGCCGCAGGATTAGGTACAGTAAATAATCGGTCATATAAACGTACCGTTGCATCAAGTGATTTATCAGCATCAACCCAATGTATAACACCTTTAGGTTTAGTACCGTCGGTAGGGTTTTTTCCTAATGTGTCTTCCAGATACGTGCAATAAACGGTAGTAACATTACCTTGTTCATCTTTATCACAACGTGTTGCTGTAACAACATAAGCACCACGTAAACGTACGGCTTTATCTAATACTAAACGTTTGTATTTTTTATTGGCTTCTTCTTTAAAATCTTCCGCTTCAATAAATAGTTCAGCACTAAATGGCACAATACGTGTCCCTTGGCTTTCATCACTCGGGTGATTTTTAACGATTAAATCTTCAGTTTTACCCGCAGGATAGTTTTCTATCACTAATTTAATGGGATCAAGCACTGCCATTGCACGCGGCGCATTGTCATTTAAATCTTCACGTATACAAGCTTCTAATACGCTCATTTCAACGGTGTTTTCCATTTTAGTTACACCAATGCGTTTTGCAAATTCTCTTAATGATGCAGGTGTATAACCTCTGCGTCTAAAAGCAGCAATTGTTGGCATACGTGGGTCGTCCCAACCATCAACAAGCTTTTCTTCAACTAGGGTATTGAGTTTACGTTTGCTCATTAACGTGTATTCAAGGTTTAAACGTGAAAACTCATATTGATGGGGTTTAGTTGGTACTGAAACATGGTCAATAACCCAATCATACAAACGACGGTTATCTTGAAACTCTAGTGTACATAAAGAGTGTGTTACGCCTTCTATCGCGTCAGATAAACAATGAGTAAAATCATACATAGGGTAAATGCACCATTTATCACCTGTTTGGTGATGGTGTGCAAAACGAACACGATAAATAATAGGGTCGCGCATACACATAAAGCTAGACGACATGTCGATTTTAGCTCGTAATGAACATTCGCCTTCTTTGAATTCACCATTACGCATTTTTGCAAATAACGCTAAGTTTTCTTCAACTGAAGTGTCACGATAGGGACTGTTTTTACCAGGTTTATTTAATGTACCCCGATATTCTCGCATGTCATCGCCATTTAAAAAACAGACAAAAGCTAAGCCTTTTTGAATGAGTTCAACAGCAAAGTCATGCAATTGCTCAAAGTAATCTGAGGAATAATGAATATCACCGGCCCCATTCAAAACCTAACCATGTCACATCTTTTTGAATGGCGTTAACATAGTCAATGTCTTCTTTTTCTGGATTAGTATCGTCAAAACGTAAATTACATAAACCATTATAATCTTGCGCAATACCAAAACTTAAACAAATAGCTTTGGCATGACCAATATGCAAGAAACCATTAGGTTCTGGCGGAAAACGTGTTTGAATTGAGCTATGTTTGCCACTGGCAAGGTCCGCATCGATTATTTGACGAATAAAATTGGTTGGGCGGTTTTCAACTTCCGACATCCACTGAGCCTCTAAAGTAAAGTAACTAAATTGGCGGCATTATATCAAGAGTTATAAGCAACGAATAGCAAAAAGGCTCAACAGAGCCTTTAATTTATTTGATTGTATTCACTATGCTTATTTTGTGGTTATTTTTTCAAAATACCATCAATAGTGCCTTGTGCTAAACCATGATAGCCAGGACGAGCTTTTTGGTAAACACTAAGTGCCCATACTTTGCCCTGCTCGGTTTGAGCTAGTTCTTTATACAAAGGTACAATTAACTTACGACGACCAATAGCAACTAAATATTTAGACATGGCCGGATAAACAACATCATAGCCCGCTCTAACAGATAATAAATACCAAGCATGAGCGATTTCAGCATTTTTACTATGGGTTAAATCAAAGGTTTGATCAAGTGCTGCCATACGTTCAATTTTAATATCCGTAGGTAGGTTATTGATAAAATGCAACCATTCATGCAATGTCCAATCTACTGTAGGTAATTGCGCTAATGTTATTTTATTTGCTAACCATTGTGAAATTTGTTTGGTCAATTGTGGCAAATGCTGTTGAAGTAGGTTTGGGTACATAAGTAGGTAGTCCTTGTTCATATATCCATTCATTCACTTCTTTATCGCTAACAATATTAGGGTATTTATGGGTTAAATTCGCTTTAAGGTATTTCACAAAGTTTGCAGTACCTAAACTTTGAAAGGCATGACTATCAAAATATTCTAATACAAAGGAGTCAAAACGTTCACGACCAAACTTTTGCTCTAAGTAAATTAAAAACAATTGACCTTTAGTGTAGGGAACGCCTGAAAAAGCATCATCGGGATCACGACCTTTTAAGTCAATATATAATTGTGTATCACCCGGGGCTAATTCAGCTATTTCATAATTCAAGCCTTGTGCATCAAGTGCTTGCTCCATGGTCGCTCTTTTATTGCCAAATACAGCTTCCATAATGCGGTTTTCAACATAACTAGTAAAACCTTCGTTTAACCATAGATCACGCCGGCTTTCATTTGTTACTAAATTACCTGACCATGAATGTGCTAATTCATGGGCAATTAAGTTAACTAAACTTTTATCACCCGCAATAACAGTAGGGGTTATAAAAGACAAACGTGGATTTTCCATTCCACCAAATGGAAAGCTAGGAGGTAAAATTAATAAGTCGTAACGACCCCAACGATATTTTCCATACATTTTTTCTGCTTTATCAATCATCGCTTGGGTATCATCAAATTCAGCTACTGCGGCATCTAAAATGTTGGATTCTGCATAAATACCTGTTTGGTGGCTCATGGCTTTAAAATGTAAATCCCCCACACCTATTGCAATTAAGTATGCAGGGATAGCTTGTGGCATAGAAAAGAAGTAATCACCATCGCGCTCAGTATCTGGCACATTATTAGCGCTCATCACGGCAAGTAAGTCTTTATCGGTTGAAATTCGTGCTGTGTAAGTTACGCGAACACTTGGCGTATCTTGAATAGGGATCCATGAACGCGCATGAATGGCTTGGTTTTGGCTAAACAAAAAAGGTTTTTCTTTACCCGCTGTTTGCTCGGCTGATAACCATTGTAAACCAGAGGCCTTCTCGGTTGAGTTATAATAAACACGTAATTTACTGGCTTTAAATGAAGGTTTTATAGACAGCTTTGAGCCAAGTACAGAATCACGTTTTGCAAGGGAAAAATTAACCTTTTTCCAGTTTCCTTGGCTATTTTGAGCAAGTACTTTGTGAACAACTAAATCACGGGTATCTAAAATAATCGTTTTGGTACTATCATCAAGCCACTTTAACGTAAGTTCAGCAAAACCTGATAAAGATTTTTGTTCAAAATCAACCGCTAAATCTAAATAGAGATGGGTTGTAACAACTTGGTCATAGTTTGCATAGGTGTATGCATCATTTAGTGTAGACTTATTGGTCGACACGTCTGCTGCAGCAAACTGGGATAGTGTTAGTGTTGCTAATACTATAAAAAAGCGCTTAAAAATTTTCATTTGGATAATCCTAACAAAATTCACAAAAAAAATAGGCCTGTAGATTACTTCGAATCAACAGGCCTCTACAACTAAATAAATTGATTAATTATTCAATATTTTGACAATATATAAAGAATTATTTACATTTTTTGCATTTGAATAACAACTCGACGGTTTTTTCCACGACCAAGTGTCGTTTCATTTGATGCAATATGACGTTTTTCGCCATACCCTGTCGCTTCTATTCTACTGGCGTCAATGCCATTCTTAACAAAGTAATCTCGAATTTGTAATGCGCGACGTTCCGATAATTTAAAGTTAGCCCAACGACCACCATAACTATCTGAGTACGCATCAACGAGTACTAATTCAAGCTCAGGATCTAAACTTAAATACTCTTTAATCATATCCACACGGCGCTGAGATGCTTTGGTAAACTTATCACTATTAGATTGATAATTTAATACAGTGTAAGCAATGTCATCAAAACTGTAGTTTAATAAGTTGCTAACACAGGCTACAAAATTTTGATATGCACCTTTAAACCGGGCAGTTGATAAACCAACTGAAATTTTGTCTTGTTCACTGTACCAATCATTATAATAAAACGTTGGGCTCATGCCCTGCTCTAATTCACTTAACATAGTCCAAGCCACTTTTTTAGGTAAACTAGGATTAAACTGTTTATGCAACTTCATATCAGCTAACACTCTGCCGCCATTACCAGGCCGCCAATTAGGTGACTCACTTCGAACTTGTGCAAGTGAATAGCTATCAGGTAAAAGCATCATGTCTAGTTCAAATTCCATATTGAGTTTTCTACTTGCCTTCGCTGAAAAACGCGCCTGACCATAATGAGGAATTTGGTGTGCTAATGTACATTGTAAACGAGAGTCATTAGCAAGTTGCCATGAAGAACTATTGAGATCTGCACTGTATTGTCTGATCCCTGCATTGGCTTGATTCGCCATAAAAGTGAAAAACAGCGCAAGCGTAACGACCACTAAAAATGTCGAGGTAAATAAGAATTTATTAGAATTAGGAGAATATATTTTCATAATATTGGTAACACAATTAATTAGTGACATTCGTTATATCGTCTCAAACTAATATAACTTTAGCACTTTGTTACTTATTTTGCGCTATTTTCTCATTATTAGCTGAACTAACCCAATGATATTACCATTACTATCGTGTTTTAGGTTGTTTTCTGAGATAATCCAATCTCTAGGTTTCCCCGCTAAAATTCAAGTAATAATATGCAAGATACAGTAGAAGCAAAAGAAGATAATATAAATAAAGAAAGCAAAAACAATGACAAACCACTATTAGCTCAACGGTTTCGCGGTTACTTTCCCGTTGTTATTGACGTAGAAACAGCAGGGTTCAATGCCCAAACAGATGCATTACTTGAAATTGCAGCCTCTGTTTTAACGCTTGATGAAAATTCAAAAAAATTGTCTATTGATGAAACAATTCAGTTTAATGTTCACCCTTTTGAAGGCGCAAATTTAGAACAAAAAGCACTCGACTTTACAGGGATTGATCCCACAAACCCTTTACGTGGGGCTGTTGATGAAGACGTTGCCCTTAAAGCATTATTCAAATTAGTTAGAAAAAAAATGAAACTGGCGGGTTGTCAACGAGCCATTATTGTTGCCCATAATGCCTCGTTCGATTTAGGCTTTTTAAATGCCGCAACTGCACGCTGTCAAATTAAACGTAGCCCTTTTCATGGGTTTGTTAGTTTTGATACGACAACATTATCAGGTCTTGCTTTGGGTCAAACAGTACTCGCTAAGGCGTGTGAAGCAGCAGAGATTGATTTTAATAATAGCGAAGCACATTCTGCACTTTATGATACGGAAAAAACAGCAGAGTTATTTTGTCATATAGTAAATAAATGGCAGGCATTAGGCGAGTGGCCTCTAGCGATTAGCGATTAGCGATTAGCGATTAGCGATTAAAAAATTACCCATAAAAAAAGCTAGCGTCAATTAACGCTAGCTTTTTATAATATTATCAAAAAATTTAGATAAATTTATTAATGGTTAACTCAATAATACTTAAAGGTTATCAGCATTATCAGTTAAGTACGCTGCAACACCATCTGGAGAGGCAGTCATACCTTTATCACCTTTATTCCAACCGGCAGGACATACTTCACCGTGTTCTTGATGAAATTGTAAAGCATCAACCATACGGATCATTTCATCAACGTTACGACCTAGTGGTAAATCGTTAACTACTTGATGACGAACATTACCTTCTTCATCAATTAAGAATGAACCACGGAACGCAACACCTGCATCTGGATGCTCTACATCGTAAGCTTTACAAATTTCATGTTTAACATCAGCTACTAATGTGTATTGAACTGGGCCAATACCACCATCATTCACTGGTGTGTTACGCCATGCGTTATGAGAAAATTGTGAATCAATAGAAACACCGATAACTTCAACACCACGACTTTTGAATTCTTCCATTCTATGATCAAAAGCTAAAAGCTCAGAAGGACATACAAACGTAAAATCTAGAGGATAGAAAAAAACTACCGCTTTTTTGCCTTTGATTGCTTCGCTTAATGAAAAACTATCAACAATTTCACCTGTACCTAAAACTGCTGCTGCAGTAAAGTCCGGGGTTTGGACGACCAACTAATACACTCATTATATGCTCCATATTTATGTTATTAATGATTAAAAATATTATTGCGCTTACAAATAGTCACAACTAGTTATTGTGCTTATTTGAAAAATTTCAATATCTAATTCATGCAGAATACAATTTATTCTGCGTTTTTTTCTTCAGAAGCATTTTTAGCTGTTGCTTCTTTTATCAATGTTTGTAATTCACCTTGTTGAAACATTTCTATAATAATGTCACAACCACCAATGAATTCACCTTCAACCCATAGTTGAGGGAATGTTGGCCAATCTGCATATTTTGGTAATTCTGCACGGATATCTGGGTTTTGCAGAATATCAACATAAGCAAATTGTTCACCACATGAGATCAATGCTTGTGATGCTTGAGATGAGAAACCACAGCTAGGTAATTTCGGAGAACCTTTCATATAAAGTAAAACGGTGTTTTCACTAATTTGTTCTTTAATACGTTCAATTGTTTCCATAATATCCTCTAAATAATAATATTCATTATACTAAACTGAATTGGGCGCTAAGTTGAATTTACCTAACTTAATTTTTGTTCATACTTACCATTAGAAATATAATGGCGACAAAAAATTATTTTTCAATTCAATATAATAAATACTTAAAAATAAAATACATACTTGAAACTAACTAAAGAAATCCTATAGAGTATGCATTCAATATAGTATAAACTTAATACTTGAGTATTTTACTCAAGTTTTATTGTAAAATATACTCTTATTCACGAATACACCGTAACTTTTAAAAAAATCGAAAACTTGGAGAGCAAAATGGCTATTGAATTACCTGCATTACCTTACGAACAAACGGCCTTAGAACCACATATTTCAGCAGAAACTTTATCATTTCACTATGGAAAACATCACAATACTTACGTTGTAAAATTAAATGGATTGATTGAAGGTACTGATTTTGCTGATAAGTCTTTAGAAGAAATAGTAAAAACTTCTTCAGCGGGTATTTTTAATAATGCAGCACAAACATGGAATCATACATTTTATTGGAATAGTTTAAGCCCAAATGGCGGTGGTGAACCAACAGGCGCTTTAGCAGATGCTATTGTTGCTAGCTTCGGTTCTTTTGCTGACTTTAAAGCAAAATTTACTGACAGTGCTATTAACAACTTTGGTTCAAGCCGGACTTGGTTAGTTAAAAAAGCCGACGGTAGTTTAGCTATTGTTAATACGTCTAATGCAGCAACACCTTTAACAGATGAAACAGTCACTCCGCTTATTACTGTCGATTTATGGGAACATGCATATTACATTGACTACCGCAATTTACGTCCTAGCTATATGGACGCATTTTGGGCATTAGCCAACTGGGATTTTGCACAAGCAAATTTCGCCTAATTTTATGATTGGCTAATGTATTAAGCCATATCGTTTATATTTGACCTCAACGTTGGGGTCATTTATTTTTACTCCTTTATTCCTATGACCATCTTGCTACTCTCTGACAAATCTTAAATAAGCTTCGACCAAAGCTCTGAAAACCTACGGCAACCTGTGACATCCTGCTACAAAAAAGAGTTATCCTCCCTTTAGAAAACCGTAAAACTCAAAATTAATTAATTGATCTTATTTATTTTTTATCAATTAGAAATAATTATTTACCTTATAAAATTCGCAAAATCAGCCAAAGCAACTAACCTTATAACTAAGACTTAATAAATTATTTTTGTCCGTTTTAAACTCAAGCTTTGGAGATGATTATGAGTATTTTTAAACATTATCAAGCACGTTACGAACAAGCTCAACAAGAAGAGTTTAGCTTACAAGAGTTTTTAACCCTATGTAAAGAAAACAAACTTTCCTACGCAAGTGCTTCAGAAAGGCTACTCAGTGCTATTGGTACGCCAGAAGAGGTAGATACAGCGAATGATCCTCGATTAAGTCGCATATTTTCTAACAGAGTCATTAATCGATACCCTGCTTTTAAAGACTTTTATGGTATGGAAGACGCTATTGAACAAATTGTTTCATACCTTAAGCATGCTTCTCAAGGTTTGGAAGAACAAAAACAAATCCTTTATTTATTAGGTCCTGTAGGGGGTGGGAAATCATCCATTGCTGAAAAATTAAAAGCATTAATGCAACAAGAGCCTATTTATGTTTTATGCGCTAATGGTGTTCGAAGCCCAGTAAACGACCACCCATTTTGTTTGTTTGACGTGCATTCCGACGGTAAAATATTACAAGAAGAATTCAATATACCCGCGCGTTATCTTAATAATATTATTTCGCCTTGGGCAGCAAAACGCTTACATGAATTTAAAGGTGATATCGCTAAGTTTTCCGTGGTAAAAGTCTACCCTTCTATTCTTGATCAAATTGCTATTGCAAAAACAGAGCCTGGCGATGATAACAATCAAGATATTTCCGCTTTGGTTGGTAAAGTTGACATAAGACAACTGGAACACTATGCTCAAAACGATGCTGATGCCTATAGTTACTCAGGCGCACTATGTAGGGCAAACCAAGGATTAATGGAATTTGTAGAGATGTTTAAAGCGCCTATTAAAGTGCTTCACCCATTGCTTACTGCCACACAAGAGGGAAACTACAATCCAACAGAAGGATTATCAGCCCTGCCCTTTAATGGCATTTTACTGGCACATTCAAATGAGTCTGAATGGCAAACGTTTAGAAATAACAAAAACAACGAAGCATTTTTAGATAGGGTTTATATCGTTAAAGTGCCTTATTGTATGCGTGTTTCTGAAGAAGTAAACATCTACAAAAAATTACTTGAACACAGTGAACTAAAATCAGCGCAATGTGCTCCTGACACCTTAGAAACACTTGCCCAATTTTCGGTATTGTCAAGGCTAAAAGATCCAGAAAATTCAAGTATTTATTCAAAAATGCGTGTATATGATGGTGAAACCTTAAAAGATACTGATCCCAAAGCCAAGTCATATCAAGAGTATCGAGATTACGCGGGTATTGATGAAGGTATGTCAGGACTCTCTACACGTTTTGCGTTTAAAATATTATCTCGGGTTTTTAATTTTGACAATAACGAAGTTGCGGCAAACCCCGTGCATTTATTCTATGTATTAGAGCAACAAGTTGAACGTGAACAATTACCTAAAGAAACAACTGAACGTTACTTAGAATTTATAAAAGGTTATTTGACCCCAAAATATATTGAATTTATTGGTAAAGAAATTCAAACCGCGTATTTAGAATCCTATTCTGAATACGGACAAAATATTTTTGACCGTTATGTTACCTATGCAGATTTTTGGATTCAAGATCAAGAGTACCGTGATTCAGAAACGGGCCAACTTTTCGATAGACAAGCACTAAATGATGAGTTAGAAAAAATAGAAAAACCCGCAGGTATCAGTAATCCGAAGGATTTTCGTAATGAAATTGTTAATTTTGTTCTCAGGGCAAAAGCCAATAACAACGGCAAAAACCCTTTATGGACTAGTTATGAAAAACTTCGAACAGTGATTGAAAAGAAAATGTTTTCGAATACTGAAGACTTATTACCTGTTATATCTTTTAATTCTAAAACGTCAAAAGATGATCAGAAAAAACATGACGACTTTGTAGAACGTATGATGAGTAAAGGATATACGCAAAAACAGGTAAGGCTACTATCTGAGTGGTATTTACGTGTAAGAAAGTCTTCTTAAGTTGTACCTCGATACGTAAAAGCTATTATTTATTTTACAGTAAATAGGTAAAGCACTTTAATAAAGAGGTAAGGAGTCACAATGGCTAATTTTATTGATAGACGGTTGAACAGTAAAAATAAAAGCACTGTAAATCGTCAACGTTTTTTAAGGCGCTATAAAAACCAGATAAAAAAATCTGTGTCTGACGCGATCAACCAACGTGGTGTCACTGATATCAGTTCAGGTGAAAACATTGTTATTCCAAAAAAAGATATGTCCGAGCCCATATTTCATCAAGGAGATGGCGGTATTCGTGACAAAGTTCACCCAGGTAATGATCAATTTGTTAGTGGTGATAAAATTAAGAAACCGCCCAACCAACAAGGACAAGGCTCAGGGCAAGGTGATGCAAGTGACAGTGGCGAAGGTGATGATGATTTTACTTTTTCTATTTCGAAAGAAGAATATTTAAATCTGCTTTTTGAAGATTTAGAGCTTCCCAATTTAGAAAAAAATCAACTCGACAAACTCATTGAATATAAAACTGTTCGCTCAGGTTTTTGCGCGGAAGGCATACCATCAAATATTGATATCGTAAAATCATTACAGGGCTCTATTGCCCGACGTATTGCCATGACAGCAACTAAAAGAAAACAACTTAACGCATGTAATCAAGCGTTAAATTTACTCAAGCAAAACACTAACATTCACGACTCAATTCAACACAAAGAAGAAGATGAGTTAAAAAAACAAATAGCTGAGTTAGAAAGTAAAATTGCCAAAGTACCTTTTATCGATACCTTCGATCTTCGCTATAGAAACTATGCGAAACAAGCAATGCCAACGTCGAAGGCTGTTATGTTTTGTTTAATGGATGTTTCGGGTTCAATGGACCAAGCCACAAAAGAAATGGCTAAACGCTTTTATATTCTTCTCTATTTATTTTTAAGCCGAACTTATAAGAATATTGAAGTTGTTTATATCCGACATCATACCCAAGCCAAAGAGGTAGATGAGCATGAGTTTTTCTATTCTCAAGAAACGGGAGGGACGATTGTATCAAGTGCATTAAAGCTAATGAATGACATAATTTGTGAGCGTTACAATGATAGTCAATGGAACATCTATGGAGCTCAAGCTTCTGACGGCGACAACTGGGCTGATGATTCTCCTTTGTGCAAATCTATACTGGCCAAACAAATTTTACCCAAAACACGTTATTTTAGTTATATCGAAATAACTCAGCGTTCACATCAAACTTTATGGCAGGAATATCAACAACTCAAAGATTCACATTCAAACTTTACCACGGCACACATTAAAGAAGTCTCAGATATTTATCCAATATTTAGAGAGTTATTTAAAAAGAGTAATAAGCGTGCAGCATAAAACCCTTAAGACGAAAGAATAGGTGAAATTATGGTAAAAGCCAATGGGACTTTAGACAAAAAAATAAAGCAGTCTGTGACTCCTTTAGATGATTCTCCAGACTGGACATTTGAATTACTTGCCCAATACCAAACTGAAATTGCCCGTGTAGCAAAACACTACCGGCTAGATACTTATGTCAATCAAATTGAAGTAATCACCGCTGAACAAATGATGGATGCTTACGCCGGGGTTGGCATGCCTATCGGCTATAATCATTGGACATTTGGTAAGAAATTTATTCAAACCGAGCAAACTTACAAACGTGGGCAAATGGGCTTAGCTTATGAAATAGTGATTAATTCTAACCCTTGTATCGCTTATCTCATGGAAGAAAACACTATGCCGATGCAAGCCTTGGTTATGGCACATGCCTGTTATGGACATAATTCTTTTTTCAAAGGCAATTATTTATTTCAATCATGGACTGATGCTGACTCAATTATTGATTATCTACTTTTTGCTAAACATTATATTGCTAAATGTGAAGATAAATATGGCATTGATGAGGTGGAAGCAACTTTAGATGCCTGTCACGCGTTAATGAATCACGGTGTAGATCGGTATAAAAGACCACAAAAAATATCACTTGATGAGGAGTTAAAACGTCAAACCGAACGTGAAGAATATTTACAATCGCAGGTAAACACCCTGTGGCGTACTATGCCTGATAACCATAAAAATAAAAAAAAGAACAAGTATAAGTTTCCCTCTGAACCACAAGAAAACATTCTTTATTTTATTGAAAAAAATGCCCCACTTTTGAAGTCATGGCAAAGAGAAATAGTGAGAATTGTTCGCAAGATTTCACAGTATTTTTATCCACAAAAACAAACGCAGGTGATGAATGAAGGTTTGGGCGTGCTTTTGGCATTACACAATTTTAAACCACCTGTATGACGAAGGCTTAGTAACCGATAAATTTATGTTAGAGTTTTTGCATAATCATACTAATGTGGTGGCACAACAAGACTATAACAGTCCCTATTATTCTGGTATTAATCCTTATGCATTGGGTTTTAATATGTTTATTGATATCAGACGTATCTGTGAACAGCCAACAGAAGAAGATAAGGAATACTTTCCTGATATTGCAGGGAGTAATTGGTTAGACACTTTACATTTTGCTATGGAAAATTTTAAGGATGAAAGTTTTATAAGCCAATATTTATCCCCAAAATTGATCCGTGATTTTAAACTATTTCATATTCATGATGATGAAAATAATAATTATGTTGAAATTGGCGCAATACATAATGAACAAGGGTATAGAAAAATAAGACAAAAATTAGCAGAGCAATACAACCTCAGCAATTTAGAAGTGAATATACAAATTGTTGATGCAAATATTGAAGGAGACCGAGCGTTAACGTTACGTTATATTCCTCACAACAACATTCCGTTAGGCGATTCTAAAACGGAAGTTTTAAAACATTTACATTATTTATGGCAATTTGATATAAAAATTATTCAAGAAAATAAAGAAGGTATGGACGAGGTTATTGAAAGTTGTGGAAATAAAGAGACTACTACTGTCATATAATTTAAAGTAGTTTAATGAACAATAAAGGCGATGATTGTCGCCTTTATTGGTAAATCTGATAAACCACAAAGCAATGAACAATATAGTTATAGTCGACTAATCTTCTGTGAGTTCTTTTAACACGTCTTCCTTTAACTCAGCCCAAAGTTTACCTGATTCAATACCGTATTTACGCACAACAAAAATTGAATCATCAAATCGATTTTCTTTGGCTAAATCAATAAGTTTCTGATAATAAGTACGAGAAATTTCTCGCCCAGTAGGGTGGGTAAAATACAAACTACCAATACGAGAATATAAGCCTCTGAAACCATTTAAAATAAGTAAATATATAGAATTTCCTGAGGCAACCACTAATTCTTTATTTAAATTATAATCAAATTCAGCAAATGCTTCACCATTATCAGCCACTTCAGTATAAGCACTGAGTAATTCAATCGCTTTTTCTGGATTATTTTTTATCGCTCCACGAACATAAATAGCACTTATGTTTGTTCGTGCTGATAACAAATTGTCGACTAAATCAGGAACCCCTTCTTGATCAAGGTGGGCCAATGTTTCTAAAATATTTAAACCTGATGTTTCCCAAAAGTTATTCACTTTTGTTGGTTTACCATGCTTGATAGTTAACCATCCATCACGAGCTAAACGTTGCAGCACTTCTCTTAGTGTTGTTCTAGTAACACCAATTAACTCTGATAACTCACGCTCTCTCTTGGTAATATTGAGCCTGGGGGAAACCACCATTCCAAATAGATTCAACAATATATTGCTCAGCAAATCCGGCCGGACTTTGGGCTTTGATAACCATAGGGGTTTAAGTACCTTAAAAAAATTGATAAAACTGATTGTACCAGAACATTTGTTTGGTACAAGCGCAAACAAGGTTAGTTGAAGATAACTTGAACAGGATTTAATTTACGATGTACAAAAAAATGAATTAGTATAAGTTATCCATACCAATTCATTATCAAACACATTTTACCCTCTAGGTTATTAAATAAGAGGGTTATCTAAGATCTATATTCACCCAGACTATTTAACCTCAGTTCGACGTATGATTTAAAAAGCTTTTAACCTATTGAAAATTAATATTTAATTCGTCCCTATTCACTTTCTAAAAATTTATTAAGCCGAGCTGAAATGAGGTTATTTAGCGACAACTCTTGTATATTCACCGCCATTTCCGGTTTGAACTAATTCTCCATCCACAAATTCTAAATACGTACATTCATCTTTAGTCGTTAAACCATCTTTATGTTTACGGCGGCTTCTGTAATATAAAACTCGAATGGTTTTTTCATTAAGCTTATATGTTTCTGAAAAGTCGGCAACGCCTAATTTTTCTTGCATATCGATAAAACTTGAGCCCAATTGCACTTGAGCTATTTTTTTACGATTTTCATAACTTCTATCACCACTATCGTTCATAAATGAATGATCTACTTCCCCATCTTTTACGGCAATAACACACCCAGTTAATGTGGAAGTTAACGGTAAGACTAGCAAAAGGGCTAAAAGTGATTTTTTCATGTTTTACTCCGAATAATAAAATATTGTTATTAATACTAGTTAGTTAAGTATTTGCCTTATAACAAAAGCAAAAAGTAAACCAACATGAAAAACCTTGTAATCGTTTGATTATATTATATAAAATTAAAAACAAATATTTACCACCTGACATACGTAGTAACATTGGCTAAAATGTAGTTAATATAACGAATAGATTAATCAAAATGACAATAAACGATGAAATTTCAATCATAGCCAACCAAATTGCTAACAAAGGTAACAAGCCTACTGTTGCTTTAATTAAAACAAAACTTAAAACACGCGTTCCCTTGCCTGTGATCATTTCTGTGTTAAAAACTTGGCAGCATGAACCAAGTTTCATCTCTTTACCAACAGAACAAAATGACAGGGACTCTAAAGAAAAGAATACATCAATTGCTGATTTAACATCATTGGAGGATCGGCTTCATCACGAACTATCGGATATGAAAGAAGAAATACGCGAGTTAAAAGCACTAGTTCAAGGATTAATAAACCAACAAAAAAAATAAATTAACTTACCCGTGGTATTAGCGTCCTTATAAATTGTGGTAATGACTCGGCTAACTTTTTGTGTGGCTTACAACCAACACGTTCTACCCATACAGCGCCTGAATCATTATCCACTGAAATAATCATATCTTCTTCATCCGTCACCGCAAAAAAAACAGTTTCGGCTTGTTTTAACCTTCGTTTCATTAAAATATGGCCGATTAAATTTTCTTGCAAGCGCTCAAAGTCGGCTTCATTCCATGCAAATAACAGCGTTAATTGCCCTTCTTCACAGCTAGCATCAAGACTTTCGCTAAATTGAGCGGTAAAATAACGTTTAATATCCTCATGAAGTATGATTTCTAAAGCTGATTCAACATTATCAAAATTTAATTCTTTCTCCTTTTCAATCAGTGTTGGTCGCCAAAAAACCTGTGTTGATAAGGGCGGAGGATTAATAGTGTCATCATCGCTTAATGTTAATTCGCAGGGTGAAGGCCAATTTTCATCCTGTTCAATTAATGGTAAATGCTTGTGTAGAAGTTGATATTGTTCGATATATTGCACAGAAAATTGCTGTAATACATCGACTAAATTTATCTTAGTTTGATTTGATGATGTCATCTAATTCATAGATCCTTTAAAATAACGTATTAAAATTTAATTCAGCAAAAGAAATAGCGATGGCAATTGACCAAAACTCTCAAGAACTTACTGGTTTAACACTTGGTAAAACTACTGAATATTGTAGTGAATATAACCCAAATTTATTACAAGGGGTACCAAGAAGCTTAAATAGAAATGATTTATCTCTTACTGGGAGCACTTTACCTTTTCTGGGTGAGGACGTTTGGTATGGTTATGAATTGTCGTGGTTAAATACAAAAGGAAAACCAGTTGTTGCGGTAGCTGAGTTTCGCTTTGCTTGCATAAGCCCAAATTTAGTTGAGTCAAAATCGTTTAAACTGTATTTAAATAGCTTTAATCAAAGTAAATTTGATAGCTTTGCTGCTGTTGAACAAATCTTGACTAAAGATTTATCAGCCGTTGCGGGCGTAAAAGCACAAGTTACCTTATTCGCTGTCGACCAATGCCCGGCTATCAATTAAAGCAACAGAGCAAAAGGTTAAATGTATCGATGATGAAGACATTATTGTTGATAATTACCAATATAGTGCTGACATACTTAAAAATGCACAGCAAAATTCAGCCAAAACTACGGCTCATGAAAGCATAATCATTGAAAAATTAGTCAGTCATTTATTAAAATCTAATTGTTTGATTACTAATCAGCCTGACTGGGCAAGTGTATATATTAGCTACAAGGGAAAACCGATAGAACATAGCGTGCTATTACAGTATTTAATCTCTTTTCGTCAGCATAATGAATTTCATGAACAGTGTGTTGAACGAATATTTTGTGATCTTCAACAACATTGTCAGTTAGAGGAATTAACTATTTTTGCCCGTTACACTCGTCGAGGGGGTTGGATATAAATCCCTTTAGGAGCACACACATACGTTGTGCTCCTCACGCTAGAACATTAAGACAATAAGTGTTCCTCAGTTTGGTTTGATCAATATTTCTCTAGTACCTATGCTTTTGTTTTAACCGTATTGCTAGGGAAATCAATACCTGTCCATTGTTTAAAAAATGCTTTTTGTTCATCGGTAACAACATCCAAAGGAATGATTTTTAATTTATCTTTTGGTTGTTCACCTAAAACCAGAGTTCGTGTTGCTAGTGCGTCCCGACGGAAAAAAGTAATACGTACAGAGTCTTGAGGTTTAAAGTTTTTAATTCTGCCTGTTAATTCTTTATCAACCATGCGTAAATCATCGATAGCGATAATGATATCCTCTACTGCTAAGCCGCCCCTGCCAAGCCGACTGTCTTTTTCAACATGAGTAATACTCAAACCATGCGTAACCGGTTTAGTTTTGATGCCAGTCCAAGCAATTTGTTTTAGCTTGTTTTTATCACCATAAGGCTTTTTATTACCATAAGACATAGTCAAACCGGCTTTTGCTAACAAGACATTGAAATCAACATCAGCGTAACCGTTAATATTCTCTTGCCACCACGATTGGTAATCATTTTGAGTTACCTCTTTCAAAATGGTTAACAAGTCTTTTTCATCAAACCCTTTAGGAATTTTATAGTCTTTGTAAAGTATGTTATGAACATCTCGATAACTTTTCGATAATGCTGTTTTTTCTATGATAGAAAAGTCTAACAACCATGAAACTAAAAAGCCTTCTGAATATATATTAACACTATGATTAGCATCATAATCACCACCTTCTTCTAACCATTTATTAAAACTGGCTTGCGCAATAGTTTGAGCTTTTCTTCCAGGTTTATGCTGATACCCTGTAATACGTTTTGCTAAGCTTTCAAGAAATTCTTTACTAGACATTAACTCGCCACGTAATAGCAGTTGATTTTGCAAATAACTCGTTGAACCTTCGCTCAGCCAAAGTAAGGTTGAATAGTTCTCATCTTTAGGTAGTCATACGGTACCAATCCTTTCGGACGATATTGCTTAACATTCCATGTGTGAACAAATTCGTGAGCTGCTGTTGAAATAAAGCGCAAATAGTCTTTTCTATCTGAAAATTTAAAACGAGACGTTTGAATTATAGTGGAATTTAAATGCTCCGTGGCGCCACGGGCACCACTAGTGGCATGTACCATGAACACATAACGTTTGAAAGGATAGTCATCCCAAATATGTTTACCTTGTTGTACTAAAACAGTTAAATCAGCGACCATTTTCGCACTATCATAATTACCCTCTCCCCAAATAACTAACTCATAGTCACGACCTTCAACACTAAATTCATGGTGCTCGTTTATGCCAGTTTCAATTGGTGAATCAACCAATACATCATAGTTTTTCGCAATAAATTGATGTTTATGACGACTTGAAAAAATTGATTTTTTTCCGCTTTCAAGGCCAGAAACACTACGCCAATCTTTAGGAACATGTAAGTCAATAATATGTTTATCATCCCGAAAATCATCATGGTACATCACGACCGTTGAGGCATCTAAAAAGGCGTGGCTATCATCAATATGACGTGTTCTTTGCCCTAATTGATTCGCATATACCTGGTAACTTAAGGTCACTTTTTTATTTAATGTGTTTTGAACTTGCCAGGTATCTTTATCTACTTTTTGCCATTTAAGCTCATTACCCTTGCTATCAAGAGCAGTAAAGTCACGAATACCATTAGCAAGGTTGATAATTTCATACCGTCCTGTTCGCCATGTTGGTAGGTGAAAATTAGCTTGTGCTGTATTGAGTTTATCAAACTCAATTTTGATTTCAGCATAATGGTGTTGGGGATTTACAATAGAGATATCTACAACAACATTCGCTTTTATAGCCGTAGCGTAAAAAGTAACTACAAGCACTGAAAAGATTCGAATTAATAGGGATATTTTTGTCATATTCAACTAAACTTCCTTTAGGTAATAAATTAGATCGTTATAGTTTAGCGAGTTAAACAGCTTTAAGTAAGAAAAAAGCTTGTTTTGGTCAATGTTTTCAAAGGTAAAGACATTAATTATCACAATTGTATTGATTATACTGCTGATATTACTGTAAATTATCAGCTGCTATAATAATAAATATATTGCTTAATGTAGATAGATTACAAGATAAGGATTACCTTAAGATATGAGTACTAAAACTGTTGCTGACAAGCAGTCACAAGCATTACAAAGTAAACTTAATGCAGCAATAGCATCTAGGGCCTCGCTTGAAGAAGACTTTAAAACTCAATCGAGTATGTTAATTGAGTTTATTAATAAACTCTCTCAAGTGTCAAAAGGTATGGATATTAAGTTAGATAATCGCCTTGCCCAACTTCGAGGTCTATTAACTACATCAGCACCAATAGCGGATATTGAATGTAAAATAAATGAAATATCAAAATTACTCCAAAACCATACCGTAACAAATGCGCAAAACATTACTCAATTACACAAACAATTTAATGATCTTGTCTTAACTTACAAAAAATAAATGGGTTACCAAATGAGTTACGAAGAAAATTACGCGGATTATTAACACAGACGCAATCAACTAAAGAAAGTTTAACCCAATACACCCCATTAATAAGTCAATTGTTAGAATTTTATACTATAGCGTTACGCGGAAAAACTGATAGTGTAACTACCACGGGGCAAACGGAAAGAGCAATTGATAACACTTCACAAGACAATTCGTCTACGGTTAATAATGTGCTTATTAAACAATTATCGAGTTGTTTAAATAAATTGCATTTATCAGCGCAATATACCCAAGAATTACTTACGATCCATAAAAAACTACTGAAAGACACGTCTAATGATGATGTATTACAGCATTTCATTGAAATATTTGATGTTATTGTTGCCGACTTGCAAAGAGAACGAAATAGCGCAACAAACTTTTTAACGTCATTAAATGAGACGTTAGCCATTGTACAAAATGCTGTTTCAAAAACATTATCTACCTGTGAAAAAGCACAACACACCAACGATTTGATCAATATAAAATTACAAAAGCAGTTGCTAGATATGACGGGTTCTGTAGAAAAAGCCATGTCGTTAGATCAAGTAAAAGTAGATATAAACAGTAAATTAGCTAGTATTGCTTTAACGCTTGAAAAGAAAACAATATTTGAACAACAAAATCAACAAGCCCTGTCGAATCAGTTAAAAGATATGGCGGCTAAAGTTAAAAAACTCGAAGAACAGAGTCAAGAATTTGAAGTAAAACTCGCAGAACAGCAACGTAAAAGTATGTTTGATGCGTTAACAAAATTAAGTAATAGAGCCGCCTTTGACGAATACTTCACGCAATCGATGGTTCGTTTTCATCACAACCCTTTTGATCTTGCACTGGCTGTTATAGATGTTGATGATTTTAAACAAATCAATGACAGATACGGACATACGGTCGGTGATAAAACCTTGCAAGTAATAGCAAACACAATACGTAAAAAAGTTAGTAAAGATGCATTTGTGGCACGATATGGCGGAGAAGAGTTTGTACTCATCTACAGTAAACATAAAAAATCTGAACTGATAAATGAACTTAATTCAATCAATAAAAGCATTGCTCACTTACCTTTTCAATTTAAAAATAATAAGGTGAGTATTACCCTATCCATCGGTGCTACTCATATCACCAGTGAAGACAATATTCATACTGCTTTTGAACGTGCTGATGAAGCAATGTATAAAGCGAAAGAAAAAGGAAAGAACCAAGTTGTTTATTTTTAACATTGTCTGATTAATGAAATAAATAAAACTGAATAACAAAAACTTAACACTTGGTGAAATTATCATTTAGAAACAAGGGATTCACTATGCATACTCAGCTTAACCCTGTCGGAAATATGAACATTCTGTCACAAGCAGAAGTTGATCAACTTCAACAATCATCCACCAGTGAGCTTTACAACCTCTACCGAAATTGTTCTCTTGCGGTACTCAACGCAGGAAGTCATACTGACGATGCAGAAGTTATTTATCAACAACATAAAGAGTTTTCTATTGAAGTTCTCAGAAGAGAACGTGGTGTTAAAATAGATCTTAAAAATGCCCCTAAACATGCTTTTGTCGATGGCAAAATAATTAGAGGTATTCGTGAACATTTATCGGCAGTTTTACGTGATATCTTATTTATTAATAACAGTGATCAAAAACGCCTTTGTGTTCCAGGTTCATTAACCGATGCTACCTTTGGTATTTTAAGAAATGCTAATGCTATTTTACCTGAAACAAAAGCCCGTTTAATCACTTGTTGGGGTGGACATTCAATAAAAGAAAATGAATATAAGTACACTAAATCAGTTGGCTATCAACTAGGATTGCGCGACTTTAATATATGTACCGGTTGTGGTCCAGGTGCTATGAAAGGACCAATGAAGGGTGCAACTATTGGACATGCAAAACAACGAAATAAAGAAGGTAGATACCTAGGATTAACTGAGCCAAGCATCATCGCAGCTGAACCACCTAATGCAATAGTGAATGAATTAATTATAATGCCTGATATTGAAAAGCGTTTAGAGGCGTTTGTTAGAATGTCACATGGTCTCATCATTTTTCCTGGGGGTGCAGGTACAGCAGAAGAGCTGCTGTATATTTTAGGTATTATGCTAAACCCAGAAAATGAAAATCAAGTATTACCCATTATTTTAACCGGTCCGCAAAGTGCAAGTGAGTATTTTACCGAAATAGATACTTTTATTGGAGCAACATTAGGTAGTAAAGCCCAAAGCCTTTACAAAATAATTATTGATGATGCTGAACAAGTCGCGCAAATGATGTCGCATTCTTTAGAAGACGTACTTGCCTACCGAAAAGAAACGGGGGATGCTTTTCATTTCAACTGGTCATTGGTTATCGAAAATGATTTCCGGAACCTTTTGAGCCAAATCATAAAAACATGTCTGAATTAAACATCAGTCATGAAGTTTCAACCGCAGAGCTAGCCGCAAATTTACGCCGTGTATTCTCTGGCATTGTTCTTTAGAACGTAAAATCAAGCGGTATTAAGGATATAAGAGACTTTGGTCCGTTTCAAATATCGGGTGATAAGAAAATCATGGTGTTGATGGATAAATTGCTTGCTTCCTTTGTTAGTCAACAACGAATGAAGCTGCCTGGAAGCAAGTATATTCCTTGCTATCAAGTAATAGAGGAGTAAAAGTGTCCGCTCATTTAGTGTTAATTGATGCCTTAAATCTAATTCGACGCATTTATGCTGTGCAAGAGCGTCCTTTTATTCAAAGCAAAGATCAGCTAAATGGTGAACTTGCTGCAAAAACTCAACAACAGGTATTGTTCAACACACAACAAGCGTCTATCACAGCGCTAGAAAACATACTAAAGCAAGTGCAAGCTAGTCATGCACTTGCTGTGTTTGATAGTCATAACCCTTGTTGGCGTAACAAGCTTTATGCTGATTACAAAAAAGGTCGTAAAAAAATGCCGGTGCATTTGGCCAACGAACTCCCCAATATACAAGATGCTTTTCTCCAACTCAGTGTTGATTCACTGTTATCTGAAGAAGACGAAGCAGATGACCTTATCGCAACTTTAGCCACAAAAATGGCATTGCATGGGCAAAACGTTACCATTGTTTCTACTGACAAAGGCTTTCTATCACTTTTAAGTCCTCATATTTATGTTTATGACTATTTTAATCGCCGTTATTTAGACGAAAACTACGTTAAAGAGAAGTTTGATATAAAACCTGCACAATTGGTCGATTTATGGACATTAACTGGCGACAATACAAATAAGATACCAGGCGTGGCGGGTATAGGACAAATAACTGCCGCTAGTCTGCTTAATGAATATGGCTCCCTTAGTGGTATTTTAAAAAGCGACAACCTTAAACCCTCTATTCAAGACAAGTTAAGCGGTAGCAAAGAACAAATTGCATTAAGTAGACAGTTACTTACACTAAAACAAAATATTCCGCTTGGTTTTAACCTGAAAGATATCAGATTAGAACAAACAACAGCTCAGGTTGATTAACCAAACTCTACACAAAACTACAATAAGTTCTTTAAAACTAGCCTACAACTGGTTATCATTTCGTTAACAATATAAACACTAATACCAAATTTCATTAATTAAGTGCTCTATTATATATGTAAAAAAATTGCCAAATACAAGGCATTTATTTCAGTAACTAGTTGTTCTAATTATTAAATAAATAACAATGTAATTGGTGATTTTTGCAGTAGAAATGATCACGTAATTAGAGAGATTGGTACAATAATAAACCTTAGAGAACAACAATGAATAAAAAGGTTATCACCCGAATTTTTCTTGCGTTAGCAGCTTATGGCATTTTTGTTATATTGGTTATGTCATTCTATGATGACAGTCCGGATAAAATGCAATGGGAAGATAGGGAAGCTTACAACAGGCAATTTATCGCAAAACTACAACTCGAACAATTCACCTTTGAGCAAGCATTAAATGAACTTGGTAGCCCCGATATAACGGAAGCTCGAAAAGTTGATAGTGATAAATTTCAGGTAATGTTTTATCGTACACAACATGTAAAATCTGATGGCATCACGACTCAAGATGAATGCACCTTTTTACTATTTATAAATGGCATTCTTAAAGAAATAGGACTTGGCGACAATTACCCTAAAAATTGGGGGATAGTTGAAAGCTATCAATGAAACTCCCAATAATGCTAAATTCCCAGATATAAGATCACAGCCTGCACTTGTCTATTGTCCTTGATATTGATACCAATATTCACAATTAATGTGCACATATTATAGTAGGACTTACCTATAGACTAAAGTAATCTTGATACCCTTAAAAGAACCCTCTAAACTCGTTGAGCAGATGAAACAAGTAGTTATTCACAGTTAAAATATTGTAAATAGAAACGCTGAATACGCATCGTAAACGCTTACATGATATAAAGCGTGCCGTAAGGCACTAAGTAAATGCTAAACTGCAATTAACCGTAATATAAACGGCAAAAATAAATAATTTTATTAAAACTATTTAAAGTAAATTAAAGTAAAATTTTTCTTCTCTCACAAGGCATAAGAATATGACCAAGCAAACTATCACAGTAATTCCAGGCGACGGAATTGGCCCAAGCATTATTGATGCAACCCTTAAAGTACTAGATAAAGCCGGTTGCGACTTCAATTATGAATTTGCTGATGCGGGTTTAACTGCGTTAGAAAATCACGGTGAATTAGTACCACAAGAAACTATTGATCTTATCGAAAAAAACAAAATTACGTTAAAAGGTCCTTTAACTACCCCTGTTGGTGAAGGCTTTACATCAATTAATGTTACGTTACGTAAACAATTTAATTTATATGCAAACTTACGTCCTGTTTTATCTTTTAAAGGGACTAAAGCGCGTTATGAAAATATCGATATTTTAACCGTTCGCGAAAACACTCAAGGCATGTACTCAGGTCTTGGACAACATACTTCTGAAGATGGTACCCAAGCAGAAGCAATGAGTATTATTACCCGTGAAGGCGCAGAAAAGATTTTAACCTTTGCCTATGAAACTGCTCGTAAAGAAGGTCGTAAAAAAGTAACAGCCGTACATAAAGCCAATATTTTAAAATCAACCTCGGGATTATTTTTAAAAGTTGCTCGTGAAGTAGCACAACGTTACCCTGACATTGAGTCAACAGAAATGATTGTTGATAATTGCTGTATGCAATTAGTGATGAATCCTGAACAGTTTGATGTAATTGTTACCACTAACCTTTTTGGTGACATTTTGTCTGATCTTTGTCTTTGGTTTAGTGGGTGGCTTAGGTATGGCTCCAGGCGCAAATATTGGTGAAGACTGTGCTATTTTTGAAGCCGTTCATGGTAGTGCACCCGATATTGCCGGTAAAAACATAGCTAATCCAACTTCTGTTATTTTAGCTGCATTACAAATGCTTGAATATTTAGAAATGAGTGATAAAGCAGATAAAATCAGAAATGCACTAATTGATGTTATTGCTAGTGGTGACCGCGCAACACGTGATTTAGGTGGAACACATGGTACAACTGATTTTACAGAAGCGCTTTTAGAGCGTTTATAATACCGTAAATAAACGATAAAACTAAAGTTGCGAATAATTCATTCTTCGCAACTTTTCATTAACTTCTATATATTAACTTCTACAAAACCGCTAAATTAATCTTGCATGTACGGTGATTTCTTCTCGATCATAATACAAATGCTTAGCATATAGTTCATACTTTACTTGGTGTTCACTGAACGCATCTTTGATCGATTGTAAATCCTCATTTACTTGCTGAAAACGGCCCTTCATCGGCAATTTCAAATTAAATATCGCTTCTTTACAATAGCCATTTAACAACCATTCACTCATTAATTTAGCAACGCGTTGCGGTTTTTCAATCATGTCACATACTAACCAATAAACATTCTTTTTCCTTGGTAAATATTTAAAACCGTCCATCATTTTGTGTTTAACCTGCCCTGTTTCCATCAAAGATTCAGCCATAGGGCCGTTATCAATGGCAGTTACCATCATACCTCGGCGTACAAGTTGATAGGTCCGACCACCAGGCGCAGAGCCTAAATCAACGGCATTCATTCCAGAAGTTAAACGAGTATCCCATTCATCACGAGGAATAAAGTATAAAAAGGCTTCATCAAGCTTTAATGTTGATCTACTCGGCGCTTGGCTTGGAAATTTAAGACGTGGAATTCCCATGACATGTGGCGAACTGTTATGTGCTAGTGAATAACCTAAAATCAACTCTTGACCTGATAAGAAAAGAGCGTGCAAGACAGCACCACCTTGCCTTGCATCAAACACATCCTTTTTACTGGTGAGAATATTAGCTTTACGTAGACTTTGGCGTAAAGGTACCGCTAATTTACGGCAAAATTTACTTAACTCTTTACCCTCGTTTGTATCAGGCGTTTCCATTCGTAAATCATCATATTGCCACTCGCTATCTAATGATTCCATTATGGCTTCTACCCGGTTGTAGTCAGGTAAATCAACTTTTTCATGCAAAGTAACAAACCATTGACGGGTAAAAATCAGTCGTTTTAACGGCAATTTTTGCATTAACGCTTCACCATGAAGTGGGTCATGTAAATGGAAAAAAACCAAACCTTGATTTTTTTTCAATTCCAGATAACCATACATTTCATTCCAGGAAGCTTTTTCTTGGATTTCGGCTCCACACTCTTTTTCAAAGCCTGGACGGCAATATAAAACAATAGCTGTCATAAATTTCTTTTACCTTCAATTGACAAAAGCAGCCAAGCAACTGCTAATGATATTCCACCAATGGGGGTTAGCTTACCGATAATGGCAATGCTGAAAAATGTTTTAATATAAATACTTACACTAAAAAATAAGATACCGATCGCAAAAGCAATACAAGCAGCTAACAATAATTTACAAGAATTATTGGCTGATAAACGTGTTGTAGTCCAAACGAGAACAATTAACAACACTATTGTATGCAATAATTGATATTGCAATGCTGTTTTTAATGTTGTTTGCACGTTAACAGGTAATGACAATCCGGCATGCGCAAGCCAAGCGCCGAATAGTACAGAAAAGCAACCGCTAACGCCAACAAATATCATTAAATATTTTATAATACCGTTTCGCTGCAGGGTTTGTGTTTTATCAGATATTGGTTGCTGCATTCGTTTTATGTTCCTGTATGAATAGCTTAATACCATTGACCGCACTTTCCATATGTTGAGCAAGCGTGAACCCAGATTTCACTCGAGGTTTTAAACTATGATCACCATCAGCTAAAAAAATGCATCGACAAAGGTTAGATATTTTATAATTAACAATCTCAGCTTGAGACCCTAATGTATCACGTTCTCCTTGTACGATAAAAATAGGCTTACGGGTGTTTTGTAATGGCTCCAATCGTAATTTATCAGCCTTATTCACAGGATGAAAAGGATACCCTACACAAAACACTCCTTGTATTAATAAGCAAATATCTTCATCACTTGCAAGGGTTGCAGCAACACGAGAGCCCATCGATTTACCACCAATAAATAATGGTAACTCTGTTCTATCATTAGTTGAAATCAATTCATTAATTACCTGTTTATAACACTCAAGCAGTTTTGGCATTCTATCAGGTGGGTAACGTTTTCCTAGTGCCAAACGTTTATCCATATAAGGAAAATTAAACCTAACAACATTGATATTAACTTGGTTAAATAATAATACTATTTGTGTCATAAATTCATGATGCATATCAGCACCAACACCATGCGCAAAAATTACCTGAGCTATGGGGTTTTCTACATTACTTTCTATTGTAGAGATCATGTTTACTTATTACGCTATTAAATAAAAGTGTTGTTGATTGACTCATTAAGCTAAGTAATTTGCCCATCCTTTACTTGTTCTTGTTCTGATTCAACCATATCAAGTAACCAATCCCTAAACGCTTCAATTTTCCCAATATCTTTTTGTACTTCTCGACAAACAACAAAATAAGCATTTTTACTCACCAAAGACGTCATTAAATGGACAGATTAAACGTCCCGAGTCAATATCTGGCTTAGCCAATACGCTATAGGCTAAAGCAACACCCTGCCCATATAAAGCCGCTTGAACCACCATAGCCGAATGACTGAAAATTGGGCCATGATTAACATTTACGCCTTTAACACCTACTTGTTTAAACCGGCGTTTCCAGTCTTTACGAGAGGTATCGTGAAGTAGAGTATGATGTTGTAAATCATCTAAAGAGCGTAATGGCGGTTTACCACTTGCCGCTCCCTCTTGCATTAGTAAAGGTGAGCAAACAGGTATTAAGTATTCAGTATGTAATTTATCAGCATGTATGTTGGGCCACCGACCTCGACCATAATATATCGCAACATCAACATCTTCGGTTAATGAGTTTTCAGCTTGATCGACTGCTTTTATTCTGACATCAATATCTGGATGCAATGCGTTAAAAGCACTCAACCTAGGTACTAGCCACTGAATAGCAAAACTGGCCTGTGAACTGACGGTTATTGCCCCCTTGGCACCACGTGCTAATAACTTTTCAGTTGCCTCATACAATGAATTAAAAATACCTTTTATATCGAGATAGTATGATTGTCCCTCTTCGGTGAGTAACAACGAGCGATTTTTTCGCATAAACAATTTTAGACCTAAATGATCTTCTAATGCTTTAATTTGGTGGCTAACCGCTGCTTGAGTTACGAATAACTCTTCCGCTGCACGGGTAAAGCTTAATTGCCTAGCAGACGCTTCAAATGCTCGCAATGCGTTTAGTGGTGGTAATCTACTTGCCAAGTTACACCTATTCCTTGTTTATAATTATCAAATTAACTGCATATAAAATCAAAAACACAGCATAACAATTATCCATTAGTTATTCTAATGAATAACATTATTATTTGTCGTTTTATATTTATAGTTATATTACGTATTATAGCCCCCGTAGATGAAGGACATCATCTCAAGGTTCTAAAAAGTAATATAAGCTGTGTCACCCAACCCACAGCCTATACTTTAAAAAAGAACAAGCGCGAGAAAAGGTCCTAATAAATCTATCAGCCCGAATAACGGCATAAACAAAAATTTATTATTAGGTCAAACAGGAATAACCCTATGAAAAACATTACTATATACTTATACAAATTAGTGATTTTAGCTACATCGCTCGTTATGGTTTACTTTGCAACAGGCATAGCAACAATTGCACAAGCAACTGAATTACTAAAAGCCGACCCAATTGAGCATGAGACTTTTATTAGCCAAGCACAAGATAACTTAGCACTAACATTCTCAACTATCAGCGTTAGTACTAGTACAACACAAAATAATGCTAAAAACATGATAGCAATGAAACAAGTTTCAACAAATAAAGATAATGTAATATCACTAAACCAAACACTACTTAGTGAATAAAACTCATAACTAAATGCTCGCACATTCAAATGAGTAGGGGCGCAATACTTTAAGTATTGCGCCCCTTTTACTTTTAAGAAAACTATACCCGTTTTATATCAATGTCACTAACTATGTGATCATTTCTACTAGCTAAAACCACCAACTACATTGTTATTTAATAATTTGAACCATCATCTAGTTATTGAAATAAATGCCTTGTATTTGGCAATTTTTTCTACGTATAAAGTAGATCACTCAATTAATGAAACTGGTATTACTATTCTGTTATCAATGGTTCAAAACCTTTGACTAAATCATCAATCGCTTTCATTTGCACCAAGTAAGGTTCAAGCTTATCAAGTGGTAGAGCACAAGGCCCATCACACTTAGCAACCGGGATTTGGGTGTGCTTCAATAAATAAACCGGCAATACCAATAGCCATACCGCTGCGTGTTAACTGAGCCGCTTGTGCCCTTCTACCATCAGCACTATCGCTGCGTCCACCAGGCTTTTGTAGCGAATGGGTTGCATCAAAAATGACAGGCGCATAGTGACGCATTTCATCCATAGCTAACATATCCACTACTAAGTTGTTATAACCGTAACAGCTTCCTCGTTCACACAGGATAATATTTTCATTTCCTGCTTCACCAAATTTTTTAATAATATGCTTCATTTCATGTGCAGCTAAAAACTGTGGTTTTTTCACATTAATTACCGCACCTGTTTTAGCCATAGCAACGACTAAGTCGGTTTGTCTGGCAAGAAATGCAGGTAATTGAATTACATCAACTACTTCACTTACAGGCTGAGCTTGATAGGGTTCGTGAACATCGGTAATAATAGGCACATTAAAAGTCGACTTGATTTCTTCAAATATTTTTAACCCTTCATCAAGACCTGGTCCTCGATAAGAATGAACTGATGACCGGTTGGCTTTATCAAATGATGCTTTAAAAACATAAGGGATATTTAATTTTTGCGTCACTTCTACATAGTGTTCTGCAATTTTCATCGCTAAATCGCGAGACTCAAGTACATTCATCCCGCCAAAGAGTACAAACGGTTGATCATTAGCGACCTGAATACCATTCACTGAAACTGTTTTAATTGTCATAATATTTCCTAAAAAAAAGCAACTTAAAAGTGTTATAAATAAAAAGTCGCAGCAGATGAACTTTGCGTCTTAACAACTTAGCTACTTAGCTACCAATAATGCGTAATAGCTGTCCACACATCCATGCCATATAGGTACCCAGTGCATAACCTAGCACGGCCAACAACACACCAACAGGCGCTAATGACGGATGAAATGCTGAAGCGATAACTGGCGCTGATGCTGCACCACCAATATTTGCTTTACTGCCAACCGCTAAATAGAATATAGGTGCTTTAATCGCTCGACCAACAATGAACAGAAGTGCTACGTGCACTGCCATCCAGATTAAACCAATGACCACATATTTAGGCGCTTCAACTATTTGTGTTATATCCATATGTAAACCAATGGTCGCCACTAGAATATACAGAAAACTACTTCCAACTTTTGAGGCACCAACGGCTTCTAGTTGTCTTACCTTAGTAAAAGAAAGTAATAAGCCTATTGTTGTCACCAACACAATAATCCAAAACAATTTACTATGCAGACTGAATTTTTCTAGCGCGGGGTAATTAACTTTGAAAAATGGTACTAAAAAATCGGCTGCTAAATGGGCTACGCCTGCAGCACCAAAACCAATAGCGAGAATAAACATAAAATCTTTTAATTCTGGTCGTCTAGCATGAGCTCGTTCAAACGCTTCAACTTTATCAATTAGCTTATTTATACCGGAAGTATCTGCCCCACTTTTAGCATCTATACGTTTATGATTTGCGGCAAAATACAGTAAACAAGCCATCCACAAATTAGCAACCACAATATCAACCGTGACCATTACCGTAAATATTTTGCCATCAGCGCCATAAATTTCTTTCATAGCGAGCATGTTTGCGCCACCACCAATCCGGCTACCACCAATGCCGCCATACCTCGCCAAACGGCATCAGGTCCTGTTACTCCTAACAACTCGGGCCAAATAGCTGAAACAACCAATAACGCGATGGGTCCCCCAATAACAACACCAATAGTACCGGTAAGAAACATGATAATGGCTTTATTCCCAAGTGATGCAATGGCTTTTAGATCAATACTTAACGTTAATAAAACCAAACAAGCCGGCAATAAATAGTATTTTGCCACATCATCAACCTGACTAATTTCTGCACTTACTATACCGAAGGTGTTCAGTAGTGAGGGTAATAAGTAGCACATAAGGAGTGCCGGAACATATTGATAGAATTTTTTCCAAACGGGATGTTGGCTATTTGAACTATAAAAAACAAAGCCCAATAATAATGAGAGTATACCTAATACGGCAGCATCATTTGTGATTAATGGCATGGCCAATGGTGCAGACATTTAATTTCCTATTATTTATGATTACTCTTCTTCGTTATCTATACGTAATCTTACGAAGAGACTAATGAAAGGTGGGATCATTCAATGTTATTTTATCCAATTGAATTTTTAATAATTGTGCTGCCGGATCTTTTGGGCATTTTTCAACAAAATAACGATAATCATCAACCGCTACTTTAAAGCAATCTAACTGGTGAAGCAAAAAACCACGATCACGACGTTGCATTGGATCGTCAGGATTTAATGACAATAATACATCAACACATAATAATGCTTGCTCGAATGCTTGTTCTCTAATCAACGTACTTTTTAATAAACTTAGGTATTCAACTAACACTGCTTGTCTATTCATACTAGGGAAATCGTGCTGACTAGGATCACCTTCCAGATCTTCAAGACGTTTGTCTAGCTCATACCAGTCTAATGACTCCCCTGTGACCGCATCAAAAATAATGGCATATTGCTCATCACAACATAAACGTACCATTACTTTGTTAGGTACAAAAACCAAATCAGCATTAAATCCACACGCACTAATAATTTCACAAACTACCACGGCTTTCACTATGGGCGACATTAAACGTTGACTTAAACTTAAAGCGACTTTAAAAGCACTTATTGGCCAATTTGTTTTATGATTATCAATAAAGAGATGCTGATAATATAATTCGTTCATTAATACTTCAGCTTGCTCTAATGGCGATTCAATATCTGCTATTACAGCTTGGCACTGTTCAATTATTAATGATAAACCATCAAATGATAATTCGTTATTATCTACAGCACTTGAAGAAGGATTGAAAATAGTCTCTTCAAGTAGCACGAGTGTTTGTAATAAATCTTTTTCTTTTGATTGGAGTTCTGATAGCAACAGTGTATTCATAAAGGTTAAATTATTGGCTCGTTATATTATTTATTAGAAAAAAGTGGTTCGCGCGTCATGGCTAATCGAACAATTAACATTATCCAACCCATTGCACCTAGATAACCAATAATTTGCATTGTCTTATTTCTGGCAAGTTTTAGCGTGTAGTAACCCGTAAAAATATACGCAAATACGGCTAATATTTTTTCTCCTAACCATAATTGTTCTAGCGGATTAATAGCATATTGTACCGCCATTATCACACCGATAGCTAACAAAAAGGTGTCAACAATGTGAGGGGTAATTTTAACCCATTTAGCTTGTAATTTAGCAGAATGTGCTAAAGTCCAAATAAAACGTAAAGTAAACAAACTGATACTAATTACGGCTAATGTCATATGAAGGTGTTTAAACACAACTTACTCCTATTGAGATGATTAATTTAATTTTTAAGAAAAAGTTGCCCAAGTAATCCGATCATGGCCATTTAAATCTTGCTTTGTTTGAGGGGCTAGAAACCCCAGATTTTCTAATATACTACGCACATCATCACCTTGTTCAAAACCATGTTCAAAAAACAATTGTCCATGAGCCGTTAAAAAATTTCTGGCTATGTTGGCAATATGTTTGATGTCTGCCAAACCATTATCAGTAGCAATTAACGCTGATGCAGGTTCAAATCGAACATCACCTTCTGTTAAGTTTTTATCGTTACCATCAATATAAGGCGGATTAGACACAATTAAATCGTACTGCTTGTTATTCTCAATTTGAGAGAACCAATCACTCTGAAATATATTAACGTGCGCTAATTGACATTTTTTTGCATTACGTTGCGCCAATTCAACAGCGTCCATACTGAAATCTACCGCATCAATTTTCCACGTTGGGTTTTCACTTGCTAACGCTAATGCAATTGCACCCGTGCCCGTACCTAAATCTAGGCAATTAATATTTTTACGACCACTATAATGTTCCAATACTGATTCAACTAGTGTTTCTGTATCTGGGCGAGGGATGAGTGTTGCTTTAGATACCCATAACGGCAATGACCAAAACTCTTTCACACCAACAATATAGGCAATCGGTTCACCCTGAATTCGTCTAATTAACAACTGGAAAAAATCATGCAATTGCGTATCGTTAAGCTTTTTTTCAGGCCAAGTGAGTAAAAAACTACGATCTTTATCAAGCACAAAGCTTAATAGAATTTCAGTATCAAGTTTAGCGCTATCTGACCCTATTTGTAACAATTTTTGACCATGAGTAATTAAATTGGCGATAGAGTTATCGCCAATTAAACTAAGCCTTCGAATCTGTAAATCTAACGTTTTGCTGACCAATTAATGCTGTTCCGCAAGTTCGGCCAATAAATCTGCTTGATTTTCTTGCATAATTGGCTCCATGATCAATTGTAAATTTCCTTCCATTATTTCATTTAAACGATAGAGTGTTAAATTAATACGGTGGTCACTCATGCGCCCCTGGGGGAAATTATACGTACGGATGCGTTCAGAACGATCGCCACTAGCCACTAGATTGCGACGTGATGACTCTTCTTCACTACGACGTTTTTCATCTTCAGCTTGTTGTAACCTGGCTTGCAATACAGACATAGCTTGGGCACGGTTTTTATGTTGAGAGCGTTGGTCTTGACATTCAACCACAACCCCTGATGGAATATGTGTAATACGAATAGCCGAATCGGTTTTGTTAACATGTTGACCACCGGCGCCAGATGCGCGGAATGTATCAACTTTCAAATCAGCTTTATTGATTTCAATCGCTTGTGATTCTGGAATTTCAGGCATCACAACTACAGTACAAGCAGAAGTATGTACGCGGCCTTGAGATTCAGTTTCAGGTACACGTTGTACACGATGCCCACCTGATTCAAATTTCATTTGCCCATACACCCCTTCACCATTAATTTTTATAATTAATTCTTTATAGCCGCCCTGTTCACTTTCATTAGAGTTCATCACTTCAACTTTCCAACCTTGCTTTTCAGCATATCGGCTGTACATTCTAAACAAATCTCCCGCAAAAATAGCAGCTTCATCACCACCTGCACCGGCACGAATTTCAACAAAACAATTGTTATCGTCATTTGGATCACGTGGTAACAGTAAAATTTGTAATTCATCCGCTAAATCAGCAACCGCTTTTTTAGCCTCTTTAAATTCTTCTTGCGCCATTTCACGCATATCAGGATCATCATCTTTAAGCATTAATTCTGCTGTAGAAAAATCATCTTCGGCGCTTTGATATCTATGAAATACAGAAGTAACTTCATCTAAACGCTTGAATTCTTGTGATAATGCACGGAATTTGTCTTGATCACTAATAGTGTCAGGATCTGATAATAAGGCTTGAACTTCTTCAAAGCGTTCAGCTAAAGCTTCAAGTTTGTGATAAACGGACGATTTCATTAAAATATCTTTTTAAAAGGAGTAATTAAACTAGGGAAATTAAATTAACGTTATTCTAGCACAGCCATTATTTTTCTACAGCTGCTAGTTTATGGTCAAAGGTATTTGAATTTATAGCAGATTTACATAGATGTTTAAACAACTTCGTATACTACTTATATTGATTACTGTTGCAAGTTAATTTGGATCGTCGATATTAAAAACATCACGTAGATAAATTAACTTATCTAATTCACCACCTTGCGCTGCTGATTGCAAGGCACTCGTTGGCGCATGCATAAACTTATTTGCTAATTTAGTCGCTAACTCACCAACAACGGCTTCAGGATTTTTACCATTTTTCAATTGTACTAATGCTTTTTCAAGTAATTGATCTCGTTCATGCAAAGACTGTTTTCTAAAATTAATAACAGTATCTTGTGTATTTAAACCTCGCAACCACGACATAAAACTACCTGATTGTTTATTAACAATAGTTTCAGCTTCAACTGCGGCTTTTCGGCGGTTTTCAAGATTTTTTGCAATAATACTTTGTAGGTCATCGACCGTATATAAAAAGACATCTTCTAAATCCCCTACTTGCTCTTCTATATCTCTAGGTACAGCTAAATCAACCATAAAAATAGGTTTATGACGACGCTTAGTCAATGCTTGCTCAACCATGCCTTTACCAATAATAGGTAGAGTAGAACCCGTTGAGCTAATAACAATATCAGCTTGGCTCATATGCTCAGGAATTTGTGCTAATGTGATAACTTCTGCACCAATTTGCTTGGCCATTTTTTCAGCACGCTCAATGGTGCGATTAGCCACTGTGATTTTACCCACATTATTTTCATATAAATGTTTAGCGACAAGCTCTATTGTTTCACCTGCCCCCACAAGTAAAACTTTGGTTTTATTAAGGTCGGCAAAAATATGTTTAGCTAAATTAACGCCGGCAAAAGCAACCGAAACGGCACTGGTGCCAATTTCAGTTTCAGTACGTACTTGTTTGGCAACCCCAAAAGTACGCTGAAAAAGCCTGTCCATCACTAAAGCCATAGAACCCGCTGCTTTTGCTTGGTTATAAGCTTGTTTCATTTGACCCAGGATCTGGGGTTCACCCAACACTAACGAATCAAGACCGCAAGCAACCCGCATCATATGATTAACGGCTTGTTGATCTTGGTGCCAATAAAGGCTTGGTAAAATAACCGAAGCAGGTACATTGTGATAGCTTTCTAACCACTGCACCAAACGTTCTTGGGTCAGTTTAAAGTCCCCGTCTTGAACAATATAAAGTTCAGTTCTATTGCAAGTAGATAAAATGGCAACTTCACGGCATTGTACAGCCAGTAGCATTTCTTTAAGGGCAACAGAAAGCCTATCAGGGTTAAAAGAAATTTTTTCTCTTACCGCGACAGGTGCAGTTTTATGATTAATTCCAACAGCAACTATGGACAATGTAATAAACCTATTGATATTTTACTTATTAACAGTGTAAGTATACTGCAAACACCGATTATAAAATATGATCTGTGACAAAAATCACGGTAATGAATATGTATTTTACAAAATATATTACATAATTTAAAGACATTACCAATGAGTAAAAAAACTTAACCAGTTGAATTGCCTAATTTGCTGTGTTCCAATACTCGCTTCATTCAATGGTACTAGAACAAATGACAACCTCAAATTCATCATTATACGCTTTATTATTTCCTTTGATGCTCATCATGACCATAATATTATCTGGCTGTGCTAACAAACCAAACACAACACCTGAAAATCCCTTACAACTTGTTACTTCAGAACAAAGAATCCAACAATTAAAAAACAAACAAAACTGGCGCATACAAGGTAAAATTGCCTTTATTCAACAAATCAAAACAAAAAACAAACGAGAAAGCGCAGCAATTAGTTGGGAAGTTAACGAAAAAAGTCGAACTCAGGAACTAAACCTAACCAGTTATTTAGGGATTAATGTGCTTAATTTGATTTCTAATAAAGAACAACATTTAATTAAAATAGACGGTAAAGAATATCGAGGAACAAACTTATCTGAATTAATTTATTCACTCACTGAACTTACTCTACCCACTGAAGCCTTAATTTTTTGGGTGAAAGGCATACCATTTAACCAAGATGATAAAGTTGAAATAAATGAAAAAACACAGTTACCAATAAGTATGTCTAGTGAATATAACAATTCAAGTTGGAAAATTAACTACCAGAATTATCGCCCTTTTAATCAAATCAACATGGCAACTCAATTAACAATTGAAAAGGATGAGCTACTCATTAAAATTTCAATCAAAAACTGGTCATTTAATGAGTAACCCTAATGATTAACGATTTTCTATTACCTAAGTTAAAGCAAATAACATGAACAAATACACTGGCAAAACATTTCAATTTCCGTCCCCCGCTAAACTTAACTTATTTTTACATGTCGTGGGACAACGAAAAGATGGCTATCATGAATTAGAAACATTGTTTCAATTTTTAAATTACAGTGACAACATAGAAATATCCGTTACTGAGGGCACGGAGATCACCTTATTAACACCTATTGAAGGTGTAAAAAACGATGATAACTTAATTGTCAAAGCCGCTCGTTTACTTCAGGAAAAAATCTGTTTAATTAATACTAATCCTCTCGTAGTAATGGGGGCACAAATACGTGTCAATAAAATATTACCCATGGGCGGTGGTTTAGGTGGCGGTTCGTCAAATGCCGCTACAATACTCGTCGCGTTAAATTTACTGTGGCAAAGCGATTTTTCAACTGAAAAATTAGCTGAATTAGGTTTAAGCTTAGGTGCTGACGTTCCCATTTTTATCCATGGATTTTCAGCATTTGCTCAAGGTGTGGGTGAACAATTAACCCCCGCAACCCCTAAAGAGTATTGGTATTTAGTAAGTAAACCTCAAATTAGCATTGCCACTGCCAGTGTTTTTTCTTCACCCGATTTACCTAGAGATACTCCCCAACTAACTAGTGACAATTTTAATCAATATTACCGTGACGAATACTTATTCGACAACCATAAATACCACAATGATTGTCAAACCATGGTAATTAAACATTACGATGAGGTTGCCAACCTACTCGCTTGGTTGGTAGAATACGCACCGTCTAGAATGACAGGTACAGGTGCATGTGTGTTTTCACGTTTTTCTAGTGAAAAAGAAGCTATTGAACTACAAAAAAAACTTCCTAACGGAATCTACTCTTTTGTTGCGCAAGGGCAAAATAAATCACCGCTTATCTCTGTTGTAAAGATTATCGAAAATAGACAAAACGAATCAAATAATTGGCTAAACTAAATACTCTGTTGTATTAAATTTAGCTACTACTATTAATGTCAAAAGTTTCTGAGGAACTGACTGTGCCTGACATGAAGATCTTTGCGGGTAATGCCACCCCTGAACTGGCCAAACAAATTGCAAATCGCCTATATATTACGTTAGGCGATGCCAAAATTGGCAGTTTTAGCGATGGTGAAATAAGCTTTGAAATTAATGAAAATGTTCGCGGTAGCGATGTTTTTATTATTCAATCGACTTGTGCACCAACTAACGATAACCTAATGGAACTCATTGTGATGATCGACGCGTTTCGTCGTGCATCTCTTGGGAGAATTACCGCTGTAATTCCTTATTTTGGTTATGCACGTCAAGACAGGCGAGTACGTAGTGCTCGTGTACCGATTACCGCCAAGGTAGTTGCTGATTTCCTATCAAGTGTCGGTGTTGACCGAGTACTAACCGTTGATTTACATGCAGAGCAAATTCAAGGATTTTTCGACGTACCTGTTGATAATGCCTTTGGTACGCCTATTTTATTAGAAGACATGAAAAACCTTGACTTGGATAACCCCGTTGTGGTTTCCCCAGATATTGGTGGTGTTGTTCGTGCCCGTGCGGTAGCAAAATTATTAGACGATGCAGACCTTGCAATTATCGATAAACGTCGACCAAAAGCCAACGTAGCCCAAGTTATGCATATTATTGGTGATGTTAAAGGCCGAGACTGTATTATTGTTGATGATATGATTGACACTGGTGGCACTTTAGCAAAAGCGGCTGAAGCTTTAAAAGCACATGGTGCAAAACGTGTTATTGCCTACGCTACTCACCCTGTTTTATCAGGAAACGCTGTTGAAAATCTTAAAAATTCAGTCATTGATGAAGTAGTAGTAACAGATTCAATTCCATTGTCTAAAGAAATTCAAGAACTTAAAATGGTTCGTCAATTAACATTAAGCGGCATGTTAAGTGAAGCAATACGTCGTGTCTGTAATGAAGAATCTATTTCAGCAATGTTTGATCACTAGTTGAAGTTCATAACAATACCTGAACTTTAACCCTTAGTGCATAACAGTTTACCTTAAAAGCAGATATTATTTTATTATCTGCTTTTTTATTGGTTTTAATTCACTTTTTTATCATTTCAACGTGATTATCAATAGCTTTAACAAGGCGCTAGTGTTATCATGCCGCGCCTTTTTTATCAAACTAGTTTTCATTTATTGATAGCGGGATTCATAAAAAAGCAAACATCCTTGTTTTTGGTCGCAAAAAACAAGACTTAATTTTTTATACAATATAAGAGTATATATCATGATTGATTTATTTACTTTGGATGCAGAAGTACGTACAGATTTAGGGAAAGGTGCGAGCCGCCGCCTACGTCACGCGAATAAAGTTCCTGCTATCCTTTACGGTGAAGGAAAAGAATCTATTTCTTTAACTTTAGAGCACAAAAATGTTCTTCGTGCTCAACAAGAAGAAGCATTCTATTCACACGTGTTAACATTGAAAATTGACGGAAAACCAGTTGAGTGTCTAATTAAAGACATGCAACGTCATCCGTTCAAAAACATTATTATGCATCTTGATTTCATTCGCATTGATGCAAAACATGCTATCTCAACTAACGCGCCTATTCATTTCATTAACGAAGAAAACGTTATTAAACTTGGCGCATCTGTAGCTCATCATGTGACAGAAATTGCGATCTCTTGTTTACCAAAAGATTTGCCTGAGTTTATTGAAGTTGACCTAGCTGATTTAGAAGTTGGTCAAACACTACATTTATCAGACATTAAATTGCCAAAAGGCGTAACATCTGATGAATTAGCGAAAGGCGAAGCTCACGATCAAGCTGTTGTTACTGCTAATGCCGCTAAAGGCAAAGGTGATGACGATGAAGAAGAAGCCGCTACTGAAGAAGCAGCTACTGAATAATCAAACTTTATTCAGTTAGCTATTTAACTTAAAGATGAATAGTTAATATGACTATCAAGTTGATTGCGGGGCTAGGAAATCCTGGCCCCGAATATGCAAAAACACGCCACAATGCAGGTGCTTGGTTTGTTGAAGAACTAGCACAGCGCAATAATATATCTCTCCGTCCTGAAAAAAATATATCTTGGGCTTTATGGTAAAGGTGAAATTGGTGGTGAACTCGTTCACTTATTAATTCCCACCACATTCATGAATAGAAGTGGTCAAGCAGTTGCTCCTTTAGCTAATTTTTTCCGCATTTCTGTAGATAACATCCTCATTGCTCATGACGAATTAGACATCCCCCCTGGTACTATTAAAATAAAACAAGGTGGTGGTCATGGTGGTCATAATGGCTTAAAAGATATTATTGCTCGCATGGCAAATAATAAAGAATTTTATCGTTTACGCATTGGTATAGGTCATCCAGGACATCGGGATAAAGTAACGGGTCATGTATTAGGCAAAGCACCAAGCAATGAACAAACACTAATTGAAAGCGCTATTGATGAAGCAAGTCGATGTTTTGAAATATGGCAAACTCAAGGCTTAGTTAAAGCGCAACAACGCTTACACGCTTATAAAGGCATGTAACATAGAATTTATTTGATAATCGTTTTTAACTGATGATTATCATTGAAATTAAATTTAAATAAAAGACAGGTAATAATTATGGGATTTAAATGTGGCATCGTTGGTTTACCCAACGTTGGAAAATCAACTTTATTTAACGCACTAACTAAAGCAGGTATTGAAGCTGCTAACTTCCCTTTTTGTACTATTGAACCCAATACCGGTGTTGTGCCGGTACCTGACCCTCGTCTTGATCAACTTAGCGCTATTGTAAAACCTGAACGTGTACTTCCTACCACAATGGAGTTTGTTGATATTGCGGGTTTAGTAGCAGGTGCGTCAAAGGGTGAAGGTTTAGGAAATAAATTTCTTGCCAATATTAGAGAAACAGACGCAATAGGTCATGTGGTACGTTGTTTCGAAAATGATAATATCATACACGTTGCTAATAAAATTGATCCTGCAGATGATATCGATGTTATCAATACTGAATTAGCGTTAGCGGATATGGATACCGCCGAAAGAGCTATTCACCGTCAAAGTAAACGCGCAAAAGGCGGCGATAAAGATGCCAAATTTGAAGTGCCCGTTTTAGAGAAAATATTGAAGCATGTGGAAGAAGGCAATATGGTTCGTTCTTTAGATTTAACTAAAGAAGAAAAAGCCGCTGTTGCTTATTTAAATTTCTTAACTATTAAGCCAACAATGTACATTGCCAACGTTAATGATGATGGCTTCGAAAATAATCCATACCTTGACATAGTTAATGCTATTGCTGAAAAAGAAGGTGCTGTAGTCGTTGCTGTATGTGCTGAAATTGAAGGCGAATTATCTGAAATGGATGATGAAGACAGAATTGAATTTATGGCAGAGATGGGCTTAGAAGAGCCTGGATTAAACCGTGTTATCAATTCTGGCTATGGTTTACTGCACCTGCAAACGTATTTTACCGCCGGTGTTAAAGAAGTACGCGCCTGGACAGTTAAACAAAATGCCACGGCTCCTCAAGCTGCGGGGGTTATACATACTGATTTTGAGAAAGGTTTTATCCGAGCAGAAGTTATAGCATTTGAACATTTTATTGAATTTAATGGCGAGTCTGGCGCAAAAGAAGCCGGAAAGTGGCGATTAGAAGGTAAGGATTATTTAGTCAAAGATGGTGACGTGATTCATTTCCGTTTTAACGTTTAAAAATAAATAATAAAGCTTATAAAGATATTTTATATTGAGTTACACTTTATATATTAAGCTACACTTTGATAGTGCAATTAACAATCAATTAATATCCACAACTGTTTATCTAAACAATACATTTAAGGTTTTTTATGAAAAAAGTCTTTTTAACAGCGAGTTTCCTGGTGCTTAGCTCATCTATTGCACCAACAGTTAAAGCCGATGATATATCATTACGCATATGTGAATACGTCCAAGCAAATGACAAAAACCGTTTAAGAGCGTTTTTAAAGCAAAATAAAATTAAAATTCGTAACTTTTACGATGAGCTAACGTGTAATAGTGATAATTTGTTAGTTTTTGCAGCTAAATCTAACGCGCTAGAAGTGGGTAAATTTATTATTGGTAATTTACCAAAGAAAAAAGTACAAAATGAAATAGATACTATTGCTAAACATTCAATACTATTAGCAGAAGAAGCAAGAAATAGATAATTTTATTTAACGCTACTTCAGACAGTTCATATTTATTTATAAAATGCATGCAGAGATTAGTAACCTCTACATGCATTTTTTGTGTAGATAACGGCCAAATTGCACATGCAATAGGCAAACAAACAAAAAGTCGTGTTTTTTGAAAAAAAACGGTTGACGTATGCCAAGCAGATTTGCATAATACGCGCCACTTGCTGAGAGGCAAGATGGAAGGCTACATAGCTCAGCCGGTTAGAGCACATCACTCATAATGATGGGGTCCCAGGTTCAAATCCCGGTGTAGCCACCATTTCATATAACTTAGGTTTTATGAATAATTGAAATTATGCGGGTTTGGCGGAATTGGTAGACGCGCCGGATTTAGGTTCCAGTATCGCAAGATGTGAGAGTTCAAGTCTCTTGACCCGTACCATTTCAAAGCAACATTAGTTGCAGTAGTAAAAAGTAAATACATTGCAGGGATATAGCCAAGCGGTAAGGCAGCGGGTTTTGATCCCGTCATTCAGAGGTTCAAATCCTCTTATCCCTGCCATTTTATTTAATATTTTAATGAATATAAATAAAATTTAATGTAATTACTCCCTGTAGGGATATAGCCAAGCGGTAAGGCAGCGGGTTTTGATCCCGTCATTCAGAGGTTCAAATCCTCTTATCCCTGCCATATAAATCATATATACAACCTTAAAAAATTTAAGTCTTAATAAAGACTTAAATTTAATAAAATGCGGGTTTGGCGGAATTGGTAGAGGCGCTGCTTATCTTTTAGAAAAGTAGGTTCCAGTATCGCAAGATGTAAGAGTTCAAGTCTTTTTAAAGTCGAGTGAAATGCGGGTTTGGCGGAATTGGTAGACGCGCTGCTTATCTTTTAAAAAAGTAGGTTCCAGTATCGCAAGATGTGAGAGTTCAAGTCTTTTTAAAGTCGAGTAAAATGCGGGTTTGGCGGAATTGGTAGACGCGCTTGGATTTAGGTTCCAGTATCGCAAGATGTGAGAGTTCAAGTCTCTTGACCCGTACCATTCAGATATAATCTCTTCAATAGTTACACATAAAACCACCTTTATAAGATAACAATTTTATCATTGGCGGAATTGGTAGACGCGCTGCTTATGTTAGATATAGTAGGTTCCAGTATCGCAAGATGTGAGAGTTCAAGTCTCTTGACCCGTACCATTCAGATATAATCTCTTCAATAGTTACACATAAAACCACCTTTATAAGATAACAATTTTATCATTGGCGGAGTTGGTAGACGCGCTGCTTATGTTAGATATAGTAGGTTCCAGTATCGCAAGATGTGAGAGTTCAAGTCTCTTGACCCGTACCATTCAGATATAATCTCTTCAATAGTTACACACAAAACCACCTTCATAAGATAATAATTTTATCATTGGCGGAATGGGTAGACGCGCTGCTTATGTTAGGTATCGTAGGTTCCAGTATTGCAAGAGGTAGAGTTCAAGTCTCTTGACCCGTACCATTCAGATATAATCTCTTCAATAGTTACACATAAAACCACCTTTATAAGATAACAATTTTATCATTGGCGGAATGGGTAGACGCGCTGCTTATGTTAGATATAGTAGGTTCCAGTATCGCAAGATGTGAGAGTTCAAGTCTCTTGACCCGTACCATTCAGATATAATCTCTTCAATAGTTACACACAAAACCACCTTCATAAGATAATAATTTTATCATTGGCGGAATGGGTAGACGCGCTGCTTATGTTAGATATAGTAGGTTCCAGTATCGCAAGATGTGAGAGTTCAAGTCTCTTGACCCGTACCATTCAGATATAATCTCTTCAATAGTTACACACAAAACCACCTTCATAAGATAATAATTTTTCTCATTGGCGGAATGGGTAGACGCGCTGCTTATGTTAGGTCTTATGCTAGGTAGAGTAGGTTCAAGTATCGCAAGCGGTAGAGTTCAAGTCTCTTGACCCGCACCATTTCATAAAAAATTAAACCTAACCCCCTTCCTCTGATATAACTTACAAAAATTTCTTCCTTTCAATCGTCTGTATCAAAATGTGGACACTTTACTATGCAAACCTTGCCGACAATAAGTTTGTCACGACTAGTGTACACAAATATGAAGTGATAGAGTTCGATCAAATTCTATAATTACTCTTTCACAGAAATACGAGGAAATACAAGCATGGCTTTTTTTGATTTAGCTGATTTTGATGATCATGAGCAAGTTGTTTTTTGTAGCGATGAAGCATCAGGTCTGAAAGCTATTATTGCTGTTCATAATACCAACTTAGGTCCCGCTGTTGGTGGCTGCAGAATGTGGGATTATGCTAGCGATGAGGAAGCTTTAGTTGATGCTTTACGATTATCTAAAGGTATGACATACAAGAACGCTATGGCAGGATTGAAAATGGGTGGAGGTAAATCCGTTATCATTGGTGATGCAAAATCAATTAAATCTGAAGCACTCTTTAAAGCCTTCGGTGAAGCGTTAAACCGAATCAATGGTCGTTATTTAAGTGCTGAAGATGTCAATATAACGACTAGCGATATTGCTATTGTTAATACAGTTACACCTTTTGTTACCGGTACTGAAGGTAAAAGTGGGAACCCAGGCCCTTTTACCGCATTAGGGACGTTTTTAGGCATAAAAGCTAGCGTAAAGCACAAACTTAACCGTGATGATTTAACTGGCTTAAAAGTCGCTGTACAAGGCTTAGGCAGTGTAGGTTATGGCTTATGCGAACATTTACATAAAGCAGGTGCTAAACTCTATGTAACAGATATCAATCAAGCAGCATTAGATAAAGCTGCTGTTGAATTTGACGCAACGGTTGTGAGCTTAGATGAAATTTACGATCAAGATGTTGACGTTTACTCCCCCTGCGCACTTGGCGCAAGTATCAATGATAAAACAATTAGTCGTTTAAAAGCGAAAATAATAGGCGGCTGTGCTAACAATCAATTGGCTGAACCTCGTCATGATAAAGCATTAGTAGATAATGGTATTTTATACGCACCTGACTATGTTATTAATGCTTGGTGGCATCATTAATGTTTCTTTTGAAGAAAATTATAGTATTGAGAAGTCCACTAAAAAAGTTGAAGAGATTTACGATACTTTATTGGATGTTTTCACTAAAGCTGATGAGCAGAATAAACCTACGGGTATGATTGCTGATGAAATGGCACGTGAAATAATTAAAAATGCAGGCAAGTAAATAACCTTTACTTACTTACCATTAATTGACTAATGCCGTTCTTTTTAGCGAACGGCATTATAAAGTGTCAAGCAGCAATAGAATGAAGAGAATAGAAACTAATCAATCAACTGGTACTGTTCACGTAGTATTTTAATAATTTCAGCTTTAGGGTTTTCACTTAATTCGATTTTGCTGCCAGTTATTTTTTCAGCAATCTCAGTATAAGTTTTAGAAACATCCATTAAAACTGATAAAGGTAACTCATTATCGCGTGCTAATGCTTCACGCTCATCCATACGATCTTTATTCAATAAAATATCAGCATCGTCAAAATGATTTAATAAGAGTTGGCGGAAACCTTCTTTTGAATTTTCAACAACCTTTCCTGCACGGTATTGTTCGCCATCCCAAATTCGCGAAGAATCAGGTGTCCCAACTTCATCCATATAAATAAGTTTGTCATTTCCGGCTTTGTCTTTAACATAGCCAAACTCAAATTTTGTATCAACAAATATCTGATCGAGTTCACTCAATGCGTTTGAGATAACATCAAAGCCTTCAGTCAACAATTTTTCATATAAGGTGATATCGTCTAATGATTTAAAATTAAACGCTTCAAAGTTATCTTCAATGTTTTTACGCGTAATATTGACATCATCTACCGCAGGTACACCAGGAATATTATCTAAAATACCTTTAGTTGAAGGAGTTTGTAACAATGTTGGCAACTTAGCATCCTTCGTTAAACCTTCTGATAATTCAATGCCACAGAATTCTCGCTCACCTTTAACATAGCTACGCCACATAGAACCAGTAATGTATTGACGACAAATAGCTTCAATCATAACGGGTTTGGCTTTTTGTACAATCCAAACAAACGGGTGAGGAATATCTAGAATATGACTTTCAGCCGCCCCTTGTTCTTTAAACAGTTTAAACCAGTGATTTGAAATAGCGTTTAATGCGGCTCCTTTACCCGGAACACCTTTCATACCGCCCTCACCCTGCCAAATACAATCAAATGCAGAAATTCGGTCACTAATAACCATAATGGCTAATGGTGTGTCACTAGGTACGTTATAACCTTTTTCTTCAACAAGGCGTGCACTATCAGCCTCTGTTAACCAATAAACACTACGCACTTTGCCACTATGTACAGGAGCATCAGTGCGAATAGGTAAATCATTATTTATCGCTAAAACTTTATCAGCTAAATTCATGGGGTTAGACCTTAATTATCAATAGTTAAATTAATTATATTCAATAGCATTTTTGCACTAATAAAATAATAGTGAATATAATAATAATTATAAAAGAAAAGGACGCCTAATGGCGTCCTTGTCTAGTCAAGCTTTTTTCAATTCTTATGCAGCTAAAGCAGCCTGTGCTTTTTCTACTAAGAATGTGAAAGCTGCTTTGTCATATACTGCAATATCAGCTAGGATCTTACGATCGATTTCAATAGTAGCCTTTTTAAGACCATTAATGAAACGGCTGTAAGATAAACCATTTTGACGAGCTGCTGCATTAATACGAGCAATCCAAAGTTGACGGAATTGACGTTTACGTTGACGACGGTCACGGTAAGCGTATTGACCGCCTTTAGTTACAGCTTGGAAAGCAACGCGATAAACGCGACTACGAGCACCGTAGTAACCTTTAGCTTGCTTTAGAACCTTTTTATGACGTGCACGAGCTTGTACACCACGTTTTACTCTTGCCATTTTCTATTTCTCCTATTAACCGTGACGTAAAAGTTTTTTAACTGACTTAATGTCAGAAGCAGCGATCATACATTTAGCACGTAAGTGACGCTTAACTTTAGTACGGCGTTTAGTCAAAATATGACGTAAGCCGCCTTGTTTGAACTTATAGCCAGAAGCTGTTTTTTTAAAGCGCTTTGCAGCACCTTTATTGGTTTTCATTTTAGGCATTGTTTATAACTCTTTAATTTATACCTTACCATTAAAAATGGGGGTATATGCCAAATATTAAGTAGCGAGGGCGAAATTAATTTTTCACACAGAAGTGCGAATAATTAATTTACTTGCAAGCCGTACTACCGTAAAGATAAAATTGGTGAATTAAGTGTTAAATTAATCACACTTAATTACTTGTCAAACCAAAGATTATCTATTTTTAGGGGCTAGAACCATCACCATTTGACGCCCTTCCGCTCTACGAGGGAAGAACTCAAGCACAGTCAATTCTTCTAAATCGTTTTTAACACGAGTTAAAAGCTCTAAACCAAGCTCTTGGTGGGCCATCTCACGACCACGGAAACGTAATGTAACCTTGACCTTGTCGCCGCCTTCTAAAAAGCGTTTCAGACTACGTAATTTCACCTGATAATCGCCTTCATCTGTACCAGGTCGGAATTTAATTTCCTTAACCTGAATTTGTTTTTGATTTTTTCGTTGTTCTTTCTGTTCTTTGGCTTTTTCGTAGATAAACTTGCCGTAATCCATAACACGACAAACGGGTGGTTTGGCGGTAGGGCTTATTTCTACAAGGTCTACGCCCGCTTCCTCGGCTTGATCCATTGCTTCATCTAATGAAACAATGCCACCTGCTTCTCCGTCAAACTTAATCAAACGAACTTCGTTATCAACAATACCTGTGATTAACTCATTTAAACGATGTCTTGGCTCTTTTTGCCCGCCTCGTTGTCCACCTTTAATAGCCATGTTCCTCCTACAGAAACTCTTTTTTTGACTTACTATAATTGCTATTTAATTTTACTTCATTGTGAGTTGTGTTTATTGATTTGAATCAACTGTGCACATACACTTACAAATAAAATCAAATCTCAGTATCTAAGTTACAAAACAGTGTAAACTAAATAGCAATAAATTTTAATTTTTAACTAAACGAGTTTAATATTCTATACTCGCTACTCAAACTTCAGTTATGCCCGTGTTTTAACTTCTTCACTTAATTTAGCGATAAAATCATCAACAGACATTTTTCCTAAATCTTCACCACTTCGAGTTCTGATAGCAATTTCCCCTGCTTCCATTTCTTTGTCACCGACAACTAAAAGATAAGGAACTCTATTTAAAGTGTGCTCGCGGATTTTAAAGCCTATTTTCTCATTTCTCAAGTCTAGTTTTGCTCTAAATCCACTTTCTTTTAGTTTTTTAGCAATTTTTTCACAATATTCACCTTGTTTGTCGGTAATATTCATAATTGTTGCTTGAGTTGGCGATAACCACGTTGGAAATTTCCCAGTGAACTCTTCAATCAAAATACCGATAAAACGCTCAAGTGATCCTAAAATAGCCCGGTGAATCATGACAGGAATATAACGTTCGTTATCTTCACCTACATAAGTTGCACCTAAACGTTCTGGTAATGCAAAATCAAGTTGTACTGTACCACATTGCCAAGCACGACCTAAACAGTCCATTAAGGTAAATTCAATTTTTGGTCCATAAAAAGCACCTTCACCTGGCAAATATTCAAATTTGATGTTGCTGTCGGTTAATGCCTGAGCAAGACCTGCTTCAGCTTTATCCCAAATTTCATCACTACCAATACGATTTTCTGGGCGAGTAGACAGTTTAACAACAATATCTTCAAAACCGAACGAACCGTATATATCATAAACCATCTCGATACATTTTGTTACTTCAGCTTGAACTTGTGATTCCATACAAAAAATATGAGCATCATCTTGGGTAAAACCGCGCACTCGCATTAAACCATGCAATGAGCCTGAAGGTTCATTGCGATGACAACAGCCAAATTCAGCAATACGTAATGGTAAATCACGATAAGATTTCAAACCTTGGTTAAATATTTGTACATGACCAGGGCAATTCATTGGTTTTATCGCATATTCGCGTTTTTCAGATTCTGTGGTAAACATACCATCGGCATATTTTTCCCAATGCCCTGATTTTTCCCAAAGGCTTCTGTCCATCATCATTGGCGCTTTTACTTCGTCGTAATCATACTCGCGTAATTTCTCACGGACGAATTTTTCAAGTTCAGTATAAATAGTCCAACCATCATTATGCCAAAACACCATGCCCGGCGCTTCTTCTTGCCAATGAAATAAGTCTAATGTTTTACCAATTTTACGATGATCGCGTTTTTCAGCTTCAGCTAAACGTACTATATATGCTTTAAGTTGTTTTTTATCAGCCCAAGCAGTGCCATAAATACGCTGTAACATTTTATTGTCAGAATTACCGCGCCAGTAGGCGCCGAACTTTCATTAATTTAAAATGATGGCAATGACGCATACTTGGTACATGAGGGCCCCGACACATGTCGATATATTCTTGATGATGATATAAAGCAGGAGTATCTGTTTTTTCAATATTTTGATCAAGAATTTCCAATTTATAGGTTTCACCACGCTCAGTAAATGCATCATACGCATCTTGCCAAGTGCCAGTTTTTTTGACAACTTCATAACCTGTACGCGCTAATTCAGTCATACGTTTTTCAAGTTTAACTAAATCATCTTCAGTTATAGATTCATCAAGGTCAACATCATAATAAAAGCCATTCTCAATAGTAGGTCCAATAGCCATTTTAACATTAGGATATAGTTGCTTAATCGCATGTCCTAATAAATGCGCACATGAATGTCGAATGATCTCAAGTCCTTCACTATCTTTGCTCGTAATAAGTTGCAAATTAGCGTCTTGAGTAATTAACTCACATGCATCAACAAGATTTCCGTCAATACGACCGGCTATCGTTGCTTTAGCAAGACCAGGACCTATATCAAGAGCAACATCCATTACGGATACGGCATTTTCAAATGAACGTTGTGAGCCATCAGGGAGAGTTATTATCGGCATCTATTAAAACCTTTATATTTCAATTTATTATGTAAACCTTGGTGCCATATTTTAGTATGTAAAAATACTAAAAATTGATATATGAGAAAAAATACGCAAAAACACCATTGCTATTAAAAACACACTGTCTAAAATTAGGCACGGGATTATAGCAAATGAATCAAGTATATGCATGCACTATTACGGTATTAAATGCATACAATACAGGTCCATTTAATGCGCATTGTAAATGTTTGATTAAAAATAGATGAAATACTAACTACTTTTATTACTAACCAAAAATAACACCTAGATTAATATGGCAGATATTTTGCCAATATTATGGTAAGAATCACATTGTCTAAATGTCTGTGCTATATTATTTTAAAGTAAGTATATTTTATACTTAGATTTATTTTGTCTACATACAAAATAAATCTCCCGCTAATTCTAATGTTTAATAGATAGCGCGTATGGAAGACAGCATCAAGAAACCAGAAGCAGGATTGCATGGAAACAAAAAGAACAGTAACTGAAATTGTACTATTATTACTAACCGCCTTAGCTACGTTAATTGTCAGTGTGTTTTCAGCTATTCGGCGGTACAACGATGATATAACTATTGCGATTATTGATCTTATAATTTCAATAACAATGGCTATTCTCTGTCTCTATATTTTTAAAACTCGAAAAGTTGACGTTACTAAACTCTTATTTGCTATATTTTTAGTCATAGCTTGTACCGCTAGTATCGCAATAAAAGGGTTGCTTCAAGTCTATTGGCTGTATCCTATTATTATTACAATGTACTACTTAATCCCCCCAAAATCAGCTACGGCCCTTTGCTTATTATTAATCACAACCACGTCCTTTATAATCTCAATAGAAACGGATTTGATTAATGTTTTAACTATATTATTAACAACGTTAATGACATCAACATTTTCATTTATTATGTTTCGTTCATATGAACGAAAAATTCTGGACTTTGAAGCATTAGCAACAATCGATCAGTTAACATCAACGGGTAATAGACGTGCTTTGGATAAACGGTTAGCTGACGTAATCGCTAGCCGACATAGAAAAACTTATGATATGTGCCTCATTCTGATTGATTTAGATGATTTTAAAAAAATAAATGATAATTACGGACATGCTGTTGGTGATAACGTTCTCGTTACAACCTGTAATTTAATAAAACAGCACACCCGTGTACTCGATTCATTATATCGGTTTGGTGGCGATGAACTTGTCGTTATGCCATTAAACATGGATTTAAAGTCAGCAAAACAAGTGGCAGAAAAAATACGCTGTATCATTGAAAATCATGTATACGATTGTGATATCAAAATAACCTTGTCAATAGGCGTTGCTGAATATCAACCCGACGATACCCCTGAAAAGTGGATAGGCCGTGCTGACACTCTTTTATATAAAGCTAAGGATGCAGGCAGAAACCAAGTTTATTAATGCGACATTAAGATAAAGTTTAACTAAAATGACATAGACATAATCAAATAATAAATAAACCCGAGCAAGCGCTAATTACTTGATACAAAGGCAAATATTAGCTATGCTGTTATCACAAAGTAACTATACGGATATTGATAAGGAATTTGTAATGTATCGCGCAGTTAAAGATCTTTGTATCTTATGCACTTTAGATTAACGATATAACGTATAGTATCTTCCTATATAAGGATTGTATTAACGTATGAATGGCATCACGGCAAAATATTGGAAAACATTAATATCTCTATTTTTGTTATTTGTAATCACGATATATATTTTCTTCGTTTCTATTCTATCTCAAGAAGTACTCACCCTTAAAGCAATTCCCCCTGCCACTGCTTACGAATTACCTGAAAAACAATTATTAAGTGCTAATGAACATATTGCACAGTTATTGTTTCTTGATAATTTGGCGCAAAGTGATGAACATAAGCTAGTTGTTAAAATAGCAAAAAAATGACAACTGGTTAATTATTCCACTAAATTACATTTTGTTAGAGATTATATTAAGTGTTTTCTACCCTACACTTGCATTACTTATTTTCGCATTCATCGCTTATGTTTTAATATCAAATTATCAAAAATCCAAGTTAAAAAGCATGTTAAATAACATGCTCGATACGGCGAACAACATAGCACTAACCTTTGAACAACAACAGCCTCCTCAAAAGAGGCACTCAATCTTAACAAATCTTAATTATGCATTAGAAGACATCGCCCGACATGCGACACAATATAAAATTGACACCGAGCAACGTGCTTTTTGCGATAAACTCACCCAGTTAACAAATCGTCATACTTTTTTAGAACATATAGAAGAACAACTAACAATTGACGATAAAAGCATACATAGTGCTTTGTTATTTATTGACCTTGATGGTTTTAAAAAAGTGAATGACTCTTTTGGTCATTCATTTGGTGATGAAATTTTAATTCAAGTAGCAGAACGCCTTAAATCAATTGTAAGAAGTAATAAACTTAACGTTCACTCTTCACCAAATAATATTGAAAAGAATTTAGCACGATTAGGTGGAGACGAATTCACGATATTTCTTCATAATATAGTTGATGCTGAGTTTGCAGTAAGCATCGCTAAATATGTTTTAACAGAGTTAGAGCGTGATTTTATTTTGGGCAATAAAACAATTAAAATCAGTGCAAGTATTGGTATTGCTTTATATCCAGAAAGTGCCGGCAAACCTGTCACACTTGTACAATTAGCCGATGTTGCAATGTTCAGGGCAAAAAAAGATGGCCGAGGGATATACAAGGTATACTCTCCTGAAATGGGAAGCCAATTGAGGCGCTATCATTATTTACTTGAAGAAATGAGACTGGCAATAACCAGTAATAATTTTTACCTCACTTTTCAGCCTATTATTCATGTTGACGGTTGTATTATAAGCTATTTTGAAGCGCTTGTTCGATGGCAACATCCGATAGAAGGGGTTATTGCACCAACAGAGTTTATCCCAATTGCGGAAGAATCTAATCAAATTCTACCTTTAGGTGATTGGATATTAACTGAAGCCTGCCGTCAAATGTTTGCTTGGTATAATGCGGGGATGAAAAAAACCAAAATATCGGTAAACGTTTCAGTTATACAACTAAAACACCGTCCTATTCATCAATGGGTAATGAACACTCTTTTATCGACAGGATTACCCCCTTCAGCATTAATGCTAGAAATAACTGAATCTTGTTTTCTTGACGTATCGGACGATATTATTCATGAATTAGAAAAACTTCGTGAAGAAGGCATTTGTATTGCCATAGATGATTTTGGTACAGGGTTTAGCTCCCTATCAATCTTAGCCACCTTACCCGTGGATGTGTTAAAAATTGATAGAATGTTTGTCAATGAAGCAACAAACAGTATTAAATATAAAAAAATACTTAAATCTATTATCGATATGGCGCAACAACTGAACTTAAAAGTTGTTGCTGAAGGTATAGAAGATATTATACAACTCGAGTTATTAAAATCCTTAGGGGTTAAACACATTCAAGGATTTTTAATTAGCCCGCCCGAAAGTTCAATCAACATTGGCACTAAAGTGCTCACCCAAAAGTCTAATCATTTAGCACATAATGGTCTTGGGGTTTGGCAGCCAAAACCCTCATCAATAATAAGTAGGGTGAGCTAACCTCTACTTTCTTTTGATTTGAGTACTAGTTAATTACTCATTAAGTTCTAAAGTAATGTTTGTTCTTCGTTTAGTCTTCATTACAGATCGACAATGCTATTGCCTCGGCTATTTTAATACCGTCAATGCCTGCTGATAAAATACCACCGGCATAACCCGCGCCCTCTCCTGCAGGGTATAATCCTTTAGCATTGATACTCTGGAAAGTTTCTCTATCTCGCGTTATTTGAATAGGTGATGATGTACGTGTTTCAACGGCGGTTAACGTTGCCTCATTCATCGAAAAACCTTTAATTTTACGTTCAAAAGCAGGTAACGCTTCACGTATCGCTTCAACAGCATAGTCGGGTAGCGCTTCACTTAAGTCAGTATAAGTCACACCTGGTTTATATGATGGGATGACACTACCGTGTTCACCACTCTTTCTACCAGTTAGAAAATCGCCTACGAGTTGTACTGGCGCATCGTAATTACTTCCGCCCATACTAAAAGCTTGCTCCTCTAACCGACGCTGAAATTCAATACCTGCTAATACAGAATCAGTGGTCGCTGCAAATTTACCTTCGGTATAATCTTTAGGTTCAATACCAACCACAATCGCACTGTTTGCATTACGTTCATGACGGGAGTATTGGCTCATACCATTAGTAACTAAACGCCCTTCTTCAGATGCTGCCGCAACGACTGTACCACCAGGACACATACAAAAACTATATACACTTCGACCATTACTTGTGTGGTGAACTAATTTATAGTCTGCCGCGCCCAAAATTTCGTTACCATTTTCACCAAAACGGGCTTCATCAATAACAGATTGCTCATGCTCAATCCGAAAACCCACAGAAAATGGTTTAGCTTTAATATAAACGCCTTGCTCATGAAGCATTTTAAAGGTATCTCTAGCACTATGGCCAATAGCTAAGGCAATATGGTTAGTAGCAATATATTCACCTGTTGATAAAGTTAAACCAACCACTTCTTTAGCTTTAAAGCCTGACAATACGTTATCATCAAAAGTAATGGTTTCATCATTTTTAAAATGAATGCTTTCAACTTTTTGCTCAAATCGTACTTGACCACCAAGCTCAAAAATTTTTGCCCGCATTTTTTCAACCATGGTTACTAACTTAAACGTACCAATATGCGGCTTACTCACATACAATATTTCAGCAGGCGCGCCGGCATCAACAAACTCATGTAGTACTTTTCGGCTATAATGTTTGGGATCTTTTACTTGGCTATACAGTTTACCATCAGAAAATGTGCCTGCGCCCCCCTCACCAAATTGTACATTTGATTCAGTGTTGAGTATTTTTTTACGCCAAAAACCAAAGGTGTCTTTGGTGCGCTCTCTTACTTCCTTACCACGCTCTAAAATAATTGGTTTAAAGCCCATCTGAGCTAAAACTAAACCGGCAAATAAACCACAAGGTCCCATACCAATGACTACAGGGCGATTTTTCATGGTTTCAGGTGCATGTGCAACAAACTTATAGGCCATATCAGGTGTTAATTTTACCTGCGAGTCTTTGTTAAATTGTTCCAGTAAAACGGCATCTTTAGTTGTATTAACATCTAAAGTATAAATAAGAACAATTTTATTTTTTTTACGTGCATCATAACCGCGTTTAAATACGGTAAAGTCAACTAATTCATGCTGAGTAATTCCTAGTTTTTGAACTATTGCTTGCTCGATAGCATTATCAGAATGATTTAAAGGTAATTTAATATCAGTTAAACGCAGCATGGTTTTATATCCAAAAGTAGAGGGCATACAAATAATGGCGGCATTTTACCTGATAGTGAGACTCATACCAATGAAAACAACTGATTGAATTTAAAATAAAGCAAGGTATGATCTACATAATATTGTTTAGTGAGAATTTAAAAACATGGCTTTTGTGGTAACAGATAATTGTATTCGTTGTAAATATACTGATTGCGTGGCGGTATGCCCTGCTGAAGCTTTTTTTGAGGGACCTAATTTTCTTGTTATCAATCCAGACGACTGCATTGATTGTGACTTATGCCCAGTAGAATGCCCTGCCGGTGCTATTTATCAAGAAAATGATGTACCTGAAAATCAAAAAGAGTTCATTCAATTAAATGCTGATTTAGCCAAAGTATGGCCACGAATCACAGAAGTTAAAGCAGCACCGATAGATGCCGACGAATGGGATGGTATTGAAAACAAATTAAAATACCTCGATGTTCAAGATAAAAAGTAAATATTCTTCTATAAATATAACAATTCTAAACCAATATTTTGACTTTTTAGTTTAAGCTTTGCCTTGATCAGAAGTAATGAATAATACATTTTTTATTAGTTGCCAGTATCTACCTTATTCAATATGATGGCGAAACTATTTTCTCTTTTAAATTATCTATTTAAGCACTTAATGAATTTTACCTCTTTTTTCTCTCATACAAAAAGTTTAGTAAAACTTGCATACCCCATTTTAATCGCCCAACTGATTCAAAATTTGATGGGATTTGTTGATATTGTTATGGGTGGTCGTGTGAGTGCTATCGACATGGCAGCTGTTGCCGTAGCTAATAGTATTTGGTTACCACTTATATTAACAATTTACGGCTTAATCATGGCTCTTTCAGTGATTGTGTCTCAATTTGATGGTGCCAAAAACTATATAGCTATTAGTAAACATACTTATCAAACAGCATGGATTGCCTTGATATTAGGTTTATCTCTCATCGGATTATATTATTTACTTGTTCCTATTATTGCACCGTCTCTAGAATTAGAAGGTAACCTTAAACCATTATTATTAGATTACTTACGCTATATTATCTGGGGCGCTCCTGGGTACTGTTTGTATTTAGTCTTAAGAAATTATGCTGAAGGCCTTTCCTATACCAAGCCAACCATGATCATTAGTATTGTTGGCTTGATAATTAATATTCCCGCCAATTATATTTTCATTTACGGTGAGTTTGGCGCACCGGCATTAGGTGGAGCGGGTTGTGGTATTGCCACAGCCATTGTTTACTGGGTTATGTTTGTTGGTATGCTTATTTATGCTTTTAATTCTAAAAGATTAAAAGAAGCACCACTTTTTGAAAAATTTTACTGGCCCAATTTCATCGAAATTAAGGGTATTCTGACATTAGGAATACCTATCGCCTTATCACTATTATTTGAAGTGAGTCTATTTGCTGTTGTAGCAATAATTTTAGTACCGTTTGGTGCAGAAACCGTTGCTAGTCATCAAATAGCGCTGAATTTTAGCGGTTTAATTTTTATGATTCCTTTAAGTTTAGCGATGGCAACAACCATAAAAGTAGGTAATGCTATTGGCCATAATGATCATCAAAAAGCGAAAGACTACACTGCTCATGCTATAACATTGGGACTATTCCTTGCCGTATTCACAGCCATTATTACAGTCGTTTTTAGGGTTCCAATTGTTAGTATTTACACGGCGGAGCTTCCCGTTATTGAGCTTGCCGCTAATATTATGCTATTAGCAACTTTATATCAGTTTTCTGATACGGTTCAAGTAGTGTCTGCAGGCGCACTCAGAGGATATAAAGATACTAAGTCTATTTTATATATCACCTTTTTTTCTTATTGGTTAGTTGGTTTAACCGTTGGCGTGATTTTAGGTATCACCGATTTAGTTGTTCCAAAAATGGGTGCTTATGGTTTATGGATAGGTGTTATTTCCGGTTTAACAACCGCTGCTATCTTGCTTGCTTGGCGTTTACGCGTAGTGCAACGACGTATTGACTTAAAAACAAGCAATTAAACTTTATTTGGGCTAAATTGAACAAAAGCACTTGCAAGCACATTAGTTGACGGCTAACATAGCGCCCGTTGAGTTATTCAACAAACCACTTTTGCGCGGTTAGCTCAGTGGTAGAGTCCTCGCCTGACTTGCGAGTTGTCAAGTGTTCGAATCACTTACCGCGCACCATTTTATTGAAAGAGCTACCTTAGGGTAGCTCTTTTTGCTTTCTAACGTTGTATCAGGTGTTACTTACTCCCTGATCTAAATTAATTAAATACCTAAATACCAATCACCAAAAATTTAAAAAAATCACTCAAAGGAATGTTCATTTACTAAGACCACTCTGCGTAGTTCGCATGGTCGTTTTTTGTGATATAAATTCATATAAGTTAAAGGATACTTTTGCTGCAACATTAACCGATAGTAGATGTGAAGTTATTTTGATATAGGTAAAAAATACTAAAGGTTAAAATGAAAAAACTTGTACTGTTACCACTTACTCTTTGTAGCGCTTTAGTGAATGCAGAAATTAGAAGCGTAAGTTGTCCTTTAGGTTGCCCTAGCCTGAATATCATAAATAATGACGTAGTGTTCAACCATACTTATGTCTTAAGTAATAACCCAAAGACAAAATTTGCAGATTGGGTGGCCTACGAAGTCAATGTAACTAATTTTGGTGATAGCCCTGGTAGAAACTGGGGGAATGATATCTTGATTGATGATGATGAATCTTTGGAGGAGTCTGATTATAAAGGTGCTTTTAAGAAATTAAAAACTGACAGAGGACATCAAGCCCCATTAGCGAGTTTTTCTGGGCATAAAAATTGGACAGAACTAAACTACCTATCCAATATAACACCTCAAAAATCAGCGTTAAATCAAGGTTCATGGGTTGCATTAGAAATTGCTGTGCGCAATGCTGTCAGCTTTAGAAATTCACTTTATGTGATAACTGGCACGCTATATTTAGAAGATAAAGAGCCTCTTCCAGGCGCTGATGAATCACACACTATTCCATCAGCATACTTTAAAATTATCTATGATTTAAAAGGCAATAGTGCAAGTTTTTTATTTGATCAAGACTTACCTAGAAATACTAAATATTGTCAGCAAATGATTAAAAACAAAGAACTAAACGGTATAATCTCATACACTATGCCGAGCTTTAGCGATTCAACTAAAATACTCAAAAGACTCGGTTGTTAAAGAATTAACTAATTAACTAATTAACTAATTTAATTAACAATTAACTAGGCCAATTAACTAGGCCACCCATAATAATTAACTAGGCCACCCATAATTAACTAGGCCACCCATAATAAATAATTAACTAGGCCACCCATAATAAACAAAAGTAATAGCGATAATTAACTAGGCCACCCATAATAAACAAAAGTAATAGCGACACGTAATTAACTAGGCCACCCATAATAAACAAAAGTAATAGCGACACGTAAATCAGATTATTTTTTATTAAAATAATTGACGTAATGATCAGGTAAATGGCTCGGAGATCGGTTTTCTTAGCTCTAACGTCACTTTTTCTGAATTTTAGGTGAGTGTGTGCCGTAACATTGTCAAAATGCTATCTAGGCTAAGGTTTTATTGTTTTGTCGCTAAGTGACGTGGTTAAGCACTATTCAAACAAGCTTGGGCATTGGCTATGCCATGTGTTCGCTTTAAGCCTACATGTTCACTAAATTCACTTAAGTGCTCAGCTGTTCCGACAGCACCCGTGAAAATACATTCAAATTTTGTGGTGAGTTTTAACCAACTTTCATCACTGATATGTAGTCTGGCTAAAATGTTAGACGCTTTTGGGTTAATCGCGCCACGTTTATCGTTCCGAATTACTTTCCCTGTTTCATCAACGAGGGTTAAATAGTCTTTTAAGCTGAAGCTTATGCCCTGGGAGTGTTGATGTTCATTACCAGTAAAAGGGAGAGAATTAACTAGGCCACCCATGATATACAAAAGTAATAGCGACACGTAAATCAGATTATTTTTTATTAAAATAATTGACGTAATGATCAGGTAAATGGCTCGGAGATCGGTTTTCTTAGCTCTAACGTCACTTTTTCTGAATTTTAGGTGAGTGTGTGCCGTAACATTGTCAAAATGCTATCTAGGCTATGGTTTTATAGTTTTGTCGCTAAGTGACGTGATTAAGCACTATTCAAACAAGCTTGGGCATTGGCTATGCCATGTGTTCGCTTTAAGCCTACATGTTCACTAAATTCACTTAAGTGCTCAGCTGTTCCGACAGCGCCCGTGAAAATACATTCAAATTGTGTGGTGAGTTTTAACCAACTTTCATCACTGATGTGTAGTCTGGCTAAAATGTTAGACGCTTTTGGGTTAATCGCGCCACGTTTATCGTTTCGAATTACTTTCCCCGTTTCATCTACAAGGGTTAAGTAGTCTTTCAAGCTGAAGCTTATGCCCTGGGTTTTGTGTTGATGTTCATTACCAGTAAAAGGGAGTAACTGCTTGGGTTGCTCACCGTTAATAGCCGCTTTAATACGTAATTGAATGTTTGGTGAAACTTGATTGCTCGGGTGTAGGGGAGATAGCGGCACGTACTGGGTTTAAATCAACATAAGCCATACACGACAATAAAGCACCTTCATCAAGCAAGGCTTGAGATTTAAACCGTCCTTCCCAGAAATGGCCTGTGCATTTATCTTCTTGATTGGCTTGCCTTGCGATAGGCTCATTTAAGGAGCGCATAAACCGACTAATATCCATTAAACGCTCTTTGTATACTTTAGCGGTTTGTTCAACCATGGTGAGTTGATAGTCAGCCAGTGGTTGTTTGTTTAAATATTGGCGTGTGAGGAGCGTGCCTTTAAAAAGTTGATGCCAACGTTGAAGAATATCTGCTGTGGACCACTGTTTTATTTGCTCACAATCCACATGCAGCACTAAATGTAAGTGATTGTGCATGATAGCATGGGCACAAATATCAATAGCAAAGGATTGGGATAATTGAAACAGACGTTTTTCAATCCAACGGCGTCTGTGTTCAAAGCTAGTGCCAGTTTCTTTATCGACCCCGCATAAAAAGGCTTTGCGTACAGTGCGGCTACAAATGTGATAATAGGGGGTATTGAGTAAACTAATTTGTTGTGAGCGGGGTTTAGGCATCATAGTGTCCATACTTGATTAAGGTAAGGTAAGTGTAGTTTATACTAGGAAAGTTGCAAAAGTTATTATGGGTGGCCTAATTAAATGGGAAAGTTGCAAAAGTTATTATGGGTGGCCTAATTAAATGGGAAAGTTGCAAAAGTTATTATGGGTGGCCTAATTAAATGCCAACGTTGAAGAATATCTGCTGTGGACCACTGTTTTATTTGCTCACAATCCACATGCAGCACTAAATGTAAGTGATTGTGCATGATAGCATGGGCACAAATATCAATAGCAAAAGATTGGGATAATTGAAACAGGCGTTTTTCAATCCAACCGCGTCTGTGTTCAAAGCTAGTGCCAGTTTCTTTATCGACCCCGCATAAAAAGGCTTTGCGTACAGTGCGGCTACAAATGTGGTAATAAGGGGTATTGAGTAAACTAATTTGTTGTGAGCGTGGTTTAGGCATCATAGTGTCCATACTTGATTGAGGTAAACTAAGTGTAGTTTATCTTTGGGAAAGTTGCAAAAGTTATTATGGGTGGCCTGATAACACAATAGTGTCCATACTTGATTGAGGTAAACTAAGTGTAGTTTATCTTTGGGAAAGTTGCAAAAGTTATTATGGGTGGCCTAATTAAATGATGGTAAATGATGGAAAGTTGCAAAAGTTATTATGGGTGGCCTAATTAAATGCTGGGAAAGTTGCAAAAGTTATTATGGGTGGCCTAATTAAATGTTACAAAAGTTATTATGGGTGGCCTAATTAAATGTTGCCTAATTAAATGTTTGCAGTAGAGCTAATCATATTCACTTCGCTATAGTTTTACATACCATTACTACAGCTAGTTCTATGCCAACACCGAAATAAAAGATAAGATATTGTTAAATAAAGGAATTATTTTAACCAAACAATTTAGGTGTCCGTTTTTAATTGTTTAAATTGTCCGTTCGGACATTAGAGTGTCCGTTTAGTATAAAGCGGACACAAAATATTAAGCGGTAAAGCGGGTATTTATTTTTGCTAGATAACACACATAAAATACTAACTTTCCTATATTGAAAAGATAAGTTTAACCAAAAATAGCACGCATTAAACTGATGGCTTTTTCAACACTGTGTCCTTTTTTAACTTGGCTTATTATAGAGTCTCGTTTCGAAATCATATACTCAGGTAAATCTTCTGCCATAAGTGCTTTATCAACCAAAGATTCGATAGACTCAGTACTATTCTTTCTGAATGTAGTGCGTGATTTTGACTGTAACTTATTTACTGGCTTATTTAGCGCTTTATCACGAGCACGAACATAGTTTGAGTTTTGTGCTAAAGCAGGATCAGCAAACAAAAATAAATCGATTAAAATTGCTCGGTTATTCCATAATGTAAGTTCACGACTAGTATTATGATTTTCTTGTTCAATGGTTGTTTCGTCATGCTCAGTAACCATTTCAGGGGCACTACCAATAATGCTTTCGATACTGTTATTAACACTATTATTAACCGAAGGCAGCGGCTCGGTTTGGTTCCACCAAGGTAAAGTACGTAAGGTTCCTATCATGTCATGCCAATAAGATGAAAAGTCCGTGTTAGAGAATTTAACGATAGATAGTCCTTTGCAGAATATATCAATTTTACTATTATTTAAGGCGATAAATTGATCTGGGCGTCGCATCGCTAATAAACGAGTTGCAACAGTTAAGGGAGCTTTAGTTTTTGTGCTATTTCCCTGTGAGTTATCTGGTGTATTTGCTAAAAAAATCGCCTGAAAATCACTTACAAAGTTTTGATAATGGTCATAGTTCACTTCACCAACCAATGGAATATGAGATAATGCTGCATCAAATTTTTCAGGGAATTGCTCAAGTAATCCATGGAAAACCTTAGCCCCTTTAGTACTAGCAAACCATTCACAATCAAAATCATACGTTTGGTAGTTGTGATGGTTTGTGTGTTTACCCGCAAAGACTAAACGGTCTTCAGTTGATAAGTCAGCTAAAGGTTTTTGGCAATACTTATTACTATAATTTAAAAGACGTAAGCGTTCATCTAAGGCGTGTATGGTGTTTTGTTCTTCAATAAAATCAACAAATATAGGCCACGGTGCAATCCGCGCCATTTTACATTGACCAATGGTAAACCCCTCTTCAAGGGTCTGCTGCAATTTCTTTAATGGAGCAAATTGTTCATCATCAAGTAATTCAATTTTAAGATCTTCACGACATAGCCTAATGACTTCGCCACACCACCCGGTGAAGTCTTCGGGTCTATTTATCACTTTAACCGCCATTAAATTCAAACTTAAGGGAGTAACATATTTAAGTGTATTTTGATAAATCTGATTTTCTGCAGCAGATAATGGCATTTTTACAGGTGACGACAACAACTTTCTCATTAAAATTTACACACTCTTATTGATGATATATTTCCAGTAACACAAGCGAGTATTAGCTAAAAATAATAGTGAAAGTCGCGCATAATACGGATTTATGAAAACAATGCAATGGATAGTAAATAATACTAAATCTTTCGCTGTATCCTTGTACTACTAGTGTTTAAAAAAGTACCAAGGATGTATGCACAAACAGTAAAATTAAAACAAGTGTCTGCAGTATGGTTGTGTACATAATGCCGACTCTTCTCCACATTTACTCAGCTTGTTATACTTTCTTACCCGCAACAGGCTCCTCAATATCGTCAATATTTACTAAATTCCATTTTAATCCCTTATTGCGATAGATACGTTTATTAATATTTGTGTAATCAGCCACATCGTGATCTAACCTTTGGCCTACGACGATACACTTTAAAACACAATCACTATTGTTGGTTAACTTGTGGGCTAAGCCATCAGCACGATATCCAATAAAATCGCCCGCTTGTACTAAATAAGTCTCATCACCTATTTCAGCCGTAGCTTCACCTTCTAGAATATAAACACACTCATCCTCATAATAATGCTTATGAAGTTCTGTAGAGTCATAACCAGGCTGTATTTCGATAATATGAAACCCAAAGCCCGTTAAACCGGTATGATCACCAAGTGATTTATTTACTCTTTGTGCATTTTCATTAACGAAATGAGTTTTTGATACCCCTTCCATCTCTTCAATTTCTTTTTTAGTAATTAGGTATTTATCCACCAAACACTCCTTTAAACTTTCGAATAATAATAACGACTACTCGGCTCTTGATTTCCATAATGATAAGTACGCTTTAGATACGAGGAATACTTTTTATTTATTACCGATACTGCCAACACCGAGTTAGCTAAACTAGTTTTAGTATTCACTGAATTACCCTATATGACAAGTGCATGTGCTTTTTGAAAACTTATCTGGTGATATTCTTTATACCCCTTTAGAAAAATATTGTTCAAATTCATTATAAATATATACTGACTCCCGTATAATCTACTTATATGCCTTAGTATCATCGTAGAGACTAATTAATGAGCTACATCCCATTAGAACAATTAAAAAATGCTTGGATTTTTAAGCATAAAAGCCTACCTATTCATGAAAATGATTTAGCAAAAATCAAACCTATGGCAAAGGATCGCGCGAATGTTTTGTGGGATACTTTCATTAGTCGCCAAGCTGATCACCCCGATTTTTTCAAAAAAGGTGATTGGCCATTTGACAAAAGCAATTGGATAGAGCAAGGAAAATGGGAAGGGGTTTGGGATAGTACTGATGAGAGCTTACCTGAACTTATTAACACACATATAGATTGGGATAATAATACGGTTGTTTATTATTGTTCTAGCCGAGACAATATAATTGAAACAACATGGGTGGTATTTAAACGCTGTTGGAAAAATTTTTTATTTATGGATGATGGCCCTATTCTTATCGGGAAAAAAAGACAACAAGTCGTGCAATTCACCAGTAATGGTTATTTTAAAATAGGTAACAAACCTAAATAATGACTATAAAAACCGCACTGCATCCTCGTAATAAACATCGTTCTGGCTACGACTTTGCTACGTTAAAAAAAGCAAATCCATCACTATCTCCGTTTATTATAAAAAATAAATATAATCAACAAGACACTATAGATTTTAGCAACGCTAGCGCAGTAAAAGCATTAAATGTGGCTTTATTGAAAACATATTATCAAATTGAACATTGGGATTTTCCGCAAGGGTATTTGTGCCCTCCTATTCCAGGACGGGTTGATTATATTCACTACCTTGCTGATTTATTAAAAGAAGACAAAATAACTACAAAACGGATCTCAGTCTTAGATATTGGTACCGGAGCAACTTGTATTTATCCCATGTTAGGCGCACGTGCATACGGTTGGCATTTTGTTGCTTCTGATATTGACCCTGTTTCTGTCAACACGGCTAATTTAAATGTTAATGCCAATAAAACGGTTGCCAAACACATTACTTGCCGTTTACAAAATAATAGCGAACATATTTTTCAAGGTATTATTAACACAGGAGAATACTATCATCTAACACTGTGCAATCCGCCCTTTCATAAATCATTAGAGGAGGCAAGTTCAGGCACTAACCGAAAATGGCAGAATTTACAAAAAGGCAAAAAAACAAGTAATGAAAGAGCCTTAAATTTTGGTGGGCAAAAAGCTGAATTATGGTGTCATGGTGGTGAGTTGGCGTTTATTCAGCAAATGATCAGTGAGAGTAAAAAATATCAAACGCAAGTTGGTTGGTTTACTTGCTTAGTGTCTAAAAAAGAACATTTATCTAAAATAAAACTGTATTTGAAAAAAGCACAGGTTTCGAAGGTTAACGTTATTAATATGGCGCAGGGACAAAAAATAAGTCGTTTTGTCGCTTGGCAATTTACCAAAAAACAACCCTAACAACATCGCTCTGCACCATATAAAACAATTAAATTCATAACAACTCAACATTAGGTTGTTATTACTATTTTAACCTGAGCTCGGCTTAAGAGATAGCTAACAAATTGAAATATTGATAAAATTTTTTATAATATATCTCTAGCTTGATAGTTTTTCTTAATTCAAGGCAAATTTCGCGTCAATAGCCGGTCTATTGCAAGTAAATTTAACGCAGAAGTAAGGAAAAATAGCTGCTAGAGAAGCATTTGTTAAGCCGAGCTCAGGTTATTTTACTTTACTTAACCATACTATCTGGCATTAACACAGCAATAACCTGCCCTTTAGCACAAATTATGTCATTGGCTGATAAGGTTATATCAACAATAACCTTTCGTTCTTTTATTTCACTAAAACGACCAATTAATTCCAATTCAACGCCCTGTGGTGTAGGGGCTAAAAAGCTCACATTAAGTGCTCCGGTAACAAAGCGTAATGCCGGTAAACTCCCCATTTCACGTCCTTGAGACAAATAAGCCATAGCAGAAGCGCTGCCTGTACCATGGCAATCAATTAATGAGGCAATCATACCACCGTAGACAAAGCCGGGAATAGCCGTGTATACCTTATCGGGCATATGATGAGCAATAGTCGTACTTTCTAGCAAGTTATTTTGATCAATGTGTTGCCAAAAACTTTTTAATTGATGGCCGTCAGGGTTATTTTTACCGCAACCATAACAATGGCTTAACTCTTCTGGGTAACAATCTTGAAATGCTTTTTTATTCATTTTCAATCCTTTACATTTACGGTTTAATATAATAGTGCCAATTGGGTATCACACAACTCAACCAATGGTTCGTAAATCATCAATCACTTTACCATCGTCTGCTAAAGTGCCTAAAGCAACAATTTCAACTGAGCCCGTTAATTTAGTTATTTTTTTCAATGTTGCACTAATATTTTCAACAATTTCTGCGAGTTCAGCTTCAGAGTTATTATTAGAGGCTAATTCACATTGTAAATGCATTTGATCATTGTAATTAACTTGGGTTACTGACAAACGCATTTTTTCAATATTTGCAGAAGCCAACCTAACTTTCTCTATTTGCTCGGCATGGACGAACATCCCTTTCACTTTAGTAGTTTGATCTGCTCGCCCCATCCGGCCCTTTATACGCATATTCGTTCGACCGCAGTCACTCACACCGGTTTTTATTGCAGATAAATCACCTGTAGCAAAACGAATAAGTGGGTAATCTAGATTGAAACTTGTTACCACTACTTCACCAATTTCACCTTCAGCAACAGGTTCTAAGGTTCCCGGACGAACAATTTCAACCAATAAATCTTCGGCAATAATATATCCATCATCATTTTTTGATTCAAAACCAATAAGTCCCACATCAGCACTAGCATAGGCTTGCAGTGTTGCAATGCCCGCTGCATTGAATTCAGATCGAAGTGCTGATGGTAATGCTTCACCAGTAACCAAAGCTTTAGTTAAACTGCTTATATCTCGGTTATCAACCTTAGCTTTATCAAGCAATATTTTTAAAAATGAGGGCGTACCTGCATAACCTTGCGGTTTAAGGTGTTCAATAATATCAAGTTGCAAATCGGTTTGCCCCGGCCCTGCGGGGATCACCACACAACCACATGCTCTAGCGCCTGAGTCGAGTATAAAGCCTCCCGGGGTCAAATGATAAGACAAGCAATTTTGTACTAAATCGCCTTTTCTAAAGCCAGCAGAATAAAAGGCTTGTCCCATTCGCCACCAATCATCACTGGTATTTTCAGGATCATAAATCGGCCCCGGTGATTGGAAAATTCGACCTATCTTGGCGTTTTTAGCATTCAACCCACCTAAAGGTGAATTTTTTGCCTGCAAACGCACTAGATCTGATTTTCTCGTAATGGGAAGTTGTGCGAGTAGTTCTCGGGTTGTTATTTTTTCAGCATCAATATGCGCTAAAGTTTGCTGATAATGTGGACATTCTTGCTTTGCATAAGTGATAAAATCAGACAAGCGCGCCAATAATGATTGCTCGCGCAATTCTGGGTTTTGGCACTCTCTCTCATAAAAATATTGTTTCATGGTAACTCGATTATTTTAAAATTCAGATAAATTACAAACGTCTCAGATGCTTACAACCAACGTTTACGTCGTTTGTAAGATTTTAAGTTTTTAAAGCTTTTACGCTCCTCGTTACCACCACCTAAATAAAATTCTTTTACGTCTTCATTACTTAGCAGTTGTTCTTGCGTACCATCAAGTACAATTTTCCCTGATTCCATAATGTAACCATAGTCTGCAGCTTTAATGGCGTAGTTAGCATTTTGCTCAACTAACAACATGGTAATACCTTGATCTTGGTTTATTTTTTTAATAATACCGAAAACTTCTTTTACTAATAATGGTGATAACCCCATGGATGGTTCATCTAAGCAAATCATTTTAGGACGCGCCATTAATGCTCTGCCTATCGCCGCATCTGTTGCTCCCCTCCTGATAAATAACCTGCAAGACCTGTACGTTCTTTTAAGCGAGGAAAATAATTAAATACCATTTCGATATCTTGATTAATTTGCGAATCTTTACGGGTATAAGCCCCTAATTTAAGGTTTTCAATAGATGTCATGTCTTCAATAATTCGACGTCCTTCCATGACCTGAAAAAGTCCACTTCGTACTACATCTTCTGCATTTTTCTTATCAATACGCTCACCCATAAAGGTAATATCACCTTTAGTAACCTCACCATATTCAGTTTTAAGTAAACCGGATATAGCTTTTAATGTTGTTGATTTACCTGCACCATTTGGCCCTAGTAAAGTAACCACTTCACCTTCTGGCACATCGAGAGACACTCCACGAAGCACTTGTATAACTTCGTCATAAACCACTTCAATATTGTTAACTGAAAGCATAGGTGAAGCTGTTTTAATTTTTGCTGCCGCCTGTGACATATAATATTTACTCCGTTGAAAATATAACTATCCCGCTTTTGAAAGCGAGATAGTTATCAGATAATAGGAACGTTATGTGTTCCAACAATTATCAAATAAGACAGGATTAATAACCTAACCAGTCATCACGACGCTTTAAAGTTACTTGTGACACTTTTTCTATCTCAACTTTACCGTCGACATAGTTGCCTTTGTAAATATTAACTTGGTTAATACCACGGTGATCTTCATTGGTCCAGTTAGCTGCTAAGCACACACCCTCTAAGCCTTTTGGTACCCAGTCCTTATGAACATACATACCTTTTTTAATGTTTTCACCCGTAATGCCACCATTATCTTTTGCCCATTCCATTGCTTCTTTCATAAAGTAAGTTGAACAAACACCGCGAATATAATGATGTACACGTTCTTTTTCACCTGACTCATCTGACATTTTAGAAATTTCACGAACCAACTTCATACCAGGTACTTGGTCATTCCAAAAAGGTGTCATCGTTGGGAATATATAGTTTTTAATGCCTTCACCACCCGCTTCAAATACCTCTTTATCACCCCCCCAAATGTTTGACATAAGTTGAATATCAACACCTACAGTGTTACAAGACTTCACTAAAGACAGTACTGAACCACCTAAGTTACCTATATAACCGTAATTCGAACCAGAGCTTTTAATGCTTAAACATTGTGCTTTAAAATCGCCGGGCTTCATTGAAATCACAACTGGTGGTAACACGTTAAAACCTAATTCTTCCGCATATTCGGCACACGCTGCTTTCGGAGCATTAGGGAATGGGTGGTTAGCACCAATATGAGTAAATTTCGGTTGGCCTGTTTTACCTTTATTTTTCCAGTCTTCCGCAGCCCATTGTACTAGACCACGACACGCGTCTGAATAAGAAGCGCCATAGAAGAAATTATAAGGTGCCGGTTTTTTTGTATGCGGATTTTTTCCTGTTGGATCAGTTAAATGTCCAGAATAAGAAGCAGAAAACACTGGCGTTTTATCACGTGCAACAAAGGAAATTAATGCTTCTGTATCTGCCGTTCCCCTGACCTTGCATCGCCACCATTTTTTTACGGGTCTTCCATTTTTTATAAGATGCTATCGCTTGTGGCACTTTATAAGCGTAATCGATGGTTTCAGACTCAAGTTTTGTACCATTTATACCACCGTGCGCATTAATATATGCAAGAGAATCTCGCACGCCATCTGCGTAGTTTTTACCAACAAAAGCGGTAGGGCCTGACATGTCAGCTAAATGGCCAACAAACACTGAATCTTGCGCTTGCGCCTGACTAGTAATGCTTAACACAATACTGGTTGCAATTGAGCTTAGTAATAATTTTTTATTCATAACGTTTTTCATGTGATGTTCCTTAAATTGTTGTTACCTTACCCACAGATAAGTGAGGTAAATATTATTTTTATGCTTGCTTGCTTTACGTTACGCAGTTAAATAAATTGCTCTCCCCATCAATTTAACTGCGCATTATTCTCCATTACTTTTTAAATCGTTATTAATTTATTCAAATTAAAATGTTTAATAAGCAAACGGATAGAATTTCCAGTAATTTTTAATTTGAGCCCAACGATGTGCTAAGCCTTCAGGTTCAAAAATCAAAAAGCCGATAATGACCAAACCAATAGCCATTTCTTTGATATAAGCTAAACCATCAACAACCATGGGAATATTGCCCCAGTCAGTCATTTTCATTAAGCCAACGATATTGCCTAAAACTTCAGGCAAAAAGACCATAAAGATAACGCCCATTAATGTGCCTTTTATTGAACCTAAACCACCAATAATAATCATGGCTAAGAATTGAATAGACATCATGATGGTAAAGCCTTCAGCTGAAACATAACCTAAATAATGAGCATAGAGTGCGCCACCAATACCGGCATAAAAAGATGAAATACCAAAAGATAATAAACGGTATTTATTTAATTTAACGCCCATGATTTCAGCTGACAAATAATGGTCACGTACAGCGACGAATGCCCTTCCATCACGACTACGCATTAGGTTACAGCCCCAAATAAACATAAAAACTAAAGCAAAAAGTGCGACATAGTAAAAACTTTTATCGGTATCAAAAATAAAACCGAACAAGTTTAAGGGTTCAGCCATTGACCCAAAGAGCGCCACCTGAAAACCATTCTGCTCGTGCAAAAAAATCTTCAATAATGAATTGTGCTGCTAAGGTCGCTATCGCTAAATATAAGCCTTTAATTCGCGCAGCCGGTGCACCAAACATCATGCCAACACCCATGGTTAAAAAACCGGCTAAGGGAATACATAAGAACACCGGTATATTAAAACTTGTATTTAACCAAGCTGAGGCAAATGCACCAAAACCAAAGAAAGCACCGTGTCCTAGTGAAATTTGCCCGGTGTAACCCACTAAAATGTTCAAACCTAAAGCGGCTATCCCCAAATAGGATATTTGAATGAGTAACGTAATAAAGTACCCACCGAGTACAAAGGGTGCAAAACACAAGGCAATTATGGTTAAAATAGTCACCCAACGAATAGTTTTTGTTTCAAAAATTGTATTATCTTGTTTATAGCTAGTACGAAAATCTCCGCACGGGCGCATAGTTAAACTAGACATAAATCACTCCTAAAAAATTGTTATTGTCTGTTAATTGGCGTTATATACGCTCAATATCTTTCGTGCCAAATAAACCGTATGGTTTGAACCAAAGAATAATTAACAGCACATAAAATGGTGCGATGTCGTACATATTGCCCACATGTAAATATTGACTATCAAAAAACTCAGCGACATTTTCTAAAACACCGATGGTTATACCGCCAACGATAGCGCCCACAATAGAGTCTAATCCTCCTAGAATTACGGTTGGAAAGACTTTAATCCCCATAATAGAAAGTGAATCAGATACACCATTTACCATACCAATAACCACACCAAGAGTGCCTGATACTGTGGCTGCAATTCCCCACCATCGCAAATACATGTTTTACAGATATGCCTAAGCTTTGTGACACTTGTTGATCAAAAGCTGTGGCACGCATCGCTAAACCATGTCTTGAATACTTAAAGAATAAGAAGAAGGCAACCATGATACACAGTGCAATAATCGTACTCATGAGATAAGCCATTTCGATATTTAGGCCAAAAATATTAATATTTTGAGTATCAAATACCTGCGGATAACTTTGAGGCGAAACACCAAATATCCATTTCATTAAAGCTTGGAAGAATATTGACAAGCCAATAGTCACCATAATCACTGATATAATTGGTTCACCAATCATAGGACGTAGCACTATCATTTGGAGCAGCACACCAAAACCGGCCATAAACACGAGCGTTAACAAAAATCCAACAAAAAATGGTAGTTCTAAATAAATCAGAGATGCCCAACAAACCCAGGCACCAATAAGTAAAAATTCACCTTGGGCGAAGTTAACGATTTGTGTTGATTTATACACCAACACAAAACACATACCGATAACGCCGTATAGCAAACCAACAATAAGCCCATTGGTGACTAATTGAAGTAAGAGTTCAAAATTCATGATGCTTTCCTCTGTGATGGGTTGTTATTAGATTTCGACACTGCTCGCCCATCGTTTTCAATTAACGTAGCCACTTTAAGCTGCGTTTGAATTCGTGAGCTACCGCCATCTTGGAAGGTAATAACAGTATCAACATCCACCTTCTCTTTGTTGTCATAAATTGAAGTAATAATGTCGCCATATTTATCGGCAATAACAGTCCGACGCACTTTACGGGTACGCGTTAACTCACCATCATCAGCATCTAATTCTTTATACAATAAGATAAATTTATTGATTTTTTGAGCGTCTGGTAAGGTTGCATTTACTTTTTCAACTTCATCTGTCAGCTTTTGATAAACTTCTGGTAATGAAGCAAGACTGGTATAGTTAGTAAAACCATAACCTTGTTGTTCAGCCCATTTAGATACAATAGAAAAACGAATACAAATTAACGCACTTAAATAAGGTTTATCTTTACCTAAGATCACGGCTTCACCAATGAAAGATGAAAATTTCAATTTGTTTTCAATATATTGAGGTGAGTACTGCACACCATTGTCGGTTTTCGCCAAATCTTTAATACGGTCAATAATCACTAAATGGCCTGAAGGTTTAACATAACCAAGATCACCTGTGTGCATCCAACCATCAATTACATCTTCGTCATAAGCTTCTTGATTATCTAAATATCCCGTGAACATACCCACTGTTTTCGCGATAACTTCACCAACGCCTTCTTTATCAGCATTAATAACTTTTACTTCGGCACTGTCAAAAGCAATACCCACACTGTCATAATCGACATCTTCGGCATGATGCACTGTGTATGCACCACAAAGCTCTGTTTGACCATATAGCTGACGTAGTGGTACACCGATAGTTTGGAAAAATCTAAACGTATCTGGTCCCATAGCGGCGCCACCCGTTGCAGCCGATTTAAGAAAAGTAAAACCTAACCTATCCTTTAACGCTTTCATCAATAACAAGTCGGCAAACCATGAACGTTTTCCTTGGTTTTGCGCTTTCTCTGCTATAGCAAATGCATAATCAAACAATTTTTGTTTTAGTGGCGTTGAGTCCATCATCCTAGCTTTGACATCCGCTAAAATACCTTCCCAAACTCGTGGAGCAAGTAACACAAAACTTGGGCCTATTTCTCGTAAGTCAGCCATTAAAGTTTCTTGTTCTTCCACAAAATTAACTATTTGTCTGGCAATTAAGGCTTGTCCAACGGCATATACTTGTTCCATAATCCAAGGCAATGGCAGTACTGATACATAATTATCGCCGGCTTGACGAGGATCAGCACGTAAATACGAGCTGCAGTGTTTAACAAAATTACCGCCACCTAAAAAAGCAATTTTAGGTTTAGAAGTTGTACCTGACGTTGTACAGTAAATAGCCGTTTCATCAGCGTTAGTTGAATCAACATATGTGTTGTATAAGTCTGGAAATTTTTTATCTATTTCTTGGCCTTGCTTGTAAATATCTTCAATACTAATTAAACGCTTATCGTCATATTTACGCATACCTCGAGGATCGCAATAAACAATAAATTTTACCTCTGATACTTGCTCACCAAGTTCAAGCAATTTATCGCATTGTTCTTCATCTTCGGCAATAACCACGGTGGCGTTACTTTTATTTAGTAAATACACCACTTCTTCATGTAATGAATCTTGGAAAATACCAATAGAATAACACCCCATCGCGTGGGCCGAAATTTCACCCCAAACCCATTCAGGACGGTTATCACCTAATAATGCGATGGCATCTTTAGGTTGAACACCTAATTTTCGTAAAGCAAGCGAAAGCCACTTAACGCGGTTTTCATAATCTTGCCAAGTAAATTCGTTCCAAATGCCAAATTCTTTCTCACGCATGGAAATATCATTAGGCCAGTTTTTAGCATTATGTCTTAGTATTTTAGGGAAAGTATCTAACTCCCCCATATCAAAATCGTTACTTGCTTTAAAAGCATTTATTTTTAATTGGCTCGACATTAACTTGCCTCCTGTTCTTCATAGATATCATCTACTTCATCATCTTCTATACCAAGGTAAGCACGTTTAACATGTGGGTCAGCCATTACTTCATCAGGTAATCCCGCCATGAGCTTCTTACCAAAATCAAGTACCATTACTTTATGAGAAATGTCCATCACTACGCCCATATCATGTTCAATCATCACAACTGTGATGCCAAATTCTTCGTTTAAATCAAGGATATAACGCGCCATGTCTTCTTTTTCTTCTAAATTCATACCGCCCATAGGTTCATCAAGAAGAATTAATTCGGGCTTTAAAGCCATTGCACGTGCAAGCTCAACACGTTTACGTAAACCATAAGATAACGTACCGGCAACAGATTTTCTGATATGTGAAATTTCTAAAAAGTCGATGATTTCTTCACAATAACGACGATGGGCAAGCTCTTCTTTTTGTGCAGATGATGCCCAATATAATGGCCCTGTTAACCAGTTATTTTTCAATAAATGGTGACGACCAACCATGATGTTATCCAATACTGACATATGACCAAAAAGGGCTAAATTTTGAAAAGTACGTCCCATACCAAGATCTGCCCTGTCGTTAGGACTTAACTTAGTCACATTTTGATCATTAAAAATAACAGCGCCAGAATTAGGACGATAACGACCAGAAATACAGTTAAGCATGGATGTTTTACCTGCCCCATTAGGACCGATAATGGAAAATACAGAGCCTCGGGGAACCTCAAAGCTAACGTCAGTCAGTGCTTTAACACCACCAAACGCCAATGAAACATGTTCTACTTTGAGTATTGACTCAGTCATACTCACTCTCCTAAATTAATATAAATAATATGTGCGTAATACACGCTCTTTGACATCCTTTCATCGCGATATATCGTACGTCCTGTCGATAAAAAAGGGAGGGGGAATATCCCCCTCCAAAACGTAACAACAAATGGGAACTGTTACGTCAACAAAGTTTTGTTATAAAACTAAAGTACATACCTCAATGAAAGCTGTGCATAGTTTGAATCAGCATCAAGAGTTTTCATTTTGAAATTACCTACTTCAACACCTACCGCTAATTGTTTAGTTAAGTCTTGGAATAAGTTAACCCCCCATTGACTTCTATCAGCGCCAGAAACATCCGCTTCTGCTGCACCATAAAGTACAGTAGTTCGTAAAGTGTCTGTCCAATAATGACGGTAAGCTGCAAGGTAGGCGGTAACATCTTCAACTTCTTCACCAATAACATCAGTAGCAAAAGCGGCACCTACATAACGACCTAACTCACCTTGATGGAATTGAAATCTAAAATCATCTTTACCAACCGTTTTAATACGACCAAAGAATTGAAGCCCCAATAGCTGTTTCAGTATTACCTAGGGTTGTATTTAATTGACGCGCTAATGCAGAGAACGACACATTACCCCAATCGCCTTTTAAGTTATAACGTGCAGTAACATCTGGAACATTGTCGTTGGCTGTATCACCACCCCAAGTTTCAGGGTTTTCAAGTGATACCTGGAAATCACCCATGGTATAACGTATTTGACCTTGACGAATAAAGACTAAACCTAACGTTGCACCGGCAAAGTCAGCTGATTCTGGAATAGCACTTGTGTTCATGAACGTTGACCAAGTTTGTCCTGCTAGTACATTTTTGTATTTGATAAATGCATGACGAATACGAGGGTTTGCAGAATTTGAAACGATTTCGTTACCGCCACCGCCCCAAAAATCCATTTCAATAAAGCCCATCACATCACCATGGGTATATTTCATATTAAAACGCGTTTCATTAGCGAATAAGTTGAATTGTGAAGCGCTATTATCAAGCTTAGATCCTGTACCAATCCAATAAGGTCTATAGGCCACATCACCATCAACATAACGTGCATCTACTTTAATATAACCACCAAAAGATATTTTATCGTCTTCCGATAACTTAATGTCGTATCCGGCGTTGGCAACGCCTGCTGCAACAAGTAAGCTTGACGCGAGTAATAAATTTTTAGACTTGGTAATCATTGTTGTTTCCCCTAGTTATATGTATTTTTGTTTGTGTTTTTATATCTATGTCGTTAAGTACTATTGATATGTACTTTTTATTTATTCATTTTCTGTTTCCAAAAACATAATAGAACAGTACAAAAATCTAACAATCGGCAATAAGACTTAGCACCTAGGGTTTAGTCCTTTAGTCGTAATCTAATAATAGGTGAGAAGTACTAGTACTTAAGTTCTAGAAATATGAGGGATGCTTTAAGGCTGAACTATGATAAATTCATTATGGGTGTTTAGTGCTGTGGAATGGGTATGTTTTCAAATTGGTTATTAGTTTGTGTTAGCATTGGCTATATAAGTTTGTTATTTCTTATTGCGTATTTAGGCAGTAAATATAGAAATAAGCTTAAAAGTAAACAGCAAACTGTTATTTATGCCCTATCTTTAGGCGTGTACTGTACTTCTTGGGGATTCTTAGGCACCTCAGCGCAAGCTGCTAATCAGTCATATACTTATCTTTCAGTTTACTTAGGACCTATTTTATTATTTATTTTTGCTTGGCCTTTCATTCAACGCATAATAAAAACAAGCTTACAGCTTAAAATTACCTCTATTGCTGATTTATTATCAGCACGGTTTGGTAAATCACAAAATTTAGCAGTCATTATTACTATTGTAGTGCTCATTGGTACTATGCCTTATATAGCGTTGCAGCTAAAAGCCATTATCTATTCCTATCAAATATTACAAGAAACTCCCGATTTACCTATTTGGCAACTTGGACTCATTGTTAGTATTATTCTTGCTGTATTTACTATTATTTTTGGTGTTCGTACCATCGATATCACAGAACGCCATCCGGGTGTAATGATTGCTATTGCTTTTGAATCACTGGTGAAATTGATTGCTTTCTTTGTTGTAGGCATGTTCGTTTGTTACCTGATATATGATTCACCCTCAGCCATTTGGGAGTTATCAAAAGATCAACTAAATCTAGATAAACAATTTGAATTTTCTGGTCTTGTTGGCATGTTCGGTATGTTAATTATCGTAATGTCTGCTTTTTTATGTTTGCCAAGACAATTTCAAGTGATGTTTGTTGAAATAAAAGATCAAAAAACCAGTAGTATGGCAAGGTGGCTGCTACCTGTTTATGTCATTATTTTTGCTTTTTTTGCTGCTCCACTTGGTTTAGCCGGTAACTTAAATTATGGAAATTCATTAGCTGCTGACGCTTATGTACTTTTCTTACCCGCTTATCATGGGCAAGTATGGTTGTCTTTATTTGCATTTTTAGGTGCTGTTTCAGCAGCCAGTTCAATGGTGATTGTTTCAACAATCGCCTTGAGTACTATGCTAAGTAATGAAATCGTATTCCCTTTAATGTTTAAATATTCTCGTCAACAACAACACGACTTTAATCATTTTCAATCTCAACTTTTACTCATTCGTAAAGCCCTTGTATTATTTGTTGTTTTCTTAAGTTATGGCCTCTTATTATTATCTCCTCCAGATACGTTATCTTCATTAGGTGAAGTTGCTTTTGGTGCGATAGCGCAAGTAGGTCCGTCATTATTTGTAGCTTTCTATTGGCGAAAAGCAACACTTGCCGGTGTTTTAACAGGCATAAGCAGTGGCTTTGCTATTTGGGTATTATTTAATTTACTACCACAGTTAGGGATATATGATCATCCATTGGTAAACACTGATTTACCAAAAACTACTGTTATAACTTTGTTGGGGTTACTTATTAACGTTATCTCTCTTTGGTTAGTATCCTTATTAACAAGGCAAAGCATCCGAGAGCAAATGCAAAGTAAGTTCTTTTATAAAGATAGAACCAACACTCAATGGAACCTACCCATTCAACCTAAAGTTGATTTGGTTGAGTTAGAATTTTTAGTTGCCCGATTTATTGGTAAAGAAAAAGCCCAACAATGCTTTAAACAATTTCATCGTCATCACGGTAATAAAAACAGCAAAAAGTTTAATGAGGCAATATTGCTGCATGCCGAAACAACGCTTGCACGCGTATTAGGCTCAGCGTCAGCTAAATTAGTTACGTCTTTTGCTATTAGTGGGCAAAACATGGCGTTTGATCAAGTAGCAAAATTAGTTGAAGACAACTCAACTCAGCAGTTAGAGTTCAGTCGTACGGTATTGCAAAGTGCTATTGAGAATGTCAGCGAAGGCATATCTGTTATAGACAGCGAACTTAAGTTAGTCGCTTGGAATAAACAATATATAGATATTTTTAAGTACCCGGATGAAATTATTTATATTGGCTGCCCTATTAGTCAATTAATTCATTTTAACCTTAGTCAACAAGGGTATTTTATAGAAGATATTGCAAAACAGGTTGATAAACGTATTCAATTTATCAAAGTCGGCAGCCGACATAACTCTGAATATAAATTAAAAAATGGTAAAAATATTCATATAGAAGGTAATCCAATACCTGGTGGTGGCTTCGTGATGATATTTTCAGATATAACTAAGTATCGTCAAACTGAAAAAGTATTAAAGGACGAAAATACCGATCTTGAATCAAGAGTGCGTTTTCGTACTGCAGAATTAGAACAAGCGAATAAAGAGCTTGCACAAGCCAATGCAGAATTAGCACAAGCACAAGAAAAAGCGGTACAAGCACATGTGAAAAAAAGCCAATACTTAAAAGCATGTAGCCATGACTTGTTACAACCTTTGTCTGCTGCCCGATTATTCTCATCTTCAGCATCATTAAACCCAAAAGTTTCCCGTGACGTACGTGATCAGATAAAACAAATTGATAATTCTTTGGAGATTGCCAATAGCTTATTGCTTGATCTTAACGAAATAGCGCGTATCGAAAGTGGTAATATCAAACCTAACATTGAAGCATTTTCAGTTAAACAAATCTGCGATATGCTATCAAGCGAGTTTAATGCCCTTACTGATGAATATAAAATTGAATTTCACTGCAAAACAAGTAAATTATTCATTGTCAGTGATATAACGTTACTATCAAGAATTTTACAAAATTTCCTCAGTAATGCTTTCCGTTATGCGCACACAGGCACACGGAATAAAATACATAAAGTATTGCTAGGCTGTCGTAGACAAGGTGATGAACTAAGTATTCAAGTGTTTGATAATGGCCCTGGAATTCCGCTAGAAAAACAAGAACAAGTTTTTGAGCAATTCACCCAACTAAATAGTCTGAATTCGATGGGCCCTAAAGGACTCGGTTTAGGTTTAAACATTGCCCAAAGTTTAGCCCATATTTTAAATCATAATATCAATTTAAAATCAAAACCTGGTCACGGCTGCTTATTTAGCGTTAATGTGCCAGTAACCAAATATAACATCAAAACAGATCAACCATTACTTAAGGCGAGTATGAATTTGCAAGGTGTTGGGGTTCTATGCGTAGACAACGAGCAATCGATACTTGACGGTATGTCTACCTTATTAACAACTTGGCAATGCCGAGTATTTACAGCTAAAACGGCTCAACAAGCTAAAAACATATATAAAAAACATGAAGATGAGATAGATATCTTACTGGTTGATTATCAACTTAGCGATAGTAAATCGGATGATATGGTGTTAAATGTGGATGGTTTGTTAAATGAAAGAAATTTAAAAAATCGCACTATTGATCAAATAAATGGTATAGAGCTCATTGAACAATTAAGACTTATGAGCCAATACTCATTACCTGCCGTACTGATTACGGCAACAACCGATGAAAATCTTATGTCGCTAGCAAAACTACATAACGTTAGCTATTTAAGAAAAATTATTAAACCACTTGCCCTACGTGCTTTAATTAGCTCATTGCTTACTAAAGAGCTAGCAAATAATTATTCTCACAACGGTTTATAAATAATAGGCAAATAAAAAACGTTTATTCGCTCATGTCGTGACCAAAAGCACTTTGACTTAGCTGTAATTCATTTAACACTATTACTGCTTGGGTACGGTTTCGCACACCTAGTTTTAAAAATATTGTACTTGCATGGCTTTTAATCGTCGATTCAGATAGCCCTAACTCATAAGCTATTTGTTTATTCAATAAACCATCAGCAAACATCAGTAAAATCTCATGCTGTTTAGCCGTTAACGACGCAATTTTGTCTTCTGCAATACTTGTTTTAGCTTGACCAGTAAACTCACCGTCAGGCGTCCATAATTTACCATTAAGCACTTCTTTAATAGCAATAACCATATCTGATACGGGCGTAGATTTTGGTATAAAACCAAGCAGCACCAAAACTCATGGCCTTATAAATAGTTTCTTTATCCTCAAAACCAGAAATAATAACCACCCCTAAATTGGGGTATGTTCGTCTTATAGTAATCAAGCTATTAAAACCTTGAGCGCCAGGAATATCTAAATCAAGTAATAATAAATCGGCATCATTTTCTTTTTGCAGATGCTGTTCAAGTTCAGGGATGGTTTGTGCGTCAAAAACTTCAGCATCGCTAAAATGAGATTTCAGGGTAAGTGTTAACGCTTGGCGAAATAAAGGATGATCATCCGCCAATATTATTTTCATGTTATTAAACATAATTAGTCTCACAGCTTAATCGATTATAATTTTATTTTGAACGATCAAGACTTGTTAAATGAAAACTTTCTAGATAACAAACACAATAACAAAATCTTCATAAATCTGCTACCTACATGTGTCACTTTTATTATTTATACATCACAGCAAAGCTTATTTTAAATTAGTTAAAAAAAGGTTGAATATTAATCAAATTACATATACTGTACATACATACAGTACTTATATTTATTACTTGATACACACAGAGGTAAGCAACAATGTTTAACACAAATAATAGCAATATCAGCACCTTAACTAATAGATACACAAATAACAAAACAATAAGTATTAATTGGTTACAGCATACAAATGTCTCTGATTACTTTGACTTAACTAGTCAATATGCGAGTATTTGCCATCAGCATAAGCAAGATAAAAAATGGGTTTTATTTATAAATCCACAAGAAAATTCAATAGAAAAATTAGCTAAAACGCATGGAATTGATGCATCTAAAATACTGATGGTGAACTATAAAACTAGCGCCACTAATCGAGCGAAAGTTGAATTAAAACAAATAACCTCTGTATTAAGTAAAGGTAATTGTTCAGCGGTAATTTTATCAGATAGCATCTTTGCGGCTGATGAAATTGCGCAACTTGAAAGTTCAGCAGAACTTGGAAAAACACATTGTTTCTTAATAAAACAATGTCAATTACATTAAAGAAACTTAGCAATAATTTAAAAAATAACGACGAAAATATATCAATTAAAGTCGTTGGTAGTCTTTTTGAATAGTTGTTTACCTTAATATTTTCACGTTAACATAAGAAATATTAACGTGAAAATGATAAACATTAGTAGGTTAACGTTGCCTCTATATTTGTGATTTAATCCAACGATTCACATTCCGCTCTAACACAGTCATTGGTACCGCACCGCCAAGTAATACCACGTCATGGAAAGCACTTAAGTCAAATTGTTCACCGAGTTCAAGCTTTGCATGTTCACGTAATGACAATATTTTCAACATGCCTAATTTATATCCCAATGCTTGTCCCGGCCAGGTAATATAACGTTCAATTTCAGCAATGACATCTGACTCTGCGTTACCCGTTTTTTCACTCATATAAGTAATAGCTTGTTCACGCGTCCAACGTTTATGATGCATACCGGTATCAACCACTAAACGTACCGCACGAAATAGTTCAGCCTGTAATCGACCTAAATTACCGAAAGGGTCATTCTCATATAATCCTAATTCACTGGCAACTAGTTCACTATATAAGGCCCAACCTTCAATATATGCATTGTAAGGAGCAATACGCCGTAAAAAAGGTAATGATGCTTGCTCCATATTTAAAGCGACTTGCCAATGATGTCCTGGGTTAGCTTCATGATAGGTTAATGTTTTTAAACTAAAGGTTGGATTAGCTTTCATATCACGTAAGTTGATCCAATAAATGCCAGGTTTCGAACCATCAAGAGAAGGTGGGCTATATTGCCCCCTGGGGCACCATCTTGAATTTCTACCGGAAAAGCACGCACTTCAACGTTATAACTAGGTTTTGTTTTAAAAATAGGTGCCATTTTTTGAGTAATTTCATTAATATAGCCATTGAGATCATTCAGTAGTTTATCCCGTCCTGCTTTGGAATCTTCATACAAAAAACGTGGCTCTTTAGTAAGCGCAATCATACGCTCACCTACGCTACCTTCTTTATATCCTTGGTTTGAAAGTATAGTATCCATCTGTTTGCTGATACGGGTTACTTCATCCAAACCTATTTGATGAATTTTATCTGCCTTGAGTGAGCTATTACCTAACTGGAAGATCGCTTCTTGATAATATACCTCACCATTAGGTTGTGCCCAAATTCCGCCTTCCTTTCTTGCTTTCGTTAATAATTGCTCTGTTGCTTTCGTTATTGACTGATATGCGGGATAAACCACTTTTGTCACTTGTGCGAGAGCTTGCGCAGTTAAGTGTTGTTTTTTAACCTCCGACAGCGATTCGATCTTGTTTACTTTACTTGTAAAATTACTCACAAACGTATGTTTACTTGGGTCTTCACTGATAAATCCTTTCAAGTAACGTATGGCACCAGTAACCGTACTTTTAGGTGGTAACCAATTTTGAGCAGTATCGTAGGCAAGTTTTTCCTCTATACTCGAGATCATTTCACCAAACTTTCCTAAACGGTTTATATAATTTAGTGCCTCTTGTTCTGTAGTGATTGGCTGATCATTAAGCATAATACGAGGAATATCGATTAGTGGCCCATTGATCTGATTGACAATAAAGGGCGATAAGCCCATCCATACATCAATATAGCCTATGGGGAAATCTTTATGACCGCGTAATACTGGGTAATACTTGTCATAACCTCTTGGTTGTCAAGCGCTGTGCTAGTGACTTCTGATTGTATAAAATGATTGATTTTCGCCGATAAGCTAGCTAATTGTTGGCGCAGCTTTGCTTCATTCTGCGGGCTAAAATCTTCTAGTTTATCTTTAAATTCCGCACCCACTTCATCAACGGATAACCCATACATTGAAGCTTCAAGCGCTCTTTGCCCAAATAGGGTTTGTGTTGCTTGAGTGTATAATTCATTGATTGTGATTTTGCTTTGATTTTCAACGTTAATTGAACTACTTTCTTTGCTCTGGTGAATAGATTCAACGGAAACTTTTTTTCCGTTTCATTACAACCAGACAGGCTCAGTGCTGAAACAACAGCGCAAGTGATCAATGCTAATTTCATTATTCTTCTCTTTAATCATTTTGTAATCTGATTAAAACAAAAGCGTTACTTGTTGTAAATATACAACACCAAAATAGTATACAATAGACTGTAAATATAAACCCCCATTAAATCTGCTGACGATAATAGATTCTTTTAGAAAACCTGCGTTATTTTTGCTATAATCGCGCGCTAAGTTTCGGTCAATTGAGTTAGCCGTTTATTCTTTCGATTATAATCTAATAAATAGTAACTCAAACAACGAACCCAATAACAAACCAAATTGAGCCTATCTATGAGCAAATCTCAGCCAAAAGCCTTATTCGATTACCCTAAATATTGGGCTGAAAGCTATGGCACTGCGCCATTTTTCCCTATGTCCAGAAAAGAAATGGACACCTTGGGCCGGGATAGCTGCGATATTATAATCGTTACTGGTGATGCCTATGTAGATCATCCTAGCTTTGGTATGGCGATCATTGGCAGAATGTTAGAAGCCCAAGGCTTTCGCGTTGGTATGATTTCACAACCTGACTGGCGTTCAAAAGATGCCTTTATGGCCCTTGGTAAACCCAACTTATTTTTTGGTGTAACCGCAGGTAACATGGATTCAATGATCAACCGCTATACAGCTGAACGTCGTATGCGCCATGATGATGCCTACACACCAAATGATGAAGGTGGTAAACGTCCTGATCGTGCGGTAACTGCCTATACTCAACGCTGTAAAGAGGCTTTTAAAGGCGTACCTATTGTTATTGGTGGTATAGAAGCAAGTTTACGACGCATTGCGCATTACGATTACTGGTCTGATAAAGTACGTCAATCTGTATTATTTGATTCAAAGGCCGACTTATTAATTTACGGAAATGCCGAACGTCCACTTGTTGAAATTGCCCATCGTATCGCTCAGGGTGAAGATATTAAAAATATCACCGATGTTCGTGGTAGTGCTTTTTTAGCCAATCAAGCCCTCCCCGGCCGGAAAGGTATTGATTCTCGCGATATTGATAGACCAGGAAAAATAGAACCTATTCCAAATCCATACGCAGAAATAACATCAACAAGTTGTAGTGAAAACAGTGCAACAACCACTGATATAGCAAGTGAAGAAAAAGATATCACTAAAACAGCACAAGTCGTGAACATTTCAGAATTCAAATACACTAAAAATAAAACTTGGCAAGACAAAGCAAAACCTTGGGAAAATACCTACATTAACTTACCCACCTTTGAGCAAGTTAAAGACAATAAAATTATGTACGCCCATGCGTCGCGTATTTTCCATCAAGAGGTAAACCCAACATCAGCTAAACCATTAGTGCAAGCTCATGGTAGCCGAATTATCTGGTTAAATCCCCCTGCTAAACCACTTTCGCAAGATGAAATGGATGGTGTATTTGGCTTACCATACCAACGCGTACCGCATCCAAGTTATGGTAAAGCAAAAATTCCGACCTACGACATGATTAAAACGTCAATCAACATCATGCGTGGTTGCTTTGGCGGCTGTACTTTTTGTTCTATTACAGAACATGAAGGCCGTATTATTCAGTCACGTTCACATGAATCAATTATTGCCGAAATCGAAGATATAAAAGTAAAAGTTCCTGGTTTTACTGGTGTTATTTCAGATTTAGGTGGCCCTACAGCGAATATGTATCAGCTTAATTGTAAAAGTGAAAAAGCCGAGGCCACCTGTAGAAAACCGTCTTGTGTCTGGCCAACAATTTGTGGTCATTTAGACACAGATCATACACCTACTATCGAGTTGTACCGTAAAGCGAGAAAAGTTAAAGGCATTAAGAAAGTACTCATAGCCTCTGGCGTCCGATACGATTTAGCAATACAAGATCCTGAATATGTTAAAGAATTAGCAAGCCATCATGTAGGCGGCTATTTAAAAATAGCGCCCGAACATACCGAAACTGGTCCTTTAAATAATATGATGAAACCAGGTATGGGTAGTTACGACAAATTTAAAGAAATGTTTGACCATTACTCAAAATTAGCGGGTAAAAAACAATACTTAATTCCTTATTTTATCTCCGCACACCCGGGTACTACAGATAAAGATATGGTTAATTTGGCATTGTGGCTTAAAGAAAATGACTTTAAATTAGATCAAGTACAAAATTTTTACCCTTCACCTTTAGCGAATGCCACAACGCTGTATCATACTGAATTAAATTCACTACGTAATGTCACCAGTAAAAATTTAGCGAAAGACGATGGCGCAATTGTTGTCCCTAAAGGGGCAATACAAAGACGCTTGCATAAAGCTATTTTACGCTATCACGATCCTCTTAATTGGCCTGAAATACGTGTTGCATTAACAAAAATGGGCTTGAGTAAACTCATTGGCTCATCACCAACCTGTTTAGTGCCGAGAGAAACACGTAACGAACTACGCAATCAAAACAGTGATAGACGACAAGGTAAGAATAATGCCCAAGGCTTTAAAAGTAACCCAGGCCAAAAAAGACGAAATACACCTAATAGCACCAACAAATCAGGTACGAATAGTCAAACAGCAAAAAAAGGGTTAACTCGCTTTAGTGATGATCAGTTTACTGATCGTTCACCAAATAAAGCCCCTAAAAAACGACACCCTAACAATGCAAATACTCAACATAGCAATAAATAAACTTAATTAATTTTTGAATGTTTGAACTAAACAGCTAAAACCTTACTTTATAAGTTTAGTTCAAAATCAATACGATAAATTAAACAAAGAAGAACAAATTGCCAAAAGCAACCGACACTTCTAACACTGAATTTACCCGTTTGATGACGATATATAGGATAAAAGTACATGCTAGCAGCAAACAACATAACTCAACAATTTGGCGCAAAACCATTATTTGAAAACATTTCACAAAAATTTGGTGGCGGAAATCGCTACGGCTTAATCGGCGCAAATGGTTGTGGCAAATCGACCTTCATGAAAATTTTAGGGGGTGATTTAGAGCAAACTTCAGGTAATGTTAACCTTGATACTGGCGAACGTTTGGGTAAATTACGTCAAGATCAGTTTGCATTTGAATCATTTAGCGTTATTGATACCGTTATAATGGGACATACCGAACTATGGGCAGTTAAAGAAGAGCGTGATCGTATTTATGCATTACCTGAAATGAGTGAAGCTGATGGTATGCGTGTAGGTGATTTAGAATCTGAATATGCTGAAATGGACGGTTATAGTGCAGAAGCTCGTGCGGGTGAATTATTAATTGGCGTGGGCATTCCAGTAGACCAAAGATTATGGTTTGATGAGTGAAATAGCGCCAGGCTTTAAATTACGTATTCTACTAGCTCAAGCTTTGTTTTCAGACCCTGACATTTTATTACTGGATGAACCAACCAACAACTTGGACATTCACACTATTCAATGGCTTGAAGAAACATTAAACGCTCGTGATTCAACGATGATTATCATCTCGCATGATAGACATTTTTTAAATAGTGTTTGTACACACATGGCTGATTTAGATTACGGTGAGTTACGTGTTTACCCAGGTAATTATGACGAGTACATGCTTGCCGCAACACAAGCACGAGCACGTTTATTAGCAGACAATGCAAAGAAAAAGGCACAGATTGGTGAGTTACAAGCGTTCGTTGCTCGTTTCTCAGCAAATGCGTCCAAAGCAAAACAAGCCACCTCTCGCGCTAAACAAATAGATAAAATTCAACTTGATGAAGTAAAGGCCTCAAGTCGGAGTAACCCATTTATTCGTTTTGAACAAGAAAAGAAATTATTCCGTAATGCGTTAGTTATCGAGAATTTGAGCAAAAGTTTTGATGACACACCTATCCTTAAAGACATTTCAGCACTGATTGAAGTGGGTGAACGCATTGCTATTATTGGTGAGAATGGTATTGGTAAAACGACGTTCTTACGTACCTTAATGAATGATGTGGGTTATGAACTATCGTCTGGCGAATTTACGTGGTCTGAAAATGTTAATATTGGCTACTATGCTCAAGACCATGAATACGAGTTTGAAACCGATATGAACTTATTTGAATGGATGAGCCAATGGCGTCAACCAACCGACGATGAACAAGCTGTTCGCGGCTATTTAGGTAGACTATTATTTTCTGCTGACGATATTAAAAAGTCGGTTAAAGTGCTTTCTGGTGGTGAAAAAGGTCGCATGTTATTTGGTAAATTGATGATGCAAAAACCCAATGTATTAGTACTTGATGAACCAACTAACCACATGGATATGGAGTCAATTGAATCATTAAACATGGCGCTAGAATCCTACGAAGGCACCTTGTTATTTGTCAGTCACGACCGAGAATTTGTATCAACTATCGCTACCCGTATTATTGAAATAACCGCTGAAGGTTATAATGACTTTGCGGGCACCTACGATGAATACTTAGCGAGTCAAGCATAAGTTAAAACGTCAAGTCGCCCAGAATAAATAAAAATGAACAAACTATTTACTCTGGGCTTAATAGAAAAACACTTTATAGCCATATTCAAATATTAAGGATTATCTTTGTTAAGTTACCGTCACGCCTTTCATGCAGGCAATTTTGCTGATGTACTAAAACACAGTGTATTAACACTTGTGCTTGATTATATGTGCCGTAAAGAAAAAGGCTTTCATTATATCGATAGCCATTCTGGCGCAGGTATGTATCAACTAACAGATGAATATTCTCAAAAAACAGGGGAATACAAAGACGGTATTGCTAAATTAGTTAATGAACCAAACTTTCCTGATGCGCTGCAGCCTTACATAAATTTAATACAAGAATTAAATCCAACTAACGATTTAAACAAAAAAAACGAACTTGACCTTTATCCTGGTTCACCTGGTATTGCCAAGCGTTTTATGCGCCGCCAAGACAGTACCCATTTATTTGAATTACATCCAACGGATATACAACATTTAAACGATTTTTGTTATCGTTGGAAAAAGGTTTTTGTTAAACAAAGTGATGGGTATCAGGGCATCTTAGGTTTATTACCCCCTCCTAATCGTCGTGGTGTTGTATTAATAGACCCACCGTATGAACTTAAAGAAGACTATCACAAAGCCGTAGATACTATTGTTAAAGCCTATAAAAAGTTCGCTACGGGTACATACATCCTTTGGTATCCTGTTGTTAAACGAGAACAGGTGAATTCTATGGAACAAGCTTTCATTTATAGCGATGTTAAAAACCTTTTACAACTTGAATTTTGTTTATCACCAGACACCGATGAATATGGTATGACAGGCACTGGATTATTTATTGTTAATCCGCCTTGGCAATTGGCAAAACAAATGGCAGAAGTGCTACCTTACTTAAAAGAAAAACTAGGTAGTAGCGAAACTCAGTTCACTTTAAAACAATTAATTGCAGAGTGAAATTACGCTGACCAGATCATTTAATAACGTTTCATGTAACACGGTCTGGTTACTCTCTATTGTACTAAATAATTAAAAACTGATAATTAAAAACTGATAATTAAAATGAACGTGGCCACATTAAACCCATATTTAGCCCTTATTTTGAATGAACTAGATCATTTTTTAAATTGTAATTCTGTGACTAGTGAACACCAAATAATCAAGCACTTACAAAAGAATAAAATTACACCTTTTGAGCGTTTTAACTTAGCAAATACAAAAGATTTATTTAGCGCACATTTTTTATGCATGCATGGGCTCTACCATTTAAAAAATCAATATCAGCTTTCGCAAAAATTCACGTTAATTATTCAATCAGTGCGAATTCAGCGAATTGCATTAAACAACTCCACGTCAAACAATTATAATGTAAAAACAGCGCTTGAAACCCCAGATCCCCTCGAAAGTTATTATCTCAATGCAAAACACTATTATGATACACAAGAAGAAGAAATAACTGAGCTGCTAAAATCATTTTGGCAACAATATATAGCACAAGACAATAAAAAAGAGGCACTTGAAATTTTAGCCTTGCCCAGTAATGCTGATGCTAAAATGATCAAAGCTCAATATTTGCGTCTCGCTCAAAAGCATCACCCCGACAAAGGCGGATGCGTTGAACGATTTAAAGAAATCCGCGCAGCGAAATCAGTTTTAGATAAGGTATTTTAGCGTATAACCCATAAAGATTTATAATTTCATTACACTTATCAATTAGTCAACAGTGCTAGCAAAACGCTACCCCCATTACGCAGTAGGTATGTGTTAGTTTCAAAAGAAACAGAAATCACATTTACTTCTTTGTGGATCAATGAATTATCTAAGAATACTCAAGCATATTGTGTATGATATTCAAAAGCTGATAACATCAGTGGTTATCACCTATTAAATGCAAAAGAATTATCATGAGAACCTCTATTTTATCGAGCCTTTTTACTGGTATTGTTGGCGCAGCTATTGTAAGTATTAGCGTAACGGTTAATCCGGCACAAATATCACTGATGGCAAGGCCGTTATTTTGCCGGCTCCACAAGTTTCTATTTCAACCCATGATGCTTATTTCGAACATTTTAAAAAGCACTGCGGCAAAGCATATCAGGGTAAAGTTACAGTCGACAATGCTATTGGTGACAGCTTTGCTAATAAAAAATTAGTAATGCATGTCCGCAAATGTACTGAGCGTCAGCTGCAAATTCCATTTCATGTAGGAAAAGATGCCTCACGCACGTGGATTTTAACTAAAACGAATTCCGGCATTTCTCTAAAGCATGATCATCGTCAAGCAGATGGAAGTTACGATAGATCTACTATGTATGGTGGCCATACCTTGGATGCAGGCTACGGGAGCGAGTGCAATCTTTTCCAGTTGATCAATATTCAAAAGAACTGTTTGTAAAACAAGGTATTCCACAATCAAATGGTAATACGTGGCAAATGTTTATTTACCCTAAAAAATTCACCTACCGCATGATTCGAGAAGGACGTGAATTTAGAGTAGACTTTGATTTAACCAAACCAATTACGCCACCTGCAGCACCTTGGGGCTATAACGATGAGTAATCTCGTTTGAAAAATGAAAATATTTATCTTAGGGAATAGTTAATACAATTAATTAATTGCTAGTCAGAATAGAAAACGTCCTTTTATTGCTATGCCGTATAAACGCTTTGGTGGCAGGCTGTGTAAAAACTAGAGGCAACCCCTATTAATCGCTAAAGACTAACGTTAACTTTCATGCAATTTTAGACGGTAAACTTCCAAAAGATTGTCGAACACTTAAAATGTTACGTTATATTTATTGATAAACATTTTTTCTTTTTACCTTTTATTGATAAGCGTCCATCATTCCAAATTTTTATAAGTTCTTCTCTTTTTTTAGTCGGTATGTTTTTTGAGAAAATAGGCATTTCAACCATTTTATTTTCTAAGCCAGGCTGAACAATCTTAAGTTCATTATTCAAATTCAGTCTATTTATAATGTACTGAAGAACAAGTATATTATCAGCATATAAGTCAACTCTACTTTCTTTGATCATGTGTAAAATTCGTTCAACCACATCATCATTACCAGAGAGTACTTCAACGAAGCTTGAATTATTCAGGTCGTTGATATAATTTTGATAGTCGACACTCACTGAACTGTAGTCCCAAATTCGGGCCCGTTGCGATGCGCTTTCCTTTTAGAGATTCTACACCATTATAGATCCAAGGATCGTCGTGTCTAACGATAAAGGCTGCAGTGTATGAAAAAGTTGCTTGAGCTGCATACTCAAAACCTTTTTCAGCATTTTTTGAAAATAGGTATTCTGGTAACATATCGCAACTACCATTTGCTACCATATCTAGTCCTCTTGCCAAAGGAACTTCATAATATTCAATTTCATAGCCTTTTGATGTATATATTTCGTGCAATATATCTATTACAAAACCACGTGCAGAAGAACCTTCTGAAGGAAATATTGTCATTGGGGGCCATTGGTCATAGCAAACTTTTAATATCGCAGCATGACTGATGTTTAATATGATGTTTCCTATTAAGAAGCTTGCAAGGAACAATAGGTTGTGCATTTTTTTATTTTTCAATACGGTCACGGCCTTTATCTTTTGCACCATAAAGTTTTAAATCAGCGCGTTTAAATAAATCTTGAATTAAATGATCTTGTGGCTCAGATGACTCAATGCCAAGACTCACAGTATAGGTGATTGTTTTACCCTCTATTTCGAGGATAGAACTACCAATCGCCTGTCTTATTTTATCCGCAATGAGAAAAGCGTCATCAATTCCGGTATCATAGAGAAATATAGCAAATTCTTCTCCGCCAACTCTCCCTATGAGGTCAGATTTTCTTAAAAAACCTTGAAGTGTATTTGTGAAATGAATGAGTACTTTGTCACCAATGTAATGCCCATAAGTATCGTTAACTATTTTAAAGTGATCTAAATCCATCAATACAAAAGAGGCAGGCAACTTCTTGCGATGAGAAAGATCGAGCAAATGTTGCGCAGCTTCAAAGAAACTTCCCCTATTTAATGCGCCAGTCAAAGAATCCCTGGTGGCTAGCACTTTGAGTTTTTCATTCAATATTTGTAAAGCTTCTGTGCGCTTTTCAACAGCCTTTTCTAACCAAATTCGTTTAGCTTGTTCGTCTTCCAATAATCGTTCTCGATCTTTTTCCATGGCAGAGAGCATATTATTTATATGTTCTTGAAGTTGACTGAGTTCGTTTTTTTCAATGTTCGAAAGATCAATACGTTTACTTATGTTTTGGCTCAATTGAACCTCATCCAATTGCGACATTAATTGTTTCAAAGGACGTGCTAAATAGAGATCAAACGCCCAGATAAACAACCAAAACAAAATAGACAACTTTATAATTTCCGTAATTGCAATTAAGGAAAAACCGAATAAAACACGATCTAAAACAACTTCTGACGATGAATAAAGAATAATTGTTCCAAGAATTATATTTTCTTCATTAAGCGTCCAACTTAAATCTGAAGAGGTATCAAAAAGTGATAAGGGGGGCGATGACAGATTGTAGGCTCTTTTAAAAAAATATTTTGTGAATTATTATCAATAATATCAACACCCTCAATAATTGGCATTTTGACAAGACCTGCGATAAGTGCATCTAATTGATTATGGTTATATTGCCACAAACTTGTCGCTATAGGTTTATGAACTGTTTCTTCCAACTGTTTTAATTCATTTAAAATTGAATTCTGCGTTTTTAAATATTCGGTCAAGAACTGCATACTTGTGATTAGACAAGTTACGCTCAAATAGATAAAAAAGATAACCCGCATCATTTTCTTTGATAGATTCTTTGGGCGGATAAAACTTGCAAACATTAAAAACTACTTATTGATAAGCTTGAAACTTAGCTTAATATTAAATGACTTATGCACTCAATGGAAGAAAAGTAATCCAAACCTTTTGATTGTCTGTTCAGGACGCAGCTTTAAAAAAATATTAGAAAGCACCGTAAATAGACAACCCAACTCACTTTTATTTATTTACTTCTAAAGCAGTTTCGCTAATGCTACTCCCTCACTCACCTAAACTTCAGAAAAAGTGACTTTACACGTGAGTAGATTTATCATGGGTGGCCTGGTTAGATTTCTTAGATTGGTGGCCTGGTTAGATTTAGCTTGGTTAGATTTCATAAAAAAAACTAATTAACTAGTTGTTATTAATTAGATTTAACGACCACTTTGTCGGCTCACCTGTCGCTAGATAAGACAAAGCTAAAGTTAGCAATGCGCAACAGCTCATTTCTGACCTAATCAACTGTTTGATTAGGTCAAGTCCAAAACTGAAAAGTGTCAGTTAAAGTATAAGCTACCACACGCTATCACTATTTTTTATTAACCATTAATCCACTTCATCTATATCGCTGTCTTCGATTTGTGTTGCTTGGTAATGTATTTTTGCGTTTTATTATCGGCATGTCGCCAACATCTTTAGCTGCATGAAATACCTTTTTAGTGGTTTTTTTCATTTTAGGCGCTTGTGTTTTAGACGCTTTATTCACGTTAGCCATAACCGCTTTTGTTTTATCTTTTTTAGGTTTTAATCCTTTAAACTTAGCTTTCAAGCCGTCAACTTGATCAAATTTAACGGTTTGCTCTATTAATCCTTCAACATTTTTAAAACTTAACCAATCTTTAGGGCCAACAAACGCAATGGCATCCCCCTTACTCCCCGCCCTCCCCGTACGACCAATACGATGAATAAACTCTTCTGTATGTTTGGGCATATCAAAATTAATAACCAAAGATACATTCACCAAGTCTAAACCACGTGAGGCTAGGTCTGTCGTTACCAATATTTTATGGTGGCCTTTACTGAAACCATCCATTATTTGGTTACGTTGACCTTGATTTAACTCGCCACTTAAGGCAACTGCGTTAAAGTCTTTACTGGTAAGCAAGTTAGCTAAACGTTCAGTATCACTGCGCGTTGCTGTAAAGATAATCACTTGCTGATACGTTTCACTCGTTAAAAAGTGCGTTAATAGTGCCTCTTTATGGTCAAGATTATCTGCTAAATAAAAACGTTTAGTAATATCATTATGCTCGGTAAAAGCACCACCAATAGCAATACGTTTTGGCTTTTTCAATAACTCTATTGCAAACTCGTTCACCTGTGCATGATCTAAAGTAGCTGAAAATAACAAGGTTTGACGTTTACGGTGATCGGCAGCTTTATTAATTTGACTTAGCTGTTTGGCAAATCCTAAATCAAGCATACGATCTGCTTCATCCAAAATTAACAATTCTAGGCCATTTAAATAAAAGTGCCCTTGTGTTAAATGATCAGCCAAACGACCAGGGGTAGCAACAATAAAGTGTGGGTCTTTCTCTAATACATTGACTTGGTCATTAAAGTTTTCACCACCTAGTATAAGCACTGCCTTAAACTGCGTATTAGCCGTAAATAAGCGTAATTGACTAAATACTTGCTTAGCAAGCTCTCGAGTTGGCGTTAAAATAACGACACGAGGGTCTCTTTTGGACAAAGCACGGTTTTTTGTTAGCCGTTGCAATGCAGGAATAATAAAGGCTAAGGTTTTACCTGAGCCTGTCTTTGATGAGGCAATCAAATCATGCCCCTGCATTGCAGCGGGTATCGCTTTCTGTTGAATTTCAGTTGGCTCGGCAAAGCCTAAATGCTCTACCGTACTCATTAAACGACTTTCTAATCCAAAATCACTAAATTGCACTTATTTCTCCCACGTTATCTTCTCCTTAAACCAATTCATTAGTCGGCAGCAATGCGCTCTTCGATCAACGCCAAAGCTAAATCAATACGCTCAAGTACTTTTTCTTTATTAAGCAGAGCTAACGTAATATCAAGTGAAGGTGAATTACCTCCCCCTGTGGTAGCAACACGCAACGGCATACCTACTTTACCCATACCTACTTCTAATTCTTCAGCAGCGGCATTTATCGCCTCATGAATTGGTGCAGCCTCCCAGTTTGTTAACGCAGCTAATTTTGCTTTCACTAACACTAACGGCTCTTTTACTACTGGGCGTAAATGTTTTTTCACAGCTTTTGGGTCAAACTCAGAGAAATCTTCATAAAAATAACGAGAAATCTCAGCCATTTCTTTTAAGGTTTTCACACGATCTGCTTGAACTTTCACAATCTCTGCTAATGCAGGCCCATTATCAGTATTTATACCTTGATCTTTCATATGCCAAGCAAGATGTTCAGCCACGTACTCAGGGTCCATCGTTTTCATATAATGTTGGTTTACCCAAATAAGTTTGTCTGTATTAAAACCTGATGGAGCACGGTTACAATCTTTCAAATCAAAAAGTTCAATCATTTCTTCACGAGAAAAAATTTCCTTATCACCATGCGACCAACCTAAACGTACTAAATAGTTTAGTAGGGCTTCAGGCAAATAACCATCATCGCGATATTGCATAACCCCAACAGCACCATGTCGTTTAGATAAACGTTTACCATCATCACCTAAAATCATTGGTATATGTGCATACACTGGAATATCCGCACCTAATGCTGCCAGAATATTTATTTGCTTTGGTGTATTAGAAACATGATCATCGCCACGCACAACATGGGTAACTTTCATATCCCAATCGTCCACTACAACCGTTAAGTTATAGGTTGGTGTACCATCAGAGCGGGCGATAATTAAATCATCAAGTTGAGTATTACTTATAGTAATATCACCTTTAACCATATCTTTAATTACCACGTCACCGTCAAGTGGGTTTTTAAAACGAATAACAAAGGGTTTATCGGTTGGATAGTCTGTGCGATCGCGCCATAAACCATTGTACTTTTCTATTTCACCTTTGGCTTTGGCTTCTTCGCGCATAGCATCAACTTCTTCCGCTGTACTATAACAGCGATAAGCATGACCAGATTCAAGTAATTGCGCTATCACTTCTTTATAGCGATCAAAACGCTTTGTTTGAAAGTAAGGACCATGTGTCCACGTTAAGTTTAACCAATTCATTCCGTCCATGATGGCATCAACAGAAGCCTGAGTTGAACGCTCTATATCAGTATCTTCAATACGAAGAATAAAGTCACCGCCATTTTTTTGTGCATAAAGCCAACTATATAAAGCAGTACGTGCGCCACCAACGTGTAAATAACCGGTAGGGCTTGGAGCAAAACGAGTAGTTAAAGTCATAAGATTCTCATTAAAAAAGACTAAGCTAATGAATAAAACAGCTTAGAAAAACAAATAGGTCCAAAATTTGGCTGCATTTTATCATTGTGCTTGGGTTAATTCACCTTTTAACAAGACTTGTTTACAAGTAATCGCTAATAATGCGAATGTTTTTAAAATCTAATGTCGACAAAAACACCGTTATGCACAAAAAAATCAAACAACCCCTTTTTTGAAAAAAATTAGTGATTTTAATAGCTTTTATGTTGACAGCTTTTTGGAACTGCCTATAATACGCCCCCACAGAGACGGACGATTAGCTCAGTTGGGAGAGCACCGCCCTTACAAGGCGGGGGTCACTGGTTCAAGCCCAGTATCGTCCACCATACTTAAAACATGTTGTCTCTTAGATAAATATATACTGCGGAGTGGTAGTTCAGTTGGTTAGAATACCGGCCTGTCACGCCGGGGGTCGCGGGTTCGAGTCCCGTCCACTCCGCCACTTATACTTATTGAAACGGGTTCGAGTCCCGTACACTTGTGACAAAGTGCTAAACTCGAAGGTAAATATATATTGCGGAGTGGTAGTTCAGTTGGTTAGAATACCGGCCTGTCACGCCGGGGGTCGCGGGTTCGAGTCCCGTCCACTCCGCCACTTATATTTATTGAAACGGGTTCGAGTCCCGTCCACTCTTTATGTGGTAAACTCGAAGGTAAATATATATTGCGGAGTGGTAGTTCAGTTGGTTAGAATACCGGCCTGTCACGCCGGGGGTCGCGGGTTCGAGTCCCGTCCACTCCGCCACTTATATTTATCAAGGTTAGAGCACCGTAACAACTCATTTGTAAATGATATATCGGACGATTAGCTCAGTTGGGAGAGCACCGCCCTTACAAGGCGGGGGTCACTGGTTCAAGCCCAGTATCGTCCACCATCATCATCCCCTTAGATTCATATCACTATCTGATATATATGGACGATTAGCTCAGTTGGGAGAGCACCGCCCTTACAAGGCGGGGGTCACTGGTTCAAGCCCAGTATCGTCCACCATCATCTCTATTATAATTTTGAAATCTTAATTAAATATAATCAGAAACTAAAGTAAAAGCACCTTCTACTCTTTACAACCCGCACCAGTCAATGATTCAAGCCCAGTATCGTCCACCATCATTATTTAAATAAAAACACAAAACAAAAACAACAAAAGTTAAAGCACCTTCTACTCTTTACAACCCGCACCAGTCAATGGTTCGAGCCCAGTATCGTCCACCATCATTATTTAAATACAAACACAAAACCAAAACAAAAGTAAAAGCACCTTCTACTCTTTACAGCCCGCACCAGTCAATGATTCAAGCCCAATCTCGACTGATAAAGTTAGTGATACCATTAATATCACTAACTATGTGATCATTTCTACTTACCAAAATCACCAACTACATCATTACTTATTTAATCATTAAAATAACTAGTTAACGAAATAAAGACCTTGTATTTGGCAATTTTTTTTACGTATAAAATAGTCACTTAATTAAACAGGTATAAAACAAGGTATTTATAATGCATTAAACCAATCGTATTCTGCTCTCATATTTAATTTTTGTGATAGATACAACCCCAGTTCTTTAAGTTGAGATTTATCTTGATACGTTACAATTAATGCTTTTAACGTTTCCAACGCTTGTTTGCTTTGCTCAATTCCATCTAATGCGAGTACGTACGTATAAGCATACTGAGGGTTATCAGGCATTAATTCTCTTGCTTTATTAAATAAAGATATGGCTTTATCCATCTTTTGTTGTCGTACAAAGTACAACCCATATGAATAATGTAATGAGGCAGAATTAGGGTTATTTTTTATCCCTTTTGCTAGAACAGAATTAACAAGAAATGGCTTTTGTTGGCTACGATACACTTCAGCTAAATTTATATAAGCTGCATCAAAGTAGGGTTCTATTTCAATCGCTTTTTTAAATGATTGCTCGGCATCTTTTAGATTATTTAAATCGATAGCGAGTAGTCCATTATTTACAATCCCCTCACCACGCCAACTGCTTATATTATTTGCTAGAATCAAAGCGCTAAACGCGTTATCGAACAATTCTTTATCAATTTTAGACACGTCGCTGCTTAGTAAACTTCGTGCAGCTGAAACTCTAATGGCTTTATATTTATCGTTTAATAACGGTGCTACATAGGTTATTTTTTGCGAAGGTGAAAGTAAATTTGCCACACTGGTAGCACTTAATCTAAGTAAAGGCTCGTTATGTGATAAATAAGGCACAAGTGCATCAGCATTCACAGATGACACGGTATAACTTAATAACTGAATAGCCGTTGCTCTACTAATCACATCAAGCTTTTCATCCGCTATAATGCTTAGGTGTTGTGCCAAGCTTATTGATTGTCCACTATTTATTTTCATTAACAGTTGTTTGCTTGATGAAATACCTTTCGGTTCACCATGCCATACTTTTAATGTATCACTTGCCCATTGATTAGACTTGTTTTCATGACATTTTGTGCATGCATTGGGGGTATTGAATAGTTGAGAAACATCTGGCCGTGGAATTTTAAAACTATGATCTCGTCTATCGTCAACGCCCATATAACGATTAGTTGGCATATGACAATTAACACATTGTGAACCTTCAGATTTTTCTTGATGTTGATGATGTTTTTTTACGTTGTAAACCTCCGCGCCATGACATTGCAGACACAACCCGTTACCTTCAACTTTCACCTTCATCGTATGCTTGTCATGACAATCTAAACAGTTAACACCTGCAGCAAACATTTTACTTTGTAAAAACGAGCCATAAACATACACTTCTTCTTTTATTTGGCCATCAGCATGATAGTTTGGAGCTGAAGGAAATTGCGGCGTAAATTGATCTAAAAAAGGGATATTCGCTTTAAAACCATCGGTTAATGGTGCGCGTAAAGCATGACACGAAAAGCAATTATCCATAAAAGCATTATCGCGCTTCTCTCCTTCCCAGTGTGCTATTTTATCACCAACTGCTCGCAACCAACGGCCAGTAGGATGAGTAGATGAAGTCACATCAGCACCTATGTTTCTTTTGGCTAGTTTCTTTGCATGTGCTGACATATCACCATGACAGGACAAACAACCAACATTAATATTGTCGAATTGACTCGTAAAACTATTTTTTTCAATATCGTAGTTTCTAACGAGTCCATCAGAATGACAATCGGCACACATTCCATTCCAATTTTGCAACGGCTGACGCCAATGCAATCTATCTTCAGGCCTAATTTCTTCATGGCTATAATTATGATACCAACGCTGACCACCTTGCGCTTTCGCTCGACTGTCCCATGCAAAAGGTAGTACTTGTAATTTACCGGGTTCCGTTTCAACTAGGTACTGCTGCAGTGGAAAATGCCCAAAAACATACTTTATTTGATAAGTGTCCGCTTTATCATCATAAGAAATCGTGACTTTGTATTGATTGTTTTCAATAAAGAACAACGCTTTTTGACCATAATGTTCCACTTTTCTCTGATTAAAATCAGCTAAAACTGAGGCTTTATTTGCTATCGCCATGGCCTTAGCGTGATCAGATTTTTGCCATGCTTGTTCTACTTGTTTATGACATGAAATACATTGTTGATTCGATACTGGAGCGCTTTTTTCAAATTGGTGTTGTGCAGCCATATCTGCTTGAACAGATGCAACAAACGAGATAAATGTAAAACACAATGTAAATATAGTAAAAGATTTCAATTTATTATTAACCTTAAATTCAGTTTTTGGTGAAGACTTTTCTCATTAAAGCTCATCGCCATTCATACACAGTTAAAACAATTCACAATATCAGTCAATTTACCCATCTGCCACCAAGTTTCAGATGCAAACTGAATTCCATTTAACCACGAAAGACGTAGGCTATAACAATAAAGAAAATGAAACAAGCTAGTGAAAACGTTAACCCTGCTTGTTATAAACATTTATCGCAAAAGGGACAATGCCTTATCTATGAAATGACTTGATCATTCTTAGTAATGCTGCTCTATACTTTTATTGTATTTAAGTAAATCAAAGTTCGAACTTATATTAGGTTTGTCATTAATATAAGCTGAAGAAGAAAGGAAAATATATTTTATAATGAGGCTGAAATTGGTACTTTATTGAGTGACGTTAACACAAGTATTTACACTAAATAAAAATTAGCAGGTAAGTTACCTTACCTGCTATAGCAATGTTACAGACGAGTCGTAATACCTACAGTTACTGTACGTTCACGATTGAATGAGCCATTAAAAATTGATTCTTCTAAATAAAAATCACGGCGCCCTTCTTCAGTAAGATTATTTATATCAACAAACACACTAAAGTGTTCGTTAATATTATAACTTGCGTTAATGTTAATACGCTCATCATCACCACTCCATAATGGTGTTGCATTTTTCGCTTGAGCCCCTTGGCCTGGTAAATTACGGAAATAGGCATCGCGATATATATAGCTTAAGCGAACACCAAAATCACCTTTCTCAAAATATAAAATAGAATTAAAGTTATTTTTAGATGAGCCAGGAAATCCATAACCGCTGTCACCAACATCTTCATCAAAGCTGCTATCTGAGTAGGTATAATTGGCCTGCAAGCCCAAACCATCAAATGGCGCAGGAAGGAATAAGAATGGTTGGTTAAAACCAAGCTCAAAGCCTAGCACATCACCGTCAGAATAGTTTTCTGGTTTACGTACATCATAGATCTGATCCCCGTAGCCAGGTAACGTTTCTTGAGTTGTAACAGGAAAAATAAAATCATTCACATCTTTATAGAAAAAGGCGGCAACATAAGCCCCTTCAATATCGTTATAATAAGAAAGCGTTGTATCAAAAATATATGAAATTGTTGGTTTTAAATCTGCATTACCGCGCTGCCCTGTCGGAATATCACCCACACCACTAGGGTCAAGTTAGCCGCTTCACGTGGTACCAAGTCAGAGGGGTTAGGACGAGACATTACCTTAGCTGCAGCTAAACGCCATACTAAATTTTCATTGATATCTAAATTAAAATTAGCACTTGGAAGTAATTCTATATAATCATTTGAAGTAGAGGTAGGTTGTATACTGCCATCTGTGTCAACACGAGCACCATCACCAGAAAAATCAACATATACGGCACGTACACCAAAGTTAGCGCTGTAATCCATTTCGCTAATTTCCCCTACTACATTACCTTCCGCATAAATAGCAAACACATCTTCCTGATATGAAAAGGATGCGGTTTGGATCAACGCCTAAATCAATACGATTACCTAAATTTGGAATTGCACTATATAAAGCGTTTAAATCGCCAATGGGAAACTGAGAAAAAACATTATCATCTGGATAGAAGTTATACGACGAAGTTCCCGTTTGATCTATAGCTGCAATTGAAATATCTGCTAACTCTTCATCCGTAAACCCTGTTGTTTGACTTTTCATATTAGTACGTACAGAGTCTACTTCTTCACTTGTCCAACGAAAACCAAAATCAATTGATTCTAACCATCCATTGTCTAGTGTTTGCACAAAATCAAACCTTGCACCAAATTGCTCTCCATCCAAGAAAATATCTCGAGTCAAGCCTGTATCCTGTGATAAGCGATACTGATCAAGTGGCACATTACCTAAATCAACACTATATAAACCATTGCTGTTGTTAAAGCTGACCTGACTTGCAGGAATATCTTGTAATAATATAGGTAAATCTAAGTCTTGTTCATAATCAACGCCCGAATAGTGAAAATCAGCACTCATCGTAAGATCTGAATTGATAATATAGGCAAAATTAATGCCTGCTACTGTTGATTCAGTTTTATTAGCGTAAAGAAATGGAATAAATTGCGTGGTTATTTCTTGATCCCCAAGAAATGCACCTTTTTCAATTGCCTGTAATGTATTGTTATCATCAATAGTAATTTTACTCGCATCTAGCACACCATTATCAAAAGCCGAACTAAATACTGGCGCTACACGATTACGAATCGAAGTATTATCAAAAGAGGTAAATACAACATCGGCGGTGATTTCTAGATCATCAGAAGCTTGCCATTGCACTGCGGCGGCAAAAGACTCACGTGAACGGTCTTCACGAATAGGCTCTAAATCAATTTTATGTATTGTGTAAACATCTTCTGCAACAGTGTCAGCTTGGCCATCACCTGTGGTATCAAGTTTTAAATCTCGTTGGCTCACTTGTGGAAAAAGTTGGTCACGGCCCGGATGAGATTCTGAATTTAAATATGAAACATAATAACCTAATTTACCATCTTCAGACCGTTGACCAAAGATGCCACTAAAACGTGTGCCTTGTTCATCACCGATACTACCTTTATCTCCTTGTATAGTAAGTGATCCAAAGGTATTACTGCCATCACGGAACTGTGCATTATCTAAAGGTTTACGGGTTTGTAACTCTACACTGCCGGCAAGGCCAGATTCAGGATCAGATGCAGTTGGCGTTTTCTTAACAATGACACTGGTAATAACATCTGTTGGGATAACTTCTAAATTAAAAGCACGTAAATTTGATAAACCTTCAGTACCAGAAGATAATACAGTGCGACCTGATACGGTTGTAGAAACATACGTTGGTCCCAACCCTCGAATAGAAGCACGATCACCTTCCTGCCCTCCATCATTACGTTCAATTTGCACACCAGGGATTCGCTGCATGGCATCTGAAATAGCGGCATCAGAAAATTTACCTAAATCATCGGCCGAAATTGCATCAATAACAGAGTCAGCATTTCTTTTTAGGTGCTGAGCTTTAAGAATACTATTTCGTATTCCTTTTACTTCAATAACCTCAACATCCTTTTGATTGGCTTTTGCTTCTGTTTCTGCCATAACGGGTAGTGCAGTAATGCCAGTAAGTGCTGTAATTATTGCACTCGTAAGTATTGATTTTTTAATCATTTTATTCCCCAAATTTTCATCTAAGTTTGTATTGATGACCATTTAACCTTTCTTATTTATTGTTGCTTTTATTTCACTGTTTTCCACAAGGTTATTTGACGCTTTATCTATTGTATATGAGCCAACAACACGATTAGTTGCCTGGTCTTTTACATCTTCAAAACGAAGTAACTTTTCTGCTTCGATCTGAGAAAAAGCATGACAACAAAATACTGTAAATACAGTGACACTAATAAAAAGAAAGATCTTCATGATCTTTGTATACATCAAAATACACTTGATGCATTTACCAGACGATTAAACATAATAAATCACTAAATAATTTTAAAAACAAAAAACAAAAAATTAAAACCTATTAAATTCAACCTATTATAAAATTACTCAAAACCTTAAAAACAAATCAAAGTGTTATTTTACCTATAAAACTACACCTTGTTTTGGTAGTATATAAAAAAAAAACGCAATAGTCTCTAGTTTTTTCATTAAAAGCACTAACAATCTGATATTTCCTTTAACTGATGTTAGTAGTTGAATTATTTCCTAACTCTGAACTTAATAATTTCTAAGATAATTGAGGTGGTCTATGGTATTTTTAAATAAAGCAGAAACTTCGAACAATGTTGAAAAGTCACTTTATAAAACACTGCTATTTTATAAAACGCATTGTTACAATTAATAGGTAAAATTGCGCCTTCTGCTGAAGTTGAAGATATAGCACAAGATGCCTACGTGAAAACATTTCAGATAAGCTCTGATAACAAACTGATAAAATACCCAAAAGCATTTATATATAAAATAGCTAGAAATTTAGCACATGATTTTAATAAAAAATCAGAAGTTAAATTGTCAGACAACGCTGTTGATGAAAGTGACTATGAAATTAGTGATACAGATGAAACTTTTCAGCAAATGTTAACTAATGATGAATTTGGCCGGTTTTGTGAGGTTGTAAGACACTTACCCATACAATGTAGAAAAGTATTTGTTATGCGTAAAATTTATGGTTTCACACAAAAAGAAATAGCTAAAGAGCTCAATTTAAGCCAATTCACTGTGGAAAATCATACGGTTAATGGAATGCGGAAGTGCAATGACTTTTTGGATAAAAAACTCGATGAAAAACAACGTGAAGCAATTTCTATTACGTCAGAATTCAAGGCTAGGAGCAAGTAATGATGACGCATAATATTAAAGCTACCCGATATAAATAAAATGAAAGAAGAAGGTTCCCTGTAGTTAGCGAAGCTTGATCGAGGTTTATCGCCTGACGAAGAAATGTTATTGAAATATTGGCTTGCAAAATCTACCGAAAATCGCACTTAATTTTTTACTTTAGCAAAACAATAGGATCAGTTGGCAGTATTGTATCAATTAGTCAATATCATTCCTAAAATAGTTTCCTTGAATTAAGAAAACTATTAAGTAACTATAAAACTCTTCAGCAAAAGTATTAGTTGAAATAATATTATTATGTATTTCAACTATACAATACCTTGTACCAAAACATTAAACCCAATATCCTAAAGCAAGTTCATCAGGATAGTTATTCATTTAAATCTCTATTTACTTCTAATACTTCTACTGATTCTGTTTATCAACATACATATAAAAAGGCTTGGTAAGCCAGTATTTAAGCCACTATCATCTGTTTGTTCATCAAACCAAGCTCTAATATCTATGTCACCTTCCATTAATGCAACAGTAAAGGTCACTGAACTAGATCCCGTAGGTACAGGCATTGTTTTAACATCACCATTTAATTGAATATGAGCAAACTTTCTAGGGATTACTGCATTCGGCGGAATATCATGCAAATAAAGCGTCATATTATAAGTGCCTGTTTCTGCAACTTTTAAAGCCCAAGGCGACACCATGAATTTTTCTTCATTGCCAACCCAACCATGGCCTTTACCCCATTTATCATCACCAAATCCTGGCCACCATGGTACTTGGTCGGTATTAGGTGATAACCAATCCATACCCGTTAAACGTGATGGATTTTCATATTTACTACCAATAATAGGTCGTGTAGTTGGTGTACCTTTACCTGTAGTGTATTCCCACCATTGCTCATAAGCTTTTGCTAGCTCGGCCGCTTTCTCTGGATATTTCGCGCTAATATCATTAATTTGACCTGGATCATTGGTGATATCAAATAACTCAACACCGCCAGTTTGCTCTGCATGAACATAGCGCCAGTTACCTTGCATCACTGAATAGGGACGTTGAGGATCTGGGTTCAACACTCTTTGGTTGGTTACCACTAATGTTCTATCAGTAAGGCTACTGATATTTTTCAATACTGGAGCCAATGAAATACCATCTGTATCAAGATCATCAACTTCAATTTCCACTAAATCTAATAACGTTGGTAAAATATCAAAATGGGAAGCTAAATCGTCAATATCACTTGGTTCGCCTAAATGTCCATTTGGCCAGTGAATGAAAAATGGCACTCTATGGCCACCATCATATGCTGAAGTTTTACCGCCACGCATATAGCTGTTCAACGTAGTAATTTTTTTACCTATTTTTTCTTCAACAGCTAATTTTACATCATCTGACAGCCAATTTAATGGTTCACCATTACTTTTAGCCGCCATTGATGAACCGTTATCTGTCATAAAAATAAAAATAGTATCCTCTTCAATTTTTTCATCATGTAAAGTAGAACGAAGTCGCCCGACATTTTCATCTATATTTGCAATCATACCGTAAAACTTAGCCATATCATCAGGTAAGCCTAAAGCGGTATAAGGCTCAACATATTTCGGTGCACGCCAAGGAATATGCGGCCCATTAAGAGATAAATAAATGAAAAATGGTGAATCTTCGTTTGTTTGTTTTTGAATAAACTTTATTGCCTCACTAAACCATATGTCAGTCGCGTAACCTGTGTATTTCTTTTCTTCACCATTTAAGAAGTACGTGTCGTCAAATTGATCATTACCCCAATAATCTGGAGATTGACCAACACCACCGCCACCATGAATAAGTGCATGATTAAAGCCCTGATCTTGTGGTCTAAATGGATAATTTTCACCTAAATGCCATTTACCAAACATAGCGGTGTTATAACCTGCCTCTTTTAATATTTCAGGCAAAATACGATGCTTATCAGACAGCATGTGTCTGCCCATAACTGTATGCCATACGCCGGCTCGTAATGAATATTTACCACTCATAATAGCAGCACGACTTGGCGAACAAGTCGGATCAACATGAAAATTAGTAAAGCGTTGACTTTGCGAAGCTAGTTTCTCAATCTTAGGGGTTTCAACCAGTGGATTGTTATTCATGCTGAAATCCCCATAACCTTGATCATCGGTCATCAGTAAAACAATATTTGGACGCTTTACTTGCTTTACAGGTGTTTCTACTGAGGTTACTTTGGGCTGCTGTGCATGTTCAGTCGAATCACAACCAGTAGCACCGAAAGCACAAATTAATAGCAGGCTAAAAGCTCTAACGCTCTTTTGCACCACCAACTTTAAATTATTCATAAATCTTCCCATTTTACTCAAAGAGTAAGTTGTTATTTGTTGATTAATATAGGTATTCAATAGTTTATTACCACGGTATTCTTTTACCAGTTAAGCATATTTTGCGCGTACTTAACTTTTAACAACATCTTTATTCAATTAGCACTGTAATAATATTGAAAAGTTCAAACGGATCTTGTTCTAAGTCAAATGAACTTACTCCCTAAACTAAGAACAGCAGCAAATACGATAATAATAGTTTCGTTTTCATATTATTTATAGATCACAACAGATATATGAATCGATCATATGTATTATTACATATAATATAATCATGTGTATTTTGTTTGTCAAGAATATCAGCTTAATTCAGGGATGGCTGCTTCATACTACTTATAATCTATTTTTACTGTATAAAATTAACTATTTATTCTCAGTTTTTTTTGTTATAAATATATATAGCCATTTAAAAACACAGACATTAAAATTAAAAACTGTACAATTTCATATAAACATCTGTAAAATTGAGTATAAAAACCGCTTTAATGATTCACTAATCGATTTATCGCTCTAAAGGAACTTGGTGTGAGTAAAAAAACTTATCTATTTAAACAATCGATCAACCGTATGCTTCAGCTTATTATTGATCTTCCTGAAGATCAGCATATTATGGCTAACGATATTGAGTTAACAAAACTGTTAAGTATTAGTCGCACAACAGTACGCTCTTGCGTTGAGTACTTAATTGAACAGGGTATTGTTAAACGAGATGGTTCTAACAAAGTAGTATTACGCCACCAGAACCAACTGAATTTTTTGATATTAAAGATAAAGTTTCAACCAAAGATGTACAAATTGAAAAGTACTTTTTAAACTTGATTAATACTGGCCAACTTTTACCTGGTGATAGGTTTTCAGAGCTTAGCTTAGCTAAGAATTCAGGCTGCACCACCATTACAGTACGTGAATTTCTCATTAAATTCTCTAACAATGGCTTAATTGAGAAAATCCCTCGTGGTCGTTGGAAAATGGTAAAATTTGATGAAGAATTCGCCCGTGAATTAGTGTCATTTAGAGAAATGGTTGAAATGCGCGCCATCACTGAACTATTAAAATTTCCAAAAGAACATGCCGTTTGGCAAGAACTACAAACGTTACTAATTAAACACCAAGAAGTTAGTGATGATATGGAAAATCGTTATTTGGAATTTCCTGACTTAGATAGAGCATTGCATTATATTATTTTACAAAGTGCTAAAAATAGGTTTACTCAACAATTTTTTGATATTGTTTCTTTTGTTTGTCACTATCATTACCAATGGGATAAAACAGGAGAGCTTGAACGTTTTACTATTGCTATCAATGAGCATATAGATTTATTAAATAATTTAATCACCCATAACAATGCAGGTGCTATTATGAGTTTAGAGCGCCATTTACAAACGGCTGAAATTACTTTACTTCGCTGTGTTCACGGTTTAGAAAGTTAAGTATTCTTTGGTTGTGCAGTTCATCCCCCTTATATTAACTATTCTTCCAACAAAACTAGTTTAATAAGGATTAGGTTATAAAAAGTATATTTATATATTAATAAACAGCTATTCTCTTCTTATACATTTAACGTTTGTAATACAATCTATAATTAAGGACACCAACATAAAAATCCACTATAAAATACAGTGGATTTTTATTCAGCACTACCTTGGTATTTTGATTAAAGCTTATAACGTTCAACCGTTTGTTGCTGTATACCAAGGCCTGAAATACCTAGACGCATTACATCACCTTCTTTTAAATATTTAGGTGGTGTAAAACCTAAACCTACACCTGGAGGTGTACCTGTACTAATAATATCACCCGGTTGCAAGCTCATAAATTGGCTGATGTAAGACACAAGAAATGGCACTTTATACACCATAGTACGAGTATTGCCATCTTGCACACGTTCACCATTGAGTTCTAACCAAATATCTAATTCATTTGAGTCTGCCACTTCATCAGTGGTTACTAAATATGGACCAATAGGACCAAAGGTATCGCAGCCTTTCCCCTTACACCATTGGCCTTCTTTTTCTATTTGAAATTCTCTTTCAGATAAATCATTAATAACACAATAACCCGCAACATAATCCAAGGCTGCGTCTTCTGATATATATTTAGCTTCTTTACCAATAACCACACCTAACTCAACTTCCCAGTCAGATTTTTCTGATTTTGGCGGCATTACCACGGTATCATTAGGCCCAACAATGGAAGACGTTGCTTTCATGAATAATACTGGCTCTGAAGGTACCTTCATACCTGATTCAGCCGCGTGATCTGCATAGTTCAAGCCGACACAAATAAACTTACCAACTTTAGATACAACTGGGCCAACACGAACATTCTTGTCCACTGCAGGCAAAGTACTTAAGTCTAATGCTGCAATTTTGTTAACTGAATTGTCAGCAAAAAAGTCACCGTTAATATCATCTACATGAGCAGACAAATCTCTGATCACACCATCGTTATCTAGTATTGCTTTGGTTTTTCAAATCCAAATGCTCCAACACGCATTAATTTCATTTTATTCAATCCTATTTACAACAAAAATACTCGAATAGTTACAGGCTAACCACTAGAGCGTAAAAATTTTATCCATCAACAACCACTTTTCTTCACTCGTAGCGAAAGGCAGTTGTTGTTGAAATGTCCACATTAATGTTTCCCACTCAACAACCTTAGGGTTACTTAAATCAGCTGCTTGTTTTGCTTCAAAAGAAAAATCATCACTCACTTCAAGTATCATAAATAATCGATTACCTACCAAGTAAATCTCTGCCTGCTCAATACCAGAGGCTTTGATACTGTCAATAATCTCGGGCCATACATTGCCGACTTGATGATATTGTTTATATTTTTCGATTAACGCGGGATTATCTTTTAAATCTAACGCTAAACAATGTCGAGTAGCCACATTTTTTCCTTACTTTGGTAAATGTTTTTGTGAACGTTTACCGTATATAGCAATCACTACAAAACATAATAACGGTAAAAAAAATGAGGCTTTCGTCGCTGAAAAACCATCAAAAACTACTTTCATATCAATAATACTGGCCTGAGCCATAGGTAAAAAAGTACCACCAACAATAGCCATGATTAAACCTGCAGCACCTAATTTTGCATCATCTCCCGTACCTGTTAAGGCAATACCGTAAATGGTTGGAAACATTAATGACATACATGCTGAAATACCCACTAACGCATAAACACCCGCTACACCATTAAGAAAAATAGTTGCTATAGTAAATAGCATGCCACCTGCAGCAAGTAACATTAATAATTTACCAGAGTTAATATATTTGAGTAAAAAAGTACAAACAAATCGGCTCAAACAAAAGATAATCATGGCGTAAATATTCAACATTTGAGACCTAGCTTCTGCCGCTTGCTCTGTTAAACCTAATTTAACAAATACTTCCGTACCGTAATGAATGATGAAGGTCCAACACATAATTTGTGCACCCACATAAAACATTTGTGCGATAACTCCTTCACGATAGTTTCGATTAGCTAATAAGCGCTTAAAGGTACCACTAATATCTAAACTTTCAGATTTTTCTTCTGTACGAGGCATTTTCTTAAAGGCGATAACCGCCAACATTACCAATACAACAACCCCAATGGCTAAATAAGGATTTCTGATCACTTCCAAGTCGTTTGCTGTAATAGCACTCAGCTGATCCAATGCTGTTGATGAACCGTCAGCAACTAGCGCTCTTCGTTCTTCGTCACTGGTTTTTAAGCTTTTGAATAATAAATTGTGTCGCTACAAACATACCTAGCAATGAGCCAACGGGGTTAAATGCTTGTGCCAGGTTTAATCGTTGAGTGGCTGTGGCCAGCCGGCCCCATAGAAAGCACGTAAGGGTTCGCACTGGTTTCTAAAAATGATAAACCGCAAGTCATCACAAAAAAGGCAAATAAGAATGGTATAAACGTTTGTGTTTCAGCAGCCGGAATAAACAAAAAAGCCCCTAAAGCATAAAAAGCTAACCCCATCATAAGACCCGCTTTATAAGAAAACTTCTTTATAAATAAAGCAGCAGGAATAGCCATAGCACCATAACCACCATAAAATGCAACTTGTACCCAAGTACCTTCTGCCGTAGACATTTGTAATACTTTTGAAAAGGCTTTCACTAACGGATTAGTGATATCATTGGCAAAGCCCCATAATGGAAAGCATAACGTTATTAAAATGAATGAAACGAGATAAGCTTTAGGTACCACTTCTTCAGAAGTAGACACATTACCATTGTGGAGCGTTTCACTATCACATACTGTTGCATATGGCTTATTCATTAGTCGACCTTTTTATAATTATTTAATTAATCGGTATTGATGTTTTACTTTAGTTATTTAACGTGACAAAACCACCATCAATTGGAAAGTTACTGCCCGTGATAAAGGCAGCTTCATCCGAACATAAGTAAACAATTAACCCTGCAATTTCATCCACTTTACCCATGCGCCCTATCGGTTGAGATTTTGATAATTTTTCAAACATCTCTTCTTTATCATCGGGATAATTTTTTTCTAAAAAGTTATCAACAAAGGGTGTATGTACTCGACCAGGAGCAATACAGTTACAACGAATACCGTCTTTAATGTAATCTTTAGCAACAGAATACGTCATGGTTAACACTGCGCCTTTACTCATTGAATAAGCGAACCTATCTTCAATACCAACAGAAGAAGCAACCGATGCAAGGTTTAATACAACACCTGATTGGTATTCTTTCATCGAAGGTATAACGGCTTTCATCATGTTGTAACAGCCTTTTACATTCACTTGATAAATTCTGTCTAAATCAGTTTCTGATGTTGCTTCTATATTACCAATATGTGCGATACCCGCATTGTTGATTAATATATCAATTTTTCTTTCTTTGAGAATGCTAGCAACAACGTTATTTACTTGTTCTGCATTGCCCACGTTACATTCATAAACCGAGGCATTTCCACCTGCTGCTTCAATTAGCATTTGAGTTGCTTGTGCACCGACCATATCAAGGTCTAAAATCGCAACGTGTGCGCCTTCACTACCAAATCTTACTGCTGCTGTTTGGCCTATACCGCTACCACCACCTGTGATAACTACTACTTTATTATTAAATCTTTGATTCATTTTTTTCCTTTAAGAAAATGTTTTCTATTCATATTTTAAAATTTATACTTCAAAATTCATGCTTCAGAATTTATGTGTCGATAAATACTTCAAAGCGTCAACTGAAAAATTATTACGCTTTGCTATAGTCGGTAAAAATTTTTCGCAGCACCCGACCAAATATTTTCTTGATCTTGTTTAGGCTGTTTTGCAATAAACTTGGCAGCAATATCAAACCACGATGAATAGTCACTTGTTAGATTGACTACTGGCCAATCGCTGCCCCACATCAATTTATTCGCACCAAAACAATTCAATAGATGCGTCATATAAGGCTCAATATCAGCATAGCTTGCCTTATCACCTGCCTCGGTGACTAAACCAGATAATTTACAAAAAACATTCTTGTTTTTAGCTAGCTGTGCAATATCTTCTGCCCACTGTCGGTTTATCGAGTTAGCAATATCAAAACCTAACGCTTCCGCTATTTGTGGTTTACCACCATGATCAATAACAACATGCAATTTAGGGTGGCGTATTAATAGTTTTTGTAAGTTTTCTAAATGCATTGGTAGTACTAAGGCATCGAAACTCAACTCATTATCTTCTAAAAAGGCAAATACTGGCGTTAACTCAGATTTAAGCATCCAGTTAACATCATCTATCTCTTGGATCATTGGCCTGATCCCTTTAAAATAAGGGTTCTCCATAAACCAAGTTAACTGCTCCAATACTTCAGGGCCTTCCATATCTACCCAACCAACAACACCTGAAACAAAACTTTGGGTATATGCTTGACGAAACATAAAATCAGTTTCAGCCAACGTCTCCGCAGCTTGCACTAAAATGGTATCACTGACATTGGCGTGTGAAAGCTCACGCTTTAGATCTGTAGGCATATAATCACGGAATAAAACACCTAAATCTTTGGTGAGCCAGGTATAGTCACCACGAGATAATTGCCAAAAATGTTGGTGAGAATCAATGCGCTTCATAAACTACTCCGCAGCTCCTTTTGGTACAGGAACATCTGGATATAATAAACCTGCATTTTGTAAGGCAAGCCAGAACTCGGTAGGAATATTTATTTGCATTTGCGCTACGGTTGTTTCAACACGGCTCGCTGAACTTAACCCTGGAATAACACTGACAACAGCCGGATGTGCTAACGGAAACTGCAGTGCAGCTGAGGCTAATGGCACATTAAACTCTTGGCAAATATCTTCAATTCTTGCCACAGTTTTAATAATACTTTCACTCGCAGGCTCATAATTATAATGTGGAACAACACCTTTTTTACGAACACCTGTAGCTAAAATTCCTGAATTATAAGGGCCACCAAGGATGATAGAACTGTTTTCTTTAATACACCTTGGTAAAAAGCTCTCTAAAGATTTTTGCTCTAATAACGTATAGCGACCGGCTAGTAAGAAGCAGTCAAAGTAGCCATGATCCATAGCTTGTTCACACACTTCATATTCATTAACGCCTAAACCAATAGCAGAGACTAAGCCTTGTGAACGTAGCTCGTCCATGGCTTTATAACCACCTTCCATGGCTATTTTGAATAAACGTTCATGATCATCTCCATGCGTTGCTCGGCCAATGTCGTGCATATACAAAATATCAATTTTTGATAGACCTAAACGCTGAATACTGTGTTCAAAAGAGCGCATAATGCCATCATAAGAATAATCATACTTAGGCTCAAATGGCATGGGTGAGCAAAAACCGTATTTATCTTCGGCTTTGGCACAAGGCTCTAGAATTCGCCCCACCTTTGTTGATAAAACGTAATCTTTACTATCATAATTTCTTAAAGCATTACCTACACGGCGCTCACTTAAGCCAAAACCATAATAAGGTGCGGTATCAAATTGATTAAGTCCTAATTCCATTGCTTTGTTAATACTTTCATCAGCCGCACTATCAAGCATTGGATGATAAAGGTTACCCAAAGTAGCAGCCCCAAAACCTAACTCGGTAACTTGTAAACTGGTTTTGCCTATTTGTCTTTTTTTAAACATCGTTAATTACTCAACTACCTAACTGTGGGTAAACATGAAGGACCAATAGCTTCAAACTTTTTATAGGTTAATACAAACTCTTGATGGCCTAAGACTTCTGATTTAGACTGCTGACCTTGCGCTACTTTTACTACCAGTTTATATATTTCATCACCCACTTGTTGTACTGTTGCTTCGCCATTAATAACTTTACCGGCATTAATGTCCATATCGTCTGATAAGTTCTCATAGGTTTCTGGATTTGCACATACTTTTATTACCGGTGATATGGCAGAGCCAACGACTGAACCTCGGCCAGTAGTAAACAGAATTAAATGAGAGCCTGAAGCTATCATTTCAACAATTTCTGCACTATCAACAATATTGGGGAAACCAAACATAGGATCGCCATCTGGAACAACATCCATCAAATATAATCCACCTTGTCTTGGAATATCACCTGGCTTGATTAACCCATGTATTTTAGAACTTCCAGATTTCGCGTAAGCTCCCATAGATTTCTCTTCTTGGGTAGACAAACCGCCTTCAGCGTTACCGGGAGCAAAGCTGCCGTAACCCATTTTGGTGTAATATTGTTCGGCTTTTTCAACCGATTTCATTATTTCTTCGCCAAGCTCTGGTGTGATAGCACGCTCTGCCATAATTTGTTCACAGCCAATTAGCTCACCTGTTTCTTCAAAAATACAAATAGCATCATCTTTAATAAGTTTATCAAAACAATGACCTACCGGTTGGGTTGGCGCCAATACCGGTACCATCTGAGCCACCACATATAGTACCTACCACCAATTCACTCATATCCATTGGCACTATTTCAGTAGACTCAGCTGAAACCAACAGTTCACGAACACTTTCAATGCCCGCGTCGATTGTTTTTTTAGTACCACCTGATTTTTGAATAACTAAGGTGTCAACTTTTCTACCACTTGCCTCAATAGCATTGGCTAGTTGTTCACGGTTAAATCCTTCACAGCCCAACGAAACAATAAGCACACCAAATACATTAGGATGAGTACAAAGCCCTTCCATTATTTTTAAAGAGTATTCATTTGGATAACAGCCGGGAAAACCAATCAACTGCACGTCACTATTATTTGAGACACTCACAATAGCTCTAGCAACATGATGTGCACATTCAACTAAATAGGTTACTAAAACAACATTACGTATGCCTTTGCGTCCATCAGATCTTAAATAACCTTTCACTATTCTTCCCCTACTTTGCTTTGTCTGGTATGGCTAGCTATATAATCACTTTTCATATTGTGCATATGAATATGCTCACCAAACGTAATATCTTGAACTGCAGATCCAATAGACACGCCATACTTAATAATTTTTTCGCCTTTTACTATCGCTTTTCTGGCAATTTTATGACCAACGGTTATATCAGCAGTCATAGTCACATCAACACCTTCTAAGTTTGTTGATTCACCGGCAAGTAACTGCTTACAGCAAACAAAAACATTATCTGCATCATTCAATAAGACAAAGTGCTTATTAATCATTTCAAAGTCCCAACTAAAATTATTTATTGCTATTGCACATTTTTAACGTTTGTGCGCACCCAATAAGTACTAAAAAACTAAGTCATACCATTGAGTCAGCTTCAATCGAATTATGATTTAATCATCAAAAATAACTTCCGTCAATCATTTTGTGTGTTTTTATATTTAAAACTACACTGTATTATTTTATTAGATACTTATATAAACGCTTTAAAACACAAAAACCGTCGTTAAAACACCGTTTATAACAATATAAAAATACATTTTAAATACAAAAGGTAATATTTCTAATCTGTAATGAATAAACGGGGCGCAATGAACTTGGCAACCGTATGAAAGAATAGGATTAAAATCTGATTAAATCTTGGGGATGGGTGGCAAGTCATACTCTTGAGCTAAGCTCAAAAATAAAACGTTTATATACCACACCACCTCAAGATGCTCGTTTCTTGCATCTTGAGGTGGTTTGAATATCGTTATGACAAAGCGATTATTCGAACATTTTGGTAACTAGTCTAACTGTAACTAACAACACAGCTTAAACAATATATTTATTTTTTGAAGCAAAAATAAAGGTTTCATCTAACGCTTGTTGCAAAATAAATATCATTTCATCAATTTCCGGTTTTGTGATGATTAAAGGTGGACAAAAAGCTAAAGAGGATCCGGCTATTGCACGAGTGATCATGCCGAGTTGTTGACAAGACTTCATGGCAAAATTCCCCACTTCGCCATGAGAGAATGCTAAACCTGTTTTTTTATCGGCCACAAGCTCAACCGCAGCAATCATGCCCTTTCCTCTAATTTCACCAATTAACGGATGATCTTTTAAGGTTAATAATTTAGTTTGCATATATTCGCCAACATCAGCAGCATGATCAAAAATATTATCTCGTTGATATATTTCTAACGTTTTTAATGCTACCGCACACCCCACTGGGTGTCCGGTATAGGTAAATCCATGTCCAAAAACACCAACCTTATTACTCGGTTCAACTAACGCTTGATAAATGTCGTCGCTAACCAATGATGCGCTTATAGGGAAATATGCTGACGATAGCTGTTTTGCTAATGTCATTAAATCAGGAGTTTTGATCCCCATAGTAGTACTACCAAAATCATTTCCAGTTCTGCCAAATCCTGTGATCACCTCATCAGCCCAAAACAAAATATCGTATTTTGCCAAGATAGCTTGCACTTTTTCATAATAACCTTGCGGAGGGACAATAACGCCACTAGCCCCCGTTATAGGCTCAACAATAAAAGCAGCAATAGTTTCAGGGCCTTCTTTAATAATAAGTTGTTCTAAATTATTAGTAATTCGGTTAACAAATTCAGTTTCAGATTCCTGTGGTTGAGCGCCACGGTAATAATGCGGTGCATCTGTTCGTAAAACACCTAACGCATCAAAAGGTAAATCAAAATGAGTATGATTTACAGGGAGCCCCGTTAACGATGCTGAGGCAATTGTAACACCATGATAAGAACGTTCTCTGGCAATTATTTTATATTTCTGTGGTTTACCAATAGCATTAAAGTAATATCGTAATATTTTAATATGCGTATCATTAGCATCACTTCCTGAATTACCAAAAAATACCTTTGCATTTTTCATTGGTACCATTGATGACAATTTTTCCGCCAAATCAATACCAACTTGATGCGTTTTACCGCCAAACATATGTGAAAAAGATAATTTACTCATTTGTGCATTTGCTGCATCAATTATTTCTTGATTGTTATACCCCAATGAAGCACACCATAAACCGGCCATGCCTTCTAAATATTTTTTACCTTTATTATCAAAAATATAAATACCATCGCCTCTTTCTATAACTAGGTCACTTGGTTTTTTTAAGTTGGTCGTTGGGTAGATAATTGGGCTCATGATTATGAATTACTTTATTGATTAGGTTTCCTAAAGGATAAAAGGATAATCAGTTCGTTTATATAATTACTTGCTATAACTTACATTTGGATATACAAATGTAATAGTTAGTTTAATTTAAGGATAATCATGGGGAAAAAGAAAGCAGCATTATCAAGGCAACTTGCCGATATTGATCTACGTTTATTGAATGTATTTAAAGCCGTTGTAGATTTTGGCGGTTTTAGTGCTGCAGAAATTCCACTCAATTTAGCTAACTCAACTATTTCTAATTATATTTCTGATTTAGAGAAAAGGTTGAATATGCACTTATGCGAACGCGGACGTGCCGGTTTTAGACTAACAGAACATGGGCATATTGTTTATAACGCTACGGTGGATTTATTAGCTGCACTGGAACAATTTCGCACAACAATAAATCAATCACATCATCGACTTTTAGGTTTTCTACACATAGCCTTTGCTGAACACATGTTAGGTGTACATGGTTCTTGCCTAGTTAGCGCTCTGCGAGCCTTTACTGATATAGCACCCGATGTAGAAGTAAAAATAAGCACCATGAGCTCTGATGAAGTAACTACTGCTGTGCAAAATAAAAAAGTTGATGTTGGGGTTACCGTCTTATCCGAACGATTTAATGAATTAGAATCCATATCCCTATTTTCAGAAAAAATGCTTGTGTACTGTGCTGATGGGCATCCACTTTATCACCAAAATAAAATATCGCCACAAGATTTGCAGCAATATTCTTTTGTTGAATCACCGCGCTTAATGCACGGGCGTGAACCCCACCCAGACATGATGTTATGGAAAAAAACAGCAAAAGCACATCATCAAGAAGCAAGAGCTACACTTATTTTAAGCGGGGCGTATCTTGGTATTCTACCTAAGCATATGGTTGCTAATTGGGGGGTAAAACATAAAATGAAGCCTTTATTTGACGAGCTTTATGGTTATCAAAATACCTTTAAGGCAATTCGACTTAAAAAAGGAACAAATGAATTAATTACCAATGCTTTTTTTCAATGCTTAAAAGTCGCTGTTGGGGACAAATCTTAACGTTAACTTCCTTACAACTGGCACTACCCCTCTTTATGTTCTGGTACTACAACTTAATATGACAACCTTTATGATAGTTGTAAGCTTGTATGTTAGCTATCTCACAAATCTCACAAGATCATGAATTTAGTTTTTTAATTTAGGTATTTAAATGAATGTATTAAAATCAATTACTCTCTTTAGCCTTTTTCTTTTAAATGCCTGTGGCAATGGTGGCGACCAGAATGTCAAGAATTCACCATCTGTAGTTCAACCAACTATATCCGCACCTACAGCAGCACCTACAAGAAGCGAAGCAAGCTTTGATTATTTAAATACAGACTCAGATTCAAATAATGCCTTCTCAACAAATGCTTTTTTACCTGACAATCCTTTAAAAGCGACTAATATTTTCGAGGGAAATTTAACAATAACGGGTACCCCTATATTTAAACAAAACTATGGTTCATCTAGTGATTTACCAAAAGGATATCGGCAATGGCCTAGCTTTTCTTATGCTTTTGTACAAGACGGCGAACGCTTAATTCCTGTCGATAGGGGCCATGGTTTTATCGGTACTGCTGCTTGGTCTATCACCGGTGTGGGAGCCGTTTGGGATGAAGCAGATGACAAGGGTTTTACTAGAGCCGCCTTTCCATATACGCTTAAAGAAAACAATCAAAACTGTGAAGCAAATGGATTAGCAACCTTTTTGTTTAAAAATGATGGCTCAATCTCTAATGTTCACGTACAAAATGTGAGCGAAACTTGCAAATTTTACGGGTTCGAATTTTATGGTACGTTAACTGCCCATTACAATAATTATACTATCGAAAACAAAGCTCAAGTAATCAAGGATAGAGATATTGAAGAGGCTGCAAGAATCCCTACTAAGCCTTTGTCTGAGCTAGTCATCGACTATCCTGGTGTTGATTTAGCAAATTATGCCTATGCCATTAATGCAGCAGACTTAAATGGTTATAGCATTTTAGTTAATAATATTAGCTATAGCAAAGGTTGCAATACACGCTATGGCGACCACCCATATTGCGCTGAAAAAACGATAGGTATTTATTCATTTACTAAAACACTTCATGGTTTTCTTGTAGTTGCCGCTATTGAAAAACAATACCCAGGATTTAAACATTTATTTATTAAAGAATTAGTACCCGAATGTTCAGATAACCGATGGGACGGAGTAACCATTGAGCATGCACTCGATATGGCAACAGGAAATTATCAATCCCCCATTTTTGAGGTTGATGAAGCAAGTCATGAAATTATTGATCATTACTTTATTCCCACGACAAGAAAAGAGCGGGCATACTTCGCATGCAATGGCCGGCCACAGCAAGTTTCTCCAGGCACTTACAGTGTTTATCACACCACAGATACTGAATTAGTAGGTTATGCCGCTACAGCCTTTATCAAAAGTAAATTAGGAAAAGACAAAGATGCCTTTAATGACATCTTAATTCCACTTTATAATAAGATAGGGTTAAGTCATTATATTCGTGGTACACAACGAACTACGGATACTCATGAAGCATGGGGAGGTTATGGCCTTTCGGCGACATTAAATGATGTCGTTCGTGTTGTTCAATACATCCGAGATGAAGGGGTAAGTGGTGATTTACTCGACCCTGTCATGATAAATGAAGTGATAACAGGTGAAATTAAAGGACTGCCATCTAATACTAATAATTTACATTATGACAATGGCTTTTGGCGCTTACACATTGGTGCTATTACTGACATGAGTGCCTGTGGTAGAGCTACACAAGCACCTATGCTTTCTGGTTTTGGTGGGCATACTAGCTTGATTTTACCCGAAGTCATTATCACCCAGATGACAGATAGTGGCGCTATTGGTTTAGGAAAAACGGTTACCGATGTATTTAATAATATAAGCCATGTGTGCCCATAGATATCAGCTTGTTTTTTAACTTTTGTTAGTTTCCTACGTCACATATACAATGGAGTAAAAATACTTGCTGCTAAATACCATGGCTAATGACACCACGCCATCAGACGTGGTGTATTTCATTACTAACCTGAGCTCGGCTTAACAAATGTTTCTCTAGCAGCTATTTTTCCTTACTTCTGCGTTAAACTTTCTTGCAATAGGCCGGCTATTGACGCGAAATTTTCCTTGAATTAAGAAAAACTATCAAGCTAGAGATATATTAAAATAATTTTTACTTTTATTTCAATTTGTTAACTATCTTTTAAACCGAGTTCAGGTTAACTAACCAAAACTTAGTTTAACAATTAAGGACAACTACCAATTTCATAGTAGTTTGCTGATGTTTCTGCCAAAGTTGTTAAAGAATAGATATTGTAGAATCCCATATTTTCTCCTGAACCTATCGAGAACGTATAGAAACCATTTGTGGTCGCTCTGCTTGCTTGCACATGGGCATAGTTACTCGACGTTATGTCAGTACAAGTAAAACTGCCATTTGGCGTACTGTCACAAACATTACCTATACCGTCGTTATCATTATCCGCTTGACCTGCGTTAGCATTGTTTGGGCAATTATCGACACTATCAACAATGCCATCATTGTCAGTATCAACAACACCGCCATTAGGCGTACTGTCACAAACATTACCTATACCGTCGTTATCATTATCCGCTTGATCCACATTGATATCGTTAGGACAATTGTCCGCGCTGTCAGCAATGCCATCATTGTCAGTGTCTGGGTTACCATTACCTCCACCGCTACAATTTTGGCTTAAACCAAAGACAGCTTGGCGCACCATCGGCTATCCACTGACACTGATTAGTACCCGAAGGATATTCACGCATAGTAAAGGCTGCGGTGCCAAATTCAAGGTAACAGGCTGAATAACCATTGCCCCATGTAATGTGTCCTTCGTTAATATGAAGGTTGTAATCACCAGTAACACCTGCATCAATAGTAAATTGAACACTGTCTGTACTTGATAATGAGCTAGCATCGGTAGCAGTTACTGTGGCGGTATTACTGCCACCAGGTAAGCTACATTTTTCTGCAGTATATTGATTTCCGTTAAGAGCGGCAGTGATATTGCCATTGGCAAAATTAACAACAACCTGGGTTAGATTTTGGTTAACGTCAATCACTACACCGGTAATCGTGGCGCATTGTCCTGAAACTGCTGCACTAATACCTGATAACGTAGGTGGTGTTGCCGGAGGCTCTGGCCCTACTCTGGTTGTGATAGAAACAGCATCTCCTGCTTTATTTTCATTATCTGTTGCAATGGCCGTAATTTGATATAAACCATCATTTAACACACTTGTAGTAGCGCTATACGAATTGTTACTACTATTTACGCTGCTATTTAACGTTTCAATCACTACTGGCAAGCCAGAATCTAACGCAGAAACAGTTAAAGCAACATTAGTCACACTACCTTCAGTATCAATAGCATTGCCACTAATGATTAGAGTACTATTATTTTCAATAGCGCTATGATTGCTAACTACAGGACCAGAATTTCGATCAACACGTTGGTTATTGTCAGCAAAAAACTGACCTAGATAATCAGCAAAATTAATACTGTCATCAGCAATGTAATCACCCGAAGCGCCGGCACCACCAGACCAAGAATGATCTAAGTTATCAAACCATAGCATGCTTACTCGATTGTTTTCCCATAAGGTTTCTGAAGCAGTATGTCCCGCACCTTCACTAATATTATTCGTGCCTGACAGTTGATTAACCCCATAAACTGTAGCAAAGCCATTAGCATTTTGTTGGTTATAACAAGTGTTTACCGTAGTGTCTGCTGTACCATGCCCTATTGCTGCTATTTGTGTAGCAAAATGACTTTTAGCTGAGCCAAAGATAACCTTCACATCGAGATTTAAACGTTGAAGTTGATACAGTTTCACAAGTAGTAATAGCACCATTTGAGCTTGTGCCAATGGTAGGGCCAAGACTTGGCGCGACTCCGGCAGAAAATATCGGGTGCTAAACAAGCGGTTTGCGCTGACATTGCCGCACCAGAAGATAAGCCGGAATATAAACTTGGTCAGGGTCAATACTTCTACTAGTATCGCCACTTAAGGTATTGGCTAGACTAATGAGATTTTGATAGTCGCCAGAGGTACGAGATACCGTTCCTTGCCAATATGACCGGCAACTGTAACCTGCTTTATTCATAGCATCAGGTAGCGCGATAACCATGCCATGAGCTTCAGCTGCGTCTTCTAATTTTGCCGTTAGATAATTATTAATGGGTTGAACGCAACCATGTAGAACTATCAGTAAAGATTTACCTGTGCCTATAGTTGAGTTTGAGTCAGGTGTGTAGATATGAACATTATTAAATCCCCCAATAGCAACATTTTGTTGCCAACTGCCCGCCAAATTTTGAGGTGAAAAAAGTACCAATATACTAATTAAAGCATTGGCTAATAATTTCGATTTATGGTGTTGTAGTTTTTTTAATATGTGTTGTTTCATAAAGAGCCTATTGTTGTTTTATTATTGACTTTTTTAGTGTTATTTTCTCCATAAAATGTTCGAATCGATTAAAATTAGAACTGCATTAGATTAGCTAATTAAAAGACAAAAATAAGTGGCTCTTTAGTGCCATAAGGAATATCAGGATGAAAAATGACCATACTTGGCTTACTGGCAATAAACCGGCTAATGACACGTAAATTCACCTTGAATTATGAAGAACTTTCTCACCATAGTGAATAGAACATAGAGTATAATTAACCTTAACTTTCAATAAATTAAGGTATTATTAAACAAAATTGAGCTTAAATAGAGTTAGAACAAATAAATATGATGATTAGTTAATATCAAGCCTTCTCCGGTTTGAAAACGACAATAGCGCATAACACAAGTCCAACTACGGCAAAATTGATGACTTGTTGATAATTTTCACCATGAAGCATAAGCGCGGCAACCATAGGACCTGATGCCAACCCCATTTTCGAGGCAAACCCACCAAGTGCAGCCATTTGACCGCTTTTATCAAGCTCTGAACAAATACCAAACAAATAGGGCAAAACAAATGCCCACGTGATGCCAATAATTATATTTGCCATCAAATAAACCATCTCACTGCTGCTAAAATGTAAAAGCCGGCTGCAAAAAGCGGTAAGTACAATAGCAATAACCAAAGGTATGGTTCGACCATACTTAGTGCCAATAATTATCACTAAAAATGCGCCTATTAATGCAACCCAACTGGCAACACCTAAGGCATTACTCATAAATTCCATCGATAAACCATCCGCTTTACCTAAACTGATCATATAAGCAAATAATCCCATATTGGCAGCTTGAAATAAGAAAATACCAAACAAGTTTAACTGTAAGGGTAAATATGACGACTTCTGTTTATTTAGCTGCTCACCTAGTGTTGGTTTAGCTAACGTTTCAATTGTATAGTGAGGTAAAAAAGGCAGCATAATCAAGGTCACTATCGTAAAGGTGACCAAAGAAGCAAATAAAGCACTAGTGCCGTATTCTGGCACTAGGCCAGGTAAAAACATGATACCCAACCCACCTAATCCCCACTGAATTAAAAGTAAATAACCAAAGGTTTTATCTGCTTCAGATGTTCTTGATATGATACTAAAGCCTATCCCTACCAACAAACCTCCTGTTAAGCCGTGTATTGCTCTTATCGAGATCATGGTAATAGGCTCCGTAATAAAAATACACGAAGTATCTATTACAATAAGCGTTAATAATAAGACGTAACACCAACGTTGCCAACAAATGTGTTTAATGAGAAACACAGCAGATAATGCGCCAATTGCTGCACCATACAAATTGGCAGAGCTAACAAAACCAAACTTGTTGACTAGTAAACGCCAATCCTTCTTTTAAACCATTAACCACTGCAGGCATAATATTAATGTAAAAAATACCGGCCGTAGTTAAAAATGCCAAAATAATCCGTGCAAACATACCGTTGGGTGTTACTTTTATTTTATCAAAATAATTTGTTACCTTTTGCGGCGTCGGAGAATGGTTATTTACGGACTGACTGTTAATACTTTTACTACTTTGCTCTGACATTGAATGCTCCGAACAGGGGTTATTAATCACAATAGATACCCGCCTGTTCTAATAAATGTTTAATGGGTAAAAGCTCTTTTTCAAATTGACGCCATTTTCCTGTTGAGCTTTTATAAATTTGTTGCCGTACTTGTGTTGCACTTGCTGTTGTTGAGGGTGCAGGATTATTTTGAAAATCACTACATTGTATTTGCCAATCAAGCTGACAATAAGTTATTAATTTCTGTGCTTGCCCCGACAAGTCATTAACCACATCTTCATAGGCCACGGGGTGTATTACATTCGGAAGTTCAGCATACCAATGTTGCATCATTTTATGGTGCTCAATAAAGTACTGAGCGAGTTCAACTAGATCATAAGAAAATGGATAACCATTAGTGAAAAGTTGTTTATAAATAGAGTAACAAGTATCCATAGGATGGCGTGTAACATGAATAATTTTAGCTTTAGGAAGTGCTAAATGTATTAGGCCTACATATAAAGAATTTAACGGTAGTTTATCGATAAAATATTTGGTGTGTCCTGTTTCAGGCCGAGTGCTGTTAATGTAACTTTCACCTAATGTTTTAAAATTAACTTTACTGGTTAACGCCACTAATTCCGCGCTAGATTTTGGCGGTATTGTTGTTACTTTTTTTACTTCATCCATCAAACACAAAGCAAAATTATTAAGCTCTCCAAAGACTAAAAACATCACTATGCGCTCCTACAATGCGCTCAACTAACGTTGAACCCGTTCGAGGTAAACCTAAAATAAAAATAGCCTCATTATTATCACAAATTTGTAATGACGTTTGCTTTGTTTCTAAATAAGGAAGTGTTAAAGGTTTTTCTGATCTCATGTAAAGTAGACAAATCATGCTCAACATCATACTGCATTCGGCCACGTCGCGTTTTTGCGCCCTGCTTAAGCTGATTAAAACTTTGTGAATACAAAGCTAAATCTTCTAATTCTTTTGCTAAAGAAAAATGTATTTGTGCTTTAGCAATAGGATGTGTAATCCCTTCTGATAACAGTTGTTCAAGCTGTTCTATATGATTGTTCTCATGAGTCTGCTTTTTCAAACTAGAACGCAAAAGATAAGCTTCATAATCTTGTGGATTCAACAAAATAGCTTGATTTAAATGTTGCTCTGCTAACTCGATTTTACCTTGATAGCGTTCAATTGAAGCTAAATTAAAATAAAGTTGAGCGCTTTGCTTTGCCTGCTGCTTTTCATTAACAGTGCTTTCACTAACTAGAATTAAGGCTTGTTGGTAATAAAAGCTTGCTTGCTTATAATCCGTTAGCTGAGTGAACATAACAGCAAAATCACTACACATTCTAATGTTATTCAATGATTGGTTTTTAAGATTTTCCACCAATTTTATGGCTTGAACTTTGTCAGACATCGATAATAAAGTCATCACCTTTTGATATTGCCATTGTAAATTATTAGGCTGTAAGTGAATTGCCTTATCAATGGTATTAATAGCAATTGATAGCTGTTTGAGCTGAAAAGCTAAAAAGCTAGTCGCGTACCGGCCATCTGCATTCATTGGAAAATCTTGATTAATGTTTTGACAAGCTTGTTGCGCTAAAGACACGTTTCTTTCGTTAATATAAGTCCAAGCTTGATCTAGCCTTGACTCAATATCATTCTGGTTAGTGGGCAGATTAGCGTTAAAGAAATTATTATTATTAAGCATACAATACTCAGCAAAAGAAAAGTGTTACAACAACATAACTTTTTGTGTTATCGCTAGCAACTGGGACATTCGTTAACAAAACCAACGACGCTGCTGCTAGCAATCATTTAAAACTTATAGGTTGCCGACAAGCCGATAGTTCTTGGTCGGCTGATATAATCTTTAGATGAGTTACCTAAAAAGTTTTCTGTTTGGGTCTGTGCCCATCGCACTTTCAGGAATAATGCCCGTTACACCGTCTTCATTAAATAAATTTTTAACGTAGAGCGTTACATCCCAATCATCCGCACTAATACGGGTGCTTACTCCCCAGATAGAAAAAGCATCAATATCTGCTTGATATTTACCCTCACCTAAAGCATTAACTGTATCAGATTGAAAATAACCATTTATTTGGCTAATCCAGTACATGTCATTATCCAGTGTATGAGTATAGTCGAGTGAAACACTGATCGTGCTTTCGGGTGTTGATGGTAACCGAGTACCATCAGACGCGACTAAATACGTTGGATCCGTTGCACTAATCCCTGAAGGCGCATAAAAATCATCAGTTAATTCTGCTTTAGCATACGCATAACCTACAACATAATGTAAATCGTCTGTTAAGTAACCTTGCAACTCTAATTCAATTCCAGACGTTTGAGCCGATTGACCATTAGCTACAGCAAAAAATCCCCATGACGTTGCCGTATTTAACTGTGGGTCTTGCCAATCAATTAAAAAGGCTGAAACGGTATAACTATGTGCGCCACCATCTAAGTAACCTTTAACACCAAACTCATAGTTGTTCACCGAATCTGAAGTATATTGCTGCCACTCAGGCCTTTCTTGTAAAGAGCCACTTAACGGTACAGCGTTGGCTCCGCCACGACGATAACCTTCAGCGTAAGTTGCATATAACATGGTGTCGTCAGATAAATCGTAAGAAATATTCCCTTTGAACAAGGTATCACTCTCATCAGTATCAAAGTTTGGTTCATCACTTAAAAATGGCCATATAGGCAATGAAAGTACGGTATTGTTAGTAAATGTATTATCAAAATAACGAGCGCCAACGGTTGTCCGTAATTTGTCTGAAAAATGATAAGTGAGTTCACCAAAAATAGCGGTATCTTTAAAGTTTTGGTTTCTGACATAATGAAAATCATTGTCAGTATAAACCATACCAAAATCCCCCATGGTATCCCACCATGATGGATAAGCAGCAAATGCCCACTCCTGATATCCTGGCATATAACTGTCTTGTGTTGATAGGGTATCTTGATCCATATAATAGGCCCCAACAACCCAGTCTATATTAGCTTTTCGTTTGTTCGATACTAGTCGTAATTCTTGCACGAATGCATCTTCTTTGTAACCACGGTCAGCCATTGCTAAAGGACGTGGAGAACCATAATAAAGGTCACCAAACCAATCGTTTTGGGCGTAAAACCCTGTGTTATCGCTAATCGAATTACCTTCATGTGAATATTTCGACGAACTTGAAGTCAACGTTGCAAAGCCTAAATTCCACTCTACTTCTAACGTTGTTAATGATACATCACGATCTGATGGCTCTAATAATACGGCACCATTTTCATAATCACCGTAAGATTGCTCGCTTCCTTCAGTCCAATTTGTGCCACGTGTCACTTGACGTCGGCCACCAATTTCATCATTTTGGAATTGATAAGCTAATAATAATTTCAAATCATCTGTAGCTTCGAACAATGCTGAGATTCGACCATAAGTAATATCAACAGTATCCGCATCTTTGACACTTCTAAAAGTATTGCCACCCGTTGCTAAATCACCATTACTTGTCAGGGCATTGTAATCACTCGAAGGAATAAAACCACCTGTTGGATCAAAGCTAGCCGAAGGACTAGATGCCATCGGCGCTCGGGAATTATCATTTAAGTTATATACATTCGTATAATCAACAATGCCATCATTATCAATTTTTCCAACATTAGCACGAATGGCAAAATTATCTAAAATAGGTAAATTAAGCATAACATCAGTATTTAAATTAAAGCCATCTGAGCCTTCAGCTTGCCCCAAGTTAACACTGGCAGAGCCACTAAACTCATCTACATCAGGACGATTCATTCTATATTTAACCGTCCCCGCTAAAGAGCCTGAGCCATATAAGGTGCCTTGTGGCCCACGCAATACTTCAACCATTTCAACATCTTTTAAAATGAAATTGGCGAACATCGGCGTGTCATTAATATAAGAAGCAACGGTCGGTACAGCAGACAAAGCAACATCACCATTTGAGCCACCATCAACATTAACCCCACGAATAATAACACCATTAACAGCGCCAGAATTTCGATAACCACGGTCAACTACGGTAATACCACCACATTACGCATAAGATCTGAAGCGTCAATAATACCAAGACTTTCAAGTTCCTCACCAGAAACGGCTGAAATATTATACGGAATTTCTTGAATGGTTTGTGCACGGCGGTTTGCGGTAACTTCTATTATTTCGATTTTACCTTTTTCTGCTACTGGCGCATCGGCTGCATTAACCTCAATCGATGTAAAAGACATCAATAAGGCAGCACTAACTGCACTTGATACTACTGATTTACTAAATATTGTTTTGTTCATGATATTTCCCAGAATCTATTGTTGTATTTTTAGACTGAATTTAGGTTAGAGCAATCAAACCACATGGCATAGTGCCAGTTTTAGACTTGTTATAGGTCCAGATTTAGTGATTAGCTTTTTGGGATTTTTAATTCGCCAAGTTTACTTAACTCACTGCTTTTACGATTATTTTTCGTAGCAAAAGCAAAGGATATTGAGTTATCTCTAAAGCTCTTCAGTGGTTGCCCTAAACCATGCAGGCCTCGCTCTCGATTACGACGAACCAAAGCAAAATCAATTTCAACGGGAAATATTTCTTTATTGATACCTGCTTGGTGAATAACGCTACCATCAGGTGCTACGATGATAGACTTTCCATTGCCATAGTCACCTAAGCCATTAACAGCAATCACATAACATTGATTCATTGCTGCTGTAGCCTCTGCTATTGATAATTCAACGTTCCGATCTATCGTGCCGGTGAGCGTTGGGTAAATAAGTACCTCAGCGCCTAAACAAACTAAGCTGCGTGCTACTTCTGGAAACCAAAGATCGTAACAGATAGCCACACCTATCCTACCTTGAGGCACGTCAAAAACAACAAAATCCTGACCGCAAGAAACCCCCGTTTCATAAGGGCAAAATGGATATATTTTACGATAACGTTGAATAACAACACCTTGATTATTAATCACAGATGTTGTGTTAAATATATCATCACCATCTATTTCATAATCTGAGCCTGGTATAAGCCAGATATCAAGCTTTTTAGCTAACTCACAATAAAATATTTCTGCTTTACTGGGCAGTTTTTCAGCATATTTTTTTTCCGGGCCGTAAGTTAAAAGTTCACTGAGAACAATCATATCTACCCATGGAAAACGTTTTTTAGTTTTAGTAATTTCTTCACCAATGGTTGTTAAATTATCACCACAAGGAAGTGAAAGTTGCATACCTGCAATGGAAAAATGGCTCATTAAGTAATTCTCAATGTCATATTTATGAAGCTAATTTAAGTTAAATCTACTGTACTAAGTTTAATTGATAAAACGATAGTGCCAGATGACTACTGGTTGTGGGTCCAGATTTGAATAAGGTATAACATCATTTTTTTTGTGCCATAAGCGAGGGGGAACGGTTAAGATAATCTAACTGACGAACAAAGCAGTAATTTTGATCAAACCATTTCATTTCATTACCGTCCATAATGACATAAAAGCCTTTCACTTCACCATAGCCCCATAAATTCCACTGGCGATAATAAATATCCCCGTCTACCCACCATCGACCAATATCAGATTCACTATTCTTTCCTCCTGTTTGCCCCACCATAGTACCGTCATTTAAGAGTTCTATAATGCAGGGAACGCCATAAACCATCTGACACTCCAAAACAGCACCTGATAATATTTTTTTTAGTGAATAATGGGTTAATAAATGACCTTTGGCATCAGATAACTTTTCTTCAAATTCAGCGATCAATTGGTGAATCAACTCAGCAAGTTTACTAACCCCTGATCGAATTTTATCGGTGGGAATACTAGTAATCCCCATACGGAAGCAGTTTTCAGGATAGGCTGAACTGGCAAAATAACGCTTAACTGGCTCTATTAAAATACCTATTTCAGCTGCTTTTTCTCGCAAATAATCACCATCAAGTTCCTTAGGCCCTGTAATCCAATACGCAGTCCCCCCTTGAATAGGCCCAGTATCGATACAATTAGGCAAGTAAATGTTTAAGGCTTCTCTTAACTCCAACCAACGCTCAAAAAACACTTTATGCAAATGCATCATAAACGCATCGTAATAGCCTAAAGATAAAAAATAAGCAACAGCCCGTTGATTTGACAAAGGTGGATTACGCATTACCATTTTCCGTAGTTTTTTAAGTTCAATTACAACCGTCCTATCCGCAACAATAAATGCTATTTGTACGCCAGAAGCTAATACTTTTGATAAACAAGAAATGTAAACTACACGATTATTCTTATCTAAACTACGGAGTCTTTGGATGAGGGTGCCCCAAAAAATTACTCTCAAATTCGAAATCGTCTTCAATAATTAAAAAGTCATGTTCTTGGGCTTTTTTAAGTAATTGATCACGCCGTTCCATTGACATAGTAATACTGGTAGGTGTTTGATGGCTTGGTGTTGTGTAAATAATGTCGCAGTCATTGAGTTTGTCATCCACTACTACTCCTTTATCGTCAATTTCTTGATAAACCAACTTAGCCCCTTGTTGTAATAATAACTCCCTCATTTCAGGGTAACCTGGCTCTTCCACTGCTACCGTGACAGAATCATCAACAAACAGTTTGCTGATTAAATGTAACGCTTGTTGTGTACCAACCGTGATTAATATTTCTTCTCTACTTGCTTGAATACCTCGACGAGGTAAAATCTTACTTCTGATTTCGTCAAGCAACATAGGGTCATCTTGCAAACCTTGCAATTCAGACCATTGATAAATTTCACCACTGGCATTAGCGCGATTGTTTACATCACGCCATTCCTTAATTGGGTAAAGTGACGAGTCAAATTTACCGTCAATAAAAGGAAAACTATATCGCCTCCAATTTACGGGACAAGAGGTTTCACTGGTAGTTAATAAGGCACCTTTAAATTTGTAATTGTTTCTTCGTGGGTTATTAGCGCGGACAGTGCTAACTGATTTCGTTTTTTGATTATAGTTTTCACTCTCTAATTCTGACAGTTTGGGAGTAATAGTGACATAACCTTTATGGATATCATTACTAACAAAAATGCCACTTCGTTCTTTTGAAATTAAATAACCTTCGTCAATTAAAGCTTGATACACTAAAACAATAGTATTTCTCGAAACATTAAGTTGTTTTGCAAGCTTACGAGATGAAGGGAGTTTACTATTAGAAGGAAAAGAGCCAACAAGAATACCTTCCACCATTTTCGTACGAATTTGGCTTTGTAAACTTTCCTCAGCTTTATGATTGATATGTATTAATCGACTAATCATTTTGTTATTTAAACCCTTTTTTTACCAATTTAAAAGAAATACTTGGCCTGTAACATAAGAATACCAATACCACCATAGCCAGACATATAAGGAATCCAAGTTTCTGAACTACAGTTATCCATGACAGATGACGCGCTTAGGTCATAAGCCCAAAAACCATTATTATACATACTGGTTGGCGTACTCTCAGAAGAATCTGTTGCTAAACCACGATCACTACTATCACGTTGTAATGCTGCATTTACCATATCAACATCTAAAACCTGCACACCATTTATTTGGCCGCTATCTGTATTTAACATCTCTGCCAATTTTACTGCATCGTCTCTATGATAAAATAAGCCTAAAGCAGTTACAGCAGCCGATTCAGTATCTTGAGTTCTAATCGTTTGATTCATTGACGGGCTTAAACCTAAAAATCCTAAGTTTAAATGCTGCTTGGCGAATTAAGACTTAACGAAACAATACTTAACGAAACAATACTTAACAAAATAGTTAACCTAATTTACCCATATTGCAATAAAATAAACACTTTACGCAAAAGCATGGGAAAGTACGATTGAATGCCCAAATAAAAATTGATTATTTACGTAGTATTAACCAAGTATCAGTTACCGATTGGCAAAATGTAAACCAATCAACTTGTCCTTTCCTTTTTTATGATTTTTTTAGCGCGCTTGAAGAAAGCCAGTCCGTGAGTATTAAGCAAGGATGGGAACCTCACCATCTGGTCGCGTCTGTAAATGAAGAAATAATGGCCTTTATGCCATTGTATTTAAAAAGTCATTCTTGGGGCGAATATGTTTTTGACTGGGATTGGGCTGATGCTTTTCAGCGCTACAATATTAATTATTACCCTAAATTAGTTGCTACCATTCCATTTACACCAATTTGTAGTGATAAGGTTTTCTCTTCAACACTGCAAATTAAAGATTTATTTACCTCCTTAATTACACATTGCCAACAAGAAGAGATTAATAGTCGGCATATTTTATTCTGCGATGAAATAAAGTCTGTTTTACCTGATGATGTTTATCAACGTAACACCGTGCAATTTCACTGGTTTAATCGTAATTACCAATCATTCGACGATTTTCTACATAGTTTTACCTCGCGTAAGCGAAAAAGCACTAAAAAAGAAAGGCTTTCAATCAGTCAACAAGGGATAAAAACTCGCCAATTAAAAGGCAATGAAGTAACCCCTAAAGATATAGATTTTTTTTATTTAACCTACCAACTTACCTATTTAAAACGTGGTCATCAACCTCATTTAAGCTACGATTTTTTTAAACAGATATTTAATAACATGCCAGAAAATATTTTATTAATCATTGCTAATGATGCTCAAGAAGATGTTGCCTGTGCTTTGTTTTTGTATAACAACTCACATCTTTATGGGCGTTACTGGGGCTGTACTAAAGCGTATAGTAACTTACATTTCGAACTTTGTTATTATCTAGGTATAGAGTTCTGTATCAAAAATAAGATAAATACATTTAATCCTGGCACCCAAGGGGAACATAAAATAAAACGAGGATTCGAACCCGTTTTAACGCATTCATATCATTGGATCAAACACCCCGACTTTAAAGAAGCGATTAAAAACTTTTGTCAACAAGAGCAAATACATATGTTAACTTATCAACAACAATGTCAGCAGTTATTACCTTTCAAAAGCAACACTCAACCACATAAGAAAAAATAATGAATAAACCTTTCTCGCAAGCATGTGAAAATAATAAACGTCCAATTTTAAAACATTTAGCCGGTATTTTTGCCAACAAAAAACAGGTACTGGAGATTGGATCAGGTACGGGGCAACACGCCAGTTATTTTGGTGAGCATCTACCTAACCTAATATGGCAAACCAGTGATTTATTAGAAAACCATCAAGGTATTAACTTATGGTTAGATGAAGCAGCCTGCCCTAATGTTCTCAGACCAATTGTTATTGATTTAAATAAACCGTGGCATATTCCTCAAGAAAACTTCCCCCTTGATGGTTTATACACTGCCAATACACTGCATATTATTAGCCGGCCGTTAGTGGTTAAATTTTTTGAGGCGATAAAAGATAATTTAACGTCATCGGCTACGGTTTGTATATATGGCCCGTTTAATTATCATGGTAAGTTCACTAGCGACAGCAATGCTAATTTTGATTTATGGCTTAAAGATAGGGATAGTCAGAGCGGGATTCGTAATATTGAAGATATTATATCACTAGCCAATGCTGCGGGGCTTAATTTAGTTGACGATCATGCTATGCCGCCAATAATCGTCTTCTGGTTTTTACAAAAATATAAGTATTTATTTTACCCGCGCTAACTCAACATTTAACGCTTTTAAATTGTTAGCGATATCTTCTGCTGCCGTTTTCGGGTTGATATCATCATCAATTTTCAATATCTTACCTTCTTTTGAAATATAAAAAGTCACACGGCTCGCAACACGCACAAAATTCAACACATCGTATGCTTTCGCCGTTTCTTTGGTGGGATCACTAAGCATCGGAAAATCTGCGCCTGTTTTTTTAGCAAAATCTCGATTATCATCAAGGGGGTCAACACTGGCCATAAAATAGCTTGCGTTGTACTCTCTTATTAAGTGCCCTTTCTCAACGAGTGATTTACACTCAAACGTACAACCGCGCGTATTAGCCATAGGATACCAAGCTAAAACAACAACTTGTTTCCCTTTGTAATCACTTAACTGATAAAAATCACCTGTCGTGGCTTGTAAATTAAAGTCTGGCGCCGTTCACCAACCTTTAGGTCAGTGGCGTATAAACTAAAACTCGTGAATAGAGAAAATAGAATAGCGACTATTTTGAACCTGTGTTTCATATAAATTACCTTTAAACATAATATAAATTTAACTCTTACTTTTAATATACCTTATTTAACTGAATTTACCTTTTAAAAATCATACCAATGCCCTGCTATACCAAACATTTTAGTAAAATTTTATGTCAAAAGTCCTACACCCCCCTTATAAAGCAAACTAACCCCCGCCAGAAATAAGAAAAAATAACTAATGCGATAAATCATAGTAACACTCACCTTATTTAGTAAAAAATAGCCTAACGCTACACCAACAGGCGCTAAAGGCATCAAAATTAGTGACGTGGCAATATTGGTATCATCAAATGCACCTAGCCAAGTGTATGGGATCAATTTAACCACATTAACCACGGTAAAAAACCAAGCAAATGTACCCATTAGTATTTTTTTTATCCAAGTTTTGAGGGAGTAGATAAATACTAATAGGGGGGCCACCGGCATGAACACCAAAGCTAGTAAAACCGGCGATAGCACTCCAAAAGATGCCTTTGATTTTATTCAGCTTGCTCCCTTGCGTCACTCGTTTTTTAAACCAATGGTTTAGAGTAAAAACTAGGGCAATAGCGCCGATCATAATACGAATCATATCTGCTGAAAGATAACTAAAAGTAAAGGTTCCGATCAAAATACCGATGATAGCGCCTGGTAGAATAATCTTAAGGTTTTCTATACTACATTGGCTGCGAAAATTACGTAGCGCAAACATATCCATTGCGATTAAAATTGGTAGTAAAATAGCTGCTGCTTGAACCGGAGGTATTGCTATGACCATCAAGGGAATAGCTAGAATTGATATGCCTCCGCCAAAGCCCCCTTTACTCATGCCACACAACAATACCGCAGGAATTGCGCAAAGATAAAAAAAGAGATCAGTAATCATGAAAAATCCGTATTAAGCTGTAGGGTAATATGAAGGCGTCTGTGTATCACCATTTTAAATGATAAAGTAATAAATAGCCCGTTTCTATAACACTAAACATTGTGTCCTCATAAAATAACTAAAGAGGCAAGTATCCGCCATTAAACGTCTATACTTACCTCTTATACCATTAGTTTCATTAATAAAGTGATCTATTTTATACATAGAAAAAATTGCCAAATACAAAGCATCTATTTCAATAACGAGTTGTTCTAATTATGAAATAAATAACGAAGTAGTTGATGATTTTGGCAAGTAGAAATGGTCGCATAGTTAGTGAGATTGGCATTATTGTAAATTTTGAAAAAAGAAAACAAAGTTAATTGCCCAATATTGATAGGGTATTGAGCAATTAAAGATGATTAAAGATAACCGTTAGGATTTTTAGATTGCCAGTGCCAAGTATCCACCATCATAGTTTCTAAACTTCGGGTTGCTTGCCAATTAAGTTGTGTTGTCGCTTTATGTGCATCTGCCCAAAAAGCAGGTAGATCACCAGCTCTTCTTGGGGTTACTTCAAACGGTATTTTTATGGCGGTGGCCTGCTCAAATGCTTTTATTATTGCAAAAACTGACGTGCCATTCCCAGTGCCTAAATTAAATGCTTCAACCCCGTTAAAATTAGAATGATCATTTAACCAATTTAAAGCACAAACATGACCTTCGGCTAAATCCATCACATGTAAATAATCTCGCTCACAACTACCATCTTTGGTTGGATAATCATCACCAAATACGTTCAATTTATCTCGTTTACCAACAGCGACTTGTGCCAAAAAAGGTAGTAAATTATTAGGAATACCACTTGGATCTTCACCTATTTCACCACTTTGGTGTGCACCAATGGGGTTAAAGTAACGTAACGAAACACCTCTAAATTCGGGATCTGCAATGGCGTAATCTGCCATAATACGCTCAACCATCACTTTACTTGCACCATAAGGACTTGAAGGTGTGCCTAGTTTCATGGTTTCTACATAGGGTATTTCGTTTTCTTCGCCATAGACCGTTGCCGATGAACTAAAGATAAAATTATGTACTTGATGTTTTGCCATGACTTCTAATAAGTTAAGTGCTCCAAATACATTATTTTGATAATAACTAAGAGGAATATTACTGGATTCACCAACCGCTTTTAATGCAGCAAAGTGAATAACACAGGCAATATCATGCTGTTCAAACACTTTATCGAGTGCCGAAGCGTCTCTTATATCCCCTTCAATAAACGTGACTGTTTTCCCTGTCAGTTTCATAACACGGTTTAAAGATTCCTCACTGGAATTAACTAAATTATCAAACACTACTACCTGAAAATTATTTTCAAGCAGACTTAATACGGTGTGTGAGCCTATATAACCAAGACCACCTGTAACTAAAATTTTCATTTTATAACCTTAGACATTAGTCATTTAACACTAAAAGCACCATCCACAGCAACACAAACATAAATGTCTGCCTGTAAACCTGTTTTAGCTTGATATTGCTCTTCTATGCTAGTGCGTACTTCTGCGATTAAATCATCAGGAGTTAATGCAACAACACACCCACCAAATCCGCCACCTGTCATACGAACACCACCACGGTTACCCAGAGTAACGTCGATAATTTCAACCAAAAAATCTAATTCTGACGTTGTTATTTCAAAATCATCTTTCATTGAAAGATGAGATTTTGCCATCAAATCACTCATGGTCTCCATATCATTAGCGTTTAATGCTACTAGCGCTTGTGTGGTACGTGCATTTTCAGTAATGATATGTTTAGCACGCTTATAAATGTCTGGCGCTAAATTAGCTTGTTCTTTCTCTAATTCAATCAAAGTAACGTCACGCAAAGCAGGTTTTTGAAAGTGTTTTGCTGCAGCTTCACACTGCTTACGTCGAGTATTGTACTCACTGTCAACCAAACCACGTTTAACATTCGAATTAACAATAACTAATGACATACCTTGGGGAATAAGCGCATGTTCAAATGCTAAGCTACGGCAGTCTAATAACATGGCATGGTCTGCTTTACCCATAGCAGAAACAAGCTGATCCATAATGCCGCAGTTACAGCCAACAAAATCATTTTCAGCTTTTTGCCCCATTAAAGCAGCTTTAACTCCATCAAGTGGAAGTTTGTTTAAACTCGCAAACGTTTTCAACACAACCATTTCAAAACTTGCTGAAGAACTAAGTCCTGTGCCCTGTGGTACATTACCTGACACGACAAGATCTGCGCCCTTAATTTCTGGATACGTTGCTAATAAAACCCCAATAGAACCGCGAATATAATTTACCCACATGTGCTGCTGACTAAATTGAAGATCATCTAAACTAAAGCTGTTAGTTTCGCCATTACAATCTATAGCTAACACATTCACAGTACGATCAGAACGTAATTTGGCTGCGATATCTGTACCAAAATTGATAGCTGCGGGAAGTACAAAACCATCATTATAATCAGTATGCTCACCGATTAAGTTAACACGCCCAGGGGCATGAAAAACTTGATCAGGCTGACAATGGTAATGTTGAATAAATAATTCAGTGATCATTTGTGTTCTGGCCATTATTTTGACTCCTTATAATGAATAGGAGAAACATCTCGCAACCTTTGAGCAGCTTGCTCTGGCGTTAAATCACGTTGAGATTCTGCCATCATTTCATAACCAACCATAAATTTACGCACAGTCGCTGAACGCAATAAAGGCGGAAAGAAGCTTGCGTGTAATGTCCATTCTGGGTGTTCTTCACCATCATAAGGTGCGCCATGCCGCCCCATTGAATAAGGAAATGAACAATTAAATAAATTGTCATACCGTATGGTAATTTGCTGAATAGCATCAGCCAATGAACGTTGTTGTTCAGAAGTTAACTCTGTCATACGCGAGATGGCAAAACGTGGAATTAATAAGGTTTCAAAAGGCCACCCCGCCCAATAAGGAACAACAACTAACCAATCGGCATTTTGTACAACTACACGTTCGCCTTGTTCGGCTTCACGTTGAGCATAATCGAATAATAAGTTACTACTATGTGCTTGATAATAGGCCGATAACGCTTTTTGTTTTTTACTCACTAACGTCGGTAATTGTTGTTGAGACCAAATTTGACCGTGAGGATGAGGGTTTGAACAGCCCATCATTGAACCTTTGTTTTCAAAAACCTGAACCCATTGATAATGTTGACCTAATTCTTGGCATTGCGCCTGCCATGTAGAAATCACCTCAACAATTTCATCAACACTCAGTTGTGGCAATGTTTTACTGTGATCAGGTGAAAAACAAATAACACGACTCTCACCTTGCTCTGTTGCCATTTTAAAAAGCGGATCATTTGATTCAGCCTTTGGCGTATCAGTTTTTAACGCAGCAAAATCATTAGTAAAAACAAAGGTTTTTTCATAATTATCATTCACTTCGCCATTAATTCGTGTATTTCCCGCACATAAAAAACACGTTTCATCATAACTAGGTCGTTCATCTTCATCTATGGTTTCTACTTGCCCTTGCCACGGCCTTTTAGCACGATGCGGAGACACTAATACCCACTCTTCAATTAGTGGGTTAAATCGACGATGTGGATGCTCGGTGGGGTCAAAAATAGTATCCATAGAAACCTCAAATGTTATTTAAAATAATTTTCAATACAAAAAGGGTAAACGTTTTCATTTTTTAAATCAATATATATTTTTATTTCTAATAAAATAATCTTTATATTGCTAAAACAAAGGGTATAATGAATTATCAACTAAATATAAAACGTTTACATTATGTCAACTATTAAAGATGTTGCTCGCATTGCAGGAGTATCAATAGCTACCGTTTCTAGGGTGGTAAATAATGGCCCTAAGGTGGGCAAAAAAACCAGAGAAAAAGTCACTCAAGTGATGATTGATCTTGGCTATACCCCCAATGCTAATGCAAGAGCTTTAGTAACCCAAAAATCAACCACTATAGGCGTGGTTATACCTGATTTAACGGATCCATTTTTTGCTTCTCTTGCTAGCGGAGTAGACAAAATAGCCCGCGATCACAACATGCAATTATTACTCAGTACTGCTCAACAAAGTGCAGAATCTGAAAGAGCTGCAATTAACTTACTGATAGAAAGACGTTGCCAAGCTATTGTTTTACATAGTAAAAAACTTTCTGATGCCGAATTAATCAGTTTGTGTGACAAAATTCCTGGGCTTATATTAATCGACCGAGTAATTGAAGACATAAAAGACAAATGCGTTTGGTTAGACAATGAAGAAGGCGGAAAAATTGCCGCTAGGCATCTCATGTCATTAGGACATAAACAGGTAGCCTGCATAAGTAGTAAATATCAAATTGAAGATCCTACCTTAAGATTAAGTGGCTTTTCGCAGGAATATAACAAAGCAGGCATAGTTATTAATGACGCTCATATAGAATATGCCGAGCCAAACCAACAAGGGGGCGAAATAGCTACGCAACGTTTACTTGCCTCTAAAGAAGCCTTTTCAGCTATCTTTGTCTACAACGATGCAATGGCTATTGGTGCAATTTCTACCTTAGAAGATAACGGATATAAAGTACCTCAGGCTATTTCTGTGATTGGTTTTGATGATGTGTTAATTTCGCGTTATTCCAGACCTAAATTAACCACACTTCATTACCCTATCAATGAAATGGCACAGCAAGCAGCCTTATTGTCGCTAGATTTCTCTTGTAAAAAAAGTCAATTAAAGGGTAATGGCTATAAATATATTCCACGTATGGTTAAACGAGAGTCAACCACGAAAAGGGATAACCAAGTAATCCCTTTTCAAACAGACCTGTATAGGATTAACCAAGCAACTTACGACTAAAAGCCATGAAGGCATAAATTACATATATTAACTATGGGTTTTACAAACTAGACTATTTTTTATCTAAGTCGATGCTTTCAAAATGATAAATAATTGTGCGTTTATATTCTTCGTTAGGTTGTAAAATACTATTAGGAAAATGGCTAATATTCACAGCATTAGAATAATTTTGGGCTTCTAAACAAACGCCCTGATAAGCCCTAAACTCACCACTAAGCCCTACTCCCGTATACAACTGCACAGCCGGTTGGTCGGTAAACAACGTCATTTTAACACCATTGTTTTTTGATAATAATACCGCCTTAGGGATTGTTATCTCGGTATCGTCTAATACAAAACAGTGATCAAAACAGGCCATTTCTATTAAATTACTATCTGTTGTATTGCTTTGTTTATCTCCTATATTAGCGAACTCGGTAAAATCAAAATCCGAATTTGCTACGGGTAGAATATTGCCACTTGGCAAACCATTATCTTTTCGTTCAAGCATATTAGAAGCATCTAGTTGCAAATCAAGTAACTCACAACTGTTTTCGCCTAAATTAAAGTAAGCATGATTGGTAATATTAATAGGGGTTGGTACATCCACAGTGGCATGATAACGCATCTCAAGTGCATTATTTTCCGTTAAATGGTACATCACTTGTAAATTCAATTCACCCGGAAAACCTTGGTCGCCATCGGGCGATTTAAGCGTTAAAGTGACTGCAGAACTTGATGATGACTCTATTTGCCAATATCGATAGGAAAAATTATCACCCCCACCATGAAGGCAATGTTCATTTTCATTTTGGGCTAACTGATAGCTAACACCTTTTAAGTCAAATTTTCCTTCTTCAATTCTATTACAAACTCTGCCACACGTTGCTCCTAAATAAAAAGCATCTGCTAAATAACCATTTGGATCAGGGTAACCCACTGTCATCTCTGTTGCTACACCATTTACCGGAAAATGAATAGATTTAATACGAGCGCCGTAATTAATAATTTCTACTGTCATTCCTTGATTGTTTTCCAGACACACTGTTTGTAATTCTTTCATTAAAATATATGACCTTTGAGTTTAGACCTAGCGACTAAGATATTTACTATTGAGAAAATTAGATCAACATCTACTAGATATTCTATTTTTGTTAAATGTTTATGCTATTACAATGATTACAATAAAATAACAAAAACAACCTAATATAGTGATACTAACTCAGCCAATTGATTTAAAAAAGCACCTAATAAATAGGTGCTTAAAAATTAACTAATATTTTGAAAGGTGCCTACATCGAGTATTTGCCGTTTAATTGAAAATTTACAGATATAATTCCAGTTCCAACTTGAATCATATTTATGACAAAGCCCCCATGATAAACCTGGTGTAGCTAGTTCTTTGCCGCTTTCATCTCTAAACAACCCTATTGCCTCAGGAGCCCCTTTAATATGAGCCTTTATATCAAAATTTTCCCCATCAGCGGCAAACTGAATAGTATTCTTTTCAGGACCATCAGTTGTTAGCAATGTTGCAACACCACCTTGATAATTCCATACCACTACTTCATGACCGCTATTTGAAATAGGATTAAGTTCTGATTTAATATAAGGCCCCTCAATGTTGTCAGCAACGGCAACACCGTGTTTTATTTCACGCCCACCGAAGTTCATTGACTCTCCCATGGTTTCACCTTTGTAATACAAATAGAATTTATTATTAAAAAATAGCAAACAAGGATCATGCACTTTATGGCTATCAAAGCTGCCTTTTTCATGTACTATAAATCGACTGTCTTCTTCACCTTTCCATTGTCCATCTTGGCTTGGGCTTAAAATTGGTTCATTCGACTTTTGCCAAGGACCATAAGGTGAATCAGCGCTAGCCAATGCAACTTGTTCAATTTGTCTATTGGTATAAGGAAACTGTACCGTTTGATAAACCAAATAAAAGCGATCGTTATGATGTAATACTTCCGGCGTAAAAATAGCTCTGTAATCAAAGCTGCCTATAGTACCTCTAGTGATAGCCACGCCCTGCTCTTTCCAAACAACGGTGTCTTCTGAGGTAGCATGCCATACTTCAGTTAAATCCCAAGGAAACACTTTATCGTCTGGATTGTCAGAACCAAAACCTACAGTTTCACCTTGACCTTTGGTATACCAAATAGTGGTAAATACCATCCACTTTAATAACGGATGATGGGTCTCGACGAATAACACCTTCTTCAAAAGCAAAATCACCTTGCAACTCAACAACATCAAACTCAACCATCCAAGAAGAGTCTTTTTCATCGTAACCTCTTTCAATCGCGCGTTGGTCGCTAAACTTAATTTTTTATTAATATCTTTCATTTTATTAACCTTTATATCTCATTGATTACTTGGTTATACAGCGCTGTAGGCATAATAGCACCACGATGTTGCACCACTAGCCCTGCTACTTTTGCAGCTTGGTTTAAAGACAACGCAATATCATTATTGGTGATGCGTTGTGATAAATAAGTTCCTGCAAACGAGTCACCTGCTGCGGTAGAATCGACTTGAATTGGTGCAGGTTCAAAAGGCAGATGAACGACAAACTCATTTTCAAAATAAACAAACGTCCCCTTTTCACCGCATTTAATGACAATTTCTTGTACGTTAAAACGTTGGCAATATTGTGCTATTTCACTATGCCCATTATGATTAAACAATGCTTGATGGTCTTCTTCACCAGGTAAAATAATATCACTCACCGAATACGCTTTTTCCAACCAATGAATTGCATGCTCTTTGCTTTGCCACATTGCAGAACGATAATTAGGATCGAAGGCAATTTTAATTCCTTTATCACTCAAACCTTGAATAAATTCAATCAGCAGAGCTTTATCTAAATCAGATAAAATAGCGAATGAAATACCACTAAAAAAAACACAATCTACAGCCGGACAGGTTTCAATTAATGTTTTAACAGGTTTCATTACCATCATTTGCGTTGCTGCGGAATTTTTACGCCAATAACTAAAGCTCCTTTCTCCCTTGTCATCAGTAGAAATAGCATAAATACCAATTGTATGTTTGTCTGACATTAGCGTAAAAGAAGAACAGATACCTTCTTTTCTCCACTGAGACACCATTGTTTTACTGATGTCATCATTGCCAATGCCTGTAAAAAATAAGGCATCGAGGTCTGGACTGTTACGTTTTGCATAGACTAAAGCGTTATACGTATCTCCAAAGAAACGACCGTGAATAGCTATCTTCACCTTGGCGAGTTAACTCCATCATACATTCACCAATCGCTAATAATGTTGGCATATTTTAGTTCTCTTTTTATGCGCATTCTAAACACTGTAAACAATTAGTATGTTTAGAATCGCATTAATAGTGTTGTTATAGTTTTTAATCATAACTTAACATACACTTATTGTTAACAATTAATTGTATTTTATATGGCTTTTTAGTGTATGCTAATTACCAATAAACATTTTAAACCAACATAATAAAAACCAAATAAATCAACTAAGGTGATGAAATGATAAAAACAATTAAGGAGCTTACTGTGTTACAGCAAGTATTGGCTATAATACTTGTAATAACACTCGTCAGCTGTGGTGGTAGTGGTTCAAGTACAGGTGAAAAATCAGTAGAAACACCGACTACGCCTACAGAGCCTATTACAGATACAACTCCCAATGCTTTTGACTTTTCGGCTAAAGGTAACGTTGAGCCAGATTCATTAATAGCATCTGCACAAATCACAATTTCAGGCATAAATGCTCCCGCCAGTATTAGTATCACTGGCGGGGAATACTCGATAAACAATGCTAACTTTACTTCTGCTGCCGGCACGATTAAGAACAACGATAAAATACAAATAAGCATTACCAGTTCAAGTAACCCCCTTACTGAATCAATAGCTCAATTAACGATAGGTGGTACTTCTGGTACATTTCGCATCACCACTAAAGCGGTAAAAAGCTTTACCGGTGTAAATGTTGATATAAATTTCAATACTAAGCATAGTGTTGGTGGAATAGAAAGTTTTGATCGTCAGAAGTTTATAACCATCCATGCGTCAGCATCAGAAAATGACTGGGGTGAAAACGATGCACATAGCCGAAATGCACCAAATAAAGATCCGAACCTAATGGTTAATTTTGTAACTGATAATGATGTTTATTTTGGGCGAGATACTGGTTCTATTGGTTGGGCTCTTCGTAATGTTAATGAAGACCCGGTAAACCTGGCTTTGTCGATGAAGCTATCGCATCGACGGTAGGTGGAAACTTTCGTTGGACCTATGCCAATAGCACAGCAAAAAAATACTCTGACGCTCGCTTACCTCAAATAGAATCCCGTGGTCTGGATATGATCAAAGGAGGACAACAACACCCCTATTGGCCTGAAGGAACAAGTATTTCACCAATAAATGGTAATACGTGGTCATTTTCACAAACAGATACTAATGCTGAGCCTTTAGGTACAGCAACAGGACACTATATGGGACTGTTTCTTGCTAAATTTTTTAGAAATAGTGATGTTGAATCATGGGAGCCCAAACCAAAATATTTTGAGATAATGAACGAGCCGCTATACGATTTAACAACAGTAAGAAACCCTAACAATGCTGATTATGTTTCACCAAAACAAGTATTTGACTTTCATAACACAACCAAAGCTGAAATTCGTAAAATTGCAGAAAATGATGATATTTTAGTAGGAGGTTACACAACTGCATTTCCAGACTTTGATAAAGATAATTTTCAACGTTGGGAAGAACGCGATAAATTATTTATTGATACCTCTGCCGCTCAAATGGATTTCTATTCCATTCACTTATATGACTTCCCTTGCCATCAAAACACGGAAAAATATCGTTCCGGCAGCAATGTTGAAGCAACATTGGATATGATGGAAAATTATAGCCGTATTGCGATAGGTAGCATGAAACCCTATATTATTTCTGAATATGGTGCTGCTAGCCATTGTGTTAGAAATGAAGGTTGGAGCCCGCGTAAAGATACTTATGTTTTAAGAGCAACTAACTCATTGTTAATGAGTTTTTTAGAACGCCCAAACGTGATCGCTAAAACCATTCCGTTTATTGTGGTTAAAGCTGAATGGGGTAGAACAGATGTACCTTATGGCCCTCGTCTTATGATTCAAGAATTTGAGCGTTCTGGCGTCGACACTGAAACTGATTGGGTTTATTCAGATTTAGCGCTGTTTTATAACTTATGGTCTGAGGTTAACGGTACACGCGTAGACACATGGTCATCTGATTTAGATATACAAACGGATGCCTATGTTGACGGTGACGATGCTTTTATTATTTTAAATAATTTAGAGTTTACTGATGTTGAAGTGAAGCTAAATGCTTATGGACTTGATACTTCAAATATCAGCTCTGTAACGCTCAAACATCTACATACTAGCGACGACGCGATGGAAGCATCATCAATTAATGAGTCAATTAGCAACAGTTTACCTAACACAATTACGCTTGATGCTGAAGGAACTATGATTATCAAAGTCACCTATGCCGGAATATAACGGTTGATCAAACGAGCCAAGAAGTTAAATATTTTTCAAATAACTTTAAACAAGCAATATCAGCTAACTCAGACATTACCTTTAACATTAACGACGTTGTAATGGGTACCAATGGTGAAGCTGTTTTACGTTTAGGCATTGGTCGCGACCACGGTAAATCATTACTACCAACTGTTAAAGTTAATAACACAACCCTTACTGTTCCTGCTGATTTTAGGGGTTATGATCAAATCCAAGGAAAAAAATATTCTGGCCGTGATAACTATTTTGGTGTGATTGAAATCCCCGTACCACTGGTTACACTTCAAACTAGCAATACCATCACCGTTAACTTTTCTGATACTGGCGGTTTTGTTAGCACCGCGGCATTACAAGTATTTACAACAAGTAAACTACTCACCAGAAGTCAGTAAAACAATATTGATTGCATTGGAAGAATGAATGAGCGAAAAGCGTGTACCTCGTCAGGCAGTAGGCCCCTATTTTTTAGGGGCTAGCATGGTTTATTTCGAATTTTATTCATAGTTTGAATTTATCGTGAGTGGCCTGAATTTATCGTGGGAGGCCTGATTAGCTGCGAGCAAAAAGCCAACTGTTTATTGTCTATATAATTGTCTTATTATATTTTTTATACCATAATCCAATATATATTGGTACTTTAAAGGTTTTACATTATGGCTAAGAATACAAGCGTAACACTAGGCGATCATTTCGATCAATTTATAAATCAGCAACTTAATTCAGGCCGTTATGGCTCAGCAAGTGAAGTAGTACGTCTTGGTTTAAGAGCCTTAGAAGATCAAGAAACAAAGATAATGAATATACGCAATATGCTAATTGAAGGTGAAAACAGTGGCGTCGCAGATTACTCGTATGATTCTTTGATATCAGAGTTGGACAAAGACAACCACTAATGTCTAAATTCGAATTATCAGGAAAAGCCAAAAACGATTTAGTAAAAATTGCCAAGTATACACAGTTAACTTGGGGTACAGCACAAAGAAATGATTATTTAAAACTGTTAGATAATACTTTCCATCAATTAGCCAACGAACCTATGCTAGGCGTTAATTGCGATTATTTAAGAAAGGGTTATCGAAAACTCCCTCAAGCTAGTCACGTAATTTATTATAAAGAACGCAAAAAAAACCATATTTTAGTCGTTAGAATATTACACAAAACTATGGATGTTAACCGAGCACTCTGATCAGGCCACCCATAATAACTTAATAACGTTTGCTACTTATCAAGGGTGGCCAGATATTCTTTAACAAACTGGCTATCACCGAATGCTTCATTTCCCAAATGATCAATAGACTCAATTAGAGCAGGGTTGTATTTATTGCCAACTTTGAGTGGCATATGCTCAAGAAATTGATACCTAATTATTAACCGCTTAAATTTAATGAATGAATCGTTATCGCTATAACAGTTAATGGCAAGTAGCTGAGTAACCTCATAACTAAGCACAGAACGAACCAAATTTGAGTAAAACTTTTCTTCATTAGAAACAGGAATTCTCTTTAATAACTCTTCAGGGCATTCAAGTCCTATTTGACTACCTGGATGTTTTGTGGCGATTAACTTGAGAAGTTGGTACATGGTTCGATAAAAATGACCAACCAATTCATTTTGGCTTTGAAGTTTGGCTTTAGCATCTCGTAAAGTAACTTTATCGTCTCGTGTACATTGGGTATAAACTTGTTTTAAATCAGACCCACCATCACTCCATTTGTCTTTACGGGCTGTGCATAATAGACTCATTATTTGGTTATGCTGTTCAAACAATGAAAAAAATGTATTTTCGAAGCGTTGCTTTTCTTGTGTAATAGCTTGTTCAGAAAGAGCAATCGAAGATGTTTTTATTTCACTCCTTGTTAACCGAAGCTCCTTTTGCTGTAGGACAATTGTTATCAACAATCCCATAAATGTAAGGAAAGTTAAAACAGGATTTAGCATTCCCCCAAAGTAATCACCAAATGCACCAAAACTTTTATTATCGTCAAAAAAAGAAAAAAGGTTAGTTACAAAAATAACCAGAACTGAATAAGTAGCAACTTGAAATAATCGAAATAAATTTCTTGAAGTATTATCATTAGAAAGCCCAACAAAACCTAAAAAAACCTTATATGCTTTTAGGTTATACTGATTCCATTTATTGTTCATGAAACTATCCTTGATTTGAGTGCTAACGAGGCTGTTGAATTACTCGATTTTTATTGTCTTTGCTAATATCTGAAACATTAACTGACTTTGAACAGTGATTCAAATGAATCCTTTGTTTTTATTTTGATCGTAGATAAATGGGGTCAGGTACAAATTAAATTATGTGTACCACCTCCTTTTAAATTTTGCCCATACTCAAGTTTTTACTACTGATATTACAACATGTGTTACCCAAAGGATTACAGCGCGTGCGTGATTACGGGTTGTTGTCGTCAGGCGCTAAAAAACTGCGATTGCTTATTCAATTACTGTTAATGCCTAACCACAATTGGCTGCCACCAAATAGTGAGGTAATAACCCGCGCCAGTAGAATATGCCCATGCTATCAACATAAAATGCATTGTATTGGTATCACGCGAACGAGGTAGCCGAAAGGCGAATAGTATAAGGATAATGGCTAAAATGAAAACCAAAAACGAGGAAAAGAAGAAAGTCCCTACATTTCGAGACATCAATAGACTTCATGACTCCCCCTAGAATTAAACGCCTCAGCAATAGGCAAATATCAATTGGTTAAAATAAGCGACGCACGAGCAAAAGCCAACTATTATTTATCCCTATTTAAATGCTTGTTCGAATAAGGTATCGGCTGACGCGACACCTATTCTTATTTGTTATAATTTTTTTTGCATCACACTTTTATAATATTTAGATGCACCTAAAGCACCCAGTATAAATAATACACATGAAACACCCAAAAAAACTTTGAAATATTTAGCTGCATCATCTTCACCTTGAGATATAGGTCCAAATAGAAAGCCAATAAGATAAAAAGATAAAATGCTTACCCCGATCCCAAAAATGCCACCTAATAAGGCTATGATAATTTTTTTCACGTAATTGATCTCCAGAAAATTATTTCTTTCGATTTTTCAAAATCAGACCATACGCCCTCTATAGATAGCCTGTTGAAATTCTTAACCATGATGTCCAGTCAGTTAATCTTGACCCATTCCATAAATCAATATGATCCCCTGTTGGATAGTTAACTGGATCGCTATTTCTTAACCAATAATCTTTGAAGTAGATTACTCCTTTTTTACCTGAAATATACTTTTTAAAGTCTTTAGCAGGAACACTTACTCCTTTCTCAAAGGATTGTGGTCTAACTTTTTTAAGAGCATTAGCAAATTGTTCAGCTCTTAGTATATGCCCCTCTGATTTAGGGTGGTGCCGGCAATGCTCTGCTCCAGGTAGTGTTGTGGTGTTAAATCCACATTTAGCTAAAGCATTCCCAACACGGATAGCGCATTGGTTTGAAAAAGCGGGTTTATTATCAACTATACATGGATTATCAACATCACTTATTGTTGCATGTGCTTCCCATAAATCTTCAAATTTAATCAATTTAAACTCCTTGTAAATGTTAATTAACGGCGAACCTTTGTAAAAATTATAACGAGCTTGTAGAATAACTCGTTTCATATTATTTATTTAATCAAAATACTCTAACTGGATTTTTTCTATTAACAATCAAAAACGTTTACGTTTTTGGCAATTTTATTTTTTTGTACTAAACAGTACAATTGCCATTGAGTATTGACTTTTTTTGTCCGTGTAAGGTGAATTTGTTCATGCCTATATTAACGGTAATGTTGCCAAATACCGGTTCAATTGCACCCAAACGCTTGCTCTATAGCGGACGACCTATTGGGCTATCTATTTTAACTTTCATTTTGTCAATGTAGTTTAGTTGTTTACACATGTTTGGTCAATTAGGATTGAGTTACCATCAGGATCTTTAAAAGAGAAACTAGAAGGGCCACTTTCACCGTTAATAGATTTTTGTATTATATTGACACCTTGAGCCTCAAACTCATTTAAAAGTTCTCTAACGTCTGTAAATGATTCTAATGTTTTACGGCTTTGATCCCAACCAGGATTGAATGTCATTATATTCCCTTCAAACATTCCCTGAAATAATCCTACTTTATGATTTCCGTTTTTTAGAACTAACCAATTTTGAGATTGATCTCCCCCAACTATCTCAAAACCCAATTTTTGATAAAAGACTTTAGACTCTTCGATGTTACTAACCGACAAGCTTATTGAAAATGCACCTAATTCCATTTAACACTCCTTAGTTTGATTAAAACACGAGACATATTGATTTCACGAGGCTAGCATGAATAACTTTAACATAATTTTTATCGGATTCTATACACTTAAAACGTTTACCCAAATTGCTGTTTTAAAAGATGACCGTGGTGCTAAACCTGAGTCCTTGGGTAAAATGAACACCAATAAATCATCCTTTATTAAACTTGCAAGGCAACTACAGTCCAAATACCCAAAGACAACATTACATTTATTGAGTTGACCCATGTGGGTACTGGATTTACCGACTATTAACCAGTTTAACCATTGTTGCGATATCGTTGCCCCATCACTCATCCCTAAAAAATCAGGTAACCGAGTCAAGGATTTATCATGGGTGGCCTGATTAATTCTGTTAGCAATATTTTACTCCAATGCCTGCCTCATTTTACGACCACCAACAGGTATTAAACCATTTTTTTGGTAAAAGTTTAATGTTCGCTCAAATTCGGGTAAAGGTGGAGTACATAACTCTATGCATGACCAATCATTTTGCTTTCCGTATTTTTTAACTTGTTCTATTAACATAGAACCCACACCAGAAGCCCTAAATTCAGGAGAAACATAGAACTCTTGGATCACACCAATTTTGCCACCGTATAAAGCATATGCTTCTGTAAAAGTAACAACGGCAACGGGGTTATTATGATATTCACCAATAATAGCAACGTAATGTCCGTCACGAATTAGTTCACGACAACGCTTAATTGTGCTACTGAGGCTAATATCAAAATGCTGTGCTTTGGTTAATTTACATATTTCATTTGTAAGATCAACAACCAGAGAACCGATGACCTCTGAATCCTCTAATTTAGCCACTTTAAAATTAATTTGCATACGGACTCTTGAATATTGCTAACGCTCACGAAATAGGTGTGAGCTTGTGAGCGTACTAATTGACGCGTTTGTTAAGTTTTTGAGCTTGGATTTCGTCACAAAATCTATTGAGACCTTCCTGTAAAATACTTGCGATAGCCTTGTTTTTAATGATCCCATCACAATCTAAACCACTGCTGAGCAACGGTATGGAAACATAAGCTTTTTCAATGATGTTACCAGACATAGTTATAAGGACTTCTCGTAAGTGCGTTTGCGCATGAGATGCTCGTGGTGATGTATTTATAAGCATTATAGGCTTGTATGGAAATTCTACTCCACTTACCAACCAGTCAAGAGCATTTTTTAACGGGCCACTAATACCATGAGCATATTCGGGTGTTGCCAATATTAACCCTGATGATTTATTTAGAAATTTTTTCAGGTTTTCTAAAGATGGAATACTCTCATTCTCACGGTCTGGGTTGAATAAAGGTAAATCACCAATGTCACCGACAACTATTTCAACATTCTTTGGGCGCTAATATCTTTAGTGCATTTATTGCTGCGGAATTGTATGAGTGTTTACGAAGGCTCCCCGACAATGCCAAAATTTTTAAACTTTCCATTAAGAACAATACTTCCTCGGGGTGAAACTTAACGAGCTTGTAGATTAACTCGTTTTTATATTATTTATTAATCAAAATACTCTAACTGGATTATTTTCTTTTAACAATCAAAAACGTGTACGTTTTTAGCGATATTATTTTTTACATCGTTAACTTAACGAAATAGTGGTCTAGTAACTTTATGGATTTTACCAGGCCACCCATAATAACTTTTTACACTTATTAATCCTGTTATCCGAACCATATACCTGACCATGATGTGAATTGATTTAATAATGAATAACCTAATTGACGTTTTGATATTATTTTGATTTATCGTGGTTGCCCTGATAAGTACTCAACATCAATAAAGTTAGGTCAAAATATTAACTTTGCAAATATTTATGCTAAATCAATCAATGTGCTGTTTGCCGGACGTTTACTCAACATTAGTGGTGTTGTGTAAATAATAGGCAAAAAAATGCGTCTATAAACATAGACGCATAAAAACATAAAACACTAAGGGAAATAACATTACTAATAGTTAAGAGTGTACTTTTTCGCTTTAGTTCAATTTAAATTTACATTTATTTTATTGTGTTAATTTCTCCGGCCAATCAATAAATTCATCATCAAAACGAGTTCCCCATTGAGCCGCTAATGCTTGGTATCGAGCATAGTAACCTTTTCTTGTTAACTGCAACATTTTTTCAATTTCATCGCGATGCTTTTCCATCATAAAACGCGTTGCCAAATACCCCCATTCATATACCCGCACTGAACCACCATTATGCTCATAACTGGTATTGAAGAGTTCGCTTAATTTATAACGTTTGTCATCTGATTTTGTTATCGTTTTAGGCACATAATCACCTTGAGCAATATACTCTGCAATCCCCTCTCCCCACCATACTAGATGTGGATATACAGGGCTTGGCTCCGGGCAATATTCAGGTGCGGAGTGGTTGTCATGTAACGAAGCACAAAAATCACCATAACTATTAAACCGTCCATCTAAGTAATGAACATATTCATGTCTCAGGTTCCAAATTTCACCATTACGTTCATAAGCAACAAATTCCGCATGGTTACTGGTTAGATGTGGTAAACCTTCTAAATACATGCCGCCATTATCACTAGGTACATTAAAGTGGTTAGTCACATGTTTTACGTACGAGTCACGATCGGAGTAAATATTAGCACGCATACTCGTATTATTATCATTGGCGACAGGCTTCCCTTTTGTATGAAACAAGGCATGAAACTTTGCCTCTTGTTTACTGAGCATAAGGCATGCATCATTGACTTGTTTCTTCGATAAAGATTCAGATCGAAGCGTAATTGTAGGACTACACACATTAACTTGACTTAAAACAGATTCAATTGAATCTTCAGCATTGTCATTTGCAAAACATGTCGTTGCTATTAGGCTCAACGAAATAACGCTATATTGGGTAAATTTATTTATCATGATTAATTTGTTCTTATTAACGTAACAGTGGATGGTTTAGTTTTTCATCATTGAAGCTGTTTTAGGAAATGCGAGTAGCTGAGAAAACACTTGCCAACGTTTTTCATCATCTCCTTGCGCTTGTTTTTCAATATACGCTTTGACGATATCTTGTCCTAAATTATAGTTAATCACATAGGCTCTATTCGCTTCGATAAAACCAATACGCTGAAGCGATTTTTCTTCTGTGCTTAAGCTATATTTCATCAGTAAAGAAACCGCTTTTTCTTTTGATATATCGCCATCTAAATAATGTTTAGCGACATAGTTTCCTGCATACGACAATTTTGTGAGTAGTGCTTGCACTTGATAATATAAATTAGCGCTTTCAGGATTGATCGACTAACTTAAATAACACATTACGTTCAAAGTCCCTACGTTCATGATGAGGAAAAGCCACTTCAATCCCATAATTAGCACTGCCCTCAGCTAATAATGACATAGGAGAAAACAACGGATATACACTGTATTCAAGCCAACCGTTTTTATTCACTAAATGCTGCTCCATTAATGAATTAAAAACATGGTGACCTGGGTATCCTTCATGGCTAGCTAAATCGATGGCTCGATCAATATGAATGGGGTAATCCGTATTAATTTGAATAAGACTATAATTATTACCTTTATACCAGTTGTAACCACTCCAAACTTTGTCGGTGACATATTCAAGGGTAAAATGCTCATTGGATGGCAAGTTGATATAACGTTTAGTTCGGCTTCTTGCTTCATTGATTGCTGCACTAAAAACACTCTCAAGTTTATCTTTAGGTATAACAAACTGATCATTAAATTGGCTTAATCGACTATTTAAATTCCCCTCACCTTCCAGTAATTGATCTAATTCAACCAACACAATATCTAATTGGACTAAATTAACATCTGGCGAGATAGCATCATAAAGCCCTTTTGATTCGTCATCAAAAGCACTTTTTTCATCCACCATAAGTAGGTGTTCAATAAAGTAGCTTGCTGCGTCAATTTGAATCTTTAAAAACGCAACTCGTTGTGTAGACTCATCATCTATCTTTAAATGTGATAATGAATTACTGAGTTGGCGTGATTGGGTAAGCAGTTCCTCAAGAGGTTTACGTGGCCCTGTTGGTTGCCATGCTTTAGGTCCATAATAGGCATCAATATAGGCATCATGGTGTTGGCCTATTAATAATGACAATTTTACATAACCTTCTGCTATTGAATCTATTGTCATAGCGGGGTTTTCCTGTGATAAATTTTGCTCATCAGCACAGCTAGAAGTTATCAGCGCTATCATCAACAGAAATAGAAAAGTGATAAGATTTTTAAGCATAATGATCAAGCAATCAAAAAGTAAACAGAAACAAACTGTATACAATATTCACATTAATATCAATATGCTTGAAAATTTAATTCATATAAAACCCTACACATCCAAATATTAATAGGATTTTTGAATAAAAAATGATTTTATAACAACAAACTAAAAATAATTAACCTTTGTTACTTTTATTCTTTGCCTGTTTACCATTAAATAAATGCTTCAATTCTCTAGTGTTAACTTATAACTTATCAAGCCACACATAATAGTTTTTTACACTTAATAAAACTGTTATCCGATCCATTTACCTGATCATGATGTGAATTGATTTAATTATAAAAAACCTAATTTACGTTTTGATATTATCTTGATTTATCGTGTGTGGTCAGACAAGTAAGCCAGATAAGTATTCTCAGTTTTATTTATTTACTTATAAGATGACTCAGCTACACCGCCATTGTTCAACAACAGGATTAAGTTGCGGCAAGCGCAACCTACCCTTTATTTATTAGGCTTTGATTATTGATCTCTCAATAAATACTTCTTTAGCTACAAACATGCCATTTAAAGCAGCCGGAAAACCGGCATAAACAGCTAATTGAATAATAACATCGACACACGCATCAATTTCAAACGAGTGGTTTAAGATCAATGTCTTTGTCACTTTTTTTATTTGTAAAGTGTTGAGTAAGTTTATATAAAATAGCTATTTTTATTGTATTAACGGGGTAGAAACACTTGCCTTTTTTTGTGTATTAAAAGTAAACGGGAGTGTTTGTAATAACAAACACAAGGTGACTAACCCCATGCCAACCCGACCAATCATTTTAAAACTTTCACCAACAATAAATATTGCTAGCAAAGTTGCCACTAAGGGCTCTATTAAGGTAATTAAGGTTGCCCTGCTTGCATCAATGACTTTTAAACCAAAACCAAAAAGTAAATAGCCTAAAAACATAGGGGCAATAGCCATATAAACAACTACAGAGGCGTTTGTAACTGTTGCTAAAATATTGTCACCCGTAAACCATAACGATGGTATTAAACAACATGAAGCTATGCCAAACTGCACGGCTACAGCTGATTGCGAGTGCACGCCCTTTTCAATTAAGTGTTTTGCTGCCCAAGAATACCCCGCATAAGCTAAACCGGCGAGTAGACCTAGCATAACCCCTATATTTTGAAGCATTGCATTAGCTAACGTACTGTTTTCATGCGACCTGCCCATTACCAAAAGCACAATACCCAGAACACCGATTATAAAGCTGACAACCCATTTTATTGATACCGATTTTTTACTGATCAGACGCTCTAAAAGCACCGCAAAAAATGGTGCACTCGCAATAGACACAACCGTACCAATTGCTACTCCTGAAAAACGCATAGCGCTATAAAAGGCAAGTGGGTAAATCGCCACACATGCACTACCAAATAGAATAACCATAGGTCTAGAAAATAAACATGAAAGATCGATCTGTATTTTTTTACGTGCTGCAACAAATAGCAAAATACCGCCGATACCAGTCGAAAAAGCGCCAATACCTAATGCGCTCACTTGATGAGCATAACTTGCTGCGGTTCCTGTAGTTCCCCACAAAAAACTCGCAATAACAATAGCAATAATGCCTTTAGAAATATCAATTTTATTTGCCATAATCAGTTAAATTAAATATTGAACAGTGCTATAAACTATACCCACTTATTCTTCTACTAATTTGACCATTCAGACGCTTTTATTGACAATTAAGGCTCTAATGTTATTTTTTAAATTGCGTTGGTGATAACCCGCAATACTGTGAAAATTTTCGGCTAAATGTTGACAGATCATGGTAGCCAACTTTTTCGCCGATCAATTGAAAAGAATAATCTGTATGCCTAAGTAGCGCTTGTGCTTTTTCCATACGAAGCATTGTTATATAACTCAATACTGTATAACCCGTTTGCGTTTTAAATAATTTTTTAAATTGTGTTTCGCTTAAAAAGGCAACTTTCGCTAAATGACTAATAGCCAACTTCTCTGTAATATTGCGTTCGATGTAAGTGGTAGCTTTTCCAATTCTAGTGTCTATTACCGGTAGTAAAGACTGTTCTTTAAGTAGTAGAAAAAATGTTTCATACATTGAATTTTCAAGTGCAGCATTGATTTGGTTCTCTAATTGTTTCTCAATGAAAACTAAATAACTGACAAGTGATGTATTGATAGCAAAGACTATTTGCTCTGAAGATGAAAGGTTAATAGGTAAAACATCCAAATCAGCAACAACGAATCTTGCTTCACAGTTTGCGGTAAAAAGGTGTTCTTCACCTGCCTTAACTACAACACACTCACCAGGGGCAACTTTACCATTAAAATTAGCCACGCTAATTTGGATTACGCCTTTTAATGGTAAAACCAACTGATTAAAATGGTGGCTATGACTCGGCTTTGTACTATATGAGCGAATAGAAAGAGCATTGGGCATAAAAGTACTTGTGTGATTTATTTCATCAAATTCATTTTAAATATTTTAGCTAGTCGGATAAAGTTTTCGATATCCTCAGGCGCAATATCTTTGGCCATTTTACTTGTTACTTGATTTTCTATTATTTTAAACTTTTTTATACATTCGTTGCCACGCGCTGACAACGATAAAATCTGGCTGCGTCCATCATTTACGTTATCAGTTTTAATCACCAATTCTTGATTGACTAACTCTTTAATTAAACGATTGACTTGTGCTTTATCTCGCCCCATAAATTCAGTGATTTTTTGTCCTGTGCACTCATCAATCATTGAAATCATTTTTAATGATTTTAAGTGCATTAAAGATAGGTCTATGTCAGATATCTTTACTTGTTGGCTAATGTTATTGCGTACCGAATGTAACAAGCTAAAAAGTGCTTCACTTAACTCCATTTTTTCTCCACGGTTAATAACTAAAAATATAGTTGACTTTATCAACCACTTTAAACTAACATACAACCTAGTTGATAAAGTCAACTATAATCAATTACGCTTGGTAATGCAAACTAAGCCATTAGATATATTAAAAATTATGTAAAAACAACTTAATAGGAGAATATTATGGGTCCTAATATGCGTATGACAACGGTTGAGTCAGTGACTAACTTGTCTCCTCACATGAAACGAATTATTGTAACAGGTAGCGAACTATTTGATTTTCCTGATGATAAAAAAAGTGCGCACGTTAAAGCTATTTTTCCTAATCCAAATGCTGAAACTAAAATACCTAAGTTAGGCATGTATTTTGGCTTTAAAAAGTGGATGCGTTCGTACACTATTAGAGAATTTAACCGAGAAAAGTTACAACTCACGTTAGACTTTGCGGTCAATGATCATCAAGGTTTAGCAACAAACTGGGCCGGCAATGCACAGCCGGATGATCATCTAGGTATTGTTGGTCCTGGTGATACCAAACATCCTGACTTATACGCTGATTCACATTTACTTATGGGCGATATTACAGCATTACCTGCCATTGCTGCGGTAATAGAGCAGTTACCTGGTGATGCTAAAGGCAATGTGTGGATACAAGTGCCAGAGTCATCAGATATTCAGGCTTTTAATGCACCCGAAAACATCACTATAAATTGGATAATTACACCTGATAAGTTTACTGAAGAATTTTTAATCGCTTTAGCATCACAACCAAAAAGCATGGTTAATACAGCTATATTTATTGCAGCAGAAGCGAGTGTGGTAAGGCAATTAAAATCTTACCTTAACGAGCATTGCCAATATGATAAAAAATTACTATATGCCAGTGCTTATTGGAACCACAAAAAATAATTAGCAGTACAATACATAACAAATTAAGGCAAATTAAGGCTAAAAAATATGTTTGAATGGAAACAAAGTTTACAAAAAACTCGTTACGTTATGGATCTAATATTCCTTATTAGTTTTATGATAATTTCAGCACCACAATCAACAGGTATTTTGTTACATGAATGGCTCAGTATTGTGTTTATCATACCTTTTATAATTCATTTATTGTTGCACTGGGATTGGATCAAACAAAGCTTTAAACGATTGTGTTCAAATATATCAGCCAAGGAGCGTTTCAATACCGTTTGGAACTATCTGTTGTACGTGATGATGTTAATTGTTATCGCAAGTGGTTTTTTAGTGTCAGAAGTGTTGTTACCCGATTTAAATATAACCATTCAAATACAAGATTTTTGGTCGAAGATTCATCATGACTCAGCCACACTTATTATGCCCATGTTAGGAGTTCATTTAGCATTACATTGGAGGTACCGGATAGTTAAACTTACCAACAAGATACGTGTAAAGAAGGCAACCGTATGAAATATTTAAAAGAACAATGGAAATTACGTACTACTATTATTTTAGTTGTTTCTATTTTGGTTAGCATACTTTTGATTACTTTAGATCAAACCAGTTGGGCTGATCAGATAAATTTACAAGGCTATGCGCATGGCGAGGGTGATGGTAAAGCCAAAAATGGTTTAGGATTACTAAGGTATATTTTACCTTTTGTTAAAGAAATTGTACTGATTGGTGTGCCCATGATATTGACATTGCTAGTGGCAAAGTTAATAGGTAAGTTTACTAAATAATAGCACTTACCTATTAGTTTACCTATATACATACACCTATCAACTTACAGCAATCAACTTACAGCAATCAACTAAGCTTTTCTAGCGTAACAGGAATCGATTTAGAGGTGGGTGTACCACAGTCTTCAGCCGTGCTTTCTAACGGTACTAATGGGTTTGTTTCAGGGTAATAAGCCGCAATACAGCCGGCAGGAATATCGTATTCCATCACTTTAAAGTCGGTGACTGAACGCGTTACCTGATCAGTTGAAACTGTGGTTATTTTTACCAAATCACCCGAGATTAATGAGAGTGTAGCCATGTCATTGGCATTGATAAAAATAACTTTTCGCTGCCCATAAACACCACGATAACGATCATCCAAGCCGTAAATACTGGTATTGTATTGATCATGTGAACGTAAGGTTTGCAAAGTAAACACATGATTTTTTGTGTTATTTTGGGCAATTTCATAAGCGAGTTGTACGGGTAACTCTGCCGTAGAAAATAGGGCTTTTTTCTGAGCTGTGTTCCATTGCCGCTGTGCGGCTAAGTTTTGTAAATAGAAACCGCGCCCTGCTTTTATTTTTTCATTGTAGTCAGCAAATCCGGGGATCACCGCACTAATTTCATCGCGAATTAACGCATAATCACTAGCAAGGTTCTGCCAATCTACAATATCATTACCTACCGCAGCTGTTGCCATGCCGGCAATAATTGCTGTTTCTGAACGTAAAAGCGTTGAAGGCTGGTTCATTTTGGCCTGTTGAGCTATGCACCATGCTCATCGAGTCTTCCACGGTAATACACTGTTCACCACTGGTTTGGCGATCAATCTCAGTTCGCCCTAAACAAGGAAGAATTAAGGCATTTTTCCCTGCCATTAAGTGGCTTCTATTTAGTTTAGTGCTAATTTGCACGGTTAAATCGCACTGTTGTAATGCGTGATATGTACGTTGTGTGTCGGGTGTTGCCGCAGCAAAGTTGCCGCCTAGTGCAATAAATACCTTAGCTTTACCCGTTAGCATGGCTTGTATAGACTCAACCGTATTAAACCCTGAACTATGGGGCACAGTAAAGGCATATTGTTTTTCTAACGAATCAAGAAACTCTATCGATGGCTTTTCGTTAATGCCAACCGTACGATTACCTTGCACGTTTGAATGCCCCCGAACAGGACAAGCGCCGCCGCCTTTTTTACCTATGTTACCCCTTAACATTAATACGTTAACAAGCTCACGTACCGTTGCTACCGAATGACGGTGTTGAGTGATCCCCATCGCCCAAGTAAAAATTACCTTTTTGCTGCTTGTATAGATATCTGTTATTTTTTCTATATCGGCTCTGCTTAAGCTACATTGATTAAGTATTTTATCCCAAGCGCTTAACTCAACACTGTGCTTATAAGCTTCAAAATCAAGGCAATGTTCAGTAATAAAATCTATATCAAGTACAGATTTATCTTGTTCAAATCGTTCAAATAAACACTTAGCAACACCGCGTAATAACGCCATATCACCGCCTAATCGTGGCGTAAAATAATAACCACTGATTGTTGTTCCCGTGAAAAGGATCATTTCCTTCGCACTTTGCGGATCGGTAAATTTTTGTAGCCCACGTTCTTTCAAATTATTAATTGAAACAATGGTTGCACCACGTTTGCTTTGGCTTTGCGTAAAGTGCCTAACATGCGCGGATGATTTGTCCCCGGATTTTGCCCAAAAACAAAAATAGCATCGGCGTGCTCAAAGTCATCCATGGTTACGGTGCCTTTTCCTGTACCAAGGCTTCGGGTCATTCCTACTCCAGAGGCTTCATGACACATGTTTGAACAATCAGGAAAATTATTTGTACCTAACACACGGCCAAATAACTGATACAAGTAAGCTACTTCATTACTGGCACGGCCAGACGTATACAGCATAGCCTCGTTAGGAGATGAAAGGTTTTTAAGGTGGTCGGCAATAACGTTAAACGCTTGCTGCCAACTAATAGGTTGGTAATGATCATTTTCACCATTGTAAAACATTGGCTCAGTTAAACGGCCGCTTTTTTCGAGCGAGTGATCATCCCAACCTTTGAGTTCAGTGATGGAATACTGTTTGAAAAAGTTGGCGTCAACACGCTTGCTTGTAGCTTCCCACGCAATAGCTTTAACACCATTTTCACAAAAATCAATTTTGCCTACCTTTTCAGAATCGCCCCAAGCACAGCCTGGACAATCAAAACCGCCAGGTTGATTGGCTCTTAGTAACGCTTTGACATTTTTTACTGAGTTTTCACTCTGCATAAGATGCTTAGCCGAGCTTTTTAGCGCCCCCCAACCACCGGGGGTGGAGAATATTTGCGAGTGGTTTTATCTGTGTTAAGCGTATTATTTGGTTTAGACATAACGTTCTCTTTTAAACAACGTTTAAAAAGGTTCTATTGAATGCATTAAAGAACGTAATAAAATTTCTGGCACTAATTTTAACTTAGCTCTTAGTTTAACTATTCAATGCTTATTTGAGCATTTTTCCATTTTATCAACTTTTCAAGATGAAGTCCTGACGAAAGTAATAAATGACACACCTGCAATACACCGCTTTGATGACAAACCTCTAACGCTTTACCTTTTAGGGCGGTTACTGCTTTTTGATTTATCGCATATAAGCCTTTTAAACTGGTTTTTTCTTCATCATTTAGTTCAATATTAATAGTCACAGGTTCAATTAACCCCTGCTCATCAGCTGTTTTTAATAACGCTTTCGTTTGTTCAACCCCTTGCATTAATTGAGAGAATGTTTTCTGAATACGCTGTAAATAAGGGGTTGGATTACCACTCGCTTCAAAAAGACGTTCACCTAATTTTTCTTGTATTTGTGGGCTTGCTGTATCAATCGCTAAATGCCCCTGTGCTTTTGAATTTGGCTCTGGCTTTACCAATTGAAAGGGTCTTCTTAAAATATCTAATGGTAAGTATTTTGCTTGCCAGGAATCCCCTTTTAAGTAAAGGTTTTCACCCATCGAAAAGCCCAATACAGCACTTAATTGAAATTCACCCGTTGAGCTGTTTTTGGTGATAAAAATTGGGTATTCATGTACAAGTGTGCTTAATTCACTAACCATAACAGCTGCCACATTGATATGGTTTTGAGCACAATTATAGTTAGCTGAATTTACGCATAGGTGCTTGTGTTTGATTGAATCTAACATTTCAACAGTTTGTGCGGTCATACATTCTCCAAAAATTAGTTCTGCTTGGTTCTATTTATTATAACTTGTTCAATTAGCTTGGTTAATCGATCATATCTTCTTCATACCGTAAGTATGAATTTGTGCTATTAACTCACGATTAGAGGGTAATGATGTGAGTAATTTTTCTGTACGCAATTTGTTTTGTGTTATTTGCTCTGCTGAAAATTTTTCAATGGCGGGCTCAATAGAGAATAATGACTCTGTTCTAAACTGGCTTCCATAAAGTACAAATTGATAACTAGCTGCTTGAAAAACCTCCCCGATCCTATTGAAATCAAACTGTGTCGGTACATTGTATTGCCAAAGCGCCATTTGCTCTTGTAAACGCGTTGGAATACTTGCTTTTTTTCTGTTGTCTAACCAAAAGGGGGTACTTCTGTTACTAACAATATAATGAAGTTTTAAAAACTCAATTACCCTTTCCCATCGATAATGAAACGTTTCATTAAAACGGCCTTCAATAATAGTTAAAGTGTCTTTTGTTTTAGGTAATTGTTCAGCAATCATCGTTGCCGATAGTTCAATCATAACAAGTGCAGCGGCTTCTAAAGGCTCTAAAAACCCTGCCGACAAACCTATAGCGACACAGTTTTTGTGAAAAAATTTTTCTCTATGCCCTGCTTGAAAGCTAATTTCTTTAAATTTCAAGCCTTCGCTATGAGCACCACTACTTTTGATGTAAGCCATCAATTCCTGTTCGGCACCTTCACGTGATTGATATTTACTTGAATAGGCATAACCCACACCACGACGAGATGGTAAACCAATATCCCAAATCCAACCTGCAGACTGTGCTGTAGATTTCGTATATGAAGCAATAGTATCGTTACCACTTGCATACGGAACTTGAACAGCTAGTGCTGTATCAGCAAATAACGTGTCATCAATTTTCTTGAATCCAACACCTAAAGCTTTGCCAAGTAAAATAGAACTAAAGCCACTGCAATCAATAAAAAAGTCTGCCGTAATGGCATTACCATCAATTGTTTGTAATATATTAATGTCACCAGATGGAGAAAGTTGTACTTCTTCAATATCCGCTACGATATGCTGAACCCCTAGTTTATTTACGCAGTGTTTATGCAAAAAAGCAGCAAACTTAATTGCATCTAAGTGATAACCATAATTTGCGAAACCTGCATATTCAGGAGCAGAAATAGTTTTAGGCGCAAACTCACCGTCACATAACGCAGCTTGGCTAGTAAATAACTCGGCTAATGATTTGTCAGACTCATGACTTAACCAATAAGTGGCTATATCTCCTTCTAACGCCCCCTTGGGTACATCGAAAGGATGGTAGTAATGATTTGTTGTGGTTTCACTGTCCCAATTAACAAATTTTGTTCCTTGTTTAAATGAAGCATCACATTCGCGAATAAAATCTGTTTCTGATATTCCCATACTACGCAGCGTTGTTGGCATAGTAGGCCAAGTGCCTTCACCCACACCAACCGTAGAAATATTTTTTGATTCAATTAAAGTAATGGTTAATTCGCCATTACTAATACGAGATTGATGTCTAGCAGCAACAATACCCGCCGTTAACCAACCTGCGGTACCACCACCAACAATAACAATGGATTTAATTACGTTTTTCATAATCTTGAATACCTTAAATTACAGAAAACAAAATGGGGCCTAGGCCCCATTTTAATTAATCAGTCGCTTAACATACTGATTTTATGGGATAGCAATCAATCTTACATTATTGATGTAATATTCTGCGTTAGCCTCAGTGAATGTGATATTCAATGTCATCATCTCAGTTGACCAATCAATTGCTGCACTGCGACCATGCTCTTCAGTGATAATAATATCAATCGCTGAATCATTTGGTCCCACAGTAGTACCTTCGCCATTGCCTGCAATAGAGTCTGTACCATTTGATAGCGCAACATTAAAGTTAACTTTTGTCGCTGCATCTACAGCATAAAGTGTATCATGGTTAATCAGTTGTGCATCTAACGACAGTGCATACCGTTCACCCACTCTAATAGCACCGGCTTTAACTGGTATGCTTATGGTTACACCCGATGCTTCACCTGATGTATTAACATAAAGCTTGTGGTCACCTGCATCATCACGAATTTCAACAACACCACCTGTGTTTACTATCGTTTCAGCATTTTCAAACAAACCTGCGTCAGCAACTAACATATCATGAACTGCAGTATCAAAATGACCAAACTTAACAAGATTTAAGTCATCAATATCATGTGAGCCACCGGCGTAGGAGTCATCGTATTTAAGTAAACCAAAGTTCATCGATAAGTTTTCATATCCATCCCAATTACCTGACTCATTGGTATTGATCATTTGTACATGCTCCATCCATTTAGCCAAACCTTGATCAAAATAGCGAGTTCCTACCCAAAACTTATTATCTAATCCTGTTTCACCAACATTAGCAAATAGCGGTACGTAAGGATTACCTGCAACACCATTTGATTCTTCATTTCTTAGCCAATAAGACATTGCATATTTTTGATTATCTTCAATTTCAGGGATAACATTATGAATTTCGAAATGACAGAATGAACCAACCATTCTCATACCGTAATTACCCGTTCTTGCTGATTCGGCTTGAAAAGCTTTTTCAGGACAAGCCCAACCACCCAACCCCAAACAAAACCACCTGAATTAGCATTTTGATCTAAAGGACCAACTTGCGCTTCATCTTCAAAGCCCGCTTTAAAACCCGATGCAGCAATCATATTGGTTTGCTCACCATTTAACTTCACGGTAAGAGTTCTCTCGCCATCTGAAGTATTGCCTTGATCATCAGAAACTTTGAAAGAAAACAATAACTCTTTAAATTCACCATGATTAACTTGGTTAAAATAAGCGTGAGGGTCTAGAGACAGCGTGTTATTTTCAATTTCTACGCCATAAGGTAAATCAGTTGAGCCATCTAAGGTAATATCATGCACAATAACGTTATCACCTTCACGATCCACAACATCTTGCGCAAGGTCATATATCTGCACGGTATCAGTTTCATTAATTTCACTACTTAAAAAGTAGTCAGGAATTAATGGTGCACCAGGTACATCTTTAACACCAAGAATATTAATGACCATATTGCGTTCAATTTCATGATTATGATCTTTAATTTTATAAGTGTAATTAAACGTGACTTTATTACCATCCGGAATTTGTTCTGACACTGATGCAATATCTATGTTCAGAAGGTTATCTACAATGGTTAATCCCAAATCAAAGGGGTTAGCGCCATCTGCAATAATCGAATTCTCGTCTACTGCTAGAGGCTCAAGATCTTCATCAAACACATTGGTAAATAAGTTTAATAAACCCGTTCCAAGATCCTTAGTGAAATTACCCACTAAATCTCCTGTAGCAACAGGTGCTGTATCTTCACCTGTAAAAGTAAACGTTGCCGCTCTAGGCGTCTTATTTTGGCCATCAGAAATATTGTAATTAACGACAATAGTGTGGCTTTGATCATTATCCAAATATGGCGCTATTGCCGATGGACGAATGGCAATTTGGTTACCATTCAATTCTGCCCCTAACGCGGCAATTTCATCAGCCCTAGAGCCAGAGGTTTGAAAAGTTACATCAGTAACAGACAGATAATTACCATCAGTATCAGTTGCAACACCTTCACCAGAAGAAGCACCGGAAAGTGTGCCTAATAAGTTAACAAATTTAATTGCCTCTTTTTCATGAAATGCAATACTTATGTCACCACCATGTGTAGGGGCAGCTTTATTCGCCTTAGCTTCTGGGGTGTAATCGTCTGAACCACAACCAGATAGTGCAAGTATCACTGAACTTGCTAATAACATTTTTGAACTTTTAAAGGTTTTCATAATTTAACACCTATATTTTGATTAGGGACAGCTTTAGCTACCCCTAACCTTTAAATTTTTAGAAATTAACGCGCACACCTAAACGGTAAGTAGCACCCACTTTGTACTTAGTGTAAGTACGATGTGTTGGAGCATCACCATCAAGTGGATTCCCTTCTTCTAACGCGGCAAAGTCATAACCCGCGTCATTATCAGCAGCAACTTTTACTACCTCTAAAGTTCTACTTGTGAAGTAAGTGCGATAAGGTTCATCGGTTAAATTGATTGCTTGGAATGTCACTGAAATATCTTCATTCACTTTGTAGGAAGCCGAAATATCTAACGTATTTCGTCCCTCGTTCCAGATAGAACCTTGGTTCCAACTGCGACCATACTGACCATTTGCCCAATCTTTACCTACGAGTGAGTCAGACGTTCCTCTAAAGCTCAAACGAATCTGGTGACCCTCATGTTCCCAAAAACCAGTAAAGTTGTAGCTATGCTCTGGTGTATCAGCTACTGGGTATGAAGGTAGCAGAAGATTAGGATTAATCGATGAATATTCAGACTCATATTCACTTTGTTGATAAGTATAGTTTGCTGATACACCGAAACCACCTGTCCATTCAGGTAAACCAAAAGTCTCAGGTATAAAGTCATAGGTATCCATATACCCAATTTCCAAGCCTTCAATTTTAGCATCTTTAGCATTAACCGTTTTAGTCACTGTCATGTTTGCACAACGATCACTTGGGTCATCGCTAAAGGTAGTAGGATCACCTGCTTGGTAGGCGAATTCGGTAGTGGCTCGTATCGGATGACAGTCGTCAACATTAGCACTGTCTGTCATAATTAGATCATCACCACTTACCGGAGCATCAGCAGGATCTCTGACACTGTTAACTAAAGATAATGTAGTTTCACGATCAGTAAAATTAGACATATCTTTTCTGTAGTAAGCAATACTTAACAATCCCGTATCACTGAAATACCACTCTGCTGACAGGTCTAAATTGTTTGATTCTAGAGGCTCTAATTGAGTGTTATACATATCAACACGACCACTATTCGTGTTACCATTTGCCCAGTAACCTTGTTCGGTTACTTTATAACCAGGACGTAATAAATCTATTTCTGGACGAGTCATGGTCTTAGACACAGCAAAACGACCAACAAACTCATCAGAAAATGCATAGTTTAGATTTAAACTAGGCAGTATATTTTCATACTTGTGTGTTTTAAATGCCGGTATTGCCGCCACTTGATTATTAGTGAAGCTCCCCCATGAGTAATTGGTGTTAGTGCCATCAGACGAACCGTTCCACTCAGGTAAATTATCCCAACCATATGTGCGGTCGGTACTTACATCAGCATATCGCCACATGCTTTTCCATAACAAATCATAGTCACCTAACGTTGGTTGTGCACCTTCACCTGCGCGGAAACTACCTAATGCATCTGCGTAGTCTGCAAATCTTGCATCATGGCATGGACCTGAATCAGCAATTCTTGTCCACGTTGATGGATCTGCACCTGCACTCGTATCCCAACCTAAACCATCTACACGTTGATATTTCAGATCATAGTCTTGAATAATACCATCAGCTCCGGCATTAATTGCCGGACATTCTGGCAATGTTCTATCTGCTAATTGGCTTAAGGTGATACGATCACCTTCACGCTCTAAGTCTGATCCATCCTGTTCGTAATAACTAACGCCAGAATAACCACGTGCTTCTACTTCGGTTTCAACATAACGTACACCTATGTCACCGGTTAGTTTGCCATCTAAAAATTCGAAATTAGTTTTAAAATAAAACGCTTTAGTATCTAAATCAGTTTCACGAGTGGCTGTGTTATCAACATTACGTATCACATCACCGTCACCTAACACCATTTCTTTTGCCAATTTTACATCAATAGGCGTCCAACCAACAGTTGCGCCTTCACGACCGTAACCAAGTGACGCCATAAAATCATCATACTCAATTGGATCACCGGCGATTAAGTCACCACGAATGTCAGCTAAAGAGCCGCCAAGTTCAACGATAGTTTCGCCGGTATCAGGGTCAGTGATTATTTCAGTTGCTTGCAATGACTGGAAGCTGTAGTTCTGATCGTCAACGACTTTATTACGTGTAGAAGTTTTGGCACCAAATTCTATCGAAGTAATACCATATTCATAGATATCCCATTCAAAATCTACTTGTGCATTGGTAATGGTATCTTCAACGTTACGTTCGATTTCATTAATAGAACCTAAGAAAAAAGACGAAATGTCTTGAGGGTTAAAACCAGTAGAAGCAACATTGTCATAATTACCTAATCGGTTAACGCCACCTTCGTCAACATACGCATATAAGTTATCACCTAAATCAACCAAAGAGTTACCGTAAACCATCCCACACATACCGCTAGTACAGTCAACACCTACTGGCTCAACATTGGCCCCTGCATCCCATAATGCAAAACCGGGCACTTGGACATAATTTTCCATCGTTGTATTAGCATTTGGCAAGCTTTCTGATTTACTCGAAGAGTGGCCTACTTGTGCCTCTACACGGAATGAATCTGTAAGTTCTGTTTTGAAATTTAGCGTTGCACTAAAGTTTTCGTTATCTTGGCCACCATCTGAACGACGCATATTACCGTTACCGAAACGGTTAATACGTTTAGTCATATCATAGGTGTCAGTATCTACTTGGAGCCAATCAATAGGGTCGCTATATGGATTAGGCGGTCTAACAAAACTAGTCACTAATTGACCTTCAACCCAGTTAGGGTTATTTGCAAAGCTTTTTGCTTGAACAGAATCCTGAGTTCTAACTAACTCTTGTTTACTGTAGGTGGCATCAAACATAAATTCTGTCACATCACCTAATAAATACTGAAGTCCTAGTGAACCACCATAACGGTTACTTTCATTTTGGTGAAGCTCGTAACTCACCACCTCAGGCTCGATGACTTTTACATTAGAAATTACATTACCATTTTGATCGACTGCCTGCGCATACTCTTGTGATGCCTTAAAATTTTGAGCATTGTATTGATCTTTACGATAGGCATTTGTTTCGTCATATGCCGTGAAAGCAACCCCAAAAGTATCATCTAAAAATTTTTCAGAAAGAGCGAGTTGAAACTTATGGTTTGTTTTGTCTGAAAAGTCGTTATAACGACCTTGTAATGTTACTGAATGCACACTTTCCATTTGATCTAAAGGTCGAACGGAAACCAAATTAACTGACGCACCTAATGAACCTTCATCCTGATCTGCACTAGAAGTTTTTATCACCTCTAATTTAGATAGGATATCTGCCGAGAAAGAACTTAAATCAACGGCTTGGGAAAAATCGGTGGATGTCAATGTTTGACCATTAAGTGTGATGCTATTTTGGTTAGCATCAGCACCACGAACTGTAATTTGTGTACCTTCACCATCTGAACTGACAACAGTAACACCGGTAACCCTACCTAACGCGTCAGCGATGTTTTGATCGGTACTTTTACCGATATCTTCGGCATTGATCGTATCAGAAATATTTTCTGAGAACCGTTTATCGTTGATATTTTTTCTAAAGCTACCTTTTAAACCAGTAACTTCAATGACTTCAATTTGTTCTTCATTATCATTTGCATTGCTACTTTTATCAGTAACTTCTTGAGCAGCTATATTAAGGCTTGTTGATGCAAGCAAGGCTATGCATACAGGACTTAATTTGAATTTTTTATTCAAACTTTTCATTTTAGATCCCCTAGGTATCTTGAATTCACGCTTTTATACTTTTATGTATCTATTATTTGTTTTAGATTTCACGCTATAAAAAATAGTCAAATATAACTTGACGTTATTAATTATACCTTCACTGTATTCCTAGCTCGCACCACTTGTCAATATTTTTTTGTTAACAATACACAATTAACCATTTACGAAGACTTGCGTATTTAATCACTTTAAAATAAGCTAAATCAAATAAGCTAACTGCAAAATCAACCTGAAAAACAGAGCTAAAATAAAGAAAACAGATGAATTGTTAACAATTTACTTTAGACAAAAACCATGTATACTAGTTGTTAAATAAAACAATAAGGGGTTATTAATGAATACAAAAACCTTGCTTCTTTTTTCTAGTTTAGCAGCAACAACCTTGATTGCTTGTCAAGCTGAGCAACACGTTAGCAATAAAGAACAACAAAGTGTTTCGAATGAGATTGAAACATTAATTAATTTCAATAGTAAAGATGCGCTAAATCAAGTAAAACTTGTCAATGCTTCATCAAATAAAATGATGAATGATCAAGCATTAACTGTCTACTTTGATTCAAAAAAACATACCCACAGCGCAATTGTATTCACACCAAAAACCCCCTGGGATTGGAGTCATTATCAAGATTTCAATCTTGCTTTTGATATTAGTAATAGTGGTAAACATAGCGTACAGCTTTACTTAGATATTACAGATATAGACGGAGGGAATTACACTCGAAGCGTCAACATACCTATTGGAGCAGCTAACACTTATTATGCAAAAATGGTGGTCATGATCTAGGTACGCCTGAAGGCGATGAATCAGTGGAACTAAATTTTAAATCCGGTTTAAGGGGAAACCCTGCAACTTGGGAGTCGAATGAAACTCAATTCATCTCGTTATGGGGCAAGAAAAACTTAAACCTTAAAGGTATTCAAAAAATTGCGTTAAGCGTTCAGCATAATCTTTTTGATAAAACAGTCACTATAAGCAACTTAAGGTTAAGAAAAAACCCTGAGTTCAATCATAATTATTTAACTAACATAGTTGATAAATATGGTCAAAATGCAACAGTTGATTTTGTTGATAAAATTCATAACGACCAAGACTTACAAAATCAAAAAAATGAAGAGGCTAAACATTTAACCGGCCAATTACCTAGTAATCGTACTATCTATGGTGGTTGGAAAAACGGGCCAAAATTAAAAGCTACAGGCTATTTTAGAACTGAAAAAGTTAATGGCAAATGGTCGTTAGTTGATCCCGCAGGTTATTTATATTTTGCAACAGGTCTTGATGTTATCAGATTATCAAACTCATCTACCATGACAGGCTATGATTTTAATCAAGCGCTTATCGCTAAACGTTCAGCCGAGAATGTTATCCCTGAAGATTCTCAAGGATTAAACAGAGTGGATGACACTATAAGTAAAACAAGAAAATTAGTTTCAAAAACAAGACAAGGTTTATTTGAATGGTTACCTTCTTATGATGAACCGTTAGGGAAACACTTTGGTTATCGTAACAGTGCCCATTCAGGTCCTATGAAACACGGCGAAACTTACAGCTTCTATTCAGCCAATTTAGAAAGAAAATATGGTAATGACAATCAAGATTTTATGAGTACTTGGCGTAAAGTTACACTTAATCGCATGATAGATTGGGGCTTTACTTCGCTAGGTAATTGGAATGATCCAAGTTTTTATGACAACAACAAAGTGCCATACTTTGCTAATGGTTGGATTATTGGTGATTTCAAAACTGTTTCAAGTGGTAATGACTTTTGGGGCGCCATGCCTGATGTGTTTGATCCAAAATTTGAAGAACGTGCCGACTTCACTGTTAAAACGGTTGCCGAACAAGTTAAAAATAATCCTTGGTGTGTTGGAGTATTTATTGATAATGAAAAGAGTTTTGGTCGACCAGACAGTATTGAAAGTACTTATGGCATCGTAGTTAATACGCTACAACGCGATGGTAATAACGTACCAACAAAAGCTAATTTTACTAAATTAATGAAAGAAAAGTACTCTGATATAGAATCATTAAACCAGGTATGGAAGAAAAATATTGCTAGTTGGGACGACTTTAATAAAGGCATAGATTCGTCAATTAATAATTCAGAACAAATTGCTGATTACTCAACATTATTGTCTAGCTACGTTGAAAAATATTTTAAGATTGTTGATGATGCTTTAAACAAGCACATGCCAAACCATTTATATATGGGTGCTCGTTTACCTGATTGGGGTATGTCAGATGAAGTTGTTAAAGCATCGGCTAAATATGTTGATGTTGTCAGTTACAATTCATATAAAGAAGGTCTATCAGACAGTAAATGGCAATTTTTGAGTGAATTAGACAAACCAAGTATCATTGGCGAATTTCATATAGGCTCAACCGATTCAGGTTTATATCATCCCGGATTAATCATGGCGAGTGATCAAGAAGATCGTGCTAAAATGTATCAAGAATACATGAACTCAGTAATTGATAATCCTTATTTTATTGGCGCTCATTGGTTTCAATATATAGATTCACCCATTACAGGTAGAGCCTATGATGGTGAAAATTATAATGTTGGTTTTATTACCGTAACTGACACACCATATGCGCCAATGGTTAAAGCAGCTAAAGCGTTACATTCAACAATGTACGAACGACGATTTAATCAATAGTGAATTTTTTAATTCAAAAAAGAATAGTTGTTTAAGTCAGACTAAGTTAAACACTATTCTTCTCTTGACCATTATCGACCGTATACTCATCATTTATTGACTATTTTTTGACTATTTTTTGACTATTTATTGACCACAAGTAAACACGACGATAACACACACAATGATATGGCAATAATTATAGGTGTCGATTTACTTTAAAATAATTATGTTTTTTGTAAACAATCAATCATAAAACGATTGTAATCTTATATTTAGACTATAAAATAACACGTATAAATGAACATAAGGTATAACCATGAATGCACGCAAGCCAAATAAAATATTGTCGGTAAAGGATCAAATTGCTGATCAAATACGCTCTGATATCATTTCAGGAGATTTAGCTCCCAATACTAAGTTAAATGAAAAAGAAATGGCTGATAGGTTTGGCGTATCAAGAGGTCCGATTAGGGATGTTATTTTGCAACTTAGCAAAGAAGGTTTGCTCATTTCTAAAAATAATTGTGGCGCCTCAGTTAATAGTATACTTGAGCCTAAAGTTCAAAGATTAATGATTAAACTTCGTAGAGATATTGAAGTTTATGCCATTGAACAATTAAAAGATAAACTGACAGACGCTGAATTTTCCGAGCTAGATACTTTGCTTTCTGAGTTACAAACAGCCTTAGACAAAGAAGATTATACTCAAGTAACTAAAAGTGATATCGCTTTTCACAAATACTTGATCAATAAAGCAGGTGGTGACGAACTTGTTAACCTCTGGTACCCCTATGTAATGAGAATGCGTTTAAACTATAAACGAATTACATCAAGTACTGAATGTGTTGCAGAGCATAAGTTGATCCTTGACGCGTTAAGAGATTCAGACCTAAGCAAGGCGAGTAAAGCGATCAAGTCAAATATTAAGTAATAAATACTGCTGATTTTACGCTTTCAGCTCAAAAAACACTTATATAAGTAAGACGGAGATAACTGCGCCTTACTTATAATATAATAACTAGCAATACAATCCTCACCGTTATTCTCCAGACTACCATTCAATTAACCAAATTATTATTCAACCATGAATAGCCCTCAGCACTACCACCCCATCATTTAATATAAATAACGCTATTAAATCAATAAATTAATATAATTTATTTAAATTAACGCATATCTATCCTCAATAGAATAAATTCTCTGCATTAATACAATTATTAAACATTATCTAATAATAACAAACACCACTTTGTTAACAATTAACGGTTGACAAATATTGAATTTAGTTCAATATAAACACTGCATGAATTTTGTTAACAATTAATAATACATATAAAAACACTATTTCTACAAATAACTTAAAAACAAAACTCTGTGATAAATAAAAACAACATCCTTATGCGATTATTTTAAAACTAATAAGAGGAAGAAACATGAATACCACAGCCCAAAAATTTAGGAGAACAGCAATTTCTACTGCAATTTTACTTGCAAGTGCCGGCTCTATCACATCAATACATGCTGAAGAAAAAGAACCTACAACAATAGAAGTAATTGAAGTAACAGGTATTTTCAGTTCGTTAAATAAATCAGCAGCCATGAAACGTGACGGTAAAGGGATCGTTGATGCAATATCGGCTGAAGATATAGGTAAATTTCCAGATACTAACTTAGCTGAATCGTTACAACGTATTACAGGGGTTTCAATTGACCGTGCCAATAATGAAGGTAACCAAGTTACCGTACGTGGCTTTGGTCCCAAGCTTTAACTTAGTCACGTTAAATGGTAGACAAATGCCTAACTCATCGGCATTAGAATCAGATGGTATTTCACGTAGTTTTAATTTTAACGAAATTGGCTCAGAATCAGTATCCGCGGTGCAAGTATTTAAAACTGGAAGAGCAGATATTAATTCTGGTGGTATTGGTGCCACAATTAATATTCAATCAGCTAAACCTTTTGATTACGATGGTTTTAAATCACTCGTGAGTGTGAAAGGTGTTGTTGATACCAGTGTTGATACAGGCAGCTCTGTAACCCCTGAAATATCGGGTATGATAAGTAATACTTTCATGGATGATACTTTTGGTGTTTTACTTTCAGTTTCTCATGCAGAAAGAGACAGCCACACCGATCGAATAGGTACTTCGGGTAATTGGAATAGAGGTTATCCTGGCCAAGTAGATATTGATAAAAGTGCTATTGATACTTCTAAAAATCCAGATTTAAATACTTGGGGTGTTCCCACGGTTGATTTAGATAGTCAAAATACTGAACGTGAACGTCAAAATGCACAATTAGCTTTGCAATGGGCACCTACAGACTCACTTATCGTTTCAACCGATTATACCATGTCACGTTTAGACATCAAAAGTAAGATGAATCGAACTAGTTTTTGGTTTGATAACATAGAAACAGGTACTGCAGATGCTAACGGCACTATTATAAACCCTGCCAGACAAAATGATGAGTTAAACTTTTGGGCATGGGAATACGCTTATGAAACTGAAAATGACTCTATTGGTATTAATATTGACTGGCAAGCAACAGACTCTTTAGCATTCGTATTAGATGCTCACGATTCAACATCTCATGCTAACCCTGGTGCCCTACCAAGAGAACGTATTGCCAACCTAAAAAACCCTTTTGGTGAAGCCGCTCCGGTACATATTGCAGCCGATTTTTCTGGCAATATCCCTTCAGTATCATATGATGACTCAGGTGTACCTGGTGGTGCTTTTGATCAAAGTAATATTGAAGGCGATTTATACCAAGAGCGTGGCTACGAAATTGAAAATAACATTCAACAAGTTTTGCTTGCTTTGGTACTTGGGAAAGTGACGGCGATAGTATTTTAGATTCAATTAATTTTGGTGTTTCAAATACAGTTTACAAAGTAGACAGTCAAAAAATTTATGGTGCTAACTTTGGTTTAGGTAATGGCGCTTTAGATACTAGTAACCTTGATTTAAGTTTTTCAGAAGGTGATATTGGTTTTGCGCAACGTTCGGACTATAGTGCAGCACAATTTCTTGATTTAGTTGAAGCTCAGGGGTTACTAAACCCTAAAGGTATATCAACTAATGGTATCGAGGAAGATACCACAGCAATATATGTTTCTGTTGATTTAGCAACTGAAATCTCAGGAATGGCATTCAAAGCGAATTTAGGTGTTCGATATGAAGACACCGATGTATCGTCATATTCTATTGAAATCCCTGTTACTGGCTTTAATTGGATAACACCACTTGAAATGTCAAAAATACGCTCTGAAAATCAAGTTTCAAGCGAATTATCAGGCAATTATACTAATACCTTACCTAGCCTAAATTTGAGTTTAGAAATAAGTGACGACCTAGTAGCTCGATTCTCTTATGGTACAACAATCGCTCGCAGTAGCATTGATGCGATGTTTCCTGCAACATCACTTAACAATCACTTCTCAGGTGGACCATTCAGAGCATCACAAGGTAACCCGAGCTTACTACCTTACGAATCAGACAATATAGATCTTTCGCTTGAATGGTATTATGGTGAAGGCAGCTATGTTTCTGCAGGATATTACAGTAAAGATGTTGATAACTATATTGGTTTAGGTGAAGAGAATAGAGTTATTGAAGGACCTAATGGACCATTAACTGACCCAAGCGTAAACCCTCGTGGTACTTGCCCTGAAGGAAGCGTTGCAAGCCCAAATCCTGATTGTGTTTCACAAGCCGGTGACCCTGCCATAGCATGGGAAGTTACTACACCAATAAATCAAGGGGATACCACAGTAGATGGTTGGGAATTAAACATTCAACATATGTTTGGTGACTCTGGTTTTGGCGCTATTGCTAACTACACTACGGTTGATAGTTCAGATAATTACGACATTCATAGTTTAGATAATGATTTTGCAGTTACTGGTTTAAGTGATTCAGCTAACCTAGTAGCATTTTATGAAAAAGATCAATTTTCTATTCGTATTGCTTACAACTGGCGTGACGACTTCTTGTTAAAAGGTGGTTCTGAACCAATATTTACCGAAGCTTATTCTCAAATTGATTTATCAGCTAATTATGATATTAACGATTCAGTATCTGTATTTATCGATGGCATAAATATTACCGATGAAAGTACACGTAGACATGGTCGATTTACTAATCAAATTGTTGATTATGAAGAGTATGGTGCTCGTTATAACATAGGTATTAGAGCTAAATTTTAGTGGCTAGCCATTAAAACACTATGAAAAAAGGGGATCCTACAAAGTAAGATCCCCTTTTTTCATCAAAAATAAAGCGACAAACACAGTTATATAAGTAAATAGGACTTAGGTTATGACCACTGTAATAAAAAATATTGTGATAGTAGGTGGTGGTACAGCAGGTCGGATCACAGCAGGAACACTAGCAGCCAAGTTGAAACAAAAAGTTAATTCTGGTTATACAATTACCTTAGTTGAATCACCCAATGTACCTGCAATTGGCGTAGGTGAAGGCACGTGGCCGACTATGCGCAATACCTTAAAAAACATGGGAATCAGTGAAACAGATTTTATAAAGCAATGCAATGTTTCCTTCAAGCAAGGTGCAAAGTTTGCTAAATGGGTTACAGGTAAAAACGATGACTTTTATTATCATCCGCCGGTTCTACCACAAGGTCATGACGAAATAGACCTAACACCTCATTGGCTAGCATCAAAAACTAACCATTCTTATGCGCAAGCAGTTTGCCCACAACAAGCAATTTGCGAATTGGGATTAGCGCCAAAACAAATAACAACGCCAGAGTATGCTGCACAAGCCAATTATGCCTATCATTTAGATGCTAAGTTGTTTTCTGAATTTCTTAAAAACCATTGTATAGCCAAGCTTGACGTTAACCATATTATTGATGACGTAACACATATCAATAGTACTGAAAACGGTGATATAGGGTCAGTAGCAACAAAATCAAATGGATTGATTTCGGGTGATTTATTCATTGACTGTACAGGGTTTAATTCTTTATTACTGGGACAACATTTTAAAGTGCCTTTTATCTCTTGTGAAGATACTTTATTTATCGATCAGGCCATTGCAGTTCAAGTACCCTATGAACATGAAGATAGCCCTATTCAATCTCACACGCTATCAACAGCCCAATCAGCAGGTCCGGATTTGGGATATAGGTTTACCAAGTAGACGTGGTATAGGCAGTGTTTATTCAAGTAATCACATTACTGAAGATCAAGCCCATCAAGAACTACTTAATTACTTAAAACCTATGGTATCAGAACCAGAAAAACTAACCTTTAGAAATATTGCAATTAAAGGCGGGTCATAGAGCACGTTTTTGGGAAAAAAATTGTGTTGCTATCGGGTTGTCCGCCGGGTTTTTAGAGCCACTGGAAGCTTCAGCATTACTGTTAATTGAAATTTCAGCTCAAATGATTGCTAATCAAATGCCGGCAAATAGAGTAACCATGGATATAGTTTCCAAACGATATAACAAAACCTTCACGTACCGTTGGCAACGAATTATTGATTTTTTAAAGCTTCATTACGCATTAAGCAAACGCACTGACAACCAATTTTGGATAGACAATCGTAATCCAAATACCATTTCTGAACGCTTACAAGAACAACTCAGCTTATGGAAACATCAATTTCCTTGTGACAATGACTTTGAACAATCATTAGAAATTTTCCCCGCCGCTAGTTACCAATATATTTTATATGGTATGGGATTTAAAACAGCGCCGAATCACTTAGGCATGTCTGAACAAAGTATAAAACAGGCACAACAACAATTTTTAAAAAATAGTCAACATAGTAAAGAATTAACGTCATCATTAATTAGTAATCGTGAACTCATTAATAAAATAAAACAATATGGTTTACAAAAAGTTTAAAAAGGAAATAAATGTGAGTAACTTTATAGTACTAGATAAAAAAAAGCATAAAAATACGCGTATTATCACGGAAAGAGGCGCTGAGTTTGGCGAAAATATTCATTTGCTTCCTGTCATTATTAGTGAACTAGACAAGTTAGTACTTGAGTACCCTGTCTGTTTTATTAAGAATAATGAAACAGGACAATTCGGCTTACAAGCGCTATTAGGATTTGAAGTAGGCGAAAACTTATTTTTACAAAACAATGAATGGTTAGCAAGTTATTTACCCTTGCACATCAGACGACAGCCTTTCATGGTTGGTATGAATACTAATGAAGATGAAAAACCATCGGCCGAAAACACCGTGATTACCATCAACACTAAAAGCACACGAGTTCAAGAAACCAAAGGCGAGTTGATTTTCGATGACGAAGGTAACATCACACCCTATATGCAAAACATTAACAACATACTCTCAAATTTAGTTACGGGTATTATTCACACAGAATCATTTATTAAAACGCTATCAGAACATAATTTAATTGAACCTATTCAGCTCACGGTTAATTTTATTGATCATGAAGAACAGCGTTTTGATGGTATTTACACCATTAATGAGGAAAACCTTAAGCAGCTCAGTGGCGACGTACTTGAAGAGTTAAATAATAAAAGTTACTTGCAAGCCTGCTATTTATTACTGGCTTCTATTGGCCATGTACAAAAACTTATTTCGTTAAAAAGAAAACGAATATCGTTAGCTAGTACAGCGCAGTAAAAACAACGTAACTAAAAACACTGATAAAACATTTAGAAAGCAGCCAGAATGATGCTAAAGCTGCTTTAACTAAGCTGAACATAGTTTAGTTAGCTATAAACAGGAATTTTTATGATAAATCACTCTATAGCCAAAGCTTCGGCGACTTTTAACAAAAAGACCAATTTACTCTTTTTATTTGGTGCTTTTTTTACCTTTTGTGCAAAAGGGCAAGATTTATCAACACAGCTTTCTTTCGCAAATGAAGTACAACTACTAAAAAAACACTATTCTCCCATCATACTTTCTCGCGACAAACAAAAAGTGATTGTGCTTGCTGAGTTACAAGGGCGAGTAATGAGTAGTACCGACCAAGGAGATAAGTATAATGGCTATGGCCGGTTTAATTATGAATACCTGTCTAAGCCACATCACGATCGAAATGCAGCAATGGGAGGAGCTGATAGATTATGGTTTGGTCCCGACGCAAGTAAGTATTCTTTATTTTTTGAACCAGGGGTGCAAACAATCCCAGAAAATATAAACGTACCAATCGCGGTTTCCATGACCCCTTTTGATGTTATTTCTAAAGCTAATGACAGTGTCACCTTAACAAAAGCTTTAGCGATGAAAAACTATCAAGGCTTTAATTTTAAGTTTAAAGTAGACAGAACCATTCAACTGTTAGACAAAACACAGCTTCCTATGCCCTTGCCTGCTGATATTAACTGGGTTGGTTATAGCACAACAACGTCAGTTGAAAATATCAGTACACAAGCTTGGACAAAAGAAACCGGCCTTTTTTCAATTTGGGATTTAGGCGCCTTTTATCCGAGTAAAAAAACAACCGTTATCATTCCATTACGCCAGTCGATAGAAACTAAAAATAGCGAACCATTAAAAAAAGCAACTCGTTATTTTAGTGATATAAAAGAAAGTCATACAAAAATAATAGACCATATGGTGTACTACAAAGCTGATGCAAACTACATGAATAAAATAGGCATTCCTGTTGAGCACACAAAGCCAATCTTTGGTAGTTACGATGAAGAAAGAAAGCTCCTCACTGTAGTAACCTTTTCAATGACAAGTGACACAGATGCTGACTACGTTAATGGTATTTGGCGCTTCGAAGGAGATGCCTATAACGGTGAAATTATTAATGTATTTAACGATGGTGCCCCCGATGAGCAAAGTAAACCCTTTGGACCATTTTATGAATTAGAAACGAGTTCAATTGCACTAGCACTTACACCAAAGCAAAAGTATCAACATCGGCATACAACCATGCATTTTCAGGCAGATGAAACATCACTAAACATACTCACAAGGCAGCTGTTTGGCGTGCCTTTAGAACAAATAAAGTCAGTTTTTTAGCTACCTATCCACCCTTTAAACGGATCATGTCAGTGATTCAATAACGACTTAATGAGAGAGTATTAAATGAAAACAGTTGTAATTTCAGGTGCAAATAGAGGTATTGGCTTAGGTTTTTGTAAACACTATTTGTCAACCAACTGGCGAGTAATTGCGCTATCTAGAATCAAACCAGAGATAGAGGTATCAAATAAAATAACAGAGAAGCAAAAGTCTAATTTTCATCATTTAGCCATTGATCTATTAAGTGAAGCATCGATTAATAGTTCATTGGAGAAAATAGAAGGAATTTCTCAATCTGTCGACCTAATAATTAATAACGCCGGCGTTGCAGAGCATGAAAACTTTGGTCAGTGGACGCAGCAAGCCTTTTTAAACAGTTTTACAGTTAACACCATAGCGCCTGCCCTCTTAACGCAAGCACTCTCTTCATTACTAACTAATAACGCTAAAGTTATTCAATTAACTTCTGGGCTCGCGTCGATTGAGCAAAACCTAGGACCATTAGAAAATTTTGACAGTTATAGTATGAGCAAAGTTGCCGTTAATATGCTGAGTAAACGGTTGTCAGCCAAATTACTTGATAGGGAAATTATTGTTTGTTCAATTAGTCCTGGGCGGGTAAAAACCACCATGGGCGGTGATGAAGCGCCTACAAGTGTTAGCCAAGCAGTAAATGACATCACCAACACCATAGAAAACTTAACCATTTCACAAAGTGGTAATTTCTATGATGAACTCGGTAATATTATACCTTGGTAATATTATACCTTGATAATATTATACCTTGATGATATCAAGGCTAGTAGGTTGCGCTAACAGACAACCTACTAGTCGTTCTTTAGTTCTTTAGTTCTTTAGTTTTTGCTGAACCACACTTTATATTTTTTTCACCGATATGATAGATATTATTGACTAATACATAACTGGCTGAAATGATAGCTGATGTTGGAATGGTGATAACGGCTAACATCTCATCATTCCATTCATAAAAACTTGTGTCACCATCAGTTAAATTAACGAGTTTCAAAACCTTCATATCTGTAGATAATGCACATTCGTATTGTTGTGTGTTGGATGTTTCAGGTAATACTACACAACTAACACAACTTACCATTAATATTAACATCAATATGTTACGCATAATTTAAAATCCTTTTAATTCGTTTATATAATTAATCATAATTAATACCAATCTCAATAACTATGTGATCATTTCTACGTATAAAATAGATAACTTAATTAATGAAACAGGTATAACTTTAACATAACCAAGATATTTTATGCCTTGGTTTTACATTTAATATAATGGATTTATCTCTACTTGCAATGATCCTTAGATGATAACGTCAAGTTTCAGCGTAATTAATACACACTAATATCTGACAATTTAATAGTATGTTGAGTAAAAATATCTCCTTTTACATCCTTAATTTTCAACGAAATTTTAGGATCGCTTACGTCCCAATCAATTAATATTTCGCCATAATTTACATCACTAGTGTAGGTACCAACTCGGTGCTTATTCGGGCTTACAAACTTCCATTCTTGCGTTAATCCGGAGCTTGTTACCTCCCACAAAGGATATCCCCCTTTAAGTGAAACTTTAGATACTTCCCCCCAATGGGTATCGCCACTAATGATCAAAACGCCATTAACTTTGTGTTTTTTAATCAAAGCAAACAACCGTTCTCGATCTTTTGGAAAATTAGCCCATGATTCCCAACCAGTAAATTCAGGTAATAGTTGTAAGCTTGAGCCTATAATTTTAATGGCTGAAGGCTTTTTCAGTTCTTCCTCTAACCATAACCATTGCTTTTCGCCAAGCATAGAGGCATTTTTTACGGTGCTTGGTGAGTACGGCCCCATATTATTTGGTTTACGTTCAAGGGTATACTCTTGTTTAGAAACATGGTTTAGTGTGTCTCTATTCGGCGTAAGTCAGGTAAAATTACATGAACTTTCTGCTCACCTTCCCCATACATATAAGCAGTATAAATACCGCTATCACGGGAATAACGCATTGAGTTTTTCGGCTCTTGCCAAAAATCTAACATCAATTTGCGTGAGGCTTCTTTTTCAGGATATTGAGCGCCGATCATTTTCACCGTAATCATGATCATCCCAAATAGCAATGGTTTCAGTAGTGGCACGTAATGTTTTAATGCCCGGTATATTGCCTAAGCGTTTATATTTATTAGCAAGATCTGCCATATTTTTAGTATCGCCATAAATGTTATCTCCCAAAAATATGAATAAATCAGCATTTTCAGCATTGATCGCATCCAAAATAGGCATACTTTTATCTTGATGACTACAAGAGCCAAAGAGTATTTTTTGTACTTTTGCTTGCACTGAAAAAGCACTAATCATGAAACCGATAATACAAAACATAACCAAGGTTAATTTTTTCATTAGAAAATCTCCTTAATTTTAGACCCTATGTTAGGATTAAAATCTTTAGGATCTTTTCCAAGTAAGGTTAATGCCGTAGCAGCTATTTGCTTTTGCTTAACTTCACCTTGAGTAATAACCTGCCCTTTGGCTTTTATACCTGCGCCAATGGCCGCAAACCAAATGTTTTCTGAGCCGACAATGCCATTAGGGAATGTATTTAAATTTTTCATATATTCTTTAACTGCATCTGCTGACGCATGGTGTTGCCAATCTTCAGCATTGCTACCACGGCCATGATCGGTAGTAATCAATAATACGGTTTTGTTTTTATATTCAGGTGTTGATTGAATCGTGTTCCATAAGTCCTCAATAAACTTATCGGTTTGATGTGCCGAGCTTAAATAACTATCGTAATGTCCATCATGAGCAAAATCGTCCGTTTCTCCAAATGAAATAGCCATTACTTTAGGTTTTTGCTGCAATAAATAATCTTTAGCATAACGATAAGTAAAGCTGTCTAACCTTACATTGTGCCAAGGGCTAGGAATTTCTTTTTGCAGTGAATTAAGTAATGTCATCTCGCTAGACAATGGGTAACCCTGTGCAGGCATAAACCCGGCATTAACATGCATTTTATTACGTTCCACATTAAAAATAGCCGAAACACATCCCGGCCTAGCAAAAGCCGCTAACTTATGTTCAAACGGTGCTTGATTATTTAGCCATTCAATAAATGACATATGTGGATTGGGTACTTTTTTATTGCTATTGAGTTTTGGGTCAGCAATACCCGTAAAGATTTCACTATAGCCAGGGTAAGAAAAATGCCATTTATTCGACACAGACATTGTTGAACCTATGTTTCTATTACCAATAAGAATGCCTTTTTCAGCAATTGTGTTCCAAAAAAAGGCATTAACAACGCACGATTTTTTTCTGGATTTTTGTCCCAAAAATGTGCTTTTGTGTGTCTGTTTTGGCGTACAAACTTATCATTGTTAAGTAAGTTTTCGTCAGCACCGCTAAACAGTTCTTGCCAACGTAAACCATCAATAGTGATCAAAATTAAGTTTTCAGCAACCCCTGCTGTTGCATGGTCAGATTTTGTGGTGTTTTCTGCTTTGCTAGCCATACTAACGCTAAAACAGAGTATTGCGATAATTAAGTATTTAGACATTTAAATAACCAATAAATAATGAGTTTAAATAGAAATAACCAAGCAATAAATATCGCTTGGTTATCATTTAGGTATTACAATTTTCAGTTAAATTTTTATAATTAAAAACTAACCGTTACCGTCATCGACGCCGTACGTGGAGCACCGATAAAGAAAGATGTACCATTGCCTGTTCCCGTTGATAAGTAACTTTCATCGGTAAGATTATTCACAACAAAAGCAACATCAAATGATTTAAATATGTTGTTATCAAGTATGCTGTTATACCCAAAGATTGAAGTCTAATACAGTGTATGAATCAGCCACACCTCGTTCACCTGTATACTTAGCTGAAAGACCAAAGACGGAACTTTTCAAAGGTGTAGTTAGTTGAAAAAACAAACATGTCTTCAACTGAATCAACCACTTTAGTGCCTGCTTCAAAGCCTGGTGCATTACCAACATAGGTTGAATCGTTGTTGGTGTATGATGTGTAAATATCCCAATTTTCATTGAATCGGTAGCTTGCACTTAATTCAAAACCCTCTGACTCAATACCGCCTACGTTAAGGTAAGTTCCATTAGTACCTATTGTGTAGTCAATACCTGATGTGTCGCTACCTGGTGCAATAAAAGTAATACGGTTATCAAACGTTATTGAATAAAAAGTGGCTGATAAATCTAAATTTGCATTGTTATAACGAAAGCCAACATCAATATTTTCAGCAGTTTCAGGCTCTATTTCATCTAATGTTGATGAACCGCGCTCTAAAACACCGTCTTTAATTGCTGAAAAGTTTTCACTGTAACCTGCAAATAGTTCTAAATTAGCGTTCACTTGATATATAACACCTGTACTAAATAAGGTATCTGAATCGCTATTTACTTTAGCTGTGACAGCTTTTGCAAAGTTGTCATATTTTTCTAAATCAACAAAATACTGCTGAACACCAAGGTTAACTGTAAAGTCGCCAAAATCAAGGGTGTCTTGCACATACAGTTTTAACGTATCGGTTTGAAAGCTGTTGCTGTATTGTGTCCAATACGGTGTTTCATCAAAGTGATGATATACACGAGCATCTATCACTTTATGCCAATCACGAGATTCATCACGATCATTAGTTTCAGCCCATAACCCAAAAGCAATGTCATTTATGCCAACTGACCATTCAAAGTTAGCCGTTAAACCTAAGCGATCTTTTTGATAATGAGTATGACGATAAGACATAACAGGCACCGCATTTCGGTCGTAACATGAAGGTGCTAAACCTGAGCCTGAATCCCACGGCCAAGACAAGTTATCAGTACAATCTGCCGCGGGTGTTAATGGGTTACCCAGGTGGTCAGTAAAACCGTATGATCCCGCAATAGATCCCCCTTCATTTGTAGGGTTTCCTTCCGCATCAACAGCCGCTACTAAGTAAGGGGGAATCCAATCACCTCTCCCTTCATTTTTATGTATATAAGGGGTTATTTGAAAATGCATATTAGCTGAAATATCGTATTCAAATTTTACATAACCTAAGGTATTTTCGCGTAATGTAGACCAAATTCTTCTGCAAACATTTGATCAAAGTGAGGTATACCAGTCCAATTCCACGTAAGTTGGTCCCAGTCAGGCGTTTGCTCAAACTGCTCTTTACTTACTGAATTGTAATTATCTTCATCGGCATCATCGTAAGACAAGCGTCCTGTTATGTTTAGTTTGCCTAAGTCGGTTACAAATTTTAATTCTGCATGCTCTCTTGTCATGCCACCGTTAGAACCCTCTCCCACCCAACGGCTAGTAGAGGTTGTAGAATAACTAGCATAAGCATAGGTATTATCAAAAATTAAACCGGTGTCGTGACGAACATAATATCTAGACGCATCATGATCGCCCGTTGTTAGTGCAAATTTGGTTGTTTTTTCAAATTCAGGCATGGCACTAACAAAATTAAAGGTGCCGCCTAATGCCTCTAATGACGCAGACGAAATATCTGAAGTCCCTTGCGACACTTCAATTGTTTCCATGTTTTCTGAATCAAGATACCGATTAGCTTTTGCACCGCCACCGTAGTTAGAGCCACCATTTGGAATACCATCAACAGTCATCCCTAATTGTTGTTGGTTACCATCAATACTAAAGCCGCGCATAGTAATTGACGTTGACCAGTCATCGCCACCAAACGCATCCCCTTCATTTATGCTAATACCAGGTAAATTATCCATTACCGCTAATACACTAGAAATATTAGATTGCTGTTGAGTCATTTTTACGTCTATTTCATGATTAGCATGTGAGAGCTTTTTAGCGACTACAGTAACCTCTTCAATAAGCTCATTTTCATCAGTTACTTGTTCAGCTAATACATTCGTTGTTAGCGTGGATAAAACAGCTAAAGCGATTAATGTTTTTTTATATGAATTACGCATGATTTCCCTTAAAAACAAATAGTTAAATAATAATAATTGCGGGGAAATATACGATACAAATATGACAAAAAATGGGAAGAAAAGTGACATAATTATTAATTTAGGATGTCACTTTTATTAATGAGCATAGGTTCAGCTTCCATTTACATGAAAGGTAAATATAAAAAGGATCAACACACCTAAAACCTGACGAAGGTTGCATTTTATAGACAAACGCCTATGATAAGTTCTGCTAAGCCTTTAATTCATCAACGAAAAAGGGAACGCGTATATGGAAACCAACAAGCCCAACGAGAAAAACCAAAGCATTGCAAACTTTGCTGCCATCAAAACTACTATAGCCAATAATGAGGAACAACGGCTTAAAGAGTTACTGGCAGACCAATCGATGCTAAACCTTGAAAAAATCTACCTCATCGACCTAGCCAAATTAGGTAATAACCAAGAGATTTTGAAAATACTGAATGACATTCCAGTGAAAGAATAAATCTGATCTTTTGCTGTGATCTAATAAATCTTATCCAAGAAAAGTAAATTTATGTCTTATAAACTATTACAGATAAAAATGTTCCTTGAAACTATTTAATAAATATTAATTAAAGACTCCCTAGTTAAATCTTTAAGTGTATTTGCACCACACAATGTCATTGCAACACGCATCTCTTGTTCATAAAGATCAATCAGATTTTCAACACCTGCTTGTCCTTTTGCTGCTAATGCATAAATATATGAACGACCTAACATTGTACAGTCGGCCCCCAAGGCTAACATTCTAACCACATCTAATCCTGAACGAATACCTGAATCAACCACTATTTTTAAATCACCTTTTACTGCGTCTGCAATGCTTGGTAATGCTTTAGTAGATGATAAAACACCATCTAACTGGCGACCACCGTGATTTGAAACGATAATACCATCAGCACCAAACTTTACTGCATCTTTCGCATCGTTTGGATCTAAGATACCTTTAATAAGCATTGGACCATCCCAAAATTCTCGAATCCATTCCAAGTCTTTCCATGAAATTGATGGGTCAAAATTATTACTTAACCAACCAATATAATCTTCTAATTTTGTAACTTCTCCACGATAAGCAGAAATATTACCTAAATCATGAGGTTTACCAAATACACCTACATCAAATGCCCATTCAGGGTGATACATGGCTTGCAGCACACGACGTATAGCTGCATTTTTACCACTCATGCCTGAATGCATATCACGATAACGAGCGCCAGGAACGGGCATATCTACGGTAAAAATTAGCGTATTAACGCCGGCTTTTAGCTCGTTCTAATGCATTTTTCATGAATCCACGATCTTTAAGTACATAAAGTTGAAACCACATAGGACGCTGAATTGTTGGAGCCACTTCTTCAATAGGACATACAGAAACAGTAGATAAAGTAAACGGTACCCCTTTTTTATCTGCTGCTTTAGCTGCTTGAACTTCACCACGACGTGCGTACATGCCTGTTAAACCAACAGGGGCTAAGATTAAAGGTAAGTCTAATTTTTCACCAAATAATTCCGTACTTAAGTCAAGTTTAGACATATCGTTCAAAACTCTTTGTTTTAACGCAATATTAGCTAAGTCTTCAGTGTTTTTACGAAGCGTGTGTTCATTATAAGCACCGCCATCTATGTAATGAAATAAAAATGGAGGGAGTTTAGCTTTTGCCGCTTTACGATAATCTGATGGAGATGAAATGATCACAAATTAAATCCTTATTAAAATATACCTAGTTGATCTTAGGTTAATTTATTCTAATAAAATTAATACCTAAAATGATAATGACATAAGTATACTTTTTTATTTTTAGCGAATAAATGTTAACAATGAAAAACACTATTTCCTAAATCGACCTAATTAAAGTGGTAATATTTTGTGCAGAAGGCTTCCACAGGTTTTTATAGTAAACATTTGAACAGATTTAATTGACTCTAAGGGTGAGCACCACGGAGGGTTGTAACATTCAGGCCGAAGCATGCAACTATAAAGCTTGCTTTGACAAGATGGGTTAATTTCATCGATTACCCATCTTTTGTCATATAATAATTACGCTAATTCTTTCTAATGAGTAAATGTAACTCTTAAGTTAGATAAATATGACGGTTTTATTTCACGCAGCAGAATAAAATCTGCAAGTCATCATAAAAATGCAACATCTATCTATTACAGTGCCCGTGTTATCTATAATGATGTATATGGAGTGTTTAAAATATGACTTTTCTTGAAAAAGAACTAAGTTGGCTATCGTTTAATCACAGAGTTCTACAAGAAGCTCAAGATGAGACAGTTCCGTTCTTTGGAACGTTTACGCTTTTTGGGGATTTACTCAAGTAATATGGACGAATTCTATCGTGTGAGAGTTGCCAATGTACGAAGAAAAGTATTACTTTCAAATTCCACAGCACATAAAGAAGAATCCATATTATTATTTGAAAAAATACAACAAAAAGTAATAGCGCTCCAAGACGTTTTCGATGAAACCTATATACTGTTATTGCAAAAATTGAAAACAAAACACATTTATCTTATTAATGAAATACAACTCACTGACGAACACAGTTTATGGTTAAAGCAATACTTTAAAAATAAACTTCGACGTCATATCTTTCCATTAATTTTGACCAAAACGACTAATTTAGCCGATCATATAAGTGATGATGCGACCTATTTAATGGTATCTATGTCTAAAAATAAGCAAAAGCAATATGCCTTTGTGCGAGTTCCTAGTTGTAGTGTGCCACGTTTTATTATTCTACCAAATAAAGCAGGTGAAAATAACATCAGCATTATTTTGCTTGATAATGTCATTCGCCATTGTTTAATTGAAATTTTTGGTGGCTTTTTTGAATTTGATTCCATCAATGCTTACTCAATGAAGCTAACAAGGGATGCTGAATTCGACTTAAGTAATGAATTTAATCAGAGCCTTTTAGAGCAAATGTCGTCGAGTTTAAAAAAACGTATTAAAGCTGAACCTGTCAGATTGGTTTACGATAGAAAAATGCCAATTGACATGTTGGTAACGCTAAAAGAACGTTTAAATATAACATCGAATCAAGGATTGATTTCAGGTGGACGTTATCATAGTTTTAAAGACTTTATTGAATTTCCAAGCCTTAATGATAAAAGCCTTGAACATGACAAACTTCCCGCTTTAGATAACCATTACTTCACTCGATTTAATAATGCATTTTTGGCCATTAAAGTGCATGATATTTTGTTACATTACCCTTACCATAAGTTTTCATATTTTACTGAATGGCTACGTCAAGCAGCGTATGACCCTAAAGTAGAAAAAATTCAGATTTCACTGTATCGTGTAGCCAAAAAATCTCGTGTTGTTGACTCGTTAATTGAAGCCGTGAAAAATGGTAAAAAGGTTTTTGTTAATGTTGAGTTAAGGGCAAGATTTGATGAAGAAGCAAATCTTCACTGGGCAGAAACCTTATCAAATGCAGGGGCTCAAGTCTCGTTTGGCATTTCTAATTTAAAGGTACATGCTAAAATTTGTTTAATTAGCCGCCGTGAACAAAATGAATTAGTACATTATGTACATGTTGGTACAGGAAATTTTCATGAAAAAAACGCTAAAATTTACACAGATTTTAGCTTATTTACGTGTAACACAGACATCACCAATGAAGTTGAAAAGGTGTTCGAGTTCATCAAAGCCCCTTACCTTAAGTTCAAGTTTAATCATTTAATTGTGTCACCTTTGAATACCCGAAATAAGTTTGAAAGCCTTATTGATAATGAAATCAATGCCGCTAAACAACAGAGAACAAGTGGTATTACATTAAAAATTAATAACTTAGTAGACACGGGGTTAATTAAAAAACTATATCAAGCAAGCAACGCAGGTGTAAAAATTAAATTAATTGTTCGTGGTGTTTGTTCCTTATTACCAGGGGTTCCCAACCAGAGTGAAAATATTACCGCCATTAGTATTGTGGATAGGTTTTTAGAACATCCGCGAGTAGCAATATTTGAAAATAGTGGAGAACCCTCTGTTTATATTTCTTCGGCAGATTGGATGCACCGAAATATTGATGAACGCGTTGAAGTGGGGTGTCCAATTTATTGCCCTAAAATAAAACAAAACATAATTGATATTATTACCATCCAATTAAATGATAACTGTAAAGCAAGAATCATTAATTCTTCTCAAAATAATGACTATCAAAATAAAACATCAAACATGAGTGTTCGCTCTCAAATTGAAATATACCATTATTTAGAAGAGCAACAAATGTCTAAAGTAGTCTCTTTTACTTCTAATATTAATAAACGTGTTATAGACCATGCCTAGTAAAGTCACTGAATTAAATAGTGTTATTGAAAGTAACCATATAAAGAATAATGAGAAATCACATCAAACTAAAAGCCACCTTGTCGCTATTGATTTAGGCTCAAATAGTTTTCATCTTATTATTGCTCAAGAAAGCGCTTCGGCTGTTTGCAAGTATTGTTTCGGCAAAAAAATGCAGTGGGATTAGCCGCGGGTCTAGATAATGATAATATGCTTAGTGCAGAAGCCATTAAAAGAGCAATGATATGTTTGAGAGAATTCAACCTGTCTTTAAATCATTTATCGGGTAATGCAATTCGGATCGTCGCTACTCATGCTCTACGTAAAGCCAAAAATGTTCAAACATTTCTTGATGAAGCAAAAAAAGTATTTCCTTACCCTATTGAAATTATTTCAGGAAAACATGAAGCTGAATTGATTTATAAAGGCGTTGCTCATACACAAAACTTGTATGGAAAAACGTTAATTATAGATATTGGCGGTGGTAGTACTGAATTTGTTTTAGGCCGAGGTTTTAACCATCAAATAGCTGATAGTATAGAAATGGGTTGCGTTACTTTTAAACAAAAATTCTTTTCAAGTGGGAAAATATCACAACACAATATGGCGCAAGCTAAGCAATTCGCACTTGAGCAATTAACCTCTCTAGCCAAAAAGTTTCATAAACATAAATGGGGAGCAGTTCTAGGAACGTCTGGTTCTGTAAAAGCAATTTCTCAAACCATGTTAGAGCTTTTTGATGATATTGTGATTAATCAGAAACGTTTAAGGCAATTATCAAAACAGTTAATTGAATGGCAACACTGTGACAATATTAGGTTCAGATCTCTAGATCCCCACAGACGGCCCTTACTGGCAAGTGCAGTGGCGATCCTTTCAAGTTGTCTTGAATATTTAAATATTGATGAAATCAATTTTAGTGCCGGAGGTGTTCGCGAAGGTGTTTTATATAGCTTAAGCAACTCTCGTACAGACATTGATACTCGAGAACGAACGATCCAAAACTTAATTAATTTACATCATATTGATCATGTATTTAGTAAACGGATTGTCCATCAAATTAACACCTTTAAAAATAATTTAAAACACTCCCCCGTACATTTATCTAATGACGATTTACAATTATTGTATTGGGCGGCAAGGTTACATGAAATAGGTATTGCAATTAACTCTAAAAAACATCAAGTGCATGGAGCCTATATTATTAAAAATAGTAACATGCCAGGTTTTAGTTTGGATGAACAACAATCTGTAGCCCTTTTAATTCGTAATCATAAAGGGAAATTTAAAAAAGATATAAAGTGTGATTTGTCATTACATACCAATCCACGTTTACTCTTTTTATTGCAGCTGTTTCGTTTGTCCATATTGTTAACCGAAGGACGCCAAAAACAAACAAAAACCTCTGGTACTGTATGTTACGTAGATAACACATTAACGGTGAACCTTTCGTCACGCGAGTCAATTATACAAGCACTAGAAAAAGAGGTAGTTAGCCAAGCAAGTATAGGATTAGAGCTTAAGATCGCTTGCAGGGACAACTTCTATTAATGAAAGATAATCCAATAATTCAAACGGTAAGCCTTTAGGCATGTGTTTTTTAGGGTTACCAACAAAAGGCAATAGATGCTCAGGTTGTTTTGCTGTTTTAGCTTGTGCTACTCGTTGTTTAACACTGGTATAGGCTGATGCTTCTGGTGTTGTTGCCATGTTCGCTTTAACGGGGTTTAAATCAACATATGCCATACAAGCGGCAAGTGCAGATTCATCTAATAAGGCTTGTGATTTAAATCGTCCTTCCAACAAATTTGTATGGAAAAAATTTGAACAGCTTTAGGCGGCCCGAAGGGTGAGCGCCAAGGATGGCTGCGAATAAAATCTCCCTGTGCAGTTATCTTCTTGATTCGCTTGTCGTGCAATACTTTCATTGAGTAAGCGCATAAACCAACTGATATCGGTTAATCGATGTCGATATGCTTCAACTGTTTCTTTTAAGCTTTGTTGTAAATGTTCTGAAAGCGCTTCACCACGCATAAATTGTTGGGTCAGTAATGTGCCTTTAAATAATTGATGCCAACGTTGAATAACCTCAGTTGTTGACCAATGTTTGGCTTTGTCTGCATCAATAAACAATACAAGGTGTGTATGATTACTCATCACGGCATAGGCACAAATATCAATGGCAAATACCTTGCTTAGCGCAATGAGTTTATCTTCTACCCATTGCCTTCTGTGCTCAAAGCTTTTTCCTAATAGTTTGTCTTCACCACAAAGATAGGCTCGTCTAACACAACGTGAAATACAATGGTAATAAGGGGTATCAACTAAACTGATCAAGTTTTTTCTGGCGGTGGTCATCGCAATAATCCTTTATTGATGTGAGAAATTATTAAAGTGTAGTAAAGGATCGTGATTTGATCAATTTAGAATGGGTGTCCGTATAATTCTTCCCTTAAAATTAATTCTGGAGCTAATTGTATCTTTTGAACTATTACCAGTATTTAACCCCATACCTATAACTGAAATTTTACCTTCACCATTTGAAGTATCTTCAGTTGTAACTGCAACATCAAACTCAACTTGCTGTAAAAGTGTTGAGTTTTTTGCCCAGTCAGATGACTTAGCTGTCTGAGGCCTTTCGTTAACATTTCCACCAAATTCTTTCGCTGTAGTTTGCGCCTCACTAACTCCTTTGCAAATCATTACAAGTGTTTTAGCCACAAATTTATCAAGTTCCATTTATTCTCCAGTATTTCATATTAATTAGCGCATTTGACGCACTAATTTTAATCGGCTTAGTATTTATCCACTGTTTACATATTAATCTTGTAACCTGCCGTTTTAAGCTCTTTTATTATTGCGTAAGCTTGGGGGTCAACGGAACCATCTACTTTTTTATATACAAGACCATTCAAATCACTAGGTAAAACAACATCCCCCTTGTGTAAACAGCAGACTCTATTTCGTCCTAACCTACCAACAAAATAACCAAATTCGAATATGACATTAGGTCTCGCCCTAAATTCAACGGTTTTGTCTGATTCAGGAATATCAATTTGATCAACTGTATAACCGACTTCATCCGGTGTTAGAAGGATAAATGCAAATCCAACATCACTATGTTTTTCAAACTTTTCAATTACTGTTGCGCCTTCATCAGCTTCTCTGTGAAGTACAACAGGTATTAAACCTATTTCATGTACAAAACGTTCAACATCAGTTTTTAAACCTTGATCATGTCCATGAACAATAAAAACTTTATTTGATAATGCAACGGATGTAGATGTGCTCTTTTCTTTTTTTAGTTCTCCGTAAACATCATTTTTTAAAGTTCCCGCAAGTATTTGTAATGCCTTGACTAAATTAGACTTGGCAATTTCAAATTTGGCAGGTTCATTTCCTTCGGTATACTGAGTAAGTCCTTCAGCTACAAGAGTCATTGCAGGGGAATTATCTGAAAGGTGTTTGGCTACTATGTTTTGAGTTCTAACTTTGAACGTTCCCCACTCTGGAGTGTCAGGGCCACCGTAACGTCCTTGATAATCGCCTATGTTTAAACAAAAGTTTTGAAAAGTGAACTTTTCGCCTTCTTCAATTAACCTCTCAACAATCTCAATTTGACTTTCCATTAGTTCCTCGTTGATTGAATACAACACCAAATTCTAGGTGCTTATAACAGCTATATTAGAAGGATAAATGTCATGTTTAAACACGACATTGATCCTTCTATCATGTAAATTTAAAAATCTACAATACTCCAATTACCTCTACTCATCAATTAGTTAATCATAATTCCGTTAACTGGTTGATGAGTGAAAGGTTAGTAAAAACATTTTTTCATGCAAATTACATAATCTTCGACTTTAGTTTGTTTTATGCACAGTCAACAATAAATTAAACAATCACCAAACATCTCAACTAAAAAGAAGATTTATCATGGATAGCCTGATAAGTTTTTCGCCTTCCGTACTATGTCGTTTTTTATGCCTTTTTTGTGTTTTTTGTTTTGCATTAATTACCTATTGGTGAGCCTGGCGGCATATCAATAGTAGATATTGGTGTTGCTAGTTTTCCTTGCGCTAGGCTGAACGTAATTTGGCTTTTTAATAAATTAAATTGAGCGGCCATAGATTTGTATTTTTTCGCGCGACTATTTGTTGCTAATAATTCTTTCAAGTCATTAAGTGTGGCATACACTTCTGCTCTTACTTCTGTTACCAATTCTTGGTTATGCCAGAGCGAAAGTAAATGCTCAACAACCTGCTGATTCACCCGTTGCTGAACTAACAATGACAAACCAGATTCAGGTAATACTTTAAAACTATGCGAAATAATTTGCTCAAACAAGTTTGCAACAGACGGAATTGTACTTTCCATAACGGCTTGTTGTTGTAAACGCGTTAAACGTTGTGCATTAAAAAGCAATGATAGTGTTTTCTTGACACTAGCTTCCGCCGCATAAATAGGATCAAAAGTTAGCCCTGTATTACTTTTAAAGCTTTCTCTCGTTTTACTATATCCGTAAGCTTTGGGTGGTATTAACTTCACTATATGCACTGGTAACGTTAACTCTTCAGGGCTTATGCTTTGTAATAATGCCGCAATAGCTTGTTGCTGCGTTTTACCATCTACCCAACGCATTGGGCTCTGCTTTTCTTGCGTTTTAACTTGGTAACTATAATCAACGCCCGCTATTAATTTCGCTGCAGCTTCAACTTGGTAGCGATGAAAATTGTATATGGGTGCTAGCACCTCTTCTAATTCAGATAACGGGGTATTTAAAGGAATGCTATTTAAACCAAAGTTGGCCAATGCTTTCTTTCTTATGGTTAACATTCGTGTTAATTCTAAGGCTGCATTTTCACCGTTGTCCCATAAATGTCCTGTATTATGTGCACTAGAACTTGATCTGGCGTCAGGGTCTGAAACATAAAGCAGCCCTTTGTTTTTCGCTGTATTTATTACAGTATCTAAATAGGCTTGTTCTTTGTCAGCCATCACATCTGAATAACCATATGCAATAACATGTTTATCCCATACGCCAATTTTATCATCGTACGCATTTGATAAGTCAATTTCACCATCTATCAAGTTAATTAGTGGGTGTGGGTAATCCATCACTGACGCCCGATCATTGACACTGGCAGCAAAATTATGTGCTATGCCTAACGTATGACCAACCTCATGCGCTGATAGTTGTCGAATACGCGCTAAAGCCATTTCTTTCATTTGACTTGTGTCAGTATTTTTACCGGTGAAGGGAGAGGTTAACCCCAGTGCGATAAGATAGTCTTGTCGTACTCTAAGCGAGCCTAGCGTAACATGGCCTTTAATAATTTCGCCAGTTCTTGGGTCTATAACTGAAGAGCCATAGGACCCGACACGTGTTGCACGATGCACCCATTGAATTACGTTATACCGTATATCCATAGGGTCGGCATCTTCGGGTAATATTTTCACTTGAAATGCATTTTTATATCCTATTTCTTCAAAAGCTTTAACCCACCAACGCGCACCATCTAAAAGTGCTCCTTTTATTGGCTCTGGCACTCCTGGATCGATGTAATAAATAATAGGGTCAACGGCTTCACTCATTGCCGCGCTAGGTGTTTTTTTGGCTAAACGATGGCGAGGAATAAAACGTTTAATCAATGGTTCATCAATAGCACTGGCATAATCAGCGTAGCTTTCTGCCCAATATCCGCTATATGGATGAAAGACTCTTGGTTTGTATTTATCATCAGGTAATTTAATTAATGAGTGATGTAAGTTGACAGTGAATGCTTTAGCATCTGGACTAACACTTCGTAAGTATTGACCTGCATCGCTTCCTTTAAACGTTACCGTTGCCTCTAATTCTGTATTATTTGGAAATGCTTTGCTGCGCGATTGATAAACAAAACTTCTACTCTCATCAATTGAGAATTTGCCTTCTTTGCCTTTAGCAAGTGTATCTGTAATGTTATGGATATCAGAAAGTAAAAAAGGTGTGTAATCAATAATCACTTGTTCACGTGTATTATCTTCACTTTCAATGGTGAAACCCCATATAATTGATGAGGCAAATGCTTCATCGACTGCCTGTTTTTCTAATGGATTGTCAGAGTTAGCGCGATAATAGGTATTAAGTTGCCTAAGAACAACCTTACTGCCAACGCGTTCAAACCGAGCTAATCGTGTTGCACCTAATTGCCCTCGGTCAAGACCTATATCATTAGAGCCAATCCCTTTAGGTAGGCTACTTTGAAAAAGAAAATCTTGATTAAACTTGTCTATTTGTAAATATACTTTGCCGGTTACTTCATCTAAATAAAAAGTGAAATACCCCTTTTGAATTGTTTTGTTAGCAGTAAAGTCAGTAAAATTTGTGTTCGCTTGCACGGTAAAAATAACACTAAGTAAAATTAGTGACAAAAGCCGAACGAATTTCATATAAATCCTTATTCTATAAATATAGTTGTATTTTATTCTGAATACAGACAGTTTATCGTTATAATAACGGTATTATTAAGTTTTAAAGAAATAATAATAGCGTTTTAAACGCACCTGCTGCTAGTTATGTATTTACACTAGCGAAGCATAATATAAAATATACAAAACAACAAAAGTTTATTCGGAAGTATCATGAAACGACTCGTGCCGGCTTTAAGAGCAAACAATGTTTCTTTAGATCTAATTTCATTAATTAAAACCATTCTCGTTGCTACAAGTTGCTACAAAAGGTTGATAAAACCTTTTTTCACGCAAATTACATAATTTACGTCTTGGCTGTATTTATGCACAGACAACATCAATATGAAATAAAGTCAAACTTAACTTAATAAAGAATAAAAACGTAGTTTTATCGGTTGATTTATAACCCTAGACATAACCGATAACAGATCTATAAGTTGTGAATAGCAAAACACAATAAAAAACTAAAAATATAAACATAACCAATTGAATAACAAAACAAACAATAACAATTAACCGTAAACAACACGCGAGTATTGGGTTGTAATACACCGTATATTTGTATATTATTCATCTAAATTTTTATTGTCTGGAGTTAACCTTGATCTTTACGCCACCCTAGACTTATTTCTTTCCTATTAGCTCGTTTATACTGAGCATTCAGCTCGTATATTACGCGATCCACTTGCGTTTACGCTTTATTCATTCCTCACATTTGAGGACTTAAAAACTAGGTTGTTTAGCATGTTCGAACACGTTAAAAGAGACTGGCTCTCTAATATTCGTGGTGATGTTCTTGCGGGTATTGTTGTGGCCTTAGCCCTTATTCCCGAAGCCATTGCCTTTTCTATTATTGCAGGTGTTGATCCCAAAGTGGGACTTTATGCCTCTTTCTGTATCGCTGTGATTATTGCTGTTGTTGGTGGACGGCCTGGAATGATTTCTGCTGCTACGGGTGCAATGGCACTTTTAATGGTTACGTTAGTTAAAGACCATGGGCTTGAATACTTGCTAGCAGCCACATTATTAACGGGTGTATTACAAATATTTGCCGCTTTTTAAGGCTTGGTGAATTAATGCGTTTTGTTTCGCGCTCAGTGGTTACGGGTTTTGTTAATGCGTTAGCTATTTTAATATTTATGGCACAATTACCTGAATTAACCAATGTAACCTGGCATGTATATGCCATGACAGCAACGGGACTAGGTATTATTTATCTCTTCCCCTATGTACCTAAAGTGGGCAAGGTATTACCCTCTCCACTGGTGTGTATTGTGAGTTTAACCATTTTTTCTATGATTATTGGATTAGATATTCGTACCGTAGGTGATATGGGCGAATTACCTGACACCTTACCTATTTTTTTATGGCCTGATATTCCCCTTACGCTAGAAACACTAACAATCATTTTCCCTTACTCGGTAGGCCTTGCTATTGTTGGTTTACTTGAATCCATGATGACAGCGACCATTGTAGATGATTTAACCGATACGACTAGCGACAGAAACAAGGAATGTAAAGGCCAAGGCCTTGCTAATATTGGCGCAGGTTTATTTGGTGGCATGGCAGGTTGTGCCATGATAGGTCAATCTATCATTAATGTGAAATCTGGTGGTCGAGGACGACTTTCTACCTTTATTGCTTTGGTGCTTTTCTGCCGGTAATGGTTGTATTTCTTGATGAATGGTTAAAACAAATTCCGATGGCAGCATTGGTTGCCGTAATGATTATGGTTTCCATAGGTACTTTTTCATGGTCATCAATAACAGATTTAGGTAAACATCCGCTATCCTCAAATATTGTTATGATCACAACAGTGGTGGTTGTGGTGGTAACGCACAATTTAGCGATGGGTGTCTTGATGGGTGTATTGTTAGCGACCTTATTTTTTGCTAATAAAATTGGCCGTTTTATGGCGGTTAAGTCACATTTCTCCCCTGAAGAAAATAAGCGTACTTATAAAGTGGTAGGACAAATTTTCTTCGCTTCGGCTGAACAATTTATTGCATCATTTGACTTTAAAGAAGCAGCAAGTCATGTTGTTATTGATTTAACCGATGCTCACTTTTGGGATATTACCTCCGTGTCATCGTTAGATAAAGTGGTAATTAAGTTCCGCCGTGAAGGGGCTACGGTGAATATTATCGGTATGAATGAAGCGACTGAAACGGTAGTAGATAAATTTGGCGTGCACAACGATCCAAATGAAGTAGACAAACTACTGGGTGGACATTAAGGAGATAACAATGAATAAAATTATTACCTGTATAGATGGCTCTTCTATCACCCAGTCAGTGGCTGACGCGGGAATTTGGGCTGCAAAAAAACTCAATGAAACCCTTTGTTTTTTACATACCATAGAAAAAGAGCAACAACATGGTGCCGATGATTTTACCGGAACTATTGGTTTAGGGGCACGTTCTAGCTTATTAAAAGAAATGACCAAGCTAGATGAGCAAAAAAGTAAAATAGCATTGCAATTAGGATCAGAGTTACTTGAATTCGTTGCTTCATCCGCTAAAACGTCTGGTATTGAGCACATAGAAACACTGCAGCGCCATGGCGATGTTGTGGAAGCCTTATTAGATTTAGAAAAAGACACTCGGCTGATTGTTATCGGTCGAAGCGGTTTACAGCACAATAGTGATTTTAAAGCGTTAGGATCTCATATTGAAACGCTATTAAGAAAATCTGCACAACCTGTGTTTATTGTTCCAAAGACGTTTTCGGCCCCAAAATCTTTTATGATTGCCTATGATGGCCGAGCATCTGCCGAAAGAGCATTACAAAAAGTGCTCGATTCTGGCCTATTAAATGGCGTTGATTGTCATTTAGTGTCAGTAAAAAATAACGAACCGGCTTTAATGAGTAAATTTGAAAGCGCCAAAATAAAACTACAGACAAAAGGCTTTACCGTTACCACTGCATTTTTAGAGGGCAATATTAACGAAGCATTGATGACCTATCAAAAAAGCCATGATATTGAACTCGTCATCATGGGAGCATTTGGACATTCTAAAATTAGACAATTTTTTGTTGGTAGTAATACTATGAAAATGTTAGAAAAAACACCAGTACCACTGATAGTGTTGCGATAGTAATTTAACATAAAATTTATAATAAAAAAGGAAAGTCATCACGGCTTTCCTTTTTCGTTTTAAGTAACAAAATACGTAAATTAAGTATTAACCTATAATATTTTCACCCTTATTTTCTTTTTGATGAATGGTTATTGGCCAACCTTCATATTGATTGTTTGGGTTTGAATCAGTTACATCAACCAAAAACTTATACGCATCCAAAGTATATGTTTTAGCTTGAGTGTCGAAGGTGATAAAGCCAAAACCACTGGCCTTTTCATGGGCTTTAACATAACGATTTTTCGCTGTGCTATAAATAGGGTTTGCAACCGCATAAACATAGTTTTTATTTCCAAAACTATCTTGATATTCTCCGGTGTTATCTAATCCGTGTGTTGGTCTGTTTTTATACAACAAATCAACGCTATCAGGCTTCCACCAACGTTGCCACCCTACCGCGATTGCAGGAGCACAAAATGCCCAATTACTATCACGAGATTTATCAAGCCCATATTGAGAAACACTGGCTAAATGTGTGTCACCGCAAATATGTAATGCCATCGATTCATGTATTGCTTCTACTGCCCTATTTCGTCCCGATGCAGGCCAACCGTCACTATCAAAATCATATTTAAGATAAAAATCTGGATTTGCTTGATGTGTTGCAAGGGCGGCAAAAATAGTCTGACTTAATAGTGCTTTAAGTTCATGGCCTCGCCAGTCTTTACTCCATTTTGCTAAAAAATTTTCTTGCTTTTTACCTAATAAATTAAGATTTGGATCATCATAAGTCGGATTAAATACGTTTGGATCTTCTTCTTGCCCTGATGTACCAACAATAATGTTTAAGTTCTCTGGCCCACTTTTCCACTGTCTATCCGCAACAATTGCAAAACCCACGTTGCCATAAATTATTTCACCATGATAGACACTTAATCCCCACGAGGCCGGAGTTGGGTCAACCGGATCCATGTGATGAGCGGTATTCGTACGATGAACCACATTTACCATCCGAATAGGTTCAATATAACCACCTGATTTATCTACATGATTATTTGCCGGCGCCTCTTGTGGCATAGGTGCGCCCGCCTCCCCCCATAAATTACCTTGCAATACATCGTGATCGTCTGGCAAACAAATAGTGGGTTGATTACGCATTGCCTCGCGGAATGCCCAACCAAATTGATAATACTTACGCAGATAATTAAGTATAGCCAAGCTTGCTTGGTGCTCGTACAACACCAAAACCACCGTGTGATTCATACAATTGATCACCAGAGAAAAACACCAAATCAGGTTTCATTTTTACAACATTGTCTGCGACAGGTGCGTAAGGAAAAGCATAATCATTTTGACAAGTTAATGATGCCATACGCAATTTTTTGCCAACGGGATTTGCTTGAATATTACCCAAATAAATATCAAGGTTTTCACTACCATCACGCTGTTTTTCGAGGTATACAACGCGATAAGGTGTTACTACTGTTTCATTCCAATTTGGCACGCGGAAAGTTGCCACCCAAGCATCAGGATCTAATTTTTCAGTCGCCAATGTTGTCCAAGCACCATTTTTAATAACTTGCAAACTTATGGTGTTATTGTCATATACTCCCATTGGACCAGTAAACGCACTGAGGTTCATCACAAAACCTTCTTCGCTTCGTGAATCACTCAAGGTATACATGGTCCATAAAATAGGACCAAATTTTTGTTGCTCATTCACTGAAAACGCTTCGCCTTGCATTATCCAGTCACTAAATCGATATCGACAACCTAATTTATCTTCAGGGGCATTAGGAATGTCCAGTGTTTGGTATAGCAAAATTACTGACTAATGCGATATTGCCACGTAATTCATCAACCGAGGCTAACTGCTCCAGTTGACCAATTACTTGATTAGTGTCGGCAAAACTTGCGGTTAAGGACAGTATTACAGCACCTAGGCGGGTTTTGCAATCAACTGCAATTTTATGTCATTATCATTAATACTATCGCTTAATGCTGTACTTTTATCTCCTAACACTAACTCATTATTTTTAATTCCAAGATCATAACCACTTTGTTCAAAACAGTTACTTCGATATTCGTTTATATCACTGCGAGCACCTAAACGAATACCAAGACCACCATCGTTTTTATTTTCTTCTAAGCGTTGAATAACAACAGATACTTCGAAATTTTTTGTAAAATCAGCCAATTGATGGGTTAATGAGTGAATACTACGATTGCCTCCACGAGATACACATTCAGCAGCACCATTTTTTACACACCAGTTTTCCATGGGGTTAGCCCAAAACTCGCCACCTAACCATACTCGGTCGTGGGTATTTGCCCAATTATCTTTTACAGCCAAAATGCCATTTTTGATAGACGATGCCTTTTTACGGTCCACTGACGAATGAGGGTTTGATAAATTTGTGCAACTACTCACCCCTGTTGCTGCAACCCCAAAGAGCAACAAACTTTAAAACCGATCGGCGTGAAATGTTTTTATCCATAATGTAACTCATGTATTTATGCGCTTTAATTGTGACCACAACATACTACACAAATTGTAAACAATCAACAATAAACAGTTCGATGATTTAACGCCGGACTACCACCACATTTATAGGTATAAATTGTAAACAATAAATAATAAACAATAAGTTTAAATTAAACATGATATATAAAAACACCCCCTTTCAAATCACTAAATACATTTGGTTTTTTTTATGTGCGCTCACATTAACTGCCTGTGATAACTCAACAGTAATCTCCCATAATACAGTGGTTAAACCGAATGAGCCGGTAACCATAAATTACTCCGCGAGTGGTAGTTTATTAAAAAAATTAATATTCATCTAAATAACCCTGGAACCTATGCACAACTTAGTTTATATGAAAATGACATTTTATTGATAGACAACTTAAACGTGCCATCAAAGGGGCAGCATACCTTAAATGCACTTGTGCAATTTAGTACCTTAGGTGATATTAATTTAACGTTAAAAACAACTAATGCAGCCTTAACCATAGAAAGCTTAACGTTAGAAGACGTGAATGACTTCTCTATACCTTCCTATAAAGACATTTCAGTTAAAGCGGGGATCGATAAAGTTAGTTCACTTAAATATGGCGGCCCAACCATTGCTGATATTGATCACGATGGGGATTATGACTTTATCGTCAATAATCATAATAAAGAAACCAAACTGTATTGGAACAATGGTAATGGTACAGTGACCAAACACAATAAAAACCTATCGCGCTTGGTTTATGCATGATTTACATGGCACAGCAATGGGTGATTATGATAACGACGGTGATCTAGACCTTGTATTAACTATGGGTGGTGGTAATGGCACTAACCCATCTAAGGCGCTTTTTTATACTAACAAAAACGGAAAACTAGTTCTTAATACCGGCGATGTTAACATTGACAAAGGTGGCAGAGGTCGAGGTGCAAAATGGTCAGATATGGATCTTGATGGCGATCTGGATTTAATGCTGATTAATGAAGCAAGTCTTAAGCATGCTAAACCTCAACATTTTTTTTATAAAAATTTAGGTGACGGCACATTTGAATATACATCGGTAGGCAAGGGTTACAAGATCAAGAGCCATCTCGCGCGCTAATCACTGATATTAATAACGACAATATAGACGATATTATTCTTTATAGTCCGTTGTCTATTTGGCAAGGCAACGGTAACTTTACTTTTACTGATATAACAGAGCAAATTCCTGGAAATATTGCCCAAATGAGTAATATTATGGCACTAACGGATATTGATATAGATAACGATGGCGATCTTGACTTGTACCTCGCTAGAGGCAAAGTTTTTGAACATGGTTTTGGCGAAGCACCTTCAGTTGACCATGACCCAATAACAAAAGAATTTTCGATAAAACCTCGTGGTTACAAAGGGGTGGATAAATTTGAATTTACTACCAACGACACAATAAAGTTTCATCAATATAACTACTTAACTCAAGGCGTTTTCAAGGGTAAAGATTACCCAATCTATTTAGGCAGAAAAAAATCTGCATTTGTACTTTCTCCAGGTGAAGAATTCAATATTGAAGCGACAAACGCGCAAGGTTGGCCTGACGATATCTCAGCGAATGGTGTGTATTTTGGTTACGTTGGAGATAACGATAACGGTACTAAACAGTGGAAAGCCGCGTTAGTACGTAACGATAATATTTTTTGGACTTTTAAATTTAGTTTGTCAGGTGTTAACAACGTAAATCTTGAATTTGAACCTGAAAATAGAAATATTTCTGACGTATTATTGCGCAATGACAATGGTAAATTTGTTGATGTAACAAAAGCATGGAATATTCCTTCTGGCGGCAATGCATTAGGTGTAACTACAGGTGATTTCAATAACGACAGTTATCAAGACTTATTTGTATATCGGGGTTAATCGGTAAAAGAATCTCTGATTTCATGTTATTAAACACAGGTAAAGGACATTTTGAAACAGTCACTATGCATGGCGCTAATGATGTTGGCGGACCAGGTAATGGTGATATGGGTCAGGCTTTTGATTTTGATCTAGATGGCGATCTTGATTTACTCAATGGTAGCGAAGATGGTGAATGGTATTTGTATGCTAATGATGAAATAAATCTCAACAATTCTTCCCCTACTACAAACACTGAGCAGAATAATAATCATTATGCACTTGTCAAAGTTGGATATTCGCCAACATCTAACATAGATCCTATTTCTGCAGAAGTTATTGTTAAAACGTCTACAAAAGAGTATCGCAAACGCGTTGGCTCAGCAGGTGCTATTTTTTCACAAAGTTTACTAAATATCGTCCATTTTGGACTTGGAACAGAAACTTTAATTGAAAGTATCAAGGTAAGGTGGCGAAATGGTGAAACTGTTGTAATTGAAAATAAAAAAGCCAATCAACTCTTTGCTACAGACAAGGTAGATCCAGACGTTATTAACATAACAACACCGATACAAGAAATTCGTCAAGGCACATCAATTAAATTATCTACTGATATTCAACCCAAAAATGCGAATCAAAGTATAATATGGTCTTCAAGTAACAAGTCCATCGTCACTATTGATAAGCATGGTGTACTATCCGCGACAGGTTCGATTAACGATACTGCAAGCAATATCGTTGACCAAACAGCAACGATTACCGCGACAAGTCCTGCCAATAACTTGTCAACTAGTAATGAAGTTCGTGTGGTTAAATGGTATCCAAAACCCATAGAATCCGTCGCTATAAAAACCAATAAGTTACATTTAGTTGCTTTGGAAACACGCTACAACTCAACACTACAATAACGCCTGAATTTCCAGATAACGCTAAGTTACATTGGACAAGCACTAACGAGGACATTGCCACAGTTACCCCCAACGGTAATGTCACTGCCATCACTGCCGGTACAGTCACAATTAAGGCTACATCACAAAGTGATGAACGTATTCAAGATGAAATTCAACTGACAGTAGCACCTTTAATTAAACCTTACATTGAAATTGTTGATGCAGATAAAATCAAGAACACTGCCTTTAAGGTTGGAGACAATATAAAATTAACGGCGAATTATCATGCGGGTATAGATAACCATGTTATCTCCGCTGATGAAGGTGGCATACGTTATTGGTTACGCGAGTTCAAGTATAAATGGATACCCGCTAAAGACATCATTAAAACAGATGCGAGCGCGTTAAATACTGAATCAGGTAGCTCAAGTATGACCTTTTCACTTGAAGGGTTAACACCAACAGCTGAACTGCCGACAGGTCACTTTTATTATCTAAATGTTTCATTTACCTCCAGTAATGGCGATATGTATAACAATCATATCTACCCTATTACTATTATTAGTAATGATAAATAATAATTAAAATCTGTAAAACAAAAGCAGTGTAACTTTTACACTGCTATTTTATATTCAACATCAAAATTAACGAGTGTGATTTAAGATTGGTATTCATATAAGTTGTTTTGTAAACCATAGAGTTCTTGGGTTCCTATTAAAGTGAAACCAACCTTTTTTAATAGGTTGTTAGAGCTATGATTGTCACGTGAGGTTAATGCCAAAACAGTTTGTAAAGAATAAGTATCAACCTCTTCTTTAAGTATAAAATTCGCCGCCTCGTTTGCATATCCACACCCCCAAAATTCAGGTAAAAAAGCATAACCTAAGTCAGGATAATCTAACTCAGCTCGTTTAAGTAAACCACACATACCTATTGGCGGGCCTGAATGTTTTAAGTGCACGAGTTTTAAACCGAACCCATGTGTTTGATAACTAGCAATAGGACCTTGGATTAGATAGTTGATCGCATCAGCATTCGTACGTACATTTTTATCGGCTATATAACGAATGAAAGATTCTTCATTTAATAATTTAACAATAAACTCTGCATCATCGAGGTTGAATGGTCTGATAACCAATCTATCTGTTTCAACTATTCCTTTCATGCAACTCCCTACTTTTCACGATTAACTTAACAGGATTAACTTTTCAGCGTTAACTTAGCAGGAATATTTTATCTGGGAAAGTATAATTAGATTCAACAAAAATTCAGTTTACAAAACAATATTAAATAGTGCAGTCAACTATTTATTAAACACTAGGGTCTGTTGATCTTTCGCGGTTAAATTTTATTCGAGATAAAAACGTTTTAATCGCGGCGAGTAGTGTGTAGCCTAGTCATTCTAAGCAAATACTACTCAACAAAGAGTAAAACGTTTTTAGCCGAATCCTTCGGACAGCGTTTGTTGGTCATTTTTACGGCGTTATCGCCTTTTTATGTGGAACAACCACATTACAAAGGCTCAGCCTTGTATAAATACCCAACAAAAATGCTGCAAAAACAATCTCGAAAGCTCAACAGCCCCTAGTTAACCACACAAAATATATCTTACTAATCAATCGTTTATTTTTTAGGATTAATATTTCCAATATTACTTATGTGATCACTTAACACATTGTTAAGAGTAATTTCACTACCATCACGCCACCGCACATTGACAGATTTCACCAGGTTGTCATTAGCTAAACCAAAATGAGCAATGTTTAATACACTTTGAGAATGTGATGCACTCGTAGAGCCTATAAGTTTTGTTTGCAGGCCAGAATCAGTAACTATCGTTACCTTTGCACCAAGAGGATCAATTCCAGTTGTTGAATAACCGATACGTGTGAGTAAAAAGTGATTATCATCCATCGGTGTGTTATTTTCATATAAGTGCCATAAGCCATTATCGTCATCACCACTCAACAAATCTATTTTACCATCTAAGTTGTAATCAAATGCCGTTCCCATATCACCATGAGAGTTTTGGCCTATTTCAGTTGTCGCATTTATCATCACTTGTGTTGTAAATGTTCCGTCTCCGTTATTAAGTAACATCACATCTGCGATACGTTCTTTTAGTTCACCAAATCGATAAACAAAAAAATCATTAAAGCCATCATTATTGAAATCGCCTGGGGTTACGCCCCAATTGTTATGATTGGTTTCTGGCGGTAAAACAGATGAAATATCAGTAAATTTGTTGCCATCGTTACGTAAAAGTACATCTTGAATGTTTCTGTTTTGTGGTGTCCAGTCTGGGGTATAATGAGTTAATCCTTTAATAGACGCTCGTACATCCCACGCAACATTATCTGTAAGCATCCATTCTAAGCGCCATGTACCATTACCTGTGTATCCTAAATACCATCCCGTTTTATCTATTTTCTCAGGGAAGCCTAATGCTTGCTTTTGGGTGATTTTAACGGTACTAACGGGTGTGTCAATTTCTGTTTTAGTGGCGCCTATAAACACAGGCATACTTTTTAACCGTCTCGCACGCGGAAAATGATAGAAGCCTGATAAGTCTATATCACTTTTTGCATGCAGCGTTATACCATCATGGCTTTTGTTGCCTTCATCACGAATATCTAATCTCCCTTCTTCCTTGTTAAACGATAGACTGTTGTTAGCAATAGTGTAAAGCAGTTTGCCTCTAGCAAAGTAATAATCTAAATCACCATCATTATCAATATCGGCTTGTGCAACTGATACAACGCCAGTGTAGTTATCTGATGCTTTGGGAAAATAATCTTCAGTTACGTTTTTAAAAGTAAAATCATTATTCCCTAACCATACACTTGCCTCTGCATAGGTGTTGAATGCAATCATGTCTGCAAAATTATCATTGTTAATATCCGTTATTAATACACGTTCTGCATCAATATCTTCAAATGTTGAATTTTTTCGATAAGTAAAGGTACTATCACCATTATTTTCAAATAAGATATTTCGTGGCGCTGCTTCATTCACCATTTTTTCAGCATTAATTTGTAAAAAATCTAAATCGCCATCATTATCCAAATCAACCCATCTTACTGAACGCCCACGAGCCCCCATTTTAGAAATACCGGCCAACCGTTACATCCACAAAATTGCCGTTATCGTTACGTAGTAAACGTTGTGGTTGAGGTGTTTTTCCGTTTCCTCCCCCCAACGAAATAAGTACGTCATTATCACCATCTAAATCATAATCACCTGCCGAAATACCATGCAAATCAGCCTTTTTAAAAATATCATTTTCACGTGTATAGGTATTATCACCGTTTGCCATAAACAAACGAATTGGCGTGGTATCATGATTTGTTAGGAGAAAATCGTAGTATCCATCGTTATTAATATCCGACACGGAAGGCCCTCCGTATTTCCAAGCAGGTTGTGAAATAAGACCTATCTGTTTAGAAACATCTATAAAGGAAATATCTGTATTTATCTTTTGGCTTTTATCTTGATTTACCGTACTAGATTGACACCCTGATAACACTGAGAGTGCAATAATAGAAACGACAAAGTGTTTTTTGGTTTTCATAAATAACCTTTTGACATATTGAAAACTATTAATTGTAAACAATACAACAATACATATAAATGAACAATATGTTCTCTTATAAAATCAACCTGTAAAATAAATATAAAAAAAGGGAGTAATCTATTGAATACTCCCTTTTTTTACTTTCAACAATAGCTATATACTCTGTTCTGACATTCTTTTACAGTAACTATTTTAGCTAACAGCTATCCTGTTAATTCATCGTTGTTACAATAAATTGACCATTAATATAATCGCTTAATATTTTCCTGTTGCCTTATACATTTGCATTTTTGAAGGACGAGGATTTCTTTTTCTATATTTAGTAATAGCCCCCGTTTCTCTATCAAAATCATCATGGGTTCTAAAACTTGGAATAAAATCGTTTGTTTGTTTTATCCATTGTTCTAGTGCTTCGCTATGCTCCATTAAAATATTTGAATATTCTTTATTGCTTGCTAAGTTATTTAACTCATAAGGATCACTTGTAAGATCGTATAGCTCTTCTTTAGGACGAGGTGCTAAAAATGGTCTTGACTGGGCGTTAGTTAAAGCTCCTTGCTTATTTAATCTAACAAGTTCTGCCCATGTTTTATGATATACAGTGTCTGCACTTGGAGTTGCAGGTAAATCGTTATAATTATTGCGAATGTAACGATATTTTTCTGATCGAACAGAGCGACCATGATCTTCAAAGTCATGCCAATTACGTTCAGAAAATGCATATTTTCTAAAAGGTGTATTTGGTGCTTTAAATAATGGCGTTAGTGTTTTACCTTCTAGTGTAGAAGATAGTTCAGCATTCGCTAAAGTAAGAAAGGTAGGCGCAATATCAATTGAACTAATGATACTTTTGCTGACTGTACCGGCAAAGAGAGATCCCATTAGGCCAATAAGCAATAAAAGGTGTTTTTACACCTGAATCATATAATGTTGCTTTATCTCGAGCATATGGCCTGCCGTTATCAGCAATAAATACAATTAATGTATTATCCGCTACTCCTTGGTTTTCTAATTTTTTAACAATTTGACCAACAACATAATCTAAACGAGACACTTCATTATAATAAGCGGCAAAGTCATTTAGGTATAATTCAGTTGCAGGATAATAAGGTGGCATTCTTACATCCTCTTGAGTGTATTTAACCGGATGTTCTCCTTCAAAAAAGGGTCTGTGTGCATCCCAAGAAGCTAACCAAAGAAAGAATGGTTTATCTTTAGGGCGTTCATCAAGTAAACCTAACCACTTATCAGTTCCTGAAGGTTCATCTTTACCGAAACGAGATTCATGAACAACATCAAACCGGTCAACAACTTCATCACCCAAGTGCCATTTACCTGCAGCAGCAGTCCAATAACCCGCCTCTTGTAACTTTTCACTAAAGGTTATTTGTGCAGCAGGTAACGCCCAATGTAGCTGTTCTGCATCAGTATTATGAGGATATCTGCCTGTGATGATACTTGAACGGCTAGGGCTACATGAACTAGCAGTCAAGTAGGCGTTGTCAAATTTCATTCCTTTTTCAGCCATTTTATCTAAATTAGGTGTTTTTACAGTTTCATGACCATACGCACCTAAATCATCCCAACTTAAATCATCAGCGATTACTAGTATGATATTTGGTTGTGTTTGTGCCTGAATTGAAAAAATAAAAACAAAACTTAACAAGCTAATAAGTTTTAATAAGGTTCGAAATGTATAAGGCTTTTTATTCATATTCATTGTCCTATTTACTGCGTACATTAGAAATAATGGTACAACGTTGGTAGTCGTAATTGAGTAAAAAGAGGTTACTACACCAATGTAGTAACCTCAAAAAGCATGCTAGGGCACATGCTATAAGCTAACTATTAAAATTTAACTGTAACACCTACGTTATAACGAGCACCGTATTGATCATAACTTAATAATTGATCTTTAAAACGTCCATGCTGTCTTGTAACTTCTTCCGTAATATTTATCCCTTCGACAAAAACAGACACTGCTTCAGATACCTCATAACTCGCATTGATATCCCATTGGCCATATTCTTCAACAAAGGTTGGTTCGCCACGTTGTGGCTGATATAAAGCTAATAAAAAATCATCTCGCCAGTTATAGGCAAGCCTAATTTGCAATCCATTTTTTTCATAAAAACCAATAAGGTTAGCTGAGTCACTTAAACCAGTTAACGCAAAAGTATTATTAACATCATATACGTCGTATACAACATCACCATCAACCGCGGTATAGTTTGCAACAACACCAAAGCCCGATTCTCCGAACATATGCTGTAAGTTCAATTCCCAACCATCAATTTGGGCATCATCTAGATTACCCGGTGTTGCAATTTGAAAGTTTATAGCAGGATCATCTTGGGTCGAGAAACAAGCAGGGTTACCACCTACCACTTCATCTGGACAACCAGGACGAGGATTAATACTCGGATCAGTTAACGGATTACCATTGACATCAGGCATTGTGCCTTCTCTAGTCGTAACTCCAATAAAGTTTTCTACGTATTTAATAAAGTATCCTGCAGAAATATAGCTTCCTTCGTCGTAATACCACTCAAGACTTAAATCTATATTCTGAGAATCTAACGGCTTTAAATTAGGATTACCGACAGAAGCATTATAAGGCCCTGTAGGACGCGCATCGATAGTTGTTGATGGGAACAAAGACGAGATATCCGGTCGGCTTAATGTTGAACTATAAGAAAACCTTGCCATTATTTCATCAGTAAGTTCTAAGCTGAAATCAACATTCGGCAATAAACGTGTATAGCCCCCTTCAAGGCTCACACTATTTACATCGGGTGTAAAGACTTCACTAAACCTACCAACAGTATTCACATAATTAAGTGCTGTTATTTCACGTTGTAATGACACGGCTTTAACATCGGTATCTTCCCAACGTACACCAACATTCAGCGTGTAAGGAATGTCGTTGAAATCCCCGATAAAATCAAAGGCGACAAAGGCTGAAAAAGTTTCTTCTTGCACAGAGTTAAATACTGGGTCTAATTCAAAAAAATGACCTTGTTCTTTGACTAAATCCAACGCTTCAAGTGCATTAAAATCAGCAAGTAAAGGAAAAAGATTTTGGTTTCCTCCAATTTGACTTCCAAATCCTTCACTTGATCTAAACTGAAGATCGAGTGTCGATATATCTACCGGTACAAATGCAATCGTACGTCTCATTTTAGTGTCAATTTGATAATCAGTATTCATCACACCAAAGCTAATTTTTGCCAGTGCACCATCACCGTTATTAACCCATTCGCCTTGCAGTTGAAATTGCTTAATATTATTTTCAATTTCTAAACCACGATTCTGAAATAAATCAAATTCAATATTTTCTTTTGCAAACGGATCTTGACCTGGTAAATCTGCAGCATCAAAAAAAACACTCGGACGACCATCAGGGCTTGTTGTATAACCAACATCAACACCGCCTCTATCTGGTATTCCGTCGTTATTTGTATCGTTGACGCGCGGATTTTTTAAATTAATAATAAATTCTGAATTTTGTCCATCAGGTTGAGCATGCGATGTTGAGTCGTGATAATCAAAATTAAAGCTCAAGGAATCAGAGGCAATCCACTCTAAATTTAAACCAATTGAATCATTCTCTGTTTCATTAAGAAAGTGAAACGCCCAAAAGTTTAATTCATCATCATTTCTAAATGGATTAGTTACGGTGCCATTTGCATCCGCATCCCCCCCTGTATCACCATCCAAACAAAAGCTAGTTCGCGTCATATTGTCTATTTCTTTGAAACGAGACATTGTATAATCGACTGTTGCTGTTAACGTATCAGTAGGGGCATATTGAAGTACTATCTGCCCATTTTGTCTTTCGCGTTCGTAATCATGATTATCAGCATCCATAGTCAATGGCGCCCAATGGGTTCCATTTGGATTTAAAGAAGAATCGATACCACTTTTATTGACATTTGAACCACGTTCAGGAATCCACCCCTGTGAACCAACTCTTTCTTTATGACTATCTCTTTCAGCATGAGATAGAGCAAGTAAAACACCAAACTTACTGTCCATGAATGTATTGCTTATCATGCCCGACATCTCAGGTGTTACGCTATCACCTTTATCTACACTGGTATCAACAACCCCTTTAACACTTGCAACAGCTTTAAAACCATCATAATTAAACGGTTTAGCCGTTTGCACGTTAATTGTGGCACCAATACCACCCGAGGCTACATGGGCTTTACCTGTTTTGTAAACTTCAACACCAGAGACACTTTCTGCTGCAATTTCTCTAAAATTAAAGCTGCGATTAATGCCATTTGATAATAAAGTTGACGAGGTTGGCATTTGTCTGTTGTTTAATGTTACCAAGTTAAATGTTGGACCAAAACCACGTACAGACACTTGATTCCCTTCATTATTAGCACGATCAATAGAAACGCCCGTGATGCGTTGTAAAGATTCTGCTAAGTTAGTATCTGGAAATTTACCAATATCTTCAGCGGTGATCGCGTCAACGACACCACTCGATTCACGTTTAATATTAGCTGCACTTGCTAAAGCGCCCCGAATACCACGCACTTCAATGACTTCTGTCTCTTGATTATCTTCAGTAAACGCATAAGACGATGGCGCGATAGCCCCCAACGTTACTAATGCTATCGCTGAAGCTACCTTGTTATATTTAAGTCTCAAACTAAAGTTGTTCATAATTCCCCATTATTTATATTTTTAATGTGACTAAGTAAATGCTTAACATATATTCCAATACAATATTGCACACAATTTTAAACAAATCAACCATTCAAATATATATTTGTTGTATAATATGGTTTATTTATGTGCTATAAATACAAAACCAAACAATGAAGATTAATTATTAAGGGATAAAACAAAGTTAATGGTTGTTAATTTAGTAATTTTGTTAGAATATTTATTTACAAAATAAATATTAATATTTGAAAATATGTTTTTAGCCAAAGATCAAGGTTTGTTGTCGCCATTATTGTTTGATGACAAATCAATATATACTCTAATAATCAAAGATATAGCGGATGGTGTTTTCGTCGGCGGGGACAGATTAGTAACCACAAAATTATCGAAAAGATATAACACGAGTGTCAATCCTATTCGAGAAGCGTTAAAGCAACTTCAAGGCGAGGGTTTTGTTACGGTTAGCCCTAATAGCGGTGCGAGAGTAACTAAGTTTGAACACAATGCTATGCGTGATGTTTTTGAAATTTTACAGTTGCTCGACCCTTACCTTATTGAGTGGTTTGTTTTAGAACACTCTAAAGAGCAAATACAAACACTTGAAGAAATATTAAGTGAGATGGAAAAGATTGAGGAAGGCGACCATGTTACCTATCGTAATTTAGATACCTATTTTCATTGGACAATGTATAGCCAACACTATAATAAAAGTGCGGTTGAGTTATGGCGACAAAAGAGAATTGTTTTGCAAATTATGCATGTTAATTTACCTATAAGCCAAGCTAGAGTCGAACAAAGTTTAATTGAACACAGAGAAATTATGTCTGCAATTGAAAGTCGAGATGTTGACTTGTCTTTATCCATATTAAAAAAACATATTTCTAATAGCGGAAAATACTGGTCGAGACATTCATAAGCTTCAATCATTGCATTAAAGTCTGTGTTAACAATAACTATTAATATTTTTGTTTTATCTCAAACCTTAAACTTGAGCGAATAAAAATATGACTAACAAAAACACCCCTGAATATTTAATTATAGATTGGGGAACTAGCAACCTACGCATTTTCTTAATGAGCGACAATGATACCTTGCTCAGTAAAAAAGAATCGGTAATGGGTTTGTTAAAAGTAGAAAATGGTAACTTTGCCGCCGTGCTAGAAAGCATTCTTATGGATTGGTTACCAAATTTTCACAAACTTCCAATTTTCATGGCCGGCATGGTTGGATCAGCTAACGGTTGGTTTGCTGTAGATTATGTTGAAACTCACGTTAATTTACGTAAATTAAGTAATAAAAGTTATCATTTTGATCTGCCGTGGTCTGCGCCTGCCACCATTGTGCCCGGTATTGTGCATTGTAATAATAATACTAAAGACGTTATGCGTGGTGAGGAAGTACAAGTTTTTGGTTTACTTGAACACATCGGCATTAATAATCGTAAAACTAATAGCTTAACCGCCATATTACCCGGTACACATAGTAAGCATGTTAGCGTATATCAAGATGAAATTACTGAAATATCCTCATTCATGACAGGAGAATTATTTTCAGTTATTAGTCAACACACCATATTAAGTAAAGATCTCTCAGTTCAGCACTTCAACTCTGATGCTTTTAGCTTAGGTGTTAAAGAAGGTCAAACAACACAGTTAACCCGCGTATTATTTCAAGCACGAACACATAAGCTATTTAATATTATTGAGAATGAGTATGTTGAGAGTTACTTATCTGGTTTACTGATCGGGAATGAACTTCAACACGTAGCCAAACAACCTGTTTATTTAATTGGTAGCCCTAACCTGTGTAATAGTTATCAGCTTGCCTGTGATATTTTGGCAATACCCGCAACTTGCTTGAATGGAGATGACTGTTTTATCTCAGGGATGATAAGGCTAAAACAAAACCTAAGCTTTAACAAAAACTAATCGTTAGCTGAATTAAGCGTCATTTTGTATTAACAAAATGACGCTTAAACATGATGGCTATGTGATGATACCTTTTGGTAATACCCCTTGATGATACCTAGAGTGTACTCGTGTTGTTAGCGCTGCTTTGTGTTAAATAACAGCAGTACTATTTTCCATTTTTACCAAACCTTCTTTGATAAATGTTTTTATTTACTTGGGTAGCCGCATCAACTAATGGTTGGTAAGGGATATCAGTAACAGAAACAAAACCAACATTATAGTTTTCACCATCGAGTGCCCGCCCAGTGAGCGGAGAATCTATGTATTGAAACCAATGTGTGCCAACAAAATACGGATTATCAATAGCGCTATTCACATATTCTGCGTATTTCTTGCCACGATCTGCTTGACTTGATGCATGAATAAGACCGGGGTTCAACAAGCCTGAGTCTAGAGCGCCATTGTGGAATTCACCAATAATACTTGGGCGATCTATTTCAGCTAAAAAAGCCCAAAAACTTTCATTAATTGACTCTTTGTAATAATTATAACTAACCACATCAACAACATCTGCTGCCGCAGCTCTAAGTTCAGGCGTCATACCCCAATCAGCAAACCTGACCCCCATATAAAGATGATTTGGCATTAACGCATCCATAGCATTATTCACTATACTGAAATATTGATGACCAAAGACATAAAGCATATTTGAAAGATCGGCAATGATTGCCTCATTAAACACCTTCAGCTCAATACCTTGATCAAATAACTCCCATGATGGTAGGTTAAGTTGCCAAGCAGTATTTAACGCCCCAATGGTTTGGTATTTTTCTTTAACCATTTGACTAAATTTCGCTTTAGCAGGGCTATTATTTGCTTTTAAACCTAACGCACTGATCACAAGTCCATATTGAGATTCAACTTTGCCCATTTGTCCCCAACTTTTTTCGTTGTCGATAAACACGCCAACACACCAAGGACTATTTTTTACTTCGCTTGCAACTTGTTTAACGGTTGCAAACGCACGTTCTTTAAATTTAGGATCAAAAGGATCTGGTAATGGTGCCCAATAATCGTTACCACTACTCACTGTTTTAAAATCACCAATTATCCAACCGTTAGCAAAGTATGGAAATTGCTCCATATCGTAATACTTAGGATCGATCCAATTACCAAATGAGGTAAATCCCCAAGACTGCATACGTTTTATCGTGGTTTCTCGCCATTGCTTATCTATTTCTAAACTATCTATTTCAACACCGTCATTAGCCTGATATTTTCTTGCTAAATTAGCCTGATAAAAACTATAGGTTTCACCATGAGGAATAACACCAGAGTGCACTTCTCTTCGGTAACCAAAATGATCTGCCATGGGATCACCGTATTTTGGTAACCAATTAAACATTTCAGCACGCAGCGTTGAGCTTACATGCCTACTTGACCATGCTGCTTGCGGGGCACGATTTAACCCAATAGAGTCTTCAGGGGTTAAATCACCTGCTTCTCGTTGTTTGATCAGGCTAGCATCAAAATCATATCCTGTAATGGTGGAAGTATTTGCCATGCGAACATTGGCTATACCATTAGAGAAAAACAAATAACCTTCAGGATCAACCAACGTCCATTTATCTTGATACTTATCAACACGGTAAAAACCCGTGGCCTTTAACTTAGGACCGTCAGCCCAACCATTAAATTGTGAACGACCTTGAATAACCGTATTCTGCAATGTCTTCTGCTCTTGATTTGAAATTTCAATCAGTTCTTCAACCGTCGATACTTTATTGTCAAAGTTTAATTTGGCATTTTGACCAAACTTATCCACTAAACCAACAAGATAATTACTATCTTTTGCCTTAGGCGTCACAAGCTGAATATTATCAAACGTAAGAGACTTATCTTCTGGCACGCCAATCACTTTAAAGGTAATTTTATCTACTTCAGCTAAATTAATTTCTTTAGTACCATAACGCCAAATTATCGGTGTGTATTTGTCTTTCCAACTGTCAGGATTACTTCTTATACCGGCTTCTTGGTTAAGTTCAGCTCCTTTTAATTCCACAACATAACTGTCACTTGATTGTGCAGGCACCGCAAAGCTTCTATTATGGGTTTTACCATCACTATCAGTAACTGAAACATAAACATGAGTTGAGGAGGTTAACGGATTTGTAATATCAAAAGCTAAACCAAAATCACCTAACTCGTTCCAGTTCCAGGGCTGTTGGGCAGAAAATTCAACTGAAGATTCGTGATTAGATTGGCTTAGAAAATCGATTTTTAAGACCTGATTGCCATCTACATTATGCAACACCTTACGGGCATTGACTAAGTTAACATCGGCTAATTCATCACTTTGTTCAAATGAATAAATAACGCTATTTGAATCAACGGCTGCTATCGTCTTGTCTATTTTAGGCGATGAATTATCTGAACAGCCCATCAATGCTATTATAGCGCCAAGAACTATAGTTAATGAGTACTTATTATTTATCATGTTATTTTCCAAATCTTTTTTGGTACATTGTTGAGGTGACATCTTTAACCGCATTGATGAGCTCAGGATAAGGTGTGTCAGTGACATCAACAAAACCAATATTGGCATTTTCACCATCAAAAGCCCTACCAGTGATAGGTTCATCTACATATTGAAACCAGTGGGCACCCACCATATAAGGTTTGTTAAGTACACTTTCCATATACGCTTTATATTTTTCAGCGCGATCTTTTTGTGTGCTCGCATGAACAATGCCGGGGTTAAATAAACCCGAGTCGGTCGCTGTGCCAATATGAAATTCACCTATGGTTACAGGTAAATCTACTTTTTCAAGAAACTTCCAAAAGTGATCTTGCACACCTTCTTCATAAATATTAAAACTGAGTACATCAGAATAAGTAACAGAAGCTTTAATAATCTCATCTGGCATTCCCCAATTAGCCATACGGGCTCCCATGTATAGATGATTAGGAAGTACTTTTGCTAAAGTATTATGTACCACTTTAAAATATTGCTCACCCAACATTTCAAGCATGGTGGATAAATCACTTTCATGATTTTTGGTAAATTGGGTAAACTCAACTCCGCTAGCAAGTTGTTGCCAATTTGCCAGTTGAGTATTCCATGAACGATTCAATTGCCCAATATTTTTATATTTTGTTTGCAAATACGTCATAAAAGCACTTTTAGCCGGGCTTTCTTGTTCGCTTTTTGAAAGTGCGTCGAGGATCACTCCGTATCGAGCTTCAATACTACCTTCTCGCTCTCCCCAACTTTTTTCGTTATCAATAAAAATACCAACACACCAAGGTGAATTTTTAACTTGTTGAGCAATTTCTTTTATAGTGATTTGCGCCCGCTCAGCAAAAAATGGGTCATAGGCATCAGGCATTAAACCCCAGTGGTTTTTCTTTCCTGAAAGGGTTTTAAAATCGCCGATAATCCAACCATTTGCAAAATAAGGTACTTTGTTAGTTGGATAAAACATTGGGTCAACCCAATTACCAAACGAGGTAAACCCCCAGTCCTTCATGCGGTCTAACGTTACATCACGCCATTTATCCTCAAAAGAATTAGGATATTGTTCGCCATATTTTCGCTCTAAATTAGCACGATAAAAACTGAAAGTTTCACCATGAGGTACAGGTCCCTTGTGGGTAGAACGGCGGTAACTGTAATGTTTTGCTAATGGGTCATTGTAATTAGGTAACCATGAAAACATATCATTACGAATCTTTGAACGAATAAAACGTGTTTTTCTAACATCATCTGAAACATTTACTATACCCATAGAATCTTCGGGTGTTACTTCGTGGTCATGACGAATGCGAACATTGTCATCTTTAAAATCTACCCCGGTAAGTGTTGATAAATTTGCCATACGAACATTGGCGGGTCCATGAGAGAAGTATAAATACCCTTCTGGATCCACCATCCACCATTTACCATCAACTTTCTGTGTTCGAAAATATCCAGTGGCTTCTAATTTTGGCCCTGCGTTATAGCCGCCAAAGGTTGATCGATCAGGCATTCCTTTAGAACGAGAAAGTTGTTCAAGTTCTTTAGTGGTTCTTTCATGAAGTTGCGCTTGAGATTCTACTTTCATTGAACTTTGTAACTTGGCATTCTGACCAAATTTATCAATAATGTTTTTCATCCAGTTAGGATCAGATTTAGGATTCTTTCTGATACGAATATTATCAATTTCAATTTTTTTATCTTCTAATAAACCAATAGAAAAAAAGCTAAGTGCTGCTATTTCATTTAAATTAATATTATCAGAGCGCCATGAGCGCCAAATCATCAGTTTATTTTTTGTTTGCCATGGCGGCGCATCCCCCCATAAACCTGCTTCAGTCTCAGCTTCTTTACCTGTCAGTGGGAAATAGACTGTACCAGAGAAATTAGGCCGGCAAACTGATAGAGCGACTTTGATATTGGCCTAGTTCATTTTCAACATTAAGATAAAAATGAACAGACTTATTTTGTTCATTAGTTACATCAAACGCAAGATTATAATTTTGATATTTTGTCATCTGCCACGGCTGACTTGGTTTAATCGTCACCTTGGAAATGTTATCACTTGCCAGAAAATTAATATTTAACTGACTATTACTTTTCAATTCGTTAACTAACGTCTTAGCCGTTGTTGAATTTATCCATGATTGCTGCTTTGATGAATCAAAATCAACCAATGTGGTTATCACTTGTTCATTGGCAAAGGCATCGGTTTGGTCCGCTTTAGAAACGGTACTTTTATTTCCTGGCAATGCACTGTTACAACCAGACAAACATAGGCCAAAAATTAAACCGCCGATCAGCGTGTTTAAAACGGTTCTTTTTGTTAAATTATTATTTATATTCATTAAATATTTCTTATAAAATTAGCGATAATTAATTATTCAACACATTACATTGTTAACAATTAACAGTCAACATAACTTTTTTTAATCTTATATTCATGCTAGTATATTGCGTTAATAATTACATTTTTAATAAATTAGTTTAATAATAAAAATTATCAGTAGAGCTAATAAAAACACTTAATACAAGCGGTAAAACACCATCAAACATCAGCAGAATTTATGCTCCAATGCTGTAAATCAGTTAGGAATTTATAACCTGTAATATGATTTAATCGTCCACAATTTTAGTTCGCTATTGGCTTATTTATATTAATAACTTGAATAGCGACGATATTAATTGTATTTTGTTTACAATATAATGTTAATTTGTTTTTAAATGTTTATATTTTTCCGATACATTTCAGGTTCTAAAAAGGTTTAGAATATTGATAGCTGTAAGATTGATGTTAATGCATGAAATTATGAATAAACAATTTCTATATTTGCTGCTAGTTAACTAGATTTGCCACCATAATAAAAAGAGTAAAATTAAAATGCATCAATCAAATCACAAAGCGTTTTTATACGCATTTATCGTATCCATAGGTGGTTTTATCTTTGGACTCGATATCATGTTGATATCAGGTACTTTTGAGTATACCACTATCGAATTTGGCTTAACCGCGATACAAAAAGGTAACATTGGGGCTGCACCGGGTTACGGCGCATTAGTTGCTTTAATTGTAGGCGGATATTTTTGTGAACATTGGGGCCGTAAAAAAACATTAATGATCATTGCGGCATTATATATAGTATCAGCGGTTGGCTCGGCATTAGCACCCAGTTATGCATGGCTATTTTCAGCCCGATTAATCGGTGGCTTAGCGTTCACTTCATTGAGCTTAGCTTCTATGTACATTGGTGAGATCGCGCCACCTCAAATACGCGGAAAATTAGTTGGCCTTAACCAATTAAATATCGTTATAGGTATTTTGGTTGCTGCTATATTGAATTACTATTTCGTTGCATTTGCAAACTCAGGCGCAACTTGGACCCAAGCAATTAACCTAACAGATGCTAATGTATGGCGGTGGATGTTAGGCATTGAAACATTACCCGCTGTTATCTGGTTTGCCTTACTATTTTTAATTCCAGAAAGCCCTCGTTGGTTAGTGCTTAACAATAAACAGGAACAAGCACGTAAGGTTATCCATCAACTCACCTCTTCTAGGGAAGATGATGCACAGGTTGACGTTGAATTTAATCAAATTGTAGACAGCCTCAAAGATACAGGTCATTCATTAAGTTATGTTGAGCAAATAAAATTATTGTTTAGTAAAAACATTCGCATTGCCTTAACTATAGGAATGTTAATGGCCGCAGTACAAGCCTTGTCTGGCATGAATGCAATATTAACTTTTTTACCGATGATATTTCAGCAAGTAGGTGCGGGGGAGTCTGCCTTTGCACAAGCAATTTGGGTAAATCTTATTGGTGCGTTTTTTACCGTGTTAGCCTTAATGTATATTGATAAAATTGGCCGCAGAATTATGTTAATTGGTGGTTTAATAGTATGTACATTAAGCTTAGCTGTTGTCGGCTATGGCTTTTATGAAGCAACCTACATGATTACTTCAGAATCATTAACTAGCTTAGCACCTATGATAGATACCTCAGTGTTAACATCACTTGTGGGAATTGAATATACAAATGATGTTGCGTTCAAACAGGCAGTTTTAGCCTTAACAGGTGCAGATAGTTTTTCAATAATAGAAAATGCATTATTAGTTTCTTCAACTCATATGCAAGGCATGTTAGTACTTATTGGTATTATTGTTTTTGTCTGCTCTTTTAACTTCTCGCTAGGTCCTATTTTATGGATATTATTTTCTGAAATATTTCCAACAAAAGTTCGTGCGGTTGCCATAACGTCAAGTGCACTTATTGCTACTATTTTTGGTGGTATTTTGGTTCCAACTCTTTTCCCTTGGCAATTAGAAAACTTTGGCGCAGCAACCACCTTTTTGATTTACGCAGGCTTTTGTGTCAGTGGTTTACTGTTCGTGGCGAAAATGATGCCAGAAACCAAAGGCAGAACGATTGAAGAAATAGAAGAAATGTTCGGCGGCCGTTTAGCCCATAAAAATGAAAAACAGGCCGCTAAATTAGCACGAGCAGCAGGTTAATAATAACGACGAACAAACAATAAGAACCGAATAAAAGGCTTTTGATTAGATCAAAAGCCTTTTGTATTTAAAGAGAGCAGTCTTATAAAAAACAATAAAAATGAATATACCCCACTCAAACGAAGATTTAAATATAAATAAAGTATTTTTATATGAATAATTCATTTATATTTTATTAAATTTATTTTATAATTAGCGCTTAACATTCCTTTATTATTTCTCGGTTCCATTATTAGAGAGGACATACCATGAGCATAAAATTATCACCCGAACAAATTAAACAATTCAATGATGACGGTTACGTTATTGCCCGTGGTTATTTCAATAAAGCTGAAATAGATCGTTTAACTGAAACCGCTTTTAATGATCCTCGTTTGCATAACAATGCTTGGCTTCAAAAAGATGGTACAGGTGCCGTCAGTAAAGTATGTATTTGGCAAGAAACCACTGACGATTTATATAGCATGTTTTCACGCAGTCGTCGTTTAGTTGATTCATGTGAAGCGATTATCGGTGAAGAAATGTATCACACGAGTACCAAAGTTATGATGAAAGAACCAAAGGTTGGTGGTGCTTGGGAATGGCATCAAGATTTTGGTTACTGGCATCACGACAACCTAATGCTTCATCCGAAAGCGATAAGCTGCATGATTGCTATTAATAAGGCAACGAAAGAAAATGGTTGCTTACAGGTATTAAAAGGCTCACATAAATTGGGCCGTTTAAATCACAATAAAACCGGTGATCAAAAAGGCGCTGAATTAATGTTTGTTGAACAAGCAATGAAAGATCACGAGTTAGTTTTTGTTGAATTAGAACCTGGCGATACTTTGTTTTTTCACTGTAATTTATTACATAAATCAAACCAAAATAAATCTGATCATCCGCGATGGTCTATGATCAGTGCTTATAACGCTATGACCAATCAACCTTGGCAAGAAAATGAAGCAGTTTATTATCCATTAAACCGTGTCGATGACGATGCAATAATAAATTGGCAAGCATCTTAGTATGACGAGCTATTTTCCAAAGTCGCAAAAAGACCCACACGGATTAATTGTTGGCCAAGGCAATTTTCAATATAAGGTAGATGCTCACTGGGGACAACTTGACCCAAACCAAACCCCTGTGGAAAACTGCCACGATATGGTAATAGACGCGAAAGGTCGTATTATCATGTTAACGGATAACACGAAAAACAACTTTATTGTTTATAACAAAGATGGCAGTTTGGCTGAAGCTTGGGGCAGTGAATTTCCTGGAGCGCACTCCATAGAAATTGTGAATGAGAATGGCGAAGAATTTTTATATGTTGTCGATCATGGTCGGGTATTAAATCGTCATTGGGATGGAAAAAGCACCGATGAGTGGGATTCTCATTACAATAAGGTAATTGCTCAACAAGGTTTTGTCGCCAAACTTACCCTTGATGGTCGTTTGGTTTATACCATTGGTCATCCAATGACCATTGGTATTTATCAGCCAGATATGCCCTTTCGTCCTTCAGATATTACCGTAGCACCTAACGGTGATATTTATGTTACTGATGGCTATGGTTCAGACTTTGTCATTCAATACGATTGTCATGGCCGTTATATTCACCATTGGGGAGGGCAGAAAAATGAAGACACAAATTACAACTTAATCAACACACATGGTATAGGTGTTGATATTCGTAATCCAGATGACACTCATTTAATTGTTAGCTCTCGTTGGGAGCAGTGCTTAAAACTATTTAATTTTGATGGCAGTTATCGCGGCCGTATAGATACGCCGGGCGCTTATATTCATGGTCCGGTATTTAGTGGTGATAATTTTTTTGCACCGGTATGTTGGTCACATATTAATGATGAAAATGCTGAAGATTCTGGTTTTATCAGTGTATTTGATAAAAATAACAAGGTTGTTGCTAATTTAGGTGGCACAGAGCCAGTTTATCAAAATGGTAAATTACAAACCATGTCAAGCACTTGGGATGTATTCAAACATTGCCATGGTATGTGTGTTGATGACGAAGGTAACTTATATGTGGGTCAATGGCGCGGTAACCAAAGTTACCCTTTTAAATTATCGCTGATTTAATTATCAACCGCTAACTCAAGAGCAACATAATCCCATCCGTTTGGATGGGATTAGTGTATCTAATAGCAAGCAGCTTTAAATCTGACAATGCATATACGCTCAATTATAAATAATTCCGTTAATATTTTATTGAGCTGTTATTTCTTTGATTAAAATAAAATAGAATTAGTCCACGTTTATGAACACCGATTGCGCTTTTAGCCCCTTTATTTTCGCAGTAACTTTAGCAACCCCACCAGATCGGTTTGATTGAATAATAGCTAAGGCCCTACCTTTTGACGTGATTAAGGTATCTGATTTGAAATTTTGAATATTATCTGGCGCGCCATTATCAACACCTAACAATCTGACGTCTCCTTGTATTTCGAAAGATACTTTTGCGTTACTTGTTTTGACTGCTCGACCTTTTTGGTCATGTAGTTGAACAACAAGATGCGCAACATCATAACCATCAGCACTTAGCGTAGCTTTGTCTGCCGTTAAATTAAAACCAACAACTTTAGATGTCGTTTCAACTTGAGTTTGTATTTCTTGTCCCTTAAACCCCGCTTTAGCGGTCAGTGTACCTTGTTCAAATGGTACAACCCAACGCAATAAACGGTCTGGGCTTTCTGACATACTTCGATAGCCTAATGAACGACCGTTAATAAATAATTCAACCGTGGCATGATTAGAAGCCACTTCAACTAAAATTGGCTCACCTTTACTATAATTCCAGTGCTCATTAGATTGCCTCCATCTATAACTTCCTTGATCATTAGCAACAGCTAACCCTGATAACTTATCAGCGCTAAAACCTGACTTAGTTAGTGAAAGCGTGCCAATGGAAAGGTGCGGCTCATTGACCCAAATACTTTTAAAATAATTCCGGCCTTGTTGTTTAAAACCAGATAAATCAAGTATGTCACCCCAACCACTTTTTTCAGGCCATTTCTGGTCGCGCTCACCAATATAATCAATGCCTGTCCACATAAAAATACTGAAAACCCCCGGATTCTCTAATACGTTTTTCCAATCATCCCAAGTGCCGGGATTTTCATTAATAGTTACTTGTTTATCCGGAAAATGTGTTTGCGCCCATGGAATAGTGACATTACGATAGCTATAACCGGCAATGTCAACGGTGTCAGCATAGCCACTAACATGGCTAACTTGCGGAACGATCATATTAGCGGTTGTTGGTCTTGTAGTGTCTAGTTCTTTTACCCAAGCACTTAGCTTTTTAGCTGTATCTGCCAGAATGTATTCACCTTTTTTAGAGGCTTCAAAGCGTTCTTTTAATTCTTTTGGTGAAAAGATTGGTGCACTGCCCCAATACTTTCCAGAGTTTTGAGGATCATTTGGATCTTCCCAAAAACCAGTAACGTAACGATAATGTAAATACGTCCACTCTATTTCATTACCAATGCTCCATTGCACTACACTGGGGTGATTTCTGTCACGCAACATAGTTCTGGTTAAGTCACTTTTTGCCCATTTTTGAAAATGCTCAACATAACCTTTGGATATTTCATCATCATGTCTTTCGTGATAATTTAATCGCTTATCTTTGGCATAATCAAATTCATCGAAAAATTCATTTTGTACTAAAAATCCCATTTCATCACATAAATCTAAAAACTCTTGTGAATAAGGATTATGAGTGGTTCTTATCGCATTAACGCCGGATCTTTTAAAGCTTGTAAACGGCGTTTCCAAACTCCCTTAGGAACAGCGGATCCAACTAAACCACCATCATGATGCAAACTAACCCCTTTCATTAGGGTTGACTTGCCATTAAGGAAAAACCCTTTTTTAGCTTCAAATTTTATACTACGAATGCCAAAGGGGGTTTCATATTGGTCAAGTACTTGTCCATCATTTTCTAATACGGTTATCGCCTTGTACATGGTAGGACTATCAACATCCCAAAGTTGAGGATTGTTCACTACAAATTTTTGCGCTAACGCCTTTTTACTTTTGCTTTTCACGCTTATTTTTTGCTTGCATTAGCAACTATATTACCTTGGTTATCGATAATATGAGTTGTAGCAGTCAGTGATTTTCTATTGTTAAATTCATTATTAATCTCGACTGATAAATTTATTGTCGCTTGTTTACTCGATACCTCAGGCGTAGTAATAAAAGTTCCCCAAATGGGAATATGTAATTTACTCACTGTGATCAGTTTTACATTACGATATATGCCACTTCCGGTGTACCAACGGCTGTCAACATAACGAGAATGGTCTACATGTACCGTTATCACATTATCGCTACCATCGCTTTTTAGGTGTTTACTTAAATCAAAATAAACAGGAGAATATCCGTAAGGGTTTTCTCCTAGCAACTGACCATTTAACCAAAAAGTTGCATTGTTATAAACACCATCAAATAAAATATAGGTACTTTTATTTTCAGACTTTTTAGGGGTAAGAAAATGTTTTTGATAAACACCAACCCCTCCCGGTAAATACCCCGTTGCTCCTTCAAGGTTTTTATCAAAAGAGGCTTCGACACTCCAGTCATGAGGTAAACGAACTTCTCGCCGCTAGTATCAGCTAACGGTATATTGGCGGGTAAAGAAGTGTTTTCAACCAAGGTAAATTTCCAGTCAAAATTAAAGTCAGTTTCTCTGATATGCTGACTAGTATCAAAATGACTTGCCTGAAGTTGTGAAGAAATTTGCACGAGCAGTAGCACGCAAAGTATTTTTTTTATCATTGCTTTCATTTGAATCACCGGTATGATTAATATAAATTGTTAACATTAAACAATATACACATCCATGAACGTTTTTACAATGCTGAATTATCTAGAAAAATGTTAATTAACCTGAACTCGGCTTAAGACATGGTTAACCTGTTGAAAAAATCGCTAAATACAAGGCATTTATTTCAATAACGAGTTGTTCTATTATTAAATAAAGATGTCGTTGGAGGTTTTAGCAAGTAGAAATGATCAAAAAAACGCTTTAATTCAAATGAACAAAGCGCTTTAATTGATTGAGAAAGATAAGGTTAGAACTTAAATGAAACCCCTACTTGGAAACGTCGTCCTGAGTACTGAATCAACGTAACTCTGTCACGAACATCGGCAAATTCAAGGATGTTTTCATTTGTTAGGTTAATTGCTTCAACATTTACAGTTAAATTTTCATTAAGATCATACGAAGCACTAAAATCAAACTGACCATAATCATCTGCGTGTTTCGGTAAACCACCGCCTACGTCACTTTGACGTTGTATTAAGAATGATTCACGCCAGTTATAAGCAAGACGAGCTTGAAATTCATCTTTTTCGTAAAAACCGATAATGTTATAAGCATTAGGTGAGAAACCTTCTACACCACTACCTGGAGAAGTTACACCAGGTTGTTCAAACACATCTGCTTCGCTGTCTTTACTTTTAGTGTAAGTATAGTTAGCTTGAATACCAAAGCCACTTAACCAACCCGGTAAATAATCAAAATAGTGTAATGCTGCTAACTCAAAACCACTCAGGGTTACACCGCTACGATTACTTTTTTGTGTAACGGTTTCTTTAACCACCCAATCATCCGTACCATCAAAATCTCGGTCAACCATAAATTCAGAATCTTGAACAAACGTTTGTGTAGAAATCCAATCACTGAAATCTTTGTAAAAAACATTCACACTGTAGCTATTACCATTTTCTTGGTAGTACTCAAGTGACAAATCAAATTGATTAGCAGTATAAGGCGATAAGTATGGATTACCCTGAGTACGGCTATAATCGGTTAAACGTACGCCTGCAACGGTCATATCAACACCCACATCTACAAGCGCAGGACGTGTCATTACCTTCGCCGCGGCACCTTTAAGAAAGATACCATTAAAGAAATCTAGGCTAACGTTAATGCTAGGTAAAAGTTCAGTGTATGAGTTACTTGCAGCAGTAAACACTGGAGCAGACGTGGTAACATCGATAATTTCACCATCATCTTGTATTTGATCATTCATGCTGATATCTAATACTTCAATAGCATAACCATTCGAGTCACTTTGCGTGTCGACATAACGTAAACCTAGGTTACTGTGCCAAGCAAAACTGTCGGTTTCACCTTCAAGATTTAATTGAGCATATAGCGCTAAAATTTCTTCGGTATTTTCTACTGAGGCATTTTGTTGTAATAAAGCATCACCCCAAGCATTATCTTGAGAAATAGTTTTCATTTCAGCAACGTAGTCAGATAGGTTATTGATGAAAAGAAAATCACGAGGGAATTCACCATCCACATCAGACAAGAAGTCACCCATTGAATTAACAGAGAATATGCTATCACTCATATCAATCAATGTTCCACACGTGTTAACCACTGAGCCACATTGCGTATCTATTGAATCATATTTATCAACCGTTTTTGTACGGTCTGTATAAGCAATACCAAAGTCAACAGAGCGATATATACCCGTATCTAGTTCGTAATTTGCATCAAATTTAACTTCAGTAACTTCATCTTCTAATTTATCGTCAGTAATCGAGTTCCAATGGGCTTTTGCACCTGCGGGATTATCCCAAGCAATAGAAGAGTCGATGTTTATAACATCTGTGCCTCGGCTATCAAAACGAATATAATCTGCGTCAGTTAAACCACCTTCATTGATAATATTTGGCACATACCAATCCCTTTGTGGGGTAGATTCAGATTTTGAATAAGAAACATCCCCTTCAAATGTCCATTTATCATAGAAAAACATAACATTATAACCAAATGCATAGGTTTTTGATGCTTCAGAACGTGTTTGAAATAAGCCATCAAGTGGATCTGCACTTTTTGTAGCAGCAAGTACTGTATTATCTTCAGAGATTACAACATCTTCAAAACCATCTCGGTGCAGTGGTGCTTGCATTCCATTACTAAAGGCATCACGGTCGAAATCAGTATAGAAAGTGTCAATTGTGTGAATAATATCGCTGTTTGGTGACCACTGTAATGTTAAGTTAGCACTGGTTCGTGAGCGTTCTTCTTCATCACTCATAAATTGCGCACGACCTGGATACCATACAGTAGAACCTGATGTAACTTCTGTACCGTCTTCATATTGAACAGGACCAGGCGCTCTTTGAGTATCACCCACTTGGAAATTATCCCAAAAAGCAGTTTCATGCGCATCAATGCGATTAGTGGTTTCAACATGAGAAAAACCAAATAAGAAACCGACCGTATCGTCATTAAACGTATTACTATAAATACCTGAAAACTTTGGTGTGGTTTCTTCAGCTAAATCGTTATACTTTAAATTCACTGAACCTGCAATATGTTGCCCTGGGCTATTCAATGGTCTTGCCGTATCAATAGTTACGTAAGAGCCAATGCCACCTTCTGCTATATTGGCACGAGAGGCTTTAATTATATTCGCACCCGATATAAGCTCTGAAGGCAGTATTTGAAAATCAAACTCACGACCACGCTCAGAAGTAGCCATAGTTCTATCATTTAATTTAACTGCATTGAATTTAGGACCTAAACCTCGAACAGTAATCGCTGTACCCTCACCATTCGTTCGAGAAATCATTACCCCAGGAATACGCTGTAATGATTCTGCAACGTTTTGATCGGGAAATTTACCAATATCTTCAGCAACAATACTGTCTTGAATTGATGAAGCATTTTTCTTTAAATCCATCGCTTCCGTTAAACTACTTCTTATGCCAGTTACTTGGATAACTTCTACTGACGCTTCTGATTTTGCCTTGTCAACTTCTTCAGCTGTAGCCTGAAATGCACCTAATGCAGTTGAAATTGCAATACTTATTGGCAATAAATTGAATTTACCTAATGTTTTCATGTCTTCCCCTCTATTTTTATCATCATATTTGTAATATTTTTTTGATCAATCCATGGAAAAAATGACTTAAGTCATGCATTGCCTGTTAGGTAAAACCTAAAATTAATTGATGAAACAATTACCAGACACCATTTCATGCTATAGCGAGGCACTAAACAAAACTAACATTATACAATCAAGAAATAACACATATTTGCTTTTGCAATCACATAACTAAAAATAAAACAATGATGAAAAACAAAAAGACTAACAATAAAACCAATTAAAACAATGCATTACATACCAGTCACATAACATAACCCACCTTCCTAAAGAAGTAGTTAAATTAAAAATGTCAAATATCAGGTAAAACAAAAAAATTATTGGGGCTTTGTTCGTGTTCGTTTTTGGACATTTTGCCTATATTTAAAAGGGGTTACTTCAAATTGTCTTTTAAATTGAGCAATAAAATGAGAGGGGCTAGAAAAGTATAATTCATAACTTATATCGGTAATAGAACGTTCAGTTTGGCTAATTAATCTTGCGGCACTATAGAGTTTATGACGTAAACAATATTCAGAAAAATTACACCTAAAAACCGTTTTAAACATGCGAGAAAAGTGAGATGGTGAAACAAAGCACATCTCTGCTGCTTCAATTAGGGTTATTTCAACACAGGATTTTTGACGAAATAAATTAATAACTGGTGATAACTTTTTATAGCCCGCACTCGAGTATATCGGTTTCGGTGTTAGGAGGTTTGACTGGGTGTGCATGCTCCGCAATCCAAAGAATTAATAATCGTAATAACGTTAAGCTAATACTACTCATAGGGTTTTCAAGATAACTTTGATGCAACCATTTAACTTGGTTTTGTACAATGGCTAGGTGATCATCTTCAAGTCGTAAATGCTGTCCGTGTTCAAAATAATTAGCGACTTTTTTTAATTCAGCTTCCGTATAAAGTTCAGGTGTAAACTGAATGATATACCATGATTTTTGCTTATTGTTTAACTCAAAATCATGGGTTTCAAGCGCAGGTGTATAAACAATATCATTATCGCGTAGTTCAGATTCACCCTGACTATAAAAATAATTCCCTTCGATTTGCTCAAAGATAATAATTTCATGTACTTCATGAAAGTGCATAAAGCAAGAATAAGGTGCATTAGGCTCATATTGCACTTTATGAATTTCAAACTGATACCCCTCTTCAATACAAAAAGGTTCACAATATACTTGTTCTTTGCTCATACTAACCCTCGAAGTAAAAATGACATCAATAGACATATATCTGATACTAGTTATTATGAATAACACGACTTACAACATAAATATAGCAAATATTTGATATTTATAGGTAGACAGTTGATATAAAACCCTTGGTTTTCATGTTTCAATTACCTTTCAATAAATAGTTAAATAACGTTACTCTGTCCGTTATTTAATCATAATAAAGGTAATGCCAATAATGCTAGACAACTTAGACTTCACTGTTTTTATCGCTTATGTCATAGGGCTACTCTGTATCGCTTTATGGATTTCACGTAACGACCATAAAGGGGATCGAAATACTGAGGATTATTTTCTTGCCAGTAAATCCCTGCCCTGGTGGGCAATTGGTGCTTCGTTGATTGCAGCAAATATTTCTGCAGAACAAATCATAGGCATGTCTGGCTCGGGTTATGCTATTGGGTTAGCCATTGCATCATATGAATGGATGGCCGCTATTACTTTGGTATTAGTGGGAAAATATCTATTGCCAATATTTTTAGAAAATAAAATATTCACCATGCCACAATACCTTGAGCAACGCTTTGATGGACGAGTTAAAACCACCTTAGCATTGTTTTGGTTAGTAGTTTTTATCTTTGTTAATTTAACGTCTGTTTTATGGTTAGGTGGGCTAGCAATACAAACGGTTGCGGGTGTAGATTGGATGTTCGGTATGATTTTTCTTGCTGTTTTTTCTGTTGCTTACTCGTTATATGGCGGTTTAAAAGCTGTTGCGTTTACCGATATTATCCAAGTAGTTTTGTTAGTTTTTGGCGGCCTATTCTTAAGTTATCTTGCACTAACGCAAGTATCAAATGGCGAAGGTGTTATCGCCGGGTTTAAGGTGTTAACAGAAAAAGTACCCGGTCATTTTGATATGATTTTAAGTTCAGATAACCCAAATTACATGAGTTTACCGGGTATATCTGTGCTTATTGGTGGCTTATGGGTAATGAACATAGGATATTGGGGATTTAACCAATATATTATTCAACGCGCTTTAGCGGCTAAAAGCATTCAAGAAGCACAAAAGGGTATTGTATTTGCTGCATACTTAAAACTACTAATGCCTTTTATAGTAGTACTTCCAGGCATAGCTGCCTTGATATTATTCCCCACACTCACAGCATCTGATCAAGCCTACCCTTCTATGATGGGATTAATGCCTTCCGGTATTAAAGGCTTAGTGTTTGCGGCCTTAGTCGCAGCAATCGTTTCATCTCTCGCGTCTATGACCAATAGTATTTCTACTATTTTCACTATGGATATTTATAGAAACCTTAAACCAAATAAAAGCCAACGTCATTATGTTCATATAGGGAGAATAGCAACACTGGTTTCACTTGCTTTAGCGTTAATGACTGCTGAACCATTACTAGGTAAATTCGATCAAGCCTTCCAATACATTCAAGAGTTTACTGGTTTATTCTCGCCAGGTATTACGGCCATATTTATTATGGGCATGTTTTGGAAGAGAACGACCTCAAGCGGAGCGTTATCGGCTGCAATTGGTTCAGCTTTATTTTCTATCGCGTTCAAATTTTTATGGCCAGAATTACCCTTTATGGATCGCATTGGTGTTGTCTTTATTCTATGCATTTTAATTTCGGTATTAGTATCTTTAATTGATAAACCAAGCGATCACGATACTTCTGTTCATATGGACACGATCAATTTTGCAACTGAGAAGTCATTTAATATTGCCGCATTAGGTTGCGTCATTATTTTAGTACTTATCTATAGTACTTGGTGGTAACGACCAAAATATCTTTAAAAAATAATCCGCAAAGATTAACAATGGATGACGAGTTCAAATAATTAATTCGTCATCTTTTTATAAAACGATAACCGGTAATCAAGTTTAATTCACGTTGTGCTGTTCAGATTGGCACACCTAATTTTATTACCTGAATCAACTAAATTGAAAAACTTGCGAAACAAACGTAAGAAAAAGCATTAATTTGATATTTTTGACTAAAAATACTGTATTTCAGCCTACCGACATGCAGTAACATGGTTAACAATTGACAAAATAACCTATTAAATAAATTGAGGCATTTATGACAACAAGCACTTTCCCTGATCCATTCGAACAAGCTCGACTAAACGAGGGTACGAGTACAATTGATGATCAAAACGATCCAGTAACAATGGTTTTAGGCTTAAAAGATGTACGCAAATGTGCTCATAATTGGAAAACATTTCAATCTGGTGGAGAAGAAGTTGGGCGGATCGTCGTGCCTTCTGAAGCAGCCATTAGAGATACACGCCAAATTCCATTTGAACTGGATCCACCGGAACATGGTTCCTATAGAAAATTAATAGAACCATGGTTTAAACGACCACTGCAGGCTGACTACCAACGTAAACTCAAAAAGATCATTGATGAACTGATTGATGAAGCGGTTAGTTTGGATACTATTGAAGTCGTCGAAGATTTTTCACTTAAACTACAATCACGGGCATTAACCTTATTATTAAACACCCCTTATGAAGAATCTAAACTTTGGATTAGTTGGGGAACACATGTTTTTCGTAGTAAAGACACAGAATTAAACAAAGATAAAGCCGACGTTCTTTACGATTATTTAGATGAACAAATAGAAAAAGCGATTGCTACGCCAGGTGAAGACTTATATTCATTTTTACTCGGAAGTGAAGTCAATGGTAAACCTCTTACAAAAGAAGAGGTAAAAGGTGTATTAAGTCTAACGTTTGCAGGTGGTCGAGACACAATAATTAATGCGGTTACCAATACAGTTGCGTATTTAGCAGAACACCCTGAATCGTTAGAACGCTTGAAGAAAGAACCCGAAATAACGACCAAGGCAGTAGAAGAACTTGTGCGCTATTTCTCTCCATTAACTCAAATGGGTAGAGTAGTAACAGAAGACACGCAAGTATGCGAACATGCGGCAAAAGCTAACAGCAGAATTTCACTGTCTTGGGCGTCAGCAAACCGTGATGCTTCTGTATTTGAAACCCCTAATGATGTAGTGCTTGATCGTAAATTAAATCCACACGTGGGTTTTGGTTTCAGTACCCATAATTGTTTAGGTGCTACTCATGCAAGACAATTACTTGCCATTTTAATAGGCTCGTTATCAGAAAAAACAAGCTCTATTGATATTATCAATAAAGAAGAAAACATAGAAGATTTACAGCAGTTTCAACGTAAGGTTGGGTTTCACTCACTCAACGTTTCATTCAACCGTTAATAAGATCATCGTAAAAAACTAACGTTAAAGATAAACCAATTAAAATTAAAAAGGAAAAACAATGGCTAAAGTTACATTTATTACACAAAGCAACGACGAGATCACTGTTGAAGCAGAGTCTGGGTCAGTCATGCAACTTGCGGTTGAAAATGGTATTGAGGGTATTGACGGTGACTGCGGTGGGGTTTGTTCTTGCGCAACCTGCCATGTTTACGTTGCACCAGAGCACCAACATAAAATAGGTGCGGCAAGTGAAATTGAACAGGATATGTTATCCCTTGATGACAATGTTAACGAATATAGTCGACTATGCTGTCAGATAGATGTATCTGATGAAATTGACGGCATTATTTTAACCGTTGCTGTTTAATATTATTCCACCAAAATAGACTATGAAGGATAAAACAATGCCATTATCAGTTACTCAAACCTGTATTATTATTGGTGCTAGCCATAGTGGTGTTACCGCGGCTTTTGCGCTTCGTAAAGAGGGTTGGCAAGGTGAAATCATTATGATTGATAGTGACCCTGCGGTTCCTTATCATCGACCACCCTTATCAAAAGCTTATTTAGCCAATAGTAATGAGGTTACCCCTCCCCTATTAAAACCCATCGCGAGTTATGAAAAAAACAATATTACACTAATGCTAGGTAAGCAAGTGAGTAAAATTGACAGTAGTAATAACAACATCACGTTACAAAACGGTGACTTACTGAGTTACGACAAACTTATTTTGGCAACAGGTGCTAGTCCATTCATTCCGCCCATTACTGGTATCGACACTGCTCAGAATCTGTTTACATTACGTACCCAAGCAGATGTCGAAAATATTCGTTCCGCTTTTCTGGCCAGTGAACAAAAACGTGTTGTTATTATTGGCGGCGGTTATATAGGCCTTGAAACCGCCGCATCTATAAAAAAAATGGGGGGAGATGTTAGCGTACTAGAACGAGAACCTCGTTTGCTTGCCCGTGTTACTTCACCTGAAATGTCAGCTTTTTTTCACCAATTACATGAAAATAATGGCGTTACTATTAGTACAGAACAAAATGTACAAGCAATTAAAACCACAGAAAATACTCAAACAATTGTTTGTGAAAATGGCAGTGAATACCCAAATGATATAATTATTGTTGGTGTTGGCGTTAAAGTTAATCAAGCGCTAGCTCAACAAGCGGGATTAACCATTGATAATGGCATTGTAGTTAATGACCAATGCCAAACAAGTCACCAGAACATTTATGCTATTGGCGATTGTGCTTACCACCACAACAAACATTATAACTGTTGGTTGCGACTAGAGTCAGTACAAAATGCGGTAGATCAAGCCAAAGTTGCCGCTTTATCTATATGCAAACAAGATGCTTGTTATGATGCTTTACCTTGGTTTTGGTCTGATCAATTCAACATAAAATTACAGATTGTTGGTTTATCAACAGGCTACAACAATTTAATTGTTCGAAAAGAAGCTGATGATGAAGAAAAATTTTCTGTCTGGTATTTTAAAGATGAAGAATTACTTTCAGTTGACACCATTAATCATGCTAAAGCCTATGTTTTAGGCACAAAAATAATAAAAAACCAAATGATAATTAATAAAAATTCATTATCTAATAGCGATATAGCACTGAGCCTAGAAACATTAAGTCAATAAATTGATAAGGCAACAGTGTTATTAAATTCTTAAAACAAAGCATATATTGATCGTTTTTTCATTTTTATTCTTGTTTACAACCGTCGTCTACAGAGTCGTAGTTAATAGAATTGAATGATTAAATCAGAAAAATATAATACCAAGAAGTGTATTACAATGATAAAAGCAAAAGCAGTTATTTCAAATGGAAAAGGAAAGTTTGAATTAACAACGGTAAATATTGGCAAGCCAGGTATTGGCGAGGTACGTGTTAAAATTAAAGCCTCTGGTATTTGTCACACAGATTGGGATTCAATTCAGCATTGGGATAAAACCTTTATTGTGGGGCATGAAGGAGCAGGAATTGTTGAAAGCATCGGTGAAGGTGTTTCTGACTTAGCTATTGGCGACAAAGTTATTTTAAATTGGGCCATCCCCTGTGGTAAATGCTTTCAATGTCACGAGGGTAATTTGCACATATGCGAGCAGAACTCTCCCGTTTGTGGCTGTGAATTAGCCGGACATGCACATGTCGAAAGTACAATTCATAACAAAGCCCCCATTGAGCGCTCTTTTCATTTAGGCACTATGTGTGAATATGCTGTGGTTAAAGCAGAAGCTGCAATAAAAATACATAGTCAAATACCCTACACCGCAGCGTCTATCGTTGGTTGTGGGGTAATGACGGGCGGGGTTCTGTGGTTAACGCTGCCAAAGTTGGCGTTGGAAGTAGCGTTTGTGTTATTGGCTGTGGTGGCGTGGGTTTAAATGTTATTCAAGCAGCAAAACAATCCGGTGCTACAAAAATTATTGCTATTGATCTAAACGAAGATCGTATTGAGCAAGCCAAAACATTTGGTGCAACTCACGGTGTAATCTCAACTAAAGACGATATTGATTTTGTTAACGTTAAAGCTCAAGTGCGCGCATTAACGAATGGCCGTGGTGCAGATTACGCCTTTGAATGTACTGCCATTCCGGATTAGGGTCTGCCCCACTTGCGCTAATTCGTAATGCGGGTACCGCAGTTCAAGTCAGTGGTATAGAACAACGCATTAATTTTGATTGTGAATTGTTTGAATGGGATAAAATTTATATCAATCCACTTTATGGCATGTGTAACCCTGCCCGTGACTTTGACCGTATTCTTCAATTATATGACAACGGCGACATGAAACTTGAAGAATTAGTCACGAAAACCTATACCTTAGAAACCCTTGCTGACGGATTTGACGATATGCTAAATGGGCGAATCGCTAAGGGCGTGATCGTGATTGATTCATCAACGGAAGAACAGGCTTAAATCCTATGGCAATTTTACGCGTAGAAAAATCTAATTCTGCTTATACCCAGGAAAATACAACAACATTAACCTTGTATAGTAGTTTTCTTGGCAAACGTGAAAATATCACTATTTACCACTCAAAACACCTAAGTAACAACACTCCCATTATAGTATTATTACATGGTGTGTATGGTGCTCATTGGGTCTGGATGGAACTCGGTGGCGCTCATCTTGTATATGAACAGTTAAAGCAACAAGGTTTAAATGATTTTGTACTGGTGATGCCTTCTGACGGTAGTTTATGGGAGGGTTCTGGGTATCTTCCGTTAACTCAACATGGAGACTTTGAGCGCTTTTGGATTGTCGAAGATGTAATTAATGGCGTTATTGAAAACATTGACGGGTTAAGCCGGCAAAGTAATGTCTACATTTGTGGCCTTTCCATGGGCGGATACGGTGCTTTAAGGTTAGGGGCAAAATACCCTGAAAAATTTAAAGGTATTTCAGCTCATTCATCTGTAACGTCATTAGATGATTTGCAAACATTTATTGAAAACCCAATAACAGATTATCAATGTGATTTTGAACAAGAAGCTGAACTCAATTTTTGGTTTGATAAAAATGCTAAATCATTACCGCCAATACGTTTTGATTGCGGTGAGAGTGACGACCTATTTCAAAGTAATTTACTGTTATGTGAATCACTCGACAGCCTTGGAGTTAACTATAAGTTTGAAGCATTAACCGGCAGTCACGAATGGCCATATTGGCATAATAATTTAGCAAAAACGCTCTGGTTCTTTGATCAAATAGAAACAACCAATTCAAACTAAGTGCTTGATTTATCTAAATATTAAAACTTAAAAGAAAAGGTGTACGATACTATTATCGCTCACCTTTTATGTTTTATCACTAAATCTCTATTTCACGTTCCCAATATTACTTAAGAAAAAAGTACTTAAGAAATAGCACGTAACCTTGAACAAATCACTTCAGTTAGTTCAGGTAAAATATTTTTAATGATAAACGGAGGATAGGCTCCTTGAATATCTTTTCCTATTTCCTCATACATAGCACGCATATAAGTAGTATGTACTATGGTACCGACGTTTATTTTGGCGATCCCCATAGGAATTGATTTTTGTATATCGGCATCTGGAATGCCAGTTCCCCCATGTAAAACAAGCGGTCTTTGGTACAGCGTTTGCAATTTCGTTAAGACGATCAAAATGAATTTTAGGGGTTGTTGGCGTAAAGCCATGAGCCGTACCAATGCCAACAGCAATAGAGTCTGGATCCGCTTCTTCATATAAGGCGACAACATCGGCAACACTTGCCAAGTAGTCCTCTTCAGAGTTTACTTGCACATCACGTCCCATTATTTTACCAATTTCAGCTTCTACTGCCACGCCTGCACTACGAGCATATTCAACCACTTCTTTGGTCATGGCAATATTCTTTTTTAAACTTTCTTGTGAGCCATCAATCATGACTGAATCATATCCGTCATCAATTGCTTGCTTGCATAAATCTACCGAAGTACAGTGATCTAAATGAAGGTAAATTCCATGTTTAGATTGGGGCAAAAAACCATCAACCATTTTACGACATAAGTAGGTTGAGTTTAGTTCAACTACAGGGCCGTATGTCATCATCATTACGGGTTGTTCCATGATATTAGCCGCATCAACAACAGCATGCATATCGTAAATATCATTGACATTGAATCCCCCTAAACATTTATGCTCGCGGCGATATTGTTTTAATAAGTCAGTTAATTTCATCATTATAATTTTCCTAGTAATCCATATTTTTAGTTACGCTACGTCCGCTAATTTGCGACGGCATCATCGGGGTTTTAGTTACCCCAATCCAGTGGTTAAATTCATGTAAATCTTCCATAAAATACCCTCGACCAACAATCCAATGATGGTCAAGGCCTGAACTTAATACGGTGTTGATAATTGAACGGGTATCCGTATCTTTAGGTTGAACTTCACCATAACAACCTCTAAAGCGCATGGTCGATTCAACAATATCGCCTTCAAACGCTAAAATAGATGAGGCGTGCGGGTATTGGTATTTGGCAATCGTTACTGGCCCTAACTCTTGTAAAAATTCAAACAACATACCGCACGAGGTATCTTCATCGTAATTATCTAAAATACTGTGATTACGTACTTGAAATTGGCTACCCTCTTTAATCAATTTAGTGGCTGAACCACCGCAATGCCACATACCTACTTTGTCGCCTTTGGGATCTAAATAAGACATATCCATTAAGGTAGGTAAGCTTTTCCCTTGGCATAACTCGTTAAAAGTAACCATGGTTAATAAGCCGCCCATATCCGACTCATCGGCAACAGGAATACCTAAATCTTGTACCAAACCACCTGCACCATCGCCGGCAATACCATAACGCTCGAACAATTCAGGCCAGTTTTTTAGTGCAACGCCAAGGTAACCATTAACACGCGTATAATCGGCAATTGCCGCCCAGTCGAACCGATAAAAATAGTTCATTGTCGTTAACCTGACATTGAGTACAGCTTGGCGAATTGATCAGTTTCTGTACCACAGGATTCACTTGCTCAGCATCAAATTTTTTGCTGTATTGCCATATAGTTTCAATATCAATACGCTCAATATCCAAACCAAAGTGTCTGGCAATTGACATTTCATTGAGTTCACAATCGTAAAAACCGGGTACTCGCATACCGCCGATCATTAACAATTTAGAATATTTCATTTCTGCTTTCGCGCAAACTACTCTCGCAAAACGATTTAACTGTGTTTTTAACTCGTCAGATCCTAAGTCAGCAAAAATCCAAGAATATTTAATTTGCATAGAGGATAAAATATTCAATAAAAAGTTTTGCCCACAAAAACGGTTCGCCGTTAAATTTCCCCCCGTTACTTCCGTATGTGACCAACTTAGTATCGGCATGTCGTTTTCGCGAAGCCATGTAGCAATAGCTAATGCTAAATCACCCGCAATATAAGAGGCTTGATAGATAATGATCCCTTTTACGCCTACCGCTTTATAATCATTTAGCATCGCTAAGATGTCGTCTTTAGTTTGAACTGGCGTTGTGCCATGTAGCAGCTGAGCGTTTTTTGGTATCAATTGCGTTGTTTCGCTCACAGCTTCGGTAAAACTCTCTTTTGCTTTTGCCCAGTCAAAATGCATTTCAAAACCAATACCAATTAAACCAATGGGTACTTGTTTTCTTTTTTCGGCGCAGCAATCAGTGCGTTCATTTCATCTTCAACAACGCCCTTTCGTGATAAAAAATCTACGGTCATAATGAGTCCTAATAATTAGAATTGATAAAATTAACAACTTGCTCTTCGCTTGGGTGAAACGTACGGCCACCAAGGTATTGAGCAACAATTGAGGCATAAGCTGATGCAAACTGCATACGTGCAGGTAAATCTCTGCCAGATAAAAGTGCAAACGCGTACGCGCCATGAAAAGCATCACCGCAACCTGTGGTGTCAACTACATTTGTTTTAAACGCAGCTTGATGATGAATACCTTGTGGTGTGTTGGCCCAACTACCATTACCACCATCGGTAATGATAATTTGCCCAGAGGTAATGCTTGCCAAATATTCAAAGCACACATTCATATCATGGCTTTGGGCAATAAACTGCGCGCCTTCTAGGGGTAAAATACAGTGGCTTCCTAAAGCAAGCATCTCTATTAGCTGCGCTCTTTCCCCTGTTTCTATATCTAAAACGGTAGGAATATTTCTTTCTTTAGCCAAGGTAAGCAAGGCAATATTGCCTTCAATATCATAACCATCGACAAAAACCGGCTGAGTATTGTCAAGAAGATCATTGTTAATATCTTCCTTTTCGAGTGCTTGATAATTGTTTAAAGAATAGAAAACGGTTCGTTCACCATTGATTGGATTAACTTCTACCAACGCAACCGCAGGATCATGATTTTCATTTCTAATCATTAATGACGTGTCAACATTACAGCGCTCAAGTTCACCTAACGCAATTTTATTTAGGGTACTTTCACCGTAATAGCCAATAAATGACGTTTGCAAACCAAGCTGCGCCATAACGCTAGCAGCATTACCTGCAGGGGCGCCACCTTGAATAATTAAATCATCAACTTGTTGTTTACCACCAATATTTATTTCTTTAGGTAATGTTATGAGTAAATCAACAACATTTAACCCTGAAACAATAACTTTGCGTTTCATTGCTTTTCCCACCGTTAAATACTGGTTATAACAATAAAATAAAAAGCTATTTCTTTATAAACACTTATTTTGGGTAAACATGTACTATTTTGCCCTATTCAATAAATTGACTAATTGACTTAAATTAGCTTTAATAAAAAGCATAATTCAAACAGAATAAAACTTGATGAAAGCGGTTCTAGAACAAATCACACAAGACTTTAGGCACTCTTTTCATTGTGCTAAACATGAAGGGTTACAGTTTAATTCGCCGTGGCATTATCATCCACAATGGGAGTTGACATATATCACAAAAGGTACAGGTATTTTATATATAGGGAATACTATTAGAAATTTTTGTGAAGGCGAATTAGTGCTTGTTGGGCAAAATTTACCTCATTGTTGGCGAAATGAAACAATTAAAGGCGAAACGGTAGAATCTGTATTTATTCAATGGGATGAAAATTTATTAGGCGAAAACTGGTTAGAGCATCCTGAATTTCATGCCATTGCTTATTTATTAAACCAAAGCCATAAAGGGGTATTATTTAGCACTAAAGCAGCGGCTAACGTAATAGATAAAATAAAGTCTCTCAATCAACTTCAGCCGTTTGAACGCTTATGGCATTTTGTCGATCTTTTACACACACTCTCGGCTTACGACACCGAAACAATTAGTCATGAAGCGGATTTTGCTATCAATCACCAAGTGTCTAAACGTATTGATAAGTTAATAGATTTTGTTGAGAATAACTATCAAAATCAGATTTCCGCCGCTGATTTAGCTAGCATAACTTACTTAACACCTTCTTCATTTTCAAAGTTTTTCAGGAAAACATTTCAAAAAACATTTACCGCTTATCTTAATGAACTTCGTATCAGTAAAGCCTGTATTTTACTGAGAAACAGTGACAAACAAGTTGAAGATATCGCTTTTTTATGTGGCTACAATAATATGGCTTTTTTTCATCGGCGATTTAAAAAAATGATGGGTACAACGCCTGCTTTATATCGTAAATCATTAGGATTGATTGCAAATTAAATCATCAATTAAATGAAATAATTTAATTTACCATCTTGAGAAAGTTATCTCTAAACAAAGTGGGTGACGTTCCCTTGGCTTTTTTAAAGTAACGATTAAAACTGCTAATATTCGAAAAGCCAACATCGTAAGCCACTTTTAAAATTGAATCATCAGTCTGAATTAATTTCTTCGCCGCTTCTTCTATACGTTTATCATTTAAATACTGCAAGAAAGTTTTGCCCGTCGCTTTTTTAAAACTTCGACAAAAAGCATTTTTCGTTAAATTGGTAATTTTAGCAATTTCATTTAAATGAATAGTGCTAAAATAATTGGTATTAATCCAGTCTATTGCCGCGTTAAGTTTATGTGACTCTAACTGCCCAGAAGAAAATGAACTCGTTGGAATGATCTGTTCAATATTATCCAGTTGGCTAATATTAGTCAGCAAGGTTAACAAATGCACCACAGATAACGCGCCTTTAGAGGCACATGTACTTTCAATCATCTCGCCGACCGGCGATTTATTGCGTTTAACTCTTAAGCCATACTTTGAGTTTTCCGGCATTTTACCGATATTTTTAAATTCGGGCAGTTGAAAAAACGTTTCGCCAAAACAAGTACCACTAAATTGAATCACTAAAGACCTTACATTATCGGTATCGGGTTTGCTGATAAATGAATGGGCGGTGTTTGAACCTAAAATAAAAATGTCGCCTTCTTCGAATTCGCAAACCTGCTCATTCATTATTAACTTACCATCCCCTTTATCAACCAATACAATTTCATATTCAATATGAAAATGATAAGGATGATCAAAAGAGCTACCTTCATAAAGGTAGGCACTAAATGAACCTGACTGATACAACACATCTTCTTTTATAGCTTTCATATAAAAATAATTGAATTAACACATTAAACGCACAAGAAATGGACTCCAATATGGTTAACTTTTTACAAAAGTTCAAGTGATATATGGTACTAACTGGCTAATTTTAGACTGACATTGGTTACTTTCTGCCGCTTCTTTTAAATTTCTTAATGGCAGAATGATGGAGTCAATAATAATTAGCATTGGGGAAAGAAATGAAAACGACAGAACTGAGTCAATCTACTTTGGATTTTTTAGAGCCAACACAATTGCCATTTTACCAAAACGGTTCATGGGTTAATTCTTCTTCAACCGTTGAGGTTATTAATCCGGCAACAACTCAACAGATAGCAACCATAGCACTTGCTACAGCAAACGACATCAATGAATCGGTAGATAAAGCTGCTATTGCCTTTAAAACATGGTCAACTGAAAGTGTTGAATATCGAGCAACGTGTTTACGTAAATTAGCCAATTTAATCACCAGAGATGCGCAGATATTAGCTGAACTAGAATGTATTGATGTTGGTAAACCGATATCAGCAGCACTAGGGTTCGATGTTCCTTTTGCCGCAGATTGTTTTACCTACTTCGCTGATGTCGCCCAAGAATATCAATATGTCAGTGACAATAATCTCACTACTACTGACAGCCATGTAGTTAAGATACCCTATGGTGTGGGCGGTTTCGTATTCCCGTGGAATTTCCCTTTAACCTTATGTGCTTGGGGTATTGCACCAGCCCTTGCGGCAGGTAATACCGTGGTAGTTAAACCCGCGTCTGAAACGCCATTATCAACCCTATTTTTAGCTAAACTTTGCCAAGAAGCAGGTTTTCCTGCAGGCGTTGTTAACGTATTACCAGGGACTGGTGATGAGGCAGGTGAAGCGTTAATTTCTAACACAAACATTAAATTAATGTCATTTACCGGCTCAACCGCTGTGGGTCGTCATGTGGGCGAAGTGTGTGGTAGAAACTTGGTGCCGGCAAAACTTGAACTCGGTGGTAAAGGCGCAGCAATTATATGCAGCGATAGCGATGTAGATCTTGCCGTTGAAGGTTTGTGTGGCGCTGTCACCTTAAATGCAGGCCAAGTATGTTGTACCGCGTCTCGTTGGTATATTCATGAAGATATCTATGATCAATTTGTTGAAAAAGCCATTGCAACCTTTAATGCAACCAAGGTACACAACGGAGCCAACCCAGACGCAGAAATGGGGCCTATTTGTACTGAAAAACAATTAAACCGCGTGCTTCACTGTATTGACGATGCTCAAAAACAAGGCGCGACTATTCTTTGCGGTGGCAACCGGTTAACCGAAGGTGATTATAAAAATGGCTACTTTATTGAGCCTACTTTGCTCGGCGGCAGCGACGACAACCAATGGGCACAAGAAGAAATATTTGGCCCAGTTGCCTTTTTATTAAAATTTAACGATGAAGATGAAGTTATTGATCGTGCAAATAAAAACAACTACGGCTTAGCAAACAGTATTTGGACAAAAGATAGCGACAAAGCAATTAAACTTGCCCATAAACTGGTTGGTGGCAATACCTGGATTAACGCTCATAACGTTTTTGAATACGGCTTAAATTATGGTGCGTGTAATCAAAGTGGTTGCGGTGGTGGCGTTAATAGCGTGGCAACTTTTGAAGGTTATTTACGTCATCAATCTATTGCATCAATTCGTTAGAAGGTAGTCAAATGATTGAATTACTCAAATCCAAAGGTTTTGAGCTATCAGAAAATACCACACTTACTTCGCTTTCTGGCGGGGTAAGCTGTGATATTGCTTTAGTTCGAGATGGTTCGCACAGCTATGTGGTAAAACAAGCATTAGCCAAATTGAAAGTGAAACAAGATTGGTTTGCAGATACTAATCGTAATATGTATGAGCAAAGGTACCTTAAGTATCTTAACAAAATACTACCTGATTATGCGCCAAAAGTGCTTGCCTCTTTTGAAAATGAAAACTTGTTTGTGATGGAATATTTAGGTGACCAATACTGTGATTGGAAGCAAGATCTCATGCAAAGCAAGTTTGATATACACACCGCAGAGCTGATTGGCAAAGCACTAGGGCTTATTCATAAAAAGAGTTGGCTAGATCCTGTTGTTGCAACACTATTTGATTCTGACGAGAATTTTAACCAGTTAAGGTTATCGCCTTACTTTATGACCTTAGTGGATATTTATCCTGAACATAGCCAAGCGATTTTAGCCTTGTGTAAACAAATACAACAGAATAAATATTGTCTGGTGCATGGCGATTTCAGTCCTAAAAATATACTCGTTAAACAAGGTGATATAAAAATTATTGATTGTGAAGTAGCTTGGTATGGCGACCCGGCATTTGATATTGCCTTCATGCTACATCATTTATTGATTAAATTTTTTCACTTTAAACAAACCGCCTTATTAGATTTAAGCTACGCCTTTATAACAGCATATAAATCAGCGCTAGGTGAAGAGCTTTTCAGTGAAATAGCCTTTGCACATATTATAAAAATTACGGCATTGTTAATGATTGCGCGTATTGACGGAAAATCACCGGTTGAATATTTATCTGAAATAGATCGCCAACATGTTCGAGCAAAAGCACTGGCTTTATTTACTAAGCAAATAACAACTTATACAGACTTACAAGAAGAGATAAAAAATGAAAATTAAAGACATTGATGCTTATCAAATTTTTGATTCACGCGGACAACCTACCATAGAAGCGGTTGTGACATTAGAAAACGGCGTTAAAGGCTATGGTTTGGTGCCGTCGGGTGCTTCTACTGGTCAATTTGAAGCATTAGAATTGCGCGATGGTGATTCAACATACTTTGCGGGTAAAGCCGTTACAAAAGCAATAAAACACATTAAGGTCGATTTAGCTAACATAGTCATTGGCCAAAATGTTAACGATCAACGACTAATAGATCAAAGCATGTGTGAACTAGATGGTACAGCAAACAAATCTCGCCTTGGCGCTAATGCCATTTTAGGGATTTCTTTGGCCGTTGCTAGTGCAGCAGCAAAAAATCAGAACAAACCTTTGTATCAAACATTAGATATAAATTGTGACAACACCTTGATCCCATTACCCGAGATACAACTTGTTGGTGGTGGCGCACATGCTCAGTGGCGTACCGATATTCAAGATTTTTTATTAATTGTTAATGGTGCAAAAACCTACGATGAATGTCTTGAAGTCACATACAATGTATATCAAGCAGGCCAGAAATTACTAAAATCCAGAAATTTATTGGTGGTTGTGCTGACGAAGGAGGCTTTTGGCCAAGCTTTAATTCTCATGATGAAATATTCGAGTTTGTTATTGAAGCCATTGAGGAAGCGAACTATATTCCAGGTAAAGATGTTTCGTTATCATTAGATATTGCCGCCAGTGATTTATATAAAGACAATAAATATCATTTACCTTTAGATGGAAAATCCTTCACTTCAGAAGAGTTTTTACAACAAATATTAACCTGGTGTGAAAAATATCATGTCTTGTCAATTGAAGATCCCTTTGCTGATACTGATGATAAAATGTGGCAAGCACTAACAGAACAAATTGGCGATAAAGTACAGATTATTGGCGATGATTTATTTACTACCAACCCAACACGCATTGAACACGGTATTAAAAACAAATTAGCCAATAGTGTTTTAATAAAGTTGAATCAAATAGGGACCGTCAGTGAAACTATTGATGCAATACATTTAACGCAATCTGCCGGTTGGTTACCTGTTGTTTCAGCCCGCTCGGGTGAAACTGAAGATGCTTTTATTAGTCATTTAGCCGTTGCTACTAATTCAGGCCAACTGAAAGTAGGTTCGTTCACTCGCAGTGAGCGCATGGTAAAATGGAATGAGTTAATACGTATACAGCATGAATTAGCTAGTAAAGCACAATTTATTGGTGGCGAAATTTACCAAAAACTAAAAAATTCTTAATTGATTAATATGTATTGAGTATAAAGTAAATGTTGCATACCAAAGAGTTAGTATGCAACAAATTCAACGTAGAAGTTAGTAAAAACAGCCACTATAGAAAGGTTTACTAAGCTTAGCTGAGGTTATCTATTTTTATTTACCTAATAACGCCTCAAATTGTGCTATTGGTAGAGGTTTAGCAAATAAATACCCCTGAAAATTTGTGCAACCTTTTTTAACCAATAATTGCTGTTGTTCTTCCAATTCTACGCCTTCAGCAATCACATCTAGCCTCATACTTTTTGCCATGGCAATAATGGTACGCACAATTGCCCTATCATTACTGTCTGTAATAATATCGCGCACAAAGGATTGATCAATTTTAAGCTGATTAAGCGGTAAGCGTTTAAGGTATTGAAGTGACGAATACCCCGTGCCAAAATCATCTAAAGAAAATTTAACCCCTACCTTTCGCAACGCGTTCATATTTGCGATAGTATCTTCAATATTTTCCAACAACATTCCTTCTGTTAACTCTAACTTGAGCCTTCCGGGCTTTATTGCATAGCGCATCAACATGGCTTTTATATGTTTCACAAATTCTGTCTGGTGGAATTGTTTAGCACTCACGTTTACAGCTAAAATAAGATCACAAGTTCGTGCCGTTTGTTCCCACGTCTTTAGTTGGGCACAGGCGGTGTCCAGTACCCAATTTCCTATGGGTAAAATCAAGCCAGTTTCTTCTGCTAATGAGATAAAATCTAAAGGTGACACCATCCCCCGCTCTGGATGGTGCCGGCGTATTAATGCCTCAGCCCCTAATGGTTTTCCTAAATTATCAATTTGTAATTGATAATGTAATTGGAATTGCTGCAGTTCAAGTGCTGTGCGTAATTCTTCCTCCATTAAAACTCGGGCAGCTATATTAATCTGCGTTTTTGGGTCAAAGAAACACAAGGTATTACGGCCGGCGTTTTTGGCTTGATACATGGCAATATCAGCTTGCTTTAATAATTCTTCAGTGTTTTGTTGATGATCTTCAAATAAGGTAATACCAATACTTGCAGAACAATGGTGTGAATAAGTACCCAACTGATAATGTTGGTCAAGCATAGCTAGAATTTTTTCGCCCGTAACTTCGGCTTGCGCTGCAGCTTCAAGTGTTTGAACATTTAAATCACACAACATCACCATAAACTCATCACCCCCCAAACGGGCCACCGTATCGGATTCACGAATGCAAGATTGTAATCGCAGCGCAGCCTGTTTTAGTAATTGATCACCAATGTCATGACCTAAAGTATCATTAAGGTTTTTAAAATTATCTAAGTCGATATACAGTAATGCGCCCTTTCGCTTGCTTCGAGTGCAGGTAGCTAATGCTTTTTTAAGCCGATCTGTTAACAACATGCGGTTAGGTAAATTTGTTAGGTGATCATAAAAGGCCAAGTGTTGAATTTTTTCTTGCGTTAATTTACGCTCAGTAATGTCAAGGTGAGAGCCAACATAGTGAGTAATAATGCCGTCATCCCCCTTAACAGCAGTAACGGTAAGCCATTTAGGATATACCTCGCCATTTTTTCGTTTGTCCCATATTTCACCCTGCCCGACTTCCCGTATCATTTATACTTTCCCACATTGCTTGAAAAAATTCCGCATCATGCCGACCTGATTTTAGTAAACTTGGTGATTTACCGACGATCTCTGCTGCAGAATAACCGGTTGTTTCGGTAAATGCTGAATTAACCCGTAAAATTCTATTTTCTGCATCAGTGATCATGATACTTTCTTGTGACTCAAAGGATACGGCAGCAATACGTAGATTTATTTCAGCTTGTTTTTCTTCGGTAATGTCGTTTATGGTTATGATAGCCACTAAAGCATTACCGATATCGTTATTGACAATTGTGCCGCCAAAGCTAAAAATACCTTGCCAACCATCTCGCGAATTTTTAACACATAACTCAAGCTCGCTTAGAGTCTCACCTCGTAAAACTCGAGCTAACGGCCATTGCTCTACCGTAAGTTGTTCACCGTCAAGTGTCGATAATTCAAATATATCAGCAAATTCTAAAAAGAGGAATGCCATTTCTGTCTAGGATTAAAACGGTGAATATTCAATGCGGCTTGATTACAATGTACAATATGGCCATTAAGATCAGCAATAATCAGTCCTTCGGTCAGATTTTCGATAACAGCAGCAAATTTTAACTCACGTTCGCGCGCTTTTAGCTCTGCCGCTTTACGAACGATAACTTCATTTCTCAACTGGGCTGTACGTATTTCTATTTTTTTCTCTAAGGACGCGTTAAGTTCTGTCAACTCGGTATTGAGGCGATACGCTGTTTGATCAAACTCAAAACGATGGAGTGCATGATCTATTGCATGCGGAAGTTGCATCAAATAATTACTTCGTTTAACGATATAATCATAAGCACCAAGACGTAATATTGCGACAGCCGTCGCCTCATCGCCTCTACCTGTAATAACCACAAAGGGAAGATCTATACCACGATGTTGCGCTTCATGAAGCAACTCTAATGCATTCATGTCTGGCACCCGTAAATCTGTCAATACCAAATCAAAATTATGTTCATTCGTTAACACTGCCAAGGCTTCACGACTTGAGTTGACAATATGTAACTGTAAATGCGGTGCAGCACTAGCAAAATGTTGTTCGGTCAACTCCACATCCATCGGGTTTGGCTCGATATAGAGTATTTGGGATTTACGTTGTTCAGCATCATTTCTATTGTTTCGACGATGTTGACGAGCCACTACTTGGCGCAGCAGATCTGGCAACATTATCAAGTAGTCTGGCTCAGATTTAGAAACATAGTCGGCGGCACCGGAGCGTAATGCTTGTGCCACGGTTTCTTCGTCGCCCATCCCGGTCACCATGACCACGGGCATGATATGGCCGTTCGTACGTAATTGCCCTAACAAATCGATGCCGTCCATATCAGGGAGTCGATTATCAAGTAGTAATATATCAAATGATTGTTCAGCTAAACACTTAAGGCAATCTTCTCCGGTGCTAACAACTTCAATTTCAAAATCAGTGGTTGTTTCTTCGAAATGCATTCTGGTTAGATCAACATCTTGCAAATTGTCTTCAATATATAATAAGTGGATCATATTACTCACATTATTTGGTATTAAATATGGGGTGAAAATGGTAACTCATTAGTGAGCACCCAATACATTTTGATATGCTTTACCACTTCAGTGAAAGAAACAAAATCCACTGGTTTAACAATGTATGAGTTAACCCCTAAATTATAAGCAGTATTAATATCAATGTTCTCCCTTGACGTGGTAAGTATCACAAAAGGAACCTGTTTCCACACTGGATGTTGACGCGCGTGTCGCAGTACTTCAATACCATCTATTTTCGGTAAACGTAAATCGAGTAACACCAATAATGGTAAAAATTTATCTTCATATGTCGAATGGCTATCAATAAAGTCCAACGCTTCTTCACCATCACGGCAAGCAATCACAGGGTTAACTACCGCATTTTCTTCAAAAGCCTGAAGGCAGAAATCTAGATCCATATCATTGTCTTCAACAACAAGAATAGGTCGTAAAGATGAATGCAAGTTTTTCACTAAATTCATAACTCAGGTTTCCTTAAAACACTCATAGCACTAATAGGTAATTCAACAAAAAAAGTTGCTCCTTGCTCTACTTTCGATTCAGCGTGGATTTTACCATTAAGCTTTTTGAGCAGTTTGGCAACAATTGCTAGACCTGCTCCCGTGCCTTCAAATTCATCAGCACGCACTAAACGGTTGAACAATCCAAAGATACGATCATGATATTTCATGTTAAAGCCAACACCATTGTCTTTGACTGAAATAATACAATGAGTGGCTGTTTGTTTAGCACTAATGCTTAAACGCGGCGGTTTAGCATTGCAACTATATTTGATGGCATTATCAATTAAATTAGTCAACACTTGATGCAGCCCTCGTTCCCATACTTTTAATTTGATAGCGGGTACGTCAATAATTACATCAATATCCCGTTCAGTAACTACTAAACTACGGTCTTGCATAATTCCCTGTATTAATACACAAAGATCAATTTCTGTCGTGGTAGGCATTTCACTATCAACGCGGGAATAAATAAGTAAATCTTCAATCAAACGGTCTAGGTTGTGTGAAGCCGTAATAATCTGCTCAATACAGAACTGGGCACGTTCAGATAATCCCTCTTGATGGCGTCGAATAAGCTCTTGTCCGTATCCCGAAATGCCACGCAATGGCGCCTTGAGATCATGGGAGACGGTATAAGCAAAACTCTTTAATTCTTCATTTTTAGTACGTAATAATTTTTCAACTCGTTTACGATCTGAAATATCACGGACAACCGCAACTAATCGAGGCTTTTCGTTTTCCTGACGCACAAGCTGCATGGTAACTTCAACGGGGATCTCTTGACCAGATTTATGCTTATGGATTGTCTCAAAGGTTAAGGAAGGTTTATTACCATCGAGTAGTGGCTGTACCAAGACACGATATTCGTCCAAAGAATATTGTGTTTTAATCTCTGGTACCGTCATCTCAAACAGCTCGGCTTCACTATAACCAACTTGTTGTTTGGCACCTTCATTAACATACTCGAAACGAAAATTTTTTGAATCACAAATGAAAACACAATCAACCGTTTGATCCAACGTATATTTGAATTGTTCTAACACCCGTTCCATTTGTTTTCGCTCGGTAATATCAATGGCAATGCCCAGAAAACCATTGATCTCACCAGACTCATCCCGTAGTGCTGTAATTGAAAGAATTACAGGGAAATGCGTGCCATCCTTACGTATGTATGTCCATTCATCTTCACAGGGTAAGTTCAGTCTTGCTTTCGCAGTAAAAACTTCAAACCCTGGCGTTATTGTTTTACTAAGCTCATTTGATAATTCCTGAGCACGGGCCACAACCTCAGACGATTTATGGAATAAAGCAGGTGTTTTCAAGTTAACCACTTCTGTGGCAGAATATCCAAACATGTGTTCTGCCGCAGGATTAAAGGAGGTGATTACGCCTTCAGAACTTGTACTGACAATTGCATAACCGGCATTTTCTTGAATAGCACGATGAAGCTCCGTTATTTTTTGAAGTTGTTTTTCTGCATGTTTTTGGCTAGTGACATCACGAGCAACTGCAAAAATCAATCCTTCTTCAAACTCTGGGGAAGCAACCCAACTTAACCATCGATAACTGCCATTTTTACATCGATGACGATTTTCAAATAACAATAAATTCTTACCATTTTTCATTGTAGTAAAAGCATTTAAGGTTTCTTCATAATCGTCAGGGTGAATAAATTCCATATACGGTTTAGCAAGTAGTTCTTCGTTGCTCCGACCTAAAGTGCGCTTCCACGCAGGATTGATCTGTTTGAAATAACCGTCAAATCCGGCAATACAGTATAAATCTAGTGCATAGTTAAATAAGCGATCACGTTGATTTTGTGCTTCTTGGAATTGGTTGATTTTTTTACGTTGCTCAAGTAGTGACATTACTTGTCGGCCTAGCGCACGTAAGGCTAGCTTTTGATCTTCACTCAATTTTTTGGGCTTAATATCCATGACACTGATTGTTCCAAGTACATAATTGTCTTGTGTTATCAAGGGTACACCAAAGATAAAAAACGATATTTGGATCGCCAATAACTAAGGGGTTATCGGCAAAACGAGAATCCTTTCTCGCATCATAAACTTCAAATATCCCATCAGATACTAATAGAGTATGCGAACACAGGGTATCATCACGTGAAAATTCAGTAACATTCAACCCAATCTGGGATTTAAACCACTGTCGATTTTCATCAACAAACGACATTAGCGCCATGGGTGTTTGACAAATTTGTGCCGCGAGCAGCACCAAATCATCAAAACTAGGCTCGGGGGGTGTATCTAATACCTTATACTTGTGTATGGCCACGATACGTGAAGCTTCATTTGTAGGAAATTCAGCCTTCATATAGAGATAGATTGGAAGAGTGATAATGGCAATGCTACACGTTTTGCAACACTCGTGACTGCAACACGAATAAAGTAACAGGCCAATAAAAGTGATAACACAAGTAAAAATTGATTCACCATAACTTCTCCATATCTTTCGGAATCTATTGTATTAATAATAGTACCCGCGGTTAATCAAGTCCAGTGCTTTAGTACTAGGGTAATATTGGAAAACACCTGATTCGACTGTTACCCTGTTTGTGTATGGATCATCACGTTAGCTTATATCTCAACAAAAATTTAATCCTTCCACCGTTCTTTGATATCAAGAATTTTATCTAACTGCTGTTCTAAACAATCAACTAATTCAGGATCAAAATGCTTACCTTTTTGGCTATGAATAAATTCCATAGCTTTCTCTACTGGCCATTCGTCTTTATAGGGCCGCACACTTGTGAGTGCATCAAACACATCAGCTAATGCAACAATTCTTCCTTCTATTGGTATATTTTCTCCTTTAAGCTGATTTGGGTAGCCCGTCCCATCCCACTTTTCATGATGTGTTAATGACACTACCTTGGCTAGCGCAATTAATCCAGAGTCAGACTCCCCTAAAATTTCTGCTCCAATCTCAGGGTGTTTTTTCATAATAGAAAATTCTTCCTCAGTAAGCTTACCCGGTTTTAACATAATGCTATCAGGTATGCCTATTTTACCAATATCATGCATGGGTGCCGCACTAAATAAGTTATTAGTATCTGCTTTTGAAAAACCATAAGCTTCAGCAACAACGCGAGAATAATGACTCATGCGCATAACATGCATACCGGTTTCATTATCTTTATATTCGGAAGCCCTTCCAAGACGCTGTATAACTTCTAATCGACTTTTTTTAAGTTCCTCAAATCAACCAAAGACAAATGAGTTTTCACTCTAGCTTTAACTACTGCAGGAGAAATAGGTTTAGAGATATAATCAACAGCACCAAGGTTTAACCCTTTAGCTTCATCGATAGGATCACTTAACGCGGTAACAAAGATAATTGGAATAGATTTAAATTTTATATTTTTCTTAAGTTGTTCACAGACCTCATAACCGGTCATGTCTGGCATCATAACATCGAGCAAAATTAAATTTGGTCGCTCTTTTTCAACTAAACGTATCGCTTCTTGACCACTTTTTGCAAACACCAATTTGTAGGTATCATTTAATAATTGATTCAGTACTCGTAAATTAGCAGGCTCATCATCAACCACTAACACAAGTGGCCTATTATGTAGTATATTTTTCTCCATAGACTTTTCCTTTATCTATCCCGACTCGCTTATTAATATATTAATTAAATTGGCGGCATCTAAAAACTCAAAATCATTACATGCATTAATAATATCATTAATTTCTTTTGGTCTTACTGGATTTAAAGCTTGCAGCTTATCCAAAAGCGCGTCATCAAATTCATTATTTTGTACACTATATTGAAGCTGTTGTAAAAGTTCAATCAGGCTATTTATACTCTCGTCACTAACATTTGGATCAACTTGAATAATTTCATCTGTGCCATCACTCATTTTAATAACACAATCTTTAATAATTTGTACTTCAGTTTCAATATTGGCAATGTTTATTTGACTAGGTTTAATCTCACGGTTTTTGGCTGTCTGTTCTAATAACTCAAACATCTTCATCAAACGGTTTAAAGCAAGGTTTCCTACACTTCCCTTATATTTATGCGCTAATTGTTCTAATGTTTGCCAATCATTGTCAATTAAATATTGCTTAAAACTACATACTTCGGATTCGGCATTTTTTATAAATCGACTTATTTCTGCGTAAAAGTTAGTTTTTGAACCCCATAAAGTCATGCCCATATCAACATCGATTTTTAATGTCGACTTGTCCCCGATTTCATTTGTTTCAACGGGTATATTTTGTAGCTTAAGCACACTCGCAATTTCATTAAAAAGTTCTCGTATATTAATAGGCTTATTAGCAAAGCCATCCATACCTGCTCGTTCTGCCGAAATTCTATCTTGTGGTAAAACACTCGCTGTTAAGGCAATAATAGGTATTCTCTTTAAGTGATGATCTGTTTCAAATTTTCTGCGTAATTCTGCTGCCATTAAACCGTCCATCACTGGCATTTGAATATCCATTAATACAACATCAATCGAGTTATTTTCCATTTGTACTAATGCTTGCTCCCCATCTCTTGCTTCAAATACAGTATGACCATGTCGTTTAAGTATGAGAGTGAGTAATTCAATATTTTGGTCAATATCATCAACAACAAGTATGTGAAGATTGGGCAATGTTTGAAAACTTTGCTGATCTGTTACCTTATCCATAGACTCAATCGCTTTTAAAGGTAGTGTAAATCTAAATTCAGATCCCTTTCCTTCAATACTGGTTGCCATAATGTTACCACCCATTAATTCAACCAATTGTTTACTTATGGTTGTACCAAGTCCGGTTCCACCAAAACGTCGACTCATTGACTCATCTGCTTGTGCAAATGCATCAAATATTGTCTCTAATTGTGAGGGCGTCATGCCTATACCAGTATCTTTAATAATAAATTGAATCATTTGATCTGGCAGTGTTTCAATTTTAATATTGATTGTGCCTTGCTCTGTAAATTTAATGGCATTACCTAGCAAATTGGTTAATACTTGTCTGATACGATCAGGTGCTCCATTATAATATCCTCGTACTTTAGGGTGAATATTAAGATTAAGCACTAATCCTTTATTCTGAGCTTCTAGCCATAAAGTAGAAACAACGGCATCAACCTCTTCAACAAGTGAAAAATCACGAAATTCTAATTGAAATTTCCCTTTTTCTAATTTTGCACTGTCTAATAAATCATTCAAAATATGTAGTAATGATTTAGCTGATTGATTAATAGTATTAAGATACTTATGTTGTTTAATATTAAGTTCGCTATCAAGCAAAATATCGCTAAAACCAATAATAGCATTCATCGGCGTTCGTATTTCATGGCTCATATTAGCTAAAAATGCGGCACGTGTTTCCGCTGCTTTTTCGGCTTTATTTTTAGCCGACACCATCTCAGATTCCATTTTTTTTCGGTCGCTTATATCCATAATAAAGCCATCAAGATAGTGGTTATTACTGTTTTCAATTTGAGTTGCGCGACCATAACCCAACATCCATTTTACTGTGTTATATCGATCAATAAACCTAAATTCAATCTGATAGCCATCAGGATGACGTAAGTCTGTTGCTTCAATGATGCTAAAGTCATCTGGATGCACAAAATCACTCAAACTACGTTTAGGATCAGGTAACAAAAAGTCTTGGGTCGGGTATCCCGTTATTTTTTCAACTTCATCACTGATGAAAAGATTAGGCCAACCGGGTGTGTCAAGGCATCGATAAGCTATTCCAGGAATATTAGTCAATAAGGAGCGAATTCTTGTCGCATTTTCACGTAACGTTGATTCCATTTTAAATCTATCACGTAAATCCGAGATAAAAGCAACAAACATATGTTGATCATTTACTTCAACGTGCCCAATACCAAGACGCATTGGTATTTTCTCACCACTTTTTGTCATGGCTTCTACTTCACGTCCAGTACCGATTATTTTTGCAACACCCGTTTGTAAATAGTTCTCAATATATTGATCATGGTTATGTTGAAACGGCATTGGAACGATCATTTTTACATTATTACCGAGTAACTCTTCACTTTTCCAACCTAATAATATTGTCACCATTTTATTAACACTAACAATGATACCCTTCGCGTTAATAGTTATAATGCCATCCACGGCAGTTTCCATAATAGCGGAAAGTCGTCTTTCATTTTGTAGCGCTTTAGCAGAAATATTTTTATATCTAAAAATCAAATTAACGGCTAATACTACCGAAATAACAAAAGTGGTAACAATAGTAATACCAAGTGCTAAGTAAAGTGAAATATCATCCGTTTGTTTTGATGCTTCAAAACCAGGTGGTAGAACAAATCGTGCTGCTGCCATACCGGTATAGTGCATACCAGAAATGGCTATTCCCATTACGCAACTTGATACTGTCACTTTTAGAGTTCGGCTGAGTTGAATTTTACCTATATCGTCAAGGCCAAACCTCACCCAAAGCGACAAAATAGCCAAAATAATAGCCACTAAAATAGAAACAACAAACATTGGCAAATCATAGCGAAGCAGCGGCGCCATTTCCATCGCTGCCATACCGATATAATGCATTGCGCCAATTCCACCACCAACAAGTACTCCACCAATAACCAATTGAAAATATTTTAAATTACCTCGAGTAATCAAATTCAATGCCACCCAAGAAGCGCAAACAGCAGGTAATATTGATATTACTGTCAAATCAAATTGGTAAGATACTGATGTGCAGAGCTCTAGTGCTAACATACCAATAAAGTGCATAGACCAAATACCACCCCCTAACGCCAAGCTACCAATAAATAAATAAACTTGCTTACGTGCAAATGAGGCTCTTGCAGCCTGAGAAGCAACTTGAATGGCCATGTAAGAAGAAAAAATTGCAATAAAAATTGATAATACAACTAACAAAGGATCATATTCTGAAACCGTGAGTAAATTGGTATTAGAATATTGGAAAAGTTCAAGGTTGTCTTTGATCATATAATGTTGTCTTTTATCATATCTAGGAACGAGTCATTTTAAGGATTATTGTCATATACATGCTTGAAGTAACAATTTTGGCACAACTTGTCACGACAACTCGATCGTTCAATAAAACATGCTCATAAAATTTAATAAGTGAAAAAAATTAATCTGTCGAATGAATTCTTCTCGTTTGTCAAGGGTTAGCAATAACCATAAGATTAACTTGTTTTTAAGTCTCCCCGATTTTTAAAACGTTTTTATATGATTAACTTGTTTTATTTTAAGGACATCAATTGATGTCCTTTTTTTTAAATACTATTCCTTTACGTCATCTTATTATTGTAAACAACTTGAGATTTCGCACTAACACTAACACTAACATTGGCCATTTAAGGCAAAATAGCGTCAATATCAACATGATCAAGTTGAGCAACATCTGCAAACTTTTGTATATATTTTTCATATACTTTTGAACGAACAAAGATGGTAAATAAATCAGGATCAAGATGATTATTTTTTACCATATTACTCATGATTGATAAGCATTCACTGACCGGTTTTGCACTTTTATAAGGTCTGTCTGACGCCGATAATGCCTCAAAAATATCGGCAATTGCCATTAGTCTAGCAGGAACAGACATTTGCGCTTTTACTAAACCTCTAGGGTATCCCTTTCCATCCAAAGTTTCATGATGCCCCAAGGCATACTCGGCAACATTGGATAAATGCTTAGGAAAGGGTAATGCTTCAAGAATATCGAGAGTTACATCCATATGCTTTTGTATTATGAGTCTTTCTTCATTATTTAACGTACCACGCTTAATACTTAAATTAAGCACTTCATCGTCTGTTAGTAATGGCTGATTTTTGCTGTCGATAGAAATGTGATAACGAGAGGCAATGTCTGCAATATTTTCTGCCTGGTCATCAGTTAAAAATTCTCCACCAATATTAATTCTTTGCAGAAAAGATCGATCGAGTTGTAATTGTTTTTGAGCCACGTCTCTTTCACGTTCTAATTGCTGAACTCTAATCTTTTTATTTTCTTTTAATGCGGCAATAATTTCATCTTGCACTTTAATATCTATATCTCTGCTAGCAATTTCCAGTTTAGCTGTTACGTAATCAATACGGTCAAATATAGTTTGTAATTTTCTCGACTTTTCAATCACATGATCAGGGGTAGCTATCTTGCCACAATCATGAAGCCAACCGAAGAATATTAAGCTGATATCTTTCTTCTTCCGTCAATGTAAATGAGGCTAACGGTCCTTCTTTATAGTCATGAACAGCATCAGCAATCATTAGGGTTAACTCAGGAATACGCTTACAATGCCCCCCCGTATGAGGCGATTTTGCATCAATGGCTATGGCAATAGTTTTGGCAAACGATTCAAAGAGCTTTTCCATATTTGAAATTAAGGCTTTGTTTGTTAAAGCAATAGCACCTAACGAAGCAAAAGATAAAAGTTGTCGTTCTATCGGGACTGAAAAAGTCGTAATTTGGTCTCCATCCATTGCATTTATCAACTGAATAACACCAATAATATCATCAGTATGATCTTTGAGAGGAAACGTTAGCATCGACTTCGTTTTATACCCTGTCTTACTGTCCATTTTCCTTGCGGCACTAAAATCGAATGGCACCGTTGCATACACATCTTCAATGTTAATCACTTCACCAGAATTTGCTGCATGGGCAACAATCGCCGATTGATTAGGCTCATTATCGACAAATAAGGGGATAGGCGGAAAAGTAATTTCTTGAGATGAACTGCCCCCTAGATGCAGACCTAAACTTTTATTGTAGATAGTACGAAATTCTAATTCTTTACTTTCAGTCACTAAATAGATGGAGCCCGCATCAGCATTGGATACTTCAACCGCAGCCAAAAGAATCTTTTCCATTAAAATATCACTATCGTCTTCTTTACTTAGTTCAATACTAATATTCAATAAATGTTCGAATGCCGCTTGCTCTGGTGATCTATATTTCATAATTATTTACTTTCATGGCTATAAACACCATCCCAATCTTTAATATTTTGTTTATTTGCCATTGTTTCTATACGCGCTAGGTATATATCATAGATAATAGTTGATAAATAAGTGTTTTGCTTTAATTTTATGAAAAGCGCTTGGGATTCTTGCCAGTTTCCTGCTAAGTATTTGTTAAGTGCATCATGATGCATATCAAGCACTTTGAGTGTCATATCATCTAACTGATGATTAAAGCCGAGCGGTTCATACACATCAACAACAGCCTTTTGCCCTTTCACGCGTATTTTATCAATTTTTCGGCAAATAATTCCTTTAGATAAAATAGCATTATACGTACTGTTTGTAATCAAAATATCAACACCGTAATATTTAGTAAGTGATTCAATTCGAGAACCTAAATTAACGGCATCGCCAAGTACTGTATAGGCTTTTCTATAGTTTGACCCCATGTCACCCACGACCATATCTCCGGTACTGATACCAATGCCTACACGTATGGCGGGCCATTTTTTTGCAAGAAAAATAGGGGTTAGCGTTTCTGTTAGCGTTATGATATTTAATGCACTCACAACCGCGTTCAGTGCATGGTCAGCATCTTCTAACGGCGCGTTCCAAAAGGCCATAACCATATCGCCAACATATTTATCAATGGTACCTTTGTTTTCAAATATAATCCCTGTAGCTTGCGTTAAATATTCTTTTAGAAAATCACTGAGCTCTTCAGGCGTAAATTGTTCTGATAGCGTGGTGAAATTTCTGATATCTGCAAACAGTACTGACATTTCTCTGCGCTCTGTTTTAAGCTCTGTTCCCTTGGCTGAATGAATGAGTTTTTCAATATAGGCAGGAGGTACATATTGATTAAACATATCCTTTATTTGCTTTCTTTTGATATTTTCAGATAAAAACCCGGTAGCACCGTAATACGCGGTAAGTACAACAATGAGTAATAATACCTGAAACAATGGCAGACTTATTTTCAACACTGCCCAAAGAATACCAATTCAAACCGATGTGAATAAATAAACTCACAAGACAAATCATTAAAATTTTAATCGGTCCTTGCTTTGTCATGAATAAGGACAGTAAAACCCCTGTAAATAGTAATAAAGTAAACACTATCGCTAGGGTAATATCTAATTCTATCGGGAGTATTTCAGGATGAATAAGCCCTTCGAATACATTGGCATGCACTTCTACCCCTGGGTATTGCACACCTACAGAAGTAGTTCTTAAATCAGACAAACCCACGGCAGAAGTACCAACAAAAGCAATACTTCCGTCAAGTACTTCACTCGCGACTCGATTATTTAATACATCGGTCGCAGAAATATAAGGAAAGCTATGTTTTACCCCTTTGTAAGGTATAAAAATTTGCCCCTTTTCATTCGTCGGTATGAAATGCTTCCCGAAACTAAGACCTTGTAACCAACTAGCATTACCACTACTAATTGTTTCAGCTTTAATAGTATCTGCCGGCGTATACACTCTGGCTGCCTCTAAGGCTAATGATGGATATAATTGTCCTTGGTAATTTAATACCAATGAGGCTTTTCTAATAAAGCCATCACTTTCAGGAACCGAGTTAATAAATCCGGCACCCGTGGCAGAAGACTGTAATACTGCGATATTTCCTAAAACCTGTTTAAATGTACCTATTTCTGACGTTTGCGGAGTTAGATTCCACTCAATAACACTTTTAGGTAATTCTCCAGACGTTTGTGCACTATTATCAAACAGAAAACCAAGTACGACTTCTGATTGGCTAAGTGTGTTAGAAAATTCTTTATCAAAATTGACAGAATCTGCATAAACCGCAAGTGTTTGACGCGACTGTTCATCAAGCTCTTTATTTTTGTCAATAATGACATCAATGGGATTTTTCTCTGGCTCAGAAAAAAAGATATCGAAGGCAACAACGACAACTCCTGCCGCCATTAATTTTTCAACTAGCTCGCTAACTTTACTCCGGCTCCAAGGATATCGTCCCTGCTCTCTCATGCTTTTTTCATCAATATCAATAATAACCACTTGTTCATCAAATTGACGTTTTTCATCCGGTAAGGTAATTATTAGCCGTGCGTCGTATAATATCCCTTCAATACGTTGTAATACTTTTTGAATATTGTCTACTTTAATAAAATTCAAACTAATCACGAGTAGCGTGATGATTAAACCAACAAAAAAGTCTTTTGAGCGTAAATGATTAATCATGTATAACTTGAATTGTCCAAATCAAACAGCGTACCTTCCCTTGCGCAATATATACGTAATTCATCTCGGTACTTAGCTTGTAATTTTTTTCTTCGCGTAATAATTCGTCGTCTTTTCTTTCGGGGTCATGGCTAATAATGAAAAGCGTTTTGACATTTGCTTCACGAGCAAGCCTGCCTACCTCTTCAAAAATACTATGTCCCCACCCTAACTTTAAGGGTAAATCATCTTCGGTATATTGTGCGTCATGAATAAGCACATCAGCATCGGCAATAAAATCAAGCCATTGTTGCCGGCTTGTCGTAGGTGTAGTTGGTGTGTTCAGTTCATTATCAGTTACATAAGCCAATTTTTTACCGTCAGCATATAGACAATAAGCGGTGCCTCCGTCAGGATGATTTAACGCTTGTGTTTCAACCGTAAAACCTGGAATATTGAACCTTTTATTTAGCGTGATTTTCGTATCAATACCAATATCAGCAGGTAACTGATCAAATTTAACAGGATGACTAGAACCAGACATTTGTTTTAATATCATATCCTTATCTTCAAAATCAACAGCTCCTGTTATTATTGATATTTTTCTACTTGGCTGATAGATGGGTTTGAAGAATGGAAATCCTTGAATATGATCCCAATGATTATGTGTTAGCAAGATAGTAATCGAATTTTCCTTTTCAAATAATCTACTCCCTAATCCAATAATACCTGTACCGGCATCGAGAATCACATCATTACCATCATTTAGGCAAACATACACACAAGATGTATTACCCCCAAATATTACGGTATCTTTACCTGGTGTTGGTGAGCCACGAACACCATAAAATTCAATTTTCATATAATCACTTATTACTATAGAAAATGTTAATTCAGTTGATATTGGCTAAATTCAATATCATTTCTGAAGGTTGCATCAATATAACACTGACCCGCAACGACCAAAGAGTTATTGCTCAACAAAAGCACTGAGGTTAATTGCGCTGCATTTGTACAAACGTTTGCTTCAAAATAGCCCTGGCCATTAAAGCTAGTATCAAGGGAGCCATTAGCTTTTATTCGCCCAATCATTTCAGCATCCTCACCTAAAACTCGGCCGAACCCCACAACGACAATATTGTTATTATTATCGATTACCGCATCATAAACGCCTGCTTTACCTGAAAGTGGTGCCATAATAAAACTAGCAACGCCATTACCTGAAAAACTTGTGTCTAATGTTCCCGTTGTTGATATTTTGACGACCGCTACTTTCGCAGATAATAACGCTGCGGCGTTCCCAATTAAATATAAGTTGTTGCTATTATCAAAAGTAATTTTTTTAACGCTATCATTTGTCAAAATATTAACATCAACCGTTAAAACACCAGAACCATTAAATGAGGTATCAATTGAACCATTATTTAAGTATTTAATGACTAACATATCTTTAAATAGACTAGTACGGCTTCCTGCTGCATAGAGGTTATTACTCGCATCAACTATAACGCTAGCAAAATCGTCTGTAGAGTTTCCAATAATATATCCTTGGCTATTAAAGCCGGTATCAAGTACACCTGTACTCGTTAAACGTAGAATAAAAGATCGCGTACTACCACTTTCTAAATTGCCAACGGCAATAAACTTACCCGAATTATCATTAATTGCCTGACTAAATTGAATACTGGTCGCGCTGATTGCCGCAGTAGTATAAATTCCATTATCAGCAAAACTGTTATCGAGCACGCCATTTTGATCAATACGGGCAATAAATCCGTTAACCACAGTTGATTCGGTGACATTACCATAAACAATAAACTTGCCATTAGCTAATTCAAACAGCCCTTTAACTGTTGCATTAGTGCCTATTTTTAGCTGTTTATGACCATCACCACTAAAGCTAGTATCTAATGCTCCCGTATTGGTCACTCGGCTAAGTATAATATGATCATTAGTGCCATCATCAGCGACAGACGCAATTAAGAACTTACCTTGTTGCGTGCCATTTTGGATTTGAATCATGCCCGCTACACTATCGTTTGAAGCAGTGCCGAATGAGAAAATGTCTCTTTACCATCAGCAAAGTCATTTTCGCAGTCGTTATTACACAAATCCCCTTCATCATCAACGGCACTAATGATCATGTCGGTTTCGCCACCCGCTTCCACATAGCCAGATAACCACATTGTTTTATGGCCATCCAGGCTAATAGATTGTGCGAAAGCACTATCGCCACCATAGCTAATTTTTTTATAGCCACTTGCAGGTAGATCTTCATCATCAATGGTGCCATCAGACATTTTAATATGCGTTGCAAATTGCTTTGTTTGAGAATCAAATAAAGTACCACTGACATAGAGTTTTGAGCCCTCAAAGACAATGTCGGTAAATTCACTAGAGCCGGTACCCGCGCCTAAATCACCGTCAGCATCGTAAGTTACAATACCTGAGCCACCAAAATTTGTTTCTAAGTCACTTGTTTTATCTAGCGCAATAATAAGCGCTTCTTTTTTACCATTTGCTAAAACAGTTGCACCTACAAGGTGTGCCGTAAAGTCACTTTCTTTTTTACTAACAGCAGCATTCACCGTATCATCAGTACTATTCACATCATAAAAACGGGCATTACCACCGTTAAAGGTTGACATTGCTATACCATCTTCATCAAGTAACCAGGCAAAGACATCTTTGTCACCATCAGAAGTTTCAACATTGCCGACAACGAGTATCTCGTTATTGTTTGGGTTATAAACCGCCATACCTTCGTCATTAAGATTAATGCCGCTAATATCCTGCATAATATGTGGAGAATCGGCAAGATCACCAGGCGTATGGTCAATAAAATCTCCGTCTTTATCTATTTGGATAACTAAAAGGTTGTTATCACCCGCCTCTACCTTGCCAACTGCAAAGATATCTTTTCCGTTATACGCTGTGTCGTTTACAGATAAAGAAGATTTTTCAGTAGTACACCGAACACCGTTTAAACCAAAATCAGTGACTAAATCAGCATCGTTATCAATTTTTAAAAAACACACTTCAGTATAAGTACCGTCGTTACTGTTAAAGGCAACATAAAATTTGCCACCTGTTTCAACAATGCTTGGTAGCATATTCATCATGACCAAAATCAAAGGTTTGAATGCCACTACTACCAAATCCGCTATCTAACTTGCCATCTTGATCATAAGCAATGATATAAATATCTTTGTCGACATTATCTATATTACCAACAAAATAAATTTGACTACCTACACGGACAGAATCCGTTAATTTTGCTTGGGTTTTAATCCCTGTTAATTCAACAAAACCAATGGTCGGACGACCAAAACCTACCGTTTCATTTAATGTTACAGGTTCAGTTGTATCGATTAAGTTGATAGTAACTTCAATTTCAGTTGATTCATTTAGCGGAACTCCATCATCAGCAATAGTCACCGTTAAATTATGTTGAATACTGGTTTCATAATCTAGCGGGCTTAATCCATTAACAGTGATAACCCCTGTTGTTGAACCAATATTAAATAACCCCGTATCGCCTCCGGTAAGTGCGAATGAAAGGTTATCTAGTTCTTTATCTGTCGCGATTACCGTACCAACAACATCATTATTAGTTTTATCTTCATCAATACTAAACACCTGGTTCACTGCTGTAGGCGCATCATTAATAGCCGTTATAGTCAAATCGACACTGGCTTGGCTAGTACCACCATTACCATCACTAATTTTATAAATAAAACTGTCCGTGCCGTTAAAATCAGCATTAGGGATATAAGTAAAAGAGCCATCCGCATTTAGTGTTAAACCACCGTGTGCGACATTGGTTACGGGTGTTGTATAAACAGTTAATGTATCCAAGTCGATGTCAGTATCATTACTTAATAGCTGATCAACATCACTAACAAGCCTTTCAAAGGTTATATCTTCGTTAAGGGTGTAAGTATCTGCTACGGCTTGGGGCAGATCGTTAATTGGGTTTATTGTGATAGTAGCCGTTGCTTGTGATGTACCGTAACCATCACTAATTTGGTAAGTAAAACTATCCGTTCCATTAAACTCTATACCAGGTATGTAAGTAAACGATCCGTCATTACTCAATGTTAAACTACCATTACTCACATTGGAAATAGGCGTTGTATTGACAGTCAGTTGATTGTTTTCAAAATCAGTATCGTTTGCTAGTAAATGATTAGAAACAAGATTAGTAATAACCGGCGAACTACCTTCATCTATTGTAAAGTTATCATTTACCGCGATAGGAGCGACGTTTGGCGTTACTGTATCTATAATGGTTAGTACAACATTGGCTTGTGAGGTACCTCCCATACCATCGTTAATTTGATAGGTAAAGTTGTCCGTTCCATCAAAATTCATATTGGGTGTGTAGTTAAATGTACCATTACTATTGAGTACTAAACTGCCGTTACTTACATTGATAATAGGTGTGGTATTGACCGTGAGTGTATCGTTGTCGATATCGTTGTCATTGCTTAGTAATGACTGTGCCAATGCTATACTGAGTACATCGTTTTCTCGTGTATTGAAATTATCATTATTTGCTATAGGGAGATCGTTTACCGGACTAACTGAGACGACAATATCACCAACACTTGTGGCACCATGAATATCAGACACTATATAGCTAGCATTTAAAACGCCATAAAAATTTTGTTGTGGGGTAATACTAATGGAATTATTGACAATAACGGCTGTACCATTGTCAACGTCAACGGAATCTAGGCTAAGTAAATCGCCCTCTTTATCACTATCATTAGCAAGCACATCAGCAATAACGTTACTGTCTTCATCAACCACTATATTATCAGTAACCGTAGTAGGTGCATCATTAATGGCATCAACAACAATATTGACAATGCCGGTACTGCTTAATTCTCCCTCGTTCGTGATTTTATAGGTAAAACTATCAACACCATTAAAATCCGCATTAGGTAAATAAGTAAAACTACCATCCACTGCTAAATTTACTGTACCACTTAGCGGTGAACTAACAATGGTTGCACTTAAGGTTTCATTATCTATGTCGCTATCATTAGCGAGAACACCAATTACGTCAGTTACCGTTAAAGTTTCGTCTTCTATTACCTGATAATTATCATCTACGGCAATGGGTATATCACTTACCCTATTCACATTAATGCTAACAAAGGCCTGTGAAACAATATTTGCTACATTTTCAATTTGGTATTGAAATTGATCAACACCATAAAAATTACTGTCTGGAATATAAGTAAAAGTGCCATCTAACGATAAGTTAAGCTGTCCGTGTTGTGGTTGAACAAGCAAGGTAGTATTTAATTCAAACGAAAAGTTGTTGGGATCACTATCGTTCGCTAGTATCCCATTGGCAACTTGGCTAACAAGCAATGTAGTATCTTCATCTATCAGATAATCATCATTTTTTGCTACAGGGGCAAGCAGTTCTACATTAGGTAAAATAGTGACAGTTGCATTACTTACACCGCCATTATTATCTGATATTTGATATACAAATTGATCGTTTTCCAATAACACATCAGTTGATATATATGAAAAGCTACCATTAGCATTCATGGTAACTGTGCCATGAATAGGGTTTTCAACAATGGAGGTTGAAACAGATAATACATCACCATCAATATCTGAATCATTTAATAACACATTATTATCTTGTGAGCTTACTTGCCCATTAACATCAACACCATAAACATCATCAAGGGCAATGGGGTCATCATTTACTGGCGCAACTTCAAAACTAACTGCGCCTTCAGATAGTCCTCCTTCTGAATCGACAATCCGATAACGGGCAGTATCTTTACCGTGAAAATTTACCTGTGGCGTATAAATAAAATTACCCAATTCATCAAGCTCAATCGTCCCATTAAGCGGTTGTTGCACAATACTGTCAAACGACAACAATTGTTCTTCTGGATCTTGATCATTATCTAAAAAATTAACCGATATTGTTTCATCTTCGTTAATCGGGTAAGTGTCGTTATTAGCAATTGGGGGGAGATTTGGAGCACCATCAATACGCGGTATACTAAAAAGTGAAGAAACACCACTTTCGCCACCACCATCAATACCCGTTATAAGTAAATGGTAATATTTAGACGGATCATTGTCAGGAAACTCGACCGATGTTCCTGAAATAGCAAGCAATTGAACCCCATTATCTAAAGAAAGCGCATTAGATGAAGTGATAAGATGATTGGTTGCAGCAAATAAATTATAACGTTGAAGATTAGAATCGCCCGACCATGATACTGACACTATGCCATTTTCACACGTGTTGCCGTTACTGATGATATTTGGATTGGCTGCCAATTTAAATTAAGTGCATCAACAATAACACTATTACCCGCGCTGTCTTCAACTACAAGTTCTATCCGTAATGGTCCTGCACTCATATTAGCTAGCTGTGGACTAAACCCTGATATTGTAGATTGAAAAGCCGTGGAACAAGTATTATCACATAATGTATAAGTACGATTAACACTTGGCAGAAACAGTGATACTTTTTGAAGTTGGTCAGTATCTGAGGCAGTCACCCCTAAGGTTAAGTTTCCCTGTACGTTTTCATCAGCGCTTGCATGTCTTAACGTGCCTGACGCATTTGAAAAGCTATTGTCTACCGTAGCTCGGTCAAAAGATGTGACTCCCGCTACTTTTTTGGCTGATGACAAATTAGCACCCGCCTGACCGGCAAGGTCTACTTTGGACGTTGCAGTGCTATTGCTAGATGAATTATCGACATTACCTGCTGATGTTTCTGACTCTCCGCCTCCACATGCTGTTAAGGTAAGCAAACCAATAACCAATATACTTCTAAAATTATTCATTATTGAGCACCTTTTTACTTATGGCTGTAACTTAAATGAACCATCAGCATTCACTGAGGGGTTATTTGTTTCCTGTAAATTAAATCCACCGGTTATCTCATCTAAACCATTTGAGAAAGCTGCAAATATTTTTCCATTTGCCTTGTTGTTGCCATGGGAAGCAAAATTTATCCCTAGATCAAGTTTATCAATATTGATAAGGCCCGAATAGGCAGCAAACCATTCCCCTTGTTCATCTGAAAAACTTAAGCTTCCCCCTGGAACTGAGGCATTATCGAAATCAACAACCATATTCATATTAAAATCGGCGGCCGGTCCAACACTCGAGTTTACCGCACTTTGTATCACAGTTTGATAAGACAAAGAGCCAGTGCGAGTAGACAATAATTCTGCAATAGGTGAATTACTCACCCCTTGCAATTCAGATTCGTTATAAACACTACCATATTCAAGATCTTCAGTTTCTTCAGTAACTTGTGATGCCACTTGAGGGCTCGTGGTATCATCGACGATGGATGTATCATTCGCTGAGTCCTCATCAGATTCATTGGCAGCTGAGTCATCTATATTACTATCTGAGTAGCCTAAAGATGTTACCTCTGGTGCTTGTGTCATTGGTGTTATCTGACCTAAGGAGTTAATCGAAGCAAAAGAATAATCTTCAGATGCTCCTAATGACAAAGTTTGCTGATTTGACAATTTAACGTCAATATTGCCACTATAAACACCAAAGAAAACATTTTCACCAACAACATCAACCGAAAAATGAGTGCCTCGAATACCGATACTACCCACAGGTGTTTTAACTTGGTAATCGCCCCCTGATTTTTTTATTAACCCACTAATAGAGCGCAAGCCGCCATTAACTATTTCTAATGTTGCTGAGCCCTCGCCCGTTTCATCATTAAATTTATATTCGCTGATAATAATTTCTGTATTGGCTTTTAATGTGATCAAACCACCGTCAGACATACTAAATTGCGCTTTACTTTTTTCGCCCGTGGTAATGTTATCAACATCAAAAATGTTAGAACGTCTTTTAAGTTTTCTGGTTTCTTTAGTTGCTTGATCAATAGCCTGTACATTGCCTTTTGCTAATATCGTTTTACCTGCAACTAGCTCACTTGCATCAGTATTAATCGAGAAGATACTCGCTATTGAAAAGCACAGCACAAATGCAATTTTTATCAGATGGGACTGCTTTGTAATATTTGTTTTTAAATATGTCATAGTAATACCCTAAAAGTTCATGCGTGCCGATAAGCTTATGTCTGCTCGTTGATAGGAAAAAAGTGATAAATTGCTATCTTTATCTTGAATATTAGCACTGAAACGGTAAGACCACATGTTCGAAGCTTGGTATTGAATAGCTACTGCCAAAAGCCACATATCATCAGTGCGTTTTTCGAAATAAAAAGGGTGTTCAAATTGGTAAGCCTGCTGTTGGTAACTAATACTTGTATTAAAAAGCCAATCTTCAAGGGTTATAGCCCAATACGACGAATAGTTTACGCCATTAATTTTACGATCATTATGCTTGCTTAAATCAGATTCACTAATTTCTTCAGAATAGACAATCGATAATACATGCTGCCATGTATCATTAGTATACTGTAGCGAGGCTTGTATTAATTTATCGTCAGTATTTAGAAGATCATTAACTTCATTTTTAGTTTTTCCTAAATAAGTATCTACAGCAAAAGCCCGGCGGTCATTAATTATTTTTTTCAATCCTAATGTCATACCAAATTGGGTTCGATAAAAACAATCGTTTAACCAAAGCGGAGTAACTCTGAGGCCGATACTTGTTTTGAAAGCATCAAACTCTTTTATATATTCCACATTCGTATTCACTATAACGCGGTTATAATCAGATTCATTAGTAAAAGTATGTAACTGCCCCATGCCAGAGAATTTTATTTCTGACGATTGTGTTAAGGCTTTACTACCATGCAATTGGTAATCAACAGCAATATAATTATCACTGTTTTCACGACTACTGTCAGATAACAATACTTCTTCTCCTAATAGAGGAAGGAATATCTTATCTTCACTGGTTCCTGCATTGATATTTGAGTCATGCCCTAAAGAAATATTGGCCGCTTGATTTAGGTAAAGTGATTGTTTGTCTAATAATGTTAGAGTGCGTTGTTTGAGTTGATTGAGTGAGCTTTTCAATTTATCTGACAGATTATCACGTTGTTCAAGTCCACTTATTATAGCGATAACTGCATGATAGTTTTTCATCTTAAAATATGAAATAGCAAGGTAATATTGAGCATCTAGCCAATTTGATTTATTGGCTACCACTCGCTCGAAGGCATACACAGCCCGCTCATTTTCATTCACCCTAAGCGCGACTAGGCCATACAGAAAATCAAAATCAGCATCGCCTAAATATTCATCTTCAAGATTTCGAGCATATTGCCAAGCTATATCATTTTCATTCTGCGAAATATGCTTATTTAATTGTGAGAATGCATCGTTTTCTTTAAATGCATTGGCTTCTGTCTTTGTACTCATCAATACAAATAGAAAAAAAACGAGTAATAATTTTTTCACTAAACGTTACCTTTAATTTTATTAACCCTAATAAATAATGCTTTTAGTAAGTCGTGTAAGCGTCCTTGTATTTAACCATACCATAATACCCAAGTATGCTATAAATAAATTAAATACTCAAAAAACAAACTTTGTTGTCATAAGTTTGCTAATACGACTTTATAGGTGAAAATAACTAACCTGTTAAGTGAATTTATCTCGTTTGTCACCAATAAAAAATAACCATAAGATTACCTTGTTTTTAAGTCTCCCCGATTTTTAAAACGTTTTTATATGATTAACTTGTTTTATTTTAGGACATCAATTGATGTCCTTTTTTTACTTACCGCTTAAATACTGAATAATTATATTATTTTGGTGCAATTAAATATCCCTTAAAGCACCACTATAGTGCAATAGTCTTTAGCCACAAACAAAAACCCAAACAAACACTTATAAATCAACCAATTAAAATACGGCTCGAGTTTTGCTATTACAGTTTTTCATTCTCAAAAAAAATAGTTACTATGCCAATACAAACCCCCATACGCGGCCTCCGTTCATTTTGCGTAGCATCAAAATGTTTGAGCTTTAAACATGCCGCTTCGCAATTATTCTTAACACCATCCGCAGTAAGTCATCAAATAAAGCAACTAGAAGAACAATTAGGCACACCACTATTTAAACGTGGTACACGTACGATTAAGCTCACCAGTGCAGGAAAACAGTTCTATCAATCAATTCAACCTATAATTCACCAGTTAGAATCAACGATATCTGACTTTACTCAAAAACAACAAAATCAAACTATTATCATTAGTTTGCCTGAATTTTTTGCAAGTGAGTTATTTGTTCCAAGCCTTACATTATGGTCTGAAAGTAACCCTACAATTAATTTGCAACTAGAAACAGTTAAATCAAGTAAAGAACAATCGCAATCAGCTGATTTATCCATTGTGCTTGCTAATGGAAAACCTAACGCCAATATAGTGCATGAATTGTTTCCTATACGTTATGCTCCGACTTGCAATAAAAAATTGTATAAAAAATTAAAAAGCTCTGGATTTTCAGCTTTAAAAACTACGCCATTAATTTTGCACAGTTCGCGCCCTTGGTCATGGCATCAATGGGCTGATAAAAATGGTATTGATGATTTTGATCCCAAACAAATTATTCAATTTGATAGCATGTTTGGCGTCGCAAGAGCAGCACAACAAGGTATGGGTATAGCGTTAATTCCTTTACCTATGAGTAAAGCCTGGTTTAGTGAAGAGCTTTTAATCAAGCTATTTGACGAAGAATTATTCACTAATGATAAATATTACCTCATTCAGCATGAGAATATGGATGAACGACCAGAATTGGCATTATTTGCAGAATGGGTTAAAAGTAACTTTTCCACTTAATTATTAAATATATTCATAGGGTTAGCTATACATGAGTTTTATTCACTTAACGAGTTTATTTTAATCGTTTGTCAGTAGTTAACCCTATCTCTATAGTTCGTCTTGTATCGATTGGATACATAATTTGATGGAGAAATGAACATGAATAAGTCTTTGTTTAAAAATACAATATTGACTACTTTATTATTAAGTACAATGGGTAGTGCGACAGTAAGTGCAACATCAAGTGAAACAGCATTTAAAGTGGCTGTAGTAAAAGGAGCTGTTGGCACGGTAGATCTCACGAAAGGTGAAATAGCGACAAGTATTCAAAAGTTGACTGCTAACAAAATGAAAAAAGAATTCTACGCTAATAAAATGAATTTATGTGTTGCTTATTTACACTCAGATGACAATGCTAAATCTGAATCAGCCTGTACATCAGCAATAAAAAGCTTAGAGTCAATGCCTAAATCAAAAGATAGAGTGAAGTACCTAACTGCTCTTAATTATAGTAACCGTGGTGTAGCTCGGTTTAAACAAAAACAACTAACGGCAGCATTATCAGATTTTGAAGCAGCTTTTGCTATTGATAACAATCCTATTACGAGCAGCAACTTAGTCAATATGCGACAACAGTTCCCCGCGTCAAACGATGAAAGTGTAGCTGAACTGTCTGATTAATACTTAAAGTAAGACTTTAATCGGTAGAAAATATATAATAGTGCTGTCTCATGTTTAAAAATGATTTTAAATCATCATTAAACATTGAGACCCGCCTCATTCCCAATATTATTCTATGTATGTATAATTCTAGAAAAATCCTAATGTTATACTCTTGTTACACTCTCGCTGAAATACAAATTAAATAGTTGAATTTTCTATTCAAAACAACTTAAGTAGTTTGAAAGATAATAACTAACTTAGGTAATAATTTTTCCTTTAATCTCGCTAATCCCTCTCCTGTATAAGGGGTTAAGGGTAGTTGACCCCAAATAGGTTTAGGCCAACTACTATCAGTTTTAAAGCGAACAATGTGATGTACATGTAATTGTTCTACAACATTACCAAGGGCTGCCACATTCATTTTATCCCCCTCAAATACCTGCATAAGTAATTCGCTTAACAAGCTTGACTCATTTAATAGCTGTTGTTGCTGTTGCCATTCTAACTGGTATATGTCAGTAACACCTGCCACTTTTGGAACCAGAATAAACCAAGGGTAAGTACTATCATTACATAACAACAATTTACAAAGAGGAAACTCAGCTAATTCAAAACAGTCATGAGCTAATTGTGGATGTAAAGCAAACGTGTCTGATGCTTGGGTATTTTTTAACGGTGCATTTTCTGACATTGTATTTTCCTCAGGTAGTGTTACGGGTATTAATGATAATACTGAAACTATCTTTTATTTTTTCTTCCGCGTCCACGCGCTAATTTTTTAGCTTCACGGGCAGCAATTTTTTTAGCTTCTTTATCTGCAAAGTAAGCATTTTCATCTTCTATATTTTCTGGCATTTCAAAAGTAATCGCACCCGGCGTTTTGTCTCTGATTTCATTAATCAAGATCACTGAAGCCTTATGCATATCAACATGACCACCATTTTTAATACAACTACGTTTTCTACCAATCGCTTCAATTAAATCTTCTTCGTGTATGGGTAACTCGTTTAATTTATAGCGTTCCATCAGACGTTCAGGATAGGCTTTAAGTAAGTACTCTGCCGCAAAATAAGCGATATCATCATGATCAAATGCCGTATCTTTAACAGCACCAGAAACAGCTAAACGATAACCACTATTCTCATTAGCAATTTTTGGCCATAACATCCCTGGCGTATCAAAAAGGTATAAACCTTCCTCAAGTTTAATACGCTGTTGCCCTTTTGTGACTGCGGGTTCATTACCTACTTTTGCTTTAGCTTTACCGACTAAGGTATTAATTAAAGTTGACTTTCCTACATTCGGAATACCCATAATTACGGCATTAATCTGTTTACCATCTTCATCTTTATTGGGTACCAATTTTTTAATCAAATTGGGAATGGTTTTGGCTATTGCTGCATTTTCAGTCGTTAAGGCAATAGCCTTAACATTGTGCTGAGACTCAAAATAGCTCAACCAAATAGCCGTTTTTATAGGGTCAGCCAAATCACTTTTATTGAGAATTTTGATAAGAGGCTTATCGCCTCTTATTTCAGTAATCATGGGATTTTCACTACTAAATGGTAATCGCGCATCACATACTTCGATTACTACATCTATTTGGGGCAAAATTTCTTTGATTTCTTTTTGAGCTTTGTGCATATGACCGGGAAACCAGTTAATTGCCATGAAATATCCTAACGTTGTGCGAAGTTTGTAACGGAATTTTAGCAAGGTTTAGCTTGTGTACAAAGGTTAATCGAAAACTAAAATAAAAATTGTCTTTAAACATTAAACTTTTTCATTTACGTGCCGATTAATTATACAAGTATCAAAAATATGGGGGTATACTCAAGGATAAACCTTAAATCTCTTGTGTATAAATGTAAATTAGATGAAGTATATAAACGATTTAACCTATCTCAGCCATATTGCACAAACGAAACAATTGGTTAAAGATAAAAAACAAAAGAACAAATATCGCCAAACGGTATTGTTGAATGACGACTCAATCTCAGAAAATGAACCTGAAGAATTGGTAGAAACTACTCCTAATATCGAACAAGAAAATATCGAACAAGAAAACGATCGCCGTGCAGGTAATGATAGGCGTAAAGAGGACCAGGATCGAGGACGTTATGTTGAGTCGCGTCTAAATAAGAACCGTCGCCATAAAAAAGAATTACGCATAATAATCTAGTTAACCTGAACTCGGTTTAAGTTATTTTTAATTTATTGAAATATATAAATAATATTCTAACTTACACGCAAGTTTGACAGTTTTTCTTAATTCAAGGAAAATTTCGCGTCTAAATTTCGCGTCACAATAGGGATCTATTATAAATAAATTTAACGACGTAGTAGGAAAAATTGCTGCTAGAGATAACTTTAGTAAGCTGAACTCAAGTTAGTTAAACTAATAACACTTTTTCTCTAGCTAAAAGCAATTATTTTATTGATAATATCCACCTATATTATTAATAAAAGATAGATAACTTTTTGTATGAGTAAGAAATTTTACGTGATCTGGAAAGGTGCTAAAACAGGTGTTTTTTCAACTTGGAGTGAAGTTCAAAAACACACACATGGACGATCTGATGCACAATTTATGGGGTTTCCTTCAAAAAATGACGCAGAAGCTGCTTTTGCTTCAACTTATACTAAAGCCTTAATGAAACGTGCTTTAGACAATAAAGCAAGCACACCTTATGCTCAAACAACACCTCATCCTAACCGTGAGACTAGCCACTTAGTTAGATCGCAAGCGGCAGAAATTCAAATATATTGTGACGGAGCCTGTTCTCCCAATCCAGGAAAGTCAGGTACGGGTTTAGCCGTGTACCATCAAGGTAAAATACATTCGCTTTATTATGGTTTATTTAAGGAAAATGGTACTAACAATACCGCCGAATTAAATGGCCTACTTTATGCTTTTAAACTCGCTAATCAATATTTAGACAAAACGGGGAAAATTCAAATACTGTCTGACTCAAAATATTCAATAGACTGTATCACAAAATGGGCAAAAGGTTGGCAAGCAAAAGGTTGGACTCGCGGTAAAGGTGAAGAAATTAAAAATTTAGAATTAATAAAATTGTGCTTTTCTCATTACCAAGAAATTAAAGACCGGCTTATCATCAGTCACGTAAAAGGACATGCTAATATTGAGGGTAATGAATTATCTGATCGAATGGCTGTTTTAGCCCGAGTAAAAAAACAGACAAGTCTTATTAAATATGAAGGTGAACTCGACGTTAAAATGATTTTAGCCATGGAATCAGGTTAACAATGACTATTATTTTAGTCGTTATGGGGCTGATTGTTGTTTCCGCTATTTTGCTTACCCAAAAATTTCAATTACCTAGAAACATCGGTTTACTGTTTATAGCTCAACCTTTAGTAACGTGCGCGGCGCCTATTATTGTATTTATTGGTGGTTTATTATCAAGTGAACTAACCAGTAATGCTTCACTTGCTACTCTTCCCATTACCTTAATGATATTAGGTGTCGCTGCTGCCTCTATTCCTGCTGCTATGATAGCTAAAATAAAAGGAAGAAAGTTTGCGGTATTCACTGGATTTAGCTGTTTATTAGTTGCGTCATTATTCGCTATTTTAGCCACTAAACTTGCCGTATTCGAACTTTTTGCTGTTGCCGGCTTTTTATTTGGCATGGGTGGTTCATTCACACAACAGCTGAGGTTTGCAGCAATAGAAAGTGTCAAAAACGAAGAAGATATTCCCAAAGTATTATCTATTTTAATGCTAAGTGGTGTCTTTGCTGCATTTTTAGGTCCTGAAATTGCGGTTACCGCTAAAAACTGGCTTAGCTCACCCCATGGTTATGCAGGCTCATTCTTTTTATTAGCCTTGTTCATTTGTTTAGCGGCTATGATCATGATATTTTTTAAAGAGCCTGACATGAAACAAACATCCAATAATGGTGCGGCTAGGCCATTATCGATTATCGCTAAACAACCACTTTTTATTATTGCTATTTGCACCGCCACCATAGGTTATGCACTGATGAGTTATTTAATGACAGCCACACCTCTCAGTATGCATCATATGCAAGGGCATAGCTTAAACGAAACTAAGTGGGTTATACAAAGCCACATTGCTGCAATGTACTTACCCTCTTTATTAACACCTTGGTTAGTGAAAAAAATAGCATTAAAGGGGTTACTCTTCCTTGGTAGTTTCATTTATATAGTGGTTGCCGTAATTGCTTTTTCAGGTCAAGAAGTCATGCATTATTGGTGGGCACTAATTTTACTTGGTATTGGGCGGAACTTTCTATTTTTAACTGGCACCTCGCTTTTACCGCAAAGTTATCAACCTTGCGAACGCCATAAAGTGCAGGCAGCCAACGATTTTATTTTATTTGGTTTTCAGGCCTTTGCTTCTTTAATGGTCGGTTGGGTGTTATTTACGAGTGGTTGGAACTATGTTGTATTAACGAGTCTGCCATTTATTGTAATATTAATTATAATCAATGTTGTTTATTTTCGTTATGAATATAAACAAAAAAACATGAACAAATTAACTTGATTAACATAAAGTTATAAGGAGAAGAATATGAGTGGAACTACCATGGTTGTGGTTATTACTTGTGTCGTGTTTGGCGTATTGTATGAAATGTATAAAAAACACTTAGAATTTAAAACAAAAACGATACAACATAATAAAACATCAGACGAATACAGTATTCAATTAAAGCAAAAAGTTGACCAATTAACTGAGCGAGTACAAGTGCTTGAAAAAATAGTGACTGATGAAGGCTACCAAGTACAAAAAGACATTAATAATTTGTAGCGAGTAACCCCATGAAATTAATCATGAAAACTGAATTTGATAACCTCAGAGACAACGACAATCACTGTTACGACACAGATTCAAACGGTGATAAACAAGTGGTGAGAATTTATTGTGGCGAGATGCTTATTGCTAAAAAGTTAACTCAGAAAAAATCGGTTAGGTATTTTGGTATTAATGATTATCAAAAATACCTAACCCAATAAAAACAAATGTTGAGTTGTTAAAAATAATAAAAATGATGTCAATAAAGAGTATCTAGGTGCTTGTGTTCTGATACATAAGACTTGAGTCAAAGGCGGGGTTAAGCTCAAAGTCGTCAGTGATAAGTATTAGTAAAACACTAACTTTTGCCACATTCGAGACATTAGCTTCAATATAGAAATACTTATTTTACATTATATTTTGTATTGAAAAATCACCATAGTCTCTTGTTAGGTTTTCTTAGTATGCTGAGGAAGGTCATTTACAAGCATTCCTAAAATTTTACCTCTATGTATACCTTTATTTTTATGACCTAAATCTTTTCTTATCGCAATTAGTATCTCTTCGATTAAGTATAATGCGGGAACCCCTTTGTGAGCAGATAGGTCTTTATTAGTTATAATATTTTCGTTGTTATTTAAAATTCCATGTCTGAAATTATAAAATGCACATAACATATCGTCAGATCCCCATATAATAAGCTCTTGAACAATTTCAGTTAAAACAGCCTGTTTCTCTATTGCTGAATGCTTTTTCCCACCAAGCTTTTCCCCAACAGTCATTTTAAACATGAAGTCCATTAATTTTTCATAGGTTGGTATTTTCTTTTCCCTTAATTGGGCTTGAATATTTCCTTTTCTTTCTAGGTTCTTTGAAACTAACACTGAAAATAAAGACACCATGATAGTAGCGAATGCTGTAATTAAACCGGCCCCTAATTTAGGATCTACTGAAGAAAATATTCCCCACAATTTTAAACCTACGAAATAAAGGCCATAGAAAATAAGTCCAGTACTACAAACTAATATTATTAAGCCAAGGACTTTTTTATACATATAACCTCTTTAGTTAAAACTTTATGTGCCGAGATATCGGAAAACCTAACGCTCAATCATTGTCCCTGTTGAATTGCTGTTGTTAGGCGTATATTAAACGTATTTCTAATCTTTTTTCATCACTTAGCTGTACGATTGAGTAATCAGATTTCTTTGCAGCGTCTTTGATACTGCCCCCCAATGTATAAGCGTTAGTTTCGTTTATTAAATACCTGTCATGAAGTGAACTCTTAAGCTCCCTAGTATAATTAGGGTATTCTGTCTTAAATAGATTTTCTACATCTTCAAAATGACTTAGCTTGGTTCCTTTTAATTTATCTATGTCGGAAACAATCTTAATTGTTACTTTTTTAGATAATCTAGATAAATATCTATAAAAAATACTTTGATCTATATATGGATCAACAATAATCATTTCCTCACTAATTGCGTCCATCATTGATGCAAGAAAGCAATATGCTGAAAAAGGATTATTTGCCTTCACGTTAGCATCAATTGGTGGTGATACGATTTGAGCTGTGGCTATCATTACCTCACTGAGGCTTTCAATTTGAGTATTTAATTGTTTTTTGAATTCATCTACAGTCAATTGCTTGCTTGGAAGTGTTTGATTTCCGAGTAAAGTAGCTATATTGCTAGGAGGTCTAAAAATCGCTTTGTGATATGTTGGATAATGATATTTAGTGAAAAATTTATTCATCTCACCGGCTTTAGATATGAAACCACTTACAATTGGTTGTAACCTTCTAACACTAGCTAAATCTACATTTTCCACAATCATGTCATTCAAAGATTTTAAAGAAACAAGAAGTGCGCCTATTAATGCAACTATTTCCTGTTGTTCCTTCTGAAATTCTCTCACATCTTCAAAATTCATCGATACTTCCTTATACGCCTAACAAATATTCTAACCGGATAAATTCCGTGCTTCTGACTGAAAAATTTCCGATTAAATTATTATTCAATATTATAACTTTACCTTTTTACTAACATATCATCAATAGGTTATAGATTTATGATGTTGTAACTATCCGTTGAAAAGTGTAGTTTTTCCCTATTTGCGGTGGAAAGGAGGATTTAAAATTCAAACCAAACTTTTAAAAATAAAACATTAGAAAAAGTATTGCGTTTTTGTTGATGGTTTTCTTCTGCTAAGCGCACAAAGTGATCGTTAATATTTCAAATGTGAACGACCGCAATGGTGGCTTTTGCAACTGTCAGACTTGAACTAAAATACCTTACATCTATTAAAGTTAGTATTTGGAGAAACAAACAGGTTATATTAATATCTAGTCCAATTCGAATATTGTCAATTAATATTCTCGTTCATAAAGATTGATATAAAAAATCACAAATTAATTCACTTTTCTGTTTACAGAATCTATCCCCCTGTTCAGATAGTATTGAATTTTCGCAGAACCACCTAAGTTTATAAATTACTTTTTCAACATTGACTTTAAGTCAGCAAACGGATTGTAGGTTGCGGTATCTTGGTTAGTATCCCCCGCTTTAATTTCGGTTTGATAATTAGCGTGTTCGGTGTATTTAGCATGTTCATTGTCATGGCAATAAATACATAACAATTCCCAATTACTGCCATCATTTGGGTTATTGGTGTGATCGTGATCCATATGATGAACCGTTAATTCTTTTAAATTTGAATAAACAAATTCCCGTGCACAACGACCACATACCCAAGGAAATAACTTTAGAGCACGATCTCTATAGCCCTGCTCTTTTTGTTTATAGTTGGCACTTGTACCAAAACGTTCAGAAGACATAGTAACCCTAAATGAAAATAAATAATAAAGTATTGTATTGCCAAGTTAACGGCTAATCAATGGCTTATGTTGAAATTATTTAATTGTCATTAAACTTTCAACTTGTTAAATTCTACTTCCGTTTGTTTGACTAACTGCTCAAGAGTTTTTCCATGCGGTACAGGCTTGCGTGATTGAGGATCTACCTTAACGAAAACAATATCATCGGCTAAACAAATCGTTTTTTTGGTGATTTTATTACGTACTAAACACGTTATTGTAATTGAAGTATTACCAACTTTTTTAGTTTCCAAACCAAATTCAACTACATCGCCTTGCATTGCCGCTGACTCAAAACTAATTGCGCCAATATGCTTGGTAACCAAGCAGTTAGTTTCAAGCTGACATATAGCATAGATAGCCGCTTCTTCATCTATCCACTCAAGCGCACGTCCACCAAATAAGGAGTTTGCATAATTTAGATCGTTAGGCATCACTAATCGACGGGAGAGAAATCTCATATAAAACCTTTTCTTGTGAGTATTAAATAATGCTAGGATTAATTAGAATAATAACGACATAATTTCGCAAAAACTGGTCGCGTTAATTAAATCGATTTAACTGGAGTTCCTATGCTCATACGGATAACAATAATATTACTGTGCTTACTTAGCAACACTTCATATGCTGAGAAGCTAAAAACCCCAATCATTAGCGGTTATCAATTTGAACATCAATCAAAATTATTGCAACAAAATAGGCGCTACATGGTGTCTTTACCTGAACGGTACTATAGTAGTGACCAACATTATCCAACCTTATATGTTATTGATGGTGACTTTCAATTTCAGCATACTTCAGCTTTAGTGACAAACTTAAGTCGCATGGGTAAAATTCCGCCAATGATAGTCATTGGCGTAGCAAATCAAGGACAAGAAGATTATATCTATCAAACCACATGGGCAATTGACAATAAACCTGAATATGGTGGTGCCCCCTTATTTTCTCAGTATTTAGAACAAGAACTGATTCCACTGATCAAACATAACTATCGCACTAATTCACAACAGGCACTTGCGGGGTATTCCTTAGGTGGATTATTTACTAGCTATGTTATGATGCAAGGCAACACGTCTTTTAATGCTTTTTTAGCCATGAGTCCAAGTGCTTGGTTTGACGATTATGCAATTACAAAAAAACTCCCTTTGGCTATTTCAAACCAAAAAAGACAAATCCCTGCCTTATTTCTTTCGGTAGCAAACGAAGAAGGCATGGGTGTAAAAAAACTCGCTGACGAATTGAAAAAAATAGATAAAAAAGATACACCTTGGCATTGGCAATTTAACAACTACCCAGAAGAGACACATTTTAGCACAGCAATGCCGGCGTTATACGATGCACTTACTTTTCTATCGCCCGATTATTATCTTGATCCTCAAGACATGATGAAAATGACGAGTTATCAAGAAGTACTTCAAGAACTTGAAAAGAAAAAATCGCTTTGGACTGGTTTTCGAATCGAATGGTTACAAGCATACCAATTAGCTAAATATATGCATTGGTCGGAACAATTAAATGATACAGATAACTTTTTAACAGAAGTTGCCCAACACTTTCCCGAATCTCACGCGGAAGTAACAATACAATTAGCCAAAAAACTCACCTCAACATCCAAGCCTAAACATGCGCAACAGTTATTATTAAGTATCAAAAATAGTTCAAAAAACAATCCATTGTGGCATAGAGAAATGGCTTTAAGTTACACTGCGCTCAATCAGATAAAATTAGCCGCTAATCACCAAAAGCAAGCGTTAATACTAGCTAAAAAGCAACATCTCCCAACATGGCTAGTATGGGAGTTGCAATAAGTTAGAGGTTAAGAAAGACATTAAGTTAGGTATACATTAGAAATTGCCAGAAAACTATCATAAGTAATTAATACGCAATTAATATGTAATTAACTAAACTGAATTAGGCTTAGTTAGGAAAATAATTTTTTAAAGTTATTTGCCATTTCAACAAATTTTTCTTTAATTGTGCGTTTTACTTTTATATCCACACCACTAAAAATACAAACACCTTCAATGATAATCGTTGGCGGAACAATATGAGGATTCACTGGTGCAGCCGTTTGATAATCAATACCACCAAAAATACAAAATGCTTTAGAGACTACATTGACGTTTTCAGGAATATAAATATTACTACCACTAAATAAAGAAAAGACTTTGATGCGTAATTCCCTTTGCGTAAATATTGCATCGGTTAAATCAATATCACAGCCACTAAATACACTGAAAGATCTGATTTCTTTGGGTACTGTCCAAGCACCGCTGCGGGTATTACCACTAAAAACATTGATAATATATTCAACCTCTTCAGTATCTCCCATAACAATATTTGGCGCTAAGTCTTGTTTTTTACTTTCAACAAAAGCTTTATCAACGGTTAGGGGTAAATCTTTTACAAGCTCAACTAATAATTGATGACTTTGTAACTCCATGGCTTGATCTAAACGGCGTTCAAATGCTTCATAAGATAATTCACCATGGCTGTAATTCATAATTAATTGATCAATAATTTCACCGCGGACACTTTCGATTGGTCTATCTTCTAAAATAACTGACATTTGAGTTCCTTGTTTAGTACTTAACCTGAGCTCAGGTTACCTAGTTTTATTTAAATGAGTTCATCGGTAAGTAATAAAGCAAATCCCAAGCCAATAAAATATTTATTAAAAAACAATGAATTAAATAAACTTAAAATATAAGCAAAGTAAATAAAACGAACTTTTGGTAAAATACACTACAAATTAATCGTTATTTAAACTTATAAATTACGAACTTTAACCGCGGGGTTACCAAGATAAAAACTGTTCGCGTCAATGCTTTTGGTTACAACACTTCCCGCTCCTACTACGGTGTTTTCACCAATAACAACGCCCGCAAGTACAATAACACCGCCCCCAAGCCACACATTATCCTTAATTATAATATCGTCAACATAATTGTATTTTGCTAATCTTTCTTTTGGGTCGATATCATGAGATACCGCTAATAATTGCACATTCGGGCCTATTAAACAGTCGGCACCAATATCTATTTTACAATCATTTAGTTTAACTTCATCAATTTGTGCGCCATCAACAATAGTACAATTGGCATTGATAAACGTTCTATCCCCCAAGTAAATGCTACCGCCATAATCCATATGAAAACCGTATTCAATAAACACATTATCACCGCATGAAGCAAACAGCGCTTTTAAACGTTTCAAGTTGCCTTTACTTGGGCTACGAGTAAATTGCCGACACACTTCATGAACCGATTTTCGGCGGCCAATTAATTGGGGTGTAATGCTATCAAACTGTTTTTTCATTATTAGACACAAAAAGCGTAAGTTAATTAAGAGTTAACTAAGAATTAACTCTTAATTAATGAAGTATGGCTTTAATCGGTAATCCTTTACAGATTTCAGCTTCTGCTATCAAAATTTCTTCTAAACGCTGATCAACCTCTGTTTTATCAAAGTATTCATAAGCAAGCTCAACAAATAAATTTTTGTGTTTTTCTTCTGATTTGGCAATGGCAACGTACAAGTCTTTATCTTTTCCTTCTGGAAGAGCTTGCGATACTAACCAAAATTTTTCATAACCTCGTGCTTCAATCACTGCAGCAACCAGTAAGCGATCCATTAAAAACAAGTTGGTTCCATTACGAAATAGTGCTCGAATTTTAGTAATGTAGGTATCTTTTTTGTCTTGCCCTAGGGTTACATCTCGCGCGACTAATAGCTTTAATACTTGTTTAAAATGAATCAATTCTTCAATCGCCAAATCGGTCATCGCACGCACTAATTTTGCTTTATCTGGGTAATGAGACAACATAGCCATCGCCATACCCGACGCTTTTTTTTCAGCGGCCGCATGGTCTTGTAAAAAGCTCGGAAAATCAGCCATTACGGCGTCGGTCCACGCTTGCGTCGTGTTAAATTTTAATTCAAACATAAATTTTATTTCTAAAGTTAAATAATTGGTTCGATTTTACAGGTCAAGCTACGATTAATAAAGAGTCTTATCAATCCGTCCTTTATTGGTCGATTCTATTTTCAACACATTATTAATATCCTGCCAGGCTTTGACTTTTCCGCCGATGTTAATTTTTTCAAAACCGCCTTCTTTACCTAGCGAGATTGAAATACCTAAAAAGCTTAACAATTGTTGGTAACTTGAAGTATCACTGACATCTATCGTTAAAAAGTCCTTCGACCTATCTTTAAAATAGGTGTAAATGCCTTGTTGATGACGCTGATAACACTGAAGAAGAAAATCGTCTTGAGCAATATTTTCAGGTGTTAATGGAGAAAAAACGTCGTTATAACAGCGCTTTAAATGGGGGTTGAAACCACCATCACTGCGTTGCAAATTAATAATCATTCGATGTAACAACTGTTTAATTGAAGGCAACCAGACCCTCTTTCGCTCTCGATAAATAAATAAATTTACTGTTAGGAAAGTGCTGATCAAGTAGTTGATAATCGCAAAATACTGGGGTATCTGCAATCACCTCTGCTTCAGAAAAAGCGTGCTCTGTATAGGCATTATGCGCCGTTTTAAAACCTAAACTTAACATCGCTAAACAAACACTTGTGGTAGCTGTTCTTGGTAATCCAATGATGAATATTTTGTTAGTTGGCACGAATAATTCCTGAAAATGAAAACCGATAGCAGTTATAAACGGCTGAGATTAAATGAATACTTTCTTTCACACTCAGCTAAAAACATATCCACTTGCTATACTAAAAAGTGGTGATTAAATAAATCCCATATTTAAACACAATGTTTTAACGTTTGATTAAAAGTAATATTATCAAACTTTGCCTTGATGGTGATCAATAAAAATCTATGATACTCAATCATACTTATAGCTAATAGCTTACCGCTATTTTACGTGTTTTAATAAGATTATCATTTATAACTAGTTCAATAGTATGGCACTAATACAAATGATACTTGGTACTTAAATAGGAACTTGCATGTCAGCAGATTATGAAGAACGCAACAGCATCAATTGGGAAGATTTTTTAAAGTCAGGTAATCGTATATTTATCGGCTCAGGTGCTGCCGTACCCAATGCCTTGATTGATGATTTAATAGCCAACTCCAAGCAATTACACGATATTGAAACCGTTCACATTTTAACTTTGTCGGAAAATGTTTGGGCCAAAGCTGAACATAAAGATCTTTTCAAGGTGAATAGTTTGTTTATTGGTGGAAAGAATATTCGTGAAGCCATTGCGGAAGGCCGTGGCGATTATACTCCATGCTTTATTTCTGATATTCCACGCTTATTTAATGAAAACAGCTTACCCCTTGATGCCGCGCTAATCATGGTTAGCCCGCCCGATGAATACGGGTATTGCTCTTTAGGGGTCAGTGTCGATATCGTTTCATCAGCCGTCAAAGCAGCAAAGTATGTCATTGCGCAAATTAACCCTAAAATGCCGCGTACCAACGGACATAGTTTTGTGCATTTAAATCAAATTCACGCTTGGATAAATGTAGCGCAAGACTTACCCCAAGTAATTCCGCCAGAATTCGACCGACGCACAGAACAAATAGGCCAATATGCATCAATGCTAATAGAAAATGGTGCAACATTACAAATAGGCATAGGAAAAATTCCAGAAGCAGTTCTGCGGTATTTAGCTAACCACAAAGATTTAGGTATCCACAGTGAAATGGTTTCCGATGGCATTATTGATCTGATGTTAAAAGGGGCTATCAACAACCGAAAAAAAACATTTCACAAAGGAAAAGCGGTAGCAACCTATTGTGTGGGGAGCCAAAAAGTATATGATTTTGTTGACGGAAATCCGCATATTGAGTTTTATCCCTCTGAACATGTAAACTCCCCGTTAACATCGCACGAAATGACAACATGGTGTCAATCAATAGCGCTATTGAGGTTGATTTAACAGGTCAAGTCGTTTCAGATTCTATTGGATATCAATTTTATAGTGGTATTGGTGGGCAAGTAGATTTTGTACGTGGTTCTTCGTTAAGTAAAGGCGGAAAACCTATTATTGCATTGCCGTCAACTACCCGAGATGGAAAAATATCACGAATTGTCGCCCATATTACAGAAGGTGGAGGTGTAGTAACTTCACGGGGCCATGTATCTTATGTCGTGACTGAATTTGGCATAGCATCATTGCAAGGAAAGAGTATAAGAGAACGCGCGTTAGAACTAATACGCATCGCCCATCCTAAGTTTAGAGATCAATTGCTTGCTGATGTACGTAAACATTATTGGGTGCCTGAATATCAAGAAAGTTCACCGAGTTCAGTCCCAGAATTAGGTGATGTAGAGCTGAAAAAATTCACTTTTGCTAATATTGATTATACCTTACGTCCGTTAGCCCCTGCTGATGAACGAAAGTTACAAGAGTTCTTTTATTCGCATAATAAAGAAACGTTAATCATGCGATATAACCATCATATAACGCAAATGACTCGTGAAAAATCATGTAATTTAGTTAGCGTTAATCAACACGTCGATTTAGCATTGTGCTTTACTCGTAGAGATTATTTAGGTGAAGCAATTCAAGCGGTTGCTCGATATTACTATATTGAGAGCATTAACTCGGGCGAAGTTGCTTTTGTGATTAAAGAAAGCTTACGTGGACGAGGCATGGCCACGACTTTATTAGGTGAAATGATCGCAATTGCTAAAATAAGAAAACTAGATAGCTTAGTTGCTTGTGTACGTAGAGATAATTCTTCAATGCTCAAAGTGTTTGAACGCTCTGGCTTTATACGGCAACCAAGTGATGATTTTGATGAAGTCAGTTTAAAGCTTTCATTAATAGATCCTAATGAGAACGATACCGAAACCTAATTACCAAGTAAAATGAATAACTATACTTTATTAAAGAGAAAAATATGACTGTTGGAATTATTAGCCACTATCGTTGTGGCGAACACGATATGGGTGAACACCATCCTGAAAATGGAAAACGTTTAACGGCAATATCGGATCAACTCATCCGAAGTGGTTTAGATTATGTGATTAGACAATTTGACGCCAAGCCTATCGATAAGTCGCTAATATCTTTAGCCCACTCTCAGGATCACATCGACTTTGTTTTCGACAATGCGCCAACAGTCGAAGGCGAATATTTTACTGTTGGTGAAGATTCTGTAATGAGTTCAAAAACGTTAACTTCTATTATGCTATCTGCGGGTGCTGCTGTTGATGCTGTTGATTTAGTAATGAACAAAACTATTTCACGGGCTTTTTGTGCAACACGGCCTCCTGGGCATCATGCTGAACATAACAAAGGCATGGGATTTTGCTTTTTTAATAATGTTGCTATTGCCGCAGCGTATGCAAGAAAAAAATACCAACTTAAACGAGTAGCGATTGTCGATTTTGATGTTCACCATGGTAATGGTACTGAGGATATTGTTAGAAACTACTTTCCTACCGTTGATAACACCAGTAATGAAGGCTATTTATTTTGTTCTAGTTACCAATATCCTTTTTATCCCTTCGATATTAAAGAAAGTGATACACCGCCTGTAATAAATACTCCCCTTGCTGCCACAACAAAAGGTGAAGATTTCCGGAAAGCCATTTCTGAACATTGGTTACCCGCATTACGTAAATTCAAACCTGAAATGATCTTTATTTCAGCGGGATTTGATGCGCACCTAGAAGATGACATGTCACATGTCAGTTTAACTGAAAGCGATTATCGTTGGGTTACTCATGAATTAAGGGAGATTGCCCTAGAATTTGGTGAAGGACGTATTGTCTCAGTGCTAGAGGGAGGGTACAATTTAAGCGCTTTAGGAAGAAGTGTCGTCGCACATATCAATGGTTTAATTGGAAATTAATCCTTAAATAAGGTGTTAAAAACGATAATTTAATAAATTTTTTATCGTTATTTACTCGTTTAATAAAGTATTAAATTATGTTTTCATTAGAAGAATTAACACAAGCAAGCCGCCTAGTTCATGGTGTGTTTTCTGCAACACCGCAGTACAATTGGCCTCAATTAACTCAAGCCTGTGGCTGTGAAGTTTGGGTTAAACATGAGAACCATACTCCCACCACAGCGTTTAAAGTGCGTGGCGGCATTGTATTGGTTGATGCATTAATGAAATCAGGTAATCCGCCAAAAGGCTTGATATCGGCTACTATTGGCAACCATGGGCAAAGCCTTGCTTTTGCAGGAAAACGAGCAAACTTGCCTGTTACTATTGTGGTACCCGAAGGCAATAACGAAGATCAAAATCGTGCAATACAATCACATGGTGCAAATCTCGTTATTCATGGTCATGATTTTGAAGCCGCTCGCCAACATAGTTTAGTGCTTCAGCATGAATTAGGCTACCGCGCTGTTGCCCCCTTTGAGCAAGCGCCGTACTTGGTGTAGCGACTTATGCATTGGAGCTATTTAGTCATGTAAAAGATTTAGATTCTGTTTATGTTCCCATTGGAATGGGATCAGGCATTGCGGGTTTAATTCAAGTACGAGACTTACTTGGCTTAAAGACTAAAATAGTCGGTGTTGTAGCAAAAGGTGCCCCTACATTTGCCTTATCTTTGGCCGCCGGCAAAATAATCAATACCGAGCAAGCACAAACCATTGCCGATGGTGTAAAAACCCGTTCACCTATGCAAGAAGCCTTCGATATTATCAGAATAGGTTGTGATCATATTGTGCAAGTGAACGACAATGAAATTGCAAAAGCCATGCTGCAATATTACCAAACAACGCATAACTTAGCAGAAGGTGCTTTGGTGCCATTACCTTAGCCGCGCTAAACCAAGAAAAATCTCAAATGAAAGCTAAAAAAGTTGCCATTATTCTAACGGGCGGTAATATTGATTATCAACGTTTTACTCAGTATATTAATGATATTATTTAAAGACTTTTTGATACCATTTATCTATTGATTCAAATAGTTCAGCGGTTGCCTTCCGACTTGGGTCAAGTAGTTCATCGGGATTTTTCGATACTTTTTAATACATCATCCAAGACTACACTACTGCTATCTTTCACACCTTGCCATGCCTCATTAGCAAATTGTGCTGAATCTTGTTTACCTTGCACAAGGCAAGCTTTCATATCAAAGGTTGTATTGGTGTCAAACAATAAGTTAGCGTCTTCGCTTAATTCTCGCTGTTCGTCACAATATTGGCTAACTTCTAAGTAAGTTAAGGTGCCAATAACGGCAACGGTGCCAATGGTAGCAGCAGAGGCAGCGGTTATCGCTACCTTCTTACCTGAACGTTTTATAAAGCGTTTCGATACATTAGCACTTTTGCTCTTATGCCGTTTTTGCATTTTCTGTACAACTTTTTGAGAATGCGTTAATTTAGCTAAACTTTCAATAGGTAATGCGGTGTAGCCAAATAATGCCAAAATACTTGAAAAAAAGAATTTTGCTGCAATAAATCCTGCCATAAAAATAACGAATATAGTTGATAATACTGTTTTCAAATGATCACCCCACCATAATTAAACTTGCGATAAAATAAGCAATCAGCGTTACCACACCACCAAAAATAGCATACGGTAATTGCGTTTTAACATGCTCAAGCAAATCACAACCTGATGCAATGGCGGAAACACATGTAGTGTCTGAGATGGGTGAGCAATGATCACCAAATATCCCTCCCCCTAAAATTGCGGCAATAACCAGTGACGGAGGTAAGCCTAACGATTGAATCAGAGGTACACCAATAGGTATTAATATAGCAAACGTTCCCCATGAAGTTCCCGTGCTAAATGAAATAATGCCACCCGCAATAAATAACATTGGCACAATAAAAACTAAGGGTAAGTTATCTCCCACAAAACCGGCGATAAATAGCCCAGTCCCTAACTCTTTTAAGCTTGCACCTAAAGTTAAAGAAAATAAAACAATGGTAACCAAAGGCAATAATTCAGCAATACCGCCAAAGCCAACTTCGACCAGTTTTTTATGTGAATAACGTTTTGATGTAAGTAATAAAATATAAGCAACAGCCAAGGCAAAACAGGTTGCATATAATACAGATTTACCGCCGCTTCCTTGGGTAATATCACCATTACCGGTCCAATACATAAAGAAAAACATCCCCAACACCATCGTTAACAAAGGTATTACCATAAAACGTGCTTTAGTGGGTTTAATTAGCGTTTCTTCTACATAATCGATATTTTCTTCATTCACTTTATGTAATTCAAGTTCTGACTGTTTTAACGGACCATAAACTTTATCTGTCGCGATAGTATAAGCAACCATTAATATCGCGATAATGGCATAAAAATTAAAAGGGATAGTACCCCATAATATTGACATTGCTGACTGTTCAAGCTCATAGTTATTTAACAAGCCTAGAACATAAGCCCCCCACCCGTTTAGCAGGATTAAAATACAAACAGGTGCTGACGTACTATCAATAATAAAAGCAAGTCGAGCACGGCTCATTTTAAATTTATCGAATAAATCTCGGGATAAAATCCCTGCAGTTAACACGCTTAAATTCGATTCAATAAATATCACCATACCCGTCACCATGGTAACGGCGCCTACTTGTCGCTTATTTTTAGCAATCCCCTTATTCACTAACTTATTTACCATCGCCGTTACGCCGCCTGAATTTCTAACGTAAGCGAGTAAAGCTCCAATAAGTAAGCTAAAAATAAGTAACCGCGCATTGCCTGGTGATGCAACAACTGAAATAACTCTTTCAAGAGAGCCGATAAAACCGTAAAAAAACACATTGGTCTGGTGATGATAAGCTAAAAGTAATTCCGAACTAAAAATAGCCGCTAACAAAGCAAGAATAACCTCCTTTCGCCATAAAACTACCACTATTGCGACCAGAGGAGGAAGGACAGACAACCATTCCATAAGAAACCTTTATAATAAGTATGTGAAAAAATGACTAGGTGAAAAATAATTAAAAACCAAATCAGTGTTACAAATACAAATAAAGTATACAAGTTTTATTATAAGCCCTTCGCCTTGAATTGAAGTCGCGTAAGCACTCTGAAATACACATATTGATTGGTAACAGATATAGTAATAACCTACACAAGTCGCAATGAAGGGATCTACAGAGGTGTTATTGTGAACCAGTTAGCTTTTTAATTAACCAACCTCGTTTGGCAGCTTATAGGAAACAACCGCTGCAATACTGACAAATAATGTCGAAATCCATAAACACGCAGGTAATCCATATAACTGATAAATCCAACCTGACAATACGGTACCTATTAACCTACCCATTGCATTCGCCATATAATAAAAACCAACATCTAGTGACACACCATCTTCACTGACATAACTGACAATAAGGTAACTGTGCAGTGATGAATTAATAGCAAATATTACTCCAAAGACTAATAAGCCAATGATAATTGACAACTGAATATAAAAATCAAACTGTATTGATAAGGCGATTAATATAGGCAAAACACTCAATATACTAGCCCAAATAAAAGCCGATTTTCCCGTAGGTACTTTGCCTTGTTTTTTTCCCGTAAGGTAAGGTGCAAAAGATTGCACTATACCGTAACCAATAACCCACAAAGCCATAAAACCACTGACCCACCAATGATCCCAATTAAAGGTTACCGCAAGATAAACAGGTAAAGCGACTACAAACCAGACATCCCTAGCACCAAATAAAAACATACGTGCAGCAGAGAGGCGGTTAATAGCTGCACTTTTAGAAAAGAGCTCTTTAAACTTAGGTTTGTTTTTCGCTTTGCCTAAATCTTCTTTTAAAGATAACAGACTAAAAATCCACACGCAGAGTAACAACAGTGCCATTACAATAATTGCGCCTTTAAACGACAGTAACGTGAGTAACACCCCACCTAAAAAGAACCCAACACCTTTTAACGTATTTTTGGAGCCCGTTAAGATAGCAACCCACTGATAAAGTTTGCTTTGAGCATTGTCAGGTACCAATAATTTTATCGCACTCTTAGCGCTCATTTTATTTAGATCTTTGGCTATCCCTGATAATGCTTGTGCAACCATAACATAGGCAACAGTAAGCATTTCAGCAGGCACCGCCAACATTGCTAGCGCCACAATTTGTAGCGCTAAACCAATATTCATGGTTTTATTTAAACCTAATCGTGCCCCAAGCCACCCCCCAACTAAGTTGGTGATGACTCCGAACACTTCATAAAATAGAAATAACATGGCAATATTTAATGGGCTATAGCCTAACTGATGAAAATACAATACGACTAACATACGTAATGCACCATCAGTTAAGGTAAACGCCCAATAGTTACCTGTAATCACTAAATATTGTTTAATTTGTGGAGACAACGACTTTAATGATGGCACCCCATTAAACGATAAAAGCCCCATGTGTACTATTCCTTATTCTTATGATTATGCTTATGCTTTACCACAAATCAGCTAAACCCACTTTACGAGCAAGTTCAGCCGTTCTATTAGCATATCCCCACTCGTTATCGTACCAAACATATAGCTTCACTTGCGTATCATTCACTACCATGGTTGAAAGTGCATCAACAATGGCTGAACGTGGGTCAGTTTTGTAATCTACCGATACTAATGGACGCTCTTCATACCCCATAATACCGTTAAGTTCATTATCAGCTGCAGCCTTAAGTAATTGGTTCACTTCTTCAACACTTGTCGCTTTTTCTACTTCAAATACGCAATCAGTAATAGACGCATTCGTTAACGGCACACGTATCGCATGACCATTTAATTTACCTTTTAGTTCAGGAAATATATGTGTAATAGCAGTGGCTGATCCTGTTGTGGTAGGAATTAAGCTAGTGCCGCATGAGCGCGCACGGCGTAAATCCTTATGTGGCGCATCAATAATAGTCTGCGTATTAGTAATATCGTGAATGGTGGTAATAGAACCATGTTTAATACCGATATTCTCATGAATTACTTTTACTACCGGAGCCAAACAGTTAGTTGTACATGACGCAGCAGTTACAATGGGATGACTATTTTTGTCATATAAATCATCATTCACCCCCATAACAATGTTCAAAACACCCTCTTCTTTCACGGGTGCAGTGACGACCACTCTCTTCACACCTTGATCTAAATAGGCTTGTAATAACGCTTTGGTTTTTATTTTTCCCGAAGCTTCAATCACCACATCACATTTCGACCAATCAGTGTCTTGTGTTGCTTTGTTTTGTGTACAAGGAATACTTTTTCCATTGATGCTCATAGCACCACCATCCGCTGTGGCTATAGCCTCGTGTTGCCAACGACCATGCACAGAATCAAAGTTCATCAAATGTGCGAGGGTTTCAGCATTATCAGCAGGGTCATTTATATGGACAATTTCAACATCATCCCAGTCAAATGCTGCCCGCATAGATAAACGTCCCATTCGGCCGAAGCCGTTAATACCAATTTTAATAGTCATTATTTTCTCCTACAATAATTTCGATGTATTTCGTGGTTTGAGTATTCTATTTGTTTCAGGTGGTACTAATTATGATCATAACTATTTTAACCAAGATTCTACCGCTTCACGATGTGGAATAGAGCCACTATGTACATTGACTTCATCAATAATAACCGGCGGCGTACTCATAACCCCATAACCCATAATAACTTCTGGGTTAGTTTCTTTTATAACATGCACATCAATGTGTAACTCTTTGGCAATTTTACCAATAAGTTCAACGGTTTTAGTGCACTTTGCACAACCTGTACCTAATACTTTAATTTCTTTCATGATATTTTCCTTAAATGAAGGGGTTAATATATTAAAAATCCGGCCAATAAGTGTAAATGCAACAAGCAGAACCAAAAATAGTATGGCTAGTAACCGCCATTGCATGACTTGTTTTAGTAAAATAAATTCTGGGAAGCTAGCAGCAACGGTACTCATACAAAAAGCGAGTGTGGTTCCAATAGGCAATCCTTGTTTAATTAAGCTTTCCATCACAGGAATCACACCCGTGGCGTTTGAATACAATGGGATGCCCAATAAAACCGCAGAAGGTACAGACCACCACTGTCCATTACCTAAATTTTCTTTAATCCGGCCTTCCGGCACAAAGCCATGTAACGCCGCACCTAAACCAACCCCAATGATGACCCATTTCCATACTCGACCAAAAATTTCCGGATTTCTTCTTTAGCAAAACTATGGCGTTCTTTAAACGATAAACTTACCGGTGAACCGTTTGAAGTCGTTGTAACTTGTTGACCCTTTTCTAACGCTTTAGCCGCAAACGATTGTAGCCAACGCTCTGCTTTAATCGCATCAAGAAAGAAACCACCTAAAATACCCACTAACATGCCAACAACAACATAGAGCATGGTAAATTTCCAACCCAACAAACCAAGCAATAACAATACCGCAACTTCATTAATTAAAGGCGATGTAATTAAAAATGACATGGTAATACCAACAGGAATGCCTGCTGAGGTAAACCCTAGAAATACGGGAATACTTGAACATGAACAAAAAGGCGTAATAGCGCCAAAGCCAGACCCTAATAAATAACCAATACCTTTGTTTTTTCCTGCCAAATAATCACGTACACGTTCAACATTCATTGAGGCGCGTAATAATGCAATCACATAAATCATCACTAATAATAAAAAGAATATTTTCGTGGTATCTTCTATGAAAAAATGCAGTGCATCACCCAGTTTTGTGGCTTTTGATAAGCCAAAAATATCTACTACTAACCAAGTAGCAAAATCAGTAAACCATTCAAACATGCGTTTCTCCAAACCAGTGTTGTGTGCGATTAATAATATAAACCAATGATAACATCACAGGCACCTCAACCAGTACGCCGACAACCGTTGCCAAAGCCGCACCTGAATGTAAACCGAACAGTGAAATAGCCACAGCAACCGCTAATTCAAAGAAGTTAGATGTACCAATTAAACAGGTCCGGTGCCGCAATATTATGTGGAAGCTTCATCCATTTAGCTGCCATGTATGCAATAATAAAAATCCCGTAAGTTTGAATCATTAGCGGAATAGCAATTAAACCGATAGTTTCCGGTTCATCTATAATAGTGTTAGCTTGAAAGCCGAATAATAAAACAACGGTAGCAAGTAAACCAATAACTGACCAAGGTTTCATTACTGATAAAAAATACGTTAACGATTTTTCACTATTATTCAAAATTTTTCGTGTGAATACACCGGCCGATCAAAGGTAGCAACACATAAAGCACCACAGAAATAAATAACGTTACCCAAGGAACTTGAATATCGCTTACGCCTAGCAATAATGCTGAAATAGGGGCAAAAGCAAATATCATAATCACATCATTGACAGACACCTGAACCAAGGTGTAATTAGGATCTCCTTTGGTCAGTTGCGACCAGACAAATACCATGGCTGTACAAGGGGCAACACCCAGTAAAATCATACCGAATGTATTCTTGTGCTGATGTGGGGTCGACTAAATCAGCAAATAGAATATTAAAAAATAACCAACCTAAAGCGGCCATTGTAAAAGGTTTAATCAACCAATTAATGACAATAGTCAATACCAATCCCTTCGGATTTTTACCGACATTTTTAATTGCTGAAAAATCAATTTGTACCATCATGGGATATATCATCACCCAAATAAATACCGCAACGGCAATATTAACATGGGCAATTTCAAACTTAGCAATAGCTTGAAAAGCATCAGGTTGCCACAAACCTAACACCACACCTAAGACTATGCTGATACCAACCCAAAGTGAGAGATAGCGTTCAAAAATTCCCATTATTTATATCCTTTATTTTTACTGACATTACTTACAAAAATTGGCTTTACTTGGGCGATTTTTCATTTCAGCTAAACGCTTAAGCGGTTTACAGATCATCACAATATTATTTTCAGTTGTTTGTGCTATGACTGATTTGGCCCAAAGCGGTAATTGTGGATTGATTCGATAAAAAACCCATTGCCCATGTTTTCTTGCCGTTATGATGTTAGATTTTCTTAATACCGCTAAATTTCGCGAAACTTTTGGTTGACTGTCTTCAGCCAACGCTTCCATCAACTCGCAAACACAAAGTTCACCATGATAATGCGACAGCATTAAGACTTTAAGCCTGATTTCATCGGTAAAGTTTTTATAAAAATCGACAGGATCAAGGGTAACGAATTGCTTTTGTGTTTTTGTAACAACATTTTTATTAAAATTTGAATCAGCAAGGTTTACATCACTTGTATGCTCTACCAATAAAAACATCGATAAACGATTATTCAACTCATTTAATGTTGTTGTAAAAGGCATATAATCGGTACGAGTTTTAGGATCAGGAATGTCCCATGACAATTGCTTATCTGTATTAGGGAAGTCTCTACATTCATTGCTTGCTCTGTCACATAATGTAATAACAAAATCAAAAGTTTTGCCTGTAAATGTATCAACGCTTTTAGGAACCAAATGCGTTGTCTCTACACCAAATTGTTCTAATGCATCTATCGCGCGTAAGTCAATAGCTTCTGGATGAGTGCCTGCGCTAAAAACATCAAACTTATCGCCCGCCTTATGTTTAAGTAAAGCTTCTGCAATTTGCGACCTAGCGGAATTACCCGTACAAAGAAAAAGAACGCTGCGTTTATTTTTATTCATAGTTACTATTGTCTCTCCAGAAAATCAAAACCATACCTAAACAATATAACAATCACTTTACATAAAAATTATTATATATGCAATATTTCATATATACAATATTTTACATTAAAGTATAGATAAACTAACAATTCACTATAAAACTCGTTACTATTTTTCCTAATTAATATAGTATTATCACAAGCTTAAAATTTAAGAATTTCTCTTATGAAGATAATCAATCACAACGTCCATTGATAAAGACTATAAAATGACAATAAAACGCAAGACCCTTTTTTGGAAGTTGTACCCCTCTTTCTTACTTATCTCCTTTATTTCACTGCTTGCTTTTGTAATGATTGCACTTTGGTCTTTTAAATCCTTCTATTATCAAGAGCGCGCAATTGATTTAGAAATTAGAGCAAAATTGTTAGCACCTGAATTTTCACGCCTGATTCAATCAAATAACTATCAAGATATTCAGAAAAAAACAGTACTTCTGGGGAACGAATCACTTACTCGCCTAACAATTATTTTACCTTCAGGCAAAGTGCTTGGTGATAATAAAGAAAATCCACAAAAGATGAATAACCATAAAAATAGACCTGAAATAAAACAAGCTATGCTTGTTGGTAAAGGCTTATCCATAAGGTATAGCAACACGATTGCTACCGACGGAATGAATTTTGCCATGCCGCTACATGCACAAGGAAATATAATTGGTTTTATTAGAACATCAACACCGTTAGACACCTTACAAAAAGCCCTATGGAGCATTTATTATAAAATAGCGATAGGCTTTATCATGCTTATTTTAATGACTATTTTTGCCAGTTGGTGGCTATCTAAATCGTTAGTAAGGCCCCTTGAAATGATAAAGGTACAAGCACAACGCCTAGCTAAAGGAGACTTTTCTAGTCGTGTGCAACTACATTCAAATGATTCCCTCGAAACTGAACAATTAGGCCAAGCATTCAACGAAATTGCCATTGAATTAAACCAACGAATTGAAATTATTCTTAACCAACGGAACGAACAAGAAGCAGTATTTTCAAGCATGGTAGAAGGCGTTATAGCGGTTGATAATAACCAAAAAATTCTGCGTATAAATCAAGCAGCCTATAAAATATTAAAGATTTCCGCAAAGAACATTGAAGGTAATAATCTAAATACCATTATTGAAAATAAAGAATTACGTAACCTAATCGCTTATGCATTACAGCAAGATAGCCCAGTTGGACAAGAAATAGTTGTTCATAGTAATGCCGACTTTGAACAAGTGTTATTTGCGCAATCAGCTCCTTTGCTTGATATTTATAAAAATAAATGTGGCACACTTGTTGTTTTTAATGACATAACTAAGCTAAAAGAATTTGAATTACAACGTAAAGAATTTGTTGCCAATGTATCACATGAACTGAGAACCCCGCTTACCGCTATTCAGGGGTTTTCTGAAACATTGATAGAGTTCCCTGATTTAGCTCAAGAAAAAAGAGCCTACTTTATTGACGTTATTCATACACATTCCATTCGATTAGAAAGCATTATAGAAAACTTACTGTCTTTATCTAAAATAGAAAAAGAGACAGAAATAGATGAAATTGACTTTATAAACGAGTCTATTACGCTCGCCATCAGCAATGCAATTTTTCTTTGTAAAGACAAAGCATTAAAAAGAAACATCAAGATTATTTTACACAATAAAGAAGAAATAAAGTTTAAACATAACTCTGCGTTAATAGAACAAGCCATTATCAATTTATTAAACAACGCCATTAAATATAGTAATGGTAATAGTGAAATAACGATAACCGTAATGAAACAAAACAATGATATAAAGATCAGTGTTGCAGACCAAGGAAGTGGCATTCCTGAAGAGCACTTAACTCGTTTATTTGAACGTTTTTATCGTGTAGATAAAGCTCGCAGCAGACAATTAGGGGGCACTGGATTGGGGTTATCTATTGTAAAACATATTGCATTAGCCCATAAAGGAACAGTAACAGTAAGTAGTGAAATTAATAAAGGCAGTGTGTTTTCATTAATTTTACCATTAAAATATTAAGCCAATGGTTAAATAAACCTTTTATTTAGATAAGAGTACTTTATTTAGATAAGAGTACTTAATCAGTTCAATTTTATAAATAACACAAAGGAACATACTTATGATCTATCAGCTAGGTAAACTTACCCCAATGATTCCTAAAAACTGTTTTGTAGCACCTAATGCCAGTGTAATTGGTGATGTGGTGTTAGGTGAAAACGCAAGTATCTGGTTTAATGTGGTCATTAGAGCTGATAAAGCAAAAATTAGCGTAGGAACAAACTCAAATATTCAAGATGGAAGCGTTTTACACGTTGATGACGGTTTTCCTATATCCATAGCTGAAAATGTCACTGTTGGGCATAAAGCTATGCTACATGGCTGTACTATAGGCAAAGGAAGCTTAGTAGGGATCAATGCTGTTGTACTCAATGGTGCAATAATTGGCAAAAACTGCTTAATTGGTGCCAATGCATTGGTAACTGAGAATATGAATATTCCTGATGGGAGTTTGGTCTTGGGCTCGCCGCCTAAAGTCGTTAAGCAACTTGATGAGAAATCACAAACCATGCTAGCACAAGGCGCAATACATTATGTTGATAACGGTAATTATTATAAGCAAGAATTAAAAGAAATCGTTCATAACTCAAGTGAATAACAGCGTCGTAAAACACAGAGAATACGAATTAGTTTGCATAACGATAAATAAAATAACAAACACAACTTTAAACACGCTTTGAATGGTTAACTCATAAAGATTTTAATGGTACAGTTTACTCGTTAACGACTTAAGAAGGAAAAGGAAAACAATGAAATTAAATACATCAAAAATCATAACGGCTTGTGCACTCATTTTAGCAACTAATGTAGCGGTGGCTAACACAGCAACGTCAGAAAAACATGCTGTAAAGGCAACTGAATTGCGTCAAGCTGTATTTAAAATGTTGGGTGCAAACATGGGTACGTTAGGCGCTATGGCAAAAGGTAAAATTCCTTTTGACGCAAAAGTAGTTGAAAAAAATGCCACTCGAATTAATCAATTATCTTTTATGATTGCTGATTACACGGCAACTGATACTAGCGCTTATAAAGTTAAAACTGAAGCATTAAACAAAGTTTGGACTGATAGAGACGCGTTTGAAAAAAGAATCAAGGATTTATCAGTAGCGTCAGAAAAACTTGTTAAAGCGGCATCTACTGGCGATGAAGCCTCAACAAGAGCGGCCATTGGCGGTGTTGGTAAAACATGTGGCGGATGTCACGATAACTTTAAACAAGAAGACTAAATTATCAGGTCTGAAATTCTACGCTAGATTTTCAGACCTTTTTCAAAAACTAACCGGCTCATTAACCTAATACACCTAATAATAAAACTCTTCCTCTACTGGTATATTCAACACCAACAACCAATATAAAAACACAGCTACTATTATAATTATTATTAATGATAATAATAATTTAGATGACTTTATGCCGCTTGTTTTTTCACTATGACTTAATTTATACCCAGTAATCATAGGGACTATTAAGTTAATTTTCTTAGTAAACAAGTAATAAAAAATAGCACCAATATGTAACACTGAAACGATTAGTATTACATCAAAAACATTGTGATGGATAAACGACATAATCTTTTGAACTGAACTACTGGCACTTTCATAATAGGGCCCTGTTGTAAATACATCATCATTCATAAACAAGCCACTGATTGCTTGTGATAAAATTAATAACAACATAAAAACCACCATTAATCCACCCAACGGATTATGGCCAATCGTGGTGTAACCTTTTTCTTGTTTTGATTTTTTTAAGTAATTTTTCAGCTTTGTTTTCGTGGGTAGAAATTGTGAAAATTTCGCGTAATGTGTGCCAAATATTCCCCACGTAATACGAAAGAGTATTAAGCCTAAAATAAAATAGCCAATTTTTAAGTGATAATCAATTAAGCCTCTTTCACCGTCTGATGTATACCATGCAGATAAAAGTGAAATAATCAGTAGCCAGTGGAACAATCTAACGGAAAGATCCCAAACGAATAATTTTTTTGTCATGGGTTGGTTTTATTAAATATCAAAAGTCCCCTTATAATAACTAATAACAGTGACTAAACCTACCCTTTAACAAATACTCCTATAAAGTTTCAGATTGTTGCAATTAACCCCATATTAAAAACTATTATGGGGTATGAAAACTTAACCCAGAATTTTTATTTAAAAAACATCGCTTAGTGATTGCGCTCTTCAGCTGTACATTCCTTTACCGTAAGCGACAACAAAATAACCATAAATAAAAACACAATTTTATTTATTAATTAGAACAACTAGTTATTGAAAAAAACGCCTTGTACTTAGCAATTTTTTCTACGTATAATATAGATCACTTAATTAATGAAACTGGTATTACTTTGGAAATTCTCATGAAAATAATACTATCGTCAATAATATTAATGCTTTTACCTTCACCATTGTTTGCCAATTCTGTATATCAATGTACCGTTGATGGTGTAAGTACATTTAGCCAAACACCTTGTGATGATGAATATAAACAAATCGATGTGATGGTGGGTTCTGGCGGAGATGTCAAAGAAAGTGATAATAATGCTGAATGTGTGGACTACCTCATATCACAGCATAAGTTTAACAACCCCGACTCAATCCTAATTGAAAGTTCACAAAAAATATGGATGACCGACGATAGTGGCGCCAGACAAGTATTAATTTTAGGGATAAATTCTAAAAATATACACGGCATGTATGCCGGTACAAAATCTTATCGTTGCTTTTTAAATCATGACGGTAGTCAATTGAGCAAGATTCAATACTTAATTAAGTAAAAACTGTTCGCTTTAGGATAAATAGTAATTTTCAGATGGCTGTATAAAATGCAAATACGTTAATCTTATGGTCATGGATAAAATAACGATTGCCATTCAGGGAAATAATATAGCAGGTGACCATTCACATTCCGTTGTAAACAGTCACTGTACTTTAAAATAATAGCTTTAAGCGCTTATTAAAAAGCATAACTTAATGCGATATTAACTGAGCGCCCCTGCCCTGCTAGCTGCTGAAACCCTTGAGCGTTATCTCGTCTATATTCCGCCACACTCACTCCGCCTAGCGGTAATTGATAATATTCATCCAGTAAGTTTGTCACTTCAAGACTTGCTGTTAACGCATTCCATGATGCTTTTGTGCTTAAGTTAACTAGGTGGTAACTATCCGTTTGATTTTCAAAACGGTTATGATCAACACGTTTTTTATTGTCAACCCATTCCCACGTTAAAGCATTTTCAAATCTGCCTATTTTTTGATGAAGCCCTAATTGAGTTTGCAAAGGTTTTATCTGATATAAGTCTTGATTAGTATCATCACGTGTTCCACGGGTATTGGTAATATTGGCTTTTAATTGGAAATCGCCAAGTTGTTTGGACTCGTAAATACTGGCCTGAAAATCAACTTTTACACCATACAATGTCGCATCAACATTGGTAAACTGTAATGCATTTCGGTCTAAACTTGCATCATCAGTGGTATTCAAGTTTCTAACAACATCCGCATCAATATAATCACTAACATCGGTATACCAAGCGTTGGTACTAATACGCCAACTATCATCTTTTGCCGATTTTGTGTAAGTGGCACTCAAGGTATGCGCAGTTTCAGCATCTAACTCGGGGTTACCCATATAGCCATTGCCATCGCCATACCGCCAATCATTCGTGTGGCCATACTGCCAACACCCCAACCTATATCTTTCATACAAACTTGGTGCTCGATTTTTTCGGGCTAAGCCAAACTGTAATTCATCATTATGGGTAATTTGGTAACTTAATAACACGCTTGCATCCACTAAGGTATCATCACGTTCTTTATCAAGCGCATTGAATGCCATAGCCGCAACAGCATCGTTAGGACCCATTGACATTCCGCCCATTCCGCCCATGCTCATGCCATCATTGTAGGCTTGTACGTCATCAACTTGCGTATGTACATTTTCAACACGCATGCCGGCATTTAGCCACCACTTCTCATATAATTGACTTTCATACTCAGCAAATACTGCTAGACGTTGTCTTTTACCATTATTAATATTAATGTAATCATTTGGCCCCATCATCATTGAACCTTCAATACCTGGCCACCAATCGTCAATACGGTAATCAAAATACTCATGTCCGAGTAACAGCGTACTCTTATTTGCTAAATTAAGTCGCCATTTTAATTGATAACTTACATCTTCCGCATCCGTTTCCATAGGCATCATGCCCATTTTTTCAGGTGTGAAAAAACCCATTTCATGCTTTACGCTATGCCAATTAAGTTGTCCTTCAAATTCACTATTTTCTAATTCACGCTTATACTGAGCAACAACGCCGTAACTGGTGTTATCCACCATATCCATGTATTGATTTGCAAAGCCTTGATAAGGAATTTTTTGATGAGTTAATTTCACAACAAATTGTTGTTTTTGATCGCGCATTGCTGCGGTTAAACTGTGATTTTGTGCTCGGTATAAGGTATCAATCACTAAATCACCATTGCCATCTTCATAACTATCTGCATCCGTGAAGGAACCTTGATAGTTAAGGCTTAATGTATCACTGGCTAACCGCGCACCAACACCAACAGAACGTCCATCATCGATACTGCGATAGCGTGCAGAAAGGTAACCTGAGTGCCATGCCAAATCACTGCCTTCACTGTATTTAGGCGCAATAGAATTTACATTGATAACACCCGCAATATTATCACCACCTGCACTTACGGGCGAAATACCGGCAACTACACTGTAAGAGGATATTTGGTTTGATGAAATATAAGAAAGAGGCGGATTCATATGATTAGCACATGCCGCTGTAACGTCAGCCCCATCGACTAGAACTTTAATTCGGTCCCCCATCATCCCATTTAAAATAGGTAAATTAGAAACACCACCTGCAGCAGAAAAATCAACCCCCGATTCACTTAACAAAGACTCTGACGAACCTAATGCTAAATGGGTGTTTTGCGTTTGCCCATGTACCTCTATAACTTCCAATGAATTATCATCGGCAACAACAAATGGAGACAATATAGCACTGATTAAAAGTGCTAATGGAGAAATCAAATAATTAACTTGAGAAATTTTTTTATTATTCATAATAATTAATACCACTGTTATAAGTGGTAAAAATTATATAATGATGTCCTTCTTTACACGTGCGACATATTGTCTCGTTTTAGTAAAAAAATGAACTTTTTTTACCTTTTTATTGATACATTCGATACCAATAATTATTTCACGTAAGGACATTAATCACTATCCATACTTAACGGATATTTTTACCTTCTTCAACGTTGTTGTTTGTACTAGTCAAAGAAACATCAAAAGGCTTACTTTGATTACCAAAGATACACACTAATATGAGGAAAGGGGATTTCAATACCTTGCTCATCAAAAGTTTTCTTAATGTTTTGATACATCTCATTTTTCAATGTCAAAAAGTTCTCTCTTTTGGCCCACACGGAAAATTGAATATCGACAGAAGATGCTCCGAACCCCGTTAGTATGAAAAGTGGTGCCGGCTCTTCTAAACAAATAACATTCTTTTCAGCAATTGTTAATAATATTTTTCTTACTTGTTCAATGTCCTCTTTATAAGCAATTCCTAATTTTAAATCAGCTCTTCTGATAGGGAATTTAGTTAGTGTGGTAACAGCGCTTTTTATCATGCTTTCATTCGGGATTCTGACAAACAAATTATCAAACGTTCTAAGTTTAACCGATAACAAATCAATTGAAATAACTTCTCCTATAATGTCATCTACTTTAATCACATCACTAATTGAAAAAGGTCTTTCAATCATTAAAAATAACCCACTGATCAAATTTGAAGCTGACGTTTGAGAAGCAAAACCGATAGCAACAGTAAAAATACCTGCTGCACCCAATAAAATCGTTAAATCTATACCAATATGTTTCAATGCCGACAAAGCAAACAATCCCAATAAGGTGTAAAACACCGTTCTTTTGAGCAAAAATACGCCATGCGTTGTCAGTTTATTTTGTGCAATTTTTGCTGCAGCACTACTCATAGCTTTAGCAATAAAAAAACCCACAACAAAGTAAACTAGTGCTTGAGAAAACAAATATAAATGTGATGTTTCGAGCATACCAACAAATTCTAAAATAACGTCCATAAAATCCCTACCCAAATAAATGACTAATCCGACGAATTAATTTTCCATGTTCGGATGATATTCGTGGTCTACTGATTAGTGTTTGTGGTTCAAATTCTGAAAGAAAATGTTTGTCGATAATTAACTCAACATCCGCAGACTCCCCTTCTATCTTTATTGAAATACTAGAGGTCCACAGTTGATTTTTATCGTCACTATACAAATTTAAGTAATTAACCGGAACATTTATTCGGTTAATCGTTAATGCCTTATTATGTCGATTATGTACCATGATAGCTGTTGTTGCTCGATGAGGGTGTAAGTCTAGCTCTTCAAGGTTAGTTTTAGCTGAGGTATATTTTGCATAGCATAGTTGCCCATCTATTGTGGAGCTACCAAACCATGAATCCGATGGACGCCAAAAAGGCAAGTCAACCAAACACTTATTACTGGGCAATAATTCAGCATAAAACCAAACGGGTGTACTAATAAACAGTTGAATTTTTTCACCCGCGAGAATTGTTAATGGCGAAGAAGGTCTTGCAATCATTGTGCGATCGGCCAATAACGGGGAGACTTTAATTTTACCCAAGGTAACTTTTTCCAAAAACCGCCCGGTTACCATGTCACTTTCTAGTACAATACTCGTACCGTCAGTTACTAAAATATCATCCTCAGCGCCTTGACTCTCAACAGCAATACTCTCAACGTTCCAAGTATTCCATTCAGTTGCTTTTCGCTTAATTAAAATAGCACGCTCACCGACACTCCGGATTTTGTCTCTTGGGGCTGAAAAGAGAATTCCCCCCACCAAACATTATTACTCATATTGTACTCATACTCGTTAGTTTAAATTGATTGCTTCGCAATTAGCGCCAAGTATAAGCATTAACGACTAAGAAATGCGAGATTATTCATTCACATTCACCACATTTAAATTATCACTAACGTTTCAATGATCAACCTTTAATGACTAAATCTTTAAAAACTAAACCGAGCTCATCAGGTTAACTCAGACTACGTTTAACAAGTAACATTGCTGTTTCATGCTGCGCATGAACAAAAGCTTTTATATTCAGTACAGATAAAGCTGTTTTCTCTTCCAGGGTGTTTACTTTAACGATCAAATTGGCTTCTGGGTAATACTCTAAAACCGCTTCACAAATTATTTGCTTATTTTTTAGGGTACTAACGGTGACAATAATACTATTGGATTGTTCTACTTTTAGTGATTCCAACACAGGCGTTTTATCTAAATGACCAAAATAGGCTTTATATCCGCGTTTTCTTGCCAGTAATACATGTTGTAAATTGTCAGAAATGATTAAAAAATCGATTTCTTTTTGGGTAAGCTCTTTCGCGACAATTCTACCCAAAATAGCAAAACCACAAACAATAGTATGATTACTAATATTTACTGGTGCTATTTTATCTGCTTCAAAAAATTCAACGACAAACAAAGAGGCTATTTTATAAATATTATTCACCATAAATGGCGTTAACAACATTGATAATACCGTGATTAAGATTAGAAAATTACCTAATTCACTTTGCAGAATATTTTGATTTACCGCCAAAGCAAAGATAGCAAACGAAAATTCGCCTATTTGGCAGAGCGCAAGCGCAGACTTAATTGCATCACTTTTGTTAGTATTTCGTCTGATAATAAAAAAGATGATGAATGCTTTAATGAGCATCACAAGCAAGAGAATACCAAGTACTAAATATAAGTTACTCGCGAAATAGAAAATATCTATTTTGGTACCAATAGAGAAGAAGAATGCCCCCAACAAGAGATCTTTATATGACGCAATATCTGACTCTACTTTAATATGAAAGTTAGTTTCAGCAATAATCATTCCCGCAATAAACGCGCCTAATGAATACGTAAAACCCATTTCATGGGCAAGTAATGATGCACCTATAACTATGGTAAAAACAGAACTTAAGAACAATTCTTCCATTCTGGCAGTGGAAGAAAAATGCAGTAACCAACCAATGATTTTTTTACCTAAAGTAAACATAAAAACAATGATAGCGGTGGCGTATAGAAATGTTTTTAATAAAATATCGGTCATCGACATTTCATTATTCGATAGGAAGCTCATTAGCAATAAGATAGGAATAACGGCCAAGTCTTGAAAAACTAAAACGGCAACAGATTTCTCACCATAAGGTGTTACTATATCTTTTGATTTTTTCAAATACGGTAACACGATAGCAGTTGAAGATAAGCTAAATGACAGTGAAATGATTAATGATGATATTGCATCAAGTGAAAAGGCATAAAAAGCAACAGAAAAAATCAAAAGAGAACTAAAAGCGACTTGCAAAAAACCGTTAATAAATATCAAATGTTTCATTTTATCAAGTTTAGAAAAAGACATTTCCAAACCTATGGTAAACATAAGAAAGACTATACCGAATTCACCAATTAAGTCTAATGAATGAAGATCATGACTACCATTAAAATCAAAAAGTGTACTGACAATAGTACCCGTTATGATATAACCAATAATATGAGAAATTGAAAATTTAGCTAATACTATATTTAATACGCTAGCAAGCGCTAAAGAGATAGTGATAATAACAAGTATGGAGTCCATTTTACTTCCTTAACAAACATCAACAGCCGCCTATATTTGTTAAACTTTAGGACAACTAAGGTTAAAGCGGGGATTATTATTACTAACAAGCAAAAAACGCACCAAAAAAAACAGCACATAAAAACCAAATAAACAACAAAATATCAATAAGTTAGATGTGTATTTTAAACGGTGTTTTTCTTAGGGGTTTTTATTGCATCATATAGAGGCGCGTTTGTTAATAAATGCACCAAAATATGTCATGAGTATATAAGCTTTTTTACTTGTGAAAAACGCTATTTTTCAGAGATCCAAAGTTTAATGTGCCCTTTTACCACCACAACATCATTAATGTCAAAGGCGGTTACTTCAACAAGCAGATCACCAACTTGCCACTGCTCTGGTGTGACTTTTGCAACACAACGTATATCTGATCCGGCCTTAGCGGTATAATCTAGCGACATGCCTTTAGGTATCCGGCGAAGATGTTTTGGAATAGATGCCTCAGTCATAACCCCCATTGCCATCTCTAAACCATTACAAATGGCAATAACATGCACTGTTTTTATATGATTCTGAACACTTTTTCTTTTTTTATCAAACATTCGCAATAATTAGCTCTTAATTCAGTAATGAGTGGCTTAATGGTACTAAAATAAGGCGCCATTCGCGCCACCATAATTGAAAATATTTTTTGACCAAATGGTAGTCGCGTAACTCTTTTATAAAGCGCCATTACTTTAGTTAATTTTTCTTTTGCCATGTTCAATCTTCCTGTTAACACTCATCTGGTCGGATGAGTTTAACACTATTAATTTTAGATTCAACAAACATTCAACCCCAAAGCAATAAACTATTTATTCAAGCGATACATTAGTACACACCAATCACGTTGGCTTTTAGCCGATCTACAAAGTTAAACCTCTCGCATGATGCAGTTTTTTATAACTTTCAATTAATCGCAAGTGTTTATCTAACCCTTCAAGTTTCATGCTTGGTTTTAGTCAGACCAAAGAATCGAATGTCACCCGACACTGATCCAACAACATTCTTCATATTTTCTTCGCCAAACATACGGCTTAAATTATGAATGAAATCATCTAGCGCTAAATCATCATCTAACATAATTTCAAGCACAGCGTTAATTGCCTGATAGAATAAACCCCGTTCAACTGTGTTGTCATTGTATTGTAAAAATTCTCCCACTAAATCCAATGCATCTTCAAGTGCACCAAGTGCTAAACAAATAAGAATTTTTAATTCTAAAATCGTTAACTGTCCCCACACCGTGTTTTCATCAAACTCGATGCCAATTAAGGTGCGAATATCAATATAATTATCTTGTTGGCTATCTTCTAATCGTTCAAACAAACTTGCCAAGGCTTCATCACTCAAACTATGAAGATTCAATATATCAGCTCTGTATTCCAATGCTTTGTTAGTGTTATCCCAAATTAAGTCTTCAACTGGATATACCTCTGAATAGTTGGGTACTAAAATACGACAAGCTGTAGCCCCTAGTTGATCAAATACCGCGATATACGCTTCTTTGCCAAGACCGTTCAAAATAGCAAATAAGCTTTCGCACTCTTGTTCATTCGTGCCTGAAAAATCCCATTCACAAAACTGATAATCATGCTTAGCACTAAAAAATCGCCAAGAAATAACCCCCGTTGAATCAATAAAATGTTCCACAAAATTTTCTGGCTCTGATACAGCCATACTATTAAAGGTTGGCTTGGGAACATCGTTTAAACCTTCAAAGCTACGCCCTTGTAACAGCTCTGTTAAGCTACGTTCTAGTGCTACTTCAAAGCTAGGATGAGCACCAAATGAAGCAAATACGCCACCCGTTTTAGGGTTCATGAGCGTGACACACATAACAGGAAATTGCCCACCTAAGGAAGCATCTTTCACCACCACAGGAAACCCTTGTGCTTCTAAACCGTTAATTCCCGCTAGAATACTTGGGTATTTTTCTAGCACCTGCGGCGGAACATCAGGCAATACAATCTCTTGTTCTATAATTTGTCTTTTTACTGCGCGTTCAAAAATTTCAGATAAACACTGTACTTGTGCTTCAGGTAGGTTGTTACCAAGACTCATACCATTACTCAAAAATAAATTTTCAATTAAATTTGAAGGAAAATACACGGTTTCACCATCTGAATGACGTGTATATGGAATAGCGCAAATACCGCGATCAACATTACCTGAATTTGTATCTATTAAATTAGACGCACGTAATTCATTATCAGGATCATAAATCCCTAAACAGTAATCATCCAAAATACCTGACGGTAATTCATCATCGTTTTCTGGTTTAAACCACTTTTCATTTGGGTAATGAACAAAATCACTGTTAGCAATGTCTTCGCCTAAAAACTGATCATTATAAAAGAAATTACAATTTAAACGTTCAATAAATTCGCCAAGGGCAGAACAAAGTGCACTCTCTTTTGTTGAACCTTTACCATTAGTAAAGCACATAGGTGACGCAGCATCACGAATATGTAAAGACCACACGTTGGGTACAATATTACGCCAGGAAGATATCTCTATTTTCATACCAAGGGAGGCTAATATTCCCGTCATATTGGCAATAGTTTCTTCAAGGGGCAAATCTTTACCTAAAATAAAAGTGTTTGAATCACCTTCAGGCTTAACCGTAAGCATTGCTTGAGCATCTTCTTCAAGATTATCAACAGTTTCTACTTTAAATGTAGGCCCTGTTTGCACAACCTTTTTCACGGTACAGCGATCAATTGAGCGTAAAATCCCCTGTTTATCTTTTGCCGAAATATTTTCAGGCAATTCAACTTGAATTTGGAAAATTTGCTTGTAGCGATCTTCAGGATCAACAATATTGTTTTGTGATAACCTTATATTTTCAGTAGGAATATCACGAGAGGTACAATAAACTTTGACAAAATAAGCGGCACAAAGTGCTGATGATGCCAAGAAATAATCAAAAGGGCCCGGCGCAGAACCATCCCCTTTGTAACGAATAGGCTGATCCGCAATAACCGAAAAATCATCAAATTTAGCTTCAAGCCTGAGATTATCTAGAAAATTTACTTTGATTTCCATTGAATAGTGTCCATATTTTTGTTGCAACAAAGTGTTTAAACCAAACCTGTGTAAAGATTTAGCCACTAATTTCTGGTGCATTGAGCATAATGAGGGTAATTATCGTGTTTTTCGCAGCAATAGTCTTGGAAAATATCTCTAAAATACAGAAATAATTGTTCTATAAAAATTGACTGTCGACGACTAATGACTAACACGTATAATAAGGAGACGTGTTAAGTTATTGATATAAATACTATAGCCAAAAATTCATTGCACAGCATTACATCAAGTTTATTTGATTTATATTGAGAAGCACATAAAAGAAAAATGCAGCTCAAAGAGCTGCATTTTTGTAACTAGCTTATATAATGCATCCTGCATTTTATTTAGTGTTCTCATTTCATCCATGAAAGACTATCCCTAGTATTTCCTTTAAGTAAACTCTACTTATTGTCCTTAGCGCTACATCCATGTATTCCTTGCTATGGCTATCCTTAGTCTTCACGTTTTAACTCCATGTAAAACACGTTTTGTCTCCTAGACATTATCTTCCTGACTTCAATTATCCATAATTGATCACATCCATATTCGTATCATCCCTCAGTGAAGTCCTCTTCACTCGACTTAATCCTTAAGCCTCCCTCCTATTTATTCCCTTAATATATTTCCATCAAATAATCATTACTCAAGTAAAATATGTTAATAGAGCGTCCTTCTCTATGTCTTCCTGACACGAGTAATAATACGCTTATATATTTTTTTTAGGCGAACATTAAAAAAAAACTTTTTATGTAACAAATTTGTAAAATTTGTATTAAATATTTTAATTAATATATTCATACACTTAGTTGAAAAGCTGATTTTATCCTTCAAAATAATGACAATATGTCTTACGACCTTGTAAGACATGTCTTACATTTTTTATGGCAAATGACTATAGGGGTGATGTTTTATTAGTCACGGTTACTCGCATAACGAAAGTCGTAATACACCAAATTAACTTCTGAGCTGATACAAGCTTAACTTGGAGACAAAATGCAAGTATTTTCATGCTTTACTGAGGGGTTATGAAATAGAATTCAAGCATTAACAAAAAATATTAATAACTTAAATACAAACACTTATAACACACCCCTTAAAGCCTATAGCTAGCTTAACAACAATTTCGCAATGTAATTCCCATCATTAAATTCTTAATGTTAATTTGCCGTGTAATGCCGTGTAATGGTCATTTTTTCTTTCTTAGTAGATATTATAGTGAATCATTAAAATGCAATGATTGCCAAATTGTATAGTGTATAGCTTGACTAACAAGTGGTTATATACGGCGACATAATATGAAGAGATTGGAGAAAACAATGAGCGAACATCTAAATAAGACTAAGGTAAAGCCTAAAGAGCATAAATCTAATGCACTTGTTCACCATACATCAGCAAAAAACTTGAATAATGATCAAGTAAACAACAATACTTCTTTATACTGCTTTTTCACACGAATTAATCGCGATGATATTGTTACCAATGTTGAAACAAAACAAAACAAATCAAAAAAATCGCCAATTCCTACTCGCGTAACGGTTATTGATGTGTATAACCAAGACAATACAATGAGTAATAAAGATCAGAATTCATTAGTAAAACCTGAGAAACCAGTGGCAATCATTGATAAAATCAATACTGCTCTATCTAAGCTTAATAGACTTAACAAATCAATGATGTTGTTTTTTAAATAGAAGAAACTTAATAAAAATTTTTGTTTTTCGCCGGGGTTACTTCTTGGCTAAAAAACACCGTTCAACTTATTTATTGGTTACTGACAACGAGTATCGTATTCAACTTTATCACCTTTGGTAATACTAAAAATTTTAGAAGCTAAACGTATTTTCCCCGCATTACGTTCAATAATATTCTTTGGTTTCACAAGTGTTATTGAGTGCCTCAACAAATTGTTTTCGAATACGATAAATTTGGATATTCAAGTGACTGGCATCTACGCCTAAATCTCTAGCTAATGACTCGGCATAAAGCCATCCCTGTTCACTATTATCAAACCCGCTTCTATATCTTTAACTCGTTGTCGAGCCAAACACAATGTGAGGTAATGATGACTACGCACCAATAAGTCAATATTTTTATCACCTGTTTGTATAGTAAGATGTGTGCTTTCTTCGTCAAGGCTCGTTTGAAAAAGCAATGTTAACTCGTTTAGCGAAGTAACACTTGGTTTAACAATTTGCGTTTCGGTAAGTGGGCGATTTATTTGTAACTGCCATTTCAAGCCATCAATTATTATATAATCTCGATTACTCAATTCCATAGTCGTTACTGATTCACTCAGATTATCATCAAATATTTCTTGCCACCAAGAACAGGTTTGATTGTTATAACGCAATAAAACTTCATGTGATTCTTGACTCGGTAATAAATGAAAATATTCTAGTTCGATAACCTCGCTATTGTGTTCAACAGGTATAAGACAGTCACAAGGAGGCTTAGTATCAAGTAGTTCAAACGCATTATTCTCGTTACTTGCAAAATTTATCACATCGCCAACATTAAGTTGAGCTACTTGATCTCGTCCCAGTTTATTACCATTTAACCACGTACCATTGCTGCTGACATCACGTAACAACCAATATCTATCGTTCCACTCAATAAAAGCATGAACCTTAGAAACAAACGAATCATCAACAAAAGTATTTACCGAATTTTTAAGTCGACCAAAACTATGGTGAGATTGTAAAAAACAACGCTGTTGTATTTTTTTATTAAATAAAGTGGCCATAACTTCTTCTTATAGTGAGATCGAATATCATTAAGTATTTGACTAAACGCTTGGTAAGAAACTAACGTATGCGTAACATATCAACTTAATTGTAACATCTCAACTAACAGTACATTAGCCCAAAACAGCGGTTAATACATTTTTTCATTCATCTGTCTTATTATAAGTAATTACAAAATATGATCTTGAAAAACTTCATGTGGCTACAACCAGAGAAATAGCGAGCAGATTAAGGAGACAAATTGGATAAAGCCATTGGGCGACTTCGCGGGTAATAGCTCACTTAGCTTATTTCGCTTAGGACCTTCATCAACTAAATAAATTTGCATATATAATTGGTAGTGCTATCTTTTCATTAATAATAAATAATTCCTCAATATATCGAAATAACAATGATTATTAAAAAGATCACATTATCACTTTCATTATTAGTAATACTAACTGCTTGCGGACAATCTAATCAACCTAAGTTATTAGAAAAAACTAACCAAGATAAAATATCAATCAATTTCGGTGAAAAAGCAATTACTACCAAATCGCTTACTCAACATATAAAAATTCTTTCTTCCGACAAGTTCGGTGGTCGAGCGCCAGGATCTGAAGGCGAAGAATTAACCGTAAATTACATTGCGAGTGAATTCAAAAAATTTGGTGTAGCACCGGGGAATGGTAATAGCTATTTTCAAGAGGTTCCCCTCACTTCTGTTGAGGCAATAAATAAGCCAAGCATACTATTTTCAGATGGAAAAAGTGACGATTTAACACTGACATATTCAAACGAACAAGTTGTTTGGACGCGCAAACAAATAAATTCTGTGGAGATAAATAACAGCGAAGTAATATTTGTTGGCTACGGTATCAATGCACCAGAACGAAACTGGAATGATTATGCTGACATTGATGTCACGGGTAAAACCGTTGTTATGTTAGTCAATGATCCCGGCTATGCTACACAAGATAGTTCCTTATTTAACGGCAATGCTATGACCTACTACGGTCGTTGGGATTATAAATTTGATGAAGCTGCGCGACAAGGTGCGGCGGCGGCGATCATCATACATGATACAAAGCCTGCCGCTTATGGATGGTCTACGGTTAGTTCAAGTTGGACAGGTCCACAATTTGATATGGTGCGTGCTGACCAAGGCTCTGAATTAGCCTCAATGGAGGGATGGATAACCCTCGATAGTGCAAAGGCTTTATTTAACAAATCAGGATTAGATTTAACCGCTCAATATATAGCAGCAAAAACACCAGGTTTCAAAGCCGTACCGCTAAATTTAACCGTTTCAGCAACAATAGAAAACAAAACCACCACTATCAATTCAAAAAATGTTGTTGGCTTTATTAAAGGGTCTGAATCCCCTGACGAAGTATTTATTTACATGGCTCATTGGGATCATTTAGGTACAGATCCTGTACTTCAGAAAGAAACTGGCGATGGTATTTATAATGGTGCACTAGATAACGCAACAGGTACAGTTGGTTTAATTGAACTTGCCAAAGCCTATGCAAGCATGCAAGAAAAGCCTAAACGTTCTGTATTGTTTTTAGCAGTAACGGCGGAAGAACAAGGATTATTGGGCTCAGCTTATTATGCTTCAAATCCTCTTTATTCCTTAGCAAAGACCGTTGGTGGTATCAATATGGACGGTTTGAATAACTTTGGGCCAACCAAAGACGTTACCGTTATTGGTTCAGGTATGAGTGAGCTTGAAAATATTCTAGAAAAAAATGCTAAGGCTAAAAACCGTATTTTGAATCCTGATTCAGAAGCAGAAAAAGGGTATTTTTATCGTTCAGACCACTTCGAGCTTTCCAAATTAGGTGTGCCGATGTTATACCCCAATTCAGGTTATGATCATGTCGATAAAGGCGTTGCCTACGGTATTGAAAAAGCAGAAGAATACACAAAAAAACACTATCATGGTCCAAGTGACGAGTATCAAGACGACTGGATATTAACGGGAGCAGTTGAAGACCTTCAATTATATTTTTTAACTGGCTCAGAAATCGTTAATAGTAACGCTTGGCCCCAATGGAATGAAGGTACAGAATTTAAAGCTATTCGTGACGCACAACGGGGTAAATAGTATTACCATAAGTTCTAAATGGAGTATTTATAAACATCTCCAACGTGGGGAACTTGTCCAAATACTCCACGATTACCCTATTGCTGCTAATACAGCAATTTGGGTTGTTTACCCTAGTTCTAGACTGCTAGACCCAAAAGTTAGAGCCTTTATTCATTACTTTACTGAATATTTTGGCGATACCCCATACTGGGAATGATTTATCAGCTTCCCTACTCTATCTTCTTCATTTATCCACCCTATTTCATTAAACGGTAATTTTTTCTTAATCTATTTGTAATAAATTTTACTTAATCTCAACTTAATCAAATAATTACTAAGATTAAAATAAAAGGGTAACAATGAAACACACAAAATTAACATTAATTTTAATGGCTAGTCTAGGTTTAACAGCATGTGGTGGCGACGGTGATAAAGGTGATAAAGGTGAGCAAGGTATTAATGGCCTAAATAGTTTAATTGCCTTAGAAACACTAGCGTTAGGTAATGATGAATGCTTTTTTGGTGGTTCAAAGATAATGTCTGGCTTAGATACTAATGCTGACAACATATTAACCGAAACCGAAATAACGAATACAAGCACAAATTGTGATGTAAATCCCGTCAGTACTTCTGGCTCACCGTTACCCCACACGGTAATGCGATCTGATATTGACAACGGTGCTTTACCTGGCAGTTTTATGGAGATTCGCAATGGTGGTTTTGGCTCTGATATGGTTGCAGACCCTTCAGATTCAACGCGCTTTTATGCTCTAACCGATCGAGGCCCCAACGCTACCTTTACAGGGGCTCAAGGAACTGGGAAAAAGTTTCCAACACCTGACTACACCCCTAGAATTGGCTTGTTTGAACTGCAAGATAATGGCGATGTAAAAAAAATTAAGGATATCTTATTAAAACGTCCGGATGGCACACTTATAACAGGTTTACCTAACAGCAGCGCGTTAGGTGGTACAGGTGAAACCCCCTATGACGCAGATGGAAATATAATCGTTGAAGACATGAACTTACCCTATGATGAAACAACGAACCCAATTAAGTTAGATGATTATGGTTTAGATGGCGAAGGCCTAGTCGCTTTGTCTGATGGAACATTTTGGATAAGTGATGAATATGGTCCACATATGGTTCATTTTAATGCTGAGGGCATTGAAATTGGTCGTATTAATGCCTTTGATAATGATACTCGAAATACCTACACATTACCTGCTGAATTTGCTAATCGTCGCGCTAATCGTGGTATGGAAGGATTAACCGTTACACCAGATGAAACTACCTTAGTTGGTATTATGCAGTCTACTATGTATAACCCAACTAGTGCAGTTAAGGTCAACGATATTGTTCGTATTGTTACTATTAACTTAACCAATGGTAACGTTAGCCAATACCTTTACAAGCAAGAAAAAACGCAAAATTCACAATCGGGTATTGTTGCCTTAAGTGAAACAGAGTTTGTTGTTATTGAACGTGATGGCAAGTTTTATAATGAAGATACTTCTGCCATGAAACACCTGTATAAAATTGACATCAGCAATGCAACCAATATAGAAGCAATCACAACCACCACCACGATGACACAAGATGATTCATTAGGTTTATTAATTGATGGAAAAACGCTAGAAGAAGTAACACTTGAAGCGGATGGTTGGGCAACACTCGCCAATGCAGGAATTAATACCATTAATAAAACCTTTTTGGTAGATTTAGTCGCTGAAACTGGTTACCCGCACGACAAATTAGAAGGCATGTGGTTAATCAATGATAATACTATTGGCGTGATAAACGACGATGACTTTGCTACCTGGGCATCAGGCGGCGTACTTGAGCAAAAATACCTTGATCTTGGTCAAACAGTGATTGACAGTAATCGTTTGTACATCATTGAAGACATTGATCTAACTCACTAAACAGTAGCTACAACCAGTAGCTACAACCAGTAGCTATACGTATAAAAAGCAAGTTGCATTCAATAGAAGCCTACGCAACTTGCTTACTTTTAGCCCAAAATTAACAAAAACAACAGTACCTACTCAACCATGTTCTCTCTTTAGACTTTATTGTAAAAAAGGAATACACATGAATAAAACCATAACAAATAGCATCATCTCAACCTCCCTGTTGTGCTTGTCAATATCAATATCAGCGGCCGATGTTGATGTAGGCTCACGCGAATATAAAATACTCCTCGATACCAGTTTATTTACTGGTGATGCCTCTACACGCGCTAGCAAAGTAAGTAACTACTGGACGGCATTAAAAAACGTTATTGAGAACAGTTCAATCGAACGCGATACATCAGGTAGCTTAAGTTTAGAAAAAGATCGTACCATTATATTCTATGATGTAGAAGAAAGCTGTGACTTATACAATGCCAATTATATTTTTCGTGAACGAATCGAAAACGGCAACCGTGAAGTTACGTTAAAGTATCGATCAGCAGATAGATTCATCGCCACTAAAAAAGATATGGATGGCACTGAATCAGGCTGGGAAAGTAAATTTGAAGAAGATATAGCAGCCCCTTTTATTAGCAAGTATTCGTATTCGACTAAACAAGATATTAGTAATAGCAAAAATCTAAACAAAATGGATGATCCTGTCGGGCTATATCCTGGCTTAGAAGACGAAAACTTTGATGAAACGCTCGATATTGAAAAAGTAGGAAACTTAACAGTAAACGAGTACGTTTATAAAAATGCGAGTGTAGACTTAGGTGCGTTAGACGCCGAAATTTCATTAACTTTATGGTATAACGAATCGGTAAGTACTACGGTGCCAATTGTAGCGGAAATATCATTTAAATATGAAGATACAAACGAAGATTTTAGCAACAATGTAGTCACACGTGCTAAAGACTTATTTACAGCATTACAGCAAGAAACCACCTTAGTGAGTTGGAATGCCCAAAATTCACTGACTAAAACGGCAACCGTTTATCAGTATGACAGTAACTTTTGTGACTAATACACATTTTCTACAATAAAAGAACTCTAGATAAAAAGCCCAAATTGTCCCGAATTTGGCTTTTTATAATCCGAAAAAAATCAGAATGAAATTGAAAATAAAGAACACTTAAAAATAATTCAGCAATGTCTGATAATAATTGTTGCTATTAATTAGTTCATTGTGACTTCCTTGCGCGGTAATTTTTCCTTGCTCCATAACAATGATCTTATCCATTTGTTGTAACATTAGCGGCTGATGTGTAATTAACAATAAGCTTTTTTGCTGATCAATAACATGCGCTAATAAATTTTCCATCACAACTTCTTCATTATGTCGATCTAACCCTTTTGTCGGCTCATCTAATATCAAAACCTTAGCTGAACGAAGTAATATTTGTGCTATTTGTAATCGTTGTACTTGTCCTCCCGACAAGCCGACGCCAGTTGAACCTAACCAAGTATTAAAGCCATTAGGTAAGCTATCTATAAACGTGAGTAAATTAACTTGCGCACAAGCGTTACGCATCTCTTCATTGGTAACATCTGACTTAGCTAAACGTAAATTATCTGCGATACTGGCATCAAAAATATGACCTTGCCGGCTCATTAATGCAATATTTTCACGTAATGACGCTTGGTTTAACTGGCTTAAATCATCTCCGGCAATAGAGATTTTTCCTGCATTGACACCATCACCTGTCGGCCAAAATCCCATCAGTAAATTAACTAACGTTGATTTACCTGCACCGCTAGCACCCACAATAGCCACTTTTTCTCCCTTTTTTATTGAGAGTGTTATTTCCGTTAAACTTGACTTAGTTTGTTCAGGATAATAAAAAGTAAAGCTATCAAAGTGGATATCTCCTTGCTGCATTTGTCGAGTTCCAACCTCAACAGGTTTATCTTTATCTATAATCGCAAAAAGTCTTGCTGCACTGGCTAAACTTTGGGGTAGTAACTGTAATGCCAGAGGCATACTACTGACAGTTTCAAAGCTAACTAGAACAAGTAAAATAATGGCCACTAAAGATTTACTATCTACCTCGCCAGTGGCTAATGATGGCAACAAAATAAATAAACAAGCTAATGCTGAAAGATGAATAAATAAAAAAATAAGCGCGTTTAAAGCCGTATTAATTTTTACTAATTTATACCGAATATCATAATACTGTTTGGTAATACTTGCGATAGAACGCTGATAACTTGTACCGACTTGATACACTAGTAAGGTTTTAATAGCGCTAATACCATTAACTAACGTTTCTGTTAAATGACTTTCCAATCGTGTTTTTTCTTTTGCTAACGTCTTAGAAGTAAAATAGCTAATCACAGGTAAAACAATAGCAACAACTAGCAAAGCACTTAGCATGAACCAAGCAATGGTTGTTGAAAATAACGCAAGTGCATAACAAACAATAGGCACAGAAATAAGCACAACAAATATCGGTAACAACACACGCAAATAAAAGTTGTCTAGGTTGTCGATATCTTGCTGTAGTCTAGCCAATAAGTCGCCAGATCTTAAATCAATTTGGTAATAAGGTAATAAAGGCTCTAGTTGTTGGTAAAAGTAATGGCGCAGATAAGCCGCATTAAAAGTTGCTCGATGCGTTAACATTCTTTCGGCATAACGACCTGCAGTTCGCACTATGGCTAAAAAACGTATTATCGCTGCCGGCGTAAAATAGTTAACGGTTATTCCTGTGGTACCCGCAATCGCCATAAGCGTAATAAACCAACCCGAAATAGCCGGCAGACTAATATTAGCCAATACCGTAATTACCGATAATAACGCCCCCAATAGCATTAAAGGCAATTGAGGTTTAAGTAATTTAATTAAACGAAAAAAAACCTTCATATTTTTATCTGCTTAGCATAATAGTTATTTTGAGCGAGTAGCGCTTGATGTGAACCCGACTCAATAATTTTACCTTCTTCAAGTACAATAATATTCTTGGCGTTTTTAACCGTATGCAAACGGTGAGCGATAACAATAACAAGATGCGTTTTAGCATAAGCATTAATGGAATCCGTTATTATTTGTTCTGTTTGCTTATCTAAATGGCTTGTTGGCTCATCTAAAATAAGTACATCTGGTTGATGGTAAAAAACACGGGCTAATGCGAGCCGTTGTACTTGCCCACCAGAAAAACCACTCCAGACTCACCTACTTGGGTTTCTATACCATTATCGAGACTTGCTAAATGGCTCGATAAACCTGATTTTGTAAGTGCTTCAAGTACCCGATCATCATTATATGTTTCTGACAGAGCGACATTAAACGCTAATGAACCATGAAATACTTCAGCTTGTTGAGCAATCCAACCGCAATGTTTTAACCAAGCATCGCGATTAGTGGCTGTTAACGGAACATCATTAATGCGTATTTGACCTGCACAGGGTTGAATAAAGCCTAATATCATGTCAATTAATGTTGATTTTCCCGAGCCGCTATCACCAATAATCGCATATAAACCTTGAGCTGAAAAAACGGTATTTATCGCTGATAAAGCATTCTTTCGCTCTGGGTATGCAAAATCAACTTGTTCAACCTTAATGGTAAAAGGTGAGTGAAATACTGCGGTATGATTCGGCTGAGATTGAGATTTGATTTGAAATTGTGATTGACTGAGTACATCAACAAGATCTTCAGCAGCAGTAACACCCGCCATTTTTGCATGATACTGGGTACCAAGCTGCCTAAAAGGTAAGTAAAACTCTGGCGCTAATAATAACACCCATAAGGCAAACACATAATCTACATCGCCATAATACAAACGGAAACCTAACACCACAGCAACCAAGGCGATAGAAATAGAAGCAAGAAATTCCAAAACAAATGATGAAAGGAAGGCTATTTTAAGAATACCCATGGTTTCATCACCATAGTCATCACTAATTTTTTTTACTGCGGCTATTTCTCTACGCGAGGCATTGAATATTTTAAGTTGAGTTAACCCCTGAATAATATCCAGAAAATGACTACTCATACGTTGAAGTTTAGCCCAATGTTCTTGATTTAACCGCTGTGCTTTATGACCAATTAATATCATAAAAAACGGTACCATAGGCGCTGTAACTAATAAAATCAATCCTGATTGCCAATCAATTGGAAACACAGCAATCAGTATGGCTATAGGAATAACCGCACAGTATGCAATAACAGGAAGATAGCCCGCAAAATAGTCTTCTAACGAATCAACCCCTTGGTTAAGTAAACTGGCTAATTTTGCACTACCTTTAGTTTGGGTATAAGCCGGCCCAAATTGAAACAAACGATGAAGTAAGCGTGAGCGAATATTTGCTTTAATTAACATCGCACCACGACGGCTATAACATTCACTAAAGTAACCTAATGCTGCACGTGCAAAAATAACACCGACTAATACAATACTAATTTGGGTGAGCGTATATGCTTTACTTTCTTCACTTGAAAATATAACTAAATCAATTAAATAAGCTAAAATTGCCGTTTGTAGGATCATTAATAATCCATTAACAGATCCTAAGGCAATTGCCCTACTTAACTTGCCATGAGCATGTTTTTTTTGAGCTTTGAGCCGACCATTAACCTGTTTCTTCTGTTGTTCAGTTTTATCTTTCATTTAACTCACTTTGCTTATTTTATTACTGAACGTCGGCTCATATTTTTTAAAGCTCAATCTTCACTCTTTATTAAACTTGAGTGTAGGTTTAATTAATCATCGTGATTTTGGTCATCAGCAACGTTGTCTATATGCTGCTCCATTTCATACCACATCACGTTAATAATCCCTAAAGACACAGCAAGCAATACACCTAAAATCCAACTAAAATACCACATATATAATTCCTCTAATCTTACTTAAATTGAAAACAACCGAACTAATACGCAGTGTGATTATTTTGCTCAATTTCTTCAATCGTAACGGTGCGCCACATTTTTTTATAACACCAAATGGTGTAACCTAAAATGATTGGTGTAAAAACACCTACAACCATTAACATTAACCCTAAGGTACCTTCACTAGATACCGTATCCCACATTAATAAACTATGGTTAGGTTGGCTACTTGAAGGCATAACAAATGGGAACATAGCAATACCTGCCGTTAAAATAACACTCGTAATGGTTAACGAACTCGTAAGCAAAGCCGTAGTTTTTACCGAGGTACTTTTATTTTTAATACCTAATAAGAAAGCAGCAACTAATGGCATCACTATGCCTGTAATTGGTACTAACCATAATAATGGAGTTTCAATAAAGTTAGTTAACCAAGCACCGCCTGTACTGACTACTTTAGTAGTTGGCTGTGCTTGTCCCATGGTATCGATTGTACTAACAACTGAGTAGCCATCAACAGTTTGCCAAACCATCACACCAAGCAAGAGTAAATGTAACCGCTAAAACCAAAGCAACTACACGCCCAATAGTGGCTGAACGCTGTGCAACATCCGCATCAGTTCTTAATACTAACCAAGTAGAGCCATGTAGCAACATCATGCATACACTCACAACACCGGTTAATAAGGTGAAAGGCGTAAATAACGCAAAAAATGAGCCGGTATACGTTACCCGCATTAATGAATCAAAGCTAAACGGCACACCTTGTAATAAGTTACCAAAGGCAACACCAAAGACTAATGGCGGCACCATAGACCCTACAAACAAAGCTTTGTCCCAGTTAGTACGCCATTTATTAGATTCTATTTTACTGCGATAGTCGAATGCTAAAGGTCTTAAAAACAAACTAAATAATGTTAGCATCATCGCAAAATAAAAGCCGCTAAACGCTGTGGCATACACTAATGGCCAGGCAGCAAACAGTGATGCCCCCGCGGTAATTAACCATACTTGGTTACCATCCCAGTGGGCACCAACGGTATTAATAACCACACGACTTTCAACATCTTTTTTGGCAACAAACGGCAATAAACCACCTACTCCCATATCCATGCCATCAGTAATCGCAAAACCAATAAAAAGAAAGCCGACCAAGCCCCACCATATAAATTTTAATGTTTCATAATCAAACATACATTGCTCCTTAAGAATTCTGGCTGCGAAGACCAGATGTTAACTCTGGTGATTTTTCAAAATGATAACGCCCTGTATGTAAAGAACTAGGACCTAATCGAGCAAACTTAACCATTAAATACATCTCAATAATAAATAAAATAGTATAAACAACGATAAAGGCGATAAGCGAGAACAGTACATCGCCAACCGCTAAGTCTGAAGTTGATAAAAAGGTCGGTAATACTTCACTAATCGCCCAAGGTTGACGACCAAATTCAGCAACAAACCAGCCTGTTTCTATGGCTATCCAGGGTAACGGTAAGGCAAAAAATAATGATTTTAATAACCAAGGTTTACTTTCTATTTCACGACGCGCGTTAAAGTAAAAAGCTAAAACAAACAGAATTAACATCACAACACCACAACCAACCATGATTCTAAAAGCCCAAAACACGGGAGCAACTGCAGGAATAGAGTCTTTAACAGCCTGTTGAATTTGTGCTTCTGTAGCATCCACCACATTGTCCGTATAGCGTTTAAGTAACAGTCCGTAGCCTAAGTCATGTTTAGTCTCATTAAATCGAGCAATGTTTTCAGGCGTTTCTTCACCGTTACGTAACTTAGTTAAATATTCATAAGCGATCATCCCATTACGAATGCGTGGCTCATGGGCTTTTTGTAAGTCACGTAAACCAATGACTTCTTCATCTAAAGAACGCGTCGCAATAAGCCCCAATGCATAAGGTATTTTTACTGCATAATGGGTTTCCATTGCCTCATCATCAGGTAAACCAACTAAAGTAAAGGCGGCAGGCGCGGCTCTGTGTGGTATTCAGCTTCAATGGCAGCAAGTTTAACTCGTTGTACTTCACCCACCTCATAACCCGACTCATCGCCAAGTAAAATAACAGACAAAATCGCTGCTAAACCAAAACCGGCCGCAACTGAGAAAGAACGTTTAGCAAAAGCAACATCTCGCCCTTTAAGTAAATAATAACTACTGATACTTAATACAAACATTGAACCCGCAACATAACCGCCGGCAACCGTATGAATAAATTTAACCTGAGCAACTGGGTTAAAAATAATTTCGCTAAAGCTGACTAGCTCCATGCGCATGGTCATGTAATTAAATTCACTACCAATGGGGTTTTGCATCCAACCATTGGCAATTAATATCCATAAGGCAGATAAGTTAGTTCCTAATGCCATCAGGAAAGTACCCATTAAATGCTGTCGTTTACTTAAGCGATCCCAACCTAAAAAGAACATACCAACAAAGGTAGATTCAAGGAAAAAAGCCATTAACCCTTCAATCGCTAATGGCGCGCCAAAAACGTCACCAACATAATGAGAGTAATAAGACCAATTGGTACCAAACTCAAACTCCATTGTAAGACCAGTAGCCACACCAATGGCAAAGTTAATACCAAATAACTTCCCCCAAAACTTGGTCATGTCACGATAAATCGCGCGGCCAGTCATTACATAAACGGATTCCATTATAAATAGAATCCAGGTCAAACCTAAAGTTAGTGGCACAAACAAAAAATGGAATAAAGCGGTAACAGCAAACTGCCACCGCGATAACTCTACTAAGGTTTCATTGATCATATTTTTTCTCTCTTACGTGATGATTTCGCAACATAGTTTTTTACCATATACGTTATTATATTAAATCTCTCGGTAATCTTTATTTTCAAATTTAATTATTCCGTTTCCTTTTTAGAAAAAAGCGCTTGTTTAACTGATAATAATTTGGTCACGCCTGTTCCTAGTTTCATTAACGTGTTTAATTGTTCAGGTGTCAATTTTTGTAGTTCTGAAGCCCAATTTGTGATCATTTCTAGCAAGTCATGAATATCCTTCATACGTTGCTGAGCATATATCTCACTGTCGGTTTCAGGAGTATCTAATAGCAAGTTTCTTAGCAATGATAATGTCGGGTCTACTTCACGTTTTCGCCTTTCTTCAAAAACAATATTCGCCATATCCATCACGCTACCAATCGCATTGTAATATTCTTTGCGATCTCCTGGCACATGAGTCACTTGCACTAGTTTCCATGATTGCAGTTCTTTAATACCCATGCTGACGTTACCACGAGAGATATTAAGAGTACCCGCTAGATCATTCGCAGTAATCGGTTTATCCGTAATCACCAATAATGCATACATTTGTCCAACGGTACGGTTAAAACCCCATTTACTGCCCATTTCACCAAAGTGATAAACGAAAGACTGATTTTTTTCTGAAATTTCCATAGAACCAAACGCAAAGTTTCAATTATTTCTGAAAGTTTAATACCTTTTGAAAGTTTGATCCAGATCAAATTAATAAATACGTATATATTTGTAATTTCTATGCCAAATAACTCACTACAACTGAAATATTAAAACTAATATTTATCGCTTTATCTAATACATATTCACACCTATAAACGTTTACTTGGTTTAATGCCAATCAATTAGTGCTTTTATTTCCGATTGGTAAAACATAATGATTGTTTTATCCAATATTTCTAGCATTACAATCTTATAAAGCAATAAATACGCCAGAAAGCACCACTTATTATAAAGCTTTTAAAAACATAACCTTAAGTTGATGACGTGAAATATAAATAAAAAAAAACTTCTTTTTTTGTCATAAATGACATTTAATGCTTTTTGTTTTGTCAATTTTGACTCATAGGCTTAAAGGTAAATAGCAATGGTACATCAAACAATCCAAGCAATAATCGAGTCTGTTGAAAAGCCGACAATTTTCATTACACCCGATTATTCAATTGAAGCGGTAAATCAGGCTTATAGAGATACTTACTCTATCCCTGTAATACTAGGAAAAAGTAAATGTTATGAAGTGTCACATAACTCAACTAAACCTTGTGATCAAAATGGCGAACAGTGTCCTTTATCATCATGTATACAAAACAACAAAAATAGCTCTGCTCTGCATATACACAAAACCGATTCAGGTGATACTTATTGCAATATTTTAATGAAACCCGTCAAGAATAATGACGGCATAACTATTGGCTTTTTAGAAATACTTGAAAAGATAGATTTTGCGAGTAGCTACAGTAGTGACCGAAAATTGATAGGTAAAAGTAACGCTTTTCAAGAGCTAATTAAAATGATCACTCGCAGTGCCAACAGCGACATAAGTATATTATTACAAGGTGAAACAGGCACAGGAAAAGAGCTTGCGGCCTTATCAATACATCAAGCAAGCAAACGATCGAAGAAGCCCTTTATAGAAGTTGAATGCACAGGGTTAAATGAGTCTTTATTTGAATCTGAATTATTTGGACATGAAAAAGGCGCATTTACCGGCGCGACTACCAGTAAAAAAGGGTTAATTAGTATGGCCAATGGCGGTACCTTGTTTTTAGATGAAATTGGCGATATTCCCTTAAACTTACAAGTGAAATTGTTACGATTCTTTGGAAACAGGGCATTATCGACGAGTTGGTAGTACTGAAAAACAAAAGGCTAATTTTAGGTTAATTTGTGCAACCCATAAAAATTTAGAAGTAATGGTTAAACAATGTGAATTTAGAGAAGATTTATATTATAGGATTGACGCTTTTCCTATACGATTACCAACCTTGAGAGAAAGAAAAACTGATATTCCATTACTCGCTGAACATTTATTATCAAAAAATGAATTTTCATCTAAAAAATTTACTAACGAGGCATTAAAGGCATTAGCACTTTATCATTATCCTGGCAATGTGCGAGAACTCAAAAACATAGTGCAACGAAGCGCGTTATTAAGTGATGACGAGCTAATTACCGTGGCAGAATTACCACAAAAAATCACAGCATTAAGTAAACCAGAAACAAGTTCAACAAACCTTGTTTCCAACGAAAAAATATATATCACTGACTTACTTAAACAATATGGAAATCAACCTAAAGTGATTGCGGAAAAATTAGACATAAGTGTGCGAACACTCTATAGAAAACTACAAAAGCACGAATTAACGATTCAAGATTTTAATAAATAAAAAGTCCTACTTACCTCTAGGTTTTCAATTTATTTTGTATGTCGTTTAAAGGATGTGTTTTCTGATCAAGCCGCATAAGACACATTTATTGTGGGCTGCTCAAATTCAATTAGGGGCAATCATCATTTGATGTATGCAGCCCAAACTAACTAAAAAAGCATCTTATTAAATCAAGCTTTTGATAAAACGATTAGCACAGCAACTAGCACTCCGCCACCCAATGCAACAAAACTATATTTTTTGTGTTCTTTCTCTGCTCTAGGTAGGAGATGCGTTGCCCCGACATAAATTAATGCGCCTGCTGATAATGATAACAAAGCACCTAACATTGGTTTATCAATTTCACTTATGAGCGGATATGAAAAAAGCATTCCAAGAGGCGTTGTTAGTGCTGCTGCAATAAAGGAAAGTACCATTGCCTTTTTCTCACTAACGCCTCCTCGAATTAATAAAAGATAAGTAATGATACCTTCGGGGAATTCATGTAAAACCATGCCTGCCGTTGCGATAAAACCTGTAAAAACACTTACAGTAAATGCAATTGAGTATATAAATCCATCAATGAACGAGTGAAATCCAATGCCTATCATTGGAACAAGTCCTAGCCCATATTTCTCTTTTTCAGGATTTTTTTGACAAACTAATACGGTAAGAAAACGGTTAAGTAAATGTAAGCCAAAATACCCCACTAACAAATATACAGCGGCATTGGGGTTCATAGATAACGATTTTGGGATAATGTGAAGAAAAGATGCCGAAATAAGAACACCCGCAGCAAAACACATAAAATAGGTAATATTGCGCTCTCCCCAATTTACATATTTACGTATAGTATATATGCCAATTGACGTAACAATTGCGGCTAAAGAACTCGTGCCGACGCTGTCCAAAATGTATTTTCCATTTTCAAATCCTATTTTAAGCATTGGCCCCGTTGCCCCAAGCCTTTTCTATTATTACCTTTCTTTCTACCAGTTCTATTTCCACCATCTTCTCTAGCACCACCTCTTTCAACACAACGCTGAAAAGCAGGAAGGTGATTTTCTTTAGATGCTCTTTGTAGGTTTTTGAGAACTTGCTGCACATCTGGATAGTCAATGGTTAAATCAAGTAATCTATCATACATCTCTGCATTTTCAATTTCATCTCTCACGCCCAACTGACAAGCATCAAGAATTGATGTTGGAGTGTCTATACGTGAATTCCAATCATCCTCTGGGATATCAATGTTGTATTTAGCAAACAGAGACAATAAGGCCTCAACATGGCGCCCTTCCGCTTCAACTATGTTGATAAATGGCCGTATTTCACCAAACTTATTAATAACAGCATTATATGCTGCCCTTGACTTATACTCATCATTGATTGCTTCGATAAGTGCACTTTTTAATTTTTCTGACATAATACCTCCTAAAAGTACTAGCTGTAATAATTTTATGCTAACGTATCATTAGCTAGCACATAGCTAGCACAAAAGTTTCAATAAACACTGACACCAATCTCACTCACAATGTGATCATTTCTACTTGCTAATAGAACACCTAATTAATGAAACTGCTAAAACAATATAGGTAAAAGCCTCAAATTTGTCACTTGTACTAGTACGTATTGTAAGTTTTTCAAAAGTCCGATACTTGTTGAATAACTTTCATTTTTAACATTGATGTTCTCACGCGCTTTCACTCCATTCTGGAAATGGATCACTTAGTGTTGCCCAATAACTTTTCCCTTTTACTAATTCATCATCTGACAACAAACATTCATTGAGTGCATGAATCATCGCTGTTTGATCTAATCGCTGACCAATGAATACTAATTCTTGACGCATATCACCAAATGGCTCAACCCACTGCTTTTGTATAGCAATCAATGACTCTTCATCGGTAGGCCAATGTTTTTTGGGTACTGATTTCCAAAACATGGCAGCAAAACCATAATGAGCAATTCCACCCGCTTGATTCCATTGGCCTGAAAATAGGGGACGAGATGCCAACCAAAAATACCCTTTAGAACGAATTAATTTACCAAATTTTTCCGTATCGTGAAGAAAATGATAGAATTTCTCAGGATGAAATGGGCGACGAGCAAGAAAACTAAAGCTACTAATACCATATTCTTCGGTTTCAGGAATATGTTCACCGCGCATTTCCTTCAACCACCCCGGCGCGCTCTGGGCACGTTCAAAATCAAACAACCCCGTATTCAGCACTGTATCAATATCCACTTGTCCTTGTGTTATAGGAATAATTTTCGCATGCGTGTTAAGGGTTTTAAGTATTGCTTTTAGGCGCTCAATTTCACAAGTATCAACCAGATCAGTTTTGCTAATCAAGATGACATCAGCAAATTCTACTTGATCAACGAGTAGATCAGAGACACTACGTTCGTCTTCTTCCCCTAACGACTCCCGACTTCTTGTAAGGACAATGCCTCTTCGTAATCCTCTAAAAAATTTACTGCATCAACAACGGTAACCATAGTATCCAATGTTGCTACATCCGATAATGAAATACCGTCTTCATCGGAAAAAGTAAAGGTTTCGGCTACCGGTAATGGCTCAGAAATACCCGTAGATTCAATAACCAAATAATCAAATCGTCCATCTTTTGCAAATTTGGTAACTTCAATTAGAAGATCTTCACGTAATGTACAACAAATACAGCCATTACTCATTTCAACGAGCTTCTCATCGCTTCGATTAAGAGACACTTCATTTGCAACCATGGCAGAGTCGATATTAATCTCACTCATATCATTAACGATAACAGCTACTTTGTTACCTTGACGATTATTCAAAATATGGCTTAGTACCGTGGTTTTTCCAAAGACCGAGAAACCCCGATAGAACAGTAACTGGTAACTTATTCTTGTGAACCATGAGAACACTCTCTATTTGTATCATTGAGATTGACTAGCACAACTATCTAGACATTAAAGCAATATGTTATACTATAACACTAACTTAATAAAGAATTATCGTGATAATATCACAAATTGGTTGCAACATGATTACAATAATTCATTGTAAACCGAATTGTAAACCGAACTAAAAAATAAGTAGTACCCACATAAAAATAGAGAAAAAACAGAGCAAAAACATAAATATAGATAAAACAAAAACACAAGCATAGAAAAACCCACCTTAGCAAACGTTCTTTAAACTGAAATATACATATTTTGTATTCTGGAGACTAGATTCGTTACTTTATTACTAGTTTTATTGAGAAGCACTATGTTAATAAACCTAGCCATGACCATGTCAATACTCACACGCTTTAGTTTTAAGGCATAATTGACTGGTGAGTTTATTTTCTAAAATGAAATGATATTTTTACAGTAGGATTAATTGATATTAATCTTCAAGGTATTGCAAGTGAATTTAACGAAGAAGTTAGTAAAAAAATCACTTTAGAAAGATTTATTAAGTTAAGCCGAGATGAGGTAACGTAACTTAAAAATTCACCACTGCCTGATTTATCAGACAGTGTTTTGTAACTTAAAGCTCTATAAAGATTAATCTTCTACGCGAACGCCCCAAACATCATGTTCATCCGCATGAATAATTTGCACCCAAATAAGATCGCCCGGCTCTGCATCAAAATCGTCAGACAAATACACTTTGCCATCAACTTCTGGTGCATCCATGTAAGAACGCCCTACAATACCTAAACCATTAATTTCATCCACAAGAATAAGGTATTCTTGCCCAATACGCGCTTGGAGTTTTTCAGCGCTTATTCTTGCTTGCACGGCCATAAAGCGTTGAAGCCTGTCTTCCATCACTTCTTCTGATACATGATCAGGTAATTCATTCGCCGTAGCACCTTCAACTGGTGAGTATTTAAAACAGCCAACACGATCTAGCTGTGCTTCTTCTAAAAAGTCTAACAACTCTTGAAACTCTTCTTCCGTTTCACCAGGGAAGCCAACAATGAAGGTTGAACGAATGACTAACTCTGGACAAATTTCTCGCCATTTGGCAATACGCTCTAAAACGCGATCTGAACTACCAGGGCGTTTCATTAATTTTAAAATACGTTTATTGGCGTGTTGAAAAGGAATGTCTAAATACGGCAGAATTTTACCTTCCGCCATTAATGGAATAATTTTATCGACATGAGGGTATGGATATACATAATGTAAACGAATCCAAACGCCCTGCTTCGCCAACTCTTCACATAACTGCTGCATGTGAGTTTTAACAGGCATGCCATCCCAAAAATCAGTTTTATGTTTTACATCAACACCGTATGCTGATGTATCTTGAGAAATAACCAATAATTCTTTAACGCCTGAATCAACCAAACGTTTTGCTTCACCTAATACATCACCTACAGGGCGAGAGTCTAAATCGCCGCGCATTGATGGAATAATGCAAAAAGTACAACGGTGATTACAGCCTTCTGATATTTTTAAATAAGCATAATGCTTCGGTGTTAATTTAACGCCTTGCGCCGGCACTAAATCAATAAACGGATTATGGACTGGTTTTGCAATATGTTTATGCACTTGTGTTAATACTTCATCATAGGCATGTGGACCAGTAACCCCAAGTACGTTCGGATGTAATTCAATAATTTCATCTTTTTTAACACCTAAACAACCGGTAACCAACACTTTACCATTAGCCGCTAACGCTTCACCGATAGTATCTAAAGACTCTTGAACCGCTGAATCAATAAAGCCACAGGTATTAACAATCACCAATTCCGCATCATCATAACTATTGGTAACATCATAGCCTTCAGTACGTAATTGAGTAAGAATGCGTTCGCTATCGACTAAATTTTTTGGACAACCCAGACTCACGAAGCCTACCTTTGCAGAGCGTTCTACAGATGGTTGAGTGTTACTTTGCTCTTCAATCATTTTAGAAGGAATGTCTAACGTGGTTGTTTGGCTTTTATTTGAATTACTTGTGCTTGGATCGAATTGTTCTACGGTCATGTATTGCTCTCAACTTACTCTATATTCTATTACTGGTGCTTTTACTAATGAAGAGCAGCGTCATAAATGGTGGTTTAACTGCCTTTATTGCTAATTCAGGCTTTACTTGGAATAAGCGTTTAGGCAGTTTTTTAATGCGTGAGATTATACAGGAATGTGAGCTGAGGATGAATAAATGTTTTTTGAGTTGTATTTGGCTAGCTATAGATAGTAAATTGGGTGTTAGTGACACTTGCTAAGCGGAAAATTACGATTGGCTAAAATCGCGAACAGGAGCAAAAGCCAACTGTTATTTGTCCTGCTTTAACGACTCGTTAGCTACGTTTTGATTTACGAGATTTTGCTAGTTCTTTTTCTACGACTTCTCTCGCTTCTCTAATGTCTTCAAAGAAGTCATGCTGATACTGAACCAACTTTTGATAAGTTTCCCCTGATATCAAATAAAGCGCACAGGTAAGTGCAAAGAAATTGATTGATAAAAGTATGTAATACTTTTCACCCTCGATCATCACCAGTAGTGGTAGACATATAATTATTAAGCAAAGCGAATAGTACTTTAGAATCCTTGCACATAAAAACGAGCCTCGAGTCACACGAAAGTTAACTAAACAAAAAATGATAGATACTGTGAACATTGTTCCAACCAACCACTCTGGCTTAGTATCAAAATACTCAAGAAAGAACATAGTTCCAGAGAGTCCAGTCCCTATCATTAACAGCATAATAACTAATAAAAACCTCCCCATTAGTTTCCAAGGAGGAAATAGCAAATTAACTTCTTCTTCTTCGCCCCTCATTATTGATCTAGCTCCTCATATATTCCAACAGCAAGAGAATTAACACCACCAGAAAGTGCGCTACCTGCAAAACTCATTGATGCACCTATAGCATCTTTTAGCTGTAGTGTAAGTGATTGTGTTATTTTAATTCCGGCGTAGCGCTTAGGATAACTACCACCTTAACTAAAGCTTTCAATAATTTATTTGATATTCCAGGGTGATTTAATCGGATTATTTCTTGGCTTAGTCGTTTTCTCTCTGCACGAGATAAGCCTTTCAAAATAGATAAAATTACCACTATTAATATTTAAAAGTTTTACCGTTTTCAATGTCATAGCTCCCGCAGCTGCGGCACCAAGAAGTGAAATAATGTCTAATGCTGTTGTAGCACTTTGATACCACTCCTGTGAGTCTAAAAAATCATTAGATTGGGGAGAAGCAACTTCCAATGTAGTTCTGACGAACCCGTTTATACACTGTGCAGTGCTAGCAGTACTTGCAGCTACTGCCAGATAAGTTACCGCTGTGCTTGTTCCTCCGGTTAAAGGAATAGCTGCACTGCTACCAAAAACAACAACCCAACCTAGAAATGCAGCCCCACAACTTAGTACCGTACCGACTACTTCACCAACAAGCTTAGATTCTCGGATATTTCCTTGACTTCCTTTTAAGTGTCCAAGAAATTCCTTTTGATTCATTAAGTTCGGTGGTTCACGTAAAACGACTTTGATAGGATTTAAACTACAGGAAGGGTCAAAAGGTCTAAGTTCTGTAATTGTGTAATTACTATCAATATAAACTACAGCTGCGCCATACAGCTCAGGTATTCTGTCAATATCCTGAAACAGTTTCTTTTGGTTAATATTATACGAAAGTTTAGACTTAAGTTGGTTCTCTTTAAAGCGGTAGATGTCATGTACACCCATAGTAAACTCCTTTTTGGTTAATAATCCATTTTTGACAATATCAGAGGTAAAAATAACCCTGATATTCTATTGTAATTTCTTTTTCAATAACTTGGAATAGAACACCCAAAATATTAGTGATTATGAAGTAGCTAACGAAACTGTAGAGTTACTCGTTTTTATTAATTACACCGTAAAATAAGGGTACTAAATACATTAACTATATCGCGTTAACACGCTACAGCGTGATATAGGAGCTCAATAAATTCATCGTTTTGACTGAATTAGTTATTCTACAGCCTCAACGCCGTTTTAAGCGCCTAAGTAAAGTTGGCTAAAATGTGAGGAACGAACACAGCCAACTTTATGTGTCCGACTTGAAAACACTTGTTAAGTGCACATTGCACCAAGGATAAATGGATAAATGGGGTCAGATAAATGGGGTCAGGTACAAATTAAATTATGTGTACCCCCTTTTTTAAATTTTGCCCGTACTCAAGTTTTTACTGCTGATATTACAACATGTACTGCCCACAGGATTGAAGCGGGTGCGTGATTACGGGTTGTTGTCGTCGGGAGCTAAAAAACTGCGATTGCTTATTCAATTACTGTTAATACCTAACCACAATTGGCTGACACCAAATAATGAGCTAATAACCCACGCCAGTAGAATATGTCCTTGCTGCCAACATAAAATGCATTGTATTGGTATCACGCGAACGAGGTAGCCGAAAGGCGAATAGTATAAGGATAATGGCTAAAATGAAAAACAAAAACGAGGAAAAGAAGAAAGCCCCCTATGAGACAGTAAAGAAAAATTCAGTGAAAAACAGACGAAAAACAGCCTTTATTTTACGTCTTAACTTCGTGTGTCTTGCGATCAAGTAATTGCTTGTGAACCCTTCAACAAAAAAATCACTATTTACACAATAAGTAGCGCTTCGGGCTTGTTCAACACCCGAATAAGGTGTCGGCTGACGCGACACCTATTCTTATTTGTTATAATCCAACTTTTGGTAATTTACCCGTTTTAGTTAGCACGAATTTTTCCAAGTTTAAGACTGTAGAATATGACACACCAGCCTTTTGATAAACTAGGAATAATTCGGTTTTATTTAATAAAGTATGATCCACAATAGATTCTACTTCTTTTATTAACTCTTTGTAGCCAGAACCATCAGGTTTGGTAATAGCTATTGTTCTTAAATCACCGGCAGATAAACGATTATCATGATCTGAATCCAGTTGAACAAGTTGATATAAGATAGCAACAATAGGTTCTTTGGAATTGAAATCACCTTTTCTCAATTTATCACTGCGTTCTATTAAGTAATTTGTATGATCAAACAACCACGTTTTTTGAGACGTTTCTGTGTTAATAAATAAATGATTTCTTGTTGAGTTTGACGATTTACTGAAATAATCACGATCGAATGATTGGTCGGAATAAAGTGGAATCATTAGTACTTTTCCATCATTTATCTTAGTTAGTTGCCCAAATCTCCAGTTTTCTTTTATTTCAGCGTTCTCTTCAATGTTTACAATATTTCTAGTTGTTCTTTCTCTCGTCACATCCTGAAAAAGTTTAAATGCAACAAATAAAAGAACGCCTACTGCAAGTACACCCGCAACTGAAATTACTAGTCCATTGAAGCGCCAAACTAATTTAAAAAACTTATTTTCTTCCATGATACTCCAAACCCTGCATTGGCTTATAACGCTTAGTAGAAGGATGAATATCATGTTTAAACACGACATTGATCCTTCTATCATGTAAATTTAAAAATATACAATACTCTTATTATCTCTACTCATCAATAAGTTAATAGTAATCCCGCCAACTGGTTGATGAGTTAAAAGTTAGTAAAAACCTTTTTTCATGCAAATAACATATTCTTTGACTTTAGTGTATTTATGCACAGTCAACAATAAAATAAACAATCACAAAAACATCTAAACTAAAAAGAAGATTTATCATGGATGGCCTGATTAATTAACACTTGCTAAGCGAAAAATAACGGTTGGCCAAAATCGCGAAGCAGGGGAAAAAACAACTGTACTTTGTCCTTGTTGTCCACCTCAGGGCGTGTTGTTAGTTGTTTTTATACACCTGTGATCTATGAGAAACTTTTACTACATTAACGACAAGTACATCATCTTTTATTTCATACACTATTCGATATAAGCCTTGGCGAACTCGATAATTTTCCTTCCCTGAAAGTTTAATACAACCTTCACCACGAGGGTTTACAGCTAATGTATCTATTTTACTTAAGATCTTTTTTATATCGTTTTTAGGTATAACTCGTAAATCTTTAGCCACTGACTTTTTAAACGTTATTCTATATTTTTCCATGTGACTTCAAATCATTTAATAAATCTTCATATGAAATATCAGGCTCATTGGCTCTTGCTGATACAGCGGCTAAATCCTCTTGATCTTCACGCATTAATAAACGAACAGCTTCATCTATTAACTCAGAAACTGATAAATGAGCTGAAGCAGCGCGTATTTTTAGAGCTTGATGTATATCCGGCTCAAAATAAACGGTAGAACGTTTTGATAGGTTACTCATGATTATGTCTCCATTAATTCGACAAAAACATCATAGCACTATAGCGTTATAATGTCACGAAACGACGAGAAGCAACTAACGAGACTGTAGACTTACTCGTTTATTATTAATTACCCCGTAAAATAGGGGGACTAAATGCATTACCTATATCGCATTAACACTCTACAGCGTGATACAGGAGCTTAAAAATTCGTCGTTTTTACTGAGTAAAATTAACTCGGACACTCGCTTATAATATTAGACTAAAATAACAAAGGTTAAATAGTTACTCAAAATGAATGCAATCAACGCTCAAGTACTGCTTTTGTCGACCATCCTTTTGCAGTATTTTCATCGATAAACAATACCGTGTGTGTATGGTTACTCATAATAGCGTAAGCGCAAACATCAATGGCAAACACCTGAGTTAAACTGAGTAATTTATCCTCTACCCAACCTCGCCTATGATCAAAGTTTTTCCCTGTATTTTTATCTTCACCACACAAAAAAGCACGGCGAACACAACGAGAAATACAATGATAATAAGGCGTATCAGCTAAGCTAATGAGTTGTTTTAGGGCTGTTGTCATGGAGGCCTCTTAACTATAGGTTATTTATTAACCTTAGTTGAGCAATCTGTATTGTTCAAATTTGAGCGAGTGTCCATGTTAATTTTTAATTTTTTCTGCAAAGTGTAGTGCAAGCTTTGTTGGAATAAGCGCTAAGGCAAATGTTTAATGCGTGGGGTTTTACAGGAATGTGTTAGTAAGTTAAACGGGGATTGAATGACTATCATTCTTAAGAGTTTCTTTATTGCTGTGAATCGAGGATAAGGACGTAATTTTGATCACATCCAATTTCCACCGATAAGTAAGCAAAACTTAGTTGTATCCTAGTTCATAGCTAGGATATAACTCCTCAAAATATTCTAAACAGTCAGATGATGACTCCTTATTTTCATCTCCCTTAACATTGACATTTGTCTCGGTAATAAGCTCTTTTTTATTGCCTTTGTCTTCACTACTGTTTTTATTTTTCATATTGATCATATTGATCATTCCGAAGTATTGAATTTGTTTACTAAAAGATCTATAGAATAATATACATTATACAACATGGCAAATATTATAGTACATTTCTTAAGCCGTGGCCGATGTTAAATAATGTTGAATTTTAATTATCGTAATCAACCCAAAGTGCGCCGTTAAACATTAAAATCACTCTCAGTCTAAACAGAGTGCTGTTGTGTTGTTTATCGGTGATAATTTTACGGGGTTAGAATATAGATACAACGGCACGAAAATCTGCATTAAATCAAACAAATCATGGCCCAATAACTTTTTATTGTTAGTTGGTAAAACTGATACCACCAACAAAAGGAGTCATTTTAAATCATTTTTCCTCCAATGCCCGTATTTACTGGCTTGTCCTATTTACATATTTACAACACACTGATAGCTTCTAGATTGTATACTGTATAAAACCAAACAAAAATTTAATCAAGAATAAATGAAATAGGAACTTTATCAGTATGCTCGGCTTATATTTATAACTGTAATTATTTGGTTAGTTGAGACGTAACAAAAGTATCAACCTCAATAAACAATATTCTTACTGTATTTCTTTAGTCGGGCTCAACATGTGATTTAACACTGTAACAACGGAAGTTTAAAGCAGCTCATTTTTAACAATAAAATAATAAGAAATGCTTTTTTACATTGGATGAATATTGTTTGTCACCTTACTTAAATTTAATAGGAAGGTACAATTTATGATGAGAATTATTAGTTCTATGGGGGCACTAGCAGCGATTACACTAGCTAGTAGTCAAAATGTTAACGCTGCTACAATTGATCAGACATTTACACAAAGCTATCAATGTAATTCTGTGAAATTTCGAGCACAAACAGGTGTGACTCAACAACAACTAATCACGAGTTGTAATGAAATTTCAGAAACAAACACAGCTTTTCACAATTTCTTCAATTCAAGTCCTAATTCCCCTTTACCAAACGATAATAACAATACACTTGATGTTTATGTATATTTATCAAGCGCTGAATATAAGGCAAATGGTAATACGCACTTTGGTATTAATACCGATAATGGTGGAATGTATCTTGAAGGCACGCCATCTGATGCAAATAACCAAGCAAAGTTTATTGCACATATTTGTGAAGATAGTTGGGTACCTTTTTCTTGTGAATACACTGGTCAAGTGTATAACTTACAGCACGAATACGTTCACTATTTAGATGGTCGTTTTAATGTTTCAGGTGATTTTGGTATCTTTTCATATAATGCAGGGTTAACCGAAGGTTTAGCAGACTATTTAGCCCAAGGTACGAATTATAGTCGAACGTTAACAGGACTTGTGGTAAAAACATCCCTCCTCTTTATAATATTTTGAGTGCAGATTATTACCTTGAAGACCTCTATAAATGGGGCTATATGGCAATTCATTATATGCATGCACAACATAGAAGTGATTACGATACGATTATTTCGGCACTTCGTTCAGGAAATACTGCAACCTATAGAAGTGCAATCAAAAATGTTGCTGACAATATTGGCGGAGGGTTTGATGCTTATGTTAAATCATTGACTTCAGCTGTTGCCATTGTTCCAGGTACAGAGCCTCTTGATAATACTTTCGGTGCCTGTGATTTAGAACATATGTATGTACGTGATGTCAGAGAAGCGGCTACCTCAAACTTAACTATTGCCAATAATTCATCAGTACCACTGCGTATGATGTGGATTAGCAACACCACCGGTTATGCCGGTGTTGATGAAATTGTTCGTTTAACTCAAGGGCAAAATTATAATAATAATTTGTGGCGCAAAGGCGATCGTTTCATGATGATGAGTGACAACCGTGAATGTGTTGGTGTGGGTGTTGTTGGTCAAACAGCTAATTTCTCAATTGATTCAAGCTTAGTCGCTAACGTAGTACCCGATGTACTGCCTACAGCCAATGAAATTGGAGCATGTAGTTTAGAAAGACCTTATTTCAAATCAGATACTGCAACGGATGTAACCGTAACTAATAACACTTCAGAAACCATGGAAGTACGTTGGGTTAACTATGTAACAGGCGTTCGCTCAGATACTGTTTATGGAACGTTGAACGCAGGTCAAAGTTATACAGGTACTACTTGGAAAGCCGGCGACAGAATGATCTTTGTTGATTCATCTAATATCTGTAAAGGTGTGGTATCGCTACTTGAAGGCACTAATACGTATTCAATTGATAATGCTGTTCAAAACTCTTTACCTACTGCGAAAATAAATGGTGCTTATACTGGTACTGAGAATACAGCAGTAAACTTTAGTAGTCTTGGCTCTTCAGATAGCGATGGTTCTATAGCCTCATATAACTGGAATTTTGGTGACGGCACAACAAGTACATTAGCTAATCCAAGTCATACTTATTCTAGCGCGAATACTTATTCTATATCGTTAACAGTAACTGATAATGAAGGGGCAACAAATACAGCTACAACTACAGCGACAATTTCAGCCGATATTATTGTGGTTCCTCCTGTAACAAGCGTACCTGATGCCTGTGCAACAGAAAATGCTATTACTAACGGTAACTTAACAGCAGGTGATGCGGCTTGTTTAGGTAACTCATCAACCATTTGGTTAAATATCCCTAATGTAAGTGGCCACAACAGCGTAACAATTAGAACAGGTAATGGGACAGGTAATTTAAGCCTTAGCTACGATAATACTAACTGGCCAAATGGCACTAGTAGTGATGATGGAAGCTCTAACAATGCAGGTAATAGTGAGTGTATTCATGTGACAGGTGGCACAAACTACTGGGGTAATGTAAAAGTCTCTAACTCAAATGGCAGTGCATCAATCTTAGTTGACTTTGATGGTGCAAATTGTGACAGTGATACCGGTGGTGGCAACCAAAATACTGCACCAACAGCTAATGCAAATGGAGCATATACTGGTACAGCCAATACACAAGTAAGCTTTAGCAGCTCTGGCTCTACTGACAATGAAGGCCCTATTACAGCATACAGCCGGAACTTTGGTGACGGCGGTACAAGCACTTTAGCAAACCCGAGCCATACCTATACAACAGCCAACACTTATAACGTAACGTTAACTGTGACAGATAATGAGGGTGCTACGGCAAGTGCAACAACGACGGCAACAATACAACCAGAACAAACAGGTGGCGGAAGCTCTGTTGCAAATGTTTGTGCAAGTGAGGGGCCAAAGTCAGGGCAGGTAAATGCGAATGATGATATGTGTGTGCCAACGGGGTCATGGAATAACTCAATTGCTTACTACGGCATGGTAGTTCCGGCAGGAACCGGCACTATTGTTATTACTGCAGACCACGGGACAGGAAACGGTAACCTATATTACAGTGCTTCAGGTTGGGCAAACAATTCAAGTTATCATCAAAAATCTGACAATGCAGGTAATACAGAAACTATCACCATAAATAACCCTGGAAGTGGTTATAGATACTTCAGTATTGTTGGTCAACACAGCGGTATGGCAGTAAAGTTTGAGTTCAAATAACAGGGATTGAATAAAACGTATACTTAAAAAATAAAAAGACTACTCTGGTGACAAAGTAGTCTTTTTTAATATATAACGCTTGACTACTGGCTTTACTACTAATAGGTGTCTACAACAGAATCTACCGTATGTATCTCCTCGACACTGAGCACTATTTAATCACTGATGTACTTGATAACGGCGCACTAAATCGCGTTGATTTACCTGATACCTTTAATCACTCGCGCTAATGAGCAATAGTTTACTGTTATTATCATACGACTCTATTAAGAAAATATGCTTTTCATCTTCGCTGATCACCACATTTGGATAATTGTCTTTGCTTGCTACAACATAGCTTATCTTCTTACTAGCAAAGTCATAAAAATAAATAGCATTATTTTTGATTTTTTTTCTATCCATAAAATAAATTCCTGTTTTTCTTACAACAAAGTCATTATTTGAAAAACTATCAATCACAAAGGTACGCTCTATTAATTTTTTGCTTTGCCCTGTTTCGCTATTAAAGTGGTATATATCAAAACTTGGTTCATGACTATAATAAAAGTCCCCCTGTTCACCTTCATGAATTGAGTTTAGGTTATTAATTTTAGGAAATGGAGATAAGGGGTATCCTGACGAACCCATTTTTATTGCTCTAGAAGTATTTTGATAATCACCCACCAAGTAAATTGATTTACCATCTTTTGAGAATCTACCTGCATATAATACCTCCTTAGTGGACATAGGGGGTTATCTTTTCCAGTATTTATATTAATGATATGACAGGAATTATTGATGGATAACAAAGCTTTATTGCTACCTTTTAGCCAATGTAAACTCAAAAAAGAGTGTTGATGTGCAATAGTATTAAATGCTTCAAGCTTTATCGATGTTCCGTGTTGGTATTTCCATAATTCAACTTGTTGATTTGCGGCTATTGAAGCGAAAATAAGTCCGTCGTTATCAATTTCAGTTATTGAACGAATTGATAAACCATTATCAACAACTACTTTACTCTTACCATCCCCACCTACTTTCGGATTATTAATTTGTATAATTCGATTAGTTAAAGAAGATAATCCCCAGTCTTGTTGAAGAATGAACTTATTCTGCTTCGGAATTTTTAAAGGCCAATAACCGGGGTTAATAATTGATGAAATGACCTTCTCCTTTGCCTCAGCTATCAAATAGCTTGATAGGTAGCCCTCTTCATTGATGAAATATATTGATTTACTGTCATCACTAAAGCTTACCTTGAGCCTTTCTTTTTATTTGTAACGTTAGTAGGTAATAGTATTTTTTGGTTTAAGTCATAAAGGAATAACTGATAACCATAAAATTCATCGGAACGCATAATGGCAAGCCAATGCTTATTTGGAGAAACAATCGCAGCAAAATCTCCATAAGTATTTAAAGGTGGTGCACTTATAGGCTCTGATAAGTTTGTTGCTAAATCATATTTATATATTTTCCTCGGCGCTGATTGGGATTGAGTTGCGCTATAGAAAAATTGCGAATCATTTAACCAACTAATGATTGGAGATAAATTTATTGTTTTTAAAGGAATTAGTAATTTTTCATTTGAGGCAGATAGTGTATTTTCATTAAAATCGGCAAGATAAATGCCTCTTTGCTCTTTTGGATAACGAATAAATGCGATTTGTCTTTTATTAGGTGAGATACTAACGTAATTCTCATTCCTTGAGGTAGTAGAAAACACTTTGGTCGTTTCAAGCACTTCTGAAGACTCAGATAATCGACTTGCATAGAGTTCCCAAGTAGACTCTCTGCTGCTTCGATTAGCATAAAGTATAATAGTCCCATCTTCGCTAATTCTTTGGATTTTGTTCCCTACCTATCATCGCTGTTAATGATGACAAACTATCATATTTAGGCTCTTCGTTAGTAAACAACCTTAGACTCAGTAGAAAAATAAGCACAACGCCTACAAGAAGTAACAGCTTCATTAGATAAGATAAACTAGTCACTTTTTGTATGATTAACGAAGACGGCTTTTCAGTATTTCTTTGGGGAGGAAGGTTAGTATTTATCTTAGCTAATAAGGCATCATCACTGTTGTCCCCTGTATCAACATTTTCTTGGGTAACCTCGGCTAACAATCGATAGCCGCTCTTACTTCCCGTTACCGTATGAAAGAACTTTGTTTGATCATCAAATTTTGCGAAGATCTGTCGTAAACTGTAGATATGATTATTAATTGTATGATCAGAGGCATTTGAGTTTTGCCATATACTTGCTCTTAAATTGTCACGCGTAATAACTTCATCATGATGACTAGCAAAAAAGCAGATCATTTTCATTGCCATCGATTTGATTTCAATGGTGGTTCCATCACAACTCATTTCATCAGTTTTTGGGTAAATGGTTATATTGGCTATGTTAAATGGTTGTTGGGTATCAATCATGTTACTGCTATTTTTCTATTACACCTTCTTTTAAGTGTAAGTTAGATTGCATAAAAATTACATAACTTACTAGGTATAAGATATAAAATATTCAATTTTCCATTCATTACCTATGCTTTCCAATTAGCTTAAGAAAAATCAGTAGTAAAACTTAACAGCAATGCTATTTTTAAGTTTAGTCATTTAGAAAATAATGTTGTGCTATCTAAAAATATTTCTATTCAAATTTCACCGTCAATCATCATTTTATTAACCAAAGGGTCAGTTAATATATTATTCACTCTTCTTTTGCCTCTGTAATCTAGCGTCATTAATTGTCATGTAAAATCATAAAAAATCATTTAAAGTCACTTATTAGTCTTTGATTTTACTAGAAATAATAAAACAAATTTAAATTTAAAAACTATTTGACCTACTTACTTTTTTCAATATAGATTCGATATGGTGATATTTTATACGCCTAACATTTATTTATGAATTTTTCATGACACAAACATGAAAAAACTATTAATTTAAATTTTCAAGATTAAATAATCACTTGGAAGTTGAAGAAGAAATTCTAAAGAAAAAATGAGATTTTAACTTCAAGCAGGGAAGAATTTATTAAACAAAGGATATCGTTAGAGAGCATGAGTACTTAAAAAATACTTTTAAAACACCCATGTAAATTCATGCAAAAAAAGATAATAATTATGAAATATAAAAGAATTTTCTATATTACAACAAGTGTCATTGCAGCAAACCTCGGCATCGCAAATGCTTTCGCTGCAGACTTGCCCGATATGTGTGCAACACAAGGGGCCTCCACTTCAATATCAGACGGCTCTCCCATCTGCGTTAGCAATAATGGTACTGCCTACCTTAGTTTAGGTGGTGCAAGCAATCATAACAGTATAGCTATAAGTACAGCGCATGGTACTGGTGACCTAAACCTTTATGTTGGTGCAGGTGTTTGGCCGAGCACGGCATCAAACAGTACTGCTTACAAATCTTTAACAGTGGCACTAATAGTGAATGTGTCATTATATCTAACCCTAACCAATATTGGACCATGATTGCCGTTACAGGTACACGTAACAACGCATCTTTGTCTGTTGATTTTGATGCAACATCATGTAGAACTTCAATTGGTAGAGATACTGGTAGTGGTGATACTGGTGGTGGCTCAGGTGGTAATAATACAGGCCCAGTTCCTGCGCCAAATAACCTTGCAGGCTCTCCAGGAACAAACTCAATTAACCTCACATGGAGTGATAACTCTAATAACGAGGATAGCTTTACTTTACAACGTTCAGCACCTGGTGGCTCTTGGGTAACTATTGCAACGCCTGGAGCAAATACAACTAGCTATAATGATTCATCGTTATCGCCTAACTCTACGTATTACTACACCATGCATGCTAAAAATAGTACTAACACTTCTGCATGGAGTTCAACTATTACGGTACAAACTTTAGATGTTTGGCTCAACAGATCCGACTGATCCAACAAACCCAACAGATCCAATTAACACAGATGTATTAGCAGATATTTGCGCAACGCAAGAGCCTACAACGGTTGGTTCATTAACTGATGGTGTACCAGTTTGTGTGCCTGCAGCGTCAAGTAAACATGGCTTTAGTGTGTCTACTTTTAATTTAGATGTGACAAGCATTGCTTTTAGTTCTGCTCATGGGTTGGGTAACTTAACACTCGCGGGTAGCGCTAATGGTTGGCCAGTGGCAGGCGATGACAGCATTAGGTCTTCGCATGTTGGCAACACTGAATGTGTAGTACTTAATCAACCTAAAAATGGTTGGAACAATGTTAGCTTAGAAGGTTTATTTAAAGGCGTAAGTGTTGTTGCTGATTTTAATAAAACGAGTTGTCGTGTAACGCCAGGCGCTGTTGATCCCGGTAACGACGGCTACGATTACGATAGATTACACGTCATTGTTTACCCTTTTAGATTCCCTAATAAAGACTTATCGTTTACTACCGCTCAAATCAATGCAGAAATGGAAATTGCTAAGCAATACTTCACTGAGCAATCGTATGGTAAATTTACTTTTACTTGGGAAATAAAGAATAAAATCACTATGCCAAGTAATAGTTCGGTTTACGACAACGACAAGGCGAGATGGGCTAAAGAATATAAAGAACAAATTGTTAACACCGGTGTTGATCCAAACTTCCCTGGTGAAGCAACTATTGTGATGGTGACATCTGAAAAAATTGGTCCAAATGACGGTGCAGATTTAACAGCAATTAACTCGCAAGCAGGTCCACCGTTAATGGAGATTTATACGCATGCAGCAAGTACTATCGCTCATGAAGCTATTCATGCAATGGGTTTACAACACGCAATGGGACTTGAAGGTGGTAACAGCACCCTTAATGGTAATGCAAATGACAGTATACTTAACTACGCCAACGTATTTGATTTAATGGGTATGGGTGGACACACACTAGAAGAAATTAACTTAGCTTATAAGAACTATTTCAACTGGTTTAGTGATACTGATGTACCTACAATCACAACATCCGGTACCTATCGTTTATATACATTTAACCATGGTACAGCCTCAGGTCATAATGCTCCTGGTATTATAGGTCTTAAATTAAAATCAGGTGGTACGGGTGATAAAACTTATTTTATCGAATATAGAACGGTCGAGAAAAGTGAAATTAATAGTCCATCGCCAATTCGCACGCCGTTTTTAGAAAATGGTATTTCAATTAATTTAATTAATTACCTCGATAATACAGCAGATATCATAAACAATGCACCATGGTACAATCATAATTCATTATTACTCGATGCTACACCTAACTCCCGTAGCTCAACTTGGGCGCCTGAAGATTTCAATGATGCACCATTACAAATTAATCAAACATTTACTGACCCATGGAATGGCTTTAGCATCTACCCTGTTGCTAAAGGTGGAACATTAGGTACTGCAAATGCTTGGATTGACGTGCAAGTTACAATTTTTTAATCACCTAACCCCGCAGAGATTATGTTTAATGTCTCTCATACGGTAAATTAATTTTGTGACAAAAAACGATAGAACTATGTTAAACGCCATAAGCTTTCTTATGGCGTTTTTATATATTGATTAGACTCAATCAATATGGCTTCACATAAAGCTTCAAGCGCTTATTTAATCTAAAAGTAGAAAAGCAATAAGTATATCAATACAATAGTCACTTTGTTTGAGTAGAAGTTTTTGGAGTTTCAGTTGGTTAAGTTAAAAGGGATGAAGTCTACATTATTATGTTTAATTGCAGTTACAGGCTTATTCTCATTATTAATTCACTTTCAAATACAGTGGCAAAGTAAATTAACGTTAGTCAACTTCTTGGTTTATCCATTACTGATAGTTACGGCAATATTTGCAACCCAATTTAATCGCAGTAGAATAGCTATTTTATGCGGCTTTTGGCTGCTGTTTTTAGTGGCAACAAACTCCCCATCTATTAACACCAAATCTTTAATGTTGAATAAGCAATGGCTATTTTTATACGGTGCTAGCTTATTAATGTTATTGGCTTTAATAAAAGATCGAGCACTTTTATCTGTTCATCTCGTCAGTCGGCTTATATTTATTGCTTTGTTTGGAGTACTGACATTTTTTTGGCTGCAACTGAACCAGAATTTAAATAGCTTAGTACCACAAACGCCATTGTGGAAATCTGTTTCACCCTATATTCCTATTACCATACCACTTGGACTCATAGGTATTTTATTAATGTGGCGTAGTATAAAAAATCACGATTTAACACTCACAGCGCTACTCATTACGTTTATTGTTTGGTATTTAAATCAGCTAAGCATAATAACTTTGCCTTGGTCGCTTATTGCCCTAGTAATGTCTGCACTATATTTACTCGCCGTTAGCACTGATTCGTACTATTTAGCTTACCGAGATGATTTAACTGGGTTGCCGACTCGTCGTGCACTAAATCAACTCGCCTTATCACTTGGGCGCAAATACACAGTGGCGATGCTTGATATTGATCATTTTAAAAAATTTAACGACACCTATGGTCATGATATTGGTGATGAAGTTTTAAAGCTTGTTGCTGCAAGAATGACTGAAGTGCGTGGTGGTGGTAAAATTTATCGCTATGGCGGCGAAGAGTTCACTATTGTTTTTCCAAGAAAAACAGCTGAACAAGCTATTCCGGTGTTAGATAAACTACGCCAAAGTATTGCTAACTACGACATGGTAATCCGTAGCGCACAACGAACAGGTAAAACGAGCAGGAACGTTAAAAAGAATAATAACAAAAAGGTGAATGTGGCGGTATCAATAGGTGTTGCGCAAAGAGCGCCTAAACAAAGTTTTGAGCAAGCATTAAAAAATGCTGATTTAGCACTTTATCGCGCTAAAAAGAAAGGCCGAAATAATGTCAGCCAGTAGCACACTTACCTGTTCTACTTAGATAATTGTTTTACTTGAGTGATATAATTCTATAAATTCCAACTAACTTAATATACTGATTGAAATCTTTATGAGCATAAAACAAAAACAGGTATTACTTTTCGACCTTGACGGCACTTTGGTAGACAGTGCGCCAGATCTTGCTTTAGCGGTCAATAGAACGTTAAAAGATTTAAATAAAGCTGAATTTGATGAAGAAAGTATTCGCCATTGGGTAGGTAATGGTGCTAAATCATTAATAGAACGCGCATTATCAGGCTCATCTACAGTGGATAAAACGCTAGATACAAGGATAGTGCAGAGTGCTTTAGCTACTTTTTTAACTCATTATCAAGAATGTTTATGTGTTAATTCTGTTTTATACAAGGGTGTTAAAGAGGGTTTAATTACGTTAAAAAATGAGGGCTTTCGTTTAGCGATAATTACCAACAAACCTGAAGATTTTATTCAACCAATATTATCAGGTTTAGGTATTAGTGATATGTTTGAAATATTCATTGGTGGTGATACCTTACCAGAAAAAAAACCTGATCCAAGGCACCACTATTTTTAGCCTTAAAACAACTTGACGTGATGGCAGAGCAATGCTTAATGATTGGTGATTCTAAGAATGATATATTATACCAATTTGATTAAATTTCTTCCCAACTCAGAGCTTCATTAGCGAGCTTAGAACAAGCAAAATTGATTAAACATAGTTACTCTATATTTCTTCAATTTTGTGATGTTATCAGGTTGCTAATGAGCTCCGAAGGGCGAGTTTAAAAGGCTTATATGCGGCGTTATTGATTTTGACAAGGGAATAACCATTCTCTTCAATCAATGCCTTGCCTCTAAGCCTTTTAATTCTCGCTGAGTGGGAAAGAACTTAATCAACTTGGTATTAGCTGCAAAGGCAGCGAATATAGACAGTGTTGGTTTAACTTACGGTTATAACTACGGCGAAGATATTGCACAATACAACCCACAATGGTGTTTTAATACCTTCCCTGAATTTATCTCCGCAATACATCGCTAAATAGACTTTAATAGCATCAAAATATAACGGAGTCTGGTGACATGTAAGAATGATATGACTCTTGCTACTTTACTTTGTCACCCTTCCCTTTTTTAGCCCCTGTAATTCATTGATAAGGTTGTTAACAGCAAACAACCTTATCGGGTTTATTCGCAGAGATTCGCGTGCGAGTTAATTAATACAAGTTACCAAGTATCAATAAACGAATGTTTTGTCTCTGTTTTGTTATTGGGTTGTGGTGTTGCTTTTAACCCTCTTAATATCCATTTTCTTGTGTCTAAAGGGTCAATCACTGCGTCAATCTCCATGTAACTGGCCATATTCAATGCTTTACCATTTTCATAAGCTTTATCAACTAAAGATTTAAACATTTTTTCACGTTCATTAATATCGTCTATTGCCGCAAGCTGTTTTGAAAAAGCCAAACTAATTGCGCCTTCAACCCCCATCGCGCCAAACTCCCCCGTAGGCCATGACGCTGTAAATACGGGCGAATGCATACTACCGGCGGCCATTGCTTGAGCACCTAAACCGTAGCCTTTGCGCAGTACAATAGTAAAAAATGGTACGGTTAAACTGCCGGCAGCAGCAAAAATTCGAGCGATATGACGCACTGTTGCTTGTTTTTCAGCCTCTGGCCCAACCATAAAACCTGGTGTGTCACAAAGTGATATCATTGGTATATTAAATGCGTTACATAACCGCATAAAGCGAGACATTTTATCACCAGATACCGCATCAATAGCTCCACCTAAATAGCTTGGATTATTTGCTATAAGTCCAAAAGGTTTGCCTTCAATTCTGATCAATGACGTGATAATCCCAGGCGCAAAATCTTGACGTATTTCCAGTACAGTGTCGATATCTGCAATAGTGCTAATGAGGTCTCTAATATTATAAATACGCATGCGATTTTCAGGAATATAATGCCTTAACTTGCGTTGGTCATCACTTTGCCAGTTTGTTACTGCTCCTTGAAAATATGATAAATATTTTTTGGCTGTATCAACGGCTTCTTGTTCATTTTCAACCAATATATCAATAACGCCATTGGGTGATTGCACAGAAACTGGACCAACTTCTTCCGCTGTAAATGTTCCTAAACCCCCTCCTTCGATCATAGCAGGGCCGACCATTCCAATAGATGCTGATTTTGTAGCAATCACCACATCGCAAACACCAAGTAAAGCGGCATTTCCTGCAAAACATCGTCCTGCAACAATACCTATCGTTGGCACTAATCCTGATAATGCTGCCATTGCAACAAAAGTATGGCAATCTAGCCCGGCAATACCATTAAAATCAGTATCTGATGGTCTACCTCCGCCCCCTTCTGCAAATAAAATGACGGGTATACGCCATTGCTTAGCTAGATCAAGCATTCTATCCATTTTTTTATGGTTCATAATCCCTTGTGTGCCGGCAAAGACAGTGTAATCGTACGACATGGCAATACAACGAGATGAGTCATCATCAAAAATAGCATTATTTACTGTCCCCGTACCGGCAACTAAACCATCAGCAGGGCTCATTTTTCTTAATTCGTCTACAGAAAAACGTTTACGTTGGGCAGCTATCAGCATTGCGCCATATTCATTAAAGCTATCTTCATCAAGTAAATGATTTATATTTTCGCGTGCTGTACGCATCCCTTTTTCATGACGCTTTTGCACGGCTTTCGGTCTTGCATCATCATTTAACTGTTCATGGCGCTGTAAAACTTCTAACAAGTCATCTCGTATACTATCTAAATCTAATTCATTTTCTATTTGAACTTCACCTGTATCAACATCAGATGGTGCAATAATGAACATCAATTCTGCGCTATTTATTGGTGAATCCATCGCCACGGTTATATGCGTTATCGTGCCACTGAGTGTTGCTTTTACTGGAAATTCCATTTTCATGGCTTCGAGGTGAGCGAGCGTTTGTCCCTTAAAAACTGTATCTCCCTCTTTAACACACAACTCAACCAAAACGCCTACACTTGGGGACATCACTCCTTCACAATCAATTGGTATGTTAAAATCCTGTTGGGTGGGCAAACCATTATCATTGTGACTAAAACATAATTCAGGATGTGATTGCTTAGCAAACAACGCGGTTAAATGCTGTTCAACAAAATTTGTCGTGATGTTATTTTCTTTTACTTGGGGTAGCTGTAATAAATTTAACAATACTGATTTATTAGTGTTTACGCCTTCAATTATAAATTCACATAGGGCTCTATAGACTTTGTTTACCGTAGTAACATAGTCACTACCTTTAACGATTAATTTCGCAATAAGTGAGTCATACACAGGAGTGACCTGATAATTTTGGTAGCCGTAGCCGTCTACGCGAACACCTAACCCACAGAGGTTTGATATTCGGTCAATACACCCGTTGCGGGGCTAACGGTACCATCAGGATCCATTAATTCTGTATTTATCCTAACTTGCATAGCATAGCCCAATTTTACAGGCTCATTCACTAAATTTAACTCTGCTAGCGTATTTCCTTGGGCAAGCTGTATTTGTATTTGAACTAAATCTAAGCCAGTAATTTCTTCTGTTACGGTATGCTCAACTTGTATCCGAGGATTAGCCTCCATAAAATAAAAATTATGATGGTTTGTTGCATCCAGTAAAAATTCGAAAGTACCTAATCCTTGATATTTTACTGTTGACGCTAACCTTAATGCCGCTTCTATAATTTTTTGGCGAGTGTCTTCATCTAATGAAGGGATTTGGGTGCTACCTCCATTAATTTTTGATGATTTCGTTGCAGCGTACACTCACGTTCCCATAAATGGTTAACAGCCCCAGTGCCATCACCAATAACTTGTATTTCAATATGACGCGCCTGTTCTACAAGTTGTTCAACATATAAATCACCACAGCCAAATGCTGCTAACGCTTCTTTTTGACATTGGTTATACGCTTGTTCTATGTCTTCAATTCTATTTACAGGTTTAATGCCTCTACCGCCACCACCGGCAAGCGCTTTAATCATGATGGGTTTACTGTTATTTTTATGCTCAAAAAAGTCAATAACTTCATCTAAAGTAAGGCTATTATTAAGCCCTTGTACTAAGGGTACTTTACAAGATATTGACAGTTCTCGTGCTTGAGCCTTATCACCCAATAATGATAAAACATGAGGATTAGCACCAATAAAAGTAATACCTTTATTTTCACATTGACGAGAAAAATCAACGTTTTCAGACAGAAAACCATAACCGGGATGAATAGCATCACATTGGTTATTAATGGCAAGGCTAATTAATTGCTCAATATCTAAATATGCTTTTACGCCTTTCCCCTTTAAAGGAACGGCCACATCGGCTTTAGTGGTATGTAAAGAGTTTTTATCATCTTCAGCATAAACGGCAACCGATCCTATTCCCATTGCTGACAGGGTATGGGTGATCCGTATTGCTATTTCACCTCGGTTGGCAATTAAAATACGTTTAAAGGTTTTACTCACAATAATTTCTCCAAATCCTGTTTTTTTACTTTTCCTGTGGCAGTCATCGGTAGTTCTTTTACAAATATAATGTCTGGCACTTTATATATAGCCATTCTTTCTTCACACCATTTTTTTAAACAGGGTTCTGTTTCAGCACTATTGGGTTTGAGTAACACGAAAGCAATCACCCTTTGGCCTCGCTTTGTATCCTCTTTTCCTAATACTGCGCTACCGAGTATATTAGGGTGTTGGCCAAGCATTGCTTCTAGTTCTGAGGGAAACACACTCATACCATTTACTTTTAGCATTTCTTTACGACGTCCCAAATATCGTATGAATCCGGCGTCAGTAATTAGGCCAATATCGCCAGTATGAAACCAATTGTTATTTAACGTTGTTCTTTGTTCACTCCCCCAATAACCTTTAAATAAGGAAGGAGATCTAATACATAATTCTCCCTCGCTTCCTAAAGGCACTAATTCGCCTGATTCAAAATCACATACTTTAAATTCAGTGCCTGGAACGGGTAAACCAACAAATGTAGGTGAAAATGACAAATCAAAATTATTACTTTGAAACCCTAAAGTAAAAGTGTCACATGTATTAGTTTCTGTCATTCCGTAACTGAACTCATGCAATATACAACCTGTTAGCGCTTGCCAACGTGTTCGATAATCAGCAGTCAGTTTTTTGGTAAATGAAATACAGCCTGTGGCTGTTAAAGAACTAATGTCAAAATCATAAAGCTGTGGGTATTCTAGAATTTCATCAACACTATCAACTAATAAACCACATTGAGTAACACGGTAATGCTGAATAGCATATAAAAAAACTTCAACATCCCACCGAGCAAGCAATACCATGGTTGTGCCATTGAAAATAGGAAATAGCAAACCTGAGTTTTCACCAAAGCAATCCAAAATTCAGGTAAAAAATTCAAGCTGATCATATTAGGGTCTGTTCCTAAAGACACAGGTACATAACTTGCGCAGGTATAAAGCATGTCTCCGTGGGTATGAATACAACCTTTGGGTAACCCCGTTGTTCCCCCTGTATAATTTAACGCTGCCATATCATTTAATTTAGGTTGATGAGTAATAGCTTTTAATGACGCAGCATGAACAGCGGTATAAAAATCCAGACATTCATCATTTTCTATTTTGGGAAGCTTGAATAGTTCTGGTAAAGGAATGGTTGGTGATTTTGGTAATAACTCACTGATGCTTGTCATAATGACATGCTCAATACCAAGTAATTCCTTAACGGGTAATAAAATAGGTAAAAGCTGATCAAAACAAATAACAATATTTGTATCACAATCATTAAGTTGAAACTGAAGTTCCATGCCCTTTGATAAGGGACTCAAAGGCGCATAAACAGCACCACATTTTAAAATACCATAAAATGCAATGTGTAATTGAGGGCAATTTGGCATATAAACAGCTATTCGATCGCCAGGTTTTACGCTCAAAGATATTAATACATTGGCAAAGCGAGTGCTCAATATGTCGAGTTCACTATAGGTAATATCATTCCCATAAAAACAAAGCGCTAGCTTATCAGGTTGTTCTTCTGCCCACTGTTTTAAGTAATCACTTAAAGGCTTTTTACCTTTTGGGTATTCTGGTAAACGAGGGGTATTTAAAGGCCAAGCTTTATTCCAAAGCATATTTAGCTTTTCCAAGTATAAGGCTTCGTTCATGAAGGTATTCCTGTTATTTTTTATTAATTTGATTAGGAGAAAGTGTGAATTACTACAACCAATTCACACTTTTGTTTTGATATAATTAAAACTGATAGGTTGCAGTTAACGAATAGCTTCTTTCTGGATTATCAATTGAAGCCCAATATGCAAATGCTGTTACTGGCATGTCTTGAGATGTTCTCATGATCGTTTCTTCTGTTAAATTTTTGATTAACAAACTAAATGACCAATTGTCATTGTTAACATCTAATAAACTAAAACGCAGATTAACTTTCGAGTAGGCGTCTTGTTTAGATCTTTCATCCAAATCAGACGATGTATAAAGTTCACTTGAGTAACTCAAATTAATGTTTGATTCTAATAACCAGTCATCATTAATGCTGTACTCATGGTTTAAGCTAATAAAGGCCGTGTAATCAGGAGCAAAAAGTCCTGTTCTTCCTGTTAAATCTTGCGTTAATACACCATCAATTTTTTGCTGCCATACAGTAGGCCGGACCTTTTTTATAATCAGAAAATTCAAAATCTGACCAAGCACCATTTGCAACTAAGGTAAGTGAGTCTGTTAAGATGAAAATAGACTCAATCTCAACACCTTGAATTTCAGCTTCCGACGCATTGTTAACTATATAAGCATTACCATTCCATGTAGATACTTGCTGATCTTTATAAATGGTGTGGTAATAAGCCATGTTAAATCGACCAATACCATCTAATATTGTTGATTTAAAGCCTAACTCATAGGCGGTTGCTTTTTCTTCTTTAAACTCAAAAGAGTCGTTAGGCTCTGTCGGCAAGTTAGCATAATTGTATGGCATGCCATTTTCATCAATACTGCCTAAAATTCCAGAGCCATTTGCTAAACTTCCATCAAACCCACCGCCTTTATAACCAATTTTCCAAGAGGCATAGGCCATTAAATCTTCGCTCGCTTGATAAGTTAAATTAATGCCTGGCGATACGTTACTTTTATGGCGTTTATCAGTTAAATCTAAATTTCCTGCACCTAAACTTGCTACAACTGAATCAGCAATACCTAAACCTACTGATTCTGGATAGCCAAAATCTTCCGTATAAGTATTTTGCGTTGTATCTACCTCCTTAGTTTCTGAGTCATACCTTACCCCGACTGTTGCTTTAAATTTATTACTCAACTGAAAACCTAATGAGAAAAAAGCAGCATAGCTTGAGGTATCTTGAGTGAAATCAGAAAGCAAACCAAAACCGGCTTGCGGAATAGGTACAGAAATAAAATCATATACATCAACACTTTGTGTAAGGGTTAAAGTGTTTTTATTAAAATAGACGCCCGCTATGTAATCAAAAAATTCACCTACAGGAGAGACAACACGAAACTCTTGAGTTATTTGATTAAAGTCTTCATCTCTTTTTAACGCTAACCATGTTTGCTCTGAGTAAGTTGGTTCATAAGAGTATTCCCAAATATAGTCAGTATACGAGGTAATACTGGTAACGGTATTCTCACCTAGTCGATAATCTAATCTCAATACTGCTGTATCAGATTTCAATTCATCCGCCCAAGGTTTTTGTTGGCCTGTTGGGTCTGAATAATATGAGTGCGTATCAATTGGTCCACTATACTGTAGTGTATTAACTAATCCTCCTGGATAACCCGCATCTAATGCTTTTTGTAATTGCTCTTCATCAACTTCATATTGTTTTATGCTATCGTCAACAGAAGATTCATTATGCTCAACTTTAAAATCAAGAGATAAATTATCAGAAATACTTCCGTTCAAAGCTAACCGAATACCTGATTTATCAATACCCCCAATATCACTACCGTCATAATCATTTACCATAAAACCATCGGTACTTTGGTCTAAAATAGAAACCCTTGCAGACCAGTTATCACTAATGTCAGTATTAAAAGCACCTTCCAGTTTTTTCATTTAATGAACCAATACCAAGACTAATAAATCCTTCCGTTCCTGAAGTAGCACTTTTAGTCGTGGTATTAATAGCACCGAAGAGTTGCGTTTTTTCCAAACATAATACTTTGCGTACCTTTCATTACCTCTATACGCTCTATATCAAAAACAGGTGCACGCGCTAAAACAGCTCTTCCTTGATAAATATCATCTTTAAATTGTGCAATGGACTGTTCAAAAGAATAATTAACACCTGAACCAATACCTCGTATATAAATATTAGGTAAACCGCCTTGTCCGGCAATTTGAACATTTGGAATCATGTCAGACATATCAACTATATTAGTAACATTCCCTTTCGTTATACTGTCGCCTGATATTGCTGAAATTGAAGCCGCCACAGATTGAATACTTTGCGTTCGTTTTTGGGACGTTACTTCTATAACCTCTATTTCCTGTTTGCCCTTTTGTAAAACTTGTTCATTTTCTTCAGCATAAGCAACGGTATTAAGGCTTAATGCTACTGAAATAGATAAAGCTAAAGGTGTTAAAATACTTTTTTCTAATCTCATATCTACTGTCTCCCCTAAAATATTTATTTTTATTTGCTATTTTTTGTAATTTTTAAAGCTTAAATAACACCAATAAATTACACTCGGTGTAAAATTATGTCAAGAGTATTTTTACACCTAGGCGATAAAGTTATTAGTTTGCCTTTTACACAGGGCTAAATTAAAATATTGGCTTGCAATAGATTTGGTAATAAATATGAATAATGTGGGATTACGGGAATATAAAAAACAACAAACAAGGTCATTACTTTTAACTATTGCTGAGAGAATGTTTAGTGAAAGGGATTTTGACGAAGTTTCAGTAGAAGATATTGTTTCTGAAGCAAAAATAAGTAAAAAAACATTTTTTAATTATTTTACTAGTAAAAACAAAATGTTAGAAGAATGGACTTTAGACTGGTTTGCTAATAGCAATGTTTGGTCAAACGATTCAAATAATAAGGTGAAATATAAAAATATACTTATTCCTCCTAATATAGACGAACTATTAGACTGGATTGTCGATCACAGACGCATTTTTAAAATGGTTTTAACACACACTAATATTCTTAGCGGTATTTATCTAACTAAATCTAAAAATAAAACTAAAGTGTATGATGTTTTTTCCCCTTTTAGAGCAGCGCGATTATATAGGGTAGAAATTGCTCAGGAATCAGGTTTGATACGTAATGATATATCAGCCAAATTAATATGCGATATGTATGATACCTTACGTTTTGATATCATTAGAAAGTGGTTAATTCAACCTGATGAAGAAGCCAATGGTGAAGAGTTGAAAAATCAATTTCACCTTGTAATGAAAATATTACTTGAAGGCTTTAATGTACAATAACCGACTAACGGTGTTTTCAAGACAATTTTCGCTTAAATAGTTAAGCAGCTTCATTATATTGCTGTGAATTTAATTCCATAGCACCTTTTGACGGCTAAGACAGCTAGTAATCTCTGCTTTTGTTCATAGATCAGAATGCTAGTTTCTTTTCATTGTTGATACAAGCTTATTCATTTCGCTAATGTTTCAACATCAAAACCATCATGCCTTTGTTTTGTTGTGAATGCCTTAAAGAACCTACGGTTAATTACATACTGCTCCCTGTTTCTTTGTCAAATTAATTGAGGCGACAGCCATCCAAACACAAAGGGACTCGCTATGAATAAATTAAAAACACTATTGTATAAAACTGTTCTACACTTTATACATAAGCGTTTTTATTATTTAAGCTAACGAAATATTAAGTTTTGAGAGCACAGAATATAACAACAAATCGTTAGTTAACTAGTTTATTCATTGAGATGACTAAAACGCTGATTTTAACAGTTCAATTAAACGGTGGCATAATACAATTGCATTAACAGTGTATGAATAAAGGTTTCTATTGCGGTAATAGCTTGTTATAAATAGGTAAGTAATTGTTTCATTTACAGGTGTATCAACAACTTTATAAGTGGCTATTTATAAAATTACGTTAGGATAATAAATTAATGTTTATTCGTTTTTTACTTTTCATTTTGTTTTTCGGTTTTATTTATTCTGAGAAAGTTGTTTCAATTGAAAATAATAACTCTGATAGCATTTTTGAATTTGGAGATTACTACTTTAAAGATGTTAATGCTGACCAAGTGCTACAAAGAGACGCTATTTCAAGCTTTGTTGAAGATAACGAGGGGTTTATTTGGATCGCGAGTTCTGATGGTCTTTTGCGTTACGATGGCTCCGATTATAAAGCATTTAAATACGATGAAAATGAGAGTAATTCATTAAGTGGTAACCGTATTAACACCATGTGGAAAGGCTACGATGGGTTAATTTACATCGGTACTAATGCGAATGGATTATCAGTATTTAACCCACAGACCGAACAATTTATTAACTACAAACACAATTCAAACAACCAAAATAGTTTAGCCAATAATTCTATCAGAGCAATCATAGGCGACGAACAAGGTGGAATTTGGTTAGGAACAAATAGTGGATTAGATTATTTTGATCCCTCGCTGAACACGTTCACGCACTTTACACATCAAAAAGATGATAAAGCCACACTAAACGATAACCATGTTCGTTCACTTCTCATCGATAAAAACAAAGTATTATGGGTTGGTACTTGGCAAGGGCTCAATAAATTTAATCACGATACTCAAACCTTTGAAAGTGTGCTTAGTGATCATAATCAGCCTAATTCTTTCGCTAACCAAATTATTTATACCATGTTTGAATCTTCCGATGGAAAATTATGGTTAGGCACTGCAGACAAAGGTGCAGCATGGATTGAACCTACTTTAAAACAAAAAAACTTAACCATCAATTGGTTGAGTATTGAGCCAAGTAATAAAAACGCAATTTCGTCACCTTGGGTAACTGCTATCAAACAAATAACACCCACAACACTTTGGATAAGTACATATGGAGGGGGAATTAATGAAGTAAACATCTTATCAGGCAAAGTAACTAAACATATGCTTTATGATAAGTTTATTGTTGGCAGCATTAATCAAAATGAAATTAGTACCCTGTTTATTGATAGCTCAGGTATTGTTTGGATAGGTAACTGGGGAAAAGGCATTAATATTTACAACACTAACAATGCTGCTTTTAGAACTCTCCGCCATAGTCCAGTAAGAGATACAGGACTAAGTACCGATGAAGTATTATCTATTTTAGAGCTGAAAAATGGCCATATTTGGTTAGGAACCAATAAAAATGGTATTGATGTTTTTTCACCTACCCTTGGTTTTATCAACGGCCATCGTCCAAGCAATGGCCAAGACGATCAATTACAAGCTGACGGTGTTTTAGCCATGGCTCAAACAACTAATGGTGATATATGGGTGGGTACAATGCATCAAGGCTTATATCGATACAACTCAAAAACTGACAATTTTAAACACTTTACACCACAAGATGGTATTGATGTTAGAGGGGTTACAAGATTATGGGCTGATAATGATGGGGATTTATGGATAGCCTCAGATGTCAGTTTTTACCGTTTTGACAGCAAGAATAAACAATTTATTGCGCAGACAACCTTTGATAATAAAGAATTTAGCACCTCTGTAAACGGAATACGTGTGTCTGGTGATGGCTCTACTTGGGTTGCCACTATTCAAGGTCTTTTTGTCATATTAAAAGGCACTAATCAGTTGTTACCCATTGTTGATGAACATGGCCATTTGATTAGTGAATTGAACCAACAAATAAACTCAGTGTTTTTTGATAATGAACAAAATATGTGGGTAAATAGCAACCGAGATAAATTATTCAAAATATCATCATGGACTAAAAATATTGTCAACTCTCAAGCAATAAAGGTAATACCAAATAATGAAAAAATGACTTTCTATTATAGAATGGGACACAATGAGAGTGACCGCTTATGGGGTAGTGAAGGTATGCTCGATACTTCAACATTGCAAAGTGTAAAACTAGATCAAGCTAACGGAATTGATGTTGGTAATCAATATTATGGCAATGTAGGTAAAACAAAAGCAGGTCTTTTATTTTTTGGTGGGAGTAATGGCTTATTAATCATAAAACCAGAGCTTTATCGTGATTGGGAGCATGAGCCTAACGTTGTTATTACTAAATTAAAAATAGATGGTAAAACTCAAAATTCACGAAATGAAGAGTCACTTATATTACCTGCAGAAGTTAAAAGTATATCATTTGAATTTCTTGGTTTAGACTACTCAGCTCCTCAAAAGTTACACTATGCCTATCAGCTAGAAGGGTATGATGACCACTGGATTGAAACTAATGCTAAACAGCGTTCCACCCAATATACGAATCTCCCCCTGGCAACTATACTTTTAAAGTAAAGTCGACCAATAGAACAGGCAAATGGAGCGGTAAACAAGTTGCTTTATCATTTACGCAAGAAGCAGCTTGGCACCAAACATTATGGTTCAAAATACTGGTATTATTAACGATTTGTCTTGGATTTTATTTGATTTTAAAGCTTAGACTGCATCACTTACATATACAAAAAGTAGCTTTACAGAAAAAGTTATGCATAAAACCGCTGATATATTAATGCTTAGCGAAGTAGGAAAAGAATTAACAGCCTCTCATGTTAAGCAAGAAGTTGGCACCAAATTATACAATAGTCTTTGTAAAATAATGCCGGTAGACGCTTTTTTACTTGGAATAATTGAAGAAAAATCAAACAGTATTTATTTTCCAACGGTTATCGAAGAAAACATTTTTCTTGATAGTTTTAATTTCTCTATTACCAATAAAGAAAGGCTTGCCGTACAAAGCGTCATTAACGCCCAAGAGTATATTCTAATGTCTGATACGGATTTAAATAACTATCAGTTTACCGTTAAAGTTAAACCCTTAACAGACAACAAAATGTCGTCTGTAATTTATGAACCGCTGATCTTTAAAAATAAAACCGTTGGGGTATTAAGTGTTCAAAGTAAAAATGAACATGCCTTCACCTCAACAAATATTGAAATGTTACGCACTTTAGCAAGTTATACTGCCGTTGCTATGGACAACATTTTAGCTTATGAGCAAATTGAAGATAAAAATGAAGCACTTAATAAAGCGATTGAAAACCTCGAAAGAGTAACTTATACCGATCAGTTAACCGGTGCGCATAACCGACGTTTTCTCGATAAATACCTTAGTCAATCATTAGTTTTACAACAACGACAATGTGATACTGATGGTTCAACAACGAACCTAGATTTTGGCTTTATATTAATCGACGCAGATCATTTTAAACGGGTTAATGACACTTATGGTCATGAAGGCGGTGACAAAGTACTTTGCCAACTGGTAGATATAATTAAAACGACATGCCGCCAATCAGATTGGGTTGTGCGGGGGGGGGGAAGAGTTTCTTGTTGTCTGTCAGTATACTGAACGTAACTTTTTAACAAAAATGGCTGAACGTATCAGACACAATATAGAGCAACATTCATTTGATTTAGGTAATGGTAAATTCATTCATAACACCTGTTCTTTAGGTATAGCCCCCATACCTTTTAGTAAAAATAAAAACAATAATATTACTTGGCAACAATCACTTAATATTGCAGATATTGCACTGTATGCCGCTAAAACCCATGGACGAAATGCGTGGGTTGAACTTTGTTTTAATCCATTAAATGACAACGATATATCCTATAACGAGCTAATAGATAAAATACAAGAACATATAGACAAACAAAATTTACTATTAACAACCTCTATTACAGACAGGCAAGTTACTATTAGCCTAAATTGACACTGATAAAACTGTGTTTGTATTATATCAGTTTCATTAATTAAGTGATCTATTTTATACGTAGAAGAAATTGCCAAACCCAAGGCATTTATTTCAATAACGAGTTGTTCTAATTATTAAATAAACAACGATGTAATTGGTGATTGTATCTACTTGCCACTCATACCATGATAGCTGTCTACTTTTTTTACAATACTACCGCCAAAACAATTAAATACTCACCAAGATCCACCTATTTACTTGATTTTAAACTACAAAATTTAATGTGGTATAAAATATGCTCTATTCTAAGGCTCAATAAAACTAATTACAAGATGAGGTTATTTATGAATAAAAATATATGTATAGACCGTTTACGATCTGTAGTTTTAGCTCTAATCACAGGGCTCAGTACTTTTGCCTTTACAGCACCAACCTACGCCGGCTTTATTGCTTATGATATTCGCACCACACCAACCATTATTGACCACGGTAGCAGCATTGAATTTATAATTGATGTGGGTGGCGAGAAAGCAGGTCTTGGTTCAAATGATATTAATGGTGCAACGCGGGTGATATAACTAATTTACATATTGATCGCTTAGATGATCTTACTCGATTTACGGTTGGAACTGGACCTTATGTCTCTCCCTATTTAAATTTTTGGATTACTGATGGTCTTGGAAACTTTGCTGTCGTTGCAAATGAGCCATCAAATGCTGCCTTCCGACCACTTTACAATAACGGCTATGACTTATCCTTTGCTGATTTAAGTAACAAAGTAGCCAAAATATATGAAAATAGCGATAAATCTTGGCTTCCCGACATTGGGTTCGGTGCAGGTGTTAATTTAACCTTTGCTGACTTAGCTAGTTTTACAATTGCCCCACCAAGCGTGAATGAATTCACAACTGGGCGGACAGGCCTTGGTACTGGAGCTCCTAGAGATTTAGGTACCAATGTTGCCTACGGTGTTAACTGGGTTTTTGGTGATACTTTAGCCAATTACATTTCAGGCAATGGTACCGGCTACATCGTTGCTAATGCAAGAGTAGCTGCTGCTTCTGCTAATGTTCCAGAGCCTGGCACTCTATTTTTACTTGGTTTAGGTCTAGCGGGTATTACCTTAACACAGAGACAAAAAATACGTTAATAGGGAACAAAAAAACGTATAAAATTCAATTTATTTGTGCGTTATGTTACGTGATGAGGCTTTTTTTAAAATAGCCTCATCCGTTGTAATATGACTAGTTGATTCCCACTGAGTAAAAATAAAAGGCTAAATGTAAGCGTAAGATAATGATGAAAATAATTTTTATACTTAAAAAGTATAATATAACGCTTATTTATTCATTTTTTAGGTCCTAGCAGTCTAGTATGCCAATTTTCCACCTCATTTGTCTCAAGACGTTGAGTCACTTTAGACATCCAACTTTGTGATAATTTATTTTGCATTTTTAGTTTTTTCAATCCCTCTATGTTAAGCGGATCACCAAAAAAAATGTCGCACACTTCACGTAATGTCATTGTATTAGGCACTTGCTCTATCAGTTGCAAAGGCTCATTTACACTAACCCGGCCCGGTTGAATGACACGATACAACCAACCACAACGACTAATATCTTGCATCGCAACCGAAAAATTTTTAATTCCCCATCGTTTATTTAGTTTAAAACAAGGCGAACGTGGTTGGCTGACTTCAATAATAGCTGCGCCCCATTGATAACGATCCCCTATACAAACGATTTCTTCAGTCATACCTATTGAGCTTATATTCTCTCCCATGCCGGCTGTTTGCCATTCATTATTGACTCCATATTTTTGTTGCCAGTAAGCATAATGCTCGAAAGGATATTGATGTAATGCACGTTCTAATCCTCCGTGATGACGTAAATCAGCAGATTGATCACCATCCAACCCCTCAGAAAATAGATATAAGGGTTCTTCAACCCGAATTTTATTTATTGCGGTTTCCAAACCATATGCAGATTCGGCTGTGCCCCGAAACACCCCTTTTAGATAATACTGTTTTGTCATACTAACCTCCCTGCATTCCAAATATTTATTTTGGTCAACAGTTTTTGATTATCGAATATATTGACTTACAATTACCATCAACTTGAGTTTGGGCTCAAGAATAAAACACTAAATTGCCACTGACTTGCCCTTTTATCACTTGTAATTTGTATAAAGCAGAGTAAGCTTATGACTATAAACAGAAAAACATAAAAAAACTAAGGAAGAATCAATTATGCCACCATTGGAGTTTTATTCACGCCCGCCCCGGTTGATTGGTGTAAAAAAAACACTGTATAGCCTATTATTAATGCTTTTATTCTCAACTAACCTTCAAGCGGTAGAATTAGAGGTAACAGCATTAATCGGCAAAAACTTTAGTCCTGAACTGATAAATGACGATTATAGCGCTGAATTATCAACGACAAATGAACCTAACTTTGCCCTAGCTTTTGCTTGGCAAGATTCGCCCACAGGGCAAGGCCAAATTTTAGTTAATTATATTTCTCGCGACTTCACTGACACAATAGATAACACAACACACTCTTTTGATACTGTTTATACGCACTTCAGCGGTGTATCACTGTTTAAAGAACGTGAATATGTAACCACTTTAGGTTTAGGTATTGGTACTACTTATTTTCACAGTGACTTTGATAGCGCTATTTATCCATCAATAACTTTGGCAGTAGGAACTCGCTACAATTATTCTGCTAATCTAGTCTTCATTACTGAGTTACGTGGCTATGCAACGTTAACTGACGACGATGATACTTTATTTTGTCAAGCAGATGGCTGCGTAGCACAGTTTGACCGAGCTGTGTGGATTGATCACCAAATTTCTATCGGGCTTGCTTATCGTTTTTAGTGCTGAATTTAATGCTTGAAATTAATGCTTGAAAAAGTTAACGAGTAAAATCGTTAACTTTAGTGCGCGGCTAGTCTTGAAAAGTAACATTTGGGCTAGATCTTTTTCAATTCATTTGCTTTTAACAACATTGTTTTACTTTCTGCCAAAAAGTCGTCTGCATAATCGCCAAACCAATCAGATACCTGTTTAAACATGCTTACAAAAGCTGTTTTATCTCCTTGTTCAACATCTTCTAATAACTCTAAAAAACGATAAGCAAAACGTTTCATCATCATGATATTGTCAGGATTAGAAAAAATAATATCTGAATATAGAATAGGATTTTGTGCAAACAAGCGCCCCACCATAATGAGCTCCAAGCGATAGATAGGTGAACTCATATTTAACAGTTGTTCAATATCTGCCCCTTCAGCCATTAAATGATAACCATAGGCGATGGTTGAAAAATGTCGCATCACTTGCACCATTGACATAGCTTGATCGTGTGCTTGTGCCGATACTTGATAAATTTTAGCGCCCCACACTTGAAACTGCTTTAACAGCCATTGGTACTGCTCTGTTTCGCGACCATCACAAACAATAATAGTTTGCTTAATTAACCCAGTAACGTCTGGGCCAAACATAGGGTGTAAACCTACCACGGGTCCTTGATGCACTTTCATCATTTCATATAGTGGTGATTCTTTAACGCTTGTAAAGTCTGCTAAAATACAATCAGTGGTAAATGGTTTAAGTGATTAATAACCAAAGATGTAAGTCTTATTGGCACAGCAACAATAACCAAACTAGCTTCAGCTAACACATCAGCACTAGTTGACCAGTCATCTTGTTCGATAATGGCCACCTGATAGTTAGAGCGTTGAAACAAATCAACAAAGATACTACCTAATTGGCCTTTACCACCCACTACAACCACTTTTTTACAAGCAGGGTTAATGCATTGGTAACCGGCGGCGTCTTGGCTGACATAAGAATCTCGCATTAGACGACGTAAAATATCTTCAATTAAATCACCACTTAAACCAGACCTGCTCGGCTTGCTCTCTGCGTTTACTAATGAGGTGCGCTTCACGTTCAGGCGCAAAAATAGGCATGCCTTCGGCGCTTTTTAATTCCCCCACTTTGGCAGTAACAGCCAAACGTTTCGCTAATAACTCGACTAACTGGCTATCTATTTCATCAATCTCATCTCGTAAAACTTTAAGATTGTCGTCAAAATTATTCATACGTTCTCTTTTATCAATTTTCTATTATGGTTATTTTTATATCTAATATCTTATGGCATTCTCTTATGACATTCTCTTATGGTAATAAGCGTTTGCTAATAAAAAAACTCAGATCCAACAAAAGGGTAATAAATTACCCTTTTGTTGAAATAACAGTTTTCTAAAAAAATGGTTAGCCAAATTTTTATTTAATACGCATAGCTAAAAATTATTTTGCAATGCGGTTGTTTAATACTTCACTCAGCATATCATTCGCTTGAGATAATAGCGTTTTAGTGCTGTTTAAATCAATACATGCATCGGTAACCGACACACCATATTCCATATCGGCAATCGCAAGATCGCTACTTTGATTTCCTGCGTTTATATTACTTTCTAACATAATACCAATAATTGACTTATTACCTTCAACTATTTGATTAAAAACATTCGTTGCAACAAGAGGTTGACGACGATAATCTTTATTAGAGTTACCATGACTACAGTCAACCACAATTCCTGGTTCTAAACTATGTTTGGCTAACACTTGCTCACACTCATTTATATTAACGCTATCATAGTTAGGTTTCTTGCCACCACGTAAAATAACATGGCCATCAGGGTTGCCTGATGTTTTAATCAACGACACTTGGCCTTGGCGATTAATCCCCATAAACCGATGTGACGACGCAGCCGACTGCAATGCATTAATTGCGACATCTAAACTACCATTTGTACCATTTTTAAACCCTATAGGCATTGATAAACCGCTTGCCATTTCTCGGTGAGTTTGTGACTCAGTAGTACGCGCACCAATAGCAGACCCACTAAATAACTCGGCTAAATATTGAGGGCTAATGGGATCAAGTGCTTCTGTTGCTAATGGTAGTCCTAATTCAGTTAAGTAGATTAATAATTCTCGTGCTTTTTTAAGCCCTGTTTCTACATCAAACGAACCATCCATATGTGGATCATTAATTAGTCCCTTCCGACCAACCGTTGTACGAGGTTTTTCAAAATATACACGCATCACTATATATAAAGAATCTTTATATTGATCATGTAATTTTTTCAACTCACGGGCATATTCTTTCGCACCTTCAATATCATGCACTGAGCATGGCCCACTAATAATAAGCAAGCGGGGATCTTTTTTATGAATAATATTGGCAATAATTTTACGCGCAGATTTTACAAATGCTCTGCCAGGATCTTTTAAAGGTAATTCCTCTCTAAGTTGCTCTGGCGTTATCAGTACACGTTCTTCGTTAACATGAATATCATTCAAGGTGCTTTTGTGAGCTTGACGGTCGGCCGTTATTGTTGCCATGTTCTTTCCTATAATTTAGTCATTAAAAGTGCGTTGGCTAAAACAAGATTTATTGAAAATATTGAAAATTTCAAAATGCGTCTATAGAAGACTGCAGCTTGATAAAAATAAAAACATAAAATCGTAAAGAATTAATTACGCTATTTGTAAGGTTATTTTTACACAATAATTTAATGGAGTACAGCGTAATTTTAAAAAATCCTTTCATGTACCGCTTTCACATAACTGTAACAATTCAGTCATGTAACTGTAATATAACATTCCTACACTGTGCCCAGATTAATAAAACAGCTTTAAATTAAATAATTTTTATAACGTTAAAATTTTAACAAGAGAAATATTATGAACAACATGATGAAGAGAAAAATAACAACGACAATAATGACCTTATCTTTAAGCACTGTAGCGTTAATGGCTCAGGTTGCAAACGCACAAAGCAATAGCCGTGACACCATTACCGCTGTAGGTTCCTCTACTGTTTACCCCTTTTCTACAGTTGTTGCTGAACGTTTTGGTAAAAGTACAAAATTCAACACACCTAAAATTGAATCTACAGGTACTGGCGGTGGTATGAAGTTATTTTGTACTAGCAACGCAATAAACACACCTGACTTATCAAATGCTTCACGCCGTATGAAAAAAAGTGAATTTGATATGTGCGTAAAAAATGGTGTGAAAAGCATCACAGAAGTATTAGTAGGATACGACGGTATTGTACTTGCGAACTCAAATACTGCCAATAAAATGAATATTACTCGTAAAGAATTGTTTCTCGCTTTAGCTAAAAACGTTCCGAAAAAGACGGCAGCCCTAAGTTAATTGCTAACCCATATAAATTATGGAGTGATATAAACCCAACACTACCGACCACTAAAATTGAGGTATTAGGTCCACCACCAACTTCAGGAACCCGCGATGCGTTTGCTGAATTGGTTTTAGAAGGCGGTTGTAAAAAATTCGATTGGATTAAAGCAATAAAAAAACAAAACAAAGCTAAGTATAAAGAAATTTGCCACAGTGTTCGTGAAGATCACACTTACATTGAAGCAGGTGAAAATGATAATTTAATTGTACAAAAACTTTCAAGCAACCCTAAAGCATTCGGCGTTTTCGGATTTAGCTTTTTAGATCAAAATAACGATACACTTCAAGGTTCAATTATTGATGGTGAAGGTCCTTCATTTGAGGCCATTGCTGACGGTTCTTACCCAGTATCTCGTCCATTATACTTTTACGTGAAAAATGCTCATGTAGGTAAAGTTCCTGGTATTTTAGAATTCTTAACTGAATATACTAGTGAAGCGGCAATGGGTGAAGAAGGTTACTTAACTGACAAAGGTCTTATTCCTCTTGGTGAAGAAAAGTTATCAAACGTACGTAAAAATGTTTTATCACTTACTCCGCTAACTTTGAACAAGTAACCCATATTAACTAACGCGTAAGATATGACGAGAATAAGCTTCTTGTCATATCTTATCGTTAAATTTGGAAAACTGGTCTTATTATATGAATTCATCTTTACTTTTTATTGTTCTACTTTCATTAACCTTGTTTAGTTATTGGTTTGGAATAAAACGTTCACTGAAAATTGGCGGCGGAGCAGAACATAAAAAAGCACTTACCAACTTGCCAGAGCAATTTGGTTTATTAACCGCCATGGTATGTGGTTTACCGCACTGATTACCTTGCTCATTTTCAATAGCGTAGAACAACTAGTTATTGAACAATTACTCACCAATACATTACCCGAAAAAATTCAGCAATTATCATCTATTGATTTAGGCTTGTATCTAAACAATATTCGTTCTATTGCTTCAACAGAAACAGCTCAAGGATTAATTCAAAGCATAGCAGCTGCAGGCATAGAACAACAAAGCAATACAAGCATACAAGCACAATTTCAAGCCGCGCTCACGCTACAAACACTGAATCAAAAAGCCGCTTGGTTAAAAACAGCCCTAGTATTAGTAATTGCTGTAGTAAGCGTTATCATGCTCGTGAGAAAGTTTAGTCTCAACTTTAAAGCCCGACAAAAATCTGAAACTATCATATTAGCATTACTCATATCGTCTTCAGCCATTGCCATTTTAACCACAGTAGGCATTGTTGTTTCGGTTTTGTTTGAGTCAATTCACTTTTTAAAAGCGTTTCCCCTGCTGAATTTATGTTTGGCACGCAATGGAGCCCACAAACGGCAATGCGTGTTGATCAAGTAGGTGGGTCAGGTAGTTTTGGCGCTGTTCCTCTATTTGCCGGCACCATGTTAATTACCTTTATAGCCATGCTTCTTGCTGTTCCCGTTGGCTTAATGATAGCAATATATTTATCTCAATATGCTAGCGCTAGATTACGCAGCGTCGCCAAACCCATGTTAGAAATATTAGCAGGTATACCAACCGTTGTTTATGGTTTTTTCGCCGCATTAACTGTCGCACCAGTAATCAGAAATGTAGGCGAGAGCTTTGGTTTAAGCGTTGCTTCCGAAAGCGCTTTAGCCGTTGGGTTAGTGATGGGTACGATGATTATCCCCTTTGTATCATCCTTATCAGAAGATGCAATAAGCGCGGTACCCCACTCACTTAAAGAAGCTTCTTTTGGCATGGGAGCTACGCGAAGCGAAACCGTGATAGGCGTTCTACTTCCGGCCGCTTTACCAGGTATTGTTGGCGCTATTTTATTGGCTGTTTCACGTGCAATAGGCGAAACCATGATTGTAGTAATGGCCGCGGGTATGGCTGCAAATTTAACGGCAAACCCGTTAGATTCAGTCACAACCGTTACCGTGCAAATTGTCACCTTACTCACTGGCGATCAAGAATTTGATAGTCCAAAAACATTAGCCGCTTTTGCGCTTGGATTAATGTTATTTATTACCACACTTGGCTTAAATATTTTGGCGCTAAAAGTGGTCAGAAAATACAGAGAACAATATGACTAAAGTTATCCAAAACACAAAAAAATCTCCTACCACAGAGCTTGTTGCTCGGAGTTTGAAGCAACGGCACAAAAAGGAAAAACGCTTTAAACGTCTAGGACTCTTAGCGGTATTATTTGGCTTTATGTTAGTAGTAATTTTAATCAGTGATATAACAATTAAAGCACTGCCGGCGTTTAATCAGCACTGGGTTAAACTAGATATTACTTATAAAAAAGAATGGTTAGGCCTTGAATCGCCCACCAATGAAGCCGCGTTTGCTGAACAATTAAAAACAGCCAATTACCGCAAGGTATTAAAAAACTCTGTTTATCAAATGTTCTCAACAGGTGAAAAACTTAGTCGCTCAGAAAAACGTCAATTAACTAAGTTGTTCTCAACTAACGCTGAATTTACGATAAAAGATATGTTAATTGCCGCTCCTGAACAATTTGATAAAAAGGTCAATGTCTGGATTAGGTCGGATGATGACGTGGATAGTTATCTTAAAGAAGGATTCTCTCAAGGAGAAGCAGGTTTACGAGTTTCAAAGCAACAAGCTATTTGGCTAGAAAAACTTGTAACAGAGAACCGTGTTGATAATCGCATAAACTTAAGTTTTTTCACCGCGAGTGATTCAAGAGAACCTGAACTTGCAGGTATAAAAGGTGCCCTTGCCGGCACATTATTGACCATGCTTGGTAACTTTATTACTTTCATTTCCTTTGGGTGTTGCTTTGGTGCATTATATTTAGAAGAGTTTGCGCCAAATAATCGTTGGACCGATTTAATTGAAATTAATATAAATAATTTAGCCGCAGTACCTTCTATAGTTTTTGGCTTATTGGGGTTAGCGGTGATAATTAACCTATTTGAGCTGCCTAGGTCAGCGCCACTAGTAGGTGGGATAGTTCTAACACTTATGACATTACCGACCATTATAATTGCTAGCAGAGCAGCGATAAAAGCGGTTCCGCCTTCATTAAGAGAAGCAGCATTAGGTTTGGGCGCATCAAAGATGCAAGTAACATTCTCACATGTATTGCCCCAAGCTATGCCTGGCATCATTACAGGTGCAATTATTGGTGTAGCTCAGGCATTAGGTGAAACAGCACCTTTATTGATGATTGGTATGGTAGCCTTTATTGTTGACGTACCTACTAGTATTGTAGATTCAGCAACCGTTTTACCTGTACAGATATTTTTATGGGCCGACAGCCCAGAAAGAGCCTTTTTAGCAAAAACATCCGCAGCTATTTTAGTGCTCTTAGCCTTATTATTAGTGATAAACATTACGGCAACCGTGTTGCGTTCTAAGTTTGAAAATAAATAACGTATAAAAGAATCTATTGAGAAACATACATGATTAATTTAGAAACAAAACCAAATGAATTTGCCCTCGATGAAATAACGCATACTGTTGGCAATATCTACGCCGATGAAGCAAAAATGTCAATTAGAGGAGCTGATGTTTATTATGGTGAAAAACAAGCAATTCACAATGTCAGTCTAGATCTAGCACAAAACCAAGTAACTGCACTTATTGGGCCTTCTGGTTGTGGTAAATCTACCTTTTTACGATGCTTAAATCGAATGAATGACACTATTGATAGTTGTCGAGTGACAGGTCAATTATTGCTTGATAATGAAGATATTTACGCCAAAGATTTAGACCCCGTTTTATTACGTGCTCGTGTTGGTATGGTATTTCAAAAACCCAACCCATTTCCTAAATCTATTTATGATAATGTTGCTTATGGGGCCCGTATTCACGGTTTAACCAACAACAAATCAGAACTTGATGACATTGTAGAAACTAGTTTACAAAAAGCAGGATTATTTAATGAAGTTAAAGACAGATTAAAAGAGCCAGGAACGGGTTTATCTGGAGGACAACAGCAACGATTGTGCATCGCAAGAACAATAGCCGTTAGCCCTGAAGTTATTTTAATGGACGAGCCGGATCAGCTCTTGATCCTATAGCCACAGCAATTATTGAAGAGTTAATTGACGAGCTCAAAGAAAAATACACTATTGCCATCGTAACTCATTCAATGCAACAAGCCGCTCGTGTTTCGCAACACACCGCCTATTTTCATATGGGAAAATTAGTTGAAATGGGCAAAACGGAAGATATTTTCACACGCCCTAGCCACAAACTTACCGAAAACTATATCACTGGCCGATTCGGTTAATTGGAGAATCACATGACAACGCAAGATAACAGCCACACAGATAAAAGCTCACCTAGTGAATCAAGTGACAATCCTACGGGCTTTACGACAAAATTACATTTAGACAAGCACATTTCACGGCGCTTTAACCAAGAGTTAGAGCAAGTAAGAACATTAGTCATGGATATGGGTGTCCTCGTTGAAAAACAAGTGAACGATGGATTAAGTGCCGTTTTAAATGCTGACGAAAAACTCGCAAAAAAAGTAATTAAACGTGATAAAGAAGTCAACACTATGGAGCTAGAAATTGATGAATATTGCACTCAAATTTTAGCACGAAGACAACCGGCTGCAAGTGATCTACGTTTATTGGTTAGCGTTATTAAGAGTATAACCGATCTTGAACGTATGGGTGATGAAGCAGTAAAGTTCGGAAAAAATGCAATAAAATTGGCAAAATATCGTGCGATTAAAGCTAATACAGATAAAGAAGGCAGCATTGAAGGCAATAGTGACGAAGTTGATACAAGACCGTTAGTTGAACTAAAACACCTAGGTAAGCATGTCAGTGAAACGTTAAATAAAGCCTTAATGGCCTACGCCCAAATGGATGTAGAAGCTGCATTAGAAATTATCCGAAATGATAACGTAGTTGATGAAGAGTTTGACAATATCTCACGTTTGTTGGTCACAAAAATGATGGAAAACCCTCGTGAAATAAAAAATGCATTGCGGGTTACTTGGTGTGCTAGAGCACTTGAGCGAATAGGTGATCACACAACGAATCTGTGCGAATATATTGTTTACCTCGTTGAAGGTAAAGATGTTCGACATGCAACTACTGAACAAATAAAAGCAAAAATGAAAACTTAAAGCCCCTCGCCTTATTACAAAAAGTAAAGCACGTTTATTATTTATTAAGCTTTAAATAAAACTTAAAAGTTTGTAAACTCGCAAAACAACAATTGCACATATGTGTATAGTAACCTGTATCAGTTGTGTTTTAGCTATGTTTTAAGCATGTTTTATTTAACCAAAGAGATATATAGCGATGCAAAATTCAGTCAATGCAATATTATGCCCTTTTTGTAAGGGCATAAATAATTGTATGGTTAACAGTAATAACGCTTGCCGGTGTAGCACTGCAAAAATTCCTAATGAGCTTACGGCTATAGTACCTGCGGCTTTGCGACGTACATCGTGCATTTGCGAAAATTGTATTAACTTGTTCAATAACAAACCAGATCAATTTAAACGTCAATATATTCTGACATCCTACAAAAAACAATCCGCATGAAAAATTTATTGTCTCAAGTAAAACAATGTCGATTATGCGAAAAAATCTTACCCTTAGAACCCAATCCAATATTACAAATTAGTACCCAAAGTAAAATACTTATTGTGGGACAAGCTCCTGGAATAAAAGCGCATCAAAAATCAATGCCTTTTGATGATAAAAGTGGCGATAGATTAAGAGCATGGCTTGGGGTTAATAAAAGTCAGTTTTACAATGAGCAATTATTTGCCATTTTGCCTATGGGATTTTGTTATCCTGGTAGAGGAAAATCAGGTGATTTACCACCAATACCCCAATGTGCAACAACTTGGCGAAAAGCGTTATTAGAAAAACTAACGGAAATAGAATTAACAATTATACTAGGCAAATATGCAGTTGAATGGCATTTGCACTCTAAAGCCCCTATAACAAAGCTAGCAAAACAATGGCAAACTTTATTACCGTTGAATAAAATAGTATTGCCTCACCCTAGCCCAAGAAATAATCTATGGTTAAAGAAAAATCTTTGGTTTGAAAAAGAGGTTATTCCCTTACTTCAAAAGAAAGTTACCGCGTTAATGCCTGACTAGCATCACATTAGTAAAAATAAACGTGAAACTTAATTTTCTATGTAAATGATGATTTAGCGAGTAGCCATGCTCACTAAGTTAGTGAGATTGGTATGATTATGAAAGAAGGAGAGCGTAATTAATGTCCCTCAACGGATAAACTTTCGCTTAACGTTAAAAGATATTCTTTTACCTCCTTAGTTAGCCCTTTAAAAAAATCAGAATCCTGATTATCTACAATAGCCGTGAATAGCATAAAGTCTCGCTGTTCTTGTGTCACACCAAAACCAACAATAGAGCTGCATTCAGCTGTTTTTAATAACTCAACTAATTTAGGTGGTAATTTATGTATATTAATTGTGCTACATTGCGAAAGTTTCACTTGCTAAAATCCTTTTGCATTTAGATGATGATTAGATTGAATTAAGCCATATCACTATACTATGACATTACTACTAACTATATAACTACACACTGTAAATATATAAGTGTGCAAAATAGCTTAAAAAATAAAATAGACAATACTATTAGAAAGAGTAAAAACTCAGGATTAACAGTAGCACAAGGATATAAAAAAATATATTCTAATTATTAAAGCACTTTAAAACAAAGATTAATGCAAGTGGATGCAACCGATCACAACATAACAAATCAACCCGCAATAAAAAAATTATTATCAAGAATGCCTCAAGAGGTAGCTAGCAGTTTTTCAGATGAACAGTTAACTCATTTATTAACTGCAGTAGGATCACGTAGGCGGGGTAAACACAAAATAGATTTAAGAGGCACATTTAAGCTCCCCTTTTACCAATGGCGGTTTTACTATGTTTTTCTAGCCGGAAAGAACTACAGGGAATTAAGCCGACAAGAAAGACGCATGTCTATCATCCTCACTGCGATAGTATCAAGTTTATTTTTAATATTTTGTACTGGACTTGGATTATTAATACTTTATCTGGTAAAATCTGCCTTAGGTATTGATCTATTTCCTAATTTTTCGCTTGGTATTTGGGGCCGGTTTAAAGAAACATTTTTGTAAAAACTACGCATCAATCATAGAAAGCGTGTCAGCTTTTTTTACACTATAAAAAAACATCATTTAAAAACAACCTAACTTTTTGTTTTTAAATAAAATTAATTGTGGGCATATTTATTGCTTACGTAAAATTTTGAATGATAGCAACAAACAATAAAATGGTATTTTTGTGCTAGATAAGGAAATTGTGGTAATTGTGAACTTTGTGGAAAAAATACAAAAAATAATCTTAATCACTGGCATAGCAACATGTACCCTTTTTGGCCCAATCACCCATGCTCAAGAGCGCCAAGGGTTACTACTAAATGCCTCATTACTAACCCAACATGACAATAATGTGTTACGAAATGTGGAACCTTTTGCAGATTCATCAGTAACCATTTCACCTGATCTAAAATATTTTACTTATATGGGTAAACACATTTTAGCATTGGATTATCAAGGCGAATATGCGGCTTATAAAGACTATAGTGAGCTTAATTACAACAACCACGATATTGCTCTTTTTGCTCATTTTGATCATTCACTAAAAATTGACTCCGAGTTTAAAGTTTCTTATCAGGATAAAATTGAAGAGCCAGGTACAAACAACTCAGTGTCTTCATTAATTAATGAGTTTAATCAAACCGAAAAAAAACAAGCTTATGCTAAATTTTACTACGGCACACGCGAAAGTATTGGTCAATTAGTTTTCGGCTTAGATCACAGAGAGTACCGTTATAGCAACAACTTTCAAGATTATCGTGATGTAGATCGCAATGCATTAACCGGTACATTTTTTTACCGTATCGCCCCAAAAACACGATTATTATTTCAAGCCAGTGTTGCAGATTATGACTACATAATTAAGAGTCAATTTCCCGATCAATCAAGTAAAGAAGCCTTCTATTTGGTTTGGTGTTGAATGGGATATAACCGCTAAAACTAGTGGAACATTTAAACTTGGTTATCAGAGTAAAGACTTTGAGCAAGATGTTTATAACGACATTACGGGTTTATCATACATGCTAGATATGACATGGAAGCCAAACACGTACACCAAGATTAAACTCGGCGCTAGTAGAATGACGAGAGAATCTTCTCAGCAACTAACAAGTGCCTTTATAACCAATACATATACGGTTAATGCTGAACATAAAATTACGCCAAGAACACAAATTAAAGCATCATACACTTATGATAATGACGATATAGTAACGGCACAAAGCAGAACAGATAAACGCCATAATATAAAACTAGGATTAGATCACAGCCTATTAACTTGGCTTAACATCAGCTTAGATTATAAATACATTGAAAGAAATTCAGATTTTGCAATCTATAACTACAAAGCCAATATTATCGGGCTTTCATTAACCACTAAGTTTAAATAAACCTAAACATTATCCAACTCTACTCGTATATATCAAAGGGAACTCATGAAGTTATTAAAACTTTTTTTCATTCTTTACTTAACTGTAATTATGCCAATATCAGGTTTTGCCATTGCTGACGAAATCGATGATTATCGTATTTCTGCAGACGATCAAATATCAATCACCGTATTTAATGAAAATGATTTAAGTGTCGATAAAGTCCGCGTTAGTGGTAATGGAGACATTTCTATGCCATTACTAGGGCAAGTTGCTATCGAGGGCCACACCATTTCTGAAGTTGAGCAAAAAATAACAGAACTATTACTCGAAGGTTACTTAAAGAAACCTAATGTTACTGTAACTATCACGGAATACCGCCCTTTTTATATTAATGGTGAAATAAAAAAACCCGGTAGCTACCCTTATAAAAAGAATCTAACAGTTGAAAAAGCAGTAGCTCTTGGCCGGTGGGTTCACCGAAAGAGCCTCTCGCACCACTATTTCTTTAGTAAGCGAGAATGACAAACGTTTTATCAAGGCCGTAGCCTTAAATGACAAAATCAAACCTGGTGATGTAATCACTGTCAGCGAAAGCTTTTTTTAAGGACAAATGAATATGAACACAGTAGTTGCTGACAAATCACCGACCGTTCAAAACCAATCGACCAACATAAACTTTGATAATGAAGAAGTTATCGATTTGGGGCAGTATTGGCGTACTATCAAAAGAGCTAAATGGAGCATAATGGCAGTCACATTATGTTGCCTTATTATTGGCGGTTTAATCGCCTCTTCCTCTGTTCCTATTTACAGGGCATCTGCAAAAATTTTAGCAGATCCACAACAACCCAATGCTAACAGAAACGAACAATATATCGCTTCTGCTTTAGTTTTTTTATACTACGAAACGCAATACGAAATAATTAATTCTCGTAATATTGCTGAAACAGTTGTTGAAAAACTAGGCTTAGTAGAAAAATATAAGAAGGCGAAAAAAGAAAATAAAAGTAAACCAATATCTGGCTTAAGCAGTGTTATTAAAGACATAAAAACAGAGTTTTCTGCATTATTTAGCAAAACTGACAACCAAAAAAATCAGCACCAACAGACGCTGACATAAAAATAATGCTTGCTTCTGGCATTCAAAGTGGCATTGAAGTATCGGGTGGCAAACAAAGCCAGATCATCAATATTAGTTACACTTCGGCTGACCCACAAGAAGCAGCAGATATAATCAATGCTCTTTCTGATGCCTATATTCAATTTGGTTTAGAATCACGCTTAGGTGAAGTAAAAAACACAGAGTCTTGGTTAGGTGAACAATTTGCAGCACTAAAAGCCAAACTTCAAGATTCAGAAACCAAATTAAGCACATATCGTTCACAACAAGGTTTGGTTGATACTAGCCAACAACAGCGTATTGCTAACACTCAGTTACAATCTTTAAATAATGAGTTAATACGTGCACAAACTAACCTTAGTGCCGCTGAAGAACAATATTTAGCGATTAAAAATATTGAACCAGGTTCAAAAGAATTCTATTCACTTGGCCCTGTATTACAGAATAAAACAGCCAGTGACATGGTAAAAGAAGAGGCATTTCTTTCACGAAAAGTTAATGAACTGTTTGAACGCTACGGTGAGAAACACCCTAAAATGATTGCTGCCCGTTCAGAGCTTAAAAGCGCACAACAAAACCTTACCGAAGAAGTAAAAAAAGTCGTTGATAATATTGAGAAAAATTATAGATTAGCACAATTTCAAGTGACCAATATAAACAAATTAATCAGCACAACGAGAGCTGACATTCAATCACTACAAACTGAAAACTTTTCACTTGTAAGCTTAGAAAGAGAAGTAGAAAATAACCGAAGAATCTATGAAAACTTTCAAGTAAGTTTAATGGAAACCAGTGGAAAAAGTGAATACACCGCATCTAATGTTCATATCATTGATCGTGCGACTGTACCTAAAGTACCTTTTAAACCAAATATTAAACTTATCATAGTGCTAGCGGGTGTCTTTGGTGCTTTCTTTGGCGTTGTATTAGCCTTTATGCGAGAAGCATTAGACAACACCTTTAAAACTCCAGACGCTATTGAAGAAAAACTCAAACTACCAAGATTGGGAATTACACCGGTTGTAAAAGGTAAAAAAGGCATAGTTAAACCTGAGAAACAATATTTAGATGATTCACGTTCGCCGTTTTCGGAAAGTATCAATACTATCCGCACAGGGTTACTGTTTTCCAATATTGATAACCCACCAAAAACAATTTTAGTGACTTCTGCTACAGGGAGCGAAGGTAAGTCAACGATGGCAATTAACCTTGCTGCTGCTTATAGCAACCTAGGTAAAACATTACTGTTGGAAGTAGATTTGCGTAAACCTAGCATAGCGAGCAGTTTAAACATAAAACCTAAATTTGGTTTAACCGATTTAGTTACCGGTTCAGTGACCACAGAAAGTGATATATATTACAAAGACAACAATGAGCAACTAAATGTAATTACGTGTGGAACTATTGCAAGAAATCCACTGGAGTTGTTGTCATCAAACAAGTTTGAACTGATACTTGAAAAACTAAAACAGGAGTTTGACTACATAATTTTAGATGGCCCTCCTACTTTACCTGTAAGTGATTCGTGTATTTTAGCGAACAAAGTTGATGGGGTTATCTTTGTAGCTAAAGCTGAAGATACGCGTGTTAAAGTCGCTAAAGAAGCCGTGTCTAGATTACAAAAATTAAACGCGAATATTATTGGTGCCGTATTAACGGTAGCAGAGCCTAATAAAATGAGTTATTACGGTGATCACTACTACTCAGGTGAGTATTACGGTACTAAACCTGCGAAAGATTAATTTTTATAAGTACATAAAAATTAATACACGCTTAAATAAAGCTTCAACAGAAATTAAACAATAACAACTGCTGAGCGCTTTTCAATGTAGCACGCTGAATTTTTTCATTCACCGTGCTACCTTTATTTTATCTATATTCCCCCTCTTTTAACTTATAGCAGTCTCACTAACTATGTGATCACTTCTACTTGCTAAAATCACCCACTAGATCGTTATTTAATCATCAGACCAACTCGTTATTGAAATAAATACCTTGTATTTGGCAATTTTTAATACATATAATTTTATACATATAAAATAGATCACTTAATTAATGAAACGGGTATTAATGATAAATAAAAAATCACTAATCTCTCTGTCATGATATAATATTACTCTAAATCAAAAAGATTTAATCGATGTAGAAATGATAGATATTCACAGCCATGTTTTACCCAAACTGCAATATAGATGACGGCGCTAGCAGCTTAGACGAAGCACTAACTATGCTGAAAATAGCGGTTGATAACGGTGTGACAACACAAGTACTCACCCCACACATCCATATGGGTCGCTTTAACAATACAAAGCAACAGCTAGAGCAAGCATTTATACAATTTAAAGAAGAAGTAGATAAAGAAAATATTCAAATTAAACTACTTTTGGGTGCAGAACTTCGCATTGGACCTGAAATTATGACCATGGTTAGCAGCAACCAGATACCTTGGTTAGGTGAATATCAAGATCAAAAAACATTTCTGCTAGAGTTCCCTCGAAACGATATTCCTTATGGTAGTGACAATCTTGTTCGTTGGGTATTATCAAATAAATATCTTCCTATTATTGTGCATCCAGAACGTAACAGTACCTTCATGAACCATCCAGAAAAGCTACAAGTATTTATCGATTTAGGTTGTCCTATCCAAATCACTTCTTGCAGCCTTACAGGTAAGTTTGGTAGTGACGTACAACATTTTGCAGAACAACTCCTTATTGATGAGAAAGTCAGTGCAATAGCCTCTGATTGTCATAATTTAAAAGGACGAAAACCTGATATATTGGTCGGATTTGAACATGCAAAAGCACTAATTGGTGAACAACAAGCAAGCACACTGGTTAATTTAATACCTAACAGTTTGATTCACAATAATAAATTTCAATGATTTTACAAAAAGTTCAAATTCTCGCCTAAATTTACATAGCATACCTACCACCCCTTAAAGGATTGTAAAAGCCATAAAAAGCGATTAAAACACCCTTAAGGGAGGATTACAAAATCTGTTATTTTCTATATTCCAATACTGTGTCATACTCTATAAAATAATACCAGTTTCATTAACTAAGTGATCTATTTTATACGTTGAAAAAATTGCCAAATACAAGGCATTTATTTCAATAACGAGTTGGTCTAATGATTAAATAACGATCTAGTGGGTGATTTTAGCAAGTAGAAATGATCACATAGTTACTGAGATTGGTATAAATACGTTTCTATCACTCTTTTGGAGTTTATAATGACATTCGATTCTGAATCACCTGATGCTATAGCGAGTGAATTAGGCGATAGAATAAGAACCGCTCGCCTAAATGCAGATTTAACACAACAAGCTTTAGCCCAAAAAGCAGGAATATCAATCAAGGCTGTCACTAATAGTGAAAAAGGAAAATCAACACTCGAATCTTTTATTGCCATTTTAATTGCACTTAATCTTACAGAACAGTTAAATGCATTTATCCCCAAGCAAGAAATATCACCTATTCAATTAGCAAAACTTCAAGGGAAACAGCGAAAAAGAGCTACCGCCGAGCATAAAACAATGACTAAAAGCATAGCCAAAAACAAGGAAAACACCTCATGGTAATGGAAGTTATCACGGTAAAATACCAACATCATGACGTTGGTGCTCTTAGCTACAACACAGAAACTCAACTCGGCTATTTTGAATACTTTCCTCGTTTTATAAAAACAGGTATTGAGCTGTCTCCAATAAAAATGCCATTAAAAAGTAAAATATATTCATTTCCAGGAATTGATCACGAAACATTTAAAGGGCTTCCTGGACTAATAGCTGACTCACTACCCGACGACTTTGGTAATGCCGTCATGAATGCATGGATAGCTAGCCAAGGTAAATCCACCAGTGATATTACGCCATTACAACGTTTACAATATACCGGTACGCGTGGGATGGGTGCATTAACATATGCGCCGCAGTTAAAAGAAAAAATCTTAACGCCTCTCAAGCAATACAACTAGACTCGCTTATTACTATCGCCCAAGAAGTATTAAACCAACGAGAAAAATTTAGTTTACATTTAGCAAATAACGCCCATGAAGACCAAGAAGCCATGATGTCACTCATGTCTGTAGGTATGAGTGCTTGGCGGAGCAAGACCGAAAGCAGTACTAGCATTTAATAACGATTTTACTCAAGTGCGCTCTGGGCAAACAAATGCACCAGAAGGCTTTAGTCATTATTTAATGAAATTTGACGGGGTTAGTGAACATAATAAAAACCAAGAAACTTTTGGTGACCCTATGGGGTATGGTGCTATGGAATACGCATACCATTTAATGGCAACCGAGTGCGGCATCAATATGCAGCCCTGCTTTTTGCTCAATGAAGGTGACCGCAGACATTTTATTACGCAAAGATTTGACCGACGCGGTAATGAGAAAATACACGTACAAACACTCAACGGGCTTGAACATGTGAGCTATAAAAATATAGGCTCATATTCATATGCTGAATTATTTGGTACCGCTAGAAAGCTAAAATTAGGTGCTGTGGATGCATTACAACTGTTTAAACGAATGGTGTTTAATGTTGTGGCTAGAAACCATGACGATCACGCCAAAAATTTTGCGTTCATATTAAATAACGATAACAGTTGGCAGCTAGCACCTGCTTATGATCTTGCCTATAGTTATAAACCAAACAGCCATTGGGTAAGTAAACACTGGATGACACTCAATTCAAAACAAGATAACTTCACCAGAAAAGATTTTTATACCTTTGAAAAACTAAGCCCTATTTTTAGTAAAAAGAAAATAGATGATATTATAGATAACACCACAGAAATCGTGTCTCAATGGCGTAAAGTTGCTACAGAACAAGATGTCCCTAAATTTTTAATAGAAGAAGTAAATCAAAATTTAAGACTAACAATTTAATTGCATCATTTACGTACAAAATCAACCAACCTTTATAAGAGTCAAAAACTTAATGAAACCCTATTTAAATATTGCCGACCTAATTGAAACCTTGGAGTCGGAAATTAAATCACTCTCTGACCAAATTACGATACTGAGAAAAGAGCCTGAAAGTTTTAATGAACAAATTATCTATAAATATATTGATACTTGTAGCACAGGAAAAACAAAAGATTTTGTAAGATCGTTAGGTGTAAAATCTGATCGCGGAACACTTTTTTCATCAGGGGATGTGAGCAAATTAATCAAAGCAGGTGCTGATGATATTTCGCCAGAATTACTCGCTATTGCGCGCAAAGTAGCCAGTATAAAAACGAAAAATGGCAAGTATCGTTAAGTTAATTCAGATATAAAAGAAAAAAGCCCTGTTACTCAATCTATTGAGAACAGGGCTTAAATTTTCATTGTGATTCTGATTGTGCTGTTTTTACTTCCATGTCATCAGCTATTGAGGTATTACTCAATATTGCCGAAACGGTCATAATAAGTACTGCAAAAATAACCGTAGTCAGCTTTAATCCTCTAGGGGATGACTTACGCATTTTATTTACCTAAATTTACTAAATTTTGATTGGATTACCTTTTCTTTTTTTATTTTCTAAATCTAAATTAAATATTATTAAATTACTAGATACATAATAATTAACCATCTAAGTAACTTGATTAAAAACTAAACTATTTAAGTAAATAATTCAATATAATTATTGATTTATTTACTATTTATAAGCTAATTAAGCAAAACACTACCTTTACGGCACTTTTTAATAACGCTTAGTTAAGTATATTACCGAGTTAATATAAAAAATAATGTAATATCATTTGCGATATGACTTATGGTAAGGGAAAATAAGCACAATTCAATTTCCCCTTTAATTAAAAATAGATCCGGAGCTAATATGTCGTCGCGTCAAGAACTAGCCAATGCTATTCGTGTTTTAAGCATGGACAGTGTACAAAAAGCAAAATCAGGACACCCTGGGGCCCCTATGGGTATGGCAGATATCGCTGAAGTATTATGGCGTGACTTTTTAAAACATAACCCAAATGACCCAAACTGGGCGGATCGTGACAGATTCATTCTTTCTAACGGTCATGGCTCAATGCTTATTTATTCGCTATTACATTTATCTGGTTATGATTTATCTATTGATGATTTAAAAAATTTCCGCCAATTGCATTCTAAAACTCCAGGCCATCCTGAATATGGATATACCCCTGGCGTTGAAACAACAACAGGCCCGTTAGGTCTTGGTATTTCAAATGCCGTAGGCATGGCAATTGCGGAAAAAACTTTAGCAGCACAGTTTAACCGTGAAGGACACAACGTTGTTGATCACTTCACTTATTGTTTCTTAGGTGATGGTTGTTTGATGGAAGGTATTTCTCATGAAGCATGTTCATTGGCAGGTACTTTAGGATTAGGCAAGCTAATCACTTTTTGGGATGACAATGGTATTTCTATTGATGGTCATGTTGATGGTCGGTTTACAGATAATACCCCACAACGCTTCGAATCATACGGTCAGGCATGTCATTAGTGTTGACGGACATGATAGTGAGGCAATTGCCGCAGCGATAACTGAAGCAAAATCGGTTACTAACAAACCAAGTATGATTTGTTGTAAAACAATTATCGGTTTTGGTTCACCCAATAAATCAGGCACTCATGACTGTCACGGTGCTCCTTTAGGTGATGACGAAATAGCAGCAACACGCAAATTTTTAAATTGGACTCATGCTCCTTTTGAAATTCCTGAAAATGTTTATGCACAATGGGATCAAAAAGAAAAAGGCGCAACTAACCAAGTTAATTGGAATGAAAAATTCAGCGCTTACCAAGCAGCTTACCCTGAACTTGCCAGTGAATTTGAACGCCGTGTTATAAAAGGTGAATTACCGAAAGACTTTGAAGAAAAAGCGAATGCGTTCATACAAGAATGCCATGAAAATAGTGAAAATATTGCCTCACGTAAAGCATCACAAAATGCTATAGAAGCTTTTGGTCACGTTTTACCAGAAATGCTTGGTGGCTCTGCCGATCTAGCGGGTTCAAACCTAACACTTTGGTCTGGTTCTAAAGGTATTCAAGAAGATGCAGCCGGTAACTACATTTTTTATGGTGTTCGCGAGTTTGGTATGAGCGGTATTATGAATGGTATTTCATTACATGGTGGTTTTATCAATTACGGCGCTACTTTCATGATGTTTATGGAATATGCACGTAATGCGGTACGTATGTCAGCATTAATGGGTATCCAAAATATTTTTGTCTACACCCATGATTCAATTGGTCAAGGTGAAGATGGTCCTACGCATCAACCTATTGAGCAGTTAACTAACTTACGTACCACACCAAACTTAACCACATGGCGCCCATGCGATGCAACTGAATCAGCTGTTGCATGGAAAGCGGCAGTACAAAACCAAAAAGCTCCAACTGCGCTAATTTTTTCTCGTCAAGGTTTACCGGCAATGACTCGTAACCAATCACAAGTTAGCGATATTGCCAAAGGTGCTTATATTTTACAAAATTGTGATGGCACACCTGACGTTATTTTAATGGCTACTGGCTCAGAAGTTGCTTTGGCTGTTGAGTCAGCTAAAGTTTTGACCGAGCAAGGCAAAAAAGTACGTGTTGTTTCAATGCCATCTACTAATGTTTTTGACGCACAAACCAATGATTACAAAGAATCAGTTTTACCTGCAAACGTAACCAAACGTGTTGCTATTGAAGCTGCGCATGTTGATTTTTGGGCTAAATATGTAGGCTTGAATGGCGCAGTAGTTGGTATGACAACTTTTGGTGAGTCTGCACCGGGTAATGTGCTACTTGAATACTTTGGTTTTACTGTTGATAATGTTATCAATACGGTAAATAAACTTTAATTTACGTTTACCAAACGGCACTTCTATGGTGGGCGATTTTAATAGCCCACCTTTTATCCCTCTATTATGCGGATTCCCCCCATTACTGTATTTCTATGATAAACATTGCTATTAATGGTTTTGGCCGCATTGGCCGTAGTATTGTTCGAGCACTTTATGAAAGTGGTAAAACAGATATTTTCAACATTGTTGCAATTAACGATCTTGCTCCGGCAGAAATGGTATGGCTCATTTACTTAAATATGACACCACTCACGGACGCTTCGCTTTTGGTGTTGAGCAACAAGATGAAACACTGATAATTTCTGATCGCAAAACGCTCACTTCGACAGAAAACCTAAATACACAGGGTAAAAACAAAATAGCATTACTACATTTTGAAAAGATAGAACAAATACCTTGGCATGAACATCAGGTTGATATTGTACTAGACTGTACAGGTATATTTGGTAGTCAAGCTGATGGTTTGGCACATATTAAACAGGGTGCAAAAAAAGTATTATTTTCACATCCTTGTACTCAAGACATTGATGCCACCATCATTTATGGTATTAATCATCAGGAGCTAACCAATGAAGATCGGGTTGTTTCGAATGGTTCATGTACCACAAATTGTATAGTGCCAGTGATTAAAGTAATTGATGATGCGTTCGGTATTGAAAGTGGCACTATCACGACTATTCACTCATCAATGCATGATCAACAAGTTATCGATGCCTATCATCCTGATCCAAGACGAAGTCGCGCTGCGAGTCAATCTATTATTCCTGTTGATACTAAACTGGCCTTAGGCATTGAGCGAATTTTACCTAAGTTTAAAGGACGGTTTGAAGCCATTGCAGTACGTGTTCCAACACTCAATGTTACTGCGATGGACTTAAGTGTGAAAGTGAATACTGATGTAAGTATTGCTGAAATTAATCAAATAATAAAAAATGCCGAAGCAAAGCCTATTAGCGAGAATGGATTACAAAATATACTAGCCTATACTGAAGAGCCTTTAGTTTCTGTTGATTTTAATCATGATACTCATTCATGTATTGTCGATGGTAATCAAACACGCGTTAGCCATAAACGTTTAGTTAAAATGCTAATATGGAGCGATAATGAATGGGGATTTGCTAATAGAATGCTAGATACGGCACAAGCAATGGCTTAAAGCAGTCATTAAAATAATGACTGCTTTATTCATTAAACACGTTATACTATTTTATGCGCTATTGATATCAATTGGCTTCTAAATAAAATTTCATTAAGCTTGCGGTAGAGCAATCATGTTTCGCTGAAATACTATTATTTTCTAGCTCTTGTTGTATTTCAGCTGCTAAACCTTTGCCTAGTTCAACCCCCCATTGATCGAACGAGCATATTTGCAAAATAATACCCTGAACAAATATTTTATGTTCGTAAGCAGCGATTAAGCTTCCCAGTGTTTTAGGATCAATACGTTTTAGTAAAATGGTATTGGTAGGTCGGTTACCCTTGTGCACTTTATGTGGCGCTACCTTGTCAATGTAATCAGGCGTACGCCCTTTCGCCTTTAGATCTGCTCTAACCTGCTCTTCATTGACTCCTGCCATTAACGCTTGAGTTTGTGCAAAAAAATTGGCCATTAATGTTTCATGATGACCAAATACAGGGGTAACACTTTCAACTGAACCAATAAAATCGGCAGGTACAACATTGTTACTTTGATGAAGATATTGATAAAAAGCATGTTGCCCATTTATACCTAATTCTCCCCATATAGAAGGAACTGTTGCGTAATCGACTTCATTACCATCCCAAGTCACTGACTTACCATTACTCTCCATTTCCGCCTGCTGTAAATAAGCTGAAAGCATATGTAATGTTTGGTCGTAAGGTAAAATAGCTTGTGATCGTGCCCCTAAAAAGGTGGTATTCCAAACACTGATCAATGCCATAATTGTTGGCATATTATCTCTTAATGGCGCATGAATAAAATGCTGATCCATTTCACTCGCGCCATCGAGAAGTTCAATAAACTTATCAAAACCTAAATCTAAAGCAATCGCTAGCCCAATAGCTGACCATAGCGAGAAGCGACCGCCAACCCAATCCCACATGCCAAAAATGTTCTGTTCTTCAATACCCAAATTCATGGCATTTTCTTTATGAGCAGTCACAGCCACAAAATGTTTTGCTACAGATTTTTCGTCGAATGACGCACTGGTGAGCCATTTCATTGCGGTTTTCGCATTAGTCATCGTTTCTGTAGTTGTAAAGGTTTTACTGGATACGATAAACAAGACATTTTGCGGATCTAACGGCCTCAATACTTCAACAATTTGTGCGCCATCAACATTAGAAACATAATGTACATTCACGGCACCATCACTATAATGCTTTAATGCTTCTGTCACCATTTGCGGACCAAGGTTAGAGCCTCCAACACCAATATTTACAATGTCAGTTATACGTTTACCTGAATATCCTAACCAATGTCCTTCGCGTACTTTATTAACGAATCCTTCCATTTTTTTTAATTGTTGTTGCACCTGTTCAGTGATATTTTCACCATCAACAATCAGTGGCTCATCATTATTCAGACGTCGTAAAGCTGTGTGAAGTACAGCCCGCTCTTCCGTTTTATTGATTTTATCCCCGGCAAACATTTTAGTACGCCATTGGCATACTTCAGTTTCTTCTGCCAACGCAATTAAACTATCAATGGTTTCACAATCTATTAAATTTTTAGAGTAATCAAGTAGCAAGTTTGGCAACTCAATTGAGAATTTTTCAAAACGTTTACTGTCGTTGGCAAACAAAGTATTCATGTGCTGAGATTTTTTATCTAAAGCTAACTGCTTCAGCTTTTTCCAACTAGCTAATGTTTGACGATCTGACATAGAAGCTCCTATAAAAACCGGGATTTCGGTAACGAGTGAATCCTACATAACTGTAGGGTTGTTTTATGACACTGTATGGATATTGATGTACAATCAATAAAAATGACAGCGCTATCAATTATTGTAAATGGACTTGCGTATACTAGCTGCTTATTTAATTAGATAAAAATAGTATTAGTTATTGGCCGGATGATACAAGTAAGAATTGTTCTACCACTTCTGTTCGTTGTAATGCCATTAAATATCAACATTAAAGGTGAATTGGTTAGATGAAATAAACGATTAGTGATGTCGCCAAACAGTCAGGTGTATTCATTAAAAATGTTTCACGAGTAATAAACTATGCTCTATATACTCAAACCACCTCAGTTTGAGGTGGTTTGAGTATATCACTTATAGCTTATTGATCTCTCTAGCAACAGTAAATTCAGATGACGTTACGTATTTTTCAATATGTTGTAATTGCTTTTCAAGTAAACCAAATTTTTTACGAATATCATGAAAGGCTTGTTTAGGTGGCTCACCTGACTGCCACACCCTCGCTTTGACTTTAATTGACTCATTAGCCCGCTCATAATCTGAATTATTATCAGGGTTATCTTGGTTATAGAAACGTTCTCCTTTTGAGCGTTGAAATTTATCATTACCTGATTTTTGTTGCGCTTTCGGAGTTTTATCCAAAATAAACCAAGCCGCAATATAACCTAAAACCAAAAAAGGCATGCCAAACAATACACCTGAAACAACCAATATTCTTACTAACCAAGTTTCCCATCCGAAGTAATCCGCAATGCCTGCACAAACACCAAAGAATTTTCCCTTTTGCCGAATTTCGATATAGCTCACCTCGCTTGGTTCTCATCATTTACTTCTCCAATCAGGGTCTCAGCATCTAAAATCGCCTCAAGCGTTTTAATTCGATCGGCCATTTTATCAGCCATTTCCGATAAGTTAGATAATTGTATATATTCTTCTTCACTCAAGCCTTGACTCACCTGTCCTTTACTTCGGTAATGTAGTACCGGCCAAATGGGGGCAACTATAACCATAAAAACCATGACAGGTGCAATAATAATACCTTCCACGATATGTCTCCTTAAATTATTTTAATAACTTATACAACAAGTTTAAAGTGAGTAAATTAACTTCACTACTCAAAACTTTATACTAATAGCTTATTATTATTTTTTGTTCATTTTAGCTTTTAATGACGCTAATTCATCATCAACTTTTTCATTGGATTCAAGTTCAGCAATTTCATCAGATAGCGATTTACGTCCTAAATCGTATGATTCAACTTGTGCTTCAATCCCATCAATTTTACTTTCATAACGATCAAAACGACTTAAAGCATCATTGACTTTATTACTATCAATATTCTGCTTTACTTTTAAACGAGAGCTCACCGTTTTTTCTCGCATGATAATGGCTTTTTGACGTGTTTTTGCATCAGCTAACTTATCTTGTAACTGTGAAATTTCACCTTGAAGTTTAGTTATGTGTTCTTCTACATTAACTAGTTCTTGTACTAATGATTGTGAATTTTCAGTACTTTTTTCTTCTCCATTAAAGCTGCTCTCGCTAGATCATCTCGATCTTTGCTCAAGGCCAATTCAGCTTTTTCTTGCCATTGTTGAGCTTCATTTTCAAAGCGTGTAACTTGGCGCGTTAGCTCTTTTTTATCCGCTAAAGTTTTAGCTGAGCTAGAACGAACCTCTACTAAGGTATCTTCCATTTCTTGAATAATTAATCTAACCATTTTGGTCGGATCTTCGGCTTTATCTAATAAATTATTGATATTAGAGTTAATAATATCGGTAAACCTTGAAAAAATACCCATAACAACATCCTCTCTTACTTAAATGAACGCTTTCATGTATAAACAAACAGTAGTGCTTGCTCAACTTTAATGAAATCGACTATAAATTTGCATTTAAATTTATATCTAATGTTATTCATGTTTTACGCCAACATGCCAATACTTTTTAACCTCATGTTTTAAAAAGTTTTTTTAAATAATCAAAAAGTACTGTTATCTAATCAATTAATAAAATACACTATTTGTTAGTGAAATAAACCAAAAGTTAGGTCTAACCATGGCACGCTTTAGTAAACAAGATAATCTTCTTGGGCAATCAAACAGCTTTCTAGAAGTCTTAGAGCAAATTTCTCAGATTGCACAGTTAAACAAACCAGTATTAATTATTGGTGAGCGCGGAACAGGTAAAGAATTGGTCGCTGCGCGTTTGCATTATTTATCTAAACGCTGGAACAAAGCTATTTAAAACTAAATTGCGCCGCATTAAATGAAAATCTACTGGAAACAGAACTCTTTGGTTATGACTCTGGTGCTTTTACAGGAGCAAGTAAACGGCATGAAGGTCGATTTGAACGCGCAGATAATGGCACATTATTTTTAGATGAGATTGCCAACACATCAGGTTTAATTCAGGAAAAGTTATTACGTGTGGTTGAATACGGTGAATTCGAACGCGTAGGTGGCTCTCGTACAATTACAACAGATGTTCGTTTAGTTGCCGCAACAAATGAAGATTTACCCCTTTTGGCAGCCTCCGGACAGTTTAGAGCTGATTTGCTTGATCGCTTAGCATTCGATGTTATTACCTTACCACCATTAAGAGAACGCCTTGACGACGTGTTAATGTTGGCAGAGCATTTTGCTATGAATATGGCACGTGAACTAGAGTTTGAGCTTTTCAGTGGTTTTACAGAAAAAGCAAAACGAACAATGCTCGAATATTCGTGGCCCGGTAATATACGCGAACTAAAAAATGTAATTGAACGAAGTGTTTATCGATGTAACAACCCTCACCTACCTGTTCATGAGTTAATTATTGACCCGTTTGAATCCCCTTTTAGACCGAGTCAACGCATTAAAACACTTGATAGAATAACAAGTTCACAGCAAACAACGCCTAACGAGGCCCCCCAAGCTTTAGTTAACGATAATGAGCCAGAGAGTACAAAGAATGAAGCAGAGGTAGCAACAACCGTTGTATCACCAATGCTTATTAACAACGAATTTCCGCAATCGTTAAAAACATTATCACAAAATTATGAAGTAGAGTTGATAAAATCTGCGCTAGCACATTGCCAATATAATCAAAAGAAAACAGCACAAGCGTTAGAATTAACCTATCATCAGTTAAGGGGTTATTTAAAAAAATACAATCTACTTGATGGTAACGATTCTGATGAGTAAGAGAACACTTAATTCCGTAGTTTGCATGAGTTTACTTTCACTCTTTGGCTGCAATGACGAAAGCATTGTTTCATTAAGCGAGCACAGTGTTATTTATTGCGCAGAAGGCTCACCAGAAACATTTAATCCTCAATTGATCACATCAGGCACAACTATTGATGCCACATCAAACCAATTGTACGATAGGTTACTGACTTATCAGGGAGTAGAAAACACGCTAACTCCCGCATTAGCAAAATCTTGGCATGTTACTAAAAATGGTAAAAAAGTTACCTTTTATTTACGCAAAGATGTTGCGTTTCATCAAACTGACTATTTTACGCCAACACGATTTTTAAACGCAGATGATGTTTTATTTAGTTTTAATCGTATGCTAAAGGAAGACCACCCATTCCATTTAGTATCAGGTGGTAGCTATCCCTTTTTTCAAAATATCGGTTTAAAAGACCTTGTTGAAAAAATTGAAAAAATAAATGATTACACCATACGCTTTCATTTAACCCATGCAGACAACGCTTTTTTGGCGAATTTAGCCACCGATTATGCCATTATTTTATCTGCTGAATATGCAGAGCAGCTTACCAAACAAAATAACAAAGCAAACATAGATACATACCCCATTGGTACAGGTCCTTTTAAACTAAAAGAATACCGTGTTGGCTCATTAATTCGATTTTATCGTCATGATCAATACTGGCAAGAACCTGCAAAAATAGAACAATTAGTGTTTGATATAACCCCAAGTAATACAGGAAGGCTAACTAAACTATTAGCAAAAGAGTGCGATGTTACTGCTTATCCAATTGCCCACAATAAAATAAGCCAAAATAAAAACTTAATATTAGAGTCTATCACAGCTTTAAATGTTGGTTATTTTGGCTTTAATGTTAGAAATCCCCCTTTTGATAATAAATTAGTTAGACAAGCAATTAGTTATGCAATTAATAAACAAGTATTGCTTGAAACCATTTATAAAGGTAAGGCGGAACTGGCTAATTCAATATTGCCTAATACCTCATGGGCATTTGATGATACTATTGCAGAGCAAGAATTTAATCCTATGCTAGCAAAAAGCCTGCTTGAAGTTGTCGGTTATCCGCAAGGTTTTACTATGGACTTATGGGCAATGCCTGTACAAAGAGCCTACAACCCTAATGCAATAACTATGGCTAAACTTATTCAAGCAGATTTAAATAACATTGGTATAAAAGTCAATATTGTTAGCTATGAGTGGAATACTTTTTTAAACCGCTTAAAACGTGGCGAACACCAAAGCTTTTTATTGGGATGGTCAGCAGACCATCCCGATCCTGATAATTTTTTCTCGCCAATGCTAAGTTGTTCTGCCGCAGATACCGGCAGTAATACAACTTTTTGGTGTAATCAAGAATATGATGATATTATTCAACAAGCGTTACAAACTAACAATCTAAATTTAAGAAAAAAATACTACGCCCAAGCAATGAAGATAATAACGCAAGAAATTCCCTTAATCCCCATTGCTCATTCAAAACGATATCAAGCAAGAAGTGATAATGTAACCGGCGAAATATTAGCTGCCTTTGGTGGTATAAACTTTTATTCTGCCGCCAAAGCCATCCCTTTAAAAAAGATAAAAAATACTAAAATAAAAATCGTCCCCTCCGAAGAAGTTGACCCTCCTCAAATAGGTAAACAATAATTATGTTGATTTTTACCATACGCCGGCTCAATTTGTTTATTTTTACCATGTTAGTATTAACACTAATTTCTTTTAGTTTAAGTTTTTTATTTCCAGGCGATGCTATCATCAACATAACGGGTGCAATCAACGCAACCCCATACCCGACTTGAAAAATTCAAGAATCATATCAAACCAACAGTAATATTTTTTGGCAATATATTGCTTATTTGCAGCATATCATTCACGGTGATCTTGGCATTTCAATGTCAAGTCAATCAGATATAGGGGCTGAAGTACTTAATTTATTGCCTGCAACCATAGAACTAAGTTTGGTTGCGCTATTTATAGCAATGTTTATTGGGGTGCCACTCGGTTTTATTGCCGCAATAAAACATAATAAAACAGCTGATAATTTAATTTTATCTATATCAATGATCGGTTATTCAATACCTGTTTTTTGGCTTGGCTTGTTAGCTATTTTAATTTTTTCAATCAACTTAGGTTGGCTTCCTTCAGCCGGCCAAATTAGCTTACTATTTGAAATAAATCATGTTACTGGAATCCAATTTATTGATATTTTACTTAGCGATAGTCCTTATAAATGGCAAGCATTTACTGATGCTACTTCACACATAATATTACCCGCCAGTGTTATTTCAGTTGCTCCCGCTACCATCTTTATCCGTTTAGCCCGAACATCGATGATTGAAGTCTTAGAAACGAGTTATATTCGAGCTGCTAATGCTAAAGGATTAAGCTTTCAGCAAATTATTTTCCGTCACGCTATTAGAAATGCATTGATTAAGATTATTCGTCATGTTGGCTTACAGTTTGCTAACTTAGTAACCATAGCAATGGTAACTGAAGTGATTTTTAGTTGGCCTGGCATTGGTCGCCGGCTCATTGAAAGTATTTATCAACGCGACTACACTGCAATACAAAGTGGCTTATTGGTCTTGTCATGTTTTATATTTATGATTCACATTTTAACAGACTTTATTTATGCCGCACTGAATCCACTAGCCCGAGGTAACAAGTATGGCTCGTGATAAGATATATACGGAAGAAATTTTTCCTTCGCCCTTTATGCAATTGTGGCAAATTTTTCGTAAAACGCCTGTGGCCATGGTGGGCTTTAATTGTTTTATATTCTTAATAATTCTCGCTATTTTCGCCCCTATATTAGCACCTTACTCTCCAGTTGATGGGCAACTTGATATGATATTATTACCCCCTGCATGGCACGCAGATGGTAATGTAAGCTTTTTATTGGGTACTGACGAATTAGGACGGGATATGCTCTCTCGTTTAATGTATGGTACCTCCTTAACCTTTGGTCTGAGTTTTATAGTCGTACTTATCTCATTGGTGATAGGCGTTGTTATTGGCTCATTATCAGCATTAACCACTGGATTAAAATCAAGTTTTCTTAATCATTTTCTTGATGTTATTTTATCTATTCCCTCCTTATTGTTAGCCATTATTATTGTGGCTATTTTAGGTCCAGGCATAGGCAATACCGTCTGGGCAGTTGTTATTGTACTCATACCTCAGTTTATACATATTACCCGTTATGCGGTAAAAGAAGAGTCGCGCAAAGATTATGTGTTGGCTTCACGTCTAGACGGCGCTAGCCCTTTTAGGGTTTTATATTATTCAATTTTTCCAAATATTGTAGATAGGCTCATGGGGCAAGCAACGTTAGCACAATCAGCAGCTATTCTAGACATTGCCACCTTAGGTTTTTTAGGATTAGGCGCACAAATTCCATTACCCGAATGGGGGGCAACACTCGCCAATGGATTAGATCTATTTTACATAGCTCCATGGACAGTTTATTTACCTGGCTTAGCTATACTTTTTGCTGTTGTTGCCACAAACCTTGTTGGTGAAGGTATTCGCCATGCACTTAAACTACGCAAGGACAGGTAATGAATTTACTTGATATTAGAAATTTATCTATTGAATTGATTGGTGAAAACCAAAATATTCTAGCTGTTGATAAAGTCAGTTTATCAATGAAGGAAGGAGAAGTCCGTGGTTTAGTTGGTGAATCGGGCTCCGGAAAATCTTTATTAGCGCAAGCTATTGTTGGCGTATTAGATGACAAATGGCATGTTCATGCAGATAGGTTTCATTGGCGCGGCATGGATTTGCTACGCTTATCCATACCAGAGCGTAAAGCATTACTGTCTCGCGATATAGCCATGATTTTTCAAGAGCCGATGGCTTGTTTAGATCCAACCACAACGATTGAAAATCAACTAGCAGAAGCAATTGACACAAGTGCTTTCACTGGTTTTTTTGGCAAAAAACACAACAACGCCATGCTGCTGCAATTAGTTTATTACACAAAGTAGGTATAAAAAAACACAGTGCTTGTTTAAGCAGTTATCCTCATCAACTAACAGAAGCATTATGTCAACGCGTAATGATAGCGATAGCCCTAGCCAGAAAACCCATTTTACTTATCGCAGATGAGCCTACCGCAGCAATGGAAACTACTAACCAAGGTCAAATATTCCGATTATTAGCGAGCCTAAATCAGTTGAAAAACATGGGGATATTATTAATCAGTCATGACTTAGATAACATCACCAATTGGACTCATACCATTACAGTCATGTATAGCGGTCAATTTGTTGAAGCAGGCACTACCGAACAAATATTTAAAAAACCATTGCATCCTTATACAAGAGCCTTGGTTGACAGTAGCCCCAGTGCAAACTTTCATTTGCCTGCCAAATCTAGATTAATGGCGTTGCCAGGCAGTATCCCTATTTTACAGCACTTACCCATTGGTTGTCGTTTAGGTCCGCGTTGCCCTAGAGCTCAGCAGGCCTGTGTTAAAGCCCCTTCAGCAACTAACTTTCATGGTCATAAGGTAAGTTGTCATTTTCCCTTAACCCCATTAAAACCTCTTCGTAAAGGTATAAAGGGAGTATCTAAGCATGACTGAATTACTGAAAGTCGTAGAGTTAAGTAAATCTTACCAACACAGAGGTTTTTGGTTAAATAAGTATACAACAACAGTTTTGGAGCCTATTTCATTTAGTATAGATGCACATAAAACCTTGGCTATTATTGGTGAAACTAGCTCAGGTAAATCAACACTTGCTAAATTATTGGTTGGTGCAGAACCAAAGAACGAGTGGAAAAATCATTTTAAACGGACAAGAATTGCACGAAGGGAGCTATAAACAAAGATGTCAGCATATACGGATGATATTTCAAGATTCGGGAACTACCCTTAATCCTAGCTTGACCATTTTACAACTCTTGGATGAACCATTAAAACTCAATACACCTTTTAATGAAGAAAAGCGAAAAGAGCTAATTAGAACAACCTTACAAAAAGTTGGCTTGTTGGGGGATCATATGAATTTTTATCCCCATATGTTCTCTGGAGGTCAAAAACAAAGGATATCGCTTGCTAGAGCAATTATACTACAACCACAAGTAATTATTTTGGATGAAGCATTGGCAGCGCTAGATCCCTCCCTACGCTCTCAAATGATTAACTTGTTATTGGATCTACAACAACAAATGGGATTAGCCTATATTTTAATTTCTCATAACTTAGGTATCATTCGCCATTTCAGTGATGAAATTATGGTGCTATCAAATGGGAAAGTTGTAGAATCAGGAAAAACACTTGAAGTAATGAGAAAACCTAAACATAAAGTAACGCAAAAATTACTAATAAATCAAAATTTCCAGTTAAAACCTAGTATTAGATATTAATAAAAAAAGAGCAACAAGTTAAACTCGCTACTCTTTTCTAAAAGGTCTTTTTAAAACTTACCGTTAAAAGTCAATCATAATATTCTCGACTTTCTGGCATCATTTTTAATATCACTAGTTAATCGTTGGAGCATTAATAACCTTGCGTGTAATTTTTGCATCAACTTTCAACGCATCAATGTAGCTTTTATATGCAGACTGAGCCAATTGAGACGTTTGTTGCTGCGAAACTTGTGGATTGGTAACTTCAACATCCTCATTAACAGCTTGTACTTCAACCAAAGCCAAATCTCCATTACTTAATGCTACAGTAGATGCAGAAACAGTATCTTCTGTAGGATGAGGAAGTACAAAAGCTTCTCTCGTAATGCTTTGATCTAAATCAGCACTATAACGCGCCACATTTTCCTTAGTAGTGAAGTCGCATAATTTTGAGTTAATTGCTCAGTAATATCGTTACCGACTTTAAATTGTACTAATAACTCATCAATAACTGATTGTGCTTTTTCAGTTGCTTTTTGCGCAACTAATATCGTTTTAATTTGTGCCTCTACTTCAGCAATAGGCTTCACATTAGCTTCTTGATATTCATTTAAACGTAATACTAAAGAAACACTATCACTCACTTCAATAACATCTGAGTTCATATTATCTTGTAAAACCAAATCAGAAAAAGCCGCTTCTATCACCTTAGCATCATCAAAAGGTGCAGGATTGCCGTTATGAGATAACCACGTTGATGTTTCTACTTTCGCATTCACTTCAGTTGCCGCATCTTCCAAGCTATCAGGGAATTCAAAACTTATACGCGCCATTTCTTGGGTTTGTGTATAAAATTTTTCTTGTGCTTTAATCTCACTCACTTTAACGTATAAATCACTTTTAACATCTGTAAAGTTTTGGATAACTTCTGGTTTCAATTCAGTTAATTTAATCACATGATAACCAAAACTGGTTTTTACAATGTCAGTGATATCCCCTACAGAAGTCAATGCAAATGCTGCTTCATCGAACTCAGGATCCATTACACCGGGTTCTATATATTCTAAATCACCACCATTTTCACCACTAAAAGTATCACTTGATAACGTTTTAGCAAGTGTTGCGAAATCTTCACCTTGGGTAAGTCGAGCAAGTAAAGCTTCAGCTTCTACTTTAGCAGTAGCTTCGCTTTCAGTATCTCCTTCATCAAAGGCAATTAAAATATGAGACACACGACGTTGTTCTGGTTGTGTAAAACTAGCTATATTATCTTGATAATAGGCTAAAACATCATCATCAGATACTTCAATATTTTTAGCTATATCTTCTACAGTTAAACGAATAAAGTTAACTTTAACTTTTTCTTTATTCTCAAATCGTGCTTGATTAGTTTGGTAATAGTTTTTAACTTCTTCTTCACTTACTTCAATCCCGGCTTCAAATTTTTTAGCAGAAATTGTAGCAAAACGAATGTTACGTGTTTGACTTTGCAACTTTTGTTGTAAAGTTTCTTGATAAGGTAAGTTGAACTCAGTACCAATTAGTGCTTGTGATAACTGTCGACGAGTCATTTCTATACGTAAATAATCACGAAAGTTAGAGGATTGATAAAAGCCCGCTTGGTTAATAATTGCTAAATAACGATTATTATCAAAAACACCTTCTACTTGAAACTCTGGCATAGTTCTGATGGTTTCTTTAATACGTTCGTCTGATACGCGTATAGAAAGATCTTGTGCACTTTGATCAATCAGCTTTTCATTAATTAGGTTATCTAAAACACTTTGGCGAAAATTTGCCATGTAATTACTATCGTTAGACAGGGTTTCAAACATTTCGCCATATTGTTGTGCCATACGGTTACGCTGAGCTTGATAAGCTTTATTGAATTCCTGCTCACTAATTTTTTCATCGTTAACAGTCGCTACTGATGTATCCACCGAATTAGTATAACTACCAATACCGGCCACAGCGAAGGTTAATATAATAAGACCAAGGATTATTTTGGCCGTTAAGCCCTGCGAGCTTTCTCTAATATCTTCTAACATTTTTGTCTCTTTTCTCTAAAGCCAATGTCTATTAAATCAATAACTAGTTAAACGTTAACTTGTACACCGATAAATAATACCAATACTTTACGTTATATTATTTTGTTGCTCGCGATTCTAGCAGATGCAGACCACCGCTTGAAGTGTAAGATTACTTTTATTTTATTTTATTAAAAACTTATCTCAATACTAAGACCCATTCTAATTAGCATTAAAAAAGCAAAAAACCACCTATAGGTGGTTTTTAACTATATTGTAATAATATAATAAAATTGCCAAAGCAATTAATTAGATATTAGTCATTACAAGCGTCTTTTAATGCTTTACCGCCTTTAAAAGCAGGTATTTTAGCAGCAGCAATTTGAATAGTAGCACCAGTTTGTGGATTACGGCCAGTTCTTGCTGCACGATCACGTACAGAGAAAGTACCAAAACCAACTAGAGCAACTTGCTCACCATTTTGTAATTCTTCAGTTACAGCGCCAATAAATGAATCTAATGCGCGACCCGCAGCAGCCTTTGAAATGTCAGCGCCTTCAGAAATTTTCTCGATAAGTTGAGATTTATTCACAGTGTATACCCCTTCAATTGTTATTATTACAACGCTATCTTTACTTCTTTTTACTTTTCATTAGTAAAAGGTTAATAAAAGTTCGTCCTACAAAAACTAGCTCACATTATGTGATTTGATTTTTTTGAACATCAAGCATCGAGTTTAGAAAAATACTATTACGTCTAGACCTTTATCAACAATACCTATTAGGTTTAATCCCTCTTAGGCATACTAAGCAAGGGGTCTAGCGACATAAGCGTAGTTAACTTACCATAGTTTCAGCGTTTGAAAAGCCTTTATTTCATTTTTTCTTACTTTTTAGCTGATTTTTTGCATTTTTTTCAATTTGTGTCAAAAAATCAACTTTTTAAGGATAAAAATTACTCTGCCTTCCACTGCTCAACAGGATGTTCAAGCGCAATTGCCAGTACTTCATCGATCCATTTTACGGGATGAATAGCTAAATCTGCTTTAACATTTTCAGGTATTTCTTTTAAGTCACGCGCATTTTCATGTGGAATAATGACTGTTTTTATACCACCACGATGTGCTGCTAATAACTTTTCTTTTAAACCGCCAATAGCTAACACTTCTCCACGTAATGTAATTTCACCTGTCATTGCCACATCTGCTCTAACAGGATTTCCCGTTAAGCTTGATACCAGTGCTGTACACATACCTATTCCTGCACTTGGACCATCTTTTGGTGTAGCACCTTCAGGCACATGCACATGAATATCACGTTTTTCATAGAAATTATCATTGATACGAAGCTTTTCCGTTCTGCTACGTACAACGGTCATAGCTGCTTGAATTGATTCTTGCATAACGTCGCCTAATGAACCAGTGTAAGTTAACTTGCCTTTACCTGGTACAGAAGCCGTTTCTATAGTTAAGAGCTCACCACCAACTTGTGTCCATGCTAAACCAGTTACTAAACCGACACGGTTTTCATCATCTGCCTTGCCATAATCAAAACGTTGTATACCTAAATACTCATCTAAATTATCTTGATTAATAACCACTTTTTTCAGTTTTTTATCTAATAAAATGGCTTTAACGGCTTTACGGCATAATTTAGAAATTTCACGTTCTAGATTTCTCACTCCCGCTTCACGGGTGTAATAACGAATAATCCCAACAATTGCACTATCATCAATTTCTATTTCAGTTGCTTTTAAACCATTACGTTCAATTTGTTTATCAAGTAGATGGTTGCGGGCAATATTTAATTTTTCATCTTCGGTATAACCCGATAAACGAATAACTTCCATTCGGTCAAGTAATGGTCCTGGAATATCCATACTATTAGATGTAGCAACAAACATCACATCTGACAAATCATAATCTACTTCTAAATAATGATCATTAAAGCTAGAGTTTTGCTCTGGATCTAATACTTCTAATAATGCCGACGCAGGATCCCCACGCATATCAGAAGCCATTTTATCTATTTCATCAAGTAAAAATAATGGGTTTTTAACCCCTACTTTAGATATTTTTTGAATTAACTTACCTGGTAATGAACCAATATAAGTACGACGATGTCCGCGAATTTCAGCCTCATCTCTTACGCCGCCCAAAGCCATCCGAACGTATTTTCGTCCTGTTGATTTAGCGATAGACTGTCCTAGTGATGTTTTACCAACCCCCGGAGGACCAACTAAACAAAGAATAGGCCCTTTAAGCTGACTAACACGCTGTTGAACCGCTAGATACTCTAAGATACGTTCTTTAACTTTGTCTAAACCATAATGATCTTTATCTAATACTTCTTGCGCCAAGGCAAGATTACGTTTTAACTTACTACGTTTTTTCCATGGTACATTTATCATGCATTCAATATAGCTACGAACTACCGTGGCTTCTGCAGACATCGGCGACATCATTTTTAATTTTTGTAATTCAGCTAAGGTTTTATCTTTTGCCTCTTTTGGCATTTGAGCTTCATCAATACGTTTAGCCATTTGCTCTAGCTCGTCAGGTGTTTCATCTCCTTCATTAAGCTCTTTTTGAATGGCTTTCATTTGCTCATTCAAATAATATTCACGCTGACTTTTTTCCATTTGTTTTTTGACGCGGGTACGAATTTTCTTCTCAACTTGTAGTAAGTCAATTTCGCCTTCCATGAGAGCCATTAGATGTTCTAAGCGTTTTACAACATCTACAATTTCTAATACTTTTTGTTTATCTGCTAATTTTAATGGCATATGTGCAGCCATTGTATCAGCAAGTTGTTCTGCATCATCAATCCCAGAAACTGAAGTAAGCACCTCTGGAGGGATCTTTTTATTAAGCTTTACATAACCCTCAAATTGAGAAATAGCTGAACGGATTAAAACCTCATTATCATCTTCTGATTCATTTTCAGTGGTTAAGAAGTCGATATTAGCGCTAAAATAGTTTGTAGTTTCTACAAATTCTGTCACATGGGCACGCTGTACACCTTCTACTAATACTTTCACTGTACCATCAGGCAGTTTCAGCATTTGTAGAATTGTTGCGACTGTCCCAACTTCGTATACATCGGCTGCTTGAGGATCATCAACAGCAGCATCTTTTTGGGCAACTAAAAATACTTGCTTGTCATTTTCCATAGCAAGGTCTAAACAACGGATCGATTTTTCTCGCCCAACAAACAGAGGAATAACCATTTGCGGATAAACGACAACATCTCTTAAGGCAAGAACGGGGATTTCAACTACACTAGATAATTCTTCGGTCATGTGTATCTCTTTGGAAAGTTATGAAAATTGCTAATTAAAAACTATATGGGGATAAATAGAAAACTTACAAGCGAGAATTTTAAGTTTATAACAACAAGGCATGAAAATAAAAAAGAGCCTCAAGGGCTCTTTTACTATTTATTGTGGTAATACTTACTCTGATGCAGCCTGTTCTTGTTGGCTATCGTAGATAACTAAAGGCTTAGACTCACCTTTAATCGTTGTTTCATCCACAACAATTTTACTGACATTTTCCATGGAAGGTAATTCGTACATAGTATCAAGTAAAACAGCTTCAACTATTGAACGTAAACCACGAGCGCCAGTTTTTCTGCTCATTGCTTTTCTAGCAATAGCAATAAGTGCGTCTTCTCTAAATTCTAATTCTACATTTTCCATATCAAACAAAGCAGCGAACTGTTTTGTTAATGCATTTTTAGGTTCTTGAAGAATTTGAATTAATGCCGACTCATCTAATTCTTGTAAAGTTGCTAGCACAGGTAAACGACCGATAAATTCAGGTATTAACCCGTATTTAACTAAATCTTGAGGTTCTACATCTTCCAATCGTTTTGTCAGTGAAACTTCTTCTTCTTTACCGCGAACTTCAGCACCAAAACCAATACCAGTGCCCGTGTGGCAACGTTGCTCAATAACTTTATCTAATCCTGCAAATGCGCCACCACAGATAAATAAAATTTTGGATGTGTCAACTTGTAAAAATTCTTGCTGAGGATGCTTACGACCACCCTGCGGAGGAACCGAAGCAACTGTACCTTCAATTAGTTTTAATAACGCTTGTTGAACACCTTCACCAGAAACATCACGCGTAATTGAAGGGTTATCCGATTTACGAGAAATTTTATCTATTTCATCGATATAAACGATACCACGCTGTGCTTTTTCAACATCATAATCACATTTCTGTAAAAGTTTTTGAATGATATTTTCAACATCTTCACCAACATAACCCGCTTCAGTTAAAGTTGTTGCATCTGCCATAGTAAAAGGCACATTAAGTAAACGTGCTAGCGTTTGAGCTAGTAACGTTTTACCAGACCCTGTTGGCCCAATAAGTAAAATATTACTCTTGCCTAATTCAATACCGTTGTGAGAATCACCATTACGCAAACGTTTATAATGATTATAAACAGCTACTGCGAGCACTTTCTTCGCATGGTCTTGACCAATAACGTAATCATCTAAACTTTCGCGTATTTCAATGGGAGAAGGCAACGCTTCTTTTTCTTCTTTCGGAGAAATTTCTTTTATTTCTTCACGAATAATGTCGTTGCATAATTCAACACATTCGTCACATACAAATACTGACGGCCCGACAATTAACTTACGCACTTCATGTTGGCTTTTGCCACAAAATGAACAATACAGTAATTTACCATTGTCACCGTCACCACTTTTAATATCGGTCATGCCCTACCTCAAATTTTTAATTCCGTTAATTACTACTACCTATCTCACTAAATTATAGCATAGTAGTAATTTAATCATTTTTTAAGTGATATTTGATTATTCAAACTCACTTTACAACGAACGTTAAAAATAAATTAACTGTTTCTTTGTTCTAATATGGAGTCAACTAAACCATATTCAACTGCAGATTCTGCACTTAAGAAATTATCTCTGTCAGTATCCTGAGAAACCTTATCAAGAGGCTGACCTGTGTGCTCAGCCATTAAACGATTTAATTTATCTTTAATGTATAAAATTTCTTTTGCATGAATTTCAAAATCAGATGCTTGACCTTGGAACCCACCTAAAGGTTGATGGATCATCACACGTGCATTAGGTAAACAATAACGTTTGCCTTTCTCGCCGCCTGAAAGTAAAAAAGCGCCCATACTGGCAGCTTGACCGATACAAACAGTAGAAATATTAGGTTTAATAAATTTCATCGTGTCATAAATGGCCATACCTGCTGTTACAGAACCGCCAGGCGAGTTTATATAAAGAAAAATATCCTTATCTGGGCTTTCTGATTCTAAAAACAAGAGTTGAGCAATAATTAAATTTGCCATGTGATCTTCAACTTGACCACATAAAAATATGACACGTTCTTTTAATAATCTTGAGTAAATATCATAAGAACGTTCACCTTTAGCTGTCTGTTCTACTACCATAGGCACTAAAGCACTTTCAGGGCTAGTAGCTGAATTTTGAGGATTTGTCTGTGAATTAAATTGAGAATTAAACAAGTGTGTTCCGTCCCTTAAATATAAAATACGTGATTGTTTTTAATTGAGTAATTATAAGTCAAATAAAAATGGCTTGTATGATTTATTCATACAAGCCATTAAATCTAAGCGATTGCTAAGCTTTTTTCAATAAAAAAGCGATATTACTTACCTTCTGGGTTCATAATATCTTTAAAGCTTGCTTTTTTATTTTTTACTTTCGCTTTTTCAACTAAAAATTCAACTGCTTGCTCTTCTAGAGCAACGTTTTGCATTTGTTGCATTAGTTCTTTGTTGTTAGCGTAGTATTCAATAACTTCTTTTGGATCTTCATAAGCAGAAGCAGCAGTAGCAATTAATTCGTCCACTTTCTCTTTGTCAACTTTCAACTCATTAACTTTAATTACTTCACCTAATAGTAAACCAATTTTAACGCGACGCTCTGCTTGCTCTTTGAACATTTCGCTTGGTAATTCAGGTAAGTTTTTAGGATCCATTTGACCTTGGAAGCGTTGCATAGCTTGTTGACGTAACACGTCAATTTCTTGTGCAACTAAAGCTGACGGTAACCCAACTTCATGGCTAGCTAATAATCCATCTAGTACTTGGTTTTTAACTTTAGCTTTAACAGCTTGTGTTAATTCACGAGACATATTTTTGCTAACTTCTTCACGTAAAGCATCAACACCACCTTCTTCAACGCCAAATAATTTTGCAAATTCATCGTCTACCGTTGGTAAAACTGGGCCTTCTGTTTTATGAACAACAATATCAAACTCAGCCTCTTTACCTTTTAGGTTTTCGGCGTGATAGTCATCAGGGAAAGTCACTTTAATTGTTTTCTCTTCCCGCCTTTCATGCCAGTAATTTCTTTTTCGAAACCAGGGATCATACGACCCGCACCTAATTCAAGTTCGAAAGCTTCTGCTTTACCGCCGTCAAACTCTTTACCATCAATACGGCCAGTGAAATCAAGTGTTAGCTTGTCACCTTTTTTAGTTTTACGTTTATTTTCTTTCCATGTTTGATGTTGCTTTTGCAACGTTTCAAACATTTCATCTAAATCTGCGTCGGTTACTTCTACGTCAGGACGTTCTACCGCAATTTTGTCTAAATTATTTAATTCAACTTCTGGATAAACTTCAAATGTTGCTTCAAATTTTAATTCTTTACCGTCTTCATTACTTTTTGCTACAAATGAAGGGCGACCTGCTTTGGATTGATTTTTTCTGCAACAATCGCATCTACGAAGCTACGTTGCATTATTTCACCGACAACTTCTTGACGTACAGACTGGCCATAGCGTTTTTGAATTACAGACGGTGGAACTTTGCCCGGACGGAAACCGTTAATACGCCGGGTTTTACTAACTTGACGAAGACGATTTTTAACTTCAACATCTACTGTTTCGGCCGGAACAGAAATAGTCAAACGACGTTCCAAACCTTGTGTAGTCTCAACTGAAACTTGCATTTATATACCTCAAAACTTAGCGTGTTACGCTTTCTTATAATGCATCAATTTTACTAACTAATAACAGTAAAAAAGTGCTTTGCTCATACGAACGGTTAAAATTTATGACGCGGAATTATAGCGGGACACAAAAGAAGTTGCAAGGGCAAGTTTTTAGAGAACATTCTAACAATATATAAGCAAAGATAAAGTAGCAGTTTTATATTAGTTTCATGAATTAAGTTATCTATTTTAATGTAGCAAAAATTGCCAAATACAAGACACTTGTTTCAATAACGAGCTGTTCTAATTATTAAATAAATAACGATGTGGTCGATGCTACAAGATTTGAACTTAGGACTGTACCTAATGACACTCTAACCAATAATTAAATTTTCTGAGGGGATTGAGAAGAAAAGTGGTCGGTGATGCAAGATTCGAACTTGCGACTGAATTTGATAACACCCAAACCAATACTTGCTCTTCCCTATTACCTAAGAAAGAAAAAGTGGTCGGTGATGCAAGATTCGAACTTGCGACTGAATTTGATAACACCCAAACCAATACTTGCTCTTCCCTATTACCTAAGAAAGAAAAAGTGGTCGGTGATGCAAGATTCGAACTTGCGACCCCTTGGACCCAAACCAAGTGCGCTACCAAGCTGCGCTAATCACCGATTTAAAACTTTACTCTTTAGCTTCAAGGGATGAAGAAAAAGATGGGGTGGCTAAAGGGACTTGAACCCTCGACAACCGGAATCACAATCCGGGGCTCTACCAACTGAGCTATAGCCACCATAACACTTTTATACTCTACTCTTAGTATGGCGCGCCCTGCAGGATTCGAACCTGCGACCCACGCCTTAGAAGGGCGTTGCTCGTTTCTCACCCTAAGCAGAGTTACCAGTTATTACCTGCCTAAGCAAGGAATAGGTGCATTATAGAGTTTAAATACTAAAAAGCAACTTCTTTTTAAAATAAATTAAAATTGTTTTCCCCCTAGTAAATGTTACCTTTAATAAAGGATGAAAAAGTAAACAAAACTAGAGTAATAATGAATCATAGCCCAATTCCACAGTTTCATACAATAGTAAAACAAAATGTAGAACACATGAAAGGTCTTGCTATTCCAGTTTTATATTTAAATACACCTAATGGTATTACTAGAATGGAGTCTCTTATTGAGTATTTCATTTCCAATCCTTCAGCAAGTTATCAATGGATGCAAAATAGAGCTAGGGCCGTTGGGTTATTCTTTGATTATTGTAGAGCATCAGAAGGATTTGTAAATTATCATAGTCCAAATGCACATCGAACAATTTTTAAGTTATTTTCATGGGCACTTCTAAATGGAACAATAGATAACGAAACAGCAACAGATAGATTAAAGCTATATTGGCCTTCATCTTCATTGGATGTATCAAAAAGACTTTGTTCAGCTATTTTAGATTTTGAAGAGTTTTGTGATAACGAAGACATAATCAACACGCCATTATTGAAAAATAATAAAATCATCAAGCCTGTTGATGAAGTGGCTTCTTTAAAGTTTCTACATACAGCAATTAAAATCAAAAAAAGAAGTTTCTTAGGTCACTTAAATAAAGCCAACAAACAAGCAATCAAACTTAAAAACAACAGAAATAAAAATATCAGTAATCTAGGCACTTCAGGAAGTCGTTCAAGAACTAGCTCTGGAGAAAAAAGATTTCCTGAAGAATTGATTGCGCCTTTATTTGATTATGGATTCATTAAAGATCCCAATGCACAGTTGCTGAGTGACCAAGAAGACATTACAGCGAAGATGATTACACTGTTATTGTTTTTTGGTGGTATCAGGGAAAGCGAACCCTTTCATCTATGGATAAATGATGTAATCCCTGTTGATATTAAAAGCTATGATGATTGCCAAGTGTTTTTAAGGCATCCTAGTGAAGCGTCTACTTTTATGGCGGGGGAAAATGTTTCTCGCAAAGAGTATTTAGCTCAAAGAGGCATGTTACCGCGCTATAGACATCCGATTAAGAGTCTAAGAGCTAATTGGAAAGACTTGGCACTCGATGACTCCTTAAGCGCTCCTGTATTTTTTATGCATGACGGGGCTGCGAAGCTTTTTAATGAAATGTACATTTATTACATCAATCATTATCGCCCCAAATTGGAAGAAATAGCTAAAAGCAATGGTAACCCTGCCCATCCATTCCTATTTGTATCTACTGGAGTTGACCATAGCACAGGAAAAAGTTATCAAGGGCTACCTTATAGTGTTGGTGCTTATATAGGTGCATTTGAAAGAGCATTAGATAAAGTAGAAATTGCATTAGGGATAACAATCCCTAGGGGAAAAGAATACGGAACCACACCTTATGGTAGTAGACATTATTACTTAGGAACACTTACCGACCTTGGAATGCCCAGAAAAGTCATTCAAAAATGTGCCAAACACCACAGTATTTTATCACAAGAAGCATACAACACTCCGGCATACGATGAAATTCAGAAAAAACTAAATGAAGCAAGAGGTGCCTTGTATATTAAGCCAAGGTTAGATTTTCTAAATAAGCCATTCAACACCTAGAGGGTCTTAGAAGTTTATCAAAAAACAACTAGTTACTTATGAAATCAACTCTTATTTCTGCCCCGCCCTTCGGTCGGATAATTGCCATTGGGGCCTTTGTATCGCAGGATGAAAGATTAATGTAAATTTAAAATCAATGGTACACAATGAGTACCTAAGTAGTTGATATACAAAAATTAAATTAAAAATAAATTTCAAACTCATAAAAAAACAAGTATACTTGATATAAAATAAGTTGTTTAAAAAGCCTAATTGAGCAAAGGATAAATTTCATAAAGTTTAGCGTTTTTTGAATACCGAATAAATAATAAAAATAGGTTGTTCATAGATGTCATTTGCTGAATTAATAAAACCACTACATGTTGATAATTTCTCAACATTACTAAAGAATATTGCTAGTTTAAATGAAAAAGCTAGAGCGTCTTCTATATATGAAGAGTGTAAAGAACTTTTTAACAAAGTTAATGTGTATGGAAATAAAACTTCAGAGAAAACAAAAAAAAACGTAGAAAAAGATATCTTTACTATAGCTTTATTGGTTACTGAGCATGGACAAGTAGAAAACCTGAGGGAAGCCACTCCTGAGCTTTGGCAAGAAATACTCGATGAAATAAAAACACCAACGCTTAAATACCAAGATTGGGTAAAAGAAAGATATCACATAGCTTTTCGAAAAATAGGTATGATGCTTACTTATCTATCCAAAGATGATTTCTTCGAACAATACGCAAAAATCAAACGCTCCACCAACCTTTCTACTTTAGAAAGTGAACTAACATCTAACCAAAAGCAATGGTTTACATTAGCTACTGAGTGGATTGATGATGAACATGTTAAATCTACAAAAAAACATTATAGTGCCATAAAACATTTTCTATTTTATTTAAATACGTTATCTGAAGATATTCAAGAGCCTTTTAAATACTTAAGTGAAAAACGTCATGTGCCATTGCATGATTCATTTAAGAAAAGACACCCTAATTCATATAGTACTCATCTAAGTTATCTTTATAGATTCTCTATTTATATTATTGAGAATTACATGCAAGAGAAAGAGGATGATGAGGTGTTGTCAATTGGTTACCCACTCATATCTACTTATCAATATGAAAAACTAACTGGTATTTTTTCTCAGAGATTAACTGAATCTGACAAAATAGTCATACCAACCAGTTTTCTGCTTACCCTGAACGAAATTCTAACTGAAGATGATTTCAAATGGCCTAAGTCTATAGAGTCTCAGTATTTTGATTGGTTTAATGAGAAAACGAATACTCTTGAGAAAGTTTGGTGTCCAGCTCAAACATATACATTTTTGACAATGATTGAGATCCCCCTTCGAAAGATCCAGGTTCAAATGTTGGACTCTGGTGAAGGTGATATAGAAAAATACAATCAGATCATGAAAGCTTGGGTTAACAATGATTCTCCACATGCAAACTATTGGTCAAGTCGTTCAGAACAAAAACCTAATAGAGGTGTACTGACAAAAAATATAACAGGTCTTAAAGAATCTGTTGGGTTTTATATTAGTACAAATAAAACTAAGGACGCCAGTGTTGGTTTCGGTCCTGAGTCTGGCTACACAATCCCTTGGAATAATGAAATATTAGTCAATCACCTTCATACCCTTCGAGAATGGCAAGAAAAGTACTTTCCTGTAGAAAACCCTGCCTCATATAAAGATATGCCCAAAGGCATAAACAGTGACTCTGAGCCTTCTCAGTCTGTAATAGAACAAACACCTGATAGATTTTATCTATTTCGTAGTCCATTAGTCTCCAAAACTGGATATCCTGCAACCAATAATCAACTGATGCGCTTTTGGTGGCTGTTAATGGAAGAGCTTGAAAAGCGAGTTCGAGCAGAAGGTCATGATGTAACCATAATAACTAAAAGAAACAAAACAACAGGACAACCCGAAAGATCTATATTTACACCACATGGGTTACGAGTGGCAGGTCTTACAAGTTTAGCTGAAGGCGGTGTTCCAATCGAAGTAATTAGTAAAATAATCGCAGGTCATTCTACAATTTTAATGACCATCTATTACATTAAATATTCTAATGGACACATTACCGATATCCTATCGAAGGCTAAACGAGACCTTGAAAATAAATCGAAAGAAAACTTAAAACGCCGGTTAAAAGACGCAACACTGGAAGATGCCATGCGTTACTTGGTTGCTAACCAAGAAGAAGGTGTTCAAAACCTGATGCTATCAAGAAGTCACATGGCCACTTGGGGTGGCAGTGGGATGGGTATATGTCCGTTTGGTGGTACACGTTGTGATGATGGTGGAGAGGTCATTAAAAAAGCAACCAAATCATCAAAAGCTAAATACGGTGCTGTTATTGGTGGGCGTGGAAACTGTGTTCGCTGTCGCCACTTAGTCACTGGTGTACCTTGGATGATTGAGCTGTGGTTGCACGGTAATAAACTGCCGGAAAACATCAGTAAAATTAGTACCGACATCGATACATTTAAGAAAAAGCAGGCAATATTAAAAAAAGAACAATATAGTTATAAAAAACGAAAAGAAATCCATCTATGTCCCCCAAAAGTAATTGATGAAATCAAATCCTTTGACACTATTATAGAAACTAGATCCGAAGAACTAAATAGAATTATCATGGATGCACATGCAACATATAATTTACTTGAAGAAGTCAGAGAAATTGCCAGTAAAGACGACATAGAGAGTTTTACTAAAGGAAATGAATTAATCCCTGTTGAAGTTGATTATGGTGATGAAACACGATTTATTGAAACATCCCCGTTTCATTTGAAAGATACGCTAGTTCAAGCAAGTAGGATTTATCCAGAAATCGCAGACACAAGAGTAGAATTAGAGCGAAATAACTTTATTGATCAGATATTAATGAATAATGGCGCTACACCAATATCCTTTTCACCTTTGAGTGAAGAAGAAAAAGCAACTGCATCTGATGCAATGGCAAAATTATTACTATCAAAAGTTGGCGCAAAGGAGTGTGAAAACTTACATAATGGTTCAATTACTTTGTCAGAGCTTGGTATTGAAAAGAAAGTAACTGATTTAGATAATCTTTTAGAAAACAGTAATGTTCCTAAATTAGATAACGAATAACGAGAAAAATTGAAATGAGTATGAAAAGAATCTCTTTAGATGCGGTTATAGCAAAATATAAAGAATTAATGGGTAAAGCAAAAACTCCTACAACGGAGCAAATGCTTACGCACATCCACGAAACGAGTCAAAAAATAACTAGCTCAGGTGGCATTGTTTCACCTCCTGCGATAGTAAAAATTCTTAGTTCAAATGGAATTATTACTAATAAAAGGACTCTTTATTATAATAAGAGAGAGAAAAAAAGAAATAACGAACCTTTATAGGCTATTAATTGATGCGTGGATAGAGCACTCTACGATAGCTAATACAGTTAATATATCAAATAAAGATCTTAAAGGTACTATCCCGGAATCTTTCGTAGAAGAATCCGATCTGGCTAAGATAGAAGATGCAACATTAAAACATAAAATGACATTGTTATACGGAGAAGTAAAAGGGTTACGTAATCAAAATAATACCTTAAGAGAGGTCAGAAATAATCCCTCTTTATCTTTATCTAAACCTTTAGCTGAATTAAGTTATGAAGAGTCACAAGAGTTAACTTTAGATGAGGATGATATTGGGGTGTTGCGAGACTTTTTAAAAGTATCACACTCTAGCCATGTTGGTTTTGGTGAGTCTGGAGAGCTAATAGCACTAAATGCGATAAAGCGTGATGAGGTGTTAAGTGATACGGGTTTAAAGGATATTCTTGAAATAATTATTAATTTGCATACTCCACCAGGAGCCTAGCCTGAATTGAAAATTGCGCTAAAAATTCTAATTGTCTTTGGACAAACTAAAAGTTTAATCTAAAATTTTTAAGAGATATTTATTATTAAATTCCCGCCCTAGTCGGTCGAATGTTTGCCATGCTTGTGTGTACGTGGCTGTTTAGAAATATCTACACTACCTGGCTAATAAGATATTCTACACAGCTAACAATCTCTTATTTTACCTAATTTAACAAAAGAGAGGTGCTTATTTCATTTAAGTATCAATGTTTTAACTGTTGGTCCATCTCCCCTTTAATATACAACCTCCTTCACTACCCCCTACATTCAAGGAATACCTACTTGTCATAACAGGCACTAGGCTTTTTATTTTAAATCACACAAAATCCGCGATAAAACTATATTTTTTCACTTAGTCGCGGATTTTGTGTAGGTACTTTTTGTTCACAGGTCGAAAAAGAATTAAAAGAACTCTACAGAATGGACTCCTAAAAAGGGCTAAAGTCCATAGGGTTAAAAAATTCGTCAAAGTTAAATATAAAACTGCATGGTGGATTTAACCTATTGTGTCGTTCACTACCGATCCAACAGCTCCATTTTGAATAATTATTCACGCGTCATTTCTTTCTCAAAATCAGCAATATAATTTTTAATCTGATAAAATTCACATAAGAGCACATTAATATCACTATCTAGCGTAAAACTTGTGAAAAATGAAAGACAAAGCTAAGAGTAACCATATAAAAAATTGAATAATATAGAAATATAAAGCAATCAATTACAGCGCTAACCGCTCTAAAACACACCATGCAACCCATTGATTAATAAAATATTTTTTTAATTATAAAAATGATACAGATACGCATAATAAATATTTATTCACAAATGCCGGATTAATACTCACAGGGGTTTTGTAATAAATTTTAAATTTAACCGTAACGCCTTAAGAAAGTTTAATTCACGATAAAGTAATTATATTCTTTTAACGAGATCACCTATTCCACATTATCAAAAGCTTTAAATATCACATTAAGTAAAGCGCGTAAGTCATCCCATTCTATTAGACGTCAACTAACTTGTCCGGTCGGCGTCAATTAACTTAGGCCGGTATTTGAGTTTATTTTCATTGCTTGTTTTTTACGGTAGCTTTCTCCTTGTATTTGGTAGATATCACTGTGATGTACAAGTCGGTCTATAGCTGCAACAGTCATCATGTTGTCACCGAATATACTATCCCACTCACTGAAAGCTTGATTTGATGTGATCAACATACTGCCTCGTTCATATCGATGAGCAATCAATTCAAATAATACCTGACTTTCACTATCATTCTTCTTCACATAGCCAATATCATCCAAGATCAATAGCTCATATTTATCGAGTTTTCTTAAGGCATCATTCAAACCTAGTGTTTCTTTAGCACGTTGTAATTCTTGTACTATCGTCGTGCTAGTACTGAACTTAACTCGCACCGACTTTTCCAGTAATGAGTAACCTATCGCACACGCTAAGTGAGTTTTCCCTAAGCCACTTGCCCCAAACAGTAATACATTATGACCTTGTCTAACCCAATCTATTTGATTCGTTTTTTGTTTGATTTGTAGCGATGTTACCCCTTCGATTTCGTCAAAATCATATTGATGAAGCTGCTTACCTACGGGTAATTTACTCTCTTTAAGAAGCCGCTTTAAGCGACTCTCATGGCGATGATTCGCTTCAAGTTCGCATAACTCAGCAAGAAACAACTCAGGCTCCCATTGCTCTGACACGGCCTTTTGAGCGATAACTTCCCATTCTTTGGCTATCGCACTTAAGCGCAGCTCTTTCAACAATATTGGTAAGCTTTGAATGTTAGCCATGCATACCTCCAAGCAAGCTATCATAATCACTTATGTGATGTTGATGGCTGACAATATTAGGTACTGTAACCATACTAGGGCCAAACAATTTACGACACATATCAATCGATATACGTTTGCCTTGCTCATGGTTTTTCAGTACATAGCGGCCAAGGGCGTCTTCGCAATGATAGTTATGAGCGAGTAATAATAGATCAACCATATATCGGCAGTCTTTGTCACTAACGTGCTGCGCGGTTAACTGCTGCCACAATAAACTGAAATCACCTTCTGGTATTAAGTCTTCTCGTAACTGTGAATATTTGAAGGCATTGGGCTTTTTCGCCAGTGAGTGGATCACATGTTTATAGTCTACCGCGCGTGCTCGCCGGTGCCCTTGGGCATAAATTCTGGGCAGTGATAAAGTCTCTTCATGACCAAGAAATAAAGCGAGCCGGGTATCATAAATATGAACCAGTAAACGATGACCAATAAGCCTGGAAGGTACGGTATATGTCACTCGTTTGATGCTGATAGTGCTACTGGATGTGACCTTAACATATTGCTCACTAAAATCGTTAGTACGGCGTTTTGGTAGCGCGGTTAAGTGCTTGCGCTCCTCATCAAAGCGTGTTTTACATTGACGATTGATTTTGGCGACAATTAGATCTACAAACGATTGATACTCGGTAATTGTCGCGAAGTCACGACTACCGCGTAAACGCAATTGCTGATCTACTTTTTGTTTTAAATGGCTATGAGCCACTTCAATCGCACCATTTTCATGCGCCACACCTTTATTATTGCGAGTCGCTATAACGCCATAATGTTTGCATAGTTTTTGATAACGTTCGGTTAAGGTTTCTTGTTCATAATGGTTATTGAATGCGGCACTTAAGCTATCCGTTCGATGTGTCTGTGGTACGCCACCACTGCGCCAAAAAGCATTTTGTAAGCCTGTGGAAAGTGACTCAAAGCTTTCTCCACTAAAGACAACCTGAGCATACGACCAACCACTAAACACTAACTTGTAATGAAAAAGTTTATGCTCAAAGGCTTCACCGGCAATGCTAATATTGAGCTTATTCATCCAGGTGTAATCCGATATCCCCATAAATCCTGGCATATACTTTTGACGAAAGATGACTTCTTGATCTGGCCCTTCAGTGGCTAGCCATTTTTTGACTCGACGTTGCAACGTGCGTAAATGGTTACGGCCGAACTTACCCGGCATAACGTTATCTAGCTGATCTAATAACGTTACAGGTTGAAGCTTAGGATCTGCTTTAAGTAGTGGAATAAGATGTAGTTCAAAGGCACCATCAAGGGGATCTTTTCGGGTTCGATATGCTCTAGGTTGCTTTGTTGTTGAATGTTGCCCTGTATCAATGCGACTGGCTGTGCGCTCTGACATCCCCGCTTGGGCGGCAGCTGTTGTTTGTTTATGGTCCTTACGATAAGACATATATAAATTAACCTGTTGTTTGGTTATGGGTTTTCCAGACATATCTTTCTCTGTTGAATTTGATATATCTGAAGTGTACCAAAACCAGACAAGCTAATTGTCGTGAACCGGCCAAGCTAATTGTCGCCTAATACCCATTCAGTATAATCACAAGCCTCATTGTCATTTTTATATTCGTTTATTCGAGTAAAGAACTTATCTTGAATACTTCGTTTGTGCATGACCTCCCCTTGATACTTCCCTAGACCTTCAATAAATCCTTTCCATTGCACAGGGCTTAGATCTGAGTCATTTTCTTTGAGTATGTTTGGGCCTAGATAAAGTTCAACGCTAGCGGCTAGACCGTTTACATTGAGATCAACCCTACCGCTAGGTCCTAATGTTGGATAATTTTCTAAGAATTTAATATCAGGGTAATTACAAACCGCGATGTTATCAGGGAGTTCGATTTTAGATAAAGCTCTTCTGGCATCGAAAGCTGCGGCATCATTATCAAATATTGCGATAATGCGGTTAGAAATCCCCGCAGCGGCAAACGATTTTATATTATTTACAAGTGTTCCTGCGCTACCTTGAGCACGATACTGAGAAAACTCAAGAAATGTATAATACTCAGCAAGGTGTGGGTAAAGCACTTCCAAGACTTTCTTAATAATTTGAACATCTGATGAGCCTTCAGTCATTATTATTCTAGGCGCATTTTCAGGATGATCTTGAATAAGTGACTTTATAGAGTTATTACAAACATCATCGCTTTCAACATAATAACCTGCATGTAGAACCTCTGTTAAATCTTGTACAACAAGGTCATCATCAGAAGATACGCTACATGCAACTCGTATTAGCGATCTAAAATCAGTTGCAAAAAAGCCAAGCTCATAGTCTTCATCAGAAAACATATATTTTCTAACAGTGTCTAATTTTTCTATTTCCTCATGTTCAAGAAAGTGAAACTGTTCTTTGCTGTCAAAGACTTCTTTAAGTGTTGCCATATAGACATCAAAGTTTATCGTTTCTAAAGTATTAATTAGTGATTCTATCCATTCACTCTGATCTTCTTTCCACCAAGATTTATATTCACCAATCTTCTGATTTCTTATCCGCTCGAAATCAACTCTACACCTTTGCATTGTAAAGCCCATAACATCAAGGCGGTCACAAATTTTTGATACCTGACATTCATATGTTAACGCTCTTTCAACTTCGTCATCATCAGGTTCAAATGTCCCCCAAACAGCAGGGTTTCTATCTGATAAATTTCTGTAAAATATCTTTTTATCTATCTCACGGAAAATCGTCATAACCGTCGAAACAGCATAACTTTTTGAACTAACTAGGGGATAGCCATTAACGGCAAGATCAGTATATGAACCCATGATTATTATTCTCTGGTTATTATTATTGTTTACGAATTATTTTGGTGATCTTTAAACAATAATCGCAACTAAATTCTGACGAAGCGTAATTAATGTATTCTTTAGATCTAAGTTCCATAGCGTACCTAATTGATCTATGACGACTTTCACATCAGATGGAAACAATACTTTGCCTTCGACTTTAGCAAATGGCCCATCCGTTTCGAGTAAGACTTTATCTTGGGGTAGCCAAGAAATAACTTTCTTCCCCCTGGCTAATTTCAATCCCTTGGGCTTCAAAAGCGGCCAAAAATAAAGCCCCGACTTCCGCTTTTGATATCAAATTAATAAACGACTTACCTGCCTTTATTTGATTGTGATAACACTGATGCTGCTAATGATTTAGTTTCATCATTATATTTATCACTTTGTAGTACCTTGGAAGCAACTGTTTCCATTTCTGCACCAGTTTGATTCGAAGTACTAGCTTGACTTAGCACCGAACCTGCTAGCGTCTTCTGAATTTTAGAAGCGTTACTATCCTTTAAAACAGAAGCTGCATTTGAGGCCATTTTTTTTGAGCTTTTTTTAGTATTTGTCATTTCAATATTCCTATATGGTTGTCAAAATTTGATAACATCATTTCGATATTTTTAAACCCTTTAATCAACAATTAAAGTCATTGTTTCATAATTACATTTATACAATGGCCAAAAATATCGCTTACCTTCTGTAAACTTTACTGTGTTGATTGTCCATTTTTCAGGGCAAGAACCAAAAATCATCATTATTGGATGTTGGCATTGTGCTGAAGCTGAGAGAGCTATGTTAAGTAGGGTTCTTTCATCCCTAGCTTAAATTTGACACATTAGTTGGGTGTGAATGCCAATCACCTAAGTAGCTAACCGATGCATTTTTCTCATAATACAATTCTTCCATTAATTTTAACTGGAATTCTTGATCAGGTTCAAAACTGTATCTTTTATGCTTAGCATTAGGACCGGCAGGGATCAGGTGAGTAATAACAACATCACTACTTTTTGAGTGGTAACCAAAGAAAGCTCCTCCTGTCTCAAGAGGTGAATAATCTTCAATATCAGCTAATATTTCATCTATTAACTTTTGCTTGATCCAAATATTAGCCACTTTTAAAAACCATTTCCTTCCATTTTGGAGCAATTGGTACGCCTTCATCCCACTGCTCTAAAACTGCTACATCACAATTAAACTGCCCATACTTATTTGGATTTAATAGTGAAACAGCCATACGAGTTGCCATAATAGATATTGAATCCAAATCAAAACCTGTGCCTGTAAATGTAGGATGAAAACAGCCTTTAGGTTGTACAAATTTCGTTGGTTCAGTTGCAATAGGAGGAATGGAGCCTTTTCCATAATCCATGTTAAAATCTAACCAAACATTATTGATGTACGAAGCCGGTGATTGGCCAACAATCCCACCCCAAGCACCATTAGTTGCACTGCACCATACATAATCTATTTTATTTTCTCGGCAGAGATTGGCTAGGTACTGGTTTACATTCAACATTGCAGTACAGTCAATTAGAACATCGGCATCATTCAATATCTCAGTAACCAATATATCTTCTACAGTTCGTGAATTATCAGAACCTTCTGTTTTTAATGGAAATGCTGAACCAATTTCAAACTTAAATGCTTTTGCTTCAATATCAATATAGTTATTGCATAAAATATTAGCTACAGCCATAGACTTGTCCATACCAATATAAGGCAAGCCCATTAACCACCGCTGAAGATTTCCGGCTTGTAAATAATCTTTATCTACTAATTTAAATTTTTTGATACCCGCTCTAGCTAGTTGCCACGCTACATGAGAGCCTAGCGCTCCCAAGCCAATTACAACGACTTTTTTATCTGTTAACCCTTGTAAACTGGGTGTTCTAGCTAATAAATACTTTGGATGTACGTGGTCTGATTTAATAAGGGTTGCGAGTTCTTTTTTAACTTTATCTTTCCACGCTCTTCTGATTATAAATGTCCAATTATACTCAATATCACCTCTGGTAGTTTCTTCTGGAAAGCAAACTGCAATGATATCAACTTTAATTTTGCCTACTGCTTTGTATATAGGTGTTTTTAAGGCAGGCTGTACAGATATCACTTGTCCTAATATCTGCTTTGCACATGTCGATTGAAGTCCGCCCTTTAGCTTTACCCATCGGATAGGGATTTTTATAGTAAATCGTTGTTTATAGTTGGATTCATCAGAAAAGCTCACTTTATTATCACTTTCATAAGCAATATTAAAGCATCCTCTTACCGCGTGGTTATGCTTACTTATTTCGTTAACCGTAACTTCTCCGCGTCCATAACTACTCGTTGGCGGGGTTTCATTAACAGTTACTATAAGAGAGTTATCTTCGGTTTGAAGCTGACCGCTTACTTGATAGCCTTCAACTTCATCTTCATACTCAGATAAAGTGTCTGGGTTTTTGTGGATATAGAAAATTCTCTTTACCTGATTTTCTATTATTCCGGCAAGTGTATCTTTTGATATGTCCCGGCTATTATGTTTATCAGCAAATATACATAAAGATTTGCCGGCAGGTTCAAGGTGCCTACCTTCTGGAAAATTTTCACACTTAATTTCAAAAGGAAAATACGGGTAACTATCTGGGTAATGACAGACAAGGTTTAGTACTTCATCTTCAATTGAATATTTTACACGAATTACCAAATAGCCTTTTTCTCTTTCGTTTTCATCTATCTCAAAAGAAGCACCAATACCTACAAGACGATCTAATTCGTCTTGTAGTAATGTTGGTTGTGAATCAAACCAAGTCTTCATATTAACCTACAGGTCTTGATGGTGGACGAGGAGGCGTATCAGGTCTACCCGGATTGTCAGGTCTATTACCTGGGTTCTCTGGTCTGCCTGGTGGCGTGTCAGGTCTATTGCCTGGGTTATCTGGTTTACTCATGGATATAATCCTTTTAAAAGCTAGTTAAAATACTTACAGCTATAATTGTGAGGAAGACAACAAAGTAGCTAATGATTAATGTTTTTATTTTTAAAACAGGTAATTCCAATATCTGGATACACTAATTATTTTTCCGGTATACAGGAATTGATTTCATAATCACATCAATTTATGGTATTGTCAAACTTAATTTCCGGTATACCGAATTTATTGACAGCAAACAGGAGCGAAACGTGGCAAATCAACTAGGTGACAAACTTAAAAAACTCAGAAAGGATAAGGGTTTTACATTGGAGTCTCTTGCTAAAGCCGCTGACGTAAGTAAAAGCTACCTATGGGAGCCGGAAAATAGAGAAGTAAAAAGCCCATCAGCTCAACGACTAACATCTATTGCAGATCAGTTAGGGGTATCATTAAATTATTTTTTAGAAGACGATGCTAGAGAGCCGGCAGAAAAACATTTGGATGATGCCTTTTTTAGGGGATATAAAAATTTAGAAACGCCCGAAAAAGAGCAACTTCGGAAAATATTAAATACTTTTAAGAAAAGTTAATATTTACGATCTTCCCAACAATCTATGTGTTTAGGCAATATAAGAAGACTTAGGGTATAGTCATATTGATCTGAAAATATTTTTAGCTCTTTTAAATCAGCATTAGAATCTGCATGTGGAAACCAAATTTTGGCCGCAGTTTTAGCCCCTAGTCGTTCTTCTGTAATGTTATCTTGCAATGCTAGAGCCTTTTCAGGGATCTCGATGACATTACTTTTTGTTTTAAAATATGCTCCTGAATTTTTTGCCGCTTTGCTAGAGCTAGCCCAATCCATAAACCCATCTTTTGAAACAACTAATACCGCTTTTTCATCCGTATAACTCAACCATTTTAAGATTGTTGCAGTCAAAGAAACACCATAACGATCTGCGCAATGTCCGAGACTATCAAAGTTGATATCACCGTTCATCTGGCCTCTAAAATCATCAAGTGGCATTAGCAAATTAGAAGCAAATTTATCAGCTTCAGCTTCTATATTATTACCTCCTTCCCACTTAAACATATCTTCTTTACTGCACATGAATTCAGACTGCTGTGCTCTATGCAACATATAATGGCCAAGTTCATGAGCCTTAGTGAACCTGATCCTGCCTTGTGAAGATAATGACTCATTATAAGCAATCATCCATTTAGATTTTGCTTCATTTGCAGCCAACATGCCTTCAAAATTAGGAAGGTTTACAGCCTCAATAGTTGTAATAGGATCTTGCCAATTAAAAAGCTCCGCAGCGCCTTTAGCCATAGCATCTATATCGACAGGAAATCGATTCCCACCATGGGCTTGATGAAATAAGTCTGAAGCTCGATGTAATAAGTTAGCTGCTTTCGGTGGAGCTAATTCAGATGGTTCCATATCTTATTTTTATTTCCCTAATTACTAAACAACAATTATTAGTATTTTATCTGACCCCTCTTTTATTGGTTGGGGCTAAAAGGTTTAAATACAACTTTAACAACATACCATTTATATTAAACAACTGACATTACAACAGCAAAACTTAAAAAACAAAAAGGATGGTTTGAACCTAATAAAAAGCCCTGCACGCGAACCTTTGGATTCAAAATCTAAAACCCATAGAATTTCCCTAATGCCGTACCAAGGAAGCCACCGGCAGCACCAATACCAACACTCCATGTACCAGAAGCCGCCTTACCAACCATGTAACCGATCCACTCACTTACCTTGGCACCATACGAGCCATTATCAGGTGAAATAACCTTAGCGTCTTCCTCTATGGCATTTTGAAGGTTTCCAATATCAGAGAACTCTACACCTAAATCATCTTTAAGGTGTTTTGCTAATGATTCAAAATTATTCTTCTCAATTTTAATGGTATTCGTCTGGTTAACCGTACTGTCGGTTACATTGCCAAGCACACCTTGGAAATTTTCAATAGTGATATTTTTAAGCCCGTCAGCCTGTTTCTTTTCATCGCTTGAAAAACTCATACCTTCCCCTATTATTCCCGCCTCCTCAAAACCAAGTGCTACCTGTAATATCTTATTGCGAATGCTGTCCAATATGCCATGCACGAGTGATACTGATGCACGTCTTATTGGCGGCAGGTTATACCCACCAGTATTGCTGTTAATATAGGCAGCATCTTCACCTGAAAAAGGTAAATTAAGGTAGCCGTCAACGTGTTTATCTAACAGTGCTTTAAGGCTACCAACAGACTGTACAATCGGAATACTTGTAAAGTATTTTTCTATTTCAGCATCTTCGATATGTAGAGGAATCAAGCCGTTATATGGGTTATTAAGGTGCAAGGTACAATTAATAATTCGATATTTTGGAACGTCTCTTTGGGGTATCATAGCCATTCAATTCACTATTAACCCACTTTTCAAAATCAGGAAGCTTCAGTTTTTTGGATACAACAAGGCATTTTCGTAATAAATCGGTAACGTTAGATGATTCACTTGTTGCCGGCGATTGGATTTCAGTGATTAAAGATGTATTATTCCTTGAAAAAATTGACATGTAGATCCATTAGGCTTATTTGTATTCTTATTATCAGTATATGTATGGTCAATTAGTTGATAATTCAACTGTAATGAATGGCTCTTCGAACAAAATGGTCAGAGTAATTTATCATCACTTTAACCATTCAATTTTAATTAACTGGTATCAGATATTCTCCAAGCCACTACATCACTTATGATGATTCATCAATAACGCAATTATCATGAGTAACTTCTTCTTTGTTGCTATATTTCTTACCTATCAACAGTAAGTCAATTACACTTACTGCACGATGATGGATTGTAAAACTTAGTAGCACTGAGGTAGGCTTCAATTTTAGAGCCAATAAAAAGCCCTGCACGCGAGGCTTTGGATTCAATGTACCAAAAACTTATGATCTGCCCCCTTCCAAACAGGCACGAGTAATTAAATTTTCAGGACAATCAAGTTTTCGAAATTAATTAAGGTCAATTCAATTGCCTTTGATTAAGTTTACTTTTTATTAGCAACAGGTGATATAAAGTATTCTTTTCTATATACGTATAGTACTTGTTTAAAAAACCATCAACAGCCTTATTCAGATACAATATAGTATATCGAAGGCGTAGTAAGAACATGAACATCTGGATCTACAAATGATTTATTTTGCGATTACGATTAAGTTATAGCAAATTAAAAATATTTGTAGATTTAGTCGGCAAATCTACAAAAGGATGCTTCTTAGTATTGCTCTTCCCTTACTTTTCAGTATTATTCATTCAGAAAAGTTTAAACTCAAAAGGAATAATAAAATGAATAAGTCTGAATTAATTGAAAAAATAGCTATTGGCGCTGACATCACTAAGGCATCAGCCGGACGTGCTTTAGATAGTTTTATAGCAACAGTAACAGAAGAGTTAGTCGGAGGTGGTGAAGTTGCGTTAGTAGGTTTTGGTACTTATAAAGTCAATGACCGTGCAGCTCGTAAAGGCCGTAATCCCCAAACAGGTGCTGAAATTCAAATTTCAGCAGCTAAAGTTCCTAGCTTTAAAGCAGGTAAAGCCCTTAAAGACAGTTGCAATAGCTGATAATTTTGCGCATAAATGGATACTGGTGCAGTATCCATTTTCAATCTCCTATTGAACGTTTATTGTTCTAATTCTTGTAAGTTTGCTCTATTTCTTAGGGGATAACCTAAAATGTAAATCATTTACAGCTTGTACAAATTTTTCAAATTGTTCCCAATCATCAAACTCAGCAATAGATCCATTGTAAGCCTCATCTTCTGGGCCTATTCTTAACTCAGGAACACCATGATTATCCACGACTTCTACTTCACATTTAAATCGACTACCTTTGTTATCATTAGCGGTAACAACTTCACCAAAAAAGAACTGTGCACCCATAATTTTCTTCCTTATTTAAAATTTTAGTTAGTAATGCTCATGCTATGAGCCATACCAGAAATCAAACTATCAATTTGATTGTCTTTTAGTATGTATTTTGGAACATATTTCATGCTCGGTGGTAAATCACTTTGTGGGCAAAGCAGCGCTCCTCGGTTTTCTCCAAATGATGAAATAATAAAATCCCTTAACACGCTTAACCCGTCTATTTGATATGCTGTTCTAAAAACAGATAAGTCCCCAATCCAACCATCAACTTCTATCCGGAATGTCCTGCCCAGTTTGAGGAAATTACTTTTCCTGCTCTAGTCGGTTCAGGAATGTTTTTTTTACATTTAAAAATTGTTTTACCTGAAATTTTCAAATCACCGACAACTAGTGCAGGAATTGAATAGTGATCTTTTAAATACCCGACCCACATCGAACTTAGCATTGCGCAAGCCCCAAAAGATGGAGGAATATTTCTCATAATATCACGAGCAACGTCTAGTACTTGTTGTGGATTATCAAGTTTAAATTCTGAATACTTTATCGCATCGTCTACACTGCGATATCTAGAGATCAGTTGATTAATTTTCTTCTGTTGCATTTTCTACCTACCAAAAATAAAGTGCTATCTTGAGACTGTCCAAAAACCAAATTTCGTACCCAACATGAATCCAATAATCAAAAATACGTATTTCAACCTACCTGACATGGATGACACAGCACTGTGTGCATCAGTTATTTCTGAACTGGTGTTTTCGAAAAAAACTACCAATGAAAAATCAAATTTCCAACCTATCAATAATCCAAATAGCATTACTGAAATCACTCCTGGAGTGATTAAATCTATTTGCTCGGTAAGCTGTAATAAGCCTCCCATAGCAAGAAAGTAAGCTAAACCACCTAAGATCATCCCTGATAACATTGCCCCCATTAACTCAATAAACATCATAATAATTACTCCTTTTTCTACATTATATTGACGAAAACAGGGCCACTCTTAGCAATACAAATTTCATTTTTTATAGCAACAGCTTCAACCCAATGTTGCCCCTTATAAGCTGTAGACTCTTTATGTATTGCTTTGCCTTCAAAGAAGTCTCCTCTTAGGCATTTACTCTCTATCGCCTCAGCACCATTATTGACAACTTGCCAATGAATTTGCGTATCATTATCCAGTTGATCTTTTACGACAAATCTTATCCAATGGGATTTAGGTACAGACTCAAAAGATGCCAAATCTCCTAGTGATACTGATGTTTTCCCTTTTTGAACAACTGCCTTAACATTAAGTTTCGAGGCATAAGAAGCAAGCGGCCAACGCAAAGGTTCACAGTGACTAGGTAGTTGCTTTGTTGCTTCCTTCTTAACAGGAGCTGATTTCGCAAATTTATCGCCAAAGATCTTTTGCCACTTAGTAATTGATTTAGCTTTATCCATCTCGCCATAAGCATCATTCGCCCATGCATCATATTTTTTGACTTGGGACTTAAAGTTTTGATACTTATTTTCATCCCAATGGCGATTGAAATTTTCTTCACCATCAACGGGATTGTTAACGATAGGCATTGAGTCATTTTCATCAAGCCACTCATTTAGTCGGTTAAACAGGTTTTTAAAAGTAGTCGGCAGATCTTTAAAATCATCTGTACCGATGTATTTGTCCCAATTGTTAACCCTTGATGCCACGATTGTTGTTAATAAAATAGACTTCACTGAAAATGTTTGTTTGTGATCTCTTAAATATTTAAATAGCCTTATTGATTTAATTAGATTGTTGTTAGCAACAACTTTATTGTTATCTTTAACCCAATCGCTATATTCAACACTAGAGCATGATTCAAGTTTGTTAGTTAACTTATTACATACAAATTCTTGCTGACCCGAAAGAAGCCACCCTTGCGAATGCACGGGACTACATCTATATGAAATTCACCTGCATAATTTAATTTTACACATCGAGTTTGTCTTGAAGCTTTGCCCCTATATGGCGAAGAATTGTTGAATAACTCGTAAATTTTTTGAATATAATCTTTTGGTTCCCAACCTTTAATAGGCTTGAGGTAAACCACTACATCGGCATCAAAAACTGCTTTTTTGACGGTCGGTTTAATAATAGTCCTATGTGCATAACTACCTTGTGGAATTGCTGTAATAAATGATGCTTTTAAGCTATCACTTCCTTTTAAGAAATTAGTTATGGTTGATACTCGACTTTCTAAAGTATCAATTCTGTGTTGGTTCAAATTTACATTATTTAATAAGAATTCATTAAAGTGTTTTACCAGTTTCATTCGACCACCTCATAACCATTTACTTTTCCATTAAACGCAATACCCCAAGGGTGAGTTTTGACTTCATGAACAGGATTGAAGTGGTAAAAAACGACTTTAGGCAGATGTCCTTGATTTAAGACAGAGCCAAGTCGAAATACAAACGATGCTTGTGCTGCAACAAAGAAATTAAGTTGCTCTAGCTTTGGATAGCTAGGGATGATTTCATTATTGATAAATTCTAAAATATTTTTAACTAATCGTTCTTGCTTGGCTTCACTAGATATTTTGTCATAACCGTGATCACCGGAATCTAAAGAAACTTGGTAAAAAGCAGAGTCAGGAAACTCTGTCTCTATATTATTAAGGCGCAATTTTAAACTAAGAGAAATTGCAATATTTACACTGGTAGTTTGGTTATCTCTTTTGTTTAGAATTTCAAAATTCAGTTTTTCGCCATCATCTAATAGTTCGTTGAAATGCCATTTCTTAGCTTCTCTGTCCCAATCAGCGACATGCACATTTTGCATATTACTTACAAGATGCCCGACAGCCGCGAGCATAGGGACCGGGGCAACAGCACCGTAAACTAGATGTTTCTTGCCATTATTTAATGAACGCCCACTATCTTTTATCGTTTGGGGTAATCGACATATTTGGTTTAGTTGCTGCTGTAATTCATCAATATTGGTTGTCTTGTGGCTATTATCAAATTCAATGTCAAAAGGCTGAGGTTTTATGCGCTTTAATTTTCGCGGCATATAGTTATATACATCATCAATACTATGGTCGATAAGCCCCATGTGACGTATTTTGATCAACTGAGAATCATTAGCTTCCATCTTATCCTGATATTCTGTGTAGAAAATCATCAACAGCGATATCACTATTAAGCTTTTACACAGCAGGGCATCACCTTCCCCTAGAGATAAAGAAATAGTTCCCCACTGTGTCGGAAATGTAAGATCTGCACTAAGGGCAGCTAAACTTGTTAGTGACCAAACTAAGATCATTTTGGCAATGCCATTCATAGTAGGATTACGAAAACCTTCTATATACCAACGTAAAAAACTAAGAAAAACCTGTACTATTCTCATCATTTTATAAAACCTTTCCTTTAATAAAGCTTTCGTCAACATCAGGGTGTTCACCACCACCGTACCATTTGCCCGTTGCTAACCAACCAGTGAAATACATAAGCCAGAGGGATGCCCAAGGTACAATCGTATCGCTAAGGAATTTGCTCGATGTCCATTCCCCGAATGACGGAAAATATAAACACAGTTGAGTTTTAGACTGGTTAAAAATATATATATGCGGTGGTTCTATCCCTTTGGTTACTTCATATATATTTGGGTCTATAACATAAATTTTTGGTGACGAATTTAAGTCATATAATATTTTAATAGTGTAATTTCCATAGGCTTCATCAAGCGATAATTGGCAATACCAAACCAACTTGTTTTTCTTAATTAATCCTTTACCTTGGGGAAATTTAGCCTTCAAAAAATACAATTGCTTGCTTAAACTAATAGCTGTGTCAGTAAAGTTTTTCATTATTACTTACCAAAAAACGTATTAGCTTTAACTGGTGTAGCGGTTACAGCAGTTGAGATAGCTCCTGTTTTTTTTATAAATAATTGATTACTGTTTCGTGTTTCATTTAATACTTCATAATGTTTTTCAATTGCTTTGGAAGATGATCTTTCACCAATGAGAGTATTTAATTTTTCTTTAATTAAAGGTAACGAAGTTACACTAGCAAGCTCTCTTAATTTCTCAACAAAATCTCTGTGCCAATAATGAAATGCTTCAACTCGTTTAGCATCAACATTCCATTTTTCGGCAAAGTTTTCATGAACATTTCTAGGATTGGTAACCCACATTTCAATTTTGCCATCAACCACCTTCGTTTCAATGAATTTGGTCATACTTTCAACAACAGTAAGTAATACCTCTAATTCATTGCTAAACCTTTGCCGGTTGACAATATCTTCATACGCTAAAGCAGCTAATGTCGTTATTATTATTGATATAGGTGCTTTACCATCATATTCAGCATTATCATAAAACAATAAATCACGATGACGTTTCATGATCTGAACACCGCGTTTTAAAATACCTTTTAATTTAGTGTGCTTAGGTAATTCTTCAATATTTTTAGCTTCAAGTGCAACTCGACTCAAAATAGCATGAGATATACCAATATAGACAGGCTCTAACTCCGCCTTGTTATCAAAGTCTTGCGCGTAGCCTTTTGGGTTTGATGCTTTCCATTCCTTTAACTTTTTGTCAGGTACTGAAATAGCGCCATACTCATTAGCGTGGTTTTGGTCTGGTATACCAGGTGTAATATCTAGGTGAAACTCATCGGCATAATCCGACCTACAACCTCTGTTCAACTCACAAACAAGATCTTTGAAGTTTCCATTTTCTTTGAGTCTATCTATAACCTTTTTACGACAAACATCAGGATGAATACCCACGGCACTCGGTAAATAACAAATAAAATCTAAATCAAATTCATCTCTAAAAATTGGTTTTGTTGTAGTGCCTATTCGCTGACTTCCCTGCGGGTATATTTCTACTCCCTCGAACATTGGGTCATCACTTTCCGCAAGCCAAGTACCTACTGACTTATAGCGTTGATCTGCTAATTTTCTTTTAGTTACAGATGGTTCTAACGACTGGCATGCATATTCAAGTAACTCAGTAAACAATGTCCTTTGTTCACTCGATAATGCTGCAAAACTTTGATTGTATAAATTTGCACTCATATTTTTATCCTATTTCTTCATTATTATTACTGCCCTCCACCATTTATTTAGTTGATCTTTTATTATTCAGTGTTAGTACACCAATCATACTATTGTATACTCATGATACAGTCAATATATTTTATTGGAAAAATTAAAGATCATGGAATCAGTTAAAAAACCTCATCATTGTACTTTTTTGCTGATTGTGGTATACAAGATGCTCTGAGCTTTATAAAGGATTGATGTGGTAACCAATGATTAATTTAGAAGGTGTTCCCGTTTCACAATTAGAAAGATTGCGCTATATAGAATTTTGCTTAAAATTCTTAGGTGTATTTTCCAGATCAGATCTAATTGATAAGTTTGGCATAGGAACTGCTGCTGCAAGCAGGGATATTTCTTTATATAAAGACAAAGCTCCTCAAAATTTTAGTCACTCCTCTAATTCTAAAAACTTTGCATTAAATAGTTCATGGAAATCTTTATTTGAATTCAATTCCTCAGAAGTTTTGAATTTATTAACAGGTAGAACTGTACAGAGCAATAATCGTTCGTATATTCCAAATGATATTTTAGATGTAATAGATGATCCCAGAATTGATATCATAGCCCCTTTATCTAGAGCGATTTATAACAAGAAGGTAATTCAAGTCGATTACTTCTCTAATTCGAGTGGTTTTAGTACCAAGCTATTAATTCCACATGCCTATATCCATAACGGTTCAAGATGGCATGTAAGGGCTTATGATAGAACAAAATCTAGATTTGCAGATTTTCTTATTTCTAGATTTCGAAAACTAGAAAACATCGAGGATGAAGTTTTACACAATGAATATCAATCCAATGACAATCAATGGAATAGAATTGTAGACTTAGAAATCATCCCTCATCCTGACTACCCACATCCTGAAGCTGTCATTTCAGAATTTAATATGAAAGATGGCGTTTTAAAGCATTCAATTAGAGCATCATCCGTAGGGTATTTTTTACAAAAACTCTATGTGGATTGCTCGAAAAATCCTCTTCCAGAAAAGCACTTCTACCGACTTAAACTTAAAAATAGATTGGCACTATATGGTGTTGAGAATATGCACTTAGTTCGTAGCTTCGAAGGGTTTGATGAATAAAGCTTTAAAATAATATTTTATTGAATACAAGGACAATAGTAGCTCCCATTTATGAAAATGACATCATTACAACAGTTACATAGAAGTATGCTTTTAATTAATAGTGAAATGCAACAATTTCAAATCACTTTTGGTACTATTAGTTTTGATTGTTTGTTTTCAACTAGAGATAAACCTAACTATATTCTATCGCTGACACTTAGAGGGGAAAATCCTAAATTCTTTTTATTTGATGTCAAAAAAGGTTATTGGATTGCTCCATATTTTGGAGATTTCTATAATGAACTTGCATCCGTATTGAGAACAGGAAAAAACTCAGGCAATAAGTTGATGCCAAAAGAATTCTTAGACAACCTTAATAAAACAATTCCCACAAAAGCTACAATGAAAAACAATCCTAAACCAAGTCAAATAATTCGTTTACGCCCTGATATAACAGAGCAAAGAGATAGACCTCATTTTGATACCTGGATGTATTGGAAACAAAGTAGTGGAAAGGGTTCAACAAAAGAAAACAGACATAAAACCCTGATGGTTCTCGGTCCAGAAGCTTCGGACTACAGCAGCAAAATGAATGCCTCATCCAAATGGAGCGCTGTCGATTTAAATAAAAGTTGGATAGTCAAATCTAACTAAGGAGTTATCATTAATTTTAGTCTTACTAATGGTTGCTCTGACCTTATAATCGCAAAGGTAAATATAACTTTTTATATTAAGTGAAATAACAAAAACCATCGAAAATATCAAAATGTGTGAAAATTGAATTCATTCTATTTTCAAACTACCAAGCAGCTAAAGCTTTTTAGCATTTAACAGCACAATTTCTCCCACTAAAGCATTAACACGTCCTGTTTCCAAGACAGTAAAACCAAGATCTCGCATACTTTTTGCAACGAAATCTGACAAGCAAGCATTTGTAGTGGCAAAACCATCCAGTAACTGAACAATCAAAAAACGCCACCGACTCCATCGCGAACTCGGTCTGCCCCAATCGGCAAAATGTAACTCCCCTCCAGGTTTGAGTACTCTATAGATTTCTTTCAGTCCATCTACCTTGTCATCATCGGTTAAATGATGAAACATCAAACTACAAAACACATGATCAAAAGAGTCCTGTTCATAGGGCAAAAATGTAGCTGATCCCTTTTGAAGTTTTACTGACAAACTGAACTTATTTAGTTTTTGCTTAGCAAGCAAAAGACAATTAGGATCAATGTCTACTCCATGCAGATCAAGATGTTCATGCTTCAACATACTCAGCAATGTTCCTGTTCCACATCCGACATCTAAAACAGTATCTTCATTGGTAAATACTGCCTGTTCAATCAGTTTATTTTTAAACACCTTTTCTTTAGATGACCACTGAACAATCCAGTCGTAACATGGGGTTAGCAAATTAAACCTTAAGGTTTGGGGTATAGTTTTTCTCTTCAGTCATATTCACATGTCCTCTTTGTTTGGACTACATTATCTCTAAAAATAAAAAGACTGACTTGTATGAAGTTGCTATATTAGGGAATGAGCCAATGTTCAAACTGACTTTTTTTATGAATCATCTATGTCTTAGTAATCAATACGTTTTATATATTGGAAGTAGTTTTGACACCATTCTGCATCGGCATCATGCGGCCCAAGTATGCATCGGATTAAACAACACATTTCAATTGATAGATAAGAACGGATTATCAGAAACTTTTGATGCAGTTGTTATCGCAGCTAATGCTGCTCATAGGTTAGTAGCCCCAGATACGATCATTGCTACATTATTTTTAGACATTAGAAGTAACCCTTATCAAACTATATCTAAACAATATGGCTTATGTGAAGATAGACCTTTCAAGTCCTTGAGTTTTTCGAAAGAACTCATTAGCGAATTAGGTAACATTCAGTTTAAGGGGATATTTAAGGAGTCAGCGAAAAAAATCATCGAAGAGCTAATCATTCCTTCCTCTTCTAATATCAGAATTGATCCGCGCGTAAGAGAAGTATTGCAGCAATTGAGCACCCGTATAGATAGCCAGATCCCTATAAGTGAATTGGCTCAAAGTGTACATATATCGCCTAGTCGATTAGCGCATCTTTTTAAAGAGGAAGTTGGGACACCTATTCGTCGTTATTCACTGTGGTGTCGAATTCGTATCGCTATGGAGTTTGCAGTTAAACGCCATTCTTTAACAGATGGTGCACATCACGGAGGTTTTACAGACTCTGCTCATTTTTCTAAAGTATTTAAACAAATGTATGGTATTTCTCCCTCTAAGATTGTTAATAAACAGCTACCAGTATCAGTCATTTTTCAGTGATACTGATATTATCAGGAATTATTTTCACTCCTTATCTCTTGTAATATAGCAATAAATATAGCCCTGACAATAAGAAGAGTGGGTGTAATATCATGCCATGAAAAATCGAAATATCAGCAATAAAACCGTGAAGTAAAGTGGCCAAAAGTATAATTACAACAGTAGATAGCAATAACATACTAGTTAAAAATTTTTTCATTATTTCACCTACTAACCTGTGTATAGTTAGTTATAGAGTGTCAGAGGTTTATCTATTTTACTTGTATGAATTAGCTATGATTGAATGGCGTTAATTTATTATATGAATTAGACAGGCATACTCATAATTTCTTTATACCCTTCAATTGCCTTGTTGCGGATTTGAATAGCTGCACTAGAGCCTATTCCGGCTTTAGAACGTGCAACCATAACCTCTGCTAGTGTTACACTCCTATCACCTAACTCAAATGCTGTTGTTTTCTTACCTGCAACCTTATGCAAATCATTAACAGTGTTAAGAGCATCTACAAGTAAATCACCAAATTTATTAGTCGATTTATTAACAGCATCAATATTGTTTTGAGGTTTATTGACCGCTTCAAGAGACATGCTCTGCATTTGAGTATAAAGAGAGTTTTCTACGATAGTCATATTAATTTCTCGGTGTCAAAATTTCATATAGGTTTATTGTAATCTGCAATAACAATGCCAAACAAAACAACAAAAACCATAAATATCAACAACTAACGCATGAGTCAAACGCACCTTTTAAGTTTTAATTTACATTATGAACAACAACAGTTAATAAATTGACAAACATTTCATCCCAAATATCTCTCTAGTGTGCAAAGCAGAATTAATCTCTAATCCCTTTACAATATAGCCGAGAGGTTTCTATACCCAAAATTCCATTGCTTCATTTTTAATTAACACTCTTAAAATATCACTTCGTGTAATGAGTCCCAATAATTGGTGCTTTTCATCCACGATTGGAAGTGCCCCAATATGCTGATTAAACATTACTTGGCAAATTTCATGGATACTTGTATCAGCAGAAGCAGTAATGACTTTATTAACCATTATTTGAGCAATTGATTCTGTCGTTTTTTGTATAGAAACTACTTTATTATTAAAATTTGTGTTGGCAAACATATCTCTATCCGAAACAATTCCTATGATCTGATTAGCTCGATTAGTCACAGGAAAGTGTCGAAAGCGATAATCTTGAAACTTAAGCCATGCTTCGGAAATTAAAGTATCGTCAAACAAGGAAATCACTGGAGATGTCATAATATCATTAGCATTTTTTACTGATTGGCGCTCATTATTGGAAACGTTGTGATATGCAGTGCTTACAACTTTCCTTTTTAGGTCATTAACTTCCGGGATCTGAACACTATTTTCCTCCATATCTGAAATTTTTGTGCTCTTGGTTAATGCCGTTAACGGTTTGACTCTTTGCTTTTCCAACAATCTATCTGTTCTAGCAGGAACAGGTAAACCTTGGCTGAAAATCCAATAAGTCATAGTTTATAATCTCCATGGTAAGATAAAATACGCAAGATTTAATCCCTTGCCTTAACAGGCAAACATTCCTATTTCTTTTACTAGTATCAATCCTCATAGAATAGGCTTGTAAATTATGTTTTTCTGTTCCACTAAATATCCTTAATTTCCTGTTAAAAAGCTCACTAAACTTAGATTGTTTTATTTACTCTTACTGCCTACATAGTTATATATTGGCACCCAAATTAAAGTGATATACCAACCATATAGATAACTTTCTACCAAACCTAAAAAGAAACTTTGCCAAGTAATCCATTCAAATCCAGGTAACAGCTTTAGCCAAAGTGAATACATCGCATGCTCAGGGAACATCAAATCAAAAACAACGCAAATAACGAAGGTTGAAGCAATAAGAAAACTAGTCGCATGACCAAACGCTTTCAATGAAATTTTATGAGTCATTTTTTCTTTCCTTTTCCGCTAGCGAAACAATATTAGATTTTTCAACATATTTATCAGGATTATTGTCAAATTCATCAAGACATTCCTTTGAACAAAAACGAAATAAATGCCCTTGCTGAAGTTTGCCATACCCTTGTTCTTCTTCGACTGTAGCTCCACAGACAGGATCTATAGTAGGGGCTGATACAACTTTCTTCTTATGATGTCCATGAGCAGTATGAGCACCACAACCAAAGCGCATTAGAAAATAAAATAGCCCTGCATATAGCAATAAAGTAAATAAACCTTCCATAACAATTCTCCTCAATAGGATTAAGTAAATATCACTTAATATGCCACTTAAATTCAAGTGATGTTGCGTGGTATGAAACCGCTATACCACGCAATAAACTAATCATTACTTGTTCAGTTGAACCATATCGTGTTTTTTAACCTCTCCTTTTAAGACCGTTACTTTGGCAAAATGCTTATTGATAATTTTATCGATTTTAACCTGACCTATATCAACTTTTTTGTAAGAATCTGCACCCTCATCGTTGGTATAAGTTGCAACAATTCTATATGCAGTCAATATTTGGCCAACCTCTGCACCATTTGCTTCACCAACACAAACAACAACTTCATTATTTGTAGATACAACTTGTCCGCTCATCAAATATTCATGTGAAAAATCACTATTCGCACAGCCGAAGACCAATAGAAAAGATACCTAAAACCACTAATTTTGATATTTTATTTAACATAATAATTTCCTCATTTTTGTAGATTTTAAAAGTTATTTTTTACCTGCACCTGGAGGTGATTTATGACAACTCCAAGGTGTATGTTCTGAGTTGTCTTTCAAGTTCTGATCGACAAATTTGTAGTAGTCATCTTTAGTATGAGTCCACCAGTCATTATGGATATCAGCTCCATGTTTTTTAATTACCTCCTCAATGCCATCCAAATTTATATTCGTCGCATCATATGCAAGATAAATTGATTTTTCTTCCGTATTGAAACTAGCTTCATCAATACCAAAAAGATGATCAATCTCTTCCATTAATGCACTTCTGTTGTCTTCGTTTACATTACTTAGTCTCAAATTTCTAGTAACTAAATTTGCTTCTTTTACGCCTACTCTATGGTCAAAATCACTCATGATTTTCTCCTTGCTTCTTATATGATGTATTTAAATTAAACTTGGGTATCCAAGCGGGGGTTTTACTCATGTAACTCAGGTATTCATCTCCAAACTCACTAATAACCATGCCCTCTTCTTTATTAGCAAGTTGCACATAGACAACTAACAAAATTGGAAACATGACTAATGTTGGGATAGTTGGCCATTGCAATAAAAAACCAAACATGATCAATATGAAAGCGACATACTGGGGATGTCTACAACGTGCATACCAAATTGAAGTTGCCAAGACTTTAGTTTTTTGTGCTTGATGTAGGACATTCCATGCTGAAGATAAGATGAAAAACCCTAAAATAATGAATACATTACTCGCTATATGTAGAGGGTCCCAATGAGCATTGCCTTCAAAACCAAAAAACGTATGCAATAAGTGACCATTTTCATGAGCGAAAAAATCAATACCTGGATAATTCTCTGTAAGCCAACCAGACAAAAAATAGATAGTTAACGGAAAACCATACATTTCAGTAAACAAAGCGACAATAAAAGCCGAAAATGCACCTAAAGTTCGCCAATCTGTCTTGGTTTGTGGTTTGACAAAACTAAAAGCGAAAAAAATAAAAATTGCCGAGTTAAGGAGTACTAAAGTCCACATTCCGTAATCACCGTTCATTATTATTCTCCTTAGGCACTTTTTCTTCTCTACCTGCTTTAAGACCTTCTATGTAACCATCCCTATATGCACCATTTTTATCTGTAATTTCTTGGAATGAAGGCGGATCATCTTTTTCCTGTGAAACATGTTCATGCTTTCCGTGACTTCCATGCATGAACACATGCATTAAAGGACAGAGTAATAAGATTAAAAACGGTAAAAATTGAAAGAAATGTTGGGTATGCTCCATTAATAAAAAATAGGAAGCTGCCCCAATTAATCCAAGCGCTGCCCAACCTGAAGGAGTGGACCAAAATGAACGAGGTTTGTTACTCATTACTCTCTCCAGGCACGGTATTTTCAGATGTGCTACTAAAATTAAAATCATTAACTTGAGCAAGTGTTTGTTGATAAACCCAAAACAACTCATCAACCGTAGTTACCGCTACAAGCCCTTCACTATTTAGGGCTACATCCGCTGTTTTCATGATTAGGGCAGCTATCTGAGTTGCATGCTCTTCACTGGTATAAATTTCAATCTGCTTATGGGTAACTAACCCATCTTTTGAAAACATATTGCAATAATTACCTCGCCCTGTGACCGGGTGAATAGTGAAACCAGTGACACTATGATCACAAAGCGCTTTTGCAACATTATCCAATTGCATTTCATTAATGATTGCGGTTATTTTTTTAATCGTCATAAATTACTCCTTCTCAACAATTAAGGTGCCCGTATACATTTTCATAGGGCAATGAAATAAATATTCCCCAGATAACATCGACGGAAGCTCTATTGTTTTATTGGCATTTAATGGCAGCTCTTCACTAATTTCAAATGCGGGAAATAACACAGTAGCGGCACAGGGGCTACCGTCTTTTCTTAAAAATTGAAGTGTTGTTTTTTTACCTTCTAGCACCTTTATTCTGGAAGGCTCATATATACCGTTATTAACCACTACCGTTGTACTTTCAACACTTGCATCAACTGCTTTGGTCGGTTTGTATAGCCAAAACCACCATACAACTAAGGCTATGAGCACCAAACCGATTAAATTTATTATCATCATTTCTAATTCTCCTAATAGCTGAATTAATGTTCTTGTGGTTTAAAGAAGCGTAATCGGTTTGCATTTGTCACCACCGTTAATGATGAAAATGCCATTGCAGCTCCGGAATAACAGGGTTAAGTAAAAGTCCAAAAAACGGGTATAGTAAACCTGCGGCAAAGGGAACCCCTGCCACGTTGTATATAAAAGCACCAAATAGATTTTGTTTAATATTGCGCAAGGTTGCTTTACTCACTGCTATAGCATCAGCAAGTCCATGTAATGATCCTCGCATTAAAGTAATATCAGCACTTTCTATTGCAACATCTGTCCCGGTGCCAATAGCAAATCCAACATTGGCCAACGCCAATGCGGGGGCATCATTAATGCCATCGCCCGTCATACCAACGATTTCACCTTGTGCTTGTAACTCAGCTACTTTGTTTGACTTGTCTTCAGGAAGTACTTCTGCAAAGACCTCTGTAATACCTATTTTTTTAGCCACTGCATTAGCGGTAGCCCTATTATCGCCAGTAAGCATTACCACACGAATACCATTAGCCTGTAATCGCTTGATAGCTGAAATAGAGTCTGTTTTGATTGGATCAGAAACGGCAATAATTGCAGCTAGTTTTTTATCAATAGCTAGATACATAGGTGTCTTGGCTTCATCAGCAAGTTTTTGTGCCTTTTCAACATACTCCATTAGCACTACACCATTTTTTAACATCAGTTTTTGATTACCAAAAAGCAATTGATGACCATTGAATATTGCCTTTACACCATGCCCTGCAATCGCATGAAAATCAGTAACTGTTTCAGGGTCAATGCCCTGTTCAATGGTAGAGTCAACAATAGCTTGGGCTAATGGATGCTCTGAGCCACTTTCTATACTAGAAGCAGCCGTCAAAATATATTTTTCGCTATATGACTGATCTGCAATGAGGACATCTGTGACTTTCGGGGCACCTTCGGTAATAGTGCCCGTTTTATCAAGGATCATAGCGGTGATTTTTGAAGCGGTTTGTAATGCTTCTCCATTACGAATGAGCACACCTGCTTCAGCGGCTTTACCGACACCTACCATAACCGACATAGGGGTTGCTAACCCAAGAGCACAAGGACAAGCAATAATTAATACTGTCGTCGCTGATACCACAGCAAAAGCTAATGCCGGATCGGGTCCAAAGTTTAGCCAGGCTAGTGCACTAACGATTGCGATAATAATAACAACAGGAACAAAATAACCTGAAATAACATCGGCTAAACGACCAATTGGAGGCTTGGAATTTTGTGCACGTTTAACCATATTAATAATTTGTGCTAATGCCGTATCTTTACCAACACGAGTAGCCTTAAATAATACTGAACCAGTTTTATTTAGTGTCCCTGCAACCACTTCATCTTCTTCAGCTTTTTCAACAGGCATTGGCTCACCCGTTAACATTGATTCATCTATCGATGTATGCCCTTGGATAACAATGCCATCTACCGATATTTTTTCTCCAGGTCTTACTCGAACAATATCGTTGAGTAATACCTGCTCGATTGCGATATCAATTTCTTTATTATCACGCACGACACGAGCCGTTTTAGCTTGAAGACCTATCAAGCGTTTTATAGCCTCACTTGTACGTCCACGTGCTTTCACTTCTAAAGCTAGTCCTAGATCAATTAAGCCAATGATCATTGCCGTTGCTTCAAAATAAACATGTCTAGCCATCTCAGGCAATACCATAGGAAAGAACACGACTACCATTGAATAGATCCAAGCAGTTCCTGTTCCTAAGGCTATTAAAGTGTCCATATTGGCAGTGTGATTTGTAAAAGATTTCCAAGCACCAACATAAAAATGTTTACCTGAAAAATACATAATGGCTGCGCATAAAATACCGATAAATAACCAAATACCTCGTTCAAGTGAAGTTTCAACAGTCATTGGCCCACCAAACAAACTGTAAACCATCAATGGGATACCTAACCCTAAAGCTATCCACATTTGTCTCATCAAACTTTTATAATATTTTTGGTCTGCTATATCTTTTTCATCTATTAGCTCATCATCACTTTTATCTTCAGCACTCTTTGCGTTATAACCAATAGATTCGACTGTTTTAATAAGAAGCTCTATTTCAACAGTTCCTGTTACCGTAACCGTTCTAAGTGCAAAATTCATTTCTGCACTATCAACTCCATCAATACTTCGTAACGCTACTTCAATTTTGCCAACACAACTAGCACAGCTAGCCCCATCAATAATCAGCTCTTGAGTCTTTTTGTCAGCATTATTATTTAAAATTTTATTCATCATGACCTCCTTGATTATCATCACCTTCAAGCGTTTCACCTTCAATAAGGTGACAAATCATATGCCCAGTGGGCGCTTTGTCCGGCTTGCTCTGCCAATCACTTATTGCGTTTTTTAGCTTTTCTCTTAATAGCAGCGCTGATTGGAATTGTTTTTCTGTTTCAGCCAACCTGTGTTCAACAATTTCTCTTACCAATGGACAAGCTGTATGGCCTTTATCAGCTTCGGTTAAAATTTCTCTTATTTCTTCCACTGAAAAATCTAGTTGTCGAGTATTCAAGATAAACTTCAATCTCTGCTGTACCGCTTTACCATAAGACTTATAACCATTTTTAGGACTTTTAATTGGCTCAATAAGCCCAATACGAGTGTAATAACGGACCGTATCTGGTGTTGTATTCAATGCATTTGCTAATTCTGTTACTCTCATCGTTTTAACCTTTATTCCTAACAAGTAAAACCAAATGGTTATTTACTAACCTAAGTTAAGCTTACACCTGCGTCTAAGACACAGGTCAAGTTGTAGAACTAAAATATTTTTATGAGTAAAAAGTGTTGAGCAGAGTAAGAGAAGCAAATAATGGGAGAAAATTAACCACCATCACTAAGCCCAACACTGTAAAAGGTGCTAGTTAAAGTACGAATTTTTGACGTACTGAACCTGTGATTAAATAGAAATGGGTGGTCTAAAGGGGTGTAACTCTATACCAGAATCGGGGGATTCATCTGGGAATATAAATCTTTTACCATGATCTACAAACAAGGCATGTTGATCATTTAGTTGTTGCGAAACTATTGTATAGGTAGAGCTTAAGCATAGGGCCATTGTACTACATCGACAATCACCAGAATCGCAGACATCACATTTCTCATGCGAAGACATGCTGTCTTTAGATGCTGAGTTATGGTCATGCATTTGTGAGGTTATGTGTGAATTATTTTCTGTATGAACAACTGAAGCATTTTTCATGTCATCACAATTCATAGGTAACAAGGCAGCAAAACTTTGTTGCGATAGCAACAAAATCATTACAAGCACTATGTAACTTTTGAATTTAAACACTGTACTGACCACCAATAATTCCACACAAATTAATACTAGTTTATTATCAATAAATTGTCATGTTCTATATCAAAAAAAGAGTTAAACCTATGTTTAATACAAAAATAACATTTATGAAAACTACGTTTTTAACAAAACTATAGCGACAGGTTAAAAATTAACTAGCCTGTCGCTAAATACATTACTATTTTATATATATCAACACACTATTTAGCTAAGTAACCTACAATTGCTTTCATATCCGCTTTATTCATAGGATATTTAGGCATCGCAGATGCAGCATTATTAAATTTAGGATTAGCTAATTTCTTAAGAACAAATGCTTCCCCTTTGTTTGATATAACGCCATCTAAAGTAGGACCTAGCTTGCCACCTTCACCCCTAATTTGATGACAACCCTGACAGCCAAACTGCGCTACTAATTCCGCTCCCGTTTTCTTAGGTGCATCAACATTTGCATAGTTCGCTTCATTTCTAACATCAGCAGTTAAGGTACTTGCCAGAAAAGCTTCAACAGCTAACGCTTCCTTACCTGTCATATGAGCTTTTGCTCTCATGTGCGGAATAACAACCGACCATTCTTTTTTCGAATACTCTTCCGGTTGGACGGGCATTATGGCATCGTCCACAATTTTCACTATAGACTTTTGCCCCTTTGGCAACCAATGAAGGATCGCTAACATGCTGCGCTTGCACCGAAAACACATTGATAATTAACACAACTACGGGTAATAATAATTTGATAAATTTCATGATAGTTCTCCTTAAAATCCAAATGCTAATTGCAAGAATACACGGTCATCTGGAACAGTATCATGACTCGCTTCTTCGTTATCAATTGAAGTGCTTTCAGCACCCGGCTTCAATACGGCACTAGGCTCTAACCAGTAATTGATACCGTAGTAAATACGGCTACCCATTTTCCCGCCATCTTCTTCAAAATCATGTTCAATACTGCCATCAAAGTCTGAAGAACTGTCTGAATAACGAATAACTAGTTCAATTGGGTTGAGCCATGCTTTACCTAATTGACGAGCTTGCCATGTACCTTGGATATACCAACCTTCTTTATCAAAATATTTTACCCATTCTTCGCCATGACCTTCTTCTTCTCCCTCTTTCTCTCCTTCTGTTTCTGCGGTAGAGCCAAAGATTTCACCACGGACACTTGCATAACTACCAACCCAGTTGAAATCGATATTATATGCATTGTAGTTTAGGTCTCCGTCATTACTGTAATCACCAGTGTAATAAGAAACACCTACTTCCCATTCTGGTAAGAAAGCGTATGCAACACGGCCACCAAAAGCGAATGAGTCATTGTTATCACCTTTCTTAACCTCCATATCAACACCACCTCCATGATCTCCTTCTTCTTGACGGGGGCCACTGACAGAATAGAAGTCAGTAAAAATGCGACCTGCATCGCCTAGGTTCCAAGTATTAGCTATATTGATACCTGTATCACCCATAATACTAGTTACACCGCCTAATGATCCGTTGCCACCATGACCACCATATATCCCTGGATTACTTGCTGCTTTATTTATCCAACTGGGATGAAGATTTGCACCAAATTGTCCAAATGGCAGTAAAAACTTACCCGCAGTAATAATAGTATTATCATTAAAAAAGTAATGCATATTGGCGTATTCAAGTTCTGTTTCAGTTTCACCTTCACTATTAGTACTGAACTCTATTTCAGCTTCAATATGAATTTTTTCAGACAGTTGAAACAAGAAAATAGGAATAAATCTGGCAACAACATTGTTTTGAATGTCATTTCCTTCTTCATCTTTCATGTTTGGTTGACTGGCATAAGTCACATCGCCATAGCCGGCAAGGGCAAAACGACCAATATCTAATGTAGAGTTTTCTTGTGCATTTGCAGTTGTCATCAAAGACATTGAAATGGCTGCTGCTACAGCCGATTGGAGAAGTACCTTTTTCATGGTATCACCTTAGTATTTTGTTACGCGCGAGGAAGCCCTCTACGCTTGATAAATTCAAGAAATGTTTTATAAATTGGAAGTTGTAGAGCACAAAGATAACTTATAATTTTCTAGGAGAGTTAAATCTCCATCACAGGTTATTGCTCAATACTTCTAGGGGAAATTACATATTCAGCGACCTAAAAATGGGCACACTGATCCTGTATTAGCTTTTTATAGGAGGTCTAAATGGGTTGGAATGTGGTAAAGATATAAAATCTTGATTTGGCCTAGCTAAAACTGTTGAAATTACAGGGAAATAATCAGATATTTTGGCATTTTGTATTAAAGATGAGTTTGCTTGTCCAGAAATTGTTTGTACACAGTCGCAATCTACGCATTGGCAATTATCCATTATTGCCGATTCATGTGAGTCATGATCTTTGTTTGTTTGCTCACTAACGTCATGATGCTCACTTTGATGATGATCATGAATGTTTACGTTTACTTGTGTAGAAGATAAAACTGTTGATGTCATAGCCATTTCAGAGCAGATATGAATAGATGTAGCAAATACTTGTCCATTCACAGACAAGTATATAAACATAATAAACAACCAATTCAATCGAAACAACATAGACTTATCAACCATCTTTCTCGCTTAATATTAAAGTGTATAGCACGGGTAAAATTTTGTTTTGATCAAGGTCAACAAAAAACAAACTTTCCACTGAAAACCAATGAGTTAGTCACAGGATTCATTATCAGCTCACATGTATTTCTGTATGAACACCTACCTCAAAGGCGCTAATAGCATTGGATGTATTTCATCTATTTATACTTTGCTGCATCAATTTTCTTAAGATAAGACTAAGAGCTTTAATGCATACGTTCTTTCTTCGGTTTAAAGTCACGACTAGATGAATGACTATGTACTACCTTCCAAAAACCCTCAACTTTTCTAAAGAGAAATGTTTGATAGCCACTTTTGTCAAACTCACGGCCACTCTTGTTAACTTTACCTTTTACACGAGTATTTGCGATTGCCCACGCAAAGCCTTTATTATCACCTTCAAAATGAACTTCAATACCACTAAAATCTAGCTTCAAGTATTCCAGGGCATCATTTTCAGGCTCTACATGGTGTGTTACTAATGAATCTAAACCTGCGTTCTGTCCACCACCTTCTATATAGCGAGCACCTTTAAAGTCGAGAAAGTTTTTTCTAAAGGGTGAACCATCTCCATTTTCCCACCCATATTTAATAGCTGAAATAATATCGATTATGGCCTGTTTATCATCGTTATGTTTTTCATCACCATGTGCCAGTGTTGAAAAACTCAAAACCAATAAAAGCATTGCTATAATATTTTTAATCATCATGTTTCCTTTATTATTGTTAATTTGACCAGTGAATATGAACAATTTTCCACTTGTTATTATTTTTCTGAAGAACCATACTTTCCATACCTTCAGAGTTAATATATTTCCCTTTAACTTGTCCTGTTGATTTAGTTTGAGACATTGAATAAGCCATATCACCAACAATCTTAACGTTATGGGTTAATACTTCAGTTTTTATCTTCGCTAGGTATTTCATGTCAGCGAGCATATGGTGGTTTGCATATTCATCGGCTGATTTCTCAACACCACCACCTTCAAAAATGATGACATTATCATCTAATAAAGACCTAGCTTTTTTCTTATGCCCTAATTTAAGTGCTTTATGAAACTCAATAATAGCTTTACCTGCATCTGTTTCTGCACCTGAATTTTCAGGATAAATCCTTTGTTTTTTATTTTCATTACTGTGAGCTATCGAGTCATTACTTACAACTAGTGTAAGAAACGAAGCAGTTATTAAAATCATTGGAATAATCTTCATATTTTTCTCTTTCTGTGTGTTTTAAAGTTAGTCTATTGCTGTAAGCACTTGGTATTGCTCTGGTGTCAAAGTAGGAAGTTGTTTTATAAAAGCAACCATTGCCCAGATTCGTTGATCATCATGAGTTTTGCCCCATGCAGGCATTCCTGAAGCTTTAATACCATGCTTAATCACCCAGAAGTTTTTACGAGCAGCTTGTACATCATCACCGTGATCATGACCTTCATGCTCTTTATTAGATATAGTCAAATTAGGGGGGCCGGATATAGCCCTATGCTCATGTCACTCTCACTTTGCCCCGGTTTTAAATGACAACCTGAACACATAAATTCGTAGTCAACTCCACCTGTTAATAATAATTCAGGCTCACTCAAATCAGGAACTTCTATAGCTTGAGCAGCTTTTTTTATAGCGTTTTCTCTAGTTTCTTCTAATAGCCAGTACACCAAATCACTATGCGGCTCATCAGCCGCTACATTTACAACACCTGAAAACATCACAGTTGCGGCTGCACCTATGCCTAATACAGCAAGTAGCAGTAATAATTTAACTATTTTCATACGTTTTCCTTTTGAATCAGAAGTCACCTAGCACACGAATACTAAGTGACTAATTAAGATAACTTAATGATTATGTTCGTTATGATCATCCTTATTACTTGCTTTATGTTCAGTTTTTTTCATTTTACTATGATCCATATCCTTCATTTTGCTATGGTCCATATCCTTCATTTTGCTATGGTCCATATCCTTCATTGATTTTTTAGCTGCTTCAGATTGCTTCATGCATTTTTTCATCATGGCGATAGCTACAGGATCTTTCATATCCATTTTACTGTGATCCATTTTACTGCAATCTGCCTTTTCAGCTTTCTTTACATGCATTGATGGATCATGTGCTAAAGCCGTCATTGATAAAGTAATCGTTGGTATCAATACTAGCGCTAATTTTGTTAAAGTTTTCATGGTTTACTCCTACGTTAATAAAGTTTAAATGGGTTATTGTGTAAATTCGTCAAAAGCAATATTGCTTGTATTGACATGTTTTGTTTTTAATAATTTCATTCAGTTATGCCTTTTTGACCGTATTTTTTATTGATGACGAACGCCATAAATAAAACAACGCAGGCAAAACCAATAATGTCAGGATCACCGCACTCATCATGCCACCAACCATAGGGGCCGCGATACGACTCATCACTTCTGAGCCAGTACCTGTGCCATATAAAATAGGCAATAGACCAACGATGATAGCTGCTGCCGTCATCATGACTGGGCGAACACGTAATCCTGCACCATGAAGTACTGCCTGAAGTACATCTTCTTTAGTAGTAGCAATCTCTTTTGTTTGGTGATCACTAAGCATTTCTTGATAGGCTTGATTTAAATAAACCAACATGATGACACCTATTTCTACCGCAACCCCCGCTAGTGCAATAAAACCAACACCAACTGCAACAGAAAAATTAAAGCCTTGTAAATACATTAACCAGATACTTCCCACCATCGCTAGCGGTAAAGTTCCCATGATCATTGCAACTTCAATAACATTTCTAAAGTTTAAGTAGAGTAGGATAATGATGATGAATAAAGTTAATGGTACAACGTAAGTTAACTTAGCTTTAGCTCGCTGCATATATTCATACTGACCTGCCCAAGCAATTGAATAGCCAAGCAGGAAGCTTAAGTTTATCTGCAACAACTTTTTGGGCTGCTTCAACATATGTACCAACATCAACACCTTCAATATCTACAAAGGCCCAACCATTTAAACGAGCATTTTCTGATTTAATACCTGGAGGACCATCTTCAATAAAGACGTTTGCAACATCACCTAATGAAATACGCTGCCCATTAGGCGTTACGATTGGTAATAAAGAGAGCGTCTCTGGAGAGTCACGATAATCTTGTGGATAGCGCAAATTAACAGGATATCTTTCTAATCCTTCAACCGTTTTAGTAACATTCATACCACCAATGGCTGTCGCTACCACTTGCTGTATTTCGGCAATATTTAAGCCATATCGAGCTGCCTTTGCACGTTGAATATCAACTTTGACATAACGTCCACCAGCCACACGCTCGGAATATACAGACGCAGTACCGGGCACATCTTTTAAAATGACCTCCAATTGCTTACCTATATCTTGAATAACTGATAAATCAGCTCCTGCTACTTTGATACCTACTGGTGTTTTTATGCCTGTAGCTAACATATCAATACGGGTTTTAATTGGCATAACCCAAGCGTTTGTTACTCCAGGAAGTTTAACCGCATCCAATTCTTTTTTCAAGCTTTCGGTCGTAACGCCTTCTCGCCATTCATCATGGGGCTTTAATTGAATAAAAGTTTCAATCATTGTTAATGGGGCGGATCAGTTGCTGTTTCTGCACGACCCACTTTACCAAATACTGTTTTCACTTCTGGCACAGTCTTAATCAATTTATCAGTCTGTTGTAGCAACTGCCTTGCTTGCCCTATTGATATCCCAGGATACGTTGTTGGCATATACATTAAATCACCCTCATCAAGCGGAGGAATAAACTCACTACCAATTTTATCCAATGGATATAGTCCGATAGCAAGTACCGCTAATGCAGCTAGTAACGTCATTTTAGGAAAACGTAATACTGTCCTCAATGCAGGCATGTAAATGAAAGTTAAAAATCTATTAACCGGATTTTTATGCTCAGGTAATATTTTACCGCGAATGAAATAGCCCATAAGTACAGGCACTAAAGTAATAGCCAGTGCCGCAGAAGCCGCCATAGCATAGGTTTTTGTAAACGCTAACGGAGCGAACATACGTCCTTCTTGCGCTTCTAAGGTAAAGACAGGAACAAAACTAACCGTAATAATCAATAAACTAAAAAATAACGCAGGACCTACTTCACTCGCAGATTCCACCACAATTTGCCATCGATTTTCATTAGTTAAAGGCGTTTTTTCCATATGTTTATGCATATTTTCTATCATGACAATAGCACCATCTATCATTGCACCAATTGCTATCGCAATACCGCCAAGTGACATAATATTCGCGTTTAAACCCTGCATATGCATGATGATGAAAGCCGTTAAAATACCCACAGGCAAACTGATTATTGCAACCAAAGATGAACGCACATGGAATAAGAAAATAATACAAACAAGCGCAACAACACCAAATTCTTCAAAGAACTTATAAGCTAAATTATCTACGGCTCTCTCAATTAGCGCAGAACGATCATAAACAGGGACAATTTCAACCCCTTCAGGCAAGCCCTGTTTAAGTTGTTCCAGTTTTTCTTTTACGCCATTAATCACCTGTTGAGCGTTTTCACCAAAACGCATAACAACGATACCGCCTACCGTTTCACCTTCACCATTAAGCTCAGCAACACCTCGTCGCATTTGTGGACCTGTGCCAATATCTGCAACATCCTTTAACAATAAAGGCGTGCCATTTTTATTTACACCTAAAGGAATATTCTCTAAATCTTCAACACTTTTTAAGTAACCCGTGGCTCGAACCATATACTCGGCTTCTGCCATCTCGATAACTGAAGCACCAATTTCTTGATTACCTTTTTTAATAGCCATTTGAATATGAGAAAGAGGTATTCCAAAAGCACGTAACTTGTCTGGATTAATGACAACTTGGTACTGTTTTACCATGCCACCAAGAACGGAAACTTCAGAAACACCAGGAACAGTTTGCAATTCATACTTTAAAAACCAATCTTGTATGCTTCGCAGTTGACTTAAATCATGCTGACCTGTTTTATCAACTAATGCGTATAAATATACCCAACCAACACCCGTAGCATCAGGACCTAATTGTGGTCTTGCATCGTTTGGTAAATTAGGTGCTACTTGGCTCAAATACTCAAGTACACGTGAACGTGCCCAATATAAATCGGTATCTTCATCAAAGATTACATAAACATATGAATCTCCGAAGAAAGAATAGCCACGCACCGTAACAGCACCAGGGACGGACAGCATTGCCGTTGTAATAGGATAAGTTACCTGTTCTTCAACCACTTGTGGCGCTTGTCCAGGGTAACTGGTTTTTATTATTACTTGCACATCAGACAAGTCTGGTAGTGCATCAATAGGAGTTTTATTGACAGAGTATAAACCTGCACCCACCAATAAAACTGTTGCCAGTAAAACGAAAAATCGGTTTCCGACTGACCAACGAATAATAGAAGCAATCATAATATTTAAACTCCTATATTAGTGGTTTGAGTGATCAACAGTAGGTTGCTCAATTACGGGAGAGCTACCTGTTTGTTCACTTTGCCCAAGCGGGGCTATATTAAAAATAACAAAATGTTCACCACGTATTTCAAAAGTAAATTCAACTTCCATACCTTCAGTAAGTCCTTCGAGACTCACTTTATGACCAGTGATAAAATCTACGGTAGCCGCAGGTCTATTCCATTTTTCTATGGCTGAACGGCTAATATTGATCATTCCATGATCAATCATTAGTGAGTTGATTGTGCCCGTGACTGTTGCAGATGAAGTATCTGAAACTTCTTCAGTGTCTTTAGTCATATCCATTTCACTCATCGAGCTTCCATCTGGTACATGAATATTACTTATCTGATAATCTCCACTTGATGTTTTAGTCACCTCAACATGCAAACTAAGACCTTTACTAAGTAGAGAAAAATCTACAGAATCTGTTGCTATGAAATCCATTGTCATTTCTGGCCAGTCCCACTCAGGAATTGGATCATGTGTTAAGGTCAACATTTTATGATCAGCCATCAAACTTTGTATTTGTGCTTTGGCACCCACACTGAAGAAGGCGAAATTTCATCACTTTCAGAGTCATCATGATTCATACGTTTAAAATCTGATGATTTACTTGATTCTGAGTCCAATAAAAATTGCGCTGAACTAACAATTTTTTCTCCATCGCTAAGACCTGCAAGTATCTCAACGCTTTCACTATCATAACGTCCAACTTTAACAGCCACTGACTTAAAGCTTCCCTCGCCTAAAGCGAGAACAACTCTATCTTGGGTGCCTGTTCTAATAAGTGCTTCTTTAGGGATAAGTAACGCGCTTTCATCACCTGTAGTATGAATAGCAATTTGCGCAAACATATTAGGTTTAAATTCATCGTCTTCATTTCTAAAACGCAATCTTACTTTTACGGTACGGGTTTTTGCATCAAGTGTTGGGTAGATATAATCCACCTTACCTTTCCATGTTTTACCCGGTAAATAATCAAGTGTCATAGTCACTGGTGTACCTGTATCTACTTGACCAACTTGTCGTTCAAAGACTTCACCTTCAACCCAAACTTCAGATAAATCACCAATAGACATTAGTGTTGAACCTGGTTTGACAAAGAAACCTTCTCTAATTTTTAAATTCTCGACAATACCGTTTTGCGGTGAATAAAAGGTAATACGTTGTTGAACTTTTTTAGTTTTTTGCAGTTCAGCAATAGCTGATTTTGGTAATTGTAAAGCCGATAGACGATTCTTGGCTGCACTTATTAATCGGTTATTATTACGATTTAAAGCTAACAAAAATTCTTCCTGCGCATTGACTAATTCAGGGGAATAGATCTCATACAATGGCTGACCTTTTTTTACCGGATCACCAATGGCTGTGACATGTAGTTTCTCAATCCAACCTTCGACTCTAGGGTGAATATGTACCGCCTATCTTCATCATAGGTCACATATCCAACAGTATTAATTTCTGTGTGTAGTGATTTATATGTTGCCGTACTAGTTCGCACACCCAAGTTATTTACTACATCTGGTGAAATTCGAATAGTTCCGCCTCCTTCATCAGGTCCTTTACCTCCATCATCGTATACTGCTATTAAGTCCATCCCCATTGGCGATTTACCGGGCTTGTCTCTTTTATAGTTTGCATCCATTGGTGCAACCCAATATAGAGGTTTCTTTTCTTCAGATACCTCATTTGTACCTTGTTCATTCCCAGGAGGAATTAACACAGTGTAGGCTCCAAAAGTTAGGATGCCCCCGATAATCATGCCCATAATGATAGGTTTAATATTATTGCTCATTATTTTTCTCCCGAAATAGCGGCATATTGACCACTATTGGTGTAATTCATATTATTTGACGTCATTGCAGTCTTAATGCTGCCAATGAAAAGGTAATTTAGTTCAAGGTTCAATTTTTGTTCTTCTACATTTAGGGTTAACTCATCTATTTCTGCATTCAAAACAGCAATACGTGAGCGCACTACTTCCGCAAAGTCACCATCGTCATTGGTATATGCTGTAAGTGATGCTTCTGCTTGATCATGCATTTGAGGTAATAACTTCGATGTGTACAGGTTTTGTCTATCTTTGAGACGTTGCAACCTTCCTTTGGCGCTAGAATAAGAACCAAGTAATTGTCTAAGTAATAATAACTTTTCAGTTTTAACTGCTTCTGTTTTAAAAATTGCAGACTGTACTTCTTTGTCTTGTTTATTTTCGGTAAATAGAGGAAGATCAAACGTCACGCCAACTGAAAACAAATCAGCTCTGCTTCTACCCATAGGATCATCTGCCCGATAACCATAACTAGCACTGACACCCCACTCTGGCTGATATTTTTGCTCCGCAAGCTTAATACCTGTTTTTGTTGCACTAACTTTCTTTTCAATAGCAACTACAGATGGGTGGCTTGTAAAATATTTAACTATCTCTCCCGAATTTAACCAACTTTTAGTGTGAACTAATTTATTATTGAGCAAATCTATTTGTGGGATCTGTCCGGCTAAGCTCAATGTCATGTAAAGACAAATCACTATATAAAGTAGCTTCCACAGAATCATTACCTGTCGATATTTTGGTTAACCACTGGGATAACATACCTTCATATCGATTCTTTTGCTGACCTAGTTTTTCTAATCGATCTTCTAATTTAGTTAACTCAAGTTGCGCTCTAACGATATCTTGTTGACGAGTTTTCCCTAGTGCTGATGAGTAACTAGCTTCCGCAATATCTGCTAGTTGTTCAAACAAAGACCTGTTTTTTTCTATTAAAGCGATACTCTGTTGCACTCTATAGGCATCCAACCACAAACTACCAACAGTGACAGCAACCTTTGCTTCTCTATCCTGTCGCCGGAAGGGAAATGCTTCACTTTGAATCCTAAGTTGCTGACTTTTAATATCTAAAGTATCACCACGAGGGAACATTTGAGCTATTCCTATTTTCGCTTGTGTCATCCCTTCCTGACCAAAATCAAATCCATTAGTAGGTAGGTTTGCTAGACCAATAGAAATTTTAGGATCTGGTAAGGTACTAACTGCTGTACTCATTGATTCAATAGATCTTTGTTTATGAAAATTACCCGTAAGCCAAGGGTCATTCTTCTGTGCCGATTTTATTGCCATCTCAAAAGATAATATGCTTTCAACACTAGATAGAGCTTGTTGCGCAGCAAGGGATGGGATAAATAAAAGAGCTAATATACTTACCCCGCACTTTGTGCGTAACTTACTATTAATACGTTGTTTAATCATCAGAACTGCTCCTCATATGACTGAACATTTGAATAAATTTCATAGCTTCCATCTGATTTCAAAAGAAGAACTTTATATGGTTGAAATTTATCACCCATTTCCATACCAGGAGAGCCTAAAGGCATTGCAGGAACTGACAATCCAATGACCGTATCATCATGCTTTTCGTTCAAAAATTGTTGAATGAATTTTGCAGGTACATGCCCTTCAAAAGCGTAACCATCTTTAGAAATAGCGGTATGACAAGAGCGATATCGTGGCTGAATTCCTCTTTTTTCTTTTATGCTTGAAATATCATTTCTGTCATGAACTTTGGATTGAAAACCATTGTCATCAATATGACTTATCCACTTCTTGCAACAACCACAAGTAGGACTTTTATAAACGTCTAGAGAAATAGGTTGTACTTTAGTGTTATTGAGTTCTGCCCTAACTACATCATTGTCAGAGCAACTTGCGATCAATGTAACTACGAAAAGTGTGGCGATAATCTTTAAAATATATTTATTTGGAAACATAATTCCCCCAATGGGATATCAATTAATTTTTTTGATTAATTAGTATGTTTTTGATGTTTAGAAATGAATTTAAAAAACTCAGGGATCAAAAAAGCCTAATACAGATATTAGTTATATAAATGAGCCAAATTTTGGACACACTTATTCTGTATTTAACTTAGTATTGGAGGTCTATAAAGAGATGTAGGTTGTTGACTTTGTGCCAACGATAAATACGAGGGTATTTTTGATGATAAATCTACGATTGGACTATTGCTAGAGTCTTTCATTAACGTAGCAAGACTTGAACAACCGCCAGTAAAACAGCTACATGTTTGTACACAACAATCATCTTCTGATGTTTCAGAATCACTCGAAGAATCATTAGCCATTTTATGGCTGCTATGATCCATCATTGACATATCTTGCGACTGCTCCTGCCCTTTCATTCCTGTCATGCTTATCATATGATAAGACATAATAGTAGACGCCATTGCCTGACCAACAAAGGTCAAACATACTAGCAATACCATTAATGTTTTAGGAAAATTAAAAGTCACAAGTAACCTACAAAATATACAATTATCAAAATAATCGCACAACTAGTGCTTTTTTTCAATAGATAAATATAGGTGATGCAAATAAAACATCATTAGAGTCATTACCAAGGGAAAACTGTTGTGACTTTAGAGAACGGTTAACTTTTAATTAATTTTCCTGCTAAATATCAAAAAGTATATTTACCTACCTTTCAAATTAAAACTAAGGAGGAGTGTAAAACTCTCTCCTTTGGTAGACTAAAAGTTAGCTTCCTGATTTACTTTTAATACTTCGCCTGACATTGTCATCAGAAAGTAAATTGTTTTATTTTCTAATTTATTGTTAGCACTAACAATATAACGGTTAGCTTCTGCCGCATGTAGTTTGAAGTCTTCTGAGGTCAAATTCTTCCAAATTTCGCTTAATTTTCCAACCTTGAAGCCAAAATCTTTAAAAGTCAGTTTTTGGGTAGCTTTAGCTGCAATTTGTGTTGCTACTTTAGGGCTTATTTTTCCGTGGTCAGTATGCGCGAATGCTGAACTTGTGCTAAATATCAATGTAATGAATAAGGCTACTAATAAAGTTTTCATTTTGGTGCTCCTGTTATGTTAATTAAATTCAAAGTATGTTTGTTTTTTTCTATTATTTGAGGTGATTATTTAAGGCCATGCTTCGCATATTCGCCTTTTACAATAAGTTGAACAGTGACTGGTGAATCAGAAGTGTTTTTCCAATACCAACCATGAGAGCCAGAAAATGGTGCTGTAAAGCTACCTTTCATTTCATCCAATGTTGCAATTGCATAGCTTTCAAAATAGCCCGTAGTGTCACCTTCTGGCTCACCGTGCAGGTCAAAATACAATGCAGGACCATCTGTTATCCATTCGTACTCAAGTTTCTGGTATTGCGCCATGACAAACTTGTATTCAACACCACGGCCCGCAGGAACAATCACTTCAATTGTTTCTGTAGCATCTTTTGATTTTTCTGATGTTTCCTGTGTTGATAGTTGAGCAGCAGTTTCATCCTTTCCATGATGAAAAACAGTTAAACCAAGTTCATGCCCAATACCTGTTGGATCGATGTCGTATTCAGCAGGTAATATAATGGTAAAAAGTGTGATGGCTGCGAATACTAAACTGAACATGGTATACTTGATCAGCGCAGAATTCGTTAATGTTATAGCTTGTGGCGTTGTTTGTTGCATCGTTTTGTCTCTTAATTGGTAAAAAGTTTAATCGTAAAATCAAATAAATCAGTTTATGAAATAGCCAGTCAATTGAAAGCCTATCAACATAAATCCTGCACTCATCAACAAGCAGTTCGTGTTTGTCGCAAAGCGAGTAAAACTACTATGTGTACGCCAAAAGTTGATAATTAATAATATGAAGGCCAAGGCGGTAAACTGCCCTAATTCAACCCCTACATTAAAGGCAATTAAATTGGTAATTAAACCGTCATCCGGCAGTTGAAATTCTTGTAACTTGGTTGCCAAACCAAATCCATGAAAAAGACCGAAAATTAGCACGGCTAACTTAGCATTGGGTGACTTACCAAAAAGCCGATTAAAACCACCTAGATTATCAAAGCCTTTATAGACAACTGATAGGCCAATAATTGCATCAATTAAGTAAGCGTTAACTTGGATATCACTAATCACACCGAACAGTAAGGTTATGCTGTGCCCCAGGGTAAACATGCTGACATACAACAAAACATCTCTGCTTCTATATAAAAAGAACAGTACACCTACAAGGAATAATAAATGGTCATATCCCGTTACCATGTGCTTAGCACCGATATACAAAAACGGAATGATTTGCACGCCAGTATTTTGCTGTAAAAAAGCACGGGTACTTTCATCTACACCATGGGCAAACGATTCAATAGGTAACCATATGGCAATTAGAGCGAGGAGGCTGAATAAGCCGTATCGGCCGGGAATTATTAAACATTAACTGTTTCCTTTGTCTGACTTGATTTAGCAAAGTTTTCTTTGTGGTTGTGTAATAAACGATATAAAACAGGAAGTACAAACAATGTTAATAACGTAGATGAGATTACTCCTCCAATTACTACAGTTGCTAGCGGACGTTGAACTTCAGAGCCAATACCCGTATTAAGCGCCATTGGCACAAAGCCTAGTGAGGCAACAAGCGCAGTGGTTAGCACAGGTCGAAATCTTGTCAAAGCACCTTCAATAATCGCGGTATCTAAAGCAACACCTTCACGTCGAAGTTCTCTGATAAATGACACCATAACCAAACCATTTAATATGGCTATACCTGACAACGCTATGAAGCCTACAGCCGCTGATATTGAAAAAGGTATATCTCTTAGCAACAAGGCAAAAATACCGCCTGTTAATGCCAAAGGTACACCCGTAAAGATAATCATCGAATCTTTGAAAGAACCTAGCGCTAAAAACAATAAGCCGATAATCATAACGAGTGTAATAGGCACTACAATAGATAGCCTTTGTGATGCTGATTGCAGTTTTTGATAGGTGCCTCCGTATTCAATCCAGTAACCCGCAGGTACTTCAACAGAACTTTCAATAGAGGCTTGAATATCTTTAACAAAAGAGCCTAAGTCTCTTCCTCTAACGTTGGCAGTAACAACAACTCTACGCTTACCATTTTCTCTATTGACTTGGTTTGCACCTTCAACCAATACCAACTCTGCAACTTCTTGTAACGGTACATAATTATTATCGCGCATCTGAATAGGTAAATAAGCTAATGCATCCACATCAGTCCTTAGCTCTTCAGGAAGGCGAACAACAATATCTGCTCTTCTATCGCCTTCATAAAATTTACCCGTGATAGTTCCACCTAACGCAGTTCCAAGCTGATCTTGTAGCTCTTTTATACTAATGCCGTACTTTGCGAGTTGTTCATGATTAGGGTTGATGGTCATCATTGGCAAGCCTGTTGTTCTTTCAACTTGAACATCAGCTATCCCCTCTACATTAGCGATAGCTGCGTTTATACTTTTCCCTAAAGCCGTTAAGGTTTCAAAGTCATCACCAAAAACCTTGATGGCAAGTTCAGCTCGTACACCCGCAAGTAATTCATTAAAGCGCATTTGAATAGGTTGAAGAAACTCATAACGATTACCCGGTATAGGCTCGACTACAGCAGCTAATTCTTCTACAAATTGTGTTTTAGGCTTGTTAGGATCAGGCCATTCGCTACGTGGTTTTAGAATAATAAAATTATCAGCAACGCTCGGTGGAACCGCATCAGTGGCAACATCTGCTGTACCAATTTTTGCGAATACACGCTCAACTTCTGGCATTTGAGTTATTTTTTCTTCTAAGGTTTTTTGTAACGCAACAGCTTGTGATAACGAGGTGCCAGGAATACGTAATGCATGCATAGCTATATCACCTTCATCCAAGTTTGGTACGAACTCGCTACCAAGTTTGTTTACAGAAAATCCGACCATACTAACAAAACCAATTGCAGCTACAACAACGAACCAACGTACTTTAAGCGCAAAAATCAACGAAGGACGGTAAAGTGCAAGTGAAGATTTAATGATGATATTTTCTTTTTCTTTCACCGGACCTTTGAACAAAATAGCAATAGCAGCAGGGACAAAAGTAACCGATAAAAACATAGCGCAACATAAAGCAATAACAACAGTAATGGCCATTGGGTGGAACATTTTTCCTTCAACACCTGTTAGTGCAAATATAGGCAAATAAACCGCTGTAATGATGAATACACCAAATAATGCAGGTCGAATAACTTCTTTCGTCGCATCAAAAACTAATGATAAACGTTCGTTCACATTCATTACACGTCCATTTGAGGAAGCTGCATTTAGTTTTCTCATGCAGTTTTCAACAATAATAATGGCACCGTCTACTAATAGGCCGAAATCTAATGCACCTAAACTCATTAAGTTGGCACTGACTTTCGTTTGTACCATACCTGTAATCGTCATTAGCATGGCAAAAGGGATTACAGCAGCGGTGAGTAAAGCGGCTCTCATATTTCCTAACAAAAGGAATAGCACGACAATAACTAATAATGCCCCTTCTAAAAGGTTCATTTTTACCGTATCCAAGGTTTTTTCGACAAGTTTAGTACGATCATAAACTGCGGTAACCGTTATCCCTGTAGGTAAACTTTCTTTCACTTCTTCAAGTCTTAAGCCAACAGCTTTAGCAACTCTTTGGCTATTTTCCCCAATGAGCATAAAGACAGTGCTCATGACAACTTCTCTACCATTTTGAGTAGCTGCGCCTGTTCTTAACTCTTTCCCTTCTTCTACACTAGCCACATCCGAAATACGGACCACGCTACCATTGGTAGATTTAACGGGAATGTTAGATAAGTCTTTTAAGCTTTTTGCTTGTCCAGGTATACGTAGTAGCCATTGAGCACCATTTTTTTCAATAAACCCTGCGCCTTTATTGTCATTATTATCTTCTATCGCTTGGATTACATCTTGCTGATTAACACCAAAGGCCAAAGAACTTTTTAGGGTCGAAGGCAACGAGGATTTCACGTTTAAAACCACCTATTGGGTTAACTTCAACTACACCTTGAACTTGCATTAACTGTGGTCGAATAATCCAGTCATGTACGGTTCTTAAGTCCGTTGCAGTGATAAGTTCACCTTCATCATCGAGTGCGCCCGGCTCTGCATCGACAGTGAACATAAATATTTCGCCTAATCCAGTCGCTATTGGACCAAGTTCAGGCTCTAAGCCAAGAGGTAAATCGGATTTAGCTGAAAGTAGTCGTTCATTAACAAGCTGTCTTGCAAAATATATATCTGTATCATCACTGAAAATAGCAGTAACTTGCGATAACCCGTAGCGAGATACAGAACGTGTGCTTACTAAGTTAGGAATACCGCCTAACGCAGTCTCTAAGGGGTAAGTAACCCGTTGCTCAACTTCAAGCGGTGTATAACCAGGCGATTCTGTGTTGATCATTACCTGCACGTTAGTAATATCAGGTACGGCATCAATAGGGAGTTTGGTAAAATTCCAAAGTCCTAATGCCGCAAGCGCAAGCACTACTAACATAATAATGGAGCTTCTACGGATAGAAAATCTAAGTAAATATTCGAGCATGATTAATCCTTAATGATCGTGTGATGCGCCAGACTTTTCTATATCGGCTTTGAGGATATAACTATTCTCGGTTACGTATTCAGTGCCAATGGAAATTCCACCTAGCACTTCAATTTCTTCGCCTACTATTCGACCTAATTCAAGCATTCTTACTTCATATTCATCACCCACTTTGGCATATACGACAGTAAAATCACGGAAGCTTTGTAACCCTTTGCGTTTGACTGCCATTGCCACATCGTATGAGCCAATTTCAATAGCTGCGCTGACAAATAAGCCTTCTGATAATGAAGAGTCGGTATTATTAACTAATACACGAAATAGCTTCGCCTGATCATCTCTGACTTTTAGAATCCGACTATCAACGGTACTCACTTGCTTTGCTTCAACACCATTTATAGACAACGTAGCTTTTGCACCAAGGCGTACTGTTGGTAAATCCATTGGAAAAACAGCTAACTCCGCAATTAAGGTTTCATTATTGGTTACTTCGAGTAATACACGCCCTTTAGATTGTCCGCCTGAGGTAATATGAACAGCGCTAACAATGCCATTTTGAGCGGAAAATACTTTATACGATTGAAGGCTTTCATTACTTTCAACGGTGAGGAGTAGTTGACCCTTTTTGACTGAATCACCAAGTTTTACATGAACTTTTTCAACAAGCCCATCGAAGCGAGCATACACATTACTGGTTGCGTCAGCGGGTAAGGTTAACTTGCCATATACTTCAATGGTTTCATGAAATGTTGATGGGCCAACAATGTCAGTCGCAATTTCCATAGCTTTTGCAATATCTTCAGCTATTTTTGTGCGACCTTCAAAATTGTCATACTGCCAGTTATAGGATTTACCCTGATATTTAGCCGTTAGAGAGACAATGAATGAGTGAGGCTCGTAGATAACCATATCACCACGAAGATATTCACCTTCCTGATAAAAGTTTATGTCATCTATACCATCACCTAAGCGGGTAAGCTTTACATTTAGGTCAACCTTTGACGGGTCTATTGCTTTGCCATCAGTGGTTGCCCACACGCGAAATTCTGGTGGAACACCTGTTTCAAAAATTGATAATTCAATAGCAAAATCACCTTCGCGCAGCATTCGGCCACGATTTGGCCCTTTTTCAGGTTCAGCTTCTTCGACCTTTTGTTCTGACACTGCAAAGCTAGAGAAACTTGCACTTAAGCTAACGAAGCATAGGGTGCTTATTAGGGTTAATATTTTAAATGTTGGTCTCATTGGTTATTTCTCGTTACTTGTTTTGTTAAAAGGAACATTAGAGGCTTTATTGATGGCAAATAGGGACGTACCCGTTAACCGCTCTATTTCAATATTGTTTAAATGCGCATTTTGATAAGCGCCTATCAAACCTGATTGGGCATTTAATAATTCTTGCTGAGTATTCATCCACTCGGTATAGCTATACATACCGGCTTTGTAGGCTTTCTCTGCTTGTTCAAAGGCTTGTTCTAACACAGGAATTACTTTTTCAGTTACCGCGTGAATAACATGCTGACTGTGTTTCATTTGCTCGATAAGCACATATAACTGTGTATTCAATTTATGAACGAGAGCCTGTGATTCTGTTGCTAATTCACTTTGAGAAGCGCGTAACGATCTTATTTTCCCTTCATTTTGATTAGCATCACCAAACGGAATTGAAATCCCGGAACTAAACCAAAGTCATCTGTTGTTTCGTAACGACGTAAGCCAGTTGAAAATTTCCATAGCGGTTTAGTTTCAATCCGGGCAAGTTCAATTTCAGACTGAGCAATTCTTTGTTTTGTTGCAAAAAGGCTTACTGATGGTAGTTGCTTTAGATGAGTAAATAGTGAATCAACATCCGTGCTATTGGTTAAGGGTAAGTGCGGTAACGATAATAATGAGCCAATGATGTTCGTTTCTTTATGTTGCTCCCTTTGACCCTGCCCTTGCCACTGCGCCAACAACTGATATTTACTGGCATCTACTTCATGAGTTAAATCTTCTACAACTAATTCTTTTTTAGCCACTTCTGCTTGCGATTTCAATTTATCAACTAAAGAAGATTTTCCTGCTTTTACACGTTTAGTGACAGCTTCAAATGATTTAATCGCTTGGTTTAAGCTCATTTTTGCCAATTTCAGTCTTTCTTCGTTGACCAATACTTGGATAAAATACCTTGCTGTTTGTGCTGCTAAATCTAGCGCTTTAATTTCTCGCTCTAATGCAACAGTTGAACCCTGAACTTTAGCGTTAGCCACTCTGCTTTTTACTAAAGAGTTATCTAAAATCCAAGAGATCGATAGTGTAGATTGCGCACTTTTAAAACCACTATGATCACCCGTACCCAGTGCATCTTCGATAGTAAGTCCAATTTCTGGTCTAGACTGAATACTTGCTTGCTGTGCATAGCCTTTATATCTTTCAGCTTGATTTGCGAATACTTTCAACTCTGGATGTAAACTGATTGTTTGAGATATGGCCGTAGATAAGTCAACAGATTTTAAGGTACTAACTTCTGAGTATGCGTAACCTGAAATGGTTGAAGTTACCACAAGCAATGCAGCGCTAAATTTTAGATAGCGCTTCAACAAAAACCGATTGGCGGTCGGTTTTTTGTTTGTGAATGATTGACCAAATAGTTTCATTATTATTATTACCTTTGGGTGAGTCTTTAAATTATTGTTTAATGATTAAATAACGTTTCAATAGCGTGGTGGAGGCTATCTACTGATGTTGTTGATATAACGGCTAAGAGTATTACCCCAAGAAAAACCACTTTCATTGGAAAGGGCTTGAATTGAGTATCACTTAACAATTGGAGAACTCGTTGTTCAATTGATTGACGGCAAAAGTGCACTAACAATTCACTTTTATATTGTTTATGGATGGAGTATTTTGCCGCTAACCTAGTAAACCTCACTAAGGTACTGGCAACATTATGTGCTTGTTGTTGGCTTTTTACGAAGAAAGAGTCTGCCGCTTGCTCCATGGAAATTGCCATCATCGATTTCAGTATTTTATTAACGTTAGGCGTAAAATAAGCAGCAAAAAATGAAAAAATCCATTTTTTAAGTGGGTCTGCATAGTGTAAATGAGCGAGTTCATGCTGAATGATTATTTCAATGTCATCTGAATTTAGCTGCTCTATCAATCCTGAAGATACAAAACACGATGGCTTGATTAATCCACCTGTGAATGCTGCCGGGATCGATGAATCGATAATAAGGACGTATTCACTTTTTTTTGTAGCTAAAGTACGTAAAAAGCTTATTTGATGATGATTTTTGTAAGCTAAAACTAGGCTTCGAACAGCAATGAAGATACTGAAACTGAAAAAAATAATCAAACTAATACTATGCCGGCCTTAGAAAATAAAAAATATCGGGATGATGCCAGTGAGCTAACTCTGTTAACCATACAAAAACTTCCCCTGATTGAAAAAAAGGACTGAAAAATAGGGTTACAGTTAGTGCGATAATCCAAGGTGAGAGCACACATAACCAGAGTAACGATTTACGGGTAGATACAGTGTAATTTTGAATGCTATTTTTTACAAACCAAAAAGCAATTGAAACAAAAACATTGGCAACGACAAAAGCTAGCACAGCAATCGTGAGTAGATTTAATGCTAACGCCCATTGGCCATAAATCATTTTTCGGCCTTAATTTGTAATTTTTTACGCTGCTGCTCAATCATTGCCTCTAACTTATCCAACTGATCCTCATCGAGATCAGATGAAATAGAAGAAAAGGCCGCGACAACGCTATTTTCATCTTCACTAACAAAATCATGAGTAATACTTTTAATCAACTGACCTATCAGCTCTTGCCGTGCAACTTTTGGAAAGTATTGATAAGCGTGGCCGTTTTTTACCCTACTTAACAAATCTTTTTTAAACAAGCGTTCTAGCGTACTTTGAATGGTATTTAGAGATCCGCCCCGGTCTTTTTCAAAATAGCTATGCACCTGCTTGGCATCAGCAGGTTGATTTTTCCATAAATATTCTAAAACTTGTTTTTCTAATTCACCGAGTAACATAAATTTCAATCACCATTTTTAAGTAATAGGATAGTGTCACAGCAAAAACCGAGAGGCAATCGGTTTTTTGATTTATTTCATTAAGAGTTCTATTTTAAGTAGCTTTTAAGAATGGAAATAACGTCTTCTACTTCCTCTAATCGTTCCTCTTTTGTCAAATCCTCTGCACCTAAATGTTCCCTCAAATGACCTTCTAATACTTCCTTCATCAGCCCATTAACCGCACCTTTAATCGCAGCTACCTGTTGTAAAACAGCCATACAATTAGGCTCTCCTTCTAAAGCAGTTTCTAAAGCGAGTGATTGACCTTTTATTCGTCTAACACGACTGAGGAGCTTTTTTTCCCTGCGATGGTATGTGACATAAGTTTTCCTTGCTTGATAAATAGTATACTAGGGTATAGTATATTGCAAAGTTCAAATAAATACTATTTATATGCAGGATGAAGCAACAACTTTAGGATATTCAATGAAAAGTGATAGTAGTATTCAATGGGAACATTCTCATGATTTTGGTATTGACAGTAAACACCATGAAAACAAAGTAAAGCTCGTTTTTTGGTTAACAACCGTCATTATGGTACTTGAAATTACCGCCGGAACTTGGTCAGGCTCTATGGCCCTGCTTGCTGACGGATGGCATATGGGCACACATTCTGCCGCGTTTCTTATTGCTATTTTTGCTTATTCTTATGCAAAAAAGCATGCGAACAATATGGACTTTAGTTTTGGAACTGGCAAGGTAAATTCTTTAGGTGGCTTTGCAAGTGCTATTGCCTTAGCAATTGTTGCATTGATGATGATAATAGAATCTGTTCAACGATTAGTTGAACCTCAATCAATTCATTTTAACGAAGCAATTGTTGTTGCAATTATAGGTTTAATCGTCAATGTCGCCTCTGTGTTTATCCTACATGATGATCATCATCATCACCATGGAGAACACCACCATCATGATCACGACCATAATATGAAAGCAGCCTACTTTCACGTACTGGCCGACACGCTAACCTCTTTATTAGCCATTGTTGCTTTATTAGTAGGAAAATATATTGGCTTATTATGGATGGACCCATTAATGGGGATTGTTGGGGCAATAGTCATTTTCCGTTGGTCTTATGGCTTAGTTAAGGAATCCAGTGAAGTTCTTTTAGATAAGTCTGTGAAAAAGCCAACTCTCGATAAGATTTCAGATGCATTAAGCAAAAAGAACACTGTGATCAACGATATTCATGTATGGAAAATAGCGACAGGTCACCAGGCTGCAATTCTTAAAGTGACATCAGGTGAACCTCTAAAGTCAGAAGAATATGAAATTATTTTAAAAGGTTTCTTACCTCAGCTCTCACATATCTCTATTGAAATACGTAGTTGACGTTTTTCCTAATATACATTTCATGAATATTTAAATGTGACTCTGATTAATTAGCTTTCTCTTTACTTTGATTCTTTGGCAGTTTCAATGATAATAAAGTTGCCATAGCCACAAATATACTTGATATCCATAAACAGGCTTCTAGGCCATAATTTTGATATACCCAACCTGAAAGCACTGTACCAATTAATCTCCCCATAGCATTAGCCATATAGTAAAAACCAACATCAAGCGATACACCGTCACTACCTGCATAGCTGACGATGAGATAGCTATGTAAAGAAGAGTTAATGGCGAAAACAGCCCCGAAAATCAGTAGCCCTATAATGATTGAAGCTTGAATGTGAAAATTAAAATGCAAGGCCAAAGCAATCACAGCAGGTATTAATGTTAAGTAGCTTGCCCATATAAATGCGGATCTACCCGTTGGCACTTTACCTTGCTTTTTTCCCGTAAAATAAGGGGCGACAGACTGCACTATGCCATAGCCAATGACCCAACTTGCCATAAAACCACCAACCCACCAATGATCCCAATTAAAGGTCACAGCTAAAAAGATGGGTAACGCTACGACAAACCAAACATCTCTTGCACCAAATAAAAACATTCGAGCAGCAGAAAGAATGTTTATTGACGAACTTTTAGAGAAAATATCATTAAATTTAGGTTTATTTGTCGCCTTGCCCAAATCATCTTTTAATGCGATTAAACTAAATACCCACACTATGGCTAATAGTGAAGCCATTAGGATGATTGCACCTTTAAATTCAAGCAAGGTTAGTAACAAACCTCCAAGAAAGAACCCTACACCTTTTAGCGCATTTTTAGACCCTGTAAGAATAGCAACCCACTGATAAAGTTTACCTTCAGCGCCTTCTGGGACAAGTAATTTTATCGAGCTTTTCGCACTCATTTTATTTAAATCTTTGGCGATACCTGATAATGCCTGTGCCGCCATTACGTAGATAACTGTTAACATTTCAGCAGGTACAGCGAGCATGCCAAGAGCAATTATTTGTATGGCTAGGCCGATGTTCATGGTTTTATTCAAACCCAGTCTTGCGCCTAACCAACCACCAACAAGGTTAGTGATAACACCAAATATTTCATAAAATAAAAACAGCATGGCAATATTTAAAGGGCTATATCCTAACTGATGAAAATACAGCACAACGAGCATGCGTAGTGAGCCATCGGTTAAAGTAAATGCCCAATAATTACCCGTTATCACCAAATATTGTTTAATTTGTGGTGATAACGCTTTGAGTGATAAAAGCCTCATGATTAGTTAACCTTTATCCGCCAAGCCAACCATACGTGCTAGCTCAGCCGTTCTATTGGCATAACCCCATTCATTGTCATACCAAACATAGAGTTTTACTTGAGTGTCATTAACTACCATTGTAGATAACGCATCAATAATGCTTGAACGAGGGTCAGTTTTATAATCAATAGACACTAGTGGACGTTCTTCGAATCCCATGATGTCTTTTAACTCACTTATTGATGCTTGTTTAAGTAATTGGTTTACTTCTTCAACCGTTGTACCGCGAGCTACTTCAAATACACAATCCGTAATAGATGCATTGGCTAGCGGAACGCGAATAGCATGACCATTTAATTTGCCTTTCAATTCAGGAAAAATATGTGTAATTGCCGTAGCCGATCCTGTTGTTGTTGGTATTAAACTCATACCACAGGCACGTGCTCTGCGTAAATCTTTATGGGGGGCATCTAAAATGGTTTGTGTATTGGTTATGCTATGAATAGTTGTCATCGAACCATGTTTAATGCCAATTTTCTCATGAATAGCTTTTACTACTGGTGCTAGACAGTTAGTGGTACATGATGCGGCGGTTACGATAGGATGAATAGCTTTATCGTATAGTTCGTCATTGACTCCCATAACGATATTCAATACACCATCTTCTTTTACTGGGGCTGTCACTACAACACGCTTTACACCTTGATCTAAATAGGCTTGTAATAAAGCTTTCGTTTTGATTTTACCCGATGCCTCAATAACCACATCACAATCAGACCAATCAGTTTCGTGAGTCGCTTTGTTTTGCGTACAAGGAATAGCCTTGTTATTGATGATTATTGAATCCCCCTCATGAGTAGCATCATGATGCCAACGACCATGTACTGAATCAAACGTCATTAAATGTGCAAGTGTTTCAGCATTTCCCGCAGGATCATTGATTTGAATAATCTCTATATCATCCCAATCAAAGGCTGCTCGCATTGATAAACGTCCCATACGGCCAAAACCGTTAATACCAATTTTAATTGTCATAAATCTGTCCTAAGTGTTGTTCAAAATTATAAATAAGTATTGAAATAATCAAGTTGTACTGGGTGCTTTAGCGCTTTAGGCCGTATTTCCTGTACTGCTTCAATTACCTTTTCACCAGACCACCCAAAAGCTAAAAGTATAAGTCCAATCACTAATCCTGTTCTGCCAGAGCCACCTTTGCAGTGAACTGCAATGATGCCCTTGTTATTTATCACGTCTAAGATGTTAGCCTTTTGAGCATTCCACTGAGATTCAAAGGCTTGGCTTGGGGCTGCATCATCTAAAATGGGTAATTGAACCCACTCAATTCCTTGTTTTTCGCATTCAATGGGGAGAGATAGTGCATTATTTTTTTCCATTTCTTCATCAAACATCAATGTAAGTAGCATTTGAGTTTCTGCTTGTTTAAGTGTTGAAATAGACTCAGCTAAAGTAGAGTCTTTCGTGCCTGGGCACGGGGTAAAAATAAGTTGTGCACCGTTTTCAAGCGATAAAATGTCAAAAGGATGTGTTTGCATAGTGAATCCTAAAAATGGATGAATTTAAAAAATAAGCTAATGCTATTTAAACCAGTACTGAGTACGATTAATAATGTAAACCAAAGACAACATAACAGGCACTTCAACAAGTACCCCTACTACAGTCGCCAATGCTGCACCAGAGTGTAAGCCGAAAAGCGATATAGCTACTGCAACCGCTAATTCAAAGAAGTTAGATGTACCGATTAAACAAGCCGGAGCGGCTATATTATGTGGTAGTTTCATCCACTTGGCTGCTACATAGGCAATAATAAAAATACCGTATGTTTGGATCATCAGGGGAATTGCAATTAAGCCAATAGTTTCAGGTTCAGATATTATAGTATTTGCTTGAAATCCAAATAATAACACCACTGTTGCTAACAGGCCGATAACCGACCAAGGCTTTAATGTTGATAACAAATCATTTAATGATTGTTCTCCATTACCATTATTCAGGATTTTACGAGTCACTACTCCTGCAATTAAAGGCAGCAAAACATAAAGTACTACAGAAATTAGCAACGTTTCCCAAGGTACTTGAATATCGCTCACGCCAAGTAAAAATGCCGAGATAGGCGCAAAAGCAAATATCATAATCACGTCATTTACTGATACTTGAACCAAGGTATAGTTCGGATCACCTTTAGTTAACTGTGACCATACAAATACCATTGCAGTACATGGGGCTACCCCTAATAAAATCATCCCTGCGATATATTCTTGAGCAGATGCCGGATCAACTAAATCAGCAAAAAGGAAATAAAAGAATAACCGACCTAAACCGACCATTGTAAAGGGTTTAATCAGCCAATTAATAACAATGGTTAATACTAGTCCTTTAGGGTTTTTACCCACATCTTTTATCGCAGAAAAGTCAATTTGAACCATCATAGGGTAAATCATCACCCAGATGAAAACAGCTACTATAATGTTAACGTGTGCAATCTCAAAGTCGGCAATCATTTGAAAAACATTAGGTTGCCATAAGCCTAATACCACACCAAGCACAATGCTTAAGCCAACCCAAACTGATAAATAACGCTCAAAAATACCCATTATTCAATCCTTTATTCATTCTTTATAGAAAATTTATTTACAGAAACTTGCTCTATCAGGTCTATTTTGCATATTAGCTAAACGTTGAAGTTCGTTACTGATCATAGGAATATTATTTTCTGTTGTTTGTGCAATAACTGATTTAGCCCATAACGGTAAGTCAGGATTGATACGATAAAACACCCACTGACCGTGCTTTCTATCAGTTATCACCTTAGCTTTTTTCAAAACAGCTAAATTACGTGATACCTTGGGCCGGCTATTTTCTTCCAATGCTTCCATTAATTCACAAACACAAAGTTCACCATGATAATGCGTCAACATTAACGTTTTCAGTCGGATATCATCAGTTAGGCTTTTATAAAAGGAGATGGGTTCAAAGTCATCAAGTTGATCACTTTCGACATCAATCGAATTCTCAGTAACACAACAAGTAATGTTGACGTCTTTATCTTCAACCAAAAGAAACATCGATAGACGGTTGTTAAGCTCGTTTAATGTTGTAGAAAAAGGGTTACTACCAGAACGCTCTTTTGGATCGGGAAAATCCCATGCTAATTGCTTAACGGCATTGGGGTAGCTGCGGCATTCATTATTGGCTTTGTCACATAGAGTAATGACATAATCAAAAACTTGACCTTCAAAGACATTCATATTTTTAGAAACTAAATTATTAGTATCTAAACCAAACTTCCCTAACGCATTAATAGCACGAGGATCAACTGTATCAGGCTGAGTACCTGCACTATAAACATCATACTTATCACCGCCTTTATGTCTTAGTAAGGCTTCCGCCATTTGAGACCTAGCCGAGTTTCCAGTACATAGAAAAAGGACTTTTTGTTTACTTATATTTTTCATGAGAAATCAACAACAACAAAACATACGAATAATTATATATACGAAAAATAATATATACAATACCGTTGTTATATTTTACTAATTCATGAGGCTAGAAAACAACGTTGAAATATTAGGTGGATTAATTTTAATAGGTATTGGTTTTAAAAGCTTATACCTGTAATTTATATGTTTACCATTTGACTAAAAGCGAGAGAGTAGATGATTACAATAGGTAAATTAGCTAAAAAGCTAAATATCAATATTGAAACTATTCGATTTTATGAAAAAAAAGGACTTATTTCGCAACCACTAAAGCCCGAAAATGGTTACCGATTATACAGCGAAGTTATAGCAAAACAGCTTCAGTTTATTTTTAAAGCCAAAGGGTTAGGCTTTACGCTGAACGAAATATCTTCACTAATGTTAATGGATGGGAACTGTAAACAAGTCGAATCATTTGGTTTACAAAAATTAGATATTATTCGACATAAAATAGCGGATTTACAACGTCTAGAAAGTGTTATTAGCGAAATGACTAATTCATGTAAAACCAACCAAGACCAATCCTCTTGTCCTATTATTGATTCATTAAAGTAGCTGTTGACTCCGTACCTATATACGGAGTTTATCGTAAGTATAAATTACTTAGGAATGATTATTGATGATAAACAAATTACTCGATAAAGTCGGCTCTGGTGGGGTTTGGATAGCAGCTCTTAGCTGTACTGCCTGCTTTCCAAACATTAAGTTCTTTGGCTTCAGCACTCGGTTTAGGGTTTCTTTCGTCTTTCGAAGGTATTGCAGTAAATACATTACTACCTATTTTCGCTTCACTTGCGTTACTCGTAAATATCTATAATTGGTATCACAAGAAAAACCATTTAAGAGGATCGTTAAGCATTCTTGGTCCTATCGCTGTTTTACTAACGCTATACCCTCTTTGGCAATATGGTTGGAGTACCTATTTATTCTACTTTGGCATAAGTTTAATGGTCGTAATGTCAGCATTAGATATTGTAAAACCTACTAAGGAGCGAACATGCAAAATATAGAATTAAACTCAACAATAACTTGCCCTGAGTGTGGTCATAGTAAGACAGAAAAGATGCCAACTAACGCCTGTCAGTGGTTCTACGAATGTGAATCTTGCAAAACTCTCCTCAAACCTGTGAAAGGAGATTGTTGTGTATTTTGCTCATATGGAACAGTGAAATGTCCACCGATTCAGGAAGGACAGAATTGTTGTGATAGTTAACCACTTATGACGCTTTACAGCACTTTGAAATCATTCAAGTGCAATTACGTGAACGAATGCTATGGTGGTTTTGTTGACTATCAAGATGAAGGAAGCTCAATGTCTAATGAACACTAGAAACAGCTCGAAAATCCATTGATGCTAACGTCCGGTCGTATCTTTGCTGACCATATTGGATCGTTGACGAGTTACAAAATTTTTCTCAGGTGTAACTTAAATATTAAATTTCCTCATCGTGTGACACATTTCTCATTATTTGTGACGTTCCACATATGTTCATAGTGGAAGTGAAAAATTCAAAGCAGCTTAACTATAAATTAAGCTGCTCCCTTCTATTTAAATTTCACTAGATTGCTGTTTCTTATTCTCAGAGCCATGTGCCCATAGGTATAAAACAGGTAATACAAACAAAGTTAAAATTGTGGAAGATACAATACCCCCAATTACAACGGTAGCTAGAGGTCGCTGCACCTCCGCACCAATCCCTGTATTTAACGCCATTGGAATAAAGCCCAAACTAGCAACTAAGGCGGTCATTAAAATAGGTCTTAAGCGAATTATAGCACCTTCAATGATAGCTAAATAAAGATCACCTTTTTCATGCCAGAGATCTCGAATAAAAGCCAACATAACCAAGCCATTTAATACAGCGACACCGGACAGCGCTATAAAACCGACACCTGCTGAAATTGATAAGGGCATGTCTCTTAAATAAAGTGAAAATACGCCCCCCGTCAACGCCAAAGGAACACCACTAAATATAATCAACGCATCTTTTAACGAACCAAATGCGATGACTAAAATGCCCAATATAACGATCAATGTTATAGGTACTACCATGCTTAATCGTTTACTTGCTGACTCTAGCTGCTCAAAAGTTCCTCCATAATCAAGCCAATATCCTCTTGAATTTCTCCTTCTTGATTAATTTTAGTTTTCACTTCCTCTACAAAACTTCCTAAATCTCTACCACGAACATTAGCTGTAACCACAATTCTTCTTTTTCCATTCTCACGGCTAATTTGTCTTTGGTAAAGACTCTGACTTAAGTTCTGCAACTTCGTCAAGAGGTACGTAGCTACCATCATCAAGCGGAATTGGCAGAAACTTCAATCCATCGATATCCGTTCTTATTTGCTCAGGGAGACGAACAACTAACTCAAAACGCCTGTCACCTTCATACATTATCCCCGCAGATTCACCTCCAATTGCGGCGGCAACCCAATCTTGCAATTCAACCACACTCAGACCATATCTGCCCAATGCATCTCGTTTGGAAATAACAGACAATGAAGGTACACCAGTAACTTGCTCCATACGGACATCTGCTGCGCCATCGATGGTTTTCACAATATTTAAAATATCTTTTGCCGTAAGTAGTAACTGATCCAAATCGTCACCAAATACTTTGATCCCTAAGTCAGCTCGAACTCCTGAAATCAACTCATTAAAACGCATCTGAATTGGCTGAGTAAATTCATAGTTGTTGCCCGGAATATTCTTCAGTGCATCTTCCATTTCTTCAACCAATTCACTCTTTGGTTTTTTTGGGTCATACCAATCCTTACGTGGTTTTAAAATCACAAAAATATCGGCAATACTCGGTGGCATTGGATCGGTAGCCACTTCTGCGGTTCCAATGCGAGAAAACACTTTATCAACTTCAGAAAATGCCTTTATACGTTGCTCAAGTACCTCTTGCATTTCAACAGATTGTTCAAGACCAGTTGAAGGTATTCTTAATGCTTGTACCGTTATATCTCCCTCATTTAGCTGCGGAACAAATTCAGTCCCCAGTGTTGTTGCTAACCAAAGACTATATCCCATTAAAAATGTCGAAAATAAAACGATACCCCAACGGAATTTCAACGCCATTTTTAACAATGGTTTGTAAACAGATTTGGTTGAACTGATCACAACACTTTCTTTTTCGCTGATTTTACCTTTCATAAACACAGCTATGGCAGCAGGTACAAGTGTTACAGATAAAATCATCGCTGAAATTAAAGCCATAACTACGGTTGCCGCCATTGGGTGGAACATCTTACCTTCAACGCCAGTTAGCGTGAAAATAGGTATATAGACCACTGTGATAATTAGAACACCAAAGAGGCTTGGTCGTATGACTTCTGAAGTTGCTTCATAAACAGTATTTAAACGTTCTTTCAAATTTTGCCTATAACCGTTGTGTTGTGCTTCTGCTAACCGACGCACAGAGTTTTCAACAATAATGACAGCACCGTCCACTATCAAACCGAAGTCCAATGCGCCTAAACTCATTAGGTTTGCAGACACTCCAGTTTTTACCATACCAGTGATTGTCATTAACATTGATAATGGTATTACAGCAGCAGTTATTAGTGCTGCGCGTAAGTTTCCAAGCAACAAGAAAAGCACAACGATAACTAAAATAGCACCTTCAACGAGGTTTTTAGTGACTGTCCCAATAGCTTTGTCTACCAAAGTTGTTCTATCATATACGGCTTCAGCGGTAACACCTTTAGGAAGAGATTGCTGTATTTCGCCTAGCTTTTGTTCTACTTCCAATGCTACGGTACGAGAATTCTCCCCAATTAACATCATGGTAGTACCCAAAACAGTCTCAATGCCATTACGAGTAGCGGCTCCTGTTCTAAGTTCTTTCCCTATTCCAACACTAGCTACATCACCTATTTTTACAGGGATTTCATTATTTTTCTTGATTACAATATTGAGTATCTGATCGATTGTTGCAAGTTGGCCAATGGATCGAACCAACACTTGCTGTCCGCTTTTTTCAATATAGCCGGCGCCACGGTTATCATTATTTTTACGTAATGCATCTGAAACATCTTCGAAGCTAACTCGATGGAATAGTAATTTTTCAGGATCGGGAGTTATATGATACTGCTTGTTATAGCCACCAATACTATTTACCTCAATGACACCTTTAACCTGAGCTAATTGCGGTTTTATGATCCAGTCTTGAATTTCCCGCAAGGCAATGGCTGTATACGGCTCTCCGTTAGACATTTTAGCGTCAGGAGAAGCTTGAACTGTATACATAAATATTTCACCAAGCCCTGTAGAAATAGGACCCATTTCTGGCTCTAAGCCAGAGGGAATAACGCCTTTTATCGCAGCTAACCTTGCATTTATTAGGTTTCGGGCAAAATATATATCAGTTCCCTCTTCAAAGATAACGGTCACTTGAGATAAGCCGTATCTTGAAAGGGAGCGAGTGTGAGATAGCTTTGGCAAACCTGCTAGAGCTGTTTCTATTGGAAATGTTACCCGCTGCTCGGCTTCTAAAGGTGAATAACCGGGTGCAGAAGTGTTTATTTGTACTTGAACGTTTGTTATATCGGGGACGGCATCAATAGGAAGCTTTTGAAAACTCCACATACCAACACCGATAATAACCAACAACAAACTTAATACTAAATAGCGCCTATTTATTGCTAGACGCAAAATTGATTCAATCATATTACGTCTCCTAATCGTCGTCTTCTACTTCAGATTTCAATATATCTGCTTTTATCAGATAACTGTTTTTATTTACATATTCAGAGTTTTTATTAAGACCATCAACAACTTCTATGTAGTACTTATCTGAACGACCTAACACAAGCGGTGTAAATTCATATTCTTCACCTTCTTTCACAAATACACCTATTCGCCCCCCAGTTCTTGTAGAGCTATTTTTTCGACGGCTAGATCAACCTCAAATTGACTTACCCTAATACTTCCTTTTAGGAGTTGACCTGAAGTTAGATTTAGCACTGTATTGTCTAATCGCACTCGCGCTAATACATAAGGTTGATATTTAGATGGAATTATATTGGTGATTGTTGAGTTGAATGTTTGCTCGCCATGCATAATGTCAACATGTTGACCGACTTTGATTTGATTATATTGGTTAGTAAAAACCTTAAATTCGGCCCACAAAGTGTCAAAATTTACGATTTCAAACAAGTTGGTGTTTTGAGTGATACCGCCAACGTTTCCATTTCGCTGTAAAACTACCCCAGAAATAGGAGACGTAATTTTATATGTATTCAAGCTTTCGTTAGATTCAATAACGGCTAATAAATTGCCTTTTTTTACGTTATCACCAATGGTGAAATTTATAGTCTTTATTACGCCGTTATATCTTGCACCAACTTGAAATAACTGTTCAGCGCCTATCGTCGTAGCGCCGTATACAGGAATGGTCTGGTTCAATATTTTTGATGACAGGTTGGCTGTTTCAACACCAACCCTTTTTGCCATACTATCGTTAATTTTACTTATGCCTTCTTCGTCTTCATCTTCGCTAGCGAAAACACTTTGAATGGGTGACAAATACCCAACAAAAATCAATAGTGCGAGTAAATAGTTTTTCATTTTTAAATCCTAAACAATTCAGTTCATAACTGAATTAAAAAATATGGTTAATCGTAAAGTGATGCCTTGTCTATAATGACAGCGCTTCGTTTGTTAATTTTTCTATCTCTGCACCGTAAATTAAGGCAGCAGACGCTGCATCAATAAGGGTTCGTCGTGCATTTAACAGTTCTTGTCTAGCAGATACATAATCAAGATAGCCATATCGTCCTTTTTGATAGGCCATTTGAGTATCTTCCAGGGCTTCCTCTAGTATTGGAATAACCGACTTCCTTAATGTATTTGCAGTTAATATTGCTTGTTTTCTATTAGAGTATGCTCGCAGTAAGTAATTTCTAAACCTCAGCTTAGTAACCTCTTTATCTATGGCAACTTGATCACGTTCAGCTAGCGCACTTGCTATTGCACCTGAGTTTCGCTTTTCTGCAAATAAGGGCAAGCTAAAACCTGCTACTAGTGCGGTATCATTGGTTTCTTGAGAGCGTCTGACACCTACAGACCATTTAATATTGGCATTAGACTCAGTTTTAGCTAACCGTATTTCGGCCTCTTTTAATCGCTGTTCATTAGCATAAATTTTAATAGCAGGGTTGTTCTCTAACTGAGCAAAAAGACTGTTGAAATCACTATCATTACCAAACTTATAAAGGTCTCCATTCACTCTAGAGAAGGATACCGATGTATCTCCCCAATAGGCTGATAATGAGAGTTTTAAATATTCTAAGCGTTTGTGTTCAGATTGAACTGTTAGATTAGCCTGAGCAATAACTGCCTTTGACCGTTTCACTTCAGCCTCCGGTGTTGCACCTGCGCGATTACGTTGAGATACAATTTTTAACGTTTCTTCTGCTAGCTCAAGTGCATTTTCAGACAATAAGACTCTTTGTTGGGCTGCAAGCACCTCAACAAATTTTTCAGTAACCTGAGCCATTAGGTTAAGTGCCGCAACCTCTTTCTTAGCGATGAGTAAAGCTCTAGAACTTGAAACAAGCGCTATTCTCGCCGAGCGCTTATTTCCCATTTCAATAACTGAAGACAAAGCAACGGTTAGTTCCGCACTATCAAACTGATTGAATTCTCCTGAACCAAGAAAGTTTTCAGCTTCAATGTCCAGTTCATAAGCAGGAGTTAAATTTGCTGTTCTTTCACGTCCAATTAACATGTTTTGTTTGAATTCAAATATTTTTAGTTCGGGATTTTTTTAAGTGTCCATTGAATAGCATCTTTGAGGTTTAGTTGCTTTTCAATGGCGTAAACATTGACTGTAAAAAGTGATAAAGCAAGACAAACAATATATTTAACCTGAGGTGTTACACACCTCCTAATTGCTATCTTACGATACACTGATGTATTGAGTACCATATATACTTTCCTGTAAATTTATATTGTAATTTAGGCCGTTAAAGTTTGGCCTTTCTGACTAGGTGTGAAAATCTAGGTGTATTTAGGAGGTCGAAATGGCACTGACATGTATCCTTTTAGTTCACTAGAAACAAAGGCACAAGCGGGGAAATAATCTATTGTTTGTAGAATATTGCAGGACGAGTCTACATTTAAAAATATGTGACAGCAGTAACAATAACTGCAATCATCAGACACGATAGGATCATTAACTACTATATCAATAGCTTCTAATGAATCCGACAGAAAATTCGACTTAGTTATTGATGTTTTAGAATAACTATCAACTAAACGTCCTTCGAAAGAAAACAGAACAGTTTGAATCGCTACCAAAATCAATAAGATCAAACCGAACATATACCATGTGTTCTTGTTCTTTTTAATATTTATACCATCAACAGGTTTAATCATCGATAAGTTCAATCAATATTTAAGCTGTAAAATACGGCGAGCACCGTTTAATACTACAAGGGCAATTAAAAATCCAATAACAAGATCTGGATAACGCGATCCTGTCAGTGTTACCAGTAGTCCGGCTAATATAACGCCAACATTTGCGATAACATCATTAGCTGAAAAAATCCAACTAGCTTTCATATGAGCACCATTTTCTTTACTATCGGATATTAAAAACAAACAAGTAACATTGGCAATTAACGCAAGCGCACCAAAAATAATCATTAAATTTGATACTGGCTCACTTCCATAAATAAATCGCCTTAATACTTCACTCAAGGCACCTAACGCAAGGATAACTTGTAACCATCCCGATATGTGGGCGGCTTTGAGTTTCATCTTAATACTTTTCCCAACCGCATATATCGCTAATCCATATACGGCAGCATCTGCGAACATGTCTAAAGAGTCAGCAATTAGTCCGGCCGATTGAGCAATCCAACCTGCGATAAACTCACAAAAAAACATGAACCCGTTAATGATCAGTAACCACTTAAGAATAATGGTTTCTTTCCCTTCATTTTCTTTAGCAGATTCTTTGGCTTGGGTTGCTTCAACACTGCAACTTTCTCTGGTTATTTCTAACGTAGCACCTAAATTCAATGATTGAAGCTTCGTAGTTATCTCATCCAAATGAGCATCATGAAAAACTTTAACTAGCCGATTAGGAATATCAAATTTTAATCCAACAGGTGGTTCAATACCGTCGAGCGCTAACCTTATCAATCGTTCTTCAGAGGGGCAATCCATCTTAGGCACTTTATACTCAGTGGTGAAACGCCCATCAAAAGCATCAGTATTTTTAATATCTTTAATACTAGAGTCAGTAACAACTGACTCACATTGGCCACTACATTTATTTGACATAAAAAACCTTGCTAAACACATTTTTACAAAGTATAAAGTCTATAGTAACTATAGAGTCAACAAAGAAATTTAATATTATGAAAATTGGCGAACTAGCAAAATTAACAGATTGTTCAGTACAAACGATCCGTTATTATGAAAAAGAACAACTCTTGAAATCCCCAGAGCGAAGTGAAGGAAATTTTCGTTTATATAATAAATCGTCACTTAAACAATTGATGTTTATTAAACAATGCAGAACGCTCGATTTAACCTTATCGGAAATTCGTCAACTGCTTGAGTTACAAAGTTCACCCTCGATTCAATGCAACTCAGTTAACAACATGATCGATAGTCATATTCAGCAAGTTGAACAACGTATTAAAGAACTTAATAGCCTAAAAGAACAATTAAATTACTTAAGTAACACATGCTCAAATAATGGAACAATTGAGCAGTGTGGTATTTTACAAAAGCTTACCAGTGACGTAGCTAAAAATGTTTAGATACAATGCTGATCTTAAATCATTATTTGTTTTCTTCTAGATCTATACATATAGGCTATAAATAAAACCAATATTGTCAACTGTGCCATTATGCCTTCCCAAGTAGACCCAACACCAATCCAATCAACCTCTACAGTAATTGGCAATGGAGAAATTCCAATAACGGCAGCCTCTTGTAATGCTGAAACTGCTTTTCCCATTAATATAAATGACAGTGCTAATAAGAGATATGTGGTTGTTGAAAAGAAACGAGCAATTGGCAATTTTACAGAATATTTAAACATTCCCCATGCAATAATCGATAACACAGCTATCCCGAATAAAAATCCACCGATAACAAATGAGTATTGAGTCGTTGAGGCTTGTGTTAACAGTGATTGATAGAATAAAACCGTTTCAAAAACCTCTCGGTAAACAGCGATAAATGAGAGCACGGCTAGTCCCCAAAGTGTACCTGCTTCTAATTGTGTATTAATGTGCTTTTGAATGTATGCCTGCCAATGTTCAGCATTCGTTTTGCTATGCATCCAGATCCCCACATAGAACAACATTAACGCTGCAAGCATTGCAGCAATACCTTCCATGACTTCTCGACTTGCACCACTGATATTGATCATTGAGTGGGCTACCGCCCAAGTAGCAAAACCCGCTAGTAGCGCAATGAGCCAACCAAAATGGACATATTTTAAGGCATCATGACGTTTAGTTCGAATTAATACTGTTATCAAAGCCAGTACAACCAAAAGGCTTCTAAACCTTCTCTTAGCAAAATAACTAAGCTTGCAGTAAAAAGAGCCTCATTTGATAAAGTGGTTTCTGTCAGTAGTTCTTCCGCGTCATTGAGTTGCCTCACAGTAACTTCCATAAGGCTTTCAAGTTGATTAACCTGTTGTGCGTTACTTAACACTTGACGAAGCTTAATCAAGTTTCCTTCGATGCTTTTACGTAAATTTTTGTCTCGTGCATCCAAACTATTTTCAATTAATTCAAAACCATCTAGATAAGCACTCACAGCAAGTGTTTTGGCCTTCTCATACTCTTCATTTTTATACGCAATGCTTGCGGCAGCTAATTGAGTTTTGGTTATAGCTAAAGGACCACTTTGATTGGTAAACAATAATTTTGGATCGGCTCTTAACCCTTCAATTTCATTTTTCGTTAATCCCTCAGTTTCTGTAGATAATTTTAATGGACTATAATTTATCCAGTTTTGTAATGAAATTGATTGTGATGGTTTGATGAATTCGCTTGATGATTGAAATGCTAAACTTCCGACATAAAATGCAAGGGACCATTTCTGCTGTTCTTTTAATTGTGTGAATGCAGGCATGGCCGTATCATCAAGCCCATTAGATATGGCATCAAACAAGCCTAAAAGTGAACGGTTTTCAGCACGTTTTTTATCGGTAAAATCGGTAGGAGCAGGCTCTAATCCCGATGCTAAAATACCATTTCCTTGACCTGAAAGACCGTGGCAACTCGCACAGTTATTTTCAAATAAAGAAAACGTCGCGTCTTTAGACAGTAATCTTTTAGGGAGAGGTAACTCAGGCATCATAGCCAATAGTGAAATTCGTAGTTCAGAAGCAAATTGCCTGACAGTGTCTACTTTTTGTTTAGTTGAAATGGCGGTTTGTAAAGCCGATGCTTTCTCATTGAGAGAGTGCATAACATAATTATCACTTGACGTTTTATCAACTATCAATTGAGAGAATTCAAGCATTTCCTGGTATTCATCATCGTTAATAACTTGACCATTATCAACCGCTGATGCGTAATCGACCCCCACATATTCTGCCAACTGTGCTATCTGGCGTAGTTGAGCAACCTCATCAACCGTTGAAGCTACACTCAACTTCGAAAATAAAAGAATCGCCATCAACACTAAACAAAATAATGATTGTATTCCTATATGTTTTTGACTTATTAATCGCACGTTCCAACAAAATTGCATACTATGGCCCTTAAATATTACAGCCCAAATGATAATTATTATCAATTGTAATACCTATAGTTACTATAGAGTAAAGTATTAAAAAATATTTTTATAACTGGGTGTTATCAATAAAAATGTAGAGAACATTAGAAAAATCGATGACTAATGGTTTTAAAATGAACATTGAAAATATTTATCTAGCTAATTCTGTCAATTCATCCTTGACCCTATAGTTACCATAGAGATTATAGTGTTGATGTGTTGACCTATAAGCTGTTAATAACAAGATAAATAACGAGCATATATTAATGACTATTGCTCGTTTTAGCCGGAACTGAATTAGTAAAGCAGAATCCTATGAAATCAAATATATATTTAAAGAAATCGAATGTTCTAGATTACGATACCCCTCTAATTACAGACTTGATTAAAAATAGAGGTCGGAATTCTCTTGATGATTTTGAAAAAATAGGGGCTGCTTACAGTTTTGTTAAAGATGAAATAAAGTTTGGGTATAACAGTCGTGATGATATAAGTGCGAGCTTTGTTTTAGCTGATGGGTATGGTCAATGCAATACTAAAGGAACTCTTTTAATGGCTTTATTAAGAGCATTGGATATTCCTTGTAGATTTCACGGATTTACTATTGAGAAAAGCTTACAAAAAGGTGCTATACCCAATTACATTATGTGGCTTGCTCCAGAATTCATTATTCATAGTCAAGTTGAAGTGCTTTTTGAAGATAATTGGATCAATCTAGAAGGCTTTATTATTGATGACTCGTATCTAAAATCTATTCAATCTAAGTTTAAAAATGTGAAAAATAATTTTTGCGGATATGGTATTGCAACAAAGTGTTTATTAGATCCACAAGTGGAATGGTCAGGCAAAGATACGTTTATTCAAAAAGAAGGTATACAAGATGACTTTGGCATTTTTAACACCCCAGATGAATTCTATGAGAAATATGGCACTAATTTGTCTGGCATTAAAAATTGGCTATATAAAAATGTCATTCGACATCTAATCAATAAAAATGTAGAAAGCATTAGAAAACTAATTAACTAATCGTTACAAAATGAAAAAAAGGGTTATCTAGCTAATTCTGAAAATATTTCTTGACTCTATAGTTACTATAGATGTTATTGTTGTGCGGTTATTTTGAATATTCTTAAATTTAATTATTTTCTAAATACCTTCTCAATAAATTTGTGTTATGTATCCTTAAAGGTCTTTGCTGTGAAAAATGTGTTTTTGAATTTTACTTTAGTCATTTTGATTGTATTACAATCATTTGTAGCTATTGCAAATTCACAAGAAATTCATGAATTAGATGTACAGCATATCCAAATAGAACACTCTCATGAATCTGATAGCTTTGTAGCTGACAAAGAATTACCAACAGACAATGAACATAATGCTAAAGATTGTCATCATTGTGGTCATTGCCATGGTTCTCATATTCAGTGGCTCGTTCAAGCTCAAACCTTTACTGAGCGTCCGAATCAAATAGGACATCAGTATGGGTATTTATTTCAATATTCAAGCCCTCTTCACGATAACCCAATAATCCCCCCTATAGGTTAACTCTATTAGAATAGCTCAGTTTAGCTGAGCATCTTTATATTCGTGTCTACTACGATTTCACTGTCGTTAGTTAACACTATTTAAATAAATATGAGTTTAATTTATGAAAATATTTTTTCAAAAAAGTATTGGCGCTGTGCTATGCGTCAGTATGTCTTTGGCTATTTTAATTAATATACAAAGCGTAAATGCACAAACAACATCGACATCTTGGTTATCGATGCAAATAAACAAACATCCCGATATTATTGCCGCCAAAGAAGAAATGAATGCTGCTTTTTCAAATGCTGAAGGAAACAAGCAACCACTTTATAATCCTGAACTAGAGACGGGTTATGAACGAGAAGGTGACGCTAATAATTATTCAATTGGTATTAATCAAACGATTGATTTATGGGATAAACGAGAAACGAAAGAGCAACAAGCTAACTTTAGCTTAACTCAAGCAAGCAAACACTTTGACTTTCTTGTTCAAGAAAAGACAGCGCAAGCTTTACAAGCGTTAGTTACTTGGCAAGCAGCTAAAAAACAAGCGGTTATTGCCCAAGAACAAGAAAAGCAGTTAGAAACCTTACTTGATATAGTTAAAGACCGTCAAAAAGCAGGTGATCTAGGGCAAGTAGATGCCGAACTTACTTTTTTAAGTTTATCCCAAATGTTGAATGTTACCGCAAAGGTACAAGTTCAATTAAAACAAGCAGAAGCCCAAACCAAAGAGCTATTGCGAGATTGGACGCCAGATAAAGAGGTTATACCTGCGCAAGGTTTAACTATCACTAATTATCAACTTTCACCTCAATGGCTTGAACAACATCCCTTAGTCTTAGCGGCAAAAGCACAGTGGCAAATAACTAGAAGTGATGCTCAACTAGCTTTGTTAGAAACTAAAGCTGACCCAACTATCGGTATTAATGCAGGAAAAAATGATAGGGAAAACGTGTTAGGCGTAACTTTTTCAATGCCTTTGAATATCCGTAACAATTATTCAGCACAAGCAAGAGCTGCGAATCAACAAGCAATAGCTGCTGAAGCAAATTTTCGCTCCGTTATGCGCAAACAGAGATTTGCTATCCAATCAAGCACTGACACCTTAATCACTTATCAAAAAAACTATCAACGATGGCAACAATTGATGGATGGAAGAGGAAAACGTAGTGGCGATTTACTGCAAAAGCAATGGCAAAGCGGTGATGTAAGTACTACCGAATATTTACTTGCATTACAACAACGTGCTGAAGGTCTTAATCTTGGTATTGAATTACAAAGTCAATTTCAATTAAGCCAAATCGACTGGCTATTACAGGTAGGCCAAATTAAGGCCGCGACTCTGCAATTATCTCAGCTTTGAATATTAAAGGCATTATCAAGAATCAATTAATAGTCAATGAACCAATTTTGGAAAAAATATATGAATAAGCAAATTAAATTAATAACGCTGGCCGCTCTTTTTTGTGGGATAACAACCATAACTACTGCGACATTTGCAAATGTTCAATCATCTGAAAAAGCCGAAAAGCATGTTGAAGAAAAAGATGATGGACATGGACATGAAGCTAAAAATGAACACAAAGAAGAAAAAAACGACGGGCATGGGCATGAAGGTAAAAATGAGCACGAAGAAGAAAAAGACGATGGGCATGGACATGAAGGTAAAAATGAACACGAAGAAGAAAAAGACGATGGGCATGGACATGAAGGTAAAAATGAACACGAAGAAGAAAAAGACGATGGGCATGGACATGGAGGTAAAAATGAACACGAAGAAGAAGGTGCGGGAGTTAAACTTTCAAAGGAACAATTAAATTTAGCTGAAATTAACATAACCGTACTAGAGCCTCAGGCGATGACTTACAGTATTTATGCTCAAGGAGAGATAAAAGCGAATGACTATACCAGTTATTTAGTCTCGCCAAGAGTAGATTCGGTGATACTAAAACGCCATGTTGCTTTAGGTGATCATGTTGAAATCAATCAACCGTTAGTCACCCTATTTAGTGAGTCAATGGCTGAAGCACAAGCCGGCTATAGGCTCGCTGATTCAGAATGGAAAAGGGTTCAAAAACTTGGTCGAAAAGCAGTAGGTGATAAACGCTTTATAGAAGCTCAGACCGATTTTGAGGCTGACTTAGGACGATTATATGCGTATGGCTTATCTGCTGACGCTATTACCTCTTTGGCTACCAACACTAAAAAACTTGGTCAATATACATTAAACGCAGAGACCTCTGGCGCGGTATTATCTGATAATTTTCGTCAAGGGCAACGCATAGAATCCGGCGGTACTTTATTTGATCTGGCTGATGAGGATACGTTATGGGTTGAAGCACGTTTAGCTCCATCAATGGAATTGGACTTACCTGAAAATTCAAAGGCGCAAGTAAATGTAGGTAACAATACATACATAGCTACGGTCACTCAAAAAGCTCATACCATAGACCCAGTAACTCGCACACGCATTATACGTTTACAGGTTCAAAATGACGGTCATAAGCTTCATCCCGGTTTATTTGCTGATATCTATTTTGCCCTTGAAACAGACAAAAAAGTTCTGACTGTGCCTGAAGAAGCATTAATGCGTGGTAGTGATGGTGATTGGATGGTGTTTGTTGAAGAAAATGGCGAATTTAAAGGTGTCGAAATTGAATTGGGACGACAATTGGGAAAATCACGTGAAATTTTTGGTTTGCCATCAGGTACTAAAGTCGTTACAACGGGCGCTTTTTATGTTGCAGCAGAAATTGCCAAAGGTAGTTTTGACGCGCATAACCATTAATTAATAATTGGAGAACTAACACATGTTAAATCGTTTGATTGACTGGTCTGTCGCTAACCGATTATTGGTAATACTTGCCTTGATTGCGTTAACGGCTATGGCCATTTTTACTATTCCACGTTTGAATTTGGATGCATTTCCAGATGTTACAAACGTGCAAGTTGCCATAAATACTGAAGCACCTGGTTTAGCTTCGGAAGAAGTAGAACAACTCATTACCTTTCCCATCGAAGCCGTAATGTATGCATTACCTGATGTTGAAGAAGTACGTTCTATTTCTAAAACAGGACTGTCTGGTATTACGGTAGTTTTTAAGGAAGGCACCGATATCTATTTTGCCCGCCAATTGGTTTTTGAGCGGTTGCAATCAGCAAAAGAATTAATACCTGAAGGTGTTGGTACACCTGAGATTGGGCCAAACACCTCTGGTTTGGGGCAAGTATACCAATATTTACTACTCGCTGATGAAGACTCTGGTTATGACAGCATGTCACTTCGCAGTCTAAACGATTGGGTGGTTAAATTATTATTAATGCCAGTAGATGGTGTTACTGATGTCTTAGCCTTTGGTGGAGATGTTAAACAATATCAAGTAAATATTAATCCATCACGTTTACTTGCTTACCAATTGACCCAAGAAGATATCGCTAACGCATTAGAAGATAATAATGATAATGCTTGGTGGTCGGTATATGGATAGAGGCCAAGAACAACTTATTATTAGAGGTGTTGGTTGGTTAAGTAGCAATGAAAAAGGCATAGAAGAATTAAAACAAATTCCTGTCAAAACGATTGCAGGTACTGTTGTTTACCTTGCTGATGTGGCAACTGTTGAATTTGGTAGCGAAATTAGACAAGGCGCTGTCACGATGACTAAAAGAGAAGGAGTTAACAGCAGTAAGTTTTTGGGTGAAGTGGTTTCTGGTATAGTATTAAAACGTATGGGCGCAAATACCAAAGTTGCCATTGATGGTATAAAAGACAGAATCCCGCTCATTCAACAAGCCCTGCCAAAAGGGGTGACGTTTGAACCTATTTATGACCAAGCTGACCTAATCGAAAAAGCCGTAAGTACGGTTTCAAAAGCATTGATTGAGGCTTTTGTCTTTATTGTTATCGTGTTAGTGCTTTTTTTACTTAATGTTAGAGCTGTTTTACTGGTACTTATTTCTATCCCACTTTCTGTTGGTATGGCGTTAACGGTAATGGCCTACAATGGCTTGTCTGCAAACTTAATGTCACTGGGTGGTTTAGCGGTTGCTATAGGGATGATGGTCGATGGTGCGGTGGTGATGATGGAAAATATTTTCAAACATCTTAGTCAACCCGATCGTCGTCATGAGCATGAAGGAACACACGACAGTGAAAATCCGTTTGATGTAGAAAAAGATACCTCTGTTGGTTTACGTATACAGATAGCCGCACGAGAAGTGGCTAAACCCGTGTTTTTTGCGGTCACGATTATCATGGTAGTGTTTGCCCCTTTATTCAGTTTGGAAGGTGTCGAAGGTAAACTATTTCAACCGATGGCAATAAGTATCATGATTGCGATGGCCGCCTCTCTAGCTGTATCACTCATTGTCGTTCCGGCGTTAGCCAGTTACTTCTTTCAAAAAGGCTTTAAAGCCCGAACCGACCCTTTAGTTAGCATACTTGAGAAACTTTACCGCAGTAGTTTAACAAAAGCGATGAATGCCAAAAAAGTTATTCTTATCGGTCTTGGAGCTTTGCTTGTAGGTGCTTTATTTTTAGTACCGCATTTAGGCACTGAATTTGTACCTGAACTTGAAGAAGGCACTATTAATTTACGTGCAACAATGGCCCCTTCGACTAGTTTAACTACCGCCCTTTTTGTCGCGCCTAAATTGGAAAAATTACTACTGGAATTTCCTGAAGTTACCTACGCAGCCAGTCGCATTGGTCGAGCGGAAATTGGTGGCGATCCTGAGCCAGTGAGTAATATTGAGATCTATATTGGTCTCAAGCCAACAGCAGAGTGGACGAGCGCAAAAACACGCCATGAACTACAGGGCTTGATGGAAGAAAAGCTTGAGCAATTCCCTGGCTTACTACTGAATTTCTCTCAACCGATAGCGACAAGAGTAGATGAATTACTTTCTGGTGTTAAAGCTCAGTTAGCAATAAAACTATTCGGTCCAGATCTCGATATCCTGGCTCAGCAAGGTCAGGCTATTGTTAATGCTATTCAAGGTGTTGATGGTGCAAGGGATGTCGCTATGGAGCCAATAGCAGGAGAATCTCAGTTAGTCGTTAGACCAAACCGTCGTCAATTGTCTAGATATGGTTTGTCGATTGGTGATGTAATGAGGTTAGTGCGAAATGGTATCGGTGGTCAGGAAGTAGGACAAGTCATTAATGGTAATGAACGTTATGATATTTATCTGCGAATAGGCAAAGCGTTTAGAGATCAGCAACAAACGATTGCTGATTTACGACTACAAGCCCCAACAGGTGCATGGGTACGACTAGGTGATGTTGCAGATATTGCCATTGAATCTGGCCCTCCTCAGGTGCGTAGAGATGATGTTCAGCGACGCGTCGTTATTCAAGCCAACGTACAAGGTCGAGACATGGGGAGTGTGGTAAAAGATATTCGAGCAGCAATTGCAAGTAAGGTTGATTTACCTCCCGGTTATTCCGTTGATATCGGTGGGCAATTTGAAAACCAACAAAGAGCACAACAACGACTTGCTATCGTTGTTCCACTTTCTATTGGCATGATAGCGCTCTTATTGTATTTTGCTTTTACCAGTGTTGGTCAAGCTATGCTCATTTTGGTTAATTTACCTTTAGCCATGATTGGTGGCATAGTCGCCCTATATATTTCTGGTCAATATCTATCTGTACCTAGCTCAATTGGTTTTATTACCTTATTTGGTGTCGCTGTTCTCAACGGCGTGGTTATGGTTGAAGCGATTAATCTACGCATTGAAACAGGTACAGAAAGTATTGCTCAAGCCGTTTACGAAGGTGCTATATCAAGACTTCGCCCTGTATTGATGACGGCTATTATTGCCGCCCTCGGTCTGATACCTATGATCATGTCAAATGGTGTTGGCTCTGAAATACAACGACCATTAGCCACGGTAATTGTAGGAGGCTTGATCACTGCGACGTTCCTTACTTTATTTGTTCTGCCTGTGCTTTATGGTTGGTTTTCTAAAGGTCGGATTGAAGAAATGAGAAGATAGTTTTGTTTGGTTAAAGTAAATTCAACTGTTTACTTTAACCTTATATCCCGTAGATATTCGCTGCGGGATATAGATTTATAGGAGAAAGTAATGTCCGACAATGTACATCAACACTCAACCGCCATGGACACAGCCATATTCCTAAAGATATGTCTTCAAGTCGTATTGGTGGGCATTTATATTAAATGTTTGTTTTACTATTATTGAATTCATTGGCGGTCAGGTTAACCAATAGCACCGCAATAATGGCGGACGCGGTTCACGATTTAGGAGATAGTTTATCCATCGGTCTCGCATGGGGATTAAATAAACTCAGCAAGAAAAGCCGTGATGAAACGTTTAGTTATGGCTATCATCGCTTTTCTTTATTTGGCGCGGTTATTAATGGCGTTGTCTTAATAGCAGGGTCGATTTGGGTGTTAACCATCTCATTCCCTCGATTGTTATCGCCAGAGATGCCTGATGCTCAAGGCATGTTATGGTTAGCGATATTAGGGGTGATTGTTAATGGTTATGCTGCTTTTAAATTAAGTGAAGGGAAAACATTAAACGAACGTGTACTTAATTGGCATTTATTGGAAGACGTCTTAGGTTGGGTAGCCGTATTAATTGTTGCTATCGTCCTAATGTTTATCGAACTGCCAATACTTGATCCGATACTTTCAATCGGATTTACCTTATTTATTCTTTTTAATGTCTTAAAAAATCTCCGCACTGCAATACGTCTGTTTTTACAGGCAACACCAGAGCAAGCCATTCAAGAAAAAATAAAAATTGAATTATCAACATTGAAGTTTATTGAAGATATTCATCATTTCCATTTATGGTCCCTTGATGGTGAAAGGCATGTACTTACTGCTCATTTAGTGTTGAATCATTATTTTGATAAACAAGAATATATTGAAATAAAGCATGAAATATCAACACGACTTAGCCCTTTTCATCTTGAACATACAACACTGGAATTTGAGTTCGTAGACGAAATATGTAGAGACTCAAAAAACAATTAGAAATATACACATAACTTACAAATATTAGGAGAGTACATCATGAAAACATTAACATTTGTCATTTTAGTATTATGTAGCGGCCTTGTTTATTCTTTCGAAGAAGCATCGAAAAACATTCATCAAGCGAATAATAAGCAGAGTGAGGATACCAAACATTGGATGGCATCAAAAACTGACGTTGAACGCAAAAATCCAATTAAAAAAAGTTTAGAATCTATTAAAAGAGGACGCAAAATTTACGTCAGTAGCTGTGCTAATTGCCACGGCAGTGATGCGAACGGTCATGGCCCTGCTGCTGTTAATTTAGTCGTAAAACCTACAAACCTGCGAGAAATGGTGGCCTTCATACTGATGGGGATTTGGCATGGAAAATTACGAATGGCCGTGGTGCAATGCCTGCTTGGAAAGGTATGCTTGGAAAAAACCAAGTTTGGGATTTGGTCAACTATATTCAATCTCTAAAAGATTCTCCGGTCAAGGATAAAACAAATAAACAGTAAAATATTGATAGGTCAAAATTTATAAAGTGACTTCCATCACGCCACATTATTTTATTTTTTTAGTAAAAAGTTAAGAGCAGATATTATGATTTTACGATATTTATTGCTTTTTGTTTTCCTTTATTCATTAGACGTTATTGCCACTTCTCAAACTATTCAAATTTATAGTTGGAAAGACACGTCTGGGCAAGTTCATTATTCTCAATTTTCCCCTGAGAGTGAAGTTAATAATTTCGATGTCACTATTGAAGAAATGCCTTTACCCATTCTCAAAACAGAAAAAGACAAAAAGTTTAAAAATTGGTCGGTAGAAATTGATAAGTATATAGCTGAGAAAAAAAACTTGCTAAAAAATCAGAAACAGCAAGTGAAAATGAAGAAACGGTACAAAGAAAATTGTGAAACCTCACAGAAAAACTTGATTCTTTATAAGAGCCACCGCAGGGTTAGAATACGTAGTGATGATACACAAGGAGGTTATATCATGTCCGAGAAAGAGCGACTAAAGAAAATAAAACTTGCAGAGAATAGCATTAAGTCTTATTGCTAAATTCAACTTAAATAACTTAACGACATTGAGGAATCAAAACTAAAGCAAATATCTACAAAAGTAAGGATCTCTTTACGAACATTATCACTAGGCAACGCTATTAATTTATCTCTTATCAGTTCATTCATATGGAATTCTCCAAGTAATCAATAGGACAAAAAGGCCGAAGACTTCCGGAAAAATATGATTGATGAAGAATAATTGGAAACTTACGAGCGTCTTTATGGTTTAAAAGTGTTTCCTTAATACCGTTACTGAACTCACAGTAGGTGATCACAGAGACAATAGGAGTTTCAACGTGAATGCACTCAAAGACCAATTTCTGCTCCCCTAGTTGGAATATAAACACCTGCTTCTCTTGAATATCTTTGATTGAAACACTCAACGTTGGTAAGTTGGATTCAATTTTTTCAGTTAAAGAATCTAATAATGGAAAGCCATATATTGAATATTTTTGACCATTAATTTTATATTCATTAGGGATTTCATCTGGAAAAAACGAATCAAAATTAGTGAAAAAATTCACGCTATTTAAAAACCAATTTCTATGTTCTTCTATTAATGGCCTTTCAGTTATGGCTTCTTTTGAAGATTCGTTGCTTTGCTTCAGATTTTGATCTAATGATTTGTAGAAATTACTAAGCTTAAATTCGTTAGGCAAAACTTTCGTTGCAATTAATCTGTACACGATATGATTAATTTTAAAATCGCAATAGAGAACAGCTTGGCTGTTGTTTAAAGTTTTAAAACAAGGTTTCCATTCAAGATTAAATTCATCCGGTGCAACAACAATATATTTGGCTTCGTCACCTAAGCCAAATAACTCATAAAGGATCGATATCAACCTAATCTTGCTGATATTAATGACCACCATGCTTTCCAATCGTTTTGCCATAAATTCGATGCTTTTGTGCAAGTCATCAATCAGCAGTTCATCTTCACACTCGCAGATTAAAAGAAACTTTAACCAATGATGCTGAAATGTACCGTGTATTTTGGCATCACAAACCTGTTCAAAAAGTAATTCATTTAAAGAATCATAATTTTGAGTGCAATAAATAGCACGTGCTAATAGATCTTTACCAAGCGCTTGAGGCAGGTTGAGTGAGTTGGCGATAAATTTCGATTGGAGTCTTAATTTGTGACTTAGAGTGAGTGCTGAGATCATTTGCTTTTATCCATTTTTGCGATTCAAAATATTGACCTACACGCCAAAATTGATCTATGAATAAAGTAAATTGTTACGGATGCTCTGCTTCATCGTTAATATTAAATTAATCATTTAATATTTGTAGGTATTGGCTGTCCGTTCAGCCAAATGCAAATATAAATGAGTGCAATGTCGTTGTAAATAGGGAAGGATTATACGTATCCGTATAATTTAAAAGGATTTTAATTTATTTTACTTTTAAAATCAGTTAGTTCAATACCGAAAATTTCTACAACAGTATTTTCATTTATTTTCATATTTTTAACCCTTTCATTAAAGCGAGACAAAATATTATTCATATCAGTATTGAGAAACTTTAGAAGGCAGTCTTCTGCTTTTGAGTGTAAAGCTGCTAATATCAGGTTTAGATTTTCAAGGAGGTCGGACTTCAATAGAGACATTAACTGCCAATAGTTCTCACAGTGATAGGCGCATTTCGCCTACAAGTTTTGACTAATTTTGTACACATAAATCAACACCACTTTGTTAAGATTCATCAATGATAATTTCATGCTCTGACACTAGAATCATCTGATGCAGCATAAACTGTTCCAAAATATGAATCCCGACTTTTCCCTTCAAAAGCAGTAATCAAGTCAACTAGTTGATGAAACTCACCTCCAGATTCTGAAAGGTGTTGAGCATCCCACAGTTTATCAAGCCGCTTTAACGCAGACGTTAACTCTTCCTGATTACTTATTTTGTTTGCTGACAAAATATCTTTTACATCAATTCGTGAACAACTATCATGCTTTTCTTCATTAGGCTCAATAACAGTTAAACTATCACCGCACATATCAGCAAAGCACTTCTGGCAGAGATCAATACTGATTTGATTGCCATCACCGTGAATACTTCCATAGCCACATTTATGATCAATACTTATAAACTCATGAAATTCGTAGTCATCTTGAGTTGCTTGTTCGCCACAACCATCACAAGTTAATTTAGAGATAACTTTCACAATTTTGTCTTCAAAATTTTTCATGATTACTCTAAATTTTTTGCTGATTCTTTAATAGCATTAACTCTTCAGCGTTCTTGTTTATAGACAATAAAACAAGGTTATCTTCGCTTAATAAAATGCATCGTTTCAACGGATGATGATGATCATCTAACCGCCTCAATATTGAGTTTAGCTCGCGTTTAAACTTAGCCGGCCTAAGCACCTTGCAGCTTAAGTTGGCAATTTCTAGGTGAACTACCCAGGCTTTTGAATTCAATCAAATCACCAACTTCAAAATAGTCACTGAATTTATCTTTTGGCAGTGAAAATAATACACTGCTATCTGAATCATCTTCAAATGCAGTTGGGCACCTATTTACTTTGACTTCAAAATTTTCATTGAGATGATCGACTGAGGTCATTATTGCTCTTTGACTATGTTTCATTTGACCACCGTTCAATGTAATCGTTTTGCATCTTCACGCTCTAATTTCTCTCTTGCTTCAATTACTTCAGCAGGTGAAAGCAACAAATGTCTCATAACTACAAATTCAGATAATCTCAACTCAAAACTTTCGGGTTTATCTTCAGTGACATAACAATTATCGCTTTTTGTAATGAATTCAAAGTTATTTTGAGATTTGATAATTGATGTTATTACCCTTTGCCCTTTCTCAAATAGATACGTTTGATCTGAATGAACAATACCGAATAACATTTCCCCAAGAAAAATTTTCTCATCATTATGGAAATCAAAAACACTCAATACTGTTGCGCTTTTTAAGAATGTTTTTATCATAACGCATTCACCAATCCACGTGAGCAAAAGGTCTCAAGATCATTAGGTAATATGAGTTATTGAAAACAATTCGAAATTGACATGCATCTTTACGAGATAAAAGTGAATCATTAATCCATTGGTTTTTCGGTGAATAGCACTTTTCACCGTCCTCGATTTTGTTCAGAAAAATGCACTCAAGAGTTAATCTTTCACTTCCTAAATTTAAAATAAACACCTGCTTTTCTTCAGTATCTTTTATCCGAATATTAATATTGGGGGCGTGTCCAATGTCAGTGATTGACAAATGCGGTGATAATGGGAAACCAAATACCAGATAGTTTTGGTTATTTATTTTAAAATAAGAAGGATTGCGGTCAGGAGTATCTGATTCAAAATTTGATAAGCAGTCACAGCTATCAGCTACCCATTTAATATGTTCATCTATTTTTATTCTTTCTTCGTTTGTTTTAGCAGATGAGTCATCTGATTGTGTAAGATTCGTATGAAGTGAGTGCTTTACGTTATCAACAGAGAACTCATCAAATGAAATTTTTGTTGCTAGAAAACGGAATGGTATTTCATTGATTAACAGATCAGTGCTTAAAACAGCTTGATGATCTTGTAATGAATCAAAAAATAGTTGCCAATCCAATTCGATGTGCTCGGCATCTACAATGTATTTTGACTCATTTTCGAGACCAAATAATTTGAATAGGTTTGATATTAGATCAATTTTAGAAATATTTATTACTGCCTTCGATTCTAGTCGAATCGCCATTTGTTCTATTTCTAAATGAAGATCTTCAATTAATTCTTTGTCTTCCACTTCACATATTAATACGTATTTTAACTTTTGATATTCAGATAAAGCCCCAAAACTTGATGCATAATTAAATTCAGCTATTGAGTCGCATAAATCTTCAAAGTCTATATGTTGGTAGATAGTTGTTGCTAATAAATCATAACCAAATGATTCAGGTAAATTTAGGAATTTTGCAAGGAGTTGAGATTGAAGTTTTAATTTTAAAAGTAATGTGTCTGATGTGATCATTTAGTTATCCATAAATTAAAACAAACAACAGCCTACTAACGCCAGTTTGTTAATTATGAAAACCAAATTTTTACGGATGCTCTGCTTCATCGTTCATACTTAATTATAAATATGTGTAGGCATAGGCTGTCCGTACAGCCTTTTTTGCTAATATATATGAGAGTAAAACGATTGTAAACAGAACAGAATTATACATATCTGTATAATTTAAAAGGATTTTATTTTATTTTACTTTTAAAATCAGTTGGTTCAATACCGAAAATTTCAACAACGCTATTTTCGTTTATTTTTATTTTTTCAACTCTTTCATTAAAGCGAGATAAAATATTATTCATATCTGTATGAAGGAACTTTAGAAGGAAGTCTTCTGCTCTTGGGTGTAAAGCCGCTAATATCAGATTTTGATTTTCAAAGGAATCAGACTTCAGCAATGAAATTAACTGTCCATAACTATCACAGCCATAAACAACATAGGACAACATTTCTTGGCTTTGGCCAAGCGGAATAGATAATTTTTTCGAAAGCCTTTTTGCTTGCCTTTTAACATTGTTAAGCAAGTCTTCATTTTTAAGCGACATGTCTTCACCAATACAAAAATACGCAACAAAAAGCCCACGCTCTTTTGTCGAGTAAATTTTATTAGTACACATTCGCCACGCGAATTAACTATCTATTCAAAGTATATCCATTTCGTTCATTATCGTGGGAACTGGCCTCTTTGATACGGCCTAACTTCACATGATAAAACACACAAAGCCATGCCTATTATTACACTAAATTTCACTTTTAGTAATATGAAAAACAGTTTGTAGTACATTTACTATTAAATAGTTAAACTACTGTATATTAAAAATTTTACTCACCCTGTCAAATGGACTTTGTTGTTATGAATTACAATCAAAAATTAAAAACAATTCGCGCTCGTTCGTCTTCCATTCAAGGTAGATGTTTTAACGAAGAGATGGAGAGTGACCGGGGTCGCGCTATTAACTCTGCCGCTGTAAGGCGCTTGCAACAAAAGACACAAGTATTTCCCTTAGAAACCAATGCAGCAGTAAGAAGCCGATTAACTCACTCCTTAGAAGTACAGCAGGTTGGTCGATACATCAGTAAAACTGTTTTAAAAAAACTTGCACAACAAGAGCAACTTGAGAACTTAGGTTTAGCCGAAAACATTGATGGCTTCGTTAGCGCCATTGAAGTTGCTTGTTTACTTCATGATATCGGTAATCCGGCATTTGGGCACTTTGGTGAAGAAGCCATTAATTTATGGGGAAATAAAACCCTTACAGAAGTCTTCAAAACAAACTTTTCAGATGAACCTGATTATAATAAGTTGGTAAAAGATTTATCAAACTTTGAAGGGAATGCACAAGCAATAAGACTGTTACACAACCTTCAATCACTTAACCTTACCTATACTCAATTAGCTTGCCTTCTTAAATATACTCGCGGAGCATACGAAGATAAGCCCAAGAAAAAAGATACGTTCTATTACCGAAAGAAAAAACCAGGGTTTTATTTTTCAGAACAAAAGCTATTTGAAGATATACAAAAAGAATTATCTATTAAGGATGGCTGTCGTTTCCCTTTAACTTACATAATGGAAGCTGCTGATGATATTTCTTACTGTATTGCCGATCTAGATGACGCTGTTGATAAGGGGATCTTAACTGTTGATCAACTTCACAATGAAATAAGCAAAACTTGGAATAATTTTAAAGAAGATCCTGATGTTAAAAGTGATGTAGTTGAAGGTGGTTACCTGCTTAAAATAGCCAAAAAAGCATATAAAAATTACCTAAACGAAGACCACAATAAAGAGCATGCATATATACTCACATTACGTACAACGCTTGTAAATGACCTATCAAAATATGCTGCAAAAAGATTTATAGACAACCATGAACAAATCTTTCATGGTGAGCTAGATGAATCACTCTTAGATGGCAGTGATGAATATAACCTGGCAACTGAAACGTTCAGAAAAATAGCCGTAAATAATGTTTTCAATCACCGAGAAGTCGAAAACCTTGAACTAAAAGGGTTTGCTGTAATCTCTGGCTTGCTCAATATATACACACCTCTTGTTGAATTAACTTACAATAAATTCAAAGATTTAGTTGAAGATAACACCTTAAAATCACACCCAATTGAAACTAGGCTTTATCACAAATTATCAAGCAAACATAAAGGCAGATATAAAGAGGACATAAAAGAAATATTCTCTAATGGATCACCTTCTAATAATGATAAAATGATGGAGCTATATGCAAGAACTCGGTTACTAATCGATTATATCAGTGGTATGACCGACCAATTTGCACTAGAAGAATTTCAAAACTTAACGGCCATAAAATAACAGCGGAGGAATAACAGTGCTTAACTATGTTACTGGATTTATATTTTCAAAAGACTTAAAGCATGTTGTCTTATTAGAAAAGTTATCTCCTGCATGGCAAAAGGGGTTATTCAACGGTGTTGGTGGCAAAATTGAAAGTGGCGAATCATCTACTCAAGCTATGGTTAGAGAATGTGAAGAGGAAACAGGCGTGTTAATCACTGAAAATAACTGGACACGTTATGCACACCTAACAAAACCAAACTATTTTGAATTAGATGTGTTTTTTGCTATTTCTGATCTAGCCTTCAAAGCAAGGACAGTGGAAAAAGAAAAAGTTTTTCTCGTCAGTGTGAGTGATATTCCCAAAAACATCATCCCAAACCTACAATGGCTTATCCCAATGGCATTAGATCATAGTTTGAACTTCAATGAACCAGTTGTTTTTATTGAAAATTAAAAACAAAAAAGGCGCTAAAAGCGCCTTTCCTTTTTTGAATTCCATATTTATCCGTATACAGATGCTACAAGTTTTTCACTTTCTTCCATCTGTATTTCCTGAAGTGCAAGCATCTTTTGATATTGCTTTTTCAGACTAGCAAAACGCTCCTGATTAGTTTGACTTTCAGCAGACGGCTCTACTACATAAAAAGTCGTAGGCTGAGCGTTTTTATATTTCTTATCTTTACTCATAAATCACCTATTTATTAAAACTAGCATACTATTAGACCAGTTTATTCAGGAACAGTTTCCAGTTCGGTGTCAATTTCTTCCGACTCGGATACTGTATCATTCGAAGAGTTTTCCGCTTTTTCAGACTCTACTGTCTTCAGAGCTTCAACATTCTCCTTATATAAATATAACAGATTTCCTATAATTAATACAAGGGGTTTAGTGAAATCCTGAAACAACGCTACCGACTTAATCAACCCTTTTTCCGGCCTATAAAGGTTAATAACTGCGTCAACAGTCACTGTAGAATTCTGATTTTCATCACCTACAAGATCTTTATCCGGGCTGTGAAAAATTGCTAATGGTATGGAGAGAATCGAACCACATTTATCTTGTCCTTCAAAATACTCTTCAATTTTTCTCTTTTGTTCATCGACATAATTGTTAGGTAGTCCATCAATAATACTATGCACATTTTCGATAGATCTAATTAACCCCGTTTCTGCGGCCTCAGGTGCTCCTTTAATAACTCCAGGGTGTGTTGTAGATTTCATTCCTACAGGAAGAAGTAAAGGAGATATATCAACTTTATCTCCACTATCTTCATTGCTTATTGCTAATTCAGGAACAACATGCAAAACTTTCTCGCACATATCCGGCATATTGTCTAATGATGTCATATCAGGGAAAAAATACTTACCGCGTTCAAAAGCTTTGTCTAGGTTATCTAATTCCATGATCTCCCCAGAAGACTTAACCAACATTATATTAGCTTCAAACAATCGCGCCTGAGATACTGTCCATAGCGATGCTATATGACACATTGACTTAAGCGCTTTTTTTATTTGATCACGTGCTGTTTCAGCAATAAACGCTTTATCCTCAATCTCATCTGCAAAAATAGACATCTTAGAAAGCACTGATAAAGTGCCGTAAGCAGCAGTTGTTTCTTTACCCATCACTTTAAAAGCAATTTCATTCGGCATGAGATTAACAACTCGATCTAATCTTTCTGTTGTTGTCTTGATTGAGGTTTGATATATCGACGTTTCAATATGCTCACGCCTCCAACACCAATACCCTAAATGAAGTAACCCTAACGCTAAAGCCCAAATTCCAGGCATAGTTTTTTCACTTGTGATCAACGCAACAACTACCGAGCCAACAATAGAAAATGCAACAATAGCCAAATAACGCCATGAATTATCACTAGAATCATTTGTAATAAAACGAACTACACTAGAAATAAAAACGAGTAAACATGAGACTAATAGAAACTTATATGCAACTTCTGGCACAATAAAATCAGATACTTTTGGAAGTACTACGGATTCATCAGCTTTGGATACCGCATAAACTTCCGATCCCCATGAAAGGAAAAAAACACCTAAAAAAGTAATAAGGATTATCCAGTCCCATTTACTGAGACTTTTAAAATACTTAGAAACTGATGCGGATAATCTCTTATACATAGGAAGTTTTTTTAAATTGTTGTTATTTATTAATAAATAACATGTTACCTACCCATTAGGCAAACTAAATTCCATTGAAATGAATAACCTAAATATTCATTACTTCTTTGGTTTACATTAATCCACAAACATTGCTTGCAATCATCGTCATTTTTGACGATAATATAATTAATGGTAAAGCAATAATAAAAAATTTATGTATCCAGGTGGCAAAGGGAAAACTTATCAGCATCTAATTAATTTGATGCCTCCACATAAAAAATATATCGAGCCGTTTTTAGGATCTGGCATCGTTATCAAGAATAAATTGGCAGCAAAAATTAATATCGGAAACGATATCAACAAAAGTTGTATTGATAACATTGATGACATTCAAAATGTCACCTTAAGAAATATGGATTCTATCCAGTTACTTGAGAGTGAAAGCTTATGCAAGGACACACTCATATATTGTGATCCACCTTATGTTGCTTCTACCAGACGAAAGACAAAGATTTATCGCCATGAATACAGTGATAACCAAGATGAGAAATTACTTCAATTTCTCACTCAACAGAAATGCATGGTCATGATCTCTGGTTATGAAAGCGATTTATATAAACATTATTTAAACGATTGGAACTTATATAGTTTCAGCAGTCAGACACAAAATGGTAAAGCGACAGAGTGCGTATGGTTTAACTTTGAAAAACCAACAAAATTGCACGATTCACGTTACCTAGGAAATTGTTTTAGAGAAAGACAAACAATTAAAAGAAGACAAGTAAGACTTCAACAAAAAATCAAGGGTATGAACCCACTGGAAAGGTCTGCGTTTATGGAGTGGCTGAATACAGAGTTCCCAATACAAGGTGAACAATTATGAAAAATCAATTAGCTCATTTCAATATGGGTCAAAGCTCCGTACAAATGGAGTTACCCAATGAAAAAGAAATGGTAATTCCAGGCGTAGCATGGGGAAAAGTTAGTGCTTTTCCATCCGTTGCCTACTGGCTATATAGTGTCCTATCAAGACGCATTGAAGGCACAGAGTTACAATACAAACATGGGAAAACACTAGTTGAAGAAGTCGGTGCCTGCCTACTTGGTGGACATGCCATCACTGCTGAAATCAGCATCGCAGCATACGAGCAACTCAAACTTAAAGGTGCTTTTGATGGAACAGCCCACCCTGAATCTAAATTATTAGAATGGCTTACCGAGCCAATTCAATTATCCAATCGAACAGTCAAATACCGATTTGTTCGTCAAAAAGCCAAATACATTGCTAACGCTTTGCAATTTTTACACGATGAAGAGGCTCCTATTAGCTCAGGACAAGAACTAAGAAACTGGCTACTACAAATCAAAGGCGTTGGCCTTAAAACTGCGTCATGGGTTGCTCGAAATTGGTTAGACGCTGACGATGTTGCTATTCTAGATATTCATATCTACCGCGCAGGACTTTTAGGCGGATTCTATGATGATCATTTAACAATTGAAAAAAACTACCTTCAGCTTGAACAAATATTTATCGATTTAGCCAAAGCTATGAAAGTCAAAGCATCTGAACTTGATGCCGTTATCTGGTATGAAATGCAAAAAAGCTCCTCTGTTCATCGGTTACTTGAAAATAGAGAGCAGGTTAAAAATGGCATCATAAGTAAAAACACTATTGTTTATATTAACCGCAATAAAAACACATATACACCTGAATTAGCGTTAGCGTAGGTAAACTTTTTTGTATATGAAAATTAGAGTATATTGACTTTAAATAATAAAACCCCATATGTATTATGGCACTATGATGAAAGTTAATATTCCTCTTATGTTGAGAGGAAGTACTCTAGAAGGATTTAATAAATATGTCTATAAAGCCAGGACCAAAACCTAAAAAAGAAGATGGAACTTTAGATAGAAGGCGACGTGTGACACCTGAAAACAAGCCTAAATATCCCCCCTAAAACCTCACGACCATAAATAATAGTGAAATGTTTAAAGGCTCTATTACAGGGCCTTTTATTCGTTAAAATATGCCTTATTCAACTTATCAAACACCGCCTGTTGCTTTCCGCACCCTCTACAATTAAAACACGGTAAATTGGATTTATGGCAAGAGTGAGTTTTTGATAACAGATAGTCTGGCACATTTGCACTCATAATAAGCTCATCAATGCCTTTTCCTATTGCCGGAGCCGATATTTTCATTTCGCCTTCTTGGAAACTAATCAACTCATTTATCAACCGTATAAACTCCTCAGAGCCATCACGGTACTCATCGTCACCTGCAACAAGCCCAATTATTAATTCGGTACAACCAAGCTTAATAGCTTTCATTGCGGCCATAGTGATGAGTAATTGATTTCTATATGGCCACCAATCAGAAAAACGACCTATTTCTGAAGAGTCATTACCAACTAAATCGCCACAACCTAAGTCAGAGCAATCAATAGTAATCTCGTAAAAATCGATCCCTAAATCACCTGAGATCTTCTTTGCAGATCTTCGCTCTGCTTTAGCGGGTACTTGTCCATAATCAATAAAAATGGCTACATCAGGATTCTCTGAATAAGCCAATGCAGTTGAGTCCATACCGCCAGACAGTAAAATCCCTCTCATGGCAAAGTTACATCCAAGACAGTGTGTAAATTGAAGTAGCAAAATCTCTTATGATTTCACAGCCTGTCCCTTCGAACATCTTCAAATGTTCATCATTATTTTGTTCGGTATATATAACGACTTTTTTACCTGCCTTAATCGCATAACCTATCTCAAACAATGTACCGGGATCATGGTCATCAAAAAGTGCATACAAGACATCGCATTCATCAATGGCTTTGATATCAGCTTGAGCAACAACTTCCGCAGGCCCTATTCCTAATTCATGATAAGGACTGAAAACCTCCATACCAAATTTTTCTATCGCAATTTTACATTGGTTGATTAACCACATCTGACCCATATTAAAAAATGGCCCGACCAAGTAGATGTTCTTTTTGCTCGATTCATTCTCTAAGGAATTTGCAACCAAGTTAACCTGATATTGAGCAAGTTGTTTGTCACTCACCATCATAGAATGTTCGACATAAAATGATGTTGCAACACTAGCGAGGTTTGCCGATTTGAAAGCATCAAATCGTCTTACAAAATAATAATGCGCAAACGCTGCTACAAACGAATCACCTGATCCTATTGGTGAGACTTTTTTAGCTCTGTATGAGCAAAGCCATTTTCCACCTTCTTTTGCAGTAAACACAAACGCACCACGCGCACCGCATTTAACAATGACAGCACTTGCACCCTCCTTATCCAACAGCCAAGATGCCATGCGCTCAATGTCGTATTCTTCAGCACCATTTGATTCTACATAATACTTACCCAACTCATCTCGGTTTAGAACGTAAATTAACTCATCAGCCAAAGAGCCGTTGGCAGAAAATAATTTAGGAGAGGCAGAGTTTTGAGGGTCATAAATAACCGATTTACATTTGATCTTTACATCCTTTTCGATCATGCCAAACATGACCACTTGTTTGCCATCAAAACCATCAAGCTCTAGCTTCTGAACTTCGGTTTCGTTTGTTAGTTTAGGCTCGACAACAGGCTCTGATAGAGGGTGATCATATGAAAATAGATAGGTTGTGGGTTGCTCATAGTTTGTAACACTAACTTCCCTACCAACAAATCGCTCTTTTAGCTCCACCATTTCTTCATTAGAAAAAGAAGATATTAACTCTACTTTTGTGGAACTATCCAATTGAACAACACACAAGGCAGCGCGTCCAAGAGATCCTAAGACTTCATAATTAGCAGGCCAGGCGCAGTTTTCCTTATATACGCCTCCTACGAAAGAAATTTCCATATTACTTCCTTGGTTGGATTTTGATCGTGATGATCCCCATAGATACAGATAAAACAATCGCTTCAAATTCAAAATCATTGCTAAGACATGATTTTAATTGAAAGCCATGACTCATGATCCCACCTAAAATCTGACCTCGAAATAAGATAGCAACCGATTCCACGCCATTTTCAATAACAAGGCTTACATCAAGCAACATTCCTTCATTTAAATCGTCAATCAAATCTTCATCAGCATTTGCTACTTTCGTTACAAACACTAAGCTTGAGCAAACATTATCGTCTACAATCCCACCGGCCCTCTCGGAGGTGCGCTAAATCCACCACTTGACATACAAGCTCCTTGTCAAATTAATACTGTTCCAAAGACAATAGTTACATTATTAACAAACGAGTACATTTACAACAACATATTGCGTAATAAAGCATATATTTGATTTGGTTCATCTTTATATATCTCAAATTAGGAGAGTAACAAGCACATTAAACCGTTTCCATTGTCGGAGTAACAAATAACCCTCCATTGCTTATTATGTCTTTAAATACACCAGAAACAGCATAATCAACTAATGCTGCTGTCGCAGCTTCTAGTAATTTAATAAGGGCTTCGCCATAGCGATTGTGATATTGAAAAGACATTTTTAAATCTGTCGCAAATTTAGATTTGTTAAAAACATACCTAGCGTAATCTTTTCGTTGGTGGAACGGTAAGTACTGACCGTCTATAAAATATAAATATTCGACGCCTTCGTCACCAAGAACACTTACATTTTGTTGAATTAAAATTTTTGAAAACTCGTACTCTTTAATTATTTCAAATAACATAAAGTGCATGATTTCCTGATCTTTATTGCTAAAATCTTTTCTGTTAAGTAGCTCTTTTTTCAACTCTTCTTTTAATTCACTTTTATAAAAACAATTTACGCTCATTTTGTTACCTTAATATTATTATTTATGTCATCTCCTATTAATTAACTCCTAACAATCATTTTCTCATAGTTAATAGATTGAAATCTATACTAAAAAATAAATATTCTGAATATCATTTGGCATTGTTTTATAAATAAAACACACCTAAAAAAAGTGAGCAGGAATTTATCTATCACAAGTGTGATTTGAATTTACAAAATACAGGTAAATGTACGAGTGAAATTGAATGACATTCAAAAGAAGATTATTTATCGCCTGTGAGATTGATGACCTGCCTAATAAGCCGTCTTTTTTTACTTAGTTCACATCGCGTAAACGATAGTGCAATGCACAAGAATAGATATTTTGAGCTTGGCTCAAGGGAATTAAAGGAGAATAAATTTAAAATACTTTAACTAATCAATACTCATCTAAAAAGCCAGGATACGATTTAAGTGATAATTTATGCTAAGCAACTTATTGTACTTAAAATTAAATTAAGTGCTCTAAATAGACTTATAAAAGCTTTAATGGAGTATTTTTTATATCAGAAGATATATTTAAGAAAAATAATATATTAATATTATTAATGAGATACTTAGCTAAAAGCTAAATAAAAGAAAATGGCAGTCCGTACAGGATTCGAACCTGTGACCCTCCGCTTCGTCACACTACAGTTTTCACTGCCACCAAAACTGGCTTCGTGCGTTGGACTATCCCTTCACCGTAGTATTTTTTACAACACGTTAGGTGGATGCCGTCTAGTCTCTACACCTTCCTTATTTTCACAAGGCTTGGCTCGCGATTGCCATCAGCATTACCTGAAAGGTTTCCCCGAATTTGACATCTTACACTTAAAGGTTTTCACCAATAAGGCCCAAATTTTACTTTTAGAAGGCGGATGCTCTATCCAACTGAGCTAACGGACCTTTACTTACAAATAGTAGTCTATAATAAAAACTAATATTTATTTGTAAATAATATGATTATTTGTATAATTAGACAAATAAGCATGTTACCTACTGTGGTAACTTTTATCCGAAGATGGGTAAAGTTACCTACCCTGAACCTAGCGAAAACTCTACACCTTTAAAAGATAGGTAATACCCTAGGGGGTAATACTTGCTCTATCCGGCTGAGCTAAGGGCGCACATTACCTACAAAAGCATTTCGCTTTTTAATTTTTAAAATAAAAAGCGGTCGGTGATGCAAAATTCAAACTTGCGACTGAATTTGATAACACCCAAACCAATACTTGCTCTTCCTTATTACCTAAGAAAGAAAAAGTGGTCGGTGATGCAAAATTCAAACTTACGACTGAATTTGATAACACCCAAACCAATACTTGCTCTTCCTTATTACCTAAGAAAGAAAAAGTGGTCGGTGATGCAAGATTCGAACTTGCGACCCCTTGGACCCAAACCAAGTGCGCTACCAAGCTGCGCTAATCACCGATATCAGCTTAAAACAAACTAATTAAATTAGCTGTCTTCAACGGGTGCGGATATTACCGAGTTGAACGGGTTCAGTCAAACTTTTTTTATAAAAAAAAACGTGTTCGCTCACTTTTAATGCAACTTGCTTAATTAGTGTCGAAATGCGAGAAATTTCTGGAACAAGATAACAACGGAATAATATCCACTCATGATAGAATGATAAAAGTTGTACTTTAAAATAAATTCTAACTCTTAGCTATTACTGGCTTAGGGTTTATGGCAAAATAGCGCTACTTCATTAACGTATTAATCTCATTAATATATTCAAGGTTACAATATAAGTATTATGACGGCATCATTAATTGACGGCAAGGCAATTGCCAAACAACTCCGAGATTCTATTAAAGAAAAAGTTAGCTTGCGTATAAGTAACGGCCAAAGAGCACCAGGACTAGCTGTTATTTTAGTCGGTTGCGATGCAGCCTCTCAGGTTTATGTGGGTAGCAAACGTAAAGCGTGTGAAGAAGTTGGCTTTGTATCTCGCTCTTATGATTTACCAGAAACCACAACTCAAAACGAGTTATGTACTTTAATTGATGAATTAAATAATGATGATGCCATTGATGGTATTCTAGTCCAGACTTCCCTTACCTGTTGGACTAGATGCAAACTTAATCATTGAGCAAATAATTCCTGAGAAAGATGTTGATGGTTTTCACCCCTCAAACGTTGGTAAACTTGCTTTACGCCTTCCGGGTTTAAGACCTTGTACACCTAAAGGTATTATGACACTAATAGAATCTACAGGAGTTCACCCCCATGGTTTAGATGCCTTAGTTGTGGGCGCGTCGAATATTGTAGGTCGCCCTATGACACTTGAACTATTACTCGCAGGTTGCACTGTAACGACAACACATCGTTTTACTAAAGATCTTGAAAGTAAAGTTAGAAGTGCTGACTTAATAGTAGTTGCTGTGGGAAAACCGGCTTTTATTCCTGGCGAATGGATTAAAGACGGCGCTATCGTGATCGATGTGGGAATTAATCGCTTAGAGTCGGGTAAGCTTGTTGGTGATGTTGAATTTGATGTTGCTAAACAAAAAGCTGCTTTTATTACGCCAGTTCCTGGTGGTGTAGGACCAATGACAGTAGCCAGTTTAATTGAAAACACTTTCATTGCTTGTGAGCAATTTGGAAAATAAGGTATTAAAAGTAAAAAGTGTACAAACCATTTTGTACACTTTAGCTTCAGTGATTTAAATTAACTGTTTTTACGCCACGTAGTTTTCCCGGCGCTATCTTCTAAGACAATATTCATTTCAATTAGCTTATCTCGCGCTTGATCTGCAAGTGCCCAATTTTTATCAACACGCGCTTGGTTGCGTTGCGCAATGAGTGCTTCAATAACCGCAACTTCATCTTCATCATTCTGCCCTTGCAAGAAGCTTTCAGGATCAAGCTGTAATAAACCAATAACGCCACCCAGTGTTTTTAAGATACCTGCTAATTTACTTGCTTGTTCGTTATCATGATCCTTCACAACATTTAGCTCTTTAGCAATTTCAAATAACACCGCAATCGCCTGTGGTGTATTAAAATCATCATCCATTGCTTGACAAAACTGTTGCACATAAGCGATTGATTTATCTAAAACAAAGTTATCCTCTACCTCAATATTTCTCAACGCAGTATAAATACGCTCTAGTGATGCTCTTGCTTGATTTAAATTATCGGTTGAATAATTTAATTGGCTTCGATAATGCCCTGTAGTTAAAAAGAAACGTACTGTTTCAGCGTCATATTGGGCAAGCACATCACGAATAGTGAAAAAATTACCAAGCGACTTGGACATTTTCTCTTGATCTACTTGCACCATGCCTGTGTGCATCCAATAATTAACGTATGGAGTATCTAGTGCACAACAGCTTTGAGCTACTTCATTTTCATGATGGGGGAATTGTAAATCTGAACCGCCGCCATGAATATCGAAATGATGTCCAAGCTCTTTTGCATTCATAGCAGAACATTCAATATGCCAACCAGGTCTTCCCTCCCCCCAAGGTGATGACCAACTTGGCTCACCTGGTTTTGCTGATTTCCATAAAACAAAATCAAGAGGATTTTGTTTATTGTTATCCACTTCAACACGAGATCCTATTTGTAACTGCTCAAGGTTTTGTCCACTCAGTTTACCGTAATCTGCGTAGCTAGAAACATCGAACAAGACATCGCCCTGCCCTGTTAATTCAGCATTTCCCCCTGCAACATAGGCATGTTTTTTTGCAACTAATATTTCAATCATCGCAATAATTTCATCCATATGTGTGGTTACTCGTGGTTCAATATTTGGACGTGCCATATTTAACGCATCAAAATCTTCGTGCATATAACCTATAGTACGCTCGGTTAACTGCTCCGGCGTTTCATTATTAATGGCCGCACGATTAATAATTTTATCTTCAACATCAGTAATATTTCGCACATAATTTACGTCATAACCTGAAAAACGAAGATATCTGGTAATATTATCAAAACTAATATATGTACGTGCATGGCCAATATGGCATAAGTCATAAACAGTACAACCGCAAACATACAATCCTACTTTACCTGGGTTGATAGGGGTAAAAACTTCCTTTTTACGGGTTAAAGTATTGTATATCTGCAACATGAGGGTTTACGACTCCAATGAAAAATAATAATTACCAACAATAAAAATTGATTGTAACCCATGCTTCGTTTTGAATCACCATAGCAGATGCACTTTATCTCAACTTAGCGTACAATTTGGCTACTTTTTTTGTAGATGAGAACCCCTATGATTATTTTTAAAACAACCCTTGGTGATATTAAGATTGAATTAGACTTTGATAAAGCACCAATTACCGCAAAAAACTTCCAACAATATGTAGAAGAAGGTCATTATAACGGCACTATTTTTCACCGTGTAATTAAAGGATTCATGGCACAAGGTGGCGGTTTTGCTCCTGGCTTAGAAGAAAAAGAAACCCGTGCTAGTATTCAAAATGAAGCAAACAATGGTTTAGGTAATAAGCGTGGCACACTCGCAATGGCTCGTACCCAAGAACCACATTCTGCTTCTGCTCAGTTTTTTATTAATTTAACAGACAATGACTTTTTAGATTTTAAAAATGAATCTGTTCAAGGTTGGGGATACTGTGTATTTGGCGAAGTGGTTGACGGTATGGATGTTGTCGACAAAATGACACTCGTTGAAACGGGTAATATGTTCGGTCATGGTGATGTACCCAAAGACGACATTGTGATTGAATCAGCCATCGTTGAATAATCATTAAAAACTAACATTCCAAATAAGCACTATAGATTACTAACAATGCCAAGCTCTAAAGAACCCGTTACTTATTTTATTGCCGATTTACATTTAGCGCAAAACAGGCCTGATATTACCGCTTGTTTTTTGCGTTTTTTAAAAAATGAAGCCATAAAAGCGCAATCACTATATATTCTTGGTGATTTATTTGAGGCTTGGATCGGTGACGATGATGACAGTGCTTATATAGCAACCATTGCCAAAGCATTGAGAACCCTTTCAAGCTTTGGCACTGATATTTACTTTATTCATGGCAATCGAGACTTTTTACTCGGTAAACGATTTGCTCAAAAATCTGCGATGACGCTCTTACCTGAAATTGACTTGATTGATTTATATGGCCGTAACGTTGTTATTATGCATGGTGATACCTTGTGTACTAAAGATGTCGCTTATCAAAAATTTCGCAAGAAATCACGTTCATGGTGGTGGCAAACAGCAGTCAAGAGCTTACCGCTATTTTTTCGTAAAAAAATGGCTGCAAATTATCGGAAAAAAAGCACTGAAGCAACAGCGATGAAATCCCAAGACATCATGGATGTCACTGAATCAGAAGTAGTCAATTGTTTAGAGAGTTACCAAAGTCAATTATTAATACATGGTCATACACATAGGCCTGCAATTCATCATTTAACGGCTAACGGTAACTCAGCACAGCGTATAGTTTTAGGGGATTGGTATGAACAAGGTGCTTGGTTAAAGGTAACCCCCACAAGCATGAAGTTACTGAATCAACCATTAACTACACCTAACCGCTAATAAGTTAAGGTTTATACAGGTAATCCTGAATGAAACTTAAAGTCTTTATCTTCTGATAAAATCAATTCTGCTTCTACTTTTCCAAAATGCTGAACTCTTTCAGATATATCTTTACCTGCTACTTTTTCAGCAAGAGACAAGTAATCTTCATAATGCCTAGCTTCAGAGCGAAGAAGAGATATATAAAACTTATTCAATTCATCATCAAGATGCGGAGCCAATCTAGCAAAACGTTCACAAGAACGGGCTTCAATATATGCACCGCATATTAGTTTATCGATAAGTGTTTCTGGCTCATGAGTTTTAACATGTTTCATCATACCCTTTGCATAACGACCCGCGCTAATATTCTCATAGGGAATATTACGTGTATTCATGATTTCTAACACTTGGTAAAAATGGTGTAACTCTTCTTTGATCAACAATACCATTTTATCGATTAAGTCTTGTCCTATGGGAGAATTACTTTTGGGCACAATCGATTTTGAAAATTTTAACTTACTTGCCAAATCTTCAAGGGTACCTTCTTTCTTATACACAAACCTTTCGTATGGCTCTAACCAATTTAGGAGATCTTGACCACTTTGTTTATCTACTGCATATTTACGAATCAACCACATTCCTGTTTGAGCGGCTTTTAATTCGCATACAAGGTGATCCAATAAAATAATAGGTAGGTTTTCAGGTTTTGCTGCTTTGTCAATCCACTCTTGTGGTGTTTCACACTGCAAAAAGGATTTAATTGGGTTTAAAAGTTCTTCAGTATTCATCAATCGATACAGGTAATGTTTTATGCTTATATTCTAACTGTTTAACCATTACTTTGACTACACTAGATCAATGGTTATCTATAAAAAATAAATAAACGCCCTGTTTTAACTAACCATTATTTGAGATACTAATAATATGTTATTCACATTGTTTTCGAGCAACTATGACCTACTCCCCTCAAGATAAAAAACCTTCTAACAAAGAAGTAAAGCAATTAATTGAGCAACATACAAAACTCATTCACACCGATGGCATAAAGGTGATTTCACATGTACAACGAGAGTCAGACGATTGGTTTATCAATACACTGATGCTCGAAAATATACAGGTGCCTTTTAAATATAAAAGAAAAAAACTATACAAAAGTTTAAAAGGTAATCGTGTAAATATTACTTACTATCCTGATAGCGAAAATATTCTTGGTTTTGACATAGAAATAATGAAAATCATAAGAATTAAGATCTCCTAATGGTAAAAATCATGATCAATATTGAATAGAAAGCTTGATTTCTTTATAACCATAAACAATATACATATTCATTTTTATTTGCATTGAATATAAAAAACAATTATTTTCAAGTTTAACCGTCTATTTTTAAATCAAACCTTGACGAATGCTCCGCCATATCTCATAAATAAGGTATCGACAATAATAATAATTATCGTTGAACGTATATTTAGCAAAAAAACTCAACTAACAAATACAAATAGCTAAATATTTAATTGGGGACTTCAGAGAGGAAATTATTATGATATTGAACCATATTTGGGGATTATACGCTCACCCAAAAGATGAGTGGCAAACGATTGAAAAACGACATGAAGGCATTATGTATAGCATGATGCACATTCTAATCGTGTCATTAATACCTACTATTTGCAGCTATTATGCCGCAGCACATATAGGTTGGACAATCGGGGTTGGTGAACCTATTATGATTAGCCAAAGTAGTGCGCAATTAATGGCTATTGCTATGTACTTTGCTTTAGTTATTGGGGTATTTGCTCTTGCATACTTAATTCAATGGATGGCAAAAACATTTGATTCAAAACCAAGCTATATTCAATCATTAGAATTAGCAGCTTATACTGCAACACCTATGTTTATGGTTGGTATCGCTGCTTTATTTCCAGTATTATGGTTTGTTGCATTGGTTGGTATTGTAGGCGTAGGCTACTCTATTTATTTATTATATTCAGGTGTACCTATTATGATGAATATTCCTGAAGATAAAGGTTTCATCTACTCAAGTTCAGTAGTAACTTGCGGCTTGGTGTTATTGGTAGGTATTATGGCCTTTAGTGCCGTTATGTGGACTATGGGATTTGGTCCTGAGTATGTTCATTAGGTTATCTATTGTTAGGTAACTTCTAAGTTATCTACTAACTAAATTAATTGACAAATAGCGAATAACTTTCAAAAGTTACTCGCTATTTTTTTATCAATTGAAACATTAACTATTGTTTATTCTGCGCCTTCATTGTGCATATCAATCACTGAATCGGCATTTTTATCCGAAGACTCTTTGCTGCTATTATTTCTCATCGCGTGAAGCTTCTCAAGATAATCATTGTCTATATCATTAGTGACATAAACCCCATCAAATACTGAAGTATCAAAACGTTGTATTTCAGGGTTACCAACTCTAATAGCGGCAACTAAATCTTCAATTGATTGGAAAATCAATTTATCTGCACCAATTAAATCACAAACATCATCAACATCACGACCATGAGCAATTAACTCATTTGCACTAGGCATATCAATACCGTAAACATTTGGAAAACGTATTTCAGGTGCAGCAGAGGCAAAATACACTTTTTTAGCACCAGAAGCACGTGCCATTTCAATAATTTGCTCCGACGTAGTACCACGTACAACCGAATCAT
>NZ_JAKKSL010000001.1 GCF_022669015.1 Colwellia maritima | reverse complement strand
CATCATCAAGTAAAATATCATCTAAATCATCGAGGTCATCAAGGTCATCTAGCGAGTCATCATCACTGTCATCTAAGTGAATTACATCTTCATCATTCTCTTCGAGTAGGTCTATAGAAAGGTCATCATCAAGTGATAATTCATCGTCCAACGATAACTCATCATCAAGTGAAAGATTTTCATCTTCCTGAATATCTGCCTCAAGCGCTATATCACTTGCTTTATCTACTTTCGATTTAGATTTTTCTATCGGTTTGTCATCAAAGGATATTTCATCCTGTGCCGGTGCAATTTTTTGTCTTTTGTAAAAGAGGACTAACACAAATAAAAATAGCATTGTTAACAAGGTTATTATTGAACCAATAAACCAGGTACTTGAAAAGAAATTGTCTTTTTCTAGGGCTGCTTGTTGTTTTTCTAGAAGTAACTCTTCCTCTCTTGCTTGTGCTTTAGCAAGTAGGGCTTGCTGCAATTTTATCATGTCGTCCATTTGCAGCTTAATTTCTTTACTTTTAGCAACCTCTTTTTGCATGGTGTTAAGTTGATCGTTAAATGAAGACAAACGCTGACGTAATGCTTCATTTTCTTTTAAAATAGCTTGTAATCCACCAATAGAATCTAAAACATCATTTTGAATATTTTCTAAGCGCTTCTGTTGTTCTGTATCTATTTTTGTTAATTGATCATTGATTTCAATTTTTACGGTATCTAAATCTTGCTTATTAGCATTTGGAATTTCAGGTGTCGATTTTTTTGCCGTTTTACTTGGTTGTATTTTCCCCCAAGCTTTATCATCTTCGCTCGATTTCTGTTTGGCTGCACGCGTATCAACTGACATCATGCGTTCAAATGAAGGAATGGTTAAATACTGACCTTCAACTAAGTGATTTAAATTTCCATCAACGAAGGCAGCAGGGTTTGCTTGATACAGTGCTTGCATCACTTGATAAACTGATAAGCGTTTGTCTGGACGAACCGTCAACGCGATTTTCCATAACGTATCTCGTTGAGTTATTGGCCCATAACGTTCATAAGGAAAAACATCGCTGCTTTTGGGTCCTCGCATACGAATGCCGCGCTCTTGCGGAGCCACTTCTTCAGCAAAAACAGGAAAGCCAATAGTGAAAACACTCGTGGTGATAATGCTCAGGCTTAATATACTAATGATTGGTACACTAAGAACAACCTGTCGAAAACACAGGCGTAATAATTTTTGCATCAAAGTTTCCTAATTATTATTTTATTCACAAAATTAGCTCTTTGTCATTTATTTGACAAAATGAAAATGAAAGTGGCGTTAAAAAACAAAGCAATTTTCATTCCACCTAATACGTCCCTGCTAAAAATCGTACTAGTTTGGATTCTTAATAATCATATCAAATTCAAAAAAAATATCTTAGTCTTTTGAGAAAATTAAATAAAAAAACTCGCGATTAACACAGACTATCTTATGTTAACGGCGAGTTTTTAATTTTCTAAAGAGAATGTTACTGAAATATAAGAATTTAATTATAAATTCAAGAAGTCACTCTTTTATTCTTAACTTAAATAATCTTTAATTAATAATTCTGCTATTTGAACACTATTAGTTGCCGCACCTTTACGGACATTATCGGCAACAATCCACATGTTTATTCCACAATTATGGCTTATATCTTCACGAATTCGACCGACAAAAGTTTCATCCTTACCACTAGCATTACCAATTTGTGTAGGGAAATCTTCATCATTTCGACAAACAACGATACCTGGTGCTTGTGATAACAAATCTTTTACTTCTTCTGCAGAAATAGGTGAATTTGTTTCAATATGCAAAGATTCTCCGTGACCAAAAAATACAGGTACGCGTACTGCGGTAGGGTTAACTAATATATTATCATCACCTAATATTTTCTTTGTTTCCCACACCATTTTCATTTCTTCTTTGGTGTAGCCATTTTCAAGAAACACATCAATTTGAGGAATAACATTAAAAGCAATTTGGCGAGAAAAGTTTTTCGTTTCTACTGGCTTACCACTGAGTAAATCTGCTGTTTGTTTTGCTAGCTCGTCCATAGCGGCTTTACCACCACCAGAAACAGATTGATAGGTACATACGTTTACACGGCTAATACCAACTGCATCATGAAGTGGTTTTAATGCCACCATCATTTGAATAGTAGAGCAGTTAGGGTTTGCAATAATATTACGATTGCGATATTCAGCTAATGCTTGAGGGTTTACTTCTGGTACTACTAAGGGAATATCGTCGTCGTAGCGAAATTCAGACGTGTTATCAATAACAATACAGCCAGCTTCACCCGCAATAGGCGCATATTTAGCAGATGTAGCACCGCCGGCAGAGAAGAAACCTATTTGCGCCAAACTCCAATCAAAATTGTCTGCATCAAGCACTTCAATGCTTTCGCCATTAAATTCAACAAATTCGCCTGCAGAACGAGCACTTGCTAAAGGGTATAATTTGTTAATTGGGAAATCTCTTTCGGCTAAGATTTCCATAATGGTTTTGCCAACTAGCCCTGTTGCGCCAAGTATGCATACATCAAATTTCTGTGCCATGATCCTCTCTCTTTTTTCATTAAAGTTAGCTAGGCTAACGCTAGTTATGTTTTGTTAAAACCTAAGTGATGTGGCACATCACTTAGGGCATTTGGTAATAAGGTAACTTGTACCGATGAAAACTCCCGTCTTACCGGGTAATTTTTTCTGAGGCTATCAAAACCTTGACTTGCTATCTGTTGACGAAATATTGCATCATCTCGTCTAACATCGTAAACCATTTTAACCAGTTGGTTTAGTATTACTTCATTAAATTCTTGATTTAATTTAATCATTGAAATATTTGCGGGAGGTAAAAAGTTAACTAACTGATATTTATATTCAATACTACTTGAGTCTTGTTTCGCTATATGGTCACATAATGCCTGATAAAGCATTTCTGTGCCACGAGCTTTTCCTTCTAAGCTATAACCCGCAATGTGCGCAGTCGCTATTTCGGTATATTCAATAAGTGGCATTAATACATCAGGCTCACCTTCCCACACATCAAGTACTACTTTTAAACCGTGCCCTTGTTTTTTTAATGCTAATAACGCTTGGTTATCAATAACTTCACCACGACAAGCATTGATTATAATCTGGTCGTTTTTTAAATTATTTAACCGGCTTTTGTCTAATAAATGATAGGTTGGATGTTCACCCTCGATAACTTTAGGTACATGCAACGAAATAACATCACACTTTAGTACTTCTTCTAATGATGAAAAAACTCTATTATCATTTTTAGATTGTTCAAGTAACGGGTCACAAATTATATAGTCAATACCTAAAGCAGTTAACTTTTCACTTAAACGCGTTCCTGTATTACCACCACCAACAATACCAACGCTAAATTTTTGTATATCTAATTGGTAGCGCTCAGCTAAAATCACTAAACTACTTATTACATACTCTGCTACAGATATTGCATTGCAACCTGGGGCTGAATGAAATGTTATATCACGGTCATTTAAATAGGCTTGATCAATATGGTCCGTTCCAATGGTTGCGGTACCCACAAAGCTGATTTTGTTATTATTTTTCAATAACGCTTCATTGACCTTAGTAATTGACCGCACTAATAGAACATCGGCATCTAATACTTGTTCCGCAGTTAAGTCTCGCCCAGAGAAAGGAATAAGTTCCTCAGCCTTACAAAAATCACTGAAAAAATCGTTAGCATAAGGCATGTTTTCATCAAAAAATATTTTCATTAACTTTGTATAAACATCATAAGAATTGTAAGAAATATAATCGCTAAATTATAAGTAATGTCGGCTTACTCAGCTAGAAATAATAAAGCCATATTGAGTAATACCAATATGACTTTATTTGGAACACTATAAAAGAGTAACTCAGCAGCTTTTGCTAACCTTTATATTTTTGCATTACCAAGGTTGCATTTGTTCCGCCAAAACCAAAGCTATTCGACATAACTAAGTTCAGTTCAGCATCACGTTTTTCAGTTACAATGTCCAAGCCTTGTGCTTGCTCATCTAAATTATCAATATTAATGGAAGGTGCTACAAAGCTATTTTCCATCATTAAAATAGAGTAAATAGCTTCATGTACACCTGCCGCGCCTAATGCATGACCTGTCATCGCTTTCGTTGCACTAATTGTTGGTGATTTTTCACCAAATAATTCTTGAATTGCACCAAGTTCTTTAACATCACCTACCGGCGTTGACGTTCCGTGAGTATTTAAATAATCAATCTCACCTTCAACGCCTTGCATAGCTTGCTGCATACAACGTACTGCGCCTTCACCACTAGGGGCTACCATATCATAACCGTCAGATGTTGCACCATATCCCACTATTTCAGCATAAATATGTGCGCCACGGGCAAGTGCATGCTCAAGCTCTTCAACCACAACCATGCCACCACCGCCAGAAATAACAAATCCATCACGGTCTGCATCATAGGTGCGAGAGGCTAACTCCGGTGTTTCATTTCGACCAGAAGATAAAGCACCCATACCATCAAACATCATAGCAAGTGACCAATCAACTTCTTCACCACCGCCGGCAAATACTACATCTTGTTTACCTAGTTGAATAAGTTCCATTGCATGACCAATACAGTGAGCACTTGTTGCACACGCAGAGCTAATAGAGTAATTAACCCCTTTAATTTTAAAAGGTGTTGCTAAACAGGCTGAAACGGTACTGCTCATCGTTTTAGGCACCGCATAAGGACCCACTCGACGAATACCACGACTTCTAAGGGTATCACTAGAAGCAACAATATTAGCTGATGATGCTCCCCCTGAACCTGCAACAATACCAGTACGAACATCAGATACTTGTTCTGGCGTTAATGCTGAATCTTTAATAGCTTGGTCCATCGCAATATAGGCATAACCTGCTGCATCCCCCATAAAACGTAGTGCTTTACGATCTATATGTTCTGCAATATCAATGTCTGGCTTACCCCAAACATTACTTTTTAAACCTTGTTCAGCAAAACTTTCTGAGTAAGTAATGCCTGATTTCCCTGACTTTAAAGAGGATAAAACCTCATCTGCATTATTACCAATGCTAGATACAATACCGATACCGGTGATCACTACACGTTTCATTTAAACAACCATTGTTTCGTAAAAATTAAATATAAATTCGAATTTTGAAAATCCAAAGCATTATACTGAACTTAATCAATTAACTGGTACAATAAGTTACCCTATAAGCAAATAAATTATAAAATCCGGCGTACACTTGTACGCTATAATATATTTTTACTCAAAGAATATCTACGCTCTTGATGCAATATAAACACAATAACTATGATATCAAGCAATATATCGAGTAAAATATGCCAAATATTTACTATTGATCAGAGCTTGTTTTGCCAAAAAAAGTTACTCACGCCCCCAAATTAATCTTTCAAGAAGATGGCACCCCCTATTCTAGCCAATTTAATGATATTTATTTTGACAGTGAATCAGGTTATCAACAAAGTGAACAAGTATTTTTATGCGGCAACAATATTAGTAAGCGAATAAAAAAGGCAAGAGAACGTTTCGTGATTGGAGAAACAGGTTTTGGCACCGGGCTTAACTTTCTATTAACACTTCAAGCTTACCATGCAATACAGCAAGAAAGTCCCAATCAAATAGTCCCAAAATTATCTTTTATAAGTATTGAAAAATACCCACTAGCTATAGAACAGTTGCAACAATCACTTAAAGCATTTCCACAGCTACGTACTTTTATCGACTTACTACTGGCTCAGTATCCTATATTATCAAATGACGAAAATACACTCAAAGAGTTCACCTTTAGCTTCTTTAACAATCAAGTTACGCTCAAGCTAATCATTAATGATGCAGCTAACGGCTTAGCAAATATAACGTCACGCAAACAGGGCCTTGTTGATGCATGGTATCTTGATGGTTTTTCTCCTGCTAAAAACCCAGAGATGTGGAGCGAAGCATTATTTGAACAAATAGGCAGATTATCTAAACCACAGGCAACTATAGCAACATTTACCGTTCTTTGGTTTTGTAAAGCGCCATATGCAAAGAATTGGTTTTCGTACCCAGAAAAAAGACTTTATCGGTAATAAGCATGAAATGTTAACCGGGGTTTTTCAACAAAATCCTAATTCAACGAAAGGTTATCAGCTTCGTCCGACGCTAATAAAACCGCAACATGTCAGTATTATAGGTGGAGGAATAGCCTCTGCCTGTGCCTCGTTAGCATTAACGAAGCAAGGCATAAAAGTGACACTATATTGTAAAGATAACGATTTGGCTCAAGGTGCTTCAAGTAATGCCATAGGTGCCTTATATCCGCTATTGCATCAACAAGCAGACGACATAAGTTTATTCTATCAACAAGCTTTTTGGCGCGCTAAAGAAGTTTATAATAGCGTGATTGAACAAGGTTTCAATTTTCCTCATCAGTGGTGCGGCTTGCTAGATGTAGCCTATAAAGAGTCATTTGTTAAACGCCAACAAAAATTTGAAGAGTTAAAAACCTGGCCAAAAGACTTAATTCATGGCATTGACGCCTGTACCGCAAGTAAATTGGCAAATATTGAGTTAACTTATGGTGGTTTATTTATGCCTAAAGTCAGTTTGGATATCACCACAAGATGCCGTTAAACAGATAATTAGTGCTGCTAAAACAACCGGAAGACTTCGCATTGAACACAATACTTTAGTTACGAAAATTACGAAAATAGAGCAAAACACAACTTTACCTTCAAATCATAGCCATCTTAAAAATTGGCAATTATCCACGAACAAAGGAGACTTTGAAGCCAGTGTCGTTATTTTTTGTGGTGGCGCAGACATTATTAATTTCGATTGGCTAAATCAGTTACCTTTTAGTTCAGTTCAAGGGCAAGTAACCAGTATGAAAACTAATGAAAACATTCAACCGCTTTCAACAGTTATTTGTCATAAAGGCTATTTAACTCCCCATCATAATAACATGCACTGTATTGGCGCTACATTTAATAAAGACAGCACCCGTATTACGACACTACCAGAAGAAGATGAATTTAATATCAATATGCTATCTACATGCATGCCTGAGCTTGCCAACTCAGTTAATTGGTCAAAACAAGATATAGCGAGCAGTAAATCAAGATTACGCTGTATGACACCAGATCATTTACCCATGGTTGGTCCTATGCCTGATATTAAAAAGCATATTGACACCTACCCACACTTAGCAAAAGACAAAAACTGGAAATATAATCAAGTAGCCCCTGTGGTTGACAATTTATATATTATGATGGGATTCGGCGCAAGAGGCTTATGTTCAGCGCCATTAGCTGCAGACATTTTAACCGCTAACTTATGTGGAACTCCCTACCCTGTAGATAATGATATGTTGTTTAACTTAAGTCCAAATCGTTTTATTATTAGAGATATAATCAGACGAAAAAATAACATCAGCTAAGCAAAAAAAACCCTTAGTTTTTCACTAAGGGCTTTCATTATTCCATAAAACTTTTTACTGAACTATTGCTGTATTTTGCACTGAAATCAAATGACCATCGCTATTAAAGAAGTTAGCAACTTGGCTTTGCATTTCGGCTGTTGTAGCGCCTGTCATTAACGGATCTGGCGCTTCACCTCGAGATCCAACACCTGGGTCTAAAATTGAACCATGGTGCCCAAACAAGTAACGTACTGCACCAGAAACTGGTGTTTCGGCATTTTGTGTTGATTCAGAAACACTACCTAAACCTAATAGTGCAATAGCACCTTCAGTACCACCAAATGGCGTACTTGAAATTGAATTAGGGATAACTTGGTCACTTAAATTATCACTACCGTTACCAACCACTTCAATTAAATGTGTTGGTGTATTCGTTGCTGCCATCATAGACGCATAGTTAGCAGGATCTCCTGAATCGGTGACTGTTTGAGCTGCAAAAGCAAATTGCGCAAAGGTAGCATTCAATTCTGCCTGTTGATCCGTTGTTAGCAAGGCATAAAAGCCCAAATAATAGGTTACTAATTCAGCCGCACTTGGCTTCGTAGTACCCGGATGTGCTTGCGCAACATAACCTTGGAAAGCTTCTGAAGCTGCATAAGCTAAGTTTGACTTAACCACATTGCCAAATGCACCAGACTCCATTAAGAAGTTTGCAACCATCACACCCGGCATGGCAAGTGAATTTGTTTTTACGGCAAATAATGGATCAACTTGCGCATCTAGCGGAGTATTTGTTAAGGCTATAAAGTTCATACCAGTAATTGCACCTAAAGAGTGACCTAAGAAATGAACATTACTACCATCAACCTTAATTGCATTACCTTCAGCATGAACTCCTCCTAAGAAACTCAAGCCCAATCGTAAACCAAGTAAATCTGACGTTGATTGACGTAGGTTATCACGCGTAGTGAGTAAACTTGCTAAATTCATATAATGCGTCGCTTCAACAGTTGAGGCATTAATATCATCAACACCGTCACCATTAAGATCAAAACCACGGCTACCACCTGACATTAGTCCACCAAACACATCAGGATCACCATGTAGTGGATGATTAATAGCAACAGTTGCAAAACCATACACAGAAAGAATGCCGGTAAGACCTAACATGTCTTCTTTCTTAGAGGTAATACCATGTTGTAATATAACCACTGGCCGACCATTTTCAGGTTCAACCAAGTCAGCAGGTAAACCCAACCCTAATCGAACAGCATTCGCTACATTCACATCAGGTGTTGTCATTTGCACCGCAACAGCCATATCAGCGTTAGCCTTAGGTACTGGACTAAACTTAGTTAAGTGACGTTTAGCATCAAAACCAAGCGCCCTAAGGCCAGGGGCGGTAATTCTTTTGCTGCTGAAATAGCCATACAAGTGCCGTCATCAACACTCACAGGGGCTGCAGGAATAGTTTCAGCAGGAAGTTCACCGGCAGCAATTTTACCTGCTACGCCGGCTAATATAGCACCAGAATCACATAAAGATTTCCACCAATCATTCACAGGTGCCATTGGATTTTCAGCTGAAGGTACACCTAAATAATAAGGTAAAGTAATGCTACCTTGCATAAAGTTAGCTGCAGAATATAATGGCACTAAAGTTTCAGGGATTTTACCTGCTAAAATATTAGCAACTGACATACCCGTATCTTGCACACCAATGGTAGGCGTCCCATTCATCGCATTAGCAAGCATAGTTGGTACATTATTAGCCATTAATGCTTTCGCTGTTGCCAATACATCAACCGTAGACTGCGTAGTAAAAGCCATTGTATATATTAATGCATCCTTATCTGCACCCGCCGCCGCAATAGCATTTTCATAACTATTAATAACTCCCTGTAAGCCTTTTTGTGCGTCACTCCCTAATGGGTGAGTGCTAATATCCTGACGAACTAACTCATAAGTTGTAGAGCCGGAACCGATTTGCCGTTGTTGTCTTTTAAGTTATTAGTTAATGCTAAAATATAAGTCGTTTTCGCCTTTAATGGTTTTAAAGGGACAATGGCGACATTGTTTCCTGATGCTTTAGCGACAAAATCAACACCAAAAGTTAATTCACTCACAACAGTACATGCGGCACCACGCGGAACAGCTTCGCAACCTAGGTCACCACCCATTAATGTTTCAAATATTTGTACCGAAGCCGGATTAAATACCGAATTACCATCGAGAGATGCACCTTCAGGGAAGGTAATACCAAGAGAGAAAGGATTAGAAGTAGACCAACCATCAAGCGCACCTAATGCAGTTGAAGGATCAGCATAGTTAGGCGATTCAATTTCTTCGCCATCATCATTTTTTTCACCTGATATAATATTGCCGGCATCATCTTTCTTAACAGGTATGTGCAAAGTACCATCAGGAGTGTCCGAGAATAATAAATCATTTGGAACGGATAAAACGCCATTTGAAGGGTCGAATACAACTCTTGCAGAAGCGATGATTGGTGTGCCATTTTCAGCCACATCTTTTTTTACATCTTCGATTGTCTCATTATCACAACCACTTAAACTCAGTGCGCTGATAATGGCTAGACTAAGAACTAACTTTTTCATTTTATCTCCCCAATGCCTATTTATTTCTATTATTTTTTAATTAATAAGTATAATGCAATAAATTATTGCCCTGCCTACTTTATATCTAAAGGAGACATTATTTAACTAGTTAGACCAGTTAACAAACTTAACGCAAGCGCCGGCAATGTGCCAGTTGTTTTTTACATTTTTGTTAATTTTTCTCTCGTTATTAGAAATAAATCTAAGTAAAATGGCTATTATTCATTTATGAAAAATATTAAGACCTAAATTCGGATTAACAATGTTTGCATATACTATTAAAGAAAAAAGTTTAACCAATAAAATTATACTCGTGACAGGTCTTTGGAGCAGGCATAGGTAAGGAAGCTGCATTGTCTTATGCTAAACTCGGCGCAACGGTTATTTTATTAGGTAAAACAGTCATAAAGCTTGAAGCTGTCTATGATGAAATAATGTCACTTGGTTTAGCTGAACCGGCCATTATTCCATTAGACCTAAAAGGGGCAAGCAAACAAAATTATATTGATATGTCTGCGACGATTGCTAGTCAATATGGCAAATTAGATGGTGCTTTACTTAATGCATCCATATTAGGCGAATTAACCCCTTTCACTCAAATTCATGAACAAGTATTTGATGATGTAATGAAGGTAAACGTCACCGCACAATATTTATTAGCTCAAGCGCTTATTCCAACTTTACTGCTAGCAGATAATGCCTCATTAGTTTTTACCTCGTCTGGTGTTGGCAATAAAGGACGGGCTTACTGGGGAGCATACAGTATGTCTAAATTTGCCACAGAAGGCATGATGCAAGTGATAGCTGATGAGTATGAAAATTCGACTTTACGCACAAATGCTATTAACCCGGGAGCCACCAATACTAATATGCGTGCAAGTGCCTACCCTGCAGAAGATAAAAACAGTATAGCAACTGCCAATGATATTATGCCGCTTTATATTTATTTAATGTCTGATGACAGTTTAGATGTAAATGGACAAACTCTAAAAGCGCAATAACGTATTTAGCAAACGAAGAAAGTATACATTTGAATCCTTTCTTCGTTTGCAGAACTTACTGATAAATTACCTTAACTCTCTTCGTAAGATTTTACCTACATTCGTTTTAGGTAATTCATCTCTAAACTCCACCAATTTAGGTACTTTATAGTTAGTTAAATATTTATGACAATGCTTAATTAGCGTCTCTTCATCTAAATCTGGCTGCTTACGTACAACAAATATTTTCACCATTTCGCCAGAGGCACCATGTGGAACACCGACAGCAGCAGCTTCAACAACACCTTCATGCATCATAACGACTTCTTCTATTTCATTAGGAAACACATTAAAACCAGACACAATGATCATATCTTTTTTTCGGTCAACAATTTTAAAGAAACCCAATTCATCCATAAAAGCAATATCGCCCGTTGCCAACCAACCATCTTTTAAAATTTCAGCAGTCGCTTCTTCTCGATTATAATACCCTTTCATAACCTGTGGTCCTTTCACCCACATTTCTCCTGATTCCCCCATAGGAGCTTCAGTACCATCTTCTAGCATAATTTTAATATCTGTGGATGGGGCAGGTAAACCGATTGTACCATTATAGCTTTTTTGATTATATGGACTGATTGATACCATGGGACAACATTCAGTAAGACCATAACCTTCAAGTAATCTACACCCAGTCACCTTTTCCCAACGCTCGGCCACGGGACGTTGAACCGCCATCCCTCCTCCTAAAGACATTTTTAAATCTGAAAAATCTAAATCAGTAAAACCTGGGGTATTTAATAAGCCATTAAATAAGGTATTCACGCCCGTAATCGCAGTAAAATCATATTTACCTAGCTCTTTCACGAATGCCGGCATATCACGAGGATTAGTAATCAATAAATTAGTACCACCTAACGTAAAAAAGGTTAGGCAGTTAGCCGTTAATGCAAAAATATGATACAACGGAAGTGCTGTCACTACCATTTCACCACTATCATCAAGCATGGGTCTGATAGCAGCTTTGGCTTGTTCTAAATTAGCAACCATATTTCGGTGTGTTAACATTGCACCTTTTGATACGCCTGTCGTACCGCCAGTATATTGTAAAAACGCAATATCATCCCCATTGAGCTCAACGGGAGTAAAAGTTAATGCTCTTCCCTTTGACAAAACGGCATTAAAACGAATAGCATCAGGTAAATTAAACGAGGGCACCATTTTTTTCACATATTTAACTACTACATTAACTAGCTTACCTTTCACCAAACCAAGACGGTCACCTAACGAGGTCAAAATAACATGTTCAATGGGTGTTTTACTCACGATATTTTCGAGGGTTTGTGCAAAATTTTCAATGATTAACATTGCTTTAGCACCAGAATCGTTAAGCTGATGTTCTAACTCTCGTTCTGTATATAAGGGATTTACATTAACCACAGTCAATCCGACCCGACAATGCACCAAATAATGCAATAGGATACTGTAACGTGTTAGGTACCATTATGGCGAATTTATCGCCTTTTTTAAGACCTAAATTTTGCTGCAAGTATGCAGCAAAAGCTGTGGCTTCTTCAGCAAGTTCAGCATAAGATATTTCTGCCCCCATATTAACAAAAGCAGTTCTTTCGCCATAGTGAGCAGTATACTTATTAAACATTGCAACTAACGAGGGGTATTTGTCTGGATTTATTTCAAATGGAACTCCAGGGGATAACTTTTTCTAGCCAAATTTTTTCCACAATACCTTCCTCATTATATTTTTCAGAACTATATGAAAGTGTAGTTCAGTGTTCGTACTTATGACTTCATTTTTATTGAAGTATTAAATTATTGCACTGTTTTATCAAATTTTAACTGATACTACCAGTTAAATTTAAACAGTTGTTTGAATTTTACTGGAAATTTCACTATTCACCTAAAAAATGCTTTATTAACTCAACAGTTTTCTCGGGTTGTTCCATATGAATATGATGCCCTCCGGCAAGTTCAATGCTAGAAAATTGATCAAACAAAGTGCCAAACACCTTAAGTCCTGAACTCACCATATCTAAACCTTCGCTGCCATAAATCAGTTGAACTGGACATTTTATATCACGGATAAACTGCTGTGCTTGCTTTAACGTTAAACGATATGGCGATGTGGAACGTAACCGAACGTCACTCCGCCAACGATATCCCTCTGCTTCTTTTATAATACCTCGTTCAACAAGCAATTGTGCCTGTTCATATTTAAGATCAGAAACATTAACGCGGGCTTTAATCGCAGAATCTATACTGAGATGGAAATTTTTCTTTTTAGCACCAAACAGCTGTTCTTTTAAGGTACTATTGTTAAAACGACTTAGCATGCCATCACGAAGTTGCTTAGTCGATTGCTCAGGTTCAGTACTGATAAAACCAATTGAATCGCTTAACGTAAGAGATTTTACTTTCTCTGGAAAAGCAGCAGCGAAAGCACTTGCCACCATTCCTCCCATCGAATGTGCAACAATATCAATTTGCTGCCAATGGTTTAATTCAAATAATTGCAGTAAATCATAAACCCAATCGATAAAATGATAATGCGCATCAAGGCTTTTATGACTTGAATTTCCGTGCCCTGGCCAGTCAATCGCCACGATATGTTTATTTGGCAACATTTTTTGAAAATAAGGCATTAAAGGTAAAAAACTCGCGGCATTATCAAGCCAACCATGCAAACATAGTACTATATTGTTATTGTCTTCACTTTTTTCACAGCCAGACACTAGTCCCTGCAATGAAATAGTTTCAAGCATGTAGTTAACTTCTTTTATACCATGGTCAGTGAGCATAGGGATCCTTATCTTTTTGATGATTTATAAAGTGAAAAAAGTGCTAACAAGGCAATAGTAAACCAAATAACGACCCATATAATTTCTGGTATAAAGGTCATGGATGCTAAAGCTGCACCATCCCCTAAATGACGTCCATCAAGTAGGTAAGTCAAGGCTTGATAAACTATTTAATAGAATAAGCAAACCAAATAATTGCATAACGCGTTGCAAATAATGTATCTTTTGCAGTTTTATAGTAAATAAAAATAATGTTGCTAATACACCTAATATGAGCCAAGTTAATAAATCTCGTCCCCAAAACACAATAGAGCAAATCAAAATAAAAAAGAGTAACATTGAAAAGCCTTGCGCTGCTTTCTGATGGATGCTCGATAACCGATAAACCCCCCCCCAAAGCGTGGCTCCCGCATAACCAGAAAAAGTTATCACAAAATTAATGCCGCCTTGTGTAGTACATAAACCGGCGCCATTAGCAAACAACTGAATACGTAATACATTTCCACCAGTTAATAAAGCCGCAATGCCATGACTAACTTCATGAAAATAGCTTTCTAACCAGTTAAATGGAATAGAAACAAGCGGTAATTGTTTAATAACAATTGCCAATATAAGCAAAATAAAAAAATGATACTTCTTTAAAAAAATAGAAGACTTAGCTTTATTATTATGTGAAGAAAAAGAAGGCATTGACACTCGATTTAGCATTAGAAAATTAAGATGAACTGATGATTTTGCTTAAAAATTAGCTAGGCTAACAGGTCAACACCAAACAGTTTTTGAACTGATTCACGTTCAGATAAATTACCAATAGCTTGATAGTGTGCTACGGCTATTTCATTTTTTGCTGACGGTTGATCTTGGTCAGCAGGAGAAAACTTAACATTATTTGACTGTGAAAAGGCTAATGGTGACGTTTGATTCTCTTTAAACTGTTCAATAGCTTGTTCATCAATAACTATTTCGGGTGTCACCCCTTTCGACGGTTGTCCTTGTGCTTTATTAACATCAAGCGAACGCACCGACTCGTTAATCGGTGTACTGGACTGAGAGCGAGTGCTTGCAGAGGATAATCTTCCAAGCATCGCTGTGGCGCTGTTGGCGCTAGAAATATTCATAACCTCAATTTAGCAAACTATTTATTTATAGGCAATTTATTCATAGCGCAATTTTGGTCCTTTTAGTTTGTATGTGTTGGCAATCTTAAAATATATATCGAATTATTAGTCGCTTATAGTGTTTAAGCGTTATTTACTGCCTAAACAGCGAAAGCAGGCACAATGATTTTTTGCAGTAAATCAAACGGGGCATCATCGCGCACTGTTAGCGTGCACTATGATAGCTAACTTACTCCTTTCCCGGCAATTTTTTCCATGAAACAGTATCACGTACATACACAGGTTGAGCATCTTCGGCATTCACGCCTTCGCCACGTTTAAGCGCAGCTATACCAATGACTAACATCGCTTCTGCACTGGGAAAAAGTATCTCTGGTGTACCAACATTCGTTTTAAGTGAGGATAAATGTCTTGGGTATGCATCCCACCCCGTACCAACACCATAAACGGGCGTTGTTACAATTTCATCTAAACGTTGATGGACTAACGCCGGTTCAGTAACCGCTTCATCTTGTTGATCTGCGAGTCTATGGGCTTGCATTATATTATATTGATCAAGTTCAAAATAACCGTTGTAAACTTCACCCATTCGAGCATCTATAGTAGCAAAAACCTTGGTTTCTTTGGCTTTAATAAAAGCTAATTGAGCCATGGCTTGTAAGCTTGACACACCAAAAACGGGTAAATCTGTAGCAAACGCTAACCCTTGCGCTACCCCCACACCAATACGAACGCCAGTAAAACTACCCGGACCACGCCCAAAAATTAAGCCATCACATTGTGATAACGTGATATTGGCTTCTTTAAGTAATTTATCCACCATAGGCAATAATTGTAAGCTATGAGATTGTGGGCATAATTCATAACAGCTATAAATTTTATTATTCACTTGTAAAGCGACTGAGCAAGCTTCTGTTGACGCATCAATGGCCAAATAATTCACTATGTTTTACCTTTTAAATTTTACGCACTATTTTAACAAAAACTTTAACGAATACTTTCAAGAAAAGTTATCGCCTTAGTTAAATCTCGGCTTCGTTTCATTTCGGGCAAACTCTTCAAAAAAGGTTTGCCCGTATGGACGATTCACTAAACGATTATCACAAATCACCATAACGCCGCGATCACTAACATCACGAATAAGTCGACCAACGCCTTGTTTCAATGAAATAACAGCTTGCGGAAGTTGAATTTGTGCAAAGGCATCTCCTCCCCGCCTTCTAACATCTTCACAGCGTGCTTGCAGTAAAGGATCATCGGGTGATGCAAAGGGTAATTTATCAATTATAACACAAGTAAGCTTATCGCCTCTTACGTCAATACCTTCCCAAAAACTTGCGGTAGCAAGCAATACCGCATTATCATTTTCTACAAACTTTTCTAATAAAATTCGTTTTGCCATTTGCCCTTGAACTAGTAAAGGGTTCTCAAGGTCATCCGCTAAAATTTCAGCAACCTGATTCATCACTCTATAACTAGTAAAAAGCATAAAACATGCGCCTTTGCTTGGCAATAATTAAAGGCTTTGCTAAGTGTGCTAAATGCCGCGCACGGTTTTTATCATTTGCTTCTGGTAAATAACGAGGCACAATTAACTGAGATTGTTGCGGATAGTCAAATGGGCTTTCAAGTAATAATTGATTAGCGCCATACAAACCTAAATGTTTGGAAAAATGATCAAAACTATTATCTACCGCTAGCGTTGCTGAGGTAAAGATCCACCCTGCTCCTGATTCTTTAACATAGGCACTGAATTTATCAGCAACACTTAGTGGCGTTAAATGCAACACAACATGCCTTGGTGTTGTTTCATACCAAAAACTCATGCCCTCAACATCGACATTAGTCATGACATTGTATTGCGCGAGTAATTTTACCGCCCTATCAAAACAACTATCAATGGCTTCATTACGAGAAACGCATAATTTTATTACTTGATATAAAAAATCCAAATCAATTTTTAATTGTTGATATTTTTGTTTAAATGATGGTTGCTGATATTTTTCTCGCCAATTGCCCCGTTCAGGATCATAGTGAAACAATAACCTAAATTCTTGGCAAGTTTTTTGTAATTTATCCGCCGCTAAACCTAATTGCTTCATGTCAGTGAGTTTGCTGCGATAAATTTGAGAAACATCAGTGCATAGATCTACAAGCCGGCGTGTGGAAAAAGCTTCACCAAAATAATCACTGGCGATATCGCCAATTTGATGCGCTTCATCAAAAATAACAACTTGAGCTTTAGGGATTAACTCACCAAAACCTGTATCTTTAAGTGCCATATCAGCAAAAAACAAATGATGGTTTACAACAATCAAATCGGCATCAATGGCTTTTTGTCTGGCTCTGACCAAGTAGCACTGTTCATATTCTGGACAGTCTTTTGCCAAACAATTATCTAATGAACTAGTAATAAAAGGGAACACACCTGAGTCTTCTGTAACATTAGTTAATTCGCCAATATCACCACTTTGAGTGGTATTCGCCCATGTTTTTACTTTCACTAAATCAGTAAGCGTATTGGCGTCTAACTGCCCACGTGTTTCTTGATATTGTGCTAAACGATACCGGCATAAATAATTCGCACGTCCCTTTAATAGCGCAACTTGCACATTACTCGCCAATGCTTTTTTAACTAAAGGAATATCTTTATGAAAGAGTTGTTCTTGTAGGTTTTTTGTGCCCGTTGAAACAATAATTTTGGTGTTCAGTTCATCACCACTTGAAGCCGAATTAACACTGAGAAATGCAGGTATGAGATAAGCAAAGGTTTTGCCTGTTCCCGTGCCTGCTTCAACAATAAGCGAAGAGTGCTTTTCAATGGCCATTGCCACTTCCAACGCCATATCAGTCTGCGCTTGTCGTGGAGAAAAACCGTCTATAGCCTTAGCTAAAGCGCCATTTTTAGAAAATGCTTGAGCAACTGAAGTCATTAGAAAACAAGTTATACAATAGAGAAATGAGAAGAATTGCCGATTATACTGTTTTATCACCAAACATAAAGACTAATCTAAAACAACAAAACATGAAAATTTGTAATACACTAAACATAAAGATCTAAATGTTTCACTCCGTCTTCAGATTCAGTAATACCTTTAGTATTTTTAGGCGCGGTGTCTTTATTTAAACCTTTACCTTCTTGAGCATTCCCCTCAGTTTCTTTTGTTGATATACAGTCTTGTTCATTATTTTGCGCCATACTCTCTTTACTTTCGCTATCGTGTTCTTTATTTAATTTTTCATCTTCACCCTTGTCATCCTCAAAGTAATAATCATGGTTTTCAAGATGATCTAAATCTTCTTTCAATTTACCTACTCGTGCATCTTTTAACAACGCCTTTACCTTTAAATTAGCAGGTTTGATAGGCACAGGTACAACGCGCGTTAATTGTGTAGTAAAAATATCCATAAATCCTCAATTTCAGCTGTTCAGGTTTATGTAATGTTAAGATTTAAAATAAGTTGCATTCTTATTTATCGTCAATTCCAAAGATAACTTTAATATTCGCAAATGTTAATACGAGCAAATAACGTACAAATCGAATACTATCTTCCCACTTATAAGAGAGTAATAACACAAGGTTTGTATCATAGAACAAATAATCATAAAAAAGTGTTATTTATTCCTTGAAGCTAATTGGGTTTATCAGTACTCTAACGCCATAGATAAAATCAATCATTTTAGTATACTTTGATTAAATTGAGTTTAACATATTATGACTTTTAACCTGAATAGCCGACATCACCATCATATGGACATACCCGTTCAGGTCTTTTATTACTTATTTTAATTAAAAGCACCGCGATGGGTAATGGCCTTTTCGTGGAGTTAAACTTAAGCACTATATTTATGAACCCCCGAAAGAGCCTTAAATCTTCCGGGGGTTTTTCGCATTTTAAGCCCCTGAAAATTGTATATACATATTTTTAGCATTAAAAACTTATCAATAGGAATTAAACACATGACAATATCAGCGCCACGTTTACGCATAGCAATGCAAAAATCAGGACGACTTAGTGACGACACTCAAGCACTTTTAAAACGTTGTGGATTAAAACTCAATGTTACTGACCGCCGCTTACTTGCCCACGTAAGTAACTTACCTATCGACATTATGCGCGTGCGTAGTAGCGATATTCCGGGCTTAGTAATGGATGGTGTTTGTGATTTAGGTATTGTTGGCGACAACACACTTGAAGAAGAAGAATTATCACGAGCATTGATTGGCAGCAAAAATGATTATATTAAAACAACGCCCTTAAATTTTGGTGAATGTCGTTTCTCAATAGCAATGCCTGAAGAGTTTGAATACACAGGTTTAGCTTGTCTTGATGGCTTGCGTTTCGCGACAACCTACCCTCAACTATTAAAACGTTTTGCAAAAGAAAACGGTATCAACGTTGAGTTTTGCTTATTAAAAGGCTCTGTTGAAGTTGCCCCTAGAGTTGGTTTAGCCGATGGTATTTGTGATTTAGTATCAACAGGTGCCACACTTGAAGCTAATGGTTTAAAAGAGGTCGCTGAAGTATTTCGTTCTAAAGCGTCACTTATTCAACGAGCAGAACCGTTAGGGGATGAAAAACAAGATATTTTAAATACCTTACTTCCACGTATTCAAGGTGTAATGAAAGCAAAAGAAAGCAAGTACATTATGCTACATGCACCCAAGGATAAAATTAGTGAAGTAAGCGCTTTAATGCCAGGCAAAGAAACACCAACTATTTTACCACTAGCAGGCAGAGAAGACTTAGTTGCTGTTCACGTTGTTGCGACTGAAACATTCTTTTGGGAAACCATGGAAAAACTAAAAGCGCTTGGCTGTAACTCCATACTCGTTATGCCAATAGAAAAAATGATGGGCTAGTCCGCGTTATAATTGACAATTCAGCGGTATTTTCCTTGAGGTTTGTTACCATTACGTAAAAGACGAATAGGTGGTAACAAACAACTTGACAGCTTTACTGAAATGCCAATTTTTTTTAGCGGATCTGAGTAATTAATTGTAAAAATAGAGAAAATTATGAATACCCAAATAATCGATTGGCAAACAATAACAACACAACAACAAAAAGATGCGCTTGCCCGCCCTGCCATTGCGGATAATGCCTTATTATCAACACAAGTCGCTAATATTTTATCCCAGGTACAAAAGCAAGGTGATAAAGCGTTGTTTTCGTTAACAGAGCAATTTGATGGTATTGCCTTATCAACGTTAAGAGTCACCCCTGAACAAGTAGAACAGGCAAAATTAGCATTAACAGACAAACGTTTAAAAGCAATAAACACGGCTTATGAACAAATAAAACGTTTTCATAGTGCCCAAACACCAAAAGATGTTTTTGTTGAAACTTGCCCAGGTGTTCGTTGTACCTTAAAAACGGAGTCAATTGAGAGTGTTGGTTTATATATTCCGGTTGGCAGTGCGCCATTACCTTCTACAGTATTAATGTTAGGTGTACCGGCACAACTTGCAGGTTGCAAACGCACTGCATTAGTTTGCCCTCCTGATAAAAATGGTCAGTTGGCCAATGAGGTATTAGTGGCTGCTTCACTTTGTGAAATCACTGAAATTTATACTATTGGTGGTGCACAAGCTATTGCTGCTCTTGCTTATGGCACAGAAAGTATCCCTGCGGTTAATAAAGTATTCGGTCCTGGCAACCGTTATGTAACCGAAGCAAAAAAACAATTATCTCAACAAGTAGCAGGTTTTACTATAGATATGCCTGCCGGGCCTTCAGAAGTACTGGTAATTGGCGATGAACAAGCAAACGCTGCATTTATTGCTGCTGATTTATTATCACAAGCCGAACACGGCGCTGATAGCCAAGTAATTTTGTTAACTGACAGTAAAAAATTGATAGACGAAGTTGCCCTTGAACTTGAAAAGCAAGTGGTATTATTAACTAGAGAGAGCATTGCGAACCAAGCATTAAAACAATCTCGACTCATTTTGACTAAAGATATGGCACAAGCCGTTGAAGTATCAAATTTGTATGGTCCTGAGCATTTAATTATTCAAACTGAAACACCGCAAGAATTATTAAGCAATTTACGTAATGCTTTGGTTCTATCTTTGTAGGTGCATACACACCAGAGTCAGCTGGGGATTACGCTAGCGGAACTAACCATGTTTTGCCAACCTATGGTTATTCCAAAGTAATTTCAAGCTTATCCTTAGCCGATTTTTCTCGTCGGTATACCGTACAAGAAATTACCAGAACTGGTTTAGAAAACCTTGCAGAATGCATTATTGAATTAACAGATGCTGAGGGATTAGATGCCCACCAAAGAGCCGTTACTATTCGCTTAGAAGCAGGTAAATAAAATGTCGATAGCAAACAAATTAGCACGGGCAGAGCTCGTTGAAATGGTGCCCTATCAGTCTGCTAGACGATTATTTGCTAGTGGTGATGCAGCACAAGCTAATAACAAAACATGGCTCAATGCCAACGAAGCGCCGGGAAAAGGTGAATATCAAGTAAGTAGCCAAAACATTAACCGTTACCCTGATTTTCAGCCCGATAGCCTACTAAATGCTTACAGTCATTATTGTGGTCTTGAGCGCACTCAGATATTAGCTACCCGCGGTGCAGATGAAGGCATAGAACTGATAATTCGTAGCTTTTGCCGTGCTTACCAAGATAGTATTTTAATCTGCCCCCCTACTTATGGTATGTATGCTATAAGCGCAGAAAATCATGGTGCAAGTGTCGTTACCGTTCCGTTGATAGATAACATACTTGATCTCGAAGGCCTACAACATCAAGTAGGTAAAGTAAAAGTGGTATTTTTATGCTCTCCAGGCAACCCTACTGGTAACCTATTGCCAAAAGAGCAAATAATCAAAGCAATTGAGTTATTTAAAGACTCTGCCATTGTTGTTATAGATGAAGCTTATATTGAATTTTCGCCTGAACAAACCAAAACGGCTTTATTAAAAGAATATGATAATGTCATTGTACTAAGAACGTTATCAAAAGCCTTCGCTCTTGCCGGACTAAGATGTGGCTTTACACTAGCAAATACTGATATTATTACGCTATTAAGTAAAGTCATTGCACCTTACCCTATCTCAGCTCCTGTTGCAGAAATTGCTAGCCAAACACTAAACACTGGCATACAACAAATGACTCAACGGGTGCGCGAGTGTAACAAAATAAAAACAAGTATATCTATTTGGCTTAGTGAGCAAAGTCTGGTGTAGTCAAGTATACGCAAGTGATGCTAATTTTGTTTTATTCCGTTGTATTAATGAAAATGAAAAAACTCGCATTTTTAACTTATTAGTGAGTAAAAACATTTTAATCCGTGACCAATCTAAGCAACAACAACTAGAAAATTGTTTACGTATTAGTATTGGTAGTGAGCAAGAAATAACCCAACTTAAAGAAGTATTGTCATGAGCAAAAAACAACAAAAAATATTATTTATCGACCGTGATGGTACCTTAGTTGAAGAGCCTGCAATCGATAAACAACTTGATACACTAGAAAAATTAGTCTTTGAACCAAACGTTATTCCTGAACTATTAAAATTACAAGCTAAAGGATTTGTATTGGTTATGGTTTCTAATCAAGATGGTTTGGGAACAAGTAGTTTCCCACAAGCCGATTTTGATCTACCCCACAATAAAATGATGGCAATATTTTCATCACAAGGCATTGATTTTCAAGATGTTTTATTATGCCCTCACTTTGAAAAAGACAATTGTAATTGTCGTAAACCAAAACTGGGTTTAGTCAGTGACTATTTACAACAAGGTCGAGTTGATTTTACTAATTCCTATGTGATCGGTGATCGAGAAACAGACATGGGATTAGCGGCTAACATGGGCATTGTTGGAATAAAATATAATCGTGACAGCCTAAACTGGGCACAAGTCAGTGAGCAAATACTTGCCGCTACTGAAAACCCACGTACCGCAACGGTGGTAAGAACAACGAAAGAAACAGATATTACGGTTTCAGTCAATTTAGACAAAAAAGGTGGTAGTAGCATTGATACCGGTTTAGGCTTTTTCGATCATATGCTAGATCAAATAGCCACTCACGGCGGTTTCAATTTGCAGTGCCATGTCAGTGGTGATTATCATATCGATGAACATCACAGTGTTGAAGATACAGCCCTAGCATTAGGACAAGCATTAAAAGAAGCGTTGGGTGACAAACGCGGTATTGGCCGTTTTGGTTTTGTACTCCCCATGGATGAATGTCGTGCTGAATGTGCAATTGACTTATCTGGTCGACCTTGGCTTGAATTTGATGCCGAATTCACCTCAGAAAATGTTGGCACTATGTCTACACAGATGGTCCCACACTTTTTCCGTTCACTTGCTGATTCTATGTTAATTACATTGCACCTATCAACTAGCAAAGGTAATTGTCATCACCAAGTTGAAAGCTTATTTAAAGTTTTTGGTCGTGCATTAGGCCAGGCCATCAAAGTTGAAGGTGATGAATTACCTAGTTCAAAAGGAACGTTATAATGACTGAAATTCCTGTAAATAAAAATAGTTACACTAGCAAAAATGTCATTGTTGATACAGGTTGTGCTAACTTATCTTCTGTAAAATTCGCCGTTGAACGCTTAGGTTTCAACGTAACTATCACAGACGATATAGCATTAATTAAAGCCGCTGATAAAGTTATTCTTCCCGGTGTTGGTAGTGCTAAACATGCCATGAAAAATATAATTGAAAAGGGATTAGTAAAACCTTTACAAGAATTAACACAACCCGTATTAGGATTTTGTTTAGGCATGCAATTAATGACAGAATCATCCACTGAAGGCGGTAATGAGCAAGCAGTTGATTGCTTAGGGTTAATTCCAACTAAAGTTACACCACTTGATGCCCAAGCTAATCGCCTACCACACATGGGCCGGAATACGTTAACAAAAGTATCAGAACACCCTGTTTTAGGCGGCATAAATGTTGGTGATTATTTTTATTTTGTTCATAGTTTTGCCGCCCCTATTAGCAAATACACTTTAGCAAGCTGTGTATATGGTACTGAATTTTCAGCTATTATAGGTAAAGATAATTTTATAGGTTGCCAATTTCATCCTGAACGCTCAAGTGATTTAGGTAGTAGAATTATTAAAAACTTTTTAGAGCTCGACGCTACACTAATAAAACCGGAGTTAAGCAACTTATGATGATCCCTGCAATTGATTTAATTGGTGGTGAAGTTGTTCGTCTTTTTCAAGGCGATTATGCACAAAAAACCAATTACCAATACACAGTACAAGAACGTCAACAAGCTTATGCAGCATCGGGTGCTACTGTTATGCATTTTGTTGACTTAGATGGGGCAAAAGACAGTACTAAACGTCAATTATCTACACTTAAAACGGTAGTGAATCATGAAACCATGATCACTCAAGTTGGTGGCGGTATTCGCTGTGAAGAAGATGTGAAACAACTCCTTGAATTGGGTGCAACACGAGTAGTAATTGGCTCTCTTGCTATTAAACAACCAGAGTTAGTGATTGAATGGCTAAAATCTTATGGTGGTGAAAAAATTGTTTTAGCGCTCGATATTAAAATTGACGAACAAGGTAATAAAACCCTACCTACCCATGGTTGGATTGAAGACAGTGGTGTTAATCTAGAAGACCTACTTGACGCATACATTGAAGCAGGCATAAAACATATTTTATGCACTGACATCTCAAAAGACGGAACGCTTTCAGGCTCAAATGTTGATCTGTACATTGAGCTTTGTCAAAAGTACCCAAGTATTCAATGGCAAGCCTCTGGCGGTATTGGTTGTTTAGATGACATTAAAGCCTTGATTGGTACAGGCGTTAGCGGCGTTATTTTAGGACGTTCTCTGTTAGAAGGAAAGTTCACGCTTGAAGAAGCAATAGCTTGCGGCCTAGTACAAAATAATTTTCAATAATGTACTCTATGCTGATAGTGAATAAAAATGACTATCAGCATCTTACTAAGATTATCGTGGTTTTATCGTAGATGGCACAATTTCATCTAGTTTTTTCCGTTGAAAAACAATCCAATTAACCCAACCAAAACTAATACAAATCAACCACATAAAATAATCAATTAACAATAATTCGTTACGTTCTATACCTACATTACGAATTAATGCCGACCATTTAAAAAATCCATCACCCTTTTTATATTTAAAAACATGTCCATTTTGTTTCACCCATAAATAATTATACGTAAAGCAAAATTCATGCAATATAACAGGAATGAGCAATAATCCCGTTGGTGAGAAAAATAACCACACCAACGCAGGATACGAGCTACCATCAAACACAAACCCTTTAGGAATAATAATTATTCTTTTATTCGGTAACTTATAATGCCAATCTTCAACAATTTGCCATTGGCGCTTTCTAAAAAGTAAACGCCATAACTTAGAATAAAACGAAAAACGTTGTGTTTTTATTGCAAAGGGCTGCAATTTTGGCATTTCCATAAGGTATAATATTTTATTAACGCAAATAGTGCTATTTTATAGTCAACGCTGTCACATTTTAAAACGCAAAATTTTGTAGGGTCTCATCAAAATAATTTGTTAAATACCGACCTTTTAGGAATTTAAATGTCTTTAGAGTTATTGCCTCAATATATTGAAAAAGTAGACGAACTACTTGCCGCTGATCTTCCAGTGAATGAACTCATTTCAGAAATTGAACATAATTTATTACCTGAGCATATGGCAATACTGCTTGAAGCCTTTCCGCTCAAATCACGCCTAATTATTTGGCAACAGCTGAGCAGTGAGTATCAGCAAAATATATTCTTAGAAATGAAGAATGAATCTAGACAAATGTTATTAGATTCGATGGATGACGACAGCTGTCTCCCCTTATTTGATAAGTTAGATGCTAATAGCTTACTTGAACTAACAGAACACTTGAGCGATCGTTTTATTGAGTATGCTATTTCTCAAATGACGGTTAAGCAAAGAAGTCATTTCAAAAAAGCGCAAGATTATTCAGAATCAGAGGCAGGGCATTGGCAAAGTTTTGATGAGAATAAAATACCAGAAAAGTTAAAAGTATCTGCTGCAAAAAAAATCTGTGCAAAGAATAGAGCCCCCTTAAGCGAAGTAATATACATCATCGACACTGAATCTAAATTACTGGGTGAAATAGCGATCAATCGTTTATTAACACTTAATGACGAAACACTGCTAACTGACGTTATTTATCAAGAAGTACAATATTTAGAAGCAACAAAAGACATAGAGGAAGCCGCTGATGCCGTTATTTTATCAGGTAAATCAGCTTTACCTATTATCGATGAAAATGGCTGCCTAACAGGCCGGTTAGACTTAGACTCGGCATATCAATACAAAGAGCAATTAAAAGATAACCAACTATTTCAGTCTGCAGGTTTAAGTGACGAAGAAGATTTATTCTCAAGTGTTTGGCTAAGTAGTAAAAACCGCGCTATTTGGTTAGGGATTAATTTACTTACCGCTTTTTTAGCGTCTTGGTTTATCGGTTTATTTGAAGAAACACTTCAACAAGTGGTCGCACTAGCCGTACTGATGCCTGTAGTTGCGTCAATGGGGGGAATTTCAGGTAGCCAGACCTTAACCTTAATCATTAGAGGTTTAGCCTTAGGGCAAATCACCGACGCAAATAGACAAGCTATCGTAAAAAAAGAGCTAAAAGTAGGTGCTATTAACGGTATTTTATGGGCAACAGTGATTGGCATTATTACTTTTTATTGGTTTGCAAACCCACTGCTTTCAGTCACAATTTGTATTGCTATTTTAGGAAATATTCTTATTGCTTCGTTATCTGGTGTATGGGTACCATGGCTATTAAATAAATTTAATATCGATCCGGCCCTGTCAGGAGCCGTTATTTTAACTACTGTTACTGACATTTTTGGCTTTATCGCTTTTTTAGGTTGCGGGACATTACTGTTACTATAAAAATTCCATTATACAAAATATTACTGTAAAAGATTATTACTGCAGAAAAATTATGTAGAAAAATATTATTATCGAGGTAGTTATGGGTCATTCAGAATTTATTTATGGTTATTATTTCAATGAACATGGTCAAAAAAATCAAGATAATAAAATAAAATCTCTTCGTTCGCTCGACAAAAGCCAACCTTTTTGGCTTCATTTTGATTATACGCAAGAGACAACTAAACAATGGCTAACACATGAAAGCCAACTAAACCCTGTTGTTATTACTGCCCTACTCAATGAAGAAACTCGCCCAAGAGCCACACCACTTAATGGTGGTGTGCTGATGTCGCTTAGGGGGGTTAATTTAGCTCCCAACAGCGACCCTCATGACATGGTTTCTATTCGTCTTTGGTTCGCTAAAGATCAAATTATTAGTACTCGATTTCGTACGCTTCTCTCAACCAAAGAAATTGCCGCTGATTTTGATAATGATGAAGGACCCAAAACACCCGCAGACTTTATCACGATACTCACTGATAATTTAATCACCCGAATGGGGCAAACTATTTTTGAAATAGAAGAAAGCGTGTCGGATATTGAGGAAAATATTTTAACAACGAGTAATAACGATTTACGTAACGAACTTTCAGATTTACGTAGACAAATAATCTCTTTGAGGCGCTATTTATCACCGCAAAGAGAAGCAATGTCACAACTATTTAGTGATAAAATCACGCTTTTCACCAATGAAGAAAAAATACTATTAAGAGAAACTTCAGACCATTTAACCCGGTATATCGAAGAACTTGATTCAATAAAAGACCGAGCAATTGTTTGCCAAGAAGAGTTAAACCACAAGCTAAATGATCAAATGAATAACAGAATGTTTGTCTTATCCGTTGTTGCAGCAGTCTTTCTGCCTTTAGGATTTCTAACCGGTCTTTTAGGCATCAATGTTGGTGGTATCCCTGGCTCAGACAACAATAACGCTTTTGGTATTTTCATCCTGATACTAATAGCCGTTGTCATGTTGCAAGTTTGGCTTTTCAAAAAGAAAAAATGGTTTTAACCACAACTTAACGCCATTCAAACATAGTAACGAGAACTACACCGAGCATCAACCTGTCAAACAATCATTAAAGCAATACAGCCTAAATTCACCCATTTTTAGCTGCTTTGAAGACACCTTCTCATTCCATAATTTATATTTAGCGAGTGTTTAATCAAATAATTTGATTAAAAAAACAAAAATATTTCGCTTTTCAATTGATATTGATGAGTACATTATCTGATGAAAATTCAATTCTAGTTTTTTATAAGGTAAGGCAATGAACATTAATACATATGAAGACTCTGAGGCTGAGGTGGCATTGACACTGATATTGATATTGATATGGATGAAAATTTACTTTTCAGTTCTGGTATAGCAGGTTTTGAAATAGCCTATGGCACTACAAACAAAGAAATGATTCGAAAAAACATTAAAAAGAAAGCAAAGCAAAAGTATCACACTAGGCAAAAACTCGACTCTTTGCATGAAAAAAGAACGATAGAAAAAGAGCTAAATTCATTTAGCGACTACTGGGATAACTAATCGTTATTCAATTTACATTAAATTTTAGAGAATAATTATGAAAAAAACATTAGCTTTTACACTGTTAGTTTTGTTTAGCAATATGAGTTACAGCGAAGAAGAAAAACCAGTTTTGGAAGATGCGCCTAAAAGTTATTTACTTAGCTTGGTAGCTGATTGTAGCGAATATGCAACGCAAGAAGAAGTTGAAGCGCAGCAATTAAACACTTATTTATTGCAATGCGTAAATGAAGAGTTAGAAGCAAGTTACTATAAACCAATTAGTACGCTTCCACCAAAAGCATAACGATAATTAATCGACTCAAATTATCTAGCCCATTTGACATAGATTTTGCCACAAGATCAAAGTGAGCTATTTAATTTGAGTTTATTTTATAGTGTAACGTAAGGAAATAATTGGATCGTTTGCTCAATAACACTCACTTTTTGGCTTTTAGCTAAGTAAGCTGCAAATATTTCTCTTGAATATACAGGCGCTTCATCAACAATATATAGTTTTTTCTTTTCAATGTATTCAAACGTCATCTGTCGTGGTAGATAAGCACTACCGCCAAGATCTAATAAAAAGTTTAGTGCGATCCGTGGTTGACTCATATAGTGTTTGGCCGGAGCAGCCATTTGAAAATCACGCCGATACTGTGCATTAATTGCATCACCATAATCCACCATAATATAATTATCTAATAACGTAATATCGTTACAAGCGCTAGGCTCTGTCGTTACCAAATGCAGAGGTACAGTCGCCACTTTCTCGGTAATAAGATCTTCAACAAAAAGGAGGCTCAAATAAAAAAGCAATATCAATAACACGACTTAACACACTTTTTCGTAATTCAATTGGCGAGTAGGTATTTGTCAATAAGCTCACATCATCCATATTGCGGTGAATTTTTTCAACCAATCCTGTAAAACTATATCCCATATGGACATCATAGAACCGATCACAAGTTGGTGAGAATCACTTTCTGCAATGCCAACATCTTGTTTAGTTTTTTGCCACATAAATAACAATTCATTGGCGTGCTTAATTAACCGGTTCCCTTCAGGAGTAAGTTTTAAATGCTTTTGGCTACGATCAAACAGCAGAACCCCTAAATCTTCTTCTAATAACTTTATTCGAGCACTGACAGCAGATTGTGTAATAAATAAATTTTCTGATGCAATCCTAAAATGTAAAGTCCTGCTGACTTCAAGAAATGTTTTTAATAATTCAATTTTCATCTACTTTCCAACACTCGCCTACAATCATTTTTTTGATTAAACTCATAAAAATATACAACTTTGTAATTTACAGCTATAACTATACACTGCGCTATAATTATGACATCACTTTTTAATAAGAAAAAGTGATTAAAAAAGGTTTATATTATGAAAATAGCTATATTATCAAGAAACTCAAAACTGTATTCCACACGACGCTTAAAAGAAGCAGGCGAAGCCTTAGGCCATGAAGTTGATGTAATTGACACGTTACATTGCTATATGGATATTACCAGTAGTCGTTCAGCAGTACGTTATCATGGTGAAGAATTACCAAAATATGATGCCATTATCCCTAGAATTGGTGCATCAGTAACTTTTTATGGTACGGCGGTCGCTAGACAATTTGAAATGATGGGTACCTTTAATATTAATGAGTCAGTCGCTATTAGTCGCTCACGTGATAAATTACGTTCATTACAACTATTATCACGTAAAGGTATCGGCTTACCTCGTACTGGTTTTGCAAATAAGCCTGATAACACAAAAGATTTAATTAAAAATGTTGGTGGCGCACCTGTTGTTATTAAGTTGTTAGAAGGTACACAAGGTATTGGTGTTGTGTTAGCCGAAACGGCCAAATCGGCAGAAGCAATCATAGAGGCTTTTATGGGTCTTCAGGCTAACATATTAGTACAAGAGTTTGTAAAAGAAGGCGGCGGCGCTGATATTCGTTGTTTAGTTATTGGTGGCAAAGTCGTTGCCGCTATGAAACGTCAAGGCGCAGAAGGTGAATTTCGCTCTAATTTACATCGTGGAGGCTCAGCAGAAGTAGTTAAATTATCTAAAGAAGAGCGAGAAACAGCTATTAATGCAGCAAAAGCAATGGGATTAAATATGTGCGGTGTAGATTTACTTCGTTCTCAAAGTGGCCCCATGGTTATGGAAGTTAACTCCTCTCCCGGTTTAGAAGGCATTGAAAAAGCCACAGGCAAAAACATTGCAGGTATGGTATTCGAATTTTTGGAAAAAAATGCCAAACCAAATAACACTAAAACACGTGGCAAAGGTTAATAAAGAACATTATGGAAAAATTAACAATAGGTGAATTTACCATCTTACCCGGCGAACATCGAAAAATTAACTTGCCCGTAGCCAAGCTATACACCGATGCGAATGTCTCTCTACCCGTGCATATTATTCGGTCAAAAAAACCAGGACCTACTATCTTTGTTAGTGCGGCAGTTCATGGTGATGAATTAAATGGCATTGAAATTATACGTCGTCTGATCAAACAACAAAAATTTAAAATTACCCGAGGTACCGTCATTGCTGTACCAATGGTAAATGTATATGGTGTAGTAAATCAAAGTCGTTATATGCCTGATCGTCGCGATCTTAACCGTTGTTTTCCAGGTTCTGCGAAAGGCTCCTTGGTGGTAGGGTCGCTTATATTTTTCTTAATGAAATAGTAAAGCATTGTGATTACGGTATAGATTTACATACTGGCGCTATTCACCGCTCAAATTTACCACAAATTAGAGCAGACATGTCTGATGCTGAAACGAAAGAGCTAGCAGAAGTATTTGGTGTACCTGTTTTATTGAACTCAACGTTAGTGGATGGCTCTTTGCGTGAATCTGCCGTTAAAAATGAAACAAAAATATTGTTATATGAAGCGGGAGAAGCCTTACGTTTTGACGAGTTTTCAATTCGTCTTTGGTATGAAAGGTATATTGAATGTATTACAGCATTTAGGCATGACAAGAAAATCGACTTCAAAAAAGAAAAAAATGGCGCCTTTCATTGCTAATGGAAGTCAATGGGTTAGAGCAAATGCGAGTGGTATTGTACATAATATTGTCAACTTGGGTGATCAGATTGTCAAAGGTCAAGTACTCGCTGAAATAGGCAGTCCTTACGGTGAAATCATTGACGCTGTGAAAGCCACTCGTTCTGGTATTTTAATTGGAAAACAAAATATTCCGGTACAAGAAGGTGAAGCAATGTTTCACATAGCCTACTTTAGTGAAGATGATGAAGACATTGCTGAGCAAATTGAATCAGTGCAAGAATTATTATTACCAAGAGATAATAATCTAAATTAATTAAGGCTTTATATGAATAAGAATAAAACAATCATAGGTCGTTTAGAATCAATCGCTTTACCGGATCTAGCAATTGACGACTTACAAGTCAGAGTTGATACGGGTGCAAAAACATCTTCATTGCATGTTGATAACCTCACTAAAATAGTCAAAAATGGCAAGAAATGCGTTAAGTTTGATATCCATCCTGATGTTCATAATGTTAATAGTATTCTCAGTTGTACTGCTCCCATTAGTGATATTAGGAAAATAAAATCCTCTAATGGTACTTCTGAACAACGTTACGTTATCGAAACAACCGCAGTTTTAGGAAAAGAAACCTGGATGATAGAAATAACATTAACGGATCGATCTGACATGAATTATTTAATGCTTCTTGGAAGAGAAGCCTTGGGTAAAAAGTTTTTGGTTGATCCTTCTAAAGTCTTTGTAAATTCATAAATTTAACTTGCTAAATCAATAAGCTCGACAAGAGAGAAATAAATGATGACCTTTGAGCAAATTGTAGCCTTTTTAAATATATCAGTTACCTCTATTGAAGATCAGCCTATTACGATTGGTGATATTCTCCTAATTCCTTTTTTACTGGTGATAGGCTTCTTTTTAACAAAATGGATTGTAAAAAGTATAACAAAACGTTTAACCACGCAAAAAACAGATCCTAATATTATTCATTTATTGCAACGCATATTTTATATTATTGCCATCACAATATTGATTATTACTACTTTAGATCTAATCAATGTTCCTATCACCGCTTTTGCTTTTTTATCCGGCGCTATTGCCATAGGTTTCGGCTTTGGTGCACAAAATATTATCAATAATTTTATTAGCGGTCGGATATTAATGTGGGAACGTCCAATTAGAATTGGCGACTTTTTAGAAGTTGAAAATGCGAAAGGCACAGTGGAAGAAATTAACACACGTTCCACACGAATCAGGCGAGTAGATGGCGTACACCTATTAATTCCCAACAGTAAATTACTTGAAAATACTGTTGTAAACTGGACACTGGTAGATCAATTAGTTCGAGGCTCTGTCATAGTAGGTGTAGCTTATGGCTCGCCAATAAAAAAAGTAGCTGCGTTAATAATGCAAGCAACTGTAGATCAAAAAGAAACGTTAGCTGATCCTAAGCCTCAAGTTTCATTTGAAGATTTCGGTGATAATGCCCTTATTTTTCACGTAAGTTTCTGGATTAAATCAACCGTTGAAGGTGGCCTAAGAATAACAAGGAGTAATATTCGATTTCGTCTAGCTGAGTTATTCGAAGAACATGATATTGTCGTCGCATTCCCACAACGCGACATTCACCTTGATGGTTCAATCACGTTAAATACGCCAGAACAACACTAACTTTTTACAATTAATTTTTTATGTTCAAACCACAATGACATAAAATCACGCGTTAATTTTTGCTCTATCTCAAGTGCTCTCTCTGTTGGGCAAAAAATCGTAAAAAACACTTGGGTATCACCAACATCTGATGTGGCGATTTGAATATGAGGCTCAGGACCCGTTATATTTATTTCTAACCTATTTTCAATAAGTTGATTATAACGAATAGCGACATCTTTAAAGTCATCACAATATTTATTGGCTTTTTCATTGAGCTGTTCAATAAATTCAAACGGGTTAACACTATCATCTCTTATAATAGTAAAGTGATGCATGGCGTATCGCTTTAAAAAGTTAAGATTTTTTATCACTGAAGTAATTAATTGGCTATTAGGCAAATACAAGGTTTTTCCCGTGTATTCATAATCATCTTGACCCACTTCTAGTAAAGTTAATTTTGCCCAATCAGTTGAATGCACTTCACCAAAATAATTCCCTACTTGTATCCAATCACCAATGCGAAAGGGCCTACTGGATAATAAATAAACAAAACCAATAAAACATTGAATAAACTCTCTTGTAGCCAACACAATAGCAACAATAAAAGCCGCAATCGAAAAAGCGAACTTTTGAATTTCATATGACCAAATATTAAAAAGCGCGACAATTAACGATAAGGTGAATATATTATTAACCATATTTATACGTATTCTTTTATCGCTTTTAGATTTACGTTTTATCATTTTTATCAAAATTTGCTTAGCGATAACAAAAATAAAAACAAGTGCTAAAGTCACAATAAATTTATTCTGAAAAATTAACGTTGAAAACTCAGTTAACTTAATGGAATTAAACGCGGTATCAAGCCAGTCCATAGTAATATTTAGTTTGCCTTATATTCTTTTGTTTAGTTTAGTTTAGTTGGTATGAATCACGAGAGTTGACGATACAACGCCACAATATAAATAACTCCCCATGAATAATTGCGCATCATAACAAAAATATAAATACAAACCCATCAACACTTCTTCTTTGTTTACTTTTATTAACCAATCAACACGAGATAAAAATCTTTGATTTGTTTATTCAAAAAATAACACGGTATACCCTCAAAAATAATAAAAAGTATAACCTTGGTTTAATCATTTTTTTTTATGGTACCAACCATATTATTCAATTTCAGCTTTAAATAATAAATGCGTATAATCTATATTAATAAGCTATTGTGCTATTACATATTCAAAAGGAAAACCAATGGATAAAACTACTTCTCTCGAACACGTTCGTGCTTCTTATAACGTGCGTCATTGGAGTCAAGGGTATTTCGGCATTAATGATGCTTGAAATGTTTTTGTGGCGCCTAAAGCAGAAAACCAAGAACAAACTGTTGATTTAAGTAGTATAGCTCAAATGATCGAGGCAAAAGGTCTTACGCTACCGGCATTAATACGCTTTCCACAAATTATTCACCACCGTGTTCACAGTTTGTGTGAAGCGTTTAACCAAGCCATTTCTGATTATAATTACCCTGAAGAATACTTGTTAGTTTACCCTATTAAAGTTAACCAACAACGTGAGGTCGTTGATGAAATTTTAGCGAGCCAAACCAATAAAGAACATAAACAACTTGGTTTAGAAGCAGGTAGTAAAGCTGAGCTTTTGGCCGTATTAGCGTTAGCGCAAAAAGCAACGTCAGTTATTGTATGTAATGGCTATAAAGACCGAGAATATGTGCGTTTAGCATTAATCGGTCGAAAACTAGGTCATAAAGTACATATTGTTTTAGAGAAAATGTCTGAATTAGAAATGATTCTAGCCGAAGCAAAAAACTTAAATGTAGAACCTAGTTTAGGTTTGCGTGTTCGTTTGGCCTCACAAGGTAAAGGCAAATGGCAAGCCAGTGGCGGTGAAAAATCTAAATTTGGCTTATCTGCATCACAAGTATTAAAAGTGATAAAAGTTCTTAAAGAACACGATAAATTATCAACACTGCAATTAGTGCATTTCCATTTAGGCTCACAAATGGCTAATATTCGTGATGTGCGTATAGGTGTTAGTGAAGCAGCACGCTTTTATTGTGAATTACGTAAGTTAGGTGCAGGTCTTGAATGTATGGATGTAGGCGGCGGTTTAGCCATCGATTATGATGGTACTCGTAGCCAATCACATAATTCAATGAACTACAGTTTAGCGGAATATGCCAACAACATAGTGCATGCTATCGGCGATACTTGCAAAATGTATGACGAACACATGCCAATGATCATTTCAGAATCTGGTAGAGCATTAACTGCACATCACGCCGTACTGATTTCAAACGTTATTGGCGCAGAATCGTACGAGCTTGAAGATATAGAGCCACCTTCTGAGGAGGCATCATTATTGCTGCATAATATGTGGCGCTCTTGGATGCAATTAAATGAGCGTACGGATGATCGCGCCTTAATTGAAATTTATCACGATACACAAAGTGATATTAGTGAAGTGCATAATCAATTTGCAATGGGTCTTTTAGATTTAACTGAACGAGCATGGGCTGAGCAAGTCAATATGCGCGTTTGTTATGAATTAAACGAATTAATGGACAATAAAAACCGTTTTCATCGCCCTATTATTGATGGTTTAACTGAAAAATTAGCCGATAAGTTTTTTGTAAACTTTTCCCTTTTCCAATCATTACCTGATTCCTGGGGTATCGACCAAGTATTTCCAGTATTACCTTTAAATAATTTGCAAAAATCACATCAAAAACGTGCCGTTTTATTAGACATCACTTGTGATTCTGACGGTGCAATTGATAGCTATGTTGACGGGCAAGGTATTGAAACCACGCTACCTGTACCAAAGATGGAGTGAAGATGAACCCTATTTGATGGGCTTCTTTTTAGTGGGAGCTTATCAAGAAATTTTAGGCGATATGCATAACTTATTTGGTGATACACATAGTGCTGTTGTTACAATGAATGATAATGGTGAAGTGGAAATATCAGAAATTAACGAAGGCGATACCGTTGAAGACATGTTGAGCTATGTGCATTTAGATGCGCAAGTATTTAAACAGACCTACGCTGAGCTCGTCAATAATAAAATACCCGAAGAAGAGCGCGAATCAATTTTTGAAGAATTAGTCACAGGTTTATCAGGTTACACTTATTTGGAAGATTTTTAATGATGGATATCTTCAATCAAATAGATAACTCTATTTACTCAAACGCGATGACGTTTATGCGTTGCCCGTTAGTGACAAACCCGATAAAGCACGATGCTGACGTGGTGATATTAGGCTTACCGTTTGATATGGCGACTTCTGGACGTTCTGGTGCACGCAGTGGTCCTACCGCTATTCGTCAAGCGTCTGTGCATCTGGCTTGGGAAGGCGCACGCTTTCCTTGGCCTTTTAATTTACTTAAAAAAATCAGTATCATTGATGCGGGTGATTTAATTTATGCTACGGGTGATGCACAAGAATTTACACAATATGTTGAACAAGCGGCAGATCAAATCCTAAACAGCAATAAGGCCATGCTTTCATTCGGTGGTGACCATTTTGTTACACTCCCCTTGTTACGCTCACACGCTAAAAAGTTTGGTAAAATGGCGCTTGTTCATTTTGATGCCCATACCGATACCTACAATAATGGTAGTCGCTATGATCATGGAACCATGTTTTTTCATGCACCAAATGAAGGTTTAATCGATAAAAACAAATCCATACAAGTGGGAATTCGCACTAATTATCAAAGCGAAAATCATGGTTTTACTGTGATAAACGCCATGCAAGCCAACGATTTATCCGTTGATGTAATTGTTCAAACGATTAAAGACACTATCGACGACTTGCCCGTTTATTTAACATTCGATATTGATTGCTTAGATCCGGCATTTGCACCAGGAACTGGTACGCCAGTATGTGGTGGGTTAACAACTGATAAAGTGTTAAAAATATTGCGAGCGCTGCAAGGGATTAATATTGTCGGTATGGATGTTGTAGAAGTGGCACCTGCGTATGATCACAGTGAATTAACTGCTTTAGCTGCAGCAACTATCGGATTAGAACTATTACATTTGTGGGCTGTTAAACGCAAATAAAACCTTATACCCGTTTCATTAATTAAGTGATCTATTTTATACGTAGAAAAAATGGCCAAATACAGGGCATTTATTTCAATAACGTTTTGTTCTAATGATTAAATAAATTACGAAGTAAAGGGTGATTTTGGCAAGTAGAAATGATCACATAGTTAGTGAGATTGGTATTATTGACTTTCAATAAGAGTGAGTCATTTATAAAAATCTATAAATGACTCAGCTTTAACGTTTTTATTTTACCTTGTATATATTTACGTCATCAGTAATGAAGCGATAAATAAACATAAGAGCAAAAATATAAAAACAAGCTCATCCACACCCCTTTCATTTTTTTGTTTCATTTTCTTAATAATTAAAGCCAATATATGTGCGTAATTGTATGCAGATAACACTAACAAGCAAGCGCAATAATTTGTTATGTTTAATCATTTTTTTTGATTAAACTCATCAACAAGAACAATATAAATTTAAAAAAGACAAGATAAACTCAATTAACCTCACATCACGTTGTCCCCTAGCAACACCTCACTATGCTATTTTCTATTAGCTCCTACTATCTTATTCGGCATAACTTTCCACTCTAAAACTTTTGGCTATGAAATAAAAAATGATTAACAAATACAATACAAAAAATCAATACATTTATTGTTACGTCTTTTTTTTAAAATCAAATCAACATGCCTCCCCTAGCTAGCAGCTTGACTCTAATAACAAGTATTGTTTAACTAAAAAAAATCTCCAATATCATTAATTAAAGAAAGGCAAAATATCATGAACATTAAATCATTTAATCCTCCTCGTAGAATATTAATGGGTCCAGGACCCTCAGATATTAGTCCTGAAGTTTTGTCCGCGTTATCAAGACCAGTAATAGGCCATTTAGACCCATTATTCATTGGTATGATGGATGAAACAAAAGCGCTGCTTCAGTATGCTTTTCAAACAAAAAATGAATTTACAATCGCACTTTCAGCCCCCGGCTCTCTTTGGTATGGAAGCCTGTTTTGTCAACCTAGTTGAACCGGGAGATCAAGTCATTGTTTGTCGTAATGGTGTCTTTGGCGATCGTATGGTACAAAATGTCACTCGTGTTGGTGGAGAAGCCATCATCGTTGACTCTCCTTGGGGACGTGCCGTAGAAGTAGACAAGGTAGAGCAAGCATTAAAGGCAAATCCCGACGCAAAATTTTTAGCATTTGTTCATGCTGAAACGTCAACTGGCGCTGTATCTGACGCCAAAGCACTCTGTAAACTGGCTCAGCAACACGACTGCTTATCAATTGTTGATGCGGTAACATCACTGGGCGGTATAGAGCTTAGAGTTGACGAATGGGGTATTGACGCTATTTATTCTGGCTCACAAAAATGTTTATCTTGCGTGCCAGGATTATCACCATTATCTTTTAGTGAGAAAGCCGTAAATATTGTTAAAAATCGTAAATCTTTAATTCAAAGTTGGTTTTTAGATCAATCACTTGTCATGAGTTACTGGTCTGGTGAAGGTAAACGAAGTTATCACCATACTGCCCCTGTCAATTCACTTTACAGCTTGCATGAGTCATTAGTACAACTGCAAAATGAAGGCTTAGAAAACGCTTGGGCTCGCCATCAATCTCAACACGAAACATTGGCCAAAGGTTTAGAAAAGCTTGGTATTGAGTTTATTGTGCCAAAAGAAGAGCGCTTACCACAACTAAACGCTATCTATATTCCAGAAGGCATAGATGATGTAAAAGTAAGAAGCTACTTACTCAACCATTATAACCTTGAAATTGGTTCAGGTTTAGGTGATTTAGCCGGTAAAGCATGGCGTATTGGTCTTATGGGTTATGCTGCAAGAAGTGAAAATGTCGCTTTATGTTTAGCTGCTCTTGAAGATGCGTTAAAACAATAAGCCAGAAACTTCTCAAAATAAATTCCACATTGTGAAATTAAATTGCCATTAATGAAAGCAACAAACAGCCATTTATGATCAAATAACGTATACAACTGTTGATCATTTATCGTTGTTTGTTCTTTTAAACCTCACACGGCAAAGTTTGATCAAAGTGTATTGCCTACATAACCAAGCTTGGTTGAAATCAACTTTGCCGCTTTAACTAAATGCTTTGCCCATTCATTTTTACGTCTTTCGATCGGTGCCGACACTGACAAACCGAAATAACTTCACCATATTTGTCATATATGAGTGTGCCAATACAACCTACCCCCACTTCTGCTTCTTCATTATCAAAAGCATAGCCGCGTTCAAAACAACTAATACTTTCATTAATGAGCGTATCAACGGTAGAAAAAGTATTACGTGTATAAATAGGTAAATTTGTTCGCTGAGCATAACCACAAATTCCTGCTTTCCCCTCTCGACCCAACATCATTTTACCAACACCAGTAACATGTAAAGGAGCCCTACTTCCAATGATTTGTTGTACATTCATCATTCTGTTTGGTAGCGCTTTATCAATATAAATAATCACATCCCCTTCACGGGTCGTTAAATTAACTGTTTCACAAAATTTGTCACGTAATTTATGTAAATACGGGCTAGCAACTTTTCTAAAATCAATGCCTGCATTTTGGTTATTAGAAAGGCGTATTAATCTACCACTTAAATGATATTTACCTGTGTCATCTTTATCAACAAAATGATTGTCAATTAACGAATGTAAAATTCGAAATGCTGTCGAAGGCGACAAATTAGTATCCGCACTCAATTCTTTTAATGATACTGGTAACGAATAACGTGACATAGCATCTAATAAGTGCGCTGCCCGATCAATGACTTGTATGCGCGATTCGGGCTTGGTCTTTTTCATCTATTAAACTCCTTATTAGGTAGTTATTACTGGTAACGTAGCAAATACTTTTTAGCTAAAACTAGTTAAATTATGATGGATAGAGGGACTTTTATCACCAAATTAACCTGCCTAATTAAAAGTCTATACTTCTTTCATTCATAATAAACTGCTTAAGCACTTTAGTTATTAGAGATAACTCAGTATTATGCTAATTCATTCCCTATGTTGGGTGAAAATGGCTTGCCAATATCGAACCGATAAAATATTTTCAATAGTATACATCAGAAATCAAAAGCCAAATAACCAAAGTGACAAACATGAATAACGACATAACAGAACAAAAATTAATAAAATACAATGAATTTTTCTCAATTGAACATGAGTTTTCAATTAACATTTTACCTTTAGAAGACCACAATGTTGTTAGTTACGAGCAATTCTTAGCTAATATGCCAACACCATTCAAAATGGCAAGTGACATGACAACCATTGATCAAGCTGCTTTGCGTCCGTTGCAATCGCTTTCAGGAGTTGCAGCCCAATTAGTTGATTATTTAAATCATCAGTCAAAAAAGATAGATTTACTTATTGGTTATATTTTAAGCCAACAAGATGAAGAAAAACATAGATACCAAGGCTTAAAATTTGGTGGGGGTGGTCTTCTGTTTACTGCCAGTATAGCCTTCAATTTGAACCAAATACTTGAAATGAAAATTTTTCTATTAAATGAAAATAATGCGGTATATTGTTATGGCGAAGTGATTGAAATTGAACACGTTGATAATGCTTTTCACCATAAAGTTATTTTTCACTTTATACGAGAGGAAGATAGAGAAATACTTGTTCGCACAAGCCTACATGAACAATCAAAACAACTTCAAACCCTCTCTCAGCAACGAAATCAAGACAGATCGTATTAACCAAACCCTTTCACTTCCCTCGAAAAGAAACTTTCCCCGAGAGAAGTGATAATAATTCAGCTAAACACAAATACGATTTAACGTCGTATCAACATCACAAGACGTTTTTTGTTGCTGATTCGCATGCTCTGCAACACGCGCAAGCCCTTCATTCACTTCACGACTTAATGACAACACGGCAGACATATTATCATTAATAGAAGCCGTTGAATTTTGCTGTTCTTGTGTACCTTGCGCAATTTGTGACGTTAAGTTGTCAACCTCTTCAAAGGCTTGGCTAAGTTGTTTTAGTGCACTAACAACTTCTGCCGACTGAGATAAGCTATCTTGTGTCAAGCTTTGACCACGAGTTACCGCAGCAACCGCATTCGCGGTTTTATCCTGTAACCCTTCTACCATGGATTGAATTTCCACAGTTGCTTCTTGAGTGCGAGAAGCTAACGCTCTAACTTCATCAGCAACAACCGCAAAACCTCGACCTTGCTCACCTGCGCGTGCCGCTTCAATAGCCGCGTTCAACGCTAATAAATTAGTTTGATCGGCAATAGCACGTATAACATCTAATACTGAGCCAATACGTGCCCCTTCTTCCTTCAACAAACCTAAATCATGAACCATACTTTCAACTTCTTTAGCAAAAGACTCGATCGTATATTGACTGGTATTAGAGGATGAAATTCCCTTATTTAACGTTGTCATCACACCACTGGTAGTATTACTTACTTGATCGGCATTCTCAGATAAGGTTGATGAAGTGTTCGCAATATCTTCTATGGATTGTGCCATTTGCTCAATCTGATTTACTGATTCATCTACTGTATTCACGGAATTTTGCATTTCTGTCACAAGCTGATTAGAACCTTGATTCAATTTTGTTGATTCACGTCTAATATCACTCACCACATCTGCTAAGCTAACAATAAACTGACTTAATTCATTAATTACGGCACCTAGTTCATCATCAATGGGATCAATTAATGGGTTCGAGGGGGCCTGTTCAGTACTCACTACCAAATCTAAATAGCACGCTAAATTAGCTATTCGCCGAGTGATCTGTTTTGAATAATAGAAGCTACTCAGTATAACTTGCGTAACTACAAGTGCAAAAACAATGGCTAAAACATTATATTTACTGAAGCTGTCTGATGAAAATAAAATACCAACAAGGAATAAAGCGCCTACTATCAACATAGGCAGAAGGAGTTTTGTACTTAAATTTTTATGCATAGAGTGTCCGAAATTATTTATTATTATGTTATTACAAGACCGAAACCTGATAAGATAACTTACCTGTTAAAAAATAATTTTACTATGACTATTTAATTAAAAACACTAAGTAATCATCTATCAAGGAGGTTTTATGTCGTTAAGTGGCATAATTTTAACTATTTTAGCGTTAGGTATCATCTTAGGAGGTGTTTTAATGCTAAAAAAATCAGCTAAAAAGTTCGATTTAACATCTGAGCAGCTAACTAAAATTAAAGAACGGAATGAGGAGCTAGATAAAGAAGAAAGGGCGGAAAAATAAAGCTAATACCCGCGAATTTCAGTTTATTTACTGTGATTTTAGCCGCGTACTTTTAGTTCGATGCTAATAGGGTTTTAAAATGTTACGAATTTCGATACAAAGTTTTAATCAAATGATAACCAAACTTTGTTTTCACTGGGCCATGAACTTTTAACAATTCTTTTTTAAAAACAACATCATCAAAAGCTTTAACCATTTGCCCACGGCGAAACTCACCTAAATCTCCCCCTTTCTTTTTTGAAGGGCAAATTGAAAACTTTTTTGCTAATTGTGCAAAGTCGGCTCCTTTATCGAGTTTTTCTTTTAGCACTAATGCCTCTTGCTCTGTTTTAACTAAAATATGCACTGCCGCCGCTGTTGCCATTATCACTACCTACTTTCATCTTGATTAATTGCTATTATACTGAGATAACAACCACAAGGTAATAGTATTATTTTCTTTTACTTATTCTAATATTGACATAAAATGTCGTTAACATTTCATATGACAACTAAAATTTAAACTTATGAGCACAATAAAACACTTATTTGAAAACAATAAACGTTGGGTTAACGAAATACTAGCGCAGGATCCAACTTTTTTCAAAAACCTATCTGAACAACAAACCCCGAAATACCTGTGGATAGGCTGTTCTGATTCTCGCGTACCCGCTAATGAATTATTAGGCATGATGCCAGGCGAAGTGTTTGTTCATCGTAATATTGCTAATCAAGTTATCCACACGGATTTAAATTGTTTATCAGTAATACAGTTTGCAGTAGAAATATTAAAGGTAGAAGATATTATTGTTTGCGGTCATTACCGATGCGGTGGTATTAAAGCTGCTTTTCACGATGAAAGCCACGGTTTAATTGATAACTGGCTGCGTCATATTCAAGATGTGTATCGATTTAATCAGAAAAAACTCGATGCCGTAGCAGATGATGCAGGGCGCATGAATTTACTATGTGAGCTTAATGTTATTGAACAAGTTGCCAATGTCGCTAACTCTACAGTTTTACGTAGTGCTTGGCTAGCTAATCAAAATGTTACGGTACACGGCATAGTGTACAACGTGCATGATGGCATTTTGAAAGATTTGAATGTTTCAATTAGTGGAAAAACTAAAAAATAGTTACAAACAACCAATGTATCGAGTTGCGAGACCGGTTATTTCGCAACTCGATAACCTTAACTATCAACCAATAGTTATTGCAACCTCACAAACTATGTGATCATTTCTACTTGCTAACATCACCAACTACATTGTTATTTATTTAATAATTAAGTGATATAAGTTGTATGTGATTACTTATAAGCAAGAAAAAAGGCACTTAAAGTGCCTTTTTTATGATGCTAAATTAAATAAATATTAGCTGTGACGTTGTGAGCGTTCTTTACTACGACGTGGCGTTTGTTGTTTTTCCATTTGCTCTTCTGATGCTGTTATCGCTAATGGTTGACGACGAACACGTACACCTTTTAACTGTTTAAACAAATCAGCAGGGATACCTTTAGGTAATTGCACAAAGCTATGTTTGTCATGCAAATTAATGGCACCAATATAACTACTGTCTAATGAAATTTCGTTAGCAATTGCACCAACAATATCACCTGGACGTGCACCATGCTCTTTACCTACTTCCAAACGATACGTTTGCCAATCAACATCATTGCGATCAACTTTTGCTTTACGTGGTCTTTCATCACGTGAACCACGGTTACTATTGCGTTCACCTCGGCTGTCAGCACGATTATCTGAACGTGAATCACGACGTGAATCTCTGCCACGATCATTTCTATCACGACCGTTGCGTTCACCTCGGCTATCTTTTTCACGTGCATCACGACGTGGTTTAGGATCTTCTTTCGGTTGGAATGGTTGCTTCAATTGTTTCTGGAACAACAAAGCTGCAGCTAAATCAACCACAGACATTTCAGACTCAGCTGTCATGGCTTCAACAATTTCGCGCATGCTTGCTAAATCTTTTCCTTCAATAATACTTGTTATTTCAGCGCGAGCACGTTCAATACGCTTTTTACCTAATTCTTGAACATTTGGTAATTCGTACATATTCACTGTGCCAGACGTTAAACGCTCATAATGACGTAATGAATACATTTCACGTGGACGAACAAAAGCGATAGACATACCTTCACGGCCGGACGACCAGTACGACCTATACGATGAACATAGGCTTCATTATCACCTGGTAAATCATAGTTAATAACTAAAGAGATACGTGGAATATCTAACCCACGTGCAACCACATCCGTTGCAACTAAGATAGAAGATTTACCTGATTTCATTTGATCAATACAACGTTCACGCTGTGCTTGGTTCAAATCGCCGTTAAGTGCTAATCTTTGGTAGACACGTTCTAGTTTTTCAGCAACATCAACAGTATCATTACGAGTACGAACAAAAATAATCATCGCATCATAATCAACTATTTCGGCAATACGTTCTAAAGCCGTCATTTTAGTGATGCCACTAACTTTCCATGCGTATTGCGTAATATTAGCTTTGGCTTTTTTAACCGCTGCAATTTTAATATGCTCAGGATCTTTTAAGAAACGGTTAGCAATTTTACGAATCGGTGGCATAGTTGCAGAGAATAAGCACATTTGCGTTGTTTCAGGCAAATGATCTAAAATCCACTGAATATCTTCTAAAAAGCCCATGTTTAACATTTCATCAGCTTCATCAAGTACACATACTTTCAGGTCTGCTAACTTAAGGCTTTTACGACGTAAATGATCCATCAAACGACCAGGCGTACCAACAACTACTTGCGCACCACGCTCCAATTGTTGAAATTGTGGACCATAAGATTGACCACCGTATAACGTAGCAACTGTTAAACCTTTCATGTTTTTACCGAAAGACTCAATAGCTTCAGCTACTTGCATTGCTAATTCACGTGTTGGTGCTAACACCATTAATTGTGGCTTTTTAATAGACGTATCAATTTTTGCTAACGGGTAAGCCAAAAGCTGCCGTTTTACCTGTACCTGTTTGTGCTTCACCTAGTACATCTTTACCTGCTAATAAAGGTGGAATAGTTTGCGCTTGAATATCGGTAGCTGAGGTAAAACCTATTGCAGTAACAGCAGTTAATAAATTAGTTGGTAAACCTAAAGAATCAAAGCTAACTGCATTGCTTTGCTCTGTTGAATTTTTGCTATCAGTTTGTTCTGTATTTTTTTGTTCAGTCATTTTTAATTTCATCAATTTAAGGCAGGTATGGAGAGCATGTCTAATAAAGACATCTACTAAAGAAAAATTAGCAAAAAATAAAGAGCAAAAAAATAGCTCACCTTCATACATAACATTTGTTATGGAAAGAGATCTGAATTGAATAAATTTTTAAATGCTAAGTCTTAAACCTGCGTACATCATACGAGGAAACCACCAGGAAGACTTAAAGCGCATAGCGTATCTTCACGCTATATTTCTGCTGAAAACGAAATGTTCAGTCAAGGGCAAGTCTATTGGGCAGAAAACCCCTACTCATTTCGATGGACTTATTGTTTACTTCTCTAAGTATCTCACTTAATAGATAAATCAATAAGTAGTGCACCATTCCCTATTGTAAAAGTGCCTCTATCATTTTGTTGATTCTATATATTATAAAGCCAACACCCACCATCGAAGCGCGCATTATACACGAACAACGGTAATACACAAATGGTATTTATAAATACTTATGAACCAAGGTTGAAATCATCAGCATTTTCCAAAAAGTTAAGCCAAATAGATTTATCCACCTTTATTTTTGCTAACACTGTTTCAATTTGATTTTCAGTAATTTTATTCTTTTTAGATAAAATATAAATTTCGCTAATAACATTCGCTTTAAATAAAACAGAAGATAAAGGTGTTGATTTACCCATACTTTGCGCCAATAAAGCATCACAATACACATTAGGCAGGTTCCATTCTTTCACAATGGAATAAGAAATATCTAATGACATTTCAGACATAAGCTGTTTAAACGCTAGACTGCCAGGTAACTCTCCCGGCAGTACATTACTCAGAGCATTACATAACGCACCGAAAATTATAATTTTACCCACATCATGAATTAAACCAAGGAAATGCGCATCAAATTCATTTTGCTCATGCTTTGCCGCTAACGTTTGACATAAAAAAGCGCATTGTAGAGAATGTTCCCAAATTTGGCGGCCAAACTTTTTAAAATAAATAGGGCTTTGCGGCATTAACGACTTCATTAAAACGGTAGTCGCTATATTAGCAACACCTACCGTTCCTAATATACCAACCGCTTTTTGTAATGACTGAATACCGCCTTCACTACGTGAATATTTGGCAGAATTCGCTATTTTTAATACGGTTAATGATAAGGCGATCTTTTTCAATAATTCTAATAAAATCCAAAAAGTTGGCATTTTGATCTTTTAATGTTTCTATCAACTCAAGCAAAATAACAGGTAAAGGTGGTATATGCTTAGAGAGTTGCTCAGGGTCATTCAAAATTTGTCTTACGTTTGCTAACGTGGTTTCTTCTAGGATATTCATTGATGCATCCATATTAGTTACATCAAATAACGCATCATAAAAAGCAGTTGAAATACTTGTTGACATACTTTTCCTATTTATAATAAAAAGTAAACCTTTTGAATAGTGTTAAAATAACAAAAGTACATGCCATTAATAGCAAACGAGATGTTATAGCTATAACACTACACCAATTTACGGTAGCATCGCAATGATTAAAGCATTGGAGACACCCTATCAGGCTACCCCGAAAAAATGTTCAAAATGACTAACAAATTCAAACTACCCGGCACCATTAATAAATTTGATCACAAGAGTTCTTTGGTAACCTTGAAAGGCTCTAACGAGAAAAAGAAAAAAAGAGACGTTTGCCATTTTTAATACCATGACAATTCGTCCCTTTTTTACAACAAAATACTTATTTGTCAAAAATCAACACAATCTAATTAGCAGTTAAATCAATGCAAATGTTATTCCTCATCCCCCTCTAACATTTGCGCAAAATGGGACAACTTAGCTAATGCTAAACCATGAATAGATTTTTTAGGATAGCGTCCTGTACTGTTCATTGTTCCGGCAGGGGTTGCCATTAATAATTCTAGTGCTTGGTCAATAGATTCAACGGCATAAATGGCAAAATCGCCACGTTCTACCGCTTCAATGACTTCAGTGTTTAGCATCAGGTTAATAACATTTGTTTGGGGAATAATTACCCCTTGTTTTCCAGTTAAGCCTTTGTCTTTACATAATTGAAAAAAGCCTTCAATTTTTTCATTGGCACCGCCAATAGATTGAACTTCACCATGCTGATTTATTGAGCCAGTAATCGCCAAACTTTGATCTATTGGTAATAACGTCACTGCAGATATCAATGCACAAAGTTCAGCCATCGAGGCGCTATCTCCGTCGATATGACCATAAGACTGTTCTATCGCGATATTAGCAGAAATAGAGACAGGGAAGTTCTGACCATATTTATGCCCTAAGTAGCCCGTTAATAACAACACGCCTTTAGAATGAATAGATCTACCTAAATCAACCTCACGTTCAATATCCGTAACGCCTTCACTTCCGGCATAAACCGTTGCTGTAATTCGAGTGGTGTACCAAACACACTATCACCAATTTCTAATACGGTTAAGCCATTCACTTTGCCAATAAACTCACCTTCAGTACTAATTAATACTTGTTGCTCTTTAATTTCATCAAGCCAGGTTTCGCTTAGTCTACCGGTACGACGTTTTTTAGCGGCTAATGCCATGGCAACATATTCTGCGGTTAAAGTACCTTTGCTACCATTTTTTTCCCAACAATAATGTGCTTCATCTAATAAATCATTAACCTGTACAATATTGGCAGAGATTTTATTTTGATGTTCTGCTCTTCTTAATGCATAACGAACCAATTCAAGCACCGCTTCATCATCAATAGCGGGATAATTATGTCGATAGGCACGTTGTCGAATTAAATTACCAAACGCGATTAAATTATCATCATTTTTATCTAAGTAATGATCAAAATCAGCCAAGCACTCGAAATAGTTCGGTAAATTCTTGATCATAATCTTGTAGGGTGTAATAAATTTCAGCATCCCCTAATAAAATCACTTTAACTTGCAGTGGTATTTTTTCAGGTTGTAAGCTGTAAGCGCCCGGCTGACTTAGCTCAGAGTAAGGATTTTCTATGGTGATTTGCCTTGTTTTTAACGCGAGCTTTAACCGTGACCACACTAATGGTTGTGTCAATAATTTATCCGCATCAAGTAACAAATAGCCACCGTTTGCTTTGTGTAGAGCACCTGGGCGGATTAATCGATAACTCGTGTAAGTACTGCCTTGAAAGCTAGAAAAGTCAACATGGCCAAATAAATTCTGATAGGTTGGATTTTGCTCGTAAACAACGGGAGCACCTTCATCAATGCTGCGTGCGACCAATAAATTAGGTAAAAACCGCTCAACTAACAGCTTACGTAATTCTTTATCATTTGGTGCATCATCTTCGTCATTAACCAAAATCTCTAATGAAACATCAACAACATGATTACTGACTTTACTGAGATATTTTAAAATACCTGCATTTTCACTAAACTCTTGCTCTAACTCTGTTAAATAAGGTTTTATCGCTTGCGCTGCCGTTTCATTTTTCAATTTTCGCAATAAATCAGAAGACTCACGTTTCCATAAAGGTAGTTCAAGTAATTGCTCTGCAAGCACCACTTCAAGTTCTGCCAACAATTGATAAAACGTTGCTCTATCGGCTTCATTAATATTAGCAAACTCTTTATCGTTTAATGGTTTCCCATCAACTAAAGGAGAAAAGCCAACCTCACCATTTTCTTCAAATAACGAGACATTATTTTTTAAGGCTATTTTTTCAACTTCTGAAATAGCGTCATCATATTTTTTGTTGAAAGCACGATCAATCGCAGATTTCTGTCTTTGAAAACCAGGGTTGTCAAAAATTTCAGGAAACAAATCCATCAGCTCATCAATAAATTTATTCATGCGCGATAAAAGTTGCTTACCATCCCCCGGATTTACATAAAGTTTATAGGGCGCATGGGTTTCATCAAAATTATTGATGTAACACCATTCAGTAGGTGTTGGTTGTTGTTTTGCTAATTTGGTTAGCAATTGCTGAATTAGGGTTTGTCTTCCCGTTCCGTGCTCACCCATGGCAAACACATTAAACCCTACTGATGACATTGATAGACCAAAATCTAACGCTTCTTTAGCGCGTTCATGTCCTACAAAGGTTTGTTCTATTTCACTTGAGGGAGTTTTTTGAGAAAAAAGCGCTGCTGATAAAGTTGCGCTAAGTTGTGCTGCAGTAAGTTTACATTGCAAAGCAGGTGTCGTGGTCATGCATGTCCTTGAGAAATGTGCTTTTTAAGATAGAGAAAGCGATTGCCATATTGTACTCGGTAACCGCTTTGCTCACAATATAAAAACTCAATCAAGGTTAGGGATCTAGGGGTAAACGACTAAAACTTGTACCGCCACAGTTTGCACATTCAGGCACTTCACCCATATGCATAATATGAAGCTTTTCATTACATTGGAGACAAACCAACTCACCAAAACCAATAATATCGCCAGTGTTATATATGCCATCATGCTCAAAATCTTCCACTAATTCGGCCCATTCAACTTGCGATTTATCGGTTAACTGAGCAAGATTTGACCATAACGTTTCTTCTAGTAAACCTAAATACGTTGAATTTTTTGCTTGCGATTGATTTTGTTGATAAAAATCATGTAAATCATACTTTAAATTATCCGTAAATTGGTTTACTTTTTCTTCCGACAATTCTTCAGCAGCTTTAGCATAAAGTTTCGCCTGTTTGAGTAGTTCCACCACTTTCGGTTTTTGCAGCTCTTTTGCTTCATCAAGCCAGTTACTGAGATCTTGATATATTTGCACAAGATAATTTTTTTCATTTGTCATAGCACATTCCTGTTCTTTTTGTTTGTAATTTTGACTAATAGTATAGACAAAATTACCAATTAAGCTTGTTGTTAACTAGCCAGATAAGGTATTCTATCGCGATAATTTAAACTCAAGTGTATTAAGCATTTTATACTGTTCTTATCATAAACTAAGCAGATAAAATTCACGAAGACAATACCTAAATATAGCGTTAGAGACCCCTTAATGGAAGCCATTTATAATCCCCAAGCAATTGAAGCGACAGTTCAAAATTTTTGGACTGAAAATGATACATTTAAAGCAGTAGAAGATGACAATAAAGAGAAATTTTATTGTCTTGCTATGTTCCCCTACCCTAGTGGGCGTTTGCATATGGGGCATGTTCGCAATTACAGTTTAGGCGATGTAATTTCTCGCTATCAACGCATGCAGGGTAAAAATGTAATGCAGCCGATGGGGTGGGATGCCTTTGGATTACCGGCTGAAAATGCCGCAATTAAAAACAAAAGTGCTCCAGGTAAGTGGACTTATCAAAATATTGACTATATGCGCAATCAATTAAAATCTCTTGGTTTTGGTTACGATTGGGGTCGAGAACTTGCTACGTGTAAACAAGACTATTATCGGCGGAACAATGGTTTTTCACTAAACTTTATGAAAAAGGCTTAGTTTATAAAAAAATTCTTCGGTAAATTGGGATCCTGTTGATCAAACCGTATTAGCAAACGAACAAGTTATCGATGGGCGCGGTGGCGCTCTGGCGCAATTGTAGAAAAGAAAGAAATTCCACAGTGGTTTATTAAAATTACAGATTACGCGCAAGAATTACTTGATGATTTAGAACAATTAACCGACTGGCCTGAGCAAGTAAAAACCATGCAACGTAACTGGATTGGTCGTTCGCAAGGTGTTGATATGACCTTTCAAGTAGACGGTCTAGTCGAAGGCAAACAAGAAAGCTTCGACATTTACACCACTCGCCCCGATACATTAATGGGCGTAACCTATGTCGCACTGGCTGCTGAACATCCGTTAGCGTTAATTGCCTCGAAAGAAAATCCTGCGCTTGCAAGCTTCATTCAAGAATGTAAAAGCAATCAAACCACCGAAGCCGATATGGCTGCGATGGAGAAAAAAGGCGTTGATACTGGTTTTAAAGCGATTCACCCGCTTACAGGTAAATTAGTACCTGTTTGGGCAGCTAACTTTGTATTGATGGACTACGGCTCAGGTGCGGTAATGTCAGTGCCCGGTCATGATCAACGTGATTATGAATTTGCCAAAAAGTATGGTCTTGAAATTACACAAGTAATTACTACCTCAAATGAAAGTGACCAAGAAGCCGATGACATCAACAAAGCAGCCATCACTGAAAAGGGTATTTTAATTAATTCAGGTGAATTTGACGGTTTAGATTTTGAGCAAGCATTTAAGGCGATCAGTGAAAAATTAGCCGCCGAAAATAAAGGAAAAGTCACCACTAACTTTCGTTTACGAGACTGGGGCGTTTCTCGACAACGCTATTGGGGTACGCCAATTCCAATGATTAACCTTGCTAATGGTGAATCAGTACCCGTGCCTGAAAATGAGTTACCTGTTGTATTGCCTGAAGATGTGGTAATGGATGGTGTAACCTCTCCTATTAAAGATGATCCACAATGGGCAAAAACCACCTTTAATGGTGAAGATGCACTGCGTGAAACGGATACCTTTGATACCTTTATGGAGTCTTCATGGTATTACGCACGTTATTGTTCACCCAACGATGATACACAAATGCTTGATTCTGCTAAAGCCAATTATTGGTTACCGGTTGATCAATACATTGGTGGTATTGAGCATGCTATTTTACATTTACTTTATTCGCGCTTTTTCCATAAACTATTACGTGATGTTGGTTTAGTTGAATGTGATGAACCCTACAAAAAATTGTTATGCCAAGGCATGGTGTTAGCAGACACTTATTACCGCGAAGCAGATAACGGCGCACAAGAATGGATTGCGCCTAGTGATGTTACCGTTGAACGTGATGAAAAAGGTCATGTGGTCTCAGCCATCAGTAAAGCAGATGGGAAAGCGGTTATTTCTCTCGGTATGAGTAAGATGTCAAAATCTAAAAATAACGGTATTGACCCACAAGAAGTTATTAATAAGTACGGCGCAGATACCGTACGTTTATTTATTATGTTTACTTCGCCGCCAGAACAAACGTTAGAATGGTCTGATGCGGGTGTTGAAGGAGCCCACCGTTTTGTTAAACGTGTTTATAAAATTGTTCACGATTTTACTGAAATTTCCACTGGTGACACTATTGCTGCGAGTGAATTAAAATTAAACTCAGAACAGAAAAAATTGCGTCGTGAATTACATAAAACTATTGCTAAAGTAACCGATGATATTGGTCGTCGTAACACCTTTAATACTGCTATTGCAGCCATCATGGAATTAATGAATCACTTAAGCAAAGCGTCAATGACTTCAGCTGAAGACAAAGCCGTGATGCGTGAATCATTACGCGCTGTTGTATTAATGTTAACACCAATCACACCGCATATGTGCCATTACTTGTGGCAACAAATAGACAACGACACAGGTACTACAGTTGAAAATGCACAATGGCCAATTGTTGATGAAAGTGCGTTAGTTGAAGATGAAAAGCTGATTATTGTGCAAGTTAACGGTAAATTGCGAGCAAAAATAACAGTAGCAGCTGATGCTACTAAAGAAACTGTTGAAGCCTTAGGTTTGAATGATGAAAATGTATTGAAATTCACGGATGGCAACACTATTCGTAAAGTTATTTATATTCCAGGGAAATTATTAAACATTGTGGCTAACTAATATGCGCTTATCGTCAAAGCACCGTGCCAGGCTATATACGACGAGACAAACTCGTCGTATTTACCTCGTTATACTCCTAGCAAGTCGGTTAGGAGGTTGCGGATTTCACCTGCGCGGTGATTATTTACTTAGTGATGAATTACAAACTTTGTACGTGAGTTCCAGTGATGTTCATGGGGAGTTAACCCGGTTAGTTAAGCAACACCTTTCTCGCAATCAAGTTAATGTGCTAAAACATAGAAATACTCAAGCACCTGAACTACGTATAATGTCAGACCAACTTGATAGAAGAACCTTATCTGTATTTGAAAACGGGCAAGTGGCGGAATATGAATTAATTTACACCGTAAATTACCAATTACGCTTTGCAGCTAAAGATGGTGACCCCATTGAAGAACCACAAAATTTTCGTTTTGAACTAAATCGTGATTATCAAGATGATCCTAATCTAGCGCCGGCAAAATCTCGAGAATTGTCGCTATTACTCAGTGAAATGAGACAATCAGCTGCTGATAAAATTTTGCGCGATATGGCGAGGATCCAACGCTAGAATTGACTGTTTATATTTACATAACATAAGGCATCCATGAAGATTTACCATAACAAACTACAGCAAACGTTGTCGCAAGGCTTTAAACCTGTTTGGCTAGTATTTGGTGATGAACCATGGCAAAAAAATGATAGTTTAGCCCAAATAAAAAACCATGCTCAACAACACGGTTTTAGCGAAATCATCCGTTTTAGTAGCGACAATAAATTTGATTGGCAACAATTAATGGATGAATATCAGTCTATGAGTTTATTTGCTAGTCAGCGTATTATCGAGGTTGAATTTACCACGATAAAAATAGGCGATAGTGGTAACAAAGCCTTACTAGCCTTAAGTGAAGTGATAGAGAAAAATGCCACACTTCAGGATGTGATTTTTATATTTCATGGTCCTAAACTCGATGGCCCAAGTGCTAACAGAAAATGGTTTAAAACCTTAACGCAACTTGGTTGCTATGTGCCTATATACGACATTGATATTCAAGCCTTACCTCGTTGGCTACAAAGCCAAGCCAGATACTTCAATGTGAACCTAGCACCCGAGTTATCCTTATTATTAATAGAACTGTTCGAAGGTAACCTACCCGCTTTAGCGCAAGAGCTACAAAAGCTGTCTTTGCTATTTCCTCAGAATCAGCTAATCAGTTTACAAGCCGCTGAACAATTAGTAATCAAACAAGCGAAATTCAATCCCTTTCAAATTATTGATGCGTTATTGATGGGGAATTGTAAAAAATGTATCGCGATGTTAGATCAAATACAACAGGAAGGCATCGCGCCAGGACAAGCAATTTGGATATTCCACAAAGAAATTAATCAGCTATATGCCATGCTAGACAAAATAACACAGGGTAAAACACTCAATGATATTTATAAAGAATATCGCATCTGGGATAAACGTAAACCGTTATATCAACATGCCCTTACCCATATAAGCCTTAACAATGTTAAACGTGCAATGTCACGACTAGCCGACATAGATTTACTCAGTAAAACTAACAGTGAATTTAATGCTTATATTTTATTGGCCGATCTTTGTGTGACACTTTATCATGGCGAAACCATGCAACATTTTTCACTTAACTACGAATACAGTTAACCAAGGTAAAAGTTAATCATGGATAAGTCTATAATGAAAAAAATTGGTGTTTTAGGTGGTACCTTTGACCCCATACATTATGGCCATACGTTACCACCAAAGCCGTAGCAGATCATTTAGCATTAGATACTGTTCTTGTTATTCCAACAAACATTCCTCCTCATAAAGAATCCCCCAATATCAAAAGTGAGCATCGAGCGGCAATGGTGCATTTAGCCTGTGAAGGCGAACCTATATTTACCTGTGATGAACGCGAATTAACACGCGATGGCTTTTCATTCACGCTTGAAACCTTAAAAGAATTATCTCAATGCTATCCTAATGCTAGCTTATATTTTATTATGGGATTAGATTCTTTATTAACGTTTACCACATGGCATCAATACCAAGATATTCTATCCCATTGTCATTTAGTAGTTAACACTCGGCCAAATTATGCATTACATAATCTAAATGCTGAAACTCAGTCATTACTGAATAAACATCAAGTTAGCGATATTAACAGCTTAAATGAACAAAAATCTGGCGGTATTTTATTACTTCCAAATAATTTACCCAATTATGATAAGTATTTAGATATCGATCTTTCTTCAAGCGAAGTTAGGCAACGTTTAATTAATAAACAACCCTGTCAGCATCTACTTTCGCCAAAAGTATGGGAATTTATCAACAAAAATAAGCTTTATCGTTAACGGCACCGACAAAAAGTGTTATTATTACCCGCTTATACATAATTTAATTGTGAGTCGTACATTGCTACGACATTTTTCGGTGACTTATTCCCGAGTAAAACAATAAACCTGACACTAGGAAGAACACTTTGCAAACTGAAGAACTTAAAACATTTGTTATTGAAAAACTTGAAGATATGAAGGGTAGAGATATAATTCCACTTCACATTACCAACAAAGCTAGTTTTGCTGATTATATGATTATCTGTTCGGGTAACTCAAACCGCCACGTAAAATCTATTGCACAATCGGTTGCAATTGAATGTCGTGCTGCCGGTGCTGAACCTCGTGGTATGGAAGGAAATGATGTTGGTGAATGGGCATTAGTCGATTTAGGCGATATTATTGTTCATGTAATGACTGATGAACAACGTGATAAATATAATCTTGAACAATTATGGGCTGAAGACTAGTTGCCACTAGTTAGCTTATTAAACAAATAAGCACTGTTGCAACATTGATCCACGTGTAACAGCGGGCAATTCCCTGTCAACTGCCTTGCGCTAATCATTTTTCCTAGGTGATAACCTTTAATAATTATTATTGCGAACTTTATGAAACTTACGTTATATGCCGTTGGCACTAAAATGCCTGCTTGGGTGACCCAAGGCTTTAATGAATACTCTCGACGATTTCCTCGTGATTTATCATTTGAGTTGATAGAAATTTCAGCAGGTAAGCGTGGGAAAAATGCAGATATAACGCGAATATTAGATAAAGAAGGTGAACAATTACTCAATGCTATTCCTAAAGGAAATAGAATTGTCACGTTAGAAGTAGAAGGCAAACCTTGGGATACACCTCAGCTTGCCCTCCAACTTGAACGTTGGCAATTTGATGGCCGTGATGTAGCCTTACTCATTGGTGGTCCAGAAGGTTTATCCCCTGCATGTATAGCTGCTAGTGAACAAAAGTGGTCTTTATCACCACTAACGTTACCACACCCTATGGTGCGAGTACTCGTTGCTGAAAGCTTATATCGTGCGTGGAGTGTTAATAACAACCACCCTTATCATAGAGAATAAACAGTGGCTGCTCGTCGCGTGATCACTCGTAACCTTCATTGTCTGAGTGCAGAAGCTAATTTATTTGCTATGATAAAACTTTTAGTTACAAAGGTTAACTTGTAGTGGCTGCTCGTCGCGTTATCATTCGCAACCATAGTGCAGAGGCTAATTTATTTGCTCGTCGGACTTTTATAACATTCGTAGGCGTACTCGTACTTGTACTCGTGTTATTTAGTAACCTCTATTCACTGCAAATAGCCTCCTATGAAAAATATCAAACACGATCTAATTCAAACCGAATTAAACTATTACCCGTAGCTCCAAACCGTGGTCTTATTTATGATCGTAACGGCGTCATTCTTGCCGACAATAAACCAGTTTACAGCCTAGCTGTTATTCCAGAACAAGCTGAAAATTTGAAAAACAGTATTGCTAACGTTAGTGATTTACTCGACATAAGTGCTGACATGCAAGAGAAATTTTTTAATTCAGTAAAACGTAAACGCCGTTTTAAACAAATTGAATTACATCCTCGTTTAAGCGAACAACAAGTCGCATTATTTTCCGTTAACCAACATAAATTTCCAGGCATTTTTGTTGATGCACGTTTAAAGCGTTATTATCCTTTTGGCAAACTAACCACACACACACTAGGCTATGTTGCTCGTATTAACCGAAAAGATGCAAACAAACTAGAATTTGATGGAAAATCTGAAAACTACGCAGCAACCCATGACATTGGGAAACTAGGTATTGAAAAATATTACGAAGACATTTTACATGGCACTATAGGCCATCAAGAAGTTGAAATTAATAATCAAGGTAGAATTGTTCGAACACTCGATTACACACCGCCAGTGGCAGGTAAAGATCTCACCTTAACCATAGACATAGAATTGCAGATGATCGCCAAACGAGCCCTTTCAGGAAAACGTGGCGCTGTAGTAGCAATGGACCCTCGCACAGGTGGCGTGTTAGCTATGTATTCAAATCCAAGTTACGATGGTAATTTATTTGTTCACGGCATTAGTAACAAAAACTGGCAAAAAATACGTAACTCAAAAGATTTACCGCTCATTAATAGAACGGTTCAGGGGTATCCCCCGGCCTCTACGGTAAAACCTTTTTTAGCCATAACGGGTTTAGAAGAAAAAGTAATTACCCCGGAAACAAAAATCTGGGATCCAGGTTGGTATCAACTCGATGGATTACCTAATAAGTATCGAGATTGGAAAAAATGGGGTCATGGTCAAGTTAATTTAAATAAAGCCATTGAACAGTCTTGTAATATCTATTTCTTCGATTTAGCATTTAAACTTGGCATAACCAAAATCAGCACCATGATGGAACGGTTTGGTTTTGGCGATTACACTGGTATTGATATACATGAAGAAAGTAAGGCTATAATGCCTAGCGTTGAATGGAAACGCGCTCGTTATAACAAGTCTTGGTACACTGGAGAAACCTTATCCGTTGGCATAGGACAAAGTTATTGGACAGTAACACCGTTACAGTTAACTCAAGCGCTAACGACGTTAGTTAATCATGGTAAACGCAAAGTACCCCACTTGTTAAAATCAATGATGTCGCCGTCAACAAACGAAGGCCAAGAAGAGGCAGAAGAAATTGTCTATGAAGAACAAGCCCCGTTAGTCTTAAATCAAGAGGAGAACTGGGATTTAGTACTTAATGCCATGCATAACACGGTACAACATGTAGGAGCAACAGCCCATACGCCATTTAAAGGTTCAACGTATGACGCGGCAGGTAAAACAGGCTCAGCTCAAGTTGCTCGTATCAAACAAGATGAAAAATATGATGCAAAAAACACGCAAGAAAATAAACGTGATAATGCCATGTTTATCGCTTTTGCCCCATTTAATGCACCTGAAATTGTCGTTGCAGTGGCAATAGAAAACGTATCAAAAGGTGGTGGTGGAACAAACGCCGGACCTGTTGCGAGACAAATTATGGATCAATATTTTGGTAACAGAGTTATTAGTTCTAGTGTGGGGGAAAGTAGTTCAAACGACGGTAACGTAGAGCAACATTATCACACTACACATGATCGCCTTACAGAAAATCAACTTACAAATAATACAGTTACTACAAATATTGAGGCAGAATAATGAGCAACAGAGGCCAAGATCAACAACAAGTTCGTAGCCTTTGGCAAAAATTGCACATTGATTTACCCTTATTGCTTGGTATTTTATCACTCATGGCACTTGGTTTATTCATTGTTTATAGTCTTGGTGGTCAAAACTTGGATATTGTTTATCGTCAGGCTGTTCGGTTAGGTATCGCACTTGTTGTCATGGTGGCAATTGCCCAAATCCCGCCGTTATCCTATCGAAAATGGGCCGTTCCTGTGTTTGTATTAGGCATATTAATGTTGGTTGCGGTATTGCTTTTTGGTCATATTGGTAAAGGCGCCCAACGTTGGTTAGATTTAGGCTTTATGAAATTTCAACCCTCTGAAGTCATGAAATTAATTGTACCTATTATGATTGCTTGGTTTGTTAGCCAAAGCAGCTTACCTGTAAAGTTATCCACCATCATTTTTGCTTTTATTTTATTATTAGTTCCAACCTTACTTATTGCTAAACAACCTGATTTAGGTACCTCATTACTGATTGCCAGTTCAGGAATATTCGTAATATTTCTTCTTCCGGAGCTAGTTGGAAACTCATTGGTATTTGTGTTGGCTTAGCGTCAGCCTTCGCCCCAATTTTATGGATGTTTTTGATGAAAGACTATCAAAGACAACGCGTTATGACTTTTTTAAATCCTGAACAAGATCCGCTTGGCTCCGGTTATCATATAATTCAATCAAAAATAGCTATTGGCTCAGGAGGAATTGACGGTAAAGGTTGGTTGCAAGGAACACAATCACAACTTGAGTTTTTACCTGAGCGACATACAGATTTTATTTTTGCTGTTTTTAGTGAAGAATTTGGCTTAATTGGTGTGAGTATTTTACTTGCCGTTTATTTATTTATTGTAATGCGAGGTTTATTTATAGCAGTCAATGCACAACATGCCTTCACCAAATTACTCGCAGGAAGTATTACCTTAACCTTCTTCGTTTATGTTTTTGTAAATATCGGTATGGTATCTGGTTTATTACCTGTAGTTGGTGTGCCTCTACCTTTAGTGAGTTATGGTGGAACATCAATGGTGACATTACTCGCAGGATTTGGCATGCTAATGGCAGTAGGCACACATCGACGCTTTCATACTTAACTTGTTCAATCAACTTAACTGAACCAATTAACGCAATGACTAAAATAACGATCATTCTCGCTTTATTAACACTAATAAGTGCCTGTACTACAGGGCGTTATAAGCATGCAAACGACAGTATTCCAACTCGATTACCTGACAAAAGTGAACTGAATGATGCCATTCCTCGTGCCGAACCCTATAGCCGTGGCGGTAACAAAAATTACCAAGTAAGGGGAATAGATTATAAAGTATTAAACAGTGCGCAAGGCTTTGAACAAATTGGTATTGCGTCTTGGTACGGCAATAAATTTCATGGTCACCTAACATCTAACGGTGAAATTTATGACATGTATGCAATGACGGCTGCACACAAAAATTTACCGCTACCAACCTATTTAAAAGTAACCAACCTTGCTAATAATAAATCGGTTATTGTTCGTGCTAATGATCGCGGCCCTTTTCACGAAAATAGAATCATAGACTTATCGTTCAGTGCTGCTTATAAGCTTGATATGTTGCAAGCAGGTACAGCAAAAGTAAAAATTACCGCGATTACAGATTTCAATGATCAACCTCCCCTACCACTTGAGCAAAACTCAGTTACAAAATCATTACAAGCGTTAAACCAAGATAAATATTACATTCAAGTGTTTGCGACAAGCAAACAGGAGTTTGCCAAAGAAACAGCTAAAAAACTTGAAAAAAAATATGCTCAAACAGTTAATTACCCTGAAAAAAATGGGGTTTATCGTATTCAAATTGGGCCTATTCTTAATACAAAAACGCTTAATGAGCTATTAGAAGAGCTAAAGCAAGGCAATTATCCCAATGCCTATTTAAGAAGTTTATAGTGAGCATCATAACGCTACTAAAAAAAATGAAGATCATAAACGTATATTGCAAGCCACTACACAAGGCACTCAGTTAATGATTGAAGTTAATATTTACAATTAACTTCATCTCAACCATAGCCAAGTAAATTAGAGGTGGTATACTTTCAATAGTTTATCTTAAATTCACTATTCTATTCATCTCACTATTAAATAATTATGCTATTAAAATCATCCAAACAGTCACAAAAATTTACACGTAAATTAATCAAGATAATCACAACGTCTTTATTTAATACCGCCTTAGTAATAGCGCCTATTAGTTATGCCGCAACTATTATTCCAGATGCTCCGCAAATTAATGCTAAAGGTTATATTTTAATAGATTTCACTACAGGTAAAGTGATTTCAGAAGCAAATGCTGACATGCAATTAGCCCCAAAAAGTTTAACTAAAATGATGACCGGCTATATCATTGGCAAAGAATTAGAAAATGGTAATATTTCTAATGATGATAAAGTGATGATTAGCGAAAATGCCTGGGCAAAAAACTTCCCTGAATCATCGAAAATGTTTATCGAAGTTGGTACAGAAGTTCCTGTTAGCTTACTAAATCAAGGGATTATTGTTGCTTCTGGTAACGATGCCTGTGTGGCAATGGCTGAACATATTGCAGGCAGTGAAAGCGCCTTCGCTGACTTAATGAATGCCCATGCCGAACAATTAGGTATGTCTAGTTCATTTTTTGAAAATAGTCACGGTTTAGACAGCTCATCACATATGACAACACCACGTGACATGGCGACTTTAGCCGGCGCTATAATCCGTGAAGTGCCTAACGAATATGCCATTTATAAACAAAAATCTTTTACCTACAACAAGATTAAACAATATAACCGTAACTCTTTATTATGGGACAAAAGCTTAAACGTTGATGGCATGAAAACCGGTCATACCTCAAACGCCGGCTATAGTTTAGTTACCTCTGCAACAAAAGGTGATATGCGTCTTATTACCGTTGTTATGGGCACAGAAAGCGAGCGAGCGCGTAAAGTAGAAAGTAAAAAATTACTTAACTACGGTTTCCGCTTTTTTGAAACTTATACCCCTTATGCAGCAGGTGAAAAATTTGCTACAAATCGCATTTGGATGGGAGATAAAAAAGAAGTTGATTTAGGTATTCTGTTAGAAACCCCCATTACCATTCCTCGCGGTCAACGTAAAAATTTAAAAGCAACGTTTGAGTTAGATCAACAATTAACAGCCCCTATTGCAAAAGGCACCATTGTTGGTAAGTTATTCTTACAACTTGATGGAGAAGATATAGCACAATATCCATTAGTAACGTTACAAGAAGTTAATGAAGGTAGCTTCTTCTCAAAAATAATGGATTATATTAAGTTATTCTTTGCTCAGTTTTTTGAATAAACAAAGAATAATTTATTAAAATAAATAATCTCGTGTTGATTTTATTAACCTGAACTTGGCTTAACAAAACAAACAAAAAATATAATAAAGCCACACATGATTGCTCATGTGTGGCTTTTTAATTATGTTCTTTATACGTATTCTAAAATCAAACAACAAGCCGAGTAGCCGACCCCAAATGAGCATAATACTGATTTATCACCAGAGCTAAAACCATCATGATGCTTGTGTAACGCAATAATACAACCTGCAGAACTGGTATTAGCATATTCATCTAAAATAATTGGTGCTTCTTCAGGTGTTGGATCGCGCCCTAACACTTTTTTGCCAATAAAATTATTCATATTAATATTAGCTTGATGTAAATAAAGGCGTTTAATATCATCAGCACCTAAATTCACTTTATCCATTTGAGCAGCAATTAAATTAGACACCATAGGTAATACTTCTTTAAATACTTTACGACCTTGCTGAATAAAATACTTATCAACGTCTTTTGCCGTTTCTGGACTACATTGATTCATATAACCAATATTGCTACGTATATTATTAGAAAACTCTGTTATTGGTTGCTCAGCAATAATTTTAAATTGATGCTCACCCGTTGCGGTTGATTCGTCTTCAATAATAGAAGCGGTAGCAACGTCACCAAAAATAAAGTGGCTATCTCGGTCACGGTAATTAATTTGCGGCGTTAATATTTCAGGATTGATCACTAATACTGTTTTTGCCGTACCACTGCGCACGGCATTAGCAGCATTGATTATGCCAAATGTTGCAGCCGAGCATGCTACTAACATATCAAACCCCCACCAGAACAACCAAGCGCTTGTTGTATTTCAATCGCCATGGCAGGATAAGAGCGCTGAGTATAAGCGCAAGCAACAATAACAAGGTCAATATCGGCGGGGTTTTATTTGCTGCTTTTAAAGCTTGTTTCGCTGCGGCAACGCCAATTTCAGCTTGCAAAGAAATACTCTCATTTGCACGTTCAACAAATGTTGGTCTCATAACATCAACATTTAAGATGTCCTCTTTCGACATAACATACCGGCTTTTAATGCCGGAAGCTTTTTCAATAAAGGCACTACTTGAATGAGATAAAGGTGCTACATCCCCATTTGCAATTGCTTGCTCATTATCTTGATTAAATTGATCAACATAGGCATTAAAACAAGCCACTAGTTCATCATTTGAAATACTTTCAGGAGGTGTAAATAACCCCGTACCACTAATTACAACAGCCATATAATTTTCTCTAAAACACAAATAAGGTATGACCACTAGTGTATTTTATTTAGCGGGTTTTGTCGATTGTTAGGAAAGTGGTGTTATTTCCACGACTTCATCTTATGCCCTTTAACCGCATAAAATAAAATGAATAAATAACAAGGTAACATCACAACATAAGCACCTTGTTGCCCTAACGAAGTACCACTTGCAATCCCCCAAAATAATGGACCGAAAGCACCACCAAGCAATGCCCATAATCAATAAGGCAGAACCAGTACTTGTTAATTTACCTAATCCTGATAATGCCAAAGGCCAAACTGCGGGCCATACAATGGCATTCGCCAAACCTAAGAAAGCAATTAGCAATAAGGTATCTGGTAATTGTGCGCCCCCAAATGGCACTAATAACGTATTTGCAATAATAAATGAACTGCTGTCACCCAAAATAATTAAAAAGGTCAACAACAGCCCAAAAACTGCTGATATCATTAGCGCGGTTGGTTGAGAAATGAATCGAGGAATAGTGATAATACCTAGGGTATAACCTAACACCATACAAATCATGGTATATGACGTCATTACCGCATAGTTTTCCACACCTAATGACAAAGCAAAAGTACCAATAGTATCGCCCGCAATAACCTCTACAGCCACATAAACAAACAAGGCAACAACACCTAATGTTAAGCTAGGCGTAGCTAATGCTTCTTTAAGTTGTCCTTCACTACTACTTGCTTCTTCTTCCGTCGCAAGCTCAGGTAAAGGTGATTTTTTCACTGCAAAACCAAGTAAGCCAATAAATAGCGCCATACCTAAATAAGGCATCACTAAACTATCAGCCATATCATCAATTTGAATTTGTGTTAGTTCAGTACCCACGGTACCGGTAAAGTTACTTAAAATAAGTGCGCTAAAAACCATGGGGGCTACAACACCAAGACCTTTATTAAGAATACCCATAATACTAACACGTGCTGCGGCTGATTCTTCTGGGCCAATACGTACAACATAAGGATTAACTGCGGTTTGTAGTAGTGTTTGCCCCGTCCCCATAACCAACTGTGCCAATAAAAACAAAGCGAAAACTTGGGTTTCAGCAGCAGGAATAAATAATAATCCGGAACCATCATTACGCCCATTCCAAGCGCCATACCATTTTTATAGCCAACTTTGCGAATAAGCCAAGCCGATGGTAATGCCGTAAAGGTAACGGCAATATAGAATGAAAAAATGATAAGCGAGGCCTGAAATGGAGACAACTGCAATATTTGTTTTAAATAAGGCATTAAAGAGCCATTGAGCCAAGTCGCAAACCCTAAAATAAAAAAGAGTACGGCAACTATTGCCATTGGCAACACACTACTTTGCTGCTTTTCTTCTGTTATTGTCATTTCCATAATTTCCTCATATCTCGCTCATTGTTATAATTTTATTCGTGCATAAACTTAGCGTGTAAATTACTGGGCAGAATAAACAGCTTGTCCGGCGATCCACGTTGATTTTATTTTTAACTGTTCATCAAGAACAATAAAGTCGGCTTGCTTGCCTACAACTAATGTTCCTCTACTATTGTGTTGATTAATATAGGTTGCAGGATAAAGACTCGCCATTCTTAATGCTTCATCCAAATTTATATTTAGGCCAAAATGAGTATTAGCAACCGCAGTAGCCATGTCCAACGCCGAACCGCCTAATTCACCTGTAGTTGAGGTTAATTTGCCATTTTCTAAATAAACTGTGCGATTAAAAAAAGCGAATTCAGTATCATCAGTACCTACTGGTGGCATGGCATCGGTCACTAAAAACACCGAACCAGTAGGTTTCGTTTTTAGCGCTAATTTACAGCTAACATAATCAACATGATGACCATCAACAATCATGCCGCAACTTGCATTATCATTGAGAAAAGCACAGCCGGTAACACCAGGCTCTCGACCTTGAATTGGTGACATTGCATTAAATAAATGAGTAAACCCATCAGCCCCAATCAATTGCTGCTTGTGCCGTTTTATAGTCTGCATTGGTATGCCCCAAGCACACTTTTATTCCCAAACTAACCATGCGTTGCACGTCGGTCGGTAGAAACTGTTTCGGGTGCTAATGTGACTAAAATTTGCCCCAAATCTTTACGCGATAATATTTGCCATTCTTCATCTGAAATTGGACGAATAAAGTCTGCCTCATGTGCGCCCTTTTTTGCGATAGACAAATGGGGTCCTTCAAAATGAATACCAATAATACCGGGGATTTTGGCTGCAATAGCTTCCGCCATTGCATCAGCTGCTTGCGACATAACCTCAATTTTATCGGTAATTAAAGTCGGTAACATCGCCGTGGTGCCAAATTGAGAATGGGCTGCAATGATACGTTTAATTCTATCTAACGAGGGCCTATCATTAAATAAGGCGCCGCCGCCACCATTAACTTGTAAGTCGATATACCCTGGCGCAGTTAGACCTTCCAGTACAAGGTCAATCCGTGAAAGGTCATCATCAATGGCAATTATTTTGCCATTTTCAATGGTTAAAACTTGGTCATCACTAAAATGATGTCCATCGAATATTCGTGTTGCATGTAGGCGTAATTGAGTCATTATACTGTCCGCGTTACTTTCTTAAGACCTTTAGGTTCATCGGGATTAAATCCACGTGTAATAGCAACTTCTGCTACATCTAAATAAAAACGTTGAAGTACCACTAATGGTGCCAAGCGAGGATGAACACTTTTGTCTGTTTGACGAAGGTGAACTAAATCTGCGCCACGTTCTACTACTTCATCAATTTGTGCCTGATGAGAAATAGCACTTTCATCTTCAACTGCACAATTTAATATGGCTAATCCTTGTTCAACCAAGGTTACCGGTCCATGTAAAAACTCTGCACTACTAAAGGCTTCAGCATGAATACTGCTCACTTCTTTTAACTTAAGTGCCATTTCTTTTGAAACGGCATAACCTAACCCACGGCCGAGAATCACCATATTCTTAACACCTGCAATTGAAGCGGATGTTAATTGTGGCTCAGAATCAATGATCGTTTGTAAGGCTGCTTTGGTAACGTGTCTAATGCTGCAATCAATTCTGAGTTTTCAGTCCAATAAGCAGTTAATTGCAATAATGCAGATAAGGTTGCTAAATAACTTTTAGTTGCAGCTACTGAAAGTTCGGCGCCCGCTTTAAGTGGTAACACATCATCAACGATATCTTTCAGTGGTGATGTTTCATCATTCACTAACGCAATACAATAGGCGCCCGATTTTTTTGCCATTTCAGCTTGTGCAATAATATCAGGGCTTCGACCTGACTGTGAAATAACAATCACTAATGCTTGGGAAAGTTTAAGCTGTTTACCATAAACACTCGATACTGAAGGAGCAGCAGCAAATGTTGGTACACCTGCTTCTATTTCAATTAAATATTTACCAAATACACCTGCATGATCAGAGGATCCACGGCCAATAATCATCACCATTTTAGGATCAAATTGACGTAACTTTTCCCCCATACTTTGTACAAGATGTTTATTTTCTGCCAGTTGTTCTTTAATAACAGAAGGTGCTTGTTTAGCTTCTTGCTCCATTATTGACTGTGACGTAATTGATTGTGACAACGTTGTTTGTGACATAGTAAACCTACTTAATTTAATACTTAATTTAATGCTTAATTTGCTGTTTAATTCGATAAATAATTACAACAAAGCGAGTTGTTGCTGCGCGAATAATATAGAGCCAATTTCAGGGGGAGAAATTGGCTCTTCTAGCTTATCTTGTACGTCTTGATCTAACCAAGGTCGTAATCGTGGTGTTAAGCCACCAATGAGTGAAATACGAGGCGGGTTTTGCATTAATAGCTGACGTCCAACTTTACTCATATAACTAGCACCTTCTTCAATAATGCTCTTAGCAACAGAATCACCTTCTTCTGCCGCATCAAATACAATATTAGCCATATTTGCGTAAAAGGCAGCAGATTTACCTGCGATGGCTTCAACAAGATCTATTCCTTTATTCACACCATGCAAAGCAAATAATTTTTCATCAATTGTTGAATTTTGAACTAAGCCATCTAATGACATTAATGCGTGCTTTACCGCTTGAAAGCCAAACCATGCACCACTACCTTTATCGCCATGAGGAAAACCATGTCCACCTAGCGTATAAGAGCGACCGTCAACATATGAAAATCCACAAGATCCAGTGCCTGAAATCATCACCGCACCATCCCTTCCTTCATGCGCCCCTAAACAAGCAATAAGTAGATCCGTGGTTAAAAACATTTGTTTAAATGGATGCTTCCAGTTAGACATTTTTTCAAATAATACCGGTAAATTAACCCCTGCTAAACCAACACCGGCATTGAGGTTTTCCAGAGTAATATCACTCAATCCAGTATCAGCCAAAGCTAATTTCGCAGACTCCGTAATAGAATCGATGGCTTGTTGATATCCATGTAAAGGGTTAGCGGGACCAAGAATGCCTGTGCCTAGTATTACATTATCGCCAGACACAATAATGGCTTTGCATTTACTGCCACCACCATCAATACCTAGAAAATATTCTTTCTTGTCACTGCTACTCGACATCTTAACCTCATATTCGTGTTTTATTCATGATAACGCTGAAAAGAGTTATCAAAATTAATTCTGTTTTCATATTAACCATAAATGACAGCGTTGTCATTTATTTTTTTAAATTTAATTTGAAATTTTTATATTCCCCCCTAGCACAAACCTATAAAACATAACGTAACCAAATGATTTTATGAGTATTTAACGGCTTACTCAAACGCTATGGTCGTTGTACGCCCTTTTCGCTTACCATCAAAACTTATTGCGCGTACTTTTACGTCTTTGCTAACGGCAACAGGCATAGAATATAGTTTCCACTCTTTATTATCGACTTTGTATTCTATTGCTATACCAGGAAAGGCTATATTTGCCATTAATGTGCCATTTTTAATCACTCCGCCAACGGTAGGTAAACGATAAAAAATATTATCATTCTCTAATTTAGGCAACGCTTTTTGACCAATTGTATTAGCAAAAACAGTCCATTGTTGATCACGTTTCTCTTTCATCTTTTCAGTAAAAACGTGCGACTGTTGATCATAAACGGCACCTTTATAATTATATGGTACAGCCCACTCAGCCAAATGCCACGCTCTTTCGGCTAAAGCAAATAAGCGAGGAAAAATTTTATACTGCGCAACATTATCTGTTCGTGTGTTTTCACTCCACAGTTGTCCTTGAATACCTAAAAAGTGATGATCGGATTTCAGTGGTGTTTTAGTGTCATCAGCTGTGTAGGCATTATCTTGTCGATCCAACCAAAACTCAGCATGCACGGGCAAATTATCAGGCATAAACTGAAACACTTTTTCGGTGTTGGTGTGTCGTGAAGCCCAATAATAACCATGCTCTTTAGGATCCGCTTCATAAGGAAAATCAAAGTAAAGCACATCGGGTGATGACAAAACAACTTGCCAACCTCTATTCACCAGTTGATGAGCTTTATTATGCCCAGACCAAAATAAAACATCCCAAGCATTGGCCTGAACGATAGCCGGCATATGCTCTTTTCGTGTATGCTCCATACCATCGCTCCACCTGCTGTTTCAATATTTAAATCAGATAAAATACCCGCCACTCGTTCGATAAAATAGGCGCCAAGCTCGTTCATATTATTAACACCTTTATCGTTATTAGCGACAAAGTCTTTACATGCTTGCGACTCAAGCCAAGCGCCGGCAGTTTCATCTGCACCAATATGATAACGCGTTAACGGTTGCCCCGCATCGGCATGTATTTTTTTCACTTGCGTCATGACTTCGCTAACAAAGTCATACGAAGACTCTAAACAGACATTAATGGTATTATCGTTATAAAATTGTACTGACGAATAAACCGTTGGATCATTATCATCTTGCAATATATATTGCTGAGCTTTTTCAGTCTCTTCAGCAATGGAATATTTTTTACTACGTGCAGCCATTGCCTTAATTGCGGAACGTGAATGGCCGGGCATATCTAACGATGGAATCACTTGAATATGGCGAGCAGTAGCGGCTTTTAATATTTCTTGATAATCTGCCACACTATAATAACCATTAACAGCACTGGTATTATCAACCCCTGCGCCAAGTTGTGGCATCAGGCAATAATCATCTTTAAGATCTAAACAGCGCACACTACTCACTTCAGTTAGTTCGGGTAATGAAGGTATTTCTAAACGCCAACCTTCATCATCCCCCAAATGCAAATGTAGCTTATTGAGTTTATATGCCGACATTTGTTCCAGTAACGCTAAAATAAAAGCTTTGTCGTGAAAATTACGCGCCACATCAACTAATAAACCGCGAAATTGATAATGAGGCTCATCATCAACCACTAACAAAGGTACTTGAGTCTTTCCTAAAGTAATAAGGCTTGATAGCGACTGTAATCCGTTAAAAACACCAGATGAATCAGTGCCTATCACGTTAATTACATCAGCTGATATTGCTAATTGATAGCTGCCTATCGGTTTACTGTCATCACTGGCAATACCAAGTTTAAGTGGTACGCCTGAATTACTACTTTTAATACCAACACGATTTAATCTCGCAATGGCAACTGAAACAGTTGACTTTTCAACATTGCCAAAATCCACTTTTAACCCAGTTGCTAGATCTAGCATCGCATTATTTTGATCATAAATAATCGATTTGGGTGTAGGAATAATGACGTTATTCACATCGAGTTTAGATTGACCTAGTTTTAAGTTACGTTGATACAGTGCAGCACTATTTAACCATTGAGTTGAATCAGAAGCAGAGCGTTTAAATTGCTTTTCATAAGCAGTAAAAGCCACAACATGAGGTAATACTTCTAAACCAGTTTCAGTATCAACAGTCGGAACGGTACTACTAATCACTAAGGGTAGCGTACCATTAGCACTTACAATATAATTTGGCATCGCATCGGATTCAGCCAAAGACCAAAACATGGCTCTAAATAATAAGGTTTTAGTTTCACCTTTAGCAAAACCGTTAAAGCCTTCTTTTAGCGTTATTTGATGTAAATCACCATTAATGTGTTTAACAGTAAAGTCGTCACTTTCAAAGGATTGAATTGGTGCTATTTGACTAAAATATATCGTCCAACCTTTGGCTGTAATCGCTTCTTTTGCTGTGAAACTTAATGCCACTTCAAAACAAGCGCCATCCGCCACTTTAGCGTTGCATTGGTTAGAAGGAATGTTAGTAACAACACGATAACTCACATCAAGCTCCTCAGCAAGACGCTCAATATCATATTGGTTCGCTAAAGTTAAAGACGAATTTGATGGTGTTTCATGTAAATTTTGTGGCGTTTTTTCACAGCCAGTCACCAGTAAAAGTAATAAAAAAAATTTTATTAACGCGTTATTCATTACATCACCCATTATTATCAACCAAGACGAAGGCTAGTGATTAAAATAAAAAAACCTCACTTAAAAGCGAGGTTTTACATACTTTCCAAATATTAAAAGCTTACATTAAGCCCAAGCACAAAACGACGACCATTTTGATACACTGACATTAAGCGACTTTCTTTACCATCATATTCAATCACTTCTTCATCGGTAAGATTTACTGCTTCAAAAACCACATTGAAATTTTCTGAAATAGTATATGAAGAACTAAAATCTAATTGGCCATAAGATTTATTCCACAATTCAGCCCCTGTCCAAGAAACTCCTTTATACCACTCAGTACGATAGTTATACATTAAACGAGCCCCAAAGGTTTCATTTTCATAATACGCGGTAGCATTAAACATATGGTCAGATGCACCTTCAACAAGGCCTGACCCTGCAACACCTTCCACGCGTGCTTGATTGCTATCGGCATTTGTATAAGTGTAGTTACTCGCAAGACCAAAATTACCAAAGGCTTGTTGATAACCAATTTCTAGTCCATCAGTACTGCCCCCCAAACCATTATCAGGACGATTAATCGTTACATCTACCCATTCATCATCTTGCTCATTAAAATAAGGAGCAATATATGAACCAGTTGTACGGTAACTTTGAATATCTTTATAAAAGTAAGCGACAGACACAACGGATGAATCATCAAAATACCATTCCCATGTCACATCAAATTGATCCGCAATTTGAGGTTTTAAGTCTGGATTTCCCGATGTTCCTGTTGGGAATTCAACATTAAGTGCACCAACACTTTCAATTGGCGCTAAATCACTATAATTAGGTCTAGACATTACACGAGCTGCACCAAAACGTACAATTTGATTTTCTGTTGCATCAAAGGCAATATTGAAACTTGGTAGTACTTCAGTATAGTCGCGCTTTTCAGTAACCCACTCTAAATAAGCAGGAGTCAACCAGTCTACATCAACATTGCCTGATTTGCTGCCAACCGTATTTAAACCCCAAGAATCCAGGCTAAAGTTGTAGCTTGACGCTGTTTGAGATGTTTGTACAACCCTGACACCCACATTACCTCTAAATGAATCACCTGAAAAATTACCTTGAGCATATAGCGATAAAATTGATTCGTTAATATCCCAAATTTCACCCAACGAATCACTAATTGCATAATCAGCATCACCGCCAAAACCTAATTGCATAAACGCTTCACGATCACCTGCGCGTTGCTCTGTTAAATTGCCATTAACTACATTGTCTGCAACAGATTCAGTACCCGTTGTTTGACCACAAGTGTCTAATGTAGGACATTCATCAAAAGCCCACCACATATAACCATCAGCAACATTACTTGTACCTGGCGCGTGCCAACTATAAGCTTGTCTACCTTGTGAACGATCATGATCTCTATATTTAATACCCACATCCACACTGCTAAATGGTCCATAATCAACATCTAAATTAAGATCTAACTGACCATAGCTTTCTTCATCTGTCGTCGGTTTATTTCCGCCCCAAGTCCAGTTTTGTTTCCATTTGCTGCCATCAGTAGGATCAACACCACTAATAGCTTCACGATTTGATAAATCAAAAGAATAACCTGATTCAGCACCCGATACATTTGGAACAAAACTCCATGATGTTTCATTATAGGTGCCACCTGACGCTTCAGTCATACCAATTTGGGCATGTAATGTATAATTACCACCCGTGTAATTCATATCTAAATCATAAGAAGACGTTTCGGTGCTTGACTCACGGTTAATAAAATCCCATTCGTAAGATCCATCACCTGCCACAGTACCAAAGATAAATATCAGACCCATTAACAGAGGTATTGGTAAGCGCTAATAAATTATTTTGTGGGCGCAGAAGTAAGTTGGAATTGGCATTATTAGCATCCATGCTTGAGTCTAACAAATTTAATGTGAACTCTAGATTATCTGTAGGTACATATTGAACACTAGCAAAAACCGTTTGACGTTCTCTATCTTGTTTAAAAATTGGCACACCAATATCTTTAGGTGCTCGCATGCCATTTTCATCTCTTGAGGGTCCACCTAAAACTTCTAGCCCTTCACGTTGCACAGTACGATCTTGCTGAGTTACTGATAGCAACACACCAAAATTTTCGTCTTCATTTTTCCAAGAATATAAAGCGTCTATTTGTGGGTCTGTTTTCTCTGACGTTTCCGAGTACTGGGCTTGTAAACCTAAATTAAAAGTATTGGCATCAAGCTCTAAGGGTTTACGAGTGCGCAAAACAATAGTACCACCAATAGAGCCCTCATCACTTTTTGCTTCTGGCGTTTTATATACTTCTAACCCTTTAACTAAAGATGAAGGTAATAAAGTAAAATTAAAACCACGTGATGGATTATCTAAAATAAACCAATCTGCTGTAGCAACATTTTGGCCATTTAATAACGTTCTATTTTGTGACGGACCTGAACCACGAATTGTAATTTTTTCACCTTCACCAAATTCGCGGCTAACACCAACCCCGGTAATGCGTGAAAGAGATTCAGCTACGTTTTTATCTGGAAACTTACCAATATCTTCTGACGTAATAACATCAACAATACTATCAGAAAAACGTTTAGCATTTATATTTTCCTTCATACTGCCCCGAATACCAGACACCCGAATGACTTCCATTTCTTTTTCTGCTGCATCTTCGGCAGCCATCACCATTGGCGCAACACCACCCGCTAAGATTAAAGCGATTGAGCTCGCTAATACGCCTCTTTTAAATGTTGTAGTTGACATCGACTTTCCCTCACACATGTTTTATAGAAATATAATTATAATTTAACAACTTCATTAAGACAGCGCTGTCTTTTTAAATGACAGCGTTGTCATGAATTAGATAAACCATACACAAAAAATTCTATTATGGCTAGTCAATATCCTAAATAAACCGACACTAAATAATTAAGTGACTGTATTTAAATACAATTTACTTATGATATTTTGTATACAAGATAAGTAAAAGTTATCGTTCTTTAGTCAAAATTAGCCTAAAAATATAAATTGATATAAAAAAAAGAACTTTATCGATGTATATTACTGCATGCCTTTTGTATTTTACTCAGGCAAAAGTTACTTTTAGGCTCTTTTTAGAACTCTTTTTAGAGCTCAAAATACCCAATAAAAAAAGATCTCTTTATATGGATGCCTAATTAGTAGTTGCCGAGCTTTCAATAAAAACATACCCTATAGGGCTCTGACGCCATGTAGAGGGCGAATGCACCATATAATAATCCTATTTAAGGCTACACAAATAGATGAAAGCGACAATCAATGACGTTGCCAAACAAGTCAAGCGTTTCAATAAAAACTGTTTCAAGAGTTGTGAATAACGAACCCTCAGTGAGGCAGTCTACGCGAGAAAAGGTAATGGCAGTTGTCGAAGCTCTGCAGTACCAACCCAATTTAGCCGCCAGAAATCTAGCGGGTAGTAAAGCCTTTACTATTGCATTTATATATGACAATCCAAATGCTTATTACATTATAGATATGCAAAATGGTATTTTAGAAGCGTGTAAAAAATTAGGTTTTGAATTATTAATCCATCCGTGTAGTGCCGAGTCCAGTGATTTACTAGCATCTATCACTAACATGATTAAACATTCACGCATTGCTTTGGCTTAGTTTTAACGCCTCCTTTTTCAGAAAACCCAGAATTTGTTAAACATATATTAGCGCCGGACGTTGACGTTGTTCGAATTATGTCTGGTGACAAACAGCCTGATGAGTTAACGCCCTGTATTATGGTTAACGATTATGAAGCATCAGTAAGTATTACCCAACACCTTATAGATTTAGGTCATAAAGATATTGCTTTCATAACGGGGGAATCAGAGCATAAGTCGACTATTGAGCGCTTAAAAGGTTATAAACAAGCCTTATCTGACAATAATATTGCTATAGATGAGCAATTAATTATACAAGGAGCTTATTCATTTGAATCTGGTGTAAATGGGGCAAAACAACTATTAACGTCAACAAGAAAACCCAGTGCAATTTTTTCATGTAACGATGAAATTGCCGCAGGTGCATTATTTGCATCACGGTTAATGGGTGTTGCAATTCCTGAAGAACTTTCAATTACGGGATTTGAAAACAGCCCTTTTTCTCGTCAAACATGGCCAAGATTAACAACCGCTGATCAGCCTACCCAAAAAATTGCTGAAAACGCCGCTAACTTATTAATTGCTACTTATAGAAAACAACCGATCAATCACATAACTACGCAATATACACCCCAACTTGTTGTGAGAGACTCAACAGGGCAACATTAATTTCTAAAACGTAATTGGTCAAAAAGTATAGTTAAAAAACAAAAAAGTATAGTTAAAAAACAAAAATCAAAGCATTACGCTTTGATTTTTATATTACGACTGAACGCTAACTATCTCAATATAGGCTAAGTTACTCTTCGAAGTAAGTTCCCCAACCGTCATAATCTACGTTGCACTTTTGAGCTAATTCAAACATTGCTTTCGTTTCTGCTCTAAGTAATTCAGCATTTAACATTTGCTCAGTAACAATATCAAAGGCAAAAACTTTATCGCCATTTTCAAGCTCTGCTTCCTCTGGCTCTTCGATCTCAAAACCCAATTTAAATGCAGCAATCGCCGCCTTCTCAAGTAAATCAAAATTTTCACTGGCAAAGTGATGCTCTATCGTGTGATAAACTTCTTCATTCGTACCATCTTCTAACAACTCACCAACAAGGGCATCAGTATGTTCAAACCACTGTTGTAATTCTTCATTAATCATTTTTTTGTCCCTTTGCTACTTCTTCGTCGAGTTGACTAATTTTAGCTTTCATCAAAGCATGTACTTGGTCCGTAAGATTACGAGCGCTAACATTTTTATCTTCAGGCATATAAACAGGATCTAATAGCTCTATAATCATTTTACCATTATTCCAACGACCTAAACTAAAAGATTCTCCCTGACTACTTGCACAAATAGGCACAATCGGTACATTAGCTTTCATCGCGGTTCGAAATGCACCTGTTTTGAAAGGTAAAAGACCGCGCCCTTGGCTTCGTGTTCCCTCAGGAAACATCCATACAGAAAGTTTATTCTTTAGAATTTTATCTACCGTAACATTCATAGTGCCCATGGCTTTATTGGTATCTTTACGGTCAATTAGAATATTACCCGTTAACCAATACATTTGCCCAAAAATGGGGATCCATTTTAAACTTTTTTTACCTACAGTTACCGTACCTGGCTGAACCGCATTAGCCACAGTAAAAACATCGTAATTACTTTGATGATTAGTAACATAAATCACCGGACCTATATTTTTAATAGAATCTGGTATTCTAACCTCAACATCCAAACCGAGAAGTTTAGTAATTTTACCTAAATATTTAGAGGTATAATAAACATTATCTCGATGAAAAGGTCTTAACAAACAGTAAAAACATGAAATAATACATATAGATAGAAAAACAAACGACATCAAAATAAAACGTAAAAGTGTTAACAAACGATACATTCCTAATAAAATTTAAGGCGGCGAGTATAGCAAACTAGCAAGCCTCAATAAAACAATTACTGTCATTTTGATTCACAGTAACATAGCAAGATAATTCTTACGCTTGTTATTGCGACTTACTAAGTCACAATAACAAAAAATAAAGGCCATAGGATTACATTTTTGAAGGTAATAATTCAACAGAAACATGAAATAATTGAAGTAAATATTGCTTTAATATATGCTTATATTCTTCATTACTTAGCCGTTTATCTGATGAAATAGAAATCATAGCTGCTTGATGCGAAGCGACTATTTTCCATACAGGAAAATCGTTAATTTTAGTATTGTACATGCCCGTTATTTCATTGCAAATAAAGCAATTAAAGGCGCAGTAAATGGTTTGATGAATGTAGTATTAGAAGAACATATTAGAGAACACTTAGGTGCTGACGATATTACTCAGCAACAAAGACAAGAAGAAGTAGAGCAAATTAACTCTGCACTTAAAAGCTATTTAAAATAATGATAGGTTCTAAATGACTGAAGTTTTAATACTTGCCGCAGCTTTAAGTATGGATGCTTTTGCTGTGTCGATAGGCTTAGGCTCGAAACACGAAAAAAATATTAGATCATTGGCCCTGATGTCGGGTATATATTTCGGTATATTTCAGGGAATTATGCCCCTAATAGGATACCTAGGAGGAATGGGTATTCTTGGTTGGGTAGAGTCTTATGCAAAATGGATAGCATTTATACTTTTATTATTAATAGGATGTAAAATGATCTATGAATCTTTTTCAGAAGGAATTGAAGAAGATATAGTTAGAATCACCCATAAAGTGATGCTAATTCTTGCTATTGCGACCAGTATTGATGCGATGGCAGCCGGCTTTACATTAACACTAATTGATGTAAACCCATTGCTTGCATGTTTTCTTATTGGTATCACAACTTTTTTATTTAGTTGTCTTGGGGTTATTATTGGAAGAAAAACGGGTAGGCTGGTTAGAACACAAAGCTGAATTACTTGGTGGTGTTATCTTAATATTGATCGGTTTAAAAATTTTTTTATTCACTGAGTTATAGCGGTTTCATTAATTAAGTGATCTATTTTATATGTAGAAAAAATTGCTAAATACGAGGTTTTTATTTCAATTACTAGTTGTTCTAATTATTAAATAACCAACCACAAGATGCGTTTGTGGACGTTACTGAAGAGCCAATGACACAAGAAACTAAGAAAGAATATAAGGCCCCGACTAATGAGACTAGTAAGCAAGCAAATAAATGAAACTCAGTACAAGTTTCATTTAATAAAATAACTAAAGAAATCAAACTACTCAATTGAAACGGATAAGTTAATATAAAGTGCTGTAGACTGATTGTTCTTACACTACCAGTACTGTGACAAACCTCACAACTCATCCACCAATCACGCGTATTATAAATAGCCATCACCCGACCATGTTAATGCAAATAGATCGCCCGGTTCGACTCCCTCTCTTACCACCGAACCCACCACATATCCACTTTGGTATTCCAAACGGTATTCCAATAACTTAACACAAGCATAACTATCATTTAAAAACAAAGACGTAAACAACCTAATTAGAGTTCCCCCCGCTCCACCAATTGTGAAGATTAAGACGCGTCCTAGCGTCTTTTTTTATGCCTGAAATTAGATAAATAGTAGCTCAAAGCTGTATTTAACAATTATTAACATTTTTATATCATCACACCTCAGCACTTAAGTTGTCATGCAATTAATAACTTAACTTTAACATAGTTGAACCTACCTAATAAAAATCTGCCCCAAATATGACCCATTGGAATTTAATAACCTTGACCATGGCTTCGGATCTTCGGGTAACTCAGCCCAATGAGTTATATTTACACCATAGCAACGTTCTGACGTAGTCTAATTGATGACGTGGTCAAGCACCAACTTGTTTAGATCAAGTGATTATAGATAAGGTAATTAGCGAACTACGCCCCGTTGCATAATACTTAATTCACAGCTACTATTATTCTTTATAAAAAATTTGAACTACTTAAAGGGAAAAGCGTATGAGAAGACACTTTCTGGGCGGAAATTTACTGTTAACTAAGTTTTTAAAAATTAGTTTTTTATTACTTTTGTTATCGACAGTTTTTTCTGCGAATGCAAGTTATCCATTTGTATTTGGTGGAGTTAATGATAAAAACCCAAATATTGGCGTTGATATAGATAGTAATTCTGATAATCCAGAATGTATGGCTATAGGTGGTAATGGATTTTTATATGTAGGTGGTGATTTTATTGGCGACAATATAAATTTTTCAGCTAACTTTAACGTCGCTACTAGCCTAGTAACCAGTGCGCTTAATGATACAAACAGTGCCTACACTGACGATGGATTTATCGCTGCATACAATGCTAACACCCAATTACAGTGGGTAGTTGCATTACAAGGTGCGGGTACTGATAAAGTTAGTGCTATAACAGCTGATGACACTGGAAATACTTACGTCACGGGAAGTTTTAGAAGTACGCATAATAGTGATATGACAGTCAATCGAATCTCTACTATGGGTGTGGTTACACCACTTGGAGATTATAGTACTGCTGATAATTGGACAAAAGCATATATTATGAAGCTTTCTCAAACTGGCGCTTTGCTTTGGTTTAAGGTATTAGACGGCAATGCCCCAAACAGTGACTCAAAAGGACAGACAATAGCGATAGATAAGAATCAAAATGTCTATGTTGGCGGCGAGTTTGCTAACGTAATAGATTTTGATCCTAGTGCCAATGAAACGGTTATTAGCTCAGCTCAAAATGGCTTAAATGATCCTGAAGATCCCCCTGGTAGCGATGCTTTTGTAATGAAACTAACAGGAAATGGCGACTTTGTTTGGGTTAAAACCCTGGGTGGTGAAAACAATGGTGATGAAGTTAACCAAATCGTAGTGGATAGTGCTAATAATGTGTTGTACATAGGTGGTACGTTGTCATCAGATGATGGTGGCGTAAATATGAACGGAAGTGTGAATACTTTAGAATTTACGTCTACTGGTGCTGCGGATGGTAGTGGTACTGATTCAGGCGATGATTTTTCTTTTGTACAGAAATTAGATGCAACAAACGGCAATATTATCTGGAGTAAAGCATTTTTAGCTGATGCTATTGATGATGAATCAGAAAGCTCTATTAGTTCAATTGCTGTGAACTTGGGTGATGGCTCAGTTTTTGTTGCAGGTAGTTTCGACTCTAATATTGATTTTAATCCAGATCCAAACACGACTAATACAAGCCAAAGTCAAGGTAGCAATGACGATTTATTCTTTGTTAAGTTAGATACAAATGGTGTTTACAAGTGGCATGGAACATTAGGAAATGCAAATACAGCTGAAGATACCGACGAAGGTATCGATGCGATCCACTTTGGTAACAATAAATTATATATTTCAGGTGATTATAATGGTGCAGTACAAGTCGGTTCAGGGACTGCAGCTAACATTGCAGTTTGGGCGAATAATATTCCTGCATCAAACGGCGACCAAGATGCGTTGTTGTTACAATTAAACCCTACCGATGGTAGTTTTATTTGGGCCAGAAATTTTGGAGGTACAGCTTATGATACCGGTGATTCATTTGCTCAAGATAGCTCCAACAATGTTTACTTTGCGGGTCAGTTTAAAAATACAATTGATTTAGACCCTTCAGTAGAGGTTTTAAATAAAACCACACAAGAAGGTAATGGCATAAATGGGCGTGATGCTTTTGTGGTTAAACTTAGCGAGAATGGTGGCTTAATTACTAACAATAGCCAACCACCTATAGCTCAGGCACAAGCGCTGTGGAATTATGTTCAGCAAGGTCAATGGAGCATGATTGATGGTTCGGCATCTTACGACCTTAATGGTGAAACCCTTACTTTTAGTTGGCGTCAGGTGAAAGGACCTAGATTAACCATGCTTGATAGTGAGCAAAATGAATTAACCTTTATTGCACCATTTGTTACTGATATCGTTGAAATAGTCATTGAGTTAGTCGTTAAAAATGGAGCCTATAATAGCCAACCTGTTCTGGTAACATTTAATGTTGGTCCAGGCGCAGCCCAAGAAGTAGGTACGGTTGAGATTGTAGATTCTTCTGATGGTAGCTCTTTAAGCTTTATTGGTATATTTTTACTTATGTTCATGGCTATTCGCCGCAATATAACAAGTAATAGAAAAGCATAAGTTTATTTGAACAGTAAGGACAAGCCAAAAAATTGTTAGCGCTGTTTGTATGGTTTTGTCATTTGCAAGAGTAACTTAGTAAATAGCATTAAAATCCGATGAAGTATCTTCATCGGATTTTTTCATTTTGAAATGAAAAGACTAAAGACGCTTTTGACAGGCGCCTAGTACCTTTGTTTTCCTAGTGCCTTTGTCGGACTGATGTCCGCCCTACATTAGAGCTAGGCTCTAGGCGAAGAAACTAGGCTCTAGGTTCTAGGGCTTAGCGTGTGACTGTCGGATGTTGAGATTACCTTCTATCGACATTTCTTTAATACCCTGCTCTAGTCCATAGAGTTTAGATTTAACTCAGTAAAGTGAATACCAATATCCATAGTGTATTTAAGTTGATGGTGTTCATTGAAGATAGCAATTTAAGAAGCTGTGTTAGTTCAACTAATGTAGAAAATATTGAAGATGTTACAAACTTAAATTGTGATGAACAAAATATAGAGTCTATCGCGGGTATTGAACAATTCACTAAACTTACTAATTTAAGCTTAAACAAAACAAAATTATAAGTATTGCAGCCCTTGATGAAATGCAGCAATTAGTGTCTCATTCATTAAATGCAACCCCTGAACTGTTGTGGCGCTTTCCTTTAGATTGTATGTATTACCTATGTGATATTTGTGCACTAGAAAATCTAACAAATCTAGCAGTTTTGAACTTAAGTGGCCATCTCATTAATATAGCCCCATTAACACAATTATCTTCTTTAACTGAACTCAATATAAGCTCTAATAGGCTAACCAATATTGATGCACTACAAAACCTAACACAACTTACTAAGCTCAATATGTATTCTGTTTCTAAGTCATATAGTAAGCCATTAGATTTCACAGTATTACAATATTTAACACAATTAACGTATTTAAATATTATTAACTATTGAGAATTATCGCATCGCAAACAGCTCTTGATGATAGTGATTAGATGTCAAACCATTGGTTAAAAAGTCTGTTCGTAAAGTATCACCAAGTCCAGTGGGACCACAAAACCATAAGCTTGCGGTATGCCACTCGGGTACGATTGCTCGAATTTTTTCAGGTGTCAAACGCCCATCCTTTGGCGTTACCGTTATATGCAGCCTTACGTTTGCCGCCAAGGCGTCTGCAGTAAGTTTATTAATAGCCGCTTGATCATAGTCGGTGGTCACGTGAAACAAATCAATCTCTTGCTGACCCGGACATTGCGCTAGATGCTTCATTTTAGCAATAAAGGGCGTAATCCCTATACCTGCGCCTACCCATATTTGTCGTGGCAAGGTATCATTAAAATCAAAACAACCATAGGGCCCTTCTACGGTTACTGGCATGTCCACTGACAACCATTGTTCTAGTTGACCAGTCCAATCTCCAAGTTGTTTGATAATAAAGGTCAAACTCGGATCGTTTGGGTTCCACGCCGAAGCAATAGTGTACGGATGTGCGCCTTCAGTATTTTTTGACGTCACAAAAGCAAATTGACCTGGTAAGTGTCCCTCCCAACCTTGTTCAAGGTGGATACTACCTTCAATAACCCGTACCCCGGGAAAAGCATTAAGCGACTTGATTACACCTTGCACTTTGCGTTGACGTCCAACCCGCCCAGTTAGCACCCAAAATGCCGATACTGTGCCGCTCAATAACAAAACAGCCATGATCCAACCAATAGGCTGTATCCAATATTCAGTGTTGAGCAACACCAATGTATGATAAACCAGAACCAGATAAGCCAACGCTAGCCACTTATGGGTTTTCTTGAATAAGTGATAAGGAAATAACTTGATTAGCGCCAAAACAATTAATATTACGGCCGCATAAAATGCCCATTCACCGAGGGATTCAGCAAGCCCACGCCGGCTACGTAGCCATTGTTCCATTTGAGTAAAACCCCCACCAGAATGTCCTTTGCGCTCAGGACGGTTCAACCAACCCCACCAACCATCCATTTAGTACCCTTGGCGAACCACCAATGTGAAATAGAGAAAATTAGACCAGTAATGCCCGACCATTTGTGCAAACGATACATTTTGTCTAACCCGTTTAACGGACGTTCCATCCAATTAGGCCGAGTTGATAACAGCATTGCCGCACTCATCATACCTATTCCGATTACGCCCGTGTATTGAACGAAAACAGAACGGAATGAAAAATAGGTGAAAGGATCAGGAAAAAAGGTGTCTGCTAACAGCCACGCTGCACTGAGTAGCAAAAATAGTGACCCAAAGGTCCATTTAATATACTTCACTGTAGAATTACCTCCACGAGTTTGAGGAGCTAAGTAGTTTGCAGAGTCAGATAGCCGTAACTTGTGACAATGACTCCCCACCAGGCTATCCTCCGAAACGGTGGGTTCACGTTAAAATTAGAGCCATCATTAATATATTACTCAACGAATGCAATATTACTCAACTAATGTGGAGGCTAGCATGTATAATTTTAACATGTTTCTATGAGATCCGTTACCCATAGAAGATCACAAATTCATGCAATGAGCCCTACTTAATTGGCAAATATATGTCAGTAATCATCTCGTTTTCAGCCACATCAGGATAAAATGTCACCCTTTCGAAAAAAATAGGAAAATCTCGCAGTGTATAATTTGAAGCATTCAACCAGGTTAAATAAAGGTAATTCACCGCTAAACCGATAGTGTCATCGCTACCCACATGACGAATTAACGCGCATTTACCTGCAGGAATTGTTTTATTTACGATTCCTGCCGTGTTTCCTTCAAGTAAGTGTGGGATGGAACATGCAATATCAAATCGATAATCTTTTGCATCAACAAGGTTCGGATCATCGTAAACTAAATTAAATGTTTTACTTTTAGTTGGTGGTAGCTTGTTTTCTTTTCGCCATTGAATAAATTTTTGGATTGTATTTCCAAGCATATTCGGCGGGCCTCTATGTTCTATTGCTCCTATTAACGTTTCGGGGAAATCAACAAGATCAACCGTAAAATTACCACTATTATTCATGATTTTACTCCTTAAAATTATAATAGGTTCATATGTCGCATCCCATGAAGCCCAATTAGGTGACAGCCTAAAACTAGACGGGCTTTGATTAAACCGTTTTTTAAATGCTCGAGAAAACGCTTCATGGCTTTCATAACCATTGGTTAATGCTATTTCCAACACCTTTTTATCATCACGATAGGCTAATTGGTATGCTGCTCTTTTCAACCGAAGTAGTTTTGCAAGCGACATAACAGACATACCAAAGAAAGCAGAACATTGCCTGTGAAAATGATATTTTGATAAATACACACGTTGGCAAAGTTTATCAATATCAAGGTTGGTATCAAGATTTGCTTCTATATAGTTAACCACATCAACAAACCTGTCTTGATATTTTGTCATTTCACTACCTCTTTATTAGCCTCTGCAAATATTACAACCTATAGAGTGTAAAATCTTGACCAAACTTGCGCTAAACAGTTAACGACGCTGATAATTCCTGCAGCACTTGCTTGAATGTTTCTTGGGGTTGAGCACCAGTAAGCGCACTTTTTCGGTTAAATACTACGGTAGGTACACCCGTTACCCCCATTTGTTGCCATTGTGAAATTGATGTTTTCACTCTACTTTTGAGAGCTTCATCTGCAAATACTGCTTGTGACTGTGCTTCGTTGATGCCAACAGTTTCAGCTTCTTTAATCAGTACTTTTCGATCAGATACATCTTTGTGCTCTGTGAAAAAGGCAGAAAACAAGCGCATTTTAAGTTCAGTTTGCTTACCTATTTGATGTGCATAATCAAGTAACAAATGCGCATCAAACGTATTGACTATTTTCATACCATCAAAATAGTTAAAGTTAAAACCATATTCGGCACCCGCTTGTGTAATCGTTTCTCTTGCACGATCACTATCTGCTTTCGATGAACCATATTTTCTGGCCACATGTGCGCGTAACTCTTCACCTTCAGCAGGCATATCAGGGTTAAGTTCAAAAGGTTGCCATTCAATTTCTACTTTATCTTGCAAGCCTAACTCGGCAATAGCCGCAGCTAAATGCGTATAACCCACAATACACCAAGGGCAAACAACATCTGAAATGATGTCTAATTTAATTTTTTCACTCATATTGAATCCTTTAAAACTTAAGTAACCTCAGCTCAGGTTAACTATTGTGCACAATATATCGCTTACTGCTCAGGTTTTAACGCTAAAACGTTATCGATATCTTCAGCACTATGACGATTTTCAACTTGTTCCCATTCCTCACCCCAAGTTCGATTAACAATCATACCTCGTTGAACTGCAGGACGCGCTAGCATTGTATTTGCCCATCGTTGCACGTGCGCATACTCATTTACACTTAAGAAGTCTTTTGCATCATAAAGGTTACCCAGTACAAGATTTCCATACCAAGGCCATATTGCAATATCAGCAATACTTAATTCATCTCCGGAATAAACTCATTCTTTTCGAATTGCTTGTTTAGTAAATCTAATTGGCGTTTGATTTCCATAGTAAAACGATTGATTGGATACTCAAATTTTTCTGGTGCGTAAGCATAGAAGTGACCAAAACCACCGCCTAAATAAGGCGCAGAGCCGTGCAACCAAAATAACCAATTGAGTACCTCTACACGTTTAATTCCGTCTGTTGGCAGCAGCACACCATATTTCTCAGCAAGATAGACGAGTATAGAACCTGACTCAAAGATGGCAGCGTTGTTATCAACTGAGCGATCCACCAATGCGGGAATTTTTGAATTAGGGTTAATAGCAACAAAACCTGAAGAAAATTGATCCCCTTCCGCAATTTTTATCATATGAGCATCGTACTCAGCCTCTTTACCTAACGCTAATAATTCTTCCAACATAATGGTAACTTTTTGCCCATTAGGCGTGCCCATTGAATAAAGCTGAAGGGCATGTTTGCCAACTGGTAAAACTTTCTCATGTGTAGCCCCTGAGACAGGACGATTAATACTCGCCCACTTCCCACCATTTTCGGCGTCGTGCGTCCATATTTCAGGCGGTTCATATTGATTATTCATATTCATAACTCCTATACGTATTTAGCAAAACTAATACAATAAATTAAGACAATAAACTATTTAGTCCAAGCAAATTGCTCAAACATTGCATCAACCGGTGTATGCGCAACGTGATTAACATAGTTACTAATGACTTTTTGCGATAAGCCAAGGATCACTTCTAATATTTGTTTGTGGCCATAACCGGCAGCAATAAAATTGTCTATTTGTGCTTTGGTAACATTACCGCGAGTACGTACTACTGCCAACGTAAAGTCGTGTAACGCTTGTAATTTTTCTGACGGCATAGGCTGTTTATTGCGTAGTGCTTCAGTAATAGCAGGATCAACTTTCATTGAATGTGCAATTCCCGTATGCGCAGGTACACAATAATGGCACTCATGCTCAACATTGATAGTTTGCCACACAACGGTTAATTCCTCTGCATTAAAAGAAGTTGCCGTAAATAACTGATGTAGTTGTTGGTATGCTTTGAACGTTTCTGGTGATTCAGCCATAACCGCGTATAAACCTGGAATACTCCCCATTTGTTTTACTGCGCCTTCTAACATTGCTTTACTTGCTTCTGGTGCTGTTTCTACTGTGTGTTTTATAAATTCGCTCATTACTTCTCCGATCATTTAAATAAATATAACGTTAGCCAAAGTCTAACGAATAAGAATAGAGGGTTAATAGAAACCTCCCTCACATATAGAAGTGAACTATAAATCAACTTGAACGAACGTTCAATAAATATTTGAGCGATCGTTCATATATTTTCACTAAAGAAACATACCTAATTGATTTCAATAGACAATATAGTTTTTATCTTTGACTGAAATGTTTTATCCTTTTATCTTTACGTTAAAAGAAGAACCTTCTATAATTGAACGATTGTTCAAAGAATGCTTTTTTATAGGTAATACCATGGCTAAACCAAAGAAAATTTGATCGCCAAAAGGTGATAGATAAAGCAACTAACCTTTATTGGAAAAAAGGGTTTCACGCAACGTCAATGCGTAATTTGCAAACTGAAATAGATATGCGTCCTGGTAGCATTTATGCTGCATTTGGCAGCAAAGATGGATTATTTAAAGAAGCATTAAGAAACTATACTGATATAACACTTACACTGCTTGAAAAATTAAAAGTTAAATATAAATCGCCCACAGAGGTATTGAAGGCATTTATAAAAATTCAAGTTGTTGATACCGCAAAGGATTCACCTAACGGTATGTGTATGTTAGCTAAAACAATTGGCGAATTAACTGAAGATAATCAAACGTTGATTGATACAACCAAAACTTACATGAACGAAATAGCGAGTGAATTTATAAAGCTAATTGAACAAGGTCAAGCCATGGGAGAAATCAACAAAGACAAAAATAGTAAAGATCTTGCCATACATGTTCAAATTCAAATTGCAGGTTTACGAACCTTTGCCAAAATAAGTAATGACAAAAGTAAATTAGAAACAATGATTGACAATATTTTTGTTCATTACCCCTTCAATTAAAAAATGCATCTATAGTAATTTCACTTTGTCAGTTTTATTTGCTAAAGTTCACTTGCATTAAGTCAGTATCGATGTGAGGACGACCTCACCGCTCTATTTTTTCAGGGGACGACCCCTATATTTAATAGGGTGTTTCTATGAGTTGGTTTATCTTATTTATCGGCCGGAATTTTAGAAGTCGGCCGGTTAGTTGGTATTCAAAAATCTAACTCTTTTACAAATATCCCCTATGTTTTATTGGCTGTTTTATCTATGACACTAAGCCTAGTGTTGTTTTCAATAGCAATAAAAAACATTCCCATTAGCCACGCATATCTGGTTTGGTTAGCAATAGGCGCGTCATCAATTTCAATCATAAACCATTATTTTTTTGAGCAACCGCTTTCAATGCAACAATTATTTTATTTTTGTTTAATATTTGCCGGTGTGCTTGGTTTAAAAATATCTAACTAATACTTTTATAATGAATAATACAATCAATAATACAATCAATAATACAATCAATAAATTGAGGATATAAATATGTCTGGTGAAACAAATTTAACAAAATTAATCACATCGATGACACCTGTTTTAATCGATAATGAATACGTATTTGGTACGCTTGAAACGTATGATTATGAGCAAGTACTTCGGCTTAATCCTATCAGTACTTTTCAAGAACAAGAAGGGTTAACCGTTATATTAACCAAAGAAAAAGCCGATGAATCTAACATTTCCTACTCAGGGGTTTTTAAGTGTATTACCTTAAATGTTCATTCAAGCCTTGATGCTGTTGGGTTAACCGCAGCGGTTTCAACTAAATTAACACAAAAAAACATTAGTGCGAATGTTGTTGCAGCTTATTATCATGATCATGTTTTTGTTGCAGATAAAGATGCAGAACAAGCATTATCCGCACTTATTGAACTAACTAAACAAACTAAACAAGGTATTTAATAATAAAGTGGGGGGTGATTTTCTCTAATTTCCTCCACTGTCTTCAATGGCTTTTGATAATTTATTCTGTCTATCATCCATTAATTTCTGAACGTTGTTTGCCTCTTTAAAAACATCTAATACGTTATTTGGTGCGCTAAATTCATTGCTTGGTAATACTTTGACCTTGCTTTTATCTTTCTTAGACTCTGGTGGATTTATAGTACTTACATCCAACGCAGGCAACACCATAACATCATCAGGGTTTAGGGTTAATTCCTGACTATTGCTCATTTCATTGGGTTTATCTGAATAAGTCCAATTTCCATCCGAATCTTTCCAAATGCCGGTAAACTTTAATATCATCACTTTTTTGCGATGTAAGGTTCTTATAAACCTTGTTTAGTTTACCTGTTACTAGGTTAACTTTCTCTTCAATTTCTAAAGTGCTAGGTGCAAAAGCATCTATTGAAAGCCAAGGTTCACCATTAGGCTGCTTAAGAACAAATAGCCCCAATACAGCAAGCGCGAGCACTAGTGATAATATATAAATAAACGTTTTCATCATTATTTGGGCTTAATAAAGTATGTGGAATTCAGTATTAGGCTTTTGAAAGTTCTATTTCTTTAACCTTTTGATAATTAATTTTTAAAACAATACCACAGGATAAAAGTGAAAAAAGCATAATTTGAATCGACGAAACATCTCTAATTACTGAGAATAGTATTAAAATAACGGGGTAAATAATCAATGAATAAAGTGGTATAACCTTTAGCTTATTCAATATAGAACCCCCTACCAAAAAAGCACTCAATAAAATCACTATTAACCACATGTCCCAAGCAAATAAATTTAATCCTTTAGGGTTCAATATGGCTAAATCTATCGTAATTTCACTATATGACATGAGTTGTAAGAATAACACGGCTAATATTTGAAAAATAAGCTGCACGCTAACAAGGTTAATCAGGGATAATCAGGGATAATCAGGGATAATCAGGGATAATTTTAAGCCACTCTTCATTTCCATGAAGGATGTTTCAAGTTCGATATTCGTGTTTTGGTACACAATAATTCCTTTTATATTGTTTTGGGAAGGGATAACAAATCTAGAAGATGAACACTATTATATCCTATAGTATCAGTGGATTGATAATAAAAAATCGTTAAAAATCGTTATCAGATCAGAAATGATTAACATGGGTGGTTTGATTAATTTATAAGAGTGCCTAAATAAATGTTTGCCGTAAACGAGCGTTTAATGGCTAACTGACATAACGAAGAAGGCGAATTTACTGGTTGAACATAATTAGCTACCTAGCGGTAGCTAAAAGAACACTATTGCCTATTGTCTATTGACGCGAGATGGGCTCATATGTGTTAGTATTTATATTGTACTCCACTCTCAGATACTGTTAATACATTTTGATTAATTAACTGATTTAAGTAATTTTGAATAGCCACCTCATTACCTTTAGCTTTCATATGGGAAGCTATATGGTTTCTTAAACTGACAACTTTTTGAGGGCGTTTTTCTTTAGGTTTAGATTTTAAACTATGAATTAACTTGGATATTTCACCTGAGGCATTCACCATTTTAACTTGTTTACAGGATCGACCATTGGCTTTGATATGCGCAATTAACGGTGTGAAACCATTGTCATTGGTAATTACTTCGAAGCTAACATTAGATGCGGCTTCTTGAGTATATTTACCAAGGTAATAAGATAGATGAAAGTCCAAATTGTTAGCTTGAGTTGCTTTAATTTGAATTAAAACTAAGTTGATCGGAGATTCGTACTTTTTATCTCCAAAATCTATTTTAGGTTGTTTAGCACCGACAAAAACAATAACTTTTTCGTAAACGGATAAATCCAACTTACTCAAACAACCAATATTTTCGTAGTCTATAAATGCCCACTTCATGTGATAAAACCTCCATAAATGCTAACAAGCTTGTAGTGAAGATCCGGCCCACAGGCTCTTTTGTGGGCGACCATTGATACACTTGTTACAAGTCTTTTTCAATTTATTTGCCGTGCCAAACCCGAAGTATAAAAATGGCTTCCTGACCAATAAGGTACCTAACAGTATAATTGGTAACAAATAAGTCTCTGATCTTTTCTGGCTCTGGGAACCGTTGAACCGACAAGCCAATTTCAGAAAAATCTTTCAGTTTTTCGATACCAGAAAGAAGCTTCTGTGCTACATGTTTTGCAGCATATGGGTTCTTTGCTGCAATAAACTCTCGTAGCCGAACTAAATCATCAATTGCTTCTGGTGAATACTGAATTATCATACTTTAGGTGGCGACAATTCTTCATTGCTTCCCAAATATCCGGCCCACGCAGCAACTTCATTACCATCTATAGTTTTGCCAGACTTAATTGAGTTTAAAGCTTCCAGCGTATCTTCCCGGCGAGCATCATCCATTGATTGCCGTTGGAGAAACTCTTTAATAGCTTGATTTATGATATAGTTCTTAGATCTATCTAACTTATGAGCCAAATTTTCAAGTGGTAGCTCCACTTCAGAATTTAGACGAATACTTGTAACAGCCATTTTATTTACCTCTTAATGTATTCACTTGTAGTACATTATAGTACAAATGGCGAAGCAGCGTATAGAACTTGTAACAAGCTTGTAGAATAACTCGTTTATCTATTAATTAGAAGGATGAACTTCATGTTTAAACACGACATCGATCTTTCTATTATGTAAATTTAAAAACCTGCAACAACAAAATACACCATACTTATCAATAAGTTAATGTAAACCCATTAACTGATTGATGAGTAAAAGGTTAGTAAAAACCTTTTACTCATGCAAATTACATAATCTTCAACTTTAGTGTATTTACGCACAGTCAACAATAAAATAAACAATCACAAAACATCTAAACTAAAAAGAAGATTTATCATGGGTGGCCTGATAAGTTTTAACCAATACAAAAAGTGATAAAAACTGTGAGTGTAAAGGCCAAGTGATTGCCAACATAGGCGTGGCAGAAACAAGTATGGCTACAGAAAACATTGCTGAATCAAGCGTTGATCTTGCTAAATTAGCAACCGAACTAGAAAAAGCAATGTCAGTATTTAAAGTGTAGATATTTTTCGCTTTTTTGATGAGTTATTTTTTCGTCTGTATTTTTTAACCAAACTAGCATAATTACGTCATATCCTTGTCATAATTAACTCTTAATGTGAGGTTATGAACATCATAAATAGTGTTTATCGACATGATTGTCGACTATTACTCTGGTGTGTAAAATCACATAGTTATCGTCGCTTTATCTTCTGGATAAAATGGCTTTCGCGTAGCGGTGATGGTTATATACAACTATTGATACCTGCTTACTTTTTATATTCAGATGGGCAAGCGGGACGTGATTTTTTTATCGTTGTTTTAACCGCTTTTGCTTTTGAACGTAGTCTCTATTTTTCAATTAAAAACAGTTTAAAGCGCCCTCGCCCTCCTGCTGTCATCCCTTACTTTTTAGCCATGGTCACTCCGGCGGACCAATTTAGTTTTCCTTCGGGTCATACTATGGCGTCGTTTCTCCTTGCAACATTAGTGCTTGCCTATGTAGGCAGTGACGCTTATCCCGTCGCTATTTGGGCAGCAGGGGTAGGCGTTTCACGAGTTGTTTTAGGGGTGCATTTTCCAACTGATATTTTAGCCGGTGCCAGTTTAGGTACTTCAATAGGTTATGGGGCAAGTTTGTGGTTATGAAAATTTTGTATGGTATTCAAGGCACAGGAAATGGTCATATTTCTCGCTCTCGCATTTTAGCAAAAGAGTTGAGGGATTGCGGTCTATCAGTCGACTACTTATTATCAGGCCGAGCTAAAGATGAATTTTTTGATATGGAAATTTTTGGCGAATTTCAACACAAACAAGGATTTACCTTTATCAGTGAAAATGGCCGTATAAATTACCTTAAAACGGCTCTAAACAATAATATATTCCGTTTTATTCGTGATATTTTCGCATTAAATTTATCAGATTACGATCTGATCATCACGGATTTTGAACCAGTAACGGCTTGGGCGGCAAAGTTAAAAGGCATACCCGCTCTTGGTATTGGTCATCAATATGCGTTTGGAGAAAACACACCTACGTCACGAGATACTTGGTTAACCCGTAGCATCATGAAATATTTTGCTCCGGCAAAACATAATATAGGCTTACATTGGCACCCTTATAATATTTCAGTGTTACCACCAATTGTTGATATGGAATTAACGCGCAGTACCAATAAAAAACATATATTAGTGTACTTACCTTTTGAAAATCAAAAAGATATTGCGCTAGTATTGAAGAACTTTCCCGACACTCAGTTTATTCAATACTCCTCGGATTTAATCACGGCTCAAACGGGTAATGTGGTATTTAAAAAAACTAGCCTTGTAGAGTTTAAGCAGGATTTAAAACATGCCGATGGTGTAATATGTAATGTCGGCTTCGAATTAATTAGTGAGTGTTTACATATTGGCCTACCGATATTAACCAAAGCATTAAATGGTCAAATGGAACAATATTCTAATGCTTTAGCACTCAAGCAGTTAAACTACGCTGATGTAATTGAAGTGCTCTCTAGGGACAATATAGCACATTGGCTAGATCATAAAACGTCAGCAAACATTCCTCCATGGCCAAACGTTGCAAAAGCGATTGCTGAGCTAATAGCAAGCAATAACTGGCAAACGTTAAAGCATGGCGCGTTAAACAATGAAACATTAAACTTATGGCCTAAAGGCGTAAAAAACTCCCAACCGCTTTAGCACAGCATTAAGCTTTGCGTAACAACATGCTATGCCACTTTCTATGCCTCTTTCTATGCCACTTTACTATCTTTTTTTGGTGTTTGCTCAGGCACAATACTTACCAAATTATCAATTTGTTTGATTTGCGACCAATAAACCAATGACAACTCTCCAGTAGATGACTCAGCCAATGCAGAGCAATTCTCAACCCAATCACCGTCGTTGAGATACAGAAAACCCGCCTCTTCAACAATCTCAGGGTGATGAATATGCCCACAAACAACGCCATCAAAACCTTGCTTTTTTGCTGTTTCAACGCAAGCATTTCTGTATCTGGCAATGGCATTGCCTGCGCCTTTCAACCTACTTTTTATATAACTAGCTAACGACCAATATGGTCGGCCTGCTTTTACACGTCCCCAGTTATACCAACGATTCATAAAGAGAAGAAAATCATATAAAACATCACCAATCCAAGAATGTAATGAACCAAGGCATACTTGTTGATCAAATTGGTCACCATGTAAAATCAATAATTTTTTCCCTTGCTCGGTAACATGTGTATAGCTTCTGTGAATTTCGATATCCCCAAAATGCATACCATCATATTTTTGAATCGGCTCGTCATGATTTCCGGGTAAGTAAATAACCCGAGTGCCTTGAGAAGGTAATGACAATAATTTGTGGAATAAATTATTGTGAGCTTTAGGCCAACGAAACTGTTTAGACATTGCCCACATATCAACAATATCACCAACAAGGTATAAGGTCTCAATTTCACTATGACCAAGAAAATCTAATAAATATTCAGCCTTACAATCCTTGCATCCTAAATGAATATCCGACAACCATACCGTTTTATAGTGTTTTTTCACCATTAAGCTTCCCAGTAACTTATCGTGCTTAAAACTTGTGAACTAGGCTAAAGGGTACTTTTTACAAAATAGTGACATTTTTTTTAAATTGAGGTGACAAAATTAAATTATTTTGCACAGAGTTTGTACATTGTTAGTTTATAACACTTAAAAACAGGGCTGAAAATGAATAATTGTGGCTCTAGGAATTCTCCACGATTGCCTTTCCAGTCTCTAAACAGTACAGATTCTTGTGATGAAATAGTCATACAGTTCCTTTACTCATAACAAGCTTGTAGAATTGCTCGTTTTTTATTGTTTTTGTTAATTTCAGAAACACTGACTGACTTTGAGCAGTCATTCAAATGAATCTTTTTTTATAAATATCAAGTTAGAATGGGGGTCCGCATTAATTACTGCCCAAAGGATTACAGCGCGTGCGCGATTACGGGTTGTTGTCGTCAGGGGCTAAAAAACTGCGATTGTTGATTCAATTACTGGTAATGCCTAACCACAATTGGCTGACACAAAATAATGAGGTAATAACCCGCGCCACTAGAATATGCCCTTGCTGTCAACATAAAATGCATTGTATTAGTATCACGCGAACGAGGTAGCCGAAAGGCGAATACAATAAGGACAATGGCTAAAATGAAAACCAAAAACGAGGAAAAGAAGAAAGTCCCTATGAGACAATAAAGAAAAATTTAGTGAAAACAGACGAAAAATAGCCTTTATTTTACGGCTTAACTTCGTGCGCCTTGCGATCAAGTAATTGCTTGTGAACCCTTCAACAAAAAAATCACTATTTACACTATAAGTAGCGCTTCGGGCTTGTTCAACACCCGAATAAGGTGTCGGCTGACGCGACACCTATTCTTATTTGTTAGCCGTTTTTGTACGCATTTCTAAATTCTCTTGGGACAAAAATATATTTTGATACTTCATCAATTATTTCTGGGTGTAAATGAAATGGAGAGTTTTCAGCCATAGTACTTTTCTTAATTGAAACAGACTTTCTGTTAGAATTTGAATAATACAGGTTATTCCAAATTAAATCAGGTCTAGCACTAGAGTTTAAATTTTCTAGTGATTTTTCGATAAAACCACCTGATATTCTTGTGTTTATTTTAGTGGGCTTATCTACTAATTTAATTTGTTTATATTTTTCATTTTTAACCGAAACGTAACTATTGTCTGAATACTCATAAATTTCAGCATTACAATAACGACGTAACTCCCATACGGCTCGATCTAAAATTGCAAGTTCACAATCTTTTATAAACCAAGACACTTCTAAATACCTATATTTCGCACCAAATTTTTCAAGACGATCAATAAATTTTGTTGTTTGTTCTGACAAAGTAAAATCTAAGACATTACTAATAAGAATTAAAGATTTTTTTACCTCGTGACCTATAAAATCATCTCTATTTGTAGGTTTTGGAATACGAGTAAGAATTAAAATACATTTAGCGTACTTTTCAAGTGCGTGTAGTGCAGACCAATGAAACTGAGGAAATAAACCTGCACGGTATGCCATGCGAGCATGAATGTAATCTTTATCTGCGGTATCTCTAAAAGATCTAAGGGCAAAACTATTTATTTTTTGCATGAGACTATGAGGCATGATTACTCTCGAAACGGCTAACGAGCTTGTAGAATTACTCGTTTTTCTATCATTTATTAATCAAAATACTCTAACTGGATTTTTTTCTTTTAACAATCAAAAACGTTTACGTTTTTGGCGATTTTATTTTTTACATCGTTAACTTAACAAAATAGTGGTTTAGTAGCTGATAATTTAGTGTTATAACGATTTGTATGGTGTGGCGTTGGGCTTTTAACCCTTAATGCAGGTTGTTTCTTAACTTTTCAATATTATGAACAAGGCAATACAGTTGCAATTGGGTGTTTACTTTTTCTTGACCGCGTAAGGTCAATTTATTCATGCCTTTGTTGACGGTAATATTGCCAAACACTGGCTCAATAGCACCTAATCGCTTACTGTATTGTCGTCGACCGATTGGGCTGTCTATTTTAACCTTCATTTTGTCAATGTAGCTTAGCTGTTTACACAATTCATCATTTTTAAACTGAACTTGTCGTCCTGTTTTTATTGGCGGTTTTCTCATACATTGCTGTTGCAGTGGGCAACTTTTGCAATCTTTTAAGTAACCACAGAATCGCGTGTATTGTTGATTGTGACTTTTTACATTTATGCCGCTTCGCCACATGTTATTGCCTGCCGGGCATCGGCATGTTTGCGTTACTTTATCATAGTGAAAATCGTCTGAGGTAAATAGCCGTGACTTACCTTTACGGCGCTTTTCTTGCGCTGTTTCATAAGTTTCGCTTTCTTTAAATAGTGGATTTCTTTTTCTAAATTGGTTATCTGCAATATAAGTATCAAAGCCACTTTGTGCCATAAACTCAAGATTCACTTCACTGTTAAATCCGCTGTCTGCGGTGAATTTGATAGTGTGTTTATCTACTTCTTTTTTTGTATTGAGTTTAACAAGTTGTTTTTTTAATTGTGCAACGGCCGGCTGTAAGGTTTGTTGTTCGCACAATGGCGTGAGCTTCTCGCCTAACTGGATGAAAAAGAGCATGAGGTTAATCGTCAAGCCAATTGTTGTTCATGATGATTACTATGCCATGTAGTTCAAGCCACGTTGTCTTGATTAGACACGCCATTGGTGCGCATTACCTTATAAGAGCAATGAGTAAACTCGTTTACACCTTAACTGAGCCTGAAACTAACTGAGACCTGTTTAACACCAAGTAATCATCCTACTTGAATAGTGCCGCAAAAGGTTAACCGATGAATGTCTAGTGCCCCTGCTACAGAAAAGGATTAAGGAAAAGCAGGCAGTGATGAGATCACACTAAGAGAGCCTCAATATGTGTTTGCCGTAAACGTTTGTTTAATGGCTCACCGACATAGCGAAGTAGATGATGTTGTGAATTGCCTGACAAATTAGCTGCCTAACGGCAGCTAAATAGAACCCTATTTGCTATTAACGGGAATAAGGCTCATATGTGTTATGTTTTTGATGGTAAGACTGCGATTTGTCCAACGCAATCTAAACAACTTCCAATATATACATTTTTAACTTGGCGAATTATCGATTGTAGACTTTAATAGCCTTAAAGTGTAATCCTAGTAACAACAATATAATCAACATATGCCCCATGCTACCACCAGAACTAGATTTTCCCTTTGTAGTTATAGCTTTTTCTTCTACTTTTATTGTTAAAGTAGACGTGCTGCGAGCACCGTATTCATCAACAGCAGTTATTACTACAGCATGATTACCTACGCCGGTTAAACTACCAGTTAGTACGCCAGTGTCACTTAAACTTAAACCTGATTTTTCTTCTATTGTTAAAGTGAAAGTATGTCCTTCGGGGTCGCTGAATAGTCCAACGAAGTCAATATTAATGGACTGTTCCTGAGTAATAGTTTCAATTATGTAGTTTGGTATCAGTTGCGGTGCGTAATTAAAGCTAGTGGAAAAAGTAAAAACAGCACTTAATTCACTATCGCCGGCATCTACGATTAAAGGTTGCTCATCCAACTCAGTGCCGTTATAACTCAATTCATTTTGACCAGATAAACTAAAAGCAGAAGGCATAGATTGTTCAGCAAAACTTAGCTCTGAGTTTTGATCGAAATCGAAAATGAAATTGCTAAGCGGAAAATTCTCTTCTACTCCTTGGTTTACATTTATAGAGGTGTTATTCGAATTTAGCCAAACGGGTGCTCGGTTTAACTGCAAACGTCCTAACATATGCCGATCTAAAAGATACCAAAGGTTTTGACCATCCATATAGAAAGAATATTGGTGACTACTTAAACCTAACGAATAATAACCACCTTTTTCTTTAGCAAGTTCGCTACTTGGCAATGAATAGAGCTGAGTAACCTCTCCTGAACCATTTAACTTAAACAGTAATGCAGATTTTACTTCATTGTCATAAGTAATAAAGTGCTTTTCATCCAAAATTGCAACATCCTGCAGCCCTTTGACTCCGGGGTTCATTACAACATGTTTAAGTTCATTCTCTTCCATCTTTAAGGTATGAATATGATCTCCCCAATAAGTGCCTAACATCAAGTATTCTCCGATGACAAAAGCTTCGGTAGCCATACTACTACTGCCTTCGACATAATATTGAGAAACCAAATTCAAGCCATCATCGCCATTACGTAAACTGTAGATATACCTAGTTTCTGGGTTTACCAAATGAATCGCATTTTCAAAAGAAACAATCCTTTCTGTACCTGATATAACAAAATTTTCTTCTGGGTTTTCTTCAATATAACGCTCAAAAGTTAATTTGTTATTTTCAAAAGAAAAGGTGCTTAATACCGTTTCTTGGTTGTGACTAGTTAATGCAACAAACTTTCCTTCATACCAATCCCCATAAATTCGTCCCAAATATTCACCTGATAGGTAAACCTGCGCCCCTTCTGAGTCGAGATAACTCTCTGCAGCTGAAATAGAAAACGACTCATTGAATTTATCGTAGTATAGGACTTGATATTTGTATTTCCCTATGATTAAAAAGGTATTATCTTCAACCTCCTTGATATGCCGATTGCTCGACGTAAGCGATATTTCTATTTGTTGTAATTCTTTAAAATTTTTAGTGGAAGATATATCAAATAATCGAACATCATAATCTGCAATTAGCAGTAAGCGGTTATTTGCTACTCCTTTGTATGATTTATGCTCCAAGGGATTTCACTATTTGCATGTTCTTTCTGAAGGAATCTGTTATAAGTAAAAATAAAATCATTGTCGAATGACAATACACCATATGCACTTTTATTATCTTGACGACCCTCTCTAATTAACATCTCATTGCCGTATAGATAAGAAAGTGTAGGCTTTGCATGACCGTCATCTAAAGTCGAAAAATAGAAAGTTGATTGAAATTTATAACTTCCATCATCGCTATAAGTAAACGCTCTAGCTTCACCCAAACGCCCTCCTAAATTACCGGTAATAACAAAAGAGTTAGATTGCAAAGCTCTATAAGATAAAGGAGTTCCTTCAAAAACATCTTCTGAACTTACAGATAAAACCACCTCTACTTCAGCTGTTTCAGTTATTCTTATAATCACAAATTGAGAAGAGTCCCCCAATGAGATATGCCCTGACTCAGGGTTTAACATTATATTTTCGGATTGCTCTAGGCGCGGGAGGCCATCGTCCATATATGAGTGAGCTAAGCTAAACTTACCAAGTTCATTTTGAGTGTATGTTTCTATATCACCATTGTAAGGAATAACCACAAGTATTCCCGATGTATTCATTGAGGCATGAATAATTCTTGAATCGACAGGTACTATATCTTGCTCTGAAAGCTCACCGTTTTCTTCATTAACAGTAATAACAACTAATTCAGTTTCAAAGATATCACCATACATTGCAACGACAAGCGAGTCAGCATTAGCTGATTTTGTTAACACTAGATTATTATTTACAGCTGTTTCAAAAGACTCCGGTAATGTATATAGAGGTGGAGAGGTATGTACTTTATTTTCATCAAAAGTTACTTTTCTAATATTAATATCTGTTCTGTTTTCACCGTATTCATTAACAACCATATAAATAGCATTATTTAGAACTTGAATTGTTCTAATATGAGTTTTGTCAGGATTTAACCCTAATTCAAAAAGGTTGTATTCGTTTACTAATGAAAGTGTTTTATTTCCCTTAGAAAATATTGAGATATTCGCAGTATCTGAATTGTAGCTTGCAGCTAAGTTTCCATCTGTATATAACTTAGCCGCATCAACTAACCTCTCTCGATGAAATTTATCTTGCGTTATTTTTGCTGCTTGTTCCGTAAAGTATGACTCATCTTCATTTGCACTGACTTGATAAATTGGCGAAATGAACAATACCAATAACAATATTAAAAAAACTCGAACTTTCATAAAATCCCTTTTTTGATTAGCTATCCCGACTTTGACGGATAACATTAAACATAACGAGCTTGTAGAATTACTCGTTTTTATATTATTTTATTAATGAAAATACTCTAACTGGATTTTTTTCTTTTAACAATCAAAAACGTTTACGTTTTTGGCGATTTTATTTTTACATCGTTAACTTAACGAAATAGTGGATTAACGTCTGATAATTAAGTGTTATAGAAGGTTATATGATATGGAGTTGGGCTTTTAACCCTTAATGCAGGTTGTTTCTTAACTTTTCAATATTATGAACAAGGCAATACAGTTGCCATTGGGTGTTTACTTTTTCTTGACCGCGTAAGGTCAATTTATTCATGCCTTTGTTGACGGTAATATTGCCAAACACTGGCTCAATAGCACCTAATCGCTTACTGTATTGTCGTCGACCGATTGGGCTGTCTATTTTAACCTTCATTTTGTCAATGTAGCTTAGCTGTTTATGTGATTTATCCTGTTTAAATTGAACTTGTCGTCCTGTTTTTATTGGTGGTTTGCGCATGCATTGCGATTGTAGTGGGCATACCTTACAATCTTTTAGGTAACCACAAAATCGCGTGTATTGTTGATTGTGACTTTTTACATTTATGCCGCTTCGCCACATGTTATTGCCTGCCGGGCATCGGCATGTTTGCGTTACTTTATCATAGTGAAAATCGTCTGAGGTAAATAGCCGTGGCTTACCTTTACGGCGTTTTAGTCGGCGCTTTTCTTGCGCTGTTTCATAAGTTTCGCTTTCTTTAAATAGTGGATTTCTTTTTCTAAATTGGTTATCTGCAATGTAAGTATCAAAGCCACTTTGTGCCATAAACTCAAGATTCACTTCACTGTTAAATCCGCTGTCTGCGGTGAATTTGATAGTGTGTTTATCATCATTAATCGCGATGCCATTGTAACCTTGGATTGTGCCTTTTGACGTCGTCATTTTCGCACTGTCTGGGTCGGTGATATTACTTTTTACCGGCTTGCCTTTACTGCCTGTTTTTTCTTGATGTGTGGCTAAAAATTCAGTGATTTTCTCTGCACTTTTATCCAGCCTTTTCTTTTTGTTTTAAGTCCTGTTCAATTAACTCCTCACCCGGACCATCCTGTGATTGGTGGCGTGCTATAATTCGTTTACTCGCGCGCTCTAGCTTTGCTTTTTTACGACCTAACTCGTCGAATGTGCCGCTCCATTCTTTACTCGCATTTGATTTTAACTTACAGCCATCAATGGCAAACATGTTGCGACCTATCAAACCTTCTTTGTCGCAGATCATTAACACTTGCGTAAAGAGTGGTTCAATTTGGTCTTTCATTCGAGCAACGAACGAAGCTATTGAGGTGTAATGCGGTTGCACATCTCCCGATAAACTCATGAAGGTTATATTGGTTTCACAGGCATTGGCAATGCGTCTACTGCTGATCAAACCACGAGAGTAACCAAAGAGGATAATTTTTAATATCACCGACGGTGAATAGGCGGCTGCGCCGCCGTTATCGTTTTGATACCACTGTTCGAAGCCTGATAAATCAAGGTGATTATCAACAATATGCGCCAGTGCATATTCAAACGTTCCAGGAGTTATTTGCTGAGAAAAATCGATGGGTATGAATTTACTTTGGCAGGAAAAATCAGGTTTGTAGTTAGCCATGTTAATTAACTTTTACCGGATAATATCTATTAGATCACAACAGGTAGCATCAAACAATCAATAAATAGGCGACATAACAGATCGATTTAAACAGTTTTTTGATAAGACTTTTTGATCTAAAAAAGAGAAATTCTACAGCCTCAACGCCTTGCTCAGCGGAAAAATGCGAGCGTGAGCGAGTAGTTTTTCCGATGCAGCAAATTGTTATGTATTTAATTAATTTGCTAAGTAGATATCATTTTTAAACTGATATTTTCATAAGTTTATATTTTGGGTGTTGATATGATAGTAGATAACAGGGGCACATCAAGTCTTTGCAATATGCTTGAACCTGTGAAATTTGGTTGTCAGGAAATTCACAACCCAATACCACACCTTTTATAACATCATGAATCTGGATAAAAATATCAGAACTGGTTTCATTAAAAAGTAACCATCTATATTCTTCTTCTCCAGACCAATCAATGCTCTTTTTGAAAAAAATTGACTTCAGCATTTCATTTGCATTAATAGTGCTAAATATATCAATTTTACTTAGTTCAATGCCATCACCATGCGTTATTTCCTGTCCTCCTTCTACAATAGCAAGCCAAGCCAGATATTTAATTTTTTCATGCATTAAATATTCAGGTTTAACTGCATATTCTTGTAGTTTTTCAGTCAGTTTTTGTTTGTCCAATAAGATGCAAAAACCTTTTGAATTATCACCGTATTGTGACCACATTCTAGGTCTGCCGTAAATTGAATTTTCTAGATAACAACCACCCTTTGGTAAATCCTTAACATCAGCAGTACATAATATTTTTAATTGATTTCCAATGTTTCTTTAATTTCATGAGCTTCTCTTCGGCTTTTTATTTCATTTTCAGATTCTCCACTGCCATGACCTATATCCGAAACCCAGTCGCATGAACTTTCACGAGGATCATCTAGGTTTTTAATTGAGCCAAGCCTAAGCTGCTTGTCATGTAGAATATTGGCTAAGTTATTCAGTGATGAATAGTGCGCCACATTACCGCCTTCATTTATTATCATAGTTCTCGATGTGTATTTTTTGCGTCGCAGACACATAGCAGCTATATTAGAAGGATGAATATCATGTTTAAACACGACATTGATCCTTCTATCATGTAAATTTAAAAACCTACAATACTCCAATTATCTCTACTCATCAATAAGTTAATAGTAACCCCGCCAACTGGTTGATGAGTGAAAGGTTAATAAAAACCTTTTTTCATGCAAATTACATAATCTTCGACTTTAGTGTATTTATGCACAGTCAACAATAAAAAAACAATCACAAAACATCTAAACTAAAATGAAGATTTATCATTGGTGGCCTGATAAGTTTTACCGATATGACTCGGGTTAATTTTTGATGTTAAAACATGGTCTTGCCACAAACCAATTATTTTAAGATATGATTTAGCAATACCTTCTTTTTCAAAGCCGAGCTTAGTTAAAAGCTGTCCACTACGAACATTTGACGGCATATAGTTTGCCATAACTCTATGAAGTTCTACTTTAGTAAAAGCGTAATCAATGGATTCTCGAAGCATTTCAAACATTAATCCTTTACCTTCATCTTGATAGTTAACTGAATAACCCAAATTACATGCTTGAAATACTCCGTGAACAATATTAGAAAAATTACAAGTACAAATGATTCTAGAGCGACTTTTATCAAGACCAACTAGCGATATAGATGAGCCAGACTGAAAACTGTTAAAGTTCAACTCTACGCGCTTTTTAACAGATTCATCGGTGAAGTAGTTATCTGTTCTTATTGGTTCCCACTTTGATAAATGAACTCGGTTATTATTTTCGTAAGTAGCTAAAAGAGAGAAATCCTCTGAACTAAGTACAGTAATGATAAGATTATCGGTAATCAACTCGGGGATAGAATCTTTCACTGAACACTCTCAAGGCATATAACAATTTAGTATTTATGCAACACGTAATTTGTGTTGCATAATCGCTTATTGAACTGAGGCAGTACATGCTCGATATGTCAGACTTGGTGTTGTTTATGTTTTGGGAGTTTTATTTTAAGTCATCCCGACATTGCTCAGCGTTTATTAAGCACCTATTACATCTAATTTTTTATCATTAAGCAATCATATTTTTTAGGCGCACAATCTTCTTCAATCTGAATAATTAAGCAGGTTAACTGTTTGATTTTTTAGCAGCAAGCTAGGCTGCTAACTCGTTCGTGCTACGTTATTTCTATCTACGCCTACTAAATTTATCACTCCTTTAAATTTCAGTATGCCCGTTTTACATAACTGATAAGGCCAGTGAACTAGCAATGGTTCTTTTTTATAGGATATTTTATCGCATAACCCGTGTGCTGCTCTTGAGTTTTTTTCAGGGCTAACTTTCGTTTGCGACATGCATTGGCTAAAAAACCATAGTGACGCATTCACATAAACCCTTTGGGTAATACATGTCGTAAATAACGACGTATAAACTCATCACAGCTCAGGGGGATTACTTTATCGAGATTATTATCTTCTTAATCTCGGCAAGTTAACTTGCCACTTTCCAACCATACCTTTAACCCATGCTGACTTTAAAATGATAACCAAGATGAATAATGGCACTAAATACCAATCGGCGCTATACATCATGTTCAGGTAAATTGATAAATCCATTTAATTTAACTTATGCTTGCGTATGTCTCTAACCCATGTGGCTGAGCCATGTGTTCGCTTCATTTCAAATAAGTCTATTGCGGCAAATAAGTCACTTAACTTTTTAAAGCCATAATTGCGTTGGTCGAAGGATGCGTGATTTGATATGTGCTTTCCAATAGGGCCTAGTTGTGCCCAACCATCATCCTCTTCTGAGGCCTCTACGGCCTGGCGAAGCATATTTATTAATTTTGTATCGCACTTAATACTTGGTTCGTTTTTACTTGCGGGCTTTTCTTCTTGTTTAATTTCATCTAAATACAGAAATTTAGAACAACTATTAACAAAAGCACTTGGCGCTTTACGTTCACCAAAACCGATAACAAACTTACCGTCTGCTAAAGCGCGGGTAACAAGTGGAGTAAAATCACAATCAGATGAAACTAAACAAATAGTATCTACATCTTTAGTGTATAGAATGTCCATAGCATCAATAACTAGTGCTATGTCTGTGGCGTTTTTACCTTTGGTTAAATCAAATTGTTGGATAGGTTGAATAGCATATTCGTGCAGTACATCTTCCCATGGTTTAATGCATGGGCTTTTCCAATTACCATAAGCTTTACGAATATTAACAACACCGTAGCGCGCTAGTTCAGATAATATAATATCTATTTTCGCTGCAGGAGCATTGTCGGCATCAATAAATAGTGCAATTTTTTCCTTAACACCCAAAATGCTACTCCCTTAACAATACATCAAATTTTGTTTATGTTATTGCAACATAAAATCAAAATATATTTCATTTTCAATTTTATATTTATACCACTTAGGACAATTTATTGCTACTGCAAACCAAAGCTCACGGTTTAAGAAAGCGCTTTATTAGAATGGCCAGTAAAACAGGAATTTTAGACGAAAAAAACCGTTAACCTTTCAGTTAACGGTTTTTTTATAATATGGCGGTGAGCGAGAGATTCGAACTCTCGTTAGGGATAAACCTAAACACACTTTCCAGGCGTGCGCCTTCAGCCACTCAGCCAAATCACCAATATTTTTTAACCGCGCTATAGTAGAGAAAAAGAAACTAACACGCAAGTGGAACCCTTTAATAACTCAATATAAATGAATGATTGTAGAAACTTTATTCAATTAACTATCTATTAAGCCGAGTTAAGGTTAACTATGCATTACCTTTTACTTTCAGTTTATTTTCTGCTGCAAAGTTTAACATTCTATGAAGTGGTATTAAGGCTTTTTTCGCCAGTGCTTCATCTACGGTGATCTCTTTACCTAATGGGCTTTCTAGGGCTTCTGCAATTGATTTTAAGCCGTTCATTGCCATCCAAGGGCAGTTAGCACAACTTCGACACGTTGCGCCGTTACCACCAGTTGGTGCGGCTATAAAGGTCTTGTTTGGGCTTGCTTGTTCCATTTTGTAAAAAATGCCTTGGTCTGTTGCCACAATAAAGTGTTGGTTCGACATTTCTTGGCTTGCTTTAATGAGTTGGCTTGTTGAGCCTACTGCATCGGCTAGGGCTACTACATTCGCGGGTGATTCAGGGTGAACCAATACAGCGGCCTCGGGATATTGAATTTTTAAATCACGAAGTGCTTTTGCTTTAAACTCATCGTGAACGATACAAGCACCCTGCCACATTAGCATTTCTGCGCCTGTTTCTTTTTCAATATACGAACCTAAGTGACGATCAGGTCCCCATAAAATAGGCTTACCTTCACTTTCTAGCATCTCTACAATTTCTAAGGCAATACTTGAGGTTACTACCCAGTCTGCTCTCGCTTTAACCGCAGCTGATGTATTGGCATAGACAACAACAGTATGATCAGGGTGTTGATCACAAAAGGCAGAGAATTCTTCAACCGGGCAGCCTAAGTCTAATGAGCATGTTGCTTCAAGCTCTGGCATTAACACTGTTTTTTCTGGCGTTAATATTTTGGCTGTTTCTCCCATAAACTTAACACCGGCAACAATTAATGTTTTTGCCGGATGCTGATTACCAAAACGTGCCATTTCCAGAGAGTCTGCTACGCAGCCTCCAGTTTCTTCAGCAAGTGCTTGGATTTCGGGGTCGGTATAATAATGAGCAACTAATACAGCATTTTTTTCTATCAAAAGGGCTTTAATTTTAGCTTTGTATTTTGCTTTATCATCATTAGTTAACGATGCTTTGGCTTAGCTGAAATTGAAAATCAAAATCAACAGCGGCATTAGATTGGCTCATTATATTTCTCGGTGTATTTCAAATGTGAATCGCTTTAAACACGTTAATTATAAGGGAACGGCATAAGAATGTGTAGTGATTTGCACTGATAGAAATAAGTGATTTAAACTTTAGCTTGATTTAACTTCAATAAATACGAAGTTTGACGTAACAAATATTCTGGATAGATAATGGGATTAACTGGTTAAAAGCCTTGGCTTTTAAATAATCTGAGCAATGGATGTTTTGTAAAAAGAAGTGGTCGGCCGTGAAGGATTTGAACCTTCGATACATTAGGATTAACTGGTTAAAAGCCTTGGCTTCTAAATAATCTGAACAATGGATGTTTTGTAAAAAGAAGTGGTCGGCCGTGAAGGATTTGAACCTTCGATACATTAGGATTAACTGGTTAAAAGCCTTGGCTTTTAAATAATCTGAGCAATGGATGTTTTGTAAAAAGAAGTGGTCGGCCGTGAAGGATTTGAACCTTCGACAAATTGGTTAAAAGCCAACTGCTCTACCAACTGAGCTAACGGCCGACATATTTTTAATTGAATGGTTTCAATCTACCCTTTAGACTCTGCAGTAGAGTATTCATATTCACTTTTTATTAAGTGAAATAAGTGGTCGGCCGTGAAGGATTTGAACCTTCGACAAATTGGTTAAAAGCCAACTGCTCTACCAACTGAGCTAACGGCCGACATATTTTTAATTGAATGGTTTCAATCTGCCCTTTAGACTCTGCAGTAGAGTATTCAGTTTCACTTTGTATGAAGTGAAAAAAGTGGTCGGCCGTGAAGGATTTGAACCTTCGACAAATTGGTTAAAAGCCAACTGCTCTACCAACTGAGCTAACGGCCGACATTGCGAAAAGGTTGGTGCCTTGACGCGCCGCATATGATACTGATATAAAAATTTAGTGCAACAACAAATTTCGTTTTTTTTAACTATTATGAGTCGTTTGTTTAAAAACAAAGCAAAGCGCTAGTTTTGTCACCACAACCAAGCCTAAAAATAACAAAAATTAGTTTGTTAATTTATCTAAACGCGGTTTTGCTAATTGCGCCGAGGTTGAGTCTGGATATTCATTTAACAGTTGACGGTATAATTTTACCGCTTTATTTGTGTTATTTTGTTGCTGTGCAACCATCGCTAATTTTAATAACGCATCAGGTCTTTTACTTGAATCTTTAAATTTTTCCAAAACAAATAAGAACTCTTGCTCGGCTTCCTTTAACTCCCCTTTATTAAACAACAACTGCCCTAACCAATAATGCGAATTAGGTGCATATGTTGATTGGGGATAAGCTTTGTTAAAATTACGAAATTCAGGAATAGCTTGTTCATATAACTTTTGTTTAAGTACTAAGTTAAGCGCTTTATCGTATGCTTCATTTTCTGTTAAATCATCACTGTACTCTTTCGATACAGGTGCCGCATTAACAGTAACAGCATTAGGAATTTGCGTTGTCGGCTTTAATGCTTCACTTACACGTCGGTCAAGCTCTTGATATAACTCTCGTTGTCTATCAAGTACTTGTGATAATTGATGTGTATGCAACTCAGTAACACCACGCAACTCATTCACTTGCGTTTGTAAATCATCAAGTTGTCGTTGAATATTCACTTGTGCTCTGTTACGAGAATCAAGTTTTCGTTCCACATTAGCTAATTGTTCAGTTAATGAACCTGAACTTTGAGAAGCTAGAGGTGAAGAGCTAACGTCTATCACTGGCGCTTGAGCTGCTAACACGTTAATCGTGCTAGCAGTCAAAACAAGGCCAAATAAAACGGCTCGATTAGAAAGGGTTAGTTTCATTTTCTTTCCGATATTATTTATCTATAATTTTATGTATAACATTTTTATACAAATATTAGCAATAATCAGCGCTTAATAGACAAGTACGGCACGGCGATTTTTTGAGAACGCGTCTTCACTGCGATCTTTCACCATAGGTTTTTCTTCACCGTAACTAACAACAGACAGTTGGGTAGCAGAAACACCCATGTTTTCTAAGTAAGTAGCTACTGATTTTGCACGACGTTCGCCTAATGCAATGTTATATTCAGGCGTACCACGTTCATCAGCATGACCTTCAATTAATACTTTAACATTGGTATTAGCATTTAAAAATTCTGCATGAGCATTTAATATATTGGCAAATTCATCATTTACATTTGAAACATCAAATCCAAAGTAGATAATATGTTCAGAGCGTAGTTTGTCTAACGCTTGACGTTCTTGTTCTTTAATTTCAGCAGCACGCATAGCCGCTTGAACTCTTACAGCTTCTTCAGCCGCTGCAGCATCTTGTTTAGCTATTTCAGTGTTTGTGTTAATGCTTGCTTGTTCGTCTGTAGCATCGTTAGAGCTACAAGCTGCAAGAGCTAAAAGAGGTAGAGCAATAGCTACATTTTTAAGTGTTTTATTTAAGCGCATATTATTTTCCTTATTTTTCAAAAGTGTTATTTGACAATTATTTTTTTATGTAGAGTAAGTAGCTTCTCTATTTAAATACTATCATTTATAAAAAATTCATTTACAACATTTTATTTACAACATTTTATTTACAAAAATGGTGACCAAGCAGGTGCTTTAACTTGTCCATCAAGTGCAGGTAATCGCGCTTTAAAGCGACCATCTACAGAAACTAACCCTAGAACCTGCCTATTATTATGCAAAGTACTATAAATTATCATACCACCGTCAGGTGAAACACTGGGTGATTCATCTAAACGCGTTTTAGTTAACACTTGAAATAGACCAGAGTCTAATTCTTGTTTTGCTAAACGGTACTGACCACGTGTTCTATTTACCATGATTAACTGCTTGCCATCAGGACTAATAGATCCACCTAGATTCATTTCACCATTAAAAGTTAATCGTCTAACGTTACCGTCGACTAAATTTACGCGATAAAGTTGCGGTTTACCACCCCGTTCTGAACTAAATATTAAAGATTTTCCATCTGGCGTCCAACTTGGCTCAGTATCTATCGCTCGATTACGAGTTATACGGCGTAATTTCTTTGTTGCTAGGGTCATTACATAAAGATCTGGGTTGCCGTCTTTTGATAAAACCATGGCGATTTTTTTGCCATCAGGAGAAAAACGAGGCGCACTATTAATACCACTAAAAGAGCTTACTAATTGACGTTGCCCCGTATAAATGTTCATGGTATGAATTTGTGCTTGATGGTTTTCAAAAGAAACATAGGCCAATTGCTCACCATTGGGATGCCATGTTGGTGACATTAATGGTTCATTTGAGCTCAATAATACTTGTTCGTTAAAACCATCATAATCAGCAAACGCTAACTGATAGGGAAAGTTTCCTTCGTCTCGCACAATAACGTAGGCGATTTGCGTTAGAAAAGCCCCTTTCGTTCCTGTTAGCGCTTCATATACTGCATTACTGATTGTATGGCCATAACGACGAAATTGTTCACTGCCAATTTGCGCGCTACTTTGTGCTAAAATATGGTCTTGCGTTTGTACCAATTCGCCATTACTTAGCATGGAGGTTTCTCCACCCGTGATTTGACCACGAATAACATCTACCAATTGATAACTAACTCGATATTGCCCTATTGTTGTTTCATCAATAGTACCCGTTAATATTGCCTCAACCCCAATACTTGCCCATGCACTGTAATCAATATTGCTTTTTAACGTTGGAAATTCAGGAAAGTCTTGTTGACTAATAGGGTTAAATTTTCCACTACGTAGCAAGTCATCACTTATCACTTTAGAGACTTGTTCTGGCAGTGCGCCTGCACCGTTCCATTGAAATGGTACAACGGCGATAGGCCGTGCGGTATCAACCCCACCTGTAATCACAATTTCAAGGGTCGCCATAGCTGAGGTAGAGAGTAAGGTTATAAAAATTCCAAGTAGTAATTTAATTTTCATATTGATCTATTTATTCCAATTCTATTATTTTAAATACTGAGCTGTTTTTAACTTTTTAACGTTTCAACATAAGCATTCTGGTTCATTTAACGCAATATTAAAACTCAGGAACTACAGTTACACCAATATTACGCATTTCTTTAAATATTTCAGGATCTTTCGAAACCGGTAACGTACCCGCTTTATAAACGGCTCTTTTAGCTGCTTCACATACTACCGCGTCACCACTAACATTTCTTACTTGTGTAACAAACCCTGATGGTGCAAGACTTATCATCAATTTACAAGACTTTCCTTCCATCGTAGAACGATCATTAATCATGTTTTGATCTATCACACTGGTAATAAGTGCGGCATAACGTTGAATTTCTGACATCATCTGTTGTTGTCTCGCTTTATTACGCGACGCCATTTCAGCTGCCATTTGTTCTGCTAAAAGTTTTTCTTGTGCCGCTTTTTCAGCCGCTTCTCTTTCTTGACGTTTGCGCTCTTCTATTTGTTTTTTTCTCAGTTCGTCTGCTTTTTTGGTTGCGGCTTCTGCTGCTAACCTTTTTGAACGTGCTTGTGCAGCTGCGTCTTCAGCTTTTTTCTTCTCTTGCTCTTTTTGTTTTCTTACTTTTTCGGCACTAGCCGCTTTGGCGTTTGATTCTTTCGCTGCTTTATCAGCACGTATTTTCTCTTGTTCTTTTACTTTACGTTGTTGCTCAAGTTTTTTAATTCGCGCTTCTTCTTTTGCTCGGCGTTGTTTAGCTTCATTTGCACGTTTTTCAATATTTTCTACACGCCTTTTTTCTGCCGCTTTATCGTCAGCCTTTTGCTTTTTAATTTTATCTATTGCTTTTTGTAATTTAGCGCCGTCGACAACTGTAGCTTCAATGGGTTTGACTTCTTTCGCTACAGAGCTACTTTTTAGTGGTTTAGTTTCAGAGGTAAAATCCCCCATAAAAAGCACAGCAAGTATAGCAATGTGTAGAAAAACACTTAGCCAAATTGCTTTAATTAAGGTAGCGCGATTATACTTTTGAATCACGTTATTTCTCCACCGAATCTGTCATCAAGCCCACAGAAGGTACACCTGCTACTGTTTGTAGTAATACCATTAATTGGATCACTGCATCATATGAAACAGCGCCATCACCGTTAACAACAACGGGTGTGTCTGGATTTACCAATAAATGCGCTTTTACAAGCGTTGCAACTTCTTCAGCCGACAAGGGTTCTTTATCGTTTGCGCCCAACGTAATATAATATCGCCCTTGAGCATCTACCGAAGCCACCAAAGGCGGTTTACTATCTTTGTCTAACGGTTTAGCTTCGGCTTGTGGTAAATCTACCTTTACACCTTGGGTAATTAACGGTGCGGTTACCATAAAAATAATTAATAGTACTAACATAACGTCAATATACGGAACCACATTAATTTCAGCGACTTTACGACGTCTAACTCTTTGATACATGTATACGCCCTTATTTAGTCTTGCTTTCCAACGACGGTTTGTCTTTGTAAAATACTGGCAAATTCTTCCATAAAGTTACCATAACTATTTTCAAGCTTTTCTACTTTATGGCTAAAACGGTTGAACGCCATTACCGCCGGAATTGCAGCAAATAAGCCCATTGCTGTAGCAATCAGAGCTTCGGCAATACCAGGTGCTACCATTGACAACGTAGCTTGTTGTACTGACCCCAAACCAATAAATGAGTTCATAATGCCCCATACCGTACCAAACAAGCCAATATAAGGACTAATAGAGCCTACTGTGGCCATAAAAGGTAAATGTGTTTCTAGGTTATCAACCTCGCGCGATAGTGCAACACGCATTGCACGATGAGTGCCATCTACAATTAATGTTGGGTTATCAATATGACTTTTGCGTAAACGAGCAAATTCTTTAAAGCCCGCTATAAATAAACTTTCTATGCCTTGAATTTGATTTTTCGCCGAAATTTCATTGTAGAGTTTACTTAAGTCTGCACCACTCCAAAATTTATCTTCGAAGGTTTTTAATTGTTTTTTAGCTAAATTAAGTGCATGTCGTCGTTGAAAAATCATCGCCCAACAAAGCCACAGAAAAACCTAACAATACCAACATAACAAACTTAACCAAAGAAACTGGCTTGTAACACAAGTTCAAAAATTGAAAATTCAGCAGACACGTTTTAACGCTCCTAATATAGATTCTGGGATAGCCACCGGCTTAACTGCTTGGCCGTTATGACTTTGAAAATTAACGCAAGCAACACGTACGGTTGCCGTACATAGTACTTGTTGCGCTTGATTAGTTATTTCTTGATAAAAAACTAAACTAGCGCGTTTTAACATTGTAATAGTTGAGTTAACATTGAGTAAGTCATCCAACTTTGCCGATGCAACATTATCCATTTCAACCTTTTTGACCACAAAACCAAGGTTTTGTTCTAAAAAGGTTGCTTGATTAATTCCAAGTTCTCTTAGCCACTCAGTACGAGCACGTTCAAAAAACTTTAAATAGTTGGCATAATAAACAATTCCGCCGGCATCAGTGTCTTCATAATAGACCCTTAACGAAAAATTGTTACTTATATTTGACATTGAATTTTGCATTTACAACTAGGTTTCTACGGCAATGTTCTTATGTGAATCTATAATAATAGATAATCTAGCCGACAAACAAGGCGAAGTTAATGAATAATTACATTTTGTATAAAAAAACCGACTTAGTTTTTACTTAAAAATAAACATCACAGAGGTTTTTGCCGTTATTTAAACAATATAACTAATACATTAATAAAAAATTCATGAAAATATAATATTTATTTAATACACAAGATAAAACCGAATAACACCAAGACACAGCCTTTACAAGCACAAAATCAGGGCCTTCAACCCCTCACCACTTCGCATTAGTTTTTCTAATACCAAACAGTATTTTTTTTAGTTTGTCACTTTGTCAAAGTTTGCCTAAACTACACTTGTTTTCTGATTTAGCTCTCTGAGTTATGGCAACGATGTTTTTTCTTCCCCAAAGAGGCATCGTTGTTCAGAAAATGTTTGAATTGATATTATTTGAGATGTAGTTTTTATATCGATTAGTTTTGTTATCTCTTCTCTCTGACATGTTTCTTGGAAACTTTCTTTGAAAAAGACTTCCTTCTATCAACTTGATATTTAAGTTGGCCCGCAAATTATATTGCGGGCTTTTTTTTGCCAAATTTTCGCCTAACTTTTGCCTAATAACAATATCATACCAATCTCAGATAACTATGTGATTGGTATAAACAAGCCGCTGAAAAACCTATAATTGACCTAACACTTGTGCAGGCTCTATCTTGGTGGCTCTCCAAGCAGGATAAATAGTAGCCAAAAATGACATAACGATTGCTGTAATCACTGTAATATAAACATCAGGCATCGATAACTCACTTGGAATATGGTCAATAAAATAAACATCCGCTGATAACACTTTTAAAGCAAACAAATGCTCAACAAAGGCAACAATATCAGCAAGGTTTAACGCGAGTAACACACCACATACACTACCAACAAGACTGCCTAACACACCATTCACTAAACCTTGATAAATAAAGGTTAGCATTATTAATTTGTTACTTGCGCCCATTGTTTTCAAAATAGCAATGTCGCCTTTTTTATCATTAACCGCCATAATTAATGTTGAAACAATATTAAAACTCGCTACTGCTATCACTAACACTAAAACAATAAACATTACCATGCGAACCATCTGAATATCATTAAACAAATGCCCTTGTGTGCGGGTCCAGTCCATGATGTAAACATAGTGATTAAAACGATAAGCAATGTTACTGGCAATACTAGGTGCAGCAAATACATTCGCTAGTTTTAAACGAATACCTTGCGCTTCATTAGCTTTATATCCTTTGATCTCAGCCGCTTGTGCTAATGAAATATAAGCTAAGGTGTCATCGACAGTACCGCCAAATTTAAATATCCCCACCACTTCCACTTGTCTATTAAGCGGGGAAGAAAACACATTTTGTTGGGCGTTATCTCCTGATGTATCAGCAGATTTAGTTGATGCTAATAACAGATGAACTTTATCTCCAACCCCTATTGAAAGTGTTTTAGCTACGCCGGCACCAATTACAATACCGTTATCAACGCCTTGAGATGCTAGATCTTGATTGTTTTTTTGATGATTTATGCCATGCCGGCTACCGGCGACAATATACTTTTCGATATCTGACACTGAGGTTTCTAAATTAGCATTTACCCCTCTAATTTCTACCCCTTTCAATTGCGTTTTATGTTGCATCATACCGGTTAAAATAATAACAGGTGCGGCAGCTATAACGTCTGGATTACTTGCAACCTGTTTGACATTTTCTGGCCAATTAGGAATAGGCTTGTCCACTGATATTAGTTCCGCATGGGGTACAATAGACAGTAGTTTACTGGCTAATTCTCGTTCAAATCCGTTCATTGTGCTTAGTGCAACAATTAATACCATGGTGCCTAAAGCAATTCCGATAGTAGAAGACGCAGAGATAAATGTAGAAAATCCCTGCCCGTGCCGACTTCTGACATATCGTAAGGCTAAAAAGATACTTAAGGGTTTAAATACCGATGATTGAGTTGCTTTGCTTGAGTGAGTTACCATAGTTTATTGCTCAGTTAAGTTACTCACATTCTTTGGGCTCTACAAACAGCGCTAATTTACCATGATCCAATTTTAATTGTCTGTCCATTCTCATGGCTAAAGCAATATCATGCGTGACTACCACAAAACTTGTTTGAACACGTTTATTTAAACTACGTATTAACTGATATATTTGTTCTGCTGTGTCACTGTCTAAATTTCCGGTTGGTTCATCCGCTAAAATCAAAGCCGGCTCAGTGACTAATGCCCTAGCAATTGCGGTTCGTTGACGTTCACCACCAGATAACTCACTTGGTCTATGGTTAATACGATGCGCTAAGCCAACTTCGGTTAACATGTTAGATGCTGCAGCAATAGCTTCTTTGGGTTTATCACCTCGAATCAACAACGGCATAGCAACATTTTCAAGTGCAGTGAATTCCATCATTAAATGATGAAACTGGTAAATAAAACCAATATTTTGATTTCGAAACGCCGCTCTTTCTTTGTCTGACAAGGTTAAAATATTAATGCCATTAATCAGCACTTCCCCTGAGCTAGGTAAATCTAAGGCACCCGCAAGATGCAAAAAGGTACTTTTACCACAACCAGAGCTGCCTACAATGGCCAGTAACTCGCCCTTTTCAACTTCAAGATCTAAGCTCTGCAAAACCTTAGTCTCTATATCGCCTTGCTGATAAGACTTTGATAATTGCTTACAATGTAAAACACTACTCATTACGTAAAACCTCTGCCGGTTGAGTTTTAGATGCTTGAAAAGTTTGGATATAAAGTTGCAACAAAGCTCATTGCCAATGCTGATAAAACAATAACTAACACATTTATAGCTTCCAATTTAACTGGCAGTGCCTGCACAGAGTTTCCCCCGCCTAAAATGTTTAATCCTAAAACTGATAATATTTCATTCAGGTTCAAGGCGATTAATACACCAAAAAAGCTGCCGAGTGTTACACCCCATAGGCCATTCATCATGCCTTGAGTAATAAATATTTTTACTATGCCTATTCTAGACAAACCTAAGGTTTGTAATATGCCTATTTCGCCTTGCTTTTCAATTACAACCATAACAAGTGCTGACACAATATTAAAAGCAGCTACCGCCACAATTAAACTGAGCATTAACCACATCATTTTCTTTTCCATATTTACGGCTGAAAATAGTGCACCTTGGGTGTCATACCATGTAGTAATGATGAGTTTATCAATTGAAGGAGTAAGGTTGGTATCAAGGCTTAACGTATGAACAACTTGTTTTGCATTAAATGCGTCATCTAAATAAAGCCGTAATTGGTCAATGCCATCACCTTTACGTCGTAATAATTTTGCGCCATATTTGCTGTGCACATACACCATCGCATCATCAACTTGTGAACCCACATCAAATATTCCGCGAATAACAAATTTACGTTGTACGGGTATTCTTCCCATGGGGGTAAATATAGTTTTATTAGGTAATACAAGGCGTACCGTGTCAAACAAGCTCACATTTAATTTTCTTGCGAGTGATTGTCCTATAACAATACTATAAGGTTGGTCAGACAAGCTTTTAAGGTCACCAAGAATCATATTCCGACTAATAATATTATCGTGCTCAAATTCAGGAACAATCCCTTGCAATAAAACACCTTGTAAATTTTTAGGCGATTGAATAAGTGCTTCACTACTAAGAAAAGGCGTTACCTGTTGAACGTGCTTTTGAGTTAATAATTGTTCTCTTAACGCCGGCCATTCAGTGAAGTTTTCAGTTGTTTGCGGGGTTGCTGCTTGAGAAACAATAACGTGCGGCACAATACCTAAAATACGTTTCTTTAATTCGCCCTCAAAACCATTCATTACCGCAACAACTGTAATGAGTGACGCAACGCCAAGCAAAATACCGACGGTAGAAAAAAAGGTAATAAATGAGATAAAGCCAGTGCGTTTTTTACTGCGGCTATAGCGCAAACCAATAAATAAGCTAACAGGTTGAAACATTTAATTATTGTTACTAAAAGTAAAGAAAGCAAAAAGATAGTTAAGCATATCACAGCCTATTATCTTTAACGAATTTGTTAAGTTGAACAAACATAAAACATATGTAACTAAACGTATCTAACCCAACTTACCTCACGTTAGGTTACATTTAACGTATTCATTTTTTGTTTAATGTAAGATTGTGCATCAGTTGATAAATAAGATTTAGACAAATAACCTTTATTGTTTTTATTTTCTACCGTGAAATTAAGTATATAACCTAAGCTAGTTTCTTGAATTGAAGACATGTTTTCCCATAAAATTCTACTTTTATTATAGAAAGAGTCACTAAGCACGCCTTTTTCATCAATAGTTAATGTTACTTCACTTCCTGAAGCTTTACTCAACATTTGTCTTAAAACCCACCATGGCTGTTTATAGTGAATACTTAAGGCTTCTAATATACCTAAAGCCACAACAAACCAACCTGCGTATGCATTTACTGGTGTAAATAACAAAATAATTAAACCAAACGCCATCAAAACCCCTGATTTAAAAAAAACGTTTAATGAACGTTCTTGGGGCATAGACTCACTAAAGCACTCATTAAAATGGGCTTTATCTAGAATAAACTGGCTAGTAAAAGAAATGGAAGCATTCATTAAAGTGTAGTAATCAGTAATTGAAAAAATTATTTTACCAGAAATATCAACGTAAAGTAATTAACGCCATCAGTTAAAATTACTCATTTATACCTAAATGTTCAGCTTATATCATGCCTGTTATTTATAAAATGTATGATTTAAAATAATAATGACGTCATCCTTTTTAGGTAATACACAAATTTATTATATAAAAAAACTAGTTTGTAGGTATAATCACCGCCGTTAATCATGGAATTCAAAATGGCAAAGAAAAAATCAAGTAGCAAATCGAACAGCAATACTATCGCTTTGAACAAAAAAGCGAGGCACAACTACACCTTAACAGACAAGTTTGAAGGCGGAATGAGCCTGCAAGGTTGGGAAATAAAAAGTATCCGTACGGGTAAAGTGAATATTTCCGAATGTTTTGTACATATTAAAGACCGCGAAGCTTATTTAGTGGGTGCAGAAATTCAACCACTTATTTCAGCGTCTACGCATGTGGTATGTGATCCCACCCGACCTAGAAAACTTCTTCTTAATCGTAGAGAATTAGATAAACTAATTGGCGCAGTTGAACGAGACGGTTATTCACTGGTGGCAACAGCAATGTACTGGAAAAATCTTTGGGTTAAATTGGAATTTTATCTTGGTAAAGGTAAAAAAGATCACGACAAACGTGCTGATATCAAAGACCGAGAATGGAAAGTTGAACAAGGTCGAATGATGAAAAATAAAGATCTTAAGTAATCTTCATTTATTTATCTTGGTTTTATTTAGTAAAACGCTGTATAATTAAAATATTGCTAACACGTAAACGTTAGTGAAACTTTGGGGCTGATTCAGGATTCGACAAGATTCACGAAACCCAAGGTGCATGCCCAGGGGCGGTTGGCCTGGTAAAAAGCCGCAAAACTATAATTGCAAACGACGATACGTTCGCACTAGCCGCTTAGGCTAGCCATCACCTCAAAATTTCACCTATTGATTAGAGGATTGATGGTCACCCCAAATAGGTTAGCGAGGGAAGCATGCTTGAGGCTGAACCGCGAAATAGTATCAAGCTCACCATGACGAAGCCTGTCGATTGGCGTCTAATTGGTTAAACAAATAATCGACTAAGCATGTAGTACCGAGGATGTAGGTTTTTTGGACGCGGGTTCAATTCCCGCCGCTCCACCAATAACATAATTAAAGACGTCTCAGGGCGTCTTTTTTTTCGTCTAAAATCAATGTATTGACCGTATTTACTGACCTGTAGCGTCCTACCCCGTTTGATAGAATCCTAATTATTTAGTACTATACTAAGTACTACAAAGTACTAACCCACATATTTATGGTACTAAAAAGGAGATTTACCCATGGCTAGAGTAACTAAACCCCTAACGAATACCGAAGTTGATAAGGCTAAAGCTCAAGCCAAGGTTAGTAGCTTGTTTGATGGAGATGGCTTAGAACTAAAGATAAACCCTACTGGTACTAAAAAATGGTTGTTTAAGTACTACAAACCTTTTACCAAAAAAAGAACTAATCTAACGTTTGGCGAATATCCTGATATATCATTAGCTGATGCTAGAAAATTAAGAGCTAAAGCAAAAGAGTTATTAGCCAAAGATATTGACCCAAAAGAACACAAAGATAATTTATCACGCCAAGAAAAGGAGCGCATAGAAAACACCTTGTTTAATGTTGCTGCAAAATGGTTTGAAGTTAAGAAAACAGAAGTCACGCCAGATTATGCCATTGATGTTTGGCGCTCACTTGAATTGCATGTTTTTGATCAGTTAGGTAAATACCCCATATCAGAAGTAACTGCTCCTATTGCGATTAAAACAGTAAAGCCGATTGCTGAAAAAGGAAGCCTTGAAACCGTTAAACGCATTAATCAACGTCTAAATGAGATAATGAATTACGCTGTTAATACTGGCCTTATTCACTCGAACCCACTAATAGGCATTAAAGCAGCTTTTGAAAGACCTAAAAAGCAAAATATGCCAAGTATAAAGCCAGGTGAATTACCTAAGTTTATGCAAGCGCTAAGTATTGCCGGCATTAAAATTGTTACCCGATATTTAATTGAATGGCAGCTCCATACTATGGTTAGACCAAGTGAAGCGAGGCGGCGCTATGTGGTCAGAAATTGATTTTGATAATAAGCTTTGGAATATACCGGCGCAAAGAATGAAGAAAAAGCGCCCTCACTCAATCCCATTAACAGAGCAATCATTAAACTTACTTAATGCCATTAAGCCAATAAGCGGCCATAGGGAACATATATTCCCTGCAGATAGAAACCCAAGAGACCACACCAACACCCAAACAGCAAACGCAGCAATAAAACGAATGGGCTATAAAGATAAGTTAGTTGCTCATGGTTTACGTTCTTTAGCGAGTACCACACTAAATGAGCAAGGGTTCGATGCGGATCTTATAGAGGCTGCTTTAGCACATGTTGATGATAATGAAGTAAGACGCGCATACAACCGAGCCGATTATTTAAAACGTAGAGCTAAAATGATGTTTTGGTGGTCTGAGCATATAGAAAGATGCGCTACTGGCAACTTTTCATTATCAGGCACTCAGTTATTAAAAGTAGTTTAATCATCTTTGAATTAACGAAAAACAGGAGCAAAAAAAATGAATATGACCCGACTTAAAAACAAGATAGATACTTTTTATTGTGAAATTGACAATGCTTATGGGGCAATTGTTTGTATTAGGGAGGCTGCAAAAAACAGCAACGATGAAGCCTTTAGCTGTTTTTCTGCTGAACTGTATAGTATAGAGCATTATTTAATGCTTTTAGTGGATATTCTGGATAAAGAAACAAGCGAGTTTAACCAGTCTATTAATGAATTAAATATACAGCGGTTTAATAAATACCTACAGCGCGTGCTTGAGTTGTTTGTTGAAAACGTATCAAATGCCCCTTGTGATGAAAATACCTGCTTTTTACACCGAAAATCAATAGGGGCGGCTTTTGCTGCTTATGGGATAGTTCGCAGTGTGTCAGGTGATTTTTTACTAATTATGAATGAAGCAGCATAAGTATTATAAAAGGTATGCGCTATAATTAGTCGAGGCAGTAAGCTAAATCAGTGGTGGGGCTATCTAATTGTTGAGGTTAGGTAGTACCGGCAGTACAGCCGCCTAAGTCAATTTTTACGCGTAAGAAATAATAAAACTTTTTTTGGATATATTTATTATAAAAATCAAACGCTAAAGGTAGGCATCCAATTTTTTAGCTCCATACGAGCCCTTCCCGTTCGATACAGTACTTGCAAATCGACCAGTTTTGGTGCTATATTTCCCATGTTGAAGAAATCCGCGTAGTTAACTCTATGCGGATTTTTTCGTTTACAACATTCCTTTTCAAATCTAAGCCTCGTCACTGTACGAGGCTTTTTTTTTGCTCGCAATAAAGTATCTAATTATTTATACGGCTCAATTTTTGAGTTGCGAACAGTTGCGCCTAAAAAACACTGAAAAAGGAACCATCAATCACATATCTGAAAAAAGGTGAAACTATGTTTACTACAGCACTAACCAATCCGGCAACCACCGAGTTACAAATAATCCGTAAACCTCAAGCATTAAAAATGCTAGGCATATCTAAAAGCAATTTCCACTTAAAGTTAAATGTTTGGCCTATTACCTCAAGCCATTTCGCTAGGGGCCAATTCAGTAGGTTATTTTAAGCATGAATTAACAGCGGTGTTGTTAGCTATGGCAACGGGCAAAAGCCAAGATGAAATCAAGCTACTGGTTAAATCTTTGGTTGAACAACGCCGACAGTTAGCAGCATAGGAGGCTTTACAAGATGAATAATAAAAACGCCACTAAGACGAACCCTAGCAGCGCAAATAATCACACCGTATACAATAGCACAAAAAGACCCTTGAAGATTGAGTTATGTTTGATTGAGTTACTGAAAAGAGGTAACAAGGGTTTAGTTGAGCTTGAAGCATTACAGGTATACGGGGAAACATGTTTGCACACCACAATATCAACCCTTGCTAACTCAAAAGGCATAGGATTTAAACGAGAGCAGCAAAGCCATACACATCAACACAGGGGTACGGTTTATTTTACACGCTATTCATTACTTGATGAAACTGAGACAAGAAAAGCTCAAATATTATTAACTCACTATGAAAATAAGCGCGGCATATCTAATACCGATATTTCAGGGGGTGCGCATCATGAGTAATATCATTAAGTTTCCACAAATTGCAGGTATAGAAATAACCACTGATGAAGTTGGCCGCTTTAATTTGAATGCTTTGCATTTAATATTAAATGATTTAACTGATCGTTGTACTTCAAACGAAATAACTTATAGGGAACAAATAGCTAAAAATAACCAGAGGGGCGAAAATATGGTGAATATATTTTCAACTATTATGGAGGAAATTTAATTAATCTATCTACTTTGCTCAGATAAAAAATAGGGGCTACTTAGCTCCTTTTTTGTTTTAAATTTGGTATTTAGCAGAAAACTGACAGTTAAAAATGGTTAGTGGTTGCTAACTGGTTAATCTATGCAAAATAAAGGTTGTTCTGTATAGGACAACATTCATAGGTTTTTTACCCCTATTTTTATTAGTTTTTCAGTGAAAGACTTTATATACAGTAGTAAACCGCACGTAAGTAATAACTAACTTTCAGCTAGGTAATTAATAATATCCTCTCTATCTCTTAAGAACTTATGGCATATATATCTAAAGGAAAAGCTATAACTGTAAATGGTCAAACGTGGCTTGTGAATTCGGCAAAAAGTGGCCTATTCACTAAACAGTTAACAATGATGATCGCACAAATTGAAAACATGCTCAGTTACCATAGTAAAGTTTTAGTGATTAGATTTGATTTACGGTTATATGAATACACGCCTAACAATACACTAATCACAATATTTAATAGGCGATTGTTTAAATGGTTAACAAGAAAGTATGGTGTTAGTAGAATTGGTTTTGCTTGGTGTAGAGAAAGAGAAACGGCAAAGCAACAACATTATCATTATGTTCTATTATTGGACGGGCACAAAGTTAGGCACCCACACGAAATATTGCTCAGAATAAAGGAAGTATGGGAAACACAACTTAACGGCTCAATGTATACCCCTGAAAACTGTTATTACAATATACAGCGTGACGATAGACAAAGCATTCAAGGTGCTATTTGGCGCGTCTCATACTTAGCTAAGGGAAGAGGAAAAGGCTATAGAGACAAGCAAGCCAAGGATTACGGAACAAGCAGAATTAAAAAACGTGACAATTGACATACATAAAAACGTGTTTTCACGTGTTGTTTCAACTTTTTTTCGCCAACCGATATTTAAGAACAACAACCAAAACCCTCACAAATAGTATTAAATATGATGATAAAAATATCACTACGTTGTCTTAAAGCAAGAGGTGTAACGTTTAATTTTTCGTAAAGTGATTTGAAGTTTTTGTTGTTTTTATCATTCGCACACCATTACCGATTGAACTGCTTAAATCCTAAGTGAACTCAAGCTGCTCGATGAAATATTCTATATTGGATAATTCGCGGTAGTGTAATATCCACCATGAAAATACAATATAGCCCCCTCCCTTTGATAGCGGCTTGATATTAGAAAAATATCAAAGGGTATGCCTAAGTTTGTTTTAAAAAGGAATATTGGTGTTTGTTATGGAGTAGTCTATAAGGATTGTTTGATATGTTCCTGTTTCCTTAAAAACTTCTTTTTTTACAATGTCGGCTTTGATTACGCCAATAGGTGGGTAGTACCAATAAGTAGCTCTTGCTTCATCTCTAGTGTCTTGTGATACGTTGGTTAAATCTCTGCTGAATACGAGCTTGTATGCTTCAAACGAACCAATAGCGGTATCAATTATTTCTTTTGCTGCTATGTTCCAACTGATTTTTGATGTGTAATTCTTACTAGGGTCTATGCCTATTCTAGCGCTATGCCCTTCATACGAATAACTTGTCCCGACAATAAATGTACCTGGCACTTGTATAGCTCCGTAACACGTCTTATCTTCTGGCGTGTAAGCTACACAAGTTAATCTATTAGGTGAGCCAAACAAGGCGTCTACCATTACACCATCATAGTCGTTGTATAAAATGATTTCATTAATGCGGTTAATATTATCAGATTGAGTTATTTGATAAAACTGCTCAACGATACTTAATTTTACAAAACTATTTTCTTCAGTATAAAACTTAGCCAGTAAAGAGCGTCCATTATCTTCAAACGAAAACTCGTTGGGATCATCTTCTATAGACCACGTTAATCTTTCATCATTAATGTAACTGCCACTACCGTCAAAATAAGTACTATCGTAATTATAGTTATACTCAATAATGTCACTAACTTGATAGCGTCTTAGTTGATGGTCAGTTATAGGGTAGTCAGCATTCTTAGGTGTATAGCCTGAATTTTCTCCAACTGGTGATTGTTGGCTTCCGCCATCATCACTTCCACCACAGCCATAAACACTGCAAACTATAAGGCTGCCGCATAATAAATTTCGAAACTTCATTCTTAATCCCTTAAATTGAATTCTTAGGTTTAATTTTTATCATCGCCCTAAATTAAATGCAACATATGTTTGTTCAGTGAGTTTTTTTAGTATTTGCTAGCAGGCAGTAGCAGAACAGCTAATATAACGCTTTTAAAGGTCTAGAGTGGTGACTAGGGTATCTTGCGATGATAGGTAGGGGCTATCAAATTGTTTAGGTTATATGGTGTCGCCAGTACAGCCGCCTAAGTCAATTTTTATGCGTGAGAAATAAGAATTGTTTTTTTGAAACATTATGCAATGATTAGACACCTGTCAAACTCAGGTATAATAAGAGATGTATGATTTTTATAATTAGCTTTGTAGGATTAACGCCAACAAAAATAGGGATGAAAACGGCTAAAACAGAGGTGAAAACACTCCAAAAACCTAAAATGTGAATTGATAAACGCCCTAATAATCACCTAAGGATTGTTGACATTGAAAACTCGAAATAACCATGTAGGCTTATACAGTACATAACTAATGATTTTAATTCTTAGTACCTCACTTAGTACCTATAAAACAAAGAACAAAAGACAAAACCTATAAAAAACAAATAACTACAAACCCAATTAAGATGACGCCCCACCAATCCAGACCCAGTAAAAGCGCTTGTTTTTACTGGGTTTTTTCATTAAATAACGACTACAAACCCACTAGAAAACCACACTCATACGACCCGCACCCATTTGTAAAGGGTTGGATCATTCAAAACTGATCGTATGATCATGATGATCATGATGATCATTTATACAGAAACGATTTCGGAACGACACGCATACGACCCGCACTTTTTACACTATTTTCAGTGAGAGATTCGAACTCTCAAGAGTGAATTTAGGGGGCGTATAGTCGCGCATATTACAAGACCTACAGGTGCGCTCCGTACTAAATGAGACTAGTCGACCCTTAATTTAGATCCAAAAACGATCCAAACAAAAGAACAATACGAACAATACGAACAATTTAAAACGGCATTTTCATACCAAATGACACCAAATTCAACATGATCATAATTAGTTTAACTTTCATCAATATAAACAGTGTTTTGATAACTCTACTTTAACATAGCTGAACATACCTTATAAAAATCTGCCCCAAATATGACCCATTTTGTTTTATGGGTCATTACCATTACTTTAATTGAGTCACTTTCTCAATGTTTGCTAGTAACAGCGAAGCACTAACCAGAAAAGACGAAATAAGGCAGTATATTCAATTTATCAAATAACCCGACTACCCCAAAGTGATGCGCAATATCCAAATGCCCGGTAAATTATCCGGGCTTTTTATGCAAACTTTATGATCATCAACTAAGCTTTGAACACTTCTCTACAGTTTTGGTGCATCATGTATCGTGACGAAATAAGCCCTGAAATGCGACTCTTTAGCCCTAGCGGTGAAAGGTTATATTGCACTGCTGACGAACGCGGCAAATTTTTAGCCTCTGCTCAAGATGAAGCTCCTATTGAGCGCATGTTTTGCCAAGTACTTCATTATACAGGTTGTCGACCACGCGAAGCGATAGAGCTAGAATATGAGCGAATTCTCATTGATGAAAGCTCAATTGTCTTTCGTTGCTTGAAGAAACGTAAAACAGATAACCTTATAAAAACTTGGTTCCTTTCTAGGGGTTAATTCCATAGAGGGTAATTCGAGGCTTGGTGTTAAACAGCCTACTAAATTATTCTAAAAATCCGGTTCCGCTTCCGCTTAAACCTAGCATTACTTAACAACCACCAAACACCATGTAATGGGTAAGATTAGTCCAAGGGTAAAACTAAGACCGCACAACATTTCACTCCTTAAAAACGCGAAGCAAAAGCTGCTTAAATCAACCAATACATAGGCGCCAAAACAGCTCATAAAGACGCTAATTATGTCGGGTTTCTTTACACGTTGAGATTTTACTGACCTGGTCAACTAAATTCAGTCACCCTAGTTAAGCAACCATTTTTAATTCTTTATCAGCTAGCTCAAATTCATTTGGACTTTGGTAATCCAGATAAGAATGAAGTCTATGACTGTTGTACCACATTGTTATATAATTCAATATATCTTGCTGCGCATCATAACGTGTTTCATAGTTACGCCAGTGAACACGTTCTTGTTTTAAACTGCCGAAGAAGCTTTCGGCAACGGCATTATCCCAAAACAACCTTTTTTACTCATACTCCCAACAAAACCATTTGATTTGAGCAATCGACGATATTGATGACTCGCATATTGAACACCTTGATCTGAGTGAACTATCAATCCTGCTTTGGGTTGTCGCTGCCAAATAGCCATCGTTAACGCATCACAAACAAGCTGTGCTTTCATTCTCGAACCCATACTCCACCCAACAACTTTCCGTGAATATAAATCAATCACGACGCATAAGTACAACTTGACCTTCCGTTGTCCAAACGTACGTGATATCACCTACCCACGCTTGGTCTTGAGCTTCTACGGTAAAATTCTGCTTAAGCTCATTTTGATAAATAGGCTTGTTATGATCGCTGTTCGTTGTTGCCTTGTATTTCTTTTTATAGCGAACCCAGACATTTGCTTCTTTCATTAACTGAGCTGTTTTTCTTCGACTTACAGGAAAGCTCAGTGTATTGAGTACCTTTTTAATGCGTCTAGCACCATAAGTATTGTCACTAAATTTGGCAATGTCTTTGATCAACTCAATCATTTCTTGATGGTCTAAATCATCAGATTCACTTAATTTACGTTTTTGATAACTATAATAATTATTACTTTTAACACCCAGTACATGGCACATTAAAACCACAGGCCAGATCTTCTTATGTTGGGCAATAAACGAATACTTTACTTCGTTTCTTTTGCAAAGAAGACCGTCGCTTTTTTTAATATTTCGCGCTCCATTTCGAGACGCTTCACTTGCGCTTTTAAGTTGCGGATCTCTTCTTGCTCAGGCGTTAGTTTTCCATTACCACGAAAAGCATGCCCATCATCATTCTCAGATTCTTTTATCCAACGACCAAGCATGTTTGGGTTAACTCCCAAATTTCTAGCGGCTTCAGCTTGTGAATAATTTTGTTCTATCACTAAAGCGATGGCATCAAGTTTAAATTCTTTTGAATATTTTTTACGTTTTGTCATTTCAATCTCCAGTTAAGTCTATTATTCCTTAACTGGGGTAGTCGAATCAATTAGACCACGTCATACAAAAGCAAAGAAATCATAAGATATTACAAAATAACAATAAATAGTATTGGCACGTTCTAAGCACTACTAAATGAATTATCATCATGAGTGCTTTCGTAAACAGCTGTGAAGGATTAAGAGGAATATCAAATGAAGAAAAAATTAATAACCACTCTACTTATATCATTAATCATGTTGACCAAATAGTTTTGCGCGTGCAGGTTTAATCTTAGAGGTCCGGGAAAGTGGTAGGTGTGGACAATATAATCATTAACAACAATATCTATCGTTTCGATTTTTTCGCAACCCCTTTCTCTCTTTCAGAATCGCTTTACTCTGAACAATTCGCAATAGACGCTGCGACTGGCATAGCAGCGATGTTCGTAGGCACGCTGTTTGAAAATGCACCACCTAGTATCGATGGAACTGGAGCCGACTCTGTTGCAGAGTGCAGCATATCTGCTAACTGCTTTATAAATGTGGCATATGCATATGACTCTAATAAAGTAACTTCTGCATACGCTTTCATACGAACAGATATAGCACCTATAGCGGGCAATAACTTTACCCTCTTCGGCAACACTCGCTATTCCAACGTTGTTTTCGCAAGAGCGACTGCAGTTCCCGAACCCTCAACACTAGCTATCCTTGGTTTAGGCCTAATGGGCTTAGCTGCACGTAGGTTCAAAAAACAAGCTTAATTAGTTATCGATAAGGGCTAGCTTAGGCAAACCCATACAATTGATAAACACCAAGAAGCATCTGCCCTTTCGGCCGGTGCTTTTTTTTGCATAATAAAAAGGTACTTTCTAGCGTTTGACTCACTGTGTAAGAAGTCTGCCCCTATAGAAAATACTCTAATAGGGGCTAATTCACGTTTATATTCAGCTATAATAATTCGTGTACGTTATGGCATCGTAAAGCTTAAAACAAATAAGGATGAAATAACGCAATTATGTCTTATGTTTTTCACTTATTTATTAGATACTCGTTCAAGAAGTAACATCATTGGATAATCTTACGACTAACCTATCTGACGTGGTCTAATTGATTCGACTACCCCAGTTAAGGAATAATAGACTTAACTGGAGATTGAAATGACAAAACGTAAAAAATATTCAAAAGAATTTAAACTTGATGCCATCGCTTTAGTGATAGAACAAAATTATTCACAAGCTGAAGCCGCTAGAAATTTGGGAGTTAACCCAAACATGCTTGGTCGTTGGATAAAAGAATCTGAGAATGATGATGGGCATGCTTTTCGTGGTAATGGAAAACTAACGCCTGAGCAAGAAGAGATCCGCAACTTAAAAGCGCAAGTGAAGCGTCTCGAAATGGAGCGCGAAATATTAAAAAAAGCGACGGTCTTCTTTGCAAAAGAAACGAAGTAAAGTATTCGTTTATTGCCCAACATAAGAAGATCTGGCCTGTGGTTTTAATGTGCCATGTACTGGGTGTTAAAAGTAATAATTATTATAGTTATCAAAAACGTAAATTAAGTGAATCTGATGATTTAGACCATCAAGAAATGATTGAGTTGATCAAAGACATTGCCAAATTTAGTGACAATACTTATGGTGCTAGACGCATTAAAAAGGTACTCAATACACTGAGCTTTCCTGTAAGTCGAAGAAAAACAGCTCAGTTAATGAAAGAAGCAAATGTCTGGGTTCGCTATAAAAAGAAATACAAGGCAACAACGAACAGCGATCATAACAAGCCTATTTATCAAAATGAGCTTAAGCAGAATTTTACCGTAGAAGCTCAAGACCAAGCGTGGGTAGGTGATATCACGTACGTTTGGACAACGGAAGGTCAAGTTGTACTTATGCGTCGTGATTGATTTATATTCACGGAAAGTTGTTGGGTGGAGTATGGGTTCGAGAATGAAAGCACAGCTTGTTTGTGATGCGTTAACGATGGCTATTTGGCAGCGACAACCCAAAGCAGGATTGATAGTTCACTCAGATCAAGGTGTTCAATATGCGAGTCATCAATATCGTCGATTGCTCAAATCAAATGGTTTTGTTGGGAGTATGAGTAAAAAAGGTTGTTCTTTGGGATAATGCCGTTGCCGAAAGCTTCTTCGGCAGTTTAAAACAAGAACGTGTTCACTGGCGTAACTATGAAACACGTTATGATGCGCAGCAAGATATATTGAATTATATAACAATGTGGTACAACAGTCATAGACTTCATTCTTATCTGGATTACCAAAGTCCAAATGAATTTGAGCTAGCTGATAAAGAATTAAAAATGGTTGCTTAACTAGGGTGACTGAATTTAGTTGACCAGGTCAATCTATTCCTCTAAATATTAAGAGGCTCTAGATTAATCAACGTAAGGTTTAGTAAATAAACGTTAAGGAATTTTATGTTTAAACACAAAATAAGATCAATGTTCATTCCATTCACGCTAAGTGTTCTATGTGCTTTTAGCTCACACGCTATGGCTTTATCAGAGGCAGAGCAAACACAGATTGAACTTTTAAAAAACACAGCGTTAAATTCAGATCTTTCTTATCAAATTGTCGAGTCACTTACCACTGAGGTTGGCCATCGATTCATGGGCAGTGAAGGTGATAAAAAAGCAATAAAATGGGCCACAGCTAAAATGAAATCCCTTGGGTTTGATAAAGTGTGGACTGAAGAAGTCTCTGGTCCAAAATGGTCTCGAGGTGAAGTAAAAGCGCGCATAGTTACCCCTTTCCCTCATGATGTTGTTGTTATTGCTTTAGGCGGTAGTGTAGGCACAGAACAAACGGGCATAACGGCACCTGTAGAGCACTTTAAAACACTTGCTGATTTAAAAATGGCCCCTAAAGGTAGCTTAAAAGGAAAAATTGCTTTTGTATCCTATCAAATGACACGGCACATAGATGGCCAGGATTATGGTCCGGCAGTAGGAGCACGCGTAGAAGGCGCTAGTATTGCTGCTGAAAAAGGGGCTATTGCATTCATTATGCGTTCTGTAGGTACTGATAACAATAGAATTGCACATACAGGTATGATGCGTTACAAAGAGGGAGTAAAGAAAATACCCGCTGTAGCACTATCTAACCCAGATGCAAACTTACTTGTTAATCAATTTTCTCGTGAAAAAACGGTAAATTTTCATTTGAAAATGACCTCTAACAATCCTAAAGGCGAAATGGTTAAATCTGCAAATGTTATTGGTGAAATCACCGGCAGTGAATTTCCTAATGACATTGTAGCAATTGGTGCTCACTTAGATAGTCGGGACGTTGGCACCGGTGCTATGGATGATGGTTTAGGCGTTGCAATGGTGCTAGCTTCTGCACATCATATTGCTCAACTCCCTGTACGACCTAAAAAAACATTGCGTGTTATTTTATTTGCTGCTGAAGAAGTTGGGTTACTGGGTGCAAAAGCTTACGTTGATAAGCATAAAACGAACATGGATAATCATATCATTGGAGCAGAATGGGATTTTGGTCTAGGTCGCATATATAAAATGACTCCAGGTGTTGGAGCAAGTTCTCTAAATGGTATACGAGCGTTAGCAAATATTTTAGCCCCTATGGGAGTGTCATTAGCGCCCACAAATGACGCCCGTGCGCAATCAGATATGAGTTTACTGTCTGATGCCGGCATGCCCAGTATTAATTTTTCACCTGATGGCAGCACTTACTTTGACTATCATCATACTGAAAATGATACGTTAGACAAAATTGATCCCGACGCATTAAAACAAAATACAGCGGTATATACTGTTTTCGCGTATTTTGCTACGCAATCGGCGATAGATTTTAGAAAATAGATATCACTTTCGTTTTAACATACTCCTTGAACAACAGCTAATTCAAGGAGCATGTTAATGTTACTATTGGCACTGACATTATCTAATTTAAATCACTGTTTTTATTTGTATTATATAAAATTTAATTTTAAAAGGTTAAATTGAATTATTAAATGATATCGCTACCAAATTTTGTTATAATGCAGCCATGTAAGATGAATTAACGTATGGAATTAATTTAGTGACGGCTTCTAAACGCGCAAGAATACAAGATGTGGCTAAAATGGCAGGCGTTTCAAGTATGACGGTATCCCGAGTGCTGAGTAATCATGCGAAGGTGAGTGATGCAAAACGTACCCTAGTTATGGATGCGGTGAAAGCGCTTAATTATCGACCTAATGTTTCTGCGCGCCGATTAGCGAGTAATAAGTCATTTTTTATTGGTTTACTCTACTTTGACTCAGATACTTCTTATGTAAGTAAATTTCTACTTCGCGGATTAAAAAGTTGTCGCTTAACTGGGCATCATTTGGTTGCAGATGAGATTGATGAAGATTCTGAAAAATCACTCGCTTCTGTACAAGAACTTATTGAAGTAACTAAAGTGGATGGCATAATATTATTACCCCCTGTTTGCAATGATACTAAATTGCTTGAAATGCTTAAAGAAAAAAATATTTCCTTTGTAAGAATAGCGCCTGACAGCCAATTTAATTTATCACCTTATATTTGTATGGATGATTATCAGGCAAGTTTTGAGCTGACTGAGTTATTAATAAAACAAGGTCACACCAAAATTGGTCATATTATAGGGAATCCTAATCAAGGGGTCAGTCGATTACGTTATCAGGGCTATTTAGACGCCTTACGTTCAAACAAAATTTCAGTTCCGCCTGAATATATTGAACAAGGTTTATTTACTGTTGATTCAGGTTTAATGGCAGCCAAAAAAATACTGTCTTTACCAAATAGGCCAACCGCAATATTTGCTGCCAATGATGAAATGGCAGCAGGCGCTTTATCAGCGGCACATATGAATAGACTTTCTGTACCTAACGATTTATCTATTGTTGGATTTGATGATGGCCATATTGCAACGGCCGTTTCACCCAACTTAACAACCGTTCGACAACCCATTAAACAAATGGCTGATTTAGCCGTTGAAATCATTGCTTCAGGTAAGTTTTCTGATTTATCTACGTCCAATACTCGCGAGTATCGTAATGTGTTAGATTTTGAAATTATTGAGCGAGATTCTACGAAAAAACCTCAGGAAACGTAAGTTAACCTCAGCTCGGCTTAATAAATCTTTCTATAATGGCTATTTTTACTAACTTCTTCGTTAAATTCACTTGCAATAGACTAGCTATTGACGCGTAAATTTGCCTTGAATTAAGCAAAACTATCTCATTATAGTGATAAGAGGAAAATTAAATACTAATTTTCAATGAGTTAAAAACTTCTTAACCCGAGTTGAGGTTAAGTTAGTCTTTTTCTAAACTTCGCCATTTCCCAGGGCTGATTCCATAGAACAATTTAAATCGATGAGCAAAACTAATGCTGTCAGCATAGCCAATACTAAAAGCTATTTGCTCTAAATTATAGTTGGTATAGCGAAGTAAATTACAAGCGTACTCTAGTCGGTACTTAGTTATAAGTTTTAATGGAGACATATCAGTTTCTCGTTTACATAACCGATAAAACTGAGGTTCTGAAAGATGCATTTTTTCAGCAAGTATTGCAACCGTCCACGGATATTGAAGCTGTTTTTTTACCGATTGAATTAATGAGGTAAATTTACATTGTTGCGGACTTAAATTGACGTTCTTATTGGTAGATTGCTCAATTTGGTAAATTAAAACCTCAATTAACCCTGTCATTATCTCGGTTTGATGTTGACCTGATACATGATTAAGATCTCGCAATAATGTCATCGTTTTATAAAGCGGTTGTGCTTTATCTGATTGAAATACTGAAGGAGACAAATCATGAATATAATTAAATTGTGCACAATCATGTAAAAGCAGCCAACTCATACTCCAATGCTCGTCAGCTAATTCGTAAAGAAATGGTGTGCCGACAGGTAAAATAAGAATGCTACCCGGTGTGATTAAATATTCACCACTTTCTAAAGTTACTTTTCCGGCGCCTGAGTGGGTAACCAATAAGTAATGAACATGTACTCTATTCACTTCTTTTTTATCAAACAATTCACCTATACCTGTTTTACCTATTTGATATGCCGTTCTTAATGTTGAAACCCCTGCACAAGCAATCAGTGAATCGGCATGACCTGGCATTGTTTCAAAGTTTAGAAAATACTCTTCACAGTCTTGGTGAATGTTTAATATATCTTGCCACATAAAAATACTTAAATGATAGTTTTGAACATAATAGATGATATTTGCACTTATCGTTATAACTGCTTAAATGAAATAAAATAGAGCCACTGTAATATTACACAAATATTACGTAATTATCTCTTTCACATAGCCTTTAACGATTTAAATTTATGACCTTATTCGATACCAATTTTATTAAGAAAGTCACCAAACTTGCTTGGCCAATATCCTTACAAAGTGTTTTAGTCACCCTACTTGGTATGGTAGATATTATTATGGTATCACACCTAGGTGACAGTGCCGTTGCTTCGGTGGGAATTAGTAACCGAATATTCTTTGTATTTCTCATTATCATCACAGGAATTGCCTCAGGCGTTGGCGTAATGTCATCGCAATATTTTGGTGCTTGTCAGTTAAGTAAAATCAAACGAACCGTACTGATGGCTATAATTTTTGCCATGGTTGTCGTGTTACCTATTGTGATACTTAATTGCTATTTTGCATCGAATATATTGGCGGGCTAGTGCTGACTCAACTATTATCATGTTAGGTGAGCAATATTTATGGATAACCTTTCCTAGTTTATTTTTTATTGCGGTTATCATCATTTTTGAAAATGCGTTACGAGGAACCGGGCAAGTTAAATTACCCATGGTATTTAGCGCCTTAGCCATTGCGTTAAATGTTGTATTAAATTACTGGTTCATCAATGGAGGCTTAGGTATTGATGCTATGGGTGTTAAAGGTGCTGCTTGGGCAACCACAATTGCTCGACTATTTCACTTAGTTGTTATTGTATATACATTGAAAAAAATAGCACACCCCATTTTTCCATCCCGTGATAGCTTTGACCGGCTATATAGTCTATCAAAATGGATAAAATTCGCCCGACTGATCTGGCCAATGATGATAAGTTTTGGTGTTTGGTCGTTAGGCACGTTTGCCTATCAATTAATCTATGGACAAATGGGTACGCAAGAGTTGGCGGTAATGAGCATATTAACCCCCATTGAAGGTGTACTGATCGCCTCTTTCTTTGGTTTTGCCTCCGCATGTTCAATTGTTGTAGGGCAAAAGCTAGGAGCAAACAATTTTAATGCAGCATGGCAAACCGCAATTATATTTGCTATCGGTGCACCAATAGTGACATTTTTTCTAGCGCTATTGTTATATTCATTTGAAGATCTTATTTTTCAACCTTTTCAGTTAATGTCTTCTGATACGTTAAAACTCGCGGCAGAAATATTTTTACTACTCATTTTTGGTACCTGCATTAAAGTATTTAATATGACACTATCTATTGGTGTTTTACGTGCAGGCGGTGACAACAAATATTGTTTGCTGATAGATTCTATTGGTATGTGGGTAGTCAGTATTCCATTAACATTACTCGCCGCATTCTATTATCAATGGCCTTTATTTTGGGTAGTAGTCACCGCGTATTCTGAAGAAATATGTAAAGCCCTGTTGTTTACATTGCGGATGCGACAAAAAGGTTGGCTAAAAAACTTAACAACTGAATAACTGAATAACTAACGCAAAAATCCGTTACTTCGCCGGGTTAATAGCGTCGTAACGGATTTTATTTCAGGGTATTAACTTCGAAGTATTAACATTGCGAGGGAATTAAGCTTACTTATAAAATACCAACTCCCCTTTTAATTGAATCCATTAATGGAAAAATGGGTTACTTATTCTCTTGATAGAAATGTATTAAGCCTTTAGTAGAGCTGTCATGGTTTTCATTGATTTGCCCTTTCTCTAGCTCCGCTTGAATATTGTTGGCAAGTCCTTTGCCTAATTCAACGCCCCATTGATCAAATGAACAGATTTGTAAAAGAATACCTTGTGTAAATATTTTATGCTCATACAACGCAATTAAGCTGCCGATAGATCGCGGTGATATCCGCTTCATTAGAATAGTATTGGTGGGTCTATTGCCTTTGTGTACCTTGTGCGGGGCAACTTTATTAATATATTCAGCGGTTCTGCCTTTCGCTTTTAAATCTTCACGGACTTGCTGTTCGTCAACACCTTGCATTAAGGCCTGCGTTTGTGCAAAAAAGTTAGCCATGAGTGTTTCATGATGACCTTTTACCGGTGTAACACTTTCAATTGAACCGATAAAATCAGCAGGCACAATATTATTGCTTTGGTGTAAATATTGGTAAAATGCATGTTGACCATTAATGCCAATTTCTCCCCAGATAGTCGGTACTGTTGGGTAATCTATTGTTTCACCATTCCAAGAGACAGATTTACCATTACTTTCCATTTCAGCTTGTTGTAAATAAGCGGATAACATATGTAGTGATTGATCATAAGGCAGTATTGCTTGTGATTGAGCCCCTAAAAATGTACAGTTCCACAAACTTAGTAAAGCCAAAATAACCGGGGCATTTTGCTCTAGAGGTGCTTCACAAAAATGATTGTCAATTTCATGCGCCCCTTCTAATAATTGAATAAACTGTTCAAAACCAAGATCAATCGCAATAGGTAAGCCTATGGCAGACCACAATGAAAATCGTCCGCCGACCCAATCCCACATATCAAAAATATTTTCTTCTTTAATACCAAATTCGGTGGCATTTTTCTTATTTGATGATACCGCAACAAAGTGTTTAGCAATAGACGACTCATCAAACGAAGCCGCAACTAGCCAACGCATGGCTGTTTTAGCATTCGTCATAGTTTCTGTCGTGGTGAACGTTTTACTCGATACAATGAATAAGGTTTTTTCCGGGTTTAAAGGTCTTAATACATTCGCTATTTGCGTGCCATCTACATTAGAAACGTAATGCACATTTATACTATGATCACTGTAAGGTTTAAGTGCTTCAGTTACCATTTGAGGACCTAAATTTGAACCACCAACACCGATACTTACCACATCAGTAATACGTTTTCCTGAATAGCCTTTCCAATGACCTTGGCGTACTTTATCAGTAAAGTTTTTCATTTTATTTAAGGCATTTTGTACATCTTCATTGATGTCGTTGCCCTCAAGTAAAATGGCTTTTTGTGAGCGATTTCGCAAGGCAACATGTAATACAGCTCTATCTTCGGTTGTATTAATACGTACACCTGAGAACATTTTTTCTCGCCACCTTCTAAATCACATTCTTTAGCCAAAGCTAACAACTTGTCCAAGGTGTGTTCGTTAATCAAGTTTTTTGAATAATCGAGCATAAAAGGTGACAGTTTTATAGAGAACTGGTCAAAACGTTGCGGACTCTTTTTAAATAAGTCACTCATGTGTTGATTTTTCATCTCTTTGGCGTGAGCAACCAGTGCTTGCCGCTGTCTAACGAAGTTCTAGATTGAGATTGCATATTAATATTTCCAATGTGGTATCCATTGCATGTATTAAGTGAACTACGGTTGATAGTAGTTCACCTACTTAATGAAACGGATTGTAATGTTAATTTTACTCGATTGATAACAACATTGATCAATCTAAACGGCTTGGTTTTTCTCGATAACCGATAAAGTTGTTGCAATCACTTTTTCAGTTGTAAAACCAAAATGAGTTAATAAATCAGCACCTGGTGCTGATTCACCAAACGATGTCATTGCGATAATCTCACCTGCTCTACCAACATACTTGTGCCAAAAATCCGCATGCGCCGTTTCAATTGCGACAACAGATATTATTGCTGCTTTGGTAATACGCTTTCTTGATAGGCTTTTGACTGTTGATCAAAAAGCGTAGTGCTTGGCATAGACACAACACGAATCTTTTTACCTTGTTCAGCTAAAGCTTTTGCCGCGTCAACCGCAATCCCCACTTCTGATCCTGTAGCAATTAAAATAGCATCAGGTGTTCCGCATAAATCAACGAGTGTGTATCCACCTTTCTCAATCGCTTTAACTTGCGTTGTATCACGTGCTTGGTGAGGTAAATTTTGACGACTGAAAATTAACGCACTTGGACCACCTTGCTTTTGTACAGCAAGTTTCCAAGCAACCGCAGACTCAACGGCATCGCATGGACGCCATGTTGTTAAATTAGGGGTCATGCGTAAGTTAGCGATTTGTTCAATAGGTTGATGAGTTGGACCATCTTCACCTTGTCCAATAGAATCATGGGTATAAACAAAAATATTTTGAATGCCCATTAATGCTGACATACGAACAGCATTACGTGCATACTCCATAAACATTAAGAAAGTACCGCCATAATTGATGAAACCTCCATGTAATGACAAGCCATTCATGATGCCACTCATTCCAAATTCACGCACACCGTAAAAAAGGTAATTACCATCAGCATCACTTGCCGAAATACCTTTCGAACCAGACCATAGCGTTAAATTTGAACCCGCTAAATCGGCAGAGCCTCCTAATAACTCAGGTAACAAAGAGCCATATACTTCAATTGCATTTTGTGATGCTTTACGACTGGCAATGTTTTGACCTTGTTTTTGGCAAAGGTTGATATATTGATCCGCTTTTCGTTCAAATTGCTCTGGTAATTTTTCTTCAATAACCCGACGAGTAAATTCTGTTGCAAGCTCAGGGTAACTGGCTTGATAAGCTGTGAATAATGTTGACCATGCTAATTCTGCTATGTCGCCTTTGCTTTTAGCATTCCAACCCTGATAAACATCTTCTGGAATATCAAAAGGTGCGTGTGGCCAGTTTAAAAATGCTCTCGTTGCTGCTATTTCATCATCACCTAAGGGGGCACCATGACAGTCGTGTGATCCTGACTTATTTGGCGAACCAAAACCTATGGTTGTTTTACAGCATACCATGGTAGGTTTATCGGTTATTTTTTTAGCTTCTTCAATTGCTTGATTAATGGCAACGGGATCATGACCATCAACACTGCGAACAACATGCCAACCATAAGCTTCAAAACGTGTGGTGTATCGTCGGTAAACCACCCTGCTACTTTACCGTCAATTGAAATACCATTATCATCCCAAAAGGCGATTAGTTTTCCTAAACCTAAAGTGCCTGCGAGTGAACAAACCTCATGAGAAATCCCTTCCATTAAGCAGCCATCACCTAAAAAGCAATAGGTGTAATGATCAACAATATCGAAATCTGGACGGTTAAAATGTGCTGCCAAAGTTTTTTCAGCAATAGCCATACCAACGGCATTTGAAATACCGGCACCTAATGGGCCTGTGGTTGTTTCAACACCAACAGTGTAACCATACTCTGGATGACCAGGGGTTTTAGAATGTAGTTGTCTAAAGCGTTTTAATTCATCAATAGGTAAATCATAGCCACTTAAATGTAATAGTGAATAAATTAACATAGAACCATGACCATTACTGAGCACAAAACGATCGCGATCTGACCAATTAGGGTTCGTCAAGTTATGCTTTAGATGATCATTCCATAATACTTCTGCAATATCTGCCATACCCATAGGTGCGCCGGGATGTCCTGACTTTGCTTGTTGTACTGCATCCATAGTTAAAGCGCGAATAGCATTAGCGAGATGCTGCCTTGAAGACGTCATGATGATTTCCTTTGATTTATATAGTGATATTAATATTGTAATTGCTCAGTGGATGCGTATGAACCACCAAGCAATAGGGTTGAATAACGCGTATTGCGCGAGTATTCATAATGCAATTTAGTGCTAAACACCTAGTTAACTAGTGCGTGTTAATTAGTGCGGTAACCATCTCTTCTAAAATGGCTTGGTCTTTTGCAAAATTACGAATGCCTTCAGATAATTTTTCAACAGCCATAGCATCTTCATTATGCTGCCACGCAAAACTAGATTCAGTCAGTGCGGTTATTGCCTCGCGCGACTGTGTTGGGATTTTTCTTGCATCTAACTTAGTTTCAAGACAAGCTTCAGTTGCTTGTAGTTGTGTTAGTAATGCAGGTGAAATAGTTAATAAATCACAACCTGCTAACTCAATAATTTCAGACGTGTTTCTAAAACTTGCTCCCATGACAACAGTTTTATAATCATAGGTTTTGTAGTATTCATATATACGAGTAACAGACTGCACACCTGGATCATCAGCGCCAATAAAGTCTTTCCCTTCTTGAGTGATTGCCTCTTTAGCTTTATACCAATCTAAAATACGACCAACAAAAGGAGAAATTAAGGTAACATTAGCTTCTGCACAAGCAACCGCCTGCGCCATGCTAAATAACAATGTTAAGTTACAAGCAATGCCTTCTTTTTCTAATTGCTCTGCCGCTTTAATACCTTGCCATGTAGAAGCTAGTTTAATTAAAACACGGTCTTTATTGATACCGGCTGCCTGGTAAAGGTCAATTAATTTACGACCTTTCTCAATACTTGCTTCTGTATCAAACGATAATTTAGCATCAACTTCTGACGAGATACGACCTGGTACATGCTTTAATATTTCGCAACCAAAGTTCACAATTAATTGATCACATACATTGTCAATATCTGTTTGGCCATCTACCGTTGATTTTTCAATGGCATCATCAATCAAGTGTTTGTACTGTGGTAGTTTTGCTGCTTGTAAAATAAGCGAGGGATTAGTGGTTGCATCAACGGGGTTTAACGCTTTAATAGAGTCTACATCTCCACTATCAGCTACAACTTTGGTGACGAGTTTCAATTGTTCTAATAAATTCATGTTACTTAACCTTAAATCGGCTTAATTAGTACTAGTGATAAAAGGATGCTAGTGATTATGATTAACCACTAGCAATCCTTACTGTTAGTTTGCTAAATTTGCTTATTAACCAGAATTCGGTTTATAAATTAAACGTAACGATTAACAATGTTTTCTAGTAACTCTTGACGACCAGAAACTTGTTTAGGGCTAATATTTTCTTCAAGAACTAACTTAGATAAACTTTCAAGGCTTTGCTCACCAGACATGATGCTTTGACCTAATTTACCTTTCCGGCCGAATTTTCGTAACGTTCGTCAACAAATTTAGTTAAAGGCGCATCTTCAATTAATTTAGCCGCGTTAACTAAAGCTTGAGCCATAGTATCCATACCACCAATGTGACCAATGAATAAATCATCACGTTCACATGATTGACGACGAAGTTTAGTATCAAAGTTAAATCCACCAGTGTCTAAACCACCCGCTTTAAGGATTTCGTACATTACTAACGTACATTCAGCTACGTCGTTAGGGAATTGGTCTGTATCCCAACCGTTTTGCATGTCGCCACGGTTAGCATCAACACTACCCATGATACCTTCAGCACAAGCAACAGCAATTTCGTGATGGAAACTATGACCTGCAAGCGTTGCATGGTTAGCTTCAATGTTTACATGTACTTCACCGGAATACCATGCTTGTGTAAGAAACCGGAAACAGTCGCTGTATCGTAATCGTATTGATGCTTAGTAGGCTCTTGAGGCTTAGGCTCAATTAATAACTTACCTTTAAAACCAATTTTGTTTTTATGTTCAATAACCATTTTAAGGAAACGAGCGTATTGCTCGCCTTCTTGCTTAAGGTTAGTGTTTAATAAAGTATCGTAACCTTCACGACCACCCCAAAGTACGTAGTTTTCACCACCTAAACGATGTGTAACATCCATAGCATGCTTAACTTGAGCAGCAGCATATGCGTAAAGATCTGGATTAGGGTTAGTTGAACCACCCGCACAAAAACGTGCATTTGAGAATAAGTTAGCTGTTCCCCAAAGTAATTTAACACCTGTGCGATCCATTTCTTTTTCAAAAATGTCAGCAATGTGATTAACATTTGAATGGAATTCTTTTAAAGAATTTCCTTCAGGAGCAATATCTGCATCATGGAAACAAAAATAAGGAGCACCTAGTTTTTCGAAAAATTCGAAAGCAACTTTTGCTTTTTGTTCAGCAAATTGTAATTGGTTACCTGTAGGTTGGATCCAAGGACGATCAAATGTACCTTCACCAAAAATATCGAAACCAGTTGAACAAAAGTTGTGCCAATAACAAGCAGCAAAACGTAAATGTTCTTTCATTGTTTTGCCAAGTACGATTTTGTTTTCATCATAATGACGAAAAGCTAGTGGATTAGTGCTGTTAGCACCTTCAAATTGAATTTTTTTACGTTGTTAAAAAATTGTTCACTCATGGTTTTCTCCTAATTAATACGGTCTAAGTGTGCTAGTTAAATAATTGTTTTTACAATATGAATACGGTTAAAAGTGTGCTTTTAAACTTTGATAAAGTTGTTGATATTTTTTGTGTTGAGCTGTGTAATAGTTTTGCATTGTACTGTCGGGTTCTATAACAAAATCTACTTCACTCGCGATACAAACCTCACTTGGAGCTAAGTTAGTAACACCAATTTTAGCAAGACGTGCGGCACCGAAAGCAGGCCCAACTTCAGCACCTTTTCGGTAGGTCAATGGAGTATTAAGTACACTTGCAAGAATTTTTCCCCAAAGGGCACTACGAGCACCACCACCGATAACAGAAACTTGATCAATTTTAGTACCTGCAGCAATCAAGGCTTGTTGCCCGTCAGCGAAAGCGAAAGCAACGCCTTCTAATACAGCTCGACCTAATTCAGCGGCACCCGTATTGTGGTCAAGACCAAAAAATACACCTTGTGCATTTGGATTGTTATGTGGCGTACGTTCACCTGATAGATAAGGTAGAAAAACCAAGTTTGATGGTGAAGTGAAATCGAGTTTAGCAACTTCGTCGAGTAAACTTTTTTCATCACTAAAACCCGTTAATTTTGTAACCCAGGTTAAACAACTGGCAGCACTCAATACCACTGACATTTGGTGCCAGGTATTAGGAATACAATGACAAAACGTATGCACCGCACTATCAGGGTTAGGGTTGTAAGTTTCATTTGCTACAAAGTAAACACCCGAGGTACCCAGTGATAGAAACGCTTCATTAGGATTAATAACACCTATACCTGCAGCGCCTGCTGCGTTATCACCGCCACCGGAATAACAGGTACTTCATTCATACCCCATTGCTTAGCTATATCCGCACTTAAGTGACCGGTGATCTCAGAGCCTTCGAATAATGCCGGCATTTGCTCAAGCGTTAAGCCCGTAGCGTTTAGCATCTTCGTTGACCATTGTCTTTTTTCAACATCAAGCCATAAGGTACCAAAGACTGTCTGACATATCAGAGGCAAAATCCCCCGTCATCAAAAAACGTAAGTAATCCTTAGGTAATAATACTTTAGCTACTTTATTAAAGTTTTCAGGCTCATGCTCTTTTAACCAAACAAGTTTAGGTGCGGTAAATCCTGGCATTGCAATATTACCCGTAATAGCTCGGCTATTAGGTTCAACTTGCTCAATTTCTTTACATTGCGCTTCACAGCGACCATCATTCCACAAAATTGCAGGTCTTATCACTTGGTTTTCATCATCTAATAATGTTGCACCATGCATTTGACCAGACAAACCAATCGCCTTTACTTGTTTTAAGTTTGCAGCATATTTACTTTGCAACTCTGCTATAGCTAGTTGTGTTGCTTGCCACCAGTCACTAGGGTTTTGCTCTGACCACAATGGCGCGACGGCTAACATCTAGTGCTGAAGAAGCTTGTGCAATTAAACAATCACTATCATCAAGAATGATAACTTTTACACCTGATGTACCTAAATCAATTCCTAAATACATAATTATTCTTTTGTTGTGTTATTTGTTAGCGCTAACATTATCATTGTGAATTTATCTTGGCAATGCTTTTTTGTCTAATAAATTACGCTTTCATCCAATAAAATTGGTTTTTATTACCCTTTTACGATGATTGATTTCTATAAAAAATTTTCATAAATAATTTTATTAAGTGATAAAAACATTGGCTACCCGACTGTTTTCAAAGTAATCTCAGACTATTAAATATATAATTTACATACGCTTTTTAAAAATAACCATACTAATTGGGATAACGGTATTTTTAATTTCCAATTATTAGTTGTTAAATGTAAGTAGGTTGTATTAGTATAGTTACATATTGTTAGCGCTATCAACAATTAAAATATAAGTTTACGGACGTAAGTTGCGTAAAAGTAAATGATTCATGCTTTTGTTATGTTTTTATTTTTGAAAGGTTGTTGTTTTTTATTCTAAATAGATAAGTTTTTTGAGTAGGTAATTAAAATGGGTGATAAGAAGATATTACGTTGGGGCATTGTAAGCACAGGAATAATAGCCCAAAGCAGTTCTGCCAAGATATGGCTTTTGTCTCTAATGGTAAATTGGCCGGTGTGGCGGCAAGAAAACTAGAAGATGCAGAAAGTTTTGCCCAAAAATACGACATTGAGAAAACGTATCAAGGATATCAAGCCCTGTTTGATGATCCCGATATTGATATTGTATATATTGCCACCCCACATAATTTTCATTACCAAAATGCTTATGATGCATTGAAAGCCGGAAAATCTGTTTTATGTGAAAAACCAATCACTATAAGTAGCGAGGAAAGCCAAAAACTATCGTTATTTGCTAAAGAGCAAGGCTTATTCCTAATGGAGGCCATGTGGACATATTTTTTACCTGCTATTCAGCAAGCCAAAAAATGGGTGAAAGAAGGACAAATTGGCAAGGTAAAACACATTAAAGCTGATTTTGGTTACCCTATGCCTTATGACAGCCAATCTAGAGCGTATAACCGAGATCTTGCCGGTGGCTGTTTATTAGATATGGGTATTTATCCTCTTGCCATTGCTAATTATTTTACCGATGAACCAATGACTAACCTACACGTTAAGTCACATTTCGCCCCGAATGGTGTTGATAATGATGTCATTATGTTAGCCGACGGTGAAACAAGATTAACATTAGCAACGTCATTTCAATGTAAATTACCTAATTTGGCCTATATTATCGGCGAAGATGGCTACATCGTTATCCCTGACTTTTGGCGAGCAAGTGAATGTTCCCTATATAAACTTGATGATGAAATAGATAGCTTTAGTGATCAAAGAGACAGTATTGGTCTCAATTATGAAGCAAATGCGGTAGGTATTGCGATACAACAACAGTTAATTGAGCACCCTTTAATGACTCATGAAATGAGCTTGCGCTTACAGAAACAGATGGAACAGGTTAAAAGTCACTTTTAATCTTAGTCACTTTTAATTTAAGTTAATTTCAACCTAAGTTAATTTAAATCTAAGTTAGGTAAAGACTATATCGCTGAGTTTTATGTTTAACCCATGAATTTTTAAACCATTAATATTAAAACAATAATAGAATCGACTCGAATGAACATAAAAAAAACAAAATCAATACTCGTTATTTTTATAACAACACTCTTTACGATAACAACGTTAGTGGGTTGTATGTCTTATGAGGTTACCTCGCACGACGAGAAAAAACAAAAAAAACAATACCCTTTTAAAAATACTAGTTTACCTATTAAAACGAGAGTAGATGATTTAGTCGATCGCTTAACTTTAGATGAAAAAATCGCACAGATGTTTGACAAATCGCCGGCTATCGACAGGTTAGGCATTCCAGAATATAAATGGTGGAATGAAGCATTACATGGCATTGCTCGGGCAGGTAAAGCGACAGTATTTCCTCAAGCAATCGGTTTAGCTGCCTCGTTCAATGAGGCACTTGTACTTGATGTTGCTACGGCAATTTCTGACGAAGGTAGAGCGAAACATCATGCTTTTTTGAAGGAAGAAAATAACGCTATTTATACGGGACTGACGTATTGGTCACCTAACATCAATATCTTCAGAGATCCAAGATGGGGTCGAGGACAGGAAACCTACGGAGAAGATCCTTTTTTAACTAGCCGCATTGCAACTAATTTTGTCAATGGCTTACAAGGAACAGATAAGCATTATCTCAAATCTGTTGCAACAATAAAGCATTTCGCCGTACATAGTGGCCCTGAGTTTTCTCGTCATAGTGATGATTATCATGTTTCGGCAAAAGACATGATGGAAACCTATATGCCGGCATTTGCACAGACGATTAAAAATACTAAGGTATCATCAGTAATGTGTGCTTATAATCGTGTAAATGGGGAGCCTGCTTGCGGCAGTGATGAATTATTACAAACATTACTACGTGATAAATTTAACTTTGATGGTTATGTTGTGTCTGATTGTGGTGCTATTGCTGATTTTTATGATGAAAAATCACATCATATTGTTGACAGCCCCGCAGAAGCAGCCGCAAAAGCTGTACAAAGTGGTACAGATTTAAATTGTGGTGACAGTCACGGCAATACCTTTGCTGAATTAAAATTAGCAGTAGCGCAAGGGCTAATTAAAGAAGAAAAAATAACCCAGGCAGTTAAACGACTATTCTTAGCACGTTTTAAGTTAGGAATGTTCGATCCAGCTAAACAAGTGCCTTACGCTAATTTAAGTTTAGAAACAGTCGGTTCAAAAGAACACTTAGCACTCACGCAAAAAGCGGCTGAACAGTCGTTAGTGCTGTTAAAAAATGATGGCACATTACCCTTAAAGAAAGACACCGTTGTAGCGTTAATAGGGCCAAATGCCGATAACAAAACTGTTTTAATAGGCAATTATTTTGGTAAGCCTATCGAAACAATTACCCCAAGAAATGCCATCACCAAGATGATTGGCAGTGAAAATGTACATTTTGCTACTGGCTCAAGTTTAACCGGTAAAGTTTATAGTCATCACCAACCTATTCCCGCTGAGTTTTTTTATCATAAAGACTACAAAGGAAATATTAAGCCCGGTTTAATGGCTTCTTACTATGATGCTGCTCATTTTAGTATTCAGCCTGCCCTTAAAAGAATCGATGCTAATATTGATCTTCATTTTAACAAATCACCAATTGATGGTAAGAACATTAATGAATTTTCAGCTAAATGGCAGGGAATTTTAAAGCCAAATCACACTGCTCATTACGAATTTTCTACCCAAAATATTAAAGTCACTCTTGATGGTGAAGAGATTACAAATGGCATGAAATTGCAGGCCAATAAAGCGTATGCCTTTGAAGCCCAATCGACCATCAAAAATTATTGGCACAGTAATGTGATAGAACCTGAAATACAACTTTCTTGGTTAGATCAAGATGAAAACCTAGCGCAAAAAGCAATTTCAGCAGCAAATAAGTCAGATGTTATCATTTTTGTAGGGGGGATCACCGCAAACCTTGAAGGTGAAGAAATGCCTTTAGAAATTGACGGTTTTTCCCATGGAGATCGCACTCATATCAACTTACCCACAAGTCAACGTTCACTACTTAGGACGTTATCAAAAACAGGTAAGCCATTAATTTATATAAATTTAAGTGGTAGCGCGATTGCGTTAAATTGGTTGGATGAACACGCTTCTGCTATTATTCAGGGCTTTTACCCTGGAGAATCAACAGGAACTGCATTGAGTCGACTTATTTTTGGCGAGTTTAGTCCTTCGGGTCGACTTCCTGTGACTTTTTATCGTTCAGTTGATGATTTACCAGATTTTAAAAATTACGCCATGGATAACCGTACCTACAAATACTACCAAGGCGAAGTGTTGTACCCATTCGGGTTTGGTTTAAGTTATGCCAAAATTGGCTATAAAGACATGGCTATGTCTATCTCAGACACTAGAGAATTAACGGTATCAGCACAAGTGAGCAATAAATCAAATTTTGATGCTGATGAAGTTGTCCAAGTATATTTGTCAATGCCTGATGCCCCGGTAAAAACGCCCATACGCCAGTTAGCTAACTTCAAGCACATAACCTTAGCTGCAAACAGCACACAACACTTATCAATAAACATAACACCAGAAAAATTAACTTATATTGATAATCTTGGTGTGTCTCAGCCTTATCATGGTCGTCTTCAAGTGTCGGTTGGATCTGGGCAAGGTATTAAATTTAATAGTGACAACGTATTAAAAAATAGCATTAACTTATTATAATTATTATCTGGAGAACAGAATGCAACAAGAAGTATCACAGTCAACTGAACAAGTTGCCCAAGCAAAAGATTCTGCCGAACAGCAAAATATACTACTCATTGTACTAATTAGCTGTGTTGCAACGATTGGCGGATTTTTATTTGGTTTTGACAGTGGCGTTATCAACGGAACAGTTGATGGTTTACAACTTGCCTTTAACTCAAATAGCGTAGGTACAGGCTTCAATGTTGCAAGTATGTTACTTGGTTGCGCAGTAGGTGCTTTTGCTGCAGGTCGCATGGCTGATAAATTAGGCCGTAAAACCATTCTCATTATTACCGCTATATTTTTTATTATTAGTGCCTGGGGCTCAGGTGTTTCGATAACCTCCCTTGAGTTTATTTTCTACCGTGTTATTGGCGGCTTAGCCGTTGGAGCAGCATCAGTTTTAGCGCCGGCTTATATTAGTGAAATAGCCCCCGCACAATATAGAGGAACCTTATCATCAATCCAACAGGTTGCTATTATTACTGGTTTATTTAGTGCTTTTGTCAGTAACTACTATTTGGCTGGTTTGGCAGGTACATCAGTACAAGAATTATGGATGGGATTTGAAGCATGGCGTTGGATGTTTTGGATTGAACTAATACCTGCCGTTTTATTTTTAGTAGCACTATTATTTATACCCGAAAGTCCTCGTTATTTAGTAATGAAAACAAAAAATGAACAGGCTAAAACAGTATTAACGCGTTTAATAGGTTCGAAAGCTGCAACTCAAAAACTCCATGAAATTCAAACGTCATTAGCGGCTGATATGCACGAGCCTAAATTAGCTGATTTACTTGATAGCAAAACCAAACGAATCCGAAAAATAGTTTGGGTAGGAATTGGCTTAGCAACATTCCAACAACTCGTTGGGATTAACGTTGTATTCTATTACGGTGCAGTATTATGGCAAGCTGTTGGTTTTTCGGAATCAGATGCTTTACTGATTAATATCATTAGTGGTGCTGTGAGCATTGCTGCCTGTTTTATAACCATGTTCATGATTGACAAAATAGGTCGAAAACCCTTTTTAGTTTTAGGCTCCGTTGGCATGTCTATCACCTTGGCGATATTGGTTTTTGCATTTTCTCAAGTCGGCGTAGATGAACAAGGTACATTAGTGATAGGGACAATGGGAACTACAGCCCTAGTGGCGGCTAATGCCTATGTGTTTTTCTTTAATTTATCATGGGGTCCTGTTATGTGGGTAATGTTAGGAGAAATGTTTCCTAACCAAATTAGAGGATCAGGCCTTGCGGTAAGCGGTTTTGCACAATGGACAGCAAATTTTGCTATCACCATGATGTTCCCAATTATGTTGGCTAGCGTTGGTTTAGCCGCAGCCTATGGCTTTTATACAGTTTGTGCATTTATTTCCATTGGCTTTGTGATCAAATTTGTTCATGAAACTAAAGGAACCGAATTAGAACACATGGCAGGATAACAAATGACAAATATTAAAAAAACAACACACGTGCTTTCATTTATTTTATTGTGTTTCACAGGCGTATTACACGCAGCACAATTTAACGTGCTACTTTTTACCAAAACCGATGGGCGGCATCATAAGGCCATTAACGAAAGCGTAACGGCATTTGAGCAAATGTCTAAAAAGTATCACTTTGATTATCAATGGCATGAAGATCCAAGCCGATTTAATGATGAAAATTTGCAGCAATTTGATCTTATTGTTTTCTTGTTAACCACAGGCGATGTATTAAATGAAGAACAACAAAAATCAATGGAGCGTTTTATTCAATCAGGTAAAGGCTTTGTTGGTATTCATAGTGCTTCAGATACCGAGTACAATTGGCCATGGTATACGCAGTTAGTCGGACGTAGTTTCATCATTCATCCGGTGATACAAACAGGAAAAATTACCGTACTAAAACCTGATTTTCCCGGTTTAGAATTAATGCCTAAAAAATTCTTCTGGACAGATGAATGGTATGAATTTGGTAAAGAAAAAGCAAAAAACTTAAAATATTTATTGTCTGTTGATGAAAAAACTTATACACCCACAGCTGATTGGGGAACCGTGAAGGGCACTGGTATGGGTGATTTTCATCCTATCGCTTGGTATCATAAATTTGATGGTGGTCGCTCTTTTTATACGGCTTTAGGCCATATAGGCGTAAGTTATCAAGACCCCTTATTTCAAGCTCATTTGTATGGTGGAATGTATTGGGCAGCAACGGGAAAAGGCTTGTAAAAACACATCACTAATTGTCAATTTGACTATTATTGATGTATGTCATAGTATTTACCTAAGCTTATTTTATATTAAGCTTAGGTTAGCAGTAATAAGTGTTCAATCTCCCCCTTGAACTAATCTATTTATAGTATTTGCTTGTTACTGCTAACTGCCCTTTTATTCTCCTTAGCTAAAACTCAAATTGATTCATTTGTCTGTTTTAAGATTATTCAAAATTCCCACAAAGCTAACTAGTAATTAGCCAACTTACTTGTTATAGTCATATCAACATTAAGTTATTTATAGATAACTTGTAGAAAAAAATGATGAGTCTGGATTATAAATAATAGGCTGAAATTATTGCTAATAGGAATAGAGCAATTACATTTATTGAATGGCTAAGTGGTACATATGCAATCTGAAATAAAAAATATTGTCATTGTCGGTGGTGGAACTGTCGGTTGGATAGCCGCGGCTTAATTGCGGCTAAGCACGTTCAAGCCAATACGACCTTATCTTCCCCTATTTCGGTCACGGTTATTGAATCGCCTAATGTACCTACTATTGGTGTTGGTGAAGGTACATGGCCATCAATGCGCGAAACATTAAAAAAAATAGGCATTAATGAAGCTGATTTATTTTCATGTTGCGATGCGAGTTTTAAACAAGCATCAAAATTTGTTCATTGGGAAAACTCACAGGTTGCCTTAAATAACACCACAGTTAACAATCAAAATCACAGTTATTTTCATCCTTTTTCACTCCCAGTGGGTAACAATCAATTCGACTTGGGTGCACAGGTTGGCATGCATTCTCCTGATCAGCCTCTCCCTTTTGCCCAACAAGTTTGTTATCAGTCCATTTTGTGTGAACAAAACTTAGCACCTAAACAAATAACACTAAAAGCGTACGATTATATTGCAAATTATGGTTATCACCTTGATGCAGGTAAGTTTTCACTATTATTAAAAGACCATTGCATAAAGCAACTCAATGTAAAATATATTTCAGCACACATTACTTCCGTAAATAATGATACAAATGGCGATATAGCCTCGGTATCTACTCAAAATAATGGCGATATTCAAGGCGATTTATTTATAGATTGCTCTGGTGCACAATCTTTATTATTAGGTAAACATTTTAACATCCCATTTTGCTCTCAAAAAAACACTTTATTCAATGACACCGCCTTAGCAATTCAAGTACCTTACGAACATGAAAATTCACCTATTGCCTCTTGCACACTGTCTACCGCACAAACATCTGGATGGATTTGGAATATAGGATTGCAATCTCGTTGTGGTGTTGGTTATGTTTACTCAAGCCAACATACAAGCGATAGTTCGGCAGAAGATGAACTTGAACAATACCTAAACTCATTAAATAAAACCAAAAACAACGCGAACACTTCAATCAGAAAATTATCGTTTACCCCTGGTTATTATGAAAAATTTTGGCATAAAAACTGTGTTGCAGTGGGTATGTCTCTTTGGTTTATTGAACCCCTTGAAGCTTCCGCATTAGCGATGATTGAACAAGCAGCCCAAATGATCAGTGAACAATTACCTGTCACTAAGAGCACGATGGCGATAACGGCTAAACGTTTTAATAAGAAGTTCATAACACACTGGCAACAAATTATTGAGTTTTTAAAGCTACACTATGTATTGTCTAAACGTGACGATTCAGAGTACTGGGTAGACAATAGAAACCCGGAACCATTCCCGACTCGTTGCAAGAAATGCTTGAATTATGGCAATATCGAGCACCATCATCATTTGATATTGCGCACAGTAATCCTTTGTTTCCTGCGGCAAGTTATCAATATGTTTTATACGGCATGCACTTCAACACCCGGGCGTGTAGAGAAAATAATGAACAAAATGAAACTATACAGCGGGCATTAGCCGACGTTCAACATAAACGACAACAATTATCTAAGGTGATGGAGTCAAACCGATCACTGATAAAAAAATCAAGCAATATGGGCTAGCAACTATCTAAAACGTACTATTATAAAAAGCTAGTAAACTACGGCAGCAACATAACAAAACAACGATAAGTGAGGCCTTCCATGGCAAACCATGTACTACTCAATAACATTGAACATAAAGAATTAAAAATTAACAGTGAGCGTTCAGCCGCTATGGGAGATAACGTATGGTTCGCCCAAACGTTTCCTATGGAATTTAGAAGTGCACAAGCTCATTATCCTATTTTGTTTCAAAAAGATAATAACACTGGGCAGTTTATGCCTGTCACCTTATTTGCTTTTGAAAATAACGATAATTTGTTTTTAAAAGAAGGTAAATGGGACGCCACGTATATTCCTTTAGCTGTGCAACGTATGCCTTTTTATATTGGACAACAAAACGTAGTTAATGATGGTGTAACCGAGCAACAACGTGTTATTACACTTGATCTTGACTCGCCTAAAGTTAATACCGAACAAGGTATTAACTTATTTTTAGAATATGGCGGAAATAGTGATTATCTTGAACATATGGCAAATGTTTTAGAGTCTTTACATGTTGGTTTACAACAAAACAACGACTTTGTTGAACTATTACTTACATGCGAGCTACTTGAATCAGTCACACTTGATATTGAATTAAATGACGGGAGTAAAAACCAGTTAATTGGTTTTTATACCATTAATGAAGATAAGTTGAATAGTTTACCTCAAGACACCTTAGCGAAATTTCACAATAGTGGGTTTCTTGAAGCAATCTATATGGTGCTTGCGTCACAAGCCAATATACATGATTTAGTTGCCCGAAAAAACCTACAATTAGCGTCTTAAGTGAGTGTAATTAAATAACTTACTTAACAAACACAAGTTAGTTGTCTTTAGGTTCAACGTAATATGTTAACGATTAAAAATACAGTTAAAACACTTTTTGATATAACACCTAATAATATTAGTGAAGCAATATTAACATCTGACGTGCCTTTAATTCTAAAAGGTTTTGGCGACAGTTGGCCTATTGTAAAAGCAGCTAAACAATCAAATAAGCATGCAGTTGACTACCTAAAAAAAATGGAAAATGGCACTCCAGTTAACACCTGTTACTTAGAACCTAAAGAACACGGTCGTATTTTTTATAATGACGACATGAGTGGTTTTAATTTTCATACCACCCCACAAATATTAAGTGACGTGTTAACTGATATATTAAAACAAGCCATAAGCGATACACCTAAAACAATTTATATTGGCTCAACCAGTATTAAACAAATATTACCTAGCCTAGTAGAAGAAACCTTAGCATCTCCCTTATTGTCTAATGCTATCTATAACATATGGTTAGGTAATAAAAGTAAGGTGGCTGCGCATTTCGATTTTTTACAAAATTTAGCCTGTTGCGTGGTAGGAAAAAGACGATTCACCTTGTTTCCACCTGCGCAAATAAAAAACCTTTATTGTGGGCCTCTAGATAAAGCTCCCGGTGGTCAACCCATTAGTATGGTTGACTTTGATAAGCCAGACTTTGAGCAATTCCCCCGATATAAACAAGCAATAGACTCTGCGGTTATTGCTGAACTTGAGGCGGGCGACGCTATTGTATTACCAAGTATGTGGTTTCATCACGTTGAAGGGCTGAGTGATCTCAACGTGTTACTCAATTATTGGTGGAGAACAAGTCCGACTTATATGGGCAACCCAACAGATTCGTTGCATCACGCAATATTAAGCATCAGGGATTTACCTAAATCACAGCGAAAGGCATGGAAACATTTATTTAATCATTATGTGTTTGACCACCATGAGAACGACTTTGCCCATATAAAAGACAGTGCAAAAAGTATTCTCACTAGCCCATTAAATGAAACGCAAGCACGCATATTAAGAGCTAATCTACAAAATAAATTACGACGCTAAGGTCATTAACAACCAAAGACAGAGTATTTAAAACAATTAACACAGTAGGAATTACATCATGAATTCATCAACAATTAAAAATGTTGTTATTGCAGGCGGTGGTACAGCCGGTTGGATGGCAGCAGCAGCATTTGGTAAATTACTAGGTAAAAATTTGAATATTACACTAGTTGAGTCAGATTTAATTCCTACCGTTGGTGTCGGTGAAGCAACGATACCTACCCTGCATATTTTTCATGATCTTTTAAAAATCAACGAAGCCGAGGTAATGAAGGCAACTAATGCAACCTTTAAGTTGGGTATCTCGTTTGAAAACTGGCGTGATGTCAACCAAGATTACATTCATTCATTTGGTTATTTAGGGCAAGGTTCTTTGGCTGCTTTGCTTTCAACACTTTTGGGTTAAAGGCAAACAACAAGGCATGGTAAGCGAGATAGGGGACTATTGTCCTGAACATGTAGCAAGTAGATTAGGCAAGTTCGCGGTAGTGCCAAACCAAGATCGTAATCATGCCTACCACCTTGATGCAGGCTTGTACGCTAAATTTTTAAGAAATCTAGCCGAAGCTCATGGGGTTAAACGTGTTGAAGGTAAAATAACTCAAGTTAACCAACATGACGAAAATAACTTTATCAAGTCTATCGGTTTAGACAATGGTCAAGTTATTGAAGGCGATTTGTTCATTGACTGCACCGGTTTCAAAGGTATGCTAATAGAAGAAACCCTGCATACAGGCTACGAAGATTGGAGTCACTGGTTACCATGTGATAGTGCCATCGCGGTACAAACAGAAATAATAAAAAAACCGGTTCCTTATGTTCGTTCAATTGCACACAAGGTCAAATGGCAATGGCAAATTCCACTACAAAGTAGAATGGGTAATGGTTTTGTTTTTTGCAGCAAGTACATGTCAGATGATGATGCCAAAGCAACCCTACTTGATAATATAGAAGGCAAGTTACTTAATGACCCCAGAGTCATTAAATTTAGAACAGGAACTCGTCGTAAACACTGGAACAAAAACTGTGTTGCTATAGGGCTTTCCGGCGGTTTTATTGAACCTCTTGAATCAACCAGTATCCATTTAATTCAGCAAAGCATCATTCGACTAATGCAAAACTTGCCTTCAAAAAATATGGAGCAATCGAATGTGGATGACTTTAATAATAAAATGCGGTTTGAAATTGATAATATTCGAGATTTTATTGTGCTTCACTATCATGTAACTCAACGTGCCGACAGCCCATTTTGGCGTTACTGTAAAAGTATGGATATTCCAGAAAGCTTACAACAACGCATTAATTTATTTGTCGAAAATGGTAACGCATATAAAACTGAGCGTGAATTGTTTGGCGAAACATCGTGGATACAAGTGATGATAGGACAAGGGTTGATGCCTAAAAACTACCATCAAATAGTTAACATGATGTCTGATAGCGAATTAAAAAACTTTTTAGAAAACATAAAAACAACAATAAACCGTCGCATAAATACTTTTCCTGATCATAACGAGTTCATCAATAATTACTGTAAATCAACGGTAGTTTAACAGCAATGATTAAGGTAAATCGTCAAGCAACACTTAACATTGAGTATATCGGACAAGATAAGACGCCTATTCTTATTATTGACAACTATGCTGACAACCATAATGAATTAGTTGATCAGGTGATAGCACACGCTCAATTTATACCTGATGAGGTAACCAACTACCCAGGCATTAGGTCAGCAATACCAAAAGCGCTAGTTGTGGGATATTTGAAACCACTAATCGAAGTATTATATCGCGTATATAAATTGCCGGATTTGTTACAACCCAATCCCATTGACAATTATTTATCATTAATAACCAAGCAACCAAATGAGCTTTCGGCTATGCAGTCATGGCCACATTTTGACACGCCTAACCCAAATCTAATTGCCATTATTCACTATATGAACAAAGGTACTCACGGCGGTACCGCTTTTTTTAAACATAACAAAAGTGGATTAGATCGTATTAATAATGACAATAAAGAGACTTACTTAAAATTCGCTCAAGCATACTTTCAATCATCCACTTTACGCGAGCTGAATTACTGTAATGAACAACATAACGAATTTACCTGCTATAAAACTGTGGCATATAAACCAAACCGCTTAATTGTATTTCCAGGACAATTACTTCACTCCACACTCGTTAATGCCGCAACAGACATTAATAGTGATCCTATTACAGGCAGATTAACGGCTAACTTATTCCTCTCATTTAAATAAGCATAGATTTAAATAAACATATACCTATGTAACATGATTGAATAACCGTTTTATTATAATATTCATTGAAACAAAAAGTCAGCAGCTTATTTTGCTAATATCACTGAAATATCATCAATATATTACTCTACGACTGCAGCAGGCCCTTCAATATAAACGTAGGCACTAACTTCATTACCAACAACAGTATGAGTGTATGAACCGGTTAATTGCATCCACTCGCCATCAGTTGCGGTTATCGTATTAACACCAACTAATGCTCACCGTCATCATCCGTTAATTTTACCGTTAAACCCACAGTGTCAGAGCTAAGGTTAAGTAATAAAACAGTAAAAATAATATCCTAAGTAGTCTTACATAAAAAAACCGATAGATTATTAGCCTATCGGTTTCTAGTAACGTAGTTAACAATTCATGCTAGAAGGAAAACCTTGCGCCTACAGCGTAACGTGCTCCAGTTTGTGTTAACTTATAAGTAAGACGTGTATCACGACCGTATTCGTTAGTAATGTTAATACCTTCAATAAATACAGTTAGACCTTCAACCGCCGCCACATCATAACTAACATTAAAGTCTATTTGAGAATAGGCTTCAGTATAAATAGGTGCGGTTAAATCCCCGTTTACACGACGTTCATTTAAGAACTCATCACGCCAGTTATAAGCTATACGAGCTTGAATGCCATCTTTATCATAAAAAGCTACAATGTTCGCGGTATCGCTTAATCCAGTTAATGCTGCGGTATCTTGCAAAGAGTTATTGTCATAAGCAAGGCCAGAATCAGTCAAGGTATAGTTGAAGATACCACCAAAGCCTGAATCGCCAAAGATATGTTGAACGTTAAATTCGATACCGTCAATTGTCTCTTCATTATCACCATTAACAGGTACATTTAGTCTAAAGTTAGCGATATTATCTGTTGTCGGGTCACCAATGATTTTACCTCCATCTAACAGACCATCTTCGTCAAAATTTGGTTGAACATTTGGATCATCAGCGTAATTTGTAAAGATATAGTCTCTGATCTCTTGGTTTGAAGCATTGGCACCTAATGCCGCCGTTGCTGCTCTAAACTTCTCACCATCAAGTGGATTAGGAAGATTAAATATTGCTGAATCAACCGTACCCGTTGTTATCCAGTTAGTAACATCTTTTCTAAAATAACCTAATGAAACATAACTACCTTCGTCATAATAATACTCAGCAGAAACATCAAAGTTTATCGATTCTAATGGTTTTAATGCGGGGTTACCTGAGTTACCTGAATAACCACTTAAACTCCCCCCCGTATTAACCGTTGTTCCACCTTGTAATTGATTATAAGAAGCACGAGAAATAGTTTTACCTGCTGCTGCTCTTAATACAATATCGTCAGTAAGCTCAAGGTTCACACTGATACTTGGCAATAATTGACTGTAATCCGCAGATTGATGAAGCGACTCAATTCCGGTAACACCAGTTACAGACGTTGCCGTATCTTCATTCCATTCAATACTACTATACCCTGGTGCTGATGCTTTTGAATCAACATCAGTTGTTTCATAACGTAATCCAAAGAATGCACTAAATGGCATATCATTGATTTCGCTAATGTAACTAACTTGCGTAAAATATGCGGTGGTTTTTTCTTCAGTAAAGCGGTTTGTATCTGCATCCCAATTTGTTGATGCACAGAAGTGTCCTTCGCCATTAGGACCTGCTGATGCGCCTGCCGGTGCTTTACAGTCACCCCATAAACTATCAACATTGGCTACTGGATCTGCAAATTCTGCAGCACGAATTATCTCGTCAAAATCAGCAAAATAGATGGTGTTAAACAAATCATAATCAGATTGTGTTGGTGTACCTTCAAAATTACCCGATTTAGCATCAAATTTATCTAAGATAGTATCTTCGCGCCAATTAATATCAGCAAAATCACCTTCTACACCAACGCCACCCCAATCGGCACGCTGAACTTGCGTATGACGGTAGTGGTTATTAACTGTATTAACTGACACACCAAAATCAATACTGACTTCATCATTGATTACGTATTCGCCTTTTACTTGAGTTTGTTGAATCTCAGAAGAATATTTATCATTAGCAAACCAAATACCTGATAAACGCATAGTTTCTGGTGTAAATGATTCAATATTACCCGTTGCGATCCCTGGAAGATCACCCGTTAAATCTAAACCTGTGCGAGTTCTTGTATATGATGGTAATTGCAGATTATTACGCGTGCCATGGCGAGGATCTGTCGCTTGCATGCTTGCTTTAGAGCTATGATGATCTAAAACAAGGTTTAAATCGTCATTCACTTGCCAATCAATATTTAAACCAATTGAATCAGTTTTTTGTTCATTCCCCCACGAACCTACAGTTAATGATGTATCAGCAAAATCAGCATCACTATTTATTTCATAAATCTCAGAGTAAATTAACGGCACAGCATTTGGAGAACCATCCCATACTGACTCACTGCGATCACCTGCATAGTTAAACCATACTGAAGCATCGGTATGTTGCTCTTCAACAGTATTACGAATTAATGTGTAATCTAATGTCGTGGTTAAGTTTTCAATAGGCTTAAATTGTAATACTAACTGACCATTAACACGTTCACGTTGGCGTTCTTCAAAAACATAGCGAGGTTGTTGTGGGTTTGAATAGTTACCACTGGTTGGTCTGTTTGTACCACCGTCTGCGCCTGCAGGTACACCGCCCCAACCGGTATTACTATAGTCACTAGCTCTATAACCTTGGTCTTGGAAAAATTGTTGCATACCACTTTCACGTTCTTGATAACTACCCGAAAGTGAAATACCAAACTTTTCATCTGCAAATGTTTGTGAGTACAAACCACTGATTTCTGGCGTTGTACTACCTTGATCAGTTGAAGAATCGTTTACAAATTTGGTACCGAATGAAGCTTTAGTACCAGGGGACTGTAAAGGTTTATGTGTTTGTAAATCGATAGTGGCACCAATACCACCAGAGGTAACACTTGCATTAGATGTTTTATATACCGTAACACCTGATACACTTTCAGAAGCAATATTCGCAAAATCAAATGTTCTATCACCAGTAGTTGTCGGTAATTGACGACCATTAAGAGTAATTAAGTTTTTATCTGCGCCAAAACCACGCACTGTAACTTTACTACCTTCACCACTGGCACGGTCAATTGAAACACCCGTAATACGCTGTAGTGATTCAGCTAGGTTTGTATCTGGAAACTTACCCATGTCTTCAGCGGAAATCGCATCAACAATACCATCAGAACTTCGTTTTACGTCCATTGCACGTAATAAACTACCACGGATACCTGTCACGGTAATAATTTCTACATCTTTCGCTTCATCTTCTGCCGCATACCCCATCGTTGCAACAGTCATTGAACTTAGTGCAGCTAGGATGGAGGTAGTTAATATCTTTTTATTAAACATTTTATTAGTCCCCTAATTTTTATATTTATCTTTATATTGTCAATATGACAATTACATTTTTAGCACATTATATTCAATATGACAATAAGGTATTTTGACTATATATGACTATTTTTTATTTATTTATTCACGTTGAGACCAAGAGTCTTTACGCTATTTTGTGTAATAATTAAACTTATAATAGGAAATTCAATACATTAAAATAGAGCAAATAACCTATATATCAGGTTGAGATAGTCACACCTATTAATGTCTTATTGACTATATCTTTAGCAAAGAAAATTTTTTAGTTCTTCTCGTATGCATCTACTGTTTGAATTCTTCCATTTTCATCATGAACCAATTCTGTCATTTTTACACAACGCAAGTGAGTTTGGCCGCCCGACAAACTACTATCATGATAAAATAAATACCATTTACCTTCGTAACAAGTAATAGAGTGATGATTCGTCCAACCTAATACGGGGTTTAAAATAACACCTTGATAAGTAAAAGGACCATAAGGTGAGCTACTGGTAGCATACGCTATTTTATGAGTATCACCGGTAGAGTATGAAAAATAATAAACACCGTTATATTTATGTACCCAAGGACCTTCAAAAAATCGACGATTATTATCATTTACTTTAATGGTTTCGCCATTATCATCAATAATAACTACATCTTTAGGCTCTTCAGCTAATTCAACCATATTAGCCGATAGCTTCGCCATTTTCGCCGGTAAAGCCGTTTCATTTGGTGCAGGGTATTTATCGGCTTTACTAAATTTACCCTCATGCCAGTTTTGTAATTGACCTCCCCATAAACCACCAAAATAAAGGTAATAACTACCATCATCATCTTCATAAACAGCGGGGTCTATACTGAAAGTACCTTGAATATAGTTAGGTTCAGCGGTAAATGGTCCTGTTGGTGATTTACTACTTGCTGCGCCAATTCGAAAAATTCCGTCTTCGTCCCTAGCAGGAAAGTAAAAATAGTAGGTACCATTTTTATGTGCGGCATCAGGTGCCCACATTTGTTTACTTGCCCAAGGAACATCATCTATTGATAAAGCTACGCCATGGTCTGTTGCACTAAAGTCATCTTTATCAAGCGAAAGCACGTGATAATCGGTCATTGCAAAATGATCGCCATCATCATTAATACTGTTATCCGACTCAACATCATGAGACGGATAAACATAAATTTTACCGTCAAACACATGTGCTGATGGATCAGCAGTGTAAATGTGTTTTACCAGTGGGTCGCTTTTGTTCTTTAATGCGTTGGCGCGCGCTAAGTCTTTCAGCTGAATTTTCTCCGCATGACTTAACGTTTCAAGTACGCCTGTTTTTTTTTGTACTGAATTCGTCATAAAATCTCCTATGTCCGAATGAACTATTAAAATGACCAAATAATTTAGTACTAACCTTTAGTACAAACATTGAGTAACAAAGGTTTAGCACTAAATCATGGTTGTTTAAAGATACGGTTTTTCTCTATATTACGCTGTGATTTTTGCTTGAATATTGATTACTTCAAGTTCAGTTAATTTGTATTGTTTAATCAGCAATAAGCTCACGATCATACAAATAACGGGTATACCGGCAAAAGGCGAGCAATATACCGTTAAGTGTGTCAGCAGTTTGTGTTTGATTAGGCACATAGTTGTAACTAGCTAGTATCCGGCCGGCCAATGCGCCACCAATTGCAAAGCCAAACTTAATCGCTAACAAATGCCCTGAAAAGGTAATAGCAGTAAGACGTTTACCTATTTTTAACACACCGTAATCAACAGTATCGGCCACCATAGAAAACATAATGGGCGTTATCATCATATGCGCAAAATTGGCAACAAAATAAAGAATGAATATAGCGACTATTTGGCTTGAATCTACAACATAGAAAAGACTATGCGAAATGATCACAACCACAATAGCAACTTGAAATAGCACCTTTTTCTCAAAATACTTCGTTAAAAAGTTAGTAGATACCGCCCCTAAAACCGAACCTATTGCGGCAACCGTTAAAAAGGAAGAAATGAGTGACTCTTCACCCACATAATATTTTATATAATGAGGAGCAACCGCTGCGCGGATGCCAATAAGTATTAACGTTACTAAACTAATGGCAGCAATAATCACCCATTGATCATTTTTGAAAAGCGAAAAGAATTCAGTAAACACACTTTTACGATTATTTTCTACCGGTGGAAGTTTAGCTTCCTTGGTCATTTTGAAACAAAACACAAAACAGATAGCCGCTAAAGTGCCCATAAAGGCCATTGCTAAGGGATACCCTATTCTGTCATTACCTTCACCAAAATATGCGACAAGTTTCGGTAAAGCCCAAACAATAATCACCAATGCAGCCATTGCCATAGCAAAACGGTATGACTGTAATGAAGCGCGTTCTTTAGGTGAATCAACCATCACACCACCTAAAGCGCCATAAGGAATATTAATGGCGGTATAACAGGTCATTAATAAACCGTACGTTATATACGCGTAAACGAGTTTACCCGTGGCATCAAAATCTGGCGTTATAAAAGCTAAACAAGCTAATACGCCATAAGGTACCGCTAAAAATAATAAGTATGGACGGTACGCTCCCCATTTTGTACGAGTTCTATCGGCAATACTGCCCATAATTGGGTCAGTAAATCCGTCGAACAGTCTAACAGTAAGTAATAAGGTCCCCGCTGCTGCTGCTGATAAGCCATAAACATCGGTGTAAAATATCAGCATGAAATTAGCAACCATTTGGAAAACAATATTGCTTGCCGTGTCACCTAAGCCATAACCAAATTTTTCTTTAACAGTTAATTTGTTTTTTTCGTTTTGCATGGATACTCCAAATACAATTTTATAATGATTTAACCATTGATATAGTCCAAAATACTATATGCAAATTATTCAGATGTAAACAGGTATATGTTTAAGCGGAGGATTAAAACAAAAAAAGACAACGAATGTTGTCTTTTATGGTAAAAATAAATAGTGAACTAAAATTCGAATGTAAATCCAAATTCTTTCAGTTTTTCATAGACATTGATATCAAATCTATACAAGGTTGCCGCGCGGTGAGCTACTTTTTTTTGTTTTTCTTGGCAGTTAATTAATAAATTCATTTTTTGAATTTTACGACGAAAATTAGGCTTATCTAAGGTTTTATTTAAGATTGCTTCGTATATTTCTTGCAATTCAAGTAAGGTGAATTTTTCAGGTAATAAATTAAAACCAATAGGTTCATGGCGTACAATATATTTTAAATAATTCAAACCTGCCGCTAAAATATCGCCATGGTCAAACATTAAATTGGGTAAATCATAAACATCAAACCATTCACATTCAAAGGCATTTTCTCCAGTAATTAATTTAGTTTCTTCGTGCCTAACTAACGAATAATAAACAATGGTTATAATCCGACTTGTGGGGTATCTATCAACTGCACCAAATGCGCCAAGCTGATCAAGGTAAAGATTATCGACATTCGTTGTTTTTTTTACAACACGTAAAGCCGCATCTTCTAAATTTTCATTTTCCCTAACCCAATGACCTATTAAACCCCATTTATTAATAGCTAATCCACGATTATACTTAACCAAAAGCACTTTTAATTTGCTTTCATGTAAAGTAAAAATAAGGTTATCAACGGTTAAATTACGTATACAATCTTCTGGTATGGTTTCTTCCGCAAGTGAAGCGCTCGCTAAGCTAGATGTATTATGATGCATAATATTACTCTTGATTGACCCTATACATTAAATAATTAAGATAAATGTGTCATTTAAATTTATGTATTTTTATTTAAAGCTATAACTAATAATAGTATATAAGACTATTTGTAATGGCACGTAGAATACATTCTACCCTTCCATAATGCAATATTTCGTTAGGATAACATGCAAATACGTTATATTTGGCAGTACACAATATAGTGAAGTACTTATACCAATCTCACTAACTATGTGATCATTTCAACTTGCCAAAATCAACAACTACTTCGCTATTTATTTAATAATTAGAACAACTCGTTATTGAAATAATTCCTTTTATTTGGCAATTTTTTCTACATATAAAATAGATCACTTAATTAATGAAACTGGTATTACTTTAACAAACAATGAATGACGGTCCACCACAGAAACGTCCCTATTAATATTCCACTTATTTATTGTAGTTAGGCATTATTTCATAAGGAAATTTCAATGTGTTCAATTTTGAGGCAACTAACACATCAAAATGATCTATCTGATCTGTTAACTGATAAGACAATGACCAGAATCCATCCTTAAATACACCTCCTTGTAAAGGAAGCATCTCGTTACCATTTTTTAAAACTGCAATCATATTAATTAGGTTAGGAGCTTCAACTCGATAGGTTGTGTGTGGTGTTTGTCCGTTAGTAATTTTCACCCTACTTATTAAAATTTCGTGGTTGTGAAGCGTTTGTTTAAAATCAGGCAAACCAACATTAACAGTCTCGATACGCTGAGGTAAATTAACCTTTATTTCGCCTGATAACTTACCCATAGGCTCTTTAGGCTTAAGCTTTAAACCTATGTTGACACTATCAGATAAGACTTGTGCTTTGTCAATTTCTGTATGTGGGATGTACTCAGTAATAAAGTTGTTTTTTATGCGATACCATGCACTGTTTTTAACGTAATAAGAAAGTTTCTCGTTAATACTATGAGCCGTTAACTCGATTGCTTGTAGATTAAACGTTAAACCACTAACAAATGGAGAGAGTATTTTTAGTGATGGGTGGCTACCCCAAGACTGCGAATTGTCATGACTTAACATCATGGCAAACGGGAATTGATACAAGTCGCCAACTTTATTGTTGGATAGGTATTTTTCTTTCTCTAAAAATTGCTTAGCATTAGTATCCCCCCATTTTTGTCGTGTCGCATTAGCCCAATCATTTTCATCTACGATAGAGGGCCTTGTAGTTAAGTAATTTACTTTTAACTCAGCCTTCGGGAAAAATTCTTTTTTCTCTATAATAAAGTGCATTTCATGTTCACTGAATGCATTTGAAAAAATTAATCGAATAGATTTAACGTCGCCTTGGTAATGTTGAGTTTTAGCATCACTAGTACCCCAAGAGTAACTCTGTGATAAAGCTTCACCTTTTGCATTTAATCCTTGTATTTCTATCAAATGCTTTTGCGAACCACTTACGGCATAAGACACACTTTGACGATCAAATTCGTTAATAAAAAATCTAAAACCGTGTTTTTCAAAGCCGGCACCCTTTTGAAGTGGTAAATCAATAGTCTCAATATTTACAGGAGCAGAAAAAGATAAAGCCCCTTTAACATTGGCAACATCTGAGAAGTTATAACCTTCTGATAAACGAAGTGTTTTCTGTGCATACGCCTTTAAATTTGTCGTATTAAATCCAGAACTCACATCATGGTTACTACCTCGGTAACCTAGGTCTTTAACACATCGCTCATCCCTTAACAGGTTATTACCCGCCTTATCATTTACAGAATTTACTTTAAGTGTCAGCTTAGCTTTTGAAAGATGCCACCACCCTTCAATTTTGGGTACATTCATGTTTCCTTCAATATTCAACTCAGTTAGGTTTAACTCCTCGTTTATATTTACTGAGTTCACAGAGACAGCTAAAGGTCCATCAACAAAAGATGGCTTGGCATCAAATTCGGCTTTTTTGTAATCAGGTAAGGCAATTAATTTATCATTAATTTTGTAATCCCACTGTGAATTCATTAATGATTCTGGAGAAACCTTTTGAGATGTTGATTGCGAATTACCGTTAGATGAAAATGCTTTCATGACTAATTCAGACCAAACATCAGTTAATTTAGGAATGTCATCTTCACTAAGCTTTAGTGTAGTTATAAGTGAACCTTTAGCATTTTCAATATTAATATTATCGAAAAAACCTGCTAAGGTTTCAGATATCTTTGATGCGTCACCTTTAGATTCCATGATGAATTTATTAGCAGATAAATATTTTTCATCAGTCCAAGCACTATTGGCATTTATTTGTGAACCTAAAGAGATTGTTTGTGATAAAAGGTTTATGTCTAGTCCAAAAAACAAAGCAGATACCTCTTCGTTTTTACTCATCACTTTTTTAATTATATGGGCACTCATACCTTCGGCTGTTTTTGATGTGTCTTTAGGTACGAGGACACCAAAGACTTATCGTTTTAGTGTCTCTATATTGACGCCAACTTGATAATTCCATCTCTGAAGACGCTTTATCTTGCAATCTATTTACAATCTGCCCAAGTCGATTCTCATCTGTTGTTATCACAAGCCATTGTTTACTAAAATGAAGAAACCACTCTTGTTTTATCTGCTTTGCTAATTCGTCAGGGCACATAAATACAGTGTCATCATCTCGCTCAATTAACTTGTATGAATCATTCGATAAATTTTCAATAATATAAAACTTATCAATTGAAGACTGTGTTATCGACCATTCGAAATCGCCGTACAACATAATACTGGTTGCAGGTTTTTCCCCCGTATTTACAGAAAAAATAAAATGATCCACTGAATCTTTGAAATTACTTTCTCCATTGTAAAGTTCATCAAAGGCATCTGTACTTAATACTGGTAAATCAAGTGATTTAGGATCGTGAATAGCATTACCTAATACATGTCTTACTCGCTCATTGTTAACATGCCCTAGTATTACAACATCTTGCATAGCTAAGGCATTTTCTCCATCGTTATGACCTGGTCAACTAAATTCAGTCACCCTAGTTAAGCAACCATTTTTAATTCTTTATCAGCTAGCTCAAATTCATTTGGACTTTGGTAATCCAGATAAGAATGAAGTCTATGACTGTTGTACCACATTGTTATATAATTCAATATATCTTGCTGCGCATCATAACGTGTTTCATAGTTACGCCAGTGAACACGTTCTTGTTTTAAACTGCCGAAGAAGCTTTCGGCAACGGCATTATCCCAAAGAACAACCTTTTTTACTCATACTCCCAACAAAACCATTTGATTTGAGCAATCGACGATATTGATGACTCGCATATTGAACACCTTGATCTGAGTGAACTATCAATCCTGCTTTGGGTTGTCGCTGCCAAATAGCCATCGTTAACGCATCACAAACAAGCTGTGCTTTCATTCTCGAACCCATACTCCACCCAACAACTTTCCGTGAATATAAATCAATCACGACGCATAAGTACAACCACCTTCCGTTGTCCAAACGTACGTGATATCACCTACCCACGCTTGGTCTTGAGCTTCTACGGTAAAATTCTGCTTAAGCTCATTTTGATAAATAGGCTTGTTATGATCGCTGTTCGTTGTTGCCTTGTATTTCTTTTTATAGCGAACCCAGACATTTGCTTCTTTCATTAACTGAGCTGTTTTTCTTCGACTTACAGGAAAGCTCAGTGTATTGAGTACCTTTTTAATGCGTCTAGCACCATAAGTATTGTCACTAAATTTGGCAATGTCTTTGATCAACTCAATCATTTCTTGATGGTCTAAATCATCAGATTCACTTAATTTACGTTTTTGATAACTATAATAATTATTACTTTTAACACCCAGTACATGGCACATTAAAACCACAGGCCAGATCTTCTTATGTTGGGCAATAAACGAATACTTTACTTCGTTTCTTTTGCAAAGAAGACCGTCGCTTTTTTTAATATTTCGCGCTCCATTTCGAGACGCTTCACTTGCGCTTTTAAGTTGCGGATCTCTTCTTGCTCAGGCGTTAGTTTTCCATTACCACGAAAAGCATGCCCATCATCATTCTCAGATTCTTTTATCCAACGACCAAGCATGTTTGGGTTAACTCCCAAATTTCTAGCGGCTTCAGCTTGTGAATAATTTTGTTCTATCACTAAAGCGATGGCATCAAGTTTAAATTCTTTTGAATATTTTTTACGTTTTGTCATTTCAATCTCCAGTTAAGTCTATTATTCCTTAACTGGGGTAGTCGAATCAATTAGACCACGTCATTAACATGTTCAGGAGGTGGCGAACTTAACCAGTAAAAGATGAACCCGAAAAAGCATATTGCTAAAATTGTTATCAGTAAGACTAAAACTTTAAATTTGTGCATGGTTAACCTTAGTTATTTCTATTGAGTTATATTTGTTTTTATTATTAGTATGCACTTTAACAGGCTAATGCTTTGAATAACAAAGAATAAAAAATACATATTTTTATTCAATACATTAAAGGTTTTTGTTCACTCAATTTAATATCCCGTGATAAGGAGTAAAGAGTTATAATAATATTAAAGAACATCTACTCTAAAGAGCAACACAGACCTTCCCAGATCCAATCGATGAATTTTCCTTTATCTCTAAAACAAGCCCAAGGTCTGCCTTATAGAGTAAATAAAAATTTGCTTTTTGTAGGGGATATTATCAACTGCTTAATCGCAAGATTTACGATGTTAATTCGATAAAGAAAATAATATATCTTCCAGTTAGTTCGAATTTAACTTTTCTTTAAAATTTTCATTTGAATGTAGCCAAATAGGGGCTGTCATTTCTTGCAAATACAAATATTTAACCGTGTCATTTAGCTGTAATCGTGCATCTTTCCAATCATGCCATTGGAAACCAAGTCTGTTTGAGTGATAAACCCAATCCCAATTGATATAACTAATGGCTTTAATTTCTGGGTTTTTAGCAACCATGTCGAAGAATGGGCCAAACCAAGTATCCCGCCTTTTTGTCCTTCTTCAACGCCTACATAACGTGGTGTGGTTTCGCCGATCATCACAGGTTTACCGTGTTCCGCAGCTTTTTTATAAAACTGGCCTAACCAAGGGTTAGTGATTTCTTGCGGTGAAAATATATCAACGGCCCACCAGTCAACATAGTCATCTCCTGGGTAATATTTCATTAATTCTTCAAAGGATATAAAACCTGCAGAGCCCCCTGCTGCACACCATACCGTCACAACATCTTGCATTTTGCGGGCACGCACTTTATCGGTTATACGTTTAAATGTAGCGACAAAACCGTCCACGTTATAACCATTCCACGATCCTTCAAATTCGTAACCAATTCTTAAATATGCAGGTACGTTTAGTTCGTTTAATCTGTCAAGAAAATGGTCGATATTTTCATCAAATTCACCTGCGGCCACGCGAGTCGCCATGCCAATACCTTTATCGTTACCACCGTTAAAGCTGATACCTATTTGTTGAACAGTTTTAAAGTTTACGTTTACGGTTGAGCCTTTAAGCGCTTGGTTATACCACCTATCGATATTTGCTTTATCTTTGGTGATACCTACATAACTCATGTAAATAAGTGGTTGATTATTTTCTGGGAATAACGACGAATATTCTGCAAAACTGTCTGTGTCTTGACCTGCACCATGGATAATTTGAGACCTAGGTTCCGGCTGGGCACCAAAGTAAGTGCGAGGCATATATTTGGTATTCACGTTAGTTGTATTACTAATGCCGCCATCTTGACTACTTTCAGTTATAGTCGAGTTTGTTGAAGATCCACAGGCCGCTATAATGCTTGCCAAAAAAATCACAACTAATGTATTTTTTTTCATTAAATATCCCTTGGTAACTAGGCCGTTATACCGTTTCATTTTAATAGACGTGAAGACGTGAAAGCATAAACTAGATAATGAATGTGTTCAACAAACTAGTAAAGCGAAAGCAGATAGTCACTTATAAAGTAACTAAAACGAACAAAGAAAAGGCTTGTTTTTCGTGCCTTACACCTTTTAACAAGCTACTATTACCGTTAGGCATAGTATTATGAGGATTCGATAATGAAAATGGTATATACCAATGAAAATCACTTGATTACAAACAATATTAAGAACCTCATTGAAGCGCAAGGCATTAATACCTTTATAAAAAATGAGTTTTCACAAGGGGCGGTTGGAGAAATATCCGTTTTTGATTCTTGGCCTGAAATTTGGGTTTTTGATGACTCCGATTTTGAACATGCTAACAAAATTGCTAAAGCATCACACAGTGGTGGTTCAGATGTTGATTGGGTTTGTAATAATTGCTCGGAAAAGAATGATCCTTCATTTGAAATATGTTGGAATTGTCAAAGTGACAACTCTTAACAGCATACCTTGATAAAAGCAAAAGTTATAAAATCTTATATGTTGAAATAAATTTTACAGTATATTTTAACAATGATAGCATCACTTCAATCCATCTAGAGGTATTAATTTACATAGTCAGTCTTTGTTATCCATAGCCTACTTTAGGTTAGGGCTAGTAAATACTCATCTGTTAACCTTTAACTAGTACTATTTAGTTTGAATTAAATTCACAACGAACCTGCTTATTTTTTAGTTAATTGACTGTCATATTTTTTTACACATTTTAATTTTCGTTTAAAAAATCAACAGCAACCATATGATTTAAATAACTTAAAATTTATGGCAACATAATTGCATTAACTAAAGCATTAACATATTTATTAATTTTATAAGGTTATTGTTATGCGCAAACTAATCATGCTTTTTGCTTTTATACTGCTACCTACATCACAGGTAATGGTCGGCCCAATAGCAATCATCAATGGATTATCTAATACGAGTGAAGTTGATACAACTACCTCTATTACTACCCAACTAAATACACTACACCAAAATGTAGGAAACTCAGTAACAATATTTGACCTAATACCAAAGAGATTTATCACTTTATGATCAAGTTTGGGATATTAGATTTTCAAATAATTATGCTTTAGATGCTACTCAGCAAATGAACTATCTTACTTACTTACAATCTGGTGGTGGTATGTTTATTATGGGTGAAAACTCATCTTTTACTGCACGTAACAACAGTATTTTCTCTTTAATCAATGCTGCAGGTGGTGGTTCTTTAGCATTCAGCAGTAACGTAACATCGACACAGACTGTTAATGCACCATTTACTGGGCCAAATGCTGTTACAAATGTAACCTATAATGCTCCTGGTGGCGCTAATGGTCATGGTACAGGCAGTTGGATTACTAACTCAGGCAATATAGGTACAGGGATAGCGTGGGGAACTGGTGATTTATCAAATGCCACGGCCGGAGCCTTAACCACTATTTTTGATGTTAATTTTATGCAAACAACCGCTGATTTAAACAGTCAAAATTTAACTAAAAACCTGATTGGATTTATTGATACACAAGTAAACCCAGATCCTACATCAGTACCAGAGCCATCAACCTTTGCTATTTTTTTATTAAGTATGATTGGTTTAGCCTCTCGCCGATTTAAATAAAAGATTAATATTTTCTTAAAAATTTTTAATACTAAAAAACACTAATCATAATGATTAGTGTTTTTTTTATTTCTGATGCTTAATATTGATAACCATAATATAAAAAACCAAATATACTCATTCAAATATACTTATTGTAGGATCGTAAATAACTCCTTTAGGAAAAAGAATAACTATGGCTAAAGAGCTACACAAACTCATTTTTTTAGTGACCATCCTGTTTTTACTGTCGAGTTGCTCAACTATAAATATTGACTACGAGGAGCCTACTGTCGAGTCGGTTTCTTTTAAAATTTTGCCTGCCAATGGTTTAGAACAAAATTTTGAAGTAGGCTTGAAGTTAGTCAACCCTAATAAGTTTGAATTGCCATTTAATGGAATTAGTTATCAACTAAGCGTGGCAGGAAAAAATTTAGCCCAAGGTGTTGCCTCAGATATTCCAACTGCCGGTGCTTACGGTGAGTCACGCTTTACCGTACCTGTTTCAACTAATTTAATTAAAGGGATCAGCGTTATAAAGGCGCTAATAGATAATAAAGGACAAAACATTAACTACCAACTAAGAGCTAAAATAGATATCGATATCCCTTTTGTGCCAAAATTAACCGTCATTCAAGATGGTATTATTCCATTTGGCCAGAAAACGCAATAATGAAGCTTATAGCTACATAGATAATAGATAATCACCTCTTAGTGAGGTGTTTTATAATTTTATATCAAGGAGTTACCACATGGGTGGAATAAGTATATGGACTATTTTAATAATCTGGTTAATACCGATTATAATCATTGCTAAATCGTCTAGAGCTACTGGGGGCGAGAAAGTCGCTTGGTTATTAGCCACTATTTTTATCTCATGGTTTTCATTTGTTTTTTACTTGCTATTAGCCCCTATAAGCAATAAAGAAACACATCAAAAATAAGCTAATTGGTTACTATTCCCTCACTCATTTATATATATAACCACAGTGGTGACTATAAAGAGAAAGCAGACCTAGTTCTTATATTTTTTACATGACTGCCTTTTAACAAAAGAACAAGGAATGATAACCTTTTGTGGTGGTGTTTCATTGTCGCTAATGTTATTTAATAATAATTTAGCGGCCTCTCTACCGACTTCATATGGGTTTTGGGTGATGACCGTAATAGGTACTTTTAAATATTCAGCCATAGGAAGCTCATCAAAAGCTAATAATGATACATCATCAGGTATCGAAATATTCTCTGTATTCAAAGCCGTTAACAATTCTGTGGTAATAGGCAAATGTTGCGTAAAAAATACCGTTGGGGGATTAGCGGCAGCAAGCATACTTTTAGGCGTCTGTTGAAAACCTGTTTTACGGTGCCAGTATTGAATTAATTGCTCATCAACAGGAATTTTATATTTATCTAAGGCGTCGGTATAACCTAGATAACGGTCTTTTCTTGATTTCATACTTTGAAAATCTTGAGTCAGAAAACAAATTCGCTGATGCCCCAATTCAATTAGATATTCAGTGGCTTCAAACGCCGCTTTTCGATAATCAGATACAATAATATTTTTTTCATTGCCATCATGTTCAAGTTGAAAATACACAATGGGCAGGCCGTTATTAATATATTTATCAATTAATTTTGTATTCTGGCCTGTTGAAGCAATAATTATTCCGTCTACACGTAATTGGTACAATGTCTCTAAAGATTTCGCTTCAATATCAGGGTCAACATCAGTGTTATAGATTAAAACATTGTATTCACTTTTTTTACAGTAGTCGTCAATTCCTCTGAGGGTTCTACTTGTATAAAATCCTGTAATATCTCTTACTATTACGCCTATTGTTTTTGTCTTATTCATTTTTAGACTACGGGCAATAGGGTTTGGAACGTAATCAAGCGCTTCTATTGCCGCTTAATACGTTCTTTTGTCTTTTCTGACATGTAATCAAAGCGCCCATTTAGGTATTGAGATACCGTACTTTTTGAAACACTGGCAAGCTGTGCAACATCAATTAATTTTACTTTTTTTGCATTTATATTTTTCTTTGAGGGTCAAAATATTCGAATGTTGACATTTTGCAACATTATGATAAATTAATCCACTAAACCGATTTAGTAAAATAGTTTATTATTCGTTATCAATTACTTTGATAAACTAATAAAAGGCAAAAAATAGTGGAAATTTCGAATATAGAATACCTAGTGATTGTCGGGTATCTCCTGCTGATCATTATTGTTGGTCTTGTTTTCAAAAAGTTTTCTGCCAATACCGATGACTATTTCAAGGGTGGTTGTAAGGGTACATGGTGGCTAGTTGGTAGTAGTGCTTTTATGAGTGCTTTCAGTGCTTGGACTTTCACTGGCGCCGCGGGTATTGCCTATGAATCGGGCTTTTCCGCGATGTTTATTTTTTTTGGTAATGTGCTTGGATTTTTCGTGAACTATTTGTTTATGGGTCCTTGGTTACGACAAATGCGAGTAACAACCTTCCCTGAAGCTATAGCAGGTCGTTTTGGCGAGAAAACTCGCGATTTTTACGCCTACTATGAGGTGCCGATACGTATTTTATATTCGGCCATGGCACTTTACGGCTTAGGCATCTTTTGCTCAGCAGTATTTGGCTACGATATTAATTACGTTATTGTTGTTTGTGGTGTTGTTGTTCTTCTATACTCCGCAACCGGTGGTCGGCGGGCTGTGATGGCTACTGACTTTTTACAAGGTTTAATATTAGTGCCGCTTACGCTAATTGTTGCCTATCTTTGTTTAGATGCGCTTGGTGGGATTGATAATTTATTTGTAACGATTGAGGATAAAGGTTTAACCGAAGAATACAGCATGATTAACTCCGCTACCCTCTTCGGCGGTGCTTATACATGGGGTCGGGCTAGTGCCATGATGACAAAACAATTTATCGTATTTAATTCGATGAATGCAGCGCCACGTTACTTTTCAGTTAAAGATGGGCGAGAAGCAAAAAAAGCAGCTTTGCTTTGTTCGGTTTTAATGCTCCTAGGTAGCTTTATTTGGTTTTTACCCCCATCACTGCTCGCCTTTTATACCCTGACTTAGTGATGGCATTCGACATAGCAAAACCGGCTGAAGCAAGTTATGCCGTCGCGAGTATTAGCTTGTTACCTGTAGGGCTCATCGGCTTGATAGTTGTCGCAATTCTTGCTGCGACAATGAGCTCCATGGATACAGGACTCAATACGAATGTCGCGATATTGATCAAAGATATTTATCCCAAAATATCACGCAGATTACGGTGGCAAACTAAAAGAGAGTCAGAGCTATTAAACTATGGGCGCACGTTGACTTGGGTAATGGGCTTTATGATTGTACTTTTAGCGCTATATTTTGCACAACAAGACGGTTCAGGAATATTTGAAATAATGCTGCAAGTCGGCACGTTACTTTCCATGCCAATTACCATTCCGTTGCTCTTAGGCATGTTTATTCGACACACACCTTGGTGGGCTGCGCTTTTCTCTATCGGATGTGCATTGATTTTCTCTAGCTTAGCTTTTTTCGAGATACCCCTAAGCTACCTTGGTTTTTCACAAGCCTTTAGTGATAGCTTCGAATGGAATTTTCAGCAACAATTTTTCGGTGTCTTAGGTTCGGGAATATTTGGCTTTTTAGTGTCGATACTTTTTTCACCGAATAAAAATTCAGCTCATCGCCAAATGGTTGACAAGTTCTTTACAAACATGAAAACACCTATCAATTTTGAAAAAGAAATTGGTGAAAGTAACGACCTCAGTCAACTGACCGCTATCGGGCGTTTTGGCATAGCAGTCGCCGGTTTTATTGCGTTGATGTTACTCATACCAAATCCGCTAGAAGGCAGAATAGTTATTCTGGTACTAGCGGCAATAATCGGGGTAATCAGTGTATTAATGCTTAAAGCAGGTAAGCAACCCGTTATTACGACTCACAATAACGCATCACAAACAAAGTGATAAAGCTTATTTTCTCGAAAACTGACTTTCTCTTTCTATTTATCACGTTTGATTACAGGAATGAACAATGAACTATTTACTTATAAACGACCAAACTTGATGTTTTAAAATCTCAGCTCAAAAGCCATCGTAAAGAACATTTAACGCGGCTTTTAGAGCAATGTCGTTTGTATGAAGACGAAGTTTTATCAACAGAACATCCTCACACTAGTATTACCTATATGGGCATGGCTGCTGCCAACTTGAGCTTAGCTTATTTGTTGACCGAACAAGACCATTATTTGCAAGAAGCCAAACGTTGGATTTTTACTGCGGTAAATTACGATGTATGGGGTTATGGCTTTTTGGTAGATGTTGACCTTAGTGCATCATGGATGCTGTATGGTTTGGGGCTTTCTTATGATTGGTTGAAAGAGTATTTAACTAAAGAAGAGCGTCACAAGTTTCTTGATAAGTTGATTCTGCAAAGCAATAAGATATTTGATTATGGACAAGAAAACTTAGGGCATTGTTGGTCGACTAATTATTGGCAAAATCATAACTGGATTAACTATTCTGGTTTATTGACCACCGCCTATGCAATACGCTCTGAGCACCAAGGCGCGCAAGTGTGGATTGACGAGATCAAAGACAATTTCGAAAAAGTGTTTGAATATCTTCCTGAAGACGGTTCGAACTACGAAGGAACGGGATATTGGCGATATGCCATTAACTTTTTCCTCTCTGCTGCTGATTATATTCGCCAAGATGGCGGACCAAATTATTTTGACGCCGGCTTTTTAAAAAATTCATTCGATTATCGTCTATATCAGTCTGCGCCAAACTGGGAAGAAAACATTAACTTTGCTGATGTACATGACAGAAGAAGCTCTCATTCCATTGCGGCTTATTACAAAATCGCATCAGAATACAACAATGAGCAAGCGCAATGGTTAGGTGAAATGGTACGAACCAAGTTTCTATTTAGAGAGGCTTATGAAAGTAAAATTTTCCCTGGTATTTTGCCTGAAGCCTTCTTAGAGTTAATTTGGTTTAATCCTGCGATAGCGCAACAATCCCCTGATGCTCTCCCCCTAACTAAATACTTCCCTGACCTTGGTCTAGTAGTTATGCGCTCTAGCCGGGACACAGAGGCAACGCATCTTTCATTTAAATCAAGTCCTCCAGGTGGTCATAAGCAATGGAAACTTAGTCGGGAATTAGACAAGAAGAATAATTGGAAAACACGTAGCTTAACTCATTACCATGTTGATTTTAATCATTTTATTTTAATACACAATGATGCATCTTTGGCTATTGATGAAGGTTATAACCGTACTTCTAAAGCTGAGGTGCATAATTTAATTACGGTTGACGGTACTGGCTGTGTTGGCGAAAAAATATGGGGCGAAGGTGATTTAAGTAACTCTGAATTGTTTGACTTAAATTGCAAAGGTATTCATAACGTATGGCGAGATGTGCCTAAAGATGCCATTGCAAAAATTGAAGCTTTTTCTAATGATAATGGCTATACCTATGCAGTAGGTGAATCTAGCAAAATGTATTACCCAGAAATGGAATTAACACGTAATGCACGACATATTATTAATAGCGAATGTGGCTATTTTATATTTTTAGATGAGCTAGAAAGTGAACTAGAACATACGTATACCTGGCGTATGCATTCTGAAAAGTATGCGAGTCAGGTAAACCAAAACCAGTTTGAAATTATTAATGGTACGGGGGCGCTTAACGTATTTACCGTGTTCCCGGAAGCGCGTATCACTAACGTTGATGAAACACTCGTTGAAGAAGTTATGACACCGCAACGTCCTGATGATATTCGTCGTATCAGTTTAAAAACATTATTAATTGAGAATGCTGAAAAAAGTAAGAAGAGTTATTTTCTTAATGTGCTTCAACCTAAAGATACACTTCAAGGAAAGCTGAGTAATGATATTTCAGTTCAGTCTATCAAGGGTGATGGCTGTTTTGGTGTTGAAATCACCTCGAAAAATCATATTGAAACCTTTATTTTTTCTAATGAAAACAAGATAGCCTACCAAGAGATTGAATCTGAATCAAAATGGATATCTGTTGTAAAAGACAAGGTTTGGTAATGTAGTTAAAACAATACGTTATGATGGTGTGTATTAGATGTTTAGCATGATTAGGGGAATATTGAAATGTTAGAAAAATTCAGTTTAGTAGGTAAGGTTGCTTTAGTTACCGGTTGTAAACGGGGTATTGGCAAAGCCATTGCGCTTGGACTTGCAGAGGCCGGAGCGGATATCATAGGGGTATCAGCCAGTCTAGAGTTACAAGGCTCTGAAGTTGAAAAAGAAGTAACCGTGCTAGGCCGTAACTTTAAAGGGTATCAATGCGACTTTTCTAACCGCCAAGCACTGTATTCATTTATCGGTAAGGTGAAAGAAGACTTCCCACACATTGATATTTTAGTAAATAATGCAGGAACTATCCTACGCGCACCGATAGATCACAGTGATGAGCTTTGGGATAAAGTAATTGATGTTAATTTAAATTCTCAATTTATTTTGAGCCGTGAAATTGGTAAAGATATGGTTGCTCGAGGTGCGGGTAAAATTATTTTTACGGCCTCTTTATTAACCTTTCAAGGTGGAGTAACAGTTCCCGGATATGCTGCTAGCAAAGGTGCTATAGGGCAACTAGTCATGGCACTATCAAATGAATGGGCCGGTCAAGGTGTGAATGTTAATGCTATTGCACCTGGCTATATAGATACTGATAATACTGAAGCGCTACGCAATGATCCTGAACGGTCTGCCGCCATTTTGGCGCGTATTCCCCAAGGTCGTTGGGGTAAGCCCGAAGACTTTAAAGGGCCCGCGGTATTCTTAGCTTCTGAAGCCGCAAGCTATGTAAATGGTGCAATATTATTGGTTGATGGTGGATGGATGGGGAGATAGTTTTAATATTAATGATTCATATTTAATAATGACCTATCTACTTGCCCACACTTCACCTCACTTATTTAGATATTGTATGTGTTTTTCATGATAAAGGTTATTTTGGGATGAGAACCATTTCGTATGTTCGACGTAACTTTGCATTAGCATGGCCACTTGCTTTTAATGCATTGCTCGTACAATCGATGTTGATGATTGATACCTTGTTAGTGGCACCTTTGGGAGAACTTCCCGTTGCCGCTATGGGCATTGCCACTACCATAGTCGCCTTTGTGTTGGGTCTTGAAATCGCTATTGGTAATGGTATTCAACTACTGGTGGGTAGAGCTTTTGGCTCTGATAACAAGGCCGAGCTAGTAGTGGCTTATTGGTCTGGTCTGCTAATTAACGTTTCTGCATCATTATTTTTTCTATTTATCTTAACCTTTTGGGATACTGATTTAATCGCTGTTATTACTGATGATAATGACTTAGCCCTGTTTGGCGAATACCTATATATCAATCACAAAATATATCATTTTGATCACCGCATACACCCAAGTTTGTACTGCTTTTTGTAATGGCCGAGGCAATTCAAAAGTGCCACTAAAAGGCTTCATGATTGAATTACCTGTTAATGCATTACTTAGTTATTTTTTGATAAATGGCTTTGCTGAGTTTAAAGGGCTTGGTTTAGAAGGTGCGGCTTGGGGAAGTTTAGTTGCTATTTTTTTAAGAGCAACATTTTTTTATGTTGCTTTGCGTGCTGATGATAACGTAGGTTTGACTTATCCTAAAAACAGACATTTTTGGAGTGAAATTGGTCCACAATTCAGCGAAATTTATCCTATTGCCGCTAATTTTTTTGTCCTCTCGGTTGGGGCTACTGTTTACCAGTTATTGTTTGCTCAATTGGATCTTTTTTCATTTGTGGCCATTACTTTAATTTTTCCTTGGTTGCGCGCAGGTACGCAATTTCCCAACGCTTGGGCTCAGGCTTCGGCAATTAGTATTAGTCAGGCTTTGGGTCAAAAAACAACAGGTGATTTAACGCGTTTTGTCACTAGTTGTACACAAGTTGGCATGACGTTGTCGGTCATCATTCTTTGGGCTTTTCTTTGTGCTCAGTCAATGTATTGAATTTGTTTATCCAGAGATAGAATCTGAAACACAAACTGCGTTAATGATCATCGCACCGCTTTATATCGTTCTACCAATTATTCGCGCCTATAACACGGTTGCCGGTAATATTCTTCGTGCGCTAGGTAATAGCAATTTAGTACTTAAGATTCATTTTGTAACACAATGGCTAATATCTCTTCCCGTATGCGCCCTATTAATTCTTTATTTTGATGCTTCAATTTTTTGGGCTTTCGCAATGATCCCCATAGAAGAGTTACTTAAAACGATCCCATTTTACCGTTACAAGCAAGCATATATGAATCGGTTATAAAACAAACTGAAAGCATTAATTAATCTCGTTAATGACATTTGATACTAGTGGAAAACAGTATTCCCCTTCCTAACAACACATGCCGCTAATCAGCGGTTAAAATCTATCTGCTCTACTGAAAGCCATAATGTTTGGTCATAAAAAGCAACTTCTGCAACAAGCTTGTATCCACTAACCGTATAATACCACCTAAATTACTCGACGTTTTAAAATATATAGATTGCTATTTCTATTGCTATATTGAAAAAAACTCATAACGGGGTTGAACTCGATAAACTTGTATCTTTGTACCATATTATCAAGCAACTATTTGTTAACATAGTTCTTTATGCGTAGTATTTTAAAATTTAATTAGGTGAATTTTTTAAGATCGCTAGAATTAATAACAAAAAACTCAGGGGCTAGTATTAGCAATACTAGCCCCTGAGTTTGAAATTTTACAGCGTTAGATTAAAATCGGTAACTGGCTCCAAAGGTAATACGACGTTCTGTTAAACCTTGATAACAAAGTAGCCCTCCTTCATTAACACAGGATTGTGTAATATCTGACTCAGTGAGGTTGACACCTTCAATACCAACGTTCAATTGTTCATTAACATCGTAACTAATGCTAGCATTAAGCTGCCCTCTGTCTTCTTGCACAACTGGGAATCCCCATGGGAAACTAGAAGTACTACCAAAATCTTCTGAACGATACGCTTCACGCCATGTATAACGTGCACGAGCCGAAAGACCATACTTTTCATAGTAAAGCGTAAAGTTGTAAGCATTTTCAGATAAATCTGTCAGTCCTTGTACACGAGTAACATTAATATCTTCAATACCCGTAGTTAAAGCAAAAATATCATTGGCGCGACTTGTTGCAGTGTCGAATGCCTCACCACCAGAGAACTCTTGTTTAGTATAGTTAACAATTGCACCAAAACCAGATGCCCAACCTAAGTCTTCTTCAAAACTAGAAAGATCATACTGAACAGCAATTTCTATCCCTTTTTGTGTGGTTTCACCCGAGTCGTTGATCGTAGTAGAAAATGGCACACAAACCCCTACCCCTGTAGTAGGCCCAAATACATTAATATCCGCAATCGGGTTGAAAATCCCGCCACCTTCACAAGGATCGGTGATATCACGATATCCAGTTTCTGAATCTTCATATGGGTCCTCTTGTTGTTTAACATGAAGATCGCTACGTTTCTTATGAAAAATACCAACGCTCAATACACTCGCTTCAGCAAAGTACCACTCAGCAGAAAGATCAAATGATGTCACTTCTTCAGGTACCAAATTTGGATTACCTATCGCAACAGCAGGGTTTGGGCTAGTAGAGAACGTAAATGATGTTGACAAGTCGTCAAAATCAGGACGGCGAATGTCTTTACCCCAACCCGCACGTATAACCATATCGTCTGTTATATCGGCAACTACGTTTATGCGTGGCAATAAGAAATCATAGCTACCTTTACTTGTAACCTGTGACACCAAGTCATTACCATTAGCATCTGTGGTTGTTGAATTACCAACAGACTTTACTTCGGTTTCTATGTAACGTAGACCAAAATTTCCACGGAATATACCTTGTTCAAAATTAGCTTGAGCATAAAGAGCATTGGTCTCCTCTGTAATATCAAAAAAACCATCGGAACTTGAAGTAGGTGCATTGATTGGTACTGAACCACCAATAGTATCAATAGCCGTTTGTATAATAGCCAAGGCGCCATCAGGATCAGAGGCAACAAGTTCGGGGTTAAGCTGAAGGTAATCGCGAACATATAATGCTCTACCATCAGCCTCATTAAAATTAGTAGGGCCTGCAACAAGTAATTCGGCGAAGAGATCACCCGATGGACTATCGGACATATTTCTTAACCCTACGCTGTTGGTAATGGTATCTTGAACGCCGGAGGTTTTACTATAGCGGTAACCAAAATCCACCGAGGTTACAACCGTATCTAAATAATAACTAAAATCCAGTCGAAAAGCGTCTTCACTGTTTTCTGCTGAACTATTACCTATGGCGACATCACGCAGAACAACGTTTGCGGGGTCAAGTAATTGCGCACTTGTTGGTGCATTTGCTTCACCAGATGCAATAGCAAAAGCTAATGAACCTCCCGTGAGATCATACTCAAAAGGTGTACCATTTTCATTTGAACTGTTAGATGCCACATTGGGATTGATAAAGTTAAGTGTTGTGTTAAAACTCGGGGTAGTCGTATCAGAATTTGACGATGAAGCTTCGACATTTATTTTAAGATTCTCACCTTGCCATTCACCACCAATTCTAAATATTTCACTTTTTGTTAAGCGCGAATTGGTATCACCTGAGAATCGTAGATTTGGATCGGCATCACCATCTTCAACTGGGATAACGCCCTTAACTGCGGCTTGAATACTACCAAGATCCTGACCATCTATTGTGCCAAAATCAACTGTTTCAAACTCAGTTGGTATCGAGATATTTCTTAGATCACTTACGCCTGATGCTTGAATTCTTGAACTTTCTTCTCTGCGTTCTTGATCATTAATAATCGCATCAAAATAGAATTTGGTATTATCGTTAGGCGCCCACTCTAATGAAGTAGAAATATTTATAGTTTCAGATTCATAGTTATCGTAATCTTGAACAAAAAATTGAATGGGTAAATAATCGAATGATTGGGCGCTAGCAGCACCGCTATTGGATGCAACCGAGTTATCTCGATCCGTTCTAGGGCGGAATGCCGTTGCTTCTTGCTCAGCATAGTTAGCACTGACAACAAGCCCAAATTTACCTGAATCTGTATCCCAGTTGTCTCCGAAAGTACCAGAGAATCTAGGTTGTAAACCGCCATCAGTTGAAAGACTGCTATCTTCACCTTGTACTCGGAAAGTAGCTAACGTTTCACTCAACTGAAGGGGACGAATCGTTCTTAAATTGATGGTGCCACCCACAGATCCTTCAATGGTTTTTGCTTCAGGTGCTTTAATCACTTCAACAGCAGCGATAATACCGGAGACACATCTTCAAAATTAATTCCACTTCGCCCAGTACCAGAGCCTACAGTTGATACTCCGTTAATTTCAGTTCGATTGGCGTTTGTACCACGAATTTGTACTCCTGTACCCACACCCGCAGTTCTAGTAATCTGGATGCCTGTAACATTCTCTAGAACTTCCGCTAGGTTTTGGTCAGGCAATTTACCAATATCAACTGCTTTTATTACCTCAACAAGGTTACTTGCATCACGTTTTTCTAAAAGTGCACTCGTTAGTGACTTGCGTATACCTACAACCTCTATCACCTCAACGTTGTTATCATCTTCTACTGATTGCTCTTGTTGCGCTGTAACAGACGGAGCAACAAATAATGTGGCAATAGCGGCACTATAAATCGCAGAATATGATCTGCGATTTCGAAGAGTAGCGCTTATTTTATTAAGTTTGATTTTCATAAATTCCCCTTTTTACGACATGCTGTTTTGTATGATTGTTAATGTATAAATTTTATTATTATTTTCTAAGTCAATTTATTAAAATACGAGTACATAAAATCGATTTACTAAACCGATTTATCTTTTAAGCGTAGCATATAATCTTAAGATGTCAATAACGAATATTTAATGATATTGCTACATAAAACACATAACAAATGAATGCGGTAGTTACTAGGAATTGTATAATTAAAATACTATATTGTTGAGGGAGGCGCGTATGGTTTAGACGAAAATGATTACGGCTACCCTACGGTACAAATCACGCTAATGGTAACGTTTAGGTAGTGGATAGCCTGGAGTTATCTCGCACTTAGTTAAGAAAGACTTACTAGTAGCATTTGTTAGTTAAGAATATTTATCACTGCCTCTTTAACGATACTGTAAGTTGATGATTCAACAAAGCCAAGTGAAAATTTTTGTGGTTTATTAAGAAATTTTTCTTTTCCGCTACGACCAAAGCCAAACACTGTCATATCGGGTCGGCTAACATAATTATCAGGATATTCATCGTCTTCATGATGTAGTAAATACAACATACGGGCACTCTTTACATCGCCAAAAGCTATCCATTCAACTGACGTTTTTTCCCTTGAAAATAAGTCACCTACAAACGGTTCACTGATTAACTGCTTTTCACTGTTACTTGAAGAAAACCAAAAGTCGGTATCATCCATTTCACCATAGGGCACACCTTCATATTGCACCCAATACTTATAACCAACACTCACCTTGGTCATGGTGAAATCTAAACGCTCTGGATAAAAATCCCATTGCCCTTGCCACTGCTGATTTTCCGAAGTAAAAATGATACGCACGTGTTGATCTGATTCAATATCTATTACGGAAGTTGATAAATCGGTTCCGACATTAAGCGCATGAAAGTAATTCCCGTCTTGCTTATGAATAGCATTTGGAAAACCACGATACTCGCCCTTATGCCCTGATCCTTTTGCATTGTGAAAACCAATCCAATCTACATCATCACTATCAAGCATACTTGATAAACCACCACCGTCTTTTTCTAGGTAGTAAGTTGCATTTGTGGTAGTGATGATATAGCTAGACACACCGCCTGCTGACTCATCAATACCGTATGTAAGCCTTACTATTGGCTTTACTTCCCTTTGATGATTTTCAATCGCGCACCCATAGATCAATAACACGGTGCATGATAATAAAACTAAACGTTTAGCATTTTCTAGTCGTGATAATTTCATCGATAATTCCTTTTAAATATTTGGTCATAATATAAATTGAATAAAAAATTACCAAAGGTATCAGTAACGTTTTATTCAATCCTGTAACCGATAACTATGCTTAAAAATATAACTAAGCTTTAAACAAAAGCTATAGTTAAACAAAAAATAAACGTTAACTTATCGTTAAATCGGCCGTTAATGCTGTTTTTAACTCTGCCTTTGCACTTCTCTTAAGTAAGATTCCAATACCTAAAATAATAAGTGCACAACAAACAAAAATTAAACGTCCCCACCATGGGTTAGGTATTAACGCCATAAAGACAATACCTGTGCCCATATACATCACCATAGAACCTAATTTATTACGTTGTTGACGGTCATAATCATCTTGCTCGCCATCTGCAACAATTGGTGTAACTAAGTCTTTAAAGAACGCATCTGTTTGCGCTTTATATTGATCTTTATCTTCTTTATAGAACAATGATGTTAAACAGAAAAAACCGGCCGTTATGACTAAATGTGCGCCTATGGTTAATATTAAGTTCATGTCTGTTGCTTCTCTTGAGGTAAATTCAGGTATGCCAATAAAACCAGAAAATACATCAGGTGTTAGTACATTCATCACAAACCAAGAAACAAATAAACCAATTAACACGGTAACCCATGGCGCCCATGAGGGGGTTTTCTTAATAAACAATCCGAAAATTAATGGGATAAGAATTGGAACTTGGATCATTACTGAGAAAGACATCATCAAATCAAACAAACTTAGCTCTTTTAGTGATTTGAAAAATAATGCCATAACAATAACTAGCAAGCCACTGACAAAACTTAATATTTTACCCATTTTCAACAAATGTGCATCATCAACAATTTTGTTACGCTTAGCTAAAAACGGTTGATAAATGCTACGAATAAAAATACCCGAATTTTTATTTAGCGCCGAATCCATTGACGACATAGACGCGGCGAATAAGGCAGCAAGTAATAACCCAACAGTACCCATAGGCATAGCATTTCGTGCAAACACTAAATACACAGCATCGGCTGCCTTATTGCCAAGTTCAGAATAAGCAGCAGCAGCATCGGGGTATAAAATGGCTGACGCCCAAGGCGGAATAAACCAAATAATACTACCAACTCCCATTAAGGCCATAGCCAGTAGTGATGCTTTTCTGGCGTTAACAGTGTCTTTCGCATTTAAAAAACGAAATGAATCATTTAAGTTCATGATCGTTATTAACTGCTTGGCAAGGAAGAATACAAAAGTGCCTACCAATAGCAATCCATAGTTCATATCAGGACCCATGACAAAGTCTGACGGAAAGTTAGTAACCACTCAACAGGACCGCCTACCATCACTAGTGCAACAATTGCACAAGCAACCGAAACTACAGCAACGACGAGTGTTTGTACAAAATCAGAAGCAACAACACCCCATGCCCCCGACAGTACTGAGATAAATAATACCGCTAAGCCAGTGGCAATAATGGTAACATTAATATCCGCTTCAAATACCGCACTGGTAAATACACCTAAGGCATTCAGCCAAATGCCTGCATTTAAGAAACTGAAAACAATTAATGCACAAGAGAAAAACAATTCATTTTGGCTACCAAAACGTCGTTTAATTCCCTCTGTTGGGGTATCTACACGCATTTGACGAAAACGATGAGAGAAAAATGCCCAACCACAAAAGTAAGCAAAGGTATTAGCAAAAAATACTAAGCTTACAGCAAAACCATCGGTAAAAGCTTTGCCTGCGGCGCCAGTAAAAGTCCACGCTGAAAATTGAGCCATAAAGGCGGTTGAACCTACCATCCACCACAGCATTCTACCGCCGCCACGAAAGTAATCACTTGTTGATTTAGCTGCCATCTTTTTGAAGGTAAAACCAATACCTACAACTAAAAGGAAATAACCAACTATTACTGCGTAATCATAAACCATGTTATCAACCTTTATTAAAGCTTACTTACGTCTACCCAGTAATTATTTTTCCGAATCAAGTCAATAAGTTCTTTGGTATTGACTACCTTCTTTAAAGGTTTGATAAGGTGATACTTTTTCTCCATGGATATCTTTAACCATTTCACGAATAAGATAACGCCAATTTCTTTCGGTATCACCTTCAACATTGGGAACATCGGCAGCTATATCTGTTGGCAATGCTTTTTCTAACCATTCATTTTTATCGCCACCGTTATGTTCACCATAAAGGTAAAGAGGACCCGCGCCATAATGACCTTTAATATAAATAGCCCCCTTGCTACCATAGAAAACGATATGATCTTCATTGAAACGAGGATGAAGTCCTCCATGTTTGAACATCACAGATACAGGCTTTTTAGCAAACTCACTTTCTAACTGAGCGAGCACGGTATAAGACCATTCAACGTTAGATTCACCCCATTTTAATGAGGGATCATTCACATCTTCTGGTATAAAGTCTCGACGGGTTTTAAAGTTATGAACACCTTCAACAATAGGTGCCCTACCTAAATCATCACGTACTTCCCCCATAATAGATAATATTTTTTCTCCCACGACAGAGGTAACAAGTGACATCATGTGGGTAAAGTTATTATTGAGACGCCCACCACCGTCTTCTTGTCGATGCGACCAACCGAAAGGAATATCTCGTTCTAAATTAAAATGAGAAATACACTCAACCTCCAAAGGTTCGCCAATGGCTCCTTCTGCCACTAACCGTTTAGCGTGTAATATTTCTGGCATGTATCTGAAGCTTGAGGCGAAAGCAGTTTTTACACCTTTTGCTACGGCTAATTCATATAACTCTGTTGACGTATCGCCATCAGCAGTCAGTGGTTTATCACAAAAAATATGACACCCAAAAGCAATTGCTTGTTTAATAGGCTCTACATGTGCCCCTCCAGGTGTTGCGATAGAAACCACATCAGGCTTACAATTTTCAAGAGCTTGTTGCCAATCTGTACCTGCATACGGAATACCCATATCTTGTGCCACTTTATGAACAACACTTTCCGTTCTGCCTACCATACCAACAACTTCTGCGCCAAGATATCTGAAGGCTTCAGCGTGACCTTGTCCTGCAAAACCAGTACCGTGAACTAATACTTTTACTTTATTACTCATGATTTTTCCTAATACTTTAACATTTAAATAAATGCCTTTATCTCTATGTAAGAACGACTATGCTTCTCTACCAACACCATCAATTACCAGTTCCAGAGCGTTCCATCTTCTAATCGACTTACCGGTAAATATGAACGCTTATATGGATACTCAGCTGCCGCTTCTTCATCAAATTCAACACCTAAACCCGGTGCCTCACTCATCATGCCCATGCCATTTTCTAAAGTGAATTTGTGTTTAAAAATGCGATTTAACTGTTCATTACCAAAACCAACAAACTCCTGAATACCAAAATTAGGTGCCCAAATATTTAAATGCATATGTGCGGCAAAACATATTGGTGATAAGTCAGGCGCGCCATGTGGTGCAGTTTTAACATTATATATACTGGCAAAATCAGTAATACGCTTAAGTGCAGTAATACCACCGGCATGTGTTGCGGCTACACGAATATAATCAATTAATTGATTTTGAATAAGGTCTTTACAGTCCCAAATAGTGTTATAGGTTTCACCAATCGCTAACGGTGTGGTAGTGTGATGACGCACAAGTTTGTAGCTGTCTTGATTTTCTGCTATAGCGCCATCTTCAAGGAAGAATAAATTATAAGGCTCTAATAATTTCCCCAATTTTGCCGCTTCAATGGGGGTTAAACGACTGTGAACATCGTGAGTAAAATGCACTTCATAACCAAAACGTTCACGGGCTTTTTTAAATAACTCAACAATTGAGTTAAAGTATTTAGCTGTTGACCATTCTTCCTCTGGCGGTAATGGCCGACTCCCTTGTAACTCAAAATAATCTTTTTTATCGCCAAGTACACCGTAAGTAACTTTTAAGCCGGGAATAGCCGATTGTAAACGAACGGCTTTAAAACCATTATCAATATGCTCTTGAACTTTATCTAACGTATCATTAATACTTTCACCGTTTGCGTGTGCGTAAAAAGTAACACCCTTACGGCTTTTCCCGCCTAATAATTGATATACAGGTAAATTAGCAACTTTACCTTTAATGTCCCAAAGAGCCATATCTATAGCCGCAATTGCTGCCATAGTAATAGGCCCTTTGCGCCAGTAAACGCCTTTGTATAAGTATTGCCAAATATCTTCAATTTCTTGAGGGTCGCGACCGATCAAACAAGGAGCTACATGTTCTTCTAAATAAGCGACAACCGCCATTTCTCGGCCATTTACTGTTGCATCGCCTAAACCATAAGTACCTTCGTCAGTAATTACTTTCACGGTAACGAAATTTCTTCCGGGGCTACAGACAAATACTTTAATTTCTCTAATTTTCAACTTATCTCCTCACTCTTTACAACAATAAACAGCTACTAACATGATGAGGCAAACTGTTTTACTAAGTTAATTAGCTGTGTTAATTAGCTAACTAACAAAACAGCGAAACGATTTACTAAACCGATTTAGTTAATTAGTTTAGCATAGTAAAAAGGGATGTCAACATTAGAGTATTTGAGGTTTTTATAGATAGATTTTATGGGTAACGGATCCGATAAAAATTGTGTTAAAGTTATTCGTACTAGCTTCCACTTTAGTTATTTAACACACTAATATGGCTTTGATTTTTGACGTTAACCCGCAACAAGGACGCTAGTTTAGTGGGAAGCCATTATGTTTAAACAATCATTCGACTATGGAGTATGTATGATAGATTTTGAGAATTCATCGGTTTTTAAGTTAAAACCTATAGAACCAGAAAAAGTGAGAGAAGATTTCCATAAGTTTATGATTGATGGAGAGTCTATTTTTGCCGCATTTAAAAGTATTAGAGACCAAGTTGTTTTTACAAATAAAAGAATTATTGCAGCTAATGTTCAAGGTATTACGGGCTCTAAAGTAGATTATACCTCTTTACCATACAGTAAAATTCAAGCTTTTTCAGTTGAGTCATCTGGTACCTTGGATTTAGACTGTGAAATTGAGGTTTATTTAAGTGAGCTAGGCATGGCTAGATTTGAAATTAGTGGCTCGTTTGATCTTATACAATTTAATCAATATATCAGTCAATATGTCCTTGACTAAAGAGTAAGTTAATTACGTTAGCATAGCTCATCGGTCTATCAACAATGAGAGTGATCCTCTAAACTTTTTATTGAAGATTATGGCGGTAATTCATTAATTATCGTCCAACACAGATAAGTAATGTCATAAATAGTTATACCAATTTCATTAATTAAGTGATCTATTTTATACGTAGAAAAAATGGCAAAATACAAGGCATTTATTTCAATAACGAGTTGTTCTTATTATTAAATAAATAACGATGTAGTGGGTGATTTTAGCAAGTAGAAATGATCACATAGTTGCTGAGATTGGTATTAGTTAAATAGTATAGTTAATTCTACTCTACTATTTAACTCTTCAGTATAAGTATTAAGTATTAACTACGGCCGTTTTATTTTTAGTAGCGAAGTGGCGCACAAATATTATAATTAACGATATCAATCCACCTAAAACAGTACCTAAAACAACGATTAATGCCCGTTTTGGTTTTGCCTTTTCTTCAGGGACTTGTGCGGGATCAACCGTTTTCAATACATATTCGGTTTTTACTTGCGTTAACATCATATTTTTTGTTTGTTCTTCTATTAACTGATAAAACACAGTTTCCATGGATGCTACCTTGGTTTCTTTTAATTGTGTAGTTAAATAATTAATAGAGTCCTGTGCTTCTTTTTTGTCTTGCTCTCTCATGTATTCATTTACATCATTAACTAACCAAGTTAACCATTGCTGTGCCATGAACGGCGAAAAATACTCGAGATCTATTGTAATCATTGAACTACTTTTATCTTGAGAAACACTGAGTAGGTTAGAGAACACGACAAACGCTTCCCAATAGGATGGTTCCGCTTTTTTTGGTAGTTTTACTTCTCGTTTCCATTTTTTATTATCTGGGTCGTAAATCGCTTGATCAATAATCAAGGTATTTGTAGTCATGTCCCAACCTTCGGCAGCCATAAGCGGTACAAGTAGTTCATATTTCGCAATAAACCGTTGGATAAATGACCGCGACTTTATTATTTCTAAAGCCAAATCGGTTTTATCACTTTGTCCTGCCCCTAAATTGATACCTGCCATACTAGCTAGACCACCAAACTGCCCTGCTAAAGCTGATAAACCGCCTGCGCCGGCTTCGTTTGATACTGGAGCTACTATTGTAGAAGCTTTATAAATATTGGGTTGAGCAAGTGCATAAAATATAGTGGCTATGGCAAAAACAATACTGATAAGGATAATGGTTAATTTTCCTGCCCAGATAACACGCCATAATTCATCTAAATTGATTTCATCTGATTTCGACTGATTTTGCTGCATTTGCATGAGTAACATTTGTTGTTGTAACACAGCATCAGTTGTGAAAGTATTTTCGACGGGATTGGCATTACCTTGGGGTGCTTGATGTTGCTTATCTGAGTGTTTAACTGAACTATCCGATGATGTATCGGTTGCACTATCCGTTGAACTAACAGTAGCGTTATCAATTGAGTTATTATTTATGCTTTTATCTAGGTTATTTGACACTTAATTTATTCACCAATCCAATATTTTATTATTTGTTAAGCGCTCAATATGTTATTTAATCTAATACAAAAGAGCAGATATTAACGTTACGATACTTACATAACAACACTAAAACCAAGATACCTTGCTCATGCAAATATCAAGGTGTTTTGTTGGTGTTATATAAAAACCAACACATAACATTCCTAACGTAAGCTGAGTAGTTTTAACTACCGTATTTTCTATTTTTTTGTCAAAAAATCGATGTACCAAGGCATAGCTTTATCAATACCTTGCTGTATTTTAAACTCTGGCTCAAAACCAATCATATTTTTTGCTTTAGAAATATCAGCTTGCGAGTGACGTACATCCCCTGCTCTAAAATCACGATAAACTGGAGGATTTTGATATGATACACCATTAGATTGTAAAGCGTTTTTCAGACTATCAAATAATTCGTTTAATGTTGTTCTATCACCCAAAGCAACATTATAAACTTGATTTTTACCACTTAAGTCAGCCGTTGCCGCTAAAATATTCGCTTGTACTGCATTTTCTATAAAGCAAAAATCTCGGCCGGTTTCGCCATCACCATTCACATATATTGCTTGGTTTTCGATCATTGCCGCAGTCCATTTAGGAATGACTGCAGCATAAGCACCGTCGGGGTCTTGTCTTTTACCAAAAACATTGAAATAACGTAAACCTGTGGTATTTAATCCATAGGTTTTATTAAAAACATCAGCATAGAGCTCATTAACATATTTAGTAACAGCATAGGGTGAAAGTGGTTTACCGATATTTTCTTCGACTTTAGGCAACGTTGGGTGGTCACCGTATGTTGAACTAGAGGCTGCATAAACGAAACTTTCTACTTCAGCATCTTTTGCCGCAACAAGCATATTCAAAAAACCAGTGATATTAGCTGAATTAGTTAATATAGGATCAACGATGGAGCGAGGCACTGAGCCTAGAGCCGCTTGATGTAGAATATAATCGACACGGTTATTTTTGGTTCCAATTGCTTTAATACAATCTTCACTTTGTCGAATATCGCCTTCAATAAAAGTGAAATTTTTCCATTGCTGCGTTGATACCTGTGTTTGTACTTCATCTAAATTATGCTGATGACCTGTAGCAAAATTGTCTAACCCTACCACTTTTTGATTTAACAATAAGAGTGTTTCTAATAAGTTAGAACCAATAAAACCCGCGCAACCGGTTACCAACCACGTTTTAGAGTTAGCCATTAATTGTTGTTTTATTTCTGTATAACGAGTCATTATTTATTGCCTTGTATTTTTCGATTACCTGTTTATTGCCCCAAAATAGACGATACGCTAGCCAACGGGGATTGCTTAATATTCAACAATTATAAGCGAATATCCGCTAACTGAGGATCAAGCATATATTTTAAATCGTAAATAACGTGTTCAGGGTGCATTAACCCTTTAATATCTTCATTTGACAATGCTTTGAACTGCTTGTGTGCTACAGCAAAAATAACCGCATCATAATGTGCCGTTTTAGGTTCTTCGATCAAATCAACACCGTATTCATGTTTTGCTTCTTTCGGATTAACCCAAGGATCATAAACATCAACATTAGTATTAAACTCAGCAAGCTCAGCTAGAATATCAACAATTTTAGTATTACGTACATCAGGGCAATTTTCTTTAAAGGTCAATCCCATCACTAAAACATTGGCACCATTAACGGCAATATTTCGCTTTATCATGGTTTTAATAAGTTGTGATACGACATAAGCTCCCATGCCGTCGTTAATACGACGACCAGCTAAAATAACTTCTGGGTTGTAACCAATAGATTGTGCTTTGTGCGTTAGATAATAAGGATCAACACCAATACAATGACCCCCTACTAAGCCTGGACGAAACGGTAAAAAGTTCCATTTGGTACCTGCGGCTTTAAGTACTTCTTCGGTATCAATATTGAGTTTATTGAAAATTACAGCTAATTCGTTGATTAAGGCGATATTCAAGTCACGTTGGGTATTTTCAATGACTTTTGCCGCTTCAGCTACTTGTATACTTGAGGCTTTATAAGTGCCGCCTGTAATAATAGAACTATATAGACTATCAATAAACGCCGCTATTTCAGGAGTTGAGCCTGAGGTCACTTTTAAAATATTAGTGACTCTGTGCTCTTTGTCGCCAGGATTAATTCGTTCTGGCGAATAACCGGCAAAAAAGTCTTTGTTAAATACCAAACCAGAGTTTTTTTCAATTTGTGGAATACAAACATCTTCAGTAGCACCTGGGTAAACAGTTGATTCATAGATAACTATATCACCCTTGCTAATCACGTTAGCCAACATCTGGCTAGCTTTGATTAATGGTGTTAAATCAGGCTGTTTGTGTTCATCAATAGGCGTTGGAACAGTGACAATATAGACATTACTGGCTTTTAATGCCTCAACATCACAAGCATATGAAATAAAGGCTGAGTCAGCCAATTCGTCTTTAGATACTTCCGCGTAAAATCGTGTCCTTGCTCTAACTCTTGTACACGTTGGCTATTAATATCAAAGCCTATCGTAGGGTATTTTTTACCAAATTCGACTGCCAGGGGTAAACCAACATAACCCAAACCTATTATTGCTATTTTTACTTCACTTAATGTGTGTGTCATTACACTCTTCCGTTTTAAATTTTATTAGATACCACTAATAGCGGCAACCGCTACAGCAGTGTTATACATAATTGTTGTTGCACTTGTCCATAAACTAATATTGTCCATATACTCGGTATCTAGTGGCACTACAACTGTATCACCCGGTTTTACAACATTATTACCTTCGCTTGAAAACCAATTGCCACCTTCCATAAGCTTAATACTGCCATTGGCGGAGATGATATAAATTCTTTCGTCGTCAGCACGTTTTTTGCTGCCTCCACTTTGAGCTAAATAATCCTCAGCTCGTAAACTACTATCATAAATATGTGATGAAGCAACTTGTACTTGCCCTATTACATTCACTGAGTTTTTCATTGTAGGAACATAAAGTACATCACCATTTTCTAATAGCACATCATAGTTATTCTCTTTCACCACTTTGGGTAGATCTAGAATTAAACGTCCTATTGGTTGTAATTTCGTTATATCTTGCAACATCTTCTGAACTTCAGTGTATGACTGTGAAAAGTTCTTATCTGATAATGATTTTGATGCCATTTCAATTCGTAAATCACCGGCTAACTTAATTAAGTTTTGCTGCTCTAACTCTTTAAGTTTAACACGAGTAAACACAGAACCTTCTTGGTGAGCAAACGAGGTAAAACCGCCTGCTTTATCAATAAGATCAGATAATTTTTCACCTCGGCGAATAGTGTATTTCCCTGGAAAAACAAACTCGCCCCGAAGTTCAACTACATGGTTTTCACTCCACGCAGGAATTTGATGAATATTAATTCTATCTTTACTTTGTAATAATAAATTAGCTTTATTGTCACCATTTAACGCTGCCGACAAATCGATGGAAAGTGACTTTTTCGTTACACCCCGGCTGTTTAATTGGCTTCTCGTTACATCAGCCCTTACCAAATATGCAGATTCATCTAAACCACCTGCTGCGGCAACTAAATCATCAATTCTACCATTGATTGCAAGCGGATACACTCCAGGAAACTTAACCGCTCCATCAACTTCAACTAACTGAATGGGCTGTCCTGCAGCGCCTTGACGTTTTAATTTCTGAATTATGGGGAGTAATAACCGTTGGCGGGAAAAAAGCGCGAGTTCTTTAATATCAACAATTTCTTTTACCTGTCCACCTGACATTTGTTCAATAGATTGATTAATTAATTCTGCAGCATTACTTTCTTCTTCATCAAGCTCTGATAATTTTTCTTGATCGCCGTACTCCAACCAAAACTGCTTCGTTTTAAATTTTTTCTTAGCGAGTTTTTGCTCTTGTATAAATAGCTCTTCTTGAGTAAATGCTAATGCATCAAGGCCAATAGCATTTTCACTTAATTTTTCAACTTGCGAAAAAATTAATACTTTATCATGTGGTTGTAACTGAATATTATCATCTGATTCTGGTGAACTAATCGCTTTTGCTAACGAAAATTGCAGCACTTCTATATTTCGCGCAATATCAATTTCACGGATAACTAAACTATAGTTTAAATCGGCATTAGCTAACAAATGAGAGTTAACCTTGGGGAGTAAGTCCGTAATTTTTTGTGCTTGATGCCATTGATATTTACCCGGGCGAGTAATAGCACCAATAAGTGTGACCGTTTTTGAAAACATATCAGCTGCTTTCATCACACGAATTTCGTCACCACCTTGAACTTTTTGTGCCATTTGTTTTGGGTTGGTGAAATCTAAATTGATAACACTGCGCAGGTTATTTTGGTTATAACGTTCAACAATAGTAGATTTGGCATACGCACTTGGGAGTAATCCCCCTGCCATCGTTGTTACATCGAAGAAATCATCCCCCTCTTTTAATTCATAAATGGTCAAGCGACGTACTTCACCATCAATAGAAACTGTTTTACCTACGGCATTAATAAAAACCACATCACCCGATTGTAGTAACACATCACCACTAGAGTCACCATGAATAAGTAAATCGTATAAGTCGAGTGTTTTTATTGTTTTACCCGCACGTTTTAGTTGAATATTTCGTAAACTACCAATATCACTAATGCCACCTGCGGCAAAAATAGCATGCGTTATGCTTGATAGTGAACTTAACGTGTATTGACCTGGTTTGTAGGCATCACCCAAAACAAATATCCGCATTGATCTTAATGAAGCTATGCCGATAACAACATCCACCCCAATAATTTTTTCTTTAATTTTGGCGCTTAGCAATTGTTTCATTTCACGAAATGATAAGCCTGAAACAGTAAAAGGACCGAGCTTAGGAAAAACTATTTGTCCTTCTCTATTGACTTCTAGCTCTAATTCACTAACTTCTTTACCAAAAATTTGAATTGATATTCGATCCCCTGGCGCCATCGTATAATCATTAGGAATAGCAATATCCATTGTGGGTGCAAAGGTTTGTGGCGCATTTGCAAAAACGTCATAGCCAAACGGAGCTAACTCTTCTACTTCTTCAAAATCATCCTTATCTTCTTGTTCGTCTCTTTCTATCACTTGATTGCCTTGGCTATCAAATTGAGTTCCCCGAGGATAATTTATGCTATTGGTTTGTTGTTCTGGTAGTTCCGAATTGAGACCTGACAATTGCCCCTTAATTTGAGTTATGTCAATTCCCATGCTTTGTGCTAATGCTTGTTGTTGGGCGACAGGTAATTTTTGAAATTGCTCAATTTGAGCCTGGCTTACTTGCGCTGCAATACTTGTAGAAACAGGGGTAATAAAAACAACTGAGACGAAAGCAAATAAGATAAATATACATTTTTTTATGAGGGACATCATTAGTGCAAAGAAATTCCTGTTATGCGTTTAAAACGCTTAAAATAACAACGTGAAAGTTTAACAGTATATATACTGTCTAACAACTTCAAAATAAGCCATTATAAATTAATATTAAACACATAACCCCTTATTTAGAAATGACTTGGGTATCTATTGAATGTTCTCTATGTAAGACTAAAAGCACTGTATAGCATGGAAGTAAATACTTAAAAAACAAACTTCGCTGTGATACTGATGTAGAAATTTTTGAGTTAATAGGAAAGATTTCGCTACACCATACAAACTCATTTACACTTTGTAAGTCGGTGAAACTTGCCTTTGAACAAAGACACAGGTATAAATGCACATTGTATACACTTTATTTGATATACATTTTATTTACCATTTGTTTACTTTTATGTAAATTAACCTGAACTTGGTTTAAGATGTGTTTAATCAGTTGAAATAATGAATAATATGATTTCAACTGATACTCTAGCTTGGGAGTTTTTGTTAATTCAAGGTGAATTTCGCGTCAATGGGTAGCCTATTGCAAGTAGATTTAACGATGAACTAATGAAACATAACAACTAGAAAAACATATATTAAGCCTTACTCAAGTTGAATTAGTGCTGAAATGTTTACTAACGCAAATATCTCTATTTAATATAATAATGAAAATTAGGACAATTTTATGACTCAACCTAATGCTTTGGTACTCTTTTTGGTCACCCAAAAGGACTTTTTCTATTGTTTGGTACTGAAATGTGGGAACGTTTCGGCTATTACGGTATGCGTGCCCTGTTGGTGCTCTATTTGGTGGCTAGTGTACAAGATGGAGGTTTCGGTCGACTCCTGCTGAAGCATTAAGCTTATATGGTACTTTTACAATGGCTGTGTACTTAACCCCTGTTTTAGGTGGTTGGCTTGCAGATAATTACATTGGTCAACGTAAAGCAATTCTCTTTGGCGGGTTAATATTTTCCTTAGGATATTTTACTTTAGGTATTCCCAAATCAATGATTGTTGGTATGGAAGAAACCGTATTCTATATTGGTTTAACGCTAATTATTATTGGTAATGGGTTATTTAAAGCTAACGTTTCCAGTTTAGTTGGTGATCTTTATGAAGAAGGAGATCATCGTCGTGATGGTGCATTTACCATTTTTTATATGGGTATTAATTTAGGTGCCTTTTTAGCTCCAATTTCTGTTGGTGTTATAGGAGAGCAAATTAACTGGCATTATGGATTTATTTTAGCCGGTTGCGGCATGATTATAGGTTTAATCTTACAACTCACCTTAGCAAATAAATATTTGGGCGATATTGGTGTACAGCCTTCAGCTAAACGCACCAAAGGTACTCAACAAGCAAAAGCACCGTTGACTTCTCAAGATATTGATAGAATGAAAGTAATACTAATTATGAGTATGTTTTCTGTTATTTTCTGGGCGGGCTTTGAACAAGCCGGTGGCTTATTTACCATTTATGCCTCTGATTTTACTGACCGCACTATGTTTGGTTTTGAAATTGCGGCTTCTTCATTCCAATCGTTAAATGCCATGTTCATTATATTACTCGCACCTGTTGTTGCATCTGTTTGGGTAAAAATGGGTTCTAATGAACCAACATCACCTAAAAAGTTTGCTTTAGCCATGTTATTTCTCGCCCTAGGCTTTTTTGTAATGCTTTGGGCTACTATGGTTCAAGGTGGTGATGTTACTGTTAAAGTGAGTATGCTGTTTTTAGTGTTTGCTTACCTTTTCCATACATTAGGTGAGTTATGCTTATCTCCTATTGGTTTGTCTATGGTAACTAAATTAGCACCGCTTAAATTTACGTCTGTATTGATGGGTATTTGGTTCTTATTTACAGCGCTTTCAAATAAATTAGCCGGTTTCATTGGCTCATTTGTTGGTGAAGGACAAGAAATGGTAGATAATGCCGCTAATATTTTCATGGGTGTTGGCCTTGCCGCTTTAATTACCAGTGTTATTATTTTCTTATCTGCAGGCAAACTAGTTGCATGGATGCATGGCGCCGAAGGACACCATACAGCCAATATTGAAGAGAGTTTAGAAGAAGAAATTGGTGTTACTGGTGTGCATGAAGGAATTTCTGAAACTCGTAATTAATGTAAGTTGGAATTTATTCTAACAGTATTATCATTATACATTTCACGCATAAAAAGTCGGCAGGTAACTCTTCCGCCTTTTTTAATACTAATTAAAAATTGTGAAAGCCTAAATAAAGCGCTATCACAAAATACATTTTTTCATCATAACGATATTGCTTTTGACTACTTTGTGTTCAACAGCTTTGTATATCTACACCATTTCTTTGGGTATTCTTTATCGATGACGAGCGCCATAAATAAAACAATGAAGGCAATACTAATAACGTCAAAATAACCGCACTTGCCATACCCCCAACCATTGGTGCGGCAATACGACTCATCACTTCAGAGCCCGTGCCTGTGCCATATAAAATAGGTAAAAGACCAACAATGATCGCTGCTGCAGTCATCATCACTGGGCGAACCCGCATACCTGCACCATGCAGTACCGCCTGAAGTACATGGTCTTTTGTGGTGGTGATTTCTTGGGTATTATGATCCTTAAGCATTTCTTGATAGGCTTGATTTAAATAAACCAACATGATTACTCCTATTTCTACCGCTACCCCGGCAAGGGCAATAAAACCGACACCAACAGCAACAGAAAAATTAAAGCCTTGTAGATACATTAGCCAGATACTTCCCACCATCGCCGGCGGTAAAGTGCCCATGATCATGGCCACTTCAATCACATTTCTGAAATTTAAGTAAAGTAAGATAATAATGATAAATAACGTTAATGGTACAACGTAAGTTAACTTAGCTTTTGCTCTCTGCATATATTCATACTGACCTGCCCAAGCAATTGAATAACCAAAGAGGCAATATTAGGTTGTTCTCAACCACTTTTTGCGCGGCTTCAACATAGGTGCCAACATCAACCCCCTCAATATCAACAAATGCCCAACCATTTAAACGGGCATTTTCTGATTTAATCCCCGGAGGACCGTCCTCAATGAAAACATTTGCAACATCACCTAATGAAATACGTTGACCATTAGGTGTCACAATAGGCAATAAGGATAATGTCTCTGGCGAGTCGCGATAATCTTGCGGATAACGCAAACTCACCGGATATCGCTCTAATCCTTCAACCGTTTTAGTAACATTCATGCCACCAATAGCCGTGGCAACAACTTGTTGAATTTCAGAGATATTTAAGCCGTAACGAGCCGCTTTTGCTCGTTGAATATCAACTTTAACATAACGACCACCGACACGTTCAGAGTAGACCGATGCGGTACCGAGCACATCTTTTAGAATAACTTCCAATTGCTTGCCAATATCTTGAATAACCGATAAATCAGCACCTGCAATCTTGATACCTACCGGTGTTTTGATACCGGTTGCTAACATATCGATACGGGTTTTAATTGGCATAACCCAAGCGTTTGTTACGCCCGGCAGTTTCACCAAAGCATCTAGCTCTTTTTTCAAGCTTTCCGTAGTAACGCCTTCTCGCCATTGGTCATGAGGCTTTAATTGAATAAAGGTTTCAATCATCGTTAGCGGCGCAGGATCAGTGGCCGTTTCAGCTCGTCCTACTTTACCAAAGACGGTTTGAACTTCAGGTATTGTCTTGATCAATTTATCAGTTTGTTGCAATAACTGCCTTGCCTTTCCAATTGATATCCCCGGATAAGTGGTTGGCATATACATTATATCGCCTTCATCAAGGGGCGGAATAAACTCACTACCAATTTTATCTAGCGGATAAAGACCAACGGCAAGTACAGCGAGGGCTGCTACTAAAGTCATTTTAGGAAAACGTAAAACTGTCTTCAACGCCGGTAAGTAGATGAAGGTTAAAAATCTATTCACCGGATTTTTATGCTCAGGTAATATTTTACCGCGAATAAAATAGCCCATTAGAACCGGCACTAAGGTAATCGCCAATGCCGCAGAAGCCGCCATAGCATAGGTTTTGGTAAATGCTAACGGCGCGAACATACGCCCTTCTTGCGCTTCTAAAGTAAAGACAGGCACAAAACTAACGGTGATAATCAGTAAACTAAAAAATAATGCCGGACCAACCTCACTGGCAGATTCCACCACAACTTGCCGATTTTCGTTAGTTAAGGTTTTTCCTTGCGAAGTGAGCCGCTCAATGTGCTTGTGCATGTTTTCTATCATGACAATAGCACCATCTATCATGGCGCCAATCGCAATCGCGATACCGCCAAGCGACATGATGTTCGCATTTAACCCCTGCATATGCATAATGATAAAAGCCGTTAAAATCCCCACAGGTAAACTAACAATTGCCACCAAAGACGAGCGCACGTGAAATAGAAAAACAATACACACCGCCACCACACCAAACTCTTCTAACAATTTATAGGCTAAGTTATCTACAGCTCGCTCGATTAACGCAGAACGATCATACACGGGGATAATTTCAACCCCTTCAGGCAAGCCCTTCTTAAGCTGTTCAAGCTTTTCTTTTACGCCATTAATCACTTGTTGGGCATTTTCACCAAAACGCATAACAACGATACCGCCTACCGTTTCCCCCTCGCCATTAAGCTCAGCAACACCTCGTCTCATTTGTGGTCCTGTGCCAATATCTGCGACATCCTTTAACAATAACGGCGTACCATTTTCATTAACCCCTAACGGAATATTTTCCAAATCTTCAACACTTTTTAGGTAACCAGTTGCGCGAACCATATACTCGGCTTCTGCCATTTCAATAACCGAAGCACCAATTTCTTGATTACCTTCTTTAATTGCCATTTGAATATGCGAAAGAGGAATGCCAAAAGCACGTAACTTGTCTGGATTAATGACTACTTGATATTGTTTAACCATGCCACCAAGCACAGAAACTTCAGAAACACCGGGCACGGTTTGCAGTTCATACTTCAAGAACCAATCTTGAATACTGCGCAGTTGGCTTAAGTCATGTTGACCCGTTTTATCAACTATTGCATATAAATATACCCAACCAACCCCAGTGGCATCAGGCCCTAATTGTGGCCTTGCATCGGCCGGGCAAGTTAGGTGCTACTTGGCTTAAATACTCAAGTACACGCGAGCGCGCCCAATACAAGTCAGTATCTTCATCGAAGATGACATAAACGTAGGAATCACCAAAAAAGGAATAACCACGCACGGTAACTGCTCCTGGAACTGACAACATCGCCGTAGTTAAAGGATAAGTAACTTGTTCTTCAACCACTTGGGGTGCTTGACCGGGATAGTCGGGTTTTTATGATCACTTGCACGTCAGACAAGTCTGGCAAGGCATCAATCGGCGTTTTATTAACCGAATATAAACCGACACCTACCAACAAAACGGTTGCCAGTAATACCAAGAACCGGTTACCGACTGACCAACGAATAATAGCGCTAATCATGACTATTCTCCCTCGCCATCAGCTTTATCCATCGCCATAGCACTAACAATAAAATAATTGCCATCACGAATTTCAAAGGTAAACATCACATAAGCACCAACGGAGAATAAGGACATATCAACACTATCGTCAACGATAAAATCAACAGTTTGTGCTTCACGATCCCATTCAACAATTGCCTCTCTATCAATAGTCACCATGCGATGTTCAACCATGACTGACACCACAGTGCCATTAACCCTAGCTGAAGGCACAGTGTCACTCATGTCCATTTTTTCGGTTGATTCAGCTGAATCAACCATGGCTTGAGCGTCACTCATCTCTTCAATGACACTCATACGCTTAAAATCCGACGATTTACTTGATTCTGAATCCAATAAAAATTGCGCAGAGCTCACGATTTTTTCACCTTCGCTTAGTCCTTCAAGTATCTCAACACTTTCACTATCATAACGTCCGACGCTAACGGCCACTGATTTAAAGCTGCCTTCACCTAAAGCCAAAACCACGCGATCTTGATTACCGGTTCTGATCAGGGCTTCTTTAGGGATCAGTAAAGCACTTTCATCACCCGTAGTATGAATAACAATTTGTGCAAACATATTAGGTTTAAAATATCCCTTTTCATTTTTAAAACGCAGTCTTAATTTTACGGTACGGGTTTTTGCATCCAAGGTTGGATAGATATAATCCACTTGTCCTTGCCATGTCTTACCCGGTAAATAGTCAAGGGTCATGGTAACTGGTGTACCGGTTTTTACTTGACCTGCTTGGCGCTCAAAAACTTCTGCTTCAACCCAAACTTCAGATAAATCGCCAATAGACATTATGGTTGAACCGGGCTTAACAAAGAAACCTTCTCTAATTTTTAAATTTTCCACTACCCCGTTTTGCGGTGCATAAAAGGTAATACGCTGTTGCACTTTTCTTGATTGCTTCAGCTCAGTGATAGCTGATTTTGGCAACTGCAAAGCGGTTAGGCGATTTTGCGCAGCAGTGATTAATCGGCTGTTATTTCTATCTAACGCAAGTAAAAACTCTTCCTGTGCGTTCACTAATTCGGGAGAATATATTTCATACAAGGGCTGATCTTTTTTTACTGGATCACCCGTAGCAGTGACATGAAGTTTTTCAATCCAACCTTGAACCCGTGGATGAATATGTACCAACCTATCTTCATCATAAGTGACATAGCCAACAGTATTAATTTCTGTTTGTAGCGATTTAAAGCTAACTGTACTGGTACGTACACCTAAATTATTGACGACATCAGGTGATATTCGAATGGTGCCTGCGCCTTCATCAGGCCCTTTGCCACCATCGTCGTACACGGCAACTAAATCCATGCCCATTGGCGACTTACCGGGTTTATCACTTTTATAGTTGGCATCCATAGGGGCAACCCAATACAAAGGCTGCTTTTCTGCCGGCGCCATGCTTGTAGCTTCTTTACTACCCGTAGGCGTTAACACATTGTAGGCTCCAAAAGTAACAAGGCTCCCAATAACTGCGCCAAGCACTATACCCACGATGATAGGTTTACTATTTTTTCCTGAGTTGTTAGTACTCATTACTTCTCTCCCACAATAGCAATATATTGGCTACTATTGGTGTCATTGTGTTTATCCATTGTTACTGGCTTAAAGCTGCCATTATTGCTGCCTTTGATACTACCTTTCACGCTACCTAGGAAAAGGTAATTTAATTCAAGGTGTAATTTTTGCTCTTCAACGTCGAGCGCCAATTCATCTATTTCGGCATTTAACACCGCGATACGCGCACGTACGACTTCGGCAAAATCACCATCATCATTAGTATAGGCCGTTAGTGATGCTTCAGCTTGATCATGTATTTGCGGTAATAACTTCGCTTTGTACAATGCTTGTCTTGCTTTTAAACGTTGCAATCGTCCCTTAGCACTTGAATACGAGCCGAGCAATTGTCTAAGTAATAATAACTTTTCAGTTTTAACTGCTTCCGTTTGAAAAATGGCAGATTGCACTTCTTGATCTTGTTTATTTTCAGTAAAAAGTGGAAGATCAAAAGTAACGCCAACAGAGAATAAATCAGCTCGACTTCTCCCCATCGGATCATCAGCACGATAGCCATAACTCGCACTTACGCCCCATTCTGGCTGATACTTTTGCTCGGCGAGTTGAATACCGGCTTTTGTGGCACTCACTTTCTTATCAATAGCGAGTACAGATGGATGCTTGCTAAAGTAATGCACTAATTGTTCTGCTTTTAACCAATGTTGGCTATCAATAACCTTAGTAGCGAATAAGCCTATTTGTGGCAGCTGTTGACTTAACACCATGTCATGCAAATAAATATCTTTAAGCAGAATATCTTCGGCTGACTCATCACTTGTGGCAAATTTAGTTAACCATTGCGATAACATGCCTTGATATTGATTTTGTTGTTGAGCTAATTTTTCTAATCTATCTTCTAATCGAGTCAATTCCGCCTGCGCTCTAACAATATCTTGTTGGCGGGTTTTTCCTAATGCTGAGGAATAACTCGCTTGGGCAACATCGGCTAGTTGTTCAAACAGTGATCTGTTTTTTTCAATGAGGGCAATACTCTGTTGTACTCTATAGGCATCTAACCACAAACTACCGACAGTCACCGCAACCTTTGCTTCTCGATTTTTTCGTTGAAAAGGAAAGGCTTCACTTTCAATGCTCAGCTGCCGGCTTTTAATTGCTAAGGTATCGCCACGAGGGAACATTTGTGCGATACCAATCTTAGCTTGTGTCATCCCCTCTTGAGCAAAATCAAAACCATTGGTGGGTAAATTGGCTAGGCTTATAGTCACTTTAGGATCAGGTAAGGTATTAGCCACACTGCTCATCGATTCAATAGCGCTTTGCTGATGAATATTACCCGTAGCCCATGGGTCATTTTTTTGTGCTGACTTTATTGCTTGTTCAAACGATAAAACACGCTCAACACTAGAAAGAGCTTGCTGCGCAGCAAGAGAGGGAGTTAATAAAACGGCTAATATACCTATCCCGCACTTTAGGTGAAATTTACTTTTAATATGATGTTCCATCATTCGAACTGCTCCTGTGATGTTTGAACGCTCGCATAAACCTCATCACTACCATCAGTCTTCAAAGATAACACTTTATAGGGGTGAAACTTATCATCTACTTCCATTCCTAGGCTACCTAAAGACATGGTCAGTACTGACAGCCCAATAACATCGTCACTGTGTTGTTCTTGCAAAAATTGTTGAATAATTTTTGCAAGAACATGACCTTCAAAAGCGTAACCATCGTTAGAAATGGCGGTATGACAAGAACGATAACACGGTTCAATGCCATGCTTTTCTTTAATGATTGAAATGTCATTTTGGTTATGCGCCTTGGATTGAAAGCTATTGTCATCAATATGGCTGTTCCATTCTTTACAACAGCCACACGTAGGACTCTTATACACGTCTAACATTATCGCTTGCGCCTTCGCAGTTGCTTTTTCAGCTATGACTGCTTCATTGTCTGAACAGTCAAGGATCAAGGTAACTAGCGTCACAGTCGCTAGTATTTTTACAAAATATTTAGTTAATAACATAAGCCCCCCAAAGGGATATCAGTAAATTAATTTAGGTATTAATTAGTTGAGTTAATAAGTAAATTGGCAATTTTTTTTATGGTGTTTAAAATGCGCTTCAATAACGCAAGGATCAAAAAGCCTAATACAGAGATTATTTAAATGAACCAAATTTTGGACACATTTATGCTGTATTTAGCTTAGTATTGGAGGTCTATACAGAGATGTAGGTTGTTGACTTTGTCTTAGGGTTATATAAGAGGGTATTTTTGATGATAAATCTATAATTGCTTTACTGCCAAAGTCTTTCGTTAATGTTGCAAGACTAGAACAACCGCCAGTAAAACAGTTACATGTTTTAACACAACAATCTTCTGTAGAGTCTACTGAACTTGAAGAGTCCATCATCATGCTATGATTACTGTGATCCATCATGGGCATATCGTGTGATTGCTCCTGATCATTCATAACTTTCATACTCATCATCTGATAAGGCATAATAATAGACGCCATTGCCTGACCAACAAAGGTCAAACATAGTAGCAATACCATAAATTTTTTAGAAAAGTTAAAAATCACAAGCAATCAACAGAATATCTCAATTACAGAAAATGATGTCATAGAAGTTAGGGACTTTCAATACACTTTTTGATAAGCACAAAAAGAAGGTAGTGTTATTTTCTTTGTTTTACATGCATTCAGGTTCTCCCTCAAAGATTTATTTTATCGAAATCACATTAGATGACCACATAAATGACATACTGAAACAAGAACTTATCTTATGTAAAGATCAAATATCAAGCAGTTAAAATAACTCGTCGATTAATCAATATTAATATACAATGGAATGACACCAAACTCATGTTTGGGGTTTAAAACGCCAAGCCAAAATAACAAAAAGACTAGGGGCAAAAGCTTCTGGCCTTCCAATAAAATCGTAATCTTATGTCAAAACAAGGCAGTCCAATTCTATGAATTCAAGAGCGGCCCTAAGAACCCTGGTCAGAACACGTAGACAAACACTTTCTTTAGAAGAGCAACAACAGGCAAGTGATCGCCTGATTCAACACTTATCAACTCACCCTAAAGTAAACTCTGCACAAACTATTGCGCTATATTTAGCCAATGATGGCGAACTTAATCCCACGCCTTTTATTGAATGGTGTTGGCAACACAATAAACGCGTTTACTTACCTGTTCTACACCCTTTTTGTTCAGGTCATTTACTGTTTCTTTTATTTGAACGTAACACTCCTATGGTAAAAAATATTTATGGTATTGAAGAACCAACCTTGAATGTAACTAAAGTGTGCCCTTTAGCGCAACTTGATGTGTTATGCACACCATTAGTTGCTTTTGATGCCGCAGGTGCAAGATTAGGTATGGGCGGTGGCTTTTATGATAGAACTTTAACAAACTGGCAACAACATCATGTTTATCCAATAGGCATTGCACATGACTGCCAACAAGTAAAAAAAATTCCTGTAGAGCATTGGGATATCCCCTTACCTGAAATTATCACCCCATCACAACGCTATATATTTATGTAGTGAGTTCCCCTTTAGCCCATGATAAATGACGAACAGATTCACTCTCCCTATTTTTTTACCCTTTAATGCAAAAAACTATAGATTTACTGAAGTTCAGTTCTACTTGATAACTCGTTACTTATTCCTATGCACAATGCTATAATCCGCGCCTTATTACCAAGTTGATCTCTTTCTATTAAAAGGCACAGTAATGACTCAAGATGAAATGAAAAAAGCCGCGGCAACAAAAGCCTTAGAATATATTAAAAATGACACCATTGTTGGTGTTGGCACAGGCTCAACCGTAAATTATTTTATCGATGCGCTAGCAACGATAAAACATAATATTGTGGGCGCAGTGTCAAGTTCTGAAGAATCTAGCAAACGACTTAAAGCGCACGGTATTGAAGTATTTGATCTTAATAATGTTGATGTATTAGATGTGTATGTGGATGGTGCCGATGAAATCACCAAACACATGAGCATGATCAAAGGTGGGGGAGCTGCCCTCACCCGTGAAAAAATTGTTGCAGCAGTAGCTAAACAGTTTATTTGTATCGCGGATGATTCGAAACAAGTAGAAATATTAGGTAATTTCCCATTGCCTGTTGAAGTAATTCCTATGGCCAGAAGCTATGTTGCAAGAGAGCTAGTCAAACTTGGCGGTGACCCTGAATATCGACAAGGCGTTATCACCGATAATGGTAACGTTATTCTTGATGTACATAACTTATCTATAATTAATCCTAAAAAATTGGAAGCTGATATTAACGCTATCGTGGGTGTTGTAACCAATGGCTTATTTGCTAATAGAGGTGCCGATATACTGATACTTGTCGGTGAAAATGGTGTAAACGTTAAGCAATAAAGTTTTTCTACACATTACCAAACTTTTATTAATAGATGCATAACGTTCCAAAAAAGCAAATATTTAGCCTTTTATACTAAATATTTGCTTTAGAGTTTATACACTATATGGTATCTTTATCCCGATTATAGATATCTAGCCATCTAAACGTTTTTATTTAGCTGACTTTTATTTAACTTAAATTTTTATTAACAATATAATACCAACTTAAATAAGCGAAGCCATTCACATGACAACAAACAAAAAATCATTAGCAAAAAATAAGATTAAAATTCTTTTACTTGAAGGTGTGCATCAAAGTGCGCTTGATGAACTAAACGCAAAAGGTTACACAAACATTGAGTATATTAAAACATCACTTTCGAACGATGATTTAATTGATAAAATAGCTGATGTACACTTTATTGGTCTTCGTTCGCGTACTCAGTTAACAGAAGAAGTATTAAGCCACGCTAAAAAGTTAGTTGCGATTGGTTGTTTTTGTATTGGTACAAATCAAGTCAATATTAAAGCTGCTCAAAAGCTTGGTATTCCGGTATTTAATGCTCCTTTTTCTAACACTCGTTCAGTAGCTGAGTTAGTCTTGGGTGAAACATTATTGTTATTACGCGGTATTCCAGAAAGAAGCGCGAAGGCACACCGAGGTGAATGGTTAAAGTCAGCAACAGGATCGTTTGAAGCACGTGGAAAAACGTTAGGAATTATTGGCTATGGTCATATTGGCACTCAACTTGGTATTTTAGCCGAAACCTTGGGTATGCGTGTTCGCTTTTATGATATAGAAACTAAATTGCCTCTAGGGAATGCAAGTCAAGCCCCTTCGTTAGATGCTTTGTTAGCTGAATCTGATGTGGTTAGTTTACATGTTCCTGAAACACCACAAACAAAAGACATGTTTGGTGCCCCACAATTTGCAGCAATGAAAACGGGTTCTATTTTTATTAATGCTTCTCGTGGTACTGTGGTTGATATTGATGCTCTTGCACAGGCCTTATCAGATAAAAAAGTAGGCGGTGCGGCAATTGATGTATTCCCTGTTGAACCTAAAGGCAATCAGGAAGAATTTGTATCGCCATTACGTGAATTTGATAATGTTATTTTGACTCCACATATTGGTGGTAGTACAAAAGAAGCACAAGAAAATATTGGTTTAGAAGTAGCAAGTAAATTGGCTAAATATTCAGATAATGGTTCAAGTTTATCTGCTGTTAATTTCCCAGAAGTTTCATTACCTGAGCATAGATTGCCAGGAGAAACAGGTACTAGTCGATTATTACATATTCACCGTAACCAACCTGGTGTCCTAACAAGCATCAACCAAGCTTTTGCCAAGAACAACATCAATATTGCAGCACAGTATTTACAAACTGATACCCAAATTGGTTATGTAGTTATTGATATTGAATCTTCTGATAGTGCTCAAGCATTAAAAGCATTAAAAGCGATTGAAGGAACAATTAAAGCGAGAGTATTGCATTAATTTTCTTTGATTCACGTGAAGCGAGTAACGAAATCAATTAGCTAAAAGTTAATTTTTTGGAACTCGCCTTTTTTATCCACTTATCAGCCTAGTTAACCTCAACTCGGGTTAAGAAGTTTTTAACTCATTGAAAATTAGTATTTAATTTTCCTCTTATCACTATAATGAGATAGTTTTGCTACTTTAATCCGCAAAATAAGCAAGGCAAATTTACGCGTCAATAGGCGGTCTATTGCAAGTGAATTTAACGAAGAAGTTAGTAAAAATAGCCATTATAGAAAGATTTATTAAGCCGAGCTGAGGTTAGTTACTCTATTGCGCATCAAGTTGATTTTCAGGTAAAGCTAACTGAAAAGCTTCAAGTTTATTGCAATTATCGACTACACGATTTATGTAGGGGTAACCGCTCATATCTACATTAAATCGATTAGCATTATAGACTTGGGCTACTAAACAAATATCCGCAACGGTTATTTGGTCTTCGTAACAATAACAGCCGGCTGTTAGCGCTAATTGTTTTTCTATTGCATTAAAACCTATTTGCATCCAATGATTTATCCATTGAGATTTTGCTTCGTTCGTTATAGATAATTCAGTCGCTAAGTATTGTTGAACACGTAAATTATTTAAAGGATGGATTTCACAGGAAATATCTAGCGCCAATGCTTGAACTTGCGCTTTTGCTTTAATGCAATCTGGGTATAAAGACAAGCCTGACTGTGATGCTTCAATATAATCAATAATAGCTAACGATTGATGTAAAACAAAATCACCATCAATTAAAGTGGGTACTAATTGATTAGGGTTGATAGCGGCATAATTGTCGTAATGCTGTTCACCACCATTTTTCACTAAATGTACGGGAATCGACTCAAACCTAATCCCCTTTAAATGCAATGCTATTCGTACTCGATACGCTGCAGTAGATCGCCAATAACCATAAAGTTTCATAGTATTCCTTAATTCATTACCCAAGATATTTACGCTTTATATTCTACAGCTGTGTAGACTAGCTAATTTCAAGAAAGTCTTCTCGTGAAAACAAGACTAAATTAATGTTAATTCTACGAGTATTTATCTAAAAGCAACAAGTAAACATAAAATAGAGTTAAGTAAGGGATGGCAAAAATTCTTTACATGAATTTTTCCACTTTGTTATAACCAATGATTGTAAAATATTCTCAAAGAACTTATATGGTGCAACTGATTGATAAAAATAAATTTACACACGGTGGTTTATATTTTAAATAAGCGATCATCCCGCCTATTTTGATTCATGCTATTAAGGCGGAATTTTAATTTTTCATTGATTTGTTTAGCGCTACACTGACACTTATTATATTTTTACTGTTTTCTTATTAATATCATATTCCCGTAATTTATTGGCGATGGCGGTATGACTTAACCCGAGTTTTTTTGCTAACTGTCTTGTGCTTGGATATGCAGGATATAGCTTGCGTAATAAATCAGCTTCAAAGTTTTTTACAGCAGCATCAAGCGTACCTTCAAATTCTTCTTCTAAATAACCATGTTCACGTGTATAAGCAGGTAATTGTAAGTGACTGACTTCTATTTCTTTTCCTTCAAGTAATGAAGTTGCTCTCGTGAGTACATTTTCTAATTGTCTTACATTGCCAGGCCATGGGTAGTGCTCAATAAAATCACGACATTCCTCTGTTAGCCTCAAATTCACACGACCAATACGTTGGCCACATGTGCGATAAAAGATTCAGTTAACGGTAAAATATCACTGCGACGCTCCCTTAAAGGAGGGATATTTAGACCAAAAACATTTAAACGGTAATAAAGATCTTCTCTAAATTCGCCTATTGATACTAAGTGAAGTAAATCCTTGTTAGTTGAACTAATAATACGTACATTTACTGTCACTTCTTGCTCAGAATTTACCCTTCTAAAACTACCATTTTGAATAACACGCAATAATTTGCTTTGAAGTTTAGTGGACATTTCACCAACTTCATCAAGAAAAACACTACCACCATCGGCAAGTTCAAAAATACCACGTTTGCTTTTTTCTTGAGCTTTTTCACCTACGCCAAATAATTCTGATTCAGCGACATCATCAGGTAAAGCAGCACAATTGAGTGTCATAAAAGGTTGTTCTGCTCGTTCACTTGCTGCATGACAAGCCCTTGCTAATAACTCTTTGCCTGTACCCGTTTCGCCAATAATTAAAATAGACGAATCAAGTTGAGACATTCGTTTGGCTTCACGAATAACCTTTCTCATCTTTGGTACTACTTGCTTGAATACCTGAAAACGTATTTTCATTAGGTTGCTTAAAGGCATTAATTTGTTGCCCTAAACGTGCTTCTGATTTTAGGATTAGTACAGCGCCCGCTAAAATTTTCTTGTTGCTGTCAGTACTTCCTTCATTAGCCACATGAATTGGCATAATATCAGCTACAAAATCTTCACTTTGAAATTTTAAACGGCGCGTCTGAGCCAATACATCATTACTATCTAACCAACGGGTAAAATTAAAGCCTTTTAGCCATTGGCTGATAGGTTGTCCTTTAATACTTTCGTCGTCAGTTTTCATTATACTGGCAGCAATATTGTTTACAATTCGGATGTTGCCCTTAGCATCAAGAGAAATAAAAGGATCGGGAAAGGTTTTAATTAAAGTGATTAGTTCATTTTGTTCTCGTTCTGAAGGCATATACGGTGCAGTTCGAACATCACCAACGCCTTCTAACAAGCGAAGTTGAGGCATAAACGTTTGTAAGTCTGCGAAACTAAGTTCTGGAATATTGATAAATATTCGACCCTGTTCTTTTAATTCAATACCACGAACATTGATACCATGCTCAACAAAAATACCTAATACTTTTTGTCCCATACCAACACGGTCATGACACGTAATTTCCAAACGCATGTAAACAACCCTTTAAAAGCTCAAAGAAAAACATTGTAAACTATTTTTTACAATAAAAAAGCCTTAACATTCGAAATTGTTAAGGCTTTTGTTAAATTGTCTATAAACATGATTACTTCGTCAAAAGCTATTACACCTACTTTGATGATTATTAAAGATAAATTATACTAACCGATCCGTTTTTGCAGCACAGATAAAGTCATTTTTATGTAAACCACCAATAGAGTGTGTCCACCATGTTACGGTAACTTTACCCCATTCAAGTAAAATTGAAGGGTGATGAAATTCAGCTTCTGCAAGCTCACTAACCTTATTAGCAAATGCCCATGCTAACTTATAGTTTTTAAATATGTACTCACGTTCTAACATCATTACGTCATTACGTACCTGGGGTACCCAATCCGGAATTTGCCCTATCAGCTGTTTTAATTCATCATCGCTTACTTTTGGAGCATCTACATGACACGCTTCGCATTGCTGTGTTGATAGTTCTCTACTCATTATAATTCCTTATTTTTTTGTGTTAACTCATACTGAGTTAAACTTTATCTTTAGGTGAAAATTTAGCATCAAATAAACCAAGTGCTCTTGCTTCTTCAATCAGCACCATAATATCTTCTACGGATAACTCTCTAATACTGTCTAAATCACTGACTTTATTTAGCATAAAGTAAACAGGTTGCATTATATCAATTCGATATGGGGTTCTAAGCACGTCAATAACATTAGCTTTATTTAATGGTCTACGCTCTACACTTTCATCGGTTAATGCGTATTCAGTTTCACTTGGTGAAGATAAGATACCACCACCATAAATCCTTAGTCCTTTAGGTGTATTAAGTAAGCCAAACTCAATTGTAAACCAGTATAGACGAGCTAAAAAAACCCGTTGTTCTTTAGTAGCATTCAATCCCATCTTTCCATACGCTTGCGTATAATTAGCGAAAGAAGCGTTGGTTAATAGTGGGCAATGACCAAATATTTCATGAAATATATCAGGCTCTTGCAGATAATCTAATTCTTCTTGGCTACGAATAAATGTTGCCACGGGGAATTTTTTTCTGACAACAATTTAAAAAACTCACCAAAGCCAATAAGGGCAGGCACAGGGTAACATTGCCACCCTGTTGTAGCTTGCAATACTTTTGAAACCTCACCGAGTTGTGGAATTCTGTCAGTGGGTAATTGTAATAGTGCTAATCCTTCAAAATATTCATCACAAGCTTTATTATCTATATGAGAAAGCTGACGTGAGATCAGCGTATTCCATGTTTTATTTTCTTGCTCTGACCAGTGAATAATACCGTTTTCATCAGCATGTTTAGAAACATACTTGGTGCCTTTTGACATGGCTGTAACCTACTTTTTATTATGAGGGGCTCCCCTTTAGTTACATTTATCTTAAGGTTGGTGTTGAAAAAAAGAAAGCATTTGACTTCCAACGAAAAAACAACAAAAAATCATATCGTAAAATAAGCGTTACAAGTAATGCACGGTTAATATTCCACTTGCACTAACGCGCTTCACAACCGTTCATGTTTACGCTGTAAAATTATTCGTTTAATAGAACAAAGCTAGCTTAAACTTTACGGCTAAGTAAGTTTTTAATGGTTGTCAGCATTTCTTTGCGAACATGACCTAGTTTAGGCTTGTCTTCGAAGGGGATAGGGCGACATAGTTGCATTGTTTTAACGCCCAGACGTGCCGTTAACATACCTGCGCCTAGTCCTTGCGCTAGACGTCCTGAAAGTTTTCCAAGTAAATCCGCACCTATCATATCCGCCCCAAAATCAGCAATCAATTCACTGGCTCCCGCATAAACCATATTAACAAAAACTTGCCTTATTAATTTTATACGACTCCAATAACCTAACTTTAACCCGTACAAACCGACCACTTTATTTATCATTCGTAAATTACGCCATAATATAATCAACATATCAATAATAGCGACAGGACTCAAAGACACTAAAACGACGGCTTCGGTTGAAAACTTGGCTATTTCTGCCATAGCTTTTTCATCCACTTTAGATAACACTAAGCGTGAATAAAGCTGAAGTAATTCTTGGTTAGTATGTGGGCTACTTAATGCATCTTCCCAGACATTCCCTTGTTCCCCTTCTTTTTCAAAACCAAGATCACAAGGCAAATTATCTGTTATTTTTTGACAAAACGTCGCTACATCTAAGTTACCTTCGTGGTGGCTTGTCGGTGCAATACTATCAAATAGTAGGTGATTTGCTTGCTGTTTGAGTTTTTCTCTGCGCTTAAATTGCCTTAATGTTGTCCATTCACTGAACAAACTTGAACAGGCAAGCATAGTTAAACAAGCTAAAATAATGGCATAAATACTGGTAATAATAGGCGACTGAGCAAAGCCAGTTACAAAAAAGTCAAACGTTTCTATCCCAATAAGCACGGTCAATAATGTCAGCGCTATACGCCATAGCCGGCGTGGACGACGTTTGTTACTTTCAACTATACCATCACCTTGGGTTTGCTCATGAAGTACCGGGCAGCTCTGTTTGCTCTTCTATTGGTGGTAATCTTTATTATCAAAGATCACCTGCTTACCTTCATTACTTACTTCAGACGTTTGGGTAAGTTGATTACTCAACAATTCGTTTTCTGAAAACAACACTTGTTGTTGATGCTCTTTTACATCACTTGTATTTTTTTTGAGGTCATATGTTTGAGTTAAGATCCTTTGAATTCATTTTGTTTGAGTCACTTTTGGAGCTTTATAGCATCTTATCTGCTAACAAAAATTGTAATACCTGATCCATACGAATATGAGGTAAGGCTTCATGCTTTGTCATACCACTCATCGGTGAAAAATTGATAAAGTTAAATGCACTTTCTTGCCAAAACTCTTTTTGAGGGAGTTTTTCTGGTACAGATCCAGGAAATAAAGTGATTTTCTCTACAGTCTCTTTGTCTAACGTGTTCTTCAACCTATGTCCTTGAATTACCGACACTTGTTGACCGTTATGAAAGCTCTTTCCTGAATTGGTACTTTTTACTGACGCTATCGCGAGGGTTTTCATTTCAATAGCTTCAAAGTTAATATTATGTTTACTTTGATAAATCAATTGATTTAATAATGAAACCATGGGGGCATGTTGTTCTGCGGTTACATGGTCAGCCTTTGTTGCGGCAAAAAGCAACTTATCAATTTTTGGAGAAAACAAACGCGAAAACAAACCCGATTTCCCATAGCTGTAACTTTCTAAAATCATGTCTATTGCTAACTGCAGATCATCAAAACTTTCAGGACCACTATTTTCAGAACACGCATTCAATGGTGTTAAACAATCAGCTAAAACAATTTGTCTATCAAAACGCATGAAATGTTGATGATAAAACTTTTTAACAACTTCCTCTTTGTATTCTATAAAACGTGCTCTTAACATACCAATAAAACTATCATCTCTGGCATTTTGATACTCATTACCATCAATCTTAGTTAAATTTGGAAAAGGGAAAAACTCTAGGATAGGGGCGCCGACTAATTCAGCCGGTAATATAAAACGCCCTGGTTGGATAACACTAAGACCTAATTGATAACGAAAGGTATGTAATAACTCGGTATACTCTTGGGATAATTGCGCTAATATTTCTTCATCAGCCACGTCGAATGGGTCTAAATTACCAATTTTTTCTAAAAAATCATGAGAATATTTATTACGGGGTGATGAAGTTAACAACGCTTGTGTTTGCTCAGACCATTGCTCATAAGTTTGTTTTAGCATCGGTAAATCTAGCAACCATTCACCGGGATAATCAGTGATATCGAGGGTTAACGTAGCCATATCAGCTGCATACTTTAATATAGATTTTTGCGGTTGATAACGAATAGCCAAACGCAGTTCACTTATACCATGCGTAGGCTCTGGCCATGATGGTGGCTCGGCGGTTAATGAAGTAATTGCTTTGTCATAATCAAAACGGGGAATTGATAAATTTTGTTGAGGCACTCTTTTTGCTGCAATAAAATTACCATTATGAACGGGATCAAAAAAACTTAACTTACTACCATTACCTTCAGTAATTAATTGATTCACTAATGAGGTGATAAAAGCGGTTTTTCCACTTCGACTTAGGCCAGTAACCGCTAAGTTGATATGTTGATCAAGCGTACGATTGAGTATTTCACTGGCTTTATTTTTTAATTTATCTAATCGCTTGATAAAGCTGCTCCGAACATTTATAAGCTGTGGTCACAGTTTTCAACCATGAAAGAGTAACAATAATAATAGGTTTTCATTTATGGGTAAATAACTATTACATAAAAAAAAGCCTCAATTAAGAGGCTTTTGATATTCGTTTAAAGTTAACTAATTTTAGAAGCGAGCTTCAAATCCAATACGTACATAACGTGGAGTTTGGAAGCCATATGCAGCACCATACCATTGGTTTTCAACACCTTCAGATGCTTCATAATGTTCATTCATTGATATAGCTTCTTGTGTATTTAATACGTTAAATACATTGATAGAAGCTTTCATGTCAATATCTGAAATAGTAAAGTTATAAGCTGCAGATAAATCGATGTTAAATGTCCATGGAGTACGACCTGCTGAACCGCGTGAATGACGAGTATAAGTACCTGTTAACTCACCGCTTGAATCTGTATCAGCAAGATAGAATAAATCACCCCAACCACCATTTAAGTTCGGATCATCAGAAGGATAACCCTGACCAAATAAGCTTAAAGGACGCCCGCTAGACAATGTAGCATTCCAACCGACTAGTAAATCTTCCATAGGTTCCCAACTTCCGAAGAATTTGAAAACGTGGCGACGATCGTTTGGTTGATAACCATCAGAACCATCCATTAATGCAGGGAAATCGAAATCTTGTGTAATACCGGATCAGCTTGACCAATATCAGATTTAACAGCCCCTTCAAAGTTACCTATACTACGAGACCAAGTATACGTTAGTGTATAACGGAAGTTGTCTTCGTTATATTTAATCATAGTTTCTAAAGCTGTGTACTCATTCTTAGCTTTAGGTAAGCCCATAGTTTCAGCACTATAAGTTGTTAATGAACCTTCATCTGGAACACCATCATCATCAAAAGCTGAATCGCCCCAATCACTACCGTTCCAGTAGTAACCATCACTGTACCGACTAGAATCAAAACCAGGGTTAACCATTACACAGTATGGGTATGCATAACGTCCACAGTAATCATCTAATGCTGTAGCTACTTCACGGAAAGTACCTTTTAAACCTAGGGTATAGTTTTCGTTAAGTATTTGTTCATAACCAACGATATATTCATCTTTAGAGAATGGGTCAGCTTCTTGAGCTTGGAAAATATCTTTCTCAGGAACAACTGGTGTACCACTTATTTGTTGAGAATCAGCTAATGTTCCACCTTCTAGAGTTTCTGCCAAAGGAGTTAAACCTGTAGGAGCACCTGTAGTACCATCTACTCCAGTAAAAGTATAAGCAGTGGTAATATCACTTACCCCAGAAGCTGCACGGAAAATAGTGTTATTAGCAACAGGCAAGTAGTATCGACCATATGTAGCATAAACTTTTGACTCACCATTACCTACAGGATCCCATGTCAAGCCTAAACGTGGAGCAATATCTGTTTTAAAACTTGTAAGTAACTTACCTGTAGTTCCCACTATCAAATTCATCAACCCGTAAACCTATATCTAATACTAGGTTATCATTAACTTGCCACTTATCTTCAATGTAATAAGCTGTTAATTCAGAATTGAAACTACCACCACCATCAAAAATACGATCTTCAACAATGTCCATTGCGGCACCGGTTGTATTTTCTAGTGCGCCATTGTCTGCTTGAAAATCACCACCGGCGGCTAGTGTTTTATAGTCATAACTATGGCCACCAATTGGACGACTTACTCTTACTGAATCACGCTCTTGATAATCAATACCACCAACGATAGTGTGATCACCAATGGTGTATTCAAGATCTAAACGATATTGAGTATTAGAATCATTATTGGCACCAAAACTACCACCTGCACCACAACCTGTAACAGGATTGTCTGTATTACGAGAATCAGTTACTGTAGGACAAACTAGATTAGCTGATTGTGTTTCATATTCAGTTTCAATTTTACCAATTAAAGCTGTTACAATGAAGTCATCAGTCATGTAACCTGTATAGCTTAAGCTTTGCGCTTCGCCACCACGTTTACGTAAATTTGAGTCGATCTTATCGCGTACAATACCATTTTCAGTTGCGTTAGGATCATAATTATATACGGTTTCTTCTGTATCACTTCGGTTAGAGTAGCCGAATAAGCTTAAACGGTGATCTTCGTTAATATCCCAATCTAACTTACCACCCCAAAATAAATTATCACTCGGTGATGAATCTCGTTCACGGTATTCATTATTAGGTGAGAACTCATCTCCCCCCCATGTATATGAAGATTCAACATCTCTTGGGTTAAGTAAACCGTAGAAAAATAAAGTATCCTCGATAATTGCGCCGCCCGCTGAGATAGTGAAATCAACTTTATTATCTGAGTCACGACGTTCATCTCTGAAAACTTTACCTGAACCACCTTTACCGCGAGAGAAATTTCCTTCTTCTTGCAAACCTTCAGGTTGGTATTGAAGTATAGCCGCAAATTCCCAATCGTTTGTACCACTCTTAGTAATAGAGTTCATAGTACCACCAGTAGCTCGGCCATATTTAGCTGAGTAACCACCTGTTTTAATTTGGAATTCTTTATAGAATTCAAAAGGTACTTCACCACAACCTAAACCTTGTCGTGTATTTGTTACTTCAAGACCATTAATGTAACAAGCATTTTCAGCAACAGAAGAGCCACCGAAAGAGGCTGTGTTACCAAAAGCAGAATCACCTTTAACAGTACCTGGAGCAAGCATTGCCACAGAGGTTATGTTTTGTGCAATAGGCATACGAGCAATATCAACATCACCAATAATAAGACCTGAATCTGACGAACCTAAATCAATAGTTGATACTGATGAACCTACAACTTGAATAACTTCAACATCATCAGAAGGAGCTACAACTTCAAAGTTTGTGATTGCATTTCTACCAAGTGAAACTTGTACTGATTCTTTAGCAAGTACAGTATTACCTTTTGTTACAGTTACTTCATATTGACCTGACGGAAGCTTTGCTAAACGATAAGAACCATCTGCATCAAGCTCCACTGTACGGGTTGTTCCCGTTGCCTTGTTAACAGCCTTAACTGTTAAACCATTTGTATTACCATCAGTTACGGCAATAGTACCTTTAATATCTTCAGCTGACGCTGAGGTCATTCCTAGAACAGTTGATACAGCAATCGCTGCTACTGATCTTTTAAAGGTTTTTGAAAAGTTGTTATACATGTTTACTCCCTGGATCACATTCGTGATTGGTTGTTATTTGTTTGTTTTTAGCCGCTTCGAGACTATATTGCCTCGTAAACTTTTTTGAACGGGTCATATGACCTGATCTGTCCCTTACGATATTAAACGGGATCAACGCACAGCGTCAACACCATTCATAACCAATAGACAAAATTTTTAACATTTATACATATTAAATAACATTCAAACATGGCATAAAAAAGGCAACAAAAACACAAAACAACATTTAAAACAAGTAGTTAACAAGTTAAAAGCATGATTTTTAATTAAATAGAAAACTTTCTCAAAAAAGATCAAAATTTATATTTTTTCACAAAAAAAAAGTACTACAGAAACACTTTAACGTTAAATAACAGTTAGTTAAGATAATTTTATTTATTTTTTGTTTTTATGTTACTTGTAAGTGCACTATAAAAATAAATAAATAACACAATATATTCAAACACTTAACAAAACACACCGTCGAAATGTAAATATAATGTGACAAAAATGAGTTTTTTAACAATTAGCAATTTATGCTTTTTGGCCATATACCAATATATATAATCGTAAAAACTAAATGTGTGAGTATAAAAGTAACGAAAATGTTATAGTTATCATTCAACTTTACCTATTAACTAAAGCACCAGGTTAAATAATGAACTCTATTGAGCGTTTATCTTTACTACTAAAAACACTTGATGCTAAAGCTAAAGAAATAGACAAACAAAACATGCAGCATAAAGCGCATCGTTTAATTGAGAATAACAATTTATTTTCCTCAACCCTTTTTGCTAGCCAAAGTGACCAATTCGGTCCATATATAAAGGAAGTTTCTCGACGAATTGCTGAATTTTCTCGTTTAGCAAAAGCGAATAAGATTGATCTTTCTAAAATTCTTTTACAACAAATTGAGCAACAACTATCGGCTATTTCAAATGCTTTATTGTCAAATTCAGTGATGCATCAAGCAGCCAAACTAAGCTTTGATGCCAATAATAAAGTACGCATAAAAAAAGCCAAAATAAAACAAACAAATAAGTACAGTGATATGACTAAAAGTATCATGCTTAGCAGTCACCAATTATATACAAAATTAGCTGAACATCATGAATTTGAACGTCGTCTAATGGATATGGTGGCTGAACGCGAAATCACTCGATTACAATGTAAACAACATGAGTCTGAAAAAGTATCCTCTGAGGTACTCGCTTTACATCAACGTTTAGGTCGTTGTCGTAAAGCTATTTCTGCAATTGAACGAGACATTGAACTGGCGGAAAAACGTTAATTTTACGCCAATTGCAACATTGGCTGAGGAAGAATTAAATTAGCATTTTTGCAAATCACAGGTTAACCTTAATTCAAGAAAATAAATTTTAGGAAATATACAATGAAAATATCTGATGATATTCATAATTATTATGAAAAACTTGTAATGCAATACTTTACTTTATCTAAGTTTAATGAAAAATATGATGAAGATTTTATCGCAGATCTGATCTGTATTGTACTTAATCAGTTACCCACTCGTTATATCCGTCATGAGGTGGATATGGCATTTTATTTACCGACTTCTGAACGTTTTGAGATGGAAACAAAAGTGAAAAGTGCTGTTGATAAAGCCATTGAATTTTTGAAAATACATCGAGCAGAAAATAACTAACTTTTACAACAATACCGTTTTCATGAGGCTGTAAATTATGTTTCTGTGAGAGGTAAATATTTTATAACAAAAAAGGGTGAATAACTTAATATTCACCCTTTTTTTATCATCTTTATTTATCAAAAAAGTAGCAAGTAGTTTTCTTTTTAGAAAATTACTTTTTAGCCAATTTTTCTTTAATACGCGCAGATTTACCTGAACGTTCACGAAGATAGTAAAGTTTCGCTTGACGAACATCACCGCGACGTTTAACAGCAATTGAGTCAACAATTGGGCTATGTGTCTGGAATACACGTTCTACACCAACACCGTTCGAAATTTTACGAACAGTGAACGCTGAATGTAAGCCACGGTTTTTAACAGAGATAACGACACCTTCAAATGCTTGAAGACGTGATTTATCACCTTCAGTAACTTTTACTTGAACTACTACAGTATCGCCTGGCGCGTATGTTTGGTAGGTCTTTTTTTAATTGCTCTTGTTCGAGCATTTCAATAATTTTACTCATAATACCTTCTTCCTAGTATTCACAGTCTAAGTGGATTTTGTTTGCTTTTTAATTAAAGCTAACGTTTTTTCCTGCTCATCTGTCAGAGCTAGGTTAATTAATAATTCTGGTCTTCTGGTCCATGTTCTCAATAGAGACTGCTTTTGGCGCCATATGCGTATATGTTCGTGATTACCACTTAACAAAATTTTCGGTACTGACATTTCATCCCCTGTTGAGGTAGTCAATACTTCTGGCCTTGTGTAATGTGGACAATCTAATAAGCCATGTAAGCCTTCAGAGAAAGAATCTTGAATTGCTGATTCTTTATGTCCTAATACACCCGGCACTAATCGTGCTACTGCATCTATTACATTCATCGGTAGTTCCCCACCACTTAAAATGTAATCACCAACCGACCATTCTTCGTCAATATCTGACGCGATTAGTCGCTCGTCAATGCCTTCATAACGACCTGCTATAAATATCAGGCAGTCATCTTGCGCTAATTCACAAACGCCTGCTTGGTCCAATTTCCGTCCCTGCGGCGACAAATAAATGACCTTCGCTTTTCTACCATTTTCTTCTGCAGCATTTCGCGCAGCAGTAATGGCATCCCTTAGTGGTTGCACCATCATCAACATACCTGGACCACCGCCATAAGGACGATCGTCAACAGTGCGATGTCGATCATGAGTAAAGTCTCTTGGGTTCCATTTATGAAACTCAATTAACCCACCACGGATCGCTCGGCCTGTCACCCCATACTCGGTAATAGCGTTAAACATTTCGGGAAAAAGGCTTATCACCCCTATCCACATTTTGCTCTTTTCTTTCTTTGCAGTATTAGTACAAGAATCAACACTAATCACAAGTTAGAAACCTGGGTCCCAGTCAACACAAATTTGTTTATTTTCAATGCTAACCGACTCAACAACGTCTTCAAAAAGATATGGGATTAGCCGCTCTTTTTTACCAAAACCGTCATTTAGGTTCGCCTTTACAACCAGTACATCGTTAGCGCCAGTTTCCATCATATCGGAAACCACCCCAAGGTCGTAACCTTTAGTGGTAACAACATTCATGCCGATCAAATCACGCCAGTAAAATTCACCTTGCGGTAAATCTGGCAATGAACTTTCACTGGTTAATATTTCAGAGCCAACCAATGCTTGCGCTTGATCTCTATCATCAATATTTCCCACTTTCACAATCAACCCTTTGTTGTGCTTACGCCAATCAGTAATTTCAACTGTTTGTGTTTTATTTCCTAATTTTAATGACCAAGGAAAATAGTCAAGTATGGCATCAATTTCATCAGTGAATGAATGAATTTTCAACCAACCTTTGATACCGTAAACAGCGCCTACTTTACCTAAGATAATTTGATTTTCGTTATTCATAACAACTCACTACAAAATTAAACCCTACTACTTTGTACTTACTAAGCAATTAAGCCGCAACTTGTGCGTCTTTTACTAACTTAGCCACACGATCAGACACACCAAGACACCTTGACCAACCCAATGGTTGATACGATCTAGGTCTAAGCGTAATTTCTCAGCTTGACCTTGTGCTGTTGGGTTGAAGAAACCAACTTTCTCGATGAAACGACCATCGCGAGAGTTACGGCTATCTGCAACAACAACCTGATAGAATGGACGCTTTTTAGCGCCACCACGAGCTAAACGAATGGTAACCATATCGCCCTCTTTAATTTTAGTGTTAAAACGGATTTTTCCAGACACTTCCTGTCAATAGGCGACAGAAAAGCTCGCGTATTCTACGCTTTTGAAGATAAAAAGCAAGGATTGTTTTTAGCAAACAGTACCATTATAAAAACAAAAACCTAAACAAATCATGTTTAGGTTTAAAAGTACAATGGCTTAAAATAACTGAGATTAACGGCCAAACATTCCCCCACCGCCCATTCCTCCGGGTGGCATCATGCCTTGCATTCCTCGCATCATTTTTTTCATACCACCTTTACCTGACATTTTTTTCATCATTTTTTGCATTTGAGAAAACTGTTTAAGCAACTTATTTACATCTTGAATTTGAGTACCTGAACCCGCCGCAATACGACGTTTACGTGAGCCTTTTATTATATCAGGATGTTCACGCTCACCAGGTGTCATAGAATTAATAATGGCTTCCATTCTAATGGTTAACTTATCATCCATCTGATCTTTAATTTTATCAGACATATTACCCATGCCTGGTAGTTTATCCATCAAGCCCATCATTCCACCCATGCTTTTCATTTGCACAAGCTGATCACGAAAATCTTCTAAACTAAAACCTTTACCACTTTTTACTTTTTTAGCTAGTTGTTCCGCTTTTTTTCTATCTACTTTTTGTTCAACTTCTTCTATCAGCGATAACACATCACCCATACCTAAGATACGTGAGGCTATTCTGTCAGGATGAAACGGCTCTAATGCTTCTATTTTCTCGCCAACACCCATGAATTTTATCGGTTTACCGGTAATGTGACGAATTGATAATGCTGCACCACCACGAGCATCACCATCAGTTTTCGTTAAAATCACACCGGTTAAAGGCAAAGCATCATTAAAGGCTTTCGCTGTATTTGCAGCATCTTGACCTGTCATAGCATCAACAGTAAAGAGGGTTTCAATTGGATTAATTGCGGCGTGTAATGCTTTAATTTCATCCATCATGCTTTCGTCTACATGTAAACGACCGGCAGTATCGACAATAACAACATCAAAAAAGTTTTTCTTTGCATGATCAATGGCGGCATTTGCAATATCAATAGGTTTTTGTTTTATATCACTCGGAAAAAAACCAACATTAATTTCAGCGGCTAAGGTTTCTAATTGTTTTATAGCTGCAGGACGATAAACGTCCGCACTAACAACAAGCACCTTTTTCTTTTCACGCTCAGTTAAAAACTTCGCTAGCTTTGCAACTGACGTTGTTTTACCTGCACCTTGTAAACCTGCCATCAAGACGATTGCCGGAGGTGTGGCTTTTAAATCAAGGGTTTCATTGACTCCCCCCATCGCAAGCTCAAGTTCCTTTTGAACAATTTTCACGAACACTTGCCCTGGCGTTAAGCTTTTAGAAACATCTACGCCTATAGCTTGTTCTTTTACTTTACTTACAAATTCTCTAATGACGGGTAAGGCAACATCCGCTTCAAGTAGTGCCATACGCACTTCACGTAAAGTTTCCTTGATATTGTCTTCGGTTAAGCGACCACGGCCACTAATATTTTTAAGGGTTTTACCTAATCGTTCGGAAAGATTTTCAAACATGAATAACTCTGATAGCGCTTTAAATAGCGAAAGTGGTGAAAATTAATAAGACTATTATACCTGTGATAAAGTCATTGTCGAGATCAGCGTTATGTGATCCGTAAATGTTGACTACTTAAATCACTTTTAAGTATTTACAGCCAACATTTACGCTTGAAAACTTCTTCCTAGATAAAATCATGTTATAATCAAACTTGTTGATTTATTCTAACTTTTCTTCTTATGGCTGCAATTATGGAATATATTTTTTTATTGATTGATAACTTCATCGACCTTAGCGCAGAGGCGAGTCCTTGGTTGTTATTAGGCTTACTCATTCTTTGGGTTGATGAAAGCTTGGATACCAACTAATACCTTAAGCAAACATTTAGGTAAAGGAAAGTCCGCCATTATAAAAGCAGCACTAATTGGTGCACCACTGCCTTTATGTTCTTGTGGTGTAATTCCTGTTGCAACAGAATTAAGACGAAGTGGTGCATCAGCGCCGGCAACTGCATCTTTTTTAGTTGCCACACCTGAAACAGGTATTGATTCTGTGTCAGTATCTTACGCACTACTTGGCCCTGTGTTTGCTATTTACCGCCCTTTTGCTGCCATAATGTCAGCAATAATCACGGGGTTACTTGTTGCTACCATTAAAGAGACGTCTATAAAAAGCCCCGTAACAGCGACTAAAGAAGGTACAACTAACTGTTGTTCAAGCAAAACAACAGTAGAGCCTTTACCTAAAGTAGAAAACAAAAATACGTGTTGCAATTCACAACCAATAAAAAAAGTTGATACACCCGTACAAAGCAGTTGCTGCTCAAGCTCCTCCATTGAAAATTCGCCCCCCGAACTTGCAACCCAAAGCAGCTGTTGTTCTAGTAGTGCAACATCATCCATTGCTGATGTATCATTAATAGAAAAGTCTTTCATATCAGATTTTATTGAAAAAACCAAAGCAGGTGTGTATTACGCTTCTACACAATTAATTGATGACATTATTATTTGGTTAGCTATTGGCCTTATTTTTGCTGCGATTGTACGAACATTTTTACCTGCAGAGTTTTTATTAAGTTATGGAAGTGGCTTAGCTGCGATGTTGATGATGATTGTTATATCCATTCCTATGTATATTTGCGCAACCGCTTCAACACCAATTGCTGCCGGTTTTATTATGGTGGACTATCTCCGGGTACTGCACTTGTGTTTATGATGGCAGGACCTGCAAGTAATATTTCTACCTTAGGCGTTATTAAAAATGAAATGGGTAGTGCTGTTTTGGTACGATATTTATTAGGTGTGTCTTTAAGTGCAATAGGTTTTGCTACTTTACTTGATTTTGGTTTAGCTTTTTTTGCTATCGATATCACGGAACAAATGTCGCATTCCCATGAAATGTTGCCACAATGGTTTGGTTTAGCCTGCGCCGGCTTAATTACATTTTTGGCAATTAAACCGTTAAGAAAGTTAGTGCTTTAATCTATATCAAGCAAAGTAATATTTGACATGTTAGTTAATATTTTATCTGATAGAATCAATGATATTGAGTTTACCATTTAGGAGTTTAGGTTAGTGGAGTTTTTAGTTATTGGTTCAAGCATGGCGTTTATTGCTTACATGCTCGCCACTATAGTAATTGTATCTCGCTTATTTCACCCTAACGGCCCTAACCTTGATCGCGTGTTAATAATAGCAACAACCGCTATTGCTATTCACTTATTCAACGATGCACAATTATTCTTCAACCCTATGGTAAGGGGATTAATTTCAGCCTTCCGAACGTAATATCGTTGGTCAGCCTAATTATTACTATCGCTATATCAATTGTCGCTTTGCGTGTAAAGGTTAATTTATTATTACCTGTAATCTACGGTTTTGCGGGTATTTGGCAATTAGCACGAATTTTCATTCCTGCAACAGAATCTATTCCTTTAGTTGCTGAAAAAATTATACTTATTAGCCATATCAGCATAGCGCTAATTGCTTACTGCATTCTCATCATTGCAACGTTATATGCTTTTCAAGTGACGTACATAAATTTAAAATTAAAGAGCAAAAATTTAACTGCCGTGGTACATTTACCACCATTAATGCAGGTAGAAAAACAGTTATTTCTTATATTAACAATAGGTACATTAGCTTTATTTGTTAGTGAATTAATCGGTTTAGCATTTTTAGATGGTTATTTTGCTAAAGCTAACATACATAAAACTGTATTATCACTCATCGCAATGCTCATTTATATTGTGATATTACTTGGTCATTATTTACAAGGATGGCGAGGTCATCGAGTATTAGTGTTAACAATGACAGCTAGTACGCTATTAACCCTATCCTATTTTGGTAGTCGATTCGTTAAAGAGTTTCTGCTATCTTAAGTTTTTTATTATTTTTTAATTATATAAGGTACTTCCTTTTTGGATAACATATCAATTCAGATGCTTTTTATTATTCTTGGCATACTGATACTCATCTCAGCTTACTTCTCAGGCTCAGAAACGGGCATGATGTCACTAAATCGCTACAAATTAAGGCATCTTGAAAAAGAAAAACATAAAGGTGCTAAGCGGGTCAGCAAGCTTTTAAAACGCCCAGACAGACTAATCGGCCTTATTTTAATTGGTAATAATTTAGTTAATATTGCTGCATCTGCCATCGCTACAATCATTGCATTAAGATTATCACGTGAGTTGGGGATATCTGATGATTTAGCCGTACTAACTGCAACCATAATACTGACTTTAGTCGTGTTGATTTTTGCTGAAGTTACCCCAAAAACACTTGCCGCTTTGTATCCTGAAAAAATAGCTTTCCCTAGTTCTATTTTCTTAATGATGTTATTAAAAGTATTGTTACCGTTTGTGATGGCAGTGAACTGGATAACAAATGGCATTCTAATGTTACTAGGCATTAGTTCAGAACAACGAGAACAACACAGTTTAAGTAGCGAAGAATTGCGCTCTGTTGTCAATGAGTCAAGCGCTTTATTACATGCACAAGATCATAGTATGTTAATGAGCATACTGGATTTAGAAAAAGTCACTGTAGATGACATTATGATCCCGCGGAGTGAATTGATTGGTATTGATGTTAATGACGATTGGAAAAAGATTCAAAAGCAACTTACACAAGCTAATCATACTCGTGTACTACTATATAGAGATAATATTGACGACGTTGTAGGTTATATTCATGCCCGTGATGCGTTGAAATTATTATCGAAAAACCAATTTACTAAAGCCACATTGTTACGTGCGGTTCGTGAACTTTATTATATTCCGGAAGGTACCCCGCTCAATATTCAATTACTCAAATTTCAACACGCTAAAGAGCGATTAGGTTTAGTCGTTGATGAATACGGTGATATTCAAGGTTTAGTTACCTTAGAAGATATTCTTGAAGAAATTGTAGGTGACTTTACTACGACACAAACGCCAACACCAAGTGATGCCGTAACTTTACAGCCTGATGGTAGTTATCTAGTGGACGGCAGTGCTAGCATCCGTGACGTAAATAAAGAAATGTCATGGAAATTACCAACTGATGGCCCTAAAACACTGAACGGTTTAATAATAGAACACCTAGAGGATATTCCACAAAATAATCTTAGTGTGCGTATAGCAGGTTACCCAGTAGAAATTGTAGAAGCGTCTGAAAATAGAATTGAAACAGTACGTGTTATGCCGGAATTCTTTGTTAGCGAAGATGAAGAAGAAAAGTAAACATTCTGATTCATTGTAAAAAGAAAGTTAATCACAATGTTATCCACAAGCGAGAAGGAAGAAATAGCTTTCCACAATTTCTGTGGATAACAATGTCTAAGCCCAATTAGAACAGCTTTTAACTATTACAACCGTTTTTTAATAAAATCTTTATCTTTTTTTTTGCAAATACTACGATAAATTTTCAAGTGCCTTCCTCCTTTAATTAGTCCTTTTAAATTCGTAAAAAACAATATAATGAAACCTCGGTTCTTAACCATAAAGCTATATAAACTCCCCCATCAACAGAAAAGCCATTGTAATTATCCTAGTAACAAACTTTACCTAACTAAAGAAAAGACGCCATAACCAACCATGATTTAAACTTTCTTCACAACTTCTTAATTGTGAGGAATAACGACGAGCGCGATTATCTACCTTTCTAGCAACACTCACTAACCATGCTTTATGCTTATAGGTTTTACGCTTAAATCCCCCCGACCTTCATGATAATTTAGATACTGATTGTAAGCATCCCACTTTGAAATACCATTTACCTTTTGAGTTTTAAAAACAAACCATCCCATAAAATCAATAGCATCATCAAAATCATCGCGATCAGCACCGCTATTCCCGGTTTCTTTAATATAGTCTTCCCATGTCAAAGTTTTGGCCTGCGAATAACCATAAGCGCTACTTACCCTACCCCAAGGAATAAAGCCAAACAAATAGTCACGAGGAGGAAGCGCATCCTGTTTAAATGAGCTTTCTTGATACATCATACTCATAGGCACATGAACTGGTACTCCCCAACGATTCTGAGCATCTTTGGCAGCAAAATACCGGCTTCTATGCTCGCGAAAAATTTCACATATATTTTCAGGGTTAGTTGGCGGTGGAGTTGCACAGCTTGATAACAGGAAAATACTGCTCAATACTGCACAAGATATTTTGCTAATTGACATAAACATACTTGAGCGTATACATGGTGAAAGTAGCGTTAATAGTGCCATAATTTTAATGACTTAACATTATCAACAATATTTTTTTACTTATTTTTACTTTTTTTAAAAATGAATTGAACTAAATACTAAAAACACACTCTTACTTAATAGTTATGTTTTTCCCTTAGTGTTTCATGTTTTATGCATCTATTTTTATAGATGCATTTTTTTATGTTTTCTGAGTAAACAATATTGAATTAAAGAACAATAAGATCTGGTGTGAATTATTTTTAATAATAAGTTGAACTAAATGCTAAAAACACACTCTTACTTAATAGTTATGTTTTTCCCTTAGTGTTTCATGTTTTATGCATCTATTTTTATAGATGCATTTTTTTGCTTATTATTTAAAATAATTTATCAAAAAATCATCAAAGTTTAATGTATCGTTTTCTTCAATACTTCGTTGAGTTTGTTGCGATTTTTCAGCTGCATTAACAAAATATTCCTGTGTATAATATTGATAATCGCGCGCGAGCGTTTCATCACGATACTTAGATGCTAGCCCTAGCGAATATTGAGAAAGGCTCTGTTCTTGATCTAGCAAAATAGATAATATTTCAGCAGAAGGAGTTAAGCGAGGGTTATTAATTTTCGCACGTTCTCTTTTGATGGAATCTGTATATTTTTTGGTTTGATAGGCCTTGTCTAATAGTAAAGCGACCTTTGCCATATCATCAAATAATTCATTGCCCCACGTCATCACTGATTTGAAATTGACTTCACCTTGACAATCAGCATCTGCGAGTAATAAGTCTGGATCTCTTCCTCGTAAGACGACTTCATTCATATTTTTTTCAAATGATTTTTGAGAGTCACAATCAAACTTTTTATTTTCCACAAAAGCACAATAAGTAATAAAAATATCTAAAAAATGAATTTGCTCTAAGCTAATACCTGTATCAACAAACGGGTTTACATCAAGTGCTCTTACTTCAATGTATTCTACGCCCCTATCTCTTAACGCTTGTGAAGGTTTTTCACCTGACTTCATTACTTGTTTAGGGCGAATAGGTGCATATAGTTCATTTTCAATTTGTAAAACATTAGCATTTAGCTGTCTATACTCACCATTAACTTTTACCCCAATTTTATCAAATTTATCAGATTTCAAGCGAATAGCATGTTGTACGCCATCTACATAATCATGCAAATTGTTATAGCAAATCTTCAAACTTGACTGCTCACTACTGGTATAACCTAAATCACTCATGCGTAAAGAGGTTGCATATTGTAAATACAATGCTCCACTAGGCGATTTTTTAAAAGGTAACTGAGGTGTTTTACCTTGCAAAAAAGAACTGCATAATGCCGGTGAAGCACCATACAAATAAGGGATAAGCCAACAATAACGTTTATAATTTCTTAAAATAGAAAAGTATTGCTCCGAGATAAAATCATTGAATGGCTGCCTAACCTTTTGAGGTTGTAAACTTTGGATAACTTGCCAAAACTCTTGAGAGAAAGAAAAGTTAAAATGAATCCCCGCAATAACTTGCATCATCGAACCATAACGGTTTTTTAGGCCTTGTCGATAAACGGTTTTCATTTTGCCAATATTAGAATCACCATATTGTGCCAACGGTACTTTATTAGCATCATCAACAAAACAAGGCATACTCATTGGCCACAATAACTCACCATTTATCTTAGAGAAAGTAAATTTTTGAATGTCTTGTAGTTGTGCAATAGCCTCCTCAGGAGAGTGACTAACAGGCGTAATAAATTCTAATAATGTTTCAGAGTAATCCGTGGTAATTTCACCATGTGTTAGTGCTGAACCTAGCTCTCTGTAATGACCATGTTCAGAGAGTTTACCTTCAGGTAATACCCTTAACCCTTCACGTTCAATTCCACGGCCAATACCGGCAAGTGTTTTAAAGTTTTCATTTTGATTGAAAGCGTCAATAAAATGATTTAATGATAATGTCAAAATAATTCCTAACGGTGGGGAATAATCGCCCTATTTATTCGCTATAAATAAGGCCTTTTTATTCATTTTCAAGTGAATATTAATTTGCAGAGGATAATAATACTAAGCAGATATAGGCAACTATATTGAATAGTTGACCATTTTTACTTAGCTAACTGCAATTCTATAATGTCTAAATTCATTTTTTCTAATTGAGATCTTACTACTTGACCGTCTCCTACTACAATCCATTGCATAGGTTGGCTTAATTCTTTCATCGCGATGTCACTTAATTCTTTCTGAGTAATGGTAGTGATAATACTATTTTGCTGTTCGGCATAGTCTTCGGGCAAATTAAACTGCAACAACTGTCTTAAAAAACCGCTTTTTTTGCGGGTGTTTCATAACTTAACGCTTCATTTTGCGAAATAGCTTGACGCATAAAGTCAACTTCTTCTTGAGTTATACCATTAGTTTGATAGTTTTTCAGTTCTTTTTCTATCTCAATCATCGCATCAAAGGTATGCTCTTTTTTAACACTAGCCCCTGCAATAAAACGCCCTAATGTTTTCCCCGCCGAGAAGTAACTTGACGCTCCATAAGTATAACCTTTATCTTCGCGTAAATTTAAATTTATACGGCTATTGAACGCACTACCTAAAGGGTAATTCATGAGTGTTGCTTTAAAATATTCACCTGTTGCATCATACGCCATTGAACGACGGCTATAGCTAATGACTGACTGGCTAGCATTAGGTAAGTCAACAAAATAGAGTTTATCCGAAGATACTTTTGGAAAATCTTGATAAGTAGGAAGAGAATACGCTTCTCCTTGCCATGATTTTAAATAGCTAAGCTTAGGCAATAATTCATTTTTGCTAATATCACCAACAATAACTAAGCTAGCATGTTGTGGTGAAAAATAGGTTTTGTAAAATTGCTTAACATCTTCTAACGTAATTTTGGAAACCGTTTTTATAGTCCCTTCATCCGCTAAACCAATACGGCTATTTTCCCCGTAAGCAACTTGTTTTTGAGCTCTTTTAGCCAGTGTTCTAGCATCTTTATTACCTTGTTTTAACCCTTGAATCAATTGGTTTTTTACACGATTAAAATCACCTTTTTCAAAGGCAGGATTTAACATCATGTCTAGCATTAACATCAATGTAGCATCAAGATTTTTGACTAAAGAGTTAACACGTATTGTGGTATTTCTTCCGCCGGCATTTATTGAAATGTCACTCCCCAATTTGGCTAGTTCATTGGATAATTCTTCTTTAATATAGTTTGTGGTTCCTTCATTCATCAAACTGGCCGTAAGTGAAGCTACCCCTGCTTTATCGATAGGATCAAGTAAAGGTCCCCCTTCAATACTTAACAGTAAGCTGACTGTGGGTGTTTCACTATTTTTAGTGCCTATAATTTGTAAACCATTTTGAAAGCTGCCACGCCATAAAGTTGGCACTTCCACCTGTGGGTTTGCCCGGTAGGCGTAGAAGATCGATCGAAAGTGCTTACATTTTTCATTATAGGAGTATGAAGTTGTGCAAGCTGAGGAGGAGTATTTACATCAGGTAATGTAAAATTATCTACTTTGGCAATATATTGTTTTTGCCCGTTAGGATAAATTGACAAAATTGCTGCGCCTTTGCCCTTAATATACTTTTGATACACTCGCATTACATCAGCCTTAGTCACTTTCTTATAACGTCCAACTTGCTGCGAAGTGTAATCTGCATTTCCTAAAACGGTTTCATAGTGTGCTAGTGTTGACACTTTACCTGATACACTTTGTAAACCGTAAATAGTATCCGTTTCAATACTCACTTTTGTTTTAAGTAAATCATCATCATTAACGCCTCGTGCTTCAAATTCAAGCAAGGTGTCATTGATTACCTGCTCAATTTTAGCTAACGCCATACCTTGTTGTGGATTTGGTAAAGCAAAGAAACTCATTTGACACGCTAACTCCTTACAAGGATGGCTTGCCCCCGCTTGTACAGCAACACCTGACTTAACCAAATTTTTATAAAGCAATGACGTAGGACCATTACCTATGACATTTGAAAATACATCTAACGCGGCTTCATCCTCATGCATACCGTAAACAGTAGGATAGCTAATATAAAGTAGTGGTAAAGAAACATTATCACTAAACGAATAATAACGATTCTCAGTTAAACTTGTTAACGATTTAGGGATAGGGCTAACTGCTTGGGCCTGATTGTAAACCACCAAAATATTTATTAACCCAGGATAATGTTTGCACTTCATCGATATCACCACCAATTGTCAATACGGCATTATTAGGACCATACCAACGACTAAAAAACTCTTTTAAATCAGTAACAGTACCTCTATCTAAATCTGACATATAACCTATAACTGGCCATGAATAAGGATGCTCTCGTGGGTAAATCATTTGATTGATTGTTTCATTCAATCTGCCATAAGGACGGTTATCCACATTTTGTCCTCGTTCATTTTTTACCGTTGCCCGCTGAATTTCAAATTTTTCCTCTGTGATAGTTTCTAATAAAAAGCCCATTCTGTCAGATTCAAGCCACAGCATTTTTTCTAATTGGTTTTTGGGTACGGTTTCATAGTAATTTGTTCGATCGGTATTAGTAGTGCCATTTAAATTACCACCACTTTGGGTCACGATTTTAAAATGCTGCTCATCTGCAACATTTTTAGAACCTTGAAACATCATGTGTTCAAAAAAATGGGCAAAGCCTGACTTCCCTAACTGCTCTCTTGCTGAGCCAACATGGTAAGTAACATCAACATGAACTAAAGGGTCTGAGTTATCTTGATGTAAAATAACAGTCAGCCCATTAGCTAACTTATATTTTTTAAATGGGATACTTATACGCTCAGCACTTGCTTCAACATTTTCAATTAAGCTAATCCCTGCGGGCAACGTTTCATTTTCATGTGTTCTCGATGTGTTTTTGGGGCGGTACAAGCAAACAATAACGTGCTTACTAAAAGAATGCTCCCTAGCTTTGAGGGATAATTAAAGGCGTTTTTCAAAATAACATCCGGTTTGGCGAGTAAAAATAGGTTGATTGAATTATGATAGCAAATAATCGTAACAAGTAGACTTATTAAATGTTTAAAATTATTACACAAACAGATGATTTTGTTGTCCTCTCTAAAAATACTGATGTGAATTTTCACGATGAAGGAGAATTGGGTCTTTGGATTATTCTCACAAGTAAAAAGCTATTTGCTAAAGAACACTTCTATTACAGCGCTTTATCCAGTTCATCGATTAGATAAAATAACTTCTGGGTTACTCATTTTTGCGACAAATAATGACAGTGCTAAATTATTTGGTGATTTATTTAACGCGCATACCATTGAAAAATATTACCTAGCTATTAGCGACAAAAAGCCAACCAAAAAACAAGGGTTAATCAAAGGTGATATGGCAAAAAGCCGGCGAGGTATGTACAAACTTATGCGCACTATGAATAACCCGGCCATTACACAGTTTTTCTCTTATAGTCTGGGTAACAAACAACGGCTATATTTGTTGAAACCCCATTCAGGTAAAACTCATCAGCTTCGAGTTGGACTTAGTAGTATTGGGGCCCCAATATTGGGCGATCCTTTATACTCTTCTCATTCATTAGCTGATAGAGGATATTTACATGCTTATGCTTTACGATTTACATTTTTAGGAGAAGAATTTAAATTTATTTCCCCTCCTTACGAAGGGGAGTTGTTTCTATCTAACCATTTCAAGCAAAAATTAAGTGAAATAAGCCAACCTTGGTTATTAGATTGGCCTAAAGTTTAAAATTAAGGTCTACTTACTTTAATTGATGAATCACAACGTATGCCAAAACACGATTCCGATAGCACTTGGACAAACAAATTTAATATACCAAGGCCAAATTTTCCAAAAAAACTATGCTCAACATCTTCATGGCCTTGCTTTAGCTCCGTTAATATTTCATTTCTGTGCCATATCCGATAACGAAAACACAACAGAGCATTGCAATAATGGGTTGTCCATATTGGGTCGCTAAAATTGCAACAAAATCTAACATGAAACTGATGTTAACAATAATAATTACACTTAACAAAAATATACCAATACCAATAAATGTGGTCGCTTTTTCTCGCTCAATTTTGTGACGTTCAACAACAAAAGATACAGGACCTTCAAGCATGGAAATACTCGACGTTAGGGCAGCAATAGTCATTAATACAAAGAAACCAAAGCCAACAAATAAACCAACCGTGCCCATACCTGAAAACAGGGAAGGTAAAACAGTAAAAACCAAATTAGAGCCTGAAATTAAACTTCCATCTTCTGCAAAAATGGGAACACCTTGAGCTTGCGCAACATACATTGCAGGAATGATTAATAACCCGACAAGAAAGGCAATAGAAACGTCGATCAAGGTAACTTGTGCCCCTAATGTTACTAAGTTTTCTTTCTTCGCTATGTATGAACCATAAATAACCATAACACTGGTACCAAGCGATAAAGAAAAGAATGCTTGGCCAAGTGCACTAATTAGTAAACCCGGTTCTAATACCCGAGAAATATCAGGATTTAAATAGGCAACAAAACCTTCTTTAGAGCCATCAAGCGTGAAAACATAAACAATTAATAGAATTAATAAGCCTATTAACATAGGCATTAAACGTTTAGACCACTTTTCAATTCCTTGCTCAACACCACGCCTTATAATGGTTATAGTTAAGAGCATAAATAAAATAGTAAACATTAAATTTCGTATTAACGATTGATTTATTAACCAATCAGCTACTTGTGCTAAACCAACAAGACGCGCTATTGGCTCAAGCGCATATGACATCATCCATCCTGCGATGATGCCATAAAAACTCAAAATTAACGCAGCACAAATAATTCCACCAAAACCAACAATAAATGCAAAACGCTTTTGCCCCGTATTTCGTGACATTTTTTGCATTGATGTAACGGCATTTGCTTGACCATATCGACCAATTAATAGCTCAGCCATAAATGCAGGGTAAGCTAAAAAAAAGGCTAGAATCAAATACACTAATACAAATGCAGCTCCACCATTACTTGCAGTTTGTGTTGGAAATCCCCAAATATTCCCCAACCCTACTGCCGAACCGGCAGCAGCCATAATAAAACCAATACGCGAACTAAAACCACCTCTTGCTTTATCCATTAGTAAATCTCATTTATTTTTATGATTGTCATTTATTGTTCTCATTCTTGTTATATATATTATTAACCAAAGATAAATTGTTTTGCGCGCTTTACTATTTTCGCCTAACACCTACATAGTTTCATAATCTACTTAAAACTTAACAAAAAAAACAGTTTTAAAACGAATATTTTTTTTATCCGCGTAACGTAAATGTTCCAGTTTCATTATTGGTTTACACCTAAACAGTTAAAATACTCACCTCAACTAATATTTTCTGACCTAAATGGATAAAAAAATCCCACTAAATTCTCATAACATTGCTAAAATATAAAATAGAGAAGTTACTGTTAGGAATCATTAATCTTGAAATATTCATCAATTCCATCTTGGTTATCATTGTTTTGTGTTTTTCTCTATTGCTTTTCAGCCAACGCTTTCAACATATCACCGCAGGATCAATCACTCCCCATTTCTGACTACTTTACTCAAACATGGACTACTCATGATGGGCTGCCTCATAATGGAATTAATACCATATCGCAAACCACTGATGGCTACCTTTGGATTGGCACATGGGAAGGATTAGCTCGCTTTAATGGCAGAGATTTTAAAATTTTCACCCGTGGTTCGAAAATAGGACTGCCCGACTCAGCTATTAAGAGTTTAACATCCACAACATCAGGAGATGTTTTAGTTGCCGGCGCGCGCGGAGGCTTGTCAGAACGTAAAGATAATCAATGGTATCCCAAGCCCCCTGCTTCTACTATGATTAATCACGCTATTTACGATCGCGATAATAACTTATGGTTAGCATTAGAGGGCAAAGGCTTAGTTTATCGAAATAAAGAAAATCAACAAGATACTACTATTATTAATAATCTTAGAGCCTATCAAATAGTACAAGATAACGAAAACACCATATGGGTTGCGACAAATAAAGGTTTATATTCAGTCAAGAATAAAACACTCGTTCGTCATATAGATGAATCTTTTGGTCTACCTAACCTACCAGTTCAAACGCTCTTATTAACTCAAAAAAAACAACTTATTGTTGGCACGCAACAAGGCGCATATAAATTAAATGATGATATATTCCAACCTTTACACTCACAACTTGCGAATGAAAGGATCACGAGCTTATTGCAAGATAATGTTCAAAACCTTTGGATAGGAACCGATAGCCATGGAATTTTCAGACTAAATATTGCTCAAAATCATTTAGAACAATTAGATGATACGAATGGACTGCCCAATAACAAGATATCTTCTCTATATCAAGATTTTGAACAAAGTATTTGGGTGGGTACCAACAGTGGTTTATTTCGTCTAAGAGAAGCCCCGTTTATTACATTAACCACAAAACAAGGATTAGCCGATGATTATATTCGTAGTGTTTTGTCACACTCAGACGGCAGCATGTGGATTGGTAGTAGTAAAGGTTTGAACCGGATTAAAAAGGGGAAAATCACTACAATTAGCCCTACTCATGAAACGGATCAACTTTCAGTTTTGAGCTTGGCTGAAACACCAGAAAAGCAAGTTTTAGTAGGTACTTACAATCAAGGTTTATATCTTGTTATTAATAATAAACTACACAAGATCATGTCGACAGACAACGGTTTACCCAAGAATGAGATTAGAACTATCTTAGTCGATAAAAATAAAAATCTATGGTTAGGCACAGCTACGGGTTTAGTTAAAGTATCTCCTGATAAAACAATGGAGTTATTTAATAAACAAAGTGGTTTACCTGCTAGCTTTATAATGGCACTGATTGAAGACGAATCAGGAAGAATATGGATTGGTACCGGTGATGGGATCGCCTCTTATGATAATGGCACAATTCAAACTTATCGCCTTAATGAAAAATTTGATGCCGAGTATGCCTTTGGTTTTTATATTGAGCGAAATTCACTCTGGATGGCCACAGATAGAGGTTTAATTGCAATTAATTTGACCACAAATGAAATGAGTGCAATAACCAAAGAAAATGGTCTACCTGTCGACAAAATATTTCAAATAATTATCGACAATGATAATACCTTCTGGCTAACGAGTAATCGTGGCATCATCAGTATCAGTAGAGAGCAAGTCAATAAGGTAATTCAAGGTAAGAATAATCAAATTGACTATAGATTATTTGCTGAAGGTGTTGGCTTATTAAGTTCTCAAGCAAATGGTGGTTCTACACCTGCGGCCACACTTCACGATGACGGTAGCGTATGGATTGCTACAGCAAAAGGTGTTAGTCATGTCAATCATGAAAGATTACAACGAACGGCTGAAACAATTATTCCAGTAACAATTGAACAACTCAATGTTGATGGTATATCCTACCCTATCTCGTCTTCTATAAAGTTACCAGAAGGTGCGTCTCGCATTACAATTCATTATGCCGGTTTAGGGTATTTAATGGCTAAACATATTGAATACCAAACCCAGTTAATTGGTTTTGATCAACAATGGCGAAATAAAAACAATCAAACGTTTACTGAATTCACCAACCTATCGCCAGGTCAATATACTTTTAATATGCGAGCCAAGTACCCTAATGGTCAATGGCAAAATAATGTTGCCTCTATTACCTTTACCATCACACCATATTACTGGCAAACAACCTCATTCAAATTATTTATATTTTTTAGTTTCTGCTTTATTTTATATGCTTTATACCACTATCGAATGTTAAGTATCGAACAAAGTCAAATAAAATTGAAAGAACTTGTTGCTCAACAAACCATTGAATTACAAAAACAAGCTGAGTTATTTTCTTATCAAGCAAACCATGATCAACTTACTGGTTTATTCAACCGCCGCGCTTTTGACACCTGGTGCAATAATGATTTTGCAAAAGCTAAAGTAGATGAACAACCCCTTACAATCATTATTCTCGACATAGATCACTTTAAGAAAGTTAATGATGAATATTCACACTTGGTTGGTGACCAGGTCATTAAAACTATTGCTAATATTTTACTTAAACTAATTAAAGACAATACACCTCAAACAAAATTAGCTCGATGGGGAGGAGAAGAGTTCACTATTTTAATGAATACTGATGAAAATAAAGCTTATGATTTTTGTGAACTCATTAGAATAACAGTTAAAAACTATGACTTTTCATCGATAGTTAACAATCTCAATATGACTATAAGCATAGGTTTAACCGATAATAGTGATGTAACAGAATACGACAAGATGATCAGCCGTGCTGATCAAGCGCTATATTTCGCTAAAAATCATGGACGAAACCAAGTCAGAATCTACCAACATGATGACAATTTACAAAATAAAAAAGTTGATGAACGAATTAGCCAAGTAACTCGAGCTAAATCTAGACTGAATGATGAGTCAAATGAAACGACGAGTATTAAATAGCATTAATGCCCGTCGTTTTGCAAGGAAAGGTGATCTTAGTCTACTTCTGGACGCATATGAGGGAACAAAATAACATCTTTTATAGTAGGAGAGTCACTAAACAACATAACTAATCGATCAATACCAATACCTTCGCCTGCTGTAGGTGGTAAACCATACTCTAGTGCACGAATATAGTCATCATCAAAATGCATCGCTTCATCATCGCCTGCATCTTTTTCTTCTACTTGCTTTTTAAAACGAGCAGCTTGATCTTCAGCATCATTTAACTCAGAGAAACCATTCGCTAATTCACGACCACCAACGAAGAATTCAAAGCGATCAGTAATAAATGGATTTGCATCATTTCGACGAGCTAATGGTGAAACTTCCCAAGGGTATTCTGTAATAAACGTGGGTTGATCTAATAAATGCTCTGCTACTTCTTCAAAAATTTCACAAATGTATTTACCTGGACCCCAAACCTTAGCTGCATCGCCTTCTTTAACACCAACAGTTTTTGCCATCACTTTAATCGCATCAAAATTATTTTCAGGGTCACGCAATGCCGTTTCATTTATTTGATGTCTTTCTTCAGCATATTTAATAATAGCGTCAACCATAGACAAGCGTTGAAATGAACTACCAAAATCATAGAATTTTTCTTCAACTACTTCTCCATCGGCATTTTTAACTGTATTACGAACCATCGTTGTACCTAAAACATCTTGGGCGATAGTACGTAACATTTCTTCTGTCAAATTCATTAAATCATTGTAATCTGCATAGGCTTGATAGAATTCAATCATAGTGAATTCAGGATTATGCCGTGTTGATAAACCTTCATTACGGAAGTTACGGTTTATTTCAAACACACGTTCAAACCCACCCACAACTAAACGTTTTAAGTAAAGCTCTGGCGCTATTCTTAAATACATATCGATATCAAGCGCATTATGGTACGTCTGAAAAGGCTTAGCCGTTGCACCACCAGGAATAACTTGCAACATGGGTGTTTCAACTTCCATAAAGTCACGAGCGACTAGGAAACTTCGTATACCATCAATGATTTTTGAGCGCATTTTAAAGGTATTGCGTGTGCCTTCATTGATAATTAAATCAACATACCGTTGACGGTATTTCATTTCTTGATCTGACAATCCGTGAAATTTTTCAGGTAATGGGCGCAATGATTTAGTTAACAACTGATAATTATCCATATTTACGTAAAGATCGCCTTTACCTGACTTATGTAAAATACCTTTAACGCCAACAATATCCCCAATATCTAAACTACCTGATTTTTCTCTGATTTCTTTTTGTACTGTTTTTTCAGCATAAGCTTGAATACGTCCAGACATATCTTGTAATACCAAGAATGGACCTCGCTTAGCCATCACTCGGCCAACAATTGCATAAGTGAGTTGTAATGATTCAAGTTCTTCCTTAGTTTTATCACCATGCTCAGCTTGAATATCAGCAGCTAAATGTTCACGGTTAAAATCATTTGGAAAACCATTTGCGTTACAATTAGAACGGATTTTCTCTAATTTTGTACGACGCTCAGCAATTAATTTGTTTTCATCTTGAGCGGGAGCTTGGTTATTTTTTGCTTTGTCTGTCATTATATTTCTCATTACGTATATGTAAATTAATCTTAATCTGTATTTTTATTACAAACCAGACTTCAAACTGGCTTCTAAAAACTTATCTAGATCACCATCTAAAACAGCTTGGGTATTGCGGTTTTCAACACCTGTTCTTAAATCTTTGATACGGCTGTCATCTAAAACGTAAGAGCGAATTTGACTACCCCACCCTATATCAGATTTACCGTCTTCAAGTTCTTGTTTACCTTCATTTTGCTTTTGAATTTCCATTTCATACAATTTTGCTTTTAACAATTTCATCGCGGTTGCACGGTTTTTATGTTGTGACCTATCCGCTTGACAAGCAACAACGGCACCCGAAGGAATATGCGTTAAACGAATAGCTGAATCAGTTTTATTAACATGCTGACCACCTGCACCAGACGCACGGTAAGTATCTATTCTTAAATCAGCGGGGTTAATATCTATTTCAATATTGTCATCTATTTCAGGGTAGATAAAGGCAGAAGCAAAAGACGTATGACGACGACCACTTGAATCAAACGGTGACTTTCTAACTAATCTGTGAACACCTGTTTCTGTGCGCAACCAACCATAGGCATATTCACCCGTATACTTAATAGTACACCCTTTGATTCCTGCGACATCACCACCAGTCACCTCAACTGCTTCGGTTTTGAAGCCATGTGCTTCGCCCCAACGTAAGTACATGCGCATGAGCATTTCAGCCCAATCTTGAGCTTCTGTGCCGCCCGAGCCTGACTGAATATCAAGATAACAGTTATTAGCATCTTGTGAACCGCTAAACATACGACGAAATTCAAGTTTTGCTAATATGGCATCTAACGCATTAGCTTCATTTTTGGCATCATCAAAGGTTTCTTGATCTTCTTCTTCAAGGGCAAGTTCAAGCAAGCCTTCAATATCTTCACACCCTGTTTCTAATTCAACAATGGTGTTAACAACCTCTTCAAGCGAGCTACGCTCTTTTCCTAACGCTTGTGCTCGCTCAGGATCATTCCAAATATCAGGTAACTCTAATTCTCGAGAAACTTCAACTAAACGCTCAGCTTTAACGTCGTAGTCAAAGGTACCCCGAAGTAAATCGGCGCGTTCACGAATCTCTTTTAATTTATTTATTATTGGGTTAACTTCAAACATAAGCTTTCGAACAATATCCTTCAAACATAAGTTTTCTAAAATATCGTTTTAAATGAACATTATTTACGACGATAATTAAAAAATAGGCGCGCATTGTAGCGTAAAAAGGTTAGTAAATAAACGACTAAGCAACAGTGATATTTTCAACCATTAATTGCACTGTTCGTTTTCCACGAAATTCATTAACATCTAGACGATAAGCTATATGAATTTGTTTAGCATGTTCATTTGGCCATGATTGAATATCGACATTGAAGGCAATACCATCAAAGACTTCACCATGTTTTTCTACTACCAACTTAAGATGTTTTTCACCAACAATTCGTTGTTGCACTAAGGTAAACACATCGTCAAATATTGGTTCAGGAAAGTTTTGTCCCCAAGGGCCTGCAGCACTTAGCTGCTCAGCAAAAGATAAGGTTAAATACCTAGCATCTAATTCGCCATCAGATAAAATGATGCTTCGTAAATCTTCTTCTTTCAGCCAACTACCGCTCTAGCTTATTGAATACTGTTTGAAATTGTTCAAAGTTATCTTCTTTAATTGATAAACCTGCAGCCATAGCATGGCCACCAAATTTTATGATTAAACCAGGATACTGGCTATCAATATGCTCTAATAAATCACGAATATGTAATCCAGAAATAGACCGCGCAGAGCCCTTAATTTCTTTATTACCTTCTATATCACTCCCCTTAGCAAAAACAATACAAGGTCGATGAAACTTCTCTTTTAGACGCCCTGCGACAATCCCTATAACACCTTGATGCCAATCTTGTTGGTAAAGTGATATGGCATTGGGTAAATGGTTTTCATCGAAATTCAAAGTTTTGAGTATGTGTTCAGCTTCGTGTTGCATTCCCTGTTCTATTTCACGCCGTGATTTATTTAAATCATCTAAATCACGAGCTATAGACCTTGCGCTAGCTAAATCAGGCGCAAGTAAGCAATTAATACCATAAGACATATCATCTAATCTGCCTGCTGCATTGATTCTTGGACCTAAAGCAAAGCCAAAATCAGATGCGACTAACTTTTGCTGATTTTTATTAGCAACTTCTATTAATGCTTGAATACCTGGACGTGTTTGACCTGCACGAATGCGTTTTAACCCTTGTTCTACTAAAATGCGATTATTACTATCAAGTGACACCACATCAGCAACGGTACCTAAAGCAACTAAATCGAGTAGCTGAGCAATATTAGGTTCACTAATATGTTGATCTGTAAAATAACCATTTTCTCGAAGATAACTACGCAAGGCAAGCATTACATAAAAAGCAACGCCAACACCTGCAAGCGATTTACTGGGGAATGGGCAACCTGCTTGGTTTGGATTAACAATGGCATCAGCATTGGGTAGTTCATGACCAGGTAAGTGATGATCGGTAACAATCACTTGTAACCCAAGTGATTTAGCATGATTTACACCAAGAACACAACTAATGCCATTATCAACGGTTACTAGCATTTCAGCACCTTGACTAGCGGCGATATCAACTATTTCAGGGGTTAAACCATAGCCATACTCAAAGCGATTAGGCACTAAAAAGGAATGGTTAGTACTGCCCATCAAATTTAACGCAACCATCATCAAGGCAGTACTAGTTGCTCCATCTGCATCAAAATCTCCTACAATAACAATATTCGTTTTGTTGAGCAGTGCTTGGTATAGCAACGCACACGCATCATCTAATCCTTTTAGTGATTGCTCATTGTCATTTGCAACACTTAACCCTTGTAGATTAGCAACTCTAAGATCAAGTTGTTGTGCCGACGTTACTCCTCGACCGATAAACTTGCTTTATTATTGGATCCAAATCATTAGGCAAATGCGTATCGTTAACTTGTTCACGGCGAACTATGCTTTTCATTAAATAATGCCCAATTGACGATGGCTTATAAGTTTTTTAATAACTGTTCTAATTGTTCTGGTGGTTGATAGCCAGGTACCATCATACCATTAGAGAGAACCAAAGCAGGAGTTCCATTAACACCGACTTGACGGCCAAAATTAAATTGTCCTTCTATTGGTTTATCGCAAACGCGGTAAGCTACATTTTGGCTATTTTTTGCCTTAGTCAATGCGGTTGCCGGATCCTCGCTACACCATACAGAACGCAAATCTTTAAAGCCTTGACTGAAATTACCCGCCTGATCTTTTATACCTGAACGAGGGTAAGCTAAATAACGAAACGTAATACCTCGGCTATTATAATCGTCCATTTGTTTATGCATTTTACGACAGTACCCACAAGTAATATCAGTAAACGCAGTAACAACATATTTTTCATCTTTTGCTTTGTACTCGATCATATCATCTTTGAACACTTCCAAGCCTTCTAAGCGCATATTAGATAAACTTTGTTCTGCTAAATCCGTAACCTCAGATACTAAACTATAAACCTTGCCTTGAATGAAATAATCACCATTATAACTAGAATAAAACAGTCCTTGATTAGTTATAAGTAAAGCAATCCCCGGTACAGGGGTCGTTTCAACTTTCCTTACCGTTAACCCAAGCTTTGCTTTTATTTTTTCTTTTAATAAATCTGAATTTAATTGTGTAGGATCTGACTCTAGCTTGTGTGATGTTGAAGCGCTATTTGCCACAGCAACCTCATTCATTGAGAAAAACACACCGGTAGCCGAAAGTGCAACTGCACCAACAATGATTATTTTTTTTAACATACTTAATTCCCTAAATTTTTTCACTCAAGAGTAACATGAATAATACAGACCGTTATTTGACAAGCGAAATTACAGACGATGTGATAACTTTGCAACAATAAATTGAATTGTACTAAATGCTTTTGTTAAAATCATGGCTATTTACTTTTATTAACACTTTTTAGGCGAACTAACATGCGAATAGGCTTATTCTATGGTTCAAGTACTTGCTACACCGAAATAGCAGCTGAAAAAATTCAAGAAACTATAGGTGCTGAATTCGTTGAATTACATAATATTAAAGATACACCTTTGATCAACTGCCTTGATTACGATTTTATTATTTTTGGTATCTCAACTTGGGATTATGGCGAACTTCAAGAAGATTGGGAATCTATTTGGTTAGACATCAACGATCTTGACCTAAATAGCAAAGTTGTCGCTTTATATGGCATGGGTGATCAAATCGGATATACTGAGTGGTTTCAAGATGCTTTAGGTATGTTACATGAACAGGTTAATGCACAAGGTGCGCATATCATCGGTTTTTGGCCGAATAAAGGTTATGAATTCGCAGCGTCAAAAGGATTAACACCTGATAGTAAGCACTTTGTTGGCTTATCATTAGATGAAGACAATCAATACGAACTCAGTGAGGATCGTATTCATCAATGGTGCGAGCAAATTTTAGAAGAGTACAGTGAAATATAGAAGGTTAGCTAACTAATTTTAGTAACGAGATAAATTAGTTACAGCCATCACGAAAGCTACTATAATGCAGATATAGTTATATCCACCTGAAATTAGTGAACGCCCCTATATGTTTGAGCAATTTGATCTCGACTCTGAATTATTAGCCAATGTTAAAGAACTTGGCTACAAAAAACCTACCTCTATTCAAGAATTGGTTATCCCAAAAGCAATGATTGGCAAGGACATCCTTGCCTCTGCACCCACAGGAACAGGAAAAACAGCGGCTTTTTTATTGCCTATTGCCCAACACCTGCTTGACTATCCACGGACAAAACCAGGTTTTCCACGTGTTCTCATTTTAACGCCGACACGCGAATTAGCGATTCAAATAGGTGAAGACAGTGAAAACCTGACAAAATTAACTAAAATAAAAACAGGTGTCGTTACTGGAGGCGTCAATTATGGCAGTCATAGTGACATACTGAACAGTACAACCGATATATTAGTTGCGACACCAGGACGTCTACTAGAATACATAGAAAATGAACAATTTGATGCTCGCGAAATTGAAATACTAGTTCTTGATGAAGCAGATCGCATGTTAGATATGGGATTTCGTGAAACGATCAATCGTATAGTGGCAGAAGCTCGATGGCGAAAACAAACAATGCTTTTCTCTGCAACATTAGAAGGTGCTTGGTGTGATTCGTTTTGCTAAAGATGTACTAAACGAACCTGAATTTTTAGAATCGACCCCTTCACGTAAAGAAAAAGCAAAAATACATCAATGGATACACCTCGCTGATAACGCACCACATAAATTGAACCTATTAGTTAATACCTTAAAACAAGAAGGTGTTGATAGAGCCGTTGTATTTGCTAATAAGAGAGAAACAGTACAGTACTTATCAGGTAAACTTTACGCAGAAGAATTACCCTGTGTTTGGCTTGAAGGAAAAATGCCACAAGACAAACGCAATAAAGCGATTGAACGCTTTAAAAGTGGTGAAATCAAAGTACTCGTTGCTACCGATGTCGCAGCTCGTGGTTTGGATATTGATGATATAACCCACGTCATAAATTTTGATATGCCACGTAAAGTCGATGTTTATATACATCGTATAGGTCGTACAGGACGTCTTGGTTCTAAAGGTACAGCAATTTCGTTAGTTGAAGCACACGATATGGCAGTTGTGGGTAAAATTGAACGGTATCAAGAAGAACGCCTCCAACGAAGAATAATTGAAGAACTGAGACCTAAAAACAAAGAAGCAAAGGTGGCTAATAAAAAAGCAAAGTTGAAGCTAACTACGGCACAGAAAAAAGCAAAAGCTAAAAAACAATCAAAGAAAAAGTTAAAAAAATAAATAACCAAACTCTTACCTCCGATTATAAATCAATTAAGGTAAACATTTTCTGACCTTGCGTTAACTTTTTAAATACAGTTAACGCAGTTTCAGTAATTCAGTTACATCTTTTGATAGTTATCACTACCTGCTTTTGCGTTTATGTTTTGAATTTTTTAACGCCTTATTTCTTGCATTTTTCTTATTTTCAGATCTTTTAGGTTGATTAACCTTAGTCAAATCAGGTTCATAACCAGGTAACCATTGTTGTAATAATAAACGTGTATCGATCACTTTCTCAATAGCTACCAATAACCATTCTTCATCAGGCGATACTAACGAAAGTGCTAAACCACTTTTACCACCCTTCCCGTTCGGCCTATTCTATGAACGTAATCTTCAGCTACATAGGGTAATTCGTAATTGACAACATAAAGTAAATCAACAATATCAATACCACGAGCAGCAACATCCGTTGCCACCAATGCCCTAATCTTTCCTTGTTTGAAATCTAGTAACGCTTTATCTCTAGCTCCTTGAGATTTATCTCCATGTAGCGATTGTGCTTTAATACCATCCTTTGTCATTTCTTTAGCAAGTGCATCAGCTACATTTTTTGTTCTCGTGAAGATAAGAACTTGTTGCCAATTTTTAGAACCGATTAAATAAGAAAGTAACTCACGTTTCCTATCTGCATCCACGGTATATATCAGCTGTTCAACAGAGTCTGCTATTTCAGTTTTATCATCAATAGTAATTACCTGAGGATCATTCAATAATTGTTGACTAAATTTGTAAACTGAATCGTCAAAGGTTGCAGAAAATAGCAAGGTTTGCCTATGTTGTGGTGTTTGACGCATGATTTGATCGATTTCAGCTTTAAAACCAAGATCTAACAAACGATCTGCTTCATCAAAAACTAACATAGATAAGTCTTTCAAACTTATATCTTGTTAAACAATAAATCGAGTAGACGACCAGGAGTGGCAATAAGAATATCGACCCCATTCATTATATTATTGATTTGAGGATTAATACTTACACCACCGAAAACAGCAATAGAGCGTATATCAGTATTGTTACCATATTTTACAAAACTTGCCTGTATTTGTTTGGGCGAGCTCTCGAGTTGGGGCAAGAACTAAAACGGACAGTGTCCTGACTCTATTCTTATCTGTAAGTAACTTATGTAATATCGGTAATGCAAAAGCGGCTGTTTTACCTGTACCAGTTTTTGCGCGAGCCATCACATCTTGATTGGATAAAATGATAGGAATAGCATTCTGCTGAATTTCAGTTGCTTGAACATACCCAAGCGTTTTAAGGTTTTCTTGTAATTGAGGTGTTAGTGAGAGACTAGAAAATTTCATATTAGTTATATTCGCAAGATGATAAATATAGTTTATCAGTATTCTGGTTGTGTTATTAATAATTAAATAAAATATAATCTGAGATATTTTGAATTTTACTTTTAAATTACCACACAGCAAAAATCACGTCTCTTTCGAATCGGGCTTCTCGCTTATAGTTTTAATAAAAGAAGTTTAGCAATGTCCTACGCTCACCTAAAGAGAAGAACACCCACACGCTTTGCACCATCCGGCGCTACTGCGTTTCACTTCTGGGCGCCGCGGCAGTATGTGCGAATGGAGTCAGGTGGTGCCACTGCGCTATTATTGCTGCTGTGCAATTGTCGTTAATTTTATTTTAAATTCCCACACAGCAAAAAGCCCGACTCTTTCGAATCGGGCTTCTCTTAATAGAAGTTTAGCAATGTCCGGCTACGCTCTCACATGGGCTTTACTGTAACATAAGTCACACTACCGTAAGCGTCTGCTGAACCACACCTAGCAGATCATTTTGATTTGTTTAATTATACCCTCTGATTTTTCAGGAGGTATTATGAAGCTAAGAAGAACACTAGAAGATTGGCAACGTTTAATTGAGCAGCAAAAGACGAGCGGATTATCCATAGTTGGGTTCTGCAAACAAAATAAATTGCCCACATCAAACTTTTATAAATATCGCAACAGATTACAGGCAAGTGAACAAGCACCTACGTTAGTTAAAGTAAAAAGCCAAGCTTTCACGTCAGTTAAAAGCTCAATAACCTTAACGCATGGCAACACCCAGTTAAGCTTACCTTCTCGTTGCGAGCCTCAATGGTTGGCTTATTTAATTAGGGCGTTGAACACATGAAAATGTTTGTCGATGTGCCTGAAGTATATCTTTATAGTCAGTTTGTAGATTTTCGAAAGTCTATCAATGGCTTAACTGCCATTGTCGAAGCAGAGCTTGAATTGTCCGTGTTATCGGGTACTGTCTTTGTCTTTTGCAATAAAGGCCGTGACAAACTCAAAGTGCTTTACTGGGATAAAACAGGCTTTGCTCTGTGGTACAAACGATTAGAAAAAGATAAATTCAAATGGCCAACAAAACTCAATAAACCATCGTTGAGTTTATCAGAGCAGCAATTACACTGGCTATTTGATGGCTTTGATGTCTTTGGGACATCAAGCCATTAGTTATGAGTCTGTCGCCTTATAACCTGTGATCATAAGTAGGCTTTATTGATCACCAAACAATCTAAGTTTTACCAACAACTTAGCCTTTATTTTTGATAAAATAACAGCATGATTGATGATGTTAATTCACTACCGGACGATCCGGTTTTATTAAAACAATTGCTTGCTAAGCAAACGGCTCGACTGATGTTTTTAGAAGAGCAGTTTCGCCTTGCCCAACAGCAACGTTTTGGCGCAAGTAGTGAGGCACATCCTGCGCAAGGTGACTTATTTAATGAAGCCGAAGCTGAGCTTGATGTTGAGCCCGAAGTTGCAGAAAGTGTAACTGTCACGGTTAAGAAAAAGCCCGCTCGTAAAAAACTACCCGCAGACTTACCTCGTGAAACCATTGTTCATGATATCGAAGATAAAACCTGTACTTGTTGTGGTAATGAATTGCATCACATGGGTGATGAGCGCAGCGAAAAACTCGAATTTATTCCTGCTCAGGTGAAAGTGATTGAACATGTCCGCTTAAAGTACAGCTGCCGTACGTGTGAAAAAGAAGGCACGTCAACTTCGGTAAAAATAGCGTCCGTACCACCCAGTCCAATCCCTAAAGGGTTTGCAACAGCCACACTATTGAGTCAAATCATCACCAAGAAATACCAATACGCACTACCGTTGTATCGCCAAGAAAGCCTGTTAAGCAATATGGCATTGAATTAAATCGTAAAACCATGGCGGATTGGATGATGAAAAGTGCGGAGTTGTTCACACCACTTTATGCCAGGTTGCAGGAAATACTATTGCAACAAGGGGTTATTCAAGCGGATGAAACGACGCTAAAAGTCATTAATGAAGATAAAATAAAAAGTTATATGTGGTTGTATTGTACGGGCACCGACTCACCAAGCAAAAATCCCATCCCCAATATTGTCCTCTACGACTATCACTCAGGTAGGGCCGGCCAGTGCGCGGTGGATTACCTTGACGGTTTTACAGGCTATTTGCAAGTTGATGGTTATGCGGGATATGAAAAAACCTCAGCAACCTTGGTCGGTTGTTGGGCACATGCGCGTCGAAAATTTATTGAAGCGCAAACGGCTCAGCCCAAAGGCAAAACAGGCAAAGCCGATATGGCGTTAAACATGATACAAAAACTGTATAGGATAGAAATAAGACTGAAAGGTAAAAGTGCACAACAAATAAGAATAGGTGTCGCGTCAGCCGACACCTTATTCGGGTGTTGAACAAGCCCGAAGCGCTACTTATAGTGTAAATAGTGATTTTTTTGTTGAAGGGTTCACAAGCAATTACTTGATCGCAAGGCGCACGAAATTAAGACGTAAAATAAAGGCTATTCTTCGTCTGTTTTCACTGAATTTTTCTTTATTGTCTCATAGGGACTTTCTTCTTTTCCTCGTTTTTGTTTTTCATTTTAGCCATTGTCCTTATTGTATTCGCCTTTCGGCTACCTCGTTCGCGTGATACCAATACAATGCATTTTATGTTGGCAGCAAGGGCATATTCTAGTGGCGCGGGTTATTACCTCATTATTTGGTGTCAGCCAATTGTGGTTAGGCATTAACAGTAATTGAATAAGCAATCGCAGTTTTTTAGCCCCTGACGACAACAACCCGTAATCGCGCACACGCTGTAATCTTTTGGGCAGTACATGTTGCAATATCAGCAGTAAAAACTTAAGTACGGGCAAGGTGCGTTGTGCTGTTTTGTTCGTAGTACTGTTTTTATATCGAAAAGTTACCGACTGTTCGTCATACGCAATAATGTCTTTGTCGGGCAACACTCCACGATATAAATACCGAGACAAGTACTTTAATGCAGGTAAACCCTGGCCAACTTTTTTACAATCAACCACCCATGTCTCAGGCATTTTATTCAGGTTATCCAAAGACAGGGTTGGGTGTTGCTTAATCGCCTCAAGCACACGCGCACGCCAGACTTTAGCCAGTGCAATTTTGTTAAACAAATAGCCTTTTTTGCCTTTACGCCATTGTTTTCGTCTTCCCGGGTTGTAACCCCCATTAGGAACAACAATATGTAAGTGGGGATGTAATTCACGTCTTCTGCTATGCGTGTGAAGCACCGAAGTAAACCCGATATTCCCCAACCCTTGACGTGTTGCAAAGTCTTTCAACACAGATGAGGTAACACGAAACATCAGTTGATATAAAGCCTTGGGTTGCTGCCTTGCCAACACGCGCAGTTCAAAAGGCAAGGTAAAGGTCACCATAAAATAGTCAACAGGTAAGCGCTTTGCTTTTTGCCTAGTTAACCACTGTGATGTTGTGTTTTGTTGGCACTGCGGGCAGTTTCGATGCCCACAAGACAGCGGCGTTTGGTCATGATGCGAGCAATGGTCACACGCCCACAGTGATTGACGTTGCTGCGCCATTTTACACATCAACATCGCATAAATGGCCCTGCGCATGTCATTTGATAATTCACTGCTATACTCAAGCTCAAGGGCTTGATGATGTTGTCGTAGTAAATCAATAAAGGTACTCATGTTACAGACCAAGTAATATTAAGTTTATCTGTTAATGTATTTACCGCACGTGACATATCACGTTGTTTCACTTTAGTGAGTTGAGTGTAGCGCGCAGTGGTGTTGAGACTGGCGTGTCCAAGTAATTGCTGCAAAGAGCGCAAATCAAGCCCTTGCTCAAGTAGATGCGTGGCATAACAATGGCGAAGCGAATGTGGACTAATGAGTTTTTTAATCTGACAATCTTCAAGCACACGTTTTAAGGCTTTTTGAGCACAGCCTTTATCCATCGGTGTATTTGTTTTTGTCTGCACCCCGGAAATAATAAACGCGGGTGGCGATGGTTTTTCCAATAATGTCTCAGTGCTAATAGGGTGACTTCAGGCAAAGGTACCATGCGGTCTTTACCGCCTTTACCATCGCGAACATGCACTAACATAGTGGATTTATCAATATCGTGTATGGTTAAATTAAGCCCTTCACTTAAGCGTAATCCCATCGAGTAGAGCGTCATAAAAAACACTTGATAACGGAGTTGCTTGGTTTGATTAATGAGGTGACTGATTTGTGAGGGGGTTAAAATATCAGGAATGCGTTTTATTTGCGGCGGTTTGACGATAGAAAGCCACTCCCATTGCTTATCCGGCGTATAACGGTAAAAGAATTGTAAACCGTTACGGTCAAGTTTAATGGTACTCCAAGAATGGGTTTGGATGAGGTTATTAAAATACTGTTTTAAATGAGCGGTAGTTAAGGTGTCAGGTGCTTGGTCAAAATACTGTGTAATACGGCGGACTGCACGAGCATAAGCATCGATAGTGGATGGTCGTTTACCTTGTAAAGAAAGATTGATAAGATGTTGTTCATAAAGGTAATGATAGCGTTGCGCTTGTAATTTATTCATGGGGTATACTCCAATAAAGAACATCGCCACCATGACGATGTTATTATTGAGTATGGACGGTTAGTAAAATACTACTCTGCCGCGTAGCGGCTTCGTTCAACAAGCATATCAACTGCGTCAGGAAAAAGCTAAACCACTGCTTGAACAGTTTTATAAGTGGCTAGAAAAGGCCAATGTACCACCAAAAAGTGCGCTAGGAAAAGCCATTCAATATTGTAAAAATCAATGGCACAAACTCATTCGTTATATTGAAGATGGCGACCTTGCTATCGACAATAATCGTGCAGAGCGCGCGATAAAACCTTTTGTGATTGGTCGAAAAAATTGGTTGTTCTCAAATACCGCTAATGGAGCAAAAGCCAGTGCCATGCTTTACTCGATAATTGAAACTGCAAAGGCTAATGGTTTAACGCCATTTGATTATATTACTCATTGCCTTGAACAACTTAGCTATAATGAGGTTGATGTGGAAAAGTTACTACCTTGGAATGTAAAACTGCAACTTAACTAGGTGTGGTTCAGCAGACGCTTACACACTACCATCGGCGCTACTGCGTTTCACTTCTGGGCGCTGCGGCAGTATGTGCGAATGGAGTCAGGTGGTGCCACTGCGCTAGTGTCGCTGTGACTTCAATTAACCTGTTTTAAATTTCACACAGCAAAAAGCCCGCAACAATGTTGCGGGCTTCTCGGTGTACCTAAGTACGAATAGAAGTTTAGCAATGTCCTACTCTCACATGGGAACTCCCACACTACCATCGGCGCTACTGCGTTTCACTTCTGAGTTCGGAATGGAGTCAGGTGGTACCACAGCGCTATTGTCGCTAAACAAAAACTTTTTAATCACTCAACTTACGTTGGTAATTAGCAATCTTGGAAAACACTTAAGCAAGAATATTCTCACCTACGATATAAATACATTTATTCATTCAAGTCTCACGTGCGTGATGTTGCTATTCTCATAGCCTTTATTTGTCAGTCTTCACACAAAACCACTTGGGTGTTGTATGGTTAAGCCTCACGGGTAATTAGTATCAGTTAGCTCAAGGCCTTACAACCCTTACACACCTGACCTATCAACGTTGTAGTCTCCAACGACCCTTTAGGGAGCTTAAAGCTCCAGTGAGAACTCATCTCAAAGCCTGCTTCCCGCTTAGATGCTTTCAGCGGTTATCAGTTCCGAACGTAGCTACCGGGCAATGCCATTGGCATGACAACCCGAACACCAGTGGTTCGTCCACTCCGGTCCTCTCGTACTAGGAGCAGCCCTCTTCAATTCTCAAACGCCCACGGCAGATAGGGACCGAACTGTCTCACGACGTTCTAAACCCGACTCGCGTACCACTTTAAATGGCGAACAGCCATACCCTTGGGACCGACTTCAGCCCCAGGATGTGATGAGCCGACATCGAGGTGCCAAACACCGCCGTCGATATGAACTCTTGGGCGGTATCAGCCTGTTATCCCCGGAGTACCTTTTATCCGTTGAGCGATGGCCCTTCCATACAGAACCACCGGATCACTATGACCTACTTTCGTACCTGCTCGACGTGTCTGTCTCGCAGTTAAGTCGGCTTATGCCATTGCACTAACCGTATGATGTCCGACCATACTTAGCCAACCTTCGTGCTCCTCCGTTACTCTTTGGGAGGAGACCGCCCCAGTCAAACTACCCACCAGACAGTGTCCCCAAGCCCGATCAGGGCCCTAGGTTAGAACATCACGCATACAAGGGTGGTATTTCAAGGTTGACTCCACTCCATCTGGCGACGAAGTTTCAAAGTCTCCCACCTATCCTACACATGTAGGAGCAATGTTCACTGTCAAGCTATAGTAAAGGTTCACGGGGTCTTTCCGTCTAGCCGCGGGTATACGGCATCTTAACCGCAAATTCAATTTCACTGAGTCTCGGGTGGAGACAGTGTGGCCATGATTACGCCATTCGTGCAGGTCGGAACTTACCCGACAAGGAATTTCGCTACCTTAGGACCGTTATAGTTACGGCCGCCGTTTACCGGGGCTTCGATCATGAGCTTCGTCCGAAAACTAACCCAATCAATTAACCTTCCGGCACCGGGCAGGCGTCACACCGTATACGTCATCTTTCGATTTTGCACAGTGCTGTGTTTTTAATAAACAGTTCCGGCCACCTGGTTACTTCGACCCTCCATCGCTTAGGAAGTAAATTCCATCACCATTGAGGGCGTACCTTCTCCCGAAGTTACGGTACTATTTTGCCTAGTTCCTTCACCCGAGTTCTCTCAAGCGCCTTAGTATTCTCTACCTAACCACCTGTGTCGGTTTGGGGTACGGTTCCTATATATCTGAAGCTTAGAAGCTTTTCCTGGAAGTATGGCATCAATGACTTCAACTCCTTGGAGTCTCGTCTCGTGTCTCAGCCTTAAGGGAGTCCGGATTTACCTAAACTCCCGCCTACGCACTTTCACACAGATTACCAACACTGTGCTCACCTAGCCTGCTCCGTCCCTCCTTCGCAATATATAGAAGTACAGAAATATTAATCTGTTTCCCATCGACTACGCGTTTCCGCCTCGCCTTAGGGGCCGACTTACCCTGCCCTGATTAACATGGGACAGGAAACCTTGGTCTTTCGGCGGGGGAGTTTTTCACTCCCCTTATCGTTACTCATGTCAGCATTCGCACTTGTGATACCTCCAAAGAAACTTCTCAATTCACCTTCAACGGCTTACACAACGCTCCCCTACCACTCATAATAAATTATGAATCCGCAGCTTCGGTGACTAGTTTAGCCCCGTTACATCTTCCGCGCAGACCGACTCGACTAGTGAGCTATTACGCTTTCTTTAAAGGGTGGCTGCTTCTAAGCCAACCTCCTAGCTGTCTATGCCTTTCCACATCGTTTCCCACTTAACTAGTACTTTGGGACCTTAGGCGGCGGTCTGGGTTGTTTCCCTCTTCACAACGGACGTTAGCACCCGCAGTGTGTCTCCCGGATATCACTCACTGGTATTCGGAGTTTGCAAAGGGTTGGTAAGTCGGGATGACCCCCTAGCCTTAACAGTGCTCTACCCCCAGTGGTGTCCATCCGAGGCTCTACCTAAATAGATTTCGGGGAGAACCCGACTATCTCCCGGCTTGATTAGCCTTTCACTCCGACCCACAAGTCATCACCGCATTTTTCAACATACGTGTGTTCGGTCCTCCAGTTGATGTTACTCAACCTTCAACCTGCCCATGGGTAGATCGCCGGGTTTCGGGTCTATACCCTGCAACTAAACGCGCAGTTAACACTCGCTTTCGCTACGGCTCCCCTAATCGGTTAACCTTGCTACAGAATATAAGTCGCTGACCCATTATACAAAAGGTACGCAGTCACCAAACTAAATTTGGCTCCCACTGCTTGTACGTATGCGGTTTCAGGTTCTATTTCACTCCCCTCACAGGGGTTCTTTTCGCCTTTCCCTCACGGTACTGGTTCACTATCGGTCAGTTAGTAGTATTTAGCCTTGGAGGATGGTCCCCCCATATTCAGACAAAGTTTCACGTGCTCCGTCCTACTCGATTTCACTTAAAGGTTGCTTTAGTGTACGGGACTATCACCCTGTATCGTGGTCCTTTCCAGAACCTTCCACTAGCGCCCAATAAGCTTAAGGGCTGATTCGCGTTCGCTCGCCGCTACTAACGAAATCTCGGTTGATTTCTTTTCCTCGGGGTACTTAGATGTTTCAGTTCTCCCGGTTCGCCTCATTAAGCTATGTATTCACTTAATGATACCTGCCTTATGACAGGTGGGTTTCCCCATTCGGAAATCGTTGGCTATAATGGTTTTTATCACCTTACCAACGCTTATCGCAGATTAACACGTCCTTCATCGCCTCTAACTGCCAAGGCATCCACCACATACGCTTAGTCACTTAACCATACAACCCCAAATTGTTTCATTGTCTTTTGATTGTTATACTGTGTTGCTTACGTGTTTGCGTAGAAGAAACTACACGTCACAAATAAGCGTCTTGTCTAACAAGCAAAAATCCTGCGAAAAATCATTTTTCTTATAATAAGAGAAAAGACATTTCAAACATTTTAGACTACTCGGTGACTAAACCGAGTTAATTGTAAAGTCTGACATTTTCACGCACTTCACTTCATTTATTGCTAAATAAAAGTGATGAGTTACTTGAATAAGAGCTCATAACATTTGTTTAAAAACAAACGTTAAAAACAATTTGATAAGACATTCGAGGAGAACGCCTTATCACCATTACTTACCCACGATATTGGATAAATAACAGCTTGATATTTATAGTTATGCGAGCAACAGCGCGACACCGTGCTTGCCCTATAAATATCGGTATTTATATCAGCTTTCCAGATTGTTAAAGAACTCATCTCTTAGTCGCATTCGCTAAGAAATTTGGTTTAAAAAACCAAATTTAATTTATCAAAAAGATAATTTAAATTTGGCTTCTTTGTTCAATTAAAGAAGATCAGATGGTGATTTTGTTTTTTACAGGCTTTTGGATACGACGCATAGTGTTTCTTATGCGAGTATTCAAGTAACGCCGTAAAAATCAAAATGGTGGAGCTAAGCAGGATCGAACTGCTGACCTCCTGCGTGCAAGGCAGGCGCTCTCCCGCCTGAGCTATAGCCCCATCAGGGTTTCTTCTAATTTGTTATCATGTAATTTGTGTGAATACTCGTGAATCCGAGGATTCCATTAATCGTTTTTACTTCAAGATAAGGAGGTGATCCAACCCCAGGTTCCCCTAGGGTTACCTTGTTACGACTTCACCCCAGTCATGAAACACAAAGTGGTGACCGTCCTCCCGAAGGTTAAACTAGCCACTTCTTTTGCATCCCACTCCCATGGTGTGACGGGCGGTGTGTACAAGGCCCGGGAACGTATTCACCGTAGCATTCTGATCTACGATTACTAGCGATTCCGACTTCATGGAGTCGAGTTGCAGACTCCAATCCGGACTACGACAAGCTTTGTGGGATTCGCTCCACCTCGCGGTATTGCTGCCCTCTGTACCTGCCATTGTAGCACGTGTGTAGCCCATCCCGTAAGGGCCATGATGACTTGACGTCGTCCCCACCTTCCTCCGGTTTATCACCGGCAGTCTCCTTAGAGTTCCCGACATAACTCGGCAAATAAGGATAGGGGTTGCGCTCGTTGCGGGACTTAACCCAACATTTCACAACACGAGCTGACGACAGCCATGCAGCACCTGTCACAGAGTTCCCGAAGGCACAAGTCTATCTCTAGTCTCTTCTCTGGATGTCAAGGGATGGTAAGGTTCTTCGCGTTGCATCGAATTAAACCACATGCTCCACCGCTTGTGCGGGCCCCCGTCAATTCATTTGAGTTTTAACCTTGCGGCCGTACTCCCCAGGCGGTCAACTTAGTGCGTTAGCTGCGCCACTCACGGTTCAAGACCACAAACGGCTAGTTGACATCGTTTACGGCGTGGACTACCAGGGTATCTAATCCTGTTCGCTCCCCACGCTTTCGTTCCTCAGCGTCAGTATCTGTCCAGGTGGCCGCCTTCGCCACTGATGTTCCTTCCAATCTCTACGCATTTCACCGCTACACTGGAAATTCCACCACCCTCTACAGTACTCTAGTTGACCAGTTCAAAATGCAGTTCCAAGGTTGAGCCCTGGGCTTTCACATCTTGCTTAATCAACCGCCTACGAACGCTTTACGCCCAGTAATTCCGATTAACGCTTGCACCCCTCGTATTACCGCGGCTGCCGGCACGAAGTTAGCCGGTGCTTCTTCTGTAAGTAACGTCACAGAATGCAGTTATTAACTACATCCCTTTCCTCCTTACTGAAAGTGCTTTACAACCCGAAGGCCTTCTTCACACACGCGGCATGGCTGCATCAGGCTTTCGCCCATTGTGCAATATTCCCCACTGCTGCCTCCCGTAGGAGTCTGGGCCGTGTCTCAGTCCCAGTGTGGCTGATCATCCTCTCAAACCGCCTAGAGATCGTCGCCTTGGTGAGCCATTACCTCACCAACTAGCTAATCTCACTTGGGCTAATCAAATGGCGAGAGGTCCGAAGATCCCCCCTTTGGTCCGTAGACGTTATGCGGTATTAGCAGTCGTTTCCAACTGTTGTCCCCCACCATAAGGCATATTCCCAAGCATTACTCACCCGTCCGCCGCTCGTCATCTTCTAGCAAGCTAGAAATGTTACCGCTCGACTTGCATGTGTTAAGCCTGCCGCCGGCTGTTCAATCTGAGCCATGATCAAACTCTTCAATTAAAAATCGTTTGTGTAACCTCACCCTTTTTACCGAAGTAATAATGATGTGTTACTGCTCAATGAATTCTGTCGTGATACTTACTTAGCTTATAAAAGCCAAAGTAAATATCGCATTACATATATAAGTATTACCTTTCCGAAGAAAAGTATTCATTTATGTGAACATCATTCATTAAAGCGTTTTTTTGTTCTCGCTAATAAAAGCTAAAGAACTATGTAAAAACAAGTTAATGTGAGTATCCACACAAATTGCATGATAACTAATTGTTAAAGAACATCTTCTTAAGAAGATAAGTAAGAATCGCATTCGTTCGTTACTTTGGAATTAACCTTTGCTTCGTTGCTGTTGCCCCGAAGCAGGATGCGTATCATACGCTTCCGAGTTTTGATGTCAACGTTTTTTTGAATTTATTTAAAAGTTTTTTTAAACTTCCAAGCTTTTCATTTTAAAACGTTAAGTTAACTTATCTACTTAAATAAGTAGCGAGATAACCTATCAAAACATCCAGTTGGTTAAGCTTTTTGGCTGAACCCCTTGGAACTGGAGCGCATTGTAGAGAACTTTCAGAAAGGATCAAGCATTATTTTAATGTTTTTATTTGTTCGCATATTAATTGAACTAACTGTAGGTTTTATCATCTAACGTATGTATGTAATAGGTACATGCTTGCTTTTGTAGCACCATAAATCATACTTATTACATTCTGATAGCTCTATTTATTATTGATATTTAATCAGTATGTAGTAGAGATTTGATTAAATAACTGGAAGTAGCAATGAAATATATATGTTTTTTATTATTAATCTGTTTAGTGAGTTCATTTCCTGTTTATAGTATCTCAGGTAACAAAGTAAAATTGCGCCAAACAGAAGTACTTTCTAATTTACTGGAACAGCAACTAAAACATCAAATAAATCCAAATAATGCCATAGAAAAAAGTATTAGCGCCTTACTTAAAAGTTATCCTGAACAAATTGACTCTGTTTTATCGATAGCATTACTTAAATACCCCCAAGAATACAAACAAATTATGTGTGGTGCTTTACGTGCGGAACCGGCATTAATGACTGATGTTATTGATATTGTGTTGAAGTCTAATGTAGCAAGCAGTGATGATATAATTAGTTTTGCCTTCAGTGAAGAACCGGCCTACGCTAAAGAAATAGTTAGCGCAGCTATATTACATGACCCATTAGAGATAGAAAACATTGTCAGAGTAGCAATTCTTGCGGAGCCACTCATGGCAAAGCATGTTGTTGATGCTACGATGAAAAGTCACCCAGAAAAATCCTTGATATTCTCGTTGTTGCTATAAAAGCACTGCCTAATCAAGTACTGAGTATTGTTAGAGATACCTTAAGAATTTCTCCAGATAACACAGACGTTGTCAGTATTGCTATTAACTCATCTAACAGTAGTAAGGCACGGGAAATTATATCTACTGCAATTAAGTCTGGTATATCCGAAGCATCAGCAACTGAAGCGGCTTTAGCCGGGGTGCTTTACATGCCGATATAGTTAAGATGAAAAATTAAGTTACTTAACTTTACTCTTGTCTTCTTGTAAAGACTAAGTCATTACCTTTTGTTAGCGCTTCATTATATTGATAACCTGCGACATCAAAGCTTTTTAATTTTTCAACGTTAGTTAATTGGTTTTGAATAATATAGCGAGCCATTAATCCTCGTGCTTTTTTCGCAAAAAAGCTAATCATTTTATATTGACCATTTTTCCAATCTTTAAATTGTGGCGTAATGATTGTGGCTTTGAGTAGCTTTTTATTAACAACTTTAAAGTATTCGTTTGAAGCCAAATTAATTAATACATCATCCCCTTGTTCAGCTAACGTCTTGTTTAGCTCATGAGTGATAATATCTCCCCAGAATTGATACAAATTACTACCGCGGACATTATCAAGCTTAGTGCCCATCTCTAATCGATAAGCTTGCATTAAATCTAATGGTTTTAATAGACCGTACAAACCGGATAGAATTCGAAAATGCTGTTGAGCAAAATTGAAGTCATCTACATTAAATGACGCAGCATCAAGACCTGTATATACATCCCCATTAAAAGCCAATATAGCTTGACGTGCATTTTCAACAGTAAAGGGCAGAGACCACTCACCAAAACGAGCTGCATTCAACCCCGCCAATTTATCACTTAACTTCATTAATGTAGAAATTTGAGCAGGTGAAAGCTTAACACAGCGTTCTATTAATACCTTACTGTGCTCAAGTAAGTTCGATTGACTGGTTAGCGTTGTTGCTAATGGTGACTCAAAGTCTAATTTTTTTTGGAGAAACAACAAGTAACATAATATATTCCGTCTCAATTTCATTATAAGTTCGATATAAGAAACTATACCATAGCTTAAAATCAAGTGAGAATAACAATTAGAAGTAAATAGTATTTTAATAAGACACATATAAAGAGGTACATTTATGAGATTAATGTAGTAACATTTCAAAATATAAATTCATCAATTATTCTTTTGTACAAATATATAGGTTTTATTATGACAAACACGTCTTCTCAACTCGAACAATTAAAACAAATGACCACAGTTGTTGCCGATACTGGTGATATAGAGGCTATTGCTAAATTTCAGCCTCAAGACGCAACGACTAACCCATCATTATTATTAAAAGCTGCAGAGCTCTCTTTATACCAAAGATTTACTAAGTGACTCGGTATTATGGGCAAAAAAACAATCAAATGACACAAACCGGCAAGTGATTGATGCAGCAGATAGATTATCAGTACTTATTGGCTTAGAAATTTTAAAAACTGTTCCGGGTCGTATTTCAACAGAAGTTGATGCACGCTTATCATTTGATACAAAGGCCTCGATCGCTAAAGCACATAAATTAATTGCTATGTATAACGATGCAGGCATTAATAATGATCGAATTCTAATTAAACTAGCCTCTACATGGGAAGGTATCAAAGCTGCTGAACAACTTGAGAAAGAGGGTATTAATTGTAATTTAACTTTACTCTTTAGTTTTGCTCAAGCAAGAGCCTGTGCAGAAGCAGGGGTTTATCTAATTTCTCCTTTTGTAGGACGCATACTGGATTGGTATAAAAAAGATACTGGTCGTACTGAATATCCAAACGATGAAGACCCAGGTGTTGTTTCTGTTACTAAAATATATAATTACTATAAAAGTAAAAACTTCAACACAGTTGTAATGGGAGCTAGCTTCAGAAATATTGGTGAAATATTATCACTAGTGGCTGTGACCGATTAACTATCAGCCCGCAATTAATGGATGAATTAGCCAACAGTAATTCGCCAGTTGTTCAGAAACTTAGCGCGAATAATGACAATAAAACGGCATCCGTTGAGCCTGCTCTTACTGAAGCTCAGTGGCGTTGGCAAATGAATGACGATGCTATGGCAACTGAAAAACTCAGTGAAGGTATTCGTAATTTTGCTATTGACCAAGTTAAACTTGAAAAACAATTAGCACAAATGTTTTAAGCGATAAACACTGATTAAAACTAAATTTAAATGATTATTTTAAAAGCACATTTTTGATTAAAATGTGCTTTTTTTATTTGCATCAATCTAAAAATATGGTATTTAAAAGGGGCAGTGATTTATATGTTTTTACAGAAAATCTATTAGGGGTACTTTTATGGATAATTTAGACCAAGTGTTAAAGTCAGTTAGTCAACCCGCAAAAGAGAAAAACACGTCAAATAAACAACGAAAGTGGCGTGAAATTGAACTGTTAAGGGATAAATTCCAACTCGAAAAAGAATTAAAAATATATGAAAACTCATTAGAGTATATGTTGGAGGAATTCTAATTTATTTATAGTAAACAGTTAATCATCAAAACCCGACTCTCTTTGCCGGGTTTTATTTAAAAATCCCTCTTATCTAAAAATGAATATTCAAATGCATGTTGACAAATTTCAAACAAGTGTTTAACTTCTTAGCCAAAGTAATTTTAATTGTTATTATTCTTATATGTCACAAACACTTATTAATTTTGTTCACGCTAATGGCTTTCCGGTAGGGCAGTTACCAAACACTCTTTGACTATTTCCCAGAAAAATATCAAGTTATAGCCCATGAAAAATATGGCCATGATGAACGTTATCCTGTTGAAAACAATTGGCAACCGTTAGTGGATGAACTAATCGACTTTGTAAAACAGCAGTTAGATGTTCATCAGCAAAAACAAGTTATTAATGTTGGACATTCCTTTGGAGGTGTTATTTCCTTTATTGCTGCTTGTCAGCAACCTGAGTTATTCAGCGGTTTAATTATGTTGGATCCCCCCGTTATTACCGGCAGTACAGCATTCATGATGAAATTTTTAAAAAAACACGATTCATAGATAAATTTAGTCCTTCGGGTAAAGCTATAGTAAGAAGAACAGCTTGGCCATTAGGCACAGACGTAGCAAAACTATTCTCTAAACGCTCACTATTTAAAAACTTTGATGAACGATGTTTAGCTGACTATGTAAGCCATGGCATTATCCAAAAAGATGAACAATTAGTATTAGCTTTTTCCGCACAAGTTGAAGCTGATATTTTCAGAAACCTAGCCGAAAACCTCTCTAGTTATAAGAATAAACTAACATTACCCGCTGCTCTAATATATGCAGAACAAACTGATGTTTGTCCACATAGTTTCTTTAGAAAGTTCGCAAAACTAAATAAAAAAATCCAGTTAACAACCACTACTGGTGGCCATATGTTCCCACTTGAACAACCCGAAAAGGCTGCGACACTGATCACTAATATTATCGAAAGATTTTAAGCTGAAAATATAACACTTCTAAAGACTTTTATTTTGGCAAACAACAAAAAATTGACGGTTATGTGGTATGTATATCTTAACTTTATATTTGGTGTGTTCTTTGACTTCCCATTATAAATTTAATTTACGATCCTTGTTATTTAATATTAATTTACAGTAAGTTAAAGAATTAAGCAATCGTTCTACACATGTCAACAATCTTGTTGGCATAGCATTTGCTTTTCATGGTTATGGAAATTATTTTTGCTGTGAAGGTTGATTATGTATTCTTTAAATATCCGAGATTTACATTCGGTTGCTATTAAAAGTAGCCTATGTTTATTATTCTGTACTTTTTTATTTGCTTGCAGTTCTACTAAACAGGTTAATACGAAAAGCTTTTCAGAAAATAGCTATTTCCATACATATGGGTTTACGAATGACAAACTGGATGACGTACAATTAAACGCTGTAAATGAAGAGGTTTTTCAAAAAACACCACGTACGGATCATCAATTAATGATGGCTCTTTTAAATAGGCCTGTAAGCCCTGATCAAGCGATGATGCTCGCTTTTGAACAAGAAAGAGTAAATTACAGCCACTATTCTTCATATTATGGCGTTTCAGTTAAAGGTGATAAAGGCACTGATGAAATAAATTATAGGACCAGTAACGCTTATAGCAACCTTATTGCTCAAGATATAAATGCAGTAATAATAACTGCACCAAATTAAAGTCACTGTGATGGCTAATATGGTGTGGAATTTTGGTCGTTCGATACTCATATCCAAGACATATAATGTTCTAAATTTACACGTTCGTTAATCAGCTTATATTTAATCAAATGACCATTTGAGCACATTGAAAACCTGGTGCCAATGCTTATCAAACTCTGCATTAATAGTTATTTTTTCATGGGTTACTGGATGACTAAAAGAAAGGGATTTAGCAATAAGCATTAAACGTTTAAAACCGAAATTTTCAACAAAAAATGGGTTTTGTTTATTATCCCCATAGTTTATATCGCCTATGACGGGATGACGTAAATGTGCTAAATGCCGGCGAATTTGATGACGTCGACCGGTTACAGGCTCCAACCTTACTAATGAATATCGAACACTATCAAATTTTCCTAGTGGGATATTAAGAGTTGCCTGTTTGAGCACCTTATAATAGGTTTGAGCTAATTGCGGCGCTTTATCACGGTTTACATTCCTATCACCTAGTTTGTCCAGTTTTTCTTTAATTGCATGATCTATCAAAGTGTTTTGCTCACTTATCGATAAATGACCACGTACTAACGCATAATAAATTTTGCTTAACTGACTTTTATGACTTATTTCATCATCACATGTTACTTCTGAACCTGCCCCCTTTGCATACTAGTGTTTACTTCATTAGACTTATCAGCAAATGCCGCATTCATTTTTTGAGCAACCTCTTTTGTTAACGCAAATAACAGTACTCCAGATGTTGGTCTATCTAACCTATGTACGGGGTATACATACTTGCCAATTTGATCTCGAACTAATTGTAATGCGAAATATGTTTCATCTTTGTCCATAAAACTACGGTGTACAAATAGCCCTGGAGGCTTATCAACAGCCACCAAATAATCATCCTGATATAGAATAGTGAGTATGGGTTTGTTAGGAATATGAGAATAAAGTTGGGTAGACATAAGAATATTTATTATTTTGCTAGATAAGAACATTATCTCTATAATGACGCACAGACTCAATCCTTCTTTACTTTGGTTTACTATTTCTAGTTATGAATACTATCGACACCATCTCTCAGTTACTTCACTCGTCAAATTCACAGTTTAATTTTTATGATGTAGGTCGAAAAATAGAAAAAATACCCAAAACACAATTCGATAAAATAGAATCAAACAAAATCCCCTACCCCACACCATCTCAAGGTCATGCTTGTTTTGCGATAACTTTTTGGCAAAAAAAATCAACTCAACCATATTTGTGGTTATTAAAACTACCTCTTGATGAACGAGGTTTATTAAATCAAGGTGCAAGAAATCACTTTATCGCGATTATTATTGAGGCACTTGGAAGTGATTTAACTCAAGATGCAAATGAACAACAAACAGAGCTACTTAAAAATAACCCTTATTTATTTACACCCGCACAATACAAATTAGCCTCATTAAATAGTAAAATAAAATATGCATTAAAACAGATGCCTAGCGAGCACTTTACGCCCTTTGTGGAATATATTTGTGGCATGACTAACTGGGATAAATGGCAGGAAATTGGTGTACAGGGGATTACTGATTTTGCTGTGCGAATTAATGACAAAAATAACAGTCAAACATTGATAAGCGCACTTCCTCACATTCCAAACGAAGTCTTATTTCCATTGTGTAGTGCATTAGAAAATGAATCATTTTCAGTAGACCTGGTTAACGCTATATTGAGTTTACTTCTACACAACGTACAAGCAGCTAATAGTAGTCCAAAGCAAAGTGAATCGCTTATAAACACACAACAGCATTTAATTCGCAGTTTAGCTAGTAATTGTCATCATATGCATGTAAAACAATTTATTCATCAACTATTAGCACAACAAAGTGTCGCACCAGAATTACTCATTACACTTTCAAGCAGATGTTGGCCCGCACTTTCTGAGCCGAAAACAATAAGTATCTTTTTTGAACATTTACTTACCAGTGGAGACGCTACATTGTTTACTAGTATTTTTAAAGATTTAGTCGCAATCCCTACTATACGCCCTATTATTCTTGAGTGTATCCGTTCACCCTCTCGTAGTGGTAAATTATCACATGCGATAGGTCAATTATTTAATTAGCTTCACTTTACAGATATTATGCTAAACCTATAAACCAACCAAGGTAACTTAAAAACCATGGAAAACATTTATTACTTATTACTAATTTTTTTACTTTGTTGGTATTTTATTTATTTGCGAAAAATATCAGAGATAGCGTTATTTCATGCTAATCAATATTGCGAACAAAACCACATACAATTTATTGCCATAGCCAGGCGTTCTAGCCGGTTACATTTTAGTAAAAAGCATGGGGCGGTTTGGTTTAGCATATTCGATGTAGAATTTAGTGGTGACGGTGAATCAAGCAATAATGCAACATTGAGTTTATACGGGCTAAAATTAGACAATGTTGAAATTCCACCTTATCGCGTACATTGATAAGAAACTTAAAGCCTGATTAAGTATTTTATATGAATTATTTTCAAATCACTTTTCTAAAAATAAGGAGATATAGTGCAGTTCTTTAGATCACTTTTTTGCTTTCGCGGTTATGATAATAGATCACGATTTTTTGCGATAAGCAACGTTATATACATTCTGTGCATCTTATTAACGCCTGTATTTAAAGGCAACACTTTTATATTTGTTTTATTTTTAATATTATTCACTTCAGTGCTCAGCTTAACTACGCTAAGGCGACTACATGATGCTAGACTGAATAGAAACTTAACAATAGTACCAAGTCTAACTTTTGTGCTAGTAGCAACAATCACAATGTTTGCTGAGCAGTCTACAACTTATTATTTATTTATAATCCCCATCCTCTGCTCCACTCTATTTTTGACCTACCCAAGCAATAAGAAACTCAATTTTACCCTGGGTTATTATGGGCCTATCAACATGCAAGAGTACCAACCAGAATCAACACAAAGAAAGCACCAAAAACAACGTATAGAACCTACATTCATTCAGAACCAACCATTAAACATTGGCAATAATTCGATTTGTACAACATTATCGGCCGATGAAAACAATAATTTTCGAATCAAAAATCGTCTAATAACCAAGGGGATTGGGGTGAAAATATTCGTTTAAAAATATTGAACAATATATCTCCCCCTTTATTTTTTTCTGCGGCTCTGGGCTTAATATTTATTGCATTAACTACTTATTGGTTGTTAGATTTTTTTAACACACCAGAAAACCCATTGGATGAAATCAATCCAAGTCAAAAAGTAACCAATAATAAGCTGTCCCTTACTAGAAACCATCCATTATCAATGCCTGACAACTATACTTTATATTTATCTGAATATAGAGGTATCAGCATTAACTGGCAAGCTGACGAGGTGAGTAATACTGTTTTATGGTCACAAACAACAGCACTAGGAGATGACAGCTGTAAAGTAATCACTTTTGATAAAGGCGAAACACTAAGGACATTATCAGTACAAATAGAAAGTACGGCTAGTGATAGCGCCAAAAAACAGAATAGCTACTTTGCGTATTTTTCACCACTAGATAGCAAAGCACTTGTTCAAGCACTTGCATTTCGTAGTAACTTTACCTTATGCGGCTATCATTTTTCATTAAAAGGGAGTCAAGCAGCATTAGCGGGCAATGAACAATATGCACAATGGGTTAGTTATTAATATATATAAAATAGATCGCTTATAAACTTAAAATTTTCTAATGCATCAGTAAGTTTACCATTCACCTACTTACTACGGGTTTTAGCACTTAATTTTTTGGATTGATGAAACCAATACCTTCGGCAAATAATTGTTCATAAATACGTTTCATTGCAATTGTATTTTCTGTTAATGAGTCATCCCATTTACTTCGTTTTTCAAAACCAAAGTCACTGATTTGAAAATAATAATCAGGGGTTATACTGGCAACGTTTAAACAAGATTTTGTACAAGACAATCCACAACCATCAATAGCGATAATAGGTCGTCCGGAATGAGCCAAATCTAGAAGGGGTTCCACTTGACCAATCACACCGGAAACACAAGACATTTCAGCTATTCCATCACCATCAAGATTTAATGAAATATTATGTGCCATTTGAGCTAAATTAGAACAACCAGAGCAAGAATACACTATCGGTTTTTCTTGTGAATCTATTTGTACGTTCTGTTTAATATCTGACACAGTGTTTATCTCTCTTGGCTTAAAGTAGTTTCGTTCAATGGTTGTTATGATTAAACAACCAATAAGAATCCCCAACCATCTAATTCTAGCAAGCCATACTATGTCAGTTTTGATTTACATCAAGCTTTCGATTAATCTCTGAATAATTTAAACGGTACATATGAATATAAATAACCTTTATACATATATCGAAAACTATTGAATTTAAAAAGTAAAACACATTAATTAAACGGCACTATTATTTTTTATTTTTCATCTTCATTCCAAGCCTGTAAGCATCAATACCACTTATCAGCAATGACTTATCCTCGACTAACTTTTTATAGTGCTGCTTGTACGTTAGAAATGGTATATTTCAATAGCAATGATAAACTGATAAAAGTTCAATAAAACAAAAATAAACGCATAGGAATATTTTTTCAGGAATAAATGACCAACACTGGGGAAGCTAAGCAGTGATTATGGGCTTTAAGTGGTTTATTCATAACACATAAATTAAGTTTATTTACCAGATTGTTTATAAATATCTTCCGGTTTAAGCTTTAATACTTTCCGTGCAGGTTGTACTTTATTACTCACACTTTTTGGATTAGTATACAGGGCACTAACATTAGGTCTTGCACCATCAACATATTGCTCAGTTACTTTAGTTTTACCTTTAGCTTTATCGGTTGCTTTGTATTTATCCCCATGACTATTCGAAGGAGGCACTTTTTCCTCAAACTTAGATGTTCTAGCTACGTGATACTTTTTATCAATTGCTTGTAGTAAATTACGTAATACTTGATCTTTGCATTCACGGTAATGCTTGTGGCCCACCTTTCTCGTAAATGCACTAAGCTCTGCCTTATTTAAACAAAAACCAACGCTATTAAGCAGCTCAATGAGCTCTTCTGCTTTTAAATTCAGTGCTATTTTCAACTTAGTCAGTACTATATTATTAGTTAAGCGTTTTTCAAGTAGTGGCTGCTTCCCTTCCTTTTTCCCTCTTTTCTCATCAATAAATCCATTTAAAAAAGCGGCTAGGTCAAAATCTTGACAACTAACAAAGTCAACATCATTATCTTTTTTTAACCATTGGCTGACTTGCTCTCTAGTAACTGTTACGCCGGACCGATAAAAACAAAGCTATCATCTTTTTATCGTTGTAATTAAAAGTATAACGTAATCGACGCAGCACATCATTATTGTTCAAATTTATTCCTATTGGGCAAAGTTAAATTATAAAAGTTGGTTTATTTATTTTAACAGCTTTAGTCTATTATTAAAATCTAGGATTTATGATGAATAATTATCAGTGTTTTAGCCACTGTGCTTTCTTCACAAAAAAACGAGCGTATGCTCGTTTTTTAAATAAAATAAGATCGGTATAGTAACTTAGCCAATTTTATAAATTAACTTTCACCACATTTGGTTTTAGCTTTAGCTTTGTTTTCACCACATTTGCCTTCACCACACTTCATTTTGGCTTTAGCTTTGCTTTCACCACATTTGCCTTCACCACACTTAGTTTTGGCTTTAGCTTTGCTCTCACCACATTTGCCTTCACCGCACTTAGTTTTGGCTTTAGCTTTGCTCTCACCACATTTGCCTTCACCACACTTAGTTTTGGCTTTAGCTTTAGCTTTGCTCTCACCACACTTACCTTCACCACATTTTGCATCAGTAGATTCTTCTGCAACAATTGTGACTAAATTTTGTGAAGTAAAGGGGTTGGTTTCTGCTTTTACTGCATTACTAGCAACAAAAGCAAAGGCCAATAGCCCCATAATTGCAGTTAAACGTGATGTTTTAAATAAACTCATGATATGTTTCCTTATTATTAATTATAAATACTCGAACGGTATAAATTGTTTACCTGTTCAAATAGACCTTTGAACTAGTATTAAAATTTCAATTTTATTGAATTTTATTTATTTTATTTATTTTATTTATTTTATTTATTTTATTTTATAAAAAAGCCAGTATCCCCTTTAAAAGAATAGGCGGCTTTATAAAAAATAAGCATGAACCTTATTTAACTATATTGATACGTTTTTACGTCTCGCAGTATCCGCAATGAAACCTTTCCAACCTTTTGCCGCTTTACGTGACTTAGGATCATCCATTGCCTTATTGATAGCTGTATAAGCTTCTTTATATTTTCCAAGGTAAAAATAAGATTCTGCAATACTCATGTATAGACGTCCCTCATTTTTTATCCCTAATTCTAATGCTTTGTTCAACAGCTGGAATTGCTTTTGCAAATTGTTCGTCTTGCTTCAACAACATTCCTTGCTTGCTATAATGTTTAGCTTCACCAGTCATCTTGGCTAACTCACCATAATACTTAGCAGCTGTACTAACATGTTGTGCTGCATGCCATGCATTAGCTAACGTTGAGATATTCTTGTCATCTCGTTTGACCAAACCTGAAGCAATATGTTTTTCTAATAACGTAGCTGCTTTATAAGGCGACTCATTAGAAGAATATAAATTTGCTAACGTTTTAATCTGAGATTCTTTTTCAAGAAAACCCTGTTTATATGCTAGGTCAAGAGTTTGCAATGCTTTAGGATAATTTTCAACAAGCAAATAAAACATTGATAACTGTGTCCACCACGTTTTATTTTCAGGGAAAATTAATATAACCGTTTCCAATACATCAATTGCTTCTTTATATTTTTTGCGTTCATAATAAGAAGTTAATTTTAATATATATGGATTTTGGTTTGGTTTATCAGCATAAGCAGCAATAGCTTTATCAGCAGGAACAATCATTTTATCTAATTGTTTCAACTCATAATTTGCTTGCGCTATTTTAACCCAAGTGCCACCATCATTTTTACCTGTAAAGTCCATCCAAGCATAATAATTAGCTAAAGCATTTTTATAGTCTTTCGTTTGCATTTGCAAATCAGCCAATAACTTTAAAGCTTCGCCTTGGTCACCTTCATTTAAAATATCAGGTGCTAATGCTTGATTAAGATAATTTATAGCTTCTTTTTCATGGTCACCTTTTGTAGCGTACATTACCGCTATAAAACGTGATACATAAGCTTTATCATAATCCTTACTAGCATCAATATCCTTTAAGATTACTAAAGCACCATCAATATCATCTTCTTGGTAAGATTCAAAAGCTTTTTGTACTTTCTTACCAACAGATGGACCAACAAGCTGCGTAGGACGTTTTTTCTTTTCTTCTTGAGCAGCAGCCATTGCATTGTCAGCAACAACTAACTGTCCCATTAAAAGCGAAGCGATAACAACTAACGAAGTCGATGCTTTTATAAAAGAAAAGTTCTTAAGGTTAAATTGTTTAAACATAACTACTTCCCTCCGTCCATTTTAAAGTCAAGTTGAACTGTTAAACCTGGTTGTCTCATCGGTTTACCTTCAACAACTTTAGGCTTATATTTCCACTTTCTAAGTGCACGTTTAGCTTCTTTGTCGAACACGCGCTTAGGTTGAGCTTCAATTACTTCAACATCTTCAACACCACCAATTTCATTGATCGTAAAAGAAAGTTTAACCCAACCTTCTTTACCATCACGTGCGGCTTGAATAGGGTACTTAGGCTCTATTCGAACAATTGGTGTTGCATCACCGTCGCGACCGAAACCACCCCCGGTGCAGATAACCCTGTTGATGCCCCTGATAATTGCACTCCCGGCATATTAAATTGCAACCCACTTGTGTCGTTACTTGCTTCAGGCTCTGGAGTCTGTTGCTTTGGCGGCGCTTTGGGTGGCGGCGGTGGCGGTGGCGGAACACGTCGACGTGTTTCTGCAGAAGACTTTGGCGGCGTAGTATTTACTTCTACGATTATATTCTCTTGTGCCTCTTCTTTGCTTCTATCACCGCTAGAAACAAGGAAAGCCATAAAAGCAAATAAACCAAAGGTAACCACAGCGCCTAGTAGTATTGATACTAAAAAGCGTCCCATACTCTACCCCTTCGCTGCAGCAATGGATATTCTAAGACCACTTCCTGCTTCTTTAATTGCATCCATAACTTTAACAACAACACCGTGCTTAGCGTCTTTATCAGCTTGGATAATTACAACATCAGTTGGTTGCTCAGCAAGTAGTTTTTCAATCCTTGCGCCAACACGTTCGATGTCAACACGACCTTTATCTAACCATATTTCACCATTATCTTTGACTGCAATAAAAATATTAGCGTTTTTCTGTTTAGTTTGTTGTGCTGCTTTAGGTTTATTTACTTCAATACCGGCTTCTTTAACAAAAGAAGTGGTTACGATGAAGAAGATCAGCATGATAAATACAATGTCAAGCATTGGTGTCATATCAATTGCCGCTTCTTCGTCCTCACGAATTTTTTTACGTGCCATGAAAATATCTCTCTAGTGATGAGGTAAACTGTCAACCAGTTTAGCCTTTGCTAGTTTAACTTGAGCGTCTAGTCTTGAACTAAAAAACACGCCAGATAGTGCTGCTACCATACCCGCCATTGTCGGGATAGTTGCCTGCGAAATACCTGCGGCCATTAATCGCGGATTGCCCGTACCTTGTTGTGCCATTGTTTCAAACACCCCAATCATACCGGTTACTGTTCCCAACAAACCAATTAATGGACACATTGCCACTAAAGTTCTGATGGTAACCATACGCTGTTCAAGCAGTTCGTTTGCTTCGGAAATCCAAGTCTCTCTAATACGATGTGCATACCAAGACGTTGTGTCTGAGCGTGCATCCCAACGAGAAACAATATCGTTTTTCATTCTTTGGGTAGACTGCTGATAAGAACCAATAACGTTCTATCATCATTATCCACATCAATAAGAGTGCAAAGGCAACAACGTAAAGTACGTTCCCGCCAGTTGCAATAAAACCCCTGACAGATTCCCAAAGCTCTATCAGGAATAACATTATTTAGACTCCTTCTCAGCAATCGCAGCAATTAAGCCTGCACTTTGCTCGTCTAGTTTTTGTAAAACGCCTTTCGCTTTACCGGCAACAATTGAATGGATAAGAATAAGTGGCAATGCACAAATCAAACCTAATGCAGTAGTAACTAACGCTAGTGAGATATTACCGACCATAATTTTCGGGTCACCTGTACCAAACAATGTAATAGTTTGGAACGTCATAATCATACCGATTACTGTACCTAATAGACCCATTAATGGAGCAATAGCAGCAAACATTTTGATTAAGTTAACACCACGATCTACTTTTGGTGTTTCACGTAATATACCTTCATCAAGTTTAAGCTCTAATGTTTCAGCATCAACAGCTTTGTTGTCATGATAAATTTGTAATAAACGACCTAGAGGGTTGTTAGAGTTAGGCGTATCAAGATTTTTCTCTTGCGCTTTAATTTTAGAGCTCATGCTACCTAATACAATAATGCGTTCAAGTGCAATTAAACAACCAATAATTAAAAGAACAGTGATTGCATAACCAACTTCTTTACCTTCATGGAAGAATTCTTCTAAAGTTTTCTTACGTGTTTCTAGTGATAAAATACCACCACGTGAAGGATCCACGTAAACACCTGTATAACCTGATGTTGAATTGAAGAAGGTAGTTGCCGTGTTTGCAATATAACCAAGCAGGTTGTTTAGGTAATGGTTGAACTTGACCAACTTCATCATTATAGGTTAAGTAACCATTGTCAGATACTAAATTGAAAGTACCTAATCGTGTTACTGTTTCCGTAGATTTAGAGCCATCTAAGTTAGTTACTTCAGTTGTGAATTTTGAAATTTTACCAGATTGGGTCATTTCAGTTTGTAAAGAAAACCATAATTCTTCAAGATCTTCCAACGCAGGAATTTCTTTAGCGTTAGCAATACGATTTAACGCTTCACCACGACCTGGGAATTCAGCACTTACGATTGACGTTGCTATTTGACCGTATGCTCCCGCAGCAGCTGCACGAGAAACACCAAACATTTCACCTAATGTACCCGTGGCATTATCTAACTCAACTTCTTTTTGAGCTAAAGTAATTTCGTTTGCCGCGTATTCTTTACTTAAACGTTTGTTACGAGCGTTTTGATCCGCTAATTCTTTTTTCGCTTTATTTAACAGTGCTTGTTTATCAGCACGTGCTGAAATAAATTCTGCTTCACGCTTTTTATCAAGTTTTGCTTCAGAAACACGATCTGATTTAACTTGTTTTAATAAATCATCTAATTGATTTGCTTGTGATGATGCAACTAAACCGGTCATTATTGCTGCTAGCGTTACAAAATTAATAACTTTCTTCATTATTCTGCTCCTGCTGCAAATACTGGTAATTTAGTTAAATCCATTGGAAGTTGTTTACGTGCCATAGCGATAGCATCTTTAACTGGTTTTAAGTATTCGTCACTTAATTCTTCCCATGCACGACTTTGGTTATTCCATAACCAAGAGCGTTTACCATCAAGAGACTGTGCTACAAAAGCAATACGTCCCATATGAACAAAATCCGCGGTTAGTGTAGTGCCGTTAAAATCCATTTCTGCTTGGTAAGCATCAAAAATAGTGCCGTAACCGGCTTCAATTTCATACGCTTCAAGTACTAAACGGAATTGTTCAGACGTAGTAACGTTCGAGTTAGTCATTACATCACGTAAGTTCTCAACACGCTCTTTACGACGTTCAATATTCATTGGAACATCTAGGTCAATAAATTTTTCTAAGGTGTCGATCATTTTGTACATTAGTGGTACAACACCTTGTTTTATCTTATCAATACCATTAATTTGCTTTTGTAATGATGCGATATTTGCTTTTTGATCATCAATCATTCGTTGAACGTGATCGTTATAGCCGCTTAGTACCTCAGCTTCATCAACCGTATTACGATACTCAGCAAGAAGTTCTTGCGTTTGTTCGTAAAGCGTATTGATTTTCGCTTGTGATTTAGCTGATTGCTTAAATATATTAGCTTCAGCGTTTTGAAGGTCTGATAATGCATCAGCAGCAGCGATATTACTACCTGTTAATGCTAGTGCGCCTACCATCGCCGTGGCGATAAGGCTTTTCTTACTTACTTTGGACATAGTTCCCAACCATTGCTATTTAAATTTTGATAACAAAGATTTTTGTTACCGCAAATATAAAAATCTGTCGTTTTGTTATGTGTAACTTTTATGAATACAACCTATCGATAATCCCAAATGACAATCAAACTGTCAAGATAGGAATTCTAAAGTTATCTATTTTTTTCTAGTAATAAATAAAAAATATCACACAAATAAAATGAAATATTTATGTAAATAAATCATTTCAAGTTTCAAGTATGGTCTTTTTTGATTATTACTTAAGCAAAATAGCCTAAAATCAGGCACAAATAAATTGCTTTGCATGTTTTACTAATTCTTTCGTAGCAAGTCAACTTTATTTGTACCATTTGCCTATTTAAAATACAGTGCTTGAACTACATTGTGGCGATAAAATGCGTTATATTCTAGTTCACCTAGCGTAAAAAACGCGAATACCCGCTAGGTCAATATTTTAAAGTGAACAATAGTTCTGTCATATTAGGTTGCCATTGAAACTCAACTAGATTTATTTTTCCTGCAATAACAGCTACTTGTTCATCTTGTAAAAATTGTGTCTGTTTTTTAAAATGACTATTATCAAACGAAAATGAAATTTTGCCCTGCGCGTTTATTACACGATACCAAGGCACTGCTTTTTTTTGCCAACCTGATTTAGGTACTTTACCAAGTGCCTTACCTACAAGTCTAGCCTTACCAGGCAGACCGGCTAAATCAGCAATTTGTCCATAACAAGCTACTTTTCCTTCAGGAATTTTTTGTACTGTCTCCCAGATTTGTATGTATTTAGGATTAATTTCTTGAGATGTCATTTAAAAAAAGTGTCTTATCGAAATAAATGATGCATTATCATATCAGTGTAAAATATTTATTAATACTCACATTGATTGCAGAGGTTTTATTATATTTATGAAAATTTGGGTTGACGCGGATGCGTGTCCGGTAGTGATAAAAGACATCTTATTTAAAGCAGCTGAGCGAACAAAAATTCATACAACATTAATCGCTAATCATCACTTAAGGATACCTCCCTCAAGTGTGATTCACTTTATACAAGTTAGTTCAGGTTTTGATATTGCTGACGATGAAATTGTTAAAAAAGTAGTAAAAAACGATCTAGTGATCACCGCAGACATACCTTTAGCGGATGAAATTATAAGCAAGTCGGCTATAGTTTTGAGTCCAAGAGGCGAGCTTTTAACCAAAGAAAATATAAAATCTCGCTTAAATATTCGTGACTTTATGGATACGATGAGAGCAAGCGGTATACAAACAGGCGGACCTGCTGCCATGAGTCAAAGTGATCGCCAAACTTTTGCCAATCACTTAGACCGAATTTTGATGCGTTATCAAAAATCCAAATAAAATCTACATTACTTATTTAACAATAGCCGCTTAATTTCAGCTAACTCGATCTCAAGTTTTTCAATTTGAGCTCGACTGGCAGGCTCACCACCATCACCTGTTTCTCCGTGCTGCTCCGCACGATAGTTTTCATGCTCTTGGCTCATCACTTCAAGTACGGTACCCACCATCATATTTAAGAAAACAAATGCAGTTAAAAAGATAAAACTTAAATAATAAATCCAACTGAGGGGATATATTTCCATAGTTTCATACATCACATCTGTCCAATCTTCAAAAGTAGCAACCCGAAACAACGTCAACATGGAAATGGAGACATTTCCCCATAACACTTCATTTATTTGATGGAAAAACATACTTCCCATTGCCGCATAAATATAAAAAATTACAAACATTAACAACGCGATATACCCCATTCGAGGAATAGCTTTTAGTAATGCATTAATCAATAAGCGTAACTCAGGAACCATAGAAACAAGACGTAATACTCTAAACACTCTCAGTAAGCGAGCCAGTAAAACGCCGGAACCACCAACAGGTATCAAGCTACCAATAACAATAACAGTGTCAAAAATATTCCATCCGCTGCGAAAGAATTGTTTTTTATCTGGGTAGGCTAAAAAACGGATAGTTATTTCAATCACAAAAAAAATAGTCACGCAAAAATCTAGCAAAGTAAGTATTGCGATTGTGTTTTCAGACAAGTTATGTGTTTTAACGCCAATTAATAATGCCGAAACTAAAATCACGGCAATAACTATTCCTTGAAATAACTTGCTCGAATCAATTTTTTTAAACGCTTTTGCGTGCGAAAAATAAAGTTTGCCATATTATCGATTTATACCTACTGCTTGATCGCTAACATAAGGATTAGTAAGACGTTCAATACCAAAAGTACTCATTGGACCATGTCCGGGAATAAAGCGAACATCATCACCTAATTTGAACAGGTTATTTCGAATAGAATGAATTAATGTTCTATGGTCGCCTTTAGGAAAATCGGTCCTACCAATAGAGCCCTGAAATAGAACATCCCCCACCTGAGCAAGCTTTGACTCTCGGTGAAAAAATATGACATGACCTGGCGTGTGCCCAGGGCAAAAATAAACCTCTAAAGTGATATTACCGAAGCTTACCGTATTCCCTTGTTCTAAAAAGCGATTTGGAGTAAATGATTCTGCATAAGAAAACCCAAAACGTTGCTTTTGTTCTTCAATTAAATCTATCCAAAACTGATCTTCTTTATGAGGACCTTCTATAACCACATTATACTGTTTGGATAATGCCTTAGTAGCCCCAACATGATCAATATGGGCATGAGTTAATAGTACCTTTTCTAAAGTTAATTCATGGTTTTCAATAGCCGCTATAATTTTTTCAAGGTCTCCGCCAGGATCAACTACAGCGGCCTTTTTAGTTTCATCACACCAAAATAATGTACAATTTTGCTGAAAAGGGGTTACAGGGATTATTTCGTACTTAAGCATGGTTACTCTATCTGTATAGCTTATTCTAAAATTTGCCAAATAATAGCATAACTTTTTATTGGAAAGCTGCAGAAAAAGCATTCATTTGTTGTGTACAATAGTCATTAAGACTTCCCCTTACCTCTTTTACTAGGTAAGCTCCCTTTTTAATCTATATTCTTACTCTATAATTGTAACTTTATGTCATCATCAAGCACATCTCGCGATTCTTTTCATTCTCGTATTGGTTTTGTATTAGCAGCTGCCGGCTCTGCCATTGGGTTAGGTAATATCTGGGGCTTTCCAACACAAGCAGCCAATAATGGCGGCGGTGCATTTTTATTTGTCTATCTTATTGTTACACTTTTATTAGCGCTTCCTGCGTTGTATGCAGAAGTATATATAGGTAATCAAGCACAAAAAAATCCTGTTGGCGCATTAGCACAGGCTTGTGGCGACCGGTTTAAAAAGATTGGTCACTGTGCGGGTATTATTGGCCTGGTTGGCGCTATTATGATGTTAAGTTTCTATACAATAGTTGTCGGCCGGATGTTAGCTCATGCATTGAGCGCACTTTTAGAACTCTTTGGTTACATTGATATTGCTACCTGGTTATCAACATCAAGCACACTTCGTAATATTATTTTCACACCTATTTTCATTGTGCTAGGAGCAGGGATAATCCATCAAGGTGTTCATGCTTGGTATTGAACGATGGTCTGGTCGGTTAATGCCTATTTTACTGCTCATGTTGATTAGTCTTATTATTTATATTTTACAACAAGATGGGGCAATAGAAGGCCTCACTTTATATCTCATACCTGACTTTTCGCAAGTAACCAACCCTAAATTAATCATTTCTGCCATGGGCCAGGCATTTTTCTCATTGTCAATTGGAGTTGGCGGTATGATGGTTTACGGCTCTTATATGAAAAGAGATCAAGACATTGGCAAGTTAGTTATCTCTATCGCAGCTCTTGATACGGTCATTGCTTTTTTAGGTTTTACTCATTATACCCGCTTTATTTGTAGCACAACATGCTTTGGTCAAGAAGTGTTTTCTGGCGGTCACCTTATTGGAGAAGGTCAATTAATTTTCCAAATTTTGCCAACACTATTTAGGTCTATGGGGTCTATTGGATTAATCGTTGCTTTTGTTTTCTTTACGTTGTTGTCTATAGCCGCGCTCACCTCCACAATTTCAACAACAGAAGTACCTGTTTCCTATTTAGTTGAAGATAAAAAACTTAACCGTAACCGTGCAACTTGGTTAGTATCAGGTATCGTCTTATTAGCCAACTTAACTCTTATCTCATTTTTTGATGTTCTATTTGGCTTAGTAGTCCAGTTATTAACAACGATACTACAGCCACTGATGTCATTATTCTATTTCATTGTTATCGGTTGGATTTGGCAACGAGGTAACAGACTCACTAATATAGCTACATTACAAAATGATGTAAAATTAAAAGCTTTCGGATTCTATTTACGCTTTGTTTGCCCTATTTTGCTATTGATCGTTTTTATTAATGTCGCCTTTTAGCTATCATATAAACAGGGTTCATTAGGAGCACAAAGTAAACGACTTATTCTATTTGGTATAAGTCTTCTTTTTCCTCTTCAAGTAGATCTACTTTTTCAATTTTTTCAAAACGGTTAGAAATTTTATCTGCTGATGTATGAATTTGTTTTACATCAACAGCAGCTTGATCTATATGTTTGGCCAAATTGGCAAATCGACTTTTAAAACGGTCAAAATCTTGTCCCAACTCAGATAGATGTGCTTGAATAATATGTATTTGTTTTCGTGTAGCCTCATCTTTTAACACAGATCTTGCTGTTGTAAGTATAGCCATTAGGGTAGTGGGAGAAACTAACCAAACCCGCTTTTTATTAGCATAATCAACTAAATCACTTTGATGTCCATGAATTTCAGCAAAAACCGCCTCCGCCGGAATAAACATTATTGCTCCATCAGCGGTTTCCTTATCAATCAAATATTTTCCGCTAATATCATTAATATGTTTTTTAATATCAATTTTAAATTGTCGTTGCGCTAACTTTCTATCTGATTCAGCCAATTCAAAATCCATCATTTTACGGTAGCTTTCTAACGGGAATTTTGCATCAACGACTACATTACCAGTAGGGTCAGGTAAAAATAATACACAGTCCGCAATTTTTCCATTCGATAAAGTATGTTGTAGTTTAAAGCTTTGCTCTGGTAAAACATTACGAATTAAGCCACTAAGTTGTACTTCGCCAAAAGCACCTCGTGAGCGTTTATCATTCAAAACTTCTTGCAAACTGACCACGTTGGTTGACAATTCAGTAATCTTTTTCTGGGCATCATCAATCAACGCTAATCGCTGTAGAATATCGCTAAACGTTTTAGTCGTTTTTTCAAAGCCTTCACTAAGTCGCTTTTCTACCTGACCACTAATATCTTGTAAGCGTTTATCCGTGGCATTTGTTAAGACATCAATACGTTTGGCCATTTGCTCACTACTTTGTATTAAAGACTTACTTAACTCTTCACGGTTTGCTTTAGTCGTTGTATTTAAGTGCGTAATTAACTGCTCGAGTGTTTGATTTTGGTTTTGCCCCAACGTTTGATTCAATTGTTCTTTATGACTACTTAACTCTCTTAAAAGCTTAAGGCGAAGATCTGCCATTTGTTGCTCAAACGTACTGGATAACTGCAATTGCTGTTTATCGAAAAACTGTATTAGCATACTATTTTGAGAAGATAATGATTGTTCCACCATGACAGTTAACAAATTGATTTTCTTGTTGTGTGCTGCATTTTGTCTATAAATGAACAAAAGAACTAACAACAATACAACAACCGCAGCATTAACAACAAAAGCAATAAATTCAGTTTGTTGCATGATAAATGACATATAAAAAACCTTAAGCACTGTAAATAACAACAGTTATTTAATCATACCTTCTACTGTGCTACTAGTTTTTTAAATCAATTTTTATATGGCTAATAGCCTTTTCACCTAAATTAATGATAAAATAATCCCATGAATTTTTTCAGAGTAACGTAACTGTGGGTATCCATGTGGTTACTTATTGATCGTCCTGACTTTTGTAGAGAAGAACATGAAAACCCATTTTGACGAATTATTAGATTTTCCAACAGTACTTCACTTTAAAGTGATGGGCGTTGCTTGTGATGAATTGCCTGACTTAATTATTGAAGAATTACAAAAGCATACACCTGGCGATTATACGACTAAAATAACGCCTAGCTCTAAAGGCAATTATCACTCGGTTTCAATTCCTGTAACCGTTACTAGTAAATATCATATAGAAACAATTTACAAAACCTTGAATGCTATAGAACAAGTACGTTACGTTTTATAACTTGTTTTATATAATTTTCAGCAGCTGTGAGATTTTTTGTGTCTAACCCTATCACAAGCCAGAACAAACATAATTTAGTCGTTCGCCAGTTAAATACCATGGATTACAGTAAAGTTTGGCATGCTATGCAAAGCTTTACTGATGAGCGTGGTGAGCAAACAATCGATGAATTATGGTTAGTTGAGCACCCCCCTGTTTTTACACAAGGACAAGCAGGTAAAGATGAGCATTTATTAATGCCAGGCGATATCGAAGTAGTTAAAGTTGATCGCGGTGGTCAAGTAACCTATCACGGCCCTGGACAGCAAGTTATTTATTTTATGATCAATTTACGCCGACGAAAAATGGGCGTAAGACAATTGGTCACATTAATTGAAAATGCAATTGTCGCATCCCTTAATGATTTTGGTATTACAGCTTATCCAAAACCCGACGCCCCTGGCGTTTACGTTAATGATAAAAAGATTGCCTCACTCGGACTGAGAGTGAGAAAAGGCTGCTCTTTTCATGGTTTGGCACTCAACGTCAACATGGATTTATCCCCTTTTTTACGCATAAACCCATGCGGGTATGCCGGACTTGAAATGATTCAAACGTGTGATATAAACGGCCCACAAAACATAACTGATGCAAGTAATGCTTTGGTTAAACATTTAGTTACTTTGTTAATAACAGACGAAGTAATATACCAAACAGGATTACCGAGTAATGAAGAGTAACAACATGCCAACTAATGATATGCAAGCCAACGATTGTAAAACATCCAGTACTAGCACAAAGCTAAATAGATCTGTAAAGATGGCTCCTGGCACTAAACTACGCGATGCCGATAAGTTGGCACATATCCCTATTAAAGTTGTGAGCTCTACCAAAGAAAGCATGTTGCGTAAACCTAGTTGGTTAAGAATAAAGCTACCACGTTCAAGTGATCGTATTGACAGTATTAAAGCAAATTTACGTAAGCATAATTTACACTCTGTATGTGAGGAAGCCTCTTGCCCTAACCTATCAGAATGCTTTAATCATGGTACTGCTACTTTTATGATTTTGGGTGATATTTGTACGCGTCGTTGTCCATTTTGTGATGTTGGTCATGGTAGACCGTTAGCAGTTGACACTGAAGAGCCGAAGAAATTAGCCTTAAGTTTGAAGGATATGGCATTAAAATATGTTGTAATTACATCTGTTGATCGCGATGATTTACGTGATGGCGGTGCACAACAATTTGCTGATTGTGTTAAAGAAATTCATGAACAAGCGCCTAACACTAAAATTGAACTTTTAGTGCCTGATTTCCGCGGGCGCATGGACAGAGCATTAGAAATACTTAATCAACACCCTCCCCATGTTTTTAATCACAATTTAGAAACAGCACCCCGCCTATACACAAAAGCCCGCCCTGGAGCCAATTACCAATGGTCTTTAGATTTATTAAAGAAATTTGGTGAGGCAAATCCAACAGTTAACACAAAATCAGGCTTAATGGTTGGTTTAGGTGAAACAAACGAAGAAATTCTGCAAGTGATGCGTGATTTACGAAGCCATGGTGTAACCATGTTAACAATTGGCCAATATTTACAACCCAGTAAAGATCATCTACCTGTTGAGCGTTATGTTCACCCAGATGAATTCAATATGTTTCAAGAAGAAGCGGTAAAAATGGGGTTTGAACATGCAGCTTGTGGACCGCTTGTCCGTTCTTCATACCATGCAGATAAACAAGCTGCAGGTGAAGAAGTTAAATAAACCAATAACTAAACACTTTGCAAAACACCTATAATTACATAACGTCATTGCTCAAGATAAAAGCTAGAATTAACTACTAGCTTTTATCTTAGAATAATTCCAATATCACTAACTACGTGATCATTTCTACTTACTAAACTCACCAACTACTTCGTTATTTATTTAATAATTTTAACAACTAGTTATTAAAATAAATGCCTTGTATTTGGCAATTTTTTCTACGTATAAAATAGATCACTTAATTAATGAAACTAATCATATAAACACAAATCAATTCTTTACCTACATATCTAATACATACACTCAAACTATGTTTAGTTGTTTATTTAAGACTTTATATTCAAAAAAATTTGTATAGATAAAACTTCTGTGCAATGTTAGTACGAAAAAGTCTGAAAATAATTCAACCCGTTATTAATAATCATTAAATAATCAATAAATTAATTTACTTAGGTGTATACTTTAATTAAATTAATGAAGTTACACGCTATATTCATAGTAATTAACGTCAAAAATAATAATTAATATATTTAACTTTGCGAGTAAAAAAGTATCAGCATGGATTGTAATTCAATAAAAATTAATGGCTATCAAATAAAAGAAGTGCTTGGTCACGGAGGTATGGCAACAGTATATTTAGCTATACAAGAAAGTTTTGATAGAAAAGTTGCCATTAAAATAATGGCGGAACAACTTTCCTCTGACGCCAGTTTTAAAGACCGTTTTTTACAAGAAGCTAAAATCGTTAGTCGATTAATTCATCCAAATATTGTTACCGTTTATGATGTCAGCGTAGTTAATAATCATCATTACTTATCAATGGAGTACATTGAAGGTGTAGATTTAAAAGAAAAACTTCACACCATTTCATTATTTCATTTAATTAAAGTTATCAAAGAAGTTGCTCTCGCTTTAGATTATGCAGGCAGAAAAGGTTATGTTCACCGAGATATAAAGCCCGAAAACATTATGATAAATAATGAAGATGGTCGTGCTGTTTTGATGGATTTTGGCATTGCAAAAGCGTTTGACAGTATAAGTGAGATGACTCAAACAGGTACTGCTATCGGCACACCTTATTATATGAGTCCTGAACAAGCTAAAGGGAAAGAAGTCGATTGGCGGTCAGATATTTACAGCTTAGGCGTCGTATTTTTTCAAGTATTAACGGGACAGCTTCCTTATCAAGGTGATTCCGCAGTGTCTGTCGGTATTATGCACCTAACCGATCCAATTCCCCCTCTTCCTGAGTATCTCCAAGATGTTTTTCAACCTATAATTGAAAAGCTCATGGCAAAATCACCTGAAGACAGATATCAAAATGGTGAAGATATCATCAAGGCACTCAATAATATTTCTGATGATGATTTAAATAAGATTAACGAACAATATACTCAAGATGGACATAGGGATAGCGGAGAACATGTCAATTATAATGTTTCTACACCTATATCAAATTCCGGTACTACCTCTGTTCGTAACTATACAAACACAAGAAACGAACAAGATGATGAAACCAAGATAGTCAACATTGCCCCTCAAGCGACTAAAAAGAAACCTACGGCTATAATATGGGCTATCGCTATTGCCGCTGTAGTTGTTGTAGGCATAGCAGCCTTCACTTATTTTAGCCCAAAAAATGACGAAAAGCTCAATGCATTAATTGAGAGTACAAAACTTATCGAACAACAATTAATAGATGCTAAAAAGAAAGAGGCTGATAATTTACTTGCCAAAAAAGCGCAAGAAACAAAAGAGGCCCAAGAGGCTAAAGCTGCTGAGGAAGCACAAGCAAACCAGATTCAGGAAAGATTACAAGGATTATTAAAGAAGGCAGATATTCAAGAACAACAGCTATCTAATAATCCAGATACTATTGATGAATTATATCAGACCTACCAACTCATTTCCTTGCTAGAAAATGAGCATCCTAAAGTGGTGAATGGTTATAAAACGATTCAAAATACTTATCTTGATCTGATTGAAGAACACATACTCAATAATGAATTAAAGCTTGCAACGAATAAATTAAATAAAATGCTACGTTCTTTTCCTGACATTGAAAATGACACGCAAATAGTATCAATTAAAGACAAAATTGCTACTATTTCTAACATTAGTCTTTTACTAGAGCAAGCCGGTAATCATTTGGCTAATAATACCCTATCAGGAACAAATGAAGTAAATGCTCATTCTTTATACAAAAAAGTGCTTGCTATATCTCCAAATAATAAGGAGGCTAAAGAGGGAATAATTAATATTAGTGATAAATATTATCAAAATATCAATCAATTAATAAAAGAAAAACGCTATAAGGAAGCATTGTCATCTGTTGATATTGCAGAAAACATTCATGCTGAATCTTCAAGTAAATTTACAGCATTGCGAAAAAAAATAGAAAGTCACCTTGATGAAAATGCACAAGTTCAAAAGAAACTTGAAGAAATAAAACAATTATTATTAGCCGCTAGCATTCAAAAAGAAAATGGGAACTTAGTCACTCCTAAAGGAGATAACGCATTATCTATTTATCAGCAAGTATTGCAAATAGATTCGAGCAATCAAGAAGCAGTGTTAGAAATAGCAGAATTAGAAAATCTACTTTTACGCAATGTTTCTGCACATATTACTGCTAAAAACTTCAGTAAAGCACAAGAGGAAATTGATTTTACAATTCAATACTTCCCAACAAGCGCAGAGGCACTTAATCAACAATTAGCACTAAACACCGCCATAAAAAAACTTGCAGATGCTCAAAAACCTAAAATAACTAAAGTTATAGTAAAAGGTACAGAATTTGCGGATATGTCTACAAGTGCTATACCTAAATTAAAAGCAGAAAGAACCATATACATTGGTTTTGAGTTTAGTACGTTTGGTGATAAAACTAACGTATTACAAGCTATACTTTATGCCGGTAGTATCAGTGATAAACTAAGCACAACAGCTGTTATTTTGTCACAAGATAAAGGCGTTAAGTATTTTAAAATATCCAGACCTGTTGCAGGCTTTTCCGAAGGAGGATATTTTATTGATTTTATGTTAAAAAATGAAAAAGTATCAAGTTATAAATTTTCAATAGAAAACTAAACATTACAATAAACATATATGGAGAATACTATGCGTTTAATCATTACTATTGTAGCGGTTACATCTTTATTAGTAGGATGTGGCTCTACAGGCAAAAATAACCCTCAAAGCGTCATAACAAATTTAGAAAATAAACTCGCACAAGAAAAGACAACCAACAATCAACTTTTTAATGAAAATCGCGTACTTAAATTAGATATTGAAAAACTAAATGGTGTGGTTTCAGTACTAGATACGGAAAAAGAGTCTAGAGTAAAAGAATCATCTGTATTAAGAAATCAAGTACGAAAATTTGTTCAAAATCAAATAAGTACTTTAAAAGAGTTTCTTGTTGAAGGTGATTTACTAGATTATATTGGCGGTGAACTTGTTCAACGCAACAATATTGAAAAAAACCCAATGACACTTGTTGACCTAAACAATAGAATTAATAGTTCAGGTGTGCTGACTGGGTTAGGCGCCTATGTGAATGCCCCATCAGATGTAAAAGTAAAAGTATTGCGTTATATTGAAAGTAATTTAGTCGTTGTTTGGGAAAGTAATCCAATAAAATTATACAAATTAGGTTTAACAAAACATCAATTTGTAAATTCTGTCAGTGTTGAAAAAGGCGATGTTATTGCTTATGAATTTAAACGTAATGTTGGTGTTGGTTACTCAGAAGGAACGGCTGATACTCGATATTCTTTAAACCCATTAACTTTGGGTGAAAGTATTCACGTTAATACGCTTACTGGCTCTAACAACAAACGAGCATTCTCTATTGGTGTTTATGGATTATTAAACCAATAAATAATAGCCAATTCGAATAACCTTAGCTAACTATTATCAATGGTTTAGCTAAGGTGTTCCTCTATATTCATACTAAAATTCAAGATTTTCTCCCCTTTACTCCCCCTCAAAAATTATCATGGAATCATCTCTTTAGTACACCCTGGATTAGTAATAGAAATAGTACCGGCAAACGCACACATGCATTTACTTGTGTTATTTAAAGCAGGGAAATTAGCAATCATCACGGTTGATGAACCTGGCGCCCAAGGTGCGGGAGTAACGGGTGTACAGGGCATAGGGGTTAATACGCCTAGAGCAGCGGCAGTTGCAGCCGCAACAGCCGGGTTTGCGGGTGATTTACACATTCCAAAGGGCATGATATTCACAAACGGTTTGTGATCCATAATATTGGCAGCGGGCTTATTTTCGGTAATAACTCTATTGATGGGCAAAACTATTAACGAGCTCGGTGAAAGCCCCATCGTACACATTAAACTAGCCCCCATATTAACTTGTATTGCCATATCCGCCCCAAAAACCTTTAATTATAAAGAAAGCTTAGGATTAACCATAGCTTAGTTAGAAATAAATGTACTCAATCCAAATGTTTTTTTCTAAAACACACTAAAAATAGCCATGCAGATAGGTATTAACGATCATTCATATTAATTCCCTTTAATAGCGAAAAAAATCAGGTATCCACCAAGTAAGCAAAATGATAATCCTGTAATTAAAACCCAAATTAATCCTGTTTTATATTCATACTTTAAAAAGCTATCTTTAGGATTATTTGGATTATAATAAACTTCAACTATTTTATGTATACCAAACATAGATTCAATATTAGTTGCTAATTCTGTGGGAATTTCTTCTGATTTCCTTTCCACAGAAAACATCCCTTCATTAGAGTATTCTGTTCCAACATACTCATGACCATCAATATTATATTTATATCTTAAATCTAACTTCCAGATAGGTGAAGATAAACCTCTAGAAGTTGGTCCGCCAGTTTTACTTTCATAAAACCCCTCTTTTAGTATAGCAGAAACGATCGTTGCATTGGATTTGGACCATTCTTTTTTGATATTCAAATTTGTGTAATTAACAAAATATAAATAACAACATAAACATCCTAAGACTAAAATTATGATCCCTGTAATTAATATTTTTATCATTATTCACCTAACAATAGTCCAACGACCAAAGAACTTTGCTAATAATCAGATCTAACATGTATTTTTTATTTGGTGTCTCAATTTGGATAATTGAACCTTTTTCATAAGTTTTAATAGAATATAATCGATTATTAGATAATGGCGTAATCAATAAATTTTCCCAATTAACCGTTAAGATTTTCCATTCAGGATCTGACCAAATATTTTTAAGATGCATAGCCAAACCTTGCTCAATTTGAGATTGAGTGATCCCCATAGCACTCGCTATTTCTCTGTGTTTAATTTGTAGGAATTTCATTATATTTGGGATATCAGTCGATTTAAAAAGTAAATATATCAACTTGAGCAATTTTACTATTTCGATTTTATCTGAATGAGATATTTCAGCAGTATTAGCTGATAACCACAACCAGTCTGTTGGCAAACCAATGACTTCAAACTCAAAAGATTTTACAATAGAATTTGTTATAGAAATGGGACTAATTTGTTCGTCCCAAGAATAATCAAGTAAAACGCCTTCTGTCCCAGGCTCTTTTCCTAACTCACCTTTAAGTAGCGTTACTTTAAAGTCTGATGTCACTATTTTACTTTCATCAGTTAATTTGTATAATTCCACATCTACTCTATTAGAGCCATTAATAAGCCACTGTGATATTTTAGATTGCTGCACAGAACGGCTTCCATCATCCCCTTCACTAACGGGAACACCATTAATATAAACTTTATAGCCTAATCCTATACATTGTGACTCTAATACATACTGTACCATTTAAAATTCCTAAATTAATTTGATAACACTGTGGACAGATCTAGTTTTAACGGTGATTTGTTTAGTGTTTGAGGGTCTACAATATTAAATTCTCTCTTAAACTCAATAATTCCCCAAGCAACTTCTATTGTTGCTTCACCTTTAATGCCCTCCCATAAAATATCAGCAACAATGGCAGGTTTATCTCCTTCACTATCAGCTTGTGCAACAATACTAATCCCTGTACCACCAGATGCTTCTACTTTCAATACAGAGTCATTTACTAAAAACAAACTAGCTCCAATCTTGCCCTCAATACTACCTTTAGCATCAATATAAGCGTCTGATTTATCTGGACTAACTTTAGCCCAGTGCCCATTTATTGACACTCCCCCACTAAATTCAGCAAATAAATAAAAATCACCATATTCCTTCATCCAATTAGGTAATGCAGCAGTGGGACCAAAAGGAATTCGAATTTTAGCCCCTAATAAAGGATTAAACCCAACACTAGCATCATACTTATAAAACGCCCTATTATCTTTAGGGTATTCCTCCCGACCGACAGTTAAATTTAATGTCCCTTCTAAAAATTGAAATTTTGGCTCCTTTAAATATTGCCCCAAAACATTATCAATAATATATTCAACTTTATCCTTGGCTGTTCGCCAAGCTTTACCGTCTATTTTGACACTAATTTTATCAGAAGGATATGCTCGTACGATCGTTGTTTTTCCTCCTGAACAAGATGTCGCTTTAATTGTATATTCATGAGGTACTATACTTGCGAGCCAAGTAGGTTTTCCTACTCGCCAAGACATCGCATTAAACTTTGCTGAACTACTCTTATATGTAGAAGATGTATAACCAGATACCCCCCAACGAGGGTGTTTTCCACAAGCATTACGGTATTTTGAATTAAGTGAGATTAAATCCCCTGTTTCTGAAGGTACAACTTCTAGCATGTTATGAATTGCCTTCCGACCATGCGAACATTGTACTGTGGAGTTGACAAGTTTGCATTGCTCACAGGGTAAAACGGCTCCTTTTACTGCCTTGTTAGAAACCGGTTTTTTTTTGGGTTTTGGTGTCGTCTGAGTTTTTTTTGCTGTGGGAACAGGTTCAACATTTGAATTATTTGCTGATTCATAGTGCTTTTTCCATTCTTGTCTATATTCTTCATGTTCTAGTGATGTAGCGTCAATCGGAATTTTTTTACCATTTTGGACCATCTCAGGATGATTTTTATAAAACTCTTTATTTGCTATAGAAACGGAGCCACTATTCAATTTTTTAACCTTCCATAATTAAGCTTCGATTATAAATGTTATATAATCATTAAGCTGTTCTATTTTCTCAGTACCGTCAATATCAGTATGATTCAAAATTTTTAAAGCCCAATCAAAAGTATTTGAGTTAGGAAAATCATCACCAAAACGGAGCCTTAAATATACAAACTGTTCAACATCTCTTTCGTTTAAAATTTCATATTCTTCACAATCATAAATACAGCAAATAATAAATGGTTTAAGTTTATCTTTGCTTTTCACTTCAAGTTCACTTAGCTCCAAAAACAAACTATCAATAAATTTGTTTTCATTAATTGAGCCAAAATGTTTAATTTGCTCATTTGTTATCGAGAACATATTCACACCTTTAGTTAAATTGAAAAATAATTAGATTCATTATTTGGATATAAGCTGCATATGCTGACACTATTGTCACAATATATAAACTTACATACTCCCTCAAACAATAGAAGCATTTGTTCAGGTGTGATAATTTTATAAAACTCTTTTATCACTCTTGGATCATAAAACCTAAAAACCATATTCTGGCCTTCAGGCGATTTCACCAAAAGTAGCTTTCTAATCTGTTTTCTAAACGCTTTAAAATCTAATTCTGAAGTAGCAAATATATTCCAGTTCTTATCCCAACCTTGTGTGATAAGCCAATCAGTAAAAGTAGAGTCGCGATCGAGCAACACCAAATAAGGGGCGACTTCTTGTAAATCAGGGGCTAACTCTCCACTCCACAAACATGCACTTTGCGGTTCCCAATCATAAATTTTAAACCGTAATTCAGGGCATGCTGCACCATCAATAATTGCATAAATATTCAGCTCATCTGAAAACAAGTATGTTTTAATTTTTTCAATAGCTTTTTTATCTAGCATGAAATATCCTTTTAGCTTTTTCTGTAATAATACATTATAACTAGATTCACTTTTTAGCAGCTTCGCATTGCTCACAAAATGGCGTACCACTTTCCGCAGCTTTCTGCATGACTTTAGCACGAGGACTATATTCTGTGGCCTTAACAGGCTTAATTTTTATTTTTTCGCCTTTAGCTTGTTTTGCTTTTGGTAAATCAGCTTTGCCCGGCGCACTAGCATTATCTGCGGCTAGTGCCTTTTCAGCTTCATCAGGCGAAGCAGGAGAACTCGGCTTTCCTGGACTAGCAGAACTAGCAGAGCCACCACTATTAATTTTGACCATGGGTCCACTAATATCAATCCCGCCGGGGCCTATAGCGATAAAACTTGAGCCTGCTTTTATACTGATACTCATGCCGGCTTCAAGGTTGATATTCATACCGCCTTTAATATCAATATTTTGACCTGCTTTAGCACCGTAATTTGAACCTGCATCTAACTTAATATCTGATCCTGCTTTTAAACTTTCACTTCCACCAATATCTTGGTTTCTATCCCCACCAATAGTGTAATTCTCATCTGCAGCAGTTTGTTGAATTATATTCGCTGCATATTGATTATGCACATCTCCCGTAACTCCCGTTAAAGAGTCTCCTTCAACAAGATAGTTATCATTTTCTTTAATAAATTCAAAACGGTTTTTTTCAACATTAATGTGTAATTCATTTCCTATCCATTCATATTGGCTATTTTTCACTCTAATATCTTGATTGCGCTCAGCATGAATAAATATTTGTTCTTCACCTTTTTTATCTTCTACACGGAACTCGTTAAATCCGCCGCCTCCTTTGCTTGTTCTAGTTTTCACACCAGAACGTGTTGCGTTTCTTGGTAATTTATAAGGCGGCATTGCTGAACCATTATAAACACTGCCAATAATAATGGGTTTATCTGGATCGCCATGTAAAAAATCAACCAGAACTTCTTGGCCTATCCGTGGTATTTGCATAGAACCCCGACCTTTACCGGCCAGGTTTGAGAAACACGAATCCAACATGAACTTTTTTCATCCGCTTCACCATACCTATCCCAATGAAAGAGTACTTTTACTCGACCATATTTATCAGTCCAAATTTCTTCTCCGACTTACCAACCACCATTGCTGTTTGGGGACCTGTTATTTTGGGCTTTACCGCTAATATTTGAGGTCGGTAAACAACGTTGGCAGGTATTGCAGTGTATATACAAGTGAATAGCTCTGTTTCATCTGTTGACGTCGCAATAAAATGATCAGATCTTAACGTACATGAAAAAGTTGTAATTAAGTATTTACTATTTTGATCTTCTCTATGATGATCTATTAAATCAAACTGTCCCCCACAAATAAACTACGATGATTACCCGCACCCGTTTTTACATCATATAAAGCATTTTCTTTTTCCATTAATATTTTAGTGTAATCAGTCCCTTTTGCTTTTTCAGAATATTTACCAGGGTATTTAAACTTTTTAAGTGCAGATAATGAAGATGTTTTAGGATCGGATGTAATTGAATCAAGGTTTTTCGATGGCGTGGTAAAATCATAATCGGTCAAACTAACGCCACCTGTACGAAGTTGTCTGTAATTTTTCCACTCGCTTATGCCTTCTAATTCGTTATGATAACTTGTCTCTTCTTTATCGAAATAGGGTATTTCACCGCACTCAGGTAACACGGAACTGTCATCTACTAAAACTAATATATGTTTCCCATTGGTATGACTAAAATAAAAATATATGCCTTCTTGCTCCATTATTCTTGAAACAAAATTAAAATCACTTTCATTATATTGAACAACATAATCCTGTGGGCTATAACTACTCGTCAGTTTATTTTCATAATCAGAAAAACCAAGCTCATCAAAAACCGCTTTAATAATATCAGGATAACTCATATCTTGAAAAATACGACAGTTTTCACTTAAGGTTAATAACCAAAACCAAGGTCGTATAATTGCGCCATAACAAGCGTTTCTATCAATATTTTCTTTTGAAAAAATTCAGTGACTATGCCATTAAAAAACCGACTCTCGTCTTGAGTTTCAAGCCGAACGGTAACATTTTGACCTAACAAATCATCTAATGCGATATCTTCATTATCACTCAATAATTCAACATCTATGGAGAAAGGTTTGCCGAGCTCCTCGAGTATTTCAGCTTTACGTAATATTAATACATCATCACCTAAAGGCGTTGAAATGGCAACTAAACGCTCTTGTTCTAGCATTTTCTATATCCTTTACATTACCTAATGGAATATTTGTTCAAAAATAAAATAGCTACACTGCCATTTTATTAACTTTTCAATATATATAAATACATTCTATAATAGACCCAAACGCTTTATCTTGTAGAATAAATTAAATTTACCTTCTTTTTTAAAATATTTTTTGCTTTAATTTTTTTTGTATTAAATTCATTATGCATAACTATTATAATTAAAAGCAAAGGATTTTTTTAACGATGAATTATGACGAACTAATTAGTTCCGAAGTTTCAGTCAATGATGTTTGTGGAGTCAACCTTGAGGATGATTCAAGTTTTCAAAATTTCTTTTTTGAATCAGAAGGTACTCCAGAAAGATTTGACGGACAAACAACAACTCCTGCAGAACCGCCAGATTGGCGTTCAGTCAAAAAAAACGCACTTGCTTTTCTAGAACAAACACACGATCTAAAACTAATTTCTATCTTTTCCCAAGCGGTACTCAATACCGAAGGCATCATTAAATTTGAAGAATGTCTTAGTGGCCTCGCTACATTAATTTCAAATCATTGGAAAGAACTCTACCCTCCTCTAGATGAAGACGATGGTGACCCAATGGAACGTATTTCAGCGTTAGGGCACTTAACAGACAAAGCTTTCATTATAAATATTATTAAAAACACCCCTATTATCAAATCAAAAGTTCTAGGTAACATCTCATTACAGCTGATAGATAGAGCGACAGATCCCTCAACTAAAAAAACGGATGCTGATTTAGAAATCACACAAGTGAAGGGGGGATTCAAAGACAGTGATAGTGACGAATTACTTGCTACCTATACAGCAACTATGCAGTGTATTTCACACCTAAATTCTATAGATCAAGCATTTATAGAAAATGCCAGTAATGAGTACAATGTTAATTTTGATGCCACTACTGAAGTGTTAACACACTTAGCTGCAACCATTAAAAAATACGGAAATCTTAACACAGACATCGTTGAGCCTCATGAAGAAATTTCAGATTCAACAGATTCTGATGTAAACAGTGAGATTCCCCTAGCCAATCAAAATGTAGCAAGTGAGCCAAAAATGAATGGTCCGTCTTTTGACAGTAGTAATATGAGATTATCTTCTCGTCAAGATGTTGAGCGTTGTTTTGATCTAATATGTGCTTATTATGAAGAGTTCGAACCTTCAAGTCCTATTCCTATCTTAATAAAACGTTCACAAAAATTAGTTAATCTAGATTTTCTTGAGATCGTTAAAGACATCTTTCCTGATGCATTAGACCAAGTATATAAATTAGGTGGAATTTCAGAAAGTGATACTGAAATAGTTAATGAATCAAGTTCGAGTTCATCTCAAAGTTCGTGGTAAAAAGTAGTAGGAATATAAGACAAACCTTAATTCAGTACCTATACTGAATAATTATCAATTAGATTAATAATAAAATAGCAGGAGAACTAACGTGGCAAGTGGTCAAAAATTTATCGGGCGCAATAGAGCGCCACGTGTACAAATCGATTACGATGTAGAACTATATGGTGCAGAGAAAAAAGTTCAAATTCCTTTTGTTATGGGTGTTATGGCTGATTTAAGTGGTAATCCAGAAGAACCTTTAGCACCAATTTCTGAGCGAAAGATATTAGAAATTGATGTTGATAACTTTGATGACCGTTTAAAAGCATCAAAACCTAGAATACAAATGAGTGTCCCAAACACTTTAACCGGTGAAGGAAACTTAGCGGTAGAAATGAACTTTGAAAGTATGGATGACTTTTCTCCTGAAGCTATAGCTAAAAAAACAGATGGTCTAAAACAATTATTAGAAGCCCGAACGCAATTAGCAAACCTAGTAACTTATATGGACGGTAAAGAAGGGGCTGAAGAATTGATCGCAAAAGCATTAGCTGATCCTTCTTTATTGGCAACGTTAAGTGCCTCGGCTAAACCACAAGATGAAGACAGCGGAGAATAACAATGGCTGAACAAGAAGCAAGTCAACAAGAAACAGCTTGGGAAGATTTAGATAGCAATAGCTTTGCCTCCCTACTTCAAAAAGAATTCAAACCAAAATCAGATCATGCAAAAAGTGAAGTAGAAAATGCAGTTCATACTTTAGCAGGCTACGCACTGGAAGATGCAAATATTATTTCAGATGATACTGTTCATTCAATTGAAGCCATCATCGCTGAAATTGATAAAAAGTTGACTTCTCAAGTAAATGAAATATTGCATCATGAAGATTATCAAAAGCTTGAAGGTACGTGGCGTGGTTTACATTATCTTGTAAACAATACAGAAACTGATGAATATTTAAAAGTTCGTGTTTTTAATATCTCTAAAAAAGAATTAGGAAAAAACCTGAAAAAATTTGCAGGTACTGCTTGGGATCAAAGCCCTATTTTCAAAAAATTCTATGAAGAAGAGTATGGACAATTTGGGGGGGAACCCTTTGGAGCAATTGTCGGTGATTACTATTTTGATAATAGCCCTGCCGATGTAAATTTATTGACAAATATGTCGAAAGTTTGTGCCGCGTCACACTCCCCATTTATTACAGCCGCATCCCCAGGATTACTTCAACTGGATAACTGGAGTGAACTTAGCAATCCTCGTGATTTAACTAAAGTATTTTCAACACCTGATTTCGCGTCTTTTAGATCATTACGTGAAACAGAAGATGCTAAATATATTTCTTTGACCATGCCTAGAGTTCTTTCTCGCTTACCTTACGGTGATAAAACTGATCCTGTAGAAGCATTTGACTTTGAAGAAGATGTTACAGGTCCCGATTCATCTAAATATGCCTGGACCAACGCGGCTTACTCTATGGCGGTTAATATTAATCGTTCATTTAAAGAATATGGTTGGTGTTCTCGAATTCGCGGTATTGAATCTGGCGGCGATGTACAAGGTTTGCCAGTTCATACATTTCCAAGTGATGATGGCGGCGTCGACATGAAATGTCCTACTGAAGTTGCTATTAGTGATCGCCGAGAAGCCGAATTATCCGCATGTGGCATGATGCCTCTTATACATCGTAAAAATAGTGATATGGCCGCTTTCATTGGTGCTCAATCATTACAAAAACCGGCTGAGTATGATGATCCAGATGCCACAGCAAACGCAGCATTAGCCGCTAGATTACCCTACCTATTTGCAACCTGTCGTTTTGCACATTATCTAAAATGTATAGTGCGTGACAAAGTAGGCTCATTCAAGGAACGTGACGAAATGGAACGTTGGTTACAGAGTCGGGTAAATAATTATGTTGATGGCGCTCCTGCAACGTCAACAGAAGAGACCAAAGCAAGAAAACCTTTGGCCGCCGCAGAAGTAGTAGTAGAAGAAGTAGAAGGAAGCCCTGGATATTACAGCGCTAAATTCTTCCTAAGACCACATTATCAACTAGAAGGTTTAACTGCATCATTACGTTTGGTGTCTAAACTTCCTTCAGAGAAATAATGTTGGCGATAAATTTAACTTAACTTATATGTAATATAAAGGAGAATACCGATGGCTGTTGATATGTTCTTAAAATTAACTGACATAGAGGGTGAAGCACAAGATAATACCCATGGAAAAGAAATTGACGTACTAGCATGGTCTTGGGGAATGTCACAAAGTGGTACCTTCCACGCAGGTGGTGGTGGTGGTTCAGGTAAAGCCAACTTTCAAGATATCAGTATAACTAAATATGTAGATAAAGCATCTATGACCCTTATGGGTAAAGTTGCTACGGGTGAACATATTGCTGAAGCAACTTTGATCGTTCGCAAGGCCGGTGGCAAAGATCCTCTAGAATACATAAAAATTGATATGAAAAAAGTTATGGTAACTTCTGTTTCAACAGGTGGTTCAGGTGGTGAAGATAGATTAACTGAAAATATCACTTTGAATTTTGCAGAAGTGGCAACACACTACAAACCTCAAACTGAAAAAGGCGCAGATGAACCGGCAATTGATTTTGAATGGAACATTGCTAAAAACGCGACTAAGTAAATAAACAAGTCACCCATTCAGTATTTTTATTTGATGGGTGACTTTTTACTCCATTTAGTTACCAATACCATAAATAACAAGAAGTATAATAATGGATGCTGCAAGCCTATTAAAAGAAGGTAATTTAGCTGACTGTAAAACGCAGTTATTTAATGAGATAAAAAAAGATCCAAGCAACGTCGAATTACGCATTTTCTTATTTCAACTATCTTGTATCAACCGAGATTGGTCCCGTGCAAAAACTCAACTAGACGTTTTAAAAGATTTATCTGATTCAACGTTAGCTATGGTCAATACTTACCAACAGTTAATTGAATGCGAACAAAAACGCGAAATAGTCTTATCGGGTGAAAAAGAACCTATTTGTTTTGGCGAGCCTTCAAATTGGCTAGTTTATTATGTAAAAGCTTACCAACAATACAGTTTAAATAATATTAAAGAGGCAAATCAACTATTACAAGAAGGAGCAGAATTAGCACCTGCTATTTCAGGCTCAGTAAATGGCGTACCTTTTGAATGGTTAAGTGATGGCGATGTCCGTTTTGGTCCTTCTATCGAAGTTATGCTTAATGGGGGATATTATTGGTTGCCATTAGAATATGTTGCTGAAATAAACTTTGAACCCGTAGAAGATTTACGTGACTTAGTGTGGCGACCTGCAAATTTAACCCTGAAAAATAAAGGACAGCTTATTGCTTTCATTCCTGTTCGTTATCCCGTCAATGCTAATACAACTGACTTACAGCTATTAGCAAGAACATGTGACTGGCAAGAGCCCAATGAAAACTTTTATATCGGTAACGGTCAACGTGTGTTGGTAACAGACCAAAATGAATACCCTATACTCGATATAGACTCAATCAAATTTAACCATGTCTGATGCCTGAACTTTCTCAAAAAGAGCGCTTACAACTTTCTTTACTAGATCGGTTATCTGATGATGAGCCCAACAAAAAAAATGAATCACGAGATAAACGAGTTATTTCTGTTTCAAGATTAAAGTCCTTGGTACAACGTGACTTAGCATGGCTACTTAATAGTGTTGCTGCATCAGCCAATATGGACTTGAGCGAATATCCTGAAGTTGCGAAGTCAACCTTAAATTATGGCATTATCGATCTTTCCGGGGATAGTAGCATTGTCTATAGCCCCAAATATATTGAAAGAGAGCTTGTAAAATGCATAAAACATTACGAGCCTCGTATTATCCCCAAATCGCTTAAAATAAAAATAACAGTCGATGACAAAGAAATGAACAGTAATACTTTATCCTTTGAAATTTCCGGTGATTTATGGGCTCAACCTTTACCTTTACAATTATTCCTAAAAACTGAAGTGGATATTGAAAATGGTAGTGTCAAACTCAATAATTGGAATTAAATAGATAATGGATGCAAAATTCTTAGACTTTTATAATCAAGAATTAAAATTCATTCGGGAAACCGGAGCTGAATTTGCCAAAGAGTACCCCAAAATTGGCGGCCGAATTGGCTTAGATGGTTTTGATTGTTCAGATCCTTATGTTGAAAGGCTTCTAGAAGGATTTGCTTTTCTTTCAGCTCGTATTCATTTGAAATTAGACGCCTCATTTCCCAAATTTACTCAACATTTAATGGAACAATTGTTTCCAAGTTTTTTACAGCCAACACCATCCATGTTAATAGCACAATTCAACCCAGATTTTGATGAAGGCAGCTTAGTGGAAGGTGTGAAAATACCAAGGCAAACAGCTTTACATAGCCTTTTAGGAAAGGGTGAACAAACTGCATGTGAATACAGAACTTCACATGACATCACCCTTTGGCCAATCAAGCTATCGAAGGCCGAATTTATCAATGCTCAAGAACTTTCCACCTATACAACCAATACATCATTAGGCTTTACTCCAAAAACAGCAATCATGCTAACCCTTGAGACAGCCCCTGGGATTAAATTTTCAGAGATAGCGCTAGATTCACTGATGTTACATATCCGTGGTACTGAATCTTTTCCATTATACTTATTTGAAGCCCTGTTTAAAGGCTACCAAGGCTGCCTTTATAAAAGCAGTAGCATGAAATGGCGTAAACAAGAAGCTCAAACAAATATAACCGCTCATGGCTTTAGTAAAGAAGAGGCATTAACACCCTATTGTAATCGTCAATTTGATGGTTTTCGCTTAATCAAAGAATATTTTGCCTTTTCTAAACGTTATTTATTTTTATCTTTAAATAACTTACAAAGCACATTAAAACAGTGCCATGAAGAAAAAATTCAATTATTACTGATGCTTGATCATAATGATACGCGACTTGAAAACCTAATCTCGGCAGACAATTTTGCGCTTCATTGTTCACCTGCCATAAATCTATTTCCTAAACGTGCCGAGCGTATAAATGTTTCTCGTTTGAACAATGATTTTCATGTTGTACCCGATAAATTAAGACCACTTGATTTTGAAGTTTGTTCTATAAACAACATAAAAGGCTTTAGCTCGAACCTTGATGCTACCACTGAATTCTTACCTTTATATGGTGGTGATGAAGCCAATAGTGCTCACCAGAATGCTTTTTATACGACGAGTAGAGATACACGTAATTTAAACGTAAATCAGCGTAAATTCGGGCATCGTTCCGGCCTATATAGGCACCGAAGTTTACCTTTCGTCAAGTTGATCCAAAAAATGCACCTTATGCGAATAGTTTACGCCAATTATCTATTGATACATTATGCTGTAATCGAGATTTACCGTTAATGATGCCTTTAGGTAAAAGTAAAACTGATTTTACCATTGAAACCGGTGCACCATGTGAATCTGTGCGTTGTGTAGGTGAGCCAACAAGACCTACATCGCCACTATCAGAAGGAAATGTGGCATGGGATCTGATCAACCAATTATCAATTAATTTTTTGGGCATAAATGATGACGAATCAACCTCTGCCCTATCGAAACTAAAAACATTGCTTGGGTTAATGATGAATAAAAAAGATCATGCTCAAAGTAAACAGATTGACGGGATTATCGACTTAAAAACACATCAAATAACCGACCGTCTACCTTTTGCTTTGGTCCAATATGTTTTGGCAGAGGTATTGCAATAGAATTAACAGTAGATGAACTGGCTTACGAAGGTAATAGTGTTTTCATGTTAGGCATGATATTAGATCAATTTTTCGCCCAATATGTCAGCATCAATTCATTTACACAACTTATTTTGATCTCATCAGATCGCGGAGAAATATATCGATGGCCAATTCGAATCGGCTTGCGAAGCGCTATTTAGAAGATTTATCAAAAAATCCTGACGAGCTCTACCAACAAGGGTTTGCTCCGCTTTTAAGGTATCTTGATGCTAATGCGCCATTAGCATCTCGTATTGGCTATTCAATTTCACCCAAGCAAGATTTTGTTCGTTTTGGACAAACGCCTTTATTGCATTTTCATTCATCTGCTTTTACCAACGTTAAGTTAAATAGTACCACTGGGGATTATAAATTAAAAAATAGTTATTGGGGCATGTTAGGTATCAATGGTCCATTACCTTCTCACTTAACTGAATATGCTATTGAAAGAAATTATCGACTCAAAGATACTACATTTACCGAATTTCTAGATATATTTAATCATCGTTTTATTTCTTTATTCTATCGCGCATGGGCGGATGCAGAACCAACGGTCAGTCATGATAGATCTGAGCAAGATAACTTTAAAAAACGACTTGGGGCAATTTCTGGTGAATCTTCAGCTGTTCCAGATAGTTTTAATCAAAATAAAAATATTCATCAATACCTTGTTGGCTTATATAGTCAAAAAAATCGCAGCGCTAAAACACTTTGCCAAATATTATCTGAATATTTAAAACTTGATGTATCGATCGACGAATATCAAGGGTGTTGGTACGAATTACAAGAAAGTGAGCAAACAAAATTAGGTTGTCTTAATGCCACATTGGGTGTTGATAGTATTATTGGTTCAAAAACATTTCAACGAAGTTTTAACTTTGCGATCAATGTCGGTCCCGTCGATTATAAAGACTATATCCGGCTACTTAATAACGAACATCAATTAAAAACAATAATTGAATTAACCCAAAAGAGTGTTGGGCAAGAATACGAATTTACAATCAATTTTATATTAAAGCCACAACAAACAAAAGCTTGCCAATTAGGCTCGGCAAAGCTTGGTATAAATTCATGGAGTCAAGATAAGTTTAGCCACTTAACGCAGTTGAATCCCATTTTAACCTATAAAAAAGCATGTTAAATAATAAATGATTTAGGGAGTAAAAATATGGCTGAAATAAGTCGAGTTAACCTTTTTGGAAAGTTAAATCCTATTGCATATAAAGCAATTGAAAGTGCAACCGTTTATTGTAAACTACGCGGAAATCCTTATGTAGAGCTTGTACATTGGTTTCAACAAATCCTGCAATTACAGGACTCCGATCTACATAAAATAATTCAACACTTTGACATAAACCCATCAATCCTTGCTAAAGACATGACGAATGCTTTAGATGCTTTACCGCGTGGCGCTACTTCTATATCTGATCTATCAAGTAAAATAGAAGACTCTATTGAGCGTGCTTGGGTATATGGCAGTTTAGTTTACGGTGACTCAAAAGTACGCATGGGTTACATCATTTTAGGTATGCTAAAAACGCGTGATTTAAAAAATAGTTTATTAGCAATGTCTGGTGAATTTGCCAAAATCAAAGTAGAAAAATTTGGTGATGATTTTAACGAAATAGTATCGGGATCGTGCGAAGATAATACACAAGCTACCGATGGCTCTTCGCTTGGTGGACATGAACCCGGTACGGCCGATGCTATGTCGCCTGCCACCATGGGAAAACAAGAAGCTCTTAACCAGTTCACCACGAATCTAACTGAACAAGCAGCCAACGGCGAATTAGATCCTATTATAGGTCGAGACGAAGAAATCCGTCAGCTTATTGATATTTTGATGCGACGCCGCCAAAACAACCCAATACTAACAGGTGAAGGCGGGTGTTGGTAAAACTGCCGTGGTGGAAGGCTTTGCCCATCGCATAAATAAAGGCGATGTTCCTCCGGCATTAAAAGATGTAAAACTACTCTGTTTAGATATTGGCTTGCTTCAAGTCGGTGCGAGTATGAAAGGCGAGTTTGAGAATCGCCTAAAACAAGTAATAGAAGAAGTAAAAGCATCTCCAACGCCTATTATCATGTTTATAGATGAAACTCATACTTTGGTTGGTGCAGGTGGCGCGGCAGGAACAGGTGATGCCGCTAACTTATTAAAACCAAACATTAGCTCGTGGTGAATTACGCACTATTGGGGCAACAACCTGGGCAGAGTATAAAAAACATATTGAAAAAGATCCTGCATTGACTCGTCGTTTCCAAGTGGTCAAAGTGGAAGAGCCTGATGAAGAAAAAGCGATATTAATGCTACGTAATATTCTTGGTATGCTTGAAAAACATCATCATGTTGAAATGCTTGATAAGGCCATTGAAGCTGCAGTCAAACTTTCTCATCGTTATATTCCTGCGCGTCAATTACCTGATAAAGCGGTTAGTTTACTCGATACAGCAGCAGCAAGAGTCGCGGTTAGTCAATTTGCCACCCCGACTGAATTAGAAGATTGTAAACAACGTATTGAAAATTTAACGGTTGAACAAAATATTCTTGAAAAAGAAGCAGCTATTGGCGTAGTCAATCAAAAACGTATGGACGATATCGTCGAGTGTCTTTTATTTGAAAAAAATAAAGAGCAAGCACTTAATGAAAAATGGCAACAAGAAAAAGAAGTAGTTGATGCTGTTTTAGCATCTAGACGAAAATTGCGTGACTTGCTTACCGAACAAAAAGCATCCGTATTACAAGTTGCCGAGAATGCGCTAAATGATGACGGAACACCTATTGAAGTTATTGATAATTCACAAGCTATTTCAGAAGCCCAAAAAGAACTTGATGAACAACATAATAAGTTAAAAGAACTACAGGGTGAATCACCTTTAATCCTCCCTGCTTGTGACGAACAAGCTGTCGCCTCAGTGGTAGCTGACTGGACAGGTGTTCCTGTTGGCAAAATGGTTAATGATGAAATTAACACCGTGCTTAATTTAGGCGGCATCATGAAAAAACGTGTTATCGGTCAAGATCATGGTATGGAGATGATCGCAAAACGTATTCAAACCTCACGTCTTGGCTTAGATAATCCGAATAAACCCATTGGTGTCTTTATGTTATGTGGTCCTTCTGGTACGGGTAAAACAGAAACCGCGCTAGCGTTAGCAGAGTCCTTATACGGTGGAGAGCAAAATGTTATTACCATTAACATGAGTGAATTCCAAGAAGCACATACCGTATCGACCTTAAAAGGCGCTCCTCCAGGTTACGTTGGTTATGGTGAAGGCGGTATTTTAACTGAAGCTGTTCGTCGCAAACCTTATTCTGTTGTTCTTTTGGATGAAGTTGAAAAAGCCCATTCAGACGTACATGAAATTTTCTTCCAAGTATTTGATAAAGGTGTGATGGAAGATGGTGAAGGTCGAATGATTGACTTTAAAAATACGTTAATTCTGCTAACCTCAAATGTAGGCAGCGATTTAATCATGAATATGTGTAAAGATCCTGAGCTAATGCCAGAACCTGATGGCATAGCTAAAGCATTACGAGAGCCTCAATTAGGCGTATTCCCTGCTGCTTTATTAGGACGAATAGTAACAATTCCATATTATCCACTGTCTGATGACATGATCAAAGCCATCACAACACTTCAACTCGATAGAATTAAAGACCGGGTTGAAACAGGACAAGGAATTGAGTTTAACTATGATGATGCTGTTGTTGATCTTGTCGTTAGTCGTTGTACTGAATTAGAGAGTGGTGGACGAATGATCGACTCTATTTTAACCAATACACTTTTACCTGAAATTAGTAATAAATTCTTAACGCATATGTTAGAAGGTTCGCCAATTAGCAAAGTAAGTGTAAGTGCTAAAGACGGTGAGTTTATTTATACATTGGCACATTAATAAATAGGTAATGAGTTAATAGAATAATCAATTAATCCCTCTGTATTAATTGATTATTCAGCTCTTAATTCATTCATATTAAAAATAATATTTAAAAGGACAGGAAGATGACCACTAATCATGCAGTAAACGCTAGTTTTATCCCCCCAAAAACATCTAGTATTATATTGACCACTAAAGAAAAAGAAATGTTGCAAGACGCTCAACAAGAAGGATTGAAGCGAGGCATAACATTACTTTCTACCTTAACTTATGATTGGGAAGCCCTTGCTTGGCAAGCGGTAGGGTCAGCTGTGAATATTGCAAATTCACAGGCATTTGCTTCAGATTCACCTGAGAGCACTTCAGCTAAAGAACGTGCATCTACAAGTGGAGACGAGATTGCCTTTTCCGCGATCCAGACATTATTATCAAAAGTATGGTCTAAAGTAGAAGCAAAAATCAACAGCGACCCTTATATTCAAAGGTTAGTTAAAGTTCTTAAATTGGGGTTGAGTTCCGTTGTTGCTTGGATAAAAAAAATAATTTTATCCAAAGAACTTATCGGAAATCTAGTCCCTGGTTTTGCTGCAGTTAAAGGCCTGATTGATGGCGCTATTGGAGTCATAGAGACTCATGGCCATAGAACAGCTTGGGAATCATTAAAAGAAGCAAGCCCAAGTATTCTTGGTGGTTTTCCTAAAGTAGCGCTAGATGCTTTTGGAAAGTATGTTCAAGTAGAGGGGGTTCGTTCAGGATTAAAAACAACTTATACCTTTGCAAAAACGCTAACCAGTTTATTATTGCAAATTTTTACTATGGGCGCTTCTTCAGTTTTTGATTTTGTTACTAGTATAGTAGAAGCTGTATCATCTTTTGCTTACAGCACATTTCAAGCGATTACCTTCGGTAAAGCAACCGACTTGTGTAGAGAATGTGTAAAAGAACGCAAACTAATGTCTGTGAGCGATTTTCAAGTTATTTGTGCTTCATCCGCTTTTGTCGGATGTGTATTTTTCGGCGCAGCTAATTATATTGGTCACTTTAACCTCACCTCTGTGCTTTCTAATGATGCTAGTGCTATTGCAAGTTCCTCATTATTGGCCTCTGTTGCGAAAGTTGGAGAGGTTCAAAAACTTGCATCAAAATATGTGGTCGGTGTTAATTTTGAAATGAAATTCAGAACAAAAGAAGAAGAGTCTGAATACGGTTGGACCATAAAAATGATGAAAGGTTATGCGAGTGATGCACCTAAAAGTGAGTTTTTAACAGCCAATGCGTCCAATATGACTAAATTTAAACATGGTGTGAAAAAGTTATTTTACAAGCTTAAATCCTAATATTTATTCTAGACTACATAGAAAATTGGCTCCCTGTTTAGGTTTTAATTTATGTTATTAAAAATTTATACTGTTAATTTGTTATGGTTATTTTCTATGCGTATAAAAAACAAAGTACACGTAAGCCACATGGCAATGGTGCTATGTATTGTTGCCATGTTTATATGCCAATCTGAGGTAAATGCAATGTCATTTTTTGGGAAAAAGATCTGTGTTTTTTCAGCTGTAGAGGGCACAGTTATTCACAATGGTGAGCCTGTTAAAGGTGCGACGATAAAAAGAACTTACACTTGGGATAGTAAAGATATTACGGATGAAATTAAAACAGACGAAAACGGTTCATTTTCACTTCCTGCCAAGTATGAAAGTTCTGTTTGGGCATTTTTTCCCCATAATCCATCCATCATCCAGTTTATTAAGATACAGGTAGAAAAGAATGAATACCAAGCTTGGGGATTTCAAAAAGGGAATTACGACACGAATGGGGAACTTGACGGAAAGCCAATGAAACTACTCTGTAATTTAAATTCTCCAAAAGAAACACATAAAGTAAATGAATACAAAAATTACGTTGGAATTTGCGAACTTAAACTATAAACGGAGTATATGACTATGGCAGATGAAACATCCATTACCCCAAAGCAAGCAGCAATTTTGGCTGATGCTGTTTATGCTTTAAAAGATAAATCAATTGCAGCCGCAAGTGATCTTGGTGTTGACTTGACCGGTGGAAGTGCGGCAACAAATAATGTCAATACTCGAGTAATTGGTACTTCAGGTCTTTTTAAATATAAAGCAAGCTCTGGTTTTGGTTACTGCACCCAAAGCAAAGATGCCAAGGAAGCTTTCATCGTCACACGAGGAACAAACTCCTTAGCTGATGTTTTAACTGATTTAGATGCCATTCCGATGAATACTGGTTTTAGTAATACCGCGGCAGCCGGTTTTGTTAAAACCTTCCAAAGTATTGAACTAAAAGTACAAGAATACCTGAATGCTTTGGAAATTACAATACAATACATTGTATAGGACATAGTTTAGGTGGCGCTCTAGCCACATTAATTGCCAATAAATATGCTCAAAATAGTAACGCTAATATCAAGCTTTATACTTTTGGCTCACCCAGAGTTTTTTACGGTACTGGTAAACAATTGACAAATATTGATTCATATCGCGTCTATCATGAAGCCGATCCGGTACCAATGCTAGGTCCCTTTCCTTTATCCCATTATGACGGTGGTATCAGAGTTGGATCAGGTATGAGTGTTTGTAACCCCTTTAAACATATGATGAGTTCATACAGTGCAGAATGCGGTAATAACTCATGGCAAGGCTTAATAACAACCCCTAAACCAGTGTCAGGCATTATAGATCAAGGTAAATCAATGATCAGTGCATCTGGAGCATGGATGTTTAGAGCACTACAACATATTATTACGTATGGTGTGGCAGCGTTAGGCTTAAGTGTTGGAGCTGCTATTTTTTCGACCTATACCGCTGTTGATATATTATTTAAAGTACTTCAAAAAGGCATATCTGAACTCTCATCTTGGATAATCATGCTTTTAAGAACAATGTCTAAATTTATTAAAAATGGTTGGGAGTCATCTAAAGCTAAAGCCAGTGATGCCTATTATAAATCTAAAAGTGTTATTTATTACATCATTGATCAATTTTTAGTAAAAATGAAACAATTAGCAATGAGTGCGCTAAGTGCAGCGAATAAAGTTATCGAAGCGAGTGCTAATGCAATGCGTACTATAGCTCCTATTGTAGGGGCTACTTATGGTTATACAGTTCCAATTATGTTTTTATAATGAAATAACTTCATTAATCGTTTACTCAGTTTATTTTGGAGATATCAATGTCAGGCGGCCTCAATTTTGAATATGGATTTAACACAACCACCTCTGTGCCTAATGATAAAGATACACCAATGAGAGTATACTTTTTAGGAGATTTTACAGGGGTTTCTAGTGCAAAAGAAAACACAAGTTCCCATTCAATTGTCGCTATAAATATCGATAACTTTGATGATGTCATGGTAAAGTTATCCCCCTCAATCGAATTACCCTCAGGAGAAAATCTCACTTTCCATGAACTTGAAGACTTTCATCCTGACAACCTATTTGCACATGCTATTTTTAACAATTTACGCCGTTTAAAACGAGAATTAAGTAACGCTTCCACTGCTGAACGAGCTACGCAAGAAATACTGTCTAATTACCAATGGGTAGATCAATCCCAAACACAGGGTGATAGCAGCCACACTATTTTAACCAGTGTAACGACGGAAAACGATACAGTTGAAAATAAAGATGATATGTTTGAACGTTTACTGGGACAAAAACAATCGCCACCTGATCCCTTAGCCCCCCAGACAGCAGCGAAAACAAAATCAAATACTGTAGACAGTTTAAATCAATTTTTAGCTACGCTACTCACTCCTCATATTATTAAAGAGGTGGCACCTGAACACAAAAACGTACTGAAATTTATTGATACTGCCATAGAAGAATTAATGAAATCCATCTTGCATTCAAAAGAGTTTCAAGCCTTAGAATCAGCTTGGCGTTCAATCAGAGATGTTATTTTTAATGCTCATTATGATGAAAGCTGTCAATTATTTTATCTTGTCAATACCAGTAAAAAAGAACTTAAAAACGCGGTAAGTGGTAATAACAGCTTTATAACAAAAATCAGCCAAAGATATACAAAACATTGATAGCGAATATTATGATGTGTTCATTGGAAACTATCAATTTTCTGACACAAATGATGATATTAATACTTTGAATTATTTAGCAAGCTTGGCAGAGACACTTAAATGCCAATTTATTGGAGCTGCAACGAATAGTTTAATCAATGCTGATCTTGGTTCGCTTTGGCATCAATTTAGACAAACACCTCAAGCGAAATGCACAGCGCTTAGTTATCCTCGAATATTACTACGTTTGCCTTACGGTAAAAAGCAAGATGAAATTGACACTTTTTCCTTTGAGGAATTTAGCCAAATACCCCAACATGATCAATTGTTATGGGGAAACTCTGCCTTTATATGCGCCCAAATATTGATAAATCAATATCATAATACTGAAAATATGTCTTCGAAAGCAGATACACATATCACGGATTTGCCTGCCTTTGTTTATACTGATAATGGTGAACAAAAACTCCATCCTTGTGGTGAGGCTTTGTTATCTGAACAGCAACTTATCCAGATTAATAAACAAGGAATAATGGTATTTGTAAGCTATCGAAACAAAAACAGTATTCGATTATTTTCGAATGAAATACATGCTGTTAATACCTAGCCTTTTTATATAAATAATCCACTATGATAAAGTTATGCAAATAAAAAGGGGCGTTTTCAATGCAGATATACACTTGTCAAAATTGTAATGATGAACTGCCTTACGTTGCTTTTATAAGAAGTCGATTTTGTGAAAAACCCAACTGTCAAAGGGCAAAGGCACAGCACGATATAGTAGTAGCTAAAAAACAAATGTTAAGTGAGGTCACTTCAGAAGTAACTCAAGCATGTCATGACTATTTTTTAAAACCCCTCTTTCAGCAGTTAACTTAGATGATAAAAGTCCATTATCGCCCTCTCCTAAGCTAAAAGCCGCAAATATTGCTATATTACCAATAAATACTCGTGCTCTAGTAACACTGTCAAAAAAACAAAAAGATGAATTTTTGCTACATTTAGAAACGCTCTACCTAGATATTATTGAACAACGTCCCCCTTCAACAAAACTATATGAACATGAATTGAATGAGCCATTAGAAGATGAAGAACAACAACTATTAGGGAAAGCTTGTGCTACCTGTTTAGGGGAATGCTGTAGTTTAGGAAAAAACCATGCTTTTCAAGATATTATTTCACTAAGTCACTTTTTAGATAACCAACCTAAAACACTGACACTTAATGAACTCACTCATTTGTATAGCCAATACTTTCCACGTAAAAATTATAAAAATGCTTGTATATTTCAAGGTAAAAAAGGGTGCACACTTCCTACAGAGCTACGTTCATTTACGTGTAAAAATTACCGTTGTCCATCACTCAGAAGTTATCATCAAGAATTACTAACAACTAATCAGGGATTAACAATTGCTGTTGGGGCGTTAGATAGAGACATTAAAAAGATTAGTATTTTCGACGAAAACACTTTTATAAGCATCAAATAACAACTAAGCCACACCTTAATCAATTTTATCGTAAAGCCACCTTATTCCAAACTTCAATATAAAAATAGAAACATATACCCAATGTCGTTGGCATCTTCAATAAAGAGGGTGTTATACCAATTTCACTAACCTCAGCTCGGCTTAATAATAACAATCTCAGTAACTATGTGATCATTTCTACTTGCCAAAACACCAACTACTTCGTTATTTATCTAATAATTAGAACAACTCGTTATTGAAATAAATGCCTTGTATTTGACAATTTTTTCTACGTATAAAATAGATCACTTAATTAATAAAACTGGTATTAGACGTCTTCTATTGGCGAAATATACCCTTGATAGCCATCTGCTTTCAATAAATTGAAATGTGCTAGCTGCTCCTCATCTTCAATACCTGTAATGATAACATCAATATTTAACCCTTTAGCTACATTGAGTAGTGCTCTACATAATTCTTTATTTTGATTTGTTTTTTCATAATAGGCGAAAGATTGGTCTAGTTTTATATAGTTTGGTTGTAGCTTTTGTAAATACTCCATTGATCCCAATTGGCGACCGCATTGATCAATACCTATTTTAGCTCCGGCAGCTCTAATAACATCGGCTAATTTATCGCATTTATCAAAAGAAGTGATTACTGCTGACTCAGGTAATTCAAATAATATCCGCTCAGGGTAGGTTGTTCGAGTAAGAAATCCTGATAACCAAGGCATAAAGTTAGCATCTTGTAAGCTATCATGCGTTAAATTAATCGCAACGCCTTCTTCAGCTAACGCTAAAATATTTTGCTTATCAATTGCCTTTAATAGGCATTTATCGAGTTGAGCGCCTAATGATAACAGCTCAATAAAAGGCATAAACTCTGCTGCTGCAACAATTTGATCATCGACATTTAACCGACAGAATATCTCGCGCTGAATAACCTCTTTATTCTTCATTCCTCTAATAGGCTGCCATTGAAAAGCAAAATGGTTATTTTTTATCGAGTCTTCAAGTTTTATTCGCCACTGCTCCCTGCTATATTTTTGAGGTTGTTCAGAATCTATCCAATGACTTATTTTATTGTCCCGAAGAGCTTGCTGTAATGCGTTATCTGATTGAGCCAATAGATCAGATGATTTCATTTGTCCAATTCGCTCGCTTACACCAAGTACAAATCGTTCATTTGGTGTACAACCTGCTTTTGTTATCTCCTGATTAATTAGTCTAATTAATGTTTGTAAATATTGCTCAATTTTATTATGTTCGGCTTTAGTTAACAGAAAAGCAAATTCAGTATTTGCAATGCGAGCGATAATACTTTCAGATATTTCAGGTAACTCTTTCTGCATTCTTTTTGATAAAACTTTGATTATTTCATCACGTCCTTGATAGCCATACTTGCTATGGATATCTTCAAGCCAATCAAATTTAGCTAATATTAGACCACCTAACCCCGGCTCATTTAACCAATTATTAATTTGTGCCGATAAATACTGACGATTAGGTAAACCTGAAACCTGATCTACAAGTTTATCCTTTTTTAAATCATCCACTTCATCGTCCAAAGTAGAGAAAATTTGCTTTAGCTGCCCAGACATAGAGTTAATTGCACCCACTACATCTTTCAACTCAGTAGTTTTAGGTAATTCAATATCATTACCAAACTTACGTTGCGCAATTTGTTTAGCTTGAAAAGCGACATCGTGCAAAGGTCTTAGTATTCGATTGAGTCGTATTCTTAACGTAAAAATAGAAAGAATGAAAAGTAATGACAAAATCATCAAAGTATCATTCATTACACGCCATAATTCGCGGTAACCTAGTGCAGGGTGCCCTTCAACCTCTAACGTTGCTAATTGCATCCAACCAGAGGTGATTAAACTTTCTTTTTTTTGCGTTTTGAATAAATTCAAATCAATAAACCATTGAGGTACCCCATGAATAACGATTGGATTTTCCCAGGTTTGTTCCTTGCCATCTGCCAACCATTTAAGGGTAACTTTTCGATAGAAACCACCTTCAAAAATCACATTAACAAGGGTCTCTGCCGTTGCCATATCTCCAGATTCAATATGAGGTTTAAGCATTAATCCCAAAGATGTAATGGTATTGTTTAGGTCAGACTCCATCTGTTGATTCATAAAATCACGAGTTTGAGTAAATTGAAAATAAACTAAGCTAGACATTACTAATAAAAAGAGGCCGAACAGTAGCGAGTTTATCTCTCTAAATAAGGTCATTATCTTAAAACTCCATTTTGAATTTCGGTTGTTTAAGCTTCGAAGTGGTTATACGTTGTCGTAAATCTCGCCATAATTTAAGTCGTGACGATTTTCCGCTAAGAATACCCCGTCCTTTTTCTTTATTTAACCACAATTGACTCGCATTAAAGCTGTAAACCGGAATAAGGTCGTTGCGCTGACTAGCCGGCTTGATTTGACCATCAAGGTTATCTAAAATTAACGGTATTGCACTTGGGGTATCATAGTAAGCGAGAACCATATGGTATTGATTAAGTGTTACTGCTTTAACCATAGTAATCCTCATTTTTTCATCCGGTATACCCAGTTCTAATAAGGTGAAATATTTGGCAATTGAATAATCTTCACAATCTCCACCATTAACACCAATAAACTCGATGGGAGTCGCCCAATAATTGTTAACTCCCCAAAGCTTAATATCATCAATAAATCTAAACATATTGAAGAATTGATTAACACTCTCTAACGAGTCTCTTTCTGTATTTTCAGCTTTGGGTTGCATTAACTTAAACCAAGCCTCCCCTCTTTTAGCCGCTCTTTTACCGTAACTTTTATCAAGCGATGTGATTATTCGCTCTTTATTTAAAGGTAATGTTGATTGAGCAAAAATTAGTGATACAGACAGTAAACTTATGAGTAGTATTTGAATAGGTCTTTTCATTATCCATTTAAGAATTATCCATCTCGGTTTAAACCATGGAACTAAGACGCTTTGTTTCTTACTACCCATTGATAATTAATTTACTGTATCTACGCTATAAATGTCCCATTTAAGTACATCCATATTTTCGGTATGTGATAATCTTCCTATAATACGGCGGTTGGCTGCATGTGCTTCAGGTGTGTCTCCCTCTTCTTCTAGTCGTGTAAAACCATAACCAATAGAAGACACTCTTTCTCGCGCAATATTGAAGTCATTAACTAAAACAAACACAACGGCCTTTGCACGATTTTCTGATAATGCTTGGTTAAGTGCTTCCGAGCCAATTTTACTAGTATGCCCTTCAATTAAAATATCAAGTTCAGGATGCTTTTCTAAAAACTCTGCCAATTTTTTTATCTCTGCATAGCCATTCGATGGAATAACGGCAGAGTTATTTCTAAATTTAATATCTATCTTAAATGGCTCTATTATGGCGGTTTTACTGCCACATCCATAATTATCGACGGCAGCTCCTTCAACAGTAAAATCACATTTTTCACGTGCTTTAACGACACCATCACGATCATAATCTATTAAATCATTCGTTTGTTTCACTGATTCTTCTAAGGTAACGATAGTTGTATCAGCACAGGCCGAAATAACCATTACAAAAACGATGGCAACTAAATATTTTGTTTTGGATAGCATTCTAATTAATATTAAATTATTCATTGTAAGCTCCTTGCTCATATGAATGTTCACCTTGCCATGCGGTTGAGCGGGTAACTCTTAATGAATCGAGCAGTTGACCTGTGGCATTTAGTAATCGGTATCTTGCGCTCAACTCATTAAATTCAGCATCTAAATAATCTTTACGCGCTTGAAACAGTTCATTTTCAGTATCGAGTAAATCAAGCAGACTTCGTTGTCCAATATCAAATTGCTGCTTGTAAACCTCTTGCGTGTCTTTTGCAGTTATAATATGTTGTTTTATGTATTTTTTTTGCAAGCCTAACATTTCAAATGCATTCCAAGCTAGCCCATAACTTTCAGTAACCTGACGATGTGCACTATAATTAATTTCTTGTGCCTCAGTTACTTTATAAGCAGCATTTCGCTTATTGGCAACATCCTTACCGCCAGAGAATAAATTATATCGCATACGTAGCATCACAGTAGCATCATTACGATGTCCACCAACATCAGTTCCAAAACGATTAATACCACTTTCACCGGCAAGATCATTATCAGAGTTAGCGTCTACTTCAAAGGATAATGTTGGATAATTACTGGCATTTACTGAGCTTTTAAATGAACGAGCAGCGTTAATATCTTGTTGAGCTGATTTGATAATGGGATGTTGTTCAAGTGCTAATTCTAACCCTCTATTTTTATCCTGAGGTAACATATCTGCATCAGGTACAGGTAATACAAGCTCTTTAGGTTGCGAATTCACTAAACGAATAAATTGTGTTCTTGCATCTAAACTATTATTACGTGCAGATATCATGTTTGATTGAGCTCTAGCTAATCGTCCTGTCACTTGTGATAAGTCAGCGACACTACCTAAACCAGAATCTGTACGTTCTTTAATTTGATCATAAATCTCTTGGTGTGAGGCAATATTTTTTTCTGCCAGTGTAATAAGCGCCTCTGTTTTTAAATAATTTAAATAGGCTTTACTTACTTGTAGAGCGAGATCTTCAGCATTTGCAATGAGTGTCCATTGTTCTGCGCTTGCTTCAAATTTTGTTCTCTTAACTTCATTACTTGTTAGCATGCCATCAAAAAGCATTTGCTTGATACTGATGCCAAATTCACCACGCGCTAGTTCAGTTTTACCATCATCACCATCAACCGCACTGCGACGATATCCTGGAGTATCAGTATATTCATAGCCATAGCCGCCGGTTAAATCAATGGTAGGTAAATATCCGGCAAAAGCTCGATTTACATCTTCTTCTTTTGCCTTAAACCGTGCAAATGACTGACGAATATCAGGATGGGTATCTAGTGCTGTAGCAACAGCTTCTTCTAAGCTTTGTCCATTGACGTTCAGAGAATACAATGTTGATATACTTAAAACGCCTATCAACACTTTTCTATTCAATTTAAACATAACGTTATTCATAAATATTCCATATTTGTATTATTTGTTGTTATTTATCGTTATTGACCATTATTGGTTTTACGTTACCGCTCTCTTAGTGCAGCTTCCTTGGCCCGTAATATAGGGTTCAAAATATATTCTAAAATTGTACGCTTTCCAGTAATAACGTCAACCTCAGTTAACATACCGGGGATAATAGGCATTTCTTCGCCTTTTTTATTCTTAATACTAGAAGCATCTGTTCGTACTCTAATCAAGTAAAAACTATTACCTTCTTCATCTTGAGTGGTATCTGCGCTTATATGTTCCACTTTGCCTGTTAAGCCACCGTATCGAGCAAAGTCATAAGCCGTTATTTTTACAACTGCAGGCAATCCAGGATAAATAAACCCTATATCGCGAGGTTTTATTTTTGCTTCAACCATCAATTTATCTTCAGTAGGCACTATTTCTACAATCGTTTCTCCGGGTTTTACTACCCCGCCCAAGGTATTAATATGTATTGTTTTAATAGTACCAACAACAGGCGATAATATTAATGCTTTTGTTACTTTATCTTGAGCACCAACTTGGGATTCATTAATTCTTGATAGTTTATTTTGTAACTCATTAAGCTGAGTTCTTGTTTCAGCTCGATAAGCAAGAATGGTCTCTCGACGATTTAAAATCGATTCTTGTTGAGCAGACTTTAATTTTGGAGCTAAAAGCCGCACAGCACTTAATTCGCCTTTCAGTTCGTTAACACTACGCTCTAATTTGTATAACTCAATTTTAGAAACTATATTTTTTTCTGCAAGTGGCCTTGTTAAATCAAGTTCTTTAGTAGCAATACGATAACTAATACTGAGAGTATCTATTTTTGATGCTAACTCAGCAACTTCTTGCTCTCGTTGCTGTATTTTTTGACCCTGAATTTCAAGTTGATTAATTAAGTTATCAAGTCTCTCAGAGTATTCATTTTGTTGCCTTTCTACCATTAAAGGCGCATTTTTGATAAGATCTTCCGGATAAACAGGTACTTTTTTAGTTATTTCTATTTGCCTTTTCCACTGTTCATTATTACCAATTAAAACACTCGACAATTCGGCTCGAAGTCTAATAACATTTGCTCTTAAACTATCTACTTCTTGTTTTTGTTCCGCAAAATCAGAACGAAAACGCGTATCATCGATTCTCGCAATGGGTTGATTTTTTAATACCTGCATACCTTCTTGTATAAATAATTTCTCAAGTACCCCGCCATCTAAACTTTGAATTATTTGTACTTGGGTTGAAGGTATTATTTTACCCATGCCCGAAGTTACCTGTTGAAGGGCAGAAAAATAAGACCAAATAAGAAAGCAAAACAGTAATGCTGCCATCGACCAAATAGTTAAGCGATGTAAACTTGGCACCTCGGTGAGCATTGCCCCATAAACATCATCAGCCATCTCTAAATCTTGTTGACTAACCTTCATGAATGCTTCTCTTGATTAAGTTTTCCATTCTTTAATTGTTCTAATACTTTATCTTTAGGACCATCAATGACTAATTTCCCCTTATCTAAAACAATTATTCGATCAACTAATTTAAGTAAATCCATCTTATGAGTAATTAACAACATGGTTCTATCTTTTGCTGTTGCTTTTATTGATTCTACAAATTGCTTTTCTGCACGGGCATCTAGACTTGCTGTCGGCTCATCTAATAACAATATTTGTGGCGAATTTAATATGGCTCGTGCAAGTACGATGGATTGTCTTTGACCGCGGGATAATGAACTACCATTCTCACCAACCTGTTGATCTAAGCCTTGTGTATTATTATCAGTAAATACATTGACCCCAGAAAGTTGAACAGCTCGAATTATTTGGTATTCAGTTACCTGCCTTGTACCAAAAAGTATATTATCACGAATAGTTCCATGGAATAACGTTATGTCTTGTGGTAAGTAGCCAATATTTCTGCGGAGATCACTTGGATGTATTTGTTGGTAATTTAAGCCATCAAATTGAATATTCCCTTTCGTGGGCTGATATAGCCCGAGTAATAATTTGGCTAAGGTAGTTTTACCCGATCCATTGTGGCCAACAATAGCTATTTTTTCGCCTTGTTTAATGTTCACCGACATTTGCTGCAATGAGGTAGTTTCACAATTTGGGTATTTAAAACTAATTCCCTCTGCATTTATATTCCCTGAGAGTTTTCTACGACTTACTAAATGTGCTTTATCTTCAAATTCACCTTCTTGCTCCATTAACTTATCAAGTTGTCTTAATGCACTAATCGTTTGATTGGAGCGTGTCATTAACCCTGCCAGTTTTGCAATGGGTGATATAGCTCGGCCAGTTAACATCACAGATGCAATAATACCTCCCATTGAAATCAAATTATCAGAGACTCTATACACACCTAAAACAACAACCGCTACAACAGATATTTGTACAATGAAACTTGCAAAGTTTAATACTTTATTTGTGATTATTTTCGATTTTAGTAACCAAGTTGATGTATGACCGATCATTTGCTGCCATGCATTTTGTACAACCCCCTCTGCTCCGTTAGCTTTAATCGATTCCAACGCACTTAAGCATTCAATGAGGTGCCCATGTCTTAAACTAGAAAATTTATTACTTTCTTCAATAGCTTTACGTAACTTTGACTGATTTAATAAGGTATAGCCAATAATCAAAAATGAGGCAATAATAGGAAACAGCACCAAATCACCGGCGACAAGCCAAATACAAAACATAAATAGTAACGCAAAAGGTAAATCAACAAGCGCACTGATTGTCGCCGAGGATAAAAACTCTCTAACATTATCAAATTCACTCAGTTGCTTAGCCATTCCGCCTACGCTTGGTGAGCGTTTTTCAAGTGGGACACCAATAACTTTTGCAAATAATTTTGATGACACTTCAATATCTATTTTTTTGCCTGCTACATCAATTAAATAGCCACGCAGCTGTTTTAAAATAAAATCAAAAACGTAAGCGATACTCGCACCGATAGCTAACACCCAAAGTGATTCAAAAGCAAGGTTAGGGACAACTTTGTCATAAATATTCATAACAAATAGTGGTGAAACTAAAGCAAAAATATTAACCATTACCGAAGCAATGATTACGTCTCTATAAATTGCGGAAGTACCCTTAATTTTTTGCCAAAGCCAATGTTCTTTGCTGTTATCAATATGAACATCAAAATTTCTATCGCCACGATATTGTTGTTTTATTAAAAACAAATAACCAACAAAATTCGACTCTAGCTCTTCGATAGTCAATCGCTCTTCACCACCAGTTTCAGGTAACGAGACAATCGCTTTGTTTTCTTCTATATTAAGTTCTTGCAATATAAGTGCTTTTTTATCTTTAAGCATTAAGATGCAAGGTAATAGCATTGAAGGTAATTCATTTAAACCTTTACGTACTAATTTTGCGCTTAATCCGGCACGAGAGGCAGCTTGTGGTAAAAGTTCAGGTGTTAAATTGGTACCCGTGAGAGGTAAGCCGGCAGCGAGGGCATCAGCAGAACACGGATTACCATAATGTTCCGTTAATACCACAAGGCAATCTAAGAGAGGATCGAAACTTAACTTTTGTGAAGCGCTAATCTCCCATTGAGTTGAAGGTTGAACTGTTGATTGCACTAAGAATTTGCTCCATTAAACAAACGTATGATCTAATGATGTTATAAAAGCATACTACATCATTAGATCATTGTAATTATTTACAAAATTTAAATACTTAATTATAAAAAATCACTCGAGTCAAGCTCAGTTTGTTTTGGCAAATGTTCTGGTGTTGAATCACTCAATATTGTTGCCCCTTCATTTAAGAAACCATTAGTAACGATTGTCTCTTCATCTCCCTTAATATTATTAAGATCGACACTTTCAAGAACTAAGGCTTCATCAGAGGCATTTGTTTCAGCATTAGCCGATGGCTCATCAAAGTTTAAATAACTGTCAAGACTCTCAATATTTTTATGAACAAAAAGGTCACTTAGGTCAACATTATAATCAGGATCATTACCTTCCTTATTCACCATAAAGTCAGTTACTTGATCACTTAAAGATAAATCAATTAACTCTCCTTCATCAGAAGTTGTAGACCGTCCGCCACTAACAACATGCGTAAAATGAATAGTTAACACTGCATCATCAGTTTCTGCATTAAGCGCATCACCATCCTTAATGGTATAGTCAAACTGAAGTGATGAAGGGATTGTGGTAACATCAATACCTGCATCTAAGATAAAAAAGTACTTTCCTTGATTATCAATTATAAATCGGCCAAAATCAGTATTTATAGTAAATGATGTTGTCGTGTCATCAAAAGCATAAACTTGTCCGGCAAATTCGACTTGCGTTAATATGACAGTACCATCTGGAGAACTATCAGCTCTATCACCTGAACTACCGCCTGTAGCAATACTTTCAAGTATAATCCCCCTAACTAGTGTACTTACACTTAATCCCGCATTATCTTTATAATTAACATAATTATTATCATCTACAGCTAATGGTGCGGTATCTTCTACAGAGATCACAACCTCTGCCGTATCAGAATCCGTTCCATCCGTTACTGTATATTCAAAACTGGGGTAAGTGGAACCTAATACAAAACCTTCACTATTTTGGTAGGTAAATTGCCCTTCAGCGCTAATGGTTAAAATACCACCGTCAACCGTTACAGTCGCCTCACCATTCTGTGCAAATACTAAGGCATTACCATTAACGTGTGTTACCGTTAATGTAGCACCATCGCCGCCGTCATGATCAACTACGCCGTCACCATCATTGTTGGTAATGACATTGCCAGTAACGCTTCCACCCTGGTAAATACTAAAATTATCATCTGCGGCAACAGGTGGGATGTTCGCAGGCACAACGTCAATTGACACCGTCGCCGTGTCAACGTCAGTGCCATCACTTAAGGTGTACTCAAAGCCGGCATCGCTACCATCGTTACTGCTGTCTGTAAATTCAAAACCACCATCAGCATTGATTAATAACGTCCCGGTGGCTAGGGTGACCGTTGCATAACCGGTTACCGGATCAAACACTAACGGGGTGCCGTTTACGTGCGTTACCGTTAATGTAGCACCATCTCCACCGTCTGTGTCAGCAACACCATCATTATTATCAATATGGGTAATAACATTGCCTGTCACTTTTTCACCTTGATAGACCGTAAAGCTATCGTCAGCGGCAACAGGTGGGATGTTTGCAGGCACGACGTCAATTGACACCGTCGCCGTGTCAACGTCAGTGCCATCACTTAAGGTGTACTCAAAGCCGGCATCGCTACCATCGTTACTGCTGTCTGTAAATTCAAAACCACCATCAGCATTGATTAATAACGTCCCGGTGGCTAGGGTGACCGTTGCATAACCGGTTACCGGATCAAACACTAACGGGGTGCCGTTTACGTGCGTTACCGTTAATGTAGCACCATCTCCGCCGTCTGTGTCAGAAACACCATCATTATTATCAATATGGGTAATAACATTGCCTGTCACTTTTTCACCTTGATCGACCGTAAAGCTATCGTCAGCGGCAACAGGTGGGATGTTTGCAGGCACGACGTCAATTGACACCGTCGCCGTGTCAACGTCAGTGCCATCACTTAAGGTGTACTCAAAGCCGGCATCGCTACCATCGTTACTGCTGTCTGTAAATTCAAAACCACCATCAGCATTGATCAATAACGTCCCGGTGGCTAAGGTGACCGTTGCATAACCGGTTACCGGATCAAACACTAACGGGGTGCCGTTTACGTGCGTTACCGTTAATGTAGCACCATCTCCACCGTCTGTGTCAGCAACACCATCATTATTATCAATATGGGTAATAACATTGCCTGTCACTTTTTCACCTTGATCGACCGTAAAGCTATCGTCAGCGGCAACAGGTGGGATGTTTGCAGGCACGACGTCAATTGACACCGTCGCCGTGTCAACGTCAGTGCCATCACTTAAGGTGTACTCAAAGCCGGCATCGCTACCATCGTTACTGCTGTCTGTAAATTCAAAACCACCATCAGCATTGATTAATAACGTCCCGGTGGCTAAGGTGACCGTTGCATAACCGGTTACCGGATCAAACACTAACGGGGTGCCGTTGACGTGCGTTACCGTTAATGTAGCACCATCTCCGCCGTCCGTGTCAGCAACACCATCATTATTATCAATATGGGTAATGACATTGCCTGTCACTTTTTCACCTTGATCGACCGTAAAGCTATCGTCAGCGGCAACAGGTGGGATGTTCGCAGGCACAACGTCAATTGACACCGTCGCGGTATCAATATCAGTGCCATCACTTAAGGTGTACTCAAAGCCGGCATCGCTACCATCGTTACTGCTGTCTGTAAATTCAAAACCACCATCAGCATTGATTAATAACGTCCCGGTGGCTAAGGTGACCGTTGCATAACCGGTTACCGGATCAAACACTAACGGGGTGCCGTTTACGTGCGTTACCGTTAATGTAGCACCATCTCCGCCGTCCGTGTCAGCAACACCATCATTATTATCAATATGGGTAATGACATTGCCTGTCACTTTTTCACCTTGATCGACCGTAAAGCTATCGTCAGCGGCAACAGGTGGGATGTTCGCAGGCACAACGTCAATTGACACCGTCGCGGTATCAATATCAGTGCCATCACTTAAGGTGTACTCAAAGCCGGCATCGCTACCATCGTTACTGCTGTCTGTAAATTCAAAACCACCATCGGCGTTGATTAATAACGTCCCGGTGGCTAAGGTGACCGTTGCATAACCGGTTACCGGATCAAACACTAACGGGGTGCCGTTTACGTGCGTTACCGTTAATGTAGCACCATCTCCACCGTCTGTGTCAGCAACACCATCATTATTATCAATATGGGTAATAACATTGCCTGTCACTTTTTCACCTTGATCGACCGTAAAGCTATCGTCAGCGGCAACAGGTGGGATGTTTGCAGGCACGACGTCAATTGACACCGTCGCCGTGTCAACGTCAGTGCCATCACTTAAGGTGTACTCAAAGCCGGCATCGCTACCATCGTTACTGCTGTCTGTAAATTCAAAACCACCATCGGCGTTGATCAATAACGTCCCGGTGGCTAGGGTGACCGTTGCATAACCGGTTACCGGATCAAACACTAACGGGGTGCCGTTGACGTGCGTTACCGTTAATGTAGCACCATCTCCGCCGTCTGTGTCAGAAACACCATCATTATTATCAATATGGGTAATAACATTACCTGTCACTTTTTCACCTTGATCGACCGTAAAGCTATCGTCAGCGGCAACAGGTGGGATGTTTGCAGGCACGACGTCAATTGACACCGTCGCCGTGTCAACGTCAGTGCCATCACTTAAGGTGTACTCAAAGCCGGCATCGCTACCATCGTTACTGCTGTCTGTAAATTCAAAACCACCATCAGCATTGATTAATAACGTCCCGGTGGCTAGGGTGACCGTTGCATAACCAGTTGCCGGATCAAACACTAACGGGGTGCCGTTGACGTGCGTTACCGTTAATGTAGCACCATCTCCGCCGTCCGTGTCAGCCACACCATCATTATTATCAATATGGGTAATAACATTGCCTGTCACTTTTTCACCTTGATCGACCGTAAAGCTATCGTCAGCGGCAACAGGTGGGATGTTATCATATGGCACGACGTCAATTGACACCGTCGCCGTGTCAACGTCAGTGCCATCACTTAAGGTGTACTCAAAGCCGGCATCGCTACCATCGTTACTGCTGTCTGTAAATTCAAAACCACCATCGGCGTTGATCAATAACGTCCCGGTGGCTAAAGTGACCGTTGCATAACCGGTTACCGGATCAAACACTAACGGGGTGCCGTTTACGTGCGTTACCGTTAATGTAGCACCATCTCCGCCGTCTGTGTCAGCAACACCATCATTATTATCAATATGGGTAATAACATTGCCTGTCACTTTTTCACCTTGATCGACCGTAAAGCTATCGTCAGCGGCAACAGGTGGGATGTTTGCAGGCACGACGTCAATTGACACCGTCGCCGTGTCAACGTCAGTGCCATCACTTAAGGTGTACTCAAAGCCGGCATCGCTACCATCGTTACTGCTGTCTGTAAATTCAAAACCACCATCGGCGTTGATTAATAACGTCCCGGTGGCTAAGGTGACCGTTGCATAACCGGTTACCGGATCAAACACTAACGGGGTGCCGTTGACGTGCGTTATGGTTAACGCGCCGCCATCACCGCCGTCTGTGTCAGCCACACCATCATTATTATCAATATGGGTAATGACATTGCCTGTCACTTTTTCACCTTGATCGACCGTAAAGCTATCGTCAGCGGCAACAGGTGGGATGTTATCTAAAGGCTCTACGGTTATTGAAACCGTGGCGGTATCAATATCAGTGCCATCGCTTAAAGTATAGTTAAAGCCGGCATCACTTCCTTCATCAGTGTTATCGCTATAAGTGAAATCACCACTAGCATTAATAGTAAGAATACCGTTAGGTAGTGTAATTGATGCGTAACCACTAGGATCAAACACCAAAGGAGAACCATTAACGTGCGTAATACTCAACGCGCCGCCATCACCGCCATCAGTATCAACAATGCCATCACCATCATTGTGAGAAATCACATTGCCTGACGCAATTCTACCGTCATTAGTATCAATCAGGATAAAGCTATCATTAGCAGCAACAGGTGGGTTGTTCCCCACCCCATCAACGGTTATTCTTAAAGAAGATAAATCAGTATCCCCCGCACCATCAGTTACGGTATAAGTAGCAACAGGAACAACCCCAGTGAAATTATCACTTGGTACAAATGTATAACTACCATTTGAATTTATAGTTAAGTTACCCTCCAGTAGCTCTGCCGTCGAACCAACCACATAGTTAATACCACCAACCGTAAAATCAGTTACTGATACAGGATTATCTGGAGTTGATGCATTACTTAACACATTACCTGTTACACCAGTATTTTCATTTATTCTTACTACTTCATCACCATCAATTAGATCGCTTACTGGATTAACAGTGATTGTCAACGTCGAGATATCTTCATCACCTGCGCCATCTTCAACTGTATAAGTTGCAACAGGAACGTCACCATTATAATTATCACTAGGTACAAAACTATAACTACCATCAGCATTGATAGTTAAGTTACCTTCAACTATGGACGCTGTCTCGCCAATAGCATAAGTATTTCCCCCAATTTCAAAACCTGTAACGGTTAATGGTTCATCTGGACTTGAGGCGTTGTTTAATACATTACCTGTTAACGTAGTATCTTCATCTATACTGACGACTTCATCATCGTCTGTTAAATCCTTCACCGACTCAACAGAGATAGTTAACGTTGAGGTATCTAAATCGCCCGCACCATCTTCCACCGTATAGGTTGCAACAGGTACATCGCCGTGATAATCGTCTGTTGGCACAAAGATATAACTACCATCAGAATTTATTGTTAATTCACCTTCATCTAGAATAGCTGTATCACCAATATTATAGATTTCACCGCCAACCTCGAAACCATTCACACTAATAGGATTATCAGGGTCGGAAGCATTTGTTAATACATTACCCGTTAATGTAGTATCTTCTTCAATAGTGACAACTTCATTTTCATCAATTAAATCACTAACAGGATCAATTACAATAGTTAATGTTGAGGTAACTTGATCGCCTGCCCCATCTAGTACAGAATAGGTGGCAATAGGAACTGGTCCATTATAATTTTCAGTAGGGACAAAGGTATAACTTCCATCTTCATTTAATGTTAAATCACCTTCATCAAGGATCGCGGTATCACCAATTTCGTATGTCTGCCCCCCGACTTCAAACCCAGTTACACTTAACGGGTCATCAGGACTTGAAGCATTAATGAGTAGATCCCCCGTTATCGTAGTGTCTTCATTATTATTGGTAACTTCGTCGTCATCGGCTAGATCTATTACTGGTTCAACAACAATAGATAAAGTCGAGATATCTCTATCACCGGCACTATTTTGCACAGTATAAGTGGCAACTGGAACATCACCATTGTAATTGTCGCTTGGTAAAAACGTATAACTACCGTCGCTATTTAACGTTAACTCACCTTCGTCTAATGAAGCTGTAGAACCAATGCTGTAAGTAATACCATTGACTTCAAACCCTGTGACAGCCATGGTGGGGGTTTGTGCATTATTTAATATATTACCGGTGATGATAGAGTCTTCATTTGTCGAGACGGATTCATCGTCATCAATAATAGAGGACGATGTAAGAACATCTAGCTCATCTGTTTCAGGTATAGTATTTTGCTGTTCGCTTGTATCATAACCCGCTTCGGCTAAAGTTTCATCGCCTGTTCTGTTTACGGTAACAAAACTTGTACCTTCATTCCCGTTTACACCAACAGCTGTATCAGGAAGTTCAACATCTTCTTCTGAAGCAATTAAGTCCTGAATTGCCTCAATTTCATTCTGGATATTGTTAATATCTGCATCAACCGCATCAGAATTTTCAATGACTTTTTCATTTCCTACAGACACAGTTTCAACAAGTATTTCGCCCGACAATTCATCACCAGATTTATAAATACGTTGTTGACTGCCATCAGCTAAAACAACAGTCATTTCACTATTATTTGCTAATATCAAGATGGAACCTGATTCTACGGTATCACCAACTTGTAATAAATTAGTAGCTAAGTTCGAGCGAACATCACCGCTAATATCGATGATTTGTGCATTTTGAGGGTTGGTATAAGTTTCCATGGACAACATTCCTAATAAATTGGTTTACCAGATATATAAAATTATCTAAAAAACTGAAGTTGACTGGTAATTGTTAAATACTACAATAAACATTTTTACAGCATTGTAATGTTTATTTTAACTACCCTTTATGGGCTAATTGGCGGAAAAAGTCAATAAATAGCATTGAGTCTATTCCTTAGAAAAGTGATCTTAGAACTTTATATTAATAACAAAATCTAAGTAAGGCAATTTAGTTTTAACTAAAAGAGGATTGTTATTAAACATAAAACTTTCAATAACACTGAACTGATGAGTAAACAACAACGATGATAGTTAACTATAAAAGGCGGAATTTATTAACACCGCCTGATTCACAGAGTATAAATATATTATCTTTTTAAGCGACGACTTGCTAAACCAACTAAAGCTAAAGCAAAAATAGCAAGAGTAGAAGGTTCAGGTACTGAAGTAGTCACTGCTTTAAATACATGATTTACATATAATGGTGGTAGATCCGTTTGTCCAAGAGATTCTAAAAAAGCAATATCGCTTCTAGTTGCAGCGCGATCATGGACATTTGCAGAAATATCCCCAGAATAATCATAGTTTGAATTTCCATTAACATCAGTAGGTGATATATCTTCCAACTTTTCAACTATTCCATCTACACCTAACGCACCACCCTCATATGTATCATAAAAAGCTTGATGATTAACAAGGAAATTAGCGATATCTGCATAGTCACTTTCTTCATTGGTACTTAGTGCAATATCATTTGCTGTAAGTCCAGGAAAGAAAAGCAATGCCGCCTCAATACCGTTATAGGATTTTTTTGATCCCGCAGGATCAAACTCATTTGTCAAATCAAAACTACCAACATATTCCCAATACAGTCCTGATTGAATGGAATCTTCATACAAATCACCAACAACCAATAACCCTGCATTAGCTTTTCCCATAAGACAAAGCGTTAACAAACAGGTTAATACAGCATTTAATAATTTAGAACTCATACTACTTCCTTAAGCCCTTAATGGGACAATAATTTTCTGAATAATGACATACATTATTTATATAAATCAATAATGCAAGATAGAGACCAAAAACAAAAAAACCTTAAAAATCAATAAACAATAAAAATATAACAATACCTTTAATCTTCCAGTGTAAAAAAAACGGACAATTAAAACTGTTTCTATTATCTAAAACGTTACTGCACTATAAAGTAATCAATACAGCATAAAATTAACTTACAACTAAATAGATAAGGACTAGCAGTAAAGTAACAATTATCGTTAATAAAAAGTGATACCTAGTATCCAATTGAGAACGTACTGATTCTGATTTTGTTATTTTAGGAAACTCAGCCGTAGTCGACTCTCTTTCCTCATCGTCTATTTTTATTGACGGAATTTCCTGTGTCTCTTGCCCAATAAAACTATTATGTGATGATATGGAGTGGTCAATAATTTCCGCCATTTTATAATAATAATGATCTAACCCTATATCACGATTGAATAAGGCGGCAGAAAGCTCATTTAACTTCTGGCTATAGGATGCAACAAGCTTACTTTCATGAGCATTATGTGGGCGACGCTTACTATTGGACACAAGTATAATAGAAACATTATCTTTAGCACCATGATCCAATGTTTCAGTCAATAGCCGTTCAATATCATCTTGAGAGCACCCTTTAGGAACAACAAGCTCACTAATCTTTTTATCCGGCACTTCATTTGTTAATCCATCACTACAAAGTAGAAAAGTATCTTCATCAGAATAAGGAAAAATTACGTGGTCAAAGAACACCTCTTCATGTGCACCTAATGCTCGAGTGATCACATTGGATAACTTACTGGTAGCAGCTTCTTCTTCAACCATATGCCCAGATCGTAATAATTCATCAACGTAACTATGGTCCCGCTAATTTGACTAATTTGACCATTGTTAAGCTTATAACATCTCGAATCACCACCCAAATAACAGCACAGATCCCCTGACAAACGGTTAAAGCGACAACTGTGGAGCCTATCAATTGGCCATTAAGTGTATTAGTAGAATAATTTTGTAATTCAACATTTAATGCACGTAAACTTTTTTCGATTTGGATCAATCGTTCAGACATAACATTACTAAATGTTAATTGTTTGAAAGCATTTACAATAGCCTGACTAGCTTTATCTCCGTCCCTATGCCCTCCCATTCCATCAGCAACGACCCAAATTTTTTGATCATCATCAACATATATTGAATCTTGATTTACGGTGCGTTTTTTTCCAACATCCGAGACAGAAAAGCTATACCAAGCATTACTCATTAATTATCAGCTCCAATTAAAAACGAATAGTAATTATCCGTTGGGGGCATTCCTGAAAAATACCGTTTTTTTGCACCTACACCTGAAATACCTTCCATTGACCAAATAGAAATATTTATATTTTGCATCATCAATAATTTCTCTAAAAGCGTGTCATTACTCAAACCAAAATCAAGCGTATTTATATCTGACATTGCTGCAATCTCCATAATTGATGATGTTGCAGCTAAATCAGCACCAGTGAAAGTCAAGGTTTCAACCTTTTTATATATATCAGCAAGCACGATGGCTATTTCATCAAGATCGGGCCGATCTTTTTCCAATAAACTTAACACAAAATCTTCAGCTGATTCATGAAAAGCTTCTGTCTCTTTCGCAAAGACAAAAGGATTAACTGCACAATCTGCTTGGCAGATAACCGTAAAAGGATAGCATCTACCACTTTTATCAACACTTGGCATCATAAATCCAGTTATTGGCGCATCAATCAATCCTTTTTGGGAAATAACAAAACGCCATATTGGACTATTAAAGTAACTTCCCCGCCACTGCTCTCCGAGTTGCGTACGTGAACTTTCAATAGATTTTAGTAACCAGTTATCCCATTGTTTAACAAACTCAGGCGACACATTACGTTGAATGAAATCTCCATAACCTGGTAATTTTCCGAAATATCCTATTTTCATCATTTATTTTATAGCGCTGTTAGACATTTATAATTAGCCAATTGGGAAAAAATAACTGGATTTACTTTACCTTTTCCTGACAATTCATATATCGCTTTAAAATTATTTTTGGAAAAAGTTACTTCTACTTTATTGCGATTTACTTGATTGATATCAGCTCCATCTAACAATCGGAAAAAAGCAAACAGACCATTTTTAATTTCTACCACTTCACTACCATCACGTCGAATAAAAGTAAACTGGCTATTCGCACTGAAATTTTCAGGTGGCCATGACACATTAGTTGTTATTGGTCGACCAAATTGATAACTCATACTTCGTCCATGAATTGACATTTTAAATTTAGCTAAACGTGAGTCTAAAAATATTGGTTTGAGTGAGAAATCGAGTTGCGCTCTATTGCCATCCATAACAAATAAGCTGTCTCGAATTCTATTTTGTTTTTCAAAAAACGCCAATACTTCTGGGGTGAAACCATGTGTTTCAGCAACATTATCCTTCCATTGCCATGGATAAGCTTTACTCTTAATTAGGGGTTGTATATGTTCAAGAAAGAACTGATGTATTACACCAGATGTACCGAACAGATCTTGTAAATCTCGTAAACTTGCATCAGCTCTAGCCGATTTTTCAAATGGATATTTAAATGAAATAATATCATTACATTGAGCGAGAATTTCTTCCCGCCAAACTTTGTCTATTTTATTTTTAAGTAGTCGACTACGCATGTTTTTAATATTGCTTGATAATTGACTTACCCATAAGTTCAATGGTTCAATCTGCACATACCCAAAAGCATCCAGTGAACTGAAAGCGCTTTCGTCAATCTTAGTTTGTTCGTTTTTCATGCTAAAAGTTAGCGCAACAGAAATTTCAGATATCACTGCCGACATTTTTTGCTGTACAACCGTTTTTCTCTCGTCGCTCATCAATTCATGCAATTTATTAAATTGTGACGTTATAAAGTATTCAGACGTATCATTATTACGCAATGCATTTACTTTTTTTGACTTATCAAGAAGAGCACTGCCTTTTGCAGATAAATTAGCTAATGATGACGTTGATGTTTCCTCAACTAATTTTGTTGCTTGAGAAGCTGAATCTAGCAATAAAAACAATGGCGAATCAACACTGCTTAGTAACATGAGGGCAGAGTTTAATGCATCTATATTGTCAATTTTATTCATAGAAATAGAATTAAGTAAACCTTGCCAATTATTAACATAGTCCCTTGCATAGATTCTTTCTAACTGCTCCCCTAGGGCGCCTTTATTTATTACGTTACCTTCACCTAAAACCCATGATTCAGTTTCAACTTTTTGCAAATATTTTTTGATATCGGATGAGGTGACTTGTGCAAATACGTCTGGTGTATATAGTTTTGCAATAGTCAGAATGTCATCTTTATCAGTAGACATAACCGAACGCCAATCCGTTCCTGCCAGTTGCGCCATCGATAACATCTCAGTATCTTTGATATAGTTAAGCTTAAATTGCTTGTAATAGATGTCAGCGATAGGTTGTGAGCGTAAGTTTTGCCTCGTTTTAGCAACAAGTTGTTCATCTATCGACTCTAAAACCATCTTGTTTTGGATTAAGTTCTCAATATGAGCAGACAATTGTACAAATTCTGTAGCCGTGAAATATTTGTTGTTATTCAAATTTCGTCGCAACCAAAAAATTAAAAACTCATCATCTCTTTTGTCTGTTTTTGACAACATCAAGTATGCTTTTAAAGCTTGATATTGCTCACTTGCCTCTTGAGTATTACTCAATTGCAATTCTACTTCAGTTTTTACATAGGGCAAAAGTACCGTACTTAGTAATCGTCCATAACTGGCTGTTAATGCACCTTGCAATGAATCAGATTGCGCTAAGCCTAAACCAGAAAATTGGGCGTCATCAAGTTCGATTAATGCTGAAATGTTATTTGAAAAGTCATTTAATGCCGGGATATAACTTCTAATATCTCCACTATTATCTGAGTTTTCATATTGCTCACTCCAACTATCAACTGATTTCTCACTTAACGTAATATAATGATCATTGTTGCTATAACTAATAAATAAACCAATTGAGAGGGCTATAGTAAAAACTCCCGCTACAGCCATAGACACTTTTTTGATTGTATTTTTACGGTTTTCATATCCTGTTAACACACCAAATTGATCTGATTCAGGAAACACAACGTCTTTTAGTAATTCTTTAATAAAATAGCTGCGCTGATCATTGTTCCATAATGCTTTTGCTGTATTCTTCAAACCAAAATTTTGAGATACTTTAGCAATCATTCTATCAATAGGTGCACCATATTGCGTACCACTTGTAAAATAAAGACCACGTACAATCCCTGTGGTTAAGCCATCATCTTGTTTAGATAAATTTTCAATTACATTAGCAAGCGCAGGCTTTAAATCTGCAAACTGATCGCTAAAACTATAAATTAAAGACTTACGACTCGCATCTCGCTCTAGCGAAATACGTTGCCACTGCCTTCGGGTAATTGACTGCATAAGCGCACTAAATTTTTGTGTGAACGAGGCAAGTAAATCACCCGCAACACTTTCATTTCGCTCAAATGTAATACCAAAGGTTTGTTCTCTTTCTTTGTGCGAAAAAGTTTCATAAAATTGACTAAATCCGGAACCATGTCCGATTTAGTAATAATGATATAGATAGGAAATTTGGTAGCAAAAAAATCATTAACCTCTGCAATACGTTGTTTCATTTGCATAACTTGTTGGTTAAGATCATATTCACTTAAAGTCATCAAATCAGACATGCTAAAACTAACGAGTAAGCCACTAACTGGTTTTTTCCGATATTTTTTGATTAAACTTAGAAAATTCGTCCAACCCGATTTATCTGCTTCTTGATGACTATCTTGAGAGGTATATCTGCCGCCTGTGTCTAATAAAACAGCATCTTGCGTTATCCACCAATCACAATTTTTCGTACCACCAACCCCTTGAATCGCTTGATTAGAAAACTCATTAAACAGTGGAAACTTTAAGCCCGAGTTAGACAGTAATGTTGTTTTACCACTCCCAGGAGAACCAATTATCATATACCAAGGCAGCTCCGTAAGAGAACTAGGCCCTGCTTTATTGTTTTTTAGCAAACTAAACGCTTGATTAAATTTATCCTTAAGCTCTGTTGATTCCGCATTAATTACATCATTGACACTGTTATCCTCAGTGATGTCAGCAACCATATTTTGTTGATTCTTAACTTTACGATGATATTTTACTAATTGAATCAAAAAATATACGAGTAAAATTGTAATGATGACGATAATTCGATTACTTACTGCCTCAAGGGGATAATAATCCGCGAACGCGAAATAAGGCCCTGCAAACCAAATGATCAAAAAGATTAAGATTAAAGAAATGGTTGGAATAAACCACACGCTACTGACTATTTTTTTTATTTTGTCCATTGCCAATTATAATCCTTTCAAAACAAGTATTAATTCGACACGTCGATTTAGACTTTGGTTATAGTCATTATCGGTATCTTTAACAAAAGGCTCTGTATCTGCAACACCGCGAGTAACAATATTCGTTAATTTATTATTACTTTTCTCTAACCATTTCGCGATTGCTTCAGCTCGTTTACGTGAAATCACCCAATTTGAATCGGCTTTTCCAGTTGAATCTGTGTGCCCAATAACAAGGACTCTATCCGCATAATCTTTAATTGAATTTACAAGTAAATTCACATCAGGCAATGCGTCTTCATTAACATGACTACTACCTGATTTAAATAAGTCCGTACTAATGAGACGAATGATAAGCATATTGTCCCTAACATCAATTGCCACGACTTTATCATCCACAGATTTTTTCAATGTCAGTTTTAATGAATCCGCAATAGCATTTACATCAATTGATTTAGGCCGGTTTTCATTAATTTGAAGGACAAAATCATTCCAACCGACTGATTCTATTTTTTGATACAGGGGTTCAACTTTGGTTTTTAAACTTGTTAACAAGCCTATATACAATGCAATTAAAACAAAGCCAAATAATATGTATACAAATAATGTAGGTAAACGTCTTCCAAAACTTTTTTCAGATTTACCAATACCTTGCCAATTAGGTGATAAATCACGATCAATGGGACGATACTTCTCTATTGGTTGATAAAGTTTTTGACTAATTTGCAGTAACTCCCCCTCGCCTTGATTAACTACCCTATATTTACCACAGAACCCTGTGGATATACAAACATAGCACAATTCAATCAGGTCAATATTACGTTGGGGTTGCTCCAATAACTTATTGACAATGAGAAAAAACTTTTCTCCTCCAGAGGTTTCATTATGAAACTTACCTAACAAGGTTTGATGACTCCAAACACTGTCCGATCCCCACGGAGTTGAAAGCACTAACTCATCAACTAAACAACAAATCAAATAACGAGCCGTCAGCACAACCTCTTTATTCAATCCTGAATCTTGCATTTGTTGATCAAACTTAGTCACAAGTTTTTCAATATCTAAGCGTAACTGCTCAATACTATTATTCGGCTCTAAAGACCTAAGATTATTCGCCAACATTAAAATGTTACTAGCATAAGATAGAATAACGTTTTCGCCCTTGCTTATTGATTCATTAAAGTCAAATTGATTCGGGGTAATTCGAGGTTGTGGCGCTTGCGGGACTACTGGTTCTGGATTTGAGGGAATAGAAGGAGATACAGCCGTATTGCTTGGCTTTCTTCTTCCGCCCGGATTTGGAATAATTAACGTTTTAGATAAGTCATCATTGTTCACTCTTAACTACTCCTTATAGCCCAAAGTTCCATATTTAAATTTGGAAAATTTGTGCCTATATGAAATGCAATACCACCGGAACCAACTAAAGCATTCCAATACTCACCATTTTGAATCAGTTCAAAATAAACATAATTACGTTGATACGGAATTTCCCTAGGCGCTACGGCTAAATTATTTAATTGAATACCAGGAAGTTGAACATTAACGAGCTCTTTAATTTGTTCAACTGCTCCAATTTTAACTTGTGGTGGAAAATATTGACGTATTTCTTCGGTTGATATATCCGCAGTTACCGCGAGAATAAAAGAAGCTGAAGTAAACAAGCTACTATCAGAAATTGTACCGATTCTAATACCGTATTTTTTCTCAATTAATGGAATGTTCAGAGAGTTTTGTTCTAAAACGACACTAAATACTTGTCTTAATTCATTAATTAACACAGAAAATATTTCTGTTAAGTTATTTTGTTGATAGACAGGTAAATCAGGCACGAGTTTGTCATGCTTTACAAACGTGCTCATATCACCAATTAACCCGATAAATTTCTCATATAAATCATAGGGAGAAATCCGCTCTTGGCTGTCCAAATTAACTAACGATGGATAATGCCTATTTAACGATTGTAGCATTAGAAAGTCTGTAACTTCATTCGTGGTGGCCTTACCTGCTACTGACACGCGCGCAGCTAAGGCACTAATACGATGTTGTGTTAATTTAACCAATTCACTTAAAAAAGTAGAGACATAGCCGTTTGTTTTAATATTTAAGCACGGAGCAATAAAATGTTCTTTTAACGAAATTTCACCACTTAAACTCACATCTTCAATTACAGCAATAGCAATGCAGCTAAATTCATTATTATCGTCTTTGTCTGTTCTCAGCGAAAAACTTAACCCTGCAACTTCAAGCGATTGTGGCATTGTGGATGTGCCAGAAACGTCTCTAGCTTCATGTTCAACAAGGCCATAGCGGCTTTGCGTTGCATTATCTCTAAAAGTTTCAGTGTTACCGTAACGTCTAATAGTAACAGCCAAATAAACAGTAGTGTTTAAAAAACTCTCATCTATATCAAGTGTCAGGTGGCATGTTATCAATATCGGGAAAATTAAAGTAACTACCATCGGGCAAAATACCTTGAGCTGAGGATAAACAAAGCTTCCCATTTTTCAAATGTGATTTATCTATTTCAATAGATGAGATACCCCAAAAATGTGGTTGGCATAAGCCAATACTCTTTTGAAGTTGAGACTCATGGAATCTAGATTGCTGCTGAAAATGTTGTGGTTGCAACATCATCCCTTCAGACCAAACGACTCGCTTTTCCCATGCCATATAGACTTTTCCTTTATTTACTGGTTAGTAGCTTACTGGTGAGCGACATTAAATTTCGATCACACGAACTGACAGTTTTTCAACTTTTATTTCTAATCCTGAGCCACGCCAAAAGCTTCCTTCGGGTACTTTCATCACAGTACGCCATGTAACCATATCAACGCTTCGATAACCTACAACAACACCAATAAACTTTGCATTTTCAGAAATTTTTAAATCTACATCATTCTTACTATCTGGATCCACAAAATATTCGTTGAGAGTAATAAATTCAGTACCTAACGCATTGTGATTACTTTCAAAGAGTTCATTATAATTTGCATTTTCAAAATTTATTTTATTGGTTAATTGGTATACCCTTACAATAACCGAAGAGGGCTTTCCTTCTATATCAGGATTGATATCTGAAGCTGCACTTATTAAATATCTAAAATCAACATTATTTTCAGTTGTTGAACTACAAGCGGTTAAAAATAGACACAAGCTAACAATACACAGTTTTTTGAAGAGATCTAACATGCCTTTTCCTTATTTTTTATCGTTTTTAAAATTGTTGATTTGCGCTTGATACGCTTCGGAAAAATAAGTACTTAATACTTCATTTAGATTTTCCGTTACACTTTTAGCGAGCAATTCTTGTTTTTCTTTATAAAGTTGCCAATATTGTGAACTAGCTTTTAACCCCATAAAACTACGACCCTTTTCATTGATTTGCTTTTCTATTGACTCCGGCGAAATTTGATTTAACACACCCGTAACTGTTGCTTGCAACCCTGATAAAAAGGCCATTTGATGTAATTGAATATCATTCACCGCTTCATCATAGGATTCTTTTGCTGTGAGATATCCTTTTTTCTTTTTCAAAAGTAACATTTCTAACGTATCAGCCGGATCTATAGAGAATTTAATCGGGTTATTTGATCTGGGTTGAACTGATGTGAGTGACAGTCTTGATTCTTGTTTAAAAACCGTTCGACTATTGAGCAGTGACATCAAGCCTTTAGTCGTTGATAGCATCACAGTGGCAATATCTTCAGCAAATACATCTTCATCAATAGAGGCTAAATATTCTTTAGGTAAACCTAATTTGTTGTACAACTTAAGCAAGAATTCATTTGAACCACTTTGCATCGGCTGCTCAATTTTAGCATCAATGCGTTTATCATGTTCATTCGAGGATTGAGTCGGTGTAGCTACCTTTGACACGACAACTTCTTCTTGTAAAGGTATATCAGCTTTCGGTTCCATTTCCAACTCTGGCGTATGAGAAACTGGTGTATCAATAGCAGCTGCTTGTTCCACAGGTTTAACTTGCTCAATAGGGGCAACCGGCTCGATAGGCGCAACCGGCTCGATAGGCGCAACCGGCTCGATAGGTTTAACTTGCTCGATAGGCGCAACCGGCTCGATAGGTTTAACTTGCTCGATAGGCGCAACCGGCTCGATAGGTTTAACTTGCTCGATAGGCGCAACCGGCTCGATAGGTTTAACTTGTTCAATAGGCGCAACCGGCTCCATGAAAGTAGGTTGTTCGGTCTGTGGTTCTACCGTAGGCTCTTGAGCTATTGGTGCATTAGGTTTCGGTGGTTCGTAATCTTGAATGGCAGGTAAAATCCCTGACAATTCCCAATCTTCAGGAATGCTAGCATCATTCGAGACATAGTGTTGATTACTTTGAGGTTGATTACTTTGAGGTTGATGGCTTTGAGGTTGATGGCTCACAGGATGCTTATCAGACTCAGTAAATACAGGTTTATTCTGCTCTGAATTGTCAAAAGTAGAGGCAGAAGGGCTACTTACTGGAGGTGTTTTATAATTTGATGAGCCTGACAGTATATCACTCAAACCAAGCCCCTCATCAGCAGACGAATGATGATCGTAATGATCATTTGTCGAAATCTTTAGATAATCTGTTTCTTGATCATTATTCATGGAAGAGTCATCGCCCATGACTAACCCTAATAAATCACCGTCACCCACTTGAGATGATTGATTACCAACTTGTACGGGTGTATCGACAATTTGTAAATTTTCAACTTCTATTTCGTAGCTACCAATTTTAATACGGTCTGATTGATTTAAAATATGGGTGTTTTGTTTTCCTAACGGAATGTTGGCATTATTAATAAATACGCCATTACTACTAATGTCAGTTATGATGAATTGTTCATTTTGATAACTTATCAGCGCGTGCTTATTGGAAATATAACGGTCAACATCTAATAGTGTCCAATCACAATCATTAGACCGTCCGATAGAACCACCTTGATGAGAAAAACTACATGTGCTGTTTTGACCTATCTCAATTTTTGAAACAAGTTTTAGTTGCAAAAAAGGCATAAATACCGACCAATCCTTATTATTATTTATAAATATATAGCTGCACAAAATCTAAATTAAATAATGTGATTTTACAAGCATAACACTAATAATAGTTCAATTAAGTAATAACTGGCATTCTTAGCAAAAATATTTAGCGCCAAGTTAATTCAATTTTTGTCTATGCATTTAGCATTAAACCTACTTAATATGACAATAGATAGAAAAAATCCTCATAAAATCGGTTTGGAATTAAAAATATATATAAAATAGCAGTGTAATACCCAATACTAATGGTGTTAAAAGGCTACAAGCAACATTTGCAGCTAAAAACTGAGGCTGCATTGCGATATCTTTTCCTAGTTTTATCATTCCCATCATAGAAAAATAACTTAATAGCATAGGAAGTATTGTAAACAAAGCCAATGTTGGCAATTGCTTTGTTATAACCAAATATACGAGCGTCAACTGAGCAACCATAGCAAACAAACCATAAACAACGGTACTTGCCTTTATTCCATATTTTATCGGGAAATGCTTTCTTCCTGTACTTTTATCTGCATCAATATCAGGAAATTGATTCAACAAAAGTAAGTTATTAATAAGTAAAAAGGGAATAATGGTAATCAGCCACATACTATTATTAAAATGTCCTGTTATACAAAAATACGTCCCACCAATGATCAAAGTACCAAAACCTAAACCCGGAGCAATTAAACATAATAAGGCTGCTTTATTAATCCACTGAGTATAAGTAACGATGATAAGTAAACCTATGATACCTAGTGGTAATATTGAATAACCATATAAAAATATAAAATAACATCCTATGAGGATCGTAATCAAAATAGAGAATATACCTAGCACCAACACTTTATTCGCTAAATGCGGGTTAGGCGGCAGTAAACCACTACCACCGCTAAAAGGGGTTTGTTTGGTTTCAAAATCTAAACCGCTTTTAAAGTCTTGATATTCATTAATTGTGTTCACCGCAATGTGTGCGGCTAAAGCACCAATTAAAGCAATACAAGTAGAAAAAATTGAATAATCAACTTGTTGGTATGATGCTATTGCCATTGCCAAAAATACACAAACGGGCGTTAACACTAAAAAAGGGAGGCGCATTGACTGAATTATCGACATATTTATTTCTCAATTAACATTTTTAAATAAATGGTTCTTTAATAGTAGTATTATTGACAACAATTTAGTTAATAACCTGTACAACCCATTTCGATTGCTATGCGCTTATTTTAAACTAAAAATACTAAACGTTTACTTAATTCCTTAAAACCGCCAAACCGCTAGCAATTGTGCTGTGCTATCATCAGTGCCTTTTTCACCCAATTTATTTTTCCAATATTGATACTCAATTCCTACAAACATTTTGCCTGAATTACCGCCTAATAACTCCCCTAAATCTAAACGTATTTGAGGTTGAAATAAAATCCAAGATTCAAGCTCCGTGGTGCCAAAACTATTCACTTGTTGACGCCCATCAATATACTCTAAGTGTCCCTCAATAGACCAATTCGTTGAACCAATTGTAAAAGGATATGCCCAAGCAAAATCAAGCATAAAACTAGAGTCTTCATCTACTACAGTAAAAACAGGAGAAGATTCACTACCACCACTTTGATGTAAATATCCAGTCAAACTTAATTGTGCAAAAGCAAAACCAGGTAAGTCGAAAGAAAATCTTATACCAGGCAATAACCATACGCTGTCTACTTCGGGTGCAAAATTTGCGCCTGCAACAATACTCACATCACTAACAGGTCCAAATATTAATTTCTTACCCGTAATAGAGCCTAAACTAAAGTTTGAATACCATTCGCCATAAAATTCACTACTATCATCAACAGGAAAATTTGCATCATTATTAACACTGTAACGTGAGTGATCAATAAAGAAAAAATTATCTCCATACTCCCAACCACCCGCATGCTGAAAAGTGATAATAGTTGTTTCTGCCGCACCACCTGTTCCAACGCGCTCTAATGTGCCAAGGGCTTGCAGCTGTATTTCCGTATTGCTCCACGTTTCTGATAAAGCAAACGTACTGATTAATGTCGAGGTTACAATCAAAGCTCTACTCGAAACTGCTAATAGATTAAAAAATTTCATGTTTTATATTTACCTTAGTTTTTATCTTTTTTTTAATATTCACAAATACATTGATGCCTTTTGCAAATAGTTTTTCGATTAAGCATATGCCTTGTAACTAACACTACACAAACTATTTAGACTGATGACAAAAAGATAAACTTAGCTATAAACAGCATAGTCAATGCCCAAACACCACCTGATATTTCAGCAGATTTACCTGCTCCCAGCTTTAATACCGTGTAAGTGATAAAACCAAAAGCTATCCCATTAGCAATAGAAAAAGTGAATGCCATCATAATTGTAGTACATACTGCCGGTGCGTATTCTGTTAAGTCATCCCAGTCTAACCCTCTTAAAGAACTCATCATTAACATAGCAACATAAATAAGTGCGCCATCAACCGCAAATCCAGGTAGCATTTGGGCAAGAGGTAAAAAGAACATTCCTACAATAAACAACACCCCAATGGTAATAGCGGTTAAGCCTGTTCGTCCACCAACGGAGACACCTGCAGCAGATTCCACATAAGAGGTTACAGGAGGACAACCAAAAGCGGTACCAATAACAGAGGAGATAGAATCAGCTTTTAAAGATTTACTTAAACCGTGTATTTTTCCATTTTTGTCTTGTAGGTTAGCCCGCTCTGCAACGCCCACTAATGTACCTGCTGTATCAAAAATATTGACAAAAAGAAAAGTTACAATGACAGGAATTAAGGCCACTTGAAAAGCGCCTATTATGTCAGCTTTCCACAAAATAGGTTCAAGCGCAGAAAATTCAGGTATTGCCATTAAGCCTTTGTAAGTAACAAAACCCGATTCAGGTGCAAAACCTTTAGCGGCATCAGCGACAATAAAGAACTCTACTGGCAAAACCCATGTCATCGCAAATGCAATAAAAGTGGTGATAGCAATCCCAATCAACACGGCACCAAAAACTTTACGATAACTCAGTACTGAGATAAGCAAAAAACTAAGAAAACCAAGTGCGGGGGCTTCTGGGCCGAACTCACCAAAACCAAAGTGGGTTAAATCTGCAATCGCAACAATATTATCGGGGTTAGGAACAACAATCCCGGTAAAGCGTAAACCAATAAAACCGAGGAATAAACCCACACCGGCCGGTCATCGCTAAACGTAAACTCATTGGAATACTATCTAACATCCATTCCCGTAATCGAGTTACACTCATTAAGACAAACAGCACCCCGGAAAGAAAAACAGTACCTAAAGCTATTTGCCGCCTATACCCCATTGCCCCCACAACCGAAAAAGTAAAAAAAGCATTTAGCCCCATTCCAGGTGCAAGCCCTACAGGCCAGTTGGCATAGAGCCCCATTAAGATAGTTGCAATAGCAGCACCAAGGCAGGTAGCTAAAAAAAGCCCATCAAAAGGCATACCCGTTTTAGACATAATAATAGGGTTTAAAAACATAATATAGGACATAGTGACAAAGGTCGTTATTCCCGCCATAATCTCAGTTTTTATATTAGTTTTATGTTCTGATAGCTTAAAAAAACGCGCGATCCCCCCTGCATCATTCATTCGTTGATTATTATCCTGACTTGTCTGTTCCATTGTTATATTACCCTTTTAATTCTTTCAAAAAAATTATCAGTTGTACAAAGAGATGATAATTAGCCAAAGTACCTATTATGCATGGCTCAATTGGCCTGGCTAAAGTATTAGTGAATCTAAACAAATCGTCTATCAATAAGCCAAAGCTTGGCTTAAATAAAGTCATGAAGTTTAGACTAGATAGACAGTTTTCCCTAAAAACACTGTTAACAATATGTCAATGCTAGTCTATCCCACAACCTTTAAGAATTATTTCCGTTAAAGAAGTAACAACCGCTTCATAATCATCATCCAACATTTCATTTTTTTCTAAAGCTGCCAAAACTTGTACATTAAAATCAGCATAATGTTGTGTTGAACTCCAAATTAAAAAGAGCAGATGATGAGGATTTACCTTGTTAATTAAACCTTGATCTACCCAAGTATTAATAATAGCGACTTTACTTTTCAACCACACTTTAAAATCAGTATTCAAATAGTTGTTTAATATAGGTGCACCATGAATTAGCTCACTGGCAAAAATTCGTGATGAATATGGGTCGTTTTTTGAATGCATTACTTTTGCACGAATGTATGCACTTAATGCAACTTTGGGAGGTTGATTTGCATTGAGCGTATCGTAATCGGTATTCCAAAGCGCTATGATATTACTTAATAACTGCTGATACAGGTCAGTTTTATCTTGAAAGTAATAATGTATATTTGAACGAGGAATAGCTGCACGTTCTGCAATACGTTTAATAGAAGCACCTTTAAAACCATAAGTAACAAATTCTTCTTTGGCTGCATCAAAAATCAGTGCTTTATTTTTTTGTCGAATGTTACCTTCTACTACTTTACTGTTAGCCACAAACAATCCTAATAAAATTGGAATAAGCCGTTTGCATAATTATAAAAACAGCGCAGAACTCATGGCTAAACATTACCCTGAAGTAGGCGTTATCCCAATAAAAATCATCATGTAGACTCAATACAAACGGTAAAAACATACTGCTAATAAAATGTTCCTTTATCACACTTTATTTAATTAGCTTTATTACTCGGTTTCATTAGATAATAAAAGTCTAATAAATTCAAGCGGCTTCTCAATTAACAATTCACATTAATTCAAGTGGGTTCAATAAACAAAACTCTCGACATTCTATTTATGCAGCAGTGCACTTCGTTCCAATTACCTAACATTGAGATTTATATTGATAGAATGGTCGTGTGAATTTTATTTGTCATAACAAACCAAATTAATCTATTTCTTGTCTGCAACCTTTTAGCCTTCGCTTTATGTCGACGTTGGTTACTTATAAATTTTTTATTCATGGTTGTGTTTAACCTATTAGTATATTTTTTGTTGATTTGTTTAGTTTATCCCTAAACTGAAAACAGCAGTACTTACTATCAAAGATAGCAAGTACTAAACAACTAAAATTACCATCTTTAAAACGCCCTAAGATTTATCAAAACTCATTTGATGATTACAATCCATCAAAATATAACAACTATGGTTAGATATATTACCCACGTCAAGCTCTGGTGCCTTTACAGGTGACTTTATTGAGTCAATGATTTACTTGAAAAACATTTTATTCTTATCCGCTAACTAAAATAGTTGATTAGTACCAATTATATTAATGTTAGGTATATACTGAGCGTATAAGCCAAATAATTAACACGGTATACCTCTTTGAATATTCCAGATTTACCTAATAATCATGCTTTAGCTATTTTATTAATCACCGTTTTAGCTCTCTATTTGTTTCGTCGAGACGACATACCTTTAGAAACCTCTTCCCTTGCTGTCATAACAATTCTGTGTGTGCTGTTTACCTTATTTCCATTTTACAGCGAAGGTGTACATTTTGAGCCAAGCGCTTTATTTTTTGGTTTTGCTCACGAAGCCTTGATAACTGTTTGTTCTCTGATGATTTTAGGGCACGGCATTGTAAGAACGGGTGCATTAGAGCCTATTGGTCGATATTTAGCTAAACTATGGAAAATTAGCCCAACATTGTCTTTATTATTAACCCTCATTCTTCTTTGGAGCCTTGAGTGCTTTCGTCAACAATACCCCTGTTGTGGTTTTACTCTTACCTATCTTAATTAGTGTATCCCTGCGGAATAAAACAGATTCATCCGGCATGTTATTACCTATGGGCTTAGCAACTTTAGTAGGTGGCATGGCAACAACAATTGGTACATCAACTAACTTATTAGTGGTTAGTATTGCAAAAAATATGGGCGCAGTAGAATTTGGCTTGTTTGATTTTATTCAACCAACCCTTATTGCCTCGGTTGTCGCGGTGTTATATTTATGGTTAGTGGCACCCAAACTATTACCAAAAAGAACGCCATCAATGCCTGATACTTCACCACGTTTGTTTAGCGCTTATCTTAATATAAATGAAGAAAGTGACGTTAATGGCAAATCCATCGCTGAAATTATTAAATTAACCGATGGACAACTTAAAATAGAAAGTATTCAACGAGGGCCTAATTACCGCAGTATTATGCCTTTACCCGATACCATACTCACTGAAGGTGATAGGCTTAAAGTACATGATTATCCTGATCGACTAAAAGAATATGAAACGGTATTAGGCGCAACTTTATTCACTGGACAACAAAAAGTTGATGATGAGCACCCTTTAAACGCAGATAAACAAACATTGGCTGAAATTGTTATTATCGGTTCAGGAATAGAAGGAAAAACCTTACAGCAAGCTAATTTCATCAATAAATACTCTATTTCTGTTATTGCATTGCATCGAGCCGGCAAGGCGATGGAAATAGGCCGAAGCAGTATAGGAAACACTCGATTGAAAATCGGTGATGTATTACTTGTACAAGGTGAAACCGAACAGATTAATTTATTAAAGTCCAAACAAGGCCTATTAATTATTGATGGCGCAGAGGCATTACCACAAACAAGTAAAGCGCCAATCGCATTAAGCACACTACTCGCAGTCGTTATTTCGTCCGCATTAGGTATTTTACCAATTGAAATCAGTTCGGTTTGTGGCGTTCTTATCTTACTTATTACTAAATGTTTAAATTGGGAAGAAGCCTCTTCAGCCCTAAGTACCCAAGTTATTTTAATTGTCGCGGCATCGCTTGCCTTAGGCTCCGCAATGATGATAACAGGAGGCGCAGAATATATAGCGCAGGTATTTGTCGCCTTATCGTCTGGTTTACCTCCAGGAGGCGTTTTATCTGCTCTAATGTTGTTATTAGCAATATTAACCAATATTGTTTCGAATAATGCCGCCGCAGTTATTGGTACGCCAATTGCTATTTCTGTTGCAAGTCAACTTAATCTTCCCCCTGAGCCTTTTATCTTGGCCGTATTATTTGGTGCAAATTTGAGTTATGCCACACCTATGGCTTATAAAACAAATTTATTAGTGATGAACGCCGGCGGTTATCGATTCTCTGATTTTATGCGCGTTGGTATTCCGTTGATTTTACTGATGTGGGTAACTCTGTCTTTTCTTTTAAATTGGTTGTATCTATAACAATAGTTTACAGGTTATATACCTGCTTACCCTAACACATTTCATACTAAAGTTTTGTTTACAAGTAAGCGTTTGAGAGACAATCTTAAAGGGTAATAATGTTTATTCACCGTTGAAATAAGCATATTTAAATTTAACCCTTTAAGATAAAACCTTTAACTGTACTGAAGTGATTAATAAATGTTACCAAGCAATACATCTGAAAAAATAATAAGCCCCTCAGCACCGACTTTAACAACCTTAAGTAATATGACAATTCATCCCTTAAGAGAAAAACTGTACAGTGAATTACATAACCGCCCATTTAGATCTATCACTAACCCTGCGCAAATAACGCATATTGCTATTCAACATGAAGGGAAGTTAAAACAAAAAGAACATGATTTTATATCGCTGCTATGTAATCGTTTTCAAGTAAGTTTACCCGCTAAAACTATGCCCTGCTTTTACCAAAACTTTGGTTTATTTAGTTTGCGGGCCGGGAGCGACATATGGAATATTCAACCTATACCATTATTCATGAGGCCCCTTTAACCAATCAACCTTTTATTAAAAATGCAATAGACTATGTACCAAGTGGTTGGCTAGAACACATGCCTGGTCAAGTTATTGCTGCTTTACACCTTGTTATTGAGCCTGGCAATCAATCACCTGGAACTAATATTGACCAATATTTTGACAATATGCGTCTTACCGCTAGCGCACCTTATAATGGATTAGCTAAAGTTTGGACTTCTTATAAACTTCATGATGATGGTTTTGGTCGGTTTTTAGTCTTTGAGAAAACATTATCACCTGAGCAGTTAGGTCGATTGGTGCAGCAATTATTACAACTTGATACATACCGATTAATGGCTACTTTAGGATTACCTCTAGCTCAAGCCATTAATAGCGAATTGAATCAATTAGACTTACAGTTACAACAAGTAACCACCTGTATTGCACTAGGTAAAGATAGCGATGATCGTCAACTTTTAACACAAGTATCAACCATTGCCGCAAAAGTTGAAGATTTACGAAGTCAAAGTAATTATCGCTTCTCAGCAACTAACGCTTATTATGATGTTGTTTTACAGCGCATGGATGAACTAAAAGAAGATGAAATTGATGGTCATATGACCTTACAAGAATTTTTAATGCGACGGATAACGCCTGCCGTAAAGACCTGCCAAACAGCAGCCAATCATTTGGAAGATATTTCTCGACGTGTCAATCGCGCCAGTGATTTATTACGCACAAGAGTTGAAATGCTCTTACAGGAACAAAATCAGAAACTGCTTAAATCAATGAACCGTAGAGCTTTTATACAAATGCGTTTACAGCAAACTGTTGAAGGCTTGTCGGTCGCAGCTATCAGTTATTACGGTATGCAGCTTTTTGAAACGATGCTTTCATCTTTGCCTTCTTTAGGCATTGAGTATAACCATGAATTGGTCAGCGGTTTTGCAGTACCTGTAGTTATCGCTTTAGTCTTTGTAAGCACTCGAATTATTCATAGTAGATTAATGAAGAATGTGGATAATTAACCTCAGCTCGGCTTAATGCATCTTTCTATAATGGCTATTTTTGCTAACTTCTTCGTTAAATTCACTTGCAATAGGCCGGCTATTGGCGTGTAAGTTTGCCTTACTTATTTTACGGACTAAAGTAGCAAAAATATCTCACTATGGTAAACAAAGGGAAATTATACCAATCTCACTAACTTTCAATGAGTTAAAAACTTATTGACCCGAATTAAGGTTAGTCATTCTAAGTAACAAGTTCACTTATATTGTGACTTATATTGGGTTAACTTCCACAGGTATCACTGTCAACAATGCACGCTGACCAACAGCGACATTAGCATTGGGGAAAATGATAGCTTCTCCCGGTTTAAGTGTTTTAATTTCATCTTTACCATCAGTTGCTATCACCGTACCAACAGGAAAGTCAGTGAAGTTTTCTACGTCGTCAGCAAAATGCAGCGTGAAATTTTCATCCTGCCTATCAATAATTTGATTGATTTCAAAGAAACTAAAATCCGCTTTATCATAGGCTTTTAATTCTAATGGCTGCCCTGATACTAATGAAGTTAAGCTTTCTTGTACACCTAAAAAGTTAGCCATATTATTTTCACCGAAGGGCTTAACTTTACCCAGTTCAACAGTAAATGCATGAGCATTAAATTCATTAGATGAAAAATAACTAAAAGTTGTCGTTGGCGAGTTTGAAAATAAAATAGTATTTACACCACAAGCCAACATAAATTGTAGCTGTGATTTCACCCAAGGTTTATTATGTCTAAAAGGATAAACCGCAAACTTATCGTTTTTAGAGCCTCGAATAGCCGTATGCAAATCATAATGGAAGCGCTCTCCTTGACCTTGATTAAAAAAATCTGCAACGGTATTTTCTAATAATAAAGCACGATGGCGCTCATTATTTATCAGTCCTGCGCCCTGTCCTTGATCTACAGAATGCCCCCCGAAAATAAGCGATTTAAATTTTCTTCTACAAAACGCTTACCAATATTTATTGACGGTGGATTCCCGAACAAAAATAAGGTTCGATGTTCTAAATGTAATGCACCTAACACGATTTTTTTTATTAAAGCATTACAAATTTCAATTGGTGCCGTTTCATTACCATGAACTGCACTAGACAACACGATATCCTTGCTTGAATTATTGCTCATTGGTTCAAACATAATAATACCCGTATCAAGCACTGATACTTTTGTTTTAGCTTGGCTGCTCGCACAAACCACGTCAAAGCAAAATGCAGACATTGAAAGTTCATGGCTTCGGGTTAAATGTAAAAAATCACCATTGATTAACAAATGCGCTTTTAATTGTGCTACTGATAATTTTTCTTGTAAATATGGCATTGGAACCTTTATGTTAAATAACTTTATTCAATGTTGACTTTATTCTGCATTATATCGCCCGCTTGATATCGATAATCTCGTTACAACTAAAGCAACTCACGAATTTTTATGACATCACCTTCATTATAACCTAACAAAGTGGCCGCTTCTGTAAGCATCATTTTTTTACGTGTTGTATTAGAATTAGTTATGACCCAATAGGGACTTTGTGGGATCTGTTTTGGTTTAGTGCTACTTCCACTTGCTGTTAACAATGCCTCGCTCAATGCAAAATATAAACGCTTGGTTTTTCTAGCACTCACTTTAGGGCCTATATTTGTTACAACATTAAATTTCTTTGGGTGTGCTCTATATAACGCAGCCAGAATTAGTAAAAATCGGCCCACAGCACCACGCTGCATTGCCAGTTCTTCTATATTTATAAAATTAAAAACGGTTTCAGAACCATGTTCCTCATCATCAATTTCAACGGGCTCGGCAATAGTATCCTGTTCAACGGCAACGTTTTCAGTCAACGAAGTTTTTGACTGTGATTCCGTTGCTCTTTCATTTAGTGAAACTACTTTGTCGCTTTCCTCATCAAAATCAAGTAAACGGCGTAAAATACTTGAAGCATCTTCACCAATAGATTGTGTATTGGCAACAATGTGAAGATATAACTCATCATCAATTTCAATGTTTTTCATTTTTCACTTACTTCTATAATTTAAATTACCGCAGGATTATACCAATTAAATTAATTAAGGGTATAGGGGTACATAAGAATAAATGTTTAGTATCAAACTGCTTAATTGAATATTAACCAAAGATAAGGGGAATAATTTAGTGAAATTAACATGAATACAGATATTTATGTTTATATTTACATAAGTTAGATAGGTATTAATTTCAAATTACTTAAAATTTCATGATAAAATTGATCTCAGTAACCAATTTAACAATATGAACGACGTCATGACAGCTAAAAATTTTTCAGCACAGAGCTCATCGCTCTCAAGCTATCCAGAACTAAACTACCAACAGCGTGGTCAAGGCGATCATATCGTATTAATTCATGGTTTATTTGGTAGTTTAGAAAACTTAAACATGATTGCAAGAAACTTAAGCCAACATTATTGCGTTACCAGTGTTGATGTAAGAAACCACGGAAACTCATTTCATCAAGAAGGTATGGATTATCAAGTTTTAGCACAAGACATCATTACTCTACTGGATAATTTGGATATTAAGTCTTGTCATATTTTAGGACATTCAATGGGAGGTAAAATTGCGATGAAGTGTGCGCTTTTATACCCTAATAGAGTACACAAGTTAGTGGTTGCTGATATTGCTCCCGTTGAATACCCTGCCCATCATTTAACTATTATTGAGGGTTTGCAAGCAATAGATTTAACTAAAATAAAAACACGTAAAGAGGCAGATATTCAATTAGCATCTTATGTGGAAAATTTGGGGGTTAGGCAGTTTTTATTACGTAACCTTATATTAAATGATCAAAACCAATTTAGTTTTAAATGTAACCTTCATTATATAGAGCAAGGTTACCCACAAATAATGCAAAGTATAGAGAATTCTTCTTCTGACGAAAAACAGTCGTTTATCGGCGAGACGCTATTTATTAAAGGGGGGATTCTGACTATATCCGACCTGAACACCAAAGCATCATAAAAATACTGTTCCCAAAGGCTAGAGCTAAAATAATCCAAGGTGCGGGTCACTGGTTACATGCTGAAAAAACAACAGCCTTTAACAAAATACTTTTAGATTTTCTAACCAAATAATTTTACATAAAGCATTTTGATAGAGATCAATAATTCCCCCTGTAAAATAAGCTAGAATCACGAGATAAAGCCTCACGATAATAACGAAAAAAAATGAGATTATATTGACACTATGCTATAGTGCCGCCAATTTTTAGACTGACTCACTGACTAACATGCTAGCTGAACATTTAGAGTTAATAGAAACTATTGGGCTGAATTTATTTTTTCTTTTTATTTTTGGTTTTATTGGCTTATCCATCCATGATGTAATGAATAAAAATGACGTACCAAAAATGGGCAGAGTAGTCGTCTATTTTGTATTATTTTTAGGTTGCGCAGGCTTTATAGCTAAAGGTATCATTCAATTTATTTGGGAAAATCAGGGGGTTGGATAGTGGCAAAGGAAGTATCTGACTTAACCACTATTGACTTATTTAGTGATGAAAAACGCCCTGGTCGTCCAAAGACGAGTCCGCACCCTCGCAGTGTTCAAATACGAATTAATAAGCGAAACCAGGTAAAACGAGACAAAAGTAACGGTCTAAAGCGTGTGGAGTTTAAAATTCATCACAGCATATTTGAACAGTTAGAAGAATTAGCTAAAACTAAAAACATTAGTCGTAGTGAGTTAATAGAAAGATTATTGATTGACTCGTTGACGAAAGAAAACAATTAATTTTAATACTAAATTTGAAGTAATAAGGTAAATTCCCATGGCAATCGTAGGTTTATTTTTTGGTAGTGATACTGGTAATACTGAAGCTGTAAGTAAAATGATTCAGAAAAAACTCGGCAAAAAAATGATTGATGTAAAAGACATCGCAAAAAGCACAAAAGAAGATATCGCTGAATTCGATTTACTCATTTTAGGTATTCCAACATGGTATTATGGCGAAAATCAGTGTGACTGGGATGATTTTTTACCTGAACTTGAAGAAATCGACTTCACTGATAAATTAGTGGCTATTTTTGGTTTAGGTGATCAAGAAGATTATGCTGAATATTTTTGTGACGCCATGGAACCGCTACGTGATATCGTTGAAAGCAAAGGGGCAATAGTTGTTGGTAATTGGCCAACTGAAGGTTATGAGTTCGAAGCCTCTAAAGCGTTAATTGATGAAAATACCTTTATCGGTCTGTGTATTGATGAAGACAGGCAATCTGAATTAACCGAAGAGCGTGTTACCAAGTGGGTAAATCAACTTAATGATGAAATGTGTTTAGCTGATCTAGCATAAAATAATCTTACCCCCCATAATATTAAAGTTATTTACCTCTATCAAAAGCTCATTTAATGAGCTTTTATCATTTAAAAGCAAAAAAAATAGCAATTAGCCAAACTAACCCTTTCACCAAACTTAATAACACCCTATACTTTTATTTTTATTCCTATTACCTTAATTAGAGAAATTAATTACATGGCAGATCAAAATGAAGAACTAAAAAGAGCCGGATTAAAAATCACCCTGCCTCGTATTAAAATTTTAACCATCCTACAAAACCCAAATAATCAACATATTAGTGCAGAGGATGTTTATAAAATATTACTTGAGCAGCATGAAGAAATTGGCTTAGCTACTGTATACCGTGTGCTTAACCAATTTGACGATGCAGGTATTGTTACACGCCATCATTTTGAAGGTGGTAAGTCTGTTTTTGAATTGTCTCATAAGCAACACCATGACCACTTAGTGTGCTTACAGTGTGGCAAAGTTGTGGAATTTGAAGATAACGTGATAGAACAAAGACAAAAAGATATCGCTGAATCTCACAAAATCACCTTAACAAACCATAGCTTATATCTGTATGGTGAGTGTGAAGATAAGATAGCTTGTGAAACTTATAGAAAAGCCAACCTTTAATATATCATTAACTGTTAGAAAACAATCACTAGCTCAAGCCCACAGTTGGTAAAGAAATTGAGATAGTGATCATCATTGTGGCATAAAATGAATTTAGAATTGAAAGTTATCCCACCAAAGACAATTGTTAATTGCTGCAGGATTAATGTTTGCTCTAGCAACCCGCTTCCCTCAATATAACCTATATATAACACATCACTTAGTTATCAGTATTGTCTTCGTTATCGTAGGAAGTGTTATTGGGTTGTTAGCACTTTATGATTTTCATAAACACCAAACCACCTTTCACCCTCACACACCAGAAAAAACCCGTACTGTAGTTGACAGTGGTGTTTTTGCTTATTCTCGAAACCCTATGTACTTAGCATTAATCATTACTTTGTTGGCTTTAGCTGTCTACTTACAAAACTATGTATGTTTGATTATTATACCGCTATTCATCCGGTACATAACTAAATATCAAATTATTCCTGAAGAAGAAATGCTCAACAAACTTTTCCCTAATCATTACCAAGCGTACTGCAAAAAAGTAAGACGTTGGTTATAAATTAAAATGTGTATTTTAAAAACTAAACGTTTTTGGGATTATAAACTTAAACAATACTTGTTAGCGACGTTACCTTAAGATGGAAAGACATAAATCAATCGGCATATTTGATTCGGGCGTAGGAGGGCTTTCTATCGCCGAGGCAATCAATGAACTGCTTCCTGAAGAAAACTTAGTTTATTTTGCGGATATTGAGTTTTCTCCCTATGGAAATAAATCCACAGAAATAATCGAAAAACGCTCAAAAGAAATTGTAAAATTTCTTATTAGTCAGAATTGTAAGCTTGTTGTTGTTGCTTGCAATACGGCTACCGTTAATTCAATAAGTAATTTACGGGCTGAAACTTCCATTCCAATTATAGGAGTTGAACCGATATAAAACCTGCAGCTTTACAAAGCAAATCGGGCATTATTGGCGTATTAGCAACGGAACAAACAATTGCAAGTAGGTCTTTTCAGAACCTCTGTGACAAATATGGTGAAAAAGTGAGCATAAGAACTAAAGCTTGCCCTAAATTTGTCACTTTAGTAGAGAGCCTAAATCACAATAGTGAGCAAGCTCACACAACGGCTGAACAATACATCCAACCACTATTATCGCAAAATTGTGACCAAATAGTGCTCGGCTGTACTCACTTTTCATTTCTGAAAACTACGATTGAAAATATTGCAGGTCTTAACGTTAATATTATTGACACAGCAATTCCTGTCGCAAAAGAAGTAAAGAATAAGCTACAGAGCAATAATTTAGAAAATACAGAGAACATAAAGGGTATTGTTGAGTTCTGGGTTAGCGGAAATTCGGCACAGGCTGCGGAATCTATAAATAAATTATGGGGCCAAAATGTGAAGGTGTCATCAGTTCAAAAAATAACACCAACTTAACAAACATCAATTTATATTCCATAATCATAATATAAATTGATGTGAGTGTTCTTTAGCTAATTCGTTAAGCCTTTTTCAAATAAGCAGCAACAAGTACAATGCGCGTACCATTGACTTTACCTTCAATATGCTCAGGGTTATCGGTTAAGGTGATACCTCGCACCAACGTACCCTGTTTGGCTGTAAAATTGGCGCCCTTAACTTTTAAATCTTTAATTAAGGTTACATCATCACCGTCTTGTAATTCAGCACCATTACTATCACGGGTAGGACCTTCTCGCTGCTCAGCAGCTATCCCTTGCTCAGCCCACGTTTTTACGTCATCTTCCATATAAATCATATCAAGCGCATCTTGAGCCCAACTTTCTGACGACAACTTATGCAGCATACGGTATGACATAACTTGTACTGCCGGTTCTTGATTCCACATACTATCATTAAGACAACGCCAGTGATTTAAATCCGGCTCACTTTCACCGTCAATTTGACTTTGACAAGTTTGGCAAATATAAATAGATTGCTGCGCACTTAAATCACTTGTCGGCGGTACGGGATAAACGACTAAATTGTCAGTTGAGGTACAAAGTTCGCAGCTATTATTGCTCCGTTGAATTAATGCTTGTTTGCTAGGCATATTGGTTCCTAATATTAATCTTATTTGGGTACAAATTTAGTGCTTCAATTATACCTTAAAGTAGGGCAATAATTAAAATAATTTGATATAAATCACTGTGTTTAATCAAATATGGCTTATTATTCACTCTGTTTCTTTGTTATTCTAGGCAAACCAATAAAGTGGAGTTAATATTATATTGTGAAACCTGAGTTACAATTAGCACTTAGCCAAACAGACTTTGACAAACTCACCCAAGCCCTAAAACGCGCTTTTGATGACCATTTGCAATGGCTCAGCGATTTAAACTACGCAATGGTTTGTGATCATCAAAACTTATCCTCATTTTGTTGTTGTGATAAACCACACTATTTGTGTAATTTCGGGAGATGGTATTATAGTGTTGACAATATTGATATTTGTGAACACATTGATTTTATTAATTTGGGTATAAGACACAAGAAACTTCATCTTGTTGTTTGTAACCTCATAAATGAATTTAATGAACACGGCAAACCGGCTAAATCTACCTACTTAGAATTTAAACAAATTGAAGAGTTATTTTTAAAAGAAATTAAAAGTTTCTTACATTCAAATCTAGCGGCATTTAGAAATACCGATCATTTAACACAATTACCAAACCGGCATGCATTAGAGATGTTTTTGGAACGAGAGTTAAGTCGATTGCAACGTAAATCGTATCAAAGTTGTATCGCTATGCTTGATATTGATTTTTTCAAATCTATTAACGATAAATATGGTCATAGCACAGGCGATGAGATATTGAAAAAGTTTGCTGATTTACTGACATTAAATATTAGAAATTTTGATTTTGTTGCTCGCTATGGCGGTGAAGAGTTTATTATTTATTTTCCTGATATAGATTGTCAAACAACCTATATGATTACAGAAAAATTACGTAAATTAATTCAGCATGAACTTTTTGTCACATCAGAAAATCATGTTATTAATATAACCTGCTCTTTTGGTATTGCTTCATTTAATGAAGGTAAAACAATTAAAACATCTATCACTGATGCTGACAAAGCACTCTATCAAGCTAAAAATACTGGTCGTAATAAAGTTATAATTAATAAACAACCAACTCCCTGTAGCGTTAATCACTAGACAAACATTCACAGCAATGTTAAAAACTCTGCCTATAATATAATAAAAAGGCTTAGTATGACGGCTGAATCATCAATCTCTAATCGTTCACTTATCAATAAATTAAAATCTATAGGCTTAGTATCGCAAATAATTGTTGCCATTATACTTGCCACGCTAGTCGCGACTATATCCCCTGACATCGCAAAGTCGTTTTCAATACTGGGCAGTTTGTTTGTTTCCGCGCTGAAAGCAGTAGCACCCATTTTAGTATTAGTCTTGGTTGCTGCAAGTATCGCCAATCAAAAAACAAACAGTGACGCTAAATTAAAACCCATTGTAGGATTATATTTACTGGGTACGCTTTGTGCCGCTTTTGTTGCGGTGGTTTTAAGCTTTATCTTTCCAACCTCTCTAACATTAGATATAGCCGCAAGTGCTAACCCACCACAAGGATTGAGTGAAGTACTAGCTACATTAGCGTTTAAAGTGGTAGAGAACCCAATTAGCGCCATTGCTAATGGCAATTTCATTGCTCTATTAGCGTGGGGGCTTGGTTTAGGTTTTTCACTTAAACATGCTAATGAACAAACAAAGACTACTCTTCATGATTTTAGTGAAGCAATTTCGAGCATTGTTCGTTTGGTTATTCGCTTTGCGCCAGTTGGTATTTTTGGTTTAGTCGCTAATACACTTGCTACAACTGGATTTACAGCTCTAGCTGAATATAGCCATCTAGTTTTTGTGTTATTAAGTGCTATGCTAATTATTGCCCTTGTCGTCAATCCATTAATAGTATTTATAATAATGAAGACAAACCCCTACCCTTTAATCTTCACTTGTCTACGTGAATCAGGAATCACCGCATTTTTTACTCGTAGCTCCGCTGCAAATATTCCAGTGAATATGGCACTGTGTAAAAAGTTAGATTTACATGAAGATACCTATTCAGTTTCTATCCCCCTCGGCGCAACAATTAATATGGCCGGAGCAGCAATAACAATAACCGTATTATCTCTCGCAGCGGCAAATAGTTTACACATTGAAGTTGATTTTGGTACCGCAATATTACTGTCAATTGTCGCCTCCATTTCAGCTTGTGGCGCATCTGGGGTTGTTTGGTGGTTCACTATTATTAATACCATTAGCTTGTGGCTTATTTGGCATTGAAAATGATATTGCGATGCAAGTGGTGGCTATTGGTTTTATTATTGGAGTAATCCAAGATTCAGCCGAAACTGCACTGAACAGCTCTACTGATGTGGTATTTTCCGCTGCGGCTTCACATCACATCACAAAATAGCAGTTAAACTTCAAGTTCTTTTGTTTTCTTGCAACTTAAAACAGATGATTTAAGAAGCCCAGGTAATATGTAAACTGGGCTCACTTTCCTGAAGTACATATGCTTGGCAAACAAAAAAACCAATCGCAGCAACAAGTTCATCATCGTAATATAAAAAAGGAATGCGCTTACGTTGCCACGTTGGTATATTAAGCTCTTGCAGTACCTTTTTTAAACTACGAGAATGATTTCGATAGTCAGGTAAACAACTTGGATTGTTATGTGAAAAACGCAATGTCACTTTTTGCATTTTTCCCGGCAATATAATACCTTGTGTCGTTTTTTGATCGTTATAAAGCACGACTTTTACAATATTCAATTTACCTAAATCATCTGGTAATTCTATAAAACTTTCATCATCAGATAAATCAAGCTCCACCTGCCAGTCACTAACATCCCCAAATTGAGGCGTTAAATATAAAACACCTTTATACCGTCGTAGGTAGTTATCACCTACTTTAACCACTGGCGTTTTATCATCGGCGGCGTTAAGTTGCAGGTAAAGTTGAACTAATTGTTCTGTACTTGGCATTAAACACTGGTGTTGTGCTAAAAAATAACGAATAAGGTTATTGAATCGACTTTGAGATAATTGCTTTAAACATCCTACAGACAAGTTTTTACCATCCTTTTGGCAAAACTTAAGATCGTCAGCAGCTAATTCCTCCAATAACAACTGACCTTCACGGCAATGGTCACTGCTACGATTAATCGTATTAACAATACTAGGCCAACGATTGGTTAGTAACGGTATGATGTCATTTCGCAAAAAATTTCGATCAAAACAGATATCAGTATTTGACTCATCTTCTACCCAACTTAATTGCAACTGTTGAGCATAATCGAGAATCTGTGCACGCGTAATGTTTAACAGTGGGCGCAGTAATACATCTTTGCCCTGTTTAGTTTCACTTGTCATTGCGGATAAACCTTTTAGGCCTGATCCTCGTTTTAGCGCCAGTAAAAATGTTTCTGCTTGATCATCGCTATGATGCCCTGTGAGTATTAATGAGGGTGAGGTATTGATAGATTGTAAAGCTTGATACCTAGCATTACGGGCTAATGCCTCTAATGATTGTTGAGGTCCGGGCTTGAACGTTAACCTGACAGACTTTTAACTTTAGTTTCAAAGCTAAGCAAGCTTGCTCGGCAAATACCTGCCAATCAGCCGCATTCTTGCTCAATCCATGATTAACATGACAGACAGTAACAGGATTAGAAATGATAAATCTTTGCGTTAACGATGCTATCGCATGTAGTAATACTTGAGAGTCAACACCACCACTGTAAGCAATAACCAGAGGCATATCTGGATATTTACTGATTGTGTTAAGTACTGTTGACTCGATAGGATGCATAGTTACGATTACGCGTAAATTTACACGTTAGTTCAAATGAATAGTAGCGAGACTCATAGGTAGTTCGATAAACATCAAAACTAGCTAACTCGCTACGTAAATCTATAATACTTCTTAGCAATAACCAAAAGACATTAATTTATCATAACGCTTTTCAATCAATTGCTCTTTATCAAACACATCTAATTCTGCTAGGTCACTTTTAAGCGCTTGTTTTAACATTGCGGCCATTTGATCGACATCACGATGTGCTCCACCTAATGGTTCTTCAACAATACTGTCTATCAGACCTAATTCTTTAATACGTTGTGCTGTAATGCCCATCGCTTCTGCAGCCGTTGATGCTTTTTCAGCTGTTTTCCATAAAATTGAAGCACAACCTTCTGGAGAAATTACCGAATAGGTAGAGTACTGAAGCATGTTCACTCGATCGCCAACACCAATGGCTAGCGCCCCGCCTGAACCTCCTTCGCCAATAACAGTGCAGATAACAGGTACCGTTAACCGTGCCATTACTTTTAAATTAGTTGCTATAGCTTCACTTTGGCCACGTTCTTCAGCACCAATCCCAGGGTAAGCGCCTGGCGTATCTATAAAGGTAATGATTGGCATGTTGAAACGTTCAGCCATTCTCATTAAACGCAATGCTTTTCGGTAGCCTTCTGGGCGTGGCATACCAAAGTTACGTTTAACTTTTTCGTTAGTTGAACGGCCTTTTTGATGGCCAATAACCATCACAGCTCTACCGTCTAAACGCGCAGTACCCGCAACAATAGCACTATCATCAGCATAAGCTCTATCGCCGCCTAATTCATCAAACTCGGTAAAAATTCGTGGTAAGTAATCTAACGTATAAGGACGTTGTGGGTGACGAGCAACACGCGCGGTTTGCCAAGGGTCTAAATTGGCAAAAATTTTCTTGGTTTGCTCTTTATTTTTTTCGCGCAACTGCGTAATTTGATCCTCTAAATCAAGATCTAACTCTTGACCAGTATTCACAAGTTGAAGCTCTTCTATTTTTGCATCAAGCTCGGCAATAGGTTGTTCGAAATCTAAAAAATTTAATGACATATGCTGCTTTGCACCTAAAAAATGGTCTTAATATTCTCTTATTACCAATATTATAATCGATAATGCTTAATTTTTAATTCTTATTGTCGTTGATATAGTTAAAATATTGTATATGTTTGTTAATAACCGCGTTATTTAAATTGTAGAGTGACTCTTTCGTCACCTAATAATTCTTTTAAATCATTTAATAACATATCAGTTGGCGTTACCCGCCATTGTACTCCAAGTTCTAACATGCCGCGAGCTTCTTCTCGTTGATAAAAAACTCTAACAGGACAAGTGCCTTCTTTATGCGGTGTTAAAACGTGGATAAATTGTTCAAAAAAATCACAGCCAATTATACCTTTATTTACCTGAAGATCTAATGAGGTAACATAATTTTCTCGTGCGTCAGTAATTGTCATGATATCTCGGGCGGTCATTGTATTACCTCCTGAGTAATCATCAAAGCTGACCTGTCCGCTGCAGACTAATATGGCATCAGTTTCAAGTAGCTCTGAAAATTTATCATAATCATCAGGAAACAAACGTATATCCATACGCGCACTTTTATCATCAAGTGTTACCAATGCCCGCCGACGCCCACGCTTATTCACCATAACACGAACACCAATGACTAACCCAACTGCTACGGCTTGCTTATCTCGTCCTGTTGGTTGCATACCCACTAAACGGTCAGGTGGAATATTTTTTAATTTCGGTTAAATAACGATTAATGGGGTGTCCGGTAAGATATAAACCCAAGGTTTCTTTCTCACCATCAAGCCAAACTTCTTCAGGCCATTTTTTAACATTTTTGAAACTTTGACGGGAATCTGTTTGTTCATCATTGATCAAACCAAACAGGTCATTTTGCCCTAACGATTCAGCTTTAGCGTGTTGTTCTGCCGCTTTTATAGCTTCGGGTAAGGTTGCGAACAACACAGCTCTATTGGGTAAGTCTTTGCCGTCGCTTGTTAACTTATAGGTGGGCCCAAGTGCATCCATAGCACCAGATTTAACCAATTTTTCTAATACTCGCTTATTCGTTTTTTTTAAGTCTAAACGCGCACAGAAGTCAAATAAGTCAGTAAAAGGACCACCGGCTTGACGCGCAGCAATAATCGCTTCAATTGGACCTTCGCCAACACCTTTAACTGCACCTATACCATAGACAATTTGGTTATTATCATTAACCGTAAATTTATACTGACCTGCATTAACATCAGGGGGCAATAAATCAATCCCCATATTGCTACATTCATCAACCAAGGTCACAATCTTCTCGGTATTGTCCATATCCGCAGACATAACCGCAGCCATAAACGGTGCAGGAAAATGCGTTTTCATCCATAAAGTTTGATACGACACCAAAGCGTAAGCAGCAGAATGTGATTTATTAAAACCATAACCGGCAAATTTTTCCACGAGATCAAAAATTTTAATCGCTAATTCGCCATCAACACCACGATCTTTAGCGCCTTGTTCGAAACCCTCACGCTGCTTAGCCATTTCTTCTGGTTTTTTCTTACCCATAGCTCGACGCAGCATGTCTGCACCGCCAAGAGAGTAACCCGCTAACACTTGCGCGATTTGCATTACCTGTTCTTGATAAAGAATAATGCCGTACGTTGGTTCCAGTACAGGTTTTAAATCGATATGCTGCCAGGTTTCATCGGGATAACTTATCGCTTCTCGACCATGCTTTCGTTCTATAAAGTTATCAACCATCCCAGACTGTAAAGGTCCAGGACGGAATAAAGCAACTAAAGCGATGATATCTTCAAAACAATCCGGCTTTAATTTATCAATCAGCGATTTCATACCGCTTGATTCCAATTGAAAAACAGCTGTGGTTTTTGACGCTAATAAAACATCAAAACTATCCTTGTCATCTAACGGGATAGCGGAAATATCAATAGGATCTTTTCCCGCTTTTAGCAGTTTTTCATCGGCCATTTCTATAGCCCACTGCAAAATAGTCAGTGTTCTTAGCCCAAGAAAGTCAAACTTAACCAACCCCGCATCTTCTACATCATTTTTGTCGAACTGTGTGACGGGATTTTTGCCTTCATCATCACAGTAAAGCGGCGCAAAATCGGTAATAGTTGTGGGTGAAATAACAACCCCCCAAAGATGCTTGCCCGCATTTCTTGTAGTGCCTTCCAGTATGCGACACATATCAATAAGATCTTTTACATCGCTATCTTGCGCATATAATTCAGGCAGCTTAGGCTCTTCTTCAAACGCTTTAGCTAAAGTCATACCGGGCGTTGTCGGGATAAGCTTGGAGATTCTGTCTACAAAGCCGTAAGGATGACCTAAAACACGACCAACATCTCGAATTACTGCTTTTGCCGCCATGGTACCAAAGGTGATAATTTGTGACACAGCATCACGACCATATAACTCAGCGACATGATCAATCACCTCATCTCGCCTATCCATACAGAAATCAATATCGAAATCAGGCATAGATACACGTTCAGGATTTAAAAAGCGTTCAAAAAGTAAATCAAACTCTAGTGGATCAAGATCAGTAATATCTAAGGCATAAGCAATTAAGGAACCAAAGACCTGAGCCTCGACCAGGACCAACGGGAATATTGTTATCTTTACTCCACTGAATAAACTCCATTACAATTAAAAAATAACCGGGAAATCCCATGTTATTAACAACTTCTAATTCTATTTTTAGTCGTTCATCATACGGTGCTCTTATTTCGGCAAAGTTTTCCGCTTGACGATCAAATAATTGATCCAGTCGTTTTTCTAAGCCTTTTTCAGACACTTTTATAAAATAATCATTAATTTCTAAACCATCTGTTGGAAAATCTGGTAATACATATTCCCCCAACGTGACGGTAACATTACAACGTTTAGCAATTTCTACACTGTTTGCCAGAGCTTCAGGAATGTCGCTAAATAATTCACACATTTCCTCTTCACTGCGCAAATATTGTTGTTCGCTATAACGTTTAGGGCGGCGTTTATCGTCTAAGGTGTAGCCATCATGAATAGCAACGCGAATTTCATGAGCGTCAAAATCATCAGGTGAAAGAAACATTACCTCATTCGTGGCAACAACGGGCAGTTCATATTGAATAGCTAAGTCAACGGCTAGATGTAAATAGTTTTCTTCGTCAGCTCTACCTGTTCTGATCAATTCAAGATAAAAACACTGATTAAAATGTTGCTGATAAAAGCCAACCATCTGCTCTACAAGGGTAGAATTCCCCTTTATTAATGCTTTACCTATATCACCTTCTCGGCCTCCCGATAAAAGCAATAAGCCTTGTTTGAATTCAACTAACCATCGCTTGTCAATGACCGCTTTATTTTGTATATGCCCACGCATATAAGCTTTTGAAATTAATTCAGTGAGGTTTTTATAGCCCACATTATCTGTAGCTATCACAACAATACGGGAAAGTTCATCGCCAAGCTCTTCGCTCAGCATCCAAAAATCACAACCAATTATCGGTTTAATTCCTGCACCATGAGTGGCATGATAATATTTAACGAGACCACATAGGTTAGTCTGGTCTGTTAAGGCAAGCGCCGGCATCTTTAATGCGGCAGCTTTGGCAACAATAGGCTTTACTTTATTTAAGCCATCACACATTGAATAATCACTGTGAATACGCAAGTGAATAAACTTCGGCTCAATAAATGTGGTTTCTTCAGCTACTTGCTCACTCATTTGATTTGACCTAATACCCGAGCAACAGGCTTAAAGCTCTGTCGGTAGCAATCTAACACGCCATACTCAATAATTTTTTCCAAATGCATTTTTGTTGGATAACCTTTGTGTTTAGCAAAGCCATATTGTGGATATAATTTATCGAGCGCTATCATTTCATTATCCCTAGCAACTTTTGCTATTATCGAAGCAGCACTTATTTCATCAACACGATCATCACCTTTAACAACAGCTTGGCTCCTTATTGGTTCTTCCTTACCGGTAAATGTTGGCGTTCGATTTCCATCAACTAGCACATAATCAGGCGTGACACTTAACCCTTGTACAGCACGTTGCATTGCAAGCATAGTGGCATGGAGAATATTTAAGGTATCAATTTCCTCAGGACTCGCTCTGCCTATTGACCATGCAATAGATTTTTCTTTAATTTCTTCACTAAGTAATAAACGCTTTTTTTCAGATAACTTTTTTGAATCTCTCAAGCCATTAATAGGATTATCAGGATCTAAAATTACCGCAGCAGTCACCACATCACCAACAAGTGGTCCTCTGCCCACCTCATCTACTCCGGCAATACAATATGCAATAGGGTATTCAAATTCAGGAAAGATTATTTTTTTAGCCATATCAATTCTTATTTTATTAAGCTTTGTTCAGTTGAAAGGATTTAATTAGGTGTATTGAGTAAATCAATCACTGCCTTGGCTGCTTGTTTGCTTGCATTACATTTTAACTGTTGATGAATCGTATTAAAACTATCATTCAATTGAGTTTGATCATGATATAAACGCGCTTTAACTAAAGGTATAATTTTTTCAGAACATACCTCATCTTGTAATAACTCTGGCACTAAGGTTTTATTCGCTAATAAATTAGGCAAAGAAAACCATTTCAGTTTTACTAACCATTTTGCCAAAAGATAAGTCAACAACGTAAACTTATAACATATCACCATGGGCCTTTTAATTAGGGCTGCTTCTAACGTCACAGTGCCTGATGCCGTCAACAAACAATCACTTGCCGCCATCACCGCTTGCGTTTGGTCAATAATGACCTGTACTTTTAAATTGGGTGCGAATTGGAGCTTAAGTTTACTAAATTGTTCAGCACGTTTTTCGCTGACCATAGGCGCAACGAAAAGTAAGGTTTCATCTTCTTTTTGCAATTGAACAGCACTTTGTAAAAAAGGTTCAAGTAAACGGGATAACTCCCCTCCTCGACTACCTGGCATTAGTGCTAGAATTTTATTTTCAATAGGAAGGCTGAGTTGATCTCTCGCCTGTTTTTTATCACTTACCATAGGGATATCGTCAGCAAGTGGATGCCCAACAAAAGTACAAGGCACCTGATGTTTATCATAAAAATCTTTTTCGAAAGGTAATAACGAGAGCACCATGTCAGTAGCTTTTGCTATTTTGAAAATACGTTTTTCACGCCATGCCCAAACAGAAGGGCTAACATAATGAATAGTTTTGATGCCCTGTTCCTTAAGACGTAATTCTAAACCAATATTAAAATCTGGAGCATCAATACCAATAAATACATCAGGTCTATTCTGGATGAAGTGATGTACAAGGGATTTTCTTACATAAAGCAAGCGATGAATACGACCAAGTACTTCAACAATCCCCATAACTGCGAGCTCTTCCATAGCAAATAAGCTTTCAAAACCAAGCTTTTCCATTTTAGCGCCGCCAATACCAATAAACTGTGCATCGGGATAGTCTGTTTTTAATACTTGCATTAAACCAAGACCAAGGGTATCCCCTGAATGCTCGCCTACAACGATGGCAAAAACAGGAGATAATGTATTAGTCGTTAAGGTTGATGACACCGGGTTAGCTCCTGGGTTTATCTTTTTGCCTGTAATTATAATCATGAGTTTCTAGGAGCTAAACCCAAGAATTTAGCACTATAAAACTGCACTACCTATAATATTATCTGATAATACCGCGTGTTGATTTTTCTATAGAATGCGTAAAAAGCTCAAGTTCTGGGGAGGACTCCCCTTGTGCTGATATCGCCATTAATGCATCGTCAATTGATTGTTTTTTACGGTAAATTTCTTTATACGCACGTTTAATTGATAAAATAATACCACTATCAAAGCCACGTCGTTTTAAGCCTTCGCTATTCAAACCAAAGGGTTTAGCCGGATGACCAGAGGCCATTACATAAGCCGGAACATCTTTTAATACTAATGCATTTGCCGCAATAAAACTGTGCGCACCAATATGGCAAAATTGATGAACTCCTGACATACCACCGATGATGACATGATCACCAACATGCACATGTCCTGCAATTGACGCATTGTTTGCCATAATACAATGATTCCCTACTATACAATCATGTGCAACATGAGTATAAGCCATAAATAAATTGTTACTACCAATTTTCGTTAGGCTATTATCCTGCAATGTACCTCGGTGAATAGTACAACATTCACGAAAGATATTATCATCGCCAATAATCAGCTCAGTAGGTTCACCAAAGATATTTTAAATCTTGGCAATCTTCACCTATACTGGCAAATTGGAATATACGGTTACCTTTGCCTATTTTAGTCGGTCCATTAATAACAACATGCGAACTAATTTGGCAATTATCACCAATGACAACATTGCTTGCTATATGAGTCCACGGACCGATAGTTACATTTTTACCAATAATAGCGCCGGGTTCAACAATGGCTTGAGGATGAATCATAGATGTTTTTTAACCTAATATTTAAAGTTTTCGTTTTGCACACATAAGCTCAGCGGAACAAACAACTTTACCATCAACTTTTGCTTCGCCATAGAATTTCCACATACCACGTCTTTCTTTAATAAATTCAACATGAAGATGCATGGTGTCTCCTGGTACAACAGGTTGTTTGAAACGTGCTTTATCAATAGAAGCGAAAAGATACATTTCGTTTCCTTCTCGACCTTCACTGCTTTTAAAGCCAAGTATGCCCGTTGCTTGTGCTAATGCTTCTAAAATTAATACACCAGGGAAAATAGCAGCATCAGGAAAATGTCCAGTAAAAACAGGTTCGTTAATGGTAACATTTTTAATTGCATGTAAACTTTTATAGGGTTCGTGATCAACTACTTTATCTACAAGTAGCATGGGGTATCGATGCGGGATCAGCTCTTTTATTTCATTTAGTAATATGGGTTTTGCTATTCTGTTTATATCAAGAGAGTCCAATGGATTGTTCCTTTCAGTGGCTTGTACTAATTAATGAGTTAATAAATTAGTACCTAGGTTTGCGTTATTTTATGTTGCCTTTGCGGCTATTATTATACTTAACTATAATCTAATTATTATTTTCGAATTCTTTTTCTAATGCTTTGACACGTTGGGTTAAACTATCTAAGCGTTTTACCCGTGCATTGGTTCTATTCCATTCCTTATTAGGGGCTGCAGGCATACCTGAAGAATAAACACCAGGTGTAGAAATATCTTTTGTAACCATAGCCATACCTGTAAAAGTACAGTTATCCGTGATATTTATATGCCCATTAATACCAACAAGCCCGGCTATGGTACAATTTTTTCCTACCACGGTACTGCCGGCAATAACGCTACAAGCCGCCATGGCAGTATTTTCACCAATAACAACATTGTGCGCTATTTGAATTTGGTTATCGAGTATAACTCCGTCTTTAATGATCGTATCTTCCAGGGCACCTCTATCGATAGTAGTACTTGCCCCAATTTCAACACGGTCACCAATAACAACACGCCCTAATTGAGGTATTTTATGCCATTTGTATTGTGCATTTACTGGAGCATAACCAAAACCGTCAGAGCCAATAACCGTATTCGCTTGAATTAAACAGTCTTCACCAATAATGACATTATGATAGATACTACTATTTGCCCAAAGGCGGGTACCTTTGCCAATTGTTGTATTTTTTCCAATAAAACAACCCGCACCAATACTAACATTATCTTCTAGCTTAACACCTGACTCAATAACGGCATTAGCACCAATATTCACATTTTCACCTAGGGTTACATCATTAGCTATCACAGCACTAACATGTATCCCTTCAGCAATGTTCGGTGTTGTATCAAGTAAGTTAGCTAATATAGCATACCCCATATAAGGGTTATCCATTACTAATGCATTAACAGGACATTGTTCTAGCATGTCAGGAGAGATAATCACTGCACTAGCACGAGTATCACTAAGCTGTGAAATATATTTTTTATTTGCTAAGAAAGCAACATTGCCCTGCTTAGCATTTGCCAGTGTTGCTAAACTAATAATATGACTATCCGCAGAACACTGTGTGTCATGCTTAACAATTAACTCAGCTTGTATATGTGTTGCTATTTCAGCAAGAGTATAAGTCATAAATTATTTAAGTTTACTTACTTGCTCAACCACTTTAACAGTGATATCAGTAGCAGGCTTTGAAAATACAACTGCTTGTTTTGCAAGTACTAGATCATAATTATTTTTAGCTGAAATATTATCAACCGCTTGAGTAACTAACGCTAATAATTTATTAGTTTCTTCGTTTTTACGAACTGAAACTTTTTGTTGAAATTCTTTAACTTTTACTTGGTATTGTTGATATAAACCCGCCATTTTATTTTGCAGATCAGTTTTTTCTTTTTCACTCATTAAAGAGCCATTACGTTTTAAGTTTTCGTCTTCAAAAGTTAAATCTTTTTGAAGTTGTTCGATCACGCCTTTTTCATCCTTAAATTCTGCTTCTAAAGTTTGCATTAAAACAGCAGCTTGAGGAATTTGGCTCATGGCTTCTTGCATATTAACTACAGCAATTTTTTGTTCGAAAGCCATTGCACTACTTGCGAGTAACATAGTTGATGCTGTTGCGGTAATAACCATAGATTTAATAAATTTGTTCAATGTATTTTCCTCTTGTCTTTTTTGTATTTAAATTGAAATATCTTTTATGCACATAGGTTAATTTAACAGCTAAGTGCTATTGTTTACTAGGTAAAGTTTACTCAGTAGCAAGACTATGTATATATTTAAAATGTTTTACCAATATTAAAGCTAAAGAAAGATGTATCATCGTCTTTCTCTTTCTTAATTGTTTTAGCAAAGTTAAATATCATCGGCCCCATAGGTGATAACCACTGAATGGATAGTCCACCCGATGCACGATAACGCTCAACTTCTGAATAATCACCAATTTTGTCAAATTCCACGTCCGCTAAATCTTGGTAGTCTTTCATATCAAATTCAGTATCCCAAACATTACCAACGTCAACAAAAAAACTAGTACGAACACTGTTAGAGTAGCCTTCATCCAAGAATGGCGTAGGAACAATTAATTCAATCCCACCAACAGCAATTGCATTCCCCCCTACACTACGTGTAGATGCTCGAATATAATCATGATCAGGACCTAAACAACAAGCACTGCTTCCTGTTGCATTAGGTGTTCCACCAATCGTTGTTGGAAAACGATATATTGCTCTCGGGCCAACAGTATTGTTTTCAAAGCCACGTAGTGTATCTGAACCACCGGCCCTAAAGTTTTCCCAAAAAGGAAGTAACTGATCATTACCATTGACTTCACCGTAGCCATTACCATAACCTAACTGTAAACGCGTCAAGACTGTCCAACGCTGATCACGTGTTAGCGGAAAATAAAACTTACTATCAAAGTTCACTTTAAAATACTGAACATCCGAGGTGTTAGGTGTCGTCATCTTGAACGATAATTGTTGAGATGAACCCGCCGATGGAAAGGTTCCTCGGTTCAATGTTGAGCGAGAAATATTGGCATTAACATCATAATTATTTAATGTTTTTAACGTGCCTGGATTATCTGACTCTGAGTGCAAATCGTAAAAAGTTTGGATCTGTTCATAAGTTTCTAATGACGTAATACTATTACTCTTAAAGCCTACACCAAAACCAAGTCGTATATACTCGTTAATTGGGAATCCCCAGTTAAGACCGATACCATAAGTTTTGTTATTGTATTGTTCTAGATTAGCTTGTCCCGCATCAAACGCTTGATAAAATATTTGCCCACCTAAAGAGACTGCATCAACGGTAAAGTAAGGGTCAGTAAAAGAAAACGTAGCACTTTTTGAATATGTATTAGTATTGATATTAAAGCCCAAACGGTTACCGGTACCCAAAAAGTTATTTTGTTGTATACCCGCATTTAAACTTAACTTAGTTGAGTCACCATAACCAATACCCGCAGTAAAAGAACCAGACGCTTGTTCTTTTACAGTAAAGTCTACATTCACTAAATCTTCTTCACCGGCAATTTGATTAGTCTCAAATTCCACCGTTTCCATGTAAGGTAATCGAGATAAACGTGCTTTAGAGTGTTCAACCATGTTGTTGGATAGCCAAGCACCCTCCATTTGTCTCAATTCACGGCGTAATACCCTATCAGCAGTAACATGATTGCCACTAAAGTTAACTTTATTCACATAGATACGTTTACCAGGATCAATGGATATAGCCAACTTAACTGTATGGTCTTCATCATTAATTTCAGGGATGGTAGTTACTTTAGGATAAGCATAACCAAATCGACCAAGAAACTTACTAATAACTTCTTCGGTATACGTCACTTCAGCACCATTATAAAGCCTATCGGCTTGCAATGGATTTATCGCTTTAATGGTTTGATCAAAGCCGGCCATATCACCAATAAACTCTACTTCACTGATAGTGTAAGTTTCACCTTCAGTAACATTTAACGCGATATAGACTGATTCTTTGTCCGGTGTCATAGACACTTGTGTAGAATCTACTTTAAAACGCAAATATCCTCGATCCAAATAGTAGCTACTGATAGTTTCCATATCACCTTGTAACGTTTGCTTTTGGTATCGATCTTGCGCCATAAAATTCCACCATGGCGAGTCGAACGTAAGTTCTATCTTATCAAGCACCTGAGCATCAGTAAAAACTTCGTTACCGATTAAATTAATTTGTTTAAGCGCGGCTGCATCGCCTTCAGAAAATTTAAATTCTAAATTTACCCGATTACGAGGTAGATGAGTGATTGTGGTTGTAACATCGGCATTATATTTTCCCACACTATGATAGAAATCTTCCAATCCCATCTCAATGCCTGAAATAACAGTTCGATCTAATGTTTCACCAACACGTATATTACTACCATCTAAACTTTCAGTTAACTGCTCATCTTTTAAATCACTATTACCATCAAAAGTGATTTCACTGATTGTTTCACGTTCTCTTACACGGTAAATAATACGGTTACCATCACGATACACGCGAATATCATTAAAGTGACCAGATTTATATAAAGATTTAATTGACTGGGAAACTCTAAATTTATTTAAATTATCGCCGACGTTAAAAGGAATATGTGTTAATGCTGCGCCTAACGCAACACGTTGTAAGCCTTTGACTTCGATATCTTCAACCTGAAATTCTTCGGCTGCCTGTGTTGTTGTACCTAAAGCGCCTAGTAATACGGCAAAGGCTAATTTTTTAATTATCATAAATGTTTACTTTATTACTTCTTTTAGTTTCTACACTTAGGAGCTAGATTTAAAACCTAAAGCCTACAATTAACCTACTATCTTCACTTCAAAACTCAATCAAACTCACTTAACCTCAATCAAACTCACTTAACAATGTAATACCCATTCATCACTATAATGCAAAAGTGCTATAAGCTTTAATTAAGACAAAAGCTACAACACTCACCATCAAGTATTTTTAATTCAATACCCGGCTAAAATCATTAAACAATGCTATACCCATTAATAGCAATAAAGCTAAAGCGCCAAACTTAAATCCGACTTCTTGGACATTCTCAGGAACCGGTTTTCCTGTCAAAAGCTCTATAAGATAATAGAGTAAGTGTCCGCCATCAAGTATTGGTAAGGGTAAAAGGTTAATAATTCCTAAATTAATACTAATTAGCGCCAAAAAGCCTAAAAAATATACAAAACCATACCCTGCACTGTCACCTGCTCCTTGCGCTATTGCAATTGGCCCACTCAAATTTTTTACGGAAACATCACCTGTGATTAATTTTCCGATCATATCAAAACTCAACGTAACTAAATTCCATGTACGTTTAATACTTTCTCCTACGGCAGAAAATAATCCATAACTAATGTTAATTTGATACTCGTCTGGCCGGCTATCAGTTTTAGGTGAAACACCTAAATAACCAATCAATTTACCATTTTGCTCAACACCTTTTGGTGTTATCTCTAATACTTGTAATTTTCCGAAGACGTTCAACGGTAATAGTTACCGTTTGATTTGGGTAAAGCTTTATTTTTTTTGAAAAATCAAGCCACCCTTCTTCTAATGTTTCACTGTTTAAAGCGATAAGTTTGTCACCTGCTTGTAAACCACCTTCTTCTGCGGGGCTATCTTTGCCAATACGCGCTAATTCATTATATACTTTTGGTCGATACGGCGTAATACCTAAGCTCGTTAACGATGATTGTTTTTCGGGTGAAAACTCCCAATCTTTAGTTGTTAATTCGTAGCTTTTGGCATATTGGCTATTATTACCTTTAGCTTTTATAATGATAGAGTCTGAGCCTATTTCACCAACTAGCGCCAAATTCACGTCTTGCCAATTACGTGTTTGATTACCTGCTACCTCAACAATCTCGGCATCGTTAGGCACTTGAGCAATAGCGGCTATTGATCCTGGAGTAATATCACCAATGATTGGCTTAATACTTGGCACACCAATTAAAAACATTAAATAAAAGGCAAATATCGCGAAAGCAAAGTTAGCTAAGGGTCCCGCCGCAATAATGGCAATGCGTTGATAAATAGACTTCGAATTGAAGGTTTTATCTTTATCTTGCTCCGACACATCATCAACACGTTCATCAAGCATCTTTACATAGCCGCCAAGTGGAATCATTGCGACAACATATTCAGTACCATCAGCAGCCTTTTTACGCCATAGTGCCTTGCCAAAACCTACTGAAAAGCGCTCTACTTTTACGCCATTTTTACGTGCCACCCAAAAGTGACCATATTCATGGACTGTAACTAAAATACCTAGCGCTATAACAAAAGAGGCTAAATTCCATAAAAACTCAAACATTTTTCTTTTTAATCCTTAAATTTGCCAATAAAAATTTAACTAGAAAGTCGCTAATAATTGTTTAGCAAATTCTCTAGCACGCGTATCTAAGGAAATAACCTCATTAATATTACTTACCTGTTCTGAGACAAATTTTTTCACAGAAGTTTCATTTATTTTAAAAATATCGTTAAATTTAATTTTTTCGTCTAAGAAAGCATGCACTGCAATTTCATTAGCAGCATTCAGTGCGGTGCAAGCTCCCTGACCACTTTTACATGCCTCTATTGCCAATTTCAAATTAGGATATTTCTTAAAATCTACTGCTTGAAACTCAAAAGATCCAGTACTAAAAAAGTCTAACGGTGCTACGCCTGAATCAATTCGTTCAGGGTAAGCTAACGCATGTGCAATAGGAGTTCGCATGTCAGGATTCCCCATTTGAGCAATAACAGAACCATCTATATATTGAACCATAGAATGAATTGTACTTTGAGGATGCAGCACAACCTGAATGTCTTCTACGTCTACATTAAATAGCCACTTAGCCTCAATCAATTCTAGCCCTTTATTCATCATAGTGGCGGAATCGACTGAAATTTTTCTGCCCATATCCCAATTTGGGTGAGCACACGCCTGCGCCGGTGTTACAGTTTCAAGTTCACTAAAATCCCAAGTGCGAAAAGGGCCACCTGAGCCCGTCAGAAGTATCTTACTAATGCCATTTTGGTTCAATTGACAATGCCCAACTCGCGCTTGTTCTTGCCAAGGTAAACTTTGAAATATAGCGTTGTGCTCGCTATCAATAGGTAATAATTCGGCTCCTGATTGTTTTACTGCTTCAATAAAAATAGCACCAGATGTCACTAAAGCTTCTTTATTTGCTAATAAAACCCGTTTACCTGCTTTAACAGCCGCTAAGGTCGGCATAAGTCCTGCAGCACCAACAATCGCGGCCATAACAGTATCAGATTCAGGGTTATGAGCAATATCAAGCAAAGCTTCACTACCATAATTAACTTGGATTGCACTTAAGTTTTCCTCAAGTAAACGCAATGACAATTTTTGGGCAGCATGTGCTGAGCCTATCACAACGGTTTGAGGACAAAATTCAATACATTGCTCAACAATTTTTTCTATACTGGCATGAGCTGATAAACTCACAATATTAAACTTCTCTGGGTGTAAACGAACCACCTCTAAGGTACTTTGACCAATAGATCCCGTTGAACCTAATATACATAGGTTCTTGATACTCGAAGCATTAGGCATTTTTGATTCTATCACTTATGTTACCAACCAAAAAATACGTAACAGAGAGCATAAATTGGAGTGGTAGCCGTTAAACTATCTATTCTATCTAGAATACCACCATGGCCTGGTAAAATAGAGCCGCTGTCTTTAATACCCGCTTGACGCTTGAACATACTTTCGTTCAGATCACCTAAAACCGATACTGTTGTAATTAATACCGTCACTAACAGAATTGTAATAATTTGATCAGAATTCCATGACAGTTGATAAGCGGCAATTGCCACTAATATACAAGCAAAAACAACGCCACCCAAAAAGCCTTCAAAAGTTTTTCCTGGACTAACATTTGGCATCAATTTATTTTTCCCAAAAGCCTTACCAACAAAATACGCACCGATGTCGGCACTCCAGACCATTAAAAATAAAAACATAAGTAATTGGGCACCATGGTATGTGTCTGTTTGGTAATCGTTTGTACGAATTACCATAAAAGCAAGCCATGTTGGCACTAACGTTAGCCAACCAAAGACCCCTCGTATTGATCGATGTTTAGCCCAAAAATTACTGGCATTGGGATAAGAGAACATTAAAAATGCTGACAGTATCCACCAACAAACAGCTAACCAGAGTAAAGCTAATGCATATTCATCTAGTTGGGTTGCAGTAATCCATAACTCCGTAGGGGAAATAACTGACCAAATAGCCGCAATCAAAATGATAGTAGTTGCTGCGAAACCTATTCTTCGTTTTTTTGTATCAAACCCCATTAAAGGACCCCATTCCCACGCACCAATACCAATAATAGCGACCAACAAGGCTGCAAAATACTGTAAGGGTAAGTAAAAAATAGCTGAAATTGCAGCAGGAGCTAAAATCAATGCTGTAATAATTCGTAATTTAAGCAAGGTATATCCTTTTTATTTTAGTAATATTCAAGTCTTAGTTTTTATAATTTAATTGACTTAGTTACTTATACCAATCCCACTAACTATGTGTTCATTTCTATTTGTTAAAATAGAGCACTTAATTAATGAAACTGGTATTATTCTTTTGCCTGTTTAACTTGTTCACCCGTTTGACCATAACGACGTTCTCGTTGGTCAAAAACATCTATTGCTTTCTCAAACTGTTCTTCATCAAAGTCAGGCCACAGAATATCGGTAAAATATAATTCTGCATAGGCTGCTTGCCATAATAAAAAGTTACTAATACGATAATCACCACCGGTACGAATCAATAAATCGAGCGCCGGTAATTCGGCTAAACAAGTCTGTGAATGAAGTAATTTTTCATCAATGTCTTCCAAAGATATTTCACTATTTTTAACTTGACTCGCCAATATTTTAGCAGCGTTAGCAATATCCCATCGACCACCATAATTAGCCGCTATTGATAAAATTAAACCGTCGTTGTTGGCAGTTAGCTGTTCTGACTTTTTAATACTTTTTTGTAATTTATCAGAAAAACGACTTACATCCCCAATCACTTGAAAACAAATATTATTTTTATGCAAACGCTTCACTTCTCTCGTGAGCACATACATAAATAAATCCATCAATACACTAACTTCTTTTTCGGGTCTTTGCCAATTTTCACTGCTAAAGGCAAATAACGTTAATGCTTTAACCCCTGCTTTGCGCGCACCTTTAACAACCGCACGTACTGACTCTACGCCCGCTTTATGACCTGTAACACGTCTTTTTCCCTGAGCTTGCGCCCAACGTCCATTACCATCCATAATAATAGCAATATGTGCAGGAATTTTTTGTGCTTTATCTAGTGAGACTATATGAGTAGTCACTAACTATCCTTTCGTACCAAATTTTATTAAACAAACAAAAACGCCAGTATGTATTAACAATACCCTGGCGTTTATTTACAGAAACAACTTAAATTTCCATCAACTCAGCTTCTTTTTTAGCTAATATATCATCGACTTGTTTAACAAAAGTATCTGTCACTTTTTGAATTGTATCTTCTGCTTGGTGATGTTCATCTTCACTAATTTCTTTATCTTTCAACAAGCTTTTAAAATCTGAATTAGCATCACGACGAATATTACGAATAGCCACTTTTCCGCCTTCTGCTTCACCACGAACAACTTTAACTAAGTCTTTACGGCGTTCTTCAGTTAATGGTGGTAGTGGAATACGTATAAGCGTGCCATTTGATTGAGGATTCAAGCCAAGATCTGATTTCATGATCGCTTTTTCTACTGCTGAAATCATCCCTTTATCAAACACAGTAACAGAAAGGTTTCGAGCATCAGGCACTGAAATATTGCCAACTTGGTTTAATGGTGTTTCCATACCATAGTACTCAACACTAATATTATCTAATAGTGAAGCATGCGCACGTCCTGTTCTAATTTTATTTAAGCTGCTCTTTAGAGATTCTATGCTTTTTGCCATGCGATCTTGCGCATCTTCAATAATTTCGTCTATCACAGTATTTCTTCCTACAATTATATCAATAATGTTAAATTCAAAATCTTATACAACACCGCAAACTATAGAATATTTGCGGTGTGTTTAACCTGAGTTAGGTTATTTAAACAAAGTCAGTTTATGACTTTCTAATTACGGTGCCTTCTTCCTGTCCCATAATAACAGCTTTAAGTGCGCCAGGTTTATTCATGTTAAAGACACGAATAGGCATGTTATGGTCGCGAGCCAAGGTAAAAGCGGCTAAATCCATTACTTTTAATTCTTTGTCTAATACTTCATCAAACGTTAATTTACTATATAGCTCAGCTTCTGGATTTTTCACTGGATCTTCTGAATAAATGCCATCAACTTTCGTTGCTTTTAATACAACATCTGCTTCAATTTCAATACCGCGTAGGCACGCCGCAGAATCAGTGGTGAAAAAAGGGTTTCCTGTACCTGCTGAAAATATAACAACACGGCCTGATTTTAATAAACTGATAGCATTGGCCCAATTATAACGTTCACAAACACCCGCTAAATCAATTGCTGACATTAAGCGAGTATTAACAAAGGCACGATGAAGCGCATCACGCATTGCTAATCCGTTCATTACCGTTGCTAACATCCCCATTTGGTCACCAACAACACGATTCATGCCGGCTTGGGCTAGTCCAAGACCACGAAACAAATTTCCGCCACCGATAACTAATCCGACTTGAATATCCATTTCGACTAATTCTTTAATTTCTTGTGCCATGCGATCAAGAATTTTAGGATCAATACCAAAGCCTTCTTCACCCATAAGCGCTTCACCACTAAGTTTAAGAAGAATACGACGATAAGATGGTTTTGAATTAGTAGTCATGTGAGAAAATTCCTATTTGGCTCGCAAAAAAAAGGCTAGGGTCAAAAAGACCGCGAACATTTTAATACGTTTAGCTTATCCAAGAAAGCCTTAACTGAAAAAACTCCCTTTTATTATGCTATTTAAATGTTTTCCATGAAAAAATCGCATAAAAAAACGCCTACCAAGGTAGACGTTTTATTGTAATTCTAACTAGTTGCGCAAATAACAAGATGCTTGGGCTTTTTTATCTTGATCGCATATGCAATATGTGACTCAGTGAAAAGCAAATGCAGCAATGTTATCGGTTCAAATAGGAAGAATTAAGCTTTAGCAGCGGCAATTTGTGCTTCTACTTCTGCAGCGAAATCTTCATCTTTCTTCTCAATACCTTCACCTACTTCTAAGCGAACAAAAGAAGAAATAGTAATGCCTTTCTCTTTTAATACTTCACCTACCGTTTTCTTAGGTTCCATAATGAAAGCTTGGCCTGTTAATGAAACTTCACCCGTAAATTTACGCATACGGCCAGTTACCATTTTTTCAGCAATCTCTTGTGGCTTGCCTTCATTCATGGCGATATCAATTTGGATAGCTTTTTCTTTTTCAACAACTTCTGCAGGCACATCTTCTGGAGAAAGATATTCAGGCTTACTTGCTGCTACATGCATTGCAATATGCTTAAGTGATTCTGCATCACCTTCGCCGGCAACAACAACACCAATAGTTGCGCCATGACGGTAAGAAGCTAACGCGGCACCTTCAACATACTCAACACGACGTACATTGATGTTTTCACCAATTTTAGTTACTAACGCGATACGTTTTTCTTCAAATTGTGCTTGAAGCGTTTCAATTGTAGATTTAGCTGCTAATGCAGCGTCTAATACTTCATTAGCAAAAGCTAAGAAGTTAGCGTCTTTTGCTACGAAATCTGTTTGACAGTTCACTTCAACTAAAGCAGCAACACCGTTTGCATCTTTAATTAAAATAGCACCTTCAGCAGCAATGTTACCTGCTTTTTTAGCTGCTTTTGCTTGACCATTCTTACGCATATTTTCAATCGCAAGTTCCATGTCGCCATCAGCTTCTTGTAACGCATTTTTACAATCCATCATGCCCGCAGCTGTGCGTTCACGAAGTTCTTTAACCATTGCAGCAGTAATTGCCATGAGTTAATTCCTCTGTTTTCAGTTATCCCCATATGGCTGTTTAAGTAATGAAACTCGCCAACAGTATAATCACGGGAATAAATAGTAAATTAGGTGTCATAAAAGCAAAGAATAAATAATATGTTATTTCAATGCTTTTATGATAAACGAAATGTTTTGCTTAATTACGTTTTATTTATTTAATAATAAAAAGGTAATTATTCAGTTTCAACAAAACCGTCTTTTTCAGCTTGTACTACGATGTTTTTTTCACGACCAAAGGCAAGCACTGCATTAGCAACAGCGTCACAGTATAAAGTTACTGCACGGATTGCATCATCGTTACCAGGAACAATGTAATCAATGTTATCTGGGTTTGAGTTAGTATCAACAACAGAAATTACTGGGATACCAAGGTTGTTTGCTTCTTTAATCGCAATATGTTCGTGATCGGCATCAATGATAAAAATAGCATCAGGTAAACCACCCATGTTTTTAATACCACCCAAGCTTTTATCAAGCTTTTCCATTTCACGAGTACGCATTAACGCTTCTTTTTTAGTTAAAGCTTCAAAAGTACCATCAGTGCTTTGTGACTCAAGATCTTTTAAACGTTTGATTGATTGACGTACTGTTTTCCAGTTAGTCAACATACCACCTAACCAACGGTGATTAACAAAAAACTGATCAGATTTAATGGCTGCTTCTTTGATAGCATCGCTTGCGGCACGTTTAGTACCAACAAATAGAACTTTACCTTTTTTAGAAGAAACATTGTTAATAAAAGCAAGTGCTTCATTAAACATAGGTACAGTTTGTTCTAAGTTGATGATATGAACTTTATCACGAGCACCAAAAATGAACGGTTTCATTTTTGGATTCCAGTAACGAGTTTTGTGACCAAAATGAACACCGGCTTTAAGCATATCGCGCATTGAAACGTTTGACATTGTATTTTCCTTTATGGGGTTAAGCGTTCATACACCCAATATACACGACTCTATTCGCTGTATTCTTGTGTTATTTGATATAATAACAACAAGGTATGATTCAGCTGAGCACCCCGGTATACCTTTACTAGATGTATGTGAGTTTATAATATAATCAAGTTGCTTCTTCGCAAACATTGACCTGTTTAATTGCCGTAGAAATAAGCATCATTTATCAGTTGTTAACTGAATAACAAATAGATAAATAATCACTTAGATTTCAGCGCGGCATTTTATACCACAAAATGACAATTTTAACCAGAAAAAATTTCACTGGGATAATTCAACTTATCACGGTAAAATTAGTAATTATTGGGCTAACTAATGTGCTCAAACAAACGATTTTAGGTAAAAAATGACAACACACAAAGTACCTGCACAACTATTCTTTCTATATGATAGCCACTGCCCTTGGAGTTATGTTGCAACGAAGCTTGTAAACGAAATACACAATGCCTTTCCTGATATAACGCTAAATTTATGGCATACTGCCTTTTTTGACGGCAAGCACGATGAGCCAACTCAGAATAAGTTGAATGAAATTAAAGCGGTTGAGCAACAAGCCAACATTCATTTTTCAAGTCCTTATCTGAAACTACTTGAACAAAATAAAAATTCAATTTTAGCGGCTAATTTAATGACATGGGCACAACATAAGACGCCAAATTTAGCATTACCATTATTAAATGCACTACAAAAAGCACATTTTGAGCAAGGTAATCCAATAACGCATCCATCAGAATTAGCAACAACAATCGCTGACCTAAAATTATCGCCCCCTACAAAAGTATTCAAAAGTGATAAACTCAGCAAAGACGCAATGATGCAATTAGAAGAAATCTATGCATTGCAAGATCTAATAAACACCGAAGCCATACCGGCACTGTTGTTAGCCATTGATGATCAGTTAATACTTTTGAATCATAACTTCTATTTATCAGAGCCTAAGGCGATTGTTGAAGCGGTACAGTTAGAATTGAATAAATACACCTAAACACTAATAACGAGTAAGAGAACAGTATGTCCATACCAATTAAAAGCCAAGATGAAATAGCGAAAATGCGCATAGTCAAGCAACTAGCTTGTGATGTTTTAGAGATGATTGCTCCTTATGTAAAAGCAGGTGTCACAACAGATGAGTTAAATACTTTATGTGCCGATTACACTGAAAAAGTACAAGAAGCTATTTCTGCTCCACTAAATTATCACCATTTTCCAAAGTCTATTTGCACCTCCGTCAACCATGTTGTTTGTCATGGTATTCCTGATGATACCGTATTAAAAAATGGCGATATCATCAATCTTGATATTACCGTGATTAAAGACGGTTATCATGGTGATACCAGTAAAATGTTTCTTATAGGTGATGTTTCTCCTGAAGACAGCCGATTATGTCGTTTAGCACAAGAGTCATTATATATTGGTCTAAAAAAAGTAAAACCTGGCGCTACCTTTGGTGAAATTGGTTCTGCTATTCAAAAATTTATCAAAAGTAAAGGACGTTACTCAATTGTTAAAGACTATTGTGGACACGGAATTGGTGTAGAATTTCATGAAGAACCACAGATTGTTCATTACAAAAACCATGATAAAACTAAGATGGTTGAAGGAATGTGTTTCACCATTGAACCCATGATTAACTTAGGTAAAGCCAACACGGTATTAGACAAAGAAGATAACTGGACCGTGTACACTAGTGATGGCAAAAAATCAGCGCAGTGGGAGCATACCTTAGTCGTGACAAAAACAGGCTGTGAAATTTTAACCTTACGTAAAGAAGAAACCATAAGTCGAATTCTTCACAATTAAAACGACTTAAATTCATCAAATAACGACATAGGTACATACGTGAATAATCACCCTATACAAAGTGACATAATCCCAGAAACGTTTATTAATAGCTTAGCTATTACAACCGATATTTTATCAAGTAAAGATATTTGCCAATTAACGCTAAGCTTTCATGAATGGCTTAATAGTGCCTTTGCCGATAATGATGTTAAAGACTTATTAATAGCTCGTGCCGTATTTGTTGATGCCATATTAACTAAATTATGGTGTCAACATCATCTTGATGAATTTCAAATCGGCTTAGTTGCTGTTGGTGGTTATGGACGTGGTGAACTTCACCCTTTTTCAGATATTGATATTTTAATATTAACTCAAACGGAAATTGATTTAGAATTAGAAGAAAAAATCTCCAGTTTTATCACGCAACTTTGGGATATAAAACTTGATATTGGTCACAGTGTACGTTCTATTAAAGAATGTATTAAGCAAGCGATCGATGATGTAACCGTTGCAACCAACTTAATGGAACTACGGCAAATTACCGGGAATGAGATATTAACGCAACAATTACTGCCTTTGATCAATGAAGATGTATTTTGGACGTCAGAAAAATTCTTTATAGCCAAACGAAAAGAACAAGCAAAAAGACATTTGCAATACCATGGTGCCGCATACACGTTAGAGCCAAATTTAAAAGCTAGCCCAGGGGGATTACGTGATATTCAAACCATTGCTTGGGTTGCAAAACGTCATTTTTTGGCAGATTCTTTAGAAGAGTTAGTAGAACATAATTATCTTTATCCAAATGAATTAGCCGAGCTTATTGAAGCACAAGATTATTTATGGCGAATGCGCTTTGCTTTGCACTTTGTTGCTAAACGAAGCGAAAACCGTTTGTTGTTCGACTATCAAACCGATGTGGCCAAAATGATGGGGTTTGGCGATGAAGGTAAAGCCCCAGTAGAACGTATGATGAAGCGTTTTTTTCGCATTATTGCACGCGTTGCCGAGCTAAATACCATTTTATTGCAACGCTTTAAACAAGAAATAATTCAAGATCCAGAACAAGCTAATAGTAAAATGATCAATCAGGATTTTGAATTGGTGGATACATTGATTAATACCACCAATGACAGAATTTTTATGCGACCTGTCAAAATGATCGAAATGTTCTTAATTATTGCTCAACAACCTGAAATTAAAGGGATTCATTCTCATACACTCAGATTAATGCGAAATGCAAGACGACGCTTGATTTCAGGTTTAATAGACTATGAACAATGTCGTCAAATATTTATGGCCATTATTAAGCATCCTCGCGGTTTAGGTTTAGCATTCAATTTAATGCATAGGTATGGAATTATTGGCTCGTACCTGCCATTATGGCGTAATATTGTCGGTCAAATGCAGTTTGATTTATTTCATGCATACTCTGTTGATGAACACAGTTTCCGCGTAGTTAAAAACCTATATCAATTTAGCCAAAAAGAACACAACCATAAATACCCTTTATGCAGTAAAATAATGCAGAAAATTCGTAAGCCTGAAGTTTTATACTTAGCGGGAATTTTTCATGATATTGGTAAAGGCCGAGGTGGAGATCATGCAAAACTCGGCGCTGTAGACGCCTTGTTTTTTTGTCAATCACATAAAATGAGCAATCACGACAGCAAAATGGTGTCTTGGTTGGTAGAAAAACATTTACTTATGTCAGTAACCGCACAACGACGCGACATTAATGATGAAAATGTTATTCGTGCTTTTAGTAATATTGTACGCGATGAAGCACATTTAGATTACTTATACTGTTTAACCGTCGCCGACATGCGAGCCACGAACGAAAGCTTATGGAATAGCCGAAAGCAAATCTATTAAATGATCTGTATTTCAATACATTAAGAGCATTACGTCGTGGATTATCAAAACCTGTAGAAACTCGCTCTAAAATTCGGGAAAATCAACAGCAAGCAAGGGATATTTTAGTTGAAACTCAAGTTGACGAAAATGTGCTTAATTCCTTATGGAAAGAATTTAGAGCTGACTACTTTTTACGTTATTCTCCAGAGCAAATAGCCAGACACTGTCAACGTATAATCGGTCATAACAGAGAAGAACCACTGGTAATTATCAGCCCTAAACCCTATCGAGGGGGAACTGAAGTTTTTGTTTTCGCTAAAGAAAAAGTGAATACTTTTGCCACTATTGTTGAGTTATTAGGTAGTAAAAGGCTGTCGATCCATGATGCAAAAATAATTACCACGAAAACAGGTTATACCGTTAATACGTTTATTATTCTTGATTCTCGTGGCAAAGCCCTTAAAGAAAGTTATCAAACGAGTGAAATTGCTAACGCTTTAAGTACGAAACTGAAACAAGACAACCTATGTGATATTCCGCTGCAACCGGCGCGTAGAGAAGTGAAACAATTTAACTTTCCACTAAGGGCAAGTTTTATCAAAATCAGCTCCAAAACGAAAACGATGATTGAAATTATTGCCTTAGATAGACCCGGGTTACTGGGTAATATTGCCCAGGTATTTCAACAACTTAATATTAGTATACATTCAGCAAAAATAACCACTTTTGGCGAAAAAGCCGATGATGTTTTCACTATTTCAACCAATGAAAACGCAGCATTAACAGAACTAGAAAAACAACAACTCGCTGATAAACTAACCCAAGAAATAGATTAAACAATTTGAAATAAGTAATAGGAATTTATAAATGACTGATTTAACCGCCTTAGAAAGTACAATTGAGCAAGCTTTTGAAAACAGAGCAAATATTAGCCCTGCAACCGTCTCTGATGAAGTCAAAACTGCTGTACTAGCTTCAATAGCAGCACTCAATAATGGCTCTGCACGTGTTGCAGAAAAAATAGCGGGCCAATGGCATGTACATCAATGGCTTAAAAAGGCTGTATTATTATCATTTCGCATTTGGGACAACCAAGTGATTGATGGGGCCGAAAGTACTTTTTTTGACAAAGTCCCCATGAAATATAGCGATTACACCCAAGAAATGTTTGAAGCAGACGGTGTGCGTGTTGTTCCTGGAGCCTCAGTACGTACCGGCAGCTTTATTGGTAAAAATGTTGTAGTGATGCCTAGCTTTGTAAATATAGGGGCATTTGTTGATGAAGGCTGTATGGTTGATGGTTGGGCAACCGTTGGCTCGTGTGCTCAAATAGGTAAAAATGTACATTTGTCTGGTGGCGTAGGAATAGGTGGCGTATTAGAGCCATTACAAGCTGGCCCAACAATTATCGAAGATAATTGCTTTATTGGCGCACGTTCAGAAATAGTAGAAGGGGTTGTAATAGAAGAAGGTGCTGTTATTTCAATGGGGGTATACATTGGTCAAAGTACCCGTATTTATGACCGCGAAACAGGTGAAATACATTACGGTCGTGTACCCGCAGGTTCGGTTGTAGTTCCCGGTAACTTACCATCAAAATGTGGTAAATATAGTTTGTATGCTGCAATTATTGTTAAAAAAGTTGATGCGAAAACTCGTGAAAAGACTGGCATTAATGAATTATTACGTTTAGCTGAATAAGAACATCGGCGTAGATTAAAAGTTAAGATAAATATTTCTCCGCTAAACACAAAGCCAATAGTCTTAAACTGTTGGCTTTTTTATTACACCAATTATATTAAATATACCCAAACCTCTATAATATTACATACGATATGATCTACATTAACCTAGTTGCGATTTTTTTTGTTTACACTATTCAAAATAGGTACGGAATTTCTGTACCGTGTTTTACCAAGTAACGTAATAGCCCATGAATTAGGATGAATAACCTATGCTTAAACTTAAATCTGTTGCCATAGATACTTTTAAAGAAAATGTTGTTTATTTACATCGAAACTGTCCTTTGTATCGTACAGAAGGTTTTCAAGCATTAATGAAAATAGAAATTTACATTAGAGGAAATGGCTCGCCTGTATTAGCTGTTTTAAACATTGTCGATGATACTGCCATAGTCGATATAGACGAATTAGGGTTAAGCACTCAAGCTTTTAAGCAGTTAGGACAACCGGAGGGCATCAAAGTTTACATTGCACCGGCCAAGCCCCCTATATCACTTAAAGCTGTTCATAAAAAAATTGCCGGTGAAAGCCTCAGTGAAAATGAATATCATCTTATTTGCCAAGATATTTTAGAAAATCGTTATTCAAAAATGGAAATAGCGGCATTTTTAGTCGCCTGTAGTCATAATGGATTAGAACGTGAAGAAATATTCTTTTTAACAAAAGCCATGGTTAATTCTGGGAAAACTCTTAATTGGGGGGAGCCTATTGTGGTAGACAAACACTGCATTGGCGGAATACCTGGAAATCGTACAACGATGATTGTCATGCCAATTGTCGCAGCGCATGGAATGCTAATGCCAAAAACGTCTAGTCGAGCAATCACTTCCCCCAAGAGGCACAGCTGATACAATGGAAGTATTGGCAAAAGTTGAACTTTCCCTAGAAAAAATGAAAAAAATTGTTCAGTCTCACCGCGGTATGCTTTCTTGGGGCGGAACAGCAAAACTAGCGCCAGTTGATGACATTTTAATTTCCGTGGAACGCCCTTTATCAATGGACTCTACGGGCCAATTAGTCGCCTCCATTTTATCAAAAAAAATTGCAGCCGGTTCCACTCACTTATTAATTGATATTCCTATTGGTGCTTCTGCTAAAATTCATGATAAACAGGAGGCATTACAATTAAGAAAACTCTTTGAATATATTGGTGACCTGTTTGCTTTACATATTGAAGTGGTTTTCACTGATGGATCTCAACCAATAGGCAATGGTATTGGTCCAGTATTGGAAGCAAGAGACGTGTTACAAGTGTTAAGTAACCACATTGACGCACCTGCTGATTTGCGTGAAAAATCACTGCGCTTGGCCGGTCGTATATTAGAATTTGATCCTGATGTAAGAGGCGGCCAAGGTTATGCTACAGCGCGCGACATACTCGAATCTGGACGGGCTTTTGATAAAATGCAGGCTATTATATTAGCGCAGGGCGAACAGAAAAAACACGAGAATCAACCACCTTTACAATATGAAGTTATCGCGTATACAAATGGCTATATACATACAATAGATAACTTAAAAATAGCCAATATAGCCGACTTAGCCGGTGCACCTAGAGACAAATGTGCGGGTATTGATTTATCAAAAAAAGTAGGGGATCACGTAAATAAAGGTGATACGTTATTTACTATCTACGCTTGTTATAAAAGTGAACTTGAATTTGCTAAGAAACTCGCTGATGAAGGCAATGTTTATACTATTAACGCAAAAGCGCCCTCTAATAACGCACATTATTATATCTAGCTTATCTCATTTTACTAATTTAGCGCTCAACAATAAACGGGAACTAACATGACATTGCTACTAGGTTTTGACGACTATTTACCTCAAGCTGAAAAGCTTGCGAATGACTTAACTCTTCCAATGAAGGTAGTTAACTTACATCAATTTCCAGACGGTGAAACAAAAGTCACCTTACCCCCCTCATTACCACAGAAAGTAATTATTTGTCGTAGTTTACATCAACCAAATAATAAATTAATTGAGCTGATAATAACGGCTGCGGCTGCGAAAAACCAAGGGGTTAAACATATTACTTTAGTTGCACCCTACTTATGCTATATGCGCCAAGACAAAGCCTTTCATACCGGGGAAGCGATTAGCCAGAAAATTATTGGTAAATTACTAAGCGAATATTTCGATCGAGTTATCACAGTGGATCCGCATTTACATCGCATTAATAATTTAGGCGAAGCAATCCCCAATAGTGAAGCCGTCACATTGAATGCCACCCTCGCTATCAGTGATTTTATAAAGCAAAAATTCACTCAACCTATTATTATTGGACCTGATGAAGAGTCTCAACAATGGGTTAAAGCTATTGCTGCCCCGCACCGTTGGATGTATACCATAGCCACAAAAGAACGATACAGTGATACACAGGTGAAAGTCAGTTTTTCAGACAATACCAGTGAAAAAAACATATCATTAGATTTAGCAGGACAAGATCTCATTATTGTTGATGATATTGCCGGACAGGTAAAACACTAATACAGGCGGTGATCCAACTTCAGCATCAAAAGCCAAGAAGTATCTCAATCATTGTGACCCATGCATTTTTTGTTGATAGTGCAATAAAGCAACTTAACGAGTTAGGTGTTAGTAATATATGGAGTTCTGATAGTATTCCTCATGCTACTAATGCCTTTAGTATTATCGATACTGTCGCTGAGAAAATAAAAATGACCTTGAAATAAATGGTATTTCAAGGTCATTCACTAATGTTTTCATGGTCAATTACTAAGGGTTAGTCTTTAACGATTAACATTACTATTTTTGACCTGATTCTTCAATTTTAAGTTTCCAGATAGCAGGGCCAGTCACATGTGCAGACTCTCCGTTGCTATCTACAGCCACGGTCACGGGCATATCTTCAACTTCAAACTCATAAATGGCTTCCATTCCTAAATCTTCAAAGGCGACAACTTTCGCTTTTTTAATCGCTTTAGAAACTAAGTAAGCAGCACCGCCCACGGCCATTAAATAAACAGACTTGTGCTTTTTAATATTTTCTACGGTCGCTGCACCACGTTCTGACTTACCGATAGATCCTAGAAGACCCGTTTCAGCCAAGATCATTTCAGAAAATTTATCCATACGTGTTGCTGTTGTAGGGCCTGCAGGACCAACGACTTCATCACCAACGGCATCAACAGGACCAACGTAATAAATAAATTTGTCTGTAAAATCAACAGGTAACTTTTCACCGGCAGCTAACATGTCTTGAATACGCTTATGGGCAGCATCACGGCCAGTTAAGATAGTGCCGCTAAGTAGAACAGTTTCCCCTGTTTTCCATTGTGCTATATCGGCTTTAGTTAAACCGTCAACATTAACACGGCGAACATTTTCACCCACTTCCCACGTAATATCTGGCCAATCTTCTAATTTAGGTGGTGTTAAATCAGCCGGGCCAGTGCCATTTAAGTGAAAATGAACATGACGCGTTGCTGCACAGTTAGGAATCATTACAACAGGTAATGATGCTGCATGTGTTGGAACAGCATTAATTTTTACATCGACAACGGTAGTTAAACCGCCAAGACCTTGTGCACCGATCCCTAATTTATTCACCCGATCGAAAATTTCTAAACGTAGCTCTTCTTCTGAATTTTGAGGACCTCTATCCATCAATTCTTGAATATTAACAGGATCCATCAAGCTTTCTTTCGCTAATACGGCTGCTTTTTCTGCCGTACCACCCACACCTATACCTAACATACCAGGCGGACACCAACCTGCGCCCATCGACGGCAACGTTTTCACTACCCAATCAGCAATAGAGTCATTAGGATTTAACATCACCATTTTAGTTTTGTTTTCACTACCGCCACCTTTAGCCGCAATCATCACTTCAATTTCATCGCCTTCAACCAAGTCGACATGTACAACAGCAGGAGTATTATCTTTCGTATTTTTACGAGCACCGGTAGGATCAGCAACAATAGAAGCACGTAATGGATTATCAGGATTCATATAAGCACGACGTGTGCCTTCATCTACCATTTGTTGCACTGTCATATCGGTTTTATCCCAGGTAACGCCCATACCTACTTTCACAAAACACGTAACAATACCTGTATCTTGACATATAGGACGTTTACCCGTAGCCGCCATACGCGAATTAATAAGAATTTGCGCAATGGCATCTTTGGCCGCTGTATTTTGTTCTTTGTGATAAGCTTTTTCTAACGCTTGAATAAAATCAAGAGGATGATAATAAGAAATATATTGTAGTGCGTCTTCAACACTGTCGATTAAGTCTTGTTGTTTGATAATTTTATGGGACATGGTGCTCTCAACTCTCGTTAACGGTGTGAATACCCAAGTACACTAAAACCTGCAATTTCAATTCATTTGGGTATATAATTTGTTTTCATTATAATACCTTTCTATTGAAACTGCGGCTAGTAGCCAATAGTAGAATATGAACATTTATTAGATAAATATCTAATAATTTTTTAAGCAACTGAATAGTCAATAACTTGAGTAACTACCGTCTTGCAATCCAACAATCTATCACTGAGTAAACCATTATCACTGTCTGTTGAGAAATTAACCTTAGCAAGAACAGTTAAACCCTTAGATTTATTTACACCATTAGCGCAAGAGCCTTGGGCTATTTGGTTAGATTCAGGTGAAGGTGGGCATATTAATGCCTGCTTTGATATTTTGGTTTGGCAACCTGAAGTGACCTTATGCACTTACGGCGATAATACACAAATACATTATAAAAAATCCGATAAAACTGAGATAAGTGATGATGATCCGTTTTCTTTATTAGAAAAAATTCAACCTCAAGTAATTTCAACAGTACATGCGACGCAATATGACTTACCTTTTTTAGGGGGGGCATTAGGGTATCTTGCTTATGATTTAGGTCGTCGTTTCGAAAAATTGCCTACAAACGCAGAACAAGACATTAGCTTGCCTGAAATGGCAATGGGCATATATAGCCAAGCCGTGATCTTTGATCATAAACGGCAACAGTACTTTTTACTCTGTCCTGCAGAAAAACGTATCGCCTTGGAAAAGTTTATACAAGCATTAGTTACTCGACAACAAAATAACGCAAAACCTTCGCAAAACTTCACTTTAACAACGCCTTGGCAAAGTAGTATGGATCAAGCTTCGTATATTGAAAAATTCAACCAAGTCCAACAATATTTATCCACGGGTGACTGTTATCAAATTAATTTAGCACAACGCTTTAACGCACAATATTTAGGGGATGAGTTTCAAGCATACTGCGCTCTTAGAATAGAAAACAAAGCGCCCTTTTCAGCATTTATACGTTTGAATAATGCCTGTATTTTAAGTCTATCGCCTGAACGTTTTTTGCAATGTAAAAATAATAAAGTACAAAGTAAACCCATTAAAGGTACTATGCCTAGAAGCAACAATACTGAACAAGATAGCGCCAACGCTGCAATATTACTCAACTCAATAAAAGATCGAGCTGAAAACTTAATGATTGTTGATCTACTGCGTAATGACTTATCAAAAGTGTGCACCCCAAACAGTGTTGTAGTGCCAAAATTATTTGATATCGAAAGCTTTCCGGCCGTACACCATCTTGTAAGTACAGTTGAAGGCGAACTTGCTGAGCAATATAGTGTGAATGATTTATTGCGTGGTGCATTTCCTGGTGGGTCAATTACCGGTGCCCCAAAAATTCGCGCAATGGAAATTATTGAACAACTTGAGCCCCACAGAAGAAGTGTCTACTGTGGCAGCATAGGCTACATTTCAAGTTGTGGTACGATGGACACCAAGATCACTATTCGCACCTTAATCGCGTTAAACAATCAAGGTACCTCTAGATCTTCCTCTGTCACTAATCAGATATACTGTTGGGTGGTGGCGGCTTAGTTGCTGATTCAACCGCTTCAAGCGAGTTTCAAGAAACCTTTGATAAAGTAAATCGAATTTTGCCCATATTAGAGCAATTAGGTAAACAAGAGGGTAAACATAATGGATAAAGATGAGTTTTTATTTAGATTTCATTTAAAACAGCAATATGATTCTTGTCATAATTACCAACACCATGCCCCCTTAAGATCTGCAGCAGTGCTAATCGCATTGTTTGATGATTCCAAGACAATGGCTAATCAACTAAATACTGAACAAGATACCTATTCAACAAATGGTCTACAAGTACTATTAACTAGACGTGCTAGCCATTTAAAACACCATCCTTCACAAATAAGTTTTCCTGGGGGCAAAGTAGAGCATACTGATATAGATCTAACGCACACAGCACTGAGAGAAGCACAAGAAGAAATAGGGCTAGATCCGGAAAACGTTACGGTTATTGGACAATTGCCAAGTTATGAAATTATTAGTGGTTATCAAGTTACACCTATCGTCGCGATGATTGATTCACTTCAAACTTATATAAAAGACAAAAATGAAGTAGATGAAATATTTCATGTGCCATTACAACATTTTTTACAAGATGAAAATCACCATATCATCGATTCTTATCGGCATGGACGTCATCATAATGTCCACTTTTATCCCTATAGACACTATAACATCTGGGGTGCGACAGCAGCCATCATGAAAGATTTAGTCAATAGAATAAAATAACCTTTACCACATGAGTGTTTCACTTCAAACATGCTCGTTAATTATTGCGAATATTTATTGTCAAAAATAATAACTTTCAGCTATCATTACCATATTAACATCAGCCAAAACATAAATTATTAAAATTTTATTCGGAATTAAGTCATGATTAGCGTATTTGATATGTTTTCAATAGGTATTGGTCCATCAAGTTCTCACACTGTTGGTCCAATGAAAGCAGCCAAGTTATTTGAAGAAGCACTCAAAAAACAATCGTTGCTCACTAAAACCGACCGTGTTAAATGTGAATTATTTGGCTCTTTGGGTCAAACAGGCATTGGTCATGGTACAGGTAAAGCAATTATTCTAGGTTTATCAGGTGAAACGCCTGAAGACATCGCTGTTGATTCAATAGACACTATCCTGTCTCAAGTGGTTGAAAGTGAAAAAATACTACTCGATGGAAATTATTCTGTTAATTTTCCTAAAGATAATGCCATTATTTATCATCATAGAAAAAGGTTGCCTGCCCATTCAAATGCATTGACACTTTTTGCTTACCAAGGTGAAACAATTATTTTACAGCAAACTTATTACTCTATTGGTGGTGGTTTTATTGTACAAGATTGTGATTTCGAGAAAGAAAAAGATAAAGCGTTATCCCTGCATGAAAATATCGATAGGCCTCATCGATTCACTAACGCAGCTCAACTCCTTGCCATTGCGCAAGAAAGTGGCTTAAGTATCAGTACTATTATGATGCAAAATGAAAAGTGCTTAAATGATGAAACTACAATTCGCTCTAAACTCGTAGGTATTTGGCAAGCGATGCGCGGCAGCGTAGATCGAGGAATAATTACCGAAGGGATTTTACCCGGTGGTCTGAAAGTGAATCGTCGTGCGCCGGCATTATATCGCTCTTTAATGGTTGAAAAATCAAGTGACCCTCTTACAGCAATGGACTGGGTAAACTTATTTGCATTAGCTGTTAATGAAGAGAATGCTGCAGGTAGTCGTGTAGTTACAGCTCCGACAAATGGTGCAGCAGGGATCATTCCTGCCGTATTGTGTTATTACGACAAATTTGTAAATCCCGTTTCTGATGATGATTGTATACGTTATTTACTTACTGCCGCTGCTATTGGCATTTTATATAAAACCAATGCTTCTATCTCTGGCGCCGAAGTTGGTTGTCAAGGAGAAGTAGGCGTTGCTTGTTCCATGGCAGCCGCCGCTTTAACCGAGATTATGGGTGGCTCTCCTATACAAGTTGAGAATGCTGCTGAAATAGGTATGGAACATAATCTAGGCTTAACCTGTGACCCGGTAGGTGGTTTAGTGCAAGTTCCCTGTATTGAACGAAATGCCATGGGGTCAGTTAAAGCAATCAATGCTTCTAGATTAGCTCTTCGCGGAACGGGGACATCTAAAGTTTCTCTAGATAAAGTCATCAAAACCATGTGGGATACAGGCAATGATATGAAAACTAAATATAAAGAAACTTCTCGGGGTGGATTAGCAGTGAATATTACTGAATGTTAGCAAGTATCTAGGTATCATTTTACTCACTGATAACTTTTAATATAGTAGTTACATTACCTAATGGGTAATGTAACGTCAGCGAACATTTCATCAACTTCTACATTATTTTTTAACAACATAGCTTGTGTAACCACATGTTTATTTAAATGCGGCGCAAAACGTTCAATAAAGTCAAACATATAACCTCGTAAAAAACTACCACGTCTGAAACCTATTTTAGTTGTACTGGCTTTAAATAAATGACTCGCATCAATACTAACAAGATCGTTATCAATAGCAGGATCGATCGCCATCGTCGCTATGACACCGACGCCGACGCCTAGACGAACATAAGTTTTAATCACATCGGCATCTGTTGCAGTAAAGGCAATTTTAGGCTCTGCTCCTGCTTTCTCAAAAGCAGCATCTAACTCGGAACGCCCAGTAAAACCAAAAACGTAAGTCACGAGAGAATACTTTGCAATATCTTGAATCGTTAAATTTTGTTTGCGCGCTAAAGGATGATCTTTTCGAACAATAACACTACGGTTCCAATGGTAGCAAGGCAACATCACTAGGTCATTGTATAAATGCAAAGACTCTGTGGCTATAGCAAAATCAGCCTCACCTTTCGCTGCTGCATCGCTAATTTGCGGGCGTACCTTGAGACATTTGTAGTGAAACTTTACTATACTTCTTAATAAAGCCTTGTATAACTTCAGGTAAAGCATAGCGAGCCTGAGTATGTGTTGTCGCAATGCGTAATTTCCCTTCATCTGGTTGCGTATGCTCACGAGCAACCGCTTTTATACCTTCAACTTTAGAAAGAATTTCTTGGGCAATGTTAATGACCTCTTGCCCTGCGGGTGTAACATGTGTGAGATGCTTACCACTGCGACCAAAGATTTGAATTCCCAATTCATCTTCAAGCATTCTAACTTGCTTGGAAATACCGGGTTGAGACGTAAAAAGTACCTCTGCCGTCGCAGAAACATTTAGGTTATTATTGAGTACTTCTACTATGTAGCGCAATTGTTGCAATTTCATTATGTATACCTAAGCTGCTTCAAACGTCGAGTGTAGGAACTTTTTTAGACCAAAATAATATACTTAATTGAAGATTTATTCCATATCAAATTTAATTTTTTGTAAATTAAATTCACCATAATTTAAAAAATTGCGTAATAACTTTATTACCTAACTTATAACACAAAGAAAATAATTCAACATTCAAACCATCATTTATCCATCTAAATCTTTAAATTAGATAATAAATTGTAAGTTACGCTTTGCTAAGCATCACATTTTTTGTAGACTGCTAACTATCATCGTGGATAGTTGTTCACATTTTTAAAAATAAGAGCTTTAACATGGTCGCTATTATTATAGGTTTACTCATTACCTTAATCATCTTTGTTGTTGTAGTTAGCGCAATACAGCAACATAAAGAAAAACAAGATGCAGAAAAAAGAGTAAAAGTAGCAAAACAGAAAGCCATCATAGATGAAAGCGAAGAGCTTATTCTAAATTTATCAAATATTCCTGCCAGTCCAAATATTGCGCAAATATTAAATAAAAGGTGTCTAAATGCAGCGAAAGAAATGCAGAAACTAATGCCTGATGTTACGGGACTTAAAAAGAAAATTTCCGCGCTAAAATCTCGTTTAGACGCAGCAGAAGATTTAGCAGCGAGTCAAAATAATGAAGCAAATTTTATTTTACCTGATAATGAGAAACAAATATTAGCAACCTTGCAATGCATAAAGAAATTGCGTGCAATATTAAAATCGGAACAATCGAAAGGTGCATTAGACCCAAGTACCTTTACGCAAGAAGATCAGCGTTTAGATGCAATGCAATTAAAAATAAACATTGAAAGTTTACTTAAACGAGGCTGCCAAGCACAAAATAAGGAAATGTTTGGCTCTGCACGCCAATATTTTGAAAAAGCATTACAAACCTTGGAAAATCATGGTAAAAAAACAGAATACACTACAGCCAAAAACGCCGAAATAACCACTTTATTAGAAGAAATCACTGAATCTTTAAAAATAACTAATGCATCTGACGCAGCAAGAAAAGCCAAAAGCGAAGAGAACGAATTAGATATCTTGTTCCAACCTAAAAAGAAATGGTAAATTTTATTTAGGTGGTTACTTGTTCAAACATAATAGAAACTTAATTACATTTTACTAAAGTGTTCCATTAACTTATTAAGCCGGCTGTTCTTTGGCTTTTTCATAGGAATAATTGAGATTATAGCGTGGAAAAAGTCAATTCCATTACATTAAATTCTTTTTTGAGAAGAACAATGAAGGCTTATGCTTTAAAGGCTCACATAAGGTTGCAAGGCTGTGAGCTGAAACGTATAGGGCGCTCTCGTCATTGGCTACTCAATGCTAATTTTGAACAAATACAATCTATTATAGAATTTATAGAATCATCAAACGAGCCAAGTTGGCTGTGGTTAGCAAAACAATTAAAAAGTGAATATCAACATTTAAGCCATGAGGAATTATTAAGAATCGCGGCAACAATTGACAAAGTAACCATCAGTGCTTTAATCGCACGAAGTGATTGTACAATAGCACAAGCAAGAAAAGTCATTGATGAATTAGAAGGATTAGATTGAACACAAAGTTCTAGAACAAGTAATACCCGTTTCATTAATTAAGTAATCTATTTTATACGTAAAAAAATTGCCTAATACAAGGCATTTATTTCAATAACGAGTTGTTCTAATGATTAAATAAATGACGAGGTAGTTGGTGATTTCTGCAAGTAGAAATGATCACATAGTTGCTAAGATTGGTATAACAAGCAGAAAAACGAAAACAACTTGTTGAAAAGTTGTTTTCGTAACTAACTTAAAATTAACTTTCTTCTTTAGCGACTGCTTTTTTCTTTACTGCCACTTTCTTTTTGGCGACTTTTTTCTTCGGTTTAGGAATATCTTCAACCCATTTGCCATCAATATACTTGGCAGTCCGGCCAATAGCCTTACCTTCAATCTCTGTCATTACATACTGTTCTTTAGTTTTACGACTATAGCGAACAATACTAGGATTACCTTTATTGTCTTGCGGCGGGGCATCAGCTAAATAATAGAACTTAGGTGATATTCGGTCTCTAAAACGCTGTAACTCTTCTACTTTTGGTGCTCTTGTTTCACGCGAGCGTGGAAAAGTATTGGCAGCCAAGAATATACCGACTGCACCATCACGTAATACAAAATGTGCTTCAGACTTTTCACAGGCAAGTTCAGGTAATTGAACAGGATCTTCTTTTGGTGGCGCAGCTTCACCGTTAGCAAGTAACTTACGAGTATTCTTACACTCCGCATTGGTACAATCAAAATACTTACCAAAACGGCCAGATTTTAATTCCATATCAGCTTGGCAGCGATCACATTCGAGGACAGGTCCATCATAACCTTTAATTTTAAACGTGCCCTTTTCAACTTCAATACCATCACAAATGGGATTATTACCACACACATGCAATTTTCGAGTTTCATCGATTAAATAACTATCCATTGCGGTATTACATTTTTTACAACGTGCATAGCGCGCAATGCTTCAGTTTCTTGATCTTCAGCTAAGACACTTACAGCTTCCTCACCAGGCGTTAAGTTCATGGTGGTAGTACAACGTTCTTTCGGTGGCAAAGCATAGCCTGAACACCCTAAGAACACACCTGTTGAAGCCGTTCGAATACCCATTTTACGTCCACATGTTGGACAATCAATGTCCGTTAAGACGGGATCGTTATTTGGCATGCCTCCTTCTTCAGAATCAAGGTTGGCAAGTGCTAACTTTTTACTGAAATTTTCATAAAATTTATCTAAAACAGCTTTCCAATCAAGTTCACCAACAGCAATCGCATCAAGTTCTTGCTCCATATTGGCGGTAAAATCATAACTCATTAATTTTTCGAAACTAATCGAAAGGCTATCAGTAATTATTTCACCCATTTTCTCAGCATAAAAACGTTTTTTATCTAACCGTACATAACCTCTATCTTGTATGGTTGAAATGATAGACGCATAAGTTGATGGGCGACCGATAGAGCGTTTCTCTAACTCTTTCACCAAAGAAGCTTCACCATAACGTCTTGGTGGCTTAGTAAAGTGTTGTGCTGCTTCTAAGTTATCTAATGTTAAGGCTTCACCTACCGTTAAATCAGGTAAATGCTTGTCATCGCCTTTAGCCAGTTGAGGATGAACGCGCGTCCAACCATCAAACTGCATGACACGACCTTTCGCTTTTAAATCAAAGCCGCCTGCACTGATTGTCAATGTACTTACGGTATATCGTGCGGCCGTCATTTGACAGGCAACAAACTGGCGCCAGATTAAGTCATAAAGCTTTTTGGCATCGGGTTCAATACCTTCCATAAAAGCAGATTCAACTTTTACATTTGACGGACGAATCGCTTCATGTGCCTCTTGTGCCCCTGCTTTTGAGCCATAAACTTTCGGTTTTTCTGGTAAATAGTTTTCACCAAAGCTTTCACTAATAAAAGTTCGGCACATATCAACCGCATCTTTACTTAAGTTTGTTGAATCAGTACGCATATAGGTTATGTGCTTGACTTCGTATAAACGCTGTGCTAACCCCATGGTGCGTTTTACACCATAACCTAATTTAGTGCTCGCGGCTTGCTGTAGTGTTGAGGTAATGAAGGGAGCCGACGGAGTACTTTTTGAAGGTCTATCTTCACGTTTACTCACCACATAATCCGCTCGGTTTTAATACGGCTAATGCCTTATCGGTATCCGCTTTGTTTGTGGGCTTGAATGCTTTGCCATTTTCATGGGTTACATCGAGCGTTAACGCTTCACCTGAACTTGCATGAGTATCGGCAACTACTTCCCAAAACTCTTTGGGGTCGAAAGCTTTTATCTCACGCTCTTTCTCAACAACTAATTTCACTGCCACGGATTGCACTCGACCGGCCGACAAACCACGAGCAACTTTTTTCCACAGTAACGGGCTAACCATAAAGCCCACAACACGGTCAAGAAAACGGCGAGCTTGTTGTGCATTTACACCAGGCATACTTAATTCGCCAGGGGTAGCAAAAGCTTGCTTGATTGAGCTTTCCGTTATTTCATTAAAAACAACACGACGGAATTTATCGTCATCCCCACCAATTAGCTCTTTTAAATGCCAGGCAATCGCTTCTCCCTCGCGATCCAAATCGGTTGCGAGATAAACAATATCTGCTTTTTCTGCCAGTTTTTGTAGCTCGGTCACTACTTTTTCTTTTCCTGGAAGAATTTGATAATTAGCCGCCCAATTTTTTTCAGGATCGATTCCCATGCGGTTAACTAACGCTTGTTTGTCACGTTTAGCTTTGTATTTAGCTTTTGCTTCAGGTGCCATTTTACGCACTTCTGCAGGTGATTTAGTGGCAACTTTCTTCCCTGTACTGCTGTGGGGTAAGTCGCGCACATGCCCAACACTCGACTTTACAATAAAGTCTTTTCCTAAGTATTTATTAATTGTTTTCGCTTTGGTCGATTCGACAATAACAAGTGATTTTGCCATAAAAGTTTGTAATCCTACTTACTTCAACCGTTTATCTACAGGTGAAGTTAAATTAATTTCTGTTTTATTATTCATTCACTATTTGAGTTAAAAAGTGCGAGCATACTCTTTAATATCACTCAAACAAGGCTAATTAAGGGTATCGTTTTTAAAATATGATTGCATACCTATTTATACATATATCTATAATTATGCAAATTGACAAGCATTTATTTTTTGAGCCTGCTTGCCCGTCTATTACTCTTAGCTGCTTTTGACTATAATGCGCATGTACTCATACTAATACCAAGCTTATAAAAAATAATTAACGCTATTTTCAGCGCAATCATAATCGACTTTGCGGAAAAAAATAAGGGTTAACGTCTAAAAAACTAAATTAAGCAGGTAATTTTTATTTATTAATATCTTATACTGAGGCTACAATGTCGCAATTACCCGAACAACTAAAAAATAAATTAATTCACTGTTTATGCCCCCCAGGAAATGGTGTTTTTACTGTCAATACTGCAAAAGAGCGTAAAGCGCAATTACATCAAACAATTTTTGGTCAGGCTAGTGGCATTGAAGATTTATGGAAAAGTTCTTTAGACACGCTGCCTGATACCTCTCGTGCCATTATTTTAGGTGTAGCATCAGATTGTGGCGGCGGAATTCTTAGAGGAGCTAATTGGGGACCATTATTTCTACGTAGCGCCTTGCTAGAAAAATATCCACAATTGAATACATTTGATCTTGGGGATGTTCGCGTCATTCCTCATTTATTGTCAGATAAATATTTAAACGATGCAACTATAGCTAACTGTAGAAAAGCACTATATCAAGATAGCCAAAGTGAATATTATGTCAGTCCATTAAGTATCACCGAAGATGTATTACATGACTTTTATGCCGCTTTTCCTGATAAAGGTATTTTTGGTATAGGTGGCGATCATAGTGTTAGCTATCCGCTAACCAAAGCATATTTACAAGCCAAAAAACAACAAGGCAAGCGTACTGGCATTATTCATTTTGATGCACATACAGATTTACTCGTTGAACGATTAGGAATCGATTTATGCTTTGGCTCGTGGTGTACCCATATTTTAGATGATTTACCTGCGCCAGAACATTTGATTCAAGTTGGTATCCGCTCAAGCGGAAAACCTAAAAGTCATTGGGAAAGTACATTTGGCGTAAAACAGCACTGGGCAGCTGAAGTAAAAACATTAGGCGTTGAAAAAGTCATTGAAAATATTCTAGCGCAATTGGCCGTTCAGAATATTGATGAGTTATATGTTAGCTTTGATATTGATGCCATTGATGACAGTTATGCAAGTGCTACTGGCACACCTGAACCAAATGGCTTAATGCCGGCTGAAGCAATGGCAATACTACGAGCTATTGCTGCTCAATATCCAATAACAGGGGCTGATATGATGGAAATAGCGCCGTTTACTGACAGCTCTGGATTAGGGGTAATTAGCCAAGAAAAAACATTAAAGGTAGCAGGAGAAATATCTGCATTTTTAATTAGTGAAATGAATAAATAGTACTAAATGACCTGATGTGATGGTTTCCTCCCAATACGTCATCTATGTACCATGATTGAAGTTGTTAAACACAATCAAAAATGCCGGTAACTTTACTGTTTGCTTTATTAAGTAAACGGTAAAGTTAACGGCATTTTCAGTTTTATAACAATTATTCTATGATAATTCTAACAGGAGAAAAAGGGGTTATAATCGCACCGTCTAACGTTTCAACACTTACATAAAATACGCCTGAAGTCGCTTCTTTCGCGCCTTTAATGCCAACAACAAAGGTTAACCCACCATTATGATTATCATTAGGCCAGTCAAAACTACTAGGTGTTGCCCCACCACCTACCGAGGGAGTGAAAGTAATTTTGGATCCCGCCGGCATAGGCTGATTATGTAAATCCGCAATAGTTAAGGTAACAAACCCCGTATTTTCACCAGTAATATATAAGATTTCATCCGATGGATTAAATTTGGAATTAGGTACACTAGCAGCCTGATCATTTGGATCATCGGGGTCATCAACAAAATTTGGATCATCAACCATTAATTCAACAGCATCCTCTGTTGCAATAAGTTCCAAATTTGCTGTACTCCCTGACATCACTAAGGTTAATTGAGCTCTTACATTAAGTGATTTGTTATCAGAACAACCTGCATGCGCAGGAATAGAACAAAGCACACCATTATATTTCCCATCGTTAGTTGTAAAAACACCGTCATTATTAAAGTCTAAAAACTCTTCTAACTCGCCACCAATTTGTTCTGATGCATTAGTTTCGCCGGGGTTATAAAAACCATCTTCGTTATAATCAGCAAACGCTTCTTTTAAGTCATAAGGGCGACCACTGACATCATTCCCTTTAAAAGCGGTTACTTCGCTAGCATCAAAACGACCATTTCCGTTTAAATCAGGAAATGATTCTTCACCAATTGCCGTTGCAATAATGGTTGCCCTGCCACCGTATCTTTGTCCCATCGTATTTTGCTCTTCAGGCACATGATTTGGGTTGTTCACATCACCTAATACATGCCCTTCTGGACGAGGATATTGGCTTGTCCAAGTTACACTACAAGCACCATTAGCAGTTACACACGACGGCTCGATAGAGCCACCTTCCGTTGTAAAACTGACTGCAGTGCCATCTGGTACAGGATTGTTATATGCATCAGCTAAACGAGCTGTTACCTCTACCGTTGTACCATCACGACTCCGACCTTCTGGGTTTAATATATCTGCAGATAAACTAAAACTATCTTGATCAGGAATACCCGTAGACACCACTAACACACTTGATTGTGATGAAATAGCAGGGTCGCTACCATCTATGGTTGCTTGTACTCTCACACTCGTTGCAACAGTCCCTGAATTAATCACCGTTTGCACAATACCTAAATTATTTGTTGTAGCGCTGTCAGGAATAAGTTTAATACCACCAACATCCGTATTTAAAGAAAAGTTAACTAATTGATTATTTACAGGGTTTGAGTTGGTATCTAATACTCTAAACTTAACGGTTGAACTTTCTGAACCGCCTAAACTACCCGTACCCAATATAGAAATATTTTCTGGCGAGGCTGAAATAAACTCAATACTACCAATATTAGCAGGCAAAACATTCACAGACGTTGTTGCTGATAAGTTAATACCACCCGCATTAGCGGTAGCATTAATAGGATCATTTCCAACACATCCTTTTGCCAGGTAGGTACTGGTTGCTGTGCCATTAGATGTGGTAATTGGTGAACTTAATTCAGCTGTTGGTGTATTTAAACTAGAACAACTAGACGAGAAATTTACATCAACAGGCTCAGTAAACAATGCACCTTGATCATCAATAATACTGACCGATACCACGGTTGTACCACCGGCCGAAATCTGCGCTAAACTAATTTCTGCTTTCCCTTCAATAAAAGGACTTCCACTCCCCATTACAACAGTCGATGAACCAACAACTAATAATGCTTCTCCTGATTCGCCACTTTCAATTGAAGCGGTAACGGTTCCTGCACCTAAGCTACCACCGGCTAATATATCAACACTAGCTTCGTTACTATCATTTGTAATAGCAGTCGCTATAGGAATAATACCGACATCAGTTGTAAATGTAACAATCATAGGTTTATTACTACCATTAACCGTAGCAATCACTTTACCCGGCTTAGATGAAGTAATGGTGCCCGTTGAATTCCCATCACTATCAACCAAATCAACAGTAATATAGACGTCACCAACAAGGATGTCATCACCTTGTGTGCTGAAGGCTATTGAGCCTTCCTCACCGGAAGAAACAGAAGCAAATATGGTACCGGACTCGCACATTACCTGCGGTAAGCGTTATTTCGGCAATACCTTCGTCATTAGTTAGCGCGGAACCAGAAGTAGGAGATAAAGCACCAAGATCGGTTGAAAAAGTAACCACTGTATTGGCAACAGGAGTACCTTTACTCGTCACTTTTGCTAATACTGTCACAGGCTCTTGTCCAGTCACATTAGAATTAGAAAGTGCTAATGCAATAACAACTGTACTCGAGTCAGAGCCTCCACTATCTGTCGAAAGGCCTGCGTCACCGCCTCCACATGCTGTTAACGTGGTTAGCGTCATTAATAACAGAGTAAAACTAAATCGTCGAAGTAACTCCATAAAGGTATCCCTATTGTCTTATGATTAAACTAAATATCCAACTTTAAACATATTAACTGATAAATAACAAAAAAGTACAACTTAATCCTCAATAAAAGTAAAAAAAGCGTAATCATCCGGCAAGTTAACTAAAAAATAAATTTATCCCTTGGTTAAATGTGTAAAAATGTTTTTAATCTTTTGATTTGTTGCTAACCTAGCAAGTCTAACAAAATAATAACGCATATAAACACTATGACTTCTTCTCATAAAAACAGTTTAACAACTCGCATTGTCATCGGCATGATTGCGGGAATAGTTCTTGGTTCTTTCTTACAGTGGCTAATGCCAAATGGCCGTGATTTAGTCTTTAGTTTATTCTTTTTTGATCTATCACTTCAGGGTTTTCTTGTTAATGGTGTACTCGAAATAATAGGCCAAGTTTTTATGGCAAGCTTACGTATGTTAGTTGTGCCTTTGGTATTTGTTTCGCTTGTTTGCGGCGTATGTTCGCTGCAAGATACCACTAAATTAGGTCGTATAGGCGGCAAAGCTATTGGTTTATATTTGATTACAACAGCCATCGCAATTAGTTTTGCTATCTTCGTTGCCATACTTGTTGGCCCTGGTGAAGGCGTTGGGATGACGGCAAGCACCAGTTTCAGCTCAAGAGAAGCGCCTTCATTAGCACAAGTGATTATCCAAATGTTTCCTACTAATCCTTTTGATGCTTTTGCTCAAGGGAAAATGTTACAGATAATTGTTTTTGCACTTTTATTTGGTATTGCAATTGCTCTATCGGGCAAAGTCAGGTGAACGGGTCGCTGCACTTTTTGAAGATTTAAGTGAAGTAATCATGCGATTAGTTGCCATTTTAATGAATATTGCACCCTATGGCGTATTTGCCTTATTAGCAACATTATTTACTACCGTATCTATAGAAACTTTCGGTAATTTGATCATTTACTTTTTAGTCGTCTTCTTTGTATTAATTGGTCATGCCCTGATTACTTATCCATTAATACTTAAGCTGCTGACTGGATTAAACCCCTTTATTTTCTTAAAAAAAATGCGAGATGCCGCTATATTTGCCTTTTCAACAGCGAGTTCAAACGCAACCATCCCTGTTACACTAGAAACAGCGACAAGAAAAATGGGTGTTAAAAATTCAATCGCCTCATTTACGGTACCATTAGGAGCCACTATCAACATGGATGGTACCGCTATAATGCAAGGTGTTGCTACCGTATTTATTGCCCAAGTGTTTAGCCAAGATTTAACCCTAGCTGATTATGTCACGGTCGTTTTAACAGCAACCCTGGCGTCTATTGGTACGGCAGGTGTACCCGGTGTTGGTTTGATTATGCTAGCTATGGTATTACAACAAGTGGGCTTACCCGTTGAAGGAATAGCCTTAATTATTGGTGTTGATAGATTGCTTGATATGACCCGTACAGCAGTTAATGTAACTGGGGATAGCATGGTTGGTATTATCGTAGCAAAATCTGAAGGGCAATTTGACAATGATATGTATCTCGATGCCGAGGCAGGCAATAAGATAGAAGAAATAGACTTTCATCATTTGAAAGATTAATAACAAATAAAAAGGCTGTAAGTGTACTACCTACAGCCTTGGTTTAGACTAACACTTGTATTTAATTTACAAAGAGCCTTTACAACGCGAATTACTAGTCAACGTTAGCTTGGAAAGATACGATTTTTTTGCATTAGTTTGCCCAATACACTATCGACAGAAAGTGATGCTGCTTTTCCTAACTTCTCTGCTAAACCTTTTTTCACCTCATACTTAATGGCTACAACTTTATGGCTTTTGCTGCGCTTTTGTAAATACTCGTCACTGGTTTGTATTGAATCAATCAGCCCAAGTTCTAGGGCTTTAGTGCCAAACCAATGCTCACCCGTTGCCACTTTTTCTAAGTCTAAGTCCGGGTCTGTGTTCATTAACAAAATCTTTGAATAAAACATGGGTTTCTTCAAGTTCTTCAATGAATTTTTCTTTGCCTTTCTCTGTATTTTCACCAAACATAGTTACAGTACGTTTAAATTCACCGGCAGTAAACTGTTCAAAATCTATATCATTTTTCTTTAATAACTTATTAAAGTTCGGCAATTGTGCAATGACACCAATAGAGCCAAGAATCGCAAAAGGGGCTGCAATAATATTATTGGCAACACAAGCCATCATGTAGCCGCCTGACGCCGCAACTTTATCAACGGCAACCGTTAAAGGTATTTCATGTTGACGAATTCGGTCAAGTTGTGATGAGGCTAAACCATAACCGTGTACCATTCCTCCGCCACTTTCTAAACGAACAAATACCTCATCATTTTTTGTTGCAACAGATAATATAGCTGAAATTTCTTCGCGAAGGGAACTGACTTCCTTGGCGTCAATGCTGCCTTTAAAATCAAGAACGAAAACTTTAGATTGAGTTTCGGTCATATCCTCAGAGCCTGACGTGCCTCTTTTTTTAGCCGCTGCTTTGTCTGCTTTAGCTTGCTCTTTTGCAAGTTTTTTATCATTTTTTTCTTTGTGCTTTAATTCTTCTTTATTCAACAATGCATGAACAATTTCTTGTTCTACTTCTTCAAATTGTTCAGACAAATCAGTGATGTCTAATTCACCTTTTTTATGTTTATTTTTAATCGCTGATGCTGTGGCTACTGCTACAATAGCAATAACGGCAATGACAAACGTAACAGTTTTGGCTAAAAACAAACCATATTCGTATAAAAATTCCAAGCTTTACTCCTGAGCGCTGCACGCTATGTTAAATGTTCATATCAAGTTGATAAGGCTATATGACAATATGGGGATAAAAAAAATAAAAAAAACCTTTAGTTTCAGCTAAAGGTTTATTGCTTAATTTAAAGTCTTACTTTGTACTATATGCTATTTTTAGACCTCTTAGTTTCAAGTAACTCAATAAAGGCATCAAATGGAATGGGCTTGCTAAATAAATACCCTTGTACTGAATTACACAAATTATCTGAGAGAAAATCCAATTGTTCTTGGGTTTCCACACCTTCTGCAATCACACCTAAATTCAAATTATGTGCCATCGCTATTACCGCTCTCACAATCGCTTGATCATTGTCATCACTCACTATATCTCTGACAAACGACCGATCTATTTTCAAAAAATCTAGTGGCAATTGCTTTAAGTAAGACAAGGAACTGTAACCCGTTCCAAAATCATCAATAGCAACACTCATACCGATAGCTCTTACTTTATTAAGCAATTTTTCAGTAATAGCATAATCATCTATCAATACACCTTCCGTTATCTCTAACTCTAGTAAGCCAGGATCAACTTTATAATGCTTAACACAAGCATGCAAATGAGAAAAAAGATTCTCATCAAATACTTGGGAAGGGGAAAGGTTCATTGATATTTTAACTTGATATCCCAGTTTGTTAATTTTTTCTGCTATTTGGCAAGCCGTATTAATTACCCACTTGCCAATTGTAATAATTAAGCCGCTTTTTTCAGCAACAGGAATAAAAACGTCAGGGTAGATAATACCTTTTTCGGGATGATTCCGGCCGAATTAACGCCTCAGCTTTCACTATTTGATTCCGTTCCAGATCAATAATGGGCTGTAAAAACAGTTCAAACTCATCATTATTAATGGCTTCTCTTAAGTCATTTTCAATCTCAATTAACTTATGTGATGCATCTTTTAGTGATTGTGAATAAAACTGTAATGAGTTAGCTTTCACTTTTTTTCCATTGTAAGCACTCAAATCAACAAACTTCATTAATTCTTCAACACTTTGCGCGTCTCGAGGAAAGTTTGCAGCACCAATACTGATAGTGATATTAAAACTACCCGACTTACGTGTTTCAAAACTTTTTTTCGTACAATCAATAATTCTTTTAACTATGTCTTCACACCATTGCTGATTATCAATCTGCGTCAAAATAATCGCAAATTCATCTCCTCCCACTCTGGCAATAAAATCTGATTCTTTAATCGTACGCTTTATACGCCCACTGAGTTCCACAAGGAGCTTATCGCCCTCATCATGTCCATAAAACTCGTTATGACGCCTAAATTCATTGATATCAACATAAAGTAAGTAAAAAGGTGTATTTGTAGCAATCTGTTTTTCAAGGGTTTGCCAAAAGGCAATACGATTAGGTAACTCAGTTAACATGTCTTGCAGAGCAAGTTGTTCATTTCTCTGCACTAAATATTTTAGATTACTGATATCATTGGCAAATACAATCCAATTTTTCACTTGGTTAAACTCATCTACAACCGGGTACAATGCTACTTTAAGCCACTTTAAGGTTGATGGTGGCGACATCCAACAAAGCTCTCCATCCCAACATGATTTAGTTGATATTATTCGTTCATATTCTGGTAATTGATTTTCTAATAAATGTAGGATTACATTCATTGGCTTCGATTGTTTTTTATTAATATCCTCACCCGAAAGGTTGTCTTGGATGCTATCTTGTTCAAATAACTTGAGGGCTGCTGTATTGGCAATAATAGTAACTAAATCACTGTCAGTAATTAACACAGCAAAACCGGCGTTTTCAATCGCTTTAGTTAATGCAGTAAGAATATTATTTTGTTTGGTTGGTTTTTTTAATATGGCAAGCAATCGTTCGTGTAAATATTCATTTTGCTCAACTAAGCGATCATTATGTTGTAAAAGCTCTCGAGCCGATTGCAAGGTGTTTTGACGAAAAGTAAATTCTTCTGCTTGATTACTGATAATCAGTAGATTGTACGAGGCATGCCTGATAGCAATCGCTTCTAAATGTAAGGCTTTATCCTTTGAAACAACTTCGGTCCAAAAACCAGACCGTATTCTGGCATTTTTATTGCCTCGCCATATGAGCCGGCCATCAATAAGAAAATCTTGTAAAAAAGGCGTACTTTCATCGATTCTGAAAACAGAATTATCCTTGGAATGAGGAAATAACTCTCGAACCCACTGATTTTCGCCTTCAATTAGTCGAACCGTTCCCGTATCCTCATCAACAACCTCAAGTACAACTTGTTCCATGGCATTTAGTACATTACTGAGTACCTGACTTGGATCATTATTGAATGAAGTGGCCATGCGACTTAATCCTTTAGCAGCAATCGCGCTAACGTAGAAAACATATTTTCTACGTTCTCTCCTGTTTTCGCACTCGTATAAAATTGTAGATCAAAAAGGTCTTTATAGTCTTCTAACCCTTTATCTTCCCAACGCCATTCTGGCTGAAGATCTTGTTTATTTATTGCTAATATTGCAGGACAGTTAGATGATTTTCTAGCAAGGGCATGAATATTTAAACCTTGCATCAGCGACGATATTCGAGTTTGGTCCACCACAAGAATAAAGGCAGAAGCACCACGTAAATAGCGCTCTTGGAAAACATTATAGCGGTCGTTACCTTCAATATCCCATAGTAAAAATTGAACTTTTACATCATCAATTGAAACCACTTTTTTATCAATTTTAACCCCAATCGTTGTAAGATATTTTTCATTAAAAATACCTTCAACAAATTGTTTAACTAAACTTGTTTTTCCAACGCTAGAAGCACCTAGCAGACAAATTTTATGTTGATACAAAAGCCATCTCCAATCTATGGACTATTTAATTTCAAACGCCATTTTATATACGGCTTATCCTTTGAACCCTTTTTTCATTATAGTTATTTATAGACAAAAAACATTATAACCTTCAATAATTAATGAAAAAGATTTGTTTTCATTAATTATTCTTTTTCACCGATAACACATTAAACATCACTTTTCTTGCTTGATTTTTGACCTTTATTATCTCTATTTGCCCTAATCCCGTAATAAACATATTCTGTTCATTAAACCCTAATTCGTTTAGAACTTTGCCAGTGTTTTTGGCCCGTTGAAGGCTCAAACGGGTATTATTTATTCTATTGCCTGTATTATCACTAGAGCCAATCACTAATAAACCAATATTTAATTCAAGCTGTTCTGCCAGTTGGGTTAATTGTTGTAAATAAAGAGACACTTGCTGCAAAGTCATATGCATTGTTGGTGTTATTTCATCACTTTTAACAGGGAAATCAAGTTGTATTGTAGATATTCTTGCTACAAGGTCATTAAACACTTGTTGAGTAATGGTTTTATTCGTTGCGATTCCATTCATTGAGGGTAATTTTAGATTATCGATGACTAGATTTTTTCCTTCCGAGAAACCGGAATAGCAAGGCCTTGCTTTAATTTTTCTAGTTGTAGAGAGTCTAAAATACCTGAAATCTTTAGAATTTCATTCTCCCATACCATTTTCAACTCTGGGTATTGAGATAATAGTTGCTTTGCACGAACAAATAAAATTTCAGATGATAACGAATGATAATGGCGTTCAGTTAAAATAAGTTGCCCAATTGTTAACTTATTGTTTTCTAGCCAATCTGCTAACTTCACGGCATGAGGATCACGTAATATATCAAGCTTAACCTTTTTATCACCAGATACTTCAATACTGTTAACGACAACGCCAGGTTGGCGATCAAACAACATCAACTGATCGGTTAGCTTATCATTTTCCCACCACTGAAAAGCTTTAGAACAGAAGATGGCTACAATCATCAAAACTAATATCCAGGCTAGCCACGGTTTTTTTGAGTTGTTGATTCTGGCTTTTTTTGTTCGGAAAGTAAGCAATCGAGTAATAATGCTTCACAATTAACAAAACTTTGATTATTGCCATCAAATTGATTCAATTCACGATTATAAAGGCGATGAATATCTTCTAACGTTATCTGCAATTGATTACTGATGGCTTGCGGCGGATTTCCCATAACAGCGGCAGCAATTGAAGCATAAGGACCCGGTTTTATTAATAAGTTAAAGTTATCTGTTGTAACTGTTTGTAATTGTTCTTTAGGACCATTGTCACTATCCAAAAAAGAATCACCGACAAAATCATTAATAGCAGTCAACATGGATGAGATTAAATCAGCATCACCTTTACTTGCTTTACTTAAATTGACAGAGTTGAGTAATAATCCAGTTTCTCGGTGAATAAGCAAAACATGTTCGACTCGATAAGAAAAAGTTTGTGAAGCAACATATTGAGAAAAGCTGACCCCTGCTTGCCAAGCTTTTATCCGCCATTTCAATCCTTTAAGGGTAAAGCTACTATCGATTAGCTGATTTGTTTTTTCCATAAAATCAGTTAAAAAAGAAGTTACGGATTTTCTAACTAAGCTTCCCATTAATGGGTAAAGCGAATTAACTAATTTATCACTATGGTGCATCACCGAATGCTCAACAGAATCTTCGATTAGCGGTAACAAAACCTTATTTACCGATCCATCTTTCTGTTGTCTGTCATGTAAAGCCTCTGTGAGAACATCACCGACAATATCTCGGGCTTCTTTTTTGATACCATCAGTCACCACTTGGTTGTTTTTACCAAGTATCAAGCCTCTGAGTTGATCGAGTTGCTGTTGAGAGTTAACTTGTTCGCTTGATGCAGACTTTTGCATTATAACTGGTCATCTTCCAAGTTCGTTGCCATTGTCGCTAATAATTTAGCAAGGGTTTTACGATCCGTTTTAGATGAACTTAGTTCTTTTGAAACCTCTTCAAGGTGATTTTTCAATTGTTCCAGTTGCTCATTGAAAGTACTCGATAATGATGTGCTTTCATTATCAAGAGTCTGTTCAATACTTTTAAAATCTTGTTGCGTAGCAGCAGCAAACATTTCATGCTCTGATGCCAAACTTGCATGTTCTTTTTGAATAGTCGATTCAATATCTTCATGCATTTTATCAACAAAATGTATTCGTTTATCCAACTCATCCAATTGATGAGTTATATCTTCTTGCATTTTATCTAAACGAAGTGAAAACTTTTTATCCTGCGCATTTAGCGCTTGTTCCATATCACTGCGTAATGTCGCTAACTGTTTAATTAATTGTTGTTGAGCATCGCCAAAAACTATCTGTCGGAGCCGGTCGAGTTCACTTATTTCATGGGAGGAATGCGCAGAATCTGGTTGGGTTTTATCATTATTTTTCTTATTTGACATACTTACATCCGTTTTCAGTAAAATAACTCTTTAATACTGAGTGTAACAGTAAATTTGAAAAATGCTTTTTTTTTGTTGTTTTTTTGTACTTGTTTTTTGATTTTTTCTAGATCAAACGTATTGATTTAACATGGGTTAACAGATCTAAATACCTCTTTAGTTGTGCTCAATCTCCATAATAATCAGGATTCATCCTATATTCCAAACGAAATGCCGAAATATGATTGTTAAATCCTGTAATGTATCAAAAAGACAGAAAATTATTTCGATTTAAAATCAACTTAAGTGATTGATTTAGAAAATTGAGTGCGCTAGAAAGAGCGTAATGCCTACAACACCACACTCAAACACATGTTAAACCGCAAACGGATATTGAATCGCGTCGTGGCATTGATATCCTTCTACTGAAAAATCATCCATGGTTACCCAGGTTTCAAGATCTTTAAGCGATTTAATATCAGGATTGATAATTAACTTAGGTAAAGGTAACGGTTCACGTTTTAGTTGTACGTCTTTCATCAGCGCTAATTGATCCTCATAAATATGCGCATTCACAATTTTATGATAGGCGACTCCGGGTTTAAGACCCGTGATTTGCGCCATAATGGCTAAAAAGAAAAACACCTGCACTTGATTGAAATTCAAACCCAGTGGAACATCACAAGAGCGCTGATAACTAGTTAAATAAAGCGTGCCATCCAAAATTGAAAAATTATGAGTATGCATACAAGGTCTTAAACAGCCCATGTGAAATTCACCGGGGTTGTAAAAAGTCAAAATTTCCGCACGGTCATCTATCCCTTGGCTTAAGTTGTCCACTATTTTTTGCAATTGGTCAAGACTACCCCCATCAGGTTTAGCCCAATTTCTACCTTGCACGCCATATACTCGCCCCATATCATCCTCACCTTTGCGGAAAATATTATTGAGCCAAACATCGTTTAGGTTTGCATTCGCATCCCATGTTTTTGTACCAAGTTTGCGAAAGTCCGCTGCATTATCATATCCACGAATATAGCCAATAAACTCAGCTATCGCCGATTTAAAAAAACTCTTGCGCGTGGTGATCATGGGGAATTCATTCGCCGCAACATTATACTCTAAATCAGCATTGATCACGGTTAAGCAGCGTTTACCTGTACGGCTATTCTCAACCCAAGAGCCTTGTTCAACAATGCGTTGACATAAATCTAAATAAGCCCGCATTATACTTTTCCTTTTTTATCCATAGTTTTACCATTAGCCGTTTTTGTGTTTGCTATCGCAGATTTTTCTTGAATTAAATAACCGAGGTAAATAATTAGCATGCCGCCTAAAATCATCGGAATACTTAATATTTGCCCTTTTGAAATAAAGGAAAAATATAATCCTAAATGCGCATCAGGCTCTCTATAAAACTCAACAATAGATCTAAATACACCGTAACCAATTAAAAAGATCCCCGAAGCCAAGCCAAGATTTCTTGGTTTACGGGTAACAAAATACATAATAATAAACAGTACTACACCTTCTAAGAAGAACTCATATAATTGTGATGGGTGTCGAGGTAGTTGCAGTGAATCAGTGGGAAATACCATCGCCCATGGAACATCTGTTTGCCTGCCCCACAACTCCGCATTGATAAAATTACCTAATCGCCCCATGCCTAATCCAATGGGTACAAGAGGCACAACAAAATCACCTACCGATAAAAATGATTTTTGGGTTTTTCGAGCAAAAATATACACAGCTGCCGTCACACCTAATAAACCACCATGGAATGACATACCTCCTTGCCAAATTTGGAATAGGTAAAGTGGATCAGATAGAAAATATTCCCATTGATAAAACAGTACGTAACCAATGCGTCCCCCTAAAACCACCCCTAAAAACCCATAAAACAATAAATCACTGACTTGCTCACGAGTCCAGAGCCCCTGGCTTTTATCTGCTGCTTTATTGGCAATAAACATTGCCCCAATAAAACCCACTAAATACATCATGCCGTACCGAAAGTGCAACAGGTCCTATACTAAAAATAATAGGATCAATTACGGGAAATTGTAAAAACTGTTCTGTCATTTTTTATCCATCTAAAGTTTCGCGACTATGTTTACATTCGCGTGAGAAAAATTAAGTTAACACCATTTTTATTGCCACCAAAATAAGAAATATGGCAAAACATTTTTTTAATGTTTGTACGGGTAAATTTATCGCAAATTTAACACCAATTGGTGCAAATAATGAAGATGTTAGTACTATACCTGATAAAGCAGGTAAATAAACATACCCTAAACTCCACTCTGGTAATAAGTGATTATCAAGACCCGTAAGGATATAGCCTAAGGAGCCAAACAATGCCACCATCACGCCACACACTGTTGCTATACCAATACAATGTCTAAGAGGCATGCCAAAATAAGTTAATACTGGCACTAAAATAGCCCCTCCACCATCCCCATTAAACTCGCAATGGTCCCTGTAAGAAAACTAATAAATTGTAACGTGATTTTTCCAGGCATCTGGCTAGCTCGATTTGCCCGAATAGAGACCAATAAATAAGTAGCAAGTATAATAACAGCGCCCGCGAACAAATTTTTCAATGCTTGTGCTGAAAGTTGATCAGCAATAAAAGCGCCAACTAAGGCACCTACTGCAACAATAAACATTAACGGTTTGGTTATTTCCCAAGGAATATTTTTATTTTTATGGTGAGCAATGGTAGCACTTGATGAGGTCATAACAATAGCCGCAAGTGACGTAGCTAGTGCCATTGGCATGATAACTTCGTGACTAATACCTAACTGAGGTAATAAATACACTAAAGCGGGTACAACAACCAAACCACCGCCTATACCAAGCAATCCGACTAAAAAACCAGTGAATGCTCCAAGTAATATGCAACTAATAAAAATTAAAAACATTACATTCCAAAGACGAATAAACCCACCTAAATCTAATTGTTCAAGTTGCTCGTTCAAATAACTATGCACTTGTTTAGCCGTGGTAAGTTTTAAGGTATGAGACAAAATAATTTTTGCCCTTGTAAAATCTACGTGTCGAATAACCCATTTTATTCGCGCTATATTATGCCCATTCATACTGAGTTTATCAAAACCCATTGCTAATAATAATATTGCCCCTGCGGGTTCACCTGCCAATTCACCACATAAACTTAATGGCACTTTGAATTTCACTGACTGTTTAGCAATAGTATTTAATGCTCTAAGTACGGTCGGGTGATACGCGTCATGCAAACTAGCAACTTGTGCATTATTACGATCAACAGCTAACAAATATTGCGTCAGGTCATTACTCCCCACCGAAAAGAAATCGACTCGTTGCGCTAACTCTTCTAGTTGAAATATGACTGAAGGCACTTCTAGCATAATACCTATTTTAGGACGAGGTAGTTGAACTAAACTTAACTCATCATTTACTTCACTGTGTTCCTCATTACTTACTTCAAAGTAAGCTTGATTTATTAAGCGGATAGCTTCATCTACTTCATTAACATTGGACACCATAGGTAACATTATTTCTAAATTATTATGGTATTGATTCGCTCTGATCATAGCTCTAACCTGCACTAAGAATATTTCAGGATGATCCAAGGTGATTCGAATACCGCGCCAACCTAAAAAAGGATTATCTTCAGTAATGGGAAAATAAGGTAAAGACTTATCCCCCCCTACATCTAATGTGCGCATGGTTACCGCTTTGGGTGAAAACTCCGCTAATATTTTTTCATACAGTTTGGTTTGTTCTTGTTCTGACGGAAAGCAGTGACGATCCATAAAAGGAATTTCGGTACGGTACAAACCTATTCCTAAAGCATCCAAATTATCAGGACACTCAAAACCTGTAGATAAGCCGGCATTCAGTTGTAATTCTATTTCTTTACCATCTTGAGTTATGGTAGGTAAATGCACTTCTTGCTGAATTTTACTAATTAATTCGCTTTCCTGAGCAACTAAATACTGATATTCACGTTTTAACGCATCATCAGGGTTAATAAATAATTCACCACTATAGCCGTCAACAATGGCTTGTTGACGATCAAATTGTGCAATAGGAATTCTAGCAAGTCCCATGATAGCAGGAACTTCTAATGCGTGAGCTAAAATAGCGGCATGTGAGTTAGCCGATCCAGACAATGACACTATCGCTTTTAACCCTTTATGCTGATGCTCAGCCGGCATTGATGCACTCACTTCGTCGGCAAGTAAAATAAATGCTTTGGGTAATTTCAGTTTCTGCGATTTTTGCTGAAGGTTAAGTAATAGTCGATTACCTAAATCGCGAATATCGCTAGCACGTTCTTTGAGATAACTATCATCAATGGCCTCAAATTGAAGCACATAGTGTTCAATAACAAGTTTTAATGCACTTTCTGCTTGCCAACCCAGTCCTATTTTTTCAACTTCCTGACGAATATCCGCCTGCGATAATAACTGCTTATAGACATCAAAAATGGCCAAATTGTCATCGGTAATAAATTCACTGAGTTTTTGGCTTAATTGTTCAAATTCTGCCGGCGTTTTACTCACGGCTCTTTCAAAACGTTTACTTTGTTTGTTTTGCTGAGCTACACTAACTTTTTTTAGTGCCAGTGTTGAGAGTTCAACTTTAGGTTGGTATACAACAATTTGGCTTAATGCAATTCCTGGTGCTCCCGCAATGCCTAGTAAATGTTTTACGCTTTTATTTTTATCTTCTTGATTAAATAAATTTTTTATTTCTGCATTCGCTAAAGCGTTGGCTAACTGTGCAGCAAGTGTGACTAAAAATGCTTCTTCATTTTCAGTAAAGTTTCTCGCATGCTTTTGTTGGATAGAAAGAATACCCAACACTTTTCGTTGATGGATAATAGGGGTTCCCAAAAAAGCATTAAAATCATCTTCTTCAACTTCCGGCGCATGTACAAAATGTTGATGCTCACGTGCATTAGCAATATTGATGGGTTCTTCTCGCTGACCAACCAAGCCAATTAGCCCCTCAGAAAAGCCTATTGTTGTTTGTCCAAAAGACTGTTGGGCTAAGCCGTCAGAAGCCATGAGTAGAAAATGCTGTTGCGAATAATCGGCCAAATACACAGAGCAGCAATCAGTCTTTAATGCTTTTTTAATTTGATTAACCATACGCTCTAATGCTATTTGCAATTGCGTTTCTTGACTGAATTCAAGCACTATTCTGCGTAGCGTGGTTAACATAATGTCCTATAGATTTAATAAAATGGATAAAAAAGCCCACGTTAAGCAGGCTTTAAAGGTCTAACTCATAGTAATAATTAAGCTGAACGTTTACGCCGGGTAGGTCGCCTGTCGGGGCGTTTTTCGTATGAGAAAGCTAATGCCTGTGAAGCGAACTCTTTCATAACCTTTCGATAAACATCGCGCTTAAATGACACAACTTGTCGAACTGGATACCAATAACTTACCCAACGCCAATCATCAAATTCAGGATGAGAGCTGTTTAGTAAATCAACGGATGACTCAGGGGCGGTTAATTTTAATAAAAACCACTTTTGTTTTTGTCCAATACAAACAGGTTTACTGTCGTGTCTAATATAACGTTTTGGTAATTTGTATTTTAGCCAATGCTTGGTTGACGCAACAATTTTCACATGCTCTGGTTTTAAACCAACTTCTTCATGTAACTCTCGATACATGGTTTGCTCTGCTGTTTCTTCTCCATCAACACCACCTTGAGGGTATTGCCATGAATGTTGCCCAAACCGTCTTGCCCAAAATACTTGTCCCCTGCCATTAATTATTACTATGCCGACGTTGGCTCGGTAGCCTTCGGCATCGATCACAGGAACTCCTGAAAAACTAAAAATCATTGTATAGATTCAACCACAATAACGCCAACTGAGCAAATGATTACTTTGATTTTTTCAGTAATTCACTCGATAATATGCCTTTAGTTAGATTGTCGTTGGTGATAATAACAAAATGAATATCCCCACTTGTGAGCAAGAATTACTTGAAAGAGTGCAAAATCTAGCCGGATTAACGCTAGGCGAAGTCGCATGCGACGCTAATATAGAAATTCCTTTGGATCTAAAACGGAATAAAGGGTGGATAGGTTTACTCCTTGAACATGTGCTTGGTGCCGGCGCTAGTTCTCGACCTGAGCCTGACTTTCCATCTTTAGGTATTGAATTAAAAACATTACCAATTAATAGCCAAGGTAAACCACTTGAAACCACTTTTGTTTGCGTAGCCCCTTTAACGGGATTGGTAGGTATTAACTGGCAAAATTGTTGGCTTAAACAAAAACTGTCAACCGTTTTATGGGTTCCCATTATTTGTGATACACCCGATAAAAAAAATATTCCCTTAGCTGAACGGCGCATTGGTAGTGCGTTTCTTTGGTCGCCTTCAGTAGAAGAAGAACAACTCTTAGCGCTAGACTGGCAAGAGTTGACTGATATGATAGTGTTAGGTGAAGTTGAAAAGATTCACGGCAAACATGGACAAGTATTACAACTTAGACCGAAGGCAGCTAATGCGCAAGCAAAAACCCAAGCTTTTGATAAAAATGGCAAACCCTTTCTGACTTTACCACGTGGTTTTTACTTAAAAATTCCTTTTACTCAAGCGATCTTAAACAAAAATTTACGTATTAATTAGCATTTAGTCTATTCATGACCAATTGAGATGACTTGTTCCATGGTGGCAGTCTGTCCAAGCTAGTCGTTGCATTTGAGTATTAGCCGCCTCCAAACAAACAAACTCCTCTTCGCCGTGAGTATGAACATCCGCCATAGCATTGGCTAATTCTGTCCCCGGATTCCAAAAAACCCACTGGTTTGTGTTGCTCGCATTTAACTCAATTGTTCGTTGCCATTGAGCGTCTATAATTTTAACAATTTGATTTGTATCATAAATACGATCTACTGGGCCTGAAAAACTTTCGAGTGATTGTGGCTCATGTAATTGGTCTGTTAACTTATCATAAAATGGTGCCTGATCTAATGCTGTCATTTTGATAGTGGTAGGTGAACTCACCGAAAAATAACTATGTAAAGCGCCTGTATAGTACGCATCTTGGTCACTTAAATTTGTCATTTGAAGTACTTGTTTAAATGATTGTCCAATAAAAATCACTTGTTTTAATTCGCTTGAAAAAGGCCATAAATCACTCATATTTACGCCCTGCCAATATAAACAAATTTCAATACCTTCTTCGCTAATTTCAATATTGTCTACTTGCCATTGTTGCGTTCGGGCAAAACCATGATTACCCATTTTATTTTCAACATCATTAGGATGCGATCCAAACCAAGGCCAACATAAAGGTATACCTCCACGAATCGCTTTGCCTTGTTCAAAATCAGACGTTTTGGAGAGCCAAAAAACGTCTTTTTCACCTGTAGGCTGCCAACTAAGTACCTGTCCACCATACAAGCTAATTTTAGCTTTCGCATTATTATGCGCGACTTCTAGCACAGATATGCCTTGCAATAGTTTTTTTTGATGTACTTGACCACATTCATTTTTACTTAACAACATTCTTACATTCCATCATTGGCGCACCATCGAAAAATAATCTACGTAACCGTAAATCGAGATAAAAACTAGCGTAAAGTCGATTCTAAAAAAATAACAGCTTGTTGGAAAGCTTAAAAGCTTTTACCGAAAGATAAAAAAACAGTGCTCTCCCCTTCAGAAGCGAAACCAATACCAAAAACAGCCGGCCCAAAATCAGTATCAGTACCTAAATAAAAACTGCCTGAATGAACAAGACCATCTAAACTAACCGTTTCATTAATATCCCACACATTCCCTTCTTCTAAGCTTAATCCTAAATACAAGGGCAAACTGGTTTTGCCAAACAATTCACGCCCTAAATTATACTGATAAACTAAGGCAAGAAAGCCTTTATGTGCCCCAATCAAGGCGTCCTTTTGATACCCCGAAAGATTCAAAAAACCACCGAGTTCGGTAACATGCACAGTAAAATCTGTATCATTATCCACGGTGGCAAATGAAGCAATACCAACAAAGGTGTGATTTTTAATATGAAAGGCACCACGCCAATCAAACCTAATTTCAAGTGACGTATCTTTGGGAGCAAGACCATTGGATTCTTGATAGTTATCATTACGCCACGCTAGGTTGAGTGAAATTCTATTACCTTCTGTTGGAAAATTCATACTGTTTAAGTTATCAAAATTAAAAGAAAAATATCCACCAAGGGAGTCATGGTCCAGTGAGGTGCTTGTTCCGTCTTCAAAGGCAATTTTTCCTTTTTCACCAATAAAGCCTAATTCTACGGCCCCATCATTTTGGTAATTAAAGCCAACACCTGCTTTAGCTAAAAAATACTTATTAATAATCTCAGATCTTTCCTTAGATGACGCCCATTTATCATGAGCATATTGTAGCCTTGATCTAACAAAGTAATGTTGCGTTTCTTCTAAGGGTAAATAAAACTCACTAGCTAGCATAGACTCCCAACCTAGTTTAATTTTATTAGTCCACATTCCGCCATAATGAGTCATTTCATTTTGAATATACGCGAAATCTAAATCAACAATGGAGCCATTGGCAAAATCACTTTCAAGATTAAAACCAAGTCGTAGGTAATTTGGACCCCACGATTTTGCCCTGGTGATTAGCACTAATTCTCGCCCTTGGGGTAAGTTAACAAACTCAGCATCAACATGCTCAAATTCATCAATAGCATAAACGCGGTTAAGCGCTAACTGTAGTTGCTCTTTACTAACGATATCTCCTACATTAATACCAAGTTTTTCTTTTATTACTGAGGTACTTACAGATGAGTTATTTTGATATTCAATTGATATAATCGGTTGAATGAATGGCCTAAACCACGTGAGACTTTTTTGCATTTTTTGTTGTTGAAAGCGCGCATATTCTATCTCTGTAACTCGGAGTTTTTTTAATTCTTGTTCTGCAAGTAAAGCCGCTTGTTTTCCTAATTCCAGGGATTTCTCCATCATTGAAAAATCCGTTGTGCTTAATTCATCAATATTTGGGCGAATTAAAATATCCTTTGTGGAAATATATCTTTTTTGCGCAAGCGTCGTGTTATTCGTTAATATTGTTGATAACTGCTCAATTACATCAAAGGCGCTTTTGATATTGTCCGTTGACAGTAATGGCGCACCAATATCGACTGCTATCACAATTTCTGCTCCCATCGCTTTAACAACATCAATAGGCAAATTATTAACAATTCCGCCGTCAACAAGTAATTTGCCATCAATCATAACCGGATTTACAGCCCCTGGTACTGCAGCAGAAGCATGCATTGCTTTTGTAATGCTCCCTTTATCAAGAACCACCATTTTTGCCGTTGCTAAATCTGTAGCAATAGCTCGATAAGGAATAGCTAAATGATCAAAATGGTCAAATGTAGGCACAACATCAGTTGACAGTTTTAGGAGGTTTGCCGCTGACTGCCCCAATAATAAACCACTGGGTGATTTTAATTGCCCATCGGTAATACCTAGGCGAATTGGAATATTATATAAATCTCTTAATTCTTTATGTTCAAATGACAATAAATTTCTAGGAATTAAATCCGAGTAACTATCATCCCAAGGAATGTTTAGCATGATCTTTTCAATGTCATCAACACTATAGCCGAGTGCATACAAACCACCTACATAGGCACCAATACTCGTACCAACCACATAATCAATAGGAATTTTGTTAGCTTCAATGATTTTTAGAACACCAATATGTGCCGCGCCTTTTGCTCCTCCCCCGCTGAGTACTAACCCTATTTTCGGGCGGGGTTGAGCATATAAAACCGTACTGAAAAGCAAGGTAAAAATAAAAGTGAAAGAAAAAAAACAGCGCATAAAATTTAACATATTGAATAAAATAACAATTGGCTGTAAATCTTACCGTTTTATGTTGATTTAAACCAATAATAAAACCAAGACTTATACCGTCAAGCTCCTACAAGGTCAGATTACAAAATGGCAAGGTTTTGTATTTGTCTAAACAAAAATTGATTTAACATCCGCACATCGTGCTTCAAAATCTGCTGAATTCATAAAATCGATATCAGGCAGCACGCCTTTTTTCACATAACAGTTCAATAATGCATCTTGGGTTGCTTGATTTTTAAATAAATTATGTTTAACAGCACCTGCACGAATAAAGTCGAGATAATGAATCTCCTTTGGCAACACCGTTAAATCGCTCCAATTACCGCCAAAAATACAAGTTCATCAGAAAACCCCCACTCACGTGTTATTTCTGCACTGATTTTACTTGATAATTTGACAATAGCTTTTTGAATAAATGTCGGGTTTGCAAAAACATCAGGGTGTTGTTCTGCTTCTGTTAAAATAGGCAATACGCCAATATTGTAAACTAATGACGCGAGAGTGATTGTTTCTATGCTCAATGGTGAACGCTTATTATTTTCGCGATAAATACTCATTAAACTAACGGCGACTGAAGCAATATTGATTGTTTTCATCCATGACTTTTTCATATACAAAGAAACAATTTCATTTTTTGAAACAAAAATTTGCTTGAGCACCATCGCCGTTACAATATTTTTTATTTGACGTAAACCTATGCGTGTTACAGCCTGATTAACACTTTCAACTTTAATCCTTCTCCCAAGTAAAGCACTATTGGCAACTTTAATCATTCCTAATGATAAAGCCGGATCATGCCCAATAATATGACCTAAATCAGCCAAATTTACCTCGGGGTCGTCCGCAGCTTCTCTCACTTTTAACGCCACTTCAGGCAAAGTAGGTAAAACTAGGGCACCCTGCTTTAGTTTTTCCATTAAAATTACATATAACGCATTTTCAACAGCCATATCATTCTCCTTTGTCACTGCATTAACCTTAAAATAGCACATTTATCACAAACAACAGCGAGCTTTTACAATACTTTTTAACTTTGTATGCAGAAACGCTAGCAAGCCATTATTATTTGTTAAGCAATGTGCTGATTTATAGACCTTGATCAAGGTTATAGATTGCCCCTATTAACACTTTTTCTTATAATGCGTTCTTGAATCCCACTTTGTTTACTCGCAACTCAATAGATGATTTTATGTTAAAACCTGAATTACTTTCACCCGCCGGTAGTCTAAAAAATATGCGTTACGCTTTTGCATATGGCGCTGACGCTGTTTATGTTGGACAACCACGTTACTCACTAAGGGTTCGTAACAATGAGTTTTCGTTAGAGAACATTAAAATAGGGATAGATGAAGCGCATGCTTTAGGTAAAAAATTCTATTTGGTCAATAATATTGCTCCGCACAATGGTAAATTAAAAACTTTTTTAAAAGACATCGCCCCTGTGATTGCTATGCAACCTGATGCTTTAATCATGTCTGATCCTGGATTAATCATGATGGTGCGAGAAAATTACCCTGAGATATCTATTCACTTATCAGTGCAAGCTAATGCGGTAAACTGGGCAACCGTGAAATTTTGGCATCAGCAAGGAGTTGAGCGAGTCATATTATCTCGAGAGCTTTCCCTCGATGAAATTGAAGATATTCGCCTCCATTGTCCAGACATGGAACTTGAAGTTTTTGTTCATGGTGCATTATGCATGGCATATTCAGGACGATGCTTACTTTCTGGTTATATTAACAAACGCGATCCAAACCAAGGTACTTGCACTAATTCATGTCGTTGGAAGTACGATACTCATGAAGCCAAAGAGACTGAAACAGGCGATATTATTGCAGTTGATCCGGAAGCTCTTTGCCTGAAATTTATACGCCTGACACCGCTATTGTCACACCTAACGACTCTTTAATTAAGAATCAGCCAATTGATGATGTGATTTTATTACAAGAGCAAGGGCGTCCTGGTGAATATATGCCTGCTTTTGAAGATGAACATGGCACTTATATTATGAATTCAAAAGATTTACGTGCTGTAGAACATGTAGAGCGTTTAGTTAAAATGGGGGTCCATTCTCTAAAAATTGAAGGAAGAACCAAATCTTTTTACTACTGCGCACGTACGGCCCAAGTCTATAACCAAGCGATTAATGATGCCATGGCCGATAAAGCATTTAATCCAAATTTGAATACGGATCTAGAACATCTAGCACACCGAGGTTATACAGAAGGATTTTTAAAACGTCACCGCCCTTCTGATACACAAAATTATGACTACGGCTACTCAAAAAGTGATACGCAACAATTTGTGGGTGAAGTACTAGGCAGAAATGAATCATCAGGTTTAATTGAAATTGATGTTAAAAATAAATTTTTAGTGGGAGATGAACTCGAATTAATGACCCCCGAAGGTAATATTTGTTTCACCTTAACTCAAATGATCAATAGTAAAACCGGTGAAGAAATTACTGATGCCAAAGGCTCTGGCCATAAAGTTTCTATTGCATTAGAGACAGAGTTAAATTTAGCCTTTGGCATTATTATGCGTTATTTAACTGACGGCGGCACTACTAGACACCCCTTTGCCCAAAATCAAGCAGACAAATAGGGTCAAGATTTATGGCATTGTTAATTGAAGACAGCTGTATTAATTGTGATATGTGTGATCCAGAATGCCCTAATGAAGCAATTACCTTAGGTGAACACATTTATGAAATTGACCCAGATAAATGCACTGAATGTATAGGCCATTATGACAAACCCACCTGCGTTAGTGTTTGCCCCATTGATTGCGTAAAACCTGACCCGGATAAAGTTGAAAGCGAAGACTCTTTATTAGCAAAATTTATAAAAATGCATGGTGCTTGATACCGTGTTATTTATATACCCAAACCACCTTCTATATAAGAAAATATTCACGCTAAAGTAGAAACACGCTTGCTCTTAAGCACATCCCTAAGTCATAATTAATCAATTGGCATATAACGAGTAAAAAAATAATAACCTTATATGTGAATTAACCTACGTTAATTTTTAAAAACGTTATTAAAGGATTTTTTTGAGTAAGCAATCACTGGATACCTTGGCGATTACTGCTATTGAAATCCTTCAATCTTATCTATCTTCACAACACCTTACAGCCCATATTCATTTTGAATTAGAAGGTTGTGTTCGTAGCCAAAGACAGCATACCATCGCGATTAACTTTGCAAAAATCAATAAAAAAATAGCAGAGCATGGCATTGAAGGCCAACTTGTACCCGAATATTGGCGTAATCAATGGGAATATGTTTCACTGTTTGCCGGTCAATCTCCCTTAAAGGAAGCTCATAATTTAACAAATGTTATAAAACTATTACCTTCTTTGTTTAAACAACAAAATATTGATGAGGTATTAATAAAACCCGTTGTTTGGGGAGGCGACCAAGTACAACTACTACTGGGTAGTAAAAATATTTTTCAAGGACTCAATAAAAATATTCATATTCCTAATGCGATACAAACAAATATCAGTATTAGTGATGAACAGGGAATAAACTTAATTGCAGATTCCCCTTTAGGAGAATGTTTACAGCAATGCTTAATGAATACGAGTTATGCGTGTGCTTTATTATTTTTGCCTGAGCATGATGCTTATGAGCGATTAACATTAAAAAGTAAATATGGATTGAATGATGAATTATGTTCCCCCACCGATATTTCAGGGGGGCATCAAGGTAGTATTGCCTTGTATCGTCAATACGGTAAACACAACCAAATACTTGGTGAAGATGTACTTATAGTGAACCATTTGAACGAACCACTCGTAAAACAAGTTAACTGGCAAAAAACGGCACGTATAGAACATCGCTTGGGGGCATCAAGTTTACATTATAATGCCTATGTTAATGTGATTTTCGCCTTATTGAATGTGGTTGATGCAATAAAAGTCTTTCGTGACGATAGTGGTAAAAATGTAGCAAATGCCCACTCGTCACCGCCAGTATCAAAACCATTACCGTCATCACTTCTTGATGATGAAAAAGGTTTAGGGGCGTATAGTTTATTTGAACAAGATAACTGGTTTGAACAAGGTTTGAATGAAATTGAACAGCTTATGATAGCACATAACAATGACCAACCTATAAGGATTGGCAGCAAAATAAAGCATGCTATTTTAAATATATATCGTAATAAAAAAATTGTGCTAACAGCAAGCACTAGGAAAGATTTTGACCAATGAATAATTTGACTCAAGCTAAAACACCTTGGCTAACAGGGACTTCTGTTGAAGAAAAAAGAGCAGAAATAAAACACTATTTTCATAATACTTGGCAAACCTACGAAAGTTTATTTGCGCTAATCAATAATGACAATGCATATTATTTACGGCCCGAACCTTTAAGACATCCATTAATTTTTTATTTTGGTCACACTGCTACTTTTTATATTAATAAATTAATCTTGGGTAAATATATTAAACATCGCATTAATCATTCACTTGAAGCAATTTGTGCTGTGGGTGTTGATGAAATGAGTCGATGATTTAGACAGCAAACATTACAGTTGGCCAAGCGTTGCAGAAGTTAAAACCTATCGTTCTCAAGTGTATGACCTAGTGAATCAATTGATTGACTCTATGGATTTTTCACTGCCGATCAGCCAAAACTCACTCGCTTGGGTGATTTTAATGGGTTGTGAACATGAACGCATACACTTAGAAACCTCTTCAGTCATTATGCGCATGCTTGAATTGAAACACTTAACAGCTAATGCACAATGGCAGCCTTGTCCCTATTCAGGTAATGCTCCCACAAATGAATTGATGCCTATTAAAGGTAAGTTGATCACATTAGGTAAAAAAGATGACGATTTAACCTATGGTTGGGATAACGAGTACGGCGAACTAACTCTTGACGTTGATGATTTTCAGGTAACAAAATATTTAGTCTCTAATCAAGAGTATCTAACCTTTGTTGAAGCGGGGGGATATCAAAACCAAGATTATTGGACGAAAGAAGGTCAACAATGGTTAGCCTATACAAAAGCGTTAATGCCGTGCTTTTGGCGCAAACAAAACGATAAATATTTACAGCGGAATTTAACCGAAGAAATTCCGTTACCGCTTAACTGGCCCGTTGAAATTAATTATTTGGAAGCAAAAGCCTTTTGCCAGTGGAAAGCAATAACAACAAAACAGAATGTGCGTTTGCCAACGGAAGCTGAATGGATGACGCTTCGCGATACCATAAAAGAAGACTTGCCTACATGGCAAGAAGCCCCTGGCAATACAAACCTTGAATACTTTGCCTCTTCTTGTCCTATTGATAAATTTGAGCACCAAGGCATTTACGATATTATAGGGAATGTATGGCAATGGACTGAATCAACCATTGATGGCTTTAATCATTTTAATGTGCACCCATTATATGATGATTTTTCAACACCCACGTTTGACGGTAAACATAATCTAATTAAAGGCGGCTCTTGGATCTCAACGGGTAATGAAGCTATAAAATCATCAAGGTACGCATTTAGACGTCATTTCTATCAACATGCGGGTTTTCGTTATGTCATTTCAAAAACCAAAGAAGCCCCTGTAACCGAGATTAACCCTTATGAAACATCCACTGAAATTTGTCAGAAAATAGCGCAAGAATACAACCCTAAAACTCAATATATTGCAGAATTGGTGTCTTTAATTAATACAGCTACTATTAAAAACAATACGTCAAAAAACAAGTTACTAAACTTGGGCTGTGGCGTTGGCCGAGTTGCTTTTGAACTAGCGCCTTACTTTGAATATATTGATGCTATTGATTTTTCTGCGCAAACAATACAGCATGCCGTAAAGTTACAACAACAAGAAACAGTACGTTACACCACCATTAACGAGGGGGATATAGTCGATTTTCATCATCTGTCACTGCACGAACTTAATTTGTCTGGCCGTGGTAATAACATCTTATTCAGCCAAGGCGATGCCAGTAACTTAAAACAAAAGTTTACCGGATATAACATTGTGATAATGGACCAGGTTCTTGAAAAAAGCTATCAGCCTAAACAAGTGTTAACAAATATTATCGAACGCCTACTTCCACAAGGCTTGTTAGTTATTGCTAGCAGCTATTGCTTTGACGAATCAATCACAACAAAAGAAAATTGGCTAGGTGGTATTAAAGTTAATGGCGAAAATGTGACTGGTTTCGATGGTTTACATAATCAATTGACTGAGCATTTTACCTTAATTAACCAACAGCCCTTGACGACGATTAACACGCTCAATTCGCACCAAACTATATCAACATTAATTGACGTAACAGTATGGAAAAAAATTGATGATATTTACTTCAAAGTAAAATTTACACGGCTGAAAAATAAAACCATGGTAGATAATTTTGTTTTTAGTTCCTAATCACAAACTAAAATCATTAGTTAATAAAAATAGCTGCTAGAACAACATTTATTAAGCCGAGGTTAGTTATGCTTAGGTTCCATTTTCATTTTACATTACCTATATATTAGCTATTATTGATAGAGCTTCCCTAATATATGCAGGTTTACAATGTCATTGTTACGTAAAATACTTTTACCAATGCTATTAGGCTCTACCTGTTTTTCATGCTCAGTTAACAGTCAAGTAGCACCTAAAATAAAACAAGCCCAATCAGCCCAGAGCTATACTCCTCAGTTATATATAGCCAATACAGGTATTTCTTGGGGTATGGCTTGGTTGCCGAATGGCGATATGCTGTTTACCGATCGCGATGGTGAATTGCGTCTAGTTAAGCAAGAATTAATTGCTGATAATAAAGGCATAGGTAAAATTTCAGAAAAAATTGTCAAAAAAATAGAGGGGTTACCTAAAATAAAATTGGGGGGCCAAGGTGGTTTGCTCGATATTGCGGTACACCCCGATTATGCAAACAACGGTTGGTTATATTTTTCTTATACCAAAGCTAAGGATAAAGGAAATAAAAGTACCGCGATTATGCGCGCAAAATTGCATAATATGACATTAACTTCTCTAGAAGACATATATATAGCCCAGGCGTATGGCAGCAAAGGGGTTCATTTTGGCAGTAGATTAGCGTTTGATAACCAAGGCTATTTGTATTTTTCAATTGGCGACAGAGGTCAACGTGATATTAACCCGCAAAATATTAACCGCGACGCAGGTAAAATATACCGATTACATGATGATGGACGTATTCCTAAAGACAATCCGTTTTTCTTAAACAAACTAGCTAAAAAAGCCATTTACTCTTATGGTCATCGCAACCCACAAGGTATGGCTAAGCATCCTATCACTAACGATATTTGGACCCATGAACATGGACCTCGCGGTGGCGATGAAGTTAACATCATTGCTAAAGGTAAAAATTATGGTCCGGCCAACAATTAGCTACGGCATTAATTACAATGGTACCTCATTGACTGATTTAACAAAGAAAGAAGGTCTAGAGCAACCCCTTTGGTACTGGGATCCTTCCATTGCGCCTTCAGGCATGACCTTTGTTACCAGTGATAAATATCCTCAATGGCAAGGAAATTTACTTGTTGGTTCATTAAAGTTTGGCTATGTGGTGATGTTAACACTCAACGGTAATAAAGTTGTCAAAGAAGAAATAGTGAAAGATGGACTGACTCGAGTCAGAAACATTAAACAAGGACCCGATGGTTATATATACATTGCTGTTGACGGACAAGGAATTTATCGATTAATGCCTGTTAATTAAATTTAAACTAAAGTAGATAAAAAAAATCGCATATAGCACTAATATGCCACCATCAATTGTTAATGTTAATATTTTTCATATCATATTTCATGTCATATATAAGATGAGTAAAAAGACTAAAATAAGTAAAACAAGAATAACTAAATAGTTTCATGTCGGCATTGTTTTTTACTGCTTGCGCCCTTATCTTTTAACTATCCAAACAAATTGATAGTTAATATTAAGAACATGCCCAAAACCCGTATTTATCAAAATAGTCAGTTTACTTTACATGAAACATTGAAATTATCTGATGATGCCTTTGGTCACATTGTAAGAGTTTTACGGTTAGTAGAAGGCGAAAATATTGCGCTTTTTAATGGCACAGAAGCCGCACAATATACGGCTAAATTGATAGAAGTTAAAAAGAAACATGCTTGTGTCGAAATATTAAGCCAAACGCTTATCGACAATGAATCCCCGGTTAATATTCATTTAGGTCAGGGAATTTCACGTGGTGATCGCATGGATTTCACTTTGCAAAAATCAGTAGAGTTAGGCGTTAATAAAATAACACCTCTATTTACAGAGCGTTGCGGAGTAAAATTATCTGCTGAGCGCTTAGCAAAAAAACATGAACAATGGCAAAAAATTGTTATCAGTGCTTGTGAACAAAGTGGTCGCTGTATTGTGCCAGAGGTTGCTCAACCGATGCAATTACAAGCATGGTTAGCACAAGAAACTAAGGCATTGAAGCTGAATTTACACCCAAAAGCTCAGCATTCTATTATGACCTTGCCACTATTAACCTCTGAAAAAGAAAAACGCGTTAGATTACTCATTGGCTCAGAAGGGGGCTTAAATGATGATGAAATCAATCAAGCAAACCAAGCCAATTTTCAAGATGTGTTACTCGGACCAAGAGTTTTAAGAACAGAAACTGCAGCACTGACCGCAATTACAGCATTACAATGTCGTTTTGGCGACTTAGCATAACTTAATTTTACTGCTTGTCGACTTAACTACATGATTACAATAACCATTGATTAACACCAATGGCTTTGACCTTGTATTTAAAGCAAACCTAGTGCACAGACAAGGCTACACAATTCAACGATAGGATATAAAATGACAATAGCTCAAGCAAAAACCATCAAACTCGGCATCGTAATGGATCCTATAAGTAAGGTTAAAGTTGCTAAAGATTCTTCCATGGCAATGATGTTAGAGGCTCAAAGCCGCAGATATGAAATCTATTACATGGAAATGCAAGATTTATATCTTGACCGTGGTCAAGCACGTGCGAGTACTCAAAAAATAAAAGTATTTGATGATACAAAGCATTGGTATGAATTATCTGATCAACAAGATATAGCGCTCAATGAACTTGATGCTATTCTGATGCGTAAAGATCCACCTTTTGATACCGAATACATATATGCCACTTATATACTTGAACGTGCAGAAGTTGAAGGTACCCTGATTGTTAATAAACCACAAAGCTTGCGTGATTGTAACGAAAAACTATTTACTGCATGGTTTGCTGACTTAACTCCTCGTACGTTAGTAACAAGAAATGATGTGCAAATTCGTGCATTTCATCAAGAATTAAAAGACATTATTATCAAACCACTTGATGGTATGGGTGGCTCTTCTATTTTCCGTATTAAAGAAGATGATGTAAATGTTGGTGTGATTATAGAAACCCTAACGAATCACGGTCAACAGTATGCCATGGTACAAGAGTACATGCCTGAAATTATTGATGGCGACAAACGAATTTTGATTGTCAATGGCGAGCCAATGCCATATTGCTTGGCACGTATCCCAAGACAAGGAGAAACTCGTGGTAATTTGGCCGCAGGTGGTCGAGGTGTAGCTCGCCCGTTAAGCCCAACCGATAAACTAATTGCAGAAACAATCGCGCCTGAACTTAAAAAACGAGGTTTATTCTTTGTCGGTTTAGATATTATTGGTGATAAAGTGACTGAGATTAACGTTACTAGCCCTACTTGTATACGTGAAATTGAAGCTGCCTATCCAATTAATATCAGCGGAAAATTAATGGATGCAATTGAAGAAAATATAAATAACAAGTGAATTATCTGAATGTAAAGTAACCTAGCAGAAGGTAAATAAATGAAAAGTTTAGAGAACCAATTTTTAATTGCTATGCCATCATTAAGCGATGATTATTTCAATAAAACAGTAACTTACATTTGTGAACATAATGATGAAGGCGCTATGGGCTTAATTATCAATATGCCTGTTAATATCACCTTGCATGACTTACTAAAACAAATTGAACATAATGATCAAGAAGAAAAAAACGTAGCCGATGAATCTGAACCTACCGATCAAGCACTTTTAGCAGAAGTTGAAAGTGAAACCAAAGAAAGCTTATTAGATAATAGTTTAGAGCAATTGGTTCTTTCCGGCGGCCCTATTTCTCAAAATCGTGGTTTCGTATTACATCGAACACAACCCGGATGGCAAAGCTCTTTAGCGCTAAGTGATGATATAATGATCACAACATCAAAGGATATTCTTATGGCGTTAGGTACCGAAAAAGCTCCTGAACAATTTATGGTTACACTGGGTTATGTTGGTTGGGGACCGGGGCAGTTAGAGGCAGAATTACATGCAAATTCTTGGTTAACCATTGATGCTGATAGTGATATTTTATTCAACACCCCTATTGAGCAGCGGTGGCAGAAAGCAACAAAAAAACTCGGTATAGATATCGCCCACTTATCCACAGACATTGGGCATGCATAACCGAATTTTCGGTTGTGAAGTACGTTAAATTATCTGACCACAACACTCACAACCGTACTCTTGGGTAATATAAATGACGAATAAAACAGCTAAAAAAGCAGGTCAACGCACTATTCTTGGCTTTGATTTTGGCAAAAAGTATATTGGTGTTGCGGTCGGACAAGAGATCACTGGCAGTGCCTCCCCTTTGGGTTCAATTAAGGCCATTGATGGCATCCCTCATTGGGATACACTCACAAATTTTATAAGTGAATGGCAACCAGACCTTATTGTCGTGGGTCTACCACTCAACATGGATGGAACAGAACAACAACTAACCAAGGATGCAAAAAAATTTGGTAATCGCATTGCCGGACGTTTTGGTTTAAAAGTTGAATTTCAAGATGAAAGATTAACTACCGCTGATGCTAAAGAGCAGTTATTTTCACGTGGTGGTTATAAAAATTTAAAAAAAGACAATATTGATGCAGAATCGGCAAGGCTTATTATTGAAAGTTACTTTGAACAGCAATATCAGTAAAAGCTATCGGTATCATTGATAAAAATTGTATATAACCCTATATCGTATATCGATAAAAACACACAAGGCTCTAAACAAAAAAATCCTCAACTTACTATAAAGTTGAGGATTTTTTATTGGTTGTTTCAGCTATCACTAAACAAATATACTTTTCATCAACCAGAAGAATAGGATAGACAGGCCAGCTCCTACCGGTAAGGTAATTACCCAAGACACAACAATATTTCGTACCACACCTAAGTTAATAGCCGCAATTCCACGAGCCATTCCCACACCTAATACTGCTCCAACCAAAGTTTGAGTAGTTGAAATAGGTAACCCCGCACCAGATGCAATAACCACAGTACATGCCGCTGCTAATTCCGCCGCAAAACCACGACTTGGCGTTAAATGTGTTATACCTTGCCCTATCGTTGCTATAACTTTATGACCGAAGATAGCAAGACCAAGAACAATACCAAACCCACCTAGTGGTAAAATCCACCAAGCTATTGTAGATTTAGCAGCAATTTGACCACCATTATCAACAATACTTACCACGGCAGCTAATGGTCCAATAGCATTGGCTACATCATTTGAACCATGTGCGAATGCCATACAACAAGCGGTAACTATCATTAAAATGGCAAATACTTTTTCAACATTAGCATAATGAGTTTTAAGGGCTGCTGTTTCATCAAAGTTAATACGGCTAATAAAAAACTTACCTATTAGCGCAACAATAATGGCTGTAATTGCGGCATATATAAAGCTATCTGCGTTACCAATATGTAAATCTATATGCTTTAAACCTTTTTTGATTGTCACTAGCGCTAAAACGAAACCCGCCAAAAACATGTACAATGGCACCCGCCGTTTTGCTTGTTGTAACGGTTTTTCCGTATCAAAAATCAGTTTCTGAGCACTGTTAAAAATAAGAAATGCAATAACCCCAGAAATCAATGGCGTTATAATCCAAATACCAACAATCCCACCAACTTTTGACCAAGTAACCGCATCAACACTTACGCCCATTGCAGCAAAACCTACGATAGCACCAACAATAGAATGTGTGGTTGATACAGGCCAACCCAGTGCAGAGGCAATAAGTAACCAGGTGGCCGCCGCAAATAAGGCTGAAATCATACCAAAAACGAGTAATTCTGGTGAATCAACAAAAAAACTGGCATCAATTATTCCTTTACGAATAGTCGAAGTAACTTCACCACCCGCTAAGTAAGCACCCGCAAATTCAAAAACCATGGCGATAATAATAGCTTGCTTGATAGACAAAGCTTTAGAACCAACAGAAGTACCCATAGCATTGGCGACATCGTTAGCCCCAATACCCCACGCCATAAACAAGCCAACAACAGCCGCGATCATAACTAGAGTCGTGCCTGAATTAAGTAAAATATCCATCAGTTAAACCCTATTTTCTAGCTAAAAGAATTTCTAAACGTGCACCAACACGCTCAGCTAGATCAGCTAAATCGCCAACCCAATCAAAAATTTGATATAAGAAGATAACATCAATTGGATTTAAATCTTTTTCGATAGCCAATAAATCTTTACGTAAGGCAACCTGCATAAGATCCGTATCATTCTCTATTTCATCTAGTTGATTGATCATCTTTTCAACCAATTCAACTTCTCGGCCTCGAAAACCAGTCTCTAATAAATCGTCTAACTCATTAATCGCTTCCGCTGCTTTTTCAGTTGCTTCAATGCACCGTGCTAAATAGAGGTTGAATTGTTCCTGTAGAGTTTCGGGAATTTCTAATTTACGCCCTAAAATTCTACCAAGAATGTCTTTAGCTTTGTTGGCAATTTTATCTTGCTTAGATAATAGCTCAAGTAAGTCGGCTCTATCCACTGGCATAAATAGACCGCCTGGTAATTCTAAACGTAGTTGGCGTTTTAAGTTATCGGCATCTTTTTCTACTTTTGATAACCTACGACGAATCTTAGCTGCCTCGCCCCAGTTATTTTCACTGCAAGCACTAAAAAACGGAATAAGTAAATTACTACATTTAACAACCAATTTGATATGTTGCTCTAATGGTTTAATGGGAGATTTCGCAAAAACACCCAAAATTGAATTTCTGGCCATATGTTGGTTTCCAGTTATTATTTTCATCGTAAATCAATTGTCGCTGATCATACCGCATTTATTTAACGAAGGTAATCCTTGCTACAAAACGAAGGTAATCTTTACTATAAAAAGGTTAGAGAACGACCAATGCACCTAGTTTAACCTCAGTTCGAATTAACAAATCTTTCTAGAATAGCTGTTTTACTAACTGCTTCGTTAAATTCACTTGTACTTGTAATAGGCCGCCTATTAACGCGTAAATTTGCCTTGCTGATTTTGCAGACTAAAGTCGCAAAACCATCTCACCATAGTAAACAGAGGAAAATTAAACATTAATTTTCAATCAGTTAAAGACTTCTTAAACCGAGATAAGGTTAGTTTAATGTCACACAATCGCCAAGTATTTTTTAAAGATCAGAAGTATATGTCACTTATGTGACAGTTTTATTACAAAAAAGTTAAGGCTAATGAATTAGTTTTAGTGACAACACTACATTATACCTATTTCACTATCTATGTGATCATTTCTACTTGCTAAAACCACCCTCTACATCGTTATTTATTTAATAATTAGAACAACTCGTTATTGAAATAAATGCCTTATAATTGGCAATTTTTCTGCGTTTAAAATAGATCACTTATTTAAGGATACGGGTATTATTTGATTTTCATTATAGCAAATAGTTCATTATTCACCTGTTCAACATCAAAGAATTGCATTGCATATTTTCTGCCGGCATGAGCCATACTACTCCAGGCCGAACTATTTTCGATAAACCATACCATTTTATTCGCTAATGCTACCTCATCTTTTACCGGCACTAAAAATCCATTTTCATTGTCAATAACGGTATCTCTGCAACCACATGCATTTGTAGTTAAGATAGGCCTACCTACCGCCATAGCCTCCAACACAGTTCTTGGAAGCCCCTCATGATATGAAGGTAACGTATAAATATGACACTTTTGCAAGTAAGGTAATACATTATCAGTTTCACCCAAATATTGAATAATCCCCGCTTGCTCTGCCGCCTTGATTTCTGAAAAGGGTATTCTATCGGGTGAACTATCTTCTGGCCCCAACAGCTGAAAAATTATTTTAGGGTACTGCTCTTTAACCCGTCGCGCAGCAGCAATGTACTCACGTATACCTTTATCACCCAGTAAACGAGCAATTAATAAAAATGTTGTCTCATGCTTAGGTAATGCCACTTGAGCATACTCTGTTAAATTGACACCTGAGCCGTATACTCTATATGTTTTAAATTGCGGTACTATTTTTTTTTCAATAAAAACGCTTCTGTTATCTTCGTTTTGAAAAATAACACCTTTTGCTGATAAAAGCGCAAAACGGTATAAGAATTGAACAGCTGTATTGACGACATTACGCAAAAACGAACCTCGTGTAAAAGCATAACCTAACCCGGTAATTAACGCATAAAAATCAGCTTTACTCACAAGTTTTACCGCCAATCCTCCCCATATAACTGGCTTTATCGTATAAGCTAAAATTTTATCTGGTTTGAATTTACGTATTGCTTTGACTAATTGCCAAAATGTTTTGATATCTGCAAAGGGATTTATGCCGTTACGCTGCACATCATAAGATTTAAATTCAGCGCCTAGGCTCTGAACCTCATCAATAACGCCCTGCTCTGCAGCTGCGGTCATCACTAAAACCTGATGCCCAGAATCAACAAACTTCTTAATTAACTGGCCACGAAATCCAACAATTGAGTTAGGGTATGCCCCGATAATTAAAACACGCATAATGAATTCACTTATAAAATTTAGTTTTTAATGAGTTGAGAAATTACGGTTTGTCGCATGCCCTTTATATAATCTTTTTCAACAGCAGAAAAAGTAAATAAATAAAGAAAGGTGAAATAAATAATGAACAACATTAAACAGCCTAAAATCAAACCAAACCATGTTGCTGAAATATAAGGCGATATGAGCCACCCAAGCAAGAAGTGAAAATGATACCAGGCACAGTTGAACGTATGATAATTCGATAAAAACTCACCATATCGATACCAATACTTCTAACTAAATAAATATTAACTAAAAGAAGCTCCCCTATAACAAGTGAAAAGCACGTGCCGATTGAGGCACCAAGTAAACCAATATTTTTTACTAATAATACAGAGATAACAATGTTTATCACTGCTGTTGCAAGTAACAATAAGCTTCTTGTTTTATGTTTATTCATCGCCTGTAAAATGGATGTGGCCGATGTTTGAGCGAGGACAAAAGTAAAAGGTAACATCGGCAATAATGCCACCCAGTACGCCAAAGCAAACTCATCACCAACAAATAACTGAATAAACAATGCCCCAAACACAATAAAAGCTGATAATACAAAACCTAACACCATCATTTGCAATCGGCCTATGTTAATTAGCTCTTGTGTTAATTCAGTTAAATTGGCTTTTAAAGTCACCATTTTAAAAAGCTTTGGCGTAAAAACATTTGAAATAGCACTAGCAAATGCAATATAGCTTAAAATTAATTGCAAGCCGATATTAAAAACCCCGAGGGTCTGACTATTAGTTAACACACCTAAAATAAAATTATCTAAACGCCAGTTTATTTGATTTATTATGACCCCTATGGCAATAAATCCAGTGTAAATAAAGACTTCTTTTAATAACTCAATATTAGGCCATATAAAGTGTATTCTTACTTTTAAACGGAAAAACACATAAAACAACTTTAATAATGTATGCAACGCATTAATCACTGTATCTATAGCAACAATGACTAATACACCATAACCTAGCACTAAAGCAAAAAATACGGCGCTACAACGAATTAAAAATAAAACAATTTGACTACTCATTTGAAAAGTGAATTTTTCATACGCGGTAATGACACCAGTAAAACTATTTGCCATTAAAGTAATGATAATATTTACCAATAAAATGAGAAATGATTGTTGTAACAACGTTATTTCTAAAGGCGTTAAACCTTCTGAAAATAGAGCCGGCATAAAATACCAAAGAGTTAAACCTGCCGAGATAACGAGACAGCAAATAACAACATATATACTGAGCATCATTCCTAAAAACTGACTCTCAGCGGCTTTATTATTTTCTGCATTATATTTTGATAAATAACGAACAACGGTATTCGAAAGGCCAAATTCTAACACCACTAGATACAAGGCAAGTGAAGAGACTAGACTATAAACACCATAATTATTAACACCGACGTGATGAATAATAAAAGGGATTAACAATAACCCAAGCGCATTTCGCAATGCGATGGATATTTGTCCTAAAACGATCCCGGTTTTGCGTTCTGAGTTAAACATTATTCACTATTCTTCCTCATAAACACGATAAACCACCATTAATAAAAGTAAATAACTACTATATTTCCCTAAATTTTGTAAGCTCAAACTGTATAGGAAAAAAATGATAAGGGGGATATAAGCTATCCAATCTATTTTTTTGACTCTTTGTCTTATTTTTTCAGCAGAAAACGCTAAATAAATATAAAGAAAAATTAACCAAGCTCCCAAGATACCAAAGCTAACAAACATTTCAACAAATGTGTTATGAGGGCCCACACGATCAGGAAAAAGACTATTTGCCATAAAAATATCATTATAATAGGTAAAATAGCCATTGATGCCCGCACCAAAGAACAACCAATATGCCGGCTGCATAAAATAGGTATCAAAATAAATGGCTAATATATCACTACGTGCGCCCGTCATTTCTGATAAATTATCACCACTAAACCGTTTTAATATACCCAAGTCTAAATTATCCAACATCCCTATATAAAAAAGAACGCATAACACGAATAAACTCAAAGTAAAAAAGATTAAAAAACGATAAAAAAGTTCACCTAACGATGCACGAAAATAAAAAACCATATACAAACCGATGCTGCCAAAGGCAACTAAAAAATAGGTTCGTGATACGGTAAGCGAACCAATAAATAAAAGCGCAATCACTATTATAAGTGTCTGAATAGAGATTTTTTTTCTTGGTACATTAGGTAAATAGAAGAAAACTAACAGTAAACACATTAAGCCAAAATTATTAGGATCTCCTGCGCCCCCTGAAAACCTTGCTATAGCATGTCTCGCAACAGAACCGTCTCCGGCAAACATCAATGCTAAACCGCCATAAACAGTCGACACCAATAAGCCAATGAAAAAAGCCAAACGCAATTGGGAAAAGGTAATATATTTTTTTTTGTCAAAAAGCAAAAAAGAAATAAATAAAAACATTAACATCCAACGAAAAGACTGAGTAGATATTAAAGTTGGTAGCATCAAGGCATGATGAAACTCATACACAATAAAGACAATGGTTACTATCACACCGGGTACATAATAGGTTGTGTGTAATAACTGCAGGGTTAAATATCGGCCGAAAATCACGAGGTAAATAACCGTAGCTAACGATATTGGTAATAAAGTAGTGCCCGCAAACACAGCTAAACATGGCACTAAAAAAACAGCTAATTGTAACGACCGACCAAAGGGTAATAAGCAAGCTACCATAACACTAATGACAACAGCAAAAAGTAACAAGGCCTGTAATTGCATAGCACCATATAAGGCAAGTAATAGTCCTATAATGACTAATTCGACACCAACATTAAGTCGACCAATCATCATGTTTCGTGAGACGGCTTAGACAAATATATACTAGTGATTTGCTTAATCACTGCCGCAGTTGAATAGCCAAGACGATCAAATGCATTAAGGCAACGTTCAGGTGATAAAGCGACTTTAATTGTCTCATTCAATTTATCCACCCATAGAGTAGGCTCATCAAGGGGTAAAAATGAAACAAGGTTAAGCTGCATATCAGCTTCAGTAGCGATGGTATTCGAAACTATGCAGGGCAAAGAAGCCGCTTGCGCTTCTAACATGGCAACGGATACACCTTCAAACAAGGAAGGCATAACAAAAATATCAGCACACGCCAATAGGGCAGGAATATCATTATTGGCCGGTAATAGTGAAAATCGAGACTCAAGATCATGTTTGCGTATGTCTCCCTGAAAAGCACTTTTTAAAGGCCCATCACCAATACAAACAAAATGACATTGTTCATTTAACTTATCTGACATCGCTAAAGCTAATAAAAAGTGATGATTTTTTACCTGTGAAAAACGCCCAACATGCACAATTATTTTTTTATTTTTGGGAAGATGATATTTTTCACTCGCTTGTTTAGCTTGCGCTAATTTTTCGCAATCAAATAGAAAACGTTCAACGGTAATTGCATTATTAATTACGTAATAATGTCTATGTTGATATAAAAAATCGCCTGCATTTTTTCCGCATGCTAACCAAACACTACTTGCTGAAAGTACTAATTTTCGAAGAAGATAAAAAATAGGAAGTAGCCATTTATTTTCAACGCCACTTGTATGAGAGTGACAAACCCTAACGTTTATCTTAGCTTTTTTGGCTAACCACAACATAACCCCATTTTTAAAACTATTATGCACATGAATGCCATTATATATTCGTCTTCCCTTGAATATTTTTTGCAGCCCAAGGTAATAATTAATAGGCGATTGTCGCAATGTTGGCAGCACATAAATGTTTCCACCTAAACATTCTATTTCTTCACGCAAAGGGCCATCATTAAATACGATAAAATCAAATTGAAATTTAGTACGATCGATATTTCTATACCAATTCATCACCACAGATGAAATGCCGCCTGCCGTTAATCTTTGGAATGACTTGGAGAATATAGATTTTATTCATTCGAATTTATATGCCTCAAAATATGCTTTTCTGGTGGCATCTAAGGAATAGCCTTTTTCGAGAAACAAAGACAATAACATTTGCTTGTTCAACTCAGGTATATTTTTCACATTATTCAACGCCTTTAACCAAGGTGTTACCCCATCAGTTAATGAACAAAACTGGCAAAGCCCCGCGCCTATATCAACTTCTTCAGGAATATTCTCAGACAAAACACAAGGTAGCCCTGCCGCTTGCGCTTCTAGAGCAGCAACTCCTAGACCTTCACTAACTGATGGCATCACCATCACATCGAATAAACTTAATAGCTCATACACATCGCTGCGTTTCCCCCAAAAACGAACTTTTTTTGTAAGCCCTAATCGCTCAACTTTCTTTTTAATTGCCGTTTTTAATTCACCATCACCGATAAGGTGTAATGTACTATTTGGTACTTCTCTTTGAAACGCATCAAATATATCGAGAAAAAACAAATGATTCTTAATAGGATAAAAGCGAGCAACCATGACAATATTGTAGCTATTTTGAATCAACAACTCGCCTTTAGATTGTTCTACGTGTGGATCCGTTTTATGTTTTATTTTTTCAATACCAAAGGCATTAGGAATAACCTTAAAACTGTCACCATTTTTACCGCCATATAAAAACTCTCCAAAGAGCAGAGGATATGGCTAATTTCGAGGTGGCAAAATGATTAGCTAACCATTTTCCCGTTTTGAATAGTAATTTTGTTTTAAAAGTTTCATTCCCTGTTTGCTGATTTCGGGCATGGGTTACACGTGCTTTAATACCGGCCAACCAAGCAATAAAAACAGCTATACCGGAGTAATATGACGTGTGTGCATGAATAGCATCATACTTTTCGCCATTTTTAAGCAGTTGATATAGTTGCCAAAGGTTTCTTAAGAGTTGCCCTCGAGGGTTCACTATCGTATGAATTGTGCCGCCACTTGCTAAAACTTCATCGGTAAAATGACAATGTTCATTTGTCATTATGACAAAATTATTGATTAACTCTTTTTCGTTTTGACTACGGTACAAATCCATAATACGACTTTCTGCTCCTCCTAAATTAAGATTGGCAAAAAGATGTATCACTCTAAGCGGTGTAGACATAGTAATTAGTGACTAACAATAACATGAAAATTTAAAGCCATTGGCCTTACTTCAAGCTCATACAGTAGAGTCATTTAAGCGTTTTTCCAAAGTAATATTGAGCAACAAATAAAGCACGGTAAAGGTGACTTAAAGAAGAATTGAAAGCGTCGGACAACTAAATTCATATAACGTGTTTAGGTCGCAATAACGAGTAATATTTTTCAATTTACCTTACCGACTTAATAAAATAAAGTAAAATAGCTTGCTATATCAAACAAAAAGTAAACAATAGTAATAAAATAATAATAATATATCGCCAATAACTATGATCACAATTAAACGCGCTTTTGATATTTTTGTAGCCGCAATCGGTTTAATTATTCTGAGCCCTATCCTAATATTTATTCAATATAAAATTACTAAAAATCTTGGTACGCCGGTCATTTATAAACAGCAGCGGCCAGGGTTATTTGGCAAAACGTTTAACATGATCAAATTTCGCTCAATGATAGACGCTGTTGATGAACGGGGTAATATATTGTCCGATCATGACCGCCTAACCCCTTTGGTAAAAAATTACGCAATAGTAGTTTAGATGAACTTCCTGAATTATGGTGTGTACTCAAGGGCGACATGAGCTTAGTTGGCCCCCGGCCTTTACTAATAGAATATTTACCACTTTACTCTGCTGAACAAGCTCGACGTCACTTAGTTAAACCTGGCATTACTGGTTGGGCGCAAGTTAATGGTAGAAATGCCATTAGTGGCAACAAAAATTTGAGCTCGATACCTGGTATGTTGATAATCAATCCTTTTGGCTCGATATAAAAATTCTGCTATTAACAGTAAAAAAAGTATTTTCGCAAAGCGATATTAATGCACAAGGTGAAGCTACCATGACCAAATTTACAGGAAATAACTAATGACTACGCTTGTTATCATTGGTGCAGGAGGACACGGTAGGGTTGTCGCTGATTGTGCTCAACAACTTGGCACTTATCAAAACGTTGTTTTTTTAGATGATTGTTTTAACAAATCGACCACAAGTGGCCACTGGGAAATTGTTGGAAAAGTGAACGACTTCCAAAAATACCTCAGTCATTCTGACTTTATTATTGCTTTTGGAAATAACCAATTAAGAGCAAAAACTTATAAAATTTTGCACAAGGCTAATGCAAATATTATTACATTAATTCATCCTTCTGCTACGGTTAGTCCACGGTCTTTAATTGGCAAAGGTGTTATGATTTGTGCAAATTCAGTCATTAATATTGGGGCCAAAATTGCTGATGGATGTATTATCAATACCAGTGCAACCGTAGATCATGATTGCATACTTGGACCTTATATTCATGTTTCTCCTGGAGTAAATATTGCTTGGTGGTGTAAATATTGAACAATATTCTTGGTTAGGTATTGGCAGCACAGTGATTGAATCGCTAAACCTTGCAGAGAACACTCAAATAGCAGCCGGTGCGGTTGTAACTCAATCAACCCAAGCCAACTCCCTTTATTTAGGCATACCAACAAACGTATACGCGCCTTAACAACCATCACACAGGAATAACAATGCTCAATACTCCTTTTTCACCTTGGCCCAGTTTCTCTGAACAAGAAATTACTGCCGTTAGCAATGTTCTGCGATCGAACAAAGTAAATTATTGGACAGGTCAAGAAGGCAAATTGTTCGAAAAAGAGTTTGCCCATTTTTGTGAAGCCGAATACGCCATCGCCGTAGCGAATGGTACCTTAGCACTCGACCTAGCGCTGCAAGTATTAAACATTAAAAAGGGAGATGAAGTTATTGTCACGTCTCGTACTTTTATTGCCTCAGTTAGCAGTATTATCAATGCTGGGCAACCCCTATTTTTGCTGATGTTGAACTTGATAGCCAAAATATCAGCGCAAAAACCATCCGCACGGTGTTAAGTGCCAAAACCAAAGCAATAGTATGTGTTCATTTGGTCAAGTTGGCCTTGTGAAATGGATGACATTATGACTTTAGCTGAGCAACATGATTTATTTGTGATAGAAGATTGCGCGCAAGCGCATGGCACCAAATATAAAGGACGCCCTGTTGGATCTATAGGTCATGTTGGTGCTTGGTCATTTTGCCAAGACAAGATAATGACCACAGGTGGTGAAGGTGGCATGTTAACAACCAACGATGAAAAGCTATGGCGCAAAGGTCAGGCATATAAAGACCATGGAAAATCATATGCTGCAGTCTTTGAGCAACAACATCCGCCTGGTTTTCGTTGGTTACATGAATCCTTTGGTACCAATTGGCGCCTAACAGAAATGCAATCAACCATCGGACGTATTCAATTAACACGTATGTCTCTTTGGCAAAAAACACGCCAAGAAAATGCCGACAAAATTCGCCACGTGTGCAAGCAATATGCTTGGTTAATAGTCCCTGATATCCCTGAGTATATCGAACACGCCTTTTATAAATGTTATGTACATATTAATTTAAAAAAACTACCTAAAAATAATACTAGAGATAGTATTATTGAAGAAATTGTGCAATTAGGCATTCCTTGTTTTTCAGGCAGTTGTTCTGAAGTATACAAAGAGAAGGCATTTGAAAAAGAAAACCTAGCACCCAAAAATGAATTAAAAAATGCTAAACTATTAGGCGAAAATAGTGTAATGTTTTTGGTTCATCCAACACTGACTTCTAGTGAACTGGATAAAACCTGTCAAATACTTAATCAAGTATTTGACCGTATTGAACAACGTATACAGAAATAAACAAATAATAATAATAATAAAAGTGAAAAACAATATTTTCACAATAAGTTAAGTGTGTACCGTTATGATCAGACGAATAGATTTAATCCCAAGCAGTATTAAATTATTAGTACTATTAACCTATGATTTACTAGCAATATTTTCCGCATTTTTTCTTGCTTACTTTATCCGAGTAGGAGTTCAGGGCATTGATATTTCTTTACAAGAAATATCAGTATTCTTAGTTGTCACTGTGTTCACCCTAACCTTGTTTTATTACTTTGATATTTATAGCTCTGTTGTGCGGTATTTCAATGCGAAATCATTTTTACGTATCCAAAGCTTATTAATCATAAGTACCATTATGTTTTATATGGCAGGTGTTGCGTTTAATGCCTTTGTTCCGTTATCTGTCCCTCTGATATTTTTAGTGATGACGAGTATCATGATTGCAGGAGCGAGAGCATTGATTGGCTTTATCGTAGATCAACATTGGTTTGCTCAACGAGAAGGAGTAGTGATCTATGGCGCTAGTAATACTGGTCGCCAACTCGTTCATGCCCTTTCATTAGGCAACAAATATCAACCTCTGGCGTTTATAGACGAGAAAAAACGCTACCAAGACCGCAACGTACTAGGCTTAAAAGTTTTTGACCACACTAAAATCAATCAATTAGTTAATAAATACGGACAATTTAAAGTACTCATTGCCGTGCCAGAAGTAGATCCCATACGCTTAAAGCAAATTTTAGCCTCCCTTGAACCTTTTGCACTTGAACTTTTAATCATTCCTAACATGTCAGATATTGTTTCTGGCAAACGGACCATAGATGAATTACGAGAAGTATCTGTAGATCAATTACTTGGTCGCCAAGCTGTGAAACCAATACCCGAGCTACTTTCAGCTAATATAACCAATAAAGTGGTTATGGTATCAGGTGCAGGCGGGTCTATAGGAAAAGAGCTCTGCCGCCAAATAGTACAACATAATCCCGGCAAATTAGTATTGCTTGATGTATCTGAAGCTTTTCTCTATGAAATCCATCAAGAACTCCTTGAATTATTATCGGACAATCAAAACCATCTAGTAGTAGAGCCATTAATTGGTAACGTACAAAATGGCATGTTAATGAGCCATATCTTTAATAAATATAAAGTACAAACCATATACCATGCTGCCGCCTATAAGCATGTACCTATGGTTGAACACAATGTAATTGCCGGCATTACAAACAATGTACTGGGTACCTATGAAATTGCGCAAGCAGCAATTTATTGTGAAGTAGAAACCTTTGTGCTTATTTCAACGGATAAAGCGGTACGTCCCACCAATGTTATGGGAGCAACTAAGCGCTTAGCTGAATTAGTACTACAAGCACTTGCTAAAAAAGATCACAGTACGCGCTTTGTTATGGTGCGGTTTGGTAATGTTTTAGGCTCTTCTGGCTCTGTTGTACCATTATTTAAAAAACAAATTAAAAATGGTGGTCCCATCACCATTACCCACCCAGAAATCATACGTTATTTTATGACCATTCCAGAAGCAGCTCAACTCGTGTTACAAGCAGGAGCGATGGGGACTGGGGGCGATGTATTTGTATTAGATATGGGTAAGCCCGTCAAAATAGTCGATTTAGCCTATAAAATGACACACTTGATGGGATTAACAATAAGGGATGAGAAAAACCTTGAGGGTGATATTGCCATCAAATATACAGGGTTAAGACCTGGTGAAAAACTATATGAAGAGTTATTAATTGGTAATCAGCCTAAAAAAACGTTTCATAAACGTATTCTAAAGGCTAATGAATTTTCATTGTTTTGGCCTGATGTAGCCAAAATGATAACTCAATTAACCGATGCTATGCGTGATGAAGATGTATCTAAAATAAAAGCACTACTTAAAGATTTTCCTTTAGAATATCAACCTAACCTTATTAATGAAAAAACTGAAACAGTAAGAGCGGCTGATAGTAAAGGAGACGTTAAAGAAGAAGTTAAAAAAGAAGTATTAATGGTAACTTAACCACACTAACCTCCAATTTCATCTTGCGATAACTAACAATTACTTTAAAAACTAAAACTTATCAGGCAAAAACTAATCAGGCAAACTAATCAGGCCACCCATGATAAATCTTCTTTTTAGTTGAGATGTTTTGTGATTGTTTAATTTATTGTTGACTGTGCATAAACAAACTAAAGTCGAAGATTATGTAATTTGCATGAAAAAAGGTTTTTACTAACCTTTCACTCGTCAACCAGTTAACGGAATTATGATTAACTAATTGATGAGTAGAGGTAATTGGAGTATTGTAGATTTTTAAATTTACATGATAGAAGGATCAATGTCATGTTTAAACATGATATTCATCCTTCTAATATAGCTGTTAGGCTTTCAAGGAGAACGTAGATTGGATGCAGTAATAGGAAAAAACGCTATTGTTTTATTGGGGGCAATGTTTGCTGCTTTAATTGCGGGATATTTTGCTTTCACAAACCTTGTGGCATCGAAAGAAAATAAAATATCTGAATTCAGGCAGGAGTGGATTAATTCGCTCAGAAATTCGATTGCGCGATACATTTCATCACTGACATATCTGTCTACGCTGTATATTCATTATTCGGCGCGCTCTGAAGACAAGCGTGATAAATTTGAGATGGCCCGAGATGTGGAAGAAATATATGCAAGGGTCAACGAATCATACAATGACATAATTTTTCGAATTAATGATAGTGAGAAAAATACTAAAGGTAAACTATTAAATGACGCCTTTTTAGCGGCGCTTTATAAAACCCGAGAGCACTACCATAAGAACGAATTGGCAGAAGCGAGAAAGGCTTGTGAACCTTTGAGGGAAGTAAGTAAACCTCTCCTAAAGCATGAGTGGAAGCGAGTAAAATCTGGCGAGCTTAATTACAGGATGGCCAAGTATCTTGCTATCTTTGTCTTGGTAGTCGGGCTATTAGCTGCGTCTTCAAATGCCTATTTTATATGGGGTGAGGACAACAACCACCCTGCCAGTATCGAAGAAAAGCCTAACAAATCAATGCATCCGACCGCTAACGCGTCGGCTGATTGAAGCGTTATATGCCAAGGAGGCTCCAATAGTGAATTATCATAAAACTACTGTTTATGGGTATTTGGCCTTTGCTATTTTAAGCTTTTCTTTTGCTATTATTTTCTTTGTTGCAGATCCCACACTATTAAAGCCATCAGGTGGAGGCTTTGGTTTAATATTATTCTTTGCTGTTTTTATTGTTCTAGTTTTTTCCCCTGTTTTTGGTAGCTATGCTAGTTTAATAGTGTATGGAATAATAGGTGCTGTATTTCTAAGAATATTTATTAAAAAATATAATCATCTTAAAAATGGCATATAAATCGGGTAGCCGGAGGTTTCTACCCTCCGGCCCCCACACCACCCTGCATGCGGCTCCGCACAGGGCGGTTCATTAACCATGATGGATTTTGATCCAGATATCCCTAAGTGATACTAAACCTGCATTAGCTAAATCCTCGTTGCTTAATGCCTGATTTATCCCTTTGGTTTTCGCACTTCGCCATACCCCTTTCCTTGTCGAACCACAGCTCAGCGCTAGAAACTAATCAGGCCACCCATGATAAATCTTCTTTTAGTTGAGATGTTTTGTGATTGTTTAATTTATTGTTGACTGTGCATAAACAAACTAAAGTCGAAGATTATGTAATTTGCATGAAAAAAGATTATTACTAATCTTTCACTCGTCAACCAGTTAACGGAATTATGATTAACTCATTGATGAGTAGAGGTAATTGGAGTATTGTAGATTTTTAAATTTACATGATAGAAGGATCAATGTCGTGTTTAAACATGATATTCATCCTTCTAATATAGCTGTTATGTTATTGAGAGAGAAACATGATTCCGTCAGGGCTTACAAAAGATCACTTTCTTCAAGCTGCATCGAAAATTGACCGTGATGGTGTGCCTACTGAACGGAACTCAGTTCATTATGATCTTGTTCTCAATGGAAAGCGTTACCCACCAAAATACGTTGTTTCATTGGCGACATTATTCGCAACTGGAGATGAGTATCCGGCTGCAGATTTCAATGCTGTAGAAGCTAAGAACTTCTTCCAAGCACGGGACTATGAGGTAATTGACCGTCGAGGAGAGGCAGAGCATGAAATTGTTAGCGAAGATGATGAATCAGATTTCCCAGAGGGCTCAGCGAAATTCAAACAACATCGTTATCTTGAGCGGGACAGTAAAATCACAAAGAAAGCAAAGGCAAAAAGGCTTGCCGATACCGGAAAGCTTGAATGTGATGTCTGCACTTTAGATTTCGAGCAACAATATGGTGAGCGAGGTCATGGGTTTATAGAGGGGCACCATACTAAGCCTGTTTCAATGCTAGATGGTAAAGAGAAAACAAAGGTCTCTGACATTGCGCTAGTTTGTTCAAATTGCCACCGTATGCTTCATAGGGGCACAAAACTTCTTTCAGTGGCACAACTTAAGAAAATATTCTATGAATGCACAATCACATAACACATATGAGCCCATCTCGCGTCAATAGACAGTAGTGTTCTTTTAGCTACCGTTAGGTAGCTAAAACTTATCAGGCCACCCATGATAAACCTTCTTTTTAGTTGAGATGTTTTGTGATTGTTTAATTTATTGTTGACTGTGCATAAATACACTAAAGTCGAAGATTATGTAATTTGCATGAAAAAAGATTATTACTAATCTTTCACTCGTCAACCAGTTAACGGAATTATGATTAACTCATTGATGAGTAGAGGTAATTGGAGTATTGTAGATTTTTAAATTTACATGATAGAAGGATCAATGTCGTGTTTAAACATGATATTCATCCTTCTAATATAGCTGTTACATGGCTCCATGAGCTTGGCATTCAAGGATAGATTAAATGCATAAAATTGATTGGATAAGAATTAGAAACTTTCGCTCATGTGAAGATGTATTCTTAAATTTTGAATCATACGCACCGCTTGTAGGCTATAACAATGCAGGTAAATCAAATATATTAAAAGCTGTAAAATGGTTTCTTAGACCTACAGGTTTACAAGATAAAGACTTTACTAATATCGAAGAAAAAATATTAGTTACAGCAAAAATATCAGGAATAAGCCAAGCACTTCTCGATTCAATAGATGATAATCATAGTGAAAGCATTAGCCCATTCATCAATGAGGAGTCTCTTTACATACGGATGGAGCAAAGATCTCCCGGCGGAGCCAAAGGGCTAAGAAAACTCTATGTTTCTGTCGGTGGTGAAAATGATGAAGATGAATGGGAATGGAGTGTTAACCCTAATGGTCTTCAGGAAGCAATGCATGACATATTTCCTGAACCGATTTTTGTCCAATCTATGGATAATGCTACTGACGATGTTTCAAAATTTAAAACCACTTCAACCATAGGCAAGCTTTTACAGCAATTAAGTTCCCAAATAGAAAACGAACAGCACGAACTTGTTGATGCGCTTGATACTATAAGTAGAAGGCTTAATTTTGATGGCACTGAAAGGCGAATCGTTAAATCAATTTGATCAAATAGCTAGCGAAAAAGTTCAGGATTTTTTCCCGGGAATCTCACTTAAGGTTCATGTCCCAACCCCCTCATTAGCTAAATTGTTTACAGATGGAACTGTTAAAGTTCAAGAGCAAGGCCGAGATATTGCTGACGTAGACTCTCTTGGTCATGGTGCTCAGCGTTCAATACAAATGGCATTAATTAGATTGTTAGCTGAAGTACAAACACAAACTGCTTCTGGTCAAACGACTCTTTTATTAATTGATGAGCCTGAATTGTATCTTCATCCACAAGCAATAGAGCTTGTAAGAGATGCCCTAAAAACACTTTCAACAATCAATTACCAAGTCATTTTTTCAACTCACTCATCACTAATGGTTGAGCAAGAAGATGTTCCATACACGAATATTGTGAGAAAAAATGTTGGTGGAAATACTTTAGTAACAGAACGTATAGCTGAAGCAATACAAGAAGAAATAGAGGGGAATTTGAACCAAGCTCGTATTCTCTTTGAAATATACAATATGAATCAAATTCTATTTGCTGACAGAGTCTTAATTGCTGAGGGTGCTACAGAACAATCCGTTTTACCTGAACTTTTTAAAGCATGTGAAAGAAGTTTCAGTGCCCATAAAACAGCATTAGTTATTGCGGATGGTTGCCGAGGCATTCATAAAATGGGAAAGATTTTACAAAGAATTGGAATCCCATTTAAAGCTCTAGTCGATATTGATTACGCATTTACAACGGCAGTTAATGCTGACTTAATTGCAGAGGATGACGTTGATATTGTTAATGTTAAACAAGCATTGGCAGAATCTGCACTTAGAAACAACTTTGAATTAGACGGAAGTAATTTGCCTCAAAGAACAGGAGCTAGGAAGGCGTATATCGCTTATGAACTATTTGCCAGTGAAGTTGCTTCACAGGAGCTGATTTCAAGAGTACATGAAAAGTTAAAGCAAAATGGTTATTGGTTGTGGGAAAAAGGAGCAATAGAGCAGCATCTTTCGCTTGAGGCTAAGGCAACTAATGATTGGATAACGTTCAAGGTAAATATTAAAGAACAAGGTTTTGATGAAACAGTAGAAGATTATCAAAGAGTTAGAGATATGGCTGTTTGGGCTACGTCATAAAAGCCATGTAAATCGGGTAGCCGGAGGTTTCTACCCTCCGGCCCCCACACCACCCTGCATGCGGCTCCGCACAGGGCGGTTCATTAACCATGATGGATTTTAATCCAGATATCCCTAAGTGATACTAAACCTGCATTGGCTAAATACTCGTTGCTCAATGCTTGATTTATCCCTTTGGTTTTCGCACTTCGCCATACCCCTTTTCTTGTCGCTCCACAGCTAATTGCTAGCGCTAGTGGAACACCCCGTTTTAATAGATTTTTCACTTTGGATCTTGGCTTGCGCCATTGTCGCCAAAAACACATCCGTATTCTTCGGCGGATCCATTGATCTAAATCGACACATAACTGATAACCGTTGGCGATGAGGAAGTAGTTTCCCCATCCTCGCAGATATCGGTTAAGGCTCGCAATTTGCTTGCTCATGGCAATTCCCCAATTTCTGTTAGTTAACTCTCGCACACGGTATTTAAAACGCTGCAATGAATTATCATGTATTTTGATGCGTCCGTATTTGAAACCAAAACCTAAAAACTTGGTCTCTTTTACCGCGCCTACACGACTTTTCTTCTCGTTAACGACGAGTTTAAGGATTTGCTTTATAAACAAGCTAATACTCGTTAAAACGCGTTCGCCTTCTCGCTTACTTTTCACCAAAATGGTGAAGTCGTCCGCATAACGGGCGAAGTGATGTCCTCGCTTTTCTAACGTTTTATCAAGCTCGTCAAGCATGATATTAGAGAGTAACGGTGACAATGGCCCTCCTTGTGGTACGCCTTGGGTTGGTTTTACTCGCTTACCGTGTTCAACAATTCTTGCGCGTAAGTAGCGCCCAATCAGTTTCATCAATACTTTATCTTTTATTTTCAAACCGAGTTTATGCATGAGTAAATCATGATTAACTCGGTCAAAGAATTTAGATAAGTCAATATCAATGGCTATTTTACGACCCGATTTAATACCTGTTTGGAAACTAATCAGGCCACCCATGATAAATCTTCTTTTAGTTGAGATGTTTTGTGATTTTTTTTTATTGTTGACTGTGCATAAACAAACTAAAGTCGAAGATTATGTAATTTGCATGAAAAAAGGTTTTTACTAACCTTTCACTCATCAACCAGTTAACGGAATTATGATTAACTAATTGATGAGTAGAGATAGTTGGAGTATCGTAGATTTTTAAATTTACATGATAGAAGGATCAATGTCGTCTTTAAACATGATATTCATCCTTCTAATATAGCTGTTAGTTTACCAATCACCTATGGAGTCTAAATGAGTCAATCGTCTAAATTGAGCACGGATGTAAAAAAGCAGCATACTGTACCTCGGTTTTTATTAGATCATTTTGGCTTTGGGAAAAAAATAAGAAACGTCGTTTATTTACTTTTGATAAACAAAATGAAAGAGAGTTTCAACAATCCGTATTTGATGCTACGACAAGAAATAGTTTCTACAATATTAGTGACCACCCTGAAAAAGCGAGTTTAGAGCCTATATTAGGTATTTATGAAACTAAAGCTGCTCCAATTATTAAAAAAATAATTACCGCTAATAATATCTCATGCCTTACCGAAGATGAGAAAATTATCATTGCAACATTTACAGCAGTTCAAAGGGGTAGGTCATTTGGGGAGCTTCAACGCATTAATCATCTGATGAGTGCTGTATCAGATAAATTTGAGGCTATTGGGGCGTCACCTGAACAAATAGAGAAAGAACTAGGTAGCGAGGAATCTTCGGAGCGAAAAACATTATTTTTGAAAATGATATTAGATCAAAATGATGTAATAACTCACATAATGAATAAATCATGGATTTTATACGAAACATGTAATAACAATCCATTTTATATATCAGACAACCCAATAACATTGTACAACGATATCGATATGGGGTTTTATGGCAACTTAGGTGTAGGTTTAAAAGGTATTCAAATTCATTTACCACTTTCAACTACGTTAACTTTAGCATTTACTTGTCCTTCAATCGCAGAGCGAGCAATTAAATCTAAAAGGCAAGTAGAGAAAATGTCTGTAATGAATCCTCAGATGCTTCATATGCTTAAAAGCCCTTCAGAACTTGTAAAATATGGTGAAGCATATGAAACAGGTGTACCTATGAAGCAAACAGCTGAAAATGTTAGATTTTTGAATAGTTTGCAAGTAACATTCTCCGAGCAGTATGTATTTTCGGAAAAAAGTGATTTTTCTCTAGTTAAAGAAATGATTGCTAATAATGAGTCTTATAAAACAGGACCGAGAATGCAGGTAAACTAACAAGAAAATCAACAAGGACACGTAACAGTTGGCTACGTTTCGCTTCGCTACACAATTATAGCCAACCATTACTTAGCCTGTTATTTGGGCGTTAGTTTTACCTCATATCTTGCATTCTAATTACAATATAACTACACTGTAATTTATGAATGATATTAAATTTGAATGGGATCTAAATAAAGCGGCTTCCAATATCAAAAAACACGGTGTAAGTTTCGATGAAGCTCAGTCTGTTTTCTTTGATGGTTATGCTCGCTTAATTCCTGATCCTGATAGCTCTTTTGGTGAAGAGCGCTTTATAATTCTTGGGCAAAGTGACAACTTCAAAACACTTGTTGTATGTCACTGTTATCGAGATTACGAAGATAATATTCGTATTATTTCTGCTAGGAAAGCAGATAAATATGAACGTAAACAATATGAGGAGTACAGATATGCGTGATCAATATGATTTTTCCAATTCCGTACCTAACCCGTACGTGAAAAAACTAAAGAAACAAATAACTATCCGTTTAGATCAAGATGTTATTGAGTATTTTAAACAGCTTTCAGATCAAAATGGTGTGCCTTATCAAAACTTGATTAACCTTTATCTTAAAGACTGCGCTCAAAGCCATAAAGAATTAAAGCTTAATTGGCAGTAAGTAAAACTAAATCGGGTAGCCGGAGGTTTCTACCCTCCGGCCCCCCACACCACCCTGCATGCGGCTCCGCACAGGGCGGTTCATTAACCATGATGGATTTTGATCCAGATATCCCTAAACCTGCATTAGCTAAATACTCGTTGCTTAATGCCCATGTCAAGCGTACCAAGGCATTGCTGAAGGTAATGCTATTAGAGATTATAACAAATAAACGGCTAACAATTACTTTAAAAAAAACTTATATATAAGCTTATGTATAAATTTTCCATAGGGAGGAAAAGCATTAGTTGAGGTATTAATTTTACCCTTTTTAAAGACAGATTTGGCTTTAGATAAGGTTAAGAAACCTTCATGTCCATGATACTGTCCCATCCCTGATGGCCCAATACCGCCGAAAGGCATATCATCTTGAGCCACATGCATTGCCGCATCATTTAAACACACACCGCCGGCGTGCGTTTGCTCTAATACTATTTGTTGAACTTTGGCATTATGGCTACATAAATACAGCGCCAACGGACGCGGTCTATTATTAATATAAACAATAGCTTGAGCTAGATTTTTATAACTAACAATAGGCAAAACAGGACCAAAAATCTCTTCCTGCATTAACAACATATCATCATTAACATTATTAACTAATGTTAAGGGTATTTTGCCTTGCAACCTACACTCTTCCAGACTATCAGAACCTAACGTAGTTAAAATAGCGCCTTTATTCTTGGCATCCTCTAACCACTGACTCAATCGCGAAAGTTGTGCATCGTTTATCATCGCACCGTAATCACTATTGTTAGCAACACTCGGATACATTTTAGTAAATTGCTTACTTATTGCGTGCTTCAACTCATCAACACGGCCTGAAGGACAGAGTATATAATCAGGTGCAACACAGGTTTGTCCTGCATTGAGTGTTTTCCCAAGAATAAAACGAGATACGGCATCATTAATATCAATATCATCGTCAATTATGGTTGGCGATTTACCACCAAGTTCAAGCGTTACTGGCGTTAAATTCTTAGCCGCTGCCGCCATTACAATTTTTCCAATGCGTGTTGACCCGGTAAAAATTAAATGGTCGAAAGGTTTAGCCGAAAAATGAGCAGCAACATCGGGGCCTCCACAAATCACAGCAACCTTTTCATTGGAAAAAACATCTCCCAACATAGTTTTTAAAACAAGGTTCGTTCTTCGGAGTAAATTCAGACATTTTAATCATCGCTCTATTACCCGCAGCAAAGGCTGTAGTTAATGGACCAAGGGATAAAAATAGTGGGTAATTCCAGGAGTAATTATACCGACAACGCCTAAGGGCCGGTACATAACATACGCTTTAGCAGGTTGAAATAATATGCCTACATGGCGTTTAGATGGTTTCATCCATTTTTTGATATGTTTAATGGCGTAGTTAATCCCTAAAATGGTCGGCATTAAATCCCCCATTTTACTATCATCAACACTTCTACAACCAAAATCTTTTGACATAGCTGAAATTAACGCCTCCTGATGCGTTAAAATAGCAGTTTTTAATTTAACTAAATCATCAATACGAGTTTGTGCCGTTAAATAAGGATCATTAACAAAGGCTTCTTTTTGCATAAGTAAAGCATCATCAACTAACGTAATTTCTTGCTGATCATCTGCTGTACTGTATAAATTATTTGCCATGGTTAATTACCTCAGTGATTGATTTTTATATGTTGAAATAGTTGCAACAATTATTGTTATACTGATATTGTTAATTCAATCGAATTGACTATTTTATTCGCAAATATACGTAGCGACACAACACCTCATCCGATGAGTTATCTAAACATATAAATTGATGTAAGGCGATAGTTTTTCACCGAATTAATTTAAAGGACAATGTGAGCATTGGAATTAAAAAAAGAATAGCCTATGAAAATTGAAGATTTAATGAGCAAAAATTTACTCATGCTTTCGATGGACTCTCCCTTAAGCAAAGTTAAAACGCTATTTGAAAACAATAAAATACATCATGTAATTATCACAGATGATGATGGATTAGTTGCAGGGGTTATGACAGATAGAGACTTATATAAACACTTGAGTCCAACGGTAGGTACAAGTCATGAAACCTATAGAGACACCGCTTTAATGCACAAAAAAGCACACCAAGTAATGACTAGGAACATTGTAACAATTAAGTCATATCAAACCTTAAATGAAGCGGTGTTACTCCTATATGATAACCACATATCTTGTTTGCCAGTCGTAAATAAAGAAGACATGCCCGTAGGTATCATTACTTGGCGTGATCTTTTAAAGGTACTTGCTTTGAAATACCGAAAAACTTTAGAAACTAATTTTAGAATTAAATAAGTTTTAGAATCAAATAAGACCCAATTAAAATCCTTTTATTGGGCCTTCTTAATAACCTTAAATAATAACCTTAAATAATAACCTTAAATAATAACCTCAAATAATAACCTCAAATTTTTATTCTTTGTTCTTTGATAAAAAGAATAATTTCCCTTTATCAATCTATTCATCCTCGGTGTCAAATCCATCAAGGGTCACACCCGCTAAACCACCTGTTCCTCCTTGTTCATTACTGCGTAGTTTAATCATCAAGCGTAAGTCATTCGGTGAATCAGCATGATGCAACGCATCCGCGTAAGTAATTTGACCGCGCTCATACAAAGTAAATAAGGCTTGATCAAAGGTTTGCATGCCTTGTTCGTTAGATTTTTCCATCACCTCTTTAATACTACCAACTTCACCTTTTTTAATGAGCTCTGCAATGTAAGGAGAATTTAATAATATTTCAATAGCCGCCACTCGACTATTTCCATCCTTGGTTGGTACTAACTGTTGCGCAATTATTCCTCTAAGGTTTAATGCTAAATCAAATAATAATTTACCATGCTGATCAGCGGTACTAAATGCATAATACGGTCAATTGCTTGGTTAGCATTGTTCGCATGCAAGGTTGCAATACATAAATGCCCTGTTTCTGCAAAACTTAGCGCATGCTCCATAATTTCTTGGCTACGAATTTCACCAATCAAAATAACGTCGGGCGCTTGTCGTAATGAACTTTTTAATGCGGCATCAAATGATTCGGTATCCAAGCCAACTTCTCGCTGAGTTATCATACTCTTAGCATGCTCATGTACAAATTCAACGGGGTCTTCAATCGTTAAAATATGCCCACGAGAATTTCGATTTCGATAACCAATCAAAGAGGCCATTGACGTAGACTTACCCGTACCCGTTCCACCAACGAAAAGCACTAAACCACGTTTTGACATGACCACATCTTTTAAGATAGAGGGCAAGCCCAAATCATCAGTGTCAGGAATCTCAGTTACAATACGACGAATGACCATGCCTGCCATATCACGTTGCCAAAAAGCGGAAACACGAAAACGACCAATGCCCTCAATTGAAATCGCAAAGTTACATTCTTTTTCTTCATCAAACTGGCGAATTTGTTTTTCATTCATCGCGTTATGAACTAAACCTAACGCTTCTTCAGGCGTCAATGCATGGTCAGCAATAGGTTGTAACTCACCATTAATTTTTGCACTTACCGGTAATTTAGCGGTAACGAACATATCGGATGCATCTGCAGCAACCATTTTTTCTAATAACTGATGAAAACTCATTGGTTATTCCTGCCTAATATTTTACAAAAAATTAAAAGCTTCTGAATTGATTTTTGTCGACAGCTTTTTCCATAGCAGCACCTTTAGTAATCATGCCTCTACTCACTAAATTCTGTAAGCACTGATCCATTGTTTGCATACCATTAGACATACCTGTTTGAATAGCTGAATACATTTGTGCAATTTTATCTTCACGTATTAAGTTACGAATAGCAGGCGTTCCTATCATAATTTCATGGGCAGCAACTCGGCCACCCCCTACTTTCTTGATTAACGTTTGAGAGATAACGGCCCGAAGTGATTCTGACAACATAGAACGTACCATCGATTTTTCTTCACCTGGGAATACATCAATAATACGGTCAATGGTTTTGGGAGCCGAAGTAGTATGCAAAGTACCAAAAACCAAATGCCCGGTTTCTGCTGCGGTCATTGCAAGACGAATGGTTTCTAAATCACGCATCTCCCCCACAAGGATAACATCGGGATCTTCACGTAATGCCGAGCGAAGCGCGGCTTCGAAACTAAGGGTATCGCGATGTACTTCACGTTGGTTAATCAAACACAATTTATTTTCGTGCACAAATTCTATCGGATCTTCAATCGTTAAAATATGATCATGTTTCGAATCATTAATATAATCAACCATTGCCGCTAATGTAGTAGACTTACCTGAACCGGTTGGTCCTGTAACCAAAACTAACCCTCGAGGCGTATCAGATATCTCTCTAAAAATATCAGGGCAACCTAAATCATCAAGTGACAATATCTTGCTTGGAATCGTACGAAATACTGCAGCAGGACCTCGGTTTTGGTTAAACGCGTTAACCCTAAAACGAGCTAAGTTAGGCACTTCAAAGGAAAAATCCACTTCGAGTTTTTCTTCATACTCTTTACGTTGACGATCATTCATAATGTCATAAACCAACGCATTAACATCTTTTGCATCAAATGCAGGAATGTTGAGTTTACGAACATCACCATCAACACGGATTGACGGCGGTGTGCCAGTTGATAAATGTAAATCTGACGCCTCATGTTGCACACTAAAGGCAAGTAGTTCGGTAATATCCATAAAAAACCTCGGTGGTGTTATCTGTTAAAATATCAATTGTTAACGTATTATACCTATCTTAAAAACAGCGGTTGTTCGTTAATAATAAATCGGTCTAAACATTAGTCACAAAATGATGAATAAAATTAAAGAAAATATACAAAAAATACAATCACAAATTAATAGAGCTTGCCATAATACTTCTCATGTTAGTTCTCATGTTAGTTCTCATGTTAGCTCTCAGATACCTGCGCAAGAAAATAAAGTATCGTCAAATACTAACCAAAATCGTGTTACTTTGCTCGCTGTTAGTAAAACAAAACCAGTATCAGCAATAGAGCAAGCATACCTTGTTGGACAACGTGACTTTGGTGAAAACTATTTACAAGAAGCAATAGAAAAAATCACCGCATTGTCACATCTTCCCGATATTTGTTGGCATTTTATTGGCCCTATTCAATCGAATAAAACAAAACAAATTGCACAACATTTTCACTGGGTTCACAGCGTTGACCGAGCAAAAATAGCTCACCGTTTAAATGAGCACTTAAACGATTCAACTCAGCAACATAATTGTCAAGATACCCCGCTAAACATTTGTTTACAAGTCAATATTAGTGAAGAACCGTCAAAATCTGGCATTATGGTGGATGAGGTATTTTCTTTAGCTGAAGTTGTTGATAATTGTGATAAACTTATGTTGCGTGGCTTAATGGCAATTCCAGAAAAAAATGCCGGTGTCGCTAGTTATGAAAAAATGCAGCACTTGTTTAAAAAATTACAAGCCCAATATCCAACGGTAGATACGCTTTCAATGGGCATGTCTAATGATTTAGAAATAGCGATTGCTTATGGTTCTACCATGGTGAGAATCGGTACCGCTATCTTTGGTGAAAGAAGCTAAAATAGAGCCCTTTACTGAGATAAAACGCTGACACAAATTCAAGAAAACCGTAATTCGACAAAAAGGTAAATAATCTTCATGAAAAAAATAGCATTTATTGGCGCAGGTAATATGGCACGCGCAATTATTATAGGCTTAGTTAATTCAGGCGTTGCGGCAAAAAATATTATTGTAGCTAACCCATCACCAGAAAAAAGAATACAGCTAGCCAATGAATTTGGTGTGCAGCAAACAAGTGATAATATTGAAGCAGCAAATTTTGCCGACATTATTGTATTATGCGTAAAACCACATTTTATCTGTGATGTATGCCGGCAATTATCAAAGTCGCTTGATATTTCCGCTAAGCTATTCATTTCAGTCGCTGCCGGAACAACAGTTAATCAAATTCAAGAAGCGCTTGATTGTAATGCCGCTCTTGTTCGCGTGATGCCAAATACCCCTTCACAATTAGGTTTAGGCATGAGCGGAATGTTTGCTTCAAAAGAAGTAACCGGCGAACAAAAAGCGGCAAGTGATAAGTTAATGTCTGCGGTGGGCAAAGTTATTTGGTTAGCGACCGAAGATAAAATTAACGATGTCATTGCTGTTGCCGGTTCAGCCCCTGCTTACTTTTTCTTATTTATGGAAGCGATGGAAAAACATGCGCAATCATTAGGCTTTAGTGCAGAAGAAAGTAGAATGTTAGTACAACAAACTGCGCTAGGTGCGGCACAAATGGTTGAACATAACACCGCAGCAATAAGTACTCTGCGAGAAAACGTTACTTCAAAAGGCGGTACCACTTTTGCGGCTCTTGAGCAATTTAGACATGACGGTATCGATCAAATGGTCAGTAATGCGATGAATGCTGCTATCGCCCGTGCCGAAGCAATGGCGCAAGGTAAGTAGCGTTTCGAGTTTCGAGTTTCGAGTTTCGAGTTTCGAGTTTCGAACATAGTTTAAGTTTTTGGAGGAATGATGGAAGCAATATTATATTTGGTAAGATTCGCATTCGATGCCCTGTTAATGATTCTCATCGTGAGGTTTTGGTTACAATGGGTTAAAGCTGATTTTTATAACCCCTTAAGTCAATTCATTGTAAAAGTGAGTAACCCGTCAAGTTGTTCCTTTACGCCGTGTTATTCCCGGTTTGGGTGGCTTAGATTTAGCCACAATGTTAGCGGCCTATCTTATAGCCACGTTAAAATTTTTTACTTTGGCCGCTTTAGCGGGCGAAAATTTAGGGGCATTAGCCTTTTACATTGGATTGTTAGTATTAATAAAACAAGCGGATTTTTATTGTTTATGATCATGATTATCATGGCCGTTATGAGTCGGGTTGTGCAAGGTTACAATCCAACATTAGCGATATTCTACCAATTAACAGAACCATTTTTGAATCCTATTAGGCGTATAATTCCTAATCTAGGGGGACTAGATTTATCAATGATCGTTGCTTTTTTAATAATGAATGTAATTAATATTCTACTCTCTAGCTCATTACCATACTGGTCTGCGCTATAAAGATTAGTCATGCTAAAATATAGACTCGGCCTAAGATAGTTAATTGAAGATCATTAACTGAAGATAATTCACCTAAAAAACACAGTAATCCGGAGAGACTATGACTAATTTAATCGTAAAACTCTTACTAGCCATCAGCATATTTACTATGACGTATGCTAGCGCAGAAAACATGAAAAAATTGGGTTCAATGAATGTACATTACATGGCAATTGGCTCAACTTTTTTCACACCAGAAATAGCTAAAGCGTATGGAATTACCCGTAGCCGTTATAATGGACTCGTTAATATTTCAGTGCTTGATAATACCAAGCCAGGTAACCCACCAAAACAATCAGCATTAACGGCCAAGCAAAAAATAACTTAGGTCAATTTAAAAATCTAGAATTCACTGAAGTCAAAGAAGGTGATGCTATCTATTATTTGGCACAGGTAAGTTACACCGATGAAGAAACACTGCACTTTACCCTAGAAATAACCGACGGCAAAGAACAGCAAACGTTAAAATTTTCACAAAAATTTTATGTCGATTAAAACAATTTAATGCCACCTAAGGTGCAGGATTTATGTCATGTCTAAAATAGTATTAGCCACAGGCAATCAAGGTAAAGTAAAAGAATTGGCTAGTTTGTTAGCCGAACATCAAATAGAAATTGTTCCGCAAAGTAATTTTAATGTGCCTGATGTGGCTGAAACAGGCACAACCTTTGTAGAAAATGCCATAATTAAAGCACGCCATGCCGCTAAATTGACAGGGCTGCCTGCCATTGCGGATGACTCGGGTTTAGAAGTTGATGCTCTACAGGGGGCACCCGGCGTATATTCTGCTCGTTATGCCTTTGATATTGTGGGCGAACAAGTCACTGATGAGGACAACACAAATAAGCTACTTAAAGCATTAGAGAATACACCTGATGATCAACGCAAAGCTCGTTTTCATTGTGTTTTGGTTTACATGAAACATGAAAATGATCCGACTCCAATAATTTGTCATGGTGTTTGGGAAGGCAGTATTAGCCGAGAAAAACGTGGAGAACAAGGTTTTGGATATGATCCTGTTTTTTGGCAAAAAGATTTACAATTATCTTCAGCACAATTACCACGTAATATAAAAAATAGGTTAAGCCATCGCGGCCAGGCTTTAGCACAACTGGTGAAACAGTTAGCAAAAGAACCTATTTAAAATTCAATACTTATCAATTTATAGTGAGTACTAACTTGTTATCCACCCCCCACTTTCTTTATATATTCACATACCTTGGTGTGTAGAAAAGTGTCCATATTGCGATTTTAATTCTCATGCACTAAAAGCAAAAGTTCCTGAACAAGATTATGTACAAGCATTAATAGCAGATTTAGATGCGGATATTGCTCGCTTTAATTTACAAGACAGATCACTGTATTCCATTTTTATTGGTGGTGGTACACCGAGCTTATTTTCACCTGAAGCAATTGAAAAATTACTTGATCAAGTTTTATCACGGTTTTCAAATAACGCCTCACCAAACAATTCTATTGAAATAACCCTTGAAGCCAATCCTGGTACGGTAGAGGCAGACAAATTTATAGGTTTTGCTAAAGCGGGCGTTACTCGTTTATCTATTGGTGTACAAAGTTTTGAATCAGAAAAGCTGATAAAACTTGGTCGAATTCACAATGTTAACCAAGCAAAACAAGCGGCACAATTAGCCAAAAATTCAGGGGTAAAAAGCTTTAATATTGATTTAATGCATGGCTTACCAAATCAAAGTATTGAAAATGCGTTAGATGATTTAAGAACTGCTATTAGTCTTAAACCCGATCACCTCTCTTGGTATCAGCTTACTATCGAACCCAATACCGCATTTCATTCGAAACCACCGAAACTTCCACGAGACGAAATTTTATGGAATATTCAAGACCAAGGCTTTGAATTGCTCGCAAAGGTCAAGTTATCAGCAGTATGAAATATCTGCGTTTAGTTTAACCAATACCGAGCAACCACAGCAAAATAACACCCAATGTCAACATAATCTAAACTACTGGCGTTTTGGTGATTACCTTGGCATAGGCTGTGGTGCGCATGGTAAAATTTCCAATAATTCAACAGGCATAATTCAACGAACAGTTAAAGTTAAACACCCAAAAGGATACTTAGATCAAAGTCGAGATCCCTTAGATCACTTAACTACTGTAACAAGTGATGAATTACCATTTGAATTTATGATGAATCAATTAAGACTCTTTTCAAGTTTCACTTTAAGCGATTATCAACAACGTACAGGTTTAGCATCGAACACTATTTTACCAATACTGCAACAAGCAAAAAATAAAGCATTAATGGAGCACCTTGATAATTCCGAGATTCCTGAAACTTGGCAAGTAACCCCCTTAGGTCATCGTTACCTAAATGATTTATTGGCACTTTTTTTATAATGATAACCCTTGATGAAAAAAACGATCACTATTTTATGCAACGGGCCTATGAATTAGCCCAGAAGGCCGAGAATATTGATGAAATACCTGTTGGGGCTGTCGTTGTTTACCAAGGAAAAATTATCGGGGAAGGATATAATCAATCAATTCTGAACAATGATCCTTCAGCCCATGCAGAGATGCTTGCAATTCGACAAGTCAAGGGCAACAGCTTAACAATTATAGATTAATAGACTGTACCTTATACGTCACGCTTGAACCCTGCCCTATGTGTGCAGGCCTTTTGGTACATAGTAGAATAAAACGGCTTGTTTACGCGAGTGCTGACTTAAAAACGGGTGCTGCAGGAAGCGCTTTTAATTTGGTGAGTTCTACTCAGCTTAATCATCAAATAATAGTCGACAGTGGGATTATGGGCGATCAATGTAGTAAATTGCTATCGGGGTTTTTTAAACGTAGACGAAATGAAAAAAAAATGGCTAAGAAATCTCAGCTTAACACGTGAGGAAATAAACCCGAATCATCAATTCGTCTTTATTTGAGCTAACAATTCTTGACTATCTTTTTGACTAGTCTCTTCATTAATTTCTTGGTTAAAGAAAAACTGACGACGTGAGTTAACTTTATGATGTTGAACTTTTAAATGTTTCTTTCTTGCTGTTCCTGATACTTGTCTTCTTATCTTCATAGTATTCTCTCTTTTATTACTTGGTTAACGTTAATTTCATTTTATTATTAAGGATGAATATGACGTTCATATGACAAAAGATAAATAATACCAATTTCATTAATTAAGTGATCTAGTTTGTACGTAGAAACAATTGCCAAATACAAGGCATTTATTTCAATAACGAGTTGATCAAATTTATTCTGTGACATCTAAAACAGCTAGCTCTGTTTCTTCCTCGGTATCTTGGAGCGGCTCTTTTGACTTAGCATCAAGCCAAGTTAGTGTATCGTAATACCTACGAATATTTTCAACATAGTCAACGGGTTCAGATCCACGCGCATAACCATATTTTGTCTTTTTATAATATTTCTTTTGTTGTAATAATGGTAGGCGTGTTTTAACGTCAACCCAACGATCAGGGTCACCACCTTGCTGTTGTGTGATAATGCGTGCATCATTTAAATGACCAAACCCGACATTATAAGAAGCTAAGGCAAACCAAACACGATCTGGATTTGGGATCCTATCCGGCATTTTATCTATCATGCGTCTAAAGTATTTACTACCCCCTCTAATACTTTGCTCCGCATCTAAACGACTCTGAATACCCATCTGCTTGGCTGTTGCTAACGTCAGCATCATCATACCTCTAACGCCAGTATGAGAACGGGCATGAGGCTTCCAATGAGACTCTTGATAGCTTATAGCCGCTAATAATCGCCAATCAATTTCTTGACTGTATTTTTCAAACATAGCCCGATATTGAGGTAACTTAGTTTCAACAGCTCTAATAAAAGTACGTGTTTCCACATAATTAAATTCTTCTATATGACCATAATACTTATCATCGAGAGCTAACAATGTTCCATCGTGATGCACTTGACCAAAAAATTCCACTAAACTACCCAATATTGCGTCATCGCTGTCTTTACTCACCATCCATGCTAAAGGTTCTGCATTGTTAATTGTAAAACCAACACTAATCTCAGGGTAATAGCGACGATTTATGGCCAAGGTATTACTATCAACTATGGTATAATCTATTTCATCGTTAAGTAACTTAGCTAACAGTTCTTCACGATCAAATTCAGCGGTTTCAATCCAGTTAAGCGTCGGATTAACTTGCTTAAGTACCGTTAGCATTTCTGCATGACTTGAACTAGCTGTCACCATTAAATTACCAGACAAATCGCTAATTTCTCTCGGTCTTATATTACCCTGCTTGAACACAAGCTTTTGGCTGACTTCTGCATAGCTTGGAGCAAAATCGAACCGTGACAAACGTTTATCCGTTACTGACAAGCCTGCTGCGAGTACGTCGACTTCTCCGGTATTGAGTTTGATAAAAAGTTCATCAAGGGAATAACTCGGTATTATTTTTAATTCAACATTAAGATAATCAGCATATTTCTTTGCCAATTCATATTCAAAGCCTGCATAAGCATTTGAGTGCATATCATTATTTGCAAGATCATTGCCTTGAGCATAGAAGCTGTTCGCCGCATACAATGTACCAACACTAACATACCCACGCTCAATTATGCGAGTAAAGCTAGCCTGCTGACTTTTTTCATCACAGGAAAAAAGCGCAGAAAGAAACAGGATCGTTATAAGATACTTCTTAATAACAAACCTCTTTTGTTGATAAATACATATAAATTTCATGGCTCAATTGTGTCGTGTATTCGCTTGTTAGCCAAGCTCTTTTTTTAAAGTTTATTTTTATTCAATCACGTTGCTTTAATTTGAATTTATAACGCACTATTCTCCGCACTTAAAAACCCTTCAAAACCCTTTTATTATTCAAACTCAAAACTATATTTCGAAATCACTTAAGTATATAATACGCGCGAAATTTTAGTGTTACACTTGATGGCGATATATTGTAACAATATTGAGAAAAACTGAAAAAAGCACTAAAACAACTTAACCAAACCCCTAAACAAACCTGGTGATTACTCTATGACGATGCCTAAGACAACGTTAATTAAAAACCTTCGCGGCGCTCCAAAGACTTTCTGAATTTAGAATACAAAAGCTAATAACTCAATGCGCATCTTTAGCATTGCCTGTAATTGATATTTATGCTGAATTTGCTCATTTTTCTCAACTCAATGAAGCGTTAACTGCTGATGAAGAAAATGTTTTACAACAATTATTAACGTATGGACCAACAATTGAAGAGCATTCACCTGAAGGCATATTCATACTAGTAACACCTCGACCAGGTACAATTTCGCCTTGGTCATCTAAATCAACGGATATTGCCCATAACTGTGGTTTAAGTAAAGTTGAACGCTTAGAGCGCGGAATGGCTTATTATATTACCCTTGAAAATGATGTTACGTTAACAAACGAACAATTGACTCAAGTAACTGGTTTATTACATGACCGCATGATGGAAAGCGTTTTTACCAAACTTTGATGATGCCGCGAAATTATTTGTTAGTGCAGAGCCGGGCAAATTAACATCTATCGATATTGAAAACGGTGGAAAAAATGCCCTAGTACAGGCAAATATTGAATTAGGTTTGGCCTTAGCGGAAGATGAAGTTAATTACTTATTTGAAAACTTCAGTAAATTAGGTCGTAATCCACACGATATTGAACTTTACATGTTTGCACAGGCAAACTCTGAACATTGTCGTCATAAAATATTCAATGCAGATTGGACTATCGACGGTGTGAAGCAACCTAAATCATTATTTAAAATGATCCGTAATACGCATGAAACTAATCCTGATTATGTTTTGAGTGCTTATAAAGATAATGCGGCGGTGATGGTTGGTAATAAAGGGGGTCGCTTCTTCCCTAATCCAGAAACGAATGTGTATGGTTATAACCATGAAGACATTCAAATATTAATGAAAGTAGAAACGCATAATCACCCTACCGCTATTTCACCATACCCAGGAGCAGCTACAGGTAGTGGTGGTGAGATACGTGACGAAGGGGCAACAGGTGTTGGCTCTAAACCTAAAGTCGGCTTAGTTGGTTTTTCAGTGTCAAATTTACGTATTCCACAGTTCGAACAGCCATGGGAAACAGACTTTGGTAAGCCAAGTCGCATAGTGTCAGCCTTAGACATTATGATGGAAGGTCCTTTAGGTGGTGCTGCATTTAACAATGAATTTGGTCGCCCTGCTATTTTAGGTTATTTCCGTACTTATGAAGAAGAAGTTAATTCTTTTAATGGTACTGAAGTTCGAGGTTACCACAAACCTATTATGCTTGCGGGTGGCTTAGGTAATATTCGTGATGAACACGTACAAAAAGGCGACATTGTTGTAGGCGCAAATCTTATTGCCTTAGGTGGTCCAGCCATGAACATTGGTTTAGGCGGCGGTGCTGCTTCATCCATGGCTTCTGGTCAATCAGCTGAAAATTTAGACTTTGCATCAGTACAACGTGAAAACCCTGAAATGGAGCGTCGTTGTCAGGAAGTTATCGATAAATGTTGGCAGTTAGGCGACGCAAATCCCATTTTATTTATTCATGATGTAGGCGGCGGCGGCTTATCTAATGCTTTCCCTGAGCCGGTTTCTGATGGTGGCCGTGGGGGTGTATTTGAACTTCGCAATGTGCCTAATGACGAACGTAGCATGGCACCCCATGAAATATGGTGTAACGAATCTCAAGAGCGTTATGTACTCGCGGTATCAGATGAACAGCTAGCCCAATTCACGCAAATTTGTGAACGCGAGCGAGCGCCATTTGCTGTGGTTGGGCGTGCAACAGAAGAAGAGCACTTAACCGTTACCGACAAACATTTTGCTGATGATGAAGCTTTGAATACCCCTATAGATTTACCACTAAATGTTTTATTAGGTAAAACGCCAAAAATATTTAAAAATGTTGAATCAAAAAAAGCAACGGGGGATGAGTTGCCTCTAGCTAATATTACATTAACAGAAGCAGCACAGCGTATTTTATCTTTACCTACTGTTGCTGAAAAAACCTTTTTAATTACTATTGGTGACCGTTCAGTAACGGGTATGGTTAATCGCGATCAAATGGTTGGCCCATGGCAAGTACCTGTAGCCGACTGTGGTGTAACTGCTTCAGCCCTTGATTCTTACCATGGTGAAGCGATGTCACTTGGTGAACGTACACCTGTTGCTTTGTTAAACTTTGGTGCTTCTGCTCGTTTAGCCGTGGCAGAGTCATTAATGAATATTCTTGGTACTGATATTCTTGTACTGATGGTGATAGGTTAAACCGTATTAAACTTTCTGCCAACTGGATGTCACCACAGGGCATCCTGGTGAAGACGCCGGTCTTTATGAAGCTGTAAAAGCGATTGGCGAAGAACTTTGTCCTGCGTTAGGATTAACCATTCCCGTAGGTAAAGACTCAATGTCTATGCGTACTCAATGGGATGAAAACGGCGAGCAGAAATCAGTCACTTCGCCCATGTCTTTAATCATAACCGCTTTTGGTGTTGTGGAAGATATTCGTAAAACAGTGACACCTGAATTACGTACTGATTTAGGTGATACACGCCTAATTGCTATTGATCTATCACGAGGTAAAAACCGCCTAGGTGGCTCATGTTTAGCGCAAGTTTACAAAAAACTGGGTAATGAAACACCTGATGTTGATTGTCCTGAAACATTAAAAGGCTTTTTCAATGCTATGCAAGTACTGGTACGTGATGAAAAACTTATCGCTTATCACGATATTTCAGACGGTGGTTTATTTACCACAACATGTGAAATGGCCTTTGCAGGTCATACCGGTGTTGATATTGATCTATCTAAATTAACGGGTGATGACGTACCTGTACTGTTTAATGAAGAACTTGGTGCAGTTATTCAAATTCGTGAAAGTGATGTTGATGCAATCAATGTAATACTGGCACAACATAACATTTTAGATTGTTGTACTGATATTGGCTGTCTAAATAACGAAGACACGATTCGTTTTAGCAGAGATGGTAATGTAGTGCTTGAAAACTCTCGTACCTATTACCGCACAACATGGGCACAAACTACATACAAGATGCAGTCCCTACGTGATAATCCTGCATGTGCACAAGAAGAGCATGATGTTAAATTTGACACCGAAGATCCAGGTTTACAAGCAAATCTAACCTTTGATATCAATGAAGATATTGTTGCAGATCTCATTGTAAACGATGCAGAAAACAACACGAATCCACGTGTTGCTATTTTACGTGAGCAAGGTGTTAACTCTCATGTTGAAATGGCGGCAGCTTTTGATAGAGCAGGATTTGTAGCTATTGACGTGCATATGTCTGATATTTTAGCGGGTCGCACCGACTTGGCAAACTTTAACGGTTTAGTCGCTTGTGGTGGTTTCTCTTATGGTGATGTATTAGGCGCAGGTGAAGGTTGGGCAAAATCAATCTTATTCAATAAAAATGCTAAAGCCATGTTTAAGGCCTTCTTTGAACGTGAAGACACGTTCTCCTTAGGTGTTTGTAATGGCTGCCAAATGATGTCTAATTTAAAAGAAATTATTCCAGGTAGTGAAGCTTGGCCACGTTTTGTACAAAATAAGTCAGAGCGTTTTGAAGCAAGATTTTCTTTAGTGGAAATTCAAGAAAGCCCTTCTGTATTATTTAACGGTATGGGCGGTTCGATTATGCCTATCGCAGTGTCGCATGGTGAGGGTCGTACTGAATTTAGCTCAGATGAAGCGATAGATGCAGCAAATAATTCAGGAACCGTATCAATGCGCTATATTAATAACTATGGCGATGTTACTGAAACTTATCCGCTAACCCTAATGGCTCTGTCGATGGTATCACCTCACTAACGACAACTGATGGTCGTGTAACAATAATGATGCCTCATCCTGAACGCGTATTTAGAACGGTTGCCAACTCGTGGCACCCAGATAATTGGGGTGAAGATTCACCTTGGGTTCGCATGTTCCGTAACGCGAGAAAATTTATAGGTTAATGGATAGACAAGAAAGATAAATTTGAGTGGCGAGATAAAAACGTAGACACTTCACATGTGTCTACGTTTTTGTTATAAGTAACTCAATACGCTTCATAACCTATTTACTAGGAGACAGTGATGCAATTTACCGACAGCCATTGTCACCTTGATTTCCCTGAATTCAGCAAAAATATTGCCGAGTTACTAATACAATGCCAAACGCAAAAAATTCACCGAATTATTGTACCTAGTGTTAACCCTGAACACTGGCAAAGAGTGTTAACTTTAGCAAAACAAAATCACCCTATTGATATTGCCTACGGCTTAGGTATCCATCCTTGGTTTGTTATCCTACAAGAACACCAAACTCAGTGTTCAGAGAAAATTTATGACGTAACCTTTCAAGAACAGCAACTAAAACAAGCTGTAAAAGTAAACAAACAAACCAACGACAATAACAACCTAAAAAGCAAAAAAAATATCGCTATAGGTGAATGTGGTATTGATGTATTAAAAGCGAAGAAACACGCGCCAAATGAACAAACACTCAAAGCAAATATCACATTACAACAAGATTTTTTTTCAATGCAGTTAGCTATTGCTCAAGAAAACGATTTGCCGGTTATTGTGCACCATAGCCAATCTCATGCATTAATATTACCCTTATTAAAACACTATAAGTTGAATAAATCTGGTGTTATTCACGCATTTTCTGGCAGTTATCAACAAGCTAAAGCCTATGTTGATTTAGGGTTTAAATTAGGTGTTGGCGGCACCATCACATACCCTAGAGCAAATAAAACGATAACTGCGATCAAACAGCTACCATTATCCACTTGTTATTAGAAACTGACGCCCCGGCCATGCCACTCATGGGTATGCAAGGCACGCACAATTCACCACTAAACTTAATCTCGGTATTTAAGACATTAGTTGCTCTAAGAAGTGAATCTGACGAGATCATTGCCAAACAAATAGAACAAAATGTAGAGCAGTTATTTTTTAGCTAATGGCAATATTGCGGGTGCTCTATAACCTTGTCGACTGAAGCGGTTAAAACCTCGGGTCAATAAAAAACCAATTAAACCCGCAACAATAAATAATAAACGATAAGACGTCTGACTATCACGATTATTCTTAGCCAATTCTGATGTTAGATAAGATTTTTCGATAGTTATTCGAACATACCCTAATAATTTTTCATGACGGATTTCTTTAATAAACGGCACATATTGATTACTTTTATTCAAAGTTTTTAAACTTTCATCAATACCATAAAGCATTTTAATTGTGGAGCTTGCTTCACCACCATAGGCAGACTTGAGCATGAGCAAGCCTGTTTCATCATATAAATGAACTTGTTTAATAAAATCAGCCTCGGCAATTCTATTTAAATAAGACTGCAACTGAGCCTCTCGCTCTTTGTCACTGATTGAGGATTGATGTGCAGTTAACAATATCGAAATACCGGAAATTGTTTGCTGTAAGAATTTATCCGCAATATGCTCAAAATGTTCTTCTAACACTTGAGTGTTTTTTTCTGTATTAACCACTAAAAAGACCAATAACATGACTATAAGCAAAATTGCACTAACTAATTGCAGAATTTTATTATAAATTGACGATATTTTAGGGTATAAAGGCTGTTCTAATTTATTCATCATATTCATTCATCATAAACGTGCAGGTATATATGCACTTATAATAGAGAGTTAACGTGTCTTTTTCTACTAATGTATTATTTTCTGCTAACATATTATCCTTATCACTTAAAAATCACTTTGAACAACACCCTATTCCAAGTAATTTTCCTGCTAGTTTTACGATAAATAAAGAACACCTAACAATCGATGAAAATATCTCTGTTCACATGACACAACAAACGTTAGTGGTTTTTGATGATTTATCATTAGAAAATTTACTTACCTTACAAGAAAAATGCCACTTAACTATTGATGCTTTGCTCGCAATCAACACCCGAAACAATCAAACAAGTTACCGTTTCTGTATAAGCTGCGAAGACTTCATCAAAGCTCGCAAAGCACTTGCTGACTTTACCCTAGCCAAGAAAATAGAAGCAGCATTAATTCAAGATGCCCCAAAACTTAATGAACCCGGCTTACTTGTAATGGATATGGATTCAACCACCATTGAAATTGAATGTATTGATGAAATTGCTAAATTAGCCGGTGTAGGTGAGCAAGTATCAGCTGTAACAGAGTTAGCTATGCAAGGTAAGTTAGATTTTGCACAGAGCTTACATCAACGTGTTGCTACGCTAGAGAATGCACCTGAACAAATTCTTATTGATGTAGCGAAAAACATTCCGTTAATGACAGGTTTAAAAACGCTAATAAGTGAGCTGAAACGACACAACTGGCGAATCGCTATCGCATCAGGCGGTTTTACATATTTTGCCGACCACCTTAAAGACATGTTAACGCTAGATGCAGCTTTTGCGAACGTTTTGGAAATCAAAAATGGCAAATTAACTGGAAAAGTCATAGGCAATGTTGTCGACGCACAAGTAAAAGCTGACTCATTAGCCTTATTAGCATCAAAATATAATATCCCCGCTTCACAAACTGTCGCTATGGGTGATGGTGCTAATGATCTAGTCATGATGGCAGCGGCCGGCTTTGGTGTTGCATTTCATGCCAAACCCATCGTATTAGCCCAGGCCGACAGTAGCATTAATTATCAAGGGTTAGACTGTTTACTGCATTGGTTAGCTTAGCAAAGACTTTATAACCCGTGACTAAATAAAACTTCATCAGTGATATCTACATATTGAACTGACGCAACAACGCTCCAAATATCCTGTTCTATCTGCTTACTGCGATGAATAGCGTACGCACTAATATAGCTTAGCTCAGTATTTAAGTATTCTATATCAGGCTTATTAGTGCGCGATATTTTTAACTGAAAACTAAAAAAACTGCCATTAGTTATTGCTTTTCTTATAAAAAATCGTCTTAACTCTGGTGTATTTAATTCATTATCAGATTTAACATTAACACTTGTTTTTATGTTTTTTAAATCCTTACCCATTGATATATATAATATTTCAGTTATAGGTTCTTTATGGGTGAGCAAACGTTTTAAACACGATTCAAGAAAGTTATCCTTATAAAGTTTAGTCAGCAACGGATAAAAGTTATAGAAATTTTTTCTATCGCTTAAGCTATGCAGTTTTTGTAAAAAGTCATTGCCCTTATCATTACTAACCAATGCTTCAATTTTATATCGACTACCACTAGTTTGAACAATTAGCGTTGGCACTTGTAAGTTTTGAGCATAATTGGTTCTCAATGCCTCGGCTAAACCAGGCACTAAAAATGTATATTCATCAGTAGTTAATTTATTTTTATTTTTATCAATCAGTAACTTAAAGAATGAACGCCCCACATGTTGATGCGCTTTAACATAGACCCGAAGGTTAATGGTCGTTTTTTTATCATCAATTTTCACCACTTCATAAGGTAACTTTTTCAATTCATAAGATGAGGTGATTTTTTGCAAGTTAGGAAAGGTTATATAAACAACATCACCAACAAACAATGTAACTGATTTCTCTGTTTCGGCCTTTAATCCTAATGTAGAAAAATCAATCGAATTACCTTGCCATTGTAGACCATTAGATTCCATCAAAACGGGGGTGCTATAAATGAATCTCGGCTCTTGCCGTTGATTTTTATAAGTGACACCTAACCTATCAACCACAACTTTATCAGTTAAACGTTTATGACCAAATTTCTTAAATTTAGTTACGTCTATTTGAATATCTGAAAATTCTTGGTATAGCTCGACAGAGGTTTTATGGGTTATATCAGTTGCCACAACAGCGAAAGGCAACGAATTAATACAGTCAATTACGTCGTCTGACGGTGGTAAATTTATAAACTGCTTTTTCGCTTCTAAGGTGCCAGACAACGCAAAAGGAGAGTGTATATTTAACGTATTAACATCATAATAAGTTAACTTTGTAACTTTAAATGAGCTCTTCTTCGCCGCAAAAGTTAGAAATGAAGGAGAAAAATCACTTGTCTTAAGCAACTGTTCTTCATCAATACTATAGAAGAAAAATTTACCTTGATTCTGATGTACAAAACTATAAACCCGCAACGACTTACCTTGCTTGTACTTTTTTATTAATCGGGCAATGCGTGCTTCATTGACTAAAAAATGAAGATTCGATTCATTATTTTCATCTTGCCAATATTGAAAAACTGAATGATTGTTATTGGTTGTTAACACGTAACGAGGGAGAATACGCTCCCCAACACGCTCAAAATATATAGGTAATTCATTGATGGTCGGTAAAACATATTGTTCAAAGCTTCTAGATTGCACTGCTGAGATAGTGTTTTCTAAGTTAATTTTATAGCGGCGTTTATTCCCTTGAATATAGCCCGATAAAAATCGCTGAAATGGGTCATTATCACCAACCACTATGCGTTGACAGCCAACTAACTGTGTATTGTCATCACGATAAATGTTTTTTACCTGATATGTAAACATTTCGCCTTTGGAAAACTGAAACTCACTCTCAAGTCCTTTGAAGTGTATTGTTATATTTTGATCTATATACAAGGGATCTTTACTGCTAATGCGAAATTTTATACCTTGTACGCTGATATCAATACTACTAATGGATTTTTTTTGGTTATTTTCTAATGTTGCCTCTAAAGAAGAAACAAAGTTCATCCGTTCTTCTATTCGATCTTGATACTGATTGAGCGGAAATATAGCAACAGGGTACTGAATTTTATCTTGTGTTTTATCAACAGACTCAATAATTTTTTTCGGTGATTTAGCCTGCTCTATATGATTTTTTTCATTTTCGAAAATCAACCGAAAATTGTTTTTAGTATTTTTTAATTCTTCATAAACACCAAAAGTATATCCATTATGAATTTCAACTTGCTCTTCAAATACACTAATGGCAATGTCATCCATAAAATGACTTTGCCCATTGTGTTCATATATTTTACATTCGCCGTCGACCAAGCCTCGTAAATCAATACACCGGTAACAAACACTCGCCAACCGCTTCAATTCCATTTTTAATAAGAATCGTTCTGTTTTAGGTATATGCTTAGTGCTTTGCGTAAACTTAATATCAAAACTTGGCTTATTTACTTCGCCACGAAAGCTATCAATTATTTTTTGATGTTTTGAGAAATCTGTGGTCATGGAATATAATTTTTGTCTTTATTTTTTGAATAAAGTATTAATGCGCTATCATATAGCATTTATAGCATGATAATTTACACAATTTAAACACTTTAAATATAGTTATTGTATTTAATCGCTAATCAAACAAGTAAATGGTGCCGTTTATTCAACTATTATAAATAACAATGCAATTTTTGCACCTAAAATAAAAAGATAATAAAGGAAACCTATGGCAAAAGCTAAAGCCTCTTATGTCTGTACTGACTGTGGCTCAGAGTATTCACGTTGGCTAGGACAATGTACTGACTGTAAAGCATGGAATACTATTTCCGAATTCAGGCAAGCAAAGCTACCCGCTCGTGGTGGTAACTTTGCAGGGTTTGCTTGGTGCAGCGCATCAAAATGAGTCAACAGTACAAACACTTGACACTATCGACTTAGCTGACTTACCGCGCTTTTCTTCTGGCTTTGCCGAATTTGACCGAGTTCTTGGTGGCGGTATTGTGCCAGGCAGTGCTATTTTAATTGGCGGAGAACCTGGCGCAGGTAAAAGCACCTTACTTTTACAAACCATGTGTACCTTGGCAACTAACATGCCTGCTCTATATATCACAGGTGAAGAGTCACTTCAGCAAGTTGCCATGCGAGCTAAACGCTTAGCTCTACCTACTGATAAATTAAAAATGCTTTCAGAAACCAGTGTGGAAAACATTTGCCATATTGCATTGAAAGAACAACCCAAAATTATCGTTATCGACTCTATTCAAGTCATGCACATGAGCGATATACAATCTGCCCCTGGTAGTGTGTCACAAGTCAGGGAAAGTGCCGCTTATTTGACGCGGTTTGCCAAACAATATCATGTTGCTATATTATTGGTTGGGCACGTAACAAAAGATGGTTCACTTGCAGGACCTAAAGTATTAGAACATTGTATTGATTGCTCTATCATGCTTGAAGGGAGTACAGATTCCCGCTATAGAACGCTACGAGGCAATAAAAACCGCTTTGGCGCAGTAAATGAGTTAGGTGTGTTTGCTATGACGGGCTCTGGCTTAAAAGAAGTGAAAAACCCGTCGGCTATTTTCTTAAGCAGAACAGAAGAGCAAACCGGCGGCAGTGTTGTCATGGTGTTATGGGAAGGTACGCGGCCTTTATTAGTTGAAATTCAAGCTTTAGTCGACCATTCAGCATTGGGGAATCCACGCCGCGTTGCCGTGGGTGCAGACCAAAACAGATTATCAATGCTGCTTGCCATATTACACCGACATGGCGGGTTACAGCTCAATGACCAAGATGTTTTTGTTAATGTGGTAGGGGGTATTAAAGTCACTGAAACGAGTATTGATTTAGCCTTGATCCTTGCATTAGTTTCAAGCTTTAAAGATAATGCGTTACCACAAGACTTGGTAATTTTTGGCGAAGTAGGCCTTTCTGGCGAAATTCGACCGGTACCAAGTGGCCAAGAGCGTATCAATGAAGCAGCGAAACATGGCTTTAAGCGCGCAATCGTTCCCTTTAATAACATGCCCAAAGAACCAATAAAAGGGATGGAAGTAATTGGCATAAAAAAATTAAGCGAAGCATTAGAGGTGATATAAGCATTTAGCAATACACCGTTTTTTTTACATGTTTCAAATTTACTTTGATAACAATTTAATATGGTTTACAGATGAAAAATAACTTCAAACGAACTGGCATTATTGCCACTTCTGTGATTTGCTCAGTGCTATTTTTTAGCACAGCATCCCAGGCAATAGAGCAACTAGCATCTAAAATGAAAACAATCAAAAACAGCCCATTAACGATAGACCGGATATACAGTTCCCCCTCATTGAATGGACAAACACCTAAATCTTTAAAATTTTCACCTGACGGCTCACGAGTAACCTATTTACAAGGCAAAAGCGAAGACTTAAACCGTTACGATTTATGGGAGTACAACCTATCAAGCAAAGAAAACAAGCTATTAGTAGATTCTCAAGATTTATTTAGTGGTACAGAAATTCTTTCTGATGAAGAAAAAGCAAGACGTGAACGACAACGTGTTTATGGTTTTGGTATCATGGAATACAAGTTTTCAAACGATGGTTCTGCCCTGCTATTTCCTTTAAATGGCGACATTTATTATTATAATCTAGCCAATAAAAACGCTAAGCGTTTGACCGAGACCGACGAATTTGAAACGGATATAAAATTTTCGCCCAAGGGTAATTATGTATCATTTATTCGCAACCAAAATATTTTTGTGCTCAATATTAAAAATGGTAACGAAACACAATTGACCAAAGATGGTGCAGGAACCATCAAAAATGGCATGAGTGAGTTTGTTGCCCAAGAAGAAATGGACAGAATGACTGGCTATTGGTGGTCGCCTGATGAGAAGCACATTGCTTTTCTACGTGTAGATGAAACACCTGTAAAAACAGTTATTCGCAATGAAATATACGCTGAAAAAATAGAACTAATTGAACAACGCTACCCTGCCACAGGCACTAACAACGTTACAATACAATTAGCAGTAACGGATATAAAAGGCAAAAAGGTACGTTTTGTTGAGCTTGATGATGCCAGAGGCGGCACATCAAACGGTAATAAAAATGACTTTTATTTACCTCGCGTAAAATGGTTGCCTGACAGTAAAAACCTCTCATATCAATGGCAAAGCCGCGATCAAAAAACGTTAAAATTAAAAACCTATAACCTTAAAAAACGCAAACAAAAAACGCTACTCACTGAACATTCAACACATTGGCTAAATTTACACCACGATCTTTATTTTTTAAAGAATAGCCAATCATTTATTTGGGCTTCAGAACGTGATGGCTTCAAACATTTGTATCACTTCAACAATGATGGTGAATTAATCAATCAACTAACTAAAGGTAAATGGGTTGTTGATTCAATAGAACATGTAGATGAAAAAAATGGCTTAATTTATTTTACTGGTCGTGCCGACACACCATTAGAGCGCCATTTATATCGTGTTCCATTAAACACTAAATCACCTGAGCACGTTGCTAGAATAAGTAAGCGTAATGGCTTTCATAGCATCAACTTTAGTAAAAATAGTAAAACCTATATAGATAGTTTCTCGAATATTTCTACGCCAAAACAAGTCAGTTTACACAAAATCGATGGCGAGCATATAACATGGTTAGCAGAAAATAAGATCAATGAGGAACACCCCATTTTTCCCTATTACGCTGATTTAATCCAACCCCGATTTGGTACATTAACGTCTGACGATGGCAAAGCAACGCTTTATTATAAACTTTATAAACCTAATAATATGGTACCCGGTAAAAAATACCCTGTCGTTGTTAACGTATACGGTGGTCCACATGCTCAGTTAGTAAAAAATACTTGGCAAGGTGCCGACATGACTCAATATATGCTCCAACAGGGCTATATCGTTTTTCAATTAGACAATAGAGGTTCTAACTATCGGGGTACCGAGTTTGAATTTTCAATTTATGAAAAACTAGGGCAAGTTGAAGTAGACGACCAAATCACAGGTGTTAAATATCTTCACACTTTACCTTATGTAGATAAAGATAAAATTGGCATTTTTGGTCACTCGTACGGCGGCTATATGGCATTAATGACGCTATTTAAAGCAGGTGATTATTTCAAAGCAGCAGTTAGTGGTGCGCCAGTGACCGACTGGTTACTCTATGACACGCATTACACTGAGCGTTACCTAAACCACCCTAAAGCTAATACTGATGGCTATGAACAATCCAGTGTATTTCCTTATATTACAAACTTAAAAAATCCACTGTTGGTTTATCATGGTATGGCTGATGATAATGTGCTGTTCACTAACACCACAAAGTTAATTAAAGCACTACAAGATGAAAATAAACTATTTGAATTAATGACTTACCCTGGTAGTAAGCATAGTATGCGAGGTAAAGCGGTTAAAGTTCACTTAAATAATACTATCATGAGTTTTTTTGATAGGCATTTTAAGTATTAAGTAAGAATAATACGTTGCGAAAACACGTTTTCAATCGATTTTCGCAACGCTATTTGTACAGAGATAAAATAGGCAGTTTAACTAATATGAGCTCTGGTTAAGTTAATGGTTAGTGCTATTCCGGTTCATAATCTAAATTAGCGGATAACCAACGTTCTGCTTGCTCTATAGTCATCCCCTTACGCGCTGCGTAATCTAATACTTGATCCTTCGCTAATTTAGCTACAGCAAAATACTTTGATTCAGGATGAGAAAAATACCAACCGCTAACTGCTGCTCCAGGCCACATGGCATAACTTGATGTCAACTTCATACCAATATTTTCTTCGACGTTAAGCAACTCCCACAATAAACCTTTTTCAGTATGTTCAGGACAAGCAGGGTAACCTGGTCTTCCGACGTATACCTTGATAGCGCTCTCGAATCAGCGCATCATTATCTAAAGCCTCATCAGGAGCATAACCCCAGTATTCTTTACGTACTTTTTCATGAAGATACTCTGCACTGGCTTCCGCTAACCTATCGGCAACGGCTTTAATAAGAATCAAATTATAAGTGTCATGCTTGGCGTCATATGCCTTAACTAATTCGTCCACACCAAAACCTGATGAAACAGCAAAGGCACCAATGTAATCATTTACGCCAGATCCTTTAGGTGCAACATAATCGGATAAACAACGATTAAATTGTTTTGAGGGTTTCTTACTTTGTTGACGAAGCTGCTGTAATCTCATTAAGGTCTGAGTACGATCTTCATTCCCATCATTAGTGCTATAAACTTCAATGTCGTCAATATCGCTATTCGGCCGGAAATAAGCCAAATACAGCTTTCGCTGTAATTTTGTTGTTATTAATAACATCATCTATCATATTATTAGCATCTTCAAACAACTTTCTCGCTTCTTCACCAATCACTTCATGCTTTAAGATAAGCGGGTATTTACCTGATAATTGCCATGTAGTAAAAAAAGGTGTCCAATCGATATATTTTCTCACCTCATTGAGGTCAAGGTTTTCCAGTACAGTAACACCAAGTTTATTCGGTTTTTTCGGCGTATAATCATCAAAATCAACTTTTGTAGCATTAGCACGAGCATCTTCTATACTAATTAAACTTGAGCGAGGACCTTTTTTATAATGACGAGCACGAACACGTTCATATTCTTCTTTAGTGCTAGCAAAAAATTTGGCTTTATGCTCATCAGACAACAATTTGCTTACAACAGAAACAGCACGCGATGCATTGGAAACATACACAACAGGTTGGTCATATTGAGGTTCAATTTTAACTGCAGTATGTGCTTTTGAAGTAGTTGCACCACCAATTAACAAAGGTAATTCAAAGCCTTGTCGTTTCATTTCTTTCGCTACATGAACCATTTCATCCAGAGAGGGGTTATCAGGCCCGATAAACCTATAATATCTACATTCTCTTCTTTAGCTACCCTTAATATATCTTCACAGGAAACCATCACGCCAAGGTCGATTATTTCATAGTTATTACATTGTAAGACCACACCAACAATGTTCTTTCCTATATCATGAACATCACCTTTAACGGTTGCTAATAAGACTTTTCCGTTCGAGCTAGCTTCTGTTTTTTCTGCTTCAATAAAGGGGTTTAAGTGTGCTACTGCTTGTTTCATTACACGTGCAGATTTCACTACCTGCGGTAAAAACATTTCTCCGACCGAACAAATCACCCACGACATTCATGCCATCCATGAGTGGTCCTTCAATCACATCAAGTGGGCGATCTGCAAATAGGCGCGCTTCTTCTGTATCTTCAATGATAAATTCATTAATACCTTTAACTAACGCATGTGCTAAACGTTCGTTGATAGGTAGTTCTCGCCAAGTTAAATCAGTTTTTGATGCCTGCCCTCCGGCTTGCCCTTGATATTCTTGTGCAATATCCAACAAGCGCTCAGTTGCTCCATCATCATTATTTTGAATAACATCTTCAACAGCAAGACGCAATTTATCGGGTATATCTGAATAGATGGCTAATTGCCCGGCGTTAACTATTCCCATATCCATACCATTTTTTATGGCGTGATATAAAAACACAGCGTGAATAGCTTCTCGAACGGGGTTATTACCACGAAACGAAAATGACACATTTGAAACTCCACCAGAAATCATCGCATAAGGTAAATTCTGCTTGATGTCAGCTACGGCTTCAATAAAATCAACCGCATAATTGTTATGTTCGTCAATGCCTGTAGCAACAGCAAAAATATTAGGATCAAAAATGATGTCCTCTGCCGGGTAACCTATTTCATCAACCAATATATGATAGGCACGATGACATATTTCATACTTTCTTTTTCGTGTATCGGCTTGGCCATCTTCATCAAATGCCATCACGATAACCGCAGCACCATAACGACGTAATAATTCTGCTTGATGACGGAAGTTATCTTCCCCCTCTTTTAAGCTAATAGAATTAACGATACCTTTACCTTGAATGCATTGTAATCCTGCTTCAATAATCTCCCATTTAGAGGAGTCAATCATAATTGGCACTTTAGCAATATCAGGCTCACCTGCAATAAGATTTAAAAAGCGCACCATGGCACTTTTCGAATCCGGCATGCCTTCATCCATATTGATATCAATAATCTGTGCACCGTTTTCCACTTGCTGCAAGGCAACCGCAATAGCTTGATCGTAGTTTTCTTCTTTGATCAAACGTTTAAACATAGCAGAGCCTGTAACATTAGTACGCTCACCAACGTTTACAAATAAAGAATCTTCATCAATAGTTAACGCTTCGAGTCCTGATAAACGACAAGCAACTTTTCTAGGTGCAATTTCACGCGGCTTAAGTTTAGCTACCGAATCGGCCATCCCTTTAATATGAGCCGGCGTGGTACCACAACAGCCACCAATAATATTTAAAAAGCCTGAGCTTGCCCATTCACTCACATGAGTATTCATGTCTGCAACGGTAAAATCATATTCACCAAAAGCATTAGGTAGACCGGCATTGGGGTGAGCAGAAACAGCAACATCACAAATTCGACTCAACTCTTCTACATATTGGCGTAATTCAACCGGGCCTAGTGCACAGTTTAAACCGAAAGAAACTGGTTTTGCATGACGTAAAGAATTATAAAATGCTTCTGTAGTTTGACCTGACAACGTTCGACCAGACGCATCAGTAATAGTACCTGATATCATTACTGGTAATCTAATTCCAAGATTATCAAATACAGTTTCTACCGCAAAAATCGCCGCTTTTGCATTTAATGTGTCGAAAATCGTTTCAATCAAAATAAGATCTGAACCACCTTTAATTAAGGCAGTTGTTGATTCAACATAAGCTTCTTTTAATTCATCAAAGGTGACATTACGAAAAGTTTGGATCGTTAACATCTGGTGATATAGAACAAGTACGATTCGTTGGCCCTAATACACCGGCTACAAATCGTGGTTTTTCGGGTGTTTTTTTATTATATTCATCTGCCGCTGCACGCGCAATTTGCGCTGCAACTAAATTGATTTCAGCGCTATAAGCTTGCATGTCATAATCAGCCATGGCAATCGTTGTAGCATTGAATGTGTTGGTTTCAAGTATATCCGCACCTGCTTCAAGGTACTCTAAATGAATTGCTTTAATGATGTCTGGTGGGTAAGCACGAGTAAATCATTATTGCCCTTTACATCACTATGCCAGTCAGCAAAACGTTCACCACGAAAATCTTGCTCTTCAAACTTATATGCTTGAATCATAGTGCCCATAGCACCATCAAGAATTAGTATATTTTTAGCCAATTGTTGTTCAAATAAAGCAAATGATGTATGTTTTTTCATGATGTATTCGGTTTCCTAAGGGTAAATCTTTAAATTAAAATAGGGACTAACTTAATATAAACAGCTGATTTTTCTAAATAACAGTATCGGGATGTATTGCTTTAATATTAGAAGCATCCAATTTATAGGGCGTTATTTGATAAACATAATAGTTGAGCCAATTAGTAAATAACAAACTACCGTGACTACGCCATGTGGCTTCGGGGGAATTATTTATGTTATCGTCTTTGTAATAATGCTCAGGCATAGCCGCTGTTTTATCGACTGCTATATCTCTTAAAAATTCTTCATGTAGCGTGGTAGTATCATATTCAGGGTGACCCGTAAGATACACCTGCTGCTTATTTTTACTGGCGGCTAGATAAACCCCCGCTTCCTTTGATTCCGCTAAAACCTTTATCTGAGGAACGCTTTCATAATCAGATTTATCAATGTAGCCATATCGCGAATGAGGTACATTAAAATTTTCATCAAAACCTCGTGTTAGCGGCTCTTTTTCATCTAGGGCTTTATGGTTAAATACACCGGATAACTTTTGCTTGCGTAAATGACGATTTAATCCATAGTGATGGTACAATGCCGCATGCGCAGCCCAACAAGAAAACATGGTTGAGGTAACATTTTCTTCAGCCCAGTCAAATACTTCACAAATTTTATCCCAAAAGGTTACTTGCGAGTAATCAAGTAAGGCCAGTGGTGCACCTGTAATAATTAAACCATCATATTGTTTGTGTTTAATATCATCAAACAAATGATAAAAAGTATCTAAATGCTCCGTGGGAGTGTTTTTAGATTCATTAGCATGTATACGAACAAATTCAATATTTATTTGTAGCGGTGTGTTTGACAGCATGCGTAATATTTGTACTTCTGTTTCAATTTTATTCGGCATCAAATTTAAAATAGCCACTTGCATTGGGCGAATTTCCTGAGACATCGCTCGATGTTCAGACATGACGAAAATATTTTCATTATCTAATATAGATAATGCAGGTAATTGATCAGGAATTTTAATTGGCATAACGCACCTAGTAGCAAAAAACAAATAAATAGCATTTAAAAATACACTATTACAATACTACTTAGATCATTAGATATGTCAACATCTAAACGTATAGATGGCTAAACGTTTTTTAATTAAAAAATACAAACTAGCTATATACAAAATGATTTATGCTATTTAAAAACAAAAAAACCTCTGGTAAAACAGAGGTTTTTTTGTTGGAATTGAATCAACGTAGACGATATAAGCAATCGATCAAATATTTCTTATTACTCAGCTGCTTCTACCGCTTTTGATTTCGTTTCTTTATCTTCTGTTTTAACAGGCTTGCTTAAAAACAACTCTCTTAGTTTAGTATCAACATCTTTAGCCATTTCAGGGTGTTCTTCTAAATATTTAGTGGCATTCGCTTTACCCTGGCCAATACGTTCACCATTACAGCTATACCATGCACCTGCTTTTTCCACAAAGCCGTTTTGAACACCTAGGTCAATTAATTCACCTAAGTTGTTAATACCTTGCCCATAAAGAATTTGAAACTCTGCTTGTTTAAATGGTGGTGCAATTTTGTTTTTAACCACTTTAACGCGGGTTTCGTTTCCAACAATTTCATCACCATTTTTTACTGCGCCAATACGGCGAATATCTAAACGAACTGAAGCATAAAACTTCAGAGCATTACCACCCGTTGTGGTTTCAGGCGAACCAAACATAACACCAATTTTCATACGAATTTGGTTGATGAAGATTAACATGGTGTTTGATTTTTTTAAGTTCCCTGTAAGCTTACGCATTGCTTGTGACAACATACGTGCTTGAAGCCCCATATGAGAGTCACCCATATCGCCTTCAATTTCAGCTTTTGGTGTTAATGCAGCAACTGAATCGACAACAATGATGTCAATGGCACCAGAGCGCGTTAACATGTCACAAATCTCAAGGGCTTGTTCACCTGTATCAGGCTGAGATACGAGTAACTCATCAATGTTTACACCCAATTTTCCGGCGTACACTGGATCTAGTGCATGTTCCGCATCAACAAAGGCACAGACTTTACCTTCTTTTTGGGCGTGAGCAATAACTTCTAGGGTTAATGTCGTTTTACCACTTGATTCTGGGCCGTATATTTCTACAACACGACCAAAAGGTAATCCACCTGCGCCAAGCGCAATATCTAACCCTAAAGAACCCGTGGAAATAGTTTCAACGTCCATCGTAGTGTTATCGCCAAGCTTCATTATTGAACCTTTACCAAACTGTCTTTCAATTTGGCTTAAAGCTGCTGCTAATGCTTTTTCTTTATCTTCTTTCATGTTTTACTCCGCTGATAACGTCAGGAATGTCGTTTTGATAAAGCAAGTATACTGTATGGTCGTACAGTATCAAGTTTTTTTACAATATATTTTATTTTAATTGAAAAACCAAATCACTGATACTTTTAATTTATTGATATAAAAGAATTTAAACAACCTCGATAACTTTTAAAGTTTTTAATAAAAAAAGTTATTACGCTACTTTTTTATCTTTAAGTTCACTTTTTCACACTTTTTATTTTTTTAACCAACATGTGATTACCTCGAAATATACTTTATGTTGAATATGATGCAATATCCGACCAAACATTTCACTTGTGACAAACTTAATATTTTTGCTTTTTTGATTCATCGCTAGCTCTATGTTTCTATCCAAAGTATTATTAGTAATAATTAAGTATCACTTAACGGAATAAGTGTAGGTTTTTGGTCTGCATAAAACTACACTTGCTTAATCGCGCAATTTCATGAGCATTCAGTAACATTTATGACCTTTCATTAAGTAGTAAAATTTAGACAGAAGTTAATAAAATCAACTTACAAACAATATAAGCACATTTAAAACATGACAGATTTATCACAACACACCCCTATGATGCGTCAGTACCTTACCATTAAGGCCGAATTTCCTAATATTTTAATTTTTTATCGTATGGGCGATTTTTATGAGCTATTTTTTGATGATGCGAAAAAAGCATCTGATTTGTTGGATATTTCGTTAACAGCTCGAGGAAAAACAGGGGGCAACGCTATTCCTATGGGCGGTGTTCCCTATCATGCGGTTGAGAATTATTTGGCTAAACTAGTACAGTTAGGTGAGTCTGTCGCTATTTGCGAACAAATTGGCGATCCGAAGAACAAGTAAAGGCCCTGTTGAACGGAAAGTGGTTAGAATTATTACTCCTGGTACGGTAAGTGATGAAGCATTATTATCTGATAGGCAAGACAATTTAATTGTTGCTATTGCTGAAAATAATTCTCGAACTAAAAAAGCTTCAGATCCCTGTTTTGGTCTAGCTTATCTTGATATGACTAGTGGTCGTTTTGTGATAACAGAGCCACAAACAAATGAGCAGTTACAAGCCGAATTACAACGCCTTTCTCCTGCCGAGTTACTGTACCCAGAAACGCTTTCTAATACGCTTGATATTAAGCAATATAAAGGACTACGTCGACGCCCTGAATGGGAGTTTGATATTGAAACATCTCTTTCTTTATTAAATAAACAATTTGGTACAAAAGAGCTAACCGGCTTTGGCGTTTCAGATAAATTGATAGGCTTATCAGCTGCGGGCTGTTTATTTCAGTATGTTAAAGACACTCAGCGTACAGCACTGCCCCACATACGTGCAATAGTTTGTGAGTCAGCAAGTTCAGGTGTTGTACTAGATGCCGCCACTAGACGAAATTTAGAATTGACACAAAACCTTCAAGGTGGCTTTGATAATACATTAGCCGCGATATTGGATAAATCTTCAACGCCGATGGGATCACGTTTATTAAAACGTTGGCTGCACTTTCCGCTACGAGATTTAACAACATTAAATAATAGACAAGATGCTATAGAACAAATTATTACAACAGATTTGCATCTCGACGTTCAACCTGTGCTGAAAAGTTTAGGAGATATTGAACGAATTGTTTCACGTATTGCTTTAGGCTCAGCTAGGCCACGTGATTTCGCTCGTTTGCGAAATGCGCTACAAGTTTTACCTGAATTACAACAAACGCTAGCGTCATGCAACACTGGCTACGTTCATGCGATCTCACAATTGTTGTTACCCATCCCAGAAATACAAAATTTACTCGAACAAGCTATTGTTGAAAATCCCCCTGTGCTTATTCGCGACGGTGGTGTTATCGCGCCAGGGTATAACAATGAACTCGACATCCTTCGCGATTTAAGTGATGGTGCTACAGATTTTTTAGCGCAATTAGAGCAAAAAGAAAAAGAGCGTACGGGTATTCATTCATTAAAAGTAGGTTATAACAAAGTCCATGGTTTTTTCATTGAAATGAGTAGAACCGCAGCAAACGATGTTCCTGACAATTATATTCGCCGTCAAACTTTAAAAAACAATGAGCGCTTTATTACCGAAGAATTAAAAGAGCACGAGCATAAAGTACTCAGTGCCCAAAGCCAATTTTTAGCCCTTGAAAAACGTTTATACCAAGAGTTATTTAACAAAATATTGCCAGAAATAGCACAACTACAAACCCTGAGCCAAGCTATTGCTGAGCCGGATGTGTTGGCTAATTTTGCCGAAAGAGCAATAACCTTAAACTATATAAAGCCAGTACTAACGGAACAATCAGGCATTAACATTGATGCGGGTAGACACCCCGTTGTAGAGCAAATGACCCATGAAGCTTTTATTGCAAATCCTGTGGTTTTAACGCAACAACGTAAAATGTTAATTATTACCGGCCCGAATATGGGCGGTAAATCAACCTATATGCGTCAAACCGCCTTAATTGTATTACTTGCACATATTGGTTGTTATGTGCCTGCAGATAGTGCCAAAATAGGTTTAGTCGATAGAATATTTACCCGCATAGGCGCCTCTGACGATCTCGCTAGTGGCCGTTCAACCTTTATGGTAGAAATGACCGAAACAGCTAATATTCTACATAATGCAACAGATAAAAGTTTAGTATTACTTGATGAAATAGGACGTGGCACAAGTACTTACGATGGTCTTTCCTTAGCATGGGCTTGTGCTGAAATGCTAGCACTTAAAACAAAAGCCTTTACCTTATTTGCTACCCATTATTTTGAATTAACCCTACTTGCACAAGAAATTGATACATTAGCTAACGTGCATTTAGATGCCATGGAACATGACGATAACATTGTATTTATGCACGCAGTACAAGAAGGTGCCGCGAGTAAAAGTTTTGGTTTACAAGTAGCTCAACTCGCAGGCGTACCTAAAGCAGTAATTAACCGCGCTAAACAACGATTAACCGAATTAGAAAATAAACAAGCGCCTTCTATTTTACCTGCTCAGTCTGAAAATTTTCAGCAGTTGTCATTAGTACCTGAAGACCATCGAGCAATGACTACCTTACGTGACATTGATGTTAATAATTTATCACCTAAACAAGCGTTAGATTTATTGTTTGAATTAAAGGAGTTGCTGTAGATCGCCGACTTAAAATACAAATGATATCACCCTAATTGTATATGCTGTTACGGTATTTAAACCGAACCTAATACCATTATTTGCCAATATTTCCAACGTATAAAGGCTGCAAAGTGTTACTTTACAGCCTTTAAAATAGTTATCTCTCAAAAATATTATTGTGAATATACTACTGAACTTCAAACAAAGCTTCGATAGACAGGTTTTGTTGGCTTAATATATCACGAAGTCGCTTAAGTCCTTCCACTTGGATCTGACGAACACGTTCACGGGTTAGTCCAATTTCACGGCCAACATTTTCCAATGTTTCAGCTTCATAGCCCAATAAGCCAAAGCGCCTAGCTAATACTTCTCTTTGTTTAGAATTTAACTCGTTAAGCCAGTGAATAATATTGTTACTCATATCTTGTGATTGCAAGTCTGCTTCTGGTCCTCCGCAGTCTTCATCTGCAATTACATCAAGTAAAGCCTTATCTGTATCTCCTGAGAAGGGGGTATCTACTGATGCCATACGTTCATTCAAACGTAGCATTTTTGTCACATCTTCAACAGGTTTTCCTAATGAGTTTGCTATATCTTCTGCCGTGGGTTCATGATCTAACTTTTGAACAAGCTCACGAGATGCACGTAAATAAATATTTAATTCTTTGACAACATGAATGGGTAAACGAATGGTACGCGTTTGGTTCATAATAGCGCGTTCAATAGTTTGGCGTATCCACCAAGTAGCGTAGGTTGAGAAGCGGAAGCCTCGTTCTGGATCGAATTTTTCAACGGCTCGGATCAAGCCTAAATTACCTTCCTCAATTAAATCCAGTAATGGTAATCCGCGATTATTGTATCGTCTGGAAATTTTAACCACTAAACGTAAATTACTTTCGATCATACGTTGTCGAGATGCTTTATCACCTTTAAGGGAAAGACGTGAGAAATATATCTCTTCTTCTGCACTTAGTAATGGTGAAAATCCTATTTCACTTAAATAAAGTTGCGTCGCATCAATATTTGATGCTTTGTCTTCTTTACTTTTTAGTACTGTGGTTTGATTTGTTACTTTTTCCATGTTGCACTCCAAATATATCAAACTTGCATTTAGTATTATTTATTCACACTAACTCCAATTATTTTTATTGGTTGGTATTTTCTATGCGTTAGATTTCACAGAAATACACAATTATTATTATATGTACTTATTTTTTGGGTAAATACTTCAAAGGATCAACTGATTTTCCGCGAAAGCGAACTTCAAAATGAAGCATAACTCTTTGCGCGTCGGTGTCACCCATTTTTGCAACGATATCTCCGGCTTTAACAAGCTGCTGTTCTTTTACTAAAATTTTATCATTATGGGCATAGGCGCTTAGATAATCATCATTATGTTTTACAATAACTAACTTGCCATAACCCCTTAATGCGCTACCTGCGTAAACTACTTTACCACCTGCCGTTGCTCTAATATTAGTGCCACGGCGCCCGCCGATATCTATTCCTTTATTACCTTGTGCTTTGGAAGAAAATCGGTCGATAATTTTTCCCTTAACGGGCCATTTCCATCGACTAATTTTTTGAGAAAAATTTGTTTTTTCAAACTGTTCTTCCTCGGTTTTCTTCTTACTTACATTTTTACCATACGCTTGCTTATTTGAAGATGCAATAGGCTTTTTAACCACTTGAATACTGGTCGGATTAGAGTTTTTAGTCTGCTTTTTACTGGAGCCTACATTCTTACTCGCTTGCGGACTTTTTCCTTGATTATTAGCAACTAAAATTAATTTTTGATTTGGAAAAATATTATAAGGAGGTGAAATATTATTCAATTTAGCTATTTGCCGCACATCTGAATTCGCCCGCCATGCAATTGAATACAAGGTTTCACCGGCTTGTACCGTGTATTCTCTTGCATTAATGGTATTTTGGGTTTGTTGATTTAACGGAGTACTTCCATAAACAGTCACAACAGGGGCCGGCGATTGCCGAGAAGAACATGCAAAAAGGTTGATAACGAGAAAGATGCTACAAAATAATTTAAATAATGTATAAACATTAAACGCTGTATTATTTATGCCTTGTTTATCTCTCATGATGCAACCAGTAAGCTATTTACTTTACAATGAAATAGATAATGATGATCAAGGCTACAAAACCCCACCCCAACACATCAATCCATTTACGTAAATTTTTTTCCATAGCGCTACCACCCCATTGTATAAGACCGGCAACTAAAAAGAACCGCATACCCCGTCCAATAGCTGAAGCCATTAAAAAAGGCAAAAAAGCCATGTGTAAAAAACCTGCACTCACGGTGAATAATTTATAAGGTATGGGTGAAAAACCGATATAAATACGACCCAAACACCCCATTCACTAAACCATCCCATCGCCGTATCAAAACGAGCTTGATAGCCAAAATCTGTTATTAATGGCTGTATCCATGGTTCAAACATCCAATAACCAAGCAAATAACCTACCGAGCCGCCAACAATTGATGCGATTGTTGTTAGGCTTGCTAAACGCCATGCTTTTTCAGGCTTGGCTAGCACCATAGGCGCTAGTAGAACATCAGGCGGAATAGGGAAAAAAACCGATTCAGCAAAAGTTAATAAGGCGAGTATACTTGGTGCAAATTTATGTTCAGCCCATTTTAATGTCCAGTCATAAATAGCGGAAAAAAACTTCATTACATCAACGCTCCGGCTACTAAGGGAACAAAGCGTACGGCTTCTACTTGCTCTTCGTTATAATTATCACCTTGACGGGTAAAAATCTTCAATATTTGTGTTTTATCGCCAACAGGGATAACTAAGCGGCCACCATCAACAAGTTGTTCTAGTAACGCTTGTGGCACGGTAACAGCCCCTGCCGTAACAATAATGGCATCAAAAGGAGCTTTACTCGCCCATCCTTGCCAACCATCGCCATGTTTTAATGATATATTATGCAAATCTATTGCGCGTAAACAACGTTTAGCTTGAAATTGCAGTGATTTAATACGCTCAACAGAAAACACCTTATCGGTCAGTTGCGCCAGAATTGAAGTTTGATAACCAGAGCCAGTGCCAATTTCTAAAATACTTTTTGGTTGATAGTTTTTCAATAACAACTCTGACATCTTTGCCACGATATAGGGCTGAGAAATCGTTTGTCCTTGCCCAATAGGTAGTGCGGTGTTGTCATAAGCTTTATGGGCTAATATTTCTGGAATAAAAATGTGACGAGGTGAATTAGCAATTGCCTGTAATACCTGTACATTAGAGATACCTTGAGCTTGTAATTTTTGTGCCAGTAGTTCACCACTACGTTTCGACTTACCGACTGTTCGAGTATTTTTAGTTCGACTCATCATATCGTCACTTCATCCATCCATTCTCGCATAGTATCTATGCTGTTATGTGCCGTCATATCAACTGTTAACGGGGTTACTGAAACATAATGGTTAGCCACAGCATGAAAATCTGTACCCTCTCCACCATCTAGCTCTTTTCCTAAGGTACCATACCAATAAATATCTCGTTTCCATGGGTCTTGCATTTTTTTCATCATTTCTGCTTTATGCCTATGCCCAAGCCGAGTCACTTTAATACCCTTTATTTGATCAATGGGTACATCAGGTACGTTGATGTTTAATATTTGATCTGGAGCCAACGGGTGATGCTTAATTCGTTTGATTATTTTTGCGGTAATTATTGCTGCCGTTTGGTAGTGATTTTCATGTTTACCCAAAGAGTGATACCGCAATAGCAGGTATTCCCATGTGTCTACCTTCCGTTGCGGCAGCAACCGTACCCGAATACAAGGTATCATCACCTAAGTTAGGACCTTTATTAATGCCGGCTACCACTAAATTTGGGGATGATGAAAGTAGTTGGCTGACACCTAAATGCACTGAATCGGTCGGTGTGCCATTAACTGAAATAAAACCATTTTCCAATGTTTCTGCTCTTAACGGATTGAGTAAGGTTAACGAATTACTTGCACCGCTACAATTTCTATCGGGCGCAACTACCGTTACGTCAAAATACTTTATTAATTCTTGTTGCAGTACTTTAATGCCTAAAGCATGAACACCATCATCATTACTTAATAATATTTTCATTACTTAATTGACTCTGTCGTGACATTCTCGATTACGTTAACGCGTTGAGTGCAATCTCGATAATCAATTAATTCTCGCAATACCGTTGTTGCATATGAACCTGCAGCAAGTGAAAAACTTATTTTCACGCCGGATAAGTCTTTACTTTCATTTGAGGTATCACTCAACACCTCGAGTGTGCCATTTTCAATAACCAATCGAATACGACGACGTTCTTGCTTTAAACCAAAACGGGGCAAACCTTGAGCAAACTCAGGATGTTTTTCAGCAATACCTTGCTCAAATATTTGTGGCTGTGCTTCTGTCATTAAATCACCCGCTCCCCACATTGCAGCGGTTATATCTATATCTTTATCACTTAAACGTTGTTTAATAACATCATCAATATCTTCCAAACGAAACACCGACTGAGTACCTGCTAACATCACTACGTCACCCACAGCTAATTTATCAAAAGTGTTTTGTTTGATACGCTCATTAATAATATCATTAAAAATAGTCGACCGTGCTGCTGATAAATACATGCCTCGCTTTTTCTTATCTTTGACCTTCGTGCCAGAAAATAAAGCTAACGCACTTCCAATATTACCACCGTCGATACCAAAACGCTGTTCTCCAAAATAATTCGGTACACCTTGTGTCACTATTTTGTCCCAACGATCAGATAATGCTTTAATATTAGTAACTTCTCGAAGGATTATTTCAAACCGATTACCCGTTAAGGCGCCTGTACGGAGTTTTTTGTTATGTCTTTTAAAGCTGAGTACTTCAACACCTTCAATCGCTAAACCGGACAAATCGTAAACCTGTTTACCAGGAACATGAACCCCAAACCATTGTTCTGTTACCGCGAAACGATCTTTTAAACCGGCATAAGAGACAAGTTGTTCTTTCACCTTAAAATATTTAGCTAATTCACGGGCGACAAACACAGTATTAGCACCTGTTTTTCTAATGTGAATAAATAAATGTTCCCCTTCCCCGCAAGGTAAAAAAGGTAATTGCTCAAATACGCAAAAATCTTGTTGATGTGCTTTTAATAAACCTGTGGATGTAGGTTTACCGTGAAAATAGGCAAGTTCTGGTAACATTTCGATTCTCTAAATTATAGTTTTATATGCGTATTAGATACATGTGAAGTCAAACATCTATTTTGATTGCGATCAATTAGCATAGGATTTAAGTAATACAACGCAGTGAACTGCTATGCCCTCTTTTCGCCCGGTATATCCTAATGTTTCTGTCGTAGTCGCTTTCACATTTATTTGTTCTACACTGCAGTTTAAATCTTCGCTTAAGCACTCACGCATTGCTAATAAATAAGGTGCCATTTTAGGTGCTTGTGCAACGATTGTGATGTCACCATTGCCAATTTGATAGCCTTTATCTGTCATTAAGCCAACAACATGGCGTAATAACAATCGGCTAGAAATATTTTCATACTGCTCATCAGTATCAGGAAAGTGATTACCAATATCGGCTAAACTCAGTGCGCCAAGAATAGCATCGCAGAGTGCATGAATAGCAACATCACCATCTGAGTGAGCAATAAAACCTTGATCAAAGGGAATGGTTACGCCTCCCAGTATTAAAGGCCCTTCACCGCCAAATTTATGTACATCAAAACCATGACCTATGCGCATGTATTACCCTTTACTTTTAGTATTTATTGTTGATTTACTTTGTTGATCTAAATAGAAACTCGCTAACACTAAATCTTCTGGGCGTGTTATTTTTATATTGTCTCGTCTTCCTGTTACCAATAAACAAGGTAACCCCAATGATTCTATTGCTGAAGCTTCATCCGTTATTGTAAGACCTTTTGACTGTGCGTGTTTTATGGCTTTGGTCAGCACATCCACTTTAAACATTTGAGGTGTAAAAGCATGCCATAATAGGCTTCGATCACTTGTTTGGTCTACACGTATTGTTTGCCCCCGATTATTTTTACAAGCAAGTTTCATCGTATCAACCGTCGGTGCAGCTAAAATACCACCGCTATTATTTGTAATACACTGCTCGATAAGTTTATCTATATCTTTATGAGTAACGCACGGACGGGCTGCATCATGCACAAGTACCCACTCTTGCCCACTAACTTGCTGTAATCCATTTAAAACAGAGTCAACACGTTCTTTACCACCTGATACACGTATAATATTAGGATTCTTCGCCAAAGGTGTTTCTGCAAAGTAATCATCATCATCACTTAATGCTAAAATAATTTTGTCTATTTTTGTATGAGAGAGTAAACGCTTGAGCGTGTGACCCAAGACTGTTTCATTATTAATTGTTAAATATTGTTTAGGACATAACGCTAACATCCGTTTTCCTACTCCGGCAGCAGGTACAATAACAGTAAATTTTTGGTTTTTATTTGGTAATTCAAAATTACTCACAACTAATATAGCCCCTGGCTTGTATCATTTTGACCTGAAGGCTCTTTATTTGGAATCACGCGAAAGAAGGTTTCATTTTCTTTTATCATACCTAGCTCATTTCTTGCCCGTTCTTCAATAGCTTCGGTACCAAGTTTGAGGTCATCCGTATCCGCGTATAATAATTTATTACGCTGTTGCAGCTTTAAATTAACTAATTTTTGCTGAGCGACATCTTCTTGCAAAGAAAAATAATCAGGCACACTGTTTTTACCGAACCAGAGTCGGTATTGCAATAAACTGAAAACAATGATCAACAGTGCTGTAAAAGTCCGCATGGTTACCTAATGAAACGCCTAAAAACACATAATAATAAAACAATTTTTACTATTATATGAACTTATTATTTATATGGCTAATGGTTGTTTAAAGTCTTTCCAATTTATAGCACAAGAAAGTAACAATTCTCGTAAACTCGGTATGATAGGTCGTAATTTTACCGTGCTGCCAGTAAAGTTATTAAGATTAGCTGTGTCACTCGCGTTCTCACTTATACTCTTTTGCCAACAATGCCCTGCACATGCTGCTAGCATGAGTTTTTTGTTTGGCTTGAGCAATTTAAGACTGTGGGTTTGGTGAGACTTTTCATCGCAGTTGTGTTCACCTTCAATTAATGAGAACCATCCTGCAATATTCGTGCGCAAGCGCTTATTAATAACATCCACTCTATCTATGCAATCTAGAATAATATGATTGTCATTAAGTATAGGAACAACTAAACCAACCGGGATTTTTTTCGTTAAGTACCATGACAACACCGCTTGTTTTGTTTGTCCTGACAGTGATAGTTTGTTTGCTTGTTTCGCTGACCAACTTGCATTTTGAATGTCTAATTCTAAGGGGGTAATACCTTGTGTCTTTACTTGAACCATTAAAATAGCCGTACGATTTATATAATACGGTAAGCTCTTTAAGCGCCCTTGTATACTTTTGATACTAGCTGATTCAGTATTAGCAAGCATACGTAATTCCCGCTCGTAGAGCGCATTACATAATTCAGAAAAATCGATATTTTGCTGATTGGTTTGCCATAGCGAAGTTTGAGACATCAATTAATAAATCAAGTAGTTATACCATTTCGATTGTTAAGCATACTTGATTGTAGATAAAAAATACAACACCGAATAAAGAAAAACCGAGTCACGTCGACTCGGTTTCATTTTTTAACTTGTAACAAGTAACACACTACTTATCACTACAAGGCTTTATTGACCTTTAATTTCAGACAAACCATTGTATACAGCTTTGTCACCTAAGAACTCTTCAATACGTAATAATTGATTGTACTTAGAAACACGATCTGAACGACATAAAGAACCTGTTTTAATTTGACCTGCCGCTGTACCTACCGCTAAATCAGCAATGGTTGCATCTTCAGTTTCACCTGAGCGATGAGAAATAACCGCTGTATAACCTGCATCTTTCGCCATTTTAATAGCGGCTAATGTTTCTGTTAGTGAACCGATTTGGTTAAATTTAATTAAAATTGAGTTAGCGATATTTTTATCGATACCCTCTTTTAATATTTTAGTATTGGTTACAAATAAATCATCACCAACAATTTGTATTTTATCGCCTAATAATTCAGTTTGGTATTTAAAACCATCCCAGTCTGACTCATCTAAACCATCTTCAATCGATACGATTGGGTATTGATTACAAAGTTCAGCTAAAAAGTCAGAGAATTCATTTGACGTAAATTGCTTACCTTCACCTTTAAGATCATAGATACCTTTGTCAGCATCATAAAATTCAGAGGCTGCGCAATCCATTGCTAGTGTTACATCTGAGCCAAGGGTATAACCTGCTGCTGCAACCGCTTCTTTAATTACGGCTAAAGCATCAGCATTAGAGGCTAAATCTGGCGCAAAACCACCTTCATCACCTACGGCAGTATTCAAGCCTTTAGCTGAGAGTACTTTTTTCAAGGCATGAAAGATTTCAGCGCCCATACGTAATGCTTCTGAAAAGCTTTTAGCACCGACAGGCTGAATCATAAACTCTTGAATATCAACGTTATTATCGGCATGTTCACCACCATTGATAATATTCATCATGGGTACAGGTAGGCTATAAACCCCTGGCGTGCCGTTTAAATCAGCAATATGTTCAAATAATTGCACGCCTTTATCTGCAGCAGCAGCTTTAGCTACAGCAAGCGAAACGGCTAAAATAGCGTTAGCACCAAATTTCTCTTTATTTTCAGTACCATCTAAATCGATCATTATTTTATCGATAGCCGCTTGTTCGAGCGCGTTTTTGCCAATTAATGCAGGGGTTATATCATTTCTGATTGCAGCAACGGCCTTAAGAACACCTTTACCTAAATAACGTGCTTTATCACCGTCACGTAATTCTAACGCTTCACGAGAACCGGTAGAGGCACCTGATGGTGCTGCAGCACGACCCCAAGCACCTGATTCTAAATAAACATCGGCTTCAACGGTTGGATTTCCTCGTGAGTCCATAATTTCACGTGCTAAAATTTTACTGATATTTGACATTATATTTCCTTCAAAAACTTAAAAAACAAAAACCGTAGCACAGGGCTACGGTTTAAAATGACTCTGAACTAACTTAATTGCAACTTTTGATGCTCAAAAGAGGCGGCAATAAAGCTTTCAAATAATGGGTGTCCATCCCGCGGAGTTGAATTAAACTCTGGATGGAACTGCCCGGCAACAAACCATGGATGATCGGCTATTTCAATCACCTCAACTAAACTTTTATCAGTTGATAATCCTGAGAAAATCAAACCTGCTTTGCTTAATTGTTCTCGGTAGTTATTATTTACCTCATAACGGTGGCGGTGTCTTTCATAAATTGTTTCACTACCATATACGTCACAAACCTTGGTACCTTTCACTAAATGGCACAATTGTGAACCTAAACGCATGGTTCCACCTAAGTCTGAGTTTTCATTTCGGTATTCTACTTGACCTTCATCATCAAGCCACTCACTGATCAAACCGACCACTGGGTATGGAGTTTCTGCGTTAAACTCAGTACTATGAGCACCATCTAAGCCTGCAACATTTCGGGCAAATTCAATTAAAGCAACTTGCATTCCTAAGCAAATACCTAAATAAGGAATTTTATTTACTCGGGCATATTGCGCCGTTAAAATTTTACCTTCAACGCCACGCTCACCAAATCCACCGGGCACTAAAATAGCGTCTAAGTCCTTCAATAATTCAGTACCTTTAACCTCAACATCTTGTGAGTCAATATACTTAATATTAACGGTCACTTGGTTTTTTAAGCCCGCATGTTTTAATGCTTCATTTACTGATTTATAAGCGTCTGGTAATTCAATATATTTTCCAACCATACCGACAGTGATTTCACCTTTAGGATTTGCTTCATGATACAGCACAGTTTCCCATTCTGTTAAATCTGCTTCAGGTAAATCAAGACCAAAGCGTTTTGTCACTAACTCGTCTGTTCCTTGAGCTTTTAATAGCGCCGGAATTTTATAAATACTGTCAACATCGCGCATTGAAATAACGGCTTTTTCTTCTACATTACAAAATAAGGCAATTTTTGCGCGATCTGAGTTAGGTAAAGGTCTGTCTGAACGACAAACTAAAATATCGGGGAAAATACCGATAGAACGTAAGTCTTTCACTGAATGCTGTGTTGGCTTCGTTTTTATTTCACCTGCAGCTGCAATATAAGGTACTAATGTTAAATGCATAAACATGGCACGTTCACGACCGACTTCTGTGGCCAACTGACGAATAGCTTCTAAGAAGGGTTGTGATTCAATATCACCTACCGTGCCCCCCACTTCAACCATAGCAATATCGTACCCTTCTGCACCTTCAATCACACGACGCTTAATGTCATTAGTAATATGCGGAATAACTTGAATTGTAGCGCCTAAAAACTCACCTTTACGTTCACGGGCTAAAATATCTTGATAAATACGGCCTGTAGTGAAGTTATTAAGCTTGGTCATTTTGGTACGAATAAATCGCTCATAGTGACCTAAGTCTAAATCAGTTTCTGCGCCATCTTCGGTAACAAATACTTCACCATGTTGAATTGGACTCATAGTGCCGGGATCAACATTAATATAAGGATCAAGTTTCAACATGGTTACTTTTAAACCACGCGCTTCAAGTATTGCTGCTAATGAAGCGGCGGCAATGCCTTTACCAAGAGACGAAACTACGCCGCCAGTAACAAAAATATATCTAGTTGTCATGTCTACACCGATGTAAGGGAAATTCAGAAATTTTTTGCTTCATTTTTTTAGCGATATTGTTACTGTTTTTAAGAGGAGTGATCATCAAAAACTCACTTAAAAACGGGCTAAAAATAAATAAAACAGGACGGGAAAATATTATACTAAAAATCATACGCTACGACAATAACAACTGTGAAGTCTGCTGTGAAAATAAGTATTTTTTTGTTACGTGTAAGCCGTTATGATAGCGTTCTAATTTTTGAGGTAAATAATCCATGAAAAATAAGTTAACAAACGTACTAACAGCAATTGATGATATTAACCGTCAAGATCTAAATATGACCATAATAAATAACACAGAGTATCCAAAAGAATTACTTTATGGGCAACGTATGACCGCTTGTTTAGCACAATACTGGCCACAGGCAAATGAACTTTTACAAATAGCTGTTCGTGCTCAGCATATTAAACGTTGGCATTTAAAACGTGATGAATTTGCACAAGGTAAAGCAGGTTATTACCAATGGCGTATAGCTTTAGGAAAGTTTCATGCTGAGTTAACCGCTAAAATAATGCTTGAACATGGATATAGCCAAGTACAAGCAAGCCAAACAGCCTCTATTATTTGCAAAGAAAATTTAAAAGATAAATCTTCAAGCCAACTCAACGCGGATAGCCAAACATTAGAGGATGTAGCTTGTTTAGTTTTTCTTGAACACTATTTTGAAGCATTTGCTGACAATTATTTGAAACAAGATAATGAAGCTAAAATTATCCGGATTGTACAATTAACTTGGAAAAAAATGTCTGATTCTGCCCATGATATCGCCTTGCAATTGACTTTGCCTGACCAACTCACTGACATAGTAAAAAAAGCATTAGCTTAATATTTATTGTTATTCACAGCTGTATTAACTAAAGCATTTGTTCAATATTTACTTACTAACTGGTAAGCGCCATAAAAAGATGAAGGGGCCAATCACAAGCGCTATAACCAGTAAGGTTAACAAGGCATTTTGCAATAAATAGGACGACCAAACTACCGAAAATACAATCATTAACAGCGCGACTCTTTTCGCTTTTCTGGGAATACTTCGGTTCTGCTGCCATTCATGAATTAATGGTCCGAAGGTTTTATTATTAAGTAGTTTTTGTTGCAATTTTGGAGATGATTTAGCGAAACATGCTGTTGCCATAAGAAGAAACACTGTGGTAGGTAAAACAGGTAACATCGCGCCTAATATCGCTAACCCAACACAAAAAATACCGGTAATCTTCCATAAAAAAACTTTAATTTTTCCTCTAGTGGAAACTGGCACTGGACATTCATCTATAGATATATTGAGAGAATTGACAACTTCTTTAGATTGTCTTTCTTGAATTTGTGATTCTTGATTATGATTCACCACTGACTCCATTATCCACGCTTTACTTTTACTTTATTATTTGTGTCCCTGCTCTTTCTAATTAATGTATTATCACTTTGTATTTGCTTATTGTTAACCAAGGCTTTAGCTAGCCTATCATATAACAACACATTCACTGAGGCCGCTAAATTCATACACCCTACAGTCGGCACATAAACCACATCATCAGCCGTATTTATCATACTTTGACTAATAGTGCCGTCTTCAGGCCCAAAGATATAAACCGCTTTTTCTGGGTGATTAAAGTGTGGTAAGGGTATAGCACCCTCTACCAAGTCTACACAGATAATTTTAGTGTTGTCCGGTAAAAAAGTACGTAATGATTCAATGTTTTCAAATTCTTCCGTTGGTTTTAATGGGATTTTATCCCGCGCATTTTTAGTATCTGTACTATGTTTAGCGCCATTAAATTTTGCAGCATTGGCGTAACGTTGTCCAGTATAAAGCACTTGTTCAACACAGTAGCAACCTGCAGCTCGCATTACCGCACCTACATTGCTAGGGCTTTTAGGATTAGTTAACCCGATGGTTACATGGCTATTTTCACCCTGTAATTTTTTTCCTATCGCCATCGTTGATAATAACAACTTACTCATGAAAGTTTCTCTTGCGCTTTAACTTTTTGCCAGTATTGCTCTAACTCTTCAAGACTGTGTTGAGAAAAGTCACGCTCAGACTGCTGAACTTGTGCTTCAACGCCATGAAACCGTTTGGTAAACTTTTGATTAGCTTGGCGCAATAGTGTTTCAGGATCTTGCTTGGCATGGCGGCACAAATTCACAACGGCAAACATTAAGTCGCCCAACTCCTCACCTAAGGCATCAGGATTAATGTGTTCAGCCTCTAACTCGTCTTTTACCTCAAGTACTTCTTCTTCTATTTTAGCAAAAACATCCGCCTTATTATCCCAATCAAAACCAACATGAGAGCAGCGTTTCTGTATCTTAGCGGCTTGCGATAACGCCGGCATATTCTTGGGAATATCCGCCAAAACACTTAAGTTTTCCTGCTTGTTTTTGTGTTGACGTTCTTTGGCTTTTTCATTTTCCCAATTTGCTTTAATTTGACTATCATTTTTTAAATCAGCATCACCAAACACATGAGGATGACGACGAATAAGTTTTTCACAAATTGATGCCACTACAGAGTCAAAATCAAACAATTGTTGTTCTTGACCAAGTTGACTATAAAAAATCACTTGAAACAATAAATCCCCTAATTCTTTATTGAGTTCAACAAAGTCATTCTGCTCAATTGCATCAACAACTTCATACGCTTCTTCAAGGGTGTGAGCCGTAATTGAAGAAAAACTTTGTTTTAAATCCCACGGGCAACCCGTACTAGGATCACGCAGCTGTGTCATAATCCAACGCAATTTATCTATTGAGGGTTTAGCATTTAACATTTTCTTTTCTCTTTTGTCTTTTGTTGAGAACGCTAACAAGGCTGCTATAGTCTTTTTACTTCGATCACATCATCAAGTTGACGAATTTTCTCTAATACACGCGATAAAAGTTCACTGCCGGTTACTTCCATCGATATTTTCATGCTCATTGTATTTTTTGTTGTATCTGAATGACTTTCAATACCAATAATACTCACCTTTTCATTGGCAATAATGGTGGATATATCCCGAAAGAGCCCTTGACGATCACTGGCGATAATAAGTGTGCTCGCTTGATAACTCTGTTTATCGTCTCCCCCCCATTGAACTTCAACAAAACGTTCAGGCTGCTGATACAAAGAGTTAGCGAGTTGTTCACAGTCTTGACGATGTACTGAAATACCTCGTCCTTGTGTGATAAATCCCGAAATATCATCACCGGGTACCGGCGAGCAACACTTTGCCATATGCGTTAATAAATTTCCGACACCTGATACAGTGATGCCGTTATCATCACCTGAGGTGTTTTTTCCAAGTTGAGGCTCTCTCACCAAACTTTGAGGGTCTAACTCGGGGGTTGGGGTAAATTTATCGTCAAGTTGTTTAAAATAATTAACAACTTGTTGTAAACGCGCATTTCCAGAGCCTATTGCCGCATATAAATCTTCAATAGTTTTAACATTAAAATGCACTGCAGCTGTTTTAAATTGGTTTTGAGTAATGGTTAAATCACTTAATTTTGCTAATTCTGTGTCCAAGCAGATCCTTACCTTGAGCAAGGTGCTTATCTCTATCTTCTAGTTTAAAAAAATGTTGTACTTTTGCTCTAGCCCTAGAGGAATAAATATAATGCAAATTTGGATTTAACCAATCACGACTCGGATTCGGCTGTTTACTGGTTAATATTTCAACTTGGTCACCCGTTTTCAACTGATGCGTAAAAGGCACTATTTTGCCGAATACTTTAGCGCCAATACAGCAATGACCTACATTAGAATGAATATAATAAGCAAAATCTAATGGGGTTGAGCCCATAGGTAAATCAATAACATCACCCGATGGCGTAAATACATAAATGCGATCTTCAAAAACTTGGCTACGTAGCTCATCTAACAATTCGCCACTTTCTGCCACATCATCTTGCCATTGCAGTATTTTGCGTAACCAACCAATTTTATCATCAAAACTATTAGCTTTTCCGCCTTGACCTTCTTAGAGTTAGCATTTTCTTTATAACGCCAATGTGCTGCGACACCTAACTCGGCATCATCATCCATTTGCTGCGTTCTTATTTGTACTTCCACGGATTTCCCTTGTGGCCCAAGCACAACGGTATGAATTGATTGATAGCCATTGGGTTTAGGTGTGGCAACATAGTCTGAAAACTCTTTAGCTAAATGTTTCCATTGTGTGTGCACCACTCCTAACGCAGAATAACAGTCTTGAACCTTTTCAACGACAACACGCACAGCCCTAACATCAAATAGTTGTTCGAAATCTAGCGACTTTTGCTGCATTTTTTTCCAAATGCTGTAAATGTGTTTTGGGCGACCATAAACAGTGCCGTTTAGATTAAGCTCCTGTAGGCGGTTATTTAGGTTATCAACGAAATCACTCATGTATTGTTCGCGTTCAAGGCGAGTTTCATCTAATAACTTAGCAATTTTTTTATAAACGTTTGGGTGAAGATAACGAAAAGAAATATCTTCTAATTCCCATTTTAATTGTCCAATACCTAAACGGTTTGCCAATGGTGCATAGATATTCGCACTTTCTTTCGCCGCTAATACTCGGCTTTCTTCGTCATTATTTTTTTGTTCTCGTAGATCACATAAACGTTCAGCTAACTTTATAACAACGGCACGAACATCATCTACCATAGCCAATAGCATGCGGCGAATGTTGTCGACATTACCTGCACTATTTTCTTGGCGTAGTCCTTTAATAGCCGCCATTTTTTCTACGCCTTGACAGAGCATGGCAATATTTTTACTAAAATGTTCTTCAACAAAGTCTTGTGTCGTTAAATTAGCTTCAAGTATTGGGGTTAAAAAAGCAGCAGACAATGAATCAGCATCTAAATTTAAACCTGACAGTATTTCAACCATTTCCATTGCTTTAAGCAAATAACGCTCATGCTTTTGGAAAAATGGGGCTACGTTTTCCCATAAATGTTCAAGTGCTTGCTTTTTATCTAATGACAAAGGCTGTTCTACCAACCAATGTTTAAAATCGACACTAACAACTTGATGAGACTTCCGCACCGAAACCATGTTATTTCCTTTCTTTTAGCAATGGGCTAATTTATTAATTCATTTACCAGTATAGCAAGCAGCTTAGCGTACTTATTCAACAGTAAGCTCTTTGGTAAACAATACCATAGTCTCAACGTGCTTTGTTTGAGAAAACATATCAATTAGTCCAATTTTTTCAATTTTATAGTCATGAGAAAGCAATAATTGAGTATCTGTTGCTAGGGTAGTAGGATCACAACTCACATATAACACGGTTGTAATTCCAAGTTTTATCACTTGTGTTACAGCGAATTCTGCGCCGACTCACGGGCGGATCTAACAACACTTTTGTAAATTTATTATTTGCCCAAGCAGGCGACAGCCATTCGTTGTTTAAATCAGCTTGAAAAAATTGGCAGTTATCAATATGGTTAAAGCTTGCATTGCTAGCTGCTTTGTCCACCATACTTTGTATGCCTTCTACACCCACAACACAACTAACTTTTTTTGCTAATGGCAAACTAAAATTTCCTAACCCACAAAATAAATCTAATACTAGGTCATTTTTTTCGGGTGCTAACCACGCGATTGCTTGCTCCACCATAGCTTGGTTTACTTGCTGATTTATTTGAATAAAATCAGTATTGGAAAAATTAATTTGAATTTCATTACCCAAGTGATAATTTAATTCATCCCCTGAAGTTAATAAACCATCATCCTGACTGTCATCTTGACTGTGTTGAAAATAAACACGCAACTGATTATTATTAGCAAATGCTTGCCATAGTTCGCGATCATGGTCGTTTATTGTGCGTATTTGGCGCACTATCAATGTTATGTTTTTCGAAGACTCATGAGATTCTATATTATCAGTACAAATCACTTCAATATGACCAATAGCTTTTTTAACACTGAGCTGATTGATAAGTGCTTTTAATAAAGGAAAAATATCGTCTGCCGGCTTTACAAGTACGGGACATGATTTTACAGCAACAAGTTGATTGGTTGATCTTTGTCTAAAGCCAATCGTTGCATATGCATTTTTATCAAATTGAACGCCTATTCTTGCTTTACGACGATAATGCCATTGAGAGCTCGATATAGGTGATTGCCAAGGTAATGCATCGAGTACATTAACGGCAAGCCCTGCTCTAGAAAACAACTCGATAATTTTTGATTGTTTAAAACTAAGCTGAGCAGAATAATCAAGGTGTTGTAAGTCACAACCACCACACACCTTAAAATGCTTGGCACTTGGGCACAACTCTATTCGAGCCGGTTTTATTGATAGTTAATAATTTGGCAAGGCTGTACTTATTTTTTTGCTCTATAATCTTAACATCAACATTTTCACGCGGCAGAGAACCATTAATGAACACGGGTTTTTTCTTGTAATAAGCTACCCCGCAGCCATTTAAATCTAACTTTTCAATGGTTAATGTGAGCCGCTTTGTTTCTTGAATTTTATCTAACTTTTTAGTATTAACTTTAAAAAAGTTTGCCATGTTTGCATACCTAGAGATTTTGATTTATTTTTGACTGATATCAAGCGTTAACGTTGAATTTAACTAAAAAGTGTAATTTAACTAAGCATATGACATTATAGGTTTATCAGGATGATCATTTTACACTAGTTTGATACTCGTTCCACCTTAAGAAACGAGTTTAGCGTAAAACGAGTAAATATTAAGTACCACTGAAAATGCATAAAATAAGCCTCAAAGACTGGGTTATACTACTCACAATTTTACCTACTGCTCTTATCAGCTTTGTTCTCGCAGGCTATTTTTCTTATAGCCGAAGTGTTGAATTAGATGAATTTCTAAACCTAAGAGCTCAAAGTATTATTGAACCTTTAGCTATTACTAGCAAAGATGCACTTATCAATAACAGCCGAGAAAAATTGCGCACAATTATTAGTGCTGCACATAGAAGCCAATCAAATATCATTAAAACCATTGCAGTATTCACCTTAGACAACCAGGTTTTTGCCACAAGTGCATACAATGGCAATATTAACCTAATGCGAATTAACCCGGGCATGAATATCCCTTTGTATACCCAAACGGAAAAATCAGACGATTATATTATCTTTCGTACGCCTATCATGGATGAAAACTCAGACAAAACCAACGATGCAAGTATTTTGGGTTATGTTTCTGTGTACATTGATCAAAGCAGAATAAAATTCAAACAACAAAATCAATATATATTTGCATTTAGTATCGCCTTCTTTTGTGTGTTATTAAGTAGTCTTTTAGCACTTAAACTGATTCAAAATGTAAGTAAACCAATTAACTCAATGGTACAGGCTATTGATCGACTTCGTGAAGGTAAACTCGAAAGCCGTGTAAGTGGTCGGTTGGTTATTGGAGAATTGAATTTTTTGAAGAAAGGTATCAATGCAATAGCCCAATCATTGGCTAATTATCAAAATGAAATGCAAGGCAGCATTGATCAAGCAACAATCGATTTGCGTGAAAGTCTCGAACAATATGAAATTCAAAACGTTGAATTAAGCATCGCCAAGAAAAAGTCGCAAGATGCAAATAAAATAAAGTCTGAGTTTTTAGCGAATATGAGTCACGAACTGCGCACGCCATTAAACGGCGTTATCGGATTCACTCGTCAGGTACTTAAAACCCCTTTAAGTAATTCACAACGTGACTATTTACAAACTATTGATAGATCAGCTAATAACTTATTAACCATTATCAATGACATTCTTGATTTCTCTAAGCTTGATCTTTGGAAAAATGGTAATAGAAAACATTCCTTTTTCATTGCGAGAGTCAATTGAAGAAAGTCTTATTTTACTTGCACCTAGTGCACATAAAAAAGAGTTAGAACTCTCAGTAAAAATTGATCACGACATTCCAGAGACCTTATTAGGCGATGCGATGCGTATCAAACAAATTATGAGTAACTTAGTTAGTAATGCCATTAAATTCACACAACATGGCTCCGTCAATATTGATGTGACATTTAAAATAATTAATGCTAAACGAGCCGCAGTAAAAATAACCATTGTTGATACGGGTATTGGCATGAATAACACTCAACAGCAGGCTATATTCAAGGCATTTTCTCAGGCAGACCAAACCATTACACGTTTACATGGCGGCACAGGTCTAGGTCTAATTATCTGCCAACGACTTGCTTATGAAATGAAAGGTGATATTGGCTTTAGTTCAAATGAAAATGTTGGCTCGAAGTTTTGGTTTGACTTTGAGTGTGGCATGAACTCGTTACCGCGTGTTGGTGAACTAGAGCATATACGCTTAGCAAATAAATCCATTTTATATTATGAGCCTCACCCTCATAGCAGAGCCGCAACCTATGATATGCTAATTAACTGGCAAATGTTGGTAACTCAGGTTGATAGTAGTAAACAGTTGGACCAAATACTTGAACAAGAAAAAAATAATGAAGCGCTTCATTTTGATTTTGCATTAATTGGTCATGACCGAACAACAACTGCGCTAAGTGATTTGAAAAAAATAGTCGATAAAGTCAAACCTCAAATTTCTAATATTCACTTAGCGGTTAATAGTAATTCGCCTAGTTTGCAAGAAGCCCTAATTGCAAGTGGTGCCATAAGTTGTTTAAGTAAGCCTATTACTGCAAACAAACTTTATAGTGCTTTATTAGCTGAGCCTGAGTATTTAACAGCACCAAGCAGAAAAATTATCCCTATAAAAGTATTAGCTGTTGACGATAATGAAGCAAACCTAAAATTAATAAATGCCTTATTGCAAGAGCAAGTGAGTGAGGTGGTACTAGCACAAGATGGTGCTAATGCTTTAGCGTTATGCCAAAGTGAGACCTTTGCATTGATTTTCATGGATATACAGATGCCAGTAATGGACGGCGTTAGTACGCTTAAAGCCATTAGAAAAAATTCAAGTAATGAAAATACGCCGATTATAGCGGTTACCGCACATGCGTTAAGTGGTGAAAAGGAGAAAATGCGTAAACAAGGATTTAATGCATACATGACAAAACCTATTGATGAAACGATGCTTAATCATATAATTTATGAATATTGTGATGTAAATTACTTTATCAATAACGCAAATCAAAGCTTACCTGTGCTTGTAGAGCCAATCCCTACCTTTGCTGATGAGACAATAACTGAGATAGAGTCAGAGAAAGATCATGAAATAGTACATGACATGCTGCATGAGAAACTTGAAAATGGCAATATCATTAACGTTATTGATTGGAAACTTGCATTAAAAAGAACCGGTGGCAAAGAAGACCTTGCAATAGAGATGTTGCTTGGCTTAATTGAAAATTTATCGGACAGTAAAGATAAAATTAGTGATGCATTAACAAAACAAGACAGCAACAAATTAAAACATCTAATACATAAATTAAATGGGGCTTGTTGTTATACTGGTGTACCAAGCTTAGCGAGTGTTTGCCAAGAAATAGAAACACAATTAAAAAAAGAAATTTCTGTAGATAATTTAGAGCCAGAATTTTTAGAGTTTTTTGAACAAGTTGCGCTAGTACTAGCACAAGCACCTAGTATACTTGAAAAATTCGATGACGAAGCCTGTATAAAAAGGCTTTAATCAAATTGTTGAACTTTAGATTTCGGTAGGATTTAATCTCTAATTTTAATATTGGGAGACGTGTTAATATCACCATCTTCGGTTATCACTGCAACACCAGAGCTACAGGTTAGTACCGCTAAGCTATGACCTTCCTCATTCCTGACAAACGCTAAATCATAGCCGAATTTTCCTAAGCTACTCGCTGAAAATTTTTGCGCTAATGAAAGTTTATTCCACCAAACTGACTGTTCAGGTGAGCTTTGGCGCCTTTCAAGCATAGACTTTTCTTCTGCTTGCATGACAATTCCTTATTAAACGTCTTTAATACAACAAATAGCCAAATTAAAAAACTTAAATTAAATATAACGTAAATGTAACTTAACTCACTATCACTTAATTGACTACAACTAAAGAGTAGAATACTGCTAATACTATTACACAATTATTCGTACACAACAAGTATAGTACAAAAAACAAACAAACAAGAAAATAAAAATGGGCTTTAATTGATTTTTTGTGAAAATGTAACAAAAGCCGTGGCATAACGTTTTTCATCGGCTAAAGAAATGTGCCACTGATTGGCGTTTTTAGCGAGAGCTAGCTCTAAAGCTTTACCTGAAAGTATGAGTGTTGGTTGCCCTGACGCTAGAGTTTTTATCTCTATATGTTGAAACGACACTCCTTCAGCAATACCTGTGCCTAATGCTTTAGATGCAGCCTCTTTACCTGCCCAACGCTTAGCAAGATAGCGCACTGCATTGAGTTCCATTTTTGCTTTAAGTACAACATAATGTTGATATTCATTTGGTGTGAGTATTCTTTTTGCTAATCGTTCACGTGTCACGTCAGACATAGTAACAATTCGCTCTATTTCAATAATATCAGTACCGATACCAACAATAGACATACAAAATCCTTTAAGGTTAGATAACCATTATTTATCGCATGGTTAAACTGAATTTCAAAAACGAATATTCCATTTGAAATATGACAATTTTAAAGGGGGTTAGTCAAAGAAAAGGGCAATAAATCACCCTTTACAGTGGAAGTAACACTTTACTGTCTTGCTTCACGCATCAGTGCTTTCATATCTCTAACGGCTTTATCAAGTCCATCAATAGCTGCTCGGGCAATAATGGCGTGTCCAATATTTAATTCAATAATCTCTTTAATTGCCGCAATGGGTTTAACATTAAAATAATTCAAACCGTGACCTGCATTTACTTTTAATCCCAGGCTATGTGCATATTGAATACCTTCAATTAAACGGACTAATTCAGCCTGCTGAGTAAGCTCATTTGGTGCGTCAGCATATTGACCAGTATGTATTTCAATATAAGGTGCGCCACTTGCCAATGCAGCATCAATTTGATTCTTATCTGCATCAATAAACAAACTCACTTGTGTGCCTACGGCTGCAATTTTTTGCACCGCGGCAGAGACTTTAGCTAACTGGCCGACAACATCTAAGCCGCCTTCAGTAGTTAATTCCTCTCTTTTTTCCGGCACTAAACAACAGAAAGTCGGCTTAACATCGCAAGCAATTGCAACCATTTCATCAGTGACAGCCATTTCAAAATTCATACGAGTATGCAGGGTTTGTTTTAACACGTGAATGTCACGATCTTGTATATGTCGACGGTCTTCACGTAAATGCACCGTAATACCATCAGCACCGGCATGTTCTGCTACGCCGGCAGCGTATACTGGATCAGGAAAATTAGTGCCTCTCGCTTGGCGTAATGTAGCGATATGATCAACATTTACACCTAATAGTAATTCAGTCATCTTCTGCTCTCTCATTGTATTGACTTTATTAAGTCATTATCTTTTTTCAAATAATTTACGGCTATTCAAAGGTTTTCCATCAAGCAAGTGATTAATGACATTACGCATTAACAACTTAAACGTTTGTTCAGCCTCATGTTGCTCTAGTGCTGCACCATGGATAATATGATGCGCAATCGCTCGCAAATGCGCTATTTTGAACCAAGGCGTACTAATATTTGCTATCGAATAATTATAGGCCGGTACAAAGCCTTCATCAGCGATATAATAAAATCCAACAATATTATCACTGGTATTACTCAGAACAGGACTAAAATCGAATGATAGTCCCAATTCTGCTAATAAGGATAATTCAAACTGTCTTAATTGTGGTGCTATCGGTAAATTATTAGCTAATGAACCAAGCGTTAACTGATATTGTTGGAACAATCCGTCACAAACAATATCATTAGTTAACAAACGTACCAAAAGTTCATTTATATAAAAACCACAATAAAGTCTATTTTTACTTAAAGCATAGGAGTTGCCCGTTGACTCAATTACCGAGATCCTTTTTAAACCAGAATCATTGCCTTTATAAATTAATTTTAAAGGTAAAAAGGATTGAATCATCCCTTTTTTAATTGAACGTTTAGATTGACCTACATAAACAAGCGCTGAAACTTTACCTTCATTTTCAGTTAACAGTTCAACAAGTTGTTGATTTTCTTTAAATGGACGAGAGTGAAGGACAAAAGCATGCTGTTCTATCTGAATATTTGACATAATTAGATTGCTACTTTTATGCGCAATTCGTCACCCTGCACTGACAAATAATAAAAATTAATCGACTTAAATACCCATTTGATTAACCAGAGTAATCGTCACCGTAACCCAGACTGCGTAATGCACGTTCATCATCAGCCCAACCAGATTTAACTTTCACCCAGGTTTCTAAAAACACTTTACTTTCAAACAAGTTTTCCATATCACGTCTTGCTTCTTGTCCAATAGTTTTTAAACGCTCACCTTTATTGCCAATAACCATACGTTTTTGACTATCACGTTCAACGAGTATCAAGGCGTTGATATGGATAATACCTTTGTCGTCCATTTTAAATTGTTCAATCTCAACCGTAGTCGAATAAGGTAATTCGTCTCCGGTAAAGCGAATCAGTTTTTCTCTTATAATTTCAGAAGCCATAAAGCGACTTGATCTATCGGTAATATGATCTTCTGGAAACCAAAAATCACTTATAGGTAGACTTTCTAAACAAAGTTTTCTGATAGTATCAACGCCCTGACCTTTACTGGCAGAAATAGGAACAATATCAGTAAAATCGTGCATTGCACCAAGCTTTTGTAATTGCGGTAACAGGGCGTCTTTGTCAGTAATATTATCAATTTTATTAACCACTAAAATACAAGGTGCGCCACTTTTTTTGATCTTACTAAGCACCAACTCATCGTCGGGTGTCCAATGTGTTCCTTCAACCAAAAATACAATTAACTCAACTTCTGCGATAGAGCTTGTAGCAGCCCGATTCATTAAACGATTGATTGCTCTTTTTTCTTCTGAGTGCAAACCTGGGGTATCAACTAAAATAGCTTGCCTATTTTCTTGGGTAAGAATACCTAGAATACGATGACGAGTTGTTTGTGGTTTACGTGAAGTAATACTAATTTTTTGACCAAGCAAAGCATTCAGTAATGTTGACTTACCCACATTAGGGCGGCCAACAATGGCTATTAACCCTGCATGGGTAGATGTATGATTCATTGACTATTGTACCTTAGTTTTTTTTTGCTTAGACTGTGCTTGCTCTAATTCTAATAACACCTGATGGGCGGCGGCCTGCTCTGCTTTTCGTCTACTGGTGCCTTTAGCAATAATCTCAGTATTAACAACATCAGTTACACAACTTACCGTAAACTGTTGATTATGTGACTGACCACTGGTATCAATAACATCATAAACGGGTAACGGAATTTTTCGACCTTGCAAATATTCTTGCAAACGTGTTTTGGGATCTTTTTGCTCATGTCCAGGCTTAATTGCACTCAACCTTTTAGCAAACCATTTTAAAATCAATCCTTTACATTGAGTTATATTAGAATCTAGGTAGACTGCACCAATAATGGCTTCTATGGCATCTTCTAAAATTGATTCTCGTCTATGTCCGCCGCTTTTAAGCTCGCCAGGCCCTAAAATGAGGTATTCACCCAACTTAAAGTCTCGACCTATTTCTGCTAACGTTACCCCTTTCACTAAACTAGAGCGCATCCTGGTTAAATCGCCTTCATCATGCTTAGGAAATTTTTCAAATAACGCTTCAGCAATAACAAAACCTAAAATAGAATCGCCTAAAAACTCTAGTCGTTCATTATGTTGTCCTTTGGCACTTCGGTGCGTTAATGCTTGAATCAGTAGCTCTGGCTGCTCGAAACTATACCCTATTCTTTTTGATAAACGGTTAATAGAAATAGGGTTAACTTGACTTTTATTAGACATTAGTTAATTGCGCCAATACGTCCAAAACGAACGTTTGTTGGGATCCAATGGGGTAAAATGCTGTCTTGTGTTCGGCCAAAATCAAAACTCATCCATATAGCAACGGCTTGCCCTACTAAATTTTCTTCAGGAACGAATCCCCAAAAACGTCCATCTAACGAATTATCTCGGTTATCACCCATAACAAAATAATGCCCGGCCGGCACTAAAAATTCATCTTGAGCAGTACCTGCTTGCTGAAAATAATGACGTGTTCTTGGTAACGTATTTTGATTATTTAAAATGTTATGGGTTTTATTAAACATAGCCGCTTCAAATTGATTCATACCTTCTTGAGCATCAGGACCGTCATATTTATTCGTAAAGGTATTTACAATTTGCACAAAATCAGGACATTTCGCATCAGACTCTTGGCATGCTTCTTTAATATACAAAGATTTATTACGGTAGATAATACGATCACCTGGTTTACCAATAACACGTTTAATATAATCAATGCGTGGATCTTGAGGGTATTTAAAGACAACCACATCACCACGTTCAGGAGAATCAACTTCGAAAAACTTTTTGCGAGCAACGGGATCTCGTAAACCATAATTATATTTATTTACTAAAATAAAGTCACCGTCAAGCAACGTAGGCATCATAGAACCCGAAGGAATTTGGAAAGGTTCATAGAGAAAAGATCGTAAAATCAAAACAAAAGCGATTACGGGAAAAACCTGTATTGAGGTATCAACCAAAGGGGACGGTTCCATTAAGGTCGTAATTGTTTCAGCCGGTAATTCAACTCCACTTTTTTCTTTCGCGTTGTTTTGTGCTTCAACCACTTTTAATCTACGTTGTGGCGCTAAATAAAGTTTATCTGCAAACCATACAATGCCGGTAATGACAGTAATAGCAACTAAGATAATTGAAAAATAAACAGCCATAGGATTCCTATTCTTAATGAGTATTGTACATACACTAAATCAAATTATTGAACGCTTAATCTAACGTGTACTGTGATGATTTAGTATGTACTTATATATTTTAAATTATTTATCTAATTTATTTATCTAATTTAAGCACAGCTAAAAACGCTTCTTGTGGTACTTCTACATTACCTACTTGTTTCATACGTTTTTTACCTTCTTTTTGCTTTTGTAGTAATTTTTTCTTCCGACTAACATCGCCACCATAACATTTAGCGGTTACATTTTTACGTAATTGCTTTACGGTGGTTCTAGCAATAACGTTATTACCTATCGCTGCCTGAATGGCAATATCAAACATTTGGCGATGGATCAGCTCTTTTAGTTTATCTACCAATAATCGACCTCGAGCAACTGAGTTTGCTCTATGGGTGATCATGGCTAAAGCATCCACTCTATCACCATTAATCATAACATCAACCCGTACCATGTCTGCCGCTTCAAAACGAACAAAATGGTAATCAAGCGAAGCATAACCGCGACTAGTTGATTTTAATTTATCAAAAAAGTCCATCACTACTTCCGCCATAGGTAATTCATAGGTTACGGCAACTTGATTTCCATGATAAATAATATCTTTTTGCACACCACGTTTTTCAATACATAAGGTAATAACACTACCTAAATATTCTTGAGGTACTAAAATATTCGCTTGTACAATGGGTTCACGAATCTCATCAATATTATTAATTGCAGGCAAGTCTGCAGGATTATCAATAGATAAAATATCACCATTAGTACACGCAATTTCATAATTTACCGTAGGTGCCGTTGTAATTAAATCAAGGTCATATTCACGCGCTAAACGCTCTTGAATAATTTCCATGTGCAGCATACCAAGGAAACCTATACGAAAACCAAAGCCTAACGCTGAAGAGTTTTCAGGTTCAAAAAATAATGAGGCATCGTTAAGACTTAATTTATTAAGCGCATCACGGAAATTTTCATACTCATCTGAACTAATAGGAAAAATACCCGCATACACTTGTGGCTGAGCTTTTTTAAACCCAGGTAAAGGAGTCGGTGTTTCACGTTTACTTATGGTAATTGTATCACCAACAGGAGCACCATGAATTTCTTTAATGCCCGCAATAACAAAGCCAACCTCACCTGCACGTAATACTTTTGTTTCAATTTGCTTAGGTGTAAAAATGCCGACTTTATCAACTTGATGAACCTGTCCTGTAGACATCACCAACATTTTATCGCCTTTTTTAATTTCCCCATTGATTAGCCTAACTAAAGAAACAACGCCTTGATAGTTATCAAACCATGAATCAACAATTAAGGCTTGCAGCGGGGCATCATAATCCCCTTTGGGTGCCGGAATATTTTTAACAATGGTTTCTAATACATCTTCAATACCTACACCTGTTTTTGCTGAACAGGTAACGGCATCAGTCGCATCAATACCAATGATATTTTCAATTTCTTCACTAACACGTATAGGATCAGCTTGCGGTAAATCTATTTTATTCAAAATAGGTAGAACTTCTAAATCCATCTCTATGGCGGTATAACAATTAGCAACGGTTTGTGCTTCAACGCCTTGTCCTGCATCAACAACCAGTAAAGCACCTTCGCACGAAGCCAAAGAACGAGACACTTCATAGGAAAAATCTACATGGCCCGGTGTGTCGATAAAATTCAACTGATATGTTTCACCATCTTTAGCAATGTAGTCTAGTGTCACACTTTGTGCTTTTATGGTAATGCCACGCTCGCGCTCAATATCCATTGAATCAAGCACTTGTGCTTCCATTTCACGTTCTTGTAAACCTCCACAATGTTGAATTAGACGATCTGAAAGCGTAGATTTACCGTGATCGATGTGAGCAATAATAGAGAAGTTACGTATGTTTTTCATAAAGGGTGATTCAGATAAAAGTGATTAATTCAAAAGTGGCGTGATTTTAACGAATTTAGCGCGTTGGGGCTATCTTTTGTTGAACTTTTCAACATAGCATCTAGTCTGTGCTTAGGGTATTCACATCAAAAAGCTTTGGCAAAACTTTTAAAATCTCAGGTTGTAGGCTTTTTTGTTTACTTGGATTGCTTTGCAATTGCTTGGCTACACGATAGCCTAAGTAGCCACCGACAAGCCCCAAAGCAACTCCGGCTAGTTCATGGGATAATATATTTTCTTGTAACAACCATTGACCCAATGCTGAAAAAGAAAAAAGCCCAAACACGGGTAATAAGTAAACTTGCCAAGCGCTATGTAACACATCGCCTTCTGGTACGGTCAAAACAACACAATCACCTATATTGATGGTCATATTGTCCATCGATTTAGGTTTAATAAGCGTGAAAGATAACGTTTTTTTAGGAATCGCTTTTGCTACTTGCCCACTTGCACAAGTATCTAGCTGTGAGCAACTATTACAGGTTGACTTTATTCGACTCACCATTGTAATTTTTTCGTTATCAATAGCTGTGACTGTCGCTAACTCTTCCATTAGTGCAAAGGCAGCTTACGATTAAAAGTAACCGAGTTGACAATTTTTTCAGCGGTTTCTAATGGTATTTTACCAACCACACTGACTTCAATATTATTCATAACCTGACTCAACACTAAGGTTGCTCCATCACTAGCAAATTCTATTGCTCGTTGCTTTTCTTTACTCGGGTTTACGTAAACAGAGATATCAACTAAGCCATCATTAAACAACATAAATTCTACCGGCTGTTTACTGTTATTAATTCGGTGTCTATCTGATTTTATGGGTTCAAAACCATCGGGTAACCAGTTAACCTGCCAAGTTAAGTCTGTGCTTTCTTGCAGTGAAGTAAAGTCAATTACTTTTGGTAATTCAGCTGCTTGCAATTGTTTTAAATTTTCTGATATTGTGTCTGTAATATCTAAATGAGTAAACTGAATTTGCTCAAGTAATTTACCCTGACGTGTAATTACGGCTAACTTTAGCAGCAAACTACTTTCTTGATCTAACCAAAGCCAATAACCAAAACGATGCGTGTCTTTAGGGACAATACGAATTAACTGAGCAGCTCGACCTAATATTCGATTTTTCCCAACAGAAACAAAATGATAGTTTTTTTCTAAAACACTAATATCTTCCCCAAACACTGACGGAATGGGACCACTGAGTTGTTCTGATCTTATTGAGTAAGGTGCAAATTCTGGCTCTATATAACTGACTGTATTGTTAATACGTAAAATATCGCGACGAGGTCCATTCAGTATCGCCAAAATCTCAAGCTCTATCTTTTTAACTTCACCTTCTAGAGTTTGCTCTTCAACAATGCCATGAAGCCAATGGTAAGGTTCTGCCTGATTATTTTTCACCACGACGAATGATGTATTAAAGTTTATTTGACGCAAGGATTTGGAAAGTCGTTCTAATAAGTGCTTTGCCTCGTCTACATCAGCCGATAGTACTGAAAAGCTAATTAAAAAACTTGTGATGCAAATAAAGATACTAGCAAAGCTGAATGATGCAATTGATTTCATGTTGTCTCGAAATTATAAGCATTAAAAAGTAAATAACTTATTATACTTAAGTTATTTACTTTTTATATAGTGGGAAAGCATAGATAGCGGAAATAAAGTCATTCGTCGTTAGTTGAATTGATCTAGTTTAATTATTCTACTCTAGTTTCTGCTCCGACTTCTGTTTTTATCACTGAGTTGTTATCGTCAGTGGCTTTTGCTGCACTAAGTTTAATTTGTTGTTGATGATCTGAAAGTAAGGCTTGAAAACGTCTTTGTTGCTCTATTCTTTGTTCTAGTGCGGCTTCTTGTTGTGACTGGGTGTTTTGTTGATAATTAAAGCTTACCGGATTGGCAAAACCACCTAAAGGCGTCGTTTGTACTATTTGGCTAGGCGTAATAATTTCATCTGTTTCAGCAGTATTCTGCTGCACACCGACAATCATTAAACCGGCAGCCGATGCAGCAATCGCTAATTGTCCAACGGGCTTCATCAGTTGAATAATTTTAGCTTTAAAGCCACCTGACGCTTTACTGCTAGAGGTACTTGGTGCAAGTATCGTAGGCTCTTCAGCAATAGCCGCTGAAATTTCCGCCGATAAATCTAATTGTAAAGTATCTGGTATTTCATTACGCATAACATCACCAATTAAGTGGTAGTTATGCCATGTATTTGCTAAGTCTTCATCCTTGAGCATATCATCAATAGTTTGTTCTGACGCTTGATCAGAATTACGATAATTATCAACCATCGAAGATATTGTCTCAAACTTACTTTCACTCATACTTTAACCTTTTAATTTGTACTTTAATTAGTACTTAAAATGGAAAAACTTTCGTTTAACGCTTACTTACCACCAACACAGTTTTAGCTATTGCATTAGTAATGGTGTAATTTTTTTATCTATAGCATCACGTGCTCTAAATATTCGTGAACGTACTGTACCGACAGGACATTCCATAATAACGGCTATTTCTTCGTAACTTAACCCTTCAATTTCTCGAAAGTTTATGGCAATTCTCAAATCATCTGGTAATTGCGCAATTGTATCAAAAACAACTTTTTTAATCTCTTGAGTAAGCAGTACCTTTTCTGGGGAGGCATTTTCTCTTAATGCACCACCACCATCATAAAACTCTGCATCTTCAATTTCAACATCATTACTTGGTGGTTTACGTCCCAAAGCCACACTGTGATTTTTTGCACAATTAACTGCAATACGGTATAGCCAAGTATAGAATGCGCTTTCCCCTCTAAAATTAGGTAAAGCTCGATACGCTTTAATAAATGCCTCTTGCACTATATCAGGCACATCGCTGTGGTTACTGACATAACGCGACACTAAATTAGCCACTTTATGTTGATATTTCGTTACTAACAGGTTGAAGGCGTTTTTATCACCCTTCTGGACCCGCTCAACCAAATCTTGGTCGACGTTCTGTTCGCTCATTTGAGCCATTTCTCCTAAGTATACCCATAAAAATTATAGGTAAAAAAACACTTTACACATTTGGCTCATAACAAACGCATTAATTAAGACTACACATTTTCACAAAAGTTCTTTTTAATTTTACTTTTTTTTATATTTTAAACTGATTAACGCTTACTTGCCCTATTAACAAACATTAATAAGCGTTAATATCACAGTATAATAACTGATTTTACTTAACATTCGTATATATGAATCAACAAAACAATTGTGATGTATTAATTATTGGCAGTGGCGCCGCCGGTTTAACGCTTGCTTTACATTTAGCAAAAAATGCTGATGTAGTCATTTTAAGCAAGGGACAGCTAAATGAAGGTTCTACTTTTTATGCTCAAGGTGGGATAGCAGCTGTTTTTGATGAAAACGACAGTGTGCAATCGCATGTATCTGATACCTTGATTGCCGGTGCGGGGTTATGCGATGAAAGCGCGGTTCAATATACCGCTGAAAATGCAAAAGCCTGTCTTGATTGGCTGATTGAACAAGGAGTCGATTTTGACAAAGAACAAAATCAACAAGGTGAACAACAGTACCATTTAACACGCGAGGGTGGACATAGTCATCGTCGAATCCTGCATGCGGCTGATGCTACAGGCAAAGTAATTCAAACAACCTTATCAGAGCGGGTTAAGCAGCATTCACGCATTCGTGTATTTGAACGGTATAATGCCATTGACCTTATCTGTGAAGAAATTACTGACCATGATAAAGAAAAACAATGTATTGGTGCATATATTTGGAACAGAAATACAGAAAAAGTTGAAAGTATTTACGCACAAAAAACCATTTTAGCGACGGGTGGCGCTAGCAAGGTTTACCAATATACCTCTAACCCTGACGTTGCCAGTGGCGATGGTATTGCCATGGCATGGCGAGCCGGGTTGTCGTGTAGCCAATATGGAATTTAATCAATTTCACCCTACGTGTTTATTCCATCCTGATGCGGGTACCTTTTTATTGACCGAAGCGCTACGGGGTGAAGGCGCTAAATTAAGACGACCCGATGGAAGTCGCTTTATGCCGACCTTTGATAAACGTGCCGAATTAGCGCCGCGCGATATAGTAGCACGTGCAATAGATTTCGAAATGAAGCGTTTAGGCGTAGACTGCATGTATTTGGATATCAGCCATAAATCAAGTGACTTTATCCAACAACATTTTCCTACAATATACCAACGCACTAAAGCATTGGGTATTGATATTACTAAACAACCTATGCCCATAGTACCGGCTGCACATTATACTTGTGGTGGCGTAATGATTGATCAACATGGCAGAACAGATGTTCATCAACTTTATACCATTGGAGAAATGTCTTATACAGGCTTGCATGGCGCTAACCGTTTAGCCAGTAATTCATTACTGGAATGCCTAGTTTATGCACGTGCCGCAGCATTGGAGATTAGTGATTCTTTAGAGCACAACAATGACTTTAGAACATTGCCTCTATGGGATGAAAGCCGCGTAACTGATTCTGACGAAGAAGTGGTTATTCAACATAATTGGCACGAATTACGTTTATTTATGTGGGATTTTGTTGGTATTGTTAGAACAACTAAAAGGCTTGAACGTGCTTTGCACCGTGTTGAATTATTACAACAAGAGATTGAAGATTATTATCGAAATTTCAAAGTAAGTAATAATTTACTTGAGTTAAGAAATTTAGTACAAGTGGCCGAATTAATCATTCATTGTGCTCTTGAGAGAAAAGAAAGCAGAGGCTTACATTACACCCTAGACTACCCTGATATGCTACAGGAAGCTAAACCAACCATACTGTATCCATCCAAAAACTCAAGAAACAATTTAGTACCTAATCGTGATAATTCAATTGAGAAATAACATTTGATAATCGAGAGAAGTCGTCTTCATAAAGGCTGTCACGGAAAATAAATACGCGTTTTATTGCATCATTATTGTTCGCATTATAACGCGTATTATCATTACAATACTGCAAATACAACCAACACCCCAAAAAACTGAATCGGCTACGGGTAAGTAGTTGATAGTAATGTACTCCATCAAAAGAGCAGCGCCCTTGATTATCAAGCTCAAAGCTTGCTACAACAACTGGTTTCCCTTTTTTTGCGAGCAAGATTCCCAATAATAAAACACTTAATACTGTACCCGCTAAAATAAGATGATAGGCATAAGTAAAATAAACAAGCAATAACGCAATAATAATAACGGTAACACTAGCGCAGAATAAAGGCTTATAACGAGATTTTTTAACCTCTATATTATACTTTGACGCGGTTGAGAATAAATTGCACCATGGTGTTAAGTTCACTGTCTTCACAAATTTTATGTCCCATAAACCAAGCAAATAAATCAGGATCTTGCTCGGTAAGTAAACGCTCGAAAATGCGCTGATCTTTTGCTGCTAAATCATCATATGCTTCATCAACAAAAGGAATGAAAAGTATATCTAATTCTAACATACCGCGACGACAGGCCCATTTCAATCTCGCTTTATTAACGACAACGTGGGTATCGACTTCTTGAGAGTTTACTGTTGCTGACATAGTAATATACCTAAAAATGTAATAGTTTTTTAACTAAGCTATATTGTAACAATAACCCTTGTTTTTTTCGCCAATTAATTGTGCCTTTTTTTACAGTTAAACTTGATTTTTATGACTTTGCCCCTATTTATCTTTTATTACTCACGTTGTGACTCTTCTTATGCCAATAAATCTTGAAGCAAACTTACCAGACTTAAACCAATTACCTGCTACTTACTTAGTGTCATTATCCCATTACAGCGCTATTGCCTTATGTGGAGAAGAACAAAGTAAATATCTTCAGGGACAGGTTACCTGTGACGTAACCACAAGTTCAGAACATAACTTACTTGTAGGTGCTCATTGCAACGCCAAAGGTAAAGTCTTTAGTGTATTTCGTTTACTAAACCGAAACTCAGCACACCTTTTAGTGCAACCTAAAGCAAGTATAGAGTCTTCAATTACCGAGCTGAAAAAATATGGTGTTTTTGCTAAGGTTGAAATTTCACAAACGGATGAATTGCAATTTATTGCCTTTGTTGGCGAAAATGCTGTCAGTGTTTTAAATAGTCAATTTTCGCGTACGCCTGATAGCCTAAACCCTGTTGTGCAATCAGACACGACGACATTAGTTTACATTGCCGGCAAACAAGCACGTTATTTAATTATTGATACTGCTGAAATGATTGAACGTATTGTGCTTAATATTAATTTACCTATATACAATAACGCTATATGGAATTTATTAGAAATCAAAGAAGGTTTTGTACAACTGTCTGATAAAAGTAGTGGTGAATATGTTCCACAAATGCTTAATTTGCAGGCAATTAACGGTATTAGCTTTACTAAAGGTTGCTACTTAGGGCAAGAAACTGTCGCCCGTATGCAATATTTAGGTAAAAATAAAAAAGCCTTATTCTCATTAACAACAACACTGCAACAACCTCTACAAAGTGATGACATTATCGAAAAACAATTAGGTGAAAACTGGCGTAAAGGCGGCGACATTTTAAGTGTTTATCAAGCGGATAACGGTACTTGCTATATTCAAGCAATATTAGCCAATGATTTAGATAGTTCAAGCCAATTACGAATAAAATCACACCCAGAATCTACCGTGTTAATTAAAGACTTACCTTACGCTTTAATAGCCGAATAACTTAAATTATAATTTTGAATAGGGATAACCAGATGAAAATTACCAATAACTCAGTCGTAGTAATGCACTACGCGGTATCAGATAGCGAAGGTACATTAATTGATAGCTCTTATGATCATAAACCTATGACGATTATTCAAGGATCAGGCTATTTAATTCAAGGACTTGAAGACGCTTTAGTCGACCATAAAACGGGCGATAAATTTGAAGTAGCAGTAACCGCAGCAGACGCTTACGGTGATCGTCATGACGATTATGTTCAAACTGTACCGAAAGAAGTATTACAAGGTGTTGAAGACCTAACGGTTGGTACACAACTTCGTGCAACTACCGATGATGGTGAACAAACCGTCATTGTGATTGATGTCACTGATGATGAAGTAACCGTTGATGGTAATCACCCGTTAGCAGGTATTGATTTAAGTTTTGACGTAGAAATTTTAGAAGTACGTAAAGCAACTGAAGAAGAGCTAGCCCATGGTCATATTCATGATGAAGGCGAATCATGCGGTGGAGATCACGATGAGCATGACCACGAGCAAAGTAAATAAAAAATCAAGTTACACTGTGGTAGTTACAATTCAAGCTATTCAAATGTTTTAGCTCGAGCTTAAGCATTAAAACACAAGAATTTTATTAAAGGCAGCCAGTGATAAACACATGGCAGCCTTTAATCTTTAAATTACATTATAACTATTATTTAACCTCAGCTCGGCTTAATAAATCTTTCTATAATGGCTATTTTACTAACTTCTTCGTTAAATTCACTTGCAATAGACCGACTATTGACGCGTAAATTTGCCTTGAATTAAGCAAAACTATCTCATTATAGTGATAAGAGGAAAATTAAATACTAATTTTCAATGAGTTAAAAACCTCTTAACCCGAGTTGAGGTTATTTAATATATGTATCTGCGAGTTTCCCTTGGTTACTATTAACTTTCTCTAATAATATAATCAAAGGCTGACAAGGAGGCTTTTGCGCCCTCGCCCATAGCAATTACTATTTGCTTATAAGGCACAGTTGATACATCACCGGCGGCAAAGATACCAGGTTCACTTGTGTTACATCGCTCATCAATAACGACTTCGCCATGTTTGGTTCTGTCCACAACACCTTCCAAGAAAGCACTGTTAGGAACTAACCCTATTTGCACAAAAACCCCCGCTAACGATTGTTGTTTTACTTCGCCAGTAACTCTGTCTTCATACGCTAAAGCAACGACTTTTCCTCCTTCAGCGACAACTTCTTTCGTTGCTACATTTTTAATGATAGTAATTTTGTCATTCGCTTCAGCTTTGTCTACTAACACTTTATCTGCTTTTAATTCAGGTAAAAATTCAAATACCGTTACATGATTAACCATACCGGCTAAATCCAATGCAGCCTCAATACCTGAGTTACCACCACCAACAACGGCTACATCTTTACCTTTAAAGAAAGGACCATCACAATGCGGACAATAGGCGACGCCTGAACCAATGTTTTCTTTTTCACCTGGTACGCCTAACTCACGCCATTTTGCACCTGTGGCTACAATAACAGTTTTAGACTCAATCACTTCACCACTAGATAAGTACAATGTTTTCCATGGGGAATCGGTGGCGTTGCTTTCAATCTTTTCAACCCGTAAAAATTCCTTAATGTTAATATCATAGTCACTTAAATGTGCTTGCATATTCCCTGTTAATTCTGTGCCTGTAGTTTTTGGCACTGAGATTAAATTTTCAATACCTACGGTATCTTTTACTTGCCCACCAATACGGTCTGCTATCAGAGTAACATTCAAGCCTTTTCGGGCCGCATAAATAGCTGAAGCTACACCTGCCGGACCAAGCCCCCAATGACGGTAACGTCTTGCAAAGGCAATTGCGTGTCATTGTCAACGCCAACAATAGACGGAAAGCGTTCGATTAATTTATCGACTAATTGCGCCGTATCAATTTTACCATTGGCAAACAGCTCACCATTTAAGTAAACGCTAGGAACACCTTGAATATTACGATCTTCAATTAATGATGGATATAAGCCACCATCAATCATTTCGGTGTTAATGTTGTTATTAATTAACGCAAATTGGTTAAGCGACTGCACTACATCAGGACAATTGTGACAACTTAAAGAAATAAACACTTCAAAGTGTAATGGTTCGTTAATTTTCTTAACCATTGCCGTTAAGGTTTTATCAAGTTTATGCTCAGTGCCCGAGGAATGTAATACAGCTAAAATAAGTGAATTAAACTCGTGACCACTGGGTATACCTGAGAAATGGATGCCGTTATTTTTTCCTTCAACCTCTAAATAAAATGTGATTGGACTTCTCAAATTTTCATCGCGCTCAACTAACGTTAAATTTTCAGACACGGATGACAATTGGCTCAAAAACTCTTTTAATTCTGAGCGTTTTTCGTGTTCCCCTGTTTGTAAAACAAATGACACACTGTTTTTCATATTTGCAGTATACGTTTTTACTGCGTTTAAAATATCTTTACTTAACATGATACTACCTTAAATATTACGAATTAATAATGAGTTAATGAGCTAAATAACGGCTCACTTGGTATAAAAATGGCGGAACGTTTTAAAACGGAGTCCGCCAGTAGATTGTACTTTTTAATAACGATTAAAAATTTACTTCAGAGAACGTTATATTTTGCCAACTAAATCTAAGCTAGGTGTCAGTGTTGCTTGACCTTGTTCCCATGCTGCAGGACATACTTCACCATCATTTTCACGAACATACTGTGCCGCTTTTACGTTACGAACCATGTCTTTTGCACTTCGGCCAATACCACCGGCATGAATATGAGCAACTTGAATGATACCGTCTGGGTCTACTAAGAAGGTGCCACGGTGTGCCATGTGGTCTTCTTCAATCATTACGTCAAATCCTCGGGTAATGTTGCCCGTTTGGTCACCAATCATTGGGAAGTTAATCTTACCAATGGCATCTGAAGAGTCATGCCACGCTTTATGTGAGAAGTGTGTGTCAGTTGATACCGCATAAACTTCAACGCCTAACTTTTGTAACTCTTCGTATTGGTTTGCCATATCTTCAAGTTCTGTAGGGCAAACAAAAGTAAAATCTCTTGGGTAGAATAAAAAGATTGCCCACTTACCTTTTACGCTTTCGGTTGATACTTCTACAAACTCGCCATTGTGGAATGCTTGTGCGTTAAATTCTGGAATTGATTTGCCTATTTGAGCCATGAGTATTTCCTCGCTTGTGTTATAAAATAGTAAATTAAAATCTGTTTTTGTTTAGTTCAGAAAGCGTGTTTGCTTTCGATGGAGTAATAATAAATTAGGTAAATAATTTAATATAATTAAAAGATTTGATTTTTATATTCTATTTTTTAGAACATAAAGTTTTGATAACGTCTACTCAAAAATTTAAATACACTTTATTTAGATGAGCTTTTATCCATAGTTTCTGATGGTTATGACTGTGCAATAAGTTATAGATAATTTTATCTAATCAATTAGAATAGAGATAACGTTCAATATAATTAATAACCAAAAATATGATTTCATTAAAGCAACTTCACTATGCATTAGCGGTTGAAAAAACACTGCATTTTAAAAAAGCTGCCGAGCTTTGCAATGTATCTCAATCAGCATTGAGTACCGCAATTAACGAACTAGAAAAGCACATAGGAACAGTTATTTTTGAACGCAATAATAAACAAGTATTAGTCACAAATAATGGTAAGAAAATACTCGACAAAGCAAAAAGGATTAAGCTTGAAGTAGACGAACTGATGCAAATATCACAAGCAAATCAAGAGCCTTTTTCATCCCCTATGACTATTGGTGTTATTCCTACCATTGGCCCTTACCTTTTACCAAAAGTGTTGCCCGAAGTAAGAAAACAATTCCCTGCGCTTAAATTGAAAATTATTGAAGAACAATCCCATGTATTAGTTGATAAAGTTAGAACTGGCGATATCGATGCCGCGATTCTCGCCTTACCATTTCCTATAGACGGTTTAATGAGCTTTGACTTTTGGCAAGAAGATTTTTATTGGGTTTGCCATAAAGATGAATCGCCTAGTAGAGTAAAAGAAATAACCAGTGCCGAATTAGAAATTGAAAAGTTGATGCTGTTAAAAGATGGCCATTGCTTAAAAGAGCACGCCTTAGCGGCTTGTAAATTTCAGAAGCAAAAAGAAGATTCAGATTTTGACTCAGCTAGCTTACATACGTTAGTTCAAATGGTTGCAGGCAAGCTAGGTACAACTTTAGTGCCACAGATGGCGCTAGATCAATTAATACATAATGCATCAGAGCTTCGCGCTATTCATTTAAATGAGCCAGGCCCACATAGAACTATCGCATTAGTGATCAGACCAAACTATGTGAGAACCAATGAATTAACACTGTTAAAACAAATTTTTACTGAACAACTCACCTTAAATGTAAGTAATGCATAATCTTTGATTTGTTTTATCGCACATTGTTATCAATTATATGATATTTACCCTGTTGCATTTTTAGATAACAATGATTTCATCTTCAACGAACAAGGTGAATACCATGAAAAAGCTTATAGAAACTATAAAATCAATTTTACACATTGAAACACGAAGCACTGCGCAATTAAACTGCAACTACTCAGATAACTATTATGGTGATCAATATTGCCAACCACAGCATTGTTTAAACGACAAAAGCATTAATTGAGTATTGCCATGGTGCACAGGCTATTTTTACATTTGAAATTATTGTTTTAGTTCGATTTCTGCGCCAATAGCGTTGCAAACTGCAATTTTGCGCCATTGTGCATAGTACCGACATCTTCATTGTATTTAATCAGATCCCACGATTTATAAGCATCACGCAACTGCCCTGCTTTCAAGGTAAAAGGAAATGGAACTGGGCAAGGATTTTGGTCTGTGTTCATGGCACATACAATCAGGTTATAACCGCCTGCAAGTGTATGATTCTGCATATCAGCAATAATAGCATCAACGCGATCAGGGTTGATAAACATTAAGGTTACAGTGCACGAAATAAAACCATACACCTCACTTAGGTTGGCATTGTTAATGTCGTAAATCTGAGCCTTAATTCTATCCATGTCCTCTTCTGTACTAATACTTTGCAACATATCAATAGCACTGGGATTAATATCTACAGCAGTCACGTTAAATCCTTGTTGAGCGAGGTAAACCGCATTACGGCCATTAGAACACCCCATGTCTAACGTATCGCAAGGTTCAATAATTTTACACGCTTCTACTACTTCACTGTGTGCAGGATTTAGGCCGTAACGGCTATTTAAATCAACGATCATGGTAATAACTTAGTTTTGAAATGAGGACTATTATCTTACTACTGATTTTGCCTAATAGAATATTAATAGCCCAATTTTATGGATTTTAGTTGACCTTAATCAACAATACTATTGTTTGAAATAATTATAGTATTTGGGTATTAAAAACAAACATCAACGTCTTATAAGTAAGGCATGTTATACCAAGCTCACTAACGATGTCATCATTTCTACTTGCTAGAATCACCGGCTACATCGTTATTTATTTAATAATTAGAACAACTCATTATTGAAATAAATACCTTGTATTCGGCAATTTTTCTACCGATAAAATAGATCATTTAATTAATGAAACGGCTATTAGTGGTCGTTGCGAAGTACAGGTCAATTGGAGTCATCTTCGCAATAGTAGGTTTACTGCTTTTCAGTGTATTAATCTTTAAAATTAGTAAATTGAAAAGATTGTTCTAGATCTGACTCACGTACTAAACGCATTACGGCTTGTAAATCATCACGTTTTTTTCCTGTTACTCGCACTTGTTCGCCTTGAATAGCCGCTTGTACCTTAAGTTTTTCATTTTTAATTAACTTAACAACCTGTTTGGCTACGTCCTGTTCAATACCTTCTTTAAAGGTAACTTGTTGACTCCAGTTTTTGCCTGTAGCGGAAGCATTGCCAATCGACATTGCTTTCGCATCAACATTACGTTTAGTTAATTGGCTACGTAACATGTCACAAAGCTGTTTTAACTGAAAATCGCCTTCGGCTTTTACTGTAACGACTGGCTTTTTCCATTCAAAGCTTGCCTGTACACCACGAAAATCAAAACGCGTAGTAATTTCACGATTCGCATTATCTACAGCATTACGTACTTCTTCTAAGTTAGTTTCAGAAACAATATCCATTGATGGCATAGTTATTCTCTTTTATAAAATAGGTTAATGCGGCTATTATACCTAGCAAAAAGTACCAAACAAGCTAGCGTTAACAGAATTTTCATTCACATTCTCCCTTGGCATGATAATATCTACCTATGATCTTTTAACATGTAAGCACTTGTGAAAGCACAACACCACCTAATCTTTTTTCTACTCGTCCTTTGCGCGGCGAGTTTATTGTTTTTCTCCGGCCGAATTGTTACTTCCTGAATCAATTAAAAAAATAGTGTTTCGATCACCACAGATAGATACCATTGGACACTTTATTGGTTTTTTTATACTCACGTGGTTTGTTTCATCAATACTGAAACTTTCCATATTCAATACGTTTTTTTCTCTAAGTTTTTATTCCGCATTGAGTGAATTAGGGCAATATTACTTAGGTTTTCGTAATGGCGAGTTTAGTGATTTTTTTGCGGATATTGCCGGAATTAGTCTTTACCTTTTCCTTAAATATGTTTATTTATTATATAAATTCTACACATTAAAAAGAATAATACATACCAGAGAATCAGCAAAAGTACGGACCCATTAATGAACATTATTATTATTGGTCCAGGTGCAATGGGTTTACTTTGGTATCATCATATTGGGCAGTTGTTTAACAAAAACCCTGAGTACCATAAATCACAACTTCATTTGTTGTCATCAAAGAGTTTCCCATTGACGCATGAAGATTTATCAAATAGAGAACAAGACTATTGTTTTACTGATCAACATAACCAAACCCATCACAATAGTATTCACTATGCTCAAATAAAAAACATTGAGCAAGCTGACATTATTTTACTTTGTGTAAAATCGTTTCAAATATCTTCAGCGTTAAAAAACATAGTCAATCATTTGAACAAAAACAGCGTTATTATTCTTTCTCATAATGGCATGGGTACAGTAGCAGAATTACCAACAGAAATTGAAAAAGATCATGCCGTATATACTTTACTGACCACCCATGGATGCTTACGTTCTGCCCCCTTTTGTATTACGCATACGGGGGTTGGGTCTTCAGATTTAGGCTTACTGTTAGGAGCGAGTAATGCAACACAACAACAATCACTTACGCAATTATTAAATACAGCATTACCCGACGTAAATTTCCAGACGAACATAAAACAAAAACAATGGTTAAAGTTGGCGATTAACTGTGTTATTAATCCTTTGACTGCAATAAACAATTTAGAGAATGGCCAGATAAACAATGCAAAATATCAAACCAGTATTACTCTTTTACTAAACGAAATCATTGCGGTCGCCAGTGCTGAAGGGGTGCAATTTGATCTACATGAACTTAAACAAAGAATAAAAGAAGTGGCGCAAGCAACAGCAAAAAACTGCTCATCCATGCGCTGTGATATTCTAGCAAAACGTAGAAGTGAAATAGATTATATTAATGGTTATATCCATCATTTAGGAATAACGCATGGTATTGCCACACCAGAAAATACGATGTTGTGGCAAACCGTGAAAAACCTAGAATCGGAATACTAGGCTTTAGCACTATCTGGCTTATGTTACGGACGGTAAACCTTCACATTTTTAAAGCCATTGTCAATTAAATATAGCGCTTGTAGCTTACTCATCACACCATGGTCACAATACAGTAAATAATCTTTACTCATATCTAAATCACCAAATTGGGTCGACAATTTATAAAATGGAATACGCTTCACTTCAACGTTTCCAAGGGCTAATGGTTTATCTTCTTCCTCTTCTGGGCTACGTATATCAACGACTACCGCATTAGCAGGAATGTTTTCAACAAGATCTACCGCATGAATTTCTTCTTCAGTTTCTTTGCCTATATCTCGAATATCAAAAACGCGGGTTTCGCTAATAACTTTATCTAAAATATCAAAATTAAAGTTACCTTCTTCTTCTTCTACTTTGGATAACACGGCTTTAACCGTAGGCTTTTTAGAAATAACACCACAATATTCAGGGATCGTTTTTGCAAAATCTTCTGTGCCAATTTTACGAGCAATATCAATGATATCTTGTTTATCATAAGCGGCTAACGGACGTAAAATTAATGTCTCTGTAACTCGGTTAATCACATTTAAGTTAGTCAACGTTTGGCTTGATACTTGCCCTAAACTTTCACCTGTTACTAGTGCCTGAATTTTACCTCTTTCAGCAATTTTAGTAGCAGCACGCATCATCATACGTTTTAGCACTACACCCATTTGACTATTTTCAACGTGTTCTAAAATTTCAGCAACTACTGGCTCAAAATCAACAGCAAAGAATTTTACTTTATGAGACGCTCCAAACTTATTCCATAAATAATAGCTGACTTGCTTAACGCCAACTTCATGTGCCGAACCACCCAAATTAAAGAAACAATAATGCGTACGAGCACCTTTTTTGATCATTTGATAGCTAGCAACACCTGAATCAAAACCGCCAGACATAAGAGATAACACATCTTCTTGTGTAGCTATTGGGAAACCGCCTAAGCCTATATGACGCTCTGTCACAATAAAGAGATCTTTATTTTTTATTTCTAAACGAATAGTAACATCTGGCTTACTTAGCTTAACTTTGGCACTTTCTACCGCTTGATTTAAGCCACCGCCAACATACTGCTCTACTTTTAGCGAGTTAAAGTCGTGTGTGCCAGTGCGTTTTGCACGAACACAAAAAGTTTTATTTTCAATCGTTTTTGCGTGAACCGCTAACGTTTTTTCATAAATGTCATGAACATCAACAAACTCACTTTGCTGAACTTCTAAAAACATTGGCACACCAGGAATGCATTTAAGTGCTTCAACTAAACGTTCACGATTTTCGGGGCTATTATCTTTGGTATTAACTTCAACATTATCCCAATTCATACGTGTGGTAATTTGTTCATCAACACGGCGTAATACGTTTTTAATGTTCGACTCTAAAATTTTCGTAAAACGTTTACGAACAGGGCGAGATTTAATGGTGATTTCAGCTTGCAGCTTTACGATAAATTTCATCGATAGTGGCCTAATATAATAACAATAAGAATAATGGCGCACATTATACACAAAAAAAGCTGTCAGTATTATGCTGACAGCTTTTTAACGCATAGTTTTTAATGCTTAGTGAACAATTTTTACTGAGTTATTTGAATCGGTTCACTCTCTTTTGCTTTACCTTGGTTAATTGAAATCTCAACACGTCGATTTCGGCGGCGATTTAAGGCATTCGTGTTAGGTACTAAAGGTCGAGTATCTGCATGACCTGCAACCACTAAACGAGTTTGGTCAAAGCCAGGCACCTTAATCATTTCATGAGCGATGGCTACCGCGCGTTTACTCGATAAATCCCAGTTTGAAGTAAACAATTCAGAATCAACACCACGATTATCTGTATTACCTGAAATCATAATTTCACCTGGCATTGTATTTAATAGTTCGCCAATTTGTCTAATAATAGGTTTGAATTGAGGCTGTAAAAAAGCAGAGCCTGATGGAAATGAGCCATTCTCTCGAATTCTAATAATAATTTGTTGACCTAAAGATTCTAATTCAATAGCGCCATCTAAAATCTGTTGCTCAAGTTGCTCAGCGACTTTTTTAACAAGATCATTTACCTGTTCTTGCGCTGCTCGTTCCATTTCATCTTGCGCTTTTTTCATCGCTTCTGCCGACAAAGCATCTTCAGTATTTTGCGCTTGTCCGCCCCGTTCTTCACCGCGTTGTTCTTGACGTCCTCCGGCAGACGTTTCACTACCCGCTTGAAACTCCAACATTTGTTGAGTCATTTCCATGGTTTGCTGCTGTATTAACTCAATAGGCGTTGGGTCAGGTTTGCCCGGTCTAAACTCTTGCGCAATGATACTTGTCCCTTTAGGAATATCTTTTACCTCAATTTTATTTTGAACACCGAAAGCAAACTTCATCGACCCTGCAATTTGCTTAAACTTCATTACGTCCATTTCAGAAAAAGAGAGCAACAATACAAAAAAGCACATCAATAATGACATAAGATCAGCGAAGGTACCCATCCATGCAGGTAATCCTGGTGGTGGACATTTGCATTCTTGTTCAGCCATACACCCTCCGTTGAATGAAGTTAATACTATTCATCTTCCGCTGTACCTATTTTACGTTTACCTTCAGCTAAATAATTTTTAAGTAATCCTTCAATAACACGTGGGTTTTGACCATCCTGAATACCTAATACCGCATCAAGTACCAATTCTTGATTCATTTTTTCTTCCGCCATACGTAATTTCAATTTTGAGGCAAGCGGAATAGCAATAACATTAGCTAAAAAAGCCCCATAAAGCGTTGTTAACAAGGCAACAGCCATTGCAGGCCCGATAGATTTTGGATCATCCATATTTGACAACATAGCAACGAGACCAATCAAAGTACCTATCATACCCATCGCAGGGGCAACATCGGCCAATGCCATCAACATATTAGAGCCTGTTTCATGACGTTCTGTCGTGAGGTTTATATCTTTTTGCAACGTTGCTCGTACTACATCGGCATCATGACCATCCACTAACATATCAACTCCCTTTTGCATAAACGCGTTTGTTATTTCAGCTTCTTCAAGTGCTAAAAATCCCCCTTTACGCGCTGCATCTGCCATATCAACGGCTTTTTCAATTAACTCTTCAGGTTTTTCTAATTTAAACATGAAAGCTTTTACAATAATTTTACCAATACCTAAAAATTGTCCCAAGTTGTAGTTAGATAAAACAACAAAGATTGAACCACAAAACACAATTAAAACTGATTGCGTATCGGCGAACATCATGATATCACCAGACAACACCATCGCCATCACGAGTAAACCAATGGCACCAACGATACCTATTAAGGTTGCTAAATCCACAAAATTCTCCTAAAACTGCAAAACTCATAATGTACTAATAAAATAATAGTACATTATGAGAAAACTATTCGCTATTACTTATCACTTTATATATTTATTATCGCCCGTATAGTCAATAACTTAATAGTTGATATAGAATAAAATTAACTGAAATAACGTCAAGCTACATTGACCAGTGTGCTTAGCTAGTGGTAAGTTTGCGCCTAACATTAAAAGAGTCTAGTAATACTAAATTGATTAAGTTCTTTTCCGCTCTACGAGTATTTAAAGACTTACAATCAGGGTATTGATTAAAGAGAAGGTCAAAAATGGCAAAGAAAAAATTAGAAAACTTAAGTTTTGAAGAGTCTCTTAATGAGTTAGACACAATCGTACAAAATTTAGAGCAAGGTGACATAGATCTTGAAGAATCTATGGCATTATTTGAGCGAGGGTTAACCTTAAGTAAATTAAGCCAAAACAAACTACAAGCTGCAGAACAAAAAGTAAAAATACTCCTTGAAAAAGAAGGTCAGCAACAGCTACAAGATTTTGATTTATCTGCAAACATTCCCTCTTCAGGTGATCTATCGTGAGTACTTTAGTTAACCACGATATTTTACAAGATCGCATTGATCAGTTTTTGACGCTAAAGCTTCAACAACTGCCCATCAATGATAACAAACTTCATCAAGCAATGAGTTATGGGCTATTAATAGGCGGTAAACGTATACGTCCTTATTTGGTTTACATCACAGGAGAAGCACTTGCCGTTAGTTTGGATGATCTTGATGGTATAGCCGGCGCCATAGAATGTATTCATGCATATTCTTTATTACATGATGATTTACCTGCCATGGACGATGATGACTTAAGGCGTGGTAAGCCGACATGTCATAAAGCATTTGATGAAGCCACTGCAATTCTTGCAGGTGATAGTTTACAAACTCTCGCCTTTGATATTCTAGCCAACCATAACTTTTCTGAGACAACAAAACCTAAACAGCTAAAATTAATTCAACAATTAGTTTCTGCCGGCGGTTACCAAGGAATGTGTGGTGGACAAGCGTTAGATTTAGCCGCAACAGATAAACTAATTAGTTTAGAACAACTGGAAACCTTGCATTCATTAAAAACAGGCGCACTACTTGAAGCTTCAGTATTAATGGCGGCTGAATGTGCACAACACCTTTCAATACAAGACCAACAAGCCCTGCAAAAATTTGCCAAGCTTGTTGGTTTAGCTTATCAAGTTCAAGATGACATTATTGATATTACGTCAACTCAAGAAGAGCTTGGAAAGCCTAGTGGCTCTGACTTGGCGTCTAACAAAAGTACCTACCCTGCATTACTTGGATTGCAGGGTGCAAAAGAAAAAGCTGAAAACTTATTTCAACAAGCACTTCAAGCTTTAGCGAGTTTGCCTTACAATACACAATCCTTAGCTGATTTTGCTACTTTTATTATTAAACGTAGCCATTAAATAAAAGAATATAATAATTAAATCAGTTAACAAATAATTTAACTATAGAATAAATATGACAAATCTTGCTGACTACCCATTGCTTGCCCAAATAAACTCGCCTAAAGACTTGCGTAACATCCCACAAGATCAATTACCGCGAGTAAGTAATGAATTACGCAGATTCCTATTAAATTCTGTAAGTAAAAGTAGTGGTCACTTTGCTTCGGGACTAGGTACAATAGAGCTAACCGTTGCGTTACATTATGTCTATAACACACCATTTGATCACCTTATTTGGGATGTTGGTCATCAAGCTTATCCGCATAAAATATTGACCGGTCGCCGAGATCAACTTCACACGATAAGACAAAAAGATGGTTTGCATCCATTTCCGTGGCGAGAAGAAAGTGAATACGATACGTTAAGTGTCGGACATTCGAGTACCTCCATATCAGCTGCATTGGGTTTATCTGTTGCGGCAGAAAAAGAAGGATTAAACCGAAGAACAGTTGCCGTTATTGGCGACGGTGCAATGACAGCAGGCATGGCATTTGAAGCACTAAATCATGCCGGTGACATAAAAAAAGACATGCTGATTATTCTAAATGATAATGAAATGTCTATATCAGAGAATGTTGGGGCATTAAATAATCACTTTGCGAGAATGCTTTCTGGCAGTCTTTATACAGGTATTAGAGAAAGCGGTAAACGATTACTCAACAACTTACCTCCGATTAAAGAATTAGCAAGTCGCGCTGAAGAGCATCTAAAAGGTATGGTTGTTCCGAGTACTTTTTTTGAAGAACTTGGCTTTAACTATATTGGTCCTATCGATGGCCATGACGTGAATGGCCTCGTTGATACGATAAAGAACATGCGTAGTCTGAAGGGACCACAATTACTGCATATTGCGACTAAAAAAGGTAAAGGTTACCAAGCAGCTGAACAAGATCCTATTAAGTATCATGCGGTCCCCAAATTCAATCCGAGTGAGGACAGCTTACCAAAATCTAAACCCTCTTTACCTACTTACTCACAAATTTTTGGAGATTGGCTATGTAAAACAGCTGAGATTGACAAAAAACTCGTGGCTATTACACCCGCCATGCGTGAAGGATCTGGCATGGTTGAGTTTAGCCAACGTTTTCCTGACCAATATTATGATGTCGCTATCGCTGAACAGCACGCTGTAACTTATGCTGCAGGCTTAGCAATTGGTGGGCAACACCCAGTTGTCGCTATTTATTCAAGCTTTTTACAACGTGGCTATGATCAGCTGATTCATGACGTAGCCATCCAAAATTTACCTGTATTATTTGCGGTAGATAGAGCAGGTATAGTTGGTGCTGACGGCGCGACTCATCAAGGCTCCTTTGACTTAAGTTTTCTACGCTGCATTCCTAACCTTGTCATTATGGCTCCTGCCGACGAACGAGAATGTCAGCTTATGCTCAACACTGGACATAAATCTCTTTCACCTTCTGTGGTACGCTATCCTCGTGGTAATGGCACAGGTGAAACCTTACCTAGTGTTAATGAAGTAATAGAGGTTGGAAAAGGTAGAATAATTATCGAAGGTCAAGAAAATACGACCAAACTAGCCATTTTAAGTTTTGGTACCATGTTAGCAGAAGCACAAAAAGCAGCTCTAGCACTTGGCGCAACACTGGTTGATATGCGTTTTATCAAACCACTTGATGTGCAGTTAATTGATAAAATTCAATCAAGTCATGACGTTATCGTGACGATTGAAGATAATGCCATAGCAGGTGGTCTTTGGCTCAGCAGTAAATGAATATATACTATCGAAAGGGTGGCAATGAAAATCTTGAATATAGGAATTCCTGATCACTTTGTTAAACATGGTACGCAAGAAGAAGTTCATCACGAATTAGGACTAGATAGCGTAGGGATAATGATTAAAATAAATAATTTTATGACGTAGTATTTTCTCAATAGCGCTTTTATAAATAGCATTTTATTTATACTGCTATCCATCATAAAAAAGGTCGCAATTTTGCGATCCTTTTTATTATTTTGTTTAAATATTTTCGACTTCTATTCTATTTTGAACAGTTTGTTCATTTTTATCCGCGCTTAAGGCTGCTATACGTTCGCGCTCTTGCCGTTTTTCACAGGGGTTATCGCAGTTACATTCTTTTTCAATACCAACACTAGCTAACCCGCCACAACTCCCGCCTAAGGTTTTCTGTTGAAAAATATAACCTACAGCCATCGCTGTACCAACGACAAGGAAAAAACCAAAAGTGATAAAAAAAATCATCATAATATATACGCCTATAAATAATTAGCGAAATTGTTAGTCTGAAATCTAACTGACAACTATTTCAAATATTGTTTAAATTTTACCGTAAATTGTTCGATAAAGCCATTTTCAGATTTAGAAACAAATAATGCCGCGAGATCATTTTTAATCGCAAATGCTAGCCCTTCCTCTGCTCCCATCACCATTAAAGTGGTCGATAAACCATCAGCTGTCATTGACGATGGTGCTATCACAGTAACTGATACTAAGTTATGGTTTATCGGTTTACCTGTGGCGGGATCAATAATATGTGAAAAACGCTGCCCATTGCTCTCGAAATAATTTCGGTAATCACCTGAAGTAGCAACAGCATTATCTTTTGGAATAATAACCTGTTGCACTGCCCTATGATCACCTGAAGGATCAAAAATGGGTTTTTCAATAGCTATAGCCCAAAGTTCACCTGTATGCTTAAAACCTCTTAAGCGCATCTCACCGCCGATTTCCACTAAGTAGTTAGTTATGCCATTGTCTTCTATTAATTCAGCAATTACATCAACTCCATAGCCTTTAGCGGTAGTAGATAAATCAACATACAGGTTAGGAATATCCTTGGACAATTGAGTACCGTTTAGATGAAGGTTCTTTAATCCAACTCGGGAACGTGTGCTAGTAATCAATTCATCACTTGGCGCAGTTTCAGGACGTAAATCGGGACCAAAGCCCCAAAGATTAACTAATGGTCCAACGGTAATATCTAATTTACCGCCACTTAGTTCACCTAATCGAATAGACTCAGCCAACACGCGTGCAAAACCGGCAGACACTTCAACAGGCTCAGTAGACATAGATGTATTAAAACGAGAAATTTCTGAATCTGGTATATAAGTCGACATTGCTTGATTGACTTGTTTTAGCCGCGCATCAATTTTTTGTTGCAATTGTAACGTTTCTACCTGTTCAATTGTTGCAACCACCTTAATATTATAGGTAGTGCCCATTGTACGGCCCTGAAGAAGTACTTCAGTTTTCCCTGAATCATTACTAGGAAAACAAGCTGATATACTGACAGCTAACAGCACAAGCAATAGTAGTTTGAATTTATTCATTTTAGATATCCAAATATATTATTTAGGTAACAACTCTCGGTTTCGACTTACGCAATAAGTGGAATGACCTATACGGCAAAAAATTGTTATATAAATAATCTTTTGTTTCAATAATCTATTATTAAAAGAATAAAGACGACCTAGGTCGTCTTTATTTAATTGTGTATTTTCCGGCTTAAGTAGCTTTTCAGCTCAAAGCTAGTTCGTTTAGAGCAAAGAGAAGGCGCGGAGTTGACGATAGTCATTACTCCGGACATCCTGTCCTTCGCCCTACGGGCCAACTTTCAGTTGTTCAAATTTGTTCCAGACAAATTTGTGAGCACCTTCGATGCAGCTATTAAGCGAAATAGCAAAGAGATAAAAGTTACAATATATTAGCCGCCAAAATCATCTAGAAGAATATTTTCATCTTCTACGCCAAGATCTTTCAACATATGAATAACAGCAGCATTCATCATTGGTGGCCCACACATGTAATATTCACAATCTTCTGGTGCTTCATGATCTTTTAAATAATTTTCATAAAGAACGTTGTGAATAAAACCAGTCATACCATCCCAATTATCTTCCGGTTGAGGGTCACTCAATGCAACATGCCATACAAAGTTGTCGTTATCAGCCGCAAGGCCATTGTAATCATCTTCATAGAACATTTCGCGTTTAGAGCGTGCACCATACCAGAAGCTCATTTTACGTTTAGATTTTAAACGTTTAAGCTGATCGAATATATGAGAACGCATTGGTGCCATACCTGCACCACCACCGATAAATACCATTTCGTTATCAGTTTCTTTGGCAAAGAACTCACCAAATGGACCAGAAATAGTGACTTTATCACCAGGCTTAAGACTGAAAATATAAGATGACATTTTACCTGCAGGTAAATGCAACTTGCCAGGAGGTGGCGTAGCAATACGCACATTCAGCATGATGATGCCTTCTTCTTCTGGGTAGTTCGCCATTGAGTAAGCACGTAAAGTTGGCTCATCTACTTTTGACTCTACATCGAAGAAACCAAAATGATTCCAGTCGCCTTTGTACTGCTCATCAATATCAAAATCAGAGTATTTAACATGATAGGCTGGTGCTTCAATTTGAATATAACCGCCCGCTTTAAACGGCACTGACTCACCATTAGGTATTTGAAGTTTTAATTCTTTAATGAACGTTGCTTTGTTATCGTTTGAGATAACTTCACATTCCCATTGTTGAACACCGAAGATTTCATCTTCTACTTCAATTTCCATGTCTTGTTTAACAGCAACTTGACATGCTAAACGACAACCGGCTTTTGCTTCACGTTTGTTTATATGACCTTCTTCCGTTGGAAGAATATCACCACCACCTGAATGCACTTCAACACGACACTGACCACATGTGCCACCGCCACCACAAGCTGAAGGAATAAAAATACCTTTATCAGCTAATGCGCCTAATAATTTGCCACCCGCAGCAGTTACTACTGCTTTTTCTGGATCGCCATTTATACTTATCGTTACGTCACCTGTTGATACTAACTTAGATTTAGCAAATAAAATTACTAATACTAAGGCAAGTACTATCGCGGTAAACATCGATACGCCGAGAATAATTTCCATCGACTTTTCCTTAATTATTTATCAAAATTAAAATCTAAATCGTTACAACGAAATTCCGCCGAAAGATAAAAACCCAAAAGCCATCAAACCTGCAGTTATAAATGTGATGCCTAAACCTTTTAAGCCATCAGGTACGTCAGAATATTTCATTTTCTCACGAATACCTGCCATTAATACAATGGCTAACATCCAACCTACACCTGAACCAATCCCGTAAACAACACTTTCACCAAGATTAAGGTTTTTAGCAACCATAAAAGAAACTGCACCAAAAATTGCACAGTTAACGGTAATTAAAGGTAAAAAGATACCAAGTGCTTGATACAAAGCAGGAAAATATTTATCTAGAATCATTTCCAGAATTTGTACTAAGGCCGCAATTACACCAATAAAAGTAATAAAGGATAAAAAGCTAAGGTCAATAGAATCTTTAGGATCAGTAACCCCCATAATTGAATCTAACGCGCCTGGCGCCAAAATTGCTTGGTATATAATTTGGTTAGCAGGAACAGCTAAACCTAATACCACAACAACCGCAACACCTAAGCCCATGGCCGTACTGACTTTCTTAGACACCGCTAAGAAAGTACACATTCCTAGGAAAAAGCTTAACGCCATATTCTCAATGAAAATAGTTTTAACAAAAATACTTAAATAATGTTCCATGATTAATCCTTCTCAACTTGTTCTGGTTTCCATTGGCGAATAGCCCAGATGGTTAAACCAATAATGAAGAATGAACTAAAAGGTAGTACTAATAAGCCATTGCCTTGATACCAACCACCATTTTGTGTTAATTGTAAAATTTCAATACCAAAAAGCGTACCAAAACCCAATAATTCACGGAAGAAAGCAACAATCATCAAAACAGCACCATAGCCTAAACCATTACCAATACCGTCTAAAAAGCTCACACCTGGCTTTTCTTTCATAGCAAAAGCTTCAGCTCGCCCCATTACAATACAGTTAGTAATGATTAAACCAATATAAACCGATAATTCTTTCGATAGTTGATACGAAAAAGCTTTCAGAACTTGGTCAACAACGATTACAAGCGAGGCTATAATCGCCATTTGCACGATAATACGTACGCTTGATGGAATTTGATTACGAATAGCAGAGATAAATAAATTAGAAAATGCTGTTACTAACATCACCGCAACAGTCATAACTAAAGCATTTGCCATAGAGCTAGTTACTGCTAATGCAGAACATACACCTAATACTTGTAGTGCAATTGGATTGTTATCAACAACAGGTCCAAATAGAACTTTTTTATTATCTGAAGACATTAGTTAAGCCCTCCCTCTTTAAATCGAGTAACGAATGGGCCATAGCCTTCATCACCTAACCAAAATTGTAAGGTTCGAGTAACACCATTACTGGTTAATGTTGCACCTGACAACGCATCTACACCGTTAACATCACCGGGTTTAGCGCCGCCTTTAACTAAGTGAATAGCAGCCTCGCCTTGTTCGTTATACATTTTTTTACCTGGCCATAGGGCTTTCCATTTAGGATTCAGTACTTCTGCTCCCAATCCTGGAGTTTCCTTCAGTTCCGAGTAAACAACACTACGAACGGTATTTAAATCCGGTGCCAAACCAATAAAACCATACATTAAATCCCACAAACCTGAACCAACAATCGGTAATACAATAGTATCTAATTGTTGTTCCTCGTTTTTAACTAGGTAAATCACAGCACGATCGGCACGACGACTAAGACCCGCGATATCATTTTCAGGTTTCGTACTTTTGCTAGCATCACGAGCATCAGCACGTTCTTCAAAAATATCTGTATCACCTTCAATGATTTTACCCGTTTTTAGGTCAATCATTTTCGCTTCAACAAATTTAGCATAAGTGCCAACAATATCTGAACCTGCTTTTTCAAGAAGGCCTGAAGCTTCAAGAATTTTAGTTTGCTTATCAAGTAATTTATTAGCTTGTTGTAATGGTTTTAAACCAACTGCAGAGATAGATACTAATGCAGCACACACTAAACAAATAATAAATACAAATACCAATGTTCTACCAAAGGTTTCTTTACTTTTTACATTAGAGTCACTAGACATTACGAGCAAGCCTCCGTTTGATGTTGCCTTGCACTACAAAGTAGTCAAACAATGGTGCGAACAAGTTAGCGAATAAAATTGCTAACATCATGCCTTCTGGGAATGCAGGATTTACGACACGAACCAATACAACCATCACGCCAACTAAGGCACCAAACCAGTATTTACCGGTGTTAGTGAAAGAAGCTGAAACTGGGTCGGTTGCCATAAACATCATACCAAAGGCAAAACCACCTACCACTAGGTGCCAATACCATGGCATTGCAAACATGGCATTAGTATCGCTACCAATCGCATTAAAGATAAATGCTGTTACAACCATACCACCAAATACACCTAAAACGATCCGCCATGAAGCGATGCCTTTATAAAGGATGTAAGCACCACCTAGCAAGATTGCGAAAGTAGACACTTCCCCAACAGAACCAGGAATGAAGCCCCAAAAAGCATTCCACCAATCAGCATTCATAGTATAATCATTCAAGCCTTGGCTAGCAGTACTTAGTGCAGTAGCACCAGAGAAACCATCAGCAGCAACCCAAACCGCGTCACCCGAAATTTGAGCAGGATAAGCGAAGAATAAAAACGCACGACCCGCTAACGCAGGGTTTAAGAAGTTTTTACCTGTACCACCGAATACTTCTTTGGCAATAACAATACCAAAGGTTATACCGATAGCAACTTGCCATAAAGGAATCGTTGCCGGTACGATAAGTGCGAATAATATAGAAGAAACGAAGAAACCTTCATTCACTTCATGTCCGCGTACCGCTGCAAATAAAACTTCCCAAAAACCACCTACGATAAACGTAACCGCGTAAATAGGTAAGAAGAACATGGCACCGTAAAACATCATGCTAAACCAACCAGAGTCAGCATTAAGCGTTCCACCTAGCGCAGCAAATAAAGCAGTTTGCCAAGTATCAGGTAATGCATAACCGGCAACTAAAGCGTCAACCGCTTGAAAACCAATGTTATACATACCAAAGAACATGGCAGGGAAAACCGCTAGCCATACAGTGATCATAATACGTTTCAAATCGATGCTATCACGAACGTGAGTTTTACCTTTGTTTACTTGCCCAGGAGTAAATAAACCGGTAGCAACAGCTTCGTATAACGCAAACCACTTTTCATGTTTGCCGCCTTTTTCAAATTGCGGCTCAATATCTTCAATAAACTTTTTCAAGCCCATGACTAACCTTCCTTCTCTATTATGGTTAGGCAATCACGAAGATATACGCCGTAATCTGTTTTGCCAGGGCAAACAAATGTACAAAGCGCTAAATCTTCTTCGTCCGGCTCCAAAACACCAAGTTTCTGCGCTGTATCGGTATCACCTGCAACTAAATCACGCAATAACATGGTAGGTAAAATATCTAATGGCATAACACGTTCAAAGTTACCAATTGGTACCATAGAACGTTCACTACCATTGGTAGTGGTTGTCATATTGAATAATTTCTTAGGGAAGAAATGAGACATATAAGCACGTGTTACTGAAAATTTATTAGGACCCGGATACATGTACCCCATAAATTCTTTTTCACGACCTTCTAGAATCAAACTTACTTGTACATGGTAACGGCCTAAATAACCGTGAACTGCCGTTGCAGTTGACCCCATTAACAATGAGCCAGAAACCACACGTAATTCACCATCAATGGCTTCACCTGCCGTTAATTCAGATGTACTTGCACCTAAAACAGTGCGTACTAAGCGAGGATTTTTGGCTGCGGGACCCGCAAGGGAAATAACGCGCGTATTATCTAGTTCACCTGATGTAAAAAAATGACCATAGGCAATAACATCTTGATAACCAATGTGCCAAACAAATTTTTCAGCGCTAACCGGCTTTAAGAAGTGAATATGCGTACCAACTAAACCGGCAGGATGTTTACCCGCAAATTCATTTACTTGTACAGCACTTGCAACAGGAATGTTCGCACCTGGCGCTTTGCTCACGAATATTTCACCGTCAGTTAAACGCGATAAAACAGTCAAACCGTTTTTAAACGCTTCTGCTTGCTCACCAATAATAACTTCTGGATCAGCTGCTAACGGATTAGTATCCATTGCGCTTACAAAAATTGCCATTGGGGTTGAGTTTATTGCAGGAATTTTACTAAATGGACGAGTTCTTAATGCAGTCCACAAACCTGAATCAACAAGATTGTTTACTACAACTTCACGCGATATAGTTGCTAATTGGTCGGCAGGAAAACTGGTAAAAGTGATTTGTTCGTCACTATTATTATCAATATCAATAACAACTGATTGCAAAACACGTTTTTCACCACGGTTAATCTCTTTAACAACACCGGCAGCTTGAGCTGTGAATTTAACGCCAGGATTTTTTTTATCTTCAAAAATCACCTGACCTTTTTTAACGCTATCACCCACTTTAACAAACATGGTTGGACGCATACCCACAAACTCTTCACCTAATGTTGCAACGGTCTTGATGGATGGACCATCATGGATTACCTGCTGTGGTATTCCTTTAACAGGAACATCTAAGCCTTCTTTTATTGTAATCATAAACACTTGCACTACTTTTGATGGGAGTAAAAAACCAATGACTTATAATCTTTATTAATTGGCATAACCCAAATAGCAAATCATTTAAGCAATTGATTTCAGTGTATTTCAGTTAAGAACTTATTTTTTCAATTGAAAAAAAAAGACCCACTGACTCTAAGTTAAATTTTCTGGCGCGAATATTACCACAAACAGCCATAATTATTCTACGTTGATTAACAACTTTTCATGACAAATTATACTATAGTTGTAGTTCATGCATTAAAATGAGGCGAATGTATTTTTTTGTTGATTTTTTACACACAAAGGAGCACGTTCATGTGACAAATATCACAAAAGATACTTGCAAGTTCATGTTTGCTTTAACTTTTAGATTTGCATGGCAGCTTGTTACACAAAAGAATTCAGGCTACTAAGACCCAAGGTGAATTTTCAAAAAATATATAAAAAAACCGATGCAAGCATCGGTTTTAGTAAACTTCTTAATTATAACATTTTAACTTAAGTTATTAATCTCAACTTCGGGGCTAATGTCAGCATCATAATCAACACTTTCAATGCCAAAACCAAACAGTTTTAAAAATTCATTATGGTAACCAACATAGTCTGTTAACTCATCAATGGTGTCAGTATCAACAGTGTTCCATATATCTGTTACTCGTTGTTGTACACTGTCTTCGAGTTCTTTATAGTTTTGACGGAAACGCCCTTGTTCATCAAGACGTGGACTGTCACTATAAATATTTTCTTTGAATAAGTTTGAAATCTGTTCAATACAGCCTTCATAAGTACCATCAGCTTTCATTACTTTAAACATAGCTGAAATATATAAAGGCATAATTGGAATGGCTGAACTTGCTTGAGTTACTACCGCATTTAACGACGTAACACGTGCCTGGCCATTAAGACTCTCAGTGGCTGCGTTGATCGCAGTGGCTGCACGATCAAGATCCTCTTTTGCTTTACCAATAGTGGCATGTCCATAAATAGGCCATGTTAATTCTTTGCCGATATAGGTGTAGGCCACAGTTTTAACGTCTTGGGCTAAAACATCAGCTTCTTTTAGCGCATTCAACCATAATTCCCAATCAGCACCACCCATTACATCAATAGTACCTTGAATTTCGTCATCATTCGCAGCTTCAACTGATACAGAGTCAATGATGCGTTTTGAAGTATTTAAATTTTTTGTGGTAACACTCTTGCCAATAGGTTTTAACGTTGAAGAGTATACTTCACCCGTATCAGGATCTGTTCTACGAGGTGATGCTAGTGAATAAATGACTAAATCAATTTTCCCCATATCCGCTTTAATGGTGTCAATTGCTTGTGCTTTAATCCCGTGAGAAAAGGCATCGCCATTAATATTTTTGGAGTATATCCCGGCGGCGTCGGCGGCTTTTTGAAATGCCGCAGTATTATACCAACCGGCTGAAGCTGTTTTCTTTTCTGTTGGTGGTTTTTCGAAGAAAATACCTAATGTGCTAGCATTATGTCCAAAAGCTGCCGTGATACGTGAAGCTAAACCATAGCCTGTGGAAGCTCCTATAACTAACACATTTTTAGGTCCTTTTTCAGTAGACCCTACGCCTTTCACATAAGAAATTTGTTCATTAACATGGGCTTCACAACCTACAGGGTGAGCATTAGTACAAATAAAACCACGAATTTTTGGTTTGATTACCATAAGAAAACCTTTTGAATATCTTTATAAAGAATATAAATTTGCGCTATTGTACCTTGCTAATTAATTAAAGAGGTACGAGCAGTTAGGAAATTAAAAAGTGTTGCCAAGTGATTATTTACCACCACCTAAACAATTTGGTGACTCGGGTGTGTTGTCAGCATAAAAATCACGCCACTCTTTCTCGGTGTATGTATGCATAGCTAATGCATGAATTTGTCCTGCTAACTCTTGAGAGAGCACAGAGTTAACCGCACGATGGCGTTTAATCAAGCGTTCCCCTTCAAATTTATCGGAAACAATCGTTACTTTAAAATGTGACTCACTCCCTGGCGGAACATTATGATTGTTGCTTTCATTAATCACATCTAAATGGAATGGGGAAAAGGCGGAGTTTAATTTTTCTTCAATGACAGCAGCTATAGACATGAGTGATCTCGGTAAAGTGTTATTAACATTTTATTTTAATAATTTTTATAGGGGTGAATCAACATTTAAATAAGTAAATATGTCACAATAGTCTATATTAACTCATTCCACATATTATATCTCAGCTATGCTCAGTCCCTTTTTTATTGACCATCAACAATTAACCTTGACTCGTTTCCCTTTAGCTCAAGTTAACCGTAGCTTACAAGCTTGGGACGCCGCCGATGAGTACATACTCAACTATATTTCGAATGATAACAGTAAAACAGCACAGTTAATTGCAGAAAATACCCGTGTTGCTATTTTTAATGACGCTTTTGGGGCACTAACAACGCATTTTTGTCAGGTTAATTCAGTAGAAAAACCAGAAGAAAAAAAACCTTAGTCTTTTGTATTAACGATTCATACATTAGCTGCCAAGGCATTGCTTATAATATTGAGCATAACCAACTTGCACATGACAATATTACCCAACTAAATTGTTTAGATGATTTTCCAAAAAACATTGATGTTATTCTTTATAAAATTCCTAAGAGTAAATCATTACTGATAGAGCAATTAATTCAGATACAAAAGAATGTAGATAAAAATACTGTATTTATTGCGGCCGATCGTGCCAAAGACATTCATAATTCAACCCTAAAACTATTTGAAAAATATTTAGGTACGACAACAACCTCGCTTGCAGTAAAAAAAGCGCGTTTAGTGTTTTGCCAACTTAACCAACAACAGTCACATCAATCTCCTTTTCCAACGGTATGGTCATTAACTAATAAATCCCTAAACCGGGATTTTGCTATAAGTAATCATGCCAACGTTTATTCTCGAGAGAAGCTAGATATTGGCGCGAGATACTTTATTGAGAACTTACCTGAGGTTCAAAACAATTGCCAAGTCATTGATCTAGGTTGTGGTAATGGTGTTATCGGCTTAAGTATATTAGCTAAACAACCGACAGCTCAGATACAATTTTTCGATGAATCACATATGGCAATTACCTCTGCAGAACTAAATATAAACACTAACTTTCCTGAGTTGGCAGCACAATGTCAGTTTCACTTAAACGACTGTTTAACGAATGTAGAAAGTAATAGTGTTGATTTAATTTTGTGTAACCCCCTTTTCATCAACAAACAGCCACAACAGATCATATTGCTTGGCAAATGTTTAAAGACAGTCACAGAGTATTGAAAAAAGGCGGAGAATTACGCATTATTGGCAATCGACAATTGGCTTATCACATCAAATTAAAACGGATATTTGGAAATGAAAGACTAATAGCCAGTAATGACAAATTTGTTACGCAATCAGCCATTAAATAAATGAACATTATACAACTGATTCTATTGACTTAATGATGAATAACAACGAACAGAAGTATTAACTATCTAAAACACAATAAAGCGACCTGGTTAATGAAATTTAATTCTTTTTACTCAAAAATTACCGCATTCATTTCATTATTAATATTAATGATGCTAAACGGATGTGCAAATATACCCAAACATGTCATTATTGCCCCTGATATTGACTCCACACCCGCGTTTTATCATCACAATAAGCAGGCACAGCTTAATGTGCTAGATATGCGTACAGCTAGACATATTGTGCAGATAATGCGAAATGACAAGCCTGCCACACTCATTTCAGCGCAAGAAAAACTAGAAAACACAATAAAAAATAATTTGAAAAAACACTGGCATGCACAAGGGTTAGCAATAAACACTACTGCTGTTAACAGTATAGATATATCAATCGAAAAAGCCATAATCAGTGTGGAGCAAGAGTTTATGGCATACAAGGTTCAAACCGAAATAGTATTAAAAGTTAGTATAAATAACGGTACACAAACGTTAACAAATACGTTTACCAACCGCGGTAATAGTGACGGACCTTTACAAGCAGATATAGCCGTATTAGAGCGTCATTTTAATCAGCGTTTAGCAAACTTATTACGACAGATTTTAGCCAATAAAAAAATTAACAACTTTTTAAAATAACAGCCCTTTAGCGAGAACAGTTCAATGAAAAACATTTATAGCATCATAATAACTAGCCTGATTTTGCTAAATGTCGCGCTATTTAGCTTAACAACATCAGCGAACAATATAGCAATAGATCCAACGAACATTTATCCAAAAGTAAAATTAGAGACCTCTCTCGGCGTTATTATTGTCGAATTAGATCGTGTCAGAGCTCCAATCACCGTTGATAACTTTCTCACTTATGTGGTTACAGGTGAATATAACAACACCATTTTTCATCGTGTTGTTGAAGACTTTATTGTACAAGGTGGTGGGTATGACGCCGATTTTGTTCCTAAAAAAACCAACAAAAACATTATCAATGAATCAGGTAATGGCTTAAAAAATGAAATCGGTACTATTGCAATGGCTAAAGAAAACAGACCTCATACCGCTAATAGACAATTTTTTTTCAATATCAATGATAACACTAACTTGGATCCTGGAAGACGTTGGGGTTATGCCGTTTTTGGTGTGATTGTTGAAGGAGAAACTGTGCTTGAAGCCATCGCAAAGGTTAAAACAGATTATAACGAAGCCTTAGGGTGGGAAAATGTGCCTTTAGAACCAGTGATGCTGATTAAGGCCACGCTATTACCTGCACAATAACCTAAATGTTTTATATTTTTAGCTTTAACACTATCTGAAGCATTTCAGCTTATATACAAATAATTGAAAAATTAAACAATCAAGTGTTACAATTTTATTACAAAAAAACGTCGCTATTATTTTGACAAAAAGCTGTTTATCAACGATACCTATATAGAAGATGTTAATCGTTGTAGTTTGTTATTTTGTCCATATAAAAACAACTTTGACTAAACACACAATCATAAAAAATCAATCTTTCATATCGGTTTATTTTTATTTTATATTTTTAAAGCACGGAGGCTTACAGGGGAGCCTGCATGATAATCGAGCAGTTTATCAATGATAAAGTTGTACAAATGGCAGCCTATGTTAACGCGGTTATTGAGGAAACCCTTCATTACACCGAATTAGATAGTTTTGTTTTGGACACACTCAGCGAGTGGACGTTACTTAAAGTCACTGATGAAACACCGAGCAGTGCCCAAGAACGTGTATTTTGGCATTTAATCCATGAAGTAAGCTTGCACGGTGCTCAAGCATTAAATAATGATTTATTCTTTAAAAGTGAAATAAATACTTGCCTTGATTTTTTCAAAGGTGTCGGAAGCTACCCTATTGATTGTGTTGGTTGGCGCCCTATTCCTTAAATCGCCTTAGCAACAAGTATCATTATTTTCCTAAATAATAAACATTACAATACGATTCATTCAGCTAATACACTTCTGCTTGGCTCAACTCTCTGATAGGCTTACTAAATCATAATATCAATTACTATAAGTACCCCAATAATTAATGTCGACTACCTCATTTAAGCAAGCCCTTTTAAACAAACGCATGCTAATTTGTATTTTTACAGGTTTTAGCTCTGGCCTTCCTTTGTTTGTTCTTTATCAATTAGTCCCTGGTTGGCTTCGTGACCAAGGTGTTAGCCTAGCAGAAATTGGCTTATTTTCATTAATAGGTATTCCTTACGTGTGGAAATTTATTTGGTCCCCCTTGATGGATCGCTATTCATTAGGTGGATTGGGCCGAAGACGAAGTTGGATGTTGGCAACACAATTACTATTGCTTGTTTCTATCGCCGCATTTGGGTGGGTCAATCCAGTTGCTAATATTTGGTCTGTTGCCTATTTAGCGGCTGCAGTCGCCTTTTTTAGTGCCGCCCAAGATATTGTATTAGACGCATATCGTCGCGAACTACTGCCTGATAATGAACTAGGTCTTGGTAACTCTATTCACGTGCAAGCTTATCGTTTATCAGGTTTAGTACCAGGTTCATTAGCTTTTATTCTTGCTGATCATATTAGCCGGCAATCGGTATTTATGGTTGTCGCCGCTTTTATGGTGTTAGGCGTATTATTAACGTTATTTATTAAAGAACTCAATACTGAAAAAAATGCGCCAAAGTCATTAAAAGAGGCTGTTATACTCCCATTTAAAGACTTTATTCAAAGTAATGGTTTAAAATCAGCCTGTTATACACTCGCCTTTTTAGTGCTATATAAACTCGGTGATAACATGGCAACAGCGTTGCAAACCCCTTTCTTTATTGATATGGGATTTACTAAAACAGAAATTGGCGTAATCGCAAAAACAGCGTCTTTGATTGCCATGACAATAGGAATAATTGTTGGCGGCCTTGTGATGATAAAACTCAGCATTAATCGTGCTTTATGGTTATTTGGTTTTGTACAAATCGCCAGTATTCTTGGCTTTGCAGCCCTCGCTGAAATTGGTCATAATAACATTGCATTAGCTATCGCAATGGGCTTTGAATATTTAGGTGTAGGATTAGGTACTGCGGCTTTTACTGCCTTTATAGCGAGAACGACAAACCCTGCTTTTGCAGCAACTCAAATAGCACTATTTACGGCACTTGCCGTGCTACCTAGAACCTTTGCGAATGCGACTACCGGGTTTATTGTTGAGCAAATTGGTTGGACACAGTTTTACTTTTTATGTACAGGGTTAGCCATACCAGGCATGCTAATGCTATTTAAAGTAGCACCTTGGCATGAACCAGAAACACAAACAAGTGCAGAGAAAATTTCGCTTGAAAATGAGCGTGAATAGACTTTCATCTAGACAGGACATTACTATGATCAAACTTTTCTTTTTACTCCCCATTATTATGTGTGCTATTTGGTGGTGGTATCTTAATAATCATGGTTATAGCGTAAAAGAAGGCATAAAAGGGTTTACTTATATTTTAATACTTAATACCGCAATTATACTTTTTTTTACAACAATGATTTATATCACCCGATAAACTTAAACTTACTTGCCCATACGTTTAACAAAAGCCTTAGCAAAGCGCTTCGGCTGCCTTGTCATCCATATTAAAATACAGCGATGGTTCAATCAATTCAGCTTCCATCAACGCAAACCCTTTATTGTTATTATCATCATTTTTCAAACGGACAAAATCAAGACGAGCATATAAAGGCATGTCTCCCGTTAAGCGAGTAATCACCGCTAAAGTATCATCAGCTTGAGTTAATAATGCTTTTTCTGGCGTGACCGTTTGTAAGTACCCTCCATGCTCTTCTTGTACTCTAAAATCATCCTGTTTAGGCGTTTTTAAAATAGCATGACTATACACACCATCGAAGTAAAACAAAGAAAATTCACCTTCATCAATAACACTATTGATAAATGGCTGAACCATAAATTCACTTTGCGAAAATACAGACTCTAATTGGTGAGCAAACTGCATTGCAGTTTCTTTTTTTAACCAAAAGGTATTATCTGCATTGGCACTAATTCTTGGTTTTATTACAAGTTGTTGGCAAGAAAAATAGTCAAAAAATTCAGGAATGTCATGCTTAGAAAAATTTTCATGCCATAACGTTGGTACAATCCTACCCCCTTGCTCAGCAACTGACTTTAAGTATATTTTATCAATATTCCAACATACTGTTGATAAGGAATTTTGTAATCGAGCACTGGAGTTATCGATTTGTTCCAATGACAAAATAAAAGCACTCGCATCGTCTTGGTAATCCCACGGGCTGCGAATAATTACTGCATCATATGCATCCCAATTTACCTTTTCAGCACGCCATGATATTAGTTCCGTGGCCCAACCTAATTCAGCAAGTGGTTCATCAAGTAGGTAATCATAACATTCAAAATCAGACAGGTTATCCATAGTTAAAATAGCGCAATGTTTCATTAAAAACCTTTAGCGTATACAATATAATAAGTAACACTTTAACAAATAAAGTAATCTATTGTTAAGAGATATTAGTAAATCTTGACCAAGAGATTAGTAACTCTCTAAAGTCATCAATACCACATGAAGCATATTCACTTTCGTCGTAATGAATATGGTCTACCGTTAACATTTCCGACAAGGGACCTGTGCCATTAAAACTCGCATTGGTTTGTATTTCTACATCGTCTCGGCTTATAGTGACCGTATATTCATGTCCCGTAATAATAACTTCACTTTCATGTCTCTTTTCAACGCTATCTATTGCAGTCAATAATGCCGTTAATTTAGCACTTTCGTGGCCTAACTCTACTTCAATCCATGGACCTACCACTTCATGCTCAAGCGAAAAGCGCGCTTTCGCCTCACCTGTTGTTGCATCATGTATAAATTCATATTCCATAAGAATACCACTTCGTTTAGCCTATCAATCTCAATACTTAGTGTAGCAAAAATATAGCCCTTTACCCCGCAAATACGCGAATAACTTGCAAACTATTCATTAGTCGATGAATTAATTTTAGCTAGGGTTGAAAAATACAAACGGTGGTTTTAATTATGAGCAATAACAACCAAGAAAATTCGCTCAAAATTACTATTGAAAGCAACCAAAACATAGTAGGAAACAAAATGGTAGCGAGTAAAATCCCCCCGTTATAGTATGTAAGTAAAAAAGCCATTCGCCGTGCTTTTTATTTAAAAACTCATGCATATGGGGAATATACTGCATCGCAGAAAAGTTTGTTAAGCACAGCTGCTGTAAGTGGGTATAGCTTAAAAAAGGTAATATTTTTAGTAACATGCCTTGAATCACAGCAACAAGATAAAAATAAATATAAAAAGCAGCTAATAAAATAACCTTCTTTTGAACAAGGATGTCAGCTAAATATGCTTCAGGAAAAAAATAGAACACATTCATTAATATTAGCGAGACAGCCGCGAACTGCCAATAACGAATAGTATTATCTGGTATTTTACGTTTTCGCTTTGACACAATAAATAATAAGCTTAATGCGAACACACCGTGAATTAGCATTATTAACGAGATAATTATTGTTGGTTTAAAGATCAGTAGAATTAGTAAAACAAATATCACTGTCGGTAAATAACTACTAATAACTTTGGGAAAACTTGGGGCAACATGAAACATGGGTATTACTTGAAAACTAACTGAGATAATCATCAAACTAGCCCAACCCACCAAACCTATTAAACCATGAGTATTTGTTAGCGATTTTCGGCCGACACTTGTACTCAATGAGGATATATTTATCGCGGTTGGCAATGATAAGTTAAGCATTAAAACACCTAACAACATGACAAAAAATAAAGATATGATAGCAAAACGAAAACCAACAATTGATTCGCCTTGACTCAGTTTTTTTAATAGCACAAAAGCAACGGCGGCAATATAGAGACCTAACCCGATCACCAATAGTAGGATAGAAATTACCGTTAACGTTGAACTTGACCAAATAAAATTTGCCATTAAACACAAGGTACCTAGAACGAAAGCACTATGACAAACAAAAACAATTTTCCGAGGCCTAGCAATACCCACACCACCAATAACGGGTAAGAGTTGCAATAACGCCCCCATCATCACCATCGTGACAATACCTAAAGTAAAGCCGTGAGTAAGTGCCAACATACTAGGATGCCATCGACTTGCCCACATAGTTTCGCCCGAAAACAGTATTAATAACGCACAAACAATAGCAAAAATCGGCGCGCTAATGAAAAATCGAAAAGGTAATTCAATGGGGGGTAAACCATTAAAAGAAAGACCATTCATATTCATAAATTTATGTCTTTTTTAACGCATTATTTTTTAGCAATTCATTAAATACATGCTGAGAACTCAGATGAAAAATATACAAATCTATAGCATCTTGTGCATGTACCACTGTGTGGTATGAAAATCCCGCTGCCTGAAGTTTTTCATACAGAGGGAAAGGTTGTCGCCGATGCTTTACCAATAAACACTCATGAACTGTTAATTTGGCTAATTGCTCTATTATTACCTTCATTGGCTCTGGTGGTGCTAAATCACTCACATCTACTGAGACAAATTGCAAACTTGATTCACTCACTTACAACAAAATCAATTGTTTTGAAATGATTTAATAATTTGTTCACCCTCGGCAATATTTTGTGCCATCATAGGATAAAGCATCATTTCTTCTTTCATATTATGCTGTTGCATCATAACCATTAGCGTTTCACCAAAACCTAGGAAGTCGTTTTTTTCTTTTGCAGCTAAAGCATTGTCTAAATCTTGCACTAGTGCCCGCATTTGTTGATGTTCCATGCGCATCACTTGTGTAGGTCCTGATGTCATACCCGTTGCTTGCTCAAATTTAGGAAATAATACCTCTTCTTCTTGATCAAAATGTTTAGACAACTCTGAGGCAAATTGCTGCCAATGGCCAAGCGCTAATGACCAATCATCTTTTGCAACAGCCGCTTCGGCTTTAGTAAAAAAATCATCGCATTCACGATGTTTATTGGTCATAAATTCAGGGATAGAAGTCATTGAAAAGTTCCTGTTAAAATAGCTATCAATCGACTCATTGAGTTGATTGCTTGAATCACAGCATTCTAACAAACGTGATAATTAATACTTTGACCTATGTTAATAAAATTCAAACATTATGTGGGTAAAAAACGCTTTACTGTCACATTCAATAATCACATTCAATAATCACAGGTAATAATCACAAGGCAGTTATTGGCTGACTTTTACACCCAATAATTCTCGAATTGATTGTGCTATTTCTTCAATACGATCAGCCGATACGGGGGCAATAAAAATAGTATCATCACCCGCTAACGTACCTAAAATTCCGGCTGAATCGCCCATACTATCAAGCATTCGTGAAATTAATGGTGCACCACCAATTCCCGTTTTTAATATAATTTGCATGCCGTTATGTTTAACACTTAATACTACTGATTCTATTGAATGTTTTGATTTGGGTACTGCCGGCTCGTCTGGCAATATATAAATCATCTCATTATTTGCATTACGCGTTTTAACCGCGCCTAGCTTAGATAACAAACGTGATATCTTGGCTTGTGACATATTTTCAAAGCCTTGAGCTGATAATGCTTGCGCTAACTGTCCCTGCGAGCCATAACATTGCCCCTTTAGTAGCTGCTTAAAAGCATGCACTAAGTTTGATTCATTTTGTTTTCTAAGTGTGGTCATTTCAGTGTTGTCTCACAATACAAGTAAAATGTATAAGTAATCTCAGCTCGACTTAATAAATGTTCTTCTAGCGCCTAGAAGTGAACTAAAATTTTAATGTTTATTTTCAACAGGTTAATCAGATCTTAAACCGAGTTCAGGTTAAGTACAATAATATTGACACTATTCTACACTAAAAAAATGTAATTGGCATAGTCTGCTTGACTGTACATATATACTCAAGCAAACTGGTTTAATTAACAACAAAGTAACAACACGGTAACAATTGAGATGACTCTATTATGAAAAAACTCGCTTTATCATTTATGCTTACAACCCTAGCAGCTAATACAGCATTAGCCGATGAAGGTATGTGGCAACCCAATCAATTACCCACAATAGCCACCCAATTAACAAAAGCAGGACTCGCCTTAAATCCGAAAAATTTAACTGATTTAACGGGCTTTCCTATGGGAGCAATTGTTAGCCTTGGCGGCTGTACTGCCTCATTTGTTTCAGACCAAGGTTTGGTAGCGACTAACCACCATTGTGTTTATGGCTCAGTACAATATAACTCTACCGAAGAGAATAACTTACTTGAAAATGGTTTTCTCGCGAAATCATTTAAGGAAGAATTACCAAGAACACCTGGCAGCCGTATTTATGTGACAGAAGAAATTAACGAAGTCACTGCCCTAGTTAACGCAGGGTTAACAAAAACAATGTCTGGAACAGATCGTTATAAGGCTATTGATAAAAATTCAAAAACCTTAGTCGCCGAATGCGAAAATGATGATAGATATCGGTGTAGTGTGGTTAATTTTCATGGTGGTCTTGAGTATTATTTATTTAAACAACTAACTATTCGTGATGTACGTTTAGTACATGCGCCTGCAAGCAGTATAGGTAAGTATGGTGGCGACATTGATAACTGGATGTGGCCCCGCCATACGGGCGATTACGGTTTTTACCGTGCTTACGTAGGTAAAGATGGTCAACCTGCCGATTATAGTGAAAACAACGTTCCTTACCATCCTAAGCATCATTTAAAAGTAAACAAAAGCAGTGTGGATGAAGGTGACTACATCATGGTGCTAGGCTACCCAGGAAGAACAAATCGCTATAGAACAGCCTATGAAGTAGAGAATCAATTTACTTGGACTTATCCACAAGCAAAGGCTTACCGTGAAGAAATCATTGATCTTATTCATCAACATTCCGAAGAAGGCAGTGAAGCACGCATTAAGTATGAAAGTACGCTTGCCGGTTTAGCAAATTATGCTAAAAACTATGGTTCAATGATCCACAGCTATAAAAAAGGTAGTTTTCAAACTCGTAAACAAACACTAGAAGTAAATTTAACAAATTGGTTGAACAGCGATGCACAACGTAAAGCCAAATACGGTAAAGCATTAAATGGTTTAAACGAATTACTTAAAATGGATAATAGTCACCAAGCACGTGATTTAATTTTAGGCTATTTACGCTACAATAAAATGTTAACCACTGCGTACAAATTACATAGATTAGCCGTAGAAAAACAAAAACCAAACCTTGAACGTGAAAGTGGTTATCAAGCACGTGACATCACACGTTTTGAACAAAACATGAAAGCCCTTGATCGCCGCTATGATGCGGATATAGATCAAGAGATCATAGTAGCTATGTTGACCCACTACGTAGCTCTACCAAAAAATGACCGTGTAAAATCAATTGATGAGTTTTTTGGTTTAAGCAAAAGCACAGTCGACAACTTTAATGAGAAAAAGTTGCGTAAACAATTAGCGAAAATGTACAAAAAAACGCAATTAAACTCTCAAAAACAACGCTTAGCTTGGATGGATAAAGACGTTAACGACTTTGAAAAAAGTAACGACCCATTTATTCAGTTAGCAGTAGCAAGTTTTGAAGAGCGTAAGGCAATTGAAGACAAATCGAATGAATTGGCAGGCAACATCCAAACTTATCGCCCTAAATATATGCAAGCATTAATTGCTTATTTTAACGATAATAACTTACCCGTTTACGCGGATGCTAATAGCACACTACGTATAACTTACGGTAATGTTAAAGGTTACTCACCACAAGATGGCTTAACAGCGACACCTTATACTACACTAGAAGGTATTGTTGCTAAAAACACTGGTATTGCACCGTTTAATGCTCCGAAGAAGCAACTTGATTTAATAAAGAATAAACAATATGGTGAGTATGCTAAAAAATCAATTGGCTCAGTTCCTGTTAATTACCTAGGCACCTTAGATATTACTGGCGGTAATTCAGGTTCACCAACACTGAACGACAAAGCAGAATTTGTTGGATTAGTATTTGATGGTGTTTATGAAAGTATTATAGGTGATTGGGATTACGACACTAAGCTAAATCGCTCAATTCACGTTGATATTCGTTACATGCTATGGGTAATGGAACATGTTGACGGTGCAACTAACTTAATTAACGAAATGGATATTGTTGAATAATTGATTATTTTCAATTAATTTTTAAAATAAAAAAATCCGGCTGTTGCCGGATTTTTTTATTAATAATAATTTACGTTATTCTGTTAACGCTGACCACTGTGCAATAGCCTCAGGCTGACCATTTTTAGCTTTAATATATAAATTAAGTAGCCTCATTTCATTACTTTGTTTTGACTCAACAGGATCCGCTAACACTTCAATCAAAGAGACACCAGTACATTGCTGAAACTCGACAAAACACGCTGTAAAGTCGGCAACTGTAGTACAGGTTTTAGAATGCCCTTGATAAGCCGCAACGAGAGAATGTACATCGAATTTCTCATCATTACAGTGATAAATTTTACCGTCGCCATTTTTACCTAAGTGAAAAATATTATTACGCATATAAATAATGGTGACATCTGATTTATCTTTTAAAAAATGTATTAACTCATTTAGCTGAAAATGAAAGCCACCATCGCCAACAATGACCACAGCGCGTTCTTGCCTGTTTGCATCAATAGCCTGTTGTTCTTTTAACCGCTGAGCAACTACTCGTGCATAGGGTAGCGCAGTGCCCATTGCACCATACCAAGGATTGGTTAACCATGAGCGTCCTAAGATCGAGCCTCTCACTTTTAAGCTATAACTGGCAAAATATGAGTTACCCACTTCAGGTAAATATACCAAGGGCATGCTCTGTTGTGCTTGAATTTCGTTTAAGGTATCAGCAAGGTTGTTAAAATCAATAAGATCATCGAACGGAATTGGCAGCTTATCTTGTTGATTAATTGTAAAATCAAAAACACTAATATCGCGCGTTAATAACTGCTCAAACACCTCAATTAAATCTTTTTCAAATCTATCCCCACCTTTAAGTATCGTTTTATTCTCAAAAGTTTCTACTTTATGCGTGCCTGTAGCAAAAGCAACATTACTATCTTGAGCAATAATGCTAGTAGCCACATCAATAATATAATCTACTTCATTGTCAATATAAGCCCTACCACATGTTTGCGTGAACACACCATTGTATGAGCCCAAACTCAAGGGGGCATATTCATCAAACAGCCCTTTGGCAAACCATGATGTTGCATAAGGAATATTAAATTTATTCGCAAACTGCATAATAAGTTGTTTAAGTTGATCGTTATGTTTAAGACCATCACCAATATATATCAATGGTTTTTTCGCTTGTTCAAGCCTACTCACAATAGCATCTACAATCAGCGAACTACCGGTAAGTATATTACCACCACAACAAACATCCATTTTATTGGCAGGCAACTGAATTGGCTGAGTTTTAGCAAACACTTGATCACGAGGTACTTCAATAAATACAGGTTGTTTGTTTTTATAGGCTTGTGCTACTAATTGATAAAAACGTTGACCGGCAAGATTTGGATGGCCGGCAAGCCGCTGCCCTTGTAGCCTTTCCACACGTACACCCAAGGCAGAAAAAGCTTTTAAAGCATTGTCATACTCGGCTTTCCATGATGCGTTAGGATGAATAGTATGGTGAAGCGCTAACTGATTCACTTCGCTTTCTCTTTGTGCACCTGAAATAAAGACAACAGGCAAGCTTTCTGTTACGGCTAAAGCCGCCGCACTTGTACAAGGTAGGCTACCGACCATATAAGTGGTCAAACAAAAACCCATACCATCAATTTCTGCTTGAGCACAAGCTGAGAAACCCGCATGCATTTCATTACTTGATGGACAAATATCAATGGTTTCATCCAATGCTGCTATAATGTTCGCGGCAAAATCACCACCGACCCCATAAATATGTTTACCACCAAAAAAACGGATTACCTTGGTCATAGTGTCACCCAATGTAGGTAATTGATCATTGTAGGCTTTACCAAAATTCATTTCATAAGACATTGTTTTTCTCATCACTTATATAAAGTTATATAGCGGTTACTCTAATATGAGAAACAAATTATTTTGTGATCAAGATCAAGTTTTTGTTCTGCGCCACCAAGACAGATTTTTTCAATGTGTTATCAATTATTTACAGTGTTTGTAAACAAGCAGCTAGTAAATCAAACTCTGGTTATATTACAAATTCTCACAAATCCCGACAGTTTTTGCACATTTAGGTCACTGATTTAAACACTCATAATTCCCATAATTAACGTCATAAAACTAAAAAGTCAACACGACAGGAATCATCATGACATTAACAGGAATAAACAAAGTATCTTTAAGCATGTTAGCTAGCGCCATTCTATATAGTTTGTATGCTACTCCTGCTTTATCGGCCACTCAACTTCAAAAAAACACTGCTACTACCAATCTTAATGTGTTACCTAAAAGTGGTAACACATTAGATAACAATATCAACGACAATCATCGCCAAGAAATAATTCAGGTTATAGGCAGACGCAACCAAGCAAATAGTGAAATGAGTACAGAAACAGAGCAGCTAATGAGCGTTGCCGGAATTGGTAATGATCCACTCAGCGCTATTTATAGCTTACCTGGTATTGTCTATCTTTGGAGGCGATACTGGCTCACCCGCAGTACGCGGTTCATCTCCTGATGACAACGCTTTTTATATTGATGATATGCCCGCCGGTTACATTTTTCATCTATTTGGTGACAGTATTTTCAATGAAAATTTGGTTAGAGACTTTAACTTAAACCCCGCTGCATTTGGCAGTTCATACGGCAATGCAACAGGCGGGGTATTTGACGTAAAACTTAGAGATCCTCGCCATCAAGACATTGAAACCACCCTAGATTTAAGCATGTTAAAAAGCAGTGTTATGGCCGAGGGTTCAGTTACCGAAAACTCAGCATTTTATCTATCTTATCGTCGCAGCCAAATTCATTTATTTTTACCGGAAGGCGAAGAAGATGAAGGTTACACTATTTTTAAAGCACCGATCAGTGATGACTACCAAGCAAAGTATCAATGGCTTATTGGCGATGCCCACAAGCTTACTTTTAGTGCTTCAGGGGCAAGTGATACAGGTGGTATTAATATTTCTGAAAACTCAGAAACTGGCCGTATTGATCCAGATTCGGTTGGTGATTTAAAAATCACCAACCGCTTTGATGCCCAAAATATTTCATGGCAATATTACGGTAATGATCACAAAATGATGCATCTAATCTTTGGCCATAATGCTGACAAAACAAAAGAGCAATTTGGCCAGGGACAATTTGCAGATGTTAAAAAAGAAAGCTACGATCTTAGATTTTTTTATCAACTAGCTTGGCTTAGTGATCATAAGCTAGGTTTTGGTATTGATTACAGCAAAACAGACGTAGATTACAGCTTCGATCTTATTCCGTACTACTGTACTGAGTTTGATAGCGACTGTAATCTACATAAAAGCGAACGTATTCAAGATACTTCCTCGCTCACAGATCAAAACATCGCCGTTTATCTAGACGAAACCTGGGATATAAATAGTAACTGGAAACTGATTTTAGGGGTACGAGGGGAACGTAATGACTATACCGAACAAAGCTTTATCCACCCACGTTTTTCGCTGAACTGGTTAGCCAGTGATAACTTAACCATTAAAGCAAAAGCCGGCACCTACAGTCGCTTTCCTGATGTTGATACCGCGATTAAAAAGCTTGGTAATCCCAAAATCAAATCACCTAAAGCAACACATTATTCGCTTGCTTTTGAATATGATGTGAATGATTTGTGGTTTACTTCCATCGATATTTATCATAAATCTCTAAGCGCTTTACCTCGTTCTACAGACGAGCTGACTATTAATTCAACTACTGGCGAAGATTTACATTACACCGCAGACACTTCTGGCTCTGCCCACGGAATAGAATGGCTAGTAAGACGAGAACGTCAAAATGGTCAGGTTTGGTCAAGGCATCTTTAAGTTGGTCTGAAAGTGACCGCACTGATGATATAACCAAGGTAACCAGTGACTATTATCTTGATACGCCTCTGGTTGCCAATGTGGTAGGCAATTATGAATTAAACGAACGTTGGGATTTTGGTTTACGTTTTACCCTACGAAGCGGTGCTAAATATACTCCAATCACCGGACTGCGAGAAAATCCTGATTATGATGACCATTTCTTAGCAAACTATGGTGAAGTTAATTCAAAAAATTTGCCTGTGTATCATCGCTTAGATTTAGAGGCTAATTATAAAACACAATACTGGGGATACGACGCACAATGGACTTTTGCCGTCATTAACGCGCTCGCACAAAAAAACATTTCAGGTTATTACTATGAGCCTGAAGATGACGACAGCCCAACTAAGTATACAGTCAGCGGCGAAGAGGATATTGGTATTTTTCCTTATGTTGGCTTAAAAATGACTTTTTAACTATTAAGCAGTTAAACATCGATAGGTTAATAGTAACTTTAACCTATCGATAAGTAATACATAACAACAAGTAACGGCGCACCTTTTTGTTAAATAACTTAGGCAATTGATTTACATTTCTATACACAAACCAACTTGCTAAATAGCATAAAAAAGATAAGCTATACTTATGTATAAAAACTTTGTTAAAAACTGTCTAGTTATTCTTATTACGACCTTGCTTAGTGCTTGTAGTACAACTTCATTCAGTGATTTATTTAACAATTATAATCAGCAGATGCAGGGCGTAAAAGAAGCACTAAAACAAGGGGATTTTCAAGCAGCCATAAAATTAATTCCTCCGCGTAGTAATTCGAGTGCAAGTTATGGATTAAGCCTGCTTGAAAAAGCTCGTTTAGAATATTTATCGAATAACCATGCACAAAGCCAAAAAGACTTTGCACAGGTTTATTCGCTTATTCAGCAAACTCAACAGGCAGCCAAAATAGAGCTGAGTAGAGGCGTTGAAAATGTTACTGCCGTATTGAGTAACGACAATGCCACCCGTTATGATATTCCGCTATACGAGCAGAGCATGCTAAATAGCTACCAAGCTTTGAATTATTTAGCGCAACAAGACTTGTCTGCCGCCTTAGTTGAAATAAGACGCGCCAATTTAGTTCAGCAGCAAGCCTTAAAAGAGCACGCTAAAGCTATTTACCGCAGTGAAAAGGAAATGACAGAACAAGGGGTTAGTATGAATGGTTTAGCAAACCAATACCCTGCTATGAATGAGGCAATAGGCCAGGTTAAAAATGGTTTTCAAAATGCTTATACCTTCTATTTATCTGCTCTGCTTTATGAAGCAGTCAAGGCAACCTAATGATGCCTATATAGACTATAAAAAAGCGTTAGAAATTTATCCTAACAACCATTACTTGCAACACGATGTGTGGCGTTTAGCGAATGCTTTGCAAATGACGGACGACGTAAACCAGTTTAAAAATAGCTTAGCGCGAGATGTCACCCAAGTTAACTCAGACAGTATTCAGACGAAGACAAAAAATCAAGGGCAAGTGGTTATTCTCGTTGAAAATGGCATAGTGGCACCGAAACAAGAGCTTTCATTAAACTTACCTATTTACACTAGCCGTAATGACATGCGCTTTTACAGTATTGCAGTACCTATCTATCAAAATTATTTACCTGAATACCCCCTTTAGTCATTAACTATCAGGGAAAAAACTATCAATCGGAAGAGGTAGTGCGATTACAGTCATTAGCAGCAAAACAATTAAAAGATCAACTCGCGAGTATAGTAACCAAGCAAGTAGTCCGTTTAGTTGCGAAAGAGCAAATAAGACAACAAATAGCACGTAAAGGTGGCGATATCGGCAATATTTTTGCCAAAGATCTATAATATGGCTACAGAAAAGGCCGACACTCGCAGCCGGAGCACGTTACCCGACAGTATTCATATTTTAAAAGTCAGTCTAGACGCGGGTAAACACCAACTAGCGCTCAATATTAATGGCATAAATCAACCATTGAACGTTACAATTAATGCCAATAAAACCACCTTAGTTAGGCTAACAGCCATAGGTAATTATGTTGAACATCAATCACTTAATTTATAGCTTATGTATAAATTAATTATATAAAAACAGGAGCGTCATCATGAACAAACATCACAGCATTATGGTCATTATACTCTGCTTAACATTCGTTATTATTGGTTGTAAAAACGTGCCACCAGTGACCTCTGGCATTGGTAGTGGTCAAAGGGCACCAGGGCAAGAATATGCTAAGTATCTGCAAGTAGACAATCAGAAACTTGGCGAAAAACTACATATTAGTGATATTAAATCTCGGACTAATAATGAGTTATTAGCCATCAACTTAAGCCTTACCAGTCGTTATAATAAATCACAGCAATTGCAATATCAATTTCAATGGTTTGATCAAGACGGATTTATTATTGAAGCAGGCAAAAGTCCTTGGCACCCCCTTGAATTACACGGCATGCAAACCATCACAGTGGCAGGCTTAGCACCTTCAACACAAGTAACAACATTTAGCCTTTATGTACGTGAAGTACCTGAAAAGTTTTTAAATTTTAATTTCTATTGCATAGAATAAGGACAAACTTATGAATAAATTAGTTTTAGCAACCAGTATCAGTTTAGTAATTATCGCGCTAGGCGGATGTACCAATAAATCGGTTGTACGTTACGGTGATGCAACGGCAGTAGAGACCAACGATATTAATTTTGGTTCAACCGATTTACAAACTGTCGCAGGGCAAATGACTGACTCTTTATTACAATCGCCTGTTGTTGGCACTTTAACAGCCAACACCCGTCCCATCATGTTTGTTGAAAGTATTAAAAATAAAACCAGTGAACATATTGATACTGAATCAATCACTGACTCTATTTCAACTAAACTATTACGCTCAGGAAAATTTCGTTTTGTCGATATGGGCCGCGTTGCCGCAGCACGAGAACAAATGGATTTTCAACAAAACAGTGGCATGGTTGATGCGAGTAAAGCAGTAGCCTTTGGTAAGCAAGTGGGCGCGCAATATATGTTGTATGGCAACCTCGCTAGCATTGTAAAATCAAATAAAGATAAATCTGATGTATATTATAAATTTACTCTTCGCTTAATGGATTTACAAAGTGGCTTAGTAGAATGGGCGGATGAAACTGAAATCCGCAAAACCAAAGGTAAAGAATATATTAGTTGGTAGGAATTATTATGAAAAAATTCTCTATGAAAGTGTTGATGATTTTGACCGTATTTTTGGTGTTTGGTAACACGAAAAATGCCTACGCCGATTATGATAGAAATAAAGCCGTACCAGTTGAAAAGGTATTGTTCGGTAGTGTCGTTTCTGTACGTAACATTAACCATGAAGAGCTAATAAAAGATAGTAATAATGGTCGGCATACATTTGGCGGCGCACTGATTGGTGGTGTAATCGGCAATCAATTTGGCGGCGGTAGTGGCAAAGATATTACCACTATTTTAGGCGCTATTATTGGCAGTTCAATGGCTAATGACCGTCATCAACAACCTAAAAAAATTATGCTTCGCTTAGTTGAGTTGATGATTAAAATCGATACTGGCGAGCAGTTTATGGTAATTCAAGATTTTGATAAAAGTATGGTTTTTCATGCTGAAGACAAAGTCAGAATGATCTATCTCGCCAATGATACCGTGAGGATTGACAAACAACGTTAGCCTTATTTTACATTTTTTAAACAATTTCAACGCTATGAAATGAAAAGAATATCATGACAGTGTGATAACATATCAACCTCTTTGTTACTCACTCTCATGCTATCTTATGTTTATCAAGACTACCAACATGCTCAGTATAAAGCCTTTTTACACCTTTCTTTTCGGGCTTTTTTACTTAACGCTAGCAAGTACAAGTGATGCTAGCCAAGAGAATAGCATTAATACATCTGGTACTAATGCGCCCATTGTCAAAGATGATTTTCAATGGCAGTTTATGGCAGACCTTTCTCTTGTAGACACCCAAGTAATTTTAGCTGATGTAAAACAGACACAACCTTGGGATTATTTACAATTAGGTTTACTGCTAGATATTTCCTATAATGGGTTTTTCTTACAAACTAACTCAAGGCGCTCTTCTACCATAATAGGTGGTGGCGAATTTGGCTATCAAATTACGGTTCAAAAAGACTGGCAGCTTGATGTTATTCTTAAGGCTTATATTCAAGGATACAATCCTGCAGGCATTATCAAAAATCAAGAACAAGATATTCCCCAATTATCAGGGCTAGCTGATCGTGAACCTACCGGTGGTATTGCCTTACGTTATTCTCATTTTTTTGAAAACTCTGTATTTTATGTCGATCTTGCCACCGCGCGGGCTGCAGGAAATAATGAAAGGGAGGCTGCAAAAGGGATAATTATCGATAGTTTTTATAGCTATTTATTACCGTATCGTAACTGGGACATATATCTTGGCGCAGGGCTGACCTATTATGAGCAAGACATTGTTGATTATTATATTGGTGTAAATGAGGCTGAAGTGACTAATAACCGTCCCTTATATGAAGCTGATGGGGGTTTTAGAGGGCAACTAGAAGTTTACGCACAATATCCATTATCTCAAAGCCGGTTTTTAAACACGAGCATCACGCAGAGCTTTTACAATAACAAAATAAAGAAAAGCCCTTTAGTGGATAAGAGTCAGTTAACCCAATTAATGGTTGGGGTACTGTATGTATTCTAATGTCAGCAAAAGGATTGTGCTGCTTTTTAATATAACCTTAATGTCTTATATTCCTCTATCAACTGCAACAAAAAACCCGGTGGTTAACGACAATATTGAATTAAGGCTTCAACCGCAACAATGCGTTACTTTACGTCAAGGACGAGATTGCTTTGCCACGATTAAAGTACAATGGCAAAAAACAATGCCGCAGTCGTTGTGTCTTTATCAAGTCAATAAAAAGCTAAACGACCAAAGAAGACAATTAAAATGTTGGGAAAACAACCACCAAGGTCAAATAAATATTGAGTTTGAATCGAGTGAAACCATTATTTACCAACTACGTACTCAGCAAGGTGATCGCTTAGTTGCACAAACCAAAGTGGTGGTTAGTTGGTTACATAAAAACACCACACGAAGACGTCATTGGCGCTTATTTTAATGATGATTGCAAAGGTAATACGATGAGTACTATTTTATTAGTTGAAGACGATATCAGTTTAGCCAATTGGGTTAGTGAATTTCTAACCGAGCAAAACTTTACGGTTATTCATCTCGCTCGGGGTGATCTTGTACTCAATAAAATTAAAGCACAGACAATCGATTTAGTACTGCTTGATGTCATGTTACCAGGCTTAAATGGAATTGAGGTATGCCGTCTTATTCGCCAACACTGCCAAGTCCCTATTATGATGTTAACCGCCAGAGCGGACGAGTATGATGAAGTAATAGGGCTTGAAGGCGGTGCTGACGATTATGTTATTAAACCCGTTAGACCGAGAGCTTTACTGGCTAGGATCACTCGGCAGTTATCAAACCAACAGCAGGAAACCTCATCAAGCAATATCATTACTTTTGGCGAACTAACGATTAACCAAGAAGCTAAACGTGTCACGTATTTTGATCAAGAAATTGAACTCTCTTCGAGTTTATTTGCTTTTTTAACCTTTTTAGCAGAGCGAGCCGGTAGTGTTGTTGATAGGGATTCAGTATTCAAAGTACTCAAAAAACGCGAGTATGACGGTCAAGACAGGCGTTTTGACGTTATGTTATCGAGTTTACGAAAATTGTTTAACGATGATCCTCAAAAACCTAAGAAATTTAAAACCGTATGGGGAAAAGGTTATTTATTTGTGAGCGACGCTTGGGGCAAAGATAGTCAAGTAACAAAAATTAAATCTATTAATAAGCAAGAAGACTAACCATGCGCGGTCTTTACCTAAGTATTACTTTTACGGTGCTAGGTTCACTTTTTTTTGTTGGTTGGGGATTAGATAAACTCGCTGAACATGCTGACTCAGGTCCAGAAAACAATCAAGAGAATCCATTAACCCTACTCTATCACCAGTTATCACAAGGTTTAGCACAACAACTGAATGTTCTCCCAGAAAAAGTACTGACTACAACCGTAAACCAATTTCAGCAGCAATACCAAATCACTAGTCATTTAGTGTTAACGGCTGATATTGCCTTGCCGAGCACTTTGTTAGCTCAACTTGAAAATGATGGTACCCTACTCCTTGCCTCACAAAATGATCAATACCTGTTACGCAAACTTACACAGCATCCGACCTATATCCTGCAACTGAATTTCCCTTTAGAACAAGAAGAGAACCAAATTTCCCTTTCACTACGTACTAACCATAGCCTTATACATTGGCATTTGTGCCATCGTACTTTTATGGGTTTTTCCGTTAACTAGAAGATTATTTTTATTGAACAATGCCGCGGCAAAAATTGGCGAGGGCCAGTTAAATATTCGCATTGCACCCGCCGTTTTTCCTACATAAAAATGTTAGAAAAAAGTTTTAACAATATGGCCAGTCAAATTGAAAAATTAGTGGCCGACAATAAAATACTAGCCCGTAGTTTATCCCATGATATTCGCACCCCTATTGCTTGCTTACGTTTTGGTTTAGAAGCTGCTTTAGAGAGTAAAACCTTAGAGAAGAAAGATAGTTACCTCACGCGTATGGATAGCGAGTTAACCAATATGGAAGAAATGACCAGTGCTTTTCTTGAATACGCTTCAATGGAACGCCAAGCCTTTCAACTGAACAAACAAACCACTGACATCAATGCGCTGATAAATTCAGCCATTACCGACTGTGAAATGTTAGCACGTCAAAAACACGTTTCAGTAAAGTTAGTATCAACAACTTCAACCATTCACTATTCCCTTGATTATCACTGGTGCTCCCGCGCGTTAGTTAATTTAATTAGTAATGCTATTGGTTTTGCCAACAAACAAGTTTTATTAAGCTTGAGTTGTCACGACAAAGCACTCATCTTAACAATAGAAGATGACGGTAAAGGGATTGCAAACGACAAGCTTGATGTTATTTTCACGCCCTTTGTTAAGCTTGAAGCAGAGCGCTCACGTGAGCAAGGCCATTTTGGCCTAGGGTTAGCTATTTGTGTTAAAGTAACCGACTGGCATCATGGCACCATCACAGCAAGCAATAGTAATAAGTTGTCGGGTGCATGCTTTACGTTGAAACTCCCTATCAATTCCTAGCACCAGTGTTCGATTTATAAATAAAGGGAATTTTTAGGGAGTATGTTTGAGTTAAGGAAGGGCGTTAAGTAGCTGTGTTTTCAGTATTGGTTTGTATCGAAAGTTCAAACGTTTTTACATCACAATTATTAAGGGCATCACAACCTCTTATGATAAATTTTAGGCTTGATAGATCATTATTCTGAAATGATTCACTGCCTAAAAAATCACTTTTAATAGCGCAAGATAAACTATTATCATCAATTCCACATTGAACTTCACCCGTTGCATTGGGGCAAAGAGAAAAAGAAGCGTTACCACATTTAAGCTCTACTATTTTATTATTGTCAGAATATACTTCACCGTTAGTCGATAAATATAATTCTATTCTATAAGGGGCTGCAGTGGGGGAAACCCATTGAACTTCAAAACTAGTACCTTCGGTAACCGTAACCTGCTCCCCCTCATAATAATCTTTTGCATCAAACCTAATGTTTTGTAAGGTATATATCCCCGTATCGACGACTAAGTCATCAGTTTCTGAAGATTTTTCGTCATTACCCCCACCTCCACAAGCGGTTAGCACTAATATACTCAGGGTTAATAAAATATGTTTCATCAATGTCCTTATTACTAAATTAAAAGTATTCCATGAATACTCTTGATTGTTACTAACGCTCACATAAGCGTAAAATTATAGTTGGCAACCATGTGTGAGAAACGAGAAAATACCAACTGCTCATTGTCCTTTAAAGGACTTAATTAGTATTAAGTCCTCTCCCTAAAGTCTAACTCTAGTATACTTCAATACGAAAAGAATCATTCCAAAATTTAAAAAATGTTACATTATAAATCACCACTCATCAAATTCTCTAATCCCTTGACAGCGCATCAATAGGATTCAATTTCGCTGCATTACGAGCAGGAAGATAGCCAAATAAAATACCAATTAGAGTTGAGCAAGCAAAAGCGGCAATGATCGACGTACTTGAATATATCATTTGAAAGTTGCTGCCGGTGTAGATAAAAACGACACCAACAAAATAGGCTAATCCGATGCCGAGTGCGCCACCACAGAAGCAAACTAACACAGCTTCAATCAAAAACTGGCGCATAATATCCATTTGCCTAGCTCCAACAGCTATACGTATACCTATCTCCTTTGTTCGCTCAGTAACTGAAACCAACATGATATTCATCACACCTATCCCTCCAACAAGTAAAGAAATAAAAGCAATGGCAGAAATTAGCAGTGTCATAGTTTCAGATGTTTTTTCTATACTTTTTCGTATGGTATCTGTGTTGATAGTAAAAAAGTCAACAATGCCATGACGCATAGTCAGTAAACTAATAATCCCTTGTTCTGCTACCTCACTCGATACATTTTCATCGATTCTGACCGTGATATCACTCACATAATTTTGTCTAAATATTCGCCCAGATACTGTGGTATAAGGTAACCAAACATTTAAATCATCATTATTATCAGACACACTTTCAATTGGCTTTGTCACGCCAATTACACGTACCGGAAGTCGACCTAGAAAGATAACATTACCCGCGCATCACCCTCGGGGAAAAGCTCTTCTTCAGTATTAGCGTCGATTACCGCAACTTGTTCCAATGCATCTACGCTGTCTTCACCAAAGTATTGTCCTTGTGCCAAGCTGTAACCCCGTACACGAAAATACTCAGTACCAACACCTTGAACAGAACCAGTAACTGTTTCGCTAGAATAGCGAATAGCAACATTCGCCCTAACTGTTGGAGTAACACTATCCACAAAAGGTAATGTTTTAAGTGAGTTAGCATCATCCGCGGTAAGTGAGCGAACTCGCCCAGAACGGCGATCTCCTCTACCGGTTCCCGGTTTTATTTCTATGGTATTGGTCCCCATTGACGCAATATTATCCATAATGGATTGTTGTGAACCGGCACCTAGTGCTACCACTGACACCACAGAGGCAATACCTATTATGATACCAAGCATGGTAAGAAAAGTACGTAAGCGGTTATTCGACATGCCAATAAGCGCCATTTTTAATGCTTCAAAATAACGTGACCAATTAATACTTAGTTTTACTTTTTGTTTTTTACTCACGGAAGCTTTACGTTCAATTGCAAAGGGGGAATCATCTTGCTCAACGTTACTCGTTTTCTTGTTTTTTGTTGCTTGGCAACTAGCTTTATCACTAATTATTTCACCGTCTTTTATTTCAATAACACGATCAGCAAAGGCGGCAATATTAGGATCGTGGGTAACCAAAATAATGGTGTGACCATCGTTGTGTAGTTCTTGGAGCAATTTCATCATCTCTTCACTACTGCTGCTATCTAATGCCCCGGTAGGTTCATCTGCCAGAATAACATCGCCACCATTTACTAAAGCTCTAGCGACACTTACTCGTTGCTGTTGACCGCCGCTAAGTTTGGTTTGGTTTATGATCTAAACGATCTCCCAAGCCTAGGCGGGTAAGTAAATTTTTCGCTTTTATTTCTCGAACGTGCTTACTCTCATTAGCATATAATGCCGGAACTTCTACATTTTCAAGTGCATTTAAATCACTCAGTAAATGATAGCGCTGAAAAATAAAGCCAAAGTATTCGCGTCGTAATGCGGCTAATTCATCCTCATCCATAGTCGAGGTGTCTTGACCATTAATAAAATAACTACCTTTACTTGGTTTATCGAGGCAGCCAAGAATGTTCATGAGAGTCGATTTTCCTGAGCCAGATGCGCCGATAATTGCGATCATTTCACCACGTTGAATTTGAAGGTTAACCTTATTAAGCACGGTGAGATCCTCATCACCGGCTGCAAAACTACGACTTACCCCAATAATATTGATAAGTGCTTCAGTCATTAGTTAAACCCCCTACCAGGGCCACCTTGCCTAGGTATATTATTTCCGGTGAGCCCTCCCATAGAAGTACTTATAGCACTAGCGGAAGCTTTTTCATTATTACTTGAAGATTGACTTAAAACAATCTCATCACCCTCATTAAGCCCTGATAGTATTTGCGCATTTATTTTATTATTAATGCCAACGTCTACTTCTCTATATTCAGCATGTTCGCCATTTTTTACTAACACCTGATAGGTGGCTTTTGTACCTGACTTTTTCAGTAAAACTTGTGATGGTACAAGCAAAACATCTTCTGCATTTTCCAGAATAATAGATACTTGTGTTGTCATGCCAAAACGCAATAACCTATCAGGGTTTTCAACATCAAATAGCGCATTGTAGTAAATAGCTTCATCGTCACCTATTTTCAACGTACTATCATCGCCGCTTAATAAGGTTGGTCCTGGCTCTATTGCACGTATTACCCCTCGATATTTTTTACCTTTTGCCCCCAAAATAGTGAAATAAGCTTTCTGCCCGGCACTCACGTTAATAATATCTGCTTCAGAAACCTGTGCCTTAATGGTCATAACATCCAGTTGTGCTAGCTCAATAATACTTGGCGTACCTTGATTGTTATTTACCGTTTGTCCCTTTTCAACAGATACGTAAATGACGGTACCGTCGATAGGCGACTCAATCAGGGTATAACCCAGATTAACTTTCGCGTTATCGACACTGATAATCAATTTTTCCTTTTCGGCATTTAATTGTTCTAATTCTGCTAGCGCAATTGCCAGTACAGATTCAGCTGTGTCATAGTTTGATTGCGAGCTAGCATTTTGCAACAACATTTCTTTAATACGTGCAAATTCAGACTTTGCGGCTTTAATTTGAGCTTGTTTAGCTTTAATTTGAGCATTAACACTTTTAAGTAATGCTTCAGCTTCTTTTAAAGCATTTTGTTGGGTCAAATTATCAATTTGAGCAATTAAATCACCTTGCGTTATTTCGTCCCCTAATTGAACATTAATTTTTTCTATTAAACCTGACACTTGAGCCCCGACACTGACTAACTTTGAGGGATATAGCACACCATTAGTGAGTACGACACTTTCGATATTGCCTCGTTTTACTACATCGGTGATGAAAACATTCTGACTCTGAGCTGCCCTACTATATTTGTAGACAACACCGGCTGTGATCACGAGGGCAACCAGTAATAATAGCCATATTTTTTTCAAATTTTTCATCATATTAATCTCTCAATCTTTTGTAGTTTACTCACACAATGGCAATATTGAAGGGGAAAGTCTTTCTTCTCTTTGGCGATCTTTCTGCTTAAAATCAGATTTTGGAGGCGACTGACAACTGCGTTCAAAACTAACGATTAACGAGTCTGAATCTAATACCAAACCACGCATATATTTTCGTAGGATCTCAGCTGAAACACGTTCTGATTCAGGAATATTCGAAATAGGGGAAACAATATTTTTGATATTCATGACTAATCTCTTTAGCAATTAAGGTAAGCTATTTATAAGTTACCCTAGTCTAACGATTAGTGTTTAGCAATGGATGACAATCTTGTCATTTAACGGTTGGTAATAATAACCTGATAGCAAATACATTTTTATCACTGGGTTCAATCGTGAGATCGCCACCATGAGCCCTAGCAATTTCTCGCGCTAAACTTAATCCAAGACCACTACCTGATATACCTTGCATATGTACTGGATCTCCCCGATAAAAACGTTCGAATAGTTGCCCTCTCACGTCATCAGACATAGGCAGACAAAAGTTACTAATTAACACATCTATTTGGAATTCATTTTGCTTCGCTTGGATAGTCACACTTTTATCATGAAGGCTATAACGCACCACATTGACGAGCAAATTATTTAACAACTGCCTTAGTAGTACATTATCTGCTTTGGTTATTAATGCCTGTTCAATAGAGCAATGTAGCACTAGCTCATCCGACAATAACTCCATATCTGCGGTTAATTGCTCTAATAAATTAGTTATATTTATTGTTTCAAGATGTAGTGCCAACGAACCCGCATCAGCCTGTGACAGCAATAGTAATTTTCGAGTAATAGCGGATAGATGTCCTACTTCATCCAGAATAGCATTGAGATCTAATTGTGCGGTATCTTCATTCATAACGGCTTGCTCAAGTTTGCCTCTTAACACTGTCAGTGGTGTTTTCAGTTCATGAGCTGCATCAGCAGTAAAGCGAGAAATTTGCTGAAAACTATCCTCAAGTCGATCCAACATTGTATTGTACGCATCAATTAACATTTTAAATTCTTTGTCAGCTTTATGTTCAGGCAAACGATGGCTAAGATCTTTTTGGGTCACCATATTCATCGCCTTTTGTAAGCGATTTATCGGCCGTATGGTATTAGTTGCAATAAACCATGCACCAAGAATACAAAGTAATAAAGAAAAAGGGATAACAACGATAAGCGCCTCTCGCAAGGTACTTTTTAGTTGGTAAGTGGTTGCAGAAACGTCAACAGCAATAAAGCTTTGTGCTTGGGCTGTATGATAAAAACTTGCTCGCCATTGGCTTTTATTATGCTCAAAGAAAACAAGATGACATAACACCGTCGCCCCATTTCTATCCGCTGAGGCTAATTGCTCTTCACTCTCACTGTTTAACGTACTTACGACTGCTTGAACGTCTACACCTTCAGATTGCGTCAATACACCAGACTTATTCGATTCAACGAATATCATCAGTTGACTAGCGGAATTAATGCGTAATTTCTGCATTAAATCATTAATAAGCCAATCATCAGAATTAACTGCGTTACTTGACATGGGAAAGTCACTCAATGGATTATTTCCACGACGTTCTTTACGTAAATGAAAGTCCATTATACGTTTTTCTTCCATACAAAGACGGACATCAATGCGTTCAAGTTCCACTTTCATAATTCGTGACCAACTCAAGCTGATCACAAGCGCGAGTACAGCACTTACCGTTAAGATAGAGATAGAAAAAATACGAGTACGAAAATTCATTTAATCGCCTTAGCGTGGACTTAAACGGTAACCTGTACCACGAACTGACTCTATAGCTCCTACCATTTTACCTGCACTTTCTAATGAGGTAAGTTTACGGCGAATACGCTTAATACAGACATCTACCACATTGGTACAGGGATCAAAATCGTAGCCCCAAACATGCTCCAACAACTGCCCGCGTGTTAAGACTTTATTTGGAGAACGCATCAGATATTCCGGCAAACTAAATTCACGACTGGTGAGTTCAATAGATTGACCCTGACAATTGATACTGCGATTAATACAGTCGAGTTGCAACGAACCGACTTCAACCATATGCTGCTGTGTTCCGGCATGTCGTCTTAGTAGTGCCTGCATACGCGCATTTAATTCTTCTACATAAAAAGGTTTTGCTAAGTAATCGTCAGCCCCCATTTCTAATCCTTGAATGCGATCACCAAGTTCATTACGGGCAGTAAGAAGAATGATGGGTGTATCGTTTCCCATTTGACGAAGAGAACGGAGAATATCTAATCCTTCACGACCCGGAAGCATAATATCAAGAATGATAATATCAAAAGTGTTTTTACTCGCTACCTCGTAACCTTGATTACCATCAGCACAATGGGTAACTATAAAATTTTTTGTCCGCAGACCTTCACAGATAAAGTCAGCAATTTTTTGTTCATCTTCAACAAGCAATATCTTCATTGAGTTTGGTCCTTAGGTAGCCCAGAAGAGTATCTCACCTGATTCATAGGAATCGCAACAAGTATGACAAAATTGTCATTTTAAAGTTAGCAATTGCCTTTGCAACTAACCCCCCATGATTCATTTTTGCGCTAAGTCATTCGGTTCATTATTCCGTGATTAATTCTTTCGCTATTTTTCGCTGCTCTTTTTAGGCATAAATCCGCTGTGATAGTTTCGTGATAGTTAAGTAATCAAACTGTGATAAGTCCGTGATCTTGTCGCAACAACTTCCCCGCATACTTGCTCTTGAATTCTAAAACAAATCGAAATTTACAATTTAAAAGAAGGTATACACTGTCATGAAAACAACAACTAAAAACATCACTACTTTACTAAGTGCTAGCGCAATAGTTTTTGCTAGCTCAAGTGCTATGGCTCAAGACTTAGCGATTACGGTGACTAACTTAACACAAGGTTTACATTTTACTCCTGTGATTACAGCAGCACATGCAAGTGATAACCATATTTTTATGGTTGGTACTGCTGCAACACCCGAGTTACAAGCGATGGCTGAAGGCGGCGATATTTCAGGGTTATCTAGTATGTTATCTAATGCCGATGCCAATGTTAACGAAAACCCGACAAGTGGTTTATTAGCACCAGGTATGTCAACGAGTTACACTTTAACCAATGATGCGACCAACACTCATTTATCTATGACCACCATGGTGCTTCCTTCAAACGATGGTTTCGTTGGTTTAGATAGTTGGAAAATTCCAACAGAGGCAGGCACATACACTATTATGCTAAATGCTTATGATGCAGGAACTGAAGCCAATAATGAAGTTGTCAATGGTGGTGGTGCTCCCGGTGTATTAGGTATTCCGGCAGCGCCTGGTGGCGATGCGGGCAGCAATGGTACAGGCGTTACCGACACAGAAAGTAATACCATGATTCATATACACCGTGGCAACTTAGGTGATGATATGTCAGATGGCGGGCAAAGTGATTTAAACAACAGTATTCACCGTTGGTTAAACCCTGTTGCTAAATTAACCGTGACTATTCAATAAGGAGCAAATCATGTTGAGCCTTTCTTTAAAAAATATAAAAACTTTGCGTGTTGCTAACAGTAAGTTAGCGACTAAGCGTAAAACACTGTTAGCAACCGCATTGTTACTAACGTTATCTGCTTGTGGCAGTGATAATGACACATCAGTTGTAACGCCTACACCTGAGCCTCCGGCAGAATATAGCTATACAGTTACACTCACTAATTTAACTTACGCACAACCACTGTCTCCACTTGCCGTTACTCTACATGCTGACAGTAAAATGTGGATGGTAGGTGAAACATCTTCAGTTGCCTTAGAAAAATTAGCTGAAGGTGGTGATAACGCAGATTTTATTGCAGACAGCGCTGCACTTGCCGCAAAATCTGGTGATGGCGTGGTTTTACCGGGCACAGAAAGCACCGTTGAAATAACAACATCAGACCGTAATGCAACTTATTTTACTGCCGCGACCATGTTAGTGAATACAAATGACGCTTTCTCGGGTCTAACTGGTATAGATATTTCAACAATGGCAATTGATGACTCCACATCGTGGAACTTAGCCGTTTACGATGCGGGTACAGAAGCTAATACTGAAATGATGGGAAGTATTCCAGGACCTGCTGATGGCGGCGTTGGTTTTGACGAAGCTCGTGACGATGTTGACTTTGTTGCTTACCACTCGGGTGTTGTCAGTCAAGATGACGGATTATCTAGCTCGGTTTTAACACAGGCACATCGTTTTGATAACCCTGCGATAAAATTAACAATAACACGAACAAAGTAAGCTGAATTTGGCCAGTGGGTTAGTTCAGCTTTGTTGTTCAACTAACTGGCCAAACTATGAAAGACAAAGTTTTAATTGTTGAAGATGAATTCGATATTGCCAATCTAATTCAGGTGCATTTATCTGAGTTAGATATTGATAGCGATATCTGTTGTCATGGACAACAAGGACTTGAACAAGCGCTGAAGCAAAATTATCAGTTGGTGATGCTAGATGTCATGTTACCGGGTATTAATGGCTTAGATATTTGTCGTCAAATTCGTCAAGAAAAACCGTTACAAGCCATCTTAATGCTGACGTCAAAAACATCTGAAACAGACCGGATACTCGGTCTTGAACTTGGGGCTGACGATTATATGACCAAGCCCTTTAGTATCAGAGAAATGCAAGCCAGGGTCCGCACACAATTACGTCGAGTTCATGCGTTTACACAAAGAAATAGTGCAGAAGAAACGAAGCAAAACAGCAATAATAACCGGCAAGAAAAAAGCAGTACGTGTATAGGTAAATTATTAGTTGATGCCCGTTATCACCAAGTGACGTACAAAGACACGGCCATTAATTTAACCTCTACCGAATTCGAGTTACTTGATTATTTATGTAAAAACCCTGATCAAGTTTTTTCTCGTTCTCAGTTGCTTGATGGTGTTTGGGGATACAACCACAGTGGTTATGAACACACGGTAAATTCACACATAAACCGCTTGCGAAATAAATTAGAAGAAAACTGTGCAGATCCTCAGATAATTCAAACTGTTTGGGGCGTTGGCTACAAGCTGAACTCTTTGGTGTTTACTAATAAATAATATAATTAAATTTACCTTAACTAAGCAATGAGCATCAACCATTAGTCATATTTAGAAAGAGTTTTTCATGAAATTATCACTTTACCGGCGACTCGCTTTGTCCGTATGTTTTGCTTTTATTATCATTGCTTCAATGCTTTTTTATTGGAGTAATTCCTTAGCCGAACATTCAAAATTACAAGCAGAACAAAAATTACACAGCCAACTTGCTGAACATTTAGCGCATGATAATCCTCTTTTACAAGATGGCGTATATGACAAAAGTGCATTGAAAAATTTATTCCATACTTTGATGTTATTAGGCCCTTCATTTGAGTTTTATTTTCTTGATCCCGCGGGAAACATTATTACTTACTCTGCAGATGCTAGTAAAATAAAGCGTAAAAAAGTGGAATTAAGTCCCCTAGTCAACTTAATATCAAATCCCGATATCGTGCCCATTTTTGGTGATGATCCTCGTAGTGTAGATAAACAGAAAATATTTTCTGCTGCACCTATCTATCGCGGAGATAATTTACAAGGGTATTTGTATGTCATTATTGGCGGAGAAATTTATGACTCTATTTTTAACCAAGTCAAAAATGATAAACATTTACAACAATATAGTACTTTATTCATTGGTTCTTTATTACTTCTGTTACTCGTTTTACTAGCCGTTTTTCGTTATTTCACTGCGCCAATAAAAAAACTAGCCAATGAAATGACCGCAATTAATGCCGTAAAGTTTGATCAATCTAAAATAGTATTAACCCAATGGACAAATCCCGAAAACAATGAAGTACATAAGCTTGGTAATACCTTTAATGTTATGGTCAAACAAATCAATCAACAGTTTTCTCAACTGACTGAAAATGATCGTATCAGAAGAGAGTTATTAGCGCATTTATCTCATGATTTACGTACTCCTTTAGCCACCATGCAAGGCTATATTGAAACCATGGTAATTAAAGGTGATAAGTTAACAACACTTGAACGAGCAGATTATCTTGCAACAGCTCAACGAAATGGCCAACAGTTGAAACGGCTAATTGATCAAATCTTTGAGTTAGCGCATTTAGAAGATGGCCAAGTAACCGTTAGTTTAGAAACTTTTGCCATTGGCGAATTACTACATGACATCATTGCTAAGTTCGCACTCAAAGCAAAAGATAAAAATATCAGCCTGAGCTTACAGCCTCAACAATGTCGCTTTGTTGTTTACTCTGACATTGCCAAACTTGAACGTATCATCACCAATTTATTAGAAAATGCCATAAGACATACGAGTCAGAATGGAGAGGTCGCCATTATTGTTAGTCAACTAACGAATAAAATAAAAATAGCAGTAACCGATAATGGCTCTGGCATTAGCAAAGAGGATATTGCTTATATTTTTGATGCTAGATATCGTGCTAGTAATGCCATTGAAGATAAAACACCTCATGCCGGCTTAGGTTTAGCCATTAGTCAAAAATTGAGCAAAATTTTAAACTCTGAAATTTTTGTTGATAGTAAACTAGGTCAAGGTAGTAGCTTTTCATTATCGTTACAAGTAGTGAATACGCCATAAAAATAGATTTCATTAAGATGACAACGCGACAATGACGAGGAAAACGGGTTAATAAGAGACCTTGTTTATACTCCCTTCCCTGTCAAAAAAATGCGAACTCTTCTTGATTGTGAGTAAAGTATTGATTTAAGATTAATTATACGTAAAATAATAAAAACATAATAATAAATTTTTTGTAAGGTAAGTCATGGAAGCAACATTTACACGATTAATATCACGTTGTTTATTAGTCACTCTTAGTCTCGGTCTTCTGCTTGGAGGCCAATCTTGGGCTAGAACCACCACACTTGAGAACGAACAAGCCAAATTAGTAAGTAAATTTGCTAAATATGTCACTTGGCCTGCTGAGGCCAGACAACGTGAGTTCGTTATTGGTATTTACGATGACATTGAAAAATACACCTATTTTAAAAACTTTTTTGCTAACAAAGGTGTTCGAGGTAAAGACATTTTAGTGCAATTAATCTCCGACAGAAAAAAAGCTCAAACCGTTAACATTTTGTTTGTTCCCTCATTAAACCAAAACAAATTTACAAAATTGATTGATAAAATCAGCGGCTCTCATGTTTTAGTTATTTCTGAAGACAGTAAAAATAATCAAGATACCATGGTTGATATTTCATTCAACAAATCAGATGCTAAAATTGTGCTTAAAGTGAATGATGATGCCATTACAAACGAACAATTAATAATGCCTGAACTTTCATACTTTACCGATGAACAACCTCAGGAAGAGATATTAACAATAGGTCCTACCGCATTACAGAAACAACGCACAGATGACCTATTAGCACTTAAAAATGACTTAGAAAAACAAAAAAAGGCGCTTGAAAATCAAGCCTTGCAGCAAAAATCTTTATTAGATGAGTTGAACCAAAAACTCAATGAAAGCAAAGAAAACTCAGAGAAAAACAACTTAATTTTGCAAAAAAATGCAGTTCGTTTAAAACTTGCCGAACAAGAGAATGATAAAAAAAATAAAAAAATAAAATCTCAAGACAAAAAACTACAACAATTGGAAAAACAGTTAGAAACTCAGCAAGCACAATTGAGAGTAAACAATCTAGATGAGCAAGCTCCTATTGAAGAAAACACAGAAGAACAAGATAATGAAATTGTTGAATTAACCGCAAAGCTTAAAAAACAAGAAAGTATCACAAATAATACCTTGGCTAAATTATCAACTATAACAAAAGAAAATAAGAGCCTATCTACTTTCCAAACCTTATTTTATATTTTTGTTCTTATTGCCGTTATTGCTTTATTTGCTGCATACTTCATGTGGAATAAAGCTAAAAACGCTGCCTCGCAACCTATATCACCAGTAAAAAATGAAAATGACAAGTTGTTACCAATTAGAGAAAATCAATTAATAAAATCAGAAAACCTTGCTGCATTTGGCTACATTGCAACGGATATTACCTTTGCCGTGGGTGTATCGTTAGATGATTATCTAATCGAGCTTGAGACTAACGGTGATAAGAAGAATGTAGCTAAAGTTAAACCTGTTGCAAATTTATTAGAAACCTTTAATCACATTGCGGCAGATCAAGATGATACTAAAATGCAAAATTTTGATCTGGTCGCTTACATGCAAAAAATGATGATGTTATACGATTTTGAATTTACACAAAGTGAAATTGCCTATCTTTATCTTTGGTGAACAAAAATTATCAATTAGATCTGTTCCAAGCTTTATTGCATTAGCATTGTTAAATCTCATTAATAATTCGTTAAAGCATGGTTTTGATAATACTGGTAATGGCAAAATAACATTAACAGTAGAAAAAGGTGCCAAAAATGGCGCTAAAATCACCTATAAAGATGACGGTAAAGGAATGGATAAAACTGTATTAAAACAAGTATTCACTCCATTCTTTACTACGCGTAAAGATCGCGGCTATGTTGGTGTAGGCATGAGCACTACTCATGATTTAATCAAGAATAAATTAGGCGGTGATATCAAAATAGAGAGTCAAGTAGGTAAAGGTACAACAGTTATTATTACTTTACCGTAAAGACCACCTGGTACTGAAATGAGGGGATGTAATTCTACTTCCCCTCCTTAGCAAAACTTCCCGTGATTAAATGATAAATTAGTAGTTAAGTGTTTAAGTGTTTAAGTGTTTAAAATACGTTTATCACCAAGTTCTTGTATTCACAAGTAAGCTCAAAAAACACAATACTTTTCATTTAATATTGGTTTTGTGCGGTCAAGGCTAAAATATTTTCTTGTGCTTCCACTAGTTGTTGATTAACAACTTTATGGTGTTTAACAGCCTCTGCTAAATTGATGTGGCACATCGTATTATTTTGCTCGGCAATCATAATACAATGCTCTCCTTCAATAATAGCTTGTACAGCAGCAACCCCCATCTTTGTTGCCAATAACCTATCTTTAGGTACCGGAGAACCACCTCGTTGTATATGCCCTAGTACGCAGGCAGTGCAATCAACATTTGCTTTTTGTCTTAACTCTTTAGCCAGTTCCATCGCACCGCCTGGCCATAAATTTTCAGCAATAACGATAATATAACTACTATGGCGATTTTCTTGCGCCGTGTTTATTTCATCTGCCAATTGTTGTAATTTTGCTTCTTTATCATCTATTGAAAAGTTTTCAAATGACAGAACTTGTTCTGCACCACAGGCAATACCAACATTAAAGGTTATATGACCACTATGACGCCCCATAAGCTCAACAATGAAAATACGTTCAAACGCATCTGCTGTATCACGAATTTTATCAATGGCTTCTATCGCTGTATTAACAGCGGTAGCAAAACCAATAGTAAAATCTGTGCCATCAAGGTCATTATCTATTGTTCCTGGAATACCAATAAGTTGTCCATGCCAATAATTTTTCAACTCAATCAGCCCATTAAAAGAACCATCACCACCAATTACAATTAATGCTTCAATTTCGTTATTATTTAATGTTTTTGCTGCTTGTTTTAATCCCTGCTCAGTTTGCATTTCAGGGCAACGTGCACTTTTTAAAATGGTGCCACCACGTTGAATTATATTACTGGTATCGACCAAGCTTAAACACTTTGTTTGATTAATATTTTCTTTACATATAAGACCATTAAAACCATGATAAAAACCAATGACGTCAATATGATAATGATGCGCAGCAAGTATTACCGAGCGAATGGCTGCATTCATTCCTGGCGCATCACCGCCACTGGTTAATATTGCAATACGGTTAATCTTTTTCATCTGCGTTTTCCATTTATTAAAGCTCAAATCATTAAAAAACTATCTCATCACAAACAACAAGCGCTTTCTAGAGGGGTTAGACAAAAACAATTGAAATAATAGGACCTTGTAGTAAATCAATTGAGATCAAACTGATTTAGTTAACGATAACTGACAAATAATTGATAGGCCTTACCGTTAGTAGCACAATAGCTTAAGCTAGATTAAACATTCCGGCTTACATCAGGCTTCCAGTCTTTTATCCACGCAGGAATATCGGCGGCAGGCATGGGTTTGGCAATACCATACCCTTGCGCTAATTCACACCCTAATGCTAATAATGCAGTGCCGTGTGCGGTAGTTTCAACACCCTCTGCAATTACCTCTCGTTTAAATGATTTAGCTAGCCCAATAACTCCTTCTACAATAGCGAGATCATCATTATCAATGAGCATATCTCGGACAAAACTTTGGTCTATTTTTATCAAATTTGCAGGTAATCTTCTTAGATAAGTTAAAGATGAATAGCCAGTACCAAAATCGTCCAACGCAAACTTAACACCGAGTGCGACACATGCATTCATGATTGTTGACACATGGTTCACATCATGTAGTGCGGTTGTTTCAAGTACTTCTAATTCTAAATAACATGGTTCAACATCAGGATGTGCAGCGAGTAACGATGCCAGTCGTTGAGAAAAGTCAGGCTGTTCAATTTGTACAGCAGCTACATTCACACTAGTGCTTAATGGGTACTCAAGCCCCATATTTTGCCATTGTAGAATTTGCGACAACACGGTATCAATAACCCATTCACCCAATTCTATCATCATTAAGTTATTTTCAATGACAGGCAAAAACTCAGCAGGACTTAATAGCCCTAATTCAGGATGTTGCCAACGAACCAATGCCTCTACCCCTGTAACTACACCAGTTTTCATATTCACTTTAGGCTGATAGTAAAGTACAAACTGTTGTTTATCTAATGCATTACGTATAGCCTCAAGACTTTCATGTTGAACTTTTATCGCATCATCTTGAACGATATCGAATAAGTGATAGCGATTTTTACCTGACTCTTTTGCAACATACATAGCTTGATCTGCATGACGCATAAGTTGATCAGCATCGACATTGTCTTGTGGGTAAATGGTAACGCCAATACTTGCTGAAATGTTGATCACTATATTACCCGGCGTAACAGGATCAGATGCAGCGAGTAATAAACGTGATAACACGGGTTCGAAGTCTTCAATATTATCTAAATCTGTTAATACAGCAACAAGTTCATCCCCACCAAAACGCGCCAAGGTATCTCCTTCGCGTAATGCTTTTTTCATACGCACGGAAAGTGCTATTAACAGTTCATCACCAACATCGTGTCCGTAGGTATCATTAACAAACTTAAAGCCATCTAAGTCCAAAAACACAACAGCAAGCGATTGTTTGTGACGACTACACTGAACCATAGCTTGATTTAACCGGTCAGCCAGTAATGTGCGATTAGGCAAGTTAGTCAAGGTATCAAAATGGGCTATGCTTTCTAGTTGAGCTTGGTGTTCCTTTATGAGCGTAATATCATTACCTAGAGCGACATAATGCGTAGTAATACCATTTTCATCTAAAACGGCGCTAATCGCTTTCATCTCAGCAAACAATTCACCATTTTTTCGGCGGTTCCAAATTTCACCATACCAGTGTCCTTCTCCTAATAGGGCCTGCCACATATCGGCATAAAATTCAGGCGATTGTTTACCTGATTTTAGAATACTAGGCGTTTTTCCTACAACATCTTTACGGCTATAACCGGTTACTGAGGTAAAAGTATCATTCACATCAATAATGACACCACTAGTATCCGTAATCGTAATACTTTCACGTGCATGAGTAAAAACACTGGCAGCAAGTTTCAGCTTTTCTTCTGCTATTTTTCGGTTAGTAATATCATTATGCGTTCCACTCATGCGAAGTGGTTTGCCATTATTATCCCGTTTCATTACATTAGCTTGATCAAGAATCCATCGATATCCACCATCTTTTGTAAGCATTCGGTATTCTAAACTATGACCTTTTGAACGACCTTCTAGTACATCATTGATTGATTCCCATGCCCTTTCTCTATCATCGGGATGGACAAAATCTGACCATTGATTCGTGGTATATTGTATTTCTTGGTAGGTATATCCAAGCATGGTTGCCCATCGCTCATTTCTTTCTACCTTACCGGTTGTCATATCCCAATCCCAAAAACCAAGCTCTGCACCTGCTAATACAAGTTGCATCTGCTCTCGGCCAGATTTTAGGGCTAAAATATCATGATTTTTTTCAATAGCGATACTTGCTAGACTGGCCGTTTGTTCGATTAACAGCAAATCGGTTTCTGTTGGGCGATTAACTTCATGGTGATAGATCGCAAAAGTACCTAACACTTTACCTTGAGTAGAGCGAATAGGCTCCGACCAACAAGCTCCCAAACAGGCATCTTTTGCTAGCTTTGCATAAGAAGCCCAGTATGGATGATTTTGTATGTCTTCAACAATAACACGCTCATTTTTAAATGCAGCAGTACCACAAGATCCAACCCCGATTCCAATTTCTATCCCATTAACCGCTTGAGTATAAAAACTTGGAAGACTTGGTGCCGCACCACTTAATAAATGCTTGCCCAACTCATCTATGACTAAAATACTGCATAGCATGTTAGGATTTTCGTCTTCAACGCCTTTTACAATCGCACCTAGAATGACAGATAACAATTCATCGCTAGCAATAAGCTCTAAAATATGTGAGCGATTTTTTTCACGTAATTCAACTTGTTTATGCTCCGCAATATTTTGAATAAAAGACCAAGTATAAACCTCATTGTCTGAGCCTATCACCTGCACCCCATTTAATAAAACAGGAACAAGATGACCATCTTTATGAATATATTCTTTTTCATAAGGCCCATAGCGGCCTTTTTCGGTTAACGATTTAAGTTGAAAGTCTTCTTGTTCTTCATAAGACTTAGGGGTGAGATCCCAATAAGTTAAGTTATAGGCTTCTTCATAAGTGTAACCAATAATATCAAGATAAGCTTGATTAACCTCTACTAACTTACCTTCTTTATCATTAAGTGCCATACCAACAAGGGCAGTTTCAAACATAGCGCGATACTTATCCTTACTTTCGCGCAATAATTCTTTTACGGTATGTTTTCTACCATTCACTTTTCTTAGACTATATATCCAACAAAAAAGTAGTATTGATATAACAGATAAAACAATGATGTAATTGATCAAGTGTTAACTCTCCTTTTTGCAAGAGAAATAGAGAAATAGTCTGAAACTGATATGATTAATCGAATTTTGCTCGTTGCGACATTAGCGATATATATTACTAATCTCGCTAACTATGTGATCCTTTCTACTTGCAAAAACCTCCAACTACATCGTTATTTATTTAATAATTAGAACAACTCGTTATTAAATAAATGCCTTGTATTTGGCAATTTTTTCTACCTATAAAATAGATCACCTAATTAATGAAACTGTTACAAGAGTAAGTTTAGCAGATTTTTCTACAGAGATTTTGACATAAATCACAAAATTATTGGTATCTAAATTGATGCGAGTAACCTTTTCTTTCCTAATAATAGAAAAAGGTGCATCGATTTAAAATAACAGATTAGCCCGCAAACGAGAAAAATACCAGTGTCACGCTAGTCAAATAGTGAATTTTATGACTAGCGTTAAGTCCACACAATACATTATAATTGAGATATTAGTTAACAAATCGCCTATCTGTTATGAATACCTTACAGAGATAGGGATAGTGAGCACCTTCCGGCCTTGATGTTTTAACCAAAAATATATACCCGCAAAACACGCAAAAACAACTGCGATTGAGATACTTGCCATTAACGGAGCAACGAAAAAATTACCTATTTGAAAACACAATGTCGCCATTAAATAAGCCAGTGAGAAACTCCAAATGGCTGCAAATCCGGCCCAACGACCACCTACTTCATTTTTTATTGCCCCCATAGCTGCAACACAAGGGGTATATAAAAGAATAAAAAGTAAATAACTAAAGGCACCCAACTGCCCAAAGAACGCGGCTTGCATTACTTGATAAGTACTTAATTCAACATGTTGTTCTTTAGCAACAGTAGCTAAGTCACTTAAATCACCCACATCAATACCATGGGATCATCTGGAGCAATACCGAGTAAGTTCTCTTTTATGCTCGCGGTTGCCTCATGCCAACTATCAATAAGTGAAGGTTCAGCTTGGTCATCTACATTTTGAGGAGAGTACAAACTATTAAAAGTAGCAACGAGTACTTCCTTAGCAAAAATACCTGTAATAATGCCTACACCGGCTTGCCAGTTTTCTTCTTTAATACCCATAGGCGTTAGTATTGGCATAACAACTTGTGCACTTCGACTCAAAATTGATTTTTCGCTGTCTTGATGACCAAAGCTACCATCGGTACCAATTGAATTTAAAAAGTTAAGTAAACACACCACGATAACAATTGTTTTACCACTCCTGTTACAAAGCCATAAGTACGGTGCCATACACGTTTACTAATAGCCTTAATCTGAGGTACTTCATAAGGCGGCAACTCCATAATATTAAGAGAGCTAGTGCCAGATAAGACTGTTTTTTTGAGTAAAAATCCAGTAAAAATAGCGGCGGCAATACCAATTAAATATAAAAGAAAAACTAGATTTTGCCCACTATCAGGAAAAAAGCAGCAGCAAATAATGCATATACAGGTAGCCGTGCACCACAAGACATAAAAGGTGACATCATAATAGTGGTTATGCGTTCTCTTTCACTATCAAGTACTCTAGCTGACATAACCGCAGGTACCGTACAGCCAAAACCGACAATTAACGGCACAAATGCTTTACCTGGTAATCCTATTTTTTGCATGACATTATCAACAACAAAGGCAGCACGTGCTAAATACCCTGAGTTTTCAAGTAAAGATAAACCAATAAATAAACAAGCGATAACAGGTATAAATGTCGCAACGGTTTGTATACCGCTTCCAACCCCTTCAATAATGGTTAGAATCCACTGAGGCAAACCGAGAGGCTCAAGATAATGCAACGGATATGAGACAAATATTGCCTCACTTAATATATCAAAAAAGTCAATAAAGGCACTACCCACATTAATCGCAAACATGAAAAGTAGATACATCATGCCTAAAAACACGGGAACACCAATAATAGGGTGTAATACAATATTATCTAATGTGTCTGAAAGACGTGCCCCCCCACCAGAAGTACTTACACGACCAATAATATCCGCCACATAATTTTGTCTTGCTTGAATAGCTGACAGGCTTTCAACTTTCTGCTCATTAACCGTCTTGGTCTTATTATTCAAATCACACGTTAACAGTGTTTTGTCTATTAAACTTAAGGATTTTTTGTCTTGCGCACTAATAGCAACAACAGGGCAACCTAGTTCTTCGCTGAGTTTATTTGTATCAACCCATTGATGTGTTTTTCTATCCACTTTATTCAGCACGATAATCATCGGCACACCCAATTCTAGTAATTGCGTGGTAAGATAAAGCTGACGACTTATTTGATTAATATCTATTACATTGATTAAACAATCGATATTGTTTTTTTGTATAAATTGCTGAGAAATAGTGAGATCTTGCCCTTGCTCACCTCGCTGAGTAAGTGAACTTAAACCAGGTAAGTCAGAAAGAAATGCATCGACTTGCCCCACTTGAAATGGCGATTTTTTAGCTGCTACTGTCACACCTGAGAAATTACCAACATTTTGTTTACGCCCATTTTTTTGACGTGATGTTAATAAATTAAATAGCGTGCTTTTACCTGAATTAGCAAAACCCACTAACGCATAGTGTGAGCCATTAGGTGGTAATGGTGCTCCTGAACACGATGAAGAATTAGAACAACAACTCATGAAAAAAACTCATATAAAATGTACTAAATGTGGCTTTAGGTAACATTGATTGGGATTTGAAGCCCTGATAAAATAATTAACTGACTGAAACTTTAATTTGCTCAGCTACAGAACGTTGTAGACTTATTTTTGTATTATGCAATCGATAAGCCAAAGGCCCATTGAAAGGTGCTTTATGCGCTAAAGCCACTTCAGTACGCAAACAAAAGCCTTGCTCTAATAAAAGTGCCGACAATGTTTCATCAAGTGGTAAGGCACTAATTTTTACAACTTGATTTTTTGCTACATCAACTAAGGTCATTTTTTTACCTTTACACTTCAGTTTTCACGGCTACTTTCTTAAAAGAATATAACCTGTAAACGCCTATCTAATGGAACATTCTCATCATCTTCAGTAAAGAGTATCTTGGTGCCCTATGTGCTATGAAAAGCACCTAGGATAACAAATCATTAATACCTATAAAGAAACACCTACAAAGATTAATGAGAATTACTATTGTTCTCATTCTACGCTCAAAACATACAATGTACAATCAAAACAAAACATGTTTGCTTTTTAATTGATATCGATCAAAAAATGTTTCAGGAGAGTGTCTCCTGAAACAAGTTGCAATCAATTTAGGGTTCAGTAACGGGTATATATCAGCCTATTGGCTATAGCGAATCGTCCTTAGATTCTATATTTTCATTTACTGTTGAATCATCAAGGGATGCATCGTCTGATACCAGTTTAGGTGCTTCAATTTCTATTTGATCTACACGTTGTAGCCCTCGAGGTAACTTATTCCCACGACGACCTCGTTCGCCACGATAATGCTCAATATCCGTTGGTTTTAAGGTAAGTTTCCGACGCCCTGCATGCAAAGTTATGGAAGCCCCTTCAGGTACAATGGTTAGCAAGCTAACATACTCTTCTCTAGACTTTGCTCGAGCGGAAGGGATATTAATAATTTTATTACCTTTTCCTTTACTCAATACAGGTAAGTTTTTCACAGGAAAAACTAACATTCGTCCTTCTGTTGTAATAGCTAAACATGAATCTGTATTAATATGTTCAATCAACTGTGGCGCTAATACCTTGGCAGCCTGAGGAAGGGAAATCAGTGCTTTACCATTTTTATTTCGACTGATCATATCGCTAAATGAACTCACGAAGCCATAACCGGCATCGCTCACAAGTAAGTACTTAGACTCGTCTTGCGCCATCACGCAATGTACAAAATTTTCCCCTGCGGATAAACTAAAGCGTCCCGTTAACGGCTCCCCTTGGCTTCTTGCTGTCGGTAATGTGTGGGCATCTGTAGTAAATGCTCTTCCTGAAGAATCAATAAAAGCGACAGGATTATTGCTGCGACCTTTTGCAGAACAGAGATAAGTATCACCTGATTTATAACTTAGTGCTGTAGCATCAATATCATGCCCTTTAGCACAGCGTGCCCGACCTTTATCTGAAACAACTACCGTTACAGGTTCGCTTGGCACTAGATCCTTTTCAGTTAGGGCTTTTGATTCGCTACGCTCAACTAATTTAGAACGGCGATCATCACCATACTCTTTAGCTGCCGATAGAATTTCTTTTTTCATCAGCGTATTCATACGAGCTTTTGAATTAAGAATTTTTTCTAAATAATCTTGTTCTTCACGTAATTCATCTTGCTCTGCGCGGATCTTAATTTCTTCAAGCTTGGCAAGTTGTCTTAATTTAATCTCTAAAATAGCGTGTGCTTGTATTTCAGATAACCCAAAACGCGTCATCAATTCAGCTTTAGGATCATCAAAAGTTCTAATGATCTCAATAACTTCATCAATATTTAAATAAGCAACCAATAAACCATCTAAAATATGTAAGCGAGCAAGTACTTTATCTAAGCGGTATTGCAAACGTCGACGCACAGTTTCTCTGCGGTATTCAAGCCATTCAGACAGTATTTCTCGAAGGTTTTTCACCGCGGGTCGATTGTCTAAACCAATCATATTTATGTTAACACGATAACTTTTTTCTAAATCAGTGCCGGCAAACAGATGCTGCATCAACTGCTCAATATCAACTCGGTTTGAGCGAGGAACCACAACTAAGCGTACCGGATTTTCATGATCAGACTCATCACGAAGATCGATTACCATTGGTAGTTTTTTCGCGGTCATTTGTCCCGCAATTTGTTCTAATATCTTACCGCCTGATGCTTGATGAGGTAAGGCAGTTATCACCACTTCGCCATGTTCTAGTTCATAAACAGCACGCATTTTTATGCTGCCACGCCCTGTTTGATATATTTTTTCAATATCACTTTTGGGTGTAATAATTTCGGCATCAGTAGGGTAATCAGGCCCTTTAACATACGTTAATAAGTCGGCAACCTCTGCTTTAGGTTCTTCAATTAGATGTACACAAGCATCCGCAATTTCACGCACATTATGGGGAGGAATATCCGTTGCCATTCCGACAGCGATACCCGTAATACCATTAAGCATAATATGAGGCAAACGCCTTCGGTAGTGTTTTTGGTTCGTTCATAGTGCCATCAAAGTTTGGCACCCAATCCACTGTGCCTTGTCCAAGTTCAGCAAGTAATATTTCACTGAATTTTGACAAACGTGATTCTGTATAACGCATTGCAGCGAACGATTTTGGATCGTCTGGCGCTCCCCAGTTACCTTGGCCATCAACCAAAGGGTAGCGATAAGAAAATGGCTGTGCCATTAGCACCATAGCTTCATAACACGCACTATCACCATGAGGATGAAACTTACCTAATACATCACCAACAGTACGCGCAGATTTTTTATATTTAGCGGTCGCTGATAACCCAAGCTCTGACATTGCATAAACAATACGCCGCTGCACAGGTTTTAAGCCATCGCCTATATGAGGCAAGGCTCTGTCCATAATTACGTACATTGAGTAGTTTAAATAAGCTTCTTCGGTAAAACGTCTTAGGGGAACCTGCTCTACCCCGTCTGGACTATATTCGAGCACATCAGACATGCAATGGTTTTCCTATTATCATAAACATTAATATCGCATCTATGGACGCGAACTATTTCTCGTAGTTGAACGTGATAAATATGACTAAAAATAGCTATATAAAACACAGCTTATCTGATTTTTATAGCCAAGTGAATTCAAAAAGTTAGTGGTGACGCCTTTCTTGATCTTCAACAATAGTTTCGTAACTCACTATTTGATTTCGGCCCCGCGCTTTTGCTTGATGCATTGCTAAATCGGCCGCATGTAGAATATCATCAAATTCTCTTTCCGTATCTTTTATATTAGCAACACCTAAGCTTACCGTAACATTTTGCTTAACGCCCAGTTCGCTATAATTATAGCGGGCTATTTTTTCTAATACTCGTACGGCAATAGCTTTTGCATGACTAAGATCTGAACTAGGCAAAATGGCAGCAAATTGTCCTCCCCCTAAGCGAGCAAAAACATCGCGAGAACGCATTGTTTCACTCACCAACTGTGCTATTTTCTTTAAAACCGCATCACCGCTGAATGCCCAAACTCATCATTAAGCAATTTGAAAAAATCGATATCAAATAATAAAACACTTAATTCAAGATTTTCTTCCTTCGCTTTTTTAACTAATACATGACCCGCTTTAAATAATGCCGCTCTATTTAACAAAGTAGTTAAGCTGTCAGTTTTTGCTAGGAGTATTAATTTTTTTCTTACTTTAAACTGACGCAAAAATAATAAGACAAAGAGTAAAATAGTCGAAAAAATTAACATGATTTTTTTCTGCAAATCTTGCTGTTGCTGTTTTACTGCATTAAGATGTAATGCCTTTAATTTATTTTGGTTTTCAAGCAATTCATTTTCTTGATTCTTATTGGCTACTTCATATTTTTTAGTTAATTTTTCAATCGTGTTCTCACGTTTTGTATCACTATAATCATTGTAATCATCAACAAAAGTTTTCTTATTTTCGTAAGCATTCTTATAGTCTTTTAGCGCGGCATAACTTGTGGCCTGCACTAAATAAGCATCAGAGAACAGGGGTAAGTCTAATTGCTTTTTCACGATATATTTGGTTAATAGTTTTGCCTTTTCAATAAGCGATATCACTGCATTATGTTGTTGTTCGTACTGTTTTATTTTTGCTTGCGCTAATAATAATAAATACTGTTCGGCATAATTAAACATGGTTCTATCTGTGGGTAAATTATTGATCAAGTATCGGGCTTGATTAGGATTTTGTGTTGCTAGTTCTGTCAAAGTGACGATATCTGGACGCACCGAGAGCTCGCTAACCTGAGTTAACGTTTGCCTTTCTTCTTTATCATTCGTTTCGGCAAATAAGCTATCACTAGACATACTCATACATAAACAAAGTAATATAATAAATAACTTTACCATTAGGTGCATACCTGATTCCGACCTTGAGCTTTAGCTAAGAACAGCAATTGATCAGCTTTATTAATTAGCATAGCTAAATCGAATCCTTCTTCATTGAGAAAATCAACACTGTTAGCGACACCAATACTAATACTAATATTAAAGGGTGCTTGTGACGCTTTAATATTGCCCCAATCATTTGTCTCAACTGAGCGTCTAAATCGTTCCGCAATCATTTTCGCTTGTTCAGAAGATGTATGGGGTAAAAAGGCAATAAATTCCTCTCCGCCAAAGCGACCAAAAACATCTGTTTTTCGCATAAACTCTTTACCCAATTCCACCACTTTTTTCAGTACAATATCCCCCTCACTGTGGCCAAATTGTTCATTTATTTTTTTAAAATAATCTATATCAATCATCAGAACACTAAAATTATTCTTTTTCATTTTAGCTTGATAGAATAATTTTTTTCCTTTTCTCATTACCTCATTACGATTAGCGATACCGGTTAACGCATCTAAACTAGAAGCTTTATATAATTTATGCTGCCCTTGCACTAACTTAACCAATAACCAGGCAAAAACTAAGGCTACAACAGCAATATAAAGTAAATATAATTTTTGCTGTTCTTGTTTTTCCTCTGCTTCTAATAATGTTATTTCTTGTAATGTTTGTTTGTTTTTTAAAACCTTCTTCTGTAAATCTGCCTCTTTTGCTTCTAGCGCCAAGCGTACTTCAGCAATAGATTGCGTATGCCTTTCATCCCGTAATGCTCGCGTTAATGACAACCGGTGATTTTGTAATTCATAGGCCTTCTGATAATGCCCTTGCTGAAAATATATTTTTGATTTTAGGTCTATAACGTTAATGTGACCCTGTTTTCTTAAGTGCCCTAAAGGTGCATGCAATGCGAATATATTTTCTACTTTGGCAATGCTGTTGAGCGCTTCATCAAACCGTTCAAGCTCAAATAACACAAACGCTTCGTCAATATAATATCGTCGTTCTGTATCGTATTGTTCAATATTCTCTAAATACTGCTTAGATAATAGTAAATATTGATAACTAGCCTCAGGGTTAGCTTCTTTTTTCTTAAGATTACCCCTCGATAAACCAGAATAAGTACTATACATAATTTGATTTATAGCAAACTCATCTATATTTCGTGCTTCATTAATGACGGTTTCAAACGCTTGAATGGCATCGTCGTATTGTTTTTCAGATAAATAATTAAGTCCCATATTAACCAATGAATTCAAGGACAAAACTGTTTTATTGGCATTTTTATAGTGTTGATAAGACTGCTGATAATAAACCATTGCTTGTTTATTTCTGTCCAGATGCGCATACAAAATACCTAACTCTGAGTTTACTGAACCTTTGAGTTTTTCATCAGTAGTTTGTTTGGCAATATTGTAAGCATCATTTAGAACAATTAACGAATTCTCATACCGACCAGTTAAATAGTAAATTGCGCCTAAATTGACTAACCCCCGAGCAGTTAACACATTATCATGTAGTGATTTAGCCAACTCTAAGCCGCTTTCATAATCTTTAGTCGCAAGTTCAATTTCACCAATACTTTCATTAGCAAACCCGCGATTATAAAGTAATTCAGAAATGAGTAAACTGGGGCTAGAAAGGTTTAAAGTTAGTGACAATCCCTCTGTGGTCAATTGTTTTGCTAAATGAAATTGACCTTGAGTAATATAGATATCAGTTAATAAGTCTAGGTAGGTTATTTTTTGTTTTAATGCTAGATCGTTAAAGTGGTCGCCATATTTTTTTAATTGAAGTTGCGCCGCCGGTGTATTGCTATCCACTAGCTTTTCAATATTTATAACCGCTTCGTCAAAGCCTTCAATCCCCTCCTCTACATTTTGAACCGCAGCCATCACACTCGCTTGGGCTGCTATCAAAGCATAAAAGAATGTGACCAAAATTCTTGTAAATAATTTAACCAAGAATACTAATTACCTAGAAATATGAGTATGAAACTAGTATAAAGCGATTATTAAAGAAAGCCAGTAAGAACAATCAATTGACTTTATGTTCTGTTTATTTAACCTGAGCTCGGTTTAAGACATGGTTAACTTTTTGAAAATAAAACATTAAAATTTCGGTTCACTTCTAGCTTGATAGTTTTACTACTTTAGCCCGCAAAATAAGCAAGGCTTATTTACGTGTTAATCGGACGCTATTGCAAGTGAATTTAACGCCGAAGTTAGTAAAAATAGCTACTAGAAGAACATTTATTTATGCCGAGCTGAGGTTATCTAGTAGCAAGAATTAAAAAGTGTGAGGCGTATTGAGGGCATAAACTTATATTTTCCCTCAAATACCACATCCATGTATTATTATTGTCAGAAAAGTAATAAGGGTACAAATTTTATTTGCTCTTACTTTTCTGACAAAACTCTAGGGTAGGATCAAGTGCCTATAGAGTACATAAAAATACTCAAGACACTTATTAATATCATTAGAACTTAGCACGAATACCAACGGTGAAACGACGGTCAGATTCACTAAATTTCCATTTAGATCCTAGCTCAGTTGAGAAGCTAATTGGCTCTGCGGTCAAGTTAGTTACATTACCCACTAAGGTAAAGTTTTCATTAATGTTCCAACTTGCAGAGAAATCTAATTGGCTTGCGTCATCACGATAATTATTCCCCGTTGTTGCATCATATTCTGGATCGGATGAGTCACTAGTAGAATTATCCAACACTTTTGAACCAATAGTCACAACGCGTTTTTCATTTTCACTATATAAGTATTTATCGCGGAAGGTGTAAGCTAAACGTAATGCAACATCTTCATATTCCCAGTAAATTTGTGCATTAAGCGTATTTTTAGAAATATCTAAAAGCGGATTACCATTGGGTTGTTCACTATCAGCATAGGTATAGTTTGCCAAGAAACCTAAACCAGACAATGCACCGGGTAAAAAGTCAAAGTTTTGTTGATATCCAAGCTCAAGGCCTTGAACCGTTCCGTTTTCACCATTAGTTTCTAGGCTTACATTGATACCCGTTCTACCCGCAGCATTTAAGGCATTAAATTCATCCAAATCATTTGTAGTAACAATTGACGAGGTTTCACTAGTTGCATCAGGACGAATACAAATATTATCAAATTCCGCTGTATTTTGTTCAGCTAAAGCCGCTGCATCATAACCACAGTAGGTTTCATTGGTTAAAAAGGATGCTACATCTTTGTAAAATAATGCTGCGGAAACCATATTACCCGCACCAAAATAATGCTCTACTGAAATATCATATTGAGTAGCTCGATAGGGTTCTAGTGCAATATTCCCACGACTAGCGTTAACAAATGAATTATCATAATCAAATGTTGGGCTAAGTTGACCAAAGTCGGCTCTACGCATTACTTTAGCTGCGGCAAAACGAACAAGGGTTTCGTCATTAAAATCCCACGTTACATTTAGGCTTGGTAAGAAATCATTATAATCAATAGTATCACTAACAATCACGCCATCTTGGTATGCTGCCGACGTAATCTCAGTGTTTAAATAACGACCACCGACAATGGCACGAACCTCATCAAAATCTAAATTAAATTGTAAATAAACCGCTGTGGTATCTTCAGAAATATCACGATATGCTGATTCTTCATAAGTTAAATTTGACGCTAAACTTCCCGTTGTTGCATAGTTAGTACCTGAAAGCATACTTTGTACTTTAGCAAAAGTACCTTCCGCATCTGACATTTGATTCGCATCAAAAACTCGATAAGTAAGAATGTCGTTTGGACCGGTAAAACCAGTTTGATCAAATGTATTACCATTGTTCACAACTTTAGTACTACCTGGATGCATAGCTTCTACTTCATCAAGCCAAATAGCGTAAGGTATGCCATCCTTAGTCATCTTATTGTAAAGATCTTTAGCATTATAGGCACTTTCGTTATATTCATAATCACGTGTGGTGGTACGTACACCTGCTTTTACTGCTGAAACCCACTCTAAACCTGCAGGCTCAGAATACACAACATCTAAACGTATCGCTTTTTCTTCATTGTCAGTTTTAGTGTGTTTATATTTGTATTCACGAAATGATAAATTATCAGGATCCGAGAAAATATCTGGATCTGCATAGGTTATACCCCACACATTATCACCATTACCAACAATTGTAGCAAGACTTGTATGAGTTGCTGAACCTGGCAAACTTGACGAACCATCCCAATTATCTGCCCATTCATCAAAAGCATCGTGATTAATGGCACGACCATTGAATTCTGTTTTCGGCTTAGTACTTTCTGATTTTGCTATAGAATATTCACCAGAGATAAGTAGTTTATCTGTAAAATACCACTCACCTCCAATAGCATTAGATATCGATTTAGTTTCCCGAAACTCATTCCATGCTTTCGGACTGGCAGAAACATTATCTATTTGAAAATTACGTAACTGACCATTTGAATCTTCATAAGTATCCGCTGTAGCAATGAAAGTACTACCGCCATCAAGTACTGAATAGGCGTCTTGAGAACCCGACCGGTCTGTTGAACTTAAATCCAAATAGAAATTACCTTGAGCAGATGCAGGTGCCCATTGTAAGCTTACATTTAATGCAGTACGTTCGCGGGTTTCAGTTTTTTCTTCAATTGTATTTTGATCGCCAATAATATACTTACCGCTTGGCGTATTAGCAGAGGCAGTATCAATCCCTTCTATCGACGTATGGTCGTATGCTTTTATACGGTTAAAGGCTTCGTCGCGACGTAACTCTCTGTCTTGATAAGCAACCATACCCATAATACCGAAAGTACCATTATCACCAAGATCCCAATTAGTACCAACAGAAGCACTAAATACTGGCGCTACATTTTCAACTTTATCCGCATATTCAGCATCAAGTGAAATAGCAGCAATTGTTTTTTCAAGCTCCAACGGACGGATAGTTTTCATGCTAATAGTTCCGCCTAATGCACCTTCTATCATTTCAGGGGTAGGAGATTTTACTACTTCAACAGCTTTTAAAAAACTTGCCGGAAAATCATCAAAACTTACACCGTTTCTATCGTCACCAACAGTAGAGCGACCATTGAGTTCAACACGGTTTTGAGGTAATCCACGAATAGAAACCGCATTGCCTACACCAAAATCACGACTGATTGAAACACCCGTGATACGTTGCAATGCTTCAGCAATGTTATTGTCTGGCAGCTTACCTATATCTTCAGCAACGATAGCATCTACGATACGATCATCAGTTCGCTTTAAAAGCGCTGCAGCTTTTAAACTTGAGAGCATACCGGTAACTTGTATCACTTCAATTTCAGCTTCAGCCTTGGAAATAGCTTCATCGGCAGCAAATGTAGGCATAGTTAACATTGATAATAATGCTGCCCCAAATAGGATCTCATTACGTTTTTTATTATTTGACTTACGATAGATCGAACTAATTTTATTCAGTTTCATTGTCATCCCCTAGTTTTTTATGTTTTAAGTACTTCTTTTTAATTTAATTGGCAATACCAATTGATGTACCACATAAATAATACCATCGTGGTTTTATGATGCTAATACAAAAAAATTGATATATCAATATTTTTGTATTAGACCAATAAATAAAATTGATATACCAAGAAGCTTACAATTCATCCAAAAACACAGTGGAAATATCAAAATTTTGGTAAAAAGCCCTTGTACCATCAAAATATTAGTATTAAACGTAATTTTCATGGATTCAGTAACCTACACCTACCTTACCAATTCACATACTTTACCAATTACCAAATATAAGAATATTTGTGAAAAATCCTTTCACTTGCAAAAATAATCATAAATAGATATAAAGTCAGCGATTACTTATCATCAATCTTTGCTTATAAAAGGGTTTTCTACTGAATGAACACACTCAATTTTGAAATTAAAAGTATCGATAACATAATAAATGCTTCTGACTTAACAAAAGAAGGGAGCTTAGTGGAGCAAATATATTCAATTTTACGCAAAAAAATTATTAACCTGTCTCTACTTTCTGAAACACCTTTAGTTGAAAAAGAAATCGCTGCTATTTTTGAAATAAGTAAAACTCCTGTAAGAGAAGCATTGATACGTTTAGCAAACGATGAACTAGTAAAAATAATGCCCCAAAGTGGTAGTTTTGTTGCTCCTATTAGTTTGGAACGATATTTTGAAGCATGCTTTATTCGAGGGAAATTAGAAGGGGGTTGTGTTGCACGTCTTGCTGAAAAAGGCATCACGTTATCTGAACAAGTGCAGTTGCAATCAATTATTACAAAACAAGAACAACTACTTAAAGAAATTTCAATTGCTGAAAGTGAACACGATAATGCACGTTTAATTGAAATTAATGAAACATTTCATCGCTCATTATTTGAATATCTTGGGTTATTAGGTGCATGGCGTTTGCTTGATAACTCAAAAGCTGCAATGAGTAGAGTTAAACATTTAAAAAGATTACTGGGCATAAAGCATAAAGAGACGGTAATTGAGGAACACACGAGAATAGTAGAAGCGATCATTAAGCGAGATCCAAAAGCCGCTGAAGCAGCAATGATCAAACATATTGGTGATGTAGATACTGAAATGGCTATAATTTCTCAAAATCCACAGTTCATTCAATCCATGAACGAATTCAATATGTTAGTTAACGAACAACGTAATCGTCAAAATGCTAGTAAATATAATGCTAAACGTTTTGTCAGTAAGCGTATGGTTTTTTAGTTTTACATAGATCTACCCGTAATTGTTAGCGCTTTTAATTACAAAATTTAACAGTGAATACGGAAAAAACCAAGCCCAATTGGTATAACAACAAAACTAATAACTGCTATACCATTTAGAACATCACACCTTTATATTGAATATCAATTATTGATAATTTGATAATTTGATAATCAATATCACTAACCTATCTATTGGTCATATCAACCAAGCTTCATTGGTTATTTCGAAACATTGTTTCGGTCAATATATTGAGCATTTATTTGAACATCGAAGTTATTATAATTAACTTGATAATTTTTTGCATTGACAGCAGTTGTACGGTATTTCCGGACAACTGCCTCTTCGACTAACTCACTGTCTTTAAGTAAACTACGGTTATGCTCTGATATCGTTTGTTTTAATCAAACATATTAAACAACAGCCAAATCACCCTTAGCTTGTAACCATTCTTTACGATCACCTGAGCGTTTTTTTGAAAGTAACATGTCCATCATTTCTATGGTTTCGCTGTGTTCTTCATCAAGTGCGGTAAGTTGTACCAAACGGCGAGTGTTAGCGTCCATGGTGGTTTCTCGTAGCTGAAGTGGGTTCATTTCACCCAAGCCTTTAAAACGTTGTACGTTGACTTTACCGCGTTTTTTCTCGGCTTCTATTCGGTCAAGAATGCCGTCTTTTTCAGATTCATCTAGGGCATAAAATACTTCTTTACCCACGTCAATTCTATACAGTGGTGGCATTGCCACATACACGTGCCCACTTGTACTAAGGGTAAAAAGTCTTGGGTGAACAAAGCGCACAATAAGGTGGCAATATGCAGTCCATCCGAGTCAGCATCGGCTAGAATACACACTTTACCGTAACGCAGTTCGGATAAATCGTCACTGTCTGGGTCAATACCTAGTGCAACTGAAATATCATGTACTTCTTGCGAGGCAAGTATTTGTCCTGACTCTACTTCCCACGTATTAAGAATTTTACCGCGTAATGGCATGATGGCTTGAGTTTCACGGTCCCGTGCTTGTTTTGCACTACCGCCCGCCGAGTCACCTTCGACTAAAAATAGTTCCGTACGTGATAAATCTTGACTACCACAATCTGTTAGTTTACCGGGTAAAGCAGGACCTTGGGTTATTTTTTTACGGACTACTTTTTTGCTAGCACGCAAACGTTTTTGTGCGTTGCTGATACAGAATTCAGCTAATTGTTCTGCTATATCTGTATGTTCATTAAGCCATAAACTAAAGGCGTCTTTTACTACGCCTGTAACAAACGCTGCACATTGACGTGAAGATAAGCGCTCTTTGGTTTGCCCCGCAAATTGTGGATCTTGCATTTTAATGGATAAAATATAGCTACATTTATCCCAAATATCATCGGGGGTTAACTTTAAACCTCGGGGTATTAAATGCCTAAATTCACAAAATTCACGCATAGATTCTAATAAACCTTGCCGTAATCCATTCACATGAGTACCACCGGCAACGGTTGGGATTAAGTTTACATAGCTTTCGCCGACACTTTCACCACCTTCAGGTAACCAAGTAACCGCCCAGTTTGCAGCTTCACTTTGTGCAGTAAATTCGCCAACAAAAGGTTGTTCTGGCAAACTTACATAACCTTGAACCGACTCTTTTAAGTAATCAGTTAGTCCATCTTCGTAACACCACTCGTACTTTTTATTGTCTATTTTGTCATGAAACTTAATGGTTAAGCCTGGGCACAATACCGCTTTTGCTTTTAATAAGTGAGTGAGCTTTAATACTGAAAATTTTGCAGAATCAAAATACTTAGGATCAGGCCAAAATTTCACCCTTGAGCCAGTATTGCGTTTACCTACCGTGCCAGTTTCCCTTAACTCTTCTACTTTATAACCATTTTCAAACGCCATTTCGTAGACTTTGCTGTCACGCCTAACCGAAACATCTACACGAGTAGACAACGCATTAACCACTGAAATACCTACACCGTGCAAACCACCCGAAAATTGATAGTTTTTATTAGAGAACTTGCCCCCGCGTGTAATTTACAAAAGATAAGTTCAACCCCTGAAACACCTTCTTCGGGGTGAATATCAATAGGCATTCCTCGACCATCATCAATTATTTCTAATGACTGATCGCTGTCTAAAATCACGCTAATATTTTGAGCATGTCCCGCAAGCGCTTCATCAACCGAGTTATCAATAACCTCCTGACCTAAATGGTTTGGTCGAGTTGTGTCAGTGTACATACCGGGACGGTGGCGAACGGGATCTAAGCCGCTAAGTACTTCAATGGAGTCTGAATTATATTGGTCTGTCATGATTTTATCTTTATCAACATTTTTGTTATTTATGTTTGAAACTTAGCTTAATTGAAAAAATTCAGCCATTATCGGCAGTTTTTGATCAAAACCAATGAAACTATGATCGCCACCCTGCTCAACGATTAAACGACAGTGCTGAAATTTGTCTACAGCTTCTTGATAATCTAACACTTCGTCACCTGTTTGTACCATAATTAGATAATTATTTTTTTGTTCGTCGTCAAAGGTGGGAGCAGTTTGCTCTATCATTTTAAGTTCAATCATATGCTGCGCGGTCACTTGATAAGTCGTATTGGTGTAAGTGTTTTTCTGTTCTCCAATATAAGTTTCAAGCAATGTGTAAGGTTTAATCGTCAAGTTAATAAGCACTGCACGCAATAGATATTTATTGGCTAAGTAGTGTGCAAAATAGCCCCCCAACGATGAGCCAATTAAGTACCAATCTTCATTACTCGCTGCGTCAATAATTTGCGTTAATTGGGCGATGGCCTCATTAGGTGAATTCGCTAATTGCGGACAAACAAAATTAATTTCAGGATAATGTTCCTCAAAATATTGGCGCGATAACATTGCCTTAAGCGATTGAGGTGATGAATTAAAACCATGAATATGAAGAATATTTTTTTGCATATTTATCTATTTACTTTTCCTATTATCAATAATCTATCGTGATATGCATGCCTGGTTAATAGGGTTACTTAAAGCGAAATAATATCACTACTGATTGCACCGTTATTCGCTAAATAAAACAATCGATAACTAGGTAGTATTGAGCCTAAATTTTCTTTAGTATCACCAAATTGTACTGAAGTTGCCGGGCAAGTGTACACCTCAACATTAAATTGAGTTAAATGCGTTGCTCTGTGCACATGCCCACAAGCAATCGCTTTAATGTTTATCTTGGCTTTATTTAATCGAACAATATTTTTCCAAAAGATATCTTGCTCTAATAATCCATGTTTATCAATGTAATACCCTACATTAACAGGGTGATGGTGCATCATTAACAATTGGTATTTATGCTCATCCATTTGGGCGGGCAATGCTTGTAAACATTGCTGATTGACTAAACCCGATGGTGTATCACTTTTACTGTCTAATAGCTGTATTTGCCAAAAATCATGATTAATAGTGTTGTTTGTATCAAAGTCAGGCCCTTTTAGGTACTTAGTCAGTAGCTCTCTATCGTCATGATTACCGGCTAAAAAATGCACAGGCACAGAAAGTTTTGCCTGTTTAATAGCTTGCACAAAATGTTGATAAGAAACTTCAGTGTGATCTTGCGTAAGATCACCAGTAAACACAACACAATCTATACTGTCACGTTGAGCAATATCAGCTAATACACGAGTTAAATTTTGCCAAACATCGGCACCAAAATGCTTGGCTTGTTTGTCAGCAAACAAGTGACAGTCGCTAAATTGGGCGATTACAAACGTTTTTTTTAGGTTTGACATTGTTTCATCATCTTAGGTTCAAAGCGCAACGTTAACTTGGCCATGCGCTAAACATAGGTGCAACCACTCATTTAGAAATTGGTTGATTTGTTGTTTTTCATCTTGTTGATGCATTTTTTTATTCGGGTAGTCGTAGCGCGGTTGTACTTGCGTAATATCTTGGCTGCTAATAACTTCAGCCATACGGGCATCATGATACAACCTGATAGTCATACGTGGTTGAAATGCTTTTGCAAAATTGGTCTCTGTATCACGTGTATGATTAAACGCTTTTGGTGTGAAAATCTTTTGTTTAAAAGTAATAAGCGATGTATAACGAGTTATCTCTTTTATAGTGATGCTGTAAGTTAAATAATCATTAATAAAAAAATGTCGTTGTTGATCAAGTTCAGTTTCATCCGCTTGTAGTTTTAATAATAATAAATAATTATTAGCACACAGGTTCATCAAACTAACGAGGTTAGGTTGATATTTTTTTTCGATTTACAGTACTGTTTGGAAAAAAACTCACTACGTTCCTTTGTTAGACCATTGTCCAACTTATTTTATAAAGTTTGGTAATTCATTGCTAACCATTGTAACCCAATTACCGTCGCGGCATTTGTGATTTTACCTTCGGCTAATAAAGCTAACGCCTCTACACGTGAAGCAATATGTAACAAGATATCTTCATTTTCATCGTCTAAACCAAAAATACTACCTGGAGAGACTAAAGTACTATCAAAAGGCGCCCAATATAAATAAATACACTCACTTGTACCTCCAGGGCTAGAAAGGTATTGCATTATAGGCTTAATATCCGAGGGATCTAATACTATATTTGCCTCTTCTTTCGTTTCTCTCACGGCAACATCAATGGGGCTTTCATCCTCATCAAACATGCCGGCAACAAATTCAAGCATCCAAGGGGTGTCACCCATGCGTAGGGCGCCAGTTCTGAACTGTTCCAATAACAATACATTGTCTTTAATTGGATCATAAAGCATAACAACTACCGCATCGCCCCGCTCAAAAACTTCTCTAGTAAATTCACCACTTACCTTACTTGAAAACAATTTATGCTGAAGGTGATATTCATTTAATTTAAAAAAACCATCATACTTTGTTTTAACCGCTGAAATAGTCACATCCTTTTGATCAAATTGCAGCATAGGTATAGGATTGGGTTTATCATCTTGCATAAATACTCTCTTTTTAATAATAATTTGTTACACTACCAAATACTTATTTTATTTAGTTAATTTTGAAATTTCTGTAACATAAGCTGATATAAAAAATGAAACGGTATTGATATATTATATCGCTATATAATACGGGAATAAATCTCCCCAAGGAAAGATCGACTCATGAAAAAAACATTAAGTACATTGATTATAGCTATTGCTAGTGCAATGGCAGCCACAAATGCCCAAGCTGATGATTTGTTGTCAGTCTATCAGCAAGCTTTATTAAACGATACTGTCGTTTTAAAAGCACAAGCACAATTTAACATTGTAAAAGAAGATATTGTTCAAGCGCGTTCAGCATTGCTACCACAGCTAAGTGGCTATGCTAGTTATACTGACGGCAGCTCAGAATCATACAACCCGCCTATTGAAACATTACCCAATGGCGTTATCAGCGAAACAGAGTATGACTCATTAAGTTATGGTGCAAATTTAAATATGCAACTTTACCATCATGACACTTGGTTGCGCTTAGGTATTGCAGAAAAATCAGCTCATCAAAGTGATTTGTCTTACCAAGTGGCAAAACAAGATTTAATTGTTCGTGTTACTCAAGCCTATTTCGCTTTATTAAGCACCAAAGATGATTTAGCTTTTGCTAAAGCAGAAAAAGCAGCCATTGCACGTCAATTAGAACAAACTAAACAGCGTTTTTCTGTGGGTTTAACCGCAATCACTGATGTACATGAAGCACAAGCCCAATATGATAATGCGGTAACTGAAGAAATCCGTGCTGAAAATGCTATTCTTAGTGCTGAAGAAGAATTACGTGTTATTACTAATACTTATCCTAGAGATATTAATGTATTGAATACTGCTCGTTTTAGTACGTCAACACCTACACCAAATAGTGCTGATGAATGGCAAAAAGCAGCAGAAGCCAAAAACTTAGATCTAATTGCTTCAAAAGTGGGTATTGAAATAGCGAAACAAACCATTAATTCGGCCCGCGCAGGCCATTACCCAACACTCGACTTAAGTGCCAGTTACAATAGAACTGATGGAGAATCAGAGACTAATTCCATCAACCTAAACACACCTATTTTAGATGATTATTCCGTTGGCGTAACCTTGAATGTGCCAATTTACTCAGGTGGCGCAATCGAAAGTAGCGTTCGTCAAGCGCAGAGTAATTTTGTGTTAGCCAGTCAAAATTTAATGCAAACACATCGCGCCGTTGTGCGTACTACCCGCAATGCCTATAACACGGTAATGACGACTATTTCAGGTATTAAAGCATTAGAACAATCAGTATTGAGTGCAACTAAAGCGCTAGAAGCAACCGAAGGCGGCTTTGAAGTAGGTACACGTACCATTGTTGATGTATTAGACAGTACACGTAATTTATACAATGCAAAACGTAATTTATCATCAACACGTTATGCTTATATTCAAAACGTTTTATTATTAAAACGTCTTTACGGTGGTACGATTACCGATGAAGATATTACAGCGATCAACTCAGGCTTAATTGCTGAACAGTAAAAACAATTCATTTCTTTGAAGCTAAACCGCATACTCATATTTAACGTAGGCGGTTTAGTTTTATAAAGATAAGTGTGTTATGTTGGTTTACATCAAGCCTCTAAAAAAATCGACCAATTGTTTCGCTTCACGTTGTACTGAATAATGCTTTAGCACTCGCGAACGACCATTTTTTCCCATTTGAATTAACTTTTCTTGATCATTCAACAATAAGTCCATTTTCTCAACTACCGCAGGTAAATCATTAACGGGTACCACGTAACCATCAACCCCTTCACGTACAACTTCTGGCCAAGCCCCTGCTTCACTTGCCAATACGGCGGCTTCACTACTCATGGCTTCAAGAATCGTTAAGCCAAATCCCTCGTTTTCACTTAAAGCAACCACTAAAGATAACGCGCTGAATATTTTTGGTATGTCGGCAAAGTTTTGCTCACCAAAGATAATACGCTCTGTTAAGCCGGCTTTGTCTATTTCTGCCTGTAAACCTTTGACAAAATTTTCATTACTTGCACTAATAGAGCCAACCACTACTGCCGTATAATCTGGATATTTATCAAGTAACTCAATACAACTTCGAACAAATAAATGTACGCCTTTTTGTTCGCGCACTCGCCCTAAAATAGCAATACCTTGCTTATTCTTATTTATTGATTCAGGCAAAATATTAAGCGCTTGCCAGGCTGTAGCTTTATCTTCCGGAGGCGTATAAACATCCGTTTTAACTCCGTGATAAATAATCGCATCAGGTTTACGGTGTAGATAACTTGCTGAGGCATTACACATAGCTAACAAGGCATCCATTCTATCGGTTAACCACAAGGTAAAACCGCTACGATGACGTTGTGCGGCACTACTAAAGACGATTTTAATTTTTGCTCTAAAAATGTGCTTTAACAAAAGAGCTTGGATCATTTCATCTACTCGGCGCGCATGAAAAATTCGATAGCGACCACTAGCCAAAGGTGTTTTACATAATTTAGCCACTTGCCAAAAAGTAATATTGAGGGATTCATCGGGTAAATGATGCTTACCCATCACCCTTAGGTTTATCAATTTCTGTTGTGTAGATAACAGTTGTAACATGGTTGACGTTACACCAGAAAAATTTGAGTTAGAATTACCAATAATTAACTCAATTTCTTTATCTGGTCCATTTTGTTGTGCTTGACTATTCATTTACTATCTTCACTTGGTGGTAGCGATGGTTATAACCACGATAGAGATATTCTACTTGAAAATACGGCAAGCTTCACGACTCTTTAAATAAAACGACAGGTTCTTCTTTCATAAAACTAGCCTAAGCCTATATAATCATCACTATAAAATTCCCCGTGTTTAACCAAGAGAATGTACAGTGAGTAGAAATAAAGTATTACAGCCTGATTTTAAACTAGCTTTTTTGTTACCTAAATACTGGTTAACTTGGTTAGGTGTGTTTATTCTTTATAGCATTTCATGGCTGCCTTACAAATGGCAACTTGGCTTAGGGCGTCTACTGGGGCGTTTATTATTAAAAATCGGCTCAAAAAGAAAACACGTTGCTGATGTTAATTTAAAGCTATGTTTTCCTAATATGAGCGAACAAGAACGAAATCGTATTTTAAAGAAAAATTTTGAAAACACAGGCATTGCGCTATTTGAAACGGGTATGGGTCGGTGGTGGCCTGATTGGCGAGTAAAGCGAAAATTTACCGTAACGGGATTAGAGCATTTAGAAAACGCAAAACAAGCAGGTGAAAATATCTATATTTTAGCTATGCATTATTTATCTGCTGAAATTATAGGAAGGGGCTTTGGACTTCAACATCCCTTAGTTATTTTTTATCGCCCGCACAATAACCGGCTTATGGAATTTTTCCAGTTCAGGGGGCGAGGACGTTCTAATAAGTATATGTTAGGTAAGCGTGACGTTAAAGGCTTGATAAAAGCGATCAGAGCAGGTGACTCTTGCTTATATTTACCTGATCAAGACTACGGAAGAAACCGCAGCGTTTTTGTTCCTTTTTTTGATGTAAAAGAAACGGCCACCACCACAGGTACTCTTATTTTTGCTCGACAACCAAAAACCAAAACCTTTATGTTAATACCAAAACGACATGACGATGGCAGCGGTTATAGTGTTGAAATTACGCCTGCGTTGGAAAACTTTCCAAGCAAAGACGATATTGTTGATGCAACCCGAGTGAATCAGGAAGTTGAAAAAGCGATTCTACGTAAGCCAGAACAATACATGTGGTTACATAGACGCTTCAAAACTCGCCCGGATCCCGATGCCCCTTCGGTATATAAATAGCATTTAAATTTAATGCTTTATAAAATAACGACTATTTTGTATGGTATAGACACAATAGTTGGACATTGGATATTTAATTATCATGGGATTTTGGATTCGAAACGTTGTTATAGCCATTATTTTAATTGGACTCGGCGTCGCTTTTTTCCTTAATAAGGATGTTCTGCTTTCGCTATCTGCAGAGAACACTCAATTGTTACCCGTTGAAGCCTCCGCTGAGAAAAAGTCTGCCATTGACACGGAGAAAGCTAAGTCTAAATATCAGCAGGTACAACAATCAAGCAATGCTGCTGCAGAAGGACTTTCCAACTTTTATGCCAAAATTTACGGCGATGACAGTAAACGTAAAGTAAGAAATAACATTATATTTTTACCTGATCCCGAAGGTGACTTAGTTGAAATACTACGAGCTAGAGAAATAATTGTTCGTCCTTTTCGTAAAACCTGGAGTGGAACTAAGGAGTCCAGAGCTTTCAGAAAAGGAGAAACCCTTTATCAAAAAATTTCAGAGTATGCGACTAATGACGGGCTAGAAGTTATTTGGTGGATCAATAAAGATTTTATTGTTAAAGACCCTTTCCGCATTAATAAAGATATATTAAAAACAGCTAGTCAAATAGGCAGAGCTGTCGCGGGGCACTTCCAAGAAGGTCTCAACACCTATTTTTGTTACCGTCAACGTACTCTGGTTTTTGTTAATGAACCACCAAAATACCTTGACGATGAGTGCCTATTGTTAAAATAAACCTATATTTAAAAAGCATGAACTCAACCCAAGTATTGAGTGTATTTAACGCTTTGATTCATTAACGATTGAAGCAAAAAAACATTAAAGGAATTTACTCCATAATAAAGTGATTTTGTGTTGTTCTGTCAGTAAACGTTTATCTATGAGTAACGCTTCGTTTTGCAACGTCGCCTTATGACCGTAATCTCTAAGTTGTTGATAGGTACTTATCAACAACGCTTTCTCTTCTTCACTGACTATTTCAAGCGTAGCTAACGCTTTAAAAATACTGACATTATTGCAATATTCCATTAAATTGGGATATTCACAACTGTTGGCTAGTACTAAATATTGCGCTAAAAATTCAATATCGACCAATCCGCCAAGACCTTGCTTAATATCAATAAGATCACCCTCAGACTTATCCAAATGGTTACGCATTTTTTCGCGCATTTCACGTACCTCACCTTTCAATTTAGCAAGATCTCTTTTTTTACTTAATACCTGTTCTCGAATAGCTTTGAATTCTTTAGCAATGACTTCATTACCATACACTAAACGCGCTCGAACAAGTGCTTGATGTTCCCACGTCCATGCATCTTGCATTTGGTATTGCCCAAACGTGTTAATGTGAATTACTAACACACCAGAATTACCTGAAGGACGCAAACGCATGTCTAATTCATATAAAATACCACTGTTCATGCGCGTGTTAAAAATATGCATTATACGTTGTGCTAATTTCATGTAAAACTGGCTAGCAGCAACTTGCTTATCGCCATTAGCTAACCCTGTGGTTTCATCATTTTCAGGGCTGTGGTGCACAAAAACAAGATCTAGATCAGAACCGTAACTCAGCTCGTTCCCCCCTGTTTTTCCATAAGCAATAACAGCAAAACCTTTACTGTTACTTTCAAGCGTTGATTTAGGAACACCAAAACGATTAGCAACTTGTTGCCAAGCAATATTAATCACTTCGTTAATAATGGCTTCAGCTAAAGCGGTTAAGTGCTTGGCTTACTTTTTTCACATCTAACACTTCGGCAATATCGGCGGCGGCTATACGTAATTGTTGTGATTGTTTGAACAAACGTAAACCATCCATTTGTGCTTCAAGATCTTCTTCTGGAATACGTAGCATGCTTTCACGCAATTCCAGTCCATATGCCGACAGTTTTGGTGGATTGTGTAATAAGGTTGGGTCAATTAACTCATCTAATAAAATCGGATATTTAGCAATATAGTCAGCTACCCAACTGCCGGCTTGGCATAATTGTATTAGTTGCTTAAGCGCCCCTTCATTTTCAAAGAGAAGCTCTAAATAGGCGGTTCGGGTAACTATTTTTTTGAATACATGTAAAACACGCTCTAATACAAACTCGGCTTGTTTGGCTAGTTGAATATGGCAAATAAGTCTTGAATCAATTTGTCTAATACTTGCCTACCTCTGCTGCCAATACTACGTTTACCGACATCATCTCTAAAGTCGGCAAGTAAATGCCAAACAGTATCACTTTTCCATTCACTCGAATTTTGTTTTACGAGTTCTTGTTCAATCCATGCAATTGATTCTTCATTATTCCAACGGCTATTCCACAACACACTCCAATGCTGATCTTCTGCTTGATTATTTGGCCCCTCAATACCAATTAACTCTTCAAACTTCTCATGTACACCATCCATATGGCCCTGCAGAATCTGCATAAAACTATCCCAACAGTCAATATTAAGTACATACAGCAGCCGTTGTTTGTCCAAGGCATTATCAGGCAATGTTTGGGTTTGTTTGTCTGCTAAGGCTTGTAAAATATTTTCTACTCGCCGTAAAAAACAATACGCATTCTCTAAAACAATTTTACTTTCTTCTTCTATCTCACCTGATGTCACTAATTCAGGTAACACTGTTAGCAAGTTACGTTGTTGAAGTTCTTTTACCCTTCCGCCGCGAATTAACTGAAAAACTTGTACGATGAATTCAATTTCTCGAATACCACCGGCCCCTAATTTTATGTTGTTAACTAATTGCTTACGGCGTACTTCTTGCGAAATCATGCTTTTCATTTTACGTAAGCTGTCAATCACACTAAAATCGATATACCGTCGATAAACAAAGGGCTTTAATAAGGTTGAGAGTTGTTGATGATAGCTCTGCTCTTCATTTATCGAAGGCTCATTTGTTGACAGTTTTAATATTGGCGGAATAACACGCGCTTTAAGCATGGCATATCGTTCCCAATCTCGGCCTTGTTCTTGGTAGTAATCTTCCATAGCACTAAACGTTAAAACCAAAGGACCACTATCACCAAAAGGCCTTAAGCGCATATCAACACGGTAAACAAAACCATCCGCTGTTTGCTGATGCAATGAAGCTATTAATTTTTGCGCTAAGCGAGTGAAAAATTGTTGATTATCTAAATTACGCCGACACCCTTGAGTTTCACCGCTATGTGGGTAAACAAAAATAAGGTCAATATCAGAAGAGAAATTCAGCTCTTTACCGCCAAGCTTCCCCATGCCATAAACCAACAAAGACTGAGGTTCACCTGATTTGCTCATTGGCGTCCCCCATTTATCCTGACAAAACTCAGTTAACCAATGCAAACTACCTTGAATCAAAGCATCGGCTAATAATGATAGCCTTTCTAATGAGTATTCTAATGGAATATTCAGCACCAAATCAGCAATCGCAATATTTACCATTTGTTGCAAACGAAAACGTCTCAATAAACGGTGTAACTGCTCTTCACTTTGACAATTTTCTAATAACGCTTGAATCAAACAAGCATATTCAGGTGTTTGTTCCTGGTACACACTTTTACTTACAAATAATTCAATCACTAATTCAGGCGCTTGTAACGCACTTGTTAAGATAAAATCACTCAAAGTAATCGCTAATTTAAAGTGTTTAAGTTGTTGAGATGTTAACGCTTGATAGCTTTTAGGATGTTGTCTTTGGCTAAATTGCTGCCAACTTTTTTGTTGCTGCTGCTCAAGTAAGTTATTATCATGATGCGGTAATAAAGTAAGAATAGACAAAAGCGTTCCTTTAATATGTAGTATTTATATTTAGACTTTTATTGAATATGACAGTCAGGATAATAGACATAATATGTCATTAATGCTATTACTATGACACTAACTTGAAAATAACATAGCATTTTTATGGAGATGATGGCAGTAATGCAAAGGCTAACAAACCCTTTTCCTCAACAGTATTTAAAGAGTATATGCACTAGATCAATGTTAGTGGTAGTTATTTTTTTATTGTCTGCTTGTGGGGACCCAATTAAAGAACAAGCGTTACAACAACTGCCAATTACTGAAAAAAGAGTTGAACAGTTAGGTGATGCTTTAAACAATGACCAAGTACGCAATGCAACACTAATTAAGCAATATGCACAAAAAGTGGCAGCCATAAAGCCTAAGTTAGTGCCTTTAATTAATGAGTTTAAAAAAGATGCCACAACGAAAGGCCCCATGTATTTGGCCCTTCTCGATCGCATTAATACCGCTAAAACTCAGCCACAAATGTTTGCATCAAGCCAAGCCCTTTATGATGAATTACTTAACATTTATCAAGCGGCTGACCCTACACTATACTCAGATGCCTTAAGTGATCCTCTTAATGTATTAGCGGATATGTCTGATGGCCAACTACCACGAATAAATGCCTTATCAAAAACACAAAGTCAAAGTGCTAACAAGGCACAAGATTTTGGTACGGGTGAGCAACTTATCGGTAACCCTAGTTATGGGCATTGGCAAACAGGTAGTAATGGCATGTCATTTTGGGCATGGTACGGTATGTACTCTATGATGGGCGACTTATTTGGCCGTCGTACCTATTATAATGATTGGGGCAGAAGTCGTAATTATAGTTATTACAATGATTATGGCCGAACACGTTATAGCTCCCCTAGCCAATTAAATAACCAAACAAAGTGATGAACGTACAAAAAAATCTTTTGCTAACCAAGGTAAAAAATACGCAAGTCCTTACAGCAAAAACCGAACGGGATCTTCTAGTCTATCAGGTAAGAGCAAAACCGCTCAAACGAGTGCAAATCGCTTTAGCAGCAACACAGTTAAGAAAAGTAGTTATGCAAGTAAAAGCAAAACATCAAGCTTTAGAAATTCAAACACCAACACATCACGTGGCTTTCGACGTGGTAAGTAACAAGTAATAGGAACAGAAAACATGATAAATTCATTAAATGAACTCGTTGGTGTCAATCAACAACTATTTGTGTATTTAGCCATAGATATCTCTATTGCTATTATACTGTTAGGTGCTATGAGATTTTTATTAGGGTTAACAAGTCAAGTTAACAGCACTGAAGAATTAGCCCAAAAAGATAACTTTGCATTTGGTGTAAGTGTTGCCGGCAGCATTTTAGCATTAGGCATTGTATTAACGGGCGCAATTACTGGTGAAAATGCACCAAGTTACCTGATAGAAGCCATTGGTATGCTAGCATACGGCACGTACGGTTTAATTTTAATTAAAGTAGGTCGTTTTATTCAAGACAAGGTAGCACTGCAACATTTAAATAAAACAGAACTCATAAAAGAAAAAAATCTTAGTATAGGCATTATAGATGCCGCAGGTGCTATTGCCACAGCCATTATTATTCGCGCTGTTTTACTTTGGGTTGATGGCCTAGACATCTCAACCTTTATTGCCATAACCAGTGGTTTTATTGTAGCTCAAGCCGTATTGGTTTTAGTGACAAGAATTCGTGAAAGTCGTTATGCAAAAAACAACCAAGAAGACTGTTTACAAGAAGCACTAAGCGAAGGTCAACTAGCCCTTGCTATTAGATATAGTGGTCAGGTTATTAGTACCGCCTTAGCCGTTACCGCCGCCAGTCACTTTATTATCTATAGCCCTGCAACTTTAGTAGACAACCTGCTTGGTTGGTTAATATTTGGCATCATAATGACCTTACTGGTTTCAATATTAACTGCAGTTGCAAAACGCATTGTATTGTGGGGAATTAATTTAGTTGAAGAAGTTGATCAACAACATAATATTGGTGTTGCTAGTATTGAGATGGCAACAAGTATTTCAATTGCGCTTATTTTAACTGCACTAATGGCTTAACAGCACACTCTTCCAGTTACGAGTAGCCAATTGAATAGCACTCGTAACTGAAATTCACTACTTTGGTAGCCCCTCACTTACTCACTTTTTAATATGACTTCAAAAAACTCACGCTTGCTTGACGATACCTTGCTAATTTTAACAATGGCGGTGTTAGCCGGTTGTGGTTTGATTTATGAATACCTATTGTCACACTACGCCGGTAGGGTACTTGGTGTAATGGAAAGCACTATTTATACCATGATCGGCTTAATGATAGTCTCTATGGGATTAGGCGCTTTTGCAGCACGTAAAGTACGCTGCGCCTTTAACGGTTTTGTATATTTAGAGTTAATCATTGCTTTACTGGGCTCAAGCGCTATTTTATTTATTGGCGCGCTTATCGCATTTACCCAAACCTTACCTCACCTTATAGCTGATATGTTATCACTACCACCAGACATGTTACCCCAAGGCGGTATTTTTGATACGTTAAGTTTTTTAGCATTTAAAAGCCCTTATTTTTTTGGTGTTATTTTAGGGTTTTTTATTGGTATGGAAATCCCCTTAATAGCCCGAATTCGTGAACAAATTCATGGCCAACATCTAGCTAACAATCTTGGCACTATCTATGGTGCAGACTATATAGGTGCAGGTGTAGGTGCCGCTGTTTGGGTAGTGTTTTTATTAAGCATTGATATAAGTAAAGCCGCAGCATTAACCGCAAGTCTTAATCTGATAGCAGGTGCTTTTTTTATTATGCGCTATTGGCAAAAATTGCACTGGCGTAAAACTTTTGTTGGTGCGCATTTACTATTAGCTGCCGTCATTTTATTAATGTTTAATTATGGTAATCAATGGCTTAATCAAATGAATAGCGTGCTTTACTTAGATAAAGTGGTTCATACTCAAAAAACACGCTACCAACAACTTACCTTTACTGAACGAAACATGGGAGTTAATTCTACTAATACACAGTTTGGTAAAACACAACAAAGCATAATTAATTTTTATATTAATGGTCGTTTACAATTTTCGTCTATCGATGAGCATATTTATCATGATTACTTAGTGGCGCCTGTTCTCGCCGGTTCAGCACGTCATGACAACATTTTAATTGTTGGTGGCGGAGATGGTTTAGCACTTCGAGGCGTATTGAAATATTCACCAAACAGCGTCACATTAATAGATTTAGATAGTGAATTGATTGATATTTTTAAAGACCCAAGCACACATGTAAACTCTAGCTTAGCGAGAAAAATCAGTTATATGAATAAGGGTAGTTTACAAGATAGTCGTGTTACTATTTTACGTAGCGATGCTTTTATAACCATTAATGAATTACTAAAATCTGGACAAGTTTTCGACGCAATTATTGTGGATTTACCTGATCCAAGCCATCCCGATTTGAACAAACTATACACAGTTAACTTTTATGCAAGATTAAAGCAATTACTCGGCGGCGATGGTTTAATTGCCATTCAATCAACCAAACCCTATCATGCAAAAGGTTCTTTTATCTCAATTGGCAAAACATTAAAAGCAGCAGAATTTACTCATGTTCAGCAATACCATGACAATGTACCTAGCTTTGGTGAATGGGGTTGGACTATTGGGGCTAAAATGGGGGCAAGTCCATTAGCAAGGTTGAATAAATTAGATAAACTCCCCATACAACCTAGATGGCTCAATTTAGATTTATTAAAATCTGCTTTTATTTTCCCTAATGATTTCTATAATAATACTGAGAATATTGGCGTAAATACGCCGGGAAGCCACACCCTTTACCAATTACATCAACAAGCTTGGCAGAACCAACAAGGGATTCAATAAATAAAAGCTAGGGAAGATAAAAATTACACATTTAAAAAAGAAGTAAAAGAAAACAAAAAACACTTGACATAATATGTCAAAGTGATAAATTTAACCTCGTTGACATATTATGTCATCATCAGTAGATAATTAAGGATAGGAAATACATGAATATTCATACTATAGCCGATCATTTAAATAGTTTGGCCGACAATTCAGAAACAGGGATGAATTTTGACTGCCAACCTATTTCAGGTGAAGTTGATGTACTACAAGTTACTATTTTGGGAAGAGAAGAATTACCCATTTTTGTTTCTGTTACAGATGATCAAATTCTATGCATCAGCTACCTTTGGGGAGTTGAAGAAGTTAAGCCTAATAGCATTGCTGCAATGCACGAGAGCATGTTAGAAATGAACATACCTATGCCATTGTCATCATTCTCAAAGATTGGTGATAAATATGTGATTTTTGGTGCTCTGTCTATTAACTCAAACTTTGATGATATAGAACACGAATTGGCCGTATTAAATAATAATGCATTAGAAGTTATTGATGATATGGGCGACTACCTACTTTAACCAAGTGACAAATGTTATGCGGTTAATGTAAAGGTTACCTTATTAGGAGAAAAAAATGAGTATATTTAAAAAAATTATGACAGCTATTCGTGGTGGCGCTTCAGAAGTCGGCGAAGCCATTATTGATGCCAATGCAACCCGTATTTTTGAACAAGAAATTCGTGATGCCGAACATCACTTAACTAAAGCAAAACGTGACTTAACGGGCGTTATGGCCGAACAAATGGCAGCACAACGCGAAGTAGCTCGCTTACAAAAAGAAATAAGCGAACATGAAGGTTATCTTGGACAGGCGCTAGAAAAAGGCGACGAAACATTAGCACTTGCAGTGGCCGAAAAAATTGCAAACTTAGAGAGCAGTTTAACAGCGCAGCAACAAGCTCATGACAGTTTTGCCGGTAGTGCTGAGAGATTAAAAGACTTAGTTAAGAAAAGTGAGCGTCAGGTAAATGAACATAAGCGTCAATTGTCTATGGTAAAAACAACTGAAAGCGTACAAAAAGCAACCTCGGCAATTACTGATAACTTTTCATCAAGTAACTCTAAACTGTTAAGTGCTAAAGATTCATTAGAGCGAATTAAAGCCAAGCAGCAAAAATTTGATGATAAAATGAAAGCCGCTGAGGTACTTGAGTCTGAAGATTCAGACACGTCATTGGCCGCACAATTGAAAGCCGCGGGCATTGGTTCACAAGATAGCAGCGCAAACTCAGTACTTGATCGCATTAAAGCTAAACAAAAATAAGTTTGTCAATATAAGTTCAAGTTTATAAGATATCAAGTTTACAAGTAGCGAGTTAGTGTAACTCGCTACTTGTGTTATTGTTATTCTCTATTTTTTATCACGCTTGTGATGCGTATTTCTGTTTTCAATTAAAGGTATTTTATGAGTTTTATAAAAAATATTTTCACTAAAAATAAAAAGGAAGATCAACGAAAGTTAACCCATGTAAATCAACTTTTAGTCGGGGATATTATCGTATTAACTGACAGTTTTGCATTACCTGAAATATTGCGAAACCAAGAATTTCAAGTTACAGCAGTAAACAGTTATGAATATGAAGAAAATACCCAAACAGAGTGGACACTACAAGGCAGTAATGATCTTTTATTATTTTTAACATTAGAAGTAGACGATACAACCGAGCTTAAGTTTGCCTTAAAAATTGAACATGAAGACGTTGAAACATTATTTGATTTAGATGCTTTTTCTCAAATTTTTGACGAACCGGGCGAAGCCTTTCTTGAGCGACAAGCTGACACCAACATAACAACTAGGCGGAGTAGTGAACAATACCGGCAAAGCATATTTGCAAAAGTCGGTTATTTTCATCGTAAAGATCATCGTAGCGAAAACCTAAGTGCCTACGAAGGTAAAGACAGCGGTGAACAATTCGAGCTGTATACGTTATATAATGAAGATCAAAGCAAAGGCATTGATATTGAAGTTTGGCAGGACGGTGATACCGATGTTTTCTTAACTATTTTCAGACCGTTGACTGATATAATTGATATGTATTCTGCAAGTTGATGTAACAATAAACGACGTAATTAGAGACTCTCATGACTAAAAAAATGCCTGAAAAATGGCAATCTTCCCTAAAAGCGATTAAAGCAGTTCAAGTTGCTTTTGATATGGATGAAAAAATACAATTATCAATTAGAAAGCAAGCCCTTGAAGCCGGTTTAAGCCCTTCAGATCAAATTCGCGATATCTTAGGTCTTACTATCAACAAACGTCCTAAACGTCCTCGCCTTACCGTTAGTTTAGCCCCTGATGATTACCAAGTGCTCGCTGAAAAATACAATTTAAAAGCAGAACAACAACTTGAAATTAAAAGAAAACTAATGGATGAACTAATTGAGCACGTTAATACAAGCGAAAATAAATTACCTTAGCAACGAGAACAAATTTTAACGAACCTGAATAAACTTGAATAATACAAACAAATCCAAATTTGGCCATTTATTATTGCGATACAGCTTTATCATAATAAAGACGATAGCCGCGTGCCGCTTTACTCACGTTTGAAGGCTCCATTAAAACAATCTCTTTTAATTGCTTTGCCGAAAAAATAGCGCTTGTTCATCACCACTGACTAATTCAATTTCTATTTCATTAATAGGCAGCGTTGATTTTCCCTGTGCGGTATAAATTTCACCTAGATCTAACGCAAGTTCAAGGATATTTCCCCCTTGATGAATAAGCCAAGTTTGTCGTAAAAAATCAGTTGAAAAAATCACGTGTAAACTTTGCTGTAATTGCTCAACATTTGTATTTTCAGGCCAAATATTTTCGGGGAACAAAGCCAAGCTTAAAGTGTTACTTTGTATATCTACATTATATTCTGGACGTTTATGCAAACCATCAATAACCTTACCCGCTGTTTTGATAGTTTGCTCAAAATGCTGTTCTTGAGTTTTTAGCGCGTTAGTCCGTATTCGCAGACCAAAATCCATTTTTCTTAAATCCAAGTTATCATTATCATAATAATCATTAATTAATTTATATTGATGCATGTCAAAAACGCAATTCTGAGTCGTTAACATGTTGGTAATTGCCTCGACAACTGAACTATTCTCATCATTACTCTCTGATAATTGGTATTTGAGCTCTATCTCTGTATTCATGTAATTCAAACGATCACTATTAGGAAATTGGCTTCATAGAATACACTTTGTTTCTCTTGAGACCAACGGATTCCGAATCTTAACTTGATATAAAGTCGCCAAACACATAATATCTTCTTTTCAATGATTTACTTTTACCTATTGGTTGCTCCATGAATACTTTTTGCCTATGTTTCAAAAAAACGATTAAGCACACATTCATCAGTTTATTCGTTCTTATTTTTACTGCTGCTTCTGCTTATGCACAAGAAAATCAGCAAGCCTTTATCTCAGATGAACTTTCGATCTTCATGCATTCAGGACCTGGCACAAATTATCGTATTCTAGGTACAATCAATGCCGGTACACAAATTAAAACTACTGGTAAAGCCGCCAATGATTACAGTGAAATTATTGATGATAAAGATAGAACCACATGGGTAGAAACAAAATATGTTACTCGCCACCAGGATTACGTTTTGTGGTTGCGGATCTCAATGGTAAGTTAGCTAGCCGTAGTGATTATAGTGCAAAACTTGATGGCGAGCTTAATGAAGCCAAAAATACAGTCAACGTACTGAATAAAGAAAAAGAAAAGCTAGAAATTGAATTTAAAAAAGTTCAGCAACAACTTGAACTTGCTGAAAGTAAAATTAAAGACCAAGACACGAACATAAAAAAACAATGGTTTTTTAATGGTGCAATAGTCTTAGGCATAGGTCTTATTTTAGGATTAATTTTACCTAGATTTTTTGCGCGTCGTCGTAGCTCTATGGATAGTCAGGGATAATAGTTTGTTATAACTTTTTCTTTCCATAATTTAAAATAAAATGCATGAAAATATTAGTGATTCCAAATCGTGGACGTTCCTTCCATGCTGTTCGACCTGAAGCTCAATGCTATATAGATTTAGTTAACAAAGGTCATGATGTTACCATTATGACCTGTGCTACTAATGCTTATCTGGAAGAGTATCAAAAAGCCGGCTTAAAAATCATTATGTTAGCTTCGCTAAAAAAACACAGTCCGGGCAGTGATTAAGCAAATTCATCAGTACATCAAACAACACAGTATTGATATTGTTTATGCCACTGAGTCAAATGGTATTCCTAATGCTGCATTTGGCTGCATAGGTACTAAGGCGAAAATGATTGCCTATCGAGGTACAACTGGTGGATTATATAAAACCGATTTGTCTAATTATTTATGTATGCTTCATCCTAGAATAAACGGAGTGATTTGCGTATCTGAAGCAGTGACTAAACACGTTACACCTAAAATGCGTCATAGCATACAGCCTAAGGTAGTAACTATTTATAAAGGACATGATTTAGCTTGGTATCAAGAGCAAGCTATAGAATTAAATACCTTACACACTCACAGTGATAATTTTAATATTGTTTGTATCGGCAGCCCAAGACCTCAAAAAGGCATGCAATTTATGCTTGATGCGATGAAAGAGCTTTCTGATATTGAAAATGTCAGACTAATTCTTATTGGTGATAATTTTGATGGTGAACCCTACAGCACCAATATTAAAGCCACGGGCATGGCAGATAAAATAATACAGACAGGTTTCCGCTCTGATGTACCACAAATAGCTAAGGCTTGTGATGCTTTAGTGTTGCCGTCTGAGCGAGAAGGCTTGCCTAGGGTGGTACTTGAGTCATTAGCCGTAGGAACGCCTGTTATCACCTCAGCGAATGAAGGCGCTATGGAAATTATTGAAGATAAAATAAATGGCTATGTTGTTCCTATTGGTGATGGTAAAGCCATTGCTGAACGTATCCGGTTATTGATTCAAGATAGCGCGTTACTGAAACAATTAAGTGACAACGCGCAAAAAACCATTACAACCACAATGTCTCATGAAAAAACAGTTAAAGATATGGAACGTTTTTTTCAATCAATGTTGTAATCATTGCTTTAACGCTCGCATTAGCAGTAAAGTTACATATTATAATGCCCAATAGTTTAATTTTTTACGCATTTTAAATTGTCTAAAAAAATCACTCGGTTTTTTGTCTAAATCAAATTTACCAGACAACACCTCATCCACAGCATTTAAAACCCTAACAGAAGATTGACCATCCCTATAAGGATGAGTTTCACGAATAAAATCTTCTATTTCACTTATTAATTCTGTAGGTTTACTTAATGCTTTTTCAATTGTTTGTTCCAGTAATTCCGCTTCACTTATGTTTAACAGGTGCTTTTGAGGATCAATATTATTAAATGTCACTACTGGTTTAGCGAGTAGCAAAAACATAATGAGTACAGACGAGGTATCACATACCATCACGTCCGCTTGTTGCAACAAAGGAATAACGTCATCAGTTTCCACAAACGATAAGTTATCATTTTGAATAGATTTATACTGATTAACTATCTCGCTAGGCATTTTAGGGTGAAATTGCACTAACCAACGCCAACGGTTTGATTGACTCAATTTTTTTACTGTATCAAATAAATGAGGAGCACAAGATAACTTTTTTGAAAAGGTAGAGCACAGTAATATTGTTGGTCTTCCCTCAGAGCGGGTCACTTGAGTTCGGTAAAGATTATCTAAAGCACACCACCCCGTTTCAATTACCTTAAAATGGCTATATTGTTTAGCTAAATTAGTAAAAGGCTTTGTAGTACTGGGCCCTTGAGTACAATAAAGATCAAAACAATTTCTAATTTTGAAGTGGTCATTATTCCCTCGTTTATCCAGTTTACCTGCATCAAAACCATGAAAAACAGCAACATTTATACCAGGTAGAAACGTTGGGGCTATGTTTGAAGGGTAAAATACAGCGGCGGGATTGTAATTTTTCACTTCTCTCACCGTCATTAACTGACATTCATCAGGATGTAAAAAGTTAGCATCAACTTCATTTCCCTCTAAAAACCAGGCAACCTTATCACCTCTAGCCAATATAGCCGCTTGTAATGGCCGTAAAATAGCATAAGAATAATTTTGAGAAATGTAAAAAAGGTAGCGTTTATCAGCCATAAAACTGTCAACTTAAAAAATAACATCATAATAATATTGACTATTTTAAACCTATATAATCATGATGAAAACACGTATACTCCTTTTTCTTCACATGATTATTTTACATGACTGAAACATTACCGAACACCACCCTTTAGAAAACGGATCTTTTTCGCATGCGCCATTCACTTTTATCAATAAAAACGCTGTTAATAAGCACTACTTTACTCATTAGTACCTACAGTAAAACTGAACCTTGGATAGATACCTCCGATCTGTATTTAAAGGCAAACATTCAGTTACTAGCCGATACGGGGTATATTCTCACACCTGTAACAACTTACCCTTTAATGTGGCACGATATTGCACGAGATTTAAAAAAAATTGATCGAAGCAAGTTAACCCCTAATCAAAAAAACGCATATCAACACATCAAGTACCAACTAAGGCTAGCCCAAAAAAATCAAACCAGAATAAAAGCAAATTTGGCTTTAAAAGACCAAAGATTCACCAGTTTTGGTAGTACTGCTCATAGCAAAAACAGTATGGCGATCCATTCTAGTATTATGTACGAGCACTTTGCAGCAAAAATAGCATCAAGCTATATCAATCAGCCAGAAAGCGGTAATAAAATACGCTTGGATGAAAGTTATATTGCAGGTTTTATTGGTAATTGGGTGCTATCTTATGGTCGTCAAAATCGTTGGTATGGTCCTACTTGGGATACTAGTTTAAGCTTAACAAATAATGCTAGGCCAATTAGTGCGTTCAGTATTTCTCGAAAATCAGCAACCCCATTTATGATCCCCTTTACGGACTTTGGTATTCCTTGGACCGTCAGTAGCTTTATGGGGAAAATGGACGACGACCGTACGATAAAAAACCCCTTATTATGGGGATTTAGACTGAATTTTAAACCATTTAAAAACTTAGAGATAGGCTTGACTCGTTTAGCGCAATGGGGCGGTGAAGGACACTCACAAAGCTTTAGTACTTTTGGGGATATTATTCTAGGAAAAACGAATTGTGGTATTGACGATCTAGTGTGTAATGAAAACACTCCCAACCCTGCAAATCAGCAAGCAGGCTATGATATACGCTATAGTTTTAACTTATTTGAAATACCCATGAGCATTTATGGTCAAAAGTTTGCTGAAGACGGTAAAGAAGGAAAATTAAACTATTTAACCAAAGCCCAACCTCAATTTGGCTTTGACGCACACTTAACTGTTTTAGGTAAACCCAGTACGGTTTTCATTGAATTCGCTGACAGTTTAGCTGATTGTGGTGTAAGAGATAACATTGGCGATTGTTACTATGAGCATTCAACTTATGTAACAGGTATGCGCTACGAAGGACATACCCTAGGTAGCACATATGATAACGATGCAAAAACTTATATCTTGGGTACTATTTCGCAAATCAATTCTAACACTAGACACACCACTAAATTTCGTTACTTAGACCTTAATTATGATAATAGTGATAAAGTGCCTCTCAATCCTAGTATAGGGAACTCTGTCACCTCTATTGCCGAACGAGTATGGATGCTTTCAACCAGTATTCAACATGACTATAAAAATTGGCGTTTTACCTTTTCTAGCGAGATAAGTAAGTCAACCTTTGAAAATAAGCTTGACGATGAAAAAGAATTTAATGCCTCGCTTCAAGTAGAATATAACCTGTAAATATCTATTTTTACTCTTTTTAACTCACCTATATAACTAAACCATCTAGCGTTTAAAAAACTTTCATTTGACAAAAAATGAGTAAATGCGCTATTAATAGAGCCTTATATAGTTTTGTTGTTTTTAATATTGCTAAATTTTAACTGAATTAGTTTTAAAAATAACACCAAAGAGTCAAAAGTCAGCGAATGAAATTAGTAATGAAGCAAGTTCTCCTCAACCTCCTCCTCGTGCTCACAGTGCGCGGCTAGGTTTTATTGCTTATTCATTACCATTTTCAGAGACGACTCAATAAGAGATAACTCTAAAAATACAAACAAATAAGAATTCATAAAAACCCGCGCTAATTAACGCGGGTTTTTTTACGTCTATGCGTTAGTTAGCTTAAACAAAATTAATAAACTAAATTAGACACACAAAGGATAAAAATATGAGTAATATTGCAACAACCTCACAAAACTCATCAAAAGATTCATTTTCAAACGATAATGTCATTATTTTCGACACTACCTTACGAGATGGTGAACAAGCATTGAATGCGAGTTTGTCGGTACATGAAAAACTGCAGATTGCTTTATCACTAGAACGTTTGGGTGTAGACATTATGGAAGTAGGTTTTCCTGTTTCTTCTCCGGGTGACTTTGAATCGGTTCAACAAATTGCTCGTACTATTAAAAATGCCCGAGTGTGTGGTTTAGCCCGTGCAGTTGAAGCTGATATTGATGCCTGTGCCCAATCATTAAAAGTTGCCGACCAATTCCGTATACATACTTTTATTTCAACATCTGATGTACATGTTCAGCAAAAATTAAAAAAAGAATTTTCCGATGTCCAAGCCATGGCTGTACATGCCGTTAAATACGCGCGTAAATTTACTGACGATGTAGAGTTTTCTTGTGAAGATCTTTGGTAGAACGCCCATTGATAATTTATGTCGCATGGTCGAAGCCGCGATTACCGCCGGCGCTACCACAGTAAACATTCCTGATACTGTGGGCTATACCCTACCTTTTGAGTTTCAAGGTATTATCACTGATTTATTTAACCGTGTACCTAATATTGATAAAGCTATCATTTCAGTACATTGTCATAACGATCTAGGGTTAGCCGTAGCAAACTCAATGGCAGCAGTTCAAGCCGGCGCACGTCAAATTGAATGTACTATTAATGGTATAGGCGAACGTGCAGGTAATTGCTCTTTAGAAGAAGTTGCCATGATAATGAAAACACGCGAAGCATTATTAGGTGTGCATACCAATATCAAGCATCAAGAAATTGCTCGTACATCTAAATTGGTTAGTACTTTATGTAATATGCCAGTACAACTAAATAAAGCAATTGTGGGAGGAAATGCTTTTAGTCATTCTTCAGGTATTCATCAAGATGGTATGCTAAAAGCCAGTAATACATACGAAATTATGACACCTGAAAGTGTTGGTATTGCTAAAACAAAATTAAACTTAACTTCTCGCAGTGGTCGCCATGTAATTAAGCATCGCATGGAAAGTTTAGGGTACAAAGAAAGCGATTATGAACTTGAACAGCTTTACACTAACTTTTTGGCACTAGCAGATAAAAAAGGCCAAGTGTTTGATGATGATTTAGAAGCCATGTTGTTTAATATTCAACAACAAGATACACATGATTACTATCGCTTAGACACGATTAATGTTCAATGTGGTGATGGTGAATTTGCAACCGCTAGCATAAAACTTTTAGCAGGTGATGAAATTAGCAAGATACATGCGGCCACGGGTAATGGTCCTGTAGATGCGCTTTATCAAGCCATAAAACAAGCGGTTGATGTAGAATTTGAAGTCAGTGATTATAAAATATCAAACAAAGGCTCTGGTGAAGATGGTTTAGGTCAAGCCGATTTAGTAATCACTTGGCAAGGAAGAAATTTTCATGGCTACGGTTTAGCTACCGATGTAATTGAAGCTTCTGGCCAAGCATTAATTCATGCATTAAATAGTATTAACAGAGCAAAAACTATCGCAGAGCTAAAAGCAGCAAAATAAGTAGAGAGCCTAGCTTGATTTTGTTTAACAAAGCACGCTAGAACACAGAAAATATAAGGTATAGAACACATGTCCAACATAGCAGTATTAGCCGGTGACGGTATCGGCCCCGAAGTTATGGTTGAAGCCAAAAAGGTATTAACCGCCATAGCCAAAAAATTTAACATAATCCTTAATACAAAAGATTATGATATTGGCGGCGCAGCCATTGATAACCACGGTAATGCCCTGCCCGATTCAACCATGAAAGGTTGTGAAGAAAGCGATGCCATTTTATTTGGTAGTGTCGGTGGCCCTAAATGGGCAAATTTACCACCAACAGAGCAGCCAGAGCGTTGCGCATTATTAGGTTTACGTGGTCGTTTTGATTTATTTTGTAACATGCGTCCCGCAACGTTACAACCACTTTATCAAGCCTATCAACATTACGCAGCGATATCTCAGCGCAAGGTTTTGATGTATTAGTGATTCGTGAATTAACCGGCGATATATACTTTGGTGAGCCCAAAGGCCGTAAAGGTGAAGGGGAAGAAGAAACAGGGTTCGATTCTATGTTTTATTCACGTCGTGAAATAAAACGTATTGCTCACCTTGCCTTTCAAGCCGCACAAAAGCGCAATAATAAAGTTACCTCTGTTGATAAAGCCAATGTATTAGCCACTAGCCAATTATGGCGTCAAGTGGTTGAAGAGGTTGCTGTAGAATACCCAGAAGTAAAACTTGAACATTTATATGTTGATAATGCAGCCATGCAATTAGTGCGTGACCCAAATCAGTTTGATGTAATGCTATGCCCTAACCTGTTTGGTGACATTTTATCTGACATTTGTGCCATGATTACTGGCTCTATGGGCCTATTACCTTCTGCCAGTTTAAACGAACAAGGTTTTGGCATGTACGAACCTGCCGGCGGTAGCGCACCAGATATTGCAGGAAAAGGCATTGCCAATCCTATTGCTCAAATTTTATCAGCAGCACTCATGCTCCGTTATAGTCTAAATGAAGATGCGGCAGCAAAAGCTGTTGAAGATGCGGTGGCAAGTGCGCTAGATAACGGCATATTAACGGCAGATTTATTACCAAGTAATAATCGAGAAAACGCAAAAACCACCAGTGAAGTGGGTGATTATATTTGTAGAAAAATTGAGGAAGCATAAGAATGAGCACTACAAAAACTATGGCGAATGACATGCCAAAAACAATGTACGAAAAATTATGGCAAACACATTTAGTTGAAGAAAAAGCCGGCGAGACCCCTTTACTTTATGTTGACAGACATTTAATTCATGAAGTGACATCGCCACAAGCTTTTGCCAATTTACGCTTTTATAACCGCCCAGTTCGTCATCCTGAACGCACTATTGCTACCATGGATCATAATATTTCTACTCGCTCAATTGAAATTGATGCCGGCGGCGAAGGCGCAGCAAACCAATTACGCGCTTTAGAAAAAAATTGTAAAGAATTTGGTATTGAATTATTTGGCATGGGCCATAAAAATCAAGGTATCGCCCATGTTATGGGACCAGAACTTGGTTTGACTTTACCAGGCACAATTATTGTTTGTGGTGATTCTCATACGGCAACTCATGGTGCATTTGGTGCTTTAGCTTTTGGTATTGGTACTTCTGAAGTTGAACATGTTTTCGCAACTCAAACATTGCGTCAAACAAAAGCAAAAACCATGAAAATTGAAGTAAAAGGACATGTAGGTAAAGGTATCAGCGCTAAAGATATTATTCTTGCGATTATTGGTAAAACTGGCAGCGCCGGCGCTACCGGTTATGTTGTTGAATATTGTGGAGAAGCCATAGAAGCATTGAGCATGGAAGAACGCATGACAGTGTGTAATATGAGTATTGAGTTTGGTGCAAAAGTCGGGTTAATAGCGCCAGACCAAACAACCTTTGATTATGTTGAAGGTAAAGAATATGCACCTAAAGGTGAAGTGTTTCAACAAGCCGTTGCCGACTGGAAAAAATTACGCACAGATGAGGGCGCTATTTTTGACTCAGTAGTAACCCTTGAAGCGAAAGATATTAAAGCCCAAGTGACTTGGGGAACAAATCCCGGTCAAGTCATTAGTGTAGACGGTACCGTGCCATCACCTGATGATATTGATGATGCTGTTGAAAAAGAATCATGTGCTAATGCCCTAAAATATATGGATTTAACGGTCGGAACAAAAATAACTGACATTCATGTTAACAAAGTCTTTATCGGCTCTTGTACTAACTCACGCATTGAAGATTTACGTGCAGCAGCTAACGTTGTTAAAGATTACACAGCCAAAGGACAACGCGTACAAAGCTCAGTGGATGCTATTATTGTTCCTGGCTCTTACCGTGTTAAAACACAAGCAGAAAGCGAAGGCTTAGATAAAATATTTAGCGATGCAGGTTTTGAGTGGCGTTTACCAGGTTGTTCTATGTGTTTAGGCATGAATGATGATGTGCTTGAAGAAGGCGATCGTTGTGCCTCCACCAGTAACCGTAACTTTGAAGGTCGCCAAGGTAGAGGAAGCCGTACACACTTAGTAAGCCCTGAAATGGCTGCAGCAGCAGCAATTGCGGGCCACTTTGTCGACTTAAACGCATAACTGCCAACAACCTTATAGAGGAATTAAACATGGAAAAATTTACCACACATACAGGCTTAGTTGTGCCATTAGATATCGCCAACATCGATACCGATCAAATCATCCCAAAACAATTTTTACAAAAAACTGAACGTGTTGGTTTTGGTGTTCATTTATTTCACGACAGCCGTTATTTAGATCATAATGGTAAAGAGCCAAACCCAGAGTTTATTTTAAATAAACCTGAATACAAAGACGCTAGCATTTTATTGACAAGAGAAAACTTCGGTTGTGGTTCAAGTCGAGAACACGCACCTTGGGCTTTAGAAGAATACGGTTTTAAAGTCATTATTGCGCCAAGCTTTGCTGACATTTTTTACGGTAACTGTATCAATATTGGTTTATTACCCATTAAATTATCTGAAGAACAAATTGACCAATTATTTAAGCAAGCAGATAATGCTAAACTAAATCTTACCGTTGATTTAGCTAACAACACGGTAAGTAATGGTGATATTAGTTTTACCTTTGAACTTGGTCAGTTTCACAAATACTGCTTAGAAGAAGGTGTTGACAGCGTAGGTCGGACATTAAACAAGCTTGATAAAATTAAAGCTTTTGAAGCCAAAATGCCCGCTTGGCAATAATATTTTACTAATGGGTTAATTACTAATGAGTTAATGCTACTAGCATTAACTCATTTTGTTGATTTCCTTCAACCTTATCATCCATTCGCAAACATTATTTGGTTTCTTCCCTTTTCTTTTGCAGTATAAAGCAGATCATCTGCATGTTTGATAAGTTCACTTTCTTTATTATCTTTGTTGGGATACATTGTGCTTAAACCAATGCTTGCGGTTAAGATAGGTAATATCTTAGATTTTTTGTTGGGGATATTTAATAAACGAACCTCTTCAAGCAATGGGGCAATCAACGTCTTAGCTTGAGTTAAACTAACCCCTCCATATATTAACGCAAATTCTTCACCGCCATAGCGAGCAACAAGATCGTTTGGCCGTTTGCCAAATTTTTTCAGTACTGTTCCTAAAGCCCTTAAACAATCATCTCCAGTTTGATGTCCATAGGTATCATTCAATAATTTAAAATAGTCAAGATCAACCATAGCAAGTGAGATCGGTATATTAAGGCGACGACAACGATTCCATTCGTTTTGTAAAAATTCATTAAAATAGCGACGATTGGGTATGTCAGTTAAGCCGTCAATACGGGACAGGTTCAAAACTTCTTCTTCCGCTAATTTCCTTTCTGTAATATTTTGGTGAGAAATTACAAAACAGTTCACGCCTTTTTCAGTGAATGGGGTAACGCGCATCATAAACCAACGTTTATCATCTTGACTATGACACGGATATTCAAAATAAAACTGTTCTTCTTCACCACTAATAACGGATCTAATACCAATTGCAGCTTGAGTTCCGTAGTCATCCCCCATATTACTCGCACTATCACATTGCTTTAAATAATTAATACCAATCCATTTTTCATTAATTACACACGAATTTTTTTCTCCAAACACACACCGCCTATTATTCACAAATAATATATCGCCTCGGCTATCTATAACGACGATGTGTTCAGTAATTGTATCTAAAACAGATTTCAGAAAATCATATGACTGCATTACTTAATATGCCTCATTTAGTTTAACGCTGTAATTATCCAGAACTCGGCTTAATAATAAAATCATTGATATTGATTGATGTATATACGTGATTAATTAAAGCTGTTTATATCAATTTAAGCAAACCGGATATTTCTCTATTTTTTAAAGAAAAACGAACCACATAAAATATGCAAGAAAATAGCGCTCACCAATGGGCGAAATTTAATGTGCTCAGTAATAGCATACTACAAGATAATATTACCAATTAGTTAGCGGCAGGCTAAACTTTTCGCCTCGATAAGTTAATATCACTTGTTGTGGCAATATTTTTTCGATATAAACCCCATTGGCAATACTATCACCTTCATAACGATCTCGGCCATTCACATTCACCCGACCTTCACCATCAGAGGCATAAATGTGCTGTTCAAAACGTAAACTAGGAATACCTTCTTGTACCCAAGCAGGCATCTGCGTTAATGATTTTACACCGCTATCCGCCGTTGGAATAGGTTCAGGTTTCCGTGCCTTTGGTGACGTTTTTTTAGTGTCGTCAATAGCCGCTTGGAAACGTGCGAGTAGATCTTCAGAAACCCCCTCAACCGCTTCAACTTGGTAATTTTTTTGAGCTATTTCTTGTTCAGGTTCAGGTTTAGGTTTAGGTTTAGGTTTAGGTGCGATATTTTCTACAACCTTTGGTTCAGCTGAAGTATTTTTTTCGGGTAATAAGTCAACGGATTCAGTGCTTGCAACTTCCACGGTTGCTTTAACCGGCGTTAGTATTGTGTCTTCAGGTCGTTTTTGCTTCTCGCTACTTACGACTAACTGTTCTATTGGTCTTGGTTGAGGTAGCTGATCATTTAATATTTTTTCATTAGTTTTCTCTAACGGTTCTTTTGCTTGAACAGTCGGTTGTTCTTTAACTAACTCATTGCTGACTGCAGAAGCGGTATCTTCTGGTACTTGTTGTGGCGACTCATGCTGACCTAACCAAAATCCTGTCAATAATACGGCAAATAAAACGCAAGCAGCTAAACCAATTTGAAGACCTTTATTCTGCCACCAAGGTAACAAGTCGAAATCATCACCTAAAGCATGACTAGCCGCTTTTAAAACTATTTTTCTATCCACAACCGCGTTATTAGAATTATATGCTTCCATTAACGCGCTATGACACAGTAAATTAATCAACCTTGGTATGCCTTGGGATAGTTGATGAATAGCAGTTAAAGCACCTTTATTAAACAGTGCTCGATGACAACCGGCAACCGACAATCTATGCTTGATATAAGCAGCCAATTCAACTTTATTTAATGGAAGTAAGTGATACCGTGCAGTTATGCGTTGTGCTAATTGTCGTAAATCACGACGTTTCAGTAATTGCTGTAATTCAGGTTGTCCAATTAAAATAACTTGTAGTAATTTTTTAGTATCTGTTTCTAAATTAGTTAACAACCGAAGTTGTTCTAATACTTCCGCTTCTAAATGTTGTGCCTCATCAATAATCAATAAAGTATTAAGATTACAAGCATGATTTTTTAATAACTTTTCAGCAATTTTATCCGTTAATGTTTTTAACGTTGCGCCGGTTTTTCGGTAACGAATTTTTAATTCATCACAAATCGTTGCAAGTAATTCTTGGCTAGACAAGGTTGGGTTTAAAATAAAGGCTAATTGCGTATTCTTAGGTATCTCCGTCATCAAACAGCGACTTACCGTTGTTTTACCTGTACCAACTTCACCTGTTAATAGTACAAAACCGCCGTTGTCGCCTGCGCCGCCCAAACCATGACTTAAATGGCTGAGAGCTTCACGATGCCGATCACTCATAAATAAGTACTTAGGGTTTGGTGCGATAGAAAAGGGTAATTCATTTAAGGAGAAAAAATTTCTGTACATAAAACGTTGCTGCAATTTAAAGACGAAAATACACTGATAAAATTAACCTGTTGACAAGGTTATGTCTACGAATATTATGGTAAACTTTGTAAATGATCTTAATGAGGCGACATTTTTGACTACTAATACCCCCCACATTGCAAACATATCTGAACTTGATGTTTATCTTGTTGGGGGTGCTGTGCGCGATGAATTGTTAAACAGGCCTTATAAAGACCAAGACTTTTTAGTAGTTGGTGCCTCAGTTCAACAAATGTTATCGCTAGGATTTAACCAGGTAGGTAAAGATTTCCCGGTTTTTTTGCACCCCGAAACTAAGCAAGAATATGCCTTAGCGCGCACTGAACGTAAACAAGGTCAGGGGTATACGGGATTTGCTTGTTATGCAGAACCTGACGTGACTATAGAGCAAGATTTATTGCGTCGTGATCTTACTATCAACGCAATGGCCAAAAACCGAGAAGGTAAAATTGTCGACCCTTACAATGGTCAGCAAGATCTTGAAAATAGAGTGTTGCGCCATGTCAGTTCTGCCTTTATTGAAGATCCCTTAAGAGTATTACGCGTGGCACGTTTCGCGGCTCGTTATCACGAATATGGTTTTGTTATTGCTGATGAAACACTCGAATTAATGACCACGATAAGTGCCAGTGGTGAATTATTATCCTTAAGTGCAGAGCGTATATGGCAAGAAATGCAACGCAGTTTGTCTGAAGATCATCCTGAGGTTTTTTTTGACGTTCTACGTCAATGCCAAGCCCTTAAGGTAATTTGGCCCGATTTAGATAGATTATGGGGTGTGCCAAACCCTGCCAAATGGCACCCTGAAATTTGTAGTGGTATTCACACTATGATGGTATTACATCAGGCTGTTTTATTAACAAAAGATCTTAAGCGCAAAACAGCAATTCGTTTTGCAGCATTATGTCACGATCTAGGTAAAGGGCTAACCAATAGTGAGTATTTACCAAGTCACCCTGGACACGAAAAAGCAGGCCTACCTTTAGTAGAGAAAATATCAAAACAGCTTAAGGTACCAGTGTATTACCAACAATTAGCCTTAAAAGTGTGCGAACATCATTTGCATTGCCATAAAGCGTTTCAATTAAAACCAAGTACATTATTAAGAATATTTGATCAACTTGACGTGTGGCGAAAGCCGCAAGAGTTTGATGACTTTATTATGGCGTGTAAAAGTGATTTTCTTGGGCGTTTAGGCTTTGAAAATCGACCTTACCCACAAGAGGAGTATCTAAAAAAAGCTATGTTAGCCGCCAGTAATGTCAATGCTAAAGCCTTTGTTGAACAAGGCTTAAAAGGTCTGGCTATAAAAGAGGCAATGGTAAAAGCACGTTTAACTGCCATTAAAAAAGTGAAAGAACAGTATCAAGTAGGTTAAGTGATCAGCTCACTTTTTTTATTTAACGGTAACTACTCTTTCAATAATGGTTTTAACATGCCTTCTAGGCCATTCAATTTAACTTCATACATTAGCGCGAGTTGCTCTCCTAACTTTCCTTCTGGAAAACCCTTTGCATGAAACCATACTAAATAAGGTTCTGGGAGCTGTAATAATTTTCTACCCGCATATTTACCAAAAGGCATTGTCATATTAATAGCAGCGACAAGCTGTTCGTGATTTTTATTAAGCATTAATTATCTCATCTCTATTTATACATTCATTTTATTAATTGAATTTCACAACATTGTAAAACACAACGAGTAAGGTTAAAAGCAACCATCGACTAAGCAAGTCTAACAATAATTGTATAAATGACGAGTGTGCATTAAACTTAATTTACCTATGATAAATTATTCAAAATATGAAAAAGTGTAATCCGTTATATCAAAGCATAATCGTATTCATTGTCTTGTTCAGTGGGTATATCTATGCAAAAAAATAACAATCGTTACAGAGCACCTAGCCCCTTTTCAAATAGTTAATGAAAAATCCATCAGTGGTATTTCAACCGAAATAATTGAAGCGACTTTAAAAGCGACAAATTATGATTACGATATAACAGCTTACCCTTGGTCAATATCCTTTAGTAGAGCTAAACGCGAGCAAAATACTTGCATCTATTCACTCGGTCGTATTCCAGATCGTGAATCATTATTTGAATGGGTAGGTCATATTATAAGTAGTACTATTTCTTTGTATTCATTAGCGTCCAAACAAATACTAATTACCAACCTAAATGATGCAAAAAAATACAAAACAGCCGTTATAAGGGATGATGTTACCCACCACTTTTTGTTATCAAAAGGCTTTATCGAAAATGAAAACCTTTATGTTATGGATAACTATGACTCTCTTTTAAAGTTATTGGAAACGCCTAACCGCAATATTGATTTAGTGGTTCTTAACGATGATCTTATTTACAACCGCGTGAAGAGTACTGAAGCCGCATCCAAGTACAAAAATGTCTATAACATGCAAGAACTCACGTTAAATTTTCATTTTGCTTGTAGCCTTAACACAGAAAAAAACATTGTTAAGGACCTAAAAGAAACAATGAAAGAATTAGAGAAAAAGGCACCTTTACCGCCATTAGAAAAAAATGGCGTCCTACCATGGTAAATCTACTTTAAATCACTTTTTACAGAATCACTCTGCGGTTTTTTTTGTAGCTTGCGTTGTAAAGTACGTCTATGCATTGATAATTGTCTAGCGGTTGCTGAGATGTTTCCATCGTTTGCTTTTAATACTTGTTGAATATGCTGCCACTGTGCTTGTTCTGCTGACAACGTTTCACCATCAATTTCAGCATTCGTTGCTATGCTTGATGCTTTGCTTTCATTAAGTGCCGATAACAATGTTTGTGTATCTAACGGTTTAGATAAATAGTCGTCCGCCCCTAGTTTTATGGCATCAACGGCTGTTGCAATACTTGCAAAACCAGTGAGCAAAATAATTCGGCTTTCAGGCCTTAGCTTTCTTAACGGCTTAATGATACTCAAGGTGGTTTCTTGTGCTAGCTTCATATCAAGCAACACATAATCGGGTTTTTGCCTGTGGCAAGCTAATAAGGCTTCAGAATTGCTGTCTACATGTACGCAATGAAAACCATGCTTTGTTAATCGTCGGGTTAAGGTATTAGCAAAAGTAGCATCGTCTTCTACGAGTAATAATTCTTTCATGGTGAAATTTCATCTGTAAATTAACGTGGTATAGGTAAACTTAAGGTAACTAATGCCCCACCTTGATAATGATTTGTTAGGGCTAACTTACCTCCAAGACGTTCTAAACTCGCGTGACTTAAAAACACTGCCATACCTAAACCTTGCTTACTGTTAACAGGGTTCACGCCAAGTTTTTTTAGCTTTTCTAAGGTAAAGCCAATTCCATAATCACGAATAATAAATTGCCAGTTGCCTTCAGCCACCTGGCTCGTTAATGTAATTTTCGTGGAGTTATTAATTTTTGTTGCTCTAATCGCGTTGTTAATTAAATTAAGAATGGCAGGTAACAATGAAGCATCAGCCATCACGGTAACATTATCGGGATGTTTTTTTATTAGCTCAATATCAACTTCTGGATAATTCACCCGTAAATTTTCTAAAATATCATCAATTAAATTATTCACTGTTATCACGATACTAACTTGTTCTTTTATAGAAAAAACCATTTCGCGAAAAGCATCTAAACTATCGGTACAACACTTTAACTGATTTTGCATATCAATCACAATGCTATTGTTGGGAAAGTCTTCACGTAATTCATCAGCCAATAATTGTATTGTCGTAATCGGGGTGGCTAATTGATGGGTGACTTGCGCTGATGCAACGCCAAGAGACATGACTTGGTCTTGTTTCAATAAATTTTCTCTATACGCTGCAATAGCAAGTTCTCGTTGGTTAATGCTACGTGCCATTTTACCTACAACTAAAGCAACGACTAATGCAGAAAATAAGAAGTTTATGCCCATACCAATAAAATGCCCCTCCATATTGCCATGCATAACACTCATCGGTAAAAACCAGAGCAAAATGCTATATGATCCAATAGCCATAAAAGCAACCAACGCAAGTAATGTAGGAGATAATGTTACAGCAGCAATAGCAATAGGGATCAGTAATAAGGAAACAAAGGCATTAGTAGCGCCACCACTAAAAAATAGCAGTAATGACATAAAGAGTATATCGGAACAAATTTGTATCAACAAAGCAGACTGACTGACTTGTTGTTGTTTTCGATAAAGTAAAAAACTACCAAAAGTGTAAACGACCTCCAAAGCAATTACACCAAATAATGGAGCCCAAGGAAGTTGATAATTAAGTACTAGATTAACAAAAAAAATCAGCAATAATTGAATAACTATCGCAACACTACGTAATGCAAGTACTATTTTAACTTGGTTACTTGATTTAAAGTTGACCGAAAAATTATTAATTTTAAAAAATGACGACATAAATAGCTAAGTTTTTGAATCAATGTTAAAAGCATAATTCATGATTTTAACTTTATTTTGACTTGCTGTAATGAAAAATGTACCAAAAGGCAATTTTATTTCATTATTGTGATAATCACTAATATTTTTTATTAATGCAATGCTTTGCTATTTTTTCATCGCCCGCTAGCTTACTTACACGGAAGTAATGTCAAAAGAATGTTGTTTTTGTCTCCGGCAAATAAATAAACTACTACCCGTATTTTTTTTCGCTTCTGATTTCGCTTTAGAGGCTAAATCAGCTATTTGGTGATATGAATTATAACAGGTTGTATCAGGTTGAATGACACCAATAGCTAAGCTAACAAGTGGATGAAATATATTTTTTCCACTGCGATCTAATGCATAGTATCCTTGCTGTTTTTGATGCTCTGGCGTAATGAAAGACAAACTTTGTTGAGAAAAATCAGTTAATATATTTTGGCATACCTTTTCAACATCATTATTTTTAAACATAATAATGAAATCATCTCCGCCAATATGTCCGACAAAGCAACACTTATTGCTTGTATTGATCATAATAGAATTAGCGAGCGTTTTAAGTAATAAATCACCTTTAGCGTATCCATAAATATCATTAAATGGCTTAAAGTGATTCAAATCTAAGTAAGCTAAATTAAACGGCCTTTTATGCTTTAACATGTAATCTATTTCTTTTTCTATAGCAACATTGCCAGGCAATCCTGTTAATGGGTTCGCGTATCTTGCCTGTTCTAACTTAGATTCAGTGATACTTTTAAGTAAATCTCTAGGCGACACCACACCAAGATAATATCCATTTTTTGTGATAATTGAAGGCTGAGTAAATTCAGCATTGGCCCTTGCGGTTAATAACGTACTCACCTGCTCTAATGGCATAGAATGATCAAGTATCATATGGTTATTTGATTTAATATCTACTGCCATTTTTTTAGAAAATAGTGCTCTGCCATAAATATCTGAATAAGATTCCATCAACTGATTTCTAAAAATCATCCCTAAAGGCTTGTTTTCACGTAATACGGGAATAGCATAAATATTAATGTTTTGCGTGAAAATATCATAAACATGATTAACACTTTGATTATATTCAACCGTTTTTGTAGTCGTGACCAACATTTCAATAGTTTCAATCGTTGAGACTTGTTTGGGAGACACGCAAACATCCAGTGTCGGAAATTTTTGAATAGGGTACTCATTAGGCTTAGCTAAGAAAAAACCTTGACTGTATACCATTCCTAGCTCACGGAGCAATTCAAACTCTTCTTTGGTTTCAATGCCTTCTGCAATTATAAGTGCGTTAGATATACGACCTAGCTCAAAAAGAATTTTTAAAAATTCTCGTTTCATTACATCTTGATCACATTGGTCAATAAAATACCGATCTATTTTGACAATATCCGGACGTAAATAACTCCATTGTTTGAGTCCTGAGTAACCTACGCCAACATCATCAATAGCAATATCAAAACCAAATTTTCTATATTTATTTAATGCTTTCAGTAAAATGTCACTATTAGGAAAAGGTGACTTCTCACTAATCTCAATCACCACTTGATTAGGAGATAACCCAGATTGCTCCACTAATTTGATTGTTTCGCCATAAGGGTGGTCTTTATTGAGCATGACATTCAAGCAAATATTAATGAATAACTTTCCCTCTAACTTCAGCTCGACAAAACGAGAAATAGCCCTTGCCCGGCAGAGCAATTCAAGCTCAGACAATAGATTGTGCTGCTGTGCAGCCTCAAATAATGCTTCTGGAGAAAAAAGAGGTGTATTTTGAGGACCTCGCGTTAGTGCTTCGTATCCGACAATAGTTTCATTTTCTATATCAAAAATAGGTTGAAAAACAGTGTTAATGAGCTTTTCAGCGATAATTGTTTGAACTGTTATTTGATGGCTTGACTGCATAACGCATCTCTTATTCTTCATCATGGACTAATAACGAAACTGAGTTAATGCCGCCTTTAACTCGACACTTAAGTTTTCTACCGATTTTGCATTTGTTAGAACGTCATTAGTATTTTCTTTATTTTTATGTGACAAAGAAAATACACGATCCATCATATTTTTCACTTCTTTCACGGCTTGTAGCTGTTCACATTGGTTATGATTGATTCGCTCATTTTTACTAATGATTTCACTAAAAGACTGTGTAATAACCTGTAAATTAACTTCCGTATCTTTAATTGTTTGTGCACCCTTGTTTGCGAATTCTTCATTTTGCCTCATTTGTTCAGCCGCTTCATCTGTGGCTTTTCTTATATTAGCAATCACGGTTTCAATTTCTCCCGTTGATTCTTGCGTTCGTTGTGCGAGTGAACGTACCTCATCCGCAACTACAGCAAACCCACGCCCTTGTTCACCTGCACGTGCAGCTTCTATCGCCGCATTTAACGCTAATAAATTAGTTTGTTCAGCAACCGCTTTAATGACAGTTAATACTGAGTCTATTTGCTTGGCCGTGTTCTCGCAACAAATTCATTTGCGTTGTTGAAAGTCCTATCGCTTCCGCTAACTGTTTTATTTGTTCTGAAGATTGTTCTACAACAATAAAATTATCCGTAGCGCATAGCTCTGCTTCTTTACTAACGAGTATGGTATTTTCTGTATAAACTTGCGTTTCTTCCACCGCTTTACTCATTTGTTCAATGGAAACATTCGCATTAGAGAGCTCATTTTGAGTACTGCTCACTTGAGTTTTAGCTTCTTGACACGCGATGATTGTACTTTCTGTTGCGGTATCCGGCGATGTGCCAATTTCAGATAATGTTTCAACAAAATCGACTATTCTATCCATCATTACATTAAAGCTTTGCCCTATTTCTCCAAATTCATCTTGAGTCGTTAACGCTACTCGTAAAGATAAATTAGATTCCTGCTCAACATTAATCATAGTGCGTTGAAGGTGTTTCAATGGCTTTCTTATGGACTTGAATATTGACCATCCCAACAATAAAATTAATACAGCAATAACACTCACGGTAATAGATATGATTCTATTCGTTTCGGCTGTTAGTGCACTGTTTAATAACCTATCGTCATGAGCTAATTGTTTTTGTAGAAGGACCAATTGATCTAACTTTAATAAAAAAGGTTCTAAAGCAGCGTACATCTTTAAATCAACGTAATTACCCATATTGTATGAGGAGGCTTGTGTTATAAAATCAGCAATAATTTTTATCGATTCAAGACTTTTTTGATATAGTGGCTGCATACTAAGCAATAATTTATTTTCTTGTTCTGACAAATTACCCTTTTTATAGTCTTGCCATTGTTGGGTAATAATGATTTCCCCACGCTCTACTTTTTCTTGGGCATCTTGCCATAACTCCATACCACTACGTGCCTTATGCGCTGTATCGATAATATTTGAAGTAAATGTTCTGATAATAAGGTTAAGTCGTTGAGTTTGGCTTAACCTTGCTTCAAGGTGTTGTTGATTATTTATGTGACGATCTGTCGATATTTTTATACTGACATAAAGAATAAGACTAAAGAGAAGTAAAGGGACTAAAGATAAAATAACAAGCTTACTACTAACACGGTTTAATTGTTTCATTTGAAATCTTCACATCTAAAGAAGAAGCTAAAAACTGGTCGCAGAATAGCAAGCATTTGTGACACTATTGTTACCAATAAATGACACAAAGATGACGATAACATTGCAAAAATATTACAACTAGATTAAGAAAAATATTATTCTTAATCTTAATGGTATACTCTTACTTACAACAGTTTTACCGCACAATTAATTGCGGTAATATATTCATAGCGTTACTTTTTTAACAATAAGCACAAGACAAAATTATGAGTACTAATGACAAACTTGCCCCCCTCCAAGCACTTGCTACTTTAGTGGGGGCTGCTTTTGGTGTATAGAGGGTGCTTTTAGCCAAGTTAAAGGCATACACAGTGCAACATCAGGCTACATGGGAGGAACAACAACTGAACCAACCTACGAAGAGATTTGTAATGGGGATACAGGTCATGCTGAAGTAGTACAACTATGCTTTGATCCAAATATTATCAGTTACCAAGAGATACTCGAAATATTCTTTACTTTACACGATCCAACACAATTAAATCGACAAGGTAATGATATTGGCACGCAATACCGCTCAGCTGTTTTTTATCATGATGAAAGCCAAAAAAATGTGGTAGAACAAATAGTATCTGAAATGCGTGCAGCGCACATGTTTGAGCAAGCAATTGTTACACAAACATGTCCAGTTGACACTTTTTACTCTGGTGAAGATTACCATCAAGATTATGTAAAAAATAACCCTGAAAATTCATATTGTCAGGCAGTGGTTTCACCAAAGTTGGCAAAGTTTAGAAAAACTTTTGTTAGTAAATTAAAGTAAGGTTAAATTAGATGAACTTACACATTCCATGACCTAAAGAAGCATTTGGCCGTTCTATATAATTATAACGAGCATAAAATGCTTCTTTGCCTTTAACCGCTAACAACCCGATAGTTGAACCCTTTATTGCTGTGCTTGATAAATAATTCTCTATGTTTTGCATAATCAACGCACCGATCCCTAATCCTTGGTAGTCTGGTAAAACCACGATATCTTGAACATAAAAATACATGACGCCATCACCAACCACACGCCCCATACCAACAAGCTGTTCTTCAAAATATACAGCAACATGGAATAGCGAGTTGTCCAAACTGGCTTTAGCATCTTTGGCTGATACATTCTGCCGGCCGCTCTTTTCTCGTAAAGATAAAAAATCTTCAACCCTGGGTGCTGTAAAGTCGACTATAAGGCTATCAATGTTAACCATACTAATTTGTTTAATTATTTGAAGCGCATTGATAAATCAATCGCTTGTACATGTTTTGTTAATGCGCCGCACAAATAAAATCAACGCCCGCTTTAGTGTATTCTTGCAATATTTCTATGGTCATATTACCCGACACTTCTAATTTAGCCTTACCACGGGTTGCAGTTACTGCGGCTTCAATCATTGTTGGCGTAAAATTATCAAGCATTATAATATCTGCGCCGGATCCAATGCTTGCTGTAATTCATCCATTGACTCTACCTCAACTTCAACGGTTTTATCACTGTGATTTTTCTTTGCAGTTGCTACCGCCTGCGCAATACCACCACAAGCAGCAATGTGATTTTCTTTAATTAAAAACGCATCAAACAACCCAATTCGGTGATTAACACCACCACCACACAGTACGGCATATTTTTGCGCACTTCTCAGTCCTGGTAAGGTTTTTCTAGTATCTAATAATTTGGTATTTGAACCGGATAACTCTTGCACGTATTGACTTGTTAATGTAGCGGTGCCTGATAACGTTTGTAAAAAATTTAACGCAGTACGTTCACCCGTTAGCAAAGTGCGCGCATTGCCCTGTAATTCAAACAGGGGTGTATTCGCTTTAACCTGTTCCCCATCAGCTACTAACCAAGTGATTTTTGTATCAGGAACTTGCGGTTGAGAATCATCTAATTGAGCAAACACTGCATTTACCCAAGCAATACCTGATACAACACAATCTTCACGGGTAATAACACAAGCAGTCGCTTGCTCATTTTCAGGAATTAACATCGCCGTAATATCTTGACTTACTCCTGGAACGTTGCCATCAATAACCCCCAAATCTTCTTTAAGTGCCCAAGTCACTGTTGTTTTAATATCGTGCTGTAATTTTATTATCTCATCAGAAAGTACTGCGGTAAGCTGTGTAGAGGTATGCATCTGTCATTCCTATTAAGGGTGTTCACGTAGGGTAAGTTGTTTGCCTGTTTGGCTAAATTCTACTTTTTTTAATGCACTCATACCCAACAAAATTTCATCACTTTTCATTGCGGGGTTAATATGTGCGGCAACATTATATAGGAAAATATTACCAATGCTAAGCTGATCTAATTCGGTTCTATATACTGTTACCGTGCCATTAGCTGTTTGCACAGGATAACTACCGAAACTTTGTAGTTGTAATTCATCAGCAATATGTGCAGGAATAGATACTTGTGTCGCCCCGGTATCTAATAGAAAAGTGACCGGTAACTCATTAATGGTACCTAAAGTGACATAATGCCCTTGTTTATTTTGCTTCAAAACGACTTCGGCTTGACCTGACCTGTTTATACCCAGTTGTGGCTGATTATTTGGGTTATACTGTTTATCAAGCACATCTTGAAAAAAATACATTAATAAAGCCAATGCTACAATCCATGCAAGCCAAACAAAGATTTTACCAATTTTGTTTGTCGAGTCATTTTCATTCATAATATAATTATTCTTACGTGTGTAGTAATTAACTAAAGGGAACCGCTATTGTATGTTGTTAAGCAAACAGAAAAAAGCGATAAAAGGTAATAATTTGCAACCAAGTTTTACTATAACGCATGGCTACCTTGATGGTATTGAACAGAAAAAATCGAATTTTTTCACACCTCGTTGCCAAAGCGACCCAATCAGCTTGTTAGTTGTTCATAACATCTCATTACCTGCAGGGGAATTTGGCGGTGATCATATTACCGATTTATTTTTAGGTAAAATTAACGCCAATGCACATCCCAGTTTTACTGACATTGCACAATTACAAGTTTCTGCTCATTGCTTAATTAGGCGTGATGGCAGTATCATTCAATATGTCTCTTTTAATGATAAAGCATGGCATGCGGGAATATCATGTTTTGATGGTAGAGATAAATGTAATGACTTCTCTATCGGCATTGAGCTTGAAGGTACTGATGATATAGCGTATGAAGATATCCAATATCATCAGTTAGCAAAATTGGTGAGTAGTATTCAAAAACAATATCCGTTAATTAGTAATGAAAATATCGTTGGTCATTGTGATATTGCTCAAGGAAGAAAAACAGATCCGGGCAAAGCATTTAACTGGAAATATTTTCACCAATGTTTAAACGATTTAAATGAAAGTACATGTTTGTTTCACATAACATAAATTAAAAATAACAATTAAATAAGGTTACCAATGAGTCTATTAAGTTTATTAATTGCTTTAGCAGCAGAAAAATCATTTTCGTCTGCAATCTGGCGTTTCGATTACTATTATCAAAAGTATCTTAGCTTTTTTAAAAATAATGCAATACTAGCAAAACTAAAACGTAATAATCTTAGTTACACTATTTTTATATTATTGCCTGTTGCTGTTGTTTATGGCGTTCTATATTTGGTAGAAGACGGACTCTTACACCTTATTATTTCGACACTTATCCTTATTGTTGCCTTTGGTTGTGTCAAAACACGTGGTGTTTATAAGCAATATTTACATGCTTCTTTTCAGGAGAGAAAACCACCGCAGCGCTTCATCATAAACAACTTCTGCAAGACAAAAACTTGCCCGACATGGGATTTGGTCAAGCGCTTATTTGGCTAAATTACCGTTACTATATTGCAATTATGCTATTTTTCGTCGTCTTTGGCGCTGCTTTGGTGTAGTTTTTTATCGCCTATTAACAACGGTAATAGAACAACAAAATGGTTGTTCAATAGAAACCGAAACCAACCACATCGATGAAGAAGTACTCGACAGTTCGGAGACTCCGCTAACAGAAACAACACTAAAAAGTGACGATGAGCAATCGACTACCGTTAGTGATGAACTAAACAACAACGATGATGAACATAATGTTGATCAACCTTTTCATTGTAAGAGTTATCAACAACTCCTCTTTTTCATTGATTGGCTACCGGTACGCATAACCTCTTTTGGTTATATGTTTGTTGGCCATTTTTCAAAAGCTTTACCTATCTGGTTAGAAAGCTTATTTGATCTGAACAAACCTACTTACAAAATCTTAATTGATGTTGCTCAAAAATCTGAAGACTTTATGATAGATAAAGACGATTGCAGTGCAGAGCCTTGCTTACTTGTTCGTTTAGCTAAGCGTAATGTTTTGTTATTATTGTCAGTCATCTCAATACTCACTCTACTTGGACTAGTTAACTAACTCATTAACTATTACTATTAATTATAGCGCAGTAACTAATAATGGCTGTCCCTGTAAAAAGCAGCCATTTGTAAAAAGCAGCCATTATTAACACCCAAAAACTACGTTAACAATTGGTAAGACCATTAATTTCAAACACCCAAATCAAACAATTGTTTTAAGCTTTAACTCTAATTTTATTTCTATTTTCATTGAAAAACTTCCTTGCTTTACTGGGCCACTTCAACTAAATTACATTGCAAATCTAGTGTTTCTTTGCTATTTTATTATCTAAAATGCAAATGGTAATACCAATTTACCATGGATTTTTTAATGTTATTTAATGAAATATAAAAATAAATAAACACTAATTGGTGGATTAATTATTAATGTCGCAACTATTACAAAAACAGATCAAACCTCAAAAACTTTCTGACATTATCTTAGTGCAGTTAGAGAATATGATTATTGGGGGCAGTTTACAGCCTGGCGAAAAATTATTGCCTGAACGTGAGTTAGCTAAACAGTTTGAAGTATCGAGACCTTCACTTCGAGAAGCAGTGCAAAAACTAGAAGCTAAGGGGTTGGTTACTCGTAAGCAAGGCGGTGGGACTTTTGTTACGAAAACCATAATGAAGTCATTTTCAGATCCTTTATTTGACTTGATGGCGGCCAGTAACGAATCACAATTTGATTTATTAGAATTCCGTCATGGCATTGAAGGCATGGCCTCGTATTATGCAGCTATGCGCGGAACTAGCGCAGATTTTGAGCAAATACAAGCCAAGCATGAACACATAGGTAACTGCCGACTTGAAGATGATTTTCGTTCAGAAGCAAGCGCCGTTTATGAGTTTTATGTCGCTATTTGTGCAGCGTCACATAATGCCTTGATATTACATACAGCACGCAGTATGGCGGCATTATTGACAGACAATATAGAACAAAACTTAACAATATTAGCAAAACGCCCAGATATCTTTAGCAAGATTACAGATTATAGAAAAAATTTGCTCGACGCTATTCTTAGCGGACAGCCGAAAAAAGCTTGGGGAGCAAGTCATCGCCACTTAGCTTTTATTGAGGAAGTGTTATTAAAACTAACTCAAGAAAACAGCCGTATGGAACGCTCTATGCGAAGAATGTAAAGATTGTAGGTTAAAAAAGCGATTAAATTACCAACAACCTGTTGTAAGAATATTATTTAAAAACTATTTAGCACATACTTACAACTAAAAAATATAAACAAAATACTATTGGAGACAACACAATATGTCAGATCTACCAAACATTGATATTGATTCATTAGAAACCCAAGAATGGTTAGAATCAATGGAATCAGTACTAGAAAATGAAGGGCCAGAACGTGCTCATTTTCTACTTGAGGCATTAATTGAGCGTGCTCGTCGCGGTGGCACACATTTACCTTTTGAAGCGACAACTTCATACATTAACACAATTCCACCAGGTCAAGAGCCACATATGCCTGCTGACCAAACTATTGAATCACGTATTCGTGCTGCAATTCGTTGGAATGCTTTAGCCTTAGTATTACGCGCCTCTAAAAAAGATCTAGAACTTGGTGGACATATTGGTAGTTTTGCCTCTTCATCAACACTTTATGATGTTGGTTTTAATCACTTCTTTAAAGCGGCAACAGACAAAGATGGCGGCGACTTTATTTTCGCCCAAGGTCATATTTCACCAGGTATTTATGCTCGCTCTTTCCTTGAAGGTAGATTAACTGAAGAGCAAATGGCGAATTTCCGTCAAGAATGTGAAGGTAAAGGTTTATCTTCATACCCACACCCTCATTTAATGAAAGATTATTGGCAGTTCCCAACAGTTTCTATGGGCTTAGGTCCACTTCAAGCTATTTATACCGCTCGTTTCTTAAAATACTTAACGAATCGAGGCATCAAAGACTGTTCAGGCCAACGCGTCTATTGTTTCCTAGGTGATGGTGAAACGGATGAACCTGAATCATTAGGTGCTATTGGTTTAGCTTCGCGTGAAGGCTTAGATAACTTAACTTTTGTTATTAACTGTAATTTACAGCGTTTAGATGGTCCTGTACGCGGTAATGGCAAAATCATTCAAGAACTTGAAGGTACATTCCGCGGCGCAGGCGGGAAGTTGTGAAGGTTATTTGGGGCAGCTATTGGGATCAATTACTTGCCCGTGATACTTCAGGAAAACTGTTACAGTTAATGAATGAAACTGTTGATGGTGAATATCAAAACTGTAAAGCTAAAGGCGGTAAATACACCCGCGAAAAATTCTTCAATAAATACCCTGAAACAGAAGCCATGGTTGCCAATATGTCAGACAAAGATATATGGCGTTTAAACCGTGGTGGTCATGATCCAGTAAAAGTTTATGCTGCTTATCAAAAAGCCATGGATACTAAAGGTCGTCCTACAGTTATTCTAGCTAAAACCGTTAAGGGTTTTGGCTTAGGTGCTTCAGGTGAAGCCTTAAACATCGCCCATAATGTTAAAAAAATGGACATTGAATCAATCAAACATTACCGCGATCGTTTTAATATTCCTATTAGTGATGACGATATTGGTGATTTGCCGTTCTTCCAATTTCCAAAAGACAGTGAAGAATATAAATACATGATGGCCCGTCGTGAAGCATTAGGCGGATCGTTACCTGCACGTCGTAAACAGCCAGAAGAGTCTCTTGAGATACCGCCATTAAAATCTTTTGAAGCAATCACTAAAGGTTCAGGCGATCGAGAAGTATCATCTACAATGACTTTTGTGCGTGTATTAAACGCACTAATTAAGGACAAAAAAATTGGCAAACGCATTGTGCCAATCATTCCTGATGAAGCACGTACTTTTGGTATGGAAGGCTTATTCCGCCAAGTGGGTATTTATGCCAACGAAGGGCAAAAATATATCCCTCAAGATGCTGACCAAGTTGCTTATTACCGCGAAGATAAGAAAGGACAAGTACTACAAGAAGGCATTAATGAATTAGGCGCTATGGCTTCATGGGTTGCTGCCGGTACCTCTTATTCTACATGTAATGCAACCACTATTCCGTTTTATGTCTATTACTCAATGTTTGGTTTCCAACGTGTGGGTGATTTAGCATGGGCGGCCGGTGATAGCCAAGCACGTGGGTTCTTCTTTGGGTGCAACGGTCGGGTAGAACGACCCTTAATGGTGAAGGACTACAACATCAGGATGGTCATTCTCATGTACAAGCCGGATTGATTCCAAACTGTGTTACTTACGATCCAACCTATGGTTATGAAATTGCCGTTATTGTTCGTGATGGTCTACGTCGTATGTACGAAGAAAATGAAAATGTTTTCTATTATCTAACCTTGATGAATGAAAATTATCAACACCCTGCTATGCCTGACACTAAAGATATTAGTGATCAGATCATTAAAGGTATTTATCAATTAGAGCAAGTACCTGCTAAAGCTAAAAAAGCGGTAGCAAACGTACAACTAATGGGCTCAGGCACCATTTTGCAAAAAGTACGTCAAGCAGCACAAATTCTCGGAAATGACTTCAATATTTCAAGTGATGTGTATTCAGTTACTTCATTTAACGAACTAGCGCGTGAAGGGCAAGATGTTACTCGTTGGAACATGCTTCACCCTGAAAGCAAACAAAAGACACCATATATCGGTAGTGTAATAACGAAAGAAGGCGGCCCAGCCTATTGCCGCAACGGATTACATTAAAAATTATTCAGATCAAGTTCGCGCGTACATAAACACAGAATACCGTGTATTAGGTACAGACGGTTTTGGCCGCAGCGATAGTCGAGATAATTTACGTCAGCATTTTGAAGTTGACCAATACTATATTGTGGTTGCTGCCTTATTTGAATTAGCTAATCGTGGTGATATTAAACACAGTGTTGTTAGTGAAGCCATTAAACGCTTTAACATTAACAGCGAAAAACTTAACCCACTTTACGCTTAATTTGTGACTAGAGAAGGAAAATAAAATGTCTAATGAAAAAATTCTAGTTCCCGATGTTGGTGGCGAAGAAGTTGAAATCATAGAAATTTGTGTCGCTGTTGGTGACACGCTTGAAGCTGATGAAGGTATTGTTACGGTTGAAACAGATAAAGCATCGATGGATATCCCTGCACCTTTTGCCGGCACTTTACTTAGTTTATCTGTTGCCGTTGGCGATAAAATCAAAGAAGGTGATGTCATTGGTGAAATCAGTGCGGTGAGTCTGCGAGCGCAGATGAAACGCCGACCGTTGAAGAAGCAGCTCCCGTAGAAGCACCTGTTGCCGAGCCGGCACCTGTTGCTGAAGTGGCTGCGCCTACACCAACACCGACAACAGCACCAACAACGTCTGCAATAATTGAAATTGCCGTACCGGATATTGGTGAAGACGGTGAAGTTGACGTAATTGAAGTACTCGTTAGTGTGGGTGATACCATTGAAGAAGAAGATGGTTTAATCACGCTCGAAACAGATAAAGCCACCATGGATGTACCATCAACGCATGCGGGTACCGTTAAAGAAGTCTTTATTAATGTGGGTGACAAGGTTAAACAAGGCAGCGTTGTTATTAAACTTGAAACAACTGGTGGCGCGGTTACTGATGCTGCACCGGCAGTGGCTCCTGTAGCTCAACCCCCTGCAGCACCAGTTGAAGCACCTGCTAAAGTTGCTCCTACAACGGCTCCCGCTAGTTCGCCAGTACCGCACCATCCACAAGCAGGCACAAGTAAAAAAGGAACTATTTATAGCTCACCTTCTATTCGTCGTATTGCTCGTGAATTTGGCGTGGATCTATCGCAAGTAAAAGGTTCAGGCAATAAAGGTCGTATTTTAAAAGAAGACGTACAGTCTTATGTTAAATATGAACTCTCTCGTCCTAAAGCCAACGCGGGTAGCTCTGTTGCATCAGGTGAAGGCGGTTTACAAGTTGTGAGCGCCAAAGCGATTGATTTTGCTAAATTTGGTGAAATTGAAACCAAACCTTTATCTCGTATTCAAAAAATATCAGGACCATTCTTACACCGTAACTGGGTTACTATTCCTCATGTTACTCAGTTTGATGAAGCAGATATTACGAATGTTGAAGCGTTTAGAAAAGAGCAAAATGTGGTTTGTGAAAAACAAAAACTTGGCTTTAAAATCACGCCATTAGTCTTTATTTTAAAAGCGGTAGCTGATGCTTTACGTGCTTACCCAACGTTTAACTCTAGCTTGAGTGAAGATGGCGAAAGTTTAATATTGAAAAAATATATTCACATAGGCGTTGCTGTTGATACCCCAAATGGTTTAGTTGTACCGGTTGTGCGTGATGTGGATAAAAAAGGTATTTATGAGCTATCTCGCGAATTACTCGACATAAGCATTAAAGCCCGCGAAGGTAAGTTAAAAGCCGCAGATATGCAAGGTGGTTGTTTTACTATCTCAAGTCTTGGTGGCATTGGTGGAACAGCATTTACCCCAATTGTGAACGCCCCAGAAGTTGCTATTTTAGGTGTATCTAAATCTGAAATAAAACCGAAATGGAATGGTAAAGATTTTGAACCTAAGTTAATGTTACCATTGTCAATGTCTTACGACCATCGCGTTATTGACGGTGCGCTAGCTGCACGCTTTACCGTGCATTTAGCCAGTGTAATGTCCGATATTCGGAAATTAATACTTTAGTCAGAATTTAACAATTATTATTGGCGAAATTCACTGGATCAGCGTAGAATTTCGCCATCAATATTTTCAACCAAATAAATAAGGTTAATAAGGGAAATTATGAGTGATATTCAAACTCAAGTTGTGGTTTTAGGTGCTTGGCCCTGGTGGTTATTCAGCAGCATTTCGTGCAGCAGATTTAGGCTTAGATGTCGTATTAGTAGAGAAATATGATTCTTTAGGTGGTGTTTGTTTAAATGTTGGATGTATTCCATCAAAAGCATTACTTCACGTTGCTAAAGTCATTGATGATGCTAAAGATATGGCAGCCCACGGTGTTACTTTTGGTAAGCCTGAAATTGATTTAGAAAAAATTCGTCAATGGAAAGACAAAGATGTTGTTGGCAAACTAACGCAAGGTATTGGCGGTATGGCCAAAATGCGTAAAGTTAAAACTGTCACAGGGTTCGGTAAATTTACATCAGACAAAACTATTGAAATTGAAGGCAGTGATGGCAAAACAACTATCACTTTTGACAATGCAATTATTGCTTGTGGTTCTTCTGTTGTTGACCTGCCTTTCATTCCTACTGAAGATCCTCGTGTTATCGATTCTACAGGTGCTCTTGAACTGAAAGACGTTCCTGCGGAAATGTTAGTATTAGGTGGTGGTATTATTGGTTTAGAAATGGGCACAGTATATAGTTCATTAGGCTCTAATGTTTCAGTGGTAGAATTTGCTGACCAACTAGTACCGGCCGCTGATACTGATATTGTAAAAATATACACTAAGTATAATAAACCACGTTTCAAATCAGTTATGCTATCAACTAAAGTGGTTGCAGTTGATGCTAAAGATGACGGTTTGTATGTAACGTTTGAAGGTAAAAACGCACCGACTGAGCAAGTACGCTATGACAAAATTTTAGTGGCTGTTGGTCGTAAGCCAAACGGTCATCTCGTTGCTGCAGATAAAGCAGGCGTAAATGTTGATGAGCGTGGTTTCATCAATGTTTCTAAAGAAATGCGTACTAATGTTCCTCATATTTTCGCCATTGGTGATGTTGTAGGACAACCTATGCTTGCACATAAAGCCGTTCATGAAGCACATTGTGCTGCTGAAGTAATTGCAGGTAAAAAGCATGAGTTTGATCCTCGTTGTATCCCCTCTATCGCTTATACTGATCCAGAAATGGCTTGGGTTGGTGTTACTGAACGTGAAGCAAAAGAACAAGGCTTGAACATTGAAGCAGTTAACTTCCCTTGGGCAGCATCAGGTAGAGCAATCGCTTCTGCTCGTACTGAAGGTAAAACAAAACTGATTTTTGAAAAAGACAGTGGACGCATCCTTGGTGGTGCAATTGTTGGTATCAATGCAGGTGAATTACTAGGTGAAATCTGTTTAGCTGTAGAAATGGGTGCTGATGCTGAAGATATCGGTTTAACTATTCATGCACATCCAACATTACATGAATCAGTTGGTTTAGCCGCAGAAATTTTTGAAGGCTCAATTACTGATTTACCTAACGCTAAAGCCGTTAAGAAAAAGAAATAATATTTATTTAATACCGTAAATATTATTCATTGAAAAAGCCAATATCCTTTATTGGCTTTTTCTGTTTTAATCACACTAAAAAATAACTTATTAATACCAGTTTCATTAATTAAGTGGTCTATTTTATACGTAGAAAAAATTGCCAAATACAAGGCATTTATTTAAATAACGATGTAGTTGGTGATTTTAGAATGAGCCGTTTATTTTCTGTCAACACTGATGGTTCAAACTTACGTGAAACTAAACTAAAAATAAGACTAGGACTAAAAGAGTAAAATGCTCCTGTAACATATTTTGTGTAACTGTTAAGTTTAAATAACCTTTTTCAAACGGCCTTCGAATTAAATATTAAAACGATTTCAGGCCGTTTTCCAATTAAGCTGCCATTAAGTAAAGCGATAAATGCCCATCTAAGCTCAGAATGTTTTAGTTATATTAGGGGCAGATAACAGCGAGCAAACATCAATAATATTTTTAGCCACCATCGCTATGGGACTTCCTTGCTTTAAAGCCATTTTTCGTAAAGCGTCATAAGATTCTTGTTCATTTAAGTGCTTTTGTTCCATCAGTAAACCTGTTGCTCGTTCAATTAATTTTTTACTTTCTAATTGTGTTTTTGTTTGTTTAAGTTCATTCGTTAATGACTGCAGGGCTTTAAAGCGCTCATTTGCGACTGAAATAATACTCTTAATCCTTTGAGGATGTATTTCACTTACAACATAAGCACTTACCCCCGCCTTGATAGCTTTTTTTATCACTGTTGGAGAATCATTTTCTGCAAAAATAATAATCGGTAATGGCCGTAATTGATTTACCTCAGACAACTCTTTCAACATTGAATTACTGGGTAAATCGGTTGTCAAAATTAAAATGTTTGGATTATATAACTCGATTTGTTCGATAATATTCTCATTCTTATAACTGTGTTTGATGACTTGATAACCGAAGTCAACTAATGCTTTTGTTAACAGTGATTTATGATTAACGTCTTTCTCAACGAGCAGCACATTTATCCGAACATCTATTTCACGGTTTGTGGAGTGTTTTTTCACATTGCTCTTTCTAATATGGGTTGTAATTATGCTCATAATTTGTCAACTTAAATGATACTTATTTTCCAAAATGGTTCTTCAATATATAACTAGAATACAAAATTCAAGCCAAACAGTTAAAAGCATAATTATCAATAAGTTAACATGGAAGATACGAGTTATTTAATTGTGTTGCACCAATAACAGTGCCTATAAAGGGTATTCCTCTCCAAACTAGAGCAGTGTTGTTATAGTCATAGGACGAGAAAACAGCCACAATTATTGCGAGTGATCGCTAATTCAATCACCCAAATGTGCTCACTTCTTTACAGTAGCAACATTTAGATTTTATCCTAACAATGAGTTTTCTTTTTCCTAAACACTTTCTACTTTATAATTAAGCAAAATTTACAAAATTCATATTGAGACTAATCTTGAAAATTCTACTAAAAAACACACTATTACAAATAGTTGCAATAGTAGTAGCAACATCATGGCTTACCGCATGTCAGTTGACTACAAACGAGTCAAATAACAGTAAAACATCATCCTCAACACAAGTGTTATCGCATTTTTCTCCTCGCGCTGAAAATCAATATTTAACCCAAGAGCAAGCCTTTCAACGCTCTAAACGCGTATCAAAAATAAACTATCAGTTAAATTTTAAATTAACAGGTGAAGAAAGTTTTTCTGCTAACTCGACCATTAACTTTGATCTCTCTGATAATAAATATCCACTGACTTTGGACTTAAACCAAGCACAAATAATTAGCCTAGTTATCAATGGAGAACAGATAACCAAAGAAAAGTTAAAAAACAGTTATAATGGTTGGTTTATTACGCTGCCCGCACAGCAGTTAAAAAAGGGTGAGAACACTATTACGGTTGATTTTACGCGTAAACACAGCACTAATGGCGAAGGTTTACATCGTTTTAAAGATCCTGTTGATGGCAAAGTGTATCTTTATTCTCATTTTGAGCCGGCTGCTGCACAACAGATGTTTGCACTGTTTGATCAACCTGATCTTAAGGCCACATATGAACTGACTGTTTCTGCGCCAAAAAATTGGACAGTATTTTCGGCAACTAGAGAAACGAAAACAATACCACAAGGTGATTTTACCCTTTGGCATTTCCCTAAAAGTTTAACCTTAAGTCCTTATAATTTTTCAATGCATGCAGGGCCATACACCATGTGGCAAGACAACAGTGGCAAATATCCGCTGCGTTTGTTTGCACGTCAATCTGTTGCTGATCAAATAACCCCCAAGCATTGGTTCACCTATACTAAACAAGGTTTTGAGTTTTTTGATGAATATTTTGGGATAAACTATCCCTTTATAAAATATGACCAAGTATTAGTGCCTGACTTTTTATATGGCGCAATGGAAAATTCTGCTGCAGTGACTTTCGCTGAAAAAAGTTTTTTAACCAACGGTGAAATGAGCCAAAGCCGTCGTCAAAGACTTGCCAGTGTTATAATGCATGAGATGGCACATCAATGGTTTGGTAATTTAGCCACCATGAAGTGGTGGAATGGTTTATGGTTAAATGAAAGTTTTGCTGCTTTTATGGCAACACTTGCAACAAATGAAGCAACCGAATTTAATAACGCTTGGCGCAGCTTTTATGCTTTGTGGTAAGCAAGCTGCCTATAATGCTGACCGAGTAACTACTCACCCAATAGAAGTTCCGGTTTTCTCAACAGCTAATGCTTTTGATAATATTGATGCAATAACTTACTCCAAAGGCGCTTCGGTACTAAATCAATTGCGTCATTTATTAGGTGAAAAAACCTTTCAACAAGGTATTCATAACTACTTAAAAAACAATGCCTATAAAAATGCCATACTCGACGATTTTATTAACAGTTTAGCTAAAGCGAGTGGTAAAGATTTGAGTGAATGGCAACAAGACTGGCTGTATCAAGCTTTGGTGTAAATACTATCGAAGCTAATTATCAATGTGAACAAGGTAAAATTACATCTTTTGAACTATTACAATCAGCCGATGAAAGCCAACCAACATTACGTGAACAAAAAATACAATTAGCGCTTTTTAATGCCACCCACCCTGGTTTTAAATTAACGAACAAAATGGCAGTCATTTATAAAGGCTCAAACACCTCCGTTGATGAATTAATTGGGGTTGCTTGTCCCGATTTAGTTTACCCTAACTACCAAGATTGGGCGTTTGTTAAAGTTAATTTAGATAAACGATCTTTTGCCACTACTCAAAAAGCATTAGCACAAATTCAAGACCCTTTACTTCGCTCTATGCTATGGCAAAGTTTATGGGATAGTGTTCGCGATGGAAAACTGCCTTTAAATGAATATTTAACCGTAGCGTTAGCCAATGCACCTCTCGAACAAGATTACACAACCTTAGGGCAAGTGCTCGATCAACTAGCAGCTGCTAACGTTTATTTGAATAAGGGGTTAGGTAGCCAAAATGATTATGTAAAAGATATTGCCTTGCAGCTAGAAGATATTACGTGGCAAAGTACGCTAGCTAATAGTGATAATAAAAATATGCAGCGTCGTTGGTTTAACAGTTATGTATCCCTTGCTCACTCACCAGAGGCGTTAGATAACTTGTATAAATTATTAACCGCACAACATTCTTTAGAAAACCTATCGATTAGTCAAGATATTCGGCGGATATTATTGCGCAGCTAAGTCGTTTTCAACACGAAAAGTCGATTGAATTAATCAACCATGAATTAACACTAGATCGTTCTGATACTGGTGAAAAATCAGCTATTTATGCACGTGTTATCGCGCCAAAAATACAAATAAAATCTGACTGGCTAGCAAAAATTCAACAAAAAAATAGCGAATTGCCTTTTTCAAAATTGCGAACTGCAATGTCAGCACTTTACCCAAGTGAACAAAACGAACTTAATGAACAAAGTGCCGAACAGCGCATGAGCAGTTTAGCAACTATAGATCAAAATAACGGTCCTGTTTTTATGCGCAGTTATAGTAATTTGATTCCTGCAACCTGTAGTGAAGTCAGTGTGGCTAGATTAGAGAAAGCACTCGTTGAATTAACGAGTTTATCCGCTAGCACCCAACGTAGCTTATTGATAAAGAATCAAGAGGATAAGCGTTGTTTGATGATTAAGAATAATTTATCACGGTAACTAGCACGCATAAAGACTAGAACGCGTTATACTAAAAGACTGAACAAGATGCTTGTTCAGTCTTTTTTATATCAATAGGAATGCTGATGAAAAAAACACGCCAATTTTCCATACTATTCATGACATCTCTTAGTATTACAGCCTGTGCGAATTCAACGACAAACAAATTAGATAATGACGCTGTTCGATGGGATTTTGATCACCAAATTCAATTCAGGCAAACTGAGTTAACAAAAAATAGCTACCGGCTTGAAATAATTCCTAATAACAGAGTCAACTTTACCCGTATGTCTGCTTTTTTATTACGTCAATCCTACTTACTTTGTCGCCAATACCCTTATCAGTTAGAGATATTACAAGGTATTGAAGGTTATGATGATAAACGAGCAATGCCAAACTATATTGCTCGATCATTAATCGCTAAAGTAAAATGCTAGCGTACCTTCAACTGGCCTAATCTATATTGAATTAGGTTAATCGGATATTGATAACACACTAATTGACGCTATTAAATGGGTGTTACTCTTAAGTAGCTGAAGTCATTTTACACTGCGTTAAAGCACCTTATCAAAATACCGCTTATTAACACGGCGAGTTAAGCCACAGAATAAGGCATAAGCAATAGTTTCAGAACATTTAGCAACATTATTTGCTAAAATATTATCTCCCCAAAGCTCTACATCAAAACCAATACAGTTTTGTTTGTCAAACATCGATAGATCAACCATCATCATATCCATCGATACCCTGCCTAATATTTGACTTTTCTTACCATTAATATACACCGGAGTGCCATTAGCAGCATGTCTAGGGTAACCATCTGCATAACCAATTGACACTGTGCCTACTTGTGTTGTTTTTTTCGCTTTCCATAGAGCGTTATAACCAACACTTTCTCCTTCAGTAATAGTACGTTGTGAAATAACTTTAGTTATAAAGGTCATCGCAGGTATTAGCGTTTGTGTAAACGTCTCATTATCAATAGGAGATGCGCCATACAGCATAATGCCAGGACGAGTCCATTGTTGTCGCGCAACTGCTTTCGTTAGAATTGCCGATGAGTTAGCTAAACTAATATCTCCGGGTAAACCACTAATAGCCTCTAGAAATAACGCCTGCTGCTGTTTGGTCGTTGGCGAATTTAGCTCATCTGCCGACGAAAAATGACTCATATGGACAATATTTTCAACTTGACTCATTTTGGATAATTGTTGCCACGCATCAAGATACTTTTCAGGCAAAAAACCTAAGCGGTGCATACCCGTGTCCATTTTTAACCAAGCTGTAATTGGTTTTGTCAGTTTTGTTCTTTGAAGTGCTTCGAGCTGAAATTGACTATGTATGACACACCATAAATTATTTTCATTGATATACTCTAATTCGTCAGTACTAAAAAAGCCCTCAAGTAATAAAATTGGTTGTTTAATTCCTATATCGCGTAATTCTTTTGCTTCTTCAAGGCAAGCGACGCCAAATGCATCAGCTACATCGGCTAATGCCTTGGCCACTTCTATCGCGCCATGACCATAAGCATTTGCTTTAATGATTGCTATCGCTTTCGCGGGTTTTGAGAGTGATTTTGCATACAGGTAATTTTGTTTAATCGCATTTAAGGTAATAATTGCTGTTGCTGCTCTAGCCATGTTATATCCCCTTAATGCGTGTAGCGATCAATAGACAAACCAAGATCATCAATATCTGGCGGTTTACAACTAATAATATCGCTAACAAATTTTGCCGATCCTAAAGACATTGTCCAACCTAGCGTACCGTGACCTGTATTAAGGAATAAGTTATCAATCTTTGGTTTTGCCTAAAATTGGTGTACCGTCTGGTGTCATTGGTCGTAAACCTGTCCAAAATTCGGCTTTGCCCAAATCAGCGGCATGAGGGAATAAATCTGCAATTGAAAATTCTATATTTTTACGGCGCTTTTCTAATAATGCTAAATTATAAGCACTAATCTCTGCTGTGCCACCGACTCTTATTTTATCTCCTAAACGAGTAATCGCCACTTTGTAGGTTTCATCCATAACGGTTGACTCGGGAGCTGCGGTAAAATCATCAATAGGAATTGTAAGAGAATAACCTTTAACAGGGTAAACAGGCACTCTAATGCCAATATTGGCAAGCATGTGCGTAGAGTATGAACCTAGCGCCATTAAATAAGCATCTGCAGTGAATTCACCTTTACTGGTAGAAACACTGACAATCTCGTTACCTTGTTCATTTAATTGCTGAATAGTGGTGTCCATAACAAATTTAACACCTAGATTTTCACATTCTTTTGCTAATTTAGTCACAAAAGTATGGCAATTACCTGTTTCATCATTAGGTAATTGAAGACCACCAACAATTTTATGAATAGTATGATGAAGTGCTTGGCTCATAGGCTAAACAATCATCTGGCGTAAGTACTTTATGGTCTATACCACATTCATTTAATACTTGAATGTCTTTTTTAGCGCTTTTAACTTGGCTTTGGGTACGAAATAATTGCAATGTACCTTGTGTTCTATGATCATATTCAATATTTATTTCTGCTCGAAGCGCCTGCAAACAGTAGCGACTATATTCGGCTACTCTCATCATTCTTGACTTATTAATATGATAATCTTTGCCATTGCAATTAGCGACCAATTTAGTCATCCACACCAATGTTTCAGCGTCTAAATCTTTCATATTGATTTTTAAAGGGGCAAGTTCTTGCACAAGCCACTTCATTGCTTTTATTGGAATACCCGGTGCTGCCCAAGGTGCAGAATAACCTGGAGATATTTGCCCAAGATTAGCAAAGCTTGTTTCATTAGCAACAGTTGATTGCCTATCAACTACCGTTACATCATGACCAGACTTAGCTAAATACCAAGCACTTGTCACCCCAATAACACCAGAGCCTAAAACTAAAACCTTCATTTTTCACCTCAAAATAAATTTACATTTTAAAAGGCTATAATAGATGACATTTGTAATTATTAAAGATTGTATTTATGAGTGTTGCAGAATAAAAAACTAGAACTAAATAAAGAATCAGCACTTTATACCATCTATTAATTTATTTTTCACTCAGCGAGAAATATTGAATAGAATTAATAGTATTAGTGAGAGTAGTATCAGCAATAATAACGCGCTAATGAAAATAAAAAAGGGCCACTTTTTAGTTGACTGTAAGTTTCACCTCACGTAAACAAAAAAGTAACCCTTCAAATTTTATTGTTTTTTCATCTTTTTATCTGATAAAAATGACAAATTTCACTTACTATTATACCACGTTAATAGGTACTGCTTGAGCAGTGTACTTAGTCGTCATTTCTTGTGTAGGTGGAGCAAAACGAGTTAAATCGATGCCTTCTACTGCTGACTTATACTCTTCAAGTGTTGGAAAACGACCAAGCATTGTTGAAAGTACAACTAACGGTGTAGAGCCAAGGAGTGATTCACCTTTTTTCTCAGTTGTATCGGCAACAACACGACCTTGGAATAAACGCGTTGACGTTGCAATAACCGTGTCACCAGGTTCTGCTTTTTCTTGGTTACCCATACATAAATTACAGCCTGGGCGTTCAAGATACATAATATTTTCGTATTTAGTACGTGCAGTGTTTTTAGGTACCGCATCATCAAATTCAAAACCTGAGTATTTTTGTAAAATTTCCCAGTCACCTTCAGCTTTAAGCTCATCAACAATGTTATATGTTGGTGGCGCAATAACTAATGGTGCTTTGAACGATATGCTACCGTTTTGTTTTTCAATATTACGGAACATTTGTGCAATGATTTGCATATCACCTTTGTGAACCATACATGAACCAATAAAGCCTAAATCTACTGACTTGCCATCGTAGTATGAAACAGGGCGAATAACATCATGGGTGTAACGTTTAGACGCGTCTTCGTTGTTTACATCTGGATCGGCAATCATTGGCTCACTAATCGCGTCTAGGTCTACTACTACTTCTGCATAGTATTTAGCATTATCATCCGGTGCTAAAGCAGGGTTAGTGCCAGACTTAATTTCTTCAATACGCTTATCAGCTAAGGCGATTAAACCATTTAATGTTTTCGCTTCGTTTTCCATACCCTTGTTGATCATGATTTGGATACGGCTCTTAGCAAGTTCAAGTGATTGAATTAACGTTTCATCTTGCGAAATACAGATTGAAGCCTTAGCTTTCATTTCTGCAGTCCAGTCAGTGAATGTGAAGGCTTGGTCAGCTAATAAAGTACCGATATGTACCTCAATTATACGACCTTGGAATACATTTTCACCACCAAATTGTTTAAGCATTTGCGCTTGAGTTGAGTGAACAACGTCACGGAAATCCATGTAGCTTTTCATGTTACCTTTAAAGGTAACTTTAACTGATTCAGGAATGGGCATGGCAGATTCACCAGTCGCTAGTGCAATGGCAACCGTACCAGAATCGGCACCGAATGCGACGCCTTTAGACATACGTGTATGAGAGTCACCACCAATAATAATAGCACGATCATCCACCGTAATATCATTCAATACTTTATGGATAACATCGGTCATTGCAGGGTATACACCCTTAGGATCACGTGCGGTGATTAAACCAAATTTATTCATGAAGCTCATTAACTTAGGAATGTTTGCCTTCGCTTTGCTATCCCATACTGATGCTGTGTGACAACCAGACTGATAAGCACCGTCAACTAATGGAGAAATAGTAGAAGCAGCCATTGCTTCTAGCTCTTGGCATGTCATCGGCCCTGTTGTATCTTGTGATCCAACAATGTTTACTCTAACGCGAACATCAGAACCTGCGTGAAGTGCTGTTTCAGATGTAACACCGACAGCATTTCTGTTAAATATTTTCTCAACAGCTGTTAAGCCTTGACCTTCATGAGAAATTTCTTTAGAAGGTGCGTATACCTGAGGCGCTTCAATACCTAGCGTTTCTGCTGCAAGCGTTTGTAGTTTCTTACCGAATGTCACCGCGTAAGAGCCTCCACTTTTCATAAACTCCACTTTTTGAGGAGTGAAAGCTGAAGAAATATCAACTAGCTCTTTATCACCGTTTAGTAGCTTTTTAGCTTTTGTATCAATTGTTAATACAGTGCCCGTAGCAACTGAGTATGCTTCTTCAAGTACAACATCGCCATTTTCATCAACAACAGTATTACCGTTTGCATCGACTTTCTTAACCCAATTTTTAAGGTCAAGACCAATACCACCAGTGACATCAACAGTAGTTAAGAAGATAGGAGAAATACCATTAGTACCGAACAACGGGAGCGATGTTAATGAATGGAATGTACGGACTCGCTTGTTTTCCCGCCCAAAGTGCAACGTTATTCACACCAGACATACGAGAAGAACCAACACCCATAGTACCTTTTTCAGCAATAAGCATTACTTTTGCGTTAGGGTGCTTAGCTTGTAATGCTTGGATCTCATCTTGAGCTTCTGGCGATATCATACATTTACCGTGTAGTTCACGGTCTGCACGTGAATGTGCTTGGTTACCAGGAGAAAGTAAATCAGTTGAAATATCACCTTCGCCGGCAATATAAGTAACTACTTCAATTTTTTCGTCGATATCAGGTAGTTTGGTAAAAAATTCAGCGTTAGCGTAACTTTGTAAAAGATCTTTAGCAACAGCATTACCTGCTTTGTAAGCAGCTTCAAGGCGAGCTGTATCAGCATCGTATAAAAATACTTGTGTTTTTAGCACATCAGATGCTTGGAGCAGATAACTCAGCATTGTCACTTAACGCTAGGTCAAGTAAAACACCGATAGATGCGCCACCTTTCATGTGTGCTAGCAATTCGTATGCGAATTCAGGTGTTATTTCAGCTACGATTTCTTCACCTAAAATAATTTTTTTCAAAAATGCAGCTTTTTCACCCGCAGCACTTGTTGTACCCGGTAAGGTGTTATAGATGAAAAAATTAAGAGAATTTTCTCTGTGCTCATTTCCTAAATCTTTAATTTGTGCAATGATTTCAGCTAATAATTCAGCATTATCAATTGGCAAAGGAGCCAATCCAAGATCGTTTTTACGACGTTCAATTTCTTTAATGTACTCTAAATACAGGCTCATTTGATACTCTCTCTAGCTATTAATGGTAAAAATCTAATGGGAAGGATAAATTTTTGTTTCTATTTTACCTGATTTTCAGCTAACTACTAATCATTTGCTTAAATAAGGACTATTCATATAAATAATGGCAACTAGAAAATATAGTTATGTGACTTATAATGGGTTATTCGTTATATTAAAAATACTATATTCTGAGTTCTTATCTGCGTTGATTTAGTACTAAAATCAACTTATCTGTGAAAAAATGCGATTACCCCACAAGCCATTGCAAAAATGTAAAGCACCTAGTCGCTCAAAGTTATTTTATCTCCTATACTATCAATCGAGCTGCTTACCTCTACTTCACAATTGGGGATAGTTAGCGACCATTTTGATGTGTCTGATTTGCATTATATAACCTTAAGCAAAATTAAGGTATTTCCGACAATATTGAAACAATAAAAAACTGACTAGTATTATAGTCGTACAAAAAAAATAGATTAAAACTTTAATCCATTGAAAAAACTACACTATAAACAATTAACATATTGAAAATAAACACCATGACTACCATCAAACAACAAAAAGTGTCGACAATATCGTATTATTACAGTGTTTTTTTTAATCCTAGATACTTAAAAACTTTGTCCTAAATTGGCTCTATATTTCCGAGCCACTCTAAAGTAACTAGTGTCTCCAAATAAAAAGGTGAATGTCGTGCTTCAAGAATATCGCAACCACGTAGCAGAACGTGCCGCTGAAGGTATTGTACCTAAGGCTTTAAACGCTGAACAAACAGCAGCATTAGTTGAATTAGTTAAAACCCCACCTGTCGGTGAAGAGGCCTTTTTAATTGATTTGTTAACAAACCGTGTGCCTGCAGGTGTTGATGATGCAGCTTACATTAAAGCTCGGTTTTTTAGCTGCTATCACAAAAGGTGAAACAACATCACCTATACTAACACCTGAAGAAGCCACTGAATTATTAGGTACTATGTTAGGTGGCTATAATATTCAACCCATGATCGACTTATTAGACTCTGATAAATTAGCACCAATCGCAGCTAAAGGTTTATCAAATACGTTATTAATGTTTGATGCATTTCATGATGTACAAGAAAAAGCCGAAGCGGGTAATGCAGCGGCTAAACAAGTATTACAATCTTGGGCTGATGGCGAATGGTTTACTTCAAAAGAAAAAGTTGCGACAAAAATCACGGTTAAAGTGTTTAAAGTAACCGGTGAAACCAACACAGATGATTTATCTCCTGCACCTGATGCTTGGTCACGCCCTGATATTCCTTTACACGCAAAAGCCATGTTAAAAATTGCCCGTGAAGGTATCACGCCTGATGAAGATGGCGTTATCGGCCCAATATCTCAGATTGAAGAGTTACAAAAAGACGGTATTCCACTCGCTTATGTTGGTGATGTTGTTGGTACTGGCTCTTCACGTAAATCTGCAACTAACTCTGTTTTATGGTTCATGGGGGATGATATCCCTTGTATCCCTAATAAACGCGGCGGTGGTGTTTGTTTAGGTGGCAAAATAGCCCCTATTTTTTACAACACAATGGAAGACTCAGGCGCATTACCCATTGAACTAGACGTTCAAAAAATGAATATGGGCGATATCATTGATATTTACCCATATGAAGGCGTTGTTAAAAATGCAGCCGGTGAAGTGATTTCTGAGTTTACACTTAACCCAGTTTTATTAGACGAGGTTCGTGCAGGTGGACGTATTCCTCTTATCATCGGTCGTGGTTTAACTACGCGTGCTTGTGAAGCCTTAGGTTTACCGGCTCCTCAACTATTTTCTCAACAAGCAACAGTGACTTCATCAACAAAAGGTTTTACCCTAGCACAAAAAATGGTGGGTAAAGCCTGTGGTATTGATGGTGTTCGTGCAGGTCAATACTGTGAACCCAAAATGACTACAGTAGGCTCGCAAGATACAACTGGGCCAATGACACGTGATGAGCTTAAAGATTTGGCTTGTTTAGGTTTTTCTGCCGATTTAACCATGCAGTCATTCTGTCATACTTCTGCTTATCCTAAACCTGTTGATGTTATCACGCATCACACATTACCTGATTTTATGATGAATCGTGGTGGTGTTTCACTTCGTCCAGGTGATGGTGTGATTCACTCATGGTTAAACCGTATGCTATTACCAGATACCGTTGGTACGGGCGGCGATTCTCATACCCGTTTTCCGTTAGGTATCTCATTCCCTGCGGGTTCTGGTTTAGTTGCCTTTGCAGCTGCAACAGGAGTTATGCCGCTTGATATGCCTGAATCTGTATTAGTGCGTTTTAAAGGCGAAATGCAACCAGGCATTACCTTGCGTGATCTCGTGCATTCTATTCCTTATTACGCAATCAAAAAGGGCTTATTGACCGTTGAAAAAGCGGGGAAAATCAACGAGTTTTCTGGTCGTGTACTAGAGATTGAAGGTCTTAAAGGTTTGTCAGTTGAACAAGCATTTGAATTATCTGATGCCTCTGCTGAACGAAGTGCTGTCGGTTGTACTATTAAATTAGAAGAAGATGCCGTTGCTGAATACCTAAACTCTAACATTGTTATGCTTAAATGGATGATCAGTGAAGGTTACGGTGATGTTCGTACCATTACTCGTCGTATAAAAGGTATGGAAGCATGGTTAGCGAATCCGTCATTAATGGAAGCTGACTCTGACGCTGAATATGCTCAAGTCATTGAAATCGATTTAAATGAAATCAAAGAACCTATCGTATGTTGTCCTAACGACCCTGATGATGCAAAATTATTGTCAGAAGTTGCCGGCGTTGCTATTGATGAAGTATTCATTGGTTCATGTATGACTAATATTGGCCATTTCCGTGCAGCAGGTAAGCTGATTGAGAAATTCAACGGTACATTGCCAACACGTTTATGGGTTGCGCCGCCGACTAAGATGGATCGTGATCAATTAACTGATGAGGGTTACTACAGTATTTATGGTAAAGCCGGTGCTCGAATGGAAACTCCTGGCTGCTCACTATGTATGGGTAACCAAGCACGTGTTGCTGAAAAGTCTACCGTACTTTCAACCTCTACACGTAACTTCCCAAACCGTTTAGGTAATGGTGCAAATGTTTACCTAACCTCGGCTGAATTGGCGGGTGTTGGTGCTATTTTAGGTAGATTACCAACCGTTGAAGAGTACATGGACTATGCGAAGCAAATTAATGCTACCGCTGCTGATACTTACCGTTACTTAAATTTTGATAAAATGGAAAGCTATACATCAAAAGCAGATAAAGTGATTTTGCAAGTAGAAGCGTAGTTAAATAAAACGCCCGTTGATATTTACATTAACGGGCGTTTTTTATTGGCGATTATCAGAAAAAATTAAGGCCGAATATAGCAAGTCTTTGAATTTTCTCTATTGCCAATATAACCTTCGATTGTAGAATGTGATATGTCATATTGCTCAATAAGCATTTGCTTAACTTGCTCCACCCCTTTGTTAGCCCATCTACTTGTAAAGAGACATGGGCTTCTAAAAACTTATCATTATCATCAAGCTGCCAAACATGAATATGATGCACTTTATTTACACAGGAGAGTGATTCAATGTCAGTACATAAAGTATCAATATCAATATTATCAGGGACTGCCTGCATTAAAATATTAATGCTTTGTTTAGCTAATGATAAGCCATGATAGATTACATAAATGGAAATAAAAATAGTTGCGACTAAATCAACAACATACCACTGATATAAAATAATGAGTGTTCCAAAAAGAACAATCACAACGATAGATGCAAACGCATCTGATAAATTATGTATAAATGCTGCTTTCAAATTAAGATTATTTTTCGCACCCGCTTTATAAGTTAACCATGCGGTGCCTGCATCTATCACCAAAGCGATAGCAGCAACCCAGACAACAATCCAACCATCTATCGGTTCTGGATTAAAATATTTAGAAATCGCTTCATAGATCAAATAAATACCAACAATAATTAATGTAGTACTGTTAATTAACGCCCCTAAAATTTCAGCACGTTTAAAACCATATGTCATCCGACTACTGGCGGGTTTACGGGCAATTTTTCTCGCCACAATTGCAATTACAATTGCCCCTGCATCACTTAAGTTATGTAAAGCATCAGCAATCAGTGACAAACTACCAGAGACTAAACCTGCAATAATTTGTACTATTGTTAATAAAATATTAATAAACACTGCCAAACTTAACTTGCCGTCATGAGTATGGCTATGCCCGTGGTGATGGTCATGATGACCCATAATAGTTTCCTTTGTTAATTATTATCATTAGCCCTACCAAACATTATATTGTTTTTATATTGAACAAACTTGTCCAATAACTAAGTGATTAACGGTTAAATTTCTGCTGTTACTAAGCATCATACCTCAGTATTAATCGACAAAATGCCTACCGTCATAATAATTCTTACTACCATATAAGTCAGTAAAATAATAAGTCATTACGTTGGTTTCTTCTCCGCCCTGAGGTGAAATAGTAGTAAGAGGGTCAGTAAAAAAACATCATTAGTCTAGCGTTTTCTTAAAGCGAAGTGCTGCTACCATCAAGCCTATTATGGTGAAACCAATAAGCCAAATCATATCAAATGTCATATCTACCACTGCAACATCACGAAGAACGACACCACGAATCAAACGAATAAAATGTGTCGCGGGCAGTGCTTCAGCGATGTATTGAGCTGTTTCAGGCATGCCTTCATACGGAAACATAAAACCTGACAGCAATATTGATGGAAGCAAAATAAATATCGTCATTTGCGTCGATTGTAATTGGTTTGTTGCTAAGGTAGAAATAACCAAGCCTAAAACTAGGCTAGCGCAAATAAAGAGCAAGGTTGCTAATGCCAATTGCCATCCTGTGCCATTAATTGGTACATTAAAAAAAAGTACCCCAAACTTAAAATAATAATAACTTGAATAGCACCAATAAAAATATAAGGAATTATTTTACCTATCATTAGCTCAATAGAAGCTAGAGGTGTTGTGATAAGCAACTCCATATTACCCCGCTCTCGTTCACGTACAATGGCGCCTGAGGTGAACATGATCATGGTCATAGTTAAAATGATACCAACAAGCCCCGGCACTATATTAACAACACTGCGTTGCTCTGGGTTATATAATAAAGTGACTTCAAAAGTAGGTACATTACGATTAGTAGGTTTATCTAATAATTCAGTTAAAGGCATATTTCGTAAACCTTTAATACTGCCGGCAATAGCCGAATCAGATCCATCAACTAACCACTGGGCTATAGGTCGACTAGTTTCTTCATCACTCGCGGTCAAACCAAAACCTACCGTTGCGTGTCTCACTAAACGCTGACTCACGTCATGAGGAATAATTAACACCGCGCGAACCTCACTCCGTTCAATAGCCGATTGTGCTTCGATTATCGAGTCATAATGTTGAGTAAACTTAACGGTGCTCGTAGCAGAGATTGTTTGTTGTAAAACACGACTAAGCCCAGTTTGGCTTTGATCTAATACGCCTACAGGAATATGACGGATATTAGTGTTAATCGCAAAAGCAAATAATAACAACTGTACTAAAGGGATCATTATGACCATACCAAAGGTCATTCTATCGCGTTTTAGTTGGATTAATTCCTTGGTAATAATTGCTTGAATTCTTAATAAAGATCTCATGGTTTTACCTGATGGACCTCTGATTGATGGCTCAAGTTACTACTTGTTGATAGCACAAAAACATCTTCGAGACTGGCTCTAACAGTCTGCATTTCCGTTTTAGCATTTATCATTTTAGTGCTATTTAAAAAAGCCATTGGATCCACAATGTCATTAGTTAATAATACCCGTAAATGTGCGCCGAGCTGTGATGCTGATACCACCTCAGGCAAGATTATTAATTGCTGCTTCAATTGTCTAAGGTTATTACTTGAGACTTCAACAACCTTTGCGGGCATATTTGTCATCAACCTATCTGGTGAATCATCAGCGCATTTAACGCCATTTTTTAAAATAGCTAATTTATGACATCGCTCAGCTTCATCCATGTAATGAGTTGAAACTAAGATAGTGATACCCTGATCACATAAATCAAATAATTGCTCCCAAAATTCCCGGCGATTTTCAGGATCTACCGCCGAGGTTGGTTCATCTAAAAACAATAACTTAGGTTTGTGCATAACCGCACAAGCAAGCGCCAAACGTTGCTTTTGTCCGCCACTTAAACTACCACTCAGTTGTTGGTTAAGTTTGGTCAATTGATAAATACTCATTAATTCATCATGTCGTGCTTTTTGCTCTTTAGGGGTTAACCCATAGATACGAGCGATAAATTGCATATTCTCTTTAACAGTTAAATCATCATATAAAGAAAACTTTTGTGTCATATAACCTATTTGTCTACGGAGTTTTTCTGCATCTCCCGGCAAGTTACAGCCTAAGACATTAACCTCGCCTGCAGTTGGTTTTAATAACCCTGTCAGCAAGCGGATAACCGTCGTTTTCCCTGAGCCATTCGGCCCAAGAAATCCATAAATCATTTGCTTATCCACTTGCAAGTTCAGCGATGAAACCGCTGTCATTGCGCCAAATTTTCGGGTTAAATTACTCGCCTCTATTGCTAACTCAGTCATTAGTTTGACTTGTTAAGGTATTTAATAAAGGATTTTTAGCATCTAACGTCGGTAAAAGTACTTGGGTAGGAATACCACTCGGTAATTCAGCAGCACTGTCAGGCAAAACAACTTCTGCCAAATACATAAGATTAGCTCGCTCAGCTTGATTGAGGGCATAATATGGGGTAAATGCAGGCTCTGTCGCTATCCGCACTGTGCCTAATAAAGGTTGTGCTAAGCCGTCAACCTGCACCGTTAATTTATCACCTACTTTTATTTGAACTCTGTATGGTTCAGGAATATAAACACGCGCAAAAGGCACTTTACCGCCTAGCACGATCGCGACAGGGCTACCTGCAGTAACCCGTTCTCCTAAGTTCCATGGTAAGTTATCCAAAATACCATCGCGTTTTGCCGTAATGGTTAAATTATCCAACTTTTTTTGTTCACTGGTTAACATAGCAACATTGGTCGCTAAAATGGCTTCAGCAATGGCTAAGTCTTCAATACGCGTACCATTAACTAATTGTCTGAGTTGTTCTTGGGCACTCTGAAGATAAGATAGACTTTCATCTCTTGCTGCTAAAGTACTATCGAAGCTAGACTGACTAGTTAAATTAGACTTTATTAAACGATCCTCTCTGGCAAAATTTGCCTTACTTTTTACAAGAGCGGCTTGGGCACCTGCAACTTTTGCTTGTGCTGCTGCAACTTCTTCAGCACGAGCGCCGTTGTGTGCTTTGTCTAAATTTGCTTGCGCTTGTTGTACTTGTGCTAACGCCTTAGCAACTAAAGCTTTTTGTAATTCATCATCGAGTTTAACAAGGACGGTACCTTTACTTACCTTACTACCTGCTTCAACCGGAAGTGCAACAATGACTTCACTCACAGTAGCGGTGTGAGCAATACGATCTCGCTCTAATGTACCTAGCGCAATGTTAGGCTTATCGTTACTACAAGCCGTTAACAATATAAAAATAAAAAACAAGCAAATTTTACTAAGCATAATAGACATCTTTACGTTGTACCAATTGAGTTAAACCGTGGTATTTCAATGAATAATTTTCAGTCTACTCTTACAAAGGTGAAGTTCAAGAGTTTTTCTTTACATATTCAAGTTTATACCAAGTTGATTAAGTTCTTTCCCACTCAGCGAGAATTAAAAGGCATAGAGGCAAGGCATTGATTGAAGAGAATGGTTATTCAGGAGAATATGCTCCTGCATTCTCTAATAAGCTACATCCATGTAGCGTCCTTGTCAAAATCAATAACGCCGCATATAAGCCTTTTAAACTCGCCCTTCGGGAGCTCATTAGCAACCTGATAACATCGCAAAATTGAAGAAATATAGAATAACTATGTTTAATCAATTTTGCTTGTTCTAAGCTCGCTAATGAAGCTCTGAGTTGGGAAGAAATTTAATCAAATTGGTATTATTCACTGGGTGAAAATAGACTTCATAACGACTTTTCTGCTAGAATTTGCAGCCCAAAATATAAGTCCTTTTATATTTTGATTTATCTTTTATCTATAGCGCTAGATTTACGTTCTAGTGAGCTCAATGGAGAACATAATGACAACCAAGAACACCTTGGGGACAATAACTATTTGTGCCCTTTATAAATTCGTACGTTTAGAGAACTATCGTGAATTACGAGCCCCTCTCTTAGCAACAATGACCGAATTAGAAGTAAAAGGTACGCTGCTATTAGCCGCAGAAGGCATCAACGGAACAATTGCAGGTTCTCAAGCAGGTATTGATGCAGTACTCGATTATCTAGACAAACAACCTGGATTAACAAATATTTCGCATAAAGAGTCTTACGCTGATGAAAACCCTTTTCATCGCACCAAAGTAAAGTTAAAAAAAGAAATTGTGACCATGGGTGTTGAAGGTATCGACCCTAATCAAGTGGTAGGTACGTATGTAAAGCCACAAGATTGGAATGCACTTATCTCTGATCCTGAGGTTTTATTGGTTGACACTCGTAACGATTACGAAGTTGAAATTGGGACATTTAAAGGTGCTTTAAACCCCGATACGGAAACGTTTCGAGAATTCCCTGCCTATGTGGAAAAAAATCTAGATAAAAACAAACATAAAAAAGTTGCCATGTTTTGTACCGGGGGAATTCGTTGCGAAAAATCTACTGCTTATCTGAAAGAGCAAGGTTTTGAAGAAGTGTATCACCTTGAAGGAGGAATTTTAAAATACCTCGAAGAAGTTCCTAAAACTGATACTATGTGGGAAGGTGAGTGTTTTGTTTTTGACGGTCGCGTTGCCGTAAATCATGGTTTAGAACAAGGCCAATACGATCAATGTTTTGCATGTCGTTTTCCATTAACAGAACAAGAAAAGCAACATGAGCATTATGTTAAAGGGGTTAGTTGTCACCGTTGTCATGACAAAGTAAGTGAAAAACAACGACACCGCTTTGCTGAACGTGAGCGGCAAATAGCGTTAGCCGCTGAACGTGGTGAAAGCCATATTGGTGGTGATGTGCAAGACGTGATAAATGAACGTCGTCTAGAAAAATCTATTAAAAAAAGGCGCAATCTAAGAAATAATAACACAGTGTAAATGAAGTGGGACTTTGATCGGGTGAATTTGTTGAAATTCTAAAACTCGATTAAATTCCCACTTACACTAGCTTTAATAATTAACCTCAGCTCAGGTTAATTAAAGAGATAATATTAGCCGCACCAATATTATTGGCAAATATTTTTAAAATCACTTTGATAAAGACTCTAATTTCTTTTCGAGCTGTTCTAATTTTTGATGAATTTTTATGTTTTGGGCAAATATTTCTGCATTTTGTCTTCTTAACTCCCTGTTTTTAATACTGGTATCAGCAAAACCAAATATTTTATTGGCAAATACTGCGCCTACTCCACCTAAGATACCTACACCTAAAATAAACATGATAAAAACAGCAGCTCTGCCAACAAAGGTTATGGGGTATACATCACCAAACCCGATCGTAGTTGAAGACATCAACATCAACCACAGTGCATCAACATAGTTTTGTACGGGAGAATTGGCAACGCTTGTTTCAGCCAAAAAAGTAACGTAGCCTAAGGAAATATTCAATATCGCAAACAGCGCCAAAGATAAAAATCCTACCACACCATAATTATAGTTTTTAACGCCAAACTCGTCTATTTTATAAAGTTGACTTTTTTCCATCGCATTCTGTAATACAATCATATTTCACTCTGTTTATAATGTTGGTCTAACGTCATTCAGGTAATTAGTAAAACACTTTTTTGATGGCATTCTGTTTTCAGGACTGCGATCAAATTATGTTATCGAGCTTCTTTGAATATTATAATGACGTGCAAATTCACTCAATAATAGAATAAAAAAACCATAAATACATTTATTCTCAAATAAGTTAAAGAAAATAATACTGATAATTATAGAAAAATTCAAAAACTGATTGAATAAATAATAAATTTGCCCTAAGTTAATTTATCTGTGTAAAACGCTTATAGCAAAGAACAAATAACTCATTAGTTGCAAAGGAATATATATGTATCGTCGAAATTTAGTCGCCGTTGGATTATGGTGTGCTGTTACTTTTAGTATGAATGTCATAGCAAAAGATATTGCGATATATCGTTGGCTTGATGAAAATAATGTTGTTCATTATAGTCAGCAACAGCCACAAAATGTTGATTATACTCAATTGACCACGGTCTCTTCTTTTCAAGCAAAAGAAAAAGTGCCACCAGGGACTACCAATAAACCAACACTAGATGAACAAATGTCTCAATATGAAAAAGAAAAAGCAGAAGTGTTTGCTAAAAATGCAGAAATTGCTAAGAAAAACTGCAAGGCCGCTCAGCTCAACCAACAAATGCTTAATTCTTTTGATAAGGTCATGATGACTGATGCTGATGGCACTAACAGAGCAATGTCAGACAAAGAGAAAAAAGCGCAACTTGTGATTACGAAGAAACAAATCAGTATGTACTGTACAACAGACAGTAATGATAATAATTAATCATAAAAAAACGCTCTTTGCCAACTAAAACAAAGAGCGCCCTATTTATCAGTGTTAACCCGTTAAAAAATTATCATGATGTTACTCAAATGATAACTTCCCCGCTTTCACTGTAACATTTATGGTAGACCCTTTTGCAAAAGTCCCCGCTAATAATCGTTGTGCCAATGGGTTTTCTATTTCTTGCTGAATAACCCGTTTTAATGGTCTAGCACCAAAAATTGGATCAAATCCAGTTTGTGAAATTAAAGCTAAAGCTTCCTCACTAATATCTAAGCTTAGTTCTTGTTGTGTTAAACGATCGGCCAATGCTTGGATCTGAATCTTGGCAATTTTTTCAATTTGTGTCGATAATAATGGGTGGAAAACAACTGACTCATCAATTCTGTTGATAAACTCAGGTTTAAAATGATGACTTACTTCATTCATAACTTGTGTTTTCATCGCTTGATATTGACTGTCATCACCAAACGACTGAATAATATCTGAGCCGAGGTTAGAGGTCATGATAATCACGGTATTTTTAAAATCAACTGTTCTTCCTTGCCCATCAGTTAAACGTCCATCATCAAGCACTTGTAGTAATATGTTAAATACATCACCATGTGCTTTTTCCACTTCATCCAATAATATAACGGAGTAAGGTTTACGGCGAACCGCTTCAGTTAAGTAACCACCTTCTTCATATCCTACATAACCAGGAGGTGCCCCAACTAAACGCGCGACCGAATGTTTCTCCATAAATTCTGACATGTCGATACGAATCAACGAGTCTTCACTATCAAAAAGGAAGTAAGCAAGTGCTTTCGTTAACTCAGTTTTACCGACACCTGTTGGTCCTAAAAATAAAAAAGAACCTATTGGTTGATTTGGATCGGCTAACCCGACGCGAGAACGTCGAATAGCATTGGACACTGACGTTACAGCCTCACTTTGACCAATAACACGTTGATGCAACGCCTCTTCCATATTGAGCAATTTATCACGCTCTTGCTCTAACATCTTAGAAATTGGAATTCCTGTCGAACGGCTAAGCACCTCGGCAATTTCGACATCAGTGACTTTATTGGCTAATAAACTCATTTCTTGCATTTCAGCCTGACTTGCTAAATCGAGTTGTTTTTCAAGCTCGGGTAATCGGCCGTATTGTAGTTCTGACATACGATTAAGATCCCCAACGCGTTTTGCCGCTTCCAATTCAATGCGCGCTTGCTCCAATTCTTCCTTGATCGTTTGAGTGCCATACAGTGCCGCTTTCTCTGTTGTCCACACCTCATCAAGCTCATCATATTCTTGCTGCCTTTCATTTATTTGTTCTGAAATATCAGCCAAACGTTTTTTCGATGCATCATCAGCATCTTTTTCTAAGGCTTTCTGCTCTAATTTAAGTTGAATAAGTCGGCGCTCAAGGCGATCTAAATCCTCAGGTTTAGAGTCCATTTGCAAACGAATACTTGATGCAGCTTCATCAATTAAATCAATCGCTTTATCTGGTAACTGCCTATCACTGATATAGCGATGAGATAAAGTAGCAGCTGCAACAATCGCAGGGTCAGTTATGACTACGTTATGATGAAGTTCATAACGCTCTTTTAAGCCTCGTAGAATGGCAATAGTGTCTTCAACACTTGGCTCATCTACTATAACCTTTTGAAAACGACGCTCAAGCGCAGCATCTTTTTCAATATACTTACGATATTCATCTAACGTAGTTGCCCCAACACAATGCAAGTCACCTCGAGCAAGCGCAGGTTTTAGCATATTACCTGCATCCATTGCACCATCGGTTTTTCCTGCACCTACCATGGTGTGTAATTCATCAATAAATAAAATCACCTGACCTTCTTCTTGGGCTAGCTCATTTAATACTGCTTTTAAACGTTCTTCAAATTCACCTCTATATTTTGCACCCGCGATTAAAGCGCCCATATCCAAGGACAAAACTCGTTTATTTTTAAGACCTTCGGGTACTTCATGGTCAACAATACGTTGTGCTAAGCCTTCAACAATGGCTGTTTTACCAACACCAGGTTGACCGATTAATACAGGGTTATTTTTAGTTCTGCGTTGCAATACTTGCAATGTACGTCTAATTTCATCGTCGCGGCCAATCACAGGATCTAATTTTCCTTGTTCAGCACGCTCAGTTAAATCAACTGTATATTTATTTAATGCTTGTCTAACATCTTCAGCATTTTGATCATCAACTGTTTGCCCACCACGTACATGCTCAACAGCCGCTTTAATACGTTGATCGTTGGCCCCCAATTCTTTGAGTATATTGCCTAACACTCCTTTGTCTTCTAAAGCCGCGAGCAAAAACATTTCAGATGAAATAAATTTATCTGACATTTTTTGCGCATGCTTATCACATAAATTAAGTAGCTTTCCTGACGCAGAAGAAAGCTGAACATCGCCATCAGAGCCTTCAACTTGCGCTAATGACTGTAGTGCTTGCTCAACTTTCGTTCGTAAAGTTCGTACATCAATACCCGCACTTTTTAATAAGGGAATAACAGAGTTTCCATTTTGATTTAACAACGCTAACATCAAATGAACAGGTTCAATAAATTGATGATCACGCCCTAATGCCAATGATTGAGCATCGGCAATGGATTCTTGGAATGATTGAGTAAATCTGTCTAAACGCATAAATATTCTCCTGCCATATTACTGGACTTATGAATTAGTGATATCTAAAAGAGTTACCTATAACATTAGGGTTAATGTGGTCTTTTTCAATAGATAAAAAATTTATTTAGTTGATTTAGAACAAAGAATAAACTGATAATGGCTACTATTACTTAAGACAAATAACAGTAGCCATTCGTCCGGTAACTGCATTTTTTCGGTAAGAGTAATATTTATCAGTATTAGCATAAGTACACTCTGGCAAGGTACTTATTTGCTGAATACCTAAATTTTCTAGCTGTAAGCGGGCAATGTGGTGTAAGTCAGCGAGATATTTACCGTTAACACTCACTTTGAAGGCTAAAGAAAAACCTTCATCCTGTTCAACAAACTGAGCTTTAACTTCATGACCCACTTCAAAATTTTTTTGTGAAATACAAGGCCCAAGCCAAGCATAAAGATCCGTCGGTTTGGTTTTCATTTTTTCAAGGGTATTGTTAATAATATTAGCCACTAATGGCCGCCAACCACCATGAATAGCCGCTATTTCATCCCCTAATTTTGAGACTAATAAAATAGGTAAGCAATCAGCCGTCATAATAGCTAAACCAATATCCTTTTCCCTTGTCACCGCAGCATCAGCAGTAATATTGTGTGATGACACTTGGCTTACTTCAGCCACCTCATTGCCATGCACTTGTTTAAACCATTGAATCTTAATATTTGTAGGAAATAGGGTTTGTATATATTGGCGATTTTTCTCTACGTGTTTCGCGCAATCGCCAACATGTAAACCCAAATTGAAATAGCGGTAAGGTGAAGATAAATCATTAACATATTCTTTTGGCGATACACGGGTAGTTTGCAGTGCAAACACATGGTCATTTATTCTTTTTTTATCACGTAAAGAGCAAATAGGCCATTGAACTTGTTCAATGGCGGAATCTACTTCTTGCTGCATGTTATAGTTAATACTCTTCTGACGCATTCAGTTTCGTATCTGCTTGTAATAACTCAACTAACTCAACAAAATCCTCAGGTAAATCAGCATGCCATGTCATTAACTCCCCTGTAATGGGGTGATAAAGCGACAACATTGCTGCATGCAAGGCTTGGCGTTTAAAACCACGCAGTTTAGTGAGTAATTCAGGCGTCGCATTTTTGGGTGGTCTTGGTCGTCCGCCATAAACAGGGTCACCAATAAGTGGATGAGTTATATGCGCCATATGCACACGAATTTGATGTGTACGACCTGTTTCAAGACGTAAACGCAAACGAGTATGCAAACGGTACTTTTCCATCACTCGATAATGAGTCACAGAGGGTCTACCCGAAAAGGTTACTGCCATATGAGTACGCTTAGTGGCATGACGACCAATCGGCTCATCGACTACCCCTCCGGCTGTCATTAAACCGTTGGCTACCGCTTCATATTCCCGTGTAATTTCTCTTAACTGTAATGCTTCTACTAAATTGGTTTGTGCTGCAATAGTTTTTGCAACAACCATTAAACCAGTAGTATCTTTATCTAAACGATGAACAATACCAAGACGTGGTACTACTTCGATAGCAGGGAAATAATGCAATAAAGCATTCAATACCGTGCCATCAGGGTTCCCTGCACCAGGGTGAACAACTAAGCCAAATTTGGTTTATTAATTACTAAGATATGATCATCTTCATAAACTATATCTAATGCTATATTTTGTGCTTCAAAGCGCCGCTCGGCTTCAACTTCTGCATTGATGGTAATAATTTCCCCACCATACATTTTCTCTCGAGCTCGGGCTAACACTTCGTTATTCACCATCACGCAACCGGCTAAAATCCAATCTTTTAACCTTGAACGTGAATAATCTGGAAACATTATCGCCAAAGTTTGGTCTAAACGTTTACCTAAACACGAATCTGGTACAGTATCTTTATGTTGAATTATTTCTGACATTAAACTCTCTTTAAATTTTTAACGTTGTGTAACTAATGATTGCTAGGTTAGAATGCTAATACTCAAGTATGCACTAACAAGTATGCACTAGGTATAATAGTTTCATTTTACCCTTTTTATGATATCCATGCTATACGGGTGTGAAGGGTTTCATACTTATTTAATTTTAAACTAAGGCGTAATTGCAAATTCCATGGAAAAAATGACAATAAAAGTAATATTTATCACCCTAGCATTAATGTTAGCCGGTTGTTCATCTTCAGACATTGAAAATGATATAGATAAAGTCCCAGATAAATCAGCCCAAGCGCTCTTTGTAGATGCTCGAGATGCCTTAGATAATGGTTTATATCAAAAAGCGATTCAAATTCTTGGCGCTATTGATTCGCGTTTTCCTTTTGGGCCAATCTCACATCAAGTACAGCTTGATTTGATTTATGCCTATTACAAAGTAGGGGACGCAGCACAGGGCATAGCGTTAACCGATCGATTTTTGCGATTAAATCCGAACAACCCTAATACTGATTATGTTTATTACATGCGAGCTTTAATCAATTTATCCACAGAAGAGAATTTATTCCAAGATCTAGCCGGAATAGATAGATCAGATAGAGATCCAACAGCATCACGTGATGCTTTTAATGATTTAAAACGCATAGTAACTGATTTCCCAGAAAGTAAATATGCTGCCGACGCACAAAAAAGAATGATTGATATTAAGTCTCGACTTGCAAAATATGAATTATCTATAGCAAACTTTTATTTAAAGCGTGAAGCCTATGCGTCTGCAGCCAATAGAGGGAGATACATTGTTGAATATTTCTCACCAAGCCCAGAGTTAGAGCCGGCATTAGAAATAATGATCGAATGTTATGATAAACTTGGATTGCTTGAGTTAAAGAAAAATGCCTTGTTAGTATTAGCGGCAAATTACCCTAATAATTCGTTGGTAAGATAGTCGTTAAGAACATAATTATTTATTAGCAGTTACGAGTCGCACAGCGTGCTACTCGTAACGCATATATTTAATAACTTAATGATTTAAATTGCTTCTTTATTTTCTTCGCCTGTTCTTATGCGAACAATACGCTCTACATCAGTGATAAATACTTTACCATCACCAATCTTACCTGTTTGCGCAGTTTCTAAAATCGCATTAACACAGCGCTCTACATCTTCTTTAGCAATCACTATTTCTAATTTCACTTTTGGTAAAAAATCAACCATGTATTCTGCGCCACGATACAACTCTGTATGGCCTTTTTGTCTACCAAAACCTTTTACTTCAGAGACTGTCATACCGGTAACGCCAATTTCACCTAATGCTTCTCTTACATCATCCAGTTTGAATGGTTTTATAATCGCTTCAATTTTTTTCATTGTTTCTCTCTGTATAGTTAAATATCCGTATGACTTTCTTTAATATTACAACGCGTTTATTACCAAATCACGCTTTTATTTTGTTAGACTGTTGATTTAATATAACACCCTATTGATTAAGTTTTTAGTTCTATGTTGGAAATAAGCTTTTTCAAATGTGTATTTTCGCTTAAAACAGGATCCCCAATGGAACAGCAAGCTATTATTGATAAAATGAAAGTTCTACCTGAAATAGATGTTGCGTTTGAAATTCGTCGTCGTATTGATTTTATTAAATCAACATTAAAAAATTCAGGCTTAAAAACGTTAGTACTCGGTATCAGTGGAGGGGTTGACTCTTCAACTTGTGGTCGGTTAGCTCAACTCGCTGTTACTGAACTTAATAGTGAGTTGCAACAAATATCGAAAACTAACGGTAACAAAAAAGCTAACAGCGAATTTAAATTCATTGCGGTCAGACTTCCCTATGGTGTGCAAGCTGATGAAGATGATGCTCAACAGGCCTTAAACTTTATACAACCTAGCCATTGTGTAACAACCAATGTATTTGATGGTGTAAATGGCATACATCAAGAGGTGATATCAGCTTTGTCTGATGCAAAGTTATTAAACGCTTCGGATAGCCAAATAGATTTTTCTAAAGGGAATGTAAAAGCCCGCGCCCGCATGGTAGCGCAATATCATATTGCAGGGATATTAGGTGCTTTAGTACTGGGAACGGATCACAGCGCAGAAAACATTACAGGTTTCTTCACTAAATGGGGGGATGGTGCATGTGATTTAGCTCCTCTGTTTGGTCTTTCAAAAAGACAAGTTAGACAGTTGGCAAAACACTTAGGTGCACCGGCTATTTTAGTTGAAAAAGCACCAACAGCTGATTTAGAGGATTTAGAGCCAGGTAAGACTGATGAAGATGCTTTAGGTATTAGTTATGAACAGCTTGACGACTTTCTTGAAGGAAAAACAGTTTCAGCAAAAATAAGCCAACATATCATTGATATCTATAAAAAAACACAGCATAAACGTCAGTCTATACCAACAATTTACGATTAGGCTACTTTCTAAAGTCAACCATGTATTCACAAACTTAAAAAAATCTTAAAAAAACTTTAATAATAATTAGCAAAATCTGTTCTTAATAGCTATACCTAGTTTACAAGGAAGTTAATTTAAAAATGGATTTTTTATGTTTAAACTGATTGACTCTATCGCTTGGCGAGCCATTGTTAAAAGCAACAAAAGTATTAAAATTACTAGGGGATTTACTCTCTTAGAATTGATGGTTGCACTCACTATTGTATCGATACTTGCGGGTATCGCCATACCTAATTTTAATGATTTTATAGTAAAGATGCGTGTAGATAATGAGATTTATCACTTACACCGAATGCTACTTATTGCACGAAACGCAGCCATCAACCATGGACAAAAAACAATACTATGCCCGTTAGATAATGGGTCACAATGTACGACTCAGTGGCAAAATGAACTCAGCGTATTTACTGATTTCAATAATAATAAAATACTTGATGCAAACGAAAAAATTATTATTAAAAGACCAACCATAACAAAAGATGATGAACTTATTTATGGGAAAGGCAGAAATAAGGTAACATTTAAACCAACAGGACAACTAAGCGGGCTAGCAAATGGCACGTTTAGATACTGTCCTAAAGACTATGAAAATCATTCGAGAGGCATTATTGTGGCACGCTCTGGTAGAATTTATCAATCAAGTGACATAGATCATGATGGCTTAGATGAAAACAGAGGAAACAAAGAAATCCATTGCAACTAAGTAATACTTTATTTTAAAAGAATAGCAGACGATGTTTACCGCAATATTAATACACTTCCATAGCTATAATTTCACATAAAAGTTGTGTGTGATTAAAAAACAAGCACTAGCGAGTTAAGCAATAAAGTGATATAAATACAATAACCTCAAAGCAGTAGATTATGGGTATATTATGGATAACTTATCAAGCACTTCGTCTTTTTCACCAACATATCGAAAACAAGGATTTACATTAATTGAGATTATGGTTGCTATTAGCATTGTGGCGATTATGACCACAATTGCTTTACCTAGCTTAAATACTTTTATTGTAAAAATGCGTGTTGATAATGAAATAAGCGAACTGCAACGGTTATTATTAACTGCAAGAAATCTAGCGATAAATACAGGTAAAAATACGACTGTTTGTCCACTTGCTTGGTAATGCCTGTAGTACAAACTGGCAAAATCAAATTAGTGTATTCACAAATGATGACAATTTACTTGCAACCAGTAATACATATGCACTACCCGATGAACTGATTAAAATAAAAAATCCAGTGAAATCAGGTGACAGATTGCAATATGCTCAAACAAGTGTGATATATGCACCAACAGGTCGTCTAATAACCCCTGCGGCTAGTTTTCGTTATTGTCCCAAAGACGAGGAAGGTAGCTCTAGAGGTATTGATGTTTCGGTTTCAGGTCGAACTTATATCAGTTCAGATATTGATGATGACGATAAAGATGAAGATAGAACAGGTGGTGAAATTGTTTGCATCTAAATATGGTAGTGTTCAAAAATCTGTGTCATTTCGGTAAAATGGTAAAAACAGGAATGACACATGACAAATCAATTCAACTTCGAAGATGCAGTTAAAGCACTTCAATCAGGTAAAAAGCTTAATGGTAAAGATGGTGTATTAACATCACTTATCAAACAATTAACTGAGTCAGCACTTCAGGCTGAGCTTGAGCAACACCTTTCTAATGAGCAAGAGCCTAACCGAAAAAATGGCTCTAGCACTAAAACTGTTAAATCATCCGTTGGTAGTTTTGAACTAGATACCCCAAGAGATCGAAGTGGTAGTTTTGATCCTCAACTCGTTAAGAAAAACCAAACCACGCTCAGTGATGAAATAGACTCAAAAATCCTATCCATGTTCAGTATGGGTATGAGTTATCGAGATATTAACAAACACATTGAAGATATGTACGGTATGAACATTGCCACAGGCACCATAAGCGCTGTTACCGATAAATTAATTCCTGAGCTTAAAGCATGGCAACAACGGCCTCTAGATAGCCATTATCCGATTGTTTGGCTTGATGCTATTCATTACAAAGTGAAAGAAGATGGGCGCTATATCAGCAAAGCGGTTTACACCTTACTCGGCTTAGATATTCACGGCAAAAAGGAAATCCTTGGTTTACATCTATCTGAAAATGAAGGCGCTAATTACTGGCTAACTGTGCTGACCGATCTAAATAATCGAGGCGTTAAAGATATTCTTATTGCCTGTGTTGACGGGCTTACGGGTTTCCCTGAAGCTATTGCCGCCATTTTTCCTGAGACCGAAGTGCAATTGTGTATCGTTCATCAGATACGAAATTCAATGAAGTATGTCGCTTCTAAAAATCAAAAAGCGTTCATGGCTGATTTAAAGCCTGTCTATCGAGCAGCAACGAAGGAGGCTGCAGAGTCAGCCCTTGATGAACTTGATGCTAAATGGGGCAGCTCTTATCCACTGGTGATTAATTCCTGGCGTAATAAATGGCATAATCTATCAGCTTACTTCAAGTATCCTGAGCAAATCCGCAAGGTGATTTATACGACGAACGCCGTTGAGGCCGTACATCGTCAGTTTAGAAAGCTGACGAAAACTAAAGGCGCGTTCCCGAATGAAAATAGCTTGTTGAAGCTACTTTATCTTTGGCATATTAAACGCATCCGAGAAATGGACAATGCCCATTCACAATTGGAGCTTGTGTTTATCTCAGTTAGCGATTTATTTTGATGGGCGCTTAGACAGCGTACTCGATATTTAAAAATTTAAGCTGACACAGAATTTTGAACGCCCTCTAAAATATGGTTAATACCAATATCACTAACTATGTGATCATTTCTACATGCTAAAATCACCAACTACACCGTTATTTAATAATTAATTAAACGAGTGTTACTTAGCTTATACCAAGTCCATTTAGTGATTTTCCACACAGCGAGAATTCAAAAGTTATAAGCAATATATTATTTGCTCAAATGATTATTCTGGGGAAAATTTACCTTTATTCTCCAACAACTACAACTATCTAGTGTCCCAGACAAAACTAATAACGCGGAAAATTTTTATAACTTCATCATTAAATTTACTTGTAATAGAGCAGCTATTAAAACAAAGTTTTCCTTGAAGTAAGAAAAACTATCAAACAAGAATATAATTTAATAGAAGTGAACGACATTATCGTGCTACTTTTTCATCCACTATTTTAGCTTTGCTTCCAGAAAAATCATCTTGTAATAAAACACATTCATGCGCTTTATAAATCGTTTCCTTCTGCTTGGAATGTGGAATTGATACCTGGCGTCCTGTAATAGAATTAACTAAATTCGATACTTGACTGGATGGTATATACCAAAAACTAATAGTTTCTCTCCCACCAATAAGTTCAACAAAACATTTTACATCTACTTTTTTATCTTCTGTAGCTGTAGATTTTGCATTAGTAATTAAACTACAGGTTATTAGCGTTAATATAGATATATTTTTAATAATGGTATTTATATAAATTTTCATATTAGTTCTCCCAACAATCTCTTGGTGTTTTTGTTCCTAACTGATCTATATTTAAGGTAACACAACCAACATCCTTTACTTGATTATTTTTTCCTGTCGCTCTTAAAGTAAAGGTGGTAGCGGTTTGATTTAAAACTTGAATTTCATAATTTGTTGATTCAGTTGTTATCGTTGCTGAGCTTTCACCTAAACCAACCATATTAGCAGCATAAGCTCTCGTATCTACAAACACTTGCTCTTGAAGATTTGCAAATCTCATAAGCTCTCGTTGCGCTTCACTCCGATTAGAACGTAACACAAATTCCACATAAGATGGATATGCTATTCCCGCTAAGATGCCTATGATTGCAACAGTTATCATTAGTTCCATCAGAGTAAAACCGCTGCTTTTTTTAAGTTTATTCATGATACCCCTTTCGCAATATTATATTTTTATTACTCATGCGATCACTCTTCCGTTACATATAGGTAAGTACGCATGGTTTTGAACCATGAGTTTAAAGGATTACTTAACTCAATCCCAACCCCTAACCTAATCGTTGTATCTGATTTAGGATCGGTTGGATCATCAGGTAATACAATCATAGTTGGCGTGCCAAGATATTGATTTTCAAACGGTCCATAAATTCTATCGTCGCCTCTTTCTGAGCTATCAGCCCAGTTATAACGTTTTGTTCCTAACGCTAAATCAACACCATACAACCATCCATTACCTGTGGGTGGTTTACAATCAACTAATACCCCGGCAAATTCTGGCGGTGTATAAGTAGTAAAATAAACAATACCATTTAACACTATTGCCGCAGAAGTACTCTTTTCACCTGTTTGGTTATAATCAATAAACCATCCTGACTTTTCAGAAACGTCCTTTTCAAGTTGCGTTTTTTCTTCGGTAGTTAAGTTTGCAGCAAAGCGATCGGTGCTAAAATCAAATAAGTCTGATTTAGTTAAAACGGCAGGTGTTGGCGGCGTACTTGTTGCTGAAAAGGTTTGTGTCTTTATATTTTCATCTTTAATCATAAAGAAACTATCCGCAGTATCAGTCCCTAAAGGATTACTTCTATCACCACTACCAATTAATATCGCATCATAGGGATTTTCTTGATGTGCAGTCACCGTAGTAGTTACACCATTATGATCAGTAACATTTGTTTCTATTGTCTCATCAATAAAGGCTCTAACAATCGGTTCATAAAAGAAACGTCTGTCAGCAGAATTACTCGCTTCATCACCTAAGCTTGCTAATCTAAACACTGAGAAATCGGATTTGCTACTTCCTGGCATATCTATACGCCAAATATTACCACCCGTATCACCCGTATATAATCGGTCGATCAAACCATTGCCATTGCTGTCTAGTAAGCCAATCGCGGAAGGAATGCTATCCGTACCTGTAAAATCTGTGTCTCCGCCTGTGGGTGCCATACTCCATAATAACGAGCCTGTTTTAGCATCCACCATATAAACAGAATGTCCTTTACTATCGGCAGTCCCTACACCACCAGTATCTTTATTTGTATCATACCCTCCACCAAAGAACAGCACAGGACTAGCCTCATCACCACTTAAATTTAGTTTAGAAAATCCTATTGTAGGTTGCGACCATGTTTGTCCTAAATTTTCGAAACCAGTAGTACCGACTTTAATATGCCACAATAATTTAGGTGAATCTTTGTTAGATACATCTAACGCATAATATGAATCTCCACCTCGCCTTAAACCAAAGAATATCCATGCTGTATCACCGGATTCGATGACTCCATCACCATTTTTGTCATCAATATAAGAAGTAATTTGGCCATCAACACCGTATATTTTATTCGCTGTAGAATAGTTATCCCTTAACCCCGTGATATTTGGAAACAGCTCGGTTGGCATGAAAGCCCATTTTTCAGAAACAGTGGTACCACCATCTTCAAACATGTGTAACGCACCTGCATTAGTACCAACCAAAACACGTATGCTTGTTCCATAATTAATCACTAAAGGTTTTGAATGTAGTGGGTCACCAAAAACGTCAACACGCATATCCGTTTTAAGACCATCCTTATCTTCATCATCAACATCCATGCCTAGACTCCAATTAAAATAATCAACAGCATCTTCTTCTGCAATCTTTAATTCTGCGGCATAGGCAGACTCGTGCCCATTTAACGCATTTATGTCTAATATCTTGAGTGAATCATCATCTTCATCAGACATGTCAGAGCCAATATTGCTATACACGACACGATCACCGACTGCCTTTTTAGCAAACCAATCAACTACCCCGCCTTTTGACACTAAATTACCATCAACACTAGATGACCAAAAACTTTGAACAGATGAAGAAAACTTTCCTGTACTTTCATCAATAGCAGGTAAGTCATTAGCGCCTATTTGAACACCATCAACCACCTTGTATTTCTTTAAATTTCCCTGCCGAGAGGTCCATTTTGCGGGTCAAACATTGCGTAATAAACAGAATCTAACGTTTCTGTTCTATCAAAATTATTAGCCGCAACAGAAACAGAAGTTAATGTGTTATTAGCAGGGGTTAAACTACGTAACGTACTTTGCAGCGCAGACGTTAACTCAGATTCACTTTTAGTGGAAAGTATTTCCCACCACCACGATTAGCCGTTTCGGTTAATAAGCCTTTCGCATCATTTGCACCGTCACTAAACCCAATAGTGTGGGTTGAAACAGTTTGAACACCATCAATAGATAAATTAACATCGTAAGTATTCATCCGGCCACTAAAAGGCCGGTAAATAACTGGCGGTACTAAGGTCAGCATCATTATATGTTGAATTATTAAAATTTTCATGAGTTCCCGTAAAGGTAATATCTTTATAAACAGGATTACCGTCCCCATCAACCCCATTTAACTCCTTGGACTTCAGTGCAGTAATTTTGGTATTTGCTGCAGTATCATAAGTAGGTTCACCATCAGTAATTAAAATAATGTACGCTTTGTCGGTACACTCATCAAATGGTGCTTCATAATTCCCGCCCTTTACAATAGTACTATCAGTTTTAGGTCTCGCTGAACTTTTTGCATCATCACCATAATCAACAGCCTTTCCACCAAAATACTGTGATGCTTCATAAGTCGATTCGCATAACGGGGTCCATGTGTATGGTGTAAGATCATCGTCAATCATATTAACAAGGCTTGCTTCATTTGCCGGAATCATTTGACTAATACCAGAAACGATGCGACCACCATTATGGTTTGATTTTTTATTACCATCGTTGTAATTAAAAACTTCCAAACCAAAATCAACACCATCCGTTGATTCAATAACGTTAGTAATACTCCTTACCGCGGTCTCAAAACGTGTTTCCCAAATATCACCCACTGTAGTGCTGTGGTGCCAACGTAGGTATTTCGCCGTATATAAAGTCACTCGAGGACCCGACCAACTAACATTTAACTCACTTTCATCTGTAGTATGATATACAGGTGCCGCTTTCGTACCTAAATTGTCAGCAGGATAACCTTTAGGGAGGCTACTGATATTTTCTACACTACCAGGGTTATCATCTGTTTTTACATCTTCTTCACAATCTATAACCTTAATATTTAAGCCATTATTGTCCGGCAATTCATCCCAAGTACCGCTATTACCTTTAATGTTGTACTCACGTATATGTCCAGTGTAAAAGCCTTTTTCTTCTAAAGAATCTTTTGAACTTTCACAACTATTAATCGCAGCTAAAAAACGACGCCCATCACTCGGATTATTAGGAATTGAATTAGTGCCATCGGTTTCACCTTTATTAAAATATATCGCATTATCATTATAAGCATGTGCCGCCCCTTCAGGTGGGTACGATTGATTATTATCAAAAGGTTCTTTTACTTGATGAGATGTACTCATACTCCCTGAGTTATCAAAAATAATCAGAACTTTTGAATTTTTCGCCGTATCTTTGACTGAGTCACTTATATACATTTCAATGTCTTCGGCATATGTCAAAGATACCGAGAGTAGTGCCGATATAGTCAGTAAACCTAACGTTATAAACTTATTCATAATAAAATCCCAATATAAACATGACTAAATAGTTCATCCTTTATTTAACACTCTTGTACATCATTATTTAATAACTTCTTGTACTATGCCTGAGTTCACTTCCACAGTACTCGTTTTATGACGACCGTATTTTTTACTTATTTGTATACGTAATATATTACATCCAACACTACTTGAGGATGGAGTTCTTGAACGTGGACAAGGTAGTTCACGTTGAAATTGATTATTGGCCAGGTCAAGTAAGGCGGTATCAATATCCCCCTGCTTATTAGTGTTGACTAAGTCTGCTTTTATATCGATTGCGCCACCTTGAAAAGTTGCTACAGGCTGAGCAAATATATTATTACCTCCGCCTCCTGTAACCTCATTAAAAACAAACTCATCTATAGCACTAACAACTTCTTGATCAGCAACAACTTTTTCTTCGGCGGCACCTGACATTTTCATATCTGTAGTCGTATTTTGCATTAGTGCCGCAGCAACAGCAGTTAATGCCACTAAAAAAACCAATGAAACAATCAATACGACGCCACTTTCCTTGTTGTGTCTAAAAGTGCCGTTCTTTACATCATTTACCATATGTCAACCCTCGCATTATATAATGTTACCGTTGAACTAAATAAGAGGCGACGATAATTATCATTAAAAGTCATCGGTAGATCACCTAATTGGTAGGTGTTATTATTTGTATAGTCATTATCTGGTAATATATTTCTCGCTAACACATAAACTTTAACGGCTATAATACGAGAACCGCCCGCATTATCCCAAAGGGCGTCATTCATATTATCAGCAGATATAAACGCATCTACGACTCCATAACCAGGTAAAGGCTGGATCAGTATCTGCGTCATATCCGTACATAAAACGAATCATTTCAATACCGTCAACCACTGGAGCGAAAGACATTTGTGTAGTTAATTGTCCCTGCATTAACACTGGTACGGTGTTATTACCTTGTGCTTCTTCTCTGATATAATATACATGATGTTGATATTGCCAAACTCGAGCGTTATCAACAACGGGCAAAGCACCACTTTGAAATAAAATGCCATCATTATTATTCGCAATTAAATGAAAATTTCCTGCGGGTGCATTTTGTGTAGGTGCACTTGCAATCGATGTTCCATCAGCTTTAACAAGATCTGAAGCTAAAACTCTTTTTAACTGAATAACATCTGAGCCAATCTTAGCATCCGCAAAACACCCCATAGGGTTTGCATTTGTGACTGTATCGCCCCAGAGTGTTCTAAAATGCCCTACAGCTATAGGAAACGATGCATTATTTACTCCTGCGCCAGTACAATCATTTCCGGGAGCAGCAAGAGTATGACTAATACCAAAAATATTAAATGTTCCTGTATAATCCCCCCAGAAGTCTTGTTTTGAAATATCATCGGTAAGTAAACTCATTGCAAAACGACCATTTTCTTGCAATTCACCATGACTTGTTGTTTCGCTCGTTGTAGTACGCATGCCAACAAAAATACCTAACACACCGGCAAAAATAACTAAGCCAATGACTAAAGTAAGAAATACTTCTAGTAAGCTAAAACCTTGTTGATGTTTATATTTAACTAGCTTCATATATAACTTATGCTCTCATTCTTTTTATTATTCTGGAATTCACCGAGATTAAAAGACAAATGCTTCAACCGATACCTGTCTACGTTGACTACCAGTAGTACCACACCCTTCGGTACTTCCATTAATTAACTCTGTTCTACCTTCCCAAGTTATCACAACCGTTACCGCATTATTATTAACACTTACGCAGGCTCTAGCATTAACCAAACCACCTGCACTATCACCACCATTTGTTACATCAGCTCCCATTAAGGCCAATTCCCATTCATATTGGTCATTAATTGCCATTTCTGCTGCAGAGCACAATCCTGCACTCGTACGACAACGTTTAGTGGGAACAGCATTTAAAGTAGCGCCATAATCTGTACCGATAAGCGCCAATCGTATTAAAATCATTACTGCGCATGCGTTCAATAATATCCTGCGTCAAACTAGACGCTAATGAACGTTGCATTGCATCAAAACTGCCTTTTTTAGCATTGGCTTGCATAGCAACAGCACCTAAGATACCTGTTACCATAATAAAAAGAGAGACCAAAACTTCGATAAAAGTCATGCCTCTTTGTTTCTTCGTGCTTTTCTTGTTATTGGCATTAAAGTTTTTATTATTAATACGTTGATGCATTGATTTCTCTCTTTATAAGTTGCTTTTTCATCTGATCTTTTATTTTTTTAATAAAAAACATGAAAGCTAACTGTAAAAAAACAGGTTTGAAAAGAGTGATTTTCAGTTGGGGGGATGTGAAAAAAGTTCTTTTAATCTTTTTGCTATTAAAGTAACCAAGGGTAAAACTATTCCATTTATTCAACCATTTTTTTGACATAAAAGGACTGTGAGTCAATGTTGTAATTACTAAAGACCCTAAAAAAAATCCACATGTGCTAAAAATCACTTGCGTGAACAACATTAACCCATATCCCTTTTGTCTGTTTAGCTTCCATAAAATACATTCGGACCATAGATTAATATAACATAAATATAGTCCTTTGCTTACTACCCCCTTTTCTCCATATATCCTTGGGGATAGTGTTCATCTTGCCATGGTTAATTTATAGGCAAACTTAGATTAGCGCAATTCGGCGGGAACTGCAAATACAATATTTTCTTCGCGACCAGGATATTCTACAACCTCTTGACCACCATGGTTTTTTAGTGCTTCAATCACCTGTCTCACGAGTATTCTTTGGAGCTGAAGCTCCGGCTGTTACGCCTATTTTATTTACACCTTCAAGCCATGAAATCTCAATATTATCGGCTGTATCAATTAAATAGGACGTTGTGCCTATTTTCTCAGATACTTCTCTCAAACGATTTGAGTTTGAGCTATTTTTTGCGCCTACAACTAATAAGAGATCCACTTCGGCAATAGCTCGCACCGCATCTTGTCGATTTTGTGTTGCATAACAAATATCGTCTTTCCTCGGTCCTTCAATTTTAGGAAATTTTGCTTTTAGCGCATCAATCACGTTTGAAGTATCATCAACTGACAGGGTTGTTTGACTACAATAGTAAAGTCTGTCTGGATTTTTGACCTCAAGGTTAGAGACATCATTAGCTGACTCAACAAGGTAGATTCCCGCAGTTTCACTATCATACTGCCCCATAGTACCTTCTACTTCAGGGTGGCCTTCGTGACCAATAAGAATACATTCAATATTCTTCCGGCTAACACGAGACACTTCCATATGAACCTTAGTAACAAGCGGACAGGTTGCGTCAAAAACTTTCAATGCGCGTGATTTAGCTTCTTGGCGAACTGTTTTAGAGACGCCATGCGCGCTAAAAATAACAGTGCTGTCATCAGGCACTTCATTAATTTCATCAACAAAAATGGCTCCACGACTTTTCAGGCCATCAACCACAAATTTGTTATGCACGACTTCATGGCGCACATAAATAGGCGCACCAAATAAATCTAGTGCACGGTCAACAATGCTAATAGCGCGGTCAACACCGGCACAAAAACCACGAGGATTTGCTAAAATAATTTCCATAATATTCTCATTGCTAATTAGCGTTATAGTATTTCTACTAAATCAATCACAAAAGTAACTGCTTGACCGGCAAGAGGATGATTAAAGTCAATCGTAACTGAATTACCATTGACCTCTTTTATCATACCAGGCAATTCACCGCCAGGTTGTGAAAAGGTAATGATATTACCCACTTTTCTTTGGAACTTCAGCCGAAAACTTATCAATATCCATATAATGGATATTATCAGGATTTGATTCACCAAAGGCGTCAATTGCCTCAAGTGTAAACTCTTTACTCGTCCCGACAGACATGCCCAATAATTGAGCTTCAAAAGCCGAAGAAATACTTTGATCGCCCATGATTATTTTAGCCGGTTTATTGTTAACCTTTGTACTGTCAGCAGCAGAGCCATCACTTAATTTCATGGTAATATGCACTAAAATACTAGAGTCTGCTTGAATTGTTTTATCAATTGTCATTATTTATCTTCTATTTATCTTTGTTAACACGTTGTAGGAACATACTCAACTTACTTAGCGTCTTTAGACTCACCCATAAACGAGTCTAAAACCATAAAGGCTGCGCCAATAAAAATCATAGAATCTGCTATATTGAAGGCCGGAAAATGTTTTCCTGACCAATGAAAGTCCAAAAAATCAATTACATAACCAAAAAGTATTCTGTCTATCAAATTTCCCATTGCACCACTTAACATTAAAGCAAAAGCAATACCTAATAAGGTGTGCGATTTAGGCGTTTTAGTGAGCCATATAACAAAGACAATACTCGCAATGGCAGCGATCGCAGTAAAAAACCAACGTTGCCCGACCTCCTTGATCTGCTAGAAAGCTAAAAGCTGCACCTAAGTTATGTACGTACGTAATATTAAAAATGGGTAATACTTCAAATGATTCATAGAGATTAAATGCACCAACAACCCATTGCTTAGTTACTTGATCAAGCACTAAACAAAGTAGCGTTAGCCAAAGCCAACGCAAACCTGTATCCGTGAAAAGCTTATTCAATTTAAATATTCTCTTTTCTGATTTCTTAAACAATAAATAACAAATAGCTATTGTTCAAAGTCATTGACTGTAAAAGTAAATAGAATACACAGAGCCTATAATTATAGGCGAGTACATTCGACGTAGTTATTGCAGAAAATGGCAAAGAACACACGTTATTTAAGCATATTTTCTCTGCTCACCTTCACCATCAACATTTGTAATACAACGACCACAAAGATCAGGATGCGTTTCGTGGCTGCCCACATCTTCGGTTACATGCCAACAACGTTCACATTTTTGACCTGTCGCTGCTGAAACGGATAACCATAACCCATCAATATCGGTGGATTCTGCATCCGCCGGCACTTGTCCTTCATCCGTAACTACTTCAACGCCGGCTTTTGAGGTAATTAGCACAAAACGTAACTCCTCACCTAATTGCGTTAATTTTTCAGCGAAATTTACTGTGGTATATAAAGTAACTTGTGCCTCTAACGCTTTTCCTACCGTTTTTTCTTTACGAGCAAGCTCTAACGCACGGTTAACTTCTGTACGAACTAATAACAATTCGCTCCAGTAGTCGTTTCCTAATGCTGTGTCCGCAGGCATAGTAACTAAACCGTCAAACCAAACACCAGTGAAAACAAACTCATCACGTTCACCTGTTGCCGGTGTTGGTAATGCTTGCCAAATTTCTTGTGCAGTAAAAGATAATATTGGTGCCATCCAAGCCGTCATTGCTTCGGCAATTAAGTACATTGCCGTTTGACATGAGCGACGGGCATTTGAGTCTGCTTTGGCTGTGTATTGTCTGTCTTTAATAATATCTAAATAAAATCCACCAAGCTCAGTAGTACAGAAATTCATTAACTTATGAACAACAACATGAAATTCATATTCATTGTAGGCGTTGATAATTTCTTCTTGCAAATGTGCCGCTTTATCCACTACCCGGGTCTAACGCCACCATATCTTCAAAAGCAACTGAATGTTGTCTTGGTTCAAAGCCGTTTAAGTTTGAAAGTAAGAAACGTGAGGTATTACGAATACGGCGATAAGCATCGGCCTGACGTTTAAATATTTCATCTGAAACCGTGATTTCTTGCGTGTAATTAACCGACGCCGTCCATAAACGTAAAATATCAGCACCTAAGTTATTGGTAATCTCTGATGGTGTAACCACATTACCTAATGACTTTGACATTTTGTGACCATTAACGTCAACGGTGAAACCGTGAGTAAGTACTTGCCTATAAGGCGCTTTGCCTGTCATGGCAACAGATGACATCATTGACGACATAAACCAACCACGATGTTGATCAGAGCCTTCAAGATACAAATCGGCGATATCATCAAATTCTTCGCGAGCATTAATGACAGAGTAATGTGTTGTTCCCGAATCAAACCAAACATCTAAGGTATCTGGCACTTTAATAAAGTCATTAGCATCATCCCCTATTAGTTCACTCGCTTCGAGATCGAACCACGCTTGAATACCTTCTTTTTCAACACGCTGTGCAACTTCTTCTATCAGCTCGATACTTCGTGGGTGTAATGCCCCGGTATCTTTATGGATAAATAAAGCAATAGGTACACCCCACGTACGTTGGCGAGAAATACACCAGTCAGGGCGTCCTTCAACCATTTTTTCAATACGACTTTGCCCCCAATCAGGGATCCATTGTGTTTTTTCAATCTCTTTTAACGAATCAGCACGTAAACCTTTTTTGTCCATGCTAATAAACCATTGTGGTGTAGCACGAAAAATAATCGGTGTTTTATGACGCCGGCAATGCGGATAAGAATGCTCAAATGCGTGATGATGCATTAATGCACCTCTTTCTTGTAGAACATCAACAACACTCGCATTCGCTTTGAATACATGTTGTCCTGCAAATAAAGGGGTATCTTCTAGATAAACACCGTTAGCACCTACTGGGTTGGCAATTTCTAAATTATACTGTTTACCTACCACAAAATCGTCTACACCATGTCCTGGTGCAGTATGAACACAACCTGTACCTGAATCAGTAGTCACGTGTTCACCTAAAATAACCGGTACAGTAAAGTCGTAAAAAGGATGTTGTAATTGAACTAGCTCTAATTCACTACCTTTACAAAAACCTAAGGCATGATACTTTTCAATGCCATACCTATCCATGCACGAAGTAACCAAGTCAGACGCAATAACTAAACGTAATTTGCCTGCTTCACCCTGCGGTAAAGTATCACACTGTACTAAGGTATATTCAACGTCGGCATTTACCGAAACGGCACGGTTTGTCGGTAACGTCCATGGTGTGGTGGTCCAGATAACCATCCCTATTTGACCTTCACCACTGTGATTTTCTGGATGAGAAAATTTATCTGCAACACTTTCGTCATTAATATCAAATTTCACATCAATGGTCGGAGAGTGTTTATCTTTGTATTCAACTTCAGCCTCAGCTAAAGCCGAGCCGCAATCTGTACACCAATGCACAGGTTTAAAGCCTTGTTGTAAATGGCCATTTTCGGCAATTTTACCTAAAGCGCGAATAATGTTCGCTTCAGTACCAAAATCCATAGTTAAGTATGGATTTTCCCAATCAGCAAAAACACCTAAGCGCTTAAAATCCTCACGTTGGCCATCAACTTGCTTAATCGCATACTCACGACACTTTTGACGAAATTGCGACGCGGTCACTTTATGACCTGGCTTACCCACTTTTTTCTCAACCATTAATTCAATTGGCAAACCATGACAATCCCAACCCGGCACATAGGGCGAGTTAAAATCTGACAAAGTTTTTGATTTAACAATAATGTCTTTTAAAATTTTATTTACCGCATGACCTAAGTGAATACTTCCATTAGCGTATGGAGGTCCATCATGTAAAATGAATGATTTTTTACCTTTTTTTGCTGCACGAATTTTTCCGTACAAGTCTTTAGCTGCCCATTCTTTGAGCATATTAGGTTCACGGTTTGCCATGTTGCCTTTCATCGCAAAGGATGTTGGCCGGCAGGTTTAAGGTTTGTTTATAATCACTCATTAAAATCATTATCCGGTTGTTTAATTTGTTCAAATTGTCAGGCAATTGCCTAACCTACATTATGTCATACTGTTTAATACTTGTTTCGCTTGTTCGCTATCTAACTTAATTTGCGCCGTTAACGCTTCTAAACTATCAAACTTCATCACTTGACGAAGCTTTTTCTTAATAACCACTTCAATACATTGACCATATATGTTGTCTTCGAAGTTAAAAATATGAACTTCTAACTGCTGCCTGTCACCATTAATTGTTGGTCTAGCACCAATATTAGCAACACCATTAAAAATGCCATTTTTTGTTTTTATTTTTACAGCAAAAACACCATTTAAAGGTGATTTTTGTCTTTTCAATAAAACATTCGCAGTAGGGAAACCTAATTGTCGACCACGTTTATCGCCATGAAACACCTTACCAATGATTGAATAAGGTCTGCCGAGCATATTCTCGACCTCTAATAAATTATCTTTGGCCAAAGCTTGTCTAATGGCTGTACTACTAACTCGGCAATTGGACATTTTGCAACTAGCCGTATCAGTTACTTCAAAACCAAACTTGCTTCCTGCTTCGGTCAACATAGTAAAATCACCTTTGCGATTTTTACCAAAGTGAAAATCATCACCCACAATTAAGTGCTTAATACCAAGCTTTTCAACTAATAAATTTTCTATAAATTGCTCAGCACTTTGACTCGCAAATTTTCGAGTGAAATTAACACATATTAAGCGCTGCACACCTAACTCAGCCAAAAGCGCATATTTATCACGTAAACGACATAACCTAGCAGGTGCTTTATCTGCTGCAAAAAGCTCCTGCGGCTGAGGCTCAAAAACTAACACAGCGGCCACACAATTTAGCATTTTTGCTTTAGCGACTAAAGCAGAGATAACACGTTGGTGCCCTTTATGAACACCATCAAAATTACCAATACTCAGCACACAACCATGATCGTCTGGCTGAATATTATGTATACCGCGAACTAACTGCATTACTATTTAAAACACCTTTTAACGGCCGGAATCGGACGACTAATCGAATGACAACTAACACACCCATAAAGATCAGTACACACTATAAAATTAATTTAAGAAACTATTATAATCTTATAATATATGCAGCGAATTATGCGCACTAAACACAACACGAAGAAAGAATAAAAAACTTTATCTTAACTTTGTATAAAAATAAATCGCCGAATTATATATTAAAGCGCAATAATAATCAGTATTTCAGCGGTTTTTTTTTAGATTTTTCTATTGAGTTAATTTTCAGTTTTTTACTTTAAAGTCACTTAGTCGAATACCTAATAAAAAGATCATAATAAAGTAACTCAAACAACCAACACCAATACAAAATACCAACTGCACTATTTGGGTAACAAAATCCATAGCAAGCCAAACATTAAAGTCCGCTGATAACTCATAAACAACGAGTGCCATAACACTTGCTGCTAATACCAACTTAGCAATAAATACTTTGGTATCAGAAGATATTTGATAGATATTAGCCTGTTTCAAACCACGGTATAATAACCATGCATTTAACGTGGCTGACATCGTTGTAGCGATTGCCAAGCCAACATAACCAAAAAATGGCGCTAAAATTAGATTAAATAACATATTGGCTACCATAGCTTTAATACCTATTTTTACAGGTGTTTTAGTATCTTGCCTAGCGTAATACCCTGGCGCTAATATTTTAATAAACATAAAACTTAACAAACCAGAAAGGTAGGCAAATAAAGCCATAGAAACCTGCATTACATCCGTCTGACTAAATTCCCCCCGCATAAAAAGTACCATAATAATGGGTTGTGCTAACACCATTAATCCTGCCAATGCAGGCCATCCAAATAGGCTAATAACTTTAATCCCCCAATCAAGGGTGGCACGAAACTGTTTAGGATCATTTTTACTATGTAACTTTGATAAACTGGGCAACACGACCGTAGCAATACCAATACCGAATAACCCTAAGGGGAATTCTAACAATCGATCAGCGTAATAAAGCCAACTTATTGAGCCAGTAATCAAAAAACTCGCGATTAAAGTATCAAGTAACAAATTAATTTGCGTTACAGAAACCCCAAATAACGCAGGTACAATTAACTTCCTAATTTTAGTTACACCTTCACTGTGCCAAGACCAACACGGTTTAACTAAAACATTCGCACGATATAAAAAAGGTATTTGAAAAAGAAACTGAATCAAGCCTCCAAAAAAAACGCCCCAAGCTAAAGCATAAGCGGGACTTTCAGTGTAATCAGCACCATAAATTGCCATTAAGATTATCGCAACATTGAGTAAAACAGGAGTAAACGCCGCAACAGCAAATCGTCCTAATGTGTTGAGCACAGCACCGGCAAGCGCAGTAAAACTGATAAACCATAAGTAAGGAAAAGTAATTTTTAATAAACTGGCCGCCAATTCAAACTTTTCACCACCAACACTTGTCGAGCCATTGTTTAGCCACTCAACAAACCAACCACCACCAAATAACATAACAAATAAGGGGGAAGCCACCATACCAAATAAGGTTACGACAGAAATGACGACTCCTAAAGTTCCTGAAACCTGTGCAATTAACCGTCGAGTTTCAGCCAGGGAATTTTCTTGGCTGTTTTGAATTGTGTTTGTATCGTTTTCTGCATTTTTTTCATCGCGTGTATGATATTCACTCAATACGGGAACAAAAGCCTGTGCAAAAGCACCTTCAGCAAAAAGACGTCTAAAAAAATTTGGGATTTTATTGGCAAACAAAAATACATCTGCCATTACCCCTGCGCCCATAACATTGGCTATAACCACATCACGTACTAGTCCTAAAATACGTGAAATCAACGTCATCGCGCTAACAATGAGCCCTGATTTAATTAACTTTTTACTCAAAAAAATCCTTAAAAAATGGCGCGAAAAAATAATTACTATTATGTGATGATTTTACCTATTTAAACAATGTATACTTGCACCGTTCACAACATACTTGGTTAACTTTATTTGTTAATGTTAATGTTAATAAGACAGAGTGATACCAACGATATTCCTTGTAGTTGCTTTCTCTATACTTTTATTAGAAATTTTTATTAGGTATTTTGTGACAAAGCAATTAAATCATTTGACAATCAGCTAAAAAACAGGCATATTTTGTCGCCTTAAATTTAAGCTTACATATTACACACTTTAGGAGTTCACCTTGGCTAACTCAAAGCAAGCTAAGAAGCGCGCAACACAATCTGAAAAGCGCCGTCAAAATAATGCAAGTCGTCGCTCAATGATGCGTACTTTAGTTAAAAAAGTAATCGCAGCTATTGAAGGCTGGTGACAAAGAAGTAGCAACGAAAGAATTAACTGCTGCTACACCAATTTTAGATCGTTACGCAAGTAAAGGTCTTATTCATAAAAACAAAGCTGCTCGTAGTAAGAGCCGTTTGAATGCAGCAATCAAAGCTTTATAAGATTTAATCTTATAACTCATGCTCATTTTATGAAAATGTTCTTACCTATTAGGTAAACGTAAAAACCGACTTCTGTCGGTTTTTTTATCTCCAACTATCCATTTTTATCAAAGATATTAACGATAGGTTTACACTATCGTCATTTTTTATTTACCAATTCTATTGCACTTTCCGGTAATTTTTTTTAGTCTCATTAGCATTAATAAAGCCAATCACCATTGAGAACTATCATGACTTTTCTTAAAGTAACGCCATTTAAAGCAAAACGAACAAAAATTGCAGCGATAATTTTAACAACTATAGCCGCACTAACCGCCTGTAATAATGAACCCGCTAATACAAACGGTCAGGACGCTTCATATAAAAAAATCAACAAACTTCCCCTCAATTAATCCCTGAGTTTACTAGTCGGTTAGACATATATAAAGAAGTAACACTTTCAGCTGATCTAAGTCACTTTTCTGCAAAACAAAAAAAAATGCTAGCCCTCCTAATTGATGCCTCTAAAATAATGGATGATTTATTTTGGAAGCAGGCATTCTCACAAGATAAAAAAGCATTCTTAGCTTCAATTAATGAAGAAAAAATTCGTCGCTTTGCTGAAATAAACTATGGCCCATGGGATAGACTCGATGGCGATAAAGTATTTTTAACGCAAAATAATGCTAAAGCACATGGCGCAGAGTTCTATCCTAAAGATATGACAAAAGAAGAATTCGAAAAAAGCATGTTAACTGAAAAGAACGGATTATACTCAATAATTAGCCGCAACGACGACGGGCAGCTTATGACTATTGCCTACTCAGAAATATATAGTGACGAAATTAATCGAGCAGCAGCCATATTAGAAAAAGCATCTACCTTTGCTGAAGATAAAGAGTTTGCAAACTATCTCAACATGCGAGCTGACGCATTGCGTACAGATGAATATCAAGCATCTGACCTCGCCTGGATGGATATGAAAAACAACCCCATCGATGTGGTTATTGGTCCTATTGAAACTTATGAAGATCAACTTTTTGGGTATCGAGCTGCTTTCGAAGCTTATGTATTAATTAAAGATTTATCCTGGAGCGACAAATTAGCCAAATACGCCCAATATTTACCAGAATTACAAAAAGAGCTGCCGGTTTCCAAAAAATATAAAGCAGAAGTACCGGGTTCTGATGCCGATTTAAATGCTTATGATGTTATTTATTATGGCGGCCACTCCAATGTTTAGGCAGTAAAACAATCGCCATAAACCTACCGAATGACGAACAAGTACAATTAGAAAAAGGTACACGTCGATTACAGCTTAAAAATGCGATGCGTGCCAAATTTGACACTATTATGCTCCCTATCGCTAACGAACTAATAGTACCTGAACAACGTAACAATGTAACCTTCACAGGTTTCTTTGCTAACACTATGTTCCACGAAGTTGCTCACGGTTTAGGTATCAAAAATACATTAAATAATAAAGGAACGGTGCGACAATCATTAAAAGAACACGCCAGTGCCTTAGAAGAAGGTAAAGCTGATATTCTTGGTTTATACATGATACGTCAACTACTTGATAAAAAGGTCATAACTGAAGGAAAACTAGAAGAGTATTATACTACTTTTATGGCGGGCATATTCCGTTCAGTTCGCTTTGGTGCAAGTTCAGCACATGGTAAAGCTAACATGGTTCGCTTTAATTATTTTCAAGAAAAAGGGGCTTTTAGCCGAAACGAACAAGGCTTATATAGCGTTAACATGGAGAAAATGAGCGAAGCCATTGATTCACTTTCAAAACTTATTTTAACATTACAAGGTAATGGTGATTATCAAGGTGTTGATGATTTAGTCGCCCAAAAAGGCGTGATCACTGAAACATTAGCCGCTGATTTAGCACGATTAGAAACCGCTAATATCCCAGTAGATATTGTATTTAAGCAAGGTAAGAAAGTGTTAGGCTTATAAACATACAATTTAATCAATATTTCGAAAACGCTTATTAATTCATTTTGATAAGCGTTTTTTATTGCGCTATTGAAATATAGCAGCAGATAATCCATAGTTGGTGGTCGGACTTGTGGGTATTCTAATATAGGATGGAAATACAATGAACAATTTTGACTTTATTATTATTGGCGGTGGTTCAGCGGGTTGTGTATTAGCAGACAAGTTGTCCGCCTGTGGTAATTATCAGGTTTGTTTATTAGAAGCAGGTCCTAAAGACAAACACTGGAGCATTCATATGCCACTAGGTGTTATAGAATTAATGAAGGATAAAATCCTTAATTGGCAATTTAACTCCGTGCCAGAGGCTACTCAAAACAATCGCAGAATCTTTAATCCGAGAGGAAGAACGTTAGGTGGTAGTAGCTCGGTTAATGCCATGTTGTATATTCGCGGCCAAAAAGAGGATTACGACCATTGGCGTGACCTTGGTAATGATGGGCGGTCTTTTGAAGACGTATTACCCTACTTTAAAAGCACACAACACCAAGAACGTGGTGAAGATGATTTTCATGGTATAAACGGCCCTTTGAACGTTGCAGATTCATCGTCAAAACCACCTGTTCATGATAGTTTCATCTCATCAGCTCAGCAGGTCTACCCATTGAATAATGACTTCAATAGCGAGAGTCAAGAGGGCGTTGGTTATTATCAAGTAACCCAAATAAATGGTCAACGTTGCAGTGCTGCTAAAGCGTTTTTAACCCCTAATTTACATCGCAGTAATTTAACCGTTATTACCGATGCGCATGTACAAAAAATACTAATTAACGATAAAATAGCCACAGGCGTGTGTTATAAAGTCAAAGGCAAAAAACATAATATTTTCGCTAAAAAAGAAGTCTTATTAAGTGTTTGGGGCTTTCAATTCTCCTCAACTTTTAATGCTATCAGGCATAGGTCCGGCGGATGAATTAACTAAACATGATATTGCTTTAGTACATGAATTACCCGGTGTTGGGCAAAATCTCCAAGATCACCCTGATACCGTTGTAGTGACGCATCACAAGCGCGATGATTTACTGGCAATCCGCCCTAAAGCAGCGTGGTGGCTATTCAAACAAGCATTGAAGTATTTTCCATTATCACTAAATAAAACATCAGCGGAGAAAAAACGCAGTGGTATTTTAACGTCTGTAGTGGCAGAATCTGGCGGTTTTATCAAATCCAAACCTAACTTATCTCGCCCCAATTTACAGTTACACTTTATTCCCGCAGCCTTTGATAATCATGGACGAGATTTAAAAATGTTACTTAATTATGGTGTATCAATTCACACCTGTCTATTACGCCCTAAAAGCCGTGGCAGTGTCGCTTTGTATGGCAATACAGCAAGCTTACACCCAAAAATAACCTTAAATATGCTTGCTCATGAAGATGATCAAAAAGATATGATCCAAGCGGTTAAAATTGCCCGATCTATTTTAGCTCAGCCCCCGTTAAGTGAAAATAATGGCCGGGAAATATTTCCAGGTAACGCAACCCAAAGTGACGAAGAAATTTTAGAATTTTTGAGAAACAAAGCCAATACTATTTATCATCCTGTCGGCACATGCAAAATGGGTAATGATGACATGGCTGTTGTCGATAGCACATTGAAAGTACATGGCATCGAACATTTACGGGTAATAGACGCTTCTATTATGCCTACGCTGATTAGCGGTAATACTAATGCGCCAACTATCATGATTGCGGCTAAAATTGCCGATGTGATTTTGGCTGACTATGCTTAATGGTTCAGTGACTACCGATAAGTGACCGTACTACAACTGAGCCAAGCTATATAGTTTATATTTATATTGCTTACGTTGCTCTATTTCATAAGTCCACTCGAGTGCTTTTTTTAACATGATTTTGGCATTAGTTAATTGTCTTTTTTCACGATATATATGATAAAGCCCAAGGTAAGCTTCTTTTAAATAAGGAGCACGATTTAGAGCTTTGTTATAATAATGTATAGCCGCCCTAATTTTATTATTGTTTTGTGCTGTATAGGCTTGCTCAAGCCAGTGGTACGGATTAGGATCATCTAATTGATCTAACTGTGCTTGATAACTTTGTGCCTCCGTATAACGCTGTTCTTTTCTAAGCAACATTATATAATTACTAATTAAAGCAAGACTAGATTGCTCTAATTGTAAGCCTGCTTTATAAATATTTTCTGCACCTTTTATATCACCTGCTCGTCGATGAATAACCGCAAGTAAATTTATCACTTCAACATTCTGTTTATTGTAATTATAGGCCTTCTCAGTGAGCAGAAAAGCTTTAACTAAATCATCTTCAACCAAGGCATCTGCAGCAAGATTTCTATAATACATTGAGGTAAAAGTAGCCTCATTAAAATACTTACCCACCTTATTATTTTTACTTGGAAAATAATCAATAACAATCCCGGGTTTAGATATATATACTGTATTTTTATCTTCAACAAAATCGGCATCATAAATAATTGTTTGCACGTGTGATGAGGAAAGAACTATATCATGCTCTCTTTTATACACAGGAATGGTACTCACTTCACGATAAGAAAACTTCAAACCGAGTAATTTCGCATAAGCTGTTGTTAAAATAGCCAAACTCATACAATTCCCCTTATTTAATCTCATCGCGGTTGATGCATTGTATGTTTCACCATAATAGGTAAAATTGTCTAACCTCGTATTGAATACAGCCTCTAACGCTTTATGAAGCTTCATACCTTGTGCTTGTTTTTCTTGTACTAAAGATAAGATAGTACTTTCTTTGTAGGGAGTTAATTTAAAAATATCATCATAAGTATCAGTCACCTTCTGTGCATCAGAAAATAACATATTGTTGATAGGAATACTGACGTTTAGATGAGTGCTATTTTCATAAGCATCTTTGTTAGCACAAGCGGAAATTGTTACAAGAAGTATAACAAGATAAATCCATTTTATAAGTTTTTTCATAGAAACATCCTAGTAGTACGAAATAATTCATAGAAAAAGATAACATATACAAAACTAAAAATAAATTTATTGTAATGCAACTTGAGTTTTCAAGGTCATATAGTAAACACTCCATTGCTAAAGACCAGAAATGAAAATTTTAACACTTCTAAAATCAGCGCCATATCTTCTGTTAATCTGCATATTGTGGGGATTTAGCGCTAATTCAACAGATTATCCAACCGCGCCGACCTGGCAATTACACACTCAAAATGGCGAGAACATCTCACTGAGTGATTATCAAGGTAAACCCGTTATTTTGCACTTTTGGGCCACTTGGTGTCCCTATTGTAAGAAGCTTCAACCTAAATTAGTGGCACTAGAAGAAAAATACCAAAAATCGGGAATAAAGCTAATTGCCATTAGTTTTAACGAAGATGAAGATGCACAACCTCAAGATGAAATAAATGCCCGAGGTTACCACTTTATCACCGCTGTAAATGGTGAATCCGTCGCCATGTTATACGGTGTGAGAGGCACGCCAACAACTTTTTTTATTAATCGCCAAGGGAAAGCTATCTATAAATCAACAAGCTCTGATATTAATAACCCTAAATTAATGTTAGCGGTTGAAGAGATAATTAAGCCCTAATTATCTGATTGCTAGTCACAAAAAAGGGAAGTAAATCACTTCCCTATTTATATTTATAGCTCTCTGTTAATAACTAAAAAACAAAGTCATCAGCATCAAGCGCCATCATTGAATCAGCACCATTTGCTACACAAGCTGCATGACCATTAGCTCTTGGTAAAATACGTTGAAAATAGAATCGTGCGGTTTTAATTTTAGCTTCATAGAATGCTTTGTCGTCATCACCGGCAGCCAATTTTTCCTGTGCTACTTTAACCATTTTCGCCCAAAAGTAAGCCAACGTTAAATAACCTGAATACATTAAGTAGTCTACTGATGCTGCACCTATTTCGTCTGGATTTTGCATCGCTTTCAATCCTAATGTTTCAGTCATTTTTTGCCAATCTCCACCAAAGGTCATTATAGGTTGAATGAACTCTTGCATCGCTTCATTACCGGCATTTTCAACACAGAATGCTGTTACTTCAGCGCCAAAAGGTTTTAATATCGCACCTTTTGAACCTAAAATCTTACGCGCTAATAAATCAAGTGCTTGTATACCAGTGGTACCTTCATACAAACAGCTAATTTTAGTGTCACGCATCAACTGTTCCATGCCCCACTCTTTAATAAATCCATGGCCACCAAACACTTGAACACCATGGCTAGTACACTCTAGCCCAAGTTCAGTTAAAAAAGCTTTAGCGATAGGCGTTAATAAGGCCATTTTTGTTTCAGCATTCGCTTTTTCAGTTTCATCAGTACTGGCATGGCCAATATCAACTAACTGCGCTAAATAACCAATTAACGCACGACCGCCCTCAGCAATCGACTTTTGTGTTAATAGCATACGACGAACATCAGGATGAACAATAATAGCATCCGCAGGCCCGTCTGGGTTTTTAACACCTGATAAAGAGCGCATTTGTAAACGGTCTTTCGCATAAGCTAACGCACCTTGGAAAGAGGCTTCTGCGGCTGCGACCCCTTCCGAGGCAACACCTAAGCGCGCTGCATTCATAAAGGTAAACATACAGTTTAAACCACGATTTACCTCGCCAATTAAATAACCTTTGGCACCATCAAAATTGATAACACACGTTGCATTAGCATTGATACCCATTTTATGTTCAATTGACCCACAAGAAACAGCGTTTCTATCACTCACTTCACCGACTTCTGTTACGTTAAATTTAGGCACAATAAAGAGTGAAATACCACGGCTACCTTCTGGAGAGCCAGGAATTCTAGCAATAACAATGTGTACAATATTGTCAGATAAGTCATGCTCACCCGCTGAAATGAAAATTTTAGTTCCTGTTAATGAGTAACTACCGTCATCATTAAGCTCAGCTTTTGTACGTAACATGCCTAAGTCAGTACCACAATGCGGCTCAGTTAAGCACATAGTACCTGTCCATGTACCTTCAACTAATTTAGGCATAAAGGTATTTTTTTGTTGCTCACTACCATGAGCTTCAATGGTTGCTAATGCCCCGTGACTTAAACCTGGATACATAGCAAAACTGTGGTTAGCTGCTGATGTTAATTCACCAATAGCAATATTTAATGAATGTGGTAAACCTTGACCACCAAATTTTTCGGATTGAGATAGTGTCGGCTGACCGCCTTCCACATATTGTTGGTAAGCTTCTTTAAAACCGTCTGGTGTTGTTACAACGCCATCGTTCCAGGTACAACCTTGTGCATCACCACTTTGATTTATTGGGGCTATTACTTGTTCAGTAAATTTCGCTGCTTCACTGATAATAGCGTCAACCATATCTAGGCTTGCATCTTCATAACCTAATTTTTGATAGTGGCTATCACAATCAAGTAATTCTTGCATGACAAACTTCATGTCTCTAATCGGCGCTTTATATTCTGGCATAGGGTTCTCCAATAGTTAATTGAGTTGTTTTACGAAAATCAACACAACTGGTCAGTGGTCAGACTTTCAAACAGGTGTTTGATTAAATCATGTTCCTTGTATTTTTAAAAGAATTTTTTTAATAGAATTAGTATTAGTGTAGATATAAAAAGCAAAAAAAGGAGCAAAGATGCTCCTTTTTATTTTATGAATAGCCCATTAAAAGCCCGAAGAAAGACAGAGTACTACTGCGATATTGTTACAATCTCAACTTGCGATTCAAGCGTTTCGTCAGTAGAGGCATCCACATTAATAATTACACGCTGAGCATCACCTGATAATTTAACACGCGTTGGCAACCTTCCTTCTGTATAAGTTGTTGAAGTAATATTTTGATTCGAATCATAAGTAGCTAAATAAATCCCAAGCGCATTCGCTCCATCAAATCTTAAATAATTTGGATTGCCTTCACTGTTTTTTTCCAAAAACAAAGTTACCACCGAAGCACTAGCTTCGAGTAAACCATTGTCCACAAAATCATCACCATCAAAACTAATCCACTCACTAGACTCACTAATTGCATAAATATTTTGTTCATCATTAGAGACCATAAAATCAATAATACGCTTACCTTCTGCCAATAATGCAGGATGATATTCATGTGTTAATGAGACAGAAATTTTATCATCACCAAAATCGTTAACTTGTGGTAGGTATCGTTTGAAGCTTGCGGCATCGTAATCTAAGGCAAACAGTGTGTTTTTTTGTGTGGCGACATCAACCTTACTAGCAAAAAAAGCATTAGCACCATCTAAAAACAATACTTGTAGGTTTTCGTCTGCAAATTCTAATACTTGTGTAATAACGAAGTAACGCCCTGAAAGCCGCACTATATCGATAGGCTCAGATACAATATCCCCTGTCAATAATTCAGTGATCACATTATCAGCAAGATTTACTCTATAACGATGCACCAACTCGGAAGTCGTTTCATCATCTGGATTAACCACTGTTTCAACAGCTTTCGCTAATAAATAATCACCTGCCGGATGCATGATTAATTGCTCTAACACTGTGTTATCTGGTGATACTGCTAAGGTAGATTCAAGCACCCCAGTGTACTGATGGTAAGTCTTTAATTGGTTATCCACCGCGACGTAAAATTTAGGAAATAAAGGAGAGGGAAGTATTTCATTGCTATTGATTTCTAAATTTTCCAATACTTTATTTTCAACAACCTGATCACTATTGTAAAAATTAACATTGATCGCTTCACTAACTACACCAGTCTCTTCACTAGCAGCAATAGTCACTTGAGCTAAAGAACTTGTATTCATCGGCGCAACTGTTGGATCAGCAGCAATTTTCAATTGGGTATTATTAATTGGCGTTAAAGTAAGCCAATCCGCCTCTGTAGATGCCTGCCAATCTATAGTTTCAGCAGTATTATTGCTAATCGTTACTGTTCGCTCTAATACTGAGTTACTACTTGTTGACGTTAATGAAATACTGGGTTGCTCAGCTAACATGTAAACATTGTCAAGCGCCAACTCCACAGGGACAAGTTTAGTATCACCTGACGCTATTTCAGTTAAAACAATATTACCTTGTTGCAAGCCAGGGGTACGGTAAATGCAGTAATATCAGGGGTTACTTCAATTTCTGTCTCACCGCTACCTGATGTTATGTCTAATGACAACCAATCAACGTCAGTAGTAGCTGTCCACTCACTAACTTCGGCAATAGTGATACGTTGGGAAGGCAAACTTTCAACACCAAAAGTACCATTATATTTTACTTTTTGAGTGTCAACGGCCAACTCCCATACTAATAATGAAACCTCAATGTCATGTGATGAGTATTGAGTAAAATCTTCATTGCTTGTCGCTAATCGTAACGTTGTTGTATAGGTATCAGCTGCATAAAATTGTGCGTTGATAACATCTATGTAAATCGTTGCTGAAGTGTCTGTGACATTTTCAGTGCGATACTCTAACCAAGCAACAGGACTTTCATCGGGTGCATAGCCTACTAACAAGCCTTCTCCAAAGAAAAGTTCACGTTTACCGCAATGGTACTGGTTGATTCCTGCGAAATTTCGTTACTAAAATGTGCTTCACTAACATCAGCAGAAATAGACAAAACTTCTTCATCGTCTGAGCCACCACATGCTTGCAGCATAAGGGTAGTAACCGGAATAGTACTTTATAGAGTTGACGCATCGATTCCTTCATAACTATTCCTAAAGATAATACCTAAAATTAATACCTAAAATTAACACCTAAAATTAATACTTAAAATGAGCAACTCATCATAATTGATTTTATGTTGTTATTTGAATTTTAATAACAAAAGTTATCATAGTCTTATGACAAGAACACTATTTAATGCCTTCTAAAGAACACTATTTAATGCCTTCTAAATATGCAAACACAGTGTCAAATGCTTGTTCTTGATATTGCTTTAGTCCTGTATCACGAAAATCAATATCAATTTGGCTTTTGGCTAATTCTTTTTTGATAAAACTTCCTGCTAAAATTTCAACCTGTAATTCTTTGATCAACTGAATAGCCGCTTCAACTTTAAAGCCTATTGGACCACCTGCAAACTTACCTTTTAGCGCTCTACCTCGAATAATGACATGGGTTACTTGATAATCTTCCATTAATTTAGCAAAGGTGAACTGAAACTTCTGCACTTGCTCTGCATCACCCGCATTATCTAAACCAACCTTTTGAACCCGCGTATGAGGAATATCATACAAATTATTTTCTTTTGACATAATACAAATTATGGCTTCATTACTCTTTATCTCTACACCGCATGCTTTCATGAAAAAATCTCTTTAAACTAAGTGAATACATTATATACTTAATCCTTCTTTTTTTCATAATTTTTATACTCGGAGAAAACATGACACAACGCGTTTATGTTTTAGCACAATTTCAGCCTAAGGCAGGCAAAGAGCAAGCGCTTTTCGATACGCTTAAGGCATTAGAGCCGGATTCTTATCGCGAACAAGGCTGTATTCAATACACGGTTACGAGACAAATAGCGCACGAAAGTGCAACAAGCAATAAGCATACAATCGTTTTTAATGAAATTTGGGCAACCGCTGCGGATTGGGCTGCACATGGACGTCGCCAACAGATACAACAATTTTTTGACAATGAAGTCAGTAACCCAAATGGCTTAGTTGCTGATGTTATCGTAACTGCCTACAGTGATGAAGGCGTTAATTATGATGCGCCAGTTTATTAGTCACACGTGACATGAATATGATAAAATCCCTTTCTGTTAACTTTTAAGTAACGTTTCAAGAGAATTACTATGCCATTATTAGACAGTTTTACCGTAGATCACACTATCATGAATGCCCCGACGGTACGTGTAGCTAAGAAAATGAGTACACCAAGCGGTGATAATATTACCGTATTTGATTTACGTTTTTGTAAACCCAACATGGAAATCATTAGCGAAAAATCTATTCATACCCTTGAACATCTTTTCGCAGGGTTTATTCGTCAGCACCTTAACAGTGATAACATTGAAATTATTGATTTATCACCTATGGGCTGTCGTACGGGCTTTTATATGAGTGTGATTGGTACACCTACAGAACAACAAGTCGCTGACGCATGGCTTAAATCAATGCAAGATGTTTTAGAGGTTACCAGTCAAGATGAAATTCCTGAACTGAATTTACATCAATGTGGCACCGCAGTAATGCACTCGTTAGAGCAAGCTAAAGAGACAGCTTCATTAATTATTGAGCAAGGTGTTGGTATTAATTACAACGAAGATATTTTATTAAGCGAAGAGCAACTAAAGCAACTTGCGCACTAAATATCATAATTGAATTAAAGCGCTAAGCTAAATAAGCATGTGTATTTTATTTTTTGCTATTAACCAACACCCCAAATATCCAGTGGTCATTTGTGCTAATCGCGATGAATTTCATCAAAGACCAACACAAATGATGCATTGGTGGCCTGAGCTTGAAGATCAAAGCCGTTTACTAGCAGGCAAAGATTTGCAAGCAGGTGGTACTTGGCTTGGTTTAAATCAACTAGGACGGTTTGGCGCCTTAACCAATTTTCGTCAGCCACAGCTTCTTGATAAAAATAAAAAATCTCGTGGTGACATAGTACTGCAAGCTTTAGTTAAAACAGATCAAAAAATATCTGCTCAACTAAATGAATCAGCTCATTTGTATAACGGTTTTAATATCGTCTTTGGCCAACTCAATAAGTTAATCTGTTTCGACAGTGTTTCCCAAAAAACACAAGTGTTAACCACTGGGTTTCATAGCTTATGCAATGGTGCCCTTGATGATATTTGGCCAAAAATGGCTTTAGGACAACAGCAACTTACCGACACTATTAAACTCAGTGCCAATGCAGAAAACCCTCTCCCCATTAATGATTTATTTGCCATCATGCAAAACAACCAACAAGCACCAGTAGAAACCTTACCAAATACAGGACTATCATTAGACTGGGAACAAAAACTAAGTTCAATTTTTATTGTTTCACCCGAATATGGCACGCGCACAACCAATATTATTGTTCAGGATAACCATGGCAATATTACCGTGTATGACAGAAGTTATAATGTAAAAGGAAAATGCAGCCATGAACAACACTTTGAGATCACTCCTTCTATCAACTAAATTACTAATGCAAGGTTGTTGAATAATATTGTCAATCAAATCAATTTGTCAAAACAACCACATTTTATTTAAAATGACTAAGTATTAGTATCACATCTTCAGGCGTAATATCTTCCCTTTGATAACATACTGAAAAAACTATATATTTATAATGGCATTCTCTTTGCTATTACTTCCTTGTAATGACGAATAAACAAATATTAGAAAAGGAAAATAGTATGAATAACGATGACAACAAACTTACATCACAACAAGAGCCTAGCCAAAATACGAATTCTGACAATGAATTTCCTGTAGAAAATAATATTGAAAGCAACGTGAAAGCCGGGGCTGAACATAATACAAAACAAGAAAGCTCAGTTGATGCTGCAAAAAATACAGAAACTAATACAGAAAATAATACCAAATTGAATACTGAGACCCAAACAAGCGATAGTACTCAATCAGCTAAACATGAATCTTCACAAGAACAGTCTGCCAATAATAATGAAGAGGTTAATAAGCCCACGCCCGAAACACAAACTGAAACTGAAACTGAAAAAACTTGGCATAATAAAAATGCCATAAAACGTGGTATTGCTATGTTAGGTTACGGTTTTATTGCAGGCTTTGTTCGTTTAGGAATAACATTGATCGCAATTTTTCAATTTTTCTCATTATTATTATCAGAAAAGCCAAATCAGCCTTTGGTAAAATTTGGCCAAAACTTAAATACGTATCAATACCAAATCAACCAATTCCTGACTGTTAATTCAGAAGCATATCCGTTTCCTTTTGCTGATTGGCCAGATTGTAGCGTGGCGGAATCTACACCTAAATAACTTAATATAATTGTAAAATACTAAATTAACTCTTTAACAATAGCAGCAAGCAACAAAACGAACACTAAAATCCGACTTACTTTACTGAATTTTGCTTGCTGCTCTTCACTCATGGGTTTACCGAACCGCTCGCCTAAAATGACCATCAAAGCAACAACGCCAAACACACAGGCCAAAATAATTAATAAAGTCATCTTTTTCCCTGAAAAAATTTACAAATGCTAAAAATACATTAACATAGCATACAAGTTTGATTCTCCCCTTATTTATTGTACCTTATATGAAACATGCCGATGACTTTTATCAGAAACGTCGATTTATTATTGAGCTTGGTAAAGCCTTACATAAGCTTGGCTCTACAGCCTATCGTTTAGAAGATAATTTACTTTCTATCGCGCATTTTTTAGATCTTCGTGCTTCTTTTATTATCACCCCTACCGCATTAACTTTTATTTTATCAGACGATGAAGACGACCAACAATATAACCACTTAATGCGAGTGACTCCAGGAGAGATAGATTTAGGCTCTTTAGCACGCATAGATGAATTGGTAGACGAATTAATCAATGGTGAAAGAACCTTAGAGGAAGCTATTGCACGGTTAAAAGAAGTCAATGCAAAGCCCCCGCCTTACGGCGCATTTTTAACCTTTTTAGCTTTTGGTGCGTCGAGCGGTGCCTTTGCCATGTTAATGCATACCAGTTGGCATGATGTTTTTTGGTCAACCATTTTAGGTTTTGTCGTCTTTATTTTTGTGGTCTGGGCAGAACATTCACGCCGTGTTACTGAAATGCTTGAACCAATTGCCGCAATTACCACCTCAATGTTAGCCTCACTTATTTCAATGTATGATCCTAGTATCAACATACCCATGGTTATACTGTCCAGTATCATTGCATTCATCCCAGGGCTATCATTAACCGTAGGATTATCTGAATTAGCTGCTCGGCATTTAATGTCAGGTACTGCGAGAATAATGGACAGTATCATGGTGCTGTTTAAAATTTACTTTGGTGCAGTTTTAGGTATGGCCTTGGGTAAACTGATATGGGGCGAAGTGAGCTTTGTACCACCCGAAACTATGCCTGTTTGGACCTCGTGGCTTGCCGTAACAACCTTAACTATATCTTTAGTTATTTTATTCAAAGTACGTTTAAAAGATGCCCCTTGGGGCATGATTGCCGGCTATATATCATTTAGCGCTAGTATCTGGGCTAGCAGCTACTTAGGTGTTGCCTTAGGTGCCTTTGTCGGCGCTTTTGCCCTAGGTATTTACAGTAATTTATTCTCTCGAATTATGAACTTACCCTCATCCATTGTACGTTTGTTAGGTATGGTTGTTTTAGTACCTGGAAGTAAGGTTTACATTGGACTAAACAGCTTGGTATCAGGGCAACAAATGTTGGCTGTTACTGATTTAGGTTCACAAACATTCCTTATTTTTATGTCGTTAGTTGTTTGGTATTATATTTTCTAATGTTGCTATACCTCATAGAAAAACACTTTAATTATGCCCACTATAAAGAAAGTAATGAAAAAAACACCCGCGACTAACGCATCAGCTAAACAATCAAGTTATCACCATGGTGATTTACAAGCGAGCTTACTTTCAACAGCAACCGCAATGATTACAGAACAAGGCATAGAAGCCTTATCATTAAGAAAGCTTGCTGAGCGCATAGGTGTTTCTCGCACTGCGGCCTACCATCACTTTAAAGATAAAAATGATTTACTTTGTGCGATTGCCGCACAAGGTTTTACCTCTTGGCAAAAAGAAGCAGAGCAAATTTTTAATCATAATGAGTTAACTGATCAAGAAAAATACCGCGACTTTGTTCACTTTTATGTACAATTTGCCACAAAAAATGCGGCTATATATAAACTGATGTTTGGGAGTACATTGTGGAAGCAATACAAAACGGAGAGTAATAATGAGAAAAAAATTAGCGCTAGCGGAACATCAACTAGCTCACAAGCACTAATTGATGTGGCTTATCCTAGTTTTCAATATCAAGTAGAAATGACTCAAGCTTGGCAACAAAAAGGCATACTCCCCAAATCTCAGAACTCCCTCAGGCTAGCACAGGTAACTTGGGCAACCTTACACGGAATAGCACAACTGGTTATCGATGGAATTTATGGTGATGCCAGTCAAATTGATGAAATGTGTCAATGCGCCGTTGATCTATTTATTACTCATCCTGACAAATAAATAGCATTCTACCCGAAAAAATTAACCAACCAACTCAAGCCACTTGTAAACATTTTGTAAATTTATTATAAACTTTTAGTTACATAAAATATGTAAATAGATGTGTCTCTAACTAGAAGTTTAATTAAATTCTTCGTAACATTGAATAACCATATTTTTCATAACAACGTATCTAATCTAAACACAAAACATAAATTGTGCCGTAGCATATGTTCAAAAATAAAATGAGAGTGATTACATGAAAACAATTATAGCAAGTGCAGTATGCTCTTCTTTACTGCTACTTAGTGGCTGTAGCAACAGCGACGAGTCAAAATCAACAACTAAAAACAGTATTACAACGCCTCAAAAATCAGTACTAGCTTCAGGTATTGAACAAGCAAATATAGATCATAGTGTTCGTCCTCAAGATAATTTTTATCGTTATATCAATGGCGGATGGATGAAAAAAAATAACATTCCTGATGATAAAACCGCGATTGGCTCCTTTTATGATTTACGAGATAAAGCCGACAATGACGTAAAAGCGATTATTGAAGAGCTAGCGGCAACCAAAAATTTAGCGATGGGTTCAGATGAACAAAAAGTTGCTGATTTATTTCGCTCATACATGAACACAGATAAACGAAACTCGCTTGGCATAACACCTATCAATAGTATTTTCAATGCAATTAATAACCTTAAAAATAAAGATGATTTAGCCACCTTCTTTGGTGCCTACTCATCAAGTGGCATTAATAATCCTCTTGCCCTCTATGTCAATATAGATGAAAAAGACTCGTCGAGCTATGCTGCTTATATTTGGCAAAGTGGATTGAATTTACCTGACCGAGATTACTACTTTAATGAAGAAGAACGTTTTGTATCACTGCGCGCAAGCTATCTAACACATATTGAAAAAATGCTAACATTAGCGGGATTACCAAACGCAAAAGCTTCAGCTAAAAATATAATGGTATTAGAAACCAAATTAGCCAACTCTCATTGGACACGAGTCGAAACGCGAGACAGTGAAAAAAGCTATAATAAGATTTCCACAAACAAATTGCACACCTTAACAAATAAATTTAACTGGAACGCATTTTTAAGTGCTGAAGGGATCAATAAACAAAAAGATATTATTATCAATCAACCAAGTTTTATTGAAGGTTTTGGTAAAGTATTTGATGAAACCTCATTAGCTACTTGGCAGCAATATTTAACCTTTAATACCTTAAATGCCTTCTCAAGCTATCTAACAACAGACATTGATAATGAAGATTTTGATTTCTTTTCAAAACAACTGAACGGCCTAAAAGAACAGCGTCCACAGTGGAAACGTGGCGTTAGCGTAGTCAACAGAAATTTAGGTGAGGTTATTGGTAAAGTTTATGTGGCTCGTCACTTTACGCCTGCAGCTAAAGCACGCATGAGTGAGTTAGTTGAAAACTTACGCAATGCCTACGGTTCAAGTATTGATAACTTAGACTGGATGTCAAAGGACACTAAAAAAGCAGCCCAAGTGAAACTAGCCGCATTCACACCTAAGATTGGTTATCCTGATCAATGGGAAGATTACGCCAAACTAACCATCAATGCAGATGATTTAGTCGGTAATATTATCCGTGCCCGTAAAGTTGCTTGGTGACAAAGAACTAGCGAAATTAGGAGGTCCTATCCATAAATGGGAATGGCACATGACCCCTCAAACGGTAAATGCCTATTACAATCCACCGGCAAACGAAATTGTATTTCCTGCCGCTATTTTACAAGCACCATTCTTTAATATGCAAGCTGATGACGCGGTAAATTACGGTGGTATTGGTGCCGTTATTGGTCACGAAATGGGCCATGGTTTTGATGACCAAGGCAGTAAATATGACGCTATCGGCAACTTACGCAACTGGTGGACAGAGCAAGATCTTAAAGAATTTTCGAAACGTACCAAAGCATTAGTTGACCAATATTCTGCCTACCAAGTATTTGATGATTTAAACATTAATGGAGAATTAACTTTAGGCGAGAATATTGGTGACTTATCCGGTGTCACTATTGCTTATAAAGCGTATAAAGCCTCTTTAAATGGTAAAGAAGCTCCGATTATTGATGGTTTAACGGGTGACCAACGTTTTTTCATGGGCTATGCCCAAATCTGGCGCTCTAAAATAGTGGAAAAATCAATGCGTAATCGTGTTGCAACTGACCCTCACTCTCCAGGTGAATTCCGCGCCTTAGGTTCACTATCAAACATGAATGAGTTTTACAAAGCTTTTGATGTTAAAGAAGGTGATGCAATGTATATAGCACCAGAAAAACGCGTAACGATTTGGTAATTCCGTTTCATTAACCGGCCGTAAGGCACTAAAAGTAACGAGCCCATATACTAGGCTCGTTACTTTTTACTTCTTAGCAAAGACCTAATATTCCTATTTCCTCCCTTTTCGTAACTATCATTCATTTCAAGACTTAAGCATTGCAAATAAAATATCAATTACTCCACCGTATAACCTTTGAAATACCGCCAATAACTCTTATACTCTTCCCTATAGAATATTCATAATTCCTATTAAAGCGAAGATATAATCCGATGACCGATAACAGCGAAGAAAAAAGCTCAGAAACAAAAAGTACACAACATAAAAAACGTATGCAAGCCGTAAAAGAAAAAGTGGATCAACGTATTGAAAATGCCCAAGAAGAACGCGGTATTTTAATTGTTATTACTGGTAATGGTAAAGGCAAATCTACTTCAGGATTTGGTACTATTGCTCGTGCTGTGGGTCATGGTTTAAATGCTGCTGTTGTGCAATATATAAAAGGCACTTGGGCTTGTGGTGAACGTGCATTACTTGAAAATGCGGGTGTTAGTTTTGATGTGATGGCCACAGGATTTACTTGGAATACTCAAGATAAAGAACACGATATTGCCGCAGCACAAAAAGTATGGCAACGCAGTAAAGAATTATTAAAAGATAACAATATAGATGTCGTTTTACTTGATGAGTTAACCTATATGGTTGCTTATAAATACATTGATTTAGATGAAGTACTTGAAGCTTTAAAAAATCGTCCTAAGAATCAACACGTGATAATTACCGGACGAGGTTGTCATCGCTCAATTATTGATTTAGCTGATACTGTTAGCGAAATACAATCAATCAAGCATGCTTTTGACAACAGTATAAAAGCACAAAAGGGGATTGATTGGTAAGCAATCTATCCTCCCTCTTAATGCAGTAGTTTTGGCTAACTACTGAAAACTTATCAGACCCTATTACTTTTCCGTTAACTGATGTTTGTTTTCTTGGCAGATAATTAACATTTTTTCATTGTATTGGCGCATAAAGCTAATAACTTTTTTACGCGCCTCTCGTTGTTCTTCCGAGGTAATAACATCACCGGTGGTTGGTGAATACTTTTTCCCACAAAGTGCAATTGCTGCTTTATAATCACTGGATTCTACACCTGGAATATTCATGTTTCTGCCTGAAGTAACCAGTAACCTGTAATCTTTATTTTTAGTCGCTAACAATAACGCTTGATTTAATTCATCTGAATCGGTTATTTCCATCATATGCGGCTTAGTCTCCTTCTCATTAATCACCTCATCGGTTGAACTCGATACAGTAGTACAAGCGGTATTGAACAAAACGGATAATATCAAGATAATATATTTCATGGATATACAGTTCCTTTTCTAACAAAAGAGGGTTTGAGTAAATAGCGTTGATATTCGTTTGATGCTGTTACTCATCGCCCTTTACTCAAATAACGCAAAGGCAGTACAAGAATAAAGCATAATAACCAAGAAATACCTCCTGAAGATTTACCACTAGTTGTTTCTGACACAGGATCTGGTTCAGGCTCTGGTTTTGCTTCTACGGTAATGGCTACAACAAAAACATCACTAGTTACAGTATCTTTATTCGCAATAACCGGAACGCTTAACTCGCCAACAAAGTCACTGTTTGGCGTAATAGTGTCACCTGAAACAGTATAATTAGCGCCTGCTTGAATAGTGATTGAATCAGGGCTTTCACAGGCATAAGTAAAGTGTGAACTGTTAAGTACAACACTACCTCCTTGCACAATCGAAAATGGTTGCCGGATGATGATGGCAATATCACTAGATGCTAAAGCTTTATCAATGGTAAAGCTCCCCTCATTTATTGTGTAAAAAACATTATTGCTACAGGCCAATTTTACTCTTGCACTTATTGTGTTGATGTCATCACTGCAAAATGAACCTATATCAATGTTGGCACTACCATCATTAACCACACCACTTGCTAAGGTAATATCAAAATTATCACCATTATCTCTAGAAAGTAATATCTCAACTGACGGGCAATTAATTGGGTCTATATCCGTGCCACCACCTGCCGATTAAATTACTAGCGTTTGTCCATGTCTCGCCCAATAATGGTGTATTAAGAGAAAAGGCTTCTCCAGTGTCAATAACGGTTAACTTAGTTTCATCAAAACTTACCCCACCTTCATCATCAAACACCATCAAACGAAAATTTAATTCTCGGTTTGTTGTCGGTAATGATTCACCGATAGTACTTACCCCACTAAGTACATCAGTTAATTGAGGAAAATAACGACTCACATCCGTACTGGGAAAAAAGCGCGGAACAAAGGCCGTGTGCCGTCATCTATTTGCTCAAGTAATGATGAGCTTGCTTTGCCTAAATCAAATTGTTGCCGCCTATAGCGCAAACTATCACTATCACTATCTTGCGCACTACCTGATAATTTAAAAGGTGTTTGCGCGGGAATGGTATAGTCTAATCCGGCGTCAACTACGGCAGTATTATTAGGTGTTCCTGTCTCTACACCACATTGACTACCAAGCCCTGCTTGAATATTATCACGTATTTGATCTATGGACCTTGCATGAAAAAATGCATCAGAATGAGGCTGTATATTTTGATCATCACAAATACCAAAGATAAGACATAATTGTTGAGCCGCTACCTACTTCATAAGCCGAATGGCTTACTCGGTTTCCTTCACAGGCACCTGCAGAGCCATTAAACGTATGATTAGCACCAAATTGGTGTCCTATTTCATGGGCAACATAATCAATGTAAAAAGCATCATTCGTGGGATGAGAGTCACCTGTTACCCCATCACCTTTATAGATCGAATCGCAAACGCCACCAAGTACGGCTAAACCACCGCCATCGGTATTAACAACATGACCAATATCATAGTTTTCGCTGCCAATAATACCGTCAATAACTTCTGTGTTGATATCACCATCATCACTATCATTATTAAATGGGTCTGTGTCAGTGTTGGTGAAAATTAATAAATCATTATTTTCTACCAATTCTAGTTTTATCGCCAAATCATGTTGATACACCTGATTCAAACGATTAACCAAGGTAATTATTTCAGCCATTGCACTGGCTACTGTATCACCATTAAACTCTGTGTATTCTGCTGCTGCTGCTATGGCAATACGATAGGTTTTCATTGTGCTTTGTGATTCAATCGATTTATTTGCTCGATAAACGGATGGATCTTGCAATATACTCGGGTGAGATTTCATCTGCTTCGGCGGATGAAATTTATGCGTTAACTTACTCGCCAAACGATTATCTACATCAGAGTAACTCTGATATTCACTGTTATGTTCATTAAAAATTCTTTTCTCTTTCGATGATTTAAGAGTATCTTGGTTTTTAATATACACATTTTCAGGTTCAATAAATATACGTTCTCCACCATAATAAAACATACCGTGGAATCCATTAGGCGTAATATCAAAACGCCCGGTATTACTCAGATTATCAAGTTCCGTTCCTGCAAAAGTCCTCGTGTTAGGGTATTTTTTGGCAAGGCCATCTGCCATGATTTTCACCGGAACTAATGTAAAACGAGTAAATTCCCCATTAGGCAAAGGTAATGCGACAAGTACAGATTCAGCATCACTTAGCAGTAAACTACGTAAATCATCAATATCCGCAGTAAGCGTTGTTCCATTACTACTTTGCTTAAAAAAATGACTCTGTTCATCCTCTATATCTTGTGCGAGAACGACATGAGATATAACCGTTTGCATAAGTAATATTAAGAAACTGTATACCGTTAATTTGTTCAATTGCTTCATTTCGTTCTCATTTGTAAAAATCACTGATTTAAGCTTAGCGGTAATGTAATAAAAAAACCACTGATAATACAGTGGTTTTTTACTAATAGGCAAAGAATAGTGTTATTAATTTAAAGGTAATTCTTGCCCTTTTATTATGTCTTCTGGCCTAGCCGTTGTTTTCTTTTTACGGCTAAATAATGTTCGTAAATCCTCAATAATAACGTATAGGCTAGGTATAAATATTAACGTTACAATAGTGGCAAATAACACGCCGAACGATAACGACACAGCCATAGGAATAACAATTTGAGCCTGCGCACTGGTTTCAAAAAAGATAATAGGTACTAAACCAATAAATGTCGTAGCTGAGGTTAGCATGATGGCTCTAAAACGTTTTGTACCCGCATGTATAACCGCATCTTTTAAGCGCTCACCCCGTTTTCTTGCATTATTTACATAATCCACCATGACTAATGAATCATTTACAACAACCCCTGAAGCGGCCAATATTCCCATTATTGATAATGCACTTAAATCCATACCTAAAATAAAGTGACCAAATACCGCACCAATAACTCCAAAAGGAATTACGACCATAATCATCACAGCTTGTGAATACGAACGTAATGGAATAGCAAGTAAAGAAAATATAACCATCAAAGAAACAACAAAATCTCTAAGTTGATTATCAGCACTGTCCATTTCTTCTTGAATACTACCAGACACTTCACTCTGAACATGCGGATATTGTTTCAGTAATTTAGGAATAAAATTGTCCCTAATATCTTTTGCAACTTCAAATGGCTCAACTTGCTCTGCATCAACACTTGCCCAAACATTAATTGTACGATTGCCATTTTCACGTCGAATTCGGGTAACACCGTCAGTTAATGAAATGTCAGCCAGTTCAGACAATGGAAGTTCTGCCCCATTAGGTGCTTGTATCATCACGTCATCAACATGCCCAACACTACTACGTTGTTCTAGTGGGTAACGCACCATCACTTTAATTTCTTCACTATCACGTAGTATACGTTGTGCTTCTAAGCCATAAAAACTGTAACTAACTTGTGATGCCACTTCTGCCAATGTTAAGCCCATGCTGTAAGCTAAAGGCTTCAGTTCAAGCTGTACTTCTTTGGCACTAGTTTGACGTGAATCATTGACATCACCCACACCTTTAAGTGAGTTAAGTTTAGCTTTTAATTGTTTGGCTGCTGCTAATAATTGTGCATCATCAATACTTTCTAATTTAAACGCCACATCACCATCATCACGCCCACCGCCAAATAAATTATCACTGATCGTTAATGATTTCACGCCCGGATAACTAGGGATCGCTTTCCGCCATAAATCAGCCAATTCAAACGTATTAATTGGTCGATCTTTTGGTATCACTAATTTAACCATAACATTACCACTAGTGCGGCTACGTAAGTCTACTTGCATATCCGCAATCATAGAACGACCATATTTTCCCTCTACTTCTTTATCTACTTTGTAAATAATACGTTCGATATTTAATAACGTTTTTAACGTCGCTTTTTCTGAAGCATCAATATTCATATCAATAGTCACACGAGGAAAATCATGAGGGATTTTCGGTTGTCCTATAAATCGAACAAAACCACCACTATATAAGCCTGCACTTAGTAGCATAAGACTAATAAAAAACATTAATACGCCATAGCGATATTCAATACACACGGTTAAAGTCGGTCGGTAAGTATTTTCAATAAAGCCTTTTAACTTGATATCTACCCATCGACGAATTCTATCCATTGGATTTTTAGGATTAAATGTCTTTGCTTTCATTTTAACTAAATGTCTTTGGTAAAATAAGCTTTGATTCAATCAACGAGAAAATAAGACATAGCACAACCACTGCCCCAATAGCCTTACCAAAAGCCGATGAGGGCCCCTCACCAAAGAGAAATGGTACAAAAACAGCAATAGTCGTTAATACACCAAAGGTAGCCGGCATGGCTACACGTTTAACGCCTCGAATAACATTTTCAGTGGTATGCCCATGCTCTTCAATTTCATCATGAGCGCTTTCGCCCATGACAATAGCGTCATCCACCACAATACCTAGCACCAAAATAAAGGCAAACAAGCTAATAATATTGATCGTTACATCAATAAATTCCATTGGCATTACTAGCAATGTACCAAGGAAACAAACCGGTAAGCCCATCATTACCCAAAAAGCTAAACGCACACGTAAAAATAATGCCGGCATTAAAAATACCAGAATCGCACCACTTTTCATGTTATCTAACATCATGTTCAGACGACCTTTAAGGTAGTAGGTCATATCTACCCAAGTTTCTAACTTAACGCCTTGGGGTAATAATTCAGATTTTTCTTCAACATAAGCATTTATAACATCGGCAACATCCGTGATACTTTGATTATCAGCAGCACCAATAAATAATGTTACGGAGTTTTTTCCATTGAATTTAGAATATTGCAATCCTTCTTCAAAGCCATCATTAATGGTTGCGACGTCACCTAATAAAATTTTGCTTCCGTCCGCTAAGGTAATAAGAGGAATTTGTTCAAACTCATGCCCTCGGTAGGCTTGGTTTTCAACCCTGAGATTAATATAGCCATTTTCTGCACGAATTTGACCCGCTGACATATTTCGCGACGAATTACGCACAGCATTGGCAACATCTCTAAAACTTAAACCATATTCTCTAAGCTTATCCTTACTGACTTCAACAGAAATTTCATAACCTAAACCACTATAAAATTCAGAAATATTAATTTTAGGTAATTGCTGTATTTCATGATGAATTTTACGACCTAACTCTTTAAGTTCACCGTTAGTCAAATCACCATACAAGCTGATGTACATAACTTCTTGACGGAATTTTTCGCGTTCTACTTTAATTCGCTCCATCCCATCAGGAAAACTCGAAATTGAATCAATGGCCGATTTAACTTCTTCTAATACAACTTGAGGATCATAATCAAGCTCTACTTCAAACCAACCATTTGAAAAATTTCGATTTGAATAAGTAATCACTCGTTTAAGACCTTGCACTGTTTTCAGTGCTTCTTCAATTTTGATGGTGATGCCTTCCTCAACTTCTTGAGGTGCTGCGCCAGGATATGGAGCAGCATATGAAATCCAATTGATTTTTACTTGCGGAAACATCTGTTTATCAATGGTTTGCATCGTAAGAAAACCACCGATCAAAATAAACGCCATTAATAAATTAGCCGCAATCGTATTACGGGCAAACCAAGCAATAATCCCTGTATTAGTATCAATAGTCTCATCTACTTTTTTGGGTATTACCGCATTGTCATCTTTATTGTTATTTTCAGAAAGAGAACTCATACCTATGCCCCCTTATTCTCAATACTTACAACTTGCGTGTCGACATTTTCCTGTGTGCTTTTATCTTCAAGCTCCTCTGCTTCATCACTCGCCAAGGTTAATTTCATCCCTGCAACAGGATAATCTAAAGCGGAAACAATCAGTTTATCCCCATCCATCAAACCATCAGAAACAATGACATTACCGCCCTGCTCTCGCAGAATATTTATTTTTGCGAAATGTAGTTTTGATTCATTATCTAAAATAGCGACACTGTTATTTACCACTAAATATCGGGGGACAATACTTGCCTGTGCAACGTCAACACCTAATATTTTTGCTTGAACATAAGAACCAAAACGTAATGGGTGTTCATTTATTTTCGTGTTTTCTTGTAAATGATAAGGGTCTTTAATTTCTGCCACTAAATAACTCATGCGACTATCACTATCAATAACGCCTTCACTTCGTGCTATTTCTGCTTGCCATTGTATTTCTTCACCGGAATAAGTACCTATTAATTTAACTTTAGCCTGTGCTCCTTGATCCAATAAAAACTGTAATTGATTATCCGCAACAGGTAATCGCACTTCAGCAATATCAGTACCAAGTAACATACCGATTTCACTCCCCACACCAACAAATGATCCAAGACCAATTTTTCGACTATTGATCATTGCATCGTAAGGCGCTCTTATTTCAGTGCGCTGTAAATTACGTTTAGCACGTAAAATGGCTGCTTGAGCAGATTTAACACGGGCTAATTCTTGAGCAAGCTGCGGTTTACGTAAACTTAACTCGGTTGGTGATGTATCGGTTATTTGTTTCCATTCTTGTTCGGCCACTTTGCCCTGAGCCACTTCTTTTTCTAATGCTGCTCGCGCAGAAGCCATATTTGCTTGAGCATCAATTAATGCCGCATGGTAATCATTAGGATCGATACGCGCGAGTAATTGATCTTTTTTAATCAGTCCTCCACGAACAAAAGCATCGCTTAGTTCAACAATTTCACCACTAACTTGTGCCACGATTGTCGTTTCATATTTAGGTTTAACTATCCCGTAAGAACTGACTTCAAGTGTCATAGGTGCGACAGAAATATTTTCAACTGCAACAATAGGCGTTTTATCTACAGGAGCCTTTTCTTCAGGCGGCTTTTTCATACTAGAAAAACCTACAAATGCGAGTGCTCCAATTGCTAAAATGGCGATAGGTATAATTATTTGTTTTTTACGAGCCACTGTTTTATCCCTTTTAAAATCTATATTTATTATTAAACAGAAAATTAATGACAATTATCTGATCATATCAATAAATCATAGCGAATTAATCGCCACGACATATTATAAAGTTGTAACTGTCTATTACAAAATGTGCGCCTATTTGCAAAAATGTTATAAAAAAACACAACAAAAATAACAATACAGATAATTATCAATAAGTTAACTGCAAATATTTTAAAAGAGATTTATTTGAATAAGTATCATAAACTGAATAACTAAATATCTAGTTAGTTAAATACACCATTTATTGAACTTTTTATAAATTTACTTTGGCAAATTAACCACTATCAAAACATTAAAAGACAACTATTGTGCCTTTTATAACATTCTCGAGGAACAACTATGCTCAATAGAATTACTGATTTTTTTAACACCATGCTGAACACTGAAAGTAAACAAACTGAAAATACAGTTTCTATCGAAATTGCTTGCGCCGTATTACTCTGCGAAGTGATGCGGGCTGATCATGTGTTTACTGAAAATGAACAAGATGAACTCTCCACTATTTTAACAAAGCAATTTAACTTATCAGAGCCTGAAGTGACTAGCACTTTAGAACAAGCCTTTTACTTAAGTGAAAATGCTAATGATTTTTATCAATTTACGACAAGAGTAAATCAGCACTATTCCCTTGATGACAGGATCAAAATAGTCACCTTATTGTGGCAAGTCGCTTACGCTGATGGAGAATTAACCAGTATTGAAGAGCACATTATTCGCAAAATTGCTGATTTGCTACATTTAAGACACAGTGAATATATAGCAACTAAAATTGCTGCCGAACAATTTGCTAAATAATTAGTGAAGCGTATTAGAATCGGGTAAACTAGCACCCGAATTAATTCCCCATAAAGTGGCACCATCAATGACAAACTCAAGCGAACAATCAACTAACCTTCCTCACGCTCAGATAGGAAAATATAATACGCTCAATGTTGTTGCAGTAAAAGATAACGGTGTATATCTTGATGGTGATGATTTAGGGGAAATATTATTACCCAAACGTTATGTACCTGCCAATTGCATAGTTGGCACAAGCATTGACGTTTTTCTCTATACTGATTCGGCTGACAGACTTGTTGCTACGACAGAAAAAGCATTAGGGCAAGTAGGAGAATTTGTTTCTTTGAAAGTTGTGCAAGTAAATAAAATGGGGGCTTTTTTAGATTGGGGCTTACCAAAAGATTTATTAGTGCCATATAACCAACAACATTCTGATATGGAAGTTGGCAAATATTATTTAGTGCGTATTTTTCTTGATCAACATACCGACCGTGTTGCTGCATCAAGTAAGCTTGATAAGTTTATTGATATTTGGCCGCCGAATATCAACAAGGTGATAAAGTTAAGCTGATTATTGGCGGTAAAACTGACCTAGGTTTCAAAGCCATAGTAAACGATTTGCACTGGGGTTTATTATACGACAATGAAATTTTTCAACCGCTACGTATCGGCAAAAAAATGGATGGTTATATCAAACAAGTTCGCGAAGATGGGCGTTTAGACTTACTACTCACACGAGGCAGTAAAAATACCGTAAATAGCTTCGCTGATAAATTATTAGACCAGTTAGAAAAGAATAATGGCTTTATTCCACTCCACGACAAAAGTGCACCAGAACTCATTCAAAGACGGTTAGGTGTAAGTAAAAAAACGTTTAAAGCTACCGTTGGAAATTTATTGAAAAATGGTAAGTTGATCATAGAAAAAGAGGGGATAAGATTAAAGTAAGTATAGAGCAATTTGATATTCTTAATAACGAATGAGCTAACTTAGGTTGCTCATTCGTGGCCACGTCGCACTACCTATCTAAATAACCTCAGCTCGGCTTAAATAAATGTTCTTCTAGCAGCTATTTTTACTGACTTCGGCGTTAAATTCACTTACAACAGCTCCCTATTGACGCGTAAATTTGCCTTGCTTATTCTGCGGACTAAAGTAGTAAAACTATCAAGCTAGAAGTGAAGCGAAATTTTAATGTCTAATTTTCAACAAGTTAACTATATATCAAACCGAGCTCAGGTTATATTAACGAAGTAAATTGAACCGACCCATTAACATTGGCAGTAAAGGAAAAACAACTATTGCTACAACCAATAACAAAATTTGGCCTACGCCGGTAGTATCTTTAAACTCTTCTTCGTGTGACATTTTTATTACATCCTAACAAGTGAAATTGGCGCTATTCTAACGAGTTATGACTTCAAAATGAAGCATATATTGATCTATATCAAGTATTGAAATTGGTGATGTAAAAACATGAACAAAAATTGTGCTACAACATAAGAAAAACATGGATAAATTCATGCCTAAATTAAAGTTAATTAGGTTTTATCGCTACTATTTGTGCAATGGCTTGTTGAGTATTATCTTGTATAGAAACGTCCACAATTCCCTCAAAACTATGCACTATTTTCCAATCAGAAAAAATACTGGCTAATTCACCGTGTTTTAATAAAAAATCAGAGTTTTTAGGGCGACCTAACAGAGCTTGCTGCTCGGTAAAGGTTTCATAAATAACCATTCCTCCAGGTATTATTGCTGCTTTAATTTGTTCAAATAATGGTCGATGCAAATAACGAAACACAATAATGGCACTAAATAACTTATTCTGTAGGGGTGAAATATGATCCGGAGCAGATGCTGACGATGCTGCATTGATGAGTTCAAAATCCACTTGCCAAAAGTGCGCTAATTTTTGTTTATCGGTTGCTAACATTTCTACTGACTGTTTAACTTGCTCAAGGATTTCTCCTTTTACATCAGCAAAAATAACAGGGATATTATTTTCAATTAAATATAAACCATTTCGCCCATGACCACAGGCAAGATCCAGTACGGGTACCTGTTCTTTCGCTTTTAAAGCCTGCAATGAGGATAAATATTGTTGCAATAAAGCTGAATGTGGCATTTTAATAAGCTCTTTTGGGAACAAGAAAAAACATAACTAGCAGGGACTTAACGCGATAAATTTTAATAATTTATCTATATGATCTTTCTCTACAAAGTCATATTCGCATGGGCAATAAAGCATGTCATGATAAATCATACCGAGATAATTTGCCGAAAGAATAAAGGGTTGCTCAAAACACAAAGGCGATTCATTATCAGACCCTGTCGCTAATACAGAACAATACTTACCTTGTAAACCACGTCCTATTTCTTTTTTAATCGTTAAAAGATCGGATAAACGGTCAAAAAAACTTTCATCTGCCCGCTCATAGAATACCAGTACATTGGGGTTGCAAAAATCAAGTAATCGTAATGCAGTAGCATCTTAGCTAAGTTAATAAAATCATCTTCTTGATTTCTATGCTCATAATCAAACATTGAGATAGCGTAATCTGATAAAAAAAACACATCGGCAGCTTGATATGCTTGATAACACTTAACTAACTTATGGGTATTACCCTCTGCTCTAGCAGTACCTAAAATAATAGCTGTTTTTAGCAAACTATCCATTAAACTGCTCCTGTACAACGTATTATCTATTGCCAAACATTCTATAACGCATTACCCGTTATTTTGAGTGTGGCACTGAATATGTACCCACCACATGAGCGACCGTTTTAGGATCGCCTTGTGAATATAACGACACCTCTCCGACAATAAGTGTTTTACCTACTTTCAGTAATTTACATTCACCAATAATGGGCTTGGTAGATGAAGGTTTTCTCATAAAATTGATAGTCATACTGGTAGTAACAGTTAATGACACAATGCCAATCTCACCTAAAATAGCAACATATAAAGCATAATCAGCAACAGCCATCAAAACAGGGCCAGACACTGTATTGCCAGGTCTTAATTCATCAAATCCTATTGACTGTTTAACGACTGACGACTGCTTACCTACGGATTCAATCGTGCATTTAGCCTGAGGAAAATCTGCCTTCATAAAATCAATTATTTCATCTTTAGTTGCCAAAGATTTTCTCCCAATAGTTTATACCGCGCTTTACAGTTTAATGAAATAAGGAATGGCGACTAACACAACCCCAACAGCTAACAATAGCGTAACATTAGGCATAAAGTATGGGTATACAAAAAGCGCTAATCCCGTACAGAATGGCACAATCGCTTTTTGCTTTTTTCCATACATAAAGTAACCTATTCCGATACCACCAAATAAAACACTCCAAACCATTATTGATGCGCTATCCATTCATTAACCACCTGTTTGGTAAAAACAATAACTATAACAAGTCAAATACTATCATAAATATTAATGTAATCGACTTAGCCAATCAGTATTATTAAAACTTGTGTATGAATGCGCATCTCAAAAACTAAATACTCAGCAAAACGTTCAATACTTGCTTAAAAACTTCCGCGTATACCAATGCTAAAATTACGTCCTGGTAATGGCGACACGTCTTTTAAAAATGACGAATGCACTTTCGCCACTTCATCTGTTAAATTATTGCCTTTGATATAGACCACTAAATCATTACCAATACCGTCAATATAATAATTCATGTTGATATCTAGTAAAGTATATGACGCCGTTTTAGTTTCTAATGAACCAATGTTATCTTGTTCAAAATAATGATTAACGCTGAATTCACCATCATAACTATCACCTTGGTATTGTAACACGCCACCAATACGCATAGGCGGTGTTCTCGGTAAATACCCACCATCAGATAATTGTGCGTTTATGTAATCACCAAATAATCGTGCTTTTAACGGTGCTGCAATTTGATATACAAACTCAACTTCAACACCATACATGTCAACATCGTCTTGGCGATAAACTAAAATGGGTAAACCCTCTTCATCTATTTCATCGTCTGTGTGCACATCTTCTTCATGCTCATGTGCCGCTTCAAAAAATAACCCGGTATCTTGCTGATAGTAATAGTCTGTAACATGATTATAAAAAGCACTGATGATAAAACCAAAATCACCCTCAAACTTACGCCACGTTAAATCAAGGCTGTAAGAAGTTTCAATATCTGGCGTTTGTGGGAATGCATCTACATGTACTTCGCCATTTTCTGACGATAAATCATAAAGCGCCCCTACTTCAAATGTGTTGGTACCTATGTGAGGACCAAATGAAAATAATTCTGCAGCTGAAGGTGCACGTTGAGAAAGCGCAAGTGAAACACCTAGGTTATAGCCCGTTTGATAATTCCATACGAGCCCTGTAGAGGCACTTACTGGGGTGAAATTTTGCTTACCAAATGAAATGTTTTCTGCATCATGGTCATCCTGATGATCATGATCGTCGTCATGTTCAAAAACAGACAAATCAACCCCTTCACCTTTTTCAGTAATATTAACACGCTCAACTCTAGCACCAACTTGTAGTAAAAGGTTGTCAAAATGTTTTTCTTCTAACCACGCAACCGCAAAACTTTCCGTGGTAGACGGTGGAGAAAAAGCTTCTTCGCCGATAGCTTCAAAATCAGATTTTTTATAATGCAACGTCCAAGCACCTTGCCAACCATATGTTTCTTGATGGTATAAATCTGTTTTCACTTCAATACTTTCATTATTAAACGTAGTGCCAACTTCGCCATCTTCAATTTCTCGATCTTGGTAGTCGGTATAAGCCATTTTAGTTGATAACTGCTTAATGAAATGTTTATCAAAGTTTACCTCACTTAGCAGTTGTACTCTGTCTTGCTCCATCTCAGCTTGCGTACCTTCATCAATTGCTTCTTCGTTATGCTCTTCTTCGTCATGATGTGTATGACCTGGAATACCATAGTCACGACTCATTTTTCCATAAGAAACCCCAACATAGCCTTGATCAAATATGTAACTAGAGCCTAAGGTAAAACCACTGGATTCGGATGCTGAGTTAGCTAAATGACTAGGTGTTTCTTCCAGTTCTTCACCCTCTTCATGTTCTTCTTCATGTTCTTCTTCATGGGCATGGGCATCAAAATCACTTGGTAAACGATAATCACCAAGATCACGCCAAAAACCATCAAGATGCACAGCAAAATTTTCACTACCTGTTTGAGCAGAAAAAGATCCCTGTTTTTCATCAGATACATCGTTATATTGTAACAACCATTCTGCTAATGTTTCACTTGATTTAGGAACACGGTTATCTACCACATTCACTACACCACCTATTGCACCACTGCCATAAAACAACGTAGTGGCCCACGTAACACCTCAATTTGAGTAGCGGTACTTGTTTCAGCAGATACTGCATGATCGGCACCAACACGTGACGCATCACCGGCATCTAAACCATTTTGTGTAATTAGTACGCGAGGACCGTCCAAACCACGAATAATAGGGCTACTGGTAACTGAACCATAAAAATTTGAATGAACACCCACTTCATTTTTTAACGTCTCTCCTAAGGTGGAGGCTTGTTTTAATTTAAGGGCATCACCCGACAGAACATTAACTGGTAAAGCCGATTCAATCGTAGAAGAATGTAATGGGGTCGCGTATACATCTATCACTTCTAATGCAGAAGGTGAAAGTTGAATAACCACATCAGATATATCAGCCTGTTCAAGGGTAATATATTGATTTTTATGAGCGTAGTTTTTAGCCGTAGTATGCAGTTCAACTTGGCCTGCTCGTAAATTTGAAAGTGTGAAAAGACCTAATTCATCTGTGGTAATAAATTGTGCTATACCGTTAACGCTAACTACAGCTGAGCTAACAGGTTTTCCTTTTTGGTCAACAACTTTTCCCGAAATATTTTGTGCGAGGGTTACCGAGCTATAACCTAGCGATACAGCTAATAAGCTTAAAGAAAAAGTAGCATAACGCTTCTTTGTTAAAAAAGAATGAATAAACATGACTGTGTTCCAATAAAAATTAATAATGTTTATCAACAACAAACTTAACGTAATAATTAATGTTGGCTGATGATTAAAATAATATAAAAATTTACTAAAACACTGGTGGTGCTCTTAAGTGTGGTTGAACAAAGGTATTAACTTTAAATTGAGCAGAGTTAACATCAGCAACCATATAGCAATAACTTGCAATAAAATCATTTTTTATCAGTGATAAGTCAGGTGGGGTATCAAGCCCTTGATGACATATATAACACTCTTGTTGTTCAATATTAATATCATTGATTGCAACGTGACTGGCGTGCACAAATGTTGACGTTATCAATAACACTACAAAAACCACGAGTGCAAGCGCAGTCATGGTTGATGGTTTTTTAGCACTGATTTGTTTAGAGCGAAAAGGTAATGTCATATTGCTTGTGATAATATAACACAAGAGTTCTTTCTACAAGAAAACAATACTCACAAAAACTCACAAAATTAATAAGTGAGCGTTCTCATCCTTATTTCACTATCAATAGTTAAATATTATTTAAATACTGGTTAAAGCTCAAAGTAGTTGCAAAAAACTTTATAGAGCTCTGTTCCTTGGTTTACACTAGCCGATGCAAAATGCAAAATTGGTATCACGGTTCTATCTAAACAGACATTATGTAATGGATCACCATCACCATAATTATCCATCCGTAAAATGCGAGCCAATGGCTCCCCCGGCAATGGCTTGCCAAATTCGGCTAAGTAATCCACCATCCCTCCCATTGGCGAATACAAGGCTTTGTAATCATCTAAGTAACAAGCGTAGCGTGTCATTTCTTGCGGAAAATAACCGTTAGATTGTCCATTTTGCAAGGGAGTTGAGTTATCATTCTTTTGAGCAATAACCCCTTTATATTGTAAATAACTTAAAATACTTAAGGCATCTTGGTGTGCTACTGCTAAATCAATTTGCTCCTGAGAGCCTAGCTCAACTGTGAAACTTTCTTTCGCGAAGATACCTTTACCCATCACAAAATTTCTACCCAATTTTTGATACGCTTCTTGTAAACTCCACCATGGACAAAATGTTGACTCATCCATCGCGCCACCAAAATCGTTAGGAATTAATAACGTATGAGGTATATCAAAATAACTTGCGCTTGCTTTAGCATACTCAGGGCAATATAAATGTTTACTCGCGATTGGCCCTGTGTGTAAATCAAGCACTAAATCGGCTTGATGCGCCATACGTTGCAGCTGATAAGCAATACGCTGCCCTGTGGTTAACCCCCAAATATTATGGTCGAGTTTTTGTTCAATTTGCGCCAACAATAATTCTTGAAATTTTGCTTGAATTTCAGCATCCGAAGCATCAATATTGCGCTCTGCAAAAGGTGCGATAACCATTTCGTCAAAGTGATACATTCGGTTCCAATTAACCCCTGTAATAGGGTCAAATCGGCCTAATGTATATTCACCATTTTTATGATTGCAAGCAACAGGGTTAGCATAAGGCACTAGCGTTATATTACTTTGAATATCACAGTTTTTTAATAACTCAAGTAACTGAAAAATTACCGCATTACCTTGCACTTCAGCGCCATGCATATTGGCTTGAATATAAACATTAGGTACTTTATTCTCAAAACTAGCACCTTGATCTGTTGGTTCAACCTCAAAAGAATAAACAGGTACTGTCAGTTTGGCACCACTGGCCATTTCCCCCATATGGATAATACTTTTTTTGAACGTATTGGCTTTGAAGGTATTCATATTTTCTTTCATCTTTTATCTCTCAAACAAAAGCTAATCTACTTTACATAAAGTAGATTTACGCAAGATAGGTACTTGCAGGTTTAGCGGCTCTAATTTCAACCAATTCGCCCTTTTGCATAACATATTCTGCTGCCAGTTGATGGCACAAAAAGAATGGCATGCTTTCAGTAAACCCATAGGCACCACAGTAACCAAAGACTAATTCATCTCCTACCTGAACATCTTCTGGTAAAGGTAGTTGCCCTAATTTATCCATGCTAGTACATAACGGACCATGAATATCAAAGTATTGTTCAACTTGCTCCGACTGACGAAGCAAAGTGACTGGAAAGGGTTGGTCGGTAATAGCCGGACGAATAATATGGTTAATACCTGCTGCCAATACTAATTGTTCTTGGCCATAATTTATTTTTCTGTCAACCACAGGCACAACATAATAGCCACACTCTGCTACCGCAAAACGTCCTAACTCTAACCAAAGTTCATCAACCCCTGCTTGGGCTTTTATATCCGCTAAATCGCGGATAATTTGTTGCCACACTAATGTGTTTCCTTCCCCAACATAGTCAATACCCAAGCCACCGCCTAGGTCAAGAATTTTTAAATCCATGCCTATATGCGTAGCGAGTTTTATTAAGGGTGCAACCATTTGCTCCCATAATGAATACATTTTTTCATTACTGAGCATATTGCCCCATTGAAAAATATGTAATCCACAAATATTCAAGGCCGGATAATCACTTACCCGCACACTTTGCCATTCTCGTACTGACAAACCAAAAGGCGTTAAACTGTTACCCCCTAGCGGGTTTTTTTCACCGTCAGGCCACTGTAATTGCACTCGCAATAACACCGTTGGCTTTTTAAAGTTTTCATCCTGAACAATTTCATTAAGCCAGATTAATTGGTTTAAACTTTCTACAACAAACGTAGCAACGCCTTGTTTTAAAAAGGCCGCAAGTTGTTTTTTAGATTTAGCAGGCCCAGTGTTAAGAATCCTATTCGGACTAATTCCTTGTGCTAATACTTGTGCTAACTCACCTGAGCCGGCTACATCAAAATTGAAGCCTTGACTATCAAAGGTTTGAATAATTTTTGATAAGGGATTAGCTTTTACGGCAAACCATAACTTAATCACATCTTGCTGCTGTAATTTAGCTAAGTGCTGCTTTAAGGCATCAAGTTGATAAACAAAATAACCTTGTTCATCTTCTGGCGATTGATGCGCTAATAATGCATATTCAATCGTGGGGTCGAACCAAGCGGGTTTAGTCATAATGCTTATCTCAAAATTGACTCTAATTCGAGTGCCGCGTCACTTTGTTCGTCACGATATTTAACAATCAAAGCACAGGCCATATTCAAGCCCTGTGCTTTAGCCCATTCACCTTTTACAGGTCGCGTACCCGGTACTACAATAGCATTTTCAGGAATTTCAGCGCCTTTTTCACGCATCACTTCATTAACACAATCATATACTGGTACGGATTTAGATAACGTAACGCCTGGGGCTAATACAGCGCCCTTCTTCACTACAATACCTTCAACTATTACAACGCCTGCACTTAAAAAGGCGTTATCTTCGATAATAACAGGGCTAGCACCAATAGGCTCTAACACACCACCAATTTGCACCGCGGCAGACACATGGACTTTGCGGCCTACTTGAGCACATGAACCAATCAAGGCATGGCTATCCACCATAGTACCGCTATCTACATATGCACCAACATTAATATAAGGCCGGCGGCATGATAATAACGCCTTCAGCTACATAAGCGCCTGCACGAACAGAAGAGCCACCAGGGACTAAACGCACACCATCTTCTGGTGAAAATTGACGAGCCGGCAAATTGTCTTTATCAACAAAACCTTGATAATTATCGGTAAAACTTATGTTTTTTCCTGCTTTAAATGCCGCTAATATACCTTGTTTTACTTCGACATTAGCATGCCAATTTCCATTCTCATCTTGATTTGCTGCACGTAATGCGCCTGTTTCTAACTGTGCTATAACATCTTGCCAGTTCATGCGATATTCCTATTTTCAACTGTATTTATAAAAGAAGACTGGCTAACTTGTGCTAACCATTGATTAATTTGTTTATCAAAATCTAATAACTCGCTGTTATTAGATAACTCCAAGTGGGTCAGTGGTGCACGTAATATGGGCGTTTGAATATTTTGTTGTTGTTGCATTAACACTTTCACGGGAATGGGATTAGCAACGCAAAAAAGCGACGCTACTGCATTATTCCAAAGCGGAAACATACTTTCCGTTTGACCCGATAAACATAACTGTACGTAGGTTTGAGTAGCTTGTGGCCAAGCATTAGCGCACACAGACACTAAACCTTTCACGCCTGCCGGCACTAAATAGGGCAACATAGCATCTTCACCACTATATAACTCAATAGACGGGCATGATTGACGGTAATTCAAAAACTTAGTTAGATCTCCACTCGCCTCTTTCATCGCCCAACAATTAGGGTGATTTTGTAAGTTTTGTACTGTTTCTACAGGAATTTCAACGCCACTTCGAGAAGGTACGTTGTAAAGCATGCAAGGAAATTTAGCTGCATCTAATAACGCTTCAAACCACTGTGTTTGACCAACAACACCGGGCTTTGCATAAAGGGGACTTCCCAGTAGAAAACAGTCAATATTTAGCTTATTACAACGTTCAACCCAACTGATTTGTTCTGGTAAATTATATCCTCCTACTGCTACCATAATTGGTACTTCAAGGGATAAACCACAAACAAACTCAACGATACTTAACTGCTCAGCATGGGTTAACGCCAAACCTTCACCGGTACTACCAAGTAACAATAAACCATTACCCGCTTTAGCTTGCGCTGTGGCAATGGTTTTTAAACTAGTAAAATCAATGTGATTATTTTCAAGAAAAGGGGTGACTAACGCGGTCCATAGCGGAAATTTCTCAATACTGTGTGCGATACGACCTTGGCTGCCATTACCTTGAGAATTTATGTTAATAGATGATGTATTTTTCATTGCTCTCGAACTCATTAATGATTGCACTGCGCTGAACGCAATACAAATTAGTTCGGAGAACTTAACGGCATTTACTAAGAGCCAAATAAAATACCGGAGTATTTTTTGCAAACAGGACGTTTACTGGCTTTTATGCAAAGGCCAGAAGCTCTCCACTCAATTATAACCTACCCTTGGCAAGTCAATATCAGTGACAGTTGTCGGGATTCAGCCCAAACAACCGATAAAGGTTTCATCAAAAAAACGTTTATCTCGGCGTTAATCCCCCTCATTATCATTAGCAAAGTTTGATCTTTGTGTGTTAAAAATAACACAATGATAATTACCTGGTTAACGCTCCTCTTCTGGCCCCTCTATATCCGTTCCACTTAAAGATGCTCGTTTCAGGAAGGCCGGTTTAGAAACGCTTTATGCTACGTTATTGATTTTGAGAAGGGAGTGACCATTCCCTGCAATCAATGTCTTGTCTAAAGGCGTTTCTAATTCTAGCTGAATCCTGCATCTTCAAGTGGAGCGGATATATAACTTCACGGAATAAAAAACCATAAAGTTAGAATTAGGGACGCGGCTATTAAAACACTTTAAACACTTTTTTGTCAATATTGAGCACCGCTAAAAGTTGAATTCAACGGGTTATTAAGTAGAATACTATCTTCTATCATATTCACTACCATGCCTATTCATGCCAACGTCAAACATCAGCCAAATATTATTACGTAATAGTGAGCTATTATCTGCCAACACCCCACTATTCATCAACTTAATGGCTGATGATTTCATCAACAGTTATTTAGCTGAAAACCCAAACGCAGAGATTAACTGCTATAACACCAATTATATTGACCACCTTGCCATTAATAACAAGTATGGTTCGCGAGTGGCTACACAGTTTAACAGCGAATATAAAAGTGATCTAAAACACGATGTAGTGATCATCAACTTCCCTAAAAGCAAAGATGAGCTTGCTTTCACGCTCGCGATGATCGCTCCTTACTTACTTGAAGATGCTAAAGTTATACTCGTGGGAGAGAAAAAAGGCGGCGTACAATCTAGCCCTAAACTTACCGCCGACTTTTTACAGCACTGCCAGAAAATTGATGCGGCACGCCATTGCCTTATATTTGCTTGGTATTGTGAATTCTGACAAACTCAATAAACCGTTTACGCTAAGTGACTGGTTTAAATACTACCAAATCAATATAAATAATATTGAACTCACTATAGCGTCTCTACCCGGTGTTTTCAGCCAAAAAAACTCGATATTGGCACCGCTTTACTATTAAATAACTTACCAGAGGTTATGAAAGGTAAAGTATTAGATTTTGGCTGTGGTGTCGTAATCAGCTGTTTTATTGGGAAAAAACATCCTGACACTCATTTATCTTTACTTGATGTTAGCGCTCTAGCAATAAAGTCAGCAGAAGAAACACTTACCCTAAATAACTTATCAGGTACTGTTTTTCCTTCTAATAGTTTATCTATGGTTAAAGGACAATATCAACACATTGTATCTAACCCTCCGTTTCATCAGGGAACAAACACAAGTTATCAGGCAACAGAAGACTTTTTAAAGGGTATTCACAAACACATGCACGCCCGTGCAAATATCACTATTGTCGCCAATAGTTTTTTAAAATATTTGCCAATAATGCAGCAGCACATTGGTAAAACTAAGCCCCTGATAAATACACAAGGTTTTACTATTTATCACAGCCAATTAAATTAAATAGAGTGCCGAACTTGATATATTTATTTTTTTCAGCGATGGTGACATTATGAATAAAAAAATTAAAGTAATGTCTAATCACAAATTCTTATTTGGCTCAATTCTAGGGGTTGCTTTTATTGTATTAACGCTCATTTTAGTCAGTACTGTCTATATTGCTGAAACACAAGAACAGTCAAGCATTGAGAGGAATACCCAAGCATGGGCTAACACATTAGCACAATTAAGCCTTAGCTATTTAGTTGAAAACGAGAACAATGCGCTTAATGCTGAACTAAAAAAATTAGTCGCGCCAACCGACATCAATTACGTGCATGTTTATAAAAAAAATGACGACGAACAGATTACATACTTTACTGGGTATAATAAAAATATCTATTTTCCTTCAATACCGGATAAGATAGAGCAAATACAAACGTTATCATCATTCAGATACCAAAATGATCATTTGGAATTAGTGGTAAAAATAGCACAAGATGAAATAACACAGGGTTATTTATACATTCAAGTGAGTACAAAACACATTGAAGATTTTAAACGAGAACTAACCTTTGATGCAGTATTATTACTATTATTGGGTTTAACACTGTTTTTACTTTTAACTATCATTATTAAAAAGAAAATAAATCAATCAATTACAACCATAACAGAATCAGTACAAGCAGTATCCCACAGCAAAAACTACCATCATACGATAAAGCCGTTGTCCATTCTTGAATTTGATGTGTTAGCGCAAAACATCACCTTTTTATTAAATAAAACGGCCAGGCAACTCAATAAAGCAGATGAAAAACACCAACAAATTCTGCTTGAAAATAAAAATTTAGAAGTAAAAGTCCAAACAAGAACGGATGCGTTAAAAGAGTCAAATCAAGAATTACTTTCAACCTTAGAGAAGCTCCACCAATTTCAAGGGCAACTAGTTGAAACTGAAAAAATGGCATCGTTAGGCGACATGGTTGCAGGCATTGCTCATGAAGTAAACACACCAATAGGATTAGGCGTTACCGCATCGTCCTTATTAAGTGATCGCCTCATCGAAATTAAACAAGCTTTTGAAGATAAGTCGTTAAAATCAAGTCAATTAAAAAAATTCTTAAATCAAGGTGAAGAGAATATAGGTATTATTTACCGAAACCTAGAACGCGCTGCTAAGTTAATTTCCGGCTTTAAAAAAGTAGCGGTTGATCAGTCAAGTGTTGACACCCGAGTGTTTAATGTAAAAGAATTAATTGAAGAAGTATCCATTACGCTAAAAGGAAAACTCAACAAACTGCATATTGACCTTAATATAGACTGTGCTGAAAACCTTGTTGTAGAAAGTAAACCAGGACCACTTAACCAGATACTGCTAAACCTTATCTTAAACTCTATTATTCATGGTTTTGAGAATAGACCTGATGGTGTAATAGAAATTAATGTTATTTATTTAAGTGACCAATTACATTTTTCTTATAAGGACAATGGAAACGGTATAAGTGAGAGTATTAAAACAAAAGTTTTCGAGCCTTTTACCACAACAAAACGCGGCAGTGGTGGCAGCGGTTTAGGGCTTCATCTGGTCTATAATATTGTTACACAAGCCTTAAATGGGCATATAGACTTTGACAGTAGCGTGGGGGTAGGCACAACATTTAATATCACTTTTCCTGCTTTACTCATTTCAGAACAATAAACTATAACCATTAAAACCCACTAAATATTAGGTAATGTAATTGTTATTTAATCCATACTTAGTTACCATGGTTAATAGGATGTTAAATTAATTGACGCCATGATTTAACACTATAACTAAAATGAATAACGCATTTTTTTGCTAAAAAATAACAATAACTTACGGAAATAGCATGGATAATTACCAAGTCCTTATTGTAGAAGATGAAGATGTCACCCGTTTTAACCTACGTAACTTATTTGAAGCTGAAGGTTATAAAGTTGTTGAAGCAACTGATGGTGAAACAATGGCTACAATGCTTAGTCAGCATGAAATAAATCTCGTTATAATGGATATTAACCTCCCAGGAAAAAATGGACTATTACTTGGTAGAGAACTTGCTAGGAACAAAAACTTAGGCCTAATATTTCTCACTGGTCGTGATAGTGATATAGATAAAATATTAGGACTTGAAATTGGTGCCGATGATTATTTAACCAAGCCATTTAATCCGAGAGAATTAACCATCAGAGCTCGAAACATATTGAGTCGAATTGGTAAAAATAATACCGAAAATGAAAGAGAATCAATTCAAGCTATTGTTAACTTTAATGGCCGGACATTAAATGGAAATTCTCGAGAAATGACAAGTCCAAGCGGAAATGTTATTGCAATCCCCCGAGGTGAATATCGCGCATTACGCTTACTCATTAAAAATCAAGGCAATATTGTTTCCAGACAAGCTCTTATTAAAGAAATGACAGGACGTGATTTACGTAGCAATGATAGAACAGTTGATGTCACTATTAGACGACTACGTAAACATTTTGAATCAGATGTTAGTACGCCAGAGTTAATCAATACAATACACGGTGAAGGTTATCGTTTTGTTGGGCAATCTGATTAATTAGATGATTTAACTTAAACAATAACGCATTATAAACTTGCTAGCCAATGAGTAAATTCAGCCATAGCTTGTTTATTATGCATATTAAGATCTGCTAATTGTTGTGCTCTACCATTCTTATTTTCATTTGTTTTTTCCATATTTTTCAATCGAGTATATAAAGCCTTCAAACCAACACTACCCGCGGCTCCCTTCATTTTATGACAACGTGCTTGCCATAATTGCACATTACCGGTATGCAGAGACTCTTCTATATCTTTCAAGTAAATCACTACTTGTTGTTCATACAAAGAAAACATTTTCTTAACAATGGGATAACCTAAACTTTGGGCATACTCATTAAGAAGATCAACATCTAACTCTATCAACTCATTACTTTCATTCATAAAATGACCTATATACACCTAACCTATACATGACCCTAAATTGATTAAGTCATTATTTCCAATGCAGTTTAACAATTTTTCTCTATAGCACCAAATTAATGACGTTAACACCACTGGTAAGAAGGGGTATACCAACGTAGAAACATTGTTCAAATAACGTACTTTCATCCAAAAAATATAGTGTTGTTGGGAGAATCGTAGACATAAAGAATTTAGTGTTGGATCAACCCGAAATTTGTTTAATAGTGTAAAATATACCTACTACTGTTTGCGTAAGCCCTTATCTACATAAAAACGAACAAAGACTAAATACTGTACCCCAGATAACCATGATAAATAATTATAGATGTCACTTTTGAGTAGCAAGAGTAAAGTAACTATGGTCATTCAATGCTTTGCTAATCATCATTGCACCTTCAAGTATGCTAACCGTGGTTATTGCAGAATGCGAAGGATTAACTTCACCATTAGCAGTATGTGCCGCATTTAACCATGCTAAATTTTTAACAAAAAATCGCTTTACTTCAACTTGAACTTTCTCTGGCAAACTTTCATTTTGAGCACCTAATAACCCACATAAACACATTTTATCGTCAGTCAACAAAGCACCTTTGAAAATTTTTGTATAAATATCAATTGGATTTTCGCCTCTTGCTTTAATGTCGTCTACATCACCTAATGCCGCTAAAAAAGCGTCAGTATATTGATGTGCTAACTCAGCGCCTAAATCAGCTTTAGTCGGAAAGTGATAATGCACACTAGCACTTTTAATTCCAACTTCGTTGGCAATTTCTCTAAAACTGAAATTGTTATAACCGCCTTTACGTACTTTATTTTCAGCGACTTTTAACAGTTCTTCTTTTTTGCTCATGATCATAATCCTATACTGGACGGGCAATTATCTAACACTAGATAGCCCATTACAAGGCATATCACTTTTAGTAAAAACCCATTAATTACCCGAATTTCATTAGAACCATCAAGATAATAACGCGATACAGCATCACAAAAAAACATTGAATAACACATAAATACTTGTTTACCTCTCCTACCCTAGTTTCAATTTTTCATTGTGAACGACAATAAAAAATCATTGTTTATCTATATTATATCTGTGTTTTTTAAATTATTACGCAAAAGCAATTCAAACAAACCCATTGACTACCTACTGATAGGTAGTTTAATATTCGTTCGTTCGAAAACAAATATATTACTCAGGTCACTCAATTAAAACCTATGGATATATTTCAAAATTCATTTGATAAAATTAAGGTACTAATAATGATTGGATACACTACTATCGGTTCAAAAAACCTAGACAATGCGGTTTCTTTTTACGATGCTTTACTTACTCTAGTTGGAGGTAAAAGAGTAATGGAAATGGATAGAATTAAATTTTATGGTACAGAGACAGGTGGTGCAATGTTAGCTGTATGTACGCCCCATAACAATGAAGAACAAAGTTGTGGAAATGGTCAACAAGTTGCAATTCCTGGTGGATCGATTGAAGGTGCACAAGCGCTTTACAGTAAAGCAATTGAATTAGGTGCTACTGATGCAGGCGAACCTGGGCAACGTTTTGATTTCTTCTACGGTTCATATGTTTATGACTTAGATGGCAATAAACTTTGTTTCTTCCATATGACTTAATCGTTAATATAAAAACATTAAAAAGGTTGATAGTTTGTCAGCCTCTTTTATTCACCTGATTGAGGAACCAAAAATGAAAATTGCGGCCGATTTTAGTCAACGCATTGTTGTGCATAGCGACACCCTTGAATGGATTGAATCACCCATGCCAGGGGTACATAGAAAACCACTTGATAGAGTAGGTGCTGAAGTTGCACGTGCAACAACCATAGTACGATATGCACCTGGCAGTAAATTTTCACCTCATGTTCACACTGGTGGCGAAGAATTTATTGTGCTTGATGGTGTATTTCAAGACGAACATGGTAACTTTCCTGCGGGATCTTATATAAGAAACCCACCACAGTCGAAGCACCAACCAAGTTCAGATACTGGTTGTACTATGTTAGTAAAGTTATGGCAATTTCAACCCGATGATAGAACACACGTTCGGTTACAAACAAATTTTATGGGCAGTGTTTCACCGGGAAACTTTAAGGGAATACATATTACCCCTTTGTATAAAGATACTATTGAAGAGGTGAGTATATTGCACTTTAAACCTGAAGCAGAGATAACACTTACTGTAACAAATGGTGCAGAGCTATTTGTGTTATCAGGTTCACTAACTGAACAGACTGATATGTTAACCCAAAGATAGGCGGTTACGCGTGCCAGTAAATGGCGAAATTAACGCTAAAGCAGGTAAAGAAGGCGCTAAAATTTGGCTTAAAACAGGTCATTTAATTGATGTTAGCAATCAAATTATGCGCGTAACAAATGCTTAGCTGCCGATAAAATGATACTTTGATGCTTAACCTGTGCCATAGAGTTTCTTAAAATTTGCTAAATTCCGCCAATCATGACTTCATTACCAATTTTTAAAGTCGGTACAGAGCGAGCCCCTATAGCATCAAGCTCTTTTCTACCGCGCTGCATTTTGGCATTGGTTAATCTGTATTTAATACCATTATCATCTAAGTATTTTTGAGCTTCACGACAATGAGGACATTTATCTGAAATATATAAAACAACACGTTTCATCATTAACCCTTACAAATCATTTAAAGACTAATTATTTTACTGAACTATCAAAAAAAACAAAGATAAATATTGACGGGACAACTGCCTGACAACTACAAGAAAAATCCTCCTCCTGAGAAAAGCACTACCCTATTGACGTGTGAGGTTAAAATTTTCTCACGATGCGCCCGCATAAACGCTGTAAAATATTGAAGTAGTATGGGGATAAAAAATAAGATAGAATACGCGACCTTGAATTTACTTGTTGTGCGGTTAATTAGCTATCATCGCGCAGCCTTTGTTAAGTACCTATAGCTTAAAAGCGGAGTCATAATGCCGACAACGATGCCTGATATTGCCAACCACACCACTGCACAAACCGAAGGGACACTTGATTGGGTTGGTATGAGCAATATTGAAATGCCAATAATGGTCGCCTCAAAAGGTGAAACTGAGCGTATGGTTTCAGCTCATGTTAATGCGTTTGTAAACCTAAAGGAAGCTCAAGCAAAAGGCATTCATATGTCACGCCTTTACTTACTCCTAGATGAATTATCAACAAGCAACATATTAAATTATCACAGCTTAGTGACTTTGCTTGATGGTTTTATTAGCAGTCATAATGATTTAAGTGATCAAGCCAAAGTAACCTTTAACTTTGAATATCACTTACGTAGAAAATCACTCATTAGCGGTAAAGAAGGGTGGAAAGCATATCCTATCACGCTAACTGGTCATTTGAATCAAGGTGAACTGGCAATAGAAATGTCTATTGATATACGTTATTCGTCCACTTGTCCTTGTTCTGCCGCCCTAGCGCGACAACTAATTCAAAAAGCATTTCAGCAAACCTTTCAAAAAGATAGCAACGCTGAAAACTTTGATTTAAACAAAGTTCATGAATGGCTTGGCACAACAGAAGGGATTGTTGCAACACCTCATTCTCAACGCTCTGTTGCTGAGATAAAGGTAAAACTTAACAATGATATCAGTGACTTTCCTATTACGGACTTAGTTGATTTAATTGAAGGTGCTTTACAAACGCCGGTACAAGCAGCCGTTAAACGTGAAGATGAGCAAGAATTTGCCCGTTTAAATGGACAAAATCTAATGTTTTGTGAAGATGCTGCGCGTCGATTACAATACAGCATGAATCAAGCCCAAGAATATGATGACTTTTGGCTAAAAATAAACCACCTTGAGTCTTTACACGCTCATGATGCGGTTAGCATAACAACCAAAGGTGTTCTTTGGTGGTTATCAACCATAAAAGCACAGAGTATCAATAAACTCACTTGTAACTTATGATTTTATAAAAGCCTCTTCAGTTATGTTGTGGCTTTTTTTAGCTCCTTTTTACCCATTTTTAGATAGTAATGAAACATTTAGTGCTTATCTAGCATTTAATTTAAGCATTTTTAATAATTATTTATCGCTGTATATATTCAAATAATCTGCATATATATTCATAAAAGCATTGACTAAATCCCCTTTTACGGGTAATTTTGCCGACCGCTTTAAATAATGATTTTCATTAATAGCATATCACCTCATAAAAGGCTCAGTAGAAGCTTGGTGTTTAATGCTCGAGAAGCTATAAGTAATATTCTGAAGGATCAGCATCGTACAGTTGGGGCATTAAAAATATACAGCTTAAATTAGCAAACACACTGTAGCTAATAAAAATAGTTGATGAAATAGGAATAACCGATGAATGATATGAGCAAAAAATCACAAGGCCTTTATCGCGCCGAATTTGAACATGATAGTTGTGGTATTGGCTTTGTCGCCAACCTAAAGGGTAAAAAATCTCACGATATTATTGAAAATGCACTTACCATGCTAAGCTGCATGGAACATCGTGGTGGTACCGGTTTTGACGTCAAAAGTGGTGACGGTCTTTACGGTATTCTTATTCAAATCCCACACGATTTTTTAAGCCAAGAAACGGCAAAATTAGGGTTTAACCTACCCGATGCAGGTAATTACGGCGTAGGCATGATTTTCTTTCCGCGCGATGAAGTGCAAGGTGAAGCGTGCCGTGATATTTTAAACCAAAATATCACTGAACTTGGGTTAACTTTAATAGGTTATAGAAACGTACCTGGTGATAATTCAATGCTAGGTGCTGCTTCATTTGACAGCGAACCCAATATTGAACAGGTATTTATTGCCAAACCAAGAGAATTAAACGCACAAGAGTTTGAACGCAAGCTTTTTGTACTGCGTAAATATACCTCTCATAAAATTAATGCCACCATTGCCAAAGAGCGTGACGAATTTTATGTTACCTCAATGTCATCAACTAAATTAGTTTATAAAGGACAATTTACCACCGAGCAAGTGCGTCAATATTACCTTGATCTGCAAGACGAACGTACTATCTCTGGTATGGCGATGTTCCATTCTCGTTTCTCAACGAACACTTTTCCGCGTGGCGTCGTGCGCAACCATTTAGATATATTGCCCATAACGGAGAAATTAATACCGTACGTGGCAACATTAATTGGATGAACGCACGTGAAGCGTTATTTAAGTCAGTTAATTTTAGCGATGCTGAATTAAAAATGTTAAACCCCATTTGTAACAAGGATAACTCTGATTCTGCCAACCTTGATATGGCAATAGAGTTGTTAGTGCTTAGTGGCCGTTCATTAGCGCAAGTGATGATGATGATGGTGCCAGAAGCATGGCAAACGCAAACTAATATGGATGCTACCAAACGCGCCTTTTACGAATACTATGCCTGTATTATGGAGCCGTGGGACGGTCCTGCTTCATTATCTTTTTCTGATGGTAATGTTATCGGTGCAACACTCGATCGTAACGGTTTACGCCCTTCTCGTTATTTATTAACGGAAGATGGCACCTTGGTTATGGGCTCAGAAACGGGCACATTGTGTGTTGACCAATCAACTGTTGTTGAAAAAGGTCGCCTTCAACCAGGCAAAATCTTTATTGCTGATTTAAAGCAAGGTCGTATCATCAGTGATGATGAAGTTAAAAAGCAAGTTAGCTCTGCACAACCTTACGGTCAATGGGTCGCAAAAAATAAAATAGAATTGGATCAATTACCCGTACCAACGGCTTCAATTGCACAACCACCGTTAACAGAGCTACGCAAAATACAAAAAGCGTTTGGTTATACTAATGAAGACCTTAACCTGATACTTGCGGGTATGGTGGGTACAGCAAAAGAGCCATTAGGCGCCATGGGTACCGATACACCATTAGCCGTATTGTCGCATCGTCCACAACAGCTCTCACATTATTTTAAGCAATTATTTGCGCAAGTAACTAACCCACCAATTGATCCAATTCGTGAGGAATTAGTAATGTCATTGCGTGGTTATATCGGTAAGTCTCTTAATTTGCTTGAAGAAACTGCGGCGCATTGTCATAAAGTTGAAATTGACCAACCTGTGCTCACCAACGAGCAATTACGTAAACTTCAACACATTGATAACGACCATTTACAATCAAAAACCATCAGTATTACTTTTAAAGCAACTGGCGAAGGCGGCGCACTTAAAAAAGCCCTTGATCGTATTTGTTTATATGCGAAAAATGCCGTCGAAGATGGCTATGCACTATTAATATTAAGTGACCGTGAAGTTGACAGTGATCACGTTGCTATTCCTTCAGTACTAGCAACCGCTGCGGTACATCATTATTTAATCCGTGAAAAATTACGTTCTTATGCTGATATTATTTTAGAATCTGCTGATGTTCGTGAAACACATCACTTTGCAACTGTTATTGGCTACGGCGCTGCGGCAGTAAACCCATACCTAGCATTAGAAAGTATGTTTGCTTTGCGTGACGAAGGTGTATTAGATAACAAATTAACGAATGATCAAGTAACGGATAAATACATCAAAGCCGTTGGCAGTGGTTTATTGAAAACCTTCTCTAAAATGGGTATTTCAACATTACAATCATACTTAGGCGCGCAAATTTTTGAAGCCTTAGGTATTAACTCTGATGTTGTTGATGAATACTTTACCGGTACGGTTAGTCGTATCCAAGGTTTAAGCCTAGATCAAATCGCTCAAGAAGCTGTTTTACGTCATCGTGAAGGTTTCCCTGAAGCCAGTCGTATAGCTATTGAAAACTTATTGCCTACGGGTGGTGAATACTCATGGCGCAATGATGGCGAACGTCATTTATTTAGCCCAACGGTTATTCGTTTACTGCAACATTCAACGGCAAGCAACGACAAAAATCAATTCAAACAGTACACTAAAACGGTTGATGACCAATCTAAAGAAGCGTTTACGTTACGTGGTTTACTCGACTTAAACAGTGATCGCCCTGCCATAGATATCAGTGAAGTTGAACCCATTGAAAATATTTTCAAACGTTTTGCCTCAGGCGCAATGTCGTTTGGCTCAATATCATGGGAAGCTCATACAACATTAGCCATTGCCATGAACCGTATTGGCGGTAAGAGTAACAGTGGTGAAGGCGGTGAAGATCCAATTCGTTTTACACCATTAGAAAATGGCGATTCAATGAATTCGCGTATTAAACAAGTTGCATCTGGTCGCTTTGGTGTTACCAGTCATTACTTAGCGAATGCTGACGAATTACAAATTAAAATGGCGCAAGGTGCAAAACCGGGCGAAGGCGGACAATTACCAGGTGACAAAGTTGATGCTTGGATTGGTAAAACACGTGGTTCAACTCCAGGTGTAGGGTTAATTTCACCGCCTCCACATCATGATATTTATTCTATAGAAGATTTATCACAACTTATTTTTGACCTTAAAAATGCTAACCGTGAAGCACGTGTTAACGTGAAATTAGTGTCAGAAGCAGGTGTAGGTACCATTGCCTCAGGTGTAGCTAAAGCCTACGCTGATGTTGTATTAATAGGCGGCCATGATGGCGGTACTGGTGCTTCTCCACTAAGTTCAATTAAACATACCGGCTTACCATGGGAATTAGGTCTAGCTGAAACACATCAAACCTTAGTACGTAACAAGTTACGTAGCCGCATTACCGTGCAAACTGATGGCCAACTTAAAACGCCTCGCGACTTAGCTATTGCGACTTTATTAGGTGCAGAAGAATATGGTATGGCAACAACCGCACTAGTGGTTGAAGGTTGTATCATGATGCGTAAGTGTCACTTAAATACTTGTCCTGTTGGCATTGCCACACAAGATAAAGGTTTACGTGATAAGTTTACAGGTCGTGCTGACATTCTAGTTAACTTCTTCACCATGATGGCTGAAGGTCTACGTGAAATCATGGCAGAGCTTGGCTTTAAGAGCATTGAAGAAATGGTTGGCCAAACCCAATGTTTAAAACCACGTAGCAATGTTGATCATTGGAAATACAAAGGTGTTGACTTAACACCACTATTACACAAAGCAGAAAGTGATGATGGTGAGACGCTTTATCGTTCTATTGAGCAAAAACATCTCATACACGATATTATTGATCGTCAGATGATTAAAGATGCACAAGCCGCGCTTGATTCATCGCAAAGTGTTGAACTTGAATACGACGTAATTAATACCGACAGAACCGTTGGTGCGATGATTTCTAACGAAATATCTAAAAAATACGGCGCTGAAGGTCTAACTGAAAATACCATTAAAGTGAAGTTTAACGGTTCAGTGGTCAAAGTTTTGGTTGTTTCTCAGCTAAAGGTTTACGTTTTGAGCTTGAAGGTGATGCTAATGATTACTTTGGTAAAGGTTTGTCTGGCGCTAACTTAGTTGTTTACCCAAGCAAACAAGCTAAATTTCTAGCAAATGAAAACATCCTTATTGGTAATGTAGCTTTCTTTGGCGCAACTTCTGGTTCTGCCTTTATTCGTGGTGTTGCAGGCGAGCGTTTCTGTGTTCGTAACTCAGGCGCTACCGCAGTTGTTGAAGGCGTAGGTGATCACGGCTGTGAATACATGACTGGCGGTAAAGCAGTTATATTAGGTAGTACTGGTCGTAATTTTGCGGCAGGTATGTCTGGCGGTGTTGCTTATGTTCTTGATAAGAAAAAAGACTTTTCACCTAAATGCAACATGGAAATGGTGTCATTAGAAACCGTTGAAACCGAAGCAGAAAGTGCTGAATTAAAAGCCTTAATTACTCAACATTTTGAGGCAACAGGCTCAGACGTTGCTAGTGAATTATTAGAAGATTGGGACAACAACGTTAAACAATTTGTGAAAGTAATGCCGGTCGATTACAAGCGAATGCAAGGTTACATGAATGACGTACGCGCAAGTGGCAATTTTGAATCAGAATATGACATTGCCGTCAAAGCTTTCGATATCCATTTAAACAACATAGCTAGCGCAAAAGCTTAAGCTGCAAGGAGAATATATTATGGGAAATCCAACAGGGTTTATCAACGTAGGTCGTGCCTTGCCAACTGAACGTAAAGCAAGTGAACGTTTAATTGACTGGCTTGAAGTATATGAAGAAATTCCACAAGCAGCGGTAGAAAAACAAGCTTCTCGTTGTATGGATTGTGGTGTACCGTTTTGTCAATCAGCTAAGTCAGAGTTCGCTCCTGCTGTGGGCGGTTGTCCGGTAAATAACATTATTCCTGAATGGAATGATTTAGTTTACCGCGGTCGCCGGAAAGACGCAGTAGAGTTATTGCATAAAACCAATAACTTCCCTGAGTTTACAGGTCGAGTTTGTCCTGCGCCTTGTGAAGGTGCATGTGTATTAGGTATTAATTCAGATCCTGTTACTATCAAACTACACGAAAAAGAAATTATTGATACCGCCTTTAAAGAGGGTTGGGTCGTTGCAGAGCCACCTTCAGCACGTACAGGTAAAAATGTTGCTGTTATTGGCTCAGGACCGCGGGTCTTGCGGCAGCTGCGCAATTAAATAAAGCGGGCCATATGGTCACTGTTTATGAACGCGCTGATCGTATCGGTGGATTATTAATGTATGGCATTCCAAACATGAAATTGCAAAAAGAATTAGTGCAACGTCGTGTTGATCTGCTAGCTGATGAAGGCATCGTTTTTGTAACCAACACCGAAGTAGGTAAAGACATCAGTGTTGATCAACTTGAAAAAGACTTTGATGCTGTAGTGCTATGTATTGGTGCCACTGTACCGCGTGATTTACCTGTTGAAGGCCGTGAACTTAACGGTATTCATTTTGCTATGGACTTTTTGAAAGCCAATACCAAAAGTTTACTTGATAGTGAGCATAAAGATGGCAATTTCATTAATGCCGCAGGTAAAAATGTTGTTGTGATTGGGGGTGGTGATACGGGTACTGACTGTATTGGAACTTCTTTACGTCATCAATGTGCAAGCGCCATTCAATTAGAGATTATGCCTCGTCCACCTGAAAAACGTGAAGAAGCGACTAATCCTTGGCCACAATGGCCAAAACGCTTGCTAGTTGATTACGGTCAAAAAGAAGCCATTGCTATTCAAGGCCAAGATCCACGTCAATACTTGGTAATGACCAAAAAAATTGAAGGTGATGAACAAGGTAATGTAAAAGCGGTTCATACCGTTGATATTACCTGGGAGAAAAACGACAAAGGTCAAATGTTCCCACAAGAAGTTCGCCGGCAGTGAAAAAGTATTGCCTGCCGATATCGTCCTGATCGCCATGGGCTTTATGGGTCCTGAGGGTGGATTAGTTGAACAATTTGGACTGGAAAAAGATAACCGTTCAAACATTGCTGCTGATTACGACAAGTTTGCCACTAGCAAGCCAGGCGTATTTGCTGCGGGTGACGGTCGTCGTGGTCAAAGCTTAATTGTATGGGCAATTGACGAAGGTCGCCGCTGTGCACGTGAAGTAGACACTTTCTTGATGGGTAAGAGCTATTTACCTTAAGTCCGGTTAACTTAAGTTGTTTAGCTTAAGCTTAAAGCATTAATTATGCTTATACCAAAAAGCGCTTTGATAGATTCTATCAAAGCGCTTTTTTTACTAACGTCAATTAACTGCTTTATCGCTGTAAACATAATATAGTGCCGGCAAAAGGTTAACCGATGAATGTCTAGTGCTCCTGCTACCAAAAAGGATTAAGGAAAAGCAGGCAGTGATGAGATCACACTAAGAGAGCCTCAATATGTGTTTGCCGTAAACGAGCGTTTAATGGCTAACTGACATAACGAAGATTCAACTTTAAGCGACTGTCCTTTTTAATTTTTCTGTCCTTTTTAATTTTGGGTTTAGTATCACTTAGGGATATCTGGATCAAAATCCATCATGGTTAATGAACCGCCCTGTGCGGAGCCGCATGCAGGGTGGTGTGGGGGGCCGGAGGGTAGAAACCTCCGGCTACCCGATTTATATGCAATTTTAATAAAAGCCGTGAAGGGAAATAACAAGAGGGGATTTATATTTATACTTTACAACCTGATTACAAATAAAAAAATTGACGTTGTTCTTTTGATAATGCCCTTTGATTTCTTCAAGGACTTTTTTAACCACTTGCTTTAATCGACCTTTGTATATTTGCGAAACTGATGCCGAAAGCAACTCGGTTGTGAGCTGTGTCATTGCCTTATTGCAGAAATTATTAGCGCTAACTGCCTGCATATAGAGCTCTAAGGTTTTTACTGTTGGTAAAAGTTCCTTAAAATTTTTACTCTCAGGGTACATCTTTTGAAGGATAAATTGTAAATTGTCTTGATCTTCTTTATCAAGAGCATTAATTGCATTAGACATATAACTTCCTAGTTAATTGATTTGGATTGATTTTAAAAAATTTAAAAATTTATCTTTTGACATAGTAGTTGAAATACTAATTAAAGATGGTGTGACTATATACGCGACATGGGTTTGAGGTATATCTGGCTTTTTTTCAATAAAAAAGCTGATATTACTAGATTGAAATTCTTTAGTTTCAGAAAAACTATCATAAATGCCCTGATAAATTTTACTTTTACTATTTTTATTTACTTTATGTATTTTGTCTTGATGGATTTGAACAATTGAAATAGAGCTGCCGTCTTCTAATGTCACTAATGATTTACTTTCATTAGATTGTTGCACTATTAGATATTGGTCATCAGGGATCTTAATTGCAATTCCTGCACCATCTTCTAGAAGCCTTATCGTTTTCCAATTATTATTTAAAGGGAATGAATACCCACTAAATATGATGTTATCTAATGCAGAGCATGAAATGCTAGTGAAGAGAAAAAAGGCTATTAAGGCACTTTTCATTGATAATTCCTTTTATTACTGATGATATTTAAATGCTAACACATACTAAATAATGATGCACACACTATACTGCGCATTGCATATAACAGCTTATTGAACACCACTTTGGGGGTTATAACACCCCAAAACGGCGTATATTACATGTGTAAATAAATATTAGCTAGGACACTCGCTTATAAAGTAAACCAGAAAAAAACAATAACACAAGTTAAATAGCCACTCAAAATAAGCCAAATGATTGCTAATAAATCCTGTATGCGAATAATACTTACCAAATTTGTAAAATACAGTAGAAAACTCGGTTTTTTAGACACACCAAGGACATCAGGCTTGATGTTTTGTTTTAAGATAAGAGGAGTGATAGACGTTAAGTCGTTACGCTAACAATTTATCACAACAACTGACATTGGTTCGCCGCTTTAATCCTTTATGCTCACAGTAATCGGTTAACACATCACTATGACCTACCGCGCCACGGAATACCTTTCTAAAGTCTTTTGTTAAGGTTAGCCAATTATCAGGACTTATGTTCAAGCGGTTAAGTAAAGCAGGTTGAGTTGCTACAATATAGCCTGCTTTATCTTCACGGAAACACCGACCTGTCAGTTCAATTAATTCAAGGTAATCTTTAAGCTCAAATGGTAAGCCTTTTGGCATTGCTTTACGTGGGTTTCCTACAAATGGTAGTAATGATTTGGGTTGTTTAGCTTTTTTAGCTTGTGCTACTCGCTCTTTTACACTGGTATGTGCGGATGTTTCAGGCGTTATGGCAATGTTAGCTCTAACGGGGTTTAAATCTACATAGGCCATACAAGCCGCAAGTGCCGCTTCATCTAATAGCGCTTGGGATTTAAAGCGCCCTTCCCAAAAATGACCTGTACAGTTATCTTCTTGATTGGCTTGTATTGCAATACTTTGGTTCAGTAAGCGCATAAACCGGCTGATATCCATCAAACGATTGCGATAAACATCTACTGTTTCAAGTAAAGAAGTCATAAGGTACTCAGGGATTTCTTCTCCTCGGCAATATTTTTGCGTTAATAAGGTACCTTTAAATAACTGATGCCGCTCTCAAGCACTTCAACTGTTGACCAAGCTTTTGCTGTGGCTTCATCCACAAACAGTACCATGTGGGTATGATTACTCATTACTGCGTAAGCGCACACATCAATAGCAAACACTTGACTTAGGCTGAGTAATTTATCCTCAACCCGACCCGCCTGTGCTCAAAGTTTTCCCCTGTGTTTTTATCTTCACCACATAAAAAGGCACGGCGAACACAACGAGAAATACAATGATAATAAGGGGTATCAACTAAGCTAATGAGTTGTTTTCTGGCAGTTGTCATAACAAAACCTCTGAATAATGGTTATAGATTAACCTTAGTTCAGTGGTTTATATTATTCAACTTTAAGCGACTGTCCTTTTTAATTGTTAAACCTCTCAATTAATGGTGATAGATTAACCTTAGTTCAGTGGTTTATATTATTCAACTTTAAGCGACTGTCCTTTTTAATTCCTAAATACAAGCAGAAAAATGGTGTGCCTTACCTAATTCAGCCTTTTTTTTAAGCGTTTCTATAAAAACTTTTTGTGTATCGCTGTTTAGTTTCTCTAAGTGCTCAGTAATATTCATTTAGAACCAACGTCTCCGGATTATTCGTGAAATGAAACGCCCGCATTTGCGGTCGGGTTGGAGCGCAGCGGAAAACCAGTCCGATAACATGCGCTTGTTAAATTTTGGCTGCTCCTGACTAGAAGTACTTAACATTATCTCGTTCCGGCCTATCGTCTAACTCTACGTCTTTTGCTTTAGGGTGAGTTTGAAGATTTTTTCTTAAGCTACCTATTGATATGTAACACGCTTCAACAATTTTCTTTTGTTTATCAATAAACTTAGGATCATAATCATTTTCAATGACTTTATGAGCCGGTTTTTGTCGCTCTCTTCTCACATTCTTTAAAGGCTTCAACATTTTTTTGGGGAAAGAGTCATCTGGAAATCTAAAAGACTGATTCACCCATTCCTCTAGGAGTCTTAGCGTTCCTTTTTGGACTCTTTCCACCATATTGTCGCCAATGGGTTTTAGCTCTTCTAGCTCTAGCGAACTCTCAAAAAATGACTTGTTAATATTCTCTGATAGATATTTATCAAGAAGGTTAATGAAGTCGTAATAATTTTTGGACGTAGGCGAAAAGAAAAATGTGAAGTTCTTAGGGCGGTGCTCACCATCTAGCTCTTTATGAAAGAGCGGTACACCAAAAATTGACTCAGTAATTTTGTAGATAGCATTGATTTCATCAATCAATGCAGTGAACACAGATTTTGATGTTATCCACTGCCCTAAAATTAAGTTATTATAATAATCATCTAGTACCTTGCATTCTGTCTTGGGTATTTCTTTAGCTCCCCAAGCAACTTGATGTTCAGAAGAAAGCTTGCCCAAATCACAAAGCATAACAGCTACAACCCTAGCGTCTGACGAATCAAACCCTAGGCCAAATGATTTTAAAAATATTTGATCTTCTTCTCTAAGTATTGGATTGCCTTCATCATCATATTTACATGATATTTGACCACTAAAATCTTTAAACTCGAAATCAAAACGAGGTTCATTCGAGTAACGCTCTAGGATGTCTGTTTCAAAAAACCTAAAACTCATTTGAGGTTCAGATAGAGCCAAATCAATACTATATTTTGCGTACCCATACTTATCAATATCTCGATTTTTTTTTGCATATTCCGGAGTTGGATATAAGCAAATAGGGTATTCGGTTGTCTCTACTGCTAGTTCGAAGTTACCGAATGATTGTTTCTCCACTTTAATTGATTTTGCGTGTTCTAGTATCTCTAATTGAGATTGAACTGGATGATGCTGAAAACCAATAATGTGAGGATTGGTGCTAGATTGAATTGAAACAATTCCAGATTTTACAAGCTCTTTTATGTGGTCAATTGACTCTTCATATTCTAAGTTCAAGTCTTGTGAAACCTGTCGCAAAGGAATTCCATTAAAATCTGAAGAGTCACAGAAAAAGGAAAAGACCAGTTTTTCAATATTTTTTAAGTCACTCACACTCGAATCCATCCACGTACTCTTGAGAAATTTAACAGCTTATTGAACACCACTTTGGGGGTTATAACACCCCAAAACGGCGTATATTACATGTGTTAATAATTTCACTAAAAAACACCTTTGTAAACAGATAATTATATGTATTTAAAAATAGCTTTTTGTTGTTACGCCCCAAAACGCCTTGTAATAATGTTATAGGACAAAATTACAAACACAATGTAAATAAAACTATTAACGTGGCCTGAATAGCTGCTATAGGAAGGCAGAACTGTGCTTTATATTTCTTTATCTAATAATTCATACTACTGCGTAATAAAATGAAAGTTTGCCATGATAAAGGTAGCAAGCACTGATATTTCACGTAGTCAAAAGATTACCTATTAGTCATTGATCAATAATGATTTAGTTAAACTTTCTGTGAAGTATATTGGCGAGCTACATTCATAGGCAATAGCATCATCTTCCGGGGTATTTAATATATTAGGCGGATAGCCATGGTTAGAATTCATTCTGACACAGCGCAATGAATTACGCCCTACACGGGGTAAGCTTTTATTCTTTACTGCGCTTTACTGCGCTAATTCAATCAACACCGCAGTATACATCTTCAAATTCAATATAAATTGTTCCATGGTAATGAACTCATGTTCGGAATGCCCGGTGTATTCTTTACCTGGCATGGAAGGACCAAAACTAACAGCATTAGGGAAAAGCCTTGAATTGGTACCACCGCCAATGGCGACAGGTTTAGCTTCAGTAATACCTGTATAAAACGAGAATACATTTAGCAAGGTATCAATTTGCGGCGCATTATTTTGCACAAACGGTTCGCCAATATAGTTTTTTAAATTGGTGAGAGTTACTTTATTCGCTTGCTGCCACTGATTAAGTGTTAAATTAATCTCATTTTCTAATTGTGCTGCGGTTTTTCCTTTGGGTCGACGTAAGTTAATATTAAGCTCTATGCCCTGCTCTTTTTGCTTCAATACGGTTGGTTGTAAAGACATTGGCCCCATAAAATCATCGCTATAAGCAACATTGCCAAACTTTTCACCATATAAGTCGGTGCCTAAATTATCATTAATAAAATTAACGAGCGCACCACTGGCGTTGTTAGGCCAACGGGTAAATGATAATAAATCAGCTAAATAGGTAATCGCATTGACACCATCTTCTGGCTTAGATGAATGCGCTGATTTCCCCAATGCTTTAATCGTTAATGCATTTCCATGCCATTGGTAATTGTAATGAATCTGAGGATGAGATTTCGCGATTTTTTGCACTTTAGCTAATAAAAATTCATCTGCATTTTCAATGGTTGCTTGTGCATCCTCTGGAATTTGACTACCAAAAAATCCCCCTATAAAGTCACTTAAATAGCGTTGCTCTGTCGTAATCTCTTTGTTTGGAAAAGTCATGCTGATGGTGCCATAACCTTTTTCCGCCGTAACAACAGGATATTCAGCGTCAAGGGTAATGTTTACTTGAGGTAAAGTGTGTTCTTTAATGTAAGCTTCTAACGGTGCCCAATCTGATTCTTCAGCCATATAAACATATAGTTCAATACGTTTATTGAGTTTTATCTTCATGTCTTTAATAGATTTCATTGCATAAAGGGCATTCGAAATTGAGCCTTTATCATCCTCTGTGCCTCTGCCAACTAATTTTCCAGGCTCGGAGGTAAGATCCAGTTCAAAGGGTGATTTAGCCCATTTAGTCGGCGTCGCAGGCTGAACATCGCCATGGGTGATCATACCAAGTCGTTCTTTACTATCCCCTAAGCCAATAATGACAATATAGCCGTGGTCGGTGTAATCTAAACCAAGCTGTTTTGCTTGTTGTGCTAATGATTTTTTAAATGCTTGGTGAACAGGATTTTCTGTTGACGGAAGCCCCTCAACTGCAACCGTATTGAATGATATCAATTCTTCAAGGCTATCTAACATCTTTTGTTGGTAAGAATCTACGGCATATTGCGCGGTATTATTTGCCACATCACTGACCTTTGCTTGAACCTGAAAAGGCTGAGCTAAAGCACTTAGTAACAATATAAAATAGTAAACTGAACGTCTAATCACTGGGTAACTCCTTTTTTGTTGACATTTTATCCCTATTTTGGGAATAAATTGCAAGAGATGAATATAATTTTATTACTTCTGATAAATAGCCAAGGATAAACCTAACTTATTTGACATGTTCGTCAACAACTTTTCTATTGAGTCAAGGCACATACGTTTCAGTTGTTTTTCCGCCTATTACTTCTTCATTATCAATCTTATCTTTCCCTCCATTTTCGCTAAGCATTATAGATTTTTCTGTTAGTTTAGTCATATACATCAATATTTCCTTCTTATGGCAATATGATCATTTTGTATTGTATTCCATACGTAAACCAACAATAATTATTTACATAATCTATAAGCTTAGCTTATATTGCTGCATTACTATTTCTATTCTTGTAAAATTAATAAGGATTAAACTGAAGCCTCTTTTTACATGAGCGAGATAAGCGATAACTCAATTGGATTGGCGATAAATGGACAAACGGTTAAAACATTTAAACAATTTACGTAGCTTTGAGAGTGCGGCTCGCCATCAAAGTTATAGTAAAGCGGCAGCAGAATTATTTGTTACCCAAGCCGCAGTAAGTCAACAAATGCGACAACTGGAAACATCGCTAGGTGCTCGATTATTTACTCGACGTGGTCGAAAAATGCAATTGACCGACAGCGGCGACAAGCTATATCAAGCAACCCAACTTGCTTTTAATACGCTGTTAAAAGGTTTTAATAGCATTCAAACCGAAGATATCGCAGGCAGTCTCACAATCACCTCTACTCAGGCCTTCACTTCATTGTGGCTTATGCCAAGGTTGTATCAATTTTCAGTGAAACACCCTGATATAAAAATCAAAGTACTCGCCTCTAATTGCCTTGAAGACCTTCGCCAAGGACATATCGATCTGGCAATTCGTTTTAGAACCACAGCAGACAGTGATATCAGCGAGGAGATGACTTATGAATTTGTCAGTGAGGATCATGTTTATCCAGTTTGTTCAGCTCAACTTGCTAATAAAATGCACTTTAATAATCCCCAAGATATTTTAAACTGTTGGTTGGTAAGCTTAGAACATGAAGGTCTTATTAATTGGTCTGCTTGGTTTACACAAGCAGAGATCATACACTATCAAGCCCATACAAAATGGACTCAAGTGAGTAGTGGCGACATGGCATTAAGTGCTGTACTCAGCGGTCATGGGTTTACTTTAGCTTCAGAAGCGTTATTTTCCCAGTATATAGAAACGGGTCAGTTGGTTATTCCATTTAATATTAAGCACCCAATATCCTTTAAACGATACTATGTCTATGATCCTAATTCAGCGAAGAAAGCTCGCCTGAATATTTTTATTAACTGGCTAAAAGAAGAAACATTAAAAGACAAAACCAAAACAAAATAAAAACAAATAGTTAAACCTAATAACCTGTAAATGGAAAATTCCCTCCTTTTGAATACGTGGTAACAGTCATGAGCAAAAGCTCTATTTTCAATTGACCTTTTCCTGACAAATGAGTAATGTAACCATCCCTCCTCTTGGATAAAAATGGAATAGTTAATCGCTTTTCTCTTACCTTTGATCCTTTTTTGTTCTGTTTACCAAGTGGACTTTTTATTAGGAGACAGTAATGCAGCTTTATGATCATAGCGTTCAACGCGAAAATTGTGGTTTTGGCTTAATCGCCCATCAACATGGTGAAACCAACCATAAACTTATTAAAACCGCTATTTCGGCCTTAGATCGCATGCAACATCGAGGTGGTATCGCTGCTGATGGTAAAACAGGTGATGGTTGTGGTTTATTGTTACAAAAACCAGATACTTTCTTCCGGGCTGTTGCTGAAGATAATGGTCGAAACTTGGTAAAAAATATGCAGTAGGCATGATCTTTTTAAACCCCGATCCTGTTGCTGCTGCATTATCTAAAAAAATACTAGAAGAAGAGTTTGCTAACGAAAGTTTGACCCTTATCGGTCGGCGAACAGTACCTATCGACACCTCAGTATTAGGTGATGCCGCCATCAACAACATGCCAAAAATTGAGCAAGTATTTGTTGATGCACCTCCAGGTTGGCGAAATCGTGATCTAGAACGACGCTTATATATGGCACGTCGCCGTGCAGAAAAACGTATTACTGACGATGTATTTTATGTTGCCAGTTTGTCGTGTTTGGTTACTATCTATAAAGGCTTAATGATGCCAATAGATTTACCTAACTTCTATTTAGACCTTGCCGATATTCGTATGCAAAGTGCTATTTGTGTTTTTCACCGTTTTTCAACAAACACATCACCACAATGGTATTTAGCGCAACCCTTTAGATACCTAGCACATAATGGGGAAATCAATACCATTAATGGTAATCGTCAATGGTCACGGGCACGTACATACCGTTTTAAATCGCCGCTATTACCCGATTTACATGATGCCGCTCCTTTTGTTGGTCAAACAGGCTCGGATTCTTCTTCGTTAGACAATATGCTTGAACTTTTTCTTGCCGGTGGTATGGATTTATACCGCGCGATGCGTTTATTAATGCCGCCGGCATGGCAAAACAGTAACTTAATGGACGATGACTTACGCGCCTTTTACGAATTTAACTCTATGCACATGGAACCATGGGACGGCCCGGCAGGTGTGGTTATGACCAATGGTCGCCATGTTGCCTGTAATTTAGATAGAAACGGCTTACGCCCGACCCGCTATGTTATTACCCGTAATGGTTTCATTACCCTTGCCTCAGAGGTAGGTATTTGGGATTACGGCGAAGATGAAGTGGTTGAAAAAGGTCGTGTTGGTCCCGGCGAAATGCTCGCCCTTGACACCTATACAGGTAAGCTTTTCAACTCAAACGACATCAATAATGAATTAAAATGTCGTCACCCCTACCGTGAATGGCTTAACAAAAATGTTCGCCGTTTAATTCCATTTGACGAGTTAGAAGCAAATCAAATAGGGGTACGCGTTTTCTCTGATATTGAGATGAATCAATACCATAAAATGTTTAATTACAGCTATGAAGAAATTCATCAAGTTATTAAAACACTAGCAGAAAATGGTCAAGAAGCGACTGGCTCAATGGGTGATGATACCCCTATGGCTGTGCTCTCAAGTAAACCACGTGTGCTATATGATTATTTCAGACAACAATTTGCCCAAGTAACCAATCCACCTATTGATCCGTTGCGTGAGCGCTACGTTATGTCGTCGGGTACCTGTATTGGTCGTGAACACAATGTCTTTAACGAAACATCCGGCCATGCGGATCGTATGCTCTTTTCCACTCCCGTATTAATGTACACCGGTTTAAAACAACTGCGTGAGCTTGACCCGGCTCACTACCGTTCTGACACATTAACACTAACATACGATGACGAAGAAGGTTTAGAAGCCGCAATTATTCGTTTATGTGATGAAGCTGAAGATTTAGTCAGAGATAAAAGTACGGTTATTTTAGTACTTTCAGATAGACAAATTCACAAAGGATTATTAGTCATTCCTGCCGCAATGGCGGTGGGTGCAGTACAAAAGCGTTTGGTAGATCAACAACTACGCTGCGACTCTAATATTATTGTAGAAACGGCTTCAGTACGCGATTCACATCAATATGCCGTGTTACTAGGATTAGGGGCCACCGCTATCTATCCTTATTTAGCCTTTGAAACTATTGAACAATTAGTGGAGCAAGGGCAAATTAAATTAAGTGCTCGTGATGCAGTCGCTAACTATCGCGAAGGTATCAACAAAGGCTTATTGAAAATACTCTCAAAAATGGGTATTTCAACGATTGCTAGTTACCGTTGTCTTTGGTTTATTTGAAGTTATTGGCTTAAACGAAAACATAATGAATTTATGTTTTAGCGATTTACCTAGCCGAATTCAAGGAGCTGATTTTTCTGATATTGAACAAGACAATATTAATCTTGCTCGTAAAGCTTTCTTACCCCATCAAAAAATGTCACATGGCGGTTTACTGAAATATGTTCACGGCGAAGAATATCATGCCTTTAACCCAAATGTGGTGAACTACTTACAACGTGCCGTACAAAACGGTAATTACGATGACTACCGTAAATTTGCCGACGAAGTCAATAACCGTCCTATCGCAATGCTGCGAGATTTATTAGTGTTAAAAAATGATGGTGAGGCGATTGATATTTCACAGGTTGAAAGTAGCAATGAAATGTTTAAACGGTTTGACTCTGCTGCCATGTCAATAGGTGCATTAAGCCCAGAAGCCCATGAAGCACTTGCTATTGCAATGAATCGTTTAGGTGGCAGTTCAAATTCAGGTGAAGGTGGTGAAGACGAACGCCGCTTTGGTACCGTTAAAAATTCACGTATCAAACAAATTGCCTCAGGACGCTTCGGGGTAACACCGCACTATTTAGTCAATGCTGATGTGTTACAAATTAAAATAGCGCAAGGTGCAAAACCTGGTGAAGGTGGCCAATTGCCCGGTGATAAAGTCTCACCATTAATTGCAAAGTTACGCTATTCAGTACCTGGTGTCACACTTATTTCACCACCTCCGCATCATGATATTTATTCAATTGAAGATTTAGCACAGCTTATTTTTGATTTAAAACAGGTCAACCCGAAAGCGGTTATTTCTGTTAAGTTAGTGTCTGGCCCTGGTGTGGGAACTATTGCCGCAGGTGTTGCCAAAGCATATGCTGATTTTATTACTATATCGGGTTATGACGGTGGTACTGCCGCTAGCCCCTTAACATCAGTGAAATACGCAGGTTGCCCTTGGGAATTAGGCTTAGCTGAAGCACATCAGGCCTTGGTAACTAATGGTTTACGCCATAAAGTACGTTTACAAGTAGACGGTGGGTTAAAAACCGGGGTCGATATTGTTAAAGCTGCCATATTAGGTGCAGAAAGTTTTGGCTTTGGTACAGCACCTATGGTGGCATTAGGTTGTAAGTTTTTGCGCATATGCCACTTAAATAATTGCGCAACCGGTGTAGCTACGCAAGATGAAGTGTTACGCGAGCAATTTTTTAAAGGCTTACCTGATCAAGTGATGAATTATTTTAAATTTATTGCTCAAGATGTACGTGAGATCCTTGCTAATTTAGGCGTTAAAAGTTTAACCGACATTATTGGTAGAGTAGACTTGCTAACACAAATTGAAGGCATTAGTGCCAAGCAACAAAAATTAGATTTATCGCCGATTATCGCACCGGTTGTCGCTGCAGATGATACGGCGCTTCATCAAACAGAAGCAAACAAGCCGTTTGACCAAGGACAGCTAAATCAGAAAATGGTCGCTATTGCACATGAGGCCGTTGCACATTGTAAAGGTGGGGAATTCAGATTCACCATACAAAATACCGATCGTTCTGTTGGGGCAACTTTATCAGGTGAAATTGCTCGACAACATGGCGATCAAGGAATGGCGGCTTCACCAATTACTTTTCATTTATCTGGCACTGCAGGTCAAAGCTTTGGTGTATGGAATGCTTTGGTGGATTGCACCTTAAACTTACGGGTGATGCTAACGACTACGTAGGCAAAGGTATGACAGGTGGAATAATAACAGTTATGCCACCAAAAGGCGTTGAGTACCAAAGCCATAAAACAATGATTATGGGTAACACCTGTTTATACGGGGCAACTGGCGGTCAATTATATGCCTGTGGCCGTGCAGGAGAACGATTTGCCGTACGTAACTCAGGTTGTAGTGCCGTTGTGGAAGGAACAGGCGACCATGCCTGCGAATACATGACAGGTGGTATTGTCACTATTTTAGGTGATATTGGCGTTAACTTTGGTGCAGGTATGACGGGTGGTTTTGCCTATGTTTTAGATTCAAAAAGCGATTTAGATATACGTATCAATCCTGAGTCTATTGAAATGTTAGCGATTGATGAACTCAGTATCCATAAAGAGCATTTACGAGGTATTATCAATCATCATCTTGAAGAAACGGGTAGCCTACGCGCACAAGAAATTTTACAAGATTTTGATAAGTTCGCACCATTATTCAAATTAATTAAGCCAACAGCAACGGATGTTAAAACCTTATTAGGTCATCGTAGTCGCTCAAGTGCTGAATTACGTGTACAAGCACAATAAATAATTGATAAGGAAAGAGAGCAATGAGTAAAAATGTTTATCAATTTATTGATGTAAAAAGAATTGACCCTACGAAAAAGTCAATTAGTGAACGTAAAATCAACTTTGTTGAAATTTATCAACCCTTAGGTAGTGAGCAAAGCGCAGGTCAAGCAGATCGCTGTTTAGATTGTGGCAACCCATACTGCGAATGGAAATGCCCTGTACATAACTATATTCCACAATGGTTAGAGTTAGTTACTGAAGGTCGTATTCTAGAAGCTGCTGACTTATGCCACCAAACTAATAGCCTACCTGAAATGTGTGGTCGTGTTTGTCCACAAGACAGATTATGCGAGTCTGCTTGTACGTTAAACGATGAATTTGGCGCAGTAACAATCGGTAATATAGAAAAATATATTACCGATACTGCCATCGCCCAAGGGTGGAAACCTGACTTATCTGAAGTAGTCAAAACAGGCAAACGTGTTGCTGTTATTGGTGCAGGTCCTGCAGGATTAGCCTGCGCTGATGTATTAACCCGCAATGGTGTTGATGCCGTTGTATTTGACCGGCATGCTCAAATTGGTGGTTTACTAACCTTCGGAATTCCGTCATTTAAGCTAGAGAAAAGTGTTATTCAAAAACGTCGCGACATATTTGAAGACATGGGAATTGAGTTTAGACTAAATACCAATGTGGGTGTAGATATTACTTTTGAAGCGATCAGTGACGAATTTGATGCGGTATTTTTAGGCCTAGGTACATACAAAGACATGAGTGGGGGTTTCGATAACGAAGGTGCCTCTGGTGTTTATAATGCCCTAGATTTTTTAATTGGCAATACACAAAATGTTATGGGAATCACGGCCGAACAATCTAAGCAAGTAAAACCTTACGTCAGTTTTAAAGGTAAAAAGGTGGTAGTGCTTGGTGGTGGTGATACTGCTATGGACTGCGTACGTACATCGATTCGCCAAGGTGCTACTGAAGTTACTTGTGCCTATCGTCGCGACGAAGCCAATATGCCAGGCTCTCCTCGTGAAGTGCAAAATGCGAAAGAAGAAGGAGTTAATTTTGCCTTTAACTTACAGCCTCTCGATATTGCTATTGATGAAAAGGGCAACGCTATTGGTGTCAAATTTGTTAAAACACAACTTGGCGCACCCGATGCTGATGGCAGACGTAACCCAGAAGCGATTGAAGGCAGTGAATTTGTGATGGAAGCCGATGCCGTTGTTATCGCCTTTGGTTTCTTACCAAGTCCACCTCAATGGATGATAGATGCAGGAGTCAAACTTGACCCGCGTGGTCGTGTACTTGCCGTTGAGAATAGTGATTTTGCCTTACAAACCAGTAAGCAAAACATTTTCTTTGGTGGCGATATGGTACTTGGCTCAGACCTAGTAGTTACCGCCATTGATCAAGGCAGAAAAGCGGCGCTAGGTATTCTAGATTTTGTAATCTCTGAATAACACTTTTAAGTTATAAGCTAATATAAAAGCCAATATTATTTAACGATAATATTGGCTTTTTAGTTATTATGTAGATTACTTTTTTTGAGTATTTATCTTGAATACTTATCCTAAATACTTATACAGTGAAGTATTGATTAAGCGGTAACTCTCGGTAACGCTTACCTGTAGCGGCAAAAACAGCATTAGCAATACTGGGTGCAACAGGTGGAACGCCAGGTTCACCAACACCTCCCGGATCTTTATTTTTGTCATATGCTAAATGAACGATAATATCTGGAGCTTGATTCATACGTGTAACAGGGTAATCATGAAAGTTCGATTGAACAATAACACCGTCTTTAATATCAATATTCCCCATTAATGCTATGGATGTGCCGAAAATCATTGCCCCTTCCATTTGCGCTTTTATACGATCAGGATTAATGCCTAACCCACAATCTATTGCACAATGAATTTCTTTTACCGTAAGTTTATTATTAAGCACCTCAACTTTAGTCGCTACAGCGACATAACTAACAAAACTTCGATGAACCGCAACTCCCCATCCTTGTCCTTTAGGCAATGTTTCCTTTATAGGCGCATTTGCCGTTAAGGTGTTTAGTACATTTTTATATCTATCAACTGAATAAGGATGTTTTTCTAATGTTTCGCCGTAATTACTAAAAGCAAACCCGTACGTTTCTTTATGATTAATATTACGATCTTTCCCCAACGAATTAATAATAAAATCCGCAGTAGGTACATTGGCTACGTGTGCAAGTTCATCAATAAAACAATTAAGAGCAAATGCGTGTTGAATATTACAAACAGATCGCATCCAACCAATACGCACTGGTGCTTCAGCAGTTGCTTTCTGCATCAAGACATTGTCAATATCATACGGTAAATCACCAAAACCTAGGCTTAATTCAAAGTCTTGAGGGCTATTTGCTTTGCTATTGAAAGTTGATGCGATACTGGGATAAACGGTTTGTTGCTGCCACGATATAATTTTTCCAGAATAATCAATGCCTGCTTTCATACGTTGAACAGAGCCCGCATGATAATAGCTTGAGCGAATATCATCTTCTCTACTCCAAACCACTTTTACAGGACGTTTTGTTTTATCTGCTAGGTAAATTGCTTCGTTAGCAAAATCTGTTTTAGATTTACGACCAAAACCTCCTCCTAACAGAGTTGTATGCACTTTGAATTTGGCCGCGTCTAGCTTCGTCATCGCGGCACCTTGTTCCATAACTGCTTGAGGATTTTGCACACATGCCCATACTTCACAAAGATCATCGTGGAACCAAGCAGTTGCCATAGGTGGCTCCATCGGGGTATGAGCTAAATAAGGAACAAGATATTCAGCCTCAATCACGTTACCTGAAGCTGAAAACCCCTTAGCAACATCCCCTTTTTTAGCAACTGTTTCTGGAGCATTTTTTAAACGACTTTTAAATTGATCAAATGTTACTTTTGAGTTGTGTGTTTTATTTTTACCAAGTTCCCATGCAATTGAGAGTGCTTTTCTCCCTTGTAACGCAGCCCAAGTATTTATAGCAAGCACTGCGACACCCGATAGCGGAAAATACAAAACGGTTTCAGGTGTTACTGGCATTTCAATAACATCGACAACACCCGGTATTTTTAATGCTTGGGTTGCATCAAATGATTTAACGGTTCCATGCAACACGGGACATCGTTCAATTGATGCAATTAATAAATTTGGTAACTCAACATCGATTCCGTAGATTGTTTTTCCCGTTACCATATCATTCAAATCAACAATAGGTATGGGTTTACCTATGTAGTTAAAATCTGCTGCTGTTTTATACTTCAATGACTCAACAGCGGGTAATGGTTTTTTACTCGCTAGTTCAGCTAAATCACCAAATGACAACATGCCACCTGTATTTTTATTAACAATATAATTATCTTTCGCATATACCGTATCAAGCGAGACATTCCAATAATCCGCTGCGGCCTGTTCTAACATGGTCCGAGCTGATGCCCCCATTTCCCTTAACTTGTCATAAAATTTTCGAATACTGGTAGAGCCGTCAGTATTTTGGTCGCCATAACCTTTATCACCTAAACCTTGAATAACTTTTACATTAGCCCAATTGGCTTCAAGTTCGTCAGCAATTATTTGAGGTATACCCGTTTTAGATCCTTGCCCCATTTCTGCTCTGTGACTAACAATTTCAACCGTATTATCAGGTTTTATTGCCACAAAAATATTCAAACGTTGAGGGGTATTATCAATAATCTCTACAAATTTAGGTAATGTTGGTGGTGTAGAAGTTATTGTACTGCAACCCAATAATAATCCACTTGTCGTAATACCGGCATAAGATAAAAACTCGCGACGAGACAATTTTGATGTATTCATGACTTTGCTCCTGCTTGAGTTGCAAGTACCGCAGCCGCTTCTTTTATCGCTTTTTTAATTCTAGGATATGTGCCACAACGGCAGATATTTCCAGACATATGTTCTTGAATATCTTCATCTGTTGGATTTGTATTCTTGTCAAGTAAAGTAAGGGCACTCATTATCTGTCCTGATTGACAATAGCCACACTGCGGTACATTGTTTTCTTTCCAGGCAATTTGAATAGGATGCTCACCTTTGTCATTAATACCTTCAATAGTGGTTATCTTTGCATTATGTGCAACTCCTACCGGTGTAATACAAGAACGAACAGCTTGGCCATTAATATGTACCGTACAAGCGCCACATTGACCTAAACCACAACCAAACTTGGTTCCCTTATATTTTAACAAATCACGTAACACCCATAATATTGGCATATCATCAGGCGCATCGACGGTATGCACTATGTTATTCACATTAAGTTTTATCATGTTATGTAATTACCTTACTTAGTTGTGTTTTTTGAAACAACTAAAAAAATCTGTTTCAATAATCGTGTTTACCGTCATTGATCATTAGCCAATACCGAGTGTGATGATAATAGCAATACACCCAAAATTGTCAACAATTGACAAATAACATCATACTATATTAAAGTGAATACTAATAATAAATAATAACCTTTTAATTATGCTTTTACGCTTTCCTATACTTAATCTTTATAAGTATTTATTCAGTCTTACTTTATTTGTTTTTTTACCTTTTGTTATTTTATCAGTTTTAATTTAAAGGCAGAAACTAACAATAAAGTAAAACACTTAACTTGGGCACATGTATATGAACTAACGGAACCTCTTCATATATGGTCGGTTTGGGCTGCAAAAGAAATTAACCGAAAAACCAATGGAAGATATGTAATAGACGTATTTCCGGCGTCTATTATGGGAAAAGAAGCAGAACTTAATCAGAGTTTGAGTCTAGGAACCATAGACATTATTTATACAGGAACAAGTTTTGCCGCTCAAAACTATCCTCCGATGGGTTTATCTGAGCTGCCCTATGTATTTAGAGACTACGAACATTGGCAAAAGTTTAATGACAGTATTTTGTTCAAAGAGCTTTCAGAGGGTTATAAAGCGGCTTCGCGAGGCAATCAAGTTGTAGGAAATAACTATTATGGGCAACGCCATGTCACCTCTAACACACCTATTTTAACCCCAGAAGATATGAAAGGTTTAAAATTACGCGTCCCCAATGCCTCTATTTACAAAATGTTTCCGTTAGCTGTTGGCGCTAATCCAAGCCCTATCGCGTTTTCAGAGGTATACCTTGCCTTACAACAAGGTGTGGTAGACGCCCAAGAAAACCCTCTCCCTACCATTAAAGCTAAAAAATTCAATGAAGTGCAAAAGTACATTAGTTTAACGGGCCACTTACAAGGTACCAATTTAACGCTAACAAGTAAGCACCTTTGGGATTCTTTATCACCCGACGACAAAAAAACATTTGCCGAAACATTGAAACAAGCAGCAGCAAATGTTTCAGCTGATACTCGTCAATCAGAAAAAGATTTAATTGAATGGTTTAAACAACAAGGAACAGAAGTTTTGACCGTAGATAGACAGCTATTTAGAGATAAAGTGTTACCTAGCCATCAAGCAATTAAACAAGAATTAGGAGCTGATTTTTATGACAGATTACAAAAAATCCGATAAATCAGGTGAAGCTGAAACCATCGTAAGCGATTTTCATATGGAGGAAGATGATCACTTTTCTTTTTCTGATTACAAAGTAGAAGACTGGTTAGCGTTTATTTTATTTTGGCTTTTAGCCATTACTGTGTTTGCTCAATTCATGAGTCGTTATATTTTTGAGTCTCCTCTGGGGTTTGGACTGAAGAAATAGCTCGCTACCAACTAATTTGTTTGGGTTTTTTAGGTAGCTGCATTGGCGTTAGAAACAACAGTCATATCTTTGTCAGTTTATTTCATCGTTGGTTCTCTGCCAAATTATCACACAATATTTATCGTATTATCGCTTTGTGTAATGTGCTTTTTCTTTCAATATTAGCTTATTTTGCATGGCAGATAATTCCACTACTTTCCATTCATAAAATGGCTTCGTTACCTATTTCTATTAGTGTTTTATATAGCGTAATTTTTGGGAGTCTTTTAATTTTGATTTTCCGAAGTATTCAACATCTCATCAAAATTTTATCGACTTCAGCGCCTGATAAAACTGACGATATACTCACGTCTTGCGATTAAGGGCAAATTAATGATTATTACAATTTTACTGGTTTCACTGTTTGCTATGATTATCTTAGGTTTTCCAGTGGCTTTTGCTCTTGCAGGTTCATCTTTACTCGCCATTCTTTATTATGGCCAAGTGCCAGAGTCAAGGTTGTACTTCATAGAATGGTGGGAGGCATGGACAGCTTTCCGTTACTTTCAATTCCATTTTTTGTATTAGCGGGCGCGTTAATGAATTCGTCTGGCATCACAACTCGAATTTTTGAATTTGCGAATGCTTTAGTGGGTTTGGATGCGTGGTGGATTAGGTCATGTCAATATTAGTGCATCTATTATGTTTGCGGGTATGTCGGGGGCAGCAGTCGCTGATGCCGGAGGTTTAGGGGCTATTGAAGTAAAAGCAATGCGTAATAAAGGTTATGATCTTGGATTTTCAGTTGGAATTACTGCGGCATCATCAACAATTGGGCCAATTATCCCGCCAAGTTTACCCATGATTATTTATGGTGTCATGGCGTCAGCTTCAATAGGGCAACTGTTTGCTGCCGGCTTTATTCCTGGTTTACTTATGGCTATTTCGTTGATGATCATGGTGGCTTATTACGCTAAAAAGCGTAATTACCCTAAAGATGCGGGGTTTAGTATGCCTCGTGTAGCCACTACATTTAAATCAGCTTTTCTTTCCTTAATGACACCAATTATTATTGGTGGTATTTTGTTTGGCATATTTACCGCAACCGAAGCCGCTATTGCCGCCACGGTTTATGCGCTTATTTTAGGGTCAGTAATTTATCGTACGCTTACGATAAGAAAGCTGATAAAAGTCAGTATGGAAACCATAGAAACCACCAGTATTATTTTACTGATTATTGCAGGTGCGGCTATATTTTCTTGGGTGCTTACTAGCCAACATGTTACTGAAGACTTTACTCGTTGGATGTTAACTATTACAGATAACAAAACACTTATTTTGTTAATGATCACCTTTATTTTATTTGCTGTTGGCTGCTTTATGGAAACCATCGCTGCTATTACCATTTTAACACCGGTGTTGTTACCTATAGCGGTTAGCTTAGGTATAGACCCAGTACATTTTGGTGTGGTTATGATACTCAACTTAATGATTGGCTTATTAACGCCTCCGGTAGGAATGGTACTTTACGTACTTTCCAGAGTAACTAAAGTCCCCTTTGAGGAGTGCGCTAAAGCCACTTTTCCCTTTGTAATACCGCTAGTAATCGTTTTGTTGTTAGTGACCTTTATTCCTGAGTTATCCATGTGGTTACCTACATTATTATATAGGTAAGTAGAACTCTCTAAGTTTTAATGGCTATTAAACAAAAAACACTACCGTTACTGTCCACAAGATTGCAGCTAGCACTGCCGCATATGTTGTTTGGAACAATTTGTGATTTAACATGATCCATCATGTCACAACCAGTGGTCATTGAACTTAAAATAGTGGTATCAGATATAGGTGAGCATTGGTCGCCATAAACACTACCATTGAGTACAGCGGCAAAACAAACCATCATAAATAATTCAGGGTTATCGATACCCGCACTTTGCGCTATAGCCCATGCAAGTGGCATAGACAAAGGAAATGCAATGGCAAAAGTTCCCCAACTTGTGCCTGTTGAAAAGGCGATAATCATTGCCATCAGCTGCAAAACAACTGGTAATAGCCAATAAGGCACTTGAGTAGAAAGTAGTGAAACCAAATACAAACCACCACCAATTTGTTTACTAATAGCCCCTATAGTTACCGCCAACATTAAAATAACAGATGCGAGTACGACGCCTTTTAAGCCGTTACCAAAGCCGTCAATAATATTGTTAAGGGACATGCCTTTCGCTAGTGCGATAAATGCACTGAGTAGCAATGCTACGCCAAATGCCCAATTTATTTTAGGAGAACCATAGAAAACAAAGGTTAGCACTGCGGTAGCAATTAAGGCAATTAGCGGTAAGATAAATTCAAGTACATGGGCTTTGTATCCTTGCGGCACACTACAAACCTGTAACTCTTTCGCACTTAATGGCTTGGCATTAGGTGCATCTAATTCCCCCGTTGTAGCCGCTCTATGATGAGCATCACGAATGCGTTTACCAGAAAAAGTAGTGATGTTTAAGCTAAGTAGTAAGGTACCAATGACAGCAATAATTCCGTAAAAACTGAAAGGTATCGCAGAGAAGAAAAAGGCGATGCGATCCGCCTCTGTCGCTAAAAAGGCAACACCTGGCACATATATCAAGGCTTGAACATAGGCAGGCCACGCATTAAACGCTATAACAACGGCTATAGGAGAGGCTGTAGAGTCAACAATATAACTCATCTCTTCATGACTAATTTTTGCCTTGTCAGCTAAAGGACGTACCGTTGTCCCCACAAGGACAGTGCTCATAGTGCCGCCTTGAAAAAACAATACGCCTAAAAACCATGTCACTAACTTTGCTGAGCGCTGACCACGAACAAAGTGTTGCGTCATATAATCAGCAAAAGCTTGTGCCGCCCCTGTTTTTGACCAAATCCCCAGTAAGCCACCTAATAGCCACAAGTAAAGTAGTAATAACCCTGCGGTACCGGCTTGCGCCATTGAAGGAATCAATATTTGATCGGTGAGATCATATTGCCCCATCATAAACGCGCCAATGGCAATACCACTTAATAGGGCTGTTAAGGGTTCTCGTGTAAGCCAAGACAATAAGATGGTAATAAAGGCAGGAAGTAATGACCACACCCCGTAATGATACGCTGAGCCAACAATAGTCGCTTCAACATAATAATTTACATATAAGGCAGAGCATAGTCCAAATATTAAAAGTATTAATGCCTGTGAATTACGGTTTGCTAATGAAAAACTTAAGCGCATTTAATGCTCGCCAGTTATCACTCGTTGATAAACACAAAAATATAAATCATAACTATTTTTATCGTCGCTTTCTCGTAGTTCACTACTTACTTTTTGCCAACTACCATCATCATAATCAGGGAATTGTGTATCACCATCAATATCAGCTTTTATATGCGTAACATATAAGCGATCAGCCTTTGGTAAACAGTGTTGATAAATAGCGCCACCACCAATCACCATCACTTCTTCTATTGTCTCATCGACATTCATTTCATTTAAGCGGTCAATAAAGGCGAGGGCCTGTTCAACTGAGGTAACAACATCCACACCTTCAGCACCTTTACCTTGTGGGGTATAATTTTCATCACGTGAAATAACTATATTTCGACGCCCTGGTAATGCCCTGCCGATCGACTCATAAGTTTTTCTGCCCATGATAATCGGCTTACCTAAAGTCACTTTTTTAAAATAAGCTAAATCCGCAGGTAAATGCCATGGCATATCATTGTCTTTGCCAATAATATTGTTATTAGCGGTAGCAACTATCATAGAAAGAATGGTCATAGTGTTCCTAGGAGTTTATCGAGCTATAAAAAAAGAGTAATGATAATCAATCATTACTCTGGTGTCGATACAATGATAAAAGCGTCAATAAAAGACATAAGTGAGAGTAAACATCAACACGACTTCAATACAAAATTCACTTTAATCTAATTACTGAGCAATTTTTACTCGGATCTTATTTTTAGCTACTCTTGTTTCATGCAGGCTAGACATTGCTAGTTTTGCCTCAGCTTCATCAGGTATTTCAACAAAAGCAAAGCCCTTTGATTTACCTGTTTCTTGGTCGAGCACTAGATTACATTCAGTGACAGTGCCACAAGCAGAAAATAAGATACGAATTTCTTGCTCTGTTGTTGTACGAGAAAGGTTGCGAACTAAAAGTTTCATAATAAACCGTTGGTATGTTATTGCGACCTGAATTGTCTCATATATTTTGATTAGTCAAAACGATATTGTGCGATTAGATGAAATAAAACGTCATATATCACTATTTTTAGTCGATGTAAGCTGCTTAATAATAATCTGCTCCACATCTATTAACAGCTCAAGAATATCAGCGACACCAAGAAAATTTCCAAAACATCGCTGTCCGTATAATGGATTGCGTTCACCTTTCAAGTTATCTGCAATTACGGCATAGCGCCAACGCGCCGGTTTAACCGGTTCTTTATGGATAAACTGAAAGGTATTGAGATGGGATGAAGCATTACGTATGTGACGAAAAAATTCAAACGTTTCTGAACCATCATTAAACTCTTTAACTGATTCATACGCTGTATTTGCTAGCATTATGCAACACGATACCATATGTTCACTACGATTAATCTCACCTCGTTCAGCTCTTACACGCAGTGAATGTGGAGCCATCACTTTATTTGATACAAATCTACCGGGAAAGCTAAGGCTGTGATCAGGAGGTAAAAACATTTCAACCCGATTATCGAATATAATCGGGCTACCACAAAGTGAAACTGAAAAGCAGGACACTAAGTTAAAAAAATATAAATCTTTTCTAAACTCAATACATTCAAGATTTGAATCTACCGACTTAGTTTTTTCCGTCATCTTCTTACCTTATTTTCTCTATCACTTTTCGTCGTGTTAAAGACTCACTTCATACAGATTTAATCAGATATTTTACTATCAATTTATCTTTTATGCGCACAAAAATGTTTTTATCACAGTAGAGTAAATAACGGCTAAACTAATTCGATAAAACTGCCAACAGTTAACCGCCCTTTTTGTGGGTCTAGCGACAACCCCAATGCTGAATTAACATCTCCTGAATGTAAGGCATTACTTGGATAAATAATAGCTCTATTCATTTTTGCTTTCACAGTAGCAATTTGTTCAAACATATCATTACTACCATTCATATAACACGGGTTTAAATGCAATTGATTTGCCATTGCTTCTTTTTTCAATGTCGAGGCATACCCTACTAATCGATCCGTGGTAATCACTTCAAAATTACTCGCACGATGCCGATAAAATGACGTGCCGCCATGCTCAACATGACACAAATAATGAACTACCGCTAATTGATTAGTATCTGTAGTATCGAAATGCGGTAACATTTGCATAGGTCTTAGTTGCTTTGGTTGCATGTCTGAAATAGCATACGCTGAGGCAATACTTCGAGCACATCGCGCTTGCTCAATACCAAAGTAACCATTGAGTAATGAAAAGTAGTGTGCACAAATCTGGTTAGCATAGTTGGAATGTACTATTCGCCGTTTACCTGGATAAAAATTTTTTGCATCAGAAATAAATAGCGAGCCATCACCTGCTTGCTCAATCAGTGTTTCGTGATTTTCAAAAAAATCATCAATAATCAACAACGGAATCCGCTCATGCCCCACAGTGATTTTAGTTATATCGGCACGCTTATTTAAAATAAAATGCTCCATTATTGCCTCGTACAATATAAATTCTGCGTAATTAATCCGTCAATCGTTGGTTTTTCAAGTCAATCAACGTCTGAATTTGTGCTAACGAGGTCATCAATGAATGTATTGCTCCCAATAGCCCCAAGGTATGAAGTTGTAGCACTTGTTCATCAGTTAACTTAGAAAATTTCGCTTTATCTATTGTATATAAACCATTTAGTTGCGTTGATTTTTGATTAATAAAAGTGATTTTTAAAGACATAGGTTGCAACAAGTCCATTGTTTGCAAATTCTCTATCAAGGCTTTATTTTCTTCTTCACCCATGAGTATGTGTGCAAGGCAAGCTTTAGCTTCTTGAAAATATTCTGTATCAAGCCCTCGTTCATCAAATAACGGCATACCTTGGTTTGTTGTAACCGCAGGGCTTTGACTGTCTATACACACAATATGGTCATCGCTTACTGAGATAGTTTGACTATTCTCCGTTGGATTCCCAATAAAAAATGGCTGACGTCTAATTTGTAAAGGTAAATAAAGCCCTTGCCATTCTCCTTTTTTCCAAAATAAATTTTCCCCTGCTTCAAAGCCTAATAAAGCAATGAAAGTAAATTCACCTGTATCAACCTTTTTAGTTAAAACAATTGGATACTGTCCGGCGGCATTTGAAAATTCAGGCACAATAACAGGAACCATATGTAGACTTGCGCCATGCATTGCTAATTTACTGATATCTATTCGTACTTTTTGGTGACTTTTATTATCTACTGCAACTAAATTTGCCATTGAATCTACTCTTTTAAATACCTAACTAAGACTAACCCCGCAAGATCAACCTTATTCTTGCAATAATAACGAGAACGTGAGTATTACTACATTAATATGTATAAATTTAAATAACGTTAAAGCCATAAGCTTTTACTTTATTAATCAACTCCCGGTTGGTTGGTAATGTTGCCACTGCCTTCGCCGCTAATTTTTTAGTCTTAGCAAATTGTTGTTCAACAAAATCAACATCATCTAAAATATAAGGGGTATGGCTATAATCACTTTTAAAGCCCATACCGTATAATACATATTGATAACTTGCTGCGGGAAACACTTCGTTATTACTGGTAAAATCACAGTCAGTCGGCGAACGATATTTCCAGACTAACATCATCTCTTGTAAGCTTTGAGGAATCGTATTTTGATTTCGGTTATCTACCCAAAATGGCTCGCTACGTTTATTTAAAATGTAATGTAATTTAAGAAAGTCGATGATTTTTTGCCAACGGTATAATGCGGTTTCATTAAAACGTTTGGCGACGACATCCATGACATCACGTGATAGGGGTAACTGCTCGGCGATCATTTGTGCTGCTAATTCCACCATAACTAGAGCTGAAGATTCCAAAGGCTCCAAAAATCCTGCTGATAAGCCAACGGCAACACAGTTATTTTGCCAAAACTTTTCTCTATGCCCACTAACGATAGGAATTTTTCTAATGGATAGTGACTCAATTTTTTCACCAACATACTCAGCTAAAACAGTCCTAGCCTCCTCTTCAGAAGAATATTTACTGGAATAAACATAACCAACACCACGACGATGCTGTAAACCAATATCCCATATCCAACCTGCTTCTTGCCCAGTTGATATGGTATGCGAAGCAATTGTTGAATCTTCATCATCATAAGGCACTTGTACAGCTAACGCGGTATCGATAAAGAGCACATCATTACAACTAGTAAATGGCACATCATAGTGTTTGCCCAATAATAATGAAGAAAACCCAGTGCAATCAACAAACAACTCACCACTAATATCGCCATTGTTTTGCGTGGAAACCGAGGATATATCGTTATTATCCGTTGAATTTACCGCAATAACATCGTCTAAGACATGCCTAACACCCAGTTTATTTGTGCAATGTTTTTGTAAAAACACAGCGAATTTTCCTGAATCTAAATGGTAAGCATAATTTGCGACATCAGCAAACTCAGCCGTTCTAATGGTTTTAGGTGCTAAGCCTTCCTCGCAAACCGCTTCTTGAAAACAAACTTCATTAGAAAATGAGCTAACTCCTTCTTTATCTTGCTTAGCCAACCAATGCGCAGCTAGCTCACCTTTACCATAACCTTGTGGCAATACTAAAGGGTGATAATAAAAATCGTCGTCATTACCATCAACCCATTTAGCAAACTTAGCGCCTTGTTTAAAACTAGCATCACATTCACGAATAAAATCAGTTTCACTAATACCTAGCGCGATTAAAGTGCTACGCATGGTTGGCCAAGTACCTTCACCAACCCCTATGGCCGGTATAGTGGATGATTCCACTAAAACTACGTTCAATCCTGTTTTAGTATTTGCTTTATGCTTTGCTGCTATTCGCCCTGCAGTAAGCCGACCCGCTATACCTCCACCCACCACAACAACCGTTTTCGTTGGTTTAAGAAACGTTCTTTTATTTTCTGAGGATTTATGCATAACATTCTTGCCTTAAGTTTTAATAAATGAAAAAAACTTCTACTGAAATTCAGTAGAAGTTTTTAGCTTTTTACTCGTGTTTAAAATGAGCCACGAATACCAAAAGCAAATCGCCGACCACTGTCTTCTACCGACAATAGTTGATTGGCGAAGCGACCACGCTTGTGAACATATTCTTCGGTTAGATTGATACCTTCGAAGAAAATCGTAATGTTGTCATTAATATCATAACTACCACTTGCATCAACTTGTGCATATTCTTCAACAATAGTGACACCGTCACCATTTAATTGCGTTAACGATTGCACAAATGCATCACGCCAGTTATAAGCCAAACGAATTTGAAATGGTCCATTTTCATAAAAACCAACAAGGTTATACGAATCACTTAGACCCGTTAACGCAAATACTTGCGTAATGTCAGCCGCATCCAATGGTGCGTCACTATCAACTAATGTTGCATTCGCCATCAAACCAAAACCACTATCAAAAGTATGTTGAAGTGCTATTTCCCGCCCGTCAACAATCGCTGATTCACTGTTACTAGGTAAAGTGTTGGTAAATACCGCTGTTGTATCTGTACTATCTGGGTGATCAACATCCGATCCCGTTGAAGGGTCAGTTAGTAAGTTACCGTCAGCCAAAGAAAAGATGATATCTTCGGTAGTATTAATTATAAAATTAGCAACGTTTTTTCTAAAGTAACCTGCAGATAAATAACTAGCATCGGCGTAATACCACTCTAACGATAAATCAACATTATCAGAGGTAAATGGTTGTAACTCTGGGTTACCAGAGCTAGAAGTTAAATTTCCCCCTTGGCGAGTTGTACCGATCACAGTTACCGGCGACATACTATCTAACGTTGGGCGAGTAATGGTTTGCGAAGCAGCAAAACGAGCAATTAACTCATCACTAATCTCTAATTTAACACTCAAATTAGGTAATAAGGCTTCATAATCTGAACTTTTAGAGATCGACTCTGCTGCCCCATAGCCGGCTAACATTTCTGTTTTGTCGAGAATAACAAGCTCTGTAACAGGCTCATCAGTTCCTGATACGTCAACATTGCTTGCTTCATATCTAAACCCTGTGGTTGCAGATAAAGGCATACCCGCCACTTCAGTTTCAAAATCAAACTCTACATACAAAGACATTGTCTCTTCGGTAATTTCGAATGATTTGTTACGTTTTACTGCATCAAAGCTGATGTTATTACCATCTGCGGCAGCAATACCTTCTAAGAAAGCAAAATTGGCTTCACCATCATGAGCCAACCATGATGTCGGCATACGACCGCTGCCACTAACACTACCTAAAAAGTCACTGCCTGCGTCAAATACATACTGTGAAAAAGCATCCATATCTGGCGAATCAGGATAACCACAAAAAGTACAATGGATACCTGCTCCCTCATTATCCCGATCAAGATTTTTAGTTTCAGAAGAGTACATAGCACCAAATTTAACGGCAGCTAAACCACTATCTGCATCATCAAGCCAAGTGCTATCCCAACGGAGTTGATCAACTGTATCTTCAACTGCCCGCCCACGACGCAGCATAACGTGAGCTCGGCTATTGGTCGGATCTAAAAGATCAGAGACACCATCAGGTGTAACGGTTGGATCATAAGCACTCCCATCAATTTCTTGTTGACCACTATAAATATCTGGATTAGCACTAGCAAACTCACTAGCGTACGGTAAAATAGCGTTGTCTACTTGGAAACGCACTCGGTTAGCATACCCAATCAGTGATAATTGATCGCCTCCGCCATTATTTGCCGCACGCTCAGCACTTGAATGGCTAAGATCAAATTGCATATTTAGATTGTCATTAACATCCCAATCAAAATTTAAGCCTAAAGCGCTTGATTCTGTTAAACGATCAAATTTCTTCGCATGCATATCGGTAGCTAGACCAACTTCTTGATATAAGTCGATAACAGTTCCGTTGGCATCAACCGTAGCACCTGTAGCATCACCAAAACCTTCAAGGTTAGGTGCAGTGAACCAATGTCCATACGAGGTAGTATCTGTTTCAACATCAAAATCTGAATATAAAGCATCGGCAGTCACAATGAGATTGTCTGAAGGCGCATATTGGATAACTAAATTAGCATTAGTACGCGTGCGTTCTTCTGTCGTGACTTTATGATCATAATTACGAGGTGAAAAAATATTGCCCGCATAAGCGTCACCATTTTCGGTTTGTGGGTTAGGCACACCAACGTTTTCTAACCAACCGTCGATTTGCGCTTGGTCTAGACGGGTTTCACGTTTTTGATGTGAAATAGCAAATAACACACCTAATGTGTCATCATTAAAAGTATTACTAATTAATGCTGATACTTGCGGGGTGGTTTCTTCACTATTTCCATCATATACCCCCTTAACACTACCCGCGAATTTGAAACCACTAATTGCAAAAGGACGGGCGGTTGTTACATTAACTGTCGAACCGATACCACCGGACTGCATTGTTGCTGAGGAAGTTTTGTGCACATCTAAACTTTTAACAAGTTCTGAAGCTACGGTATCAAAACTGAAAGCTCGGCTTTGATTTTCTGAAGCCATTTGGCGACCATTCACCAAAACGGTATTGAACTGAGGACCAAAACCACGCACGGTGATTAATTGACCTTCTCCACCGGAGCGATCGATTGATACCCCTGTAATACGTTGTAATGATTCGGCTAAGTTAGTGTCTGGAAATTTACCAATGTCTTCAGCAGATATAGAGTCAACTACACCTCCGCTTCTCTTTGGCATCCATCGCACGACCTAACGCACCTTTAATCCCCCTAACTTCAATGATTTCTGTTTCTTTAGTTTCGGTATCAGCTGTTGCCGGTAAGGTAGCAACTGTACTTAGTACTGCAAATACAGCACTTGAAACTTTATTCTTTTTATAATTAGCCATGTCGTTTTTTCTCTCAAAACTGGGATCTATTAAAATAGATAACTGCCCACTTTCACTAACATCACTTTTCAAGCCTGTATCTTTAAGCATTAATTGAAGTGCATTCATAATTGAATACTGTCCAGATAATGGATTAGTTTGCTTTCCTTCCATTTTATCTAATGGGAAAAGCAATGTTATATCCGCTTGCTCGGCAAAATTAATTAGTGATAAATCGGCCCTTTGTCTGGGAATATTAAACGTTACTTTTTCTGTTTCTTCTTCTGCTAAAGCCCAACTACTCCATAGGCAAAAAATAAGAACAAAAGAGACAAACTGTAAATGTAATTTTTGATATTCCAAGCGCACAGATTTTCGCCATGCACAAAACAAAGACGACTGGTCTTTTATTTTCCCCCATAACTTTTTTTTATTTTTTAATCGTATTTTTTTTAAATGATTAATCATGTTTATTTTTTTTGATGCCTTTATATTTTTATTTTTCGACATTTATTTTAAGTATAAATTGATTGCTTTGCACAAAGATAAGCAATTGTTTAACAATTGAAATATCTACTAAAACCAAAGATCGGCTATTAGAAATTAAGCGCGCTATAATAGTGCAATAAAAAACCTTATTACACTTCACGGGTAGATTACAAGCTTTTCAGAACTAAGCCCTAATTCATGAAAAATGGAAAAACAGTATTACCTGAGAAATTAAGCTAAAATTAATTTGTCTTTAACTGGTGGATTTTATATAGCTCGATCGTCTTTAAGGTATCCGAGTTAAATGGTTAACTCGATTAAAAAAATATTACAGGAATTGAGTGGGGTTTGATGTCGAACGATACATTATTTTATAAAGCATATTTAACCTCGATAAAAAGTATATCTAGGTTAGTTGCTCGCATTGTGCCGCCACATGAAATTGAAGATATTGTTCAAGAAACTTATGTCCGTATTTGCCAAATAGAAAATAAAGAAAACATAACCTCTCCTAAATCTTTTATGTATAAAACGGCGCGAAATTTAGCGTTAGATTATCAAAAACAAGCCAATGTTAGACTTGTTGATGGTATAGATAATTTAGAAACCTTAGAGCAATTACTATCAGATCATCATAAAGATGAAATGTATGAGAATATCTTAACCCAAAATGAGTTTGCTCATTTTTGTGAAGCTGTTAGACAATTACCAATTCAATGTCGTAAAGTATTTGTATTAAAAAAAGTTTATGGTTATTCGCAGCGCGAAATCGCTGCTCAATTAAATCTTAGTGAAAGTACCGTGGAAAAACATATATCAACTGGCATGAAACGTTGCACATTATTCATGCGCAAAATGCAGACTCCCTTAACGAGTAAAAACACTAAAATAGTACAAATCTCGCCTGTAAAGGTAGGAGGTACTTATGAGTAATGTTCATCAGATTCATAAGCAAGATACGCTTGGCGAAGAAGAAAAACGCTTAGATGATGCCTGTAATTGGTTAGCAAAAATAGATAGAGTGTTGTCTGAAGAAGAAAAATCAGCTTTACAGACATGGTTCTCATTAAACCCTAATAATGTAAATGTATTATTAGAAGTAGCCCACTTGTGGGATAAGATGGAAAATTTAACCCGTTTATCTGATCTATTCCCACAAACGTCAGTGAGTTTTACAAAAAAATATTCAACTTGGCTTAGTACAATGGCTGCTTCTATTATGTTAGTTATCTGTGTAGGCTTTTACCTAAACGACTTCAATCTTTCATTTTTATATAAAAATCAACCTTCTGTAGTTGTTGCTATGCAAATGAACTATCAAACAGGTGTTGGCGAAAGTAATACAATTAGCTTACCAGATAATAGTAAAATTGTTTTAAATACCAATAGTTTTGTACAAGTGCGTTATACCGCTTCTGCAAGAATCATCGATTTACAACGTGGCGAAATTCATATTGATGTTGCTCATGATAAAACACGCCCATTGAGTGTAATAGCCGGAGGTAAGGTGATTCAAGCCGTAGGAACAGCATTTAACGTTGAAGTACGTAATGAATTAGTAGAGCTCATTGTGACTGATGGCAAAGTTTTAGTCGCTAAAACGCATAAAGACAAAGAAAAATTAGAACCTGATGAAATAGGTAAAAGACTGCCTGCTAACTCTATGGCAATTTCAAAAGGGGAAAAAGTCAACTTAGATTTAACGGGCAATACCGTTGAAACTATAATCAAGATAAACCCTGTAGAAGTTGCTGAAAGTCTCTCTTGGCGCCAGGGTAATCTGATTTTCCGAGGTGAGTCATTAGCCGATGCCATGGCAGAGATCAGCCGGTACACTAATATAGAATTTGAATTATCCTCCGATAAAAAACTACAAGAAGTTCAAGTTGCAGGTATGTTTAAAACTGGTGATGTCACCGGTCTGCTTGAAGTATTAACCAACAATTTCAATATTAGCTATAAAAAAGTTGGTAATAATAAAATTATTTTAAATTACGTCAAGTTAATCGGAGTTTTCACTTCACTAATATTTCGTGTTTTAGAGTGAAAAGCTCTATTCCCATTTTAAATGTAGTCTCTTTCTCTACTGATTGATAAATATCAATTGCCAATGACTTTATTGGCAATTGATTCAACTTTTTATAAAAAAATTTACACAGCTAATACCACATATAGCCTTTATGGTTAAAAACAATAACAAGGAAATCCCCCGTGAAGACAAATACGTCAACAGACTTAAAAAAACCTTTCAAGTAGCAGAAGAACCGACCACGTCCGTCATGTATGTTCTATTCATTGCTTCAGTTGCCGCAATTGGTGGCTTCCTTTTTGGCTTCGACTCAGGTGTCATTAATGGCACAGTTACAGCATTAGGTAATGCTTTTAATTCTAATGATGTGTCTACTGGTTTTAATGTGGCCTCTGTTTTGTTGGGCTGTGCCTTAGGTGCTTTGGCTGCCGGACCTATGTCTGATCATTTTGGGCGTAAAACAATTATGAACATCACAGCAATAATATTTGCTATTAGTGCATTTGGCTCTGGTATCTCTACTTCGTCTGGTGAGTTTATTATCTACCGATTATTTGGCGGTTTAGGTATAGGTGCTGCTTCAGTATTAGCTCCGGATATATTGCAGAAATAGCACCAAAGAGCGTTACGAGGTCGATTGGCTACTTTACAGCAACTAGCCATTGTACTTGGCTTATTTGCCGCTTTTTTAAGTAATTACATCATTGCCTCTGAAGCCGGTGGTGCTGAGGCTATTTTTTTATATGACATTGCAGCTTGGCGTTGGATGTTTTGGGTTGAGCTTATTCCCTCAATATTATTTTTAATAGGTGTGTTCTTTATTCCTGAATCCCCCAGATACTTAGTGGCTCAAGGACAATTGAAAAAAGCTGAAAAAGTCTTTTCAAAAATATCATCCGCTAACCCTAGTGAGCAAGTGAACGAGGTTAAAAAGTCATTACATGGTGATAAAAAACCGAGTATTAGTGATTTATTCATAACAAATACAAGTACGATTCATCCTATTATTTGGGTTGGTATCGCTCTATCTGTCTTCCGGCAGTTTGTGGGTATCAATGTGGTTTTTTACTATGGTGCAGAACTTTGGCAAGCAGCCGGTTTTGACGAATCTCAATCATTATTAATTAATGTCCTCACTGGCACTACGAATATTGTATCAACTTTTATCGCCATTGCTTTGGTCGATAAAATAGGTCGTAAACCGCTATTGCTTATTGGTAGTATTGGTATGTTTATTAGTTTAGGGATTTTAACTTTTATTTTTGCAACGGTCGGCTTCAATGAGCTTGGTAAACTCGCATTAACTGAAAACATGGGAACCTCAGCTTTAGTTATGGCAAACTTGTTTGTTGTGTTTTTTGGGCTAAGTTGGGGACCAATTGTTTGGGTACTCTTAGGTGAAATGTTTAACAATCGCATTCGAGGAGCCGCCTTAGCTGTGGCAGCAAGTGCGCAATGGTTAGCAAATTTTACTATCACCATGACTTTTCCAATATTATTGGCTAATTTAGGTTTATCTAGTGCCTATGCCCTATACGCAATTTCAGCACTATTCAGCATCTTTTTTGTCATTAAATATATTAAAGAAACCCGAGGCATCAGTTTAGAAGCAATGTAATCAAAACGCAGCTCATAAAAAAGGCTCATGATAATCAATCATGAGCCTTTTATAACAAAGTATTAGATTAATCTAAGGACGATATTCTACTTCCACATCGTAATCGTCTTCATTCCAATCATCATCATCAAGATCGTCATCTAAACCATCATTAGCCATAGCATCTTCATGATAGGTATCCCATTTAAATTCAACATTTTTACCATCAATGACTTCTTCTTCTTCTGGTGGTAATTCTTCAATAAACGTCATAACTCTTTGGCACAATTCGTCTGTGCCCATTTTATTAAACGCTGAAATACTGTGTACTTCACCTTGCCAATCAAGCCCGCCTAAAATTGAATCGGTTAACTCTTTAGCTTCATCTTCAAGCATTAAATCTAGCTTGTTAAATACAACCCAACGAGGTTTGCCCGCTAGTTTTTCGTTATGTTGTTCTAGCTCACTAATAATAGTTTTAGCATTTTCTAATGGGTCCGATCCATCTGCCGGCATAATATCAATAATATGTAGAAGAATACGACAACGCTCAAGGTGTTTTAAAAACTGAGTACCTAAACCTGCACCGTCAGCAGCACCTTCAATAATACCCGGAATGTCGGCGATAACAAAACTACGCTGTGTGTCTAATCTTACTACACCTAAGTTTGGTACTAAGGTTGTAAAGGGATAATCAGCTACTTTCGGTTTTGCCGCCGATACACTGCGGATTAAGGTTGATTTACCAACATTCGGTAAACCTAATAAACCAACATCAGCCAATAATAGTAATTCTAATTTAAGATTACGAATTTCACCTGGAGTACCATCGGTTCTTTGTCTAGGTGCACGGTTTGTACTGCTTTTAAAACGTGTATTACCCAAACCATGCCAACCTCCTTTAGCAACAAGAAGCTTTTGATCGACATGAGTTAAATCACCGAGTAACTCGCCAGTGTCTATGTCAGTTACTCGGGTGCCAACGGGTACTTTAAGTACTAATTCATCACTGCTTTTACCTGTACAGTCACGGCTTTGTCCGTTTTGTCCACGTTTTGCGCGATGAAAACGTTCAAAACGATAATCAATCAATGTATTAAGGCTTTCGTGAGCCATAAGGTAAACATCGCCACCATCGCCACCATCGCCGCCATTAGGGCCGCCAAATTCAATATATTTTTCTTTTCGAAAACTGACACAGCCGTTACCGCCGTCGCCGCCTTCAACTCTGATCTCAACTTCATCAACAAATTTCATGGTGCTTTAAACAACCCTAAATCTTATGGTTTATATGTTTTCTAGTATAAACCATTTTGTATAAACATTCCGCGAATACTTTAAACCAATCTGATAAATGAATATTGGTAAAAATATTTTCGGCTATGTTTTTGTAACCAAAAAAAACCTCGCATGATGCGAGGTTTTTATAAATCGAATCTCAATTAGTCAGCGATGATGCTAACAAATTTACGATTTTTTGGACCTTTAACATCAAACTGAACTTTACCGTCAGCTAATGCGAATAAAGTGTGATCTTTACCGATACCCATATTGCTACCAAGATGGAAACGTGTTCCACGTTGACGAACAATGATGTTACCCGCTAACACTGATTCACCACCAAAACGTTTAACACCTAAACGCTTAGCTTCTGAATCACGACCATTTCGTGTACTACCTGCAGCTTTCTTATGTGCCATGTTAAATGCTCCTAATTAGCCGTTAATACCAGTAATTTTCACTTCAGTGAACCATTGACGATGGCCCGCTTGTTTACGTGAATGCTTACGACGTTTGAATTTTACAATAGTAACTTTATCAGCACGACCTTGGTTAACAACCTCAGCCACTACTTTACCACCTGCAACGTAAGGCGCGCCTACGTTGATGTTTTCACCATCGGCGATCATTAATACGTTATCAAATTCTACTGCTGCGCCTACTTCAAGTTCTAGTTTTTCAAGGCGAACTGTTTGCCCTTCGGTTACACGATGCTGTTTACCACCGCTTTGGAATACCGCGTACATAGCTACTCCGTACTGCGTCATCTCTTAGTTAAGTATTAGTTAAGTTAAATGACGCTAAATTTAAAAATATAGGGCGCGAATTCTACGCTAAGAAACCTAACAGGGCAAGTATAAAAGCAATCATTTCTAAAGTTTTTCGTACATTAGATAAAATAAACGTCTAAATACAGAACAAACTGATTAGAAACCACCTTTGCGGCTTTATTGTCGGCCAATATAGTGTAGAATTTACCTATAAAACCGATCGAAAAGGTGGTTATACCAAATGGTATAAAGAAACCTCCTAGCCCAAGTGGAAATTAAGTACTGTGGATATAAAAGCAATTCAAGCACTATCTCAAAATGACATGACTAAGGTAAATGGCCTTATTTATGAACAATTACATTCAGATGTCGCTTTGATAAATCAATTAGGCATTTATATTGTTAATCTTGGTGGAAAACGCATGCGTCCTATGCTGACAGTACTGACAGCACAAGCGTTAAATCAAGCTAACTCAACGCCTTTAAATGATGAGCATTGTATAATAGCGGCCATTATTGAATTCATTCACACTGCAACATTATTACACGATGATGTGGTAGATGAATCAAACATGCGTCGGGGACGTGAAACGGCAAATGCACTATTTGGCAATAGCGCCAGTGTGTTAGTAGGCGATTTTCTTTATACACGTTCATTTCAGATGATGACAAAGTTAGGTGATATGCGCATTATGGATATTTTATCTGATGCCACCAATATTGTTGCTGAAGGTGAAGTATTACAATTAATGAATTGTAATGATCCAGATACCACTGAAGAAAGTTATATGCAGGTAATTTATTGCAAAACAGCGAAACTATTTGAAGCCGCGACACGACTTGCTGCGGTTATTACTCAACAAGACAAGGCCACTGAACAGGCCATGGCAGATTATGGCAAGTATTTGGGTACGGCTTTTCAATTAGTTGACGACATTATGGACTATACAGCGGACGCGAAAGAAATGGGTAAAAATGTCGGTGATGATTTATCTGAAGGTAAGCCAACTTTACCCTTACTTTATACTATGAAACATGGATCTGAAGCGCAAAAACAGCTTGTAAGAGAAGCGATAGAACATGGAAATGGTATGGAGCATTTGGATGAGATCCTTTCGGCGATGAAGCAAACAGGTGCCTTAGATTACACACAAAGAAAAGCAGAGATAGAAGCAGACAAAGCTATTAATGCGTTAGCTATTTTACCTGAATCTGATTACAAACAAGCACTAACAGCCTTAGCGCATATTGCCGCTAATCGTAGTGTTTAATTAACGTAATTGGCGCTATCCCTTTTTCAATAACGTTTATTGGCTTCAGATTGCCAGAGAGACAATATTATGAGTTCAGATAACATATACGAAAATAACCCTTTGCATGGGGTAGGTTTAGAACAAGTACTCACCGAGTTAGTTGAACATTATGGTTTTGAGATTCTACATGCTTATTTAAATCTAAATTGTTTCAAAACTAACCCAAGTATTATTTCAAGTGTTAAATTTCTAAAAAAAACAGACTGGGCAAAAGATAAAGTAGAAGGATTTTATTTGTACCAATACAAAAATTTGCCACGAGCAGATGATAGCCAGTTTGAATTGCCTCCACGTGATCGCATTATACCTGCTGATCAAAAGCCAGGAGAGCCTGCGGAATTAAGTTTTGAAGATGCTGAGCGTCTTCGTCAAAAGAAAGCTAAAAAAACGCGAGAACGCTCATCAACACCTGATAACCCATGGGGAAGATAAGCTTTACATAGAAATTATACGACATCTTTCCTTTTATTGATTTAGCGCAGTAAAACCTGCCATTTAGGTTGTGTATTATTTTATTTGCAACTAACGTAGATAAATAATGCAACTTTGAAGGAATTAGCATGCCGTTAATTGAGTGGACAAATGAGTTAAGCATAGGGATAAAAAGTATAGATGAGCAGCACATAAAATTAGTCAATATGATTAATGCACTTAATGATGCCAAACTCACGGGTAGTTCAAATGAATTACTAGGAAAAATATTTACAGGCTTAACAGCTTATACCCAAAAACATTTCACTTACGAAGAAAATATGTTTGCAGAGTATGGTTATAGTCACTTTGATGAACATAAACGACAGCACAACGAATTAATAGCGCAAGTGATTGAGTTAAAAAATAAGTTTGTGGAAAATCCGCAGGGCACTATCAATGATGATTTACTGCATTTTCTTAAGCGATGGTTAACTAATCATATTATGCGAACGGATAAAGAATATGCCGAATTTTTGATTTCGAAAGGAGTTAAGTAAATCACGGGTAACCCCGCTTTTCTCCCTTGATATAGAGAGATGACTAATATCAAAAAAAGTAGTGAATAGTAGACGGAATTAAAATCGTGAGATTAAAATTCCGCCAACAATTGGCTTTATGCCATGAAATCGATACCTTCTTGGATATCTTTTTTCAGTGTAGCTAACATATCATCTTTAGCTTTTTGTTCAAATGCACTTAACTCACCGTAAGGTAAAATTTCAATAACACCATTAACACCTAAACGTACTGGGTGAGAAAAGTAAGGTGCATCGCCGTTATCTACCGCAACATAAGCGTAATCAACAACGTCTTCGCCTTGCAGACCTTTAACTAGAGACATACAAAAACGTGCTGCTGCGGCACCCATAGATAAAGTAGCAGATCCGCCACCGGCTTTAGCTTCAACAACTTCAGTACCTGCATTTTGAATACGTGGTGTTAAGGCAGCAACTTCTTCATCTGTAAAGCTTACGCCTTCTACTTGAGAAAGTAATGGAAGAATCGTTGTACCAGAATGACCACCAATAACAGGAACTTTTACTGAAGCAACATCTAAGCCTTTTAATTCTGCAACAAAAGCTTCTGAACGAATAACATCTAACGTTGTAATACCAAATACACGGTTAGCATCATAAGTACCTGCTTTTTTGAATACTTCAGCAACAATTGGTACAGTGCCATTTACAGGGTTAGTGATAATACCCACTAATGCTTTAGGACAAGCAGCAACGATACCTTCAGCTAATACTTTGATAATGCCCGCATTAACATTGAATAAATCAGCACGATCCATACCTGGTTTACGTGGCATACCTGCCGGAATTAATACAATATCAGCACCAGATAACGCAGCATTTAACTCATCACGACCAAAACCGGCAACTTTTACATCGGTAGGGATGTGAGATAAATCCACTGCTACACCAGGAACAACCGGGGCAACATCATAAAGTGATAACTCAGACCCGGCCGGTAATTGAGTTTTTAATAGTAAAGATAATGCTTGTCCAATACCGCCTGCGGCGCCTAAAACTGCTACTTTCATGTGTTCTCTCCGATATTTAATAGGGGTAAACTAAGGTCAAATTAACCTTTGATTCATTTTAACAAAAAAATTTGAGTAAATACGTAAAAATTTGCTGCGCAAAAGATATAGCATAGGCAACAAAAAAACAATTAATATTCATTTATACCGTATATTTGTTTATATGATAACGTATAATGCTGAATTGAAAAAACTCAACTTTAGTATTATAGCAATTGGAATAATGTGTCCTCTAAAAAGGTTTTAATATCAAACAATGAATCCCCAACAGAAACAAGAAGCACTAATACAAGCATTTAAAGACTTATTAAAACAAGAACAGTTTGGTTCACAAGGCGAAATTGTTGATGCGTTAAAAACGCAAGGTTTCGATAATATCAGTCAATCTAAAATATCACGTATGCTGAGTAAATTTGGTGCGGTGCGCACCCGTAATGCTCGTCAAGAAATGGTATACTGCTTACCTGCTGAACTCGGTGTACCTACAGCACAAAGCCCATTAAAACAGTTAGTATTAGAGATTGAGCATAATGGCATTATGATCATCATTCAAACAAGCCCTGGGGCTGCACAATTAATTGCGCGCTTGTTAGATAGCTTAAGTAAAAGTGATGGTGTTCTCGGTACTATTGCCGGTGATGATACTATTTTCATTGCGCCCACCGATGTCAATAATATTCAGAAAACGATTAATAAACTGGAACGACTTTTCAGTAAAGCCCTAAGCTAACTTGGTAGTATATTAAACCCGATAGTATATTAAACTCGATTAATCAATATCACGCTTTATCGCTTCTAATATACTCTTTAAAAGTAATGCCGGGGTAATAGGCTTGGCAATATGTAGGTTCATCCCGGAGATAGGCTGAGTTGTTTATCCTCTGCTCGCGCATGTGCGGTCATCGCGATAATTGGCAGGCTCTGATATTTTTTATTTTTTCTTATTTCTTTTGTTGCCGTCAAACCATCCATTATCGGCATTTGAATATCCATTAAAACCACATCAAACACCTCTTCTTTAAGTGCCTGCAATGCCTTTTGACCATTATCAGCAATGGTTACACTTGCTTTCATACTGAGAAGTAATTCTTTAGCAACCAGTTGATTTACTAAATTGTCTTCAACTAATAATACATGTACATTGGATAAGTCTTCTTTGAGACTATCTTCTTCATTAAGCCTCTTTTTTTGAACTTCATCTTTATGACTTAATAAAGGTGACATTGATGAGAGGGTGTTTTCAGCTGATATTAACGTGTCTTTTTCTTTTGACCCCTCGCTTAAAAGGTGCAGTACCGACTGCCCAATTTTATCTAAAGAGTAACGATATAAGGGGGTATCAAGCAAAATATACGGTACGTTCATCAGATCAAGTTGCTTACAAATACTACCGCTTAACTCTTGCATGACCGGCTGACAAAGTGCGATTAAATCCACTTCAGCAAATAAATTAGCATGCATTGTGCTTTGAGACAGCACATCTTCATTAATTAATAATACATTGATACTGTCGCAACATGCTTGATTAGACGATGTTTTATCTAGGTGAGTACTATTTGACAACAATACTTTTAATTCATGGAGATCATGACATGAATGATAATCCCAAGACATAGCTTTAATTGTATCAATACAACTCTCAGACAATGTTTGCTGAACACCATATACATTCAGGGTTAATGCATCACTCCCATTGAAATCATGATAAGCGTCTAATTTTATGATGTCGTCATTATCAGGGATAACGAAAGGTAAAATAAAGTGAAATTCACAACCTTCACCCAAATTTCACTATTAAGTACAATTTCACCTCCCGGCAATTTCACTATTTGTTGGCAAATAGATAACCCCGTGACCCTGAACCTCCATATTTTCTTGTCATCGAAACATCAGCTTGAGAAAAAGCATCAAACAAGTGAGTTTGGTTTTCTTTCGCTATGCCAATGCCTGTATCTTTCATCTTAAATTGAATTGTGGCATCTTTCTGGCTCAAAGCTATAATGTCAATGTATAGAGCGATTTCGCCTTGCTCAGTAAATTTGATAGAATTATTTAATAAATTAGAAAGTACTTGAACTAACCGCATTTCATCACTCATAAGAAAGCGAGGAACATTCGCTGCCCACTCAACACGCATGGTTAATTTTTTTAGGTGAAGGTTGGTAGAGTTTAGTTTAATGGCCTTATCGATAACCGGTAAATCAATTACCCCCTTAACTATATGCATTTTACCTGCTTCAATTTTTGATAAATCAAGTAATTCATCAATAAGATGCAACAAAGTAAAGGCAGCGGTTTGTGCATTTTCTAAATAGTGTTGTTGCCGCGAATCTATCAGCGTACGAGTTAATAAACTCATCATCCCTTGTATGGCATTGATAGGGGTTCTAATTTCATGGCTCATATTGGCCAAGAACTGTGTTTTGACCTGGTTAGCATTCTCAGCTTGGTTTTTAGCAAGTTTTAAAGCTGATTGTGTAGCTTGTTGTACCGTAACATCTTGTAAAATAGTAATAGTACCAAGCACTTCTCCTTGCTCATTAGTAAATTGATTATGATAACCTTGATAACTTTTGTCATGTGTTCTAAGTAATGCTTGCTGAGGATATTCAGCAGTAAAATGTTCGTTTAAATGCTCAATTTCAGCAGCTAGCTCATTCGGTATAAACGCTTTCGCTTGAAAACCTAGCATTTGACTTTCTGAACGACCACTTAAAAGCTCAAACGCATGGTTACAGCCCATTAAGTTTCCATCAGGGTCGTTAAAAATAATTAATTCCGGAATTGCGTTCATAACAGAACGTAATAAAACATAATCACGCTGATGTTTTATACTACTTTCTAATAGTGCTCTGGTTTTTTCTAACACCCGACTATCGAGTACTTCATTTTGCTCTTTTAATTGCAGCAGTAAACTTCGATTTTGAGTGAATATATCTTCAACTAGGATAAACCAATGCAACCAATCAGCCGTGGCCTTTACTTTTCCAGGGTCGCCTTGAGCACAATACTCAATATGACTAATAAAATCATGAGTCGGTTTAATAAAACTACGTTTTGTCATAGCATTTACTAGCATTAAAAACGCAAGTAAACCAATTAACAAAATAGTAAACATGTATATAAAATGACTACGTAAAGGGGAAATAAACGTTGAGTAGGGTTGGTATTTTAACAGCGTCCAACCATTAATTGGCAAGGTATGTTTTTCAACTAACCAATCACCAATTTGTGATGAATCAGGTAACTGCGTTAATTTATCTGGATTTAACTGGTGCAACGCCTCAGGTAAAAGTTTTTGCCATGATGTCCGATAACTTAAAGGCGCCTCGCCTTTTTGTTTAAAAATTAAAATATCATTGCTTTGATTAAGTAATACTAAACGTTGATCTGCTGATGTTAACTCGGGCAAGCTTTGCTGCAAGCGAGCTAAACTAACATCAATAATAACTGCGCCTAGCATGTCTTTATTACGGTAAACCCCCATACCTAAGGAGAAGTTTATTCCGGTACCCGCAGTATCAATATAGGGCGATGACCATACAACTTTATTATTTTCTAACCCAAGTGCTTGTATTTTTTTTGCATGGATATTTGTGAGCATTCGATCACTAAATCGCCGCCTATCACGACCAATCCAGGGAATATGTTGACAAATTGCTCAACAGAAACGTAGTAAAACCAATTGGCTTCTGCAATTATTTTTTGCGCCGCAACAAAAGCCGGAGTTAATGCATTGGCCATGGCGATTTCTTGTTGTTTTATCAACGAAAATTCATCAATTTGCCCAAATCCTGTAATATTGCCACTGATACGTTTGTTTTCTTCTAAAGAGCTACGGATCGGTTTATCCAGAAAAAACAAAGAACCATCTTGCCTTAAAGGCGGTATTTTTGCATGTAGTTCATCTGGATATTTAAGGTTATATTGAGCAAACTCTTGGATACCAGTAATTGCTTGCTCGCTTTGGACTAACATTGCATTTAATTGGTTAGCTTGTGCTGTTAACTGATTTAATCCCCGCTTTTTATGATCAGACAATTCACTAATATAACGAAGTGACGCCGCCGTAAGCGCGATAAAAACAATGACAATAAAAGCAACAACAACAGCTGTATTGTACCGCCTAAATACAGTATTCTCTGTTATTTTACCTAACACGACCTACGCCTTAACAAAATTCATTTCCTGCTACGTTAATGTACTCACCCAAAGTACACAAGCATAATGTTATTTTGGCTTGTAAAACAGTATACAATGCTAATTTTATGATTATTATTGCAAAATAAACTTCTCACGATGGCTAATATTGTCTAATGAATTACCCAGTAACACTTCAAACTCTCCAGGCTCAGCTAGCCAATCATTTGTTTTTTCATCCCAAAAAGATAAATCGCGCGTGGTTAACTTAAACCTGACAATTTTAGTTTCTTTGGGTTGCAGCATAACTTTCGCAAAACCTTTTAACTCTTTTATCGGTCTTGAAACACTTGACTCAACATCACGTAGGTAAAGTTGTACCACTTCTGCGCCGAACTGTCCCTATATTCTTAACTGTGGCAGTGACAAAAATATCGTCATTATGCGCTACGGTATTTTTTGATAGTTTAATGTTACTAATATCAAATTGTGTAAAAGATAGCCCATGGCCAAAGCTAAATAATGGCTTTATTTTTTGTTGCTCAAACCAACGGTAACCAATAAAAACCCCTTCAGTGTATAAACTCTCTTTTGCAGTATAATCGTTCAGTGCAATAGGCGCAGTATCTTCAAGACGAACAGGTAACGTAATTGGCATTTTACCGCTAGGATTAACTTTCCCCGTTAACACATCAGCAAAAGCATTACCCGCTTCCATACCACCATACCATCCCCAAACAATCGCATTAGCCTGCTCAACCCACGGCATTTCAACAGCAGAGCCGGCAACTAAGAAAATAATCGTTTTTTTATTAACCTTAAGTAGTTTTGCAATAATTTCATCTTGCGAATTGGGTAACTTCATATTTGAGCGGTCAATTGACTCTCTATCATCGGCATGACTCAAGCCACCAAAATAGATAACTGCATCCGCTTTTTTTGCTGCCGTTAAATAGTCTGTTTCACTAGTAAACAATTCACCTGGCGCGTTCCAACCCAACATAAAATGTTTTTGCCCATCATATTCAATTTCAAACGCATATTCTTCACTTTCCTCTAGCGAAATATCATAGTTTAGTGCTGATTTACTGCTTATACCTTCTTGATAGGTAATCACTAATTCATTATTGATTTTTAATTGAAAATCTCCTTGCACTTCAGCATGTAGATGATGAATACCACTGGCTAACGGCTTAATTTTAGCCTTCATCGTGATATGTTGGGGTGATAATTGTTTCTTTGGTTTAAATTGTGAGTCAACAATCCAAGATTCTTCAATTAATGTTTTCCGTGCTTGCTCAGCATAATAGGAAATATTCCACGCAGGTGTACCTGTCCAATGTCTGCCGGCAACGTAATCACTAGCAATAGGAGATAACTCACTACTTTTCGCTCTCATGACATTAATGCTGACGTTATCACCCAACGCTGCTTTCAACCCTGCTAACGGTGTCACTTCGTACAAAGATTTAACTTCAGAAGAACCACCACCCGTACCATGTTTTTTATCTGCGTTAGGACCTAGGACTAATATATTCTTTATTTTAGTTATGTTTAAAGGCAACACAGGTGTTGAGTCAACAACCTTGTTTTTAAGTAACACAACACCTTCAGCGGCTATTTTACGCGCTGCAGCTTGGTGAGTCTTAGTATTTCTGTTGCCAATTTTTCTATTGTTATCATACATACCAATAGTATGTTGCACTCTTAATAATCGTCGAGCTTTATCATCAACAACCGATTCAGGTATTTTTCCCGCTTGCACCATTGTTAATAACGGCTTGGCAAAGAAATAATCCTGGTAATCTTCAACATCGGTTCCCATTTCGAGATCAAGACCATGCATCGCCGCATCATAGGTATTAATGTCAACATTCCAATCGGTGAGTAATACCCCTTGATATCCCCACTCCCCTTTCAGAATATCCCTCACTAAATGTTTACTTTGATTAGCATTAGTACCAAAATATTGGTTATACGACCCCATCATACCTAACACGCCGCCTCTTTAACGGCTGCTTCAAATGCGGGTAAGTACACCTCTCTTAAAGTACGCTCTGTTGGTTTTGCGTTAACACCTGTTCGATTTAATTCTTGTGTATTGAGTGCATAATGCTTAACGGTTGCTGCTACATCGTTTTCTTGAATCGCTTTAATTTGAGGAACAACCAATTTAGCTGCTAAAATTGGATCCTCGCCCATATATTCAAAATTTCTACCATAAAGTGGTAATCTTGCTAAGTTCACACCCGGACCCAAAATAAAATCTTTTTTTCTGTCTCGTGCTTCTGCGCCTAATACTTGTCCATGTAATCGGGCTATTTCAACATCCCAACTTGCGGCAACTGAAGTAAGATGTGGCAAATAAGTTGAGTAGTCATCAGTCCAACCACCGATGCCCAACTGTGCTTTTGAATTTGATGGCGAACACCATGGGGACCATCAGAAAGCCACATTTCTGGTATACCAAGACGCTCTATCGCATTAACATGAAACTTACCACTTGCATGTGTAAGGGATACTTTCTCGGCTAAAGTCATCTCATTCAATAATCGGGTAACATCTGTTTCAACTGAGGCTAGACGATTGCTTTGTGTATTGTTGGTTTGTACTGTTTGTACTGTTTGTACTGTTTGTACTGAGTCATTTTGACACGCCGTAACTAACATAACTAAAGTTAACATAGCTAAAAAGGTTACGTTAATCGGTTTTAATATCTGCTTTACTTTTATCGTCATAAGTCTGTATCTACCTTTAATTATTATAATCTGTTGTTTAATAACCTAAGCTATTCAATTAATTTTAGTTTTTGAAAAACATCTGCGGTGATATAACCTAAATTTTTATCACCATTAACAGGCTTAATATCTGTTGACCCCATAAAACTTTCTCTTTCTTTTGAACCATCGTTATCACAATAAGCCAACATAAAACCGAGCGTTTTACCTAGAGTTAAGGTGACTGGCTGCTGATTTTTATTGTTTGAATATAATGTAAAATCATCACCATAAACACGAAGCGCGACTTCCCAGATAATTTTGTGGGGCTTACTTTCTCTGCGTCGCCAAATACTATTAAGGTGCTCATTTAACAACACAAAATTTGTTGAACCATCTTGTTTATTAGGACCTATATCAACCACTTGATTATCAAGCGCAATATGATATGCAAAGGCATTAAAATTAAATTGGTGATTTCCACCTGATGCATCTTCGTCGATAAAAACCTCTAGGCAATCATCATCCCAATAAAAGTGCAAAGGATCGGCATGTTGATCAAATAATATGTTATCAACAACTTCAACCAACAAATAAAGTTGTTCTGCATCCCATAAGATTTTAAATCTGCCACTAAAATCGTCTGTTGTTGGTTGGCTGCCTGACATTAAATGATCTAGAGGCTGCCATGATGCTAATGCCCACTGGTTTCATCCGCCTTACCATCAATCAGAATATTAGTTGATGCTTTGTGTGCCAATAGTAAATTTTCGCTCTTATCATGAGCTATAGCCACATGACCAAATATGGCCACAAGACAGCATGAAAAAATTAAAAAATTCGCGATTACTTTGTTCATATCAGGACCTTTACAGTGTTTGCTGAACATGTGTGATAACTTGTTTGGTAGACCTCATCTAATGATCCACTGACATCTATCGTAGTTAAGTTTTGCTCATCATCACTCACGGCTTCCATTGCTAAAAATTGACTAGTTAATAGTTCCGGTTTAAAGAAATGATTGTTACGGTTTAACATACGCGTTCGTATAATATTCATATCGGCTTGGAGATAATAAAAAACCGTATTAAAACTTAATGAACGTAAACAGTTTCTATGCTTAAGCTTTAAGCCAGAAAATGCTAATACCACATTTTTATTTTGCGATGCTAACTCCATCAGTTTATTCATAATCGCATTCACCCAAGGCTTTCTCATGGTGTCATCAAGTGGAAGGTTAGCAGCCATACGCTGTTTGGCTTGTGGTGAATGAAAATCGTCTGCATCAATAAATTCAACCTTAATTTGATTGCTAAGGTATTGCGCAAGTTTTTCTCCAATAACTGATTTACCTGAGCCACTAACCCCCATCACAATATATAGGGAAAGTTTGTCTATGTTTTGTTGTTTTTCATTAGAAAGTCTAGTCATTATCAGGCACCAAAATACGCACTTGATACGTTTTATCTGCTTTAATATTGGCTAATTGATTATTTAGCATCAATTCACCATCTAAATAGGTTTTGATACTTTCTATTGAGTTAGATTTTTCGATAACATAGATGAGTTTTGCACCACGAAATAATCGCTGCCCAGATATACTGTTTAAACAACGGGGTAATTTAGGGGCAACATGCAAAACACCATTCCCCCTTTTAAACCACACAACTCTTCGACTAAACAACGATACAGCCAAGCCAGTGTACCCGTATTAAATAACTGACTTGAACGACCTGCTTGATCTGGATATTGATGATAAGCGCCGCGGTAATAATTAGGCACAAAAACCGCCGCTGTCCGCTTTGATCAGCATCGTCTATAGCAGGTAGTATTTTTTTTAATACATCAAAGGCTAAATCATTTTCATTTATTTGGTATAAACTGTAAGCATAAAAAATGGCGGCATGATTATAAACAGAGCCGTTTTCTGAAACACCAGGATGCTTTTGTGTAATTCGACCGATGTCTTCAATCATGTGGGTATAACTTGGTGCTAACATCATCACGCCATAAGGCGTCATTAATTGTTTAGTAATTGCCTTGATCATCCGCTGTTGCTGTTCTGGTGATGCGGCACCACTTAATATAGCCCAGCTTTGTGGATTTAGGTATATTTGTCCTTCGTTATCTTTCACGGTACCAAAAACACGGTTTTCATCAGTTATGCCTCGAGCAAACCAGTTGTCGGCCCACAAATATGAATTAACCGCTTTATTTATGGTTGTAGCAGCTAGTCGGTAATCCATGAGTTTTTTCACATCAATATTGATATTATAGTCATCACACAAATCGCACCATGTATTCAACGCGTATGCCGTAGCAAGAGACAACCAACTTGAAACCCCCTTACCTCTGTAACCAACCATGTTCATAGGGTCACACCAATCACCTTGCTCTATCAAGCTTAAGTCTCTGTGATCTGTAGCCGCTAATAACCAATCTAGCGCAAGCATTATGTGTTCACTGAAGGTTTTGGTTTTATTAGAATCGGCAAATGAAATATTGCTTGATAACAAACTAACGTCACCCGTCTCATTTAAATAAACTGCCAAACATATCGGTAACCAAACACAATGATCCGCATGAGGGATTTGATTAATATATTTAAGTTCCGCTTGTTCATGAAGTAAAATACCGTCGGGCATCGCGCCACTAACTTGTTGCTGTGATAATGCTAAAATAAAAGCATCCCGCGCGATATTAGGATTGATATAACACATGCCCATATTATCTTGAATATAGTTACGCGTTTGAGGATCCGTACTTAGGCGATTAACATCGCCATGATAATACATTTGCCTAGGCAACCAATGGTTAACAAAATCGTCAAATTCAGCGGCACCTGTGTTGACAGCTAAACACCCTTGCCCTTTAGCAATATACGTATCATAAACTTGTTGTGCCTGTTTTGCTTTTTCAGCACCAAAATAACGCTTAGCTAATGTCGCTATTTCTAACTCATCTTTAGCGGGACCAAATAAAAATTGATAATCGATACCTTCATTTTCACCGAATGACTCTCGGTATTGAAAAACCGCAACCGGTGTTTCATATCTGGCTTCATCATTAGATAGTGTAAGTGTCTTTAATGCGTCTGGTGCATGTAAGCCTCCTTCCCCTTCGAAGGCTGCTTGATTAGTATGCCAAGTTGTTGGTTTTTTGTCGGCGATGAAAAATGATTTTTCTTTCAAGTCTTTGTTTTTAAAATACTGCTCTACTTTTTGGTATGGTGTTATTGCCGAAGCAACAATCGCGTTTAGTTGTTCATTAAAACAGGCTGATTGATTCATCCAAGACATATAACCGATAGTGAAATAGGGATAAATACTGATATTTCGCTGTCCACCCGAAGCTCTCATATTTTTAACTGATAAAGACCAACGTTCAACAATATCTTGCTTACTTAAGCTTATGGAAATTTTTATGCTCAGCTCTAAGTGCTCAATCAACCAGTAAATTTCACTAGCAGTTTGAACGAAACTAAACTTATCAAGTTTTTTTCTCATTGGCTCATAAGGTACTGAAAAGCACTGTTCAAGATCTTCATCTTTAATATAGAAAAAACGTCCCGGGTGGTGAGTAAAATAGCTATGCTCTGGCTGAATAAAAGTTTTTTCTTCCATGTTAGGCGCATAAGAGTATTTTCTTGGCTCAGGCTGCATATACTGTGAATTTACATAGCCACGACAATTCACTTGTACAACCATCTTTTTATTCCACAAAAAACCACTGGCTTTTGGCATTTTAATCGGGCAATCAAGTTCAACTTTCACACGTGATTTATTCTCTGTATTAACCATATTACCCATTATTCATAACCTCGTTTTCATCCTGTTTTACCACTGTATTTTTTCTTTGATGTAAACCTCTTTGCACATCTGTTAAGGTTTTGTTGTCTAATGGATACAGCATTATGAGAGGAATAGCTAATGCAGCAAAAACCGCGGGAATAATAGTCAATAAAAGCACTATGCCTTGCTCTGATGCGCCTGTTTGTATTTGGTTAGCCACATAACCCAGTGATGCAAGCAACCACCTATTGTTGCCCCCGCAAGTGCTCCTCCTAATTTTTGTGCAAAAGCAGCAGCAGAAAATATCATTGCCGTTGCTCTTCTACCTGTTTTCCATTCAGAAAAATCAGCGGTATCTGCATACATTGAAAAAACCAAGGGTGATTTTGGTCCTAACGCCAATCCAATCATAATTTGCAGTCCGAACATCAACGCAATATTGTCTCTAGGAACAAAATAGAATGCGGTAGATAAGCTAGCGACTATACTCATTAAAATAATCAACAAACGACGTTTATCTACATATCGTGTTAACAAGGGTGTCGATGCCGCCCCTATAGCTAAAGCGATCATGTATACCATTGCAAAACTACCAATCAAGTCAGGTCGTTGTGTGTAATATTTAAAATAAAATGTCCCTGAACTTGCTCGTAACGAAATGGTGATCATGATGATGAGCGCCAAACCAAATAACACTAACCAAGGTTTATTATGCCCTAGATCTTTAATGTCTTGTAACACTGGTGTTTTTTGATCTGGTGGTGGTGAAATACGTTCTTTAGTACCATAAAATGTCAGTGTAAATAACAGCGCTGAAATACAACCATACAGCCCCATGGTTAATTGCCGACCTAATGCTTCATTCCCTTGTCCTAAATATAGAACTAATTCCGGTGTTAAATAAGCAACCAGGCTCCCCCTGAAAAAGCGCCTATAAACCGAAAACTAGTGAGTGTAGTACGTTGTTGCGTATCGCTCGTTATCACACCAAGTAATGCGCCGTATGGCACATTAATAAAGGTATAGGCCAACATCATAAAAATGTAGGTGCCATAAGCCCAAATCAATTTATTATCTTCACTAAGATCGGGTACTGTAAAAGTTAAAACACCCGCAGCAACAATAGGAATAATCCCCCACAAAAGATAAGGCCTAAATTTGCCAAAACGGGTTTTAGTTCTATCGGCTAACGCCCCCATTAACGGATCAGAAAAAGCATCAATTAACCGTGTGACTAACATTAAGGTACCTACAGCTGCCGCTGAGATACCGAAAACATCGGTATAGAAAATAAATAAAAACACATCAAACACACGCCAATAAAAATTGGATGCAACGTCACCACAAGCATAAGCAACTTTCTCTTTTAAACGCAGATTACTGTTCACGAATAAATCCCTTATTGAATCATAGATAATAGTAAAATTTTTATGCTTCAATTTAAAACGCATTCTTATAAGGATAAAATAATGAATAATTCAATATTTTATCCTTATAACGATAAAATGTAAGCGCTTACAAAATAATTCATATTTTTTATAAACACAATGTAAATTTACAAAAACAATTTTTAAAAACAATCAACCAATTGTTTTTAAATGACTTATTACTACATAAATTTTTATTGGCTTTTAAAGAAACTTACTTATTTGGCGTAAGATTATTCATTGGTTTGTATAATTATAAAAATAGTTATTGACCTTAATCATTTAATACTCTAACTTAAATGTAAGCGCTTTCATTTGTTTGTAATTTATCACCTTAAACACGATACTAAATAATTAATGAAAGCGCTTACTACAACAGATAATTATAAAACATGTAAATTGGTGGGAGATAAACATGATTCAGAATAAATTTATTAAAACAAAAGTGGCAACAAGCTTATCATTAATTTTAGGGGTTACAGCTCTTCCTGCGATATCAGCAGAAGAAGTAGCCCTAGAAGAAAGTTTAGAAGTTATTACCGTAACAGGAATGCGTTCTAGTATTAAAGAGTCGACAAGATTAAAACGTGATGCATCAGGTGTAGTTGACGCTATTTCAGCAGAAGACATTGGTAAATTCCCTGATACTAACTTAGCCGAATCTTTACAGCGTATAACCGGTGTTTCAATTGACAGAGACAATGGCGAAGGTAGCAAAGTAACCGTTCGTGGTTTTGGTCCAGATTATAATATGGTAACGTTGAACGGCCGTACTATGCCCGCTTCGAGCCTACCAGGCGGCGGCGGTGTGTCAAATTCACGTGCCTTCGAATTTTCAAACCTAGCCTCCGATGCTGTTAAATCTGTTTCTGTTTATAAAACCGGTCGAGCAAACATTGCAACTGGTGGTATTGGTGCTGTTATTAACATTGTAACCGGTAAGCCACTTGATAATCCTGGTATGCACGCGAGTGTTGGCGCAAAAGCAATAATGGATACCAGTAATCGTGTTGGTGATGATGTTACTCCAGAGTTATCTGGACTACTGAGTTGGACTGATGAAGAAGAAAAATTTGGTGCTTCTTTAACCGTCAATACACAAACAAGACATAGCTCAACTTCTGGCGCTTTTGTTAACGAATGGCGTACAAGTTTATACGATGGCACTATTCCACAAGCAGCGAGTGACATTCAAATAGCTAATGAGCCTGCACTCGGTCAAATCTATTCAATGCCTTCAGATTTACGTTATTTTATTTCGGATCAAGAACGTGAACGTACAAATGCGCAGTTAACATTACAATTTAGACCAGTAGAAACATTAACTGCAACGCTAGATTATACCTATTCAAAACAAGACACTTTTCAATCCCGTGCTGAACAATCCATCTGGATGGATACTTACAAATCAAATCTAGGTTTTGATGATGAAACTGTGACCACACCGGTTGACTACAATGAAGATCGTGGTGATCAAGCGCCACGTGATTTAGGTTTAGCACTACAAGAACTTAACCAAGTAAACGAAAATGATTCAATTGGTTTAAATATCAAATATGATGTGAACGATTATTTCACATTGACATTTGACGGTCATAGTTCCACTGCTGAAAGCTCACCTGATGCCCAATATGGAACCTGGGTTAATGCCGGTTTAGGTGCAAACATTTCTGCAGGTCAAAGTGTTGAATTCAACAATGGTTATCCAATAATGCATGTTGATTTTGACGACTGTGATGCTAGAAGAGGCTTAAACTGTAACGGTGTACTTGATCAAGATGATGTAGGTACTTCAATTCTTGATATGAATTATTCATCTCAGAAAACTGAAATAGATGAATTTCGTGTTATTGGTGCGTATGAGTTCGAAGAAGGAAGTATTGAATTCGGTATTGAATCTCGTTCAATGGAAAGCCATTCAGTACAGAGCTTAACACGCCATACTATGGGTAACTGGGGTATTGAAAACCCAGGTGAATTACCTGATAACTACTTAACCTTAGTTGATTTTACTAGCGAGATTAATGATTTTGATAAAAGCAATGCTTTTAATCAAGGTTTCACGGGGAGCGCATCGCAAATAGGAGAATGGGCGAGTTTGGTGAATATGGTTTTGATTTTGTTGCCAATGGTGCAGCAGCAACTGATCGCACCATAAAAGAAGATATTACGTCTGCATTCTTCCAATTGGATCTTTCAGGTGAACTAGGCGGTCGTCCCTATAATATGTCTGCTTTGGTCTTCGCTTTGAAAGTACTGACATTACCTCTTCAGCAAATGTTGCCTTACCTAACGCAGTGGCGTGGGAAGGTAATAATGATTTTAACGTACGTTTTGGCACGGGCATGCAAGATTTTTCAGCTAAAGCTGATTACAACCATCTTTTACCCAAACTTTGATTTTGACATAGAAGTGGTTGATAATGTTATCACTCGATTCTCTTACAGTAAAACAATTGCTCGCCCCACATATGATCAATTAAGTGCTGCTGCGGCAGGGGTTAGTGGTCCTTCTGGCCCAACAACAATGGCAGGCGTACAATTAGGTACAGCATCCAGTGGTAACCCAGGATTAGTGCCGCTAGAATCAGACAATGTTGATTTATCTGCTGAATGGTACTTCGCAGATACCGGCTATGTGTCAATTGGTTATTATGAAAAGCGTGTTAATAACTTTGCCGGTCGTGAACCTGTTGTGGAAAATGTATACGGTTTGCGTGATGCAACAGCAGGCCCGCGTGCTCAAGCTGCTGCAATAGCTTTAGAAGCGTTAGGTGAAGAGTTAACCGATACCAACTTATTCGCCATGGTTGCCGCGACTGAAAACAACGTAGATTACTATTCAATTCCTGCTGAGCAATTTGAAGTAGATTATGATGTATTGCCGAACAGCGATGATCCATTAATGGACTTTACTGTAACGAAATTTGTAAACAATAAAGAAGCTAAAATAAACGGTTTTGAAATTGCAGCACAACATTTCTTCGGTGAGAGTGGCTTTGGTATTCAAGCTAACTATACAACCGTTTCTGGTGATGTAGGTTTTGATAACAACGCTGATCCATCTGTAACACAGTTTGCCCTTGTTGGTTTAAGTGACACAGCTAACTTGATTTTAATGTATGAAAAAGATGCTTTTCAAGCACGTGTTGCCTATAACTGGCGTGATGACTTTTTAAACTCACAAGCTAGATATATCAATGAACCTGCGTATACTGAAGCTTATGCACAAATTGACTTTAATGTGGCCTATCAAGTTAATGAGCAATTATCAGTATTTTTAGAAGGCATCAATATTACAGGTGAAGACACCCGTATCCATGGTCGCACTAGTGTTCAATTATGGAATTTAGCTGAACAAGAAGCACGTTATGCTTTTGGCGCACGTTATACTTTCTAAGTTTATTTAGCTAGATATTTAGTTAGATAATTACCTTTATAAATGCCGTGCACTTGCACGGCATTTATCGATTGACACATAATAATTTATACCAATGAATAAACTTGTTGCTCGGGCACTAAGAATAAAGGTAACGAATTAGTAATACCCGTAGGTAGGAGATTACATGGATAAACCTATAAAAAAAATTGTCATTGTTGGTGGCGGATCCGCAGGATGGATTACCGCCGGTAGTATAGCAGCCGAACACTGTATTGATTCAGCCAGTGAAATTCAGATAACGCTAATTGAATCCCCTGAAGTGAATAGTATTGGTGTTGGCGAAGGTACCTGGCCATCAATGCGTAATACGTTAGAAAAAATAGGCATAAACGAAAAAGAGTTTATCCAACAATGTGACGTTTCATTTAAACAAGGCTCAAAATTTGTTGGTTGGAGAACCGGCAGCCCTGATGATTATTACTATCACCCTTTTATGACACCAAATGGCTATGGTCAAGTTGATTTACACGCGGCTTGGCAAGCCAATCACTTTCAACAATCATTTGCAGACACTGTCAATATACAAAGCCATGTTTGTCAAGCAGGTTTAGCACCAAAACAAGAAGCCACTCCAGATTACGCCGCCGTAACAAATTATGGATACCACCTTGACGCAATGAAATTTGCTGCTCTCTTACAAAAGCACTGTATCAAAACATTAAACGTTCGACACATTGTTGACCATATGGATGACATTATCTCTGCCGAAAATGATGATATAGCTGCCATAAGTACTAAAGCACACGGCAATATTGAAGGCGATCTATTTATTGATTGTACTGGGAGTGCTTCACTATTATTAGGAAAGCATTATAAAATTAACTTTATCAACAAAAAGCATATTTTATTTAATGATTCTGCGCTTGCTGTACAAGTACCCTACCCAACTAAAGATGCCCCAATAAATTCAACAACATTATCCACAGCCCAAGATTCAGGCCGGATTTGGGATATAGGATTACAAACCCGACGTGGTGTGGGATACACCTATTCTAGCGCTCATACAAATGATGTTGACGCTGAACAAGCATTAAAACAATACCTTACTCAGTCAATTGGCGAAGCACAAGCAGCATTACTCACACCTAGAAAAATAACATTTGAACCAGGTCATAGAGAAAAGTTTTGGCATAAAAACTGTGTCGCTATTGGGATGTCTGCAGGTTTTCTTGAACCGCTAGAAGCTTCAGCTTTAGCTATGATCGAGTTAGCATCTACCATGATAACGGATGAATTACCCGTTACTCGTCAGCATATGGACATCATTGCTAACCGTTTCAATGAAAAATTTATTTATCGTTGGAATCGCATCATCGACTTTTTAAAATTACATTATGTTTTAAGTAAACGTGAAGACTCAAAGTATTGGCTTGATAACCAAAAGCCCGAAAGTATTAGTGAAGATCTTAAAACTCTTATTAAACTATGGCAATACCAACCGCCTAGTCGTTATGATTTCTTTCAAAATGAAGAAGTCTTCCCATCGGCAAGCTATCAATATGTGCTTTATGGTATGCGCTTTCAGACAAACAGACGCGTCACCCCAACTAAGATCAAAGTTAACTCACCGGCTGAACAAGCAATTGCAGTGGTTGCACATAAAAAAATCAATATCTGACTGGCTTGCCAAGCAATAGATCATTACTCAACAAACTAAAAACAAAGTAGCCAGTAAAAATTAGTAATAAGGATCGAATTATGAATAATAAAGTACAAAATATTGTTATTGGCGGCGGTGGAACAGCTGGCCGGATGGCGGCGGCCGCCTTCTCGAAGCTTCTAGGTAAAAAGTTGAACATAACCTTGGTTGAATCAGATGAAATTGCCACGGTAGGTGTAGGTGAAGCCACTATCCCCCCCATAAGAACATTTCATAAATTACTCGGTATTGACGAACAAGAACTGATGCGCACCACAAATGCCACCTTTAAACTGGGTGTCGGTTTTGAAAACTGGGGACAAGAAGGTAAAGATTATATTCACTCATTTGGCGTAACAGGCAAAGAATGTTGGGTGGTGAATTTCATCACTTTTGGTTACATGGTTTACGCAACGGTATTGAAAGTGATTTTGGAGAGTATTGTTACGAGCTGCAAGCTGCAAAAGCACAAAAGTTCGCCTTAACAAAGAACACACCTATCAATTATGCGTACCACCTTGATGCCACTCTCTATGCTAAATATTTACGAGAATTTAGTAAAAATCTTGGCGTAACCCGCGTTGAAGGAAAGATTAAGCAGGTAAATAAGGATAATAAAACGGGTAAAATCAGTTCACTGACCTTAGCATCAGGACAAGTAGTTGAAGGCGACTTCTTTATTGATTGTACTGGCTTTAGAGGCCTTTTAATTGAACAAGCACTACATACAGGCTTCGATGATTGGTCACATTGGCTACCTTGCGATAGTGCAATAGCGGTACAAACTGAAACACTATCGGATCCCTTACCTTATACTCGCTCCATTGCCCATAAAAATGGTGGCAATGGAAAATCCCCCTACAAAATCGTGTTGGTAATGGTTTAGTTTTTTGTAGTAAATATTGCAGTGATGAAGAAGCACTAAAGACCTTAACCCGTAACATTGAAGGTAAAGTACTCACAGAGCCCCGAGTGATTAAGTTTAACACAGGTAGACGCCGCAAAGGTTGGAATAAAAACTGTGTTGCTTTAGGTTTATCAGCCGGCTTTATTGAACCACTTGAATCAACCAGTATTCATTTAATTATGTCTGGCATTATCAGATTATTACGCTTATTTCCGTTTGAGGGCATCTATCAATCAGCCATTGATGAATATAATAATAAGCTCGACTCCGAATTGAACGCTGTGCGTGATTTTATCATATTGCATTATAAGGCGACCCGGATATGAAGACAGTAATTTTTGGTTACATTGCCAAAACATGGAAATCCCTAACTCTCTAGCACATAAAATACAATTATTTAAAGATACTGGGCGGGTGTTTTTGGATGATGGTGATATTTTCCGTGTTGATTCGTGGACTCAGGTCATGCTTGGTCAAGGTGTTATGCCAACGCAATACCATAAGATCGCAGATATCATGAACGAGAAAGAATTAAATCACTTTATGAGTAGCTTGAAAGCGTCTATTGCTAATGCGGTAGAAAAGCTACCGAGTCATGCCGACTTCATACAACAATATTGCAAATCATAGCTTCCAACACGCTTTTTATTATCTGAAATTTACACCATTATTAACTCTCAAAGGTGATAGCTAATAATGGTGCTTCGTTCAACAAAAACAAAAGCAATGATACTGACAGTACTACAGCTGACAATATTATTGCTGACAGTTTAGGGTTGCAGAGTTAACGCTATTAGGTTTTATAACAACCTCTGAGAAATCCATAGTTAAAGGTCCAGTTGACGACAATACAAAGGGGCTTTTTACCTTACTGATATCAGCGCCATTTTTTTCAAAACACTGTAAATCTATACTCAACGTCTGCCATTCATCCGCTGTTAATTCTGTCAGCGCAGACGTTATATCAACAACTCCTTGACACTGTTCACCACATAACATGGCAATATTAACGATTCCTTGCTTCAGCAAATTTTGCTTCTGGTTAGTACGAACCGTCAATGAAAGTGTTGAGTGAGCTTTTACGTATTGGGTAAAGTCAGTTGCATATTGGCTAGTAAACGCAACCTGTCCGCTTTCTTCCCCTTTGAAGAAAACCCTTCTGGCATCTTCTTGAACATTGCGGTCAATAGTTCGCAAATAAAGCGCATTATTTTCAACAACACTACTAGTCATCACACGAGTAGAGTCAGTATCTGCAATTGTCATTTTCCATGGTGCTTTAATCGAATTTTTAAAAAGCGTGATAGCCTGCAAACTATCAGAATGCTGAACGCTAGTCGCTTCTAAGGAGTCGGGTAATACATTTTTATCACCGTAACTTAACCCAAAACCATAAGGCAATAACGGTTTATAATCAGTGTCAAAGCGATTAACCACCGTTTGGTTGGCACTTTTAGGCCATGAAAATGATAGTTTTCCCACAAAGTCATACTGAATTTCCCCATTGGCTTGGGTAAATAGCACCTCAGCAATAGCAGCACCTTCAGAGCCGGGTAACCATACAGCAACAAAAGCATCAGAGGCATTAAGCTCTGTATTAACCCACATAGGGCGACCACTGATGAACAATGAAACAACAGGAATTCCTTGAGATTGTAATCGCTTCAATAGCGCAAGGTCTTGTTTAACCCCTTGTTGATATTCTAAATTTTTAATATCTCCTACGCCTTCTGCGTAAGGTTCTTCGCCAAAAACAACAATAGCTACATCTGGCTTTTCCTTAAAATTTCCATCACTATTTAATTCAACACTGCCGCCTTGAGATTTTACTTGCTGCACAATGCCATCATAAATAGAACTGCCACCAGGGAAATCAGTATTATTATTATTAGTACCTTGCCAAGTAATAGTCCACCACCTGATTGTTTACCTATATTGTCAGCGCCATCGCCCGCAACAAGAACTTTTTGATTACCAGACAATGGCAAAATATTATTTTTATTTTTGAGTAAAACAAGTGATTCTCGCACTGCCTGACTCGCAACTTGCCTATGTTCAATCGCACCAATTAACTCTGTTTTTCCTGATAATGCACGCTTAGTCCGGCTAGGTTTGTCAAAGAGACCCGCCCTAAACTTTACTCTCAAAATTCTGCTTACTGCATCATCAATACGAGACTCGGCGATTTCACCATTTCTCACCTGGGCAATCGTGTTCTCATACAACGGCTTCCATGCATTAGTGGGTACCATAAAGATATCAAGCCCTGCATTAACAGCCTGTGGACAGCTTTCATTTGAGCAACCTTTAACTTGTCCATGGCCATTCCAATCACCCACAACAAATCCATCAAACCCCATACGTTCTTTCAATACATTAGTCAGTAAATATTTATTGCCATGGTTTTTTTTGCCATGCCAACTATTGAAAGAAGCCATTACAGATTGCGCCCCTGCTGTTAATCCGCCTACATAACCTTGGGCATGAATATTAACCAACACCTGCTCTGATGCAATATTATTACCTTGATCATCGCCGCCATCAGTTCCCCCATCACCAACAAAATGTTTTACCGTGCTAATAACACGCTGATCGCCAAGAAAATCTTTATCAGCGCTTCCTTGTAAACCTTTTACAATAGCTGATGAATAAGATTTTACTATTTCCGGATCTTCAGAATACCCTTCATACGTTCGTCCCCATCTGTCATCACGTACAACGGCCACGGTAGGAGCAAACACCCAATCGATACCTGTTACCATCACTTCTGTTGCTGTGATTGCTGCTATTTGTTCAATTAACGCAGGGTTATTTGCCGCACCTAAACCAATATTATGCGGAAATAAAGTCGCACCGATAACATTATTGTGTCCATGAACAGCATCAGTGCCCCACATGGTAGGAATACTAACGCCATCAAGACTGTCATCAATTGCAGCTTGATACATTGCTTCTGCAAGATTGATCCAATCATTGGGTGTTGCATGTTTATCGTGATTAGGAAAAGAGCCTCCGCCATTTAAATAAGAGCCAAATCCATACTTGCGCATATCATCAACGCTAATATCACGAATTTCAGGTTGGATCATTTGGGCTATTTTTTGTTCTAACGTCATAGTAGCAAGTAACTGTGCTATCTTGCTTTCAATACCTGTATCTTTTTTTACCGCTAAATCGAGCTTTGGCCAAACATCAATAGTAGATTGCTCTACTGAGCTATCGTCAAGTGCCTTTATGTTAGTAATTGTATTAAGTGAATTTTCATCATGATTCACATCATTACAACCAAAAACGATCATTGAAAAAACGCAATAAAATATCCCTGTATTGATTTTTTTGTTGGTGCTATTTTTAGCATTTAATTGAATTAACTTATTATATTTCATTATATTACCTCTTAAGGTTTTATTATCAATTGGAGAATTCGCTAACATGCTAATTATTTCTAACTTTACAGCCTATCAGACCGTAATAAGTGATAAATAAATAGCACAAAATAGGTAATATAAATGAGTGTTGAATACCAACATTATCAGCCAGAATCCCTTGAAAAATAGGGATAATTGCACCACCCACAATGGCTAAACATAAAATCCCTGAAGCTTGGCCGGTATGTTTTCCTAAGCCATTAATTGCAAGACTAAAAATGGTTGGGAACATAATAGAATTACAAAAACCCACGACTAAAATGGCTATCATGGCAACACTGCCCGATGAAAACGTCGCCACTAAAATAAGTAAACAAGCTATCGAGGCATTAAAAGATAACAATTTACCCGCATCAACCTTCTGCATAAGAGCAGCACCAATGAATCGTCCGATCATAGCGCCTCCCCAGTAGTAAGCTATATATTTTGCCGCTTCAGATTCTGCTAATCCTGCAATAGATGGTTCAGCAAAAAAACTGACTAAAAAACTACCAATTGAGACTTCAGCCCCAACATATACAAAAATACCAATGGCACCTAACACCAAGTGACTATAGCCCCAAGCACTACCTGTATCGGTACTGATATCGGTATGATTCGTATTTGTTGTCGCTATATCCGGTAGTTTTAACCACGCAAAAATTGCAGCCAACATCAGTAACATTATGGCTAAAAAAATATAAGGAAGTTGTACCGCCTCTGCAGAAGCCTGATCAGACATTGACTCTGCCGCGTGATTCAAAATTAAAAATGCACCGAAAAATGGGGCGACCGTTGTCCCTAAAGAATTGAATGCTTGTGTCATAGTTAAACGCGAAGAAGCCGTTTTTGCATCACCTAACATACTGACATAAGGGTTAGCAGACACTTGAAGTAAAGTGATGCCGCTAGCCAAAATAAACAATGCCATTAAAAACACAGGATAACTATGTAAAGCGGCAGCAGGATAAAAACATAAACAGCCAAGTGCAGCTACAGACAGCCCAATAACAATACCCTTTTGATATCCCAGTTTTTTTACAATCGCACCAAAGAGGTAAAGATACGAGAAAGTAAGCACCAAAAAAACAAAATTGCACTAACATGGCTTGACTATAAGATAAATCAAACACCCCTTTTAAGTGAGGAATTAATATATCGTTTAGACAAGTAATAAAACCCCACATAAAAAATAAAGACGTTAACGATGTCAATGCAAAACGGTAATTCTCTTGCCCTTGATTATTCGCTAATTGTTCAACAGTACCTGAGCTTGCATGTATTGCCATATGAGCCTCTTTACGTTTATTTTATTATTAATTTACATACGCTATACCTATTTGCTTGATTAAATAGCACAGGTTGCTAGCTCTCTACGCGCTCATTTCAAATAATTAAAAAAGCTCAAATTAAAAACTGATGAAATTAGTTGACCTCGGTTAGAGAAAGCACTAACCTTAACAATGTAAGCGCTTACATTGTTACATTAAAAACTATCTTCACTGTTTAATCAACATTTTTTGTAAGCGCTTTCAAAAAATCATAAAAACAAGTTTAAGTAATAGGTATATTCAATGACAGCCAAAATTTCTTTGCCCCTAGATTCTACTATGCTAAAAGGTGATTTCATCTATGGCGTCGCAACTGCCTCATTTCAAATAGAAGGTGGCGCAAAAAATCGATTGCCCTGTATTTGGGACACTTTTTGTAATACACCAAATAAAGTTATTGATGGATCTAATGGATTAATTGCCTGTGATCACTATAATTTATGGAAAGAAGATATCGCCTTAATCGAGTCATTAGGTGTTGATGCGTATCGTTTATCTATATCATGGCCACGAGTTATCACACAATCTGGAACGTTAAACCCAGAAGGCGTTAACTTTTACATCGATATTCTTGATGAACTAAAAAGTAAAAACATTAAAGCTTTCGTAACCCTATATCACTGGGATTTACCTCAGCATTTAGAAGATGAAGGAGGTCAAGTTAAATAGAGAAACTGCTTATAAATTCCAGGATTATGTCGACCTAATCAGCCAAGCATTCGGTGATCGTGTATACTCTTATGCAACACTAAACGAACCCTTTTGCAGTTCATTTTTAGGTTATGAAGTAGGCGTTCATGCTCCAGGAATAGTTGGTGAAGAATTTGGTAGAAAGTCAGCTCATCACCTATTACTTGCTCACGGTTTAGCAATGAAAGTGCTCGCAAAAAACAGCCCTAATACGTTAAATGGCATAGTACTAAATTTTACCCCTTGCTACCCCGCGTCTAATTCAGCGAACGACAAAATTGCTAGCGATTTTGCAGATGATTATTTTAACCAATGGTATATCAAACCAATTTTTGATGCTGCCTACCCTGACATATTGGCACAATTACCTGCGGATCATCATCCTGAAATACAAGAGGGTGATATGGAAATAATATCCCACCCCATTGATTTTTTGGGTATTAATTTTTATACACGCGCCATCTACCAAGCGGATAGTGCAGCGCGATTTGTTCAAATCCCCCCCTGAACCACGTACAGATATTGGTCCGGGAAATATACCCTAAAGCTTTCAGTGAATTACTGGTTTCACTCAATGAAAAATACCCACTACCCCCTATATATATTACAGAAAATGGGGCTGCGACAGACGACAAAATTATTGATGGTGTTGTTAATGACACTGTTCGAGTAGAGTACTATCAACAGCATCTTAATGCTGTTAACGATGCAATAGAGCAAGGCGTTAATATAAAAGGCTATTTTGCATGGAGTTTGATGGATAATTTTGAATGGGCTGAAGGTTATTTAAAACGCTTCGGCATTGTTTATGTTGATTATAAAAGCCAAGTTAGAACAATAAAAAGTAGTGGCTATGCCTATCAAGCTTTAATTAGCAATCGATAACATTAGTTGACAATACGGGTTAATAACGCAGACTTTAATATCAACATTCAAGATGGGAAACAAGATGAATAAACTGCCTTTTTATGAAAAAGTGGGTTACGCCATGGGTGATGCTGCTGCCAATTTAGTATGGCGCGGCGCCTTAGCTTATTTAGCTGTTTTTTATACTGATACTTTTGGTTTAACTGCGGCAGCAGCGGCCATGCTGTTTTTAGTGGTACGTTTATCCGATGGGGTTACCGATATTATCATGGGAATGATAGCTGATAGAACCAATACACCTTGGGGTAAATTTCGGCCTTGGATATTATGGTCAACCCCTTTTTTAGCATTATTCATGGTACTTTGCTTTACAACGCCTGAGCTGAGTTATAGCAACAAACTCATTTACGCTTATATTACCTACATCGGCTTAACACTCGCTTATACGCTTAATAATGTGCCTTATTCAGCTTTAATGGGTGTGATAACCCCTTGTGATACTGAGCGTACTAGCTTATCTGGCTTTCGTTTTGCCGGGGCATTTGCAGGTGGTTTGTTAGTTATGGGCTTTTTACCCGATCTAGTCGCTTACTTTGGTCAGGGCGATGATGCTCAAGGCTACCAATACACTATGTATCTCTTTGCTGCTTTACTTACTGTACTCATGTTAATTACTTTCTTCACAACAAAAGAACGCGTTATTCCAACTATTGATGAAACAACTACATTAAAATCAGATCTTATCGATTTAAGTAAGAATTTGCCCTATATTATTTTACCTCTGTTAGCTGCCACATTATTCTTCTATTATCGCAATTTATATAGTGGAATATTTTTCTTTGCTGTAGTCTTTTTGATGTGGCTACTTATCAAACGATTAACAAATGTAGAAGTGAATCAAGAAAGTAATCAAAAGAACAATGCCATTAGTGGTACCCAACAAGATATGTTGGATTTACTCGCCAATAAACCTTGGTTAATACTATTGGGTATGGGGTTTTTAACCATGATGTTTAACGGCATTAAATATGGCGTTATTGCCTATTATTTCAAATACCAAGTAGGTGATGAGCTTATGGCAGGTAAGTATTTTATCGCCTTACTTTTAGTGTCTATTTTGGGAGCATTATGCACTGGTTATTTATCAAAAAAAATGGGAAAACCAACGCTATTTATCGTGTCATTATTATGTAGTGGTCTATTGACGGCCGCTTTCTATTGGATACCTTCTGGCAATATTTTGGGCATTTTCATCTTAGGATGCTCTGCCGAATTTTTTGCAGCCATGATGCCTACTTTATTCTTTAGTATGTTAGGAGATTCAGCAGATTATTCTGAATGGAAAAACGGTCGACGAGCTACCGGCTTGATATATTCAGCAGGAACTTTTGTGCAAAAAACTGGCGGTGGTTTTGTCGGTGCGCTTGTTTTAGTTGTACTAGCCAATTACGGCTATAACGGAATGGATAAAAGTACCATTGAAGGTGCATTACCCGGTATGCAATTACTCATGAGTTGGATTCCTGCTGCTTTTGCCTTTGCAGGTGCCGCACTTATGGTATTTTATCCACTATCAAGCCATAAGAATCAACAAATCAGTGCCGATTTAAACCAAAGGCGCTCATCAATAAGCGTAAAAGAACCATTATATTGAAAAATATTATTTAATTTTCATCCCACTGATAATCCGCTAGTTTAGCAAAACTAAATTATGATAAAATAGTGGTTTGTTTAGCGTTATTATCTATTAAAATAATGGAGTAACAGCTCGCACATTGTAGGATTAGCATGGCGACAATATATGAAGTATCAAGTTTGGCCGGTGTTTCACTAGCAACCGTGTCACGCGTAATTAATAACAATGCGCGTGTCAGTGATAAAACACGCCAAAAAGTTGAAAAAGCTATGAGTGAATTGGGCTACCGCCCTAATTCAATTGCACAGTCATTAGCATCAAATTGTACAAATAGTGTTGGTATTTTAGTTTCTGAATTACATGGCCCTTTCTTTGGCCAAATGATGGCCGGTATTGAAGCTGAGTTAAGAGCTGCAGGAAAACACGTTATTATTACCCCTGGGCATAGTGAAGAAGATAAAGAAAAAGAAGGAATTGATTTTCTAATCTCTCGTAATTGTGATGCCTTAATAATACATGTTGAAGGATTAACGGATGAGTATTTGATTGAGTTAAGTAAAGGTAAAACGCCTATTTACTTTATGAGCCGAATCATTCCAGACTTAAAAGAAAATTGTATTTATCTTGATAATGAACTAGGTGGCTACCTTGCAACAAAAGCCCTTATTGAGCATGGACACACCAATATCGCTTATATTGGTGGTCCTCAATTCAAACCTGATTCGCAAAACCGATTAACTGGGCATAAACGTGCCTTAGCAGAGCACAAAATACCTTTCAATGATACACTTTATGTTGAAGGGGATTTTAAAGAAACGGGAGGAAAAAAAGGTCTTAAACACTTTTTAAATGCCAAAACACCTTTTACTGCGCTAGTTTGTGCCAATGATGAAATGGCATCAGGAGCAATGACTTATGCCCGTGAACATGATTTTTCATTACCTAAAGATCTATCAATTATAGGTTTTGATAACATTATTTTCTCTCGTCACATCTACCCCAAACTCACCACGATAAATAATCCAGTTGACGAAATGGGGAAAATGGCAGCAAAATTAGTATTAAAAAATGTTTATCATCATAAAGATTTAATTATTAATCACTCCTTTGATCCTGCACTTATTGAACGAGATTCTATCGCTTATTTAGGAAAGTAATTTCTATACATAAATTATCTAGAGAATTTAATCGAATACTTCTTAATGATAAGTTCAATAAACACTAATAATGCCCCTAAGGTAAAACCAACAACCAGATCGATTGAAAGTGGGGTAATAGCAGAAAGTGCATTACCAATAATAGGGGTCTGAGCCGCAAATTCAGAGGCGGTTGCAATAAAAGTATGCAGGCTGTGCACACCATGAGTAATTAATGAACCACCCACTAACCACATTGCAATGGTGCCGGCAACAGCAAGAAACTTCATAAGTTTTGGGGCAAACCCTATCATAAAGCGGCCTATGACACGCTTGAACTTCCCCCCGATTGATAACGACTTATCTTTAATTAGTGCTAAACCGCCATCATCAATTTTCACTATACCTGCAACTAAACCGTATACACCAACAGTCATAACCACAGCAATAAAAGCTAAAACGGGAATTTGTGTTGTAATATCTTTATCTGAAATAGTACCTAGCGCAATAATGATGATTTCTGCCGATAAAATAAAATCAGTTCTAATTGCCCCATTTATTTTATCTTTTTCAAATTGCTGTAAATCAACCGTAGGATCTTGCAACGCAGCTTTCAATTGCTGCTTATGATGCTCAACCGCCGCCTTATCAGTAAAGTTATGCCATACTTTTTCAAAGCCTTCATAACACAAATAGGCTCCTCCAAGCATTAGTAATGGCATAATAACAATCGGTAGAAAATAGCTAAGCAATAAGGCGATAGGCACTAATATAGCTTTATTGATCATTGAACCTTTAAAAACAGCCCATACAACGGGTAACTCTCTATCAGCACGTATACCACCCGAAAGCTGCTCTGCATTTACCGCAAGATCATCACCGAGCACACCCGCTGTTTTTTTTGCTGCAACTTTAGATAATACCGCTATATCATCAAGTAGCATCGCGATATCATCGAGTAAGGTAAGTAAACTAGCGCCGGCCATAATGTGTCTGTAAAATAAGTAAAAGTATTGCTATCATCATAGTTTTTTCGATATTTATCAATAAGATTTATAAATATCGAAAAATTAGTTATGGAATTAGTAGACTTAATACTAATGACTTGGCCCAAATTACTTAATCCCGATAACGAAACGTATCGGGTTAACACTATAGATACCTATCATGTAATATCAGGAAATTGAGCAAGTTTTATTAAGGCGGCATCTATATTCTGTGCATACTCTTTTGCTTGCTCATTACCCCATGAACTCATTGTTGTTGAGATTATTTTATATAAATCTTCTTCTGCTAAGGGAGAAAGCCTATAGGTTGGCATTATCGCCCTTACTTTCAGACTGTTTATTTACGGAAAGAGAGGCTTGTTCAAATATATCCATAACACTGTGATTTGACAATTCGCCCGCAGCTAGCTGTTCAAAACCTTTAGCCACTTCTTCGCGTAATATTTCGAGCTGTTGATTTTTAGCTGCATCTTTTTCAAACAATAATCTCAACCCATCACGGATCACTTCACTCGCAGAGGTATATAAGCCTTCTGAGACTTTCTCTGTGATTCTTCTTTCGAATTCTTTACCCAAAGTAATATTCATAATTAACACTCCAACCATCTAACAATCATATCATGCGCATGATATGCGCATAATTCAAGTCTGGTTATTAATAAATAAAAAACCTGCCGAAGCAGGTTTTTTATTTAAAGCGTTAAGTAGCAAATGCTATTTATGCGCAGAGTAAATTGTCACTAACAAGGCGTTTAGAGCGACGCATAGTCTTTTCTATGCGAGCGAATAAACAACGACGTTAGAGGAAATTTAATCAAGCATAAATTACATCATGCCGCCCATACCACCCATACCGCCCATATCAGGCATAGCAGGAGCAGATGATTCTTTAACTGGTGAATCTGTGATCATACATTCAGTGGTTAACATTAAGCCGGAACAGAAGCGGCAAATTGTAATGCTGAACGCGTTACTTTCGTTGGATCTAGAATACCCATTTCTAACATATCACCGTAAGTGCTGTTACCAAGATTGTAACCATAGTTACCTGTACCACCATTACGTACTTCGTTTAACACAACAGAGGCTTCATCACCCGAGTTAGTGGCAATTTGACGTAAAGGAGCAGACATTGCACGAATAGCAACATTAATACCGTGTGTTTGATCTTCGTTGATACCTTCTAGGTCTTTAATCGCTTCAGCAGCGCGAACTAAGGCAACACCACCACCGGCAACAACACCTTCTTCAACTGCTGCACGAGTTGCATGTAATGCATCTTCAACGCGTGCTTTTTTCTCTTTCATTTCCATTTCAGTTGCTGCACCCACTTTAATTACTGCAACACCGCCCGCTAATTTAGCTAAGCGTTCTTGTAATTTTTCTTTGTCGTAATCTGAAGAAGACTCTTCAATTTGACCACGAATTTGTGCAACACGTGCTTGAATGTCAGCTTGCTCACCAATACCGTCAATAATCGTTGTATTGTCTTTAGAAATGATGACGCGTTTAGCTTGACCTAAATCTTCTAACGTTGCTTTTTCAAGCTCCATACCAATTTCTTCAGAAATAACCGTACCACCCGTAAGTGTCGCAACATCTTGTAGCATCGCTTTACGACGATCACCAAAGCCTGGCGCTTTAACCGCTGCCACTTTAACAATACCACGCATGTTGTTTACTACTAATGTCGCTAATGCTTCGCCTTCAACATCTTCAGCAATAATTAATAATGGTTTACCTGACTTAGCAACCCCTTCAAGTGTTGTAAGTAATTCGCGGATGTTAGAAATCTTCTTATCTACAAGTAGAATAAAAGGATTATCTAACTCAACCGTGCCGTTTTCTTGGCTGTTGATAAAGTAAGGTGATAAATAGCCACGGTCGAATTGCATACCTTCAACAACGTCTAACTCATCAATTAAAGCTTGACCTTCTTCAACGGTAATAACCCCTTCAGTGCCTACTTTTTCCATTGCTGTAGCAATAATTTTACCTACGGTTTCGTCAGAGTTAGCTGAGATTGTACCAACTTGTTCAATTGCTTTGTTATCAGTCACTGGCGTAGAGCTTGCTTTTAATGCTTCAACCGCAGCAATAACCGCTTTATCGATGCCACGTTTAAGATCCATTGGGTTCATACCCGCAGCAATTGATTTTAAACCTTCATTAACAATTGCTTGTGCTAAAACAGTTGCGGTTGTTGTACCGTCACCCGCTTCATCATTGGCTTTAGAAGCAACTTCCTTCACCATTTGTGCGCCCATGTTTTCGAATTTGTCTTCTAATTCGATTTCCTTTGCAACACTAACACCATCTTTAGTGATTGTTGGACCACCAAAAGATTTATCTAATACTACGTTACGACCTTTAGGGCCTAAGGTTACTTTTACAGCGTCTGCTAATATGTTTACGCCTTTAAGCATTTTAACTCGGGCGTCGTTACCAAATAATACGTCTTTTGCAGCCATGTTATTTTTTCCTATAGTTTTGTTAGATTTCGATGGAGCAAAGCTCTACATCACATTAAATTTGATTCTATTATTCTACAATAGCTAAAATATCTGATTCACTTAGAATAAGTACTTCTTCACCGTCGATTTTCTCAGTTTTAACGCCGTAGCCTTCAGAGAAAATAACTTGATCGCCAACTTTCACATCTAACGCACGTACTTCACCATTTTCTAAGATGCGACCATTACCAACGGCAACAACTTCACCACGTGTTGATTTTTCTGCAGCGCTACCGGTTAGCACAATGCCACCTGCTGATTTAGATTCAACTTCTTTACGTTTTACAATAACGCGATCATGTAATGGACGAATACTCATAAATTTTCTCCTGAGAGTTATTAGTTATAACAAATATGTTTGTGTGTAATTAAATGGGGCTAAAAAAACACTTCACAAGTCTTTATCGTATTTTTTTAATGATTTGTTTTGCGATTAATCTTTTCGTTGAAAATCACCTTCAATGGTTTCACCTTGATGATGGTGCTTTTCATGAGGAATCTCTTTAGGTTGAGTAAAAATATCCACCGTTTCTGCTTCATTTTCGTATACATGACCGTTTTTTTCACCGAAAGTAGACGAATGAAAATGCGCACCTGCACCAAAAGCACTTCCTTGACTAGTTTGTATATGTTTTTGCACTGATTGCGAAAGAGTATGACGTACAGCAGGTACAAGTAATAATAACCCAAAAATATCCGTAACAAAGCCAGGCGTAACCAACAAGACTCCTGCTACCAATAACATTAAACCTGTAACAATTTCACCCGATGGCATCTCACCCTGCGCCATTTTGCTTTGTACTGATTGCAACGTAGCTAAACCTTGTTGCCGCACATATTTTGCGCCCAACCACGCACTGACAATGACTATGGCAACCGTTGGCCAAGCGCCAATCAACTCTCCAACTTGCATTAATACGGTAATTTCAATAATGGGGATAATAATAAATAGTGCAAATAATAGGCGAAACATAAAGACTCCTGCTTTCTTTGTAAGATATATTGGGCTTAACGGGTCTTTTTCAAGCACTGAACATTTTTAACTCAATTATTACTGGTGTTGTTAAGTTTTTTTTAAGAGAATAAAGCTAAATTATTTATCTGTAGATGCGCTATGATATTTCAACTCGTCTTAACAACGTGCCCAACTGAGCAAGTAGCCAAAGTAATTGCTGAACATTTAATTAACGAAAAATTAGCTGCTTGTGTCAATATTTTACCAAATATAACCTCTATTTATTCTTGGCAAAATGAGGTGCAGTATGACAATGAAATTCAGCTGTTAATAAAAACAACGAGCAATAAATTTACTCAGATGAATGCTCGTATTAATGAACTACATCCTTATGATGTAGTAGAAGTGATTGCTTTGAACATCCGGCAAGGCGATAACCACTATTTAAACTGGATCCGTGAATATTTAAAGTAGACTTAATGAAAAAATCATCATCACTTTCAAGTTACCTGCAAACTGTACTTTTTGTTTCAGTTATCATACTCGGTTTTTTTCAATCAACTGCGAGCAAGGCGCAACAGTCTATTTTTGACACATCAAGCGCGTCATTATTTAGTAATGATGACGAATTCTTAAAAGTAGATCAGGCCTTTGTTTTTAACTTTGATCAAGAAAATAATAAACTAGATATTAGCTTTGATATTAGCGAAGGTTATTACCTCTATCGACATCAATTTAAAATCACTACTGATAATGCACAATTTTCACCTGTAAATTTACCTAAAGGCATAGATCATGAAGATGAGTTTTTTGGTGTTCAACAGATTTACACACAACATGTAAATTTTACCCTTGATATAGAAGCAGCTGCTGAAAATGATGTGATTACGGTACGTTATCAAGGCTGTGCTGATAAAGGTCTATGTTACCCACCTACTAAAAAAACAATATCGTTAACCCAAGTGCTTGGGCAAGTTAAAAGTGATAATGACACTGGGGCTATTTTATCTGCTTTAAAAAATGAACAAAGCGAAACGACGACAACAACTAATACGGCAACACCGCAAGCCAGTGAACAACATCAACTGGCTGAAATGTTAAAACAAGATAGCTTATTATTAACCTTAATCGCCTTTTTTGTCGGTGGCTTACTACTCTCTTTCACCCCGTGCGTTTTTCCAATGTATCCTATTTTAACAGGCATTATTGTCGGTGCAGGTAATCAGGGTGCAACACCTTTAACCACAAAAAAAGCTTTCACCTTATCTTTCTTTTACGTGCAAGGTATGGCGGTTACTTACACTTTATTAGGTATTGTTGTCGCCCTAGCAGGGGCGCAATTTCAAGCAATATTTCAACACCCTTATGTACTGATCGCATTAAGTATTTTATTTGTATTTTTAGCTTTATCAATGTTTGGTGTATTCAATTTAGCGCTACCGGCAAAAGTGGCAAAATAAACTAAATAACCTAAGTAACAAGCAAAAAGGCGGCTCTATTGCCGGTGTTGTAATGATGGGGGTTATTTCAGGATTAGTTGCATCACCTTGCACAACCGCACCGTTAACAGGTGCCTTATTGTATATTTCTCAAACAGGTGATGTGGTACTAGGAGCTTCAGCATTATATGCATTAAGTTTAGGTATGGGTCTTCCGCTATTAATTTTAGGTAGCTCAGGTGGAAAATTATTACCTAAAGCAGGCGCATGGATGAATATCATCAAAAACATCTTCGGTTTGTTGCTACTTGCTGTACCAATATTCTTATTAGAGCGTTTTATACCTGAACTGGCGAGTAAAGCTTTATGGGCACTGTTACTATTAGGTTCAGCAAGTTACCTTTATGTTGCGAATCAAGATACTGCAAAAAATGCTACAGCGAGTAAAATGAAAAGTTTCGGTTTTGGTTTGCGGTCATTACTCATTTTTTTAATGATGTTTTTTGGTGCAAACATGGTTTATCAACTCCTTATCGCTAACAATATTATTACCGACAGTAAACAGAATAATATTCAACAGATATCGGTTACTGAAACAAACCAACATTTTAAGCGTGTAACAACGCTAAAAGAATTACAATCGGCTATTGTTCAGGCCAACAGCCAAGGTAAAACTGTTATGTTAGATTTGTACGCCGACTGGTGTGTTGCTTGTAAAGAATTTGAGCAATACACCTTTCCTGATAAAAAGGTACAAGAGGCGCTTGCTAACGCTATTTTATTGCAGATAGATTTAACAGATACAGGAACAAAACAAAATGTTGAACTAATGGATTATTATAGTGTATTTGGTTTACCGTCTATTTTGTTTTTCGATTTACAGGGTAACGAACTAAGCCAACAACGAGTCACTGGCTTTATGGGAGCTGAAAAATTTAGTGCACATATTAACAGTATATTTTAATTGATAATGTGTTCATCAAGCATTAAAAACAAGAATTAAAAACACGGATTGTAATACAGTAGATATCGACAACATAACGTTATTTGGTGTATTAATGAGTTGTATGAACTCAATATAGTTACTCGATATAGTTACTCGCTTTTATCAACCTGTGTTTTCCAATACCCGTCATGAATGTGAGTTTTAATAAACTCAATTAATTCTATTTCGGGTATCGGTTTAGAAAAATAATAGCCTTGAATTATGTCACATTTGTTTTCTGTTAAACTTCGCAATTGCGCTGCCGTTTCAACACCTTCCGCGACAACCATTAAATCTAAATTTTTCACCATGGCTATTGTTGACATAATAATTTGATAGTCAGCGTGATTTTCCAACATACCGAACACAAAACTTTTATCAATTTTAATCACATCAATTGGCATTTTTTTGATGTAAGCTAACGATGAATACCCCGTACCAAAATCGTCAATAGCAAAACTAAACCCCATGGATTTCAGACTATCCATCATAGTAATAGTGTGATCAATGTCTTTTACTAACGTTTGCTCAGTAAGCTCTAATTCAAAAATATCCGCAGACAATGAAAACTTATCAAGTAAACTTTGTAAATAACTGGGTAAATTTACATCCACAAACTGCCCTGCTGATAAATTAATGGCAATTCTTATGTCAGCTAAATTTTGCTCCCTGATCATAATGGCCAACTCAAAACAGCGATGAATGATCCAATACCCTAATTCAATCATATGCTGAGAGTTTTCTAGGATAGGAATAAAATCTTCAGGTGAAATCATACCGCGTTCTGGATGATGCCAACGTAGCAAGGCTTCAAAGCCATAAATTTTCTTATCTTCAGCCCGTAATTGTGGCTGTAAACTTAAACTGAATTGCTGTTTAGCAAGCGCTTGACGCACCTCACCTTCAAGCATCACTCGATGAGCAACCCGCTGATACATTTCTTGGTGATAAACATGGAATTGACTACCACCGTTATCTTTAGCTTCGTACATGGCTATATCAGCATGAGAAATCAAATCTTCTGCATGCTCATCACAAGACTCGGTGTAAGAAATGCCTATACTAGTAGAAACATAAAAAATACTAGTACCTAACCTTATCGGTTCTTTAAATTGCGTTAATAATTGGTCTGCAACGGTCACCGCTTCATTTACAGACTTCAAATTCCCCAAAATAACCACAAATTCATCACCACCAAAGCGACAGGCTAAATCAATTTTACCAACACTTAAACGTACACGTTCAGCAGCTTGAATAAGTAACTTATCTCCTTCAGTATGACCATTACTATCGTTTACCTTTTTGAAATCATCTAAGTCTAAAAATAAAACCGCAACACCACCAGGGTAACGACGAATATTTGCAATAGATTTACGTAATTGATAATTCAACATATTACGATTAGGTAACCCGGTTAGAAGATCATACATTGCAATATTTTCTAACTCTTTCGTTTTTTGCTCAACCTCTATATTCAGTTGCTCTAATTCATAACTCAGTTCTAAAGCCGAGTGTGTTAATACGTCTAACTCATCAGAGAATAATAAAGGTCGCTTCAATCTGACTTCCCGAAATTGATCAAACTTTTTATTTGCCAACAACGGCAACGCACCAGATAAACGTAATAACCGGTTAGTAAATGGACGAGCAACTAAATAAACAAACAGACCTAAAATAAAGAATATGCCACTAAGAGAGATTAAAAATTGTTGTATGTAATGCGCATTTTTTTCTTCAAATGAGGTGACATCATCAATTAAAGATAAATAAAACTCTCGATCGCTACTTTGTGCCAGTGGTAATAAATTAACCAAATAACTATAATTATCTAAATCAATAAGCAGACCTTTAGCAAGCACTCGCGCTAAATTAGTTTCTTTATTGGCATCAAGCAGCGCATGTGCAAGTTCCATGTTTGATGCTGAGACAATGTTTGTTTCAAGCACGGCATTGCTCCCGCCTAATGGAAAGCTAATCACAGCTACTTCACTATTAAGCGATGTATTGATTGCATAAAGCATATCAACAAGACTTGCACTCATCGTAATAACTAACACATTTCCTTGATTATTGAGCAAAGGAACACTTAATAAAAACTGACATTGTTGCTGACATTGTATTTGATGATTAGGACGTTGATGCTTTAATACTTGATCAACATTATTTTCTACTGCTGATGGCATAATAGACGTTACAAACAATGGTTTTTTATTTGCATCAACTAACCAAACATTCTCAACATTTAAATTAAATTGCAATCCATCAAATTGATTCGCAAGCTGATCAGCAAAGATAGTGACATCTTTTTGCTGTGAAAATTTTGTAATTTCAGCAAAAGACTCAAGCCAAACATTTAATTTTGAACGTAAAATATCACTGTGCAAAGCAAATTGAGCTTCTCCTTGAGACAAGGTTTCTTGGTGATATTTTTTATACTCCTCTTGGAGACGAGATAAAGACAATGCCGAAAAGCCTAGCGCTAAAAGTAGTAATGTTGAAAATATCAACAGCAATAATTTTGTTGGAACACTTATGAATCTTTTTGACATGATTAATGTTCCCTATTTAAAACCAATACATTAATTGCATAGCCCATAGCTGCCAATTTTTGTTATCATTTACTTCAGGATCGGGTAAAACAACCGGTGTAAGCCTGCCTGCCCCCTGAAACCAGTGGTATTCAAATCTCATCCTAAAATTACTAGAAAAATCATACGACAAACCAACAGTTGTATCATGATGATACCCAAAGTAAGCAGGAATCGATCCGTTACTCTCTTGTTCCATTTTTGTACCATCTTTATCATTTTTATCGCGAGCGAAAGTCTCATACCGTGTTAGTAAGGTTAGTTCATTATTTACTTTATATCGAGACTGTATATACAAACGATGACTGACTGGATTTCTTATATCATTTGGAGTAAAAAAACCTATGGTAGTAAATTTACTCTTATGAAATTCACCACTAAATTCCCACCTTTCTCCTTCATATAAAGCATTGATGCTAGTAGTTTGAAAAGAAAACCCCCATCGAAAAAGCGGTCTTGTTCTATATTAGTATGATAAGTAAAATCAGAATCTAAGTAAGAGGCCCCAAATCGCCAAGGTGAAAATGACGGCTGCCAATAAAAACTGGCTTGAACTTCAAAATCTTGCTTAACAGTCCCTTTAGCTTCCTTACTTAAAATAATATCAGCTTGTTTATCCGAAATAGGATTAGAGCCATAACTAAAATTAAAATCAAAATTGCCATAATCATCATCACTTCGGCTAATTTTAAAGGCGGCACCGTCAGCGCCCACGGCTATATCTCTAAAACCATCAAAATAAATAGATTGTGGTAAAATAATACTCGGACGTGCAAAAGGAACATCTCGAGAACTAGAATACAACCAATGGTTATTTTTAAAACGACCTAAGTAAATATTTGTGCGCCAATTGGCGTTTCTATAAGCTAACCAATCGATTAGTGCATAGTCAATGCGTGCCCCTTCGGCATAACGATTCCCACCATTCAAGTAAACAACCTGTCCGGCCAAACGCAAATTTGAACTCAGCTGATACGAGCCATTAATACCCAACTCAGTTAATTCTGTGGATATACCACCGTCATCATTAATAAAATTACTACCGTCAACATCAATTAACCCCTGAGCTATAAAACCATGATAATGAAGTTTTTCCTCTGTTGCTTGACTATTGAATGCGATAATAGGTAATGATGATCCTAATAAGCAAAGAAAATTTACAAACCACTTTTGAATCATTTTATTTTTCAATTTGAATAACATTTACTGCCTCCACATCCTTGGCACTTTCAATATAACCAATTGCCCCTGGGGTATTCCTTATCGCGTTTATTAGTTCTTCTGGTGTATTTACGGTAATTGGTGCAACACCTAAACCAGAATAAGTTAGTTTATTCCAAATACGATCAAGTTGATAAGGAAACATTTGTAATTGATCTTTAGTAAAACGTAGATGAAGGCTGTGTTGCCGGGGTAAAACATAGGCCGTGATTCGAAGACCATCAGACCACTGGATTTGTCGCATAGTATATATACGCCGCAATTGCGAAGTGGTGAGTTTCGACTCTTTAACAGACGGATGTACAATTATTTCAACCGCATAAGCTTTTAAAACAGTACAACCGAAATATATTAATAAACATAAATAAGTAAATGTTTTGATAATACAGTCCTTTAAAACCTAACAATAATTAACACATATATTGTTTAAGCATTTACCAATTACTAGTGGGGGTAACAAGTATTGTATTTTTTGCTGATCAGCCAAAACACATATCTTATTGATAAAATTAACAATATCAGGTTTACTCTATTTAATACAACTTTTCATATGAAACTACTAACAAAAATCTGCGTATCAGAAAAATTCTGTAATTTGTACTTTAAAATGAGTAATAAACCTTATTTTTGCTCATCATTCTCTTATTTTTATCATCTCCTTAAACATGTAATTCTTTTAAAAACAATAAATTAAAATATTCTAATTAAAACCTAGTGTAGTAAATAATTAAAAAAAAAACCACCTTTAAAATCAATTTGAGAGATTGGACCAGTATCGTGCTGCTATATTCTTCGAAAACGCAGCAATCATCGCCGATATGACAAATACACCTCTTATAATAATACCTTTACTGTATTCATTGTATTCAACCAGAGGTTAACGTAATTGCGACACTTTGCCTTAAAACCAATACATCAATTGCATAGCCCATAATTGCCAGTTTTTGCTGTCATTAACTTCCGGATCGGGTAACACAACCGGTGTAAGCCTACCAGTACCTTGAAACCAATGATATTCAAACCTTAACCTAATATTACTAGAAAAATCATAGGATAAACCAATAGTAGTATCTTTTTGATAACCAAAATAAGCAGGTGTTGCACCGTTTGTGTTTTGTTCTAATTTTTTGCCGTCTTTGTCATTTTTATCATTATAAAAATTCTCATACCGTGCTAGTAAGGTTAATTCTTTGTTTACCTTATATCGAGTCTGTAAATACATACCTTGGCCAATAGGCTTACTAATTAATTCTGGTTGATAAAACCCCTCCGTACTGAATAACTCTTGAAAAATTTCACCACTAAACTCCCAACGCTCGCCTTCGTACAGAGCATTTATCGTGTAAAATCGAAACGTAATATCACCATCAAAGAACCGATCACTTGCTTTGTTTTCCTGATATTTGAATACAGAATCTAAATAGGAAGCTCCAAATCGCCAGGATGAAAAAATTGGTTGCCAATAAAGGCTAAATTGCACATCAGAATCTTGTTTAAAAGTACCTTTTGCATCTGTGCTTAAAATGATATCAGACTGCTTATCAGATATTGGTGATGTACCGTAACTAAAATTAAAGTCAAAATTGCCATAATCATCATCACTTCGTCTAATTTTAAAGGCGATGCCGTCAGCACCCACGGCGATATCTCTAAAACCATCAAAATAGATAGACTGCGGTAAAATAATACTTGGTCGTGCAAAAGGAATATCCCTAGAACTAGAATGCAACCAATGGTTATTTTTAAAACGCCCAAGAAACAAATTTGCTTGCCAGTTTGCACCTTTATACAACGACCAATCCAATAGAGCATAATCCACTCTAAGCCCTTCTGCAAAACGATTGCCACCATTCAAGTAAACAATCTGTCCGGCCAGGCGTAAATCTGAACTTAACTGAAACGAGCCATTAAGACCCAACTCAGTTAACTCCGTCGATGCATCCCCTTTACTATTGACAAAATCACTACCATTAACATCAATCAGCCCTTGAGCGACAAAACCATGGTAGTGAAGTTTTTTCTCTGCTGCTTCACTATTGATAGCAAAAAACCACAACAATACTCCAAATAGAGAAAGTAAATTTATCATTTGTTTGGCAACCATCTTATTTTTTAATTTGAATAACATTTACTGTCTCCACATTCTTAGCACTTTCAACATAACCAATTGCCCCTGGCGTATTCCTTATCGCGTTTATTAGCTCTTCTGGTGTATTCACAGTAATGGGTGCAACACCTAAACCAGAATATGTTAGCTTATTCCATATACGATCAAGCTGATAAGGAAACATTTGTAATCGATCTTTAGTAAAACGTAAATGAAGACTGTGCTGCCGAGGTAAAACATAAGCAGTAATTCGAAGACCATCAGACCACTGTGTTTGTCGCATAGTATATATACGCCGCAATTGCGAAATGGTGAGTTTCAACTCTTTAACAGACGGATGTACAATTATTTCAACCGCATAAGCCTTTGAAAAAATACAACCGAAATATATTAATAAACATAAATGCGTCAATGTTTTGATAATACAGTCCTTTAAAATCTAACAATAATTAACACATATATTGCTTAAGCATTTACCAACAATTAATGGGGGGAATTATGGCTGATTAGCCAAAACGCATAGCTTATTGATAATAATTAACAATATCAGGTTTACCCAAATTAATACAACGTTTCATTTATATTAATTAACACAAGCCGACGTATCAAAAAGGTCTTTCTTTTATCCCTTTAAAATAGATAGAAATCCTACTTCTATTCTTCTTTCTTTAACCTTTATACTATTCACTAATATAGAACTCTTTAAAAAACAATATATTAAAAAGTCACTTCTCAAATCTAGTGTAGTTAATAATTTCAATAAAAACATCTTAAAAGTGAACAAAAGAGATTAGACCAGTATTTTGCTGCTATATTCTGCGAAAACACTATAATATTCGCCAATAATAAAAAAAGTAACTTTTTTATTCACAACATTATTTTTTTATGTAATCATTGTTACTAGTCACACTTTATAGGTATTTTTGACGAAAATGAGCACAAAGTTTGAAATTTTAATGTTAAATGGTCCAAATCTAAACATGTTAGGTAAACGTGAACCTGAAATTTATGGTGCACAAACATTAGATGAAATAGTAGCCTTATTAACAACACAAGCTAATGAACAAGCAATTAAGCTTTCTCATTTACAATCAAATGCTGAGCATCTACTTATTGAAGCAATTCATCAAGCTTACCAAAAAGTTGATTTCATAATAATTAACCCAACAGCATTTACGCACACAAGTGTCGCTATCCGAGACGCTTTATTGTCAGTAGCTATACCTTTTATCGAAGTTCACTTATCTAATGTCCATGCAAGAGAAGAATTTAGACACCACTCTTATTTTTCTGATATTGCAAAGGGTGTTATTTGCGGTTTGGGAACAGAGGGCTACAGCTTTGCGCTGCAATCTGCTCACACATGGCTTAAAAAAAACAAATCGAAAACAATATAACAATCTATATTGTTATTTAACAACATAATAGTTAGTAATCAATAACTAACATCATATAAATAAACGTAAAATAGAAATAAGGTAACGTAATGGATATTCGTAAGATAAAAAAACTTATCGAGTTAGTAGAAGAATCAGGTATTAATGAATTAGAAATATCTGAAGGTGAAGAATCAGTACGTATAAGCCGTGGTGTGCCTGCAGCAGCGGCACCTATGATGCAAGCACCGGAATGGCTGCGCCTGTGGCAGCACCTGTAGCGGCAGCTCCCGTAAAAGAAGCAGCCCCCGTAGTTACTGGTCACATAGTTCGTTCACCTATGGTTGGTACTTTCTATGCCTCAGCTTCACCAGAAGCTCCCACTTTTGCCGATGTTGGTCAACACGTCAATGCAGGTGATACCTTATGTATTATTGAAGCCATGAAAATGATGAATCAGATAGAAGCTGATAAGTCAGGGGTTATCAAAGAGATTTTAGCACAAAATGAAGACGCTATTGAATTTGATCAACCGCTATTCATCATTGAATAAGCCCAACCAAAAAGGGTCATTCCATGTTAGATAAAGTTGTTATCGCCAACCGTGGCGAAATTGCCTTAAGAATACTTCGTGCTTGTAAAGAGCTTGGTATTAAAACTGTTGCTGTCTATTCTACTGCTGATAAAAACCTTAAGCATGTATTATTAGCAGATGAAACCATTTGTATCGGTAAAGCGCCCGCGCCAGACAGCTACCTAAATATCCCAACCATTATTACCGCAGCCGAAATTACTAATGCTGTAGCAATTCACCCTGGGTATGGTTTTTTAGCTGAAAATGCTGACTTTGCCGAACAAGTAGAAAAATCTGGTTTTGCCTTTATTGGCCCTAAAGCTGAAAGTATCCGTTTGATGGGAGATAAAGTCTCTGCCATTAATGCAATGAAAGCTGCAGGCGTACCTTGTGTTCCCGGTTCTGATGGTCCGTTAAATGACGATGACGTTTTAAATAAAGCACATGCAAAACGTATTGGTTACCCCGTAATCATAAAAGCTGCCGGTGGTGGTGGTGGTCGAGGTATGCGTGTTGTTCGTACTGAAGAAGAATTAATTGAAGCCATTCAATTAACCAAACGTGAAGCAGGCACTATTTTCAAAAATGATATGGTTTACATGGAAAAATTCCTTGAAAATCCACGCCATGTTGAAATTCAAATTATTGCTGATGGTCAAGGCTCGGCTATCCACTTAGGTGAAAGAGATTGCTCAATGCAACGACGTCATCAAAAAGTGGTAGAGGAAGCTCCTGCCCCGGGTATCACGCCTGAAATGCGCGCTAAAATCGGTGAACGATGCTGTAATGCGTGTATTGAAATTAATTACCGCGGTGTCGGTACCTTTGAATTCTTATATGAGAATGGCGAGTTCTACTTTATTGAAATGAATACGCGTATTCAAGTAGAGCATCCCGTTACTGAAATGATCACGGGTGTTGATTTAATTAAAGAACAGCTTCGTATCGCTGCGGGTCAACCATTATCATATACTCAAGAAGATATTAAAATATCTGGTCACTCGATTGAATGTAGAATCAATGCCGAAGACCCACGTACTTTTGTTCCTTCTCCGGGTAAAATTACACGTTTCCATCCGCCTGGTGGTTTAGGTGTGCGTTGGGATTCTCATATTTATGCTGACTATGTTGTACCACCTAATTACGACTCGATGATTGGGAAGTTAATCACTTGGGGTGATAACCGTGATGTTGCTATTGCCCGTATGCGTAATGCGCTTTCCGAGCTAGTGATAGATGGCATTAAAACCAATATTACCTTGCACCAAAAAATATTACATGATCAAGGTTTTGTGAATGGCGGTGCTAACATTCACTACTTAGAGAAAAAGCTAGGTGACTTTGAATAGAAATTTATTTTAAAGTGATACTAATCAAAAGCCCTACATCTGCAGGGCTTTTTTTTTCATCCTCATTTAAGGTAAACTAACAACCAATACCTTGCTTCCGCATGATTACGAGACATATATGACTGAACAATTAGAAAAACCCATCCCACCCGCTGATGATGACTGCTGCGGTGGCGGTGCGTGTAATCCATGTGTGTGGGATCACTATTATGCTGAATTACAAAAATGGCGTATTCTACAAGCTAAAATAAAAGAGCAAGAACAAGAACAAGAACAAGAGCCAAAATAATATGATGAAGTGTTATGAAGTGAAATATCCCCAGTAGATACTTGCTCTCGCTTCCATGTCAGGATCTACATCAATCGCAGTCACAATATTCTCAGAAAGGGTTCTGAATCGATACTGTGTCAGATATTTCTGTATATTAAAACGCACATTTCTCATCTTTTCAGTGCTTGTGTACTCACCCGTACCGGGTTTAGACATTATCAATTTAAAAGTCTAGTAGCTCTATCAGACCTAACCTTCTTAGTTGAGTAAAGCGACAGTTCTTTTTTAAAAATTTTCGTACAATTTTCCTTACACCCATATTGTAGTTAAATTGAAGTGTTATCTAGTTTACTTAACAATTTTAGCAAGTCTTGCTTATCCTTTAAGGTCAAGTTAGCAATCATTAATTTTTCATGCTCTAACGCAATAGGAATAAGTTGTTGATACATTCCAACCCCATGTTTTGTTAAGGCCAACACATGACTACGTTGATCTTTTTTATCTAAATGCTTTACCAATAAGCCTTTTTCAATCAGCCTCTTAACTGCTCTGGAAACAGCCACTTTGTCCATTGCAATGCGATTTGTGAGAGCAACTGAGGATAAATGCGCCTCTTCACCAAGAGCCGCTAATATGCGCCACTCATGCACATTTATCCCAAAGCGCTCGCTATATTTAGAGGCTAGTGATTGAGAAATACGGTTTGATAAAACCGACAAACGATATGGTAAAAATTGTTGTAAAGTTAAAGTGCCAGTTTCGGTACCTAACATGATCAACACCTCTATTGTAATTAGTTTCACTTGCAACTAAAGTAAGTACATATGAAGCTATATTAGCATATTAATCAACACGAACAATGCCTGAAGGCTTTGAATTTAGGAGATATAATGACTGACTTATTTGAAAACCCAATGGGCCTAGATGGCTTTGAATTTGTAGAATTTACCGCGCCAACACGTGGTATTTTAGAACCCGTATTTGCAAGTATGGGCTTTGCGTTAGTCGCTAAGCATAAATCAAAGCAAGTAGAATTATGGCGTCAAGGTGATATCAATTTAATCACTAACTACGAGCCCAAAAGCCATGCAGCGTATTATGCAGAAGAACATGGACCATCAGCTTGTGGCATGGCATTCCGTGTTAAAAATGCGCAATTAGCCTATCAAAAAGCGCTAGAAAAAGGTGCTCAACCCGTCATCATTGAAACAGGTCCAATGGAATTACGTTTACCTGCAATTAAAGGTATTGGTGGTGCAACCTTATATTTAATTGACCGCTATGAAGGTACAAACACTATCTATGATATCGATTTTGACTGGCTTGAGGGGGTTGACCGTTATCCTGAAGGTTGTGGTTTCCATACGTTAGACCATTTAACTCATAATGTTTATCGCGGCCGTATGGCTTACTGGGCTAAATATTATGAAAACTTATTTAACTTCCGTGAAATTCGATACTTTGATATTAAAGGTGAATACACAGGTTTAACCTCAAAAGCAATGACCGCACCCGACGGTAAAATTCGTATACCTTTAAATGAAGAGTCGAGTGGCGGTGGTCAAATTGAAGAATATTTGATGAAGTACAACGGCGAAGGTATTCAGCATATTGCTTTTGCCTGTGACGATATTGTTGCTTGGGATAGACTTAAAAAGCAAGGTGTGAAGTTTATGACTCCACCACCTAATACGTACTACGACATGCTAGAAGATCGTCTACCGGGTCATGGCGAACCCATTGATCAACTACAAGCACGTGGCATATTGGTTGACGGTACAACGGATGGTGAAAAACCGCGTCTATTATTACAAATTTTCTCCGATACCTTACTCGGCCCTGTATTTTTTGAATTTATTCAACGTAAAGATGACGAAGGTTTTGGCGAAGGTAACTTTAAAGCATTATTTGAATCAATTGAACGCGATCAAGTTGAACGCGGTGTGATTGGTAATACTAAATAGGAGGTTGAATTATGGCTATTAAACGCATTCATCATGTAGCTTATCGCTGCAATGATGCAAAAGAAACCGTTGAATTTTACCGTGATATGTTAGGAATGGATTTTCAATTAGCCATTGCTGAAAATGAAGTGCCATCAACCAAAGCACCTGATCCTTACATGCATGTTTTTTTAGATGCCGGTCAGGGTAATGTATTGGCGTTCTTTGAATTACCTAACGCACCTAAAATGGGTCGTGATATTAACACGCCTGAATGGGTACAACATATTGCCTTTGAAGTAGAATCTATGGATGAGTTATTAACAGCCAAAGCCAAACTGGAAGATGCCGGCATTGATGTATTAGGTCCGGTAAATCATACTATCTTTGAGTCAATTTACTTCTTTGATCCCAATGGTCATCGTATGGAGCTTGCCGCACAAACAGCAAAACCAGGTATGATGGAAGAATTAAAACGTGTTGCTCCTCTAATGTTAGATGAATGGGCAATAACTAAGAAAGCGCCTGATCATGCAGCATGGTTGCATAATGGCGCCAATTTTGATGAACACAGTTTTTTAGGTGATAAATAATGAAATTAGCAAGTATTAAAGCAGGCCGCGATGGTCAATTACACGTAGTAAACAGCGCGTTAACCAAAATGGTGAGTGCTACTGATATAGCGCCAACAATGCAAGCTGCCTTAGATAATTGGGCAACGACTGAAGTAAAACTCGAAGCGCTATTTGATCAATTAGAGTCCGGAGAAATTGAAGGTATTGAGTTTGATCAAACAGCCTGTCATTCACCACTACCTCGAGCATATCAATGGGCAGACGGTAGTGCTTATGTGAATCATGTAGAACTGGTACGTAAAGCACGTAACGCCGAAATGCCCGCAACATTTTGGACAGATCCCTTAATGTACCAAGGCGGTTCAGATGCATTTTTAGCCCCGCATTCGCCAATATCTATGCCACAAACTGAAGGTTTCGGTATTGATTTTGAAGCAGAAATCGCTGTAATTACTGGTGATGTTCCTATGGGTGTTAATGCTGAAGATGCCCTTAACTATATAAACCTAGTGATGATAGTTAATGACGTATCATTACGTGGTTTAATTCCAGGCGAATTAGCTAAAGGCTTTGGTTTCTTCCAATCTAAACCTTCAAGCGCATTTAGCCCGGTGTGTGTAACACCAAAAGAGTTAGGTTCAGCCTGGAGTAACGGTAAATTAGCTTTACCTTTATGTTCACGTTACAACAACGAATTATTTGGTAACCCCAATGCAGGTATCGATATGACTTTCCATTTTGGTCAGTTAATCGCACATGCAGCTAAAACGCGTCCACTAACATCTGGTACCGTCATTGGCTCAGGCACTGTTTCTAATAAATTAAACGACGGTCCTGGTAAGCCTGTAGCTGAAGGTGGTGTTGGTTATAGCTGTATCGCTGAAATTCGTATGATTGAAACCATTGAAAACGGCAAGCCGAACACACCATTTATGAGTTTTGGTGATAACATTCAAATTGAAATGTTCAATGATGATGGCCAGTCTATTTTTGGTCAAATCAACCAAGATGTTGTGCAAAGCTAATCGGTGAAAGCCTAAATTGAAATTTATTTTAATTTAGGCTTTCATTAGAGTCTGTTAATCTTTTACGGTTAAAATTTGTTCGATATAAAAGCGTTTTAATCGCGGCGAGTAGTGTGTAGCCTAGTCATTCTAAGCAAATACTGCTCAACAAAGAATAAAACGCTTTGGCTATTAACTACCTATTTACCATCATCGGAAATAATTTTACTGTGCTATGTTGTAAAAAAGAGGGATACCACTCTCAGCCGAAAAATAATCAATATAGGCACGTATTTTTTCAGGAATAATTAAATCTTTAATAAGTGTAATGGCACGTAAGCGTCCAAACAAGTCGACGTCATCTATACTCAACTGCTCGTTTACATGCGCTTCACTATTTAACATTGCGGCTAATAGTATTAATTCTGCTTCTAATTCTTTGATCAACACATCACTGTTGGCTAATGCTTCAGAAAATGAGCCTAGCTCTTTGCTTTTTTTGTTCGTAAAATAATCAATGGCACTTTGTGTTTTAAATTCTTCTACCGAAGACGTAACCCAACGTGGATACAATAGTTTTTTAAATAAAGTATTAACCTTTTCTAACCACGTATTTAAGTCTTCTCGGTTTGCTGAAGGCCCAAAGATAGGCGATCCATCTAGTTGGTCAACATAATGGACAATATCCATGCTTTCGCCCATAAAACTACCATCAGTTTTTTGTAAAATAGGGCATGCTTTTATACCGATCATAGCAATAGGCGTAGCTTCGTCGTCATTTGATAACACAGATATGTCTACGGGTATATTCTTCATGCCGAATGGCATACGGGCTCTAACACAATAAGGGCAGTGGTCATAAATAAATAAACGCATAGTCGACTCTCATATAAAAGTATAATTCAAAGCGCTATGCATTGATTATAATGGGCTTAGGATTTTTCGTGTGAACAGTTATCACATCAGTCAAACGCTATATTATCATACTCCTTTTATAGCAAAAGCATTTTCAGCTCAGAAATTATGGTGGCAATAATAGCCCTTAGCATCACTAATAATTAAATTAGAGTTATAGCCTTGAGCGTAATTTTGCAATACAGAGCAAACATAACCATTCAACACGGAACAGCTAAGTCCAATAGAATAAGACCCCAAATAGAATACTAAATTTATCGCAAGCACCATCGTAAAACATGCCGAATATTTTAAAAAGCCATAGATATTCTCGCAGAAAATTTTCTAATTATTTTTTAAATTTTTCCGTCGTAAATAAATTACTTTAACATTGCCCCGCTTCTATTAATCACTATAGCAAACAAGATAAAACTAAACCCCATCACCTTATTTAAGGACATTTGCTCACCTAGCCACCACATACTTAACAACATCGTCCATACGGGTTCTAATATCATAATAATCGCTGCATTCTCTGTGCTAGTACCTTTTTGGCCTAATGTTTGTATTACATAACGGAAACTCGTTGCCACTAATACACTCAAGGTAAACCAAACCCAAGTTACATCAGGAACGTTGCTTGGCCATACTTCAAAAAAAGCTGAAGCAACCAACCCTATCAACCCCGTACAAAAAGGCCGGATAGTTGTTAATAACAACACAGGAATTCGTTGGGCATAACGACTATTAAAATTAAAGTGAACAGCCAACAACATCGCAGAAACTAAAAACCATAACTGGCCACTCGATTGATGCCATTCCCGGCCAAGGGATAATAAAATCAAGCCAATAACAGCAAAAGGTAATGAATACCAAAAGGTGTTTGTGGGTTTATCACCAAATAAAGCCCATGCAACTAACGGAACAAATAACATGGATAAACTCATAATAAATCCCCCCTCACCCAATGTATCACTCACCGATACGGCATAGACCCATAGCAATAAAGCGCTTCCCATTAAAGCCCCGACACAAAATGCTTTAAAAAGATCAATGGAGTCAACCCGGCTAAAATAACGATAACAAAAGGGTAATAAGCAAATTGACGCCAATAAAAACCTTAAACCAATAAAGCCAAAAATGGGTAAATACGCAATGGCTTCTTTAGAAAATATCCGACCAGATGCTGCAATTAAAGTAGCAACAACTAACAAAAGCGCTGCATACTTATGAGGAATATGTGACCGCATTAAATACTGACACCTACTGTTAAAATATTCATCCGGCGACGCCATCAATAAAAAGGTTAAGGCCAAAAAGAAATAAAAAGGAGTAACAAAGCCTGTATACCATACTTTGATTTATACTACGTAGTAAATTAATTCAGTTTAGCTGTAATAATCGATATATACGACAAAAGAAGTGGTGGCCCCTCAGTGACTTGAACACTGGACCTACCGAGTATGAGTTTGAATTTCCCCTTATTATTTGTAATGCATGGTCATTAACACTTGTTAACCAAGCAGTAGAACACGTTACTATGACGAAGCTATTGAAGGGCTTATTGTCGATGTTAGCCCTAATCATGTTATATCGTTTAGAGTATATAAGTTGTATCTACCACTAGCCAAGCTCAAGCAGATTTGGCAATGAGAGTTATGAGAGCGATATTTAACTTTGCTAAATATGAATACCGTGGCAACGAAAACGAAATAATTTATAAAGACAACCCTGTTAAAATTTTAAGCCACCTACGTTTGAATGTTGGAACCTATACCATTAAGCGATTACTTAATCATAAAACTAAAAGGGATGATGTTACCGCCGATATACTGTATTGACACCAGAATAGCTTAGAAAGCCTGCTCAAGCTATAGAGGATGAAATCCTAATTCAAGCAGGACTGAAACAACAAAAAGTTGGCGTTATAGAGCAAATAAATAATTTGTTAGCCGGCCTTTCAGAGGTAGAAAAGCACAAAGTGTTGTTGCAAATATCCGACCACTAAATTTTTCCGTATGTACTGAATGACAGCCAAAAAGTCATGTTTATCGTTAATTATTATATCTATACCCGCTTCACTTGAAGATGCAGGATTCAGTGAGTTAGAAACGCCTTTAGGCAAGGCATTGATTGTAGAGAATGGTTATTCAGGAGAATATGCTCCTGCATTCTCTAATAAACTACATCCTTGTAGCGTCCTTCTCAAAATCAATAACGCAGCATAAAGCGTTTCTAAACCGACCCTTGGGGAAGGCTGAGCAAATCATACCCGGCGTTACATTTCTTTTTAAGGGAACAACCCTTAATAAAAAAATGTGCCTTGGTTATGAATCGCTCAGACTTCCTGAAACGAGCATCTTCAAGTGGAACGGGTATATATGTTTACAGCATCGACACAAGAGTTTTTAATGTCGATATTTTGTGTTTTTATAAACATGAAAGCTTTAATCAAGATATTTTACAAATTTAACTTTGGCAAATTATTTCTAAACGCATCTCGTATACGTGTAATATCACATTCATCATTAACCAAATCATAAGGAATAACATTTAATCGTAAGCCTTTTTTTCGCTTTACATAAATGAATAGATTATCTGTTAGTTTGTGTTCATAGGCATAAATAGGGTGGCTACTTTTAGCACTTTCTTCTTTACATATACCTTTTAAAACTTCATGTATTTGTTCTGAATTCAACATCAATAAGCCTCTTGAAAATTCCCATCTCTTACTAACTATGTGCTTGTAGAATAACTTCAAACTTTGGTTTTTTACTATTTTCTATAATATTTTTATTGTTAATGTATTTACAAAATGTACGTTAGGGATCATACTATGCACAAGTGGATTGGGGGTGCCCGGTCGGCGTTATAGCCTCAGTGAGTTTCATTGGGGCTTTTCGCTTTTTAGCGGCGGATAAATTTTCATTCCTACCCCTTTAAAACCATTTCCAACATTTTCTCTTCCACCATCGCAATAAAATTTTGGCTCTAATACTTCAAACGCTCTATTTTCTTGTTCTGGTCTTAATGTTTTCAAACCTATTGGCCTTGCCACTAAATCCGCAAGTTGCAAACCTGATGACATTACTTTTTTGTCTGAAAATATCACTTCAAATGGCAGAGGAATGCCTAAACGATTATTACCGTCACATATGCGCCTAAATTCTAATTCAAGTTCTTTATCTTCTTTATTGCCACGGCATTCAACCACAATATGTGTTTTTTTCTGTTGCTGATCTTTTTCTTTTAAAAATTCAAACAGTGTTTCCATGCAAAAGCCAAGTGCTGTGTGATACGGGTTAGCCTCTAAATCACTAGCTTTTGTCAGTTTTCGTTTATCGATAGTACAACTAATTAATATAAAATTGCTGTACTCAATGATATTGGTTAACTCGTCCAGAAATTGATATTTTTGTTCTTTGCTTTTAAAAATATTAAACGCGCCTTTTTCCTTTCGAATTTCATTTTCATGCAATACCACTTGGTCGTGACCAAAATGATTAAACTTAAACTTTTCTAATGCAGGAACAATAGCTTCACTGTAATGGCGTTTATGGAAAACACAAAATGCCAAAACAAAAATGGGATAGTTTTCATCAATACTTTGTAAACTATGGTCACCACTTTCATCAACATAGACGATATATTTAGCAAACTCAGATTCAATCGCGGTTTCGTTTGGTGTTATTAGCGTCGAATCCTTCTCAGCTTCTTGATGAGTTTTTTGCTGAACTAAATCAGTATTATCTAATTCAAAAAGCGGTAGCTGTTGATTTTTATTCTTAGACATTAGCGACCTTCTTAGCTTTAGTATTTTTTACTGTCACTTTTTTAAGTTTCATCTGAGCTTCAGTTATTCGCTTTAATAATTCACTAGCAGGTTCATCATTTTCATCTTGTGGTACAAGTTCACCACGAAAGGCTTTAGCGAGAATAGACTGTGTTAATCTGTTAAATTTCTTTTGCGCACCTAGATACTGTCGTTCAAATAAACTTGCATGAGAAAACAATTCACCTACTCTCCTCACTATTTCTAACTGTTCATCAATTTCGGGCAAATAAAACTCATAAACTTGTAATTTTTTTGCATTTATATTTGATTGGCTTACACCGTCAGTTTTCACTTGCCGCAATAATCACGAGCATGAGGGCTGTTCAATTGAATATTTAAGTATTCAGTATTTAGGCGATCACTTCCCTTTACTCTAATTAAGTATCCTGCATAAATTGCCTTTTGTTCACCGCGATAAATAGATGTTTTACCAACCAATTCGGGACTATTTGTACGGTTAAAAAGTACATCTCCAGTTTCTAACAGATATTTTTCAATTTCTGCCTCATCTGAGGTATAAACTAACTTATCCCAATCAAGTCGGCCTCCTTGTAAATTCCCCATTCGCAATACAGGAACTTCGCCTTCAGGTTTAGATTTTGCCGATGAGCCATAATTGAAGCCCTTTCCCACATCTTTCAGTTTCACGTTCGGCCATTGATTGTCACTTCCACCTCGCCATTCTTTGGTCAATTCACCCGAAGTTGCGGCGGCAAGGACGGATTGGCGGAAGCGTTTTAGGATATTGGGGATTTTGTCGAGGCGCGCTTGGGCGGCATCGACTTTCGCTAATATTGAATCAAGTTTATTGGCAATACGGATTTGTTCGTTTAGTGGAGCTAGTGGAAACTCATAATTTTGAACATCAGACGATTTAGCTGCTTTGGATATAAAGCGCCTTGAACAACACCTGAGATGGCATTAATAAAATTCTGTGTTTTTACTAAGGCAAATAAATAACGACTATCAACACCTACTGATTTAATTACTTCGAAACCTGTTGAGGCATATTGTTCATCAAAGTCTTTAGGTACATGAGCTATAGCATTTAAATTTGGTCTAGTTAACGAAACTAATACGTCATTTGTGTTTATTCTTTTTCGGGCTCGACTTGGTGCATCAATACCTTTTAAATGTTGTGGATTTTCAATTACCTTTAGTTTTCTATTGATACTACCAATATCAACGTAGACTAATTTATCTTCATCATTGGGTTTGTTTTGAACACATTTTATAGAAACATCTTTTATTTTTGCGTTTACCCAACCTTTAGGCAATTCACTCACAGAGTCACCTCTTCTACTTCTTCTGCACCTAACTCAACAAGTATGGATTTTAGCTCTAACATTGCGCCGGCCATTTCTTCTATGGCTTCGTTTATCAATACATCAGGCTCTGGCAAGCTGCCGGCGTCTTCTGTGCTGTCGTCTCGGATCCATGCCAAATCAAGTGAATCGTCTTTTTTGGCAATTTCTTCACGAGTAAAACAACGCAATCTACAGGTATCAACATTACCGATTTCGCTGCCCTTATTTTGAGGTGAAGTGCTATGCTCGGTGATAAATTTCACTCTAGCTTTTTCATCCACTGTCGTTAAGTCGTTACCAACAGCTTCATAAAATTCTTTAAAATGATCGTGTCCTAATACCGTGCGCTTACCAAACATTGGCATATTCGAGCGTAAGTCGTAAACCCAAACGTTTTTGGTTTGTGCTTTGTCTTGTGGCTTTTTATTATGAGAAAGGTCTTCAGGCTTTGAGAAAAACAACACGTTAGTTTTAACGCCGCCTGCATAAAAAATACCGGTAGGTAAACGCAAAATGGTGTGTAGGTTACATTTTTCCATTAAATCGTTACGTATAGTTTTTCCTATACCGCTTTCAAACAATACATTATCGGGTAATACCACGGCTGCACGGCCACCGGGTTTAAGCATTTTATGATAGATAAGATGTAAAAAGGCGAGTTGCTTATTACTGGTGTAATGTACTAAGTCATCACGAGTTGGAATACCGCCGCCCATTTTTGTACCAAAAGGTGGGTTAGCTAATATCAAATCAGCTTGAGGCAGTGCTTTACCTTCGTTTGATAAGGTATCACCAAATAGAATACCGGCGTTTTCATCATCAACGGCTATGTCGTGCAGCATTAGGTTCATCATGGCTAGGCGACGTGTGTCAGGCACTAATTCCATACCAAAAAAAGTGCCATGTTGATATTTGTCGTAAGCGCGTTCATCTAACGATAGTATGTCGTTATTTTGTTTAATATGATGATGTGCGCTAATTAAAAATCCGCCAGTTCCTGCTGTTGGGTCAACTATTACATCATCAAGGGTTGGGTTCATTAACTCAACCATCACGTTGATTAAGGTACGCGGGGTAAAGTATTGGCCGGCGCCTGATTTTTTCTCGCTAGCATTAATTTCTAGCAAGCCTTCGTACATGTCGCCTAAACCTTCTGCTTTAGCGCTGTACCAATCAAGTTTATCTACTTCGGTCACTAATTTACTTAACGTGGCAGGCTTACGAATAACCGTCTTGGCATTAGCGTAAATCGCCTTGGTAATTTGTGAACCATGTGAGCCTAAATGTATCAGTAACTTTTTGTATTCTTCTAAGCGTGATGCTGCATCGTAGCTTTCTAAATCTTTCCGGCGGTAACCTTCTGGTATACGCACTTCACCCGATTGGCTATCAGTTTCAGTATCTGTTTCTTGCACCATTTTTAAAAAGATTAAATAGGTAAGTTCATTAATGTATTCGTGATAAGTAACACCGTCATCTCTTAGTAAATTACATAGGTTCCAAAGTTTTGCGACTAGGTCTTGCGTGCTCATAATATGTGTTCTCTACTCTTATTTCAGAGTTTTGGGGAAAATAAATAATTTTTACTGCGTCGGCTATAAGCTTTGGTTAATCAGATAACAGCGCATAAAGTTCATTGTTTAGGTAATAATTGTCTTTACCGAGTTTATGTTTAGTTAACACGCCAATATCAACTAATTGGTTTAAATATTTACTGGCGGTATTACGATGTATATTTAGGTCTTGTGTAATAAACTCTACTTTGGTGTATGGGTGCGCAAATAGGTTGTTTATTAACTCGTGACTATAAATTTTCGGTAGTTTCGCTTTAATAATATGTTTAGTACTTTGCATTAAGGCAATTAAGCCTTTAATGGTTTTTAAGGTGTCTTGGTGGTAACTTGTAAGGCTTTAAGCATAAATAACAACCATGGTTCCCAACTTTCTTTATTGCCATAATTATCGCGAATACCCTGTAATAATTGATAGTACTGCGCTTTGTTTTTATTTAGGTAGCGTGACAAATACAAAATAGGTGCACCTAATAAGTTTTGTTTACTTAAGTATAAAATATTTAATATACGCCCTGTTCTACCATTACCATCGTAAAACGGATGAATGCTTTCAAACTGGTGATGAATAAGCGCCATTTTTACCAGATCGTCATAATCACTGAGTTCATCGTTATTAATGAAGTTTTCAAGATCGCGCATTAAATCAATTATGTGCTGACCCGTTTGCGGCGGCGTATAAACTACCTGCGCATTTTGTTGATTAATTAACTGAGTGCCACCTTGAGTTCTAAAACCGGCATTGTTATTCTCGATAATTTGCTGAATATCAATAATAGTGTTGTTGGTGAGCAAGCCGGTTTTATTAATGGTATTAAAGCCCGTTTCTAAGGCTTTGGCATAGTTATGCACTTCTTTAGCGCCAGTTGATAAAAACTGCTGTGATTGATAGTTACTACGGTATAAGTCGTCTTGCGTGGTGATGATATTTTCAATTTCAGAGCTTTCTTTCGCTTCTTGTAACGACAGCGTCGCCAACAATAGGTATTGATTAGGCATAGTTACCGCTAAGCCTTTTAATTCACCTAATGCTTGATGCGCTTTAGCCGTTGCCTTTAAAACAGCTTTGCTTTCTATATCGCCTAATTGCTGTAAAGGGATAAAATTGTAATTACAGTTCAACGATTTTCCTTAAATCTTTGCTTTAAATATTTGTTTAAACCTTTATTTAAACCAAGCATGAGCAAAAATTGATTATTTGTGCACGTTGATTTTATATGCACACATTTTCGCATTATGTTGTGCATGTAGCAATAACATAAACACGTATTTATACAATGTTGTGCATGTACTTTTTTGATTGTTTCATCATAACTGTCAAAAGCAGCATGAATTAAGCCCACAACTGGCGATTAAAATCTAACAACACTTCAGTAATAGGTTTATCGAACAATTTATTCGCCCGTTTAATACCACCCAATTGTTGCTTGAATACACCGCTGTCGAGTGCGATGTCATCAACTATGGTGGTTGCTTTCATCTGTTTAGCAATAGCTTGTAACCATTGTTTTTGCGGTGTTTTCCATTCTTGGTCGGCGAGTATTTTTTCCAGTGCTTGATCTACCCGCGCTTCAAAAGGTATTAACGCTTCGCCAATAGCTGCTTGTCTGATAAAACCTATGATCCGTGCGGCAATTTCTTCGTTCTTCACTTCGTTCCATGCCGTGCAAAGCGCTTGTTCTCTGAATTTATTTTTTTCTAACTCAAACGCTAATTCTTTAAGGCTTTGTCGGGTTAATTCCCAAGGGCGTTGAATAACGGTTTGAATACCTACTAAACGGTTACTGTTGGCATTTACAAAGTCACTGAAAGATTTAAGGTAGTCTTCTGGTTTTAGGTTATCACCATAACCATGGCTAATATCTATTATTTCGTCTTGATGATCTGATAATACAATAGGAGCTGTACCTGAGCCTCCGGTTATTTTCAGATCAAGCAATTCGCCAAGCTCAGGGTGGTTGGTAAACCATTGTGCAACATCTTCAAGCTTCATTGCTTTTAATTCTTGGGCAAACTCTTGCGGCGGCTTGCCGACAATCCGTTCAAAGTTACTGGCTTGTAAATCACTTAAATGGCGCTTTTTACTTTGTAATTTAGCTAAAAATTGGTTCTTAGCTAACTGTTGTAATTCAGGTGACGACGACTGAGTCATTTCTTGTGCAAGCGCTGAAAAAGTAATATCAACTTTAGTGACTACCGGTTTCATGCTGTTAACTTTTTCAAGTTGTTTGTAGATATCTACGGCGTCATAAATACGGAAGGTTTCTTTACCTATTTCATCACAGCGTCTTGTAGCACGACCTAGCATTTGTTCAAATAAAATACGGCTATTAACTCGACGTAAAAAGACTAGATTACATATCGCCGGCACATCTATGCCAGTAGTAAGCAGGTCAACCGTAACGGCAATATTAGGTAGGCGGTCGTTTTTAAAACGCTTAATTTTTTCTAATGGTTTATCACTAGCGCCGGTAATTTTTTGAATGGCATCGTCTTCTATTTCGCCGTGGTAGTTTTCACAGGCTTTTTTAAACGCTTCTACTACTTGATCAGCATGTTTATCGGTTACACAAAACACCAATGTTTTAGTCGGCGAATAAGGATTAATGGAATCACTTTCAATTAACCATTTAGTGACTTCTTCAGTAAAGCTTGATGAGATAACATTGCGATTAAATTGTGCTACGTCAAAGTCTAGCTCGTCTGGGGTATTAAAGGTTTCAATATGGCTGTTTTGAACATCGTAAACTTTAACTTCTTCATTTACTTCATAATGAATACCTTGCTCTGCTAATTTGGTATGAATACGAATAGGCGGTAAATGATCCGTTAGGTATCCATCGATGACGGCATCGGTATAACTATAAATGTATACTGGCTCACCAAAAATATCAGTAGTATGTAATGCCGGCGTAGCAGTTAAACCTATTTTAAAGGCGTCAAAATATTCGATAACAGCACGGTATTTAGATTGGTAATCTTTTTGATCTCGAAACTCTATTTCAGTATCGCTGAGTTCTCTGTCGAGTAGATACCCTCGATGGCATTCATCCACAACAATACAGTCGTACTGACCAACACCTGGCTTATTTTCGTTGTCGCTCGGATACAAAATTCGCTTTACTAAACCTTGTACGGTAGCAACATGAACTTTAGTTTCATCTTCTGGCTTTTTACCTGCAGGCTTATTTATTTGCATGCCCATAATATCGAACGTATCAGCAAATGTTTGCAAGTTTTCCATGCGTACTTCTGAAAAGTCATCTGTTGCTTGTATGCCTAGTGCAGAGCGGTCAACCAAAAATAAAATACGACGAAAACGTTCTGATTTTAATAGTCGGTAAACTAATGCAATACAGGTTTTAGTTTTACCTGTGCCGGTAGCCATAGCAACTAAGGCTTTTGACTCACCTTTTTGAATAGTACTTTCAATCACCTTTATCGCGTCTACTTGATAATCACGCAATTTAAGGTCATAGCCAAAATTCATCTCATCAAGCTTTTGATCCGCTTGCTGCGGTGTTTGCTTTAAGTAAGCTTTTATCTCTTGAGGTGAATACCACTTTTTAATGCTCGGCGTCGGTTAGTGTTATCACGAACATCTAAAAACCATATGCCACTTTCTTGCTCTAGTTGTTTTAGATATGGGCGTCCATTGGTTGCAAATGTAAGGGGTACTTTAAACTCGTTCCACGTATGTTCAATTTCAAACTTATCATGAGGTTTTAAGCCACTGGCATAACGTTTTGCTTGATCAATAGCAGAGTAAACATTTTTAGATTTTTTCTTTGCTTCTACAACGGCTACAGGTGTTAACCCAATAAACAATACATAATCTGCAGGCCCAGAGTCAGTCGGCCATTCTGCAATCGCTTTATTTTTATTAATTTCAGGTATAGAGCCTTTAGAGTAGCGTAAGTTAACAGAGTCTACTTCCCAACCGTCATCCAATTGTTCATCAATTAATATTCGCGTTGCTTCTTCATCAACATAAAAAGTTGATTGTTGTACTTGATTGATGATGGCTGCTTGTTTTTCTTTATCTAGTTGTACAAAGTCGGTAATACGTTGGCTATTAGCAACTGTAAATTGCTTATCTAATTCGGCAATTTTTCTTTCTTGCTCTTGTGCAACAGATTCCCAAGTAGCTTTTTCTTGTGCCATTGCATCGGCACGTTGCTTTTCAGCATTCGCTTTTTGTTCTGTTACTTGGTTTAGTTGTTCGACTGCAGCAAGACGATCTGATGAGCGTTGAGATTCTATTTTTAAGGTGTTGAATTTTTCTTCTAACTCGCGAACATATTGCGAAGGATCAACAGGCTTAACAAAGGGTTTGAATTTAAACCCTTTAGCTTTATCTCCGCCAAAGGTGACATGATACCAACCACTTAAAGCACAACCGATCTGCATGCATTTAAGGGCGTCTCTATGACTTGACGAAAGGTATTCGTGATTAGCGACATTGCCCAATTTACGAATAGTATGAAAAGCATCTTTAACATTATCATCGAGTTTAAGGGTATATTCTAAATCTCTGATTAAATCGACTTGTTTTACATATTTACCAGACTCAACACCAACACACGCAGCAATTTTTTGCGCGATGGCTTCACCGAGTTGGCGCATTTTAATAAGCGAGGTGTTGGGATCAGATGCGTAACATTGTTCAGCCGTTTCAGCTAAACGAAATAACAATTCATCGTGGTGTTTTAAGAACTCAAAGTTACTGGTAAAAGAAGGCATATAACGTCCGTTTATTGTTCTTTGTTATTATTGGTGAATATCGTTAAATATTGCGCAATAAACAAAGTGCAATAATAACAACTCGCTGTCAAATAAATTGGACTAAAAAAACATTTAAATCAAAGTTATTATTGATTAAAAATATAAAATGAAAAATTATTCGCTAGCTTTGCTACCTACCAATTGTATATATTAATGAAAACGGATTTTAGAGTTTAACAATGGCAATACCAACAAACATTTTATTTATTTCACTATTAATCATTCCTATGTTTGTATGCATAGGCATCATTTATTTTATTAAATCATTTAGTGATAAACGTCGAATTTACCCTTTTGATGTAGCAAAAACAGCCAGAACCCCAGGCTATTCCTTAATTAGTCAAATTATTGATAGTACTTGGAATGTTGCCTTTTATATTATGTTTATTTTCTTTTCATGTGTGCTTCCTTTTGCTATTGCAGGGTTCAGTTTTTATGCCGACACCCAAGTAGCATCTCTATCGACAACGATATTCATTTCTATCTGTATATTTATATATTTTGGCATAAAGTTTCTAAAAGAATTCTTAAAACTAAATCAACTCAAGGTTGGTTTAGAAGCTGAATGGGCTGTTGGCAATAAACTCAATGAGCTGCAACAATTAGGCTATAAAGTATTTCATGATGTTCAGGCTGACAATTTTAATATTGATCATTTAGTTGTTGGTTCAAACGGTGTATTTGCCATAGAAACCAAAGGACGTCGCAAACCCTTGGTTAAGAGTAAAGGTCAAAATAAACCGAGGAATAAGCAGTTCAATGTTGTAGTAAAAGGAACCTTACTTGAGTTTCCAACATGGAAGGATACTAAATCCGTAGAACAAGCTATAAGGCAAGGCAAGTGGGTATCTAACTGGCTAACAAAATCTACGGGACAAGAAATTCAAGCAGCAGCTGTTTTAATCATTCCAGGTTGGTACATTGAACGTAAAGAAAAACCAATTATTCCTGTGTTACCACACAATAATTTAGCAAACACTTTTCCTAAATTATTAGGAAGCTCCTTAGACAGTAAAACTATCGACCGTATTTGCTACCAAATAGCTCAACGTGTACAGCGAGGTAGTAATTCTCTTTAATACACCTGTAATCTCTGTTAACAAACCATTTTAACGAGATAAGGATTGATGAATAGGGCAATATTGTTAGTTTAAAAGCGTCTTGTAAGAGCCTATGAAAAATTAATGGTTTGTATAAAAGGTAATTGACAAAGTATAAAAGGAAGTGGTGGCCCCTCAGTGACTTGAACACTGGACCTACCGATTATGAGTTTGTCATTTGCCATAAAGCTTTAAATACCCTACACTCTACCACTCACTACAACCTATTAAAATTAATGACTTATAGCCCTACTGATATTATATCCAGTTCTATTTTAATGGCGTCCAATAGGCGTCCAGAAGAATAAAGCGTCTAATAAGCGTCCAGATTTTCAGGAGTAAAAATGAGTGCGACTAAAGTTTTTTCATTTCGTGATGATCGAATTAAAGCTATTACTGAAGTCGGGAGTATAGAGATTCTTCTTTAGTGGTTTCAGTTGTCGTGTGAGCAATGCAGGTAAAAAAATATTTCAAGTTAGACGAAAAAAAATGGAAAAGATATTCGCGTTAAAATTGGCGAGCATGGGCTTATGAATTTAAGGCAAGCAAAAGAGAAAGCTTACCAATACCTTACTGACATAGAAAATGGTATAAACCCGAATGAACAGCGCAAAGAAGATAGTAATCACGCTATTACGTTAAGGCAAGCATTTGAGAGTTATCTTCTTGATAGAGAATTAAAGCCAAAAACAATAGTTGGTTATCGTCAGGTAATTAATTGTTATCTAAAAGCATGGAAAGAGAAACCTTTGATTCGTTTAGATGAATTTGAAGTGACAGCAATACATAAAAAAGTGAGTCAGAATAGCAAAGCTCAAGCGGATTTAATGGCACGAGTTCTTCGTGCCTTGTTTAATTATGCCAATAGAGAATATCGAGGAAATGACGGTGCATTTATTTTTGCTAACAATCCAGTCAAGGAGCTGTCTCACAAAAAACAATGGAACCATGTTGGTAGAAAAAATACTCGCATTCGCTCCAAAGAATTAAAAGCTTACCTTGAAGCACTAAAGGAAACTCGTAATAACCCAAAGTTTAATCATTTCACCAAATCAGTTTGTGATGCTTGTGAATTTGCTTTATTTACAGGATTACGCAAAGGTGAAGTGTTAGGACTTGAGTGGAATAGAGTTAATCTAAAAGATAGTTATTATTGGATTGATAAAACTAAAAATGGTAAGCAGCTTGAACTGCCTATTACGGAGTCTTTACGTAGAATATTGCTTAGGTCTTTGGGAAAATAAGGACGATAAAGCGTGTTATGTTTTTAGAGGTAATGCAAACGGTCGCATTATTACCGACCCAAAAAAAGTCATATTAAAAATTAAAGAAAACTTAGAAAATAATGCCCACTCATCAATTAATATTAACTGGCATGATTTACGCCGTACTTATGGGTCGTTAGCAGAATCGGTAAATGTATCCAGTTATACATTAAAGCGATTACTTAATCACAAAAACAAACGAACAGATGATGTAACTGCCGGTTATATCGTTCTTGATCATGAGGAGTTAATAGGCCCAACTCGAAGAATTGAGCAAGCAATTTTGGAACACGCGGGACTTAAACAATCAGAAGAAAGAATCAATGCAACTTTAACTGCTTTGTTGGGCGGATTAAGTCAGTCTGAAAAAAGAAAGATGATATTTCAACTCTCTGAATCTTCACCAAGTAGAACTAAAAACAATTAAATTGAAATATTTAGTGTTATAGGTATTGATATTTCGACCACTTTTATATACTATTTTACCAAGCTGTTATTTTACTGCCCAGAAGAAGCCCAACTTTAATCAGATGGGCTTTTTTTATGCCTGAAATTCAAAGTTGTTAAGTACTTCCATCTATAAGCCTCGCAATCTTGCGGGGCTTTTTTGTTTGTGGTGAATTATGATTAAAACCAATGAAAAAATTTCAAAATCGCTGACCTCGAAAGAGGTTGCTTATATATTAAATATTAAACCGCGTGTTCTTATGAAAATGCGCAAGCTTGGTGACAAACGCATACCTTGGAAAGGTGAAGGTAAGTCAATAATGTATAAATTAGAGGATGTAAAAAAGTTTATTGAGATTTGTAAAATCACATAGAATTACCAATGTGATTTTTTAAGTGAAAGCCCGATTGTTTGCTCAATCGGGCTTTTTTTTTAAAAAAAACAGGAATATTTAGTATGAAAAACTTAGCTAAAACAGGTTATTTGAACACACTACCACCACTACTTACAACAGAAGAGACTGCAAAATATCTAGGGTTAAAAACCGCTACGCTCGAGCAAAAGCGATGGCGCGGCGACAAGAGTTTACCTTGGGTAAAAATTGGATCTATTGTTCGCTATAAAGCAAGCGATGTAGCTGCATTAATCCAATCAAGCATTATTAAATAGGGGCATACTTCATGAATAAAAAAAATTGCGATACCCTGAACCAACAAAGTACCGCCGAAGCCATGGCAAACAATAACAAAAAACAGGTAAAAAGACAGTTAAAAATAGAGCGGTTTGCTGAACTATTATTACAAAGCGGTCTATCTGGTGTTACTCGTTGGTCAATAGTTGGCAAGCAGCAGTCTAATAATCCGGGCACCTTTGCTAGTGATTTAAGAAAGATTGGTTTAAACATAACCAAGGGCCGAGTTTACACATTAGTGGATTTAATAAGTGCCAAAGCCGGCGTTAATTTCATTAATAAAAAAAGAGCTGAGCGCAATGCTGAACTGTTAGAACATGATGTAATTGAACATTGGTTGCAACCCTTTATTGCTAGGGAAAATGAGGTGGAATCATGAATTACAACGAGCAGTTAAATGCTGCTCTTAACTTTGGCTTGTTGCTTGATGCTTTAGAATGTGATGGACAATTACACCGAGTTAGCACTCAATTAAAACCCAAAGGTAAAAACGGTTGGTATATTGCTTTTAATGAAAGTCCTACGTTAGTCATGGGTGACTGGCAAAGGGGCATTACTGAAACGTGGAAACCAGACGGACACAAACAAACGCACCATGAGCAAATAGCAATACAAAAGGCGATTAAAGCAGCCGAAGCCGAGCGAGTAAAAAATCATGCTTTGGCAACAAGGCAAGCGCTTGATATTTACAGCCATGCAAAACCCGTAACCGAACACCAATACTTAATCGACAAGGGCATTAATGCGCCCAACGTGATCAGGTGTAAGGATAACTTGTTAATTGTGCCGTTAGTTGATTACAACTTAGATAAGCCAGTGTTAATAAACGTGCAAATCATTAGCGAGCAAGGTTTTAAAAAATTCACCAAAGGCGGCAGGGTTACGGGTTTATGTTGCCCTATTGAACTACCTAACAATGAACCATTAACGCGCTTGTATATTGCCGAGGGCTTTTCAACCGCTGTTAGTGTTCACCAAATAACAGGCTATCCAGTATTAGCCGCAATGAATGCCAACAACTTAGCGCCCGTTGCTAAAATTGCGCGCCGCGTTGGCCTGATATAGAAATCATTATCACGGGTGACGATGATTACTTAACCGAGCGTAAAACAGGGAGTAACACGGGTAAAGATAAGGCGATTAATGCTGCCTCTATTATCAGAGGTAAGACAGCGTTTCCACCGTTCACCTTTGAGCAAAAGCTTGCGGGCTTAACCGATTGGAACGACTACGAACAAAGCCTAAATAACAAGGCGGTATCATGAAAGAAAATAATAATGTAGTAGAGCAATCCACTGCAGATGCGCCACCAGAGCCAGTAACAATAAACAATCAAATGGTTACTAATAGCGAACTCGCCACACTAACCAAGATGAACGATAAGTATAGTCATATTGTCATAGGTGCTAAACATAGAGTAATGACCTTTAAGCCATGCTCAGTGGATGGCGAGCGAATGACGTTTGAAAGCATTAAAGACTTTTATAATTACTTTGAACATATGCCTAAAGTTGCTTGGATTAAATCAAGGTAAAGCATGGTTTAAGTGGTCAGATAAATCATTCTATTCTGATGGTATTGGCTATTATCCTGATGTTTCAAAAGCACCTATTAAACTATTTAACACCTTTAGGGGCTTTGGTTGTGAGGCGGTATATGGTGACGTTACATTAATACTTAACCATGTTCATGATGTTTTATGTGGTGGTGATAGCATTGCTTCAACGTATTTTATTCAATGGTCAAGGCGCATATCTTCCAAAAGCCGCCGTTAAGCCCACCGTTGCTATATTGATGAAATCAGCAGAGGGAACAGGTAAAGGAACGCTTTATAAATTACTAAAAAAAATGCTTGGTTTAAATGCTAATCAGGTTAATGGGCATTACCAGTTAACAGGCCGATTTAATTCTGTTATTGCCGGTAAGCTGCTTATCTTTGGTGACGAAGTCGACCTAACCAGTAAGGTGGTATTTGACAAGGTAAAAGGGATTATCTCAGAGCCTACAATCAGTTTGGAGCTAAAAGGTATTGATGCCGAGCCAGTGCCAAATTTTGCACGGTTTATCTTTGCCGGTAATCATAGCCAAATATTAAGAGCCGGCACTAGAGAGAGACGGTTTTTAGTCTTAGAGCCATCATCGAAACGAGTTGATGATAAAAAATACTTTAGTGAGTTAAACGCTTTGATTGATGGTGATGGTGCTGCTTATTTTCTTGAATATTTGCTTAACATTGATATTACTTTATTTGAACCATACAAGGCGCCTGCAACAAAAGGATTGATTGAAGAAAAGCTATCAAGCTTACCTCCGATACTTTCTTTTTTTATGATGAGTTACACAAACCAAAACCATTTCATGAAGCGGCTAGGCTTTTCGCTAACGACTTAATAGAACTCTATATACAATGGACTGAAAGCAATGGTCTAACAACAACACAAGCAAGCGCCCGAAGCCAAATAGGAAAAGCAATGGTAGGGTTTAATATAAAGAAAATTGGACGAGCAGGCCGCAACAAAGGCATATACTATGAATTACCCAATAGTGAAGATATTAGAATGAAATTTGCTAAAAGCTTAGGCCATAACAGTGATGATATTTTCTAATATTACTAATTTACCTATACCACCTATACCAATAAGCTAAGAAGTACATTAATAAAGGCTTATAACTGTCACAGTTTTTTTTACACCTATACCAGAGCTATACCACCTATACCACTTTAAGGGTAATTATTAATAATATGGTACAGGTGGTAGGGGTAATAAACATAAATAGTACAAGTAAATTAAGTACCGACACCACTCAGAGCCATTGTTGTATGCGGCTTTAGTGACAAATGGTACAGGTGGCACAGCAAAAACGCGATATTTTTATACTAATTAAAACAAAGTAACATTTTTACTGCATTTTCATTCAGTTTGTATATATCTTTAGCTCTAAGCTGATTTGAACGAGAACTTTGGTGATATTTCACTTTATTGGCTTTTAAAAACGCTTTTAATATATTCGATTTTATTGCAAAATTTACATTTTGAGGTACATTCCCCTGACTTTTTAACATATAACTATCTGATAACTTACTCACAATTACACCAATTACAGCGCCTGTAGAATCGAAAACAGGGCCGCCGCTATTACCTGGCTGAATAGGTGCAGAAATTTGATAATTGCTTGAATCACCACCAAGCCCCGATAATGCACTTAAGCTTCCTGTTGTCAGTTTAATAGTATTACCCATAAGAGAAATTAAAGGGTAGCCAAGTACAACAACTTCTTCACCTAAATCATGAACTTCCTTATTACTGATATGAACATAATCATCAGTGAGCAAATTCACTTTTAAAACGGCAAGATCATTATGTTTATCTACGTGTACTACTCTTGCCGGATATTGAGTTGAATTACTAAAAACTTCAGTGCCATTACAGCCTTCAACCACGTGATAGTTCGTTATTATGTAACCAAGATCATTAATAACAAAACCTGAACCTGTTCCTATTAGCTCACCTTTATTTGGTTTTTTAATTTTTTCTTTTGCGGGCGGTATAGGCCTCTGTAACAAAGACTGGATGTAATAATCATTTTTAGCCATATGCATTGCTGTTCCACTAGCGGCACTATGCAAATATGGATCAGCTCCAAATGAAACCAATGCTTTTATTAAGCTGACATTTTTTTTATTAATAGCCCAATGGAGTGCTGTATCGCCATAAATATTTTGTACATTTACACTAGCGCCGGCACTTAATAATTCATTAAGCATATTTGTTTTATTCTTCATTACGGCCATTATTAGCGGGGTATTCCCTTCCCTATTTACCGCATTTACATTAGGTTTAAAATGCATTATTAACTTAAATAAATCAGCTTTTTGACTCAACGTGGCGTAATGTAGTGCTGTATTGGCTTTAGGTCCTACATGATCTATTTTTGCACCATTATTTAAAAGATATTTTGTTATTTCAAAACGAAAGCTGATTATAGCTTGGTTTAACGGTGTATTGTATTTGGTACTAGTTGTATTTATGGGGGCACCTGATTTAACCAAAGAAAACAACTAGGTTTTTATTTCCGATATATGCAGCATCCGTGAGCAAAGGAGCTGAATTGTTATTTGTATAAGTAACATCCCCTCCTGCATCAATAAGCATGCCTAACATTTTGTCGTTAGATTTACTTACTGCTAATGCTATAGGTGATGCATTTTTCACATTAACAGTATTTACATCCACATTATGCTTTATCAATAACTCAAGCATCTCTATATTACCTTGAACTACCGCAAGCTCTACAGCCCCAACATTTTTATTATTCAAATGGTTAACGTTTGCACCATGACTTTCTAAAAGTGTTTCAACGATTTCGACTTGATTCATGCTTACAGCAGCAAGCAAAGCAGTCCTTCCATATTCATTAGCAGCATTAGGCTTTGCTCCTCCATTGATCAGCAAAGTGACTATTTCTTTGTTTCCACCATATGCTGCATTTATTAACATAGCAGTTGGGTTATTTCCTACTCTATTAACATCCCCTCCTGCATCAATAAGCATGCCTAACATTTTGTCGTTAGATTTACTTACTGCTAATGCTATAGGTGATGCATTTTTCACATTAACAGTATTTACATCCACATTATGCTTTATCAATAACTCAAGCATCTCTATATTACCTTGAACTACCGCAAGCTCTACAGCCCCAACATTCTTATTATTCAAATGGTTAACATTTGCACCATGACTTTCTAAAAGTGTTTCAGCGATTTCGACTTGATTAGTGTTCACTGCAGCAAGGAAAGCATTCATACCAAATTGATTAGCGGTATTAGGGTTTGCTCCTTTATCTAATAATATATCAACAAAGACTGTTTTTCTTTGAACTATTGCGTAATGCAAAGGGGTCCACATCTTCAATATTTGCAAGTTCACTTCTGAAGATTGAATATTTTTAACATAATCTAAGTCATTATTTCGTATCGCATGTTGCGGACTTAATGTACATGATTGCAAATAGAAAATGCATAACAATACTAATATTATGTTTTTACTGGTTCTCATATAAATCCTTTATATAATCGATTGGGAATAACTATTTGCAATAATTCATACTCTTATCTATTTCATTGTAAGTAATGATACTATTTATCGCAGTAATACTTTATCAAAGAAACAATATTGATACATTCAATATGTGTTGTTTTGTGTTGTTTCACAAAATTTTTAAAAACACCTAAGCTAGCTTATAAAGAGTTTTTAGTATAACTATTTAAAACTTTGTCGGTGAAGCAGAATACAGAACAAGAAAAGTAACTCACTAAAATGCGCAGGATGATGTAATTGGATATGGGAAACACTTTAATGCTAATTAACTATCAAGACCTAAACAACAAAGCGTCCAATAGGCGTCCCAAAAAATATAATAAATTCATATTTGGAGCTAAACATTATTCAAGTTACTGATATTTCGAATAAAAAGTGGTGGCCCCTCAGTGACTTGAACACTGGACCTACCGATTATGAGTCGGGCGCTCTAACCAACTGAGCTAAGGGGCCATATACGTGGAATGTATATACTTAATTATACTATTTAGGACAAACAGTCTAATTAAGCGCGAGCAGTATAAGCATTTTTTATTTTATTGTCACCACCTGAACATGAAAAAAAAGATAAAAGCCGTTCAACTGGTCTATTAATGAACAAAACAATTGTAAACTTAAACTATTTGCTTATTCTGGTTTATCTTTTTTCTTTAATTCTTGAGTTTTAACGCTTTTAACATTGGAAACTAAGGCTAAACTGCTTAATAAAAAAGAGCCGCTTAATTAACTTAAACAGCTCTTTCACATTAGTTAAAACTAATGATAAGTTTACTCACCATCTAAGAAACTTTTCAGTTGTTCAGAACGTGAAGGATGACGTAATTTACGTAGTGCTTTCGCTTCAATTTGGCGAATACGCTCACGGGTTACATCAAACTGTTTACCAACCTCTTCTAAGGTATGATCTGTATTCATATCAATACCAAAACGCATTCTAAGTACTTTAGCTTCACGTGCGGTTAAGCCGGCAAGTACTTCATGTGTTGCGCCTTTAAGGTTTTCTGACGTTGCTGAATCAACGGGTAACTCACCGCTACCATCTTCAATAAAGTCACCTAAGTGTGAATCTTCATCATCACCGATAGGCGTTTCCATTGAAATAGGCTCTTTAGCAATTTTTAACACCTTACGAATTTTATCTTCAGGCATAATCATACGTTCAGCTAATTCTTCAGGTGTTGGCTCACGTCCCATTTCTTGTAACATTTGACGAGAAACACGATTCAATTTATTGATCGTTTCAATCATATGTACCGGGATACGAATGGTACGCGCTTGGTCAGCAATTGAACGAGTAATAGCTTGACGAATCCACCACGTTGCATAAGTTGAGAACTTATAACCACGACGGTATTCAAATTTATCAACGGCTTTCATCAAGCCAATATTACCTTCTTGAATTAAATCTAAGAATTGTAAGCCACGGTTAGTGTACTTTTTCGCAATTGAAATAACCAAACGTAAGTTAGCTTCAACCATTTCTTTTTTCGCACGGCGTGCTTTTGCTTCGCCGATAGACATACGGCGATTAATATCTTTAATGCCATGAATATTTAAGTTCGTTTCTTCTTCAATCTGATTTAATTTGTAGATACAACGTTCTACGTCAAGCTCAATATCAGCAAGTTTGGCTGAATAACTATGACCTGCCGCTTTTTCTGCTTCAAACCAATTTTTTGAAGTTTCATTACCAGGGAAAATTTTAATGAAGGTAGTTTTAGGCATGCCTGCACCCATAACACAGTGCTTCATAATTAAACGTTCTTGCACGCGCAATCTATCCATAACACTACGCATGTTTTTCACAAGTCGATCAAACAATTTAGGGATTAAACGAAACTCTTTAAATACTTCGGCAACGGCATCAATTGCGTCTTGTGCATCTTGATGACCACGCCCTTTTTTCTCTATGATTTTATTGGCATTTTCATAGGCGTCACGTAAGGCTGTAAATTTTTCACGGGCTAACTCAGGATCGGGTCCTGTGTCTTCTTCCTCTTCTTCACTGTCATCATCTTTGTCTTTATCTTCATCATCGTCGTCATCGCTATCTTCATCATCAAGTTCTTCTTTTGATAATTCAGAGCCAACGTGTGTTGCTGCAGCAGCAACATCATCATCTTCAGCATCAGGGTCTAAAAAGCCAACAATAATGTCAGTTAAGCGTACTTCTTCAGCTTCAAAATTATCCCACATGTCTAATAGATAGTTGATTGCCGGTGGGTATTCAGAAACACTGTGTTGTACTTCTTTAATGCCTTCTTCGATACGCTTGGCGATAACAATTTCACCTTTACGCGTAAGTAATTCTACTGTACCCATTTCTCGCATATACATACGAACGGGATCAGTTGTTCTACCTATTTCACTTTCTACCGTTGCTAATGCTTGAGCTGCAGCTTCGGCAGCATCTTCATCTGTATTAGCTTCACTCATCATTAGCGTGTCAGCATCAGGAGCATTTTCAAAAACTTGAATGCCCATATCATTGATCATACTAACAATATCTTCGACTTGATCTGAGTCGATAATATCTTGAGGAAGATGATCGTTAACTTGCGCAAACGTTAAATAACCTTGTTCTTTACCTTTGGTTATTAAATCTTTCAATCTAGATTGAGGGGCTTTTTCCATTGACGAGTATCCACCTATGTCTGGTATATATGGTTTTTAAAAACAATATTATAAATATGGGGCAGTAAAAAATTGCACAAAATAAAGCAGGAAATTATAGCGAGTTTTTTGCACTATTTCCACCATTGAATTTAGTATTGAGCCTTTAGTCTTCTTTAAATCAATAACAAAAGTATACTCCCGTAAGGTCAATAAGAGTCTAGCCATTCAGTATTGCTAATAGCTCTTGCCTTTCTTGATGCGTTATTTGCTTTATTCGTGCCTTTTGCAATAAAAATTCAGTGCGCTTTTCAACAAAGTTATTCAGCAACTTTTCAATACTATCAAGAAAAACATCTGCAGCGGCATTAGAAGCCACATGATGTTCCCAACACATTAATTTTGCTAGCTGTTTACCTTGTTCTGTATCCCGAAAATATTCCAATAATTGTGCTGTTTTTATGTCTGGCTTTGCTTGGCATAACTGTAATAACTGACTAAGTAACTCAACGCCGGGAACATCTAACGGCTCTAATACTGAAATATCTTCTAATTCATTTACTATATGGGGATGTTCCAAAGTAATGCAATAGCTAATCTCACGGGGGTAATTTTAGTCTGTTTACGTACTATTTTTTTACTTGGGCTCGCATTCAGTTTTTGTAATTCTAATAAGCGTTTTTCACTTGTTACGCCAAAATGCGATGACATTTCATCAATAATAGTATTTTTTAAAATGCTGTCAGGTAATTTAAAAAGGTAAGGCTGCAGTTTATCAATTAAGGTAACTTTTTCTTCCATACTATTAACAGGGTTGTCTTCCAAAAATTTATCAAACAAAAATTGCGATAATGGCATCGCTTCATCAAGAATTTTTTCAAACGCTTGTTGACCTTTCTCACGAATTAACGAATCAGGATCTTCACCCTCTGGCACAAAAACAAATTTCAACGAAAAACCATCACGAATTAACGGTAAAGCATTTTCCATTGCTCGCCATGCGGCATCTCGCCCTGCTCTATCGCCATCGTAACAACATATAACTTCTTTTACGGTACGAAATAAGGTTTGCATCTGCTCAGAAGTGGTAGACGTGCCTAGGGATGCCACAGCATAATCTACGCCATGTTGAGCTAGCGCGACAACATCCATATAGCCTTCAACAACCACCAAACGTGTTAAATTTTTGTTCGCTTGTTTGGCTTCATATAAACCATATAACTCTTGTCCTTTGTGATAAACACGCGTTTCTGGTGAATTAAGGTATTTAGGTTTTTCATCCCCTAATACACGACCACCAAACCCGATTACACGGCCACGTTTATCCCGAATGGGAAACATAATACGCGCACGAAATCTGTCATAAGGTCTATTTTTATCGCCCTGTATTGCCATACCTAATTCAACGAGTTGCTGATTGGTTTTACCTTGGGGGAAAACACCTTCATCATGCCATCCCATGCATCACTGATATATCCAATACCAAAACGTTTCACTATTTCGCCACTTAGCCCTCGGCTTTTTAAATAGTTAATGGCCGTTTCTTTATCCACTGCCGTTTTTAATTGCTGTTGGTAAAAGCGACTCACTTGATTCATCAGTTCGTAATCGTCTTGCTTTTGTTGATATGCGAGTTGTTGTTGACGTTGTTGTCTTGGGCTAGCATTATTTTCTTCACGAACAACTTCTATACCACAATGACTGGCTAGCTCTTCAACCGCATCAACAAAATCTAAACGGTCAAATTCCATTAAAAATGAAATAGCATTACCGTGTTCACCACAGCCAAAACAGTGGTAAAACTGCTTATCTTGACTAACCGTAAACGAGGGAGATTTCTCATTATGAAAGGGGCAGCAAGCTTGATAATTTTTGCCTGCTTTTTTTAAAGGAACACGGCCATCAATTAAGTCGACAATATCAGCGCGCGCTAATAAGTCATCAATAAATTGTCGAGAAATCCGTCCGGCCATACTGCTATTATTTTTGTCGTTTAAAAATTAAGGGGGTCATTATACCTGACATTTATGCTGCGCTAGAAACTATTTATTTTTATATCATGCTTGTCAAAAAGACAAAAAAATACCGCAGTATTAAAAATAATGCGGTATTTTATAAGTAGTGTCTGTTGGAATGAATACCAACCTACGCTAATTCAGCAATTAAGCTTCAGCGATAACAATTACTTTGATGCTAGTATCAACATCAGTGTGTAAGTGAATAGCGATTTCAAATTCGCCAGTTTCACGAATTGCACCTAATGGTAAACGTACTTCAGCTTTAGTTAACTCTACACCGGCTTCTGTGATCGCGTCAGCGATATCACGAGTACCAATTGAACCGAATAACTTACCTTCTTCACCTGCTTTAGATGCGATAGTAATTTCAGCCAATTCAACAATTTTAGCTGCTCGAGCTTCTGCAGATGCTAGAACTTTTGCTAGGTCAGCTTCTAATTCAGCACGACGTGCTTCAAAGTGCTCTACGTTAGCTGCTGATGCAAAAACTGCTTTACCTTGCGGTAATAAGTAGTTACGTGCATAACCTGATTTAACAGATACCTTGTCACCAAGGCCGCCTAATTTGGCGATTTTGTCTAGAAGAATTACTTCCATTATAAACCCCTTATTAGCTTACTTGTGTAAGTCAGTGTATGGTAACAATGCCAAGTAACGAGCGCGTTTGATAGCACGAGTTAATTGACGTTGGTATTTAGCAGCAGTACCTGTGATACGGCTAGGAACAATTTTACCACTTTCAGTGATATAATTTTTTAACGTGGCAATATCTTTATAATCAACAGATGTTGCGCCTTCCGCTGTGAAGCGACAAAACTTACGACGTCTAAAAAAACGAGACATAATATTCTCCGAATACGATTTTATTTATAACCTAATGTAAAAATAAAACACTAATTAATCATTTCGATCTGTTGTGCATGTAAAACAAGTAATGGATTACCATTTCTTGATTCATGACGGTTAATAAACCCCGTCACTTTTACCGTTTGCCCAACAACTAATTCACGAGTTAAGTGTGATAGTTCACTTGTTGCAACAACTTGTATTCTGACAAATGCTTGTCGATTCATACCTGCTTCATTTTGTATAGACTTATGGTCTATTGAAAACTGGCTATGAGTAATACCCGCCGGGCTTGTTGACTGTTTTGGCGTTTTGACTATTGAACCGGTCAACACAAGGACATTCTCTTGTAAAGAGTCTTTCAAAGAGTCTTGCGAGAGCATCACAGATTACTTATTCTTCGTTAGCTACTTCTTCAGAGCTCTCTTCTTCAGAGACTTCTTCAGTTTCAGCTGACGTAGCAGCAACATCTTTCTTAACTTCACGACGGTCTTCTTTAGCAGCAGCCATTACCGATGCTTCAGTTACCGCGTCTTTAGTACGCATGATCATGTTACGAATAACAACATCGTTATAACGGAAAGAAGTTTCAAGCTCATCAATAACTGACTGTGGCGCTTCAATGTTCATAAGAACATAGTGTGCTTTATGTAATTTATTGATTGGGTATGCTAACTGACGACGACCCCAGTCTTCTAGACGGTGGATTTTGCCTTCAGCAGTATTGATCAAGTCTGTGTAGCGCGATCATACCAGACACTTGTTCACTCTGATCAGGGTGAACCATAAATACGATTTCGTAATGACGCATTACGAGCTCCTTATGGGTTGTAGCCTCATCGCCTGGCTCAGTCAACACCAGTTGAGGCAAGGAACAAAAAGTTCGGACTGAATTAAGGACGCGTATTGTAGGTAAACCACCCTGTTAATGCAAGATCTTATTTCGTCTTACTGTATTTAACCTGACTCCAGTTTAAGATATACTTAAACAATTGAAATATAATGATTAAAAACAACTTCCCCTTCTAGTCTGCTATTTTTACATCATTCAAAAAAATTACGTGACAATAGCTTACCTATTGCCAGTAAATTTAATACAAAAGTTAGTAAAAATAGCCGTTAGTGGCATATTTCGTAAACCTAATAAAGGTTATTTAATCTTAATGGGCCATAAGTTCTTCACGCGTTCTGCCAACATATAATTAACAGGAATAAGCAACAAAGTAATAAACGTAGCAAATAAAATACCAAACCCTAATGAAATCGCCATGGGGATTAAAAACTGTGCCTGCGTTGATTTTTCAAATAGTAATGGCATTAAACCGATAAAAGTTGTCAAACTGGTTAGCATTACGGGTCTAAAACGTGAGGCACCTGCAATTAATACAGCGCTCATTAAATCATTCGTTTCTTCACGTTTTTTATTTATGAAGTCAACCAGTACTAATGAATCATTTACCACTACGCCTACTAAGGCGAGTAAGCCAAGTAAACTCATAATGCTTAAATCTACCCCCATTATCCAATGACCAACTACCGCACCAATCATACCAAAGGGGATAATGCTCATTACAATTAATGGCTGTAAGTAAGATTTAAACGGAATAGCTAACAACACATAAATAATGAAAAACACAAAAACTAATGCCCGGCCCCAAGGAGCTAAAAGATTCACGCTGTTCTTTTGCCTCTCCTTCTAATGAATGTTTAACCCCAGGGTATTGATTAACCAATTCATCTAAATAGGTTTTTAAATCCGCCTGAAGCACGGTCATATTTGTATTGGTTTTTTCAACATCGGCGGTAACATTAACCGTTCTATAAAGGTCAATACGATTAATTGTTGATGGGCTTTGCCCTGGAATTAAGGTAGCAACATGCGATAACGGAACATTACCACCAAGTGGTGTCGATATTAATAGGTTTTCCAAGTTTGCTATCGAGCTTCGCTCTTCATTCGGTAGACGTACCATTACTCGCACATCATCTCTACCACGCTGAATACGTTGAACTTCAGCACCAAAAAAAGCACTACGCACTTGTTGTGAAATACCAACCCGCGTGAGACCCACGGCTTTACCTTGCTTGGTAAGTTCTATACGTAACTCTTCTTTACCATCAGACAAACTATCTTCAATTTCAAATACAGTTGGATAAGTACTTAACCGAGTTTTAACTTTATTGGCGACTTCTTGTAGCGTTGTTAACGAGCTACCAGTTAGTTGCACATCAATAGGGTCTGATGAACGACCTGTTTCCGCTCTAAAAGTAAGACTTTCAGCCCCTGGAATTACACCAATAATTTGCCGCCATTCTCGCACAAGTTCACTTGACGTTATGGCTAATTCTCTTTCTTCTGGCGGTGTAATTTCAAAACGGACACCACCTGAATTAGACGCACCACCACGACCACCTGTCGTAGCTAGTATATTCAGAATGACACTTTTACCTGTATCTTCATCTCGATATTTATTTTGTAAATCTTTCGCTTTATCAGCAATTTCAATGACAAAGTTGTTAGTAACATCAAAAGGGGTTCCAACAGGAAGAGTCAAGCTCATCCGCACTGTTTCACTAGGAATACGTGGAAAAAATATAAACTTAGTCCAACCACTCATAACCAAAGAAACAATAATAAAGAATATTCCCAAAAATAAACTTAATGTGGTTAATTTATGCTTTAAAGCAACCCCAAGCAATGGCTGATAGTAACGCAAGATTACGCTTTCGAAGCCGTCAGCAAAATTACGCTGAAACCGTTCAAACTTTCCAGGTTCAGTTTGCTTTGGTGGCGAAGCTTTAACCCCTTTAAATGCGAAGGTAATACAAATTTTGATTCAATTAGTGAAAAAATTAACACGGGAATAACTACGACCGGTATCTGTGCAAATATAGGTCCTCGATTACCTTCAATAAAGGCAAGTGGTAAAAAAGCCGCAACGGTGGTTAATATGCCAAAGGTAACGGGCGTGGCCACCTCTTCGGTTCCTCGAATGGCTGCTTCTGTACCTGATTCTGATTTTTGTAAGTGAGTATATATATTCTCACCAGTAACGATAGCGTCATCCACCACAATACCTAGTACCAAAATAAAGGCGAATAAACTCATTACATTTAAGGTGATGCCCATAAACGGCATAACAATAAAAGCGCCCATAAAAGAAACAGGAATTCCAACACATACCCAAACAGCAATAGAAGGTCGTAAAAATAGAGACAACAAGGCAAAAACTAAAATGCCACCTTGCATCGCATTCGTTGTTAATGTGGCAATACGCGCTTTTACAATTTGAGAATCATCATCCCAATAACTTAACTCATAACCATAAGGTAATGTATCTTGACGATTTTCTATATAGCTCCTAACTTTGTCAGCAACCTCGGTAGCACTTTGTTGGCCAATACGATAAACATCAATAAAAGCTGCGCGCTTGCCATTAAAACGTGTTCTAACTGGTGTCTCTTCAAAGTCATCTTTAATGGTCGCAATATCATTAAGTGTTAACATCGAACCATCGCTATTCGTTTTTATCACTATGCGGGCGTATTCGTCTTTACGATAAGCTTGTCCTTTCGAACGAATAAGAATATCGCCACCTTGAGTTTTAATATTCCCTGCAGATATATCGCTACTTGAACTGCCAACAGCAGAAGAAACGTCGCTTAGACTCAAATTATATTGACGTAATTTATCTTGTGATATTTCTATCGCTATTTCGTAATCGCGAACACCGCTAAGTTCAAGCTGAGTTATACCTGATATTTGTAATAAATCGTCGCGGGTTTTTTCTGCAAATTCTTTTATTTCTTTCTCACCATAGATACTCGCAATAGTGACGGCAATCACTTCACGCTTGCGCTCAGCTAATGCAACGATAGGCTTTTCAGCATCCACGGGGAAAGTATTAATAGCATCAACTCGTGCTTTAATATCGGCTAACATTTCTCTTGCATCGTAGGCAGAGTCAATTTCAACGACGACAGAGGCCGAACCTTCTGAAGAACGACTAATGATCCGTTCAATACCTTCTAAGTCTTGTACTGCCTCTTCTATGCGAATAGAAACGCCTTGCTCTGCATCTTCTGGCGTTGACCCACGAAGAGAAACATTAATTGATATCTGATCCATTGCAAAAGTAGGAAATACTTCAAGGGGTATTTTCGCTGACAAACTAAATAAGCCAAGAAACAAAATGGTTAACATTAATAAATTAGCCGCAACGTGGTTACGAGCAAACCAAGCTATCATTGTTTGCTCTCCTTATTTCTCTTCTTTTTGTCACGGGGCTTTATATCTTCAGTACCCATGTTCGCGTTTCTTTTTTGTTTATCTAATCCATTGTTCTTTACACCATTTGAGCTAGAAATTTCTACTGGTGTTCCTGAGCTCACTTGACCAAGCGGCGTTAGAACCAAATTATCGCCAACAGACAAACCAGACTCAATAATAGCCTCATTAGCATTTTGCCAACGAATGATAATTTCTTTTCTTTGTAATACCGTTTTATCGTTAATATTTTCTGCAATATAAACATAGCTGCCTTGATAAATAGCACTATTAGGAATAACTAACGCTTGTTCTATGGTTTTACCAACAATTTCTGCATTAACATACTGGCCAATTTTGATTGGTGCTACTTTACTTTTGTTTCTCACATCATAAGGATCATCAATTTGAGCCACAATATAAAGCTGCCGGAGTTTTCATCAATGGCACCTTCTGTACGTACGATTTTACCTTGCCAATGTTGTTTACCTATTAAGTCAGACGTAATTTTAACATTAGGCCCTTCCAACTTTTTATTAGAAGAACGATATTCTTCGGGTAAAACAATAAAACTAAGATCTTTATTGTTAATGGGTAGTCTTATTTCAACATAATCAACCGCATAAATATCTGCTAATTGAGTATTGCTTGCTACAACACGGCCTAAATCAACATGTTTGGATAATATTCTTCCTGCAAAAGGGGCCATAATATTAGTGCGTTCTAGCTGTAATTGTGCTTTTTCTAAGTTAGCTTCTGCTGATAAAACTTGCGCTCGTGCAGCAGCTAATTGCGGTTCACGCAAAACCAACTCGCTCGCTTGTGCACCATTGCCTAATCGCTGCCAATCGATTAATGCCTGTTTAGCTCTCGCTTGTTCTTCTAACAACACTTGTTTGGCTGAAAGTAAGCTTGCTTGGTTAATTTTTACTTCCGCACGATGATCTCTATCATCAAGTTCAACTAGCACATCGCCTTTTTCAAAAAAGCCGCCATCCCTAAACTGTTGACTAATTTTATTTATTTCACCCGAAACTTGAGAAATAAGTACACTGCTCGTTTTAGGTTTAACCGTTCCAAAACTATTAATAACAATGGGATATAACTGTGGTTCTAACGTTAAAGTTTCAACACTAATTTTAGCGACCGCCGCCCCTTTACCTCGATTAGTTTCTGGCGGATTATCAATAATAATTTTAGAAATAAAATAGGTAACTATAATAATGACTACTGGAATAATTATTTTTTTAATTTTTGATTGGTTTTTTGCTTTGTTCGTTGATTGACTTGTTGATTCGTTACTTAATTTAGTCATACCTATTTATCCTGCTCTTGTACTTCTGCCGAAGATGATTTCGCAAAATTACCACCAAGGGCAATATGCAGGTTGATTCTGTTAGTGATTAATTGATTTTTAATTTGAATTACTGTGCTTTGTGCATCATAAGAGCGACTTTGTGCATCGAGTACTGTAGTGTATTCCACCAAGCCTTTTTGATATTGCTCAAATGATAAAGTTTCTGCTGCTATCGCATTTTCTTGTGCTTTTAGCATAATTTGATAACGTTCTGTCAGCGTTGCTTCCGTCGTTACCGCATTTTCAACATCAGCAAAAGCATTATAAAGCGTCGACAAATATGCTTGCTCAGTTTGTTTCAGTGTTAAACGAGCTTTTTCTTCATTTGCTTTAAGCTTACCGGCATTAAATAAAGGCATCGTTATATTACCTAATAGTGACCAACCCAATGAAGAACTAGACAACAAGTCTGAAATATCGGCTCTACTATCAGTTAACGAGGTGGTTATACTAATACTTGGGAATCTTTGTTTGTGGGCATACGCTAACGCTGAGTTTTTAGCAAGCAATTGATACCAACTAGCTAACAACGCGGGTTTTCTTGAAATTAGCTCACTAGGTAAACCAATAGGGATATCTGATTCTAATAAGGGTAATTGTGCATCAACGAGTAGTTTTCCTTCGGGGTATTGCCCTAATAATTGTTCAAGTGTGCGAGTAGCTAGTGTCAGCTGAGCTTCTTCCGTCCGATACACGTGACAACTCGTTATTGACTTCATTACGGGTTAAATAAACATCGAGTGCACTGTTCAAGCCTTGCTTTGGTAACCTGATTCGATAATGAGTAGATTTTGCTGTGTATTTTCACTTCGTTTTTGATAAAGCGCTAACAATTTATTTGCTTCTATCACGGTAAACCACGCTTTTATCACATCACCTACCAGTTGCTGTTTTGCTTGTTCATACGTAGCTTTTTGTGCCATTAACTCTAAATTTGCTTGCCTGTCTGCCGCTGATAATTTTCCCCATAAATCCAGTTCATATTGTAGGTTAAGATCAAGTGAAGCATTGCTAGTATAATTAGCTCCTGCTCCTTCTGATACGGTCTTTCTACGATTATTACTTAATGACATAGCTAACGTAGGCCATAACGTGCTACCCGTCATAATTAATTGTTGTTGTTGAATATCAATTAATAACGCTTGCTGTTTAAGTTGAAAATTATGATTAAGTGCAATATCTACTAATTGTGAAATCTGATCATTTTGTAATTGTTCAAACCAGTTTTCTTGTATTTGAGTGGTTGATAGATCAGATGACCAGGCTGCCGGCACGTGGGATTGACGTAGATTTTCATCTAATTCCCCTGTTGTACTGCAAGACAGTAAAAACACAGAGGATATGATGACGTAAAATGACTTGGTTTTTATTGTCATAAACTAAAGGTAATGTGATTTATTATCTTGTTATTCTAGTTTAGTTTTGTCTTAAAATACTACCTGCTTTACATAACATTACATAATAAATGACGTAAGAATTTATATATTAATGCTGTGTTCTTGTGGTTGAATATTTCATACCTATTAGTATCCAATATTTATAACCACTAAGAACACAGAATATACGTAGAAACGTAGACCTTGCGCAGTGAATCAAACTTACATTGGTATTATTTTACCGTTAACATCCAGTTTGCCTTGAGCATAGTTAAGTTTAAAACTGAGTTCATCTTCTTTTTGAATAATAAAGCCTTGATCTACATACATTCCAATCATAGGCGCTAGACCAAGTTTATCAAAAAAAGGCATAGGGGCTTTACCGTTGGCATCTGCTTTTACTGCTGCCATAATCGACATAATATTTGCTGTGTCAAACAAGTTTTTATCAACACTAATTTTCATTGCCGATTCAATTTTACCTTCTGGTGTTTGTACACTTAAATCTTTAACTTCAACAAGAGGATCGTCCGCTAATAACTTAGCAACAAGTAAAGAAATTTGTTGCATGTTTTCGGCGTTAAACATTGCCTCACCATCCGCGGACAAACTTGACATAAATGTATTAATTTCTTGCATTACGTGTATATTTAACCCACTAAACACAATGTCTAGATTAGCTTTTTCTAATTGCTGACCGGCGGATAAAATTTTATCAGCACTATAATTCATGGTGATATTCATCAAGTCGTCTTTAACAGACGAAATGGCGCTTATCAATAAGTTATCTAGTTTCAGCACTGTACTACCGGTAGTATCTTTTGCAGTAATAGCCGCGAGTGTGAAGTCAAAATCACCAGTAGAAATAGCATCACCGTGCAAATAATCACCGGCAATCAGTGTTTGATCCACTGAAAATGCTAATTTTTCAATGGCAAAGCTTTCCTCATTTGTGGTTGCACTTAAACCCGCCCAATTAAAGTTGCCATAAAATCTATTCGTGCTATCTAAGGTAAATTTACCTGATGCCTTTGCTGAAACAACATTGTTACCATCAATTTCTTTCTCAACTTCATCAACCGACAAATAAGTAACTATATTCTTAGAAAAAGTTAATAACGCGCTTAAATGCACGTTCTCTTTTATAAAGGTTTCAATTTCTTCATCAATTATTAAGTCTTTAAAATTAATATTTGCCTGTGAGTAGCTTAAAGCAAATTCTACTCCTTGGTCCGTAAAAATAACGGGACCAAATGACAGGTTTTCCTCAACAATAAAAGTAATTGTATTTAATTCCTCACCTTCAACTTTAATCGCAATTTCAGTAATGGCTTTACCATCAAACCACTGTCGACTAAACGTCTTTGAATTAACAGAAACTGCCGGGTTTTCATTGAGTTTTTCCATTGCTAGCTGATGCTCAGTCTCAACCACACCACCAATAAATTGAGGTGCAATTAATACTACACAGATAAGAAAAAAGAGTGCGATTAAGAGTTTTTTCATGTAGGTCGTCCCTGGAGTTTTTCCGTAAGAGTAAAATATTTTAGGATGTGGATCAGTGCTTACACTGAATTAAGGCTGAAATTATACTGTAAAGTAGCCTCAAATCAAACGTTGCCTAACCATTTCAAATAAACAAATACCTGTGGCAACTGAAACATTTAAACTCGATACACTGCCGCCCATAGGAAGTTTAACTAACTGGTCACAATTTTCACGGGTTAACCGACGCATACCTTTACCTTCCGCGCCCATCACAAGTGCCATAGGACCTGTCAATTTAACATCATACAGGCAGGTATCCGTTTCACCTGCGGTACCTACGATCCATATACCCATTTGTTGCAAATGTTTCATCGTTCGAGATAAATTAGTGACCTGTACTAAAGGTACGGATTCTGCTGCGCCAACAGCCACTTTACGTACTGTCGCAGTGATCTTTGCCGCATTATCTTTGGGTACTATAATAGCTTGTACACCTGCAGCATCGGCATTACGTAAGCATGCACCAAGATTATGGGGGTCTGTAACCCCATCTAAAATCAATAAAAATGGGGCGATATCACGTTTTTCTGTCGCGTTGATAATATCATCTAAATCATTTTCAGTGAGAACTTTACCTGGCTTTACTCGCGCAATAACTCCTTGATGCTGCTCTCCTTCACTTTTATCATCAAGTACACGTCTTTGTACCATTTGAGCGGGAATTCCATATTTGCGAGCTAAATTGATAATAGGCAACAAACGTTCATCGTCACGCCCTTTCAATAACCACATTTCGATAAAACGCTCTGGTGCACTTTCTAATAAAGCGTTAATTGCGTGAATACCAAATACTATTTCTTCGTTCTTTGCCATTTCATTTGCCTTTATCACTCAGAGTTACAAGCATAGAGCTCAAAACATAGGTGATTAAAATCTTGCCTACAATCACTGTTCAAACATTAAGTTAGTCGCCCTCTATCAAGAGACAACTGAACAATCATCTTATTACGTTGTTTTTTTACGTGCATTTTTTCCGGGTCGTTTTTTACGTTCCGTTCGTTTTTTTGCTTTAGACTTAACTTTAGATTTGTCTTTTTCTTTAGTTTTAGTCTTTGTTTTTAATGTATCTCTGTTTTTACCTTGGCTGTCTTTGCCTTTGTTTTGTCGACTATTTTTGCTCTTAACATTCACATTATTAGCGTTATTACCTTCAACACCCTCGATAGCAAGGTCAATTTTCTTTTCATCTAAATTAACCGCAGCAACTTCTACTGTGACAACGTCGCCAACTCGGTATTTAACACCCGTATTTTCCCCTGTTAAACACATTCTGACATCATCATAATGATAATAATCTCGCCCTAGCGACGTAATATGTACTAACCCTTCTATATGTAAATCATGTAATCGAACAAAGAGACCAAAATTAGTGACTGTACTAATGACACCGGTAAAGCTATCACCTACATGATCTTGCATAAACTCACATTTTAGCCAATCACTCACATCTCGGGTGGCTTCATCTGCTCTGCGCTCAGTCATAGAACAGTGTTCCCCAAGTTCTATCACTTCCTCAAGCTTGTAATCATAAGCTCCTTCATTGGCTTCACGTTGTGCTTGTGTTTGTGCCTCTTTAAGCAGAATACTTTTTATTACGCGATGTACAACTAAATCTGGATAGCGTCTGATAGGTGACGTAAAATGACTATATGATTCCGGCGCCAAACCAAAATGACCTAAATTGTCACTTTGATAGACAGCCTGACGCATTGAGCGCAAAAGCATGGTTTGAATCAATTCTTGATCCGGTCTACCAACTATTTTCGCTAAAATATCACAATAGTCTTTTGGCTCTGGCTCTTCTCTGTTTGGTAGTGTTATGCCCAACTCTGACAAATAACTAACAAAGTTATTATATTTTTCTTCACTTGGTTTATCATGTACACGGAATAGTCCAGGTTTATTGTGTTTTTCAATAAACTGTGCTGTAGCAACATTAGCCAAAATCATACATTCTTCAATGATTTTATGCGCATCATTACGGACAAGTGGCACAATACTTTCTATTTTTTTATCTTGGTTAAATAGAAAAAGTGACTCTTCGGTTTCAAAAGCAATAGCCCCACGTTTATTACGCGCATCACTTAATGCTAAGTACATGTCTTTTAGATTTTCTAAGTCAGGCACTAATGTTGAATATTCAGTACGTAGTTTTTGACCCATGTCTGTTTCACTACTACTTTCACTTTCGTCATTGGCGGCAGGTACATTAGCATCAAGTATCGCGGCAACTTTAATGTAAGTAAATCGTGCTTTAGAACGCATTACAGCAGGATAAAATTGGCTATTTGACAGTTGCCCGGTCGCGGTTACTGTCATCTCACAAACCATACAAAGTCGGTCAACGTCTGGATTGAGCGAACACAAACCATTAGATAACTTTTCCGGTAACATTGGGATAACTTGACTTGGAAAATACACTGAATTACCACGAGAAATAGCTTCGTCATCTAATGCTGTGCCATGGCGAACATAATAGCTCACATCTGCAATAGCTACCCATAAACGCCAACCACCGGCGGCTTCTTTTTGACAATAAACTGCATCATCAAAATCGCGGGCATCTTCTCCATCAATCGTTACTAAAGGTAAATCGCGTAAATCTTTACGAGGTAATTTCGCTGAGTCTTCAACTTCATCTGCAATTTTGGCAACTTCAGCTTGCACTGTAGGCGAAAATTGATGCGGTAAATCATGAGCTCGCAAGGCGATTTCTATCTCCATGCCCGCAGCCATATGATCACCTAACACTTCAATAACCTCACCAATGGCGTGAGAGCGTTTGGTTGGTCTTTGTAGCAAATTAACCACAACCATTTGCCCGTGACGTGCACCAAGCCTTGCTTTTGGGTCAATTAATATTTCTTGTTTTATTTTGCTATCTTCAGGAACAACTGTACAAATATGATGATCAATATAGAATCGCCCTACAATAGGGGCTTTTCTTGGCTCTATAACATCTAGGATTTTAACTTCTTTACGTCCCTTTCTATCAGTTCGGTCAACTAATATGGCTTGCACCACATCACCATGAAAAACACGCTGCATTTCATGAGAAGAGATATAAAAGTCTTTGCCAGGCTTAATTGGCAAGTCATCCTTCCTACTAGTTTTATCCGGTGAGAAAAAGCCAAAACCATCTCTATGCCCAATAACAGTGCCTGTTAATAAACTACTTTTAGCAGGAATGGCATATTGTTTAAATTGATTAAAGACAAGTTGCCCACTATTTTCCATCGCACGTAAACGACGTTTTAAACCGACAAGCAAATGTTCCTCTTGGTACTTTAATGTTTTAACAAGGGCATTAAAGGTGGGAGGGGGTGAGCATTTTTCAATGAGTGATAATAATAATTCGCGAGACGCGACTGGTTTTTCGTATTTTTTTGCTTCACGCTTAGCGTGGGGATCATTTAGGGTCAAAATAATGTGTTTCTTGTAATAAATGGAAAATAATAAGTGAAAATTTATAAGTAATTATCAACAAGTATACCACAAATTTGAAAAACACAAGTAGAAAGTAAGCTGTTGGAATCAACACGGCATTTGCGCGGTTTATTCCTTGCCATCATCATTAACGGCGGTAATGATCAATTAGTATAATCAGTTCTTTTAGCGGCATTAACTACCTTTATTGGCATTTTTGTGGCTAAATTTTGTTTCAATTGGTTAATTTTTTTGTGAATCGCTTTATCATCCGTCACCGCATGGTGAAGTTGAGAGTATAGTTCAGGGTAATCAAGTGGACTTCCATACCCCTGCTGATAAATACTGGCTAAACGCATTTGTGCGGCAAGATTATTCATAGAGGCGGCAGCTTTTAGGAAAATAATGGCTTGTTCCATATCTACCTGCATAAACTTACCGATATGATAATAGCGCCCCATTTGTTCGAGACCTTCAGCTAAACCTTGATCTGCCGCGAGTCTCATATAATGTAATCCTAACTCAATATCTTTTTTGACACAGACACCATAAGCTAACATATCCCCCCACAAAAATTGATATGAAGGCATTTCTGATTTTATTGCGCGTGCTTCAATATCTTGCACTAACTGACAATCATCTAAAACAACTTGGCTTAAGTGTTTGTTCACTTTGATTAAATTCAGTAATTGATCATCGCTATAAATTTGTACCGCTGTCAAATTTTGTCCATAAGCTAAAGGTAAAAAACACAGAGACATTAAAAAAAGAGTAAGACGCATATTGTAATCCTAGGAAAATAGACAAAATTTTGGCTTTATTTGTTATCGGCAGCAAAACACAAACCTAAACATAAGCGATAGTAAACTAAATCAATTAGAGCTCAGCCAAATCATTAAACAAAATAATTTTGCAATAATACTGATGCATTAAAAATAGTTGCAATGAAAATAGTTATGCAATAAAAAGACCACAATACATTAATATTCAACTCTACTGTACGGTTTCACCTTAGCCCAAACAAAAAAGCCCCCCTTTCTAACCTTGGGTGCCTTTTTATTTTTCAATACAATTTTACAACAATATTTATTTTTCAACCGCCATTAAAATTGATATTTAACACCAATATTTGCCGTAGTACCTAACCCTTTCACGTTGTAACCACCATAACGATACGCTTGAGACTTTGCAGGAAAGTAATCTTCATTAAATAAGTTTTCTATACCAAAAAATGCACTCCGGCTTTTATTAATATGAAATTGCCCACTTAGATTAACTATTTGATAATGTTCAACTGGTCCTTGATCACCAACATATTCACCCTCTTCATTTGCATCAAACTTTTTACGATCAGCTACATACAAATAGCTTAGGGCAACAGATACGTCTTCTGAGGGTTGCCAAGCAAGATTAACCGTTACTTTAGGTGGCGAAATTTGTTGTGCGCCTAAATGAACATTTGTTTCAGTATTTTCTCCTTCAACATAACTATATGTTGCCACAATTTGTAGCTCTGGGCTCATCTGGTAATCAACCAATCCTTCATAACCCCAAATTTCTTGTGGTGCTCTTACCGGTAAATAGACACCTGTTGCTTCATCAAATTGGCTGCCGGTACCTAATTCTGAAGTGCTACGGTAAGCAGCAAACTCAATACGTAAATCATCATTAACTTGCGAATTAAAGCCAATTTCATAATTATCGATAATAGAAGCTTGTGTACGAATTAACGTAATATTAGTTACCGTGGCGGTACGTAACAACCGGCCGATATCTGAAATATCAGCACCTTGAGAATAACTCGCAAATGGACTAAACAGTGGACTATAGTTATATTTTATTGCTGCATTATATGTGGTTGCTTCGTAATCAATAGTGCCACCAACTACCTCTATAGATGCTTGACATTGATCTTCTGATTTACATTGTTTAAGCGTTTGATAATCATCCACCTTCAGCTCAATATCTTCCTGGCGAATACCAACTTTGACAATGATATCATCATTAATCACCCATTTAGTTTGGAGAAAGCCCGCTAGGTTTTGCATGTCCATTTCAGGCACCCAAATACGTCCGTCAACTAATGGTTGTGAGGTAATATCATTAAGTGAATCAATACCGTATATAAAAGTGGCTTCAATATTATCGAAATCAATTTGGGTGTTAAAGGTCGCTCTTCCCCCCATTTTTTCTGATTTGATTACCGATTGTCCGCCCGTATAACCTTCACTTGGGTTAGCGAATGATGGTGAATAAAAGAAGGTATTTTTAATGTCTTGTTGATAGAAATCTAATGTCATTTGGGTTTGTGCAAATATGGCATAGTCAGAATACTTAACCATTAAATTAGTATTACCCTCTTGTCCCTGTGGCTCTCCCTGCTTTTCTTTGGGTCTAATGGAACATGAATAGCATAAGTTTTTTCACCTACATTAATATCACCAGAAACATCACCTAAATCTGTTTTTTGCTGAGAGCTATAGAAGTTATAGCTTAGTTGTAAGGCTTTATCATCGTCAAATTGATAACCAAGTTTGGTAAAATAGTTTTGAGTTTCCGCATCAGACAAACCGTATTGTAAACCGGGAATATCACCTTCAGCATCTCGTTGTACGCCGTTTTCTTCATAGCTAGCCGTAAATAAATAGCTAAATTTATTTATTTTACCATTAATGTTACCTTCTAAACGACCACCCGCACTTTCATCAGGTTGAACCATACTAAAACGACTAGATAAGCTGACTTCTCCTGCCATTCCTTCATTTGATGATCGTTTAGTAATATAGTTAATAATACCACCCGCCGCACCATTACCATAAATAGAGGTAGCCCCTTTTATTACTTCTATTCGTTCAATTGCGGCGGGTCTAATGTTTTAATACCTAACGAACCATTACGTAACGGTGTTGACTGCGGCACACCATCTATCATCACTAATGGAGATCGTCCACGTAACGTTTGACCGGCATTACTTGATGTACCTGTGCTAGTCGCCATACCAGGAACATACATCGCTAATAAGCTTTGCAATTCTGGCGAGACTTTCAAATGTTGCTCTATTTTTTTTCGGCTAATCACTGTAATTGAAGCAGGCACCTCATCAATACTTTCAATGACACGACTTCCTGTCACGATAATCCTTTCCATGTTTTCTTCTGGCTCATCAGCTTGAGCATAAACAGGAGTATAAAACTGAGCTGATACTGCCACTGCTAGCGTAGTAAGTTGTGTATATTTCATTGCGCCTTCCTTAATTTAATTGACGCAAATACTAATGATAATGGTTATCATTATCAAGAGATATTTATAGTTTTTTTCTTTTTATGGCGGCAAAACCAAAGGTAAAAACCAGATAACACAAAAAAACAGGGCGATAACGCTAATCCAATCCAAAATACTTGAACGATTGGACTTAAAAAATCACCAATATGAAATTTATATTTGAAGTTCCAAACCTGCGTGGAAAAAGAGGCTTTACTCGCATCATAAACTTGTAGAACCTTTGCCGTATAGGGGTTAACCCAAATCCAACTATACGCATGACTTTCATTAGGCATTTTCACTCTAAGTGCCATACTATTAGATTGTTTTTTAGGCATATAAATTCTATATAGGCTAGCTTGTGGTAAAGCACTTAAGCCATTTTTCAATGCTAAGTCCAATTGAAATTCAGATGAATAATGACTTTTTATTGTCGGCGCATCGGGTCTTTTCTCTATTTCACCAAAAGTGAGTGTTTCAACAACCTTTGAGGTTTCCATTTTCCAGTGAAAAGCGATACCACTAAAAGCAACAAGTAGAAGAGGAATAAATAAAAGCACGCCCAGAACGGTATGTAATTGGTAAAATATAATTTTATTTTTGGCTTTGAATTTTATTTTTAGCCGCTTTATACGATTTTTTGGTCTTACCCACAAATAAACACCAACGAGAACTTCTACTATCAAGCACAAGGTCGCTATTGAAACCCATATTCTAAATGGAAAATTTCCATCACTGTCTTGATACAATAACCAACGATGAAAAGCCATGGTAAATCCGTAGAAGGTTTTATAATAGTCATATTCCAATAAAATATTCGCATTATAAGGATTTACGCTAACATAATGATTATTAGATAATTGTAATTGCCAAGCTAAGTTAGGCTCTAATTCTGGCTGAACGAGTATCACTTTTTGTTGCGTATCACGCTCAACTATTTTGATAATATTATCAAAACTCAGCGTTTTGTTTTGAGGCATTACTTGCCAATAATCAACATTTATTTCACGTTGTATGGTTTTAGCATAAATTAATAATGTTCCTGTAATCTTGGAACTTATTAAAAATAGACCAGAAATAATTGCTAAGAATAAATGTATTCTTCGTAACCACAATTTGAACAATTTCGTTCCAAGTAAAAATATCACATACGCCATTACAAATAAGAATGATTAGCATTTATAGTTTTTTATTGTAAATTACTGAGACTAAAATAAAAAATAGGCGGAATTAAATAAATTTCATGCTGTAGGTGAATCTTTTTATCACATTAAACAAGTGTTACATAAACATAAGAATTGTTAAATTCAGCAAAACTCGCTAATATCAAATAGAGCAGACATGTGCTACTTCAAGCAATATAAAAGCTTGGTTAGGGAATTCAAATATTTATACGGTTAATTGGTCTGAATTAAATGATTGTAGAAAAACAACTTACTGAATTGCATGTGGGCCATTATGTCACTGAAATTGCCAAACAACTTGATTCGTTTTCTTTAAGCGCTCCTGGCTATATTAAAAACAATAAAGTTATTGCCCACCTGAAAAACAAAAATGTTCTTTCTGTTTTTATAGATGACAGCAAAACAATTCGCCAACCTCACAAAGCTAAAGCTGATGCTAAAGTTAAGGCTAAAATCAAAACAAAAACTAAAGAAGAGATATCTGCTGAAATAAAACAGGCAAAAGAAATTTTCAATGAATCCAAAGACATTCAGAAAAACCTTTTTTCTCAAGCTTTAAGTGGTGCAAACATAGATTTAAAACCTGTTATAGACGTAACAAGAAAATCAGTTGATGCCATTTTAAATAATCCCGATTCTTTAGTCTGCATGGTGAATATTCGTGAAAAAGATGCCTATTTATTAGAGCATTCGGTGGCCGTTTCAGTTTATATTACTATTTTTGCTTACTATTTAAAAATGCGTGATAGTGTTATTCATAACTTAAGTATTGGTGCTTTTTTACATGATATTGGAAAAATAAAAGTCCCTGACGAGATTTTAAATAAGCCCAGTAAACTTACCGATGATGAGTTTACTATCATGAAAACCCATGTAAATCATTCAATTGAGCTTATCAAAGAAATACCAGGTCTTAGCAAGCTGAGTTTAGATGTTGCAGCTTTGCATCATGAAAAACTTAATGGTGAAGGTTATCCATTTCAAATTGAAGGCAAAGACATTCATATATATGGTCGGATGATTGCAATTTGCGATATTTATGATGCACTAACGGCAGCCCGTTGTTATAAAGAAGGGTTTCCCCCACTAAAGCTTTTTCGATTTTACGAGAACTTGGTAAAAGTAATCATCTCGATCTCAAGTTAGTTGATCAATTTATCCAATGCATTGGCGTGTTCCCTATCGGTTCATTGGTGCAACTTAAATCGAAAAAACTTGCGGTTGTTGAACAACGAAATAATAACAATCCAACCAATCCCAAGGTGCGCTCATTTTATAGTGTAAAGTTAAATCAATACCTTAATACTCACGATATTGATTTAGCAACAACAGAAGACTATATTGTAAAAAGTGTAAAAGCAGAAGAATTTGATCTTGATATGAATAAAATTATTGAGATGCTACTAATGGAAGGTTAACTTCAATTGAAACACCTTATTGTACTTATCCTAATGGCTTAATGTGAAAAACTGGTATTTATTATATGTCTGACACTAAAATAGAATTAGAGCGTAAGTTATCAAGCCTGCTAGAGAACTCACGAGTTAACACTGAGATAGCACAAAAGTTGTTCGACATTGAAACACAAATATTAACCTGCACAACAAGCCAAGCCTTATTGGATCAGCTACTTTCATCCATAAAAGATAAATTCAATTTAACAGGAATTTATCTTTTATTAGCAGAGCCAACACCGATAAGTTATTTATTAAGCGGTAATATGCAATCAAGTTGGCATCAACAAAATAGTAAAAATATTGCTATAGAGCAGTTACAAAAAATACATCCCGAAAGAAAACCGTTTTTAACAAATGAACTTGACGTGCTTAGGTCAATTCTACCAAAGAGTTTAACAGCACAAGCACAATCAGCAGCACTACTCCCTTTAGTTATTGAAGATAAGCTGTTTGGTAGCTTACTGTTTACAGACAACGATAAACAACGTTTTCAACCTAATTTAGGCACATTGCACCTAGAGCAGCTCGCTGTAAAAGTAAGCTTATGTTTATCTAATGCCTTAATTAGAGAACAACTGGAGTATATGGCTCATTATGATAGGTTAACGGGAGTAGCTAATCGACGTTTAATGGAAGTATCAATTAACGAGGAGTTAATTCGTCAGCGTAGATATAATGTCCCCTTTTCACTATTGTTTATAGATTGTAATAAATTTAAACAAATTAATGATACTTATGGGCATGATTGTGGTGACAAAGTACTGACTTATGTAGCAACACAATTAAAAGAACTAATCCGTGAAAATGACAAGTGCTTTCGTTATCTTGGCGATGAATTTGTGATAACCCTAGCAAGTCAAACTTACCAAGAGGCATTGTTAGCTTGCAAACGCTTAACGGAATTCTTCAAAAATAATCCTATGCCTTATCAAAATACCTACTTACCCATAACGATCAGTTGTGGTGCGTCCGCTAGTGATGGCATAAAAACGATGGAAGAACTGTTAAAGCAGGCTGATGAACAGCTCTATTTACGCAAAAAAGCGGAAGTAATCAATGAAGACATTTAATAACAATATGTTTATCTACTATTAAAAATTATTGTGCTTGGAATTATGCCTGCAAACCGTTAACTAAATGAAATCACATAAAACTACATTGAAAAAGAAGAACCACAACCACACGTAGTTGTTGCATTAGGGTTGTTCACAACAAAGCGAGAACCTTCTAAACTTTCCAGATAATCCACTTCACCGTCAACCAAATATTGCAAACTCATAGGGTCAATTACCATAGTGACGCCTTGTTTTTCTATGGTCATATCCCCTTCATTAATTTTTTCATCAAACGTAAAACCATACTGGAAACCAGAACAGCCACCGCCAGTAACATACACTCTAAGTTTTAGTTCAGGATTTTCTTCTTCAGTGATTAAAGACAGCACTTTCTTAGCCGCTGAGTCAGTGAATTTAATAGGTAATTCTGGATTTGAGATAGGGTCAGACATGGAACTCTACTTTTGATTGAAAAAGATAAGGAAAATCGAGGTAATTATACCAATACTAGCAAATTTTTGTCCTCTGTCAGAAGGATAAATTTGCCAACATTCGTATTATCTTAAACCTGACTAATTTAATCAAGTATTATTGTTTTTATTATTCAAGGATCCAAGGCAGGCTTTTATTAAGTTTTTGATATTTTTGCCATTTTGTTTTCGTTAATACAGCAGATACTTGCATTTTTTCAGGAATAAAGTTTTTTGGCAAAGTAAAAGTACCTTCGATAACTTGAAAATACTTAAAACTAAATGACACGTCTGTTTTGCTGATAGTTGAAATATCTGACAATGTTAATTGGCTTGGTTGGTTGTCTAAACTACCTATTATTTCTAAATCTACATAGCCTTTAACGTAACCTCTCTTTCGTTGCTGCTGCACTAACACCACTTGAAAATGATAATAATTAGGGCTTTTACTTTCTGAAATTTTAATCCCGTCGATAACTAAACCATCAACTTCTTTCTCAGGCGCCATCACTTTTTCATAAAAAGCCAATTCTTTTTTTACTTGATAATGTTCAAGTGACATTTTTTTTAAGGTTGCTTGCGCATTTTGGTTAGCTAACTGCTCTACTGCTAACTCGACTTCTAAGGTATGAATACGTTCAACCTGTCTTGATTGTTCTTCATATAACTGATCAAGTCGACCTTTTTGTTGCGCTAATGTCGTTGATTGAAAATTATGATAGAAATTACCAAGTCTATAGCCGATGAATAAACAAAGGATGATTAACGTTAGTAAGAAGAGTGCTGATTTAAAGGGGCCTAGGCGCTTTGTTACAACAGTGAGATTTATTTTTGCTAACCAATTCATTTGTAACGTACAATAACCTTTAAAATAAAGAATAAAAATAAATCCATATAATAAAAACAAGCGCTGTATAGCTGTCGCTTATTAACTGTGCTTATTTATTCCGTATTGATAAGCTACGCTGATGAGTAAAACCAATAAAACTAGTCACTAATAATGAGTTACATTAGCACAGTAAGAGAACATTTAGCATTACCTAAAACCTCATGGCAAATTTGTTTACTTGCCATTGTTGGTGGCTTTGCATCTGCATTATTAGTTATTCTGTTTACTTTGACTATAGAGCAAATTCAGCAAATCTATTTAGTTAAACGTGATAACTATATCACTTTAGATGGGGTAAGTCGTTTTGATTTACCTATTATCGGTTCACTCATCATTTTACTCTTTGCCTGGGTTACTGGCTACGAATACATCAGAACGGGTATTCCATTTGTACTTTATCGACTAAAAGTCGCTCATGGCGTTATCCCGTTCAAAAACACTTTCAATCAATTTTTTGGTAGCGCAGTGGCACTTGCCTCTGGATTTTCTGTAGGAAGAGAAGGCCCTGCAGTACATTTAGGCGCCGCGGCGGCTAGCTTTGTAGGTAGTTCATTGAAACTCCCCTACAACAGTATACGCACGTTATGCGCTTGTGGTATTGCAGCAGGTATTGCAGCAACATTTAATACGCCAATTGCTGCCGTACTTTTTGTAATGGAAGTCATCATGAGGGAATATAAAATACATATTTTTATTCCGGTTATGTTAGCTTCTTTAGTGGGTTCAATAGTCACCCGCAGTGTTTTTGATGTCTCACAGCATTTTGACTACTTTCATAGAATAGAACTTATTCCACAACACTACATTCCTTTAGTTCTTTTAGGAGTTTTACTCGGCACTCTTGCTGCTGCTTTTAATAAAACCCTCGTAACAGTTATCAAGCACAGTGAAAAGTTTCATATAATACCAAGACTTATGTTAGCGGCAATAATCACAGGAGCCATAGGCTATTTAGTGCCTGGTGCTATGGGGGTTGGTAGTGGCGCTATTGATGTATCGCTAGAGAATAATTGGCATATAGGTTTATTGTTAAGTTTGTTATTAGCTAAGTTTTTAATGACTACTTTTGCTTTAGGTTTAGGCATTCCAGGTGGTATTGTTGGCCCTATTATCGGTATAGGAGCTATAGCAGGTGGATTTGGGGGCGCATTAGTAATGCAAATAATTCCCGGTGAACACCTTGGCAATGATTTTATACTAATGGGGATGGCAGGCTTTATGGCGGCAAGTTTAAACGCCCCACTTGCCGCATTATTGGCCGTGGTAGAATTATCAGGGCAGTTAGAAGTGATCTTGCCCGCAATGATTGTCATCACAGTTGCCGGCATTATTTCAGGTCAATTATTTAATAACCGATCTGTTTTTACTATGCAACTCGACGTCCAAGGATTGGTTTATCGTAAACCCCCTATTGAAAAGGCTTTACAGAAAGTAGGGATACTAAGTTTGATGATTAAAAATATAGAATATACAGAAAATGCCTCAACCAAAGCGATTGCAGGTATGATTATGTCAAGCGATAGCAAAATTCCGGTGGTAAATAGAACCCTTCGGAAAATAACTCAAGGCAAAAAAGTAGTGGAGCAAGTAAGTTTTCATTGGGCTGAATTTAATGAAACTACGCCTTTAGTTAATATACAAACTGAAGCTGCCTCCCCTCTTGAAAAAGATACAATTGAGTATCAAGTGACAGAAAAAATTAATTTGCACAAGCTTATTCCACTTTCTCAACAAGCAACATTAGCTGAAGCGTATTTAGCACTTGTACATGACCGCCAAGGCGGGGTTTATATTTACCAAGATGATATTGATGATATTATTGGTATTGTAACCTTTGAACAAATTAGACAGTATCTAGTTAATGGTAAGCTCATCGCAAACCTATTGCCAACGCAAACAGCAGCAAGAGAGTGCGTACTTGAAGGAAAAATAGATTAATGAATGAATTTTTAATGAGCAATATTTTATGGTTTAAAGCTTTTCATGTTATTTTTATGGTGGCTTGGTTCGCAGGAATATTTTATTTACCCCGGTTATTTGTTAATCACGCAGAAACAAGTTCTGTTGAAGTGAGCGAACAACTGAAAGGGATGGAAAGACGACTGCTTTATTTCATCACTCCCTTTGCAATATTAACTGTGTTATTAGGTTTACTATTGATATTCGCCTATGGAAACGCATGGTTTGTTGCTGCTAAATGGTTACATATAAAGCTCACTCTTGTAATTTTACTTTTAATTTACCATGGATACTGCTTTAAATTGGTTAAAACCTTTCAGCAAGATAATAATTTGCGCTCAGGAAAGTTTTATCGTGTATTTAACGAAATTCCTGTGTTCGCATTATTTGCAGTGATATTGTTAGCCTACATCAAGCCAACCTTTAGTTGATGTATTTATATAATTAATGAAAATTTCACGCTAATTTAAAACGTTTACTTAATTTTAATAATACCTTTTAATATACCAAACAAATATTCTCACCGACTATTTGTTTGGTATAATGTTTACAGGAAAGCATAATAAATGGACCCTAAACAATGCGCATAAACAACACCACAAAATTTCCACGATTATTACCCCTACTATTACCATTTACTTTGTTAAGTGCTTGTGGTGGTAGCAAAATAGATACTAGCTCTAACTTTACTTACCCCACTGATAGTTCAGCCCCTACATGGAAACAGGACAGCTTCGAATCATCAAATAAGTTTGTTGCTCAATGTGAAAACCCTAGAGTAGGCAAAAGTCCTATTACGGGGATAGCATACCCAGACGAGGACGGCAGTGAATTAATTGAAAAACACTGGCAACGCGCTTTTACGCACGAAACTTATCTTTGGTATAAAGAAGTAATCGATAAAGACCCAAAAAACTATAGTTTATCCGATTACTTTGATCAGCTTAAAACAACGGCAGTGACGGACTCAGGAAAAAGCAAAGATCAGTTTCATTGGTTACAACCGACAAGCGAAGTTGAAGAATTGACACAGTTAGGGGTGAGCTATGGTTACGGTATCTTATTTGATAAGCAACAAAGTACAGTACCAAGACAATGGATTGTTCAAAATATCACCCCAAACACACAAGCATCAGCTTCCCCTATATCTAGGGGCTCTAGTTTAGTAGAGATTGATGGAATTGATTTTGTTAACAGCAATAATCAAAATGATATTAATACTATAAACAATGCTATTTTTAGTGATGTCGAAGGTGAAACACATACGTTCAAATTTATCGATAATGAAGATAATACCTATGAAGTTGAACTGCAAACGGCCGCAATAACCGGTGTACCACTGCAAATAACAAAAACAATTGAAACGCCAGAAGGCAAAACTGGCTACCTATTGCTCAATTCATTTTATAATAGCGTCGTTGAAAAAGACTTATTTGAAAGCTTTAACACCTTTTCAGAACAAAACATTAATGAACTTGTTGTAGATCTACGTTATAACGGTGGCGGCTATTTAGCCCTATCATCACAATTAGCATATATGGTGGTGGTCGTAATGCGACAAACGGCAAGATATACGAAACAACAGTATATAACGATAAAACAGCTAATGAATCCATGCCATTTTATGATGAAACGCTCGATTTAAGAAGATTGATAGGAGGTGACTCTATTATCCAAGCAGGACAGGATCTGCCAACCTTAAATTTAGATCGTGTTTATGTACTCACTACCGGCGCTTCATGCTCGGCCGGCGAATCTTTTATCAATTCTCTTATTGGTATTGATATTGAAGTGATCCAAATTGGTACCACTACCTGTGGCAAACCTTATGGTTTTGTCAGCGAAGACAATTGCGGATCAACCTATTTCACAGTGCAATTTAAAGGTGAAAACCATGTTGGTTTTGGTGACTATGCGGATGGTTTAACACCTGTTAAATTGCCTGAAGCCGGTAAATTAGCACAAGTTCAAGGGTGCCCAGTCACAGAAGATTATCAGCATGATTTGGGCGATGAACAAGAACGGTTATTAGCAAGTGCCCTCTACTATCAAGCAAACAATGATTGTCCAGAAGTGACTGAGCAACGTGTGAAAAAAATGAGTTCACACGCGCCACTATCAGAGCAAGAAACAATACTTCACGGTAAAACGCCTTTGCAAGATGCCATTATTCACGACGTTTATTTTAACCAATATAGACACATTAATGCAGGAAAAAACAATGATGAATAAACTTATTTGTAGATACACCAAAACAATAATGTTGTTCGTTCTATCTTTTGTTTTATGTGCATGCGCTATCCAAGCGAGTGAAAAAGAATGGGCTTTACTTCCTCTTGATAATGAACAAGCACGTACAGAAATAATTAAATTGATAAGTGAGTCAATGGGAGGGAAAACAATTCCTATTGCAAAGGATGTTTTTCAACAAACAAGTAGATTATTGCTCGGCAAAACGTCGGTAACTTCGCCGAATGGTATTAGGGTTATTCGTACTGACAACGAAGCTGCCATTGTTTTTGAATTACTTAAACAAGGAAGTCATTGTCTACTTAGACGAGTAGACAACGCACAAGAATGGACCTTAATAACGAAATCTTGTATTAAACGTTAGCTAGCTACCAACAGAGCAATTAAAAGGCTGTTACTAAAGTCATTTTATTGCTCTGTTTTTTTAGCTCGAACGAATTCTGTATCGTATTTATCCGCAATATTATCACAAATCATCACCAATCAAGCATTCTTGTAATATTATCTATGTAAAGTATACGAGACCACCTCGTCTAATTTCTTCACTTACATTAAGAATGAAAACTTCTTTTTATCATTCTATAAATAGTCAATCTATGCTATATTTCCGCAAATTTTTTGCTCTTCATTAACGATGGGGCTTATCCAAATGATGAAATTCCAAGGCAATAACATACTATCAGTATCCCAGTTTGATCGTGATGCTATTGCAAAAATTCTCGATGTTTCAGCACAAATGGCGCCGTATGCCGCTCGACAAAAACGTTGTACAGTACTTGATGGTGCTATTCTCAGTAATCTTTTTTTGAACCGAGCACGCGAACTCGCGTTAGCTTTGGTACTGCTTTTAATTTACTGGGTGGGTTTGTTCGTGAAACCGTGGGGCAAGAAAACTCATCGTTAAGTAAAGGCGAGTCATTATTTGATACCGCACAAGTTATCAGTGGTTACAGCGATATTATAGCAATGCGACACCCACAAATGCATTCAGTGGAAAAATTTGCACAAGGCAGTACTGTACCTGTTATTAATGGTGGTGATGGCGCCAATGAGCACCCAACTCAAGCATTATTGGATCTATTCACTATTCAATCTGAAATGATGCATTATCACAAAGGATTAGACAACTTAGATATTGTATTAATGGGTGATTTAAAACATGGGCGGACGGTACATTCACTTTCAAAGCTACTTAGCCTTTATAACAATGTCAAAGTGACCATGGTTTCACCAACCGCATTACAAATGCCTGACAGCGTTATTTCAGCACTAGAGAATGCAGGTCATCAAGTGATCGTGACCGATACGATGGCAGGTAACTTATCTTGCGATGTTATTTATCAAACACGCATACAACAAGAACGTTTTGCTAGTAAAGATGAAGCGGATTTATATCGTGGCCATTTCAGTTTAAATAAAAGTGTCTATCAACAGTATTGCCGTGAAAACACTGTAATTATGCACCCGTTGCCACGAGATTCTCGCCCTGAAGCCAATGAACTGGATATTGACTTAAATGATTTAGACAGCCTAGCTATTTTTAGACAAGCACAAAATGGTGTCTTAGTAAGAATGGCGCTTTTTGCCTTAGCGTTAGGTGTTGAAGATCAATTAACGCAGTACGAAAAAGAGGTAAACTGGTATACAAACAAACGGTAATTTTTCTGTAACTAATCTCTCTGTTTTTTAGCAAAAACTTGTTCTACTAGAGCAATTAAGTAACCGATTAACAACATAACGAACCCAAAAAGAGTTTTGACAATGACTGGATCAACTAATTTTTCAACACACAATTCAGAAAAACTTTTTGCTAAAGCAAAAAGTGTTATTCCTGGTGGTGTAAATTCGCCCGTACGTGCATTTAATAGTGTTGGGGGCACCCCATCATTTATAAAGCGTGCAGAAGGCGCTTACCTATATGATGAAGACGATAATGCTTATATAGATTATGTTGGTTCTTGGGGTCCTATGATTTTAGGTCATAATCACCCTGCAATACTAGAAGCTGTAATTAATACAGCTCAACGTGGTTTAAGCTTTGGTGCACCAACAGAAATTGAAATTACCATGGCCGAAAAAGTACGTGAGTTAGTCCCCTCAATGGAATCTTTACGTATGGTTAGCTCTGGCACTGAAGCAACTATGAGTGCTATTCGTTTAGCGCGTGGTTTTACTGGCAGAGATAAAATTTTAAAATTTGAAGGTTGTTATCATGGTCATGCTGACTCTCTATTAGTGAAAGCGGGCTCTGGTGCACTAACGTTAGGCGTACCTAACTCGCCTGGTATTCCGGCTGACTTTGCAAAACATACTTTAACGGTTAGCTATAATAACTTGGATGAAGTAAAAGAAATTTTCACTAAATATCCCGATCAAATCGCCTGTATTATTGTTGAACCTGTTCTTGGTAATATGAATTGTATTCCACCTGTTGAAGGTTTCCTTAAAGGTCTTCGTGATGTGTGTGATGAATATAGCTCTGTGCTTATTTTTGATGAAGTTATGACAGGTTTTCGTGTCGCACTTGGTGGCGCACAAGCCCATTATGACATAAAACCAGACTTAACAACGTTAGGTAAAGTCATTGGCGGCGGTATGCCCGTTGGTGCTTTTGGTGGTAAAAAAGCAATCATGGATTTCATTGCCCCAGTTGGCCCTGTGTATCAAGCAGGAACACTTTCAGGTAATCCTCTTGCAATGGCTGCAGGTTTAGCCTCATTAACGGAGCTAGCCAAAGGGAATAAACATAAACAATTAAGTGCTGCGACTGAAAAGCTAGCAATGGGCTTAAAAGCCGCGGCAGACCGACATGGTGTTGATTTAAATATTAACTATGTTGGTGGTATGTTTGGTTTCTTTTTTACTAGCGACGAAACACCTATTACTACGTTTGAGCAAGTAATGGCTTGTGACAGCGAGAAATTCAAACATTTCTTTCATTTAATGTTAGAACAAGGTGTTTACTTAGCGCCATCAGCGTTTGAAACAGGTTTTGTATCGATGGCTCATAGTGACGAAATTATTGAAAAAACATTAGAAGCTGCGGCTAAGTGTTTTGCCCAACTTTAATTAATAACATCATGAAATAAGAAAGAACAGTTAACGCTATGTTGACAGTTCTTTCTTTATCCACTCTAATCCTTCTTGCCGGCCTAATTCTAACCCTGAAAAAATTTTTAGATTTAGATTATCTTGTTTTCGAAGTTGAATAATTCTATCAGTTTGTTTACGGCCGTTTTGGTGGTAATTTATTACAGCTATGGCACAAAGTTTTTCATTCATACCAATCGTTAGCTTAGCTTCAAAGGAATATTGATAAGCATTTATTTTATTCACTAATATACCGAAATTATCAGAAAAATGTTGGCTAAAAAATTGCTCACATTCTTCAACCATTTCTAGCGACATTTCAATATTATCATTAATAATAATTTCAGCAATATTGCCATCAATAATATTAATTTTTCCAAAACCCAAATTATAGGTCATCTATAAAGTTCCTCATTAAGTTACTTATAGCCTAATCCTTTGACTTTTTGTAAGTTGAAATAACCGATTTATTGAATGAAATGGTCAAACAGTTGAACTGTGACTAACTCACCTGCGTTAACCTTTCCTTTTTCGGTTTGGTAAAACGATAAAGCAATTAGCTTGCGCTAAACTTGATAAAATACCTGAGCCCTGTGACCCCGTTGAGTTAACAACATTCTCACCTTGATCATTAATACTCAACACACCACGTTGAAAATCAAGTCGCCCTGGTGATTTTTTTAAATCACTAACACATTTAACTTGCAATTGAGTGCGCGATAACGCTTTGCCATTTTGCATTTTGGTTAACGCAACAATCGCTAGTTGATGAAAGGTAACTAAAGCTGATACTGGGTTACCTGGTAAACCGAAAAACACACTGTTAGTTAGCTTACCAAAAGCAAAAGGCTTACCTGGCTTCATGGCTATTTTCCAAAAACCTATTTCACCTAAATCGTCAAGCACTGCTTTGGTGTAATCAGCATCACCAACTGAAACGCCACCTGATGAAATAACCGCATCAGCTTGCGGTCTGCACTAACAAATGCAGCTTTAATTGAGTCAAACTTATCTTCAATAATACCAAAATCAATCACATTTACGTGCAGCTTAGCTAGCATACCACGTAAAACAAAACTATTGCTTTCATAAATATCGCCCGAATTTAACCTTTGTCCGGGTAGTTTTAATTCATCACCTGTTGCAATTAACGCCACAGTTAATTTGCGATAAACGTTCACCTCAGCAATGCCCAATGAAGCTAAAATACCAATATCGACTGCCGATAATTTTTGGCCTTTATTAAAAACTTGCTGACCCAATTGAATATCTTCGCCCGCATGTCGTACATGAGAGCCCTGCGTTTTCTCTTGTAGAAATGTTACCTTGTTATCATTTACTTGTACGTTTTCTTGCATTTCAACACTATCACAACAAGCCGGCATTTTAGCTCCTGTCATAATACGTATACATTCGCCTACATTACATTTACCTTCAAAAGGCGCACCGGCCATTGAACGACCAACTAAGGATAGCACTTTATTTTGTTGTAAGCTTTCTATTGCAAAAGCGTAACCATCCATAGCGGAGTTATCGTGATTAGGTACATTAATCGGACTAGCTATATCTTGCGCTAAAATATAATTAAGTGCCTGAGTTATTGGCAACGTTAATGTTTCTGTCACCGGCGTTATTTGTGACAACATATTTTCTAATGCACACTCAAATGGCAATAAGCCTGGCGCAGAACAACAATCAGACATAATAATCTCACTTAATTACTTGCGTAAAGTAATTTAATTATTTAAAAGCCGTTATTATCACCTTATTAACGACTAAAGTAACAGTGCTTTTTTACATAACCTTGATGCGTATCAAAAAGTACTAAATCAAAAAACATTATGATGCTTAACAATAGATGATATACTTATTTTTGGTCATGTAACCGCTCTCAGCACATCATTGTGTTTGTAAGAGTAGTGCATGAGTATTTAACACCGAGCTTAAATAACTAACGCCCAGTTTTTGTAAAACAGGTTATGTTATTTCAAGCCGTAGCAACTTTAGCTTTGGATAGTTTTTCTGAAAATATCTAATGCTTTGAGTTCGCTGCCAGGGTTAACAAGGAAACGCGTTAGCCTCCCGACATTTGGAAAGGTGATATGTTAGAAGACAATTTTGGTCGCAGATTTTACTATCTGCGCCTATCCATTACAGACGTGTGCAATTTTAAATGCAACTATTGCCTACCTGACGGTTATCAATGTGATCAACCGCGTGATTTCATGTCACTTACTGAAATAAAACGCTTAACAGCTGCTTTTGCCAATTTAGGGACAGAAAAAATTCGCATTACAGGTGGGGAACCCGCACTTCGAAAAGATCTCCCCGAGATCATCGCTACATGCAAACAAACACAAGGCATCAAAAAAGTTGCAATAACCAGTAATGGCTTTAAATTACCTGATCATTTACCCGCTTGGTTAGATGCTTGGTATTGATGCCATCAATATTAGTATAGACAGCTTAGATCCAAGACAATTTCATGCAATTACAGGCCATAACAAGCTCGACACTATTCTAAAAGGTATTGATATGGCACTCGCTGATGGTCGACCGAGCATCAAAGTAAATACCGTTTTAATGAAAGAATATAGTGGCCGTAATATTCAAAGCTATTTAGACTGGCTGAAGGATACACCTGTCACTTTACGTTTTATCGAACTCATGCAAACGGGTGACAATCAAGATTTTTTTGACGCACAGCACGTACAGGGATCTCGCATTAAACAAAATTTAATTCTTGATGGTTGGCTACCCGTCATTCAAGAAAAAACAGCGGGGCCTGCACAAGAATTTTATCATCCTGATTACCAAGGTCGGATTGGCTTGATCATGCCTTATTCTAAAGATTTCTGTAATACCTGTAACCGTTTACGCGTTAGTTCATCAGGAAAACTGCATTTATGTCTTTTTGGTGAAAATGGCTTATCGTTAAGAGAGCAATTGCAGTCAGACAACATTATTCCCTTACAAACAAAGATATTATCCTTGTTAGGTGATAAAAAAGCAGCGCATTTTTTACATGATAAGCTAACGGGCGGTACTAAACATTTAGCGATGTTAGGCGGTTAGCATGAGTACAGTTATACATGCCTCAACTTTAAAGAGCTCGCCATTAAATGAATATTGTTTAGGCGTAGTGCTTGCGGGTGGCTTATCAACACGTATGGGCCGTAATAAAGCAAAACTACTTCGTGATGATAATTCTATGCTCTCTATGTTAGAGTTTTCTAAGCAAGTACTTAATGAGTCGGGCATTAATAACATAGTTGTGAGTGGTGATAAATATGATGTTCCAGACACAGTAAAACTCAGCGGTCCTGTTGGCGGAATTTTAAGCGTTCTAGCTAAATATCCTCAAGCGAAGTCTTTGTTGATACTCCCCGTTGACTTACCTTTTATGAAGGCTAAAGCCTTAGCTGATTTACGTCTAAAAGGAGAGCTTAGCCAAAAAGCAACATTTTTTGAAGGTCATAATATTCCACTCTATTTACCGAACAACTCATATGTAACGCTTTTTTTAGCACAAGCTTTTGTTAAAACGGGTAAGCAGTCCAACGATAAATCTCGTTTTAGTATTGCAGGACAGGAAAAAGGCCCTTCAATTAAAGCGTTACTAAAGAACATTCCGCATCAAGCTATTCAATGTAGCGATGCATCCGTTTTATTTAATACCAATACACCGGAACAATGGCAGCAAGCAAAACAAAAACTTAACTTTTAACCGATTCATTTTAAACAGCATAAGTGTAAAAAGGAAAAAACTATGTCAGCACACGGCGGCACAACATTTATTCCCTTAAATATAGCAGTATTAACCGTTTCAGATACCCGCACTGAAGACAATGATACTTCCGGGCACGCATTAGTAGAGCGTCTTACCGCTGCCGGTCATAACCTAGCAGACAAAGCGATTGTCATTGATGATGTATATCAACTTCGCGCACAAGTATCAAAATGGATTGCTGATAATAGTATTAACGCAATCATTTCAACTGGTGGTACTGGATTTACTGAACGCGACAATACACCAGAGGCGTTAATGGCATTATTCGACAAAAATGTTGAAGGCTTTGGCGAGGTATTCCGCCACGTATCATTAAGCGAAATAGGCACATCAACTATTCAATCGCGCGCATTTGGTGGCATTGCCAATAAAACGGTTATTTTATGTGTGCCTGGGTCAACTAATGCCTGTAAAACAGCTTGGGATAAAGTGATTAAAGAGCAATTAGATGCCAGTCATAGACCCTGTAACTTTGTGCCTCATTTAAATATTAGTGCTGAACAATGTGAGACTCGTGGCTAATGAGCAGTTCAACACAACCAATCCAAAAGACAACAGTAGAGCTTAGTCACCTAAATCAACAAGGTGAGGCGAATATGGTTGATGTAACTGAAAAAGCAATGACCTCTCGCACTGCAACCGCCCAAGGTTTGATAAAAATGAACCGCGCTACGTTTGACTTGATCACGACAGGCAAACACAAAAAAGGCGATGTTTTTGCTGTCGCGCGTATTGCCGGTATTCAAGCAGCTAAAAAATGCAGCGATTTAATCCCTTTATGTCATCCGTTAATGCTAAGCAAAGTACAAGTTGACTTCACGCTTGATGATAAAAACTCACAAGTAAAAGTAATGAGCCTTTGTCGCTTAACTGGACAAACAGGGGTTGAGATGGAGGCATTAACGGCGGTTTCTGTAGCATGTTTAACGCTATTTGACATGTGTAAAGCGGCTGATCCTGCCATGATAATTACTGACATTAAAGTGCTAACTAAAGAAGGGGAAAGTCAGGTCATTGGCACGCTTCCTAAGTTTGCCTATATCTGAAATACTCACACCCCCTATTTATAATAGTAGATTTAACCGTGCTTATTAAAAGAGAAAATAATTATGATTAAAGTCGTTTTTTTTGCCGCCTTACGCGAGCAATTAAATTGCAGCGAACTATCATTAAACAGTAACGATTTCAGCACTGTAGATGAAATTAAGCAGCATCTCGCAAGCAAAAATGAGCAATGGCAACAAGTCTTTGCTAATAACTCCTTACTATCAGCAGTTAATCACGAGATGGTAAGTAACGAGCAAACAGTTAAACCGGGTGATGAAGTGGCTTTTTTCCCTCCCGTAACAGGTGGATAAGATGACAGATTCAACTTATCCTGAAATATCTATACAAACAGACGATTTTAGCTTATCGGATGAGGTTGCTTTGCTCGAATATGAAAATGCCGTTGATGGTGCTGTTGTTACTTTTACCGGTCGAGTTCGTAATCAAAATGCAGGCAAGCAGGTCACTAGTTTAACGTTAGAGCATTATCCTGGCATGACCGAAAAATCACTGTTAAAAATTATTGCACAAGCAAAAGAGCGGGAAATTGGACGAGTAAAAGTCATCCACCGTGTTGGTGAGCTCTTTATTGGCGATCAAATTGTTTTTGTTGGTGTAACCAGTAAACATCGTCAAGACGCTTTTGCCGCCAATGAATTTATTATGGATTACTTGAAAGTTCAGGCACCTTTTTGGAAAAAAGAAACTAGCAAAGATGGTGCAAACTGGTTGGATGCCAAATCAAGCGACGAAAATAAAGCCGCATCTTGGTAAAGCGAGATAAAAGACATTCTATGCATCAATACTCTTCCACTAGAACACTATTTTTTACCCTCACGCTAATTCTATTTTACCTTAGCTCTGCCCTAACTTGTTCAGCACAAGATGCTACTAGTAAAGAGGTAAATCGTGTAGTTGAAAATACAACAAAACATCCCGAGCAACCTTTACGTATTGCTGTGGCCTCTAATTTCACCCCTGCATTAAAAAAATTGTTAGTTGAATTTCATCAACTAACAAGCATTAAAACACAAATTATTAGTGGGGCAACTGGCGCCATGTTTATACAAATTCAACATGGTGCACCTTTTGACATTTTCATTGCAGCCGACAGTTTACGCCCCAAACAGCTTGAGCTAGAGGGCTTAATCGTCGCCAATAGCCGGCGAACTTATGCACAAGGCCAGTTAGCCCTTTTAGCAATGAATAAAACACCACAATTAGACGATTTACTGTCAATTCCTTCACGTTTTGCTATTGCTAACCCAGACACTGCACCATACGGTAAAGCAGCGAAACAAACTTTGAAGTATTTAGGCTTATGGCAGCAGTATCAACCAAAACTCATTGTTGGAATGAATATTAACCAAACTTTTTCACAAGTGCGTTCTCAAGCCGTAAGTAGCGGTTTAATCGCAAACAGTCAACTAGTACTTAGTAACTTAACGGGTGTTATTATTCCAGAAAATTACCACCAACCAATAATACAACAGCTCGTTATCCTAAAAAACAGCAGTCAAATTAACCAAGCAAAACGTTTAAGTGACTACTTACTAGCGCCTAGTACCCAACAACAAATAATCCGTTTTGGTTACGCAAAGATTGAGCAACATTAGTATGGTCAATCCTGATTTTCTTGCATTACTCACTACATTGAAACTGGCGGCATTAACTACCATTATTTTAATGTTCATAGGCACCCCCTTGGCTTGGTACCTAGCTAATATGCAAAGTCGATATAAGGTTATCATTGAAGCTATTGTTGCCCTTCCCTTAGTTTTGCCACCCACCGTACTCGGTTTTTATTTACTCATTGTTTTTTCGCCACAATATTTACCAGGGCAACTATGGCAACAAGCGACAGGACAACAGTTAGCCTTCAGTTTTTCAGCGATAGTTATCGGCTCTGTACTTTATTCTATGCCCTTTGTAGTTCAGCCTTTACAAAAGGCCTTTGAACAATTAGGCGAGCCACTCCTTGAAGCCGGTGCAATGCTAGGTGCAGGTACAGTGGACCGATTTTTTAACATCGTAATCCCAATGACCAAGGCAAGCTTTATTACAGCAGCTAGTTTAGGCTTTGCTCATACAGTAGGAGAATTTGGTGTAATACTAATGATAGGCGGTAATATTCCTGGAGAAACAAGGGTATTATCTATCGCTCTCTTTGATCATGTTGAAGCTTTTGATTACGCTAAAGCTCATATTTTAGCATTCAGCCTACTAATAAGTTCGCTCATTTTATTAGCCTTAATTTATCTGCTCAATGCCCCTAAAAAAAGCGCTTTAAAAGGATGATAAAATGACATCTACCTTAAAAACTGCTCAGCGCCTTTCTATAAATATGAAACTGAATTTTCAACAATTCAATTTATCTATTCAAGAAGAGCTTTCTCTCCAAGGTATTACCGGCATATTCGGTCATTCTGGCTCAGGTAAATCCACCCTACTACGTGCTATTCGGCTTAGAAAAAAATTTTTCGGGGCACATTATATTAAATGATGTTAGCCTAATAAACAGTTCGAACAAATGCTTTGTTAAAGCAGAACATAGAAATATCGGCCTAGTGTTTCAAGATTCTCGTTTATTGCCGCACTTAACTGTATTAGGAAATTTAAACTTTTCGATTAAACGTTGTAAGAACAGAAAATTAGATTTTGATGAAATTGTCAAACTAACAGAATTAGACAATCTGCTACCGAAACACATCAATGAATTGTCCGGCGGACAAAAACAGCGAGTTGCCCTTGCGAGAGCGATTTTAGCTGAACCCAAACTACTATTACTGGATGAGCCACTTAGCGCCCTAGATAGACAAGCAAAAACGAGATTAATGAAACTCATTTTAAAAGTACAAAACCAGTTACAGTTGCCTATGCTTTATGTCAGTCATTCTCTTGATGAATTACAACAAGTCTGTAACAAGTTGCTTGTGCTATCACAGGGTAAAGTTACTGGCTATGACGGTATTCATGCAATGATTCATCGACTAAATTCAATGTACCAAGATGTTAGTAGCCCAAACCAAAGTATCAATGAACAGATGAAAATCCCCCACTTGACTCATCAACAGACTAGTTTGTCTTTACCCATAAAAACAATCGATAATGGTCACGGATTGGCAGTGTTAGTACTGAATGCCCAAGATAATCTATATTTACCCACACCATCAGAATATTCAGCAGAAACACATTTGCGTTGCTTTATTTTAGCATCGGATATTAGTATTTCATTAACAGAACCCGTTAACTCTTCTATAGTTAATCATCTACTGACAAAAATTGAAACAATAGACAAGCTAGACAATAAAATATTTATTACAGCCTGTTGTGCAAAAGGTAATGATAAACAGCTATTTTTTGTTGAAATTAGCGCATTTTCACAACAGAATTTGGCGCTAACAATAGGACAAAAAGTATACTTGCAATTCAAAGCCGGTGCTGTGCGAACTTATCTCGAATGAAGTAATTAATTTAAGAAACAGGCTTTTTTTCGAACTTTTATCAAATACAAAGGTACCAATGTGTTAACAACGCAAGACAAGCTCAAATATTCACGACAAATTATGATGGACAAAATTGGCGAACAAGGTCAAACAGCCTTACGAAATGCCAAAGTGCTCATCGTGGGGGTAGGTGGTTTAGGCAATCCGGCCAGTTTGTATTTAGCTGCCGCAGGAGTTGGCACCTTATACCTAGCTGATGGTGACTCTGTAGAAATTAGTAATTTACCTCGTCAAATACAATTTAGCGAGCAAGATATTAACCAGAATAAAGCGGATACTGCTGCCGAAAAACTTAGCCTGCAATTTCCCGATACTAATATTGAAGCGATTGACGATATGTTAGACCAAGAATTATGTGATTATTACTTACCACAAGTAGACCTAGTACTAGATTGTTCAGACAATATTGAAACGCGATATCTAATTAATCAAGCCTGTGTCATGCATAAAGTGCCATTGGTTATAGGGGCAGCAACAGGGTTTGATGGTCAACAGCTAGTCGTTGACCCAAGAGATGAAAACTGTGCTTGCTACCATTGCTTATTCCCTGCCTCATTGAAAGCACCAACAAACAATTGCCAAACAATCGGTATTTTAGGTCCGGTACTTGCCATTATTGCAGGTATGCAGGTTTTGCAAGCAATAAAATTGCTCGTTGCTAAAGACACGACCAATGATGTACAAATTAATCAATTGAATTTATTTGATGGCTTATCAAACCAATGGCAACAATTTAAAATGAAAAAACAAGCAAACTGTCGTGTTTGCGGAGGGAAAAATTAACTGATATTGCTGCCATTTCGTTCGTTTTAAACAGATAAGTTGAGCGAAATGGCAATAAACGATGATCAAAAATATGAGTGACTATTTAAATAATCCCATATTTCTGTCGGTTACAGCTTCTCGCCATCCCCCTAACCATTCTGATTTAGCATCAATGCATTGATATGGACAATGATCTTTTGACTTACCACTAAGTCCTGCTTGGTAACCGTTTGAATGCGCTCTTCCTAATTTATCTCTTTTCTGTCTTTTCATTCTTTAACACCTCGTAACTATATCTTAAAAAATACCTTTTAAATTTATCACTTAACCTTAAGTGATAAAAAACTACGTTGTGGCCAAACTACTAGATATTCAAACAAGTTATTCATAGCACCTAAATAAAAATAAATATCCTCTTTCAGCAGCTGTAAATAAATATAACTGGCCTGATGAACAATAAGTTTGACGGTTTATTTAAAAGGATTTTATCAGAGGATGCAAGCTTAAAAGTTGTTGCTTACACCAACAAAACTGTATTTTAAATGCTAATAAAAAGCAGTTTTTTTTAACTAAAAAACTTCTTTTAATAAAACAATTCATTAGCGTAATACAATACTTTTTATATAGAATAAGGTGACATAAAAATATAATTTTTATGTCAATTTAGTTTAATAAATCTAATGTATTATTTTTAATAAAACATATCAAAAAAGTAGCTTCAAAACTTGATTTTGCTAAAAAATAAAAATCATCTAACAAAGGCCAGTATAGAGAAATAGGTCATATCGACAGCAAGGTAAACACAGCTATAAGTGTTTATCATTCATAAAAAAACAGAACTTTCGTTCTGCTTATTTTATTTCTTAATTATTACTTAATATAGGTCAAAAGACGAACTAGAAACGTCTTCTTCTTCTATGTTTTTTCTTAGATCACTTTCGTCATCTTCAACCTTAGATTCTACATCATAATCAAGAAAAACTACCTCTTCCTCTTTATCATTTTTTGCTATTTCGGCCTTTTCAATTGCTTCTTTTTCAAGCGATAGTAATCTATCTGAAAGCTTGCCTAAATCAGCGTCATTATTTTGCTTACCAAATACAGATTTTAATTTATTCTTAAACCCCATTTTCTCATTCTGAGAAGTTTGCACATTATCCTGTACTGCAACTTTGCTCGCCTGATCTTGCTGCTTTTCTTGAACGATAGTAGAAAAGTTTTCGGTTCCTTGCGTCGTCTCTTTTTCTTTGGTTACCTTTCTAATAGGTACAACTGAAGGCTTAGGTACGTTGTTTTCATCCTCATAATCAACAACTGTGCCACGTAGTTCTGCAGGAATGCTTGTCGGCTTCTCTTTATTGGTCTCACTGCTTTTAGGTTTTTCTCTAACGGCAGAAGTAGGAACACTAGGCGTTGCTGTACTTTGAATAAGCTCCGCAAAATCTTCGCGCTTTTCTGTTGTTTTGTTTAAGACCAAGCCTCCAAACTCTTGCACCGCATCCTCTATTTCTTGTTTTGAAATAGCTAAAGCTTTTTGTAGATCATTCAATTGCTTGCCAATACTATTGTATTTTTTTTCTAATGGCACAATATTATCTTGAACATCAGCAGAAAGCGCCGTTGTTAACTCTTGATATTTACTAATCTCTCGTTCAAAAAGCGCCATTTTTTCAATTGTCACTTCAATAGATGAGTTAATCAGTGCCACTTTTTTATTAAGATCACGTTTTCTATTCACGAACTTATCAATTAGCTCTTTTGATACTTGCTCGGAAGATTGATCCTCAGAAATAAATTCACTGAAGTCTTTAATTTTCGTTACTGGTAACCAGTGGCTATAGGATGGATTCCATCCATATAAGTCACTACTTTTGGCTATTAAACGTTGAATTTCGTCTATATTTAATGGTCCAGTTACACGGCCATTAGCTGATATATACCATTTATCCATAATTTATTTATCTTATTATTTGTAATTTAGAAATAAAGATCACCATAAAACATAGCATATCGTATTTATCTGTAGACGAGTTTGCTTTTAGGCGAGGTCCTGATACTTTTTTGCAAAGCTGCATACTGTTCACTTACTTTCTCTAAGGTTTCCTTAACTTCAGTATTGAGCTCTTCAGTAAAGGTGAAATACATATCAATATCATGATCCATTTCTGAAATAACAGATCGCGTATTTCCTAATGTATTATCAACACGAGCAAGTATTTTAAATAATGCTTCTTCTTTATTTTTATACTCTTCAAGCAGTGTTTTAGGTATCGCTACTGGTGGAGGAGGTATATTGATATCAAGTTGAAAGTCTTCAACTTCATAAAGTGGACGCCAGTATGTATATGTAGGATGCCAAACATAAAGACTTGATTCAGCGTGTTTTTTTATGTAATTTTGTGCTTCATCAAACGTTAATGATTCAGTGATTTCGCCGTCATTAGAAAATAGCCATTTTTTCATTGAAACCCTTCCTGTTTATTTATTTTGAACGTGCCTCAGGGACACCTTTCCATAGTTAGCAAATTAACTTAGCAAGTTATTAACATTTTTTCACCTATTATTTTCAATAAATAATAAATTTTCTTTTAAAATAAAAAACCGCGAATTTCATTTCGCGGCTTTTATTTTATATCATTCTGTCGAATTAACTATGACTTACAAAAGGTTAAAAATTAAACAGCTTTTTTCTCTGTGATGAAAAAGCTATATATATAAGCAATTAATCCAAGTAAAAATATAACACCTGCAATTTCTCGTAACCAGTAGAAAATAGCTAATTTATCTTGAGTTGCCATAAAGCTTAACGCTTCACCCGATTCAGGTAACCGTTGTAACCAAACTTGCAAGATACCTGCGCCAGTTAAGAACAAGGTAATAAACACCATCGCAACAGTCATCAACCAAAAACCCCACATTTCAACAACTTGAGATTTATTACAGTTAGCCTCACCAATACCACGAAGCTTGGGCATTGCATAAGACATTATGGTCATTACGATCATTGCATAAGCACCATAAAAAGCCATGTGTCCGTGAGCCGCTGTGATTTGAGAACCATGGGTGTAATAGTTTACAAAAGAAAGTGTATGCAAGAACCCCCAAACACCCGCTCCTAAGAAAGCCATTACAGCTGTACCTAGCGCCCATAATGTTGCGGCTTTGTTAGGATGTTCACGACGGCGACGGTTAACCATGTTAAAGGCATATAACACCATAGCAAAGAAGGGTAGAGGCTCAAGTGCTGAGAAGACTGAACCAACCCACTGCCAATATTCTGGTGTCATTAACCAATAGAAGTGGTGACCTGTTCCTAAAATACCTGAAATAAGTGCCATAGCAATAATGACATACAACCACTTTTCAATTACTTCACGATCAACACCAGTGACTTTGATTAAGACATAAGCCAATATTGCACCCATGATCAATTCCCAAACACCTTCAACCCATAAATGTACAACAAACCACCAAAAGTATTTATCTAATGCTAAATTAGTTGGGTTGTAGAAAGCGAATAAGAAGAATACGGCTAAACCAATTAACCCTGTCATAAGCACCATATTTATGGCTGTTTTACGACCTTTTAGAACCGTCATACCTAAGTTAAACAAGAAACCTAAGGCAACCACTACAATACCGATTTTAGTAATAGTAGGCTGTTCAAGGAATTCACGTCCCATAGTCGGCCATAAATCATTCATTGTAAAATGAGCAAGGGTTGAATAAGGCACTAACAAATAGCCTAATATCGTCGCAACACCTGCTGCAGCAAATATCCAAAACAAGACCATTGCTAACTTAGGGCTATAAAGTTCCGTTTCAGCCTCTTCAGGAACCATATAATAAGCAGCCCCCATGAAACCAAAGAGCAACCAAACTATTAGCAGGTTAGTATGTACCATTCGGGCTACATTGAACGGAATTAAGCCGCCGACAATATCACCGATAACATACTGTAGCCCCATTAATAGGCCAAATAAAATTTGACCAACGAACAAGATCATAGCAAAGATAAAATAAGGTTTTGCTACGGCTTGTGATTCATATTTTAAAGTACTCACAGCTCTATCCCTCTATGTTTGGTGGCCAATTATTGGCGTCTAGCTCTGATGTCCACTTAAGGAATTCAGCTAAATCATCAATTTCTTGATCGGTTAAATGGAATTGTGGCATTTGGCGACGACCAGGAATATTCAAAGGTTGCGCCTTCATCCAACCATTGAAGAAAGCTTTAAAACCTGCTTCACCGCCACGACGATTATAGACATTCATTAACTCCGGTGCGAAATATGCGCCTTCGCCAACAAGTGTATGACAACCAATACAGTTATTTTCTTCCCAAAGCTCTTTACCTCGCTCAACAGCTTCAGTTATATTTTCTCGATGATCCCGTTTAGGCATCTCTTTAGTGGTATGAAAAGTCAAAGCTAAGAATATTAAGAAGAAGAAAATACTTCCTCCGTAATAAATATTCCTTGCCATGCCTTTAGTAAAGCTCTCTGACATGGTATTTCCCTTAATGAATTATTAAATTCATGCGTTAGTGATGTTAATAAAAGCTAATGGATAATAACTTAAACAATACAAAGTATAGCTTGATAGAAATCAAGTTTCCCAAGACTTGTAAAAAAATGTGTCTAAAAGTCAACAATCCTTGCGCCATATCAAAAAAAGTATAGCATCTAATGATTAAAAACCCACCACTCCACATATAACCCTATATAAAACAAGGTTATTTTTTAAAGACATCAACTAACAACGACAGGTATTTATACTAAATTTTCCGCACATAGATACCGTTTATTTTAGTCAATATCAGGCATATCAACTTGCAATAATACGTGTTTACTTATAAGTTTATATTAACCGTAATTTTAGTGATAATAGCCAAATAAGATCGATACTATGAAGGATTCAAAAGTGAAATCTATTTTTTTTATCAGGCTTGTTATCGTCATTGTTTCCTTTGCTATTCCTAATGCACTAGCAATAGATACTATTAAGTTATTAAAGCCTTTTGCAGAGAATGATAAAAGGTCGCAACATAAAAATGAAGTGATACTCAAAGCACTAGAAATCACTGAAACTGAATTTGGCCCATTTCATTTTGAATATGTTGATATTAATATGACCCCCTCAAGAGCGCTCATTTCTCTCAAAGAAGGACAACTCATCAACACATATATCGGACCGGACACTCAATCGTGGGAAAATAGCGTCATCACGATTAAAATTCCGATTAGGTTGGGGCTATTAAGCTATCGACTTTTACTGATCCATAAATCCAACCTCCCTTTGTTTGCTAGCGTTAACAACAAAGAAGCGTTAAGTGAACTCAATGCGGGACTTCAATATGACTGGGTTACAACCACCGTATTTAAAGAAAACAGTATGAAATTCACAACGTCGCATAAATTTGATAGCTTATTCGAAATGTTAAAACAAACGCGCTTTGACTATATTCCAAGAGCAGTTTATGAAATTTATGATGAGCTCAATATGCGTAAATCTACATTAGCAGATATCATCATAGAACCCACACTAGCATTACATATTCCTATGGCGACCTATGTATATGTATCTCCGCAAGAGACTCGTCTAGCAAAACGGATAGAATTAGGCTTACACAAGTTAATAGCTAACGGTGACATAAAAAAAATATTAGATAAGTACTACGCCAAAGATATTAGTCGAGCTAACTTAAAGCAACGCCAAATAATCCATATAAGTAATCCATCGTATAATGATAAAGACATAATTAAGTACAAAGATGTATGGCGTGAGTATTAAGCTAATTTAGAGTTCTGAGCGTTTCACTACTCTTTTTTAATAACCGTTACTTGTCCTTTCATCATAGGGTGAGGTCCACATTCATATAGAAATACTCCCGCTTGTTTAAAACTGCGTTGATATGCTTCATCAGGAAAAAAATAGTCGGGCTCTTCTTTATCAAACTGCTTAAACCAAACATTATGGTATTGACGTTTTTCAATGTTTTTCCATATAACAATATCACCTTCTTCAATGATAATTTCAGCAGGTATATATTTCTTTTTATAGATCTCAACAATAACTTCTTGTGAAAATAAATTATTAGAAAGTAAAAATAAACAAATAAATAATAGAATACGCATAACAACCTCACTTTATTTCATCTTAATAAAAACTCAGTCTACTGATAGACCTATTTACCTTCTCATTCACACTCACATTCTTTACACGCTTTGGAATAAACCCACGTTTAACCATATTCTTAAAATACATGTCGAACAAAAAAAACTATTTTACTGTGATACGCGTGTGTTGGAGTGAAATAATCATGCATTGTAGTTTACATATTTTTTTATTAAACGAGTTAATCTAGATCAGCGTTTAGCAAAATACTTTGTGGTAATATTTTGGCTCAGTGCTTTTAATTTAATAGAAAATAGAGAAAACCATGGAAAAATCACATTACTTTTACCGTACAGTAGTTTTCACCCGTAAAGCAGGCATTATTGCCCTAGCCGACATCAATAATCCAACCGAAAGTACCGCACTAGAAGAATGGTTTGGTGTGGTAATTTCACTGGCAGATGGTAAACATACCTTGCAAGAATTAACGGACTTTATGGCAAAGCAATATCAACAAAAGCCAGAACGTTTAGATGATACGCTTGAGTCAGTCATTGAACGTTTAGTCGAAAGTAAAATGCTAAAATTAAGTGAGAATGCAATAGAACTGCCTTATTATTTAGCCGCCCCCATTGAACAATTAGATATTGAAAAAGCTCAAAAACTCATTATAGAAGATGGTTACACAGTACATTAACCACAATGATTAATTATATATTTCATGATATTAAAGTTATAGAACGAGTATTTTCTAATGACCGAAAATAAAGCCTTAGCACTTGCCCCACTAATAACCCCTTTTGCTTTTACTTTTTATGCTTATATTTCTGATATACCGGGATTTAATATGGATACTGGCCTATTTGACTTTTTAGGACTTTTTTTAGGGTTAACGTTAGCTGCCATTCCTGTTGCTTATATTTATATGTTTTTTATCGGTGGTAAATTCTGGGGAATGATTAAAAGAAGACGGATAGTTAATTTTTTCACTATAGTTTTTGGTTCTATCTTTGTAGCAGATATCCCAATGTTATTTATTTGGCCATTAGCAAAAGGAAATGAGTTCTATTTGACCTTGCAATTATTTTCATTTGTCGGACTAATGGTTGGTCTCAATTGTTGGTTTTTAATCAATTTAGATAAGTTAAAAGCAAAATTCGATAGAAATACCTAAGGCAAAAATGAATTACCCTTGCGTAAATAACGCCACAACAAGTATTAACATTAAGATCCAAAAACCAGAAAGCAATTGCCAAAACAATACTTGAGATTTATTTTTGGTAACCTTAGGATCATCCAACAAATAAGTTGGATTAGGTTTTTTGAGATCTTGAATGAACTCTGGAATATTATCGTAACGTTGCTCAAGGTCAAAACTGACGCCTCGCGCTAAGGTACGGTCAAACCATATAGGAATAATAGGGTTTGCTACTGTTGCAGATATATAGCGCAAACGATCATATTCAAACGCCGTTTGACACTCCTCAATTTTGTCACCATACGGTAATTTACCCGTAAAAATTTCATATGTAATCGTAGCCAATGCATATAAGTCACCTTGAATACCGGTATTTTTACCTAATAAGTACTTGGGATCAGAATACGTCGCTGTCCCTAAAACGCCTTCATGCTCTAAAGGAATAAAGACCTCTGCTAACCCCGCAACAAATACAGATCCAAAGTCCACTATTTTTAATTTTAGCTCGTCATTTACTATGATATTTGCCGGTTTGAGATCTTGATGGATAGTTTCCATTTTATGGAAATCAGATAAGCCCATAGCTATTTGCTCGACTATTGCAATAGCAATTTTGGGTTTAGGAAAATGGTTTTTCTGCATCCATTTATCCAATGAAACACCATGTACGTATTCCATTAAATAATACAAACAAGTCCTAGGTCGCTGCTGCTTAATAATATTCACAACATAATCGCTGTTTATGCGTTTACCAATCCACTCCTCTTGAATAAATCGGTCAATATAACCTGTATCCTCTTCAAAATTAATTGAGGGTGTTTTCATGACCATTTGTTCACCCGTATCTATGTCTTCAACTAAATACAGTTGACTACGACTACTGGCAAACAGCTCTTCAAGTACTTTATAACCATCAAGCGTTATGCCTTTATCAAGCGGCGGCGGAAAAGGTAAACGTGTGAGTTTTGAGTTGTAATCATTTAAACTTTCGTTAGGCAATGACGTTATTTGACATATAGAGCCACTAATATTGTCATCGCTACCGTTATCTAAAGCCGATTGAACTAAAGTTTCAATTCGCGCTTGGCATGACTGTTCGGCTGACATGATCTTAGCAATCGTCTCGAAAGATAAAAAGTCATGAATACCATCAGAGCTTACTAAAATAATATCATCAGCTTCGAGCGTAAATTGGCTATAATCAATTTGAATAGAATTATCCATCCCCATAGCACGGGCAAGGAAGCTTCGCCCAGAGCCAATACTCGCAACATGGTCTCGAGTTAACTGCTTTAATTCTCCACCACGAAACAAATAGGCACGGCTATCGCCGGCATGAAAGAAATGCGCTATACGCGATTTTAAGACTAACGCGGTAAACGTAGTTAAATAACCTTTTTCTTCACTGGTAAACTCATGACTGCGTTTAAACAATGTTAAGTTAATACTCGAAAGAATTTTCTGCCCTGCATGTTTAACCGACCAAGTTTCAGGGGTTTGATAATAGTCGCTGAAAAAACGTGTAATTGCGGTATGACTTGCTTCTTTACCGCCTTCAGCACTACTAACGCCATCAGCCACTGCAAGCACAATACCTTTACCTTCAAGTACCGTAAGCTCTTCAGGCACTAAAAAACCAACCGCATCTTCATTGTTATCCTTTAAGCCTTGAATTGAATGGCTAGCAATATCAACTTGTAGTTGGTTGGTTTTGGGCATAGTTTCTTCTTTTTTTATATAAACTTTAGAGTGACTATTGTACTAAATAGCTAAAAAGGCAATAAGTAACTGTTTAGCTTTAAGCTGTATCATTCAATTTAAAGAAAAAAGCACGGAGTTGACGGTAGTCAATGAGTACTTTTGACGCCTAAATTGGGCGATACAGCAACAAGATGAATAGTTACTTTTAGTTGACGTCTATTAACTCTACCGTCCCATCTGCATTAACCTCTGCCATGTGACCTTTAGGCTCAGTTAAAAACATAGTAGCAAAGAAAATTACACCAAAGAGAAGCAGCAATAACCATGAAGAAAGTTGAGTAGTCAACAAACGATAATACGGTTAAGTAAGTTACTGCTCCAACATTACCATATGCGCCGCCCATTCCAAAGAATTTGACCTGTCATACGACGTTTAACAAGAGGGACAATTGCAAATACCGCACCTTCTCCTGCTTGCACGAAGAAAGAACAACACATAGTTGCTATTACCGCTAAAGGAATAGCCCAAGCACCAGTAACTTGGCTAAGCACCATGTAACCGATAGCCAATCCACCAACCAAAATCATTAGCGATTTACGACGACCAAATTTATCACTAAACCAACCACCGGTTGGACGAGCGACTAAATTCATAAACGCAAAACCAGACGCTAACATACCCGCTTGAACTGCACTTAAGCCTTCAAACGTTTCTAAAAAGAATAATGGTAACATAGACACAACGGCTAATTCTGAGCCAAAAGTTACAAAATAAGACAAATCTAAAATAGCAACTTGTTTAAATTCATATTTTTCAATGTCTGCAACACCGTGAGTTAAGTTTTCTTTATTCACTCGCCAAATTGAATGAACCTGTACTGCAAATAATACAACTAAGCCTATCCACATAATGTACATGGTTTCAGCTGTTAACAATTTCACACCTGAAGGCGATAATTTCCATGCTAATACAGCAAGGGCAATATACATTGGGATATTCATGAATAAGTAAAAGTAAAAATCTTTCCAACTAGTAACTTCTAAGCCTCCAGATTTTTTTGGTTTGAAATAGGTTGAACCTTTAGGTGTATTACGTGCAACAATATAAAAAAACACACCATAAACACCGAATAATCCCCGTTAAACCAAGCGCATAACGCCAACCGTCATCACCACCAAACATTAACGCAAGCGTGGGCAAAGTCATTGCGCCCGCAGCGCTACCAAAATTCCCCCAACCTCCATAAATACCTTCCGCAATACCAACTTGCTTAGCGGGGAACCATTCTCCTACTAAACGAATACCAATAACAAAACCCGCACCAACAAAACCCAGTAAGAATCTAAATAGAGCTAATTGCTCAAAGCTATCTGCCATAGCAAAACCAGTACAAATAAAAGCAGAGCTGATTAATAGACAAGAATAAATAATTCTAGGGCCGTATTTATCCACCAATATGCCAATAACAATACGCGCGGGTATGGTTAATGCTACGTTTAAGATCATTAATGCTTTAATTTGTGCGCTTGATAAATCAAATGCTTCTTTAATAAACACCAATAGTGGCGCATGTGAAAACCATACAACAAAGGTTAAGAAAAACGCAAACCACGTGACGTGTAGCATTTTTATTTTAGGATCTGCAAAATTGAGCAGATTCATTTTTCCATCGTGAGACATAGTACTAACTCCCGCGCTATACAATTAAAAAGTAGCTATATCTAATAATGTAGTCATACCTAAAAGTGATAATGCGCTTACTTACGTTAAGTTTAAAATTTAATTACAATTTGATTGTCGTTATTCTGCGCCTTTGTCACTTTTACTTTATTGACTTATGTCAACAAATTTATTGTCTCTAAAGTACGCCATAAATAAATAAGGTTTTTTAAATTAAAATTTGCGTTAATCTATAATGACAATAACAAAAGTTTAAACTGGCTATTACACATAAAGAGATACCATGGAAATCCAACAAAAACATGCATATAGAGCTCTAACTCTCTCTACTCTCGCTTTCGCCGCGTGTTTTTCAGTATGGACTTTATATTCAATTATTGGCATTGAAATAAAAGCTAACTTAAATTTATCAGCAACTGAGTTTGGTTTACTTTTAGCCGCACCAATTTTTACAGGTGCTATTTTCAGAATACCTATTGGTTATTTATCTGAAATTGTGTCTTGTAGAAATTTATTTTTTTGGCAAATGTTATTGACTGTGCCCCCACTTTTTTATTTACCCTATGTTGAAACGTTTACTGAATATATATTGCTCGGTTTTATATTAGGATTAAGCGGTGTTTCATTTACCATTGGCATTCGCTATGTAACAGACTGGTTTGATGGAAAAAAGCAAGGCTTTGCGTTAGGGGTATTTGGCGCAGGTAATACAGGCGCTGCAATTACTCTCGTGTTAGTACCTTTTATAGTTGATGCCTACGGGTGGCAAGATATTGGCCCATTGTATGGATTTGGCATGTTAGCGATGGCTATTATTTTTAGGTTTTTCGCCCCAGAAATTAGCCAATATTACCAAGAAAAGAAAAATACCAATCTCGCCTTTCATTTAGCTCCCCTTAAAGATCTTCAAGTATGGCGCTTTGGTTTGTATTATTATTTTGTATTTGGCTCTTTTTTAGCGCTGATTCTATGGTTGCCTCAATATTACATGGAGGCATATAAGTTATCGCTAAAACAAGCTTTAGCCTTAACATTACTCTTTGTTACTACTTCAAGTATGGTAAGAGCTGTTGGAGGTTGGTTTGCTGATAGATTTGGCGCACGTACCGTTAACTGGGGAGCTTTTTGGATTTGTATGGTTTGTCTATTTTTCCTCAGTTATCCGCCAACAACCATGATCATTCATGGTGTGAATAAGAATGTTGAAGTTTCGTTTGCTGTTAATGTTTGGTTATTCACTTTCCTAATTTTTGTTATTGGTATAGCCCAAGGTATTGGTCGTGCGAGCGTTTATAAAATCATCTATGATTATTACCCCAATCATATGGGTAGTGTTGGTGGGGTTATTGCTGCGGTGGGTGCACTAGGGGGCTGCACTTTACCAATATTGTTTGGTATAGCAGTTGATATAATTGGTGTTTATAGTGCCTGCTTTATGCTGTTATACGGTGTATTAGCCCTATGTATGGTGGCAATGTACTTAGCATTACAAGCTGAGCGTCAACAAAATTTACTCAAAGAAGCGCTTGAAAATAACTTTTTAGAACGAGATTAAGTGAGTTTCAATCAGCGCCTCGTAAATGAATAAAGAGAACAAGGCATCTAGAAACTTAACTTATGGTCAACTGCCCACATGGCGGCCTCTACTCGACTTTTTAATTCCAGTTTTTTGAATAAGTTTTTATTGTGCACTTTCACAGTAGATTCTGCTATACCAAGTTTACGCGCTATTTCTTTATTGCTCTTACCTCCTGCAATAAGTTTCAAATTTTCTAATTCACGGGGCGTTAAGGTTTGAAGAATGTTTGTTTGCTGTTGAGGTCGTAGCGAACGCGCTAAAATTTGAGTAAGTGGCTCGCTAATCACAAATTCACCTGAAATGGCTTGGTTTATTTTCTCTATTAACTCTTCTGGCTCGCTATCTTTAAGTAAATAACCGTCAGCATTAAATTTTAGCGCCTGCAGCACATCAGTTTCATTGTCAGAAACACTAAAAATAATAACTTTAGCACTCACATTTGCTCGCTTCAACGCACTTAATGTTTCTATACCACTTAACCCTTTCATGTTCAGATCAAGTAAGACTAAGTCTGGAACATGCTCAACAGCAAATGAAATAGCTTCATCTCCCGAATTAACTTCACCGATTACATGAAGATTGTCTTCCAAAGATATAAGTTGGGCAACACCTTTACGCAGCATAGGATGATCGTCCACCAAGAGAATATTCGCTTGTTTCATATGTTTTTCTTCTGTTTCAAAGGACGTGATTATCCTTTTAACCTATTGATTAATGAAAAAACTCAAAACTAATGATACTACCCCGCTCTTCGCGATTAGCAATATGAATTTTTGTATTGAGTGATTTCGCTCTTTCTTGCATTATCCCTATCCCAAAATGTCCGTGATGATTATTTTTTTGTTCTAAAGTCGATTCTGGGAATCCTTTGCCATTGTCCCATATTTTAACCGTTACTTGGGTATCTTTTAGCTTGATAGAAATACCCGCAATTGTTGCTTGAGCATGACGATGAATATTAGATAACGCTTCGCGTACAATTTGTAATAAATGAATTTCTTGATTGGCACTAAGATAATTAGCCGGTAATTGATAATCAAACTCTATGGTATGTTGGCACTTAGCACTAAACTCTATCACAGTACTGGCTAAAGCACTTTTAATAGAAGGATCATCTAGTTTCAATCTAAACGTAGTTAATAGTTCTCTCAGTTGAGAATAAGCGCTATTTAATCCGTCTTTAATATCATTAATCGTTTCTTCTAGCTGAGTTTGCGGCACTTGTTTTTGCATTTTGCGTGTTAACAAACTCATTTGTACTTTTAAATAAGATAACGATTGTGCTAATGAATCATGAAGCTCCCTGGCGATAACAGCGCGCTCTTCTACAATCACTAAACGGTTTTCACTGGTTCTTTTTTGATCTAGCTCGATAGCAGTGGCCATAATATTAGCCATCCCCTGCAAGATCTGCTTTTGCCAACCACACGCTTGTTTATTTTTAGGTAGTTCCCAGACTAAATAACCAAATAGCAGACTACCTTTCTCTAACGCAAACTTATGATAATTATTACAAATAGTATCAATGGTAACATTTTGACTATTAATCACATCAATAATCAAATTATTGTGTTTAGCATCCGTTATCTCAATATTAATTTTTCCATAACCAATTAGTGTTTGTAGTTCTTCAATGATATGGTGATTTATTTGATAAGTTGGACTGTCTTGCTCTGAGAGCGTATAACCCGCTAAGTTATGAGCAGCCCGATATAAGAGATCTAACGACTTATTGCTTCGAGTAAGTTCGAGTGTTTTAGTATCAACCCTATGTTCAAATTCTTGATAGGTTAGTTTTAGTTCATCTGACATTTGATTAATAGTATGTGCTAAAACTCCCAGTTCATCCTGCTTATCATAACGAGCTTTAACCGAAAAATTACCTTTACCAACTTGCTCGGCAATATTGACTAATTCTTTTAACGGCACCAATACCGCGCGATTTAACTTAATTAAAACAAAACTTGCCGTCAATATAACTAGCAACAAACTAATCACTTGAATTAAACGCAATAAACTGAGTTTTTTTTCAGATTCTAGCTGTAATAATTGAACGAGTTTATCTAATACCAGAACAAATTGATCAAAATTTTTCGACTGCTGAATTAGTGCGTTTATCGTTATAGAATCTTCTCGAAGATTTTCATCGTTGAAGTTAGCCCATAACCGTAAAACGGTCTCTTTATGTTTTGCCAGTTCAGATTGGTCATTTTCATTATTAATACTATTGCCTGATAATAAATGAGACAGTCGAATATTGAAATTTTCAACTTCGGTAATAACTTGTTTTTTATCCTGCTCAGCTTGTGTCAGCTTATAGGCAAAAGCAGCTCTCGAAATGCGTATTGCTTGCATTCTTAAGGAACCCGCATTATTTATTTGTGCCGCATCGCCATTTAAACTTTCGGTCACTAGCATAGAACTGATCATACTGACTAAGCCAAGAGTGATAATAACCACCATTATTTGTCCTGCGCGAGCAATGAGTGAAGAGCTTGAGTCGGCAAAGTCTGTTGTAGGGTGAAATTGTTTCATTAATTTGCATGACCAAATGATTAACAGGAGAAATACCTGCTTAAAATAATACGCAAGTTTATAGTAAATACCAAACATTTTAGTGACTACTACCAAATAGTCATTTATTACCTTTACTGATACAAGATCAAAAAAATAAAAATAAACCAAATAAAATACAATAACTTAAAAAAAACCAAACATACCACCAAAGTGGTACACCATGGCCATCCATGCATGGACAGTCTGTAACACATTGATCCAGATCAAGTGCTCAAAGAATGCGTATTGGTATTTTAACCTCAGTAGAAAAATCAAATCCTTTTATAACATCGATAACCTAGTTTTAATTCGGTTCATATGGTTGAACCGCACTGAATTTATTTCAACAAATCCTGATAAGTTGGAGAAGACAATGTCAGATATTAAAGAATGGGACGTGGAAGATCCCAAGTTTTGGGAAAGCAAAGGTAAAAAGATTGCCACACGCAATCTTTGGCTTTCAATACCAAGCTTACTATGTGGTTTCGCAGTTTGGCTATATTGGGGCATCATTACCGTTCAAATGTTAAACCTTGGCTTTCCATTTGCAAAATCAGAACTATTTACGCTAATGGCTATTTCGGGTTTAACTGGCGCAACGTTACGTATTCCAAGTAGCTTTTTTATTCGATTGTGTGGTGGTCGAAATACCATTGTTTTCACTACAGCCTTATTAATGCTTCCGGCAATTGGTACAGGTATCGCACTACAAGACATGAATACACCATTATGGGTCTTTCAAGGGCTTGCGCTTTTATCTGGTTTTGGCGGTGGTAACTTTGCCTCTTCAATGTCAAACATCTCTTTTTTCTACCCTAAGAAACAACAAGGTTTGGCACTTGGCCTAAACGCCGGTTTAGGTAACTTTGGTGTTACTACAATGCAAATTTTAGTGCCATTAGTAATGACCTTTGGTTTATTTGGTGGTGAACCAATGCAACTGGTTAATACTTCAGGGACCTTAATTGGTAAAATTCCGGCAGGCTCTGATGCTTGGATCTTCAATGCAGGCTACGTATGGTTATTATTTTTAATCCCGCTTGCGATCGTTAGTTGGTTAGGTATGAACAACATACGTGCATCACATGTATCACCAGATGCACCAAATGCCGTTGTTTCTTTTGGTATAATTACAGTTATGTTACTCATAGGCTTCATCACTGCAACGACTGGTTTGTGGTTAATGTTGCCAGAAAGCGTTAATGGTTCTGGTTTTGGTGTGCCAAAAGAAATGGTGCTAGTTGGCGTTGTTGGCGCCACGGTCATGTTATTAAAATTCTTACCAGGAAAGATTCGTACTAACCTTGAGCATCAGTACAAAATATTTAATAACCCGCACACTTGGGTGATGAGTATCATTTATACCATGACCTTTGGATCCTTCATTGGTTTTGCCGCTGCCTTTCCCTTGTCTATAAAAGTTATTTTCGGCTATCAACATATCATGGTGGACGGTGTTATGACACACGACACAATTAATTCAAATGGCCCTAGCGCACTGATGTATGCATGGATGGGTGCATTTATTGGCGCATTAATACGCCCTATTGGTGGTTGGATGGCCGACAAAATGGGTGGTGCTAAAGTAACTCAGTATTGTTCTATCGTTATGGTCGCCAGTGCATTAGGCGTGGCATATTTCATGAAAGCGGCTTACCAAAGCCCCAATCCTGAGCAATATTTTGTAGCATTCTTCATTTTATTCTTAATTTTATTCGCCGCAACGGGCATTGGTAACGGTTCAACTTTCCGTACTATTTCAATGGTATTTGATAAAGAACAAGCCGGTCCGGTATTAGGTTGGACGTCAGCAGTAGCCGCTTACGGTGCTTTTTATATCCCTAAAGTATTAGGTGAACAAATCAAACTAACAACACCGGAAAATGCGCTCATTGGTTTCGCAATATTCTACGCAGTGTGTATTGGTATTAACTGGTGGTTTTATTTACGTAAAGGTGCTGAACATGACAACCCTTAACTATTTAGGTGATATTTAAGAGAGTTGTGTTAGGTCAACTCTCTTTTTACCTAGCATTTATGGTTCAGCTTAGCTTCCAAATGACAATAAAAGTAAAAGACACATTGTATAAATATCAACCTAAATAAAAGCGTCTATACTTAAAATTTTTATAATCGACTTTGTCAGTTAACAGAGCATATTAAAAAATAACTGATATCACTTCAACGGAGAAAAAAGATGAGTAACTTTCTTGATCGTCTACAATTTCTTAAAAAGAAAACAGGCGAATTCAGTGACGGACATGGTGATACCACCAATGAAAGTCGTGAATGGGAAAACAGCTATCGCCAACGCCGGCAACACGACAAAATCGTACGCTCTACCCATGGGGTAAACTGTACGGGGTCTTGTTCTTGGAAAATTTACGTAAAAAATGGTTTAGTAACATGGGAAACTCAGCAAACTGATTATCCACGTACTCGTCCAGACTTACCCAACCATGAACCACGCGGCTGTCCTCGTGGCGCAAGTTACTCTTGGTATTTATATAGTGCTAATCGTTTAAAATACCCAAAAGTACGTAAACCCTTATTAAAATTATGGCGTGCGGCGCGTGCAACACAAGATCCTGTTGATGCATGGGGCTCAATCGTTGAAGATGAAGCGAAAACTAAATCGTATAAATCAAAACGTGGTTTAGGTGGTTTCGTTCGTTCTTCGTGGGAAGAAGTTAACGAAATTATTGCTGCAGCTAACGTTTACACTACAAAAACTTATGGCCCTGACCGTGTTATTGGTTTCTCGCCAATTCCGGCAATGTCGATGGTTTCTTATGCGGCCGGTGCTCGTTACTTGTCACTTATTGGTGGTGTTTGTTTAAGTTTTTATGATTGGTATTGTGATTTACCTCCTGCCTCTCCAATGGTTTGGGGTGAGCAAACCGATGTGCCAGAGTCTGCTGATTGGTATAACTCTAACTACATCATTGCTTGGGGTTCTAATATTCCTCAAACACGTACGCCTGATGCGCATTTCTTCACAGAAGTTCGTTATAAAGGAGCTAAAACAGTTTCTATTACACCAGATTACGCAGAAGTATCAAAACTTACTGATGAATGGTTAAACCCTAAACAGGGTACAGATGCTGCATTAGGCATGGCTTTTGGTCATGTAATCTTAAAAGAATTCCATTTAGAAAACCCCAGTGAATATTTCACAAATTATGTTCGTCAGTATACCGATTTCCCAATGTTGGTTATTTTAGATAAGCATGATGACCTTGCAGTTGCTGATGGCTCTGCATTTGTTTCTACACGCTTCTTACGTGCGAGTGATTTAGCCGGTGATTTAGGTCAAGAAAACAATCCTGATTGGAAAACTATTGCGACAGATGAAAACACTAACGAGCTAGTTTCACCTACGGGGTCTATCGGCTACCGGCATGAAAAAGGTAAGTGGAACATTGATCAACGTGAAGGTAAATCTGGCACTGAAACTAAACTACAACTTTCTCTTATTGGTGATAACGATAACGCTACGCAAATAACACCTGTAGCTTTCCCACACTTTGCTGCTGATACTAGCAACAGTGCCTGGGTCAAGGTTGTGATCAAGAAGCAATTCAAGTTCGTAACGTACCCAGTAAAACCATTGTTGGTGCCGACGGTAAAGAATACTTAGTCGCGACTGTTTACGATTTAATGATGGCTAACTACGGTATTGACCGTGGCTTAGGTGGCGGTAACGTTGCTTCTAGCTATGACCAAGACATTCCTGGCACGCCCGCTTGGCAAGAAAAAATTACCGGACTTGATCGTTCAAAAGTAATCAAAGTTGCCCGTGAATTTGCTGACACAGCGAATAAAACTCATGGTAAAGCCATGATTATCGTTGGCGCAGCAATGAACCATTGGTATCACATGGACATGAACTATCGTGGTTTGATCAATATGGTGATGATGTGTGGTTGTGTTGGTCAATCAGGTGGCGGTTGGTCACATTATGTGGGGCAAGAAAAACTACGCCCACAAACTGGTTGGCAGCCACTAGCGTTTGGTTTGGACTGGTCTAAGCCACCACGTCAAATGAACGGTACTTCTTTCTTCTATAACCATTCTTCACAATGGCGCCATGAAAAAGTCAGTATGCATGAAGTATTATCGCCATTAGCGAAAAAAGCAGACTTCGCTGAACATCAGCTTGATTATAACATCAGAGCTGAACGTATGGGTTGGTTACCTTCTGCACCTCAAATAAACCGTAACCCTTTACAGTTTACTAAAGATGCACAAGCCGCGGGGATGACTCCCAAAGATTTTGCGGTACAAGAGCTTAAATCAGGTAATTTAAAATTTGCTAGTGAAGCACCTGACGCACCAGAAAACTTCCCTCGTAACATGTTTATCTGGCGTTCAAACTTATTGGGTTCTTCAGGTAAAGGTCACGAATACATGCTTAAATACCTTTTAGGTGCTAAAAGACAAAGTGTATTGAACGAGGACAATGGTGTTTCTGGCGGCATAAAACCTGAAGAAGTAGAATGGGTTGATGAAGGCGCTACCGGTAAATTAGACCTGGTAACTACGTTAGATTTCCGTATGTCGTCCACCTGTATGTACTCTGACATTATCTTGCCAACTGCGTGTTGGTATGAAAAAGATGATTTAAATACCTCAGATATGCATCCGTTTATTCACCCATTATCAACAGCGGTTGACCCCGCATGGGAAGCAAAATCCGATTGGGAAATCTACAAAGGCATTGCTAAGAAATTCTCTGAAGTGTGTGAAGGTCATTTAGGTGAAGAAACAGATTTTGTTACAGTACCTATGCTGCATGACTCTCCTGGAGAACTTGCACAACCTTTTGATGTTCAAGATTGGAAAAAAGGCGAGTGTGATTTAATCCCAGGTCAAACAGCACCAAACATGATCGTAGTTGAGCGTGATTATCCTAACACATATAAGAAGTTTACTTCGTTAGGGCCACTACTTGATTCATTAGGTAATGGCGGTAAAGGTATTAACTGGAATGCTGATGACGAAATCTTGTTATTAGGTCAGTTAAACCACCTAAATACGGATGAAGGTATCAGTGAAGGTCGCCCAATTATCGAATCTGCCATTGATGCTTGTGAAACTATCTTAACCTTAGCCCCTGAAACTAACGGCAGTGTCGCGGTTAAAGCATGGGCAGCATTAGGTGAGTTTACTGGTATTGACCACACACATTTAGCTAAACCTAAACAAGAAGAAAAAATACGTTTCCGTGATATACAAGCACAACCGCGTAAAATTATCTCTTCTCCTACTTGGTCTGGTTTAGAAGATGAACATGTTAGTTATACCGCCGATACACTAACGTTCATGAGCTTGTACCATGGAGAACCATTACTGGTCGTCAACAGTTCTATCAAGATCACAAGTGGATGCAAGCTTTTGGTGAACAATTAGTGTCTTACCGTCCACCGGTTGATACTAAAACAACTGAAATGGTTAGAAACTCTAAACCAAATGGTAATAAAGAGATCGTATTGAACTGGATCACGCCACATCAAAAATGGGGTATTCACTCAACTTACTCTGACAATTTATTGATGCTCACTCTATCGCGTGGTGGTCCAATTATTTGGATGAGTGAAGTTGATGCCGCAGAAGCGGGTCTTGAAGATAACGACTGGGTTGAAGTATTCAACGCGAACGGCGCTATTGCTTGTCGTGTTGTTGTTTCACAACGTGTCATGAAAGGTATGACCATGATGTACCATGCACAAGAGCGTATTGTTAACGTACCAGGTTCTGAAATGACAGGTACACGTGGTGGTCACCATAACTCTGTTACCCGTATCATTATGAAACCAACCCATATGATTGGTGGTTACGCACAACAAGCATGGGGCTTCAATTACTACGGCACCGTTGGCTGTAACCGTGACGAAATGGTTGTAGTACGTAAGATGGACAAAATTGATTGGTTAGATGATGACGGTTTTGAAGCGTCAAATACTGAGCAATTACCGCGTCCGCTACCAACTAACCCAGATGAAGCTTAAGGCTGAGAGGATTAACAACATGAAAATTCGTTCTCAAATAGGTATGGTACTTAACCTTGATAAGTGTATCGGGTGTCATACTTGTTCAATTACATGTAAAAACGTATGGACGTCACGTGAAGGCGTTGAATACGCTTGGTTCAATAATGTTGAAACTAAGCCTGGCATTGGTTACCCGAAAAATTGGGAAGACCAAGACAAATGGAATGGTGGTTGGGTTCGTAAATCTGACGGTAACATCGAACCCAAAATTGGTGGTAAATACCGCCTATTAGCTAGTATTTTTGCTAACCCGAATATGCCTGAAATCGACGATTACTATGAACCGTTTGATTATGATTACCAACATTTACATACTTCACCTGAAGTAAAACATCAGCCAACGGCTCGTCCGCGCTCTGTTATTTCTGGCAAACGTATGGAAAAAATTGAATGGGGCCCAAACTGGGAAGAAATTCTTGGCAGTGAGTTTGAAAAACGTTCTAAAGACAAAAACTTCGATAACATGCAAAAACAAATGTATGGTGAATTCGAGAATACATTTATGATGTATTTACCACGTTTATGTGAACATTGCTTGAACCCCACTTGTGTCGCTTCTTGCCCGTCTGGCGCTATTTATAAGCGTGAAGAAGATGGTATTGTATTAATCGACCAAGAAAAATGTCGCGGCGGCGTATGTGTATTTCTGGTTGTCCGTATAAGAAAATTTACTACAATTGGAAATCTGGTAAATCAGAAAAATGTATTTTCTGTTATCCACGTATCGAAGCAGGGATGCCAACTGTATGTTCTGAAACTTGTGTTGGTCGTATCCGTTACTTGGGCGTAATTCTTTATGATGCTGACAAAATCAAAGAAGTGGCGTCTACGCCATCTGAAACTGATTTATATGAGAAGCAGCTTGAAGTATTCCTCGATCCAAATGATCCTGCGATTATTGCCCAAGCACGTAAAGATGGTATTGCTGATTCAGTGATTGAATCTGCTCAAAAATCTCCAGTTTATAAACTAGCAATTGATTGGAAACTCGCATTACCTTTACATCCTGAGTATCGTACTTTACCTATGGTTTGGTACGTACCATCTCTTAGCCCTATTAATAGCGCAGTTGAGTCAGGTAACTTAGCCACCATTGGCAAAGCGGGGGTTATTCCTGATATTCGTAGCTTACGTATTCCGTTGAAATACTTAGCTAACTTATTGACAGCCGGTGATGAAGAGCCTGTAGCTCGTGCACTCGAACGTTTACTTGCTATGCGTGCTTATAAGCGTGCAGAGAATGTAGAAGGCGTTGAAGACTTACAAGTTCTCGCAGATGCTTTGGTTTATCGAAAAAACAAGCGGATGAAATGTATCGTTACTTAGCAATTGCTAACTACGAAGACAGATTTGTTATTCCAAGCGGACATCGTGAAATGAACGTTCCTGAAGCCTACGGCGAAAAAAGCGGTTGTGGTTTCACTTTTGGTAACGGCTGTAGCGATGGTGAAAATGGCGTTAACATGTTTGGCGGCAAAAAAGTTGCCAAACGTGACGTTATTAAAACCGTAAACGTAGGGTAGGTGTTATATGTTAATTCTTAAAGTTATTTCACGGTTACTTGATTATCCAACAGTTGAGCTATTTGCGGCAAAAGACGAACTTGTAGCAATTGTTGAAAAAACCGATGAATTATCACAAAAAAACCGTACCGAGTTGGTAGATTTTATTTGCCAACTCACGTCTAGAGACATTTTTGATGCACAAGAAAGCTACGATCTGTTGTTTGATCGTGGTCGTGCATTATCACTACTTTTGTTTGAACACGTGCACGGCGAATCTCGTGATCGTGGTCAAGCCATGGTAGATTTAATGAATGTTTATAAAACTAACGGTTTTGAAGTCAATTCATCACAACTACCCGATTACATTCCGCTTTACTTAGAGTTTTTAAGTGAGCAAACACCTGAGTTCATTGAAGAATGGCTTGGCGATATTTGTCACTTATTAACCATGTTATCAGAGCGACTAATAGACAGAGAATGTTATTATTCAGTTATTTTTGATGCACTCATCGATATTTCAGGTCAAGAAGTTGACCGCAAAGAAGTGGCAGATGCGGTGAAGCAAGAGGAGCGCGATGATACAGTCGAGGCTATTGATAAAGAATGGGAAGATAAAGAAATACGTTTTGATGATCCTATGGTAGGTGACTGCTCATCGGCGTCAGGAATACAAAGTTCTAAAAATTCACTCGATCCAAATACTGTTCATCAGGTGCCGATTAAATGGCACGATGCTGATGCAGCAGAAGTATCAGGACTGTAAGGAAGAATACTTATGTCAAATTTAAATTTTTTACTTTTTGGGATATATCCCTACATAGCTATTGCCGTGCTTTTCATTGGGTCTTGGATCAGATATGACCGTGAACCCTATTCTTGGAAAGCCGACTCTAGCCAATTATTAGATCAAAAAGGTTTCCGCTTAGCGAGTAACTTATTCCACGTTGGTATTATTTTTGTACTTTGTGGTCACTTTGTTGGCTTATTAACACCCCATGCTATTTACCATGCCTTTATTTCAACTGCTAACAAGCAATTACTTGCCATGGTAAGTGGTGGTTTCTTTGGTGTTTTGTGCTTAATTGGCTTAGTGATGTTACTTAAACGTCGCCTAACTAATCCACGTGTTCGTGCAGTATCGAAGACTTCAGATATCTTTATTTTAGTATTGTTGCTAGTGCAATTATTACTAGGGTTAATGACTATCTTTGCTTCGATGAGTCATTTAGATGGTTCAGTCATGGTATTGTTAGGAAACTGGGCGCAAAGCATTGTTACTTTACAAGGAGTTGCAGCTGCAGAAGCTATATCTACCGTCGGTGTTATCTATAAAATGCACATTTTTGTTGGCTTAACTATGCTCTTGGTATTCCCATTCACACGTTTAGTGCATGTGATCAGCGTACCAGTAAAATACTTTGCACGTAATTATCAAATAGTTCGTCAAAGATAGTTTAGAACACTTAGTTAGTTAAGCTGATTGAGTAAAGGCGATTTTCATTAATGATTATCGCCTTATATTAAAATGAATATTACCAAGTTGATTACGTTATTTTTCACTAATAATCATCATATTGGTTCTGTCATGTAAATATGGTTAAAGGATTTACCTGTTATAAATTTCTTGTACTAGCAATTTATAACAATAAATACAGAGTTGACAATAAACACCAACCAACAATAAAGCATTTACCCATATTTATTTAACAAGCATATTTAAGATAAAGAGTAATATTATGAGCAGTTCATGTGGAACAAGTGATCCAACCACCCCATCAAAAGAACAATTACCTGTGATTACCGTTAATGGTGTTGCAATTCCAGAAAAAGACTTAGCCAATGAGTTACAGTATCACCCCAATGCAAACTTTGCTGTTGTAGTACAACAAGCAGGCCAAGCCTTAGTGATCCGTCAATTGCTAATTAATGAAGCGAAGAAACATGGTTTACTTTCTTCCTCAGCAGAATCATCAAACGAAGAAGAAGCGATACAAAAAGTAGTTGAAAGCAATATCAGCTACGAAGCACCTAATGAAGATATTTGTCAGCGTTATTACGAAAACAATAAAGAAAAATTTATGACCATGCCGCTAATGGAAGTGGATCATATTCTACTGGCTGCGGCTAAAGACGATATTGAAGGCCGTGATGCCGCAGAAAATAATGCAAAAGTCATTATTTCACAGCTTTTACAAGAAATTAAAAATGGTGAACCTTCAAGTTTTGCAGCGCTTGCTAAAGAATATTCAGCTTGCCCATCAAAAGAGAATGGTGGCAACTTAGGTCAATTGAGTAAAGGCCAAACGGTTCCCGAATTTGAACGTCAGCTTATGCTATTATCAGAAGGTATCAGTGATAAGGCTATCGAAACGCGTTACGGTTTTCATGTAGTTAATATCAACCGTAAAATTGAAGGTAAACAACTTGAATATGATATGGTCAGTGATAAAGTTCGTGGTTATTTAATTAACAGCGCATCACATCTAGCCATTCAAGCTTATATTCAGTCTTTAGTTGAGAAAGCTGATATTCAAGGCGTACCAATTAAATTCAGTGATGAGAATATTCATATCTAACTAATGTAAATTTTCAAGATACGTTATCACCGTAATTTATTTTCCTTGTGAATAAAATGGCGCACAATAGCGCCATTTTTGTAAGTCTTTTACCCGTTATGTATCGTTGTCAATTTTATGTCGGTGTTATGGTTCTAAACGTTAAGTTTATTCTCGCATCGAACACTTTTTTTGTTGGCGGTAAACGATGTAACCAATGCTGTTGTGTTATCCCCTTCATTACTAATAAACTGCCTGGTTTTAAGTATAAAGAAATAACATCCTTACTTTGTTTATGTTTAAAAGCAAATTTACGCGTAGCACCAAGGCTTAATGAGGCAATGGCACCATGTTTTTTCAAGTCAATTTCGCCATCGCTGTGCCAAGCCATGCCCTCTTCACCACTATGATATAAATTAAGCAAACAAGAATTATAATTTTCGTTAGTCTGCTGCTCGACCAAAATTTTTAACGCCAATAAATTCTGTGTCCAAGGCAAAGCTCGTTTTGTGATATTAGAATACGTATATTCGAAGGCTTGATCGGCATACCAAGCAACTTTCCTTTTTGTTTCAATGTGCTTGCCAAAAATAACGGCTTGGTCACGCCGCCAATCAATTTCATTCAATAAGGCAATGAAATAATCGTTCGACGCTTTCACCGGTAATATTTCACCGTAATAATTTACTAGTCCGTCTTTAGGTAAAATATTAATCGGCTCAGCTAACGTTTGTTCAAATAAGTCCATCACAACCTTCTTTATCAACCCCAAAAGCACAAAACTATGCAAATAATACACTGTTATAATATACAGTACCCTAGTAATTGTACATCATTAAAAAGCTTTGCTATGATACTTTACATATTGTATACAATTATAAGGTTTTCATTATGACTATCGGTGTTGGAGGCTCTACTATTGAAATAGAGCTTAATAAATTATCTAATATGACAACGGATGTTATTGCTATTAGCGAAGCAGAATTTCGAGATCGTATTAACAAAGCACAACAATTGATGCGCGAGCAAGGTGTCTGTGCCTTGTATTTAGATGCGGGCACTAATTTGCATTATTTTACTGGCTTAAAATGGTATAAAAGCGAGCGTATGGTGGGGGCTATTTTAACCGCTGAAGGGGAACTAGAGTTTATTGCACCGCATTTTGAAGAAGGTTCATTGCGAGAAAATATGCTTATTCAAGGTAATTATAACGGCCGGCATGAAGATGAAAGCCCTTATGAATTATTTGCTAATATTTTAACGCGTAAAGGTTTTACCCAAGGAAAAGTCGCCATTGATGAATCGGCTGCTTTTTTTGTTTTTGATGGTTTACGTAAAGCAGCTCCCGCTTTTGAATATAGCAATGGTGCCGATATTTCCGCGCCATGTAGGCAAATTAAATCCCCCGCTGAAATTGCTTTGATGCAAAGAGCCAAGGACATGACTATTGAAGTGCATAAAGCTGCCGCACGTATTTTACATCCTGGAATAAGTACAATAGAAGTGACCAATTTCATTAACGATGCCCATAAGCGTGTAGGCGCTTCAGGTTCTTCTTTTTGTATTGTATTATTTGGCTTAGCGACGTCCTTTCCTCATGGCGTAAAAGATCCACAAACATTGCAAGAGAATGACTGGGTGTTAATTGATACCGGTTGTTTATTACATGGCTACAATTCTGATATCACACGCACATACGCTTACGGTAAAGCAACCGATGAACAACGAGTTGCATGGCAGGTTGAAAAAGATGCCCAAGCAGCAGGTTTTGCTGCCGCCAAATTAGGCTCAGCCTGTGGTAATGTTGATGATGGGGCGCGTACTGTTATCGCCCAAAATGGTTATGGTCCTATTTATGAACTACCCGGCTTACCACATAGAACCGGTCATGGTTGTGGTTTAGATATTCACGAATGGCCCTATTTATTACGTGGCAACCAAACGAAACTTGAGACTGGTATGGTTTTTAGTAACGAGCCAATGTTGGTTATTCCAGGTAAGTTTGGTATTCGATTAGAAGATCATTTTTATATGGGAAAACAAGGACCAGTATGGTTTACAGAGCCATCACATTCTATTGATGATCCTTTTGGTTTAGAAGCGTAATCACCACTAAGCGGTTCTGTGCATTAATGCCAAGCGAGGAAGCACTTGGTATTAATGCTTAAGCACGCAATATTCAGTTTATCATTTAATATTTGTGTGAAGTATCATTAGTTAAATCGCTCGATATTATATGGGCTAATATCTATATCGGTTTTTTGCCCACTCACTAATTGGCTGATTAATTTTCCTGTGATTGCCCCTTGGGTTAATCCTAAATGTTGATGTCCTAATGCGAAATATATATTTGAATGCTGTGGCGCTTGGCAAATAACAGGTAACGAATCAGGTAATGATGGACGACACCCCATCCACCGTTGTCTATCACTCTCATTATTACTTAGCGCCTGTTCGGGTAATTTTTTCAAAACAAACTCAGCGTTCTTTAGCAACATATCGGCACGTTTATTATTAGCTTTTGCAGCAAGACCTGCATATTCAACCGTACCGGATAATCTCAATATATTGTCCATTGGTGTAATAATAAATTTACGTTCTGCCGAAGCTACGGGACGTGATAATAATGCAGGTTCATCTTCTGATAACTGTACACTTAGACTATAACCACGCTCAGCTTCTATGGGTAAATGATAGCCTAAGCCTTTAAGCAATTTTTTTGAATAAGCACCTGTTGCTACAACACATCGATCAAAATATGCTGTCTCATTACTACCATTAGCCATGACACCATTGATTACAACCCCCGTAATACTCGCAGTAATATGCTCAATCGCTAATTGTTTATATTCCATCCCTAAGTTTTTCGCATAATCCGCCAATACTTGGCAAATCGCCAAAGGATCACCGGTATGTCCCACCTCAGTAAAATACAACGCATACCTAATCTTGCTATGTAAGTTTGGCTCAAGTGCTAATGCTTGCCTTTGGTCTAACAGGTCAACAGCTATACCCGCTTGTAGATAATGTTGATGTATAGCTAGCACTTCTTTATAGGGTGTGTGCTCAAAAACTAACAAAGAGCCATTACTTACTAACAAATGCTGTGCATTAGCTGCGGCTAACAAGGGTTTGTAATAGTCGATTGCATTTTTATTCAAGTTTTTCAAGGCAGTACTATTATGTGCTCGCTTCTTGGGTGCCATATTATTAAAAAACTTGATGAACCAAGGAATCGCCTTAATGAAATGTTTCGGTGATAGCGCAACGGGCCCTAAAGGATCGAGCAACATTTTTGGTAATTGTGTTAATAAGCTTGGCTCTGCCAAAGGAAAAACTTGCTCTGTGGCAAAATGTCCGGCATTCCCTTTAGAGCAACCTGCACCAACCGCTTCTCTATCAATTAAAGTAACTTTATAGCCTAGTAATTGCAACGCCAAGGCACAATTAACTCCAACAATACCTGCGCCAATGACGGCGATTTTTTGAGTGACCAACTCCTCTTCTGGGAAAAGGCCTAAGTTAGTGTTCATTTATTATTCCTATTAATCAAAACTTAGCTAGATATAAAACTATATTTTACATATTACTTGCAACGACAAAACAATTGTATACAATATACCTACTTTTAACTAGTGATACTTTAAAATTGTTATGACTCGTTTAGTTTCATTAACATTCACTATTTATTAACGAGAACATTATGGCTGTGGATTGGCAAGGTGTTTACCCTACGGTAACCACAAAATACGACGACTTATCAATTAACAGTAAAGCTATAAAAAAAATGATTGATACCATTATAACGTTTAGATACTGTGCCAACACTTGTGAAATGCATTACGTTATGTGAACAAGTTGCTAGCCGCGGTAGTGAGTTAACTCGCGCACCTCGTATGCCACTTACTGGTGATGAACGTGCCAATGTTGAACGTATTTTTAATGACGCCAACAATAACCGTATTGATTTAACTAAAGTAAACCTTGATTAATACCCGTACAGCTATTCGCCTGGCTAATGTATTGATTTGTTTACACTAACATCTAAATAATGAGTGGATAATAATATGATAAAAGGCACTTTCTTCTGCATAGATGCTCACACTTGTGGCAACCCTGTTCGGTTAGTAACTAGCGGTCACCCTGATTTAAAGGGTAAAACCATGAGTGAAAAACGACTGGATTTCATGCAAAACCATGACTGGATCCGCCAAGGTTTAATGTTTGAGCCACGTGGTCACGACATGATGTCTGGTGCTTTCTTGTACCCACCATGTAGTGACAATGCAGATGCTTCAATATTGTTTATAGAAACTTCTGGCTGTTTACCTATGTGTGGACACGGCACTATTGGCACCATTACCGCAGCAATTGAAAATGGCCTATTAACACCGAAGACTGAGCCCATTGATGGTAGAAATACACTCACTATTGATGTACCAAATGGACAATTGTCAGTAGAGTATCAACAAGAAGCGGCGAAAATAACCTCCGTTAAAATTTTTAATGTCGCGTCTTACTTAGCCCATCGCGATGTCATTTTAGACATCCCTAATCTTGGTACTTTGAAGGTTGATGTTTCTTATGGTGGCAATTTTTATGTCATTGTCGAGCCACAAGAAAATTTCCCTGGGATTGACCAATGGAATGCTAGTCAAATTATCCATTGGAGCGTAATCGTTCGCGATATTGCCGAAAAAACGCTTACTTGTGTACACCCTGAAGATCCTAGCGTTAATGGTATTTCTCATGTGCTCTGGACAGGCTGTCCAAAAACTGCCGGCTCTGATGCAGCTAATGCCGTATTTTATGGTGAGAAAGCCATTGACAGATCACCCTGTGGCACAGGAACTAGCGCACGAATGGCACAACTTTTCACTAAAGGGCAACTCAAACTAGGTGACACTTTTATTCATGAAAGTTTTATCGGTAGCCAATTCATTGGCAAAATCGAACAAGTCATTACACTCAATTCCGATAACGGCGATATACCTGCCATCATGCCAAGTATAGAAGGTCGGGCTCACGTATTCGGCAAAAACTGTATCACCATTGATGACGACGATCCCTACACTTTTGGTTTTGTAGTGAAATAATAAGTAGGGTAACGGCAGTCACCCCCATAAACAAATGAAAACAATTAGGATATTAGTATGACTATAACAGGTAAAAATTTAATCGCAGGTGAATGGACTGGTGAAACCGGGCGGCTTCACTGCCTTTGATGCTAACAGCCATCAAGCTTTAGCAACCACATTTGCTGATGCAACAGAAACAGAAGTTAACACCGCGATTAATCGTGCCAATGAGGCTTTTGCTTCCTATAGCCAACTTAGCCCTGAAAAGCGTGCGCACTTTTTACGTACTATAGGCGATAAAATTAACGCACTAGGTGATGAATTAATAACAACTGCTTGTACTGAAACAGGCTTACCCGCCATACGCATTCAAGGTGAGCGTGGCCGCACAGTTAGCCAACTAGGTTTATTCGCTAATCTATTAGAAAAAGGCGAATATGATACAGTGATCGAATTAGCTGATAATGATCGCCAACCATTACCAAAACCAGATACGCGTTTAGGGTATTTGCCACTAGGCGTGGTTGGAGTGTTCGCCGCCAGTAATTTTCCACTTGCGTTTTCAACTGCTTGGTGGCGACACTGCATCGGCCCTCGCTGCGGGCTGCCCTGTAGTGATGAAAGCTCATGCTGCCCACCCTGCTACTGCCGAATTAGTGGCACAAGCCATTTTAGCGGCTACTGAAATTTGCGATATAGACAAAGGGGTTTTCTCACTTATTCAAGGAAAAAACTATGCTATTGCCGCCCAAATAGTAACGCATCCGAAAGTTAAAGCCGTAGGCTTTACTGGCTCAGAGCGAGTTGGCATGATTTTACAACAGCAGATTAACCAACGTCCTGAGCCTATTCCATTTTATGGCGAATTAGGCAGTATTAATCCGCAATACATCATGCCTATGAAACTAGCCCAAGATACCCAAAGTATTGCCCGCGAACTAGTAGCTTCATTGGTAATGGGCCAAGGGCAATTTTGTACTAGCCCAGGTGTTTGGGTAGTTGTAGGTAAAGAAACTGACGAAAACTATCAAGGATTTATCAACGCAGCAGCACAAGCAATAAGTGAACAAGCCGCAGGAGTGATGCTAACACCACCATGTGTCAATCCTACACTAAAGCGGTTACAGCACGTAAAGCGATTACGGGTGTTGAATTACTAGCCAGTGGTTTATCCGGCCGTACGCAAGATTGTACAGCAACATTATTTACTACTGACTTTACGACTTATGAAAATACGCCAGAACTCCATGAAGAGCTATTTGGCTTTAGCGCCTTAATTGTTCGTTGTGATGACTTTGGCCAAATGATGATGCTCACTGAGATGTTGACTGGTAACTTAACTGCCAGTATCCATGCGGTTGATGCTGATTTATCTTTATCAGGACAGCTTGCGCAAACATTAGTACACAAAGTCGGTCGTTTAATCTACAACCAGATGCCTACTGGCGTAGAAGTATGTGCCTCAATGAACCATGGAGGACCATTTCCGGATCTACAAATATCAGAACTACTTCAGTCGGTAGTGAAGCAATAAAACGTTTTCAGCGACCGATCTGTTATCAAAATATGCCCCAAGCCCTATTACCTAAAGCGTTACAAAATTAAAAGTACTAACATAACCCTGATACTTTAGTACTGTAATTAACCCAAAAGGACTAAGATTTGATCTTAGTCCTTTTTTTCATCGCCAATTTCTTTATAATGAATTGTATAAAATAAGCAATTCCTTTTAATAGTGCTCAAAATTACACTATTATCACTATAAAAATGGCATAAAAATAATGGCAATTGAATACAAAACTCGCACGCAATTAGTGGTTGAAATTTTACGAGAAAAAATACTGAGTGGTGAAATTGTGGCCGGACAACCACTACGTCAAGCAGCATTAGCTGAAGAGTTGAATGTTAGTCGTATCCCCGTGCGTGAAGCGTTACTGCAGCTTGAAGCCGAAGGTTTGGTTTCTTTTGAACCTCATAAAGGTGCCAGTGCCACCGAATTAAACCTCGATCAAGTCGATGAATTATTTGAACTAAGAGCCATGATAGAAGGAGACTTGCTTACTGCCTCTTTAGTTAGTATTTCAGATGAAGCATTAACACAAGCAACTGAGATATTAGCTAAGCTTGATAGCGCCTTAGGTAAAGAAAATGCGGCTAACACGTGGAGTGAACTAAACTCCGACTTTCATAATTGCCTATACTCAGGGGCGAATCGCCCGCAAACATCTGATTTAGTTAATATTCTTAATAAGAATGCCGACCGTTATATTCGTATGCATTTGTTATGGGTCGGTGGTATTTCAAAAGCAGGCCCTGAGCATGCTGAACTATTAGCTTTATGTAAAGCACGAGATATAGATAAAGCCGTTGCAAAACTGAAACAACATATTCTTAGTTCTCGTGATGAAATTAAAGCATTTTTATTACAACGTGAAGCAAGTTAGGTCAGTTTCAAATTGTACTAAAACTAAACTCTTTACAGCTGATTTTACAGCTCTCTATAAAGCATATATAGATGAGCTGCACTCCGGCTAAAGTTTGTAGCTCCTTGCTCTGCCCCTGTTTCAGGATTATAATTTTCTCTTATGGCTTTATCTTTCTTTAATCCTTGCGCATTTGTTATTACTTTATTCAATAAATGCTTAGCCTCTTGCTCAAAGCCATACTTTTTTAAGGCTATCAAACCAAAATATACTTGGTCTAACCAAACTCTACCACGCCAATAAATATTGGCATCGTATGCAGGGTTAGATAATGCAGCTGTGCCTAAAGGAATATACGTATTGAATTCATCTTTAGAAAGCATTGTATCTGCTACTTTTTTAGCGTATTTATCGGTCGCAATGCCGCCCACAATGGGCTCCAACCTTCAGGCCCACGACCACGCATAGTAAGTAACTCCCCCTGACATAAATCAGTATTTTCTTCTGCTTTATCTGGGATCTTTCTGTCATAATAAAATCCAGAATTCTGATCGAAAAAACAACGATTGATGTACTTTGATAATACTTGGCTTGCTTGTTCAAATTTTTCTGCTTGGCTATTATAACTTAATAATTTTGCCATTTTTGCCAACAACTGCTTTTCCAAGGCCAAATAACTATTTAATTCAACCGATTCTTGATCGATGGAGTAGCCCAACAATTTATTATTGGCATCAACATTTTTAAAGAACCTTACTTGCCAGTCTTTCCTAGCAAGCTCAAGGTCACCTTGCTTTCGTTTATCTGCATATTTTTGCAATTGCTGTTGATTAATAAAGCCAAACCTAGCCGCATTATCCATACCTGATTCCCAACCTGTCGCATGTTGAACACCTATATCTAGCTTTGTGTAGTTGCCAAACTCCAATATGGTTTGATAGGTGTTCATGCCAACACAGTGAAAGTTATTTTCTTGGCCTTTGCTACATTGTGACATTAAGCCTTTCTTAAGCGGTTTTTTTTCAAATTGCACACTAAAGGTTAGCTGTTCTTGCTTGTTGTTATGAGCTGAATGTTTCGTGGCTCCGTATTCAACCAAACCATTTTTATTATGATCACGGTTTCTATACCACCATTGATGGTAAGCAACTAATTTGGGATACATTTCTTTTATAAAATTAACGTCACCGCTTTCTTTATAAACTTGCCATACCGCCCAACTCGCTAGTGGCGGTTTTGTGTTTCTTTCATTCCAATTACCCCCATCACCTGATCTAGCCTTATCTTTGTTATAGAAAATTGCATCGATCACCATACCTTCATCTTGTGGCCTAACACTATCTCCGGACGTTATTTGATAATCAAACATGGCACGAATGTTATCCTTTGCTAGATCATTATTTATACTTGCTAATGCATAAGCATGCTTCCGCTATCCCATGCCCAAGCGCCATTAAACCATCTGGCAGTGACCGATGGAGATACAATATCATGTTTTATTTCACCGGCAGCACTTCGCCAGTTCCCCATTAAGGTTTCAATAGATTTGACAGCTAGACGCTGTCGAGATTTATCAATATTGGCTAGGGCCTGTGTTAAATAAGATGACCATCTAGCCTGGCCTTGTTTAATTAGGTTGTTACCATTAACCAACGCCATTACAATTTTCGTTTGCTCCTTCAAAGCTTCTTGCTGATTATGAAAAAAACTTTGGGTGCTATATATTTCATAATTATGATTTGCTTGTACTGTGATATTAGCCAAACTTTCATAAGCAGTGCGATTAATATTTAATCTTGTTTTTGTGGGCACTGAACGCTGAATTTTATACTGTGCTTGCTCATCCAACATTAAATTCCAAGTGTCACGAACTTTTGGAAAGTGAAATACAATGGCGTCTGAATCTATCTCAGTGTGTACTTCCCAGTTAGAAAACACCTGTTTTATAGTTTTCTGGCCCTGCCATTGTTTGAGTAGTTCACCTTGCCAAGTTAATTTTAACTTTTTATCAATTGTGGCTTTATTAAAAATGTTTGTTTTAATTAATGCTGTACGGTTACTAATAAAAATTAACGTTAGATCAATTGTTAAATCATCAAAAGCATAGCGCTGTATTAATGAACCCATTTTTGAGAAGCGTTCATTTTTTGCTTCAGAAAATAAATATTTTCGTTTGCTAATTACATCCTCAATGCTTACTTGATCCAGTTTTTTAGCAATAAATAAGCTGTATTCTTGGGCAATTACCATAGGGCCAGTAAAGCTAGCATAATCTTCTGGTTGCTCAGGCAATAAAAAACCATGCCAAGCACCTAAATCAAATAAAGGGTTAAACTTTTGATTATGATAATTGTCGTACTCTTTAAACTGCTTGGGCGTACCTGTACGGTCAATAATATTGATAAAGTTGTCAGCACTTAACATGTTCTCAGCGACAGCTTTTGACCATGACTTAGCTGAATTGAAACAAATAACAGAAATAAGCCATAAAAAAATAACGAGAGTATTTAACTTTTTCATAGTAATGGTGCTCTATAGCAAAATTTTAATTATTGTAATAGTGATAACCAGTAGCTAGTAATGCACCTCAATAAAACGTATATTGTATACTTATTAATTGTAATATAAAAACAAGGAATAATCTTGATAAAACTTACAGACCTCAAAACTACCTTTTTTATTATCACTTTACTTACCCTTAATGCATGTGGCCAAAAACAAATGTCAGTTCAAAAAAATATCAATCAAGAAAGCACTATAATAAATATTAATGGTATCGCTGAAGCGTATGTCAAACTTACTCTTAACGTAGGTCAGCACCATAGTTCCTATATTGATGCTTATTATGGGCCGAAAGAATGGCAACCTACTGAAATGCCTATTGAGTTAAGTAAACTAAAGCAAAACACCGAACAACTTCTTAGTAAGCTTAAACAAGTTCAAGTACCAAAAGCTCAAGAACAACGAAAAGAATTTCTGAAAATTCAACTACAATCAGTTGGCGTATTTATCCGGAACTATTGAACGAACCACTAAGTTTTAAGCAAGAATCATTGGGTTTATATGATGCTATTTCACCTGAAATTAATATTGCCCAATTGGATTTAGTACTTAATAAACTTGAGCAATTATTGCCGGGTGATCTGTCGCTCAATCAAAAATATAATGAATTTCAAAGCCAATTCATTATAGATACATCTAAATTAGATCTGGTATTTAAAGCAGCAATAAATGAGGCACGTCAGCGCACAAAACAACATATCGCATTACCTGAACAAGAAAACTTTGCCATTGAATATGTCAACAACAAAGTATGGAGCGGCTATAATTGGTATAAAGGCAATAGTTACAGTTTAATTCAACTTAATACTGATTTTCCTATTTACATAGACCGAGCAATTGATCTTGCCAGTCATGAAGGTTATCCCGGACATCATGTATTTAATTCACAAATAGAGCAACATTTAGTGAATGACAATGGGCGGATTGAATACAGTGTGTACCCACTCTTTTCACCCATGTCTTTACTAGCAGAAGGTAGTGCTAATTATGGTATTCAAGTCGTTTTCAATGCTGAAGATAGATTGAAATTTGAACAAGACGTGTTATTTCCATTGGCCGGTTTAGACGCGAATAAAGCTCAAAAATATTATCAAGTCCAAGCGCTAAAAGAAGAGCTTTCATATATCGACAACTACGTCGCAGCCCAATATCTTGATGGTATTATTGATAAGCCCAGAGCGATTGAATTATTGATGAAATATTCTTTAGTCAATGCAAAAAAAGCGGAACAAAGAATCGGCTTTATAGAGGCTAATCGAGCATACGTGATTAACTATAACTTAGGACAAGATCTAGTACATAAGTATGTTGATAAACTAACAGGAACTGGTGATGACAACATTCGTTGGAATGTCTTTGCTGAGCTTTTGGCAGCCCCTAAAACAGCTTCAATGATGCAATAGGCTGAAATCAGAGTAATCAACATATTACTTATTCCTTTCTAAATCGTGATAAACATCTGCTCAAGTTCCCTTAATTAATTAAGGGAACTAAACTATCTGTGTTGCATAAAACTTTACTTTTAAAAAAATATAAATCGATAAAGATAGAAAAACATTTATTTAGTTTTTTTATGTATATATATATTCATAAAAAGAATAAACGATTCAAAACATTTCCCATAAAAAGCCGATTATCATCAAATTAAATTTTAATTAATCACAGTAAGTTGACTTATCTACAGAATAGAGCCAATGATGTCTTGACGCTTTTACCTGATACCTGCAACTGATTATTTTTAACCAATATGTACAAAATTACCCTTTTTTTCCTAAAACAGTAACTAGTGTAAATCCATCCAAAAAACAAAAAATCTCACTTTACTCATTAAAAAAATACTATATTGTATACAATATATGTTATATAACTACACACGATTATTGCATTTGCTTGTTTTTAGGTTAAGGGAATGACTTTTTACAATGAGCGACAACTAAAACAACATGAACAAGGGTAAAAACATGTCAAACATAATTAAAAGTGGCTTCAAGCCACGTAAATCGTTAGCAGCTATTGCTGTTGGTACTGCACTTATGCTGTCAATGCCTACGGCAATGGCGGCAGATGCCTTTAACGGTTCGGTTAAAGGGGTTATCACTAATACTTCGGCGCAAGCAACAAGTGGCGCTACTATTACTTTAAAGCACAAAGGTAAAAATATTACCCGCACTATCCAAACTGCAGTAGATGGCTCTTATTCATTACGGAAACTTCCCGTTGGTGAATACCGCATGACGATTACAAAAGAAGGTTTCGATACCATTGAAGAACGCGACCTAACGGTTACCGTTGGGGGCGCAATCGTTTATAACGGCGTGTTATTAGCCGTAGGAAATACCAGTGCCGATATTGAACGAATTTCGGTTACTGGCTCTAGAATCAGCCAAATTGATTTAGAGTCTTCAACTGGTGGTATTGTTTTAACGGCTGACCAATTGGAAAAAATGCCTGTTGATTCAGGCTTTGAAGCAATGGCTCTTCTGGCTCCGGGAACAACAAGTAACTCTGAATTTGATGGCGCTAGTGTGGGTGGTAGTTCGTCGGCAGAGAATGGCTATTACCTGAATGGGATAAACATTACTTCAATCAAGACAGGTATTGGCTCAATCTCAATGCCTTGGGAAGCTATTTCACAAACTGAAATAAAGTCAGGCGGTATTGATCCGTCATTTGGTGGTGCCTTAGGTGGTATTGTCAACGCTGTTTCAAAATCTGGTTCAAATGAATTTGAGTTTGGTGGTTACTTGCGTGTAGACCCGGAGGCAACTCGTGAGCATCACGATAACTTACTAAATGCTGATGGCACACTTAATAAAAACACCGCTCAAGATGAGTCGACATTTACTCGTTATAATATTTGGGCAAGTGGCGCTTTAATTGAAGATAGTGTGTTTTTCTATGCTTTATATGAACCGCAAAAAAATGACTACTCTGCAGCTAAAATAAATACATTAGATGAAGGTGAAACAACGTCAGATCGTTATTTTGGTAAATTAGATTGGTACATTAATGACGAACATTCTATCGAATTAACTACTATAGGGTTTACTAAGAAAGGCAAGGGTACCACTTTCTTAAATGATGGCGCTACCCAAGAAGTTGGTGCAGCAACGGGGTCATATGCAACGAGCACAGGTGGTGATGTATATGGTTTGAAATACTCAGGTATTTTAAATGATGCAATGACAATTGAGTTTGTTGCCGGTCGTACAACAGATAATACATATAACGCAGTAGAAAATACTGACCCTTTGGTTGTTTCTTATTTAACAGGCTCAAAACAATATATATCGGCAGAGACTGATGATGTTGTCACTGAAAGTGAATTTATCCGTGATCAACTCCGTTTAGATTTTAACTGGGTATTAGACGCTCATGATATCAAAATCGGCGTAGATTACACTAAGATTTCGGTTGACTACCAATCTAAACAAAATGGTGTTCCTGGCCGCGAAGGTTGGTGGACTGCTACTTACGCTGCAGGAGGTGGCAGAGATGGTTTACCAGAAGGCACTGCTTATGTTGATCAGCGTATTCGTACTGATTTTTCAGATTCAGATGTAGAGTCTACCGCATTTTATATTCAAGATGTTTGGACTCTAACAGATCAGTTAGTATTAAATTTAGGCGTACGTTACTCTGATGTCGCTAATACCGTTTCTGATGGTAGGAAATACATTGATATAAAAGGCCAAATTGCTCCACGAGTACAAGCAATCTACGATTTTTCCGGCGATGGAACAACTAAATTATTCGCTACCTACGGCCGCTACTTTCAGCCGGTTTCTGCCAACATGAATATTGTGCAAGGTGGTGATCGTAGTGATGTACACGATTATTATTTAGTAGGAGACACCGATCCAACAACGGGTGAAGTTATTTTACTAAACGATGGTTCGCCATCAACTGGTGAACACGTTGGTCAATATACTGTACCGGCTTCTTCTGAGCCTGATCTTATCGCTTCTTCTAATCTAGAAGCTATGTATTCAGATGAAATTACCCTTGGTTTTGAACAAGAGTTCATGGACGGTGATATGAAGCTTGGTATGCGAGCTATCTACCGTAATTTGGGTCGTTCAATTGAAGATACCGATTACAATTCACCCATATCAAAATATTTCGCTGCCAATGGTATTGAAGCTAGCACAATTCCTAGTTATGTATTAGCTAACCCCGGCGAAGATCTTGAAATGACATACGATATGAATGGTGATGGTACAAAAACCTCTATACTTATTCCTTCATCTGAACTCGGTTTACCTGAAGCTAAACGTCAATACGGTGCGTTAGAGACAACATTGTCAGGTGTAGGCGGTGATAGCTTCTTCTATAATGCCTCTTATACATGGTCACACAGTTGGGGGAATACTGAAGGTTTAGTAAGAACGGATAATGGTCAAGATGATCCAGGTTGGACTACTTCATATGATTATCTTGGCTTAATGGATCATGCCAATGGAAATCTACCCAATGACCGTCGTCATGCTTTCAAGCTTAACGGCTACTATGAAATTTCAGACTCATTTACCTTTGGCTTTAACGCCAGAGTTGTTTCAGGTATGCCGATCAATATGTTCAGTGTGCATCCTGAAGGTAAAGACAGTTGTGTTGCCGGTTCATTATGGGAAGATTGTATTAGTAAATACTATGATCAAGCATCTTTCTATGATGAAGAAGGCAACCCGACTCCGCGCGGCAGCGCCGGTGAAACAGACTGGACTACAGAGATTGACTTAAGTCTTTCATATAATGTTGAAGTTGGTGGTGGTGATCTGTTACTAAAAGCAACCGCATTTAATGTACTTAATGCTGACACCCAAATTGCTGTTGAGCAAATACGTTCACAATATGGTGATAGTGGCTTAGAACGAAACCCAAATTGGGGTATGACGACGGATCGATTAGCCGCGCGTTACTTTAGCTTAGAAGCAAGCTATCGTTTCTAATCACAGCGAATAAATCATTATTTTCTAGCCAAAGCCGCTCAATTGAGCGGCTTTTTTATGCTAAATATTTACTACAGATATGAGCACTTGAAAATTAAAGGTATACTGTATACAATCACATTTACAGTTAATTAAATTACATGCCTATGTAGATGACTCAGGCGCTACTGATAATTATTAAAATATCCTATGTAGGTTGGACTTTAGTCCGACAAGGGGCAATAAATTACCCCCTACAATGGATACATCATTTTGTCCTGAGCAAAATACATAGGCACGTTAAATTATAAAAATAATACTGCAGAGAACTTATGAAAAACACCACTATAACCCCTTTCCCCGCAGCATTTTATGTTGCCAACACCATGGAAATATTCGAACGCTTAGCGTGGTACGGCATGTATACCTTGCTTGCCAGTTATATTATGACACCCGGCAGCCAAGGTGGGTTAGGGCTTGGTAATACTGAACGCGGCTTGATTATGGGCGTGGTGCCTTTTTTCTTATATTTATTCCCGGTTATTTCAGGTGCGTTAGCAGACCGAGTTGGTTATCGAAAAATGTTTCTGCTTTCATTCGTTTTAATGGCACCCAGTTATTACTTTTTAGGTTACGCAACAAACTTAGGCAGTTTTATTAGTATCTTCATGTTGATTGCTTTAGGTGTTGGTATATTCAAACCTGTGGTTATCGCCACTATCAGTCGCAGTACCGATAACACTAACCGAGGTTTAGGTTTTGGTGTTTTCTATATGATGGTTAATATTGGTGGCTTTTTAGGGCCCGTTTTAGCACCAATCATTCAAAAAAATTATGGTCGGCAGTGGGTATTTACCTTCGCTGCCATCTGGATTTCTGTTAATTTTATTCCTGCTTTATTCTTTTACAAAGAGCCTGAACGCCATGTAAAAACAGGTGGCCTAAAGCAAGTATTTAAAGAGATGCAAGAAGTGCTTTGGGTAATTCACGGCTAGCCTTATTAGTGGTGCCATTATTGGTATTATTAGTGTCGTTTTATCTTTGGTATTGTTCAGAGTGGAGAATTGACTAGCATGATTGCTGCAGCTTTAATTATCTCAGCGATTGTTTGGGATATATGGGCTGTTAAAACAGTTAAACAGAGTAAGACAAATGAACGTGCAAATAGCAGCCCTACGCCTTGGTACAAACAAACCATGCAAGTTGGCAATAAAGCGTTCATGGTTTATTTGCTGATTATTACTGGTTTCTGGGTGGTATATTTACAAATTTTTATTACCTTACCTGTATTCATTCGCGACTTTGTTGACACCTCCGATTTAGTTCGATTATTACACAGCGTTAGCCCTTGGTTGCACGACACGTTAACCGCTATCAATATTGATACTTTGGCGAATGAAATAGCACGATTAAGTAAAGAGCTAACCAACCTAGACTTAGCTAACTTAGATTTACATCACAGTGCTGCAAGCATTAAAGAAATTTCAACCACACTCGCTTCACTTGACATTCGTGTGCCAAATGATGAACTCATTAATGCCTTTAGTTTATTAGCGCAATCAGGCGATCAACTACCACAAGCCAGTAGCGACTTTGCCAATCAATGGGCAAGCCACTATCGCCAAATGAATCCGGCGACTATTTTAAGTATCGACTTTTTAATGATTATCTTGTTTCAAGTGCTCATCAGTCGCTTTATTCAACGATTCAAAGCATTACCGACGTTAATTGCCGGTACAGGAATTTTATCCATCGCGATGTTGGTCGGAGGTTTAGCTAACGGGATTATATTTGGAGGGTTAATGATAGCGACCTCTGTGATTATATTTGCTGTGGGCGAAATGACCGCTTCGCCAAAAAGCCAAGAATACGTTGCTTCATTCGCTCCACCAGACAAAGCGGCAATGTTCATGGGCTATTATTTTGTTTCAATGGCGCTAGGCAATTTATTTGGTGGCTTATTATCAGGTTGGTTATATCAATCATTCGCTATTGATTTAGCCAATCCCATGATGATGTGGACCGTTATTGCACTGCTAGGTTTTGCAACCTGTACCGCTTTGGTTATTTTCAATCGCACATTGGTGAGTGATATTGAACAGCAACAAGCGTTTCAATTAGAACAAGCAACAAACACAAATGAGTAAATAATATGAGTCAACAGACAGCCTTGCTTGATACATTAGATCAATGGCAACCTAATGCGGGTAATGATGAATTTTTAACAATTAACACTTTGGAATGTCACACCGGTGGCGAGCCATTGCGTATTATTACTAGCGGTTTCCCTGAATTGAAGGGTGATACCATTTTGGCCATGAGACGAGATTGCCAAGAAAACCATGATGAGTTGCGCCGCGCGCTGATATTTGAACCGCGCGGACATGCTGATATGTATGGCGCAATCATTACTAAACCTGAACGCACAGACAGTCACTTTGGTGCTATTTTTATTCATAACGAAGGCTACAGCACCATGTGTGGTCATGCTGTTATTGCTTTAGCCAAATGCGCAGTAGAGTCTGGCGCGGTAAAGCAAACGGGTAAAGTTACTTCAGTGGCTATTGACGTACCTTGTGGTCAAATTCGCGCTAAAGCGCTTGCTCAAAACTTTCCAAATAACAAGTCGATTACTCTAGTAAGTTTCGAATCTGTACCTGCTTTTGTTTTTGCTCAAGCACAAAGTGTAGAGGTTGTTGGACTTGGTACGGTCAATTTTGATATTGCCTTTGGTGGTGCTTTTTATGCTTATGTAAACGCAGCAGACTTAGGGTTGACGTTAACACCAGAGCATCAAAGTAAGATCATTGATTACGGTAAAAGATTTAAAGCCGCAGTTATAAAACAGATTACTGTTAAGCACCCTTTTGAAGACGATTTGAGCTTTTTATATGGCGTGATATTCGTGCAAGAAAGCGTACAAGAAAATGAAAACAGTCCGTCAACAACAGAAGTACACAGCCGTAATGTATGCATTTTTGCTGATGGTGAATTAGATCGCAGCCCAACAGGTAGTGGTGTTAGCGGTCGAATTGCCTTGCATGTGGCTAAAGCAGAAGTGCCTTTACAACAAAGTATCGTTATAGAAAGTATTTTAGGGAGTCAGTTTTCGGTAGAAGCCATTGAAAGCATCTACTATGGCAACAATGAGCAACGTTATAATGCCGTGATCGCCCAAGTAACGGGTAATGCCTTTATTTGCGGAAAAGCGCAATGGCTTATTAACAAAAATGATCCGCTTAAAAACGGTTTTCTTTTAAGGTAAATAATAATTAAGGTAAAGAGTAATTCAAATGAAAATTAACCAATTCCGCCGGCAAGTATTAACACAACCGCACAGTGCAGTACTTATTTTTAGTGACATTAACATTCGCTACCTGTCTAACTTTTCTGGGCATGCTGCGACGGTATTAATTACCGAAAAAACTAATTATTTAATTACCGATTATCGTTATTTTGAGCAAGCGAAAGAACAAGCCGGACATGAACAAAAACGCTTTACTGTTATTTGTCGTGATCGCGCTAATCAAACACTGGCTGAGCTGATTGTTGAACTGTTGAATCAAGAAAGTTGCCAAACGCTCTTTTTTGAAAGTGAGCATATTAATGTTGCCAACTGGCAAACAATGTCGGCGCAAATAGAACAACAAACACAAGTTAAGCAAACCACTGCTTTAGTCGGCACCGTTGAAAAGCTGCGCATGATCAAAACTGCCGATGAAATAGCCAGTATTAAGCAAGCCGCAGCCATTGGCGATCAAGCCTTAGCTAATATTCTACCGCTAGTAAAAGCAGGTATTACTGAGCGTGAACTGGCTATTGAGTTAGATTATCAAATGGCAACATTAGGCTCAGAAGAGTTGTCTTTCGCCACTATTTTAGGTTTTGGTGAACGTAGCGCCCTGCCCCACGGCATCCCATCAAACCGCAAACTCAAACAGGGTGATTTAATCTTAATTGACTTTGGCGCAGTGGTGAACGGTTATCGCTCAGACATGACCCGTACCTTTGTTTTTGGTAAAGCTGATGCTAAACAAAAGCAAATTTATCAATTAGTGCAAGATGCACAACAAGCGGCTATTGATAAGCTCACTGAAGGTGTTAGTGGGCAAACCTTATATGAACAGTCTGCGAATATTTTACTTAACAGTGATTACAAAGGCCATGCGGGCGAAGGTTTAGGCCATGGAGTTGGTTTGCAATTACATGAACAGCCGTTCCTTGGCCCTGACTGCAAAACCACTATAGAACAAGGTTGTGTTATCACTATAGAGCCCGGCATTTATATTCCGGGTTGGGGCGGTATTCGTATCGAAGATGACGTAGTCTTAACTGAAAACGGCCTTGAAATAATCACCCAAGCACCAAAAGCCTTACAAGAACTTTAGCTTCACATTTTGAAAGAGACTCACATGAAAATCATTAATAACGAACAAGTACAAAGTAGCTTAACATTTACTGAATTAATCCCCTTACTCAAACAGAGTTTTAGTAAACCGTTTCACATGCCACAGCGACAAGTACATTTACTTGCCCCTGAAGATCACAGTAAGCATGATGCTTTTGCGTTACTACCTTCATGGAATGACGAAGTTATTGGCAATAAAATGTTTACCTATTTTCCTGACAACAGTTCTAAACACGACTTGCCCGGTTTATTCTCTAAAATCATGTTGTTTCGCCGTGAAACAGGCGAGCCTTTGGCCCTAGTTGATGGAACCAGTGTTACCTACTGGCGCACCGCTGCTATTTCTGCATTAGCGAGTCAGTTGTTGTCACGAGAAGACTCTCAACATTTAATGCTGTTTGGAACGGGTAATTTAGCCGCCTATTTATTACATGCGCATATTAGTGTTCGTCCACTAAAAAAAGTCACTATCTGGGGCAGAAGTGCAGAAAAAGTGCAAAAGCTAATTAATGAATTTAGCCCTTTATATCCACAAATAAGCTTTTACACTAGCCTAGACGTAGCACAAGCAATTCCACATGTTGATATTATCTGTTGTGCCACCGGCTCAAAAACACCATTATTTGATGGTGAATTAGTGAGTAACGGCTGCCATATCGATTGTTTAGGAAATCATATGGCTGATGCTAGAGAATGTGACAGTGCTATTATCACCAAAGCGCGTGTGTATGTTGATAGCCTAGCCAACACCTTAAATGAAGCAGGTGAGCTATTGATTCCAATTTCCGAAGGAATTTTTAATGCTGAAGCTATTGTTGGCGAATTGGCTGATATGTGTAAACAGCCTGAAATTTTAAGACAATCTGCGGATGAAATAACCTTGTTTAAATCAGTAGGTACTGCGGTGAGTGACTTGGTGGCTGCTTATTTGGTGTATCAGAAAATATGTACTAGAAAGTAACTTGACTTGGTCAAAAATGCTGTTATTACTTGTTACCTACAAGTAGGCACTTGTATAATTTGAAGCCTGAACAATTATTATATAGGTGTCACGAGTGAGGGGTTTACTTTTATTACTAGTATTTATTTTATCTAGTTATTCATTTTATGTTATTGCAGACAAGCCAAAAGCACGAGATATAAGTCATTTAATCCCTAAAAAAGAGTTTATGATTTACAAAGATGTTGCTGACTTTATTGATAAATCCCCCAAAGTTACTATTACTGTGTCACCTTCCAAGGATGACGTTAATGAATACGGGCAACAAGTAGTAAAAACATTGACGGGCTCTGACTGTGATAGAGATGGTGAAATGGATGACAACACGACCTGTAATGCAGTTTTTTATAAACTTTGGTTAAAATATTCACTATAAATTAAAGGACGGAAACGGGAAGACTCCCTTTCCGTTTCCGTCCTTTAATTTATAGTCGTTTTACATTGCTGTTTTACTTGCTTTAAACATTACAAAGCTACGTGATAAGAAAACACCACTAAAGGCACCGTAAAGGATATTTATTGTTGCCATAAACATAAATTCATTAACGATAGCTAACTCTCTAGCAACAGCATAACCAACAATATATTTAGTAAAGAAAATTGCCATCATAAAAATAAGTGGCGCCCAACTACCGGGAATAGTTAATCTTTTATTTTGCGCTGAAAAGCTCACTAATTTTGGATAGGCTAATTTAATCCCCCAAATTAATGCAACAATTAAACCTGTTATCCAAAAGCCCATTGCTGATATTGTAATACCAAAAACTGACAACACTCCAAATAAAGAAAAAACGACCATTGATATAGGTAAAATAAAAACGCTATTAACTTTAACAATACGCTCTTTGCTTTGAATAAAACCTAAAACTAACAAAGTGAAAAAAATTGCAAAAACCCATGTGGGTGTATGACTTATTAACTCTGACACTGGTCGGATCCTTTTGGAAAAACACCGTATTAAACGGCAAATAATACTTGTTAAACCGAGTTTTGGTTAAGTATTCGGTTGTTATATTCTGGGTCAAATGCAGTAATTTTCAATGAACGTTGCAGTATACTGGCTATGCCTTCAATATCGTTATTGTCAATAATTACAATAGTTGCGTCCACTAGCATAACCTGCAACCTTCGATTGCTATTTTCTTTAAGCCAATCCATGAATATTAAAACAAGGTTATCAATCAAACTTTCATTATTATCACTACTAATAATTTTAATAGTTTCATCCATGGCAACCACAAACTTACGGGTAACAGGCACCTTGGTAAATTCTATATTTTGCTTTTCTAACCTTGAAATAAGCGTATTTTCTGGATCAAAAAGGGTTAATTCAAATAACGTATTTTCATTCATTGATGTAGCTCAACAACAAAATAACTCCGCACCAATATAACTTAAAACATATCACCTTACCTAGCAGAAAAACAAAATGAAATAAAATTAATATTTTTGCTTCACAATCTCTTCTTTATTAATCAACGCATTAGCATGCCAGTATTGCCAATGCATATGGCGAGGGGTTTCTATTAGCGATGTTGGCTGCAAATAATCTTTATAAGTATAACGATAGAACTGTCTTGGTTTATACGGATCTTTTTCTTCACTTACATCGACAAAGTTGGCATTGTGCTCGCTTAACCAAGCTGTAAATTCATCTTGGTATTGCTGACCACTTTTATCCAATAACTTTTTATAGCCATCAAAGAAATCTGTTTTCAAAAAGTGTGCTAATTGTCGGTATTCATCGATGTGCTTTTCATACATAAAACGTACCGCTAAATACCCCCATTGATATACCTGCTCTGTACCATCACGGTATTTAGTATCAAACACTTGCTGCAGGGTTAACCATTTATCTTGCTCGGTTTCATTCACTAATTTAAATGCTTTGGGATTTTCATCGCCTTGCGAGATATATTCAGCTAATCCTTCCGACCACCATACTAAGTTACTTGGAAAATGATTAAACGTATCGTATTTAAGAAAACGCCCATCAAGATAATGCACATATTCATGGTTTAAATTCCACACTTGAAATTTAGGGCGTACCCAGAAATGTTCATAAGAATAAAACGTAGCAAGGTTATCTGGATCCTGCGTTTTGCCCTCAATGTACATTCCACCATTATTCGTATGAATATCAAACGTTAATTGACCATACTTGTTATATTCGGCAGCATTATTGAACACCACCACTCGTAACTTATCATTAAAATCATTAGCAACAGGCACACGTTTCGTCGCTAGTTTTTCATGAAAAACGTCCTCTTGTGAAATCAAATTTTTACAAGTATCTTCTAATTGCGCTGTCGTCATTTTTTGTGTGCGAATAAATAAACTATCAGAGCAAACATGCTTTATTGGAGTTGCCTCTTCAATTGTCGGTTCAATGCAACGACCTTTTAAACTTCCCTCTTTACATTCTGATTTTCCACGATAAGTACTCACCACATAAGGGACGCTAAAAAGAGTTTTGAGTGCTTTATTTTGTAGGTCAGAATCTTCAGTCTTTTCAGCCCCCTTATTAGGCATTGAGTCCGCGAGAGCTTGCCAAGTGGCGTTATCAAGATCTATCATTTGTTTTTGCACAGGCAAGGTGATTTCTTCATCATCTAATTGTTTTTGCTCAGCTTCACTCTTTTCATAATACGCATTAAAATATTGCTTATTATAAACATTGTAATACTGTGCTAACGCCCACATAGCATGCTGTTTTGGCCAATTATCCCCTTTTATTTCGGCATTTTTACTACCAATAAAAGCTAATAACGCTTGAGACAATGATGTATTCTCTGCAAAAATATCAAGGTGTTCAGGTTTGTTTTTTCGTGATGCTTCATAAGGTAAAATCGCACTTGCTCGAAGAACTTCCCATAGCGCATAGTGAATCGCGTTATCATCATTACCACCACTTTCTTGTACTAATTCGCTCGTAGCATATAAATTAATTAGTTTTGTTAACGGCTCAAAATGATCAGCGGTTGAGAGCTGTAATGGTTCGAGAAAGTATAGCCGATATAAAGCAACCGCATAGTTTTCATGTAAGCGCGCGGTGATAGGGGTTATTTGATAAAAACCTGGCATATTTTGCAAGGCTAATAATGCCTTATTTAGTGTTGGTGCGGTTTGAGCTGACCAGTTTTTATCGGGACCGAAACTTGAGAATATGCGTAAATAAAAGCTGAGTTTGTCTAATTCTTCATTTGCTAAACTGTTACTAGTTAGGCTGTTTTTTTTAGCGAGTACCGAAATGGCCTGACTCACCTTTAGCAACAAATCATTTTGATGATGATCAAAACCTTGACTCCACATGATATTGAGATCTGTCGTCAGAATAGATTGGATAGCCGCAGACTGTAACACTGATGGATTAGCCACAGCAGAATGTTCTGCTGATACATCATTGCTAACAGTGAACGAATGACTACAAGCACTCAACATAAAACTAGTGCTTAACGCCAATAAAAAGGTATTTTTGTTTTTCATACGATGAATAAAATAATTGAATTTCATCAATCGTATACAATATACTTTTTATTTTCAAGCAAATTACTTAATCAAATTACTTGAGTTCATTGATCTCAAATCAAGTAAAAAATCTACTGTATTCTCTACATCTAATTTACACTTGATTTAGGCATGCTTCATCACCGGCTAAAAACGCTGAATCTGCTAAGGGAGGGGTATGGCAACGCATCACATTATCTAACTTGGCAAGCTGCTGAAAATTTTCAGTTAAATAAACAATCACACTACAATGTAATCCTTGGGATTCGTGTCGATAAATAGCAAGTAAATTTTCTGTTTTATTGTTCATGTCATACACATTTGATAAATGTATTTGAATGGTCGAAAGCGCTATGCTAGCAAGCATTGCATCACCTAGATTAAGTTTGAACCAATGTTCCATAAATCCCCTACTAACGCCATAACTGATTTATTGAAAGATACCTTACCTGCACTGATTTGCATCAGAAAACATAAGACTTATACATTGCTTTGAATCATAGCCTTTATCGTACTTGCTTTCACAAAATGATCTAATTTATGTGTTTGGATCCACCAAGTAGCCATTTCCATCAATAAGGCCGGGTTATCGTTTTTATTCTTGAAAAAGGCATAAAAAGAAACACCGACATTGTCGCCTTTACTCTCAATTTTTTTATCGCAAATTTCAATAATTTTCGCTCTAAATACACTATTCATCATTAATTTCCCTATTCATTAATTGATTAACCGCGGCTATTTTTAATAGGAATTCGTACTTGGCTAACATACGAATATATGTTAACTGCTTTTTATGTCGCCGTCTTGATGCTTTGTGTTGTTGATAGAGATATAGCCGCAAATAAAAAACAAAGCAAACGCTATCAATATTCCCCATGACATTTGTTTTTGCGTGAGAAAATCAAAGTAAAACAAACTATTTTCTATCAAGCCAACACACAAACCAAAAGCGTATAAGGTCAAATTGCCTGCTTTACCATTTGCTTTAAATACTTTAGCTAACCAATATCCAATCACAGGAATAAATGACCAAATAAGTACAACAATTGTCGAAAAAATGATGGCTGAAAATGGAATACTTGATTCTAATAATTTAGTCATTAATGCATAGAGTTGAACCGATAAATAACCTAGATATAAATACAAAATCAGACCCTTTTAATTATCTTGAGAGTTCAATGCTATCTTTTGTTTACAGCGAATAACTATCGCTATTTTTTCATCTTCAGTTTTGTTTATCCAATCAGAAATTTCCTGAGATGATCTATAGCACCCCATACAATTATCATTATCATCTAAGTCACATTGACCTATACACGGGGTGATAATATTTCTATTATTGCCAATAAACATACTTTCTATACCTTACCGTTTATTTTAAACGAGAGTTTACACCAATTTTCTAAATAAACGGGGATATCAGTAGTGCTAACTTAATAGGTTATTGCGTTAAGTCTACCGCTAACTGTTTATACTAAGTTGTTCTTTACCATATTACGATGAACTTTCTGAGCAATACGAGCTAAATCATTCAACTCACCCAAGGTGGGTATTTCACCATTATCAAGTTGGCATTGATAATGATCTAGTTCACTTCCCATGTATTCCAACATTTTTTTTGCACACCCAACACATTTACCTGCACATATTTCATGTTCAGGTTTTTCAAAAGGTAAAGCGGTTCGAATTTGCTCAATAAGCATTTTCATTGCCGTTGATGTATTGGGTTTTCTCATTTGTAAACGTTACAGTGGTAAAATTCAAGGGATATAAGTTACTGGTTAGCTTCTAATTCTATCGGATTTTCATCTCTATCATAAATCACATAACGACCTACGTTATTACCTGTTTGTACATCGTTTGCCATTTTATTCAAGAAAGGTTCTGCATCATCTGCGCTAGGCGTCATACCATTTTCACCACTTAAACTGGCGATAAAAACAAAATTCCAATTTTTTTCTATTGAATCAGCTTCGGCTTTTAATGCGGCAAATGTTGATAATTCTTCTGGCAGTTTATCAACACACATAACCGGCTCAATTGTACCTTGTTGATGTTTTTTGCTTTTTTTGGGGTTTTTAGATTCAGCATTTGCGAATAAAAACATCAAACGCTGCGGTTGCTCTTGTTCGTGTGTTAGGGCAAGTAATTCTTTAAAGGTTTTCATAATAAATGTGTGTCAAATTGCGTAAACAGTAAAATTATTTTATCACAAAATAAAAAAAGCACATTGATCTGAGTTAATAAATCAATGCACTTATTTTTATTAATCTTAACGAGTAAGGCTATTGAGCTTTAGCGTTCACTTCTGCTTTGTCATTATCAAGGGCTAATTTATAACCAAAAGACACATGATGATAACGAGCACTCGTGTAATCATCGTGAATGGCAAAACCAAAGTTATAAATTTTACCCGCTTCAATGCTAACATCGCCTGCATTATCAGACTTCAGCTTACGTTGAACAACAACAGACCAGATACCATTTTTCAAAACGGCTTCTACCGTTGCACCCATGCCTTTATGCATATCACGTGACGCTAAAATTTGACCGTCTTCAACTTCACCAGAACCTGATTTATAGCGTACTAAATCCATAAATTGGTTAGCCGCCTGCGCTGTTTGAATGTCGGCTTCACCTTTAAGCTTATCCCGACCTCCTAATGCTTTTCCGCGACGACCTTTAAGCTCCGGCTCGGTACGAGATTCAGTTAAGTATTTAGTAACGCCTAAGCCCGAGTTTAAGTTTAAACGTTCTGCCAAATCAGAGCCTTTTAATATTGCTTGTTCGGGTGCAAAAGGCATAGAGTTAGCGTCAGCATGACATGTACCCCAAAGAACCTGCTCTGTCTGCATATTCAACATCATCCGTGGCAATCATAAAGGCTAATTTCATTGGGTTTTCAGGATCCATTTTACCCCCCTCAACAAAAGGTACTGGCGCATGATCTCCATTCGCCCAAGAAAACCTTAAATAAAGGTTTTCTTCATCATGAGTTGCATCAATAGTGACGGCAATATGGCCCCGTTTTCCAGGAATAACATTTGGCTCAAGCTCTTTCTCACTTTCGCCACTAACAATGTTATTACCTATATCCGCAATTTCTTTTCCATGACAATCAATACAACGATCACCCTTAGTAAAAGCACGTTTACCACCGTGATTACGTCCTAAAATCCATTCCAATGAGGCTGTTCCTGGGTAAAATACACCAATATCAGTTGAATTAGCTTTACTCCAATCAACCTTTATATTGCTTATCGATTCACCAGTTGAAATATCATCAGTTGACGCTACTTTCTTAGCACCACTAACATTAGCGACAGCAGCGGCTACAGCAGCAGCAACTTGCTCTTCAACCTTTACTTTTTCAGCAATAATTTTCGCTTTTTCTAATGCTGCAGCTTCTTCCTCTCTCGCTTCAACCCGAGCCAAACCATCTTTATATTCTTGAGGGATCTCACGAATATAATCGGGGTTCGGCGCTTCAAGTTCTTCTAACGCCTCATCAGACAGCTTGTCTCTTACGTTGTGATGTGCAATACCTTTATGGCAATCAATACACGTTTGTCCTGTTTCAAAAGCATTTAAATGTTGTTTACGAGCACGGGGTTTTTGAAACTCTGGATTCATTGATTCAAAGTTATGACAGTTACGACATTCTCTTGAGTCAGTGCTTTTCATAGCTTTCCAGACACTTTGTGCTAGTTCAAAACGGTGCTCATTAAATTTCTCTTTTGTATCAATTTTACCTGTTAACCAAAAATACACTTCTCTTGATGCTTTAATTTTACGAACAACTTTATGTATCCAAGGTCTTGGTACGTGACAATCAGGACAGCCTGCACGAACCCCAGTACGGTTAGTGAAGTGAATAGTCGGTTTATACTCTTGATATACATTATCCTCCATTTCATGACAGCCAATACAAAATTCAGTGGTGTTGGTTGCTTCCATTGCCGTGTTAAAGCCCCCCCAAAAGATAATACCCACGATAAAGAAGATAGCTGCGCTAGAGATAGTAGTGCCAAGTATTAGTTTTCGTGACCAAAAACTCGGTTTTTTATTTATGTTATTTGTCATGCTGATTCCTACGAACGAATGACTCGTGATGGTTTAATCAAATATCCTGTTATTTCCATAACAGTGTCTGGGTCTATATAACCAAGCAATTTTGCCTTTGCTTCAAAAACGTTTACGTAAAGTAACTTGCCTATATATCCTTAATCGTTAAAAAATAGGACATGACATTCGTCATGCCCTTTATTAATAATTAAGTAACTGTTTGCTTTAAGCTGTATGGTTCAATTTAAAGGAAAAGCACGGAGTTGACGTTAGTCATTACTCCGTACATCCCTGTACTCCACCCTACGGGCCAATATCCTGTTGTTCAAATTCTTTCCCGAAGAATTTGTGAGTACTTTTGACACCTAAATTGGGCTATACAGCGACAAGATGAATAGTTACCTTAAGTTTTGTGGTGAGAACGGTTATAAACATTAAACTTACCTGTTGGTGTAGTTAAGCCTTTAATACGTGCTTTCTCTTTCAGGGTTTTGGCATCATAAACTACGATTTCACCTGTTGGGTTTTTCGCATCTTTACGGTTCCATACAGACACCCAAACTTCACTACCATCATCGTTAAATTCCATGTGAAGTGCCGCTTTACCTGGTTCGGTTGTTACACGGATAGTTTTCACAATTTCATGAGTTTTCTTATCAAAAACTTGTACTGACTGTTGTACTTCTGGTTCTGGGTGTTTCAATTGATCAGCCCAAACGTACGGTGAAGTTTCATGGGTACGAATGAATACACCTGCGCCATCTGTTTCTACTTCATAACATAGCTTCCATGCATCATCGGGATGTCCCATGGGATCATTTCCCCAAACAGACACTAAACCGATGCCTAAATGCGTTGTCCCCGCAACCGGACCACATTTTTCATCTATCCAGTTAGCTCCAGGGCCAGGATGAGGCAATGAATCAACATCAATCATTGCTTCTAATTTACGTTCTTTGGTATCGACAACAACCATTTTATTTGATGCATTGGCTGCGATTTGGAAGTAACGACCAGTTGGATCAAAGAAACCATCGTGTAAAAATTCTGCTGAAGCAATACTGGTGATAGTTAAATTGTCTAAATCTTTATAATCCACTTGTAGCATTTGACCTGTTTCTTTAACAGCAACAATAAATGATGAAGTATTTGGCGAAGTATAAATAGCCGCTACACGAGCTTCATTAATGAATTCACCTTTGGTGTTATAACCACGTGTTGAAACAACTTTAAGCGGGTTTAAAGTTTCGGCATCCATAATTACAAAATGCGCCGGCCAGTAACCACCGGAATAACATATTTCCCGTCACCTGATACAGCAATATCACGGGCGTCATATGCCATTTTAGTTTCAGCAACTAGCATTTTTTCAGGTTTTTGCCATAAATCAATTTTGTTTACTTTGCCATCACGACCAATGGTGTACCAAAAGCGACCAACATCTTTTGCATGTTCAACTTTATGGTGTTCGGTGCCTTTAATTACATGAACCGCGTAACCTGTATCAATATGCGTTACAATTTTTTTAGTGTCACCATCAACAATTGCTGCGGTACCTGCATCACGCTCGATAACAACAAAAAAGTTTTCCCAGTTCAAACCATGCATTGGCTTGGTTGGGTAATCTTTTGGGGCTACGTATTCTTTAGTATAAGAACGCATTTGCTCTAAAGACATTTCTGGTGGTACTGGTGGTTCCATTTGAATGAAGGTTGCCATGTTGGCAATTTCTTTTTTAGTGAACAGATCATCAAAGTTATTCATGCCGCCTTCAGTACCTAGCGCAATAATTTTTTCTAAACGTTGTTGACCTTTTTTTAACGTGTTTTCAGGTTCAAGGTTTTTGCCTGTTGCACCTTTACGTAATGTGCCATGACATCCGGCAAGACAACGCTGAAAGTATTGTAGTTTTGCTTGCTCATAATCAGCTTCAGACAACGTAGGCTCTGCTGCCGATAGTGATAAGCTCATTCCACCGACCGCCATACCAATAGCTAAACCAAGTGCTGAAAGGCTATGTTTAATATGTTTCATCAGTTACTCTCCCGAATTTATTTTGTTTACGTGTTGTAATTGTGTATTCATAGATGTGCTATCGATAAACCAAGCACTAAATGTTTCTAAATGTAACTATCTGCTTATTTTCGATCTAATTATGTGATTTAGATCAAATTTTAAAATTAATATGGATTATTAGTTAGACATGTTGATCAAGGTCAATAAAATATTAGTACTAAATTTTATCAATACAAAAAAGCCAACTGATCATGTTTATCAATTGGCTTTTAGCTGTGTTTATTTATTAATGTAGAAAGGCGCTATACCTGTTTCATTAATTAAATGATCTATTTTATACGTAGAAAAAATTAAGGTGAGTAATCATCATTAAAGCTCAGATAGTAATCTATTTGACTTACAAAAAAGCGAACAATTCAATTGTTGACAATATATTTATTTGCATATGAATGGCTATACAATAAAAAATATTACCTGTTTTGTAACGAACATAACCAAGTAGAAAGGCAAACAAGGACAATATAATTAAAACGGTAAAGTCATATTGAGTATGAATAACGGTAAAAACTAAACTGGTGATAATTATTGCTCCGGTAACACCCGCCCTGCTTTTTACCAATCGAGCATACGCAAGTCCACGAAAAATCACTTCTTCAACGATAGGAGCTACAATACAAACACCAAGTACTAACATCAGCATATCGAAAACCGAAAGGGTTTGCGATTTTACATCTAGCATAAATTGTGGAGTGTCAATCGATAATATGTAACTTGCAAGCGACTCAAAGATATAATAACCAAAGCCTACCATTAGAACTTTCGCAAGTGTTGCTCTATTAACGCTTTGGAACGCTAAAAATTCATATGGAAATGACTTACCTGGCTGATGAGAGGCTTTTTTTATCAATGGATAAGACAACACCGCAGCTATTACCCCAAGGATTGCTATAGCGTCAGGCCGCATAAAGGCAAGCTCAATCTCCTTACTTGTCCCTTTTAAAACTTCCATACTAATAGCAGTAATAAAAACAAGTATTCCTTGAATGCCAAGTGTTAGAAATAACATCCAAACAATAGTGCCAAAAACTGAGAATTCAGGAAACTTTTCATGATTGCTTACTAATATATTCATATAACCTCTTTTTGGGGGCAATTCCCAAAGCGCTAAAAAAATGCTTAACAACAAAACTTAAATTTTTCTAAAACAGCAGTGAATGATTAAATTTATATTCATCTACTATTACTTTCACTTTTTTTTAAATGAGTAAAATCTATATGGAAAAGTAAAAAAACAAAAAACGCCAATAAAGTTGCAATCACATCATAAAAGTCAAACACTCCTGAGAACCAATATTGTTCTATTTCATAGGATAAGGCACCTAACATTAATAATAATGAACCTTTTAGATCAGATTTAGGTTTTGATTGCTCTGTTATTATTGTGCACAGCGAACTTAGCCCCAATAAATATAAAAAACTTGGCGAGGAGCCTAACAATATATCTATTGATAAATCAATACCATACAGTTTTTCTCTATTAACCTTAACCAAGATAGAAAATATTGAACACGTTATAAAACAACAAATATAAAATTTTTTTGATTTCATTCCAGACTCATAAATCGCGTGTGATAATATGGCTAAGATCAAGCTAAGCCATATTATTCACAGAGAGTATTTTTTAAAACAAATCGTTGTAAAACAAGCGATAAACCAATCAGCTTGAACAGACCCGTTTAAGCCTGACATTGAACTCCACAACTGAGTGAACTTCATTTGAGGTTGCTCTTCTTTTACTTCAAATTTACTGGTAGGAGTCAACTCTAAACAAATACCTGTAAAGTCTTGGCCAAACTCCTCCATAGATAAGACGCGTTTTCCAACGGCAGGATCGTTAATAGAAAACTTAATCGCCTTTCCTTTGCCCGCAACTTTTGTTAATACAACAAAGTGATTTAAATCCCAGTGTAAAATGCAAGGAGTAGCGAGTTTATGACTGTAAAAACTGGCGCTCATTGCCATAGAAGTTAAGCCACATTCAGCCATTTCAGATTGTAGAATAACAGGTGGTGATTTAATCAATTTAAACTCAATTTGTTGTTCGGGCAATTTTAGATTCATTGTTAGGTGCTCATAGTGAAATAATATCCAGAACCAATGCTTGGTAATTTAATAGAATTGATAGTAAATAGAGAGAAAATATCAAACATTTCATAGATTTTTGATATCTGTGATATAAACGAAAACTAATAGAACTCAAAAAATTTTCATGCAGTGCAATGTTAATATTTACCAGTTGGTAAGAGGAATAAAATAAAAAAGAAATAATAAAGAAAAATAAAGCCAAATAATACTGCAATACATTAACTTCCATCAATTTAAACTGTAAAGTTGTAGATAGAATTAATGTAATAACCAAAAGTGAAGCTCTAACTTTGACTCCGCTGTTAAAGGAAAGGTTGATCAACTTTACTAAAAGAAATAGATTAGATTTTTTAATTTTAGGACCTACAAATTTGGTTTTAATCTTATAAGAAATCATGAAAACAGAAATTAATATTGAATAGCATGTTAGAACATACGCTATAGAGCTTAGAGAAATAGAAACTCTAAAGTAGGCGGAGAACACGAAGATAAAATAGAATATACAATAAGGCATAAAACTCATAATATGCTTAGGGAGCATATTATATTTCCCATGTATATAATCTAGATAAAGTAATTCTTTTCTAGACCAAAGATTCCAATACACAAAAGACTCTATAAAAGCCAAGAAAATAAAAAATGAAGTAGCAAACAGCTTTCCGCTTAAGTGTTCACCGTCACCTAACAAGTACCCCGGCAAAGGGGTAAAAATTAGTAAAACGGGTGCTAAAAAGAATGCTATTATCGATAATAAACGGTATAAAGATGCATTATTTTTTTGAATAATTGCTTTTTTCTTCTTATTGCTAAAGAAATCATTTTTATTCGCAAATCACAATGAAACTAAATGGTTAAATGGTAATACATTTTGGTGTTCAACAATAATTTTATCTCTCTTATCATTTAGGATGACTTCCTTCAATACCTCTATAGAGTGATTATCTACCCCATTAAATGGCTCATCTAACATAAGCAGGTTAGAGTTTTTAATTAATGCACATACAACTGAAAATTTTTTTTTCGTTCCCGTAGAAACATTACCAATTTTACAATCCAAAAATCGATCTAAATTTGTTTCAAAAACCAGACTTTCAAACAATTTATCATTTGTTTCATTAAAAGCTTTTTGCAACTTAAATAATTCATTTAGTGTAAAAACATCTGGTGGAACAATAGAGTCAGTTGAAATGGAGCTATTGATTTTATTTCTCTTTTCTTGGGCTGAAAAAATTATTGCTCCAGAATCCGGCGACTCTATACCTGCAATAAGTAACAATAATGTTGACTTTCCGGAGCCATTAGCACCGCTAACAAGAGTGCTTCCTACAGGGAAGTCTACTGAAAGATTACTTATCACTTCATTTTTGCCAAAAGATTTGGAAATATTTTTACATTTAATCATGATACATCTCGTAAAAAGGGCTTTTAAAAAAGTCCTTAAAGAAGAAAAGTTATTACTAATATGGAGCCATTAAGGTAAAAAGTTGCAACACTAACGACAAGCCAATCAGCTTAACAAGTCCTGCTTTTAAGCCTGACACTGAACTCCACAATAAATGTGTCTTATGCGGCTTGACCAGAACAAAAAGTGGTTAATTGACCGACTTTAGTTTATCTCGCTAAAGTTTGACTAAAGTCAGTCGCTCTATTTTCTAAAAAAGGTATTAATAAATACTATTACCTTCTATGAAAAGTCTTGTTTTCAGCAGAAAATACCACTGAAATTATGTTTACCTTGTTGTCGGAATAAATTCCAACCTACCTAGTTAACTTACTCTACCTTTTAAGCTGTAAATAGGTTCGAGTAGCCATTCAATTAATGTGCGCTGTTCTAACAGAATATCTGCCTCAAACAGCATACCGCTTTTCAAATCAACACCTTCACTATTGCTTTGCTGCACTAATAGTGTTGCTAATGACTGTCCTTTTATGACTTTGTCACCTTCTTTAACCCAAAGTTTTTCAATGGTGTCGCCTTGGTTAGCAAAGCTTTTGATAACACCTTTATTTGGCATTAAAAAACCACGAACGGTTTCTTTTCGTGAGTATTCAGCATTAAAAAGAAAAGCGATAATAGCAACGGCAACTGATACTAAAAGTAATACCGTTACTTTGATAGATAATGGTTGAGCTAAGGTTATAGCGCCGGTTAAACGCTCACTTTGATGGGAAACAGCTTCCTTTCTAAATAATGACATATCAAATCCTTTGATTACGAATTGGCAAGAAATATATTTTAAAAGATTATACTGGTCAACCTGTATTATTAAAAAAATTCTTACATTAAAAACCTACCCAACCAAAAACAATACATTTCAATAAATTAAATAAAAACAAATAAAATAGAACAACTCAATATAAATTATACCTAAATGAAATTTATAATTATTACGTTGTTTTAGACATATCGGATAGGGTGAGGCTTTTCCGTCATCCCTCTCACGGAATCGTAAGTACGAACCTCGTATACGGCTCTTGCATTCCCCTATTTTATTAGCGTGCTTTCCTAAACGCGGAGAAAGCAAGCCATCCTGTATTAACTCCTTCTATTGAATATAAACCAAGCACTTCAAACCATTGATTAGGCATCGCGCTACTAGTTCACCTTGATGAACTTAAACGATGGCTTCTTTCAGTCTATCGGGTTTGCCGGCTTCGATGGGCAAACAAAAAAGCCAACTGTTCATGTTTATCAATTGGCTTTTAACTGTGTTTATTTATTAATGTATAAAGGCGCTATACCTGTTTCATTTATCAAGTGATCTATTTCATACGTAGAAAAAATTGCCAAATACAAGGCATTTATTTCAATAACGAGTTGTTCTAATGATTAAATAAATAACGAGATAGTTGGTGATTTAGCAAGTAGAAATGATCACATAGTTACTGAGATTGCTATTACCAAGCATATTTTATTTGTATAGAACCGTTAATCCCTGGTGCTGCCATTGTTGCGAGTAAAGGATCACTTGCTGCGAATCCATTAACATCAGACCAATGCCAATATTGCTTATCAGTTAAATTGTTAATAGCGCCGGCCAGTGTTAACTGATTATTTATATGGTAGTTAGCTATAATATCGAAAGTTGCATAGCCTGCTGTACTTGCTAATTTCTGCTCTGGATCATCGGCATTTTCATCATCAATATCTGACTTTCCCGCCACTAAGTTTGCATGAAACGCAACCGATAGAGACTCGTCATTATTTAACCATTCAACACCTAATAACGCGTGATTAGGCTCTATTTCGTTAATAGGCTGATTGGTATCACGATTTTCGCCTTTACTCCAAAAAGCGGAAATATAAGCGCTGTAACTATCATTACTGCTGAGCAAGCCTTGGTTATTGTATTTATAATTAACTTCAGCGCCATAAATTTTAGCGTTAGCGATATTTTGAGATTGAAAAATAATACGTCCAATAACGGGATCAAAACCTAAATTCACTTTGGTTTGTATAAAATCATCATAATCATTATAAAAACCAACCATGTCCACTTTATGGTGTTCACTATCAAAATTATACCCTACCTCATAACCATCGGATGTTTCCGATTTTAAGTCCGGATTTGGAATAGCGCGCATTTTAAATAAGGGGATGTCTAAACCGATATTAGCATCTTCAAATGGTGGCGCCCTAAAACCTTTAACATATTGAACATAGAACTTAGCACTATCATCAAGCTGATAAACCATACCCACTTGGGCGATATACTATCTTCGCTAATAGAAACTACAGTTTGATCGGGATTGTCTGCCAAATAAATGCTATCAACCTTTGGAGATAGATCATATTTGTCATAACGAATAGCAGGAATAATAGTTAAATTGGTACCCGAAATTGTTATTTCATCATTCAGATAAATACCTAATTCTTTCACTTCTGTATTAGGAAAATCTCGAACAGGAAAGACTTCGCTTAAAATAATATTGGTTGCAACACCGCTATCAAGATTAGTTTGCACACCATCTCTTAACTCTTTTGTCTTTGTATTGCTGTATTCCAAACCATAGCCAATATGATGCATTGACGAGGATGAACTTGCATTGGTATATAAATTTAACCGTACACCTTGAATATCTTGCTGATAAAAGAAATCACGATCATAACTAAAATCATTGGTTATACCTGTTCTTGTACTAGTTTCTGTTCTTTTTTCATCTGTAAGTTGTTCTGTATCTGTGCTTTGGTCATAAAAGCGAATAACGCCACCTTCAAGCCAATCTGCATCAAGTACAAAATCGTAGTTAACCACAAAATTTTCACGGCTAGTTTCATCATCACCAAACAAAGCGGTGGTAGAGCTAAAACGTCCCAAGCCTACTATTGATTGAACATCAGTTTGTGATTCACGTTGAAAGTAATCATAGGTAAAACTTAGCTCTTGATTATCAGAAATAGCATAAAAATATTTAGCTAATATCGACTTAGCCTCATTGTTTTGCATATCGCTTGCGATGACTGAATCTGAATTACTATCTAATTCATGTCCTTTACGGTATGAAGCAGAAATAAGTGCACTTGAAGTGTCATTCCCAAAAGCCGTATTTAGCGAAATAAGCTTACTATTATCAATTGAGTAATAACCTGTTTTTAAACCAACATACACATCGTTAGTGGTTTGACTCAATAAGTCATTAGGTTTTTTAGTAACAAAACTGATGACACCGCCAATAGCATCACTACCGTAAGTGCTTGACGCTGACCACGTAAGATTTCAACTTGTTTAATTAACTCTGGGTCGACGTAATTACGCCCTGAATTTGAATAACTGCCCACATTAAACTGCTCTGCAACCGGTACACCATCAATTTCTGTTGCGATTCTGTTACCCGATATGCCGCGAATAGCAATACTCGAACTCCCAAAGCGACTACCAGAGCTAAGCATACTGATACCGACTTCATAGCGAAGTAAATCAGCAACATCATGCACTAACTTTTGGTCAATATCTTGGCTGTTTATTACGGACACAGCTCCAACAACATCTTGTACTTTACGTGGTGTTTTACCAATAACGACCAAAGTTTCTATGTTTTCATCAATACCTTGGTGAACAACATCATCTTCAGCGATACTGTATGTACTCGGCAATAATGCACTGGCGAGTGCGATACCTAATAACGATTTATTGAACATTTTGTGACCCCGTTCGTCTAAAGTTTTTATAAATAATTGCTGCTATTTATAAAGCAATAGAAAAACAAGTTTGTGATCTAAGTCAAAAGAGCCACTTACTTTGCTTGATAGATGGTCTTATGTTTACAAAAATAGATCTACATCATAATTTTCAGTTAAATCAAAAAAGAATTTTTGGTAATAAGAGAGAAAATACCCCTATGTTCAAAGTCATTGCATTCAATATTGTAAAAAATATTGGACTGAGCTTTATATTTGCAAACCAAATCCGTTAAGTATTCAGCGCTTCAGGATCTGCATGTGAACTATCGTTTCCATAAAATGTTTATTAAGGCGCCAAACAGAATTAAACCACCACCAATAATAGTTGTTATGATAGGTGCTTCATTAAAATACGCCCAACCAATAATCACTGAAAATACGACTTGCACATATGCATAAGCGGTAGCTTTGTTTGCATCAGCACAATGCAATGCTTTTGTTAACCCTACTTGCCCTACTTGGGTAAAAATACCCACAAAGATTAATAAAACAAACGCAGCTAAACTTGGTACCACAAAATCACTGCCTAACATGAGCATTGAAAGTGGAAAAGCAACAATAGGGAAATAAAAAATAATAACCGCACTGTCATCGGTTTTCGTTAATTTTTTGATAATTACATAGGCAACTGCGCTACCCAAAGCACCTAAAACGCCAAGACCAATGCTTAACCATGGATATTGAATAGCACTGTCTAAATATAAATTTGGTTTTTCTAAATTGAGCAAAGCTAAATTGGGTTGAATCATCACTAACAAGCCACATAAGCTAATAACGATACACGCAATGGTTGATCGCTGTATGGTTTCTTTTAAAAAGAATATTGCCAAAACAGCCGTAAAAACAGGGTGTAAATATTGCAATAAAGTGGCTTCTGCCAATGGTAGCGTAGTTACCGCATAGTAAACAAACATCAACGCAAATGAACCAACCGTACCGCGAGCAATTAGCAACTTTTTATTATGCCCCCACACAGGAATTTTTTTACGTTTAATATCAGCATAACTCATGATGGCAGAAACAATAGCTCTGGCGGCAACAATTTCTAATACAGGAATACCTAATCCACTGACCTCTTTTACACAAGCGGCCATTAAAGAAAAGCCTAAAGCTGAGATCAACATATACCAAACACTGACAGGTACTGCGTTTTTTATCGTTAGAAGCATTTACTGTAACTCTCGTTCAGTAGAATAATCATTAGATTGCATGATCATTTAAAATTAAGTGGGTTATTCAGAATCTGACTTTTAAAAGCCAAGCTGTGATAATTTATCTCTAATTGCTTGATATCGTTGCTGCTCACAGGACGCAAAACCAGAGAGCTGTCTAACTTTATTGCGACCAAACAATGGCATGGTCAAGCCGAAAAAAATCGACAATAAGCTTCGAGCGTTAATCGTTTATTTATTTTGCCTTCTAAATGACGAGTTAATGCTGCGGCATTTGCAATGAGCATGTCATCACTTGGCCAAGGTATTTGTTGTGAGTATTCGAGTTGTGCAATAGCACCTCGACAAACGCTACAATGACCACACTGTATTGGCGCTTGTTTATCATCAAAATAGCGGCTTAAGTTGTAACTTAAACATGAATCAAGTTGAAAAAAGCGTACTAGTGCGGCAATACGTTTAATTTCTTTCTCTTCTTTATCAAGAAAATAATTCGCTAAATTTTTAGTTAATCCAGGATCGTTCAGTTCATGATTATTCACCTTGAACACTTCCGTCATACCTGAAGTTTCGAAAGACAATCATTTGTTGCTCATGTAAGTACTCTAAAGCAGAAATGACACGACTCCTTTCAATTGACTTATCTTGCAATAAGGTATCAAAGTGCAAACTTCCCCAGACTTTTTTAAATGCCGTTGCTTTGAAGATAGTCGATAAAAATGCCTTTCTTTGATCATTAAAGCCAGAAAGTATTTGTTCTATAGGGTGTAAGAGTTTTATTTTAAAATCAGCAAAATAAGCATATTGAGGTTCAATAACACCAGATAATTCTAGCTGTACTAATAAGGTTTTAAGCGGTAATTGTTTAATATTGCTAGTGTTAGAAAGCTGTATTAACTGCAATTCCCATTTGCTTTCAGCTCGGGTTATTTGAGTTTCAGCTTTAATATTATCAATAACATACTCTATTGAGCTAAATTCCGGTGTATCACCATAGACAAAGTTCTCAACTGTATTGAGACCATCTAAATTCGCTAATGTTATACAATGAGAATGTTTGCCATCTCGCCCTGCTCTACCTATTTCTTGGGAGTAATTTTCAATAGATTTAGGTAAATCGTAATGGAACACGAAGCGAATATCACTTTTATCAATACCCATACCAAACGCAATCGTCGCAACAATAACCTGTATATTACCTGTCATAAAATCGCTTTGAATTTGACTGCGTGTATCACTGTCAAAACCCGCATGATATGCACAAGCATTAATACCCGCTTGTTGCAAATATATTGCTACTTGCTCGGCACTGTGTTGTAACGTGACATAAACAATGCCACAACCTGGTAGTTGTTTTATTTGCTCAACTAAACAAACATTTTTATTGGCGCTACTCACTGGCAATACGGTTAAATCTAGGTTTTGTCGATAGAAACCCGTTTGCACAATATGATGATCAGAGATGGCAAATTTTTCTGCCATGTCTAATTTTACTTTCTTCGTCGCAGTTGCTGTTAATAATAAAATTAACGGAATATTCAACTCATTACGGTAACTCGGGAGTTTCAAATAATCTGGCCTAAAATTATGACCCCATTCTGAAATACAATGCGCCTCATCAACCACTAACATGGAAACAGGCACAGATTGAATAAATTGTCTGAAACGTTCATTTTTAAAACGCTCAACCGACACCATCAATATGCTAATTTCCCCCTGTCGAACAGCAGTCATCACTTCTTGTGCTTGACTCCCTTTTAAGGTGGAATCAATACTTGCTGCACCGATACCTTTACTTGCCAGAAAAGCTAATTGATCTTTAATCAAGGCGAGTAACGGTGAGACAACCAGAGTTAAGTGCGGTAAATGTAAAGCCGTTAATTGATAACATAGCGACTTACCTGAGCCCGTTGGGAATATTGATAAAGTTGAATGTCCACCAGTAATTGCTCAACTGTTTGTTGCTGCCCATTCCTAAACGCGTCAAAACCAAACGTTGTTTTAAGCGATTGCTGTACTACATTAGAGACGGGCTTATGGATTTGCAACTCAACTGTCCTTTATTCAACCACCAAATCTACCTTATTGAGTAGAACATAAGGTGTTGAAAGGTTTGTAAATCTTAAATTTCAGCCGCTACTACAGAAATTTCGACCAATAAGGCTTCTCGTGCCATTTTAGCGGCAACACACGCTCTTGCCGGTGCATAACCTTCTGGCACCCAAGCATCCCAAACAGCATTCATGTCTGCAAAGTAACTCATGTCTTTTATATATATAGTCGCCGATAAAATATTTTTTCTGTCGCTGCCTGCCTGCGATAATAACTCATCTACTTTAGCCAACATTGTTTCCGTTTGTTCAGTGATATCTTTTGTGGCATCTGCAGCCACTTGTCCACACAAGTAAATTGTGCCGTTATGTTTAACGATACGACTCATGCGCTGTTTAGTTTCTAACCTTTCAATTGACACAGATTATTTCTCCAGTAAATCAATAAATTTTTGTGATTGTTCAATCGCTGCATTCATGTCTTTTATCAACACACCAACATCCTTTTTGATAGACAACATTTCACCTTGCATAGCACCAACCGCTTTAGCATTTAAATTGTGTTTTAAAAAAAGGCTATTATCTTTTAACGCGGATAAAACAGGCGCCATTTTGCTTTCAGCTTTGTGCATCGACTTAATCAATGACTGGTAACGACGTTGCGTTTCTTTCAATTTACTTGCACTTTGTCTTTTAAGGTTAGCACTAGTAATCTGCTCAATTTCCTCTTGCCATTCTTCAAATAAAGCTTCTGAAACATCTTCTATCTTTTCAATACGTGAGCTAACAAGATCTGCCGCTTTTTTAGAATCTTCATATTGTTCTTGAATAACATTGTATTGTTCTTCAAGTTCGCCACCATCAAAATTGATTAAGGCAGTCATTTCTTCTAATGCAGACTTAAACTGTTCTTGCGCTTCTTGTTGCGATTCTTTGGCTTCAACAACACGGTCAACCATAATATCTCGTTTGTGAATGCCAACTTTTTCCATTGCGGAATAATAAGCAGTCGAGCAAGACGCCAAGATCAGAATACTTATAGCAATACAAACTTTTTGACTAAATTTAATCATACATTTCCCTCAGGTGATATTGTCAATTTTTGTGGAACAAGTTAATCATAGTGTTCATGGTATATTGATTAAGCGAACCGAGCAAAATTATTATCTCACTTATACAAGCCAATAAAATCCCCAATGCTTTGCAACATTGGGGTCAATAAGTAAAATAACGCTTATTTTATTCCCATTCAATTGTGGCCGGTGGCTTCCCTGATATATCGTATACCACACGTGAAATACCATCAATTTCATTGATAATTCTATTAGATACAAGTCCTAAGAAATCATAAGGCAAATGTGACCAACGTGCAGTCATAAAGTCTATTGTTTCAACGCAGCGTAAGCTAACGACCCAATCATACTTACGCGCATCCCCCATAACCCCTACAGAACGTACAGGTAAGAATACGGTAAACGCTTGACTTACTTTAGTATATAAATCATGTTTGTGTAGTTCTTCAATAAAAATAGCATCAGCGCGACGTAATAAATCCGCATATTCTTTTTTCACTTCACCTAAAATACGTACGCCTAGCCCAGGACCAGGAAACGGATGACGGTAAAGCATGTCATACGGCAAACCTAACTCTAAACCTATTTTACGCACTTCATCTTTAAATAATTCGCGTAGTGGCTCAACTAAGCCTAATTTCATATAATCAGGTAAGCCGCCCACATTATGATGTGACTTAATTACATGTGCCTTACCTGTTGCTGAAGCGGCAGATTCGATGACATCAGGATAAATGGTGCCTTGTGCTAACCATTTAGCATTCTCAAGCTTGTTTGATTCCTCTTCAAAAACATCAATAAAAACATTACCAATTATTTTACGTTTTTTCTCAGGATCATCTTCTCCGGCTAAGCGATCTAAAAATCTATCTTCTGCATCAATCTTAATAATATTTAAGCCAAAGTGATCGCCAAACATGTCCATGACTTGTTGACCTTCGTTTAACCTAAGTAATCCGTTATCTACAAAAACACAGGTGAGTTGCTTACCAATAGCTCGATGTAAAAGCATGGCAACAACGGATGAATCAACTCCGCCTGAAAGACCTAAAATAACTTCGTCATCACCCACTTGTTCTTTCATCTTGGCAATGGCATCTTCAATAATTGAAGCTGATGTCCACAATTTTTCACACTGACAAATATCAACAACAAAGTGCTCTAATATACGCAGACCTTGTTTGGTATGAGTGACTTCAGGATGAAATTGTACACCATAGAATTGCTTATCTTCATTTGCCATGGCAGCAAATGCACAACTTTCTGTTTTCGCAATGGTTACGAAACCTTCTGGAATAGCTGATACTTTATCACCATGGCTCATCCAAACATCTAACAATGCATTACCATTAGTACTGACACTGTCTTCAATCGCATTAAATAAAGGTGATTTAGATATGACTTCAACTGCAGCATAACCAAACTCTTTATGTTCACTACTTTGTACGCCGCCGCCGAGTTGTTCTGCCATCGTCTGCATACCATAACAAATACCTAAAACAGGTACATTTGCCGTAAAGACATATTCAGGTGCACGAGGTGAATTTTCTTCGGTTACTGACTCTGGGCCACCGGCTAGAATTATTCCTGTTGGATTAAACGCTTTAATTTGTGCTTCTGTCACATCCCATGACCAAAGTTCACAGTAAACGCCAATTTCACGTACACGACGAGCAATAAGGGGTGTATTGTGAGCCAAAATCTAAAATCAGTATGCGGTGATCATGAATGTCTGTACTCATGTTTTTGTTCCTGCTTTTTACCATTAAAGGTATTGTTTATAAATAACAACACCCTGAACTTTTCTCTAACAAGAGTGCAGTTCAGGGTGTTTGAATTCTGTCTATTTTCACAATGTAATGCGTTGTAAAAATTGAATGTTTATAGCTACATTAGGTTGAGAGTATTTTAGTTCTCGTTCAAGGCGCTAGCGTGAAGTTGACGATAGTCAATGAGCACTTGCAACGCCGAAATTGAGCTAAAATAACTCAACCGATCTATCCCATACGATAATTAGGGGCTTCTTTTGTGATGGTGACATCATGTACGTGCGACTCGCCCATGCCCGCAGACGTTATTTTCATAAACTCTGGTTTAGTACGCATCACTTCAATCGTAGCACTACCAGTTAATCCCATAGATGAGCGTAACCCCCCCATTTGCTGATGAATAATGGCAGCAACAGGTCCTTTATAAGCTACACGTCCTTCTATGCCTTCAGGTACTAATTTATCAGCCTCACCGTCTGACTTTTGGAAGTAACGATCACTTGACCCTTCTTTTTGATCCATCGCTCCTAAAGAGCCCATGCCACGATACGATTTGTAATAACGGCCTTGATACAATTCCACTTCACCTGGTGCTTCTTCTGTGCCCGCCAAGATACTACCAACCATGACACAATGCGCGCCGGCAACAAGCGCTTTTGCAATATCCCCTGAAAAACGAATACCACCATCAGCAATAACAGGAATATCAGTACCTTTTAACGCTTCTACAGCATTTGAAATAGCCGTTAATTGTGGTACACCAACACCTGTAACAATACGTGTTGTACAAATTGAACCAGGACCGATACCGACTTTAACAGCGTCAACACCTGCATCGGCTAATGCTTTGGCTCCGGCCCCAGTGGCAACATTACCGGCAACTATTTGTAAATCAGGGTATTTTTCTCGCGTTTCTTTAACGCGATCTAACACCCCTTGAGAATGACCATGCGAGGTATCAATTAGTAATACATCAACGCCGGCCGCCACTAAGGCATCAATACGCTCATCAGTACCGGCTCCCACACCTACTGCAGCACCAACACGTAAACGACCAAGTTCATCTTTACAAGCATTAGGCTTACTTTCCGCTTTTTGATAATCTTTTGCAGTGATTAAACCAACCAGTTTAAAAGCATCATCTACTACCAGTATTTTTTCAATACGGTTTTCATGCATTAAACCGAGAATTTCTGCTCGAGCAGCACCTGATTTTACCGTAATGAGATTTTCTTTTGTTGTCATCAAAATAGAAGCGGGTTTTGTTAAGTCAGTTTCAAAGCGTAAATCTCGGCCTGTAATAATACCAACTAAGTTATTATTATCATCAACAACTGGAAAACCTGAAAAGCCAAGCTTATCTGCTTTGCGCATAATAGTTTCAATTGTGTCAGATGCTTTTACAGTTTTAGGATTCGATACAATACCGCTTTCATACTTTTTAACTTGCTTAACGTTGAAAGCTTGCTCAGAGATAGTCATATTTTTATGAATAAACCCTAGACCACCTTCTTGCGCTAACGTAATGGCTAAACGTGCCTCGGTTACTGTATCCATCGATGCAGAAACAATGGGTACATTTAAATTAATCTTTCGGGTTAAACGGGTTTGTAAATTAGCAGTGTGAGGTAGTACTTTAGAGTGAGCCGGTACTAATAGAACATCATCAAAAGTTAATGCTTCTTGGGCAATTCGTAACATCGCAATATCACCAGAGTTAAGGAGGAAAGTGGATACCAAACATTTAAAAGTTGGTATCGAATATTGCGGCAGAATTTTAACTGTTTTCTTTAGTTAGGTAAACATAAATTTTCTTTTCAACCACTATTATTTCAAGTTTGGTTTGGAAAATAAATCATGAAATAAATGTCCTAATTTTTTTTCATCGCGATATACTGTTGTTTACTTATCTTTTTTCTCATCAATAAATACCGTTATTATGCCCGCACAACATATATTACAAGTTAGTGAACTCACTAGAAAGGTTCGTTTTATTATAGAAAGCGAGCTAAATACTGTGTGGTTAACAGGTGAAATATCAAATTTTGTTCCGGCAAGTTCTGGTCATTGGTATTTATCCTTAAAAGACAGTAAATCACAAATACGTTGTGCGATGTTCAAAGGTAACAATCAAAAAACCAATATTACTCCGCGAAATGGTCAGCAAGTTTTAGTCAGGGCCAAAGTCTCATTATATGAACCCCGTGGTGATTTTCAGCTTATTATTGAGCAGATGGATGACGCGGGAGAAGGTTTATTACGTCAACAATACGAGCAATTGAAAAATAAACTTAACGCGCTCGGTATCTTTTCCTCAGTCCATAAAAAATCCATTCCAACACATATACAAAGATTAGGCATTATCACTTCCCCCACAGGGGCTGCAGTAAAAGATATCTTAACGGTTTTAAATCGCCGAAATCCAAATATTAACGTAATAATTTACCCTGCGTTAGTACAAGGTAAATATGCAAGTAACGATATATGTCATGCCATTGCCCAAGCGAACGACCGAAACGAATGTGATGTACTCATTGTGGGTCGTGGCGGCGGCTCTTTAGAAGATCTCTGGTCGTTTAATGAAGAAAGTGTTGTGCACGCTATTTACGATTCGATTATCCCTATCATCAGTGCTGTTGGTCATGAGATTGACACAACATTAAGCGATTATGTTGCCGATTTGCGCGCAGCAACGCCCTCTGCTGCAGCTGAATTAGTATCGAGTGATAGTGATGAATTATTGAAAAAGATCACATTATTTACACAACGTTTAACCGATGCAATAGGCAGAAAATACGCAATACTTAACCAACAGCTTGGTTATTATCAGCACAGATTAGCGCAAGTACATCCTGAACAGCAGTTACGTATTCACCAACAAAAATCAGATGAACTTAATGTTAGATTAAAGCAAGTAATAAGCCGCATTATTAGCCAGGCACATTACCACCCCGAAAGAACTTGAACAACGACTCAGCAGAGTTTCGCCCAATAAGCAAATTACAACACAACAAGCAAATGTTACTCAATTAGCACAACGATTAGTTAACGCACAACAAAATAATTTGCTGCATAAAAGTGAATTATTTGTGCATTTAATTGAGCAATTACAGTTAGTAAGTCCGTTAGCTACTATTGCAAGAGGTTATGGTATTATTCGTGGTTCAAACACAAAGGTGGTAAATTCCGTTACACAAGTATCTATTAATGATGAGATAAACATTCAAGTGACTGATGGTACAATTAAAGCCGCTGTTATTGAGTGATGCCGATAAACAAACTATCCTTTTGCTGTAATAGTGCTTAATAGTAGTTGACTGACTTGCTCATTACTTTCTGAATCAAACATCACACCAAAAGACAGCCCATCATTTTGCTGTTTCAAATTGCAGACCGCGCCTGTTAATTTAAAATTACTAGCACCTTGTTCATCTTCCACAACAATTTCAAGAGATTTTTTTTCTGATAATACTAATTTTTCACCATTAACAATGTTTAACTGACAGCCATTAATTGAGAGATTAGTGATAGTGGTTTGCCAATAATTGTCATCCACTTTTACTTTAGCATCGATATCCGTTTCAATACGAATTGAGGAACGCAAATTTTGTAGGCCAACGGTGCGAGGAAAATCCAAAACCATAATACGCGAAGGCATTTGTAATGTTTGCTTGATCGTACTAACAAAAGCCACTACAGCACCTTCATGGCCCTCAATTAATCCCCGCACAGTGATAGTGGCCCCTTGCACTAAATCTTTGGGAAAATTTACCTAACTTACCTGAATCAGGAAATTGAATTAATACGTATTTCTTCGGAAGATAACCAATGAATGTTGTTCTAAATTTACCACGTTGACCTCTTGGTGTCGCGATATCGATAGTGACTAATGACCCCGCATGAAGTAATGCTAAGTTCCGGTCTAAGCGTGTTGCTGTGTCAATATCCGTGGGTTTTACAGACATAAGTTTACATCCCTTTATGTATATTAAATAACACTAGCCAAATGAGGGGGTAAAAGCAATAATTTTCAATGATGAATCAAATGAATCAAGAACGAATAGTAAGAAAAATACTGAGTCGCAAAAAAACGCCTAAAACTTATCTGCAACTCTTCTCTAACTAACAACTCGTACTGTGATTACTTATTATCTTTATTATAACCTTGTGTAGCTCTGGCCATTTTCTTTTGTTCTGTGAAAGTAAGCTTTTTCTTGCCTGCAAAGGGATTAGATGTTTCTCTGAATTCAATACGAATTGGTGTTCCCATAATTTTTAACGACTTTCGGTAGTAGTTCATTAAATATCGTTTATATGAGCTAGGTAACTTCTTAGCTAAATTTCCATGAATCACAATAATAGGAGGATTATACCCGCCTGCATGTGCATATTTAAGCTTAACACGACGTCCTTGATGCATAGGTGGTTGATGGTCAAATACCGCCATATCTAAAATTTTCGTAACCATCGCAGTAGAAATCCGTTTAGTTGCACTAACAAAAGCTTCCTCAACAGATTCATACAAATGCCCAACACCCGTACCATGTAACGCTGAAATAAAATGAATTTTAGCAAAATCAATAAAACCTAAGCGTCTGTCTAATTCCGTTTTAATTCGATCTTTAACATGGTCATCCAACCCGTCCCATTTGTTCACTGCTAGCACTAATGAGCGACCAGACTCGAGGATAAAGCCTAATAGGCTTAAATCTTGATCTGTAATTCCTTCACGGGCATCAATAATCAGTAAACAAACGTTTGAATCTTCAATCGCTCGTAGCGTTTTAATGACTGAAAATTTTTCCACAATATCAGTAACATTCTTACGACGACGAATACCCGCTGTATCAATTAAAGTGTAAGAACGCCCATTATGTTCCATTGGAATATAAACACTATCACGTGTTGTACCTGGCATATCAAATACAACAACACGTTCTTCACCTAATATACGGTTAGTAAGTGTTGACTTACCAACATTAGGTTTACCAATGATAGCAAGCTTTATTGTATCATTTTCACTTGGAGCTTCTTCGACTTGTTTCGCCAACTCAGCTTCAGTTAGCTCATAATCAAGTTCATCATCAGTAAAATTATCAAACTCTTCATTAAGTGTGTCTGGGTTATCACCTGCTACTTTAGGTTGCCTTAATGCCTCAATGTGTGGCGTTAAGGCAAGCGTTAATAATTGAGTTACCCCACGACCATGAGCCGCAGCAATTTGGTGAACTTCTTCACCCAAACTTAATGCGTAGAATTCTGCCACAGCAGAGTCGGCATCTATACCATCAACTTTATTTGCGACTAAGAATATTTTTTTGTCTTGCTTTCGCAAGTAATCAGCAATACCAAAATCAGCTGAGGTCAGTCCATCTCGAGCATCCACTAGGAAAAGTACCGCATCGGCTTCTTCTACGGCCATCAATGACTGCTCGGCCATCAACGCATCAATGCCTTCTTCATCACCATGGATCCCCCCCGTATCAATGACAATAAAGGGATGTTCTTCAACTTCCGCTTTGCCATATTGACGATCTCGAGTTAAGCCAGGGTAATCAGCAACTAAAGCATTTCTTGAGCGTGTTAAGCGGTTAAATAATGTTGATTTACCAACATTTGGGCGGCCAACAAGGGCAACAACAGGAAGCATGAAAACCTCAAAATTCAATAAAACTCTTGAATTATTTAAATAAAAAACAAAAGTACAAAAACAAGTAACGGCTCCACATGCTATTGCATTGGAGCCGTATATAATTCTAGTATAAAAACTAGCTAGCCGGGAGCTTATTGCCCACTTTTATCATTTTAGGTGTTGCAATTGCTTGCAAATCACCATCACGTGACTGACTATATAAAATATTATCAAGCACCGTTGGAGTGGTATGAATGCCACTACTGTCCACTTCATGACGGGCTACAATTTCGCCCGTTTCTTGGTCTAACCAATGCAAATAACCTTCAAAATCGCCAACCACTACATAATTATCTATAACGGCAGGGCCGGTAACGCCTCGATTAGTCAAAGCTAAATTACTCCATCGCTCGATACCATTCAGACGATCTATAGCATAAACATGACCACGAACATTCGTCAGGAAAATAGTATTACGGTAAATGGAGATCTGACGATAAGAAGAATATTGTCGCTTCCAAAGAATTCGACCGCTTTTAAGTTCAATAGCAACTAGGTTACCTCGAGACGAAACAGCATAGACTTTATCACCAAAGACAACCGGTGCTGAATCAACATCAATCACGCGTTCAAGTTCAGTTGAGCCTGTTGGCTCACCTACTTCAGCTGACCAACCTTGTTGTCCACTCTCTAACAAATAAACATTAACGCCACCTTTACCTGTACCGACCAGTACTCCGCCTGAAGCTAACACAGGTGCACTAATTCCACGTAATGTTAATGCAGGTACGTCTTGTTCTATTTTCCATAATTCTTCGCCGTCGTTAGCATTCATCGCCTTCATAACACCAGAGGCAGAGTTAACAATAACAATACCGGCATCTATCGCCGGCGTGTTAATCACTTCACCTTTAATATTGGTTTGCCATGAAAGTTGGCCATTTTCGGCATCTAACGCAAAAACTTTTCCGTTTTCACTACCAATAAACACTTTATTTAACCCTACAGCAGGCCCACCCGAAAGTAAGGTGGTATACGATTATCCCAAAAGCTACGTTCATTATTAATATCGCTTAAATCGGCTTTCCAAAGTGATTTACCCGTTTTTACATCAAAAGCAATAACGTCACCATCACGGTTAGCGCTATACACTTTATTATAGGCAACAATCGGTTTTAAGCGTGAAAAATAATCATCAATGCCATCGCCAACGCTTTGTTCCCATAAAACTTTTGGAGTAAACTTTTGCTCAAGCTCAGTTAACTCTGCTTTGGCTCTTCACTTTTGTCTTCATCATCAGTTGATGAACAGGCAAATAATGTGCTTGAAAGTAAAAGAATAGAAAAGACTTTCGCGTATTTACCAAGCAAACCTTTACTTGTTTGTTTTTTAAAAAAAACCATTAAACAACCTTATGTTACTTAGCAACAGGAATAGCAGTCGTTATATTAACGGCTGTGGCCAAATCATCTAGCTTCATTTGTAAATTTGGGCTAGTGGCTAAACCATCCGCGTCAATAGCCGCTTGATAAGCATTACGTGCTAATTCTTTTTTGTTTTGTAACAGGTAAGTGTCACCTTTTATTTCTTCGATTGACGCCTTAAAAGATTCAGGTAAAGGTTGAGCCAATGTTGATAAGGCTTGTTCGTATTGCTCTTGCTGAACCTGTACTCGCGCTAGACGTAAACTAGCAATACCTTTAATACCGTCACTTGGTGCGCTTTTAATTGCCAACTTCAATTGAGTTTGCACTTTTTCCCAATCTTTAGTGCTTGCATACTCTTTTGCTAAAGCTAAGGCAGTTAACGATTCATAACTAGTGCCTGAATTTTCACTAATAAATTTTTCAGCATTTTGAGTAAATGTTGTTTCATCATCATTAACACTTGCTTCAATTAATGTTTGATAGCTATCTGAAACCGCAATTTCATCTTCAAGCTTATTGTCTTTATAGACATTAAAACCAATGAAACCGGCAAAACCTAACGCAATACCCGCAATAATCATATTGCCATTTTCTGCCCAATAGCCTTTAATCGCTTCTACTTGCTGCTCTTCTGTTTGATAAATTTCCACTACATCACCTTGACTAAAAACTTTTAAATTAATTCACTTAACAAACTTGGAACTTTCTCAAATGCCAAGCTTTGTTGTTCTTGTTGTTCGCGTAAATATTTAACCATAACACTTTGTTGGGCAATTTCATCATCACCTAAGATTAACGCGATTTTGGCGCCTGATTTATCAGCACGCTTTAATTGTTTTTTCATGTTGCCACCACCACAATGGCATTGTAAACGAATATTCGGTACTTGATCACGCCATTGCTCAGCTAATTCATTCGCTTTAACTTGGGCTTCATCACCTAAGATCACTACATAGGCATCAACTTGAGGACGAACATCAGCAACAGCTTCACTGTTAGTTAACATCAGTACTAATCGCTCAATCCCTAAAGCAAATCCAAAACCTGGCGTGGCTTTACCGCCAAGTTGTTCGACTAAACCGTCATAACGACCGCCTGCACAAATAGTACCTTGCGCACCAAGGCTACTGGTAACCCATTCGAATACGGTGCGATTATAATAATCTAACCCGCGAACTAAGCGATCATTCAATACATATTTAACACCTGCGGCATCTAAACGTGCACACAAACTATCAAAATGTTGCTGTGTTTCCTCACCAAAATAATCTGACAATTTAGGTGCACCCGCTAATGCGTCTTGTACTTGTGGATTTTTGCTATCCAATACTCTTAACGGGTTAGTATGCATACGGCGTTTTGAATCTTCATCCAATAAGGCTTCACGTTCAGTTAAATAACTGACGAGTGCTTCTCTGTAATTAGCTCGCTCGTCATTGCTACCTAAAGAATTCAACTCTAGTGTGACAAATTCATTGATACCAAGTTCCCGCCATAAACGAGAAGTTAACAAAATAATTTCGGCATCAATATCCGGTGTCGCAATACCAAAGGCTTCTAGACCAAATTGATGAAATTGACGATAACGACCTTTTTGTGGCCTTTCATGACGGAACATTGGCCCCATATACCAGAAACGTTGTTCTTGATTATATAAAAGTCCATGTTGAATACCTGCACGTACACAGCTTGCCGTACCTTCAGGACGTAATGTCAAACTATCGCCATTTAAATCATCAAAGGTATACATTTCTTTTTCAACAATATCGGTTACTTCACCAATAGAACGCTTAAACAACGCTGTTGACTCAACAATTGGCATACGAATTTCTGCAAAACCGTAGTTGCTAGCCACTCGAGACAATACGGACTCTACCATTTGCCAGATATTCGTTTCGCTTGGCAAGCAATCATTCATACCACGAATTGCTTGTAGCGCTTTATTTTTAGCCACTTTTTGTATCTCTCTTTTATTTATCAATGCTATCAAAATTTATTCAATTTATGCAGCGCGCATTATACCCAATATAGAGTAATTCTCAAATGAGATAATTAGTCTAGCGCTTTGAAATTAATTTGATTATTTTGTGCTGAACGCGTTTCTATTGCGTGCGCTTTTGCACGAATTCGTTGTTCTAATTGATCAACTAGATCGCTATTATCAAAGCGTTCTTTTTGACGAATACCATCTAAATAATAACCACTTTTTTTGTTGCTACCCGTTAGGCCTAGATCAGATACCATGGCTTCTCCAGGTCCATTCACGATGCAACCAATAATAGATACATCCATAGGTGTCATAATATCTTCGATGCGTTGTTCTAAGGCATTAACAGTTGCAACTACATCAAACTCTTGACGAGAACAACTTGGACAAGCAATTAAATTAATGCCACGACTACGTAATTTAAGTGATTTTAAAATATCAAAACCGACTTTGATTTCTTCTATAGGATCTGCTGCCAGTGATATACGTAACGTATCTCCAATCCCTTGAGCCAAGAGTAAACCTAATCCTACAGAAGACTTTACCGACCCTGAACGTAATCCACCTGCTTCGGTTATGCCAAGGTGTAATGGGTTATCAATTTGTTTCGCTAATAATTTATAAGATTCTACCGCAAGAAAAACATCCGAAGCTTTAACGCTAACTTTAAATTGATTAAAATTAAGCCTATCAAGAATATCAACATGGCGCATAGCAGATTCAAGTAATGCTTCAGGAGTAGGCTCTGTATATTTCTCTTGAATATCTTTTTCTAATGAGCCGCCATTCACGCCAATACGTATTGGAATATTATTATCACGTGCACATTCAACAACACTACGGACGCGGTCTTCACGCCCAATGTTCCCAGGATTTATGCGTAAACAATCTACACCATATTCCGCAACTTTTAACGCGATACGATAGTCAAAATGAATATCTGCTACAAGCGGTACATTCACTTGCTTTTTGATTTCTCGAAATGCCTCGGCTGCATCCATCGTTGGTACACTAACACGCACGATATCGGCACCAACCGCTTCTAGTGACTTAATTTGCGCTACTGTTGCAACAACGTCAGTGGTAAGTGTATTAGTCATAGATTGCACAGTAATGGGTGCATCACCTCCGACAGGAACATTACCCACCATAATTTGGCGAGACTTTCTACGAATAATAGGAGATTCTTTAAACATAATTTTTATTACAGCGTTCTTTTACGAATAATTTATAAATTTAGTGGCAAGGTAAACTTTGCTATATTACCTTTACTAAAAGTGGACATATCAATAGGTTGTTCATCAAACATTATGGTGGCTAGTTCGGGCCTTCCTAGTGTGACTTTTAATGGCGCCTGACCATTAACAGTCATAACATAACCTGATTTTTTTACTCCCCAAGCAATACGCTCACCGGTGGCATCAAAGATATTAACCCAACAATCACCTGAAAAAGTGAACACTGCAGTACTGATAACGACATCAGGCTGTTTATCGTCTTTTGAGATCGTATTAATGCTTTGATCTTCAGTTAAATCATCAAGTGCTTCATTGGTAGTGTTAGGAATATTTTCTTGGTCACTATCGGCTGAATCTATGACTAATTCAACAGGATCTACTTCATCATTTGGTGTTTGGGTACTTGATGTTTGTTTACTCGGCACAAGTACTTCAGCTTCTGTATTCAGAACAGCAGCAGGTGTTGAGGAAGCCTGTAAATCAGCGGAAATTTTTTCATCAACCGAGAGCTTAGGCTCTTGTTGCCACCACAGTATCATCAAGCCACATAATATGGCGACTATAAAATAACTAAACCACATTAATCGACTATGTTCTGCTTGTTTTTCAGTTAAATTAGAGAAGCTTTGCATTTCGCTGCGTTGAACTTCAGCCACACCAAGCATGTCATAAGCACTTAATACATCAATAACATCAACATTGACCAATTTTGCGTAACTACGCAGGTAGCCACGGTTATAGGTTCTTGGTAATTTTTGGTCGAAAAGATCTTGTTCTATGTTTTCAACTAAACGTGTTTTAAAGTTTAATTTTTTGGCAACATCTTCAGTAGTAAGAGATAAGCTCTGCCGCGCTTCGCTCAGCATTTGCCCTGGGCCAACAACCTCTATGTGCTCGCTCAGCTCATTAGTTTCCGTATCATCGTTAGACAATGTCATTGTTTTCTTACTCATTTACTGATTTACCAATTTAGGATTTTCTAAAAAAATTATATCTTTTATATGAAGCTTTTTATTCTTATCAATTTTATTCCATCGGCGTAATGCATTAATTTTGACATTATATTTTACCGAAATACTATACAAAGTATCTCCGGCCTCACCACATGAAAGTCTGGGAAATTTTTAGGTTCTACTAGTTCTACTAAGGGTTCATCTGCTTGCTCTTGTACAAATTGTTCTTCATTCTTTTCTTTAGCAACGTTCACACTTTCATCGAGTATTGTTTCCTCTTGTTCAGGTTGAACGGTAGTAGAATCCTCAACAGAATTGTCTGCGTCTTGAACTGTATTTGCTAATTTTACTATTGTCGGTTTACTATCAACGTGATTCGTATCAGTAACCTCTTTTATTTGTGTGGAATCCACAAGAGTCTCAGCCTCTTTAGGTAGATTATCCAAACCTTTGTCATTCATATCATTCACTACGCTGACGTTTTCATCCGCGCCGGTGTATGATGTTATTGGTGACTGAATTGAGGATGTTGAATCTTGAGCATCCTTTACTAGCTTTACGATTGTTTGTTTTTCTTGCGTTATAACTGTTTGAGCTGTTTCTACTTGAGAAGTTTCATCTGATATTTGATTGGTTTCATTTTCAGTGACATTCACTTGTACTGATGATGTTTCCTCAAGCGTTTTTTTAGTCTGTTTTTTCGGAGATAATTTGACGATACGTTTTTTAGGCTGTGACTGTGTGGTTGTCTCTTGTGAATTTTGGTATCTTTTAGCTAAGTTATCCGCTTCTATTAACTCAAGCTCATTAAGTAAATATTGCTGACTCTCCCACGATTGTGGATACATTTTGACTAACATTGTTCCGTAGTTCTTAGCAACACCACGTTGTCCAAGCTTCTTATGCACTTTATAAGACAAAGCGAGAGATTTAGGAGTAAAACGGCGTGTCACTTTTGCAAAGCGTTGCTCAAATAGTTTGGCCTGTTTGTAATTCCCAATAGCATATTGTAATTGCACCATTTGAAATAAAGTAGAGGCACTACTAGGGCTGTGCATAATCGCTTTATTTAAATAGGTTTCTGCTTTGCTGAAGTTATCTACTTGTAAAAAACATGAGGCTAGGTTTTCATAGCTTTTTGAAACTAAGCTATAAGTTGGTACCGCAATCGCTTTTAAAAATTGCTTTTCTGCCTCCTCTATTTTATCTTTTCGACATAAATACACCCCATAATTGTTTAGGGTATCTGGATCCTCACTTTTTATTGAGAGTGCTTTCTCGTAAGACTCAACTGTCAGTTCATCTTCACCTACCGTTTCATAATAATGAGCGAAGGCGGTATACACTTGCACCATATCAGGGGCAAAATTTTTCGCTTTTTCTAAATTTTGTTTAGCTTGGGACATATTACCCATTTTTAAATAGCCTAAACCTAACGAAACACGTGTTGCAGCCATATCATTTCTATTCGACTGGTTTTGAACAACAGGCGTATTATCATTTTCATAATTTTGCGTAACACAACCAGATAAAAATAGTGGCGAAATGGCAAAAGCGGTAATAATAGCTCGTTTTGTAATAAAGTATTTATCCATAATTGGCTGAACTTGCTTCATTAATTTTATATTTATAAATAAGATTGATTGATAATAGCGCGATCAGAGTATCTTTACCGATATTTCGTCAGCTTTCACCTGTTTTTTTTGTGTTAAAGCATTTTGTTGTAGTTGAGTACGTTTAGTGCGATCCAAAACATCACCCGCTAACTGCCCACATGCCGCATCAATATCTTCACCACGTGTTCTCCGTGTTATCACTGTTAAGCCATAGCTTTGCAATACTTTATCAAATCGATCAATTCGAGAGTTACTCGGACGTTTATAAGGAGAGCCGGGGTAATAATTAAAAGGAATCAGGTTAATTTTACTCGGTAAATCTTTTAGTACATGCGCCAAAGCATGCGCTTGTTCCGTAGAATCATTCACATGATCAAGCATAACATATTCAATTGTTGCTTGTTTGTTTGCCTTTGAACCATCGATATAGCGTGCTGCAGCGGTTATAAACTCTTCTAATGGATATTTTTTATTAATTGGCACTAATACGTCACGCAAAGCATTGTCTGGCGCATGAATTGAAATAGCCAAAGCACAATCAATTTTTTCTTTTAGCATGTCTAATGCGGGTACAACCCCAGAAGTACTTACGGTAACACGTCGTTTTGAAAGTCCATACCCTAAATCATTCAGCATGGTATCAAGTGCAGGAATAAGGTTTTTCATATTGAGCAATGGCTCACCCATGCCCATCATAACGATATTCGTAATCGGTCGTTTACCTGTAATACGAGTTGCGCCAATATCATTAGCTACACGCCATACTTGACCAATAATTTCAGCCATAGATAAGTTACGATTAAAGCCCTGCTGAGCGGTAGAGCAGAAGGTACACTCAAGAGCACAACCAACTTGAGAGGAAACACACAATGTTGCGCGATCATTTTCAGGAATCCATACGGTTTCTACTTCTTGCCCACCCTCTAAAACAAGTGCATATTTAATTGTGCCATCAGTAGAGACTTGTTTTTTCGAAATTTCAGGCGATTTAATTTCACAATTTCGTTGTAACTTTTCCCTCAATTTTTTATTTAAATTTGTCATTTGTTCAAAATCAGAATATCCAAAGTGGTATATCCATTTCATGATTTGGTCTGCTCTAAAGGGTTTTTCACCTATAGAAGCAAAATAGTCACGTAACCCTTGATGGTCAAGATTCAATAAATTTACTTTAGCGCTTTCTTTGACACTTTCTCTATCGATAGGGTCGCTCATACAACAAACTCTCACAATTTATACTAAAAAAACAAGGTAAATACGGATACGAATTGTACGCTTTTCATGCGAAATTCGCAATTTTACTATTAAGCTCAAAATGCAAAAAGGATTCTACTGATTGCTCAGCAAAATCCTTTCTTACGCAATAATCAACTAAGCAGTTAAACTAAACAACTTTTATTTAGTTTAAAGGTTTATTAACGAGTACGTGGACAAATTTCATCATCTGAGAAGAAATAAGCAATCTCACGTGCTGCAGATTCTAAAGCATCAGAGCCGTGACAGGCATTTTCATCGATTGAATCAGCATAATCAGCACGTAGAGTACCGGCTAATGCATCACTTGGATTAGTAGCACCCATGATTTCACGATTTTTAAGTACTGCATTCTCGCCTTCTAACACTTGCACCATGACAGGACCAGAGGTCATAAATTCAACTAGTGCACCAAAGAAAGGACGTTCGCTGTGTTCAGCATAAAAGCCTTCTGCTTTTTCTTTGCTTAGGTGTAACATTTTAGAAGCAACAATTTTAAGACCCGCAGTTTCAAAACGATTGTAGATTTGTCCAATAACATTTTTTGCTACAGCATCAGGTTTTACGATAGAAAAAGTACGTTCGATAGCCATGATAAGCCCTCAATAATATATAAGATAAGTGGTTTTTAAAATTAGATATTCATGCCTTAATCAATTTAAACTCATTATTAAGGCATGAATTTTGGGCGCGATTATAGACCAATCAAAAGCAAAAGACTAATACTATCCATTGCTTTGATTCTCACAACAACGGATTTTTTATAATCCATTGAAATTATTGAGCTTCTTTTTTTAATTTGATAATCAAGTCAATGTGAGGGATCAAGGCTTCTATTTCTCCAAGTTGACCTCGTAATGATTGCCACTGAGCAAGCTCTAGCTTACCTGAATTTAAAATGGCCTGCTTTAACTCCTCAATTAACGAGCTTTTATCATCAGTTTCAATAAATTCATTAATACGAAATAAATTATCTATTTCGGCTTGGCTAATAATTTCTTCATTTCTATTGGCTTTAGCCATCATGCTACTCACTGTCTGTTAATATGCTTTCAAGTTATATAATTACAAACTAATGCGTTTATATTGTCGATATTCAGGTTGCCAGAAATTTCGCTCTATTTTAGCCAATAATTCATCGTCAGGTAATTCAAGTGCTAAGCCTTGTTCATAGGCGACTTTGGCAACGGCAAAAGCCATATCTTTACTCAGCTGTTCTATTTCGGTGAAAGGCGGCAATAACGAGCCTTCACCGGTATTTGCTAGTGGCGAGGCTGCGGCTAATGTTTCGCTAGCCACTTGTAGCATTCTGTCAGTTATTCGTTTGATATTCGCTGAAATAACACCTAAACCAATACCTGGGAAAATATAGCTGTTATTACATTGTGCGATGGTGAATGTTTCACCTTGATATTCAACTGGATCAAATGGGCTACCCGTCGCAATAATCACGTTTCCATTTGTCCAGTTAATAACTTGCTCTGGGGTCGCCTCAACTTGCCTAGAAGGATTACTCAACGGAAATATAATTGGCTTATCACAATGTTGTTTCATTGCCTTGATAACTTCTTCACTAAATAAGCCGGCTTGCCCTGAAACACCAATCAAAATATCAGGTTTTGCTCCATGCATAACTTCTAAAAGCGATGCATATTCTCCACTGATACCCCATGAGGATAATGCAAGATGAGTTTGTACTAACTTTTGTTGAAAATCTCTTAAATTATCCATTCCTTGAGTTAACAAACCGAATCGATCAACCATAAAAATTTGGCTGCGAGCAACAATGGGTGAAATACCTTCACTGACCATCTGCGTTATGATTTGCTCTGCAATACCACAACCGGCAGAGCCAAGACCAACAAAGGCGACTTTCAGTTGCGATAATTTCACACCTTTGCTTCGACAAGCAGCGAGTAATGTTCCAACCGTTACAGAAGCGGTACCTTGTATATCATCATTAAAACAACATATTTGGTCACGATAACGGTTTAAAAGTGGCATTGCATTCGGTTGGGCAAAATCTTCAAATTGCAACATCACATGCGGCCACCGGCGCTTAACCGCGGTAATAAATAATTCTAAAAATTCATCATACTCGGTCTGACCAATACGCTTATGTCGAGCGCCCATGTACATAGGATCGTCTAATAGTTTTTGGTTGTTTGTACCTACATCTAACATTACAGGAAGCGTATAAGCTGGACTAATACCACCACAAGCTGTATAAAGAGATAACTTACCAATGGGGATGCCCATCCCACCAATGCCTTGATCACCTAAACCTAATATGCGTTCACCATCAGTAACCACAATAACTTTCACTTTATTTTTAGTGGCGTTTCTTAAAATATCATCAATTTGATATCTATCTTCATAGGAAATAAACAAACCACGTGAACTACGATAAATATCTGAAAACTGTTCACAAGCATCGCCAACCGTTGGAGTATAAATAATGGGCAACATTTCAACTAAGTGACGTTGTACTAATTTAAAAAACAATGTTTCGTTGTTATCGTGAATAGCACGCAAATAAATATGTTTATTAATATCATTATGAAAAGAACAATATTGCATATAAGCTCTGTCAACTTGTTCATCTATGGTTTCAAATCTAGGCGGTAATAATCCCGCTAAATTAAAATTGATACGTTCTTGGTGATCGAAAGCGCTACCTTTGTTTAATAATGGGGTTTCTAATAATGTTGGGCCGAAAAGGGATATATAATGGACGGTTACTTTTAGTCATTAGTGTTGGTTACTTCTATTCTATTTATTGTTTCGGTGAATATCAGGAATACATTGAATCAATGTTAGGTGGAAGTATAAAGGATTTTTACAATGGTGAATAGCCTAGCCTAATCAACTTCATCAATCCAAGCCAACTGTATTGCTTCTAATACGCGTTCACCACAATGTTCAGGATCATCATCAAAGCGCTCAAGATCAAGAACCCATTGTCGAAGATCGGTGAAATGTAATTTTAATGGATCAACCGTTGGATATTGTTCAATGAGATCAAGTGCTATTTCTAGTGAATCAACCCACTTTAATCCTGATGAAATACGCATAATAATATTACCCTATACAGAAAGCGTGAAAACTATTTTATAAAATAGTTTTTGGAATGATTACAACAATAGATGAAACCAAAAATAGTCTGCTATTAGCATTAGTACAAACCACAACAATAGCAATCTTGCTCGTTTACAAAACGGGCAATCGGTATGCCACCACTGTTTAACCTGGACAAGTAATGTTGCTTTTATCATTTAACTAAATAACCTTTTTAGCATGGAATTATTTTCCTTTGAGGCCGCTAAAACTGAAGTATTATCATCACAATGTAATGGATTAAAACCATTTATGCCAATATAAACTTCGGGTTTGTCATTAGGATAGATTTTTCTTTCAAAATCGCCTATTGCAGGGTTAAAACGATACTCCCGAGACCATTGTGTAATATGGGCTGTTAATGTATTAATAGCTTCAACAAAAAAATTAATTTCTGCATTAGTAGTTGTTGGATGAAAAGAAGCGCGAATCCAAACCTGGTTTTTCACAATAATCGCCATCATCAATTTGTTGTGTTATTTGCTGTGATTTATCATGGTCAACATTCAGTAATATGTGTCCATATGTACCCGCACAGGAACAACCACCGCGAGTTTGAATACCAAACTTGTCATTTAGTAATCGCACAACTAAATTATAATGCACGTTTGTGATATAAAAGGACACTATGGCCAAACGGTCTGTGATTGCGGGTTCAAGCATATTCACGTGTTCATTTTTTTTAAGCTCTGCCATTACGAAATCAATTAATTCTTGTTCACGCGCTGCAATATTGGCAGTGCCCATTGCCTCTTTAACCTTAATAGCCAATGCCGTACGAATACATTGTAAAAAACCAGGGGTTCCGCCATCTTCACGTATTTCTATATTATGAAAAAAACTATGTGCTCCCCAGGGGTTTGTCCATGTAACTGTGCCTCCTCCAGGATGATCTGGTACTTTGTTTTTGTATAACATTTTGTTAAAAATAAGAACGCCAGAACTGCCAGGTCCACCAAGAAACTTATGCGGTGAAAAGAAAATGGCATCTAAAGCTTGCGATTTATTTACTGGATGCATATCTATATCCACATAAGGTGCTGAACAAGCAAAATCGACAAAACACAAGCCACCATGTTCGTGCATTATTTCAGCTAATTGATGATAAGGCGTTTTTATTCCTGTAACATTTGAACAGGCAGTAAAAGTACCAATTTTTACTTTCCTATTTTTATATTGTTCTAACAATGTCACCAAATTTTCTAGTGAAGGTAATCCATTATTATCACTGGCAACTATTTCTAAGGTCACATCACATTCGTACCAAGTTGTTTGATTTGAGTGATGTTCCATATGTGTAATAAATACAACGGGTTTATCTTCTTCACTAAATATAACCTGATCAGCCATGCGTTCAGGAATGCGCAAACCTAAAATCCGTTGGAATTTATTCACTACATCCGTCATCCCCGCTCCAGAGGTGATTAAAATATCATTATCACAAGCATTTACATGTCTTTTAATTACTTTTTGAGCATCATGATACGCCGATGTCATCGTACTACCGGTTAAATTAGTTTCTGTATGAGTATTAGCAACGTAGGGGCCGAGGATACGAGTGATATAAGTCTCTATTGGCTGATATAACCGACCACTTGCCGTCCAATCAGCATAGAATATCTTTTGCGGTTTTCCGTTAATTTCATGTACTAGGTCTTGACCTATTATATGTTGGCGGAATTGCTGAAAGTGTTGCTCTAATGACATAATAACATCCTCGTAAAACCACATAAAACTCTTATATGTAGTTAATTATAAATGAGAAAGAGTATGTTCAACTTTGTTATTTAAACCTATTTTCAGGGATAACTAATGGCAACTCAGTAGAACGTTTAATCTCTTCCATAGCAAAACTAGAGGTTACATCTGTCAAGCTTGTCGCTTGAATAAAACGTTGGTAAAAAGCATCATAACTAGCAATATCTTTGACCACTACTCGTAGCAAATAATCATACTCTCCACTCATACGATAAAAATCTACTACTTCAGGAAATGCAGAAACTGTTTTAGAAAACTGCGCTAACCAATCACTGTCATGCTTACTCGTTTTCACTTGTACAAATACCGAAACACTTAGATCTAATAATGTCGCATCAAGTAAAGCCACTTTTCGTTTGATAATACCGCTTTTTTCTAGTTTTTGTAGACGACGCCAAGAGGGTGTTTTTGTTAAGCCAACCCGCTTAGCTAACTCATCTATAGCAATACTAACATCTCTTTGCAATATAGCAATAAGCCGCAAATCTATCTCATTTAAGTGCATTTTGTTCCTAAAATTACCAAATAATTAAAACAAAATACTTTAAGCGTTATGCTTTTTCAAGATTATTGAAAAGTTATTTTATAAAATAGGTAGGTCTGAGAATTATATTTTAGATAAAAGCCCAAAAAAATTCATAAATATGTGATTAAATAGATAAAGTGAACGTTACCGGCCCGTCGTTCAATAACTGGACCTTCATATCTGCGGCAAACTCTCCAGTAGGTACACCAAAACCCCTTTCACGTAATTGTTGGCAAAAGTAGAGATACAAATCATTGCTAAACTCGGGTTTAGCCGCTGAAGTAAAACTAGGACGCATCCCACTGTTGGTATCTGCGGCTAAAGTAAACTGTGATACAACCAAAATTTCACCATTTATTTGGCTAACATTAAGGTTCATTTTTCCATTTTCATCATTGAATACACGATAGCCCGCAACGCGTTCTGAAAGACGCTTTGCTTTTGCGTGTGTATCATCAGGTTGAACCGCGAGAAATACCAGTAAGCCTTGATCTATCTCGCCAATAACTTTCTGGTTCACTGTAACACTTGCCCAACTAACTCTTTGGATTAAGGCAATCATTCAAGGCTACCTTCTGATTCGCTTTCTAGCGAATATTCTTGTAAGGACACAGTAATAACAGCCCCTCCTAAAACAATTAACCAAGATAGGTATACCCATAAAAACAAAATAGGTACTATTGAGAGTGCTCCATAAATTGCTTGGTATGAGGGAAACGCAGTAAGGTATTCTGCAAATATTTTTTTTGCTAACTCAAATAAAACGGCCGCAATTAATGCCCCGAAAAAAGCAAATTTAAAAGGTACTGGTTTATTTGGCACCAAAGATATAAAGTAAGATAAAAGCCGCCATAGAAGACATTAATGGTAATAAACGGAAAAGCGTATTAGTAATGCCAAAACTATCTTCCACCCCTGTTGTTACCAAAGATACTATATAAGAGGTTATGGCGATACTTGCCCCAACTAAAATGGGTCCTAAAGTCAAAATCATCCAGTACATAGAAAAAGACGTAATCACACGACGCTTTTGAGTTACTTGCCAAATATTATTAAATGTTTTATCGATTGACGATATAAGCAATAAAGCGGCAAAAAACAAGAATGAAATAGCAACAGCGGACATTTTTGAAGCATTATCAACAAAAGAAGATAAATACTTCTGCACTACATCACTTGCCGTCGGCATGAAGTTATCGTAGACAAATTGTTCTACACTATGATGAATATCTGAAAAAATTGGAAATGCTGTAGCAACAGATAAAGCAACAACCATCAAAGGCACAAGTGACATTAAACTAACATAAGACAGATACCCCGCAACTACTTGTAATTGCGCTTTCTTTACACGTACTAATAAGTAGTGCAAAAAAGAGACATAACGCCGCAAAGGAAAAGAATTTATTAACTGTTTATAATGTGTATACAGTGAACTCATATTTACTAACAATTTGCTTATTTTTAAATGCTTAAGATTATATTATGATAACAGTAATAAGTTTACTAGCAAGGTGTGATATGTCAGATCAAGGTTCAGCAGGTAATGTTATTGCCGCAATTTGTAACGTGTTTTTCCCAGGATTAGGTCAATTAGTGCAAGGACGGCTATTGCCTGCCCTTATTTTTGCTATCGTTTGTGTGGGGGGTTACGCTTTATGGTGGTTAATTATTCCTGCCATTATTGCCGGAGTATTTCATTTATACGCAATTATTGACGCAGCTACCTATAAAAATAACAGTTAGTTAAAATAATTTTTAGCTAATATCAATTTCACTAACTATGTGATCATTTCTACTTGCTAAAATTACAAACTACATCGTTATTTATTTAATAATTAGACCAACTTGTTATTGAAATAAATGCCTTGTATTTAGCAATTTTCTACGTATAGAATAGATCACTTAATTAATGAAACTGGTATTACTTAACGTGACATTATGAACAAAAAAACCGCCTGATGATATCAGGCGGCTTTTTAATTTTTACAATTCATTCGTAAGATCACTTCAAAACATTATTTCGAAGAACGACCATCTCGTTTTCGGTCGTTCTCTTTCAGTAATTTTTTACGTATGCGAATACTTTCTGGTGTTACTTCAACTAATTCATCATTATCGATAAATTCTAACGCTTGCTCTAACGACATAATGATAGGCGGCGTCAGCGTTTGTGCTTCATCAGTACCTGATGAACGAACGTTAGTTAATTGCTTACCTTTAAGCGCGTTAACGGTTAAATCGTTATCTCGGCTATGAATACCAATTACTTGACCTTCATAAATATCAATACCATGACCAATTAACATACGACCACGAGATTGTAAGTTAAATATAGCGTTAGTTAATGCTTTACCAGTTGCATTAGCAATCATTACACCATTTTTACGTTGGCCAATTTCGCCACCTTTGTGAGGTCCGTATTCAAAGAATGTGTGGTAGATCAAACCAGAGCCAGACGTTAATGTCATGAATTCAGTTTGGAAACCAATTAAACCACGGCTTGGCATGATAAAATCCATACGGATACGACCCGTACCGTCTGGTGCCATATCAGTTAATTCAGCTTTACGAACACCCATTCTTTCCATGATAGGCCCTTGATGTTGTTCTTCAACATCAATCGTTACGGTTTCGTATGGTTCTTCTAATACACCATTAACTTCACGAATAATAACTTCAGGACGAGATACTGCTAGCTCGAAACCTTCACGACGCATGTTTTCAATTAAGATACCTAAATGAAGCTCACCACGGCCTGATACTTTAAATTTATCAGCATCTTCTAATTGTTCAACACGTAAAGCAACGTTATGAATTAACTCTTTATCTAAACGGTCTTTAATGTTACGTGAAGTTACAAATTTACCTTCTTTACCGCAAAATGGAGATGTGTTTACTTGGAACGTCATGTTGATTGTTGGTTCATCTACAGATAATGCAGGTAACCCTTCAACGTCTGTTGGACAACAAATCGTATCAGAAATTTTTAATTCGCCTAAACCCGTAATCGCAATAATATCGCCGAAACCTTCAGCAATATCTAAACGCTCTAGACCTAAGTAACCGAATACTTTACCTACTTTAGCGTTATGTAATCCGCCATTTGCGAGTTGAATAGTTACTTGTTGGTTTGGTTTAACACTACCACGAGTAATACGACCAACACCAATTACGCCCAAGTACGAACTGTAATCAAGTTGAGAAATTTGCATTTGAAAAGCGCCATCGGGATCCGCAGTTGGACATGGTACTTCGTTAAGAATAGTATCAAATAACGGTGTCATGTCGGTGCCAGTTTCGCCTTCTTCAAGCGTAGCCCAACCATTAATTGCCGAAGCGTAAACAACTTTAAAGTCTAGTTGTTCATCTGTAGCACCAAGGTTATCGAACAATTCAAAAACTTGATCCATCACCCAATCAGGACGAGAACCAGGCTTATCAACTTTGTTGATTACAACGATTGGTTTTAAACCTTGTGCAAACGCTTTTTTCGTTACGAAACGCGTTTGTGGCATAGGACCTTCTTGTGCATCAACAATAAGTAAAACAGAATCTACCATTGACATTACACGCTCAACTTCACCACCAAAATCAGCATGGCCAGGAGTATCTACGATGTTTACACGGTAGCCGTTCCAGTTAATAGCCGTGTTTTTAGCTAAGATTGTGATACCACGTTCTTTTTCGATATCATTCGAGTCCATTGTACGTTCTTCTAGGCCACCACGGGCGTCTAGCGTACCTGACTGTTCTAGTAATTTATCTACTAGTGTGGTTTTTCCGTGGTCAACGTGAGCAATAATTGCCACATTTCTTAATTTATCTAACACAGGCGTTACTCGCTGTTACTATTATTTATATCGCAACTAACAAGAAGCTGAGCATAAATAACTAAGGCTATAATTGGGCGCGCATTATACAGGAGATTCGTTTTAAAAGATATTAAATATCCCTTGCTAATTTTTTAACTGACAAAACAACATAATCGGTTTGCACAACAATAAAAATAATCCCTCTCGATACCAATAAATAAAAGACAACAAAAATGCTAAAATACTATATAGTTATTTGCAGATTATTTAAGGTTTAACTTAAGGCTTAAGTCGGTGCGCACCAAAAAGATCCATTGACGCACCAAAGCAGTGCCTTACGATTTTATATTATTAATTAAGTTGTTGTTTATAAACACTTTCATTGTTGGCACAATAATAGCTTAGATAAATACAAGAATTGGTTTATACCAAAAGAATAAAACTAACCTCACTGGAGAGACAAAAAATGTCACAAGCAGTATTTGATTTAATAAAAGAACACGATGTCAAGTTTATTGATCTTCGTTTTACCGACTCAAAAGGTAAAGAGCAACACGTATCTATTCCTCATCATCAAGTGAATGAAGATTTCTTTGAAGATGGTAAAATGTTTGATGGTTCATCTATCCAAGGTTGGAAAGGTATTAATGAATCTGACATGGTTATGATGCCGGTTGCAGATTCTGCTGTATTAGACCCTTTCTCTGAAGCGTCTACACTAATTATTCGTTGTGATATTTTAGAACCAAGTACAATGCAAGGTTATAGCCGTGATCCTCGTTCAGTAGCAAAACGCGCTGAAGAGTATATGCGCGGTACAGGTCTTGCCGATACAGTATTAATTGGTCCAGAACCAGAGTTTTTCTTGTTTGATGACGTACGTTTTAGCACAGAAATGAGCGGTTCGTTCTATAAAATTGATGATAAAGAAGCTGCTTGGAATTCAGGTACTGAATACGAAGAAGGCAATATGGGTCACCGTCCTGGCGTAAAAGGTGGTTATTTCCCTACCTCTCCGGTTGATTCCTCACAAGATATCCGCTCAGCCATGTGTTTAGTAATGGAAGACATGGGTCTAGTAGTTGAAGCACATCACCATGAAGTAGCAACAGCAGGTCAAAACGAAATAGCTTGTCGTTTTAACACTATGGTTTTAAAAGCTGATGAAGTACAAACATACAAATATGTAGTACATAACGTAGCCCATGCTTATGGCAAAACAGCAACGTTTATGCCTAAACCATTAGTAGGTGATAATGGCTCAGGTATGCATGTTCATCAATCACTTGCCAAAGATGGTGTTAACTTATTTGCCGGTGATAAGTACGGCGGTTTATCTGAAATGGCGCTGTACTATATTGGTGGTATTATCAAGCATGCTAAAGCATTAAATGCCTTCACAAACCCGACTAACTCTTATAAACGTTTAGTACCTCATTTTGAAGCACCGGTAATGCTTGCTTATTCGGCTCGTAACCGTTCAGCATCTATCCGTATTCCAATTGTGCCATCACCAAAAGCAATGCGTATTGAAGCTCGTTTCCCTGATCCGGCAGAGCAAACCCATATTTAGCCTTTTCGGCATTATTGATGGGCGGCCTTGACGGTATTCAAAATAAAATACACCCTGGCGATGCTATGGATAAAGATTTATATGATTTACCAAGAGAAGAAGCTGCAGCTATTCCACAAGTAGCTACTTCATTGGATGATGCCCTTGATAATTTAGAAGCTGATTATGAGTTCTTACTTCAAGGTGGAGTTATGGACAAAGACATGATTGATGCTTACATTGCAATCAAACGCGAAGAGTCACAACGCGTTAACATGACAACACACCCATTAGAGTTTGAATTATACTACAGCGTATAATTACACTAGTTCTTAAAAAAACTCACTTCGGTGAGTTTTTTTATGCCTATACATTAAAATAAAAGAAAATTACTTTTCTGTGGTAAATCGACACATTTTTGTATAGATTATAAATACCTATGTTCACATTGTAGAGTATTTGGATATATCTGAAGGAATTGGATATAAATAATTGATTATGATTAAATTTATTTTACTAATGCTATTAACCTTATCGTTCGCGATTCCCGTGAACGCAGGTACAGCTAAAATCTATGTGTGGCGTAATGAAAATGGAGAGTTAGTTTACTCTGACACCCCCAAACCGGGCGCAGAAGAAGTCATAACGAAGCCTGGTAATATAATCAAGTCATCAACAACATTAGAAACACAAGTACTCGATATTCACACAAAAGAAATTATTGAAGAATATCAAGTGGCGATTAATTACCCAGAACAAAATGCTACTATTCGTGATAACACAGGCGCAGTTTTTGTGAGTGGTATTATTACACCAATTTTTAAACGTGGATTAAAAATTCAACTAATATTAGATGGCAAACCCTATCAAAAACCCCAAAATGACGCGCGTTTTTCACTTCGAAATGTTGATCGTGGCGAACACCAAATAAAAATGAAAATATTTAACGAACAAGGCAAGGTTATTGCATTATCTACACCTGTAACGTTTTATATGCATCGATCTTCTGTAAATTAGTAAAAATTAGCACTAAAGTGCAGCATTGAACACTGCAAATAAAACCTTTCTAGAATATACTAAACTTAACGCACTATATTGGTGCGATATTAGTGTGAATATGAGGCTTTATGTTGCATACAAGAAAAGAAATTCAACAGCTTAAGTTTAATTATCAGCAAACCCTTGCTAATCAGCTAGTCACGGCTGTGCTGATACTTGATCATAAATTAACAATTTGTTATGTAAACCCTGCAGCAGAAGCATTACTGATTAAAAGTTTGAATAAATTATATGGCTGCTCTTACGATTTAATTTTTGCTAACACATCAATAACACGCCCTCGATTAGAACTATTACTTAACACTGGACAAGAACTGACTGATAGTGAAATTGAAATAGAGCCAAGGGTGAAAATCATCGATTTACCGCAGAGGTGACAGCCTCAGCAGTGGAGTTCAACCACGAGCCACATGTATTGATCGAATTTAAACAAATAGACCAACAAAAACAGATTAGCTTAGAAGTATTTCAGCAACAGCAATGGATTGCAGCCCGGGATTTAATTAAAGGTTTAGCTCACGAAATAAAAAATCCACTTGGCGGGCTTCGCGGTGCAGCACAACTCTTAAATAAAGAACTTGATGAAGAGCAACAAGAATACACAGAGATGATTATTGAACAAGCCGATAGACTGACAAATTTAGTTGACAGACTGTTAGGGCCAAACCAATTACCTCAAATTGAAAGCCACAATATACATTCAGTATTAGAAAAAGTTTGTCAGGTTGTTAATTTTTCGCATGAACAAACGATAGAATTGAAACGAGATTATGACCCCTCAATTCCTGCAATAAAATGCGATCAAGAAAAAATACAACAGGCGGTATTAAATATAGTTAACAATGCCATCCAAGCAATATCAGCTAATAACAAAATAACATTAAAAACACGCATTGCTAGCAATAAAACCATTAATGGAAAACAAGTTAAGCTCGCTGTAAAAATTAGTATTATTGACGACGGTCCCGGTATTCCTGTTGAAATTCAAGATACCTTATTTTATCCCATGGTCTCCGGACGAACAAATGGTACAGGTTTAGGTTTGTCTATCTCACAAACCTTAATAAACCAAAGATAATGGTAAATTAGCCTGTCATAGTCGCCCTGGACATACTGAATTTATAATACTTTTACCTTTAACATAGTTAAAGAAGTTGAAGTCTGGTTCCATGATAAACGAGCATAGAATATTAACCCGAGAGAAAATACAATGATCACTGAACAAGTATGGATAGTAGATGACGATAGTTCAATTCGATGGGTATTAGAAAAAGCCTTTACCAAAGCGAATATTAGCAGTGCCTCATTTGAAAGTGCCAGTAATTTACTCATTGCACTAGATCACGATCAACCTGAAGTGATTATATCTGATATTCGAATGCCTGATATTGACGGAATGAGTCTACTAAATGCGATAAGTAAAGAACATCCAAATATTCCCGTTATCATTATGACTGCGCACTCAGATTTAGACAGTGCAGTAAATGCATACCAAGGTGGTGCATTTGAATACTTACCAAAACCTTTTGATATGGATGAAGCCGTTACACTGACTAAACGTGCCTTAACCCACGCACGAGAACAGAATGTAAAAAATCAAAAAACCGAGAATGCACCACTTGCTTCAGGACTTATTGGTGAAGCGCCGGCAATGCAAGAAGTATTTCGCGCAATCGGCCGTTTATCACGTTCGAGTATTAGCGTTTTAATCAATGGTGAATCAGGCACAGGCAAAGAATTAGTAGCACATGCATTACACTCACATAGTCCGAGATCTAAATGTCCCTTTATCCCACTTAATATGGCAGCAATACCTAAAGATCTAATTGAATCTGAATTATTTGGTCACGAAAAAGGTGCGTTCACAGGCGCAAACTCAGTACGTCAAGGACGCTTTGAACAAGCACATGGCGGGACTTTATTTTTAGATGAAATAGGTGATATGCCGTTAGAAATACAAACAAGATTATTACGTGTTTTGTCAGACGGACAATTCTACCGCGTAGGGGGACATTCGCCGGTACAAGTCGATGTCCGCATCATCGCTGCAACGCACCAAAACTTAGAAGATAGAGTCAATAGTAATGAGTTTAGGGAAGATTTATTTCATCGTCTGAATGTAATTCGTATCCATTTGCCTAGTTTACGTGAAAGAAAAGAAGATATACCTCAACTTAGTCAACACTTCTTAAAACAAGCTGCAAATGAGTTAAGTGTTGAGTCTAAAACTATCAGTAAAAAAGCGGCTAATTTCTTACAACAATTTCAATGGCCTGGTAATGTTCGCCAACTTGAAAATATTTGCCGATTCTTAACTGTTATGGCAAGTGGTCAGGAAATATTATTAGAAGATTTACCTAGTGAACTGACGGAAACGAGCACAAAAACAAACACAGAAATATCATCATGGCAAACAGCGCTAAGCGACTGGATGGATCAAGAATTAGCTCAAGGCTCTGATGCTATTTTGGATACAGCAATGCCAGAATTTGAGAAAGTGATGTTAGAACGCGCATTACTGTTTACTCAGGGGCATAAACAAGATGCAGCAAAAAAACTAGGATGGGGGCGAAACACACTTACCCGGAAATTAAAAGAACTGAATTTATAACTAAGTTGATTAACAATCGATTAAGTAGAGTGATTATTGATGGTGCTTATTAAGCACTACAGCTTTCTTCATCACATGGTTTACAGCTATTACATAATTTAATATTGATAAAATGCGCCGCAATGATTAGGCTAGCGCCACCAATAATAAAATAGACTTCTACTGATTCTGAAAAGTCATGTTTTATCCAATAGAGTGCAACACCTAGGTAGAGTAAATAAAAGGGGTATAGACGTTTATGATAACGTTTAAAACCTGAAAAAAGCGCCATCGTTCCTAAGGCTGCCGTCATCAGTAAAAAAACATGTTCCCACGTGTGATCAGCTAGAAAGCTTAAACCCATCAAAGGTAAAATAGGGATAAGAACAGGCAATAGTATGCAGTGTAATGCACACAATGAAGTTGCTGTAATGCCTATTCTGTCTAACATAATATTCCAACACAAAATTGTTTTATAACTGCTATTTAAACTAACAAAATAATTTAAATAATCTCGGTGTGTAATAATATCACAATTGATACATTATAACATTAATAAACTGAAAAAAATCATAGCTTTTATGAACTTTCTACAGTAAAACTAATAACCTCCTGAATATGATGCTTTTTTAGTGCTAACATTACCAATCGATCAATGCCTAAGGCAACGCCTGCACATTGAGGTATACCAGAGGCTAATGCTGAAATAAAATTTTTATCAATGGGTTTTTCTTTCAAATGTGAAGCACACCTTTTCTCATTATCTATTTGAAAACGTTTTTCTTGTTCTTTACTATCTGTTAATTCATTGAAGCCGTTTGCCAATTCAATTCCTTGATAATAGCATTCAAATCGTTGCGCAACCCTCTCATCGGCTAAACACAACTTAGCAAGTGATGCTTGAGATTTTGGAAAGTTATATATAAAACAAGGTGCGTTATTGCCGATATTAGACTCTATTAACTCACTGAAAATAAACTGTAATAAAATATCATTATCATCTACAGCTAGGAGCCAGTCACTTAGCTTACCTCTTTGTTCTATCAGTGCTAATAATTCTTCTTTTGTCGCCGTTAACGGGTCTAAACTAACATGTGCAATAAAAACATCCTGATAAGTATGAGAAACCGGTGATTCACAATGCAAAACGTCCCTTAGTAAAGCACCTACTTCAGTCATTAACTCAAAATGATCAAAACCAATTCTATACCACTCCGGATCGTAAATTCTGGATTATGAAAACGCCCAACCTCTTCATGTCTAAATGCTTTGCAGATTTGAAAAATACTGCCATAACCCGACGCTAATAAGCGCTTCATATGAAATTCAGGTGACGTTTGTAAATATAAATTTGTTGCTTCGTTCTTGGTACTGGTACGTAAAAAGTCATAACGACATGATAATGCGTCTATATATACATCGGTAATAGTTCCAAGCGATAAAGCGGGTGTTTCAACTTCAACAACATCACGGTCGGCAAAAAAATGTCTTATTTTTTGTAGGATTTTCGCACGTTTTTGCGCATCTTTCCAAGTAAGTGTTGGTTGCCAAGACATAATTAGCCCTTCATAAATATATTGTGATTGACGCGACTAACTAGTCACGGTTAAGTCAAATTGAAACAAAAAAGGCCGCAGAAGCGACCTTTTCATTTAACGTATTTGAGTTTTATTTTGCTTGATAACCGATGGGATAACAAGGCATGGACACGGCGTTGACGCTAGTCAATGAGTATCCACAACGCAGTTAACGCAAGGGTAGCTGCAAATAAACCTTCAATTAAGCGATGATTGATGAAACAACACCGCCTACAGTACGACCACCTTCACGGATTGCGAAGCGTAAACCTTCATCCATCGCTACTGGGTTGATTAGCTCAACAACAAATTTCAAGTTGTCACCAGGCATTACCATTTCAACACCTTCTGGAAGCTCTACTGAACCAGTGATATCCGTTGTACGGAAATAAAACTGTGGACGGTAGCCTTTAAAGAATGGTGTATGACGGCCACCTTCATCTTTAGAAAGTACGTATACTTCTGATTCAAATTTTGTATGAGGTGAAATTGAACCAGGCTTACATAATACTTGACCACGTTCAACATCTTCACGCTTAAGACCACGTAAAAGTACACCACAGTTCTCGCCAAGACGACCTTCGTCAAGAAGCTTACGGAACATTTCTACACCTGTACAAGTTGATTTTTGTGTATCACGGATACCTACAACTTCTACTTCTTCACCAACTTTGATGATACCACGTTCAACACGTCCAGTTACTACGGTACCACGACCTGAAATTGAGAATACATCTTCGATTGGCATGATGAATGCTCCGTCGATTGCACGCTCTGGCTCTGGAATGTAGGTATCTAATTGGTCAGCAAGTTCTATTATTTTAGCTTCCCACTTCTCTTCGCCTTGAAGTGCACCCAAAGCTGAACCTTGAATTACTGGTAAATCATCACCTGGGAAGTCATATTCAGATAGAAGTTCACGAACTTCCATTTCTACTAATTCTAATAATTCTTCGTCATCTACCATGTCACATTTGTTCATGAAAACGATGATGTAAGGTACACCAACTTGACGTGATAATAAGATGTGCTCGCGTGTTTGTGGCATAGGACCATCTGTAGCAGCAACTACTAAGATAGCACCATCCATTTGTGCAGCACCAGTAATCATATTTTTGATATAATCAGCATGGCCTGGACAATCTACGTGTGCGTAGTGACGTGTTTCTGTATCGTATTCAATGTGAGATGTATTGATTGTAATACCACGTTCACGCTCTTCTGGTGCATTATCGATTTGTGCGAAATCTTTAACTTCACCACCGTGAACTTTTGTTAATACCGCAGAGATAGCGGCTGTTAAAGTTGTTTTACCGTGATCAACGTGTCCGATAGTACCAACGTTTACATGTGGTTTATTACGTTCAAATTTTGCTTTAGCCATTTTTCAATTACCTTAAAGTTTATTTTGCTATAAATAATAAAAGCGCAGTCAAAGCGACCTTGCTTGTTGTAAATCTTGCCTATGAATAAATCAATGGAGCTCTAACGAGTTTCCATAATTTTTTGTGCTACCAATTTTGGAGCTTCATTATATTGCTGAAACTCCATAGAGTAAGATGCACGACCTTGAGTAGCACTACGCAAGTCGGTAGCATAACCGAACATTTCGGCTAAGGGTACCAATGCATTTACAATTTTTAAACCTGCCGGACCTTCGTCCATACCGTCAATAATACCGCGTCGACGGTTTAAGTCTCCTACAACATCTCCCATATTGGTTTCAGGTGTAGACACTTCGACTTTCATCATTGGCTCTAATATTACAGGATTTGCTTGTAGCGCACCATTTTTAAAACCAATTGAAGCAGCGACTTTAAATGCCATCTCATTTGAGTCGACATCATGAAAGGAACCATCAAAAAGCGTGACTTTTATGTCTAATAATGGAAATCCGCCTAAAACACCGCTTTCCATTTGCTCTTTGCAACCTTTCTCTACTGCGGGTATATATTCTTTGGGAACTGAACCGCCAACAGTTTCGTTAACAAATTCAAACCCTGCGCCTTCTTCTAAAGGCTCCATTTTAAGCCAAACATGGCCGTATTGACCTTTACCACCAGATTGACGTACGAACTTACCTTCAACTTCAACGCTTTTACGAATTGTTTCACGGTAAGACACTTGTGGGTTACCAACATTACATTCCACGCCAAATTCACGTTTCATGCGTTCAACCAAAATATCTAAGTGTAACTCGCCCATTCCTGAGATAATTGTTTGTCCCGTCTCGTCATCCGTATGGACTCTAAACGATGGATCTTCTGCAGCTAGTTTTCCTAAAGCAATACCCATTTTTTCTTGGGCTGCTAACGTTCTTGGCTCTACAGCCACTGAAATTACTGGTTCAGGGAACTCCATTCGTTCAAGTGTAATAACATGATTACCATCACAAAGGGTATCGCCCGTGGTTACATCTTTTAAACCAATTGCAGCTGCAATATCTCCCGCACGAACTTCTTTAATCTCTTGTCTATCATTTGCATGCATTTGCACAATACGACCAAAACGTTCTTTTTTGCCTTTAACTGGGTTATATACACTATCACCCGTTTTAACCACCCCGGAATAAACACGGAAGAAAGTTAAGGTGCCAACAAAAGGGTCAGTTGCTATTTTAAACGCAAGCGCGGCAAAAGGTTCGTTATCATCTGCAGGGCGAGAACCAATAGTTTCATCTTTATCGTCATTGATACCAGTTATCGCAGCAACTTCAATTGGAGAAGGCAAATACTCAATCACTGCATCGAGTACAGCTTGTACACCTTTATTTTTGAAGGCACTGCCACAGCTACATAAAATAATTTCATTAGCTAAAGTACGTTTACGTAGCCCTAACTTTATTTCTTCTTCAGTTAATTCACCTTCTTCAAGGTACTTATCCATTAACTCTTCAGTGGCTTCTGCCGCTTCTGACTCTAGATGCTCACGCCATTCTTGGGCAAGATCAATCATATCAGCCGGAATATCTTCGTAAGTAAAGGTCATCCCTTGATCTGCTTCTGACCAATTTATCGCCTTCATTTTAACTAAGTCGACAACACCTTTAAATTCTTCTTCAGCACCAATTGCTAAATGAATCGGTACTGCATTTGCTCCTAATCGGGTTTGTAATTGTTCAACTACTGATAAAAAGTTCGCGCCTGAGCGATCCATTTTATTTACAAAAACAAGCCTTGGTACCGCGTATTTTTCCATTTGACGCCAAACAGTTTCTGTTTGCGGCTGAACCCCTGAGGACGCACATAACACCAATACAGCACCATCAAGGACTCTTAGTGAGCGTTCTACTTCAATGGTAAAATCAACATGACCTGGCGTATCAATGATATTGATACGATGATCGTCAAATTGCCCTTCCATACCTCTCCAGAAACATGTGGTGGCAGCCGAGGTTATCGTAATTCCTCGCTCTTGCTCTTGCTCCATCCAATCCATGGTTGCAGCACCATCATGTACTTCACCAATCTTATGAGAAAGGCCAGTATAAAAAAGTACACGTTCTGTGGTTGTAGTTTTACCTGCATCTACATGCGCACAAATACCAATATTACGATAGCGCTCTATAGGGGTGATACGGGCCAATTTAAATTCCTCTTATGCTCTCTAATTTAACCTAGAATTATATCAATAGGTTTTATAATTAACTTAACGAAACATTCAATTAATAATTATTTTATTAAGTTAACTGCGATAAAAACACATATTTTAAAAACAAGTATGGCTAGCAAGATAAACTCTTGCTAGCCATGAACTTACTTAAAGATAAGCTCTTAAAGTAAGCATTACATTCAAACATTACCGTGAGATTACCGGTAGTGAGCGAATGCTTTGTTAGCTTCAGCCATACGGTGAACGTCTTCACGTTTTTTAACCGCTGAACCTTTGCTGTCAGACGCATCTAACATTTCGTTAGCTAGGCGCTGAGCCATTGATTTTTCACCACGTTTACGAGCTGCTTCAACTAACCAACGCATGGCTAGTGCATTACGACGCACTGGACGAACTTCAACTGGAACTTGATAAGTAGAACCACCAACACGACGAGATTTAACTTCGACTTGTGGACGGATGTTATCTAACGCTTCTTCGAACATCTCTAAATGAGTTTTCTCAGTCTTTTTTTCAGTTAAAATGTCTAATGCACCGTAAACGATTTTTTCTGCAGTAGATTTTTTACCATCAACCATAAGGATGTTGATGAATTTTGCTAAAAGTTCATTATGGAACTTAGGATCTGGCAATATTTTACGTTGCCCTACGACGCGTCTTCTTGGCATCTTAATTCTCCGTAGTATTCAGGATTAATCCAAAATATATAAATTTAAAATTTTTCATTTGGCCTTACTTAACGTTTTTATCTTTTACCATCGCTTTCTATTTAGAAAGGGGTAAAGATGGAAACTTAAGATTTAGGTCGTTTAGCACCGTATTTAGAACGGCCTTGTCTTCTGTCGCTTACACCAGAACAATCTAGTGCGCCACGTACGGTGTGATAACGCACACCTGGTAAATCTTTAACACGACCACCACGGATTAAGATCACGCTATGCTCTTGTAAGTTATGACCTTCACCACCAATATATGAAGTTACTTCGTAGCCGTTAGTTAAACGAACACGCGCAACTTTACGTAGTGCTGAGTTAGGTTTTTTAGGTGTAGTTGTATATACACGAGTACATACGCCACGACGTTGTGGACAGGCTTGTAACGCCGAACGTTACTTTTAGTTACCTGTCTAACACGTGGTTTACGTACTAGTTGATTAATAGTTGCCATTATAGCTCCTGATCAGTAAAAACATTGGATAATCTAAATTGACTAAGTTTGTCAAATTACCCGCTTATAAACGTGAAAATCTTACCTTTAGATACTGTGCCTACTGAGCACGGAATATAAGGTCGCGAAATTCTATAGGTCAATGAGCTAACTGTCAAGTAATAACTAATATCCAATGGTTAAAGTCTTTTCTGGTCAGTCTGTATGCTCATATGTGTGCGGCGCTAAAACAAAAAAACCGTACGCTTTCACGTACGGTTTTTTAAGTTATCTAAGTAATACCTCGTTTAAAGTATATTACCCATAAGCTTATTCTGAGCCTAAGTCTGCACTCAATGCATCAGCTAACGCCTGTTCAGCTTCATCTGCAGACACGGTTGTATCTTCGTGAGCATCAAAAGCAGCTTTAGCTTTAGCACGTTCTTGATGATAAGCATAACCTGTACCAACAGGAATCAAACGCCCAACAATAACGTTTTCTTTCAAGCCACGTAAACCATCTTTTTTACCTGCAACAGCCGCTTCAGTAAGTACACGTGTTGTTTCTTGGAAAGATGCTGCAGAAATGAATGATTCGGTAGCTAAAGAGGCTTTAGTAATACCCATCATTTGCATTTCGTATTCAGTCAGTACTTTACCTTGTGCTTCAAGATCACGATTAGCAATATTAACACGTGCTACTTCAACTTGTTCACCTTTTAGGAAGTCACTATCGCCAAGATCAAGTATTTCACATTTACGGATCATTTGACGTACGATAACTTCAATATGCTTATCGTTAATCTTAACACCCTGTAAACGGTAAACTTCTTGTACTTCGTTCACGATATAGTTTGCTACTGGTGCAACACCACGTAAACGTAGGATGTCATGCGGAGACTCAGGACCATCGGCAATAACTTCACCTTTAGCCACTTGTTCACCTTCAAATACGTTTAATTGACGTGTTTTAGGAATCATCTCTTCATATACATCGCCGCTCGGTTGAGTGATAAGTAAACGTACTTTACCTTTCGTTTCTTTACCGAAACCGATAACACCTGTTTTCTCTGCTAAAATAGCAGGTAGTTTAGGCTTACGCGCTTCAAACAAATCAGCAACACGAGGAAGACCACCAGTAATATCGCGAGTTTTAGAACTTGCTTGTGGTATACGTGCTAGTGCATCACCTACACTTACATCGGCACCATCTTCAAGGTTTACTATTGCATTACCTGGTAAGTAATAAAGTGCCGGGATTTCTGTACCCGCAATCATTACATCTTGTCCTTTAGGACCAACTAACTTCAACGCCGGACGCATTTCTTTACCACTAGCGCTACGCTGAGCAGCTTCAGTAATAACAATGCTTGATAGACCAGTAAGCTCATCAGTTTGGCGAACCATAGTCACGCCATCAATCAAGTCAACAAATTGTACTTTACCTTTTACTTCGGTAATGATTGGATGCGTATGCGGATCCCAGTTGGCGATCGTATCACCGGTTACCGTTTCACCGTCATTTTTAGAAAGTACTGCACCATAAGGCACTTTGTAGTTTTCAGTGACTCGACCCATATCATCAATAACCGTCAATTCAGATGAACGCGAGGTAATAACAATATGTTTGTCTGAGTTTGTAACAAACTTAGCATTCTGTAATTTAAGTATACCCGTGTTGTTCACTTGTACGCTATTTTCAGCAGAGGCACGAGATGCAGCCCCACCAATATGGAACGTACGCATAGTAAGCTGAGTACCCGGTTCACCAATTGATTGTGCAGCAACTACACCAATTGCTTCACCTTGGTTGATCATATGGCCACGAGCCAAATCACGACCATAACAGTTTGCACAAATACCGAAATCCGTTTTACAGGTGATAATTGAACGTACTTTGATATGATCAACTGAATTTTCTTCAATCACATCACAAAGAGCTTCATCAATTAACGTATTACGAGGAAGTAATACTTCTTCTGTACCTGGGATATATACATCTTCACAAACTACACGACCAAGTACACGCTCACGTAACGGCTCTACAACATCACCACCTTCAATCAGTGGTGTCATTAATAACCCGTCTTCAGTTCCACAATCATGCTCGGTAACTACCAAATCTTGCGCAACATCAACTAAACGACGAGTTAAGTAACCCGAGTTAGCTGTTTTAAGAGCAGTATCGGCCAAACCTTTACGCGCACCATGCGTTGAGATGAAGTATTCAGATACATTCAAACCTTCACGGAAGTTAGCTTTGATTGGTGTTTCGATGATTGACCCATCTGGTTTAGCCATCAAACCACGCATACCTGCTAATTGACGAATCTGTGCAGCACTACCACGAGCACCCGAGTCGGCCATCATAAAGATAGAGTTAAATGAATCTTGCTCTTCCATTACGCCATCGCGGTTTAAAACTTGCTCTTTTGATAAGTTATCCATCATCGCTTTAGATACTTTTTCGTTCGCAGACGACCAAATATCAATAACTTTGTTGTATTTTTCACCCGCAGTTACAAGACCTTGGTCAAACTGTGCTTGAATTTCAGCAACTTCAGCTTCAGAATCTTCGATGATAGTGTACTTAGCATCAGGGATAACCATGTCATCAATACCAACAGAAGCACCAATCATTGCATAATGAAAACCTGTATACATAATGTGATCAGCAAAGATAACGGTATCTTTTAAACCTAACGTACGATAAGCATGGTTGATCAATTTTGATATCGCTTTTTTCGCGAGAGGTTGATCAATAACGTCAAAAGGTAAGCCTTTTGGACAAACCTGCCATAAAATAGCACGCCCTACCGTTGTATTACGTAAACTAGTTTTCGCTTCATATTCACCATCAGCCGTTTTAACATATTCTGTGATGCGAATTTTAACTCGGGCATGAAGTTCAGCAACACCAGTACGGTAAGCTTTTTCAGCTTCTTTAGTGTCCACAAATACCATGCCTTCACCTAGGCCATTGACACGATCGCGTGTTAGATAATAAAGACCTAATACAACATCTTGTGATGGTACGATGATTGGTTCACCGTTAGCCGGTGCTAAAACGTTATTCGTTGACATCATCAACGTACGTGCTTCCATTTGTGCTTCGATAGTTAGTGGTACATGTACCGCCATTTGGTCACCATCGAAATCGGCGTTGTATGCCGCACAAACTAATGGATGAAGGTGAATTGCTTTACCTTCAATCAACACAGGTTCGAACGCTTGGATACCTAATCTATGCAATGTTGGTGCACGGTTAAGCATTACAGGATGTTCGCGGATAACTTCATCGAGTACATCCCAAACTTCCGAGCCTTCACGCTCAACTAATTTTTTTGCCGCTTTGATTGTTGTAGCTAAACCACGACGCTCTAATACACCGTAAATAAATGGTTTGAACAATTCTAGCGCCATTTTCTTTGGCAAACCACATTGATGAAGTTTCAATGTAGGGCCAACCGTAATTACAGAACGACCTGAATAATCTACACGCTTACCAAGTAAGTTTTGACGGAAACGACCTTGCTTACCTTTAATCATATCGGCAAGTGATTTAAGAGGACGTTTGTTAGAACCCGTAATAGCGCGACCACGACGACCATTATCTAATAGTGCATCAACAGACTCTTGTAACATACGTTTTTCATTACGTACGATAATGTCTGGAGCAACCAAGTCTAGAAGACGTTTTAAACGGTTGTTACGGTTAATAACACGACGATATAAATCGTTAAGATCTGACGTTGCAAAACGACCTCCATCAAGTGGTACCAATGGACGCAAATCTGGTGGTAAAATTGGTAGAACATTCATAATCATCCACTCAGGCTTGTTGCCTGAAGCAGCAAATGCTTCCATCAATTTTAAACGCTTAGTGATTTTTTTACGTTTTGTTTCACTACCGATTTCAGGCAATTCTTCACGCATTTGCGCTACTTCGCCATCTAAATCAATTTGTTGTAGTAAAGCTAAAACAGCTTCAGCACCCATTAGGGCGTCAAATTCATCACCGTGTTCTTCTAACGCATCAAGATATTCTTCTTCTGTTAGAATTTGGCTTTTCTCTAATGTTGTCATACCTGGTTCAGTTACAACATAAGATTCAAAATAAAGCACGCGTTCAATATCACGCAATGTCATATCAAGTAATAAACCAATACGCGATGGTAATGATTTCAAGAACCAGATATGAGCAACGGGACTTGCTAATTCAATGTGACCCATACGTTCACGACGAACTTTAGTTAAGGTCACTTCTACGCCACATTTCTCACAGATAACACCGCGATGCTTTAAGCGTTTGTATTTACCACAAAGACATTCATAGTCTTTTACAGGGCCAAATATACGTGCACAAAATAAACCGTCACGCTCTGGCTTAAAGGTACGATAGTTGATGGTTTCAGGCTTTTTAACTTCACCAAATGACCACGAACGTACCAAGTCTGGCGACGCTAGACCGATGCGAATGCCATCAAAGTCTTCTGTTTGATTTTGTTGCTTAAGAAACTTAAGTAAATCTTTCACACTCTTCTCCTGTCGGAGTTAAATCTATAGAAGAAGGTAAATATCTACCTTCTTCGCTTACTGCTTCACTGATATTTCAAATCATCAGTGTTCAGCGACTCATTGCTTAGAACCTAGTCTTGGTCTAATTCGATGTTAATGCCTAAAGATCGAATTTCTTTAAGTAATACATTGAATGACTCAGGAATTCCTGGATCCATTCGATGATCACCGTCAACTAAGTTTTTATACATCTTAGTACGACCGCCGACATCATCAGATTTCACGGTAAGCATTTCTTGTAGGGTATAAGCTGCGCCATAAGCTTCTAATGCCCATACTTCCATCTCACCAAAACGCTGACCACCAAATTGTGCTTTACCACCAAGAGGTTGCTGTGTAACCAAGCTATATGAACCGGTAGAACGTGCATGCATTTTATCATCAACTAAATGGTTTAGTTTTAACATATACATGTAACCAACCGTTACTGGACGTTCAAATTCACGGCCAGTACGACCATCTGTTAACGTGAACTGTCCACTTTCTGGCATTTCTGCAAGTTTAAATAACTCTTTGATTTCTTTTTCAGCCGCACCATCAAACGCAGGTGTCGCTATTGGCAAACCAAGACGTAAGTTACCGCTAAACGTAACACTTCCTCATCAGAGAAACTTGCTACATCGACAACTTGACGCGATTCACCAACATTGTAAACTTCTTGAATGAAATTACGTAGTTTATGAATTTCTTGTTGCGCTTCTAACATACGGTTAATCTTTTCACCAATACCGCGACATGCCATACCTAGGTGAGTTTCTAAGATTTGCCCTATGTTCATACGTGATGGAACACCTAACGGGTTCAACACAACATCTACCGGTACACCATGTTCATCGTATGGCATGTCTTCAACAGGTACTACGTTTGAAATAACACCTTTGTTACCATGACGACCGCCCATTTTATCACCTGGCTGTATACGACGTTTAACAGCTAAGTAAACTTTAACTATTTTTAACACGCCTGGTTGTAGGTCATCGCCTTGCGTTATCTTACGACGTTTAATTTCATACTTCTTATCGAAGTCTTCTTTAATATTGTCGTATTGCTCAGCTATTTGTTCTAATTCTGCTTGCTGATCTTCGTTTGATAAGTTTTGTGTTAACCACTTATCACGAGACATAGACGTTAAGTCAGACTCATTTAAGCCGGAGATAGTAGTAACTTCTTGGTACGTGCATAGATTCCGTCTTCTAAGATACTTAATTCATCGCCAAGATCTTTCTTAACTTCTTTAAGCTGCATTTCTTCAATTTCTACAGCTCGAGCATCTTTCTCAACACCGTCACGAGTGAAGATCTGTACATCAATGATAGTACCTTTTACAGAGTTTGGTACACGTAAAGAGCTGTCTTTTACATCAGCTGCTTTTTCACCAAAAATTGCACGTAACAGTTTTTCTTCAGGTGTTAATTGTGTTTCACCTTTAGGAGTAACTTTACCCACTAAAATGTCACCACCATTAACTTCAGCACCGATGTAAACAACACCCGCTTCATCTAATTTAGATAACGCTGATTCACCAACATTAGGAATATCAGCAGTAATTTCTTCACTACCTAACTTAGTATCACGTGCAATACATGTTAGCTCTTGAATATGAATCGTAGTAAAACGATCTTCAATCGCAACCCGTTCAGATAACAACATTGAATCTTCAAAGTTGTAACCATTCCAAGGCATGAAAGCAATACGCATGTTTTGACCAAGCGCTAATTCACCCATATCAGTTGATGGACCATCAGCTAATACATCACCACGAACTACTGGCTCTCCCATACGACATACTGGACGTTGGTTAATACATGTATTTTGGTTTGAACGTGTATATTTAGTTAAATTATAAATATCAATACCTGCTTCACCAAGACGCATTTCATTTTCATTTACTCTAACTACGATACGTGAAGCATCAACATAACTTACCACACCACCACGTTTAGCAACCGCTGTAACACCAGAATCAACAGCAACAACTTTTTCCATACCAGTACCAACTAACGGCTTATCTACGATAAGTGTAGGTACTGCTTGACGTTGCATGTTCGACCCCATCAAAGCACGGTTAGCATCATCGTGTTCAAGAAATGGGATAAGTGACGCCGCAACTGAAATAATTTGTTGTGGAGAAACATCCATATATTGAACTTCAGCCGGACCTTTTAATGTAAATTCATTTTTATGGCGACAGTTAACTAAATCTTCAGTCAGTGTATCGTTAGCATCACGTACAGCATTCGCTTGAGCGATAACAAAGTTACCTTCTTCAATCGCTGATAAATAATCAATATCGTTACTTACCACACCGTCTACTACTTTACGATATGGTGTTTCTAAGAAACCAAAATCATTAGTACGTGCGTAACAAGAAAGCGAGTTGATCAAACCAATGTTTGGTCCTTCTGGCGTTTCAATTGGACATACACGACCGTAATGCGTCGGATGTACATCTCGCACTTCAAAACCAAGACGTTCACGTGTTAAGCCACCCGGCCCTAAGGCAGAAATACGACGTTTGTGCGTTACTTCTGATAACGGGTTGTTTTGATCCATAAATTGTGACAATTGTGATGAACCAAAGAATTCTTTCACTGCCGCAGAAATTGGTTTTGCGTTAATTAGATCTTGAGGCATGATCGCATCTAAGTCACCAAGACTTAAACGTTCACGTACTGCACGTTCAACACGTACAAGACCTACGCGAAATTGGTTTTCAGCCATTTCACCTACGGAGCGAATACGACGGTTACCTAGATGATCAATATCATCAACTTCACCTTTACCATCACGTATATCGATTAAGGTTTTCATAACAGAGATAATATCATCTTGCGATAAAATACCAGAGCCAATATCATCAGCATTGCCTACGCGACGATTGAACTTCATACGACCAACGGTTGATAAGTCATAACGTTCTGAAGCAAAAAACAAGTTATTGAACAATGTTTCAGCGGCATCTTTTGTCGGTGGCTCGCCTGGGCGCATCATGCGGTAAATCTCAACAAGTGCTTCTAAGCGGTTAGTTGAGCTATCAACGCGTAACGTATCAGACATATACGAACCAACATCAAATTCGTTCATATATAAGGTAGATATTGATTTATGACCGACTTGGCTTAACTCGGCTAATAATTCTAAAGTTAACTCAGCATTCGCTTCAGCAATAACTTCACCTGTCGATTTGTCGATATAAGCTTTAGATAAAACCTTACCAACAATATATTCAGCAGGTACTTCTAATGAATCAATTTTAGCTTTGTTTAGCGCATTAATATGACGAGCCGTAATACGACGACCAGATTCAACTAATACTTCACCTTTTTCAATCGAAATATCAAAAGTAGCTGTTTCACCACGAAGACGATCTGGGATAAGATCCATAACCAACTTATCGCCTTTAATGGCAAAATTCGTTGTATCATAGAAAATATCTAATATTTCTTCAGTTGAATATTCTAATGCACGTAACATAATTGACGCAGGTAGTTTACGACGTCTATCAATACGCACAAATAAGTTATCTTTTGGATCAAATTCAAAGTCTAACCATGAACCACGGTAAGGAATAACACGTGCGTTATATAACACTTTACCAGATGAATGCGTTTTACCTTTATCGTGATCAAAGAAAACACCTGGTGAACGATGTAATTGTGAAACGATAACACGTTCTGTACCATTAATTACAAAAGTACCGTTATCTGTCATCAACGGGATTTCACCCATGTACACTTCTTGTTCTTTGATATCTTTTACAGTACCTGCCGGAGCTTCTTTATCGTAGACCACTAAGCGCAATTTAACGCGTAGCGGTGCAGAATAAGTTACACCACGTATTTGACATTCTTTCACATCAAATAACGGTTCACCTAAACGATAGCTTACATATTGTAATTCTGAGCTACCTGAATAAGCTTTTATTGGGAAAATAGAACGGAAAGCAGCCTCTAGACCGGTTTCACCTGTGGGATCAATATCAATAAACTTGCGGAAAGAATCGAGTTGAATGGACAACAAGAATGGATATTCCATTACTTGTGCACTTTTACCAAAGTCCTTTCTAATTCGCTTTTTCTCAAAGTATGAGTAAGCCATGGGGTTCCTCAGCTTGCTTGTTATGGCCAAATCTGTCTAGTAAGTAAAACTTACATAGACAGGTTATTTAGATAATGTTTACGTCTAAACATTACTAGATGATTACAAGAATCACCTAACACTTTTACAATAATACATACTGCCCTGTTTTTGTTAAAAAATCAGCATTTGTTTTATAACAGTAAAAAGCGCAAAAAGGCCGGTGACGTTAAAATCACCGGCCATGCCTTTTCAGGCAAACAATCTGTTTAATAACAGACTATTTGATCTCAACAGAAGCACCGACTTCTTCAAGAGTTTTCTTAAGCTCTTCAGCTTCAGCTTTTTCTACGCCTTCTTTGATTGCTTTAGGAGCAGCTTCAACTAACTCTTTAGCTTCTTTAAGGCCTAAACCTGTAGCGCCACGAACAGCTTTAATTACTGCAACTTTCTTCTCACCGAAGCTAGTTAGAACAACATCAAATTCAGTTTGTTCTTCAGCAGAAGCACCGTCACCACCGGCAACAGCAACAGCTGCAGCAGCTGATACGCCAAATTTTTCTTCCATTGCTTCGATTAGTGCAACAACGTCCATTACTGACATTTCAGCAATAGCGTTTAGGATATCGTCTTTAGAGATAGACATTATAAAATTTCCTGTTTTTTAAGAAACAGCCTTTGCTTCATTTTGAAGTCATAAGTACTGTTTGAATAACTATTAAATACAATAAGCTTGACTGATATTAAGGTTAATACTAGCCAAAATAGATTTCTTAGAATAAGAAAAACTATTAAGCAGCTTCTTGTTCTTTCTGATCGCGAACTGCAGCAATCGTACGACATAATTTGCCGGCAGATGCTTCTTTCATAGCGCTCATTAAACGGGCAATCGCTTCGTCGTAAGTAGGTAGCTTCGCTAACATATTTACATCGACTAAATTACCTTCAAATGCTGCTGCTTTTAATTCAAATTTTTCGTTAGTTTTAGCGAAATCAGTGAATAAGCGTGCTGCGGCACCTGGATGTTCGTTTGAAAATGCAATTAGTGTAGGACCTACAAATGTATCATTAACACATTCAAAATCCGTACCTGCTACTGCACGACGTGCTAATGTGTTACGGACAACTTTCATCCATACGCCATTCTCACGTGCTTGCTTACGCAATACAGTAATTGCTTCAACTGTTACACCACGGGCATCCGCGATAACAGCTGATTGAGCGCCGCGGCAGCTTCTTGAACTTCAGCAACAATTGCTTTTTTGTCATCAAGATTGATAGCCATTGGCTTTAACTCCTGGTTCAAACCGGAAAAATACCGGTATTTACAATCCCTAACGCCTAGTAATCTAGTCGTTAGGCCATTACGGCGAGGACCAGAATTTAAGGAAAAATATCTGGGTAATCACCATCTACGTAGGAAATTAAGTAAAATAAAATTAGTAGAAAGAATTAATTACAAGCTTCGAAAAGATAACCTGCACCACTAATGATTCTCTACACCTACGGTCTTGGACGGGGGTCATGCTGTATTTGCCATAAGACAAAAACAACTCGACTCCTACCAAAATTTAAGGGGCGAAATTATAGGTTATAATTTCGCCCTTGTAAAGTTCAAAAAAATAAACTTTACTTTTATACTATTAAGCTACAGTTAAACTAGCTTGGTTAACGGCAACGCCGGCACCCATAGTAGTAGAAAGTGAAACTTTCTTAATATACTGACCTTTCGCGTTTGCTTTGGTTTTGCTTTTTTAAGCGCTTCTAGCAAAAACTCTAAGTTAGCTTGCAATTGTTCAGATTCGAAATCAGCCTTACCAATAGTAGTATGGATGATACCGTTTTTATCATTGCGGTAACGAACTTGACCAGATTTAGCGTTTTTAACAGCGCCGGCTACGTCAGGTGTTACAGTACCAACTTTAGGGTTTGGCATTAAACCACGTGGGCCTAATATTTGACCTAATTGGCCAACAACACGCATTGCGTCAGGAGAAGCGATTACAACATCAAAGTTCATTTCGCCTTTCTTAACTAATTCAGCTAAATCTTCCATGCCTACAACATCAGCACCGGCTTCTTTAGCTTTTTCTGCGTTTGCACCTTGTGTAAATACAGCAACACGAACATCACGGCCAGTACCATTTGGTAATACAGCTGCGCCACGTACGTTTTGATCTGATTTACGAGCATCAATACCAAGATTTACAGCAACATCTACGCTTTCACGAAATTTTGCTGTCGCAAATTCTTTTAATAAAGAAACTGCTTCGTTAATATCATATTCTTTCGTTACGTCTACTTTTTCACGGATAAGACGAGCGCGTTTTGATAATTTAGCCATTGATTAGTCCTCTACCACTAAACCCATTGAACGAGCACTGCCCGCAATGGTACGCACTGCAGCTTCCATAGAACCGGCAGTTAAATCAGATTCTTTAGTCTTAACAATTTCTTCAAGTTGAGCTGTAGTTACAGTTCCAACTTTTTCTGTGTTAGGACGACCAGAACCGCTTTTTACACCGGCAGCTTTTAATAATAAATAAGCAGCAGGTGGAGTTTTTGTTTCGAAAGTAAACGAACGGTCACTATAAACAGTAATTACTACTGGAACCGGAGCGCCTTTTTCTAAAGAATCTGTTTTCGCGTTAAACGCTTTACAGAATTCCATAATGTTAACACCGTGCTGACCAAGTCTTTGGACCAACTGGTGGTGACGGGTTAGCTGCACCGGCAGCTACTTGTAGCTTGATTAAAGCTTGGACTTTTTTAGCCATTTTTAAAATACCTTCATTATGGGTAGTTAACGCTAATCACTATAAATTTATTACAGCTTTTGCTTCCCTGTTTACTAAATATTTTATTATAAGATACTTAAATAAAATTAAATTTAGGCCGCGCTAAAAAAACGCGGCAGCGGATTATATATTAATCAATCACTCAGTTTCAAGTGATTTTTTAAACTGCCTATAAAAAAGACATAAAAAAACCAAAGAGGACTTTGGTTTTTTTATTTAGTAAAAGTGCTTGTTACTTTCAGATGTGCCTAGCTACCTTTTTCGACTTGACCAAATTCTAGATCAACAGGGGTAGAACGACCAAAAATAAGTACGGATACTTTAATACGGTTTTTCTCGTAATCCAGTTCTTCCACAACACCATTGAAATCAGCAAAAGGTCCGTCAATAACACGAATAACTTCGCCTGGTTCAAATAATGTTTTAGGTTTAGGTTTATCAGTATCAATCAGACGTTGTAGTATACGATCAGCTTCTTTTTGTGTAATAGGTGCAGGACGATCACTCGTACCACCAATAAAACCTAAAACTCTCGGTACACTTTTAACTAAATGCCAAGACTGCTCATCCATTTCCATTTGAACTAAAACATATCCAGGGAAAAATTTTCGTGAACTTTTACGTTTTTGACCGGCACGCATTTCAACTACTTCTTCAGTAGGCACTAATACTTCGCCAAATTTATCTTGTAAACCTTGAATTTCAATATGCTCAAGTAATGTTTTCTGCACTCGACCTTCATATCCTGAAAACGCTTGCACTACATACCATCTTAATTTTGGATTCTGTATTACGGTTTCTGCTTGTGGTTCTTCGCTTTCATTACCTTCAACAGAATCTTCAATAAAATCTTCAGACATTATAATACCTTCATACCTGTAATTAAGCCGACTAACCAGAATAGAACAGAATCTAATCCCCAAAGTAGTAATGACATGAGTAATGTAACCACCAAAACAATACCTGTAGTTTGAATGGCTTCTTGACGTGTTGGCCAAACAACTTTACGAACTTCAGTTCTTGATTCTTTAGCAAACGCAACGGCTGAGCGCCCTTTAAAGGTTTGCATAGCAACTAAACCGGCAATACCTACAGCAACGACAACACCAACCGCGCGTAATAACACTGATTCTTGATCATAATAATAATTCCCACCAATAGCAGCAATTAATAATAAGACAATAATGCCCCATTTTAAGCCATCTAAAGAACTGCTTGGTTGTTCTTCTGTACTTGCATTCATATTTCTATCCGTAATTATCGTCAAATTTGAAACTATCTGGAAATGCGATTCCCGCGAATTTTTATTAAAATGGCAGGGGTGGAGAGACTCGAACTCCCAACCATCGGTTTTGGAGACCGCTGTTCTACCAATTGGAACTACACCCCTACAATGCATGAGACAGATATTATCTGCCAAAGCAATAGTTACACTTATCGGGCTAATCTTAGTTTTGTTGGGAATTAAGAGATACTCGAGAAGTGAGGCGCTATTATACTTAGTCAATCAGTTTACTCAAGGGATATTTACAAGATAATCCATTAGATGTGATGATAGCCCCCTTATCCCTTGACAAAAACGATGTGAAGCACTTAGTTAAATTATAAAAAAAGCAGTTATTCTTTTACCTCCATCACTATACCTACCGTTGTAACACGTTCATCCAACATATTACGCACATATAAGCAGATATTATCTAACCGAACAATTGCACCAATGTATAGTTCTGAATGATGAGAGGATTTTATAACGTGGTCTAAAGTATCATGCCCTTCGCCGATTTTAATACCGTAAGAAAGTTCTATATCAGAAATACAGGTATAACCTTTAACCCGCAACTCCCTATGCGGTAATTCTTCATTTTCATTACCGAGTGCGCCCGAGAACACATAATCAACAAAAGGTCGTATTCCAGGTTTAAGTACAATAAAGATTTGGTCTTCTGCTAGCAAGAGCGTAGAACCTCGTGGTGCAATTACTTTTTTATCACGACTGATCATTGCAATAACTGCATGTTCAGGAAGTGCTAAATGTGAAATTCGTCGTCCAACCGCAGGTGATGTGTGCCCTAAACTATATTCGACTATATCAGCATCCACTTCACCAAGTGCTGTAATTTCAAGGGTAGCTGCAGGTGTGACAGGAGGGGCTAATGTTAATTTCAACTTTCTTGCCATCCAAGCTAAACTTGAACCTTGTAGCGTGGCAGAAATTAACACAACAAAAAAGACCACGTTAAAAATAAGTGCTGCACCTGGTAATCCAAATATTAATGGAAATATTGCTAAAATAATAGGTACAGAACCTCTTAACCCAACCCAGGAAACCAATGCAATTTCACGTAGATTAAAACCAAATATAGCTAGAACAGGAATAACGGCCAGTGGTCTAGCAACAAAAATTAACACTAAGGCAATAAGAAGGCCTTCAAACCAAACGTCTAGTAAAGATGTCGGTGTGATTAATAAGCCAAGCACCACGAACATAGTAATTTGACTTAACCAAGCTAAGCCATCGTGAAATAGAAATGTACTACGTTGAAAAACAAATCGACTATTACCTACTACAACACCGGTAATAAATACAGCTAAAAACCCACTACCACCAATATTTGCTGTGATCCCAAATGATAACATGCCACAGGCAGCTACTAGCACCGGGTACAACCCTGCTGAAACGAGATGAATTCCATTAATCAATTTTACTGATAACCATCCTACAGTTAACCCAACAGCAGCACCTAACCCCATCTGCGAGATAAACATAACTAATAGGCCTGTACCTGGCTTCATGTCATTAACAAGGACCTCTAACAAACCGATCGTTAAAAAAATCGCCATAGGATCGTTTGAAGCACTCTCTATTTCTAACGTGGCCTTTAATTTACTATTTAAGTGAATGCCCGCATTTCTCAATAATGAAAAAACGGCGGCAGCATCTGTAGAGCCCACAATGGCCCCCAAGAGCATGCCTTGTAATAACGGGAGTTTTAAAATATATGCAGCTGCATAACCAGTCACAATACCAGTGATTAATACACCAAAAGTTGCCAGAGCAGAAGCGGGCTTCCATACTTGTTTAATCGCTTTAAATGGTGTCTGTAAGCCACCATCAAATAAAATGACAGCCAAAGCCAATGTACCTAAGGAATGAGCGGCCTCTGCATTATCAAAAAATATCCCCCCTGGCCCATCTTCACCGGCAAGCATACCGACGAGTAAAAACAGAACAAGTACAGGCAACCCCAAACGTGCTGATAATTTACTTGAGATTACCCCCAATAAAATCAAGACCGCAGCCAACAATATTATTTGGTCAACTAAAAACATAGACAACTCTCACTAAGGGCTAACAAGAAAAACCTCATCGCCGAAATATTTAATCATGTCTTTAAAAATAAGATCGAATTGCATATTTACTAATGATTATAGCATTAGTTCCTAACAATTATTTTTAGAGACAAATAAAATAAACCTCAAAAAAACATAGCCGCATACTAATCACATTACAAAACTCAGTATAGGTAAGCATAATTCATATTGATTTCTCAAAAATAAAAGGTAATGCACTACTAGGTAATACACTACTATTAATTTAAAGTTGTATTTCTAAGCCTATTTTACCAAAAAATAGCCTTAACATATTATTTCATTTGATATTTATTTCATTCAATTAGTTTGCAACAGAATGTAAATTTATAGATGGGTCACTAGCAATTATTAAAATGATTAGATGAAGAACAAAGTATTTTAATTTAATGAATTGCCAGAAAGGCACAAAATAAATCTGTGTTTGTGAAATAGTCACTAATGAAGATTAATTTACAATAATAAAACAAAAAAGGCCGCAGAAGCGACCTTTTCATTTAACGTATTTGAGTTTTATTTTGCTTGATAACCGATGGGATAACAAGGCATGGACACGGCGTTGACGCTAGTCAATGAGTATCCACAACGCAGTTAACGCAAGGGTAGCTGCAAATAAACCTTCAATTAAGCGATGATTGATGAAACAACACCGCCCTACAGTACGACCACCTTCACGGATTGCGAAGCGTAAACCTTCATCCATCGCTACTGGGTTGATTAGCTCAACAACAAATTTCAAGTTGTCACCAGGCATTACCATTTCAACACCTTCTGGAAGCTCTACTGAACCAGTGATATCCGTTGTACGGAAATAAAACTGTGGACGGTAGCCTTTAAAGAATGGTGTATGACGGCCACCTTCATCTTTAGAAAGTACGTATACTTCTGATTCAAATTTTGTATGAGGTGAAATTGAACCAGGCTTACATAATACTTGACCACGTTCAACATCTTCACGCTTAAGACCACGTAAAAGTACACCACAGTTCTCGCCAAGACGACCTTCGTCAAGAAGCTTACGGAACATTTCTACACCTGTACAAGTTGATTTTTGTGTATCACGGATACCTACAACTTCTACTTCTTCACCAACTTTGATGATACCACGTTCAACACGTCCAGTTACTACGGTACCACGACCTGAAATTGAGAATACATCTTCGATTGGCATGATGAATGCTCCGTCGATTGCACGCTCTGGCTCTGGAATGTAGGTATCTAATTGGTCAGCAAGTTCTATTATTTTAGCTTCCCACTTCTCTTCGCCTTGAAGTGCACCCAAAGCTGAACCTTGAATTACTGGTAAATCATCACCTGGGAAGTCATATTCAGATAGAAGTTCACGAACTTCCATTTCTACTAATTCTAATAATTCTTCGTCATCTACCATGTCACATTTGTTCATGAAAACGATGATGTAAGGTACACCAACTTGACGTGATAATAAGATGTGCTCGCGTGTTTGTGGCATAGGACCATCTGTAGCAGCAACTACTAAGATAGCACCATCCATTTGTGCAGCACCAGTAATCATATTTTTGATATAATCAGCATGGCCTGGACAATCTACGTGTGCGTAGTGACGTGTTTCTGTATCGTATTCAATGTGAGATGTATTGATTGTAATACCACGTTCACGCTCTTCTGGTGCATTATCGATTTGTGCGAAATCTTTAACTTCACCACCGTGAACTTTTGTTAATACCGCAGAGATAGCGGCTGTTAAAGTTGTTTTACCGTGATCAACGTGTCCGATAGTACCAACGTTTACATGTGGTTTATTACGTTCAAATTTTGCTTTAGCCATTTTAAAATACCTCTGGGTATAAAATTAAGTTTAGTTTTACATTTACTATATGTTTATGTGGAAATAATAGGATAGATATCTATTGAATGGTGCTGATAGGCAGATTCGAACTGCCGACCTCACCCTTACCAAGGGTGCGCTCTACCAACTGAGCCATATCAGCATTCATTTACAAAGATTGGAGCGGGTGGCGGGAATCGAACCCGCTTCATCAGCTTGGAAGGCTGAGGTAATAGCCAGTATACGACACCCGCTAACTCTATCAGATTATTTCTGTTTACATTTACACTTACTAATAAGCATAAATGAAAAATATGGTGGAGGGAGGTGGATTCGAACCACCGAAGGCGGAGCCGTCAGATTTACAGTCTGATCCCTTTGGCCACTCGGGAACCCCTCCAGTATATTTTTCTCTACTCTAGTAAAACAGAGTAGTATTAATGGTGCCGACTGCCGGAGTCGAACTGGCGACCTACTGATTACAAGTCAGTTGCTCTACCAACTGAGCTAAGTCGGCACTACATTAAGTGGTGCGAATTCTAGAGTAATGTTTTGCCCCTTGCAAGTGTAAATTTCAAAAAAACTCATGTTTTTTCTACTTTAAGGATGGTTTAGTGTGCGTTTGATGTTTTTTTATCCAAAGCTCATATGATTCATAGTACTAAGGACTAAATATATGCTTCTAAACCCAGAAACACGAGTTCATCGATAACATTGCAATGATGAGGGAATAATGACGACAATAGATATCCATTTCCACCAGTAAAAATGATTTTATCAATAACAATTCTTTGTTCTTCTATTTTAGATATTGCTAAATTCACCATACCTACAGTTGCAGCTAAAGCTGCATTGTTTACATTATCTGACGTATTTAGACCAAATTCTGTACTTTCATTTTGTATACCATCAGCTTTAACTTGTGCTGTTTTATCTAATACACTAGAAATAAGCGTATTAATTCCGGCCAAAATCCACCCCTTGGTGCTCCCCTGTAGCTAATACGAAATCCACAGTCGTTGCTGTACCTGCATCAATGATTAAAATATTGCAATTTGGAAACGAATTAGTTGCACCAATTAGTGTTAACCAACGATCTACTCCTAATTGGCTCGGGATTTCATACCCAGATGTAATAGTATTTTTTTGCTTTTCGCTCACTACCCGTTGATAAGATATTCGATTAACTTGACACCATTCTTTTATCTTTTCCGCTATCAGCGCATGGCTTACACTTGCAACCAATAACCGTGATGCCGTTTTAAAAGTTTCAGATAAAAATGGCTCAGTTACTTGGGTAGTCAGAATACTAAGTATCGTTGTGCGTTTTCCCTCATTAACAAAACAATACTTTGTTCTAGTATTACCAACATCAACTAAAACAATCATTCTAAGCCTCGTAAACTTACTTCTCCACCATATATAGGTTTCAATACGCCTTCAATTTCAAGCATTAGTGCCCCTTGACTATTTACACCTCGGCAAATACCTATTGTTTCTCGTTGACCAGTTATTAATTTCACTGGCTTGTCTAAATAAAAATCATGCTTATGCCATTCACCAACCATCGTAGACAATCCGTCGTTTTGTTGTTGCTTCAACCTTTTCATGAGATGGTATATCAACTTAGCCGCTAAATCATTTCTATCAATTTCATTTTTGCAATGAGATTTTAAGTCTGTCCATTTTTGATCTATCTTTAATGCAGCTTGTACCGGCATACTTAGGTTTAACCCTATACCTATTACACTATGACTTGGCTCTAGTGCGTGACCTTCAAGATCGATTAATATACCGACCCAATTTAACACCATCAAGATAAATATCATTAGGCCATTTTAATTGAACCTGAATGTTTGATAATTCATAAATAGCATCACTAACTGCTAGGGCAGCAACTAAACTCAAACCCATTGCCGCAGATAAACCTTGTTCTAAATACCAATATATTGATAAGTAAATTTGAGATCCGAAGGGAGAAATCCACTGCCGTCCCCTCCTACCACGACCAAGACTTTGATATTCTGCTAAGCATACTTGCCCTTGTGATAATTGATTAGGTAAACGACGCATCAGATAACTATTAGTTGAATCAATCAGACTATGGACTTCAATATCATATAAGTCATCCGAGTTAGCTAATGATTCAGCAATCCTACGTTTAGACAATAGATTTAATGGTTCAGATAATTTATATCCTTTGCCTGTCACACTATAAATATCTAACCCCATAGCATTCAATGCTTTAATGTGCTTAGAAATTGCAGTTCGACTTATACTGAGTTCATCACCAAGTGTTTGACCAGAAACAAAACTGCCTTCAGCAAGGGCTTGAATAATATGCTCTCTTACTGTTTTAGTCATAACAGTTCCGTTCAAAAGTTGGAGGTAAATCGGCAAAATCGACTTTACCTTGTGATGTAACCATATGCACTTCTGGAGAAAGTAATATGCCAAAAGATTCAAAAACTTTACGTTGAATTAACTTAGCTAATGCTACAATATCTTTTCCATTTTGACTTGCGTAATTAACTAAAACAAGCGCTTGATGCTCATGAACCCCAACACCATCTTTACAAAAACCTTTCATTCCAACTTGGTCTATGAGCCAACCTGCTGCAAGCTTAACTTGATTTATATCTTGTGGAAAAAATGGCATGTTAGGATAGATACTATGTAAATATAACAATTTTTCTTGACTGACAAGTGGGTTTTTAAAAAAACTGCCGGCATTAGGTAGCAACTTGGGATCCGGAAGTTTAGACTCACGTAATTTAATTACCTGATCCATCACTTCAAAAGCACTTGGGTTCAATCCTAAATCCTGTAAGCCAAAGATAAGATAATTTTGGTTGCCATATTTTCGGGAGTGACAATGACACTTCAGTAATAATACCTTTATTGAAAAATTCGTTCTTAAAGATACTTTCTCGATAACCAAACAGACAATCACGACTATTTAAGCACTTTATCGTCTTACTAGAGAAGTCATACCAATTAACTTGAATACAAAAGTCAGAAAACTCAACACCGTAAGCTCCAATATTCTGTACTGGTGCTGCACCTACACTACCCGGTATTAGAGCCAGATTTTCTAAGCCATTTATTCCTTTTTGTACACACGATGTCACTAAATCATGCCAGTTTTCACCTGAAGCGACATTAACTATGTAATTAGTATCATTTTCTGATATTGAAATCCCTTTAAAAGCCGGCTTAATGATCACAGGGGCAATAGTATCTACAAATAAACTGTTTGTACCTTCACCTAATATATAAAAACACTCTGCATCTAAGTCAGGTATTTCAGATAAATCACGTAATGAATTTAGCTGATATAGTATGGGTGAAACAGTCTTTATATTAAAACTATTATTATGTTGCAAAGAAAACTGTTTAATCAATTCCATTGCTTTTCCATATGGATAAATTTGAATGTAGATATTGTACTTAATATTCAGATCAACGCCAATGAAAGCATTAAAAGTTCGCTAATGTTTGAGCAAAACAAAAACAAGATCACTCTATCAATAATACCAGTTTCATTAATTAAGTGATCTATTTTTACGTAAAGAGAAGAACACCCACACGCTTTGCACCATCCGGCGCTACTGCGTTTCACTTCTGGGCGCCGCTGCAGTATATGCGAATGGATTCAGGTGGTGCCACTGTGCTAGTGTCTCTGTGACTTCAATTAACCTGTTTTAAATTTCATACAGCAAAAATCACGTCTCTTTCGAATCGGGCTTGGTGTCGTTCAGCAGACGCTTACTATACTTTTAATAATAGAAGTTTAGCAATGTCCTAATCTCACCTAAAGAGAAGAACACCCACACGCTTTCCACCATCCGGCGCTACTGCGTTTCACTTCTGGGCGCCGCGGCAGTATATGCGAATGGAGTCAGGTGGTGCCACTGCGCTATTATTGCTGCTGTGCAATTGTCGTTAATTTTATTTTAAATTCCCACACAGCAAAAAGCCCGACTCTTTCGAATCGGGCTTCTCTTAATAGAAGTTTAGCAATGTCCCGCTACGCTCTCACATGGGCTTTACTGCAACATAAGTCACACTACCATCGGCGCTACTGCGTTTCATTTCAAAACTAAATAGAAGTTTAGCAATGTCCTACTCTCACATGGGAACTCCCACACTACCATCGGCGCTACTGCGTTTCACTTCTGAGTTCGGAATGGAGTCAGGTGGTACCACAGTGCTATTGTCGCTAAACAAAAACTTTTTAATCACTCAACTTACGTTGGTAATTAGCAATCTTGGAAAACACTTAAGCAAGAATATTCTTACCTACGATATAAATACATTTATTCATTCAAGTCTCACGTGCGTGATGTTGCTATTCTCATAGCCTTTATTTGTCAGTCTTCACACAAAACCACTTGGGTGTTGTATGGTTAAGCCTCACGGGTAATTAGTATCAGTTAGCTCAAGGCCTTACAACCCTTACACACCTGACCTATCAACGTTGTAGTCTCCAACGACCCTTTAGGGAGCTTAAAGCTCCAGTGAGAACTCATCTCAAAGCCTGCTTCCCGCTTAGATGCTTTCAGCGGTTATCAGTTCCGAACGTAGCTACCGGGCAATGCCATTGGCATGACAACCCGAACACCAGTGGTTCGTCCACTCCGGTCCTCTCGTACTAGGAGCAGCCCTCTTCAATTCTCAAACGCCCACGGCAGATAGGGACCGAACTGTCTCACGACGTTCTAAACCCGACTCGCGTACCACTTTAAATGGCGAACAGCCATACCCTTGGGACCGACTTCAGCCCCAGGATGTGATGAGCCGACATCGAGGTGCCAAACACCGCCGTCGATATGAACTCTTGGGCGGTATCAGCCTGTTATCCCCGGAGTACCTTTTATCCGTTGAGCGATGGCCCTTCCATACAGAACCACCGGATCACTATGACCTACTTTCGTACCTGCTCGACGTGTCTGTCTCGCAGTTAAGTCGGCTTATGCCATTGCACTAACCGTATGATGTCCGACCATACTTAGCCAACCTTCGTGCTCCTCCGTTACTCTTTGGGAGGAGACCGCCCCAGTCAAACTACCCACCAGACAGTGTCCCCAAGCCCGATCAGGGCCCTAGGTTAGAACATCACGCATACAAGGGTGGTATTTCAAGGTTGACTCCACTCCATCTGGCGACGAAGTTTCAAAGTCTCCCACCTATCCTACACATGTAGGAGCAATGTTCACTGTCAAGCTATAGTAAAGGTTCACGGGGTCTTTCCGTCTAGCCGCGGGTATACGGCATCTTAACCGCAAATTCAATTTCACTGAGTCTCGGGTGGAGACAGTGTGGCCATGATTACGCCATTCGTGCAGGTCGGAACTTACCCGACAAGGAATTTCGCTACCTTAGGACCGTTATAGTTACGGCCGCCGTTTACCGGGGCTTCGATCATGAGCTTCGTCCGAAAACTAACCCAATCAATTAACCTTCCGGCACCGGGCAGGCGTCACACCGTATACGTCATCTTTCGATTTTGCACAGTGCTGTGTTTTTAATAAACAGTTCCGACCACCTGGTTACTTCGACCCTCCATCGCTTAGGAAGTAAATTCCATCACCATTGAGGGCGTACCTTCTCCCGAAGTTACGGTACTATTTTGCCTAGTTCCTTCACCCGAGTTCTCTCAAGCGCCTTAGTATTCTCTACCTAACCACCTGTGTCGGTTTGGGGTACGGTTCCTATATATCTGAAGCTTAGAAGCTTTTCCTGGAAGTATGGCATCAATGACTTCAACTCCTTGGAGTCTCGTCTCGTGTCTCAGCCTTAAGGGAGTCCGGATTTACCTAAACTCCCGCCTACGCACTTTCACACAGATTACCAACACTGTGCTCACCTAGCCTGCTCCGTCCCTCCTTCGCAATATATAGAAGTACAGAAATATTAATCTGTTTCCCATCGACTACGCGTTTCCGCCTCGCCTTAGGGGCCGACTTACCCTGCCCTGATTAACATGGGACAGGAAACCTTGGTCTTTCGGCGGGGGAGTTTTTCACTCCCCTTATCGTTACTCATGTCAGCATTCGCACTTGTGATACCTCCGAAGAACTTCTCAATTCACCTTCAACGGCTTACACAACGCTCCCCTACCACTCGAGCATATCTCTAAATCATCTCAACTTTAACCCCGCAACCGATTGACGTTCGGGTTGCTTGAACGTTATTTTACTTTTTTACATAAAGTAACATGTGAAAAATAACGTTAGTTAAAATAGCTTAGTGATATGCTCGAATCCGCAGCTTCGGTGACTAGTTTAGCCCCGTTACATCTTCCGCGCAGACCGACTCGACTAGTGAGCTATTACGCTTTCTTTAAAGGGTGGCTGCTTCTAAGCCAACCTCCTAGCTGTCTATGCCTTTCCACATCGTTTCCCACTTAACTAGTACTTTGGGACCTTAGGCGGCGGTCTGGGTTGTTTCCCTCTTCACAACGGACGTTAGCACCCGCAGTGTGTCTCCCGGATATCACTCACTGGTATTCGGAGTTTGCAAAGGGTTGGTAAGTCGGGATGACCCCCTAGCCTTAACAGTGCTCTACCCCCAGTGGTGTCCATCCGAGGCTCTACCTAAATAGATTTCGGGGAGAACCGGCTATCTCCCGGCTTGATTAGCCTTTCACTCCGACCCACAAGTCATCACCGCATTTTTCAACATACGTGTGTTCGGTCCTCCAGTTGATGTTACTCAACCTTCAACCTGCCCATGGGTAGATCGCCGGGTTTCGGGTCTATACCCTGCAACTAAACGCGCAGTTAACACTCGCTTTCGCTACGGCTCCCCTAATCGGTTAACCTTGCTACAGAATATAAGTCGCTGACCCATTATACAAAAGGTACGCAGTCACCAAACTAAATTTGGCTCCCACTGCTTGTACGTATGCGGTTTCAGGTTCTATTTCACTCCCCTCACAGGGGTTCTTTTCGCCTTTCCCTCACGGTACTGGTTCACTATCGGTCAGTTAGTAGTATTTAGCCTTGGAGGATGGTCCCCCCATATTCAGACAAAGTTTCACGTGCTCCGTCCTACTCGATTTCACTTAAAGGTTGCTTTAGTGTACGGGACTATCACCCTGTATCGTGGTCCTTTCCAGAACCTTCCACTAGCGCCCAATAAGCTTAAGGGCTGATTCGCGTTCGCTCGCCGCTACTAACGAAATCTCGGTTGATTTCTTTTCCTCGGGGTACTTAGATGTTTCAGTTCTCCCGGTTCGCCTCATTAAGCTATGTATTCACTTAATGATACCTGCCTTATGACAGGTGGGTTTCCCCATTCGGAAATCGTTGGCTATAATGGTTTTTATCACCTTACCAACGCTTATCGCAGATTAACACGTCCTTCATCGCCTCTAACTGCCAAGGCATCCACCACATACGCTTAGTCACTTAACCATACAACCCCAAATTGTTTCATTGTCTTTTGATTGTTATACTGTGTTGCTTACGTGTTTGTGTAGAAGAAACTACACGTCACAAATAAGCGCCTTGTCTAACAAGCCAAAATCCTGCGAAAAATCATTTTTCTTATAATAAGAGAAAAGACATTTCAAACATTTTAGACTACTCGGTGACTAAACCGAGTTAATTGTAAAGTCTGACATTTTCACGCACTTCACTTCATTTATTGCTAAATAAAAGTGATGAGTTACTTGAATAAGAGCTCATAACATTTGTTTAAAAACAAACGTTAAAAACAATTTGATAAGACATTCGAGGAGAACGCCTTATCACCATTACTTACCCACGATATTGGATAAATAACAGCTTGATATTTATAGTTATGCGAGCAACAGCGCGACACCGTGCTTGCCCTATAAATATCGGTATTTATATCAGCTTTCCAGATTGTTAAAGAACTCATCTCTTAGTCGCATTCGCTAAGAAATTTGGTTTAAAAAACCAAATTTAATTTATCAAAAAGATAATTTAAATTTGGCTTCTTTGTTCAATTAAAGAAGATCAGATGGTGATTTTGTTTTTTACAAGGCTTTTGGATACGACGCATAGTGTCTCTTATGCGAGTATTCAAGTAACGCCATAAAAATCAAAATGGTGGAGCTAAGCAGGATCGAACTGCTGACCTCCTGCGTGCAAGGCAGGCGCTCTCCCGGCTGAGCTATAGCCCCATCAGGGTTTCTTCTAATTTGTTATCATGTAATTTGTGTGAATACTCGTAAAGCCGAGGCTTTCATTAATCGTTTTTACTTCAAGATAAGGAGGTGATCCAACCCCAGGTTCCCCTAGGGTTACCTTGTTACGACTTCACCCCAGTCATGAAACACAAAGTGGTGACCGTCCTCCCGAAGGTTAAACTAGCCACTTCTTTTGCATCCCACTCCCATGGTGTGACGGGCGGTGTGTACAAGGCCCGGGAACGTATTCACCGTAGCATTCTGATCTACGATTACTAGCGATTCCGACTTCATGGAGTCGAGTTGCAGACTCCAATCCGGACTACGACAAGCTTTGTGGGATTCGCTCCACCTCGCGGTATTGCTGCCCTCTGTACCTGCCATTGTAGCACGTGTGTAGCCCATCCCGTAAGGGCCATGATGACTTGACGTCGTCCCCACCTTCCTCCGGTTTATCACCGGCAGTCTCCTTAGAGTTCCCGACTTAACTCGGCAAATAAGGATAGGGGTTGCGCTCGTTGCGGGACTTAACCCAACATTTCACAACACGAGCTGACGACAGCCATGCAGCACCTGTCACAGAGTTCCCGAAGGCACAAGTCTATCTCTAGTCTCTTCTCTGGATGTCAAGGGATGGTAAGGTTCTTCGCGTTGCATCGAATTAAACCACATGCTCCACCGCTTGTGCGGGCCCCCGTCAATTCATTTGAGTTTTAACCTTGCGGCCGTACTCCCCAGGCGGTCAACTTAGTGCGTTAGCTGCGCCACTCACGGTTCAAGACCACAAACGGCTAGTTGACATCGTTTACGGCGTGGACTACCAGGGTATCTAATCCTGTTCGCTCCCCACGCTTTCGTTCCTCAGCGTCAGTATCTGTCCAGGTGGCCGCCTTCGCCACTGATGTTCCTTCCAATCTCTACGCATTTCACCGCTACACTGGAAATTCCACCACCCTCTACAGTACTCTAGTTGACCAGTTCAAAATGCAGTTCCAAGGTTGAGCCCTGGGCTTTCACATCTTGCTTAATCAACCGCCTACGAACGCTTTACGCCCAGTAATTCCGATTAACGCTTGCACCCCTCGTATTACCGCGGCTGCCGGCACGAAGTTAGCCGGTGCTTCTTCTGTAAGTAACGTCACAGAATGCAGTTATTAACTACATCCCTTTCCTCCTTACTGAAAGTGCTTTACAACCCGAAGGCCTTCTTCACACACGCGGCATGGCTGCATCAGGCTTTCGCCCATTGTGCAATATTCCCCACTGCTGCCTCCCGTAGGAGTCTGGGCCGTGTCTCAGTCCCAGTGTGGCTGATCATCCTCTCAAACCGGCTAGAGATCGTCGCCTTGGTGAGCCATTACCTCACCAACTAGCTAATCTCACTTGGGCTAATCAAATGGCGAGAGGTCCGAAGATCCCCCCTTTGGTCCGTAGACGTTATGCGGTATTAGCAGTCGTTTCCAACTGTTGTCCCCCACCATAAGGCATATTCCCAAGCATTACTCACCCGTCCGCCGCTCGTCATCTTCTAGCAAGCTAGAAATGTTACCGCTCGACTTGCATGTGTTAAGCCTGCCGCCGGCGTTCAATCTGAGCCATGATCAAACTCTTCAATTAAAAATCGTTTGTGTAACCTCACCCTTTTTACCGAAGTAATAATGATGTGTTACTGCTCAATGAATTCTGTCGTGTATCAAAAAATTTGATACGCATTACATATATAAGTATTACTTTTCCGAAGAAAAGTATTCATTTATGTGAACATCATTCATTAAAGCGTTTTTTTGTTCTCGCTAATAAAAGCTAAAGAACTATGTAAAAACAAGTTAATGTGAGTATCCACACAAATTGCATGATAACTAATTGTTAAAGAACATCTTCTTAAGAAGATAAGTAAGAATCGCATTCGTTCGTTACTTTGAAATTAACCTTTGCTTCGTTGCTGTTGCCCCGAAGCAGGATGCGTATCATACGCTTCCGAGTTTTGATGTCAACGTTTTTTTGAATTTATTTAAAAGTTTTTTTAAACTTCCAAGCTTTTCATTTTAAAACGTTAAGTTAACTTGTTTACTGAGTAAGTAATGAGATAACTTATCAAAACATCCAGTTGGTTAAGCTTTTTGGCTGAACCCCTTGGAACTGGAGCGCATTGTAGAGAACTTTCAGAAAGGATCAAGCATTATTTTAATGTTTTTATTTGTTCGCATGTTAATTGAACTAAATGCTGTTATATCGAGCTAATAATCATTTTTACACTTTATATTGCATGTTTTTTACACTTATTGTTGCACAATGATAAAAGGTGGGTAACATAGAATTGTAAATTTCTTTTTTACATTTTGTTCTATATAAATTAAATAAAATAATAATTAGGTATCCATTATGAAGTCTCCGAATATCTCTACAATTGTGATAGCTGCTATTTTTGCTATTATTGCTTTTTTTGTTTTTAGTTCTATAACAGCTACACCCGTAGTTATTGCTGTTTTTGTTTTTGTCAGTATCTTTGTTGCTTTAATAGTAAACATTGGATCTGATAATCCTCAAGCAAGTTCTCCAACTGATCATCCTACCGCTGATATAAAAACCCTCTATGTTGGTAATTTACCTTACCGAGCAAATGAAACAACTGTTCGTGAGTTATTTTCAACTTATGGCTCAGTGGAGTCAGTTAGGTTAATGAAGGATAAGCATACAGGTAAACGTCGTGGTTTTGGTTTTGTAGAAATGTCAGCCGACGGTATAGACAAAGCGATTGAATCATTAAATGATGCTGAATTCAAAGAACGTACTTTAAAGGTTAGAGAAGCAAAAGAACGCCCTGAGCGATCTGATACCTCTGAATAAACATAATTCTGTTACATCTAATCTTTATCAACTCAAAACCCGAGACATATCGGGTTTTTCTTTTCTTATACATTACATTCTATGGTAAATAATATACCACTTATATTTTTAAATTTGATTCTACCTCTTTAAACCAACCCTTGCTTTATTATATGCACTAACTATTTTATTATACAGTCGATAAACAACTTAGCTTGAATAAGTATCTACTCAGTACTAGACAAAATATAAACTAACGCTAAAATTGCGCTCGTTAATATACCTGTTTCTTCCGGCACTAAAATTCAGCACTCACATTTAAGTATCATCATAAGGTAAACATATATGTTTAGTTATATACACCCAGATAACTATGAAAATCAATTAGCGGATAAAAAACAAGATATGACAACTTTATTTTCTTGTTTTGACTTACCCTCTGCTGAAATTTTCACATCAAAACCTCTACATTATCGTTTACGGGCTGAATTTAGGGTATGGCATCAAGATGATGATCTCTTTTACATTATGTTTAACAGTGAAACAAAAGAAAAATATAAAGTTGAGGATTTCCCGGTTGCAAGCCGGCTGATTAATCAGGCCATGAAAGCTTTACTGATAATAATTAAAGATCAACACGAATTACGTTTCAAACTGTTTCAAGTAGATTTTCTTTCAACGTTAAGTGGAGAGCTACTGATTAGCATGCTCTATCATAAACCTTTAGATACCACATGGGAGGAAAAAGCTAAAGCACTAAAAGCTAACTTATCGGTAATTGCTCCTGTAGATATAATAGGTAGAGCAAAAAAACAAAAAATTATTATTGATAAAGATTACGTGATGGAGTCACTTATTGTTGGTAGTGATACATATATTTATCAACAAGTTGAAAACAGTTTTACACAACCCAATGGCGGTGTTAATGAGCAAATGTTGCTCTGGGCTCAGCAAGCAACAACTAATTCAGGCGGAGATTTAATTGAACTTTATTGTGGCAACGGAAATTTCAGTATTGCATTAGCGAAAAATTTTGATCGCGTATTAGGTACTGAAATTTCAAAAACATCCGTTAAATCAGCACAAATCAACATAAAAGCAAACAATATTAACAATATTGATATAGTGCGAATGTCTAGTGAAGAATTTAGCCAAGCAATGAATGCCGAACGGAAATTCAGACGATTAGAGGGCTTCGACTTAACTGCATATAATTATGATACTGTATTAGTTGATCCCCCTAGAGCGGGTCTTGACAAGGAAAGTGTTGCCTTAGTTAGTCGTTTTAATAAAATCATTTATATATCTTGTAATCCTAATACATTAAAAGAAAACTTACTTGATTTAACTAAAACTCACGCGATTGAAAAATTTGCACTCTTTGATCAATTCCCTTACACCGCGCATATTGAAACAGGCATTGTTCTCATACGAAAATAACCCTAAATCCTTAACACTTACGATAGGTGAAAAGAAGCAACAACATCACTTTGTTGCCTTTCTTGCTCCTTTTCGCCTATCACTAAGCTCAGCGGCTCCACGAGCAATAAATCGTAATTGTTGAATTGTTTGCTTTGATAAATGTGTTCTTTCTGCTTTATTTTCCATGTCCAACGCATCTGAACCTGCACTAAATACAATGGTTACAGCCGCGTTAGCCTGCATGTAAGCAACATCTGAATCAAGATCATTAGCTTGTTGTAAATAATCACATAGCTCCATAGTGAAATAGCGAATTTCTCTTATAACAGCAGCCCTAAAAGCCGCAGATGTTCCTGAGCGCTCACGCAATAACAATCTAAAAACGTTACCATTACTTTCTATAAGTTCCATAAAAGTTTCAACTGATATTTGAATCACCGAGCCCCCCTTAGCAATACGCTGTCTTGCTTGACGCATCAGCTGCCGTAACGTTAATCCGACTTCATCTACCAACGTCAAACCAAGTTCATCCATATCACTAAAATGGCGATAAAATGATGTAGGTGCAAGACCTGCTTCTTTCGCTACCTCACGCAAACTCAAACTTGAAAAGCTTCGCTCTGCACTCAACTGATTTAGCGCTGCATCTATCAATAGTCGCCGTGTTTTTTCTTTTTGTTGGGCACGAACACCACTCATTGTCACACACTCCTAAACATATTCTATCGATATCATACTTTAATCAAGATTCAATATGCAGAAAAACAATGCAAACCGATAAAAACAAATGAATCAAGGCATAATGTATATGAAAAACGATATCGACATACCTAAATACATTATAGCAACTCATCTAGGGGGTAATAAAATAGTGATCTATTTTCTTACCATAATGTATAAATCCTGCTAAAATTTTCCGATAAATAGCAACAAACGCAGAACTTGAGGAAAACCTTTTGACTAAAGCCAAAGCACTGAAGAAAAAAGAAGAGAAACCTTATGATTATGATGTCATCATAATTGGCACAGGTCCAGGCGGTGAAGGTGCGGCAATGGAGCTTTCTAAAAAACATAAAAACGTGGCAATTATAGAACGTTATAAAGATGTGGGCGGTGGCTGTACACATTGGGGAACTATTCCCTCTAAAGCATTACGTCAAAGTGTAAGTCGATTAACTGAATACAATGCTAGCCCACTATTTAGAGGACACGATAAAGCTAAAAGTTTAACCTGCGCTGAAATACTTTCTCATGCTTCTGAAGTTATACGCAAACAAGTTCAGCTGCGAAGTGGATTTTATGACCGTAACAGAGTAACCGTAATCACAGGTAACGCATCTTTTATTGATTCTAACACGATTGAAATAGTGAAAGATGATGCTTCTATAGAAAAAATTACAGCTGAAAAAATAGTAATAGCAACAGGGTCATATCCATATCGCCCAGATAACATCAACTTTTCACATCCTCGAGTATATGACTCTGATACTATCCTTTCACTGAAACATGAGCCCCGTTCTATCATTATTTATGGTGCAGGTGTAATAGGAAGTGAGTACGCCTCTATATTTCGTGGCCTAGGTGTTAAAGTAGATTTAATTAATACTAGGGATCGGCTACTTTCTTTCTTAGATGATGAAATATCAGATGCACTGAGTTATCACCTGTGGAATAACGGTGTAGTAATTCGACATGGGGAACAAATTGAACGTGTTGAAACGAGTGACAAATCTGTTGTTGTTCATTTAGAGTCTGGTAAAAAAATGCGTGCTGACTGTTTACTTTTTGCCAATGGGCGTACCGGTAATACAAAGGATTTAAACTTAACCCATGCCGGCTTAAAAGCTGATGGTCGCGGACAATTGAAAGTAAATAATCAATATCAAACTAAGATAGAAAACATCTATGCTGTTGGTGATGTAATTGGTTATCCAAGTTTAGCTAGTGCTGCATATGATCAAGGTAGGCTAGCAGCATCAGCAATGATTGACCATCAAAGCAATGCTAAGTTAATCGCTGACATCCCTACTGGTATATACACAATCCCTGAAATTAGCTCTGTTGGTAAAACTGAGCAGGAATTAACAGCAGCTAAAATACCTTATGAAGTTGGTAGAGCACAATTTAAACATTTAGCAAGAGCCCAAATTGCTAACAGTTTAGTCGGCTCTTTAAAAATTCTTTTTCATCGAGAAACTAAAGAAATTTTAGGTATTCATTGCTTTGGTGAAAACGCCGCAGAGATTATTCATATAGGCCAAGCAATTATGCAACAAACTAATGGTGGGAATACGATAGAATATTTTGTTAATACAACGTTTAACTATCCAACAATGGCAGAAGCTTTTCGTGTTGCGGCTTTAAACGGATTAAATCGTTTATTCTAATCATTAAGAAATAAGCTTGTCCTAGAGGTTCAATATTTGAGCCTCTAGTGTTGAACAACACAAAAAAATTGAATGAAGGAATCTGCAGTGACAAAAACTCTAATTGTAATCATTTTATTTCTACTGAGTTATCCCGCGTAGCAGTTAATAATTATAGTATTTATTTAGTGAGACACGCTGAGAAGACGAACAATGCAGAGAATCCTTCATTAACAAGTTGCGGTAAGAGACGTGCGGAGATGTTAGCTAATATGTTGTCAAAAACAAATATTACTTCAATCTATAGCACAAGTTACCAAAGGACCATGCAAACATCAAAGCCACTGGCTGACTTAAACAATAGACCCATAAAAATTTATAATCCGAAACAATTAGACCAGTTAGCTTTAATATTACAGCAAAAGCATGAAAATACATTAGTCGTTGGTCATAGTAATACAACACCACAATTAGTTGAGTTGTTAACTAATCAAAAAATCCCCCCATTAACGGAACAAGATTTTCAATACCTTTATCAAGTTCATTTTGTTAACGAACAACCGCTACTCACCATTTTTCAACTGCCACTGAATTGTTTAGTAACCTTAAACTAACAAACCTCTAATACCAGTTTCATTAATTAAGTGATGCATTTTATACATAGAAAAATTGCCAGATACAAGGCATTTATTTCAATAACTAGTTGTTCTAATTATTAAATAAATAACGAAGTTGTTGGTGATTTTGGCAAGTAGAAATGATCACATAGTTAGTGAGATTGGTATAATTAAGATATAAAAAAAGGGCTATTTATAAAACATAACTAGCCCTTCATACTTCATTTACTTAATAAAGCTACTGCATATAATTATCTGGCATCGGTAGAGCCGCTACTCCAGAATCTATTGCTGCCTGTGCTACAGCTCTTGCAACCGTAGCTAATAAGCGTGAATCCATTGGTTTAGGAATAATATAGTTTTTACCAAAAACCGGCTCTTTGTCACCACTAGCAGATAACACTTCTGCAGGTACTGGTTCTTTAGCTAAAGTACGAATAGCATGAACAGCTGCAACCTTCATTTCATCATTTATAGTCCGTGCACGTACATCTAATGCACCACGAAATATAAAGGGGAAACATAACACATTATTCACCTGATTCGGGTAATCACTTCGACCAGTCGCAATGATTAAATCACTGCGAGCAGCTAAAGCTTCTTCTGGTCTAATTTCAGGATCAGGATTAGAGCAGGCAAATATGATTGGGTTATCAGCCATCAATTTAACTTGATCTTGTGATAATAAATTCGGTCCGGAAACGCCAACAAAAACGTCTGCACCAGTGATCGCATCGTCTAATGTTCGCTTATCTGTATTGTTTGCAAATAATTTTTTATATTCATTCAAGTCATCACGACGTGTGTGTACTATCCCTTTTGTATCAAGCATATATATCTTTTCGCGCCGGGCGCCACATTTTATGAGTAACTCCATACAAGCAATAGCAGCCGCTCCTGCACCTAAACATACGATGTTAGCTTGCTTAATATCTTTTCCTTGAATATCTAAAGCATTCATCATCCCTGCAGCTGTTACAATAGCGGTACCATGTTGATCATCATGGAAAACAGGTATTTTACATCGTTCAATGAGTGCTTTTTCAATCGCGAAACACTCTGGCGCTTTAATATCTTCAAGATTAATACCACCAAAACTATCCGCAATATTAGCAACAGTATTAACAAACTCTTCTACAGTTTTATGTTTAACTTCAATATCGAATGAATCAATATTAGCAAAACGCTTGAATAACAGAGATTTACCTTCCATTACCGGCTTAGATGCCATTGGACCTAGATTACCTAAACCTAAAATAGCCGTACCATTAGTAATTACTGCAACCGTATTACCTTTGGCTGTATATTTGTAAACATCATCTGGGTTTGCAGCTATCTCACGAACAGGTTCAGCGACACCTGGACTATAAGCTAGTGATAAATCTTCGCTTGTTTCAGCCGGAGTCGTTAGTGCTACACTAATTTTTCCTGGTGTTGGTAATGAATGGTAATCAAGTGCTTGTTGACGAATATCTGACATTGTTTTTCCCTAGTGCGTTGTTGTAAGTCTACAAATATTAAATTTTATTATTTTTCTTCTTATAGTTTATTTCATTCTCTGTGACTATCTAAAGCTTATTTAACTATATAAAATCGCTGTATGCTATATTAAATATAATCTTTTTCCTCACTAAAATCTCATTACTTCAAGTAATATCCACTATTGTATCAAAGTAATAGTAACAAAATGATGACATCATAACCGAATCAGGTCTTAAACTACTGAAAAACAAGTTTAGGTTAATATTGTAGACTACACATGGAGATGATTGTTTTCTTGAATTATTTTACGTAACCTTTCAAACATTATACCAGTTTCATTAATTAAGTGATCTTCTTTATATGCAGAAAAAATCGTCAAATACAATTCATTTATTTCAATAACTAGTGGTTCTAATTATTAAATAAATAACGATGTAACTGGTGATTTTAGCAAGTAGAAATGTTCGCATAGTTGCTGAGATTGATATTATATACGTATTAAATTTAAATTAAAAAAAACCCTTATCACATAAATGATAAGGGTTTTATATAACTTTTCGATTATAAAATTTAATCTAATAGATTAAGCTTTTACAACAACATCAACTAAAGTCCAGTTTTTAGACTTAGAAATTGGTGCTACTTCACGAATGGTTACTACATCACCTTCGTTACATACGTTAGCTTCATCATGTGCTTTCAACTTAGTTGAACGCGTGATAAATTTACCGTATATAGGGTGCTTAACGCGACGTTCGATCATTACAACAATAGACTTGTCCATTTTGTTACTGATAACAACGCCTTGTAGTGTGCGGATTTTCGCTTCGCTCATTACTTACCTGCCTTTTCAGTGATGATCGTCTTTACACGTGCAATATTGCGACGTACAGTTCTTAGCAAATGAGTTTGTGCTAATTGACCAGTGCTTGCCTGCATGCGGTAGTTAAACTGCTCGCGTAGAAGCTCTAGTAATTCAGCATTAAGCTCTTCAATGCTTTTTGCTTTAAGTTCACTAGCTTTCATTACATTACCGTCCTAGTTACGAAGGTAGTTTTAAACGGAAGTTTAGCAGCAGCTAAAGCAAATGCTTCACGTGCTAATTCTTCTGAAACACCTTCCATTTCATAAAGAACACGGCCAGGAAGAATTTGGCATACCCAATATTCTACTGAACCCTTACCTTTACCCATACGAACCTCAAGAGGTTTTTTGGTAATTGGCTTATCAGGGAAAACACGTATCCAGATTTTACCTTGACGTTTAACATGACGAGTCATAGCACGACGTGCGGCTTCAATTTGGCGAGCAGTCATACGACCACGCTCAACCGATTTCAAACCGAAAGTACCGAAGCTAACTGAACTACCAACCTGTGCAAGACCACGGTTACGTAATTTAAATTGCTTACGGAATTTAGTACGTTTTGGTTGTAACATTACTGATTCCTCTTACTTCGCTTTGCGGTTGTTCTTTCTTTTAGGTTTAGCCGCTCGGTTGTTCTGCCACAAGTGGCATTTTACCAATGATTTCACCTTTAAAGATCCAAACTTTAATACCAATAACACCATAAGTCGTGTCACCACGCGCAATGGCGTAGTCGATATCAGCACGTAAAGTATGTAAAGGTACACGACCTTCACGATACCATTCAGCACGTGCAATATCAGCGCCGCCTAAACGACCACTAACTTGAACTTTGATACCCTTAGCACCTAAACGCATTGCGTTTTGAACTGCACGCTTCATAGCGCGACGGAACATAACACGACGTTCTAATTGACTAGCAATACTGTCAGCAACAAGCTGCGCATCCATTTCTGGCTTACGTACTTCAGCAATGTTGATTTGAGCAGGAACGCCGGAATTTTAGACACTGCTAAACGTAATTTTTCAACATCTTCGCCTTTCTTACCAATAACAACACCTGGACGAGCCGTGTGAATTGTTACGCGGATAGATTTAGTCGGACGTTCAATAACTACTTTAGATAGTGAAGCGCGTTTAAGCTTTTCTGTTAAATATTCGCGAACCTTATGGTCGCCGTCTAAGTTATTAGCAAAATCTTTGCTATTTGCAAACCAAGTTGACGCGAAAGGTTTCGTGATCCCTAGGCGTATACCGGTAGGATGTACTTTTTGACCCATACTAATATCTCCTAAGAATCAGACACAATCACAGTAATGTGACTAGTGCGCTTAATAATGCGATCGGCACGGCCTTTCGCACGAGGTCTAATACGTTTCATTGTTGGACCATCGTCAACCATAATGGTTTTAACGATTAATTCATCAATGTCTGCACCTTCGTTATGTTCTGCATTAGCAATCGCTGAGTTAAGTACTTTTTTAACTAACTGAGCAGCAGATTTGTTGCTAAAAGTTAATATTTCAAGAGCTTTCTCAACGTGTACGCCACGGATTTGATCCGCAACTAAACGTGCTTTTTGTGCAGAACCGCGGGCAAATTTATGTATAGCAATTGCTTCCATCTAACTTCCCCTTACTTCTTCGCTTTCTTATCAGCGACATGACCGCGATAAGTACGAGTTGGTGCAAATTCTCCTAATTTGTGACCGATCATTTCTTCGGTTACAAATACAGGAACGTGTTGACGGCCATTATGGACAGCTATGGTCAATCCGATCATCGTTGGGATGATCATTGAACGACGGGACCAAGTTTTAATTGGCTTTTTATTCCCGCTTTCCACCGCTTTCTCTACCTTCGTCAACAAGTGTAGGTCAATAAAAGGACCTTTCTTGAGGGAACGTGGCATGGTGATTCCTTAATTATCAGTACTCTAATTACCGAATTAGTCTATTTAACTATCGATAATCTAGAGTATTTAGTTTAATGCACTAATTACTTAGTACGACGACGTACGATAAATTTATCGGTACGCTTGTTCGAACGAGTCTTATAACCCTTAGTTGGTACACCCCAAGGTGATACCGGGTGACGACCGCCAGATGTTTTACCTTCACCACCACCGTGCGGGTGATCAACTGGGTTCATGGCAACACCACGAACAGTTGGGCGAACACCACGCCGGCGTGAAGCACCGCTTTACCTAGAGAGCGAAGCATGTGTTCAGAGTTACCGATTTCACCTAAGGTAGCGCGACAATCAGCTTCTATTTTACGCATTTCGCCGCTGCGAAGACGTAAAGTAACGTAAGCACCATCTTTCGCAACTAATTGTGCATAAGTACCAACAGCACGTGCAATTTGTGCACCCTTACCTGGCTTAAGTTCAATTGCGTGTACAACACTACCTAGTGGTGTGTTGCGTAATGGCATAGCATTACCCGCTTTAATGGGAGCATCAACACCAGACTGGATAGTATCACCAAGACTTAAGCCTTTAGGGGCTAAGATGTAACGACGTTCGCCATCGGCGTATAATACTAAAGCGATGTTAGCACTACGATTCGGATCGTATTCTAAACGCTCAACTTTCGCAGGGATACCATCTTTAGTACGTTTAAAGTCAACAATACGATAATGATGCTTATGACCACCGCCAATATGACGAACGGTAATACGACCATTATTGTTACGACCACCAGACTTAGACTTAGTGTCTAATAATGGTGCGTAAGGCTTACCTTTATGAAGCTCTTTGTTTACCACTTTAACTAGGTGACGACGACCCGGAGAAGTAGGTTTACATTTTACAATAGCCATTTTCAACTACTCCTATGATTCAGCGCCAACGAAGTCGATGTCACTACCTTCTGCAAGAGTTACGTAGGCTTTTTTCCAGTCGTTACGACGACCAGTACGAGCACCTGTACGTTTTACTTTACCCTTTACATTCAGTGTATTAACACCTACAACAGAAACTTCAAAAAGTTTCTCAACGGCCGCTTTGATTTCAGCTTTAGTTGCATCAGTAGTTACTTTGAAAACAACAGTGTTGTTTGCTTCAGCAGCTACAGTTGCTTTCTCAGAAATATTTGGTGCTAAAAGCACTTTTAACAAACGTTCTTCGTTTATCATGCTAAAATCCCCTCAATTTCTTTAACTGCATCAGCAGTAATTAAAACTTTTTCGAAACCAACTAAGCTTACAGGATCAATTGCTTGTACATCGACTGCGTCAACTTTATACAAGTTACGCGCTGATAAGAACAAGTTCTCGTCAACTTCTTTTGTTACAATCAATACATCTTTAAGCTCTAAACCTTTTAACTTAGCAACTAAGTCTTTAGTTTTAGGCGTTTCTACCGAAAAATCGTTCACAACTACTAAACGTTCTTGACGAACTAATTCAGATAGAATGCTAGCAATAGCACCACGATACATTTTACGGTTAACTTTTTGGCTGTGATCTTGAGGTTTAGCAGCGAATGTTACGCCACCAGAACGCCAGATTGGACCACGAGTAGTACCGGCACGTGCACGGCCAGTACCTTTTTGACGCCATGGCTTCTTGCCACCGCCGCTAACTTCTGAACGAGTTTTCTGAGCGCGAGTACCTTGACGAGCACCGGCTGCATAAGCAACTACTACTTGATGTACTAAAGCTTCATTAAACTCACGTCCAAAAGTTGCTTCAGAAACTTCAAGAGCACCTGATGCGTCTTTTAATGATAATTCCATCACAAAATCTCCTGGACTAAGCTTTAACAGCCGGTTTGATGATTACGTTACCGTTGATAGCACCCGGAACTGCACCTTTAACAAGTAGCAAGTTACGTTCTGCGTCAACGCGAACCAATTCAAGGTTTTGTGTAGTAACGCGCACAGAACCCATGTGACCAGACATTTTTTTGCCTTTGAAAACGCGACCTGGTGTTTGACACTGACCTAACGAACCGTTAGAGCGGTGAGAAATTGAGTTACCATGTGTTGCATCTTGCATGCTGAAATTCCGCTTGATACCACCTTGGAAACCTTTACCTTTAGAGGTACCAGTTACGTCAACTAATTTAGTTTCATTGAAAATCTCAACAGTGATTTCACTGCCGCCTTCAATATCGCTACCTTCATTTGCATTTAAGCGGAATTCCCACAGGCCACGACCTGCTTCAACGCCTGCTTTAGCGAAATGACCGGCTGCTTGGTTTGTTAACACGGCTTGCTTTACGCTTGCCCGTGGTAACTTGAAGCGCTGAATAACCATCGTTGTCTACAGTTTTAACCTGAGCAACACGGTTCGCTTCAACTTCTAGAACAGTAACAGGAGTAGAAACACCATCTTCAGTGAAGATGCGAGTCATACCCACTTTACGTCCAACTAGACCTATAGTCATTGTTAAAACTCCTCTTAGCCCAAGCTGATTTGAACATCAACACCGGCTGCAAGATCTAAACGCATTAATGCGTCTACAGTCTTTTCAGTTGGCTCAACGATATCAATCATGCGTTTGTGAGTACGAATTTCGTACTGATCACGCGCATCTTTGTTAACGTGTGGAGAAATCAAGATAGTGAAACGTTCTTTGCGAGTAGGAAGTGGAATTGGACCACGAACCTGTGCACCAGTACGTTTTGCAGTATCAACGATTTCTGCTGTAGATTGATCAATCAAACGATGATCGAACGCTTTCAAACGAATGCGAATTCTTTGATTTGACATGTATCAAATCCCCTTTTAAAAGAACAAAAAAATACATCCCTCTGCTTCCTTATGTCTTTGGAAGGGGGTGTATTACATAAACATTCAACGCAAAATTAGCGCTGCTGTAAAAGAAAACAACTACAAAGCTGTTCTCTTAGTTTGTTATATTAGTATAAACACATAAAACAAACACACATTCCCTTGAACCGAATGCGGACGCGAATTATACATGATTTTGCCACTTGGGCAAGTAATTATTTATTTTTACCTATATTACAATTCCACATCAAACTTCGACGATAACCATCGCCTCCATCAATACACTCAATTCCCCCTATATAAAACAGAATAACTTGATTAATATTTTGTATTATCAGCCCTGCTTAACCTAATTCAACCTAATTCAGACTTAACTTAGTACTAACTTAAATTAATGCTGCTGTAATTTAGGTTTTTAAGCGTGAAGTCAAGCTAAACTCAAAATGTTGTTTACTTTAACCAACTCTCTTAATAATCCGCTAGTTACTAAAAATTACCCATTTACCTATAAACTATACTTATTTATCTATATATAAGCAGAGCTATTGTTCTTTTGTCATCATTTACAATTTATTTGCCAATTTTCTATCGATCTTTGTTGAGTAATGGTATACTCGCGCGCAAATTTTCAACAGTTCTACTTTTGTTCTTTCTTAGCTTATCCTAAGTTTAAGAAGAAAAAGTGGGATAGACCTTAAACTAAGTAGAGTAAAGTAATGGCAGATTTAGCTAAATACAGAAACATTGGTATTTTCGCTCATGTTGATGCGGGTAAAACCACAACAACTGAACGTATCCTTAAACTAACCGGAAAAATCCATAAAGCCGGTGAAACACATGATGGTGAGTCAACAACTGACTTCATGGAACAAGAAGCTGAGCGTGGTATTACTATCCAGTCTGCTGCGGTTACCTGTGAATGGAAAGGCCACCGTTTGAACGTCATTGACACTCCTGGTCACGTTGATTTCACAGTAGAAGTATATCGCTCACTTAAAGTTCTTGATGGTGGTGTTGGTGTGTTCTGTGGTAGTGGTGGTGTTGAGCCACAATCAGAAACTAACTGGCGTTATGCAAACGACTCTAAAGTAGCGCGCTTAATCTTCGTTAATAAGTTAGACCGTTTAGGTGCTAACTTTTACCGCGTAACTGACCAAGTTAAAAAAGTACTTGGTGCTCACCCGCTTATTATGACTTTACCCATTGGTGAAGAAGATGATTTCGTAGGTGTGGTTGATGTATTAAGCCAAAAAGCTTACATCTGGGATGAAACAGGTTTACCAGAAAATTATACTATTGAAGATATTCCTGCTGATATGATAGATGATGCGGCTATGTACCGTGAACAATTAATCGAAACTGCTTTGGAAGCAGATGAAGATTTATTGATGGACTATTTGGAAGGTGAATTAACACCAACTGAAGAGCAAATTAAAGCGTGTATCCGTAAAGGTACTAATGAATTAATGTTCTTCCCTACCTACTGTGGTTCTGCATTCAAAAACAAAGGTATGCAACTGGTTCTAGATGCTATTGTTGATTACTTACCTTGCCCTACTGACGTTAATCCTCAACCATTAACTGATGAAGAAGGTGAACCAACAGGCAAGTTTGCCATTGTTGATACTAAAGAAACATTCAAAGCGTTAGCATTCAAAATTATGGATGACCGTTTTGGGGCTCTTACTTTCATCCGTATCTACTCAGGTAAGCTTAAAAAAGGTGATACCATCTTAAACTCGTTTACAGGTAAAACTGAGCGTGTTGGTCGTATGGTAGAGATGCAAGCAGATGACCGTACTGAGCTTTCTGAAGCACAAGCCGGTGATATCTTAGCTATTGTTGGTATGAAGAACGTTCAAACCGGTCACACATTATGTGATCCTAAAGACCCATGTACGTTAGAAGCCATGGTTTTCCCTGCACCTGTAATTTCTATTTCTGTAACCCCTAAAGATAAAGGTGGTTCTGAGAAAATGGGCATCGCTATTGGTAAAATGGTGGCAGAAGATCCAACGTTCCAAGTTGAAACTGATATCGATTCAGGTGAAACAATCTTACGTGGTATGGGTGAGCTTCACTTAGATATCAAAGTTGATATCCTTAAGCGTACATACGGTGTCGATTTACAAGTAGGTAAACCACAAGTTGCTTACCGTGAAACAATTACTACAGCGATTGAAGATTCTTACACACATAAGAAACAATCAGGTGGTTCTGGTCAGTTCGGTAAAATTGATTACCGTATCCGTCCTGGTGAACCAGGTTCAGGCTTTGTTTTCACTTCAACAGTTGTTGGTGGTAACGTACCTAAAGAATTCTTCCCTGCTGTAGAAAAAGGCTTTAAGTCTATGATGGATACCGGTGTTCTTCTTGGTTTCCCTGTATTAGACGTTGAAGTTGAATTATTTGATGGTGGTTTCCATGCTGTCGATTCATCTGCTGTTGCTTTTGAAATCGCTGCTAAGGGCGCTTTCCGTCAATCAATTCCAAAAGCGGGTGCTCAGTTAATTGAACCTATTATGGCTGTTGATGTGTTTACTCCTGATGATCACGTTGGTGATGTTATTGGTGATTTAAACCGTCGTCGTGGGATGATCAAAGACCAAGAAGCAGGTGTTACTGGTGTTCGTATCAAAGCTGACGTACCACTGTCAGAAATGTTCGGTTACATCGGATCTCTACGTACAATGACATCAGGTCGTGGTCAATTCTCTATGGAATTCTCTCATTACTTACCTTGTCCAAATAACGTAGCGGAAGAAGTAATTGCTGAAGTAAAAGCTGCAAAAGCTGCTGCTAAAAAATAATTAACACTATGTTGTTAATATAAAAACCCACTTCGGTGGGTTTTTTATTGTCGGTAAAAAACAAATAAAAAAAGGTTGATAACCTTAATTATCAACCTTCACGAATTTGTTTTTATAAAAATTAACTGTTCTCTTGTTCTCGTGCAATAGCACGGTAAGCAATATCAGTTCGAAATTCGACACCTTCCCAACTAATTTGATGCAGTAGCTCATACGCTAATTGTTGCGCTTCGGTTACAGTGTTACCCAAAGCCGTCGCACACAATACACGACCGCCATTTGTTATTACTTCACCTTGCTCGTTTAACTTAGTACCCGCATGAAAAGTTTTAGCAGAAGAATTAGTGTTAATTTCAAGCCCAGAAATTACATCACCTTTAGGGTAGCTTGCCGGATAACCTTTAGCAGCTAGCACTACACCAACTGCAGCACGGCTATCAAACACAACGTTGATTTTATCAAGCTCACCACGAGTTGCCGCTAAACAAAGCTCTACAATGTCAGATTGTAAACGCATCATAATGGGTTGTGTTTCAGGGTCACCAAAACGACAGTTGTATTCAATGACATTCGGAGTACCATCTTCAGAAATCATCAAACCGGCATAAAGGAAACCTGAGTAAGGCGCCCCTTCTTTAGCCATTCCTTCGACGGTTGGCATAATAACTTCTGACATAATACGATCATGAATTTCAGGAGTAACGACCGGTGCAGGAGAATAAGCGCCCATTCCCCCCGTATTAGGTCCCAAGTCCCCATTTAAGGCACGTTTATGATCTTGGCTAGTTGCCATAGGTAAAACATTTTTACCATCTACCATTACGATAAAACTTGCTTCTTCGCCTTCAAGAAACTCTTCAATAACAACCCGATGTCCTGCATCACCAAAGGCATTGCCTGCAAGCATATCTTGAATGGCATCTTCAGCTTCCGCTAACGTTAGGGCAACAATAACTCCCTTACCCGCTGCTAAGCCATCCGCTTTAACAACAATAGGGGCTCCTTGTTCTCGCACATAAGCAAGTCTTGGTTCTACTTCGGTAAAATTAGCATAACTACCTGACGGTATGTTATTACGTGCCAAAAAATCTTTAGTAAACGATTTTGACCCTTCAAGTTGCGCTGCTTTCGCACTTGGACCGAATATGGCTAAACCTCGCGCTTGAAATGCATCCACTACACCATCAACTAGCGGTTGTTCCGGACCAACAATGGTTAATGCAACATCTTCAGTTTGAGCAAATGTCACTAGTGCCTTATTGTCGCTGATATCCAATGCGATATTTTCTACTTTATTTTCAGTTGCGGTGCCTGCGTTTCCAGGCGCTACATAGACTTTAGTAACTTGACTAGATTGTGCCGCTTTCCATGCTAGGGCATGCTCACGGCCACCTGATCCTATAACTAAAATTTTCATGTTTTTTCCTATTATTTATTTTGCTTTTTAAAGTCGCTAAAGCTACTATTTTCCGGCTTTACAAACTTTAAAGTCATGCGATCACTTTCGCCAATCGCTAAGTATTTATCTTTATCTTGCTCGCCTAAACGTAAAACTGGCGGTAACGTCCATACACCTTTAGGATGTTGAGCCATATCTTTTGGATTAGCATTAATTTCACTGGCGCCGAAAAACGAAAACCCGCGGCTTTAGCTTGCTTAATTGTATTAGATTCTGATACATATCCTACTGCTTTTTCAGGCGCTACACCTGCGGGTAATCTATGTTCAACCACGCCAAGTACACCACCCGCTTTAAGCGCTTTATAAGCATCTTTAAATGCTTGCTCTACACCTTCATCTTTCCAGTTATGTAAGTTCCGAAAAGTTAACACTAAATCAGCACTACCCGGAGGCGCTAAAACACTTGGCTTACGAGGTACAAAATCGGTCAGTTCAACCTCACTAAAAACAGGGTTTGAGGCAAGCATTGTTACTAATTGCTTACGCGAATTAGAATAATAATTATCTTCACCTGTATCTGGATAATGGGCACCATAAAGTTTGCCTTTTCCTTTTAGAGCCGGCGCTAGAATTTCGGTATACCAACCACCACCTGGTGTAATTTCAACCACAGTCATTTCTGGTTTAAAACCGAAAAAAGCTAAAGTTTCAATGGGATGACGATATTGATCCCTCGCTTTATTTTGAGCTGAGCGATGCTCACCTGCAACCGCTAGTTCAAGTGCTTCATTATTATGTTCATGATGGGCATGAGCATGAAGGTTAGCGCTAGTAAACGCACTTAAACTAAGTGCGCCTGTGATTACTATCGAGCAAAATACGGATTTCAAACTTTTCAACTGAGTCATAATATTTCCATTCACTGTATTAAGTTACTAAAAGAACACTATTTATAGCAGATTTTAAATAAACAAGCAGCGAGGATTTTATTCAAATACTCATTTTCATTGTAAGTAAATAAATCAACACTGCTTGAGAACGTATTTTGCTTTAAAACAAGCGTAAATCTTCGTAATTAATGTCTGAAATGTCTCATGCCAGTAAAGACCATGGCGATACCATGCTCATCTGCGGCAGCAATCACTTCATCATCTCGCATTGAACCACCAGGTTGAATTACTGCGGTGATACCTGCTTCTGCTGCAGCATCTAAACCATCGCGAAACGGGAAGAATGCATCTGATGCCATCACTGAGCCTTTCACTTCTAGGTTTTCGTCAGCCGCTTTAATTCCTGCCACTTTTGCAGAGTATACCCGACTCATTTGACCAGCTCCAACACCAATGGTTGCGCTATTTTTGACATAAACAATCGCATTAGATTTTACAAATTTTGCTACTTTCCAACAAAATTGTAAGTCGCGCATTTCATCAGCTGTAGGTTGACGTTTAGTCACAACAGTTAATTCGTCTTTTGTTACACGGCCTTGATCAGTATCTTGTACTAACAAACCACCATTAACGCGTTTGAAATCAAAACCAGTAGTTTTGGCGTGCCATTGACCGCATGCTAATAAACGAAGGTTAGGTTTTCCGGCAATAATCTGTGCTGCGGCGTCTGAAACACTTGGTGCAATAATTACTTCAACAAATTGACGAGAAACTATCGCTTCAGCAGTGCCTGCATCTAACTCACGGTTAAAAGCAATGATACCGCCAAATGCTGATGTTGGATCTGTTTTATAAGCACCTTCATAAGCAGCTAAAATATCATCTCCGATGGCAACGCCACATGGGTTTGCATGTTTTACAATCACACAAGCAGGTTCATCAAACTCTTTTACACATTCGGCGCTGCATCCGTATCAGCAATATTGTTATAAGATAATGCTTTTCCTTGCAGCTGTTTGGCAGTAGACACCGAAGCTTCTTCAGGGTTTGCTTCAACATAAAATGCCGCATCTTGATGAGAGTTTTCACCATAACGCAAATCTTGAGTCTTGATAAATTGACTATTGAATGTGCGTGGGAATTTAGCCTTCTCTTCAAATGAAGGGGCGGCTGCTTTGTCGCCATATGCAGGTAACATTTTACCAAAATAATTAGCTATCATGCCATCGTAGCTTGCCGTATGCTCATAAGCAGCAATAGCTAAATCGAAACGTGTTTTATAAGTTAGTGAATTTTCATTAACCTCCATTTCAGCTAAAACACGATCGTAATCACTCGTATTAACAATAATGGCCACATCTTTATGGTTTTTAGCTGCCGCACGTACCATAGTTGGTCCGCCAATATCAATATTTTCAACGGCATTTTCCAGGGTACAGTTTTCGTCACTTACTGCATTAGCAAAAGGGTATAAGTTCACCACAACCATATCAATCGCACTGATATTATTCTCAATCATTACTGCTTCATCTATACCGCGACGCGCTAAAATACCGCCGTGTACCTTGGGATGTAATGTTTTAACTCGACCATCCATAATTTCAGGATGACCAGTGTAATCTGAGACTTCAGTTACAGGGATGCTTTCAGCAGCTAATAATTTAGCGGTGCCACCTGTTGAAAGTAGCTCAACACCTTTTTCACTTAAACGACGAGCAAATTCTACAATACCTGTTTTATCGGAAACACTTAACAGTGCGCGTTTAATTGGACGTGGAGTATCCATTATATTTACCTTTTTAGTTGTAGCCTACTGCTAGCCTATTACCATTAACTGATAGCACTAACTTGCATAGCTACATGAAAATTTAGATTAGTTTAAAAACAACAAAAGCACCCGAGGGTGCTTTCTAGAAAAATGCTTTGGTCTAATTCATACCATATTTTTTTAATTTTTTACGCAAGGTGCCACGGTTGATACCTAATAAGTTTGCAGCTCTTGTTTGATTGCCGCGCGTATACATCATTACCTCTTCTAACATTGGCGCTTCAATTTCGCTTAATACTAGGTCGTACATGTCATCAACATCGTTACCATTTAATTGTTTTAAATAATTGTTAATCGCTATTTTAGCTTGTGTGCGTAATGGAGACGTTTTAGTTTGCGTTTGAATATCACCAGTGATAAACGGAGAAGAAATATTTTGTTCGAACATAATGTACAACTCTTTCTATTAATATAAATTAAACAACCAATTGCTCACTAATGAGCAAATTGATCAAAACAAAGGGTTAGCGCCTCAAGTTGTTCACTTGTTGACGATAAACCATTAAAAGTAGTTCTTAAAACCTTGCCTTGCTCACCTGCAAATTGCGCAGACAAACCATTTTCTAGCTCATAACCATATAAAGCAAGAGCATGGATATACCAAGACACGTGTTTACGAGCGATTCTCACGCCCATGTAGTCACCATAAAACTGATGCAATTCCATTACATGTCCAAGTAAAGTTGAACGTATCTCAGTCACTGAGGGGGCAGTCATTTTGGTACCTGTTTTCAAAAAATGATTAATCTCTCGAAAAATCCAAGGTCGCCCTTGAGCACCTCGGCCGATCATAATGGCATCAGCTCCGGTATAGCTTAATACTTGCTCAGCTTTTTCTACTGAGGTTATATCGCCATTTGCCACAACAGGAATTGAAACAGCCTTTTTAATTGCTTTTATCGTGTCATACTCAGCATTTCCTTTATAAAAGTCATTGCGGGTACGACCATGTACTGCAAGCGAAGCAATACCATTGTCTTGAGCAATTTTAGCTATTTCTATTCCATTGCGGCTATTCTCGCACCAACCAGTGCGAATTTTTAACGTAACAGGGATATTAACCGAGTTCACCACAGCTTTTACAATTTGTTCAACCTGTGTTGGCTCTCTTAATAGAGCAGAGCCCGCTAATTTTTTATTTACTTTTTTTGGACAGCCCATATTAATGTCAATAATTTGTGCACCATTTTCAACATTCATCTGAGCAGCAAAAGCTAATTCATCAGCACAACTACCCGCAATTTGCACACTACGAATACCGGCCTCTTGGCTATGAATCATTCTCAGTCTTGACTTATCGGTATTCCATACCATCGGGTTTGACGACACCATTTCAGATACAGCCAATCCGGACCTAACCGACAACATAATTCCCGAAAAGGTTGATCGGTAATTCCTGCCATCGGTGCAAGAAACACGTTACTGTCAAATTGATATGAACCTATTTTCAACGCATCACCACGAAAATCACTTTATAAGCTGATTATTTTTTAAGCACCACTGCAAAAGGGCGCTAAGTTTACGTGTTTTTTTATGAATTGAAAAGCCTAGAATTTGAACAAATTTTATTTTTTTTTGCCTTTTTAATATTGACTTTTGCCAAACCATTGAAGTGAACAGTTTTTGAACAACCCATTGGTGTTTTTAGTGATAAATATCACTTCGTTTTATTACTTCTTTTGCAAAAAAAATAAAATGGGGTATGGTTGCTGCTTGTGAAAATGATAAATAACAATTAAAGCCATGTAAAAAAGGCCTTAAACACGAGTAAAGGTTATCTATATGTTTGGTAGTTTAGTATGTGTTGGTACGGGTATGACTTTGGGTGCCCATATTAGCCCTATTTCACGTAGTTATATTACCCAAGCTGATGTGGTCTTTTCATTAATGTCTACAGGTATCACCGAACGTTGGGTAGAGGAAATGCATGAAGATGTTCGTAGCTTGCAACCTTACTATCAAGAAGGTAAAAATCGTAATATTACTTACAAGGAAATGGTTAACGCCATACTAGCCGAAGTACGTGCAGGCAAAAAAGTCACGGCGGTATTTTATGGTCACCCTGGCGTATTTGCTTGTGTTAGTCATAAAGCGATAAAGCAAGCAAAAAAAGAAAATTTTCCGGCCCACATGGAAGCAGGTATATCAGCAGAAGATTGCTTGTATGCTGATTTAGCGATAGATCCGGGTAAAACAGGATGCATACATTATGAAACCACCAGTTTATGTTTTATAAACGTAATATTGATACAGCCGCTCATCTAGTTCTTTGGCAAGTGGGTTTAGTGGCGACAAATCACTTAAAAAATTTGCAACGGGTAAAGCCTACAGACAAGTACTGATAGATTTGTTATTAGAAACTTACCCAAAGAGACCATCAAGTCATCCTTTATCAAGCGAAAGTATTACCCATAGAGACCATCCGCGCTGAATATATTGCACTAATCGATTTAATTGATGCTAAACTGGTTATGCATACCACTTTAGTGATTCCACCTAGTGAGAAAATGCTGCCAAATCAAACGATTTTGGATAAATTAGCAGCAATAGATTGTCAAGAATCACAAACTAGCTATAGACCTAAACTAACACTAGTGTTATAAAAATAGACTTAGCACAATAAAATTCGACACAATGGTTACAATAACAAAAACGGAGTACAACACATGTCTAAAGTTATTCATGTATTAGAACAGATGAGCCGTGACGCCAATTGTCAAAGTGAAGACGCTATCAACAATTTATTGGAGACTGCTGAACTTGACACTAAAATCACTGAAGCAATTATTAATAAAGATGTCAGCTCACTTGAATGTCAATTAGATGTTTGTCCTGATATTATATGCATAGTTATGACTCCTGATGATGACGAAGATGAAGAAAAAGATGATGAAGATTCATCAGAAGAAAAAAGCATTAACGTTATTGGTTTTTAACAAGCGCTTGAACTAGTGAACCTTATCAAGCTAAAAAACTTTCTTGTTAACATCACTGTTATTTTTACTATTTTCAATAGCACACCTTTGTGGGCTAATGAAAATACCAGTGCAGATAAAAATACTAGCTTTGATGATAGATTAACCCATGCCGATAACATCAGAAGCAGCCAACCTAAACTGTTTTTAGACTTAATTAATGAACTTAATCAAGATGCTAATAACATTTCTCTTGAGCAACGTCACTACCTTAATTACCTAAACCTTTACCTGTTAATATATCAAGGCAACATAGCCGAAGCCATTAACTCAGCCAACGCATTAATGAATTCTAATGCTAACAGCTTGCTAAAATTTAGGGCTAAACTTAGTTTAGCTAATATTTTTGCCGTTAACCAAAACTGGGCTGAAGGTTTGTCAACTGTATCGAATATACTAACTGAATTGCCCTTAATAGAGGATAAGAAGCTATATCCTTTTGCGTTAATCGTCACAGCCATCTTTTATAACCAGATAGGGCAATACAAGCTTGGACTTTCTTATGCCCAAAAGGTAGAACTTAGTAGCGAGCAAGGTAGGGATAACTGTATTGCACAGGGGCTAATACTTGAATCAAGGTTTAAATTAAAACAACTAACGCCTTCAGATCCTGCCATTAAACATACTATTAGTTTATGTAGAATAAATAATGAGCATCTTATTATTAATTGGATTCACTCTTTCGAGGCAAAAATGTACCTTGAAGCTCAACAACAAGATAAAGCATTAGAACTACTAAACTCGACCTTACAAAATGCCCTAAATACCAAATACCCGCGCATCATCGCTGACTATTATTCATTATTAGCACAGGTACATTGGTTAAATAAAGACGCCGTTTTAACCAAACAGTTCGCGTTAAAAGCACTAGAATTCGAGAAAAAAGAAGATACTGCACAAGCCAACATTTTGTCGTATAAATTACTCTTTGAACTAGAAAAAGCACAAAAAAATTATGAATTAGCATTGCTGTACCATGAAAAATACACGATAGCTGATAAGCTTTATTATAATGAAACACAGAAAAAATATTTGGCGTTTCAACTGGCTGAACATCAGGCCAAAGAACAACAAAGCAAAATCGACTTATTAAATAAAGAGAATGCCTTATTAACGGCTGAAAAAGTATTGCTAACCACTGAAAAAGCAATGACGCATAGTAATATACAGAACAACCGTTTAATTATTATTATCTTAACGTTAGCAATATCTTTATTATCTTTTTGGGGTTATCGATTATTAAAAGCACATAAACGAATAAAACAACTCGCTGAATATGATGCCCTTACAGGCATTTTTAATCGAGGACATTTTACCCATATTGCTGATTCTACCTTAGCTTATTGTAAAGATGCGGATCAAAATTTAAGTTTAATTATGTTTGATCTAGATGAATTTAAAAATGTAAATGACACTTATGGACATGCTTGCGGTGATTGGGTATTAAAGAAAACCGCTGATGTCTGTAAAAGTCTTGGGAGACAAAACGATATATTCGCTCGTGTAGGCGGTGAAGAATTTTGTATATTACTCACCAGTTGCGATATGCAAGCAGCTTTACAACGCGCCGAAGCATGTAGAAAGGCAATTGCCGAGATCAACACTACTGACTCAGGCTTTCAGTTCAACATAACCGCCGGCTTCGGCATAACTGATGCTAAAACGAGTGGTTATGATTTAGGTAAACTTTTAGCTGATGCGGATAACGCCGCTTATGCCTCTAAACATGCAGGTAGAAACGAAGTTACATTATTTAAAAAGGAAACCGTTGAGCAAGAAGTAATAAAACTAGATGATTCACTTAATGCTTTTTAGCCCATTATCAAACATTACTTATGCAAACTTTTATTTACGTTGCCCGTTTAAGCGTACCCATTCCTCTTGGACAGTAACAGGAGCCATATCGCACCACTGACCATAAATAATTTGTAAGCTTTCAGCCTGTTCTTCTAATACACCCGACAAAGCTAATAAGCCTTTATCACCAACATATTCTATTATCGTAGGCGCTAGTTCACGTAATGGTCCTGCTAAAATATTAGCCACCACTACATCTGCTTTAAACATAGGTTGATCTTTAGGAAGGTATAACGCTAATCTGTCATCAACCTTATTTCGTTTGGCGTTAGCAAGGCCGGCTTGTAGCGCTTGAGGGTCTATATCAATACCTATTACTTTTTTTGCGCCAAGTTTTAATGCGGCAAGTGATAAAATACCTGAGCCACAACCAAAATCAACAACGGTCTTACCTTGTAAATCTAAACTATCAAGCCAAGTTAAACAAAGTGCGGTGGTGGGATGTGTTCCTGTACCGAACGCAAGGCCAGGATCTAACATAACATTAACAGCTTCTGGTTCAGGCACATCACGCCGGCTTGGGCAAATCCATAAACGCTTGCCAAATTTCATCGGGTGGAAGTTATCCATCCATTCGCGTTCCCAGTCTTTGTCTTCTAACTGCTCTAATTTATATTGCATTTGTGCTTTGTCTGGATGAATGCCTTGTAAATAACTGATCACTTTATCCATATCATGACTAGCATCAAACAACCCCATCACTACCGTATTTGACCAATAAAGCACTTCATCACCCGGCAAAGGTTCATAGATAGGTGTATCTTTTGCGTCGATAAAAGTAACGGCTTGTGAACCACAAGCTACGAGCCAATCACTGTATTTTTCTGCGGTTTCTTCATTGGCACTTAATCTAAGTTGTATCCAAGGCATACTGTTTTTCCGATAAGGTTAATTAATTTATGGTCACAATAACTATTCGTAATGATAGTTTATCATTCATTGATGCTAGAGTAGGAACAAATTCACCTAATGCAGCAAAAATACTATGTTAGATTTACTTCCTGATTTATTCGATCTTTACCCTGAGCAATTACAACTAGCTGACCCACTGTTTAATGATTATGGCGGAAAAGTTATTTTTTCAGGTGAAATTATTACGGTATCTTGCTTTAACGATAATTCAAAAGTGAAGGAACTTGTGGCTACCGATGGCACAGGCAAAGTGATGGTAGTTGATGGCAAAGGTAGTACAACACGCGCATTATTAGGCGATATGCTCGCTGAACAAGCGGTAACCAATGGATGGGAGGCTATTGTGATTAATGGTTGTATACGTGATGCAGGAACTATTGCAACCTTACCACTTGGTGTAAAAGCATTAGGATGTAATCCGATTAAAACTGAAAAACTGGGTGTAGGTGAAGTTAACACAAACATTTATTTTGCCGGTATTAAGTTTATACCTGGCCACTTTATCTATGGTGATGCAAATGGTTTAGCCGTTAGTGAAAAAGTTTGTGTTTAACCTTCCATGGTTCTATATTTTGTCATGACTGCTATAACGACATGACAAAATTAACCAGTGATTGACGCTCAGAAAGTGCTAGCGCCATAAAGTCGCTCTTACTTTGCTCAGCTTCGCCACCATGCCATAAAATAGCCTCTTCAACTGTAGCAGCTCTACCGTCATGTAAAAATCCGGGCAGGGTTCACTGCTTTAGTTAACCCTATTCCCCATAGAGGTCTTGTTTTCCACTCTTGACCATTCGCAGTAAAATCCCGTCGATTGTCTGCTAACCCTTCACCTAAGTCATGTAATAACATATCGCTAAATGGATAAATACGCTGTCCTTTTATTGCTTCTGGTGCGGCTAAACCACCAACCTGTATATCCCCCGTTGCGGTTATGAAATCAGGTTGATGACAGCCTGTACAATTTATTTGGCTAAATAATTGTGCTCCCGCAATCACAGATTCATCATAAATATTACGTCTAGCCGGCACCGCTAAGGTTTCAGCATAAAACACCACTTCATCAGAAAACGCTTGAGTTGCTTCTGTATTCCCTTCTTCATCACGTCCGGTATCAATAAAGCCTGTGCGGCTAAGATAACTTTCATGCATTGCGGTATTGGCAATACTTTCTTCTGGAAACAAAGGATTTGTTATCCCCATATCTCCACGCAAAGCAGCAAGCGATTGTACACGTACGCTTGGCGTGCTTGCTTTCCAACCAAAACGCCCTAACGAAACAGGCATAGGGTCATTATTTATGGCTTTTACTGGATCGAACACCCAATTAGGACGGCCAGAAATTCCATCGCTATCAGTATCGTCTTCATCAGACAAAGCCAATATATCCGCTTCACTAATTGCTTCAAGTAACCCTAAACCAAATATTGGCATACCATTTCGTGGGCTATAACGTACATTGGCTTGTAAAAGTGCACTATTATCTCGGTTTTGTTCGCTGACATCGTAAGGTTTTTCAATGGTAAATATTGGTTTTTTAAGTTCAATTGTATTGCCATCAGGATAGCTAATCGTTGAATACTCATAATAAAGATAGACATTTGCTTGCCCGATAAAAGGGTTTTCTTGCCAATCGTGCCGTGCTTTCAATACACCTCGATGAAATAATTGTGTTCCAAAGCCGTCAACAGCTTTATTTTCACAATAATTATTTTCTACCGTGGGTATTTCACATTGACCATCCTCGGTGCTTATTCGTAAAAAAATACCGGCTTCAGAGCCTAACAGTACACGTGTTTGATCTTTGGCCAAGGTAATAGTTGAAGAGCGGCCATCACGTTGATGACAAGAATTACAGTCTTGATTATTAAAGACTGGCCCTAACCCATCTAGTTCTGGATGCTCTGCATTAGGTGCGGTCGTAAATGCTGTTTCAAAATTAGTATCACCCTTCAAATGCTTTTCTAATTCCTCAGCGGTTAAATTAGGCATAGGAGTAGAAAAACCATGACCTGAATCACTTGCATCTATGGCGGTAGCCTCTCCCCCTAATTGACTAATATAAGTATATGTAACTTCCGTCACTTCTTGTTCTAAATCTGTTTCAGTATCCTCTGAACTACTTGAATTACAGCCGATAATCAACGAACTAATCATAACCATCGTAAAATTAGACAAGGTTGTTCTTTTGAAATGTTTCATTATTAATAGTTCCAGGAGTCTACTTACTATTGTTGTGCCGTGCGGCACAACAATTAAATACAAAATGACTTGAGATTAATTAGTTTACTGTTGCCATGTTTGCAACTTAGTTAATACATCATTTTCTAGAGAAGTTTGTAGAATAGATAAAGCGTCAATGGCGGTTTGAATTCGCACACGTCCCTCTTCATCATTAATGGCTTGCCTAAATGGTAAATCTGATTCGCCGAATAATAGCTTCTATTGCCGCAATGGCATCAACTATTTCAGCGTCTATTCTTGTCGCAAGTTCAGCATCTGCTGCACTAACAAAATCGATGATACCTGACTTGTCTGATTGCCCTAAAAATTCGCCACGGTAAACATTTTGTACGCCACGAATATTATCGGTAAAATCGGCTAATGAATTCCAACTATATTGAGACTCAACTTTTGAGGTATCAATATTCGAAATGCTACTACCAAAAGGTTCTGCAATTTTACCATTACCAACTTCATCAACAATACCGATCATACCATTGATTAATTCTTCCACTACGCCTAGCTGTGATGCATAGACATCATTGTTTGCTGTCAGTAATAATTCTTTGTAAGCAGGCGAATTTTCAATATTAGGATTATTCGCTACTACCCATGCATCATATAACGTTTGGGTATATCCTTTAAACACTTCGGCTGCCGCTGAAAGATATTCGCGTTCAAGGGAAGTCATATCCGTAATATGTTTTTCATTAGTGGTAACACCATCACCAAATAATAAAAACTCCATGGTATGAAAACCCTGTACATCATCATTAAAAGTTGCCAATTCTTCTGCATTAAAACTTTCTTGAGAATCTAGTAATGCTTGTAAATCACTGGTATTTAAAGGCCATGTATCTAAATGAGGATCGATAGAAAGTGCATCAACCGGTCCGAATATATGGGCTTCACCTTGTTCCCAAGGTACACGAACATCTTTCCATGCTTGTTGCGCCGCAAGTAAGTTTTCTTCAGTCGGCGTATTGACTAAACTTTGTAACGCTAATAAAAAATCAGCAGCTTCACTATTAAGGTTCTGATATCCCACAACAATCACATCATTGGTTAAATTAGTAATCATTTCAGTTGCTGTAAACTCAAAACCAGTAGGTTCAACATTGGTTTCTTCCCCACCAGATGAACTACCGCCACAAGCAGTTAATACCAATGCTGAGACAGCGGCTGCTAATAAAGATTTCTTAAAGATCATGTTTTTCCCTTAATTTTATGTAAACTAATCGTGTTATATAGAAAAGAAATAACCCATAGATAGGCTAAAGCTTGTGCTGTTATCTAACGTATTGAGTGCATGCATTTTCTGCCCTAGCTCCGCTTTTAATACGATGTTGCTGATTGGATAATAATTCACTCCAACCGCAATCGATTCCATATCAAAGCGATCTGTGGCTTCACCTTGCTCAACCTTTTTCATTGGGTTGGCATACTCATAAGTTGAATATAAGTAGAGAGGATTCGCTAAATCAAAAAGATCTTGGCTATTATATGATAACTCGATGAACGCTGACTCTGCTTCACTACCGAGTTGTGAAAAGTTTCCAGGCTTTAAGCCCGCAGTGGTTTTATTGGCATTTGTGATAGCTTGGCTATCATCTAATTGCCCAAATAAATATTGACCACGTACTAACCAGTTTTCAAAACTAAATGCACCATGCAGACCAAAAATGGTTAAATTGCCATCACCCTCCACTTTGGTATTGTTATTCCGATTACCAGAGGTATCGCCTGTATAGTAGCTAAACCCAACACCTTTACCTGCTTTCACATTTCCATAATCTAAGCGAAAAGTAAAAGCTAAATCATCGGCATTCACAGACTCAAAGCGTCTTTGATGCCCTGTTGCCACCCAGTTATAAGTTCTGAAATATTCTGAATTTAATCCTGTAGTTAGTAACGTCTGCACAGTAAAATCTTGCCATTTACTGACTAAATTAATACCTGTTTCATGCCATACTTGTGGTATGAGTGTCGATTCACTCCAATATCGCTGTGTTGAAAAGTATTGTGTCGGTTTGTGCAAGTCTGTACCTAAACCCACAGGGACAAAAATATGCCCCATCTTCATTGTGAAGTATTGATTAGCCCGATATTTGGCTTGCATTTTTTCAACAATAACTTCACCACCCGCCTCTATTTCGGTTTCAAACTCACCAAATTCTTCAAAACCATCATATTCGAGTGTTGTTCCTGTTCCTCCATGTTCATATTCAAGCTCAATTTCCATCTGCCATTGAGCATCAAAATCATAAACAAACTCGAGCACAACACGTTCTAAGTCAGTAGTCGCTCTACGCTCAGGATCTGTGTCTTGAATATTACGATACACATCCTCACTTTTATAAAGAAGGCTACCATAAGAATTTATCTGCCATTTTTTTTGGCTAGTCCCGCTCTGCAATTCCGTTGCTACCTCATTTTCAGTTGATTTAGCAGAAACTGACTTTAAATCCATTAACTGCTGTTCAATTAATTTGAGCTGTTTTTGCTGTTTCTCTAGTGCTAGCTCTAAATCAGACTGTGTTGGCGTAGCCGCCAACACTTGGGTAGAAAAACTAAAAAAACCGTAAACGACAATAAGTATAAAATGCTTTTTCATCAGGACAACCAAAAACCTAAATAAGAATTAATATCATTCACTAATAATAATGGCAATCGAACTCATTTACAACTGATAACGATTATTATTTGTATTGTTGTGTTTTAAAGCTGAAACATGATTATTAATATTTTACTAGTTATTATTTTTTAACTGGCTTGTGATAAAATTAACTTACCCAATATTAAAAACCCTTTCTAAGTAATTTAATGAAATATTTCCCTGTTTTTCTCGATGCTAAAAAGATCTCTGCCATGGTGATTGGTGGTGGTGAAGTTGCTACCCGTAAAATTGAATTACTTCTAAAATCAACTACAAATATCACTGTTATGAGTGAGAAAGTTTCTACCAGTGTTGCAAGACTGATAGATAAGCATCAATTAACTTGGTTACAACATAATTATCAAACAGGTTATTTAGATAATATAACTTTAGTCATTGCAGCAACTGATAACATGTCTGTAAATAAAGCAATTTACCAAGAAGCGGTTCCATTAAAAATATTAACTAACGTTGTTGATCAGCCTGAACTATGTACTTATATAACACCTGCTATTATTGATAGAAGCCCAATGATCATTGCGTTATCAAGTTCAGGTAGTTCTCCCATTCTCATTCGTATGTTACGAGAACAAATTGAAAAAACATTACCACAAGCCTATGGAAAATTAGCGGATTTTTCCTACAAGTTTCGTGATCATGTCAAAGTAAGAGTTAAAGGCTTACGTAATAGACGTAGTTTTTGGGAAAATATACTAAAAGGGCCAATAGGACAAGCTGTTCTTGATGGCAAGCAACAACAAGCGGAACAGCAATTAATTGCCAGTATCAAACAAGAAATAGCACCACCTTGTGGTGAAATTATATTCATTTATACAAAAGGCGGTAATCCTGATAATTTAACATTAAACGCTCATCGCGCTATGCAATTTGCCGATGCCGTTTTTTATGATGAGGAAGTTAACATTGAACTGATTGAATATGTACGACGAGATGCAGAAAAGTTTTCACAAGATATCCCATCACATATATTGATTAACTTCCAAGACGCTATTGAATTAGCACAACAAGGTCAAAAAGTCATTTACTTACTGGTCGGCAATGAAGCCTTGCCACAAAATGCAGCATTAAAAGGCAGTAATATCATTACGCAAATAATTGTTAGTGGTGATTAATCAGTAATCTGGTATTAATATTGATTAGTATTTCCGATTAATATTTGTGAGTGTAAACGTGAATAAGTTCCTGTATACACTCACTTGTTTATCTACCTAATTGAGTACAATTGATACGCCTCTACTGTGTTTACTTGCCTCTGAAGCCGCTTGAAATGTGTCATCATCTCTAAAAATAAGTTGCACATCACCAAAGGTTTTTTCTTTTGTTATATACCCTAACGAATGTAATGCTTTGATTACCTCAGCATCAATCCCTGGATAATACTTTATCTCATCTTTTGGCCATAGTTGATGATGAAAGCGAGCACTGTTAACCGCTTCATAGGCACTCATATTAAACTCTACCACATTTAAAATTGATTGATACACAGAGCTAATAATTGTGGTGCCGCCTGGGGATCCCGTAACTAAATCAACTGTTTCTCCTTTTAATAGTATTGTAGGAGACATAGAAGACAACATACGCTTTTTCGGGTGAATTTCATTTGCTTTGCCGCCTATAGCGCCAAATACGTTTGCTACACCGGCTTTTGCACTAAAGTCGTCCATTTCATCATTCAAAATAAAACCAAGACCTTCAACAATAACACCACTACCAAAGGTATAATTAATAGTTGTGGTATTAGATACGGCATTACCCCACTTATCAACGATGGAAAAATGCGTAGTGTCAGTGCTTTCTTTTAGGCCAGGCTTTATCTCTTGAGTAGCTGAGATTTTATCAAGTGAAATATTTTTAACTCGACTAATTAAATAATCTTCATTTAATAAAGCCTCTGATGGCACATCAACAAAATCAGGATCACCTAAATATTCCGCCCGATCAGCAAAAACACGTTTCCCAATTTCTGACAATAAATGAATATACTCAGTTGAGTTGTGCTCATAGACATTATCGCCTTTTACCAAATCATACATAGTGAGCCACTGCAATATAGCTAAACCACCTGAACTTGGTGGTGGCGCTGTAATAACAGAATACTCCCGCCATTTTTTCACTAAAGGCTTTCGCCATTTTGCTTGGTAATTTGCTAAATCTTTTTCGTCGATAATCCCCCCATTTTTCGCCATAAACTGGCTAATAATTTTGGCCGTTTTACCCTTATAAAAACCATCTCTGCCATAAATTGATATACGTTTTAAGGTCTCTGCTAAATCAGGTTGTTTAAAAACAGTACCCGCCTTGGCGTGAGCAAAATATTTAGAAAAATTGACTTTAATCCCTTCTTTCTTAAAACTCTTTATTCGCCACTCTATAGAGTTTTGCATAACTGGATGAACAATATAGCCTTGTTCAGCTAACGAGATGGTCAGGGCTAATAACTCAGTCCATTTTTTACTGCCATACTTTTGATGCGCTTTCCACATGCCATCCACCGTGCCAGGCACACCTGTTGATAATATGCCGTATAGAGATAAATAAGGGATAACATCACCTTTTTTATCTAAATACATATCCCTGTGTGCTTTTTCTGGCGCAACTTCCCGGTAATCTAAAAAATCTGCTTTTTTGTCTTTATAAATCGTCATAAAGCCACCGCCACCAATATTACCCGCTTCAGGCAAAGTAACCGCTAAGACAAATTGCGCAGCAATTGCTGCATCTATCGCATTACCATCAGCGTCGAGAATTTTTTTAACGGCTTGAGCGCTATAACTGTCTGGCATCGATAATGCTGCATTTTCTTTTGCATTCGCGGTAACAGCAAAACATTGAGAGCAAGCAGCTAACAACAACATAATTTTATGATTCATTCATTTATTCCTTATCAGTGAATATCACTATAAAAGAGTGCAAATTTTAAAGCAATTAGCAGCCCCCTTCTGCACCAAAATGAGGCATTTTAATTTATTAGTACAATATAATAAAAGTTATAACATCAAAAATAATATAAAACGTAAAAGTAAAAATTAAAATCCATTAATTTACAGCAACATAGATATAAAGGTAAACTTTTCATTTAAGTGGCATAAAAGTTGAATTCATACAAAGTAGTAGATATATATCAAGAGTAAAAATGATGCTTTCAACCTTTATTGAAGAACACAAATTACCGGCCGAATTCAAGCGCACAATCGAACAATATTATATACCGCTTGCTGAAAAAATTGTCAGTCAATTTACAAAAACCTCTAAGGCTTTCTTTGTTGGCATTAATGGCTGCCAAGGGAGTGGTAAATCAACACTTACTGACTTCATATCGAGTTATTTAATAGAAAAACATCAGCTAAATGTTGCCGTTATGTCGTTAGATGATTTTTATTTACCTAGTGAAAAACGCAATCAATTATCTCGTGACATTCATCCTCTATTATCCACTAGAGGCGTTCCCGGTACGCATAATATAACTGCGCTGAAATCAGTATTATCTCAATTGGAAAACCACAAAACAGGTTTTACTATCCCACGATTTAATAAAGCTACTGATGAGCCTTTTCCTGAGGAACAGTGGACATTAATTGATAAGCCAGTAGATATTATTTTATTAGAAGGTTGGTGTTGGGGTGTTCCCTCCCAAACAGAAGAGCAACTGCAAGCGCCTGTGAATGAACTTGAATTACAATATGATGCTAACGGTGTATGGCGACATTATGTAAATGAACAACTTAAAAATAACTACGAACCATTATACAAAAAAATGGATTTTTGGTTGGCGCTACAGTCGCCGTCTTTTGACTGTGTTTACCAATGGCGATTAGAGCAAGAGCAAAAATTACAAGCGAGGAATATTGGCATAGCAAATTCAAAAATAATGTCCCCCGCTGAAATATTGAATTTTACACAACATTTCCAAAGGCTTAGTGTTCAAGGATGCAATACCATTTCTCACGATGCTGATGTGATTTTTTATTTAGATTATAACCGTAAAATTAGTGATACCCCTTTGCCTTCGGTTGCAGAGAAATAACAAGGATCAAACATGAGCAAGATAAATAACATTATCTTTAGTGATCTCGATGGCACTTTACTTGACCATTATACTTATCAGTCAATTGCTGCAAGTGAAACACTGCAACAATTAAAGCAAGCCAACATTCCTGTTATTTTGAATACCAAAAAACGCTCGCCGAAATAGAAATAATTAAGCAAGAATTAGAGCTTGATACCCCGTTTATTATAGAGAATGGTGCCGCCATTTACATACCTATTGGTACCTTTCCTACTCAACCCAAAGGCACCGTAGTTGAAAACAACTATTGGGTAAAATCTTTCTGTTTCCCGAGACAATACTGGCTAGATTTACTAAGTAAAAATTCCGATGAATTCGACCAATGTTACCAAGGGTTTTCTACCTTGTCAGAATCCGCTTTATCAACCTTAACTGGGTTAACGTTAAGTGAAGCAAAACGTGCAAAAAAAAGGCAATACGGCGAACCTATTCAATGGTTAGGTGACAAAGCAACGAAGCAAGCATTTGTACATCATATGCTAGATTTAGGAGCCAATGTTGTTCAGGGAGGAAGATTCCTCCATATAGGTGGCTATTGCGATAAAGGACAAGCGTTACTTTGGTTAGCTGAACAGTATCGTGAATTTTATTTAGAAAAAAATCAAACATCAGATAAAAACACCTCATTGTGTACTATTGCCCTTGGTGATGGTGAAAATGATGTACCGATGCTTGAAGCTGCCGACATCGCCGTACAAATTCGTTCTCCGGTGCATGAATTTCCTAACCTGTCACGGCAATATAAAACGATGCAAACTACTTTATATGGTCCTGAAGGATGGGTAGAAGCTATACAAAAAATTCTAGCTAACTCGCTAGTTTTAGATTCAAGCAAGGCACTTAATTAATTTAGTAAACATAGTCAACATCTAAAGAGGTAACCCATGGCTGATTTTTATCAAAACGGTACGGTAACAACATTACACAATTTAGCACAGCGAGATCCTAATGATCTAGCAGCCGAATTGTTAACATTTTCTAAAACACGCCCACTAGGGCTTATTTTACCCTCATTGTTTTCAGAGCTAGAAGGCAAAGCGCTACCCGATATTATTAATAAACTTAAAGATGTGGAATATCTTTCTGAAATAGTTATTGGCTTAGACCGTGCAGATTTAGGCCAATATAAACATGCCCTATCATTTTTTGGTAAGTTGCCACAACATCACAGAGTGTTATGGAATGATGGACCTAGGTTGCAAGCCATAGATGCTAAATTACAGGCTCTGAATTTAGCGCCAAAAGAATTAGGCAAAGGCCGCAATGTTTGGTATTGCATGGGATACATTCTAGCCTCAGGAAAAGCTGAATCTGTAGCGTTACATGATTGTGATATTTTAACGTACGAAAGAGATTTACTCGATAGATTACTTTACCCTGTTGCCAATCCGATGTTTAATTATGAATTTTCCAAAGGATATTATGCACGTGTTGTCTTGGCGGAAAAATTAACGGCAGAGTGTCTCGCTTGCTAGTTACGCCATTAATTAAAGCATTGAAGAAAACTGTTGGTCATTGTGACTACCTTGAATACATGGACAGTTTCTTATACCCCTTAGCAGGTGAATTCTCATTTCGCCGAGACGTACTAAGTGATATTCGTATTCCTAGTGATTGGGGCTTAGAAATTGGTGTGCTTTCTGAAATGTACCGTAACTACGCACCAAACAGAATATGCCAAGTTGATATTGCGGCAACTTATGATCATAAACATCAAGATTTGTCTTTAGATAATGATCAAGGGGGTTATCAAAAATGTCAGTTGATATCACTAAATCATTTATCCGAAAACTTGCCACACAGGGCGAAACGTTCACGTCAGAAAAATTTAGAACCTTAAAAGCGACTTACTATCGCATTGCCTTAGATTATGTGGAAACCTATCGTAATGACGCGATGATGAATGGCTTACAACTCGATATACATAGCGAAGAAAAAGCGGTAGAGATGTTTGCCGAGAACATATTAACCGCAGGTCATACTTTCTTAGAACAACCCATGGACACACCTTTTATTCCTTCTTGGAATAGAGTGGTTAGTGCTATTCCTGATATTTTATCGCAGTTAAAAGAAGCGGTTGAATTAGATAACGAAGAGTTTAGTCAATTATAAAAGTAAAAAGTGAATGGTACCTATGACAATTAATCAGTTTAAAGATGACTTACTAAGTGATTTAACAGCGAAATTAACTCAACAACTTCATACTATATACCAAGACGTTGAACTTGAGCAGTCATATGAAAATATAGCTCAATCACTCTTAACTATTATGAACTTGTCTAACAAAATAGTTATTTCTGAGCCGTTCACAAATCATTGGTCTGAAAAAGACATTATTTTGATCACCTATGGCGACAGTATTCTTAGCGATAGCCGACCACCGCTAAAAACATTAAAAAGGTTTTTAGACAAAACAGTTGAAGATAGCATTAACAGTGTGCACATCTTACCTTTTTTCCTTACAGCTCTGATGATGGTTTTGCTGTTATTGACTATTCATCGGTGAATGAATCACTGGGTTCATGGCAAGATATAGAAGCGATAAGTGACAGTTATCATTTAATGTCTGATCTTGTTATTAACCACTGTTCAAGTCGTAGTGCTTGGTTTGACAACTTCATTAAAGGTGAAGGTCAAGGCAGTGATTTTTTCTTTACCGCCCTGCCGGATGATGCATTATCAGAGGTAGTGAGACCGCGTACCTCGCCATTATTAAAAGAAGTGGAGACCGGGCAGGGGAAAAAGTATGTCTGGTGTACTTTTAGCCACGATCAGGTAGATTTTGACTTTAGAAACCCAGAAGTGCTCAAAGCATTCACTTCAATAATCAAGCAATACCTTGATGCAGGTGTAAAAATATTCCGTTTAGACGCCATCGCTTTTTTATGGAAAATTCCAGGCACAAGCAGTATTAATTTACCGCAAACTCATGAAGTGGTGAGATTATTCAGAACACTGATTGAAGCAGCTGACCCAAGCGCAATTATTATTACAGAAACCAACATCCCGAATACGCAAAACTTAACTTATTTTGGTAACGCTAATGAAGCTCACGGAATATATAACTTTTCATTGCCTCCATTATTATTAAACACGTTGCTAACTGGTAACTGTTTATACTTAAAGCGTTGGTTAATGAGTATGCCACCACCACAAGACGGCACTATGTATTTTAACTTTATCGCTTCCCATGACGGCATTGGTTTACGCCCTGCTGAAGGTTTATTGAGTGATGAGGAAATTAATAAGCTAGTGCACACGGTAGAAAATTTTGGTGGTAAAATTTCATGGCGAACCGCTGATACTGGCGAACAAAAAGCCTATGAAATGAACATATCGCTTTATGATGCCATGCAAGGCACTGTAAACGGAAAAGATCAGTGGAATTTTGAACGGTTTATTTGTGCTCACGCCATAATGTTTGCGCTTGAAGGCATACCTGGCATCTATATTCATAGTTTACTAGGAACACAAAATGATTATCAAAAACTAGTAAACACCCATCATAACCGCTCTATTAATAGACATCGGCGGGAAGAAAAAGCATTGGCTGAGGCACTTAATGACGACAGTTTGCACCATGGTAAGGTACTTTCTACATTGAAATATCTATTGAATATACGTATTTCAAAACCAAGATTTCATCCTAACGCTACACAATTTACCTTGCATTTAGGTTTGCAATTATTTGGTTTTTGGCGACAAAGCAAAAACAGAGCGCAAAGTATTTTTTGTATCAGCAACATATCTGATCAGCCAATTGAATTACCCTTGAGTGAATTGAATTTAATTGTAACTGACAACTGGGTTGAACTAATTAGTCATACTGAAATAACCGATTTAACTGAGACTATACTATTAACGCCCTACCAAACAGTTTGGATATCAAATAGTTAATCCTGATTCACTTTCTCTCGCCTATAAAAACATGAGTGATTACTTAAGTAATCACTCATGAACTATTGACCTATTGACCTGCCACTTGCATTTCATCAATCAAGATTGAACCTGTACTAATACTGCCATGCTTATCAAAATCTGTTCCTACAGCAACAATGCCTTTGAACATTTTGTCTAGGTTTCCTGCAATGGTAATTTCACTCACAGGATAAGAAATCTCCCCATTCTCAACCCAAAAACCGGCAGCACCACGAGAGTAATCACCGTTAACAATATTAACACCTTGACCCATTAATTCAGTCACTAACAACCCTGTACCTAAGGTTTTTAACATGGTATCAAAATCAGCCCCTTGGCTCCCCTTTGAGATTATATTGTTATCAGTCACTTGCCAGTTATGAATACCACCCGCATGCCCCGTAGTAGTAAGCCCTAACTTACGCGCAGAGTAACTAGTTAAAAGGTAAGTTTGTAACGCACCGGCTGAAATAATATCGCGATCTTGGGTAAGCACACCTTCACTGTCAAATGCACTACTCGCTAATGCTTTAAGAATGTGTGGTCGCTCTTGTATCGAAATAAAGTTAGGAAAAATGTCATTACCTAAAGCATCCATTAAAAAAGACGATTTACGGTACAAGTTGCCACCACTAATAGCAGCAATAAAATGTCCCCAGATGGTATTGGCAATATCAGCACGAAATAGTACAGGGACTTTCATCGTAGAAAGTTTTTGCGGATTAAGGCGTGAAATCACTTCGCTAGCCGCTTTTTGCCCAATTGTGACGCCACTGTCGAGTAATGAAAAATCACGATTAACGTCATACGCATAATCTCGCTGCATTTGGTCATCACTGCCCGCGATAACAACACAACTCAAGCTATGACGCGAACTTGGGTAACCCACTAATTGACCATGGCTATTGCCATACACTTTAAAACCAGAGAAACAATCTAAGTTGGCACCATCAGAATTGGTGATTCGTTTATCACTATCTAAGGCACTATGTTCACACTCTTTAGCGATTTCTATTGCTTCCTCAGTCGTCAACGATTTGGGATGATACAAGTCTAAATCTTGTGTTTCCATCGCAAGTAAGGCTTTATCGGCCAATCCTGAGCAATCATCAACAGAGGTATATTTGGCTATATTTACAGCCGCTTCAACCGCTTGAGTAAGCGCCTTTTCAGATAAATCAGCCGTTGACGCACTGCCTTTTCTACCTGCTTGATACACGGTTATACCCAAGGCACCATCGTTAGTGAACTCTACATTTTCAACTTCACCAAGACGAGTACCAACACTTAGGCCCTGTCTTTGCGACTCATGGCAACTTCAGCGCCATCAGCCCCTAAAGATTTTGCGAGTTCAAGCACTTTAGCTACGCGATTTTTTACTTGATCAAATTGCTCAATTAACGGGTCACTGCTGTGGTTTACTTGGGTCATAGTATATTTATCTGCTTATATTTCTTTAATTTAAAATTCAAATTATGATTTATGTTTAAGTATAAATTCAAAATATTAACTTTATTGGTTTTTGAGTATATAAAATCACGCTATAATAACGACAATATTTATATAATCTACATTAGCAACTATTATGCCCCAGTCAGCCAACGATATCGATGACTTAACACCAGAAATAGAAGAAGAATTAAAAAGTAAAACAGAAATTAAGAAAGAAATGCACCAATTGCAAGACTTTGCCCAGTCTTTGGTGGAAATGTCGAAGCATCAACGCAGCCTTATTTCGTTAACAGACGAGTTAAAAGACGCGATGGTTGTTGCTGATAAAATTAAAAATAAGCATGAAGCCCTTCGCCGACATATACGTCATATAGCTAAGATATTGTTAGAAACTGATCTAGCGCCCATTCATCAAGCTATTGATGTAATGGCAAATAAACACCAACAATCTACGGCTAAGTTTGAACGATTAGAAAGTTTAAGAGAGCAACTCATTGACCAAGGCAACGACGCTGTTGAGGCTTTATTGTTAGAGTTTAAGCAAATGGATCGTCAAAAGTTAAAGCAGCTTGTTCGTAATGCCACTAAAGAGAAAAAAGCTGAAAAACTCGGCAAGCACTATAAAAACTTATTTACCTACCTTAAAGATAATAGTTAAAAAGTCGTCGTTAGATAAAGACAGTAATTAAATAAAAGCCAAAAAAAATGCATCTATAATAATAGATGCATAAAACATGAAACATGAAACATGAAACATGAAACACTAAGGGAATAACATTACTATTAAGTAAGAGTGCGGTTTGATGAGAAAGTTCAATTTATTTTAAATAAAAAATAATGCGCACAAAAATGTCTTTTACTGTGTGCCACCTATGGTCATTTCATCAATTTTTAAAGTAGGTTGCCCCACACCAACAGGAACGCTTTGACCATCTTTACCACAAACCCCGACACCCGCATCAAGTTTGAGATCATTCCCCACCATAGAAACATTTTTCATGGCCTCTGGGCCGCTACCAATTAACGTAGCCCCTTTAATTGGCGTGGTGATTTCGCCATTTTCGATTAAGTAGGCTTCTGAGTGGTGAATACAAACTTACCTGAGGTAATATCTACCTGCCCACCGGCAAAATTAGGTGCATAAATCCCTTTTTTCACTGATTTAATAATATCTTCAGGGCTAGATTCACCTGCTAACATATAGGTGTTGGTCATACGTGGCATAGGTAAATGGGCGTACGATTCACGACGACCATTACCAGTTGGCTTAACGCCCATTAATGACGCATTATGTTTGTCTTGCATATAGCCTTTTAAAATGCCTTTTTCAATTAGCACATTGTACTGCCCCGGTGTACCTTCATCATCAATAGTCAATGAACCACGACGGTTTGCCATGGTGCCATCATCAACAATAGTACAAAGTTCAGAGCACACTTTACTGCCAATTTTACCCGCAAAGGTAGATGAGCCTTTTCGATTGAAGTCGCCCTCTAAACCGTGCCCTACCGCTTCATGTAATAATACACCAGGCCAACCTGCCCCTAAAACTACGGGAAATGCACCTGCAGGTGCATCAACAGCCACCAAATTAACTAACGCTTGGCGAACAGCTTCTTCTGCATAGGTAATATAACGCGCTTTAGCTTGCGTAGTACCGTCTGATACGGGTTCAAAGAAATAGCTGTAATCTGTACGCGCTCCGCCCCCTGCGCTAGCACGTTCACGTTTACCTTGGTCTTCAACTAAAACCGAACAATTTAAACGTACTAATGGGCGTATATCGGTAGCATAAGTACCATCACTTGCAGCCACCAATACTTTTTCATGCACACCCGACAAACTGACAATCACTTGACTAACACGGCTATCTATTTGTCTAGCATGGGCTTCAACCTGATGCAGTAATTCAATTTTTTTCTCTTGTGTTAAACTCCCTAACGGTTCAACTGATTGATATATTTTGATAGGAGATTGACGCTTAAAAGCTTGTACAGATATCCCTTGCCCAAGATCAGCAATACCTTTAGCTGCATCCGCAGCTTGCTGTAAAGCATAAGGCGAAATATCATCTGAATAGGCAAAACCTGTTTTTTCACCCGATATAGCGCGTACCCCAACACCTCGTTCAATATTGTAGGAACCTTCTTTGACTATACCATCTTCAAGCATCCACGATTCATGTTGGTTAGACTGAAAGTAAAGATCTGCATAGTCGACTTGACGCCCCATAATTCGCTTTAATGTGTTAGATAAAATAGCATCATCTATTTGGCTATCGGCTAATAAAACTTGTTCAACTATATTCATTTATAACTCTACTTAACGTTAGGTTTCAGCGGTATGTTTTAATGGCATACTTGTTCGTATTCGTTTAATTTCTTGTGGGTTAAATTCACTTGTAATTATACCCTCACCTTCTTCAAGACAATCTAATACTTCGCCCCAAGGGCTTATTATCATTGAATGTCCCCAAGTTTCTCTACCATTTTCGTGCACACCTTCTTGCCCTGATGCAATAATATAGACTTGGTTTTCAATGGCTCTTGCTTGTAATAATGTTTGCCAATGTGCTTTACCCGTTACTCGGGTAAAAGCGCTAGGTACCGTAATAATATCTGCGCCCATAGTTGTTAGTTTTTGAAATAACATAGGAAAGCGAACATCAAAACAAACCGTTAGGCCTATCTTTGCAAACGGTGTATTTACCAGACAAGGGTTTATACCCGCTTGGGTAAAACGTGATTCACAATAATTTTTTTCACTGTCTTCAACATTCACATCGAACAGATGAATTTTATCATAACGGCCAATTAATTCGCCATTGGTATTAAAAGCACAACTACTGTTGGTATATTTGTTACCTTCTGCCGTTAATATTGGCACAGTACCACCAATAAGCGTCACATTAAATTGTTTTGCGAGGGCACTTAACGCACATTGTAAATCATTATTCGTATAGGTTTGGTTTGCAAGGGATAACTGCGCTTTATCATTGGCACCAAAAAACAAACAACATTCAGGCAACACGACTATATGTTCAATAGTATCATTATTGTCAGCTTCTGTACTAACAGGGCTGTGTACTAATTTTTCAAGTTGTGCTGCAATAACTGCTAAGTTAAATGCAACATCTGCTTTAGAGTTAAGTTGTATGGCACTAAGCTTAATCATTTAATTCTTCTTGTTGTTGGTTTTCTTTAAAAGTGTTTGCTTTAAATTCTGTGTCGGTTTGTGTTGGAGTTTTCAATTGAGCTTTATCTTTAGTATCAACAAATTCAGGTGGTTTTGACCGTCCTACGCTCACATCGCGGCTCTTACGATTCACTTCTTTAAAATTCGGATCGTTTACACTACCCGTTAATTCAAAATTAAACTCAGAAACTACTTGCGAAGTGATCACTTGATCTATTGCCACACCACCCAAAAACACTACGGGATTTAAGGTTGCGATCCAAGCAAGCACCGGTAAACTAGAGGTCAAATTAGGTTTATAAGACATTTTATAATCAAGAGTATTATTAACAAAACTAGTATTACCTTTGACAAATAAATTACCTGCAGAGCCATTCATCCGTGTATTATCGGTATATAACACGCCCTCTTTAATGTGATAATCACCTTTAATATCTTTATAAAACATACCTTCACTAAAGATATCTCGAAAATCCGGCGTTAGTTTTCTCACAATTGATTGCAAGCTTAACACTGAAAATATACGCGCTTTATCACTCACTTCAGCTAAGTAACCATCATCTATATTTGCGCTAAGATCGCCATTTAAGTGATTAAAGCTAAAATCATGAGGGCCACCTTGCCAATTTACATCAAAGTTAAGTTTACCGCCGCTATCTCTAATAATTGACCCATAACCTAATTGCTCTAGTTCATATTCAATATTGTTTAATACTAAAGAGCCCTTCATTGACGTTAATGGCTTACTTAAGTCAGGGCCTAGTTTTTGCCACTCACCTGATAAATTAATCTCAGCTTGTTCGCGTTTAGCTTGAAAATTATTAATTTTAATCACATTGTCATTGGTTCTTGATAATGAAAAACTCACTTTTCCAAGATTAAGCTTATCCACTTGGCAACGTTCACAATAAAAATTAATTTTTGGAATACTGTCAAATGTATCATCGGTTAATAAGGCTTGTTTAACCTCATTAGTTTTTGGGTTTTGCCTAGCGTTTAATTTACTTTCTAACTCAGCTTCTTGCTTACTGGTTTCGTCAGACGACTGGTCGACTAAATTAATAAAATCAGAATTAATATCAATACCTTGCGCTAACCAATCAGGATAAATTTTAATTTGACTACGGGTTTCCTTGGCATTAAGTTGTAATAGCCACCAATTTTTCTTATCAAGTAAATTAAAAGAAACGTTATGCCATTCTTGCCCTAATAAATCTAACTGCCCTATTGTACCTCTGATTCGTTCAGGACCAGGAAATAATGCAGTATTTTGATTGTTTATACTATTCTCAGTATCGGAAGGTGCTACCGTATTAATAATATCAAGGATCAAGGGTTGCCATTCGCTAAAATCTACTTGTGCTAAATTAGTAGTAATGTGAAACCCATCCATTGGCAAAAGCATCTTTTCATTACCCAAACACTATATGTGCACGAGAAAAATGCGTTGTTTCATGATCTAGCACCCCAAAAAAACTCAATTTATCACCGAACGTTCCATTAAAAGTTGACTGCTCTAATTGGCCGTTTATCTCAATATTCAATGGCACCTTTGTTTGTGCTACTTTTGTGTATGGCCTAGGAAATTTGAGTGAAAGATTCAAGAGTTGAATTAACAAGCAACTGATAAGAAAACCCGCCACCGTGGTGCTGATATAACGATAGGTCACCTTGAAGCTGTAATTTACCATCAAAATATTTTTTCATCTTGGCTGATATATGTGGCAGCCACTTGCTACTTTGCCAATCAACTTTTAGTGCAATATTCGTATCATAATAATCTGCTTTATCATTACCATTCACCGTTAATGTTAACGGTAAACCTTGCCATTTAAGGGATAAATCCTCTGTGGTAATTTTCGCATTTTCAAACCTTAATTGTCCGTTCACTTGTGTAAAATCCATGTGCGGCGTTTGTAATAACACGTCATTATCCGCAAAGTTAATAACACCTCTGGCTAATGCATTCTCAGTTGCAATCAAGGGTAAATCTAGGTGAAATTCCCCCTCTATATTCCCCTTTATTTGTAACTTTTCTAAAACCGCCCCCACAGAATCTTTTAAAGGGCTATTAAGCATCAACTTAGCAACTTTAGCGGCAGACGACGGTTTAATAAGTGTATCAACGGTAAGTATTGCATCGTCGCTTAAATCATCAATAGCCGCTTGTACACCTGTTACGTCAAGAGAGGTTAAGGTGCCTGACCGTCCCGTAATTAACATGCTGTTATTAGTGAAATTCAAATTAGCATCAAAGTCTTTGATTACAGGCCAATCTTCGCTAAAGCTAAACGTAGCTTGAGCAAGTTCCGCATCAACTATAAAAGTTCCCGACTTATCCGTAAAAGGAAAGTTAGCCAAAGGGCCATTAATTAATACTTGGGCTTGCTTTATTTTCCCATCGACTAAAGCCGTGTTGAGGTAATCAACCAACTCATTACTCATAACGGTTAAAGGATAATAATGTCCGGCTTTACTGGCATCACCGTCAGTAATATTTGCCAGTAACGACATTGACAGTTCACTATTTTCGGGTGAGTCAATAGCTAAATCAGCCTCTATAGTTAATTCATCAGACTTAAGCACTATATCACTAACGTTGAGCAGCCATTGGTTTTCAGCAATAGATAAATCAACATTAGCTTTTAGTGATTCGTAAGGTATGGGAATATCAAAGTGCTTATTAAAATCAATATTACCTTGTTCCGCAGCTAGATTAAGGTGTAAATATTGTTGGGTGAAACTTAACATGCCAGAAATATTATCAAGCCCAGGAATCCCCTGACTGTAATGAGTAGACACATTGCTAAAACTAGCTACTGCTGCAATATTTTTCGTTGTTTTTTGAATAAAAATATCATTACTTTTTCCACTAACCTTTAGGTCAGACAAGCGTTCTCTGACATTTTTTGTTGTAATAAATAAAGGTGATACTTGGCTAAGTAACGCCAAGTCAAAAGTAGATAAGTAAACTAAAAACTCTTCTGGGGTTTTATGTATTTGTACCGTGAATGGCTGTGACTCTTCTTGATCAAATTGAAATGACAAAGGCGTACTAAAGAGTTTAAAGTTGTCGGCGTTTTGGCCTTTAACCAATAATAGTTGCCCTTCGCTCAAGGTTAACTTGTGCCGAACTTGATTGGTTTGGGTTAGATTTACATCAGTCTGAGTTTCTTTTACCTCAGTAGAAATACTGTCTTGCCAACTAATAATATTTTCATGCAACGATACTTGTAACCGCTCAATACTCCCTTTATCGACTTTTAACCAAGTAGAAAAACCAATATCCGCTTTGGTTTTATCATTATCAAGGGTTAATACATTATCAAGCCAAGGGGTTATATCCAGGTGGTTTGCCTCAATATGTATCATGCCCGTTAACTCATCAATATATTGGCCATTAATATCTATTTTCAAATTCAAATTATTCGAGCTTAATTCATCAACGGTAATGTTGCCTTGGGCTTGATGACGATCACCTCGGTTAAGCCATTGTAAATTATTAACGCGAAAGTGACGTTCTAGATCATTATTTTTTACTGATATTTTACTATCAAGCAAAGAGAAGCGATTAATTCGATTTAAAAATATATCCGAAATTTGCTTGAAACCATCGAGCGGTTTGACTGTTCCTGAAGTGGTATTGTCTTGTGTGGAAGGGTTACGTTCAGAAGAATCCCAAACATCTTGTTCTAAATTAACCTGAGCACCATCAAGTATCAAATTGCCGGAAATCAAACGCTGCATGGTTAGCGTTGCCCAAAAATCAACTTGTATTTCTAGATGATTTACATAAACATAAGCGTCATTGGTATCAACTAAAGTGACTTGATTAGCAATTAAAGTTGGCCCTGAACGTTGCCAATTCATACCTAAACTGCCAATAACCAGATTAGTATGGTTATTAGCATTGATGTAATCTTGAAAGTCTTGCCGATAATGATCCACATAGGGTGAAAATAAGCGTAACGCACTGATCAATACCGCCGAATACTAGCAAGATTGCCAATATTTTATAAAGACGGTTAAGCCAACGATTAGAGACGCTTACAATCGACATTAAAAATCATTTTCCTATCATTATAATGAAAGCCGTTGAACAATAAATATTGTAGCCTCCGCTACATCATGACCACATCAAATTGTTCTTGAGAATACATAGTTTCGGTTTGTACTTTTATTGATTTCCCAATAAACATTTCAACCTCAGCTAAGCTATGAAATTCATCATTAACTAAAAATTCACTCACAGCAGAAGCCGCATAAACTATAAATTGATCTGCCTCATGGGCGCGATTTACCCGTACAATTTCGCGTAATATTTCAAAACAAACCGTCTCAACTGTTTTAAGGTTACCACGTCCTGCGCACACAGGACATTCGCCACATAAAACATGTTCCAAACTTTCTCTCGTACGTTTACGTGTCATTTCAACCAAACCTAGCGAAGAAAATCCATGAACACTAAATTTTACATTATCTTTTGCCATTGCCATTTCTAAACTATTTAAAACACGTCGTTTGTGGTCGTCGCTATGCATATCAATAAAATCAACAATGATGATACCACCTAAGTTTCTTAACCTTAGTTGTCTGGCAATTGCTTGAGTTGCTTCAATGTTCGTACTAAAAATAGTGTCTTCAAGATTTCGGTGGCCAACAAAAGCCCCCGTATTAATATCAATGGTTGTCATGGCTTCAGTTTGATCAATAACCAAATGCCCACCTGATTTTAATTCTATTTTACGTTGTAAGGCGCGTTGAATTTCTACCTCAACGGAAAACAAATCAAAAATAGGCCTCTCACCAGGATAATATTCCATTACTTGCGTTAACTCTGGTACAAACTCTTGAGTAAATGAAATAAGTTGGTCGTAGGTTAACTTAGAATCAACACGAATACGCTCAAACTTAACCCCAACAAAATCCCTTAACACACGTAATGATAAAGATAGATCTTGATACAAAGGTAAATCAACTTGTTTACGCTGTTTTCGTTCTTTTACTTTTTCCCAAACTCTACACAGAAACTCAGCATCGTGTTTTAATTCGTCTTTTCCCGCTCCTTCACCCGCGGTTCGCACGATAAAACCTTGTTGTTCATCACAGTAAGGGCTAACAATTTTTTTAGGCGTTTTCGTTCTTCAATATCTTCAATGCGTTGAGAAATACCCGCATGAGTAGCATGTGGCATTAAGACAAGATACCTTGATGCGATTGTTATATCCGTTGTTAATCGCGCCCCTTTTGAACCGAGTGGATCTTTAACCACTTGCACCATTAAATGCTGTCCTTCATGCACCAAAGCACGAATATCAGGTACCTGATCTGAATCTTCTTTTAAAATCAATCTTGAATTAATATCCGACGCATGCAAAAAAGCAGCTTTTTCTAAGCCAATGTCAATGAAGGCTGCTTGCATGCCCGGTAAGACTCTAATAACTTTGCCTAAATAAATATTTGAAACAATACCTCGTTTGGCTTCTCGTTCAATATGAACTTCCTGTAAAGAGCCATGCTCAATTAACGCAACACGCGTTTCACTAGGGGTTACATTGATTAATAGTTCACTACTCATTTGATATTAATCCTTCATTTATGCGTTAGATAGGCTAGATGGTAGGCCTACGTGCTCCAAAAGTTGTACTGTTTCGTATAAGGGTAAACCAACAACAGCAGAGTAACTACCATTAATTGTAGTCACAAATTGACCACCTATCCCCTGAATACCATAAGAGCCTGCTTTATCACAAGGCTCTCCTGTACGCCAATAGGCTTTTATTTCATCAACCGTTAATGACTTAAATTGAACCTGTGTTTCCACCAGTTTAGTTATCACATCATTGTTGTGCTCTTGGCTATTTTGATCTTCAGCAACAACGGCAATAGCCGTAAGTACTTGGTGTTCTTTATTAGATAAACGTAAGAGTGTGGCTATGCATTCGGCTTCATTTGCCGGTTTACCTAAAATTTCATCATCTAATACTACACAAGTATCCGCGCCAAGAACGATCATCTGCGTATGTTTTTGTTCTGGCAATACTGACATAATCCCTTGAGCCTTTTCTATTGCTAGGCGTACTACATAATCTTTAGCATTTTCATTTGGCTTTACTGATTCGTTAATATCAGCTGCTTGGGTGATAAACTGATAGCCTAGTTGCGTTAACAAAGCCTTTCTTCTAGGCGATTGTGAAGCCAAAATTAGTTGTTTCATGCAACCCCAAATGAATTAATTATGTAATAGAAAAATGACGGCGTACTTTACGTAACAAATAAAACACCCATGGCCACAACACAACGGTTGTAATCACAGGATATAAATAACTGCTAATAAAAGAAGCGTCGATTAAAAAACGCTGCAACCAAAAAACAATTAAATGATATAACGCAGATAAAACGCCAGTAATAAGGGCTTGTTGCCAAATAGAAAAGTTACGGATTTTTTGATAATTTTCTACAACAATAAAGACAGATATTGCCATAGCGGCCGCATGAACACCTAATACGGACCCAAGTAAAACATCCATTAAAAACCCCATCACCCAAGCGGTAATAATATTAACCCGCCCTGGTAAAGCCATACACCAGTATATAAGCACTATGAGTACCCAATCAGGTCTAAAGGCATCAACACTTAATGGTAGCGGCATTATACTTGCCATTACGGCAATTAGTAACGTCAGCAATATCATAACACCATTACGAGCAAACATTATTTATTCACCTGTGTCTGTGCTTCAGTCGGAGTAGTTTCGGTCTGAGGTTTAGGTGCAAAAATACTCACAGGCTCTTTTGTTGATAATAACAATAAATAGCGTAAACGATCGATTTCGGCAATGGGCGTACTATAAACCCTCATAAATTCCCTCGATTCGTTATTACTAACATACGAAATCGTCGCCACAGGATACCCTTCAGGATATTTTCCTCCTAAGCCAGAGGTAACCAATACATCACCCACTTTAACATCTGCACTCTGCGGTACAAAATTATGAGTTAAACGATCGATTTGACCACTACCTGAAGCTAATAACCTTAAACCATTACGTTTAATTCTAACCGGAACAGCATGAGAAACGTCGGTAATGAGTATAATGCGAGAGGTTGTTTGTCCAACATGTAATATTTGCCCTACAATTCCCAAGGCATCAAGTACAGGCTGCCCTTCATAAGCACCATCTCTAGCACCTCGATTAATAACGAGTTGGTGAGTGTAAGGATCACTATCTACAGAGAGAATTTCGGCCACCATCTTTTTTAACTCACTACGTAAAGGTGACGCGAGTAATATGCGTAAGCGTTCATTTTCTTGCTTAATGATATCTAACTGCATAGCTTGTTCATGAAATTTTAGTTCATTCAAACGATACTCTTTGGTTTTCTGCCATCAACTGACTACGGGTAGCAACATTAGTTGATATCCATGTCATCGCTAATTTAGGTGTATTAGCAAGATATTGTAGCGGGCTAACCATAGACTGTAAGTAACCGCGCAACGATTCAAAGCTCGCCATTTTATGATCGAAAAAAATCAATAAAATAGAACAAAAAAGCACCAAGACTAGTCGGTGCTGTGCGGATGGGCCATGTTTAAAAATTGGATTCATATAAAACCAGTTATGAGTTGATAATTTCTAACAATGAGTTTGATTAATGCTAATTCTCCTTGGTAAATTGATTGTTTCTTCACAGGGATTTAATTCAAGTACAAGGCAAAAGCACGGAGTTGACGCTAGTCATTATTTCGTACATCCTGTACTCCACACTTCGTGCCAACCTTCGGTTGTTCAAATTCTTTCCAGAAGAATTTGGGAGTACTTTTAACGCCGTAATTGGGTTAAATAACAAAGAAGCAACATCAATTTTATTCATAGGAGACCTTACTCATATGAAAAAAGGTCGCCCCCATGCATATCAATCATCTCAAGGGCTTTACCACCACCTCTGGCAACACAAGTCAATGGATCTTCAGCAACCACAACTGGAATACCAGTTTCTTCCATTAATAAGCGATCTAAACCTCTTAATAATGCACCACCGCCCGTTAACACCATACCACGCTCGGAAATATCTGATGCTAATTCAGGAGGAGATTGCTCCAAAGCAACCATAATAGCACTCACAATCGTAGATAACGGTTCTTGCAAAGCTTCTAATATTTCATTGCTATTTAAGGTAAAACTACGTGGCACACCTTCCGCTAAATTACGACCGCGCACTTCAATTTCAATGAGTTCTTCACCTGGATAGGCAGAGCCAATTTCATGTTTAATACGCTCTGCTGTCGCTTCACCAATTAAGCTGCCAAAATTACGACGTACATAATTAATAATTGCTTCATCAAATTTATCGCCACCAGTGCGTACTGATGATGAATAAACCACACCATTTAAAGAGATAATACCAACTTCCGTTGTACCACCACCAATATCAACTACCATTGAGCCAGTCGCTTCCGACACAGGCATTCCTGCACCAATAGCCGCTGCCATAGGTTCGTCAATTAAATACACTTCTCTTGCGCCGGCACCCATAGCTGACTCACGAATCGCACGGCGCTCTACTTGAGTTGAACCACAAGGCACACACACTAATACTCTTGGACTAGGACGTAAAAAGTTATTGCTATGCACTTGTTTAATAAAATGTTGCAACATCTTTTCAGTCACAAAAAAGTTAGCAATAACGCCATCTTTCATTGGACGTATTGCTTCAATGTTTCCAGGTGTACGCCCCAACATTAATTTTGCCGCAGTACCAACAGCAGCAACACTTTTTGAGCCACCTGAGCGATCTTGACGAATGGCAACCACTGACGGTTCATCTAACACAATACCTTGGTCTTTAACATAAATTAGAGTGTTGGCTGTACCTAAATCGATGGATAGATCGTTAGAAAACATACCACGTAATTTTTTAAACATAAGCTCGAAATGTCCTGTGAAAATGCGAGTTAATTAGTGCGTGTTATTAATTCAAATAACAGATCGAACAATGATACCTGACAATTCAAGTCAATTCTATTATGTCAGTTGATTTTCGTGGCTAATTCAAGCATTTATTTTATAAAAACCTAATTATTTACTTCTCGTTGATAAATTATCCGGTCATTACCACGAAATTGGCCAAAAGTAGCCGTAGCAAATGGGTTTTCATTAAACTCTCTGGTGCTTACACCATCCCAATCCCAGTCGTATTGAAGCCAAGGCATGGCAGGAATTAAATAACTAACGGGTACTGCACCTTGATAAGGTGTTCCCGGTGCAGATAAAGTCATTTCAGATGCTATACCATTAACAAAAACACCGCTACCAGATGCGGTGGTTGTGCCTGGGTTTAGGTTTGTCTCGTTAACACTTAACTTAGTCGCAGTAAACGTTGTACAATTATCAAGGGGGTTGGTAACAAAATCACTGCCATTCCAGTATTGAATTGCCATTGGCAAAGACAAATCACGGGTTTCAGGGCCAAAGGTATTATCAACAACCCAACGACCAAAACGAAGATTTACCCCCGTTGGCGATACCTTATTATTAGCTGATAACGCAATACTAGCGTCTACGTCATCTGAATCTTTAATGCTATTAATAACAATATCGTAACCCATTTGAAATGGGTCAACTTGCGAGTTAGCATTTTTGGTAAAGGTAAAATTATCTGTCGATTTGAAAGTATAAGTCATCTCACCTGGATTAAGTGACACCAACATTGCTGAATCACTAAAAACATTCGCTATTATTGCCATTTTAGGCGCGTCATCAATACTATTATCGGTTAGATCAAGTCCGTCTTTACTCGTGTCCGCAGTAGGGAATATACGTTCTACACCATCAAACGTTAATTTCTGGTAACTCCCTTCAGTATAGTTTTTAGTGGTATCACCTGCGGTATTTTTTGCCGTTATCAATATCTCTGGTGGGTTTAAATAACTAAACGGTTGGCCAATATAAGTAAAATACTTGGTAATATCGCCCCCTGGGGTACAGGTATTTTTAAATGATTTTTCAGCGATTTCAACGTCAAAATGATCAGGAATAAAGCGCCCCACAGTACTGAAACCCGCAGAACTAATCTCATTTCCCATATAATTACTATCTTTGGCGGCTAGGTTAATAATACCGACTTCACTGTAACTTCCATTAAAATTTAACGCGACCTCATTAGCACTGCTAAATTGTGCTGTTGCCAAAGGTGTCAAATTTGTTGCACTAATATTAGTATTGCTAAGTGCCAATCCCCCCTTATTAGCAATCGGTTCTTTTTGCTGAACAGATAACTGTAATGTGTTATTTGATTGCGGTTCATAATTGTTAGTTGGAGTACCACCTTGACATTGAGCAACAATACTTATGGGGAAATCTAGCCCTGCTTTTTGTTTAACCGAACCATCGCTATCTGTTGAGGTTAAAGGCGTAGAAACCGCTAATTGCGTTGGATAAAATACTTTTTGTAACACACCTGACGTTACGCCTGACGGAACAACCTCGGAAACTGAAAATTGTAATTCACCGGCATCATTGTATTGTATGGGTAATGAAGCCTCGCCATTACCATCAAAGGTTACGTTTTTTGTTTGGCTTCCCCCTGATTGCTCCATATTCACACCTTCGAGTGTTGGCACAACAGTGCCCGTATCGGGATTTTGATAATCAAAAACAAATTTAAGTGATTGGTTACCAACAAATGCAGGCGCACAACTCACACCATCATCACTTAACTTGACTGCTTTTATAGATAAAGACTTACTATCATCGCAAGATGGAACATCATTACCGCCATTAATATCTAAGATAAAACCTGCCTCAGCAAACACCACATCACAACTAGTTGAAGCACCATTTTTACATTGATAAGGTTTATCTAAGCTCAGTGTGGCAGGATTTGTACTATCAATATATGAAAAACTAGTGGACATACTTCCACCCGTTACCGTGACAATTTTGTCGAGATTACCATTTATTGAAAGTGCCACATCAGCCGGACCTATATACAAATTAGCGCAGCTTGCATCAGCACATGCTTTGATCGTGATAGCTTCAGGCGGCACGTAAGGCCTTGACCATCATGGCTAATTTCAAAATGGTCAATAACTGCGCATTGATGTGTTTCATTTTGAATATCATTAATTTCTGCATTGGTTAAAGCACTTGGGTACATACGTATTTCATCTATTGCCCCGGTGAATCGATTACCCGTTTCACCTAAGTCTGATTCACCACCAATGGTCGCTATACCTGTATCTATCCCCCAAGTCCCTGTATACGTACTGCTTGTTCCGCCGCCTGTAACCGTTTGCGCCACACCATTAACATATATTTTGCGTGTTTTAGCTTCACTATCATGCACCGCAGCAACAAATGTCCAAGTATCTGTAGGTATCACACTTGTTAAAGTATCAACGGATACGGGATTTACACCACGCGAATAAAACCTAAGCTTGCCGCTACCGGGATCACCTAAACTCAGCGCATACCCTTGCGAATTATTTTCATCGTCGGCAAAAATACGTGATCCTGAGTTGGTATTAATGGGTTTTATCCAAGCAGTTATCGTAAAGCTCTCTTGTTGGTTATCAAACGTGTTAGGTAATGCAACATAATCATTAACCCCATCAAACGTTCCGTAACCACAGGTTCCAGGATTAGACGCAATCGCAGGGGTTAAGTTTGCCGTATTTGCACCATTGACTGATTGACTGTTGAAATTACCCGTTTCATCAATAACTTCATCTGCATCACCTGACCATGAAGGTTCATCGAATTGCATATTAAGTATAGGTTCAGGCAACAAGGGGCAAACTCTAGGTGTGGCATCAAAGTTTAAACCTGAACTTTGGTTGCTATATACCGTAGCCACTTGCGTAGGCGTGAGTGCCTTACCAAAAACTAATAGTTCATCCACTAGCCCTTCAACCGCTTGTGCGCTATCAAAACTCCCCCCAAGCGAATCTTGCTCTTGCCCTAAAATAAGACTAGTTATGTTCAGTACTCCACTGGGTAGACTAGCGCTTCCTGCTTGCAACACACCATCTCGATAAAGTACATTTTTAGTGCTTGAACGCGTCCAGACTAAATGGTGCCAGTTATCATCAGAAATATTGCTAGTAATAACCGAGTTAGTGCTACTTTTTATATGAGGACCAAATTGGTTACTATTATTAAACCAAAAAATCAATTCATTAAAACTTGCGGCACTCGCACCAGAAATTATACTTTGGTTACTTGTTTTCGGCGTTTTATACCACAGAGAAATAGAGAAATTATTACGGTTATTCAATGCCGTACTGTCTAGCGCAATATAATCATCAATGCCTGAAGTTGATAAATCTGCTGCCCGACAAATCGCGCCGTCTGTCGATAAGGTTGGTATGGCATTCACGGCATTTGCGTGATATTCATTGCCGCTAATATCAATAATAGCATTTGTGGCATTCCAACTGGTTTCGTCAAAATGGAGATCTAACACAGGCTCAGGGAAAACAGAAATAGGACAAGTGCGAGCAGTGCCATCATAACCTAGCCCTGCTGCTTGGTTATCATGTATCGAAGTAACATCAGCGAGTGAAATAGCTTCATCAAACACTAAAAGCTCATCAATTAAACCATCAAAGGTTTGAGTTGAATCGAAGTTTCCGCCAATACTGTCTTGCTCTTGCCCAAGAATCAAGCTTTGAATACTCAATGGTAGAGTAGTTTGCGTAACGCAGCCTTGCAGTAGTTTATCTACAAACAAACAACTTTTACTGCCTTCGCGAGTCCAAACTATGTGATGCCAGTTATCATCAGCAATTGATTGTGTACTAATACTGCCATTCGCAACATCCTTTAAATAAGGATAAAAATTAGTATCATGGGTAAACCACATGATTAATTCGTTATAAGTAGCACCCGCTCCCGAAAGAAAGCTCTGATTTGAGGTTTTGGCTGTTCTAGCCCACAAAGAAATACTGAAATCGGTTTTGTCGTTTAAAATATCTTTAGGTAATGTCGCATAATCAGCAGTTCCCATAGCCGAAAGATCAATGGCATTACAGACCACACCTTCTTCTATTGGTTGGCTAGATTTTGCCTGTCCGTTGAAGCCGCCAATACTATCTACAATTTCATCAGGTGTGTCTGCATATTCGGTTTCGTCAAAGCGGTATTCTGCAATGGGAGTAATGGCCGATTCACACATACCATTAAAATCAGCATTGTTGATGTAACTGGCATTGTAGTTAACGCTAAAACTAGTAGCACTTCCTAAAGCAACAACGGCACCATTTATGCTTGCATTACCATTTACTGAAATAGCACCTTTTGTGTAGATAATAGCATTAATAACGGTATTGCCACCTGTGATTTGCAAACTACCATCAACAACTATAATTAGATCTTCAGGGTTACCATTTTCATTGATCTTGACATTTTGCCGGCTAACCGATGTTCTAAAAAATAATCGAGCGGTTGTTTCCGCGCCTGTTACTGCACCAACAAAAATTTCATCTTTATTTCCAAGGGTTGAATTTAAGTATAAATTATCACCACGAGGTAAAATGGTACCATCGGTTAGCGTGTTACCTGAGGTGTTACTAGGGAAGTTGACTAATTGTTCATTCGGCGGCGTATTTTGACGCCATCCTGAAGGAAAAACAGTTAAACAGTCTACTGCGTAAGCAGAAGGTATTACGGAGACTAATAGACAAAGAAGCAATATAAAACGATTAATCATGGTAAGTTCCTTGCTTCAACTTGAATTTTTCTACTGCTGACAACAACGTCTGTACTGGTGCTACCCAAAACAGAGCTACCGCATTTTCCTATACTCGTTAAACGATAGAATTTTTCACCTGTTGAAGTATTAGTCGCGTAAAGATTACAACTGGTGACCGCTTTACAATGATATAAGCCATTAACATCAGCACCTGAAGTAGAAAAATCATAAGGGGGAGGATTACTATCACACTGAAAATCTGTCTCATCTACAGGATTTAACGGAAATAACTTTTGCAATTCTGCCTGCATAGCTGAATTAGCAGCCATATAAGCACGTGTGCCAATCACTTCTTGGGCTATTGCTTCGCTACTGGTTGACAAAACACGCATTAAAGCACTCCCTATCAAAATGAGTACAACAAGAATGAATAATGCCATCATGAGTGCACTACCGCTTTGTTTTTCAACAGAAGAGGGAACTTTAGAAAGTTGGAATATGCGATTGATCATTTGGTGTTAATCATTATGACACTCATAAAACAACGTTAACCCTAAGTTAATAAACATGCAAATAAAAAGCAAGAAAACCTAGTGATTACAAGGCTAGTAACATTAATAAAGTGGTTATTAACTACGGAATATTTTCAATATGTACGTCGTTTTCAAACGCTACCACTTCGCCATCTCGGTTAAAATTCAGCTTAATTTGCACTACGGCATTTCTTTGCAATGACAGTAAGCGAATAGACAAAGGGGGGAGCATCTTTGTCAAACTCCACGTACTCAGCCATTAACGACTCACTACCTGCCGGGGTTAATGATTGAGATGGCTCAAAATTACTCCCTTGATAGCGTTTTAACTGAAAATTACTAACACAATAAGACACGGTTGAGTCAAACACATAAAGCCTGTCAGTAGGTGAATGTTGTTCGAATACCATACCGCCCGTAGGCTCAATCGGTACAGTCCAAATATCCCCCGTTAAACCAGAAAATGGTTTCAATTGTGTCACTTTGCCATCACCTGAGTTTATATCAAAATCATAAACATCTGATGGTGTCAGTGGATAAACCACAATGTAATCGGGACAAGTACCAGAGCAACTACTAAATGGAGCATCTTGAGAATTAACAAAGTTAACAACATCAATATTCGCTCGTTTGTTGTCAGGCACTACAGGAACATCAGTATAAATAGTACTGGCTTTAATTGGGATAAATTCAATGCATTGCTGTGTAGTAAATGGAGTAATTGGTGTGATTCTGATACTATTAGGGATGGCATTTCTCAATTCGCGATTTAACCGCTCAACAGCAAAACGAGCACTTGATAACAAATCATCACGTTCACTAACATTAAGATAAGTTTGTGTACTTAATGATATAAAACTCGTTATCCCTAAAGACATAACCCCAAGGATAATAATAACGATAATTAACTCTAACAGCGTAAAGCCATTATTTTTATTAATTAAAGCCTGTTGGTTTGGACACTTTTGTTTAACATCGCTTTGCCTTGATTGAAAATTAGGCATCAAAAGTTAGCCTTATGGGTTGCGAATTTAATCTCAGTGCCTAAGGGCGTGGTAATAGTCACCGTTATTTTTTTCGCTGCTCGGTGAGCTAAACCTAAAGAGGCGCCGTCGTACGTTACGTCTATATAAATTGTAAAATTTGTATAACTGGCGTGCAAACCTTCACCTTGAGCATTATAACGTTGTTCATATTCATGGAAATCATCAACATCATTATAAGTCGCTCTCGTTTCGGTTATACCTAATACGGTATCTGGCCCAAAATTCACCTCATCTGTGCAAAGATTGGCTGAGCCATCAGACTTAGGCTCACCACACCGCAGTAAACCACCAACCATATCTGATTTTTCATCAAATGCGCGCGAGCTAATATCATTTAATAAGCTTTGACCAAGTTCTGCCGCTTTAACTTGTAGTATTTGGTCTGCACTTTTTTGCTCTGCTGGTGCTATCAAGGTTGAAATAACAGATAAGGAAATAGATAAAACGACGATACCGACAATTAACTCTATTAACGTAAAGCCAGTGGCAAGTTTGGTATCACTTTTTGATAATGCCGTAGGTCTATTTCGCATGAATATAGCCCTCGGGTTCGATTTCTATTGCCAGTGTTTCTAGGCCACTATCAATATTAACAGTACATCCACCTTCGCAATTATTAGCCAACGAAGCATTAGCAACGGGTCGTCCCATACTATTAAACGTTACTGCACTAGGGTTTGATTTTCCGACTATACCAAAATTAACAGTATACTTATCTTCAACAATAAACCCCGTGGCATCTGGCTGCCAATTATTTGGAAACGTTGTTACTGTGCAATCAAGCCTGTCAGGCGTACCATAACGTGAGGGATTATTGTCAATAATGAGTTGATGGCAATAATTATCACTATGATCCGTTTGCTGCATTGCCCGTTGCTGAGTTAAGCGTAACGCAGATATTAGTTGTGCGCGATGTGTATGGGCTTCATAACTCGCCGTTCCATCAAATTTAGGCAGCACCGACACGGCAAGTATCCCAATAAGAATAATAACGGTAACTAATTCTACTAAAGTAAAGCCAATTTGATGTTTATTCATAACCATTAAATGATATTTTTAGTCAAAAAAGGAGAGCATTGCTCTCCTATATATTAGACAAATATAAAAAATTATTACAAACAATCGACAACAGTATAAGTTGGGGTTGTTGTTGATGTGGCTTCAGTATAATAAGCATAACAATTATTAGTTGCTGTTACAGTTGCGCTTACAGCAGACGGTGCCGTTATACCAGTAGGGTGTACAACAAATTGCGTACCTACGACAACCATAGTGAATTCTGCAGTATTCAAATCAAGCAAGTCTTCCCAATCCCCTGGGTTAGCAGCGTTAGCACCAGTATAATCAGCTAACGGGTAACCATAATTAACTTGTGTTTGTACGCCATTAACCGTCACAACTGATGTCGCTGCACTCGCATCGTTTTCAACTCCCGCTATCAACGACTTACTATGTATTAAAGCCGACGCTGACTGCATTGAAGCTTTTACGGCTTTAAGCGTCGCCGTTCTCGCATCACTTTGTAAATCAATAAATTTTGGGGCAGCTGTTACCGCTAAGATACCTAAAATAACAATAACGACTACTAATTCAATTAACGTAAAACCTGTTTGTTTATTCATTGTTTGTCTCGCTGCATTTTTCATATTAATACCAACTTCTGTTTTTTGTACTTTTTAAATTAAATATCTGTTATATAAACGGTTACCGCACTAGTCGCGGGTTGGTAGGTAAAGCTGTTACCTGTTGACGTAGAGCCTACCGGTGTTGGCGCTAGATATACACCACTTGTATTGCGATCTAAGCTTTCTTTTAAATAATAGTGGCAGGTTGAGTTTTCAACATCACCTGATTCACTCGCATAATAACGCATAGAGCTATCAGAATTTAATGTGGATATTGAATTCGTTATTCTTGGAGGCTGTTGTAGAATATTACTCCAAATTTCAACGCAGTTTACTGAATCGAAACCGGCCCCTAAAGCATCACCATCGGTTAAACCAGTTACATATCCTGGGCGAACTGTTGTGGTTTCTGTTGTTAAAACTAACGTTATACCATCATAATCGACACTGTTTTGTGTACCAACTTGTGGACGTCCATCGGCTTCCCATTGCGCCCTTGCTAATGAAATAGCCGTAGCAAAACCGCCTGCCATGCCTTCGATATTGGCTTGCTTAGCTTGCTCTGTTAAGTCGATAAACTTAGGGATAGCCGTTACTGCTAAAAAACCCAATATAACGACAACAATGACGAGTTCAATCAAGGTGAAACCTGAAGATTTCTTCATGCGCATTCTACTATTCATACCAACCTCTCAATGTATTACCTATATTTGATTGTAGCAGTGATTTATTTACTAAGTCACTTATTTAACGCTAATAATTGTACTTTAAAGAAAATTAAGAGCCAAAAACTAATTTATCGTCATTACCTTACTTACTTTTCCTTTCGCAGGGTTGTACTGAAAATAACTTCCATCTTGTAATACGTAGCGACATTCACTATTTGTATTGTTCAATTCACTATAAAATATATGCATCTCTAGCGCACTAACCGACAGTTTTACATCACTTATCGGCATTTCCATAACTAATTGCCATATGGCTTCACAAGACAATTTGGTTTGTTGTGCATCTATCCAACCTGCTTTATTAACAGGTATAGCTTGTTTTCCTTTACTATACAATGACGCCACATACACAACCTTAGGTTGATTATCCATCATCCATTGTGCATGTACCGCATTTACCTTGGTATTAAAGGTTTGCGCTATAGTGGCAAAACCAAACTTGCTTAAATTGTGATTCATTTTTAATATAAAAATTAATAAAAACAGCCATCAATATTCCTACGATGGCAATAATCACAACAAACTCGGCAAGTGACATATCCTTTTTTTCACTGTTTGTTGTCATATATTAAGCCTTAATAGGAATGAAACTCGAATTTATAATCTCTCAAAATGAAAATACCAACACATTAACGCTGTTAATTCATCACTTTACTCTATTTACCTTGCATAGCTGATGCCATATCCCACATTGGGGTAAATATACCTAGCGCTAGTACTAACACCATTACCGCAACCACAACCAATAACAAAGGTTCTATTCTGGCGGTTAAAGTACTTAAATCGTAATCAACTTCTCGTTCATAGTAATCACCTACCTCTTTTAATAGTTCGTCCACACGACCCGTTTCTTCGCCTACGGCAATCATTTGCAAAACAAGCGGAGTAAATAACGTACTGGCTATGGCTGAGCGTAATAAGCTTTCACCACTTTCAATGGCTAACCGCATAGCTACAATTTTTTCTTGCATAAATTTGTTATCTACGGCATCGGCAACCAAGGTTAACCCTGTGGTCATTGGAATACCTGACTTTAAAATAATGCCAAAACTGTGGGCAAACCTAGCTAGAATTGAACGTTCAATGATGCTGCCAATAACAGGTATCTTGGTTTTTCGTTTGTCCCACTGATAGCGTCCTTTTTTAGTTTTCAATGATTTTTGAAGCGCGAGATAAGCCGCGATACAAGCAATGAGCATATAGGGCCAGTAATTTAAAAAGAGATCAGAGCTAGAAATTAAAAACCTTGTTGCTAAAGGTAATTCTGCGCCCAATTTTGAAAACATATTGGCAAAAGTTGGAATAACAAAAATATTTAAAATAACTAACGCCGCCGCAAGCGCTATTAATACCATTGACGGATATCTCAATGCTGTTTTAATGCGTTTTCTCGTGGCTTGTTCTCGTTCTAAGTAAGACGTTAATTTCAGAAAGGATTCTTCTAGCTGCCCAGTATTTTCTCCTACGTGAACTAAAGAAACGAATAAAGAACCAAAAATATCAGGATATTGATTGAGTGCAGAGGATAGAGTATAGCCACCTTCCAATTGACCACTTATTTCGGTTAATGCTTTTTTTAACGCTTTTGACGTACTGGCGTCAGCCATACCATGAATAGCACGTAAAATAGGAACGCCTGATCGCATTAAGGCATACATTTGCCGAGAGAATATGATCAACTCATCAAGAGATACTTTATCAAAACCAAAAATTTCGCTAACATTTTTTCCAGCAGGACTTTCCGATTTATTTTTACTTGTGCCTGTAATAGATATCGGCGTAATATTTTTACGCATTAATTGCTCGGCAACAACAGAGGGATTATTCGCTTCAATAACGCCCTTTACTTGGTTACCACTTTGGTTACGACCGATATAGTTAAATGATGCCATTGTTATTTATTATGCCTCTTTTGCACTTTGTATTTTTGCAAGCAACTTCCACCCTATACCACATCAACCGTTTCAACTAAACGTAGCACTTCTTCAACTGTTGTTATACCTTGTGCCGCATAATCAAAGGCAGCAAGTGCTAATGGCGTAAATGTCGGGTTTTCTTTTGACAAACGAGTAAAAGCTTCAGAATCATCACGTTTTAGTGCTGACATCATGGGTTCATTCATTTCCAATAGCTCAAAAACACCTATTCGCCCTTTATAACCCGTATATTGACAACTTTGACAACCTCGCCCATGCACAAATTTAGTTGTGTTAACTCTATCTCCGGCTAAATTTGTTAACCATAGTAATTCTTGTGATTCTGGCTGATATTCCTCTTCACAATTTTCACAAACCCTACGCACCAATCGCTGCGCAATAATAGCACGCAATGAACTACCGACTAAAAAACCAACAGCGCCCATATCAATCAATCTTAATGCACTAGTAATCGCATCATTGGTATGTAACGTGGACAACACTAAGTGACCGGTTAAAGCACCACGTAGGCCGATCTCTACGGTTTCTTTATCGCGCATTTCACCTACCATCATGATATCGGGATCTTGTCGTAGGGCGGTACGTAATACGGTTGAAAAAGTTAAACCTATTTTAGGGTTAACTTGCACTTGGTTAATTCGGGGTAAACGATACTCAACAGGATCTTCTACTGTGATTATCTTTTTACTGGCAACATTGAGTTCACTTAAGGCGGCATAGAGGGTAGTTGTTTTACCACTACCCGTTGGCCCCGTAACTAAAACCATACCATGAGGACGTGTAATTTGATGACGAATACGTTTAACAAATTCATCAGGCATACCCGTTTGATCAAAGGAAAGTAACCCTGCAGATTGATCAAGCAAACGCATGACCACAGATTCACCATATTGTACGGGCATAGTTGACATACGCACATCAATACTATGGCCTGATATTTGTAAATGAAAACGGCCATCTTGCGGTATACGTTTTTCAGAAATATCTAACCCCGCCATAAGCTTTAAACGTAATACCATGGCTGAAGCAATTTTACTTTCTTTTAAAATGCTTTCTTGTAAAACCCCATCAATACGTTGACGAATGCGCAATTGACTTTCATCTGGTTCAATATGAATATCTGAAGCACGCATTTGTACTGCATCTTCAAATACTGACTGCAATAGTTTTCCAACCGTAGCATCTCCCGTTTCATCAATAAAGGAGGTTGATAAATCAAAGCTTGATGATTGTTCATATTCTTCTTCAAGTTGACTAGCAAAAGATTCAATATCCGCTGTTCGTCGATAAAGACCATCAAATGCATCAAACATTTGTGAGTCCATCACGACAGCAAATTCTAGTCGCTTAGGAGATAATATTTTTTCTAGTTGGTCAATTGCATTTAGATCCGCGGGATCACTCATACCGACAATAACGGAATCACCTTTATCTTCGATAATCAGTGCCCGTAACCGCCTTGCATGAACTTCAGACAACAAATTAGCACTTTCTGTCGGTATACGTCGTTGGCTGATATCTAAAAAAGGCAGATCAAGTTGCTGCGCTAAAAACTCTAACAACTGTCGCTCTGATAGATAACTTAACTCTATCAGCGTATCCCCTAATTTTCGACCTGTTGTTTTTTGGCTATTTAGCGCCTGCATCAACTGTTCATTTGTAATAATATGCTCATGAACAAGTAAATCGCCTAAGCGCATTTTTAATTTGGGAGCTGCCATAATTAATATTCCCCAACTAATAATATGATATCAGGCAAGCCTAATTGAACCAAAAAATCAGTCTCTCCAACTGAGCGCATTTTTATTTTGGGAGCTACCATGTTCTTTATTCTCCTAAAGCTTGCATACGTTGCTTGGCAAACTTAACTGATGATACTGATAAATCGGCTTTAGTTAATGCAAGTGCATAGGCATTAACAGCTAATGAAAACTGGCTATTTTTGTCATAAACAATAGCTAATCCCAAATGCCAACGACCACTTTCAGGTTGCATGTTTATTAACACTTGATAAGCCATTATAGCACTTGGATACTGTTCTATTTGTTGAGCAATATTAGCAAGCATAACTTGATACTCCTCTTGTTCCAGAGATGCTAACGGCTTTAATGTATTATAGGCCGCTATTTGCTGTCCTTGCTTAAGCTGAATTTGCGCCTTCATTAAACGCATTTCACTGTCAAGTTTATCAAATGCTATTCCTTGGGAGAGTAAATTCACAGCCTGTTGATATGATTGTCGTCCAAACCATAAGGCAGCAAGTTTTTTACGAGCCTGTTTTTGGCGAGGATCAATAATAAGGATTTCTTCAAATAATTGCTCTGCGTTAACAATGTTGTTATTAGTAATTGATTTTTCGGCCCTTGCCAACTTTTGTGCTATCAGCTCGCTTGATGTTAACTGACGTCGAGAAACAGACATTTGACCACGTACACTGTTTACTTTAGCTGTTGTATTTGTTTGTGGTAGTACTTCAATATTTGTAGGTTCAGTATTTGTGGGCTGTGTTACTTGTGTTAGTTTTGCTACCTGTGTTTGATGTATTTGGTCTTTTTTATCAAGTTTATCAGTAACGCTAGGTGTGGATATAAACGCTTTATCTTTCATCGGTTCTTGTGTGATCTCAGTCTGAATTTCGCCCTGTGACTGTTGTGCAATTTGTAATGCACTATGTTTGCTTTCTGGCTCTAGTTCTGATTCTGGTTCAAGTCTTAATTGCTCCTTTGGCTGACGAGCTAAATTAACAATCGCTTTATTTTTTACTTCTGGAGGTGCTTGAGGTGTTACAGCTTGCGCTTGATCTTCGTTTACTGGGATTACGGTTAAGCTAGCTGATTTTTCCTTTTTAGGAGCACTTTGTGATTGAGACTCTTGCAAGTTCCAAATATAAAAACCAAGTGCATTCAAGCTTAGCAGTACAGCGGTTATAAGTAGTACTATTTTCAATGTTGATGTCTTTTTAGGAACCGCTGATAGTGAAGATACACGCCCTTGTTCTGGTGCGCGCTCCTCTAAATCTTTTAGCATTTGGTTAATAACACTCATTGCACTGTCCTAAAAAGATAAAAAGTATAAATAAAATATCCTAACACCATTATGGTTAAGCTACCGATAACAATAGCAGCAGCTTTATTTATCCAACCATCACGACGTGCAGCCCCCTGATGAAAACCAATACTTTCGGTGTCTTTTATTGCCGCATTAAGCTGCTTTGTTGTGATTTGATAACCGCCTTGCCCATAACTTAGCATTAACATTTTATGGCATAACACATTTACTAAGCGTGGTATTCCTTTGCTGATTTTTGTTATTTTTTTACAAATTTTTTCAGAAAATAAGGTGGGCCTTTATAACCTGCGACCTGTAACCTGTGCTGAATATATTGCTGCACCTCTTCGTGATTCATCGCTCTTAACCGATAAGAAAAGGTAATACGTTGATACAATTGTCTGAATTCTGTTTGTGCTAAACGTTGATCTAACTCAGGTTGGGCAAATAACACTACTTGCAATAACTTACGTGTTTCTGTTTCTAAATTAGTGAACAAACGAAGCGCTTCTAAACTTTCAGCAGGTAGTGCCTGTGCTTCATCAAGAATAAGTACAACCGAATGTCCTTGGCTGTGCAAATCAAGTAACCGATGTTGAATACGTTGTGTTAATAACTGAGCAGACATACGTTGCGCTTGCTTTACACCTAATTCTAGTGCAACTGCCCTTCTAAGCTCATCTGGATTCAAATATGGATTGGGGATGTAGGCAGTAACAAAATGCTCGGGTATTTCATTGAGTAATTTACGGCACAATAAGGTTTTACCCGTACCAACTTCTCCCACTACCTTGATAAAACCTTCACCGGTTTTCAGCGCCGTCATCAGTACCGCAAAAGCTTCATTATGTGATTCAAGCGCTAAAAAGAAATGAGTATTTGGCGTCAGTGTAAAAGGTAGTTCTGTTAAGCCAAAATGATACAAGTACATAAGCGCTAATCTATTTTATTGATTTACTGAAACATCTTCTTCAGGAAACCATTTTTTCAATAATGCTCGTGCATCTTGAAGCTGTGTATTCCATGTATCTTGACCAATAACAACGGGTTTTAACAAAATAATCAACTCTCGTTTTTGAGTAGAATCAGTAACACTTTTAAATAAACCACCAATAAGGGGAATATCACCAAACAGTGGTGTTTTCGACTCTTGATCGATAGTGTAGGTTTCAATCAAACCACCAATCACGACTATTTCCCCTGATTTAGCCCGAATAATAGTGTCAGACTCACGAACTCGACTTTGCGCTAATGGTAAAATTAATTCTTCAGCGCCCAGTTGAATTGTTTTGTTTTGTTCGTCAGTTACGGTAACCGAAGGATGAACATGCAAGATAACACTGCCATCTTTATCGATTTGAGGGGTAACATCTAACGCAATACCTGAGAAAAACGGCGTTAACTCAACCTCTGGCGTTGTGGTTGTTGACGTGCCTGTTGTGGTGGTACTCGATACATCCGTAACAAAATATTCATCCTCACCTACTTTTATCACCGCTTTTTGATTATTTGTTGCGGTGATTCTTGGGCTAGACAGCACTTGAACATTGCCTTGAGTTTGGAGTAAATCAATAACACCACTAAAGTCTGGGCCAGAAAAACTCAATGAAGTGACACCACCAATATTACTCGATATTGTATTACCATTAATATTGCCACTGGTGCTAAAAGTAAGATCTGTTTTACCTAAACTTCCTAGCACTTCATCCCAATGAACACCTTCTTTGGGTATTCATCATTTAAGGTCACTTCCATTATTTTAGCTTCAATAATCACTTGTCGATGCAAATGGGTTTCGGTTTCAACTATAAATTTTCTTACGGCTTCAATTTCCGCCGGCAAACCACGTACTGTTACCAAACCACTTGAGGCGAAACAATCACCGAACGTCCCGCTTCTGTGCCAACAAAGGCTGTCAGGGTTTCTTTTAATTCTGTCCAAAAATCCGATTCATTTTCGGTGTAGATATTAATTCCGCTGTTGCCTTGTCCGTTTTGACTGCTTTGATTGTTACTACTGTTACTACTGTTACTATTATTACTATTATTACTATTGCCGCTGCTACTATTAGGGTCGTTTTCTGAAACACCACCAGAATTTATACTGGTGCTAGACGTACCAAATCGCTTCAAAAATAAATAATTTAACGCAAAGGTTTCTGTGCGAATACCCGCCGGATATACTTGAATGATATTTCCTTTAATACGAATATCATACCCATAAATAGCTTCAAGCACTTCAATAGCTTCAGTGAGTGTTACATCCGTTAAGTTTAAGGTAATATCACCGCTCACATCAGGATGAATGGCAACACTGTAACTTGATCCTTCAACAATCGCTGCAAAGAAATCTTTTGCATCTACTGAAACAGCCGAAATCTCTAGTCTTTTTTCTGACAAAAGTCCTTGTTTAGCTTGTGCTAAACCTTGTTGCATTAACTCTTGTTGCACTGAACTTGGCACTTCCGTCAAAGCTTTAGGGCCATTTAATATTTTAGTTTCACCAATGGCGTGATCTAATCCTTCTTTCATATCATCAGGAGGATTGGGTACACTTTGACAACCTGCCAATGTTAGCAACAAGGTAGAAAGGACTATTTTTAATTTTGACTGTTTCATAATTTCATTTATCTTTATTATTTTCATGGTCTAACATCAAATCATTCAATGTAGGGTGGTTTGTTGTCCAACAAATAAGCAATAAGTTTGCTCCTACAAAAAACACCACGCTTTCCTAATTGAAACACAGAGCTGTGCTTATTTACCTTAATCCTATTTGGTTATACTCACTTTAATAAGGTTGTCTTTAAATAGAGTTAATTCTACTTGATCGCTCTCACTGCGTAATACCACACTTTGCGTCTTGACCTCGATTAATTGATATTCACCAATATAGTCATGCATTTTCAAAATATTACCACTAACCACTACAGTTTTAACACCGTCCCCAGAAATAATAGACTCCAATAGCAGTGCTTTTCCTTCGGGTGTTATTGTCGTTAGTCCTTTGTGACCAAAAGGTCGTGTTGGATCAACTTTAGCCGAAAAAACCTGATGTGGCATTATTAACATACTGAATAAAAACGCATAACATAATTTAAACACCGACAAACTCCTTCTTAGTGCCTAAGCTGTACATTTGAATTTCTAATTCACTATTTGGGTATTCAATTAACTTGAAATTAAAATCTTGCCAGAAAAATTTCCATGAAAGCTGCTCAAGTCGCGATAGATAACTTTGTAAGTCAAAGTAACTTCCTGAAAGTTTAATTTTAAAACCGTGACGATATAAATTAACCCCTGCAGGCAATTGATTATTTTCTAGCGATAACGCTGCTGATGTGTCACTGCTTCTATTTTGTGGTGATGTTGATGATCCCGAGGAAAGATTAGACAACAGTGGTTGTGCTCCTAACAACTCAAATGAAAGTAACGACACATTTTTTTCAAGCTTTAATAAATCTAACAATGCATAACGCATTTGTACTGGGCTAATTAAATCACTGGTTAACGTTAAGAGTTTTTCATCAACTTTTGCTAACTTCGCTTCATACTGAGCAATTTGATTTTTAGTGTCTTCATTTGGGTCTCGCTGTAAAGCTTCCTGCATTTCTGTATTTGTGATTTGCAACGTTTGATTGCTTGCTCGAAGCTGCACAATTTGTTGAACTGACTTTCTGTTTTCAACTATGTTCGCATCAATAAAGAAATAGAAAGTAATAAAAATAATAGCAACCAATCCCGTTAGAATAATCAGGTATTGTTCACGAGGCGTTAGATTAAGATAATTGTCACTGTATTCTTGCCATTGCTTACTCATGAGAAGTTGCCTCTTCATTTTTAGAGCTAACCATAAATTGAGTAATATGCTCTTCATTTTCAGCTAATTTAAAGCGAGAAAATGATTTTCCAGATAACAATGCAGAATTTTCAAAACCCGCTAACCAAGCAGGCACAGCTTCAGGTGTTAAAGCGATACCAGAAAATGTCATGTCATCGTTATTAATATTTATAACCTCCAAACGAATATCTGGATGATGCAAGTTCGCTAAATCTCCCATTGCACCGGCAAAACCGGCTACATAGGTATTACTACCATTAGTTAATTTCTCATGCAACGCCTGTTTGGTTTTCATTATTAATTTAAGTGTTTCAAGTTTATCTGATAGCTTTCTATCAACTTTTCGCGACGATAATTGTGCGGTAAGTGTACTTTGTAAATTGGTATATTGACTATTTTCTTGCTGTAAAAGGGTTAAGTCTGACTGGAGAGATCGGTGAGTATAATGCGTTTGGAAAACCCAAGCTATCATAAGCAATAATGTAAAACACCAAACTAGAGCAACACGCGGTAACGTTAATAATACCTTTTTAGGTAAAAGCTCTGGTTGCAGTAAATTAATAGTAAGTTTATTCGTATTAACTGACATTAGCAGACTCCTGCAAATGCTCTACTGCTCTTGCTTCACTCATCGTTGCCCCTATTGCGGATGCATATTCACGACGTGCTTCATAGGGTGCTTGGCAAGGTTAATAAGCTAACAGGCAAGTGAGAATTTTCAGCAAGTTTTCGGGCAAAAAAACTTTCTGTTTTGATCGGTAATAATACTTTAATATCTTTAATGGGGGCTTGCTTCAATTGTCGTTCGAAATAATCGGAAGATCGTTGAATTTCTAAGGCAAAGCTATCAATAACAGTCATTGTTAATTCATCTTCAGATTTATTAGCGATTTGACTAAACCCATGTAACCGTCGGTGAAAGTATAACTTCCCTTGCTTAATGATCAAGAGCACAACTTCTTCGTTAGGCTGTTGACACACCAATAAGCAAGCATCATTTTGTATTGGTAATAAATTAGCAAAGGCAAATTCAGCAATCGTAATACTGACAACCTCCATATTGCCTGCATTTGCTGCATTTACAATTTGTTTAAGTTCATTTAATGGTGAACAAACCACGTTAACTTTTTCTTTCCCCCTGCTAGCACTGGGCCATCAAAATAATCTAGCACCATATTTTCAGGTGAGATACTCACAAGATCTTTCACTTGCCACTTCAAGGCACTGTTTATCTCAGCTGCGGGAATCGAAGGTTTATCTACTTGCACTATTTGAGATTGTTGCCCGTTTAGCACTATATGACATTTTCCTGTAAGGTTCTCTTTTGCTTCTGCTTCAATGATTGCGGCAGAATAATTTAACTCATGTACATTGAACAACTGAAATGTTGTCTTAGTTGCCTTTTTTTCCTCAGAGGAAGTCGTACGCTTTACGCTAGGTAAAGAACATACGGCAACAGAATTGTGTTGCAAAGAAATACCAACCAACTGATTCGATTGTTTTTTTGCTAACATATTTTTTATTTTTGTTAATAAAGACATTTATCAGTGCTGTATTATTTTGAGTTAAGGTATTAAAATAAAATACTAAAAAAAGTATTTAAAAGAAGTACTTCTAACAATATCCTTTAATGACGTATGCCTGCAAGTATTTTCGCTGACTTATTCATTTTTCTAAAACTATAGTGTATATGTAATGACCATTTTATCTGAACTGCAGCCACTACATCACCCTTTGTTCACACATTATAATGTGCAAGTTCATGTTAAACGTGACGATAGTATTCACCCAATTATTTCAGGTAATAAATGGCGTAAACTAAAATATAATTTAGCACAGATAAAACAAAATATGAGTATTAAGGGTGTACTCAGTTTTGGTGGCAGTTATTCTAACCATATTCATGCGTTGTCCTTTGCATGTTATCAACAAAAAATCCCTTGTATTGGCGTAATTCGTGGCGAAAAAAACTATGCTAGCAACTTTACTTTATCTTGGGCTAGATACTGGGGCATGAAATTACATTTCGTTGATCGAAAAACTTACCGCCGCAGACATGATGCCGACTACTTAGCGCAATTACAGCAAACATTTCCTGATTACTTTATTGTGCCTGAAGGCGGTAGTAATGAACTTGCTATTGCAGGGGTTGCTGAAATAATCACGGAGTTAAACCAACAAACCACCTTTGATACATTAATCACACCTACGGGGAGCGGCGGTACATTAGCAGGGCTTGTCGCCGGAGATTACAACACAGGGAACAGACAACACAAACTATTAGGTATTGCTGTCTTAAAAGAAGCTGGTTATTTAATAGATGAAATACAAAAGCTACTCCCTTCAACCGCAAAACAACATGATAATTGGCATTTACTTACTGACTTTCATCGTGGTGGCTATGCTAAATTTAATCCTTTGGATGTAGGGCAATTGCTTGAGTTTAATCAGGTAACTGGGGTTGTGTTTGAACCAATATATTCAGGAAAAATGATTTTAGCTTTTCTTGATTTACTTAAACAAGGCTATTTTTCTAGTGGCGAACGTATCGTTTTATTACACACAGGTGGCATGCAAGGTATTGGCGGTATGATAGAACGCGGGGTTTTAAGTGCTAAACATTGGTCAATGCCTGAGCAAGCTCAACAATTATAGTGCGGCTTAATACAAAAAAACCGTAATAACACAAGTTACTACGGTTTTTCAAAAATGTGTTTTTAACGTAACAAACGCGCTAGTTTAAAGCTGATCTTATCTGGCCGCTTACCACGCCCATGTCTGCTTTACCTTGCATTAACGGTTTTAATACCGCCATTACTTTACCCATGTCAGCCATTGAGGCAGCACCAGTTTCAGCAATAGCATTATTAATTAACGTGCTAATTTCTGCATCGGTCAAAGGCTGAGGAAGAAAGAACTGTAATGCAGCCACCTCTTCAGCTTCTTTAGCAGCTAATTCATCACGACCACCATCGGTAAACATCTTAATAGACTCTTTACGTTGTTTAACCATTTTGGTTAAAACAGCAATAACGTTGTCATCAGTTGCTTCAGTGTTATGATCAATTTCCGCTTGTTTAACAGCAGATAGTGCCATACGAATAACACCTAGACGTAACTTGTCTTTGGCACGCATAGCATTTTTCATTTCATCTTTGAGTTGAGCTAGAAGTAACATCTTTTACTCTCCAAAGGCGACTAAGGTCATTCTGAAAAAGAATGCTTAGTACATGCGAACGTGACGAGCGTTCTCACGAGAAACTTTTTTCGCAGCACGTTTAACAGCAGCTGCTTTTTTACGTTTACGTTCCCAAGTTGGTTTTTCATAACATTCGCGACGACGAACTTCTGAAAGGATTCCTGCTTTTTCACATGAACGTTTAAAACGACGTAAAGCTACGTCAAATGGTTCGTTTTCTCTTACTTTAATTACTGGCATGTACTTTTTTACCTTAGTGTGTATCTATATAAATCGGCGTTTGACTTCGGCTTTACTACTTTATGTAGCTAAAATAACCTTGTCTACACCCGCTCTATCAAAAATGGGTGCCGTATTCTACTGCTAAGTGCTAAGCGATGTAAAGGATAATTCCTTTATCTACGTAAATATACTAGCGAAACATCATCACTACGGGTAAAATCGTCATACTTTTTGTTAATAAAAATCAACTTTATGCGAATTTTAGGTATCGAAACCTCGTGCGATGAAACAGGCATTGCTATTTATGATGATGGCCTAGGTGATCGTCCTGAGGGTATATTGGCACATCAACTCTATAGCCAAATTGCTGTGCATGCTGATTACGGTGGTGTTGTTCCTGAGCTTGCTTCCAGAGATCATGTTCGCAAAACTATCCCTTTAATAAAAGCAGTATTAAAGGAAGCGAATTTAACCCCACAAGATTTAGACGGTGTTGCATATACGGCAGGCCCCGGCCTAGTTGGCGCCCTATTAGTTGGCTGTTCAATTGGTAGAAGTTTAGCTTATGGTTGGAATTTACCCGCTGTACCTGTACATCATATGGAAGGGCATTTATTGGCACCTATGTTAGAGGATGATGTACCTGAGTTTCCCTTTGTAGCCTTGCTTGTTTCTGGCGGTCATACTATGTTGGTTCGCGTTGACGGCATTGGTCAATATAAGTTATTAGGTGAATCTGTTGATGACGCAGCCGGTGAAGCCTTTGATAAAACGGCAAAATTATTAGGATTAGACTACCCTGGCGGTCCTGCACTATCAAAAATGGCAGAATCAGGTGTTGTTGGCCGATTCAAATTACCACGCCCCATGACCGATCGCCCAGGTTTAGATTTCAGTTTTAGTGGTTTAAAAACTGCTGCGGGTACCTTGGTTCGGAAAGAGTGTCAACTTCCGGAAGGACAAGCGTTAAACGCTGAAGAGCTTAAGCAAACACATGCTGATATTGCAAATGCCTTTCAACAGGCGGTGGTTGATACCTTAGCGATAAAATGTAAACGCGCATTAAAACAAGAAAATTTGAATCGCTTAGTGATCGGCGGCGGTGTTAGTGCAAATACAGCACTACGCGAAAAATTAGCGAATACCACTAAAAAACTTGGTGGTAGTGTATTTTATCCAAGACCAGAATTCTGTACTGATAATGGCGCCATGATCGCCTATGCAGGATTACAACGTTTAAAAGGCGGCACTCATGCTGACTTAACCTTTAAAGCTAGCCCACGTTGGTCTTTAGATTCACTTCCTGCTGTATAAATTAATTTAGGTGCGAATAAGTTCTCGTCTAAACAGTCATAGCACCGAGGTAACTACGTCAGCTACTTTAAGTAACCTCGGTATTTCTAAAGCCTTCGGGTTAATTTTATTTGGTAGAAATTTTACTCTCTGTCCCTTTAAGTAACCTGGAAATATTATCTTTATGACGCCATATAATTAACGCACTCAACATTAAGGTGGGGTAAACATACAACGGCTTTAAAAGAAACACATAAACTGGTGCGAATGAAACCGTAACAATAGCTGCCAAACTCGAATATTTTGTCAATTTTGCTACGCATATCCAAGTGATAATTAATAAAGCACCCAATCCTAATCCAATAGGTAGTAAAGTCCCTAAAGCGGTAGCAACCGCTTTTCCCCCTTTAAAATCAAAAAATATTGGATACATGTGCCCTAAACATGCAGCAACGCCAATAATGCCTAAATAGAATGGCTCTACTTGTAAAAAATAAGCTCCCCACACCGGTATTGTTCCTTTTATTATGTCAAGAAATAATACGGTAGCAGCAGTTATTTTATTACTCATTCTTAACACGTTAGTTGTACCAGGATTATTCGATCCTGTTGTACGAGGATCAGGCAAGCCTAGCATTCTACACACTATAATAGCACTTGAAATCGAGCCTAATAAATAAGCAACAATGATTATAGCAAGCGTTAGTAACAACATATTAATAACAACATAACAATAAGAATTATAATAAAAATAACTATTTTATCTATTCTAGCTTGTTATCTGCTAGTTTTTCTACACTTGCACAGGTAAACTCGCTTTTTATTTTGTAATTATTGATATCAGGTAGCAAATGGACAAGATTTTTATCAACGGGTTAACCATTCAATGTACCATTGGCTTCTTCCCATGGGAAAAAGAAATAAAACAAACCTTAGTTATTGATGTGGTTATGGCTTGGGATACTTCCTTAGCTGCGCTAAACGATGAGCTTGATAAAACCCTTGATTACGCTGCAATATCTCAAGCGATTGAGGTGTTTGCAAATGAAAATCCTGTCGACTTATTAGAAACCTTAGCAGAACGATTAGCTGCTTATTTACGAGCAGAATTTCATATTCCATGGTTACGATTAACGTTAGGTAAACCGGGTGCGGTGCATAATGCAACGACAGTTGGTGTTGAAATTGAACGTGGTCAACTTGAACAATCCTCCAGTAATAAAGCAAACTAACTGATGGCGGTTATATATATATCTTTGGGTAGCAATATTGAACGTGAATATCATGTTCGAAACGGTCTTATCGCATTAGCTAAGACATTCAATATTCCCTTTGAAAAATTAATCTTATCTTCATTGTTCGAAAGTGAAGCCGTAGGGTTTAATGGCAATGCCTTTTACAATATGGTTATTGGTATACACACCCAATGCAGTGTGGAACAAGTGGTAATGAAATTACGAGCTATTGAAATTGATTATGGTCGCACCCTTGATGCTAAAAAATTCAGTCCTAGAACACTCGATCTCGACTTATTACTTTACGATGATTTAATCATCAATAAACCAAGACAAATTGCCTCGTGACGAAATTGATAAAAATGCTTTTGTTCTTTGGCCACTCAGTGAAATAGCCCCGAAGCTTATTCATCCAATCATACAGCTTGATTATCAAACCTTATGGCAAAATTATGACAAAATTAGTCAACAACTAACAATAGTGGAAAATTGTTGGAATTCAACACAATAAAAAGGAATAAAGAATACCTATGAGTACGTTAGAAATCATTATATTGGCTTTATTACAAGGCTTAACCGAATTTTTACCTATTTCTAGTTCTGCCCACTTAATCTTACCTTCACAAATTTTAGGGTGGCAAGATCAAGGATTAGGTTTCGATGTTGCAGTACATGTAGGTACATTATTAGCCGTCATGCTATATTTTCGAAAAGAGCTCGGCGCTATGTCTGTGGCCTGGTTAGGCACAATAAATATTGGTCCACCAAAAACAGTACAGACAACCAAATTAATTTTGAAGGTAAACTTGCGTGGTGGATTATCTTCGCTACTATTCCTGCGGGGTTATTCGGTTTACTTGGCAAAGATTTTATTGAGGAGCATTTACGTTCTGCTCTTGTGATTGCACTCACTACACTTTTATTTGGATTTTTATTGGGTTTTGCTGATGTCAAAGCTAATCACCGAACATCACACAAACCACTAGAAAAGTTAGGATTCAAGGGGGCAATGCTTATTGGTTTAGCACAAGCTATCGCTCTTATTCCTGGTACTTCACGCTCAGGCATTACCATGACAATAGGGTTAATCTTTGGGTTTATCTCGCGATAATGCCGCCCGATTTTCGTTTTTATTATCAATCCCTGCCATTGCAATGGCGGGTAGCTATTTAACACTAAAATTAATATTGTCAACCGAAGGTGTTGATTGGCAAGCTATTGGTTTAGGTAGCTTAATTGCTTTTATTAGCGCCTACGCTTGTATTCATTATTTTCTTATCCTATTAAATAAATTGGGCATGATGCCTTTTGTTATTTATCGTTTAATTTTAGGTTTTGGCTTATTATGGTTTGTGCTTAGATAATTGTACCACCGCAAGCCTAGTCTTTAATCAATGTAAATCGAACAAGAGTGAATTCAAATATGATTGCTATTACCATAGACAACTTTCAACAAATTGTGTTGGAAGAATCGAAAAACAAACTCGTGTTAGTCGCTTTTTGGGCACAACAAATTCCTGAAAGTGTCGAGTTAAAAGATAAATTAGCCGCAAAATCAGCGCCTTTTCCTGAGCAAATACTGATGGCAACCGTTGATTGCGAAACCCAACAGCAAATAGCTCAACAATTTGGAATTCAAGGGTTACCTACGGCTATTTTAGTAAAAGACGGTCAACCTCTTGATGGGGTATCTGGTCCTCAAACAGACGAGACTATCGCAACTTTTTTGGATAAACACCTACCAAAAGAAGAAGATTTATTAGTTGTTCAAGCACAAAATGCTTTGGCTGAAAATGATGTCAGTGTGGCACAAAATGCCATTTTACAGGCATATCAGCTCGATGATCAGCGCGCGGATATTCAATTAATATTAATTGATGTTTATATCCAAACAGGAAAAACACAAGAAGCGAAAATCTTGATTGATAACATAAAAATGGCAGATCAAGATAGTTATTATAAAGGGCTATTAGCAAAATTAGAGTTAGCAAACGAAGCGGCTAATTCCCCTGAAATACAAACCCTAGAAGCCAAGTTAGCAAGCAACCCGGCAGACATAGATATCCAACATCAACTTGCCGCCCAATACAGCCAAGTAAACCGTTATGAAGATGCCTTGAAAATGTTATTCCGATTAGTTCAAGTCGGTGATGAGCAAACTAAAGATAAAAGCAAAACACTATTTTTAGATGTGCTTAAAGCACTGCCCGATGGTGACGCTTTAGCCAATAAATACCGTCGTAAACTTTATACATTGATGTATTAAATTAAGTGACGTTAAAGGAAAATTACGAGTTACGAGATATCCTTTTTGGGCTATGCCACTCGCTACTCGTAGCTTCTCTACGGCAAATGTTCACTAGCTAAGTAATCGTGTGATTGCATTTCCTGTAAACGACTTAGACAGCGTTTGAATTCAAACGCTAAATTCCCCCACAATATAGCTCTTCTAACGGCATAGCGGCTGACATAATAAGTTTCACATTGCGTTCATAAAATTCATCTACTAACGCAATAAAACGTCGAGTACTGTCATCACTTTCTCGTCCCATTTGTTTTACATTGGCCGGCAATACAGTGTGATAAAGTTGGCTAATTTCCATGTAATCACTTTGGCTACGAGCACTTTCACAAAGTACTGAGAATTCTAAAAAGATAACACCATCAGCAACACACACTGTTGGCAACTTTCGGTTATTTATTTCAATATCTACACCTTGTTTACCTTCTTCATAAGCAAGCTGTTTAAAATAAAATTGCAAATTATCATTAGCTCGCTGATCGAGTGGATAATGATATATTTCGGCTTGCTCTAACGTACGTAATCTATAATCAACACCACTATCAACATTAACAATTTCTGTGTTTTCATTGATTAATTTAATTGCAGGTAAAAAACGTTCGCGTTGCAGACCATTACGATACAATTGATCAGGAATGATATTTGAAGTAGCCACCAGTATCACCTTATGAGCAAATAATTCTTCAAACAAAGTTCCTAATATCATAGCGTCAGTGATATCTGACACAAAAAATTCATCAAAACAAATTATGCGCGTTTCCTGAGCAAACTTTTTAGCAATAATTTTTAAAGGATCTGATTTTCCCGTTAACGCTTTAAGCTCTTGGTGCACTCTATGCATAAACCGATGGAAGTGAACACGCATCTTATTTTCAAAAGGGAGACAGTCGTAAAACGTGTCAACCAAATAGGTTTTACCTCTGCCGACTCCCCCCAAAAATATAACCCTTTAATAGGTTTTTCATCTTGTTTTTTATAGACTTTTTTCCATCGATTCAATACTTTTTTAAAACTAGACACTTCAATAGGTTTAGTTTGTAAATCTTCATAAAGCCTTTGTAAATGTAAAACCGCATTTTCCTGAGCAGCATCAAAAATAAAATCGTCTTTTGTTAAATCTTGTTTGTATTTATTAATAGGAGAAAGTTTAATCATGCGTGAACCATATTTGGCTTGTTGTTGTTACTTGAAAAAGATAAATTGCCACATATTTTATTGATATAAGCAGTTATAACTACACAAAACTACGTTGGCATTATATTATTGTAAACTATATCTGAATTAATTAATCACAAATTTCATTTTCAATACACTTAAGGTAATCCTATGACAGTTGTAAGCGCATTAATCATTTTTATCGTGGGCGCAGTAATTGGTTTTTTTGCTAATCATTTTTTGTCTTCTTCAAACCAAGAGCGACGTAAGTTATCTGAGCAAGTTAGTAAGAGTGAAGCGGCCTTATCTCAATACAAATTGGATGTGGCAGATCACTTAGCAAGCTCAGCAAGTTTGTTAGAGCAAATGAACAGTACTTGTCAAACCGCAATGAAACAAATGGAAGAAAGTACACAATTATTACAACGAGTAACCACAAACGACATTGACGGCATGCCTTTCTTTTCACAAGAAACACAAGATCAATTAGCGCAAACGGCAGGTTTAAGACACCCGAAACGTATCGTTAAACCCGAAGAGTCAACAACCCAAGCACCGTTAGATTATTCTGGTGAAGCAAGTGGTTTATTTATTGATCAAAAAAGACAAGATACGTCATCGGCTAATTAACGCCTATGTACTTATCCTTATGAATCAGAAATATAGTGTTACAAATGCCCATAGGGCATTTGTGAACCAAAGGTGTTTTGCTTAGTCTATTTTGAGGTATATTTTATTAAATTAATTAAATTTAGTTTCAGGAGAATTCTTCCATATGAAAAAATTATCAACCATCTCATTATCCGCTTTTCTTAGCGCAGCATTACTTTCTAGTTCACTCATTCCAATTGATGCACACGCTTATTCAATTTGGCCAAGCAGTGTTGACGACAAAGCAATGCCAAGTCTTGCACCAATGCTTGAAAAATCAACGCCCGCGGTTGTCAGTATTGCAGTAAAAGGAACTCATGAAGTAAAACAAAACATTCCTGAGATTTTTCGTTTTTTTGGCAATCGAAGTCAAAACCCCAATCAAGTACACCAACGCCCTTTTCGGGGTTTAGGCTCTGGTGTTATTATTAATGCGAAAGAAGGCTATATTGTCACCAACAACCATGTGATCGAAAAAGCCGATGAAATTCTAATCACACTCAAAGATGGTCGCCAGATTGAAGCGAAAAAATTAGGCTCAGACGCTGATAGCGACATTGCTTTGTTGCAAGTTGACGCGGATGAATTGACGGAAATTAAAATCGCTGATTCAGATAAATTGCGTGTAGGTGATTTTGCTATCGCTATTGGCAGTCCATTTGGCTTAGGTCAAACGGTCACTTCAGGTATTGTTAGCGCATTAGGTCGTAGCGGTTTAAACATTGAAGACTATGAAGATTTTATTCAAACAGATGCCGCCATAAATAGTGGTAACTCTGGCGGGGCGTTAGTGAACTTACGCGGCGAGTTAATAGGTATAAATACCGCTATTCTAGGACCTAATGGGGGTAATATAGGTATTGGCTTTGCTATTCCAAGCAACATGATGCATAACTTGGTTAAACAAATTATTGAGTTTGGCGAAGTTCACCGAGGTGTATTAGGTGTTTCAGGTCGTAGTGTGACAAGTGAACTAGCCAAAGCAATGGAGTTAGATACAAACCAAGGCGGCTTTATTGAACAAGTTATGCCTGATTCAGCAGCCGATGAAGCAGGCATTGAGCCTGGTGATGTGATTACTAAAATAAATGGTAAATCTATAAGAACCTTCAATGAGTTACGCGGAAAAATAGGCTCAATTGGCGCCGAAAAGAAGTGGAATTGACTATTGTGCGCAATGGCAAAGAAAAAGCTTTTGATGTGAAATTAAAACAATCACAAGGAAGTAATGTTGCTGCTGCCTCGATTCATCGTATGTTTGAAGGCGCTAAACTAGAAAATAAAAGTAATAATGAGGGCGTTATCGTTAGTGAAGTAAAAGACGGCTCTCCGGCAGGCAGTGGGGTTACAATCAGGCGATTTAATTACAGGTATAAACCGCACTCGTATCAATAATGTGGCTGATTTACGTACTTATTTAAAAGATAAGGAAGGTGTTTTTGCTTTAAATATTATTCGTGACAATTACTCTCAATACTTAATGATCCGATAAATATTTCTATTGTACGCTTAAATTACACCCAAAAGGCTAGTGAAAACTAGCCTTTTTATTTTCAGGGGTACTTCTTAGCCTTAACTTTTATGCTAAACTCAAGGAATAAAAACAAGACACTATCATTGCAATAACTACCGTACTGGAACCTCATTTGAAATTAAAAGAAACATTAAAATATATTTTACACTCAATCAGTTACGGGGTGTTATTCGCGGTTGCTTTGTTGTTACTTGAACCCAATTTAAATGAAAATGCACTCATTAAACAGTTATTGAGTTCAGAGCAGAAATCTCCTCCACCATTATCTTTTGCAAAAGCCGTCAGTATAGCCACCCTGCAGTAGTAAATATTTATTCTGAAGATATTGTACCTAGCTTAGGCTATGGTAGAGAAGCAAGAAAAAGCACCACGTTAGGCTCTGGCGTCATAATGAATCCTAATGGGTATATTTTAACAAATCTACATGTCATTCAAAATGCAGATCTTATACATGTTGTATTGCAAAGTGGTTTACAATTTCCCGCTCAGTTAATTGGTTTTGATCAAGTTACCGATTTGGCAGTTTTAAAAGTCAACGCAAACAATTTGCCTTCTATTCCACAAAATGAAAATCAACAACCTTTGGCCGGTGATATTGTTCTCGCTATAGGAAACCCACTAAATTTAGGCCAAACAGTAACCCAGGGTATTATCAGTGCTACTGGTCGTAGTGGCTTAAGTAATACTAGTTATTTAAATTTTTTACAAATGGACGCGGCAATCAATAATGGTAATTCTGGTGGGGCTTTAATCAACACAAACGGAGTATTAGTTGGGATAAATTCAAGAAAGTTTACTGAGTCTACTCCACAACTCAATGTTCAAGGTATTTTCTTTGCTGTACCCTACAAATTAGCTGCTAAAATAATGCAACAAATTATTGAAAATGGCCGGGTGGTTCGTGGTTGGTTAGGTATTTCTGCAACTCGCTATTTAACCGATACTAAAGGGATAGTAGTAGAGTCAGTCAATCCTAATAGCCCACTCAATTGGGAGGAATTCAAGCAGGAGATGTTATATATCAAATTTCAGAACAATCTATTGATAGTATTGTACAAGCATTAGATATTGTTGCAGAAACAAGTCCAAATACTGTACTGACCTTTAAACTTTACCGTCAGGGCAAGAGTATTGAAAAACAGATTACCATTGCTGAATTTACTATTTAGTTTCAATTAGTAAACGCCTGTAATTTCAGCGTTATTCTTGACGCGCGCTATTCTTTACGTGTGATATAGCGTTCCATTTCACTAGCAGGCATAGGTTTGGCATAGTAAAAACCTTGTCCATAGGCACAATCCATTTTTTGAAGGAGTTTAGCGTCTTCTGCATTTTCTATCCCTTCACCTACGGTTGCCATATTTAGGTTGGTAGCTAAATCAACAATAGTTTTGATAATTGCTCGATTGTTTTCATGTTCATGTACATTATTGATAAACGATCGATCTATTTTCAACACATCAATTGGAAAACGGTGTAAATAACTTAAACTTGAATAACCTGTACCAAAATCATCAAGTAATATTTTTACCCCTAAACGCTTTAATGCTTTCATATTAGCTAACACTATTTCTGTATTTTCCAACAGCGCTCGTTCTGTTAACTCAACTCTTAAATGCTCGGGTTTTATTCCTGTTTCGATCAAAATATTTTCAATATCACTGGGTAACGTAGGACTAAAAAACTGATTACAAAATAAGTTACAGCTAACATATAGATCGTGCCGAGACAGGGTTTCTTGCCATACTTTAAGTTCTTTGGCATGATTTTTTCATTATTTGAAAATCTATCGACTGTACCAAATTAGTTTCTTCAGCTAACGGAATAAACTCATCTGGAAAAACAAAGCCACGTTTATCACTAGGCCATCGTGCGAGCGCTTCAAAACCTCTTATCTCTTCATTTTCGAGTTTAAGTATCGGTTGGTAGTAAGGAACAAATTCTTCTCTTTCAATTGCTTCTCTAATATCGGCCTCGAGTGTCAAGGCATTCTGCACTCTTTGATGCATACTCGCATCAAATACTTCATAACGGCCTTTACCACTATCTTTTGCATGATACATTGCCGTATCAGCATCTCTTAGCATAGTATCAGCGTCATCATAACGTTCGTCACTAAACAGGATACCAATGCTTGTACCTGTAAACACCAATTGATTATTTATGACAAAGGGCTCTTTTAATAGCTCGGTAATTCGCTTTGCAATTTCAAAGGCTTCTTTGTCAGAATCAAGATCCTCGATTAAAATGACAAATTCGTCTCCTCCTAATCTTGCAACAGTATCTTTATTACGCAAAATACCCAAAAGTTCATGGGCAATTAACTTTAATAAAGTATCTCCGGCATGATGACCTAAACTATCATTCACTACTTTAAAACGATCTAAATCCAAAAATAATATGGCAAAAGACAACTCTGGTTTACGTTTATTACAAGCGATAGCATGATTCAATAAATCAACAAATACGCCTCTATTAGGTAAGCCCGTTAAACTATCGTGTGATGCTGTGTGCTTAAGTTTCTTTTCAACTTCTTTACGTTGTATTATTTCTTCTTCTAAGGCTAACGTTCTTAATTTAACTTGCTGCTCTAATAATTCATGACTTTGTCTTTCTATATCAGAGGTTTCACGACGTTTAATTGCAGAGGACACATGATTCGAAACAAAATTAAGTAATTCAGCATCTTCTTGGTTATAGCTAGTTTGCGGTGTATAACTTTGAATAACCATCACGCCTAACAATTCACCTGAATATTTTAGCGGAACACCTAGCCATGAATGCTCGTTAGAGGTCGGTTTTCGCGTTTGACCACTTTCATATAGGTGTTTCATATCTTCTTTCGATAACAAAACTGTTCGTTGTTGACGAATAACGAGTTCAGAATAATGATTCGATAATTTTCTTGTTTGAAAAAATTGCTGAGAATCAGAATTGCTTGACTCTTCATCGACAACATAAACGTATTCTATGGTGTCGTCATCTTGACTATATTTAGCAATAAAAAAGTTGGTCGCATTAATCAATTGCCCCACGATATTATGCACTTTCGAATAAAACACATTGATATCAAAGTGGCATCATTCGCTAATTCTGAAATACGATATAATGATTCTTGTAATAATTCTGACTTTTCGCGTTCACGAATTTGTGCCATTAACTCTTGCGTGCGGGCATTTACAGCACTGGTTAAACGTTCTTTATCTTGCAAACGAACCATGGCACCTACAACATGCTGCCCCGCAAAAGTTAGCATGTTTAATTCTTGTTCTGAATAGCGGGTTTCTTCGGTATAACTTTGTACCACCATCACGCCAATGACTAAATCATTGTGTAATAGTGGCACGCCCAACCAGTCGGTACCGCCGGTTCCATATTGTTTTATTTTACCATTTTTTTGTAATTTACTTACTAGCTCAGGTGTTATTAATAAAGGCTGCGCTGAATCTATAATTAACGACGTAAAGGAACCTTCGTATTCATGATAATCAATAATACCAACAGGACCTTCATCTTTTTCATCAACATAATACACAAACTCTAATGTTGAAAAAGTTTGATCATAAGTCACAATGAAAAAGTTTTCGGCGGTCATTAATGAACGAATAGTACTATGCACTTGAGGATAAAAATAGTTTAAATCATCACACTCTTGAGATAAGCGATTTAAATTAAACAAAGCACTATAACGCAATTGTAGATTGTCATATTTATCTTGCAACATTAATAACTTAGCATCATGTTCTTGTGCTTTTTTATTGTCTACAATAGTGTCCCTAAATTTTTTGGACTGAGCATTAGTCATAAATAAAAATCACCATCTCAACTACTTCTTGTAATTTAACTGCATAAATCTTCCAGACGATCATAATGAACTTTTATTACAAAAAAATCCACTTTAGTCACTCTAATTCATAAAAACCAACCTGATAAGCAATAAAATGGACTAATGATTATTCGATTCTGTGTTCATTTTCTTTTTAATTTCTTCTGTTTTATGTTTATTACCGCAAATAGCCTGTTGTTTTTCATCACGATAATAGCGAACATCAATACAGTCTTGTTGATATCTACGCTCAAGTTCGGTACGAATTAATGGTTGCCCTTTAGCGTTAACAATTTGACGTTGTAAAATTTGACACTGTTGAATTTGTTCTGACGCTAAAGTGACATCTTCACAAGCATCATTACTACTAGAACAACCCATTAAGATAAATGTCAAACCAAAAGCGGTGCATAAAGAAAGTTTCATGTTGTTAAGTACTTAATTATTTTATGTAAAAGTTATATGTTAATTGCAGTATATAACAAAGTAATGTTAATCGTTATTATTTGTTCGTAAACTGCCAAATAAAGCCTAGGTAATGTACAATCACGCCTTATATTTGGTAATAAAACAGACCAGATATTGACGTATAAATTTTCCTTGCATATTTTGCGGACTAAATTGCGGACTAAAGTAGCAAAACTATCTCACTATAGTGAGCAGATAAAAATTAAACATTATTTTCAATTAGTTAAAAACCTCTTAAACCAAGTTGAGATCAATTAGGCTGATCGTTCTGCTTTCCCCTACTCGCAAACTTTCATCCAAGACATAGTTTCCTATTGATATACGATGCAAAGCGATAACAGGATTATTAAAACGGCCAAACATCCTTTTTATTTGATGATATCGACCTTCCATTAAAGTAACTTCAGCTTGATAAGGCGAAATAATCTTCAACGTAGCAGGTTTGGTTGTTATGTCTTCAAAAGCAAAGTACATTCCTTGTGAAAAAGCTTGAATATAATCTTCAGTTAACGGGTTTTTCAACGTCACTATATACTGTTTAGGCACTTTACTTAATGGCGATGTTAAGTATTCAGACCAACGACTATCATTAGTAAGTAAAACCAATCCTGACGTATTTAAGTCTAATCGCCCAACTATATGCAAACTAGCTTTTTCATCGCCTGTAAATGAAGCCCCTAATAAGTCGATCACCGTATTGTGCTTGTCATCTTTAGTTGCACAAACAACACCTACCGGTTTATGAAGCATGATGTATAAAGGGGTTTGTTGTTGAATAATAGTATTATCTAGTGATATTACTGAAAACTTGTTCACTGGTTTGGGCAATATCGCTTGCAATAACACCGTCCACTGTAATGCGTTTCTGTGCTAATAAAAGGCGGACTTTTTTCGGTTAATTGCACACTTTTCGCTAATAACACGATCAAGTCGGGCGCGGCTTATTGACATAATCACCTAGTTTTTTCAAACAGTTCAATATGGATATTAATTAAATAATACCAGTTTCATTAATTAAGTGATCTATTTTATACGTAGAGAATTTTTCCAAATACAAGGTATTTATTTCAATAACGAGTTGTTCTAATTATTAAATAACGATCTAGTTGGTGATTTTGGCAAGTAGAAATGATCACATAGTTTGTTAGGTTGGTATAACACCTAAGCTTAATTGCTTAGCTATTAAATTAAGTGTTTTTTGTAGTTTAACGCTCAGAAAGCCTGCTAATAATTTGCTTTGTTGAGTTAACATTGTTAGCTCAGACTCGGTAATGGCAATATAACACATTAATATTTGCTCATTTTCAGCCTTATCAAAATAACTAAAAACATCATCACTATAATTTTGTACGGTATGATTTGATCGATATTTTTTTTGGGCTTCAAAACTTGAAGGCGTTTCTATACATAAACGAACAAACCAAAGGTTGTATTCGTCACCATACCAATTAGCAACCATCGTTTGAAAATTAAACTGGGCTTCAAGTTTACGACTTACCGAGGATATTTTAGTAAATTGCTGTAATAACGACTCATTAATATCGATTGAAATCGGTAATTTTTCTGTCATGTTTTTATGGCCAGTGAATACTAAAATTCAAATAAAAACACATGGTAGCAAAGAACATTAGCGTTTTAAATATTGATTAAAATCTATGTTACTACAACCCAGTACAACTTTTACTCGATTAGAGGTGCCGAGTTTTTTAAGAATAGACGAAACATGCGACTTAACGGTAGTTTCTGAAATATGTAGATTAAAACCAATTTCTTTATTTGCCTCACCTTTAATCAGGTGTTGTAGCACGATTAATTCCCGACGGGTAAGTAAAGCGATATTTTCAGGTGATGCTTCAAATTCTTTTTTAGTGGTTGCAACATTAGCTTGGGCGCGCATGATATCCGAGGGTAGATACATATTCCCCTGAAACACACTTTCGATTGCTTCGCCAATTATTTCTTTTGAAGATGACTTAGCAATAAAGCCTACAGCGCCATAGGAGAGCGTTTGTAATATTTTCTGTTTTTCTTGTTCTGCTGACACAATAACGATAGGTGTTGTCGGACATTTATTGCGTAAATCAAGCAAACCATTAAGACCCGACATACCTGGCATGTTCAGATCTAACAATATCAAATCAATTTCATCATTTTCTTGAACACAGACAAGCGTTGATTCAATATCTTCTGTTTCATATGTAGTAGAACCGGGAAATTTAATGCCGATAATATTAACAATGGCATCTCGAAATAATGGATGATCATCTGCAACCAAAATTTTGTACATAAACCAACTACCGTAAAATGAATAACTGATTTACCTTAGCAAATTACTCAGGATTAAGTAACCCTCCTATAGTTGTAGAAAACTCATCTTTAGGTATACAATTTTTTGATTTTGTAAGTAGCAGAAGTATCTTTTCTGCTACTTACATTGGTTTAAACTGTCATTTACCTTTAAAAAGTTACCACTGCACCAATTGAGATAGTGTTATTATCTTCTGCAACCAACGAATTAGAGGCATCCACTTCAGTATTATTGTATTCAACTACCGCAGTTAAACCAGGACGAACTGTTCTGAAATAAGCAAATCCCGTATTACTATGGACCGCATCACCCACAATACCAACAGCCTCAACATTACCAGAGTTTTTAGTTTCAGATTCACCATAGGTTAATACAAAACGGTTATCATTTAATGTGTATGCCGCTTGTACTAAATACCCCTCTGATTCTATGCTGTCAGGGCCAACAAACTGATCTAAACCTGCCACATGACCCAAGCCTTCCGAGCTATAACCAGAAGCAGTTAATGATAAGCCAGAAAACTTAACATTTACCCCATAGCCAACACCAGACTGATCTTGGTCTACATCATTAACTTCACTTGATTGTGTAACACCACTAACCCAAGCTTTTACCGAACCATTATCAAAAGAAGTGTTATACATTAACTCAGCTTCAAAACGGGGTAAATCTTCATTTGAGTTAGCCGCAACCTTATTAGGATCCATCACGGCAATGGCAAGTTTAAAACCGTTCATATCGGGTGTTCTATAAGTGATCTGTGCTTTGGGGAAAGGATATGTATAACCTGTAGCTATGTTACCAAATGACACATTACCACCATCAACTAAACCAAAAAATTCTGACGTTTGACCAAAACCTAGCAATAATTCATCACCTAGTATATTAGCACGGTTATACAAACCAAAATCCTTACCTAATAATACTTCCCCCCAACCTCCACTGACCGTAGCATAAAACTGACGAACATCAATTAATGAACCTGTCCCCAAATCAGCAGGTGATGCATCACGGCTATTATCCGAATCACTTAGAGAAACCCAAAATGAAGAGCGCATTGATATTTTCATGTCATCTAGCTGTTTACCGAAATTAAAGCCTATATTGCTCGGTAAGAAGCCTGTACGAACACGTGATTGTGAATGATCTGATTCAACACCTGCGGCATCCGTTTCATCAACAGAACTGTTAGAATAAAATACATTAACTAGGCCATCAGTACTGAATGTCATACCGTCGTTGTTATATATTTCAACAGCGGCACTCGCATTAAATGCCGCCATAGCCAATGTTGCTGTGATTAAGCTTATTTTAAATCGTTTAGTCATTTTCATGCATCCTGTTTTATCGTTATTAGTGTTCAAACATCATAAAAATAACGTTACCTAAATAGAATCAGTCGACTTAGCCAAATTAGCTGTGCTTTAGGCGTAAACAAAAAGCTTAATGCTTTAGTAGGAGCAAGAAGGAGGTAAAAAAGAAATGTGTTTTAGCCGCTAGTCAATTTTCCAGAGAGTAATCTTTGGAAACCTTGTCATCAGTTGCATCTGCCATTTTAACTCAGACACGCCCGATTCTTGGCGTGGTTTAGGTATATCTACATTACACTGATGAATAATACTACCAGGTGAATCACTCATAAAAAGTATTCGATCAGCTAAATAAATAGCTTCTTGTAAATCATGAGTGACAAAGACAACCGTAGTCCCTCTTTGTTTGCACAAATCTATTAACAATTGTCTTAATCGGTTAGCTGTTGGTGCATCGAGGGAATTAAAAGGTTCATCTAATAATAATAAATGTGGGTTTATCGCAAAAGCACGCGCAATGCTCACTCGCCGTTGCATACCGCCGGACAGCTGACGTGGAAAATATTCTCCTTTGCCTGCTAACCCCACTTGAGTGAGTAAAAGTTCAATTTGATCATACTGGTTTGATTGTAAAACTAACGCTATATTTTCTCTAACTGTAAGCCAAGGCATTAACCTGGGCTGTTGAAAAATATAACCAACACGATAGGGTTCTTGCTTTTTTTCATCATTCTTATCGTAAGTAATGAGGTGTCCATCGCATTTTTCAATGCCACTGATCATATTAAGTAATGTAGTTTTTCCACACCCAGAAGGGCCAATAATAGCAACAAATTCACCGCGTTCTACACTAAAATCTACCTGCGCTAACACTGTGTTATTACGATTAACATTATTATTAGTATAATGCTTATTTTTAATAGCGACATTCAATTCAATCAAAATGATTTCCTCTTGCGACCAGTTTATCAAAAGGTTTAAAAAAGAGTATTTCAATAAGCAAAACAATCAAAACAAAAGCGAGGGTATAAGCAAGAATTCCGGCAATATCAAAAAACTGAAATAGTGTATTCAGCGCAAAGCCTACCCCATCACTTCGCCCTAGCAACTCAACCACTAAAACAATTTTCCAGATTAAAGATAAACCAGAGCGAGCAGAGGCAATAATATAGGGATAAAGTTGCGGTAAGAACACCTTAAAAAAAGTAGCTCGGGGTGACAATTGGTAAACTTTAGCCACTGCTAATAAATCCTGATCAACGGTTCGAGCGCCCTCTCTTATCATCACAACAACCGTGGGTACTTTATTAATCACTACTGCCGCAATCGCTGCCGCTTCAACTAAACCAATCCAAATGTAACATAATAAAATAGTGACTAACGCGGGTATATTAAGCAGAACAATAAGTAAAGAGTCGGTGAGTTTATTTAACCATGCATTTACCCCCATTAAAATTCCAATAATACCGCCGAGCAACATAGCAATAGTAAAACTCAATAGCACGCGCCGTAAAGTGATCAGAAGATTAGTTATCATTTCCCCTTCATTGAGGTGAAACTGTAAACTGTTGATCACGGCGAACAACGAGGGGAAATCTGAGCTGTCTAGTGCCCAAGACGCTCCTTGCCACGACAGAGCAAAAAAAGTAATAATCGAAAGTTTTGTCAATAAAAAGGAAAATAACTCTTTAGAAATTCCCATAACGGAAGTACCTCTCCTTATAAGATGTTTTTCTACCTTACTTTGTGATTCAATAAAATTTTTAAAAAGAAAAAAACTCATTAATCAGCCTTTGGGTATACAGATAAGTTACTATCCAATAAGTTACTCTGCCAAAATGTGCCTTCGTGTAATGCTGTCGCATTACCCACTAATGCACTACCACCTTGCGTTGCTAATATGTTAAATATGCGTTTACTTGCCTCGACTTCTTTACTACCAAATTGAGATAACAAACCTGCACGGTAATCATTTATCAAGGTCTTAAATACAGCGTCATTTTCTGCTTTAATCAAGGGACGAATACGCTGCCATTCATCTTCAGAAGAAGATAATAGTTGCTTGGCCTCTGCGGATGCATGTAAAAAACGATGTAAAGCTTCTCCATTTGCATTAGCCCATGTTTGATCAAAGACCCAGACTAACAATGGTATTTGAGCATCAATCCCTAATGCCTCCGGCATTTCAGGTAGGGTGACTAACTGTTTATATCCTTTAGCCTTTAGCCTAGCACCATAATGCCAAAAATTAATCACTGCCGCTAAATTTCCTCGCAACATTAATCGATTTAACAACGGGGGTACCGCAAAGGTGGGTTCAGTTTCTTTTTTTAAATCAAGTCCATATTTTTTTTGGCTGTAAGCTTGAAGTAATAACCGGCTCTTATCAACAGCACCACCGGCAATGCCTATTTTTTTACCTTTAAGATCTGCTAAAGACTCAACACCTGAATTAGCGGCGACGTACAACCCGCCCGTTGTCATAGACGTTGGAAAAATAGTATAGTTTTTTTGCTCAAAACGTTGACGATTTACCCAAAGCCAATCCGTAAGAATAATATCAACCGCATTACTTTGTAATGCTACTGCTGATGCATTCTTACTGGCTAATGGCGTTACTTCTAAGTTAAATTGATATTTTTTGTCTAACTGGTGATGTTTTATCACATCAATTTCCCAGTTAACGGTGCCAAACTTTAAAACACCAACACGAACAGTAGGCTGCGCCTGCACTTGAAGCGATAATAATATAAATAGTGCTATGCTAAAAAAACATTTATTCATGTTGGTTACTCTTTTAAGTTTTAATCCGTACCCTATTACTCATTTTATTAAATTTGATAGTGCAAATTAGAATCAAAAATTAACACTCATACCAAGATGAAGTGCACGGGGCTGCCCACCAAAGAAGCGATAAGAATCAAAAGCATAATCAGCACGACTAGCATATTTTTCATCGGTTAAGTTTTCGACACGAGCAAACAATTTAACCTGACTATTTAATTGCAAGCTGCCCCTTAATTGCCACAAATTATGACCTGCATATTCATGTTCATTGGTTACCGGGTCTAAGTAGTAATCGCCCATATGTAACCACTCTAATTCAAGCTTAGTGTCAGTGGTTGGTAGCCAACTTAATCGGGTATTAGCAAGATGTTTTGGTGCCGTATCAATCTCATTACCTTTTATAACACCACTGTTTAAACGGTCAGATTCATATTCATGCAGACCATAACTATAATTTACCGCTAAGCTGAGATTGTGGCTAATATCATAATTAATACCTAACTCAAGACCTTGATGTGATGTTTCACTATCCGTTACGTTTAAACCTTGCGCATCGCGAAAGAAAAAATTATTCTTGGTCATACGATAAATGACCACTTCATACTGAAGTTTATCGCTAACACCGCGAACACCAACTTCGGTACTATTAATTTCTTCTGAATCAATTTCACCCACAACTTGTTGTTTTTGCAAACGATATAAATCTGTTGTTTGTGGCGCTCTAAAGCCTTGAGACCATGCACCAAATAATGCCGTGTCTTTATTTAAGCGGTAATTAATACCGATCTTGGTACTGGTATTGTTAAAGCGATCATCACTGTCGGTGGGCGTAAAAATAAGCAAGGAACAGCTTCAGCAGAATTATTCACACAACTACTACCATCAGCTTTTGTTGTACCATTGGCCACTAAATTATCGTAGTCATATAAAATGGTATCAAAACGAAGACTACCGGTAATTTTCAACGCATCGTTCACCTGCCAATCACCTTGAACGTAGGGCGCTATTGTTGATGCTTCAACCTCATAGTCATAATGAACCCCTTGTTGACGTGCTTTACCATAACTAAAGGTATCAGGTTTTAACTGGGTTTGTGTCAGTTCCCCTTTGGTCCACTCGGCGTCTAACCCCATAACAACCGCTATCTTTGGGATCAATATTCCAATAATACTGGCTTGTAACTCCAAAGCTATAGTGACTATTTTCTTCTATTGCTTGTGAAGGCAAATAATGCTGACTAAACTCCATTTGGTTAGATCTAAAATACGGCGTAATACTCAATTGCGTTTCTTCACTTAATTTACGCTGCCAATGCGAAGCAACACGTACTGATGACCATTTACGATAGGCATCCACATCACAATTTTTTTCCATCGCATCACGGTCTTTATATAAATTTTTACCACTATAATCTGAGCTATAACACTCACCACCATTATCATCAGATGAAATAAAACCGGCTGTATCTTGATCAAGTATAAAGCCTGAAATAAGCGTACTTATACTGTCTTTTCCCTCTTCATAATCATGCCTGCCATTCACTTTAAAAGAGCTAAAGCCACTATTATCTCTGTATCCACCATCATCAATTGCTTGAAAATTACCACTGACGCCATGTTGCCCCATATCTTGACCAACAGTACCCTGTAGTTGATACCTTTCATTTGGACCAAGTAATAACGAGACTTCGCCTTCATCGCTAGGGGCTTTAGTTAACACATTTAACACACCGTGCACGGCATTAGAGCCATAAACAGCACTTGCAGGGCCTCTAATTATTTCTACACTGCCCGCTTGAGCTAAATTTAACTCTGACAAGCCATTATTATTCGCAAAGCCCGCCGATCTAGTGGCAATGCCGTCTTCTAAAAACAAAAAAGCCCCTGCAGCGCCAGGCCCTGTTAAAACAGGTGAACGCAAAGCAGGAAGCGATTCCATACCATTATTTGTTTGAATATGAACACCTGTTGCTCGATTCAAAATATCACTTGGGTGAACCGAATTTACAGTTTCAATATCTTCTGATGAGATACGATCAATATTACCGGCAAACATTCAATAAACTAGAGGCTTGCTTACTGCCAGTGACCACAATAATTTCAGTTGCGTTAGAATCCGTTTGTTCTATTTTTTGATTATCTTCTGCAATAGCGAAGTTTGAATAAACACTTGAAAGGCTAATTAACGATAAAGCGAAACACGGTATAAAAGCACGATAACATTGTTGGTACATCAACTTACTCTCAGGTTTAATAAAATATACTACAATGCTATACGGACTTATTGCACAATACTTTCCTCCTTTAGTATGACAAACCTCCTCTTTTAGTGAGCTTATTGTTTTTCTATCACTCACCAATCATGCTTATTGCAAGGAAGTGATGGGCAAGTGAGTCATTTAAAACTAACGCGATATAATAGGTGCCTTAGAATTGATAGTTAAGGTTAATGCTTGCCGAGCGTGGTCGTGACGGCCCTACAAAATATTCATCAAACTCAGTATCAGGATAGATATCTTCTAACACTTCATCTGCTTCACCATATGTACCAAAGGTTTCAAAATGACGATCAAAGAGGTTATCCACTTTAACTGATAAGCGTAATTGCTCACTAACTTGATAGTTAAGATATATATTAGTCACCGAATATGATGGAATTTTCTTATTTTCATTCGCTTCATCACCACGATAATAAGAAGATGAGGCATATAAAAATTCAGTACCAATATTCACATCATCATTGACTTGCCAATTTGCATGAAACTTGACTTGATGTTTAGGTTGACCAGGAATTTCATCCCCTTTACTCACTTGTCTATTTGCTCCAAGTGGATTTACAGGGCTAAAAGAAACGAAAGGTGATTCAAATGTTGCTTTTAAAAAGTTATAACTAGCACCGAAGTCAACTTTACTGACTTGAGTAGACAGTGCTAATTCAATACCTTGACGTTGAGTTTTATCAAGATTAACAAAATAACCTTGATTAGATTTATTACCCGCTTGTTGAAAAATAATATCGTCATAACTTTGGGTAGAGAATACAGTAGCTAATGCAGAGAAATTTTCAATATTATAATGTATAGAGGCTTCTGTAGTTTTTACAACCACTTGCTCAAGGGGTGGATCAGCAACAAAGCCATTAGGTAATTTACAAGGGTCATCTTCATCCGCACAGCTTAATTCTGCTTGGACTAGGTATCCTTGAAGATTCACTATAACTAAGTTTAAATAACGTGGATTCGTTTAACTGGTAATTACCTGAAATAGCGGGGTTAAAGCGATTAAAATAGTGTTCACCATTGAGTGAACCTTCACCACTGTCTATCTGATCCTGCATACTCACATGGGCATGATTATATCGCCCGACAATATTTAGTGTAAATTTGTCACCAAAAAAAATGTATTAAGAAAATAAGCATATTCTTGTTGTGTTTTTACCTTTAAACGAACCCGTGATTCTGTATCGAACAGACCAATACCAGTGACCGAACGATCATCATCGACCGAGTCATTGTGCAATATAGCAAACTCGGTATCACTACTAAAATCAATATCAGCCTTATCAATTCCTACACCAAAAATAAACTCGTTATCAAATGAACCAATAAATGTAGAAGTATCAACATGACTTAATCTGACAAATTGCAGTGCAGCACCATAACTTTTATTATCAGTAAAGCCCGTATTGTAGGTACCATCTATTGAATCAGCATCAATATCAGTCAGTTCACTCAACCATGTATCTTCATCATATCCTACAAAATGAACTCGCTCTAGCTCCCCTATTTCAGTTTCTGCCTCGTCTTCCATTTCATCATCTTCCTCTCCTTCGCATAAACTATAAAGTAGGCCTGATTCACATTCTTCGTAGTCACTATCATCGCCATTAATACTATTGATTTCATTATGGCGGTAATAGGCTGTTGCCTGCCACGACATTTGATCGTTTATCAAATTATCGCTTTTAAGACTTAACTGTTGATAACGGCTAGCGGTTTTATCAGGTTGTGTATAAATAGCACTTCTACTTGCCAACGCCGGCAATTGTTCTGGTACAGCACCATTACCTAATAATTCATTTTTATTGGCCGCATAAGTAATATCAAAAGAATGTTCTTTGTTCGCATAACTAAGTGTAGTAAGCAACTGCTTTAATTCACTTTCAGAATAATCACGCCGACCATCTTCTTGGTATTTATTGGCAATAAAATAATACCCCCAATTACCCTTATTGCCACCAGATTGTACTGTAAATTGCTTCTGGCCAAAGCTACCGAAGCGTACATCAAGTTCATTTTGTGTGTAACTAAAGCCGTTTTTGGTTTGTAGCGCTAATGCACCACCTAATGTATTTTGACCAAAGGCGGGATTAGAGCCTGAATATAAAGCAACAGATTCAAGTGCCGCTAATGGAATCAAATCCCAATTTACCGTATCACCAAAAGGCTCATTAAAACGTATACCATTTAAATATACCGAAATTCCTTGAGGTAAGCCTAATAAGGGTGAAGCAGTAAATCCTCTGTATTGAACATCAGGTTGAAAGGGGTTATTTTGCACATCATTTATATGTAAACTAACTAGTTGATTCTTCATATGTTCAGCTAGTGAGATGGCTTGTGATTGTACTAACTCTGATCCCTTGATCATTTGTACGCTAGCCAAAAGGTTTCGCTCACTTGTTGTACTACCCGAGAGAGGTGTTTGACTATAGATACTAATTTTTTCTATTTCTTCACTTTCTTGCGCTAATGCGGGAAATATAATAGTAAAATAAATACTAACAACAGCACTTTTCATCTTCATTGGTTCATTCCTTAGATTACACTAATAATGAATAGTGTAACGGAATTCATACAAATGTAACCTAATCAACAACCCTACCAAAACAGAAATAAAACAAAATATCTTTTAATAACAAAAAGATAAAAACAAACACTATCAGTAAATCCTGCTAAAGTAGGATTATTTTACTACCCGAGTTTAATGCTCAATACCCTTATCAATTTAAAAAATACACTATAAACACACCTACTCACACGTTATGATATTCCAATAATAAATAACGGAGTACATTTTGAATCATTTAACTATTCGCCAAGCAGTTGCTGAAGATACCGCATTAATTTTACATTTTATTCGTGAATTAGCCATTTATGAAAAAGCCGAACATGAAGTTTTAGCAACAGAAGAAACCATTAAGCAATCAATTTTTTCTGAAAATAGCCATGTAAATGCATTAATTTGTATGCAAGGTGAGCAAGCCTTAGGTATGGCTATTTATTTTTATAATTATTCCACTTGGTTGGCAAAATCAGGACTTTATCTTGAAGACCTTTACGTTTCTCCTGAACATCGCGGCAAAGGTCTTTGAAAATTATTACTTAAAAAAATGGCTCAAATCGCTTTGCAAAATAACTGTGGTCGATTTGAATGGAGCTGTTTAGATTGGAACCAACCGTCACGGGATTTTTATCAGTCTATTGGCGCACAATCACAAGATGAATGGGTTGGTTATCGTATGTCTGGTCAAACGCTTATCGACTTTGCCAAGGAGGATTAATTTCCCTTATACAGGATTCATTAATTAAGCGATCTATTTTATATGTAAAAAAATTGCCAAATACAAGGTGTTTATTTCAATAAGTAGTTGTTCTAGTTAGTTATTAAATAAATAACGATCTAGTTGGTGATTTAACCTTAACTCACCTGCTATTTCTTCCTTGCTGAGGTTTAAAACTCATTAATGCAAAAAATGACGCAATGCTTGTGGCAATGAATACGGTAGCCAAGGCAACAGTATTCATTTGCCCATAAAGGGCAAATCGTAAGAGCTCTACACAAGCAGTAAAGGGATTAAACTGACATAGCCAAAACAGCCAAATACTCGCTTCTTGCATTTTCCATAACGGATATAAAGCGCTAGAAAGAAAGAACATCGGAAAAATAACAAAATTCATTACGCCGGCAAAGTTTTCTAATTGCTTAATTAAATTAGATAACATCAACCCTAACGCGCCAAGAAAAAAAGCAATTAAAAAAATTGCGGGTATTGCAGTAAAGTAACCAATAAGTGGAATTTCAACATCAACCAACTGCGCAAATAGTAAAAAGATCATCACCTGCAGTAGCGACAGTAATGCGCTAGCAATTAGCTTACAACACAATAAAAACGGCCTTGGTAACGGGCTCATTAATAACACTTTCATGCTACCCATTTCTCTGTCATACACCATAGACAACGAGCTTTGCATACCATTAAATAATATGATCATGCAGCAGAGTCCTGGGGCAATATATTGTTGATAAGTTATGTAGGTACCATAAGGTTCCATTATAGACACACCCAAAGCTGCTCGAAACCCTGAAGCAAAGACAATTAGCCATAACAAGGGTCTAACAAGCGCGCTTAATAACCGAGAACGTTGCTGAAAAAAACGTAATAATTCGCGTTTAACAATGCCCGTAAAACAATAAATATAACTAAGGAACATTAGATAATCTCCACGCTAGTGGTTAACGTGCGATAAAGCTGATACACATCAGCAACCTTATGTGTTTTACATAACTGTCCACTAGTACCTTGTGCTTGAATTTTTCCTTCATTGATAATAATTAACTGATCTTCTTCTGAAATTTCATCAATCAAGTGAGTCGCCCATAACACACAAATGCCCAGAGTTTGACAAAGGCTACCAACGTATTCGGTGATCATTTTTCTGCTGTCAATATCTAAACCAACGGTGGCCTCATCAAGTAACAATACTTTGGGTTGATGAATTAATGCCCGTGCAATTTCAACTCGACGACGATGACCGCCATTTAATGTGCGCACTTTGTCATTCAGTCGAGAGGTTAATTCAAGTTGAGTTAATATTTCGGATATATTTTCTATGGCTTGTGATGAGCAAATTCCATGTAAAGCGGCGTAGTAAATTAAATTTTGTTTTACGGACAAATCAAGGTCTAGGGTACTTTGTTGAAATACCACCCCCATCGTTCGCATTATTTTGGCTCTATCATGGCTTAAATCATAACCATTAATTTTGATAACGCCTGACGTAGCTTTATAAAGCCCTGTTAGCATAGAAAACAACGTACTTTTGCCTGCTCCGTTAGGACCCAGTAACACATTAAAGCCTTTGTTAATTTTTAGGTTTAGTTCTTCAATTACAGCTTTCTTACCATAACAAAAACTAAGGTTATTAGTCTCTATACTCATGGCATTCTTCGTATCACTACGCCCCAAGGGTAACGACCCACTTTAATTGACTTGGTTACCTTCATTCGCTCAACATCAATAACAGACACATCGCCGCTAATACCATTAGTGGTTACGAGTTGACTTTGATCTTCATTAAAAGCGAGTTGCCACACTCTACGTCCTACTAATAAATATTTATCTATCTTCATTGTTTTTCGGTCAATCACAGCAACATGATTTGCCGGCCCAAGTGCGATAAAGGCATAACGTCCGTCTTGTGTTAATTCGATGCCAACGGGTTGAATTCTATCACGGTGAATACCATTGATTTCAAAAGAAAATTTTTGAATAATTTGTTGAGTTGCAACATCAAATATAACCACAGTACCGCCGATTTCAGCACTGACCCATAGAAACTTCCCGTCATCCGTAAATTTAACTGACCTTGGTCTGGCGTCAACTAAACTATTAGCAAAGTTTTTATGAGTTCGCGTATCAATCCAATGAACCATATTGGTTGTTTCTGACGTAACAACGACCATGTTTCCATCTGGGCTTACTGCTAACCCTTCAGGCTCAACACCAACATCAATTTGTGCAATAACAGAGCGCGAAGCAATATCAATAACGGTAAGCAAGGCATCATCTTCATTAGACGTATAAATAGTTTTTCCGTTGGGGTGTAACGCAATAGTTTCAGGATCTTCTCCAGAAGGTAATTCACCAATAATTTGCTCTGTTTTCAAATCTAAGATCTGAATAGTGTCCGATTCACTTGCGCAAATATAAGCCAGTGTATGCATTTTATTTAAAATAACACCACGAGGCCGTTGACCTACAGCAATAGTTTTAATGACGTTATTCTGGCTTAAATCAATCACCGAAATATTATCGTCCTTTTCATTGGTAACATAAGCTAATTCAGTGGCATAGCCGGATTTAGTGCCTAATAACATAGTCATGAGGAATATAGTTAAAACGAGTTTATTTTTCATGGGTCGTATATACCTTATTTACATTGCGATTCTTGAGCGTCAAACCCCAAGGTATCGAGATCAGTTAACGGATGAAGCATACCTGGCTGAGGTGATTGCGATACCAAGGCATGTGGCTGCACCAAAGCAATTGGCATTCTCAATTGTTTACTCCATGGGCGGAAGCTAAGTTTTCGTCCTTTATAAGCCGCTAAATCAAAGTCAGATGAATTAATATAGTTGATGAGTTTAGTACTTTCACTCGAATGAAGTTTATGTACCGACTGGGCCACACTTCGTACCGCAAGATAACCCGCAAAATCCTGTTCATTCATTCCCCTATCCGCCATTTCAATAAAACGTGATTGTAACTGCGCGGCTCCCCATTGCTCTATAACTTTATGCCATGCCAGAGCTTCTAAACCAGCCGAACCAATAACAGGCCGTGGTAAATACGTATTAAAGGGAATAAACTCAGCAAAATCTTTTGATTTGTCCGCAACATAAACTACGTCATAATCTTTTATTGTTTGTGTAAATAATGGAATTTCTTGCTGAGCACTACGTCTAAGATCTGTATTGAAATCCCATTGTTTTTCATCAATAACTTTCAAACCAAAGCGTTTTGATGAACGCTTAAATGATGCAACAAGTTGAGTATCTTCCACTTTACTACCCTGTACCAACAACACCTTATTCATTCGGCGAGAAAGCAACCACTGAGCAAGTGCATCAGACTTCATAGCATTACTAGGTATAGTATGAAATACCGACGCTAAACACTGTTCATGCCGAAGTTGATCGGCAGTTTCACTGACATTAAACAACAATACAGGTTTTTTTTGAGCCCAACGATCCACATCAATTAACAATCGTAAAGGGGCTTCAAGTATAAAAATACGTTGCCCTTGCAAATATTCACTGTCTAAATAATCTAGAAATTGTGCTGCTGTTGTTGCTGTAACATAGTTCAATTTAAAGTGCTGTTGTAAAAACTTACCTGTAGTATTTGAGTCGGTAACGGCTAACTTTGCCCCGAGGTAACCACTATTTTCTGGTTTTACGAACAGAGTAGAAAAAGTAGGAGGCTTGTGCTGCTCTAACTTAATATATGTCATATTTAGGGTAAGCGGGCTTGATATCGCATTAAAACAAAATAGCCACACGCTAATAGCAATACTTCTTAAATAAAACATGGCAACCCTCAAACAAAAAATCAAAGGCACTACATCAACTTGATATAGTTAAATTTGATATACGTGAACTAAGCATATAGAAAAAAACACTAAAGTGAAAAAAGCAACACGACACAGTATTCTTATAACCCAATGATATACAAACAAATAAAGTTAAAACCCTCATTTTTGATCGCTAAATTCATACTAAAGGATGAGACCTAACCGCGCTAAAGTACAATTCTTGAAACTCTACAACATCGTTATAGTTTTATAAAAATAAACATAATTAATTTACAAAGATAATGGGGTATTCACTGATGGTAAAGTTTAAACTTAATAAGATAGGGCGACATTATTTAATTGCATTAATGTCTATAAGTTCGTTTGGGGTTATAGCTCATGGCGCAGTAACACCACAAGCAATCGACACATCAACATTGCCTACGTTAGGCGAAGAATGGACTGACACTAACCCATACAGAGACGAACAAGGTGATACGCTCAAGGAAATTATACGGGTAGGAGGATCTGCTTATAACCAAAACTGTGCCCGCTGCCATGGTTTAGGAGGCATCTCTGGAGGCATTGCTCCTGATTTACGTCAATTACCTGCCGATTATGATGGTGATGAATGGTATATCTATCGCGTTCAAAATGGTGCCGTACGCAATGGCGCCGTTTACATGCCGAAAATGTCTGAACATTTAAACCAAGAAGCACTTTGGTCTATTCGTACCTGGTTAGAGTCTGTCAGTGAAGAGTAATAATCATAACTTACTTTTTTTGGTTAAGCTGTTGCCTAATTTTATGCGCAACAGCTTCTGCACGATCGTACGACGATATTATTGAAAGTAATGAAATTGTGGTTGCCGTTTATAATGATTTCGCCCCGTTTTCATATCAAGAAAACGGGCAAGAAAAAGGTATTGATATTGACGTTGCAAAACATATTGCCAAACAATTAGGAGTTGCACTACGTTTTAGGTGGGTCACCGCCGATGAAAATGTGGAAGATGATTTGCGCAACAACCTATGGAAAGGACATTACCTAAACCGCAATGTTGCTGACCTAATGCTAAGAGTGCCCTACGACAAGAAATATTCTGAGCTAAGAGATGATATTGGTGAACGTGTGCACGCCCAAGTGCACATGTTTTCGCCCTATCATACTGAAGCATGGAAAATAGCCTTCAATAATAAACGCATTGACGATGTCAGTACGATGGCCGTTTTTCAATATCACAACATTGGCGTCGAAATTGACTCTATCCCGCAGTTTTATCTCATGTCGGCTTTCAATGGACGCATGCGGGGCAAAACCAAACAATTTGCCTCAATGGCGTTAGCAATGATCGCAATGCAAAAACATGAAGTTGATGCAGTGATGGGGTTACGAAGCCAAATCAGTTATTACCAACATCAACTTGCCTCCACTAATTACCAGTTAGCAACCAATGCCTTTCCTATGATAGGGAAACAACAATGGGATATTGGTATGGCAGTAAAAAGTGACTATCGACAATTGGGTTATGTTATCGGTGATATTGTCGAAGCCATGATAAAAAAAGGCCTGATGAAAGACATATTCAGACATTACAACGCCATCTACCAAGTGCCAAGCCTTTACTCTTCCACGACACAGTAACGTTTAGTCTCATCCTTTCTATCCTACTAAGTGATGAAAAAAATTCGACCGCCGAGTGATAGCAAGCCAAATAGATACATTTTATGATTTATACAACCTGCTTAAATGGTGTTTCATGATTGTAGAAAACATGAATTCAATACTGTTACGTAGGAGGGGAAGTTTAAAAATAAAAAGTATCGTTAACCAGATTTAAAACCCAAGAGGAAATAACAATGATAACAGCAGGTAAAACCAAGGTATTGTCATTATCTATGGCAATTTCTTTAGCGTTAACTGGCTTAGCAAATGCTAATGTAACGAATAAAGATATTATTAACGACCAAATGACAACAGACGATGTTGTGTCCTACGGGCTTGGTTTAAAAGGGCAACGATATAGCCCACTTGATAAAATAAATACCAAAACAGTGAAAGAAATGCGCCCAGTTTGGTCATTCTCTCTGGGAGGAGAAAAACAACGTGGTCAAGAATCTCAACCCATGGTTAAAGATGGGGTTATGTACATTACAGGCTCATATTCTCGAGTGTATGCAATAGACGTAAATACAGGTGACGAACTTTGGCAATACGACGCTAGATTACCCGATGGTATTATGCCTTGTTGTGATGTGATTAACCGTGGGGCCGCACTATACGAAGACCTCGTTATTTTTGGCACACTGGATGCAAAACTTGTCGCGCTAAATAAAGACACAGGTAAGGTTGTTTGGAAAAAGAAAGTTGAAGATTACAAAGCAGGTTATTCTATAACGGCTGCCCCCATTATTGTTAAAGGTAAGGTAATCACAGGCGTAGCAGGTGGTGAATTTGGTATCGTGGGTAAAGTTAGTGCTTATGATGCTAAAAATGGTCAGTTAGCCTGGGAACGTCCAACAGTTGAAGGCCACATGGGCTACATCTGGAAAGATGGTAAAAAAATAGAAAATGGTATTTCTGGTGGCAAACCAGGACAAACATGGCCGAGAACTTTGGAAATCAGGGGGCGCAGCACCTTGGTTAGGCGGCACGTATGACGCCGATGTTGATCTACTCTTCTTTGGTACCGGTAACCCTGCACCATGGAACTCTCATTTACGCCCCGGTGACAACCTATTCTCATCATCACGTTTAGCTATCGATCCTGATACAGGTAAAATTGTATGGCATTTCCAAACCACACCACACGATGGTTGGGATTTTGATGGCGTAAATGAGCTTGTATCATTCGATTATAAGCAAAACGGAAAAACTGTTAAAGCAGCCGCTACAGCAGATAGAAATGGTTTTTTCTATGTCCTTAATCGTGAAAATGGTGATTTTATTCGAGGTTTTCCGTTTGTAGATAAGCAAACTTGGGCTTCAGGGCTTGATAAGAAAGGACGTCCTATCTATATCGACAGTAATAGACCCAGTGATCCAAGTGCATCAAAAGGGGGAACAAAGGTAGTACCGTCGTTGCCGCACCAGGCCTTTTTAGGCGGTAAAAATTGGATGCCTATGGCTTACAGTCAAGACACTGAATTATTTTATGTGCCTTCGAATGAATGGCAAATGGATATTTGGAACGAGCCCACCGCATATAAAAAAGGTGCTGCATACCTCGGCGCCGGCTTTACCATCAAAGCAATTAATGAAGGATACATCGGTGTTTTAAAAGCTATTGATCCTAAAACAGGTAAAGTCGTATGGCGTTATAACAACTATGCGCCACTATGGGGCGGTGTTTTAGCTACAGCAGGTAATTTAGTCTTTACCGGTAACCCTGAAGGATATTTATTAGGGCTTGACGCTAAAACAGGTGAGGTGAAGTATAAATTTAATACCGGCTCGGGTATTGTTGGCTCACCCATTACCTGGGAAATGAATGGCGAACAATACCTAAGTGTACTTTCTGGTTGGGGTGGCGCGGTACCTCTTTGGGGTGGTGATGTTGCGAAACGCGTTAAACACTTAAACCAAGGTGGTAGTGTATGGACTTTCAAGCTCCCTAAATAACCATATATGATCATGGTTTAATCAGTTTTATATCCTTCTTAAAAGACTTTTGATTAAATTCAAAAGTCTTTTTTTATTCCTAAATCAAAACTGCAGGCCAATAAATATCAATCAACTCATTCTAAAGTATGACATTTTCAATGCAAAGGGATAATAGTTTCACTTACCCAAGCAATACTACACTAGAAACATGAAAAAACGCTTTGGTGACAACCAAAGGAAATACAAAACAGGGCCACGGAAAGAGTAATACTCTGGCAGGTCTCGATATGAGGTGATATATGATCTATGCAAATCCGGGAAGCGAAAATTCTGTTGTTTCTTTTAAACCCAAGTATGAAAATTTTATCGGTGGTAAATGGGTAGCTCCCGTTAAAGGAAATTATTTTACTAATACAACGCCTGTAACAGGTGAGGTTATTTGTGAAGTTCCACGCTCAAGCGCTGAAGATATTGAATTAGCACTTGATGCAGCACATGCAGCAAAAGTAGCGTGGGGGAAAACCTCAGTACAAGAACGCTCAAATATATTATTAAAGATTGCTGAACGTGTGGAAGCTAATCTTGAATCAATCGCCGTAGCTGAAACCTGGGATAACGGTAAACCAATTCGTGAAACACTCAATGCAGATATCCCATTAACAGTAGATCACTTCCGCTATTACGCCGGTTGTATCCGTGCCCAAGAAGGTTCTATATCGCAAATAGATGACGATACAGTCGCGTATCATTTCCATGAACCTATTGGTGTTGTTGGTCAAATTATTCCATGGAATTTCCCTATGCTAATGGCTGCATGGAAATTAGCTCCTGCACTCGCTGCCGGTAACTGTATTATTATTAAACCAACAGAACAAACGCCTGCAAGTATTCTTGTCTTTATGGAATTAATTGCGGATTTATTACCTGATGGCGTATTAAACATAGTCAATGGCTTCGGTAAAGAAGCCGGTGAAGCTTTAGCAACTAGTACACGAATTGGTAAAATTGCCTTTACTGGTTCAACCCCCGTTGGTCAACATATATTAAAATGTGCTGCCGAAAATTTAATTCCATCTACGGTAGAGCTTGGTGGTAAATCACCAAACATATTTTTTAGTGATATTATGCAGTTTGAAGATGATTACCTTGACAAATGTGCTGAAGGTTTTGCGTTAGGCTTCTTTAACCAAGGTGAAGTATGTACATGTCCTTCCCGTGCATTGGTACAAGAAGATATCTTTGATGAATTCATGGAAAAAGTACTAGAGAAAACCAAAAACATCATTCAAGGTAATCCACTTGATGTTAACACTATGGTTGGTGCACAAGCGTCTAAAGAGCAATATGATAAAATTAAAGGCTATTTACAAATAGGTAAAGACGAAGGCGCAGTCGTGCTTTCTGGTGGTCAACATGAGAGTTTAAATGGCTCATTAGAGACCGGCTTCTATATTCAACCAACTATTTTGAAAGGTAATAACTCAATGCGAGTTTTCCAAGAAGAAATTTTTGGTCCGGTCATTTCTGTTACTACGTTTAAAGATCCTGAAGAGGCCTTAAAGATAGCGAATGACACTGCTTTTGGCTTAGGTGCTTGGCGTGTGGACACGTGATGCTAACCTTGCTCATCGAATGGGTCGTGGTATTGAGTCAGGCCGTGTTTGGACTAACTGTTATCATTTATATCCTGCTCACGCTGCGTTTGGTGGGTATAAAAAATCAGGTATAGGCCGTGAAACCCACAAAATGATGCTTGATCATTATCAGCAAACGAAAAACCTACTGGTAAGCTATAGTACAAGTCCTTTAGGGTTCTTTTAAACTTTCTCCCAATAGCAATGTGGATAAATGAGTGCTCTACTTTTTTACAGCAGCACTCATTTAATTCAAGGAGAATCAACTAACTTACGTAAGCTCATACATTGGCTTATACACTAGTCTTTGATAGCGCTTCATTAGAGATTATAAAATTTACTTGGGTGTTAACATGCCTTTAAATAGATCATACCACCTTAAAATCAGGGTCGTTTTTACCCTTATTTTTATGTTAACACCCTCTTTTTTCACTCATGCATTTAATGCGAGTGATAGCCAAAATGCCACATCAATTTCTGAAGATATTGCCCAAATTTTCCCTCGTGCTACACGTGTAGGCCCCGTTGATAAAGACATTGCTGTTACGCCCGTATATCAATTAAACGAACTACTCGGTTATGTTTTTGAATCAGACGACTTTACTCATTTTATTGCTTTTTCCGGGCAAACCGTAAATATTCTCATAGGTATTGATACGCAAGGGGTAATTACTGGCTTAAAAATATTAAATCACCATGAACCCATATTTTTACACGGTTTAGGTGAACAGCCACTGTTCCGGTTTATTAAGCAATATCAAGGACACTCCATTAAAAAACGTTTTATTATTAACGCACGTGATAAAACGACGCTAGACACCACTTATTTAGATGGAATTACCCGAGCGACCATTTCAGTCTTAGTAATCAACGACACCATTATTGCCTCTGCCCTTAAAGTAGCACGAGAAAAACTCTCAGGTTTTCTTGCCCCCTCTAACATTACCGTTAATCCTAATTTCTACGAAGCACTCACCTTTGAACAGCTTGTAAATCAGGGCTATATTCACTATTGGCAATTAACGCGAAAACAAGCAATTGCGGAGACTGACAATTCATCCTCTGCGCTAGTTAATGAAATTAATGAAGTAAGTGACGAGGATGATAATTATATCGAACTGTATTTTGCTTTCGTTAACATCCCTATCATCGGGAAAAATTTACTTGGAGAGCAAGAATACCACCGTTTACTTGAAAGCTTAAAACCAGGAGAGCATGCGTTAATGGTTTTTAATAGAGGAAGCTATAGTTTTGTTAGTGAAAATTTTATCCCTCAAACTGTACCAAATCGTTTAAGCGCCACACAAGGCGAGCTCCCCGTTGATATTCGTGATATCGACTTTTACAGCTATTACGACCCTTATTTTGCACTGACCTTACCTAGCTTTAATGACATTAAAGTGTTTAGAATAAAGTCTCAATCAGGTTTCGAACTCAATAATGCATTTTCCTTATCTTTGAATGTTAGTTATAACCAGTCTTTTTTAAGTAAACAGCAACACAATTTTTCAACCAAAATCACTTTGCCTGACGCATTATTTATACATCAGGAACCCAAAGAAAACTTAACAGCGCAGTCGCCTTTATGGGTCAAAGTTTGGCTTAGTCGTAGTACTGAAATAATAATATTAGGTATTTACCTTACTTTTTTAAGTTTGTTATTTATTAAACAAGAAACCTTAGCCAAAAACGCCAAAACCACCCATAAAATACGCTTTATCTCTTTACTCTTTGTTGTTATTTTTATTGGTTACTATACGCAAGGGCAGTTGTCCGTTGTTAATATTTACACTCTATTACTCTCGCTATACAAAGGTTTCAATATTGAAGTATTTTTGCTCGATCCAATAATTTTTGTATTATGGGTATTTGTGTTTATTACATTATTTTTGTGGGGAAGAGGTTTATTTTGTGGTTGGTTATGCCCCTTTGGTGCATTGCAAGAATTTGTAACCTTAATTGCCAACAAATTAAAAATAAAACAGTTTAAGATCAAACCACAGCATCATAAAATAGCGCAAAAAATAAAATATTTAGCACTCTTTATATTAGTTGGTATTTCGTTTTACTCTTTAACATTAGCAGAAAAGCTAGCAGAAATTGAGCCCTTTAAAACCAGTATTACCCTAAGTTTTATTCGGTATTGGCCCTTTGTTTTATACGCCATAATATTACTAGCGCTTAGCTTAAAAATTCACAAATTTTATTGTCGATACCTGTGTCCTTTAGGTGCCGGCTTGGCTATTTTAGGACGATTCCCTTTACTTAAAAAGCTAAGACGCCGTGAAGAGTGTGGTTCCCCCTGCCATCTTTGTCGCACTAAAAAATGTGGTATCGATGCCATCAATATTGACGGCTCTATTGACTATGGTGAATGCATACAATGTTTAGAATGTTTAGTAACCATCGAAAGCCCTCAACTTTGTGTAGTAAATAAGTATTCAAACAAGGCAACGAGAACAAAAAAAACATCTAAGGCCTTAGATATAAAGGTTATGAACTAACTCAAGTTAACGATAAGATAGCAATAATACGTAATTAAAACGTCATCAAAGGCAATTATAAATCATATGAACTCAATAAAAACAATAACTGCTGTTAGTAGAGCGACTGATCCATTCATTGCAAGCCAAGAGCTTTATCAGCAATTAAACCAAGATAATATTACTTTTGTACTTTTCTATTGTTCATCAACTTATCAATTAAATTCGCTTGCAACAAGCATGAACAACGCATTCAAAGACATCGATATTGTTGGCTGCACTACAGCGGGAGAAGTCACTAACAAGGGCTATGAGCAACATTCTATAGTCGCCATTGGTTTCTCTTCTCATTATTTTGCCATCAGCGCTGCGCTCGTTGAATCAATGAAAAAATTCGACACTATCAACGCACAATCTACAGTCAATGACTTAGTAGAGCAATGTCAAACTAAAAACTTAACAACGATAAATAGTAATAGTTTTTTACTCACGCTACTTGATGGCTTGTCTTCTGACGAAGAACAATTTTTGGTAACGTTAAACGCTGCTGCTAGAGGCACTCCACACTTTGGTGGTTCGGCGGGCGACGACATTGTTTTAGGTAAAACCCACGTTTATTATCAAGGGCGTTTTTATCAAAATGCCGCGATTGTGATCATGGTGACTACCCTTTTATCTTTTGAGGTATTTAATTGCCATCACATAAAACAGCCAACAGAAAAACTAGTGGTTACCGCTGCTGATGCTGACAGTAGAACAGTTTATGAACTCAACGCAGAACCCGCCGCTCTTGAATACGCTAAACTGTTAAATATGGACATAAAAGACTTAAGTCCTAAGGTTTTTTCCCTTAATCCATTAGCGGTTAAAGTGGGTGGTCAATATTATATTCGCTCTATTCAAAAGGTTAATGAAGAAAATTTAAGCCTGACATTTTATTGTGCTGTCGATATTGGCATTGTATTAAGTGCTGTCGACATGGGCGATATATATGCCCCGGTTATACAAAAGCTTAGTGAGATTGAGGAACGTAGGGGGAAGTCTGAGTTAGTACTGGTGTGTGATTGCTTTTTAAGGCGGCTAGAAATAGAACAAAAAAGTTTAGAAAAACAAGGACAAATGTTGAATGCTCAGTACAACATCGTAGGCTTTAATACCTATGGCGAGCACATAAATGGTATTCACTTAAATCAAACCTTTACGGGTGTTTATATCGCGGGAGGCATGGATGAATGAACAAACTTTAATTGAAGAGTTAGCGCAATTAAAAAAGCAAAATAGTAAATTAAAAAAAATTAATGATGCGCTAATGCAGCGTGTTGAGGACAGCGGCGAAAATCAATATGCCCCTTATACGGCATTTGAACATTCTGTCCACTTAGCCGAACAAGTAAGAGAAAAGACCCAAACATTAAATGAAACCTTAGCAAAACTTGAGCGAACTAACCATGCACTGAAACGGGCAAATGATAAAGCGAATCTTTTCAGACAACGTTTTATAGATGCCATTGAAAGTATTTCCGAAGCCTTTGTATTACTCGATAGTAAAGGTAGAATTATTTTACAAAACAGTAATTTTGCCAATTTTTGGACCGACTCGGGTTTACCCATTAAAGAAGGTGCCAACCTAAACGATTTAAAAGATTTAGCAAAAACACGCGGTATTATTCGACGGGCTTCACCAGGTGATGGCTTTGCTAGCCCTGTATATCAATTATCAGACGATCGTTGGTTTCAATTAAATGAACACCGTACCGAAGGTGGTCGGGTAATGCTTTATACTGATATTACCGCAGTAAAAAATGCAGAAAGTGCTCGTTATGAACGTGGTATGGCACAAAAATCACTCTTGTTACAAAACCTTATCGATAATTTATCTCAAGGCGTTATATTAATTAGTAGTTACAATAAGATAGAAGTCTGGAATACGCGTTTTGCCCACATAAGTCAATTATCTCCTCGCCTATTACGAACAACACCTAATACGCATTATTTAAAAAACCTTACTGAGCTTGATTTAACACCCAAATTAAGTACTGACGTTGACTATTACACTCAAACCTTAGCGAATGGAACGGTAGTAGAAATACGAGATCACAGATTAACTAATGGTAAAACCATTAAAACCTATAGTGATATAACTGAGCGTCATCGCAATGCAGAATCATTAAGACAAAGTGAAAGTCGGCTACGCTTAATTACAGATAATGTGCCCGCGATGATTGCCTATGTTGGCAAAGATTTAAAATATCAATTCACTAATCAAGTTTATGTTGACTGGTACGGTTGGCCCCAAGGGGGACTTAATGAGCTAGAATTAGAGCTAAGTCGCGTACATCCTGACTTTAAGCAATTAAAACCTTATATTAATCGTGCTCTAAATGGTGAAAGTGTTAGCTTTGAGATTGAAGAACGAAATAAGCTCAATGAACTAAGCTATTTACTGAAATCTTACGTGCCTAATCGTGATATTAACGGTGACGTTCAAGGATTTTTTGTGCTCATTCGTGATATTACCGAACGGCGTAAAAACGCCCTCGCTCTGCAAAAAGCACATGATTTACTTGAAATTAGGGTTGAAGAGCGAACATTTCAATTACAGAGTTTAAATAATACATTGCAAGTGGAAGTTGAAGAGCGTCGACAAGCACAAGCGAATCTCCTTAAAGCCAAAAGTGAAGCTGAATTTGCCAATAGCTCAAAAACTAAATTTCTTGCCGCGGTGAGTCATGATTTACTGCAACCTTTAAATGCCGCACAACTTTTTACCACTCATTAATGGAAGCGCCTTTTGAAGGTAAAACTAAAACACTGCTTGGCTCTGTTGCCGGCTCATTAGATGATTTAGAAAACTTAATTTGTACATTAGTAGATATTTCAAAGCTTGATCTTGGTGTTGTTAAAGCGGATAAATGCTCGTTCAAATTATCAGAATTACTGAACAACCTCATTAGCGAGTACCAACAGATAAGTCAGCAATTTAAAGTAGAATTACGCTATGTTAGTTCTGATTTAGTCATCAACAGTGATAGCGTTTTACTCGCAAGAATACTGCGTAACTTTCTGTCTAATGCCTTTAGATACGCCGGTAACGGCAAAGTGTTACTTGGTTGTAGACGCCATGGAGACCAAGTATCCATTGAAGTATGGGACAATGGCATGGGTATTGCTCAAGATCAAATTCAAGAAATATTTAAAGAATTCAAACGTCTAAAACCCTCTCAGAACGCTTTTCGTAATGGTCTAGGCTTGGGGTTAGCCATTGTTGATAAAATTTCTAAAGTACTAGAACACCCTATTATGGTGAATTCTACATTAGATAAAGGTTCGGTATTTTCTGTCAAAGTACCTCTAGGCGAACTAAATCAGGTATATCAGTCAACTGATCCCCTAAGCTTTATGAGAGCATCCTCAGAATTAACCAATAGCAGCATATGGCTGATTGATAACGATGTAAATGTTTGCGCGGGTATGTCGCAGTTGCTTGAAGGTTGGGGTTGTATTGTCACAACAGCCACCAGTTTAGAGCACTTACAGCAACAAGTTGACACAGAGCATGATCATGCTGATATTTTGATTGTTGATTACCATCTTGATGATGATGTAAATGGCCTAGATGTTGCCAACGACATTAACAATTGTCGTGATTTTCCTTTACCAGTGATGATGATCACGGCGAATTACAGTAAAGAACTAAAAAATGAAGTCAGTAATAGCGATATACTTTTGCTCAATAAGCCAGTCAAACCCATGAAACTCAAAACCTCTATGTTATATTTATTAAAATAAGCATAAGGGGTTTTAGATATATAACTTGAACTAAAATCTGTACTGTAAGGCTAAATACCTTTCATCACAGAGCAGATTTGGTTTAGTTCAAGTTCAAGTTCAAAGAAGAATACAATTAGCCTAATAGTTTAGCTAATCCTTCAGTCAATACTTGCTTTGCTTGTTGACCTTCTTCCGTATCCAGATAACGTTGAGCACTTGCAATAAAGCTAGTGATCATTTCTGGTTTTAAACCTAACGCTTCAAATTGTCTTTTAACATCATTAATGGACTTTAACGAGTCACTGTATTCTGATGCTTTATCAAGTAATCCACCCAAACCTTCGCTAGAGCCAAGTTTACTTAGATCAGGCATTTGACCTACAAGGCCTTCAACACCTGGTACAGAGCTAGCAAGCTGACTAAACTGATCTGACGTTACATTGTTTTTAACATAATTTAAAAGTGATCCCATACCACCAGATGCTTGCTCAGTATTAACACCCAAACCGCTAGTTAGCATATTAACTAAACCATCGCTACTTAGCTTTTCAACTGCACTTTGTTCTTGAGTTTCACCCAAGCCAACAAGGTTTTTCAAGCTATCAAGCCAAATGGTTTCTGCTGCCATGGCTGAACTACTTAAGGTGGTAACAGTTAAAAGTAAGATAAGTTTTTTCATAAAATTTCCTATAGTGTAAAAAGTTTTAATTGATTTGGAGGCTAGTATACAACAATTCTCATTCAACAAAGGAACAAAAAATACTAGTCTACATTCTGGTTAGCTAAATTACAGATATTAGTTTTCTGTTTTAATGGTTACTTCAATATTCTTACTATCGCCTGCAAACCATTTTTGTACATAGATAGAGCCTAAAACTGGTGGCATACCATTTTCGGGGACTTCTTTATAACGAATACTATTTTTATTATGTTTTTCAAATTCAAATTTAATTGTTTTTTCAGACAAAATCAGCTCACTTTTAGTTAATATTTACACTGTATTATATTGTATAAATGACTATGAACAAATTCTAGCCCTTACTGTGCAGGTTCTTCCTCTTTTTTATCAAAAGATTCGACAAAAGACTGTAACCCTTCTTGAACTAATGTATAAGTTTTATCAATAGTATCGCCAATTTCTCCCTCTAATACTTTTAAGCCTGAGAGTATATCTTTGGCTTCGCCAAATCCTTGATCTATACCTCCGCTAATAATATCCACAAAAGCGCTTAATGCTTCATCTTCAGCTATTTCTGGGTGCTGATCTCGATACGAGCCAAAGAACTGAGTACTAAAAGAAACAATTCGCTCTGCCGTTGCTTCAGGGCTGAAATCTACGCCTGACTCATAAACCTCTTCAATGCTAGTCTCAACCTCTGTGCCCTTAAGCGCTTCATTTATTCCCTGTAAAGCTGTTTTTAATAACAATGACAGCGGCTGATCACCAATGGTTGTATTGAATTTTAACGATGACTCAATAATTGCAGCATTTAATTGCTGTTTATTGGTAACAGAAATAGGGTCTTGCACTTTCGCTGTTGTTTGCTCATTTGTAAGCTCCGCTGCTTTCTGTTCTGAGGAGGGTGCATCTACCTTATCTAGTGCCTTTGTCGATGTCCGTATATCTTGACTATAAGTACCGTTAGCATTTATTGATGAACTCATCATATTATCTCTTTTTATCGAAGCATACCTTTATATCGGCTACGCGAAGCATAACTTAAGGAGTATCCTAAGCTAATTAAATTTACTTTTACTAAACTTAGAATAGTGGGGTTAAAGCTTTAAGTAAACTTGCCGACAACATGTTTACGTACTATTATTTATTTACCTCGAATATCGGAGAACCCTAATGTCTATCAATATTAATAATGCATCGAGTTTTGCTCCTGCCAATAGCGGTAATGGAACAATACTCAGCGTTGCAGTTAAAGCAAAAGAACTTGCAGAAGCAGAAGGTAAAATGGCGTTACAATTAATTGAAAGTGCAGCTCCGGCTAGTAGCTCAAGCAGCCCAGTAGGAAATATTGGTAAAAATATAAATATCCAAGTTTAATACGCAGATAAAATGCGTTAAGGACAGGCGTTACCGATTATTTATTCGCTATCGCTTTGATATTTATTCGCTATCGCTATATAGCTCAACCCGATTTCTCCCATTAGCTTTTGCCCTATACATTGCAATATCAGCTTTTTCTATTAGTTGGTCTCTTGTTGAACCATGAGCAGGATAAGTTGAAACTCCCATACTCACTGTTAACGTGATTTCAGTTTGATCAGCGAGTGTAATGCGATTCCTTTCAATGGTTTTACATAACTTTTCAGCCACTCGATATTGTTTCGCTTCATCTAGGTCGGGTAAAAGTACGAGAAATTCTTCCCCACCCCAACGAAATAACAGGTCATTTTCTCTAAGGTGCTCCTCCATTTTACTAACAAAAGCCTGCAAAACAATATCACCCACTCTATGCCCATATTGATCATTGATGGCTTTAAAATAATCTATATCAACAAAAACAACGGCAAATGGCTCACCATTAATGCGGGAAGTCGCAATTTGTTGCTCCAAAATCTCATGACAAACCCTACGATTAAACGCCCCGGTAAGCTCGTCTCGTGCCGCTTGGTTTTCTAACCTTTCTTGTAAAGCAACTTGATCAGTCACGTTCTGCACCATGCCGAACTACAGCAGTCGGGCACCTTGTGCATCTCTTTTACTCACTTTTCCTCTATCATCAACCCAAATATAGTGGCCGACTCGGTTTCTTAAACGGTATTTAGCTTCAAATTTATCAGTACGTCCTTGCAAATGCTCTTGCATTACAGCGAGTACTCTATTTTTATCATCAGGGTGAATACCATCTACCCAAAAATCAACCTTTGATGCATCTTCTTCTGGACCATAACCTCGCATTTGCATTAGTTTTGGGCTGACATAAAGACTATCATTCTCAATATCCCATTCCCAGATACCATCTGAGGCTTCATAGAGGGCGTACCATAAACTATGCTTATGCGCCTCCATTTCCTTGTCTCTCATTTGTCGATGGCTAATATCACGAGCAACTGATAGGAAGAAATGCTTCCCCTCATAATATACATTAGAAGTGCGAATTTCGACGGGAAAAGAACGACCTCCTTTACGTTGATGATGCCCTAAAAATACATAGGGCTTTTTTGATTGCGAGATAACTTCAGCAATTTCACTCCAATGAGGCTGATTAAAAACAGAGTCTTGCAGGCTCAAAACCGAGTGATTAATAATTTCGGCTTCCGTCATCTCCACAGATTCATAAGCCATTTTATTTGCATATAAAATATTGGAGGACTCAGGATCAATAAGATAAACAGCTTCAGGAAGATGAGTAAGCACAGAAGTTAATAGTAAATAATCAGGCGCAGTACCACCTGTTAAATCAATTTCTTTTGTAGTTTTTTTCATACTTCGTCTACCTACAGTGGAAGCTATAGAACACCCCACCTTACAGCTAATGAATTCGAGTTCATGAAATAACACCACCGGTTATTATCGCGAAGAACTACCTAGCATATCCATATGTGTATTATAATATTACACATTAAAAGCATTAAAAGCATTAAATGGTCAACGTATTTCCCAAGAGGAATGCTTTTTGAGCTTTATTTATTTTCAAACGGCATAGTAAGTAAACGCCAAAGCTTAGCATTATCCTTTACTGGAGGGTATTCAGTTAACCCGATATCTAATTCACTATCCCGCTTTTGAGCCTTATCTTTATAACTACCAAATAACTTATCCCACCAAATGACACTAAAACCATAATTTGAGTTAGTTTCACTGACAACTTGGCTGTGATGAATACGATGCAATATTTGCGTCATTAATATCAAGCGCAGTGGTTTTTCTATCACGTTGGGTAAACGAATATTGGCATGATTAAACAATGCCAAACCGTTTAAAGTAATTTCAAATATAAGCACTGCAATAGCAGGTACACCAAATGCCGTGACAGCAAGTAGTTTAATCAGAACACTAAGCACTATTTCAATAGGATGAAATCTAAGTCCCGTGCTGCTATCTACATGTACATCTGCGTGATGTACTCGGTGAAAGCGCCACAAAAAAGGCACCTTATGAAACAACCTATGCTGCCAATAAATAAGGATATCGAGTAAAAACAAACTTAGGATGATTTCGATAACGCTAGGTAACAAAAATAGGTTAAATAAGCCAATATTGTGCTGTTGATTATAGAGTGCTACTGCCGTAAGACCAATAGGCACGGTTAATCTAACAACAAGGGATGAAACAATAACTAGGCCAAAATTGGCAATCCATCGTGTACTATTTTTAATGACAGATTTTCGAGCAGGATGTTGCCATTCCAGTAACATCATGACAACCAATATAGTGAAAAAACAGCCTAAACGCCACCCAAGTTCGTTAGTCATTTTTCACCATCTCATCTTTAGTAGTTAATATATTAGCTTCTTGCTGTTTTAACGTATGATAGCCACCATAAATACGCGTTACAATCGTTATTACACAGGCAATAGCGAATACGGTCGCCAATGCAGAAAAATATTGTGGCCAAAGACAAAAAGCCACAAAAAAGGCAATAGTTTCAGTCCCTTCAGTTAAACCATTTAAGTAGTAGAAGCTTTTATATTTAAATTGTGGTTTTTCCAAGTTAAATTTTTCTGCGGCGATAGCAAAAGCCAAAAAACTTGACCCTGTGCCAATAAACGCAGCCAATAAAAAAGAACCCGCAACAGCATTTTGTTCAGGGTTTGCTAAGATAAAGCCAAACGGAATAGCCGCATAAAATAAAAAATCGAGGGTAATATCAAGAAACCCACCTGCACTTGTACTGTTATTAGCGTAACGAGCCAATGCACCGTCAAGCCCATCGATAACACGGTTTAAAATAATAGCGGCAAGGGCGGCATACCAGTACTGAAACGCAAGTAACGGTACAGCAAGTAAACCGATAGAAAATCCCACGAGTGTCAGTTGATTTGCTGTTACACCACGCTTATTCAATAACACTATCGGCGGGGTTAATAAGGGTTTAATAACCGGAGTTATGAATTTATCTAACATGCTATTTACCTCCTGAGTGTAGCGAAATAACTTTGCCGTTTGCCTCATCAGCATCACTGTGATCATGGCTAACCATAATAGCAGGAAGCTTATGATCTCGAATCAGATTAAACACTAATTGGCGAGTAGCAACCCTTAATTCTGTATCGAGTTTACTGAAGGGTTCATCCAGTAAAATTGCTTTAGGCTTGCTTAATAGCATACGTAATAAAGCGACGCGTGCTTGTTGCCCACCAGAAAGGTTATCAGGATGGCGATTACCCACGCCTTTTAAACCGACGCTCTCAAGCGCCTGCTCAACTTTTTCAAAACGCTCTTTTTTACCCGCCTTTTCCTTAGGTATAGCAAAGGCAACATTATCACTCACAGATAAGTGTGAAAATAATAAGGGATCTTGATATAGCACCCCAATATGACGTAAATGTGCAGGTAAATTATTAATAGATTGCCCGTTCAGCCATAGCTCACCCGTTGCGTTAAAATCCTTAGTTAATGTGCCCGCTATCCAATTGAGTAAACTTGATTTACCACTGCCTGACGGGCCCATAATAGTAAGAATTTCACCACCATTAACTTGCTCATTCAAACTAAGTAGCTGCGTATTTTGCCGATATAACTGTAAATTTTTTATTTGTAAACAAGGTTGCATTTCAATACCTTTAGCAATATTCGTTTCATTAAGGCCTGTTGACCTTTCATGTTTAAATTTTGTTCGAATTAAATAATCAGCAAAGTTCAACAGGCCCTAGTGGGCACTTTTAAAGAAGTACTTCGGTAATATCCAAGCCAAGATAAAACCAAGCAAAGGTAATACCATCTGCATAATGCCATAAACAGCACTCGTACGCCGACTTGCGCCATTAGCTAAAGTAACGGCTTCAGTTGTTATCGTGGTTATACGACCTCCTCCGACTAAAAGCGTTGGCAAATATTGTCCAAAGCTTATTGCCAACCCCAATGCCACTGCGACTAAAATAGGCGCAAATAACTGAGGGAGTTTTATCTTTAAAAATACGTTAAACGGTGTAGTCCCTAAACTTGCACCAACTTGCGCAAACCTTGGGTCTAAGCGCCGATAACTACTGGCGAGTGATAAAAAAACATAGGGTAATACAAACAGCAAATGCGAAAAAACCATATTAAAGAAAGAAGATTGAATATGCATCAGTTGTTGTACCCATACAAGACCAAATAAAAAGGCAATGCTCGGTACCAACAACGGTAAATATATAATTAAGTTAGTCACATTAGATAACGGCTTAGCGCTTAATTGCTCAGCCTCTAAACATAACAACGTCAGAATAATAGCTGAGATCGTTGCAACGAAGCCAATAGACAGGGTGTTAAATATCGGATTGCCCATTTGTGCTAAAGCACTTTTAACATGAAGTAACGTAAGCTGTTCTGGCAGTAAAGCGGGAAAGCGCCAGAAACCTGCCACCGACCACATCATTAAACCCACAAGTGCTAGCAAGATAAAAGCAATAACACAAACCGTCAGTATTGTTGTGATTTTTTGCCAAAAAACATCGCCATAATCACGCTTGCCATTAGTCAGTGAATCACAAAAAAATGCTTTTACTATTTTCTCCCCCATAAGCCATAGTAAAAGTAGCCCACTGGTTAGTGCAAGTTGCAATATCGCACCGGCTGAAGCCTGTAGTCGTAAATTCAAATCAACATCGTTAAACCAATGCATAATAGCAACAGCAAGCGTTGATGGTGTATTGGGTCCTAAAATCAATGGCATTTCAACACTGGCACTGGCATAAGCAAGCACGGCTAAAATAGGTAAACGTAATAGTGGGTAAATACTTGGCAAGATAACTTTAAAAAAAGCGGTCATCGGACAATAACCCAAATTTAAGGCTACTTTATGTTGTTGACGCAAAGTCTTGCCAAACTCGGGTTGTGCTAATACGCTTAATGCCATTAATAATAAAAAGGGTAACTCTTTTAGTGTTAATCCTAAAATTATACTAATACCGTACGGATCATGCGGTAAGATACCTGCAGGCGCAAATTCCCGACCGCTAAGCCAAGGTGATAATAACCTTGAAAGCATACCAGAAGGCGCAATTAAAAAACCGACAGCAATCGCCGCAGCTGCATGGGGTATAACTAAAATAGGACTCAGTAAACGTTGAATATGGTTGAGCCACTGACTGTTAAAAAAAGCACCTAGAATTAATAACGTAATAACAAAAGCGCACAATGTACTTAATAAACCAGTGACAACACTTAATAAAATCATTTGGGCTAAACCAGGTGTTTGCCAAAGCGCCATAAATCCTTGTAATCCAATGGTTGTTTGCTCAAGTGCAGGGGCATAACCAAAAGCAGGTAGCAAAACACTCATTAAACCACCGCAGACAGGTAGCATGAGTATAGCCAATAAAAAATGGGGACTATATTTAACAAAACGAGTAAATATATCAAGATTATCGTTCATCGTATTTGATGAGACACCTACTTTTTTAGCAAATATACTCATTACCTTGCCCCATAACGGGATTGCCACCCTTGCATAATGGCATTAACCCAACTGGGATGTGGTTCACTCAACGTTTGTTTAATACTGTCAAACGGTAGTGCGCTTGGGTGTTGTTTAGCGCTTTTAAATAAAGTTTGTTGCGCAGGAGATAAAGTTGAAGAGATCAAAACCGTTGTGTCTCCCCAAATATCAGGTTTTTGTTTATAAGACTGCGCTAATGGACTCAGTAAAAAGTTGGCAACCACCTGTGCTGCCTGTTGATGGCTTGAATTATAAGGAATAGCCACAAAATGCGTGTTACTTAAGCTACCATCATTCATCGCATAACTGCGAATACTTTTAGGTAAATCAAAACGGTTAACCGCAGCAGGTACTGCTTGGGTGCTGAAAAAGTAAAGGCCAAACTTAACTCGGTATCATCAATTAAGCGGCGCATTTGTGAGCCACTTTGCATAAAATGTTCGCCATTGCGCCAAAGTGTTGGGTGCAGCTTATTTAAAAAATGCCATAATGGGTTTAGCACTTGCGCTGTATTTTTGGCTGTAGCTGTTTGCTTTAATTGCGCTTTAACTGTTTCATCACTTTGCTGATGTAATACAACCAATACGTATTTTAAAAAGCTCATGCCTAAAAAATCAGGGGGTTTAGGATAACTAAAGCGTCCTGGATTATGTCTACTCCAACGTAATAATTCCTGAAGTGTTCTGGGTAGTATGTTATTGACTGAACCATCAATGGCAAGACTGTCGTAATAAAAGGTCAGTGATGCTTGTCCCCACGGTGCTTCCATTCCTTGTGTTGGTAGCCCAAAATCAAAATTAACGGTAGGATTATTACTCGGGTCGGTAAAAGCAAAATTAGGTAATTTATTTGCCCACTGCTTTAAAAGTAATCCGTGCTCACTCATGGCGGCAAAGTTTGCGCCGTTTATCCAGATTAAATCAACACTACCTTGTTGATTATTATTGGCAGACTTCTCTGCAAGCACTCTACTTACAGCTTCGCCGGTATCACTTAGTTTTACATGAATTAAGGTAATATCGTATTTGGATTTAACCTGCGCAGCAACCCATTGAATATAGGCATTAATTTGTGCGTCTCCGCCCCACGCGTTAAAGTATACATAGTGATTTTTAGCTTTTTCTTCAATAATTTGCCAACGCGATTGTTGCTCAGCATTAGCCGCACCACTGATACTAATCATGGGGATAAACGCCATGCAAAACATGGCGCAACGAAAACGATACTGCGCCAAGAGTTTCCAACACTTAGTGATGGGCATTTAAATTCCAATTGTAATCTAAAAATTTAATTTTCATTTCGCCTATTTGAAGTGCTTCTTTTTGCGTTGCGGTTAACTTAAGCGCCTCTGGATATTGTAGAAAAAACTGCTGTAAAGTATGCCCATTTCTAAACGTTTTTTCAAAATCATCGCCATACCATTTGAATATTGACGATACACTTAATAAATTACCTTCAGCTATATTACGTGTTGTATCAGACAAAAAACGAATAGTTTGATCTTCTAATTGGCTTTCTAACTGTGCCGCAGTATACGCCTCTGCACGAAGTGCAGGACAACCAATACTGGCACAGTTTACTGCAAAATGAATACGTGGGTCGTTGTACTTTGACTCACTCTTGTCATCAATCGCGCCACGAATTAAGTCATGCTCTATATTGTCTAAGCTAAGTGTTTCACCTAATAATGGAATAAATTTTTTACTCCATGGTGAGCTAAAAAAGCCCCCTAAATCTTTTATTGATTTAAGACCTGAACCGTCTTCAGAAAGGTTAGTGACAATCAGCTCCACTGTCCATGCGTTATAAGCGTTAATTAAAAAAGCCAGTTGTTTTGTTTTTCCCGAACCGTCAAATTCATTTTGGCTTACGGCTGACAACATCTTTAAATACGTTGTTAATTCGCTGTGTTGCGCCTGCATAGCAACATAGTTTACTGCCGTGCTGTGGCCATTATTAATAGCGACGACGTTTTGATTTACTAACTTATTCCATGCACTATGCATGTTTTCAGCATAACTAACAAACGATGCCGCAAGTAAGGTAGAACTTAGTAAGATTGTTTTAAAAGAAAGTTTAAACATATTAACCTCGACGCCATGTGTGGTATTTTTCAAGCCAATTTAATACAGTTTCGGGTGCATGAGCTCGTTTCCACTCGCCTGCGGCATACTTGTTGCCTTCAGCCCATGTTGGGTAACTATGAATAGTGCCTAAGATTTTGTTTAAACCTAAACCGTGTTTCATGGCTAAAACAAACTCAGCAATTAAGTCGCCCGCGTGCTCAGACACGACCGTAACCCCTAATATTTTATCTTTACCTTTCGGTGTAATGACTTTAATAAAACCTTTAGTTGCACTATCGGTAATAGCACGATCAAGTTCTTCAAACTCAAAACGGGTAATTTCAAAATCAATACCTTGGTCTTTCGCTTCTTGTTCGTTAAGTCCTACACGCGCCACTTCTGGGTCAATAAAAGTTGTCCACGGAATAACACGATAATCAACTTTAAACTTTTTAAGGTGTCCAAATAAGCCGTTTACAGCGGCGTACCAACCTTGATGCGCTGCCACATGGGTAAATTGGTATGGACCAACAATATCGCCTGCGGCAAAAATATTAGGGTATAAGGTTTCTAAGTATTCATTGGTAACTATAGTACGGTTCGTTTCAATACCTAATGCTTCAAGTCCGTAACCTTTAAGACGTGCACTACGGCCTACTGCACATAATAACTCATCGTATTCTATGGCTAACTCTTCACCATTTTCTTCGACAAGACGTTTAACAATAATGTACTTTTTACCGTCACGCGCTTCACAACGTAATGCTTGATGCGAGGTTAAAATGTTAACACCACTGTCGCTTAATGCTTCATGCGCGAAGGTAGACACGTCAAGATCTTCTTTGATCATGATGCGATCTGCCATTTCAATTTGCGTAACGTTTGAACCTAAACGAGCAAAAGTTTGTGCTAATTCGCTACCAATTGGCCCACCACCCAATACAACAAGTTTTTTAGGGGCTTCGTCAAATTCAGCAAACTTGCTCCATAAGGTATCACTGGTTACATAACCTGTTTCTTCAATACCGGGTAAAGGTGGAACAAATGGACGTGCGCCCGTTGCAATAACAATAGTGCGTGCGGTTAATGTTTGCGTGCCACCATCGTTGAGTTTAATTTCAACAGTCCATGGGTCAATTAACTTACCGTAGCCTTTTACAACGTCTACACCTAAATTTGTGTAACGTTCAACACTGTCGTGCGGAGCAACGTCTGCAATAACTTTATGAACACGTGCCATGACTTTTTTGAATGAAAACTGTGGTGTTGTGTTCTCTAAGCCGTAATGTTCTCCGTGTCGAATTTGTTCCGCTATTTTTGCACTTTTAATAATCGCTTTACTTGGTACACAACCGTAATTTAAACAGTCGCCGCCCATCTCACCCGCTTCAATCAAGGTAACTTTTGCTTTTACCGCGGCAGCGATATAGCTAGTAACTAAACCACCTGCACCTGCACCAATAACAATCATATTACGGTCGAATTTTTTGGGTTTTGAATAGTTTTTGTATACACGACTTTTTTAAACATGTTTAAAATTCCTTTAGCAATAAGAGGAAAAATACCCAATAAAGCAAATGATAAAATTAAGTTAATAGATAAAATACCCGACAAACTTTCTATTTGCGCCGGCTGTGTACCCGCGTTAACAAATACAAAAGTACCTGCCAACATACCTATTTGGCTTACCCAGTAGAATGTCCACGACTTTATCGCTGTAACCCCCATAAGTAAGTTGATTAAAAAGAACGGGAACACAGGCACTAAACGTAAAGTAAATAAGTAAAAGCCACCTTCTTTTTCTACCCCCGCGTCAATCGCAGCTAAACGCTCAGGAAAACGTTGCTTTATCGTATCGCGCAGTAAATAACGTGAGACTAAAAAGGCAAGGGTCGCACCTATGGTTGATGCAAATGAGACGATGAGTAACCCTTGTGCTAAACCAAATAAGGCACCGGCCGCTAAGGTTAGAATTGCAGCACCAGGTAACGAAAGAGCTGTAACAACTACATACAATAAAAAGAACCCACCTACCACTAATAATGGTGACTGTTCTTTATATTGGTTAAATTGCGCCATTGAGCCTTTTAAGCCATCGAGCGTCAGTAATTGATGCAGGTCAAAATGAAAGAACAAGCCTACGGCTATTGCTGCAATCAATAATACAACTATTTTTTTTATCATAAATCTCTCTAAAGCTTTTTAAAAATAATGGCTAAGCGTTAACTTAGCGTTAATTGGTAATTCAGGAAAAACTAAGGTGGCACCAAAGTAACCCCCTTCAAAAACAGGACGCCAGTTTTTTTGATTGGTTATATTATTTACATCAAACCGTAACTTGGTTGCGGGTGTAAAAGCATAACTAGAATTGATGTTTAGCGTGTATTGGTCACGTATATTAACCGTTGCTAAAAAATCTAATGGGTAACTCTTGGTATAAAGACCCGAAAAACCCGCTTGCCATTTCGAACTAATTGAATAACTACCATTAAAACTAAATGATTGCTCTGGAATGCCTTGCACTTGCCTATTTGAAGCAGCAAATGCTGTAAATGAAGGAGCGCCTACATTCGTCCCGGCAATAATATCTGGGCGCGAATCGTCAAAGGCATCTGCTACTTGAGCAGAATCTTGGCTGCTAGCAGAATTATCATAACGCGCATCAATGTAGCTGTAGCCGACTCTCAACCAGTAAGGGTATGCATCGTAAAACACTTGGCTTTCAAAACCAGTAGTACGTATACCCGTATTACTGCCATCACGATTTCTTAAACTACGGCGCTGACTAAACAAAGCGCCATCGGCGTACCAATTGCTGTCGTTTGGAGCATACTTTACGCCAAGTTCAACAAGTGTATTTTCAGTAGCAAAGTTTTGTGCACTAATAGTGTTGTCGGAACCAAGAGTTGTTCCACCTGCCATACTGTTAGAGGTTGCTTCGTTATAACTCGCTGCTCCGTATGTAGTGACATCATTATTCAACTTATAATTGAAGCTAATTTGACCTGAATGTAACGTTTCATTAATACTGTCACTTGCTGAAATCTGCCCCTGTGGTGCGATAGGATCATGTGCTTCTACATCATAAAAATCTATACGATAACCAATACTCGTGTGCAGGTCGCTTGTCCAATCTGAGTCGTGTTGCATTGCAAAACCTGTTTGCCACGAGCGTGAATCAGTTGTGTCGGATAAATTAAAATCACCGCTACCATCATTGTTAATATCATACTGACCACCAGGAGAGACAAATACACCAGGACGAAGCTCTACTAAACGTACTTGTTGTTCAGCTGTAAGCGGAATGCGTCGATTTGAAAGAGGGCCGGTTAAATCAATAGGTAAATCAGCCTCTGTGGTAAATTGGCTATAGCCTAAAACTTTATTATAGCGCACGTCAAAGGCAAAAATAGTTTCTTGGTCGTTATTCCACAGATGAGTTAGCTCAATACGGTTTTGTGCGGTATCTGCTCCATCAATTATTTCAACAAAACTGTTTTGCGCAATTTCTTCGCGTTGTAAATGTTGAAAATAAGTAATGTTTTTAATTGACGTTTTAGGCGAAAGTTCGCGCTTATAAATACTATGCAGTAAATACGTTGTGGCTTCGTTTAGATTATCTGGGTCAGTCAACACCGTGCTGCGATCAATCTCAACAAGCCCTGTTGGTGACACAATTGAGCCGGCTCGCCGGCACTGTGCTGCCATTTACTTGCACGCCTTGACCCGTAATGTATAAACCATTATCTATTAATGCTTGGGTTGGTCGATTGATCCCTGCATTGTCGGTAAATTCAACATGGTATAATTCTGCGTTAAGATCCCGCTGCTTTTATCATCTGGCAATATACGCAAAGCCGCAAATAAACTGTCACTCTGCGTACTTGAAAAATCATAATAGCTACCATTATCAATGTGTTCAACACTGACTCTAAAGCCAATTTCATCATTGACTATTGGCGCAGTGTAATCAACTAACGCACGGTATTGGTCCCAACGACCTGCCGATAAATTAACTTTTCCTTTGCTTTCATCTGTTGAAGCCGATTTAGAATGTAAATTGACAAAGCCGCCATTACGTTGGCTTGAACCGAACAACACAGGTGGCGCACCTTTTACGACATCAATTTGCTCTACCGAGTTAAATGACAAAGGCACACCAAAACCATTATTACCTGCTTGACGTCGTGTTCCGTCTTGAAATAATTCGCCTAACTGGCCACGGATAGTGGGTAAACTTGGCGCACCAAAACCGTCGGCTGAATAAGTATTTGGACTTACAGCCAATACATCTTGCAAGGTTGTTATGTTGAGCTGCTCTATTAATTCACTCGAAATAGGCGTAACAGAACGGGCAATATCTTGTAATGCTAAATTATCACCAAAAGGCCCATCGATTAATGCATCTTTTACTGACAGGCCTTGGGAATTTATTTTTTGCCCAATAATTTCAACACGCTCTATCGAACTTTGATCCAAATCGCTACTTGCTTCATCTGCGTACAATTGCATGGATAAACTCAATAACGTTGCTATAGACAACGCCAACACTGTTTGTTTCAAAAGGCTCTCGCTCTGATTAAATTTTTCATGGGGGTAAAGACCATAAGGAAGTAAAAAAACTTTCATTTAATCAAAATGAATCAATTTTATGGGTTATTTGCGAATAAACTAAAATTTATAAAAATTAATTTGCGTTTGGGCGGTCTTGTTTAGCTGATTACTCTTTTACTAATTTAATTTTTTAAGGAAACTTTATGACAAGCACAACCAATGATGACTTTCAAAACCGCCTACAATGGTCGCTTTTTTCGCTGCGTTTAGGCGTTTTTATTGTGATGATTATGTGGACACTCGATAAATTTGTTAACCCTGGTCACAGTGCTCGTATTTTTGAACATTTTTATGGTATTAGCGGTTCATCCGATATAGTCGCTTATGTATTAGGGGCTTTGCAGTTACTGTTAGTTGTAGCATTTATGGCGGGTATTAAAAAACGTTTTACTTATGGCTTAATTTTTATAATGCATGGTTTGTCTACCTTGTCATCATACAATCAATATATTGATGGCTTTAATAATTTATTATTTTTTGCTGCTTGGCCTATGTGGGCAGCATGTTTTGCGCTTTATCTATTACGAGAGCAAGATGTAAAATTAACGGTAAAGTAATTCAGGCAAAAAAAAAGCGTTTACTTGAAACCAAGTAAACGCATTATAAAACATAAAACACTAGGGAAATAACATGTTCATATAATAAGAGTACTCACAAACCAAAAAGTTCCCTCTAGTTGAAAAAATTGATAACTTTCTAATTCGCAATACCTAATACTTAATATTAATACGGTGCAGGATATTCTCGTAATACCTTATCTATATCACTTAATGCTGCTGCACTGAGCTCAAGGTTAAATCCTTTTATATTTTCTTGTAACTGAACCATGCTTGTTGCGCCAATAATGGTAGAGGTTACGCCATGAATTTGCTTACACCATGCTAATGCCAATTGTGAAGGAGTAATATTATACTGCTTGGCAATATCAACATAGGCTGCGGTTGCCTTATGTGTTGAAGGGGTATTTCTAAAGATGCCGTTTCTTTGTTCAAATGTCCATCGGCTACCCTTAGGTAAAGCATTGTTTAAATATTTACCCGACAATATACCCGTTGCAAGCGGTGACCAAGGCAGATAGGCAATATTTTCTCTAATACAGTTTTCAATTAAATAAGGTGCATCTTGCGGGTGGAGTAAGTTAAATTCGTTTTGAATCGACACAATGCGTGGTAAATCATATTGCTCGCTCAGTTTTAAATAGGTATTAATACCCCACGGGGTATCGTCTGATAAACCACAATACCTTATTTTTCCTGCTTCGACACAGCGCGATAAACCTTGCAGAATATCAAGCATATTTTCAACTTCATGGGCCGTAGTTGTTTGTGTAAAGTCCACTTCGTTCGGCCAATGTTTACCGAAATGCGGAAAACCACGATTTGGCCAATGTAATTGAAATAAATCAATATAATCAGTTTGCAAACGTTTTAATGATTCATTAACAGCAAGTTCAATATTTTTACCTGATATCGAGCTGCCCTCTCTTACCCAAGGTAATCCTGGGCCAGATATTTTACTTGCCAACACAATATCTTTTCGTTTACTAGGCTTATTAGCGAGCCAATTGCCAATAATTGTTTCAGTTTTTCCGTAAGTATCAGGTGTAGGAGGGATAGCATAAATTTCAGCCGTATCAATAAAATTTATATCTTGTGATAGTGCATAATCAATTTGTTGATTGGCCTCTTCTTGATTATTTTGTAAACCCCACGTCATGCTTCCCAAGCAAACTTCAGAAACCGATAAATCGCTACTTCCTAATAAAGAATATTTCATAATTACCTGTAATTACGTTAGTTAAATTGTGATTATTATACTATTGCTTGAACACAGGTGAAAACTAATCAACCAATAGTTACGCTAATAATGTAACAAAAAACTATTTTTTATGAATATCAATATAACGTTGGCGCTTTTTCGGTAGTAATTTGTCAAGATCAACCACCACCAAACCATCAACACAGTCGTTAAAGTCAGGGTCGATATTAAATGCTGAAAAACTCACACCACCCTCTTCGCATAACCCTGAATACTGTTTATATAATGTTGGCACACTCACACCCACATTAGCCAGTAGGTGCTTCATGGTAGTGAAGTCTTTTTCTTTATCATTCCCTTCAAATGCTGAGCTTAGCTGATCTGCTTCAAGATCATCTAACTGAAATGGTGTTTTTGCCTTTGCTAACATTTTGTTATCAAAAAAATAGTGTTGGTAATAATCAATAAGCAAATTTTTTGTTGCTGTCGGCAAGGCATTACTAATACTGACAGGACCAAACAAATAACGGTATTGAGGATTTTTTGCAACAAAAGCGCCAATACCAACCCACAAGTATTCTAAACTTCGTTTCCCCCAGTATCGAGGCTGAACAAAACTTCTCCCCAGTTCTAACCCTTGAACAAATATTGGCTCCATACTGGGCTGATAATCAAATAAAGTCTTGGTATATAGTCCTTGCGATTGTGGGTTATCAATCAGTTTTTGGGTTTCACCAAAACGATATGCACCAACAATCTCTAAATCTTTATCATCCCATAACACTAGGTGTAAATAATCCTGATCATAACCATCAATGTCACGACGTTTTCCCGTTCCTTCACCAACTAAACGAAAAGCAACCTCTCTTAACCGCCCGATTTCACGCATGATAGGTGAACTATCTTGCTGACGATACAAGATGATTGCTTTACCATCGCTAGTAGTACCAAGCATTTCACATTGGCTAATGGCCGCTTTGAGTTCAGCACGATTTTCTGGATGAGCAATCGCTTTTTCAGTTTTTAGAATTTCAGCTTTGTTACGCGCAATATTATACAAATGCTTTTTGAATAATTTAACCTTGCTTTGCCCTGGCACATCTAACGAATCATAATGTTCAAAAGGGATCACATCTCCTATTTTGATGTTCATACGTTTATGTGCTTGTTTAAACATTTCTTTTATCAAAAGCAATGTCGACAATGGTTTATATACAGCTGATATGGCGTAAAAAAGTGCTGAATTACGTGCATCCATATATACAGGTAAAATAGGAGATTTAGTGGCGGTAGCAAAACTGAGAAAGCCCTTATGCCAACTACCATCACGAATCCCGGCCAGGCCCCATACGAGACACTTCGCCGGCAAAAAATAATCACAACCCCTTCATTGTTAAGGTGTTGATAAATCGATTCAAGATTCTTTTTAGCCGTTTTTCCACCCATATTATTAACGGGTAACAAAATTGAATGTAACGGTTTAACCGCCATAAGAACCTTGTTGGCCACCACTTTAAAATCAGGTCTTATTTCACTCACCATTTTAATCAATGCTGCCCCGTCTAAGGTACCAATGGGGTGGTTAGCAATAATAACGACTCGGCCCGTTGCAGGAATTTTCTCTCTATCTTTATCGCTAACACAATAGCCAAAATCAAAGTGGTCAAGCATAGCCTCAGCATAATCTACCCCTTTAGCAAAGGGATATTGCTTTTCAATGTTCAGTAATGCTTTTTCATGTAATAGATAACGTAAAATATTTCTAAAGCTTTTACCCACCAAAGACTGTGGGTGCATTTGGGGTAGATTTTCAGAAACAACTTGATCAACATTAAACATATTAAGTCCGCCATCAATAGATAAACTGTCTATTTCAGTAATGTAACTTATCTATATGGCTAATATTTGACGTTTAAGTGACAGCTTTATGACAAGGCTAGATACTGCTTAATTTTGCTTATCACCCAACTTCCATCATCTAGAGGGAGATCATGACCGACACTTGAATGCTCAATTAAGGTTCCCCCCAAATAATGATGTATATGCTGACTGGCTATATTATTTACCAGACGATCTTTTCTACTAGTTAACACCAATGGCGTAATGTTAGCTAAAGATTTCACTTTAAAACGTGATGCGGCGATTAACTGACGGATTAGATTAAAAAGACTTGTACGTTGAACACGTCGGTATTCGGTCCAATGAACTAAGGTGTCAGCATATTGTTGTTTATTTGAGGTGAGCTGCAAAATTTCTTTTTCAATGGCTTCGTCACTGCCTTTGCTCATGATAACTAAAAGCGATTTGGCTACAGCAACCAAATTAATTCGCTTATACCATGGTGTCAGGTTAGCAGCGCTAGTATTAATCAGGGTGATTGAACTTATTTCTTGTGGAAATCGATGCGCCCAATCGAGTGCAATCATGCCACCTAATGATAAAGCGACTAAATGAATATTAGCTAACAATTCTTCTGGTTTTTCACCTAACTCAAGGCGACAATGATCTGTATACTCAGCAATAAGAAGTGGGCTGTTAAGTGTCGCAAAATCGCCATTTCCACAGGTATCTAAAACGCTCACCTTATCATCAGGAAAAGCGTGTTTAAACTTTGCTATAAATGCTCCCCAATGACGATGATCACGTCCAAGGCCTCTTAGTAATAACCAATGTCGACTCATGTTGCTCGATACCATTGTTTAACCGCCGCTTTACGCATATCACTTTTTGTTTGATTTGTAGGTAACCAATTTGCATAATTGGAAACCGCTTGCGTCATAAAATCAAATAAAACCAAGTGACTACGCTGAACTCTAGACCAACGATGCTCAACATTAGGATTGAATAATCCTTGATATGAAAACATTTGTTTCGGGCTTTTTTTAACCCAATTCCACGATCCCATCTCTAAGGTTAACGATAAAAAAGGGTTATTAAACTCATGCTTAACTATTTTGCCAACGTGATCCCATAAATCTCCATGAGTAGTATAATGGCGAGACTGCGGTTCAAAAACATAATTATTATGAGGATACGTTTGTTGCCACAACTGATATAAAGCAAAATAATTAGCGACTGTGCGCGGTGGCCTTTTACGATAGGCATAGGGGATCCACAACCGATCTCGAAAACCAAAACCTGAATGGCAATCTAGCACTAAATTAAAGGGTCGATGCAGACATTCTTGCTTAAGAAAATCCACCAATAATTGATTTTCATGCTCAAGACTCCCATTGCCTCGATACCAAGGCAAATGACGACTCAATTGTTGTCCCCCAACAAACCACGGTACTTTTTCTTGTGCATCAATAGGGGAGTTTCGCATTAAATCAACCCCATTACCGTTTGAACGTGTACCCAGTAGCATACCAACAGGGTTCATCACAGGTAAAAAATTAAAACGAATATGGCTTAGCGAGCGCATAAAGTTGTTGTCCCACTTAGCACGCGACACTAGCGTATGCAGATAACTTAAAATTACCTGACTACCAATGCGCTCAATACCGTGAATACCACCAATAAAAGTAATTGCAGGTGCATTAATATTCGTACTACCAAAAGACAAACCCACTAAGGGCAGTTTATGTGTTTTGTGCTTACTCACTTTTGCGTCAAGAACAGCGTGAACCTCTGCCTGCATGAACCCTTGACCTTGCTGTATTAGTGTCGAGATACTTTCATATTCAGGCAGTAATTCGATGATTTCATCGTTAAGGTAATCTGAAAAGCTTCCGAATTTTTTTGAAGAATTTGGTAAGTGGTCACACACTGGCATTTTGCCTAGACTCAGTTAATAAGTTGAGCTCATTGTAATCCTACATTTGTGACGTTTTGATTACAAAATAAAATGCCTTAGTGCTTTGCTGAAGTGATGACTTATATTAACAATAACTAAGAAATCACACGCCTTCTTTATCATTAATTTTTTAAATGTCATACCCAATACTTTTCGCTTTAGCAACAACATAATCTCGGCCATATTTTTGTGACTGGCTAAGTGCCCATAAACTCACACTACGGTTTCCAGTACGGCAAAATGCTACCATAGGCCTTTTTTTAATAGTAAGAAGCGTAAGGAACTTATCAATTAAACTTGCAGGATAGCAGCCTGGCGTAATAGGTAAATAGTCATAATCAATACCAAGTTTTTGGGCAGCGACCAAAATATCTTGTGAGTTTGGCTGCGCAACCGTTTCACCATCAGGGCGATTATTTACAATAGTTTTAATTCCGATAGCTTTAAGTAACGGAATGTCTGCTAGTTCTATTTGATCTGAAATATATAAATCTTCATTTAATTTATGTAATTGCATGGTGCTTCCCCGTATTATTGCAGTAAAAAGGAAATGTTTGATTTTATTAAAATAAACAAGCTCATAATGAGTAGGAATACAGCAAAAATTCTTTTGAGCTTTTGTTGAGAAAACTTTGTGGAAACTCGTTCTCCTAAAAGACTACTGAGTGAGCCAACACCCGCTACGATTGCAATGATCTTCCAATCAAAAATTAAGTTTTGTGCCTCAGCAAGAGCATAATAGTTAATAAAGCCAGTTAAAGACTGTAACGTTATTATCACCAAACTTGTTGCTACCGCATTTGTCATACTTATTGACGTAAAAGCAAGCAAGGCAGGTATAATCAGAAAACCTCCACCTACCCCAACTAATCCACTAATAGCACCAACAGCTAAACCTGCTAACACTAATTTAAATGAAAAGGTGGTTTCGCCCGCATTTTCAACTACATTAATTTTATGTTTGAACATAGAAAGTGCAGCTACAAGCATAATAATGGCAAATAAAATTATTTGTTGAGTTCCTGTTAAGTAGACAGAAAATCCGGCAGAAGTATAACTTGCCAACATACTTGGCAAACCAAACTGCCAAGCAGTATCCCATTGAATTTTATTATTAAGTTGGTATTTTATTGCACCCGTCAACGCAATTAATCCAACAATGGCAAGCGAGCTAGCAATAGCAAGCTTCTCATTCTGCCCAACAATATAGGTTAACGCTTGGGACAGTTAAAATAGCACCGCCAGAGCCTAATAAGCCTAAACTCAAGCCAATAATAATAGCCGCGATTGAAATAAGAATTAGTTCAGTCATAAGGTATTACTTCAATGTATTAATAGGTAACTTTAAATAGCTAATACCATTACTTTCGGCTTTAGGAAAATGTCCCGCTCTAATATTTACTTGTACAGAAGGAATGATTAATTTAGGCATTGGCAGGTGTGCATCGCGTTCATTTCTAAATTGTACATAATCTTGAGATGTTACATTCTCAACAAGGTGAATGTTTTTAGACTTTTGCTCTGCAACACTGCTTTCCCAAGCAAACACTTCTCTTTCATCACTTTTATAGTCATGGCCTAAAAAAATTCGGGTGCTATCAGGTAATGCTAGAATTTTTTGGATAGAATGATAGAGTTGCTCAGCACTACCGCCAGGGAAATCACAACGAGCAGTACCATAATCAGGCATAAATAATGTATCACCAACAAATGCAGAGCCATCAACCACATAAGTAATACATGCTTTGGTGTATGACCTGGTGTATGCAAGATAGAAATTGCATGCGAACCTAAATTAATAACATCCCCTTCTTCTAATAACAAATCAAATTGTTTACCATCAGTAACAAACTCAGATTCAAAATTAAAAATGGTTTTGAAAATCTTTTGCACTTCGACAATATGCTTACCAATTGCAATTTTTCCGCCTAATTTTTTTTGCAAATATGGGGCAGCGGTAATATGATCTGCGTGAGCATGAGTTTCTAATATCCGGCGGCATGTCCAATGCTTTGCTACGACAAAATCAATCACTTCATCAACTAACTCAGTAGAAGTTACTCCTGAAGAGAGATCAAAACCGAGCACAGAATCAATAATTGCACATTCTTTTTTAGCACTGTCGGCTATTACATACGTTGCAGTATTTGTTATTTCATCAAAAAAACATTTAATAAAAAGTTTAGTCATGACGTACTCCTTTATTGATATAGAGTGTAGTTTTAGCGCCCGTTAAGGACGTTAAAAGCCCATTTTTCTTATAATGACTTAGTGCTAAAATACCAGTCAGTGTATTCAAAGCCTTCACTTGCGCGTGCATTGGCTTCTTCTACCGTTTTTGGTGGAGGAACAATAACTTTGTCACCGACCTTCCAACCTTCTGGCGTTGCTACGCCATTTTCATCTGAGGTTTGTACTGCTTTAAGTAACCTTAAAAACTCAGGAATAGAACGACCATTCGACATAGGGTAGTAAACCATCGCACGAAGCATGCCATTAGGGTCAATTAAAAATGTTGAGCGCACGGCAGAAGTATCACTAGCACCGGGTTGCACCATGCCATAAGCATTTGCCACCTTCATTGAAAGGTCGTCGATAATTGGAAACTGAATATCGACACCAAAGTTATCTTTTATATTCTTAACCCAAGCAATATGGGAAAAAATTGAGTCGATAGATAATCCCAACAGGTCACAGTTCAGAGCTTGAAATTCTTCATACATATTTGCGAAAGCCATAAACTCAGTACTACAAACAGGTGTAAAATCAGCAGGGTGAGAAAATAAAATTAACCAACGTCCCTTATAATCATTTAACGATTTCATGCCATGGGTAGTATTAGCAGTAAAGTCGGGGGCAAGTTCATTCAATCTTGGAAATTGCATTGTAGTGTTATTTTCATTTGTTTCATTAGTCATAATAATACTCTCTTTAAGTTATTACATTAGAAGATATTAAATTAGTTAAATCTAATTTATTAAGTTATTATATACCCCTCGATTAAAAAGTATATTGCGTTTATTGAATAAGGATCTTTAACAAAATAGATTAAACAGTCTTATACCCAAATCTCCTTAAGGGACAGGATTCAGAAGAAATTAGAAACGAGCATCTTTAGGTGGTTTAGGTATATACCGATGATTTGTGTTGAATTACGAGTAACTAACGCCTTAAACTATCGTTAGAGAAAAGCAAAAATGATGGAAGATATGATTACACTCAAACAGTTAACCTATGCTTTGGCGGTAGAAAAAACACTACATTTTAAAAAAGCAGCCGATCTTTGTAATGTATCTCAGTCGGCACTGAGTACCGCTATTAATGAGTTTGAAAAACAGCTAGATATCACTATATTTGAACGCAACACCAAACACGTTTTAATTACCCATAAGGGGCAATTAATTTTAGACAGCGCAAGAAAAATAAATGCTGAACTCGATGTATTATTAAAAATACCAAAAATGGATAATCAACCTTTTTCGAGTGAAATGACCATTGGCATAATTCCAACGATTGGCCCTTACCTTTTACCCAAAGTATTGCCTGCACTCAGAGAAAAACACCCTCATTTTAAAATGAAAATTATAGAGGAACAATCACACCTTTTAGTGTCTAAAGTGAAAACAGGAGAAATCGACGCGGCTATTATCGCTCTACCTTACCCAGTTGACGGCTTGATCAGCTTCGAGTTTTGGAAAGAAGATTTCTATTTAGTCTGCCATAAAGATGACACCATAAAGCAACCTAAAGAAATAAAAACATCAGATTTAGAGTTAGGTAAATTAATGCTATTAAAAGACGGGCATTGTCTAAAAGAACACGTTTATGCGGCTTGTCAATTTGAAGGAAATAAAGGAAAATCTGATTTTGATTCCGCCGGCTTACACACATTAATACAAATGGTGGCAGGTAAAATTGGTACAACATTTGTTCCACAAATGGCATTAGACCAACTGATTTACAATGAATCTGAACTTAGTGCAATCCATTTAAATGAACCAGGACCGCATAGAAGAATTGCTTTCATCGTTAGACCCAATTATGTACGAACAACAGAATTAACCATGTTGATGGATATTTTTACTAAAGAGCTAACTAAAAAGTGTGGCAAACAATAAATATAAATTGAGGTAATAATGAACCGTTTATTTACCTTGAAAATATCACAACTATTCTAATTAAATTTGTCCTTTGGTTTGGTATATTCAACTCACTAAAAGCAAAATCTAACCAAAAGCGTTTCAAGAAAGAAGTTCTTTGTTGTAAACGCTATACCCAAGGGCAAAATCAAAGCAGTAAAGCAGGATAAGGCATCAAATACCCTGCTGACCGTTCATTACTCCTAAAGGTAGTACAACAACACATAGGCCGAAAGTAACCCGGCAATCCATAAAGCGGTCGTTCCCACAGGCCAAGAACGGGCAAACATGCCGCGTTCTTTACTATCAGCTGTATGCGGTTGCCCTAAATATTTAACCGCTATATTATGCAATAATTTTTGTAAACTCGCTCTTTGCACAGCAATCACTTCAGCCAAAGCACTAAATACCTTTTCTAGTGCTTTGTACAAGGAATAACCCGCACGTCGCCACAACCAGTCAGTATCTAAACTTATGGTCATAGTCCGTTTCATTAGTGGTAATAACACAAAGAAAGCAAGACCTGAGAATAATAGTAACTGCAAATAGAACAATACTTTACCTATTGAATAAGGCACGTAATCTACAGGGTAAGGAGCAGGCTATAAAGCAACTCAGGAAAAATCCCCAGTAAAAGACATAAACCGGCAAAAATAATCATCGCCAGACCCATATTCCATGGTGCATCTTTAGGCCGTAAACCTGAATCTTTTTGAAAAAACACAAACCAAGGAAATTTAATCCCCGCATGCAAGAAAACACCCGCAGACGCTGCCGTTAATGCCATGTACACCCACATTAAGTTTCCATCTACCGCCGCTTGTGAGATCATACTTTTTGTTGTGAAACCTGAGGTCAGTGGAAAACTAGAAATCGCAAGAGCACCAATAATACCGCAGGCGCAAGTAATGGGCATAGTTCGGAATAATCCGCCTAATTCAATACATTTGTTTTTGCCTGTACGATAAATAACAACACCGGCACTCATAAATAATAAGGCTTTGTAAACAATATGAGCGAAAGCATGAGCCGTTGCACCGTTAAGCGCCATTTCAGTGCCAATTCCAACAGCAACCACCATAAAACCCACTTGGTTAACTACAGAATAAGCAAGAATACGTCTTACATCATTTTCGAGTAAGGCGAAGATGATGCCATACATCACCATAAATAACCCTAGACCAATCAATACCGGTTCACCAGGGAACAACAATATAAGCGCTAACACGGCTGTTTTAGTGGTAAATGCCGATAGAAAAACTGAACCTGTTGGAGTAGCTTCAGGATAGGCATCTGCAAGCCATGCTGATACAGGCGGTGCAGCAGCGTTAATTAACACACCAATGAGTATCATCCAGGTGCTAAAGTCGGTTGCAAGCATAGGTTGAATTTGCACGCTTCCCGTATTAAGTACAACACCTACAATACCTATTTTTAGTACAACACCACCGAGAAAGTGCATTATCGCATAACGAATTCCTGCTGCCCTTGCGCCTGGAGTACCACCGCAAAATACCACCACGGTAGAAAATATTGCCATTAGTTCCCAATAAACGAACATGCTAATCAGATCGCCCGAAAAACACACACCAATAGCACCTGCAGCATAGGCATAAGCAGCCGCAAGTTCATACCATTTAGCTATTCGATAGGAATAAAGACCACCAACAAAAACCATAATGGCAAAAACAGTAGCAAATAGGCGTCTAAGCGAGCTACCTTCGATGGGCTCTAGAGTATAGGTAAGGAACTCTACCGTACTGTGTACACCATCAGTGATCTGCCAAATAGCCCAAAGTGTTAATACCGGAGCTAGTAATAAAACGGCAGTGCGCGCGTGGCCTTTTACTAGCCCAATTAATATAGCAGCGAATAACAAGATAAACGCGGGCGGAAATAATTCAAACCCCATTAGTGCCCTCCTCCACTATTGTCATTGTTAAGTTCAGGAGTAACTGCTTGCTTTGGTTGTTGTGATGATCCTAAGGATTGTGACGATTCATCGTAATAATTCTCAGGACGCTTTAACACCAGACCTAACAACTTAGCAACCAACACCATAATTAAACAACTAACAAACCCGTAAACAGCGCCAAAACCAAACCAAGCATCAAAACCAAAATACCCCTTAACGTAAATTACCGTCTGTGCCAATACCACGAGGGCGAGTATGACACTCGCGCCAATCCATAATTTGCGAATTGTGGACGGTCGCACTAACCAGTGTAAATTTGTTTCGTCAGTCATGATTATCCAAACCCCTTAACTATCTGGCTTTCCGGCTCAATAACCGGTGCATTAAACAAGAAGAAGCCGAGTGTTAACAGCGCGGTAATACACAGTGCTATCACAGCTAACAGTGGTGCTTCACCATGTTCTTTTCCACCTTCTTTTTCTCGCTCAAACCAAACCATGTATAAAATAGGTAAAAAGTAAGCGGCGTTAAGTACAGTACTGCCAATAATGGTAAACATAGCCACAAAATTATTGGCTTCAAATGCGCCGGCCAAAATATACCATTTGGAAACAAAACCTGCGGTTGGTGGCATACCTATCATACTCAGAGCACCAATGGTAAACGCCGCCATGGTCCATGGCATACGCCGTCCAATGCCTCGTAATTGAGCGATTTCAGTTTTTTTCGATGCAACATAAATAGCGCCTGCGGCAAAGAACAAAGTTATTTTACCAAACGCATGAGCAACCATGTGTAGCGAGGCGCCAAGCTCAGCTAAAGGTTTAAAAATTGCAGCCGCCATGACAACATAGGAAAGTTGGGCAATAGTAGAATACGCCAAAAGTCGCTTAATATTAGTTTGTCGTAATGCAACCACACTTGCAGCAATAATAGTAAACGCTGCGGCGTACAGTAGCCATTGAGAACTAGAAGCATCAAACAAAAATTCAATACCGAATATATAAATAATAATTTTAGTGATAGCAAATACACCGACTTTAACTACCGCAACAGCGTGAAGCAAAGCACTTACAGGTGTCGGAGCCACCATAGCTGCAGGTAACCACTTGTGCATAGGCATTACTGCAGCCTTACCTATACCAAAGGCAAATAAGCCAAGTAATAATCCTACCTCTGGATCATTCAATTTGTCGGCGAGAATACCGCCATGAGTAAAGTCACCGGTGCCTGCAACACTGTAAGTCCAGATTATTGCAGGTAAAAACAATGCAATAGACGTGCTGATCAAAACACCCAAGTAAACCCTTGCAGAACGTACTGTGGCGGCATCGCCTTTGTGCGCAACTAAAGGGTAAGTAGAAAGGGTTAATAATTCATAAAATAAAAACAACGTAAACAAGTTGCCGGCAAAGGCGATCCCCATGGTAGCAGAGAGCGCTAAAGCAAAGCAGGCGAAAAATCGGGTTTGATTTTTCTCTTTATTACCACGCATATAACCCACTGAATAGAGTGAATTAATCAGCCATAAACCAGAAGCTAATGCAGCAAACAACATACCTAAAGGTTCAACCGTAAAGGCAATGCTTAGCCCAGGCATCACCTGACTAACCTCTATCGAAGGGCGTCCTCCATCCATAATAACAGGAAGTAATCCCCAAACTACAAAGATCAAGGAAATTGACGTAACAGCCGTGGCTGCTTCACGAATATTCGGTCCAACACGTCCGGCAAGGGCGATGACTAACGCGCCAATAAGCGGCAGGAGTATAGCTGCTAATATAGCAGTTTCTGGTGTCATAATGCGCCCTCCAGAAGCAATACCGCAGCACTATCAGCGAGTGCTAATGGCACGTGAGGAAACAGGCCAAAGTAAATATTTAAGATAGCCACAGCCCCCGTCACTAATAACAATTGTATGGGCGCCTCAGATAACTGAGTTTCTCCTTCAATTGGCTCTTGAAAATAAAGGGCTTCAACAATTCGCCAAATGTAAACCACCGCCATCAATGAACTAACAAGAATAATGGCCACCAATACCCGACCCCAAGTTCCGCTTTGCAATGCTGCATTAATCAGTAACCACTTACTGATAAATCCTGCGGTACCTGGCACGCCAATTAAGCTTAAACCACAAACAACAATGGCTGCACACGTCCAAGGCATGCGGGTAGAAGCACCGCCCAGTACCGCTTAAACGTAAATCACGATAATGATAGGCTATACAGGCAACACCAAGAAATAAACCCCCTTTTGCCAAGGCATGATTAAACAAATGCATAGCACTACTACTAAGGCCGAAAGAACGCTTACAAAACTAGCACCGAGCAAAATATAACCGATTTGAGCAATAGAAGATGAAGCAAGTAATCTTTTAAGATGCCCTTCAAACATAGCGACTGCTGAAGCAACGAGTATCCCTAAAATGGCTAACGGCATTGCAAACATCGAAAACTGCACCACGTGATCAATAAGATTGCCTTGAAATATCATATAATCGAAGCGAATTAATACATACAATGCAACTTTTGTCGCGCAGGCAGCCAAAAACGCGGTCACCATGTGTGGCGCATGCGTATAAGCGTTTGGTACCCATACATGTAGTGGGAACACAGCCGCTTTAAGTGCTAACCCAACAGTAATAAAACCGGCAGCAACAAGTAACGGGTTTATATCACTAACGTCACCAATACGCGCGTTTATATCTGCTAGGTTCAGGGTGCCTGTCATCATGTAGATTAACCCAACACCAATTAAATAAAACGTTGCGCCAATAGTCCCCATCATCAAATATTTGAATACGGCAGGCAGTGCACGACGATCAGGGCCACCCGCGATCAATATATAACTTGCCAGTGACGAAATTTCCATAAAGACAAAAATATTAAAGGCATCAGCGGCAACGACTATCCCTACCGGCCCCGACAACGCCAAAAGCCAAGCTGAGTAAAACAGCGGCTGACGTGCAGATTCAATTTGCTGATCAATACTGGGTTTAGCCGCAATCAATGCGGCAGCACTCGCGCCTGTTACTACTAATAACATCAGCGCGCTAAAAGCATCAACCATCAGCGTGATACCAAAAGGTGCAGGCCAACCGCCAACTGCATACTCGATAGCTTGACCGTCTAGTACAGCTAAGGTAAGTGTCACCGCAATAGCAAAACTAACCAGTGCTGTAGCTGTAGCGCCGGCCCCATGCCAGGCCACGAGGTTGTAACATAACAATGATGGGTGCCGATAACATCGGCACTACAACTTGTAATACGGGAAGGTGTGCTAATAAATCCATAATCGTTAGTCAGCGTCCAAAATTTCGTTTTCTTCGATTGTGCCATAACACTCATTGATACGGACCACGAGTGCTAAGCCTAATGCTAAGGTAGATACTCCCACAACGATGGCTGTTAATATCAGTACCTGCGGTACAGGATTAGAAAATACTTGATCATCGACACCTGCTTTTATAATAGGGGCCGTTCCGCCTTCCACTTTATCCATGGTGATATACATAAGGAACACAGCCGATTGAAAAATAGATAACCCGATTAATTTTTTGATCAGATTTGTTTTACTTATAACCGCATACAAGCCCACAGTTAAAATAATCGCGAACACCCAATAATTGAAATAACCCAACAGTTCCAATAGTTTCATGAAAAATTCTCACGGGCGGCAAACGCATGGTAAATTGACAGCAAAGCACCGCAAACAGCCATACCAACACCGGCCTCAATAAATAAAATACCTAACTGTTGCCCAACTACAGGGTCTGTAGCCAAGACAGAATAATCTAAAAAAGCACCTCCCATTAACATGCAAGCGACTCCTACACCACCATATAAAAGTGCTCCCCCGACAACCATGCCGAGTAACACCGAACGAGGTATTGCTCGTAAAGCAGAAGATTCTCCTTCCAGTAAGGCGTAAAGAATCACGCCTGTAGCAATAATGGCACCGGCCTGAAACCCACCACCGGGGCCATATTCACCATGAAACTGTACATAGAGACCAAAAAGCACGATAAATGGTATCAGTAGCCGACCAACCACTTGAGGTATCAAGTGATGACGTAGACCACTCTCTTTTTTAATCACTTGTTCAGTTTTTCTTGTGGGCTTTACACTCAATATAAATAAAACACCGATACACGCTGCGAACACAACAAACACTTCGCCAAGTGTGTCGTAGCCACGAAAGCTACCAAGAATTGCCGTAACCACATTGGGAATATCTATATATTCTGGAGTTTTTTCTAGATACCAAGGAGCCACATGTTGATGTACTGGAGCATCAGGGTCACCAAGGCGAGGTTTGTCAAAGGTGGCGTAAATAATTAACAAAGCTAAAACACCAACAGTACAAAAAGCAACCCAACGACTTCCTTCACGAGGTTTTTCTCGATCATCAGTTAAAGATAAAGCACAAAGGAAAATTACCGTGGTTATTCCAACAACGGCCGCTTCTGTTAATGCGACATCAGCTGCATCTAATATGAAAAAATTAGCCGCCATTAATAAACTAAATATTGACGTTAACATTACGGCAACAAATAAGTTTTTAGCGCGCACAATAGCAATGGCAGTAATGACAAGTAAAGAGAGTAAAAAAACCGCAAAGATAAATATCATGTTTACTTATGTTCCTTTGGTTCATCACTAGCGGATCCAACGTCAGGTTTGAGTCCAGATAAGAGTGCAGCATTGGCTAACGCATAGGTAGAAGTAGGTCCTGTTAACAGCAGAAAAACCATGATAGCGAACAGCTTTAACGTCGCCAACGACAGACCACCTGTAGCATGATGCCAGAAAAAATTAAAATGTTACCCATAGAATCAGTAAGGCTTGCCGCGTGAATTCTGGCATAAAAATTTGGTAATCGTAGTCCACCAATACCACCAATTAACACGCAAGCACCACCAAGTAACAGTAGTATCCAACTTAGAATATCGAGTACGAGATCAATCATCTTGAGCCTCCGACTTTTTCCTAACCCGGTTTTGAAAATATTCTAAAACAGCAAGCACACCAACCATATTAACTAAGGCGTATGCTAGGGCAAGATCGAGAAAATCAGGTCGGCCATAAAGAAAGGCAATCACTGACAATAATAAAACAGTTTTAGTGCCGAATACGTTCACGGCTAATACGCGGTCGTATGCACTTGGCCCCATTAGCGCTCGCACTAACGCCAAAACCATGGTTATTAAAATAGCAATAGAAACAACTATATACATTTTTATTTATGCTCCAGAGCAGCAGCTCGTCGATTAGCCTCACCTTTTAGTAATTCCTGTGCACTTTCAGCCGTCAGACAATGAACGAGTAATTTTCCTTTATGTAAATCCAAAGTGACTGAACCTGGAGACAAAGTAATTGAATTTCCCAAAATTACATGGCCCACATCTGTTTTAGTTTCTGCTTTAAGCTCAACCACTGTAGGACTTATAGAAAGAGAAGGTTTTAGGATCAATTTAGCCACATCAATACTCGAAATCGTAATTTCTCGTAGTAACCACAGCCAATATCTTGGTAAACGCGGTATGAGTCTAAGCATCGCCTTATGATGACGAAAAAACCCCATGCGATGCGCCAAATAAGCGCTAAGTACACAAGAAAAAGCACCCAAACCTAAAAGCAGTGGTTTGTACAATCCCGACCAAAGTAGCCAGGAAAGTGCAAGAACCAATAATAAAAGTAATATAGAAGATATTTTTGCTTTGCCGCTCTGCAGCACATAACTAGTTTGCATTAGGTTCATTCTTTACAGGGATAATTTTTCATCAACGACTTATAGACAACCTCCATAGCCGGTTCATCTTTATCGCGGTTGTCTAATTTAATTTGTTGAGCAGCCAAATCGGCAACAACAACGTTCACTACTTCTCGTAATGGCAGGGGATCACCCAGACAAAAACCTGCTAAGCCGGCAGCTCTAGAACGATCGATTCTATTTGGCATACGAGTACGAATTGCGCGTTCAGTGAATGTTTCCTCACCTGCAATAGCACTTTCGGCATTTAACATCACTCGGGCATCAGTCGCTATTGCACCATCAATAAAACCTTGGATATAGCGAACACAATATTGCCCGTCAACACCTTCTGTCTCATTAACCATGAGTGCACAATGTGATGCAAGTTCTTTAGCCGTAAGTACTTCCAGAGCCTTAGCCGATGGTACTGATAACAATTGAACACCCAAGAAAGCGACAAACATTAACGTAAATTTATTAGTCGGCATATTAACTCCTTTCAGGTAATTTCTATATTTATAGCTAATTATCCATAGCAATAAAAGTCGATTTTAGTTGATTACATATCAACAAAAAGTTGATAAGTAAGGTAGAATGATAAAGATTAGTTCATCAAAAAAATTTAGGAGGTTACATGGCAAAACTTAATTACCATCACTTACAATATTTTCATGCCATAGCAACACATGGCAGTATAGCTCAAGCATCCAAAGTCTTGCATATTACGCCGCAAACGTTGAGTGCTCAGTTAAATTTGTTAGAAGAACAACTAGGGTATAGTCTATTTGTTCGAAAAGGTAAACGTTTAGTGCTAAATGATATGGGGCACATAACGCTAAGTTATGCACAAGAAATTTTCAGCTTAGGTGATGAATTGATTCATTCATTGAAAAATCATTCAACTGATTTTTCTTTTCGCTTCTCTATTGGCGTCACAGATGTTATCGCCAAAGTGTTTTCATTTAATTTATTAAAAACCATCTACACAATGGACGACTCTATTAAGTTAGTGTGCAAAGAAACAAGCTTAGACGTACTTTTTGGTGAATTAGCGGTGAATAAACTGGATGCAGTGTTAAGTGACACCTCATTGCCAACAGGATCTCCTTTAAAAGCATATAGCCACCTTGTAGGTAAATGCGGTATTACTTTTTTTGCTCATAAAGATCTCGCTAAATCTCTCACGGTTAACTTTCCTTACTCGCTTGACGGCAAGCCATTTTTTACAGTCAAAGGATCAAATCAGCACCTAAGTGTTATCTCTTGGTTTAATGAACTGAATATATCCCCCAAAATAATAGGTGAACTTGACGATTCAATGTTAACTATGTATTTCGGCGAGTCAGGCTATGGTGTTTTTTGCGCCCCCACCATTATTGAAAACTATGTAACAGAACAATTTGATGTCGAAATTATCGGAAAAACAACGGAAATAAGTGAACATTATTATTTAATATCGCCCGAACGAAAGGTGAAACACCCTGCCGTTCAACATTTATTAACTGAAGGAAAGAAATTATTTAATCGGCCTAACAGTTTAAAAATATAATTTTAATAGATAATAAATTAAAGCTTCAGAAGGTAATGAATACCAACAATTTGTGTGGCTAAGCCAGTCCGATAACTACGGTTTAACATATAGCTAAAATCGTAGTTTAGAAACACAATTTCTAACAATTATTAAGCAGTTAAACAAGCTATTATTAAATTATGTTTACTCTTCAGATTCAATAATAAAAACTTCAACCCACTTACCCAGAATTGTTTCAATATCACAAAAAAAACATAATAACCAATTAATTGTTATATTGATAACCCCCCTCACACCAAAAATAAATATAGTTTTTGATTATAACTCTCTGTTTCACGCATATATCAACTTACTTACCACAATAGTTTAAGCCACTATATTAACTACATTTAATATTAAGAATCATTTAATTAGGAACTAAAAAATATACTTTTACAAACATTATCGCTTCATATTACAAAAATGTCTTCATTGTTAAAAACGCCTTGCGTAGTGTTACATTATAACATAACATTGCCAAAAACTGTTATAACATAACAATAACATAAGAGGAATCATGAATAATCTATCCAAAATTATCAGCTTACTACTGGCTGTTTCAGCAAGCGCAGAATTAAATGCTGAACAAATTCAAGGCATCATTAAAAACAATCAAGGAGGGAGTATTTCTGGCGCTACAGTAAAAATAATGGGAACGAATCATACCTCTACCACCAATGAAAGTGGACTATTCACCCTAGAAGCAAAACCAGGACGTTATGAACTGCATATTGTTGCAGATAATTTTGTTCATAGTAATGTTGACGTGAGTGTTAGCAAAAATACTGGTGCTGAATTAACCGTATCTCTTGATAAATCAGCGTTAGAAATTATAGATGTTCATGCGACACCTTTTCATAGCTCGAACATTGAATCAGCTCTACCTATTACGGTATTGCACGGTGAAAATTTACGCATGCGTCAAGAAAACACCTTAGGTGATAGCCTAAGTAAAGAAGTTGGCGTACACAGTAATTTTCATGGTGGCGTAGGCGGCACGCCAATTATTCGAGGGTTAGATGGGCCACGCGTGTTGGTGACTCAAAATGGTTTAGATGCGGGTGACGCATCACGTATCGGTCCTGATCATGCGGTATCTACTGAAACATCCACAACAGAGCGTATTGAAGTTTTACGCGGACCCACTACATTATTTTACGGTAGTGGCGCCATTGGTGGTGTAGTTAACCTAGTTGATGAAAGAGTACCTCGTAGCACAGATACTAAAGGCGAATGGTTAGTTGAGCACAACAGTAATAATGAACAAACCTTAGCATCAGGCTCAGTTAATGGAGGTGTAGGCAAAATTGCAGTACATGCTGATGCTTTTTACCGTGATAGTGAAAACTACCAAATACCTGAAAAAAATGGCATCGACGAAGTAGAAAATTCAGCGGCTGAATCAAGTGGCTTTACTTTAGGTACAAGCTATTTACTCGACAATGGCTTTGTTGGTCTGTCTTATCAAACGTTAGATCAAGAATACGGTATTCCAGGTCATAGCCATGGTGATGAAACAATCGAAGTACTATCCGATTTAAAACAAGAACGTTGGCAGTTGTTAAGTGAGTTAGATATTAACAATCAGTATATCAAATCAGTTAATACCAAATTTGCTTACACGGATTATCAACATAGTGAATTAGAAGTGGGTGTTGTTGGCACCACATTCAACAATGAAACCATAGAAGCACGTACTGAAATATTACATCAAAATATTTGGAATTGGCGTGGTGGATTAAGTCTTCATTATAAATCAAGTGACTTTACTGCCGTTGGCGAAGAGGCATTTACACCGCCATCAAAAACAGACTCAATAGCATTAGCGTTAATGGAAGAACGTCATTTTGGCGAAGTATTAATACAACTTGGTGCCCGTATTGAGCGTACCGAAATTACTGCAGCAACAGTGCGCTTACCTGAGATTGAATTATTGTCAGAACTAAGTGCTGAAGATTCACATGATGAACATGATCACGACCATGCTACAGACGCAATCACGCGTAACTTTGAAGTTGAACATATATATACACCCGTTAGCCTTTCTGCAGGTTTAGTGTGGGATTTCAGTGATAGCTACAACTTAGCCTTATCTTTATCACATTCTCAAAGAGCCCCTTCTGCCTCTGAACTCTTATCTTTTGGCCCTCATATTGGTACAGGGTCATATGAAGTAGGTGCACTATTTTCGTTACAAAACCCTGAAGGAGAAACACCTTATTTTGGTTTAAATAATCAAGATTTAAAAATGGAAACTGCTAACAATATTGATTTAAGTTTGCGTAAATTTAAAGGTGATCTTGGCTTCATTCTTAATGCCTTTTACAATCAAATAGACGACTACTATTACGAACAAGCTACTGGTTTATCTGCCATTAGTGAGCATGAACATGAGCATGATCACGCAGAGGAAGAGGAAGAAGAAATCACATTACCTTTATTTGTTTTCACAGCTCAAGATGTCACTCTATATGGTTTTGAAGCGCAAGCTGTTTGGCAAGTAACTGACGAATTCTCATGGAAAATTCAAGGCGATATTATTCGAGCAAGTTTAGATACAGGGGGAGATTTACCTCGCACGCCACCCGCACGAATCGCCACCGAATTTAGTTATCAAGGAGAAAAAATTTCTGCTGACTTATTTATTAATAATTACTTCAAACAAACGCATACCGCAGCACTAGAAAGCTCAACCGATGGTTACGTGATGGTTGATGCCAATGTTAATTACCATTTTAGTTTAGGCCAACACGACCTAGCTGTTTATCTAAAAGGTAAAAATTTAACCGATGAATACGCCCAAGTGCACACCTCATTCTTAAAAGATTTAACACCATTAGCAGGCCGTTCTTTTGCTATTGGCATTCGAGGCTCATTTTAATTCTATCCCTGGATATACAATAATTTAACAAAGGAATAACATGAAAAAATTTACTTTAAATACCTTAGCTTTAGTTTGCGCCACTGTTTTAACAGGCTGTGGAGATTCAGAAACAAACATTGTCGAATTACCGCCAACAATAATAGAGGATACAGATGATCATAGCGAAGAAGTAGGGAAAGGGCGTTTAGCTATTGCCGCGGCAGATCAAGCCGTTGTTCATATTTTTAATCTAGAAGACAACAACTTAGTTGAGTCTATAACGCTAACTAACCCTGCAGAATATTTATACGCAAGTCCAGAAAATCGTTATGCTGTAGCGGTACAACGTTCATTTGATACTGTTGAATTTGTTGATGGTGGCGTTTGGCAAGAACTACATGGCGATCATTATGACCAACACAATGATGATCCTGTATTATCAAATTTTGCTTTATTTGATGTTAAACCCACTCATTATGTTCCGCGTGGCGACCAAACCGTAGTATTTTTCGATGGTAATAAAGATACAGGTGTTAACGCGAGTTTAAGTATATTAACTGATGATAGTATCAGTGCAGAACAAACCGTTGCCAATCATGATTTTGATACTTATCTACACGGTACAGCAGAAATTCGTGGCGACTATGTTTTAACAACATTACGCGACTCTGACTCTGAAAGTAGTTTACCAGAATCTATTGCAATACTTGAATTACATAACGATCACTTTCATCAAGAGCAAATCCTTGAAACAACATGCCCTGCTTTACATGGCAGTTTCCAAAATGAAACGCATATAGCTTTTGGTTGCAGCGATGGCGTTTTAGCTATTGAGCAACAAGGCAATGTTTTTAGCGAGTACAAAATTTCTAATCCAACAAGTTTCGCTGAAGGTGTACGTATTGGCTCGTTAACTGGTAGTGCAGAAAGCAATATAATGATCGGCACCGCTTCCTCTGAATTCTATCTAATTGATTTAGCGGCACAAGATATCACTCAGTATAACTGGCAAGCAGAAGATGATTTAACCTCTGTAACCTATGGTTTTGATGGCCATAATGAACACCTGTTGATACTTGATAGCAAAGGCTACTTAAATGTATTTCCTGCTGAAGATAACTGGCAATTAGAAGAGCGATTTCAAGTATTTGATAACTTAGCCGTAGATGCAACCCCCTCAATCGTTGCATCTAAAGCCGATGATTTGATTTATATTATTAACGAACAACAAGTCACAGCCGTTGATTTACACGAAGGCGAAGTAGTCAACAGCTTTGAATTAAATTTCACTCCAGGAAACGCAGCATGGCTTGGTATAGCCGTAGAAGAAGAACACGAACATTAATCATATAAATACATCAGTGTAATTAAAGAGTTGGCTTGCAGCCAACTCTTTATAAAAGCAAAGCTAAAGTTAACGATAAGCTTACGAAAACAGTGCTCTACAAGTATTTTTTAATGCCGAGCAGCAGGTTATTTAGCTTGTGCCATATAGTCAAGTGTCAGTTGCGTTAAGGTCGCTGTGCCCGTTTTAAATGAGGACTCATCAGCAAAAAAGTAAGGCGAGTGATTACTGGCTGCTTTTTTTGCATCTTTATCGTGGGGTGTACCGCCTAAAAACACAAACAAACCAGGTACTTCAAGCGCATAAAATGAGAAGTCTTCCGCACCTGTAATCTTTGGCATAACGGTAACATTCTCTTTTCCTGCGGCTTTCTCTAAACTTGGTAACATTTGCGCAGTTAAATCAGGGTTGTTCACTGTAACGGGATAGCCTTTATATATATCAACTTCTGCCTTTGCTCCTGATGATAAGGCTATATGTGTTGCCGTTGTTTTAATTTTTTCAAAGATCTGTTGTCGATTATCCATGTCAAAATTGCGAATAGTACCGACCATTTCAACTTTATCTGGGATAATGTTGTTACGTACACCGCCCGAAATTTTACCAAAAGACACAATAGCAGGTTCTTTAGTAATATTAATTTGACGACTAACAATCAAGTTAATACCATTTACAATCTGCGCTGCAGAAGCAATAGGGTCTACGCCATTCCAAGGCGTAGAACCATGTGTTTGTTCACCATGTACTGTAATTTCAAATCTGTCTGCACTTGCCATAAATGGGCCACTTCGATAACCTATAACACCAGAAGCAAGGCGAGACGTTATATGTAAACCAAAAGCAACATCAGGTTTATAACGCTTAAATATTCCTTGTTTTAACATAAGCTCTGCGCCGCCCTCTTCACCTTCTGGGGCACCTTCTTCTGCAGGTTGAAACACAAACATTACATTACCGTTTAACTGCTCTTTCATGCCGGCAAGTACTTCTGCTGCCCCCATTAACATAGCGACATGTGTATCGTGACCGCAAGCGTGCATAATTCCAACATCTACACCGCGATAGTTAGTTTTTTTTGTTGATTTAAAAGGCAAGTCTACCTTTTCAGTAACAGGTAATGCATCCATGTCAGCACGTAGCATTACCGTTGGACCAGACTTTGCTCCCCTTAAAATGGCAACAACTCCAGTATAGGCAATATCAGTTTCTACCTCCAAACCAAGGTTTTTTAAATGTTTTGCAACAATACCGGCAGTGCGAATTTCACGATTGCTTAATTCAGGGTTTTTATGAAAATCTCGTCGCCACTCAATGACTTTACTTTCGACACTTTCAAGTAGCTTAGTTTGCTCACTTGGCACTGCAGCTACAGTAAACGCGGCTAATAAACTGATAGAAATACAGCCAGATAAAATAGATTTTTTAATCATTGCATCATCCTTATTGATTCTTCATTATTGTAATTATTTGAGTGATTAGTTACATTCGATGACGAAATATTAATCACTGGCTCAAAGTTGAAGTCAGTGTCAATTAATAAGTCAGCTACGCACCTTGCTTATAAAAACAACAATAACAGCATAATGACGCTTCAACAAGCGGCTAGAAATAGTTTACTAAAATGTATCGCGAAGCAAAACCAAGTAAACGACAGAGCCCTACTTGAAATGCATTGTCTTGAGACTATTTCAGAGTTCCAATGGCTTGAATTACTGCCCCTAAACCATTGTGATTAATTCCTTCATGTACGACTCGTTCAAGAGTCTCTAGATGGCTAAATGTAAAATTTGGGAGTTCTTTTATTAACGTTTCTTTTGAAATCATCATTGAAGCTACGGGTGGCCCTCCCGTTTTATAGTCTAACTGTTCTGGTCTGTAACCTTCTAGTAAGAAAACTCCCGAGGGCTTAATTGCCCGTTCAATTCGTTTATATAAAGCTTGCCTAATTGTTAGCGGTAAATGGCAATATATAGAAACAATACCGTCCCATTTATTTTCTCCAAGATCAAACACTTCCAAATCAGCGCATACGGTTTCAATAATTACGTTATTTTCTTTAGCAAGTTTTTCTGCTTTCTTTAAGCCTACACTTGATATGTCTACTGCAGTTACTGAGTATCCTAATTTAGCAAGAAATACTGCATTTCTTCCTTCACCTTCAGCAAGCAACAGCACTTTGCCTTTTGGTATGACTTTGTAATGACTTTTAAGGAAATCATTCGGTAATTTCCCATAAACATATTCTTCTCTATCGTATTCTGTGTCCCACATAGTCAACTCTCTTGTTACTTAAGGTACCTATTGGCTGCCTTATAACGAGTCTGTAGAATAACTCGCTTTTATTAATACTTTATAATGAAAATACACTAGGGTCTGTTAACTATCTATCAGTGAATAGCAGCCACACCAACTGATTGATGAGTGAAAGGTTTGTAAAATCCTTCTATTATGCACAGTTACAATAAAAGGAATTTACCATGGCTGTCACTTGTTCAAGTTAAATAGGTACAATCTCTACGTATTAAATTCGCTCACTGCAATACCAAGTAATTTACCTATACCTTCACCATAAGCAGGGTCTGCTTTATAACAGTGCTTTAAGTGTCGTAATTGAATTTCTTTTGGTACCCCGTCTAAGTTACGTGCCGTATTACCAAACAGTAATTCTTGCTTTTCTGGCGTCATTAATCTGAACAAGTCACCAGGTTGAGAGAAGTAATCTTCATCTTCACGATGATCCCAATGTGCTGCAGCACCATCTAAGTTTAAGGGTGGCTCAGAAAAGTCAGGTTGTTCTGCCCATTGGCCTTGATCATTGGGTTCATAACCCGACGTACTGCCATAATTACCATCCATTCGCATTGCGCCATCACGATGATAGCTATGCACAGGACAGCGCGGGGCGTTTACTGGAATATGTTGGTGATTAACACCTAAACGATAACGTTGTGCATCCCCATAAGAAAATAAACGACCTTGTAGCATTTTATCAGGAGAAAAACTGATACCTGGTACTACATTTGCCGGATTAAATGCTGCTTGTTCGACTTCAGCAAAGTAGTTGTCAGGATTACGATTTAACTCAAACTCACCCACTTCAATGAGTGGATAATCTTTATGTGGCCATACTTTGGTTAAATCAAATGGATTATAAGGTACCGTGGCCGCTTCACTTTCTGGCATCACTTGAACTTTCAAGGTCCATTTAGGAAAGTCTTTATTATCAATACTTTCTAACAAATCAAGCTGATGACTTTCACGATCACGTCCAACAAGCGCTTCGGCTTCGGCATCCGTTAAGTTTTTAATACCCTGTTGTGTAACAAAGTGAAATTTCACCCAGTAACGTTCATTATCACTATTGATAAAACTAAAGGTGTGACTGCCAAAACCATGCATATGGCGATAACTTGCCGGAATACCACGGTCACTCATCACCACAGTCACTTGATGTAATGCTTCAGGTAATGATGTCCAGAAATCCCAATTGTTTTTACCACTACGCATATTCGTACGGGGATCACGTTTTACCGCATGATTTAAATCTGGGAATTTTAATGGGTCACGTAAGAAGAATACTGGCGTGTTATTACCCACTAAGTCCCAGTTACCTTCTTCAGTATAAAATTTTAAGGCAAAACCACGAATATCACGTTCTGCATCAGCAGCACCACGTTCGCCGCCAACGGTAGAGAAGCGGGCAAATAATTCAGTTTTTTTACCAATGGCTGAAAATATTTTCGCTTTAGTATATTTGGTAATATCATGAGTTACGGTGAATGTGCCATAGGCTGCAGATCCTTTAGCATGCATGCGGCGCTCAGGGATTACTTCACGATCAAAATGTGCTAGTTTCTCTAAAAACCACACATCTTGTAATAACTGAGGACCACGTTTTCCTGCGGTTTCAACATTCTGGTTATGGGCAACAGGACAACCTGCTGCGGTGGTTAGTTTCTTACTCATGATTCATACCTTCTTGGTTTAACTTAGGTGGTTAACTTTAGTTGATTTTAGTTTAGTTGGTTTTTTCAATTTATTTTGATTCAAGTTAATTATTTTCGCTAATCTTCTCTATTCAGATAATTAAGTGCTGAAAAGTGACATTTTGAACTATTAAGTTATTGAGCCATCGAGCATTGCGCCATCTAGCATTGCATTACTGAGATGAGTGAGTAAAAACAGGGGATCAATACCATCCCCCACCCAAATAAGTAAATAACTGAGGTTACTTAATAAATTAGCGCTTAAATTTTTCCAACTAGGTCTAAACTTGGTGTTAATGTTGCTTCGCCTTGTTCCCAAGCCGCCGGACATACTTCACCATCGTTTTCGCGAACATATTGTGCCGCTTTAACGTTACGTACCATCTCTTTTGCACTTCGTCCGATGCCGCCAAAGATGAATTTGTGCAACTTGAATAACACCGTCTGGGTCAGCTAAAAAAGTGCCACGATGTGCCATATGATCTTCTTCAATCATCACATCAAAACCACGCGTAATGATGCCTGTTTGGTCGCCAAGCATTGGAAACTTAATTTTACCAATGGCTTCTGAAGAGTCGTGCCATGCTTTGTGTGAGAAGTGTGTATCTGTCGATACTGAATAAACCTCAACGCCTAGCTTTTGTAGTTCTTCATACTGATTTGCCATATCTTCTAATTCAGTGGGGCAAACAAAAGTGAAGTCTCTTGGGTAGAACAAAAAGATTGACCATTTACCTTTAACACTTTCAGACGTTACTTCAACAAACTCGCCATTATGGAATGCTTGTGCTTTGAATTCTGGGATAGTTTTGCCTATTTGAGCCATGAGTATTTTCTCGCTTATTTTCAGTTAACGTTAAGCATAAAATGTTCTATTACGCTTGGTTTAAAAAGCTTGTTTGCTTTCGATGTGTGTATAGTAGGCTGAAACTATAAATTAATATATTTGATTAAATTGAAGTTTATATTCTATAAAATAGAACCAAAAGAGTACTTAATATGTTTAAAGTGAGTATTTCCTACAGAATTTTTTCAAAGATTTACTAACAAAGAAAGCCTCAACATTGCTGTTGGGCTTTCTTTGTTAATAGGTGAGTTAACACTTAAATTAACTTTCCCATAAAAACAAAAGTATTGATTTGAAGTGGATAGTAAATTACTTATTACTAAGTACACTATATTGACGCAAAAAGTCAGCGTGCATCGGCAAACCTTCCACTGTCTATTAGGCGACAATTAGCTTGGCCGGTTCACGACAATTAGCTTGTCTGGTTTTGGTACACTTCAGATATATCAAATTCAACAGAGAAAGATATGTCTGGAAAACCCATAACCAAACAACAGGTTAATTTATATATGTCTTATCGTAAGGACCATAAACAAACAACAGCTGCCGCCCAAGCGGGGATGTCAGAGCGCACAGCCAGTCGCATTGATACAGGGCAACATTCAACAACAAAGCAACCTAGAGCATATCGAACCCGAAAAGATCCCCTTGATGGTGCCTTTGAACTACATCTTATTCCACTACTTAAAGCAGATCCTAAGCTTCAACCTGTAACGTTATTAGATCAGCTAGATAACGTTATGCCGGGTAAGTTCGGCCGTAACCATTTACGCACGTTGCAACGTCGAGTCAAAAAATGGCTAGCCACTGAAGGGCCAGATCAAGAAGTCATCTTTCGTCAAAAGTATATGCCAGGATTTATGGGGATATCGGATTACACCTGGATGAATAAGCTCAATATTAGCATTGCCGGTGAAGCCTTTGAGCATAAACTTTTTCATTACAAGTTAGTGTTTAGTGGTTGGTCGTATGCTCAGGTTGTCTTTAGTGGAGAAAGCTTTGAGTCACTTTCCACAGGCTTACAAAATGCTTTTTGGCGCAGTGGTGGCGTACCACAGACACATCGAACGGATAGCTTAAGTGCCGCATTCAATAACCATTATGAACAAGAAACCTTAACCGAACGTTATCAAAAACTATGCAAACATTATGGCGTTATAGCGACTCGCAATAATAAAGGTGTGGCGCATGAAAATGGTGCGATTGAAGTGGCTCATAGCCATTTAAAACAAAAAGTAGATCAGCAATTGCGTTTACGCGGTAGTCGTGACTTCGCGACAATTACCGAGTATCAATCGTTTGTAGATCTAATTGTCGCCAAAATCAATCGTCAATGTAAAACACGCTTTGATGAGGAGCGCAAGCACTTAACCGCGCTACCAAAACGCCGTACTAACGATTTTAGTGAGCAATATGTTAAGGTCACATCCAGTAGCACTATCAGCATCAAACGAGTGACATATACCGTACCTTCCAGGCTTATTGGTCATCGTTTACTGGTTCATATTTATGATACCCGGCTCGCTTTATTTCTTGGTCATGAAGAGACTTTATCACTGCCCAGAATTTATGCCCAAGGGCACCGAGCACGCGCGGTAGACTATAAACATGTGATCCACTCACTGGCGAAAAAGCCCAATGCCTTCAAATATTCACAGTTACGAGAAGACTTAATACCAGAAGGTGATTTCAGTTTATTGTGGCAGCAGTTAACCGCGCAGCACGTTAGTGACAAAGACTGCCGATATATGGTTGATCTATTATTACTCGCTCATAACTATCATTGCGAAGACGCCCTTGGCCGCTATGTACTGAAAAACCATGAGCAAGGCAAACGTATATCGATTGATATGTGTCGTAAATTGTTTGGCCCTAGTATGGTTACAGTACCTAATATTGTCAGCCATCAACATCACATAAGTGATTATGATAGCTTGCTTGGAGGTATGCATGGCTAACATTCAAAGCTTACCAATATTGTTGAAAGAGCTGCGCTTAAGTGCGATAGCCAAAGAATGGGAAGTTATCGCTCAAAAGGCCGTGTCAGAGCAATGGGAGCCTGAGTTGTTTCTTGCTGAGTTATGCGAACTTGAAGCGAATCATCGCCATGAGAGTCGCTTAAAGCGGCTTCTTAAAGAGAGTAAATTACCCGTAGGTAAGCAGCTTCATCAATATGATTTTGACGAAATCGAAGGGGTAACATCGCTACAAATCAAACAAAAAACGAATCAAATAGATTGGGTTAGACAAGGTCATAATGTATTACTGTTTGGGGCAAGTGGCTTAGGGAAAACTCACTTAGCGTGTGCGATAGGTTACTCATTACTGGAAAAGTCGGTGCGAGTTAAGTTCAGTACTAGCACGACGATAGTACAAGAATTACAACGTGCTAAAGAAACACTAGGTTTGAATGATGCCTTAAGAAAACTCGATAAATATGAGCTATTGATCTTGGATGATATTGGCTATGTGAAGAAGAATGATAGTGAAAGTCAGGTATTATTTGAATTGATTGCTCATCGATATGAACGAGGCAGTATGTTGATCACATCAAATCAAGCTTTCAGTGAGTGGGATAGTATATTCGGTGACAACATGATGACTGTTGCAGCTATAGACCGACTTGTACATCACAGTGATATCTACCAAATACAAGGAGAAAGCTACCGTAAAAAACAAGCAATGAAAATAAACTCAAATACCGCCAAGTTAATTGACGCCGACCGGACAAGTTAGTTGACGTCTAATAACTGTCGAATTGATATGATGCTTTAATTCGTTAAACGCTTTTCGTAAGTTATCATCTTTAACTAAGCGACCCATTTGATGATAGCCCTCAACGTTAATACCCTGTCCCAACATGACTTGATTCCAAGAATCAACACGAAAGAGATCGCCATCATTCTGAAACGCTATTGAAGTTTTTGTGTATAGTTCCATCCTATGTCGGAGTGAATCCGGAATATCCATCGTTGCAACGTGTTGCCAAAAAGGCTCTGGCCGTCTGTTCAAGGTATAATGCAAGATAATGAAATCTCTTATGCTCTTTACCTCTCCATCAACGTAGGTGTTGTAATGTGTTTGTAGCGCTTCATCCATGCCATTAAAAGGAAACATCTGTACTAATCTTGTTGCTGCAATCTGACTAAGATGAATACTGGTGGATTCAAGTGGTTCGAGAAATCCACTAGAAAGCCCAATAGCCACACAATTCTTAAACCATGCTTTTTTACGTTTACCTGTTTTAAATTTTAGTAAACGAGGTTGCGTGATCATATCCCCTTCAAGATTTTCAGTCAGCAACTGAAGTGCATCTTGCTCAGAGAGATAGTCACTACAAAAAACCAAGCCATTGCCCACTCTGTTTTGTAGCGGGATACGCCATTGCCAACTGGCATCACGAGCAATCGATTTTGTATATGGGGGAATGTCCTGTTTACCTTCGGTTTGTACAGCCCAAGCACGGTTCATAGGTAACCAATGTGACCAATCTTCAAAACCTACTCCCAAAGTTTCGTTGATGAGTAGCCCTTTGAAGCCAGTACAATCTATAAATAAATCACCTTTAACACTTGTACCATTACTTAATACAAGGTTGTTAATGTGTCCATTTTCACTATCCATTTCTATGCTTTCAATCGTCCCCTCTACTCGCTTAACACCTCGCTGTTGACTCAATTCACTTAAGAATGAGGCGTATAAACCTGCATCTAAATGATAGGCATAATTAACGTTGGCTTTATCGTCTTTGCCAAATCTTCCTGCTTTAGCGGCTTTAAGTTCGACGCAATAATCTTGCAGTTCGCCTCCACAACCTAGTGTATTTGCATGTTGCCAAAGGTGTTGAAAGTCCCCCATCCAAGTGGAACGACCAATCTGACCAAAGGCATGAAAGTAGCTCTCACCTATATCTCCCCAATTGCTAAATTCAATACCTAATTTGAATGTCGCCTGAGTTTTTCGCATAAATTCTTGCTCGTCTACACCAATAAGACGATGATAGGCTTTGTGCGTGGGTATCGTTGCTTCACCCACGCCAACGGTTGCAATATCTGCAGATTCAACAAGCGTAATATCAATCAGGCTGCCCAATTGACTCGATAATGTAGCAGCGGTTATCCATCCTGCGGTACCACCACCTGCGATAATCACCTTTTGTACCTTTTGCATCTAAAACTCCTATCTGCGAACCAAAAATATAGAGCGCTTACATTATTACCAATTAATACTAGCGATTGATCTTTTTTAACACTTTATTACGTAATACCCGAGCACTTAATTCATCTAAATCTCGTAAAGCTCCCCATGTATTCTGAGGTAAATGTTGTCGTGCCTGCTGCTTGTCTTCAAAAATGTAATATTGAAATAACGCCTGCCATGCGTCTTTTTCACTTTGTGGCCGATCTCGCAAACTCAACATACCATGTAATAAAGTAGTCATTGGGTCATCAACATAAGCAGGTGTACTATTCCACCAGTAGTTAATCATCACGTTAAAGTCATCTAGTGCTTCAACTTGATGCCACCACAATGCAGGATAAACTAACAAGTCACCTGGCTCTAAATCTACCACGATTGCATGCTTAAGAGCCTCGCGTGCTTTGGGATAGCGTTTAAAGTCAGGAGCTGAAATATCTACCATACTTAATACTTGTCCACCGGGTGTAGGTTCTAAAGGCCCTGGATATAAGTTGCCACTTTGAGATGGTGGAAATAAAGTAAATCTACGTCGACCAAGCATACAGGCAGCAATATTATTTGAAGTATCAAAGTGAGTAACAGCAGTTGTTTTATTACCAAGCCAAATACCGGCTTGAGCTGAATGCCCAGAAAGGTTGTTATTATCGATGGGTAAATTAGTCTTTAGTAGTTCGGGAAAATAGTCATTCAGTCTGGCTGAGCCGATATAAAAAGCCTTATCGCTACGGGTTTGTTGATTCTGTTCTATATCGTTAAAAAAATCGGTTAATTGCGCAAAGTGTGTTGTGAAGTTCATCCCATCAAATTGTGCGTTATAGAAAAATCGACCTTTTTCCTCAGCTTCGCATTGATAAACCAACATAGGCTTTTGCGTATAAAAAGCCTGTAAGTACTCTTGCGCCAAGCTTAATGATTGGCGGCCTTTAAGTACTAGAGGAGAGTTAGCAATCGCGCCTTTTATTAAACATGGTCGGCCTAATTCAGTCAGAGCGTTAAAGTCTATTTCATTGAACTGGCACGCTTTAATTGTATGAAGGCTATTATTGTATCTCATTATCATTACCTATGATGCGGACGATACAAGACAACGCATTTTCATATTCACTAGATGCGACATGTTGCCTGCAGACGATACCACAGAAAAACAATGTTCAAGTAATCCTAAACTATTTAATTCATGTAATTCATCAGAAGATAATGCTGCTAAGCGCTCACGACTTATTGTGAACAGATCGGCTATGTTATAGGTACCTTTTTCTGCTAGATCTACCTTTATTTCAATAGGCTCTATCAGTTTAAATTTATCTAAAATGGCAAAAAAAGACTCTGTGCTTTGATTACCTACATGGATCTTACGCATGGCTTGAAGTATCTCCTTAAAATAGGGCGTATATCCGCCATGAGCTTGAAATATTGACTCTCCAATATCTGGATTTATACGTGTATTATCTAGGTCAACCATTACAATAGGATCAGCATCTGTCTGTAAAGAGTTTTCGTTATCGGTGAGTTGTATTGCAAATGGTCCTCGCATACACATAGCGGGGATAGAGCGTGCTGCCCAATGACCATTCTCTAAAAAAAGGTTTTCATTTTTATCAAACCCTAAAATACAAATAGCATAATAACCTGAAGTTTCATTATGACGGAAGAAAATCGGGTATTCTCTGTGTAGAGCTTCAAATTCAGTAGGAAAAACCAGAGCATGATTGCTATTACCCCCAAATACTTCACCGTATTGATTACGTACTTTTAGGTTTTGATGAGCCACACAATCTAATGCTATATAATTCGACATTTAACACCTATTTATTTTTATTACATCAAATAAAACACTTAAATAATATTTATTGCACTCAAAAGCATGAGGTGCATCGTTTAAATAAAACAGTCAAACCGCTATTACTAGCGGTTTGACTTAGCTTTTATTAAAACTTGTATCTTACGCCTAGGTAATAACGCGCTGCATTTTCACGTATGAAATGCAAATCTGTTTTCGAACGAGAAAATGATCTAGAGCTTTCTTCATTTAAATTAATTGCATCAAAAGATACTGCTAATTGCTCACTAAACGAATAACTTAGGTTGAAATCTAACTGACCATAGTCTTCAACAAAGATAGGGTTGTTAAATCCGCTGCCATCATTTGCTGAAGCAAGAAATTCATCCCTCCAGTTATAAGCTAAGCGGCTTGACCAACCATTCTTTTCGTAAATCAAGGTAACGTTTGCAGTATCACTCAAGCCTTGTAGTGCAAATTGTGATACGTTAGGAGCACCAGATATATTGTATCCAACATCCCCGTTGACTACGGTAAAACTACCCACAACGCCAAATCCTGACTCACCAAAAAAGTGCTGTGCTTGAAGTTCTAGCCCGTTAATTTCAGCTGAATTGTTATTGATAGGTTGATTCAAAGCAAAGTTGAATAATGGATCATCACCGTTTGGTACTATCTCAAAGCTACCTTCGAGACGATCATATTCAGCATCCTCTATATTTCCATCAGCACCTTGATTAGCCACAAACAGCGCCATTGCTTCGGCCATATTTGCTGATTGGTCAACGTATACTGCTGCAGCAAATAAATTGATTTCATCTGCTAATACGCCTAAGTTGTCGAGTATTTCTAGAGCCATACCTGAACGAGTACCTGGTGCACCAGACGTAGCATCACGTAAACCAAACAAGTTACCATTTACCGTTTCACGACCAACAAAATTACTTACACGTTTAGAAAACAAGCCGGCTGAAACATAACTAGTTTCATCGAAGTACCATTCTACAGATACATCATAGTTATCTGATTCTAACGGTTTTAACCCTGGATTACCTTTACTACCAGTTACCACGTTACCTAATGCCGTTGGGCCTGAAGGAGCATTTGCATTATCACTAGCGTATAAATTGTTATATGTCGCTCTTGCAAGTGTTTTACTGTATGACGCTCGTACTTTAACCTCATCAGTTAAGTTAATCGCAAGATCAATGTTTGGTAATAAATTACTGTATGAGGAATCTGAAGAAAATCCAGAACTCGATGCTGCCGCAGACTTAGCAAAATCATTATCACCTTGCCAAATAATGGCAGATGTTGGAGATGATTCTGTTATTGCAGTAACATCTGTTTGTTCATATCTAAGCCCTACATTCAAATATGCGTCTAAGCCACCAATTTGAAATTCATTTGTAAGCTGAACAAAAATAGAGGTAACATCTTCTTCAATAACATCATAAGCACTACCTGTTACGCGAAGAGGTCTAGAAGATGCACCTGAGTATCCGGCTTCATAAGGCGGGTGATAGTGCAGCAAAAATATCCGCAGCATTTCCTCGAACAGCGTAAACTTCGTTGTTAGTTGCTCCACCTACAGAAGTCGTTCCACCACCTATTGTGTGATCATTGAATTTACAAGATATACAAAAAGTTTCAAGGGAACCAGGAGCTAAATCTTCTACGTCTCCAGGATTTTCAGATCCCCAGTTCCCTAAAATTTGTTGGTAATCAGTTCTGTCAGCAACATTCTTCTGAGTACGATAATTTGCACCAACCGTGAGGTTTGCTCCATCATCTAATACCCAATCAGCACGGAGATCGTATTGATCAATTTCGTTAATTTGTGTGACCTTACGCATACCACTAGCAACTTGACTTGCTACGATTTCAGGACGAATAACTGTCGCTCCTGAGATTGTTTCGACTGTCCGTACAGGAATTGCACCACTATAATCAACTGATTGAAATGCAGAATCTGTCGATGAGTTACCGTATTTATGATCTAAACCAACGTTAATTTCAGTGTATCCCATTGGTGCATCAGGTGTTACTTCAGCCTTCGAAGAGTGGCCATCAAACGTTATCTTAAGTGTATCATTTAAATAGTATTCAGCGTTAAAACCAAAAGAACTCAACTCATCTTTTGTTGCTCGCATAACCTGAGGCATTCCGCCGCCTTTATTGATGGCTTTTTCTTTTATGAAAATAGTGCTTGGAACCGGACTATCGTCAAATACCACCTCAGTGAAAGGACGATTGAACCAGTTATAAAATTCTACTTTTTCTTCCACACCTTTATTCACAGCAAAAGTATAATCTGCTGTCATTGACAAGTTTTCGCTCGGTGCAAACTGTAATACTAATTGACCATTACTCCGTTCGCGTTCAAATTCAGAAAACTGGTAGCGACTATCTCTTGGTAAAGTCACGTATTGATCTAAAGAAGTCGGTGCATTAGTAATAATGGTATCTTCGGTAGTTAGCCCTAAAAATTCAGAATATGGAATAACATTCCACGATGAAGATGTAGCTCCTGCTGCGGCACTATCTCGATTTGATATACCACCAAAAAATCCAATACCAAACGTATTGTCTTCATTTGCCCAACTAAAAGAACCACCAACTTCAGGAGTAATACTGCTTCCTCCATCCACTGATGTATCGTGTATTGCTTTGGCACTTATTGAGCCTTGCATACCCGAAGTCCCTAAAGGACGTCGTGTTACAACATTGACAGTTGCCCCAATACCACCAGAAGAAATATCGGCACGGCCAGTTTTAAATACTTCTAGTATTTGTACCCCATCAGAGGATAAATTTGAAAAATCAAAAGCTCGACCTGAAGCCCCCGACGCACTACCACTACTACCTGCCCCAACAATTGGCACATTCGCGGTTGGCATGGTACGACCATTAAGAGTCACCTGATTAAAGTCGGCGCCAAAACCACGTACGGTGATCTGTGAACCTTCTCCGTTTACTCGGTCGATGGATACACCAGGAATACGTTGTAATGATTCAGCTAAATTTGTAGAGGGAAATTTACCAATATCTTCGGACGAAATAGCATCAACTACCCCTTCTGAGTCTCTTTTTAGATTCATAGAGTTAAGTAAACTACCGCGAATACCAGTAACTGCAATGATTTCTGTATCATCATTAGCCGGAGATTCTTGTGCAATGGTGGGCATGATAACTGTTGACCCCAACAACAGCGATATACTCTTTGTCAGTAGTGTCTTTTTAAACTTATTGTGTGGATTCATATTTTAAGCCTTTTGATCTTCTTACTGTAAATTAGATGATGTGTGACGCTAATTGAAAGAGCTCCCACACCACTGCGCATTCATCACAATTAATGCATACATTATAACGAATTAATGCATACATTAATATTGAATGCTTAACATGTCAACGCTAAAAATTAACGATGTAATTTCAAGTAATAAAAAATCACACATCTTTTAAAATAAAAACGTACTATGTAGCTCCTTACATTAGGGCACGATAAGGATTAAATATGCAAATTAACTCAACAAAACAGGTGAGTATGCAAAGCGCTTGTAATATAGGCTTTAATGAGGATAAGATGAATTAAACCATGAAAAACACGTATCTAATTAAAATAATTATCTACATCAAGTAAAAGAAGACATATATGAAAAAACCAATAAAAACCAATGTAGTCCCTCTTTCTGAAAAAGCTTATCAAACAATTCGTGCTTTGATTTTGGACAATGAGTTCAGAGCGGGTGATCAAATACTTGAGAAAGTATTAGTAGAAAAACTCAATATTAGTCGTACCCCTATACGCGAGGCATGTGTGCAACTTGAAAAAGAAGGCTTAATAAATATCAGACCTAGAAGAGGCATATTTATTAAGCCTATATCCGGCGCCGACATGAACGAAATTTATGACATTATGACAGCACTGGAGGCCCAAGCAGCTAAAACATTAGCTGAAAAGGTAGCGAACAAAACAATTACTGAGCAAGAGATTAAACAGCTTGAACTACCCACATTGCGAATGGAAAAAGCGTTAGAGAAAGACAACTTAAAAGAATGGGCTGAAGCTGATGAAGAATTCCATCTGTGCCTTTTAGATTTATGCGGTAACGTTCGATTAAAACAAGTGGTTCTTCAGTTCTGGGGACAGGCTCATCGAGTTCGCTATTTTACGCTTGCCCTGCGTGATAAACCGACAGATTCTACTGATGACCATAAAGCCGTAGTTGCGGCTATTCGTCTTGGAGATGCCAAAAAAGCAGGCGAAATACATAGCTTACACCGCCAGAAAGGTAAGAATAATTTACTCAATATTATCGAAAAATATAGGTTTGATAATCTATAATACAGGAACCAATGAATAGGTATTTAGTTGCATTCAAATATACGGGGATGTAATTACAAAGCTATGACTTGAACAATATGAATAATCATAACATTGATAACCAACACGGTTAGGAGTTTTTATAGTTTACTTATCGCTGAGTCAATCGGATTAAACGAGGATACTTTAAGCAAATTCAAGTGGTTTATATTAGCTACATTTCCCTCTCGAAAAATACAACGCGTCAAACAATCTACTCAACAAATACTGCCCGTAAGTCACTTATAAAAATAAACTGTTGATCCAAAACTATGTTACTGGTAACTTATTAATGTATACATTAATAATATTTAAATTAAAACGACACACTCAACTGAGTTATTAGGCAATTTCAATAGTAAAGTAGGTGGGTGAGTCAGTCCTAAAAAATCATATTGGCTTTTCAGCTATGAATATGAAGTTATGTCTTTAATAAAAAACTAATCTATTTTCTCAAGGAATTTAAAAAATGAAGAAGCTTTACTTACTCACTCTCTTTACTACCTCTGTTTTATTCTCATTATTGGGCCATGCTGCAGATACACCAAAATTTGATAAAGCTAAAGATTTGCTTTTGTTAAACTTTGACCTCAAAACCGATGTGGATGATATTCATACCATTGCCGCACTAGATCTTATTTTAAAAGCTAAATCTTTTAAAGATCTTAACTATTTTGCAGTAAGTGGTACTTATGGTGTTCAAGGGGGTTTATATGTTCCTGCAAATTCGCTATTTGATTTAGTGTTCAAAAACAATTGGACTGATGCTCATATGGAACGTAAAAAGGCGCTTGCTGATACGTCAAAACGAATTAAGAAAACTGTCTCAGCCGGTGGACGTGTATGGGCTGCGGAAGCGGGCCAAAGTGATTTTACTCAAGACTTACTTAACCACTTAGCTCAAATGGGCAACCCACTAACTAAAGAGCAATTCGTTGTTGTTCAACACAGTACTTGGAATGAAAAAGAAACAAGTAAAGATGCCCTAGCGTTTGTTAAAGAAAAAACTACTTATATAAAAATTCCTGATGGAAATGCAGCCGAAAATGGTTCACCTGGCTATAATAATACCTCTTACGCAGTGAAGAAACTTGAAGCGGCCAATCTACCGTCATCAAAAGTATGGACAATGGCTAACGCCATTAGTAATCAATATAACGGTGTAAATGGACGTTACCAGAACGACAGTATTCACTACGGTGGAGCTGACTTTTCAGATCTATCAGAAGTAATATCGATTTTAGGTATCACAGACGTCGACACAGTTAACCAATTTTTTACTAAATTCAATACAAACCCATAATTCATATTAATTCTTTTAGACATATATGACTCATTGCAGGTTTACTATAAACTTGCAATGTTATGGCTTTTTTATTGGACTTCCCAGATTTCACTACGCAGTGTCTGAGTCAAAATTCCAATGTCTTTGGAGCTACTCCGGCCACAGTCCCATTTAAAACAGCAACTGACTCTCCCGACAAACATCCAAGATACAAAGTACGTCGATTTAAACCACCAAATGCTAACGAGCTAATATTCTTAAAGACACGGCTCTTTGCGGTACCAAGATGGCTACTGTTCATTTCTCCTCGGATAAAAGCATCTTCAACCCAGTCAACATGGCTTTCTTCAACATCTTGAACAACAAGGTCTACTTGAGATGTTTTTGGATTAACCTTTAAAATACTATTACTAACAATACTGGTTATCCAAAGATCTCCATTTTCATCCATCGTCAGTCCATCAGGATAAATTCCTTTTTCATACTGAGCAACAATACGTCTATTACAAAGATTATTTTGCTCGTCAATATCAAAGGCCAATGTTTGTCGTGCAAACGTCGCGTTAGCATAAAGCATTTTACCATCGGGTGTAACATAGACCTCATTGGTGTATCCAATGTTATCAGCCACAATTCGTGCACCATCTGCATCGACCAAAGCGATGAAACCGTCGGCAACATCACGGTTGTATCCTTTAGATCTAGGAGACTTACGTGTACTAACAGTAATCCAAAGACGCTCTTGATGATCAAGCATAATAAAATTGGTAGGAGGTAGAGCGCGCTCCTCAACTTCAGTTAAAAAAGGTTCTATCTTGTTATCTCGATAAACACGGTATATACCCCCGCTATTATCGCCAAGATGAGCAACCAAAAAGCTACCGTCGGCTAACATACAAATGCCGTTGGGTTTAAGTTTACCTAAACCTTCTACATCTTCACCGCCCATAAATTGAGTATGTCCGTCAGACGATATTTTTGTAACGCCACCACGAAAATCAGAAACATATAAATTACCTGCTTTCGTTGCGAGAACACATTCAGGCCGTACAAGTTCAGAGCCTATAAACGTCACACCATTTATCGATAATCTATTCATGGTGTTACCTCAATGTTTGGCCGCAAATCTAAATCAATACACATGCGCTGTTCATTAGAGCGGTAAATAGCCTGTTCAACTAAAATATTATGTAAATATTCAAACCCTTGATTTTCCAACGGAGTACCTTGACGGTAGTGCTGCACAATATGCTTTATTGTTTGGTAAACACAATCCCCACCAAAATTTTCGTCTTGCCATTCGTAATCTATTTCATTGCTGATTTGCTCGCCTATTTTGCGAAGCCATATTTGTCCTTCGCCATCTATAGTTAACGTCCCTTGTGTTCCTGAAAATTGGCATTCCCCCATGGTGCGGCGTGTATTCGTACTACTATGATCTAACAACCTATTTCCATCTAAAATAGCTTGTAAGTTGTGGGCGAATTGAAAAATAACCGTACCTGCATCTTCCCCTTTTATGACAGGGTTACAGCGACGCAGTTGAGCATAAACAGAATAAGGTTCACCAAAAAAATACCGGAACACATCAACAATATGTATGCCTGTTTCGTGGATCAAAAACTTAGGCATATCTTGAAAATAAGCTTGACGTGCTAAATAAGCATCGTTGCCTTGGCCGTCGCCCGGTCTAAGATTAAATTGAACATTTAATACTTCCCCTAAAATACCACTATCAAGCACTTCTTTGGCTTGACGTATCCATGGCATAAAACGAAAGTTTTCGTGAATAACTAATTTAATCCCTGCCTTCTCAGCTATTTCTACCATTTGCTGAGCCTGTGCAAAATTCTCACCAAATGGCTTTTGACAACATACATCTATTCCTAGTTTAGCTGCTGTAGTCACCGCATTAAGATGTGTAACGGGGGGAGTAATAACATCTAGAAAATCAGGCTTAAGTTCAAGCAACATCGTCTCTAAATTTTGATAATAATGTTCAATGTTGTATGTTTGAGCGAAAAGCTTCGCGTTCTCTATGTCTCGATTACACACACCAACCAGTTCGACCTTATCTAGCCGATCCCATGCTTCATAGTGAAACTGACTAAAATACCCTGTACCAGAACAAGCTACTCGTAATACGTTATTCATTATTTAAAACACCTTGAATTTGTTTATCGCGTACTAACTATTTGTACGTTTGAAAAAGCGGTTCATAAATATCTTTACACCACGTCGAACCAAAGGAATTTGAATTAAGCAAAAGGACAAAATTATCAACAGTAAAAGAACGGCAACAGGTCGATCGAATAAAGGTAAGAATGAACCCTCAGATAACATTAATGCGCGCCGAAGGCTGTCATCTGCCATACTGCCTAGCACTAACCCAATAACTAGCGGTGCCAAAGGAAACTTCATTTCACTTAAAAAATAGGCACAAATTCCTACGGGTAACATAATGTAAAGATTAAAAATATTAATACCTAACGAATACGCTCCCATTACACACAGTAAACCAACCACAGGAATAAATAACGGAGGTGGAACCTGTAATAACTTCAGCACTTGTTTTGCTAGCAACATACCATTGGCCCACATAGCAAAAGATGCGAGAACAAGAATGGCGGTTACCTCAAGTAAGAAGTTAGGATGATCAATCTCAACCGTTGGACCAGGAGTAATACCATGTAAAAGTAAAGCACCTAATAGCATTGCGGCAGGGGGACTGCCTGGTATTCCTAAGGTTAAAAGCGGTATCAAAGCCCCACCTACACACGCGTTATTGGCTGTTTCAGACGAAACAATAGCAGCCTCGGCTCCCTTACCAAATTTCTTTTGTTCTTCAGGAGTTGATGTTTTTTTAGCGGCGCTATAGCTTACCCATCCTGCAATATCTTCTCCAATGCCTGGCACCGAGCCAATACCTACACCGATACAGGCAGAACGGAAAATATGCTTAATATTACGTTTAATAGTAGAAAGCTCTGGGAGCACTCGTGATAATTTCGATAGCTTGCCTAATGTTTCTCTATCGCTCAATACACGTATAACTTGAGGTATACCGAATACCCCAATCAATACAGGAACAATTTCTAGGCCACTGTCAAGCTGACTTTGTTCGAATGTATATCGTGGAAAATATTGTAGTGAATCACGACCTATTGTAGATAGAAATAACCCTAAGAAACCCGCTATCCACCCTTTTATGACAAGATCTTGACTGGTAATTGAACCGCTAATAATAATGCCAAATAACGCTAATAAGAAAAACTCCCAAGACGTAAACTGTAGAGCGACAGTGGCAATAGCGGGAGATAAAATAACTAAGAAAATGAGCCCAATAAGTGTACCAATAAGCGATGCTGTAGTGGTTAAACCTAATGCCTTTGCTCCTTCTCCTCGTTTAGCCATAGGATACCCATCTAGAGCGGTTGCTGCCGCGGTCCGGAGTACCGGGTATATTTAAAAGAATAGCAGGGTAAGATCCTCCATATACCGCGCCCACGTACATCCCTAATAGGGATATAAGTGCCGTTTCTGTGTTTAGGCTATATGTTAACGTAGTTAACAGTGCAATACCTAAAGTAGCAGTTAATCCGGGCATCGCTCCAAACAAAATCCCAATAAAACTAGAAGCGAATAGAATAAGTAGATTTTTGGGCTGTGAAATTAAGTCAAAAAGAATACTAAAGAATTGTAAAAACTGATCAATCATAGTTATCAAACACCCAAAACTTCATAAACGAAATAATTAAGAAAACTTGAAACACTGCCATATTCAACAGGCATTGGTACATAGAGCACAAAACTAAAAATACAAATTAAAATTAAAGGTATTAACATGCTATACATCAATACTCTGACCAACTTAGCCGGCTTACTTTTTAAATTAATCACGCTCGAAAGTAGCAGTAAAAATAACGCCGTAACACTGCATAAGTCGTTGATCAAAATAAGTGGCTCATCAACAATACTTTCTGTTAAAAACCAACTAAAAGCTTCACTATTCATACTTCGGACACTCAGCAACACAATAGTCAGCGGAATGTGAACATATAGAACCCAACGCCATATACCCGTAAGTTGCAGGTAAAACCGGAGAATAAGTGACAGTACGAATAAACAAGTAACTAAATAAAAATCTGCCGAAGGAATGTATACGTAAACATACAGGCATAAAAGTATGATTACGTACCATTTATCTATGTTTTTTCTATTATTAATCGTTTCTGCACCGCTATGGTCCATTGGCACATTAAAATAATCACAGTCTTTCCAAGCCTTTATGATCAGTATCACGCTTAATATCATTAATATACTGAGCACAGATAGTGGAAATAAGGCGGGTGAAACATACCACTGATTTTCCACGCCACCATACGAACCAGTCATTGGAAATGATAAAGTATGCACAAAGAATGCTGCACAAATTATCAGTAACACTAAGCCAACTTTAAAATTCGCACGAGATAATGCACGGCTCTTAACGTCCTTTTCTGCATCAAGGTGAACTTCTTGTTTCATATTAGTTTGGTCGCGCGATATTTAGCGATTCAGGTGATACTTTGTTAGCATTTAGCGCTTCCAAAGACCAAGCAAAAAGTGACTCTAATCGAGAAAAACTCTGCTGCGCAGCCTCTCCATATTCACCGCTTAACTGATAGTAATTCAGATGAGCCCAATTTTTGACTTCTTGAGAGTTCATTGCTTTTTTAAAAGCATCCGCAAGTTGGCGTTTAACCTCTGCTGAAGCCTTATTATTAACCGCGAAACCAATGGCTTGGCTAATAGGAAGGTGTTTTGATAACTCAGGAAAATCAACAATAGCACTAGGGATCTCTCTTCCATCTTGCATCTTAAATTTTTCTGGATGCAACATAGCTAAAGGTCTCAACTTATTTCCTCGAATGAGTTGAGCTTGTTCTGCCATCGAGGTTATAACTAAATCAACCTCTCCTGTTATTGTTGCAGTTTGTGATGGAGCCGATCCCGGATAAGGGATAAAGCTCATATCAATACCTGCTGCTTTATTAAGTTCCATTAAATGCAAATGATGATTACTGCCTAATCCACCTGCACCCACTCTAAGGCTACCCGGAGAATTTTTAGCTGCTGCAACCAAATCAGCAAGTGAATGGTAGGGTGAGTCTGCTTTAACAGATAAAACATCTGGAGAGCTACCCACAATGAAGGGATACCAGACATCAAATTTCTCTTTCCATCCACCATTAACCGCAGCAGATACATTTGAGCTTGCAATACCAACTAAATTATATCCATCAGGGCGTTTTCTTAACGTTGAACTCATGCCGATTGAACCAGACACTCCTCCGGCTTTATTGGTCACATTGATACGTACACCGAGCTCTTTAGCCATTTCAGCCATGACCACTCGATTTACTGCATCAGTACCACCACCAAAGAGACCAAACAACAGTTGTTGTAATGGGCCGCTTTGGATAGACCTGCTTTCCGTTGGCCTGTTCGCTGATAAATATAAAAAATAATAAAGATATAAATAATGTTCTTAGCATAATAATTCTCCGTGTCACAGCCTAAATGAATGTTTGCTATACCAATGGTCAGGTGACGTATGTGAATAATCAATAGTTAACCACAACAGCGATTTATAGCTTATCTAACTCTACCATAATACTTTGCGTGATTTCATCAGTTCCACAGGTTCCACCTAGCTCAAAAGGAAGGATATTTGAACTTGCGTACGCATTTTCAACTGCAGTATTTATTAATTGACCAGCCTCAATGGCCGCAGGGTTATCGTATTGACCTCCCAACCAATCTAGCATTAATGCGCCAGATAAAAACATGGCAGTAGGGTTAGCCTTGCCCTGTCCTATAATGTCTGGAGCACTTCCATGACATGGTTGAAAAACAGCATTATTTTCACCAATATCAGCAGACGGAGCCATCCCCATCCCCCCCATCAAACCAAGACCAAGATCAGATAAAATGTCACCAAACATATTCTCGGTTACCATAACATCAAAAATCCATGGCTTACTAACCATCTGTAGTGCAGCTGCATCAACATACACCTGATCAGCTTCTATATCAGAGTGATTGCTTGCCATTTCATCGAAAATTTGACGCATATAATAAAAGGAACCTAATACATTCGCTTTATCAACACAGGTTACTTTACCTTTATAACCTTTAAGTTTTCTTCTTCTTGCAAAATCAAATGCAAAATCGAACAGTCGCTCGCAACCTTTACGGCTGATTTTTTGTGTATCATAAGCGGCTTCATCAGCCCCTTCACCTTTAATAGTAAAGTTATTACGGCCGGCAAAAAGCCCTTCAGTACTTTCTCGGATTAATACAAAATCTAAATTTTTAGCACGTTCGTCTTGCAACGGCAAAGGTAATCCAGGTAATGTTTTTACGGGTCGAACACCCGCGAAAAGGTCCAGTTTTTCTCGTAACTCTAACTGCGGCGCAATTTCACGACCATCAGGATAGCGAATACTCGGCATCCCCATGCAAGCTAACAATGTCGCATCAGATTTCTTAGCGTGTTCAAGAGCATCTTCAGGAAGTGATATACCCGTTTCTTTGTAGTACGCTGCCCCTGCATCAAAAGAGATGAAGTCCAACGAAAATCCTCCCACTTTTTCAGCAACTTTGTTCAGTAAAGTAATGCAAGGAGGCGTGACCTCATGTCCAATACCATCCCCTGGAAATACTGTAATCGTAAATTGTGTTTTTCCACTCATATTAGTCTCAATCATCCTAAGTTATTAAATATTTATGCCTACTAGTCGAAATGCTTTAATCATCACAACTAGAATTTCATTGTTATTTTAACAATGCGTTTTCAAAATTTATCGGTATCGCTTACGACGCTTAATTTATTCGCCATTTACTTTACTCACCAGAAGTAACCATACATTGCTGTCTCAATTAATCATCTACGTTCCTATAAGCTGATTGAATCCAGTTTCAGAGTAACTTATATATGTTTAATTTTAGTAGAGATAAGTATTGCAAAACAAACAATGTATAAGTTAATCTATATTTAATGTATACATTGTATTTAAGTTTACTGACGTTGCAAAGTCAATATCTTTTTTTTAATAATTGTCATTTAGATGGAATCAAGCGTTATGAATAATTACTCTCAGCCCCCTATTCTTGGTTGTATAGCTGATGATTTTACCGGAGCATCAGACTTAGCCACTTTTCTTGTTAACAGTGGTTTAAAAACCCTACAACTCAACAGTATTCCCGTTGACTCTGATCTTGCTTTAGATGACTACGACGCAATAGTCATTGCGTTAAAAACTCGTACAGTAGATCCGAGTATTGCTGTTGAAGCTTCACTCAAGGCTTTACATTGGCTTCAAGTAGTGGGATGTCGAAAGTTCTACTTTAAATACTGTTCAACATTTGACTCAACATCTGCCGGGAATATTGGTCCCGTAATAGACGCCCTGCTTGATGAATTAAAACTAAAAAGTACAATTGTCTGCCCTGCATTACCTATTAATGGCAGAACCGTTTACATGGGGCACCTTTTTGTGGGTGATACACCATTAAACGAAAGTCCGCTCAAAGATCACCCTTTAACGCCGATGAAAGACTCTTCAGTAGTACGCCTTATTGAAGCGCAGGGGAAAGGTAAAGCGATTAACATTCCTTATCATTGTATCGAAGCTGATGAGGCATCTTTTAATCAAGCATTGCTTGAAGCCGCGAAAAACTATAGATATATTGTGCTCGATACATTGAGCACAGAACATCTAGAGTGTATTGGTCGCAATGTAGAAGCATTTACCCTGATAACTGGTGGCTCAGGTTTGGCAACCAACCTAACGAGTGAATTTTCAAAATATGGATGTGTACCAAATTCATCAAATAAATCAGCACGCCAGTCAAATGGTCCGACACTGATACTTAGTGGTAGTTGTTCAGCTATGACACAGCTACAAGTCGCTGAATATAAGCAAAAACACCCGGCGCTTTATATCGACCCTTTTAAATTACTTAATCAAACACAAACCTATGAACAAATACTCGATTGGGCACTAAAAAATCAATCTGCAGCACCGCTAATTTACACCACCTCTTCCAAAGAAGTCGTAAGCAAGGTACAAAGTGAAATTGGCTTTGAAAAATCCCAAGTACTACTCGAAGGAACGTTAGCTAAACTGGGTGAAGATTGTATTAAACGGTTTTAAAAACATTATTGTTGCGGTGGTGAAACCTCGGGGGCCATTGTGAAAAATTTAAATATCAATGTTTTCGAAATTGGTCAGAGTGTAAGTCCTGGCGTTCCTATTTTGCACTCGGTAACACCTCCTATCATCAATCTTGCTTTGAAATCAGGTAATTTTGGTGATCAAACATTCTTTCAAACAGCGCCGGAGAAAATCACATGTCGATAGACGAAAAAACCGCAAAAGAAAAAATTGTTAAATACGCACGTTCTATTTTTGAGCGTGGATTAACCTCTGGAGCCTCAGCAAATATGAGTGTTCGTATTGATAGCGGTTGGGTTATTACTCCAACCAATACTTGTTTCGGATTCTTAAAAGAAGATGAACTGTCGGTTATTGATCATGATGGTAATTTAATCCGTGGTAGCAAAGCCTCTAAAGAGTTCTCTTTACATAAGGCAATGTACGATAAACGACCACAAGATAACTGCATTATTCATTTGCATTCAAGTTATGCTACGGCATGGTCATGTTTACCTGCTGATGATTTGGCTGATTGCGTACCCACTTATACGCCATATCTGACTATGCGCTTAGGCGCAATAGCTTGCGTGCCTTATTTTGCCCCCGGCGATACGGGTTTGGCAGTAGCGGTAGGTGAAGTAGCAGCAGAGCATCCAGGCGTTATCATGGCTAACCACGGGCCTATTGTATCAGCCCAAAGTGTTGAGGCATGTGTCTATGGAATGGAAGAATTAGAAGAAAGCTGTAAACTCGCTTTTATGCTCGATAAAAAGCAGCCTCGTCTATTAACCGATAGCCAAATAAATCATCTAAAAAAGAACGCAAAACCTTAAGGACATTTATGTTTGTAGTTACCGTAAAATTCATTATTAATACAACTTTCAAAGCTCAATTTATAGAAGCAGTACAAAAACAAGCGAAAGACTCACTAGATCTTGAGCCTGAATGTCATCACTTTGATGTATGTACAAGCCAAGAAAAACCAAACGAAGTCTTTTTGTATGAAATCTACGAAACAGCTAAATCTTTCGATGACCACTTAATAACTAGTCACTTCAAAAACTTTAGTCAGGCAATATCTGACTGGGTAGAGTTAAAAACAGTAGAAACCTTCAAGCTAGAGAAATAAAAATCATGTCCACTAAGTCTAAATTACTCATGAATTAATGAAAAATCAATTAAAGTATAATACTCAATTTGTTTTACTTTTTTTACAAGCTTTAACGTCGCTACGATTAGACGTATGAAAAACTATAAGGATAATAATAACCTCGCTTATCGTCATACGTCAGTGGGGTTCCCCTTTATATTTCCATCAGCAATTAATTATTTTTCTAAATACGCGACAAAAACCATCGACATCACAGAAGAATTTGGAAAAGTAAAATGAGATTTTGAGAAGAATATAAAGTGTAGAATTTGAAGTCTGGCGTGCCCTTTGACGTACCATTTTTTGAATATAACTAATTAATACAAAAGTATTTTAGATGCCGCCTGACTATTTACAATATAATCAAGCGGTTACTAAAATTGGTGAGCTGACACATAAGCCGGGTTTTGTATCTTCCGAAGAAGTGACAATCATTCGTCTAGGCCTTAAATCGCTCTAAGGCTCAAGCAACCTACCCGGTTTCCACGCGAGCCACGCTTATATTATTCAAACTTGCGTCTAAATAATCATGAAACCCTATTTGGTCTTGCTCCAGGTGGAGTTTACCCTGCTGCGAACTGTTACCGCCGCCCGGTGCGCTCTTACCGCACCCTTTCAGCCTTACCTGTGAAATCTCGAAAGATAACCATCGGCGGTCTTCTCTCTGCTGCACTTGTCGTCGGCTTGCGCCGCCCAGGCGTTACCTGGCACCCTGCTCATTGGAGCCCGGACTTTCCTCCCCCACTAAATAAATTCAGTAAGCAGCGATTGTCTAGTCAACTCGAGGCGCATTCTACTTTATTTAAAGAAAAAGTCTATGTTAACAATCCAAGAATTGTGAATAAAAACAGCAAAAACTTATATTTTCTATTATTAATATAATACCTATGGCTACTATCTATATGGCTACTATCTACGGTTACCCTCGTGAATATTTATAGCGTTACGCATAAAGAAGTAAGCACTTAATTATGCCAATTGATATTAATAAGGTGCACTAAGCATACTGTCAGCTTTTTTTACAAAAACACAAGCAGTTGTAAACAAAAGGTTAATCGTTCACACAAAACAAACTAATTGGTTGATAATTATAGAGATAAATAATTAGGAATAGTTTTTGCTTAAGTGATTTTGCATACTTAAAGTGGATTTGAAGTAGATGAATTTCCTGATATTCATCTATAAATTAAAATACATAACAATAATATATATAGGAAGTAATATGTTAAATAAATTAATTTTACGCATTTTTTTATCACTATCGTTAGCCTTCAGCTGTCTTGTCGTACAGCTAACGCTACATTAATTACCCAAGACATTCTTTTTAATAGTTTCTTTGATAATGAAGATACGTTTGAAGTGATTGGGAGTGTAGCTGTTGATACCGATAATATTGATGATTGGGGTTTTATTGAGAATACTTGGGAATCATTTTCTTTTTATGGTTATGATGTTGACCCATTTGATCCTAGTTGGAATATTTTTGTGGCTGTTTTTGATGTTAGCAATATAATGAAAGGGATTGAGTCGTTAGATTTTGATGTGACACTACTTTCAGATCTTAGCTTTGCCGGTTATATCGATGTCTACGATCCTATAAATAGTGTTACTTTCTCTTTATTCGATAATGCTGATAACAATTTATACGATGCTTGGTGCTTTAGCCTTTGGTAAAGCAACGGCTGTACCATTACCAAGAACATTAATGTTGTTTTTAACAGGTATTTTGGGTTTAGTTGTTCGTCGTAAAAACAGTTAATCTATTGATTCTTTAAAGGCTCTATACGTTAGGGCCTTTCATCTCTGTAATCCGCAAAATTTACGCTTATCACTCTTATTCAAGTCAAAAGTATGTATAACCTCTGTTATATGAAAGTTCGGGCGTTAACTAAGATTAGAATCATGTTTAGGCTGCAATACATTGATTAACGCGCATGTTTATTCACTTGTTAAATTCAATAACACAACATATAAGTCTTTTAAATTCGCACTTCAGCAACTCAGTAGCAAATTGACATAATAAAAAGCCCCTCTTAATTGATGTAAGAGGGGCTTTATTTACACTAATTTTTCAACTTGTAAAATCACAAAGTAAATCAATTACTTAGCTCGAGCACCGTAGTACCTTCAGGTTGACCTTCCTCATTATAATAGGTGACTGCTCCCATATATGTAGATTCTGCTTTGGCAAACCATTAGTGTATATCGTGGTATAATTAAATCGGCCTTGGATAGCTCTTGGGCTAGATATAATTCTAGTAGTACTTTCAGCTATATCTGCAATCCAACCAATCATGGTGTAATCTGTTGCTGATGCGTCTCCAGTAGAGTAACCATGTATCATTGTTATGTAAACATCACCAACATCAACATTAGCAGCAGGCTCAGGAGTTGTTAAAATTACATTCTCGTTTGAACCACCATTTAAAGAACTCCCCACTTGAGTACAGTCCCAATCAATACATCGGTACACATATAAATCTAAATCTGAGTTTTCTTCAGAAACTAAAGAATCGCCAAGACTAAAGCGAGCAACTTTAGTACCCGCAGGAATATGGAACATGTGATACTTAGTTCCAAAGACCCAAAAATTCAAATTCTTGAGCAGGATCTGCTTCTACATTACCATTCACACTAAACGGAGCAGCTAAACCCGTATAATCTATACTTGTACTTCCTGAGTACAACATTTTAACAGGAAACCTAAAACGTCCTCGATTCAGTGTGCCTGAGATAAGCTCGGGAACATCAATTTTAACCGTTGGCACCCCTTTAATTGCTAGTGGAAGTCGTACTGAGTGTCCTGCATTGTCTATCCATGTAATTGCACCAAATTTCCAAACATTAATTTCACTAGTTTCAGTTTTAGAAAAAGTTACCGCAAAACTTGCTGCCTCATTTGCACCAACTTCTAATGTATTACCTGCTGTTTCATTTCCGGAGCGTCAAAAGTCTGTACGGTTACTTCAAACCCTTCTGGTGCTTCTATCGTAGCAGTGTATTCAGAAGCAAAGTCGGTCGCATTGGTTACTGTTCTAAAAATTGTTTCAGGCTCAAGTAACTCAGCAATCGCAATTGACGGAAGGTTTAATTGACTCGCATCAGTACTAAAGCCTGCGGCAGTTAAATTGGCACATGTTGTATCATACCCCTCAACAAAAGCATCTTTGTCTTGACCACACAAAAATGCCAAATAATCGGCAGTATTAGTATCAAATAATAAACCTGGATCTAGGGCCGCAACTGGGTCTGCATGACCTGAACCAAAATCATAGGGATCAGCTTGTGTTATACCATCTTCTTTAGTCACGTTTTGCCTAGCTGAAGTCATTAAAGCTGATTTAATTTGTCTTTGAGTCCAGGCACTATTTGACTCCTTAAACAATGCAGCCATACCGGAATATGAGGACTAGACATCGATGTTCCTTGCAGGTATTTAAATGTTTCACCCTGCGCTGAGAACATAGGCGCCGGAGTAGTAGCTGCTAAAATCTTCACACCTGGTGCCGTAATATCAGGCTTAATAATGTCATATGTATTTAAGTTAGGACCACGCGAAGAGAAACTTGCCATGGTGTTTCCGACTTCAGTAGCTTGCTCTGATGCCGCAGAAGCAGTGAAAATTACTGAAGTACTTTCAGCAACCACACTTGTTACCAAGTCTTGTCCATCTTGAAAGGAAATCATTACCGGCCGAATAGCAACGTTAGGATCATCGCCTCCCATAGCAAACGGTGAAGTTGCGTTATAAGTATAAATAACAACACCAAGTGCTCCCGCATTTTGAGCATTAATGACTTTCTCAGTAAATGCGCATGTACCTCGTGCAATTAATGCTATTTTTCCGGAAAATCACCCGCATTAGTTAAAGGATCTGCATCACATGCTTCTATTGGCTCAGCTATTACTAATTCTCCCGATAATCCCTGAGCTTCAGGTCCAAAGTCAGCAAGAACAGACATCAATGAAGTGCCATTGAGTGGGCCTGACGTAACATTCAGTGCCTTACCAACAATGATTGATGTACCATTATAAGTTGAAGCTGCAACACTTGTTACCCATGGCGCCGGTGTGCCAACTGTTTCGACATCAGGTCCTTCATTACCCGCAGAAACTGATACAAATACACCCGCAGCTGCTGCATTTAGCATAGCCGTTGTTGAGGGAATAGTTAAATCTGTTCTGCTACCACCAATAGAATAATTGATCACATCTACACCATCAGTAACAGCGGCATCAATCGCTGCCATGGTATCACCATAAAAGCAACCGCGTTCTTCGTTTCCTTCAGGGCTTACATAGTCACTATTCCGGCAAGCCTTATAAGCAGCAATTCGTGCTCGTGGCGCCATACCAGATACAGTTCCGGCGGGAATACCAGAAAGAACAGCGTCGATATTCTCATTACCACCGGCTGTACTTGCGGTATGGCTTCCATGTCCGTCAGCATCACGTGGTGAATCAAACTCACCTAATACATATTGAATATCATATTGACTTTTAAAACTAGCATCAAAATAACGCGCGCCAATTAATTTATTATTACAATAAAACTCCGTATCAGTGCCTATATCACATGAACCTTGCCGGCCTAAACCAACAGGGTCAGAGTAAGAACCATCATCAGCAAAACTTGGATTTTCTGGCCAAATACCCGTGTCAATTACACCAATAATGACATCTTCTCCTTTAATATTTAAAGAATGTTGCCCTCCAGGGCCTGTTAAACCTAAAAATTCTGGTGTGTTAGCAGTATTTATCACTTCTAATCGATCTTCCCAAACACCGATAACGTCTGGATGAGATTCTAATTCACTCTTTTGTTTGTCGCTTAATTTGGCAGTAAAGCCATTAAAGGTATGTGTAAAAGAATAAATAATATCTACCGCTCCTATACTTCCAAGAACCTCTTTTTGTTTTTTCTCTAGTGCTTCTGTATAGGCTATCATTGCTGGTGTATATGCATTATATCTATTACCTACATTCGCAACCAATTGATTAGTCGGCATAAGTTCGCCTATATCTTGCGCTTGTGCAATTGCTACTTTGCCTTTTAATTGAACAATGTAATTACTAGTATGATGCTTTGTATTATTCAGCCTCGTTGTATCAACTTTGAATTTACTTATATCCGCCGTTACTTCATTGCCCATAACCGTGGTAGCTGTACCTGCGGTTATAGCTAATGCAATCAAGCCGCCCAGTCCCAGTATAGATCTCTTAAATTCCATCTTTATCTCCTGTTTATTATTATTTTCTCATCAAACTGATCTTCGTTTTTCTTTTCATTAATACGCACAATGAATGTTGCACCCTTGAGCATTAAGCAATAATGGTGCCTTGTTACATTAATGTTAACAACAGCTAAATATTGCTTATTTACATGGCTATAAACCGAATTAAAAAGAATAATAGTAAATGCATTGTAAATAAATTTTACATATAATTTACAATAGTGGTTTTTTACAAATCAAAAAACAATAACAGATAAAATATAATACAACAGTTAACACAATAAACAGAATAAACAAAAGAAATATAACAAGCAATCACCTTAAAACAAAATATAATACAGATAAATAAAAATTCTCTATATGTAAAATAATCTGACACTTCTATTTTTGAATTCTAACCAGTAATAACAAGTCTTATTTCCCATTCAGCGAGAAAAAATTTAATAGAGTTAATGGTATAAATAAGGCTTGTTAAGTATATTTCAAAAAAACAAGATTAAAGGAGGAATCGGTTTTATAAAAGGAGAAGTAGAAACATAGATAACTAATAGACAAGAAAAAACTAAGCTTAAGCAGGAGTAATTTTGAAACATAGTGAAGCTCATCTATGATCATTTAATAAACAATTTAAATCTCTTTAATAAATACCTTAGATTTACGCTGAAAATTATACAATTTCTGTTTGCCTTCAGGTAATTTTTCTGTTGGTTGTTCAATAAAGCCTTGCTCTTGGAACCAGTGCCCACTAACTGTTGTTAATACAAATATTGCAGATAAGCCTAACTGTTTTGCTTCATCTTCTAATGCGGTGATGAGTCGACCACCTCGATTACCTTTACGATAATCTGGGTGAATGGCAACACAGGCCACTTCGCCCATTTTGGCATCAGGGTATGGATAAAGTGCAGCACAGGCAATGATCATGTCTTCTTTTTTGAGCACAATAAATTGGTTTATTTCGACTTCCAATAATTCACGAGAGCGTTTAACCAAAATGCCTTCTGCTTCCAGTGGTGCTAGCAGCTCTAATATACCCGCCACATCATCTATGGTTGCGGTAGACAATTCTTCTTTGTGATCTTTAGCAATGAGTGTTCCGGCACCATCACGACTGAAAAGCTCTTGTAATAGCGCTGTATCACTCTGATAGCTAACACAGTGACAACGTTCAACACCATTTTCACCACTTTGGATAATGGCGCGTAGTAATAGTTGACGAACATGGTCATCTTTATCATCAAGCAAGGTTTTAACCCGACGTACACTACAGCTTTTAATAAGCTGCCCGGTTTCATCAAGTAAACCTTCGTCATACGTTAGCGTAATTAATTTATCGGCATTTAAGGCGATGGCTGTTTGCGCCGCAACATCTTCTAATGCGAGGTTGAATACCTCGCCTGTAGGTGAATAACCAATAGGTGACAAAAGCACAATAGAGCCATAATTTAGCTGCATATTTATGCCTTCAGAGTCTATTCTACGTACAGTACCCGTATATTTATAATCAATACCATTACGCACCCCCATAGGTTTAGCAATAACAAAATTCCCCGTACTTACTCTAATACGAGAGCCATGCATAGGGGAGTTTGCTAAGCCTGTGGTTAATAAGGCTTCAATATGTAAACGTAGAGATCCTGTCGCGTCTTTTACAGCACTTAACGTATCGGCATCAGTAACACGAATATTGTTTTCAATAATTCGTTCAATATTACGCTGCGCCATGCGTTCTTCTATTTGTGGCCTTGCTCCATGCACCACAACTAACTTCACGCCTAAACTACGTAGTAACGAAATATCATGAATAATATTTGCAAAATTAGGATGTAGAACTGCTTCGCCACCAAACATTAATACGACGGTTTTTCCCCGATGTGCATTAATATAAGGCGCTGCATTTCTAAACCATTTTACGTAATTTTGGTCACTATTATTCATGTTTTCCATACTTTACAATTGCCGCTTAATTCTAATACTGGGTTTGATCAAATCCTAAATTGTTGGTTATTTATTTTCCTTGACCAACAATATATTCCATCGCCACTTCATCCGCAGGATCTTTGTGGGGGCTTGGCTCGCTATCTTCAATAATATTTTCAGCAAGTGAATTTTTATCAATAAGATGAAATCCTAATTTAGTGAAATATGCAGGGATATAAGTTAATACAATAATTTGTTTTAACTCCATTTGATATGCAAATTCAAGAAGATACTGAACTAATGCCTCACCTTGTCCTTGGCTTTTTGCCACGTCTTCAACAACAACAGAACGAATTTCAGCAAGGCCCGTTTGGTAAATGTAAAGTGATGCACAACCAACAACGTCGCCTTCAAGCTCCGCAACCACAAAGTTTTGTATATCGTGAATAATATTATCGAGTGATCTTGGTAATATTTCACCTTTGTCAGCTTGCACGTTGACTAACTGGTGAATTTTATTTACATCTGACATACGTGCTCTACGCACTGACATAGCGGCAGCTCGTTGGGCATTTAAGCGCTGTTTTACTTGTTTAAGGGCTATTTCAGTTTGTTGAATACCCGGAGCGCCTGCCACTTGTTCATTCAAGATTTCTTCATTACCTGATTGAATATTTGCCATGGCTTTTTCTACTTGCGAACGAGACGTTCCACCAAGCACTTCACGTTTATCAAGTGTAGATTCAATTGATAAGTGCTGATAAACGTCTGCTTCTATTTGTGTGCTAAATGTTTGTAATTGCGCAATGGTTAAATCTTCTAACGGACAACCTTCGGCAATGGCCGCCAAAACAACTTCACCCACAATGTGATGAGCTTCACGAAATGGAATATTTTTGCTTACTAAATAGTCAGCAAGCTCTGTTGCATTAGCGTAACCTTGCTGTGCAGCAGCTAATGTACGGCTTCTATTCACTTTTAAACCGTCGGCAACTAATACCGCCATTTCCATGCATTCTTGCCAAGTGTCAAGGGCGTCAAATAACCCTTCTTTGTCTTCTTGCATATCTTTATTATAGGCAAGCGCCAACGCTTTCATGGTAGTTAACATACCAGTTAATGAACCAAATACTCGCCCTGCTTTACCGCGAATTAATTCGCAAGCATCGGGATTTTTCTTTTGTGGCATCAAGGAAGAGCCAGAGCTAACTAAATCGCTCATTTCAACAAAGCCGCCTTCACCTGAATTATAAAAAACCAAATCTTCAGCAAAACGTGATAAATGCATCATTGAAATACTTGCACTTGCGAGCAGTTCAATCACATGATCTCGGTCAGAAACGGCATCTAAGCTATTCATGGTTGCCGTTCTAAAACCTAAACGATTGGCTAATGCATTACGGTCAATTGGGTAGGCCGTTCCTGCCAATGCACCCGAGCCTAACGGCGAGACATCTAATCGATATAAAGCATCTTTTAAACGGCCAATATCGCGGTTAAACATTTCTACGTACGCTAAACACCAATGACCAAAAGTTACGGGCTGTGCGCGTTGTAAATGAGTGTAACCAGGTAGTACAGTATCTTTTTCACGTTCTGCTAAATTCATCATTGCTTGTTGTAAATTAACTAAAGCAAATAATAAATCTCCGCCTGTTTCTTTACACCATAGCTTTAAATCGGTAGCTACTTGATCATTTCGACTACGACCTGTATGGAGTTTCTTGCCTAAGTCCCCTGTTTTCTCTATCAGTTGAATTTCTACCCAACTGTGAATATCTTCAGCATCTGATAACAAAATTTGCTTTGGATTCTCTTCTACAGACACTTTAAGTTCATTTAATGCTGCCGTTAAGCGTGTTAATTCATCATCATTTAATACACCAACTTCATGAATTGCCTGTGCCCAAGCAATTGAACCCACAATATCTTGCACTGCCATGCGATAATCAACAGGTAGCGAGTCATTGAATTTCTTAAATTGTACACTCGCTTTTTCTTTAAAACGTCCACCCCATAAGGCCATAACTTTATCTCCTAACCTTTTTTGTTGTCGTTTTGTGCACTTTTCTGGCTTAGCGCGGTTATTCTGCTTGATAAGCTGAATAAACGAATAAAACCTTCCGCGTGTTTTTGGTCGTAAACATCATCAGCACCAAACGTTGCAAATTCTTCTGAGTATAAGCTGTTAGGTGAACGACGTTGCGTTACTTGCGCCATACCTTTGTATAATTTAACAACAACATCACCTGTAAGTTTTTCAGCAAAAGAGGCTGCTGACGCTAATTGCGCTTTAGCTAACGGCGTAAACCAACGACCATCATAAATAACATGAGAAAATTCATGGCCTACAGATTCACGATATTTAAGTGATTCTTTGTCTAAAATTAACGTTTCTAAACCTTTGTAGGCGGCCATTAAAATGGTGCCACCTGGGGTTTCATAACAACCACGAGATTTCATGCCCACTAAACGGTTTTCTACGATATCAATACGACCAACACCGTGTGCAGCCCCTTTAGCATTTAGATACATTAATGCGTCAAGTCTTTGGAGTGCCATTGGCTTTAAAATCTTGGCCATCAACAGAAACAAGTTCACCTTCAACAAAGCTTAATTGAACACGTTCAGGCTCGTTAGGTGCATCCATAGGATCAACCGTCATGGTCCATACTTCTTTTGATGGCTCACACCACGGATCTTCTAACTCGCCACCTTCGTGTGAGATATGCCATGCGTTTGCATCACGGCTATAAATTTTGGTTAATGATGCTGAACATGGAATATTACGTTCGGCTAAGTAATCTAATAAATCTTCACGAGAAACCATATCCCACTCACGCCATGGTGCAATAACAGTTAATTCTGGTGCTAATGCCGCGAAACAAGATTCAAAACGAACTTGGTCGTTACCTTTACCTGTACAACCATGGCATAAAGCGTCAGCGCCTACTTTTAAAGCCACTTCAACGTGTGCTTTTGCAATAACAGGGCGAGCCATTGAAGTCCCTAATAAATACTGACCTTCGTAAACAGCACCAGTTTTTAGGATAGGGTAAATATACTCTTTAACATATTCTTCTTTAAGATCTACTACGTGACATTCTGAGGCGCCTGAAGCAATGGCTTTTTCTTGAATACCGACAAGTTCATCTTCTCCTTGACCCACATCAGCACAAAAGGCAACCACTTCACAACCTTCATAATTCTCTTTCAACCATGGAATGATTGCTGATGTGTCTAATCCACCGGAATACGCTAATACGACTTTTTTAATCTTTTTCTTTTGAATACTCATGATTTTTTCTCTAAATTTGTTAAATTATTTCAGTTGTTTAAATTTTTTTTCGATAAACTTAATTATCAGTTTATGAATTATCAGGCTAATAATGTTACTAATACGGCATTCTGTGCCCACATTCTATTTTCCGCTTGCTGAAAAACCACGGACATTTCACTATCAAATAGTTCCGTTGTGATCTCTTCTTCCAAATGCGCAGGTTGGCAGTGCATAACAATACTCGCTTGGGTATTGCTCATCAACGAATGGTTGACTTGGTAAGGTAAAAAATGTGCGATAACTTTTGATTTTTTATTGGCATCTTCATCACCCATAGAAATCCATGTATCAGTATAGATGACATCTTGCGCGCCAATACTATTAATGTCACTCGTTATATTAAGTTTTGCGCCTGATTTATTCGCTAATATTTTTGCTTTTTTAATAATCGTTGATTTTGCTTCATACCCTATTGGGGTTACTAAAGTAAAGTCTACACCCAACGTGGCTGCCATGATCATTAAAGAATGGGAAACGTTATTACCATCACCAACATAAGCAAGCTTAACCTGAGTTACATCGCCAAATTTTTCGGTTAAGGTAACAAAATCAGCCAAAGCCTGACAGGGATGATAAACATCACATAAGGCATTAATAACAGGCACACTAGCATGTTCAGCTAAACCTTGAATTGAGTCATGGCTAAAGACACGGGCAACAATTGCATCAGCAAAACAAGACAAGTTTTTGGCATAATCACTAACACGTTCACGTTCACCTAATTTGCCATTTTGTTGACCTAAGTAAAGGGCATGCCCACCTAATTTATTGATGCCCATATCAAAACTAACATGCGTTCTTAATGAGGGTTTTTCAAAAATCATCGCTACTGATTTACCTGCTAACGCTTGATTATAATCACTAGGATTATTTTTAATCTTGATAGCAAGTTCAATTAGGGCTAATAATTGCGATTTATTCAGCTCATCATCGGCTAAAAAATGGGAAAGTTGTAGTGTCTTACTCTGTTGTAACATAAATTTTCTCGGTTCAATTAATCTAAAGTATTCTCTATTGAGTTTAAGCTAAAAGGTAACACCAATATGACTTAATTAGGTAATATTTGTGTGCCCATTCCCTGTCCATTCAACAAGCTCGGAATTTGCTCTGGCGATTGCCAACTTGCAACCGCGATACTTCGTCGTAATTGATTTGCAGCTTGTAATGCCGCTTTAACTTTTGCAGTCATACCACCAAAGAATAACACCTGCTTCAATCAATGCTGCAGCTTGCTCACTATTAAGCGACGTTAAATATTCACCATCACTGCCTTTTACCCCATTAACATCGGTTAATAATAGTAACTCCGCGTTAAGTAACTGACAAATAGCCACCGCAGCATCGTCGGCATTAACATTAACAAGATCGCCATTTGGTAAGGCACCAATTGATGATACAACTGGTAGGAAATTATTATTAAGCAATGAGTCTAACAACAGACTAGATTTTGGGTGAGGTACGCCCACTTCTCCTAAGTCTAATTCAGACTTAGTACAAGCAATCATATCGCCATCAGTTAACGATAAGCCCACAGCAAATAAATTCATACTGTTTGCCGAGGCAACAATTGATTTATTTACTGTACCCGCTAATGCGCCACTAATAAGACCAATTTGTGTTTTAGGCGTTACCCGTAAACCATGTTTTTTTACTGTGGTAAAACCAAATTGCGCTAACATTTCATCAACGACACAACCACCGCCATGCACTAAAACAATTTTTGCATCCGCTTTAAGGTTTGCGATCACGATTAATAATGACTTTAATGCATCTTCTTTTTCTAAGATGGCGCCGCCAATCTTGATTACTAAGGGTTTAGGATTACTCATTTCATTTCTCTTTTTTCGTTTCGCAACTCAATACTAGCAACAAAAGTTTCAGTTATTTTGACAGTAAGGCGTATTCACTCGGTAAACCAAGAGAAATATTAAAACACTGTATTGCTTGTGATGATGCACCTTTGAGCAAGTTATCAATAGCACAGCTTACTACCACCACTTGCTTTTCTTCATCTACTTGCCAATGAACATCAGCAAAAGGGGTATACGCTACATTACCAATTTGCGGCCAAGATTTCACGAGTCTAACAAGCGGTTTGTCGTTATAAGCTTGTTCGAAAGCAGAATCAACTTGCGCACTAGTAACCCCCTCTTTTAGTTGCATGGTAACTGTTGCTAACAACCCTCTTTTATACGGAGCTAAATGAGGATTGAAAATAACCTGAACACCAAATTTCTTGAGAAATTTCTGGTTGGTGTCTGTGTTGTAAAATATTATAGGGCTTTAAACTCACTTCATTAAAGTTAGTCGCAAGTGACGCACTTCTACCTGCACCACTGACACCACTGATACCGTTTACAACAATGAGTGAATTTTCCACATGCAGTTTATTGTGTGTAATAGGTTTTAATGAAAGCAAACTTGCTGTTGGATAACAGCCTGGTACAGCAACTAGGTTAGTATTAGCTATGTCGTCATGTTGCCATTCTGCTAAGCCATATTTAGCTTGAGATAAAGCGCCAACATTAGCATGTTCAAAGCCATAAAAGGTGGGGTAATCTTCTGGTTTTTTTAATCGAAAACCACCAGAAAGATCAAATACTTTAACACCTGCATCAACAAATGATTGTGCCCAATCAGCACTAAATTCATGTGGTGTAGCAAAAAAAACAGCATCCAATTTTTGTGTGGAATTTACCACATTGTCATCAAACCACTGCTGAGAAAAAGACTGCAGGGGTACATCACATATCCCCTGCCGCCGACCATGTAACTCGCTAAAAGGTTTTCCACAGGAAGTAGAGTTTTCCGACACAACAAGATGTTGTATTGAAACTTTATCGTGTTGGTATAATAAACCAACTAATTCAGCACCGGCATAACCACTGGCGCCAATGACAGCAACTTTTTTTAATTCTGACACAACTAAAACCTTATTATTCAAATAATTAAAACGATATAACCAATCTCTTATAACTAAAGCGTCCAAGAGATAATAAAATAAATATCTATCGTCGTCGTATTCCTTGAACAATTAGCATTACACTGTGCCTTATGAAAAGAGTAGCCTTATAAAAACAGGTTATTTACACTATAAAAAGCAATTTACCAGTAAATGGGTAGTTATGCAACTAATAAGCATAACTATTTAAGCTTTTTTCTCATGATTTTTTATGGATATTATTTATGCCACAACTGCCAGATTTCACTCAATCCTTGACACAGTTAATTGCCTGCCCATCAGTTAGTTCAACCCAACCTAGTTGGGATCAAGGAAACCTAACAGTGATTCAATTACTCGCCACATGGTTCGAACAGTTAGGTTTCACTATTGAGATTCAAAAAGTGCCAAATGTGCATAAAGGAGGCGATAATAAATATAACTTATTGGCTAAATTAGGCAGCGGTGAGGGTGGATTATTATTGGTCGGTCACAGCGATACGGTTCCTTTTGACGAACGCCGCCGAAAGTAACCCTATGGATGTTATCAATAAAGATGATAAATTTTTTGGTTTAGGCACCTGTGATATGAAAGGATTTTTTGCTTTTATTTTACAAGTATGTAAAGGCTTAGACGTTAAGAAATTAAAGAAACCATTGTATATATTAGCCACAGCAGATGAAGAAACAACAATGGGCGGAGCACGTTTTTTTGCACAAAGCCAAGCGATCAAACCCGATGTGGCGATTATTGGTGAGCCAACAAACTTGGTACCTGTTGTAATGCATAAAGGGCATATGTCGCATCGCATTAGTGTGCAAGGTCAGTCTGGACATTCGAGTAAACCAAGCCGTGGTGTGAATGCTATTGAGATCATGTATGAAGTCATTGGTGAACTCATTAGTTTACAAGAAAAGTTTAACCTCAATTACAATAACGAAAGATTTGATGTACCTACTCCTACGCTCAATATGGGCGCAATCAATGGCGGTGATAATGCCAACCGTATTTGCGGTTATTGTGAACTTGACATCGATCTGCGTTCCTTACCTGGCATGAGTGATGATGAACTTCTGAATTGGTTAAGCGAATCATTAAAACCATTAGCTGAAAAATACCCTGCCAGAATTAGTTTTGAAGAGTTACACCCTAGCTCTCCAAGCTTTGAGCAATCTAAAATGCCGAGTGATGAAAATTGCTTAGTCAGTATTGCTGAAGAAATTAGTGGTCACAGTTGTTGTGCGGTAAATTATGCTACTGAAGCACCTTTTATTCAGCAGCTTGGCTGTCAAACCATTGTGCTAGGGCCTGGTTCAATTGATCAAGCACATCAACCCAATGAATTTTTAGCTCACAGTGAAATTGAAAAAACAGACAAATTGCTCATGACGATGATTCAGCGGTACTGTTTTTAATTTTAATTTTAATTTTAATTTTAATTTTAATTTTAATAAACAATGGACAGGGGATATAGTTCCCCTGTTTGTAACGATAATCGCTAACACTTAACCATTATCGCTTCTATTCCATAATTTTTGATGTGTTTTAACAGAAAAAAATTCATTGGCGTGCCAACACCTTGGTAATAAATCAAGCTGTTGTCTTTCTTGATAATTAGACGATAACAACTCAAGAATTTCATTCAGGCGTTCTTTGCTTAAAGAAGCAACTTTCTTTGCCATATGCGGAAAATACAGGTTATTTTGCTTCTTCACTACAATATTGTGACCATAACCAATAAACGTTAGTTTGCGGGTGGTAATTCTACAGTGTGGTTGTTCTGGGTGTTTAGGGTAAAGTCTATTCACAATAGCATACTCATAACACTCTGCTTGATGCCCATTTTCATCTTCTGGCATATAGATAACACCATACCCTTGAGGAAACATACCAACAATTTCATAAAGCGTATCCACAACTTTTTGAGAGCAAGCCCCTATTTCAGCATTTTTATTTAATACCTGAAACACTTTAGGTAGAACTTTGTAGTTATAGTTGTCTTTGGTCGACAAAATAATAGACACGTAAATTTGAGGGACTTTTAACAGATTACCCACCCCTTGTTTTGCCTTAAAACTACTTTTTATTAAGGTTTTTATAAATTGGTGCTTTAGCTGTTCGTCAATAACAAACTGATTTCGTTCGGGTTTAGAGTTTCCAGTATAACTAGGTATACCGACACCATTTGTTATATAGTCAAGTGTCTGTTTATGATTGATTTGTAGTAATTTTTTTCTTTCTTCAATGGGTAAAGTTCGATGAGGATCTTGATTTCCATCAGCGCCACGTAAAATAGTTTGGGCGTGAGTATGGTTATGACCAATATCTTGTAAAAGTGCTGCCATAATAAGGGGGACTTTTACTAGATTTGTAAAGCGCAACCGCGCATCAGCATCAAACTCAACAAACGACTTTCCGTCAAGCTCAGCTAATACTTTAAGAATGTATGGTTCATTAATTTCATTGTTTAACAATAATCTATCAAGTAATCGTAGGCTTAATATAGCTTTATAAATTGCTTTGCATCGTTCATTATTCTCAGCAACTTTTTTACCTTCAGTCGGGCTAAGCAATTGAATAGTACCCAGTAGTTGAGCCGACTTTCTATTACTTTCCTCAAAGCTGTCACCTTCTGCTAGTTCGAGTATTCCATTACAAACCTCTTGTAAATGCCCTTGACGTTCTTTCTGCTGTAACTTATTTAACGCTTCACTTTCAGCGCTTTCCGGCACGTTTGACGCAATAAATTCATGATGATCAAAATAACTAATTGCATTTTCAAGTATTGAGTCGTTATGGACACTTCGACCATAGGCTTTTGAAATCAAAACCTGAGTTTGACGTGTGTAGTGAGTTTGATGCTTAAGCACTTTAGCCATGTGTGTAGCGAATTAGGTATTAAATAAATACTCATAATGCTAGAAATAACAGAACTAATCAAGAATAACAAAGGAGTAAAAGGTGATAAAAACAATAAACTTAAACAGGCACTTCCTTATACCTGTTTTTATGTATTTTAAATAAGATCAGCTGCCTATTTTTGCGGGCGTATACCTAAGGTATGACACAAAGCATAGGTAAGTTCAGCTCTATTTAACGTATAAAAATGGAAATTTTTAACGCCTTCACGATTAAGTACTTTAACTTGCTCCATAGCGATATTTGCACCCACCATGCGACGTGTCATTTCATCATCTTCCAAGCCCTCATACATTTTAGGCATCCAACTTGGTACATGAACATTAGTTAAACCAAAGAAACGTTCTAACATTTTGTAATTTGTTACCGGTAAAATACCTGGAATAATCTCAACGTCTATACCAACGGTTACACAGCGATCTCTAAATCTTAAGTAAGATTCAATATCAAAGAAAAATTGACTGATAGCGCGATTAGCCCCCGCGTCAATTTTACGTTTCAAATTAAGTAAATCAAATTGTGGATTAGGCGCTTCAGGATGACCTTCAGGGTAAGCTGCCACAGAAATATCAAAATCAGCTACATCGCGTAAAAGAGCCACTAGATCCGAAGCATACATAGCAGGTTTTTCATCGCTATTAGGCAAATCGCCTCGTAAAGCCACAATATGGCGTACACCGCTTGCCCAGTAATCTTTGGCTATTTGCACTAACTCGTCGCGATTAGCGTCAATACACGTTAAATGTGGCGCGGCAAGTAAAGCAGTGTCTTGTTGAATACGTTTAATAATATCATGAGTTCTATCGCGCGTTCCTGAGCCTGCACCATAGGTTACCGAAACAAAATTAGGTTTTAACGGCGCTAAACGTTCTATTGAATTCCACAGCGTTGTTTCCATTTCAGGGGTGTTCGGTGGAAAAAATTCAAATGATACCTGCACGTCATTGCTGATTTCACTTAGGCTTCGGTTTAATGCTTCCACTTGTCTTGCATGGCTATAACTCATTAGTTTATCCCCTTTATTTTAACTTGGTTGTGCTTGTGAGCTAATTGCTGACAAATGTTCACTAGATCTGAATGTAATCCGCCCGCAGTAACATCTCGCCCTGCGCCTGGACCACGTATAATTAATGGATTTTCTTGATACCAATGACTGCTAATTTGAAAAATATTGTCACAAGGCGTTAAATTGGCAAAAGCATCAGTATTTGGCAACACTTCTAAACTCACTTTAGCTTGAAGCTTGCCAATTTCATTCACACTTAAGCGCGCAACATAACGTATACAACATGCCTTGCTATTAGCATCAGTTAAGGCGCTAGCAAAGTAATCATCTAATTCATTCGCTCGCGCTAAGAATTCATCTTTACTCACGTTCTGTAATGACTCTGGCACTAAATTATTGCATTCAATATCACCCGCCGATAATTCAAAACCAAACATACGTGCTAAAATGAGTAATTTACGTTGTACATCACGGCCCGAAAGATCTTCACGAGGGTCTGGCTCAGTAATACCTTGTTCAAGAGCACTTAAAAGTAATGTAGAAAACGCGACTGAACCGTTATATGTTTCAAATAGCCAAGATAATGTTCCTGAAAAAATGCCTGCGATTGCCGTAATAGTGTCGCCACTATTATTGAGATCTGCTATAGCATAGTTTATCGGTAAACCCGCACCTACTGTGGTATTGCCTAACCACAAACTGTGATGCTTATCTGCAGTATTAACCAACTGATTATAGTGTTCAGTTGTGGATGATGCGGCCCACTTATTGGCACCAATAACGTGAATTCCTTGTTTGAAAAAATCTTGATAAAGTAAACTGAACTCTTCACTTGGCGTAATATCAACAACAATTAAATCATCATAAGGGTGATTGCTTAACCACGACAACAATTGCTCATGGTTATACGGTTGGGCATCTTGCTTAAATAGCGTTAGCGCCTTATTTACATCAATACCATCATTATTTATCAGGGCTTTTTGCGACGATAATAAACCCACCACATAAATATTTTCTAAGGCATAAATACGATTTAACTGCGCGGGTAATAATTCAATAAAGCGCTCACCAATATTACCTAACCCCGCAATAACCAACCCAATATGTCGCGAGTCTTTAACCATATCATGATGTACATTATTCAATAATTCAGTACTGCATGGTTCAGACAACAATGCAATAACACTATGATTATTGTCACTAGCAACTAAGCACAATGGTTGCGCACTTTTTAAAGACCGTTTAAATCGTGCTTTAACATCTCCACGTTGTGCAATGTTATAACCAACAGTGGCGATAATAGCGACAGATCTAAACGTTACTTCTACATCATGGTCAAGCTAACCATTGACTCAGGGCCTTTTGCTGTGATTGATTGATAACAACAAAGCCTTGTTGAATGTCAGCACAAATAGGTGAAAACTCTTTCAATACTTGAGCCGCTTTATCTCCAATAAAACTAGCTGATTGCGCCAATAAAAGATCATTCAAATACGTTACTGATAACTCCTGTTTGGCAATGTGACCAAATTTACCGATTTCAGTGCCCTGCACTTGCGGATCAAAGCTACTAGCTACATGTAGATGGCAATGATGAGACAGACTTTCGTTAACTAAGGGGGTTAATGTTTTTGCGTGTAAAACCGGATTACCAAGTCGCCCTAACTCTTTCGCTACACCATTAGGTAAACGGTGTAGTTTTCTCGCATTAGGTACTACACGAGGGTCGGCACTATAAATACCATCAACGTCTGTCCATAAAGTGACATTAAAAGCCCCCACTAATGACGCCATAATCGTAGCAGAATAATCACTACCATTACGCCCAAGGGTACAGGTTATCCCTCTGGTATCTTGACTAATATAGCCTGTAATTACCGCTAATTTTCCAAACTGTAAATGTGTTTTAAGCTGCGCGCTACTTAACGCATGGTCAACGGTGCAGGATTGTTCGTTATCAATGACTAAAAAATCGCGAGCGTCGATGGCGTTACTGGGACAAATTTTTTCGTTAAGCAAAGCAGAGAGTAACCGAGCTGACCACAGCTCACCAAACGCTAAAATATCATTTCTGTGGTGAATAAAGTCACTCGATAACCATTGCGTCAACTGCACAATGTCTTTTAATAAAAGCTGTGTTAATTGCTTTGCATTTTTTTCGTTTAGTATTTCACTAATCAGAGTTGATTGCTGAGCCTGTAATTCTGCTATAGATTCGGTAAAATCACCATCTTCAGCAAGATTAAGCAGGCTAAATAAATAATCGGTCGTTTTGCCATTAGCAGAAACTACAACAATATCATTTAACTGACAATTTTGACGAATTATCTCTAAAACACGTTCTATACATTGTGCATTAGCTAAAGAGCTTCCGCCAAATTTATGAACATTGATCGCATGCTTTTCTAGTTTATTTTTTGGTGCCTGTAATTCTGTCATGTTTTATTCTATAAAATCGTAATAGTTGTAGTTTCGCTAAATATAAACTTAGCGACTTTGACTTTGTTCTAAGCCGTGAGCTAAATCTGCTAGAATATCATTAATGTCTTCTATGCCTACTGAAATTCTTACTAATGACTCGCTGATGCCTGCGTCAAGTCGAGCGCTTTCTTCCATACCTGCATGAGTCATGGTTGAAGGGTGGCAAATTAAACTTTCTACACCACCTAGAGATTGAGCTAAGGTAAATAAGGTTAGGTTATCAAATAGTTTTTTCACTGCTTCAACGCCACCTTTAACATTAAAGCTTAACATAGCACCAAAACCACTTGTTGTTTTTTAGCGATATCATGACCTGGATGTTCTTTTAGCCCGGGGAAGTATAACGCATCAATTGCAGAATGATTTTTCAAAAACTCAGCCACTTGTTCGGCATTTTCTTGATGTTGTTTAATACGTAGAGGTAAAGTTTTCAAGCCACGTAAAGCTAAAAAACTGTCAAAAGCACTGCCGGTAATACCGATACAATTTGCCCACCATGCTAACTCTTCACCTAATGACTGATCTTTCGTTACTAAAACGCCGCCAACTATATCACTGTGGCCGTTAATATATTTAGTCGTGGAATGAAAAACAATATCTGCACCCAACGTTAGCGGTTGCTGTATAGGCCGGCGATAAAAAGGTATTGTCGACGGCAACTAAAGCACCAACATCGTGGCAAAGCTTGGTTACCCGTTCAATATCTACTACGCGTAATAATGGATTACTCGGACTTTCTAATAACACTAACTTAGGCTTTTGTGCCAGTGCTTTTACTAAAGCATCTTGATCGTTTTGATCCACAACAATTAGTTTAAATTGTCCACGCTTTGCTAAATGAGTAAATAAACGAAAACTCCCACCGTAACAATCATGCGGAATAACCACTAAGTCATCCGCTGATAACAGCTGACAAAGTAACAATACTGATGACATCCCCGTGCTAGTGACAATACCAACACACCCTTGCTCTAGATCAGCAATCGCTTGCGCAAATAACGCGCGGGTTGGATTTCCGGTACGAGAATAATCGAACTCTCGTTTGTCGTTAAATCCTTTCAATGAGAAGGTGCTAGATAAATGAATAGGCGCAACCACGGCCCCATGATGCGTGTCAGCATTAATGCCGGCGCGTACTGCCGATGTGGTAATATTTTTAATCTTAGCCGTAGACATTTTTATTCCTTTTTCTCATTAACAAACGTAGTAAATCTATTTAGATGTTTGGACGTCTATAACTCTAAACACTTTAGTTATTTAGGTCAAGATATTTTAGACATCTAAACTTCTACTTGACTGAATTTCTGCAACCAGTAGAATTGCATGATTAAGAAGAAAAAAGTATATCTTTGGTAAATTCATTTTATTATCAAAATAATCACTAGCAGTTACATCAATTGAAATAGCAATACTAACAGAGGAATTTACATGGCTCAGTGGAATGACGAATATATTAATCCCTATGCCGAACATGGTAAAAAGAGTGAGCAAGTAAAAAAGATTACTGTCTCAATTCCTTTGCGTGTATTAAAAGTATTAACCGATGAACGTACTAGACGCCAAGTAAATAATTTACGCCATGCGACTAATAGTGAATTATTGTGCGAAGCCTTTTTACACGCATTTACCGGGCAACCTTTACCTGACGATGAAGATCTAGCTAAAGATAATGGTGAAAAATTACCCGCTAGTGTCCGTCGCATCCTAGAAGAAAAAGGAATAACTGATTTTAGCGCTTATGAAGTAGATGAAGACTAACAATTGATGGTTTAGATAAATAGCGAGCACACATTAGCTCGCTATTTTTTACACAACAGAGGTCTGTTCTATTTGTGATATGGTTTACTTAAACGATGAACTGACTCGATAAAATGTCCAAGATGCTCAGGGTTAACATCAGGATGAATTCCATGTCCTAAGTTAAATACGTGCCCTGTACCACCTTCTCCGAAGCCTGCTAGTATTTTTTCAACTTCTTCTTCAATACGTGGTAATGGTGCGTATAACATGGAAGGATCCATATTCCCTTGTAAAGAGACTTTATCACCGATACGTGCTTTGGCATTATCAATATCAATAGTCCAATCAAGTCCTACCGCGTCACAGCCTGTCGCCGCTATGTCTTCTAACCACATACCGCCATTTTTGGTAAATAATGTTACCGGCACTTTTCGGCCATCATTATGTCTTGTTAATCCATCAACAATTTTATGCATGTATTGTAATGAAAACTCTTTGTAATCACGTGGCGATAAAACACCGCCCCAAGTATCAAAGACCATAACCGATTGAGCACCAACAGCAATTTGCGCATTTAAATATGAAATAACAGAATCCGCTAACTTATTCAGTAATAAATGCAATGTTTGTGGCTCAGCAAACATCATTTTTTTAATCTTAGTAAAACTTTTAGAGCTACCACCTTCAATCATATAGGTTGCAAGCGTCCAAGGACTTCCCGAGAAACCAATCAATGGTACGCTACCATTGAGTTCTTTTTTAATCGTACGAACCGCATTCATTACGTATTGTAATTCAACTTCTGGATCGGGAATGCCTATTTTATCTACGTCAGCTTTACAGGTAATAGGACGTTCAAATTTGGGACCTTCACCCGTTTCAAAATATAAACCTAATCCCATGGCATCAGGAATAGTTAAAATATCACTAAACAAAATGGCTGCATCAAGTGGAAAACGACGTAATGGCTGAATAGTCACTTCACAAGCTAAATCAGCATCGCGGCATACAGACATGAAATCACCTGCACCTTTACGTACTTCACGATATTCAGGTAAATAACGACCTGCTTGTCTCATCATCCAAACTGGCGTGTAATCCACTGGCTGTTTTAACAACGCACGTAAATAGTTATCATTTTTTAATTCGGTCACCAATAAATCCTCTCATTCAGTCATCGTCTATTCGCATTTATGCGCGCACATTCTAGCATTAGCCGTATTATGAATCTATGCGCCAAATCAATTCCTTTCTTATCGTGATAAAAAACACTAAACAAAAAATATTTCAAAATTGTTACATTTACCTTGAAATTATCAATATATGTAACAATCAGTTACTTAGCTATGATGAAGGTAACTTATCCCTTTGTACGAAAGAAATCGTCGAGTTTATGCTCTATTAAAGTTGTTGCAGTGGTGAAATTGCTTTGCTATAAAATACCTGCAAAACAAAGAAGCGCCGATTAATAATAAAAATACTTCTGCAAATAAATAATAAGAATCTTGATTAACAAGACCATAAAGCGAGCATTTCAAGCCTTTCTCATTGAGAAAGGCTTTTTTATTTTGATTGTTTTATTTTCTTACAAAAAACTGAAGTATTGCTGTGATCCTTCGCTAAGCAAGTCAATTGTATATATACCCAAACAAATTCAAGATGTAGGATTCAGCCGAATTAGAGACGTCTAAACAAACCATGCTCATCGTTGCATCTGTTTTAAGGGACTAATCATTAATAAAAGATGCGCCTTGTTCATGATTCACTCAGGCGTCCTGAAACGAGCATCTTGAAGTAACTTGGGTATATGAGTTACTGGTGTTTTTCCGGCGTAGGAAGGCGATGTACAGAGGCACTGTGTAACTTTACACCATTGCCACCACTATTTTTAGCATGAAAGAGTGCTTGCTCCGCAAGTGAGAGCAACTGCAACCAGTGAATATGCTCTCCCTTATTCGTTGCTACACCAAAACTTGCTGATACATTGAGGCGCCCATCCTTGTGAATATTAAATTCAGGGTATAAGACACTGTATCGTAGTTTTTCAGCAATCAATATTGCTGTTTCAGCATTTGTGTCTGGAAGCAAAAGCACGAAGGCCTCGTCTTCATACCGTGCTAAGATATCATACTGGCGTAAACACCCCTTTAGTCTGGCACTACACTCTCTTAATAATTTATTACACAGCTGATGACCAAATTTTTCATTTATTTGTTTAAAGTAATCTACGTCTATTAATATAACTGACAGGGGTTTATTTTCCCGCTGAGCACGTGAGACTACATTCAGAGCTAGTTCATCGAAAGCACGACGGTTATAAATGGTCGTTAAAGGATCAATGGTTACTTGGATAGCCAATTTATTGGTTAATTGTCGGCTAGCGCTTAACGTTAGGGCGAAACAACTGGTGATAGAAATAAGTAGTAAGGCAATAAGTGAGAAAGCATGAATAATACCTGCATCCATAAAATTATTTAATGTGGCTTCATGAAAGGTAAAATAAATACGCAATAAAAAAACCACGACAGCAAAAAGAAACGAAAATACAAGCACGCGGCTATAAGTTGCTATTAGGTTATTATGCTTTGTTAATACTTTAACGCACACGAACAACGAGAAAATTGCCATTATCGTACTAATGGTAATAATCCTAGCGTTAATATTAACGTAAAAATAAGTGAAATAAACAAAGGCAACAAGCATTATCAACAGCATAAAAATAGCCATTTTCTTAAATGCAGAATTGTCATGTTTTAAAAACTTCAACACCCCCATGATCAATAAACTAAAAGCAGCAACAATCGCTAAATTAGCAATAATAATAGAAATAAAATCAGGTATATAGTGGCGTAATCCTAAAAGAGCAAAGCCAAACGAAAACAATAAATAACTGTAACCTAACGCTTTAAACCCAAGAAAAAATGGGTGTATACGTGCAAAAAGTAACGAACCACTCCCCAAAAACAAACCTAATAAAACGTTTGTAAATATCAGTGTTCTTATGTCAAGTCCTTCCATCTATACATCAAGGAGTTTATAAAATAATATGTTAATTATAGATCATATTTTCATTAAAATACGCTAAAATTCCCGTCAACATGACAAGTAATTGTTTGCTAATCATCGATTAACCATATAAATTCCCTTTAACCAAGATTTTAAGAGAATAAATAATGAATAACCCACAACGTGATATCACTTTACGATTTTTAGCTGAGCCTCAAGATGTCAACTTTGGCGGTAAAGTTCACGGTGGCGCCGTAATGAAATGGATAGATTTAGCCGCTTATGCCTGTGCAGCCGGTTGGAGTGGGCGTTATTGTGTTACCGCCTATCTTTGGGGGTATTCGTTTTGTTGCACCCATTCATGTGGGCAGCTTAGTCGAAGTAGAAGCGAAAGTGATTTATACTGGCAACTCGTCTATGCATATCGCCTTAGAAGTCAATGCGTGTGACCCTAAATCATTAAATCGTCGAATCACAACACATTGTATTGTGATTATGGTGGCGGTTGATCAAAATGGTCAATCTGAGCGAATTCCCAAGTGGATTCCTGAAACAGAGGAAGACAAAAGACAGCATGATAGCGCGATAAAATTAATGGAAATGCGTAAGCAAATTGGCGAAGAAATGCAAATTTTTGTTGAGTAAGAGAGTGATTGATAATGACTAAATTTATTGCCGTAACGGTTTTTATTCTTCTTTATGTTGTAAGTACCCCAAAGAATGCTATGGGTAAACTCGGTCATCAAATTGTTTGCCAATTAGCCTTTGAGCATCTTTCCGAAACGAATCAAAATAAAATCACTGCGTTGCTCAAAGACATTCCTACTCAACATAAACGATTGATTAATCATTATAATTATAAAAAAGAAGATAAACCAATAACATTTGATAATGCGTGTACTTGGGCTGATGCAATAAAACGTATTGAAGAATATCGTTCTTATAATGCTTGGCATTATTTAAACGTTACACGTGCAAGCACTCATATTAGTGAAAATGAATGCAGTAAAAACTGTTTGCCTCAAGCAATCATAACGCATCAAAAACGTTTAGCTAACCCACAAGTCGGGCAAACAAAAAATGAAAAAAAATGGCTACAAATTCAATCACTCATGTTTTTAGGTCATTGGCTTGGTGATATTCATCAACCCTTACACATCAGTTTCGCCGACGATATGGGTGGCAATAAAGTGAAATTTTCTCACTTTGATACCAAGTGCGGCAATCTGCATTGGTATTGGGATGAATGTATTTTCTATAAAGAAAAAAAGGTAAATTGAAATGGTTAGATTTACTCAATAAAAATTGGAAGCAATCATCTCAACCTGCTTGGCAGACTAAACAAGTATGGCAATGGGCCAACGAGTCTTACCAAATAGTAACCCAAGCTAACTTTCACTATTGCCAGATAACTGAGCAGGGGCGATGCGAAAAATCTAAAGAAAAAATAAAGCTACCTCAAAATTATTTACAAGAATTTCAACCCGTAATGGCACAAAGATTATTACTTGCGGCACAGCGTTTAACGAATATATTAGAAGCATCTTTGTAACTTGGTAGCTTGGTAACAAGCAACACGTCTTGAAAATTATGATAGGTCGCTAAGATTTATTCTTAGCTTCAATCCATTGAGACATATATTTTGTGCTTTTATGATGATGATGATTAAGCATACTGCCAATAAAATTATCTTGTCTGTGTACGGCTAAATTCGTTAATACTTGCGTTAAACGACTTTCAAATGCTATAAAATTCTTATGCTGTTCAAATAACAACTGAGCATTTTTCTGGCCTAAATCGCTAGCACATCGCCAAGCAGCCTCATCTTGATAAAGCTTTACCGCGGCATTGGCAATACTGGTGGCATCATTAGCGACCTCTCCGGCCCACGGTAATTGTGTTTGCATACCTTCTATACCAATATGAGTGGTAACTGATGGCGTTGAACATAACATGGCTTCTGCTAACTTTCCTTTTATCCCGAAGACCAAAACGCAAAGGCGCTAAACAGATACGTGCAGCTTGCATCTCTTTAACAGCATCATCAACCCAACCTTTCACTATAAAACCTGATTTTTCATCATGTAGATCGGTTGCTTTGGGAGGTGGATACGCGCCGCAAATGTAAATTTTAGCGTTAGGTAATTGCTTGCGAATAAGAGGCCAAATTTGCTGCTTTAACCATAAAACTGAATCCCAATTTGGCGGGTGGCGAAAATTTCCAATAGAAATAAAGCCTTGCCGTTGTTCAAAATCCGGATTCGTTTTTTCTAATTGATTTTGGTCAAAAACAAAGGGTAGATAGTGCAGTAAATTTGCATCAACCTTGAATACTTCAATCAATAATTCAATTTCTATAGGAGAAATCATTAAGGTGAGATCACAACGAAAAATAGCCGCGATCTCTCTCTTCGCTAAATCAGAGCAGAGTATGTCAGAGTACAGTAAATCAGAATGCAATAACGCCAAATCATCTACACTACGATTTTTTTTATACGCATCATGTCTAGCATGACGTAAACAAAATAAATCTTCTGTATCTAAAATTCTTAATGCTTGTGGGCATTGTTCACTAACACGCCAAAACTGTTCTTCCATCATAAAGCGATCAAACATCACTACATCAGGTTGTAATGTGCTAATAAATTCATCGAAACTGGAACAATTAAGTTTGATATCCTCGCTATTTACATTTAGCGCTTGTAAATCAACCATATGCTCCGTCGGTAGTGCAGGGCTAGCAAAACTCACTTGATACCCCTGCTGCTGAAAAAATGCGATAAGTTGCAACATACGACTACCGGCTGCAGAAGAGTTAGGCTCAGGCCAAACATAACCGATAATTAGGAGTGTGTTCATGTGAGGGATAATAAAAAGATTATAATGATGGAGTATACACTTTATTTGCGTTTCATGGCACTGAGATATGATTCACATTCAACAAAAAAGTCACTAACAATAACTCGTTAGTGACTTCTAAAGTCGTTATTTCTCCCCTAGTTATATTACTACCTAGGCGAATCAATAAGGTTTATTGTTCTGCAGGTGTATCGCCTACTTGTGGAGCCGGCTCGCTTTTTTGAATCTCTAATAATTCAATTTCAAATTGTAATACTGAATTTCCAGGAATTCGTGGCGGATTACCATTTGGTCCATAGGCTAAATCAGAAGGGATAGTGAACTTGAATTTAGAACCAACTGACATTAATTGTACGCCTTCAGTCCAACCACTAATTACACGGTTTAGAGGAAATACAGCAGGTTCGCCACGGTCATATGAACTGTCAAAAGTTTCACCATTTAAAAACGTTCCTTTATAATGTACTTTCACCGTATCCGTTGCTTTCTTTGGTTTATCACCTTCAGCAGCGGTAAGTACTTCATATTGAATACCAGATTCAGTAACCATTACGCCTTCTTTCTTAGCGTTTTCTTCTAAGTACTTTTGTCCTTCGGCTAAACTACTTTCAGATGCTTTTAACGCCATTTCTTGTTGTTTAGTTTTCATTGTTTCATCAAGGCTCATCATCAAGGCTTTGATTTCTTCTTTTTCAATGGCTGATTTGTCGTTAATACTATCAACAAAGCCTCGTACGATTAATTCTTTGTCTAACGCTAAACCTAGTTTGTCATGCTCATCTAAATTGCGTTGCATATACATACCAATCGATGCACCTAATCCATAAGCTTGCTTTTGAATTTGTGTGTCTAATACTGGTGCTTTGACTTCTTCCTTTTTAGCGCCTTCTTGACAACCGACAACAGCAAATAATGCAACAGCAACTAAAGTGGGTTTAAAAAATTTCATTTATTTCTCCGTAAAAAATCATAATTGGAGAATCCCCCAATCCATCTATTATTTTAGTTTTTACTTTCTATTGACGCTTTTACTCTCTATTGTGCAAGTAAATCAAAGATAAAGTTAAACAATTTAAAAAAACGCCTTATACTAACGAGAAATGCTCAAATAAAAAAGTATTAATATGTTGCTTAATTTTTCAAAGACTAAAAAACACCGCTTAACTGCTACCGTGTTATCGGTAACTAGCCTTTTAGCAATGTTATTTTTACAAGCTTGCTCCCCCTTAACAACCAAACCTTTGCAACGTTATCAACATTCAATTGAAGGCAGTTATGCTGCTGATATTTCTAACGATGGCAAATGGAGTGTTAGTTCATCGATACACCACGGTATTAGTGCTTGGGATTTAGATAAAAATGCACTGATTTATCAATGGTCTCAACAGCAAGACAGCAGTGATAATTTAGTATTAGCCATTGATATAAGTGACAACAACAGCCATGCGCTAACAGCAAGTAGAGAAAATTTTGCACTGTGGAATATAAAAACAGGACACTCTGAAGGTTATTGGAAAGTTCGAGAATCTAACATTCGTGATATTGCGGTGAGTAATAATGGTGATTACTTACTTATCGGCAAAGGCAATGGTACTGTGGTACATGTTGCAGTAGATACAGGAAGACGTTTAGAGTTTTTGGGTCATACAGAAAAAATTAACACCGTTGATATGATGCCTAATGGTAGAGTGGCCATGTCAGGTGGCAATGATTTTATAGCTTACGTTTGGGATACAAAATCTGGGCAAGTGATTTATCAATTCAATCATACCTCAAGAGTTTCTAAAGTTGCATTAGATCCATTAGGTCGGTTTGCCTTTTCTGCCGACAGTATGAAATCTGCACATATTTGGGATTTAAAGACTGGCAAATTAATCAGCACCCTACAGGGAACTAAACGCCAAGAAGTGTTTAGCTCGGTCCGTTTTTCTCCTGACGGTACAACGTTAGTCACGGGTGCTGCTAGTAGCAAAGTGAGTATATGGGATATTGCGACAGGCAAACGTACCACTAAATGGCATGTTACGCCCAAAGAAGCAAAAATACCTACGGGGGTAGTTGTGTATAGTGTCGCATTTAGCGATAATAACACCTTATTAACTGAAAGCTCGTCTGGCTATGCTGAGCTTTGGCAACTTCCGATGAAAACAAAATAAATGACTTTAACTACGCAGACACAAAGCGACAGAAAAATTCTTGAAGAGCGTATTGATGCCCTTGAATCGCGCAATCTTTTTCAAGACGATGTTATTGAGCAACTCAGTGAAGAATTAGCCGTGCATCAAACACAACTTTCTGAATTAAAGGCACAAATTCAATTAGTTGCTAACCGCTTAAAAGATGCCGGCAGCTTATCTTCAGGTAAAGATGACGTTGAGCCTCCACCACCGCATTATTGATAAACCAACATTGCTACACCAACTTTTCAACACTAGATGGTTTCAAAAATTAAAGACACATTCAACCCACCAAAAGCAAATGAATTGCTTAAAATCCGCTTGATTTTAGCTTGAACAGGTTGGTTTGAAACCAAGTTGATTGAACACAATGGATCAAGTTGGGTAAAGTTGGTTGTGGGAGGAACTGTTTGATTTTGTATCGCAAGAATTGAAGCAATTACTTCAACAACGGCTCCTGCACCTAACATATGCCCATGAATCGACTTTGTTGATGAAACGAATGGTGCGCTTATCGCCTCTGAAAACACCGTATTAATTGCTTGGCTTTCAGTTTTATCATTTTGTAATGTTCCTGAGCCGTGCGCATTGATATAATCAACATCCGAGCTTGTTAACTTTGCATCATCCAGAGCGGCTTTCATTGCCTGCTCTGCGCCTTCAGATAACGGCTGAACCGCGTTATGAGCATCAGAGCTCATACCAATACCTGAAAGCTTAGCGTATATTTTTGCCCCTCTTTTCACGCGCGTGTATTTCCCGCTCTAAAATTAAGGTGCCTGCACCTTCACCTATCACTAAACCACTTCGGTCTAAAGAAAAAGGGCGACATGTATCAGTTGATAATACTCTAAGACCATCCCATGCCATAAAATTGCCTTTCGTAATACAGGCTTCAGCACCTCCCACTATCGCGACATCAATCAAATTACTGCGTAACATCAGCGCCGCCATGGCAATGGCATGCCCAGAGGAGGAACAAGCAGACGAAGTAGAAAAGGTTGGTCCCTTAATGCCAAACTTCATTGATATTTGACTTGCGCCGGCACTAGGTAACAATTTAGGTACCGTAAACGGATGAGTTCGAGTTTTTCCTTGTTCAAATAATTGTGCGTAAGCAGTTTCTATTGTTTGTTGACCACCAATACTAGAGCCGTGCACAACACTAATACGTTGTGGATTTACCGTTGTGAAATCAAGTGCTGCATCGGTAATCGCTTCTTGCGCGGATATAAGCGCAAATTGTGCAAACCTATCGAGCAATTTAAGTTCATTTTTTGAAAAGTGCTGCTCACTGATATAATCTTTAACTTCGGCGGCAATATAATTGGTATGGTCATCCGTCTTGAATAAACTAATTTCTCCCATTGTATTATTCGTCGGCTGCGTAGAAAAAATCGTTTTTCCAAATTCAGGTATACTATTACCTGCAGCTGAAATACACCCCATGCCGGTCACAACAATTTGTTCAGTCATCGTGCGACTCTTTTTCAATAAGTGCAGTAACAATAGCTAAAACCCCTACAAAACTATTGCAGTCAAAACCGTCTTTTTGCAAGTCAACTTCATTTGGTATTTTGATATCAAAGGCTTCTTCGATATCAAAAATAATTTCAACCACTGATAATGAGTCAATATTAAGCTCTGCAAAACTACTCGCTTGGTAAAATTCATGCGATGGCATTTCGGTATATTCTGCAATAATTTCTTCTATTTTTTCTTTAATTTCTAACATTTGATTTCCTGCCGAACAATACAATTACCAATGCCAGAGACATAAATAAGTATTTGATCAAATTGGGATATTGTGAATAAAAACTTGTTATTGGCTGAATCTCTATTTCATTAATAGAATAGCCAAGAATATTATCGTCGATTTTAGAGGAATCAAGCAATCGACCATATGGGGTAATAATACCGCTGACCCCTGTATTGGTCGTTCTCACCAAGTACTTTCTAAATTCTATCGTTCTAAAAAGTGCTAAGGCATAATGTGTATTTTTGCCGGCAATATGAGCAAACCAGTCATCATTAGAACTATTGATAAGTATCTCTCCACCTTTTTTAACACCGTTACCTACAATCTCTGTAAATACAGCTTCATAGCAAATCAGCGGAATAACGTGAATAACATTATCATTATTTTTTATTGTTAATAAAGTGCTTTGGTTACCAGGTTTGTAATTAGGAGCATAAGGAAACAGATCTTTTAGCCAAGGCATACTTTTTTGAAAGGGAATGTATTCACCAAAGGGTAATAACACTTGTTTGCTGTATTCTTGTGTTACACGCTTATGCGCAATTAGCTCCATAGTGTTAAAGTAACTACCGTTTTCATTGATATCACTTTCAAAATGGTTATTAGCCGGTTTTATCGTGGTCATAAGCAATGTTTTGCTTGGTAAGTGCTTTTCAAAATACAGTTTATCTTCAGGGTAATATTGATAAGAAATAGGAACCGGTACCTCGGGAAAAACAACAAGGTCTACATTCTGATTTTGTTCAAGTGTATCTAACACTGGCGTTAGTAGTGTTTGCTGAGTTTTCCAGTCGTTACGTGTTCTGTTTTTAATATCAATATTGGGCTGCAGCATGGCAATGTGGAGTGTCTTTCCTGCTTTACCATCAAATACTTGTGATTGCGAAAGTCGATAGTCACCATAGGCAATATTAGCAAAAAATAACGTTATCGCTAACAATAGACAGCCTTGCGATTGACGCCTATTGGTTTTAACCAAAGTAATAGCATTTGCTAAAAGAAAATTTATACAATGGATAATATAAAAAACTAACGGTACACCACCAACATCCGCCAATTGAATAAACAAAGGCCTTTTGTATAACGCATGAGCTAAATTACCGGGCAAAATATGCGGTATATAATTCACGAGTACCGTAAAAATAACAGCAGAGCTTAGTGCCCCAACGACTGAATATCCCGACTTAAGACGAACATGAAACCAACAAGCAATGGCATAGGGAAGTGCAGATAAAAAGCAGAAAATAAAAACAAATGGAATGACAAGGTTCGCCTGCGTGGATGTTATTTCAGAAATACCATTAATCGCCCACCAAATACTGCACATCCAACCTAGCGTGGCTGCCAGTAGGCCTAAAAAAAATGCATTTCTGCCCGAGCTATTGTTCAACGCAATGACAACAGGCACTAAAGTAAGCCATGCTAAATCACCCAATCCACCACTTGGAAAGGCAAAGTAAAATAAGGCAACGGTGGTGAACGCCATTACCAGATCAAAGCATTGCTTTTTCTTATTCTCAGACGGTTCGGCTTGAGTTCGGGTTAACACTGCTATTTTTTATCCAGAAAACGTGCGGTTATTTTCTTTTACGGTAAAGGTAGGCAACAAAAATAATCATAGCAATTTGTAAACTAAGGTTCATTGAGGGTACGGTTGAACCAGTCACAGCGCCACCTCCCCCGCCTCCGCCACCGGCAGCAAGTGCATTGAATGAGAAAAGCATCAGTATTATGACAGCAACAAACCACTTAATAATAATCATATACAACGATTTCCTTTAAACTTTTTATCTAGACCTAATATAACAACTAATGCCGTAGCAAAATTTATGGCTTGCCAAATATATAAATGAAACATATCAAAAGCACTATTTTGATTTTTTACTACATACAGTAAATGCGCGATCCTCACAATATTCTCACACTGTAAAATGAATATTGCGATGAGAATCATTTTAACTTTAACGTGCCATGTATGTTCAAACGCTATGATAGCGGAACATACACTAGCAAGAAGCATTAACCCTGTGCAACTATTATCCACAATCAAAAAACCAAGAGAATCTTGATGAATCAATAGATTACCATCAATTACAATAGAAGAATCTACCATACTATAGAGCAACCCTACAGCATGGGTGATACTACCTTGGATTATGGCTGAGAAGTTAGCTTGTAAAACATAAACAACTAACTGCAAAATAACGACTGTTAAAATAAATTGAGTAAAAAAATTCAGTGTTATCGATTTTTTTAGGTATTCACTATTTTCAAACATCGAGCCCATACCTAATGGATAATTCTTCATAAAACAGTATCATTTTTCAAAACTGAATCCTATGAATAATTTAAAACGCTATCACGTTAACTCATTGTGATGACTGTTATTTGTGAGTATATTTAGGTTTAATTTTTATATACATGTGTGTCGTTATTGTTTAAACACTCCAATAACTTGCTCATGTTGACGCACAACTTCTTCAACTTGCGGTTCGCTTTGGGTCATTTCTTCACCGCAACTCACACACGTCGCTTTTTCAACGCCATCTTCTTTAGTTAACGCCATCGTGTCTTGCTCATTACATTTTGGGCAAATAGCCCCCGCAATAAAACGTTTTTTCTGCTTCTTTGTCATTCGCAATACTCTACTTCATCAATTAAGGGAAAATAATCAGGATATTCGCTATTTTACCTTGAATAGTGGTATCAGGAAAAGCGACAATGCACGAGTATTTTTTTAGTCACCATTTTACTTACTTTCTACACATGATTTATATAAGGAAAGAACATTGATTACCGCCGATTTAAGTCTAGACAGAGGCGCAAAAAATCTAATTACGGCCTCTAGTTTCACTATTCATCCCAACCATAAAGTGGGGTTAGTTGGCAGTAATGGCTGTGGTAAATCGTCTCTTTTCGCGGCATTTCTTGGTGAGCTAGCACCCGATGCAGGCGATTTAAGTATACCGAGTAGTTGGTCAATAGCCACGGTAAAGCAAGAAACCCCTTCTTTGGAGCAGTCTGCCCTTGATTATGTAATGGATGGCGATAAGGAGTATCGTCAACTTGAAGCTCAATTAGACGAGGCACGACAAAATGATGACGGCAATTTAGAAGCAATTCTGATTAATAAAATAGATACTATTAACGGTTATAGTTTGCCCGCCAGAGCCGGTGAGTTACTCCACGGATTAGGCTTTCTACAAAATCAACTCAACAACCCCGTAAAAGATTTTTCCGGTGGTTGGCGCATGCGTTTAAATTTAGCGCAAGCATTAATTAGCCGTGCTGATTTATTATTACTTGATGAGCCAACTAACCATTTAGATTTAGATGCCGTAATTTGGTTACAACGTTGGCTTAAACGCTTTACAGGTACCTTGGTACTTATTTCACATGACCGTGATTTTCTCGATACTGTAATCAACCAAATTTTGCATATAGAACATCAACACGCCAAACTTTACAGTGGCAATTATACTGCCTTTGAAAGACAACGTGCCGAACATCTAGCGCAACAAGAAGTGCAATACCAAAAGCAACAAAAAGAAGCAGCACATTTAACTGCGTTCGTTGACCGATTTCGTGCCAAAGCCAGTAAAGCAAAACAAGCACAAAGCCGTTTGAAGCGTTTAGAAAAACTGCCGAACTTAGCCCCTGCGCATATTGATAGCCAGTTCACCTTTAGTTTTGAAGAGCCTGAAAGTTTACCCTACCCTTTATTGTCTTTAACGGAAAGTCAGTGTGGCTATAACACTGACACTATTATACTCAATGATGTTGGCTTAACCTTAGTACCCGGTAGCCGCATCGGGTTATTAGGTAGAAATGGCGGTAAATCAACATTAATTAAATCTCTCGCGGGTGAAATAGCCTTACTTAATGGCGCACGTTATTGCGCGCAAGAATTAACAATAGGCTACTTTTCTCAGCATCAATTAGAGCAATTACATAGTGGCTCAAGCCCTGTTGATCATATTCTTCGTGCTAAACCTGCCATGGGGGAGCCAAACGCGAGAAGCTTTTTAGGTAAATTTGGTTTTAGTGGCGATCAAGCGCTTGAAACCGTTACTAATATGTCTGGTGGTGAGAAAGCTCGCTTAGTGTTAGCACTGATTGTTTTAGAAAAACCACAATTACTGCTACTTGATGAACCAACCAACCATTTAGATTTAGAAATGCGTCAAGCCTTGGTGATGGCATTACAAGACTTTGGCGGCGCGATAATATTAATTGCCCATGATAGATTTTTACTTGAATCATGTGTAGATGAATTCTATCTGGTAGCTAACGGTCGTGTTACTGACTTTAACGGTGATATTGATGATTATCAACAATGGCTTAATGAAGATAAAAAACAAACGGTCTCGAATCAAAAAAATGAATCTAGTAGTACTAATAATGTTATTGTAGATAAAGGATTAGACAAAAAACAATTACGTCAACAACAAGCTGAGTTACGCAAAAAATCGGCCCCCTTACGCAAGGAGTCTGACAAACTTGAGAAACAAATACATGTTTGGCAAACAGAGTTAGCAAAAGTTGAAGCATTATTGAGTGACAGTGAGATCTATCAAGCTGATCGCAAAAGTGAATTAACAACCCAGTTAAAACTGCAAGCAAATTTAAAAGACAACATTGAAGAAAGTGAAATGCTTTGGCTAGAAATAGCAGAAAAAATTGAAGAAATAATGGCTTCAATCTAAAAAGTTGAACTACACTAATTAATAATCATACACTACTTTAAGCGAGAGAAATTATGCGAATTATTCTAGTAAAATCGTTAGGAATAGTCATTTTATTACTGCTAGGCTGCTTTTCTACACCCGCCCAAGGCAATGATCTTAATCAAGGTATTTATGAACTAAACCGTGGTGAGTTTCATGCGGCAATTGAACAATTTCGCCCTTTAGTTGCAGAAGGTTATGCCCCTGCCCAGTATCAAATGGCCATAGTTTATCAACATGGCTACGGAGTACCGAAAGATGGCATGAAAGCGTTAGAGTTATTTGAATTAGCCGCTAATCAAAATTATTCTGATGCGCAGTTTGAACTAGCATTAATTTACAGTGAAGGGAAATTAGTTAAGCAAGACTTAAAAAAAGCTTATGATTTAACGTTTAAGGCAGCTAAAAAAGGCTTAGCTAGCGCGCAATTTAACTTAGCCGTTATGCTTGCCAACGGCACGGGAACTGAGCAAGACTATTTCAAGGCATCTCGGTGGTATCAAAGTGCTGCTGATCAAAATCATGCGTTAGCACAATACAACTTAGCCTTACTTTACAGCGAAGGAAAAGGAGTCGAGAAGAGTACTGAAATGTCGCTCGTTTGGAATACTATTGCTTCTTGGAATAGTTATCCAGATGCAGATAAAAGCCGTATTCTTGATGAAAGAGAATTATCGAAGGCGAAAATAGATACCGCAATTGATAAAGCCAACAAAATTTATAGTAAAATAATTGAACAAGAAGAATTAAAGGCAAAAATGGCGAAAAAGAACGATTTTTATTGATTTAAATCATCAATCAATTGTAACAGGCTCTTATAATATATTTAGGTTATGTAGTTTCATAAATTAAATAATCATACATTTTATTATGTATGTATAAGGAGTTGAAAATGAACTTTTTTTCAATGTTATTAAATGATCCCGTTGTCATGTATTCTGTAGGCGGCTTAATTATTTTACTGGGTATTTGTGCTTTTTATGTTTATTACTTTATCACTCATGTTATCGACGATAAATAAACATTGATTCAACCTTTTTTAACAGCACTTTTAGCGGTAACAATGACGTATGATAGTTAAGGTAACAGCCTTAACTACGCTATTATTCCGCTAAAATTACTCCGTAAGGCTGTATGCTCTTACGTTTATTATTGCGATCTTCAATCATTACTGATCTGACTTATCGGGAATAATGATATTTACGTATCAAAAAATGTTACGCTGCATTAATTAGCCACAAAACTTAAATATTTCATGTTTATCAACCCCAGTTCAATAGATCCAGACACATTAAACACACTGATTAAAGACTTTGCTTATGCGCAAATATCCACTAACGGTGACGATAACACGACAGTGATAACCAACGAAGCCATTGCTCACTTTAAACGAAAATTGCTAGCAAAAGAGTACGTCATTCATTTTGCGAGTAATGACGAAGTAGAAGAGGATGCACGTATATCTATCAGGCCTGTGTCTGATTTTTCATTATCACCTTATCAAGTCGAATTTTAATTACAGCAAAGGAAGAACATGTGTTCCTCCTTTGTGTAAATAACCTCAGCTCGGCTTAATAAATCTTTCTATTAACCCGTATTTCGCATACCCGTAGCAATACCCGCCATTGTTACCATTAACACTTGTTCATATTCAGAGTGTTCCGGCTGAGCTCTTAAACGCTTAAGCGCTTCAATCTGCAATAGATGTAAAGGCGCTAAATAAGGGCGACGTAGTTCAAATGAATTAAGATTCCACAGATCGTGCTCTAATGGTTCTTTTTGTCCTAATATACTTAACAGTGTTTGCTTATCTTGTACTAGTTGCTCACGCAAGTCATCCCCCATAATCTTTAGAGAATCATCGACTAAAGACATGTCATACAAGGCAGACATCTTACTATCTGCTTTTGAATAAACCATTTCGGTTAGTGAGATACGAGAGCGAAAATAAGGCCACTGCTGCAGCATCTCTTTAATTAGTGATGCATGGGTTTGATACGTGGTTTTAATTGCACTACCAAGTCCAAGCCGACTTGGCACTACAAGCCTATTTTGAGTCCAAGCAAAAATCCACGGGATTGCCCTCAAGGACTCTATTCCCCCGTCTGATTTACGTTTGCTAGGGCGAGATCCTAAAGGTAAAGAGGCAAGCTCTTGTTCAGGTGTTGCTTGTCTAAAATATTTAACAAAATCGTCATTGCCTTGTACATACTGACGATACGTAGCGCAACTTTCATCAGACATTACTTCCATAATATCTCGCCACGTTTGTTTAGGCACAGGAGGAGGCGTAATTAAACATTCCAAGATTGCCGATGCGTATAAGTGCAAACTTCGGTTAGCTAAATTAGGTGTACCAAATTTAAAGCGAATAGTTTCACCTTGCTCCGTTACACGTAAGCCACCATCTAATGTACCTGGTGGTTGAGAAGCAATGGCATCATGTCTTCTCCACCACCTCGGCCAATAGTTCCACCTCGGCCGTGAAATAATTTCAGTTCAATATTTTTTTTAACAAATACTTCTACTAGTTTTTCTTGGCATTTATATTGACCCCATGTTGCGGCAAGTACGCCAAGATCCTTTGATGAGTCGCTGTAACCAATCATAACATGGTGTTCGTTATTACAGCTATTTCGATAACTTTCAATGGATAACAGTTCAGCCATGATCTGTGGTGCATTATTTAAATCATCTAAGGTTTCAAATAACGGCGCTATGGGCATATCCCATGAAACACCCGCCGCTTTTAATAACAACTTTACGGCTAAAATATCACTGACTTTACTGGCCATTGAGATAACATAAAGGCCAAAAAGTTCTGCCGGCTCTTGTGCAATCATGGCATAAGTATCAAAAACTTCTTGTGTATCTGCTGTCCAAGGATGTTTAGGTAACAAAGGGCGAGGATTATTAAGTTCAGTAAGTAAAAACTCTCGTCTCTGTTCCTCAGACCAATCTATATAAGAGCCTAAATTTAACACTTGCGTTAATTCAGCTAAAGCACTGTCATGCCGCTCACTGTGTTGTCTAATGTCGAGTTTTACTAGCGAAATTCCAAAGCTATTTACTTTACGAATTAAGTCTAGCACTAAGGAATTAGCTACGGCCGTTAAACCAACCGCTAACAAGCTGTTTCGGCAGGCTTGTAATGGTTTACGTAATTGTTCTGAACTTGACAAAATATTTTCGGTGCAGCCTTCTTTTAAACAGGCTTGTGATTTTTTTAATAAACGTATAACGGGTAATAAATGTTGGCGGTAAGGCCCTTGTATGTCATTATTTTCACAGATTAGATCATCAGTCGCTTTAGACATAGATAGCTCTAAATAAAGGTCTTCAAAATCTTGTAAATATAATTCACAGGCCATCAATCGTGCGTTAATTAACGCTTCTTTACTTAGGCTAGCCGTAACAAAAGGGTTACCATCTCGATCGCCGGACCATCCAACTCGCCATCTTAATCGGCGTAGCATGTTGGGGTAATGCTTGCCCTGTCATTTCATAGGAAAAATCATCAAGTTCACGCATAAATTTTGGCACTGCATACCAGAAATTATCGGCAATACTGTTTAATCCCCGCCGAGATTCTTGTAATGGTGTAGGGCGTTGTTGGCGAATTTCATCTGTATGCCAAGCTTGGCTAATCAGCTCTTCAATACGGCTAAAATCAATATTATCTGACACATCTAATGCTTGGCCAATTTGATTATATTTATGAATAAACGTTCTACGGTTCACTTCTGTGGGGTGTGCAGTGAGTACCAGTTCAATTTTTAATTTACTCAGCGCCGCTGTGATTATGGTGGGATCAGTATTGTGAATTTTAGTTTTAAGATCTTCTAACGGATGCGCAAGATCTAATTCAGCCAAGCCTTGTGGGTCGGTGGTGTATTGCTGTTCTGCTAAATTAACCAAATTCAAAAACTGACTAAACGCTCTAGCATAAATGAGCATATCGTGTTCATTACATTGAGCAAAATGTGTTTGAAGTGCTGTAATGGCCTTGCTATCGCCGGCGGCTAACTCTCTACCTTCTAAACGAACCGCTTCTATATTTTTCAGCCATTGTTCGCCTTCATCTGCCGCAATAGTTTTACCTAAAATTGTTCCCAGATCACGGACATTTTGTTGAATTGGTTCTAACATAGTGTTCCCTTATTTATGGCTGTAAGGTAGGTTGATATAAAATACTTTACTTTGAATCAATAGAGACAATATTCTGTTATTAAAACCTACTGTTGATAAAACAAAATATTGCTTTATCAACAGTATAACTAACTATTTTTTGTTAACCAATTGTTCTTTAATAAACTGATTGTAAGCAGTGCTTTCAACAATTGCGCCTTTATGTTGAATAACAAAACCTGCTGCTTTTGAAGCAAGGTCAATCGCGTCACTGATACTGACATTTTTAGTTCTCGCGCCAAGGTAAACACCATTAAACGAATCACCAGCCGAGGTTGTATCAACCACATTATTGACTGGCGTTATATCAAATTGGAAGTGTTCGGTTTTTGTGTAACAAAATATACCTGCTTCACCATTTTTAATAATCAGCTCATCAAATTGGTAGGGTTTACAAAAGTCATAAACCTCTTGTGAGGTCGATAAACCATACAGTTGTTGAAAATCATCAACCCCTGGTAAAACAATATTTGAGAGGCCAAAGGCTTTTTCAAACTGCGTTTTTGCTTGCGATTCGCTATCCCACATTCTTGCACGATAATTCGGGTCAAACACAATGTTAACCCCTGCTGCTTTCAACTTTTCGATCATCGCCCAAAAATCAGCACGAGCACTAGGCTCTATAACCGCCAAAGAAATTCCAGAGAAGAAAAACATATCCCCTTGAGACAGCGCATTGATTGCATTATCGTCAATGTGCTGCATAACTTGCCGCGCAGCTGAATCGCTTCGCCAATAGGTGAAACTACGTTCACCGACGTCATCAAGTTGAATCGCGTATAAACCAGGAATTTTCGTGTCTGATTGAAATACGAAATCAGTACCAATATGCTCATCATTAAAATACTGAATCATATCTTGGCTAAAACTATCTTTTCCTACGGCTGTTACTAAGTGTACATTCACGTCAGAAAAAGTGCGTTTTAGGTAAACTGCGGTGTTAAATACATCACCTGCAAATGATTGTTTTAACGTGTTTGATGATGGATCTTGCGAGGCTGTCATCAGCTCAATCATACATTCACCAAATAAAAAAATGTTTTTCATTTACCCCGCCTTATTAGCTTTGCTTAAATAAATTGATACTAATTTAAGTTACTAAATTAGTATCAATTATCGATTTTCCGAACTGTTATTGAATACTTTTTAATGGTTCAATTTTTGGAATAAGAATCCATACTGCAGCCAAAGCAATAATCGCTAATGATGCACCAATAACAAATGCAGGGGTATAGTTGCCATCCGCAGTTAAAATTGGCACTAGTGAGGTTAAACCTAATGCACCAAGTTTCGCAGCCATTCCGGCAAAACCAGACAGTGTGCCAACGGCTTTTTTACCATATAAATCACTCGGTAGTGTTTGAACATTACCAATAGCAGTTTGAAAACCAAATAGAATGACAGCCATAATAATAACAGCAGTAGTTGGTCCACCTGGGTTAGCCATTGCTAGTAATGCGGGTAACATAATTAAACAGCCCAATGTAATTGTTAGCTTACGAGTTTTATCAGTGTTCCAACCTGCTTTCAAACGATTTTGAGCCAAAAGGCCTCCAAACCAAGCACCAATCATAGCGCCAACATAAGGTACCCAACCATAGATACCAATAGATTTAACATCCATTGCATAGACTTCATTTAGATAAATTGGGATCCAAAAAACAAATAGCCACCAAATAGGATCAATGGCTGCAGACGCAATAATGACGCCCCAACTTTGTTTACGAGACAATAATTCGGGTTGATGGGTTATATTCATCATCATCGCATAAGTTATCATCGGTACTATTTTTTTGACCCGTTAAAATATATTCACGTTCTTCGTCCGTAATCCAAGGGTGTAATTTAGGTGGTGCTTTAACCAAAATAATCCAAGGAATAAGCCACAACAAGCCAACTAAACCTATGACTACAAATACCATTTTCCAACTAAAATAAACGGTCATAAAAGCAATCAACGGAATGGCTATAATACCGCCAATAGCCGCGCCTGAGTTAAAAATACCTTGAGCTAAAGCTCGTTCTTTCGTTGGAAACCAGTCAGCATTACTTTTTGCAGCACCAGGCCAGTTACCGGCTTCAGCCACACCGAGTATAGCGCGAAAAACACTAAAACTAAGTACACCTTGTGCTAACGCATGAGCAGCAGTAGCAAGAGACCAAACACCAATTGAAAGTACAAAACCTACGCGTGTACCTAACCAATCAAATATCTTCCCAAAAATAGCTTGACCAAAAGCGTAAGACAATATGAAAACCATTGAAATATTTGCATATATTTGTTTACGCTCTAGTGCTGATTCATCGGGAAATAAATCCTCGACAATATCTGGCCAAAGCACACTAAGGGCTGAGCGATCAATATAGTTAATCACAGTAGCCAGTGCGATGAGTGCTATCACCCACCAACGTAGATTTTTTAATTTCATGTTTATTTCCCTACTGGCTTGCTGTTAGCTTTATCAAGGTCAACATTATCAAATGTTCCTGGTGGTACAAAATCTTCTCGCGGTGGACTAAAGGTATCAATAAGAATGCCACCCGTTGGACAAGTTGCACCATGGTCAGCATAAGGCGGCATAAAGCAACTATCGCCCGCTTTTAAAATTTTTGTTACTCCATTAATGTTAAAGTGAAACTCACCTTCAACAATGTAGGTTACTTGCGAATGTCTATGGGCATGATTATAACCAATAGCTCCTTTCTCAAACCAAATTTTAACCGCCATTAGTTCATGGTTATAACCAAGCATTTGACGCTTAAGCCCACCACCAATGTCTTCAATTTCGGTTTCATTTCCAAATGAAAAAATATCACTCTGACTCATAATTAACTCCTACTCTTTAATGTCGAACAATTTAAAACGGCCATCAAATTGATATTTAGAGCCATTAAACGAAAATGTACTTTTTTGATTATGCTTAACGTTTTCAGCTGAATTAATCGCTAACAAATAATGTTGCTCATCTGAAAAACCAATTTCTATTACTTCAACTTGATTTATTTTTTTATGTGATAGTTTTTGAATTTCACTTACGGCATTCAGAGTGAATTCTTTTGAAGGATTATATTCACCGTGCGCTTCTAGCACGCTAACATAGGTATGATCTTTAGCCTTTGTTTTACGATTTATGAACGCATTTTCATTGCGTAAATTAAATAGGGGATCATTGGCGCCAATTTGGGTAAATATGAACGATGCCTCTCCATCCATAATAGACGAGTTAGTGTAAAAACGCCCATTCTCGTTTAACCATGTTATTTGAGACAAACCCGCTTTTGGTTGAGCTTGGGCTTTCAGCCATAAATGCTGATAACCATTGTCTGTACCTAATACAGGTAGGTTGGTTACATTGGTATTTAGTTTAAAACTAGTACTGATTAAATGTCCTTTATAATGTACTGGCAAGTCATATTGATGCTGCTCTTTCGATTTAACATCAAAAATATCAACAACTAATGATTTCGCTTGTTCTTTGCCATTATGAATGGGAGTATTTATCAGTGCCATAGTACGAGTGAGCGATACACCTTTGTAAGCAGTATCTATTTTTGCAGAGCTCAGAATCACATTGTCTGATTTTTCAAAAAACAGTAACTCTGGGTAATTAGCATTACCTACTTCAACATTCGCATTAAAGTGTGTTGTTTCATCAACGACAACCGTATTATGAGCAACCGTGTGTTTAGCCCATGTATCATTTTCAGGTAAATAACGGCCACCATACTTGGCTTCAACATTTAAAAATCTTGCCGCGCCGTAGTCAGACACTATCTCTTCACCACGATCATAAAACTGCCATGTTAATTTATCAAAATGTCCGTGACCTAAACCTTGAGCTGCAGGCTTAAACAAAACAGCTTGTTCACCCTGAACATTTTGTCGCATGATCACAAGTGCACCTTGCTTGCCGTCATGTCCATCACCAAATGCTATCGACTTAAATTGATAAGGTTTTTCAAATTTATTGTCAAGCGCTTGAGCTACCTTTAAACCATCACCAGTTAAGATGATTTGATTTTGTTGTTTGGCAATATCAAGTAAACCTTTCTCTCCAGTAAAACCATACGCGATAGTGACGCCATTAACTAATTCAATGGTATCTATCCCTTTGCTTTTTATTGAATCATTAATAGGAAAAAACAATTTGTTATAGCTTAATTGAATAGTAGTATTGATCGCTTTTAAAATAATACCATCACGATATTCAAATATTTTACGTTCAGGTTGGTTCGTTTGAATCGCTTTAGCAAACGTAACAAAGGGTAATAACGCAAATCGTTGATAATAAGGCCCTTCATTGTAATACCCCTGTGGTGAAAACAACTCATCCAGTTGCCTTAAAAAACCACCTTTTCCCGATTTTTCTAAATCATAAAGCGCTTGTTCAACCCACTCTTGTTCACCTAATACATAGCCTGTCATCCCTACTGCTGCGGTTGTCCAAGTACCATGATTATGAACTTTGTTAAAGGTTTGCGGTGACTCTACAGACAGAAATTTTACGATTGGACGAAATAACCCTTGTTCAATGGTTTGCTTCTGCGTTGTGGTCAATGAAGATAGAATCAAGTCATACGCTTGGCTGCTATAAACTAACCACATGGCTTCATTTAAACTTTGCCAAAATAATTTTCCGGGACTTTGTTTACCCATTTTTCTTTTAGGATGAAGTGGTAAAGTGGGATATAGTTTTGCATATTCAAGCAACATATCACGTACATAGTGCGCGTACCGTTCATCTTGTGACAATTGATAGATCACACCCGCATCATACATTAATTGATAATTTTTTTTATGTCGCTCGTGTGTATACCCGCCACCGCCATCTTGTGGTACAGGTACCGTTATTTTCTGGGCTATTTGCTTATCTACTGATGCTTTTACCGCAACAAAAGTCGTTTTAAACTTTCCTTCTTGGGTAATTGCCGCTCGCATATTTTTCACATCAGCCGTGGTAATCACAAGATTTGGACTGGTTCTTGCCATTACAGATTGCTTTGGTAAACTAGTGCAGTTAACACAATCATAGTGACCGCGGTTAAGTAACGTTTAAATACGTTGCCTGCTGATCTTATTGTTGTAAATCGGGTAAGATTTGACATAAATTTCTCTTATTAGTATTGCTTGTTATTCAGTAATACAGCTGTATGCGGGCCTTTAGCGTGTAGCTCTTTTACGCTCGGTAGTGATGTTTTAGTAAGGCTATTATTTTTTACTACCGTAATTGGTTCGCCAACAGTGTGTTCAATAACAATAGGTGCCGAATCGTTGAATTCATTACCACTTATTGATACAACTTGCGCACCATGAAGATAGAGACTAGCCAAGGTTTTATTACGCTTATCTTTCGATGCATTCAGTACCTTGTTATTAACAAAGGACAAGTGCGGACCAAAGGTACTTTCATCTTTACCGCCACGATATAACTTAACAATGGCTCCGCCAATACTGTCAAAGGTATTATTTTCAACGGTTAAATATTCGGTGTTATATATACCTAAATCATCTTGTTCCTTATCCATACGGAACAGATCACCGGTAATATTCTTAAAAGTATTCCCCTTGATTGAAATATAATCAGCAAAGGCTCGACTGCCTGAGTCAAAAAAATGAAATGAATGGTTAATGTCTAAATCTTCAATAATGCTATTTAACATGCTAAAACGATAATTAACGAGCATTCCCCACTTAGCTGTTCTTATTAACGTATTGCCTGTTGAATCGGGGCTTTCACTGCCAGAAATAACCACGCCTTCTAGACTCAAGCTACCATGATCAACAATGGCAAATAATGTAGATCGCCCAAACGTGATTTTAGCTTTATGGGCATTAGCAGCTTTTATTGTTAGGGTTTTATTTAATGTAATAATTTTATTTTCAACGTAGTTCCCATCAGTTAATACTAAAACATCTCCCTCTGATGCTTTCTCTACGGCATCAAACAAGGCATTTTCACCTGCTGATACCTGAATGGTCTTGCCTGAGTTAAAACTAACAATAGGTTCTTTTTTTGCATACCAAATTGGGCCTGTATCGGCTTTTATGGTAGGTTTCAATTTAGCTGACACACCAACATTTACGCTGTTTTCATTAGGGTAGAGCAAACCATTACTTGCTTTGGTTAATGAAAAATTTTGAGCAGAAATACCTGATTTTATTTTGTTATCTTTTAATAGATTAGACACATTGCCCGCAAATGCAATTCCACTAATATCATCGAATAGTGAAAAAGGCGCTTTATTATTTTCGTTGTAAAAAAGATTATTTTTAAAGTAACTGTTTTTCGGTACGGCAGTGCGTTCCGCATCGCTTCCTGCCGCTAAATGAATGTGTTCAACATTAATAAACGTATTATTTTCTACTTTAGCATTAACCACTTGATGGTAACGATTAATGGTAGAGTTTGGTACACCGTTCATCACCGTAAATCCGCTACCAAAGCGATAACCCGTTAAACCTTCCAAGTAATTATTTTTAACTATTTGATCACGATTAATAATACGAATACCACCCGTATGATCAACGCCATTACCTTTAAATACGTTTCCTTCTACAAGGTTACCATTACCATGACGTAACGTTAATGTACCTCTTGATTCAAAAAAGGTATTGTTTAGAATTTTGTTTGCACCTGATTTAACAGAAATTATTTCAACCTCACCGTCACAACGATCAAAATAGTTATTTTCAACAACTGTGAGTGAATCAGATAAAGAATAATGGCTTGTACCAATACGTAAAGTTTCACCGCCATTTGAGCCTAGCATAGGTCTAGGACCGAAATAATTATGGTCAATACGATGGTGATTTTCTCGACTTGCTTCTGTGTTTAAGCGCACAGCCATAGTCACACCTTTATTTCGCTTACCCACTAGCATGCTATGATCAAAACGATTATGTTTCCCAAATAATCCCACCCAATAATCAGATTCAAATTTATCTGGATTACTGAAGTTATCGATAACAACTTCTGTTACGCGAGAGTAATAAGCTAATTCTGTTTTGTTTTCTCTGAAAGCAATGACTTCATTGCTCGGTGTATAGCCTTCTTTAAACACAAGACCAGAGACAATTAGATGTTTACCCGCCAATCTTAAATTAGATTGCCCAGTAAGAATAACCTTACCTTTTGTTTGCGCTTTTAAGGTAATTGGCTTTTCTGCAGTACCTTCACCCTTAAATAAAATCTCAAAATTATTCCAAGTACCATCCGCTAATACTATGGTGTCACCACTTTTACCTTGCTAACGGTCTTGTTGTAAACGTCAGGTGTGTTAACTACCCAATTTTTTGCTGTAACTGGAATAGATAAAACAAAAGTACACAGTAAGCATGTTAATAGTTTTATTTTTTGTGGCCTTTTAATCGAGTACATGAATATCTCTTCTTAATTTTATTTAAAACAGGGTTTGTGCATGATGCATAGAAACCCCAAACGACCTAAATCAATTCTTAGTTCAACTTAATTTAGTAGCGAGAAAAATCTCAAAATAGAAATTTACACTGAGTTAGATTTAATCAACACTTAGACCAATTGTCAACCACTTTACATTACCAATATAGCATAAATTGGTAACAATATTGTTTTTACTATTTCATTTACTCACATACCAAAATTTAACTAGCATAAACTATGGCCATAATATATTTTTTGCCATCCGTAAAAATAAGCGATATGATTATTACCAATAAGTGTCATTTACAGGTAACCATCTAAGGACAAAAACATGAGCAACAATCGCAGGTTATTTTGGAGCATTGTCGATAAAATTGAGGCTCTAATTAATTCTGGAATGTATCCTCCTGGTAGTCGCTTACCACCAGAAAGAGAGCTAGCTGAAACATTTAATGTCAGTCGCCCCACCATACGTGAGGCTATAATAGCACTCGAAGTACGGGTTAAGGTTGTTGTTAAAACAGGCTCGGGTGTGTATGTTCTTAAACAAGTAAAACAGTCAGATTCTCCAGAAAAAGTGAATGCTTTTGAAGTTACACAAGCTCGGGCATTAATAGAGGGTGAAATAGCGGCGATTGCAGCAACCACGATCAATGAAGATGAGTTAAACCGTTTACATCAAACCTTAGTAGATATGGAAAAAGGTAATTCTGTCGAAGCTGCAGATAAAGAATTCCATTATATAATTGCTAATGCCACACGTAATAATGCCATGATATTATCCGTAAAAAACCTTTGGGATCTGCGCTCTTCAACGCCTCAAATAATAGAAGATTACGACAGTGTATGTAGTGCAGATAATTCAAAAACACTTTCCGAACATAAAGCTATTTATCAGGCATTAAAGTCGGGCGATGCTACCAAAGCAAGATCGGCTATGCATAAACACTTTAATCGTTTAATTAATGCGTTGTTTGATGCGGCAGAATCCAGAGCGCTCGCTGAAATTACACGTAAAAACAATGAGAAACGCGGGCTTTATTCAATTCCTAATACGACTAGTTCTATCGGTTAAGGGGTTGAACAACGGGTTGAACAACAAACCTTAATCTAGAAGCCGATAACTAAACTTCATATTAAAATTGCAAAAAAAAAGCCTCTAATACCAATCTCACTAACTATATGAACATCTAATTAATGAAACGAGTATGAAAAGGCTAAAAGGAAGCAGCGCTAGCAACAACCCCATCAAATTTTCTATACTAAAATTAGGCAACTAAAATTAAGCACGTATGGCTACTTTAGTTGGTCTGAGTATTATTTCAGACCAACTAACATAGCTAGTTACAAGGTTCAGAAACAGTGTTCAATTAACTTGCTTAATACTTGCTTAGTGCTTGCTTAGTGCTTGCTTATTACTTGGTTAACTTAAGGAAATAGTCAAATATTTCTGGTACGTTACCGTTACCCATACCGGCATCAACAGCGGCTTGAAGGTTAGTAGAAGTACCTTGAGCAATTAGTGACTCACTACCTAAGTCTTCAACCATTGTTAGAAAATAACCTAAATCTTTGTTGGCATTAGCAATAGAGAAACCTAAATCACTTACACCATCTACAGCGTAGTTTTTACAAAACTGCATGAAAGGTGAATTAGATGGACCAGTTGACATAATTTCAAATAATTGTTGACGATCAACACCCGCTTTATCGGCAACAGCAAATGCTTGTGACATGGCTGTCACTGTGGTCATACCCATAAAGTTATTAATAAGTTTTGTTGTATGGCCTGCACCTAATGCGCCAAGATGGAATACATTTTCACCTTGCTCTTCAAGCACAGGTTTAACTTTATTGAATGTGGCTATATCACCGGCCGGCCATAATATTTAATAAGCCATCTTTAGCATGTGCCGGTGTACGTCCTAAAGGAGCATCAATCATTCCTGCACCTTTTTTGGCAAGATCAGCACCTATTTTTCTTGTAGAAGCAGGAATAGAAGTACCGAAATCTACTAATACGCTACCTTCTTTGATACCCGCTAAAACACCCTCTTCGCCGTAAACAATTTTCTCAACAACAGCTGAAGTAGTAAGACAAAATTGAACGATATCACTTGCGGCGGCTAATTCTTTTGCAGAAGTAAATTCTGTCGCATTACCACGATCAAGTACGCGAGCAACAGCGTCTTTACTAAGATCCATTACGTTCACTTGAAAACCACGTTTTTGTAGGTTTTCAACCATGTTGCCACCCATAAGGCCAAGACCGATGAAACCTATGATAGGTTTTGTCATATATAATTCCTAAATATATTGGTGTATGTCTATTGGGTTATGCCCATGCCATGTAAATGGTCAATGCATACCTTTTTAGCAATACAAATTTATAATTTATTAAGCTTTAAGTTTATTTGCACCTAAATACTTAACCTTACGTTAAACCAAACATCATCTTTGGTAAGAGCCCGACATGTAAGCAATCAAGCAAAACAGTTGTTTTTATAATTAAAAAACACCAAATGTGTATTTCTAATGATTAAACAATCGAATCGCCTCGTTAATACTCATAATAACCAGGAACAATCAAATACTAACCAAATACTTTCTACATGTCAACCAATTGTGATTAATTGGTAATAACCAAGGTAAGCGCATGCAATAATAGAATTTGCCTGGTAACAATGTACAGGTTACATCTATATTATTAAATGTACGTACTTGTTTTACGTAACTTGAGATCGGTTTAATGAAGAAAAATAAATCAGACAAGGTTCTCTATAGAGCAACAACTGGTTTTTATAACGGGGGACTAGTTTAACCAACACTAATTTAACCAACACTAATAGGCAACAAATCACCCTATATATTGGATACACAATTTATTGTTGAGCAGCGTGCCTAAGCACAAGAATGCATAATGGCTATAGATATACTTTTCTGTGGGCTTTTATTACTTGTTGCCAAGGAATATTTTGATTACCTAAACTCAGAAAGTCTGGGTTGTGCAGGCTTTCTCTTTTATTATAACTAAGTGGATTAAATTCACTGTCAATTATAGTGCCACCGGCTTGCTCTAAAATACACTGGTCGGCACCAGTATCCCATTCCCCCGTGACACCAATACGTAAATAACAATCGGCACCACCTTCGGCAATAAGACAGTTTTTCAACGAGCAACTCCCTAAAGCGATATGTTCAAATTCAAAACCTTCGTTTAAATATTGCTCTATTAACTCAATACGTTGTCGTTTACTAATTGCCACTTTAATAGGGCGAGCCCCTTGATAGTCGGCAACGTGAATACGATGCTGTTGATTTTTAACTTGTACTTTTGATTCTTTATAAGCTCCTAAATTATTTTGAGCATAGTAGGTTGTTTGATGATCCGGTGCATGAATAACCCCCATACTGGGCCAACCATTTTCAATTAACGCTATGTTAACCGCAAAATCACCACTACCAATAATAAATTCACCCGTACCATCAATAGGGTCAAGTAGCCAATAACGTTGCCAATTGTGACGTTGTGATAACGAAACGGCTCCTACTTCTTCTGAAATAATAGGAATATCTGGCGTTAGGGTTTGCAGTTGATCCATTAAAATATCATTGGATGCGATATCTGCGCTCGTTACGGGACTTTCATCTTCTTTTAAGTTAGCAGTAAAACTTTTGTCACGATAATACTTCATTACCTCAACACCTGCTTTTTTTGCACTGTCTAAAGCAATACTTAATAATCGCTCATCATTCATAGCACTCATATTTCACCCTGCTTGATTAACTTGCCGGAAGAAAAGTAGTCTATTGATAACATTAAGGCGGCAATGCTGCGTGCTTCTTGAAAATCTGGTTGTTGTAGCAAAGATTGATAGTCTTTAACCGGCCACGGAACTGCTTCTAAAGGCTCTGGTTCATCCCCTTCGAGAGTTGACGGATATAAATTTGTGGCAATATAAATATCCATTTTGGCATTAAAAAAAGCAGGAGCCATCATCACTTTAGACAGAAATTGCAAACGCTTACTACCATAACCAATTTCTTCTTGCAGCTCTCGGTTAGCGGCATATTCAGGTGTTTCCCCCGGATCGATTAATCCTTTAGGAAAACCGAGTTCATAACTGTGGGTACCCGCACAATATTCTCGCACTAACAAAAAGGTATCGGCATCAAGCATAGGTACTATCATTACGGCACCATTACCAGAGCCTACCATGCGTTCATATTGACGCGCTTCTCCATTACTAAAGGTTAATTCTAGTTGCTCAATGGCAAATAAACGGCTTTTGGCCACTTGTTTTTGACCATTGATTTTCGGTAATTGATTTTTCCCTGTCATAAGTTTGCGTATTTCGTTCTACATACCGCTATAATGACACGATAAACCTCATCTTTGGAACCTCTAAATGCTTAATTGGGGAAAAATTAACGTTGTCATCCTCGACATGGACGGCACATTATTAGATTTACATTTTGATAATTACTTTTGGCATATTCATATCCCAACAAAATACGCTAAAACACACAACATTACATTACAAGCTGCTCAAGAATATTTGCACATTGAAACCAGTAAAGTTGCGGGGCAAATACAATGGTATTGTTTAGATTATTGGACAGATAAACTTGATTTACCTATTGTAGAATTAAAACGAGAAATACAACATAAAATTGCATTACGTCCAGATACTTTGCCTTTTTTAGATGCGTTAAAACAGGCGGGGAAAAAAGTCGTTTTACTCACCAATGCCCACCCCAAGAGCTTGTCATTGAAAGTAGAGCGTACCAAACTCGATCAACATATTGATTTACTAATATCTACGCATCAGTACGGTGCAACCAAGGAATCACAAACATTATGGGAACGTCTTCAAATTGATTTGAAATTTGACAATAGCACAACCTTATTTGTCGATGACAGCTTAACCATTTTAGATAGTGCTAAAAAATTTGGTATAAAACATTTACTTGCGATTGCCAACCCTGATTCTCAATTGCCTAGTGTGAGTGCAGACCGACTTAAGGGCTACCCTTATATTACAGATTACAGAAAAATCATTACCGATATTGTGTAGAAAGTAGCGTATTTACTTATTGATAAATTCTGTATGGGCGGTTATTAATCGGTTCAAAAAAGCCATGGCAGCAGAGCTTAATACATAACGGTCTTTCGCCATTTTAAAAAGCAAATCTCGGCTAGATAAATAGTCTAACGCTTTATCCCAATTTTCTAACCTCAGTGCTTTCAAAGAGCTTATTAATAAATCGTCTTGCTTTAATGCCTCAATATCACTTTCTTTAAGACCAAACATGGGGTCGGCAAGTTGTGCTAAATCACCGGCTTTTGCATAATAACGGCCAATAAAAAGTAATACGGCTTGAATTTTCATGGCGTTGTCATCGGCTTCATCATTATTACTGTCACGAATTTCTTGAGTAAAATAAAAATCACCTTCTTCGTCAAACTTTAACTGGTAACCCATGTGTTTAAAGAAGGAGGTGAAGTGTTTTATTTTGTTAAACACTAACGTGAAAAGCTCATCATCAACAAAACAGCCGTGTATTTCATCGTATCGCTGTTTGTTTAACACTTTACCCTGTGAAAATAGGCGATAAATCTTCGCACTTTTTACATAGGATATTTCTTCAAAAGTGTTTATTACAGTCTGTTCCATTACCTTGCCTCTTGTAGCATAACCACACGATAGACGTAATATTCGTTATCGTGCTGTATATATGATTTTTTATTCGTTTTAATCAGGTGTTTACCCTGTAGTATTGTTTTTCGGTAATGCACCACCGCATTAATTAAATCAACAAACTGATAATGAGGTAATAAGTCTTTTAAACGGTAATGTAATGTTGCAATCAGATCTTTCGATTCACGCAACGATAACTGCTCAATAAGATTGAATATTTGCTTAGCACGTTCAAGCCTAGTTTTTGAAGTAAATGATATTAACGCTTCGCCTTCAGCAGCCAAAACATCATTACTCACCAATAATTGATCTTCTATCAAATAAGTTAAATCGGTAAAAATATTATAAAAATACGATTCGTTATTCTCAATTTTCAAGCTTTTGGGACGTGGTATCCGTTTAACTTGATTCATAAAAGGGATATCTTTAGCAAAAGAACTATCCACCTTGGTACGGTTTACCCGGCCGTCTAGCGTGGCTTCATACTTTTGCTTGAATCGTTCAAAGTGCCATTCCATCGCATTAAATTGAGTTAGGCTTTTTTGCGTTTTTCTAATAAAACCATTGATCTGATTAGCAACATCTTTCAGCGGATTAATAATATTACTAAAACTTAAACTGTAGCGAAAAATTTGATCTGACAACTCATGTTTACCATGTGCGTCAAACAGCACTTTAATTGAATTAATAGTTGCGAGTAAATTATCACCGTCAACAAGCCTGACATCAGGATTAACAAAGCGCTGCGTTGGCAAAATATGACGTTCATATAAACGAGTAACATCATCCAGTAACTTCTGACGATACTCAACAAAATCAATACCTTCCTTACTCACATCAATAGAAAGTTGCTCAAGATCGCCATTAATATTTTGCATTCTAATTAAATTACGTTTTAGCAAATCGAGCAAACTACCGACTTTTTGTAACAATTCTTCAACTAACTCAGTGTAGTCAGGATCTAAGGCATTAAAACTGCAATCATTGGCATGTAATTTGGCTTGTATATGCCAAAAAGAAGCTAATTCAGATTTTAACTTAGCATCGGTTAATTCTTGATATAACGACGTTTCACATAACCTAAATAATGCCAAAACCGACTCTTGAAACATTAAGCGATTAACATTATCAAACTGGTCTTGGTCAGCAACAATATGTGAATTGGCTAAATTTTCGGTAGCAAAAGCAATTTTAAAACGCTGTTGCTCTTTTTTATCTAAATTTTTAATCTCATCTAATACCGTTAAGGCAACAGCCGCTTCACTGATAAAACGTTCGTTTTGGCGATCCATTTGCTTGATCACGTTAAACATAATGTTGGGTCGTTCAAGCATTAACTTTAACGTTTCAATCGCACTAAATTGTTTCATCAGTGCCTTCCAATAACTCAATTTGGTTATCGTTTTGATAATCTTCAAAATCAGTTTCGTTAATAAATGCTTGTGGTCCTCCCCACACAACTCTTGTCCGTTCTTTGGTATAAGGTTTTGCGGTTTTAAGCGCGTCAACATCATAATGATGGCCAATCATATGAACTAACTCAGCTCCAGAGCTATGAGTGCCTGCCGTGAATAAAAAGAAGCCACTTTCTCTAATATCGTCAAGTAACCATTCATATTGATCAACATTAATATTCGCTGCTTCGTCCATAATAACCGGCAATTGCACCATACAGCTGTCTGCACGCAGTTTAGCCAACAACATACGTACCAATTTTAAATTAATTAAGGCTGTGGTAGAGGTTGATTGTTGTTTAGTTTGCCAACCATCATGTCCGTCTTTTTTAACTCGGTAACTTACCTCATTTATAATATCTGACATCACCAGTTTATTGCGCTCACCGTTTTTAAAGAACGCATCACTAAAGGCTTGTAGCCTAATATAAAACTGCTCAGATAAGGTTTGATCGCTAAATTCATTATAACTTTTATGAATTTCTTTGATTAAATTACTAAAACGATTATCAATATGAATAGACACTTCTATTTCATTTAAATCATTAATTGAAATACCTTTAAACGCCCTATTTAATTGGTTTTCAAAACGGTTAATATGTTCAAAGTTTTTATCTAAAATATCCACATAATTGCTGACACTTTCGTTGTGCATTTTGGTTTTACTACGTAATAATAAACGTTGGTCTTCCACTTCTTCATACACTCTTTTTAACTCAATAAAAGTCGCATGAATAACACTCGGCATAGGGCTAGCACTAAATAGATCATTGTCTGCATCTACAAATTTGTCTGTGACAAATGCTTTGAGTGTATCAATGATTTTGGTTCTGAGTTTTTCAACCGCTTGAAGGTTTGTTTGTAACTGTTGTAAGTATTCGAGTGTTAATGCTTCAGGTGTATTTTTACAGCCGGTTTGCTGTTCAAGTTGTCGTTGAATTTTCGGGTAAGCTTGTTTAGTGCCATCTGCATTGCCTTTTACCGACAATAACTGAGACTGCGCTTGCGTTAATTGCGCTTGTGTCATTCGCTCGGTTTCTATCAGGCTTGCTAATTCTGTTTGCTGCGCTGACAATTTAGCAATAACAGGGGTTAACTCATCAAGTATTTGCTGATTTTCCCTTTGCTGATTAGCGTAAATTTTTATCGCAGTTTTATTTTCATTAAGGTCAGTAATCAGTTGTTTGATTCTTAATGATTCATTAAGCTCTTTCTCTAAACCCGCTAACTTTTTCTCAATAATTAACGGGTTTTCGGCGCCTAAGTTTTCAAGGGATTTTTTCTCCGATATATCAGCTAATAATTCTGACTTAATGTTATCTAATTCTCTTGCTAAATCACGATTGTTAGGGGTGTTAGACTTTCTGATTTCTTGACCAAAAAATGCATACGAATAACCTTGATCAACAAAGAGTTGTTGAAAGTTATTGATCGCATTTCGATCTTGATCTCTTAATAACTTACCCGGATTAGCAAAACTAAGTTGATGATTGAGCGTGTTTAAAAAAGTAATGGTATCACTAGGCAATTGTTGCACTAGAGTATATTCAGCATTAGCAATATCTTGCTCAAGTTGTTGCTGTTGTATGGTGTAACGATCAATTTGATTTTGCAGTTTGACTATACGGTTCTGTCTAGCGTTATTATCTTTAAGCGATTGAATTTTTTCATAACTGCTACTGATGTCTTCATCTAAAATTTCAACCACTTCGGTATGCGACATATCACCATATAAGTTGAGTTCTGCCTCAGCTTTATTAATATCTTTGTTTGTTTTTTCAATAGTACTAATAGCTTTACTAAGCGCTTTATTGGCAGCAAATATATTTTGGTTGTGTTCTTTAATTTGAGCGCTGATCGGATTAAGTTGCAGCTGATAATTTTTAATACGCGTTGCAGATTCATTAATATTGTGGCTTTGTGTTTGAATGGCATTTTCTAGATACAAATACAAGTCAACAAACTGGCTTTCTGCACTAGACAACTCACTATAACGGGCATAGTTTTGTGTTAGCTCATTATATTCATTACTTTTGTTTTCTATATCGGTTAGCTTTTGTTCTTCTTCTTTTAACTGATCATGCGCCATCATAAAGCTTTGAATATCAAACTGTAAGGCATCGGTAGTTTCTTTCTTTTCTGCCTCAATTAAATTAGCTACTGCTTTAGCTACCGCTTTATTTGAGGTTTTCATATCAAATAACATTAAGATTAATGCACGTAATGATTCGATATTTTCTTCTGAGGCATCATTAAGCGGAAACAAACTGTAACGCATAGCCACGTCTGACAGAATGTCTCTGGCGTACATTAAGTCTTTTAATTTTTGCGGGTCTTTTACGGTGATACAGAATTTGTCTTGGCTTTTTATTTTAGCAAAAACCTCTTGAGTCGACAGCTTGTCTACTCGAGAACCTATATGATAGTGATCGTCCGCTTCTACTTGCCAAAATAATGAACGAATATCATTATAAGCAAGCGTTGTAAAAATTCGTTCAAAGGCAAGGTTGTTGCCTCGGCTTAATATCTGGCAATGGGTATATTTTTTACCGCCAATCACTTTTTCAACTTCAATTATTAGGTGTGAATACTTGGTTGGAAAATAATGCCCAAACGACTGGTCTTTATCGTATTCATCACCATTTGAACTTCTAAAATTAAACTTATCTTTGGCTTTATTAAAGTTGACTTCGGGTAACAAAAACAATCGAATGCAGTTAAGCAAACTTGATTTACCCACGTTACCTTCACCCAGTAAAATGGTGTGTTTGTCCAATTCTATTTCAGAATAGCAAAAGCCACCGAGTCGACTAAAACGAGCTTTTTAAGGACAAAATTGAACTGATGTGACATGGTGTAATTTCCTAATCAAAAGCTAATATAGCTTCTTGTTCCATAAAAGCGGTTTCTGACAGTAAAAGTGAATGCAATGCCATTAAATTTAAGGCTTTTGCCTGCGCCAATGCCTTAAGATATTGGGTTTTATTGGCAGGTTTTTTTTTGAAATATCGCTTCATGGTATCTGATGTTGGTTCTAAAAATGTCACTTTGTTTCCTAACATATTCTTTAAGGCTTTAAATATTTTTAAACCACCCAGATCATAATCAAAAAAGCATAAAACAGACTGGTATTCACTTAAAAAGTTTTTATTTAAATTGTGGGTTACTTGATTGCCTGAGCCATAGATTAGATCAGTGGTTTCCAATGATATCTGCAAACCAAAAATGCGTTTTAATTGAGCAAACAACTGAGTTTTAGCAAAAAAAAGCTCGGCATTTTCAACAATCAGTGCCTGCGATTTAGGCTTAAACAAACAATGCGTTCCCGTTTTGCTCATAATAACCGTTTCAGGGTGAATTGAGCTAGACTTTTCATGGTATGCCAATAAAAAACTGGTGGAAGTGGTTACTTTGTGTGAATTTCCTTGGGTGGTAGCTTCAACACGGTTTTTAGGTTCAATAGTTAACTGTGCTAACTTCGTCTTAATTTCATCACAGCTAAGAGTCACCACAGACAAACCGCCTTTTTGGCGTTTTACTCTGGCATGATTTCGTACTTCATCCTGTAAATTTTCAGGCAACAATGCTAAAAACTTAGCAAAATTAATCGCTTCACCGCATTCTATTTTTACTAGGTATTTTGAAATTCTTTTATCGAACATTGTTTTAAGCCGCCACTTAACCAAATATAAAACAGAGCATTGAACAGAATAAAATTTTTTTACACGAACGCATAAATTATCTCCCTAAAAATTCTTCTATTTTACTCACATAGTATAGTGGTAGCACTATAGCATTTGAATTTTCTAATGAGCCCCTAGAGCCGATTAGTTTTATTGTTTTCTCTGGTTGGTAGCGCTGTTTATAAACATCAAGGGATTTAGCTCGCGTTCTTTTACCACTTTTTACTTCTATTGGATAAATATTACCATTATCCTGTTTAAACAAGAATTCTATTTCACTGCGAGCATATTCCCACGAATAGGTTGGGTTGCCATACTTTGCAACAAGCTCATTTTGCACAAAGTTTTCAGCGATATAACCTTTATAGTTAAAACCCTGATCTCTGTGTTCTCTGTAAGTAAGGCCTAGCATGTTACCTAGCAAGCCTATATCAAATAGAAACAGCTTAAAGATATTTTTTTTAGCTAAGGTAGGTAGCGGCGAGCTTGGCTGACAATCAATAGGATGACATTTAGACAGTAACTTACATTTATCTAGCCAATTAATTGGTCCTGCCAACTCTTGATATCTTGTTTTTTTATGAATAACATCTTTAAATTTAAAACGCTTAACTGAGTCATCAATATTTCGTGATAATTGAATGGGTATATTATTAAATACAGCCTCTATATGTTGGGCTACTATTTTGTCTGTACCCTTGTCAAAATACTTACCAAAATCACGCTCATAGCCGACTATCAATGATGTATGTATTTGATCAACTAATTGCGTTCTTTCTAAAATACCCGTATCGCCCTCACTTTCAAACCATACGTTTACTGCTTCTGGCATTCCCCCAACATAATAATAATCAAGCAACAAACTAAATAACTTATTATGCACTACTGCCGTCATTTTGGTTTGCTCAAATGCTTTAATCAACGAGGTTTGTTTTGATGCCCACAAAAACTCTTCAAACGTAAGCGGATAAAGCTCGAGAAGTTCTACTTTTCCCACAGGGAAAGAGCCTAATAAGCCAATGTTAGAGCCTGATGCACATATAAACATATCGGCACATTGCTCAGAAAAAAACTTTAACGAGTTAATTGCTGTTTGGCACTCACCAATTTCATCAAAAATAATCAACGCCTTGCTTCTATCAATACTCGTGTTGAATTCAAGTTCGATATTATCTAGGATATCTTGTGGATTTAAAGAACCATCAAAAAGATCCACTAGTGCGGGCTGTTCTAAAAAATCTAAACGAATAACTTGTTCGAAGTGCTCGCCAAATATCTGCTCTAAGAGAAATGACTTTCCTGTTTGCCGCGCGCCATCAAGTAAAATAGGCTTACGATTGCTTTGATTTTTCCACGATATTAATTTATCAAGTAATAGCCGCTTCACGTTAACCACCGTATAAACAAATAAAATTATAGTAACAGAGTATAGTAAACAACACTTTAATGCGCAATAAAATGTAATATATTCACACTTTAATGCGCACAAAAGTGTGACATATGGTGTTTTTTAGTGCAAATAAATGCTGAACAGCTAATACTAAGACTTTCAAATACATTAAAGTCTTATCATTAAATCCTATGGTAATAGGATTTAATATCAATATACTTTGAAACACTGTATAATCCTACTTTATCAGGATTATTGCCTAGCTGCACATTATGCTATATATTAATCCTACTTAAATAGGATTAATAATTATGGCAAAACGTATAATTGCGACAAAAGCACCGAACAATGATCTTCCCGTCAATATGGTACGGTTAGGAGAGTTTGTTCGATTCAAAAGAACGTCTTTAGATATGACGATTGAAAATGCAGCTAGCCTGTGTGGTGTATCAAAACAAGCCCTCAATAACATTGAATTAGGCATGGATTCAGTAAAACTAGTCACCTTATTTAAAGTTTTGACCCAATTAGGAATATCACTATGGTTTGAAAATCAAAGTGCTTTAGATAAGAAGGAGATAGATGATGAGTGGCTCTAGTTCATTTCCTTCAATATCCATATTTAGTCAATCTGAAAAAGTTGGTACGCTCGCGTTTATTGAATCGGGAAAATGCACTTTTTTGTATGATGATTTTTGGAAAGCCAATCGATTTCCTATTTCACCGTGCATTCCATTTGATACGGAACTATCTTCCCAAACAGTTATTAACTTCTTGAGAAATTTATTTCCAGAGGGGGATGCTTTTGATCTTTTATTAGCAAGTCAAAATCTATCCAAAAATAATTTATACGCAATTCTTATTACAATAGGCATGGACACTGCGGGAATTTTGTCTTTTTCTGATATTAAATATCAAGAGGAAGAAACAATACTTCGTGAAGTTAAAGAACAAGAGTTAATTCAAAAGCTATCGTCAAATAATATTCAAGCATTGATCACTTGGGATGGAAAGTATCGTTTATCTGTCGGCGGGGTTCAAAATAAGTTGAATGTATTGATCAATTCCAATAATAAATTCATGTTGGCAAACGGAAATTACTCAAGTACACACATTTTAAAGTTTGCTTCCCAAAAGTACAAAACTATTGTGGTCAATGAGCTATTCTGTATGAAATTAGCTAAAAAGGTTGGTTTAAAAGTCGCTAATGTTTCCTACAGAAAACTTGGCGAACATGATACTTTGATTGTTGAACGGTTTGACAGAAAAATTACACCGACAAGGGTTAAAAAGCGCCATATCATTGATGCATGCCAAGCATTAGATATGCCTCCTGAATATAAATATGAACACAACTTTGGCGGTGAGCATGTTCAGCATATTCGAGATGGTGTGAGCTTTAATAAAATATATGAATTCGCCAAAACGTGCTCAGTTCCGGCCACAGCGATACAAAGCCTAATCGATTGGATGATATTTAACTTAATTATTGGCAATAGTGATGCCCACGGTAAAAATGTTAGCTTTTTTGTCGGCGCTAGCGGGATAACTATCACGCCATTTTATGATCTTGTTTCTGTCACCTATGAAGCAACCAAAAACCAAAAAATAGATACCTCATTAGCAATGGCAATTGGCGATAATTTTAATATTACGAGCATCACCGCCTACGATTTATTATCACTTGCTGATGAAGCAGGTATCTCATTTAGTTTTTTGAAGAAAAGAACAGCAAATTTATCAACGCTTATCATAAAGACAATAGATAACATAAATTTTGATGAGTTTACGTTGGATAAGCTAAGCTTATTGATTATTAAAGAATTAAAAGCGTTGGTGACACAACAGGCTAATGACTTATTCGATGAGACATTAGAAATGGATTCAGTTGCTAAACACGCATTTTAGCAACTCAACAACTCGCTTGAGAAACATCACTAATTAAAAATCATACTAGCTGTTCGGTTGAACGCAAACAGTAAAGATTATTAAATTAACTTGCTCATTTATCACCAGTTGATACCATGCTTCATTTAGCTTAACGCGCTTAAATCGATAGCTAATGTGTCGAGAACGCTAAGTAATCAAACAAAGACATATTAATTGGGCGACTGAATGTGAAAAACATAGTACCCAAAAACTTTTCATCAAGAATTTTAGTAGTAATAATAAGTAATGAAAGATAAAAAATATTTAGTTGATTTATTCTCTGGTTGCGGAGGCTTGTCATATGGTTTTGAATTGGCAGGATTTGAATGTATTACAGGAGTTGATATAGATGCCCCTGCCTTGAAAACATTTACACATAATCACCCACACGCAGCTCCTTTACAGCTAGATTTATCAGAACCAGAGAGTATTGATGTTATTGTTGAGGTAATTAAGAAGCGTAAGGTAGAAGTTATTGTCGCAGGACCGCCTTGCCAAGGCTTTTCTTTGACAGGATCTCGCAATGAAAATGATATACGTAATAAGTTATTTTACTCAGTATTTAAACTTGCCGAGCGTCTAAAACCCAAATATATAGTCATAGAGAATGTTCCAGGTATTGCTAATTTATATAATGGTCGTGCCCGAACAGCCATTTTAGATGAGTTTAAAAGGCTTGGATATGCAGCATCAGAAAAACTAATGTATGCGCCTGATTATGGCATTCCGCAAATTAGAAAAAGAATGTTCTTCGTGGGTGTTTTAGGTGAAAACACATTCACGTTTCCTGAACATAGTCACTCATCAGATACATACATTACTTGTGAGCAAGCGATTAGTGATTTACCTAGTTTACTTAATGACTTAGGAGCGGAGAAGTCCGAGTATCAGAACCCACCTCAAAGCGAATATCAACGCAAAATGAGAAAAGGTGCAAAATTACTAATGAACCATGTAGGGACAAAACATACAGATCTTGTTGTTTCTGTGATCAAGCAAGTTCCTGAAGGTGGCAACCATAAAGATTTACCTCCTGGAGTCGGAGATTCCCGTAAATTTAATGAAGCCTGGACAAGATACCATAGCAAAAAACCATCAAAGACTATTGATACAGGACATCGTAATCATTTTCATTATAAGTGGGATCGAGTTCCATCAGCGAGAGAAAATGCGAGGTTACAGTCATTTCCCGATATATTTGAATTTGTAGGCCCAAAAACTCAACAGTATAAGCAGATAGGTAATGCTGTACCACCACTGCTTGGGTTTGCTTTAGGCCGGCAGATAATTCAGCAAGAGAACAATAATGTTTAATACTATTGATTTATTTGCCGGATGTGGCGGTTTAACTGATGGTTTTAAACAAACACAATTTTTTAATATGCTTGCAGGGGTTGAGTGGGATAAAAATGCAGTACAAACGCTAAGAAAACGATTAAAGGATAAATGGCACTACCAAGATGCAGAAGAACGTATTATACATTTTGACATACAAAAAATTAATGAATTAATCAATGGTTTTGAAGATCTTGATGGCTATACTTCTTCCGTTGGACTTAAACAGCTAGTTGGTAACGCAACTGTTGATGTTGTGATTGGCGGACCACCTTGCCAAGCATATTCAGTAGCAGGAAGAATTCGCGATAAGAATGGCATGCATGATGATTATCGTAATTATTTATTTGAGTCTTACATAAATGTGGTGAAGACATTTCAACCTAAAGTATGTATTTTTGAAAATGTTCAGGGTATGTTAAGTGCCAGTCCTGGTGGAGTTTCAATTGTTGATAGGGTTACGGGAGCATTTAATGCGGTGGTTATTATATAACGACCAACTTAAAGGCAGATGCTTTATTCGACACATCTGATTTTGGCATACCTCAAAAGCGATTAAGGTTGATTATTATAGCTTTAAAAAAATCAGATTTTTCTAATTGTGAAAGTAAAATGAAAGAGTTTTATAATCATTTAAATAGCTTTAAAGTTATTGAAAAATCTACAGTTGAAAATGCACTCCGGGGACTCCCAAAAATATATCCGCTCAAGGAGCCTGAGAAGCGTCGTTCTCATTTTGTTCACAAAAAAGAAAATATTAAAGATCTTACCTGTCATGAACCTCGCTATCATAACCTGAGAGATGTAGAGATATTTAAGTTATTGGCAATGGATATAAAAACTAAACAAAATAAATATATACATGCTGATGCTTTAAAGGCACTTTATACAGAAAAAACAGGGAAAATATCGGCAGTTCACAAATATCACGTTCTTCGTGCTGACTTACCAAGCAATACAATACCCGCCCATCTCTATAAAGATGGTTTGAGACATATTCATCCAGATCCCGAACAAGCAAGAAGTATTACGGTAAGGGAAGCGGCACGACTGCAAACTTTTGATGATGATTTTGAATTTTTAGGTGGAAATGGCGCAGGATACAAAATGATCGGGAATGCTGTTCCTCCGCTATTTGCAATGAAAGTAGCAAAAGCATTAAGTAAAATATTATAAAAGGAAATTAAAAATGTCTGAATTAGTATGGATTCATCGCTTCAATAGTAATGAGTTAGGTCTTCGAGGTGCAGGTGGGTTTTGTCTTGTTCCTGTTGATGCTAGGGTTATTTTTTTCCCCAATAGAGATTTTAGCGTTAATCCTGATATAAGTGAAACTATTCACTTAACATACATTTCAAGCGGCGAACAAGTTGATTTAACATACGGTAAACCACCATCTAAATCTGAGCACCGGTTATCTTTAACAGGCCCAATATTAAAAAAACATATTGGTGATGAGACTTCAAATTCAGACATAAAGCCTGGAAAAATAGGTTGCTTTTTTAGAAAGGGAGATGAGATATTCTTATCTATCACTGACGCTGATAGCGCATATGGGAAACTTTTAGATTTATTTCCCACTAGAGGAAAAACGAATAACTTAGTAACCCAAACAGTACTAGATTCGCAGCAGCAAAATAATAATAGGAATTTTAATTCTTCAGGTATAAGTTACTTGTCCAAACCTTTCCTCCTCCTCGGGTATTTCAGGCACAGGTAAAACGCGTTTTGTACGTGAACAAGCAAAAGCAACAAACCAGTTTAATAAAACTTATTGCTTAACCTCAGTAAGACCCGATTGGCATGAACCCAGTGATTTATTAGGCTATATCTCAAGATTAAAAGGTAATGCCGAATACGTTACTACCGATGTATTGCAATTTATCGGTAAAGCGTGGCGCGGTATTGCCGACAGTGGTTTAACAATTACTGCGCAAAATATTGATGAACAAGGCAAATGCTTGGTCGTAAATGGTGATGGCGAGTCACTTAACGGCTTGTTACCTTATTGGTTATGTTTAGATGAAATGAACCTTGCGCCAGTTGAACAGTATTTTGCCGATTATTTATCAGTACTTGAAACCCGAGAATGGTGTTGGAACGATGATTTGTTTACTTACCGCTGTGATCCGCTATTAAAACCTTCAGTTTTATCACTTAAAGACAAAGATGGGAATATTGATACAGCGTATAACACACAACTACGTAATAGCCTTGGTTTTGAAGAATCAAAGTATGACGGCTTATGGTCGCTTATTTGCAAATTCGGCTTAAGTATTCCGTTTAACTTAATGGTGGCGGGTACGGTAAACATGGATGAAACCACGCATGGTTTTTCACGTAAAGTAATTGATCGCGCGCTTACTTTTGATTTTGGTGAATTTTTCCCGAATGATTACAATCAATTTTTCAGCCCTGAAAACAAAGATAAAACTTTAAGATTCCCAATTTATTCGCACGCTAAAAAAGAACATCTAACTAATACCGTGGATAGTGTCAAGCAACGAAGTATTAATTTTCTTACTGCGGTTAACGAAGTACTCGCCAATACCCCATTTCAATTAGCGTATCGTGCCTTAAATGAATTGTTGTTGGCTGTTATTAGTGCCAATCCACAAGATGAACCAACACTTAAAGCTGTTTGGGATGATTTTTTAATGTGTAAGGTATTACCGCGCATTGAAGGCGATATAGATAAGTTAGGCAACGAACCATCCTTAATAGAACAGCTTGAGAAAGTATTAGCAGAAGATCAACTTAGTGATATTTGGCACCAAGAAAAAGAGTCTGCTACGGCTCGTCCTGATTTGTTCCGTGAGCAAAAAGAGGGTGCAGATGATGCTGCCAAAGTGATTCGCATAGGCTGTCGCAGCAAAGCTAAAATAACGTGGATGCAAACACGTTTAAGTAATGCAAGCTTCACTAGTTTCTGGCCTTAAGCGCTGAGCTTATACAAGGAACCGTAAATAATGCCTGAACTATTACGAATAAAAACAGCAGATTATCTTTTTACTGTTAAGGCCGCCTCTATTGAAAAAAGGCAACAGGTATTAGCACAAACCTTGCTTAATCGCCGTAGCGCAAGTGAAGAATATAGTGTTAAGTTAATGCCGCCATTAACGCTTACTGAAAGACCTAGCGTTTATGCTGACGGGCAAGTGAGCTTAAATCTTACTGAACACCAACTGATAAACAATAATCAAATAACTTTACTTGAGCCGCTTTTTTTTGAAAATACGCTGTATCAGTTTGAGTGGATATTTTTAAAAGCGGTCGAATCTGCACAATTGACTCATCGCTCTCAAAGTGTGTGTGAATCTTTTATCTTTAGTCCTAGCGAAGAAGGCATAAATGCCCGCCTCACAGGTAGCATCAATACGGGTAATAATGTTGGTTGGATTCGCCTACCTTTGTCGTATCAATGTGTCGGCAACAGCACTGTTAACAATGTTATTCAAAATACGTCTTTTGAAATATTACCGACCAAAATGGCACTGCATCAAGACTTACCCGTTATGTATCAAACCATTGATCACACTTTTCCGTTGTGGCGTTTCAGCTTAGTTGAAAAAACAGAACAAGATGCTAGCAAAGGTAATACTCGCGGTAACTTTCCATTAATGTGGTTGGCAAATTTTAGCCAATTGCGAACGCGTTTTGAGCAGGGCTTAAAAGTTATTTGCCAAGCACCACATAGCCGTTTACAACCAAAAGTTGCACACGTTAAAGTAGCCAAATTAAAAGGGCGTGTTCCCTATAAATTAGGCGAGCGCGTTAAGCAAGATTTTGCTAATGGTCAATTTGATAAACATTACCGTATTGATAAAAAACAGCTAAGTGTTGATACTTTTGAAAACCGTTTTATTAAAATGGCGGTAACGAAAAGTAAACAACAATTGGCGAGCCTAGAACAACGTTTACGGCTGAGTAACCAAGTACCTGATAAGCAAAAATTATCAGTTGCATTTTTAAATGAGCTGAACAATTGGCAAAAACCACTACAAAAAGTGTTAGATCAAAGCTTTATTAAAGAGGTTGGCAAGTATGCAGGGCTTAATCGTGAGTCGTTGGTATTGCAGCAAAAAACGGGCTACAGCGCGGTATATCGCGTATGGCAAGAGTTGAAATTCTATTTAGACGTATTTGGTGATCAGTCTAGCTTGTCGATTAAGTCAGTGGCTGATATTTATGAAATCTGGTGTTTTTTGTGTATTAAGCAAATTCTAGAGCAGCTTGGTTTTGAGCAAACATCAAAAAAAGTGGTACTTACGCAAAATGAATTTTTAGAGTACCAATTTAAAGATGGATTAAAATGCGCCTTTCATTTTGAGCGTAATGATGGTGTAACAGCAAGATTAGCCCATGAACCAAGGTTTGGTAAAAAATCAAACCCTATACGCACTTATATGGTTAATCAAGTGCCCGATATTGTATTAGAGGTGACAATACCTGCTGTCAGTGTTGAGCAAAAGCAGAAGCAATTTATTTGGTTATTTGATGCAAAATACCGTATTAAAAGTGATCAAAATCGTTTTGACGATACAGACACTGATGTTACAGACCATGTGCCTGACGATGCGATAAACCAAATGCATCGCTATCGAGATGCTTTGATTCATTTGTCAGCAAAAAATGAAAAACCGAGTAAGAATGATGTTACGGATGATGTTACGGGTGATGTAAAACAGTGCAGTAAAAGCCGCCCTGTCTTTGGTGCTTTCGCGCTTTATCCTGGTTATTTTGATCAAGAAGCTGAAGCTAACCCTTATGCAGATGCTATTAATGAAATAGGTATTGGTGCATTTGCTTTATTACCAAGCGAAGAAGATCTATCTAATCAACAAAACGGCCATACATGGTTGTTTAATTTTCTAGAAGAACAAATAGGTAATAGCTCATTGCAATCAGTTACGTATGGAAAAAGTAATATGGCTGAGCAGCTATACGTACAAGAAGCAGCACGTATTCCTTATCACGGCATGAAGCAGGTACTTTATCCTGACTTAACCATGACTATTGCGTTAGGTGCTCAAAAAGGACGTAACGATGAATACTTTAATGGTTTTGAGCAAGGCACTGCGCAGTGGTATCACACTAAACAAGCACCAATTGACACTCTTCATGCCAACGTTGGTATGCATGTTGTTGAAGAAATTCGTTATTTAGCGCCGGCTTCTACCTCAAAACAAGATTCACATTTCAAAGAAATAACCAAGCTTTGGCCAGTTAAACAGGTAAGTTTATTGCCCCGTTATGCCATTACTGAACAGCAGTCTGGCACAGCGTCTAGCTCAGATGAGCTTTATTATTTATTTGAGTTAGGTAGGCCGTTAACCTTGCAAACTCCAATAACAAACGTGCCACAACGTCGATTTTTTGACTCAATCAAACTCACCACATTGAATCAATTAGAAAATATACAGGTGTTTGGTGACGTTGAGTGGGTGTATAAAAAACAAACACCTTAAAGGTGCGCAAATAGCCAACAAGCTCTGCGTTCATCCAAATGGTTAATGACCTTGCCTTAAGTTTTGCCATTACCATTCATCCTGATGTTGCTCTTGATTAGTCAAACGTTGGGTTAACGGTTTTGTATGATCTATAAACTGTAATTTAACACCTAAAATAGAAAGCACTTTGAATAAGCGTTCTATTGTTACTTTTTGTGGCGCACTTTCGAGGGCTTGATAGCTTTGCCGGCTAATACCAAGTTTTTCGGCCGCTTTTTTGGGAAAGGTTATTCGTTTTTCTAAATCCGACTAATATAGGTTTGATTTGATCTAGGGTATTTATTGTGTAGTGCACGTTAACCACCAAAAACAATGTATAGGCTGTATTGATAAAAAACAGTATATAGACTGTTTTATGGAAAAACAACATATAAGCTGTTTTTTATACATTTAATCAATACGTGTATAAAATTTTATTTTTTTATATATGTTTTGCTACCTGTGCTGATTAAAAATACCAAAGCGAAGTGCTCAAGCACTATAAACATTATAGTAAGCATAACGTCACTAAAGCTAAACTATTGTTATGTTTATATTGGGATAAGAAATTCGACATCTGGGCACTTTAAAATTAATCCGCTATTTTGAATAATCAAAATAAAAATACACCTTTTACCTAACAGAGTCATACCGAGCAAGACAGACATAATAGTATCCAAAATAACTAAAAAAATGCCAATATAGACACTATAGTGTTTACAATGACAATAAACACTTACTGGCTCGTAATGAAAAGAGTCTATGTTGATAGAATCGACACGTTATAGCTTGTCGATTTTCTGATGTCATAGACTCTATCAGCAACGCTCGCTGCAGTGTCAAGTGATATTACTCCATTCATAATTTAACTGCCTTCCCTGTGCCTTGCTCTGTTAGTTTATTAAAATTACCATCATGGATGCGGTATTTTGTTTCATTATCAATATGTAACCAAATTGGTATATAATCCTCATCCCAACGGCAAATGCTAGAGGCTGTATGGTTAAGGTGCTTATTCTTGTTATTTTTGAACTGAAAACTCACGCGTTTATTGGTTAATTCGCAATTCAAAAAAGTGAGCTTTTTAGTAAATTCTGGCACTTCTTTATAGTCCCGAGGAGTTGCTATCCAAAGGGGAATGGGGGCTCCGTCACGATCAATAGTAATGTGTTGCGATACCCTGTCTTCTGAAAAAGGTTTGCTCGGAATGGAAGAGCGAATACTCTTTTGCGGAAAATAAAAATGCCCTTTATTATCCGTAATAGCTGTGTCTATATGATCTTTGCCATCGATATACATTAACGAACGTTTAATCTCAATACTAGCAACAGGTTCACCATTTTCGGTAACTATGCCATTGACTTCAGAACATAAAAATACGTCTTGTTTTTTAAACCAACCAAACATATCAACTCATTGACTTATAATAGGAAAAGCAAGCAGACATGGAATAAGTAATAACAAGATAAAACGAGGGCGAGAAAGAGATGTGCGTTTTCTGCGTTTATTCATTTGCTATCCTTGCTGAATATTTGTTGATATTTTATCCGAGAGATCAAAGGAAGTAAATATAACTCACTTTATTTTACCTAACGTAGCTTTTATAGCACATCTATCCTTAGAACTTAGGCTACAGTAATAAAAGTGGCGGTTACTAGTCTAAACTGAGTAATGAAAACTAATAGCACCAAAATATTTTCTAGCACTTTGAGTTTTTATGCATGTTTTGGCTGCCTTTACTGATGTAAGATATCAATAAACAGTACTCAAACACTAAGAACAACAAAGCCTCGATAATCGAGGCTTTTCTTAAATATAATGGCAATTTTTAACCGCTAAATACCTTTATTTTTACTCTATATTAGCGATCTGTTCTCTCATCTGCTCTATTAACACTTTTAATTCTACTGCACTAGCGGTTACGTCGGTGTTAATTGATTTTGAGCCCAATGTGTTAGCTTCGCGGTTAAATTCTTGCATCATAAAGTCTAAACGACGACCTTGTGCGCCACCTTTTTTGAGAATTTTTCTGGTTTCACTCACGTGGCTGTTTAATCTGTCGAGTTCTTCGGCAACATCCATTTTTTGCGCAAGCAGTACTAATTCTTGTTCAACACGGCCTGAGTCTAAATCAATTTTAGCATCGGTGAATTTTTCAATAATACGATTACGTTGCCACGCGATCACTTCTGGCATGTGTGCTTGTACTTTATCGGCTTCAAGCGCTATTGCGTCAAGACGTTGCTCAATCATAGCTTTAAGGTTTTCACCTTCACTTGCGCGCGCGGCAATAAAATCAGTAAGTGCGGCATCAAAGCCGCAAGTAGTTCAGCTTGTATTGCTGACATATCTTCTTCTGCTGATTCCATAACACCCGGCCAACGCATAACATCAAGCGGGCTTATTTGGCTGTTGAGTGTTTGTTCGTTAATCCAGTTGGCATGCTGAATTAGTTGTAGTGCGAGTTTTTCGTTAAGTGCTAACTCATTTTTGTTTGCTGCATTAGCATTAAAACGTAAATTACATTCTACTTTGCCGCGATTAAGCTGCTTACGAAAGCGCTCACGTAAAACAGGCTCTATGCCACGAAACTGTTCAGGTAAACGAAAGTAAGTTTCTAAAAAACGTTGGTTAACTGAGCGTATTTCCCAAACAGCATTGCCCCAATCACCTTTTATTTCGTGACGTGCAAAAGCAGTCATACTGTGGATCATATGTAAAAGTCCAATTAATAAATCATGGTTAGATTATGCCTGAGCAGAGCAAATCTATCCAGACATACACGCGACACAACAGTGGAAATAGTTAGGGTGTGAATTCCATTTGGCCAAAATTAGCCGAAAAATCAACACACCAGACACTTAAACCAGTGAAATCATCGAAGGTTTTACCATTGGGCAAGGTTAACGTTAAGCTAGTATTATCATAAAATGTACCGTTAATACGCTGACTTACAGCAAAGGCACTATCATCGCCATAATTATGATCCTTGCCGGATAAATATACACTTCAGGCCCACCACCGTCATAATAAAATTCACTAATACGTATAGTGCAATCATCAATGAGAGTCGCTTTACCAGAAACGTTGTGAGCTAAGGTATTGAAATTCCCACTCCATCCCACGTTACGATGAGTTTTAGCGCAGTTGCCCATAGCTTCCCCATTAAGGGCTTCAAGGGTTTGTTGAAAGTGGTAAATGGCTTCGTCGGCTGAAACTAACGTTAAATTTAAGGTGGTTGCTAGGGTTAACAAGCTATCTATTTGTTGTTCAAATAAATCTGACGAAACGTCAACCGTTATACCGCTTGTTAGCTCGTGAACTAGAGTAGGAATTTGAATGCCATTGCCGGCAATACCATCTAGATCTAAACTTTGTAACAGCCTTAATACATTCACCACTAAACTATTATTAATATCGTTTGTGTTAAACAAATTAAGTGGCGTAATCACACTAGCAGCATCTATTGTAGGAAAAGTAATACTACCAATCGAGAAAGTGACTTTTTCATTGGCTAAATAATTGAACTCACCTTGACTATTAGTAACACCGCTTTGTGTTTCTGTAGCGTACCTTAAGCCTGCTACTGGCGCGTCTACAAATGTACCCGTAAATTGTTGAGGCGATTCAGGGGTAGATTCTGGTGTAGAGGGTGTTGTAGGTGAATTAATAGCAACACTATCGTTACTTGAACTTCCGCCAGATCCGCCGCCACAGGCAAATAAAAAACAGCTTAGTACTATAATAACTATATTTTTCATAGGTAATCGCCTTAAATTTATAAAAGGATATAACAAGGTTATGACTTGTTATCAGTTATTCATAAGCTGATTATTACGGATCCATTGTGATACTTCCTCACAGAAGTATCACAATAGTCATTTTATTCTAATTTAGTGCGTTCATATTAACTATTAGCTATTAGTTATCAGCTATTCACTGATTTTTCCCATTTTGATTTGATAATATCTGCCACTCTAAAAGCATTAGCATAAATGGTAAATGTGTACGGTACACTGCCGCCCGTTGGCATGAATGAACCATCAGTAACAAAAAGATTATCGACTTCATGTGCTTGGCAGTTTTTGTTGAGTACAGAGGTTTTGGGATCATTGCCAAAACGACAACCGCCACCATTAAGTTAGTTGAGGGTGCACCACTAACCGATGATGAGATATTTTTTGCCCCTAACGCACTCAGTAGCTTTTCGCCTTTTTTAGCAAGGTATTCACCCACAGCTAAATCGTGGTTATGATAGCCTATACGTACTTTGGCAACAGGGTCACCCCATTGGTCGGTTACTTCATCATCTAAACTCACATAACAATCATCAGTAGGAAGCCAGTCATTAAACACTTCAAAACGTAACGTTTTATAACTAGTAAATTCATGTTTTAATGCGTGCTTTAGTTGTTCACCCCACACTAATTTTTCGTTGTCATTTTCATCATACTGCCATTGGTTGCCTCTTGCTCTGGCAATCGGGTTTTGATGAAAAAGAAAATCTATAGTGCCACCTTTAGCGCGACCGTCTTGGCTAATACCACTATTACTTTTTGACATCTGTTGAACAAATTGCTGATCATTAATTTGATACCAATCTTGTAACGCTCGATTAATAAAAGGACCTACCTGTTTTAATGCATTCGCTTTTTCTTCGCTTAATTCCGAAAAAATAAAATCGCCTTGCCCTGTGCCACCGCCACTAAACAGTAAATTTTTTCCAACTTGTCCATTATTATTGGCGAGTCCGTTAGGAAATTTTTCGCCTGTGGAGGCTAGTAGTAATCGTGAAGTTTCTACCGCCTGACAAGCAACAACGTAAATTTTAGCCTGAACCTGTTGTTTTCTACCTACTTGATCATAATAATGCACACTGGTTATTTTCCCCGCTTTATCAGTGGCGATTTTATACACTTTTGAATTAGGCTTAATGGTACAATTACCGCTAGCCACCGCATGATTAAGTAGTGCTGCCCGACCACTGCCTTTTGCACCGGAAGAACAACCATAACTACTACAATAACCTGAATATTCGCAGCTTTTACGACCCATATCTGGTTGTGACAAAATAGCTCTAGGTACAGGAATAGCATGATAGCCTATACTATCTGCAGCCTTATCTATCCATGATGACACGGGTAATTCGGCAACGGGAGGATAAGGGAAGTTGCTTGAACGTGGCTCTTGGTGAGGATGTTCAACAACACGTCCCGATACACCCACCTCTTTCTCTACCATGGCATAATATGGCTCTAGTTCACTATAACTAATTGGCCAGTCTACAATATTGGCACCGCTAATTTCGCCAAATTCTGACTTTAATCGAAAATCAATAGGCTTTAAGCGATGAAAGTAACCGCTCATAAAATTAGATGAGCCACCAACGACATTACCGTTCCACCAAACTCCAACCTGATTCACTCGTTGGTTGACCTTGCCAAAAACTATTGCCGTCCGCATCTTCGTATTCTTCTTCAATAACGTGCTGTTCATCAGCCAATTTAGGGTTGTATGCGTCGTGAAGGCTGACAGTTAACTCATCTTTAAAAAATTCTTTTTCTGTTAACCAAGGACCTTTCTCTAACACCAATACTTTAGCGCCGGCCTGTGCCATACGATAAGCAATTGGAGAAGCACCTGCGCCACTGCCGATAATACAAATATCAAAACTCATGATTCATTATCCTGATAATTTAAGCGGGTAAGTTTTATAATATTAGCGCGCGGTGGGAGTTCAAAATACCGTTGGCCTTTTTCGGGTAACGGAAAACCGGCTTTATGTTCAAGCCATTGCCACCCCACACCTTTAGGATTTCCACCATAAGCAGGTGGTGCTAGCATAGCTTGGAAAATATAGCCCAAAAGAGTATTCAACCAATTACGCCCTGCTCTTGATTGACTTATGCCTTGAAGTAGTTGCTCTTTGTCATGAAATGAAAGCGCCGAAAATGTTTGGCTTTTTTCACTCTTTGCATAACTATTAAGCCAACCAACCCCTTTGAGAATAAAGTCTTTTTCTTCTTGCTCTGTTGGCTGAACTGTCATCACTTGATATAAGTACGCCGTGGCATTGATATCTATAGCACTTGGTCCTGTTGTTGACTCAGGTAACAGGTGATTTAAGGTCGCATCAAGTGTTAGCCATGGGTCTTTTTTATTTAATAGCACGAATGACTCTTGTTGTTTAGCACTTAGATGAAACGTTGCTAACGCAGAAACTGCTCCCATTCCGACCGCTGATTTTAATAAATGACGACGAGATTGTTGTTTTTTATTAATGAAGTCTGGTGTTTGATAGTTTTTATCGAAAAATGATTTAATGAATAACACGCTATAGCTCCCCAGTTTTTGTTGAGTTAACGTGGCTTGCTCAGTAAGCAAGTAATTTTCTACCGACCATTGGTTTAAAAATGTCAGCCAATACTCTCTGGAATAGTCAGTGCCCGCTAATAATTCAGCGGTATCTTTTGATAACAGCATTTTGCCGTTTGCACTCGATACATACATATGTGGATAGCCTAAAACAGGTGGTAGTGCTTTCATGAAATCTGCATTTTCATTGCTATCGCTAACATTAATCTTAAGTAAAACAAAGTTCATGTGCAGTGTTTGATAAACATCGGGATTATGGCTTAAAAAGGTATCCATTTTATGGCACCAACTGCACCAATTGCCACCCACTTCGATTAACACCTGACGATTTGTTGCTTTTGCTAAAGCAAGTGCGGCAGTTGCATCGTTAAAGGGGTTTCGTTGATCGTCATAAACTTTACTGTACGCCGGTAAATTAAATTCGGGTAAATTGAACTGGGACAAATTGTTCTTTGGTGATTCTAAACTGTTTTTAGCCATTACTGGTGAAATAAACATCGCCAACAATGCTGTAAGGATAAGGGTTAATAATAATTTCATTTTATTCCAACGTTGTTTCAACAATAACAATTAAGCATGTATATAAATAACCAGACCTAGTTTTAGCTAACTATATTTCAAATTATTGCTTGCTGCATTATAATGCCCGCATATTTACTCTATTTTTCATTTTAGGAAGACATCATGCGTCCAAGCGGCAGAACATTAGGGCAAATTCGCCCTGTCACCATCACTCGCCAATTTACTAGCCATGCTGAAGGTTCAGTATTAATTGAATTTGGTGAAACCAAAGTTATTTGTACTGCCTCAGTTGAAGAAGGTGTACCGCGTTTTTTAAAAGGCCAAGGTAAAGGTTGGGTTACTGCCGAATACGGTATGCTACCTCGCTCAACTCATACTCGTATGCGTCGTGAAGCTGCCAATGGTAAACAAAGTGGACGCACATTAGAAATCTCTCGCTTAATTGCTCGTGCTTTACGTGGTGCTGTTGATTTAAAAGCTTTAGGTGAGAATACCATTTCTGTAGATTGTGATGTTATTCAAGCTGACGGTGGAACGCGTACAGCCTCTATTACGGGTGCCTGTGTGGCCTTAGTTGACGCCCTTAATTATATGCGCGCAAAAGATATCATTAAAACAAATCCACTTAAGTACATGATTGCTGCAGTTTCAGTGGGTGTTTACAAAGGTGAGCCAGTATCTGATTTAGATTACGCTGAAGATTCTAATGCAGAAACCGATATGAACGTAGTAATGACAGACACGGGTAAATTAATTGAAATACAAGGTACTGCCGAAGAAGAGCCGTTTAGTTTCGATGAAATGCATGCAATGCTAGCGCTTGCTAAAAACAGTATTAACGAATTATTTGAATTGCAAAAAACCGCTTTAATCTAAGTAGGAAAGAAAACAATGAAAGATTATCAACGTGAATTTATTGAGTTTGCTTTAGAAAAACAAGTATTACGCTTTGGTGAATTTACTTTAAAGTCTGGCCGTACTAGTCCTTATTTTTTTAACGCAGGTTTATTTAAAACTGGTGGTGATTTAGCGCGCCTAGGCCGTTTTTATGCCGCCGCTTTAGTTGATGCAAAAGTTGATTTTGACCTAGTATTTGGCCCTGCTTATAAAGGCATTCCCATTGCCACAACGACAACAGTCGCTTTATTTGATCAATATAATTTAGATGTACCCTATTGCTTTAACCGCAAAGAAGCTAAAACGCATGGCGAAGGGGGCTCTTTAGTTGGTGCCGATCTTAAAGGCAAAGTGATGTTAGTTGATGATGTTATTACCGGTACCGCAATTCGTGAATCGATGGAAATAATTAAAGCGCATAATGCTGAACTTTCTGGTGTATTAATTGCCTTAGACCGACAAGAAAAGGGCCAAGGTGAGTTATCTGCTATTCAAGAAGTGGAACGTGACTTTTCTACTCATGTTATTTCAATTGTAACATTGGCGGACGTTGTGACTTTCCTTAAAGAAAAGCAAGCAGATAATGCTGAATTGGCCACTAGCCTAGATCGCATTACTCAATATCGTCAAGATTACGGTATTTAACCTGAGCTCAGGTTATTTACTTTATCTTTAGACCTTTCACTAAAGGTTAAAACTAATAAAGCCTGCAACTTGCAGGCTTTATTATTTTATACCTTCCTATAACAATACTAAGCAGTTAGTTCAAAATTATTACTCGGTGGTTTTTCATATGCTTGGGTTATGCCCGCATAAAAACTTTCAATTCTTAAGGCACGTTGCACAAAAACATCTGGTTGTTCTGCTAACACTTCATCTTGGTTGTTAAGCGTTTTGTTCATTAACACGTCATATTCGTGTGCAGAATTATTGTCATTCTCTGCAGAAAAGCTTTTGGTGGTTGAAGCCGTTTCACTTTTATCAACACGACCTTGTTCCTCGCTTTTTACGCTACCCAATTCAGATAATAATTCGGCTTGCGCTTGAAGAATAACTTGTGTCGCTGTACTTGCCACCTGTGTATCTTGTGATGAAGGATTCATTGGTGCCAAGGCGGCAGCGTGCACTTTCTTCATTTTAGCGATAGTTGCACGGGGGTCACCATTCACTGGCGATAAGTCTACGGCAACTTCCCCATCTACTGCATACCTTTTTCCATCAGGACCATTTTCATACGACAAGTTAGGTGAGCCCGTAACCGAACCACCTACAGCAGCATGAGCTGCCTCATGCGCTCGAACTTCTTGATCTCTTTGTTTAAGCTCACTAATAATCCGTTCTTGTTCAACTGCTTGAGCGCTAGTTTGAGTGTCACCATTAACTGAATTGTTATTTTCTGTTGTGTCTGCGGTTCCATTAATCGCGCTAACTTCTCGATCGTCATTCTCTTCTTGATTATTTTGGCTGTGTGAGTGGTCATTGTGCTGACCGCTTTGATCTTGTTTTTGTTCTGCGATACTACTATTAGCTAATTCTGCTTGTTCTTTAATACTTACAAAATCTATATTGGCATTATTTTGAGCGGGTGTTCTGCTACGTTCACGATCAGAAGCGACCCCTTTTTCTGCTGCTGATTGGCTAGTAGCGGTCGGTTGGGTGATTATTTCTCGTTGGTTATTTTCACGGCGCAAGCTTTCCGTGTGCGGATTAAGCACGGTTGGAATAGATAAATTAGGCACTTGCGGGGTAATGTTCATAACTAAACTAATACTCAGTAAAGACTTAAGTTAATACTCATACTCAGTTAAAACTCAGCTAATTTTGACGACTTATTTTGTTCAGCAACTTACGCCGTTACATCAAGTAACGTACCTAAAGTATCATCCGCTGTTTTAATGACTTCAACAGAAGCCTTCGCTTGATACTCTGCCACTTTCAAGTCAACAATTGACTGATTAAGATCAGGTATTTTGTTCTCACTGCTAGCAGAGGCTGCATTGAGGGTGTTAGCCTCTGGCACAGTAGTTTCAGCGACTATATTTGCCGCAGCTTGGTTTGCCGTTTCTGTTGCGTTTTGAAAACCTTGTACACCGGAATTAAAAGCTGATTGGATTTCCATAAATCCTCCTTACGTTTACTACACCCTCTACTGTTTAATTATTAAACAAAAACATGAAAAAGTAAAGCTAAACCCTTAAAACACCTTGTTTTAAAACGTCTTCAAAAGCCAGTTAATCAGTATCGCTTTAAAATCATCAGCATGCGAAATAAATGGAGCATGAGAAGCTTGTTTAAAAATATAAACATCACTTTGCTGCGCAAGTTTGTTTACTTTTTCTATTATCGATTTAGGTACTAAACTGTCTGCATTACCATACATTCGGAAAAAAGGTTGAGTGATCAATTGCAGCTTTTCTCTATAATCACTGCTTTCTAATAACTGTAATGATTGATCAAGTGTCGCCTTACTTGCCATTTTATGCTGAAACACTAACTCACTAATAAGTTTTATATCTTGGCGAATATGCGGACTCCCCATTGCTTGAATTTTTAAAAAGCCGGTTATCGTTTTTTGTATATCCACGTGTAATTGTTGATGAAAAGCCGTGAGTACGCTTGGCTTAATACCCGGCCAACTTAATTGACTATTTTCGTCACATTGCGTTTTATCTTCAAGAAAACGAGGAGAGCTTGCCACCGTGATCAAAGCCGAGCACTTTTTCAGGATGGGATAGCGCCATCTCAGTAGCAATTAAGCCACCCAATGACCAACCTAAGTAAATGGCAGGTCGGTGAATAGTTGCAGAAATACTCTGACAAATATTTGCTAGCGTATAAGGGCTAACCACTTTACTTACATTAGTCCCAAAACCTGGTAAATCGACAGTAACTATATTAAATCTGTCAGTAAAATTTTGGGGTAAACTTGCAATAAGCGGCTGCCACACGGCTGAATTTAATCCCCAACCATGAAGTAAAACTAAAAGAGGTTTCTGACCCATTGCTACAGACTGAAAATCAGAAGAACTGGAAATATTGAGCGTTTCTGCCATGCTAATTTCTTGGAGAATAAATAAATTACGCTTATTTTACAAAATGGATGATAACAATGACATGGCAAACAGTCGATTGGCAAAAAAAAATTCAAACCTTATATAACAAACTTTTGTTGTCGTTGGGTCAATGTGATTTATGTGGTAATAACTTAAATAACTGCATCTTGCCTCAACAAACCTTAGTGTGTTCATCCTGCTTTGCTGATTTACCCCTTTTCAAACAAGCAATCGTTCAAGGTGACCTACTTAATTGGCCATCAATCAATAAGGCGCTACCCAACATCAATTTTGACCATTTAGTGTCTCTTTCTCCTTACTTACCCCCGTTTACCCAATGGTTGCCTCAACTTAAATACCAGGGCCGGTTTGAGCTCGCGTCGTTATTATCTACATTGTTAGCGCAGTTATTCACACAAGAGTCTTTCGAAAAGTACGCATTACCTTTTGACCTCATGCTTAGTGTGCCTCTTCATCCTAGAAAATGGCAAATTCGTGGCTTTAACCAAGCACATTTACTGGCAAAGCCGTTGGCTCATCATTTACAAATTCCCTATGATAGAACAGCTTTAGCTCGCGTTAAGAATAATAACAGCCAAGTTGGGCAATCGGGTAAGCAAAGAAGAAATAACTTAGTCGATGCTTTTATGCTAGTAAAAGCACTACCTCGTAATACAAAACATGTTTTATTGGTAGATGATGTGTTAACGACAGGTAGTACAACTAATGAAATCAGCAAAATATTAAAACGTGCTGATGTACGTACTGTGACTGTAGCGACAATTTGCTTATCATTACCGGAAACAAAAAATTAATGTGCTACGTAAGTAAAAACTTGTCTACTTACGTGATTTGTTAGAATCTTATTTTATGGTGGCGCTGAAGGTATCAGCAAAAAACAAACTATTCGCCAATAACTTCGCGCTACCTAACCAATAACCTCGAAATGCTAATACATCTGTTGTTGCAATAACACGTCCTTTACCATAATTATGGGCAACAAGTGCTGCGTTATAGGCCAAAAGATTCACTAAATTTTTATCTGCATAGCCACTGAGTAAGGGTTCCGAATTGTAAGATGCCACAGTAACAAACGATTGCGGTCCAGTATTCATCATTAATGTGCTATTTCTAAATAATGGGAGTGTATTGTTGGCATAACCAAAAGCAAGTGGATGCGAGGTATCAAGGGTTGTTGCAAAAATAGCACCCGCGATACGCTTCCTAGCACTCAGTTTCTTTTTATCTTGATAACTAAGCTGTTGGCTATCAAATAAATTGTCTATCTGTTTTTTATCAATAAAATTAACAAATAGTATATCTTCTTTTGCCAACCACTTAGCTGCTCGTTTTTGTGCAAACACAGTACCTCCCTGCTTTAACCAATGTTTTAATTGGCTAATATTACCATCAGACAATTGGCCGTAATCACCATCAACTAATATCAAATGACTATAATTCGCTAACTCTACATTGGCTAATCGAGAATGCTCAACAACACTCACGGGGATTTGTAATGTTTCATCAAGATAGTAACGAATTTCGCCGGACTTCATACTGAGAAATTTTATTCCCACCTAATAACAATACCTTAGGTTGTTTTACGGGCTGAAATGAATGGCTACCAAGATCAATTCCTTCGCCGGTTAATCCGCTATTGATGGTGAACAGTTCTATGTTGGTATTTTCTGCTAGCTCGGCTAAATTTTCACGCCAGTTTTGGGCTACCTGAATGCTTGCAGGAATAAGAATAGTTCCCCGAGAAAATGTTCTATTTTGATCGTTAACCTGGCTTACAAAACGTTGAGTTGCCACTTTAGTTTTGATATTTTTACTTTGTAATTGATTTAATAATTTAGGTGCTAAAAAATGATGCCATTCAAAAGCATAGGCGTAGTCAGTGCTTTGGGTAGTTATTTTGCTTACCCGTGTTATCTCTTTAGTCGACCAAGGTTTTTTAGCTAGCGATAGTCCCCAAGTACTGTCGAGTGCTTGAACATCAATATTCATGGCCAACGGCATAGTCCAACCTGACACATCATAAAAAGTATTATCTGGAAAATCTGTTTTCTGTTCAAATAATGCTTGTATTAATCGATATTGATTCTGCTCTAACGGCACATAATAACTAGTGTCTTTATTATAATTTTTACCTTTATAATTAAAATTATCACTTAACTGATACACGTTAATATGATGCTGTGTTAATTTTTTTAGTAGCGCATTTAAACGGTAAGGATCCTGAGGTTCGCTAAACAAGTAACCATCAAATTGCTCTTTTTTGGCTTGAGATATCGCTTGTTGGTAGAACTGCTTTCGATATGCTTTAAGCTCATTACGGTTGTCCCATGCTCCTTCAATCGTTGAAAGCGATGTTAATACATGATTTTGAATGCCATATTCAAAGGTGAGTAAACCATTAATTGTGTTCTGTTGCATACCACGAGCGGCTTGTTCGAATAATATGCCAATACTTCCGTTAATATCAGGGTAGGTAGAACCTTTACCATAATAAAAATCATCATAACTTTCTTCACTATAATATAGGCGCTGCGCTTGATCTAACGCTTTGGCATGATATTTTGCTAATGCTTTAGTGAGTGATATATTTTGTTTGGGTGTTAACGGATTTGTTCTACTGGGAATACCTGGCTGAAAGAAATAACTGCTGTTGGCCCCCATTTCATGATAATCACCTAAAACATGAGGTTGATATTGATGAAAATATTCTAGTCTATGCTCGCTTTCTTTCTGCGTTAACAATAACCAATCACGATTAAGATCAAACCAGAAGTGATTCGTTCTCCCGCTAACCCAACCTTGATGGTGCTCAATATGTTCTGGATCACCATTATTTGCAGAACCACGATAGGTATTAGCCCAATTCACAAACCGGTCCATCCCGTCAGGATTAATACTCGGCTCTAATACTATGATGGTATTTTGCAGTAGATCTTCAATATTTTTATCTTCGCTTGCCGCTAAATAATACGCGACAACCATGGCGGCATTTGCGCCACTAAGTTCATCACCATGAACGCTATAACCAAGCCAAATAACCAAAGGTTCATCTGTGGTTGATGCCTTTTTATTTTGATAAGGTATCCGTCTTTTAGCAAGAATAGTGTCTAAATTAGTTAAGTTTTCAGGACTAGAAATGGTAACTAATATTTGTTCTCGCAGCTGTGCTGTACGACCAATTGAGGTAATATTTATACGATTTGCATGTTGCGCTAATGTTTTAAAATATTGCGTTAATTGATCATGTCTTACATGCCGAGAGCCAATCTCAAAACCTAACGTCTCACTTGGTAAAGGTATTTCACCGTTAAAAGTAGCTTGTTTAGGTAAGTAGGCTTGTACAGGTTGAGCTCCAACAAAACAAGTAGGTAGTAGTAATAGTACAAAGAAAGCAATAGCGCGATAAAAAGACATAATAAATCCAAATTTAATGATCAGGGATAAAATAACAAATAAAAGCATAAAAATCATTAGCACATCGCAAGATTGCAGCGTAAAATGTAGATACTTGAGTAAAACACTCAAGTATACTCAAACCTTTTGGTTCTCATGAACACCGTATTTTGAGAAGGTTTGCGTATATTCTGTTTCAAAATAAAGAAAACAAGCGAGTTACTGTATTATGATCACTATATCACCCAGTGCCCAAGAGCACTTTATTAAACTGTTATCTCAACAAGCTGAAGGCACCCATATTCGTGTATTTGTTGTTAATCCAGGTACGGCTAAAGCGGAATGTGGTGTTTCATATTGTCCTGCTGACGCAGTTGAGCCTGACGATATAGAATTACCCTTTGACGGTTTTTCTGCCATGGTTGATGCAGACAGCAAAAGCTTTTTAGAAGACGCTGAAATTGACTTTACTACCGACCAAATGGGTTCTCAACTTACCTTAAAAGCCCCCAATGCCAAATTGCGAAAAGTAGCAGATGACGCCCCTTTATTTGAGCGAGTTCACTATTTTTTACAAGCTGAAGTTAACCCACAATTAGCCGGACATGGTGGCGAATGTACTCTCGTAGAAATCACTGATGATGGCTATGCTGTACTACAATTTGGTGGTGGCTGTAACGGTTGTAGTCAAATTGATGTTACCGTAAAAGATGGTATTGAAACACAGTTAATTGAAGTTATGGGTGATGAAATCAAAGGCGTTAAAGATGTTACTGAACATGAACGCGGTGATCATTCTTATTATTAAGCCGAGTGAAGTCTAAATAATAATTTACAAAACAGTTTATGATTAATTTACTTGCGAAGTTAGGTCAAAATCCAAAACGTAGTTTATCAATTTTTTTACGTGGATTTGGCCTTTTTATCATAGGATTGTTTTTTATTGGTATAGGTTATTTTAATCATCACCTATGGCAAATTTTCGGTATTATTATCATATTTTTTGCCTGTATTATTGCAGCTTGGGGTTATTTAGGTATATTTGCTAACCGTTGGTTTACAATTCTAAACAAAAGAAACCTCAATAAGCATAAAACATCGACAAAGAAATCAGCACCATGATTTATACCATTCAAAAATATTGGCTTCACATTACTTGCCTACTACTCGTAAGCATTGCCACCTTGTCATTATGGCCCGCTGCCTATTTACCTGCTGTGCCAGGTACTGACAAAACTCATCACTTTATTGCGTATGGCGCCTTAATATTTCCAACAGCATTAAAGCAGCCTAAAAATACTTTTCTTATTATTGTTGGTTTTGCTGCATTTAGTGGCGCTATTGAATTAATTCAACCCTATGTAAATCGTTATGGTGAATGGCTCGATATGCTAGCAAATACATTAGGCCTATTGTGTGGTTGGGTTTTAGCAAAAATAATGCTACATTTTTACCAAGAAATTGTTTAATAGACGTGTATAAAAGATAGAAAGTGGATTTAAGTTGATGCTTATCAAGCCTCTCAACAGCTTAAATAACTAGAATACATTTACTGATCTTAAAGGCAACATTCATGGAAACTGTTAAACATAGACCAAAACATTTTTGGCAAAAAATCATCATGGTCATCGCAAACATAAGTTTTGCATGCGCAGCAATTGGCGTAGTAATAACGTTACTTTATGTTAGCGAAGTTACTGAAGAATATAAAGCAGCAATGGGAGCTATTACCTTCATATGTTTTGCTATTGGTATTGTGTTAAAAGCCATAGGCAGTACTAGCATTCCCAATTTGAAGCCCAAAAAAGATTAAATGATAAAATCAGTCTTTTTTGCTTAGAAAAAGCTGACTCAATAATGACAAATAATTCAAGATATATTGATAATAGGATTGAAACGCCCCAAGAATTTGCGAGCGTATTTTCACATTTTTATTTTGCTGAGAATAAATCCATTCACGCCATTCATAAGACATTATTTCCCTCTTTTCACACCCTCTTGATCTTTAGTTTTCATACAGGGGTATTACTTCGAACGAAACAAAATCATCAAATAGCATTGGAAAAATGCCTTCTTTTGGGCCCAATAAAACAAGCTTTTGATTATTCTCTGCCTCCCAATTCAGACCTGTTTGTCGTCAATTTTAAAGATGACGCCTTTTATCGTTTTTTTGGCGCTATCAATATAGACAAAAACACACAGTTACCAACTGGAAAGCCTATTTTTAATCAGTGTTTTATTGATATGTGGCATAAGTTAAAACAAATGAATGATGTAAACGCCAGAATAGATTTTATTCTGGATTATTGCCGACCTTTTTTAGACAAGCGTAGCCTTATCGCTGACCAATTACTCAGCGTAAAGGATGAGTTGAAAGAACCGATAAAAACAGTTGCTCACTTGAGAAAGGTTTCTGAGCGTACAGTTCAAGCACAGCATAAAAAACAATTTGCTTACACGGCTAAAGAAAATAATCGTTATCAACGATTTTTAAAAGCCATTAAGATCATTCAAAACATAAGTTTCAACAATTGTGCTATCGACTGGTTTGACGTCATTTCAGATTGTGGATATTACGATCAAAGTCATCTTATTCACGACTTCAAATATTACCTCTGCTTAACCCCTTCGCAATACCTACAATTTCATCAGGATATCTGTAATCCATTAGGGTGATTCGTTTTCTTACAATCTTAATTTTTCAAAATTATTTAATCTTCTGTTTATCAACCACAAATAGAAGGTAATACCAATGAAACATTTAATCATTTTCGCTCACCCAAACAATAAAAGTTTAAATGCCAATATTAAGAAAAATCTATACCAACATTTACTACGCCAAGGGCATGAAGTAGAGATAAGAGATTTATACAAATTAGCATTCAACCCTGTTCTCTCTTTAGCTGATATGGAGGGCCAAAGACAAGGTCAAGTAGCCAATGATGTTGCAATAGAGCAAAAATACATCACTTGGTCTGAGTGTATTACCTTTATTTACCCAATTTGGTGGACTGGTCTGCCTGCAATACTAAAAGGTTATATTGACCGTGTTTTCAGTTATGGTTTTGCTTATTGTTATCAAGAAGGTGTTCAAAAAGGGTTACTATCAGGCAAAGATACCATTATCATCAATACCCATGGAAAATCTCAAGCAGAATATGAATCAATGGGTATGGATAACGCACTGGCACTTACTTCAGATAAGGGAATTTATAGCTACTGTGGTTTAAATATAAAGCAGCACTATTATTTTGACAATTCGGACAAAGCCAATGCAGAAACCATTCAGTTATGGAACAAAATAATTGCTAAAGATTTGCCTTGTTAATAACAAGATTAACCGAGTAAATCTAACTTATACTATATTGTAACTGGATGTTGTAACTGGTTTTATTTTCATATGATAATACCATGCTAAAGTGCCTCCTCGAGCTAACATAAATAACGAGAAAGCCGCCCAAATAGCATGGTTTCCCATGTCTTTGGGCAAATAGTATTGCATTGCCCACCACAGCGGGAAAAAACAACCAAAGGTAGAAATTATCATGCTATTACGCATGGCTTTGGCTTGCATTAACCCAATAAAGACACCATCAAACAAGTAACACCAACATGCAATGATAGGCATTAACATCATCCAGAATAAGTATTCTTGTGCAAATGCGATAACAGGGGGAATGTCAGAAATTAACGTTAATAACTGGTTACCTGAAAAAATGAAAAGTAATGAGTAAGCCGCAAAAAACACCCGTCCAAAATAGGGCGATATTAACTGAGGATTGCAATTTTTTACTATTATTTTCGCCTTGCGCTTTACCTACAAGTGCTTCGGTTGCATTAGCAATACCGTCTAAACCAAAAGAAATAAGTAAGAGAAAATTCATTAAAATGGCATTGGCAGCAACCACGTTATCTCCTAATCTAGCACCTTGAAAAGTGATGAAAATAAAACAAATTTCTAAACATAGAGTACGAATTAAAATATCACGGTTAAGGTTAAAGTAGTTTAATAGGCTTGCACGCTCTATTAATGAGGTAATAAGTAATTGACTGTTCTTAAATAAGGAATTAAACGCACTTTTATAACGAACGAAAATGATACTTAAACCAAAAATCATACCACAATATTCAGCAATAAGTGTTGCCAAAGCAACCCCTTGAACTTGCCAATGAAAACCATAAACAAAGACAAGATCAAGTATGACATTCGTTACATTAGTGATCATTAATAACCACATGACTGATTTAGTTTGGTGGTTTCCAATCAACCAACCAAGAATAACTAAGTTACCAAGCGACGCAGGAAAACCCCAAATACGAATTTCACTGTATTGTCGGGCATAAAATTGTACTTCTTCAGAACCGCCAGATAAGTATAACGCGGCATTAAGATATGGCTGTTGTAATAAGATCAAGATTAAGCCCAAAGCAAAGGCAACAGTTAAGCCTCTAATTAATACTAATAAATTTTTCTCAATACTTTTAGCGCCAAATGCCTGCGCACTAAGCCCTGTGGTAGACATACGCAGAAACCCACAAAGCCAAGTAATTGAAGTAATAAACATTGCGCCAATGGTACTACCTCCTAAATAATATGCATGTGACAAGTGCCCGATTACCGCGGTATCAACTAACCCCAATAAGGGTACTGTGATATTTGAAAGAATCATTGGGAATGCGAGTAACAATAATTGTTTATGTTGATCGACATTGATAAAATTAGACAAAAAATATTCCTTATGACTAGGTATTTAAGTCAATAAACGCTATGTTAGTTTATCGCTATTATATGAGAAAATTCATGAAATTAATGCTTGCCGCCCTACTTACACTTTGCATTCACACTTCAGCATTTGGCGCCGTAATTTTACAATACCATCATGTCAGTAATAACACGCCTAAAAATACAAGTATCACTCCTGCACAATTTGAGTTGCACTTAAAATATCTAGCAGACAATGGTTTTAGTGTTGTTTCTTTAACACACATAATTGAAAAAATTAAACACCAACAACCCATCAAGGATAAAACTGTCGCCATTACATTTGACGACGCTTATATTGATATCCTAAATCATGCTACGCCTATACTGAAGCGATTTAAATACCCCTATACCATTTTTGTTAACCCCGGAATTATCAATCAAAACCTACCAAGCTAATCTCTCTTGGCAACAACTAAAATCACTGGCTGATGACGGAGTGATTATTGCCAATCATGGCTTTGAACATAACTCTATTATTCGTGTTGACAACAATTTATCCCAAGCACAGTGGTTAACTAAAGAAACAAAACTAATATTGAACGCCGAGTCGATTATTGAAGAGAAAATTGGACAAGGTTGGCGATATTATGCATATCCGTATGGTGAATTTAGTCCTGAAATACAAAACTGGCTTAAAGCCAATAAGTTTACTGGCTTCTCACAACAATCTGGCGCAGTGGGTTTATATTCAGATTTAACTAGTGTACCGCGTTTTCCTGCTTCAATGCCTTACGATGAGCTTGATAGCTTACGTGACAAGTTAAACGCTTTACCTTTTCACCTGCAATTAAAAGGTAAAGATGCTGATACTGTTTTTAAATACAAAGATGTAACAAGTATTACCTTCAATATTGAAACAAGTGATTTTTATAAATCCGACTTAAGCTGTTATATTTCTGGCTTAGGTAAGCAAAAAATACAATGGCACAGTGATAGCATGTTTAGCATCGATTTTAGTGGTGATTTGCCGGTAGGACGAGTTCGCTGTAATTGCACAGCACCCAGTCTTAGTAAACCCGGTCGATATTATTGGTATTCCAAACCTTGGTTTATTTTAAATGATACGGGAGGTTTGGTATCCCTTGTAAGAAAATTAATCTCACGGGCAAGTTATAATTATCTTCATCTGTACCGTCTGTTTTTAGGTTTAAAAATTAATATAGGGCGACTATTTTTTGATAGTCACTCAACAATTTATCACTATCAATACTAGGAACTTTTCCGACCGCTTGTTCTGGTTTAAAGATAGCCGCAATATTTCCATCAGGATTAACCAACACGATGGAGGCACTGTGATCAACCAAGTAATCTTCTCCTTCTCCGCTGATTGCATACATCAACCCCATATTACGAGCGAAAGGAAAAAGCACTTCATGGCCTCCTCTTAACGCAATAAATTCAGCATTAAAATAGGCTATGTATTGACTTAATTTTTCTTGAGTATCTCGCTTCGGATCAACACTCACTAACAATACTTGGCTGTTCGCAGAAATCGCTTTGAGTTCATCATAAATAAAACCTAAGTTCTGTAATGTGGTTGGGCATACATCAGGGCAAGAAGTATAACCAAAAAAAACCAAAGACCACTTACCGTTTAGCTGTTTTTTAGAAAATAGCTGCCCATTATGATCGGTTAATTTGAAGGGTTTTATTTCTCTAGGCTCTTGATAGTAGAGAGCATACTCCGGCTGAGAAAGCTTATTAACTTGTTGAAAAGTTAACGCGCCAATAATAACGGCAAGTAGGCCACCCACATAAATAAAATATTTCTTCATAAATAAAGGCTCTACGTTACTGGTAGTAAATAATGATCGAGTAATAAAATGATAAACAGTACCATTAAATGAATAATAGAAAATTTAAATGTATCCATAGCCGTATTTTCATTAGCATTAAATTTTAATTTCCATGCATAGCCAAAGAAGATTAAATTCAATACAACCGCGCCTATCAAATATAGCCAGTTACTCATGCCCACTAAGTAAGGCAATAAGCCAACAACAAACAACAATACGGTATAAAATAAAATTTGTGTTTTAGTAAAGTTAATACCATGCGTAACAGGTAGCATAGGAATATTAACTTTCGCATACTCATCTTTTCGATGAATGGCCAACGCCCAAAAATGCGGAGGTGTCCAAGTGAAAATCAATAATACTAATAAGAGTGCATGTGGATGAATTTCATTCGTCATCGCTGTCCAACCCAATAAAGGTGGAATAGCACCGGCTAAGCCTCCTATCGTGATGTTTTGCGGCGTAGCGCGCTTTAGGTACAACGTATATAAAAAACTATAACCAACTAAGCCTGCAAGTGTTAGATACGCAGTTAATGGATTAACCAATCCATAAAGTAAAACAAATCCCAATAAGGCAATACTAAAGGCGAATACCATTGCGCTATTGGCTGTTATTCTTCCTTCAGGGAGCGGTCGATTATGTGTTCGTCCCATGATGGCATCAATTTTTTCATCAACAATATGGTTTATTGCTGCTGCTGCAGATGACAGTAACCCTATCCCGAGCATTGCCGGCAAAAACAGTTGCCAAGGTAATCCTCCAGGTACAGACAAACTCATCCCCACCACAGCTGTTAGCACTAGTAGTGCAACTACACGTGGTTTAGTAATATCATAATATGCACGCCATTTAAGCATAGTTAAATTTACCATTTTAGTTTCATTTATAGCTTCATCAGACATCATATTTCCTCTACGTTAGCTTAGCCTATATTTTGCGGTGTAAACGAAAAGTCAAACTTATCATTGCCATCATTAAACAAACGGCAACAACGTTATGACCAACCGCAATTGACAACGGCAATGAAAACAAAATATTAGACATTCCAAGTATTACTTGGCTAGTTAATGCTAAACCAACAAGCATTACCGTTGATTTTAATGAATTAGTGCTATCTTTAATATAAACCATCAAAATCAACCAGGCTAAATAAATGGTTGTTACGATAGCGCCAAAACGGTGCATTACATGTATGGTGACACGTTCTTCGTGTTCTAAATGACCAAACTCATAACTTTCACGTTCAGGTGGGATTAATTTGAACGCATTCGAAAAATCAATGTGATCTTGCCATCCTGGCTGACAAATAGGCAACTCCACACAGCTTAACGCAGCATAATTCGATGAGGTCCAACCGCCTAAGGCTATTTGTCCTGCTAAAATAACAATACCCAACAACGCATACCTACTGTATTTTCCTACTGACAATTCAGCTTTCGTTTTTTGATTTGGTCGTAAACGCAAATAAAGCAAAAACAGTAAACATAAAGTTGTAAAGCCGCCTAATAGGTGTCCCATCACCACAACGGGCATTAATTTCATGGTCACTGTCCACATTCCTAGCGCAGCTTGAAAGATGACAACCAGTAAAATACCCAATGGCAATCGTAAAGGCGTTCCTTGTTTCCGGTTTTTAAACGACAACAAAGCAATCGCTAAAATGAATAAGCCCAAGGTGCCCGCAAAATAGCGGTGGATCATTTCATTCCATGCTTTGTGTGGTACAACTTGGTGTTCTGGAAAAGCTAACTTGGCTTTGGTAATTTGCTCTGTAGTTTCTGGTACATCAATGAAACCATAACAGGTGGGCCAATCTGGACAACCTAAACCGGCATGAGTCAATCGTGTATATGCGCCTAAAGCAACAACAACAAGTGCCGGCAAGATACTGATGAATACCAGTTTTCTAACCAAACTAGTTTGCTGAGTAGGTAATGATTGTTCACTCATACTAACCAACCTTTGAATACTTGAGCAGCTTTTTCATATCAGCCAAAATCTGTTTACCAAACTGTGGTAAGTGTTCTGTATTGTCAGGAATTTGATGACTTAAAAATACATTACCAAGGGGATCCACAATTAAAATTTGAGGCTTGTCGATAATGCTCTCTCCTTTACTTGGCATTGGCATTAACTGCCATTGACTTGTTGAGAGATGTAGAAGTTGGTCTTTTGTTAAGTCTTTATGGGTTAACGCAACAGGAATAACCCTAGGTTTGTCCTTACCTAAGGCAATATAAGTGTTATAAACTATCGTAAGTGTTTTTTGGCAATCATCATCACAATTTGAAGGTAGGTTGTAAACCATTAGCCAATGTTGAGTAAATTTAGCGGGGTCTAATCCTAAATCTTCTAAGGTTAATTCATTGGTTAATAAAGTACCTTTATTTGTCACCCCTGTAGCAAGCCAATGACCATCCAACGCTAATTTCGCCAATACAATTGGTAAAACAAACACAGCGATCATCAATAAAAAGCTACGACGATTCTTTTTTTAATGCTTACTTCTTGCACTACAGGAACTTCATCTAATTTAGAACTCATACTACTTTGCCTTACTTTCATCTTTATTATTTTTTTTACTGCCACTAAATTTAGCCCATATCATCAGCAACATCCACGCTAGAGCCAAACTAAACCATTGAAAAGCATATGCACGATGCTTTTCTGGCGGCATGACAATAGGTTGCCAATTTTTTTCAAATCCGATAACTTCATTTTTATCTAGGTAAACAACAAAAGGTAAAAGCTTACGGTTAATTAACAACGAAAATTTATCTAATTCAATTTGCTGTACCCGCAGAGGCCAGTTTACTGCAGAAAAATGCTGTTCCTTTAAGAGAATACCCACATCAACTAAACGAATGTGCCCTTTAAATCGATATTGTCCATTTAACGCTGTTACTTTCGGTAATACTTGTCTATTGATCGAACCTTGCACCCACCCTAGACTGATCAAAACTGCATGTTCATTGGTAAGGGCAACCTGAAATACACGATACCCCAAGCGACCATTATTTACTTGGTTGTCTAATAAAAACACCTCTGCTTCATTAAACTCCCCTTCAATTAAAACGGGATAATCATTAATGTCGGTATCAGACTTGCCATTAGTTACAAGTGCGAGTACTTGTGTTAACGATATTGGCTTTTGACTACTTAACTTTTCAATTTGCGCTAAACGTTGTTCTTTTTCTAATGCCCTAGCACTTTGCCAAAGTCCAAGCTTTACTAATGCTGAAAAAACTAGCACAGTACTTACAAGCCAAAGTACATTCATCTTGGTAAAGTAGCGTTTTTTATGTTCTTCTATCATATTAGAAGTACTGCTTGGCATTAAAAATAGAATCCTTACAACACATTAATTATTAGGAAATAAGCGTATGTTATTTAAAATCGTTATCATTGCATTAATGATATTTATGGTTTACAACCTGTTCCGCGCTTTACTCCTGATGAACAAAAAACCAACACCTAACCAACCGTCTATGACAAAATATATCGGCCGTAGACTCATGCTGTCTGTAGCTATAGTCGTATTATTACTCATCGGTTTATTAACTGGATTAATTACTCCAAACCCAAGACCTTATTGATCTAATCATTAAAGGCTTATCCATCTTAGGAGATAACAACGCAGATAATTCGCTTTAGTTCAAGGAAAAGGCACGGAGTTGACGCTAGTCAATGAGTACCTTTGACAAAGAAATGAAGCGAATTATCCAGTTAGTATCCCTAAAGGATGTAGACAAAGACAAAAAGTAATACCCACACCACATCAACAAAGTGCCAATACCAACTCGCTGCTTGAAATGCAAAGTGGTTATTCGGCGTAAAATGCCCTTTCAACACTCTAAAGAACATTACAATTAGCATAATGCACCCTAGTGTTACATGCATACCATGAAAACCAGTTAGCATGTAAAAGGTACTACCGTAAATACCACTAGTTAAATACAGTTGCATTTCTTCTGAATAACCATGCGCATATTCTTGTATTTGAAAGAAAATAAAAGCTAAACCTAAGATAATTGTTAGTCCTAACCATGCTTTTAATTGTGGTCTATTATTTTTCTCTAAGGCGATATGGGCAAAATGCGCGGTAATCGATGAAGTTAATAACAAAACAGTATTAAGTAACGGCAAACCATACCACCCCATTCCTGTCGTTTCAGTACCATCAGGGGTTTTAACTAAAGGCCAAATAGCAGTAAATTCAGGCCAGAGTACTGCACCTGTCATTGCGTTGTTGCCAAAGACCTCCTAACCATGGCACAGAAAAAGTTCTTGCATAGAGCAGTGCACCAAAAAATGCAGCAAAGAACATCACTTCTGAAAAAATAAACCAACTCATTCCTTGACGAAATGAATTATCCATTTGATGACTATACTTTCCAAACCATTGATTCATTAATCACGTTACTAAACCACCAAAGAACCATAAAAATAACTAGAGCAATACCCGCTATCAATATATAGCCTCCAAAGCCATTAGTCTGATTTTTGATATCAGTAACATAATTAGCCGCGCCAATAGCAATCAAAAATAAAGCTATAGCGCCAACAATTGGCCAGTGACTTTGCGGTACATAATAACTTTCATATTCTTTTGTTGTCATTTTTGTTCCCTCTCTGTTCTTTCTCATTACCTATGATAGCTATAGTAGCTAACTGGGTTATAAATGCTTTAAGAGTTTTCTTTACCGCTAATGTCATACAAGGTGTATGACAATGTCAGTGTGTGAATCTCAACCGGTAGATCAAGATCAACATAAAACTGCAAGCCCATTTCTACTTCTTCACCCGCTTTTAATGGTTGTTGTGTAAAGCAGAAGCATTCAATCTTTTGAAAATATCCCGCGGCCAACCCAGGTGAAACTGAGGGTACAGCTTGGCCGACGATATCGTGTGTTGATTCGTTCTTAGCGTAAAAATTTACAAATTTAACCTCTCCAGGATGTACTGATATTTCATTAATCACGGGCTCAAATTGCCAAGGTATTCCTTTAGCCATCCGCGTGATAAATTGCACTTTTACAGTACGTGACGTATCAATACCGTCTCCTGTATACGCTACAGCAACAGTATTTGTTTTACCGTTTAAACCCGTAATATCACAAAAAACATCATATAAAGGTACAAGCGCGAAACCAAAGCCAAACATAGCGAAAACTACTAATACAAGCTTTTTAATCACCTTGCTATTGTCTGGTTTATTTGATTTTTGCGCTGAACCATTACTCATATTTAGTGCTTACCCTCATCAATTGGAGGCGGCGTACTAAAGGTGTGGTATGGTGCAGGGCTAGCCACTGTCCATTCTAAACCCTCTGCTCCATCCCAAGGTTTGGTCAGGGCTTTTTCACCACCTCTGATACATTTGATCACTACGGCTAAGAAAATTAACTGTGATAAACCAAAGGCGAATCCACCAATACTGACCCACTTATTAAAATCAGCAAATTGTAAGGCATAGTCAGGTATCCGGCGTGGCATTCCTGCTAACCCTAAGAAATGCATAGGGAAGAACAAAAGATTGACCGAGATTAATGAACACCAAAAGTGCCATTTTGACAAGCTATCGCTATACATATGACCTGTCCATTTAGGTAACCAAAAGTAAGCTCCTGCATAAATGGAAAACAGCGATCCAGTTACTAACACATAATGAAAATGCGCTACAACAAAGTAAGTATCATGATACTGAAAATCTACAGGGGTTAGCGCCAACATTAATCCAGAAAATCCACCAATAGTGAACAAGATCACAAAGGCAATGGAGAACAACATAGGTACTTCAAAGGTCAAAGAACCACGCCACATAGTAGCAACCCAGTTAAAGACCTTCACACCTGTTGGTACCGCAATTAACATGGTGCAATACATAAAGAATAATTCACCAAATAGCGGCATTCCCGTCGTAAACATATGATGAGCCCAAACAATAAATGACAACAAAGCGATAGAGGCTGTTGCATAAACCATTGAGCTATAACCAAACAGTTTTTTGCGTGCAAACGCCGGAATAATCGTAGAGACAATACCAAACGCCGGCAATATCATTATGTATACTTCAGGATGTCCAAAGAACCAGAAAATATGTTGGAACATCACTGGGTCACCACCACCTGCCGCATCAAAGAAGCCGGTGCCAAAATAGGTATCCGTTAGCAACATAGTCACAACACCTGCTAATACCGGCATAACCGCAATTAACAAATAAGCTGTGATGAAGAACGTCCACACAAATAATGGCATTTTCATGTAAGTCATGCCTGGAGCACGTAAATTCATGATAGTAACAACAATATTAATCGCGCCCATTATTGAAGAAATACCCATAATATGAACAGCAAAAACAAAAAATGCTGTACTGCCATTTGAATAGGTAGTCGATAACGGTGCGTAGAAGGTCCAACCAAAATTTGGCGCGCCACTTTCCATAAAGAAAGAAGATAGTAAAATAGCGAAAGCAAAAGGTAGTATCCAAAAACTCCAGTTATTCATTCTTGGTAAAGCCATATCTGGCGCACCAATCATCATAGGTAACATCCAGTTAGCAAAACCAGTAAATGCCGGCATTATCGCGCCAAACACCATTATCAAACCATGTACTGTCGTTAACTGATTAAAAAAATCCGGTTCTACTATTTGTAAACCTGGCTGAAATAACTCAGCACGGATCACCATAGCAAGCGCACCACCGGTGAGTAACATGATAAAGGAGAACCACAAGTAGAGTGTTCCTATATCTTTGTGGTTAGTTGTATATAACCAACGTTTAATACCTGTCATTTTATGGTCATGATGATCATCGTTATGCGTGTCATCAAGCGATTCATTTATTGTATTTGTTGTCATTTTTTACTCCTCGCTTGCTGCTTTAACATCAGAACTTTGCACTAAATCACCTGTGTCATTACCCCATGAATTTCTTTCATAAGTAATCACCGCTGCAATTTCTTGTAAACTTAACTGCTTACCAAATGGAGGCATCATGTTTTTACCGTGTAACACTAAAGCAATATGATCTGTAACAGGCCCAGTGGTAGCCACTGCACTACCTTTAAGCGCGGGGAATGTTGGCGGTAAGCCTAAACCCGTAGGTTGATGGCAAGCTGCGCAATAGGCCATATAGGTTGTTTCTCCTAATTGCATTAACTCTTCCTTGCTCATAGAAGCACTCAATGAGGCTTTTTCAGCATCGGCTGCTTTTGCGGTTAATTCATGTTGTTCTGTCAACCATGCGTCATAGTCCTCGCTTGATTTAACCTCAACCACAATAGGCATAAAGCCATGATCTTTACCGCAAAGTTCAGCACATTGGCCGCGATAAATACCTGGTTTATCTACATTCGTCCAAGCCTCATTAATAAAGCCAGGATTAGCATCTTGCTTAACCGCAAATGCAGGTACCCACCAAGAATGAATAACATCATCTGAGGTAATTAAAAAACGTACTTTTTTATTGGTCGGAATAACAAGTGGCTTATCAACTTCTAATAAGTAATCTTTTCCTTTAGGAGCGTCATTGCCATCAAAACTTCCGTTATGATTTTCATATTGCTCACGTGGAGTTGCTAACACAGAGTAATATTCAATATTTTGATCAAAATATTTGTAATGCCATTTCCACTGTGAACCAGTGACTTGAATAGTAACATCGGAATTATCATTATTTTCCATGTCAATTAATGTGCTAGTAGCCGGTACAGCCATAGCAATTAGAATAACGACAGGAATTGCTGTCCACAGTATTTCTACTGTTGTACTTTCATGAAAGTCAGCTGCTTTTGCGCCTTTAGATTTGCGATGAAAAATCATCGACCAGAACATAGCACCAAAAACGACAATACCAATAGCGGTGCAAATGTAGAGTGCTAGCATATGTAAATCATAAACTTCCCTACTTACCGCCGTCACCCCTTTGGTCAAATTTATCTGTGTATCTGACCAAGCTGAAAAAGAAAACAAGCTTATAAAAAAAAGCCCTACTCCCTTCCACCAACGTTGATTACTTCTACTCACTCAACTTCTCCTCTATCATTACCAATTCATTTGAAAAATAGCTTAAGTACTTTTTTCTTTAAAACAGGATATAGAAACAGAAAGCAGCAATGTACATCACAACTCATTGAACTGATTATCTGTTAATTTAGCTATTATTATTTTCTAATTGAGTACTAACTACTTATTACTAAGTACAGCACTTCATTTAACTTTTATTAAATTAACTGACGTAAATTGCCAACTCATCGATTTAGGGTATGTAAATATTAACTTTAGTCATCGAATTAGCGTATTGACGTCTTTTTATTTTTATACAGTTTTTGCTAGTTATTTTTTGTTCGATTCCATCCCTAGAATCGCTCAAAACTTGATCTAGGTCAAACAATTATTGTGACAAAAATTAAAATACATCAGTACTTTCAATAGAGTAAGAACTCTAAGATTGAGCTAACACCTTATGAGTATAGGCTAGAGACATTTTAGTTATTTATAATATGAATAATAACAAGTGATTATAAAACGCGCTTTGATTGCATGTTTTATAATCAATTTAATAAAAATCAATGAAATGGGAGAATATATAAAAATTACCGTTAAAGAATTTTAACGGTAGAATAATTGAACAAATTGATAAAAATTACATCCAGTTTCCGTTACGGATAACACCAACAGCAAGCCCTTCAATATTAAATTCTTGGCACGTTAGATCGACTTTTATAGGTGCAAAACTTTCATTTTCTGCATGTAAATAAACAATATTGCCATCACGTTTAAACCGCTTAACTGTGACATCATTTTCAACTCTTGCAACAATAACTTGCCCATTTTGTACATCAGTGGTTTGATGTACCGCTAATAAATCACCATCTAAAATGCCAATATCTTTCATGCTTTCACCATTAACTCGCAACAAATAATCTGCGGCGGGGTGAAATAAGCTACCACTCATTTGATAATGATCTTCAACATGTTCTTGGGCTAATATAGGCTCACCGGCTGCTACTCTACCTATGAGCGGTAATCCAGATTCTTCAATGAACTGTTCGGCTAAGCGTATACCACGGGAAGTCCCGGGTATCATTTCAATATACCCTTTTTTCGCTAATGCTTTTAAGTGCTCTTCTGCAGCATTCGCTGATTTAAAGCCAAAAAAGTCTGCAATTTCAGCACGGGTTGGAGGCATGCCTGTTTCTTGAATCTTTTCTTTAATCAGATCAAAAATCTGTTGTTGGCGGTTAGTTAAAGGCTTTAGTTCATTTATTGCCGGCATTCGCTTTTCCTTTCTAGGTAAAGTCCTGTGTTTATTTACAACTGTTAGTATATACAGCTATCAAATAAACACAAGGCTTTAGTGCTATATTACGCATACCAATACTTCCTAAAATGTAGTATTTAGTAGTCCTTGCAAATAATATCTTTATATCTTTGTTGCCTGATTAGTTATATTGTTATGCATTAACACATTACAAGGAAAATAATATGATCAAGAAAATTTCATTCATGGCTTTAACACTTACTGCAATACTAAGTCTAGGTGCCTGTAGCGATGATAAACCAACAACAACTGGCGAAAAAGTTGACGAGGCAATTTCAAAAACTAAAGATGTCGCAAAAGATTTGGGCGATAAAGCTAAAGATGTTGGTGCACAAGCTAAAGAAGCCGCTATAGATGCTAGCGAAAAAGCAAAAGAAATGGCTAGCGATGCGAGTGATAAGGTTAAAGAAGCAGCTAAAGGTGCTACCGAAAAAGCAAAAGAAATAGCAGCTGACGCCGGAGATGTTATCGAAGACGCCTGTGAAAAGGCTAAAGAAAAATTAGATGTTGCAGATCCTGACTGTTAAGGGTTCACCTGAAATTTACATCTATCATAAGTAAAAAATAACGCACAATCATAAAGCACTATATACACTATATACACTATATAGTGCTTACATTATCTAAAGGTGTTGTTTGAGATAGTATTGTTTGAAATCGATTTATTCTAGAAAACTAACCTCCCGTTAATTTTAAATTCAAACCTACCCTAACTACAATTGAACCACAGGTTTTTTCGCTATAAAATTTTTATTCCTACACTAAATATTACGAGATAGTCATTCATTTAAAAAAATCATCATAATTTCAATGAAAAATCAGCATATCTTAAGTTAAATTTGCTATGTTATTTACTTAACCTGAACTCGGGTTAATGAATGTTAAATTAATTACATTAAGTATTAATTTTTAATAGGTTGAGATGCTTCACTGTTTAAGAAGCTAATTTTTATTTCTCAGTATTGATAGTTTTGTGTATATCAAGGCGGATTTGGTGATCCAATAGCCGGCTATTGGCAACAAAATCAACGTAGATAGGCGAAAAAATAGCTTGCTGAGTAGCTTTGCTTAACCCGAGTTGAGGTAACTTAATATTCGCCATGGTGATTTCACGTTGAAAATATTAATTATAGAAGATTCAACTTCGCTTAGAAGAAGTTTGAACATTGGTTTGTCAAACCTTGGTTTTACTGTCGATGACACAGGTGACGGCTCTGAAGGATTGAGTATGGTTTTAGCCGGTGATTACTCCTTACTGATTCTTGATTTAATGTTACCTTCTGTTGATGGTACCGCAATATTGAAAGCCATCAGAAAAGCGAATAAAGATATTCGTGTATTAATTTTGTCTGCACGTGATCTTACCGAAGATAAGGTACAGGGTTTACTTAATGGTGCTGATGACTATTTAACCAAGCCTTTTTCATTTGATGAACTCCATGTGCGCTTGCTGTGTTTAATGCGCAGAGGCACTTTAAACATCAGTGATAGTAAAGTCATTATTGGCCAGTTTTCGTTAGACCTGCATTTAAAACAATTGCAATGCAAGGGTGTTGATGCAAATTTAACACCGAATGAATATAAGTTAGTTGAATGCTTATTTACCAATCAAGGCAAGGTTGTCTCACCAGAGAAACTAAGTGAATACTTGGCGGGTCAATATGATGCAGTAGCAAAAAATTCAATTGAAGCACACCTTTCAACAGCGAGAAAAAAAGTAAGAGATATTGGATTTGATTTACCCATAAGAACAAAACGTGGTTTCGGTTATTATGTTGAGAATTGATAATGAACTCGATTAAGAAAAAGCTTAGTCGATATATCTCAATATCTATGTCGATACTGCTCGTTTCGCTATTTTTTATGATTGATATCAGCGTTGATACTTGGATCAGCAATGAATTTGATCGCGCCATGATAAATAAGTCAGGTTTACTCGAAACTTTAATTAGTGAAAATGCTGATGGTGTGGAGTTTGCTTTTTCAGACGAGTTTATGCCTGAATTTTCTGGTAAAAATGATCCTGAATATTTCCAACTATGGCATGGCAATAACACCTTTGAACGTTCAAAAACTCTTAACCTTTTTGAAAACCATACACTCCCAAGATCAGATGTCAGTTTGAATGAACATTCGATAACGGATATTACCTTACCTGACGGACGCTCAGGGAGAATGTATTTTACAAAATTCAAACCTCAAATCCATACAGATATAAGAGAAGAACAAGGCGACAAACTTGTAAATTTTGTAAAAGCACAAGAACTAATGGGATTAGCCTATGCCTTAAGTAAAGAAGGCTTGAATCAAGTACTCTGGTTTGTTGATATTATTTTTATATTTACGTCAGTTATTGCGGTTTTTGCAGTACGAATCATTGTTTTTAATGTGGTTGAACGTGGTTTGATACCATTAGACATTCTAAATAGTGAACTTAAAAAGATTAATTTAAATTCAGATGTTAGCGCCCTCTCTACCACTAAATTACCTGAAGAACTGATGGCTATAGCCGAGGGTATTAACCGTTTTATCAGTGAAAATAAAAAATTGTATTCACGAGAACAACGTATTACTTCTGATATTGCGCACGAGTTAAAAACCCCCATAACAGAGTTACTTAATTTAAGCGAAGTCGCCATAAAATTTCCCCACGAAAAGCAATTAACCGAGCATTTTAAAGAAGATGTACTCGCTATTACCAAACGCTTAAAAAATATTGTGAACAGCATACTTTTACTGCAAAAAAGTACCAGTAAGGCTGACATAAAGATAGAAAAAATTGACCTTTCAACATTAATTGAGTCCACTATTGCCATAGAAAATAAGATAAATAGAGAAATAATTGTTCAATCAAATACACAATGTCCCACCATTAAAACAAATGAATTTGCTTTAACAACCATACTGAAAAATTTAATCAATAATGCAATTTTCTACAGCCCTAATTCAACTCCCATTAATATTACCATTGAACCTTCTTTAACGACTGAGCAAGTCATAATAAGCATTTCAAACATTAGTAATATTACTTACTCAGAAGAAGATTTAGCTCTTTTTTTGAGCCTTTATGGCAAAAAGATTCTGCTAGAACATCTACTGAAAGGTATGGGTTAGGCTTATCCATCGTGAAATCATATTGTGATAATATTAACGCAGATTTATCGGTAAAAACCGAAGAAAATAAGCGTATAATTTTCACTATCATATTATAGAATCTGTTAAAAATCTCTAACTTAGCCTTATATCAATTTTATTAAGTGAAGCAAAAATTTAAGTAAACCGAACACTTACATCACCCTCAGTTTAATTTTAGGTGATTATCAGTTTCTCCTAAGCTTAACTTAAGCTTTCTTCTTTACTATATCTTCGTAGTCGTTATTCCACTCCTTGATGATCAGGGCTAATTGCAAGCTTACTACTCGTCAGGTAAATGTAGAAGGTTAATATAGTGAAAGCATTTATTTTATATTTTAAACACCGTTCTTTAACTACAAACCAATTATTACTACTTACCTGTAGTTATATTGTATTTGTTTTAAATGGCCCCTTTTTAAATAAAGCTGTGACTGCTGTTACAGCATTGCAAGACTACAATGTATTGTTTCTACTCTCGTTACCTATTTTTTTACTGTCATTGAGTATAATTATACAAGGGGTTTTAGCGTTTAAGTTAATAATAAAACCCCTGTTAATACTAACGATACTTAGTTCATCTTTAATCTTTTATAGCACCCTTAATTACGGTACTATTTTTGATTACACCATGGTTCAAAACACCATAGAAACAGATTCTGCTGAATTGATGTCTTATGTAAACCTGTACGCGATTTCATTTATTTTTATTACAGGTGTCATCCCCGCTTTATTGATTTATTTGGTACGTATAAATTACAAACCTTTCTATCAAGAAGTATGGAGTCGAATAAAATTATTTGGTGTATGTATTAGTACGGTACTTTTAATTGCTATCTTTTTTTATTCAAATTATGCCTCTGTCGGTAGAAATAATAAGCAACTTATTAACTATATCACCCCCTATAAAATGGTTGACGCTTCGGCAAAATTTGTTAAAAAACAATATTTTTATTCACCGTTAGAATTTAAAATACTCGACACTGCACCCTCCATTGAGCGGGAGAGTACGAAAAAACACGTCACTGTGATGGTATTAGGCGAAACGGCACGTGCCCAGAACTTCTCGCTTAATGGTTATGAAAAACCTACCAACCAATTTACAGAAAAACTGGGCGTAGTATCTTTCTCACAAATGAGTTCCTGTGGTACTGCAACCGCTGTTTCAGTACCTTGTATGTTTTCACGTTTAGATAAACAACATTACGATAAACGTACCGCCACAGCGCAACAAAATGTCGTTGACCTAATTCATTTAGCCGGTGCTGATGTACTCTGGATTAGTAACAATAACGGGAGCTGCAAAGGCGTTTGCAGTCGCGTAAAAACAGAAAAGATAGCGCCGAATAAAACCAATCCGTTATGTGATGGTGAGTATTGCTTCGATGAAGCTCTGCTATCACCATTGAGTATTAAATTAAATCAATTATCAAGTGAGAACACCTTGATTGTGCTGCACATGATTGGATCTCACGGGCCTACCTATTTCAAACGATACCCTAGTGATCACATACTTTTCACGCCAGATTGCCGAAGTGATATTCAAAATTGTACTGAAGAACAGCTTGTTAATAGCTACGACAATACTATTGCCTACACTGACTTTGTCTTATCAAAGATCATCAATCAGTTAGATCGATTGGCAGATAAAGAAAACATAGAAACATCATTACTTTATATTTCTGATCATGGAGAATCACTCGGTGAAAGTGGTGCGTATTTACATGGATTACCTTACGCTTTTGCCCCAAAAGAGCAAACTCATGTTCCCATGATTTACTGGTCTGATGCACAACAAACAGATTTGAGTCTTAATTGTTTAAATACCATCTCCGATTCACCACTCACGCACGACAATGTTTTCGATGCCATGTTAAGTGTTATGTCCGTAAGAACAAAGGTATATACTAGTGACAATGACCCCTTCATTCATTGTAAATCGCAAAGTGCTATTGCACGTACTACAGTAGATACATCGTCACAAAAAGAGGCAAAATTATAGTGTTTGACCATGAAAACAAACCCAAAGGTATTAAAAGAGTTTATTTAGCCACATTAAATTCTTCACGCGCATTTTTATGGTTATATAAGAATGAGTCGGCCTTTCGGCAAGAAGTGATACTGTTATTAGTAGCAATTCCATTAACATTTTTATTTAACATTAGTATTAAAGAGCAAGTTATTTTGTTACTTGCCATCATCTTTGTCATTTTTACCGAAATAATCAATACAGCTATTGAAGCCGTTGTTGACCGAATCGGTCTAGAGATACATCCGTTGTCTGGACTGGCTAAAGATTTAGGCTCTGCCGCCGTGTTAATCAGTCTTATTATTGCTAGTAGCATTTGGATTATTATTCTTTTTTAAATCAGCCTGTTGGTTTTATTTCAGTTTAACTTAAGCATTTCTTAAGCTTGGAACCTTAAAGTAAGCATCGTGTTTTATTAGTGATATGAAAAACGATGCTTACTTCTGTACTTAATTTACTACGTCCCTTCTTACTTTTCTCGCTGTTACTCCTTTCCATGCTTTTACTATCAAGAGCAGGATTAGTACTATGGCAAGGTGAGCGTTTCACTGATTTAAGCGCCATCGCAACACTAATCATTAATGGACTTAGAATTGATTTAAGTACACTCGGATACTTACTTATTTTACCTGCACTATTTCACCCTTGGTTTATGCTTTCTAGACATAGGGCATTTTGGCTTAAATGCTTAAGGTGGGTATTTTTTATTAGTTTTATCTGTGTTCTGTTTTTTGAGCTAGCCACGCCTTTTATTAAGGAATATGGGTTTAGACCAAATAGATTATTCATTGAATATTTGGCCTACCCAAGTGAAGTAATAAAAATGTTGGTCAATGGGCACTTATTAACGCTCGTAGCAGTATTTTCACTGCTCATTATGGCAAGCTATTTGGGTTGGCGCATTGTGGATAAAATTGTGCCCTTAAGCAAAGTTAATTACGCACGGTCACCATTATCTTCATCATTGGCATCTATCCTTTTATTGGTTGTACTTTTTCTTTGTGCAAGAGGTACTGTTGGGCACAGACCGATTAATCCTTCATTTGTCTATTTTTCTACTGATCCACTCATCAATTCATTAACCCTAAACTCTATCTATAGTGTCGCACACGCGTATAAGCAATTTGGTAATGAGAAAAATGCCGCGAAATTGTATGGAAAAATGCCAACCAACAAAGTTATTAGTCTTATCCAAGAAAATGCCAACATAAATACACAATCATTCACCAATAAAGACTTACCTTCGGTAACGACTCGGTTGCCCATTTATCAAGGAAAACCTAAAAACTTAGTCATTATTTTAGAAGAAAGTTTGGGCGCACAATTTGTTTCATCACTAGGGGGCTTCCACTAACGCCTGAGCTTGATAAATTAAATAGTGAGGGCTGGGCTTTTAAACACATGTATGCCACAGGTACACGCTCGGTAAGAGGAATTGAAGCTGTAATTACTGGTTTTACACCGACGCCACCCGGTCTGTTGTAAAACTTGATAAATCACAACATGGTTTTTTTACCATCGCAAGTTTGCTGAAACAAAATAACTATTCAACACAATTTATTTATGGTGGTGAAAGCCATTTTGATAACATGAAAAGTTTTTTCTTAGGTAATGGTTTTACTGATATTGTTGATTTTAAAGATATTAAAGATCCTCAATTTATTGCGTCATGGGGAGCATGTGATGATGATTTATTTCATCAAGCTGACATTGAATTATCAAAGCTTCATCAGAGCAATAAACCCTTTTTTAGTTTAATATTTTCGTCAAGCAATCATGACCCTTTTGAAATTCCAGAGAATGTGGTTACGCCGATAACTTATTCAAATGAACAGCTAACCTACTATGATGATAAAGAACAAAGGCGTCATAAAGCAATTCAATATGCTGACCATGCCTTAGGAAAATTCATCAAGAAAGCAAAACAGCAACCTTATTGGCAAGACACCATCTTTTTAGTTGTTGCTGATCACGATGCCAGAGCAATGGGCAGTGATTTAGTACCAATAAAAAATTTCCATATTCCCGCGGTTATAATTAATTCAGGAAACTCCCCTTTACTGGATGAGAGAGTGACCCGACCAAATTGATTTAGCGCCAACCCTATTATCTTTAATGGGTATCACTAACCACTCGCCAATGCTTGGTCATGATCTTAACGATTTTACAGTACCAGGCCGTGCAATGATGCAGTACGCCGACAATTTCGCTTATATTAAGGGCAATGATGTAACGATATTGCAACCACAAAAGGCAGCAGTAAACTTTACCTACGATTTTAAAAATAAAAAACTCACCCCTGTGAAGCTTGATACTAAACTCGCTGAAATCGCCTTAGCACATGTTTTGTGGGGCAGTTTAGCTTATGAAAATGGGCGGTATGCAAGTCAGAATAAATAGGTAGAAATCTATTAAGTGAAACTTATTCGCGCATACTGCTAAGCGCGAATATCTGAAATAAGTTCTGAAAAATTAAGTCTAAAAACCCAAACGATAACGCCCTTGGCTGTCTTTTTTACCTAAAAACGGTAAGGCGTCGTTCAGTTCTGCCGGAAATTTGGCTCCTGGTTTTAAAAAGCCATTGCCTGACACCTTACCGCCCTGACGTACATAGGCAGTAAATGTTAAACCCAAGTCATTATTTGGTGAAATATTGACTGTCAATGCACCATTTTCACAACCTATCTCGGCATTTAGTTGATCAAGCTTTATATTCTTGTCAAAGGCCTCTACACCCGCTTTTGACCAATTGATATCACCTTTAACAGAAATACATTGATTATTATTTTTTAAATCAATATCAGCATTTACCACGGTTAGTTGCACATCGCCCTGTGCTGTTACAGGCAACGGCAATGTTAACTGTTGTGCCACTTCATTTGCTTTTATAAACAAGCTAAGATCTTTTATCTTTGGCTTTTTCTTGCGAAAGCACTAATTCAACTTTGCCTTCTGGACCGGCAGAAAAAGAATCGCCAAACGTAATGGCTATTTTGGGTGCTAAACTAAATAACGACCAAAAACTTAAGTCAGCATGTACTTTTTCAATACGTGTACCATTAATTGCCATTTGCGCAATGTTTGTTTGCCAAATGCTTCCGCTAACGCCTGAATATTGAATCGAGTTTTTAATATTGTTGGGCAATGAAACTTGATTTAACACGAATGTTGTTGGTAATGTGGCGATTAAAAAAACCAAATAGGCGATTAAAAAAATACCACCCATGGCGAATTTGTTTTTCATTGATTATCTCTGCTTAACACGTTGATTAGAAGAATTACTGTTTTGCTAACTGTAAACGACGAACGCGAACTTCACCCTGAAGATCACCTTTAGTGAGATCAATTGCTTGCACTTGCAAACCTTCTTTATTTGCGAGGTGCTCTAGCCAAAAAAGCAGCTGCGTAAAAGGCACACTATCAAGCCAAACTTGCAATAGCTCCCCTTGGGGTTGCATACGAGTAATGGTTAATTGTTGCTGATTAGCCGTGCGATTAACGATACTTGATAAACTACCCGTTGTTGGATTTTTACCGCTAGACAATTGTGCACTTTGATAGCGAGCGGTATTTTCATCCACCCAGGTAAGTAATGCTTGGCGGTTCACAAGATTTTTTTAGCTGCAGCTAAATTCTCATTTAGCGGTTGCCATACTAAACTATAAAGTAAAAATATTGCCACTGCTGAACCCATGGCAAGCACGAGTCGTTGCTCACGTATGGCAAGCCCATGCCACCATGCTTTCACTGAAGATACGTTCATTATGAACCTTCCTTACTACTTGTTTTGCTAACAATACTAAATGACCCTGTTACCTGATCACCCTGATTATTTTGTGCGCCTTGTTGCACCGTTAAATTCTCAGCAACAAGCGCACTTTTAAAACGCTCAAAATGTTGGTAGTCATCGGCGATTGCTTGCAGTCGAAGTTCTTGACGTTTACCATCAAATTTTAACGACTCAGGTTTTAATCTTTGGAACTTTCGCAAAAGCAGGTTGTACTTGAGACAACATGGTTAAAAAGCCAGTTTGATCGTTTGTTCCGCCAACTTGCGCTAATTTTCTTTTAAGTTGCGACTTAACAATACCAATAGGTACCTTTTTGGCACTGGGAAAAACTTTTTTATAACGGGTAATAATGTGTGTTTCTACATCGCTTATTTGGGCTGAAAGCTGCCATAATTGGGCACTTTTATAGCCAACATTAAATAATAACGCGCAGACAGCAAAACCGGCAGCCCAAAGCCAATTGCTGAGATTTTTTGAGCGACGCTCTTTTATCTTAAACTCACCTTGTAATAAGTTGAAGCTACTACTTTGGCTATGCTGTGCAAATAATGCTAAAGGCAATTCTTCTTCTGCATTAACAACCGTTATGCCATTTTCGTTTGCAATATCATCAACAAAAGGTAAGTTGGAATAGGCATTGATTGTGGTGGTACTTCCTTCTGCCGACTCGTCTTCCTTTTGTCCTGAGAAAATAAGGCTATTCAACAAAAACTGCCAGGCATCATTGTCTAATGTATAGCCTTGCCATTCATCTTGGCGAATCACAATTTGTGTACTTCTGACTGCTTTCTCTGACGTTGAATTAACACAATGAAGTGCTATAGCACTATATTGCCCCTCAACATAGGGCATAGCCAAAACATCAGGTTGCATGCTTTTCGTTTCAATATTGGCATCAGTTAACCACGACTGCCATTGCAACATTTGAGCACGCTCTGTAATAGCCACAAAACAATTGTGTTCACTCTTGTTGTTTGCCAAATTAGCATAAGCAAAGAATAATTCGTCAACATCTTGTGCCAACTCATCTTCAAGCATATAAGGTACAGCTGAGCGCATAGCGCGTTGCGATTTAGTTGGCACAACTAAACGCTTTAACAACACGTCACAGCCTGGTACAAATACCCTAACTACACGTTGCTGCGCTTTATCAGTTAACTCACTTAACTGTTCTGCGTTCGATAATTCACCACTGGCAATAATCTCTTGTTCTGTGGTATTAATTATCAACCAAGATATTTCATCTTTTGCTTGGCTACCTAGGCGTATGTATAAAATTTCGGCCATTAATTGCGTCCTACGGTGCGACTTATCACATCAATATATTTGTTATTAGTTACTTTCATCACGGAGTTCATGGCAAAATAGCTATCATTAAAACTCGCACTCGTTTTAAGTGTAAAGTATTCGCTATCAACTACAAACTGATCTTTTTTATCATTAAAATTTTTGAGTTTTACAACTTCAGGTAGGTTGTAAAACTCATCAATAGAAGCAAATCCCTTTTCACCTCTTGCGCTTAATATATCTTGCGCTTCATCTATCGTTACATCAAGTAAGGCTTGCAACAGTTCAACATGTTCACTATTGAGTGTATTAATGTTAACTTTGTGCATATCACTTGCAGGAATAACGCAAACATAGGGTTTTATTTTTTCAATAATCTTCGGTGTAAAGTGCTCTATAACTCTCAATTCATTGACACTCGCTAAAAAGTTATTCGCAGCAAGGTATGGAAACTCCCTTGACGCATAGTCATTATCTTCTGCACCACCGGCACTACTTATGCTACTGTTTGAGTCAAGCCAATCTGTCAGTGCGTCAGCCATTGATTCAGCTTCAAACTGGCTTACATCGTCAATTTCCAAATTTATCAATAGTGCTTCAAATGCCAAACGTCTTTGGCACTTTATTTGCGTTTTGTGCTCGGCTTGCGTTATTTGTGTTATTTGTATCGTTACTGCCTGAATTTGTATTATTTAACGGCGCTCGTAGTGCATTTAGATTTAGACAACTTTGCAAATCTGATATTTCGCCTGTTATTTCACCAAAATCAACAGGATAGGTGGTTTCACCTTGTGCCCAAATTTGTCCTAAATTCGTTACCTTTTCATCACCTTGAAACGCTGTAATTAATACTCTTTTTGTAAACGCCTCTGCCCCCATAGCATACCAGTAGGCTTGTTGATTAAACGCCACATTCGCACTACGCTGCATTTGCACTTGTAAACGGGCAGTCATTTGGCTCGCAATTACTGCACATAACGCAACTATGAGCATAACGGTTATCAGTGCAACACCAGTTTGCATATTAAATCGAGCTTGGTTGCGTATCACTAGTTACTACCTGATAATTGTGTTTGTTTACTTTGACCGTCGCCAGGCACTAAAAACTGCCGACGGATAACGCCATAATCTTTTGTATCAACCTCGATAGCCATTGCTAAAGGTAACGTATTATTTGACCATGACTTTTGCCATTTATCGCCATCATAATATTCAAATGATACTGCTGTGACGTCACTAATTAATGGTCTTATTTTCGGCTCTTCACCTACCACTGAATCAACAAAATTAGCGTGCAACCGTTGCAGGGTTCCTTCAAATAACCGGTACGAAACTGCCTGCATATCACTGCGCGGTAATAATAAGCCAGGATTTGTCCATCCCTGCCTTACAAAAGCAACCGCTTGATCTTCACTGCCAAAGGTATCACTAGTACTTTGTATAAACTGCGCTGACGGCGCCTCACCTTCAAAACGGATAGTACGACGTGCAATTTGTGTAATATCACGTTCAATAATCAAAAAGGCGCGTTGTAATTCATTTTGCCTTTCGCTGCGTTCTTTAGATGTCGCGTCACCTTTTAATACAGAATCAAATATTGTGAAGCTCGATAAGCTAATCAGAGAAAAAATCGCAATGGCAATCAGCACTTCTAATAAGGTAAAACCTTTGTTCTCATGCTTGTGCGTAAAACAACGAGATAATGCGACGCCAGTATATGCCATTATTGCTCCGCTTTAGACACATAGGTGGTGAAACTACCTACCGCAAGTTCATCATCTTTATTTAACCGTACTTCCATTACTATTGCGCGCATATCATTATCAGTTGTTTTAAGTACTTTTTGTGTCCAAAACCAATCCCGGCCGACCATTTCAACTTCACCTTTTGCATTATTTTTGGGAGGCCACGTTGGCGCGATACTCGCGGCAACCAATTGATTCGACGCTACCCAATTAGCAAACATTTTGTCTTCTAAGTGACCAATATTACGCGCATTATTGCTCGCGGTACTTAATAACGCAACACCCGCTATAGAAAACACACCTAACGCAAGCATGACTTCAATTAACGTAAAACCGAGTGATTTTGATTTTGCAGTATTAATCATCTAACACGGGTCCTTCTATCGTTAACGGAATACTATAAATGCCGGTAACACGATAAGCTAAAGTGGTTAAATCCGTATTTAGTGAAGCTTGGTCTGAAAACTGAAATGTTAAACTAAATGGCGTGATATCGCCTCCTGACAATATATATACTTGAGGTATTAATTGTTTTTCTTTTTCTGAATCGCTGTCTTGTTCGTCTGAATCAAAAGACAGAAAATCATCATCTTCATTGGTAAATACAGATGAATCAAACAATAAAGGTTCTTCAATGGGTAGATCATCTAAAGCTAACGTAAACTTTACACCTTCAGGTAACGTTTGTGCAGTTAACCAATCTTGCGACGCTATTTCACTCCACTTAACGCCGTCGTAACCTAAAAACTGATAGGTATTTTTATCAATATACAAACCTAATTCAATGTTATTCAATAAGCCATAATTTGCTGCACTTTCAAAAAGCGTAGCAAATTTATAGGCTGGTTTTTTGTAGTGTTTCTTCTGGTTTATTGCCCGAAAAATTAAACTGCACTACAGACACAATTAGACCAATAAGCGCGATCACCATTAAAACTTCAAGTAATGTAAAGCCTTTGGTGTTGGTGATTGTTCGTTGCGTAAATGGTTTTATCATTGATTCAAATCTAAAATTGATAGAGTACATATCATGGTTTTATTTTGGTCCGTCGTAATTTACGCTGATAAAAAACAATAAAGGGCAATAAATTACCCTTTTAGTTTTTATACCTTAGCCAACATTAAACCTTCAACAAAAACGCAGTAGCTTAAATTATCGGTCTAACGTAAATTTTACTACTGGTAGTCACCTAAGTTCCAATTACCAATATCATCTTCTGTGCCAACTTCACCATCAGGGCCTCCGGTAAACACGTCCATCTTGCCATGTTCACCAGGATTTAATAATAGGTAATCATTACCCCACGGATCTTTAGGAAGACGTTTTACATAGCCACCATCCGGAAAACGACGAGGCACTGGGTCGATATCCGTTTGTGTTGTTAACGCCTCTAACCCCTGTTCTGTACTTGGGTAATCGTAATTATCTAATTTATACATGCTTAGTGAGTTTTCTAATGCAGTAATATCTTGTACGGCTTTTTGAAGTTTAGCAGTATCCTGGCTGCCCATTAAATTGGGGACCACAACACTTAACATCATACCGATGATAACAATAACTACCATCACTTCTAATAAAGTGAAACCCTGTATACTATTGCGTCTATTTTTAACCATCATTTTTCCTAGTTATTTGTCTAATATAAATTTAACTTGTTTTGAGCCCATTGAAAATACAGTACTAACTGTATAGTTATGCAGTTTACCCACCAACAAAGGTGTTTAATTTCAAAATAGGCTCTAATATTGCCATTACAATAAATAACACAACACCGACCATAACTACCATGAGTCTTGGTTCAAAAGCTTTTAATGAAATGTTCACTAAGGCTTCAAACTCTTTATCTTGGTTATCAGCAGCTCGCCCTAACATTTGGTCAAGTTGGCCACTTTTTTCACCACTGGCTAGCATGTGTAACATCATTGGTGGAAATAATTTTGTTTGCTCTAACGACAAATGCAAGCTTGAACCTTCTCGAACTTTATCGGCTGCTAATTTAACTTGTTGCTTGATGTATAAATTATCAAGTACTTCACCAGATATTTTCATACTTTCTAATAACGGTACTGCACTGGCTGACAATATACTCAACGTTCTTGCAAAACGTGCTGTATTAAGCCCTTTCGCTACCTTACCTATACCAGGAAGTGTGATAATTCGCTCATGATATGCCATTTCGAACTTAGGTTTCTTCAATAATTCGGAGAAAGCCAATATAATAATGGCGATGAATAATACAATCCAAAGACCATTCGCCTGTAAAAATTCACTGCTAGCAATTAAAAATTTAGTTGTGCCGGGTAAGTTGGCGCCCATGTGTTCAAACTGGCCAACAATTTGTGGTACTACTTTGGTTAACAATATCGCAACAACGCCAATAGCAACAACGGTCATAATTATGGGATAGACTAAGGCTTGAATCAATTGTGAACGCATTTGCTCACGTTGTTCGGTGTAGTCAGCTAAGCGATTTAATACTTTATCTAAATGACCTGATTTCTCACCTGCTGCTACCATGGCACGATAAAGTCGATTAAATACTTTAGGGTATTCCGCCATGCTTTCCGCCAAGCCATAGCCTTCAGTAACCTTGGTACGAACCCCCATGAGCATACTTTTAATACGGTTTTTTTCACCTTGCTCAGAAACGGCCATTAAAGCTTCTTCAAGTGGCAAACCTGATTCAACCAAGGTAGCCAATTGACGGGTAATTAATGCTAATTCTGCCGCAGAAACTTTGCCTTTGTCTTTTTGCTTATCTAACTTGCCAGATACGCCTACTTTCGATTTATTGCGAGCAATGGTTGGCGTTACTTCAGTCGGCATTAAGCCCTGATCACGTAATAACGCGCGAGCTTGTCTTGGGGTATCGCCTTCAATAACCCCTTTTTTAGTTTTTCCTTTGCGATCTACTGCTTGGTAATCAAATGCTGCCATTAATCTTCTCTTGTGACGCGTAACACTTCCTCAAGTGTTGTTTGTCCTGTCATCACCTTATCAAAACCATCTCGTCGGATAGAAGCGGTGTTTGTGCGGATATACTTCTCAATTGCTTGCTCGCCATGCCCGTTATGAATAATTTCGCGCACATTGTCGTCAACCACTAATAACTCATGAATACCAGTACGACCACGGTAACCTTTGAAGTTGCACTCACTACAGCCTTTGGCACGGTAAATCACTTGTTGATTATCGGCAGGCAAATTAAGTAAAGTACATTCTTCTTCGTTTGGTAGATGACTTTCACGACAATGAGGACACAGAGTTCGTACTAATCGTTGTGCCAGTACGCCGAGCAAACTTGATGATAACAAGAAAGGCTCAACCCCCATATCTTCCATACGCGTAATAGCACCGGCTGCAGTATTAGTATGTAGTGTTGATAATACTAAGTGACCAGTTAAACTCGCCTGCACACCAATTTGTGCCGTTTCTAAATCACGAATTTCACCTACCATAACCACATCAGGATCTTGACGTAATATTGCACGCAACCCCCGTGCAAAGGTCATGTCAACTTTTGTGTTAACTTGTGTTTGTCCTATGCCTTCAATAGCAAATTCTATGGGATCTTCAACCGTAAGAATATTACGCTCTTTTGAATCAATTTGAGTTAACCCGGCATATAAAGTGGTACTTTTACCTGATCCTGTTGGTCCAGTAACAAGAATAATACCATGCGGTTTATCAATAAGTCGGCTAAAGATATGGCGATTTTTATCTGTCATACCCAGATCTTCTAAATCTAATCGTGCCGCATTTTTATCTAATAAACGTAATACTACGCGTTCACCATGCCCTGTTGGCATAGTTGACACACGCACATCTACTGCTCGGCCACCAATTCGCAAAGAAATACGACCATCTTGAGGAATACGTTTTTCAGCAATATCGAGTTTAGCCATTACCTTAATACGAGAAACAAGTAATGAGGCAAGTTTTCGGTTAGGTTTCAACACTTCCCGTAATACACCATCAACTCGAAAACGTATCTGTAAAGCATTTTCAAAGGTTTCAATATGAATATCACTGGCACCCTCTTTAATGGCTTCGCTGAGCATAGCGTTAATCAATTTAATGATTGGCGCGTCATCTTCATTTTCTAATAAATCTTCACTTTCAGTCATTTCATCAGCAAGTGAGTACAAATCGACTTCATTGCCGATATCTTCCATCATTTGCTGTGCTTCGGACGAATCGCGTTGATAAACTTGTGTTAATAAAAGTTCAAACGATGAGGCATCTTGGATAGCAAAACTAAAGGGGGCTTTAATTATCCGACGTACTTCAACAATCGTTTCTATGCGGATGCTTTCTAGACAATGTAAAACATACTTGTTGTCGATTTTAGTCAATAACACACTATAGCGTTTGGCAAATGCAAAGGGTAAACGCCAAGCTACAGCGCTTTCATCAGCGTCAATGTCCAAGTTTTCATCTATATGCTCTACAAGGGGCTCGCCTATTTCATCATGGGCAACCGCCTGTTCAACTGCGATATTGTTGTCTTTAATGGCTTCCTCAGACATTACTTATTCTCTTCTACTGCAAGCGGTTTCAATACTTCGTCTGTTGCTACATCTTCTTGATTGAATTTACCGTCTTTAATCGACTCTTGATACTTATCGAACGAAGGTGGCAAGGTCAATTTGTCATTCCACTGCGGTAAAATAGGTAATTTTTCATCACGCATCAAAGATAAGCCTTCTTCTTGTTTACGTAACTGATCAGCGCGAATAAAGTTGTATTTCTCTTTCGCTAAATTATGCATAACACTTGAATCAGTCATAATCTGAGGTCGAAGAAATACCATTAAATTACGTTTTCTTGTGGTGTTTGATGTCGATTTAAACAAATGTCCAATAATAGGAATATCACCTAATAATGGCACTTTTTGCACACTTTCTTGTACGTCTTCATCCATTAAGCCACCTAAAATAACGGTTTGACCACTTTCCACCATAACAGTGGTTTTTATTTCACGTTTGTTAATTGAAATATCAACACCCGTAGTACCACTCACTGATGAAACTTCCTGTTCAATAGTTAGTTGTACACTGTTACCTTCATTTATTTGTGGCGTTACTAACAGTTTAATACCTACTTCTTGACGATCTACTGTTTGGAACGGGTTTGAGTTATTACTACCCGTTTGAGAACCAGTGATAATAGGAACTTCTTGACCAACTAAGAAAGAGGCTTCTTCATTATCTAAAGTAGTAATGCTCGGTGTCGCTAAAATATTAGAGTTAGTATCAGAGCTAACCGCCTGAATAATCGCACCCCAATCATTTTTCATAATACCAAACATGCCACCACTCACTGAACCCAGTATTTCTGCTAACAAGGTATAATCGCCTTCAGTATCGTTTAGTCTGTATTCATCAGAAATCTTTTTACCGGTTTCTGATGAATAGACGGCCGGAACTATATCTCCGTCTGTTCCTTCAGCAAGTTTGCCTGCGGCTGCAACAGATGAGATAGATCTTTGGTCCATTAGTAAACTGGGTAAAACCACCCGCTTCGCTATACCATTGCACACCTAATTGAGCGCCATCTGACTCATATACTTCAACAATAATGGCTTCAATATGCACTTGCGCGCGAGGCACATCAAGCTGACGAATAACCGATTCTAACGCACGTAACATATCAGGCTGACCTGTAATAACTAACGTATTGGTTGATTCATGAGCTTCAATACTGGTATCAGTTTTTGAATTAGCCGCGGCACGTGATTTATTGACGCTATCTTCTGAAGCGATAGTTTTACTCACTCCGTTCAACACTTTTACTAAATCTTCTGCTTTTGAATATTTAAGGTAATAGACTCGAGTATTGCCGCTCGACTCTAATTCACTGTCAAGGCGTTTCACTAATTTTGCTGCGCGTTCACGAGCTTTTACTTCACCACTAACAATCACACTATTACTGCGATCGTCAGCAACGATTTTGGGAATTAAAAAGGTTGGTTCGCCTGATTTTCCGCCAGAGGGTTTATACATGGCTTCGATAATTCGTACCATTTCACCTGCTGACGCATACTGTAATTTTATGATTTCTATATCTTGATCACCGACTCTATCGACACGTTCAATAATATTCACTAATCGATTCACTGTGGCGGCTGTACCCGTAAGCATAATAACGTTAGCAGGATCATAGTTCGTAACATTACCGCCACCCGCTTGATCTGATAACTGTCGTAGCAATGGCACTAATTCTCGAACGGTAACATTTTTCACTTCAACAATACGGGTAACCATTTCGTCACCCATTATTTTTCCATCATCACCAATAACCGGAATAGCAGCCGTTTTAGCATCTTTATTACGAATGATTTTGATAATATTATTATCTCTTTCTATCGCTGAAAAACCGTAAACCTGTAATACATTGAGGAAAAATTGATAATATTGCTCTTCTGATAATAAATCATAACTACGCACGTTAATTTTACCGCGTACGTTAGGATCAACAATCATTGTTTTTTTCAAGTTTTTGCCAACAATCGTGACAAACTCGACAATTTCCGTGTCTTTAAAACTTGGCGAATATTCTGCAGCACTTGCTTGCCCTACAGCAAAAATGCCGCTAAAGGCGAATGCAGTTGTCAAAACCAAGCCAAATTGCTTAAGTTGCTTAAACTTGTGGCGTAATGGTTTAACCACAATGGCGTTTAAGGGTGTGCCCATGAAAAATTCCTTATTGCTGCTTATTTATGCCAAAAGCTTTTATTAAAGCTAATGCTAATGAAAAAAGTTACTTACGTTATATTTAATCGTTTACTCTATGCTGAACAGTATCTGAATTAAGTCGCTATTGCGATCAACTAATAATGTAATATCTCGTTCAGTTTTTAATGCCGACATTGCTTGTGCTGCTTCTAACGGTGCAAGTAAATTATACCCATTCATTTGCACGGCAACATCACCCGATTTCAATCCAGATAAATTGAAAAAATCAGGATTTTTACCTGGCGATAAACGGTAACCTACAATTTCTCCCGCTTTTCGTGCCGGAGAAATACGTAAATAATCTGTTATTTTGCCCGGATCATTATTTAAATCTATTCTTAATTGCTGAGCACTCTCGCTTAAGCTCTTATTACTACGTTGGTCCACAACATTTGTAGTCGTTCCAGTTGACTGTTGACTTGTATTATTCTGATTTTGGGTAGCACGTTGTTTAGTACTTTCTTGTTTATGTGAAACGGTTTGTGCGGGTTGGTTATAATCCGCACCATCAAGCATCAAGGTTTCTGCACGACCGGATTGTTTTATTATAACGCGATCGATTAGCACCTGCTCCAGACTTGCACGTGTATCTTTTATAATATCACCAATACCGTAGGTTTCTTGCTTCCCTTTGTTTTCAATAATTGCTGCGGCAATTTTAGCATCGTCACTCGCAACTAAACCCGACAACGTTAATTGTAATCGCGTCTCAGGAGCATTAGTAATTTGCTCAACAACAACTTCTTTTTCTTGTGTCGTATATTTTCCAAATAGATTCAGTGCTTGTAGCTTAGATAAATCATGATTTTTATCACCTGATTGACCCGCTACTGACTTCCCTCCTCCCGTTCCACTAATGCTCATTACTTGATTGGAGTTAGGTGCTACTAGCCATGTTATTTTCGCCACCATAAAAGCAATATATATTAACAGCAATACGCTCAATGCCTGTGCAATTTTTTGTTGAGGTAGTTTTACCGCAGCGGAAAATGATGTTAGGTTATTTGTTAATGCCATTGATTATTTAAACTTCTTTTGTTCTTCATTAAAGAGAGTTAGTCAAGTAACTTTCTATGTAATACTTCTGTAATATTGCAAAAATTGTAATTTATAATGCAAGTTGTCGATAATACTCGACCATAAGCCTGCCAACAAGCAATGACCGCAGTTTTTAACGAATATTTACAAAAGAAATAAAAAGTGTGCGCAGTTTATGCGGGAATATGTTATTTTTCGCCAAAATGTGACTATTACTCTTATCAAATTAAATAGACAGTTTTATGGCAACAACAAATAAAAATAGTTCAACTTTATTAACCTCAACTCGATTAGATAAGTGGTTGTGGGCTGCGCGATTTTATAAAACCCGTGCCATCGCAAAACAAATGATTGATGGTGGTAAAGTTTTTTACAATGGCCAACGGACTAAATCAGGTAAAGCGGTAGCAATTGGTGATTCAATAAAAATTCGTCAAGGTTTTGATGAGAAAGAAATCACCGTTATAGCTTTAGCTGATACCCGTCGTGATGCCACATTTGCTCAAACCTTATATCAAGAAACGCCTAACAGTATTGAAACAAGAGAAAAAAACGCGCTCGCACGAAAACAAGGCATTTTACTTAGCCCGGCAAGCGATACTAAGCCAGATAAAAAACAACGTCGAAAATTACGAGAATTCAAAGAAAGGATATAAATATTATGTCTCAAACTGACACACAAACAACGGATATACTTAACCGTTACTTATTTAACGACAAACATGTCCGTGGTGAACTGGTACAACTAAGCCAAAGCTATCAAAGCATTATTAAAAATCATCATTACCCTGTTGGCGTTCGTATATTGTTAGGTGAATTATTGGCAGGTACTTGTTTATTGACCGCAACATTAAAATTTGAAGGCAGCATCACGGTACAATTACAAGGTGACGGTCCTGTTGGCTACATGTCTGTTAATGGGGATAATAAACAACAAATGCGCGGCATTGCCAAAGTCGTTGATGTAGAAAATGCTAAAGATGCACATTCCTTACAAGCATTACTCGGTAAAGGTAATATGATTATCACTATAAAACCTGATCAAGGCGAAGCTTATCAAGGAATAGTGGCTTTAGATAAACCAACCCTAGCAGAATGTTTCTCACATTATTTTGACGTTTCTGCCCAAATACCGACACAAGTTTGGTTATTTAGTGATGATAATAATATGCGAGTTGGCGGTAGCTTAGTGCAATTATTGCCTGATGGCGACGGAAGTATTGAAAACAAAGCCCAACAACACGAAGATTTTGAGCATATAGCACAATTAACTAATACGATAAAAGCGGAAGAAATTTTTTCCCTTGAAGCGGAAGCTTTACTTTATCGTTTATACCATCAAGAGCAGGTAAGTTTATTTGACCCCCAAGCAGTTTCTTATCAATGTGGTTGTTCAAGCGAAAAATGTTTATCGGCTATTGCTCAAATAGAACCGACAGAACTTGAAAACATGTTGGCTGAACAAGGGAAAGTTTCAATGACCTGTGATTACTGTTTAACCACTTATGATTTTTTTGCTGACCAATTGAAAAGTTTCATTTCGAAAGATATTCATTGACCGACAGCTTTCATTCTGATCAAAATACCTCTTATACACACTCTTTTAAGTAAATTCTGCTTAAAAGAGTGTTAAAGTCCTGCTTTCCTGCAAGCCTTGCTACTATTATGTTGTAATATTACTAACACCGTTCACTTCTCTATTTTCAATATTTCTGTTGCTTATACTGAAAACTTTCATCTTAGGTTATTTTTTACTTTCGTTTTGTTCGATTTTAAAATAGAATATCGAATTATTAGCTCGATGAAAACTTTTACCTATTATTTCAAAATTAACTTAACCATTATTTAATATTCGTCATACCCTAGGAGTGAATTTGCTATGACCGCCCAAGAAAACTCAATTGACTTGTCACAATACGGCATCAACGATGTATCTGAAATTATTTACAACCCATCGTATGAGTTACTTTTTAGTGAAGAAACAAAAGCCGATCTCGAAGGTTTTGATAAAGGCGTAGTCACCGAGCTTGGCGCAGTCAATGTTGATACGGGAATATTTACTGGTCGTTCACCTAAAGATAAATACATTGTTCGTGATGATATAACACGCGATACGGTATGGTGGTCTGATCAAGGTAAAAATGATAACAAACCAATGACTCCTGAAACTTGGGCTGATATTAAAGGTCAAGTCACTACTCAGCTTTCTAGCAAACGTTTATTTGTGGTTGATACTTTTTGTGGCGCTAACGAAGATACTCGCTTAAAAGTACGCTTTGTTACTGAAGTTGCATGGCAAGCACATTTTGTTAAAAACATGTTTATTCGTCCATCTGACCAAGAATTAGCAAACTTTGAGCCTGATTTTGTTGTATTAAATGGCGCAAAAACCACCAATAAAAATTGGCAGCAACAAGGGTTAAACTCTGAAAACTTTGTTGCTTTTAATTTAACTGAAAAAATTCAATTAATTGGCGGTACTTGGTACGGTGGCGAAATGAAGAAAGGGTTGTTCTCAATGATGAACTACTACTTGCCATTACAAGGCATTGCTTCAATGCACTGTAGCGCTAACGTTGGCGAAGATGGAGATACCGCAATATTCTTCGGTCTTTCTGGTACAGGTAAAACAACACTTTCAACCGATCCTAAGCGCCAATTAATTGGTGATGACGAACATGGTTGGGATGATAATGGTGTATTTAACTTTGAAGGTGGTTGTTACGCAAAAACCATCAATTTAAGCAAAGAGAATGAACCTGATATTTATAATGCTATTCGTCGTGACGCTTTATTAGAAAATGTAACGGTAGCTAGTGATGGCACAGTTGATTTCGATGACAATTCTCGTACAGAAAACACCCGTGTTTCTTACCCTATTTATCACATTGATAATATTGTTAAACCGGTTTCTCGTGCAGGTCATGCTAAAAAAGTTATTTTCCTAACGGCTGACGCATTTGGCGTATTACCCCCAGTGGCTAAATTAACACCTGCGCAAACTGAATATTACTTCTTATCAGGGTTTACCGCTAAATTAGCGGGTACAGAGCGTGGTATTACTGAGCCAACGCCTACTTTCTCAAGTTGTTTTGGTGCGGCATTCCTAAGCCTACACCCAACTCAATATGCTGAAGTTTTGCAAAAACGTATGCAAGCTGCGGGTGCAGAGGCTTACTTAGTAAACACGGGTTGGAATGGCACAGGTAAACGTATTTCAATTAAAGCAACACGCGCTATAATTGATGCTATTTTAGATGGTTCAATTGATAATGCTGAAACCACTATAGTGCCTATGTTCAATTTAGCAGTACCAAGCAAAATTGACGGCGTTGAAGGGGATATTCTTGACCCGAGAAATACTTATCAAGACACTAGCGAGTGGCACACTAAAGCCGTTGATCTTGCAAACCGTTTTGTTAATAATTTTGATAAATTCACTGATACTGATAACGGTAAAGCGTTAGTTGCTGCAGGTCCTCAGCTGTAATCCTCAGCTTTAGTAAACATAGCATTAGTAACCATTATAAATACAAAAACCACTAACAACATATTGTTAGTGGTTTTTTTTAGCTACTTCTTAGGTAAATTTTTTCTTAGTTACTTCTTGGGTAAATAAACTTTCGCTTGTAAACCACCGCTAGGTTTATTTGATAATTCAACACGACCACCGTGGGTATCTACTATACGTTTGATAATCGCTAACCCTAAACCACTTCCTTCCGTGCCCCTGGCTTTATCACCTTGAGTAAAGGGTTGAAATAAACGCTCAATATCAGCATCGGGAATCCCCTCGCCCTCATCACTCACAATAAAGTAAACATAATCTTTATCATGCCCTGTAATAACTTCAATATCGCCTTGTGTATATCGCAGTGCATTTTGAATTAAATTGGCCAAGGCACGCTTTATTGCAACATAGCGTAACGGAATGTCTGGGCAGTCTTGGGCGTTAAAAATAATATGCCGGTTCGCCGGTGTTTCAACATTAAGCACCTCCTCCACCAGTAAATTTAAATCCCCTAATTCAGCTTTATCTTTAGAGCCATGGCGTAGATAATCAATAAATTGATCGATAATATTATTCATATCATCAATATCGTTTTCTATGCCTTCTTTCAAAAACTCATCAATATCTGACATCATCTCGGCTAAACGTATACGAGTAAGTGGCGTTCTTAAATCGTGAGAAATACCGGCCATGAGCAAATTACGATCATTCTCTAACTGTTTTATACCTTTAGACATATGATTAAAGGCTTGTGTTACCGCCATAATTTCCGATGTGCCGTGCTCAGTTAAAGGTTCAGGAAAGTTACCTCGCCCTACTTCTTGTGCGGCACGCTGCAAAGATTTCAAAGGTCGATTTAACTGCCTTACAAACAGCCAACCACCCGCGACACTCAATACACCAATAATACCGAGGAAAAAAACAAGAGGTGAAAAGTTTGCCTCTTCTAAACCCATTAAGGGAATTTTAACCCACAAACTAGGTGCTTGCGGAGGGCGAATCCAGAAAAGATATTCATCCCCCTGAGAAATTCTTACCTCAGCAGGGCCACCTAACAACGCCGACATTTGCTCACTGCGATAGGGGTAGTAACCTGCAGACGCTAAACCTAATTTAAGTGCATCTTGCTCTCTATATACCCCAATACCCGTTTCATGATGAAAGGCTTCAGCCATTTTCGGGCTTAAGCGCACATCATTAATGTCAATAAAAACAACCCTAATCTGTTTGGCTAATAACTGATTTATTTGCTGCTGATTTGGCTCAATAACATATAAGGCAAACGATATATACGACACTACCTGGTTTACAAATAATAAAAAACCAATAAGTAAAACAGTTTGTCCAAATGCGCTACGGGGTAATACTTTCATGAAAAACCTTCGACTGAGGAAAAATCTCGTTTGTAACGAAACAAGTTCAAAACGAGATTAAATTCCCATCTACAACCGATAATACTAAACGGATGTGCCATCCGGCACAAAAACATAGCCTAGCCCCCATACCGTCTGTAAATAGCGAGGTTTTGCCGGATCTTGTTCTAACATTCGGCGCAAACGTGATACTTGTACATCAATACTACGTTCAAGCGCTGAATAATCGCGACCACGTGCTAAATTCATCAATTTATCACGAGATAATGGCTCGCGAGGATGAGTCACTAAGGCTTTTAATACGGCAAATTCACCACTAGTTAAAGGCATATTAACGTCACCTTTAACCATTTCACGAGTTGCCAAGTTAAGTTCATACTCGCCAAAGACTATGTTGCTTTCTGCCATAGAAGGTGCGCCAGGTGCTTCTTGTACTCTACGGCGCAATACCGCTTTTATACGCGCTAATAACTCTCTTGGGTTAAAGGGTTTAGGCATATAATCATCAGCGCCAATTTCCAAACCAATAATTCGGTCAACCTCATCGCCTTTAGCTGTCAACATTACAATAGGAATACTATTGTTTTGTTGACGTAAACGACGGCAAATTGATAAACCGTCTTCACCTGGTAACATCAAATCGAGTACTAACAAATGAAAGTTCTCTCGTTCAAGTAACCTATCCATTTGTTCTGAATTAGCAGCACTACGCACGGTGAACCCTTGTTCAACCAAGTAACGTTCCAATAACGAGCGTAAACGCATATCATCATCTACAACTAAAATTTTTTGAGTTTCTTGGGGCATTTTATTTTCACCATCATTTTACTTTGATTATAGAAATTACTATAAGCGATATAGCAATGAATTCAAAAGAGCGATTAGTAAATGTGTCCACCATTTGTTACAATTTATGAATATAGCTGAGACATTAGTTATTTAGCCATACGTAAACTAAATTCAGCTAATTCCAATGTTACATCGCTATTGTAAATAATTAATTGCTTGGGCTGACACACATTGGGTAAAACTTTTTTTACGTTCGTTGTGTGGTAAGTCATGAATGGTTTTTTTTACTAAATCCATTTTTTGTTTGCGTTCGATATCAGGTAAGTGGACTAATTGATCCTCGAAGCAGCCTAACAGACCAAAATTTAGCGCAATGTCTGATTTCATGCTGTCATTATCGAGACAACGGATTAACTTCTCTGCTAAGCGGTTTTTGTCCATACGTAAAATAAGATCATTAATTTTATAGTTAACAGGTTCAATTTTTCGCGCTTGATTACATGAAAAAAGCATATCGGCTACTGCTACTTTTGGTATAAGATTTTGATGTTGTTCACTAAATTTTTGTTTTAACCAAGCATTATGTTGAGCTAACTCATCCGTTGACTTAGTTTGCGGTGCTTGGGCACAGGCTAGATTAAAGTGACAAAAAATAAGAAAAGATAGAATAATGATTTTCATTTTAAAAGCTTAATTAGTCCGTTTCGTAAATTCAAGTATACCTAAGTAAATAGGCCATTGTTAAACATATACAAGAAGAAAGTAAAAATAATTAGATCTTCCCTATTTTATGTGATAAATATCACATTGATACGATAAGTATTTCATACTAGCTACTGCAATCATCGACATTTTTATGTATTATCGTGATTTATGTCTTATATTCAGTAGTGTGACTATCAACTTGTAATGAGTAATCAAGAGAAGTTTTTACAAGAATTATTAGGTGTTGCATACTAGCCTTTAAGCGCATTTTTTTATCACTATGAATAAATCAGGGAATTAATATGAATACAGAAGAAATTATGAATCGAGTCACTGAGATGACTTTGTTTTACGGCCCAAAACTTGTTGGAGCCATAGCCGTATGGATCATTGGTGGTCGGATTATTAAAGCTATTGGTAGTGGCGCCAAAAAAGCGTTAGAAAAAGGTGGAACCGATCCATCCTTAATGCCTTTTTTAACCGGCATTATAAATGGTTTATTGAAAGTTATCTTGGTTATTACCGTTCTTGGTATGTTAGGCATTGAAATGACCTCCTTTATCGCCATTCTTGGTGCTGCAGGTTTAGCCGTAGGTATGGCTTTATCAGGTACATTACAAAATTTTGCGGGTGGTGTGATGATCCTTATCTTCAAACCATTCAAAATTGGTGATGTCATTGAAGCGCAGGGTTATACTGGTAAGGTAGATCAAATACAAATTTTCAATACCATTATGAAAACGCCTGATAATAAAACTATCATCATTCCTAATGGTGGCTTATCAACATCTTCAATGGTTAATTATTCAACCGAAGCTACAAGACGTGTTGACTGGACTATTGGTATTGCTTACGGCGATGACGCCGACAAAGCTCGTGAAGTAATCAAGCGTTTATGTGATGAAGATTCACGTATTTTAAAAGATCCGGAATTATTCATTGCCGTTTCTGCCTTAGCAGACAGCTCAGTAAACTTTGCGGTTAGAGCATGGGTTAACGCCGCTGATTACTGGGGTGTATACTTTGATTTAAATGAAAAAGTATATAAAACGTTTGAAAGTGAAGGTTTAAATATCCCATTCCCACAAATGGATGTTCACGTACACAAAAACGATTAATTAGTTTTTATATCCTGTTTTAGTAAAAAACCACTCGTGAAATTGAGTGGTTTTTTTATTGTTAATACCAAGTGCTAACCTATACTCAGTTATGCTCAGCTCTACTTAAGTCACTTTACTGCAAATTAACAAACTGTGACCTAGGCCAATATTATCAATACGTTTTTCAATGGCTAAGCCACTTGCTTCTACCAAGGCCATAAATTTATCTGCTGCGTACATACGACTATTACCATTAGCAAAGCAGGTAAAATATAGCGAGGTGGCATTTAAACTAAAGGCGGCAGCATCAAACTGTTGTGCGTCCCAAAAAGTTTCTAAAATAAATACTTTTTGTTTGCTCGTAATACCGTTAGCAATGTTTGATAATATGATTTTAATTTGAGGTTCGGAGAAACAATCCAAAAACTGGCTCATCCAATAGATGTCTGCCTTTTCCGCGAGTACCTGTTTAGGATCTAACATGTCACAAGGAAATTGGTGAAAACGTTCAGCTAAACCAAGAACAGCTATGTTTTGGCTTGCTTTAGCTAATTGAGGCGGCAAGTCCATAATAGTCATGTGTACTTCGCCATTATATTGTAAACACTTAGTGGTAAATCGCCCCGTATTTCCCCCAATATCAACAATATGTTTTGGTTTAGACTCAAAGATTATTGGCAGAATTTCATCAAAGGCGTGATCCGAGTAAAAATGATCAAATGAAAACCAACTTTCTCTAATTTGGTCAGGTAATTCAGCAAGGTGCGGATAAAGCGTTTCCCAATTGCCAAACACTTTTAACCCTTCTGGTTTACCTGTTTTAATTGACTCAGTAAGTTTGGCTAAACCTTGATAACCAAAATGCTGAGTAAACTCAAAATTTACTACTGACATTTCGTCGTGTAGAAGAAAAAAAGCAACCTTGGTTAAGCTATAACGAGCTAAGTTCTTTTGATCATCCTCTTCATCTGCTACAACAGTCACTAAACCACAGGTCAGCGCAAAGTCTAACAAAACGCTGACACCGTATTCACTTACCCCTACGGCTTTAACAATGTCACTTAACAGCACGCCTTTACGTCTATATTTATCAATAAACTGTAAAATACCAAGTTCTTTCATTGCCACTGTTGCTTGGAAAATATAGGGCGAAAAGGCGATATGCTGTGCCATCGACTTAGCTTCTATTGCCGATAGTTCATCCTGTTGAGGTAATTGAATCATTTATTTTTCATCCATTTCTATAGGGTTATATTTTGATTGTTTTACTTTTCCATAAATATATAGGACACAGAGAGGCCTATTAATAAATTTGTGTTTGACTTTATTAACGGGCTGTCGTCAAAGGATGTATTGTTCAGGTGGGTATAACGGGTAAACAAACCAAGCCAAATGTTCTTTCGCCGCCACGTACCGCCGAATGATACTCTAACACCTGCATAGCCCCCTTCAGCACTGTATTGTGCTCTCTCTGCTGATACTTCATCAGGTGCTACAGAATAAAAATATTGAGCATATTTATCAGAATAAAATAATGTTGCCACTGAGGTATCTATAATGGTTTTTCCCCCAAAGATATCAGTGTTAAATTGGTATTTGTTGTTCACACTAATTTGGCTAGTCCATCCCGCATCAGCAATTTTTTTAAAATCAGTATGAACCGCTTTTCGTACAGAAAAGTCAATAAAAGTACGGTTTTGTGAGCGGCTATTACCCGCGAAATAGTATTCTAACGAAGGGCCTAATTCACCAACCCAGTCTAAATCGTCCATACCTTGTCGGGTTTTGTTTCTATCGCTATCAACAGGAATAGATCCCGCTGCATCCAATGCCAAATGCCATTTTTCACTATTAAATAAATCCCCTTCAAATGCATTTCGGTCAATAACAACCGAATCATTTTGATAATATATATAGGGCGTAGGGATAAGATAAAAACGCGATTCGTCAGCGCCAATATAATCATCAATGGTCATCATTGATACCCCAAATCCTATTGAGTAATGGGCGGTATTCTCACGTTTCTGCGTATTTATATTCGCGTTAGCGTTATGCTCTTCTGGTTGTGCCTGTTCGTTTGCTGATATCGTTTGAGCAGCAAATAGTAAGAAGAATATAAACGCTTTGTATTGTTTCAATGGTTACGCAATGCCACCGTTTACCGAGATTACTTGCCGAGTAATATAGCTTGCCCCATCAGACATTAAAAAAGCCACCGCACTAGCAACTTCATCAGGTTTACCCATTCGTCTTAATGGGATCATGTTTTTTAAATCGGCAATAGGCAGCTCGTCTGTCATTTCTGTTTCAATTAAGCCTGGTGCAACACAATTTACGGTGATTTTTCGTTTAGCCAGTTCAAGGGCAAGGGCTTTAGTTGCGCCAATAATCCCTGCTTTGGAGGCACTATAATTGACTTGCCCTCGGTTGCCTATTTCCCCCGAGAGTGACGAAATAGTAATAATTCGCCCGCCTTTTCTCGCGCTTACCATTGGCATCACTAACGGATGCAATACATTATAAAAACCATCTAAATTAGTATGAATAACACTGTCCCACTCAGCACTAGTCATGGCAGGAAAAGCGGTATCGGCAGATATTCCTGCATTACACACTATGCCGTAAAAGTGGCCATAGTCTGCAATATGTGTTTCCAATGCTTTTTTCGTGCCTTCTCTATCAGCCGCATCAAATTGTACAATAGTGGCTTGTACACCTTTGGTGGTAATATCTTGCGCTACTTGTTCTGCACTTGTCATGTCAGCACGACAATGAAGACAAATGTCGAACCCCATTTCAGCCAGTTTTATGGCAATGGCTTTACCTATACCTTTACTGGAACCTGTTACTAAAACACGGCGATTCATATCCTATTTACTCCATTGTAATAATTTTGAACGTAATATTGCTTCTTGCTCAGCACAAAGTTCGAGGCTAGCGGCAACATCATCTATCGTTACATTTTTTCTGTTTTTACAAAACAATACTGATTTCATCGCAAACTCACGCCATAAGTCACCAATTTCGGTGGTGAATGTAGAAATTTCGAATAAGGTATCATCCTTAAGATATGATGCGGCTTCGTCCAAGAAGCTAGCGAACATAAAACGGAACCCTGCGCCTCCTGTCCCTATTTCTTCTTGCATTCGCACGATATTCCCTAGAAACATGGCGGCGTCTTTATGGGGTTTATCTTTGAGTGTTTTGATTTTTTTAACTAGGTGTCTAATACCTTTATTACCAAAAAAAGGTAATAACAAACCATTCATCATTTTAGCTGTTTTCTTAATGCTACTTTTAATCTGTGGCGCTAAATCAACCTCAACCGTTGGTAAGGTCATTTCATACATTAACCCTTTAGCCGCTAACACCCCTTTGGCAAAACGAGCGCGTTTTAAATCATCTGCAGGGCAAGTCACCACGTCTTCAAAAACAGGATCACTAATTAAATAATCTCCTTGTTCATTTTTACCGTAAACCGTTAAGTTATGGGCATTAAATTGAAAACGCATATCTTCAGGAAAATAAGGTAACCAATAAACAGACGTTTGTAAGCCCACCAACTTGCCTTCGCTTAAGGCCTTGTCTAGCGCCTTCATGCCTGCTTCAGGATTTGAAAATTTTTGTGAGTTAACTTTTACGTTTAACTTTTTGCAAACAGAAGAAATAATAGATTTTGGTGGCATTCTATAAGCAATAAGCGGTAACCCCCCCACCTTAACAATAGGAAGATAAACAAAGGTTAACGCTGAGGATAAACCAAAAACCATTGGCTCGGATAGGTTCATTCCTTGAGAATTAAGCATATTGGCTACAACGCCAGATTCACAATGAGATGATTGTTTATGGCTTATTTTATTTTCAATTGCTTTCATTCTTTAATAACCGGTTGTTTTAAGTCTTCAAGTGAGATATTAAATGCTTCACAATATTTAGTTAATTTTTTGTCTGATAACTTAGCAAAGATTTCTGGCTTCATGTGGCGCTTAATTTGCCATTGAAAAAAACCAGAAGCATGAGCAAGCGACATTAAATCAAACCGATATAGGGGTAAATAATAGGCAATGGGAGATACTGTGCCCGCTAAAAGCGCTTTTTTCATATCGTTTAATTGCTCATCAAGTGCTTGAACAGCCATTTCAGTGGCAAAACCTTCCACTTCCCATCCTGACGATTGTACGCCTTGATAATGGCCATTTTCATCCACGGCATAAATAAGCTTTTTATGACCATCGTAGGATTTGCAGCTATCTTGTGGTACTTGCTCTTTTTTCATAAAATAATGCTCGTTACAATGTTGTTAATTAGCATACAGTTAATTGCATAAACCCACTAGAAAACCGTCCACTTTCGGGTACATAACACAATAACTTATCTCCCGATTTTAATCGACCTGAATTAAATAGCTCTTCCAACATAATAAATATAGAGGCAGACCCTGTATTACCCTTGGCTGTTAAATTGGTAAACCATTTGTCATAAGGTATGCTAAAGCCAATATTTTCAAGTCCGTCAAACAGTTTTTCGCGAAAATAGGTTGAAGAATAATGGGGCAGAAAATAAGTGAAATCTTCTGGTTTAATGGCACGTTTAGCCGCTATTTTAGATAGTGCTTTTTCTACAGTTATCGATACAATATTTTCATTTAATATTTTGACATCTTGTTTAACCGACATAATAGATTGCTGCGATCGTTCATCATCATTAAACCTCATCCACCCCTGTAAACGGCCTTCTACTTTGTCGGCACCTGCATACATACAAGGTTCCATTTGATCGGCAAAAGAGAGGGTTTCAATCCAATCTATTTCAAGGGATAACTTATCCACATTGGGTTCATCAGACAAAAGTGCAGAGCCGGCGCCATCTGATAACATCCAACGCAAAAAGTCTTTTTCAAAGGCAATTTCCGGCTTTTGATCTAATTGCGCCAATTTATACTCACTCTCAGCTTCAAATCTTTCCGATCGCATAATACTTGAAGCCAATTCACTTGCTACAACAACACTGCGATGACTTTCACCCGCTTTAATATTTAAAAAAGCATATTTAAGTGCCGTAAGACCACACAAACAAATACCCGCTGTTGATACAACTTCACAAGGAGGGTTTTTTAATTCACCATGAACCATAACGGCATGATTTGGCATGATTTGGTCTGCCATTGAGGTACTAGCAACTAAGCAATCAATGTTGTTTAATTCGTCTTCATGCTTAAATAACCCTTGAACCGCATTCGCAGCTAAAGCAGCGTTAGTATAATTAAACTCACCTGTGATTTTATCAATAGCGTAATAACGTGATTTAATGCCGTTGCTACGTAATATTACTGACTTTGCTCTAGATTTCTTGCCTGAAATTTTACCAATTATATCTTCCATTTCAGCATTAGACACTTTGTCATTTGGAAGAAATGCTGAAATATTATTGATGAAAACGCGTTTTCCCATGGTTTTCTACTCTCCTGATGGCTGTGCGTAATAAGCTTTTTGTTTCGCTATTTTTGCTTTGAAAATAGGGGATATTAATTTAATAATTAAAGCCGTAATTGGCACAATAGTGACAATTAATGCCAGTAAAAACGTAAAATAAAAGCATAAACCAACACATCGTCTAACAGAGTTTTGAGGACCCAACAGCATCAACAACTTTCCCCAAACTTTAAAACTTCTGTGCCCAATCTTCTCACTCATAATTAATTTTTCATTAATTTTTACAGCGGCTAAGCTTGTCATCATTGGTGTTGTTATTTTACTGTTAGTGTCTGTTAACCGTTTTTTGATTGCGATCCCAAAACGCTGTGCTTTCGCAATTTCTTGATCTGACACACCTGCTTTAGGCACCCAAGAGACTGGCTTTTTATTACCCGTTAGCATCCACAAAGGGGTTGCTAAAAAACTAAAACCCGCACCACACTCATCCGTTAATACTATATTGTCGACTAAATTCGCATTTAGCTTGGCTAATAACACTTTCATTTTTTCTTGTGCCGTTAACCACATTCCTCGGCAGCCAATAACGGTCATAACAGGGGTATTATTAAAAAGTATTTTAGCTTGTTCTGACTGCAAAAAACTTGATATAGGCAATGAAGGTGATAAAAACCACACTTGATAAGATAAAATAATCAAATCGTAAGGCTCGTTCATAACATCGGTCGTATCGTCAGAACTACTATCAATACTACTGTGTAGGGTCACTTTATCTAGCTCTATCTCTTTCATATAAACCGACTCTGGCATCACTTGAAAGAATTTAAAAAATGACCAAGGAAAAGGAAATTTAACTTGAGGCTGAATGGTAAGTGAGTCAATTTGGATTTGCTCATCATTAAGTAATGGCCCCATTATTGAGTCTACAATTTTAGTTAGCTGACCTGTTTGAGAGTAGCTAACAACAAGGATTTTTCGCACCAATAACCACCATAATTGCTCATTAAATTTAAGTCGCGTATCATACCAAAGTCACTTCTAAATAAAAACAAACTCATGACTAAGTTCATAATAACCATCTTCCTTTTTAGCATTGCTTTATTTTCAAATCCATCCTTTTCGCTAGAATTGACCGTTAAAGTAGCAAAAATAAAAACTATTGATAAAAAAATAGTAATGGAAGTGTATTTATTAACTGATACAAACTCTCAAGATTGGCAAAACCTTCATTTAATTGATAAAAAAATTACTGAATTCGATACAGACAATCAAGATATTATTTTTACTGGGCTGCAAAAAAGAACTTATGCAATAAGACTATTTCAAGACATAAATAACAATGGTCTGCTTGATAGATCATCTAATAATATACCGTTAGAGCCTGTAGGTTTCTCAAACAATCCCAGTTTATTTGGCGGTGAACCAACCCCAGAAGATAGCGCCTTTGTATTGACTAAAGATCAGCGTGTTACGATAAATCTTAAACACAGAAAGCCTAAAAAAAGACGTAAAAAACACCAATAGCGCACTAGCTACCAATATAAACTTAACTAGAGGTAGCTATTATTGCTGATATGTATCCAGAATTTTCTGAAAATTGATGCCACCGATAATATAAGGTGTAGCGTTCTGAGGTAATGAGCGGCTTGCTGATGAAGCATAATTTTGGAGTTTTGTATTAACTACCTGATTAGCCACCTGTTGTAAAAGTACTTTATATCGCCCATTTTTACTTTCACCTAAGGTTCGGCAAATCCATGCAAGCACGTCTATTTTTTTGTTATCCAAATTATAGCCATACATCTCAACTAAAAACTGCCCTAAAGCATCATATACCTCTATTTCTGCTGCTCCAACGTGCTCCATTTTGCTTATGTGCTGAGCAATATACTTAATTGCTTGCCATTCACCTTTAGCAATGGCAAATATTTGTCGTTGGTTGGCAGACAATGATGCTTTCGGGATTATATCTTGTGCATTCATTCGTGGCGGTAAAGGAAGAGGAGCTATTGTCGCCGTAATTTCTCTATCTACAGGCGCTGTGGCTTCACTTGTCATGATTGCATGAGCCGAATTCAGTAAATATTGATAGGCTTTGTTCGCATATTTTTTCAATTTTTTATGCGCAGCTTTACTTTGATAAATGCTTTGCAACAATGGCATATACTGACTATCACCTGTAGCGCCCAACGCTCTGCATCCCCAAGACAAAGCGTCAATTCTACTTGTAGGCGCAGTCTCATACTCTTGTTCAATAATATTGGCTAATAAACGTAAGTTCTCTGGCGTGTTTTGCTTGGTTTGTGGTCATCATTTGAGCTGCTTGCCTAAGCTGCTTAGTGTTACCTGATATAAGTAAGCTATGCACATCATTTTGCGCAAAAGTGATATTAGAAAACAGCCCTAAAAAAACTGTTACCAAGAAACAATTTTAATGTTCATCATATGGTTGAAAGCCAAAATAGACACAATAACTCCCAAGAGATACTAACCTCTAAACGTGGGTTAGTTTTACAAACCAGAGCCATAATATATGTATCAACAATAATATTTTACTGTCGGCGAATAATATCTATTAGATCACAGACAAAAACAGGCTTCAAGCTTAAAAAAACAATCAATGGGTGAAATATGAACATAATAACGAGTAATAACTAGGACATTGTCGGAGTTGAGACGCTTATTAGCTGCCGCCTAAACTAATAATGGTAGCGACAGGAAATTATAGTTAAATACGAATCAGATACGGCATAAACTAAACGATTAGTTTCATCTATTCGTCTAGACCAAAAGCTCGATAAATTTTCTTTTAGTGACTCAGGTTTACCAATACCTTCAAATGGTGAACGCTTGGTATCATTAATTAATTTATTAATACGTTTAAGCGTCTTCTTATCTTGGCTTTGCCAGTATACATAATCACTCCAAGCTTCATCAGTCCATGCAAGTTGCCTAGTCATCAATTAAATCTCTAGACTGCACCTTTCCTGAATTATACTGTTCTATTGATTTAGATAAATGTGTAGCATTAGCCGGAGATTTAAGTAAATGAACAGTTTCCATAAGACTGTTGTAATGATCCATAGACATTACTACTGCATCTTCTGCATCTCTACGAGTTATAACGGTGTAGTCAACATCGTTTACAACACGATCTAATACCGATTTAAGCCCGTTTCTGGCTTCTGTGAAAGAAACTATGCGCATAAAACACCTCACGAGTTGTACAACTAATAAGACAAGTCTAACCAATAAAGAAAACATGTGCAATATTTAAAACAACTCTGAGTTTGAAAGACAATCAACGCTTTGCTAAGCGGCAATAAAATTATTGGCTAAAATAGTGAACAAAAGCCAACTGTTTTTTGTCCTTTTAAATGACTTGTTATGTTTTTTATACCATAATATATTATATCTAGGTACTTATAAGGTTTTATATTATGGCTAAAAATACAAGTGTAACATTAGGCGATCATTTTGATCAGTTTATAAACCAACAACTTAGCACTGGTCGTTATGGCTCAGCAAGTGAAATTGTTAGAGCCGGATTGAGAGCTTTAGAAGACCAAGAGGCTAAACTTTTAAATTTACGTAATATGCTAATCCAAGGCGAACAAAGTGGTGTTGCAGATTACAGCTATGAAAGCTTAATGACTGAATTAGATAACATTAATGAATAAGTTTGTATTATCTTCGAAAGCAAAAACAGACTTAATTAAAATAGCTAAATATACTCAAATAACTTGGGGACTCGCTCAACGAAATGGTTACCTAAAAGTATTAGATAATACGTTTCATTTATTGTCGGAAGATCCCGAGTTAGGTATTAACTGCCATGATATCAGAGAAGGCTATAGTAAATATCCACAAGCTAGTCATGTAATTTATTACAAAGAATATAAAAACAACCAAATATTTATAGTGCGAATATTACATAAAAGTATGGATGTTAACTCCGCACTCTAATGGGATAAATGGGGTCAGGTACTAATTAAATTATGTGTACCTGCCCCCTTTTTTATAGTGCCCCTGCTACCGAAAAGGATTAAGGAAAAGCAGGCAGTGATGAGATCACACTAAAGTGTGTTATCAGGCTGTGTTATCAGGCCACCCATAATAACTTTTGCAACTTTCCCAAAGATAAACTACACTTACTTTACCTCAATCAAGTATGGAAACTATGATGCCTAAACCACGCTCACAAATTGTTATCAGGCCACCCATAATAACTTTTGCAACTTTCCCAAAGATAAACTACACTTACTTTACCTCAATCAAGTACGGACACTATGATGCCTAAACCCCGCTCACAACAAATTAGTTTACTCAATACCCCCTATTACCACATTTGTAGCCGCACTGTACGCAAAGCCTTTTTATGCGGGGTCGATAAAGAAACTGGCACTAGCTTTGAACACAGACGCGGTTGGATTGAAAAACGTCTGTTTCAATTATCCCAATCTTTTGCTATTGATATTTGTGCCCATGCTATCATGCACAATCACTTACATTTAGTGCTGCATGTTGATTGTGAGCAAATAAAACAGTGGACCACAGCAGATATTCTTCAACGTTGGCATCAACTTTTTAAAGGCACGCTCCTCACACGCCAATATTTAAACAAACAACCACTGGCTGACTATCAACTCACCATGGTTGAACAAACCGCTAAAGTATACAAAGAGCGTTTAATGGATATTAGCCGGTTTATGCGCTCCTTAAATGAGCCTATTGCAAGGCAAGCTAATCAAGAAGATAAATGCACAGGCCATTTCTGGGAAGGACGGTTTAAATCTCAAGCCTTGCTTGATGAAGGTGCCTTATTATCATGTATGGCTTATGTTGATTTAAACCCAGTACGTGCCGCTATCTCCCCTACACCCGAGCAATCAAGTTTCACCAAAGATTCAATTACGTATTAAAGCGGCTATTAACGGTGAGCAACCAACCGAGTTACTCCCTTTTACTGGTAATGAACATCAACACAAAACCCAGGGCATAAGCTTCAGCTTGAAAGACTACTTAACCCTTGTAGATGAAACGGGGAAAATAATTCGAAGCGATAAACGTGGCGCAATTAACCCAAAAGCGTCTAACATTTTAGCCAGGCTACACATTAGTGATGAAAGTTGGTTAAAACTCACCACACAATTTGAATGTATTTTCACGGGCGCTGTAGGAACAGCTGAGCACTTAAGTGAATTTAGTGAACATGTTGGACTAAAACGCACGCATGGCAAAGCCAATGCCCAAGCTTGTTTGAATAGTGCCTAATTTTATTTAACAATAAAGTAATTAAACACCTAAACGACAAAACAAAACAAGTGGTTTCGCTAACACCACGGCACTCTCTCAGCTTAAATTCAGAAAAAGTGACGTTAAAAATAAAAAATCGGGTAACCGAACCATTTACTTGATCATGTTGTGAATTTTTTTAATAAAAAAACAAACTGATTTACGTGTCGTTATTACTTAGATTTATCGTGGGTGGCCTAGTTAATTACAAAATTTGAATGTATTTTCACGGGTGCTGTCGGAACAGCTGAGCACTTAAGTGAATTTAGTGAACATGTAGGCTTAAAGCGAACACATGGCATAGCCAATGCCCAAGCTTGTTTGAATAGTGCCTAATTTTATTTAACAATAAAGTAATTAAACACCTAAACGACAAAACAAAACAAGTGGTTTCGCTAACGCCACGGCACTCTCTCAGCTTAAATTCAGAAAAAGTGACGTTAAAAATAAAAAATCGGGTAACCGAACCATTTACTTGATCATGTTGTGAATTTTTTTAATAAAAAAACAAACTGATTTACGTGTCGTTATTACTTAGATTTATCGTGGGTGGCCTAGTTAATTGTCGTGCCTAATTTTATTTAACAATAAAGTAATTAAACACCTAAACGACAAAACAAAAACAAGTGGTTTCGCTAACGCCACGGCACTCTCTCAGCTTAAATTCAGAAAAAGTGACGTTAAAAATAAAAAATCGGGTAACCGAACCATTTACTTGATCATGTTGTGAATTTTTTTAATAAAAAAACAAACTGATTTACGTGTCGTTATTACTTAGATTTATCGTGGGTGGCCTAGTTAATTAGTGGGTGGCCTAGTTAATTAATGTTTCAACTGCCAGTTCGCACATAGCTTGAGAGATTCTTGCTGATAAATCTTCTGGATCTGCTAATGATGCCAAACGAGAACCTACATGTTTAGCAAAGTCCTCTAAAACTACTAAGTTATCAGAACTTGGTACATCAGGCTTTGCTAACGCTTCTCGGAGATAACGAAATGAATGAAGTGATAACAGCGACTCTTTATCTTGGTCAGTTACTTTGGCTTCCAATCGATGTGCCAATTGATTACGTATTGAGTTTAACCTTCTAATGCCACTCGCCAATTCTTTGGTTTCGTTAGAATGATTTTCCACAAGTGATAATTTTTGTGAAAAGGTTAAACGCGTACCCTTTAAATCACCAAGATTTGGATTTAGGGCAATAAGATACTCAGTTAGAAAGTGCTCAACAAAAAGGTGTGACCTTAAAATTCTTCCTATAGCATCTACATCTTGATTCCATTTTTCGTTTATTAGCGAGAGCTTACGATCCATTTCTGCATTCAGTGCGTCTTTTCCACCAGAAAGCTCAATGACTTTCTGTGCTAGTTTTAAATGATCGATATCCACTGGACTCCTTTTGAAACATAACAGTTTAATAGTAGGCAAATTGCCGCCTTTCTACAAAGGTAACTTTCGCCTACATTTTGTAAATTAAAAATTATGCTAATTTATTTTATTATTTTAATCAATAATTTAATTAAATATTCAATTTTTTATTTAAAAAATTAAACGCTTTAATTTATGTAAGCTTGTGGAAAGGCGGCTTCATACTAATCTGTATACATATACAGCATGTAATTTATAAAAAGGAATTAAAATGTCTTCTCCTCAGATAGCATATATAACCGAACAAATGCGCGTAAGTCGTTACGAAGTCCCAATCCCGCTCACATCAAATTAGTTTACTCAATCACCAACGGCGTTAGGATGGCAATAGCCTATCGGCTATTGAACTACGAATATAGACTAAAGGCAGGTGTCACGACGAAATGAATAAGGTAGTCGCTGTTAACCAATAGGTCCAGTTATTTTCTTCAAGTGTCGTTGTTACATGAACTGGTGGCGTACCCATTGCATATTTAACACCTTCTTTTATCATACCTATCAATGGTTTGCCTTTTTGCTTAGCCGTTTAACCCTATCACTATCACAACGCTTACCAAAAAAGGTATTAAAATTCTGTGCAAGTGATTGTCCTGCTGAGCGCGTATGTTTATCCCAAAGATAGCGATAAACTTTGCCTTGGTGAGATATTTCAATTTCTTTGCTGCCAATATCTTCAATCACAAACTTACTACACATAGGAATCAAATTAGACATTTGATAATTTAAAGCATATAGACGGTTATTGGCATAATCTGCGTGGATATTAACTAACGCTTCAACAGTAGATCCCTCAACAAAAACTGAATTATCCTGATTAGTTGACGCTTGCTCACCTGGTGATTCAGACGTTGACGTACAAGCAACCATACTCAGGCCCAATACTGCCACCACTCATATATTCATTCTGTTTTTCAATTTAAATTTTATCATGATAATTCCTTCTATTTTATTTACTATAGCTTGTAAGCAAAGCACTTTGTAAACATCTATGTTGGCAATAACTATAACAAAATGCAATCGTGTTATTGCTAGTCAGCCGCCACCTGATAAAATAGCGTATATCGTTCATCAATTAAATATTATATGTCTTACCCTCGACTTTTAACACCTCTAAACCTTGGCTTCACTCAATTAAAAAACAGAGTGTTAATGGGGTCTATGCACACAAATCTTGAAGAAGCTGAAAACGGTTTTAAACGTTTAGCCTCTTTTTATGCACTAAGGGCTGAAGGTGGGGTTGGCTTAATTGTTACAGGTGGTATTTCGCCCAATATTGAAGGAAAATTAGCACCTAACCGCGCATTAATGACAACAAGAGAAGATGTAAAAGATCATCAATTAATCACGCAAGCGGTACATAATGTTGAGGGTAAAATATGCATGCAGATTTTGCATGCAGGTAGATACGCATACCAAAAACAACTCGTTGCCCCTTCTGCTCTGCAATCAACCATCATTCCATTAACGCCAAAAGCGCTTTCCAGTACTGAGGTAGAAAAGCAAATAGCCGATTTTGTGCTTACAGCAGAATTAGCACAAGAAGCGGGTTATGACGGCGTTGAAATAATGGGCTCGGAAGGTTATTTAATTAATCAATTTATTGTTAAGTCAACCAACCATAGACAAGATGAGTGGGGTGGCTGTTATCAAAATAGAATACGTTTTGCTGTTGAAATAGTAAAACAAACACGTAAACGTGTTGGGGAAAATTTCATTATCATCTTTAGGCTATCAATGCTCGACCTAGTTCAGCATGGCAGCTCTCTTGATGAGATTATTATTTTAGCTAAAGCGATGGAGTCTGTCGGGCAACTATCATCAATACAGGTATTGGTTGGCATGAATCCAGAGTACCAACAATAGCCAGTATGGTGCCCCCAGGTACCTTCGCAAATATTAGCCAATATGTAAAATCTGAAATTAGTTTACCCATTGTGGCTAGCAACAGAATTAATACGCCTGAGGTGGCAGAAAACATTTTAGAAAATGAGTGGGCTGATATGGTTTCCATGGCAAGACCCTTACTCGCTGATAGTCATTTTGTCGCAAAAGTTCAGCAAAATAAGCCGCAAGCCATTAATACTTGCATTGCCTGTAATCAGGCATGTTTAGATCATATTTTTTTAAATAAGGTGGCTACTTGTTTGGTAAACCCTTTTGCCGCAAGAGAAAAAGAACTTGCCCTAATACCAACTAAGCAGCCTAAAAATCTTGCCGTTGTAGGCGCAGGGCCTGTTGGTATGGCTTTTTCATTGTATGCTGCACAACGAGGTCATAAGGTTCATTTATTTGAATCGTCTAATGTTATTGGTGGTCAATTTAATTTGGCTAAAACAATCCCTGGTAAGGAAGATTTTCATCAAACATTACGCTATTTTAATTACCAATTAACCCAACATAAAGTTGATATTCAGCTTAATACGATCGTTACGCCCGACATTCTGTCGACATTTGACGAAGTTGTTATCGCAACAGGCACAAAAGCCAATTTACCTAACATTAATGGAATTGAGCACCCCTGCGTGGTTTCATATACTGATATTCTTTCAGGTAAGAAAATTGCAGGTAATAATGTCGCGATTATTGGCGCAGGCGGTATTGCTTTTGATGTAGCTGAGTTTATTACCAACACTGTAAAATCAGTAGATGCAAACGCTTTTGCAGATCACTGGGGCATCGACCTGAGTATGAAATTTGATGGTGGTTTAAAAACCATGAATAATGAATCTCCCATTCGAAAAGTATATATGTTACAAAGAAAAATTCGAAAATCAGGGGCTGATTTAGGTAAAACCACAGGCCGGATTCACCGTGCAAGTTTAAAAAGAAAAGCAGTAACCATGTTAGCGGGTGTTACCTACGATAAAATTGACAATGACGGCTTACACATTAGTATTCGCAAAAAACCGCGTTTACTCAAGGTTGACACCATCATTATTTGCGCAGGTCAAACTGAAAACAATCAATTATCGACTGCACTTAAGCAACAACCGTGTCATATTATTGGGGGGCGCATCTTGCGAAAGGGATAGATGCGCAAAAAGCAATAGAAGAAGCCGCGTTATTAGCAATAAAAATTTAAATAGCTAGGGAGGTATTTATTATTACAGTACAAAAAAGGCAAAACATACGCCGCATCAACAATAAGATCTTACCTCTTTTATTGTTACTTATTCAGTTTGTTAGCATGTCAGCAATGGCTAATGATTGGTATAAAGACTTTGGACTTATCGAGCAGGTTGTTTTTTCTGAAAAATATAATACCTCAGTAACTTTTTACCAAACCCCTAAACATCCCGCTAAACCTTCTATTACCTTGGTTCATGGTGTAGGCGGTTCAGCAGAAGATTTTAAAGAAATCGTTGCTGACTTATCTAAAAATTATGATTTACTCTTGCTCGATCTCCCTGGCTTTGGGCTTTCTCAAGGTCAAGAAAATATTTTCTCTCCACAAAAGTATGCAACACTGTTAATTGATCTTTTACCAACCCTCGTTAATAGCACCAACTATATTATTGGGCACTCTATGGGGGGGAATGTTTCCGTGCAAATAGCCCTGCAAGCACCTACTTTAGCTAAAAAATTAATATTGATAGATGCTGCAGGTTTTTTAAATAAGTTTTCATATAGCGAGCATGTTGCAGCAAATTACGTTGGTAATCAGCTACCTCTTGCTAAACAATATTCGTCAACAGTAAAAAGCGTAGTGAATGCGCTAAATCAGTTTTTACCAGACCCAACGGGAGTATTACTCAGCTCAACAGGCAGGTCCTTAATACTTGATGATAATATTAATGCCATTTCAGCACTTGCGGTGATGAATGAAGAATTATCTGCGCTTATTCGACAAGAATCACCTCCTACGTTCATAATTTGGGGAGGAAAAGATCAGGTAATGCCAGTGCAAGTTTCTACCATGTTAAGTTATTTACTTAATACCCATGCCGTGTTCATTTTTCCAGAGGCGGGTCATTCACCCCAAAAAGAACACCCGAGTGATATCGTCAATAAAATTGAAGATTTCATTAGTGATAATCAAACTATGCAAGCACCTAACATCACAATATCAGACAAGAGCATAACTATTGATTGTGATAAAAATGATAGCACGTCATTACTAAATAATACCCAATATACATTAGTCACTATTAACAACTGCCAACAAAAACAGATCGCCCATTTACATGCTGAAAAAATAGTAGTCAACAATTCTGCAGTGAGCTTTAATCATTTAAAAATTAACAATAACAACAATTACGCCATGACTTTGAATAACAGTGATGTTGAAATTTGGGGTGGAAGTTTAACGGCACTAACCATCGCATATATTGAAAACAGTCAATTAGAGTTTAATGGGGTTGAGCTCTATGCAAGTAACGCTTTAGTGATTAGCAACCTACCTACAACCCTCAATGCATCATTAACACAGGTACACTTAAACAATACAGTATTTGATTGGCATGGCACTATTGAGGTTGGCTTGTAAAGCTACTTGATCATTGCTTTTTTCTATCCATTTTTTCAGTTTAATTGTAACCACTTTTCGCCAATAGTTTTTGTAATAGTACTAATCGTGGACTGTGACACCCCTACACTCTGAAATAATGATTTGGCATGAGTCAGTTGATCCATAATTTCTTCAACCATGATTACTGTTTCTTTTGGGTTTATGCCCGCATGTTTCGCCATTAAAGCTAATGAGGATTTTTTTGGGGCAATACCATCCCCATTAAATGAGGTCATATGCTCACCAAAAGGTGTAGGGGAATAAACAACATCATAAAATGGTGACAACTTCCAATTATTAAAGTCATCACATAGATAAGAAAAATTCTTTGCATGATCGTCTTGATTACAGATCAGGTAATTAAAAAGCGCTCGTTGAATAAGGTTTTTTGCATCTTTCACTCCACACATAGCGCGTGTTGCTTTAACAAGGTCAACGTAATCAAGTGAAGGTTCGCGAAACGAAGCGTCAAGAAGGCCACTGGCGGATATCATATGAAGCCTTCCTTTGGTACCTACGCAATCAAATCTATTTTGGCGTAACCAAAATCTATCTTCATTTCCATTCAATAACTCAAACTTTGCAGTTTCAATACCACACCTGTTTGCTAATGTCATACAACAGAATTCAACAAGGCTTTCTTCATGTTTTAAGTAAAAATTATCTGAAGTGAGTTTTATCAAACAAGGCGTACCACTTACTCCTCGCTTAGTAGAATATGATCCATCTGACAACAATATGGCATTTATTTTAGGTCTTGCTCCACCAGAGCCGGCTGTATCCATTAAATGGTCAATTAACGCACTTTCAGTTCCTTCAAACTCTTCTACTGCCTGCTTACCAAGTTCCTGTATTGAAATATCGTCCTGCTTTTTGATATCGTCAAAATTGGTAGATGGTAGTAATATAAGGCACCTAGACAATTATCTCCAATAAAGGCAAGTCTTTCTAGTTGAGAGACAGTTTTAGGATCATACCCTCTTTGTCTAAAAATTCGGTCCATTAAGTAAAGTCCCCATCCGTCTGGCAAACTATCAGCAAATACACCGTGTAATTTTTTGTGTGGGGTAGATGGAGCCAGTTGCAGTCTTGTGGACTCGTCTAAAGTAAATGGGGCAATGTTTGAGTATTTTGCCAAGTAGTGTTCATCATACTGAAAATATATACCCGTATTATTTTCAGCGAGTTCGCCAACAGAAATTGTGCTTCCATTAGCAAGTCGTCGTTTGACGATAAGTTTATCTTTAAGCATTTTTGATCACTTCATCAATACTCTTTGGCATATCTATTTTTTGGGTGAGTTTTTGTAAATCAGATAACTTACCTAACGCAGCATACATCATTAAAAATTGTCGCAAAGACACCTCTCCCGTATTTTCAAATTTTCGAATAGTGCTATTAGGTACGCCTGTTTTTTCTGAGAAAGATCGAACACTATATCCTTTAGCTTGACGAGTTGCTTTCACAAAATGGCTAAGCTCTAATTGGAGTTCAAAAGGGGAAAGTAATGACAACATAATAAGTTCACTCACTTAAATTGGTCATTATTGTAGCAAATATAGGTTATAAAGCAAGATATTTGCTATTATTGTAGCAATATGGTCGATTTATTTTCTATCAGCTTTCGACATTTACCTATTTAATTATACACTTGGTTTTTGTGCAATAAGGTTTATCAGCGTTTCTTCTCTATCCTTTGGTGGTGCTATACCAAACCAGTTTTCTTTTATGGCGAGATCTTCCCGACTCCACCATAAAAAGGGATAAGATATTTTATCATCAGGTACATTAAACCCGCGTCACGCACTAAGGCTAAATATTCACTTGCTGTTTTTTGTACTTTCATTGGATGACGAAACAATAACTTAATGATAAATGAGTGAATATAGCGTTTTGTTGACTCAGCAAACAATAAAACCCCACCTGGTTTTAATATACGAAAAAACTCGCTGATGGCTTGTTCTTGATAGATTAAATGATGAAATGTTTGATGACAGAGTAACATATCAACTGAATTGTCTTCCAAATTTATCATTGAGCTTGAACAACAAACGTAGTCAACATTATGTAATTGCGCTATTTCAACTTCTTTTTTGGTTGCCTCAATCATCTCGGGATCAATGTCGATGGCAATAAGTTTATTTGGATTGAATCGATCATTTAACTTTTTAAGTGAGCGTCCATAACCTACACCTACATCCGCAATAACGTTATAGGTTGCAGTATCGTTATTCAACAAGGCAAGGTTAAATCGTCCATGGCAACTTCAAGCACGTAATTGGTCCAAGTATTACTACGTAAAAACCACTTACCAAAACTAGATTCAGGCACATGAGCTTGTGCTAAAACATTTTTCAATTGATTAATCCATTCGTTTGAATATTATTGATGTATTTATGCCGCCAAAGGCAAAGTTGTTGCTCATCACATATTGCGTATCAATCGTGCGACCATCACCGGTAATATAATCGAGTTCAGCACATTCTGGATCAATATTACTTAGGTTGATAGTGGGTAAAAACCAACCGTTGTTCATCATTGAAATACATGCCCAAGATTCTATCGCTCCGCAAGCACCTAAGGTATGACCTAAGTAACTTTTTAACGAACTAATAGGGGTATGACTTGATACAGCCATTGCCGTTGCATGAGTTTCGGCAATATCCCCCCTGTCTGTTGCGGTACCATGGGCATTAACGTAACCAATATCTTCAGCACTTACGTTAGCATCATTCATGGCTTCGGTAATTGCTTTAGCCATAGTTTCCTTAGTCGGTTGTGTTACATGTACTCCATCTGAATTTGTGCCGTAACCCACTATTTCAGCATAAATGTGAGCACCTCTGGCAACCGCATGTTCATATTCTTCAAGAATCAGTGTGCCGGCTCCTTCACCAATGACCAAACCATCACGATCCTTATCAAAAGGGCGAGGTGTTTCTTTCGGTTGAGAATTTTTTGTTGAGGTAGCGTAAAGGGTATCAAAAACAGCAACTTCACTTGGGCAAAGTTCTTCTCCTCCGCCGCCAATCATAATATCTTGTTTGCCAAATTTTATCGCCTCGTAAGCATAGCCTATGGCTTGAGAAGCTGAAGTACACGCAGAGCTTGTGGTGTAAACACGGCCTGATATGCCAAAAAACACCCCAATGTTAACGGCGGTAGTGTGGCTCATCATGCGAATATAACTGGTTGCGGTAACCCCTTGCATGTTGCCTGATTTTAGCAGGTCGCCAAAGGCCATAATAGGGTCGGTTGAACCAGTTGATGAGCCGTAAGCTACCCCCATTCGTCCTGATTTAAAAAACTCGCCCCCTAATAAATCGGCATCTTCAAGGGCAACTTCAGTCGCACGCGTGGCCATTAACGCAACGCGCCCCATTGAACGAACTTGTTTTCGGCTATAATGCGCAGGTTTAGTAAAATCTAAAATAGGCGCCGACAAGTGAGTATTTAACCCTTCGATGCTTTTTAGTTTTTCATCAATTTGAATGGCATTATTCTTTTTTCGTAAGTTATTTTCGAAATCTTGCCAATTATGTCCTAATGCCGTTATAGCCGACATTCCTGTTACAACAACACGTCTCATTTGTACAATAAGCCTCTTAGGAAATTAAATTTAATCACGTTAAACTTGAGCTATTTATAACTGCTCAGCTAAAAATTCTGCGGGATTTTCGGGTTGAAATACATTCACCCGTGCCGAAGCCACCTCTTGTTCATTAATGAATATAGCACAATCAAAGGCACTTAACCCCGATTCATCTTTATAGAGTAGCTTTACCTTTATTTGTAAAGCCATACCTAACTTAAAAATGGAATAGTCACATTTATACTTACGCGTACTCACTAAGAAGCCGATCTCTACAGGTCGGTTATTTACCAATTCATTTGCGTTTGCGTAAGCGGCAATACTTTGTGCCATATACTCTATACCAACATAGGCGGGTATACCTTGTAGTGCGGTATCAAACAGCAAACTTTGCTCTGTAATTAGCTGACAACAAGTCGCGCTGTTATCATCGTACTCAACTAATGAATCAAGTAATATCATCGGATGATCGTGAGGTAGTACCTGCTCTATGGTAAATTTTGTCATACCTTGTTTCGCCGTAGAAAGGTTTGTCATATTAGGCTCCAATGATAATACTGACATTATTGCCGCCAAAGGCAAATGAGTTTGATAAACAATATTTAAACGGCTTTGTACTCTGTTGACCTATCTGTGTCAATGCTATTTCTGCCAATGAAGGGTCTTTAGCATCATCCCAACAATGGGGGATAAAGTGTAAATTATTATCTTGCATCATCAGCCAACATAAGCCAATTTCCGTTGCGCCTGCTGCGCCTAACGTATGACCTATCATCCCTTTTACTGAGCTACAGGGTGTATCGCTACCAAAGAGTGCTTTAACGGCAATTGCTTCCATCGCATCATTTTTCGGGGTTGCTGTACCATGTAAGTTAATGTAATCAACATCATCTGGTTGAATACCCGCACTTTCAACGGCTTTACGCATTGCCATAATTGCCCCTTCACCTTCAGGGTGAGGCGCTGACATATGATGAGCATCACTTGATTCACCACAGCCTAACAGTTTTATACTGCCTTTATCTTTTCTTAAAACACACAAGGCAGCGGCTTCACCTAGATTAATACCATCTCGGTTTATACTTGATGGCTGACATATACCACTAGACGTTGAGTCAAGTGCGGCAAAACCATTTACTGTCATACCACATAAAGCATCAACGCCGCCGACTATGGCAGCATCAATAACACCAGAATGAATCAATTCTTTTGCTGTAACAAAGGCTTTAGCACTTGAAGAACATGCTGTTGAAATTGTAAAAGCAGGACCTTCAATTCCTAAGTCATCTGCAATAAATTCTGCTAAATTAAACATTTCTTGCATACGGTAATCATAATCATCAGGAAAATGTCCTGTTTCTAATTCGCCTTTTACCGCATTTTCACCTTCATAAATGCCAGAAGTACTGGTACCGACAATGACCCCTATTCGGTCAGAAGATAGCGTTGTTTTTAGATCCCTCACTTCTTCTTCAAGCGACTGCAAAGCAAGTTTAGCTAATTGATTATTACGTGTGTTAAAGTGTTTAGCTTTATCCGTAAGTATGGGTAGTTTATCTACCACAGCCCCCACAAATAGGGCTTCATCATTAGGAAGCGATGTGTTTTTAATAAGCCCACTGCGTTTACCTAACAACATATTTTGTTTAATGTCTTTTAAGTTACTGCCTAGCGGATTGACTAAGGCGAAGTCACTTAAATAAATATCAAGAGAATTGGTTTTATTCATTAACTTGCTCGATCGTTAATTGATAATGCTCAATCGCATTTATTAAGATTATTTTGTTTTCTAAATAGGTAACTTTAACAATAGTTTGCTCTGAATCTCGTATTTCTCTTACCCGTTCATTGGCACTGGTTTGGATAGTATGCAAACGATAATTTGGCAAAAGTCCTGCGTTAATCGATTCTTCAGGCCATTTAACTAACTGAATATCTCGTATTATACGCATTATCATGCTTTTATCGAATGCCATACTCGAAAAGCCCACTAATCCTTCTCTACTATGCCATTTTGCTTGAATAATAGGTAGGCCGCTAAAGGTCATAGCACCTAAGCTCAAGCTTTGCTCACTGGTTTCTATTTGCGTGAGTAACGTACGCTGTTCGTCTTGTTGAAACGTTAAGGTTTCTAAAAAAACTTTATTTTGTAATGATCTTGGTAATGCTTGCAGCTGATAAAACGACTGGTTTTGCGCATTAATATAAGTTGAAGAACACGAAAGCATACTAGCAAACGTTATTATTAATACAGCCCAACGGCAAACATTCAACAAAAACATCACTGATTTTCGTCACTTTCTTGGCAAATATCCACTAACGCCGCCGACCTACGCTCTGTTTTATTAACATAGGGGTTTTCTTGATCCCATGCATAACCTGCTAAAATAGAACAAATCATGGCTTTAACATCATTGTCATCTTTCTGGAAAAAAATCACATTCTGTAATTCAGTATCATACCAAGACATAACAAAGTGTTTAAAAACATCAACACCCGCTTTTAAATTATCCGCATACTCTTCCTGCCAAGAAACATCCTCACCTAACAATTGTTTATCTAATAAATTAGCCGCTAATGATGCAGAGTACATTGCAATCGTCACCCCTGACGAAAAAACAGGATCTAAAAATTCTCCCGCATTACCTAATAAAGCAAATCGGTCACCATATAACTGGGTAACATCAGATGAATAACCTTGCAGGGATCTTACTGGTGTTGTTTTCTTGGCTTTACTAAGTAACTTCGCTAAATAGGGCTCTTGTGCTAAAAAGTGATCAAATACTGCTTCGTTTGTTTGAGATTCGTCAAAATATTTAACATCACCCACTACCCCAAAACTTACGGTGCCATCTGAGAAGGGAATTAACCAATACCAAATATCGTCCATTTCAGGATGCACTGTTATTAGTATTTTATCCCTATCATAGCTTTCATCGCATATGCCATCTTCTAAGTGACAAAACACAGCGCGTCTGTCAGAGAGAGTACTCGGTAATTCTAATGATAATAATCTCGGAAGCACACGACCATAGCCACTGGCATCAAGTATGAATTTTGCTAAGAATTGACTAGTGCCTGCTTCATTTTTCACAGAAACTATCGCTGCTGCGTCGTTAAAATCAACCGCTGTGACTTCATGCTTATAACGAACATCTGCACCTAATTCTTTGGTTCTATCGGCAAGCAGTTTATCAAAATTAGCGCGTTTTACTTGAAACGTTGTACCTGCTCCTGAACTGAACTTTTTGCTAAAATCGAAATTTGAATGTTCGCCATTTCGATAAAAAGCTGCACCATCTTTGTATTGAAAGCCGAGGGCTTCAGCTTGCGATTGCACCGCATCTAGCATATTGGCTTCTTCAATAAACTGCATACATTGTGGTAATAAGCTTTCACCAATAGAAAAACGAGGGAATTCTTCTTTTTCTATAACAAGTACTTTCCAACCTTTTTGAACCAAAATACTAGCAGCAACGGCACCCGAAGGTCCTGCGCCAATGACAATTACATCAAACGATTCATTTACTGGCATTGTAACCTCTCTTTCCTGAAATTTTAGTCATGATGGGAGCAAATAGGAATGTGATCACTATTCCCAAGAATACGGTTTTTCCAAAGCTTGCTATAGCAGGGGTCGAACTAAAACTTAATACTGCAAACACAAAAATAGAACTTAAAGCTGACATTAGGGTGGTTTTTGTAATCAACACAGAAAACCCATGTTCCGCATAAAAAATTGAATAATCAAGTCCTAAAGCCAAAATAACCAATCCTGCTGCCAGGTTAAATAAGGTTAAGTTCCCTTGAGATATCGCGCTAATAGCCAATGCGATAGCAAAGGCACTTCTTTGTACTGCAACGCCATAACACGCTTTTTTAAACCCATAACGAAAATAAAAAATTGCCAAACCGGCTAAACAAGCGGCAATAAATATTGTGGCAAGTACCAATCTAAAGGTGCCTAATTCTGCTTCAGTGTCTGCAAGTTTATCGACAAAAGTTACATTTTCTAGCCCACTAAGCACATGCGATAACGTTTTTACATCGCGAATGCCTGCAAACTTAATGGTTGAATAAAAAGAGCCGTTATCCTGCCACCATAAAGGCTTAAATACTTTACCTATTGGGCTATCAAACCATTGGCTAGGTAATAAATATTGCTCTGTCGGTTTCACCACACCATGATGTTGACCAAGCATGTTATTTAACGCACTGAATTGGCCTTGTTGCTCGGCACTGTGTAGTAAGTCATTATTGCTTCGTTGCTGTTTAACAGAAGGCAACCACTTGCCACCGCTTGATAACTAGAGAATACATTATTAGCTTGTAATTCATTCAGTAAGATTATTGCCTTTTCTTCACTTTCGAGTAACTTTTGTTGAGTTGGCGCGCGTAACAGCAGGTATTGATTATCTAATTTTTGGCCAAGCATTTTTTTTACTTTTTGTTCATTTTTCATTAATTTTTCAGGTACTTGGTAAAAAGATTTCGCGTCATCTGAAAAGTGTGTATTAAACAATATAGCAATTGATATTAACAATAAAATCAATATGAACAATGAATAAGCTTGCCAGTTTTTCAACATGGCTTGATGTTTTTTATTGAGCAGTAAAAATAGGTTGTTCTGCTGTTTCTTCGAGTTATTTTGATTCTGTTGAAAATTAACGCGTTGATGCAAATAAGGGAATACTAACAACACCGTAATAAGTGCGCCAAATAAGCCAAAAATAGTAAACACCGCGATTTGCTTGAAAATTACAATAGGCACCACAACGAGTAACAAATACCCCAAAGCTGTTGTGACAAAGCTCAGAATCAATGATGAGGTAATATTTTTTAATGGCTTGGCAGCAACCGACGAAACATGTTGTAACTCAGTCAGACTGTGAAAACTATAGTCTGCCGCAATACCAATTAAGGTAACAGCAAACACCAGTGATAAAACATTCACTTCATCAAAAAATAAATTTAATCCTAAAAATCCATAAACAATACTGATAGCAATAAGAAAAACTGTACAAAATAAGGTGACAAACCGTCGGTAGGCAAAATAAATAAGTAACAAGGTTGCCAACACAGACAATCCCCCTAGCCATGTCATTTCAAACTGTGCTTGTTCGCTTGCCTCATAACTATAAAAAATGGCGCCTGTGCGAATATAATCTATTGCTTTATCGACAGTGACACCTTCAAATATATGATCAAGTTGCGAAACGATACTTTTAACCGTATTGAGGTTAAATGCCCCATCTGCCGTTTTCATCGTTACCAAAACATAGTGACTATTTTGATAACTCAACGTTAAATAGCCATCTGGTGTAATGGTGAGCTTGTTAGAAGGAAAAGGTGAGCGATTTAAAAAATTAGCTAAGGCCAAGGTAGGATCTTTATCGATAGTTTTAGCGACAATTTGGTCACCTAGTTGATTTAACAACTGAAATTGCAAATCAAAAATTTGCTTCTGCTCTTGTATCAAATAGTCTCTAAATACTGGGGTTAGCAGCTGTTGTTCAAAACCAAGATAACTGTCAATCAAGCTTTGCTGAGTCGGCACATTTTTTAATTGGGCGGAAACATTTTCAATTCCTTCAACATTTTCTAATTGTGTTACTAACTGTTCTGCGGCTTTAATTGCCTTGCTTTGGTCTGCATGACCGACAAGATAAAACAGACTGGTTGTTAAGTTTGACTCTATTTTTTTTGGATTGCTTGCCATTGATTGTCGTGATTAACAGAAAATAATGCAGTTAAGTTGGCATTAAAAACGATCGGCTTTTCAATGATGATGAACACCAAAAGCAATGCCAATACTAGACATTGCGCAAACCAAATATAGAGTTTATGGATTGATGACAAATTCACGGATATCATCATCTGAAAGTAGTTCAGTGGTTATCGTCAACTCAATTTCAGTCACATTATTCTGTGCATCCTTAATGCTAACAAAACGCTGTGCTTCGTCTTCATCAACACAAACACTCAGCTGAGTGATAGCTTGTGATAAAATCAAATCGTTTGGCGATAACTGCAAGCAGTTTTTTTCATCTAGTGAACTATGCCATTGTGATTGGCTAATGTCGCCCGTAAATACAGCACGTATTAACGTTTCTACACTGGCATGGCTTACCACTACTTGGTAATTAGAGGCATTTTTATCGGTTAGTTGCCAAATTTGGTCATCAACAATCACCAATTTGGAAAATACAGGTGATTGAACGTGCCAAATAACGCTGTTTTGATAAATTTTTAGTAAGCCTTTTGACACTATGGGGTTAGCAAGAAAGCTGAGATGTTTTTTTTGAGTAAAACGCGCAATCCCCTGCTTTATTTTTAACCTTGCAAGAAAACGTTCTAACCGAACATTTGATTCAATATCTGTTTGCTTATCACTGTGACTATTTATACTGGTTGTTTTTTCATTATGGCGGATTTCACTGCTTTCATTTGCCCATGGTGTTACTGAGAAAACAAATAGTGCAAACAATAAAATACGCAATAATAGTGTCATGATTATTGGCTTACATCAGTTAAGAAGGGTGCTAATTTTTCCAAAGAATATTGTCGATTCAAATTGCATTTCATTACTTTCAATGTTCACCGCTACTTGCACAGTATAGGCTTTTGTTAAAATTTGATTTGTTTCCGCATTAAAAATTCTATAAGAAATTTTTAATCGTGTTTCATATTCAACCGCGTTGCTTCAACACGAATTTTATTGCCAAATTCTGCTGATTGTACATATTTCAGTCGCATATCAACGATAGGCCACACATAACCCGAGTCTTCCATATCGTTATAATCGTAATTAAATTTGCGTAATAATTGGCAGCGAGCATCCTCAATATATTTAACATAGTTGCCATGCCACACAACACGCATAGCATCCACATCGTAAAATTGCACATCTATTTCATGGGCAACGGTTAATATACCTTTAACTTTCCTCATAAAGAGTCCGCGTTCGTTCTGAATATAATCAATTGTTTGACGTAAAATCATGTCGGTTGGGCGATCTTCTTCTAACAAATCAAAAAAGCTTGCTATGTCATCAATCATACACTGAACCTCTTGGGTTAATGAATCACGACAAAGTTCAGCATTGAGTATTCTGATACGGATACCTTGCACTGCGGCTAATAACGTTGCCGCTAATACTTGTTCTGTTAATTGCAATATTCTTAAACAATCTCTAGCCGCGATAGTACCCATACTTACTTTGTCTTGATTATGACATTCAGTTGAGCGCGAAAAAACACTTGCAGGCATCGTTAACTTTAATGCTTCTGCCGTCCATGCAGAACAGCCAATTTGAATCGCTTTAAAACCATGATTAATGTGCCTTCTTCCTCCTTGTGATGCGGTTAAGTTAGGTGGCAAACCATTATTCATTTTAATATCAACCAAGGTCGCTATTTGTCTATCCGCTAAATCAGCTAAATTAGCCACACAGTTTTTCATTGAGTCCATTGCCATGGCAATATGACCACCATAAAAATGCCCGCCATGGAGGATATGTTCACCAATGCCATCAATAATCGGATTGTCGTTAGCACTGTTTAATTCATTTTCAATCATACTTCTCAGCCAAGGTAGGCTGTCGGCTAAAACCCCGATAACATGCGGTGCACAACGAATTGAATATCTGTCTTGTAAGCGATGTGAGTTTCTTGGATGTTCATGATGATTCAAATCACCTTGAATCCACTTAGCAATTTGATTTTGCCCAGGGTGAGGTTTCACACTAAATAGAATATCATCAAAATGATTACTATTACCTTTTAAGGCTAAACTTGATAACGCGGTAATTCTCGCCATTAATTTAGTCGAGTATTCTGCACGTTTATAAGCTGTACAGGCCAGTGCAGTCATCACAGCTGTACCATTCATGATAGCTAAGCCTTCTTTTGGGCGTAGCTTAATTGGCGTTAAACCTTCTTGTTCAAACGCTTTAGCTGCAAGTACAATTTCACCTTTATAATAAGTATCACGTTCACCAATCAGTGTGCCGAAACATATGACAAAGGAGTTAGATCACCGCTTGCTCCTACCGAGCCTTCTTGTGGGATAACCGGTAAAATATTACGGTTAAGCAATTCAACTAATAGGTCTAATAAATTCCAACTGACTCCTGAATAACCGCGAGTTAAGGAGGCTAGTCGAGCGGCTAAAATAGCGCGAGATTGTTCAGGTGTAAAAAATTCACCTAGGCCACAACCATGAAAGCGTGTCAGGTGCATAGGTAATTCTTCAATCAGATCATAAGGTACTTCAAACATAACAGAATCACCATAACCTGTGGTTACTCCGTATATGTGCCCTTCTTCACTTAATATTTTTTCTAAAAACTTCACGCCCGAGTCGATGCGCTGTCTAAAGTCTCCTGCTTCAACCATGCAAGAAGGTGTTATCAGACAAAGATAATAAAATTAGCTTGTAGCCCTTGTCAAATATAGGTTTCATTATTTAACTTTATGCTTAATTGTTTCTTTATTTTTGTTTAGGTCACCACATAGGTCACACATTTATAGACTTTAGGTATTTAAATATAAAATATATTGAACATTGTTCTTATGCTTATTTAATCTAAAGAAAGAAGGTAAGTATCATTCTGTCAGAGCTAAAAGAGCGAAGAAACTCATTTAAATGATACAAGGGTGGACTGATTACCTTAATAGATTAAAAAGCAATAATCCAAAGTGTTAAATATCAAACAGCACCACTCGTAAAGTTTGGTGCTTTTTTGTATCTACTGCTCAATAGTTATGTGTAGGTGTATGTACTCATAAAAACCAGTAGATATGACTTTTAGTTGTACTTAACACTATTTTACTATCAGCTTATATAAAACTACGGGGGGATGGTGAACCACCTATGTGGCTTAAAGGAAGTACTTGTGTGGTAAAAAATGCAGACATACTTTTACATAGCGGTCTGTGTATGGTTATGCACTTAATTGGGAATGTGCCTAATTAGCCGTTATATAAAGTTTAAATTTGTGAGATTTCATAATAACTATGAGTATATTTCTTAGCTTTATTCTGTGTTAGTAATCAAGTCAGTGGTTGCTATAACGCCCACATGTTCTTCCTGAGTAGATAACAAAACAAGGGCAGGAGTAACCGTTGATTACCACTTAATAATTTTGGATTAATCGTAATTATTATTTGATAGCCGGCCTTTATTATTTCGACTTTAATACCCGCATAACCGACTTTGCATACATTACCGTCAAGGAATGCTTTATGACTTCAATTAGCCATAAGTCGGAAGTTACGGCTTAGTTTGAAAAGGAAAACTACTACCACGTAGAACGATATTTAGACAGAAAATCATCTTAATAGATAGTCCTTTCAGCCAACAAAAAAGACTTAAAGTGATACCCTAAGAATATAATAGTTAGTAGAAATATACCTAGTATCCACTAACTATTATAAAAAATCGCATGATTCCTTCATTATTTTGGGGTTATCATTCATCCACTTTTATAGGACAAATTTCTAAATAACCATTTTTTGCATATGGATTAGGTTGTAGTCTTTGGAGCAGCACCTTCTGGACAAACTAATGTTTGTTGATCTTTAAGGTATAACGGATGGTATGGACCAAAAGGAATTGGACTAACAAAGCGATAATTAGCTTGTCTTGCATATTCAGTGTAATCAGCTACCGCTGATTGAATTGCTGTAGAAATTAAGCTTACAACTGCCCCTAACGGACTTCCTCCTCCATCACCACCGCTCAGGTCAATCCTTACATCTCCACTAGATTCCCATAACGTCTTAGATGTCTTCGTTGACTTTATTTCAAACTCAATTGATACAGTTAGGTATGAAGTAAAAACCATATAGTTAATGTCCCATTTTACAATCTGGGTGAATAAAACAGCATCTGCCCCAAAATACTCATGAAATTTATCCAAAGGCATATCGTAAACTAGCTCTGTATCATAAACACCTTCTTGTTTTAATATTTCAGAAACTAGCTCATACGGAAAAGTATAGTACCCCTTAAATGCGATAGGCATCTCTATCGTTGTAGCATAATAATCTTTAGCATCAGCAGCTGTACTTAAATTGATCGGAGGCATGATCAATAATGAACGAGGTTTCTCATTGTACATTTCTGGGAATACTTCAATTTTAGGTAACTTTTTTGGGGGGCTCACACAACCAGACACCATAACAACAATCAAAGTAACCAATGCTATTTTTATCTTGTTAATCATCATCACTTCCCTGCACTTTAATTTTACTAATCAAATTATTCATAAATATAACAGATTCAGGGTATATACTCTTTTCTAGCTCAAAATAGCTAATTGCAGTCCTTGAATCATTTACCTTTAAATAAAGATAACCTAAATTGGCATACACTCCCGGAGGAACTCTAAGACTTTGTTCACCTGAACGCTGAATAACATCCTCTAATGTTACTTTCCATTCTTTCAAAGAGTTTTCTCCCACATCTCTTTTCATAGTATAGAATGTTTCAGAATACTCCCCGTATTCATACATTGGCTTAACTTTATTGGCACAGCCTGTAGCTAGTAAAGCTGCACACACAACCATCAATAATTTAGTTTTCATTATTTCTCCTTTATCTCTATTGTGAGATATTAAATTCTTTAGACTGACCATCACCCAGTAGCACAATCCTATCTACAACGATAACACCTGCCTTACGAACAACAACTCGCTGCTTGCCTGATGCGACCTTATATACATTACGCTCACCTAACTTATTAACTACAAAGGGTTCTCCACCCCCTACGGTAGCAGAAACACCTTGTGCGTTACCCGTAAAATAGACAAAAGAAGACTGTTCTGAGCTACGAACACCTTCGGTATAACCACAGGCCAAAAGAGTAGAAGCCAATAGAAGAGCTAAAGAGAATTTTAAAATTTTCATACAATAATCCTTTATTTACTTTCTTGAATGTAGAGTGATGTGAAATCACCAGAAGTAACATACTCACTAAAATCACCAGAAACTACCTCTGCTATGGAAACTTCACTTTGGGGGGTATCTCCCATAGACATTAACACTTCGATGTCACCAATGGATTTCCCTGGTAAAGTTATATACATGCCTGTTTGAGGATTTTTAACTTTCTTTCCTGACTTATACACAGTGAACTTAGAGCCCTGCGAAATATTCTGAGACTTACCACCAGAAATAATAAGGTTACCTTCGTCCTCTGATAATACATATGAACGCCAAGGCTTATCTAACATGTTCTCTATTACATTAGAAGCCAAGTCAGTAATCGCAGCATCAAGTACTTTATCGTTCAAAGAGCTATCGTAACCGACTTTATCCCCAACCCCCATGACAGTCCCTGCCTCTGAGAAGGCTACACCTTTACCTGACTCCGAATAAATTATTTGACCTGACGACACATCAATCAATCGGATATGAACTGTAGCATTTGCTTCCTGTTTTTTTACTCTCGAGAAAACACCAACATTACTTGTATTCTTACGCCCAAACTCAGAAATAGACCCAACAATCAAAAAGTCAGCCGCATTTTTCATGCTAGAAGTCTCACCCATCGATAATTCTTTTTCTATTTGTGCTAAATCTGCTCGCTCAAGCATAATGAAACGCTCAGTATCAAACAATTTAGCAGATAGGATATCCATCGCCTGCTTACCAATTCGGTCATTATTTTTGTCAACGAAAAAACTTTGACCATACTTAGTTTCATTAGTAAAACGACCGATAGCCACTTTACGCTTTAAATATTTTTTATTGATAACTTCCTGTTGTAACGTCTTGCTTACAGCAGAGTTATTATTCTCTGTATTGCTTACACTTGAATCTTTTACGGTTGCGCACCCCGTAAAGAGTAATACAGAAGATATTATTAAGAGTTTATTCATACATACATTCCTTAGTCTGCTTCAAATTAGTTCCATAATTAGAACTAATGATATATTCTGCCTAAATAAAAGTAATAAGTATAATGGATTCGTACTTAAGTTGATGTAAATCATTAAAATAAATGCTTTATCTGGTTCTTATTACAAGCTCAATATTAGTATGGGCATAGACCACTTTATGCTTTAGCAATGTATGACATAGCGGCTTATATACAATGCTAATATCTGCACCAAATTACACTACAGATTGGCTTGTAATGAAACTAGACACATAGTTATGTTTGGTAATACCATAGATCCCCTAGTTCAAATAAGTACCTACAGTGATCATCCAAGGCTGTACTCATAACTACGTACAATATCCACCACTCACCCGTAAACTCTTAACACTGACCGTCGCACCATGAGCAGAAATTGAGCAAACAAAAATACGAATAAGTGAGCTTGCGCAGCAAGTGAACGTAATGAGTATTGTAGTGAAGCGAAATGTTCTGTGAAATGGATGCGTAAGGTACAGTGTTAAAAAAGCCAAATGCTAATGAATAAAAATAAAAAACTTATACTTACTACTCTGTATATCAGCTGCTAACGGTATACATAACTACGGATATATCGAAAGAATGGATTACTATATTAGACGTCAACTAACTTGTCCGGTCGGCGTCAATTAACTTGGGCGGTATTTGAGTTTATTTTCATTGCTTGTTTTTTACGGTAGCTTTCTCCTTGTATTTGGTAGATATCACTGTGATGTACAAGTCGGTCTATAGCTGCAACAGTCATCATGTTGTCACCGAATATACTATCCCACTCACTGAAAGCTTGATTTGATGTGATCAACATACTGCCTCGTTCATATCGATGAGCAATCAATTCAAATAATACCTGACTTTCACTATCATTCTTCTTCACATAGCCAATATCATCCAAGATCAATAGCTCATATTTATCGAGTTTTCTTAAGGCATCATTCAAACCTAGTGTTTCTTTAGCACGTTGTAATTCTTGTACTATCGTCGTGCTAGTACTGAACTTAACTCGCACCGACTTTTCCAGTAATGAGTAACCTATCGCACACGCTAAGTGAGTTTTCCCTAAGCCACTTGCCCCAAACAGTAATACATTATGACCTTGTCTAACCCAATCTATTTGATTCGTTTTTTGTTTGATTTGTAGCGATGTTACCCCTTCGATTTCGTCAAAATCATATTGATGAAGCTGCTTACCTACGGGTAATTTACTCTCTTTAAGAAGCCGCTTTAAGCGACTCTCATGGCGATGATTCGCTTCAAGTTCGCATAACTCAGCAAGAAACAACTCAGGCTCCCATTGCTCTGACACGGCCTTTTGAGCGATAACTTCCCATTCTTTGGCTATCGCACTTAAGCGCAGCTCTTTCAACAATATTGGTAAGCTTTGAATGTTAGCCATGCATACCTCCAAGCAAGCTATCATAATCACTTATGTGATGTTGATGGCTGACAATATTAGGTACTGTAACCATACTAGGGCCAAACAATTTACGACACATATCAATCGATATACGTTTGCCTTGCTCATGGTTTTTCAGTACATAGCGGCCAAGGGCGTCTTCGCAATGATAGTTATGAGCGAGTAATAATAGATCAACCATATATCGGCAGTCTTTGTCACTAACGTGCTGCGCGGTTAACTGCTGCCACAATAAACTGAAATCACCTTCTGGTATTAAGTCTTCTCGTAACTGTGAATATTTGAAGGCATTGGGCTTTTTCGCCAGTGAGTGGATCACATGTTTATAGTCTACCGCGCGTGCTCGGTGCCCTTGGGCATAAATTCTGGGCAGTGATAAAGTCTCTTCATGACCAAGAAATAAAGCGAGCCGGGTATCATAAATATGAACCAGTAAACGATGACCAATAAGCCTGGAAGGTACGGTATATGTCACTCGTTTGATGCTGATAGTGCTACTGGATGTGACCTTAACATATTGCTCACTAAAATCGTTAGTACGGCGTTTTGGTAGCGCGGTTAAGTGCTTGCGCTCCTCATCAAAGCGTGTTTTACATTGACGATTGATTTTGGCGACAATTAGATCTACAAACGATTGATACTCGGTAATTGTCGCGAAGTCACGACTACCGCGTAAACGCAATTGCTGATCTACTTTTTGTTTTAAATGGCTATGAGCCACTTCAATCGCACCATTTTCATGCGCCACACCTTTATTATTGCGAGTCGCTATAACGCCATAATGTTTGCATAGTTTTTGATAACGTTCGGTTAAGGTTTCTTGTTCATAATGGTTATTGAATGCGGCACTTAAGCTATCCGTTCGATGTGTCTGTGGTACGCCACCACTGCGCCAAAAAGCATTTTGTAAGCCTGTGGAAAGTGACTCAAAGCTTTCTCCACTAAAGACAACCTGAGCATACGACCAACCACTAAACACTAACTTGTAATGAAAAAGTTTATGCTCAAAGGCTTCACCGGCAATGCTAATATTGAGCTTATTCATCCAGGTGTAATCCGATATCCCCATAAATCCTGGCATATACTTTTGACGAAAGATGACTTCTTGATCTGGCCCTTCAGTGGCTAGCCATTTTTTGACTCGACGTTGCAACGTGCGTAAATGGTTACGGCCGAACTTACCCGGCATAACGTTATCTAGCTGATCTAATAACGTTACAGGTTGAAGCTTAGGATCTGCTTTAAGTAGTGGAATAAGATGTAGTTCAAAGGCACCATCAAGGGGATCTTTTCGGGTTCGATATGCTCTAGGTTGCTTTGTTGTTGAATGTTGCCCTGTATCAATGCGACTGGCTGTGCGCTCTGACATCCCCGCTTGGGCGGCAGCTGTTGTTTGTTTATGGTCCTTACGATAAGACATATATAAATTAACCTGTTGTTTGGTTATGGGTTTTCCAGACATATCTTTCTCTGTTGAATTTGATATATCTGAAGTGTACCAAAACCAGACAAGCTAATTGTCGTGAACCGGCCAAGCTAATTGTCGCCTAATATTACTAGAAGCAAATCTACTAGTGTATTGAGTGACAACTCACACAACAAGCTTAAGCCCCATATTTACCCGTAGATTTGATGATAGGTAATCATTGATACTAACTACTGATAGTTAGCTACTGGTTATCAGCTTATCTAAAGATATTCTTATGGTTATTGTTCAGCAGACCCAAAACTACAGTTTCCTATTGGTTATTGAGTATCAGTAGCTATGGGTAAAGTAGGTAATAATATTGATAGCACCACACATACACGTAGTTAAGCTGATACACGCTTAGCAGACCCAAAACTACTGTTTCCTATTGATTATCGTTAGCGGCTCTTATAACTACTGCGGGGTATCTCTTAGTCCTGTATTAAATGCATGATTACTATCTTGTATAATATGTAATTAGTAGGGTTATGATTTTGATGATAGTTCTTTCCAGATGCTTACAACTTCTTGAAAGTCGTTATGAGGAATAAAAATGTATGGGTTAAGCATATAAATCCCTGGTTTAATTTGTTTCAAAATGCCTTTGGTCTCAAGCATTTTTCTATTTCGATTTTGGCTCATCTTAGTTTTTATGTTTTGATGCACTAAGTTACTCCTGCTCCTGTCTAAGATAATTAGATTTGGATTTTCGACTTTTCGTTTGTTATAGTGATTGTGCATACTTTGAGCTACTAGAATATCTTTTAAATCAACAAATAAGTCTTGTTGAGCTTTTGATAATTCACTGAACACTTTAAAAGCATCAACTACTACTTCCTCAGAGAATTTTGTTGTTGAAAGCCCATTACCTACTGTAATATAAGGCGGAGTTTTGCTAATTTTCTTTTTTTGATAAGTTGTAACAAGTTGCTCTCCGCGCTTTAAACTACTCACATTTTCTTTTAACTCGTTGTCCATAGACCCTCCAAATTATATAAAAATTATAGACTTACACACAAAAAACCTATAACCCTCATATACAAAAACATTATAAGTCACTGATTTAATAGTAATTATTATATTTATTTAAATAGTTAAAGAGATAAGGTAGTTAAACAATAGGTGTCTTTCTGTTTATTAAGGACAATAATTATTTTTTTCCCTTCTTTAATTCTTAATTTAATAACTTTAAAAATTTCTTTATATATATATATCTTTCTTTCTTTATATATCTCTTTTTTTATTAATATAGACTCTAATAAATTACTTTATTCTTTGTATACAAGTAGTTAATATAAATACCACCTATACAATTAATAGTTTATATAATTATTTACTATCAATAATATAGTTTTCATCAGTTTAAACACGAGATTAAATATGGTAAAAAAGCCTATTTATATATATTAAAAACACTTTTACTATATATTAGATAGCTTTTAAGAGATGAGGTTTGCTATATGAGTCAACAAAATAAGAATAAAAACGCTACTACATCAAAAAATGAGTACTGGAGAGACCCTAAACCTGCATACACAATGATTGGTACAGGGCAAACGACTAAAATGTTTCCTTCTGGAACAATTGATACTCTTTCTGTCATTGGCAGCCTAAATGAATCTCAACTTAAAATTTTTTTATATTTTAGAGATATGATAAAAATTAATAATCAGTTGGAATCAAAGTACCCTGATTCAAGAAGAAATTTAAATGAAGTCAGCCTTATATTGGACGACTCTTACACCAAAATGATAAAATCTCTAATGCAGCGTAATAACAACGTAAAGACACTAGTTGACAAGAATATTTTAAAAAAAGGGAAAAAGAAAAGTTACATGATTAACCCCTTCCTTTTAATCCCAAATAGAGAGTTCAAAAGGCATCTTGGTTTATGGCAATATTACCAATCAATAGACGTAGCTAAAGGAAAAACCTTAGATAATTTATTAGTTTACTTCGAATTAACTCTTGATGAATCAATCAAAAATATGGATGTGATAAATTTGTAAGCTACTTAGATCACGATGATATCAACTCCCTACGTGCTTTAAGCCACTTATAATCATCATAAGCGGCTTTTTCCTTGTTACTAACAATATGGTCCTAGTTGAAATTTTATTAGTTTAATATCTAACCTACAGAGCTCTATAGCAAGTACTTAAAAACTAGAACGAAATCCATTAGATAATTTAACCGCCAATGTTTAAATCACTGTTACAAACATTAAGCTATCAATGGAGTATTTTTATATCGTGGTTCAGCCTTTAGGGTTAATATAACGATGATTTAAAGCCATAAAACCTTTGAGTAATACCAATCTTCACCAAGACTTTAAATCACTCCTTTTCAACGAAATAACCTATACGATCTACAGTAGATTTAATAACTTCTCACTAACGGCTTTACCTGTAACCTTAAATAAAATTATGGGGTTCTGATCAGTATGATCAGGTTCGATTAATTTTATATGAGGTATTTTTTAATGTAACCTGAACATTTAACTGTCTTCTTGATACCTCACAAACAAAACAATAAACCAAACAAAACAATATGTTACTTATAATACACCTCGATGAAAGTGAAATTAGATTTATTAATATTCAGTAGATAAATTGCCTTACATAGTGGCTTTAAACTTACAATGCGTTTAAGTAGGTTTCATCAGCTGTCTCTTGTTGTTTCCCGATGAATCCTCTCACTAAAGCTTGTGTGCATTCACTGGCTTTATTAGGTGCTAGATGTGCATAGTTATCAATGGTTGTACTTATTTTTGAATGGGCCATCAATTTACTAACTGTGAATAGGTCAACGCCATTCATTACTAGCCGGCTAGCAAAGTTGTGACGAAGGGCATATATATGGAGCTTACTATCTACTCCACCAAGTTCTTTTATTCTTTTCCAATGCAGTGCAAACGCTTCTGTAGACATTCTGCCACCTTCATTTTGCTTAGATGGTGATGGAAAAACTAAACCACGACCTTTACCTTTTGATTGTTTTTTCCATTGAATTAAAACTTCTTCTAACTCGTTACTTATAGGAAAAGACCTTGGTTTAGTGTATTTATCACTGGTTTTCTCTATAACCTTTGTTATTGAGTGAGAAAACTGTAGATCAACTTCATTCCACCTTAAGCCATATACATCACCTGAACGAAATCCTGTAGTAAGTAACACCATCAAAAAAGGGCGCATCCAGTGAATATCGTCACACTCGTTCATCAGCTCAGCTTCTCTAAGCTCAACTCCATTAAGTAACCCTTGTATCTCTTCTTGGTGAAGGAATCGCCTTTTTCTTTAATATCATCATTATTTTCTTCAAAGGGCTTATTGAGGTGTTTGTCTATAATAGGATTTACTTTGATGATTTTTTGTTTCACTGCTAGATTAAGTAATGCTTTAAATGCAGCATAATTTCTTTGTATACCTGAGAATTTCGCGCCTTGCTTCTTTGCATTGCGAAACCATAGATCAACATCGTTGGGTGTTATTTCGCTCATAGGTTTATGAAACCAGTAGTTAAAGTGCTTTTTGATTCTTAGTAATGAACCTTGGCCATCTTTTTTACTATGTTGAACGTCTGTGTAGTAGCCATAATAAAAGTTCCCAACCGTACTACTCTCAAGTCTCGCTAACTCTAGTTTTCGTTTTCGTCTTTCCTCTAAAGGGTCTTTCTTATCTAAACCTTCACTAGCAATTAATAGGGCTTTATTCTTTGCTTGTTCAAGAGACATTACGCCATATTTACCTAATGTAATATCCTTACGCTTTCCTGTTGGAGAGCGAAACCTAACAACAAAAGCACAGCCTTTAGCTTTTTTCTTTAGGTGTAAACCATTTTCACCCCACAGCCTTTCATCACGAGTAGCTTTGTTGTTAAAGTCCTCAGCATTTTTCTGATTTAGTTTTTTATCTCGTGAATGGGTCACCATATGGGTCACCTAAATAGGTTTATTTAGGTGCTATTTGAGCATATACATAATAACGTGTAAATATGGTGATTCTGCTGTATCCCACGGCAAGTAACGGTCGTGGTTTGGTTCGTGGACAAATATATAATCGTAAAGGCGAGCTTGTCGCTTCAGATAAAGCAACAGGGTCTGATGATTTCGAGACATTAACAATATCTTCAATCGTTAAATTACCTTCACCAAATAAAATCTTTTTATTTTTAGGGGGGTCACTGATTGCTCTCCAAAGCTATTTCAACTTTTGTTCTAATATGCTGTTTATACTATGGTCATTTTTATTTTTTGGTATTATGCCAAAAATTAAAAAAGTTAAACCATTGGTATGGGGACTTTTGACAATAATATTCTAATCGTTGGGCATACTTTATTGCAAGCCCAGTAAAATATTCATTGCGTTCTTTTCTCTTCACTTTCTTCGGTTGCGCGAACTCTTCAATACAGGCTTTAAAACGGCCTTCTTCTTTCACACAAAACATTAAAAATACTGGGCATTCCATAATAGCAGCGAGTGCAAAAGGTCCTTTAGCAAAAGGGGCATCTTCACCCATAAAGGGGACTTGATAAACACTGTCAGGATTATTTACTGAAGTTCTATCGGCAAAGATAACTATTGCTTCACCGTCTTCAATTTTTTGTTTTAATTGAATAGAGTCTGCAGGACCAAAATTATTAATATGAATAAAGTTTATTGCCGCGTCTTTATTCACCTTCTTTAAAAAATTATTAAACGTTGGAGTATGCTCATTGTAGGTGATGACATTGAGTTTTCGCTTATGCTCACCTGAACTAAAAATAGCACGACAAACTTCCATATTGCCCAAATGCGCACTGAAAATAACCGCACCATTGGCGTTAAGTAAAGATTGATAAGCGTCTTTATTGACGATATCAATATCGTCAATATTCACTTTACCTAACCACGCATCAAATTTGTCCACAATGGCTAAACCAAAGTTATAGAAAACGCGAAAGCCTTTTCTAAACAGCTGCCCTTGCGTAAGGGTTATATTATGTTGGTGTTTATTAAGGTTACTTAAATAATGATGAATACTGTTTCGCGCAATACTGCCCGACAAGTAAAAATACACCATAACGGGAAACAAAATCACTTTAAATACCCAGTTTCCCAAGTATTTATGAATGAACACCAAAACCTCAATACCGAGCATTGAACCGCGTTCTTTAAATTTTGACCAATGTAGATCTTCTTTCTGACTCATAAACCTACCTTGATTATTTTTTTGATTGTTTTGATGATTGACTTGAAAATAATTTTCTTAAGACTAATTTGGGTAAACGCCACAGCATGCCAAAAAATAAACGTGTATGCATTTTACTAATCAGTACATTGTCTTTAAATGCATGAAAATGTGATGAACCAAATTCTGGGTAGTGTACTTTGGTTTTTACAAAACGCACGTTAACCCCTTGCCAAATCAATTTCACCATCACTTCAATATCAAAATCCATGCGCTTACCTAATGTTGCTGTGCTGATTAATGTTTTATATTCAGCAAGAGGATACACTCGATAGCCACACATGGTATCAATCACTTTAAACGACAAGGTTTCTAACGCTACCCAAAAATGGGTAATATAACGACCATAAAATCGGCCTTTAGAGATGGAGCTATCGTAGACGGGTTGACCACTGATAAGATCGTTAGGATGCTGCTCTGCTGCTTGAATAAACGCCTGTAAGTCGGTTAAATCATGTTGACCGTCGGCATCAACCTGCAAAGCATGGGTCATTTTTTTTTCGATAGCAGCAGCTAGGCCTGTTTGCATAGCAGCCCCCTTACCACCGTTGTCAACATGTTGAATTAACTGTACGTTGTCAAATTCTTGCGCTACTTGCTCTAATATCTCTTTTGTTGACGGTTGGCTACCATCATCAATAATAATAATAGGAAATGAATACTGAGTTAAGGCAATGACTGTGTCTCTAATAACAAGATCATGATTATAGCAGGGAATAACAAAGCAGCATTTCATTATTGATAAACAACCCGGCCAGACGAATGACTGCCATTTTCAGAACGATAACTAAAACTGAATTTGTGATCGTTTATTTTTTTAAGGCACAAATTAACTTGACTGTTAGGGGCGATAATCACTTGAAATTTTAAGGCATCAATAGCCTTATAGTCGCTCACTTGCATGTTAAAGTATTCATTTAAGTAATGTAAAGCCCAATGTACTTGTACTACGCCCGCTAAAATAGGTGCGTTAGGAAAATGACCAAAAATAATAAACATCCTCAGAAATACTTAACGACAAGGTTAATGTATCTTCATTGCGCTCTATGTGATCTACTTCTGGAAACATCACTTTGCTATTCAAAAACCTTCTCCATCACTAACTTGTTTAATTTACCCGATGAATTATAAGGTAAAGCAGGCAAATAACGAAATTTTTTTGGTATAGCGATAACTTCTAAATCATTCATTAAATGAGATTTTATTCGGCGATTAAAAACAAGATTTCGACTCTGATCTAACTCATTTTGAGCTTCTTCAGTTAAAACGACAGCAGCAACAATTTGCAAGCCTCGTTTAGTTAACAACGTTAAGCAGAAAGCATCGTCAATGAAATCAAGGGCTTTTAAGCAGTGTTGCACATGATCTAGTGATACCCTTTTCTCTTCAATTTTGATGATACGATCAACTCGTCCTAATAAATCAAAACTACCATCAGCGGCTATCTTTATTTGATCATCAGTGATATACCAACCGTCATGGTCAAAATAAGGCGACTTAAGCATTAAGCACTGACTGGTGTTTTGACAAGACAATTCAATATCGCCAAAAGGTAACCAACGATTACTTTGTCCTAGACATCGTTGTCGCCATGCGATACCACCTGTTTCGGTACTTCCATAAATTTCATTTGGGCTTTGCCCTAACTGTACGGCAAGTTGTCGACTTGCGTCATCACTTAACGGACCACCAGAAGAAAACAAGGTACTAATATTGTCACGCATCTCCATGTAAACATTGTCTTTGATTAACCGATGATAATGGGGCGGGCTACTCACTATTGCAATATTTTTCAGCTTATATTTATGATGGTCATAGCACAAATGTTCAGGATATTCATAAGGTTGTAGTAAAACATCGCGACTGAACCAAATAGGCCACATCAATTTGAATAAAAGCCCATAAATATGTTGATGAGATACCGTAGAAACAATGGTAGCGTTGCCAAGTTTATCGCCAAAACAATGTTCTAACTGCATTATTTCGTTCAGTAAATGTTGAAAAGTTTTGTTAATAGCTTTTGCATCACCGGTTGATCCAGAGGTGAAAAGCGTTATGTCAGTATTACTGGCAATACGTAACGGTGACGCTATGGGTAAGGTGCTTTGAGGGCAATAAGACACAACATTATCAGCAGCTAACGTGGGGATCAGTTCGGCTGCACCCGCAAAACCATCAGCCAATTCCATACACAGCTGTAACTGGTTAACAGTACCATTTTGCGGCAGAATAATTTTTTTATTCGCCGTTAATAAGCCAAAAAAAAGTACGGAAAATTGGTAGGCATTATCGCAATACAATAACCACGTTACCGCATCATTATTGGCAAAACATTGCCGATGATAATTAACTGAATTTAGCCATTGTGGAAAGTGAATATTTTGTTCAACAAAAAAGGTACTGGAATTAGGTAATGTAATTTGATTGGTCATTTTTCTTGAATTTTCGTCTAACTAGCCATTCGCACGCAAATATAACGCCCATAAGTAAATAAGAGATAATACCGTTATATAACGCCCAATATTCATCACTTTGAAATACGGTCCATAAAGCGATAAATCCATTTAGCATGAAAAAAGCGCACCACACCAAAGTAACCTTACGCGTATAAATAACGGCATTTTCAGTTAATTTGTCTGTAACACTCGCAATAAGTGTAATGACAGTGGCGGTTTAAAAAACGAGTATATAAAAACACTGAAAAAACTAAAATTAATAACAACAGGATACAATTTCAGCAACAAAGTTGAATTCGCAAACACATTAAAACTAAGAAGCAAAATAGCGTTAATGCCAACTATTTTAATTAATGGTATTGCCGTTTTCTTCTTAGAAAAAAATACTCTTATTAAGGTTAAAGACACTAAGAATAACGCAAGTATTGACGGTTCAAACCAGTTTAGCCCAACATAAACAATGAATGGGTATAAAAGAAAAACCAGTCCTAGCGCTATATTTTTTATCACTATTAGTTTTTCATCAACTATTTATTCATTCGTTGTGATTTTTTCAACAGCATCAATAATGTCTTTGACAGTTCTTACCTGTTTAAAATCTTCTGGTTCAATTTTTTTACCGGTAATTTCACGCAGTTTTACGACTAAGTCTACAGCATCGATACTATCTAGATCCATGTCTTCATATAAGTGTGCATCCATTGAAATATCATCTTCATCTATTTCAAACATGGTTACTAAAATATCACTTACCATTTTGTAAATATCGTTTCTATCTTTCATTTAAAATATATACCTAATTATCGGTTTTCAGCTATAAATTGACATAATGACGTCACGGAGTAAAAATGCTTTTTACTGTCTGCTGAGTCACCATCAATTTTAACATTGTACGCTTTTTTAATGGCAACACCCAACTCTAACGCATCAATTGAATCAAGACCTAATCCGTCAACAAATAAAGCTTCATCATCTGCTATATCTTCAGGTTCAATATCTTCTAGTTCTAAGGTTTCAATAATCAATTGTTTTACTTGGTTAATTAACTCTTTCATAAAAACTGAGTTCCTCATTATAATAGTTAAGTAAGTCTCTGGTAAGTGCTCTTACCGAATTTGAAACAACATCTGTGGCTACATATTTTTTAATTGATATTTCAGGTTTTACCACTAATTTAAACGTAAAACGACTTTCTGGCACCTGATACCAAGCCGGCTCTTTACTTAACGTTGTTGGCGTTACAAATAATAGTATAGGTGTCACGTCTGTATTAGTACGCAGTGCAATATTAGCAGCACCACGTTTAAATTTCATTTTCTCTCCGGGCGTGGTTCTCGTTCCTTCAGGAAAAACGATTAAATTATTTCCGTCATTAAAGGTGTTTTGGCAATCTTGCATGAACTTATCAGGATCAGCCTCGTTGTTAATATAACCCGTGTTACTAACAACCCCTCTTAAAAAAGGGTTTTTCCATAAGTCTGCCTTTACCACACAATCGGCATTTTCTATAATAGAAATCAGTACAACTACATCAATCAACGAAGGATGATTGGCAATAACAATAGTGCCCTTACTTGCTTTGAGTAACTCGCCATTTTCAATTTCTAACTTCATAATGCCCATTAACTGCATATACGCGATGAACATTTTAAAGGTTTTATGTACTACTTTCCGAGCACTTGCTCGACGCTGTTGCTCTTTACCTAGATAGATTAACCTTACTATTGGAAAAACCAGTAACGAAAGAATAACGCCACCAAAACCAAACAAAAAAAACGCAGATCCTGTTGCAAAAATACGCCAATAGCGATTGATCATACCTTACTCAAGTGCCACTGATAACGAGAAGAGTCAATGGCAACTTGCGACTCTGTACCGTATAGAAACGATAAAAAAACTAATGGTTGAAAAATACTTGAGCTAATCTTATTTTTTTGCGGTTTAAAGTTCAGAGTAAAAACGTACTCACTTTTTTGTCGTGTCAAAAGTAAAGCAACTGACATTGTTTTTTCTGCATCAGAGACATAAGAACTATATTTTTCTGGTACTATTTCATCGGTATAAACTACTAAAATTTTATCCAATTGCCGGCTTTCTAATTTTGCATAACCATCGACAAGTGCCATTAATAATGAGTCTTCACCGGCAGAGGTAGCCGTCATTGGTTGTTTATTATTAGAAAAAATACTATAAAGCCCCGCCACAGCATTATGAACAGACAAACCAAAATGTGTTGGAGATAAATCACTCTTTTTAGCAACATCTTCGATTAGTTTTGATGTTTTATGTAAATCACCATGCCTAGATGAAAAAACGCAAGGTAGCGTCTCTTTTTCATCGGCAAGCGTTTCAAGTACACACTGCATTGTTAATTTTGCAAATTTACTCAAACGCCGACGTTGCATCGCAGGAATTTCTTTAAGCCCGGGTAAGTCATCTTCATCTTTATACTGCATTTCACCTAATGCCCACTGCTGCCAGTCTTGACTTGTGCGTAAATTACCACACCAAGCAGAACATTTTTCAATATGAATTTCCACAGAGGCTGTCCTTGATGAGAATGAGATGCGAGTACATTGCAAGTATGAATGGTGCGAATTCTACCTAAGCCCCCAAGGCAATTCAACTAAATAGTGTTTTTCTTAAATAAAATTGTAAATTTTGCCACTAACGTCGGACATAATGACGTTAGCTGAGCATAAATGATAGATCTGACACTACGCTATTAAACCAGAGCAGATATTATCGATGGGCTAGAAGAACTTACCTATTCTATTTCTTCTTCACTAGGAAATGGCACTAAAAGTACCCGCATTGCAGGGCGCAATGCTAATAATATTGTTTCTTTATCAATGCTTGGATTAACTATTTTGCGTAGTAACAACCCGCTCATCATCGCAAAAATGACTTCAATACGGCTATTTATTTCTTTTATTTCAGCCATTTTAATTAAGCTACGTTCACCAACTAACAAACTGTACATTTTTTGACGAGCCTGAATATCTGATTCGCGTAACAAAGTAGCAACCTTGTCATTACGTGCTGCCTCTGCAAGCATTTCTATATCAAGCGCACCTTGGTTTATATCAAAATGATGATCAACGCCTTCATCTAAACCGTCAAGTAAAACAGTTACCAAATCACCGGGGGTATTTTCGAACTCTTGAAATATCGTAAATAATTCATCCATATCACGTTTTATAATTGACTCAATTATTGCTTCTTTACTGGCAAAATAATTATAAATATGTCCCGCACTCATTCCTGCCGTTCTAGAGATTTCAGCCATTCCTGCGCCATGGTATCCTTTGCGTCTAAAACAATCGGCCGCAGCACAAAGCACTTGCTCACGTCGAGCTTGAGCAACCGTTGGATCTGATTGTCTTTTAGATTTCTCTCTCATCATAACTCCGAAAAGGATAACTTTTCTATTGAACCTAAATATTATCACTAGCTTACCAAATTTTAACTTCTGATCTTATGTGTTAAATCAAAGAACTTAAGCTAGTGATACACTACTAATGTCATAACCTAATAGCTATTCACTTTGATGAATAGGTTGTTGCCAACCACCGCCAACTGCTTTATATAAACTAATTAGGCTAGTGATATAAGCTTGTTTACCACTAATGAGTTGTTGCCCAACACTATACCAATTACGTTGTGCATCTAGTACCTGCAAATAGCTGTCAACCCCTTTTTCAAAGCGCGCTTCAGAGAGCGCAAACGACTCTTGATTGCTTCGATATAAATCTTCAAGCGCACTTAATCGCTGCCTATAACCTTCTCTATCAACAAGCGCATCAGAAACCTCTTTAAACGCCTGTTGAATAACATGCTCATAAGTTGTTAAGGCAACTTCTTGTTTGGTTTGTGTAACCTCTAAATTTGCTTGATTACGACCCATATTAAATATAGGTATTGTAATTGACGGAATAAAACTCCATGTGCCAGTCCCGCCTGAAAACAAATTATCAAACTCAGCCGATGCAGTTCCTGCATTTGCAGTCAAAGTAATACTTGGAAAAAATGCAGCTTTAGCCACACCAATATTCGCATTGGCAGCTAACAAACGAAACTCTGCCGCTTTAATATCAGGACGTTGCTCAAGTAGCTCTGACGGTAATCCAACAGGCACATTAGGTAGGTTTAACACTTCATCTAAACTTTCAACGGGCAATAGCTCCGCTGAAACTGGCTTACCCACTAATAAATCAAGGGCATTTTTATCACGTTTTAATAAACGTTGATAATTAGCTATATCAACTTTTGCAGCGGCCACTGTGCTTTGAATTTGCGCTAACGTTAACTTTGATGCAGCACCAAGAGCATAGGTTTTTTCGGTTAAAGCCAATGAAGCCTGCTGACTTTCTAAGGTTTGCATCACAAGTGCTAACTGCGCTTTATCAGCAGCGTAATTTAACCAAGCACTTGCCAATTCAGAAATTAAACTAATTTTCACACTCATTTGAGTTTGTTCAGAGGCATACAAGGTTTGCAAGGCTTGATCTGATTGATTACGAATTTTACCCCATAAATCTAGCTCATATGCCGTCATTCCAACTGTAGCCGAATAACTCTCGTTGATTTGAGCATTACCCGTTGACGATAAATCAGCCGGTAAGCGTTGACGTGTACCCGATGCTGCAAAATCTATTGATGGATATAAGGCCGAGTCTTCAATTTGATAAAGCGCACGCACTTGCTGCACATTAAGTGCGGCCAATTGAATATCTTTATTATGAATCAAAGTTTGCTCGATTAGCTTTTGCAGTTTTTCATTAACAAAAAACTGCTGCCATTTTAAATCCGCTGTGTTTCCTTGTTCACTCTGTATGGCATAACTATCAGGTACTGGTAACACTAAATCTTCACGCTGTGGTGCCATTTGACAAGCACTCAGCATCATGACACTTAGGCTAGCTAAACTTAACACTTTTAATGTCATTTTGATTACTCCTGCGTCACAGTTTTATGTTTACCGGGGAAAACACGACGTACTAATACAAAAAATAATGGCACAAATACCACCACAATAATTGACGAAGCAAGTGTGCCACCAATCACTGAAATACCTAGCGCATTTTGTGCACCAGATCCAAGACTTGATGCAATAGCCAACGGTAATACACCACAAATAAAGGCCATCGAAGTCATCAAAATCGGGCGTAAGCGTAACTTAACAGCAGCAATGGCTGATTCAACTAATGGCATACCTTCATCCATTTTATGAATGGCAAATTCAACAATTAAAATAGCATTTTTAGATGCCAAACCTATGGTAGTTAAAAGGCCAACTTGTAGATAAATATCGTTCGATAAATTCCCGACAAAGGCTGCCATTGCCGCGCCGAAAACACCTAAAGGTACAATCATCATTACTGCTGCCGGCACCGACCAACTTTCATACAATGCTGCTAAACATAAAAACACCACTAATAACGATAACGCATATAACAATGGTGCTTGGCCACCACTTAAACGCTCTTCATACGAAATACCTGTCCATTCATAGGAAATTCCATTAGGTAACTGCTTAACCAACCTTTTTCCATTTCATCCATCGCTTGACCCGTACTGTAACCTGGCGCTGATGCTCCTTGAATTTCCATTGATGAAAAACTGTTATAGCGTTCAAGACGTGGCGAGCCATAAGTCCAATAAGAGTGAGCAAAGGCAGTAAACGGCACCATATCGCCATTACTATTACGTACATACCACTTATCTAAGTCTTCTGGCACCATACGAGACTCAGGCGTACCTTGTAAGTACACTTTTTTCACTCGACCACGGTCGATAAAGTCATTTACATAGCTACTACCCCATGCAGTAGACAAGGTATTATTAATGTCTTCTTGTGTCAGACCCAACGCTTGCGCTTTAGCTAAATCAATATCTAATTCAAGTTCTGGTTTATCCTCTTGGCCATTAGGACGAACGCCGCCTAATACAGGACTTTGTGAAGCCATGCCTAGTAGCATATTACGAGCCTGAAGTAGTTTGTCGTGACCCACCCTACACGGTCTTGCAAAAATAATGTGAAACCATTAGCTGTACCAAGTTCTACAACAGCAGGGGGTGGAAAGGCAAATACAAAAGCTTCTTTAATAGTAGAAAAATATCCCATCGCTTTACCCGCAACCGCACCTACAGATAAATCATCACGTTGACGTTCATCCCAGTGCTTTAATCCGACAAAACCAATAGCTGAATTTTGCCCAGAGCCTGCGAAACTAAACCCAATAACACTAAAAACAGATCGTACCGCTTCAGATTGATCTTCTAAGAAATGCTTTTCCATTTTCTTAACAACCTTTAATGTCTGTTCTGTCGTAGATCCTGCAGGTAAACTCACTTGGTTAAATAAAATACCTTGGTCTTCGTCTGGTAAGAATGCAGATGGCAGTTGTGAGAATATATAAATCATGCCACCAACGATTAAGCCATAACACAATAAATAACGTTTACTGTGTTTGATCATACGGCTTACAAAACTTTGAGCACCGCTATTGGTCTTATCAAAGCCGTTGTTAAAACCTATAAAAAATCGACCAATAAATGATGAATCATTATGAACATGACTTGGCTTTAACATTGTTGCACACAATGCCGGCGTTAAAATAAGTGCCACTAAAACAGACAAACTCATCGCGGTTACTAAGGTCACAGAAAACTGACGATAAATAACACCAGTAGAGCCGGCAAAGAACGCCATAGGTATAAATACCGCCGACAACACCATAGCAATACCAACTAGTGCACCCTTGATCTCATCCATCGACTTACGTGTTGCCTCAAGCGGTGACAGTTTTTCCTCTGTCATTACACGTTCAACATTTTCAACCACAACGATTGCATCATCAACTAACAAACCAATGGCTAATACCATAGCAAACATAGTTAAAGTATTAATTGAATAACCCAAAACATGCAATACAGCAAACGTACCTAAAAGTACCACAGGTACTGCAATAGTAGGAATTAGCGTTGCACGGAAATTTTGTAAAAATAAATACATGACTAAAAATACTAACACGACCGCTTCAATTAAAGTGCTTACTACTTTTTCAATGGATAATGAGACAAATGGTGTCGTGTCATAAGGTACAACCGAGGCTAATCCCTCAGGAAAAAAAGGCTCTAATTCAACTAAAGCTGCTTTTACCCCAAAGAGCGGTATCTAGCGCGTTTGCTCCACTGGCAAGCTTGATACCTAAACCTGACGCCGGTTTGCCATTATAGCGTGCCACAACCCCATAGCTTTCACCGCCAAGCTCAACTTTTGCAACATCACCTAAGCGAACAACTGAACCGTCTGCATTCGTTTTCACAAAAATATCTCTAAATTGCTCAGGCGTTTGTAAACGACTTTGCGCAGTGACTGTCGCATTGAGCTGTTGACCATCAATAGCAGGTAAAGCACCTAGCCGGCCTGCCGACACTTGAGCATTTTGCGCACTAATAGAGGCGCTAATATCGGAAGGTGTCAGTTTATATTTTTGCAGCATATTTGGATCTAACCAAATACGCATCGCATATTGCGAACCAAATAATTGTACTTCACCTACGCCATTCACCCGTGAGATGATATCTTGCACATTGGATGCAACATAATCACCAATGTCGATATTATTCATGCTGCCATTTTCTGAAACAAAACCAACAACCATTAAAAAGTTACGTGCTGATTTAGCCACAGCCACACCTTGGCGCTGTACTTCTAGAGGTAATAATGGCGTTGCTAATGCTAGTTTATTTTGTACTTGAACTTGCGCAATATCTGGATCGGTATCGGCATTAAAAGTCAGCGTTAACGTGGTTGAACCATTTGATTCAGACGTTGATGACATATACAACAAGCCATCTAACCCTTTCATTTTTTGCTCAATAACTTGTGTAACAGTGTCTTCTAAGGTACGTGCTGATGCACCAGGATAAGTCGCTTGAATACTGATTCTTTGGTGGTGCAATAGACGGATACTGAGCAATAGGTAAACCTTTAATTGCCAGTATTCCTGCTAGCATAACCACAATGGCCAGTACCCATGCAAAAATAGGTCGGTCGATAAAAAATCGTGACATTACAATGCTCCGTTATTGAATTTTAGCAATTGATTCGGTCAAGCACAGCATTAACAGTTGCACCTGGTGCTATTTTTTGTAAACCTTCAACAATCACTTGATCGCCATCGTTTAAACCACTTGTCACCAACCAATTAGCACCCACTGTTCGGTCAATTTCTAATACACGAGCTTCAACGGTATTGTTTTTACTAACCACCATAGCAGTAGGTTCACCTTTCGTATTGCGACTAACACCTCGCTGCGGCACTAAAATCGCATTCGCTTTAACCCCCTCAACAATCACAGCCCTAACATACATGCCTGGCAGTAATAGATTTTCTGGGTTTGGAAATTCGGCTCGCAAGGTAACAGAGCCAGTACTTGGATCAACAGTCACTTCAGAAAACTGTAATGTGCCTTTATGCGGATACGCAGAACCGTCTTCCATCGTTAATTCAACAGCAGAGTGAATTGCTAGATCCTTATCCGGCTCACCATTCGCAATGGCTTTTTTCAAACGCGTTAATTCACTGCTCGACTGGGTTAGGTCAATATAAATAGGATCAAGCTGAGTAACCGTTGCTAATGCGGTTGCTTGATTTGCATTTACTAAAGCCCCCGCTGTTACGCTAGACTTGCCAATTTGACCACTAATAGGCGACACAACCTTACTGTAGTTAAGGTTGATTTGTGCGGTTTTAAGCTGTGCTTTTGCTGTTAACAAATCCGCTTGTGTACTTTTATAATTGGCATTCGCTTCATCAAAGTCTTGTTGACTAACGGCTTTTATTGCTAATAAATCAGCATAACGTTCTGCTTTTGCTTTGGCATTAGCAATACTCGCTTGGGCTTTAGCTATAGCAGCTTCGCTAGTTGCTATTTGTGCTTCGAAAACCTCAGAGGCAATTTGATATAACGCTTGGCCCTTTTTAACCTCAGTACCTTCAGTAAATAAGCGAGTTTTTATAATGCCATTCACTTGTGGACGAATTTGCGCTACCTGTGATGCTGTCACTCGACCTGGCAGCTCCTTTGTTAGCATTAATGGTTGATTCGTTAATGTAATAACACCAACGGGGGTAGGTTGCGAAGCAGGGGCTTTTACCTGCTGATTTTGATCGCAACCAGATAAAAAAACTGCGCTTGCCAAAACGATGACAGTAAAAATATTCACGCGAGTACGTTGCATATAAACCAATCTCTTTTATTAAGTATGAACGTTCATTCTAATTTAATTGTTCAAATTTTCCAATACCGATCGACATTTTTTTTCAATAGGCTATTGCTACAAAATGTTTCAGTATTAATCAGCTAATTACGTTTTATATTAACCTGAATCTTGTTTAAGAAAATTGAACTAATTGCCTGTTCCGTGATCAGATCTTTCGACCAAAAAACATTCAATCACACAAGGAACAGGCATGAAGAATTTAGTTGAATTGTATTGCGATGTCGATGACTTTTGCAAAATATTTATTCCGCAATGGCAAAAACAATTACTGGAAGACGGAACCAAAAAACGTCAACGAACAGGGCAAATGACCACCAGTGAAGTTATGACAATAGTGGTTGGTTTTCACATGTCACATTATCGTGATTTTAAAAATTATTACCTCGGCCATGTATCCGCTTTTTATAAAGACGCCTTTCCAAACTTACTGAGTTATACACGTTTCCTAGCGGTCATGCCCCGGATTATTGCGCCAATGTGTGCTTACTTTTCAACACTTAAAGGAAAGCCTACAGGCATTGAATTTATTGATTCAACATCAATAAAAGTCTGTCACAATATTCGTATTCCAAGACATAAAACATTCAAAGGTGTTGCCCAACGAGGTAAAGGTACTATGGGGTGGTTCTATGGCTTCAAACTCCATTTAGTAGTAAACCACCTCGGTGAAATAGTGGCAGCTAAAGTGACTAGTGGCAATGTTCATGATACTCAACCAGTTAGTGAGTTAGCAGAACATTTACCAGATAAATTATATGGTGATAAAGGATATTTAAGTAAAGCTTTAGCGGCCGATTTGTTTGATAAAGGTGTGACACTGATCACCACTGTTAGGAAGAATATGAAAGCAAAAGCGATGTCATTATGGGATAGAGCCATGCTTTCAAAACGATTTATTATTGAGACCATAAATGACCAATTAAAGAATATTTCGTTCATCGAACACTCAAGACATCGTAGTGTTAATGGTTTTATGCTCAATTTACTCGCGGGATTAGTGGCTTATTGCTTAAAGAAAGATAAGCCATCCCTTAATATCAGTGATGTAGAGCTAAACTCTGTGGTCGTTGCTTAAGCAGATCTGGGGTTATATTAGAAAGTGTTAGTAGAGTTATATCTGTTTAAGTAGCACTTTCTCTTTTGAATCTATCACGATGGCAATTTTATAGCCCTGAAGATTAAGGCAAGTGACTGTATAGATAACACCATGCCAATGAATACTAGTTCGATCATGCATAAGCACAGCCGAGCAGTCGCATTGATATAAATCCGTTAATGGCCTTAGACTTGCTTTTGCTAAAGACTCTTTAACTGTCCATAGTTGATAAAAATCAGCCTCAATATTTTTTCTGGTTTTGATCAACGCCAATTCTGTCTTTGTACATATTTCTTTAGCTAATTCAGCAAAATTACGCTTTTTTATTTGCTCAATATCTATCCCTAATCTTAAGGGTTGATCACTTAAAATAATCGCCGCCATATCACCACTGTGCGTGATAGAAATTGCAAAAGTTTGTGACTTGTTATCTAAGATTAAGGTGGTGTAGTTAAAAATTTCATAAGCACGATTAAGTGTGCAATCAAAATGAGCCAATGCTTTGGAAAGTAAAGCCCTGCTTAATAACATTTGTTGTTGCTTGCGTTTACTTTTCATCAAAACATAGCGATGTGCTTCTTGCTCATTAAGCTGCGCCGCCAATAGGAAAATTGTTCATTAAACCACGGTGCTTCAATATTCGCTGAGAGTGCAATTATTGTCATTTAGACCCGACCATGCATTGGATAAAAAGGTAATTAAAAACTAGCATAAATTTTCCTATGAACATGCAATGAACAAATATACTAACTCAAATTCAACAAAAGTGGATATTGTACTTCTTTCTCTAATACAGATAACTCTTGAGGTGTGCCAATAAAATGATGCCATGTTTTAAGGGCTGCATCTGTATCTGATACCTTTTCAACCAACAATGCATGACATCGCCGCTCTTTATCATCAGTTTGCCAAATCACAATTATTGCTTGTTGGCAATGTCCCTGTAACATATCTGTTTCTGCCAACAAACTAGCTTTTAACAATGTGTTATGACTCGCGCCAATGAAGATATTAGGCCCTTGAATATTAAATTCTTTTGACAAATAAAAATTAGCAGCATTACCAACGGTAGCAATAAAATCATAAGGGCGAATAGCTTCTTTATTTTCCATAGCAAGTATTACTGACTGAAAAAGTTCAACCGACATATACTCTGCGCCACTGTACAAAGCTAATTGGGGTAACGTTTTGTTATTAGCCATTAACCGATACACAGCCGTTAAAGAAATCAACGTAACATTGTCTAAACGCCGTACTGAAAACCCTGTCTCATTTTTAACAACGTTTCTGACTTCTTTGTCTGACATTATTGTAGGAAAGCACACAACCTCATGGGCTTTTAGTATTAGTTTGCACATACTTAGCTTGGCTCCACTTTTTTAACAATCAACGCGGCATTATTGCCTCCAAAACCAAAATGATTAAATAACATAATTTTTGATTGTATTAATTCAGCAGCAGACTCAATAAAGGGTAACAACAGAGGGGCTGATTTATCCTCTTGATAAGTTAATTGTGGCAAGTAAGCATGGCGAATGCAGTGATCAAATAAAGCTAATTCAATGACACCACAAGCGCCTAATGTATGACCAATCAAGGATTTGAATCCGTATGATTTAGGTAACTGCGTGAATAATTTATTCAATGCATTACATTCTGCTAAATCACTTTTAATCGATGCGGTGCCATGAACTTTTATTAAATCAACATCATTTTGTACAATACTTGCATTTTGTAATGCTTGTTTTATCACCTCAACGATATGAGTACCTTCTTCTTCAGTGATTGTTAAACTGTGATCATCACAAGAAGAATAACCGCCAAGTATTTCCAATTGGGTATGTTCAGTGCAATGTTTCGACAGTAAAACCGCGCCAATTCCTTCACCTAAAATCAAGCCGTCTCGTGTAGCAGAAAAAGGCTTTACGCTTGTTTTACTAATTAAATCAAGTGAATCAAATCCATTAAGTGAAAGTCGGTTAAAAAATTCAAAGCCAATAACAATGACATTATCAATTTTACCTTGTTTGATAAAATTTGTTGCATAAAGCAAGGCATTAGCGCCAGAGGTACAAGCGGTATTAAAGGTGAAGTGCAATGAATGCAACGCATAGTGTTCAGCTAACAATTGCCCTATTTTATCTGTTTGAGACAACCATATCGCTTGGCTGCTATCAGGTTTTATACAGCCTATATCTAATGAAGTTGAACCAATAAATAACATGGTTTTGTTTAATTGTTTTGGCGTAAGAGCCGTTTGCGCTAATAATAAGTCGACCTGCTCAATGAGTAACCCCATCATTTTCTCAAATGTTTTATTCAAAGAGGGTTGTTCCTGCATTGCATAATACAATACTTGATGGTCGCCTACTGGGGCACTACAGCGCTGTATTCCTCCATTTTTTGTAGAAGAAAACATTGAAGAAGGTAAATATTGCTGTTTTCCTAAAGCACTATTTGAGGTTGAAGCATTTATAAATACACGTTCAGGCTTTGCTATCACTTGTTTTGCTCAAAAGTACTTTGTTCAACAATAAGGGCTGCAATACTATTAATGGTTGTTAAATGCTTACGGCTTTCTTTAGAACCTTCTATTTTTACGCCAAAAGTACGTTTTAAAACTAGTGATAGTTGTAATCCATCCAGTGAATCTAAATTTATACGCGAGTCAGAGCCAAATAATTGTTCGTCGTCTAATATTTCCTGCCAAGCGAAATCATCTTCTTTTTCACATTCTTCTACAATAAGCTTTTTAAGATCATCTTTTAATTGGGCTAGCTTGGATTGAATCGGTTGTGTTAATTCCACATTAATTTCCTAATTTTCATTACAAACAAGTATCTCGCCATAGTAAAACTTACTACACTAAAAAGTAATAAATTAGTTAGGTAAGTATAAATTAAGCTTGTATTGTTTCCTATAAACGATGCGCGAATGATCTCTGCAGACCAATATAACGGAGAGTAACTTGCAATCGTAGCCATTATTTCAGGCATGATGTTCATCGGCACCATAAACCCACTAACCGCTGCTAATAAAATATTAATACCACCACCTAATACAATGGCTTGTTCATAACTATTGACTACAGCTGCAATAATAAAGGCTAGTGCATTGGCTGATACAACAATAACAAGCCCTGACAACAAATAAATAGGCCAATAACTAACCGTAATAGTCAAGGTTGCGCAGTAAGCACTGGTACAGCAAAAATGCCAATAAGGGTTAATATGACAAACTGTATTGAGCTCAATAAACAAAAAGCACTAACCTTAGTAAAAAAATAATGTGACGTACTAATTGGAAATGTTTTCAGTCGAATAAGCGTGCCATTTTTCTGCTCGTTTATTACCGTAATAGACACGGGTAAAACAATAAAATAGATACCAAAAATTATCCATGACGGTACGCTATAAAGCGTTGCCGATGTAAGCGGTTGATCGAGTTCATCAATTAAAAAAAACTGTTCAACATTAGTATTTTTATCTATTTCACTTATTTGATCTTGTAAAGGCGCTTGATCATTCAAGTCGCCTATATCTAACATGTATGCATGTAATCGTAGTTTTGAAAAAGCCCCGTGCACTAGTTGAATAACCATAGGTTGCATTGATGGGGTGATCGTTTCTTTTATTGTCAAAACAATAGATTTAGCTGTTAATCCCGTTAATATTTTTTTCAAAATCATTGGGTAACGATATTAACAAATCTGCAGCATTATTCTTGTCTGATATTATAAAGCCTTGCTGTTGTAAATACTGTTGATAAGCAGTCACATAGAGATGATTCTCTGTGCTACTTACCTTTACCGTAATTTTGCCTATGGCATCTTGTGATTGACCACTCATTGCAAATGTCATTATCAACATAAACGCAACTGGCAAAATTAATAATACGCCAATACTATGAATATCACTTAATATAATCAGCGCTTCTTTTTTTAAACTGTTTAATATCATTTAGGCGCCTGCGTGTGATTGTAAATGCGCTCTACAGAATTAGCTGAATAATTTATGTTAATTATTTGATGGGCAACTTGCGTTAGCTGTTGTAATTGAGCCGCTAACGCTTCAGGTGAATTAAGTACAATTTGGTATGTGTTGTTCGCACTTTGCTCATATATAGTTAAAAAATCAAGATTATCAGGTGATTGATTAAAACGCACAGTAAGTAAAATATTCTCTTGCTGATGTTTTTCGTTCATTTGCGCCTTACCATCACGAAAAACAATAATATCATCACAAATTTTCTCTACTTCATCTAACATATGAGAAGTAAATAATAACGTTTTCCCTTGTAATTTAAATGATTCGAGTAATCTAATAATTACAGCTCTTGATTCAGGATCAATACCCACGGTAGGTTCATCTAAAAACAATACTTCAGGCTTTTTTACCAACGCAATGGCTATATTTAGCCGACGTTTATAACCACCCGATAAATTTTTAGCTTTGTGATTTTTTACTTCGTTTAACTCACATTGAGCAAGAATATCCGCCGAATATTTTCCATTCACTGTTATGAATACAACAAAGCGATAAAAAATAATGTAAGTTTTGTAAAACAGTTAACTGCGGATAAAAAGCATATTCTTGTGGAACCAAGGACACTTTATCTTTCACACAATCAATTAATGCTTTAGATTTACCAGACATACTTGGGTATTCAATACTTCCTTCAAAGCTAGGTATTAAACCGCATAAAGCAGAAATAAATGTAGATTTACCCGCCCCATTAGGTCCTATAATGCCTGTACAACATTGGGCTCTAATATTGAGAGAAACATCATGCAAAGAATAATAATTATTTTGAGGGTATTTATAGCTTAATTGGCTAATTTCAATAGCATTCAACAGCGTTACTTGGTCAGTTTTTTTAATTTTATTAAGTATATACCTAAAGAGGGAACAATTGCGAGAGGGCCTAATTACTCCATTGAAATTAAAATCACACTTTATATTAAGTACAAAAAAATTATGTCAGTGTGTACTATGAAGGAAAACATGAAGAGGAAAACCAAGCTTTAATACAACTTAAAAAAATAATGCACTGGATTATTTGATTCTTTACCATTAATATATTTTTTGCATCTAACATCTTTAGCATTTTTACTACTATCAAGGAAATGAAATAAAATGAAAAAACTAATTTTAGCAGCAGTACTCGCAACCCTAGCTGCTTCAGCCTCTGCGCGTGATGATGTGGGTAAATACTCAGTATCTCAGCTGCTTGAATCATCAAAAGCCAAAGAAGTACTATTGGATATCCCTTTGTACTTTGCAACGCAAAAACACAAAGCCGTCGCTAAAAAATATGGCGAAGTGTCCACCAATAAAAAAACGAATGCTTTCATGAAATCAGACACTGAAGCTTGTGAATGGGTTATGTTAAGCGCATTAAAAGCGTTACAAGAACGTGCAGTACGTGAAGGTATGGACGCAGTAGTGAATATTGAATCTAATTATAAAAATAGACACTTTGCTAGTGAAACTGAATTTGAATGTGGTGTTGGCTCGGTAATGGTCGGTGTGGCATTGAAAGGCACATTAGTTAAATTTAAATAATTAAGACACATTTAATAGAAGTAACACATACAAGGTGTTACTTCTTATTTCATCTTTACTACTAAAGCAACAAGCTTGCTTCTATTTTATAATACTCATCTGCCGCATTAATCAATGAATTAGCGGTCAAATCAGACACACCATACACGATAGTTTTCACACCAAATTCAGCTTTAACGTGATTTAATAATAAATCAAAATCACCGTCACCCGACAACAGCACGATAGTGTCAATATTCCCCTGAGCCGCCGCGGTTAATACATCAATTGTAATCCCTACATCCCAATCACCTTTTGCTGAACCATCACTACGTTGAATAAAAGGCTTCAATTTAACATTAAAACCAATATGTTTTAGTGCTTTTTGGAACTTATGCTGTTGATCATCACTACGCTGAATTGCATAAGCATTGGCTTGAACAATGTCCCCCTGAGCCATTAATTCTTGCCACAATAACCGATAGTTGAATTGCCGATGAAAGGCATCTCTGGTGGTGTAATAAATATTTTGTACGTCAACAAAAACCGCGATTTTTTGCATAAAATTTCCTTTTTAGAATGGTGTGACATCTAAGCCACGATACAATTATTCCACCTAATATCGTCACGTATTATGTATAATCACTTGTTACTACATTGAGATAGGGTTAGAGTATTCTATACTAAATTGATTAATTTATTGTGCTGAGTTGAATTAAGAATAAATTTAATCAAATAGATCTTTCTACAAATAACAACTTAGCGCGTGGTTTGGGGGTTAATAATGTCTTTCGAACATAACTATCAGGTGTCTTCTAATTTTAGTGAGTTAACTCACGACTTTCTTTCTAGCCATTCTATACCACCGACTCCGGTTAATTATTCTGTTATTTATCTTTATATAAGTAATGAAAATAAGTTATTGAGTGCAGCCATTGACAAGCAACTTAAACAAAAAACGGTAATAACCGCTGACTTTATAGCCGATTTATTTAAACGTTATGTGTCTTTTAGTGAACAAATTGAAAACAATGTTATTTCCCCTTTTGAAAAAACGTTAACAAATATGTTAAGTCACATTAATCAACAAGTAGGCAATGAACAAAAGGTCTCAAAAAGTTTACAAAAGTTAAACACTATATTGAAAAATAAAGAACATAATCAATCACTTAAACATGTTGTATCTTTTCTTTCCGAAACTATAAATTATTCTACAACTCAACACCAAGCTTTATCTAAAGAGCTATCGACAACGCAACAAGAGATTAATCAATTAAAAAGTAAACTTGCTTCTTCACGACAAGAAGCATTGGTTGATTCATTAACAGGATTACTAAACCGCCGTGGTTGTGATGAGAAGTTACAAGCATTACCCTTTTCACAAACCCACTCTTCGCCGGCCATTGATATTGATCACTTTAAAACAATCAATGATGATTTTGGTCATTTTGTTGGTGATCAAGTCATACAGCGTATTGCTAAAATTATAACCAACCATATTAGCGAGCAAGACCTAGCGGTGCGTTTTGGAGGTGAGGAGTTTGTTGTAGTGATTGCGAATAAATCAACATCTGAAGCTACCTTAATCGCCGAAAAAATACGTCTTGCCATTGAAAAAATGAGGCTAATTAGAAAAGAGACAAATGCCTACTTACCCTCTATTTCTGTTTCCATTGGCATTGCAGATAATAAAAATGTATCTGACTGGAACAACCTCTTTAAACAAGCTGACGATGCGCTTTATCAAGCTAAAAATTCTGGACGAAATCGTTGTATTTGTGCCTAGCATAATTGACATCAAAGCCGAATAGAATTGGTATAAATCAACTTATTCATTGTTAAACTATGTAATTTTGCAATAACAACACTTATAATGATGAACTTTCTCTTTTGAGTTTCTCACACGGTTAATATTAGTTATCATGACATCTGTACTGCGTTCTTCTTTTTACTTTTTATTGAAACTTCCTCTACGTTTATTTGTTCGTAGCAAAATAGTGCTAGATGCACAAACGCCCGTTGAAACAGCATCAAAACCCATTTTTTATGTTATCAGCCATCAGTCAGCTAGTGATTTGCTTGCCTTGCAAAAGGCATGTAAACAACAAAAACTGCCTGATCCGTTAAGCAAGGTAAAAATAAACAACACGCTATTTGATCGCACTTTATGTTTAGCCAAACCTACATCGATTCTTGGCTTAAAACGCGGTAAAACTAAAGCACTACAGCAAGGGTTAGAAATTCTCAATCAACATCACAATAACAAAACCCTTGATGCACAACTTATCCCCGTTAATCTTATTTGGGGGCGCATACCAACACAAGAAAAAAACAACGCTAATGTTTCCTCTTTATTAGCCGAGCAAGCTTCCCCTACTTGGCTAAGAAAATTCTTTATAGTTCTCTTTCTCGGTCGCGATAACTTAATTCGTTATAGCGAAGCACTCTCATTAAGAATAATGTCTGATAATCACGGAAATAACGAAGCAACCGCTCACAAGTTACTGCGTGTGGCGCGTTTTCATTTTCATCGTCAAAACATTGCAGCCAAGGGGCCGCGACTACTTCATCGCCAACAAATGTTTACCGCTTTATTCGCTAACCCACGGTAAAACGCATTATTAAAGATGAAGCCAAAAATAAAAATATCAGTACTGATAAAGTCAAAAAACAAGCCTTTGCTATGATGGATGAAATAGCGGGCGATTATAGCGTTTCATTAGTTCGTTTAGGGGAACGCTTTTTAAGGCGGCTATGGGGGCGTTTATATACCAATATAAAAGTCAACAATTCACAAGTATTAAGAAAATTAGCACAAGACGGTCACGAAATTATCTATGTACCTTGCCATAGAAGCCACATGGATTACTTATTACTTTCTTATGTCATTATTCAAGAAGGTTTAGTTATGCCACGTATAGCCGGTATTAACCTAAATTTCTGGCCGGCAGGCACCATTTTTAGAAAAGGTGGTGCCTTTTTTATCCGCCGAAGCTTTGCTTGGCAACCGTTTATATTCTACTATTTTTCGTGAATACCTAAGCTTATTATTTGAACGTGGTTATTCCGTTAAATATTATACCGAAGGTGGAAGAAGTCGCACAGGTAGGTTATTACCGCCAAAAACAGGCATGTTAGTAATGACCATTCAAAGCCTTCTGCGCGGAATAGATCGCCCATTAACCTTAGTTCCTGTGTATTTAGGCTATGAACATGTCATGGAAGTAGGCACCTATCATAAAGAGTTAAGCGGTAGCGCCAAGAAAAACGAATCTATTTTTGGCGTGTTAAAAGCAATTAAAAGCTTACGAAATTATGGTAATGGCTATGTAAACTTCGGCGACCCTATCAATATTAATAGTTATTTAAACGAGAAAGTACCAAGTGGAAAGAAGCCATAGACCCATTTGATCCACAAAAGCCGAATTGGTTAACACCTACCGTTAACGAAATATCAAATCAGTTAATGACCCGCATTAACCAATGCGCTGCATTGAACGGTGTGGCGTTGGTTGCCTTAATTTTACATGCTTGCGAAAACAAAGCGCTAGCTAAGGCTGACCTTGAAAAACACTTAGATTTTTTCCTGACTATTCAGCGTGAAGCACCCTACAGTGAACATTTAACTATACCAGAAGAAAACGGAGCTGAATTACTTGAACATGTTATTTCTCTCAACAAGGTAACCCTGTGTCAAGACAGTTTTGGTACCATTATTTCACTTGATGATTCTGCTAGTTTAGAAATGCGTTATTACCGTAATAATATATTGCACACTTACGCATTAAGTTCTTTAGTATGTAGGTTATTGACACATAACAGCAAAATATCTCATGAGAAAATAATTTCCCAAACAATTAGTTTATTGAAAACCCTAAAAACAGACTTATTTCTGTGGCAAACACCTCAGCAAATTACACAGCAAGTTGAAAGTTTACTGATAGCATTAGAAGGCAACGGTGTCATTAAGCAAACCAAAGCAAATTTTTGGTCTTTAATCGATAATACTCCTCAGCTTAATCAAGTACATTTACTCGCGGAATGTATTGATGAAAGCCTACAAAGGTTAGCAATCATCACCTCATTAGCGACACGTTTAGCACCGCTTTCAAGACGAGAATTAGAGGAGAAAGTTGTGGCTATTGCTAAGCGCTTAGCCGTATTAAACAATATTACTGCGCCAGAATTTATTGATAAAAAAGCACAGGCCACGTTAATTAATACACTACGAGAGCAGGGTTATATGACCTTGAATGACGAAGGTTTACTTGTTGTTTGTTCTACAATGGATGAACTGAAATCGTCTGTCACTAACTTAGTGTCAATTGAAGTTTTACAGAGTATCGCTAGATAAAGACAAAAGCGATAATATAAATGGTAGGCAAGACTTAAGCCGCGCTTAATAAATGCCTACACTATTTTGCAATTGACGCTAACTCAACAGACACTTGTTCAATACCTTGTTTAGCAATTCGGGTACTCAATTCAGCTTCTTTGCTACTTAGTAAAGAAATACCTTCAACTACCATATCAAAAGCTTTCCATTCCCCAGTTTTTTTATTTTTTCTCATTTTAAAAATAACATCTATTGTGGGGTTATTGAGCTCAACAATTTGCATTTTTATCCCGACAATCTTCTTGTTAGCTACCGATTTTTCAGGCTCAAAAATAACTTGTTGATTTTTATACTTCGTCAATGCTGTTGCATAGGTTCTTGACAAATAATTACGCATAGAGCTAACAAACTGCTCGCGTTGTGCTGCGCTAGTTTTTCTTAAATGCTTACCTAAAATGCGATATGACGCATATTGATAATCTATTGAAGGCATCAGTTCTTCTTCAACTATGTCTTGCATCAATGATGGAAATTTATTTATTTCTTGGCGGCTTGCTGCAATACGATTAAATAGCTTATTACCAACATTCTCTAAAACGGCATAAGGTGAAGGCGCTGATGGTTCAGACGAAAAGGCAGACAGTGAAAATGATAATACAAATATCATCAAAATATTGGTTAGGCGTAGCATATTATTACTCCCTGAAGGCGTTAATCGGTCAGCTACTATTGTTACCCAACAACAAACCGACCGCTCGGTATATTCAATATAAGAATAATAACACCGACCGTTCGGTTTGTAACCCATTTTTATAAAAAATATTTTTTAATAACAATAATTGATAGTGCGTTACTGTTTTAACGCACGAATATATAAACAAAGTTCTAAAATAACTTGTTGATATAACTCTTTATTACGTGAACTTTTACTTAACGAGGTAGCACCATGAAAAGTTGAAACAATAAAATAAGCAACCTGAGAAAATTTTAACCCCTCACGAAGTTCACCTTCTACACGAGTTAAAGCCTCAACAATCAGTGTATTGAGCTTCTCTTGCATTGACAAAACCTTCAACCGAAAACCTTCATCAACATTCGCCATTTCTTCACAAAGATTATTTAACGGACAACCGCAAACAGCCTCACTACACACCATAGACTCGCACATTGATGTGAAAAATTCACATAAACCTTCTATAGGATCAGTTTGACTCAAAGCAGGCTGCCAGGTAGCTAGAAAGCTAGGTACATAAATCTCTTCAAATACCGCATACCCTAGTTCTAACTTATTAGTAAAATGATAATACAGCGCACCTTTAGAAATACCACAACGATTCAGTGTGGTAGACAAACTAGTTGCTTGAAAGCCATGCTGATGAATTTCATCGGCAGCTACTTCAAGAATTTTTTGGCGTGTTTGTTCTGCATCACTCATGATTTAAGACTCTTAGAATTAACAATATTTTACGTTTGAATATTAACAAACCGATTGGTCGGTTGCAAGAAAGGGCTATTATTATGTGATTATTTCGGGTTTATCATTCCAATATTGAGCGAGAGCGCTTCTAATGAAGTCGATCAATTTTGTGACGGTTATTTAGCTGAAAGCCTTGTATGGCATATGATACAAAGATATTCATCATATTATTATCAGAAATTGCATCTGTATTCATTTAAGAGATGCACCCTTTGGAGCAATTCATCTAACCAAGTAAAGTGCAAACTCTAAAATCGTTAATCAATATTTTTTTATTTATTATTGGTTAATCTTATCGGTAATGTGAATATTCTCAGAATTCTCATCTGGGGCAAATTCTCATTTGTAATTAGGAACCTCATATAAGGATATTTCAGCTATAGGTCAGCGTGGCTATTTATTTCCTTATATGTATCAACAACTTCTTTTGGAAACTGTATGTACTTGTTTAGTTCTTCGAAATACTCAGGGTGTAAAGTTTGCGTTGGGTTTATTGCATGAAGTGGCGTGTGAACTTCTTCAGAGAAGTCACCAAAGTGTCTATTACAAGTTAAAAGTATTGAATGATGAATATGATTATCATTATTAATTATCTTCTCTAAAATACCATTTGTTATAAACTGCACTTTCTGATCTGATGTTGCCTTTTGAGCCTGTTCTAGTTCAAGCTTGTAGCTTTCATAGTTCTTATTAAAATATTTGCAATAACGCCTAATTTCCCAAACGGCTTCATCTAGTTTATCCAGTCTATTGCATGGGGAGATGAAATGAGCTTTTTCGAAATACCTATTCTCCCCCCAAGTGTCCAAATACTGAATATACTTAACTGTCGTGTCAGATAATTCCATTCCAAGCTTTGGTATAAGTTCAGTTATTCTTTCATATGCTTTTTCAAGATTGTGGCGTAATTTTCTTGTTGATTGCATGTTAAACAGCAATATCGCCTTTAAATATTTTTCAACGCTTTGTTGTGAATACCAAATATATTGTGGGTATAAACGATTGATGTAACATAAACGGGCAGTAATATAGTCATTATCTGCTACATCTCGAAATGAACGTGTTGCAATATCATTCAAAATTGGCCGAAACTTTTTCTGATTAATCATTGTCGTTACCAGAAGTATTTAGGGCTTTAACATCATTAAATAATTTATATAGATGAATTGCTGACATATCCAAAATCGGTTCGTACATAAAAGAGTTAAGATGTATGTTTTCAGGCGTCATTAAGTTTACTTGGTCAAGTGCTATTATGCTTTCTTGCTCATCGCCAAAATCATTACAAAAACGTTCATAGAGCTTTTGTGTTTGATTAGTCCTAATATCATTTACAAAGCCTTGATCGTTAATTTTTCGTATCATAAACTTTTCTGCTTCAAGTCTTATGGCTATCGAAAGAACTATTTTATCTTCGAGTTGAGCTTCATCACTGGCCTCTGCAACAATAGCTTCACTTACCTGCATTAATTGTTCAGTTATCAGATTTTGAGGTGCAGGTAATTCAACATTACTTTTATCTGTGAATACATTTTGATAAATTGTTTGGAGATCAGAAATCCTTAAATCATCAGTATTTGGCTTAAGGTGAAGGAGAGCTGTTAACAAATTATACTCGCCTGTGTTTCCACAATATTCAGATAGGTTTCTAGCAAATGGTATGCAGGCCAAAACACATTTCATATCTATATGAAGTTGTGTTTTCCAGTGATTCAATACATCTCTTTGATATTTTTCTTGAGTAAATTTAATTCTACTGTCAGATTTAATCGTAAATAAACGCTTATTTCCATAAATTCCAATACGACCGCAAATAGTTCTATGAAAATCAAAATTATGAGTTAAGAAAATAACCTTAAAATAACTTGTCTCTGCTATAACTTTTAAATACTCGACAATAGAATATTTATTTTTATAGTCAAATGAATCTGCAATATCATCAACAATAAATAGTGTTGGCGTTGTGTGCCGTAATCTCACTTCAATTTCGAATAACAAATTAAGTATATATAAAGCCCTTCTCTCTCCCTGACTTAAAACATCCATTAAATCTGTTTTATTAATATCCCTTTTTTCTCGTCCATCATCAAATTCAAAAGCAATTGTAGGAGAAGCACTCTGTAAAATAACATCATCTTGATTCTCAATTGTTAAATTGAAAGGCACATTAAATCGTTTATTAAAAGTAGAAACGACTGATTGCCAAATTGTTTGTTCATCTTTCGCGACTTGAGTTATATCTATAATCAATTGTTTATTGGTTTGGTAGGTTGCTACAAACTCTCTCAAGAATTCGGGTTGCTTTTGCAAATATGCAATCCAGAGTTTTTTCTCAAATTTTCTGTATTCTTTCAACTCAGGTAATAAATCTTTATGATCAGTAATATACTCTCTGAATTTTTTAGTTTCAGCATTACTTAATTTTTTATCAATAGCAGTAAATTTCTTCAATAAATCAGGATCAGTAATTACTTTATCCTGCTCTTCTTTGATTAACTGGGTCAATTTTTCCTGAGAAGATACTTCATGCTTTCCTGTAGGCAATGTTAAATTTACTGTATGTTCTGCTCCAAAGAAACCAGTATCTTTTAGGCTTTTTGATATGATTACCGCATTTTGATGATTAAACTCCCTTGTTAATACAGGTGATTTTTCAATAAGGGTGTCATAAGTTTGAATATAGTCCTCAAGCTCTTTACTTAAATCGCCTGACTCAAGAAATTTGATAACTTTATCGTTAAATATATCGCCATACTTTATTCCTGAGAAATGAGAGAAGTCATCTGTCAATTCGAGCAATTCTGAAAACAAATCAGAGAGATCCTTTTCACTTTTTTCGAATGATTTACATAGTATTGATTCAACGGAAACCGTTCTGGATTTTATCCCTGATTGTTCTTTTAACGACTTGATTAAACCTGCTTTCTTTTGCTCTATCTCTTTTAATGCAATATCATATTTTTTTTTCAATTCCTCATTAACAAGAAGTAATGAGGTTTTCTCTGAGCTATAACTTTCACTGTAGGGTTTAATGACAAAAATACTTTCAGGCTCTATATTCTCAGCATCAATAATTATTTCCCTTTTTGTCTCTCGTTCTGGAAAAACAATATCTCGACTTAACTTCCCAAACTGTACATCTTCAAATGCTCTGGCGAATGAACTTTTCATGAAACCATTAGGTGCGTATATGGAATAGACCCCTTTACTGCTACCACTTTCTTCTGAATCAAATTCATATTCAAGTTTGTTAATACCGTAACAATTTTCAAAGTTAATGCTTAGTTTGTTCATTTTTCAATTCCTTTTAACAGAGCCTAAATATGCGCAATGAATTTTTTTATTAAAAACCTAAATTTTACTAACCAATTTCAACCACATTTCTGCATTTAGGAAATGCACTACATCCCTAAAAACTCATTGCCTGCGTTTTTACCTTTAGTGGCTTTTCGCAATACCATGTCTGAATTGCATCTTGAACAAGATTTAGTATCAGAGTTTTCCTTTACTATTCCTTTGAGCAATAAAAATAATGACGGAAAAAATACAACCATTCTTTGCTTTAAAACAAGCTTCTACTGTTGCTATCTTAATTAATAGCAAATGTTTAATAGTATCTTTATGCCATACACACATGAAATAGCAATATTTTTTATCTAAAAATATTGCTATTAATCAGGTTTTCACAGGGATAAATTCACCTAATATTTACAATTATTTTGATTTGATCATTAAGATTTGATTGCCTTTTACGCCAGTACTGGCAGACAATGTGGCAATATCAATACTTCTAGGAATATTTATGGAAGCTAATAGTGTCATCGTTCGTCATTTAACCTTACAAGACATGACTGAACTACGTAAAGCAAGCGAGTCGGTTTACCTTAACAAAGAATTGTCAACGTGGGATGAACCCACAGTGAAAGCGTTATTAACTAAGTTTCCTGATGGTCAAATTTGTGTAGAGGTTGATGGTATCGTTGTCGGCTGTGCTTTCTCACTCATTATTGAATATGCTAATTTTGGTGATGAGCATACGTATGCCGAAATTACCAGTAATATGACCTTTGACAATCATGACCCGAAAGGAGATTCCTTGTATGGCATTGAAGTTTTCATTCATCCTGAATATCGAGGCTTGCGTTTAGCAAGACGTTTATATGATGCTCGCAAAGAGCTGTGTGAAAATTTGAATTTACGCGCCATTATCGCGGGTGGACGCATGCCAAATTACGCAAAGCATGCGAGTACAATGTCAGCCAAACAATACATAGAAAAAGTAAAAATTAAAGAGTTGTATGATCCCGTTTTAAGTTTTCAACTCGCTAATGACTTTTATGTACGTAAGTTACTCACAGGGTATTTATCTGGCGATACAGAATCATTAGAGTATGCCACCCTACTTGAATGGCCCAATATTTTTTACACTAAGAATGTCAAACTAATCAATGCACCACGCTCAGAAGTTAGGTTAGGTTTAGTGCAATGGCAAATGCGGTCGATGAAAGGCATTAATGATTTATTTGATCAAATGGAGTTTTATGTTGATGCTGTTTCAGATTACAAAAGTGATTTTGTCATGTTTCCTGAATTATTCAACGCCCCGTTAATGGCCGCATTTAATCATTTACGGTTAACAGAAAGTATTCGCCGATTAGCTGAGTATACTGAACAAATTAGAGATAAATTTATTGAATTAGCCATCACTTATAATATTAATATTATTACTGGTAGTATGCCGTTTTTCGTTGATGAAAGCCTGTATAACTCTGGTTTTTTATGTCGTCGTGATGGCTCATGGGAACGTTACGACAAGATTCACCTTACGCCGACTGAAGTGAGTAGTTGGTCGATGGTGGGGGGAAACAACCTTAAAGTATTTGACACCGATTGTGGAAAAATAGGCATTGTTATTTGCTATGATGTGGAATTTCCAGAGTACGCAAGAATTTTAGCTGATCAAGGTATGAATATTTTATTTGTGCCGTTTTTAACTGATACACAAAACGGTTATACACGAGTACGGCATTGTGCCATGGCAAGGGCCATTGAAAATGAATGTTACGTGGCCATTGCCGGTGCAGTAGGAAACTTACCCAAAGTAAACAATATGGATATTCAGTATGCGCAGTCTGCTGTATTTACGCCCGCTGATTTTGCCTTTCCAACTACGGGTATTAAAGCCGAGGCAACGCCAAATTCAGAAATGACAGTTATTGTGGATGTGAATATTGATTTGCTCAAACAACTACATAATCACGGTGCAGTACATACCATGCGCGATAGACGCCATGACTTATATAGTATTCAGGTTCATAAAAAGGACTAAGAAAGTAAATATAGCAGGGTAAAATCGTACCCTGCTATTTTAAAAGTTGTTAAGCACTTTATTGTTTTTTAAAAGATACAGTGTTTAGTGAAATCTTTAGCTTCTGTCGCTGTCCATTCGCCTTTATCTTTTTCTTTCATCGAAGCACACCATTCTTCACTGCCGATTTTTGGTGAACAAGCGCTAAGCACTGCAATAGTTAAAGCTAAACCAATTAATTTTTTCATGAAATCTCCTAATTAAAATTATAAATAATGTAAACAGACCATAATGGTTTTATCTAAGCTACTCCAAGCTTATGTCAACATCATTAAGATTAATATCCCATAGTATGAATAAAATTAAAACCAAAAATCATCACTTAATTACAATTTCATCTGAGTTATCTTCTGTTTTCTCTTCGGTATTAGTTGTTAGTACTTTATTCGATTTACTTGCCTTAGACGAATCAGTATTGGAACTTATGTCTGTGTCACTGGAGCCTATCTCCATATTCTGTAACGTATTAACCAACGCCAAAGACAACACTTTTATTACTTTGCAGTACGGTTACAAGTGGCGTTAAAAATGAGTCGACATGTTCAGAAAATGAAGACATTGCTTGCTCTAAAGCTGAGTGGTCAGGTTTTTCAACATTAACTTGTAGCTTGAGGCTCGCTAGGGTTTCATTTAACGCGGCTAATCCCTCAGATTGAGGCTGTTGTAACGCCTGTCCAATTTGATTCAACCCTTGTTGCAGTAACGATATTTGGTTAGCAATTGTCGCTATAGGGTTGTCATTATCACCCAGATTTTTATGACGTACATAGTCTGCTTTTATTTGTTGCCAACGCGTCAACTGTTCTGCGGTTTGATTGCCTCTGATTTCTGCCAATTTCAATAGGTTCTCTTCCGCGCCAACAGTAAGTGTTTGCGCCTCACCACGGTAATGATCAGCAATAAGTTGTTCCACTTCTTCATCGGTCATTACTGGCACAACTTTTTCGGCCATTTTATTCATGTTTCGATAACTACCTTGCAACTTAAACGGTGGCTCTGTTCGGTATTTATCGTCTTGTGCAGCAGAAGCTATATATTGGGCATTAGCTTTTAATACTGTTTCTTGAATCTTACGAATTCGCTTAATTACGGCAACTATTTCGTTTACTTCAGCTTGTGAATAACCATGTTGCAATTCTGTTGTTGCTATTGGGTTTCCGTCAGCTATTTGAACCAATTTATACAGATCATCCATATCTCGGGTAGCTAAAGGCGCGATATAACGGTTACTGGTTAAACTGTTTTCAATAAAGCTCAAGGAGAATTCGTGCTCACGACCACTTAAGGTATCACCCAGGTTATAAATGTCTGCGCGGTTGGCTAACATATCAGGAATAGAAAAGGCTTCGCCCGATTCGGTATATGGGTTACCTGCCATCACCACAGCAAATTTTTTGCCACGCATATCATAGGTTTTGCTTTTACCATTAAATACGCCATCAACCTTTCTTGAACCATCACATAGGGAAATGAATTTTTGTAAAAATTCAGGATTAGTATGTTGAATATCATCAAGATAAAGCATGACATTGTTGCCCATTTCAAACGCTAAATTGATTTTTTTCACCTCATTTTCTGCGGTTGAATTACTAGCTTGTGCTTGGGTCAAGTGACAATTGATCATGACCGATAGAGGGACAATTAATTTTTACGAAAGTCATGCCTAACTTACTGGCAACATATTCAATTAAGGTTGTTTTACCATAACCTGGCGGTGAAATAAGTAATAATAATCCCATTAAATCGGAGCGCTTTTTATTACCTGCTGCACCAATTTGTTTCGCTAAATTGGTACCTATAATTGGAAAATATACATCATTAATCAGCTTATTTCGAACAAACGAAGACAGTGCTCTCGGTTTGAATTCTTCTAAACGTAATCGTTTACGCTGTGCGTCCAATACACTTTGTTTCTTTTGATGAAATTTCTTAAAGGCAGTAACACGTTCGTTACTAAATTGACGTAACTTTGAAATAAATGCTTGATAGTTAATTGCAATTTTTCTATCTACAATTTGCGTGTGCTGTCCGAGTAGTCCTTCCACCACACAATCAGTATTCGCGTTAGAAGTATAAAACTCACATTTATCTGACATCATTAAAAACAGTGATGCTTCAATAATGACATCTAATTGGTTGCTAATATGCTGATAATTAACAAATGATTGCACCCAAGCAAGATGTAGTTGATATTTTTGCTCTATGGAAGAACAACCGGACTAACGCACTACTAATTTGCTTTTCTATGCTTTTTTGTTTCAGCTGACTGGTTAACTGTTCAGCTAATTCAACACTCGCTTCTTTAATAACAAATTTTTCGCCTAATGCCAATTCGTACACTAAATAGGTTGCCGATAATAATGGGTCAGAAACTAACCACGGTTGACTGGTAAGATAATTATCCAATTTGGCGGCGAGTTCTTTGGTTAATTGTTGTCGTAATTGACCACTACCAAATGTTTCTTCCATTAAGTGCAGGTTTTGACAACGATGTATTAAGTCATTTCGCTCAGTTGTTGTGAGTGCTGTTGTAAAAAACAGCACGGCTAACCTTCGTTCTTGAGCGGGATAAGCTAATAGTCCTATTGATTCTTTCAAGGATAATAATTGCGTTAAGATTAGTGCGGCATCAGCATCGTGCACGCCTTTGTCGTAACCTTCTTGGTATAATGGTTCTGCCGTTTTTCTTACCAAATCAACTAACGTATTTTGCTGTACTGCCGCTTTGAGGCTATCTAACTTTGCTTTACCTGACACTTCAGCTTCAAATAAAATAGTAGCAGCAAGGTATTCTGCGCGATACACATTCTCACATTCAGACACCAATTCTTGTTGCCATAAGTGTTCAGTATTGGCAAATAACTCAGGTGCAAGGGTTTCAAAATATTCACTGCCGCTAATATGCAATACCATGGTGTGATCACGCGGTAACAGTGTTAATTCTAATTTTTGTTTATTCACTGAAAATTGATGTTCACCAATTTTGACTAAGCTACCATCAGCCGAATAGATATCAGTTTTATCTCTTAGGGAACGGATCCCTTGCTCTTTGGCATTTTTCAATTGAGCGTCAATGTCATCAGCGCGCACATTATCATCAAGCGTTCGTAACTGCTCAATAAGTTGTCTGAGCTTGGCAACCATTGGGTCACCAAAAAATAACTGTTTAATTTATCTCGGTCATTAAATGATTGACTACGACGAATAACCCCTTCGATGATACGTGTTGCTGCCGTCATCAAATTTAAACAACGGCGCTGCTTGGGCGTCCATTAACTGTTGTTTATGTTGCTCAAAGTTATCGTATATTTCATCTCGTTTAGCGAGAATCTCCTGATAAAACTCATCATAATCGCTAAATTGGCTTTCTAACTCTTCTAATTGAATAAGTAGTTGAGACAGCTGCTGATCACACGCTTGCGGGCTATCGCTAGCATTTAAACCACTTGTAACACTCTGGCTTAATAGTTTAAACCTTGCACCAAATTCAGCCCGCGCTTCTTTACTGCCGACGTTTTTAGCCGCAATATCTGCACTTGCTTTAACACGGTTTATTTGACTAAAAACCGTTGAAATATCTTCTAAAATACGCGTTCTTTGTCTACTGTCTTCAATATCTAACGTCAGCATAGTGTGGTTTAGTAGATCTAACCCTGCCACCAATGACTCTATGGACGTACGAATAGGTTTTAAAGCCGTAATCGATTCACTTGCTTCTACTGCTTTATCTAACTCATTAATGGTCTCGTGATAAGGTGTTAGCGCTTTGTCTTTTTGTAAAAAGTCTGCGGTTGCTTGGCTAAGGCGCTTAGTTAACTCATCTACATTAATTTCCATTGTGTGGATTTCGTCTACATCCACATAACGCAGTTCTTTATGAGAAATCAATTCACCTTTAAATTGCGCTAGCTCAGCTAAATTATCGACATATTCTTTAGCTGTGTTAAAGCTTGGGTGTTTCAAGTGCAAGCTAAGTTTTGCTAACTTTTCTTTTGCGCCAGACATCACATTATCGGCATTTGCTTTAATGCTAGATACTTTTTCAAACTCATCTAACACTAATTCAGCCGTGGTCACTACTTGCTTTATAAGCCCATGAAGTGATACCAATGATTTATCATTAAGCCAGTGATATTTATCAAACAGCTGAGCCGCTTCTTTGACTAAGTCATTAAAATGTTGCGCACTAGGTTGTTCCACGGTGATCAGTTTAACAACGCCGTATAAGTCAGAAACACCACGAACCACTCAGGATTACCAATTTTGCCAAAAAAACTATTATCCACTGGTTGCGTACTGGCATGCTCTTCGCTACAAAAAGGGGTTTGCCATATTTGCATGGCATGAACACGCGATGGCTCAGATTCAGCACTAAAAACAACGGCTCGACCATTGTTATATATACTTTGCCCATGACCATAAATTGGATTTTGCAGTGTTCTGGTAATTAAGTTATAGCCAAATAAGGCATATTGACCTTCATTGGGCTCATAAAAAATATACAGAAAATCTTCGCCGTTAGGAGATTTTGCCACACGATGTAATTGCAGATCCTCTGCGCTGTCTTCAAAACTCTTATGCTCACCACTTTGCAGATAATAACCACCCGGAAAAATAATACCGTGATCTTCGGGTAATTGAATACAGGCATGGGCGATGGCATCTTGTCTAAGCACTTGTTGCGTTTTACAATTAAATATTAAATGGCGTGTTTTGTCTTCGCGGTAAGGCTTTATTTTTAATAGAATAAGTTCGCCAACTTTGGCATAACGAATATCGGCATCATCTAAAGATTGGTGTGGGTCATCAACAGGCTCTGAATAAATGCCTTGCCCTTCTGCGGTATTATTTTCAACTTTTAAAGTAATCGAACCACCAATTGTTTCGACAAACAGGGTATCAAATAAATTAAAGTGCGGATATTTTCCCTGCTCTTGTTGCTCTCGAGTCACTTTATGCCATTGAAAATCAAAGTTCTCAGGTTGTTTTATATCTCGTTCACCACGATTATCAATATAGGTAACCTGCTGATTAGCATCAATTGCCCATCGAAACACTCGTATATCATCAAGTCGTTCGCCAATACGGAATATTGCGTAAACCTTGCTGCCTTGCCGATAGACATGTGCTAAAAAAGTTTTGTTATAGTAAGTGTACAGTTCATCAAAATCGCGTACAAAATTAGGGTGTTCTAGAAAACTCCCCTGCATTGGCACGTCAACAATATCAACTTCACCCTCCTGTTCTTGAATTTGATGTAGACTGAAAACATCTGCAACGGTGATGTTACGTTTTAAGCCTAAAAAAACGTTGTATCCAAATAATAAAGTATCGCCTATCGCCACGATATCTCTAGCAACACAATTATGTTCAGTTCGCACCCTAACTCGCGCATCAACCTTCATATCAGTTGAGCCAAACGTGTTAACACGTTCGTTATTCAACTGTTTAATTTGTGTATTTAAATCACTACCTAAGGTGGATAGCCGGCGTTTAATAAGCTCATATGAGCCCCCTTCTGCGACCGCTTGATTGGCGACACTTTCCTTATCTGTCATGTAAGTCTCCATGATGCTGTTACGTTGCTTTCGCCGAGGATAAGCAACGTATTAACTACTTTTAATATTCTTGGCTTCGTTATTTAACCAACACTGACTTAGTTATTACTGAGTCAGTGTTGGTTATGCACGTCTTAGGTTTTTTTATTACCCAAATTTAATAAACTCGCCAGTGCACCTTTTTGTGTGTCATCTGCCTCATTCAAGGTTGACAGTAGTTTAGCCATATTGAAGTTTTTCATTGTTTCTGTGGCTACTGAAGCGCCAGACATAACACCAGGGAGATCGTCCATAATATTGCGCTCACCATTTAAGTGTTCTTTAAATAAAGCTTTTACCGTCTCACTTTCATTTACTAATCCGTCAAGTGACTTACCCACAGTGATTGACTTCATAAATTGATGTAAGAATTCTCCATCTCCACCCATGATGTTGATATTGGCTTCACTTAAGGCCGTTGCTAATACATCTGCTTGTTTCTCAGCTAAATCAACACTGTTATTTAATTTGGCTAGTGTTAATTCACGCTCTTGATTTAAACGCAGGCCAAATGTTTCGAATTCACGGGCTTGCTCAGACATGGCATTTAATACTTCTTGCTTCTCTCTTAAGCCAGTTGCTTCCGCCAACGCTTTTTCTTGAATACCTTTTGCCTCAGCTGTCAATTTAAGTTCAAGTGCTTTGGCTTCGGCTTCACCTTGTCTTTCATGTGCATCTGCTTGCGCTAAGGTAATTTGTGCTTCTGCTAATCCTTGAGATGCTGCTGCGGCTTGATTACCTTCAGCCAAAATTTTCTTAGACTCTGATTGCTTACTCGCCGCTTTTAATTCTGCTTCGGCAATAGTTTGCATTTTTCTGGCTGTATGTTCTGCCGCTTGTTCTTGTGCTTTCGCGGATTCAATGTCTTTAACAAGCAATTCTTCAGCTTCACCTTTAGCCTTGATAACCTGTTCGTCTTTTTGACGATTAGCTTCAGACACAACACGTAAGTCTTTAATTCGTTCTTCCTCTTCTGCCACTCCTTTTTCAACGATAATACGTTCTCGTTGTACTTCAGCAATATTTTTGCGTTCTACTTCAAGCGCTTTTTCTTTATCGATACGTAAGGTTTCTACTTCTTTCTCACGATCAATGGCTTCCACTTGGCGTGCACGAATCACTTTCTCTTCTTCAATGGCAACGGCACGTAAACGGTTTTGACATGCGATATCAGCTTCACGCTGTTTGTTTTCTTCGGCTACCGCAACTACTTGCTCGGTTGCTATTCTAGCTTGCTCAGATTTACAGCGCTCTTCTTCAACAATTTTTGCCGTTTCTGCTTCTTCACGGGCTTGCACTGAAGCAATTTCTCGCTCTTGTTTCGCTTTGGCATCAGCTAATTGGCGTTCAAGTTCTAAGGTTTTTTCTTCTGCATCTATGTTTTGACGTTTAATACGGATTTCTTCTTGTCGTTTTAAATCATTGGTTTCAACGCTTTGTTGCGTTGTTAATTCAGTGATTCTTCTGATCCCTTCTGAATCCATAATATTACTTGGATCGAGATCATTTATTGATGTTTGTTCTAGAAAATCAATCGCAACATCTTCAAGCACGTAGCCAGAAAGATCTTGACCTATCACTTCTTTAATTTTGTCTCTAAATCTGTCTCGTTGTGTGAATAGTTCAGTAAAATTTAACTGCTTGCCGACTGTTTTAAGTGCTTCTGAAAATTTGGCTTCAAAAAGCTCTTGTAATGTTTCTGGGAATGACGAACGTTCACAACCCACTTGCTTAGCAACACGTAAAATGTCTTCTTTAGTTTCGTTCACGCGAATATAAAAGGTGATAATAATATCGGCTCGAATATTGTCTTGGCAGATAAGTCCTGAACGGCCTTTACGCTCTAACATCATGCGTTTAGTAGAAATATCCATAACTTCTTTTTTATGGATTATTGGAATAACCATTCCGCCTGTTGTACTGATTTCTGGTTCAGCTCTAAGTTTATTAATGATTAGCGCTTGGCCTTGCTCTACTTTGTTGTAAAACTTAGCGAACATAATTAAAAGTGAAAAGACGAACAGTACGCCAATTCCTATAGCTAAATAAAGTGGTTCCATTACCATGTTTTTTTCCTCTTATGTAAAACAGCAGCCACGCCAAAGTGACCAAAAAATTATTCTTTATAAATCAGTAGTTAAAGTGGGTATGGTGCAACAAAATAAGTATGTTTTTCTCGAAGATACTCTATTACCAAAACTCTATCACCTTTTTTAAAATGTGTTCCGGAGCACAGCGCACATCCAGTAAAATTTCGGCTCCATCATTAAACAAACGCGCTTGACCAAAGGTTTCACTTACCGTCCCTGTAGCAATAGTTGCCTCTTTACCGACTAAGTTATTACTTAGTGTTGTTTCGACACTTTTAAACAAGCCTTTTAATGGATGTACTGCAATGGCGGTAAGTGGTAAAGACAGTATAAACACAAGAATACTACTGACAGTACCGGCAAGATAAAATAACCAACCGTCAGGTAACCACGCTAATAAATAAAATTGCAAATATACGCTTATTAACCGGCAGATTAATATAATAATGCTGATCACCAAGCTAAAGGGGATACCCGCAAATCCAAACGTAAGCATTAACCCTGTAAGTCCACCAACAGACATATCAACATCACTGTCAACATCAATATCGATATCACCTGCAAAATCTAAATCAACCAAACCAAGCATACCAATCAACCAATAAATAATGATGATGCCGAGCAATGTAGAATAAATTACCGTAGGGAATTGTGAAGCGACTTCTAGCAGTTGTTCCATATTTCGTCCTTAAAACAAATAGTTAATCTAAACTATTTTAATCATTATACTTTTGACTAAGTTATTACTATACGCCTTTGACATAATATGTCAAAGGCGTATAGTAACTAATATGACAGGCAAATTAGCATAATCAATAATAGAAAGCATTATATTAAATTTTAGCTAGCATCATAATTTCATAGCGTTTTCTAGTGACATTTATAAACTAATAATTATATGATACTTACAAATAGTAACGCTTTTAATCAATATTTAAGGATTTAATCAATATGAAGGGAGCAGGTGGAACATCAGGCGGATTAGGGCAGTTTTTTATTGGCCTGATCATGATGTGTGGTGGATTTTATATGTTACTCAATGCCATTCAAGTTAGCTCAAGCTTTGGTATGGGCATGCGCCTATACGGATTTTCGGCAATGGGTGGTCAGTATAATATAACCGCCGGTATGGTGATGATACCTTTTATGTTTGGTGTGGGTCTGATTTTTTATAACGGTAGAAGCATCCTAGGTCCGGATATTATCAATTGGTTCTATTACCGGCCTAATTTTTGGTGTGATTTCTTCAATTCGTTTCTCATTTAGATCCATGACCTCGTTTGATTTAATCGTTATTTTAATTTTGGCTATGGGAGGATTAGGCCTATTCCTCCGTTCTTTGAAAACCTTAGACGAAAAACTGCCTGATCAATAGTCTTTAATTGATATTGATTTACCATTTTCAATAACAATTCTGGCATGATTTTTATTCAGCTCTCTTGGATCATCAACACCACAAGAATGAGCAATCATGCCAACAGCATGCATCATATTATGAGCATAATGCGCCACCCGTTCAGACTTATCTTTTGCAACAAGACCTCTTTGTAGTTTTTTGTTGTGTGTTGTAACACCTGTGGGACAGGTATTTTGATGGCATTGTAATGCTTGAATACAACCTAATGAAAACATAAAGCCTCTCGCTGAATTACAAAAATCGGCCCCAACACAAAGCGCCCAAGCAACATCTGCGGGATTAACTAATTTACCAGAAGCGAAAACCTTTATTTGATCTTTTAAACCGTGCTTAATCAAGGTATCAACTAACACGGGTAATGATTCTTTAATGCTCATTCCTACATCATCCATTAATGTCATTGGTGCAGCACCTGAACCACCGTCGCAACTGTCTAATGTGATAAAATCAGGTGCAAACTCATCCCCCTTACTTTTGATTAAAAGACACAATTCTTCTATCCAATCAGGAGAACCAAAAACAGCTTTAAATCCCACGGGTTTACCAGTAACCGTGCGAATATGATGAATTTTTTCTAACAAGGAATCATTGTCATGAACATCAACTCGTCGGTTAGGACTTATAGAATCATGCCCTTCAGGAATCCCTCGTATTTCAGCAATCTCTTTACTCACTTTGCTGCCAGGTAAAATACCCCCTTTACCCGGTTTAGCACCTTGAGATAATTTTAATTCAAATAATTTTACCTGTGAATAGGCGGCTATTTTTAATAATTTTTCATCATCTAAATTACCGTCGCTATCTCTAACGCCATAATTTGCGGTGCCTATTTGAAAAATAATATCGGCATTGCCTTGCAAGTGATAAGGGGATAATCCGCCTTCCCCAGTGTTTAACCATATTCCTGCTTTTGCTGCACCATATGAAAGTGCTTGAACCGCAGGTTTAGAGATTGCGCCATAACTCATAGCCGAGATTCCAAAAAAAGCTGAAGTACTCCAAGGTGACTCACATCGGCTACCAACAGTGATTGTTTTTGGAACTTCAACATTTTTATCTAAACTGGGAAACGGGCAATTAACAAACGAAATATAACCGAGTTTTTTTATATCTCTACTCGAACCAAAGGCAATGGTGCTATTAATATTTTTTGCTGCTTTATAGATCCAAGTGCGCTGAGCACGATTAAAAGGTAATTCTTCTCTGTCCATTGAAAAGAAATATTGTCTAAAAAAACCACCTAAATGTTCAAAAAAATACCTAAAACGCCCCACAACAGGGTAGTTCCGTCTAATGGCATGTTTAGTTTGAAATTTATCGATGATATACATTGCGACAATGACCACAACGACAAGGGCGATTAGCCAAATAAACAAAAAAGCTAACCATTCGTATAAAGACTGCGTGAAGTGTATCCATGAATTAGGCATGTTATTCCTTGAAGCCGGTAAATATTAATCCGGTCTATTAATACGCCTTTTGCACTGTTTTTCAACCCGACGAATAAAATAGTTGTTAATAATATTGGAGCGCTATTTGTTTGAAAAGTCAATAAAATAAACTCGGTACACAAAACTAATGAAGCAAGAATAAAGCAACCGATCTCCTCCAAATATGTGAGCGTTTAAAAATAACTTGCATTTAATTAGACGATCGGTCTATTATATAAAAATGAATTTACCTATATCAAAACCACGCCGTGGTAGACCACCAAAAGTAATACGTGAAAATCACGATACTAAAGCCGAATTAATTCGCAGTGGTCTTGAACAACTTACTGAATGCGGCTTTGCTTCATCAGGTATTGATCAGATTTTAAAAAAGGTTAAGGTGCCAAAGGGCTCTTTTTATCATTACTTTGCAAGTAAAGAAGCCTTTGGTCAGGCGGTTATTGAAAGTTATGCCAATTATTTTGCCCGTAAATTAGATAATTGTTTATTAGATGAATCCTATACGCCACTAACCCGTCTACATAATTTTGTGGAAGGCGCCAAAATAGGTATGGCTCGTCATCAATTTAAACGTGGTTGTTTAGTGGGAAATCTAGGGCAAGAAATCGATTTATTGCCCGAAAGTTTTAGACAACAATTAATCGATATATTTCATAATTGGCAACACCGTTTAGCTAATTGCCTTAAAGCAGCACAAAAGCAGAATGAGATTTCAAACACTGCCGATTGCGATCTATTAGCTGAGATTTTTTGGGTTGTTTGGGAAGGCGCGGTAAGTCGTGCAAAATTACAACAAGACAACAAACCTTTAGACAATTTCTTTACTCACTTTGTAACGACATTGCCTAAATAAAATTTCCACCATTTATAGACGATCAGTCTAAATTAGAGAGTATAATGTTCCAAGGTATACTAATCGAAAAAGATGACCAAGGTTATCGATCAACAGTCACAAATATTAATGAAAGCATATTGCCAGAAGGTGATGTTACCGTTAATGTTTCTCATAGCACACTTAATTATAAAGATGCACTAGCAATTACTGGCAAAGGACCTGTTGTGCGTTCTTTCCCTATGATTCCAGGGATTGATCTCGTGGGTACAGTTGAACACAGCGATTGCGATAAGTTCAAGGTAGGTGATAGTGTTTTACTTAATGGTTTCGGTGTAGGTGAAACACACTGCGGCGGTTTGGCTCAAAAAGCGCGTTTAAAAAGTGAATGGTTAATTCCACTGCCAAAAGCCTTTTCACCACGTCAAGCTATGGCTATCGGTACTGCTTGTTACACAGCCATGTTATGCGTTATTGCCCTAGAAAAAAATGGAATTACGCCAGACAAAGGTGATATTTTGGTTACTGGTGCTAATGGTGGCGTGGGGAGCTTTTCAATCGCTATCTTAGCAAAATTAGGCTACAAGGTTGTTGCTTCTACTGGTAGGCTTGATGAAGCTGACTATCTAAAAAAACTAGGGGCAACTGAAGTAATCGATCGTAACACATTATCAGAGCCAGGTAGACCATTAGGCAAAGAACGTTGGGCCGGAGCAATAGATTCGGTCGGTAGCCATACACTAGCTAATGTCTGCGCTAGCACACAATACGGCGGCGTGGTCGCAGCATGTGGTTTAGCGCAAGGTATGGACTTCCCTGCGACAGTAGCCCCTTTTATTTTACGTGGTGTCACATTAGCAGGTATTGACAGTGTAATGCGCCCACTAGCAGATAGAATAGAAGCATGGAAACGCCTTGCCCTTATTCTTGACCCTAGCGTATTAGAAGATATTTCTAGCGACATTAAATTAAGTGAGGTGGTTAACGTTGCCGACGACTTAATATCGGGTAAAGTACGTGGTCGTGTCGTTGTAGAAATTAATCAATAAGCACTATTTTTATGTAGCTGTTTCAATTAAAAAATAGCTACATAAAATCCGCTAAAAACCATGCGGCAAATTCATGTCTACCTTCAACATTCGCTTTACTATAGATAATGGAGCCCTGTTGTCGTACGGTTTTTTCTTTAGTATTTCTAACACTGCTAATTTCTCTAAAACTCAAGCCTTTAAGCAATAACATCGCCACTTCTTGCTCACTTGGGGTAAGTGACCATTGCTTGAATTGATTTTGAATAACTGTGCTGTATTCTGAACGTGCATTTTTCATTTCATCTGAAATATGTCTTAAATTATCATCTGAGATCAATAATGCTTGCTTTAGTTTTGAAATATCAGCTGTTCTGGCTCTAATATCTTTTATTAAAAATAATGCACCTATACCGGCCCCAACAATCACTAAACTTTCAAATATTATATGCCAACTAGGAACACCCAAAGAAATATCTGTTAGTACATCTAGCAAATTTAAAGTCATCATACCGAGTAATATTATCGCGATGATTTTGTCTCTCATAAAATACCAAATATCAAAAAGTTACCAACTCATGGTACAAGTGTACCCTGATAAAAATGAATTAAAAACAATAAACCCTGCGTTTGTCTAATGCTGCTACTCAAATAAACAAGTACACTAACATTATACGCTATGTTATTTTTTAAAGCGTTGTTCTATTTCACTATCAGTCATAAAAAAGGGGCTTAAAATGGCCGAAAACGTAAACAAGTTTTCGTGTGGAGTGCTAAAGTACGATTATTTCACTGGATAAATGTAACCGCAATTATGCTTCTCCTTTTCGTGGGGATCATCATTTTAAATGCTAAATCATTTGGCGTTAGCACTGATGGTAAAATTTTATTAAAAACGATCCATGTAATCATAGGATATGTCTTTGCTGTCAACTTGTTTATTAGATTTGTCATCGGTTTTACAGGTAAAGACCACGAACGTTGGAAAAATATTTTACCCTTTAATAAAGGTTTCAAACAGGAGTTAGTTGATTTCAAGCAGCATAAACAATCAACCTATAAAGGCCATAATCCGGCCGGTAAATTAATGGTTTTTGCTTTATTCTTTTTGATGTTAACACAAGCAATTTCTGGATTAGTTATTGCGGGTACAGACATATATTACCCCCTTTTGGAAATTATTTTGCCCAAAGTATCGCTGCAGATAAGCAGAATGTGGATGCCATTAAACCTTACTCAAAAGTGAATGTGGATGAAGCAGCTTATAAAACAATGCGCGATATTCGCAAACCCTTTATTACCGCGCATGTTTATGCCTTTTATGGGCTTATTTTTCTGATTCCATTACATATTTTGGGTGTACTAATTGCAGAAAGAAGGGAAAAAACCGCTTTGGTTTCTGCCATGATTACTGGCTATAAATATCTACCAGATGATCACCAAGAAAAATTATAATTCTCTTCATACAAAGCAAGGTTAATTTAGGATATACCTCCCTAAATTAACCTTGCCTAAATCAAGCAATAATCAAGTACTCAGGGAAGAGAACAACCAACAACAACACTAATATTTGCATCGCTATAAAGGGAATAACGCCTTTATATATCGTAGTTGTTTTCATCCATTTGGGCGCAACGCCTTTTAAATAGAATAAACTAAACCCGAAAGGTGGTGTTAAGAAGGAGGTTTGTAAATTCATTGATATTAAAATCGCAAACCATACCAAGTTAATATCTAACGCAATAGCAACAGGTAGCAAAATAGGAACAACTAAAAAAGCAATTTCAATAAAATCAATGAAGAAACCTAATACTAATATAGCCAACATCGATAATGCTATAAATGTCCATTTCCCACCAGGTAAATCCATAAAGAAGTCTTCAATGAGGTATTCGCTACCAGAATAACTAAATACCATTGAAAATGCGGTTGCACCAATTAACACAGCAAAAACCATTGATGTTACTTTAACTGTCTCTTTCGACACTTCATGCATTTTAGGAAAAGTGAAACTTCCGTAAAATATAGAAAGTATGATGGCACCAACAGCGCCAATGGCTGATGATTCAGTCGGTGTAGCTATACCGGCGAATATTGAGCCAAGTACAATCAGAATTAGCACTAACGGGGGCACAATATCTTTTAAGGCTTGTAGCATTAATTCTCGTTTGCTTTCAGTAACCTCAATAGGGGGCATGAATTCAGGCTTAATCTTTCCTAATATTATAATATATAAGGTATAAAAGCCGACTAACATTAATCCAGGCAGCATAGCAGCACGGAATAAGTCACCAACAGGTACCCCCATAACATCACCCAAAATAATTAAGATGATAGAAGGTGGGATAATTTGTCCTAACGTACCCGAGGCACAAATAACCCCTGCAGCCGTTGGTTGATGGTAATTATTTTTTAACATTACAGGTAAAGAAATAACACCCATGGCAACAACACTTGCCCCTACCACACCCGTTGATGCAGCTAACAAAGCACCAACAATAATAGTAGACACAGCAACACCACCCGCTATACCACCAAATAGTTTAGCTGACGATTCTAATAATCGTTCTGCCAAACCTGTTTTTTGCAAAACAATGCCCATAAAAATAAACATGGGCACAGCCATCAGAATGGTATTTTCCATAATTGCCATAATGCGATATGGCATAAATTCAAATAAATCTACACCGAGGACAGCAACCCCAACAAGAAGTGAGACACCAAAGAAACGTAAACGCAACAGAATAACCGAAGAATAAAAATACTAGCGCGATACCAAAAAGTACTAAACCTGTCATTATACTTCTCCCTGATGATGCTTCTCAGGCACTATAATGCCACGTAATATAAGAATATTACTCAGGACTACATGAAAAATAGATAACACTAATAAAAAAGAAGACAAAGGAATTACCGCGCGAACAATCCAACGGTGAGGTAATCCTCCTGGGTCACCACTACCTTCACCGATAGTATAAGCTTCTAACGCATAGCCATAACCATAGTAAAGTATTAATAACGTTATAGGTAAGGCAAACAAGAGCGAGCCAAAAATATTAATTAATGCCTGTTTTTTAGGTGTCATAGCATCATAAAATATATCGACTCTTACATGTGCATCTTCTTTTAATGTATAAGCAATACCAAACATAAACATTGCCGCAAATAAATGCCACTCTAGCTCCTGCATTCCTATATTTACGTCATTAAAAAAGTAACGCATGATTACGTCATAAAAAACATTGGCGATCATCAGCAGCATTAAAAGGCTACAGAGGTTCCCTAATGCATCGATAATTTTTGTGATTAGTTTCAGGCTAGCATTCATGTTTGACTCATATTTTCTAAAAAAAGCGCGGTTAAAAACCGCGCCTAGGTTACTTAGTAAAACAACTTAAGCGATTAACTCAAGTACTTATATTACTTAAGTGATTAGCTACTTAGCATCAAAGTTATCAAGGTAAGCTCTATCAGATAAGTTGGTCCATGCGCGTACTTTGTCTTTATAGTCGTTTAATGATTTTAAAATCTTCGCTGTCATTGGATCTTTAGCAGCAAACTCAGCTAACAACTCATCGTTAGTTTGTTTAATTTTATTCATTAGCGGTTTTGGAAAAGAACGCATTTTCACATTGGGGTAGTCTTTTTGTAGTGTGTCTAGATTCACCGCACTTTCATGCATCGATTGAGCATACATATCATAGGCTGCAGCTTTCATAGCAACGGTTAGAATTTGTTGTAGATCTTTAGGTAAAGAGTTAAACGCTTTTTCATTAACCATAAATTGTAATTCAGTACCAGGCTCATGCCAACCAGTGTAGTAGTAAGGTGCAATTTTATGGAAACCCATGCGTAGATCTAACGAAGGTCCAACCCATTCTAACGCGTCAATTGTATTACGCTCTAGTGCTGTGTATAGCTCACCAGATGGTATATTCGTTGGTTTTGCACCTAATTTTGCTAATACTTCACCAAAGAAACCTGGAATACGCATTTTTAACCCTTGAAGATCTTCAACACTATTGATTTCTTTTTTGAACCAACCGCCCATTTGGTTACCCGTGTTGCCACCAGGGAATGATAAGATACCGTATTGATCATAAACTTCTTTCATTAATTCCATGCCGCCACCGTAGTAGAACCAAGCATATTGCTCAGAAGCAATCATGCCAAAAGGCACCGTGGTAAAAAACATAGTATTGAAATTTTTACCTTTCCAATAATACGAGGCAGAGTGACCCATTTGATACTGACCACTTTTAACAAAGTCAAAAATACCTAAAGCAGATTTGTGTTTATTTGATGAGTCAATGCGAATATCTAAACGGCCATTTGACATTTCTTTGACCATTTTCACCATGTTTTTTGTGGTATCACCAAATACAGGAAAGTTTGGCCCCCAAGTTTCGGCCAGTTTCCAACGATATTTCTTACCATCATCAGCCATCGCCGCACTTGACAGTCCTAATGCAGACAACCCAAGCGACACGATAAGTGCTGCCTTTAAAAAAATTGATTTTTTCATCTGTTTTTCCTTTAACTTGTTGTAATTTAATTATTTATTATATTCAAACTGTTTTATATTACCCTAATCATGCTTAGTAGCATTTAACCACAATAATATAATTATCAAAGGATGGCTATCCGTGCAAACACGTAAGACTAAAGTCGTAGTTCTAAAAATCCGCTGTTCTACTAGTGATTTAAAGCGAAATTTGTAATGATAAATAATGCTATTTTTTGGTGACTATTCGAATGATTTTACCTTTACGCCTCTTTTATATTACGGTTATTCAAGTGATATTAACGTCTATTGTCATCTTTTTTTTCGTCAGTAGTGAGTATCGCGCACTCTCTAATTATAACTTACAGACATTAAAAACTTTTTTAATGAACCAGAAAAAACAAGAATTACAAAATTATACTTCCCTCGCCCGTGCCGCAATAAAACACATTCACCCTGCTGATAAAAATGAAAATAACATTCAACAAGTGGCCATTCAAAAATTACTAAATCAATTATTATACAATGGTGATGACGGTTACTTTTTTGCGTATGACGATCAGGGAATCAATATCGCACATCCCAAGGAGCCCTATAGAATAGGAAAAAGTTGGTGGGATTTAGAAGATGATAGCGGAAACAAGATTATTCAACAGTTAATTAGTAATGCGAAAGTCGGCGGCGGCTTTCTACAATACCAATGGAGCAAACCGTCCAATCAAAGCACATCAAATAAAATGAGCTATTCAACTTACTTAGAAGAATGGCAATGGATCTTGGGGACAGGGGTGTATCTTGATGATGTTAACCAACAGTTAGCCTCACTGCAGCAAAAAATTGATCAACACATTAATAAAACTAAACAAATTATTCTGATCATCTCTCTCAGTTCGATATTTATTATATTTTTGTTAGGTTTGGTGATCAATTTAAGTAATAAGAAAAAAGCAGACAAAAAAATTAATGAATTAGGGCAAAAAATTGTCAACCTACAAGAAGAGCAACATCGACATATTTCCCGTGAATTACACGACGGTATAGTACAAATACTCGTCTCAATACAATATTCTATTGAAGCCACCACAATATTTTTAAGCCAATCTAAACAGGAAAAACCTAAACCTCTCGCTGACGCTGAAAAAAACCTCAAAATTGCCATACAAGAAGTAAGACGCATTTCTCACAATTTGCACCCTAGAATACTTGATGAGTTAGGCTTATCTGCCGGCATTGCCGCACTGGCCAAAGAGTTTTCAAAACAAACCCACATTGAAATTAGCTTTACCAAGCCTAAGTTGAGAAAATTATTGCCCGACAATATTAATATTAGCCTTTATCGTGTTGTACAAGAGTCGTTAATTAATATTGAAAAGCATGCTAAAGCAACACATATTACTATTGACTTGGCCATTGAGAATAAGTGGCTAACGTTAACCATAACAGACAATGGTATTGGTTTTAGTGGTAGCAAAAAAATAAAACGGGGGCGCCTCTCGAGTCTTTTGGTATAGGTTTACGAAACTTAACTGAACGTATTGAATATCATTGTGGGCAGCTCAAAGTGTGTACGTCAAATAAAGGGACAAGTATTAGTGCTAATATACCTACCCATGTATTTGCTTATTACTTTAATAGTAGTGCGCAAAAAAACAGTAATAGAAAGGCAATACTTTAAAAACTAATCCTATAAACCATTTGATCTCAAGATAACTAGAAAGGAAATAGCATGCCAAATTCAGTCACGAATACACAAGTAACATCAGTGCTACTTGTTGATGATCATCCTATGGTTCAGGATGGATTAACGGCCTGTTTATCTTATTATCATGACATTAATATTATTGGCACAACACAAGATGGTAAAAGTGCCCTTGCGAAAGCATTAACATTAAAACCTGATGTTATTTTAATGGACATTAGTATGCCCGATATGAATGGCATAGATGCTACTGAGATTATTACTGAGCAATTAACGTCTACCAAAGTCCTGATTTTTAGCATGCATGACAGTTTGGAGTTTGTTAACAGTGCCATGCAAGCCGGCGCTTCCGGTTATATTTTAAAAGATACTGGCTCAGCAGAAGTGTATACCGCAATTAAAGCCGTTGCATCGGGAAAAACTTATTTTAGCCCATCCATTGCAGCTGCATTGGCTGAAAATCCACAAGAAGAAGAAGAAGAAAAAACAAAATTAACTACTCGAGAACAAGTGATATTAGCTTATATAGCCCAGGGATTATCTAACAAAGCTGTAGCAAAAATGCTTTGGAATAAGTTTTCGGACAGTTGAAGCACATCGCCGTAATATCAAAGCCAAATTACAAATAGAATGTTTGGCTGATTTAATTAGATATGCCGTTAATCATGGTTTAATTGATAGTTAACTTGAGCTAGATACGGCTTAACAAATCTTCTGTAGTGGCTATTTTTACTAACTTCTTCGTTAAGTTCCTAACGGTACAACGCACGAATCAATACTATTATAAATACTCAACAAATATACCAATAAATACAACCATACCTACCCAATGGTTATGTAAAAAAGCTTGAAAGCACTTATCTCGCTCTCGGTTACTAATCAATAGTTGTTGATAACTAAACAAACCTGCTGTCACAACCAAGCTTAATTGATAAGGCCGCCAAACGCCAATATATCACCGACAGTAAACAATATAGCCAACACAAGTAACTGGATAAAACCGATAATTCGTTTGTCATTTTCCCCAAATAAAATTGCGGTTGATTTCACACCTATTTTTATATCATCATCTCTGTCAACCATGGCATACATAGTATCGTAAGCAATAGTCCATAATACATTGGCTGAAAACAACAACCAAGCGATCGTAGGTATTTCCCCTTGAGCCTCCGAAAAAGCCATTATCATCCCCCAACTAAAAGCAGCACCAAGTACAACTTGAGGCAACTGGGTATAACGCTTCATAAAGGGGTATGATGCGGCTAGCAGTAGTGCAACCACAGACAAATAAATGGTCGGCCAACTTAATGTCAACACTAGTCCTAAAGCAATACCGATCAGCAACCCAAAGAGGCTAACAGCTTCATCTTTACTCATTAATCCCGAAACTAATGGTCTATTTTTAGTACGCTCAACCTTACCGTCAACCTTTATGTCGGCTATATCATTAACGACACAACCAACACTACGCATAACAAAAACGCCCAAACTGAAGATAATAAATAAGTAAAGTTGCGGCCAACCATCACTAGCAATCCATAAGGCCCAATACGTTGGCCATAACAATAAGTAAGTCCCTATTGGCTTATCCATGCGTGTAATGAGCTTAATTGCCTGCCATTTTTGCGTGAACATATTAAGCATGTTTAGCCTCTGAGTTTTCTGCTATTTGATAGGCAAAGGCACCGGGTAAAAACACTTCTGCCACCATTAACGGCTTACCTTCTAAAACAAATATGGAACGTCGTCCCCAAAGGTTTTCTGCTACCGGAGTTAAATTGTCAGTACAGGCTAATTTTTTAACCATTTTTACCACTGTGCTAGTAGCGTCGAATTCGGCAACCTCAATCACTTGCCTTTTTAACGAGGGATTATTAAACAGCACTTGTCCTAATGACTGTGTGCCTAAATTAGCCAAAGCTTGCTCTTTTCCTGTTAAGCTAGCTATAGGCAATAAGCTTCGCGCAAAAACTTGCGGTTTATCATCACAATAAAGCAACACTTCTCTAACTAATACGTCTGCATCCTGAGGAATAAGTGGCACTGCTTCGCTTTCTTGACAGGACTCAATACGTTGTCCCGGCAATTCAATTCTAAATTGCTCGCAATTAGATTTTAATCGCGCGGTAAGTGATTTGGGATCAAGAAGCCAACGCTTTAGATTCTCATCTAGAGAGAACTTATCTGCGTCGTGCCATTGGGTAGACAAAGTAACAGGAAACAATGATTGCAAATTCATAAACTAAAAGCCAAATTAAAACCGAGGTGATGATAACATTGTTTTTACAGGAACTCATTTCACCCTATAAGTAAAATGTTAAAAAAAGTAATATTTTTTCAAGCAAATGATTACTTTCAGGTTATGATAAGAGGTGTACCTGTTTATTGCTTTAATTCAAGAAGTAACCTTATGTTTAAATATTTATTAATGATAACTTGTTTGTTGATGCCTTTAACCTCGAAAAGCTCTGATTATGCTTACTTTGGTTTTGAGCCTGATATAGTCACTAACTATATAACCACCAAGAAAAAAATGGGTTTTGTGCGCTTAACTGTTGAGTTAATGGTACCCAGTGAAAGCATCGAAATAGTCGAACACCATTCACCTTTATTACGTGATGCTATTATTGATATTATTGGTAAACAGCCTGAAGAAACGATTAAATCAATCAAAGGGCGTTCTGAAATACAGTTAAAATGCGAAGAGAAAATCAAAGCTTTGCTTATTAAAGAAACTGGGCAGCCCTTAATCAAAAAACTCTTATTTACTCAATGGTTAGATAATTAATCTGAGATCTAAGGTGGGAATAAATTTAATAGAATGGGTATATCTAAATCTAAATCTAAAAAATAATAAAGCCAAAGAGATTTCTTTGGCTTTATATAACGAAAGTCTTGATAAGTATTGGCGATAACACCAATACTTATTCTAAATAAAATAAATGATTACTATCTAGCAACCGGTACTTTTTTAGTTAACTCTACTTTCGCTTCTATTCTACGGTTTACAGCATGAGCAGCGGTATCGCCTAAATCAATTAAACGTTCTTCACCATAACCTACCGCAGATAAACGGTCGCTAGCAATGTTAAATTTATTTACTAACACATCAACCACTGCTTCTGCACGTTGTTGAGATATTTTTTGGTTATAAGCAGAACTACCTACTTTTGAGGTATGCCCTTCAATAACTAATGATAGTTCAGGATAATTCTTTAACACTTCAGCCATTTTTTGAATTTCTGGTATATATTGCGCTTTGATAACGGCTTTATTGTTATCAAAGTTAACAAGAAGCTCTACTCTGTCTGACTCTTCGCTAAAGATAGTACAGCCATTTTCATCGACTTTATCTGTGATTGGCGTATCAGCACACTGATCATTTTTATCTGATACACCATCATTGTCGCTATCTTTATCTGAAGACGTAACTGCTGCGACAAGTGAAGCACCTACAGCTGCTGCTTTATCAAATACTGAACGTTCTTTTTTAACTGGAGATGCGTCTGCTTCATCACCAAAAAAGTATATAAAACCTAAACGTAGGGCAGTATCTTTATAATGGCCAGAAAATTCGTAATGCCCTTTACCTTCGAAATAAATTGCAGTACGTTCGTTAAGATAATGACGGTAGCCAAGACACCCAAATTTAGTGATGGGTCTTCTTGACCAATATCTAAGTAACCTAGACCTCCAAGTACGTAGAAGTTTTGTTTTTTCGGAAAATATAAGGCATCTACGCCGGCCACATAAGGTTTATCAAAAAAACTATAATGTTTATCTAAGTTAATTTGGCTTGCAGAGAATCTAAATTCTGTTGATTCGGTAATACGATAACCTAATTCAGCACCAAAACCACTACCATGGCTAGAAGTAGCATAAGGGTCTGTTGCTTTATAAGGGTCTGAAGGTTTACGATCATTGTCTGTGTTGATACGAAGTAAATGCGCACCACCGTAGAATTTACCCACAAGATCTTCGGCTAAAGGTTGTTCATTAGCAAACGCAGATGAGATTAGAAGAGGTGTAGATAAAAGTAAAGTTGTTAAACCTAATAGCTTTTTCATGAGTTAATTTCCATTTTAAATGTTACAAAGATATAAGTTAGGCATATTTTAACAGCTTATTAATGTTTGCGTACTGTTTTTTTGTCACTTTTAACATGAAATACTGCTAATAAGCAGCCTGAAATCAATCCCAGTAAATGGGCGGTATTGGCAACATTGACGGGTAATAAATCAGCAAAACCCAAGATTAACCAAAAAAGTAAGAAAACAATAATGGGTTTTGATAAAAACAAACCTTTTTCAGGCGCTAAATAACCATACCACCACACAAAACCAACTAACGCATAAACAACCCCAGACAAACCGCCAAAATTGGCACCTGAAACAAAAAATTGCCCAAAATTTGAGACAATAGCAGAAATTAACAACAAGTTAATAAGTATTCCTTTTCCTAATGTTTTTTCAATACTGCCCCCTAATTGCCACCACCACATGGTATTAAAAACAATATGTAATAAAGAGAAATGGAGAAAAATAGGGCTAAGAATACGCCAAGGTTCTGTTGTAAGAGTTCCTAAAGATAAAGAAGGATAAAACTGTAATAACGTAAATAATGGGCGTGCTCCGCCTAAATTACTACCGATAAAAACCAACCAACAAAAAGCAAACACCAACAAAGTGATTATACCTGCATGAGCGAGAAAATTATCTTTAAAGCTAGATAACAGCGTAGAATCTTGCTGATTAAGCGTAACGGTTTCACCATGTTGCCAAGCTGCTTGTTGATATTTTGCATCAAATGGGCTTTTAATAAAATGTTCAAACTCAATTTTAGCTTGCTCCATTTTATCTTGCTGACAATAAACCGTATGTCCCTGTTTACTTTGCACCACATCCTTATCTACTGGCTCAGTTACAACATAAGCCTCAATATCCAACGTGAGCAAATAATTTGCAAAAAGTAACGCAATATTATGTTGTTCTAGCTGCACTAAAGGCTGCAAGTGTTTAGGTTCAGACATTAGGGCTCAATTTTTAACGTGAAACTTGATCAGGGTATTGCAATTGCCATTGAGTAAAACCACCATCTAGCGAGTATACTTGAGTGAAGTCTTGGCTAACAAGAAATTGTGCCGCTTGCTGACTAGAATGCCCATGGTAGCAACAAACAACTACAGGTACATCAGGATCGGCTTCACGTAAAAAATCAGCTAAATTTTCATTAGTTAAATGCAATGCATTACTTATACGGCCATTAGCAAATGAAGTTTCATCACGTATATCCACTACCACATGCGTATTGTCATTAAGTACATCATGCAAATCAACGACTTGCATGTGCTTAAACGTTTCTTGGTTATCTGACACTATTTCTCCCAATTTAAAATAACTTTACCTGATTGTCCTGACCGCATCACATCAAATCCTTGTTGGAAATCATCAATAGCGTAATGATGAGTGATTATAGGTGATAAATCTAAGCCCGATTGTATAAGACTAGCCATTTTATACCAAGTTTCAAACATTTCGCGACCATAAATACCTTTTATGGTTAAACCTTTAAAGATTATTTGACTCCAATCTATGGCCATATCTTTACCCGGAATACCGAGCATAGCGATTTTACCACCATTATTCATATTGTCTAACATGCTAGTGAATGCCATTGGTACACCTGACATTTCCATCCCAACATCAAACCCTTCTGTCATGCCTAATTCGCTCATTACATCAGTTAAATTTTCTTTTGAAACGTCAACAGCACGTGTTACACCCATTTTTTTAGCTAAAGCTAGACGGTATTCATTAATATCAGTGATCACTACATGACGAGCTCCCACGTGCTTTGCAACGGCGGCGGCCATAATACCAATAGGCCCGGACCGGTGATTAATACATCTTCACCCACTAAATCAAATGATAAGGCTGTATGAACCGCATTACCGAACGGATCAAAAACGGCGGCTAAATCATCAGAAATTTCATCAGGCAATTTAAAGGCATTATAAGCAGGAATAACAAGGTATTCAGCAAAAGCACCAGCTCTATTCACACCTACCCCAACCGTATTTCGGCATAAATGCGTACGTCCACCACGACAATTACGACAATGACCACAAGTAATATGGCCCTCGCCTGAAACACGATCGCCCAAGGCAAAACCTCTAACTTCTTGGCCAATACCAACCACTTCACCAAGATATTCATGCCCAACAACCATAGGTACAGGTATCGTGGTTTTCGCCCACTCATCCCAATTGTAAATATGAATATCGGTACCACAAATGGCGGTTTTCTTAATTTTAATTAACAGATCATTATGCCCCATTTCAGGCTTATCTGTTTCAGTTAGCCAAATCCCTTGCTCTGGTTTTAGTTTTGATAATGATTTCATAATATTTTCTCGTCTTAGCTAATCACATTCATTTCTTTGCCTATACGGATAAAGGCTGAAATAGCTTGATCTAATTGTTCTTTTGTATGTGCAGCTGAAATTTGAGTACGAATACGCGCTTGTCCTTTAGGTACGACAGGAAATGAAAAACCAATCACATAAATTCCTTCGGCTAACAATTTGTTTGCCATATCGCTAGCCACTTTTGCATCACCTAACATCACCGGCACGATGGCATGATCTGCCCCTGCACAAGTAAAACCGGCAGTTTCCATGTTTTCACGAAAGTAAGCCGTGTTTGCTTTCAGCGTTTTGCGTAACTCACCACCTTGCGCTAATAATGTTAAAACTTGCAATGACGCATTTACAATTGGCGGCGCAAGTGAGTTAGAAAATAAATAAGGACGTGAGCGTTGGCGCAACCACTCAATCACTTCTTTTTTAGCTGACGTATAACCACCTGAAGCACCCCCCATAGCTTTGCCTAAAGTGCCTGTTAAAATATCAACTCGACCCATCACCCGACAATATTCATGGCTACCACGGCCGTTTTCACCTACAAAACCGACAGCATGCGAGTCATCTACCATTACCATCGCATTATATTTATCGGCTAAATCACATACCCCTTTTAAATTAGCAATAACACCATCCATTGAAAATACGCCATCAGTCGCAATCAATTTAAAACGCGCTCCGGCCGGCATCAGCTTCAATTAAACACTGCTCTAATGCAGCCATATCATTGTTAGCATAACGAAAACGTTTTGCTTTACATAATCGAACACCATCAATAATTGAAGCATGATTAAGGGCATCACTGATAATCGCATCTTCAGCACCTAATAAGGTTTCAAACAAGCCTGCATTCGCATCAAAACAAGATGAATACAAAATAGTATCTTCCATGCCTAAAAACTCACTGATTCCTTGCTCTAAGGTTTTATGGATATCTTGTGTGCCACAAATAAAGCGGACAGAAGCCATACCAAAACCATGTTCATCTAATCCTTTTTTCGCTGCAGCAATAAGATCAGGATGATTTGCTAAACCTAAATAATTATTAGCACAAAAGTTAATGACTTGTTCTCCAGTGCTTACTGCTATTTTTGCTTGTTGGGCCGTGGTAATAACACGCTCTGCTTTATACAAGCCTTCCGCTTGAACTTGAGCGATTTGTTGCTTGGATATGATGATAGAAATTGACAGAATTATTTTTTGACATGTAAAAGCCTCAACACTAATAAATGAAAGAAAGATTAATAAATAATATGTGACGATTGTACGCTTAAACACTAATTTAAAAAAGACTACAATCGAACACGATTTGGTATAAAGCAAAATATACGTAACATTATTCTTACTATATACTATATATTTGTTTTTAATTCATCAATTAAGATTATCTTTTACCCAAATTGCGATCGCATTAGCAAGGTATTTTTTTCTATGAATGAGTTGATAATTATGAGATGTCCCTTTAAATATTTCCATTTTAGAATGTTTTTCCCCATTCCAAGTAAATAGCTCATCTGCCGTTTCATAGCTGTCTAAATGATTAACTGAGGTAATGAAATAAACAGGAATGTCGATGAGATTTTTATAACGTTCTTTATCACCATAAGTCATTTGTGGTGTGATCATTACCATTGAATTAAGTTGTACATTTTCCGCCAAAGCAACTGTGTATGCGGCACTACAACCACTTGAAACCACTGAGATCCCTTTACTTTTATCAATTTTTTTCACTAAAAATTGATAAGCCACCATTAAATCTTTGCTCCAGTGCGCTGTTATTCGTGCCATTTCACCTTGAAAACTCACGATATCTACCGCTTTATTTTTTGCCTTAATTCGTGAATAAGTTTGAGAAACACTTTCACCGTAGCCTCGAAGATCAACTAATAAAATATGTAATCCTTGTTCCGCTAGTTTATCCGCTACAACACTGTATGCACCGCGTTTATTTTCGCAATCATGTAATACTAGAACCCCACCTGAGCGATTATCTCCTGCATAATAGTCAGCAGAGAGTATAAATTCATCATTTGCACTAAGTTTTACTGGTAATACTTTAGGTGAAACTATTTCAGTAATATTGACCAATGGCTCAGTCGCTGCACTGTAAAAACTCACACTCAACATCATACTTGCTAGTACAATAATTGACCGTAAAAAGATCAACGAATTTAAACTAGCTTTAATATATTTTGAAATTACGCTGTTCATATGCATAGGTATTTGATCAAACTTAGGTATAATCTACCACAACCTTATCATAGAGCAATTAAAGCAGAATAATTTATGTTAGCACTACTCATATACCGAGTAATATTTTTCTTGCTGATGCCTTTTTTATTACTGGCTTTGTTATTTAGATCGCTCAATAATCCACACTATCGTTATCGTTTCAATGAACGTTTAGGGATGCTCCCTAAAGCTAATATTCCAAAGGCCTTTGGCAAAGGTGGTATTGTTGTGCATGCTGCCAGTGTTGGTGAAGTGATTGCTATCTCGCCTTTGGTAGAACAGCTCATACTGCAATATCCACATTTACCCATTACGGTCACTACTTTTACTCCAACGGGATCAGCACAAGTTAGCAAACAATTTGGAACACGCGTGCAACACACCTATTTACCCTTAGATGTAATGCCCTGTACTCTGTTGTTTTTAAATCGCTTACAGCCACAACTGATGATTTTTATGGAAACAGAATTATGGCCAAATTTGATTAATCAATGTGCCACAAAAAAGATAAAATTATTGCTTATCAATGGTCGTTTATCAGCCAAATCCATGAAAAGTTATCAAAAAATCAATGCGTTAATAAAACCAACAATAAATTGTTTCAACAAAATTTTATGCCAAAGCCATGATAACTTATATCATTTCTTGCAATTGGGTGCTGACGCTGACAAATGTAGCGTATCAGGCAACCTCAAATTTGATATGAGTATTAATGACACGGTTCTTGATAAACAAGCTAAATTAATGTCTATATTACCTAAAAATAGACTTATTTGGTTAGTTGCTAGCACCCATCCTGGCGACGAAGAAATCACATTAGCAGCCTTTAAACTAATCAAGAAAGTATTCCCCCCATTATTACTTGTGCTTGTGCCAAGACACCCTGAGCGTTTTAGTTCAGTCGCAAAACTCTGCGTGAACCAAGGTTATTCTCTTGCCAAGCGTAGTGACAACACCGTAGTAACCGAGCAAGATATTTGGTTACTAGATACCTTAGGTGAATTAATGGCTGCATATGCCTTAGCCGATATTATTACAATGGGTGGAAGTTTTAGCCATATTGGAGGGCATAATCCATTAGAGCCCGCTTTATTTAAAAAACCGATTATTGTCGGTCATGATATGCATAACTTCACCGAAATTTTAAGCCAATTGAAACAAAAGAATGCTGTGATACAGTTGCCAGATTCAGCTAATACTATTGACATTACATTAGCCCAAACGGTCATTAGCTTATTTGAAGATAAAGACGCAGCATATGAACTGGGATCTCTAGCACATAACGTGGTACTCAGTAACCAAGGTGCGACTAATAAAACGCTAACACAAGTGCATGAATTACTAAAGTGAATCAAACTATGTTACTACAAACACTAGAAATGGGGCCACATTACTGTCTATTTGATCACGATGAAATAGAAGAATTCAGTGCTAACATGTTATCCGAAACATATTGGCAAGAAGCAGATGCCATCACAGGCTCGGCCCAAGGTAGGGGCACTACATGGTTTGTACGATATAAAAATATTAAAAGCAAACAATCAAAGCACTGGGTATTACGCCATTATTACCGTGGAGGTCTTATTGGCAAAGTAATTCACGATAGCTACCTGTTTACTTCTCAAAGAAAAACCCGAGCAGCGCAAGAGTTTGCCCTGTTAGCACACATGCAAACGTTAGCATTGCCGCCCCAAAACCTATTGCATATCGCGTTACACGCCAGGGTTTATTCTATCAAGCAGATTTACTTAGTAGCCGTATTGAAAACGCGCAAGATTTGGTTGCTATATTATCAAAGCAAACCATATCAAGTACGTTATGGAAAAAAATTGGCAGGACAATTAAGCGTTTTCATGATCATAATATTTATCATCATGACTTAAATGCCCACAATATATTAATTGATGCAGATGAAAATGTTTTTTTAATCGACTTCGATCGCGGCGAAATCAGAACATCGAACCAAAGCCAGTGGCAAAAAAGTAATATGGCTAGACTGCAACGATCATTTTTAAAAGAAAAAAACAATTACCTAAATTCTACTGGACGCAAGAAAATTGGCCATTGTTACTTGAAGCATACCTTAAATAAAAACCAAAGCGTTTAGGACAAACACGCTTCTTGTTGGGCATCTTTGCAACGTTGTTGGTACATATCTCTCGCTTTTAACAATTCAGGCATAGCCGCTTCTGTTGTATAAGGGCGTAAAATAACCAATATTTTTAATACTCCCTGATAAAACACGGAATCATTAATTTCATTATCAATATTTTGTGTTTGATAAAAACTCACCCAAAACGTATTAATTATACGTAAGATACTTACCATATCAGGCAATTCTTCATCCTGGAAATTAATAATATTTGCATTTCTAAGTGAAATTAATAATTGACTAACACGCTCAGCAATTGAGTGCTGAACTTCAACATATTTTTCACGCAAACTTGGGTTTTTATCTAATAAAACAGGTAAATTGCTATAAAAGAATCTGAATTTTAATAGCATTTGGAATACCGCATCCATATAAAGGATGATAGCATCAAGGGGTTTTACGTCACTACTTACTTTAGGGAAAGTATCCGGTAATAAATTACGCGCATACTCTTCGTATATAGACAAAATAATGTCTTCTTTATTACGAAAATGATAATACAAATTACCTGGGCTTATACCTAAATGTGCAGCGATATGATTGGTGGTGACATTTCGCTCTCCTTGCTCATTAAATAACGCAATGCTCGCCTGGATTATTTTATCACGGGTTTTCATAAAAGTTACTTCTTTCTTTTAATGTGAAATAGTTTAAATTGCCTACTATGATTTCTATCATACTATCAAAATTCACTAAACTTAAAGTTTTTTGAGTAAATACTTTAACATTTATTCAATATTAACCTGATCACTCAATTTTATTTGATTATTACGAATATATATCCATTTTATTATGTTTTTCACGTTAACACTTGTCACAAACTTAACTAAAACATTACAATGCCTTGGAATTCACCAATAAATGAAACCTAAAATATGAGCATAAGAGCAATTTACCCTGGCACATTCGATCCTGTCACAAATGGTCATTCTGATTTAATTGTTCGTGCTAGCCGCCTATTTGGCGAAGTGATTATTGGTGTCGCTTCCGCCCAAGTAAAAGACCTCGCTTTACACTGGAACAACGTGTCGACATGATTAAAGAAATAACCAAGCATTTAGATAATGTTACTGTCGTCGGGTTTAGTGGTTTATTGGTAGATTTTGCCAAACAGCACCAAGCCAAAGTACTGATACGAGGATTGCGCGCAGTATCCGATTTTGAATATGAATTTCAATTAGCAAATATGAATAGACGCTTGTCTCCAGATTTAGAAAGCGTATTTTTAACCCCGGCAGAAGGTAACTCATTCATTTCTTCAACGCTCGTCAAAGAAGTTGCCCTACATAAAGGCGATGTCAGTCAATTTGTCCACCCAACAGTGAAAGCGGCGCTTGAAAAGTTGTCTTAAGGATTGACCGCGCTTCAACGCCACAATACGTTCAAGCTTCACTGTTTTTTATAGCATTAATTACAGCATTTATTTCAATAACTAGAAAAATTGTTCTAATTAACGATGTAGTTGGTGATTTTAGCAAGTAGGAATGTTCACATAGTTACTGCGATTGGTATTATTCGCGGATTACGCTTGTCGGCAATTGGGGCAATAAACAGAGCTGCGGTTTGATTGCCTAATTTCAAGCAACGTTTCTTTGCATGTTAAACAGGCTTGTCCTGCACGACCGTAAACATAGAGAGATTGAGCAAAGTAACCTGGACGTCCATCCGCTTGAGTGAAGTCCTTTAATGTCGTACCACCTTGCTCAATTGCAGCACTAAGTACCTGCTTAATAATGTCAGTTAAGCGGTTATAGCGCTTTTTGCTCAGTTCACCTGCTTGCGTTGTGGGTAAAATACCAAGAAGAAATAAAGCTTCATTGGCATAAATATTTCCAACACCTACCACATTGTGGTTATTCATTAAAAAAGTCTTGATTGGCACTTTTCTATTTTGTGCTTTTTGATACAGTAGATCGTAACAAAAATCGTCACTTAACGGCTCTGGTCCTAGCTTACTTAGCAACCCTTGTTGGTCTTCGTGCTTATCTAGCCAAAGTACTGCTCCAAACCGCCTAGGATCATTTAAACGCATCACCGTCCCATTAATAAAGACCAGTTCAAAATGATCATGCTTAGCAACGGGAACTGTGTTATCAATAACACGAATCGTACCTGACATACCCAAATGTAAAAGCAACGTTCCGATATCAAAGCGCAATAATAAATACTTGGCCCGCCTATCGACCTCCAAAACTTTTGAACCAACAAGCTTTTGAACATCAACAGGGATAGGCCAACGTAATTGGGCGTTGCGCACAATTACTTTAGCGACTTCATTATTGACAACGTGAGGGCTTATGCCCAAACGACAAACTTCTACTTCTGGTAGTTCAGGCATTATTCAACCTCAATTGATAGGTATAAGCTGATGACTCGTTGCTGCAGGTAATGCTAGCCATAATTTTTTCTGTTGATTATACACAAGTAGCTGATCCGTTAAGGGGTAAAGCGTAAATTTTTGCTCTTGCGTATTACCTGCTAAACCAAGGGTAACATCAACACCAAAGAAGTCCCTCAACAACAATCTCCGCCGCTTGCACTAAACCACTACTTTGTTGCCAAGCAAACATTATTTGCTCTATTTGTTGATTAGTTAAGTCAAGTAAAACGCCTTGACTCGTCATTTGCCATGCCCTGCCTATACGTTCAAAAACTATTTTTTTATCGTCAGACGGCATGATTGTCAGCGTTAAAATAACACTATGCTCAGGTAACAGTAAGGTATCATTAGTATTATTATCATCTGGAAACAACCGATCATTCGTTGCATTGATTAACAAGATAATAATCATCACCGAAAATATAATGACATTATTCCATGCAGTTTTAGAGAGTTTCACCATTACTTTCTTTCATTAACAAATCAATGTCACCATCATACTTAAATTTTGATATAAAAAACATCAAGTCGGCGTTTTAACAAAGCAGAATTCCTCAGGAATTACGCACATAAAAAAACCCAGTAGAAACTGGGTTTTTTATTTTGATAAAGAAAATTAATTACTTAATTTTAGCTTCTTTATAAATCACGTGCTTACGAGCTTTTGGATCAAATTTTTTGATTTCCATTTTCTCTGGCATAGTCTTTTTATTTTTATCAGTAGTATAAAAATGACCTGTACCGGCACTAGATACTAAACGAATTTTATCGCGCATAATATTCTCCTAGAAAAGTTTTAAACTTTTTCGCCACGGGCACGGATATCAGTTAATACTGCATCAATACCTTTTTTATCGATAATACGCATTCCTTTCGGAGTTAAACGTAATTTAACGAAACGATTTTCACTCTCTACCCAAAAACGGTGAGATTGAAGGTTAGGTAAAAAACGACGACGAGTCGCGTTTCTTGCGTGAGAACGGTTGTTCCCTACGACTGGTTTCTTGCCTGTTACTTGGCAGACTTTAGACATTTGAGTCACTCCAAAATTAATATAGCTCGAGCTTGTTTCTTCTAAGGGTATTCCCCAAGACCGTCGCCTCAGGATCCTGAAAAAGGTGGCATATTATAGAGAAACTGAATAATGAATACTAGCCCTAAAAGGAAAAAGCTATAAAAAAGGCATCAACAAAAACAAAAGCATTTAAAATCAATCAATTAAAACTAAATCAAGCTTTAAAAGCACACTTATTGGCTAGTTTATGTCTGTTTTTTAAGTTGTTATTGGTCATTCTATTAACAAATAAGTCAATTTAACTGACATCTGATTCAAATAATTTTTTAATTTGCTCTTCTTGTTCTTTGTTTGATAGTTCGTCAATTAAAATACGAAGAATATGAGATTTAGCTAAATCCGCCTCCTCAGACAATTGTTGCAACTGTTCAATGGTCTTTTCACTTAAGGTAAAAGTCGCCCTCCGAAAAGGCTTTCCTTGCATATTTACCGCTTTTTTACGTTCAATTAGCTGTTTAGCATCATGAATAGCTTGCTTAAGGTTCATTTTTCCATGATTTTCATTACTGACAATTTGCGGCGAACCTTTAGCGTAATTATCGGCATCAGCAATAAATTCATCAATAGTGAACTGTTCTTTTACATTTTCCTTTGAATTTGATCTATCCTTGCTTTTTTTTAGATCAGATAAACTCATGAGCGTTGTCCGGTTTCATTGCCATTAACTCTTCTGCAATCGCTATCATCTCCGTTGCAGCTTTGCCTTCAGGATCGATTTCAATAACTGATGAGCCCTGCTCCTCACTGTCATCATAGATGTTACGGCTATAGGTTACTGCATTCAGTACGTTAATACCGTAGGAGCTACACACTTCTTTGGCTTCTAAAATTCGACTCGCTTGGTTGGGTAAAGATGGACATTGTGTAATAACGAAAGAAGCCATCATTTTCGGATTAACCATTTTACAGGTACTCAACATATCTTCCATATGGGGTACTGTTTTTAAATCACGTCGTTTGGGTCTTAGTGGGATAATAACATGATCAGCAACTGACATGGCTGCACGTAACGCCAAATTATCTTGCCCACCACAATCTACAATTACGTAATCATAATGCTGAGCTAAGCTAAGTAAGTCATTACGTATTTTACCGTAAAGTTGAATACAATTAATAGCAGGCAGAGAGGGGTCGCTATTGCGTGCTTGTATCCAGTCTGATGTGGTGCGCTGAGGGTCACAATCAACCATTAATACAATTGCATTTTTATTTCGAGCAAAATATACCGCTAAATTCTGCGCCAAACAGCTTTTTCCACTACCACCTTTTTCGCCACCCACTAATATCATCATATCTATTTCTTCCTAATACGACCAAGTAACCTAGCTGAGCCAGTATTGCTTGATTAATTTTTTATTATAGTACAAATATATAAAAATTCTTTTTGAGTCTATTTATCCAAGATTAACGCTATCTCAAACCAACCATTTTCTTGTTTATTACAACGTAAAACTTTGCAATATAACTTGTGGCTGTCGTCATTTCTATTCGGCGACTTAAACACTACATTTACGGCTGTTTTAAGAGGGATAGCAATATCACAATCAAGCTTTAAACCACCGCGAGCAAAGTCTATGCAGATTATTTTTTTGGTTCTTTCCTGACCATTTTCGTCAGTCCAAATGATATCAACTAGTTCTTTTTCCATATCAAGACGAAAAGAACTACGACGTTCCACGCCTCCATCACCTTTATCTTTCATCAGAAGATCCTATTGCTATGCGTAATACCTTAAACCTAACTGGCATTGCAATTTTTATCAAGTTAAATCATATCGTTTGATAGTGATTAACCAGACACTATTTCACCATGTTCGGCAAATGAATAACATTGATGCCCTGCAATAATCATATGATCAAGCACGCGCACATCAATAAGCTGTAATGCTTGCTCAAGCTTTTGGGTAATATGTTTATCAGCAATACTGGCCTCAGCAATACCTGAAGGGTGATTATGCGCCAAAATCACAGCCGCAGCATGATGTGTTAGCGCCTGTTCAACTACGACTCTTGGATAAACTGCAGCCGCATTTAATGTACCGAAGAACAGACGTTCGAATTTCAATACTTGGTGCTGATTATCTAAAAAAAGTACCGCAAAGACTTCTCTCGTTTCATTTCTCAATTCACTGATTAAATAATCACGTGTCGCTTGAGATGAAGTAAGCGCACTTCCTTGTTGGATGAGCTGTTCAGCCAAATAACGTTTCGACATTTCTAAACACGCTTGAAGCTGTACAAATTTAGCACTACCTAAACCATGGTGACGACAAAATTCATGTTGATTAGCGCGAAACACATTGGCTAGACTGCCAAAAGCCATTAATAAATTCCTCGATAAATCAACTACATTACAACCTTTTACACCTGTTCTTAAAAAAATAGCTAAAAGCTCGGCATCGCTTAAGCTCGCGGGCCCCAGACTTAGTAATTTTTCTCTGGGTCGCTCTTCGCTTGGCCAGTTTTTTAACGTTTGAACCTGCGGTTTACTTTGCAGTGCTAGATCTTCTTTACACATTGTCGGCTTCCTTGCTGTTTTTGTTAGTAATTATTTTTCAACTCTTTTTTCAAATAGTGTAAATAAATGCTATCGTATTCACCCTAATGATAAGTTTAAGATTAGCAGATTATGCAAATTTTACAGGATAAAAAAATTGTCCTTGGTATGAGTGGCGGAATCGCCGCGTATAAAATCCCAGAACTAGTCCGCAGACTAAAAGATCAAGGTGCTGATGTTCGAGTAGTTATGACCGAGGGAGCCAAAGCCTTTATAACGCCACTGACTTTACAAGCTGTGTCAGGCAATGCCGTTGCAGACAGCCTGCTTGATACCCAAGCAGAGCTAGCCATGGGCCATATCGAATTAGCGAAATGGGCTGATTTAATCATTATTGCCCCCGCCACTGCAGATATAATTGCCCGTATTACTGCCGGCATGGCAAATGATTTACTTTCCACCATTTGTTTAGCAACTAGCGCACCTATTGCCCTTGCCCCGGCAATGAATCAACAAATGTGGCATGCAACGGCAACACAAACTAATATAACCACGTTAACGGAACGCAATATCAAAATTTGGGGCCCCGGTAGTGGTGAGCAAGCTTGCGGTGATATTGGTTTAGGACGTATGTTAAACGTTGATGAATTAGTCTCTTTAAGTCATGATTTTTTTTGTGATAAATACTTACAGGGCCAACACTGGGTAATTACTGCCGGACCAACACGCGAAGCAATAGACCCTGTTCGTTATATTTCTAATCACAGTTCAGGGAAAATGGGCTATGCAATAGCACACGCAGCCATACGGGCGGGAGCAAAAGTTACCTTGATTTCTGGTCCCGTAAATATTAGCGCCCCCGTTGGCTGTCAACTAATCTCGGTTATCAGTGCAGAAGACATGCATCAACAAGCATTGAAGTTTGCGCCTGAAAGTACAACGTTTATTGCATGTGCAGCGGTTGCCGATTACCGAGTTGCCAATATAGCGAGTCAAAAAATTAAAAAAACGAACGATGCTATGCACCTTGAACTAGTTAAAAATCACGACATCGTCGCCGATGTTGCTTGTTTGCCAAACAAACCTTTTATGGTTGGCTTTGCGGCAGAAACTCAAAACATAGAAGCCTATGCACGTGGTAAATTAGTGAGAAAAAATTTAGACTTAATTGCCGCGAATGACGTAGCAAAATCAGGCCAAGGCTTTAACAGTGATGATAATGCCTTAATGCTATATAGCGCTATTGATAAAACTGAAATCCCCTTAGCAAATAAACAAATCGTTGCACAAAAGTTGGTTTCCTTAATTAATCAACACTACCTAGCTAAGCAAATCTAAGCAAACAACACCTAATAAAAACAAATAATAGAGAACATCTTACTATGTCAGTTAGCCCTAAGAGCAAACAGAAAATTAGTCGAAAACAACAGATACTAGAATGCTTAGCATTGATGTTACAATCAAGCCCAGGACAGCGTATTACTACTGCAAAATTAGCGGCAGAAGTTGGCGTTTCTGAAGCAGCGTTATATCGTCACTTCCCTTCGAAAGCCCGTATGTTTGAAGGTTTAATCGATTTTATCGAAGAATCTATTTTTTCTCGCATTAATCTTATTTTATCTGATCACAAAGAAACCCTAGTACGTTGTCATCATGTGTTACATGTGCTGTTAGTTTTTGCCGAGCGAAATCCTGGCATGTGTCGTATATTATCTGGCGATGCTCTGATGGGTGAAAACGAACGATTACGCAGTAGAGTACATCAATTTTTTGAAAAACTTGAATCACAATTCAAACAAATATTACGTGAACGAAAGTTACGTGAAGGCAAAACATTTACCATTAATGAACAAGCATTAGCCAATATTTTAGTGGCATTCGCTGAAGGAAAAATCAGCCAATATGTACGTTCTGGTTTTGATAAAAAGCCAAGTAGCGACTTTAATGAGCAATGGCAATTTTTAATGGCAAGCAAATAAGTACACAAGGAAAAACATGGGCACATTATCACAGCTTAAACCAACACGTTTATGGCAATTATTCGAAAAAATTTGTAGCATTCCTCGGCCTTCAAAGCATGAGCAAAAAATATCACAATGGATTCAGTCTTGGGCAACCGAATTAGGTCTTGAGATAAAAGAAGACAATGTAGGTAATTTAATCATTAAAAAACCTGCGACGCAGGGTATGGAAGGTCGACAGGGTATTATTTTGCAAGCGCATATGGATATGGTGCCTCAAAAAAACAATGATACTGAACACGACTTTTTAACGGATCCTATTCGCCCATATATTGTTCATGAGAGTGATGGTGACTGGGTAACGGCAGACGGCACAACATTAGGTGCAGATAACGGCGTAGGGTTAGCGTCAGCGTTAGCGGTTTTAGCCAGTGATGATCTTGCTCATGGTCCATTAGAAGTGCTTGTCACCATTGATGAAGAAGCCGGCATGACGGGCGCTTTTGGCTTAGAATCAGGTCAGTTTGCTCGACGGTGATATTCTCATTAACACTGATTCAGAACAAGAAGGTGAAATTTACATGGGCTGTCTTGGTGGTATTGACGGCTTAGCTAAATTTGACCTAGCGTTTGAAAAGACACCAGAAAACACCCAAGCGTTTAATTTGTCAATATCCGGTTTAAAAGGTGGTCATTCAGGTGTTGATATTCATACGGGTAGAGCCAATGCAAATAAGCTGTTAGTACGTTTTTTACTGGATGCTAGCAATGAATTTGATTTACGCTTAACAGAATTAAATGGCGGTAGTTTACGTAATGCCATACCACGTGAAGCCAATGCCGGCTTTGTTATTCCAACTAACCAAGTAGCTGCACTTAAAACACAATTAACACAATATTTAACCACAATTCAAGGTAACTTGGATGCGATTGAACCGACTATTGATATGTTATTAATATCGCCTGAAGATTTTGACCAATCTTTGGACTATTACAACACAAAGTCAAATTTTACGTGCTCTCAATGCTTGCCCTAACGGCGTTATTCGTATGAGCAATGACATTGAAGGTATCGTTGAAACTTCTTTAAATTTGGGCGTCATTCAAACTCGCGGCAAAAAATTAAATGCCTTAGTGTTAATTCGTAGCTTACACGACGATGGTCGATTAGAAACGCAACGTACTGTACAGTCTGTGTTTGAACTAGCGGGGGTTGACATGTCATTTAGTAATGCCTATCCAGGATGGAAACCTAATCCAGATTCAGCCATTATGAAAACAGTTAGCGACACCTATCAAACATTGTTTAATAAAGCTCCTGCGGTTATGGTTATCCATGCGGGTTTAGAGTGTGGTTTATTTAAAAGTGCTTACCCTCACTGGGATATGGTATCCATTGGCCCAACAATTAAGTTTCCACATTCTCCTGATGAAAAAATTGAAGTTGCAACCGTTGCTCAATACTGGCAGTTATTAACTGCAGTACTAGAGCAAGCCCCAAAAAAACAATAGCCCAAACGATGTGATTGCTGATGTTTAGATGACTCAGCAATCATAACTTTCGCTTTCAGCTATATTTTGAAGGCTACTGCATTAAGAAAATATATCTCTTGAATATGGCTCATTTAGAGACGATGAACAACACATCCCGCTCTATCGTTTCTACAAGGTACTAAAAAGTAAAATTTGTCATTACTCATTTTTCCGTTAGAATAGAATACTTACTTGTTTAGGAAGTTTTCTATGTTTCAGCCTCAAAAAATAATAATTGCTGACGACCACCCTTTGTTTAGACAGGCACTACTGGGTACTTTAAAAAATAAACTAAGCCAAACACAATGGCTTGAAGCGCAAACAATTGCCGAACTTGAACAACAACTACAAGACAATAATGATAGTGATCTATTGTTATTAGATTTAAATATTCCAGGCGCTCATGGTTTTAGTACGCTTATTCATGTGAGAAATCATTTTCCACAAATTCCGGTTGTCATCGTTTCTGCACACGAAGAACACAATACTATTAGTAAAGCGATGGGTTATGGTGCCGGCGGCTTTGTACCCAAATCAACACCGGTAGAAGATATTTTTACCGCCATAGTCACCGTTTTATCAGGTGAAATTTGGCTACCAAAATCATTTCAAGACACGCCAAAAAATGGCGAAAGTTGTGATATTGCTGAACGTGTTGCTAGCTTAACCCAACAACAATACAAAATATTAATGATGTTTGCGCAAGGCCTACTAAATAAGCAAATTGCCTATGATCTTAATGTGTCTGAAGCAACTATCAAAGCCCATGCCACGGCAATTTTTCGAAAACTAAATGTTCGAAACCGTACGCAAGCGGTTATTGCAATAGCTCAACTAGACTTAACTGAAAAAGGCTTCGAGCAAAGTTAATCACCATAATCTACCTGCAACTTCTGCGCTAACTTAGCACTCATCAAGGCTCTTAGCGCTGCAGGTTTTACTAATTTTCGCATAAAACCTACATCAGCATTTTTTGCTTTGGCTTCAATACCAAGCTCTGTTGTTGCCGTAATCAGTATTGCAGGAATGTAATGATTACAGTCTTTACGCATATCAGCGATTAACGTTAAACCATCAATTTGTTCTCCTGTAGGTAAGTCAGCATGATAACCTAATTGATAATCCACCAAGAGAATATCAATATCACGTTGGTGGTTAGCAAACTCAATCAAAGCCGTTTCTCTTGAATCAGCGGCTAAAATATTACATTGCCATGCGGACAATAATTCAACCATACCACTTAATACATCAGGATCATTATCAATACACAATACGGTAATATCCTTAAATCCCATATTCGCTAATGGGGTAACAGCTTTAGGCTTAGATATTAATGGGCTTGCTTTCTCAACTGAAATAGAAAATTTACAACCTTGCATTTCACGCGATTGTAGACTTAAAGAATGACCCAATAGATCCACTAATGATTGCGTAATATTCAAACCTAAACCTAAACCACGACACGACTGGCTTGTAGGCGTATCTAATTGTATAAATTGTTCAAATACTAATACTTGTTTTTCTAACGGAATACCTGGCCCGTTATCAAGCACCTGTATAATCACTTGATTGTCATACATCCTTGCGCCTAAGAGTACTTTACCAGGGCTCGCATATCTAAAAGCATTACCCACTAGGTTTTGGATAATACGTCGGAGAAGATGTTGATCTGATTTTACCCACGCTTTTGTTGCAACAAGTCTGAATTCGATATCTTGCTCAACGGCTAAAGCAGCAAATTCTTGCTCTAAATCCTCAAATAATTCATTTAATGCAAACACCGTTATATGGGGTTTAATGTTGCCACTTTCCAAACGCGCAATCTGTGCTAAATCTTCCAATAAATCATTCGCAGCTCTAAGAGATTTATCAATATTATCAACTTGACGTTGTTGTTCTGACGTTAAATCTTTTTGCTCCGTTAGGGCTGATGTAAATAAGCGCGCAGCTTCTAAAGGTTGCATTAAATCATGACTACAAGCTTTTAAATATTGACTCTTTTTAATATGCGCTTGTTCAGCCTTTTCATGAGCTTTAGCCAGTGCTTCATTGGTTTTTGCTAGGGTTAATGTCCGTTCGTAGACCCGTGTTTCCAGATCTAAATTAGCCTCTTTTAATACTTGCTCAGCTTGGCGATACGCGGTGATGTCTGAAAACAACATAACAAAACCGCCGCCAGGTAATGGGTTACCTTCAATAAGAATAGTTTGCCCATTGGCTTGCTGTCTTTCAGAGCTGTGCGGACTACCTTTACGTAAATACTCTAGGCGTCTAAAAACCTGATTATCAATATCACCCGCACCGCATAAGCCTCGTTTAACATTGTGCCGAATCAAAGCTTCTATAGGGCAACCAACGCAAACAAGCTCTGGTGGATAATCAAACAAATCCAAATATTTTTTATTCCAGGCCACCAAATTTAAATTTTCATCTACAATAGAAATCCCTTCACTGGCATTTTCTATCGCGCTCTGTAATAAATTTTGTGAGAATTCTTGTTTTTGACTTGAAGCATCTTCAACTAATACTGCTAATTCGTCTAAAGCGATGTCTCGACCATCTAGGGCTGAAGATAAGACTAAACGTGCAGATGAGGCGCCCATCACTAGCGCTAATGTATTTTCTGTGTGCTGCAGTAACAATTGATTATAAGTAGCATTCCCCAACTGTTTTCTGTCGTGCGAAGATTGAAATAGACTGAAACTTGACTTTGCCTTAGGCTCACCAACAAAACGTGAAGCAAGTAGCTCTAATTCACTCACATCTAACTGACGTTTCTTTTCAACTTTCAATAGCTTGGGTGATTGCCACTCCAAAAACAATGAAGCTTGAACTCGCTCTTGTACACTTTGACGGCTAATTTGTGATAACGCCCACATCACAATAATATTGGCTAATAAACTAAAGAGTGTCGCTGTGGTTTTAGCAGGTAACACCCCTTCAGCAAAAGGAGAGGGATACAAGCCAAATTGCGGCAAGAAATTCAAAGTTAGCCATAGAATAAAGCCAACTAATATACCTGCATAAACGCCAACTAAACTCGCACGACGCCAGTAAAAAGCAACAATAAGTGCAGGTGTTAACTGCGCAAAAGCGCCAAATGCAACTTCGCCTGATGACGATAAGGTATCTGGAGCTGCTAAAATAAAAACGGCATAACCACACATAATAACAAACAATATCAATAATTTGCGTATATTTAACAAACGTTGCCTAAAACTATCGTAATTAGACTCAGCTACTTTTTGTCGACGATAAAGTAATGGAAAAACAATTTCATTACTGAGCATGGTGCTCAAAGCGATAGCTGAAATAATAACCATAGAACTTGCCGCAGAAACTGCACCAAGAAAAGTAAACAAAGTTAACCAAGTTTGCCCCCCAATACTGGGTAAAAATAAAACATACACATCAGAGGCAACACTATTACCTAATAATAACTGCCCCGCGAGTCCTAAAGGTGCTGCAAAAAAAGCAAAAATTAACACATAAATAGGAAATACTCGTCGACCTAACCAAGTATCTTTCTGATCTTTCAACTCAACAACCATCACTTGAAATTGTCTAGGTAAAGACAAAAATGCTGCCATAACAATCACTAACATGGCTAGCATTGAGCTAACGTTACCGACATTCATTTGCTGTTCTAATTTTAAACTGGCGTTTGACTGCTGCCAAATATCAGCGGGTGAATCAAATAAAGAGAAACACACAAACAAGCTTACCGCTAAAAAGGCAATAATTTTCACCAATGACTCAAAGGCGATAGCCAACATGACACCGGGGTGTCGTTCTGTTACATCAATATTACGGATACCAAATAAAATAGAGAATCCTGATAAAACCAAACTAACTACTAAGCCAATATGCCAACTACTGAGACTTTGATCTTCTTGTAATTGTTGAAAAGTGTATACCATTGCTTTTAACTGTAGAGCGATATAAGGCATAGTGCCGACAAAAGAAACAACCGTAACAATAATGGCTAGATTATGTGATTTACCAAAACGCGAAGCTAATAAATCAGCAATAGAAGTTAAATTGAGTTTTAAGCTAATTCGGATAATACGTTGTATAAATGGCCAAGCAAAAACAAAAAGGATGATTGGCCCAAGGTAAATCGGAATATGAGATAAAAAATTAGTGGAGGCTTGCCCTGCCGTACCTAAAAAACTCCACGAAGTACAATATACCCCTAAAGTCAGAGCATAAATAATCCCTTGTCCTTTTTTAGCTAACTGATTTCGGTACTTATCCCCTAAATAGGCTATTAAAAATAATAGACCGATGTAGACTAAACTAAGACTAACTAACTGCCAGTTGGGGAACATTCTGCTTCTCTACTCTTGATGGATAGTGTTGATTCTATCTCAAATTAAATTAATACCCAATCTACCTATGCAATATAACTAAAGAGTTGTCTCTGGATAAATACGACCTTTAGCTAATTAACTGATTAGTTAGTACTAATTTTTACCAAAAAGTTGGGTATTACACTTCAAACTTTGCTACACTGCGCGCGAACCAAGGAGTGCGGTTTTGTTTATTCGCTTAAATTAATGCGAAAACAAATAACTGCTGAGATGTTGATGATATCAACAAACCCTTTGAACCTGGACGGGAACTTATACTCATTTTAAATGTTGATAAGTAGCCGGCGTAGGAATGGTTAGTGAGTCAATCACAATGTCAACACAATAACCTCCCAGTGCCGGATCCCATAGTATCAATTTACACAGTATCAATTGATTTAATACTTATGAGATCTATATGAATTTTGCCCAATCACCACTTACAAAAGTAATCTCTTCATGCTTACTTTCTACAACCATATTAAGTTTACAAGCAAACGCTAGTGAAGCACAAAGTGACGAACCATCCACCACAGAAACTATTACAGTCACCAGTGATTTTAGACAACAAAATTTGCTAAAAACACCGAGTGCTTTATCCGTATTAACTGCTGTTGAAGTACAGCAACGAAATGCCCAAAACCTTGAAGAGTTAGTAGCCGTTATTCCTAATGTTAATTTTGCTAGTGGTTCACAGCGTGCGCGTTATTATCAAATTCGTGGTATTGGCGAAAGAAGTCAATTTAATGAACCCATTAATCCCTCCGTAGGTATGATTATTGACGGTATTGATTTTACTGGTATTGGCAGCATTGCAAACCTTTTTGATGCTCAGCAAGTAGAAGTTTTCAGAGGGCCTCAAGGCACACGTTTTGGCGCTAATGCCCTAGCCGGTATGTTTAATATCACAACCAATGCCCCTACCGACCAGTTTGAAGGTGCTATAAAATTAGATGCAGGCAACTACAACAGCTATGGTTTGGGTGTTGCATTGTCAGGCCCACTTCAGATGAAATAAATTATCGCTTTGCTGCAAATCACTACCAAAGTGACGGTTTTATTGAAAACACTTATTTAAATAAAAATGACACCAATAACCGTGATGAAACAACCGTTAGAGGTAAAGTATCAATACAAGCAACAAACGATTTAACAATTGATTTATCGGCGTTTTATTTTGACTTTGATAATGGTTATGATGCCTTTTCATTAGACAATAATCGTCAAACCCTGTCAGATCAACCTGGTTTAGATGAACAAAAAACGCAGGCTATTGCTGCTAAACTAACTTACCAAGGTTTTGAACAATTTACGTTAATCACTTTATTAAGCCTTGCAGATTCTGATTTAGCTTATGGGTACGACGAAGATTGGGCTTACGAAGGCATTTCAGCTCCAGAAATAATTGAAAACCCTGACTATGCTTATTGGGAATATTCTTCGACTGACTATTACTTCCGGGATAAATCGACTCAAACTATTGAACTTAGAGCGTTATCTAACAAAGGTAATGAATTATTCAATGGGTCAACTTCTTGGGTAGCCGGTGTGTATTTCAAACAAGATGATGAAAATCTGGAACGCCAATATACCTATTTAGCAAGCGATTTCACTTCAACCTTTGATAGTCAGTCAATGGCTATTTATGGTCAACTTGACAGCCAATTAAATTCAACATTAACATTAACCACAGGCTTAAGGATTGAGCAACGTAGCGCGGACTATATTAATTCTGATGGTTTTAGTGATAGTCCTGACGATACAATGATCGGCGGTAAGTTAGTGCTTAGTTATCAACAAAATGATAATGCCTTTTGGTATGGTTCAATTAATCGAGGTTATAAAGCGGGTGGCGCAAATACCGACGGTAGTTTACCGGATGATTTACGTACCTTTGACCCTGAATATCTAGTTAACTATGAACTCGGTTATAAAGTTTCCTTATTTGATAACACCGCTTTTATTCGTGCTGCTGCTTTTTATATGGACAGAAGTGACATTCAAGTAAAAAGTTCAAAAACCATTGTTCGTGATGATGGTAGCTCAGAATTTATTGCCTACCTCGGCAATGCCGCAACGGGCTCTAACGTCGGGGTAGAGATTGAAGCGAATTGGCAATTTAACGAATCAATTGAATTTTACGGCGCATTAGGTTTACTTGATACTGAATTCAAGGGGTTTATCAATGCCGAAGGCGCATCTTTAGATGGCAGGCAGCAAGCTCACGCACCTAATTATCAATTTAATCTTGGTGTAAATATTCGCCCAAGTGAAGATTGGTTGATTAACTTCTCCGTAGATGGAAAAGATGGATTTTATTACTCTGATAGCCATAACGAACGATCTAAGTCGGTAGAATTAATCAATGCTTCACTGAGTTACTTACAAGATGAGTACCAAGTAAAACTGTGGGCTCGAAATTTAACTGATGAAGTGTACGCTAACCGTGGTTTTTATTTTGGTAATGACCCTAGAGATGGGTATACTGACAAACAATATTCTCAATTATCAGAGCCATTAGTTTTCGGTATCACGCTAGACTATCAGTTCTAAAACCCATACAAGTACACACTGATACTTTATTATTAGTGTGTACTAATTAAAGGATATATTATGCAAATATCGATCGAATTAAGTTTATACCCGCTTGCAGAAACACAGTATAAAAGTGAAATATGGGCTTTCATCAAACGCCTTCGCAAGGTAGAAGGGTTAGACGTAGTAACTAACGGTATGAGTACCCAAGTTTTTGGTGATTATGACTTAGCGGTAACCAATGTCATGGCAGAAATCAAGCACGTTCATAGTACCGTGGGTGCTGCTGTGTTTGTGTGTAAATTTATTAGTGGCCATCATGCGCAACCAGAGCCTGAAAGTTAATGTCTGAGTTGTTTGCTAACTTTCTGGACTATTCTGCCAATTTACCTTGGCTTGAGCTCATCGCAATGTTACTAGCACTTGCTTATGTTTTATGGGCTGCTATTGGCTCAATTTGGTGTTGGCCGACTGCATTTTTTAGTACAGCTATCTACACATATATTTTTTATGATGTATCGTTACTCATGGACAGTGCCCTCAATATTTATTATTTGATCATGGCTGTTTATGGTTACTTGATTTGGCAAAAAGATAGCAATCAAAAAAATAATCAACACAGTAAGTCGCCTTTAACCATTGTTTCATGGCAACTAAATTTTCATATTAAAGCCTGCCTAATTTTAACGATAGTCTCTTTTATTTTAGGCTATCTTATGGCAAATTTCTCTTCGGCTCATTTCCCATATTTTGATACATTCACGACGGTATTTGCCATATTTGCCACTTATTTAGTCACTCAAAAAGTACTCGAAAATTGGATTTACTGGATTGTGATTGATGCGGTTTCTATCTATCTTTATCTCGCTAAAGACTTAATACCAACGGTTGTTTTGTTTGGTATTTATATCATTATTGCAACTTGGGGTTACTTTAAATGGTTAGGTTTGTATAAGCAACGGCAGATCAATATGCACAGGACGGCATAGGGTTAATTGTTATGGTTCCTCCCTTAAGTTCATTACCTTGCTTCACTCAGGTTAATCTAATTGAAACCATAACAACTGGCCTCAGTAGCCTTTGCTACCGAGTTCATGCTGATAATACCATTTTTTTTGCTAAGCAAGTCACCGAAAATGAGTCCATTGTTAGCCTCCTCTCGGCTAAAAGCAACATAAGCCCTACTGTTATTTACCATGATCAACACTGGCTCATTTCCCAATTTATTGAGGGAGACAACTTATCTTTAGAGCAACACCCCCTCAATGAAAAAATATCCATCGCCATGAAGTTAATGTCGCTATGTCATAAGTTGTCGACAAAAACTATCATGCTCGATCCAAGCTTATCACTTCACCCCAAAATGCTTGTTTATAATCTGATTGATAAAATATACCTCTCAACAAAACAATTAATAGCAATTCCTGCCCTCCAGGAAAGTACACTAATCGATATTGCCAATCACATACTCACACTGATACCTCCTATGACTAACAAGGTTTGCTGTCATGGCGATATCAATTTCAGCAATATATTATTATCCGCTGAAAAACGAGCTTACTTAATTGATTATGAATGTGCATGCATAGCACCAAGAGAATATGATTTAGCTATGTTTATAGCTGTAAATAATCTAGAAAAAGAACATATTTTACCTAGTGTCCAACAATATACAGCACATGCGTTAGTTAATATAAACCTACCTTTGTTAAAGCACTACCTAACGTATTGCTATTTCCTTAATGGCTTATGGTATATAGATGCATACCAAAAATCCGCTTTACCATCATTCCTCTGTTTAGCCAAACAACAATGGCAAAATATACACACTGTCGCACTTGTCAATGTAGCAATAAATCACCTTCCTTGATTTTAGCTATGAACTTATTGCAAAGCGCCAATAGTTCTAGTAGTTTAACCTTAACCATATCATCACAAAAACAATAATTGTTGGATTTTATTTATGTCTGTAGAAACTATTTACAAAGTCACTTTACATCCTTTTATCAATGAGTCGATTGCTAGTCTTAAAGCAATGACCCACCTTACAGGTACTTCTGGCGATGCCTTTATGGATCAAGTGGATGATTTTCGTTTCAAGGGCTATGCCGTATGTTCTGAAGTAACAGGATGCATAAATGGCGTAATCATGATGCATCATTACCCAGAAACGGCTATTGCTATTGGTAATTCAGTTTGTGAAACCATGTTTGACGAAAAATATAATCACACAGAAATGAATGATGAGCTAAGCAATGCCTTAGCTGAGTGGGGCAATACAATTGTTGGTCGTTCTACTGATTTATTGAGCCGACATAATCTGGAATTTAATTTTTCTAGTCCCTATTTTGTTCATAATTTTGATGACATGGAAAAATATTTAGTAGGCGTTAAAGAAATTGTTACCGTTCCTATTACTGTTGAAGGTGTTGGACGTTATTACTTTAACTTATTAGTACGTGATGTGAATTTCCAGACCAGTGGAGCGAAACGTGAAGAAAGCTCTGGTATCGCCAACCCACATAGCAAACCATTGCCAACAAGTAGTAAAATATTGTTAGTTGATGACAGTGCTATGATCCGTAAAGCATTAAAGCGTTTCTTAAATAATTTAGGTTACGAAAATATTATTGAGGCAGATGATGGCTCTGTCGCTGTAGCCATGGTAGAAAGTGAAGCCCCTGACTTTATGTTTATGGATGTTGTTATGGGTGAAATGAATGGTGATGAGGCCTTGAGTAAAATTCGAGCTAATGGGCATAATGTACCTGTAGTGATGCTGTCATCTGTTACGGATAACGCGCTAGTTAAACAATGTGAAGCAAGCGGTGTTTCTGGCTTTATCTTTAAACCGATTCAAGCAAATAACGGTGCTGAAATTATCAAATCTTACCTTAAAATAGCGTAATATTTGACAAAAGATACCTAGTTTATTAATTAGGTATCTTTAAGTTGCTTTGTATGCCGATAGCCATTGATACGCTTCATCACTGCTTGAAATAAGGCTTTCGGGGCTTATATTGTATGCCTGACTAAACGTATTGATCACATCCCAGTTTCCTTCTGAGTAGGCAATAACAAAATCAAGACACTCAGCTAAAACACCGGTATGGTTAAGTAAGGCGTTATTAATTTCTTCCGCTAAAGGAAGTGCCTGTAATACCTTCGCCATTGGTCTATCTAAAATGGCATCAAGTGTAGAAAACAACCCCGTTAAAAACGCGTATTCAGAGAGTTGATTTAACCCCATTAATTTGGCAAACTTTTCGCAAAGTCGCGCTCTTAAAATAGTATTATGAATCAGTACAGTTGGTTTTTCTGGGTTTAGCTTAGCCATCACTATCAAACACACAAATTTACGCAGTTGAATCTCACCTAAATAGGCAATTGCTTGCTTAATCGACTTAATTTCTTTAGTGTGAGAGAACCATACCGAGTTAACAAAACGCAATAATTTATAGGTTAAATCCATATCATATTCAAAATAACGTTCTAACTTTTTATAGCTATAGTCTTCCTTTATCACTTCACTATAAATAGACATTAAAAAAGGATGCGAAGAACCTATCTCAATACCAATAAAAATTTCAGGCTTATAAAAGAAATACCCTTGATAATAGTCAAAACCAAGTGCTTGAGCTTCTAAAAAATCTTGGTAGGTTTCTACTTTTTCCGCTAGAAGTTTAATTTTATACTGCCGAAAAAGCGGTATTAAATACGCCATAGAAGCAAGAGGAGTGGCAATAATGTCAACTTTTATCAACTTAATTAATGGAAAAAAACGTTCCCATGCAGGGCTGTAGATAAAATCATCAAGCGCTAATGAAAACCCTTGACGAGAAAGTTTAGCTAAAACTTGATAATTTTCATCCGTTGGTTCTACCGATTCAAGTACTTCCACTATAATATTCTTATAGGGAGCCATATTCACTAAATGTTCAGCAAGAATGTTCATCGGAAAATTAATTAAGGCCGGCTTTCCTTCAGTCATCGTTTCAAGACCGATATTAAGGTAACTATTAATTAATAATTTTGCTGTGGCTATATCAGGGGCAACATCTGAGGGAAAACAATTTTTTGTGCTATCCCTAAATAATAATTCGTAAGCAACAACATGTTTTCTATTATTTAGAATAGGCTGCCTTGCGGTATAGACCTTCATAAAATCCCCTTATAACCTCACTGTACAAAAATAAGGATAGCCTATCTCACGTAAACATCTATGAAACACCTTAAAATACTCGAAAAACAATCCACAACAAAAAACACTATTATTTAACAGTTTGCGTATAAAACTCTGAAATGTACTGCCCCCCTTTAATTTTGGTAATCAAACGCAGTTTATAACTATCCCCTTTATTACCCACTAGTTCTCGTAACTCCGTGTGATTACGCCAGTAATACGGACTTTCTTTCATTCCCAAGGGGTAAGGTGTCATTTTATCTGTCTTATCCACCAAAAAAAGTGTAGCGCTATCTAACGGAAAAGTTGAGTTTATTTCGGTTACTCCCGCTTTATCAGAAATATTCACTTTAAATTCACCAGACACAAGCACACAACTGTGATTAATAATATCGCAATGCCCTTCAGGAACTAATTGAATAATTTTAGTTTTAGAGGCTTCATTTTCATTATAGTAATCAGCACCAATATACCCTAGCACAGCAAGGAAAGGGGCAACCATAAAAGCAACTTTAAGGTGTCTATTCATATTTACGTCTTCTTAATTCATCTTATTTAACAAAGCAATATAACAGAAAAGGCTGAACGACTCTTAAAAAATTGTCGTCCGGCCTTTATTCTATTCTATTTCGAGACTCAAAAGTTATCTCTCTATACTTAATGCTCGAACTTTACTGTTTAGTGAGCGTGTGCTGCACTAGCTTTTCCTGGTAAACGCATATGGTCAACCATATCTTGAATATGCGCCGGCAAGCCGACCTGTTACTTTAAGTAGAGCAAAGGCTACTGCAAAGTTAACTAAAGCACCCACTGCACCAAAAGCATTAGGTGAAATACCAAAGAACCAATCAGGACCCATATCACCTAAGAATGAAGTACCAGGAATGAACATAATACCTTTGTGTTGGAACACATACAGCATAGTCACACCGATACCCGAAACCATACCCCAAACGGCAGCAGTACCACTCATTTTTTTAGAGAATATGCCCATCATTAATGCAGGGAAGATACTTGATGCCGCCAAACCAAAGGCTAAGGCCACAGTACCTGCCGCAAATCCAGGAGGATGTAGACCCAAGTAACCTGAAATCAGTATGGCAATGGTCATAACAATACGCCCACCAACAGCTCATTTTTCTCTGATAGATCTGGCGTTAACACCCCTTTCATTAAATCATGAGATATTGAGGAAGATATAGCTAACAGTAAACCTGCCGCTGTTGATAGTGCTGCAGCCAAACCACCCGCGGCAACTAACGCAATTACCCAGTTAGGTAAATTTGCAATGGCAGGGTTAGCTAATACCATAATGTCACGGTCAACTTTAACCATTTCATTCGTTGTTTTATCAGCTGTGTACTGTATTTTACCATCGCCATTTTTATCTTCAAATTTTAATAAACCTGTTAGTTCCCAATCTTTAAACCATTGTGGACGCTCAGAGTATTCTAAATTTTGACCTGCTGCCGGTTCAATAGTATGCATCAAGTTTAAACGCGCCATTGCACCTACTGCAGGAGCTACAGTGTAAAGTAAACCGATGAAAATTAGTGCATAACCTGCCGATGAACGTGCTGCTTGCACTGAAGGAACCGTAAAGAAGCGCATAATTACATGAGGTAGACCCGCAGTACCAATCATAAGTGACATGGTATAAGCGAACATATTTAACGTGCTACCTAAATTACTCGTAGTGTATTCTTTAAAGCCTAAATCTGTAACAACCATATCTAATTTATCTAGTAAATAAATACCGCTACCATCGGCCAATGTGCTACCTAAACCTAATTGTGGAATAGGATTACCGGTTAATTGTAATGAAATGAATATGGCCGGAATTGTATATGCAAAAATCATAACAACATATTGCGCGATTTGTGTATAAGTAATACCTTTCATACCACCTAGTACTGCATACACCCAAACTACAGCCATACCTATGCCTAAACCTAAGCCGTAATCTACTTCAAGGAAACGAGAGAAGGCAACGCCAACACCTTTCATTTGACCAATAATATAAGTTAATGACGCGATAATTAAACAAACAACCGCAACAATACGCGCTGTTTTAGAATAATATCTATCAAAGATAAATTCAGGTACGGTAAATTTACCGTGTTTACGCATATAAGGAGCGAGTAACATGGCTAGTAAAACATAACCACCTGTCCAACCCATTAAGAAAACTGAACCACCGTAACCCATAAAGGCAATCATACCCGCCATTGAAATGAATGACGCTGCACTCATCCAATCGGCACCAATTGCCATACCATTTTGCATTGGTGTTATACCGCCACCTGCAACATAGAAGTCACTAGTTGAGCCTGCACGCGCCCACCAAGCAATACCAAAATATAAGGCGAATGTGCCGAATACAGCAATGTAAGTATATAGTTTTAACTCATCCATACTTATTCCTCCACTTTATATTTTTGATCAAGTTTATTCATTTTGGCGCCATACCAAAAGATTAAACCAAGAAATGAGTAAATAGAACCTTGCTGTGCAAACCAAAAACCAAGTTTGTACCCACCTAGACGAATCGCATTTAGTGGCTCTACAAGAAGTAAGCCTAAACCAAATGAAACTGCAAACCAGATTGCAAGACATATAAAGATTAGGCGAAGATTCTCCGACCAATAAGTTTCTTTATTTTCCACAATAGTCTCCTAGCGACGTTATAGCCTATGTTTCAAATTAATATGAGCTCACATTAATATGTGTATTTTTATTAGGCTTTTTATTAGTAATAATTTTAGTAAAAGCGTGAACATGTATTTTTGTCCGTAGTCTTTTTATGAACAAAGGCAAAAATCCATATTCAACTTCAACAGTATTAAATCTAACAACCTTTTTTTTCTGATATTAAACTTTAGTCTAGATCAAAGTTTTGGCAGATAAATAAGCCTAACAATATGACAAGTTTACTAGAATTATAAAGGTCTCTAGGGCAATTCATAAAACAAGTGCAACTTTAGTCTACATTGCAACTTCAATGGTTGACTACCTATACTCAGCACTCTAAATTATCCTTATCACCAGATGAGCATAAAAGCATTTTTCTAATTGTCTATGGTATTTCTTAGGTACATCACAGGCTTTCCGTTCAGCAAAACAGGTACATTCCGGAACCATAATGGAGACGAAACATGGACACCGAACTTTCAGAAATCTACAGCTTCATTCAGAGTATTCCGCCTTTTGATAGCTTGCCAAAAACAGCATTAGGCCGATTAATTAAAGAGCTAACAATCCATTACGTACGTAAAGATGAATACCTACCGCCGAAAGGAATGACAGAGCCTTGTTTATATATTGTGCGTAAAGGGGCATTAAGCTGCCTTGTCAACGATAACGAATTAGTTTCACGCCTTAGTGAGGGTGATTTATGTACTGAGTTTTGTAAGCAGGCCTTACAGCTGTCAACTAATTTAGAAAAATTACCAAGTAGACAAGTAAAAACCGACGAAGATTGCTTAGTTTATAGTCTTGACGCTAAAATTTTACATGATCTTGGCGAAAGCTATCCAAGTATTAGCGATTACTTCAGTAATAATTCTGCCGAACGCCTCAAGCAAAGAATGTCTAAAGCAAATGAAGAAGCTATCATATCCTCTTCCTTAATGAACACTCCTGTAAGTAACTTTTATCACAGCCCAGTTATTGGTATTAATATTACTCACACAATTCAAGAAGCCGCAATACAAATGACTGAGCAAGGCTTTTCTTGCTTAGTTGTGCTTAATAACAAACAGTGTGTTGGCATTATCACTGATAAAGATATACGCCGTCGTTGTGTCGCTGAAGGCTTACCTATTACGACTAACATTTGTGAAATTATGACAAAAGAGATGAGCACTATCGATATTAAAGATAATGCTTACGACGCACTCATGACTATGACGGCTAAACGCATTCATCATTTACCTGTGACTAAACAGGGTGAAGTGGTTGGTATGGTTACTGTCACAGACTTAATGAATAATGAAGGACATAATGCCGTTAATTTTTCGAGCATCATTCACAAAGCAAAAAGTTTAGTTGAATTAAAAGAAATAAGCGGTTTGTTACCTAAATTACAAATTCGATTAGCAAAGCTTGGTGCAAGTGCTGATCATATCGGTAAAAGTATTAGCGCTATTACCATGGCATTCACTAAACGCTTAATTGAAATGGCAGAAGAAAAATATGGCCAATCGCCAGTTCCTTACGCTTGGTTAGCTGCGGGTTCGCAAGCAAGACAAGAACAACTTGCCCATTCAGATCAAGACAATGCCATTATTATCTGTGATTCAATGAAACCTTATGATGATGCTTGGTTTGAAAGCCTAGCCCACTTTGTTTGTGATGGTTTAGCTGACTGTGGTTTTATTTATTGTCCCGGTAATATTATGGCCACTAATCCCAAATGGCGCCAACCTGCAAAAGTTTGGCAGCAATATTTTGATGATTGGGTTGATACGCCAAAACCAAAAGCATTATTAAACTCCGTATTTTTTGATTTAGACACCATTTGTGGTGACGCTAATTTACTTGATAAAGTGCGAGAAAAGTTACTGAGAAAAACACAAAACAATAGTTTATTTATCGCGCATTTATCTAAAAATGCCCTAGGTTTACGCCCACCCCTTGGATTTTTTAGAGACTTTGTACTGAAACAAAACGGCAAACACAAAGCCACGTTAGATCTAAAGCATAATGGTATTGCCCCCATTGTCGACCTTGCCCGTATTTATGCCTTATCTCAGGGTATTAGCGCCGTGAACACTATTGAGCGTATCAAGCAAGCTGCAGGTACTGCTGCAATTACCAAATCATCCGCAGATAATTTGATAGATGCATATGAATTTTTAGGAATGTTACGTGTTAAACACCAAGCAAATAAATTAATGAAAGGGCTTGATGCTGATAATTACCTATCCCCCAAAGAATTATCAAAGTTAGAGCGTGAACACTTAAAAGATGCATTTAAAGTAATCAAAACATTGCAAGATTCAAGACAGGCAACTTACTAATGGTAATGCTATCTTTTATTAACTATCTAGCGGGATATGAAGCAAAACGTAAACGATTATTGAAAAAAGCGCCAGAGGGGCCGCTTAAACAATTTTTGACCGTGCCTTTTCCAAAGACTTGAAACCTCAATAAATGATCTACCTATTTTAGCCGTAGACTTCGAAACGACGGGCCTTGACGCGAAAGCAGACAAGCTACTAAGTGTCGGTTTTGTTGCCATGGAACATGAACAAATAAAACTAAAATCCTGCTATCATCAAATCATCCAAGCGCAAACGACACTTGAAGAAAGCAATGTAATAATCCATCAAATCACTGACACCCAAAAAGAACAAGGGCAACCATTACACATCGTTGTGGAAAAACTTTTAAAAGCATTAGCCGGTAAAGTGATGTTAGTCCATTTTGCTCGCATTGAACGCCAGTTTTTACAACAAGCTTGTTTTGAATTATATGGATTAGTACCCGATTTCCCTATCATTGATACCTTAGTTATAGCCAAACGACAACTGGACAAGCGGGATATTTCTTATGACCCATCAGAATTACGATTATCAAAATTACGTCATAAGTATCAACTACCTGAGCACCATGGCCATAATGCCCTTAATGACGCCATTGCTACGGCCGAACTACTCCTTGCTCAAGTAAATAACAAACCCAAGGCCGAAAAAATACAACTCAAAGATCTTATTTTATAAAATTTATTAACCACAACCCGTTTAGCTGTAAATTTCTAGTTGCGAACACCCTACCCCTAGGTTAAGTTATAATCTACCTATTGATATAGCTTAGGCTTCAACCTAACATTTTCCAATAAACGACCAAAACCTAAGAAGCAAGCTTTCTTAGGTATTACGCTTTAAGACCAAATTACAGGCACCTTATGATTTCATTACTTACCGTTGGCAATACTGGCACTCCACTTACTATCATAGAGAAAGCAAACTATACACAATGGTTATCAAACCAAAATCCATCAGATCTGCGCCGTTAGAACAAATAAACTATTCAGGTGAAGGTTTAGCGTTATTACCTTGCTTCTGTGCGGAAAACAATGGGGCATTATGCCAAGCAATTTTTGTAGTGGATGATGCAAGCCATTATTTTTCATGTGGAAATTTAATCAATTTGCTGCCACCAGGACAATATTTACTACACGCAGCACCAGAACATCAACAAGCGATTTGTTTTTCATGGTTGATGGGTGCTTATGAGTTTTCCAACTATAAAACACAGCACAAGCAAAAGTCTCTTCCTAGTTTAATTGTTAGTAAACAATCTCTTGTCGACAGCGCTATTAATCATGCAAAAGCAACCGCCTTAGTACGTGACTTAGTCAATACACCTGCTGCCGATATGATGCCACAAAACCTTGGTGATACAGCGCAAAAATTAGCTAAGGACTTTGGAGGTCAAGTATCGCAAATTATTGGTGATGATTTACTTACTCATAACTACCCTACTATTCATGCAGTTGGCCGTGCAAGTGTTCACCAACCGCGGCTCATCGACTTTACTTGGGGGATAAATCACACCCTCAAATAACTCTTGTTGGTAAAGGGGTATGTTTTGACAGTGGGGGCTTAGATCTAAAACCTTCCGCCGGTATGCGTTTTATGAAGAAAGATATGGGTGGGGCTGCACATGTTTTGGGTTTAGCACACCTAATTATGTCTCATAAATTACCTATTTTTTTACGTGTATTAATCCCTGCCGTTGAAAATTCCGTTTCAAGCAATGCAATGAGACCTGGTGATGTAATAACCACACGTAAAGGACTCACTGTTGAAATTGATAATACTGACGCAGAGGGGCGCCTAGTACTGTGTGATGCATTGGCTGAAGCAGATAATGATGAAAATGAATTAATCATCGATTTCGCCACGTTAACTGGCGCTATGCGTGTTGCTTTAGGCACTGAAGTAGGCGGTTTTTTTGCTACAAATGACCACGTAGCAGAGGAAATAACCAAAGCCGGCAATAAAATCAATGATCCTGCTTGGCGCATGCCATTATATCAACCTTATACTGACTTATTTTCAAGCACTATAGCGGATATGACTAACTGCTCTTCGGGTCCTTTTGGTGGAGCAATTACCGCCGCATTATATTTAGAAAAATTTATCAGTAAAGAAACGAACTGGGTGCATTTTGATGTGATGGCTTTTAATGTCCGCGCCCTATCTGGACGTCCCTTAGGTGGAGAGGCTTTCGGCATTAGAGCAGTATTTGACTATTTACAAACAAAATATAATACTCAAAACTAAAACAAGCGGGGGGATAATTTGATTGGTTAATCGCGCTTTTCATGCGCGATATCAAGTTTTCCCCAACTAAATATATCAACTAAAGTATGATAGTCAAGCTGTGCTAAACTAATATAATCTATTGTGGTAATTGAATGAATTAAAAACATCTTAAACCAAGTTCTGGTTAAATACATACGCTACATAAAGGTAATTATAATGAATAATAAATTAATACCTAGTACATTATTAGCGCTTATTTTCGCGCTACTGGTCGCTATTTTTCACTACTTTAGTACCCGCATCTTCCCGTCAATTTTTTTGTCAACCTTGGTATTAACTACCCTCACTTTTATTGCTGTTTTTTTTATAACAAGTAAAAAACATTCTGATCACGATGGGTCTACTAAAAATACGTTACAAGAATCTTCAGATCACTTTGCCGAAGTGGGCGAAAAGATTGGGGTTCAAGCCAGTGAATTGGCTATCAATTCGGCAGAAATAAGCTTCTTTTTAACCCAATTAAGTGAAGCAATAGAGAAATCTAGCAACGATGTTGATAGGCTAGCCACGGCTGCCGAGCAAATGTCGATGAACAGCAAGCAAATTAATGACAATGCCGAGCATGCATCAAATCAAGCAAACCAAGCAATGAGTGCAAGCGCTTCTAGTTCGCATCAATTGCATGATAATATTACTGTCGTAAATTTACTGAATGAATCCGTTATCAATGCGTCTAATATGATTCAGTCGCTTGAGAAAAAAGCATTAGAAATACAAAGTATTACTGATGTTATTGATGGTATTTCCTCGCAAACAAACTTGTTAGCATTAAATGCTGCTATTGAAGCCGCTAGAGCAGGAGAGCAAGGGCGAGGGTTTGCCGTTGTCGCCGACGAGGTAAGAGCTTTAGCAGCAAAAACCGCCGACGCAACCCATCAAATTGGTGAAATGCTGAACCAAATTGGTAAAGAGACAAACGAAACAACCACGGTCATGAATACAATAGTGCAGCAGACAGATAGCGTAGTAGGCACTTTGACAACCTTATCCCACTCCTTTACCGAAATAGATCATCTAATGGCAGACTCATCAGAAGCCAAGACTCAGATTAGCCATGCATTACAAGAACAAGATATGGCCGCCGCTGAAATCTCAACATCTGTTGTCAGTTTACACGACTTTCTTGTGGATAAGAGTAACGAAACGCAGCGCATCTCAAGCCAGGCACAAACCTTATCTAATAATAGTGAATCAATTTTTGTTCACCTTTCAGAATTTGATAACGATACATTTATTAACACCATGTGCAAACAGGCACAGTTGGCAGCGAAAAAAGTAAGTGAACTGTTTGAAGAGAGTATTGCAAGTAACCAAATAACACAGCAAAAACTTTTTGATTTCAATTATAAACCTCTAGGTACAAGTGTACCGCCCAAATTCACCTCAGGTTTTGATGGCTTTACAGATCAATACTTACCAAAAATTCAAGAGCCTCTGTTAGACGAGTTCAGCGAAATGATCTATGCAGGCGCAGTTGATATCAATGGCTATTTTCCAACGCATAACAAACGCTATTCAAAACCTTTAACAGGTAATCCTGAAGTTGATATGGTTAATAACCGTACCAAACGTATGTTTAACGACCCAACAGGCATACGTTCTGCCCAACATACCAACAAATTTTTATTACAAACATACAAGCGTGATACAGGTGAAATAATGCATGATATATCAGTGCCTATTTTTGTTAAAGGTAAGCATTGGGGCGCATTTAGAATAGGATTCAAAGCAAAATAAACTATCCTAACGACACCATTTAGCATTATCCACTTGTATAAATTTTACACCACTTCAGACAAAACATGCTATTTCAGATGTTAGTCATCAGCAAAATAATACCAGTTTCATTAATTAAGTGATCTATTTTATACGTAGAAAAAATTACCAAATACAAAGCATTTATTCATAACGAGTTATTCTAATGATTAAATAAATAACGATGTAGTTGGAGGTTTTAGCCAGTAGAAATGATCACATAGTTAGTGAGATTGGTATAAGAAACATTGCGCTTAAAATCACATTATCATTCACTAGATTCTGTCTTTTTTCAACGTACAAGCCCTTTTATAACAGCAACTTTTACTTCTTCAATGTTTCGATAGACTAAAGTCTAAGGCTAAAAATCTCTTTTTTAGACTTAGGTCTAATTTCTTTAAGTGCGCTTTAATCTTACCTTAATACCTGAACAAAAATTCAACATCATTTTGATTTAATCATCGAAATGATGGTGTTAAATAAAAACAAAAAGAGACGCAGATCTTAATTTTATAAAAAAGTAATTATCACAACAAAGAACACAATTAATAAAACAATTGCCAGTAGGCAAACAAAGTGGGGAAACACAATGTTTAAACTTAATAAATGCAAATTACTATTAGCAGCAGGTCTTTTAACCATGGTCCGGTGCGGCTAATGCCGGTTACACATTTGACTTAACAGACAATGATAAAATCACATTCGGTGGGTACATCAAAGCAGACCTACGTACGATTAACGGGGACGTAAGCTCAACTGTAACAAATAATGATTACTGGATTGGTCACGGTGCAGTGACAGAAGACCTGTCAACAACCAAATTTTCTGTCAACGAAACGCGCTTTAATGCTAAATATGTTCATGGTGATGTTACTGGCTTTATTGAAATGGATTTTTATGGTGGTGGTGGCAACCAAATTGTTTCTAACTCAGAACATCCAAGATTACGTCACGCATTTATCAAATATAAAAACATCACTGTAGGTCAAACTTGGACTACCTTTATGAACACCAGTGCTTTAGCTGAAGGCGCTGATTTCGGTGGCCCTTTAGTAGCATCTGCGTTTATTCGTCAAGGTCAAATCCGTTATACTAACGGTGGTTTACAACTTGCTTTAGAAAACCCAAATTCAGATAAAGGGGATGGCTCTCAGGATTCAGTGCCAGATGTTATTGCTAAGTACACTTTTTCAGGTGATTGGGGTAACGTTTCTGTTGCCGGTGTAGCCCGTCAATTGAATACTGTTGGTGGTGACACAGAATCGGCTTTTGGTTTTGGTGTTGCAGGTCGCATTAAAACCTTTGGAAAAGATGATTTCCGTTTCCAAGCACATAGCGGTAATACCGGTCGCTATGTTGGTGTTGTTGCTGCCCGTGATTTAGTGGGTGAAAAAGCAGAAGATACTACCTCATTCATGGTTGCTTATCGTCATTTTTGGTCTGAAGATATGCGATCAACAATATACTACGGTAGTACAGATGCTGACTTAGCTGACACTAAACGTAACCATGTCGCTGTTAATCTATTTAAAGACTATACTAAACAATTATCTTTTGGTGTTGAAGTGGGTAATTTTGAAATGGATGAAGTAAGTAAATCTTCTGATTACTTTCAATTGTCAGCTAAATACGTTTTATAGTGTTTAATCGAAAAGATTAAGCCAATAAAACACTAACCAACTTGCGTTAGTTAACCTCTTAATGAGGTTATTTTATGGGGAAGCTTTTGCTTCCCCTTTTTTTACGTCAAATATAAACAAAAAAACCAGTATTTGTTAAAACAAATACTGGTTAAACCATCAAAAATTTTTAATCGACTTGACTCAAAGGAATAAGTTGAATCAATTCACAAAGAAGGCACTTGGTGACCATGTGTCCTGGGTCATAATCACCAAGTAACAAGCCTTGCTATTAGTTAAAACGCCTGAGAGAGCATTCACTTGCCTTAACCAATAATCAAATGATAATCATTATCATTTGTGTTGTCAATCTGTTTTTTAAAATAAATTTTAACCTTGTGAATTATACCAATCTCAGTAACTATGTAATCATTTCTACTGGCTAAAATCTCCGCCTACATCGTTATTTATTTAATCATTAAAACAACTCGTTATTGAAAGAAACGCCTTGTATTTGGCATTTTTTTCTATGCATAAAATAGATTACTTAATTAATGAAACTGGTATTACTCGAAAAATTCAATAAAAAACAGGATTCCCCTAAAAGAAAAATCCTGCTGACATAAACTAACCAACGATGACGATGAAAATATTTATTTTTTCAACTTTGCAAAAGCATCTGCAAAGGCATTTCCCATCGCTGCATTCTCAACTTTTTTAACTTTAGCTTTAACTGGTTTGCTATTCGTAGCGACACGAGATTTGTCATGTGACTCTTTTTTAACTTTTTTATGCTGTGGTGGTGGCGGTGAACTTTTACTTACGCTGTCATCTAGGCGCATGCTGAGGCTAATTCGTTTTCGAGCAGGATCAACCTCAATCACTTTTACTTTAACAATTTCACCTGCTTTTATTATCTCGCGCGGATCACTAATAAATTTATCGGTTATCGCTGAAATATGTACAAGGCCATCTTGATGCACACCAATATCAACAAACGCACCAAAATTTGCCACATTAGAAACAACCCCCTCAAGTACCATACCAACGTCTAAATCGGCTATTGTATTGACACCCTCAGCAAAGGTAGCAGTTTTAAATTCAGGTCGAGGATCGCGGCTTGGTTTTATAAGCTCTTGTATAATATCATTAATAGTAATTTCACCAAATTGCTCTGTTGTTAAATCACTGACATTCACTTGTTGTAATTGAGATGCACTATTTAACAAATCTGCACTATCAATATTAAGTTTCTTAATAATATTTTCAACAACAGGGTACGTTTCTGGATGAACGGCACATTGATCTAGCGGGTTATCGCCACCACTAATACGTAAAAAGCCGCCCGCTTGTTCAAAAGCTTTAGGCCCTAACCGAGCAACACCTTTCAATTGGTTTCTATTAGTAAAAGCGCCTTGTTCATCTCGAAACTGAACAATATTATTAGCCATCGTCTTATTTAAACCAAAGAACACGGGTTAGTAAAGCTGCTGAAGCTGAATTAAGATCTACCCCAACGGCATTTACACAATCTTCAACAACATCATCTAAGCTTTTACTTAGCCGGCTCTGACTCACGTCATGTTGATATTGACCAACGCCTATCGCTTTAGGATCTATTTTTACAAGTTCAGCAAGAGGATCTTGTAATCGTCTGGCAATAGAGACAGCTCCACGTATTGATACGTCAAGATCAGGAAATTCTTTCGCTGCAAATTCAGAGGCGGAGTATACCGATGCTCCCGCTTCACTGACTGTCATTTTTTTCGGCTTTGCTTGGCCTGTTGTTGAATCAAATTGAGCGATAACTTCACTCACTAATTTGTCACTTTCACGCGATCCTGTACCATTGCCAATAGCAATCAATTCTACTTTATGTTGACGACAAATATTAACCAACGTACGGATAGACTTTTCCCAATGATTTTGCGGTGCATGAGGAAAAATTGTAGTGGTATGCAACAATTTACCGGTAGCATCAACAACGGCTACTTTACACCCTGTGCGTAAACCAGGATCTAAGCCAAGCGTTACCTTAGCGCCGGCAGGCGCAGCCATTAATAAATCAGCCAAGTTTTCAGCAAAAACTTTAATCGCTTGTAATTCGGCTTGCTCACGCAACTGAGTTAAAAGTTCATTTGTTAAACTGATACTAAATTTACTTTTCCATGCTAATCGTACTGTACTCGCTAAAAAATCAGCCGCTTTTTGATCTTGGCTTGGCGAAAAACATCTCAAAGTTAAATGGTCACTAATAAGCTGCTCTGCACTAGAAATCGTTTGTTTCTCTTGGCTAGGATCAACATCAATTTTTAACTGTAAAAACCCTTCATTACGGCCTCGTAACATAGCTAGCATACGGTGTGAAGGTATCGATTTTAACTTTTCGCTGTGTTCAAAATAATCGCGAAATTTAACTGCTTCGGTTTCTTTACCTTTAACAACTTTACTGGTTAGATGTGCTTGTTTGATTATGTGAGTACGAAGTTTAAGTAACAAATTGGCATCTTCACTAAAGCGCTCTGCCAAAATAAAGCTAGCCCCCTCTAATACCGATTTAATATCATCAAAACCTGCGTCCGTTTTTGTTCTTTTATCGAGATATAACTGCGCTTCATGCTCAGGATCAAGCTGCCAATTATTAAATAAACTATTTGCTAACGGCTCAATACCCGCCTCAATGGCAATTTGCCCCTTGGTTCGGCGTTTAGGTTTGTAAGGCAAATATAAATCTTCTAAACGGGTTTTATTATCGGCATCTGCGATTTGCTTAGCAAGGTCGCTAGTTAGCTTATTTTGTTGCTCAATGCTCGTTAAAATAACCTGACGTCGAGCCTCTAAATCACGTAAATAAGTTAGCCGCGTTGCCAATTCACGCAGATGATTATCTGTTAAGCCCTGCGTTGCTTCTTTTCTATAACGAGCGATAAAAGGTACTGTTGCACCATCATCCAACAAATTAATTGCAGCATTAACTTGTGACGTTTTAACATTTAGTTCATGAGCAATTTGCTCGCTGATTTGCTCTGCAGTAGTTGACATTGATTTACCGTTCCAACATTAATTAAAGTGTAATTTTCCAATAAGGTAGATCATATCAGATAGTTGCTCTATCTAATAACCTCAAATCGAAAATATCCCATCCTTGTAATTGACTGGCATGTTATACAGCTCAGCGTCTAGCACTATGGTGCTAAATATAAAGTAAAGTAATTGCGTTAAAATTATCGATAACAGGTTGACTCAATGTCGATTATTGAATGATTAATGGGAATATTAATATGCTTAAAGGTAAAACAGCACTCATCACAGGCTCAACCGGTATTGGCTTAGCAACAGCACATACACTAGCAGAACAAGGCATTAATTTAGTTTTACATGGGTTAATGGATCAAGCTGAAGGTGAAGCTTTAGCACAAGAGTTTGCCACAAAATATCATATCAAAACATATTTTGATAACGCCGATTTAATGGATGCTGACGCTATTTCAGCCTTTATGGCTCACGCTAAAAGCATCATGGGGTCTATTAATATTTTGATCAATAATGCGGGTATTCAGCACACTGAAAGTGTTGAAAATTTTCCAGTAAGTAAATGGAACGCCATTATTGCTATTAACTTGAGCGCAGCTTTTCATACTATTCAGCAATCAATACCCGAGATGAAAGCCGAAGGTTGGGGCCGTATCATCAACATTGCGTCTGTTCATGGCTTAGTGGGTTCAGTCAACAAATCCGCTTATGTCGCTGCCAAACATGGCATCATTGGTTTAACAAAAGTTGTTGCGTTGGAGTGCGCGGAATCAGGGATTACTGCCAATGCCATTTGTCCTGGTTTGGGTAGACACACCATTAATTAATAATCAGATTAAGGATATTGCTCAAAAAGAACAGGTTGATTTTGAACAAGCTAAATATAATTTAGTTACGGCCAAGCAACCCTTACCCGAAATGATGAATCCTCGTCAAATAGGTGAATTTATTTTATTTTTATGTAGCGATAGTGCACGCAGTATTACGGGATCAGCTCTACCGATGGACGGCGCATGGACCGCTCAATAATTCACAAAACTAATTTTTAACCATGCTTTATGGCACTAAAGAGCCACTTATTTTTGTTTATTTTTTAGCTAACCTTAAGATGTTCTAATTTTAACTAATATGAACATCTCTTGGCTAAATAAAGCCAAAAAGTCAAAAACTTAAAAAGGCGAATAAAATGAAAATAACAACATTGCTTAATAAATCATTATTAGTTTTAGGCTTGCTAATGACCACGGCATTTGCACAAGCGGCTTGTGTTGATAACGTAGTACTTGTTCATGGTAATACCGGCTCTCCATCAGACTGGGATAATACCTATGAGTTATTACTTACCAAAGGTTATAGCAGCAATCAAATTTATCGTCCTTCATGGGGGAGCAGCTATGCCGCTAATAATAATCATAGTGGCTCAGAAGAAACACCGGTAAGAAATGATATAACCGCCGCATTAAATTCATCTTGCACTGGAAAAATTGATGTTATCGGGCACTCAATGGGCGTTACCCTAGCTGCCCAACAAATTATTAAGCTCAATAAAAGCAGTCAGGTAGATAGTTTTGTTGGTGTTGCAGGGGCTTATCGTGGTTTATGGACATGTGGTACGTACCCTTGGAATATTTGGTCACCAACTTGTGGTGCTAGTGGTTTATCAATATCTAGCCCCTTCCTTGACTGGCTCGGTACCAAAGTTATCGCAAATCGCATTTACTCTATTAAAAGTTGGAATGACCAAATAGTGTGCGGTAGCGGTGTTTGTTCTGTCGGTGGTATACACTCAAGTCGTATACCCAACGAGAATGCTAGTTATACTTATGCACTGGGTCATTTTGGTTTACAAACATACACTGCTAGCAAGCAAGTTGCGTTAATTCAATAATATACCTATGTGAATTGGATTTCAGTTCGAAAAAAAGGGGGTAATAAATTACTCCCTACATCGAACCTAAAAGCTAAGTTGCACTTCAGTCCGACAAAAGAAATATTTTAGCTATCATTTGATAAATTAATGTCTTAAAACCAACAAAAGAATGACTATTGAGTTCCGATTTTGGCTAGTCTTATTTATTTTTATAGTAAACTCTTTATATCAAAACCGTGCAGAGTAGATTATGAAATTCAGTGAGATGCAATCAGCTCGTCTTTCCAAAGACCCACGTTTTGACGGTTTATTTTTTATTGCCGTCAAAACAACGGGTATCTATTGTCGTCCAATTTGCCCTGCGGTTAGTCCAAAAGAAGAAAATGTGATCTATGTCAGCACAGCCATCGAAGCCGCTAATTTGGGTTGTCGCCCCTGTTTACGCTGTCGTCCTGATAGTGCCCCAGGCTCTAATCCTTGGAAAGGCACAAATACCACGTTTGAACGGGCTATCAAACTGATTAATAACGGTGAATTAATTGACCACTCTATAGTTCAGCTTAGTGAGCGATTAGGTATTAGCAGTCGTTATTTGAATAGCTTATTTCAAGCGAGATTAGGTATTAGCGCCAAAAAATATGCGCTTTACCAACAAGCTTTATTTGCAAAAAGCCTATTGCAACAAAGTCATTTAGCCGTCAGCGAAGTCGCTTTTGCTTGTGGTTTTGCTAGTGTTCGCCGTTTCAATGACTATTTTGCTCAGAATTTAAAAACTACTCCATCTAAAATACGCAAAAACAAGGCAGACAAAAGCCAATGTATTCAATTATTTCTTAGTTACCGACCACCTTACAATTGGCCTCATTGTCGTGATTTTTTGCAAGTTCGTGCCATCGAGTCCATGGAATGGCTCACCGAACATTCCTATGGCAGAGCCTTTACATGGCCCTGTGCAAATGGCGCATTATGCACGGGTTGGTTTGATGCTCGCCATCAGCCAGAAAAACACGGATTTATTGTTAATATTCAACTGAGTGATTCAAAACAATTACTGCCAGTAGTTAAGAATATTCGCCGTTTATTAGATTTAGATGCCAATAGCCAACAGATAGACCAACAATTGAAAGCAAGCGGTAAATTGGATACGGTAATTCCGGGTTTGCGCTTACCGGGTATATGGAATTTATTTGAGGCGGGCTGTCGTGCTATTCTAGGGCAACAGATTTCTGTGGTTGCAGCATTAAAGTTAGTTCGCACGCTAGTGCATGGCTATGGTAGCTCGTTAGATAACAAAATCTTTTTCCCCACGCCAAAGCAAGTGGCAAACTCAGATTTATTACTTTTGAAAATGCCTAACAGCAGGCGTGAAACCTTGCTTCGCTTTGCTCATTTTATGATGGAGCATCGAGATGATCAACATCCAGACACTTGGTTATCACTTAAAGGCATAGGACCATGGACTGTAAATTACGCTAAAATGCGCGGCTTAAGTGATAGTAATATTTGGCTAGGCTCAGATTTAGGCATAAAAAAAGCCTTAGCAGCGCAACAGATCGAGTTGCAACCAAGCAATAGCTCGCCATGGCAATCTTATTTAACTATACATATTTGGAACTTATTATGAGTTTTATTAAAGACGATGGCTCGGCTCAGTACCGTAGTAACTTATCAACACCCATGGGTGATTTTTTTGTTTTATGCTCAGAGCATTCGCTTCAACGTGCCGAATTTTTTGATTCTAAACCTGCTTTAGAACAAGCAACCTGCCTATGGCCTGAAAACCCCTTAAGCCTTCATGCTAAACAACAACTACTAGAATATTTTGGTCAAAAACGACAACGTTTCGATTTACCCTTAAACCCCAAAGGCACAGATTTCCGTTTACAAAGTTGGCAGGCGTTATTAAACATTCCCTTTGGTCAAACGGCGTCTTATAGTGAACAAGCTCAAGTAATGAACAAGCCAAAAGCGGTTAGAGCCGTTGGTGGTGCTAATGGTGCTAATCCTATTTCTATCATTATCCCCTGTCATCGGGTGATAGGAAAAAACGGCAGCCTTACCGGTTATCTTGGCGGTTTTATCAAAAAAACAATGGTTATTACATTTTGAACAAAGTCTGGCATTAAACAAGCAAGACTTTGAACTAAATTAGCTAACAAGCACTGCATAGTTAGTAAGATTGGTATAACTTGCTCACTATTGTGCTTATCTCTTTTCTCGCTTGAATTAAACTCTCCTCCTTGGTCGGCATATTCAAGCCTTCAGCATAGACAAATTCAACATCAGTTATACCAATAAAGGCGAACACATCTTTAAGGTATTGGCTTTGAGTATCTTTAGAGGTTCCTTTATAGACTCCCCCACGCGCCGCAACAATAATCACTTTTTTATCGGCTAACAAACCAACAGGACCTTGCTCTGTGTATTTAAACGTAATACCGGCTCTAGCTATTCGGTCAATCCAGGCTTTAAACGTTGAAGGAATACCAAAGTTATACATTGGCATGCCAATAACAAGCACATCACTTGCTTTTAACTCTTCAATTAACGTATCTGAAATAGAAGCTAACTGCACTTGCTCTTCACTGCGCTCGTTTACTGGCATCATCCATGCTGTCATTTCTGGTTGAGTTAAATGTGGCAGTATTGGTGTATTTAAATCTCGTGCAACAATAATAACGTTAGACTGTAACGCTAAACTAGAGGTCAGTTCTTTTGACAATAAAGACGAATTACCCTGTTCGCCGTTAATAGATGAATTAATAACAAGTATATTTTTCATAATAAGTACCTTTCTTAGGAATTAAATAATGTATAAGTTGACTAAGTATTCATTAATTATCACTAGATTAAAATCATTAAAAAAAGCACTATTCATTCTAATAAAAAGAATGTACGTTATTAGTGATTAATTTAACATAGCCATAATATTAAAAGCATAGTTTCTATTGCCTATACTGTTAACATTACTAAAAACAGAATAATAAACCTCACATCGGGTTAATAAGTTAGGTTTTTGTCAGTAAATTCTTTAAAATTTATATGCTAATAAACGAAGGGGACAGTGATGGAAAAGCGTGTTGAATTTATCAGTAACGGTCAAAAGCTAACAGGGTTATTAGAATTTCCCTCTGGAACAGTTAAAGCTTATGCGCTTTTTGCTCATTGTTTTACCTGTGATAAGGCGAATACAGCAGATTCCGTTATTGTAAGAGCATTAGTTGAAAAAGGTTTTGCCGTTTTACAATTTAATTCTACAAAATCAGAGAATAGCGATTTTTCCAATGCTAATTTTGCCTCAAATCTTGACGATCTAAAATCAGCAGCTACGTTTTTAAAACTAAATTATGCGGCGCCACAACTATTGGTTGGTCATAGTATCGGAGGCGCTGCAGCACTTGCAGTCGCGAGTGATATTAAATCAATATCGGCTGTTGCAACAATTGGTGCGCCTGCGCTCTCTGGGTATATTACACAAGACATTACAAACAAAGACGATAAAACCAATCCGCCACAGTTTATATTGAAAGGTAAATCCGTATTGTTGATGCATAGCCCTGTGGATACTATGGTTTCGATAAACGAAGCGGAGAAAATATATTCACACCTTAAACATCCTAAAAGCTTTATCTCGTTAGACACTGCTGACCATTTTCTTTCCACTCATTCAGATGCTGTTTATGTTGCAACAGTGATCAGTAGTCAAGCTGATAAATACATACAAGCATCTGAAAAGACTGGCGAAACTATTATTAAACCTGAAAAGGGTACCATTGTCGTATCAGAGAAAGATCATAATTTCACTGTCAATGTTGCCAGTGATGATCATTCTTGGTTGGCTGATGAGCCACTAAACCTTGGTGGTAAAAATTTAGGGCCCGATCCATATGAGCACCTTTTAGCAGCTTTAGGGGCTTGTACAGTAATGACATTAAGAATGTATGCCAAGCATAAGAAAATAGATTTACACGATATAAAAGTCACTTTGGAACACAGTAAAAATCATCAGAATAACAATCCCAGTAAGGAATCACTGAGTGATGGTGAGCAAATTACTCGTAAGGTAACATTGGTTGGTAATCTTTCTGAAGAACAAAAAAACAAACTCTTGGTGATTGCGAATAAATGCCCTGTGCATCAAACACTAAACAACAAACTTACTATTACAACGACAGCGCAAGACTAACGATTGAAGTAATAATACCGTTCAAGGAAGTTACCATGTTAGAAATGGCCGTTATCTATTTAGCTGCAGCAATTATTGCAGTGCCAATTGCAAAACGTTTAGGGCTAGGCTCTGTGCTTGGTTATTTAATTGCGGGTATTTTAATAGGCCCATATATTTTAGCTTTGGTGGGCGATCAAACTGACGTAATGCATTTTGCAGAGTTTGGTGTAGTGATGATGTTATTCCTTGTTGGCTTAGAACTACAACCTAGCCGTTTATGGAAATTAAGACATTCAATTATTGGCTTAGGTGGTCTACAAGTCATCATTACTAGCCTATTATTTTTTGTCGTTTGTTATCAACTTTTAGCGTTAACGTGGCAAGCATCACTTGCGGTGGGATTAATGTTATCGCTGTCGTCCACGGCAATTGCATTACAGACCTTAACCGAGAAGGGTTGGATTAAGCAAGATGCAGGACAAAATGCATTTTCGGTCTTATTGTTTCAAGACATAGCCGTCATACCTATTTTAGCATTGCTCCCCTTATTGGCTATAAATGATAGTCCAAAGCATTTGTTGCAAACCACGGTAACTTAATTAAACACTTACCGGCATATGGGCAAGTATTAATCTCACTTTCAGTAATTGCGTTAATTATTCTCGCAGGAAAATACGTTTCTGCGCCACTGTTTAGATATATAGCAGAAACACGATTACGCGAATTATTTACTTTATTTGCTCTATTTTTAGTGATTGTCATTGCAGTAATTATGCAAAAAATTGGTTTGTCACCCGCATTAGGCACATTTTTAGGCGGTGTTGTACTGGCAGAAAGCGAGTTCAGACATGAATTAGAAGTGGATATAGAGCCCTTTAAAGGTTTACTGCTCGGTCTGTTTTTTATCACTGTAGGCGCATCGATAGATTTTCCCTTGTTAACAGGACAATTTACTACGGTGGTATTATTAGTCTTTGGGTTTAATTGTATTAAAAGCTTTCGTGTTATACGTTTTATCGGTGCTGTTTAAAATAAAAAGTAAACAAAAACTTCTATTTACACTGGCCTTAGCTCAGGGTGGTGAATTTGCATTTGTTCTGTTGTCATTGACATCCTCTTTGCAAATTCTCGATGTAGAGCAAACTAAATTAACAACGTTGGTGGTTGCAATATCAATGCTAATGGCTCCTTTACTATTAATGATTTATGAAAAAATGAGTCATCAAGTAAATATTCAGCAAGCATTTGATTCACTTGAAGAAATAGAAGCAACTAAAAACGTGATTATTGCGGGGTATGGGCGGTTTGGTCAGATCATTGGTCGCTTACTAACGGCACAAGGCTATCACCTGTCTATTCTTGATCACAGCCCTAGTCAGATAGAAATGCTGAGACGTTTTGGCAATAAAGTTTTTTATGGTGATGCCGCACGACATGATTTACTTGAAGCCTCAGGCGCAAGTGATGCTCAATTATTAGTGATTGCCATTGACGATGCGGATAAAATTTTAGAAATTGTAACCCTTGCCCACAAACACTTTCCTCATTTAAAAATTGCTGCACGCGCAATTGACCGACGCCATGCCTATCAATTAATCGCTTTAGGCGTTACTTCATTTAAACGAGAAACCTTCGATTCTGCACTAAATTTAGGCGTTGAAGCATTATCATTACTCGGTCATAACAAACAAGATGCTAAACGTCTTGGTCAGCTATTTGCCGAGCATGATAATGAATCATTAGCCGCCCTCGCTAATTTGTGGGGTGATGATCACAGTTATGGTATTGCCGTTAGGCAACGTATTGAAGATTTAAAACAAGTATTGAAAAAAGACAAAGAAGAGCAAGACAAGTTAAGCATTTGCCAACAAACGGAAGTTGATTCAACTGAGATTAAATATAACAAATCACAAAGAGACTAAATGATGTTGAGAATTTCTTTAGAGCAATGGCGAATGTTTCGCTCTGTTGTGGAATTTGGGGGCTTTAACCAAGCTTCACAAGGTGTACATAAAAGTCAGTCCAGTATTCATAATGCAGTAGGGAAAATAGAAGAGTCATTACGCATTAAGTTATTCAGAATTGAAGGACGAAAAACGGTATTAACCGAAGCGGGTGAGTTAATGCTAAAACGAGCAAATTATTTACTCGATGAAGCCGAAAAAATTGAAGCTGTAGGAAAAACTTTGGGCAATGGCACTGAAAGTCAGTTAAAAATTGCCATAGACGAAATGTTTAATCAAACCATTCTATATCAAGTGCTAGAAAAGGTCTCCCGGTTGTATCCCATGTTGCAGATTGAATTAGTTGAATCCATTCTCAGCGGAGCGAACGAACTGATTGAAAATGCCGAGGTTGATATTGCTATCTCACCTATCTCATTACGTGATGGATTTAGTGAGCCTTTATGTCATATCGAATTCGTTGCTGTTGCAAACCCTGAGCATTCACTGCACCTGCTTGAGCGAGAATTAACACTACAAGATCTTAAGGGACATCGTCAAATTGTCGTGCGCGATTCTGCTCTCACAACCAAAAGAAATGAAGGTCGGTTAGGGGCAAACCAACGCCGGACAGTTAGTCATATGCAAACGTCTATCGATATGGTCTGTAACGGCTTAGGTTACGCATGGTTACCTGCACCATCAATAAAAACGCAGCTTGAAACCGAGCAACTCAAACCATTGCAATTAAAACATAATGGCAAGCGATCGACGCAACTTCAATTGATTTTTAAAGATGCCGACAGACTAGGTCCCGCCGCAAAAAGTTTTTTAAGTGAGCTACGCGCACAATGTAAGAACTTACCGACAGTTTAACAGTAACTTACTATATTAATCACCCAACCATTCCAAAAATTAGAATGATATGCACTAAAATAGATAATTTCAATCTTTATATTAGAATAATAAACTAATGCGACATTCAATCAAAGGAAGAATATCGTATGCAATACATTAGAAAATCAGCCGATCGAGGCCAAGTAAATTTAGGATGGTTACAGAGTAAACACACCTTCTCTTTTGGGCATTATTATGATGACAAACATATGGGAGTTTCAGTTCTTAAGGTCATCAACGATGATACGGTAATGCCTGATAAAGGTTTTGATAAGCACGGCCATCGCGACATGGAAATTATCTCTTACGTTACTGAAGGCGCCTTAAAACATGAAGATAGTACAGGCAATAACTATGTTGTTCCTGCTTGGTGACGTTCAACGCATGAGCGCAGGCCACGGTGTGACACATTCAGAATTTAATGCCTCAGCAACTGAGCAAGTAAAGTTTCTACAAATTTGGATTCAACCAAATATTATGGGCATTAAACCAAGCTATGAACAAAAAAATATTGTACAACAAGGTCCATTAACGCCTTTAGTCACGCCGACAGGTGAAAATGGTACTTTGTCTATTAATCAAGATGCATATTTATCACGTTTAATACTCCAAAAGAATGAAGTAATTACGTTAACAACTGCAAAACGCATTGGCTATTTGCATCTTATTAAAGGAGAAATTATCAACGCTAGACGCAATTTTTCTCTTGGTGATGCTTTTACCGTTGAACCAGAACAAGCGATTGAACTAACAGCTACCTCAGCTATTGAAGCATTGTGGTTTGATTTACCTATAGTACCCTAGCGGTACGCTGTTACTTTGTTTGTTTAGAGGTCGGCAACACTGTCAGCCTCTCTCATTTTGTAAGTCTACCATCTATTACGCTTTCGGCTTACTTTACACAATCTACATAGTACACGGCTTTCCCCGTAGATTTATCGGCAACTAAACCGTGAATAAACGTTTCAAAACCTGGAAATTGTTCGTTAAACAAACGGGCGAAACGCAAATAACTGACAATGGTTTCATTAAACACTTCACCGGGTACTAGTAGTGGAATACCGGGAGGGTAAGGCGTGATCATTACCGCGGCCACTCGTCCTACTAAATCATCAATGGCAACTCGCTCTAGTTTTTTATGCGCCATTGCTGCAAAAGCATCGGTCGATCATGGCAGGTACTAAATCAGATAAATACATAGATGTAGTTAATTTAGCAACATTATTTTGTGTGTATATTGCATGAATTTTGTCGCATAAATCTTGTAAGCCAACACGTTCATATTGCGGATATTGTTGAATAAAGTCAGGCAATATACGCCATAATGGCACATTTTTATCATAGTCATCTTTAAATTGTTGTAATGCGGTTACCATGGTATTCCAACGGCCTTTGGTAATCCCGATAGTAAACATGATGAAAAATGAATAGAGCCCCGTTTTTTCAATAACCACACCATGCTCGGCTAAATATTTAGCTACTATGGCAGCAGGAATGCCCGAGTCTTCAAAATCACCGGCAACATTTAAACCTGGAGTTAATATAGTCGCTTTTATTGGGTCAAGTAAATTGAAGCCTTCTTCAATAGCGCCAAAACCATGCCAATTTTCATCCGCTTGCAGCGTCCACGCATCACGCTTATCTAACCCTTCATCTGTTAAATCGTCTGGCCCCCACACTTTAAACCACCAGTCATCATTACCGTATTCGTCATCAACCTTGCGCATTGCCCGTCTAAATTCAAGTGCCTCATCAAGTGATTCTTCAACTAATGCCGTACCACCCGGTGCTTCCATCATGGCTGCTGCCACATCACATGAGGCAATAATTGCATATTGTGGGTCAAGTTGATGTATGCATTAAATAGGCTTCATTAAATAAATGAGTATCCACTCATTGTGTTTCGCGTTTTGTACTAATATTTGTGATGCCTGAGAAAGCCCTGCAAGTAATTTATGGGTTGATTGCGTTGCAAACACCATAGACGTTTCACAGCGAGGCCTATCTTCACCAATAGCGTGGTAATCACCATAAAAATCATGAAATGCGGCATGCGGTAACCAAGCTTCGTCAAAGTGCAAGGTTTCAATTTCACCATCAAGTAAGTTTTTAATTTCTTCAACGTTATATAGAACCCCATCATAGGTAGACTGCGTAATTGTTAATACACGCGGTTTAACGTTAGGGTTCTCTTTTAACACCTCCCTGATGAAAGGGTTTGCTTGCATTTTTCGCTTGATGTTTTCTGGTTGAAACTCACTGTAAGGAATGGGGCCAATAATGCCGTAGTGGTTACGTGTCGGCATTAAAAATATAGGAATGGCGCCTGTCATCATAATTGAATGCAAAATTGATTTATGGCAATTTCGATCAACCACCACAATATCATTTGCTGCAACCGTTGAGTTCCATACAATTTTATTTGACGTTGAGGTGCCATTAGTAACAAAAAACAAATGATCAGCATTAAATATGCGCGCTGCATTACGCTCAGAAGCAGCGATTGGGCCAGTATGATCTAATAATTGCCCTAATTCTTCCACGGCATTACAAACATCAGCACGTAACATATTTTCACCAAAAAATTGGTGAAACATACGCCCTACAGGCGATTTTAAAAAAGCAACACCACCTGAGTGGCCTGGACAATGCCATGAATAAGAGCCATCTTGAGCATAATTTGTTAGTGCGCGAAAAAAAGGTGGGGCCAAAGTGTCAATATAACTTTTAGCTTCACGAATAATATGACGTGCTACAAATTCTGGCGTGTCTTCGTGCATGTGAATAAACCCATGAAGTTCACGAAGTATATTATTGGGTATGTGACGTGCCGTACGTGTTTCACCGTATAAATAAATAGGGATGTCAGGATTACGGTGCCGAATGCCATCTACAAACGTGTGTAATTGAGACAATACTGAATGAGTATCAGCCGAGCTACCGTCACCAAACTCTTCATCATCAATAGATAAAATAAACCCCGCAGCACGACTTTGTTGTTGGGCAAACGAAGAAAGATCGCCATAGTTGGTGTAGCCAACTACCTTCATATCTGCTTTTTCAATGGCCTCAGCAAGTTCACGAATGCCCGAACCACTGGTATTTTCTGAACGGAAGTCTTCGTCAATAATAACGATAGGAAAATCAAAACGCATGAGGTTATCCTTCAAACAAAAAATAGATTCTAATACTAGTGAACGGGTCATTTGTACCAATCTCAGTAGCTATGTGATCATTTCTACTTGCTAAAATCACCCACTACATCGTTATTTATTTAATAATGAGAACAACTAGTTATTGAAATAAATGCCTTGTATTTGGCAATTTTTTCTACGTATAAAATAGATCACTAAATTAATGAAACTGGGATTACTTGCAGAAGTAACCTATTTCTAGCCCAAAAATAAACGTTTGGATCAGACCACTTTTATTCACTAGATGCAAGAATTACTCTTAGTGCGTTGTGCTTTATTTCAATAAAACTACTATGTGCTTTATTTCAATAAAACTACTAATGGTTAGCCTACCTTTTTGTTGATGTTCATGTGATACACCTGTCTAGTTGGATTTGGCAGTATTAGCTAAACGGTAGAAAGGTTTGTCTCCTAATTGATATGGCAAATGTCTGTATGTTAAATCGCTTGTATGGATACTTTACTCGTGTTGTAGCTGAGCTTGTTACTATAGAAAATTCATTCCATTAGAGTGGCATTAATATCCAATGAAGCGATTTTTACTTTTGCTTCACTGGTTGAGCAATCATCGCTATTGACCAATCTTCAACTAATAAACATCTTCACGATATCGTCCTTGCGCTTTGAGGGCGATAACGTCAGTAGCAAGCGGCGCGATGATTTCGTCTATTGCTAGCATAACGCTGTTTGCCATGCTTCTACCACCGCACACTAGAATTTGTGCGCCTGATTCGATCAATTGGCGTAATTCTTCACCATCTACTGCTATTTTATCTTGCACATAACAACCCTCTGTAACCCTTGAGAATACTGCATTTAGCTTTGTCAGTCGCTTGTCCTTAAGGTAGGTGTTCAGTTCAGGCTCGTAAAGGAAGTCTGACTTTGGACAACGGCCACCCCAATAAAGATACATTGGGCGATGTGCGGTATTATGCGCTGTGTTGTGACGGATAAAACCAACTAACGGCCCTATGCCTGTACCAAAGACCGATTAAAATTATCGGTGCTTTAGTTTTTGTTATTGCCTTAGTCTCTGTATTAGCCTTGATACTAGTAAGCGCAGGGCGAAAACCTGGGTTTGGCTTGATAAACGCCTCAATAGTGTCGCCCACATTAAGTGCATAAAGGAAACTTGAGCACAGGCCACCGCGATGTTCGCGTACACAAATTTCTAACTCACCATCACTTGAAGACGAGGCCAACGAATAGAATCGCGGCACGTTGCTTCCTGGAGGTATAATACCGACTAAGTCACCGTCGAATTTTGGTAAACCTGAGCGTTTCCAAAGTCGATTTAGCCAATTTTTATGGCTATTTTCAGGTAACTTAAAATGCAGCACGGCTGTTGGCGCATTTACGGCAACGCCGTAATTTACGCGCTCGACAAGTGCCAAGCTAGTGCTGGGTGGATGAATAGGTATGTACGCGAGTGTTAAGTCAGCATCTATTACCGTGCTCACTGATTCACCCCAGCCGGGCGAATTCTTGAGTCGACTGCCGATTAATGGTATCTAGCGGCAGCAGTTGTCGCCAACCTTTGGCGCTTAGTGCTGTATCGACTTCTTTTGCGAACTGGCAAAAGGCGGGAATTGACGATCGCCAAAACCTAGCACGGCATAAGGAAGTGGCGCAGTAGGCTTCATCAATGCCAGGCGTTTAAGAAATTGGTCGGCTGAGGCCGGTGCATCGCCATCGCCATAAGTCGCGGTTAGGATAAACAACCGCTTAGCTTTTGCATAATTGCTTGCAAGACTGTTCATTGCGCTAGTGTGCACAAGAAACCCCGCTACGTTAAGTTCATCATGAAGCGTTTTCGCAAAACCCCAGGTACTATTGCTCTCGCTGCCCACCAGTATTACCGTGTCGGCAAGGTTAGCTGCGATATTATGATCAATAATTGTGGCTGACTGTTGACGACTCCACCAAATTTGAATACCCGTCCATGCCATTAGTGGTACGGTTAATGCGCCCAAGCCTAGTAGTAATCCGAGCCACCAAAGTCCTTCGCCCGTATGGAGCATATAGATAAATTCATACCGTTTCTGATCACTGCCAAAAGGTTGAAAGGAGAGTAATTGGCCTGTTGATTGGTCGATAAAGCCGCTACCTTGCTGCGTGGTAATTGAATAAACATCAGTGCTATCGCCCTTATACGGATAAACTAGCTCTCTAAGTTCACTTACTGGGATAGCCTTTAAAGCGGCAAGTGTGTTGATGGGTGTTGGCAAATCTCCTTTAACATTGGTTGGAAAGGCAGGCTCAGCGGCTTGATATTCAGGTAGTAGTTCAAAGGTTACGGCTGACATATACAGGCCAGTAATAGCGGATAACATTAATGCAAGCACGGCTACTCGTCCCACCTGACAGTGTAAACGTTGCTTAAAATCGCCTTGAATAGGGCGAAAAACCTGACGCCAACCGCCAAGTCGTTTGGTTAACATCAAAACACCTGAGATAATTAATAGCAGCATAAAAAAAGCGGTTATGCCTACGCCAACTCGTCCTGGTGTGTCCAGTAAATATGAGCGATGCAAGTTTTTCACCCACACCATAAAAGATGAGGCTACAGGTGAAGTCGAATAATCGCCGAGGGTTTCACCCGTTATTGGGTTGATTAAATCTGCGCCAAAGATCACCGTTGTCGGTGTAATAAACGATAACAGTACCTGCAGGCGTTCTCTGTATTTGCTCTGCATTAGGATAATTTAATGCTAGTTTACCGGTTAGCTCGGCAACACTTATCGAAGAGGTTCCTGCTATTTTGGCTTGAGCACGCTCTAAAACAGGATTAAATGAGAGCACAGCCCCCGTAACAGCAAGCATTACAACGAGTAATGCTGCTATTAATCCAGACCAAGAGTGAAATTTACGTAACATGACTAAACCTTAGGTGATGTTTAAGCAATTTGTTTAACTAATCGATTTAAGCAATCCGTTTAAAATGCATAAGAAAAAGTTTTTACGTAGCCTCGTCCATCGGAAGGTTTACCGAAGACCTGCCGTGGTTAATGGCACCACGATATCATTGCGATTGTCGCGCTTATCTTCAACAGAGGTATCTATTTTGAGTTGATAACCTGAATCAATATAAGCATCAGCTAGATCAAGCGTTATCGTGAGTGTTTTGCCACTGGTAACGCCGGCGCCCGTTAGTCCGTCATATTCACTGGCTTGCAAACCACTGGCACGCGCCCAACCGGTTAAATGTTTATAATATTTCGATTTTTGCCCCGCGACCCACAGTGTTTCTTGATATTGATCTGCGGCATTGGTTACATAAATGGCTAGGTAAGCACCGTTACCGCTATAGCTTTGTAATTCGGTTGTTAGGGTAACTTCACGCGCTGTAGCCTTTGTGCTTATTACTGCGGTGCAAAATATGGCATAAAACAAGCACAGGGTTATGGATAAATTTTTCATGGGGTTATCTCCTTACTCTTAAATTTAAAATGTGGGTGGGCTTTAGTTTATGTACTTTAGCTCGACACAGCGCAATAAATTACGCGCTACAAATGATTTTCAGCCCATGTAAGTTGGGCTTTAGCCTATCATTTTAGGCCATAGTTTTAGGCATTGACGGTTTAAATGCCGACCTACAGTAAATGTAACTCTTTTTTTGAGCGAATTGCCTTAAGCAAGTTGTTAATCGATAGTCACTTTAGGTTTGTTTTTATGCTTATTTTGGGGCTTATTACTTTCTGTTGGCTGCGTTTTTAGAGCCGTGGGCGGCGTTCCAAAATCGAAGTAATCACTGGCGTCACCTGAATTGCCAAATTTAATGCTAAGCGCCCTCAATCTCAGTGAAGCAGGCGAAAAAGTTGCCTTTACACGGTTTCCTTTTTGATCGAAGCCTTTTACTTCATAACAACCGTCATCGACTTTGATGCGTTTAACCTGCCGGCCTTTGTTTTCTATCATTAATCGTAGTTGCTCACGAGGTTGCCACGCTGATACCGGATCATTACAGTCATCGTCGTCAGCCAATGCGGTGCCACTGAGCAAACAAGAGGCGATTAAAAGTGTTGTTAATTGTTTTTTCATGGGTTTTCTCCTGTTTATTAGATTACTAATTACATCATATATAGTAGACGGGTTTCCTGACATTAAGCTGAAAGAAAGCCCTTATCTATCATTCTTATTACTACTGTTTTAGTGATAGTTTTATCGTAGCTCAAATGCCTCCTTATGAAAAAGTAGTGAGCCTTGTAATTTTTCTCGCAATTCATTTTCTAATTCTTTTGCCCGACCAGTCGGTCCACAAAACCACACTTCCATCGCTCCTTTTTTTAACTCTTGGTTTAGGAGTTTGTCGGTAGTGAGTTTTTTGCCTTCATTACTGTTATATATATGCAGTTGAATATAAGGTAGGCCGAGACAAGCTTGTTGTAATCGCTTAACAAACGGATCTGTTGAACTATCGTTGGTGGAATAATGCATTTGAACCTGTGATCGTACTTGAATGGGAGACTTAGCTTGAGTCCTAGAAGATAGTTCAGACTGATTTTGCAGCGCTTCAAGCCTTGCTAAAAAGGGCGTGACACCAATACCTGCCGCGATCCATATTTGTTTTGCAGTCGTTTTTTTCGCTTTTAAATTAAATCGTCCATAAGGACCTTCAATTGTGATTGATTGCCCTACTTTTAATTTGTGATCCAAACGTTTGGTATAGTCACCTAACGCCTTAATTTGGAAAGTTACTTGGTTGTCACCGTGATCCGAGCCGGCAATGGTAAAAGGGTGAGCACCTTCTATTTTATCAAAGGTAACGAACGCAAATTGTCCGACTATGTCCTTGCCATTTTTTTTCTAGCTGACATTTAACTTCAATAATACCTGCCGCCGGCGCTGAAACGGATAGAATACTGCCTTTTACTCGACGCGATTGTCCTATTTTTCCTGTGAGTGAGAGTATGCCGGCAATGCTTCCCCCAGTTAACAACAACACCATCAACAAGCCTACGGGTTGTTGCCACCAAGCTAACGGCGCTAACAAAGCCGCATGAAACACCAAGACTAGGTAAAGTATTGGCATTGCACGGTGTACATAGCGCCAAATATTGTAAGGAAAGCGTTTCCACAGGGTAAGCACCGGATGGCAAAAACTAAATAAATAGCCCATTCCCCAAGGTCTTCAGCGACATCTCTCATCATCTCATAAAGACCTGAAAAATCTTCTTCAGGTAAACGACCACCTCGGCCAAAAAGTGCCTTAATGACATCATCACCCATTTCTATCAGCCAATGTAGGGCTGCAAAGACAACCGCTAAAATCCCCGTCAACTTATGCAGACGATACATTTTATCAAGACCATTGAATGGCACTTCTAACCAAGGCCGGACGGGTAGCCAACATCATGGTTATTGACATTAATGCAATAGACAACAACCCACTAAGATAGAGACTATTATCATAAATTTCCCATGGCAAGGAAGCTGCCGTGATATTCATTGTATAACTCCAACCCCAGACAATGAAAATGCTAACGGTGATTAATGCGAGTGTTATACTGAGTTTGTGTTGTTTCATTTTAACTCCGTTGGTGCTTTGAATGCTTATACCATTAATTAAATTTATTCTTTAGTCAGAGCTAATGTAATCAATTTGGCATAAGTGTATCGAGCATTCCTGACAACAACCTTAAAAGGAAAAAAAGGAGTTGAAATATCACAAGGTCGGTTAGAATTTATTCTGACACAGCGCAATAAATTAAGCCCTACAGAGGATATTACCTTTGCTTAAAAATAGTATCTAAACAGGTTTTTTCAGCTTATTGTCAGGAACGTGGGCTATGATCAACTTTGTTGGGCAGGTATGGAGGTAAAAAATGCGGATATTATTGGTAGAAGACACGACAGGTTTAGGCGAGATTATACAAGAGCAAATAACGGATGAAGGTCACGCCGTTGATTGGGTGTTAACCATTGCCCATGCCGATGCAAGTCTACGTTCAGTTGACTATGATTTAATTCTACTTGATTTAATGCTGCCAGACGGTAATGGCCTTGATTTGTTAACTAAAATACGGCATTCAGGTAAAACAACGCCAGTGATTATTTTAACCGCCAGAGATCAAATTTCTGACCGCATAAAAGGCTTGAACGCAGGGGCTGACGACTACCTTGTTAAACCCTTCGACCTCTCAGAGCTTTCTGCTCGTATCGCCGCCGTTTCCAGACGTTATGCTTTGGCAACCCCAACCCAATCGTTAACATAGGCGCATTAGGCATTGATCTAACCAAACACTTGGTTTATCGCGATGGTACAACAATCAATTTAACCGCGCGGGAATGGGCCTTGCTCGAAGCGTTTATTCAAAGGCCTGGCACCTTGCTTTCTAAAGCACAATTGGAAGATCACCTTTATGCTTTTGGCTCTGAAATTGAAAGCAATACGATTGAAGTTTATGTTAGCCGCTTACGTAAAAAACTAGGTAGCGACCAGTTAGAAACCGTGCGCGGGCAAGGATATCGAATGAAAGCGCTATGAAACTATTAAAAGAGAAAATACTGAAAAGCAGCGCGCCAACAAGCCTGCAAAAAAACCTCAGCATCAGTTTAACGTTTGGGATGACATTTTTGTGGATGCTTGGCGCTATTAGTGGCAGTGCTTGTTTCACAAATCAAACTGAATGACTTATTTGATAGTGCGTTAGCCGAAACTGCACAACGTATTATGCCGCTAGCCGTTGTTGAAATTCTTAATAGAGAAGATATAACCCAACCACAAAATATTATGTCTTTTGCCGCGCATGATGAACAACTGGTTTATCTGGTACGGGATAATCTTGGAAAGATATTACTACAGTCTCATAACGCAGAGCCGACTGATTTTAATCAAACCTTACTCGAAGGTTTTAGCTCCTCGACAACCCATCGATTCTATGGTGCTTGGGCGGTACAAAATAGCCTACACATTGAGGTTGCCGAACTACTAATTGATAGAAAAGAAGCGATAATCGAGTTAGCACTCTCTTTTTTATGGCCGTTATTATTGCTAGTACCGCTTTGTTTGTCGGGTACTTGGATATTGGTGCGTTACAGCTTGCGCTATATTATTGCCTACCGTAAATCCATCGAATCTCGCGGTAGTGGCGATCTCTCACCCGTTAACGTGAATGGTTTGCCAACTGAAATTCTTGCTACCGCAGAGTCCGTTAATAACCTGTTAGAGCGTTTACGACGAGCGTTGGAAGCAGAGCGTTCGTTTACCGCTAACAGTGCTCATGAATTACGTACACCAATCGCGATAGCGCTTGCGCAAATTCAACGGTTACAACAAGAAGTTCCAACAGGAAAAGCGAGAGAGCGAGCGATTAACGTTGAATCTTCCTTACGAAAATTATCAGATTTGTCAGAAAAATTAATGCAGTTGGCTAAAGCAGAAGGCGGGGGGCTTTTATCTACCGAAAAACATGACTTGATTAGCCTGCTTAAATTGATTGTTGATGATAAGAAACGATCTTCTGCTACTTCTGGCTTGGTTATTGATATGACGCTACCAAAAAGTGGCGTATTTATGTCGACTATTGACCCCGATGCTTTTGCCATTTTAGTGCAAAACCTACTGGATAATGCCATTAAACACGGCACAAAAAATCAACCTGTTGTGGTAGGTTTTTCAGAACAAGGCGAGTTGAGTATCGTTAACGCAGCTGAAGTTGTTCCTGAAGAACCCCTTAAACAGTTACGACGTCGTTTTGTTAGAGCTAATACGTCGGTTCAAGGCTCAGGGCTTGGCTTGGCAATAGCTGATGCTATTGCTACTGGTATAGGGGCAAGTATGACCTTCAATTCGCCGTGACCTCAGGTAGAAAAGATGGGTTTGAAGTGAAAGTTAGTTTTCTTTCATAACCGTTAGTCAATATGGTCTGGTTCATCTTTTTCTAAGTAAGCTTCTTCTTCAGGGGTTAAATCAACATCATCAAAACCGTTTATCATTGGTTGTAGTTGCTTGCTAAAGGCATGGCCAACAGTGAGCAGGTAAACATGCACAATAATAAACATCACAATAGCAAATGCGGCTGCGATATGAATACCCGCTACCCAAAACAATAATTCGCTAGAGCTACTCGAGGCCCAAAGAGGATAAAACAAATAGAGCAATCCCGTTAACCAAATAGCGGGAAACAAAATTAATTTTAATGCCAAATAAGTCAATGCCTGTAAAGGATTATGTTTACGGTGAAAAGCTTTACGGTAAGGGTGACGTTCACCCTTGAATACTCCATAAGCATAGAATCTTGCTACTTGCCATAAACCCTTCGTGGTGGGGAGATAATGCCGCCAAGTGCCTGTAGTGAAGTGCCAAAAAATAGCAAAAATCCATAATACCATTAAGGCTAAGGCGCTATAAGTATGCAAACTTACCGTATCATGAAAATTCATTAATGAGTGAAAGCCATGCAATCCGAAGCCAGTAAATAGCAATAACATGATTAACAGCATTTGACTCCAGTGCCAGAACCGTTCAAAACGAGTGAATATCATAATGTGTCGTTGATTCATGTTAATCCCCTTTAGGTACAGAAGGTGACGCAGAAAGTTTTCGAATAATACCGTGGACCAATACGCCTAGTAGCGTAGCAAACACTAAAAATAGCCCTAAAACATCTAACCACTTATGGCTAGTATTACCTGGTATATAAACACCGTTTAGCGAACTTAGTCGGCCTGTTTTAGCGTGACAATCAGCACAGTGAAGGGCGTTTTCTTTAGGGGCGACCATATGGGTAATTGGCCAGTACGAATGAGTTTCAATAAAGCCAAATTCACCGCTGTACGGTAGGTTGTTCTTGTTCATACCTTTCTCAATAGCTTTACTGTAGTCATAATTCCCCCAGAAAGCCGCGTCATCAACACCCCACAAGTGCATGTAAACCAGTGTGTTATTACCTTTGTCGTAGGGCTGAACCGTGTGCATTTTCTTAAAAGGCCAAATGCGCGACGCGGGATCTGTTGCGTCACCACTCATCATATTAACGTTAATTGGTGCTTTGCTTGGCATCAAACTGAGTATTTATAGTGGTATAAACCATTTGCCCGTTAAACCAGTGATACTCAGGGGCAAAGTTTTCATCATATTTAAAACTACCTTTGATGGATTTGTAAGTAGCCCGTTGCTCGCCATCACCTTGAGTATATTCATGGTCTTTATAGCCTTCACCGTTTTTTAATTTGCCTGCAGTACGCCAATCCCAATCCACTTTGGTTGCCACACCGCCGCGTGCCATTTCAGGGATATGGCAAGTTTGACAAGCGATTTTTTCAACGTGATGATTTAATTTAATGCCAGTAAGATTTTGACTATTATGAGGAGTGTTACTATGACAGGATTCACAACTAGCGACGTGACGTCGTTCTCCTGGTTTTCCTGTGCCGTCCGTGTCTTTGGCAACCATATCGTATCGACTGCCTGCCCAAATATGTTTTTGGGTAACATGGCATTGAGTACAAGCAAAGTTCAACCCTTGCTCATCCATATGCACATCAAGTTGCTTGTTAGGGTGGATCAAGGAAGAATCTAAATCACCATGCTTAACACCATCACCGCCACCGCCAAAGAAGTGGCAACCACCACAGTTTTCACGCGCAGGCAGGGCGACGCTTTGAGCGACCTTATCCCACTGTATATCCTGTTTGCCCTCAAACATAATTGAGCAGGCTTCGTTACCTACTGAATTTGGGGTTTTGTAATAACTGCCGGTACGATCATGGCAGACAACACAGTCAATATTGTTTTGATCGGTAAAGTCAAACGTTTCATCTTTCCAACCATAGCCTGCATGGCATTGAGCACACATGCCTTCGTTACCGCGAGCATTGGTACAAAAGTTATTTACAACATGTTTCTTGCCAAGTAGTTGTCCTGTTTTAGGGTTTTTATATTCCCAAGTCCAGTGAATATTTTGCATAAACTGGTGGCCGGCTTCAGTGTGGCATTCTAGGCAGGCTTTGGTGACTTCTGAACCGTTGGTGAAAGGCTGATTTAACTGGGCAAACTTACTATGATCTGCTGTGGAATTTGAATCTGTGCGGTTACTAGGTTTTTCCACGACAGGTTTCAAGCGGAAGTTCATGTTTGAATCTGGCTCAGTGCCATCACTCGCCCATAACATGCTCGTTTGTATTAAAAAACTGAATATTCCAAGAACAAATAGCTTAACTGGAAAATACCGAAATGCTGACATACACACCTCCCATGACCTATTATAATTTATTCATAATAAACTTAATTCTAAAATAGCACTGAACAAATAAGATAATAGCTAAGTAGACAACCCAGAATTCATTTTTAAACGAGAACACTGCTAAATGAGAAATATTCCATGTAGGTTAGAATTCATTCTAACAGGGGGTAATAAATTACCGCCTACAGTGGAAGTCACTATTTTTCTGAGCGAGCCGAATCATTAATAATATAGGTGATGTTGTGTAAGTATCCTAGAATTATTTGGGGTTATTATATAAATCAGTATTTAGATCAATTTTTAAAAAGAATATTTTCTCAGTGTTTCCTTTTAGATGACGCCCTGTTGTAAGTAATAAGCTTAGCAGCAGGGCTGTGAGTTTATCTTTATTCTCCGCCACAACTGCCGCAGCATACGCCATTTTCGCCATGAATTTTTTCTTTTCAGGTGTTGGGCTGTTAGCTTCAACTGCGCTCTTAAATTGATCAGGTTCTGATGAGGCTGCTTCGTTTGAAGTTTGCTCTGTACTTTTTTTAAATATATTAAACATAATATTTTCCTTTCAGTTTTCGGTTATAGGGTTGTGATGGTTCTAAAACTACTATCCACTTCGACCATCGGGTCTGGCGGTTAATAATTTAGGGCTGTAATAAATTAGATAGATGACAAAGCCAAGACTCCAACAAAGGGCGGCAAGTAAATAACCCATGCTGAATAAGCCTAATACTGGTAGTAATACACGAAATAAGGTGGCGCTAAGCAATAAGATAAAAGAACAACTGATCCACGTATTTATTTGTAGTGATCTTCCCGTATGTCCTAATGACACACGCGACATCATCGCGATGATCATGGTACCTATGGTGCCAACCGTAATAATATGAACGGCTGATGAAAAACCTATACCTGTGGTTATATAGCTCATCCCAATTGAAATAAAGCCTAACCCCATATTGATATAAGATAAATGTAACGCCCATAACAAAGGTGTTTTAAAAGTTTTGCTTGTCTGCCAATTTACCATTCGTAATAACTGAAGGCACCCGGTCACCACAAATAATACTGCTAGAACGTTTGTTATATCAATATAATAACTACTAACAAAACTGACGAGCGTGACAACCATTGCTATCGCTATAACTCGTTCTAAAAACAAATTGCCCTTAATCGTTGCTAAGTTAAGTGCGCGTGAGGTAAAAAATGGAATGACTCTACCACCAACGATAGTGACCACGCAGGTGATCATAAACACCGCGGTATAAGCTAAATGTGTAGATAAGCTATAATTTCCGACAAAGGCAAACATTAACGTTGCGATATCTAAGCCCATTATCAAACTTAATAGTGGTATAAAAATTAAATTTCGTCGGTTATTTGATTTAACCACCATATAAGCAAGGTAGCTAATAGCACCCGACCACCATAAGGCTTCACTGATAGTGCCTATAATCAATACAGGGGTTGAGCTTGATAACAAGGCAATTCTAGCAATTAACCAAAACAAAATTATCACTGCTAATTTCCGGCTATTGATACTTCTAATACCTGTCCACGTTTGTGCCGCACTTAAAAGAAAACCCACAGCTACAGTAGCAGCAAAGCCAAATATCATTTCATGGCCGTGCCAAATGTTAGCAGGTAACAAACTATTCCAATTTAGTTTGCCTTGTAATACACAAACCCAAGCGAGCAAAGCTAAAATAGAGAATAGCGCAGGTAAAAGAAAAAAAGGTCTAAACGCTAAACGCAATACGGGCGGTATCGCTTGCTCTTTTTCTAAAATTTCGGGTTGTAACATTTTTCTTTCCTCGTCTTATACTTTTCACAATGACTTACTATGTGATGCTTAACATGATGATTACTCCAACATGCTGTCAATTGAGTGAATGACACCCATTCGTTTATGCACTACGGTACTCGTTGTAGTGTATAACGTGGGAATTCGCTCTTTTTCTAAAACCGTTTCAGCAATAGAAAATGCCGCTAGCGCAGCTTCATGAAAACCACTTAAGATAAGTTTTCTTTTACCGGGGTAATAATTAATGTCACCCACCGCATAAATACCTGCGACCGATGTTTGAAACGATTGTGTGTCTACCTTAATTTGATGCTGATGCATATCAAGATGCCAGTTATCTATCGGTCCAAGCTTAGGTGACATACCAAAACAAACCACCAATTCATCAAGTGCCACCCGACGATTAATGCCATCTTTCGACGTAATGGTTAACCCAATGAGCTTATCGTCATTCTGTTGAAAATCGCTCACTTGCCCACATAAAAATTGCATTTTTAGCTGATCACATAAAGCATACATTTGATTTACACTGGCTGTTGATGCTTTAAAGTTTGTTGTACGATGAATAAGCAGTACGCTTTTAGCTGTTTTTTGTAAGGTTAAACTCCAATCTAATGCGGCATCGCCACCGCCTAAAACAACAACGTCTTTATCTTTAAAATGTTCTAGGTTACTGATTCGGTAAAACAGTTGTTTATCTTCAAACTTGTCAATGAGTGGCACCTTTAATTTAACGGGGGAAAAGGCGCCATTGCCTGCAGCAATAATGACCGCACGACAAACAACGGTAGTATTTTTATGGGTTATCACATTGAAACAACTCTCTGAAATTTTTTCAATATGGTCAACGCGTTCACCTAATAGAAAAGTAGGATCAAAGGTTGCTGCCTGTTGCCAAAGGTTATCAATAACATCACTTGCCTTAGCATTAGGTAATGCAGGAATATCATAGATGGGTTTATCAGGATATAACTCACTACATTGGCCGCCAACTTCTGCCAAGCTATCAATAACAATGGCGGTTAATCCTTGTAACCCCAATTCAAATACTTGAAATAAACCCACAGGGCCGGCACCGATAATTACCACGTCTGTTGTTAAGGTTTTCATACATACCTCCTTGGTATTGTTAGCTTATTATTCACAATTTACCCTATTTCAACTATATGAAGCAGAAAACATGCCATTAAGAAATATCAAATAAAAACATATAGATAAATAATAGCACAAATGAGATACAAACTATTCGTGTCTATATACACCACAAATCGATGTCATTTAGACATCGATAATATTAATACGAATCCATGATTATATTGTTCTAGAAAATATCACTTTATTTTTGAGGGTTTTATCATTAGTAGGTTCAATATAGGCATCAAATACCATAGCAATATTACGTAGTAGCAATTGACCTGCTCGTGTTATAGAAATTTCTTTTTCGTTAAAGGTAAGCAGTTTATCTTCCACCATCGGAAACAGTTCAGTTATCTCGTCTGAAAAATATTCAAAGAAATTAATCTGGTATCTATTACTAATTGTATTGATTGACACCCTGTTTTGGCACATTAATGACTGAATAATATCACGACGAATACAGTCATCTTTATTTAAGCGATAACCTCTGGTTACCGCCAAACCACCAGTATCAATATCGGCAAAGTAAGCGTCTTCTGTTGCTTGATTTTGAATAAAACAATCATTTATTTGGCCAATTGAGGTCATGCCAAAGCCAAGAAGATCACTATCTGCATGGGTGGAGTAGCCTTGAAAATTTCGTTGTAAGGTGCCGTTTTGTTTGGCGTATGTCAATTCATCATCAGGCAAAGCAAAATGATCCATGCCAATATAAACATAACCCGCATTTTGTAAGTAATTAACGGTCATTTCAAAAATGGCTAGCTTGGTAGCGGCATCGGGTAAGTCTGCAGCATTCAGGGTGCGTTGAGATTTAACTTTATGTGGCATATGTGCGTAACTATAGATTGATAACCGATCAGGACGTTTTTGCATTACCAAATCTAACGTTGTTTTAAAGCTATCTACGGTTTGACATGGCAATCCATAAATAAGGTCAATACTTACTGACTTATAGCCAACGGCTCTCGCTGAGTCTATTACATCAAACGTTTGCTCTACCGACTGAATACGGTTAACGGCTTTTTGTACTTTGGGATCAAAATCTTGCACTCCTAAACTAATGCGATTAAATCCAAGGTTACGTAACACAGGAATAGTACTAGCTCTGACTGCTCTGGGATCAATTTCAATTGAAAATTCTCTTTCTTCAACAGGCGCTAAATTAAAGTTTTCACGTATATTATCGAAAATTTCTTCAAACTGTTCGTCACTAAGAAACGTAGGCGTACCACCGCCAAAATGCAATTGTTCAACTACCCGTTCGGGACTAATTAACGCCGATTGATGACGTAATTCTTTATAAATCCTCTCTAAATAAGGAATAGAACGTTCAGGTTTCTTGGTAATAATTTTTGCACATGCGCAATAAAAACATAGTGAATTACAAAAAGGGATATGAAAATACAAAGAAAGTGATTTGTTACTTTGGTTACTTTTTGTTAATTCCTCAATATATATGTCGCTGTTAACCTCACTATTGAACTGTACTGCGGTTGGGTAAGAGGTGTATCTAGGACCATGTCGATCATATTTTCGAATCATGTCGGCATCAAAATTTATTGCTGTACTCATTAACATCTCACTTATCGTCTTAAAACCTCTCTTAAAGCAAATATAACGCCAACATAAAAAACAACTATTTAACAATCACTTAAATTTAACTCTCAGTAAAACACAGCAAAAACGATGTTAATATAACACGCCAACTATGTTATCGAATTAAACAAAAATCTCCCTGAACACCCAAAATGGCTTGAAATCCATAGTAAAAAGACATCAAACCGCTGTCATTAACACATCACCTACTATGTAAACAAAAAACACTTGAAAATAAATCCTTTATATACAACAACTTAAAAATTGGCACATTGATTGCCCTATCGTTGTTGTTATTACATTTTATTAGGAGCTATCAATGGCAGAAAAATTTACTAAAAGCATGGCCAGAAATATTTACTATGGCGGCAGCTTTTTCTTTGTACTTTTACTCTTTGGCTTAACGCTAGATACCGTTCGGCAGCTGCCTAAACGAGATCACCGAGAGAATATCACAGCAGCTGTGATACAGGGTAAAGAGCTTTGGGAAAACAATAATTGTATCGGTTGCCATAGCTTAATGGGAGAAGGTGCTTACTACGCACCCGAACTTGCCAATGTTTTTGACCGCCGAGGTGCGGGTAATGAAGAAGCGTTTAAAGCTTATCTTAATGGTTGGATTAATGCACAACCAATGGATATTCCTAAGCGACGTAAAATGCCGCAATTTAATTTAACCAAAGAGGAAACTGATGCCTTGGCAGAGTTTCTTATTTGGGCATCACGCATTGATGATAATAACTGGCCACCAAACATTGAAGGATAAGATTAAAAAATGAAATTTACTTCACAACAGGTTGCAAAACCCTACTTTATTTTTGCTTTACTACTTTTTGCGGGTCAAATTGTTTTTGGTCTACTAATGGGCATGCAATACATTAACGGCGATGTCGGCTTCCCCTATATTCCGTTTAACGTTGCCCGCATGGTACACACTAACTTGCTCATAGTTTGGCTGCTGTTTGGATTTATGGGGGCAAGTTACTACCTAGTCCCCGAAGAAGCGAACATTGACTTATTTAGCCCAAAATTAGCCAAAATTACCTTTTGGGTATTTGCTGCGGCAGGTGTTGCGGTTATCGGCCGGTTATTTATTTGTGCCTTATGCTGAATTGGCCAAGTTAACTCACAATGAACTCTTACCCACCATGGGTCGTGAGTTTCTAGAGCAGCCTACCATTGCCAAAATAGGTATAGTGATTGTGTGTCTGTCTTTTGTGTTTAATATCGGAATGACCATTCTTAAAGGCCGTAAAACCGTTATAAATATGGTGTTAATCACTGGCTTAATTGGCTTAGCGGTGTTTTTCTTATTCTCATTTTATAACCCCATTAATTTGGCTCTTGATAAATTCTTCTGGTGGTTTGTTGTTCACCTATGGGTTGAAGGTGTTTGGGAATTAATCATGGGTGCTTTACTTGCTTATGTTTTGATCAAGGTAACTGGGGTTGACCGTGAGCATATTGAAAAATGGTTATATGTCATTATTGCGATGGCACTTATCTCTGGTTTGATTGGTATGGGTCATCACTTTTTCTGGATTGGTGCCCCTAAATATTGGTTATGGATGGGGTCTGTCTTTTCAGCCTTAGAGCCTGTGCCGTTTTTCATGATGGTATTATTTGCCTTTAAAATGGTAAATGAACGTCGTATTGAACATACCAATAAAATTGCCATTACTTGGGCAAAAGGCACCGCGGTTATGGCCTTTTTAGGCGGTGTGTATGGGGATTTTTACATACCCTTGCACCCGTAAATTACTACACACATGGTACACAACTCACTGCTGCTCATGGCCATTTAGCTTTCTTTGGAGCCTATGCCATGGTGGTTATGTGTGTCATTTCTTACGCCATGCCCATTATGCGAGGACGTCCAAAAGGTAACTGCGAAAAAGCACAAAAAGTTGAATACATTGGTTTTTGGTTAATGTGCATTTCCATGTGCGGTATTACGCCGGCACTTACTGCCGGTTGGAGCATGGCAAGTAGCGTTACAACGCCTGCCGGCATCAGGTGATGCTTTAAGCTTTATGTCGAGCCAAGATGAGCTTGTGTCTTTTTATTGGGCTAGGCTTGCCTTTGGTGTGACGTTTGCCGCGGGCCTTGTTGCTTACTTCGTTAGTTTCTTCGTGGGTGAACACGAGCCACAAAGCGAACAAGTGAATGCGTATTAAGTGAACATCATCACCTAAATCTGTAAGACATATTAATTAAATGGACTTAATTGCTATGTTTTACCTTAATACTAAAACGACTATCGAGGTTAAAATGGAAGAAGTTGTTGGAAAGCTTTGGGATAAATGGTTAACACGCCAAGTGTCGACCGACTTTCCTGATAGCGTCATTAAATTAGACGATATTCAATCACAGTTACAGATTTTTCATCGATCTTTGGGGGGCGATAGTAGCAAAACATTTGAACCCTGCGAGCCTCGTCGTATCAAAACAAAACGGTCAACCATGCAAAAAATTGCCGGCAGTCATCAACGTTTTTATCTTGCTTGGCAAAATGAATCGACTCTTCGGCTGCCACCACACATTGCACTTTTTCCTGAGCCATCACTGAATGAATTTTTGTACTTTTGGTCGGTTGCCTTAGCGGCATTTATGCCAAAAATGACACATTGGTTATGTGATAATCAACAATCTACCGCTCAAATATTGGCAAAGTATCCTGGGCTAAAAAAACAATATTATCAATTAGTAAACGCTTACCTATTAACACGACCCAACTGCGACACGTTAGACCCAGTTAATAGTACTAATGAACAAAATATTCAGTTGGCTTTAAAGGGTGAAAAGTATATTTCTTCACTGACTACAACGGTGTCACAACCCTACCCCAATATGCTTTGGATATATCCTGCACTCGTAGAAGATATAAACAAGCCGGCGTCATATGATCCTAATGATGAAAACCGTAAAAAAACGGCATCTAAAAAAGAAATTAAAGAATTAAAACAACGTAAAAAAGCGCAATATGTTGATGAAGAAAAAGCGACAGACGGGTTACTAATGTTCCAAGCGGAAGCATTATCAACCTGGACAGAACAAATAGATTTAGATCGTAGCCAATCAGAAAACCAAGAAGACGATGTAGATCAAATAGCCAAAGACATGGACGTCATCAATCTATCAAGACAGCGAAAAGCGGGTGCTGCAGGTATTCGCTTTAATTTAGACTTACCCGCGGAAGAAAATGATGATTTATGCTTAGGTAAAGGTATTCCTCTACCTGAATGGCATTATAAAAAGAACCAATTAATCGCTAATGTTTGTAACTTACAAGTGATGATAGCTGATGAAATAGCGCCCGTTGAGCTCAGTGCTAACCAACAAACATTAGCTCGGCAAGTGCAGCAATTATTATCTATGTTGGCGATATCTAATCGGCCGAAAAAAGGTCAATTAACGGGTAATGAAATAGATTTAGATGCTTGGATAGATCACTACACCAAACCAGTTAAAGACAGTAATCAACAAAGCTTCTATATTGATAATCAACACAAATATAGAGATGTTAGTTGTTTGTTATTGGCAGATTTATCATTATCAACAGAGTGTTATGTTAATAACGAGAAAAAAGTTATTGATTGTATTCAAGAGGCACTGTTAATTTTTTCTGAAGCCTTACATTCATTAGCTGACCCGTTTGCTATCTATGGTTTTTCGTCTATTCGTAATAACCATGTTCGCTTTCATATTATTAAAAATTTTACCATGCCATACGACCAGTATGTTAGGGGGCGAATTGCTCGTATTGAACCGGGTTTTTATACACGCATGGGCGCTGCTATTCGACAAGCTAGTCAAATTTTAAGTGAACAATCATCTAAAGATAAAATTTTATTATTACTGTCAGATGGTAAACCTAACGATCTTGACCAGTATGAAGGACGCTACGGTATTGAAGATACGCGCCAAGCAATACTCGAAGCGAAAAAGTTAGGCTTAACCCCTTTTTGCGTGACTATAGACAAAAAAGGCAATGACTATTTACCTTACCTATTTGGCCACATGGTTTTGCCATTGTTCAAGATGCGAGTCAGCTTGCCAAAATATTACCTAAAATTTATGCCAACTTAACCCTTGGCTAGTTAAAACTAGCACACAGCTAAGCGTGTAAATAACCAAGCTCCTAAGGAGATTATTATGCAAATAAATTTATATCATCAGCCAAAAGATAACACTGCTTTATTAAATAGAATAGCTAGGAGAACAGCCGATAGAGTTATTCATTGCTTTGAATACACACTGTCTAAACTCAATTTAGACAAAAATAGACACCTTATCTTGTCGTATTCATTACAACATCCACAGAACAGTGAAGCCCTGTTAGATTGTGTTATGCAGCTTAATTGTGTTTATCAACCTCATGATCTTAACGCCATATTAGGAGAAAACAATGCAAGCTAGTTCATTGGCTCAGACGCTAGAAAAAGCCCCTGGGTTAAACACAGCATTTTATCAAGCACAAGACGATGAAATTGAAATGTTTCATTTTGCACGTAGCAATCATCTTGCTTTGTTGCTAAAAGGACCGACGGGCTGTGGAAAAACCCGTTTTGTTGAGCATATGGCACAACAAATTGAGCAGCCGCTTTATACTATTTCGTGCCATGACGATCTCAGTGCTGCTGATCTAATAGGCCGCCATTTAATTGATAGCAACGGCACCTATTGGCAAGATGGACCTATGACAAAAGCCGTGCGAGAAGGCGGCGTTTGTTATTTAGATGAAATAATTGAAGCCAGAAAAGACACCACAGTATTATTGCATTCATTGACTGATCACCGCCGCGAACTCTACATTGAGCGAACAGGAGAAGTCATTAAAGCGCATAAAGATTTTATGCTGATTATTTCTTACAATCCGTCTTATCAAAGTTTATTAAAAGGCTTAAAGCCGAGTACTCGGCAACGCTTTATTAGTCTGAGCTTTGATTATCCGAGTGTTGAGAAAGAAATCGATATTATTATTACTGAAACAGGTGTTTCTTATCAAAATGCCCAAAGAATTAGTTGCTTTGGCAACCGATCTGCGCAGGCTCAGTGATATAGACATTAAAGCGGCAGCGTCAACACGCTTGTTAATTTATGCCGCAAAAATGATCCAGTCAGGCTGCCCTATTAATAAAGCGTATCAATATTGTATTGTTGAACCACTAAGTGATGAACCCGAAACCATTAACGCCTTAAAAAGGGTGATCAGTGCTTACTGTTAATAAGATAAAAGTACCTGGTTCGGTGGCTGCATGGATTTTTATTTATGCAGAACTAACTGAATTTGGCTTCTTTTTTATCGCTTTTTTGTTAGCCAAACTCTACTACCCAGTTGAATTCTATCAAGGTCCTACACACCTACCGATTTTAACGGGTTTATTGAATACACTGGTATTACTCAGCAGTAGTTTTTTTGTTGCGCGAGCCATGCAATCTATAAAACGTGATGACAAAAAGCGTACCGTGTTTTGGTTATTGCTAACTATTTCAGCCGGCCTCACTTATTGCGGTATTAAAACGTGGGAGTATCACTTAAATGAACAGGCAGGCATTGGCCCACGCACAAACTACTATTTTGCCGCCTATTATTATATTACCTTTAATCATCTGCTCCATGTATTAATTGGCACTTGCACTATCATTTTTGTCACTATTTTGACCGCGTTAGGTTATTACAATAAATCTAATCATGAAGGATTAGAAAGTGCTGCAAGCTATTGGCATATGATTGACCTTGTTTGGATTCTTATTTTCCCACTCTTATATGTATTGAGGTAAAAGCATTGCAAACTAACCATTATCAGCGAATCAAACGCTATTTAACTGAAACAACATTCAACATTTGGCTGCGCCTTGTGGGCTTAACACTTGTTAGTGCCATTATTGCAGAAACTAAAAATACGACGATTGTCGCTACGGTTTTTGTGTGTGCAATAGTCATTGTTAAGGGTCATTGGATAATTGAGGAATTTATGGGGCTTAAGCATGCTGCACCGCTTTTTAGAAAAATTATAAAAGGTTATTTTTATGCCATGACAACCCTAGTAGGGGTAATCGTGGCATATTCACAAGCGTCATTTCTCGGTGTTTAGCGGTATATTTGCGCTGATTTATTCTCAATAAGTTTAGCTAAGTATAATAGGTACCTTGTTATAACCGCCAACAGGCGCAACTTCACGCTCTAATGCTTGGTTTGGTGCTATGGTAATTGCATTTACCGAGGCAAGCAGCGCTTGTAATGCTATTCTTAGCTCCCATGTAGCCAATAACCGGCCAGGACAAACATGCTTTCCTATACCGTACACAAGATTGGCCTCTGCATTGTTTTGCGGTTCAAAAGTTGTATTATCAAAAACGGCTTCATCACGATTAGCTGAGGTCCAGTTTAGCTTAACTAATGCGCCTTCTGGAATGTTTTGCCCGCCAATTTTTACTGGGCAGGTGGTAATGCGTCGATTAGACACAAAGGGATCATCTAAGCGTAATATTTCATTAATAAAAGCGTCTATTTCTGATTCTTTTGCTGTACGAAGGCAAGCTATCGACTCAGGTTTTTGTGCAACATAGGCAACAATAACACCAACACACAACGCAATAGAGCCCAAATCACCGCCAGTCCAGTTGCGCAGAATTGAAATAATTTCTTCTTCTGTTAATAATCTACCGTAAATAGTTTCTTGGCAAAGTCGGTGGTAACATCATTAAAGTTGTTGCTGTTAGCAGTACGACGAGGAGCAATTACGGAACGAATAATATGATCAAATTGCTCTGCGACATTAGCCATTTTAGACCGGTCACCAGAGCGGGTAGCCGCATGGTTTTTTGCCATCCATGCTAATAATTTTGGTTCTAACTCTGCAGGCCATCCTAACCATTTACATTGAGCACGTACCGCAAAGACAGCGCCGATATCATTTACCGCATCTAAGGTAGTATTCTTAGGTAATTCTTTCATGAGTTGGGCAGCAGTTTGCTCAAACACAGGAATATACGGTGTCAGTGCTTCAGGCGTTAAATGCCGGTCGATAATTTTTCGATAGTCTTGGTGTTCTTTTCCGTCTAACCCGTTAGGCACATGAAGATGTTGTGAAACGTTACTCGAAAATCGCTCATGGTCAAGTGCGGCAGTTACCACATCAGCATGTTTGAGCAACACCCATTCACCCAGAATGTTTTTAATGACGGGGTGTTTAACGCGTAATGTATCAGTGAACGCTCGTAAATCTTTTCCTTGAATAGACAGATCGTCGGGCATGTGATCGCTCATGTGAACTCCTTAATATTCAAAATACGCTTATATAAAAATGTACCTTTAAACCAATAATGTTTACAAGATTAAGTCAAACCTAAACGTTTTGCCTGCCGATATAAATTACCTCGGTCTAGTTGAAGCTGACGTGCGGCCTTTGCCCAAACATGGTCATTTTCTTCCATTGCTTGTGTAATTAACTGTCGTTGAAACTCAGCCACAATTTCTGTAAAAGACTTATTATCGGTTGTAATTGCGGGTGTAATATTATTACTGTCGTCGGTGTTATTAACCACAAAGTCTAACCCTAAATGATTAATTTCTATTACACCTACTTTGCCTGATGTAGTGGCTGCCGCCCTTAAGGCAGCGCGCATGAGTACATGTTGTAACTCTCTAACATTACCTGGCCAGTCATATTGCAATAGCTGATGCATTGCAGATTTACTAACCCTGACATTATTTGTGCCTATTTTTCCTTTTAAATTATGTAAAATAAAGCCACTTAATAAGGGAATGTCATCAATTCGTTCTCGTAAGGCAGGCACCTTCAACGGAAATACGCTTAAACGGTGATATAAGTCTTCTCTGAATCTTCCTTGGGCAACTTCCTCTGATAAATCTCGGTTTGTTGCCGCAATAATTCTAACATCCACATAAATATTTTTATCGGCACCAACTCGTTGAATTTCACCCTCTTGCAATGCCCTTAACAATTTGGCTTGGATATTTAATGAAAGCTCGCCTATTTCATCTAAAAACAAGGTGCCGTTATTCGCCAGTTCAAATTTACCCATGCGATCTTTATTAGCGCCGGTAAATGAGCCTTTAACATGACCAAATAATTCACTTTCGGCAATATTTTCAGACAGGGCGGCACAATTTATTTGTACTATGGCTTCGTCACACCGACGCGATTGAGCATGCACAGTTCGTGCAACCACTTCTTTACCTACCCCTGTTTCACCGGTGATTAATACCGATAGCTCTGAGCCGGATACAACCCTTATTTCATTTTTCAACTCTACCATTTTTAGGCTTTCACCCACAAAACCATCTCCTTTAGCCTTGTGTGCGTCTTTCACCAGTTCATGCGTTAAACATAAGGATTTCTCATTGCTTTTTTCTAAACCAAAGAAATACAATTCGCATTTCGAATGGTTGCGGCAGCAAGTGCAGCTAAAGTAGCAACACTAATATCATCAACATCACTAAACGCGCCAACTTGTAAGGCATCGAGTGTAAGCACACCAACAAGGCTTTCCTCAACGTATAAACAACATCCCATGCAATCGTGTACATCAAGCACACGCTTTGGGTCCATCGACAATAAACCATCATAGGGGTCGGGATAACTTGAATCCGCATCAAAGCGAATGGGCTTATGAGATGATAAAATTGCTTTTAATCTTGGATGCTCATCAGGTAAAAAACGCATACCTAACACTTCAGGCGACAAACCATCAACGGCAACAGGAACAAGCTCATCGCCTTGTAATTCTAATAAGGCAACTGCATCACAATGCATTATTTCATTAACCGCTTGCATTAACCGCTGATAATGGGCTTTTTTAGGTAAACTAAGGCTTAAATCTAAAGCAATTTTTAGTAACGTTTTTTCAAGCACAAGTAATATTCCAATGGTGAAAAATAAGCATGAACTATTATACTCATTTGATCAAATTAATACCGCTTAGGGTTTAATTATTTTGCAGTAAATATTACCACAAAGCGCACCGAGAAAACGCTATCCATTAGTGTTGTATACTTTGCCAATTGGTATCAGCAAAATAGACAGGATACGCTCGTAACGCTTGAATAATTTGCACTGCGCCTTGTTTCTTATTGGTTGAGTGTTTAATGTTATCAACACCTTGCATCACTTTTGCTAGTAACGTATGTAGCTGCGCATCAGCTGAAGGTGGTAATTGGCAATTGGCAAACAAAAAGTTCAAGTGTGCTTCTAACCTTGTTGCTAGCACTGTATATTGCTCAGCAGAAAACTGATCATGATGAATGTCACTTAGGTTATTGGCTATTTCTATTTTGATCTTATTCATACCTATGTGTAGGCTTTTATCAATAGGCCATTTATGACCGTCGTTTAAAGATAGTTTTGCCTCATTCACTTCGTGGTGATGCTCATGCTCTGCAGCAATCACCTTGTGATGTATCAACGTTGATAAAATCAAAACTAGGGTGAATATAAGTAAACTTTTTTTCAAGAGAATATCCTTAAAATAGTATTCAAAGGTATATGATGATGGCCAATATACTTGGAATTAAAATGATATAACTTAACAGGAACCAACGCCATTTAGCCGGAGCATTTTTTAACTCCATAAATACATCAACAATTTGTTGGCCTTTGATCACTACAGACAAAGTAACCAAAGAGGGCAAGTATACTTGTTTGCAGTGTAGATTGAGCCAACAAAGTACTTATAATGGTTAATACAATCAAAGCAATAGCAGTAAAGTGAATATTGTTAATCAAGCGATTCATCATACTTCCTCAACTAATGAATAATGTAAATAAGAAAAAACACAATAATCCAAACAAGATCTACCATATGCCAATAGGAAGCACCTGCTTCAAAACCTGTACAGTCTGTTGGTGAATAAGTGTTCTTCCGTGCTTTTATGCTCATATAGGCCAAAATAATCATACCTAATATTACATGCATAAAATGAAAACCGGTAATGAAAAAATAGAGCGTATAAAATGAATTGCTTGATAAATCAAACCCCTGTTCTACTAAATGCGTATATTCAGATAATTTTAATACCAGATAAACTGTTGCGCTCAGCATTGCTAACATTAATTGGCGACTTGCGGTTAAGTTTTGACTTTTTTTGATTGCCTCAACTGCTAACGCCACAAAATAACTACTAATAATTAATGCTAAGGTACAAAAAAAACCGATAAAAGCACTAAGGGTCGCCCTGCCTTCGGTAAACATAGTGTTATGCATTCGCTGAGTGACGGCAAAAGCAATAAAGAAAATGGCGAACACACTGAGTTCCATGACAATAAATATCCACATGGCAAAATCACCAGGTAATTTTTGATCACCGGTTTTTTCGGATATCGACGTATTAATCAGGATAGTATTTGTTTTATCAACGTGCGTAAAAGCAGTCATTTTTCCCAATGTCCTATTATGTTTGCAAAGCAATAATCTACACACCTATTAATTACCTATGTGCACTTTTTTACTTTTACATTTAAAATTATCAATTATACCAATCTTAAACTGAGCTCAGATTAATTAACTGGTATTACTCAGCATGTTTCATGCCATGATATTTTAGCTTTGATATCAAATAGTTGGAGTTTTTTGTGTGTATATTAAAACAAGTTGATGTCTAAAAAACATCAACTTGCTGTAAATTTAACACTCATTTTAGCAGGTTGTATTAACAAAATAAGATCACATGTCATCCATTCTGTGCACCGTGTGCACAAGCTTATGGCTTTGTTGTGAGTGTCTCTCGATTAAATCATTGATATGTTCTTTCACGGTGTTATTTGTGGAAACATCCGCGACTAATAATAACCAATTATTGATTGTTTCGATTATGTCAATATTGATAGTTAGCAAGTCATCTACGCTATGAATTGTTCGTTGTTCTAACGATAAAAATTGTTTTTCAACGTTGTGTTCAATTTCTTCATCTACCCAACTATCAGTAACTTTGTGAGACTCCGAGTGAATAAGTTTATCGAGATAGGTATTATTTTCATGCAGTTTATCGATAATATAATGAGTAAACATACGCAACCTTTCGTCTTTAGTTTCTAGTAAAAGTTGTTCGCAAAACGTCTCAAATTGTTTATTAATATCTTTTACATGTTGATAAATTTCTTTTATTTGATGAAATCTCATGATCTTTCCTTAATTAAATAACTGTCACTACTTCTTTTTCAGCCAAGGTTTAAATAATAACGCACTGGAACATATTAGAATAGATAGCTGCATTATGATTCCTTGCCAGGTCGAATTGATACCTAACCAAGCGATGTTAAATTCAATTGGTAAAGGTGTAATACTAATAATAGCAGCTTCTTGCAATGCCATTATCCCTTTACCGGCTAAAATAAACGACAGTGCTAGCAACAAATAGGTCGTTGTAGAGAAAAAGCGCGCTATCGGTAATTTAATAGAATATTTAATCATTAACCATGCAAGTATAATTAATAGAACAACCGCGGTTCCAAAACCACTTAACACCGCAAGTTGTTGTGAAGACGTTGTTTGCGTTAACAATGATTGATAAAACAAAACGGTCTCAAAAACCTCACGATATACGGCAATAAAAGCCAGTCCGGTTATTCCCCACAAGGTTCCGCTTTTAGGCTTTTATTGATATTGTTTTGTACATAACGCTGCCATTGATCCGCCTGTGATTTGTTATGCATCCAAAAACCAACATAAAATAGCACAATGGCAGCTAGCATTGCTGCTACACCCTCCATTGTTTCTCGGCTAGCACCACTGATAGTTATTAAGTTTTGGGCTACTAGCCATGTTAAACCTCCGGCAAAAGAGTGCTGCTATCCAACCGAAATGAAGATATTTAACCGCTGCTTGCCTATTTGAGCGTACCAGTATAGTAAAGAGTGCTAACACAACTAATAAAGCTTCTAATCCTTCGCGTAACAAAATGATAAAGCCGGCACTAAATAGTGTTGTATCTGACATAGTTGATTCAGTTAGTAATAATTCTGCTTGCGTTAATTGCGCCATAATTAAAGACACAAACTCATCAACGTCATCTGAATTTTCTTTGTTGCTTATTTTTTGTCGTAAACTTAACAGGTTTGATTCAATAGTTTTACGCAATAAATTATCGTAAGCATCAAGGTTATTTTCAATTAATTCAAACCCATCTAAATAAGCACTAACGGCAAATTGTTGAGCAAGGTTAAAATCGTTTTGTTTATACGCCATCAGTGTTTTATGTAACTGATCACGAGCAATCGTTAAAGGTGGTTTATTATTCTCAGGAAATTGCAAATTAGGATTAGCTCTAAGCTGCTCAATAGCTTGTTTATCAAGGTTTTCTTTTACACCAACCAATTCGTTTGGCGTATACTGAACGAGTTCAACGAGCGAAATATCAACATTGTCCGTCTTAATATTTTTTTCATCGTCGGCAAATCCCAAACTACCTACGTAGAATGCTAATGACCAACGTTCTTTGGCCGTTAGGTGCTCAAATGCTGTCATTGAAGTACCTTCAAGCCCACCCGTTAGTGCATCATAAAGGCCTAAGATTGATCGATCTAATGCACGTGTTTTATCGGTAAAATTTGTTGGTTGGGGAGTTAATGTTGTTGCAAGTTCTCCATCACCTTTTCCTGTTATGCCATGACAACTTGCACAATTACTTTGAAATAGTTGTTTAACTTTCACAGGAGCAAGTAAAGAGGTGGGCAGCGATAATTGTGGCGAATTTTCTATCAATAAGTTTTTCAGTTGGCTTGTCAGGTTTTTAATCTCTGCTAGCGTTTTCTTTTCTTGCACGGCAAAAAGTAGTGACTTTGACAAGGTAATAATTTGTTTTTCTTCTGTTAATTCAGTGGCAGATTTTTCAGCAATAATGATCGAAAAGTCGAGCATTTCCTGATATTCACCGTCATCGATAACCTTGCCATCAGCTATCGCTGAGGCATAATCAACGCCAATATACTCAGTAAGTTGTAAAAGTTGACGCAAACCGTCTATTTTCGTATTTGCCAACACGTGTGTTGACAGCAAACAGCTGACAATAAAAAAATTTATTATAAAGAAGTGTTCAAATATGCGCTTTGATATGCTCGCCGGTTTTTGTAAACAGTGGTAAAAGAAAGGAGCCATTTGGTGACCTATAATAAATACAATTGAGAATTATTCTTATTATAGATTATTTACTAGGGGTTGTGCTAATTATAATGGCAACAAAAATAGACTAACCACACAAAATAAACCTTTGTGATGGATTAAGTGACTATTAACAATAATACTCATCTACCTATTGTTTATGGGTGTCGGCAAACAACTTTATTTCTACCACTTTCTTTTGCTTCATAAAGTGCTTTATCGGCTTCATTACCGAGCGAAATTATGTTATCGAAGTCAGGAAAGGATGCGATGCCACAACTAAATTGACAGCTAAACTCGCCATTCTCGTGATGGTGTTTTATTTCACTAAAAGCTATTCGTAATTTATTCATAATATTTTCAGCTATTTTTAACGTTGTATTTGGTAAAATAACAACAAATTCCTCACCGCCATAACGACCAAAGCAACGTCATAATTACGCAAACGTGTTTTTAGTAAGTTAGCAAGGCTTTTAAGTACTCTATCACCCGTTGGGTGTCCGTAGTTATCATTAACCCGTTTGAAAAAATCAAGATCTAGCATAACAAATGATAGGTTAGCTTCTTCTCGTTTCGCGCGAGAAAGTTCAATTTCAAAGCGCTCTGTCACTTTACTATGGTTTAACAAGCCAGTTAAACCATCCGTTTCGGCAAACTTACGAATAGTTCTACCGCGTATTACTCTGTTTGAGATAGCAGAGACTAAATGCCAGGCTTTAACTGGTTTAGATAAGAAGTCATCGCCACCTAAGCTTAGGGCGCTTAGCTTTTGACCCAAGTCTTTTTCATGTGACAAGAATACAATAGGAATATTTATGTAAGTATCAATTTGTCTAATAACCTGGCTGAGTTCAAGACCCGTGCAGTCTGGCATATAAAGATCCATTAGAATTAAATCGGCGGGATATTCAGCTAAAACAGTTAACAGCTCTAAAGGGCCATTAACTTCCTTAGTTTCCATTCCTGCTTGTTGTAACACTAAGGCGGTAAAACTTGATTGTTCTACTGAATCGTCCACAATGACAATACGAAAAGGGTCAGTCTGTATTTGATGAGTTAGTTTGTCCAATGCATCAACTAATTGTTCAACTAATACTGGTTTTGTAAAAAATGCGTTGCCATGAGCACGAACAGCATCAAGTCGCGTACTCAGATCATTTCCTCCCGTGATAAAAATTGTGTTTAATGGCTGATCTCTTTTACTATTAATTTGGCTAATATGATCAATGCCACTATTGTTCTTTTTACCAAACTTAACATCCATAATAACGACGCCAGGCTCTTGCTTAGCCAGGGCTTTGTCAAATTCTTCCAAAGTTGAAAAGCTGAATATGTTATAGCCAAAGTTACTTATTTGTATTTCAATTTTTTTGATAAAATCATCATCATCATCAACTAAATAAACAATTTTACTTTTAAGAGAATACGTTTGAGTTGGCGCAAGTGAAACGGTTATTGAGTTTGTTTCAGAGAATTTTCTATAAGAGGCTACAATCGCAGCTTTTTCCATATTTTCTAATAAAGCTCCTAGCTCCGAAAATGGAAATGACTGCTCCGTATTTTCAATAAATTCTTGAACTATGAGCTCCATTTCTTTAGCTCTATCAGCAATAGCTTCAAAACCATAAGTAGCCATAGTGCCGGCTAAAGTATGCGTTTTATGGTGAAGTAATTGTATGTCATCCGTTTTATCAATACTTTTTTCAATTGCTCCCAAGATGATCGTATCTCAGCAACTTTAACTGGAATTTTTTTTGCAACTTCCTTCGTTAGCTTAGCTATCGCTTCTTGAGCACTTGGTTTCATTACAGCCGTTTTTTTAGGTTTTCCTGGCCTTCATCACAGCGTTTAGTCATATCATTATTCACTTTGTTCAAAAATTTCACGTATTCGATCAGCTAGTGCCATGGGATCAAAGGGTTTGTTTATAACAGCAACAGCACCCATATTAAGAAGTCGGTTAACTTCTTCGGGTTGTACTTTTGCGGTCATAAAAATGGTCGGCGTATTTTTGAAAGCTCCCATTTCACGCATGCTTTCCAAAGCTTTAGGACCATCCATATTAGGCATCATCACATCTAATAGTATTAACTGAGGTGAAAAAGGCTCTATTGCAGCTAACGCTTCAGCCCCATCATTACAGACTTTTAGGGTGAAGCCACCTATAGTTTCTAATGCAATGACGGCTATTTGTTGAATATCTTCATTATCTTCCGCATACAAGATACGCTCTAACATATATTAATTCCTGTCTTCATCAATGCTTTCTGTTGATGGCTTGTTTAATCTGTCGCAAAAAGTATTCATTGTTTGTTTTAGACTTAACTAATGTCATCAATACCTCGGAAGCTGTTTCTTCTGGCACATCTTGTGCGGAAAAAATTACCACGGGCGTTTGATGATCCTCACCACGAAGCAGAGGCAAAATATCTAACCCTGAACCATCGGGTAAACCAATATCTAACAACACTAAATCAAAACGGTTATTGCTCACCAACTTTTTAGCCTGTGTTAGTGTATTTGCATTGATCACATTAAATTCATTATCTAAAAGCGAGGCGACGATAGCGGTAATATCTGGGTCATCTTCAATGTGTAAAATATTACCTCCCTTAGTACTATTAGCCGCTAAAGAGGTGTTAATCGCGTTGACGAGTCGATTGTTATCTATGGGTTTTTCAAGCCAATCTACCATTTCAAAAGCGTCACAAGCGACTTCATTTTGAATTTTATCAGCAATGGCTGACACAACAATAACTGGCAATGTCATGGTTGCTTCATTATTACGTAATTCACGTACGATGTTAATACCATTCCCCCTGGAATCATCAAATCTAATGTAATAACATCATATTTATTTGCGCTAATTTTCTCTATTGCCTCTTCGTAATTAAAAGCATGGTCTAGTTGATAATTTTCGTTTTCGAGCATAATACTCAGTAATTTAGAAACGTCGCGATCATCTTCTATTATTAAAATAAGCGGCTTATCATTATGCTCCTTTTGTTGTACAACCATGACTTCTTTTTCATCGTGCTTAATATATAAGGGCAAATCAATATAAAAGGTGGTTCCTTTCCCCTCTACACTGTCATAACCAATACTCCCTTTATGTTTTAATATAATCGCTTTGGTGATATTCAAACCTAGTCCTGTACCGCCTTTTTGCCGTGTATCAGAACTATCAGCTTGGGAGAAACGGTTGAATATTTTTGATCTAAAGGCTTCAGGAATACCTTTGCCTTTATCATGAACAGATACTCGAACACTGTCACCTATTTGTTCAATTTTAATATCAACCTGTTCTCCAGTGGGGGAATATTTAGCTGCATTAGACAAAAGGTTAGACATACCTTGCAGCAAGCGTTTTTCATCTACCCGAACCGTTAATGCTTTTTCAGGCGCGGAGACTAGTTTAAAGCTAACATTGAGTTTGGCTCCGTAACCTTTATTTTCGTCAAGTGACTGTTTTATTAATGGGGTTAAGCTAATAACTGAAAAATTAAACTGCATTTTCCCCGCTGAAATTTTTTCAATATCAAGAATGTCATTTATGAGAAGAATAAGACGTTCACTATTGTTGTTTGCAATCGTGATTAACGCGCGTGCTTTTTCAGGTAATTCACCTGTAGCACCACCAAGAATAAGGCCTAATGAACCACTAATGGAGGTCAAGGGGGTTCTTAACTCATGACTTACAGTGGATATAAATTCTTTTTGCATTAACTCTATACGTTTGCGCTCAGTAACATCGCGTGTAATACCGATAAAATGCACCGCATTATCCATTTTTACTTCACTGACGGCTAAATCTAATGGAAATTCTGAACCGTCTTTACGAAGCCCAACAATTTCGGTACCGACTCCCATACTTTTTTCGATCATTTGCGCTAGATTACGACTAAAATTACTATCCTGACTATCACAAGAAGGTTTGGGTACTAGCATACCAATGCTACAACCCATGACTTCGTTATTTTGGTAACCAAACATTTTTCGTGCTGCTTGATTAAATGTTTTAATATTGCCTTTATTGTCGATAGTGATAATACCATCAACAATATTTTCAATAATGGCCGATAATTTATGAGTTTGTGACTCAATTTCCTGTTGCAACTTAACGGTAAATTCTTGTTGTTTAATGGTAAAAGTGTTGATTGTTTTGTATAACGTTCGAAATTCGTCATGTACTGACAATGCATCAAGACGAACCGTTAAATCACCGTCTTGTAAACGTTCTGCGGCAGCGGCGAGATTAAGCACTGGTGCCAAAATTCTGCGAGAAACAAAGCACACAATGAGTATTAATGACAGTACACCTATTATCAGCCCGACAAATAATATTTGGTTAAGTACTGTTCGAATATCGGCAAAAACAACACTTTCGGGTACTCGTTGTACTATTAACCAATAACGTGTTTTATCAAAAGGAGAGAAGTAAATTTTTTCAAAGCCTAGTATTTCTGCAGAGTTATTAAAACTACGCATAAGGTTGTCATTTTTATGACTAAAAGAAGCAAGTTGCGGGTAGTCTTTATGAAAGTTATGATCTAATCCCTTATCTTTGGCAAAGGTTTTTTCTACTAGGGTGTGTAATATATAATTTCCGTTTTCATCCACCATAAATTGCGAAGTGCCTTGGTTAATCAACTTTATATCATGAAACAGTTTTTCTGTAGCCAAGTTAATTACAATAATACCTTTTACTTGGTTATCGTCTGTAAAAACAGGTGCTGCCAGTCTTAGCACTGGTTGATAGGGAACTTGAACTACGCCATGCTCTCGATTAAGAGAGACATTTGAAAAATAGACTTGCTCCGATGGCATTTCAAGGGTTTTAATGACATAAAGCTCATCGGCTTTGTTTTGCAGTAAATTGTCACTTACTACTTCTATTTCATTAAATTCATTAATTTGAACTCTTACTATCTCCTTGCCATTAAGACCAATGTACCGAATCTGTAAATACTCAGTATTATTAGCAATAAACGCTGAAAATATAGCTTTTAAACGGTTCTTCCACACGGCTAACGAGGAGCCACTATCTGGATCAATACCCTTGTTTGATTGTGCACGCAATATAGCTTGAAACGCAGGGATGTCTCTTAACGACAATAACGTATTCTGATGACTTTGCAATGAACCTAAAATAACATGATTTAAAACATCGAGCTTACTCTTTTCTAATTCTATTACTTTGCGTTCGGCAACTTGTTTCGATTGTAGGTAACTTGATAGACTGGTAATCAAAAGAGAGATAATCAATATCAATGCCAATCCGAGTGTAACCTTGCCTCGCAACCCGAATTGAGACTTTCTGAGCATAATTTATCCCTTTGATTTGTTTTTATAAAATAAAACTACGTACATTACGCTTTAAACAAAATGAGTACATCTTAACCATAGTACAAAATAGTTAAAAAGATAATAAAAAATGCATAATCAAGATCCATTCAAAATACACAGACCCTACCTTTTTATTACTCAATATCAAACGAGTAATAGATGTCGGTAGACTTTTCAATACCACTGACTATTTCTAACCAAAAACGATTAAACATATACAGCCTGACAGTTAGCTCATTAATAGGTTCATAAACACCAATCCCATATTTTAAATAAACTCGATTACCAATATAACCACTAACGGTGGCTTGAGTTTGCTCACCTACGCCTTCAGTATCAACAGCAAGGTTGTTAATAAGGGGAAGTTTTTCAATCTGTTCAAATAAGCCAATATTATTGGTTAGACTCATTCCCACTAATAACCCCGCTGCCGTGGTACTATTTTCTGTATCGGCATCTAGCCCCCTACCTCTCACTAAATATGAAAGTATTTCCGGTGTTTGCATTACCGGTGACGAAATTAACTGCATGGTTAAAGCATCAGCTAAACCAGAAACTTGAATTCCGACCGTCACATCTTCCGCCGGAATACTTTTACTGGCGCGTAAGTCTAGGTAAGGATTAGTTGTTGGACCATTAAAAGTAAGATCGCCTTTTTCTATTTGTAATTTTTGACCATACGCTTTAAAAACACCATTATCGGATTGAATTCTTCCATAAAGTTGTAATGGTTGTTTTTGTTCTTGGTTAATTTGCAATTGACCAGATAAATGGCTTTGTAAGCCCTGCCCAGAGACAGTAAATGCTTTAGCAATATTAACATTAACCTTAGTGCTAACATTGGTATATGCCGTTTTTTTAGCAATCACCTGCCCATCTTGGTCCACAATAATAACATCGTCACTAAAGGGCACGCTACCTTCAGGCAATTTATCAATGTTGTAACTTCCTTCAAGTACATCAACATTACCACTCACCACAAGTGCATTGTCAGAGAATGAAAAATTCAGCGTAGGCGATATATTCATTATTAACTGTGGAGGAAAAGCCACAGGGATAGTTTTTGCATTTAAATCAAGGTTGATCACCAAACTGTCTTGCCATGATAACTGCCCCGCTAACATGGCCTCTTTGTCTTCTAAGAAAAAACGGCCAATGAGTGAAGCCTTGTTATTATTAATAATAAGCGTAGTAGATAAGTTATCGATCACGTTAGCATTTTGTTCAAATTTTAATTTGCCGTGATTTAATTTAACTTCCCCATTAATTAAGGGTGAAGTTAGCGTACCATCAATAGTAATATTTGTGGTCAGTTTACCTTGTAAATTAACCACTTTACTCAACATAGGTTGAAAAGGCTGTAGGTCTATTTCGTGCAAGATTATTTGAGCGTCAACCGGAAAATTATCCGTTAACTTAAGCGCCGCGTTAATATTGATAATTGGTTGGTTATTGATATCCGCCAGTTGTATTGTATTCGTTAATTGTTCCCCATTAAATTCAACCGACCCCCCCCCCTGTGACCACTGTGATAACGTATGTTCACTAAATTCATCACTCACCTTAATATAACCAGGTAACAAAATAAAATCTGCTTTGGCTTTAATAGTTTGCTGTGGTGACCAAGTAGCAGCAACATCACCATGAAGTTGACTTATTAAATCAATATCTTTTGGCAAAAACAATTCATCAATAGCATTGAGATCCACCGTCACTTTTGCCGCTATATCACCAAACTTCCCCAATAATAGCCTGACGAGGTAAGCAAGCACTCACACCAAAACCTTCCCAACAATGACTTGATATTGTTCCCGTTGAACTAGCAAAATCAAATTGTAATTCAAATGCTTGAGCATTCGTTAAGGCCATATCTTTATAGGCTAGTGTACTTTGTTCAATAGTACTGTGCCGAGTTAAGGTGTTATCAAAATGCCCCGTCAAATCAAGTTGCCCACTAATATCACCCAACCAGTGTGCTTGCAATTCATGCTGTTTAGCGTCACCAGACAGCTTTAAACTAATGTCATGTGCGCTAGTTATTTTTTCTTTATTCGTCCAAGTTAAGTGATCGTTGTTGATCGCTAACTCAATTTGATGATTCTGCTTTGGTAAATAGACTCCATTAATATGTAATGTATTACTGCGCCACTTTGACCAATTTACCTTTGAAGCTTCAGCATTTAAACGAATTGTAGGATTATCTTTTGTCCCTGTTATTGAAAAATCACTGTTAAAAGCGCCTTTTGCTTCTTGATACCATTGTTCAAGATTGTTCACAGATACATTCCCAGTAAGATCCCAGAAAGCATTATTTGCAGAGCGCAACGTTAACTCACTGTTATTGGCCACAAGCAATAACTCTCCTTGGGTGATATGCCCTGAAGGGGTAAAACCAATATCCCCTTTTATTTTAAACGCTGTATTGTTCAATGTGCCTGAAATATCAGTGTCTGTTATATTAGCTTGCCACTGTTTATCAGACCACGCCCCCTCACTAGTGATACGCCCTTGTATCCGACCTGATAAGGTATTAGGCATATTTGAAGTAAAATCATTTATTTTGTTTTGCACTTGCAGTAATTCGGTTAACTTATACAGATTTATTGTGGGTAGTGAAATACCCGTTGAATGCATCGATACTTGCCAGTTAAAGTCTGATGGCAGTACCGCTACATTACCTTGCAAACTTAGCCGGCTAGCGGAGTCTTCTTCACTTATTAATAACTCATCAATATTGAAATTTCCTTCTTGATGCGTTGCCGCTAATTTAACTTGCGCATTATTATAACCATAGCTTGTTAATTGACTAGCTAACTCAAGATGTTGCTTGTGTAGATCGCCCGACATGATGATAGATAAAGACGAAGGCTTACCATGTTGTCTTAAGGATGGAGGTAATGGCATTTTATCCGCATCGACGGTTATGTTAAACGGTATATCAGGGTGAATTAAATTCACGTGTCCGACACTGCTGAAGGCTAAGTTGCCTTGGCTACTGATGTCAATATTAAGATCTTCTAGTGACCCTTGTATGGATATTTTTTGATTTGAATCAGCGATATCAGGCCATAGTGGCAGGTTAATAATATGACTAACAACATTACTGTTTATTTGGTAAGGATTGGTTAACTTAGCATTGGCCGTGAATTCAGTTATTGCAAAATTCGGTGTTGTGGTTTTAAACTGCCGAATACGGAGATCTGAATTTAACCAGGTAGCCGTGATTTGGTTATCCCTTGATTGCCATACTTGATTTTGCTCATGTTCTGTTATTTTTTTAGCCACCGTTAGATTGCTAATACTTAGCTTTTCAACCGCAAGAGAGATAGGTAAATGAAGGTCAGGTAATGTCGCAATAATATCAGCTATTGAAGTAACTAAAGGTTGCTGTTTACTTAAAGCCTCTGGTGTATTTTCCAGTTGAATACTTACTTGATTAACAGAAGGTTGTAATAGGCTAAATTGACTCTGTTTAATAGCAAGTTTAGCTTGTAGTCGGGTGAGTAAGATAGCGCTTTTATCAATGACTATTTGGGCTTTTTTTAAGGAAATACTGTCAATTTTAATAGCAAAAGGCACTTTAAAAAGAGTATTGGTTGATTTTTGAGTGGCGGTATCATCCACACTTTCATGCTTGCTATCTATGCTAGCTGAATAACTATTATTAGCAGCCGTTGTATAACGTAAAACAAGGTCATCAGCAGAAATAGATTTTACACATAAGGTTTTTTTCCAAAGACATGAAAAGTCTATTTTTGTTGCGAACCCATCCACCCTAATATCCACATCATCCAATGGTAAATGGAAGCGATTGAATTGCACATCACGAATTAAAGAGCCACTACGGTAATCAACAGATATGGAGCTAAACGTATTTATAATGGCTACCGTTAACTGAGTCCCCCAAGGCGTGGTTAATAAAATAGTAATAGAAAAGAGAATTATCGCCAAATACTGAGTAATTTTATAGCTTAAACGACGCCAACTCATAATTCGGCTCCTAAGCTGAGATGAAGACGCCAACTTCTGTCATCACCATCAATGCCATAGGCAAAATCAAGTTTTATAGCACCAACGGGCGACATATAATGTACGCCTGTACCTAATGAGTACACGGGTTCAAATTCACCTTGATCTGCAACACTACCCCCGTCAGAAAAAATCCCAAGTCGCCATTTATTGTTTAAATAATATTGATATTCAATGCTTGCCAGTATTAACCTTGTACCACCGACAACAATGGGTACAGCCTTGTCGGGATCTGATGATGAAGGAATAGTTGACCCAATAGATTGGTAAGCAAAGCCGCGAATACTTTGATCTCCCCCCGCATAAAAGCGTAAAGAAGGAGCTAACTGAGCATCTTTATCAATGTAAATTGCCCCTAACTCAGCGCGAGTAACTAATCGGTGCTTGGGTTTTAAGGTAGTAATATAGCGCCATCTACCCTGTATTCTAAAAAAACTATTATCTGAACCAAAGATCCAAATGCGCCCCTTCAATATTATACGTTTGTCGAAAGCCAGAAGTAGGATCTAAGGCCGCTCCTTGACGCATAGTTTTAGACCAAGTAACTCCAGGAATAATGTAATGAACACTATCTTTTTCAGACCAAATAATATTGGGATTACTGTCATCAAGATCATACTGCCATGACTCTTGATGATAGCGGGTATAAATCTGCCTGTTCCAATTGTTTTTACTGGTTACACGCCCAACTTGAGCTGAATAAAATTTTGTGGTGAAATCAGCGTAATCTTCGTTTTCAACCGTAATTTTAAAACGTAATACATCCTCGAATGGGTGATTTATCGGGATATTATAAATAAACTTTCCGGTGGGGTTTAACGCAGAATATTCTAGCTTTGTTTCCTGATAGTGCCCATATTTATTAATGATAGGCGTACGCCACCCTGCAGATAGACGAAACTCGGTATCTGTGGCATAGCCTATACCTAAATCAAACTGATGACTTTTAGCGGGCGTCAATGAAACGTTTATGGGCACTCGATATTGATCAGCTCTTGCATCAGTTATTTTTTCAGCCGGCACCGCAATAACATTGCTAAAATATTGGGTAGATTGCAATTGATATTGCAACTGATGCAATTTTTGGGTGCTGTAATAACTGTCAGCTTTAAACGGAATTAAATTTGAAAATAATTCAGGAATAAGTTCAAATTCATCAAAATTAATATCACCAAATCTATACCTTGGGCCACTGTCATAATGTATAACAATATCGGCAAATCCATAGTCTTTTTTAATGGTAATGTTACTTTCTGCTAACACCCCATTTAGATAACCACGCTGTTGCCCTAAGGATAATAAATTTGATTTAAGCGTTTCATAATGCCCATGATGCAGTGCTTCACCTTGCTTTAGTTCATGATTATCAATTAAAGCAAGAAAAGCAGGGTCGTCCTTGGCTTCTCCCGTCACACTCACATCAATGTTATCAATCAACGTGGGGTTAGGTAATTTAACCGTTAGAAGCAATTGCCAGGGATCTTTTTTAACAACAACACGGATGTCCGCTTGATAATAGCCTAAAGATTGTAAAGCTTTATGTGAATTACCTTTGGCTGAGTAGATAAAAGCGGTACGTTCTAAGTCTGTTTCTGGCAGTTTACCTAAATAAGATAAAATATTTTTTTCAACCGCTTTCGGTAATTCACCATTTAATATCACGGTTAAATTACTTGCATACACCCCATGCGAGACGAAATAAAATACCGAAGCCATAGCGAACAGCTTGATTTTATTATCAAAATACAACCCGATCGCCTTAATATGACCTATTATTATCAACACCATTAATTAGACAACATTCCTGAAGATTTTTAGGTCAGTTTATCTGACATTTAGACGACAACTCTCCCGTAAATATTACGCTATTAATGGTACTGTGACTACGATAATAAATAAGATTAATGGCTAAGATAATTAGCGTGAAAACGTAAATGTTCTTCAATAAAACTCGCGATAAAGTAATAACTGTGATCATAACCTTCATGTAGGTTTAACGCTAAAGGATAACCACTCACTTTCGCCGCAGACTCTAATACTTCAGGTTTTAATTGTTCTGTTAAAAAACTGTCTGCCTCACCTTGATCAACCTTTGTTGGGACAAAGTGTGTTGCTTTCTTCATTAGTTCGCCGGCATCGTATTCCCGCCAAGTATCTTTATTATTGCCCAAATATGCGGTGAAAGCTTTCTCCCCACGGACAATGAACAGGGTTACAAATAGGACTAAAGGCTGAAATAGAGCAGTAACGGTCAGGATTTTTCATACCTATCATTAAGGCGCCATGCCCTCCCATTGAATGCCCACTAATGGCACGTTTCTCTGCTACTGGGAAAGTTGATTCAATTAAAGCCGGTAACTCATTTACCACATAATCATACATTTGATAGTGACGACGCCACGGGGTTTGGGTGGCATTAACATAAAAACCGGCTCCTTGGCCTAAATCATACCCCTCATCATTGGCTATATCATCACCCCTAGGGCTTGTATCTGGTGCCACAATAGCAATACCCAATTCAGCTGCTATCCTTAGTGCTCCCGCTTTTTGCATAAAATTTTCATCGGTGCATGTTAGCCCCGAAAGCCAGTAAAGCACCGGAACTTTTGTGCCATTAGAGGCTTGCGGCGGTAAGTAAATAGCAAACTGCATAGTGCAATTTAACGTTGGAGACTGATGGCTATATTGTTTATGCCGCCCACCAAAGCTTTTGTTCATACTTATGTTTACCAGTGAGCTTTCAACAAGCTTGTTCATTGCCACGTTATCACCTTTGTATGTTATGAGAATAAGTTACTTTTCGAAATAGATTATTTATCAAAATGAACAACACTACGAATACTTTTGCCTTCATGCATTAAATCAAACGCCTCATTGATGCGTTCAAGCCCCATAGTATGAGTAATAAAATCACTTAATTTGAATTCACCTTGTAAGTAACGTTCTACATAATCAGGTAATTCGGAACGACCTTTTACCCCACCAAAGGCAGAGCCACGCCAAACACGACCCGTGACTAATTGGAACGGACGAGTTGAAATTTCTTGTCCTGCACCAAGAACACCAATGATGACAGATTCCCCCCAACCTTTATGACAACACTCTAATGCTGAACGCATTAGATTAACATTACCAACACATTCAAAGGAATAATCAACACCTCCATCAGTTAATTCCACAATAAGATCTTGAATGGGCTGATCGTAATCTTTTGGATTAATGCATTCTGTAGCTCCAAGTTTTTTTGCCAGATCAAACTTACTTTCATTAATATCTATCGCAATAATTCGGCTAGCTTTAGCCATGGTTGCACCAATGACAGCAGATAAGCCAATACCACCTAAGCCAAAAATAGCAACGGTTGCCCCTGCTTCAACTTTCGCCGTATTCATTACCGCGCCCATACCCGTAGTAACACCACAGCCCAATAAACAAACTTCTTCCAGTGGTGCGTCTTTATTCACTTTCGCTAACGAGATTTCAGGCAATACAGTATACTCAGAGAATGTTGAACAGCCCATGTAATGAAAAATAGGCTGACCGTCTTTATAAAAGCGAGTAGTGCCATCAGGCATTAAGCCTTTACCTTGAGTTTCCCTAATTTTTTGGCAAAGGTTTGTTTTACCTGATAAACAAAACTTACATTCACCACACTCAGGTGTGTATAAAGGGATAACGTGATCACCCACTTGTACGCCGGTAACCCCCTCACCTATTTGCTCAACAACTCCTCCACCTTCATGACCTAAAATCACGGGGAAGATACCTTCTGGATCTTCGCCTGATAAAGTAAAAGCATCGGTATGACATACGCCAGAAGCAATAACTTTAACCAACACTTCACCTTTACGGGGTAGCATTACATCGACTTCTTCGATAGATAATGGTTGCTTAGGACCCCAAGCAATAGCAGCTTTCGATTTAATAAATTGATCTGACATAATAATTCTCACGGTTGAAATAAACGAATTAACGCATTTTTAATATGCGCCTATTATATTTGTTTCTTCAGTAATGATAATATACCTATTTTGTAAATTACTTTTACATATAGGTAACAATCATGCAGTGGGCAGGTATTAGTGAGTTTGTGCATGTGGCAGAAAGTGAAAGCTTCACACTTGCCTCGAAAAAAATGTCGATTTCAACGGCTCAAGTAAGTCGGCAAGTCAGCGCATTAGAAAGTCGCCTAGATACAAAATTACTTTATCGAACTACGCGCAAAGTATCATTAACTGAAGAGGGACGTATATTCTATCAACACTGTCGCAGTGTACTTGATGGTTTAGAAGCTGCTGAGCGCGCGATAACTAATTTACAATCTAAACCCCGAGGTAAAATCAAACTAACCGCCCCTATTACCTATGGCGAAAAAATGATCATGCCTTTAGTTAATAACTTCATGAAGCAACACAGTGAGATAGAAGTATACGCAAACTTAACCAATCAAAAAGTTGCCTTGGTAGAAGAAGGTTATGATTTGGCTATTCGTCTGGGTAAATTAGCAGACTCAACGCTTATGGCAAAAAAACTCGGTAAACGAACCAATTATCTATGCGCATCACCGGCTTATTTACATCAATACGGTATACCTCATACGCTAGCCGAACTAACTAAATACAGCTGTTTATTAGGTACATTAGACTATTGGCACTTTCGTGAGGCAGGTAAAGAAAAAAATATTCGAGTTACGGGTAGGTTAAGGTACAACAGTGGTTATAGCTTAGTAGACGCCGCATTAAAGGGGTTAGGCATAGTACAATTGCCCGATTATTATGTTCAGCATTATATACAAAAAGGCGAATTGGTTACCTTATTAGACAATTTTAGAGAGCCTGACGAAGGTATCTGGGCGGTGTATCCACAAAACAGACATTTATCACCGAAAATAAAATTATTAGTAGAATATTTATCAAAGTATATCGTTTAAATCACTACGAAATTTTATTCATAACTAAACGTTTTTGTTCTTGGGAAATTTATGCTTTAGTCGCTGACGATATTTTGATTTTGCTAACTTTTGTAAATTTTCTACCTGATCACTTTCATCAATAATTTCACGACCTAAGAATGTTTCAATTGCATCTTCAAGGGAAACCACACCTGCTGTTTGCCCAAAATGGTCTTCCACAATAAAAATATGTTCATTTCTTTTAATAAATAAATCCAACAAATTCAAAACAGGTAAGCTTTCCGAAACTCGCCAAATTGGTGAAATAACATCACTTAATGCCAGTGTGCCATTTCCCTGTCTTTCATTTTCATAAAGATCTGCTTTGATCACAACACCCGCAACATTATCAATGGTGCCATCGTATACAGGTATGCGAGTGAAGTTAGCCGTTTTTTCATTAGAAATAGCTTCACTTATGGTTATTTCTTTTGCTAAAGCATGAACAACACTACGCGGTGTTAAAATATCTTCAGTTTTCACTTCTCGTAAGTTCAGTATATTTTCGACTAATTGGCTTTCTTGTCGATCTAACGTACCTCCTTTATGACTAAGTGCTGCAACAGTCAATAATTCTTCTCGAGTAATCACATCAGAATTTCCTTGATTAAACATTCGGGTCAATAATGAAGAAAACCAAACAAAGGGATAAACAAGTTTCACTAACAATGAAATAACATAAGCCGACGGAATCGCTAAATTACGCCAAAAAGTAGCACCTAGGGTTTTGGGGATAATTTCAGAAAAGTAGAGAATACATAATGTTAATAAAAAGGCAATTAAGGTTTCTTTTTGCTCGCCAAAAACATGTATTGCTTGTGCACCAACACCCGCAGCCCCCATGGTATGAGCAAAGGTATTTAGAATTAATATACTTGAAATAGAATGGTCAAGCTTATCTTTAACTTGTGCTAATTTTTTTGCACCTTTTTTATTTTCTTTCAGTTGTTGCGCCACAAAAGTAGGCGTAACTGACAACAACACAGCTTCAAGAATGGAACATACAAATGATACGCCAATAGCAACAATCAGGTAGGTTATAAGTAAAGCCATATAAGTGTTTTTTATTCCTAATACATAGAGTAAACAGCCCTATATTACTATATAAAATGACCGTTATGCTATTTTATTACTATCATGAATTTGGTAAATTCATTGTTATCTAGGTTAATTAATTTGACTGTATTGTGGATATAAGGATAAATAATCACACCAGGTACTAAAATTAGCATAATTGAATCGAGTATCTGTTGCCTTATACCATTGGGAAGGTCGGTTCGCCGGTAAATGAAAATAGAGTTTATGGCCATCAATTGCCACATAACAAATTAAAGCTTTACTGGTTTGATTTGTTATTTGTATTTCAGCTAAATTTGTCGCGCTACGTTGGTGCTGCACAAGCACCTTGGGTCAAGTAATAACTGACGCAGAAAGCAGTATACAAATAAAAAAATATAATATTTTTGACGTCATAAACTTACCAATATAGTCCTAACTCAGTCCGAAGTAATACAGTGTACCAATATAAAGCATACCTTGAGCATAAATGAGCGACTAAAAACGAACAAGTTATTTTGAAAAACGATAGTTTTTCAGCTTTTTTATAAATTATTTCAAGTTTAGTATTGAAACCGAAAACAGCCGCCTCCATAACTTAGGTACACAGAGAAAGAACACAGTAATTAATTTTCATTCAATTACATTATTATAAGAAATGTGCTCTTACATTCAAGCAGTGTGAGAATAGTCGCACCAAACAAGAGAATAAATTATGGCGAACTTCGTTCCAGTAAATAAAGAACAACATCAAAAATTAAAACTTTCTAGCACTCGCAATATTTCACATGTTGCCGGACAACATATTATCCCTGTTGCAGCAGTAGAATATGCTCAAGCGTCATCAAGTTTTCCTATTGTATTTGTTAAAAATCCTGATTCAGATCGCTACCGTAGTGTTGGTATGTTGGGCTTAGAAGCAGGTGAAAACTTATATTTTCAAGATGATAAATGGCTTGCTTTATCAATGCCACAAAGTATTTCCATGGTGCCTTTTTCATTGGGACTAGATCCTGAGAAAGAAAACACTTTAACTGCTTGTGTTGATATTGAAAGTGAATTTATTGGCGAAGATAAAGATCTAGCACTGTATGAAGAAGACGGTAAAGAATCTGAAGTACTTGTCAATGTACAACAAGCATTAGGTCGTTTATATGACAATGAACGCATGACAGAAAATTTCATTAAAGAAATGCAAGACAATGATTTACTGCAAGAACTTGAATTAAATATTGCATTAAGCAGTGGTGAAAAAAAGAAATTAGTCGGATTATTCACGATTAATGAAGAGAAAATTAAAAACTTACCTGATGATAAAGTAGTAGATTTTCATAAACGTGGCTTATTTGTACCTATCTACTCAATGTTAGGTTCATTAACACAAGTTAATCATTTAGCACAGTTACGTAATCGCGTATCTGATGCAAAAGTTTCAGGTGTTCAAATTGTACCCGTTGGCCAAAAAGCTGCAAATGAAAGCTAATTTATAGCAAATATTAACAATTTATTTACGTAAGTTACGAGAATAATTGGTTAATATATCTAATGTACATTAAAAGGAGCTTTTGCTCCTTTTTTCATTTTTTTAGTAAAATAATCGTAATTCCTTATTTCGATACAGGCTTTGTTGTGCTAATTTAAACAATAATAAATCTTTCACAGTGAAAAATAATGACCGAAAATAATAAGCTATCCAAGGAAATGGAAGAGAAAATACAGAGTCTAGCGAGTGACGTATTTATTCAAGTAGAAGAAAAATTAACACAGCTTATGTGTACCGTCACACCGAAAGAGCCGGCTAAAAAAACGATTATAGAACAAGAACCTGCTTATATAGAGTTACAAAATAGCGCACAAGCTAGTCAAAAAGAACTGTCTGAATATAACAAAACGCTTTCTAGTCAAATTAGCCAGTTAGAGCATGAGGTGACACAATTACGTACTCAATTGGTAGATGAACAAAAAAATTATGCACAAAACCAAGCATCATTAAAAGCCAATGATCAAGATTTACAAAAACAATTTAATCAATTAACACTCGAAAGCAATCAAATAAAGCAACAATTAAAAGACGCCTCAGTTAAACAACAAGAAACTGAACAAAAATACCAAGTTGAATTAACACAAAATAATATTAATTATGCAGAAACACTGGCTCGCTTAGAGCAGGAAAATGCTCGCCTTAATGGTGTCGTGTTAGAAGAAAAAACAAAATTAACCAATCAACAAGCACAGCAAAAACAACTTACTGAGCAGGATAAAACCCAACAATCTACTATTGCCGCGCAAGAAAAAACCGTTACAGCACAACAGCATCAGATTTCAACACTCAATGATCGTTTAACCGCGATTAACAAACAAGAACAGGCACTGAACAAACGTTTAGAACAAGTTGAAAGTGAACGTAAAAAAGCTGAAGAAAAATCACAAAAAGCGGAAGAAGCAAGAAACAAAGCTGAACAACAACAATCGGCAACTCTCGCTCAACAAAAAACACAAATTTCAGAATTAACCAAACAACTAAAAACATCCGCCAGTGATTTGGCGAAAATACAGAAAAAACATGACAGCCAGATAAATAGCACAACAAAAGAACTACAACAAAAACTCACTCAAATAACTGCGGAGCTTGCAAAAGCTCAAAATGAAGTGAATGAACAGAAAAAAGCACTAACCGAGCAACAAGAAAAAGTGGTGTTTTTAGAAGGCGATGTTAAACAACATGTAAAAACCTCTCAAGATTACAAACAAGCATTAAATCAATTAACTGATCAACAAAAGCAGTTAAAAGAACAGCACCAACAAGAACAACAAAATCACTTAACCAAAGAAAAAGAACAACAAAAAATTCAAGCCGATGTACAACAAAAAGTGATAGAGCTAGAGAAGAACAATCAAGCGTTAGTCAGTAGTGTTATTTCTGAACAATCGGCAGTGAAAGCCCATCAAAAAGAAATAGAGTCACTTAAATCACAAGTTAAATTAGCACAAGATGGACAAGAAAGTGTGTTAAAACGGTTAAATGCAAACCGAGAAAAACAAGAAAAAGAAAATGACCAAGTACGAGAAACCATTAAATTCTTACGTGATGAAAACACAGAATTGATTAACCAAGATAATCAGAAAAAAGAACACTACCTAGAACAAATTCATGAGCTAGAAAGTAAGCTCACAGAATACAGATTAAAATTTGAATATGCGCAAAAACAATTATCTAAAAATACCGCGTAATTGAAAACACAACTATTAAGTGGTTTGGGTATAATTCCTCGTTTATAATGTAGCATTGCTATTATTTTTAACGAGAACCCCTTTGGCCATACAACTTCCTTTTGCAACATTAAGTCATTGGCAGCAAGTTGCCTTTGCTAGTGCAGTACTAGAACGCATGCTTCCTAATTATCAAATGTTTTCTGAAAGCAGCCAGTTTGGTGACTATGGTGTATTAAAAAATCAACTTAATTTAGTGTGGCAATGGTTAGATAAACAAAACCCTATCAAAATTAATGTAGAAGCTCAGTTAACGAAATTAGAAGAACAAACGCCAGACCCACAAGCATTTGACTCTTTTGGTGTTTACCCTGCCCTTGATGTATGTATGGCAATGATGTCTTTACTACAGCTTATTCAGTCTAATGGTAAAGATAAATGCCATGAAGACATAAATTGCGTCAGTCGCTTATCCGACAATAGTGTTAGTTATTATGTTGAGTTATTATTAATTGATGAAGGTGAAACAGAAGTGCAGCCAAGACACATAAGTGCGCATCCTTTGGCTGTGTGGGAGAGAGAAACACAAGAAGAATTGTTTAATTTTTTAAAGTTTGCAGCAGAAAATAAACGTTCCTGCCAATTAGCCAAAACAATGGTATTGGCCGAAGGTCTGTCTAATTTAGGTATTGAAATAACCTAATTTGCATAAATGTCGAACCACTGAATTCCTCTAAAAATACTCTAAAAACTAAGGGGTGTTCACTTTTACTCTCGTTGAAACAAGCGATAAGCAACTTGCCCGGCAATTTTTTCTTTCAACAAGCGCCAATTATTAGGCAAGGTTTGGCTACCTTCAGACTCCATTTCTACATAAATTAGTGCTTGTTCATTTAACCACTTTGCTCCAATAATTCGCAGGTTTGAGAAACTAAATCTTGACGAAAAGGCGGATCAATAAAAACAATATCAAAAGTGCTTGTTGCAGGCGCCTGTAAAAAATCTAAAGCATTGCCATTGATAATATCTAAGTTGTTAGCATTGAGTAACTGCTTGTTTGCTAATAATTGCTTTACTGCGTTTTTATTTAGCTCAACTAATTTTACCTTCGCAGCACCCCGTGAAAGCGCCTCAAAACCTAAACTACCCGCGCCAAAGCAAAGCAATCTAAACAATGAGCATCATGAATATAAGGCATTAACCAATTAAACAATGTTTCTTTTACACGGTCTGTCGTTGGTCGTAAACCATCGGCCATTAACACAGGAAGTTTCCTACCTCGATGCTTTCCAAGAATAATACGAATATTGCCTGATGCCGTCTTTTTATTTTGTTGTTTTCGCGCTTGATTCATATCACTGACAGTTATCATTATTAATGCTAATATAGCGGCAATTTTACACCATAATGATATTCAAGCGAACTGAAACCTTTCATGGCATTCGCTTTGATACATCAATACTGTTAGGTCGAATCAAGTGTCGAAGAAAAAAAGGTATGTTTTCCTGGTTAGGCTTTGGTCAGGACAAAAAAGAACAAGTTGCTGATGAAGACAATACTTCTCCAGAACAGGTCGAAAGTGAACAAACACAAGAATCTATAAATGAGGTATCGGCTAGCGAATCCATCGTAAATGATGTGAAGATAGAGACCGAAGAACAAACTATAGAGGCGATGCCACCCTTAACGCAAGAAACAGAGCAAGCGTTATCAACAACGTTAGAGCCCGAGTTAGTGCCCACGCCAGAACCAGAGATGGATACTCTCGATGTGAGTGAACCGGAAGAAACAGAATTAGCGCTACAGCCCCTTAAAGAATCTAACTCAAATATTGAGCCGGAAACGACAGCACCAAACACTACTGAGCACGTAGAGCCTGAGCAGGGCTCTTCCTCAGAAGCTGTTATAGAACCTGAAACAGCCAAAGAAACTAAACTCGGATTTTTCGCGCGCCTTAAACAAGGCTTAAGTAAAACTCGCCTTAATTTAGGCGGTGGGCTATTTGACTTGTTTAAAGGTAAACAAATCGATGACGAGCTATTTGAAGAGCTAGAAACTCACTTATTGTTAGCCGATGTTGGTGTTGAAACCACCATGAAAATTATTGACTCGTTAACTAAAAGTGCAAACCGAAAACAATTAAAAGATGCGGAAGCCTTATATGATTTACTCAAAGTTGAGTTAAAAAAGGTTATCGAGAATGTCAGCCAACCTCTGGTAATACCTGAAAGTGACGGACCATTTGTTATGTTAATGGTGGGTGTTAACGGTGTAGGAAAAACCACAACAATTGGTAAGCTAGCTAAACAATTTCAAGCACAAGGGAAATCTGTTATGTTAGCCGCAGGCGACACATTTAGAGCCGCTGCCGTAGAGCAATTGCAAGTATGGGGTGATCGTAATGATATTCCTGTTATTGCCCAAGATACAGGTGCAGATAGCGCTTCGGTAATTTTTGATGCCATTAGTGCAGCTAAGGCACGTAAAGTAGATATTATTATTGCCGACACAGCAGGACGATTACAAAATAAAGCCCATTTAATGGAAGAGTTAAAAAAAGTCGTTCGGGTAATGAAAAAACTCGACGTGAATGCTCCCCATGAAGTTATGTTGACTCTTGATGCCGGCACTGGTCAAAACGCATTAAGTCAAACTAAATTATTTGATGAAGCCGTTGGCTTAACAGGGCTAACAGTAACTAAATTAGATGGAACCGCTAAAGGTGGTGTTGTGTTCGCTATTGCAGATAAACACAATATTCCTATTCGTTATTTAGGCGTAGGTGAAGGTATTGACGATCTTCGTCCATTCAATGGAGATGATTTTATTGATGCTTTGTTTGCAAAAGAGTAATAGACTGAAAAAAGATTTTTAAAAAACATGTCTAAAAATAATAATTATGATTAGCTTTCACAATGTTAACAAAACTTACCCGGGTGGTTTTCTTGCCTTAAAGCAGGTTAATTTCACGCTACAAGCCGGTGAAATGGCCTTCTTAACAGGACATTCTGGCGCAGGTAAAAGTACATTGCTAAAGCTAATTTCTATGATGGAGAAGCCAAGCTCTGGCAGCATTTTAGTCAACCATACCGAATTAGCGACGATTCAGTACAAACAAATACCTTATGTGCGTCGTGGTATTGGTATGATATTTCAAAGCCATAATTTACTCAAAGACCGTACAATTTTTGATAATGTTGCTTTACCGTTGATTATTGAAGGCGTTAGTCGCAAAGAGATTAAAAAGCGTGTTGAAACAGCCTTAGATAAAGTACATTTAAGCGCTAAACTAAAATGTTTTCCTCACATGCTTTCTGGTGGTGAACAACAACGTGTTGGTATCGCTCGTGCAATAGTCAACAAACCACCTATTTTACTTGCTGATGAACCAACAGGTAATTTAGATCCCAAATTATCCCTCGATATTATTCGCCTTTTTGAAGAATTTAATGCGGCAGGAGTTACAGTGTTAATTGCCACGCATGACCTTGGTTTGATCGCCCGTATGAAATATCGCACCTTAACGTTAAAAGAAGGTACCATGATCAACGATGGTATTGTGGAAGGTTTGCAAGCACAAGGTGTTACTTATGAGTAGCAATAGACATTCGAGTGGTTTGCGTCAACGCAGTTCCCTTTTACAGCGATTACTCACCTTGCCTATTCGCCACTTACAACAAGCGGTTGGTAGTTTAGGTGATTTATGGCGAACACCCTTTACCTCTGTTATGACGGTATTTGTACTGGGTATTAGTTTAGCTTTACCTGCCACATTACATTTATTTGTAAAAAATGCCGAGCAAGTCAGTGAACAATGGGACAGCGCCTCTCAAATCACCTTGTTTTTAACATTATCAACAACTGACAAAAGCGCAAAAAACTTAGTAAAACGAATTAAGTTATACACAGAAGTAAGTGACGTACATTATATTTCTGCCGAACAAGCACTTAAAGAATTCAAAATATTGTCTGGTTTTGGCCAATCACTTGAATATCTTGATAAAAACCCATTACCGGCTACCATTTTAGTCACCCCAACTGAACGTGCCAGTCAGCCAAGTGCTGCTAATGAACTTTTAGTAAAACTAAAACAAGAGCATGAAGTTGACCAAGGTAAATTGGACTTAGAATGGCTCACTCGTCTGGAAGCAATAGCCCAATTAATTGAAGATATCGTTATAGGCGTAGCATTATTATTATGCATGTCTGTCGTGCTTATCGTCGGCAATACTATTCGTTTAGCAATTTTGAACCAAAAAGATGCCATTGCCGTGATGAAACTTGTTGGCGCAACAGACAGCTTTATACAACGCCCCTTTTTATACAGTGGCGTTTGGTATGGTATTTTTGGTGGCATACTCTCCTGGTTAGCAGTGACCCTGCTTGCGCACTATTTAACAAGTGCTATCAGTAAAGTAACCGATTTATACCAAAGTAACTTTCAGCTGCAGGGATTATCTATTGATGAAGCACTTATTTTAATTGCTGTTGCTGTTATTTTGGGCTTGGTTGGAAGTTATATCTCGGTACGTAAACACATACGTGCTATTGAGCCAAATGCTGAGTAATATTTCTTATTATTTATATAAGCCTATCTTATTGTAAATAAAGAACAAATATCACTCGCAACATTATTTAACAACTCTGTCACAAAAAAATTGAAAGATCGTCTTGTTTTGCCCTTTCTATTACGATAATGTTTGTGCTCGCTCAATATTACCTGCTATCTGTATATAGGTAACAAGCCACAATTATGTTACAATTACGTGTGCACAAAATTATATCTTGAGCAAAAAATTTTAGTAAAAAAATAGAGGTTAATTAAATGAGTAATACAATGCAACTTACCGTACCACGAAGTGGCAGTATTGAATCTTACATGCAATCAGCATATAGCATTCCAATGCTTACTGCAGAAGAAGAGCAAGATCTCGCGACTCGCCTTTATGAAGAAAACGATCTGCAAGCAGCACAAAAACTGATTATGTCGCATCTGCGCTTTGTGATTCATGTAGCTAAAGGCTACTCAGGTTATGGTTTAGCCCAAGCAGATTTAGTGCAAGAAGGTAACGTAGGCTTGATGAAAGCCGTTAAACGCTTTAATCCAGAAGTAGGCGTTCGTTTAGTTTCATTTGCTGTACATTGGATCAAAGCTGAAATTCATGAATACGTATTAAAAAACTGGCGTATTGTGAAAGTTGCAACCACTAAAGCACAACGTAAATTGTTCTTTAACCTACGTAAAAACAAAAAGCGTTTAGGTTGGTTTAGCAATGACGAAGTAAATACTGTTGCCGAAACATTAGGTGTTAGCACTAAAGATGTATTGGAAATGGAAAATCGCATGAGCAGCCATGACCAAGCATTTGAATTATCGACTGATGATGATGACAACGCTAGTGCAGGTAACTTCTCACCCGCTTTATACCTTGAAGATAAGCAATCAGACCTTGCTGTTGAAGTAGAAAATGCGAACTGGGAAAACCATGCTAACAGCCGTTTATCAACGGCATTAGTAGCACTTGACGAACGTAGCCAAGATATTATTAACACCCGTTGGTTAGCTGAAGATAAGTCTACATTGCAAGATTTAGCTAATAAATATCAAATTTCAGCTGAGCGTGTACGTCAATTAGAGAAAAACGCACTCAACAAACTTAAAAATACTATGGTGTTATAACACCATTTTAATGTAGTGTTTTATAAACTATTTCAAAAACCGCCTTCTGCCGGTTTTTTTACATCTATGGTTTATGGTTTATGGTTTATGGTTTATGGTTTATGGTTTCAGTAAGCTTAATGTCTTGCTGTTTATAGAACAAGTGCTGATAACCCCTAAGGTAAAATATAAAAGCCCTTATTCAATGAATAAGGGCTTTGCTTAGTGATATAAATAGTAAGGTAAAAACGTTTTCGGTGAATTACATTTCACTGAATGGTTTTTATATAGTAAAACTAATGTGAGGATTTAACGCATTTTTGTCGTATAACGAAGAAACCCATCGCGATTAGCATTAAGAAAACTGTTGATGGCTCTGGCACACCAACAGAATTTCCATTTTTTACTGAATAGGTTTGCCCTATGGCATTTACAGCTAGAAAGTCATCGCCATAGGCATCGCCAATAGCAACCTCAGACAAGTTGACAAAGCTCGCTCCTGTTCCAATAACATTAAAGTCAATACTGGCCAGTACAAAACTGGTTAAACCATCTTGAGCAAAGAATAAATCAGAATCTAACGCATAGCTGATTTCTGATAGAAAAACACGGCCCAACGAAGAGATAATAGATTGGTCACTTGCCCAAAATGGGTCTGGGTCTACATCGAGTTTGTCACCAAAGGCTGCTGAAACAAATTCAATGATAGTGTTATCGAATGTTAAATTAAATTCAAAATCGCCCACTATTTTTTGAAATGTATAATCCAGTTCGATCTCTGAAATAACGATATTTGCGCTGAGAACATCGCCAACATTATAGTCAGTATTATTTAATTCTACCGTGATCAAAGTTGCGTTAGCACTCAATGAAAACAGAAAAGCGGTTAATAACATTGTTAATTTTTTCATTTTATTTCCTTTTATTCTACGGCACAACGAGTACGAGTACATAAAGACATCATTGCTCGTACATCTCTATTATTCACGCTATTGTCGTGGTTGAAGTCGTATTTAATATCGAGTGTGTTAGTACTGCGAACCAGTGTGGTAAATTGGCGAATATCAAGTTGATCTATATCGTTGTCGCCATCAAAATCACCAATCAATATTTCATTGGAATTTAAATTTAGTAACACTATAACGGGATCATGATCTGACGCTCTATAAGCATCATCACCATAATATTTGGTTAATTGCTCAGTAGATTTGAATTCAGTGTTGTAATCAAAAATGCGCGGTTCATCAGCATTTATATGCCAGATAGTGGCATCAACAATTTTTGGCGCTAGGTCAGAAGATGCTAAAGCATGGTCTAAATACCCCACTTCACCACCAAAATTATAAGAATAACCACCAATACCAATGTGATCAGAAATTAAGTTTTTATAACCCTGCATGGTTATTGCGTTAATGGGATCTTCTTTACCATATGAATTAAGGTCGCCAATAATGAGAATGTTGCCATTAGTTGACCCCGTAGGATTAGTATTTAACCAACTAACTAATTCATTGGCTGCTTGTGTTCTAAGCTCGTTCCAACACCCTTGACCATCACCTTGATCTGCATTGTTACCAGTAGCGCTGTCGCAACTGCCTTTAGATTTAAAGTGATTAACAGCAATAGTTAATTCTTTATTATTTGCAATCTCTTTAAAGGTTTGAACAAGGGGTTGACGATTGCCAAAATCAAATGGTGATTGTGATGTTGTTACGGCACTGCCTACCAAAGAAACAGTTGATGGTTTATAGATAAAGCCAACAGTAATTTCGTCACTGCCAATACCAGTTTGGTTTAAGTTTACATAGTTGTATGTATTGTTACCAAGCTGAGTATTTAGCTTATTTACTAGATCTGCTATAGCACTATGACTACCAAAACCGTCATTTTCAATTTCCATCAAACCGACTACATCGGCATTTATGTCAATCAGTGCTGCAACAATTTTATTGCTTTGACGAGCAAATTCTTCCGCACTATCTGCCCCTCTTGAGGTTGGGAAACCTTGACCAGTACCATCACCATTAAAGTAATTGAGTACGTTAAAACTAGCGATTTTTAATGACCCTGTACCGTTAAATTCAGGATTAGAGGTTCTGGCATTTGTTGCCATAAACTGAGGCGTTTGAGTAGGCAAAACACGGAATTCGCTATAGCTATAGTCAATAACCCCAGTTAAGTTTGAAATAGTATCTCCTAAACGTAACGAATTTTGATAACTCAACTCTGGCGCCGAAATGGCACATTTTCAGGGTTTTGTGCGTTATTCATATCATCAAGAATGATTCTGTTTCTACTGTTTTTATCTGCCAAGGCAACAGCTTGTGTTGTGCCTGCAGAATAAATATTAGTCGGTAGAATTAATCGACCGTTAGAAAGCGTTAATTGGCCATACCTTGCTAGGTTATATGTGTCGCTGACAGACAATGTGTCTTCAAAACTCACTAACATACCTTCTATAGCTTCCAAATCGCTTGAGCTTATTACTGGTAATGTCGCAACGGTATGATTAATAGCTTCACCAACACCACAATCTAAAAAGTCTGAAGTAGCGGTTAATTGTGTACGGCCATAATTTTCTTTAACTGTACCTTGAATACGTATTTTATTGCCAATGATAGGGAAGTTTTCAGAGCTATCAGAGTAAACAAAAATCCCCTCTGATGTTGCGTTATTTGCATCTATATCAGTAGTTTCTTCCTGAACAAAATACCCTTTCAAACCTGGCACTACGGCTGTTACCACACCTTCAATAGTCTTTGTTTCGCCAATAACGGTGGATTCAAAGCCACTGCCCTGTATGGTATGAATTTTATTAGATTCATCATTACAAACACCTAACGTGGGTTCTTCTCCAGTATCAGGCACAGTGGCATCAACTAAGTGATAACCTAAGAAATTAAACGTGTTACTTGGGTGAGATTCCCATTGTGCAGCTTTATTAAATGCATCAGTTCTGTCTGTGTCTCCTGACGTTACTGTGGCTAAGCGTACCAAGGTGGTATTAGCACCCCAAGATTGCTTAACCGCATAAATACCTACATTATCAATAATGTTGTCACCATGAAGTAATTCAATGTAGTCATCACCATTGAAATTAACAGCACTCGTAAATTGGTCAATATAAGGTTTTAATTCACTATCATCTGTTATTTGTGTTCCACCTAGCACAATCACATCGTGAGGTAATATTTCACCTGTTAAAGCATAAGTGCCTGTTGCTGTAGCGCTGCCATTAGAATATAGCTTAAAGGTATAGCCCGCTAATGAAATAGTTTCACTGGTTGGGTTATAAATTTCGACAGCTTTGTTGAAACTACTTCCCTCAATATACTCTGAGATGTATAAGTCAATGGCTGTATTGACAGGATCAGGGTCTACTGGTTCAGGCTCAGTGGGATCAGGCTCTACAGGACTTGAACCATCACAAGATTGTGAATACAGCATTGAAACCCATTCAGGGTGGTCAATAAATGGGTTTCTATTCCCTTGAAATTCGTAAATGCTGTCATTCCTGCTTTGTTCAAACTCATCTACAGGATCAGCTTCGCTCCATGCTAACAAAGTACATAATTTTCCTAACTTTGGCTCGCCTGTTGAAGTTAAAGCATCGACTACTTGTAAATCAGGTGTTACCGAGTCAAAGCCGTAACGAGTGTCCATATAGAACACAATACGAGCAACATCACCTTTGACTTGGTCACGAGGTTCAAACGAATCACTGTCAACTCGGTTTTCTGGTGATTCTGCTAATGGCATATCACTATTATCAAAATCTAAATTGCCACGTGACGAATTTACTGAGATATCCGTTGGTCTTAAATGGTGAATATCGGTATAAGCATAAGCACTTGAACTAGGAAAACCATGGCTTTTTGCCCAAGTATGTTCACGGTTCCAGTTATCTTGGTTTGTTGATTGACTACCACTACCATTAGCAAATTTAGGCTTAGTAATGCCGCGATAAAATAAAATAACATTATCAGCATTTAACGGGTCTTCGTCAGTAACCGTTAAAGCAGTCCATACTTCTGAATAAGATAATTGTTTATGGTTAGCAGATATGACTTCGTTAATATCTGCTTTAATATTTTCGGCGCTGTCGTTTGCATTAATTGCATCAATAACTTGTGCATAATAAGCTGCATCATTAAATTCAGCTGCATTGGCGATACGACTTAAATCTGGACAATTAAAACAAGCATTAGTTACTGTTGCATTATTGCTATCATCACCATTGTTATTATCGCCACTATCGTTGTCGTCACCGCCGTCACCATTTCCGCTATCGGTGTCAGTAAAAGTTTGCCCAATATTTACATCACCAAAGGTATTTACACTAGCCGCTTGCCACGTTGTGCCATTAAACTGTAATGAATAACCAACCGGCGTAGTACTGGTTTCAGCCACACCAATATCAGTACTCAATAAGCCATTTGCAGGACCATTTGTAGCAACAAGCGTCCCTTCATAACTTAAAAATTCAACAACATTACCGTTTGCATCAACTAAGGCAAGCCCGTCTGGCGCACCGTTTTGAATTCCATTAGCAGGGTAATTAAATGGCACAGCTCCAAATCCATCTTGTTGATCTGGAATAATGCCTGAAAGTTCTAGTGCACTGTTATAGGTTGCCCCGCCCTTTCCGTTATATAAAACAACTTGCCATCCTGATAAATCAGTACCTGCTAAACCTGCGATTTCTATTGCTTCGCCTACATCACCACCCGCATTGTCATAGTGAATTTCGTTAATAAAAACATCTGCTGCAAATGCTGTTTGCGTAACGGAAAAGCAAAATGCTGAGATGAGCATTGCTTTTATTACCGAAGATTTAGGTTTTTCAGTTATCGTTATGCCAAGTGAATTTTTCTGCCGAAAGGCCAATTGTTTCTCTTGCATTGTGCTTCTCTCTATATTGTTAAAGTGTGTAAAGCGACACTATCTGTTTGGTTTTAAAATGATTGTCTTTAAAAATACGTGCTATTGTCTGGTCGTTTCTTGCGCTTACCTGCCAAAAGCCGAGGCAAAGCAGCACCTTTTTATTTAAAAAGGTGCTAAATTTTAAGCAAAGAATGTTACTGTTTTGTTATTTAATCATGACAATTTTATAAAACCTGACTAATTAGTCAGTCGTTAATTAATTGTAAAATATTGATTATTTTTGAAATAAATCCATTTGGTTATAAGGTCGGAAATATAGGCTTATACCAAGTCTATTAAGTTATTTTCTCGATTGGATTGAAAACGTGGGTAATATAAAAGGGAAATATTATATAGCGTTAATGCATCATAGTTTTACTACTGTGCGGGAAAACTCTTAACTAGCAGCTAAAAGTCCCTCTTCATACTACCAATGAGATGCTAACCATGCATTTTGCGTTTAGTATTTTTAGTGTTTTTTCGTATCCGGCGTATTATTGCAGGATAAAGATCTGTGATTTTTTCTTCAGTCGATTTGTTTTTATACAAACGAATCAATTCATTATTAAAAGCTTTAAAACGATAAAAGCCTCTCTTATTCACCATAAAGTCTTCAGTATAGTTTTTTATAAATTGATATTCTTGCGTAGTATAATTATCCATTGCGTATAAAGAGACTAATGACCACGTCATATACTCATTGAATGTCAAATAAGGTTTATTATATCCACCGCCTTTATACCATGACTTTAAATCGGGAAAAGCAGTATTTATATCATCTATATATTTGTCTGAGATTGGATTAACGTATGTATGATCAATTTCAGTAAAAAACGAACGGGTGAATTTTAACGCTTGAATTGATACGTCATCATTTTCATAACGGTTGGGTGCGCTAATAAACATAATAGATTCATTAAAATCATTATGAGCAAACATGCGGGAACTGTTATTACCTGCTCCTAACGGGGAAAAGAAAACCTTATAACTGTGGTACCTAGCCGGAAAGTGAGATTCTAACCACCTCCAAATACTTTTAGGCTTAGCACCTGCTTGAAAAACGTTACTTAACCTTGAGTAATACCCTTGATGTTGTTTATAAAACGTTTTGAAATCGCTCTTCTTAGCGAAATCTTCTAACACGCTAATATTTTCTTTAACTTCATCAATGGCTCGAAAGCCTTTGTATAAAGAGGACTGTTCTATTTTATCAGCATTAAAGACATACGCTGCCGCATTTTCAACTAATGAATAATAGTCAACGTCATCGAGTTTCATAAATATTTCATGGTCTTTAAACGGAGAAAACCATGTTAAAACATCGGCGTAATAATCGCCTATAGCTCGCATTTTATAATTAGATTGATGAAACTTGTCCGATAAAGTTAATATTATATTACTAAGCTCATACACTTCAGGCGTTTCAACACTGACTTTCCCTGTATGCTCTTGAACATATTGATTATTATAACTAGCAGGGTTAGTCTGTATATTGAATGAAATCGTTTTCACTTTTTTATTAAATTGTAAATATACTTGCTCGAAAGCAATGTTTTTACCCGAGACAAATAAATTTTTGCCCTTATATTTAATTTCAGCTTTTGGATTATTTCCCCAATAAGTTAAGTTAACCACCTTATTTTCAGGCAAGGTGTTAAAATCTAAATTCTGACTAAAAAACACATCTTGTACCACTCAAAATTTGGATTTTCTAATTCTATATAATGCTCACTTGCTTGCGTTAACTCAATTGCACAAAGCAATAAAGCTAACAGTATATATTTCATCCTAATTTATCCTTCAAAATTCATTGCTGACGTTAGCTTCATATAAAAGCTCTGTTAATAAGGAAAGTGTAGTCAAGCTAAAAATGTATAACACAAAACTAACCAACTGTAATTTATCCATTTAACCCGCTTTTGTTTACTTCAATTTGAAACTATTTACATTAGGTATTAGTATTTCTTTATCCACGTCCCAGTCATTTTCAGCGCCTGTAGCAGTAACTAGATATACATGATTGTCTTTTTTAACTGCTTTAGCATACCAATGAAGATCGAACCCTTGCATTGTTCCCTTGTATTCAAAGGTTATTGAATTGTCCTTTTCTTCTAACGAAATAATAGATAAGCCCATTTGCTTAAATTGACCCTCAGATAATTCTTTATATTGCGTGATAGTGCCAGAATAAGCCTGAATTTGAATATTTACATTTGCAGCAAAACCATTATTTGTTTGGGAGAAACATTTGAAGTGGCTGAATCACACCTGTTGTAGGGCTAGAATCCAAACTATCAATTGAAAAACCTGATTTTGTAAATTCCAATGTTTCTGCATGAGCAAATGAAAATACAAAACTCGTTGCACATAGAATTACTTTAAAAATACGCATAAACTCCAAACTCCCTTGTATATGTTGTCCCAATAAGGACTTAAATGATAATTAACTAAAATATAAAACGAACACAACCAACTAATTTTTCAACTTGAATACCTTTGCAGGTCAAGTTAGTCACCACCACCGCAATCGCCTCCACCAGAATCCCCCCAACCGGAGCCACTATCACCGCCCCAACCAGAACCACTGCCATTCGAAGAGGAAAATGCTGATAATATAGTAACAATACCAACAACGAGAAGAACCCGACCTACATCATCTGTTTTTTCAAAAGTAATTCTCTCTCCGCCAAGCCAAATAAAAACAGCCCCGATAATTAAATTGATTATTTTCATGTGTTCTCCCTAACATACAATACCACTAAGTGATGGAATTTATTAGCAAAAATATACAAAGCTCGAGTATAACTAACTGTTTTAGTCTTGCTTTATTGACTTATACTTCAATGGCCCATATCGATAATGTCCTGTGATTTTATAATCACAAACCAATTATTTTAACTTATTGATTTTTGATTATATTTATCTTAACTCTATAATGCCACTCCAAATTAATAAAGGAAAAATCACTGTAACAATGCCAATAATAATTCGAATGTAATGTGTAAAATGTATACCTGGGTTGATTACATTTATTTCAGGAGCAGACGGCTTATAATGTATAAATAAGGGGTTCATCTGTTTTACTAAATTAATTTTATCTTCAGCTTTAGCTTTGGAACCATAGCCGGCACTGAGGTCATATTCAGTTCCTTTGAATTCAGAGCCACCAACAATAAATTTACATTTAATATCAGGGGTATAACTTCTCCCACCCGATCCACTTGAGGTAGACTTCAGCGAAGCCCTTAATAATTTTGCTTCTACTTTGGGCCAATTGTGACTGTCAATGGCTTCTTTTCTTGTAACTATTCCAGTGATAAAAATAAAAACACCTAAAATTATTAACATAACCCAAGCAATACTATCTAGGAATGCATTATTAGTGAACATAGCTGCAGGTGCTACACACATAAACACCGGAGATAATAAGTGGAGTACTTACTTCTACCTGTAGCAACTTTCATAAAACCTTCAGTCATTCGCAAACTTCCTTATAACAACGCTGTATTTATACTCCGCTATCGCAGAGGGTCTAAGCTATCAATCCTGTAGGTGATGGCTAACTGTATCACCATCACCTACGGTTAGAGCCACCAATTTTATTAATTTTTACTATCTTAATTAAAAACATCGATATCTTTTTGCCATTTATTTGCCAAAAAGTCGATAAATGCTCTCACCACTGGTCGCTGATAACTACGAGACAAGTATACTGCCCAAAGTGACATAACAGGCAACGGGGTATCAGGCATCAGTTGTACTAACTCACCACTTTTTAAATAGTGATTTGCTAAATCACATGGCAAATAGGCAATACCTGCACCATTAACCGCAGCTTTAACTAATACTCCAATATCATTCGCTTGAATACTTCCTTTGACAGTGATGGAATATAACTGCTGCCCTTCAATAAAATTCCAATAGCGATGAGGTATATGAATTAAGCAATTATGATCAACAAGCTGTTGAGGTGCGGTAAGTTTGTTATGTGTTTCCAGATATCTTTGGGAGCAGCACAATGCACTTGAGATACGCATTAATCGACGAGCAATAAAGCTCTCGTCTGGTTGCTCCGTGTATCGTAAAGCAAGATCTATGCGCTCTTCCACTAATAATGCATTTTTGTCCGACATGATTAGTTGAATGACAACTTTCGGGTTTGCTGCCGTGAACTCTTCCACCATATCATAAAGTAAATTTTGTCCTAAGCCTATTGGGCTCGCAATTCGAATTTCACCAATCAGCTCTTCATTATGACTACGCGCCAAACTTTCTAAACTAGCTGTTTCATTTAATATCCTTTCACAATGCTGTAAAACATCTAAGCCTGGTGCAGTTAAGCTAACTTTTCGAGTTGTACGATGTAATAACCGAATATTTAACCAATCTTCGACTTCTTTAACATGACGAGTAACCTTAACTCGACTTAAATTTAGCTGTATTGCAGCGTCGGTAAAGCTACCTGTATTGGCGACTTCAACAAAGCTCTTTAGCGCTTCAAACTTATCCATACACACCAACTGTTACATTTAATGAAACAATTATTTGCATAAATCGATATTTATTTCAACAAATAACGAGTTCATAATCCATTCCAAGATAAATAACCTGAGTTTAGGTTAAGCAAATTTTAAACACATTGGAGAATATTATGAAAATAGCAATTATTGGTGCAACAGGTTGGATTGGTTCAACTATTATGGCGGAAGCATTAATGAGAAAACATCATGTTGTTGCAATTAGCCGCGAGGCAAATAAAATTACTCAAGCCGGCGTTACTACTCATTCAGTTGATTTAGAAAATGGCAATGGGTTAAAAGAGGCGTTAGATGGGGTTGATGTTGTTATCGCATCCATAGGTGGAAGAGCTAAAGGCAATCATGGAATAGTAGCTCAAGTTGCGCAGCGATTATTAAATGACTTACCCTCTTTTAATGCCAAACGCTTAATTTGGGTAGGTGGCGGAAGCTTAGAAGTTGCACCAAATGTTCAACTTGTATCGTTACCTGACTTCCCAAATGATTATAAAGATGAAGCCATTGCTCAAGGGCAAGCATTAACCGTATTTAAAAATACTAACAGTACTTTGGATTGGTTATTTGTGAGTCCTGCTGCAGAAATATTTCCTGGTGAACGCACAGGAAGCTATAGAACTGGCGGAGATAATTTACTTACTGACGCGAATGGAGATAGTAAAATATCTGTGCAAGATTATGCAGTAGCCTTATTAGATGAAGCTGAGCAATCAACGCATCATAGTACCCGTATTGGTGTAGCTTATTAACCTCAACTCGGGTTAAGAAGTTTTTAACTCATTGAAAACTAGTGTTTAATTTCCCTCTTATCACTATAATGAGATAGTTTTGCTTAATTCAAGGCAAATTTACGCGTCAATAGCTAGTCTATTGCAAGTGAATTTAACGAAGAAGTTAGTAAAAATAGCCATTATAGAAAGATTTATTAAGCCGAGCTGAGGTTTATTAGTTTACTAATAAATTACTTAAAGTAAAAACCGTCTATAAGACGGTTTTCTTTCAATCAATAAGTTATTTTTCTATGTTTAATTGCTGATAATTTAAAGTTGAACATTAGCTTTTCGGTTTCTTAAAACGATAGCCACTACAGTAGGGTAAATAAGCCAAAAACCTGATGCCGGCATTAATATGACACCCAAACTTGACTCCGCCAGTTTATTCACTGGCTCCAAATTATCAACGATCTCTTTCATTTCAAGAGACACTAAAGAGTATTTCGCTTTAGCTATGTTTAATTGTGCAAGATGCATATGGACCTTCCATGATACCTAAAAAAATCCCATTAAGCTGAAGGCAACTACTGTTATTCCAAAAACCTCCATAAGTAACTTCCTTTTCAAACGATGAAATAATACGAGCCTGCAGAGTTACTCGTTTTTATCTAATTTTGAATCAAATTCTTTGATATGTTGTTATATTTCCTGTGCGGTCCAATGATTTGAGACTTTCACTTGAAACAAAAGTAAATATTTCAAAACCGCTAACACTCTTTATATATTTTCGTTGTCTGTTTTTTTCTAAATAACCAGATAAAGTATTGTCCATTTTTACTCCTTGTAACTTCCGCTACCATGCATTTCTCCTTTCATTTTTCCCATTAAAATCATTGACATTGTACGATCTTCATTGATTTCAATGTCAAATGTATTGCCATCACTACTAATACAACGCCAATTTCCAATTAACTGCTCTTCAGATATTTTTACCGAAGAAGAGTGTTGAGGGGTTACCGCTAGCTCTTCAGATTTGATTTGTTTATTTTCAGGAGGAAATTGAGAAAATTTTATATTTCCATCTTCGTCTATCCATTTGTATACTTCAGCAAAACTAATAGAGCTGATAAGTATTAATAGGCACAAAATATATTTCATAAAACACTCCGTAAAAATTATTTAAAATTAACAAGAATAAACGCGACATATATCTTAGTTGTTATAACGTACATCACTCATATCCTTGTTGTTGAGGTAAGTTATCAGAAATATCATGCCAAGCAGCTTTACTACCAACATAAATATGACGAGCCTGCAGAGTTACTCGTTTTTATCTAATTTTGAATCAAAATACTCTAACTGGATTATTTTCTTTTAACAATCAAAAACATTCACGGTTTTAACACTATGATATTTTTTATCATATTCGAATAGTTCCTGCCACAGGTTAACCGATAATCATTTAGTGTCCTTTTGCCAGAAAAAACGATGGATAAAGCAGGCTGTGAGCAAACTTATTTCTTATGTTTCGTAAACCATGGGAAAAGTTTTTTGTAGGCTCATTAGTTATAACTAGACTGAATGCCATGCTTATTTTATTAGAAATAATTACTAATACCGCAATCTTTCAGTTTAGAGCCTTGAATTGATTTTAAATTAACGAGTTTCCTAAGACTACCTCTATCACTTTCGATTGATAAGGCATTACGATGCTCTTTATCGACTGATTTTATTCTAACAGGCTAAAATGGTTGATAAATTCTATTAACATCAAGAAATAAAATACAAAAGGCAACCTAAGTTGCCTTCCATTATTTGTAAAAATTGTATTTATTTTGCGAATTTTTTAAATGGTTCATCTACGGGAGTATCAGCAAGATGGTTAGTATAGTTACTCATTACTTTCTGAGATAAACCTAGAATAATTTCAAGTAGTTGTTGCTTGCCATAACCTGCTGCAAAAAATTTCTCAAGTTGCTCATTACTAATTACGCCGCGCTCTCGTGTCATTGCTAATGTGGTTTCACGTAGTGCTTCTAGCTTAGGGTTTGCAAGTAGTGTGTTATTTACAAGTGAATCAACGATACCTTGGTCAACTTTCATTGCGGCAGCAATTGCACTATGTCTTGGTACACAGTAGTGACAGTTATGCTCAACATTAATTGATTGCCAAACTACTGTTAGCTCTTCTGCATTGAACGATGTTTTTTGAAATAAATCATGCAGTACTTGGTAACCTTTAAGTAGTGTTGGTGCCTCAGCCATTACTGCATGTAAGTTAGGTAACATACCAAATGCTGCGACTGAATCAACCATTAATGATTTTGCTTCTTCTGGTGCATTTTCTGCTGTGTATAAAGTAAATTCTGTCATGTTTAGCTCCAATAAATAATTTGGTTTAAGTAAATTTACGCACATAGTATTTGATTTTGAGCGACTGCTCAAGTTAAAATTGAGCGATTGTTCAATTTGATTGGTGAAAGTATGGCTAATAAGGTTAAATTTGAACGCGAGAATGTAATTCGTGTTGCTAGCCGCTATTTTGGCAAAAAGGTTTTTATGCTACTTCAACGCGTGACTTACAAGAAGCCGTTAATATGCGTCCGGGTAGTATTTATTCTGCATTCGGCTCTAAAGAAGGGTTATACAGTGAATCACTGAAGGATTACACCGTACAAATGAAAACCCAAATAGAGGGTTTTTTATCAAGCGCCGATTCGATACTCGAGGGATTACATGCGTTTGTAGAAAATGTGATAATTCAATCAAAAGACAGTACTCCAAGTGCTATTTGTATGTTGGTTAAGGCAAACAGTGAATTTGCAAAAAAAGACTCAAACTTATACGAGTTAACTTTAATTCTAGCGGCTCAATTTGAACGCTATTTAACACAATTGTTTGAGCAAGCAATAAACAATAAAGAGTTAAAGGACACGATTACTGGGCTTGAATACGCGCGTTTTTTTCAAGTGCAATTTACCGGTTTACGCGGTTATTTTAACCGCCCTGGTGTAGAGAAATTTGCTCAACCAATGATCAATCAAATGTTTGCACTAATAAAAACATTATAGTTATTAATTACCTGTAATACATAAGGTGTTTTTGGTAGTTTAAAATTTATAGCGGGTTACTTTACAGCCCGTTAAACAACCATCATTAAAAGGAACGTTTATGACTAAATTATTTATGTGTTTTGTACTTGTTTTAACCAGTTTTACTTCTCTAGCTGAAGCAGAATTTGATTCTCAGCCGAAAAATTCAATTCTTTTAACTGTTTTTTTAAAGCACGACCAAGGTAAGAGCTTAGACGAAATTCAGGACGTTTTAGCCGAACAAGGCTTCTTTGAAGCATTTCCACCTAAAGGTGTTTCTATTGTAAGTCGGTATGTAATGATGGGTATTGGGCAAGTGGTTACTTTAGAAGTGCCTGCACACCACTTAATGAAGTTAACCTTGCAATAGAGAGAAGCGCATGGAAAGCATTTTCGACTGAATTTTATCCTACCTATAACTTGTACCCTATTTATAAAGATAGATTAAAAAACAAAGCTAAAGTGTCTTACAAGTAACTACAGGTTCACTAATTTCATAGTACCGTGTGGACTTAATATTCATAAGATAAAACTTTGTTAAATATGAACTTATTATTAATAAAGAGCCTATAAAATCATAGCCTTATTGAACATTGCATACATCAAAAGTAATGGGGCATTCTGACCCTACTACTTTTGATATTGTTAGCTAAACATCCTGGCCGCATGCTACACCACTGCTCCATGCAAATTGAAAATTATAGCCTCCGAGCCATCCTGTTACATCAATCACTTCACCAATAAAATACAGCCCTGAAGATTTTTTAGCTTCAAACGATTTAGAAGACAGTTCATTGGTATCAACCCCTCCTAATGTGACTTCTGCTGTATTCCGAACACATTCCAAAAGTTGTCAATTTAACGGTATTAGATTAAGAATCATCCTTATCAATGATATAATTATATTAAAGGTAAATATTGAGAATATGAAAGTGTTGAAATACGATGTTGTTGTTGTTGGAGCAGGGGCTGCAGGCCTGATGGCTGCCTCGAAGTCTGGCGAAAGAGGAAGGAAAACGGTTATTCTCGATCATGCTAAAAGGCCAGGTAAAAAAATATTAATATCTGGTGGGGGACGATGTAACTTCACAAACTACTACATTGAGCCAGAAAAGTACTTATGTGAAAACCCTCACTTTTGTAAGTCTGCACTTAGCCAATATACTCAGTGGGACTTTATTTCATTAATGGAAAAATACAAGATTGCATACCATGAGAAAACTTTAGGGCAATTATTTTGTGATGACTCGGCTAAAGACGTTGTTGCTATGCTCGTTGCTGAATGCGAAAAAAACTCCGTTAACTTTAGCTATGAAACCGAAATACTTAATATTGAGAAGTTAGAGTCTGGTCTATTCTTAATAAAAACAAATAAGTCTGATTACCAATGTGAGAGTGTAGTGATTGCAACTGGTGGTTTATCTATGCCTAAACTTGGTGCAACTCCATTTGCATATAAAATAGCAGAGCAGTTTAATCTTGAAGTACTTCCAACCAGAGCCGGTTTAGTTCCTTTTACTTTGGAGCCTGCATTAAAAGAAGTTTTGGCAGAAGTTTCTGGTATATCAACCAATGTCACCGTAACAACGAACAACACCTCTTTTGCCGAAGATATGTTAATCACACATAGAGGCTTATCAGGGCCTGCCATATTACAAATTTCCTCTTACTGGAATCCTGGCGATATTGTCGAAATAGATTTACTCCCGAGTGAAAATATAACAGACATTATTAACCAAGCATTATCTGAACAACCTAATGTATCTACTAAGAATTTGCTGTCGAACCATTTTGCTAAAAGATTCGTAGAAAAGTTAATAGATATATATGAAATCCCTAATGTTCCTATCAAACAACTTAGCCATAAACAAATTCAGTTATTATCCAAAAACATCCATTCATGGAGCCTAAAACCCTCGGGAACTGAGGGGTATCGGACGGCCGAAGTTACTATTGGGGGACTTAATACTAATCACTTATCATCTAAAACAATGGAAGTTAAAACAGTGCCTGGTTTATTCTTTATTGGTGAAGCTACAGATGTTACAGGTCCGGCTCGGAGGATATAATTTTCAGTGGGCTTGGAGTAGTGGTTGGGTTGCAGGGATGAATGTCTAAATGTGGCTTGCCGGAATGAAGTCAGGGACAATGTCCTTGATTTTGAAATTAATCAAGGACAGATAAGCATCTGAAGGAGTATATTCAAACTTGAAACAATCAAATGAATATAGTTAAGTTTGTCTCTTTTTAGAAACTGATTCTTATAGGATACCCTAGTGCTCTTAACGATTTATTCGTTCTACCGTTCCTAGGTGGCGTAGTTTCTGGTTGTGCCCAACCTACAACTTCAGCAATTGAGTTAATTCCATAATGAGGAATCCAAAGTTCATCTGTCATGCTTGCTGAATATATTCGTTCCCAAATATTTTCTGGTTTTCCTGTATAAAGAATATCAAACAAAATTTGACGGATGTCTTGACCTTTCTTGTTACGTTGAGCCATTAGCCGGCTAGCAAATAATGGCAATCTTTCTTCACGAGATAGTGTTTTTATATCTGGTCTACCTAATGTTGCAGTAGTCATTTTTATCAAATGGTCTTTAGTTGCATGAGTACATCTGCACATTTCTTCAATATCATCTACAGATAACGATAACAGCTTGCCTTTAGTAAGAAGCTCCCTAAGTTTTGGTGCACTATAGTTGAACGTGTCATCTTCATTAGAAGGAGCCTCAGAACTACCTTGCCACCAAACTAAGGCATTCATTAACGCTGAATTAGGATCTCTTTCGTGATTTGAATAAAATTCCTCATATGGATAGGTATTATTTTTCTGCCTAACTTCGTTGTAATAATAAACCTCAGATCGGGTTAAGCCCTAACCATAGCATTCTTCTCTACGTCATTAATATTAAGGGTTGGCTTATTTTCTTTAAGGCAATAAGCCACTAACCCCGCAAGTAAATTCAACATAAAACCATTAGGACTGCGATGACGAGAATGCTCTATTTGAGAAATATTCTTTAATTGATCATTTATCGTCTCGATAATAAACCGTCTAGATAGCATGGCTCTATCCCATAACGACATCGCTTTTGCTTTCATATTACTGCGAACAGTTGTTATCAAGTCAACACCAGTTTCCTTTAAATCGGCGGTTAATTTTTTGCTGATGTAACCTTTGTCAGCATATAACTTTCCTTTGAGGTTTTTAGCTAACGCAAACACAGGCTTGGTGTCATGCACATTGCCAGTCGTTAATTTAGCATCAACTATTTCCCCCCTAAAGTTGGTGACTAAATGCAGTTTGAACCCATAAAACCAACCCATTGTTCCTTTGCCTCGCTCGGCTATACCGTCAAATGTTTTGTGTCTAGGTATTCGTAGGTTATGGCATACTTTTATGCTCGTAGAGTCAATGAATTCAATGCCTGTAGATTCACCCTTGAGTATGGAAAAATAGCTAGAAAGAGGAACGATAGCTTTAGGCATTACCTCTAAAAATCGAGTGTAGCTCAATAAACTAGGGAAGTGAGAACGATAAAATTTAGCGATATAACCTTTATAATAATTTTTAAAGTCGCGATGATTTGATGTATGAAAAGCAATAAGGATAGTGATCACCTCGCTCATCGTCATACGACAGGGGCGATTTCGCTTTATATTACCATCAGCAATTAATTGTTTTTCCCATTGTGGAATAAATACGCGACAAAAATCATCGACATCACAGAATATTTCAACTAGTTTGTTCATGCCCGTTCCTTATTATCTTTCTGTTTTTTCTTGTTCGAAAGATCGGATCGTGGAACGGGCACTTAGTTCAATTTAATTTATTCTTATCCCGAGCTGAGGTTAATAAGCATGTAGAAATTGATCAACTTGCCAATAAACAGGTATATCAGCTGAAATCCATTTAGGGCGGAAATCGTTAATTTGGGATGCGATATTATCAATTTTAGCAATAGTCGATTGCCACTCTTGTCTAAAGCGTTCCTTTTTCTTATCAACTACAGAGCCTTTAGTGTAATCACTAACACCATTGAACACAGGGACCTTTCTGATTTTCTTTGCTTTATCATCTATTTCATCAGCACCAGATTTTTTTCTCAACGCTAAAATTTCTATTTGTTCGTCAATAATATCTTGGGATAAAGGGATAGATTCATCTAAGTCATTAAGTTCATCAAAAAAGGATTCGAGCTGAGATGTTAAGTTATTGGAGATAATATCTTCTTCTGTAAAAAACATCCCCGTTTCAATATTTGTCCACCAAGCTCTGTTGGTCAAATTGGCTGAGCCAATATACGCACCGTAACCTTTCCACCAAATTATCTTCGAATGCAGTACATCAGGGATCAGCCGGCAAAATATGTTGTTTTTAATATTTTTTAACAACTGAGAAAGTAGGCGAGGTTGTACAGGAACCGTATGATCATAACGCATCCAAATATCTAGCCGATATTTGTTATCAATACAGTTTTTTAACAGTGTATCGGTATCATTACCATAGGCTATGGCGGCTAATACTCCATCTACTTCGTCTCCTATCTTTGGTAAATAAGACGATAAAAATTGTTTGTTCACACCACTTGCTATTAGTTTCATAAATTCATCCATAAAAAAGCCGCATATTATTGCGGCTAACTAATTATTCCACTGTACTATCTGGCAAGCCACTCGCTACGTCTTTAAATGCTGCTAATGCTGCTTCTAAATGGTCGATAATCTCTTGCTGTAAAATATCTGGTGGTGGCAAGTTATCAAGGTTATCTAAACTATCATCTTTAAGCCAAAATACATCAAGGCTAGCTTTATCACGATTAATTAATTCGTCATAACTGTAATATTTAAAACGTTCAGATTCTTCACGTTTATGACGATTATCCGGGTTATAACATTGAATGAAATCTTTAAGGTCGCTCAACATCATTGGGCGTTGTTTTAACGTAAAGTGCTTATTAGTTCTTAAATCGTAGAACCAAATACCTTTTGTATGTACTTTTTCATCACGAGCCGCATTGTCGAAAAACACAACATTTGCTTTAACACCATTGGCGTAAAATATACCAGTTGGTAAGCGTAAAATGGTATGAACATCACAGTTGTTTAACCACTTACGACGTATGCGCTCGCCCGCACCACCTTCAAATAATACATTATCGGGTAATACTACCGCCGCTTTACCTGTGTCTTTTAAACTAGAAACAATGTGTTGCAGGAAATTAAGTTGTTTGTTGGTGGTAGTTGCCCAGAAATCTTGACGTTCATACGTCAACGCATCTTTGTCCTCACCACCTTCAGCGTTGGTAATTGTCATGCTGCTTTTTTTCCGAATGGCGGGTTCGCGAGCACGTAATCTACCTTGTCCTCTCCTTCGATTTTAGTGAGCAATGCATCTGCTCTCTCTACTTCTGGTTCGCCATCAATACTACCTATATTGTGCAAGAACAGGTTCATTAAACACATACGGCGAGTCGATGGGACTATTTCGTTACCACGGAAAGTTTCGTCACGTAAAGCTTGAACTTGGCCTTTATTAAGCTTTGATTTGGCGACAATGCTCGGATCGTGTTTAGATGGATTCCAATGGCTCATGCCCTTTTCAATCCATTGTTCATCTCCATAAGTGATCCAATCACTTGCCGTTAAGAAGAAGCCCCCTGTCCCACAGGCAGGGTCTAAAATAGTTTTTTTCGGTTCAGGACGAACACAAGCAAGCATTGCATCGATCAATGCACGAGGCGTAAAGTACTGACCAAGACCACTTTTGGTATCTTCCGCATTCTTTTGCAGTAAACCCTCGTATAAATCACCTTTCGCGTCTGAATCTAAACTAATCCAATTTTCATCGTTAATCATTTTAACAATACGCGCTAATTTAGCAGGATCAGGTATTTTATTTTCCGATTTATAGAAAATTGCTCCAATCATGCCGCTTTCGTTGGCTAGACTTTTTAAAACTTTACGGTATTGTTCTTCTAATTTTTCACCTGTTAAACCTTGTAAAGTTTCCCAATTAAATTCAACTGGCACTTTAGTGTCGCGAGAATAAGGTGGCAAAGCATACTCATGCGCCATTTTTAAAAATAACAGGTAAGTAAGCTGCTCTAAGTAATCACCATAACCCACACCATCATCACGTAATGTATTACAGTAATTCCAAACTTTTTGTACTAATCTTTGGAGCATTCATTTATCAATCTCTTTTGTTTATATTTACTAACTCTAAGCTTTTATTGTTAGCCGACTGTTCTAATTAACTCACCAATCCATGGATGTAACCTATCTTTTTCTTTGTCTTGTTCAAGTTGATAAACTAGAAAACCCAAGTAAGTATTTTTATTTTTTGGGTGAAACCACTCCCAATTTTCCGAAGTTCTTTTTCAAAATATGCATCGGCACCTTGGTCTTGTCGGAGTTTTTTTAAGTACCAGTTTTTCGTTTCTTCGACCTGAGGTTTAAACAGCTTCCATTGTGCAAGTCGCCCTTCATTTAATCTTTTTTGGTCAAGATGATACAGCCGTATAGAAAATTTAATTTTAATATCTTCAGGAGAACCGTTTTCAAATCTTGAAAACGGTATGCCCGATTTATCATAGGATAGTAATCGCCATTCTAACCGTTTGCATGGGTCGAGTAGTACTGGAACTTCATTATTTTCGTCAAGCTTATTATAAGCTCGAAGAGGTTCATTAACCAAAGGGAAATAATTCCATTTTCCGCCGGACTTCCTTGTAAATCTTTTCTATATTCGTTGCAATGTTGACATGAAAATCGAAAATTTTCTGGGTTAAATGCTGCCCATTTATAACCTGAGTGCTCAGGCGCAATATTATATCTGATTAACGACTTACCCTCTTCAGCTAGTGCAACTCCCTGTACTTTTCCTTTAGGTCGATAATGATCTACTGCGTTGTCCGTTCTAGGAATGTTTGTTTCACAATACCAACATCTTCCATTGGAGAGTTCTTCTAAACTTTCTCTCAAAGCTTTCCAAATAACACTGCGATCATCAGCAACAATAGTCCCATCTAATAATGCTTCTGTAGCAGCCTCAGCTCTATCTTCCCAACCGACAGGTAAATCTACATAGGTGTTATCAACAAACCTCATTGTTCATTCTCGTCTAGTAGTTTTGTAATAGCTTGCTTAGCCACAACATCACGTTCTTCTTGTGATAGGCTTAGCGCAAAATCGACTAGTTCTTGAAAGCTTTCCGCATCAGACTTTTCATATAGGAGAGAGTTACGAATCTTTATATAACGCTCATAGTCATCATCGCGTTGCGACATACTGAATCTATCATTATCCAACCACTCAGAAATAACTTGAAAGCGTAACTCTTCAAACTTTGTCTTATGATCAATACTTGCTAATGCTCTATATGTTTCAAGCCTTTTTTGAGTACGCTTATCTAATGAAGACCCTAGACCAAACATGTCACTAGTAATAATTCCTGCATACCCCATTCCTTGAGGATCGTGATGTGGTTTATGTGACTCAATTGTTCGCGTTTCATCATCACGACTTAATATTTGAACTTGATCACGAGTTAATTCAGCAATAGCAATTGGATTATGTGTGGTTAGTACTATATGACTATTGTTTTCACCTTTTGAACCAGAAGTAACAAATTTATTAAGGTAATCAATATAATCAACACTCCACTTAGGGTTTAAATGGGTGTCAGGTTCATCTAGTAAAAATAAACTTTCTTCTTCGGCGGTGAACCGAAGTAAGCCTAATACCGTTAATAGTTGCTGCTCGCCTTCACTTAATTCTCGGAAAGTTACTGTACCATCATTTTTTTTAAGCTTAATACGAATACGAACTTCGCTTATTAACTCTGAGACATAAGTACTTTCAAGGTCTCGAAAAAAGTCCCTCGGTTCTTGATCACCAACTAACTCAGTTAATCCATCAATATCTTTAATGAACATATAAAGATATTCACGTTCTTTTTTATTCCAAAGTGTCGCTTCATCTTTTCTTTTTATCTTTATTGGTGCGGTGGAAACTCTATGTACGCGATCTAAAAAATCGCGAACAACACCCTCCGCACCCCAGAATATATCTGGTGTGCTCTGACATGCATCATGGGAGCCTTTTGGTGTTTTACTTTTATTTAAATTCCATGAAGGCTCATTTAATTCTAATAATACCGAATCAATGCTTTCAGCATTTTCATCGGTTTCTAGGCCTAGTTGGGTATCCAAAAAATGTCTGACTAGATCATCTTGTTTTAATACAAACGCTAACAGTACAAATTGGCTATGAACAGGTAAAGCATAGAACAGACGCCTTAAGCCAGGATCTTCCGACTTCGCATTACGTAACTTTTTATCATATTGCTGAAGGTACGGGCGAAATACCGACTGCATTCTGTCACTATGGCCAGAGTAATAACCAAACACATATTTAGGTAAAAACTCATCTTGTCGTTTTTTGAAATCCGTAAACTTCATGTCAGCTAATTCAGCTTTACCCGTTAACACACTTAATAAATCTGCTTGCGCTGTTTGTTCCGTCTTTATTTCACCTAAGTCTTTATAACTGACTTTATATGCATTTTTTGAAAGGTCAGGATCTGCATTGATTTCTATTTCTTTTTCATGGCAAAAGTAGCGAAGAGTATAAGCAAAAGAAGGTTTGTCTTTGTCGTTCTTGTCATTTTTACCCATGATTAAATCACGAAAAAGTACTGCCAATGCCTCAAGTACATTCGATTTACCCGTTCCATTCCAACCTATAACCAAAGTAACCCATTCTTCTTCTTCAAAATCGATAGTGACGTTTTTCAGGTTTTTAAACCGTTGGCGATCACCTTCACGCTCTGAACCTATGGTAAATGAGGCTAATCGCATTAGTCTTCCTTAACTTCTTGCTTGATAAATATTAATTGATCATAACCACCGTTACGTTCAATTTTAATTTTGCCTTCTTTTTCTAACTTACGTAGTTCTGTGTAAATTTCTTCGATACGATCCGTTGAGGTACCATCAATAATACCGCATTTCTTAAAGGCTTCTTGCGCATCAAACCACTTGTCTTCAGATGTTAAAACTTCTAATAAAGTATCCATTACATTAACTTTTTTTAGGTTGGCGAGATTTCTTTGGCTTAACTTGCTTAGCCAACTCTTCACGTTCTTTTTTAATTTTTTCTAATAATACTGATCTTGGCTCATCATTCGGATCTTGTGGCACAAGTTGACCTGAAAAGGCTGATTTAAGGATATTCTTACGTTGAGCATCAGATTGTTTTAAACCAAGTGCAGTTGCTTCAACTTGCCTATCTATAGTGTCAAATTCATTGGTAATTTCTTCTATTAACGCTTTTTGTTCAGCAATAGAAGGTAAAGGAATTGCCAAATCACCTAACTTAGTGCCATTAACGTTTGCTTGCCCCGCGGTCTGATTCATCACTTCAGCTAGCCATTTTTTACCCAAAACTGAATTAATATAGTGTGCTGCTATTTCGGGTAGAAAATGTTCTGTAAATGTCACAGAGATAAGATACGATGCATATGAAACAGGTTTTCCGATATCACGGTAAATAGCTGTTTTCCCCACCCGACTCAGCACTGTTCGTACGATTAAACAATAAGTCTCCGTCATTTAGTAATAAATCAGGGAATTCTTTATGGTCAACAGGCAAAAACTTTAAGTTGCCATAATCTAACTTCCCACCTTGAATATTACCCATACGTAATACAGGTATACCCGAACTATCATCATTGGTTTTTGATGATGAGCCATAACGCTTATTAACCGCTAACTGGTCTATTGTCGCCCAGACCCGCCTTCAGGTAATTGCGGAAAATCTTTAGTATTTGGATTTACTGGCTCAGGGTATTTTTCTTGCCAGTTTTTCGGAGGCGTTTTATCTTTGGCTTTAAATTCTTCGAGCTTTTTTTGTTGCCATTGTTCACGGCGATCAATAAGAATACGTTCTAATAGCTGCTCACCATTTTCTTTAATACTACCTCTGTTAGTTTCTCGCCATTTTTGTGTGAGTGAACCTTCGATAGCACTCTTTAATAACGATTGACGATATTGAGTAAGTTTTATTTTCGCGGCTTTGAGTTCATTAACACCGGATCTAAATCAGAAAAAATCTCATCTAGTTTGTCGATTATTCGGTTTTGTTCATTCAGAGGGGGAAACGGGAAGTAAAGTGCTCTAAATCCAGTTTTATTAAATTTTTTTGAGCAGTTCCTGTTGTTATTTCAGTTACTAATTCTTCAAACCATTTTGATTGAAAAAAGTACCTTAAAAAGTCATTAAGTTTTTTTGAGGTAGATTTCAATAATATAGAGTTTGGCCCTAAAGTCATAGGTTGGTTTAAATTAGGAACCACAAATGATTTCCCAGGATCTCCAACATTTGCAATTACAATATCACCAGGATTTACAGCACTCTTAGACAAAAACTCATAGGCTTCTTTAGTCACATATTTAAAAGCCCCTTCCCATTTCTTTGTATAATCTCGTAACCTAACCAACACCGCATAATCTGGTTCATTAAGGTAAGTGACATTTTCTTTCAAGGAAGCAAAGCTGCCATTAGCCACATAATCTGTAACTTCACAAATTTCATCAGTTTTAACCATAAGCCAAGATTCAGGGATATTGCTTTCATTCTCTTTTGAATGTACTTCATATATTTTTTTCATGTTTAGGCTATTAATTCCTGATTCATTTCAGCCATTAGGCTATCCAATTCATTTTTGTTTTCGTTGGTAAATAATCCCCACACCTTTTGCAATCCACCATGATCTGAGAAGGGGCTGTAATCAAAATCACCATGTTCAATGGTACAACTGGCGGTAATATGATCTTTTATCAAACGTAACCACTGGGTTTGTTGTTCGGTAAAGGCAGTTGAACGGCGGGCGTTATGGCGGAAAATCCACTTTTTAAATTTCGCGTCTACTTGCTCGGCAAAAGGCTTTAATTCTGAGTCTAAACCTACCGCAAACTTGATAAGCGAGATTATATCGGTTAGTTGCCGTTGACTGTTATTTTTCTTCTTTTTATTTTCGTCTTTGACCTGATTAACTCGTTCATATGCATTCCATAATTTTTCTGTAGTTAACAGTAGTGGTGGTTTACTTAATGCTTGGTGTAGCTCTTCTAACATAGCAAAGGTTAACCCTCTTCGTTGATAAGGCTGTTGGTAAAAAAAGCTTAATGCTTGAATATCGTCTTTGTGTTGCTCGATAAATTCTTTGAAGCTTTGAATTACTTTTTCTGCATTGTCGGCCGCTTGGCTGCTATAACCTGAGTAGGACACTGTATCGAGATTAATATGATCGATAAGCTGTTCACGTTCACGACGTGCTGATTCAATCATTTCTCGTGTTTCAGGGTTATCGAATGTTTCGCAAGCTTGATCAATTAACTGTTCTTTAGCTGTTTGGCGTTCGTTTTCAGTTAAGGTTTCTTCACTGCGAGTGATTTCAGCTTGTTTAGCATTCATCAGTGCTTGCTTATTAATGGCATCAGGGTCTATTGCGGTAAGTAACTCTCGTGCCAATTGTGGTAGTGGCTTACCTGCTAGCTCTTCTACTTTGTCTAAGCCGCGCTTGTCTAACTGCTTACTCAGTCGAGTTAGACGATTTGCCAAACTTTGAATAGTGTCGTCATCTCTGTGACCCATTGCCACCCCTTGCAATAAGTCTTTCATCGAAAGGTTGGGATTGCGTTCTAATGGGCGGCTTTCTGTTTTTAATGACTTTTCAACACCAACCGCATCTATTAATATAAAACGGTCTTTGTCGGTGGCACTTTTACTTACATTATGAAGATCTTCATAACTTAAGCTACGCACACCACGACCTTTCATTTGTTCGTAATAACCTTTACTGCGGACATCACGCATAAACAAGAGTATTTCTAGCGGTTTAACGTCTGTGCCGGTAGCGATCATATCGACTGTTACTGTCATGCGGGGATTAAAGTCATTACGAAAATCGTTAAGTATTCCGTCAGGATCTTTTGCGTTGTAGGTTACTTTTTTACAGAATTCATTCCCTTGGCCGTATTCTTCACGCACCATTTGAATAATGTCGTCGGCGTGGCTATCAGTTTTAGCAAAAATTAAGGTTTTTGGCACTTCTTTACGATTAGGGAATATTTCTGTTTCAACCGCTTTTTTCATCGCTCGGACGACTTGACGAATTTGGCTTTTGTTTACAACTGAACGGTCAAGCTCTTTACTGGTATAGGCTTTGTCTTCTTCTGCCTGTGCCCGGCGTTTTTTACGGGTGAGTTTGTCTCGGTGATCAAGCCATTCTGTCGCTTTAAGCTCTGCGCCTTTATTACCAATTTCGGTTTCAATTTCATATACGTCGTAACCTACGTTTACGCCATCAAGAACTGAATTTTCATAACTATATTCAGCAACGATGTTTTCATCAAAAAAACCAAAAGTACGTTTATCTGGCGTTGCGGTTAAGCCAATGGTGAAAGCATCAAAGTAATCTAGTACTTGCTTCCATAAGTTGTAAATTGAACGATGGCATTCATCTGCGATGATAAAATCGAATGTCTCAATGGGTACCGCAGGATTGTACTTTACTAATTTAGCTTGTTCTTTGGTTTTGCTTAATTTCATGTAGCGATAAGTCTTCAGCACTTTCATCGATTGGCTTGCCGCTTAAAATAGAATACATGCGTTGGATAGTACAAATGCAGACCTCCGCAGCACTGTCGATTGTGCTACTACTAAGGCGTTGAACAATGTGATTCTCATGAAAAAATGTTTGTTTCCCTTGAGGTTTAAATCCATGGAATTCTTGTTGTGCTTGTTTACCTAAGTTGCGCGTATCAACTAAAAATAAAATACGCTTTGCATTACCATGATTAAGTAAACGATAAACGGCATTTATTGCCGTAAAAGTTTTACCTGCGCCTGTTGCCATATGAATAAGCGAACGAGGCCTATTCTCAGACAAAGATTGCTCAAGTCCTGTGATTGCATTGATTTGGCATTCCCGTAAGTTCGCCTTTGGCAATTCAGGCATGTTGTTTTTCAAGCTATGTCGTAATGAGTTTTCTTGCTTCATCCAATCTTGTAATGTTTCTGGCTTGAAAAAATGAAAAATTTCTCTCGCTCTTGGTGCAGGATCTCTTAAATCTGTGAAGTGGATAACTTGGCTAGTGGCTTCAAAAAGAAAAGATAACGGTGCTTCATCTTTACGGAATTTAATTTTACTGGTGGCGTAACGAAGTGTTTGCTCTTCAACTTGGGAAAGAATAGTTTCATCTTTCTTCGCTTCAATAACACCGACAGCTTGGCGGTTAACAAATAGCAGATAATCAGTTGGACCTGTATCTGTTGGATATTCGCGCACAACCACACCTAAATCTTCACCTAGATTTACCTTCGGCCATGTTTGTACCTTCCAACCTGCGAGCTTAAGTTGCTCATCAATTGATAAACGTGCCTGTGTTTCTGGTTTTAATCCGTCAATATCCATAATTTTGATCCAAGCTTTGTTTTATTATTCTTTAATTAGGTTTCAAATTTAACTTTCAAAAAATTCTTCGTCTATTTTCTTTAAGTGCAATACCTGTTCGTCTCTGCTGCCGATGTTATATCGCAACATGAGTTTAGCTAATTCGGCTCCGTTGATAAGTACAATGCGCATACCTAAATCTTTAGCTGTTTGGCTTGCTGATGGGGTGAAGTCAGACGTAGTAATAAATATTCCCTTCTGTGCTTTTTTCAGATTTAAAGCGCCAAAAAAATCTCTGATATCACCTGAACCAATGTTATTACCTTGAGCATACCGTTTAGCTTGTATGTATATCTGATCTACACCTAACGGGTCTTGATCTATAACACCATCAATCCCATTGTCGCCGCTTTTTCCAAGAGCATGTGCAGCACCTTCACCCGTACCACCGTATCCCATAGCGAGGAGTAATTTGATAAGTAGATCTTCAAAAAAATCAGGGGTTACCTTACGTGTACGATTTAGAATATCTTCCGTTAAGGTATCATTAATTTTCTTGTATGCTGCACGAAGTGCTTCATCAGGCGTAACTTCATCGGTAACCTCTAAGTCTGAGATTGTCTCTATGGTATCGTTTTTCTGTTCTTTAAACGCGATGAATTCGTCAAACTGCTTTAAATATTTATTATCAATAACTACACCAATATCTTGAAGCGCATTTATTCCGCGTTCAGTGATGACAAAATGTGCTCGTCGAGTAACTTCTAATAGACCGACTTTACTAAGATATGTGCGAGCCCAACCAACACGGTTATCCAATACGCTCTGATTACCACTAGGGAGTGTTTCTGCTTTTTCTTCTTCGGAAAGATTAAATTTAACGGCAAGTTCATTGATGACATCACGAAGTTTAACTTCATTGCCATTGGCGGCCTGAGCTATCTCAAGAAAAGGGCGCATAAATTGTTGGTAATTAGGGATCATTATTAGTCATTTCCATGTTATTTATTTTTGACTTACCAAAATTGAACCGTCTTAGCATCGAACAAGTTCACTTTACACTTAAACTTACTCTTGATTTTATTTATATGCTTTTCATCGTTTGCTGAGTAAACGCCAATGTATATGCTGAATAACTTGCCTTTACGGTCACTATTGTAAGAACAAGCATTATTTACCGCCTCAATAATATGATCGTCATACTCACCAAAGTTAAAGCCAAAGGTGACTAGCGATCCCGTAATATTTGAGAGTTTATCGTAACAATGGGTTAAATATTGGTTGTGTAGAATATGGGTGAGTTTCTCTTCAGCATTACCCGCAGTTACAAAAATTGGATACTCTTTTTTGGCAACACGTTTATTTATATTTTCAAGAATAAAATTTCCATTATATTCTTCTTTTATTACACGGTAACCAAGATCAAATAGTGGTAAAGCCCCATGAACATAATGAACATTCTGCTTTGGCTTATTTGGTCCCCAAATCAATTCTGACCATTCCATTTCGTCTACATTATATGAAAGCTGATCAACCTCACGACCAAAGCCATCAATTGCGTTTGGTACTTTATTTCGCATAAGTACCCAATAAAGCAATATGTCGTAGTTTGTTGTAAAAATATTACCTCCGTCTTTGAGATATACTTTTAACAATGATGCACATTTTTGGCTTTTGTCATCGGGTATTTTAAAAACATGTTCAGGGTGTAAAGCTTTAACCGCATCGATGAGGCTGTGCTTTAAGCTGTCACTGGCCTCTTCAATTTTGTCGATAAACTCTTGGTCTGAACTGAAAGCATTGGCTAACTCACAAAAATTGTCGAGTGATTGCATCACCAACTCAAAGTTCTTGGTGTTAATGATATTAAATAGTTTAGTAATTAATGGATTATTCAACTTATCAATAAACTTATTTAAAGCATTATATGAAAAGATTTCAGGGTCATAAGACATACTAAAACCATTACCCAACAATAGATGTTTCTGTCTTTTATTCTTGTCGAGGTAATCTAAAACCTCTTGATATGATTGTAATGGCATAGTTATGTAACCTCAGGTGCTTCTTCTTTAGGCATGTTCAATTTATATGCTTCAGTCATTTTTTCAATGACTTGATCCATATAAATATCTAGTTCGGAGAAGCTATCTTTATCATTAAACATTAATCTTTTTTTAAACAATTCCTTTGTATTTTTATAAGTTTTTCTTCCACATGTTTTTGCTAGTGCAATAATATCACCTTCTAATTGAGAGAGTGACTCATCTATCGCTTGTTCTGACATTTTGGATGAAAAATCAATAACTACATTCTTCATCCACTCCATACCTTCTGGAAAGTCGATATTTTCAGGAAGTGATTCACTATAACTATTGGCTTGCAATAATAGTTTCCCTAACTGCTCTCGACCTTTTAAGCTATAAGATAAAACAGGATTTATCGTAGCAAGTTCTAATAGTGACTCCTCATAAGGTTGAACAAGGTCAGTTTCAGCCTTTGTTTTTAATGTAGAAATTAAATTTTCAAAGTGACCTCGAATTAAATCAATGAAATTTGATTCAAAGTCCTGCCTGGTAAGTTTTATTCCCTTAATACTAAGATGATTACAATAATGTTCTATGTATGATTCTGTTGCTTTTTCAGGATCAAATAGTGAGGTAAGGATAAAATATCTAATTTCTAAAAGGTAATAGAGTGACTTTTTAGTGCTTTTCTTTGCTTCAGCACGAACCTTATAAAAATATGCCCCAAATAGCTTAATACAGATGCTAAAAATACGCCTAATAAAGCAATGATTGCTGCAATTAATTTTACATCTATTCCGTAAACCATTATTTAGACGCATCCTTTTGTTTTGCTTTTTTCTTATCTCTTACCCAAGTAGTTTTTGAATTACTTTGCTTCAACTCAAACAAATCAATAGCGGAAAACAGGTCGCTCAATTTTTTAAAGCCATAGTTCCTAGGATCAAATGAAGCGTGATTAGCTATATGAGTACCTACAGCTCTAAGTGCCGCCCGACCATCATCTTCTTCCGCTGATTCAACTGCCTGGCGCAACATATTCATTAACTTTGTATCACACTTAATACTTAGCCCTTTTTTATTAACTACTTTTTCTTCTGCTTCAATTTCATCCAAGTAGAGAAATTTAGAACAGGAATTAACAAAAGCTGATGGTGCTTTTCGTTCACCAAAACCAATGACAAATTTTCCATCCGCAAGAGCGCGTGTTACGAGGGGAGTAAAGTCACAATCAGAGGAAACAAGGCATATGGTATCGACATCTTTAGTGTAGAGTGTGTCCATAGCATCAATTACCAAAGCAATATCGGTAGCATTTTTACCTTTGGTTAAATCGAATTGTTGGATAGGTTGGATAGCAAAGTCATGAAGCACATCCTCCCAAGGTTTTATGGTTGGACTTTTCCAATTACCATAGGCTCTGCGAATGTTAACGACGCCATAACGAGCAAGTTCGGAAAGAATAATATCTATTTTGGATCTTGGTGCGTTATCTGCGTCTATGAAAAGCGCTATTTTTTCTTTATCTTTCACAATATAATTCCATTTAAATCTTAATCACGTCTAATTGTACATTTATCTCATATCAGCATGAAATTGCAATTGTTTTTTATAAGGGGGATAAGAATTAAACGGTAACCAAATGAGAGTTGTTGGTTACCATTTCTATTTAACGAGATGTGCAATTAAGGCTTTGGAACTTAAATTTGGTTAAGCTTTTCCGATATAAAACCATTAAAGCTTTCGTTATAAATATCAAGTTCTTAAAATATCAAAATTAGCTGCATAATCAAAAAAATCAGGCTTTGATGCTATTGGGCTACTTCTCGATAATTCAGCTACAGCACCGTCATAGTGTGTTGGCATAAATGTTTTTATCGTACAGGTTTTAGCTAATAGGCCTTGGCTATTTATACCAATATCTAGCGCTAAAGGTAAAAAAATATCATCAACTACAGTGCAGTCTTGCCTTATCTTCCCGTTACTTTTAGTATATTGATCAGATAACTCTAATGCTGAAAATACTAAAGTTTTAGTGATCTTTTTAAGGTATAAATATAAATTATGAGGATTTTTTAAGTGATGTTGACTCCTCATAATCAACCTAACTAAGGCATGCTTAGACAAAACGATATAAAATGATTTATAACTAACTCTACCTCTTACATTGATAGTTAAATCAAATGCAATTTGGTCGTAAAGCTCAATATCACTATTACTTGTAAATAATTTTTTCTTTGCACTAAATAAGCACCACTCCCCCCATATTAACTGCCATTTATTCGTATTTGTGAATCGCTCGGCAATGAATACAGCATTGGTTTTTTCTTTACACAGTCCTTTTATTTTTTTACAAATTTTTCTCTGTGAGTATTCAAAATTTTGAGGTGTACTATTTTCTGCCGCTGCATATAAGTTTCTAAATATTCGCTTAACAAGCCCTTTGGCTTGGCTTTCGTCGATGTAAGACATAACTTACTCCAGTTATAAAGTTGATTAGTTAAAAGTTAATTTCAAATTCAGTGAAATTAGTTCTAATGATCAACCTCGTAACATAAGCGAAAGCCTATTTTAGTACTTTTATATGCACCAGTTGTGCTTAGAATATTATCTCTAAAGCAGTCATCTCCATAAAAACTAGATAAATCACCACTTCTCACACATGTTTTTTCCATAACCCATTCCGCGAAATAGTTTAATGGAATAAATTTAGTACCATCGTCCATAATGTCCCATGTGAATTTATTTGGAAATTTCACAAAGGTATTGTGGCCACCGGTACCCTTCACATCCATATCAATTTTTCTAATTGGACCAATCTTGAAACCTAACTTATCGGTTTTTCCACTATTTGTATTAAGCAGTATTCCTTTGCGGCGAACATTTTCAAATTCATTTTTTTTAAACAACCTTAAGGAAAGCCCCGTTATTTTTTCTTTCCAGTTCAGGTAAGCCATAGCATCGTACCAAGTGCATGCCACAGGAATCCCCTTGTCATTATCTAAGTTATTTCTGTCAACTCCTGTTTTTTCTCTTTCCGCTAGTTCTCCAGGAAAACTCTCTTGACGGTATTTATAATATTCAGGGTTAGCTTTAAGAAATTCATCAAATTCAGCTATGGTAACTAAGTCTGTTACAAGTATGTTCGTGTTGGCAATTGCCTTGAATTCATTGGGCACAGGTGTGGAAGCAGAATTTACATGCCTTTTAGGCGAGTAAGTTTCGTTTTCAACGTAAAAGGCTTCAAGCAAACTATAATCAGGGTAATTACTCGTAGTTCCGCCGCTTTGATAATGAAGTTGCTCTGCATGATGTTCATCTAATTCTCTTTGTCCTTGGTAGTTAAAGTAATACCAACGCGCATAATCATAATCATTAATACATGTGGGAAGATCTATGAGCTTAAGCGCGCCTTCGCGGTAATTGAACACAAAAGGCTTGTCACGCATATTTTTAAAGACGAAATCATATTCACCATTTGCACCTTTTAAGAATATTAAATTATCGTTAAAAGGAATGACTTCTAACCAACCTTCAGCAAAGTCTCTTATGCGGTTTCCAAACAGCTCACATGCTTTAGTTGCCTGATATATTTCAAGTTCGCAATCACCCCCTTCAGGGGTATACATTTGAAGCTCTACACCTGCATTGCTTGGCTCAACTAACAAATCTCCTATCAGATTAAACCCTGAAATTAAGTCCATTAAGTATTTGCCAATAATTACATCAATTACACTTCTGTTTTTCCAGTAGCTTGGTAAATCTTTGAGAATTACATTGCGACATTGCTCAACAATAAGTAGATCTTTATCTATAGAGACCTTAGAAACGATTCCTTTTCTTTCTATCCCAAAGCTTTTAAGTTCTTCATATCCCTCTTTATTAAGTCCCGTTCCATTTACTAAAAAATGTCCGTCCGAAAAAGTACTATCAAAAGGAAAGTTATACCCAGTAAAAACTTTTTCTGGTATTTTACCTCCATTAAAAAATAAACGTTCTGATATTTTCTGAGGGGATATTTTTGTAACAGGTACGCAATAACCTTCGCGCCTAAAAGTAAATAAGTCACTTCTATTTACTAGGTTATGCTTAACCATAAAAGGAAGAATTTCATCTTCATAGGCGTTATTATAGTTTGAGAAGCCTCCTTTAAAACCTAGAGTACTTGCAATCCTATTGAGGGCTGTTGTTGTTTTGAGTTTTTTACGATTTTCGTTGGCATGTTTTTTAGAGTTATCACTAACATTTTTAGCTGCTAATTTTATAGAACTTGGAGATAAATCTTTTAATTCAGCAAAGTGATAGTCGTCAAAGACTAGAAATGAAGCTTGTACGTGATTTTTATTCGAGTTTTTCGAGGTGAAATTACTCATGGTTTATACCTTTATTTTTATACGTAAAACGCACTACTCCTCGATTAAAGGATAAAAAATAAGACCCAGAATAATTTTTAGGGGGTGACTCTTTGTTTGAAAGGAGTAGAAATTCAACCGGTTGAGTCGACCATTTACAATATTATCGTCTAATCAAAGTTAAGATGTCAACTGGTTTTGATTACTTACTTGATAATGGCCGTAGCTTTATAGACAAATAGAGGTATAAATTCCAATAAATATAATCATCGATTAAATTGTGTTTCGACTTCTGGGGGCTGTGGAAATATCTCATCAATATTACACTGTAGGATATGGATAATTTCATAAATCCTTTCATATGAAACAGGAACGGTACCTTTTTCAATTCGGCTTAGGTAGCTCGCTTCAATTCCTAATTTACTAGCAACAACTGATTGATTTATAGAGCGCTTAGTTCGAGAAATTTTGATATTCATGCCTATTAATTTTTGTACGGGCTGCATTCAACTTTGACCACTTCACGACAAGTGATGTCCGATCAGCATGTTTTGCTTTAAAAAGTGACTCAACTTTAGAGTCAGCAAGTGTGAGACAATTTATTTATGCGGAGCTGTTAAAGCTAATTAATAAAGGTTGGCTGACAAAGCCCAAGTCGAATAAAAAAAGGCCTTACTAGATTCCATAAAACCGAATTTTTTGATATTAAAAAAATAAAGGAATTAGCTGCAATTAAAATAAAAGACGTAATCACTTCTTATGCTAAATATGACAAATTACTTACGAAATTAAACAACTACAAATCAGAGTTATTATTGAATATTGGTGAGTCTGAAGCTTACAAGGATCTGAATTCTGAATTTCCTAAATTGGTTGAAGAAATACAACCTCAGTTTAATAAAGCTAGAGATAATAATACAAGAATACTCGGGTAGATAAGAGCTATTGAAGGCTTACTTGAGCAAGATAAACCTGTAGAGAAAATATGAAATTAAGACAATGGCAAGCTGAATGTATTTATTTGGCATTGAAACAATACGGTGATGGTAATAGCCATTTTTTAACCTTGGCAACACCTGGCGCAGGTAAAACGATGATGGCCTCAGAATTGGCTGTTCAATTATTAAAGAGCAACTTGGTCGGATTGGTGGCCTAGTGCTTAAAAAACAAGCCAGGTCTTAATTTAACTGATGTAGAGCTTAATGCTATGGTCGTTGCTTAAACCGATCTCAAGTTAATTAAAATTTTTCGGCCGCTTTTTTGCCCATATCAACGACGGTAACGCTACGACCTCTATATCCGGCGGTCGCTGCACACATTAAACCGGCAGCGCCGCCAATAATTAATACATCGGTAAGGATTATGTTTTTCATTATGGCTGAGTTGCTATGCGTTACCGTCAGTCATAATGCTTGTACTACCTTTTTTCGCCATTTCAGCAAGGTCTTTGTCTACAAAAAATAGTGCATGACCGTCATGGCCAACTAAGTTAATTTTATCTAAAATACTTTTAAATAACGTTTCTTCTTCATGTTGCTCAGAAACATACCATTGTAAAAAATTAAAAGTAGAATAGTCTTGATTAGTAAAAGCTTCATGGGCTAACGCATTAATTTTTTCTGTAATTAAACATTCATGCTCATAGGTTTTTTCAAACACGTCGGCTAATGATTTAAATTCATGTGGTGGCGCATCAATAGCACCTAAAATAGGTAATGCGCCTGTTTCGCTCACGTAAGTGAAAAGACGCGTCATATGGCCCATTTCTTCATCAGCGTGTTTACGCATAAACTGCGCTGCGCCTTCAAACCCTTTTTCTTCACACCATGCACTCATTTGTAAGTATAGGTTTGATGAGTAAAACTCTAAATTAATTTGTGCATTGAGTTGGGTAACCATTGTAGATTTTAACATGAGCGATCTCGTCTTTTATATAGCATTAGTGCAGCTGTATACTTTGACATATAAGCTAATCAATTAACAATGCCTTGTCTTGGCTTTATCAGCCAAATAACCGCATTTACTCACTTAAACGCCGCTCTTTTGAGCAATAAATAAAAGCAGTTAAACATTAAAGGCATGAACAACGTCTTTTAAGTGATTCGTTTGGGTAACCATATTATCTAATGACTGTGCCGTTTCTTTTGCGCCTATAGCTGTTTGGCTTGTTAAATTATTGATGGCGATAATTTTTTTGTCTATTTCTTGAGCAACAATCGTTTGTTCCTCTGTTGCCGTCACAATTTGCGCATTAAAATCAACAATAGCTTGAGCCGACATTGAAATGCGACTTAACGCTTCCCCAACTTCTTCAGAGGAGGAAACACTTTTACCTACATTTTCATGGCTGATAGACATTGATTGTGAGGTGTCTGAAACCCCCGTTTGTAAACGCTGTATTATTTTTTCAATTTCTTGGGTTGATTGTTGAGTGCGTTGGGCTAATGTTCTTACTTCATCAGCAACAACAGCAAAACCACGTCCTTGCTCTCCTGCACGTGCTGCTTCAATGGCAGCATTAAGGGCAAGTAAATTGGTTTGTTCTGCAATACTTTTTATTACGTCAAGCACCACTGAAATACCATCACTCTCTTTAGCCAGTAGGGCAATCATTGTCATTGAGTGATCGATATTAGTTGAAAGTAATTTAATGCTTTCTAGCGAAGATGCAACTAATTGATTACCGGCATTGGCCTCGTTATTCACTTGAATAGACGCTTCTGATGCTTCTGAACTTGTTTGGGCAACGTTCTGCACACTAAGTGACATTTCATTTACGGCCTTTGTTATTTGTTCAATTTCATTACTTTGTAGGGCAATTGCTTGGCTACTTTGGGTAGCAATATCATCTACTTTAGACGTTTGAGTAACCACAACGTCAGACGTGTTCGTTACCTCTTGAATGAGGTTACGAATATTGCGGGTCATCTGATTGAACTCTTCGCTGAGTTGACCTATTTCATCTTTGCTTCTTGGTACTATTTGTGTCGTAAGGTCACCTTTAGAAACATCGCGCGCAACGGTTAAAATAGAGTCAATACCACGTCTAACTGACAAGTTAAAACCTAACATTAAGTAGCTCACAAACGCTAAAACAAACAAGCAAGACACCAACAGTATATAAAAATCTTGTTGTTGTGCGTCCGCTCTTATTTGCAAGTCGTTTTCAATTGATGTGATTGCTTCTTCAATAAAAGTATTCATCATCGCAAGTGCTTGTGCGCCGTTGGCAAAATAGTTTTTCCAAGGTTGGTTAAAGTTTTCATTTAAAAGAATGTCGTCTAAGGCGACTATATCAAGTTGTAATTGTTTAACAACATTAAGACTTATTTCTTTCAATTGGCTATCGTTTACAAGGGGTTGTAATTTTAACTCTACGTTTTTAGCGTCTTGCTCTAAAAAAGCCAAGAGTTGGTCAAACGTGTCTAAGGATTGACTTGATAAACTACCAATTTTGAAGGCAACACTGGCAAAACTTCGATGCATGCCTTGGTGTTTTATAGCAAGTTCAAGATCATCAATAATTAATTTCATTAATAAAAAGTTTTTTGCGTTATGGTCTCTAGACAAGCCAGTATCGTTGGCGATAGCACGTACAAGTCCCCAAGTATTTGAGACTGACTGATTAAATACATCAAATTTTTCAGCCATGCTCATTCTTGAAACTTCGGTCATGCGATTAATTTGAATTTCTTTAGTTAATTTTTCAATTAACGATAAGGTGCTTGCGTGTTCATTACCTTCAACCGTTTTTTTAATAACGTTGAGCAATTGAATATAGTCAGTTTCGTTTTGTTGAATACGTTTTCCAAGGCTTTCGTCAACACTAGACTCATCCCCCTTACTAACATTAAATCACGACGTTCGGCTGACAGGGATACTAACGATAAAGTGTGACGCAACTCAATTAATCCATTTAACTCTTTCTCCGTCACTAGTTTAGCTTTATGTAGTGTATTCAATTGCATGTAGGCAAGCGTTAATAAAGGCACTAAACAGATCAAACTGATTAGAATGAATTTTTGCAAATATGTTAGCTTGTTCATTAAATTGGTAGCAGGTCGTAATATAATGCTCATCGTTAATTTCTCGAATACTTTAAGTTTGTTGTTTTTAGAATAATACTTAGTAACCGGTATATATTCGTAAAGTATAGCAGGTTAAAATATCATTAAGTATATTAGCCTATGTTATGATAGCCATAGGTGAAATCTATGTACATTCATAGACTTGGTTTATTAAGAGGCTCAATTAATGCGTTTAATTATAGGTATAAGCGGCTCAAGTGGTGTGATTTATGGCATTCGCTTACTGGAAATGCTTAAAGCAGTTGAAGGCATAGAAACGCATTTAATTATGAGCTCATACGCACGCTTAAATATAAGTATTGAAACTGATTACACACCTCAACAAGTAGAGGCGCTTGCTGATGTTGTGCATCACAATAAAAATCAGGCCGCTACTATTTCTAGCGGTTCATTTAAAGCGGACGGTATGATTGTTGCGCCTTGTTCCATGAAAACATTGTCTGCCATTGTGAATTCGTACGCTGACAGTTTAATTGTGCGCGCCGCTGATGTAACACTCAAAGAACGACGTAAATTAGTGCTAATGCCACGAGAAGTACCTTTGCATACAGGCCACTGTAAATTAATGTACGACGCCTCTCAATTAGGCGCAATTATCGCCCCACCCATGCCCGCTTTTTATAATAAACCTAAAACCATTGATGATATTATTAATCACAGTGTTGCACGGGTGCTTGATTTATTTGATGTGGAAATTGGGACGATAAAGCGCCGGGATGGGCAATAGAATAGTAATGCTAAAAGCTTGCTCGTGTGAATATGAGAAAGCTTTCATTCACCGGTGTTTTTTCTTTGATGTGTAATGCGAACCTGAGTTAATTAAAATGAGTAAGTCACAGAGGCGCCAATGTTCCTTGGGTCAACAATGGCTGAATAACCTTTGGGGTATGATCTGCCTGCCGGTTCATTGCTCACAAATTCTTGCTCATCAAGTACGTTGTTAACAAAGGCGGTAATTAACCAGTTGTCTGTTGTATAGTTTACATTAAGACGCGTTAGGGTGTAACCACCCGCAATACGTTCTTCTGTGTTGGCAAAGTCACCAAAATATTCACCCACATAATTAACCGATACACCCACATTGAATTCGTCAGTTAACCAATATTTTCCGCTAATTTTTGCGGTGATTTCTGGTGCTGAGTTTAACTCATTACCGGTCGCATCTGCGTAGTTTTCACCTGCGTCTTTAATATCAGTGCTTAATAAACCTACGCTAGCATTTAATTGAAAATCATCAGTGATCATTGCTGTTACGTCAAACTCTGCACCATAGGTTTGTGCTTTATCCATATTAACAATTGCACGGGTTGAACTGAGCGCTTGATAACCATAGAAGTTATTAAAAAAAGCGTTTGCGGTAAAGTTAATATTTTTAGTGACGCTACTACGCACGGTAAATTCGTAGGTATCTACCGTTTCTTCATCATAGTAATAGTAAGCTTGTGTTGCCCAGTTTAGTGCGCCGCCTGCTGCGTTATAGCCTCTACGACCACTTAACGATAAAGTGGTGTCGTCTGAAATTTGATATTGAAGTACTAACTTAGGTAAGGCAATGGTTTTACTTTTATCTAATAAAGCGTGATTTATATTATTACTAGGCATATCAAAATCACGGTTTTGGGTTTCTCTTTCGATTCGTCCGCCGGCAATGATTGACCAAGCGTCAGCAAACTCATATCTAACTTCACCATAAATAGCATTAGAATCACTACTGTCGTCACCACTGTATACAGTAGTGCCGCTGCTATTAAAGTCTTGCTCGCGCTCAAAATACGCTAAGCCAACAAAGCCATTGAGAGCGGGGTTATTATTACCAAAGTTAATTTTTGCATCGAGGGTGGTGTTGTTTTCAGCCATTATTACTAGTTGTTCGCCTGCTTCGGTTTCTGCGTAGGCATCCATTGTCCAGTCATAATCCATAACGGCGGCTAAAAAATCTATTGAGATCGAATCATTAACTGCATAATCAAGCTTTATGCTGACGGTTTCTGATTCGGTATCCATATAAACAGGGTTAATAGGTTCAAGCGCATAAGGATCATCGCCGGATAATATTTGCGACCTGAGTTACCTTTTTCATCATTGGTTGAGTAGGTCAACATCACTGAGAAATTTTCAATGGCTTTAGGTTGCCATAATAATTTGGTTTTAAGTCGGTTGGTGGTGATTGCGTTTAAATCATGCTCACTCAGGTTAGTATCATAGATAACTTGATTGTCGATAGTGTCACCATCAAGACGCTGAAAAGAGGCTCTAAAGGCGAGTTCGTCTTCAACAATTGGCCCAGAAAGGACAAAAGAAGAATCAATATAACTATCTTGATTTCTGTAGCCTAAGCGTGCTGCACCCTCCCAATCAAACGAGGGATCTTTTGTTTTTACATAGACTGCACCACCAATACTATTTCTGCCATTGTTTGGTTGACTGTGGCCCACGAAAAACTTCAACTTGTTCAACATCCCAAATACCAGAGTCGGCAGTTACAAATGCCACAAAAGGTTCAACCACACCATCAATTAAGGTTGATACACGTGCTTTGGCACCACCACTAAAAGCATTAAATCCTGATGCGCCACCATTGCCTGAAACTCCACGTATATCAGGTGTTGCACCCGATAGCACCACCACATTTGGAATATCTGCAATTACATTGCTCATGGTTAGGCTTTGCATAGTTTTTAATGTTTCTTCTGTAATGACAGACACTGAAGAGCTAGTGTCCTTTAAGCTACGCTCTGTTTTTTCACCCAAGACGGTAATTTTTTCCATAGACTCTAATTGCTCTGCATTGTCTTCTGCAAATGCGTAAGGTGTAGTTAGCGCTGTTAAAAAAGCAGCAGTCAGTGCACTGATTTTAAATTGTATATGTTTCATGTGAACCTTAAATTTTATAAGTTTTAAATATTAATTTTTGTAAGTAATAGTGATTTTGTAGATTTTTCTGGGCAATAATCTAACGTAACAATCCCGTCAATGCAAATGAAAACCATTGCTATTTGCATTGACGGTGGTAAAATGTCTTTCTGTCGTTTGAGTGAGGGTGAGGTTGACGCCTATTGAATAAATAACTCACTCGCCTATAGCAATGAAATGTAATAATAATTTTTATACGATGGAAACAATTGAAATGTCGCAATTTATAGCTCTAATGATAACGTTGATTGGCGCAACCTTTATTTATCTATCCAACAAACACCAAACTATTTTTAGCAAGCCGCTAAACAAATTTTGGCGTTTAATTGGTTTAGTGCTTTGTTTATTGGCTTTATTTGTTTGGTTACAAATATTTGTTACTAGTTCAGCCGTATTTATTTGGCTATTTACGTTAAATATTGTACTGGTGTGTATTCCGTTAATGACGTTGATCCCCCTTTTTTCAAAAATTGAGAGATAGCATAATGGCAAGATTATCAGCAGATGAAAAAATTCAGCCCCATTGGTGGGTGAAAACGTTTGCCGGACTAATACTGGGCTTATCACTAAGTTATGCATTCGTTATGATATTTGCTTGGTATGGTCCTGGCGGTATTGATACCCCCGTGAAAGTACAATTTAATATGTGGATGATCAGTCCTATTTGGCTACTTATTTTAAGCTTTACATATTTGTTTAAAACAGGCTTAAAAGCGGTGAGCTATTTATTATTAGCAAATTTGCTTGGTTACGGTATGTTTTTCTTATTGGGGGGCGGGGCATGAAAATTCGCGGCGATATATTACGTACCTATCAATCCATTCATACTTGGACAGGTATAATAGCAGGTTTAGTGCTCTTTATTGGTTTTTATCTTTGGCTCTTTGAGTATGTTCGAAAAAGAGATATCTCATTGGGCAACACCCTCCAACCATTATTTACCGCAAATTCCACTTGAAAAATTTGATACGTTAATTACAAAAGCATCAACTAATTTTGACAAAGCTCAGCAAGGTTTTACCGTTAATTTTAACGAACATGAATCGCCATTAATATGGACTGAAACAGGTGGTGGTAGAGGTTTACAGTTAAATCATATTGTTAAGCACGCTACATTGTCACCACAAAATGAGTTGGTTACACAGGTTAATACAAGTAATGAACTAGGCGATTTAGTTGATAATTTGCATCGCACAGTGGCATCGTTGGCAAGATCGGTCATGAAGACCTTGGTGTTTTGGTTTTAGGTGTAGCAGCCGTGCTTTATTTTTTAGCTTTAGTTTCTGGCATTATATTTTTACTGCCAACATTAACGAAAAGTTTTTTTGCTTTGAGAAAAAATAAAGGAGCTAATCGTTTTTGGCTCGATAGTCATAATCTTATTGGTGTGATCAGCCTACCTTTTCATATTATTATTGCGATTACTGTGGTTGTCTTTGCTTTTCATGATGCTTTCTATGGTGGGCTTAGTGTAGGTTATGGTGAAAGACCTCTCTTTGAACAACCGCAAAAATCAACTATGGCATATTCTATAAAACACTTGCCTACTATGAACACTTACCTTAAAAAAGTAAGTGAATTAACAGACGGTTATGAAGTTCAGTCCATGGCATTTTCAGGATTGAACTCAGCCCGCCCATCGGTTGGCATTACCATAATGAACACGCAAGAAATGATGCGTAATAGTGCAGGTGATTTCATTTATATGAACCCATACACGTTTGAAGTTACCTTTAGTAGCATACCGATGAATGCTGCGGATGTTTACACACCACTGATTAGTAGCTTTTTCTCGTTACATTTTGGTGGTTATGGTGGTGACTTAGGTCGTTGGCTGTATTTCATTATGGGCTTATTGGGTGCTTTTTTGTTTTATAGTGGTAACTTGCTTTGGTTAGAAAAACGCAGGCAAAAACATGCACAACAAACTAAGCCTAACCGTTTTATGGCTTCGTTAACTATTGGGGTATGTTTAGGCTCTGTACTGGCGGTAACAACAACACTACTTTCCAGTAAATGGTTATATTTAACAGGTGTTCAAACCAATAACTATTACTTATGCTGCTATTATGTGGTGTTTTTTATTGCGTTTAGTTATGCATTTGCTAGCGGTGCGGCAAAAAGCGCTATTAATTTGCTGTATTTAATGAGTTTAGCTTGTTTATTTATACCGTTAACCACCTTACTAACCCTTTTTATACCAAGTATGGGTTTATGGGAAACTAGGCAAGTAGCATCAATTATGGTTGAGCTTGTTGCTTTTGTGTTTTCTGGGATATTTTATTATGCGGCATGTAAAACAAAACACAGGGCTTATTATGGTGAACGTAATAGTATTTGGGCACTGTCATCCACAATACAACCATACGAAGACAAAAAAACCGTGCTATTGTAACCGTGCTAAATAATCTAAGCACGGCATAATCAAGGTATTGCTAGTCGCTATTTTCCAGTTTCTTGGTTAATTGTCGTTAACCAAATCGCTAAGGTATCTCGCTCATCGTTTGTCATGTTAGTTTTATTCATAAACGGCATATCTTTCGCGTCAATCACTCTCGCTTTTATCCTTGGCGCCCATTGTTTAATAGACGATATATCACTAAAAACAATGCCTGCTTGTGCCGATTTAAAAACATCATCGGTATTGTTATTTGAATGACAAGCGCTACAACGCTGTTCAATAATGGTTTGTACTTGCTCTGTAGTTACCGTTTGTTGTTTTTGCTCTGCCGTTAACTGGCTTGATTTAGGCGCAATCAAAAAAGCAAGCGCTAAAGTGGCAACAACCGCGCCCACTAATACCAATGGTTTTTGTTTACCAAAATGGCGTAACACAAAATATTGGCGAACTGCGGCAGTAATTAAAATAATAGCAATTAATACCAACCAATTAGCATGGTGGTTAAATGTCATGGGGTAATGATTCGAGATCATAATAAAGATAATAGGAAGCGTCGTGTAAGTATTATGAGTTGACCGCACTTTAGCGTTTAAACCAAAGGTCGGATCAGGTGCTTTTCCTTCTTCGACTGCTTTTACTAGTGCACGTTGTGACGGCATAATACCGAAAAACACGTTACCGGCCATAATAGTGCCGATGATAGCTCCCATGTGCATATACGCACCACGAGCACTAAATATTTGCGTTAAACCATAAGACAATGCTGTAGCTACAACAATTAAGATCATTCCTAAAATAATGCCGTGATTACGTAACTTGGTTCGCACTAATGCTTCATAGAGTCCCACACCAATCACAATAGAACCAATGCCTAATGCAATGGCTTGCAGTTGCGTTAAATCAGCGACGCGTTTATCAATTAAATAGGATTCTGCGCCAACATAAAACATTAATGAAAGTAATAAAAAACCAGTAATCCATGTGGTATAGGCTTCCCATTTAAACCAATGTAAGGTGGTTGGCATTTTTTCAGGAGCAAGTTTATATTTTGCCACTTCATAAAAGCCACCGCCGTGAATCGCCCATAAATCCCCACCAATCCCTTTGTCGGTTTTCCATTGTGGTGGTTTTTCTAAATGATTATCTAGCCAAACAAAGTAAAATGACGCACCGATCCATGCGATACCTGTAATAAGATGAGCAAAGCGAATAACTAAGTTAAGCCATTCTGTAATATACGGATCCATAATATTCCCTAAGTTTTTGCTTAGTTACGTAAACGTTAAATAACGTAACTTTTTGTTTTTTGTGTTTATACAAATTTTATTATTAGCTTTTATACTTTTTCGCCCATGACTTTTTCACCCATGACTTTTTCACCCATGATATAGGTCGATTTAATATGACGTTCGTCACCTATCATGCTTAAAATGAAAAGCTTTTCAGACAAGGTAGTACAATGTTGCATACGCCTCGCTATCAAGGGTGTTGCATGGTAATCAAGTACAATAAAATCAGCTTCCGCGCCCTTAGTGAAGTTACCTATAGTGCCTTCTAAATCTAATGCAACCGCACCACCTAATGTGGCTAAATAAAACGACTGAAATGGGTCAAGTTTTGCTGAGCGTAATTGTTGCGTTTTATAGGCTTCATTTAGCGTACTTAACATCGAAAATGTTGTACCCGCACCAATATCGGTACCATAACTAACATTGACATTAAATTTTTGTGCTTGCTGAAGGTTAAATAAGCCACTGCCTAAAAACAGATTAGAACTTGGACAAAAAGCTACTGCTGAGTTAGTTTCACCTAAACGCTGACATTCGCTGTCATGCAAATGCACACCATGAGCAAAAATACTACGGCGACCGAGTAATTTACTTTTATCATATACATCGAGGTAACCTTCGCTGTCAGGAAAGAGCTCTTTTACCCAAGCAATTTCGGCTTCGTTTTCACTTAAATGCGTATGTAAATATACACTCGGGTTTTCGCTCAGTAGCTGCCCTGCTTTATTCAATTGTTCTGTTGAACAGGTTGGTGCAAAACGTGGGGTTATCGCATATTGTAAACGATCGGTATTGTGCCATTTTTCAATAAGTGCTTTGCTATCATCATAGCCGCTTTGAGCGGTATCAGATAAATAATCAGGGCAATTTTGATCCATTAACACTTTACCGCAAATCATGCGTAGTTTTTTCTGTTGCGCAATAGTAAAAAAAGCTTCAACTGATTCTTTATGAACCGTACCAAAAACTAAAGCAGTGGTAGTACCTGCAGCAAGTAATTGAGTTAAAAAGAATTCAGCTACATTCTTACCGTGCTCTAAATCAGAAAATTGGCGTTCAAAGGGGAAGGTATAATTTTCTAACCACTCAAGTAGTTGTTCGCCATACGAGGCGATCATTTCTGTTTGAGGGTAATGAACATGTGTGTCGATAAAGCCAGGCATAATTAGCCCATTTTCATAGTGAGTAACCGCTATGTCTTTATCTAATGTGGGTAATAAGTCAACAGCGTCACCTACTTGTTCTACTATACCGTCTCTAATAATCAGCAAACCATCTTCCAGATATTGATAGCTGTCTTGTAGAGAAACTTTGGCAGGATCTGCTAAAAAGTGCAGTAACTCTCCACGAAATACTTTTAACATTTTTTCACCTATATTCATTCTTGCATATTTCGCCAATTTTCAATTATTTATTAACGAGATATTGGCGATATCTTCAAATCACATTGATCTGTTTGCGTTCGGTTATGTTTGCTATTTACAATTTAATAATTTCAAGTCGTTGCAATAACCAATGAACCATCTAATTCAAGCACATCACAGTTGTCGCCTGCGCCACCTCTATCAACCACTAAAAAGTCACTTTCGCTGCCCATTGCTAAACAAAAGTGATGCCAAGTGCCTTTATGGTAATTAACCCCTTGATTAGCCTTAGCGATAAAAACTTCAATTTTATTGAGTTCAAACTCGCCTGCCGGAGCAACAACAACCAAATAAAGATTATCGCCAAGCGGCATAAATGCTTGGCTACCATGAGGATGGCGTTCCATCATTTTTATAGCGATCGGTTGTGCTAAAGGTGTAGAGCGAAAAATACTGATTATGGCATGACCCATATTATTGTCTGCATCGGCCTCATTAACATCTACTTTGGCTAAGTCATGATAACGCTGCGTATAGCCATTATTGATCGGAAAGTTTTTTACCTGGTCACTTGCCTCAATAACATCACCAAAAGCAGCAAATGCACTTTGTGTCAGAGGTTTTGGGCTTAGCGTTTTAGGCGTTAGCTTTGTTGGCGCAATAAATGGCAACGTATCCGTCATAATCTTTCCTATTTAGTTATCTTGATATTAGTTATCTTGATAATATTCGTCTAAGCACGTGTATTAGCTACCACGATAAGTTGAATAACCAAACGCCGTTAGTAACAAAGGAATGTGATAATGGCTAGCACTGTTATGCGACACATCATCGAGCTCGAAAACAATATCTACATATGGATAAAATCCCGTTTCGTTATTAGATGCAAAATAAGGCTTAGTGGCAAAGTGCATGCGATAAATCCCTGCAGCAAGTACCACATCATCAGCTAACAAATCAGCAACTCTACCGTCAGTGTTAGTAATACCTGTGGCTAATTGCTGCCAACTATCACCCGTTTGCGCAAATAAGGTGATCGGTAAGCCTTTTGTCGGTTTGCCACGAGTGGTGTCTAAAACATGAGTAGTTATTTGGCTCATAGTAATTTCTCTAATCTAAGGTGAAATATCTTACGTTGTTCTTCTGCTGCATTAGCCAGTTCGGTTGCTTTATCATTCGGCAAACGCGCCTCTAACAGCGCTAACATTTGTGCCGCGCTTTTACCGGTTGCACAAACAATAAAAATAAAGCCAAACTTTTTAAGGTAGTCAGCATTACCTTGGGCTAAAGCTTGTAACACTTGTTCACTGGCTTCGTTTACTGCGCTTTGTTCACCACTAGCCAATGCTTTAGTATTGGCATATTTAGCACGTAGTGTATCAACATTACCTATTTGCGGGTGTCCTTCAAAAGCTTCTAAATAATCAACTTCGCCTAACGCTTGCCAAGCAGCATCGGCATGCTCATTTAAGCTACGTTCGTCGGCATAAGGCCGAGCGGCAACCATAGCGTTCACCCAACCATTTGAGGTACAACATTGCATAAAACGATGCGTTGCTTGCTCTACACTAGCCTTATTTAAGTTGTTTAAGCCTTTTAAATTTTCTAAACTCATACACACTCCTGTTACTGTGCTCGTTTGCCAAACACACGCAGTCGAGAAACACCACCGTCAGGGAAAATACTTAAACGCACATGAGTAAAGTGTTGTTTGTTATTAGCAAGGATTTCACTAATAAATAAATGTTCACGGTTAGCATATAATTTAGTGCGCGCAATAATCGGTTGCCATTGATCTTCTTGTTGACCATCACTAAAGTCATCGTTACTTGATACCATGCCTTCTAGCGTGAAAGTGTCAGGGTAGTTACCTTTAAAATGACAAGTATCAACAATGACTTTTTCAATACTACCTTGGCATGCTAGTTTAACAATAGACCAATCTGGACCTGGGTCACGACGACGTTTAGTTTCCCAACCATCGCCCATATTTTTACCTCGACCTGGTAAAATCAAATTGTTTTTATCACTAAAAAACATGTCACTTACTAACAACGCTTTACCACCGTTTTTAATTAAGGCTAAGTCAATTAGTTCGCCGTCAATAAATTCATTCCAATTTACGTCGGCTTCCCCATAAACCCTAAGTCTTGCAATACCGCCATCAGGAAACATATTTAAACGTACATGAGTATAAGATTTGTTATTGTTGTGAGTATCGGCACTGTTAACTTCAAAAATATTTTGGCTATGTGGTTCAACTAATGTTTGCGCTAGGACGGTTTCCCAAACAGTTTTTTCATTAGGTTCAACGTCACTTACACAAGCTTCAACAGAGACCATTTCAGGTGCATTACCACGGAAATAATTAGTATCAATGTCAAAACCGCGAATAACACCTTTAATGCCTAAGCGAATAATACACCAATCAAAGTCACGACCATCATCTCGGCCATAACTACGACGAGACTCCCAACCGTCCATCCATTTACCTCGGTTGGTAAATTTGTCATCGATGAAAATACCGCGTCCTGGTTTAATTAAATTTTCCATGCCGGCAAAAAAGTCATCACTACAAGACAATGTTTCGCCGCCAAGACGTTCGGCTAAATCCACACTGTGTGTTTTTAGTTTGCGTTCTAATTCTAGTGGCTCTCCACTCAATTTATTCTGTTGTTGAGTATCTATGTCTAACATCATGATTTGTTCATCCTAATTATTTATACTTATTTTTATATATTTTCTTATTCATAACTTAACGTTTGTAATAGCCTGATTAAAACTGCCCTTTAAGTAGCGGTTTTCCTATCGGCACATTATTAAATTGATCTTGTTGATATACATGATGACCACGCACAAACGTATGTAATACTTGACCCGTAACCATACGACCGGCATATGGAGTAATATTGTGGCGGTGTTTAATCATCGCATTGGTGATTTCGTAGCTAGTATTTGGGTCAAACACTAAAAAGTCCGCATGAAAGCCAAGCGATATCTGCCCTTTAATTTGATCTAGCCCTGCAAATTTCGCCGTTTCTCTGGACATCAACCGTGTTATATCAACCAAACTAAAGCCACGTTCTTTTGCTTCTGTCCAAATCAATGGCAAACCAAACTGTAATGCAGAAATACCGCCCCATGCTTTCTCAATATCGCCAGTATCTATGTGTTTTAGCTCTGGCGTACAAGGCGAATGGTCTGACACAATAAAATCTAGGCGACCATCTGTAATTGCTTGCCATAAATGCTCGCGATTTTGGTTATCGCGAATTGGCGGACAACATTTAAATAAAGTTTTACCGTCAGGAATATTTTCAGACGCTATGGTTAAGTAGTGTGGGCAAGTTTCGGCTGTAAAACGTAAACCTTCTTGCTTCGCTTGTGCAATAGTCGCTAACGCTTCATCAGAAGATAAATGCACAATATGCACTTTACAGTTATCACCTTTAGCTTTTGATTCACGTGCCATTTCGACCATTAACGAAATAGCATCGTTTTCCCATTTTTTCGGACGAGACGCTAAGAAACTATTGTACTTTTCATTGATAACAACTTCATTAAAGCCACCACAGTCTAATTCCGCATGAATTAAATAAGGCACATCATGTTTCGCTAATATAGGCATTGCCGCGCGAATATCTTTTGCTTCAACGTTAGGAAATTCTTCTATACCTGAATCAATGAGAAATGATTTAACGCCTAACACTCCGATTAAGTAACTCGTCTAAGTCATCAATATTTTGTGGAATAACACCGCCCCAAAACCCGCAGTCTACCCATAATTTATCGTCAACCGAATCGAGTTTTTCTTGAAAAGCCGCTTTGGTAGTAGTTACCGGAATACAATTAAGCGGCATATCGACTAAAGCAGTTATACCACCGGAGCAGCGGCTTGTGTTGCGGTATTAAAACCTTCCCATTCGGTACGTCCTGGCTCGTTTATATGTACATGCGAGTCAACTAGCCCTGGCATAATAACGTAGTCACCAAAGTCTTTAATTTCACAATCTAGTGCTTGTTCGTATGCATGAATAGCATAAATGAGCTCGTCTTTAACTTCGATTAAAGCAGATTTTATTTCACCATTAATTACGACATTTTTACTTTTTAATGCAAAATGATTCACTTTAATGCTCCAATTTCAGTTTTTGTCTTAGGCTCAGTTATCCGCTCAGATGTTTGCTCGAACATTGGCTCTGCTTGAAGCTGAGCGGTTTGTAGTGAAAGCAGCTGTTTAATTTCTTTCCAAGCAACACCCTTGTTTTTACTTGCTTGCTCATTCGTCGGCTGTTCACTGGGTAATAAGGCCTGATAAGATTCTATAATTTTCCCTGCAACACTGATGGCAACTTCCATCGGCATTTTACCCACCACTTGTTCAAGTCCTATGGGGCAATTCATACGCTTTACTAACGACGGGCTTATTTCTCGGTGCTTATAACGTTGTTGAAAGCGTCGCCATTTGGTGTCTGAGGCAATTAAGCCTAAATAATGAAAGTCTTCACGTTTGAGTATTTCAAGGCTAATGTCAAAATCTAACTGGTGATTATGGGTCATTACCACATAAAGACTGTTACTTGCCATGTGCGATATTTCACTGGTCCGGATCGTCGGTAATAAGTTTAGTGACATTCGCGTATCGCTCAGTATTTGGCGGGAATTGTGATTCACGATTATCAACCCAAGTGACACGGCAAGGTAACCCGGCTAACATCGGAATTAATGCTTGCCCAACATGACCGGCACCAAAGACCGCGATATGAATAGTGTTAGCCGCAAAACATTCAAACAAGATGCTAGCATTACCACCACAACATTGTCCTAACTGGCTGCCTAATTGAAAATGTTCGATTAGTTGGCAATCATTATTTTCTGCTAACAGTTTTTTAGCTTGCTTTATTGCTTTATGTTCAAGGTGACCACCACCAATAGTATCAAAAGTATTGTTTTGGCTAACCACCATTTTAGTGCCGCTATTACGTGGTGTAGAGCCTGTTACGCCGATAATAGTAATCAACACATATGACAGTCCTCGCTGACCTAGTTTAAGACTGGCTTGATTCCAGTTCCATTTAAACGCGTCATCATGTTCTTCGGCGCAATCACCTTTTGCGACATTATGATCATTATAAAGTGTCATCTTGCGATCCTTACTGATTAGCCGCTTTCATTGATTCAACCGCCCAAAGTACTCGCTCTGGTGTTGCCGGTGTATCAAGTATAGGACTTTGTTTGTAATCAGAAACACTTGAAATAGCATCTTTTAGCGCAGACCAAACAGACATACCCAACATAAAGGGTGGCTCACCTACGGCTTTTGAGTTGTATATCGTATGTTCGCGATTAGTTGCATCTGGCACTAAAGCGACGCGGAAATCTTCTGGCGCATCGTTAATCGCCGGTATTTTGTAGGTTGCAGGGTTATTTGACAGTAATCGCCCTTGTTCATTCCACACTAACTCTTCCGTTGTTAACCATCCCATACCTTGAACAAAAGCCCCTTCAATTTGGCCTATATCAATAGCAGGGTTAATTGAATGACCAACATCTTGCAAAATATCGGTACGTAGGGTTTTATATTCACCCGTTAAGGTATCAATAATCACTTCAGACACTGCCGCACCCGTTGCAAAGTAAAAGAATGGATGCCCTTTACCTGTTGCGCGGTCAAAGTGTATTTTAGGGGTTTTATAAAAACCAGTAGACGATAATGAAACACGCCCCATGTAGGCTAATTGCGAAAACTCTGCAAAACTAAAGATTTGATCACCAACAATCACATTACTGTTTTCAAACTTCACTTGGTCAGCAGTAACTTGATATTGCTCACAAGCAAAATCAATTAAACGCTGCTTAATGGTTTTTGCTGCTGCTTCTGCTGCTTTACCGTTTAAGTCTGTTCCTGAAGAAGCTGCCGTTGGTGAGGAGTTTGGTACTTTGTCAGTACGTGATGAAGAAGTAGCCACCGTATCAACATTCACTTGAAATTCTTCAGCAACAATTTGGGCAACTTTGGTATTTAGCCCTTGGCCCATTTCACTACCACCGTGACTTAAATGAATAGTGCCATCGGTATACACATGAACAAGCGCCCCAGCTTGATTAAGATGTTGCACTGTAAATGAAATACCAAACTTAACGGGGGTTAATGCAATACCCTTTTTAAGAATTTCGTTACCTTTATTAAACTCAGTTATTGCTTTACGACGTTTTTGATAGTCAGAACTTTCTTCTAACGTATCAATGATTTCAGCTAGATTGTTATGCTCAATTTTTTGGTGATAGTGGGTTTCATTACGCTCATCTGTTCCATATAAATTAGCTTTACGAATGGCTAAAGGGTCTTTACCAGTGTGGCGAGCGATATCATCCATCACCATTTCAATCGTCATCATCCCTTGAGGACCACCAAAACCACGAAAAGCAGTATGTGACACAGTATTAAGTTTACAACGGTTTCCCGTAACGGTTGCTTGATCTAAAAAGTAGGCGTTATCAGAATGAAACATCGCTCTGTCGGTAACGGCATCAGATAAATCGGGTGAGTAACCACAGTTACTATTCACTTCAATATTGATCCCTTTAATTTGACCCTTGTTGTCAAAGCCTACCGTATAATTGTTCTCAAAGGGATGACGTTTACCTGTCATAACCATGTCATCTACACGAGCTAATTTAAATTTAACAGGGCGCTTAGTTACATTAGCAAGCAAAGCAGCAATACATGCCCAAGGAGCAGCTTGCGTTTCTTTACCACCAAAACCTCCCCCCATACGACGCATATCTACTAGCACTTTATTTAAGGGAATATCTAATACTTCAGCAACCACTTTTGCACTTCGCTCGGGTGTTGTGATGAAGTATATATGTTCATGCCACCGTCTTCGGTTGGCTCAGCGGTTGATACTTGCCCTTCAAGGTACATGTGCTCTTGCCCACCCACAAAAATTTTACCTGACAACTGGTGTTCAGCGCCTGCAATGGCTGTGTCTGAATCACCACGCTTCATGGTAAATGGCGGACGAACAAAACTTTTTTTGGCTAATGCATCTTTAACCGTTAGTACTGCTTCAAGCTCTTGATACTCAACTTTAGCTAATTTAACCGCTTTTCGTGCTAGTTCAAAACTCGTTGCCGCAACCGCAAATATTGGCTGACCCACATATTCTACTTTACCAATAGCAAGCACAGGATCGCCAGGAAACACAGGACCAATGTCCGTATGTCCTGGCACGTCTTCCACGGTAATTACGGCGATAACACCTTGAGCTGCTTTAACAGCTGACAAGTCCATAGAAACAATATTAGCGTGCGCATGTATTGATTGACCGACAGCAGCATGTAATTCGCCACGTAAAGATGCACGGTCATCAACATAAAGTGCTTCACCGGCAACTTGTTTGTCGGCACTTTCGTGCTTTTTAGAGCGACCAACGCCACCTAAACCCACATTGTTTTTTTCGTTTTCAATACTTGCGTTGTTGTTATTTGTTGTTTTTACATTAACCTTATTTATCTCTATTAAGCTACGCATAATTTACCACTCGTGTTTCTATAACTTTTCTTGCATTAGCGCTTTGAAGCTCTAAGTAACATTTTTCAATAAGGTTTTGAGCAACCGTCATACGGTATTTGCTCGACGCACGAACATCCGACATAGGTTGAAAATCACGCGTGAGTGCTTCTTTTGCTTGGCTGATAAGTGCTTTCGTAAGAATTTGCCCTTGCAACACAGCCTCTGCGACTAGCGCTCGCCTAGGAATAGCTGCCATACCACCAAAAGCCATACGAATATTGGTAACCTTTTGACCAGTTTCTTGGTCATTAGCGCCGACTTTCTGCTCAATAAATATCGCCGCTAATACCGCTGAAATGTCATCATCAATACGTTTAGATATTTTATATAGTTTTAAGGTTTGGCCTTCAACAGGCTTAGGGATTTGCACTGACTTGATAAATTCTGAAGGCTGTAGCACGGTTTTTTTATAATCAACGAAGTAGTCTTCTACTAGCATGGTGCGTTCTACGCCATTAGCATGTAAAGTCATCGTTGCACCAAGCGCAATCAGTGTCGGCGGCATATCACCAATAGGTGATGCATTACCAATATTTCCACCTAAAGTACCCGTATTACGCACCTGCTTAGAGCCAATACGCTCAATCATTTCACCTAAATCAGGGTAATAATGATGCAATGTATCAATAAACTTGCTGTACGGTAGCGCTGAACCAATAATGATCTCAGACTCGGTTTCTTCAATAGTCGTCAGCTCTTCAACATTACCCAAATATACAAGCTTATCTATAGTAGTTAAATTCTGCGTAACTGACAGTGCTAAATCAGTTCCGCCTGCTAGTAACGTTGAGTTAGGCTCACTCAATAGTTCATAAGCGAGTTCGTCAATATTTTTAGGCGCAATAAAGTTATGGCCGTTATTTGAGAGTACTGGCGTAGGTAATTTTTTTAATTCAGTAAGTGCACTAACCGTTTCTTGATAATGGCGAGCAAACGAATCAGCTTCAGCGTGCTCACTTGAGGTAATAGCCGCTTCAATAATGGAACGATAGCCAGTACACCGACATAAATTTCCCGCTAACGCTTCAAGTACCTGTGCACGTGTTGGCGTTTTAGTCTGTTTATGTAAAGCAAAGGACGACATAACAAAACCCGGTGTACAAAAGCCACATTGTGAACCGTGATTATCAACAATGGTTTGTTGAGCATGATGCAACTTAGCGCCGTCTTTTAAGTTCTCAACCGTAATCAACTGTTTACCATGCAAATTACCTACAAAAGTAATACAAGCGTTGACTGATTTATAATTAAGTTGCTCACCTTTATCACTGTCCAACTCTGCAAGTACCACGGTACAAGCGCCGCAATCGCCAGAGGCACAGCCTTCTTTAGAGCCAGTATTAAACTGGATTTCACGAAGGTATTGCAGAACGGTTAAATTCGGATCAATATTTTCTAGGGTTACAACATCATTGTTCAATAAAAAACGAACTGTACTATTTGTCATGTTTAATTCCGTCATTGCTCTTGTTTATGTGAACCATGCTCAATTTCCAATAGATACAATATAGCAGAATAAAAACCTGACACAAGTGTCAGATTGTAGAAAGGTTAATTATATGCATAAGACATGGAGTAAATAATAGCGAGCTTCAAACAAGCAAAAGAGCTCAACGTCAAGACACTGCCTCTTAGGATAAGAAACCTAAGCTCGGTTTAAGATATGCTTAACTTGTTGAAAATTAGACATTAAAATTTTTATTCACTTCTAGCTTGATAGTTTTACTACTTTAGTCCGCAAAATAAGCAAGGCAAATTTACGCGTCAATAGGGAGCTATTGCAAGTGAATTTAACGCCGAAGTTAGTAAAAATAGCGGCTAGAAGAACATTTATTAAGCCGAGCTGAGGTTAAGTAAACTGTGGTGATACAACTAACGTACATCGAAGATAGATTTGGTCACTAGCAAACCTCAGAGAAGCTGCCCGATTAAGCTTTTGGTATCGCTTGATTCACATAAACATCAAAACGATTTTTTTTCATAGTGATAGAGGTACTGGGTTTTTTATTGGGTAATGAAGCACAACTTAACGGTGGAGCATAGCTAGGCCGTTTTACTACCACACGATATTTTGCTAATGCCAATGCAGGCGCTAATAAATCATCGGCATCTAAGTCTTCACCCACTAAAGATTGAAATACACGCATTTCTTTTTTCACCGCTGCGGATTTCTCTCGGTGTGGATACATGGGATCAAGATAAACAACGTCTACTTCTTGCGCTAAATTCATGTTTTCAATAGAGGAAGCATGCACTAATTTCATACGGTTGGCTATATCACCAACTTCGCTATTAAGCTTGGCTCGCGCTAAACCATCATCAAGTAGTGCCGCTACTGCGGGCATACGTTCCATCAAGGTAACTTGGCAACCTAAGCTTGCTAATACAAAGGCATCACGCCCTAATCCTGCGGTTGCATCTAAAACATGTGGGGTAAAACCGTGTTTTAATCCAATGGCTTTGGCAATATCTTGTCCTCGGCCACCGCCAAATTTTCTGCGGTGAGCTACAGCACCTTCAACAAAATCAACATTAATGCCACCAAGTTTAGGTTCGTCTAGCTTTAGCAGCTCTAATATTTGGTTATTAAGCTGTAATAAAAAATCAAGTTGTGTTTGTTTCGTTGCAGCTGCTGCATCACCTAGGTAGTTTAAATGCCATTTTTTAGCAATAAGCTTACAACGATCGCTGTCGAAAGCATCACAATAAGCCACTGCAATATTTTTATGGTGAGAATCAATCATTATTCTTGCTCAACGTGAACATAATTATCGCCACTGGCAAAGGCAATTAAGCGACTAAGTTGGGTTAGACTGTAACCTGACTCTTGTTGGAGTTGATTAAAATACGTTTGAATTGCAGTTAAACTTTTTTTGCTTTGCAATCCACCATCAATGATTTTTTTTGCTCTAAGATAACCTTCAACGTCTGAACTTAATATAAAGGTATCTTTGCCTAATAAACGCAAAGCGTAAGGACCAGTATTACCGCCTAAACGTTGCCCATGCTTTTTTAGGTAAGTCCATAAGCCAATAATATCGCTACTTGGCCAGTTCGCAATAAATTGAGCAAAAGATGTTTTGTGCTCCATGTGATGGTTAAATATCATTTGCGCATTGGCTTGAATGGTTTTTACTTTATTGTAATTACGAATGATTTTAGGATCTGCTGCTTTTTGCTCTAGCATTTCTTCTGGCATCATCAGTATTTTTTCAATATTAAAATTGAAAAAGCTGTCTTCAAAATCTGGCCATTTATTTTCTACCACACGCCAAACAAATCCTGACTTAAAAATTTGTTTGGTAAATGCTGATAAAACACGATCGTCCGTGAGTGCAGCTACATTTTCCTGAGCCGCCTTATCGGGTAGTAATTTTTTGCCAACAATTTTTAGTCCAAGCAATAATTCTAAGGCGGTGCTACCGCCTTTTCTTGCAGCAGCACGTTGATATAAATGGTCAAATTTTTCAGTCATAAACTTACACTTCAATGCCGCTGTGGCGTAATAACGCTTCTATTTCAGGCGCTCTACCTCGAAAAGCTTTAAATAACTCGCTTGGCTCTTTACTACCACCTTTTTCAAGAATATTAGTTAAAAAGGAGTGACCCGTATCCGTATTAAATATCCCCTGTTCTTCAAACAGACTGAAAGCATCGGCGGATAACACCTCCGCCCATTTGTAACTATAGTAACCGGGCATAACCACCCGCAAATATATGGCTAAAACCATGTTGAAAACGATTAAACTCAGGGGCTTTAACTACCGAATATTGCTCACGTACCTGGTCTAACGTTTGCTGTATGTATTCGCTATTGTTTTCGGCTTTAGGGTTATAGTTAGCATGCATAGTAAAGTCAAAAATGCTGAACTCTAATTGACGCAACATTTGCATCGCAGATTGAAAATTCTTAGCTGCTAGCATTTTATCTAACATTTCTTGCGGCAAAGGTTCGCCCGTTTCATAATGACCCGAGATAAATGCTAGCGCTTCAGGTTGCCAAGACCAGTTTTCTAAAAATTGACTAGGTAATTCTACGGCATCCCAAGGTACACCATTTATACCAGATACCGCACTGACATTAATTTGCGTTAGCATGTGATGCAATCCGTGCCCAAACTCATGGAAAAGCGTAACAACTTCGTCATGGGTGAAAAGCGCAGGTGTGTCGTCAACTGGGCCATTAAAGTTACAGGTAAGGTAAGCAACGGGGTATTGTATTACGCCATTAGGTAATTCATGACGTCCAACACATTCGTCCATCCATGCGCCACCACGTTTTTTGGCGCGTGCGTATAAGTCTAAATAAAAACTACCACGAAGCTCTCCTGCACTATCGAAAACATCATAAAAAGTAACATCTTCATGCCAAGTATCAATATTTGAACGTTCTTTAATATTCAGCCCGAATAATTTATGAACCACTTCAAATAAGCCATTCACTACTCTACCTTTTGGAAAATATGGGCGTAACTCTTCATCAGATATCGCATAACGAGCGTGTTTAAGTTTTTCACTGTAATAGGCAAGATCCCAAGCTTTTAATTCTGTATTTGTAAAGGTTTGTGAATACTCACTTATTACGAATTCTTTTAATTCTTTAACATCTTGCTCACCTTGATGTTTAGATTTAACCGCGAGCCCTTGTAAAAACTCCATTACTTCATCGCTACTACTGGCCATTTTTGTGGCCAAAGATTTTTCACCATAATTACTAAAACCAAGTAAATTAGCTAACTCGTGACGTAAAGCTAAAGTCTCATCCATAATGGCACTATTGTCAAACTCTCCCGCGTTAGGTCCTTGGTCTGAGGCGCGAGTAACAAAGGCGCTGTACATTTTTTCACGTAATTCGCGATTATCACAATACGTCATTACCGGTAAATAGGCGGGAAAATCTAAAGTAAAAACATAACCCGTTTGTTCTCGGCTTTTTGCTAAAGCTTTGGCTGCAGCGAGTGCGCTTTGAGGCAAACCAGATAATGCTTTTTTATCCGTAATATTAACGCTAAACGCATGGGTGGCATCTAATACATTATTGCTGTAGCTTGAACTTAAATCAGAAAGGCGACTTACAATTGCGCCATAACGCTTTTTGTCTGTTTCGTTTAAGGCAATGCCTGATAATTTGAAATCACGCAGTGCATTGGTAATAACTTTTTGTTCTGCAGTATCTAATCGATTGAATAACTCACTGTCTTTTAAATCTTGATAAGCTTGATATAACCCTTGGTGTTGTCCAACAAACGTGCCGTATTCTGATAATAACGGTAGGCAAGACTCATATGCATCGCGCAGTTCATCACTACTTACCACTGAGTTCATATGCGAAACTGGTGACCATAGTTTAGATAAAACATCATCTACTTCATCAATGGGTTGTATTAAATTTTCCCATGTAAACGAGGTGTTATTTTTTAAAACATCATTGATAACTTGTTTACAGTCGGCGATAGCTTGCTCTACAGCGGGTTTTATATGTTCAGGTTTTATTTTAGAAAACGTGGGTAAATCAATGTTTTTTACAGCTTGTGGTAATAATGGGTTAGTCATAATGGGCACGAAATAAATGAACGATACTAAACTATGTGATGACAAAAATGGAATATTCAAGAGAAGTTTGCAATGCAAAACCTATTTAAGACAATTTTATATTCAGTAATTTACGTCAGTTAACACATTACTGTTATAATTAACCTAGTGAAAGGTAGTGATATCTTTGCTGTTAACAATGAATGTTGGAATAAACCGATGATATTTAGAATTAAATTTATTTTCTTGATTTACCTTATTAGCTTATTTATTCCCCTTACCAAGGTAAGTGCCAATAACAACATACAAAACTTATTTTTAACACAACTTTCCGTTGAAAACGGCTTATCTCAGGGCACCGTCAATTCAATTTTAGCAGATAACAGAGGTTTTATTTGGCTCGCGACAGATAATGGCCTCAATATTTATGATGGTTATTCTTTCAAACAACTATCGGGCCCTAACAACAGCTTTATTGACTCAAGTATTTTTTTTGTTAAACAAGACAGCTTAGGTTTTATCTGGATCAATGTTGACCAAGGACTTTATCGGTATCAACCAGAAACTGATCAATATCGGTTAGTTTTTGCGAGTAATATTGACAATTTAGGTCCGGCTGCAGTAGATATAACAGAAGGTAAAAATAGTGAAAACCAATCAGGCTATTGGGCGGCAACCAATAGAACCATTAATTTTTATCAAGCAAATAAAAACAAAGTTATTCTCACCCTTGATTTGTCAAATGAACTTCCTGAAAAAGAAAATATATATAAAATTAAATACCACAAACACGTATTATACATTGCGACAAGAGTCGGTGTTTATGCCTATCATGTCACCTTAAAAAAATGGCGACAACTACCAAAATTATCTACTGAAAACACGACAGAAAAGACTAGTCTTGTAAAAGCAAATAGAGTTTTTAATTTGCATATAGATGAGTATGAAAATTTGTATATGGGAACAGATAATGGGATGTTTAGCCTCAATATCAAAAACATTCATGAGTACATTCAAGCAAATAGTGAAATAAATGCATATAATCTAGTCGTTAAAAATATTGCTGTTTGGCAATTTTTATCTGACGGCAAACAACTCTACGTTGTCAGTAATCAAGGTTTACATGTTATTGATGTAACCAAGCAGCAAAGTAAATTTCTTTTTGGTCTGAGTGATTATTTTGAAAACATCGCGAATAATGAAATTATTTCTATCACACAAGATAAAGGCGGTGTGTTTTGGCTTGGATCACGTTCCTCTGGTGTTTATTTATGGGATCCCTCATTAGAGCTTATTAAAAACTATCGTTATCAAAAAAATACCGCCAATAGCTTAAGTGACAATGCTGTTTGGGTAGTTACCAAACAACTGAATAATCAACAAAAAGTTTGGGTTGGCACTAGTCATGGCTTGAATATAATTGATACTGAACAACATACGGTAGAACAGATTACCTCCTCATTAACAACAAGCAAACAATTGAAGGATTTTGAGGTTTACAATATTTTTCCATACAAAACTGAGCTTTTATTATTATCAACAAACCAAGGAATAATTCTCTATAGTCAAGAGTTGAAGCAGGTAATACCGTTTAATTACACTGATGAGATAATCTCAATTTTAGCAAAAGATCATTATTCAGCTTACTTACATGAACAACGCTATCTTTGGTTAATTTTTGATGAAGAAACGGCTGCAATCGACTTACAAACTGGGCAACTTGATACCTTAAGTGAGTTAGGCAAAGTAGTTCCGTTAAATACAATCTTTAACTTCTTAGGAAGTTTGCCTAATAGCCAAACATTATTATTTTCAACTAATGACAGTTTATGGAGCTATGATACCAACACAAAAGAAACGGTTCGGCTATATAAACATCCCAATATAATTGAGAATGAATGGCTTTCATTTGAAAATTGGGTAATAGATAAAAACAATATTTTTTGGCTTAGTTACCCAACAAAAGGCTTAATTGGCTTAGAATACCCAACATTTAAACCAAAATATTTCTATCATAATCGGAACTCAATTATCGATAATAATGTTTACAGCTTATTAACTGATGATGAAGGTGACCTTTGGTTTTCCTCTCACAAGGGCTTGTTTGTATTAAATACGGATAATCAGTTTATTCGTAATTTCACTATTGCTGATGGCTTTTCAGCAATGGAATTTAATTCAAGAGCGGGGCTTAAATTACCGAATGGCTCTTTTGTTTATGGCTCAATGGAAGGCGTTAGCGTATTCGACCCCATCAAATTAAAAAACAAACACGTTGATGACAAAATCAATATCTATATCACTGCAATTAATGTCTTATCTCGACAACTAAACACCCCTTTGCTTATTAATCAAGATGACGATGTTCTATTGAATTATGATGATGTTGGTATTCGTTTTGATTTCTCCACCCTGTCATATGCCGATAGACGAGAAGTGATTTATGAATATCAACTAACGGGTGACAGTAACGTGAGCTATCCCCCCACAACTGAAAATAGAGTTACTTTTGCCGCCTTACCTTCGGGTACTCATTTTCTTTCTGTACGAGCTAAATCACCCATAACAGGAGAATACAGTACAAGTAAAAAAATTAAACTTGTTGTAAGTTATGCGCCTTGGAAATCACCACTAGCATTTACTGTTTACGCTATATTATTACTGTCTTTGATGATTATATGGTTATATCAACGACATAAACAAAAACAGCAATTATTAACGACGCATGAAGAGGTTAAATTCAGAGAAAATCGTCTTCAATTGGCATTGGTAGGAAGCAATAGTGAAGTATGGGATTGGCAAGCAAAAGACAACATGATGTTTGGTAAACGCCTTGCTCAGGAATTAGGTTATGTCGATTTAACCAATGCACATACCTTTGATCAACATGTGAAATTAATTCATCCGGATGATAAAGAGAGTTTTCTAACACAGTGGCATTTATTTATTGAAAAAAATGATTTGAGTGAAACATTTACTTGCACATATCGACTTAAACATGCCCAGGGTCATTGGCTATGGTATAGAGATTTAGGAAAAATAGTCACGTTAGATAATCAAAATAAACCCAGTAGAATTACGGGTGCTTATACTAATATAACTAAAACACGTGCAGCCGAAGTACGCAGTCATTATTACGGCGAAGCCTTTAAACAAACTAATGATTGGGTATTGATCGTCAATGATGATTTTACTCGTATAACGGCTAATCAGTCATTACGCAATGTGTTTGGATTACCTGAAGAAGAATTTAGCCTACAAAGTAATTTTATGGGACTATCTCACCGCGTTGGCAGTTTTTTAAATCCTTATTTCCTTCATTACATGAAGGACAGCATTGGCGAGGTGAAGAGCTAGTTGCCACTGACTCGGGTGAAGAATTTCATGTTGTACTCAATATAAACGTTGGTAGAAATAAAACCACTCACAATTTACATTATGTTTGTGTTTTCACCGACATTAGTGCGCAAAAATTAGCAGAAAAAGAGCTACGTTACTTAGCAAACTATGATCATTTAACAGACCTACCTAATCGAAGTTTATTGCTAGAACGTATTAAGCATGCAATGGAATTGTCTAACCGGAAACGTCAATCTATTGCACTCTTTTTTGTTGATTTAGATAGATTTAAACAAATAAATGACTCATTAGGACACGATTGTGGAGACCAATTATTAGTTGAAGTTACACGCAGGTTATGCGAATTATTAAGGGTAGATGACACCATTGCTCGCATTGGTGGCGATGAATTTGTTATATTATTAGAGTCTTTCCGTGATACTGAACATTTAGGGTTGGTGGCACAAAAAATTATTACCGAGGTAGAGAAAACCGTATTACTTGAAGGTCATGAGGTAAGTATTGGCGCCGGCATCGGTATTGCGTTATACCCTGACGATGCCAGTGACTCTAATGAACTTCTGCGTCATGCCGATATTGCTATGTACCAAGCTAAACAATTAGGCAGAAATACGTTTCAGTTTTTTACACAACAAATGAACATTCAAGCGGCTGAACGCTTGACTAAAGAAAACGCAGTTAAAATCGCTTACAGTAACAATGAATTTATCAATTACTACCAACCTATTATTGATACGCGAACCAAAGAAACCGTAGGCTTCGAATTATTAATGCGTTGGCAGAGTAATCAAGGATTAATTGCTCCGGCCGGCTTTATTAACATTGCCGAAGAGTTAGGATTAATCATACCAATGACTGAAGCAGCTTTTGAGCGTGGCTTGATTGATTTGAAAAAGTGGCATTTAGATCGACCAGAATTATATTTATCAGTCAATTTGTCACCTCAGCATTTTGCTAAAGCACATTTGATCGCCTATATCGAAAAATTGTTAGAGAAACACGACTTACCGCTAAGTTATTAAAAATAGAAGTCACTGAAAGTGCGCTGTTATCTGAGCCAGAAAACGCTATAAACACCATGAATGCAATGTCTGATCTTGGAGTTATATTAGCACTGGATGACTTTGGCACGGGGTTTTCTTCCTTGTCATATTTAAAACGGTTACCCCTTGATATTATAAAAATAGATCGTAGTTTTATTTCAGGTATCGGTATTGAAAAAACGGATGAAGCCATTGTTGATGCAACCATTGTTTTAGCAGAACGTTTAAACATGCATTGTATTGCCGAAGGTGTGGAAACCAAAGAACAACTCAACTATCTGGTACAGCGTAATTGTCATTACATTCAAGGATATTTGTATAGTAAACCTTTGCCGGCAAAAGCAATTGCTGATTACTTAAGGGCTAATGCTTTTGAGCTAGAAGAAAATTAGTGTCAAAATCAATTGAATAATTGTATTTTACCCCCAGATCAAACCTTATAAATTAACTTCTTGGAACATATTATGACTCAACATTTTGATTATCTAGCAATCGGTGCAGGTAGTGGCGGAATAGCTTCAGCTAACAGGGCCGCACGATTGGGGAAAAAAGCTGCAGTTATTGAAGCAAAATACTTGGGTGGCACCTGCGTCAATGTCGGTTGTGTTCCAAAAAAAGCTATGTGGTATGCCGGCCAAATTAGTGACGCGTTAAAGTATGCCCATGACTATGGATTTAAGTTAGGTGATTTTAAAGTAGAGAACAACGGTTTTGATTGGCACCGTTTAGTTAAAAACAGAGAAGCGTACATTGAACGAATTCATGGTGCTTATCAACGTGGTTTTGATGCTAATGACGTCACAGTGATTCAAGGTTTTGCCAAGTTTGTTGATAAAAACACCGTAGACGTTGATGGTACATTATACACTGCAGACCATATTACTATTGCGACAGGGGGGCGTCCGTCAATTCCCACCATTGAAGGCGCAGAATTTGGTATCAACTCAGATGGTTTTTTTGCACTAACCGAACAACCTAAGTCGGTGGCCGTCATTGGCGCAGGATACATTGCCGTTGAATTAGCCGGTGTATTCCATGGTTTAGGTACAGAAACACATTTATTAGTGCGAAATGAAAAACCATTGCGAACCTTTGACGAAATGCTAAGCACTACCTTGGTAGAGCAAATGGCAAAACACGGTCCTACCTTGCATAACCACAGCACGCCAGAACGCATAGAAAAATTAGCCGATGGTAACTTGGTTGTGCATCTTACTAATGGTAAAACCGTTGGCCCTGTTGAAACGCCGTTTGGGCTATTGGCCGTGAGCCTGCAACGGATAATATTAACTTAGATCTTCTTCGGAGTTGAACTCGATGATCGTGGTTATATTGTTACCGATAAGTATCAAAACACTAACGTGCCTGGCATTTATGCAGTAGGAGATAACACGGGACGCGCACAATTAACCCCAGTGGCCGTTGCCGCAGGTCGTCGTTTGTGTGAACGCTTATTTAACAACAAACCAGACCTACATTTAGACTATACAGGCATTGCAACGGTAGTGTTTAGCCACCCCGTTATTGGCACAGTAGGCTTAACAGAGGCTGAAGCAGTGGCGCAATATGGTGAAGATAACATTAGTGTTTATAACTCACAGTTTACTGCGCTTTATCAAGCAATTACTGAAGATTATCGCGATCCTACCCGCATGAAATTAATTTGTGCAGGCAAAGACGAAAAAGTGGTTGGCTTACATAGTATTGGCTTTGGTAGTGACGAATTATTGCAAGGCTTTGCAGTAGCCATGAAAATGGGCGCAACAAAAGCAGATTTTGATAATACTATTGCGATTCACCCTACATCAGCTGAAGAGTTTGTTACTATGTAGATGTTTGACATAAAATAAAGCGATATATATTCTATTATGTCATGTAAAAAAGACATTTAAAAAACATAGTGCCAAGCTCGGTTGGCACTTTTTTCAAACAAATATAAATACTATTTATTTCTCAAATCAACAAAAACTCAACACTCTATTTGACAGAAAATTGTATACAAAACTCTTGTAAATATAGCTAACAATTTTATTTAAAAAATAATTTTTATGAGTATTGCCGGTTGACCTCTTCGGAGGTCACGCTACTTGTGGCTTATGTTTTTTTGTTATTTTAAGTTGTCAAAAATCCTTAAAAAAAGTTTAATAATAGTCTGGTAAAACTTCGAAATTCTGATAATCTCTGTACACGTTATTTCTTTTGGTTGATCTTTGTACAACAAAAAAGTAACGAAGATAAATTTATTTATCCACAAAAATAAAAATAAAAATATTGTGCAAGAAAAGGACTCCACCCTCTCTTTTTATCAATAAAAACATGAAGATAACCAACAACACCCAAAAAGTAACGAATACTTCCTTGGCGTTTTACTGTGCTTATTAACAAAGTTATCCACAATAAGTCCAAGACAATTATCACTACACAGTAGAGCTGTAGCCCTCTTTGTGGCATGCTTAACCTTTCTTATTGTTTAGACAAATATCTTATGACAACTTTGGCAGAAAATTCATCATTATCCCCGCTTATTTTAGTGGATGGTTCTTCGTATTTATTTCGCGCATATCATGTTCCTTACTTACAAGCTTTATCAACCGCGAGTGGTCAACCTACGGGAGCAATCACTGGTGTATTGAATATGATTGGTAGCTTAAAAAAGGATTACCCTAACGGTAACGTAGTGGTAATTTTTGATGCTAAAGGCAAAACGTTTCGTAATGATTTATACCCAGAATATAAAGCTAATCGCCCACCAATGCCTGAAGAATTGCGTTCACAAATTGCCCCTTTGCATAATATTATTAGTGCTATGGGGTTGCCATTATTGGTTATTCCAGGTGTTGAGGCAGACGATGTAATTGGCACATTAGCTAAACAAGCCAGTGAGCAAGGTATTGAAACGGTTATTTCCACTGGTGATAAAGACATGGCACAACTTGTTACACCGCATGTACGCTTAATTAATACCATGACGTCCGTTGAAATGGATGAAGCCGGTGTCAGTGAAAAATTTGGTGTTCGCCCCGATCAAATTATTGATTATCTCGCCTTAATGGGTGACAAGGTTGATAACATTCCGGGCGTAGTTAAGTGTGGGCCTAAAACCGCAGTTAAATGGCTAGCAGAACATGGTACCTTGGATAACGTGATTGCTAATGCTGATAAAGTTAAAGGTAAAATAGGGGAATACTTACGTGATGCATTAGAGCAGTTACCACTTTCCTATTTGTTAGCAACGATAAAATGTGATGTTGAGTTAGAGCAAACGGTGGATCAATTACAGCCAACAACGCCAGACATTGATGCACTTACCTCGCTTTACCAAGAATTTGAACTAAAACGATTGCTTGCCGATTTAAATAAAAGTACTGGCACAGGTAATACTGCCGAACAAGCAGCTACCAGTAAATCAGCACTTACTGCTACAAGTACAACAACCGATAATGTTGATGTTGCTATTGTTGAAGTAGCTAACTGTGAATACGACATTATTCTTGAACAAGCGAGTTTTGAAGCTTGGTTGGAAAAATTAAAAAATACCGATGCTTTTGCATTTGATACCGAAACCACTAGTGTTGAGTACATGAAAGCCGAATTAGTTGGTTTGTCTTTTGCGGTAGAGGTTGGTAAAGCCGCTTATGTGCCGTTAACTCATGATTATGTAGGTGCACCTGAGCAATTAGACAGAGACTGGGTACTAGCGCAATTAAAACCCCTGTTAGAAAGCACAACCATTAAAAAGATTGGACAAAATTTAAAATACGATGCCAATGTATTAAGTCAATATGATATTAAATTACAAGGTGTTGCATTTGATACCATGATTGAATCATATTGCTATAACAGTATTGCAACCCGCCATAATATGGATGCACTAGCCCTCAAATACCTTGGATATGAAACCGTTCACTTTGAAGATATTGCCGGAAAAGGCGCTAAGCAATTAACCTTTAATCAAATAGACATTGAAAAAGCCGGTCATTATGCCGCAGAAGATGCCGATATTACCTTACGTTTGCATCAGGCAATCTTTCCGAAGACTTGAGCAATTACCAGAGCAACTCAGTGTTTTTACTGAGATTGAGATGCCCTTAATGCCCATACTGGCACAAATGGAACAAACAGGTGTATTGATTGATTGTGATGTGCTTGATGAACAAAGTCATAGTATTGGTCAACGGTTAGATGAACTTGAGATTGAAGCACATAACCTTGCAGGAAAAAGCTTTAACCTAAGCTCGCCAAAACAATTACAACAAATATTATTTGATGAGTTAAAAATACCTGTTATTAAAAAAACCCCAAAAGGTGCCCCTTCTACCGCAGAAGAGGTATTACAAGAATTAGCGCTTGATTACCCATTACCTAAAGTTATTTTAGAAAACCGTGGGCTTAGTAAATTAAAATCAACCTATACCGATAAACTACCTTTAATGGTGAGTCCAAAAACTGGTCGGGTGCATACTTCGTATCATCAAGCCGTTACCGCAACAGGTCGTTTATCATCAACCGATCCAAACTTACAAAATATTCCAATTCGTAGTGAACAAGGCCGTAAAATTCGCCAAGCATTTATTGCCCCAAAGGATTATAAAATTGTAGCCATCGATTATTCTCAAATTGAGTTACGCATCATGGCACACTTATCCAATGATAAAGGCTTAGTCACCGCTTTTAGCGAAGGCAAAGATATTCACAAAGCAACCGCAGCAGAAATTTTTGCGGTTGAGTTAGATGAAGTGACTACCGATCAACGTCGTAGCGCTAAAGCGATTAACTTTGGCTTAATTTACGGCATGTCAGCATTTGGTCTTGCTAAGCAATTAAATATTGGTCGTCATCAAGCGCAAGAATACCAAGACAAGTACTTTCAACGTTATCCCGGTGTGCTAACTTATATGGAAGAAACACGCCAACAAGCGAGCGAACAAGGTTACGTAGAAACCTTATTTGGTCGTCGTTTATATTTACCTGATATTAATGCAAAAAATGGTATGCGTAAAAAAGCCGCTGAACGTGCTGCTATTAATGCACCTATGCAAGGTACGGCAGCAGATATCATTAAAAAGGCGATGATTGCAGTCGCAACATGGCTGAACGATAAAAATGATGATCGTATCAAGATGACGATGCAAGTACACGATGAATTAATCTTTGAAATACATCAAGATATTTTGGAAGAAACAACGGCAAAATTGGTTGATTTAATGAATAATGCGGTTGAACTGAGTGTACCACTTATTGCTGAATATGGTATTGGCGATAACTGGGATGAAGCGCATTAGTTGATTAGTCCGAACTCTATATTATGAATGTTAATATAGAGTTCACTCTAAATTAGCAACAAGATACGAGTTAGTGACTAGTTATTACAGCCAATGGTAAAATACAACGCTTATCACAAAAAAAGACCAAATTACGCATTAGAGTAGCGTTCTTTGTTACCTAGCCAACGCCGGATTAAGGCTTGTGCACATTCGGGGTTTTTACGCGATAACAGATACGCTTTTTGCTTTATATCGGGGATAAGATAGCCATCGCGAATTAAATCAGCAATTTTAAGCTCAGCTAAGCCTGTTTGGCGAGTACCAAGTAATTCACCCGGGCCACGAATCTCAAGATCTTTTTCTGCAATGACAAAGCCATCGTTGCTTTCTCGCAGAACCGCTAAACGCTTAGTAGCGGTTTTAGAAAGCGGAGCTTTATAAAGTAACACACAATGGGAGGCAACGGATCCTCGACCAACACGCCCACGTAGCTGATGTAATTGCGCCAAACCTAAACGTTCTGGATTTTCTATCACCATTAAACTGGCATTGGGCACGTCTACCCCCACTTCAATCACTGTAGTTGCAATAAGCAGGTGGGTATTTCCTGCTTTAAAGTCATCCATCACTTGTTGTTTTTCATCTGCTTTCATGCGTCCATGTACTAAACCAACTTTTAGCTCTGGTAATTGTTCTTGTAAATGTAGCGCCGTATCTTCTGCTGCTTGACATTGTAATACTTCAGACTCTTCAATTAGCGTACAAACCCAATAGGCCTGGCGATTGTCATTTACGCACCCTTCTCTAATACGTTCAATCACATTATCGCGGCGGGTATCGGGTAGTGCTACTGTATTAATAGGTGTTCGCCCTGGCGGCAATTCATCGATTACTGATGTGTCTAAATCAGCATAAGCCGTCATGGCTAAAGTACGTGGAATTGGGGTTGCTGTCATGATCAGTTGATGAGGATAATTATTATCAAACACACCTTTTTCACGTAACGATAAGCGTTGATGAACACCAAATTTATGTTGTTCATCAATAATAATCAGCACTAATTTATTGAATACTACATCGGCTTGAAAAAGTGCATGGGTGCCAATCACCATTTGCATTTCGCCACTTTCAATGTGTTCTAATGCTAAGCGTCTTGCTTTGGCTTTCGTTTTACCTGCAAGCCAACCCACTGAAATTTCTAGGGGATTAAACCAGTTAGCAAAATTGATAGCATGTTGCTCAGCTAAAATTTCTGTTGGTGCCATTAAGGCAACTTGAAACCCTTGTTTTATTGCATCTAACGCGGCCAATGCCGCTACAAGGGTTTTGCCAGAACCAACATCGCCTTGCACAAGGCGCATCATAGGGTGATCTTTAGTGAGGTCTTGCTTAATTTCTGATACCACACGTGTTTGCGCATTCGTAGGTGAAAAAGGTAATGTTGCTAGAAAAGCTTTTTCAATTGCGGGGTCACCAATTAATGACACGGCTTGGTGCACATCGCTGTTTTGTCTGAGTTTTAACATACTCAAATTATGAGCTAGCAACTCTTCTTTAATTAAACGAATTTGAGCGGGATGCTTGCCGTTTTCAAGTTGACTTGTGGAGATTTCGGGCGGCGGTCTATGAATAATAGTTAATGCTTGAGCGAGTGAGTAAGGTTCATCAAATAAACTGGTTGGTAATAATTCTTCTACTTGCCCGCGCTTTAATCGAGTCAGGGCTTGATCTGTTAAATTTCGTAACGAAATTTGCTTCAAGCCATCAGTCGTTGGGTAAACAGGGGTGAGTGTTTCTTCTACTGGCGTTAACGCTCTGTCATCGTCAAGAGATTTATATTCTGGATGCACAATTTGAAAACCACGGGGACCACGTTTTATTTCGCCATAACAACGGATACTCTTACCAATATTAAGACTATTTTTTTGACTTGCCGAAAAGCTAAAAAAGCATAATTGAATTTCACCTGTGCCATCGTTCAAGGTAACGACTAACATACGGCGTTTACCGTTTGTAATTTGGCTATTGGTTATTTCACCAATAATATTGGTATGCGTGCCAGATAAACAATCACGAATAGTAGTGACCCGGGTACGATCTTCGTAACGTAACGGTAGATGAAATAATAAATCTTGAACTGACAGCAAGCCTATTTTTTCAAGCTTTGCCGCCATACTTGGCCCCACACCTTTAAGCGTGGAGAGAGCAACGTGTGATAATTGGGTTAGTGCTTCCATGTGTAAAAATAAGCACTAATCATCAATATGCTGCCAAGCACTTTTATTCATTTGCATTTTTTGCCACCACTCATCATCTGCTACAATTTGACCTTCTTCATCAATTATTGGATAAGGTAAGCCTTTACGTTGACACGCTTCTGCAAAAATAGGATGACCTCCTTCAAATAATGTCCGTTGACGTCGTTCATGGCTTAACCTAGCTTGATTATACATTCCGCTAGCTGTCGCTGCCGTTGTGCTTCATAAAGCACCACAGAGCATGCAACAGAAACATTGAGTGACTGCACCATACCAACCATAGGGATCACAATATCTTGATCTGCTAGTTCGAGCGCCGCTTGCGAGGCGCCAAATTTTTCTTGGCCTAAAATAATCGCCGTTGGTTTAGTATAATCAATTTCACGAAAATCCACTGCTGTGTCAGAGAGATTTGTTACCAACACCTGCATTCCCTCTGCCTTTAAGGCCGCAATAGCATCAGCTGTTTTATTATGGTTATGCACATCAATCCAGTTTTGACTACCTGCGGCACTACCACCACGAACCTCGGCTTCTTCACTTTTCCATACTGCATGTACATCACTAATCCCTATGGCGTCACACGTTCGCACTACAGCGGCAAGGTTATGTGTTTTGTGTACGCCTTCCATACACACAGTAAGATCAGGTTGGCGTTTATCTAGCATTGTATTAATGCGTTGCAGTCTTTCAGGAGTCATAATTTTTCAAATAATAAGGTCAATATTCTAAATGTGGTATTTAGGCAAACTGGTAAACTAAGAGTCCGATGAGCTTGTTACTTGAGGGTGGACGAGTAGCGCAGTCAGTGCAGCGTAAATTTTGATTTAAGACAAATACATTAGCTTAAACTTGGTAATTCCATAATCCCATCAATTTCAATATCAACATCCTTGGGTAATTTTGAAATTTGAATCGCAGCACGCGCCGGATAAGGCTTTTTAAAATATTTTGCCATAATTTCATTAACCGTAGCAAAGTTACTTAAATCGGTCATAAAAATATTTACTTTAACCATGTCGTTAATATCTCCTCCTGCCGCTACACATACAGCAGAAAGGTTTTGAAAAACTTGTTCTGTTTGCTCGCTAAATCCGCCCGTGACAACTTCCATGGTTTCGGGTACAAGTGGGATTTGCCCTGATAAATACACGGTACTATTGACTTTAACCGCTTGACTATAAGTGCCAATAGCACTGGGAGCTTGATCTGTTGAAATGATGCTTTTCATTTTACTTCCTACTGTTTATTTTAGATATTGTTGAAACCCAACATGTTTTATTGCCTATTCTATTTGTTTCGAATAACACGTTGAACATCAATCATTACTTTAATTTTACGGATAATATCAGCTAAATGGATTCTGTCTCGACAAGTAATTTCCATATCGATAACATAAAGACCCGCTTCTTTCTCACCTGAATTTAAACTGTGAACATTTGAACCGCATTTAGAAATAACATTAGTCAGTAACGCTAGTGCGCCTTGATGATTAATGATTTCTACACGCAGTTTTGCAATAAATTCTCTATCAATATCGCTATCCCATTTTACCGGAAACATAGTACCAGGTTCATGTCCTTTAATATTTCGACAACCATGTTGATGCACTATTAACCCTTTGCCAGGGCTGAGATAGGCCAAAATAGAATCACCCGGAATTGGACGGCAACATTTACCGTAATTAACTAGCATACCTTCGGTGCCTTTTATTGGCATTTTAGTTTTACTATTAACCGGTTGAAGCTCGCTATTTTCGGTAAACTCGTCAGTTAAACGCCTAGCAATACCTATGCTTAGTGCATTCCCTAAACCTATATTAGTAAGTAAATCATCAAATGACTTATTACCACTTTGTTTGACGACTTCTGCTATTTTTTCTTCACTAATGTTTTCCAGTTTCACTTTACCTAAGGCATGACTCAATAAACGTTTGCCTAGGGCTTTTGATTCGGTTTTCTCACGGCTACGTAAGTAAGTTCTTATTTGTAATCTGGCTTTTGCTGTTACCACAAAGTTCAACCAGGTTGCATTCGGTCTTGCCGCAGCCGAGGTGATTACCTCAATGGTTTGTCCTGAATCCAGTGGCCGACTTAAAGGGAAAGGTTTGCGATCTACCTTAACGCCAACACACGAGTTACCTACATCAGTATGCACAGCATAGGCAAAATCAACCGCCGTTGCGCCCATTGGTAATTCAATAATACGACCTTCGGGGGTGAAAACATAAATTTCTTCAGGAAAAAGATCCGATTTTACATTTTCAATAAATTCAAATGAGCTACCCGCACTTTGCTGCAATTCTAATAAACTTTGCATCCACCGGCGTGCTTTCATTTGGGCGGTGGTATCAGAATTATCCCCCCTTCTTTATAAAGCCAGTGAGCAGCAACACCTTTATCAGCCATTTGATCCATATCTTGTGTACGAATCTGAATTTCGACTGGAATACCATAAGGGCCAATAAGAGAGGTATGTAATGATCGATAGCCGTTAGTTTTAGGAATCGCTATATAGTCTTTAAAGCGCCCTTCAATAGGTTTAAACAAATTATGCATCGCACCTAAAGCACGGTAACAATCATCAATTTTGTCTTCTACGATAACGCGAAAAGCATAAATATCCATGACCTCGTTAAACAATAATTCTTTATTGAGCATTTTGCGGTAAATGGAGTAGAGGTGTTTTTCACGCCCGACTATTTGTGCCGAAATGTTACTTTCTTTTAAGCGAGCAGCCACTTCTTCTTGAATATTATCAATAATCGCTTTTCGATTGCCTCTGGCACTTTTCACAGCCGATTTAAGTGCACGTGAACGCATGGGATATAACGCTTGAAATCCCGGCAGTTCTAATTCATTTTTTATGTCGTGAATACCAAGACGGTTAGCAATAGGCGCATATATTTCAAGTGTTTCTCGCGCAATGCGACGACGTTTATCAGGTCTTAGCGCCCCAAGGGTTCGCATATTATGCGTTCTGTCAGCAAGTTTGATTAAAATAACACGAATATCCTGCACCATGGCTAACACCATTTTACGGAAGTTTTCCGCTTGCATTTCTTCTTTGTTATCAAATTTTAATTTATCTAGCTTACTAACACCTTCAACTAACTCTGCGACGGTATTACCAAATAACTCGGCTAATTCATCTTTAGTAACGCTTGTATCTTCAATAACATCGTGCAAAAGTGCTGCCATCAAGGTTTCATGGTCTAAACGCATTTTTGCCAAATTCAGTGCGACAGCAACAGGGTGAGTAATATAGGGATCACCACTTGAGCGCATTTGACCATCATGTGCTTCTCTAGCAACAATATAGGCATGCTTGAGCAAATCAACTTGTACTTTTGATAGATAAGTAGAACTTAATTCTTTTAATGGTTCAAATAGGTACACCCATCACTCCCAATTGGCTTTAAATTGACTGAATTTTGCGACATTTTACCAAATTGATTACATTGGCATAAGACTAGAATACGTGGCTTTGCTTGAAATGAAAAGCAATAAAAAACGCGTAGCCCTTTCGTATATATTTGTAGATATAAACAGAAAAAATTACGCGCTTTTATATTGGATTATTTGACGTGAAATTAACCCAATTCTTGTGTTTGGCTACCAACAATAGCGGCAACAGCATCTAATTCTGCAGTATCTTGCTGAATTTGAGTTTGACGATCAGATGAATCCATCACAGCCGTAGTGATTAAACCGGCTTCAATTTCACGCAAAGCTAATACCGTTGGTTTATCATTTTCGATATCAACCAAAGGTTCTTTACCGCCCGTTGCAATTTGACGAGCACGACGTGATGCAACTAGCACCAAATCAAAACGATTACCGACTTTTTCTACGGCATCTTCAACAGTTACGCGAGCCATTGGGTCACTCCAACTTAAACTTTATAAAATAGCGCTGCATTTTACTGCTCGCTCAGGCATTTAGCAAGTAAAAGCCTTATTTGAGTGAAAAATCTTCTATTTACTTTGTTAACTCATCAAGTAATGCTTTGTGTTGCATCATTTGCTGACTTCGTTTTAAGCGTTGGTTATTTACTATGGTAGTAAGATCAATTAACGCTTGTTCAAAGTTATCATTGATAACAATGTAGTCAAATTCATGAAAATGGGAACATTCTTTTTTGGCTTGTGCCATACGTTCTTCAATGATTTCATCACTATCTTGTCCACGATTACGTAAACGTGATTCAAGGGCTTTTCGTGATGGTGGACTGATAAATATGGTTGTTACCGATGGCTTTTTCATACGTACTTGTTGTGCACCCTGCCAGTCAATATCAAGAAAAACATCAATACCTTGAGCAAGTTGTGCGTCAATCGCCGCTTCTGACGTTCCATAATAATTACCGAACACTTCGGCATATTCATAAAAGGCATTTTGCTTAATTTGCTTTTTAAAATGACCAACGGAAACAAAATGATAATGTTCACCGTCATTTTCACCCGGACGAGGAGCGCGTGTTGTATGAGAAACCGATACTTGCATAGGTCTTGACGCGTTGTCTTTGCCTTGTTCAAGTAACGCCTTGATCAAGCTAGATTTACCAAGACCACTAGGCGCAGAAAGAATAAATAAGTTACCAGTTGCTATCACAGTGTTTTCCTTTGAATTGCATTAAAATGCCGCATAGACGAAAAAGGCTAAGCATTATTTTACTCTATTAGAATAAAAAAGCCTAGCCTTGATGGCAATTAAGAGCTATTTACAACACGCTAGCAATAGACTGCGCTAAGTAGTCAACATTGCTATTAGATATTCCAAAAGAATACTTATACGGCTAGAGCCCACCATATATATACTATATTCGTCTTGTAACTGCTGAACTTGCGCCGGCGTTATCCCTAAGAAAGAGAACATACCCGCTTGTTTTGTAATAAAGCTAAAATCGCGTGTTACACCATTTTCTATTAATTTATCCACAATAAGTCGGCGATTACCGTTAATGCGATTACGCATTTGTGCTAATTCTACATACCATTCATTGCGTAACTCGTCAGACGTTAGAATGGTTTCAACCAGTGCCGCACCATGCGGGTGGCATTGAGTAAATTACACGAACTACTGCCAGTACAACTGAATAAGCAATGTCTGCTTGTAGGCTTGTTGCGCCAATAACAGTACAAGCACCAATACGTTCACGATATAAACCGAAGTTTTTTGAACATGAGCTACAAACCACCATTTCGTTTACCGATTCTGCCATTAAGCGTAAGCCATAAGCATCCTCATCTAAGCCTTGACCAAATCCTTGGTACGCCATATCAATAACGGGGGTAAAACCAATTGTTTTTGCTACATCTGCAACTTGCTGCCACTGCTCATTATTTAAATCCATGCCACTCGGATTATGACAACACGCATGTAATAACACAGCATCATCAGCCGAAACTTGTTTAAGGGCAGCTAACATACCGTCAAAATCTAGGTTTTTATTGTCGTAATCATAATAAGGATAGGTTTTTACGATTAAACCCGCCGCTTCAAACAAACCTGTATGGTTTGCCCACGTTGGATTACTGACCCAAATAGTTGCACCGGCTTTACATGATTTTATAAATTCAGCTGTTACACGTAACGCTCCCGTACCACCTGGAGTTGAAACCGTGCGAGCACGATTTTCATTTAAAACCTTATGGTCTGGGCCAAAAATAAGTTTACTCATTTCATCATTAAAAAGCGTTGAACCGGTAGGACCTAAATAAACCTTACTGGTTTCGGTATCAGTACGATGTTGCTCAGCTTTTTTCACGCAATTAAGCACGGTGGTTTCACCACCTTCATTTTTATAAACACCCACACCTAAATCAATTTTTTTAGGATTAGGATCTTCTTTATACTTAGCTAATAGGCCTAATATAGGATCGGCAGGGGACGCTTTTAAGCTAGCAAACATGACTGAAATTTACCTTATATTGGATGGGCTTGATTTTGATTGTTCAAACACATGAAAATGAACAAGCAGCATAGCGTAAAACGCTCTTAAAAATAAGGTTTGTTCGATAATTTATATGTATTTATTGTGTAATTAATATGAGCAATTATTGTAAGGATTTCTTTGCGTTATTTAATGCCTTAGAAATTACTGGTCAACGCCGCAATCAAGCCGATAACACCACCAAAAACGCCGCCCCAAACCACCAAAAATTTCCAAGTGTTTTTTGATCATCCCTTGAACAATTTCTTTTACTAATTGTGGTGTTAATTCATTGAGGCGTTTTTCAATAATATCGCTGACTTTGACTTGTAGGTTTTCAATCATGTCTGGTTGTTCTAATTCTTCACGGAGTAAATTGTTGAATTGTTCACTTTGACTGATTTCTTGTATTGATTGTTTCATTTTCTCAATAAAGGGCTCTTTCATTGGTTGTATGGCTTCACTACCACCTACCATGGCTAGCATGGGGCCGAATGAAGAGCCTTCAATTACTGTGACCAAATTATTAAACGCAGGGGTTAAGTCAACTTTTTCAATGACGGACGTTAAATCAATGCTGCTAGCGGCACCTGAACCAGTAGATAAAAAGCGGTCGATATTTTCTTTAGTAAAAAACTGCTCCATCATTAATTCACGAATTGCTAATTTGAAATCTTCAAAACGGGCAGGAATAACACCTGAACCATACAATAACGGCACTCTTTCAAATAGCATATGAATTGCTAACCAGTTGGTAATTGCCCCAGATAAAGCGAATAAACCAACCGTATATAAAATATTATTACCTAAATAAAAGCCTAATAATGTTGCAATTAGGGCAATAAAATTGGTGGTGATACTTTTGTTCATTAAAGGCTCCGTCAGTAGATGTTTTCGTTAATGATTTTTTATAAGCGCCATGATAGCATTCAATTCATCATGCTAGAATAAAATAGCTTAGGATAATGAGCATAGTAACTTAAAAATCACTTGCTCTAACTTGCTAACATTTATTATTCACAAGCCTATTTTTAGGTGCTAATATGACCGCTACTTAATATCGAAGCTTTGCTAGATTAATAAGTATGTAGCTTCAATCGGATTGATCTTTTTTAACGGAATAAACTATGCCAAACAATATCGCGTTATGTTACAGCAGTAACAATACTTACCCAGTAGATCGTAACAACCCAAAAGCTTTTGCAGATTTCAAACGAGATAACCCTAATATTTCGGATACTTTTATCTCGGCAGGCACACCTTTTATTTTACGAAATGGCAGTAGCAATGCCAGTAGCAACAGTAAAGATTGGCGACAAGTCAGGCCTGATTTAATTTGTCCGCTTAATCACATGAAATCTTTACCTCCGCAAGCAAAACGAAAAATAGCCTTGATGGATTCAATCCTTGGTGGTGAATACCTTCAAGCACTGGCTGATTTTTTTCAAACGGAAATGTTAGGGGCAGTCGGTGCTGCGTCAACAGCCTTAGAAAGTCGGCTAAGTAACTTTGCAAAAGCCGCTAAAGAACTGCAAGAAGCATTAGAAGATGTAAGAAAAGGTGTAAAAGCTAAGCTTCCTAAAGCTCAAATACAGAAGTTAGAACAACACGTGCACGCACTTTCTAAAGATTTTAACCGTAAATTTCAAACTGAAATAAATAAATTTATAGGGCGGGTAAAAAGTAAAAAAGGGACTGTTTACAGTGATAGTGAACGAGGGGTTAATAAAGCAAAAAGCGGCAAGGGCGTAAAACCTATTCAGTTTACCTCGACCAAGGCGTTTAATAATTTACGTGCGTTTGAAAAGAGTGCGAATGTTGTTGGTAAAAGCTTGATTGTGCTTGATGCAGGGTTACGAGCAAATGCAGTTCATAATGATTATTTAGCCGGACATAATTGGCAGAAACGTGCCGCGGTTGAAGTCTCAGGCTTTGGTTTGGCTACAGCGGGTGGGCTCTGGGTAGGGGGTCAAGCAGTAACCGGCCGGTCTTGGTATTGCGATGTTGGCCACACCAGTTGGTTGGGTATTTATTATTGGCTCATCTATTGCGGTTGGCATGGTGGCGGCTAAGGTCGGCGATGGGATTGGAAAATTTGTTGCTAATCAAGCCTCCGATTTAGGTAATTGGTTGAGTAGCTTTTAGGAGGATAGAAAACCATGTCAGAACTATCGCCTGAAAACTGGATGGCTATAGTGAGTGCCTTTGTCTTTTTTATGTGGGGCATTGCTATTATTTTATTTGGTCGTATTAGCGTTAAGCATATCGAACGTGAAATGGCGAAAGAAAGAATAGAGCCACCTGTTTGGGATAAAGGTATTGGAATGAGATACCCTGCCTATGCGAGTATTATTCTGCGCCCTAATGCTAAAAGGCATGCTTCTACGGTTGATATCGAAGCTACTAAACGATTTAGTCGAAAAATTGATTGGTACTTGGCTTTACTTGTACAAGTTTTTAGTGCTCTTTTTTTATTGTGTTGATTGTGTTTTATTTCTTTTTCGCCCCTGACGATATACTAAGCTAAAGCGACTAGTTAAGCAGTCTATTGCGAGGAGCTTATGTCAGAATTATCAATTGAAGACTGGATGGCTATATTGTTCTTTATTGTCCTTTGTACATGGGGAATTGCCACTTTTTTATTTCGCCGCATTAGTATTAATCATATTGAACGTGAAATGGCGAAAGAAGGGATAGATCCACCTGTTTGGGATAAAGGAATAGGTTCTATTATCGTTACTTATTCCTTAATTATGGTGTTCCCAAAGTTAAATCCAATAATTGTTGATTTTGCAGCGGTGAGACGATATACCCGAAAAAAAGATAAAAAACTCGCGTGGTTCTATTTCATCGTTACAGTCGTCACTTTTGTACTTATGTTCACTATTGCCTATTTATATGGCTCCGAGAGTTAACAATGTGAATTGGGGGATTATCGCTGCTGTAACGATTGGAGTTTTGGCGGCTAAAGTCGGCGATGCGCTCGGGCAAGGTATCGCAGGATATTTGCATGATAAAAGCTCAACTTTGAATTGGTTTTAACGAATATGGGAGAAATTACTACAGAGGGTTGCTTCTATTTAATTGAGCAAGAATATTTTAGCTCAATAAATACAGTGCTATGATAGCATTGTATTTACAGAGCTAAAATATTACTAAGTTGATCGCAATGATTTATTCCATTACAAAAAAACTACTAATGTTAATTCCCTTCATATTCATTAGTGCCTGTGGTGCAGATAATGCAAATGAGTCAGAATGGCGAACATTAGATTTAAATAACACTGTATTATTAACTTTGCCGCAAGGTAAAGTGGTGATTGAACTTGCACCACAATTTTCTCCTAAGCATGTTGAGCAGTTTTCAAGTTTAGTACAAAAATCTTTTTATGACGGCACCAAATTTTACCGCGTTATCGATGGTTTTGTGGCGCAAGGCGGACCGAAAGATGGCAGCGAGCAAGACAAATCAGTTCCTCTTTTAGCGATGGAAGGCCAATTTTCCACTGATGGAAAAGCCCCTTTTACTCTTGTGCAACGCGATGATTTATTTGCTAAGAAAACAGGATTTAAAGAAGGCTTTGCTGTGGCAACAAACAACAGTAAAAGCGGATGGTTAACACATTGTCCTGGTGTATTAGCCATGGCAAGAAGTAACGAAGCCGACTCTGCCTCTAGCCACTTTTACTTTGTTATTGGACAAGCGCCTCGGTACTTAGATAAAATAATGACTATTTTTGGGCGAGTGGTCTATGGTATGAATCATATTCAAGCGATACAGCGCACCACTGTGATTGATGGTGAGTATGCTGTTGATAGCCGAGAACATACACCAATTATTAGTATGAAGCTTATGGCAGATGTACCAAAAAAAGATCGCATTATAATTGAAGTAGAAAATACTGAATCAGCAAGTTTTGCTGAGCGATTGGTAAAGCGTCGCGCACGGGCAAGCGAATTCTTCTACAAAAAACCACCGCCAGTGCTAGATGTTTGCCAAGTACCTATTCGAAGTCGTTTAGTAAAATTACAGGATTGATCAGGCGTGAAAACCAATTTAATTACCCGAGAAGGCTTTGAATTACTTCAAAAAGAATTAACACATCTTTGGAAAGTTGAACGCCCTGAAACCACCAAAAAAGTGTCTTGGGCGGCAAGTTTAGGTGACCGGTCAGAAAATGCCGACTACCAATATAACAAAAAACGTCTTAGAGAAATTGATCGCCGTGTACGCTATTTAACAAAGCGGTTAGAAGATATTAAAGTAATAGACTATAACCCACAGCAAGCAGGCAAAGTTTTTTTTGGTGCATGGGTGGAGCTTGAAAATGAAGACGGCGAACAACTTAAGTTTAAAATAGTTGGACCCGATGAAATTTTTGGTCGAAATGACTATATATCTATCGATTCACCAATGGCACGCGCTTTATTAAAAAAAGAAATTGATGACGAAGCGGTCGTCAGTACACCTTCAGGTGAAAAATACTGGACTGTATTAACCATTAATTATTAATTAAGCCCTGCACTAAAGTACCATACACCTTTCAGTCTATATCAGCCATGATCAAGATATCTGTTCTTTATGGCTAAATTACCATGTCTACGATTTTTTCTATATCACTGTATAAAGCAAGGTTTCTAAAAACTGTTTGCTTAACGATTCCGCTCTTTTTATTTAGTCAGTTAGCCTTAGCTGATTTTGTAAAATTAACGCATTTTGGTGCAAACCCAGGGGATCTTCACGGTAGCTATTACCAACCTGAAAAAGCTAACGCGGATAAGAGTTCTCCCGCAATTGTAGTATTACTTCATGGTTGTGCACAAAAAGCTGAAGAGCTTGCTCAGCAAAGTGGTTTACTCAGTTTAGCAAAACAGCATAACTTTGTTTTACTTCTACCCCAACAAGAGTTGGGAAATAATATTAAACGTTGTTTTAATTGGTATTCTGCAGAAGATTTTACTAAAGATAAAGGTGAAACCTTATCAATAAAAAATATGGTGGCCACACTAACACAACAATTTTCAAGTGAAAAAGTATATGTTATTGGGCTATCGGTCGGTGGCGCAATGGCCAGTAGTATTTTAGTTAACTATCCTGAACTTTTTACCGGTGGTGCTGTGGTTGCGGGTATTCCTTTTCCTTGTGCTGATGGTTTAATTACCGGTATCTCATGTATGAAAAATGGACCTTCTCAAACAACTAATGAGTTAGTTAACTTAATTGAAAAAATATCCCCTAAGCAGGCTATTTGGCCGAAACTATCCGTGTGGACAGGTGCAAATGACAGTATTGTTAATCCCTTGAATGCCACTATGCTTGCCCAACAGTGGGCAAAATTATCAAACATCACCGCGAACCCTATCATTGATAAGCAACTAGGTTATCAAATTACCCGTTGGAACAATACAGAAACTAACGTACAGGTTGAACTCGTTGAAGTTGACGAACGTGGTCATGGCATTATGGTCAACCCAAATGTGGCACATGGTGGTGAAGCCGCTGACTATGTACTTGCTGCGCCATTAAGTACGGCCAAACATGTCGTTGAACTATGGGATTTATAAAAAATACTGAATTACTATAAAAAACAACAAGATAGTAGTAGCACCATAGTGCTAATTATTTCTTTGAATGAATGAGATAGAGTGTAAATAGTTGGTAAAAAAGCGGCACTGAAAATACAAACGCAGACACCAATAACACAATAATTATTAATAGGGGTTCCTCATGAAACATTTTCATCATAAAAACAGTTACTGTAAAAAAAATCGCAGCTACCTTGCTTTGGCAATTGCGGCGGCATTAACAAGTAGTGTGTCATTAGCCGAAGAGTCAACAGATTCACCGGCAACAAAAAAAATAGGACTAGAGATTATAGAGGTCACTGCACGAAAAACAGTAGAGAGTTTACAAACGGTTCCTGTTTCATTAACCTCTATTGGTGCTGCCGAGCTTGCTGAAAATGGCATTTCAGTAATGACTGAAGTACAACGGTTCTCACCCAATACTACCTTACAAAACAGTCGTGGAACTAATTCAACCTTAACTGCCTTTATTCGTGGTGTAGGACAGCAAGATCCACTTTGGGGTTATGAACCCGGTGTTGGCATTTATATTGATGATGTGTATATGGCTCGCCCGCAAGGTGCTGTACTAGATTTATTAGACGTAGAGCGCATTGAAGTATTAAGGGGGCCTCAAGGCACACTTTACGGTAAAAATACCATTGGTGGTGCGGTAAAATACGTGACTAAAGCGATGTCAGGTGATACTGAGTTTAATATCGAAGGTACGGTAGGTAGTTATAATCAAAGAGATCTGAAAGTAACGGGTCAAATTCCGCTAGTAGAAGACAAATTATTTATTGGTTTTGGTCATGCCGAGTTGAATAGAGATGGTTTTGGCGAGTTTTTAATTTCGGCCTTAGATAACCAAGACACTGAAAATTATAATAAAGATCTATCAGCATCACGTTTAACGCTAGAATTCCATGCTACCGATGATCTATTTATGCGTTTAGCATGGGATAAAACTACCGATGATTCGAATGCGAAAGGTGGTTATCGTTTACTGCCAAGTTTATTAACGGACGCACCTGTTCCAGACAGTGTATATGACTCATATACCAGTATGCCTACAAAAAACTCTGTCGAGCTTGAAGGTTTCAGCTTTTTAGCCTCATGGCAAGCAACAGAGGCACTTTCAATAAAATACGTAGGAACCTCTAGAGAAGGCTATTCAGATACTAATATCGATTTTGATAATACCCAGTTAGATATTTTTGATGTACCCGCATTTTATGATGACGACAATACTAGCCATGAATTACAAGCCAATTATGTAGGTGAAGGTTTCACTCTGGTTAGTGGGCTTTATGCTTATGATGGTGAATCTTGTGGTCATTTTGATGCTGTTTTAGGATTTTTAGGTAGGGCTGCGTATGGCGAGTCACTTGGCGCAACGGGGTTAACGCGTGAAGTTACCGGCTGTAATAACAGTAATAGCATAGCTGCATACGTTCAAAGCAGTATAGATATAACAGAAAAACTATCACTTACCTTAGGCGGACGTTATACCAAAGAAGAAAAAGAAGCTTACGTTAATAATGGCTTAGCGTTTAGTAATGTTTACCCAAGCGATGGTTGGATCCCTGGTTATGTGCGTGGTGATGTTTCATTTCCGCAAGTACTAGGTACTGACACTGATGGCGATGGAGTGCCAGATGCACCTAAAAAGAAAGAATGGTCACGCTTTACACCACGATTAGGTATGGAGTATCAGCTTGATGACGATACCATGATTTTTGCAAGTTACTCACAGGGCTTTAAATCAGGTACTTTTAACCCTCGGGCCACTGGAAATGAGGCAGCAGCAAATCCAGAGGTAGTCGATTCAATTGAATTAGGCTTTAAGAAAGATTGGAATGATGCGGTACGGACCAATGTGACGATATTCTCGTTAGATCATAAAGATCGTCAATATATCACTATCACCCCAAGTGAAGATGCTAGTGTCTTAAACCAAAACTTAGGTAATATTAAAGGCTCAACGGTAAAAGGTATTGAAGCCGAAGTAACATGGGCAACCACCGAAAACTTAAGAATAGATTTTTCACTTGGATATTTAGATACAGAAATTGAAGATGATCCAACAATTGCAGCACCACTTGTTGGCTTATCAAATACCCCTGACTACACCCTAAACCTAGCGGCAAACTACACCATGGATACGGATATGGGTTACTTTGTTTTCACAGGCGGTTATTACTATCGTGATGACTACTTATTATTTGAAGATAGCGATTTATTAGTACAAGATGGCTATGGTACGCTTAATGCCAGTGTTACCTGGGAAAGTATTGAAGGTAACTGGTATGCCGGGCTTCACTTGAAAAACTTAACCGATGAAGAAGCCATGGTGGGTGGATATAATTTTGCTGCCAAAAATGAAGACGGCACTTATACGCCTGGTTTAGGTGGAGATACCACATTAATTGGTTACTTTAATGACCCTAGAACAGCACATTTAACTGTGGGTTATCGTTTCTAATAATGGTATTAAATTAATCTGAGCTCGGCTTAAATTTAACTAATACCGAAAATGTTACCTATGATTAATAGGGTTAGACTATAAGAAAGGGCCGGTTTTTACTGGCTCTTTTTTTGATAATAGCAAAATAAATTTATCTAAAAGGTATTATATGAATCAAGCTAAAGTGGCGATTGCCGATGATCACCCATTATTTCGAACTGCGTTAAAGCAAGCTGTTTTTGATTGTATGCCCGATGCTGAAATTAAAGAAGCATCAAGCTTTGGTGACTTACTTGAGGTTATTGCAAAATCACCTGAGCTAGAGATTATTTTTTTAGATTTACACATGCCCGGTAACGACGGTTTTACAGGCTTAACTCAGCTACAAAACAATCATTCAGATTTAATTGTTATTATGGTCTCGTCTGATGAAAATCCCGACATTATGCAAAAAGCCATTAACTTTGGTGCCGCTGCTTTTATTCCAAAATCTGTTGATTTAGCAACAATTGCCCAAGCGATCAATACGGTACTTAATGGTGAAACGTGGTTGCCTGCAAACATGCCCGTTAATAGAGATAGTGAATTAGCACAAGAACATAAAAAATTAGCACAACAACTCGCGCAATTAACGCCCCAACAATATACGGTTTTATCTTTGGTTGCTGATGGCCAACTTAATAAACAAATTGCGGGTATTTTAGATATAAAAGAAAATACGGTGAAAAAACATGTATCCGCTATTTTACTTCAACTGGGTGTTTATAACCGCACGCAAGCCGGTTTAGTTTATCAACAACTGATGTTAGCGCCGCCAGAAAACGACAATATCAGCTAATACTTGTATATTTATTGCGATAATAATTGTCGCATTAACTTTTTCAGCGCCAACGCTTTAATTGGTTTGCGCATAAAAGAAAATTTAGCATTACTGGTGTGTTCTCGCACTTGTTCTGAAGGGTCAGCCGAGCAAATAATAACAGGGGCTTGCCAAGCATATTTGGCCATAGTTTTGCTTACTAAATCAACGCCATTTTGTTCATTGTCTAAGTGATAATCCGAAATGATAATAGCAGGTGTCATCTCTTGCTCAGATAACGCCGCTGATAAACTGCTATCATCTTTTACTGCCATTACCCGACAACCCCATTCCTGCAACTGTGCTTGCATAGCGGTCAGCATGAGTGATTCGTTATCAATTAAAACAACATTTAAGTCTGCAAACTCATTACTTGTTGGCGAAAAAGTAGATGGTCTGCTTGCACTTTTTTTAGCCTGTTTGGAGTAATTACGAGGTAAGGAAATACTAAAACAAGTGCCTTTATCAAGCGTAGACTTTACTGAAATAGTTAGACCTAGTAATTTAGCTATACGCTCTGAAATAGCCAACCCTAAGCCTAGTCCTGACGCGGCTTGGTGTGGATTTAAACGTTCAAACTCTTTGAAAATAGTAGTTTGTTTGTCTTTTGGAATGCCGGGGCCATTATCCCACACTTCAATAATACAATTATTTTGCTGATGCCTAACACCAAGCAATACTTTGCCCTGACGGTGTGCTTGTGGACAATAATTAATAGCATTAGATAAAAAATTTTGCACTACACGTCGTAATAGTCTTTGGTCAGTTTCTACAACACAACTGGATTTTACATACTGAAAAGCCAAATTTTCCTGTTGTGCTAATACCGCAAATTCCTTGCTCAACGGAATCAATAAGTCATTAATTGAAAAATTGTGCTTATCAATTTTTTGTGAGCTATTATCGAGTCGTGAAATTTCAACTAAATCCGAAAGTAAGGTTTCAGCCGCGTTGAGAGAATTTTGAATATTCGTTGCCAGTTCTTTTAGATCTGTCTTCTCTACTTTTTTATTGAGCATATTGGTAAATAACGACATCGCATTAAATGGTTGCATTAAATCATGGCTAGCAGCTGCTAAAAATTTTGTTTTACTGCTGTTTGCGGCCTCGGCCTCCGCTTTGGCTTTACTTAATTCTAGCGTGCGCTCTATTACTCGCTGTTCTAAATTTTCATTCGCTTGTTGCAGTGCCTTTTTCGCTTCAATATGGGCAGTAATATCTGAAAATGTACTAACAAACCCGCCACCTGGCATGGCTTGCCCTCGAATTTCTAACACAATACCACTGGGCATTTCTCGTTGGAAATGATGACTATTTCCTTGGCGCATATGCTCAATACGGCGTTTAATAAAGGCATCATTACTATCTGCCTTACCACTGTTATCCGAGAGGTGGTTCATATTAGTTTTAATCACACCTCTATCGGCGTTAAATTGAATAAGATCAGCAATGGGCTTACCAACGCAAACAAAATTTTCAGGGTAGTCGAGTAATTCAACATACCGTTTATTCCAAGCAACTAAACGCATGTCTGCATCAATAACACTAATCCCTTGTTCTATATTTTCTACGCCCGCTTGCAATAATTCACGATTAAATTGAAACAGTTTATTGGCTTCATCAACGATATTTACTACATCTTGCAGTGGCATGCTCTGTTTTGTGGTAACGGCTTTCATTACCATACGAGTAGAGGCCGAGCCTAAAATACTGGAAAGTTGTAAACGGGTATGTTCAACCAATTCACGACTTACCGGTGCGTTAGATAATGGTTTACCAAACTTGTGTAAAAAAGTGCTCGCCGCCGCATCATCAATAAAACGTTGTAAGAGGTGATATAAATCTTTAGACGACAAATGTTGTTCAAAATCAGATTGTTGCTGATATATAAATAACTCTGTCTGTAGCTTTTCTGACACACTTCGGTGACTTAATAGCGAAACAATAATAAAACACATTGTATTAGCAAGTAAGCTAAAGAATAGACCATGGCTAATGTGATCTAAAGAAGTAAAACCAAATAAGGCATATGGCTTAAGCCAAATTAATCCCCAGGGTCCTGCGTTAACCCAAGCCAGGTTAGGCAATAAACTCGGCAATAATAAAGTATATAACCAAATCATACTCCCAACCGTCAAGCTAACTAAGGCAGCTTTTGTCGTTGCTTTTCGCCAATATAAAGCCCCCACAACCGGTGCTAATTGTGATAGCAAAACAAATGACAAAAGACCAATCGTTGCTAAGTGGTTTTGTTGATCAATTACGCGCTCAAAAACCAAAGCTAGCAGTAATAATAGGGCGATAGCCACACGGCGAATATTTAATAAAAGACCTGACAGTTGCGTTTTCTGTTGGCTTACAAAGCTATTATAGTGCAGTAATAGCGGGTTCACTATTTCTGTAGTAACCATGGTACTTAACACTATGGTCGCCACAATAACCATACTCGTTGCCGCGGCTAAACCGCCTATATACGCTAAACCACCTAACCAAGCTTGTTGAAAAAATAAAGGAATGGTTATTACATAGGTATCAGCATCAACATTACCACCTGGAAATAAACTCTGCCCTGCCGCTATCGGCAATATAAAAGTATTAATCGCAATTAAATATAAAGGGTATAAATAGCGAGCACTTTTTAATTCATTTTCATGATGGTTTTCTATCATCAACATATGGTATTGCTGTGGCAATATAAATATAGTGATCATTCCTAATAACGCTTGTGATACAGCCAAATAAATACTGTTTGTGGATGACACTTGTTGCGCACTTTCAGTGTGGTTAAATAAATCGCTGACACCATCAAAAATAAAAAATGTGGCGAAAATACCGACCGCTGTCAACGCAAATAATTTGACGACAGAACTAAAAGCAATGGCCGGCACTAAACCTTGGTTCTGTTTGTTTACTTCAACTTGTCTGGCACCAAATAATATACTGAAAATAATGAGAACAAGGGTGACAATAAAGGTAGTGCTAATACCAGATTGATAAGAGCCTGTGAGTAAATCAAAACTTTTACTAATAGCGCGCAACTGTAGAGCGATATAAGGAATAGTGCCTAATAAAGCAACCAAAGTAACTGCTGCAGCTATCACAGGAGAACGGTCATAACGACAAGCAATAAAGTCGGCAATTGAGGTAAGGTTCTGTTCTTTACTAATACGCAGTATTCTTAGCAACATCGGCCAAGCGACTACTAAACATAAAATTGAGCCTATATACACTGGCGCAAGCCAAGCTCCTGTAGTCGCCGCTTGACCAACCGTGCCATAAAAAGCCCACGACGTACAACTAACGCCCAACGACAAACTATATACCCAAGGACGAGAAAGCCACTTGCTTTTACTTTGCTTTTGACCGCAGTAGGCAACGACAAACAATAATAATAAGTAAGCAATTGAAATGAATGAAATTAGCCAAGTATCAAGGGAAAGCCAAACTAGCAATGATAAGTCCTCTATTTTTTGGAAGTTGATCAGTATATTGTCACAATGAAATCAGCATATCATGCGTATAAATAAAACGCAGTGAACGAAGGTAGTACATCATTGATTTATTTATTTAGTTAAGCTCAGTATAAGTCGTTAGTTATAGTTAAAGTTTTCTCAATGAATTTACCTAAAATAAATAATAAATACTTAGTAGCAATACTTGTTTTTACCAGTTACACCCTATTTGCTATGGCATGGGTTGGTGGCACGGCAAGTATGAGCCAAATTATGTCAGCGATGCAGGTTAATAGTTTAGCCTCGGCTAGTTTTATTAGTGGTGCGGTGACATTGGCTAAAATTGTTGGCACCTTTATCGCCGCAGCCTTGGCATTAAAGTTAGGAATAAAAAATGCGTTTTTGGTTTCAGGCCTCTTAATTTCTATCGGTTTGTTAACCCCCTTATCTCCCAATTATGAACTATTACTTCTTAGTCGTTTTTTAATGGGGTTAGGCGGTGCTTTCATGATTGTGTACTTTAACCCTATCGTAATGGCTTGGTTTGCCCCTGAAGAAAGACCAACAATAAATGGCATTAATGCCGTGGCATTCAATGTAGGTACGGGTATTATCTTATGGCAAATGAATAATTTTAACCGGCTAACGGGTAGTTGGAAAAACACACTGATTCTTTTCTCTTTAACCAGTTTGGTACTATGTATTGCTTGGTTATTGGTTAAAAACAAAACTAACGATGCGCATTCATCAGAAAAACAAGCGATACAAGAACCGGCTCATTACTCCTACACTGATGGCTTAAAAGATAAGTTTAATTGGGTTTACGCACTTACCTATTCTGGCATTCTCGCCTTTTATATTTGTTTATTTACATTTTATCCTAAAGCAGGCATTAGCCAAAGTGCACTAGTGATCGGCTCTGGTATTGTTGGTACCTTAGCAGGAGTGTTTTACAGTAAAAAAATTATCACTCGCGTACCTGTTATTCGGTTGGTCTGGCTTAATTATAACCTTAACGGTAATGGGATTATCATTTGGTCAGTCTGATTTATTGCAAACATTGTGTGCGATGGCGCTAGGCTTTTTTATATTCTTTCCCGTTACCGCACTTGTTACTATTCCCCATGAATTGCCTAAAATGACAGGACAAAAAGTCACCGTAGTTTTTAGCTTGTTTTATTCAATCAGCTATTTAGTCGCTACGGTTGTATTGTGGAGTTTTGGTAAACTCGTTGATATGAACCAAGGCGACTATTCATCAGCCTTTGTGTTAATTACCGCAGTGAGCAGCACCTTTTTCATCGGCAGCTTTTTCTTACCAGAAACAGCACCACAAGCAAACGTTTCAAACAATAAAAAGGAATCATCATGCGAGGCATAATTTCCCCAAAACTCAGTGATTTTATTGAACAAGCAAACATAGCGGCTGAAGAGGCTAAAGCAAGTGGCGTTATATTTACTCCTAGCTTAGTGCGAGGGAATTTAGATAAACTGGCAGTTTTCATTGGTCAAGGTCCTGAATTAGTGCATGTTACAGAAAACACCTTAGACACAGTCTCACATCGCATTCCCGTCAGAATATATAGTCCGACTCCCGATGAAGTCTTACCTGTCGTTATTCATTATCATGGGGGCGGTCACATGTGTGGCGATATAACAATTTATGACGCGATTAGCCGAAAAATAGCTAAATCAGGTCATTGTATTGTAATCGCCGTGGAGTATCGATTAGCCCCTGAACATCCCTACCCTGCAGGTATTAATGATTGTCAGTATGTTTTAGAACATTACCAAACACTGTTAACTAACATAAAATATAATGAACAACTCATCATTCTTGGTGACAGTGCAGGTGGTGCTATTTGTACAACATTAGCTAGCCATAATTTGCACAACAATAACATAAAAATAAATAAGCAGATTTTAATATACCCGAGTGTTGATTACTCTATGAGTTTTCCTTCAATTGAAGAAAATGGCGTTGGTTTTCTATTAGAAACAAGTAAAATCAACTGGTATTTTAAACACTATTTTCAACATAATGAGCCAAGAAAAAGTGTTTCACCTTTATTTATGCCCATGGATTCAAGCATGCCAGAAACACTTATTTTTACTTCAGGGTGTGATCCGTTGAGGGATGAAGGTCTTGCCTATGGACAAGTATTAAAACAGCTTGGTGTGAAAGTAGAAGAGCACACATTCGATGGCATGATCCACGCTTTTATGTTGCTTGATAGCTTAGTAAAAGCTGAATGCGATAAAACCTATGAATTAATAGGAAAGTTTATTAAAAATAAATCATAGCTTCGATCGTTACTTTAATGACCATAATAGAAGCGCCCTACTCTTTACTTTTTCCTTGCTAGATCCATCTTAATATAACCTTGTGTATGCATTTGTTTTTAATAAAACTCATGTAAATACACAAGTACAAATCAACATTAACCAAAATATAAACAATCACTTACAAATAAATCAAAATCTATTCACACTCGGCTGAATCCAATTCTCTTGTGCCTTTTGTTAAAGCAATTCAACATAGTTTCATGTTTCGATATTAGTCAATATCGAAATTAAACTATCGCTGAATTTTATAACAGCCTCGGAGATTGATATGCGGCTAATACCAACAAATGATGAACTAAATACACTAAGACAAGAGGTGTTAGACTTTTGTGAAAAATTGATACCTGAAACAACAAAAGGACTTGAACGCCAAGGAACAATGAGTGATGGAGATTCAGTTGAATTCTATCGACAACTTGGTCAAGCAGGTTGGATTGGTCGACATTGGCCCGAGCAATATGGCGGCAAAAGTTGCAGCCATCTTGAAACATTCATTGTTGACGAAGCGCTAGGTTACGCTCGAGCACCGTTAAGTGGATATCTATTATCTGTGAAGGTTTTTGGTAACAGCTTAATGATTTTCGGAACGGAAGCACAAAAAGCAAAGTACTTACCAATGATCACGAGCGGCGAAGCTATTCTTTGCCAAGGATTTTCTGAGCCTAGCGCAGGTTCTGATTTTGGTTCTTTACGGACATCAGCCCGTTTAGATGGCGATAACTATGTCATTAACGGTCATAAAATATGGACATCAAGTGCCGAAGTCGCTACGCATATGTATCTTGCTGCTCGTACTGACCCTGATGCAGTTAAACACCGAGGAATAAGTACTTTTATCCTCGATATGAAAACACCAGGCGTTACTGTTAACACCTTTGAAACACTTGGTGGTGGTGTTATAAACGAAGTTTTCTTTGATAATGCGCGCATTCCTGCAGCAAATTTAGTGGGTGAGTTAAACCGCGGTTTTCATCAATCAATGAAGAGCCTGGATTTAGAACGCTCTGCGATGGATAGAATTGGTGCGGCTCGACGTGCATTAGATGATTTATCTAAATACATTCATAAAGACGGTACAGCCCCTGATGGCGGTCGTTTATCTGATGTACCTGCAGTACAAGAAAAAATGGCTGAATTATACAGTCAAGCTCAAGTATCCCGAACTTTTGGTTACTTAATTGCCCGTCATTTAGATGCAGGAACGGGCACTAGTAACGAATTTTCATACGGTAAATTGTACATAGGTTTATTATCTCAAGCTATTGCCAATGCGGCTGTTGACATGATTGGTACTCGAGCAATATTTGAGTATGGCTCTGAATTAGCGGTAAATGATGGCTTATTGACTGCCTTATATCGTGCAAGCCCCGCGTTAACATTAGTTGGTGGTAGTAGTGAAATTCAAAAAAGTGTTATTGCTACTCGCGGATTGGAGTTACCACGATGAATGATTCAACTAATAATTTACCTTTAAACGGTGTTCGCATTGTCGATTTTTCTGGTTATGTTGCGGGTCCTTTTTGCTGCATGCTACTTGGTGATATGGGAGCAGATGTCATTAAAGTTGAATCGCCAACCGGCGAACAATGGCGCCATCAAGACCCTTTTGCACCCGGCGTAAGTCAAAGCTTTATGGCATTGAACCGGAATAAACGTTCTGTCGTGTTAGATTTAAAAACAGAAGAAGGCCGAGAAAATGCAATAAAACTATTAGAAACAGCCGATGTAATGGTTTCCAACTTCAGACCTGGTGTGGCTGAACGTTACGGCTTAGGTTATGAAAAATTGAAGGATTTGTTTCCTCGTTTGATCTATACCACGAATACCGCTTACGGACCTAGTGGCTCACGCAGTCTTCAGCCAGGATATGACCTAGTTGTACAAGCATTCAGTGGCTTATTAAGCTCTAACCCTGCACCTGATGGTGGCGTGCCTAAACGCTATGCTTTGGTGTTGCTTTAGTCGACTTCACTGCGGGTCACTATATGCTTTACGGCATTATGTGTGCCTTGTTTCAACGCTACCAAACAGGCAAAGGACAAAAAGTTCAAGCTTCGTTACTTGAAGCGGCACTAGGTTTACAACGTCAAAAAATGCTGACTGTTGAAGGGGCTGTAAAATTACCTGTTAGAAAGGGTAATACCATAGAAAAAATGGCTGAAGTTTCTAAACAATCTAACGCCTTTGGTGCTCGTGAGCTGTACTACCGTACGTATCAAACCTCTGATGGCTTTATTACGGTTGGTTGTTTGAATGTACCTCAGCGTCTTGTCTTTTTGAAATTATTAGACATGGAAGACCCTTGGCATACTAATCCTGATGGTCTTCCGGCAACAGAGGAAATTGATCAAGCACGTCGTCAATTGTCGTTAACTGCCGAAACGCGTTTTTTGAAACGTTCTACCCAAGAATGGGTAGGGTTATTTGAAGCCCAAGGCGTACCAAACGCACCATTACAAATGCTTCGGAACAAGTAATGGAAGACCCACAAGTAGTCGATAGTAATTTTCTCTACGAGTATGACTATCCTGGATACGGCAAAGTTCAAAGCGTTGGAACGGGTGTTCGCGTTGGAGAAGGTGGAAAAGTACGAAGACCACCACCTCGATTAGGTGAACATACCGACGAAATTTTACAAGAAATAGCTGAATTCAAAGTTAAAAAAGAAAATAAGCCCCCGATAATTAAAACAATCAATTTTGCAGGAGGAAGATCATGAATCTGTCTAACCACGTACAAAACTATGATGAAAACGCAGCGATGACTGATCTTGAAGCTGAAATGGTTCGAAATGCAGCACAAAGCTTTGCAACATCTGAAAGTCCTTTAACACTAGTTAGAACGGCAGAAGCAGGTGATTGGTCGCAAATAAATAAAAGTTGGGAAAAACTTGCTCAACTCGGTTGGTTAGAAATTCTTCAGTATCAAGAAACAGAAAGTGAAGGTTTAATCTCGGCTTGTGTTATTGCAGAAGAATTGGGACGCGCAGCCTACCCATTACCCTTTGCTGAAGCTGCTACGCTTGCTTTACCTTTGTTAGCAGAATACGCACAAAATAAAGTTGATATCGACAGTATTACGCTAGGTAACAAAAGAGTCGCTTTTGCTATTCCGTTAATGGGATTACCAACTAAATTCGAACGACTAACAGCACTTGATTCAGATAATGTTTGGATTGCTAATCAATTAGATGAAGCAGAGTTATTAATTATACCTACGCTTCAAGATGGACAACCGGCCATTGCATTAATTAATAGACCGACTTCCGGTTGGCATTCTACGCCTATGCCAGACTTAGCAAACAATGCTTACAGCCAAATTAGTACTGAAGATCTGGCAAATGCTGACCTTATTCCGGTGAATTGGCAATCGCTATCTAAAGCCTTTGATCATTTCCGTTTAGTGACTTGTGCCTACATTGTAGGGCTATCATCTCAAGTCGCTGATATTGCCATTGAGTATGCTAAAGAACGTATTGCATTTGATAAACCTATCGGTAGTTTTCAAGCGGTACAGCATCGTTTAGCCGAATCTGCTTTAGAATTATCAGCAGCACATCTATTAGTCAGAGAAGCCTCTGTCACTGGAGACTTGAGCCAAATTGCTATTGCCTGTATTCAAACATGCGAAGCAGGGAAAAAATCGACATTTACTGCCCGCAAATATGGGGTGGCATGGGGTATACCATGGAAGTAGATGTTCAATTATTTTTCCGTAGAGCACGGGCTTATCAATTATTACTTGGTACGCCATGGGAATTACGCGAAAGAGTATGGCATGAGATTGTTCCGCACCACTAAGCGACGCTATTAACTTATAAGCAAGGAATATAAATTCCTTGCTTAATAAAATTTTGGAGATATAAACATGTTTAATACACGTTTAACAGAACTACTGAATATAAAGCACCCTATTATTTGTGGTGGAATGTTTCGCTTAGGACGAGCTCAATTAGCGGCAGCAGTTTCAAATGCGGGTGGCTTAGGTATCATTACGGCTGCAACCTTTCCAGATGAAGAAAGTTTCCGTAATGAATTGCATCTACTAAAAAAATCAACTGACAATCCTTTCGGCGTCAATATTAACTTATTTCCAACAGCCCGAAAATTTCAAGCACAAGATTATATTGAGATATGTATTGAAGAAGGTGTACAGGTTATTGAAACATCTGGCCGTAGTCCTGAAGAATATATGAACCAGCTTAAAGACGCTAATATGAAAGTGATTCATAAAGTACCAGGGGCACAATATGCGCTAACGTGTGAACGCATTGGTTGTGATGCTGTCAGCGTTGTAGGTAATGAAACTGGCGGTCACCCAGGTATGTCTGAAGTTGGTACCATGGTAATGATTCGTAAAGCAGTTGAAAACGTCAGCATTCCTGTTATTGCAGGTGGTGGAATTGTTGATGGCCAAGGCTTAATGGCTGCATTAAGTATGGGTGCAGAAGGCATTATTATGGGAACACGTTTTGTTGCAACCCAAGAATGCCCTGCTCATAATGCAGTGAAAACTTGGATGAAAAGCGCAAGTGAAGATGATACGGTTATCGTACAAAAAACAATAAAATCGCCAACTCGAGTTGCAAAAAATGGTATGGCAATGAGAGTGCTCGATTTAGAACAAAGTGGTGCAAGTTTAGATGAACTCATGCCATTGATCACAGGAACAAGAAATCCATCAGTATATTCTGAAGGAAACCTTGATGATGCCATATGGTCATGTGGGCAAGCTGTCGGTTTAGTAGAAGATGTGCCAACCTGTAAAGAGCTTATAGATAGAATTATTGATGACGCATATATCTCAATGACAAGAGTGAATGCTTTATACTCAAAGTAACTATGCCACTTCAAATCATTGAGTGAAATCATTAAGTGATATTAGATAGAGTGTTTAGTCGGTTGTATTAGGCTGACATTCTTCTAATAACCATTCACGCAAATGCACTACATTATCAAATTTAGCGTGATGTTCAGGATATACTAAATAGTAACCTTTACCTGTTTTGGCTCTAATTGAATAGGGTTCGACTAATCGCCCATTTCGCAAATATTCTTCTACATAGGGCATTCTTCCTATGGCAATCCCTAAGCCTGAAGAGGCAGCCTCTAATACTAAGCCTCTGCTATCTAGGTCTAACCAATGATCACTACTAAAATGTTCATTACCTGTTGCTTTAATCCACTCTTTCCATTCATCTGGGGTTAAACTACAGTGTATAAGTGTATGGGTTTCAAGTTGCTTTAAGTTATCTAAGCTAGGTAAGTCTTTAGCAATTTCAGGGGTGCAAACTAACAGTAATTCATCTTCAATTAAAAAATCACTTTGTAAACCTAGCCAGTTGCCATCCCCATACCTAATAGCAGCATCAATATCTCCGCTGCTAAACTCAACAGGAGTAGTAGCACTCATTAATTTTATGTCTAAATTTGGACAGCGTATTTTTAGTTTAGGCAATAACAAAAGTAGCCAACAAGAAGCTAAAGAATGAAGCAATTGTAGCGTTAAGGAAGACCGTGTTCCGCGCTTGGTTGTTGCATTAGTGGCACTTTCTAAACGGTCGAAAACATCTTGGATTTTTTCTAAGTACTCAGCGCCAATACTGGTTAAGGTGGGTTTTCCTTTTTCTCTATGGAATAGTTGAACGCCAAGATACTCTTCTAATGAACGTACTTGATGGCTAACCGCTGAGGCAGACAAACATAAATCTTCAGCGGCCAATTTAAAATTATTATATCGAGCAGCCGCCTCAAATGATCGTAAAGCAGCAAACGGTGGGAATCGGCGCATCAGGTTACACTCCACGATGAAAGATATAATTTATACAGTGTTTTTATAATTATTTCTACTATTTCAATATATTATCGAATAGTAAGTGTTAATAAAACAAATAGAAAATTAAGATATCTACACTATTTAATGCAACAACAAGGGAATGAAATATTGAATAAAAGTTAAGAATAAATCCATTTATCCTTAACTTTTAACGCAAAAAGCTAATGACCTAAAAATTTGGGTTTACGTTTTTCCATAAAAGCCGTGACCCCTTCTTGGTAATCACGACTCTGTCCTGCTAAGGTTTGTAAATCACGTTCTAAATCAAGTTGTTGATCTAAAGTGTTTTGTGTGGAGCTTTGTAACGCTTTTTTAATGAGAGCTAAACCTAAAGTGGGTTGTTCCGACAGGTTAACGGCCATTTTCATCGCTTCGTCATAGAGTTCGTTAGGTGGGTAAGTTTTCCATATCATTCCCCATTGTTCAGCCTGTTCCGCCGTTATTTTATCTCCTAATAAGGCTAAAGCCATCGCTCTAGGCATGCCTACTGCACGCGGCAACGTCCATGTTCCACCAGAATCAGGTACTAAACCTATTTTACAAAAAGCTTGTATAAAACTTGCCTTGGTAGATGCTAAAACAATGTCACAGGCTAACGCTATATTAGCTCCCGCTCCCGCCGCCACACCGTTTACAGCACAAATAACCGGCAGTTGAAGTGAACGAATTAATCGAATCAAAGGGTTGTAATTTTTTTCTATTGAATCACCTAAATTAATAGGGGCTGCATCAGGATCATACTTTCTTTCACTTAAATCTTGTCCTGCACAAAATCCGTTACCCTTAGCCGTAATGAGTAAGCATCGTATATGGCTATCAGCACTTATCTTTTTAAGAACTTCACGCACTTCTTTGTGCATTACCTGATTAAAACTATTCAATTTATCAGGGCGATTAAAGGTTAAAACAGCAACGCCTTTGTCGATAGAGAATTCAATATGTTGATATGACATTAAGCATATCCGCTATTAAGGTAATTGTGTAAAGAATGTTGCCTCATTACTAAAGAGTGGGCAAATGAAACAATTTCAGCCGAATATGAATTTTTTATAATAATAAACAACATACATTCATCAACATTGTCAACCGGCGAATATTATTCACTTATCGACAAAATTAATTCGTTTGCGGGAATCTTTTAGATTGAACTAAAGTGTTCCAACTATCTTGTTATTGTTTGGTAGAAATAATGTTTAATAATCATTTACTATCAAATGCAATGTATACATAAGAGTAAAAATAATGGGTATTAGTATCTTCATTTTATTCAAGAAATAAGAGCTTCAATACTAATACGTAAAATAAATTTATGAATGAGTGAACAGACGATGATGAAACGTACTGGTGGTAAAGTATTAATTGATGCATTAGCAATAAATGGGGTTGATAAAGTATTTGGTGTTCCTGGTGAGAGTTACCTTTCAGCATTAGATGCTTTGTACGAACATGAAACAGGAATGGAATACATCACCTGTAGACAAGAAGGCGGTTCCGCTTTTATGGCTACATCGTATGCTCGTTTAACGGGTAAAGTTGGTGTTTGTTTTGTTACTCGCGGACCAGGAGCAACAAATGCGTCGATTGGGGTTCATACAGCTTACCAAGATTCAACTGCAATGGTTTTACTTATTGGTCAAGTACCGCGTAAAAATCTAGAGCGTGAAGCGTTTCAAGAAATTGATTACCGTCGTATGTTCGGTCAAATGTCAAAGTGGACCGCACAAATTGATGACCCGACTAGAATTCCTGAATTTCTTAATCGTGCTTTTCAAGTGGCTCAATCAGGACGACCAGGACCTGTAGTACTTGCTCTACCTGAAGATATGTTACGAGAGCTAACTGATGTTGGTGATTTGACGCCGGCAGTACCGGTAAGAACCTGCCCTGGTACCAATGAACTTGCTCAAATGCAGTCAATGTTATTAGCATCGAAAAAACCTTTAGTGATTATTGAAGCGGCTTCTTGGGAAGATGAACCTCGCTTAGCTTTTGAAGACTTTTGTTTACGCAACAATATTCCTGTTGCTGCGGCGTCTCGACGCCAAAGTTTATTTGATAATCGTCATGACTGTTATGTGGGTGACGTGGCTTGGGGAAATATTGCTAGTTTAACGAAAGCCATTGATGAATGTGATTTACTAATTGCATTTGGCGCGCGTTTAGATGAAGGCACAACCTGTAAGTACACGGTATTTACACCGCCGGTTTTAAAGCCAAAATTTATTCATATATACCCTCAAGCCGAAGAGTTGGGTCGTGTATTTAAAGCAGACTTGATGATTAACGCCGGTATTAGCGAAATGGCATTAGCATTAAGCGAGCTTGATTTAAATACAAAGGCAACATTAGCTGACTGGCGCGAAACATTACGTGAAGGTTATTTAGACTCTTTGATAGCAGAGCCACAGCCGGGCGATTTAGATATGGGCGTAGTAATGACCCATTTACGTAAAACGTTACCTCGTAATACCATCGTTACTACAGGTGCAGGTAACTGTTCAGACTGGCCAAACAAAATTTACCAATACAGTGGTAAAGGTACTAATTTATCATCGGTAAGTGGTGCTATGGGTTATGGTGTTCCTGCCGCAGTCATGGCGAGTATCGTTCATAAAGACCGACGCGTTGTTTGTTTTTCAGGTGATGGTGACTTTTTAATGAATGGCCAAGAGCTAGCAACAGCGATTCAATATGGCGGTAAACCTATTATTTTAGTCATCAACAATGGCTTATATGGCACTATTCGTATGCATCAACAACGTCGTCATCCAGGCCGAGTCAGTGGAACAGAATTAGTTAACCCCGATTTTGCTGCGTTTGCTGAATCTTTTGGCGCCTATGGTGAAACGGTAACACGTACTGAAGATTTTGCCGGTGCATTTGAACGCGCACGAAATTCGGGACTTGCTGCAGTGTTAGAATTACAAATTGATCCAGAATCTATTTGTTACAACTGCCCTCCTTTAAGCGAGCTACCCGCTCTTTAGTCATTCATTAAAATGGAACGAAACATCATGCCACAATTTAATAAGCAGCTTGAACGTTTTCAGCCCTCGGCGATAAACACAGTTTTTTCACTTGCCGGTAAGCTTAAATCTGAAGGGAAAGATATTGTTGATCTAAGTATTGGTGAACCAGATTTTGATACGCCGGCTCATATAAAAGCAGCGGCGATTCAAGCAATTGAAGCAGATCAAACTAAATATACGCCATCAGACGGTGCTAAAGACTTAAAGCAAGCCGTTGTTAATAAGTTTAAACGAGAAAATAACCTAAACTATAACGTTAACCAAATCGCAATCGATAGTGGTGTAAAACCATTACTGTTTCATGTAATGAAAACACTATTAGACGAAGGCAGTGAAGTTATTGTTCCAACTCCCTGTTGGACTTCCTATCCTGGCATGGTGATGCTAGCGGGTGGAGAACCTGTTTTTGTAGCATGTCCACAAGATAAAGGTTTTAAGTTACAAGCCGCTGATCTTGAAGCAGCAATTAATGATAAAACACGTTTAGTAATGCTTAACTCGCCAAGCAACCCAACAGGGGCGGCTTATAGTGTTGATGAAATGAAAGCATTAACTGATGTGTTAATTAAATACCCTCATGTTTGGATATTAGCTGATGATATCTATGAACATATTGTTTTCGACAAGTTTGTTAATGCAAACCCTGCAGCTGTCGAGCCCAAGCTCTATGATAGAACAATAGTGCTTAATGGGGTATCTAAGGCTTATTGTATGACAGGTTGGCGTATTGGTTACGCCGCCAGTTCTGAAAACTTTATGCAAATGTTGCTAAAAGTACTTTCTCAAGCCGTTGGGTGCCCTTGCTCTGTTAGCCAAGCTGCTGCTATTGCTGCACTTGAAGGACCCCAAGAATACTTACAAGATTGGGCAAAAACATATCAAGAAAGACGTGATTATTTAGTCAAACGTTTAGATGCCATCGATGGGATAGAGTGCAATTCACCAGAAGGTGCATTTTATTTATATCCTGGTTTCAGTGCGCTTATTGGCAAAAAAACACCCCAAGGTATAGAGATAAAAGACAGCATCGATTTTGTTTCATATTTATTAGAACACGCCCTCGTTGCTGTAGTGCCTGGTAGCGCCTTTGAATACGAAAATCATTTCCGTTTATCGTATGCGACCTCGTTGAGTGAACTTGAAAAAGCGTGTGATCGTATTGTATTAGCCATAGAAGCGTTAAGTTAAGGAGAACTATTTTGCAACACTTACTAGAAAAAAATCATGCCTTTTGGCAAGCCGAAGCGGAAAAAGTTCGGATTGAAACAGGCCTATATATTGATGGCGTTTATAGAGACGGTGCCGATCGTCACACACTAGAAACAGTTAATCCTGTTTCGGGTGAAGTAATTGGCGAGTTAGCGATTGCGACTAAAGCCGATGTAGATGAAGCAGTAGCATCTGCTAAACAAGCATACGACGCAGGCGTGTGGTCTCATATTTCACCTCGCAAACGCATGAATGTACTCTTTAAATTTGCCGATTTAGTAGAGCAGCATGCTGCTAAGTTAACCGTACTTGAAAGCTTAGATATGGGAAAACCCGTAACACGCGTACTTACCGCTGATTTACCTGAAGTTATTAGCACTATTCGGTATTTTGCTGAATGTATTGATAAAATGGAAGGTGCTGTAACCAATACGGATAACAGCGCATTTCATTATATTTTACGTGAGCCTCTAGGTGTTGTTGCGGCAATAAGTCCATGGAACTTTCCTATGATGCTTGCTATGTGGAAAGTCATTCCTGCATTAGCAGCAGGTAATACCGTTGTACTTAAACCGGCTGAACAATCACCATTGAGTTGTTTGTTTTTAGCTGAGTTATTTAGTGAAGTCAAGGCGGCCCTGACGGTGTTTTTAATGTCATTAATGGTCCTGGTGAAGTGTCAGGCAAAGCACTTGCGTTGCATATGGACGTCGCAAAAGTATGTTTTACTGGTTCAACCGAAGTAGGTCGTTTAATGATGGTTTATGCAGGGCAGTCTAACCTGAAAAAAGTGTCTTTAGAGTGTGGAGGTAAAAGCCCACAAATAATTTTAGCTGATGTACCTAATTTAGATGATGCGGTTGATGCAACTATTGCCGGTATTTATGCTAATTCTGGACAAGTTTGTAGTCTTGGATCTCGATTATTAGTTGAACGTTCAATTCATGATGAGTTTGTTAAACGCTTTACAGAAAAAGCCAAAACGGCTTTTGTACCGGGTGATCCGCTTGATCCTGAAACGACGATGGGACCATTAGTCAGTCAAAGTCACTTTAATACCGTTATGGGTTATGTTGAAAAGGGAAAAAGTGAAGGTGCAACCTTATTGTTTGGTGGCAAAAAACCGCAAGGATTCGATAAAGGTGCCTACATCGAACCTACCCTTTTTGATAATGTCACCTCAAATATGACCATAGCGCGCGAAGAAATCTTTGGGCCTGTTGCGGCAATTATTCCCGTTGATGATGCCGATGATGCAATTCGTATTGCTAACGACAGTATTTATGGCTTAGGCGCTTCGGTTTGGACTCGAGATTTGAGTAAAGCGCACAAAATGGTCAAGGAAATTGAAGCAGGAACTGTTTGGGTAAATTGTTATGGCGATGGCGATGCGACACAACCATTTGGTGGTTATAAGCAATCGGGACATGGTCGAGATCGTGGTATGGGATGCTTGTTGTCTTACACCCAAACTAAGTCAGTTTGGCTTAAATTATAAACTAGTCGCTTTTAAAGAAAATATTGAGGATTACTATGACTATTTCCGTTACAGAATTTATTCAGACGATACGCTATCAAGACATACCAGAAGACGTTTTAGCTGTAATGCGTCGAAGTTTGTTAGATACAATAGGCGTTGCTGCCATAGGTACAACAACACGAATTTCAAATATTGTTAAAGAGTTTGCTCGAACCCAAATGCCTGCGGGAGTTGATAGTGCAGCTTCACGATTACTCTTTTCAGGTTTAACGGTAAGTCCTGTTGGTGCCGCTATGGCAGGAGCATTCACTGTCGACTCTATTGATGCCCATGATGGTTACTCTAAAGTGAAAGGGCATGCCGGATCAGGTATTTTTCCTGCGGTTATTGCGCTTATTGATGACCTATTGCGTCAAGGTAAAGACGTCAGCAGTCAAGACTTATTAGTCGCCTTAATTATTGGGTACGAAGTAGGATATCGTTCAGGTTTATGTATGCATGGTACAGTTGCAGACTATCACACTTCTGGAGCGTGGACAGCAGTTGGCGCCGCCGCCGCCGGCGCCTATTTACTCAAGCTTGATAAAGAGCAAACGCGTCATGCGCTTGGAATTGCTGAATATCATGGACCACGTAGCCAAATGATGCGATGCATTGACCATCCAACGATGTTGCGAGATGGTGTGGGTTGGGGAGCGCCATCAGGTGTCTCTGCCGCTTATATGGCACAATTAGGTTTTACTGGTGCACCTGCTATCACCGCAGAAGGGGAAGAAGCAAAACCCTATTGGGACGATTTAGGTCAACGATGGGAAGTCAATAATACACATTATAAGGCTTATCCAGTCTGTCGTTGGGCTCATCCTGCCATTGACGCAGTGCAAGATTTAATGAAAGACAATAACCTTGTCAGTACGGATATTGAACGCGCTCAAATAAACACGTTTCATTATGCTACACGATTAGTCAAGCATGCCCCTAAGACAATGGACGAACTGACTTATGCTTTAGCTTATCCATTTGCCATTATGGCAGTACATGGCGAAATTGGACCCAAACAGTTACAAGAAAGCATTTTACAAGACAAAGAAGTACAACGTATCAGTACTGCAACTGAATTAGTTGATGATGCACATTACACCGCAATCAGTATAGATAAACGTTGGGCTGATGTTACCCTATTTTTAAATGATGGTAGAGAATTGCAATCAGATGCCCGAACACCAAGGGGTGATCCAGATAATCCACTGTCCGATAAAGAAATCAGTGATAAATTTCATTTACTAGCAGATGATATTATTGGGGCTGATCGCGCTCATAAAATAGAAGCGCTCATCTCTGAAGTTAATTTTGATTTACCACAACTACTCACACTTATCACCGATAAGTACTAAATAACCTGAGCTCGGCTTAATAAATGTTAAAAAAAAACTTTAAACCGAGTGCAAGTTAAATAATTAATCTGTTTGAATAAGCGTTCAAACATCTTGCTATGATACTTGAACGCATTATCCATTGTTAAGGGGATTCATTTATTCCTTCTATAATTAATACCTGAGGAACTTAAAAATGCAAAGTCTCCGAAAAAAGCCATCTCTTTTAGTTTCGTCATGCCCCGTTATTGTACTAATCCTGTTAATGTTTTTAAATTTTTTACTGGGTGATGATGCAATACCGACACTTTACATTCTTGTAATTAGTTCTTTTATTGCCGGCAGCATTGCCTTGTTACACCTTAAAATTCCTTATAATGAAATTGAAAAAGGTATGCGCAAGGCAATTGATTCTGCCATGCCTGCAATATTGATTATTTTCATTGTTGGGTCTTTAATTGCTGCATGGATTATGTCTGGCATAGTACCCATGTTTATTTATTATGGTTTACAAATTATAAACCCAACTTATTTTCTTTTTGTTGCCTGTTTACTGTGTTGCATTATCTCACTTGCCATAGGGTCAAGTTGGTCAACAGCAGGCACAATAGGTTTAGCTTTAATGGGGATTGGTGAATCGTTAAATATTCCCATGGGCATGACCGCAGGCGCTGTTATTTCGGGGGCTTATTTTGGCGATAAAATGTCACCTATGTCTGATACAACTAATCTTGCTCCTGCTATGGTCAATACAGATGTTGTCACTCATATTAAGCATATGATGTTCAGTTCTGGACCCGCCATTATTATTTCATTATTGATTTATTTAGTGGTTGGGTTTTCCTATGCTAATGGTGCTATCGATAATTCAACACTTGACGAGGTAAGATCAACTATTACCCAACATTTTACCATTACGCCATTATTACTCTTTGTTCCATGTGCCGTATTGTTTCTCGTTATGAAAGGCGTATCTTCTATGCCTGCATTAATCAGTGGCTTATTGTTAGCGGTGATCGCTATTCCTATTTTTCAATGGCCATTACTTAGTAACATGTTAGGTGGCGAAGTTACTGGGTTAGGCGCTTACTCACTAATATTTTCAACACTTTCCAATGGTTTTAGCATAGAAACAGGCAACGCCATGATTGACCGATTATTTTCTCGTGGCGGTATGATTAGTATGACGCAAGTTAATTTATTAGCGATAGTTGCTATGGTGTTTGGTGGCATAATGGAAGTAAGTGGTATGTTAAGTCGCCTCACCGAAACTATTTTAAAAATGGTTCACAATGTTGGTAGTTTAGTGGCTGCAACAATAGCAACTTGTATTTTTACTAACATTACCGCAGCCAACCAAACGATGGCGATAGTGCTTCCTGCAAGGATGTTTGTAGAGTCATTTAAACGTTTTAAATTACACCCTAAAAATTTATCTCGCTGTATTGAAGATGGCGGGACAGTAACAGCCCCCTTGGTACCATGGAACACTAATGCTGTTTATATGGCGGGTGTGTTAGGTGTAAGTACCGGGGAATATCTACTATTTGCTTTCTTTTGTTTATTAAGCCCGATAATTTCTATTGTGTTAGGAGTTACTGGATTGACGATGACAAAATTAACCGAGAACGAAATTACTGCAAATACAAAAGTAAACTAAATTCAACGAATTATTTCCTTTTGGCCAGGTATCGGTTACCTGGTCTTTTTTTTACTAAGATCTAATTAATCACACATTTATTAATGATTCGCACACTATCAAGGGCATCTGTTTTTACTATGAAATTTACAATAGAAGAATAACGGCGCGAAGTACTTTAAGTGATATTGCCGAAAACGAACGAAAACCACTGATTGTTTGGTGTACCTCTTTTAAATCAGTGGTTCTTAGTGTATTAATACAGGGAAATTATGCCACTATACATTCTTCAAGTAGCCACTCTCTTAATTTAACGACATTATCAAAGTTAGCATGGTGTTCAGGATAAACTAGATAGTATCCTTTACCTGTTTTTACACGAATAGGATAAGGCTCTACCAATCGGCCTGATTTTAAATACTCGGCTACATAAGGCATTCTGCCAATGGCAATACCTAAACCAGAAGATGCGGCCTCAAGTACTAAACCTCTACTATCAAGATCTAGCCAATGCGAACTAGTAAATGAGTCACTACCGGCAGCCAGCAGCCAATTTTTCCATTCATCAGCGGCTAAACTACAATGGATTAGTGTTTGTTGTGATAACGCTTCGATTTGCTTTATTGACGGAAGCGATTTTGCAATCTCAGGGCTACACACTAACAATAATTCATCTTCCATTAAAAAATCACTCTGTAACCCTAACCAGTTTCCATCTCCATAGCGAATAGCAGCATCAATATCATCACTGCTAAACTCAACGGGGCCTGTTGCACTGAGTAATTTTATATCAAGTTCAGGGTGTTTTGATTTTAACTTAGGTAGTAAGGAAAGTAACCAAGACATGAAGCTAATGAATGCAATAAATTCAAAGTTAACGATGAGCGTTTACTACGTTTAGTTACAGAATTTGTGGCACTTTCAAGGATATCAAAAACCTCTTTGATACTTTCTAAATAAACAGCGCCTGTACTGGTTAGTATTGGTTTTCCTTTTTCTCGATGAAACAGTTGAATACCGAGATACTCTTCTAATGATCTAACTTGATGGCTAACAGCTGACGCCGACAAACAAACATCTTCAGCAGCAAGCTTGAAATTATTATGACGAGCTGCCGCCTCAAAAGAGCGTAATGCAGCAAAGGGGGTAATCGACGCATCAGTTACATCCTCCAAAACTGTATTCAATGATATTCATCTCTTTATACTCGTTCAATAATAAGAGCGATGCCCTGACCAACACCAATACACATACTACATAAAGCATAGCGTTCTTGTGTGCGTTCAAGTTGATACATTGCTGTCGTCACTAATCTAGCTCCACTAGCACCTAACGGATGACCTAAGGCAATAGCACCACCGTTTGGGTTCACTTGCTTAGCATCGTCAGCTAAACCTAAATCTCGCATTACAGCTAAACTTTGCGATGCAAATGCTTCATTTAACTCAATCACTGCCATTTGATCTAAGGTTAATCCCGTTTGCTTGAGTAGCTTTTTAATAGCAACTGCCGGTCCAAATCCCATGATTCTTGGTTCTACCCCTGCGGTAGCCATGCCAACTATACGGGCTTTAAGTGTTAAACCCTGTGATATAGCCGCTTCTTTTGAAGCAATAATTAAGGCACAAGCGCCATCGTTAACACCAGAGGCATTGCCCGCCGTTACAGAACCATTTTCTCTAAAAGGTGCTCTAAGTTTATTCAATGTTGCTAGCGTTGTATCGGCACGAGGGTGTTCATCCGTGTCGATAATCACTGGCTCCCCTTTTCTTTGAGGAATACTGACAGGAATAATTTCTTTAGCAAAAAGATTGTTCTTTATTGCTATTGCTGTTTTTTGCTGACTATTAAAGGCAAATAAGTCTTGATCTTCACGGGAAATATTAAAATCTTCAGCAACATTCTCTGCCGTTTCAGGCATTGAATCCACGCCATATTCATGTTTCATTTTGGTATTTACAAAGCGCCATCCGATAGTCGTATCATAAGGGCCATTGATGTCTCGACTAAAAGCTGATTCTGCTTTACCCATAACAAAAGGGGCACGCGACATTGATTCACAACCGCCTGCAATAATCAAATTTGCTTCTCCCGATTTTATCGCACGTGCGCCTATACCTATGGCATCCATTCCTGAACCACATAATCGGTTAATAGTATTTCCGGAAACATTAACAGGTAAGCCGGCAAGTAATGCCGACATCCGCGCAACATTGCGATTATCTTCACCTGCTTGGTTTGCATTGCCATAAACAACATCATCAACTTGAGACCAATCAACCTGAGGGTTTCGTTCCATTAAGGCTTTTATTGGTATAGCACCTAAATCATCAGCTCGCACTGAAGATAAACTACCAAAGATAACGTCCAAAAGGGGTACGGATTGCATCACAGATATAAGCGTTTTTCATTTGTATTATCCTGTTGTTATACTCTTTTTAATAACATCTAATTGTTGTTGTGCAACTTTTCGTTGTAATAATGGCGAAGCTCTGAAGCGATCTTCGCCATAAGTTATCGCTAAATTATTTAATACTTTTAATGTGAAGCTTAAGCCTAAATTGTTAGCCCATTTTATTGGACCACATGGATAATTAAGACCGGCTTTCATCGCAATATCTACGGCATCTTCGTTACACACTTGCTGATTAACGGCGTCGAATCCTTCATTAGCTAACATGCAAACAGTGCGCATCAATACCATACCCGGCACATCGTCAATAACGACCACTGTTTTTTCAATAGTTTGGAAAAGAGCAATGACACAATTAAGGGCTTGTAGAGATAATGTTGAACACGGAGAAAGGGCGATAACCTTGGCTTTTTGATAATCTAAACTCAAATCAACATGGACTAAATTTGGACATTTTAGATCCGTGGCGCGTTGTGTAGTGAATTGACCATTAGTGAGCATTAATATGGCATCACCTATGATTATCCTTCCTTCACTTGTTTGTTGATGATCTGCAGCCGGCACTCTGTTTATTTTTAGCCCATTGTTTTCAAATAATGGAAGTAATGTTTCAGCTATCCCCAGATCACCTTCAATGGTAATTAATTGTGTATCTAATGCTAAATCAGGTTGTTGTTTGCTGTTTTCTGTTTGTGTATTTTGAGGATATTGATAAAAACCTCGACCAGATTTACGACCTAAATGCCCCGCATCTAAGAGTTCTTTTTGCAATAAAGATGGTAAAAAGCGTTGATCTTGATAAAAAGCCTCAAAAACCGAACAAGTAACCGCATAGTTCACATCGTGACCAATTAAGTCCATTAATTCAAAAGGACCCATTTTAAAACCACCGCATTCTCTAAATAATGCATCAATAGTGGCTATATCAGTAGCCCCTTCTTGCAATACTCGTAAACTTTCAGCATAAAAAGGGCGAGCAACACGATTAGCAATAAAACCAGGAGTAGATTTAGCATGAACCGCTAATTTACCCCAATTAATTGCTAATTCAAAAATGTTGTCAGCAACCTGTTTATCCGTATCTAAACCGCTAATCACCTCTACTAATTTCATGATGGGTGCGGGATTGAAAAAATGCATACCAATGAGGTTCTGTGGTCTTAACAGTTTCGCACCAATAGCAGTGATCGAAATGGAAGAGGTATTAGACGCTAAAATAGCATTTTCATGACAAATGTCTTCAAGTTGACGAAAGAGCATTTGTTTAACTTCAAGTTTTTCAACAATAGCCTCAATAACTAAATCAGCTGAGGATAATTGTTTAATATCAGAAATAGGCACAATGCGAGAGACAAGTGCATCGAGTTCAAGCTGAGTCATACGGCTACGCAGAACTAATTTACCTAAGCCTTTACGGATATTGTCGATACCTTTTTCAGCAGCACCTTTTGCCACATCAAATAATAAAACTTGATGATTTGCTTTGGCTGCTACTTGTGCAATACCGGCACCCATAGTACCGCCGATAATGGCAATAACAGAATCTGTGGTGAATTTATTCATTGGTAATGACTCCTATTGACCTTGAAACACAGGCTTACGTTTTTCCATGAAAGCCGCTATACCCTCAGCTCTATCTTCTGTAGCAGCGAGTAAAGTAAACGCTTTTCTTTCTGAAGCAAGTCCTGCTTCAAGTGTGGTTTCATAAGCATTTAATAGGGATTCTTTTGCGATACGCACGGCAATTGGTGACTTTTGAGCAATCACTTTTGCTAAGGTTAATGCGCGAGAATAACTAAGCTCTGGCAAGGTAACTTCACTCACTAAACCGAAGTTTTTGGCTTGTTCGGCATTAATAAACTCGCCAGAAAGCACCATTTGCATTGCCATAGACTTGCCAACAGTACGCAGTAATCTCTGGGTGCCACCAAGACCAGGCATAATGCCTAAGTTGATTTCTGGTTGACCTATTTGGGCATTATCGCCGACAATGACAATGTCGCAATGCATCATTAGCTCACAACCTGCTCCTAGCGCAAATCCGTTAACTACGGCAATAATAGGTTTTGGAAATGCCGCAATTTTACGCCAAAATACTGGGCGAATATCATTAAGCAAACCAACCACATTTAGCTGAGCCATTTCTTTAATATCGGCACCCGCAGCAAATACTTTTTTGCCACCTGTGATGATAACAACCTTGATATTGTTATCATTTTCAACCTTTTCTAGTTCATTTACTATTTCTTGTAACGCATTATTTCTTAAGGCATTGTAAGCTTTAGGTCTATTTAACGTGATAGTTAACACACCATCATCTACATTTGATACTAGAATGTCTTCGTTGCTTTCTTTATTCATCATGTTGATTTCTTCTTACATATTTGGGTAGTTAGGACCACCCATACCTTCTGGAGTAACCCAAGTAATATTTTGGGCCGGATCTTTGATATCGCAGGTTTTACAATGTAAACAATTTTGACTATTGATTTGAAAACTAGGTGTGTCATTCTCAACAATAATTTCATAAACACCGGCAGGGCAATAACGTTGAGCAGGTTCTTGGTATATTGATAAATTATGCTTTAACGGAATATCAGTATCTTTCAACTTCAGATGACAAGGCTGATCTTCTCCATGATTAGTATTAGAGACAAATACCGAAGAGAGCTTATCAAAACTCAATTTTCCATCCGGTTTTGGATAATCAATAGGGGTGAATTGATCGGCAGGTTTTAACTGCTCGTAATCGGCTTTATTGTCTCGAAGCGTAAAAGGTAATTTACCCTGAAAGATGTTTTGATCAATAAAATTAAAGCTGCCCCCTAAAATAGCGCCATACTTGTGCATTGCCGGACCAAAATTTCGGCTACGGTATAATTCATCAAACAACCAAGAGGCTTCGAACGTTTTTTTGTAGCTCACAAGTTCTTTTTCTGGTTGTGTGTTATTTTTATAGGAAAATTCTAGGGCTGCAAAAACTTCTTCCGCCGCGAGCATCCCTGATTTCATTGCCGTATGGCTGCCTTTAATTTTTGCAAAATTTAATGTACCCGCCTCACATCCAATTAAAAGGCCCCCAGGAAATGTCATTTTAGGTAAGGCGTTAAAGCCTCCTTTAGCAATTGCTCTAGCGCCATAAGAAATACGTTGACCACCGTCTAAATATTGTTTTAATACCGGGTGATGCTTAAGTTTTTGAAATTCATCAAATGGACTTAGATAGGGATTTTCATAGTTAAGGTCGACAATTAACCCAACAGTGACTTGATTGTTCTCGGTATGATAGAGAAAAAACCCACCACCCGCATTTTCACCATTAGCTACCCCTAAGCCGTGCATGGGCCAACCAGAACCATGAATAGCGAGTCCGGGTTGATGTTTTTCAGGGGCAATATCCCAAAGTTCTTTTAACCCTAATGCATAATGTTGCGCATCACTATGTTCATCTAAGTTAAACTTTGCATACAGCTCTTTTCCTAAATGACCGCGACACCCTTCACTAAAGATAGTGTATGTAGCGTGAAGCTCCATACCTGGCATATAACTACTTTTTTTCTCGCCATTTTCACTAATGCCCATGTCACCAGTGGCAATCCCTTTTACACTACCGTCTTCATTATATAAAATTTCTGAGGCAGCAAAGCCGGGAAAAATTTCTACTCCAAGTGCTTCTGCTTGCTCAGCTAACCAACGACAGACATTACCTAGACTAACAATATAGTTACTTTCTTCATTGGCAAAAGTGTTGTGCATCGTTTTAGGTACAATGAGATTTGGAAATTTTATTGATTTCTCATTATCTGTTAAGAAAAATACTTGGTCTTCAGTAACGGGTGTATTTAAAGGAGCTCCCCTTGTTTTCCAATCAGGAAATAATTCATTCAGGGCTCTTGGTTCTAATATTGCTCCAGATAGAATATGAGCACCGACTTCTGAGCCTTTTTCAACCACACAAACAGATATTTCTTGATTAGCTTCTTGTGCTTGTTGCATCAAACGACAAGCCGCAGATAAGCCCGCGGGTCCAAGACCGACGATAACAACATCGAAATTCATTGATTCACGCATGGGTATATTCCAATTAATAATTTCAATCACGCATATTTCTCTGCGCAAAGGTGAAAAGGGTTAAAGCTTCTCAGCCAACTCAGGTAAAACATCAAATAAATCAGCAACTAACCCATAATCAGCAACTTGAAAAATAGGCGCATCTTCATCTTTATTTATGGCGACTATAATTTTTGAGTCTTTCATACCCGCTAAATGCTGAATAGCGCCAGATATCCCTACGGCTATATAAAGATCAGGGGCAACAATTTTTCCTGTTTGTCCTACTTGCATATCGTTAGCCACATAACCAAGGCATCAACAGCTGCTCGAGAAGCTCCCACTGCTCCATTGAGTTTATCTGCGACCTTTTCAAGTAAGGTGAAGTTGTCGCCATTCCCCATACCACGTCCACCCGAAACAATAATATTGGCATCCGTTAATTCAGGTCGGTCACTTTCACAGAGTTGCTCTGAAATAAAGGTGGTGTTTTCATTTGTAATAATAAGGTCAACCTTTTCAATAGCTGCACTATCATCCCCCATTATTGAGGCATCAAAAGCAGTAGATCGAACAGTGATGACTTTAATTGGGTCAAGAGACTTTATTTTCGCTATTGCATTTCCTGCGTAAACAGGACGTAAAAACATATCGTTTTCTTCAATGGAAATAATGTCAGATATTTGAGCTACATCGAGTAAAGCTGCCACTCTTGGCATAACGTTTTTACCGGCGGCAGTTGAACAAGTCATAATATGGCTATAATTATTTGCTAAATTAGCGACTAGTTCACTTATGTTCTCTGCCAATTGGTGCTCATAATTTGGATTGTCTGCCACTAACACTTTACTTACGTTAGTAACCGTGGAAAGTGTATTTGCAACAGCTTGGCAATCATAACCGAACGAGCACATCAATATTAGGGCTCAATTGTGATGCGGCCGTAATCGTATTTAGCGTCGCACCTTTTAGTGTTTTGTTGTCGTGTTCCGCAATAATTAAGATTGCCATTAGATCACCTTTGCTTCAATTTTTAGTTTTTCAAGTAATTCGTCAACGCTATTCACTTTAATACCTGCCTGCCGTTCAACCGGCATTTCCATAGATATAAGTTGACAGTGTTCTTTCATCTCAACACCCAATGTTTCACAAGAAACAACGTCAAGCGGTTTACGTTTAGCTTTCATAATATTGGGTAATGAAGCATACCGAGGTTCATTTAAACGTAAATCAGTAGTAATAACCGCAGGAAAGTTCATTTGCAGTGTTTGGGCGCCGCCATCTACTTCACGAGTAACCTCAATCCCTTGTTCGGTAACCTTTACCTGTGAAGCGAAGGTAGCTTGTGGCATATTGTTTAATGCAGCGAGCATTTGCCCTGTTTGATTATTGTCAGAGTCAATGGATTGCTTACCTAATATAGTTAAGCTGATGTGTTCCTTTGTGATTATTTTACTGAGTATTTTTGCTACATTTAGCGGTTCTGGATTATCTGCAGTCTCGACAAGAATCCCTCTGTCAGCACCTAAGGCTAAAGCAGTTCTTATCTGCTCTTGGCAAGCTTTAGTGCCAATACTGACAACGATAACTTCTGATGCTAAGCCTTGTTCTTTTAGTCTAATTGCTTCTTCAACGGCAATTTCACAAAAAGGGTTAATGGCCATTTTAAGATTATTTAAATCGATACCACTTTTATCTGATTTTACTTTTGCTTTGATATTCGCATCGATAGTTCGCTTAACCGCAACTAATATTTTCATAAAACTAGATCTACCATTTGTTAATAATTTTTGTTTACGAGCATTTTTTTAGTTCAGATATGCTGAGGCAAATAATAGAAAGCATCAAACGAAACAATTTCAGCAGCACGTGAATTATTTTTAAGTAAAAATTTAACGATAGGTTTTGAAGATATTACTGTAATCTAGTTGGTATTTATGACGGAAGGAAAATAATTCACCAAGCAGTAAAATTTTTTCGTTTGTGATGTTATTTTGTTCTGTTCTAGAGTAATCGTGACTGTTCTATACAGAGTTTATGAATGTAGAAGCGTTTTTAGTCAACTGTTGTAGCTCTACCTTAGGAAATAAAAACCAACAATCCATAGTTGAATTGTCGATTAATTAAAATCTAATCCTAAGTAAATGAAACTAATTTTAGTTTTAAGCAGAGTGAAAATAATAATCACTGTCAAAAATTACTCAAAAAATACATGGGGAAAAGCTTTATGTTTATCAATTTACGAGTTAGCGCGCTAGCGTTTTCAATAGCGACTGCGCTAAATATAACTACGACATACGCAGCAGAAGCTGATGAAGTAGTTAAAGAGAATACCGGTAAAATAGAACAAATAGTTGTTGTTGGTTCAAGAGGTGCTCCTCGTTCAGTTTCTGACTCACCTGTGCCCGTTGATTTAATTGGCGGAGATGAACTAAGTAAATCAGGATCAAACGATATGCTTGATCAATTAGTGAGTGTTGTTCCTTCATTTAATGTTCGTAGCCACCTATTAGTGATGCTGCAACGTTCATCAGACCTGTTAATCTACGAGGCTTACCATCAGACAGCACCCTTATTCTAGTTAATGGTAAACGTCGCCATAGAGCTGCTGTTATTGCCTTTACTGGTGGCGGCATAAACGATGGTGCTCAAGGGGCTGATATTTCAGTTATTCCGAGTATCGCATTGAAGCAAGTTGAAGTTTTACGTGATGGAGCTGCGGCTCAATACGGTTCCGATGCTATTGTTTGGGGTTATGAACTTTGTTTTAAAAGATGACGCAGACGGTGGATCTCTTGAGGCTAAATACGGCGAATACTATGAAGGTGACGGTGCAGCAACGAGTGTTGCCGGTAATATTGGTATGCCATTTACTGACGATGGTTTTGTTAACTTAAGTTTTCAAATAAAAAACATTGATGGTACTAGTCGAAGCGTGCAATCTCAGGACGGTATAGATGCCATTGCTGCGGGTAACCCTTACGTTGAAGAGCCAAAGAACCATCATATGGGGTAATCCTGATATTAAAGATGATATTACGCTTTTCGCTAATGTTGGCCTTGATTTAGGCAATGATAAAGAATTTTATATGTTTGGTAACTATTCTGATCGTTCTGTCAATGGTGGATATTATTACCGTAGCCCGGTAAATAAAGATGGTGTTTTTACCAATGGCAATGGAGAACTGTTAGTTGGTGATTTAACCCCTGACATGAGTGGCAATTGCCCGACGGTACCGCTTACTGCTAACAGTAATGTATTAGAGTCTCCCGCTTATTTACAGATGCAAGCAAACCCAAATTGTTTTTCTTTTCATGAAATGTTTCCTGGTGGTTATACACCAACCTTAGGTGGTGACATTAATGATACGTCTTTAGTTATTGGTACTAAAGGGGAAATAAAAGGAGGTTTTTTTGATGCAGCAACTTATGATATCAGTGGTTCTTTTGGTCGTAGTAAAGCTAATTTCTTATTATCAAATGCAGTCAACCCTTCTCTAGGGCCAAATACTCCTACTTCTTTTGATGTGGGATCATATACGCAATTAGAAAAAGCATTTAATGCTGATCTAGTGCAATTAATTGATATTGGTTTAGACGATGAAATGAATCTTGCCTTTGGTGCTGAGTGGCGAGAAGATAGTTTTGAAATTACACCGGGGCAACCAGAATCATGGGAATCAGGCTCATTGGCTAGTCAAGGTTTCGGTATTACTACCGCGCCTAGTGGATTTGCAGGATTTTCTCCAGAAAGCCAAGGGGTATTTACACGTCGCAGTATTGCATTATTTGTTGATACTGAAGTGTATTTAACCGACGACTTTATGCTTGGAGCTGCTGTACGTTATGAAGATTATTCAACTTTTGGCAGCACAACTAACATTAAGTTATCAGGCCAGTATTCAATTACTAATGAATTATCAGTACGTGGGTCAATGAGTACAGGTTTCCGCGCACCAACCGTTGGGCAAGCAAACGTTATTAATACCACCACCACAACAGATACTAGTGGTAACTTAACCTCTCTGGCGGCCTATTCCCGGCGTCAAACCCATTGTCGCAATACTTTGGTGCCAAAGAGCCGAGCCAGAAGATTCTCAAAGTTATGCCTTAGGCCTTGTGTATGCTGAAGGCGATTTCTTTTTCACTGCCGATTACTACAATATTGAGGTTACTGACCGCATTACTCAATCAAGTTCATTTTCGGTAGAAAGTGATGACTATGCTAACCTGAAAGCTTTAGGTGTTAATCAGCCAGAACAGTATTCACAGATAAAATACTTTAGTAATGATTTTGATACCACAACCCAGGGTATAGATGTTGTCGCTAACTATAGTATGGAATTATTTGAAGGTGATACACATTTCAGTCTTGCTTATAATTGGAATGACACAAAGGTTGATAAATTCAATCCTGATACAACCAATGAATTGAAAATTAGACGACTTGAAGATGAAATGCCACACCATAAGGGAACGTTCACAACAGCACAAACATGGGATAAAATTAGTATGTTTGTTCGTGCAAATATGTATGGTTCATTCTATGCAGTCCATGCAGACGGTCGGGAGGAAGACGTGAAGCAGGCTCTTCGTTCACGTTAGATGTTGAAATGAGTTATTATGTAAATGACTCATTAACGCTCAGTGTTGGCGCAAACAACTTACTAGACAATGAACCAGAAAAAGTGGATGGCGATTTTGAAGATTACTGGTGGAAAAATTATGGTGGTAAGTACTTTGAAAATAGTCCGTTTGACTTCAATGGTGGTTATTATTACGTGAAAGCAAGTTATAACTTCTAGGTCATAACGTTTTTATAAAGATAAATAAGAGCACGTTAAGTGCTCTTATTTTTTCTGCTTCAACCATTATTTTCAAAAAGTAAATTAAGGAATTAGCGTGAAATTACCCACAGTAAAAGAAACCATTCAAATACGCTATGCTGACTTAGACCCATTAGATCATGTATCTAATGCCGTCTACGGCCAATATTTTGAATTGGGCCGTATTGCTTGGTACGAAGCAATATTAAAAGAACAACCTGACACTGTGATACCAACAACAGTCGTAGCTAAGATGACTATTGACTATATTTTAGAAATTAGACTTGGCGATATGGTCAATGTAGTGACTTCATGTTCTAAAAAGGGCCATAAGAGTTTTGAATTAACACAACTTTTGTTTTCTAATGGTAAGCTTGCCACTCGTTCAACTGTCATCATGGTTGGGTTTAATAAGGAAACCCGTAAAACGTGTGTTCCATTAATTGGTTGGCAGCCATCTGATCCGATGTAATACACTAAAGACTTAAAAAGCTAATTTATCAATTCTACTTTTTAATCTTGGTGATGCAAAATCTAGAAAGCTTTTTATTTTTTGTGGCATGTATTTTCGAGACTTATAGAGTAAATGCACGGGAACTTTAGGCGGTTCAAAATCAGGTAAAATAATATTTAGCTTCCCTTTATCTATCGCGTCTTTAACTTGGTAATGCAATTGTTGAGTTATACCTACTCCGTTTATAGCCGCGGTAACAGCTGACTCACTATCGGTAACCGTTAACCGAGATAAAATTTTTACATTAAATGTGATTTCAGAATCAGGAAGGCAGTAGCTCCAATGCGGAATTGTCATCGAGGTATTTAACGAGATACAAGAAAAATGAGTTAAATCATGAGGTGAGGCTAATGTGTCATGTTCATCTAAAACCTGTTGATTGGCGCAAGTGACAATACGAATTTCGCCCACTTGCGTTGCTATCATTGAGCTATCAGGCAATGCCCCTATTCTAACGGCCATATCCACTTCATTTTCAAAAAGATTAATGTTTCCATCTGACAATACTAATTGAACATTGATGTTGGAATATAAGGATAAAAACTCGGTAACAATTGGCAATACATAAAGCCTACCAAACATAACAGGTGCCGTTAAAACTAGCTCGCCTTTTGGCTCTGAATATTCCCCTTTTACTCCTCGCTCCGCTTCTTCAACTTGTTCAATAATTCTTTTACACGCACTGATGTAATCCGCGCCTGAATTCGTCAATGATAACTTTCGAGTAGTTCTATGCAATAAACGAACACCAAGTTGATTTTCAAGCTCTGATACTTTTCGGCTTAAGGTTGGTAATGGTACATTCAATTCTTTACTCGCAGCAGAAAAGCTCCCAACTTCTGCTACTCTTACTAACATAGACATTGCTTGTAATTTGTCCATCATTATCTCATATATTGAAAATATCATTGTCAAATTTACAGTATTATCTTCTAAATAACAAAGTGTCATAGTGTACCTACTTGAATAACACGAGAAAAAGCCACTATGAACGTTTTACCTCCTATAAATTCTCAAGCTGCTTTGGCCTATGACCATGTGGGCATTAGAGTAAGTAACAGACAAAATTCAGTGCATTTTTATGAACGCCTCGGATTCAAAGAAACGTATCGAATTGCTGAAGGCGAAGCGAATGAAATGGTGACACCCGCAGGTGTTCGAATTAATCTTATTTTTAATGGCGCAAAAATAAAAGATCAGAAAAATACGTTACTTGATGAAGCAATTAAAAAACCAGGAATCACACACCCGGCATTCATTATTGATAACATAAATGAATTTCAAGATTGGCTATCTATAGCGGGAATAGAGATTACTGAAGGGCCAAAACAATTGGGCCCAAGAAGAATCGCCTTATTTATTCGTGATCCTGATGGCAACGTGCTTGAATTCAACCAACTACTATTAGAGGACGCATAGAATGAAACTATATGATTTAGATTTATCAGGAAATTGTTACAAAGTAAGGCTATTGGCATCATTTATTCATACGCCATTAAATATTATACCCGTTGACTTTATGCAAGGTGAGCATAAAGGGGAAAAACTAATGCAGTTAAATCCTTGGGGAGAAATTCCTATTTTTGAAGATGAGGATGTTGTTTTACGAGATGCACAAGCTATTTTAGTTTATTTAGCCAATAAGTATGGCGGCGAAGCATGGTGGCCTAGCGAAGCATATTTACAAGCGGAGGTTATGCAATGGTTATCCGTGGCTTCTAATGAAATACAGCACGGACCAAATATGGCGCGATTAATTAAAAAGTTTGGCCTGCCAGGTGATCACGCTCAATGTATAGCAAACTCAAATAAAATATTAACGTTAATAGATAATCACCTTAGTAAGAATTATTGGTTAGCAGCTAACCGCCCAACAATTGCCGATTGTGCAATATATCCTTATATTTCGGTTGCTTATGAAGGCGACGTCGAAATAGTTCAATACACAAATATTAACGCGTGGATGTTGCGTTTAGAGCAGTTACCCGGTTATATCTCTATGCCTGGCAATAGCCCAACGGATAACGTGTGCGATTCATAGGTAGCATTTTAACTTAGCGATCGCTACATCACATTGTAGTTTAATCGCTAAGTTCCTTCACCAAGCGCTTCTTTCCTCAGTTAACTCGGGCAAAAGCATCAATGTTATCGTTCATCCGTTTTATAACATTTATGCTTACCATTTCTAGGAACGTGACCTCGTTAATGCTGATACTCAGTTTTTAAATGTAAGGCATTACTGTGATCTTTTGCTAGCAGCATGTAAACCGCAGGTAATACGTAAAGTGTAAGTATAGTACCAATAGCCATGCCACAAACTAATACTAGGCCAATAGCATTACGAGCACCGACCCCTGGTCCATCGGCAAATATTAGCGGAGTATGCCCGGCCAATAGTCGCTATACTGGTCATCATAACGGGTCGTAAGCGGATAATTGATGCTTGTTGTACTGCCTCTAATTTTGATTTTCCTTGTTCTTGTAATTTATTGGCAAACTCCACCACCAATATACCGTTACGAGCGATAAGACCCACTAAAGTTACCAAGCCCACTTGCGAATAGATATTTAACGTAGTGGTCCGGCCGTCTGTCCAATAAGGCATAGGCGCGGGAATTTTTAAAAAGGTAAAAACCATGGCACCGAATAGGGCTAGTGGCACAGAACCCCCCAATATTACCAAGGGATCTCGAAAACTATTAAACTGCGCCGCCAGTACTAAGAAGATCATAGTAATGGCCATTAAAAAAGCAGGTAAAAAAATTTCCTTCCAAACGTAACTGCCGAGACTGACCCGTATAATCAATACCATAACCTTGAGGCATAATCTTGCGTGCTTCGGTTTCCATATAGGTCAGGGCTGCGTCTAACGATGTAGTAGGTTGGCCACTAATTTTTACCGAGTTCATTTGCTGTGTACGGTTAAGGCTGCGAGGCACAGTGTTCACTTCAATTTCAGCAATATCGGCAACACGGATCATATTGCCACCTATCCCTGTTACATAAAGGTCTTTTATATCATTAGGATTAAGTCTGGCTGTTCGTTTTACTTGCGGGATCACTTTATAACTGTAACCTTCCATATTAAAACGGTTAACGTAGTTGCCCCCCAATAATACGGCCAAATCACGGGTAATAGTTTGCATATCTAAACCCAATTCTGCAACTTTATCCCTATTGATTTTTAAGCGTGCATCAGGTTTGGTCAATTTTTAAATCAATCATTGGTGGGAAAGCAAACATGCCACTTTCCATAGCCTTATTTACAAGCACCTGCGAAATTTCAAATATTTGCTCTGGTTCTGCTTGCGAGGTCAATACAAATTCAAATGGAAAGCTTCCACCGCCCGGTAATCTTTGGTGGTGTAAGTGGAAAGATTCGTACCCCGCTGATACCTGACAGTTTCTGTTGTACTTCAGGTAAAATTTCAAACACACTGCGCTCACGCTGATCCCAAGGTTTAACCACCATGCCTGAAAACCCACCGCTAGGAAAAGTGAGTAAGAACGTAAAATCGGTTTCTTCAATACTTTGATAAGCATCATTGGCTTGATCAACGTAAAACACCGATTGGTCAATAGTACTGTTCGGCGGCGCCTCAGTAATACCAAAAATAACCCCTTGATCTTCATTAGGTGCTAATTCAGTGGGTGACATGGTGTACATCACCACAGCCAAAATAGCGATAACCACCCAAAATAAATACACCGCAGGACGATTTTGCAAACTACCCGTTAAAGTTCGGCTATAAAAATTTTGGAAGCTTTCAAAAACTGGCCCTAATGGCGCGTTAACTTTTTTATGGGCTTTAAGCCACCGAGAACCTAACATAGGCGATAAGGTTAAAGCCACTATCGCTGAAATAGTCACGGCTCCCGCTAAGGTTATTGCAAATTCACGGAATAGAGTACCTGTTAACCCCCCTTGAAAACCAATAGGCACATACACTGACACTAAAGTTACTGTCATGGCAATAATAGGTCCACCTAATTCTCTGGCGCCTGTCAGCGCCGCCTGAATAGGCGTTTTACCTTCTTCGATATGTCGTTCAATATTTTCCACCATAACGATGGCATCATCCACCACTAAACCCACACTGAGAACAATGGCCAATAAGGTCAGCAAATTTAAGGTAAAGCCGAACATTTGCATTAAAAACAGGGCACCAATCAATGATAAGGGTATGGCGAATACCGGAATAAGTACAGAACGGCTAAAACCTAAAAATAAGAAAATCACAATAATGATAATCAGCAAGGTTTCAGTTAGCGTCTTTATCACCTCTTCAATGGCTGTTTCAATGTATTCTGTAGAATCATAAGATACAATTGCATCTAGGCCACTGGGTAATTTCTCGCGAATTGCAGCCATTTCGGCCCGAACTGCCTTCATCACATCTAAGGCATTTGCAGTGGGCATTACCCACACTCCCATAAACACCGCAGTTTGGCCCGAGTAACTCACCTCTGTATTATAATCTTCAGCGCCTAACTCCACGTCGGCCACATCGATAAGACGTATAATTCCTTGCTCCGTACGCCTAATAATAAGTTGTTGAAAATCCTCAACAGAATTTAAATCGGTGTCAGCACTTAAATTAACCTGAGTTAACATGCCACGAGTTTGACCCAAGGTTGCTTGTACATTATTGGCGGCCAAAGCTTGGCGCAGCTCAGTTGGTGTTACATTCATTGCTTCCATGGCTTGAGGTTTAAGCCAAATACGCATGGCAAAAACACGTCCACCCAAGGTTTCGGCTTTTTGCACGCCATCTATAGCGGCCAAGCGAGGTTGAATGCTACGAAGTAAATAATCTGTAATTTGATTTTGCGACAAGATGTCAGAGGTAAAACTCAAATACGCTGCGGCAAATTCACTGTCGGCAGAAATAATACTTAAGGCCGGTACTTCAGCTTCTGGCGGTAATTCTCCTCTGACTGAATTAACCTTCGCATTAATTTCTGACATAGCTCTGACCGGATCAAAATTCAATTTTAAATGAATTTTAATATCAGAAAATCCCAAAGAAGAACTCGACTCAACATAGTCAATTCCTTCGGCTGAAGCAACTGCCCGCTCTAAAGGACTAGTGATAAATCCTTTGACCAGATCGGCACTAGCACCAATATAAACGGTTTGGATGTTGATTACCGACACATCACTTTTAGGGTATTGACGAACAGTCAGGTTAGACGCGGCTTGAAACCCGCCAGTAATATCAAAATACTGATAACAATAGAAACAACGGGTCGTTTAATAAATAGATCGGTGAAGTTCATAGTGATATATATGCTCAGGAATCAGTTGGTTGAGGGTTAAGGCTACGCGCAGGTTCAAGGTTTTTGCTTGTTACCACCGACATACCGTTAAATAATTTAAATGCACCGGCACTAACTACTTGTTGTCCGGCCTGCAAGCCTTCTTCAACCGCAACAAAATCCCCTCGGGTACGACCAAGTTTTACAAACTGCTGCCTTACGGTAGCCGGTTTACCCTCTTCACTCTTTTCTATCACAAATACCGTATCGCCATACGGGGCATAAAGCACCGCCGTATTAGGAATAACCAATACCTGTTGTTCATCAGGTAAGGTCACTTCCAACTCAACTGACATACCAGGTAATAAGGTACGCAAAGAATTATCAATTTTAGCTTGCACATGTAAATTACGCGTTTGGCTATTAATTTCAGCGGCAGTGGCAATAATCTCACCGCTAACGCTGTTATTTGGTTGAGTTCCTACAACCACAGAATAACCTGACTTAATCTTGTTGACCCATTGTTGTGGAATGCGAAAATTAACCCGCAGTTGTTCAATAGATTGTAACGTCACCACTTCTGTACCTTTGGGTAAATCTTGTCCCAAATAGACTTTACGTATACCCAAACGACCATCAAAAGGTGCAACAATGCGTTTTTTCGCCAACGTTATGTTCAAATCATCCACTTGGCCTTGGGTAGTATCAACTATTTGTGCCGCTTCATCCAAAGCACTTTGTGATACTGATTGATTGTCACGCAAAGAATGCAAACGCTGCAAATTATTTTTAGCCAAAACAAGTCGCGCCAATAAGGCACGTAATTGGGCTTTTTCATTGCCTGATTCTTGTTCAATTAATAAATCACCCGCTTTTACTATTTGCCCGGAATCAAAATGGATCTTAGCAATGCGACCATCAACTTCAGCGGTTACAGTTAATCCTTGCCAAGCTTCAAGAGAGCCAACTGCCGCTAGGGTATTTGGCCAAGTTTGTTGTTCAACTAAACTGAGACTGACTGTTTCGGGTGGTTGAGCATAACTTGCACCGCTATCAATCATAAAACCAATTTGCTTGGCTTTTATACCACCAATAACAACGATGATGATGACTAATAAAGCCACTGAAAATAAGATGGCAACTCTACGAGACATGACAATTCCTTTTAAAAACTAAACGTGTTTGGGTAAAAACGTGCCAACTAATAACAAGTGTCCACGAAATCAATATGTCAACTGTATATACATCCATACAAAAAATAAAGTCTTAAATTGTTAAAAATTGTATTCTTTCGATTAATTCTTAAGTATTTTTAAGCAACTCCATTTTTTACAAAACTTTCATCTAGCCCCATACAATTGAGAATGTAATGCTTTTTTATATGCCTCAATTCCTGGCATCAATGCAGTCACAACGGTCGCCCCCAAAATAATCACCGATAACGTGAAAGTTTCTGCAGTGAGTAAACTTTGATTTAAAAACAAACCATATTCAGCAGTTAACCACGGGTCTAAAATCATCAGTAATAATGAAACCAGGATGAATGAACAAGCCAAAGCCAAAGCACTAATGATTAAGGCTTCTAGAATAACTAACGAAACAATGAGTTTAGGAGACGCACCCAAGATCCGAAACACCGCAATTTCTTTTTGTCGTTCATTCATTGTGGCTAACAGCATAGTGGCTAAACCAAATAATGAAGCTAATAACACTAAGGAACCAATAATTTGTAGTACTTTTTCAATATTGCCCATCAGCCCCCACAATTGAGTCATCACCACCCCAGGCAATATGGCCATTAATCTATCATCTTGATAATTATTTAGTTGTCGCTGTAGGGTGAAAGTGGCAAATTTATTATTTAAGCCTAATAACACCGCAGTAATTTTTTCAACTGAATGTTCATGCACATGTTCCTCTTCATGCTCGTCTTCGTGACCATGTGATTTTTCATGTTCATGGAATTCTTCTACTAGTTCGTTTAATTGCTCATGAGGTAAATGAATCGCTTCAATAGCTGCTAAGTTAACATGTACCGTTTTATCAACAGGGGTGCCCGTTGCACCAATAATTCCACTGACGGTAAAAGGAGCTTCATCATGATGAACAAAACTTGTGTGCCCTAAACCATGGGACAATACAATCTTGTCGCCTAGTTGATACCCTAAAGATTTAGCGACATCTGCGCCAAGAACAGCATCAAAAGGTCCTTCAAAAATATGGCCTTTTGTCAAAATCAGGGGCTGCTTATTAGCAAATTTATAATGCTGAAAATAATCACTGTTGGTACCCATTACTCGAAAGCCTTGATGAGAATCACCTAAACTAATAGGCACAGCCCAAGCAACAGACGGATTAGACTTGAGCATAGTGAAACTATCATAATCAATATTATTGGTGGGGCTACCCATTCTAAAAATCGAATACAACAGTAAATTCAACTCACCGCTTGGTGCCCCTACAATTAAGTCAACCCCCGATATAGTGCGATTAAAACTCTCTTTCGCTTGTAAACGAATATGCTCAACACTGAGCAACACACTGATACTCACCAAAAAAGATAAAAAGGTCAGGAAAACAGTTTTACGGCGACTCACTAAACTGCGCCATGCAATCGAAATCAACATTAGCATTCCTCCTGCTGCGCAACAGCATCACACAAAGAAGATATAGGTGTATGTATTGAAAAAAAACGTTTTAATTCAAGATCATGACTAACAAATACCATAGTGGTATTATTGGCCTGACACATAGCTATTAATAGCGTCATAAAAGCTGCTTTAGCGGTATTGTCTAATGCTGAAGTGGGTTCATCTATCAACAGTAATTTGGGTGAATTAATAAAGGCCCGCATAATAGCGACACGCTGCTGTTGCCCTACACTTAACTTTGCCACTTGGGTATCTAATATTGTCTTGGGCAGTTTTAATGCCACCATTAATTGTTTAATCGATTCAGACATTTTCTTCTTGGATGATTTAGCCAAATACACCGCTAATTCAATATTTTTAGCTACGCTCAGGTAGGGAATAAGATTAAACTGTTGAAACACCACTCCTATATTTTCAGCGCGAAATCGGTCGCGTTTGCTATTTGACAACTCACTCATTTCAGTACCAAATAAATTAATACTGCCTTGAAGAGGCGTCAAAATGCCAGACAACAAATTTAACAGTGTCGATTTTCCAGAGCCAGAATCACCATACAAAAAAACTTGTTGCCCTATTTCAACTGACCATTGATTAAAACGTAAACACTGATTTTGGCACTTACCATAAGCATGCACCAAATTGTGTAATTCAATCGCAATGGGGTTATTACTACTGCGCAATTGTTGGTTATTGTTGTTAATTGTCATAAATACACTATTTGAGTTATTTGAGTTATTTGAGTGGTATTGAATGTAATTGTTATGTTATAACATTTATATCTATTGGTTATACAGGTTAACGATGAAAACTAATCCTTATTTTGCCCTTTGGCATATTCCCATCTCGTTTTTTTTACTACACTTTGCTATGCCGACTTATGCCGCAAAAGATTCACCCTATCAAGAAATTAAATGGGTACAATTGATGCCAAATGATGATCTAGCTGCATTGCTTAATCCTCCAGATTATTTATCTAACATTGAAGATGGCAGCGTTCAGGATTCTATCGAGGCACTCTCTGATTCACCCACAGCAAACGATACTACCCGTCGCTTTCAACAAGCCTTAACCTCTGTGCGCGTCATTAAAGCATTTGACAATAAAGCGATAAGAATCCCAGGCTACATGGTTCCTCTTGCCTCTGATGAACAACAAAATGTAACTGAATTTTTTATCGTTCCTTATTTTGGTGCCTGTCTACATATGCCACCGCCTCCTCCTAATCAAATGATATATGGTAAAATTGCCAAAGGATTTAAACTGACAGGATTAACAGAGGCTTTTTGGTTTGAAGGCACCTTACATATTGAAACAACTGACACCGAAACAGGCACATCAGCTTATGGTATGACCATAAACAATATTGATATTTTTGAATAACCGTGCCGTGAAATAAAAAAAGCCATCAAAAACTACTCGCAGTAAGGTTCAATAAGCTTTACTACAATATATCTAATGTCATTAACAATCGTTTTTCTCCCGAGCGATATGGGGGCGAACGGTGCACAACTGCAGTGTTTTCATTACCTATCCATGCAGAGCCTTTTAACAAAGCAACATCGCCCGCGGTCATGCTTTCTATGTGAGCATTAGGCGGATAAAGACCAGATTCACAGTCATCAAGCCCCTGGTTTCCGTGGCCTAATTTACTTCTATCTATGTTGTTATTATCTAGCCACTGTGTGCCTTGTCCAGAAAAAGTAGTTACTAATCGGCAAGGTACCCGGTCGATATGAAATCGAGGGCACATAGGTAAGTCAAGTAGGCGAATACGAAACCCCACTTGTTCGAGATCAAACAAGGTGCAAAACATATCAATCAATTGACAGGTATTACTGATAAAAGCATCACCTAAAATAGTAGTACGCAACTCGTCTCGAATATCATCTTCAATATGCTGCGCTCTAATAAAAGCAGAACGTTCAAGGTGTGATGCAGTATTAATAAACTTGTTAACATCAGCTTTGACTTCACTAGTTAAATTTCGCTGCCACAATGCCACATTCACTGATTCATCATAAATATTAGTGAAAATACTGGGTTCGTCTGAAAAAACCGAACGCCTAATAAGGCTACTGCTAACTTGCTCTTTTAAAACAGCTTTTGACTGCATATATTACTCCAATTCAAATATTAAAATTCTGTTATGCTTGTTTACTATTGGCATTGACTTCGTTGCTTGCGGCTTTTAAAGTTTTTAATATGACCGTATGCCACTAAAACAGATCCAAAAACGGATGCTATCACTTCACCTTTGTCACCCAAAACAGCGTGACCTAAAAACGCGGTTAGCACTAAAATACTCATACCAATTGATGTAACAAGCACCACAAACAAATTTCGATGATGAAAATACCCAGACACTAAGGCAAACGCACTTATTGGGATCACCACATACAGTAACCAGGTGTGAAAACGCTCATCACTAAAAAACGCAGTACTGGTTAAGGTAGGCAACAAAATTAAAATAATCGGCAATACTAAACAATGGATCATGCACACCGTGGACAAAGTAATAGCTAAACGATCAGCTGTATTCAGTAAAACTTTCAAACCTTAACTCCAGATAACATTGAATCAATACTCGTTAAAACCAATTTCTATTTTAAATCGCATTGATAAATTTGAACGAAAAAACAAGAAGCGACGTTGTAATTGTTATAATATAACACAAAATAAAAAATGTTACATTATAACATTATGGGGTGAGGATATTACTTCTGGCTATCTCGATGATATGTGGTGTTTCATCTTTAAGATATAAGTCGATAGGTAACACATTACTTTAACCTCCCTTAAAAGTTGATACTCAGAGATTAATTAACTAAGCCGGACATCGCACATCCTAGCCATATTTTTCTGTTATTATTAGAATAATTGAAGAATCTAACATTGCTATTAGATAGCTGATATTTATGAAGGATATTCATGAGATTCTATGTTTGTACAACGAAAATCTCCAACCCCCTTCAGCCCTCGATCTGACGTAATGAAGTAAAGGTTTTCTACGATTTTAACAAATTGTACCGCCTCCTATAACCTTATCTTGTTTGCTATCTAAAGCTGTCTGAGCTAGAGCAGCCGAATCACCAACGAAAACTCATCGCAATAACAACCACAAAATCGATTAAAAAAACACACAAGATTACACTTTTATAGCATAACGTTGACAAAATACTATCGTTATGTGAGTGTTCATATATATTTTTAATTCTATTTATTCGTTGTAATAACCGAAATATGGAGATGTTGTGAATATCGAACCTGATCAATTGGATAAAAAACAGTGGCAGTTTTGGATTGATCGCGGCGGTACATTTACCGATATTGTCGCTAAAGATCCAAAAGGAAAACTGCATACAAAAAAATTATTATCAGAAAATCCTGAGGCTTATAAAGATGCAGCTTTGCAAGGAATAAGAGAGTTTTTAAATATTGTTTCCAACATGCCTATTCCCTCAAAAAGTATCAAGTCTGTAAAAATGGGAACAACGGTTGCAACTAACGCCTTGTTAGAACGAAAGGGTGAACCAACGGTATTAGCTATTTCAAAAGGATTAGGTGATATCCTTGAAATAGGACATCAAGCGAGACCAAAAACGTTTGCATTAAATATTGAGAAATCCCCTTTACTTTATCAAAGCGTGATCGAGATAACAGAAAGGATTAAATTTGATGGGAAAATTGATTTACCTCTAGATTATGCTGCATCTACTGCCGCACTAAAAGCGCAATATGACAAGGGTTATAGAGCTATCGCCATTGTATTAATGCACGCTTACCTTTATCCAGAACATGAACAAGCTTTAGCGAAAATAGCATTAACTATTGGATATGAGCAAATATCGATAAGCTCTGAAGTTAGCCCGTTAACAAAAATTGTCCCTCGCGGAGAAACAACCGTGGTTGACGCATACTTAACACCAATACTTAAAAAATATGTCGATCACATTGAATCATCAATTAATCCAGAACGTGAACCAGGTAAATTACTGTTTATGCAGTCATCAGGCGGGTTAACTGACGCAGGAAAGTTCAGAGGACGTGATGCTATTTTATCTGGTCCTCTTTGGAGGCATAGTCGGTGCTGTACATACAGCAAAGCTCGCAGGGTTCGAAAAAATGATCGGCTTTGATATGGGCGGAACATCAACGGATGTTTCCCACTATGCGGGGACATTTGAAAAAGTATACGAAACCGAAGTAGGCGTTAAAATGCGCGTACCTATGATGTATATACATACGGTTGCCGCGGGTGGTGGCTCATTACTAAGTTATGATGGCGACAGATTTCGAGTTGGCCCAGAATCCGCAGGTGCTGATCCTGGACCAATATGTTATAGACGCGGCGGTTCACTAGCAGTGACCGATATCAATGTATGTTTAGGAAAAGTTCAACCTGAATATTTTCCTAAAATATTTGGGCCAGAGCAAAACCTTGCATTAGATGCAACAGGAGCAATTAATGCTTTTAAAAAAATTGGCGAACAATTAACAAACAAACGATCTCCAGAAGAAGTTGCTGAAGGTTTTTTAGATATAACCATAGAGCATATGGCTCAAGCCATTAAAAAGATTTCGGTTTCACGAGGTTATGACCTACAAGAATACGTATTAAATTGTTTTGGTGGCGGTGGACAACATGCTTGTTTAGTTGCGGAAAGACTAGGGATGAACAAAATTTTTCTTCATCCTTTTTCTGGCGTTTTATCTGCTTATGGCATGGGATTAGCTGATATAAGCACAGAGCAACAACTTGTTTTAGAGTCAGAATTATCAAAAAATGTTATACCGGAAATACAAAAAAACATCATCACCCTAACCAACAATAACGAGAAAGATCTTCTTGAACAAGGCCTCGAAAAAATCAATATCAACCATAGTGTTTGGGCTCAATTACGCTACAAAGGCACTGATACCACTATTCAAGTACTTTTTGAAGACATAGAGTTAATGCGTAAGGCATTTGAACTTAACCATAAACGTCAATTTGGTTTCATCGCCCCAGATAAAGCAATTATCATTGAAACAATAGGGGTTACTTCATACGGTGGTAGTGAAGCGCCGGCAGAAATGATTAGCGCATCAAAAGTAAAAGGAGAGCCTATAGTCGATGCTCACAAACCGATGTATTCCAAAGGGCAATGGCATTCAACTCCTATATATAAAATAGAATCTCTTGAATACGGTCATGAAATTACTGGCCCGGCTATCATTATAGAACCAACAGGCACTATAGTTATAGAAGCTAACTGGCAAGTTGAAATATCTCAATACCGTCATATTATTCTTACTCAAAATGACAAAATATCAAAAGAAAAAGCAATAACGACTACCTGCGATCCGGTTACGTTAGAAATATTTAACAACCTGTTTATGTCCATTGCTGAACAAATGGGTATTGTACTTAGAAACACATCACAGTCAGTAAACATTAAAGAACGTCTAGATTTCTCATGTGCCATATTTGATAAGCACGGTAACTTGGTAGCTAATGCTCCTCATGTACCTGTGCACCTTGGTTCAATGGACTCAAGCGTTAAGGTGATTATTAATAGTGGTCAACAAATTAAAGTGGTGATGTTTTTGTACAGAATAATCCATACAATGGCGGATCACATTTACCTGACATTACGGTGATCACTCCTGTATTTAATGATAAAAAAACTGACGTAATCTTTTATGTTGCAAGTCGTGCCCACCATGAAGATATTGGCGGAATAGCACCGGGGTCAATGTCTCCACTTGCGACTTCAATTCTGCAAGAAGGCGTTATACTTGATAATATAAAATTAGTTAGCGAGGGCGTATTCTTAACCGATGAAATACACCAAGTACTTAGCACAGGAGATTATCCGGCACGTAATATAGAACAAAATATAGCTGACCTAATGGCTCAAATCGCGGCGAATAATACCGGCGTTAACGAACTCAATAAACTCGTTAATGAAAGTGGATTATCAACCGTTCATGCTTATATGGAATATATTCAAGACAGTGCTGAAGAAGCAATTCGTAACGCAATAACACGTTTACACGACAATGAATTTTCTTTTCAATTAGATTCTGGTGCTGAAATACACGTAAGTATTAAGATAAATCATAAAGATCGCTCTGCAATTATTGATTTTACCGGCACAAGTAAACAATTACCTACCAACTTTAACGCACCTAAAGCGATCACTCACGCAGCCGTACTTTATGTATTCAGATGTTTGGTTGATGACGATATACCATTAAATGCAGGTTGCATGAAGCCACTTAAGATCATTGTTCCTCAGGGATCGATGCTTAACCCTGAATATCCTGCTGCAGTAGTTGTTTGGTAATGTAGAAACAAGCCAAGCGGTAACCAACAGTTTATTTGCCGCCTTAGGTATTTTGGGCTCTAGCCAGGGAACAATGAACAATTTAACTTTTGGCAATGAAAAATACCAATACTACGAAACCATTTGTTCAGGAAGCCCCGCGGGTGAAGGCTTTCATGGTACAGCGGCAGTACATACACACATGACCAATACTCGTATGACTGATCCTGAAATAATGGAACAACGTTATCCCGTCTTACTCCAAGAATTTTCTATTCGAAGAAACTCTGGTGGTAAAGGTAAGTGGAATCTTGGTGATGGTATTTATCGTAACATACGTTTTGAAGAACCAATGTCATGTTCAATATTATCGGAACACCGCCTTATTGCTCCCTTTGGATTGCATGGTGGCGAACCCGGACAAGTCGGTCGCAATTGGGTTGAACGTAAAGATCACACATTAGAGGAGTTAAGTGGCTGCGGTCATGCTGATGTTAATGCAGGTGATTGTATAAATATTATTTCTCCTACAGGTGGAGGATTTGGCAAGCGTTAAATAAACTAGTCTATCAGTGGCATCCTAATATCTTTGTTTGGGTGCCCTTTTATAAAAATAATAAGAAGGATAAAATTTTGCTCATAAATAAAATTAAAAAATGGGACCCGGTATATTAGTAACAGCGGCCTTTATTGGGCCAGGAACAATTACCGCATGCACACTTACTGGCGCTAAAAATGGTTAACTTATATTTACGTTTTATCGATAAAACGTAAATATATTACTGAATTAACATGGCTGTTTAGTGTATAAAGTTAAACATACATTCAATGAAATAACCTATGACGAGTAATAAATGACAACTAAAGATAACGATAAAAGAAAAATTGTTTCATCAAAACACTTGGCAGACAGCGAAGCATGGCCACTTTCTGAAGTAGAGCTTGGACTGACTGTTCTTTATAACGCATTTACGAAATGGATCGTTCGTTGTTCATCAGCTGTTTGGGGTAAGTGATCTCAGTCCTATAGATGTACTAACTCTCCACAATATTCATCATCGTGATAATGAGCAGCGTCGGGTGGACATCTGTTTTATGCTTAATATAGAAGACACTCATACTGTAAATTACGCGTTGAAAAAGTTAATCAAGAAAGAATTAATTATAGGTAAAAAGCGTGGTAAAGAGATGTACTACGCGACCACAGAAAAAGGTCATGAACTTTGTAAAGAATATCGTGCTATCAGAGAGGAATGTTTGATCTCTGGGTTATCGTCGATGAATCATGGACCGGAAGATCTTTCAAAAACTGCAGCGACGTTAAGATCTTTATCTGGCATGTATGATCAGGCAGCTCGTGCTGCTGCTTGTTTATAAAACTATTCAGATTAAATGTTTGACTAAAATTCAATAAAGATAAATAGTCAAGTTGTGCCAATTGAGCAGAACAACACCGCTATAATTACCACAGAGGAAATTACTTGCAACATATTTTAAACGAAATTGCCGACATAATGAATCTAAGTACAGACCGTGGCAAAGTTGCTGATTACATCCCTGAACTCGCCGAAGTAAACCTTAACCAATTTGGGATCTCAGTCGCTTTACCCACCGGACAAGTGTTTAGTGTTGGTTGTGCGCAACAGTTATTTTCAATTCAGAGTATATCTAAAGTTTTTAGCCTAACAGCCGGCATTAGGAAAAATCGGTGATGCCGTTTGGACAAAAGTTGGCCGAGAGCCTTCTGGTGATCCATTTAATTCTATAGTTCAACTCGAACATGAACATGGCAAACCTCGTAACCCGTTTATCAACAGCCGGGGCTATTGCTATTGTTGATGCAATTATGATGGGGCATGAGCCTAAAGAATTATTAGCGGAAATTTTACAATTCATTCGCTACATAGCTAATGACAATAGTATAGCCATTGATGAAAAGGTAGCATTGTCAGAGCTAGCTACAGGACATCGTAATGCATCATTAGCACATTTCATGGCATCATTTGGTCGTATCGAACATGCGATCGACTGTGTGCTTGGTGCTTATTATCATCAGTGCTCAATTTCAATGAGTTGTGAACAGTTGGCAAAATCAGGTTTGTTTTTGGTGTCTGATGGCGTAAATCAAACCACAGGAAATAGAGTCGTATCGTCGCATAGAGCTAGGCGTATAAATTCATTAATGTTAATGTGTGGCCATTATGACGGTTCAGGTGAGTTTGCTTACCGTGTTGGTTTACCTGGTAAAAGTGGTGTTGGTGGAGGCATATTGGCGATTGCACCAAGTAAAGCATCTATTGCAGTTTGGTCTCCAGGGCTTGATAAAATAGGCAATAGTAAACTCGGAACCTTAGCTTTAGAAATGTTAGTTCAACGCACAGGATGGTCAGTCTTTTAGCACTTTTGTAGAGTATAATATTCCAGTGCATTAGCGCCCTAAAGTGTTGGTCATCATAGCGCAATACTGCTATACAAAATCGCGTAAGATAATCGGCAATAACAGCAAAAGTTTATGGACCATGTAGATTTTTTCTCTATATTGTGGACCTGATCCTAATATTAAAATAGCTACAGGAAAGAGGCCTTTGCCCTCGGGTATTAGGCGACAATTAGCTTGGCCGGTTCACGACAATTAGCTTGTCTGGTTTTGGTACACTTCAGATATATCAAATTCAACAGAGAAAGATATGTCTGGAAAACCCATAACCAAACAACAGGTTAATTTATATATGTCTTATCGTAAGGACCATAAACAAACAACAGCTGCCGCCCAAGCGGGGATGTCAGAGCGCACAGCCAGTCGCATTGATACAGGGCAACATTCAACAACAAAGCAACCTAGAGCATATCGAACCCGAAAAGATCCCCTTGATGGTGCCTTTGAACTACATCTTATTCCACTACTTAAAGCAGATCCTAAGCTTCAACCTGTAACGTTATTAGATCAGCTAGATAACGTTATGCCGGGTAAGTTCGGCCGTAACCATTTACGCACGTTGCAACGTCGAGTCAAAAAATGGCTAGCCACTGAAGGGCCAGATCAAGAAGTCATCTTTCGTCAAAAGTATATGCCAGGATTTATGGGGATATCGGATTACACCTGGATGAATAAGCTCAATATTAGCATTGCCGGTGAAGCCTTTGAGCATAAACTTTTTCATTACAAGTTAGTGTTTAGTGGTTGGTCGTATGCTCAGGTTGTCTTTAGTGGAGAAAGCTTTGAGTCACTTTCCACAGGCTTACAAAATGCTTTTTGGCGCAGTGGTGGCGTACCACAGACACATCGAACGGATAGCTTAAGTGCCGCATTCAATAACCATTATGAACAAGAAACCTTAACCGAACGTTATCAAAAACTATGCAAACATTATGGCGTTATAGCGACTCGCAATAATAAAGGTGTGGCGCATGAAAATGGTGCGATTGAAGTGGCTCATAGCCATTTAAAACAAAAAGTAGATCAGCAATTGCGTTTACGCGGTAGTCGTGACTTCGCGACAATTACCGAGTATCAATCGTTTGTAGATCTAATTGTCGCCAAAATCAATCGTCAATGTAAAACACGCTTTGATGAGGAGCGCAAGCACTTAACCGCGCTACCAAAACGCCGTACTAACGATTTTAGTGAGCAATATGTTAAGGTCACATCCAGTAGCACTATCAGCATCAAACGAGTGACATATACCGTACCTTCCAGGCTTATTGGTCATCGTTTACTGGTTCATATTTATGATACCCGGCTCGCTTTATTTCTTGGTCATGAAGAGACTTTATCACTGCCCAGAATTTATGCCCAAGGGCACCGGCGAGCACGCGCGGTAGACTATAAACATGTGATCCACTCACTGGCGAAAAAGCCCAATGCCTTCAAATATTCACAGTTACGAGAAGACTTAATACCAGAAGGTGATTTCAGTTTATTGTGGCAGCAGTTAACCGCGCAGCACGTTAGTGACAAAGACTGCCGATATATGGTTGATCTATTATTACTCGCTCATAACTATCATTGCGAAGACGCCCTTGGCCGCTATGTACTGAAAAACCATGAGCAAGGCAAACGTATATCGATTGATATGTGTCGTAAATTGTTTGGCCCTAGTATGGTTACAGTACCTAATATTGTCAGCCATCAACATCACATAAGTGATTATGATAGCTTGCTTGGAGGTATGCATGGCTAACATTCAAAGCTTACCAATATTGTTGAAAGAGCTGCGCTTAAGTGCGATAGCCAAAGAATGGGAAGTTATCGCTCAAAAGGCCGTGTCAGAGCAATGGGAGCCTGAGTTGTTTCTTGCTGAGTTATGCGAACTTGAAGCGAATCATCGCCATGAGAGTCGCTTAAAGCGGCTTCTTAAAGAGAGTAAATTACCCGTAGGTAAGCAGCTTCATCAATATGATTTTGACGAAATCGAAGGGGTAACATCGCTACAAATCAAACAAAAAACGAATCAAATAGATTGGGTTAGACAAGGTCATAATGTATTACTGTTTGGGGCAAGTGGCTTAGGGAAAACTCACTTAGCGTGTGCGATAGGTTACTCATTACTGGAAAAGTCGGTGCGAGTTAAGTTCAGTACTAGCACGACGATAGTACAAGAATTACAACGTGCTAAAGAAACACTAGGTTTGAATGATGCCTTAAGAAAACTCGATAAATATGAGCTATTGATCTTGGATGATATTGGCTATGTGAAGAAGAATGATAGTGAAAGTCAGGTATTATTTGAATTGATTGCTCATCGATATGAACGAGGCAGTATGTTGATCACATCAAATCAAGCTTTCAGTGAGTGGGATAGTATATTCGGTGACAACATGATGACTGTTGCAGCTATAGACCGACTTGTACATCACAGTGATATCTACCAAATACAAGGAGAAAGCTACCGTAAAAAACAAGCAATGAAAATAAACTCAAATACCGCCAAGTTAATTGACGCCGACCGGACAAGTTAGTTGACGTCTAATACTCGGGAAAGGTTTGCGTTCCCGCTAGCTCTACGCCGATTGCTTGGTTATTTTTGAATGAAAGTGGTTCAGTTTTCTTCATTGTTGTCTACGTCTGATTTTTTTCTGGAAAAAACACATCATCAATACGCAAATTAAAGATGTCTGCAATATCAAATGCTAATTGTAAAGATATAGATCGCTTAGAAGGACTTTTAAGCTATTTGAAATTGGAATATAAGAGAGAGTATGGTGGATAATTAGTGCAATGTGTTTTTAATGGGGTGGTTACAGTACCAATTTATATTTAATATAAGTTAAAACTAAACAAACAGCATTTTAATGCTTAAACCAGACATAAAAAAGCGACCACTAAAAAAGTAAGTCGCTTTAATTCATACTGAGGCGATTCCAACTTTATTCAGAATCGCAAATGTAGGAGAGTAATAAAGTATCATACTGGAATATCCTACAGAGCCTATTATTGGGTTGGGTTTTACAAGGTTTTAAAAATAAAGTTTCATACTGACTCAGGATGATTTTATAAATCAACAGCTTTTCGAGTAATAAAGTATCATACTAACCAATACTTATATTATTATGAGTTCGGTTCTCAATCTTGTATTTGACGTTAATTACCAAAAATCACTATACCGAAACATCAAAATATTGATTTAGATCTGACTCTCTTACTTTAGAAACCCCTAATGCATTTAATTCACCCTTTTCAATATTTATCAATACATCACAGATCACCGCAAGATGACCACAAATATCAGCACCAACTTCTATTTTTGGTTTCGACAAAAACCTAGTCGATTGATGGGCTCCTACGTGGGAGATTTTAACTGCACTTTTAAAAACATTAATATCTAGCATGTTGGTAAATGTCGCGTAACTGATATCTATCACTTTTGCTATTTTTGTTCTTAATTTTGGATTCTTTTTCAGTAAAGCAATTATATGTATAACGTTTAAAGATAATTCATCTCCAAGCTCTTTTTTAGTTGCCTTGCTAAAGTTTGACATATTAAGCGAAGAAAACAATTGCTTGTGTTCTTTCAATAGTTTATCAGAAGATATTTCAAAAATAGCCCTAATTGAGCATGCTATTAGAGGTAAATAATCTTCCCTAGACCTTGTAGAATAAGCCTTATCTATAGCGAAGATAAGACTTGATACCGTTTCAAGTTGAACGGTATACCCTGAGCCAGACTGTATTGTAAATAGTGATTTCTCTTGGTCTTTTCCTGAAATAATTGAAAGCTGCTTTTCAAAAGAAAGACATAAATCTGTAGAAACAAGCCCCGTAGATTCATCTTCATACTTATAAACAACCCCTATTTCACAAGGGCTTTCTACAGACTCTAATATTCGGCTAATCAAAATTTGATTATCAACATAAATATCTACATCATCTTTTTTTACATCTTCACCATTACTGTCTTTTACCTGAAAAATATACTCTTCAAGTTCTATTTGCTCAGAAGGAATATAGTAATTAGTAGGTTTCTTTCTATCTAAGTGTATTAATGCGGCCTTACTTTTTGGCTTCTTAGTTACCGTATTTGGACTAGCTTTTCCTGTTGGTACTTTTGTCTTGTTATTCCTTAGTTCTTTCTTTAATTCTGCGGCGTTTGTTTGAACAAACTTATTCAGGAGGCTAAGGTTTGTAGTTAAGCTTCTGGTTAAATTGTTATCTACAAAGTTAGTTCTGTCTGAGTTAAATTCAAGATCTTCACTTTGACTTAAGATACTCACTCTACCAATCATTTGAGCGAGTGTTTCACCTGATTTTTTCTTTCTTAATACATCGGGATCAAATATGACAATGTTATTAAATAGATTATTATTAATATACACAAGTGGATAAAGAGCATCATCATGTACTCTTCGATTAAGATACGATACAGTTTTTGAATTCTTTCCATTCTGAAAATGGAAAAGAACTAATTCTAAGCTAATACCGTAATCTGCACTTTCTATAGAAAATGGTAAAGACTTTACAAGATGCCCTTTGTGGAAAAATTCAACTTTTTCAGTAAAAGTGTCATATGTCACGTAGAATAATTGACTATCTTCATTTTCTTGCTTGAAAGGTTTTAATATATTTGTAGAAACAATTTTTTGCTTATTTTCAATTTCTATATTTATATTAAACGATTTATCAATTATCGTTGCGGCTAGCTTTTCAGATACTCTTTCATCAGACAGATCTAATAACAATTCATCAATTTCTTCTTTGCTTGTGTGAATTGTTATTATTGTTCCATCTTCTATATGAGAATCTGTCGTTATTGGAATTTCAACTCCAAGAACATCTTCTTTTGATACTAAATCAGACTTCCTTACAGAGAACGAGCTGCGAACTCCATTTCTACACGTTACCCATTCAACTTTGTCACCAAATTTGAATGCAGAAAGAAAGCCGAGTCCTTTAGAGCCTTGAGTTAATCTTTTGATACCATCTTGCTCTATTTCATGCCCATAGTTTTTTGTACTCTTGGCTATATGAAATAATGACTTAATCTCATTTGTTGCCATACCGTTTCCACGGTCAGAAATTGTTATCATTTGCTTTGTGGGAGATATTTTAATAGTAACGTCAGGAGAAAATGCATCATATGAATTTTTTATAAGCTCATTTAAAGCAAATAATGATGATGGGATTTTTTGGGATAACTCCTCTATTAACTTCCCACCGAACTTTAGTGACGCAAACGACATATAAGAAACATCCATATTTTCAATAAAATTATAGTTTTCATCAATGTAACCGAGACTTGATAAATTCACAAGTTACTGAATCAATAATTAAAAAATATTAGCTTTCATTCTTCAAATTTTGATATTATTGCGTCAAAAATAAGAACTAACTAAAATGGTATTATTAAACACTTATGAAGATCGTGATGAAGCCGAAAAGGCTGAGATTTTGATATCTGGAGACAAGCGCTTAGCTAGCGAGCGAGACGGAACAGAATTAATTTATAACTTATTTGGTCAAGCTAGTCGGGTAACCTACATAAGCTAAAAATGTTTAACCTGCCGTTACTAAAAGAACTTATTGAACAACGGGAAGCTAATAAAAAATACGACAGGGTGAAACATAAAGAAATAATTACCATGCTAAGGTATGCTGCTAATTCATTTGAATTAGAGATACCTAAACATTGGTTGTAAAGGTATCGTAAATGATTTTATTATGAGAAGTCGATATCAAATGCAGTCCGAGCTTTATAATCAACATAATAGCTAGACATTAATTCTTCTATAAATGGACTGCGCAATTGTTTAACCCTTTTACCATTGATTGATATAGTTTTCTCTGTTGTTATCACAGGGAATTTATCACCCTCAAACATAGTAAATAACTTATACTCAATTGGCAGGCTTTCTTTTAATTTGTTCCCGCTAATTACACACTCTTTAAATGTGGCAAAACGCTTAATCCATCCAGGAAGAAATAACAGGTCATCATCTTCTTGACCTACAGTAAAGCTCAACTCACCTTTCGCATTAAAAACAGCTAGATCTAAAAGGTGAGAATTAACATTAATTGCACCGCTAAAATCAAACCTATAGTACTCTTTCTTTATTGAATCAGATGCCTTTTGCATCATATAATATTTATCTAGGTTTTGATCATCTCTAAAGTCAGCTGGGCTTCTCTTTTTTACTTCAAACGGTACTAATAATACTTCTTTTGCAATTCTTACTCCTGTACTACCACGAACATTCAAATCACAAAGTCGGTCAATCAATATATATTTTTTTACAACATCGCCTTCCGTGAAATCAAAAACATCTCCACATGATAAAGGGCTATGTATCATATTTATTGAAAAATCGAACATCTCATTATGCCTTAATGAAATAAAATGAGGAGAAGTCATCATTGATTTTTTGATATATTTATCTTCGTCTTTATTTGCTACAGCTCCCTGCACTGAACGGAATTTTTTTAATTTAGTAATAAGATCAGGATTATCTGTTAAATTTTTATGCATAACTTCTCTTTGCTTAATAGCAAAAAGCCTGTGCAATAAATCAAATTCTGATAAACCTTCACCTAAAGACTTATTAAAAATAGCTGTATCTACTTCATATATTGAATTTTGGCTAAGATCCCCTTTCAGCGCATCCAGAGAAGTCGATATTGTAGTTTTTACAGTATCAACCATTTCACAGCTTAACTTTCTTAAGAAAATTCTTTTAAGAATTCAGCTGATTTAAAATCCAATGATACTTTCCCATCGCCCTCATCAATAATATTTTTAGATAAAACAGAGAAATGGTGGTGGTCTATACTAGCATCTAACTTATCGATTATGCTCTTGCGTGCGGTTTCTTCTTCAATCCCAACATTTGTTTCACTTGTAAAGAGAACAAAATAACAATTTTCAGTATCGAGGTTCATTAATTCACAAACTATACTTTCGCCATGATCAGCAGGTAAACCTTCTTTCTCGAAATTTAAATCAACTAAAAATAATTTAGTACCATCCTTTTTAAGGATATCATCTTTACTTTTCTCCCAGTCAGCATTTGATAAACTCAACATTGAATCAGAAGCTTCTTTAAGTAGTTTTATTAAATTATCAAATTGCGAATGTGAAAGGTCTGGAACACCTTTATCTAAATGTTTATAAAAAGCCGAGATGGTAACATCATCTTTTGGAAGAGAGTCTTTAAGAACATCAAAAGGTAAACCCCAATCTATTTCTTCGAAGGCAGGCAAGGTTTTAATAACCTCTAAGTCATCTACTTCATACATAGCCGAGATATCGTTAAAATATTCATCCTCAAGTTTATCTGCATTTTTTAAAAATCTATCATCAACCCAAATAATTTCATTTATTCCAATTGCATCAAAGACGCTTTTTTTAAAGTCAATTTGTAAATCCATTATACAAGTGCCTCTGTCAGATCAATTTCAAATTTAAATCTTCTGTCATGACTATTTCTTTCTTGGAGTAATGAAATAGAGCAGTTTTTTTCTTTAAGCAACGTTTGAGTTATGTATAAACCTAAGCCTTGACCGTACTCCTTATCTGATGCGAACATGTCAAATAATACATCTTCTAATGGAGGCCTGATGCCTTTGGCGTTATCCCAAATAATAATTTTATTGTTTTCTACGTTAATATTTATATTACATTCATAATTGGGATTATGTACTTTAAAAACAGATAACCAATGCTCCGAGTTTCTAACTATGTTATCAATAACTTGAAATAACTTACCTCGGTTGAAATGAATTACTTTAGAATTACTACTATCGTTAACTTTGATCGATATTAATTTTTTTTCAAAGTAACTAACTCGTAAATCAAAGTAGTCATTTATAAAGTTGGAAATATTAATTTTTTCTACAACTTCTCGTTGAGCTTTAACTAGAGGATTAAGCGAAGAAATTGATTTCGACAGTGTTTGTGAATCCCCCCTAATACCATTTAATTCTTTTGTTAATACGGTATCTTTAATACCAAGTTCATTCACTCTCTTTTTGGCTGAATCAAGATGGAATCGAATATTTCCAACTTGTTCATTTGCATCATGAGCAAGAGCTTGAGCAGATAAACCTATTGCCACATGGTCATAAAAATTCTTTATTTGATTTTCGTAACTTTGAATTTCATCTAAAACTTTTTTAGTAGAATGAACATGTGATGCAAGTTCATCATTAAAATTTTTATAGTTAGCTAGGTTGGTATTCGTTTCTTCTTCCAACGAACTAAGCATTTCTTTAATTGACAATAACTCTTTTTCTAAAACAGGATCGTTATACAAATCTTGCTGATTTTTTGTAATTGAATCATCAATTTGTTTTTTCTTTTCAATAAACGTAGTCTTAATTTTATCTATTTTACTTGTTACTTTCGGTTGTAATGAAATACTTTTTTTTACTAGGTTATTGAGTTCGACTGTTGCAATTCGGGCAGAATAACCTTTAGGTTTCCCTGCTTCGTCTAAAATTTTATCGTCTAGATAAGCTAGTGAGAGTCTTCTAGTACCATTCAAAAATTTATTGATTTGCTCAAGCGCATATTGACAAATTTGGTAGAAACTTCGGTATTCGATATTATCTACAAAACTTTCTCGATCTGACTTTTCAATTAGACCATTGTTGTATGTTGATGATAAATTTATATAGCCTGTAACATTACTAGGTCTTAATGAATAAGCGGCCGCACCAGAAGTCATTTCATCTGAAAGCCCTAACCAATCTTTACTGCTAGAGCCTATACGAAAGCCATCTCTATATGGAGAAATCTCCCCGGAAATTCTTTTAATTGACTCTTTTATGTTCTTAAAGCTTAAGTCTTCGATATCAAGGGCTTCTTTAGTTAAAGTAAAGTTGTATATTTTACTTTCGAAGTCACCTGGATGAAAAAATTGGCTCAATTTTAAATCAACTTCACTCAACTCAATAATGTGCTCAAATTCCAAAAAGTATTTATCGTCAGATATCTTCAAATTGAAGTCTTTAAGTGTGGTATGTTCTTCTATGTACTTGAAGAATTTAATGCCTCCATCTGATTTTATATATTCATCAAAGAGTACTTTTCGTTCGTTCGTATTAGGTCTAAATGGAAGAAGCTCAATTTTACCTTGGATCGAGAGGATTTCGCCTCTTAAATCAAAATCAAAAATACTCGATGCTTGTTCTAATAATCTATCGGAAAAAGCTTCTAACTCAAGAGATAGTCCATTATGAATGTAATAAGTTTTAAATTTACTAATTTGCCCGTGAGGAGACACCATTGACGCTATTTTTGTAGGAAACTCGCTACTTCCGGCTCCTTGCCAAAATGCTAAGTTCTTTATACCAATAGCCTCTATTATTGTTCCTGTTTCTTTTTTAGCTTCGACCCTATGTTCAGATACATGAACAGATTCTAAAGTTTTCCCATGTATGAAATCATCCCATGAAAAAGAAACACAAATACCGTCTTCAGAGCGCTCAGATTGAGTTGATATTCTGCAAATTGTACCTAGCTGCATAGAACCAAGCCTACCTAGGCCCTTATCACCAGTTAAGGAGCGTTTGAATTTTTTGGTCACTGTATTATTTTTTTTAGCTTCTTTTTTTCAGAGTAACTAACAGTTAACCAAGATCTATTTATACGCTCTCTATCCATACCGTGACCATCATCTCGGATAGAGATTTTACCTTTGTATGTAATAGGTGTTCTAACTTCTTTACCGTCAATGACTTCAACATGATCAATGACTTCAACATGGTTAGTATCAACTTCTATGTAGCAAAAACTAGCGTCCGCATCATGTGAGTTTTTAATTAACTCTAAAAGAGCAATTTCTGGTCCACTTATAAGTTCAGCGCCAAGTTGCTGTATCACATGAGCATCAATTTTTAATTTTAACTTTTCCTTGTCCATTTTATCTCCGCATTATTAAGACAGACTCTTTGCCCATTGTTGACGCTATTTGGTTTCTTGAAGCCATACGCTTACTAGGTATAGTTCTTTCAATTTCATAAACGTAAGTACACCCTCTAGATTCTAATAGTTCTCGCATAATTTTATCTAAAGGAACTTCAATATCTGAAATTCTGCGATTACCCAAAGTCCAAATCATATAGGCATTGTCTCTTAATTCTTCTATTGCATTTTCTAATGACAAATCGAGATCATAAATAAAACTAATTAACTTTTTAATATTTTCTGGATTAACTTTGGTTATTTTCTCTATACATTCTTCTAATGAATGAGATCTATTAATTAACTTTAAACGCTTCTCTTTAGACTCTTTTAAAGAACCACCAAGGCTTGAACTATCAATTGCATTTTGATAACTGAGTATTGATGGGTCTATTTTTTCATTGATATCAGCTAAATCTATCCATTGAAGTGGAAGATATGAAAATTGGCCATATGTAACCGTTGTAGAATTATCGCCATACGGAGGTGAACTAATTAATAAGTCATATTTAAGCTCAGATTTTTTACGTAATTTAGCATCTACATTTTTAATTGTTACTTGGCTAACTCCTTTTGAACGTTTCAAGTAACCTTTTTCATCGAGCATTTTTTTATGCTCTTTAATATTGTTCAAACTTTTTAATAAGTTCTTTTTAAAAAGTTTTTTAGCTGAGCCAATTTTTTCAATTTGCTCTTCTGATTTTATATGAAGTTTATACGTAGAGTTTCTAGAGTTACATGTAGATCTAACAGTGTTACTTAATGCCAACCAAAAAACCTTACGAGCCCACTTTGATGGTTCTGCCTTAATAGCTAAATATATACTACTTAATTCTAATTGAATCTCTTTTATAAACCATTTATCAATTCCTTTAAAATTAACAGCTACTTCACTTGCTTTATGTTGTTCAATAACACTCAATAAATCATTTATTTTTTCATTCAGCTTTTTTACATATAGCGGCCCACTTTTAACTTCACAAGCGAGTATGGCTAATGGGTTTATATCGTGACCAACAAAATCAAGCCCACGCATCATTGACTCACCCATAGTGGTTCCAGAACCCACAAAAGGGTCAAATACAGTAGTTATTTCTTTATCAACACTTTGAATAGCGTCAATTAACTCCCCTTGCATTTCAGGAACCATCATAGCGGGATATTGAATTAATCCATGACAATGATTTCTTTTAGAGCGTCCTTTAAAAGACCAATAAGATGCATCCTGCAAAGAATAAGCGTCTATATTTTGAATCAATGCATTATCTGCATTTAAATCTGCATTTTGAATGATTGGTTGATTCATAGTTAACTCATTAATTTTATTAGATCAATTTATGTTTAAATAATATCATTTTGAGCGTAAACACACCAGGGTTGATTGTGATCACCCAGTACATAACTTATTCATTATTTCTTTACTACTCAATACACAAATTTTTGATAAAATCGTTTACCCCAGTTATTAATATCTTCTTGCGTTAAGCTTCCATTCTTATCTGACTGTTGATGAGAGATTCCGAAGTGATTACTCTTTCCAACAAAATTATCAAAATACTTTTTAGGCCATGAAATAGAAACTCTAAGCAACTGTTTTTCAACATTTTCAATAAAATTATCAATATGCTCGATTGTGGATGCATGGATAACTTTTGTAGATAAAGGCTTATTTGTATCGGATGTGTCAACTTCTAACAGGTAATACGCAACATTATTTATTTCGATATAAGACACTGACAAACACCTAGGATTACCATCTGTAGCCAGAATATGTTTTGTACAACGAGCAACCTTAGGTAACTTTCGTAACGAGTAAACTACTAATTTACATCCGTAATTATCTTTAAGTAAATCTAGCATTTTGAAATAGCTTTCAAATTTATTTAAATACAAATGACTATCGTCAGTTTGATCATCTATATTATCCCAATCTGCATTAGGTAACTCACCCGTCGTAGTCGCTTCATCGGTACTAACATCTTTAGAAGCCGCTTCAGGTGCATCATCATCTTGTTGACCATTTCTGCTAATACGATTTTTTTGAGTTACTTTTATCGTTTCTACAGCCTTATCAAATGACATGGCAATGCTAGGAGGTTTTATTATTACGACCTTGTTATCAGCACTTGCACTCGCTTCATCATCAATATTATGCTCAAGTGGCCGCTCTGTTCCTGCGGCATAGCCACCATTGCCTTTGCCACTAACATCTTTAGTAAAATTAGGATGTGAAAATAGTACTTTTTCAGGCAAGTTAATTGGTATGTCAGCAAGTCCCTCGATCTCATGCACGAACATTGAGTTTAAATCAGGATCAAACCATCCTTTAACTGAAAAACGGGTATTTTCCAATGAAGGTGGGGTGAACCTGAAATCCCATACTCTATATTTACCAAGCTCTTCACCTTCCAAAAGTTGATAACGGCCAATACTTTCATACGAACGACGGACGTTATCATTAATCAATATCCAAATAAGTAATCTCCTACAGCTTGGTTCATTATAATAATCAATTTTATAAGTACAGTTAGGCATTACATCAATTGTTGCTATGCCTATATCCTTATTTACTATCACATCAAATTCAGCCTGTAATACATCTGGAGTCATAGCCGTGCGAGATAAGTAGCCATCATGTAAAAATAATGCTCTAGCTAATTCAAATTGAGGTAAGTAAACAGTTGTACCATCACCTATTGGAAAAACAAAACAATACTGCTCACCGTCAACTTTACGATGATGTTTAATAACTTGGCAATCTTTTACCTTAGCAACCTGCCGCCCATGAGTATCTTTGATAGTAAAAGATTTATGGTAGCCTTTTTTGCTCACTTCTGTTTTGGAATTTAAAACCCGTTGACGCACGATAATGGGGGATTGAGACAAAGTAAGGTACGAACGCTCACTTTTTACAGGGGAAGTGGAAAGATTGATCCGCCAGAGAGAACCGTCAGTTCTCCTAAACAAAGAGCCTATACCATTGATGACTGAATCATCACTAAATCCATCTATTCTAAACTTATCCATTAAATCCGTATAATCCTAAGTAGAAAAGTATCAGCAAGAGAAATTAATCTTTGCTCACTTAATCCTGACATCCTTAATATTTGCCAACGCCGTAATGTATTATTCGATAAACGTTGAGTAACAGCAGCGCACGTTATTCTTCTTATTTGATACTCTGCTATATTTTCACAAAACTTCATAAAAAACAATTTACAAAGCGGTAAGTCATTCAAATGTTTTCCAACAGTTGATCCACAATAAAGTTTTGATAAATACCAATTCATTGAATGCCGAGGATCATCTAACTGAAGTTCAGTATCATTTTTAATTCGGCATAATAGCTTTACTAAATGTCGATCACGTTTATGCCAATCAATACGCTGATTTTCAGTAATATTAGGTACTTTATATTGATTGTTAACTTGTAGTAACCAGTCTCTATCATGGCGGTAAAGCCAAGCATATACGTAGCCGAATTTGTACTTACGAGCATAATTAATACCATTTTTAACTACCGCGACTAACCATAAACCTCGGTACTTCGTCTTGTCTTTTTCTGTTGCATCAAGTAATGGTGTTGCTAATGATTTATTACCTTTAGTTTGCAAGTGTACCTGCTTCAATATATCAGCAACCTGCCAACCACTTCCTAATATGCTATGCCAGACGACTAGGTGTTCTAAGTAACTGAATGCTTTTCTGTGTTTACGAAAAATAGTTTTAAGCCAACATACTTCACTGCCTTCAGGATATAAATCATATTTTTTAAGCCATTGTGTTCCAAAAGCTGAAATCACTATTTCTTTTAATAAATCATAATTAATATGTTTACCATTATTCAATCCACGTTCAAATAATAAAGATCGATAAAAACAGCTCCATTGCTCAAAAGTAGGAGAATGGAAAGGTTTAAGCTGCGATCATGATATGAAGAAAAAACCTATTAGCTTTACTTTTATAACAGATTGTTTATATCTTTAAATAAATGAAATTCTTGCAAAGTAATTATTGTAAGAAATGGCTTCCATAAATTTTATAGAGAGTAAGTTTATATCGATATCTTCGCTTAACGACTTTACTCTGAATGTTAAAAATTCTTCCTTTTCTTTTGATGTAATAGTAATAATGGGAATACCTTTCACTATATTACCGTCTTTTAACGTGAGCATAACTTCAATTTTATATAGGCAAGCTACCTCTATATAATCATGAATATTACAGTCAAGCATTGCTCTTTTCATCGCTTACATCATTTATGCGTTCGAGTTGTAAAATATAATGCCCCTCCCGTTCTATCGTAGTTCGAACATCATGATTAGCAACTTCACTATGGCAAAATTGGCATGAATTTAACACTAACTGATGTTCGGAAATCCCTTGTTTAGCAATATATGCCTCAGCATATTGTTGTGCATTGGCTTTATTTTCATCATTTACCAGTACATCAAAATGTAAATACAAACCTGAATTGGTTTTTACATGGGTATCATAAATATGAATGTTCATTTTTAATCCTTTTATTTCAGATCACCTAATTAATGGAACTGGTGTAATAGCCCCAAACATATCAGTTGGTAAGGAAATGTGTTCGTTGGATGTCACTTGACCTTTATAACGTATTAGTCACTGTATGCTTGAGTCTAAGTGAGTGCACAGAAGTGTCAGAATATGTGGACTTATTATTTGAATGCAAGGTTTTGAGGGGTTATTAGGTTAGCGTTCGATTGCGCCAAATAAATCGATCCTCCAATAATTGTCATTGGAGGTAAACCCCTTTATTTTAGGAATACTGCCCGCCATTATTTAATAACGCCAAAGTATAAAATAACGATATAGTATAAGATATCATTCTTTGGTCACTAGCAGGGTGTAATTCTCAATTCTATCATTAAGAACTTTTCAGTTTTAATTGACTACTTAATTGTTTTTATTAATTTTTACATGGTTATTGTGGTGTGATGATATAGCCGGAATGTGTTCACGGCAAATCAAATTACCAAGCTGTTTCTAAGGCTTCACCCGTTAATTCGCAATGAAAGTGTGTCTTTGATATTGGTCGATGAAAAGTGCAAGTATTACACAAGCCAAAGCTACTGTTGTTATTACCACCTTGTAAAGATAGTAAAATATTCTCTAATTCTGTTTGTAATATATTTCTCTGTTCAGCGGAATAGTTTTCTAAAGCTAGTTTTAAGCTTGATGGTGGAGTGCTTTTTTTCGTGACCCCCTCACCTTTTTTGGTTAACAAAAGGTGTATTATTCTACGATCATTTTGGTCTTGAACTTTTTCTAGCAATTTCTTGGATTGTAATAGTGTAATTGACTGCGACATGGTTCCTTTGGTGATTCCAATATACTCAGTGACACCTGCAGGCGTATTACTATATTTGTTACAACGAGATAAATAAAATAATATGTCTAGATGAACGGGTTGTAAGCCATATTTTAACCCTGCAAGTCGAGTTTCATTACGAAATAATGTACAAACTCGTTCTAATACATTATATATCCCGTTTATTTTTTTCAAGAGAATTTACAGCCTTAAACTTTAATTGGTTTTTATTCGAAACTATTTTAACTATAACAAAACTGTAACAATGAGTAAATATTTGAATGGCATATTCGGTGTTCGTGCTTTGAGTGAAACCAAATAAAGGTTAATACTCTCAACAAGATGGGGAGTAAATGCAACAAAATGGAAATATGATGGAAAGTGTTAAAACCTCGAAGATTTTGACTCATCGCTAGTAAGAATCTTCGAGGTTCCATAGTCCACTTAGGTGGGCAAATTTGTTTTTCATTAACTGTGTATAATTGTCGATTGAGTTTGGCTAATTTTCAGCTCCGAGCATACAATATTACTGGTGTCATACCGTTTACTGTTGACATTCTCCTATCGCCACATTCAAAATAATCTGCCAATATTTTATACAGCGAAGTTTAAGTCATCAATTAATGTCTTTTCAGAGCTTAAGCCACTAATTTTATGTTGCGTTCGTCAATGCCAAGGCTACTCAATAGCTTAGCAATACCTTTTACGTCTACACAGATCCCTTGGCTTTGTTCGTTCCGAGAATCTGTTATTATTTGTTGATAGTTGGGGAAATTAATGGTCGACAAAACACTTTCCCAGACATCTAACTCATTGTCACCAAAGGCCTGCACCGCTTGCGGTAGAGTATTGATATAAAGCGATTGATGCTCCGGAGATAACTGTTGAAAAATTTCAGCCATGACATACGAAAAAACACTAGCATGACTCCATTCATCAGCCACGTGAGCTTCAACTGTTTTATAACACAAAGGTTGCAATCTGTCCTCTTTAGATAATGCCCCTAAATAGTCAGTGATTAAGGTTTCTGAGGCACAAGCGACTGCTAGTCTTACCAACTTACGCTCCTCATCATTTTGGCATTTTAATAACATTTTATCTAGTTGATGGATAAGTTGGAATTTTGGCATTTTAATGCGTTTTAGGGCCCGTTCACGGTAAACAATATTAATACTCTTGACCGCCATCAAAGTATGAAAGCCTTCGTCAACTAACGCTTGGCTAATCGAATTTTGAATCGCATCATTTCTCGATCCTGGATATTCCGCATCTATGATTAAATCGCAAACTGGCGCGATTAATTTAGACTCTATCTGAATGGTTTTTTCGTTATAAATAATCCAACCATACGATAATACTTTACGCTTTATTTCTTCATCCGCACTCAGCCATGCAGCATGTTGGTGAAAAGGTAATAAGTTTTCTTTAAAGTCGTCTTTTTCTGGTTCAAAAGTAAGGTCTACACTAGGATCACCGTCAAGTACTTTAGCTCTGTCATTCCATAAATTTGTTAAACCATTCAATACCTTCATGACCTGATTATTATCTGCTTGATGTATCATAACTATTATATCCTCTTAAATTAATTTTTGTTTATATAACTACTTTGTTCACACCGACTTTTAACGGGTTAAGTCTCGTTAATGAAGCGCTCATTTCATTTAAAAAAATAGAAAAATACGAACGTAATAATTCGACGCGGACAGTAAACACTAAATAAGCTTTCGAATCAATACAATATAAATATAAATATAAATATAAATACAAGCATATGATTATGTTTAATAAATTAAAATAAAAGATAAATATTTACATTGGCCATTTTTATGATGTATAGTATCGCATCGAAACTAAATGGACTTTATAACATCATGAATAAACACGCTGTTTGTATAGACATTAAACAAGATGTTCTTTGGAGTGAAAACTTTCTGCTTCAAACCTAATGAGAATTTATATTTTTCAGCGGGACAATTTATTACCATATCACTACCGACGGATGAAGGTAGTATTCATCGCAGTTACACCCTGAGCAGCTCACCAAAAAATAACTGTACCTTTTCGATCACTGTACGAAAAGTGTTAAAGGGTATAGGTTCCCATTGGCTCCATGAACATTTGAAATCCGATAGCCAAATAGAATTTAGCGGCCCCTATGGTCGTTTTATACCAGACGAATTTGAACAGAAAAAATTGTTATTGCTTGCTGCAGGTAGTGGTATTACGCCATTTTTATCCACCTTACGTGGATGGCGTGATAGAGGGATTTCTGTTGATGCCCTTATGATTTTTAGTATTCGAAACCCAGAGCAAATAATTGAATATCAAGAGCTTAAGTCACTTTGTTACAGCATAAAAGGGCTTTCAGTTATTTTTTTTCCTGAAAATGTCGAACAGCAAAGTTGGAATGGCATATATGGTCGCTTGGATGCTTTATGGCTGTCCTCCTTGTGTAGAGATATAGCCAAACGGGAAGTTTTTACGTGTGGGCCAAGCCTCTATATGCAGACGATTAAGGAATATTTACAAGACACGGGGATAGGTTTAGCAAACTATCACGAAGAAGCTTTTATTTCCCCTCAACAAGCGCCAATTATACCGTTACCAACTGAGCAGGGGAGCAATAAATTCACAGTTTATTTTGCCAATTCAGATATCAAAGTAAGTTGTCATGACCAAGAAACACTATTAGATGTCGCTGAGAATGCAGGTATATCCATAAAAACGGCCTGTCGTTCAGGTATCTGTGGAAGCTGTATGACAATGAAACAATCAGGTAGTGTCGATATGCAAGATTTAGGCGGAATTTTACCTACTGAGGAGAATAAAGGTATGGTCTTACTGTGCTGCAGTAAACCAACCAGTGATATCGTGCTTGATATTTAAACGTACCATACTAAGGAGGAAATATGAAAAAAATACACGTGATCCGTCATTTAGCTTTTGAAGACCTAGGTAATATTCAGCCAGTTTTAGATCAACTGAGGGCCGAGGTAACTTACGTTGAAGCGGGCCAAGATCTCATTGATAGCAGCGTTAATGATTGTGATCTGTTGGTCATTCTCGGCGGTCCTATCGGAGTTTATGAAGAGGTAGATTACCCTTTTATAGCAGACGAATTAGTTTTAATTCAGCAGCGTATTACATCTAAGAAACCGTTCTTTGGGTATTTGTCTTGGTGCGCAATTAATTGCCAGAGCCATGGGCTCAAAGGTATACCCAGGTCATCAAAAAGAAATTGGTTGGGGTCGATTAACGCTTAATGACCTGGTCAATAATCCTCTGGCGATATTGGGTGAACAAGCAATATTACATTGGCATGGAGATACCTTTGATCTGCCATCATCAGCGACGTTACTAGCCAGTAATGATAATTATCCTAATCAAGCTTTTGCCATTGAAGATTTTTGCTTAGCCGTACAATTTCACCCTGAAGTGACCGTCTCTGGTATGGAGCGTTGGCTTATCGGCCATACGGCGGAAATAGCAGCAACAGATAAGGTGAGTGTCACTTCACTTCGCCAAGATAATGCTGAAATTGGTCGGACATTACAACCGATAGCGCAGAAAATATGGACAAATTGGTTCAAGAAATTACCGTGGTAGTTAACCGCGAGCACAATAATAACGCTAGAGAATAGATCAACATTTATTAAACAAGGCTAAAATAACTATGCATAAGATCAACAAACTGTGCCGCGTTTTTTATTGAAAATATTTGAGAGTAACACTCTCAAGGAATACAAGTATAAGGTCAGATATACGTAGTTGTCGCTTAACAACTAGCTTGGCCTCACTTGATAAATAAACTAAGCAAATAATTAATTTAACTTTAACAATAAAATAAGGAAATATTATGAAAAAATCAATACTTTGGTCAGTTATGGCGACTATGGGGATCTTAGCCACTAACAGCATGGCAGAAACTACTTCCGCAGACTATAACACCTACCCATTAGAGTTTCAGAGCATGGCTGCGCCTTTGTCAGAAGTTTCTAAACTGAAAAATGTAATGGTGGCTGTCGATATGATGGAAGCTGAGCTTATTCTTGTAAATGTACACAACGACATCATGCTTCAGCAGTGTTTAGACTGTTTAGCCGGTTGGCCAGGAGGACGTCCACAGCACGTTGTGGTTTCTTCTGACGCTAAAACAATTTATGTCACTACAGATGCTTCTGCCGATTCTGCTGCTCGAGTAGTGATCCTAAAGGTTAAAAAATATAACTGGAATGAAGGGTTTGCCGAACTGAAAGTAGTCAAATCACTACTTGCTGAAGATGCAGGTACGTTATCAACCTTCAACACTCCAACGCAAACATCATACGAACAACCTATCGCGAGTTGGACACAACCGGGTATGACGCAGCTACATGGCCCAACACTTCTTCCTTATTCAAAATACGCTTATTTTAGCCAATGGACGGATAACAAAATCCGTGTTATTGATACCAAAACACAAGAGTTTGCGGCGGTAGATCCCATTGTTATTGAAGGTGTTACTGAGAATAGCCACGGAGTATTTTTCAATAAATCAGGTACTTTAGGCATTTCTACTGGTTATTATTATGATAATTACAATATTGACTTATTTAAGGTTAATAAGAAAACTGGCGGATTGAAACTGAAAAAGAAAATACGCTTAGGTGATGAAAATTCTTATGCTGCTTTTACTCATTTTAATACTTGGCTCGACGAGCGTTATGCAGTAACGGCTTCGATGCAATTCGGCGCAACGTCATTAACACCTGAAGGCGTAAGTATCATTCCACCAAGTGTGTGGATGATCGATACTTGGGAAGGTGAAGCGTGGAAGATTTTAGACAGTACAAACGATGAGTTTGGCTCTGGTGTATTACGTTCAGCGTCTGATCTTACGGTAGCTGCGGGCAAACTCTATATCGCAGAGGAAGACTCTATTGATGGTATTTATGGTGAAGATGGCTTTATTTCAATTTATGATTTATCAGATAGAAATGAACCTAAATTTATCAAACGCTTGAAGCCTGGGGTTGAATTACCTGCTGACTTTACTGTCGCTCATGGTTTAGGTGTTACTGCAAATCAACGCTTCATCTATATTACTAGTTATGCCTCTCGGTATATTTTAAAATTGGATACAAAAACAGATACCATCGTAAAAGTTTATGGTGCTGAAGATGGTTTAACCATGCCACATGGCGGCTATGTTTCAGGTGCGATACGATAAGGTTGCATAGGACGAGTAAACTCGTCCTATTATCAATAAAAGGGCACTAATTTTTCTTTATTTAATGCCCTCTATTATTCATATTCACTAAGGAAAGTTTCCTTGGTTAGTGATATCAAAATCAATTCTACTCGTTTCATTAAGTTTTTGATTTTGTTGTGATAAAAAACAAATCAGAGCGCAGGTTACTTTAAGTACATATCGGTGTAGATCAAGTGCTCTATTGGCTTCTACAGGGATGTAGACCATTAGAGCAAGCCGCCTTGGAATATTTGAAATAGCACAAATGAGCAATAATTAAATGATATTGGTATTCGTTTGATATCTCTAAGTTAACAGAATAAATCGTAAAAGGTATTTCATGCAAAGAATTATTAATCTGTATACCGGATTGCCGTGCTATCAAGCAGATATAAAAGGTGTAACTGCGATTGAAAAATTTCCCGTTAGTACTGCGCTTTATGTTGATAGAACAGGTTTGCCTGGTGATGGTGTCGGTGATGTTGAACGTCATGGTGGCATCGAGCGGGTAGTGCATCAATATCCGGCAGAAAATTATCGACATTGGTTAGCTTTATTTAATATTCAATCAAGTGCGTCTATATTTCAACCGTCCCTATTTGGTGAAAATATTTCGTCTCTAGGCATGAAAGAAAGTGATACCTATATCGGCGATATATATCGCATTGGCTCTGCTTTGTTGCAAGTATCCCAACCAAGAAAACCATGTTGGAAATTAAATTGGAAATCGGGACTTCCTAATGCATCAATATTAATGCAAATGAACGGGCTAACCGGTTGGTTTTATCGAGTAATAGAACCTGGTTACATCAAAGCCGGTAATTCAATTCTCTTAATTGAAAGAATGCCTCAACAAATGAGTATAAAAAACATTGTTAGTGAATTATACGGTAAAGCAGAATCACCTATGTACAAAACAATGCTTAATGAGAAAGAACTTCATGCGATTGCTGATAATCAATTACTCTCAGAAAACTGGCGAAAAGTAGCACTTGAAAGGCTTAGTACAGGTAATATCGAAAGTTGGCAACATCGCCTCTACGGTCCGCCGACCGTCATATAAAAATTAGCGAACATTTGCCCTCTTAATTTCCCTGTATACTAAAGATAAGTATTCTCTTTTTAAATTTATATAGTCATAAAACTGTCAGGGCTTTCTATAGCCATAAAACCGTGTTCTGAAGATATTTGTCCTAAAAAAGATAGACGGTTAAATATGATAATGAACGGTTGACTTTTTCAGGTAGAGCGATGACAATCATTAAGGTATCGAATCGATACTAAAAAAATGAATATCAACTAAATTACCGGCAGTCGCTACAAATATTTTTTGTATTGGTTGCTACAAACAATTTAATCACCCTATTTTTTATTAAATAAAATAATGCCGTTATTAAATGGCATTGAGCATAAGGAGTACAGCATGAACAAACCGAGCCAATCATTGTTAGGTCAATGCATTAGTGAATTTTTAGGCACCGCCCTCATTATTTTTTTTGGGGTCGGTTGTGTCGCCACCCTTGTCCTTTCGGGGGCTAGTTTGAGCCAGTGGGATATTGGCATCATCTGGGGACTTGGTGTCGCCATTGCTATCTATGTTTCAGTGGGCGTAAGTGGTGCACATTTAAACCCTGCGGTTACCTTAGCCTTGATGGTTTTTAAAAATTTTGATAAGAAAAAAGTATTACCTTATATAGCGTCACAATGCCTTGGGGCTTTTACTTGCGCATTGTTAATATACTTCATGTATTTTCAACTATTTATCGAATGGGAACTGTTAAATGATGTCGTCAGAGGATCCAACGAGAGTGTCGCAACGGCGGGTATATTTGCCACCTTTCCGCTTGAGCCTTTAACTAATCTACAGGCCTTGAATGTAGAGATCATCATAACAGCTATTTTAATGCTTTGGGTATATTGGCTTTAACTGATGATAAAAATGGTGTACCAAAGGGTATGGCAGGACCTTTACTTATTGGTCTTCTTGTCGCTATTATTGCCGCAAGCATGGGCGGATTAACTGGATTCGCCATGAATCCGGCCCGTGATTTTGCACCAAGATTGTTTGCCTATTTTGTTTGGTTGGGGTGACGTCGCTTTCACAGGTGGTCGTGACACGATGTATTTTTGGGTACCGATCATAGGACCAATTATTGGCGCGCAATTTGGGGCGGCACTTTACTGTAAAGCTATCTCACCTTTTCTTATCAAAAGCACGGTGATACCGATATTACCACAAGATGATACGAACTCTGTTTCGGAGCTTGTCTCAAACGAAACTTGATTAAAACCAAATTCAAGCAACTATCAATCCCTTGTCGCTCTGATTCATAGTTGCTCTTAGGGTTCATACCGACCTTGATATTCACAGAGTTGCAATTAGACAAGATACAGATTAATTTTTATCAGTAATAAATGAAAGAAGGATCTCACAATGAATAAATTAACATTTAAAGGCCAGGCTATTGAAGTTGAAGGTACATTTCCACAAGTGGGTGAGCAAGCACCAGACTTCACCTTAATCGATAATGCCTTATCGTCTATAAGCAGAAAGGATCTACTGGGTAAAAAGGCGGTATTGAATATATTTCCTAGTATTGATACCCCTGTTTGCGCGACTCAGTTAAGGACCTTTAATCATCAATTATCTGGGATGAAAGATGTCACACTATTATTTTCCTCTCTTGATTTACCGTTTGCCTATAATCGATTTTGTGCCGCTGAAGGGATCGAAAATATCATTACCGCGTCAGATTACAAGCTGTCATCATTAGCAGCCAACTATGGGGTGAAAATGAAAAATGGGCCGTTAGGCGGCCTCTACGCAAGAGCAGTAATCATTCTAAATGAGGCACATGAGATTATTTATGCTGAAAGGGTTAATGAAGTAACCGATGAACCAAATTATGATGCTGCCTTGGCAGTACTAGCATCAAGTTAAACGATGGGTAACTTTACCCAATCTTCTTGTTCCAACTAAATACAGGATGTACTCCATGTTAGATCAAAGGACCGTAGAGGTCATTAAAGCCACCATCCCGGCTGTTAAAGCAAATGCTAATGCAATTACTGAGCATTTTTACCCTTTGTTGTTTAATCAGTATCCAGAGGTTATTCCGTATTTCAATCAAACTAACCAGGGGAAGGGAATCCAGGCTAAAGCATTGGCAGGTGCTGTAGTCGCCTATGCTGAAAATATCGATAGTTTGGGTAATCTGAGCAGCGCTGTAGAAAAAATAGTACAAAAGCACTGTGCATTAGGCATAAAACCCTCCCAGTATGACATGGTTGGCAGCTGCTTGCTCCAATCAATAAAAGCCGTTTTAGGTGAAGCCGCTAACGAGCAAGTGATTGCGGTCTGGGGTAAAGCCTATCAACAGTTAGCTGATATATTGGTCAGCGCTGAAGAGTCCGTCTATAGCACAAACGAGAATCGAGATGGTGGTTGGCGTGGCGAGCGTGCATTTAAACTCTTTAAAAGAGAAAGTGAAAGTCAAATTATCAGTTCTTTCTATTTTAAACCGGTCGATGGCGGTGCTATACCAACGTTCAAACCGGGTCAGTTTCTTACCTTAGTACTGGAAATAGGGGGAAATTACACGTCGGAACTATAGTTTATCCAACGCACCAAATAAGGATTATTTGCGTATCAGTGTAAAGCGTGAGCCTAAAGGTTTGGCCTCAAATTACCTACACGATAAGTTAGAACTGGGGAGAACAATAATTTTATTACCTCCGTGCGGGGATTTTACCTTACGTAAAAACGATAAACCATTAGTCCTCCTCACCGGGGGCGTGGGGATCACTCCGGAATTAGTATGTTGAATACTGAAGTTAATTCAAAACGTGATATTCATTTCATTCACGCCGCGCTCAATAGCCAAGTTCACGCTTTTAAGCAGCATGTCACACAACTAACGAATGACAATAGCAACGTCTCGTCTTATTATCTTTATAGCCAACCGACGGCAAGTTGCAAGCCTAACGGGCAAGGATTTATCACCGCAGAGCTTATTGCATCGCTGATACCCAATGATCGAGACGTAGAATACTATTTTTTAGGACCAAAACCGTTTATGTCTGCCGCGTTGAGAATAGCGCAGGAGTTAGGGATACCTGAAGGTCAGATTCACTATGAATTTTTCGGACCGAGCGAAGCCTTAGTAGTTTAAATAAAAAGGGGGATTTTATTAATACCGAGTTAAACCAATGCGCTCGTCTCCAAGTTGGAGAAATAATAGAGTTCTGCACTAACGCAGTATTAAAAGTCAGGAATTCCAGAATGAAAAATATCAATAAATCATCAAAATTAGACTATGTCTGTTATGAAATACGAGGACCAATAGCGGCAGAAGCTCGTCGTCTTGAAGATGAAGGACATAAAATTTTAAAATTGAATATTGGAAACCCTGCTTCATTTGGATTTTCCGCGCCTAGTGATATTTTAAAGGATGTTATTCATAATTTACCAAGATCTCAGGGCTATGCTGATTCTAAAGGCATTTATTCTGCTCGGGTAGCTATAATGCAATATTTCCAACAACAACAAATTCAGGACGTTAGTGTTGATGATATATACATTGGCAATGGTGTTAGTGAACTTATTGTGATGGCCATGCAAGGATTATTAAATAATGGAGATGAAATATTAGTACCCGCACCCGATTATCCTTTATGGACTGCTTCAATTTCATTATCAGGCGGTAAAGCTATTCACTATAAATGCGAGGAAGAAAATCAGTGGTTTCCAAACATGGACGACATGGCTAATAAAATTAATCAGAATACCAAAGCTATTGTTTTAATTAATCCTAACAACCCTACCGGTTCAGTTTATTCTGAAGAAATATTGCAGGGTATAATTGCGTTAGCTCGTAAACATAGTTTAGTGATTTTTAGTGATGAAATTTACGATAAAATTATCTATGACGAAGCAGTACACATACCTATTGCACGATTAGCACAGGATGTGTTAATTATTACCTTAGGTGGATTATCAAAAAATTATCGTATTGCAGGCTTTAGAGTTGGTGGATGGTACTATCCGGTCCAAAAGAACATGCAAAAGGCTACATAGAGGGGCTTAATATTCTTTCCTCAATGCGTTTATGTGCCAATGTGCCTTGCCAAAATGCCATACAAACAGCTTTAGGCGGCTACCAAAGTATTAATGACCTTATTCAAGGAGATGGTAGATTAAATTTACAACGTAATTTGGCGCATAAAATGATCAATCTTATCGATGGATTATCTTGTAACCCTGCTATGGGAGCTTTATATTTATTCGTAAAAGTTGATGCAAAAAAATTCAATATTAAAGATGATGAGAAAATGGTCTTAGATCTACTACAACAACAACAAATCTTAGTTGTGCATGGAAGTGGGTTTAATGCCGACGATAAAAATTATTTTCGACTTGTATTTTTACCACATATTGATGAATTAAGATTGGCAATAGGAAAAATAGAAACGTTTTTTAGTAATTATCATCAATAAACACAATAGTAATATCAATCACCAGAACCAATAAATTTCAAGTGTTGAATGAGAGTTCTTTAAGTGATTAGGCTGTCTACGGTATAAACTGAAAACAACAGGGAAAGCTCGTTGAAATTACGCCATAACGAACTTATCCAACCCATTTTAATTATTAACAATTTTACTTTAAGGCTTTGATAATAAACTAATATAAAAATTTTAATATACGAACATGCAAGCTTCAGCCAATATATGTTTGATAAGATTTTGTTAAAACAAACTAGTTTATTACGACCTGTAGTCGATACCCCAAGGAAAGAAAATGCTTACACGTAATATGAACATTGCTGATTTTGATACTGAACTTTTTCAAGCGTTAACCAATGAAGTTACTCGCCAAGAAGAGCACATTGAGCTCATAGCTTCTGAAAACTACTGTAGTACTCGTGTACTAGAAGCACAAGGTTCTCAATTAACCAATAAATATGCAGAAGGTTACCCAGACAAACGCTACTATGGTGGTTGTGAATATGTTGATGTTGTTGAACATTTAGCGATTGATCGTGCTAAGGAATTATTTGGGGCGACCTATGCTAACGTGCAGCCACATTCAGGCTCACAGGCGAATGCGGCTGTTTTTCAGGCTCTTGTTTCCCCAGGAGGGAAAGTCTTAGGTATGAGCTTAGCGCACGGAGGCCATTTAACCCATGGCTCTCAAGTTAGCTTTTCAGGAAAATCATACGAAGCTATTCAATATGGTTTGAATAATGAAACAAGTTTAATTGACTATGAAGAAATTGAACATTTAGCATTAGAGCATAAACCAGAAATGATCATTGGTGGTTTTTCTGCATATTCAGGAATTGTTGACTGGGCTCGTATGCGTGAAATCGCTGACAAAGTGGGCGCATATTTCATAGTTGATATGGCTCATGTTGCCGGCCTTGTGGCAGCAGGCTTATATCCCAATCCTGTACCACATGCTCACGTCGTCACTACGACTACTCATAAAACCTTAGCGGGTCCTCGTGGTGGTTTAATTATTTCAGCCTGTGATGATGAAGCTATTTATAAAAAACTAAATAGTGCAGTTTTCCCTGCTATCCAAGGCGGTCCATTAATGCATGTTATCGCAGCAAAAGCGGTTGCTTTTAAAGAAGCATTACAACCTGAGTTTAAAGTTTATCAGCAAAAAGTTTTAGATAACGCTAAAGCTATGGTTGCAGTATTACAGGAACGAGGTTACAAAGTTGTCTCTAATGGTACAGAGAATCATCTTTTATTGCTTGATTTGGTCGATAAAGATATTACAGGTAAAGATGCCGATGCTGCATTAGGTCGCGCAAATATTACTTCAAATAAAAACTCAGTACCTAATGACCCTAGGTCTCCATTTGTCACTTCAGGTTTACGTTTGGGTACCCCAAGCAATTACTCGACGTGGTTTTTATATCGAAGAAACTAGAGTATTAACAGGATGGATTTGTGATATTTTAGACGATATTACTGACGAGAATACTATTGCTACAGTGAAAGTTAGTGTTCAGGAATTATGCTCTCGTTTTCCTGTTTATAGTTAGGAGATTAGTCGTTTGCTATTTTTGACAAATTAAAAATCAAAATGTCCACGTTCAGTTAACAGGCGAATGTGGATGAATACCGGTAACTTTACTATTTTGATCAAAATACTTTCACGACATTTCACAAACAACTAGTTATCATTTAAGGAATAATTAACACGAAAAGATCATTATAAATTAAACATGTTGAGTAAATAGCGAACAGCTCAAGGCATATCACAACTTTGGTATTCACAAATGAGCGCTATTTTTCTTAAATACTTTGATTCTATCACTGAGTACGCATCGACCGCTTCAAAAGCATAACTTACTCGATCTTTTTTTTACCCTCAATTAGTGCTGTACACTTTGGCGCAAAGGGCCGGAAAGGTATCCAAGATTTGGTCACTTAAAACTGCAATGGATTATTTGAAGCGAGCATTGAAAAGCATGACACCATTGCACGTGTTATTTGTCGGTTAAAGGCGAGTGAAATACAAGGGTCGCTTGTATTCAATGTGATACGTAAAATAGCGATGGTACTATTCAAGCAAGATACAACAAAATCAGCGAGTATAGCGAAGAAAAAGAAAATGGAATGCCTCTACAATGATTATAGCTTAACCCTACTAGAGTCTGGGATTAAAAGGCGCTAGCCGTGATGGTTACGGGTATGGGGTAACATAATATTTCAAATTAACGATTGTATATTATGCTAACTTCTTTATGATCTGCCTATTAATATTCAGAATTGGCTAGTGTCTAACCGTTAAACAACTCTGGTGAATTGGGCGGAAGTCAACTAGATTTCAGATGCTCAGGACAATCTAATCGAAGCGCTTTAGCCGGAAGTTCTTTCTTCATTAAATGGCAATAAAATCCCCCATTCTTTTGTTGATAATATTGGCACGAATAACACATTCGGCATGTTATTAAGCCTGACTGACTAAAAATATTGAGCATCTTTAAATTCAAATGGCATAACTGTATTAACTCATTTTCATTTAATGAGCTTAATGAGCTCGACATCAACAAACCAAAATGAGTCAGTTCATTAACCATAGGCTTAGCAATATCAACAATAACAAAACTAAATGCCCGTGCATCATCAGGGTTATAAACTTTTTCTATATATGATTTGTTAACCAGTGTTTTTAAAGAATCACTCGCTGTTGCTTTAGTAACCGAAAACTCTTTTGCTAACATGGTCACTGAGCATAATTTAGTAGAGTGTTCGGCAATAAATATTAATAATTGAGCTTGCAGAGGTGTTAACTTATATCGTTTGGCGGTATCTTGCAGACTGCTTTTAAAAAGAGTCGCTAAGCGCTCAATACCGGCGATGACCTTAGCATCAAGGTTATCTATTTGTTCTATAGGAGAAAAAATATTTTTCATTAGAGATACCTAATTGCGACTTTGCATAACGTTTAGGAAAGAAGAGAGCCTAAAATAAAGCCTAGTTCTATATCATCCACATGCCCAAACCTTCGTAATTTAAGGTCGCCGACCTTATCATATATTAACAAAGTAGGAGTGCCTTGCATTGAATACTTTTCCATGGTTTGTGGTATTCCCCTCGATACACTTGCTTTATCTATCGCAACAGGAAACTTGACCTTAAATTCATGTATAAAAGCAATTAAACTTTGCTCTTTCATGGCATCGTGGTGTTCAAAGACACTATGTAAACCGAGGACTTGTAATTTTTCCTGAGCAAACATCTGCTGTATTTTATTTGCTTGTGGAATAGAGGCAATTACGCAAGCAGGGCATAACATTTGAAAAACATAAACTAAGATGACACTGCCTCGTAAATTATCCAATGAAATTTCATCTTTAGTGTTAAGCCATTTTGAAACGATTAAATCAGACATAATATCATTATCCTAGTCACATTTCTTGCTATTTTAAGCCGTATCATCTTGTAGAAAAATAGAAACAATTACTATTGTACCCTTATAAGATTTATAACTCTGTCCCATTTGAATGCTTTACCGATTTAACGGGTAGATAAATTATTTCGACATAACCAACCCTAGTTATCGTTAATCCCGAAGTATTACTTGATTAACCTGTTAGGGCAACCTTGCATCGGAATAATGTAATAACCTCTATGCAGTATTTCATCTTGAACTGTTGGGTTTGCCATTTCACTATGGCAGAAATTACATTTTTTTTGGTCTATTTCTGCTTCCAACAAACCTAATTCTTTAATATATTGTTGAGCAAATTCTGTTGCTCGGTTTATGCCTTCATCTGAAACCAATACATCAAAATGGTAATAATTGCCATTTGACGTTGTTACGTGTGTATCATATATATGTACCTTCATAGCTTTAGTTTGTACTGTCATCATTATATCCTTAGGTGTATCACCAAATATTTATTAACATCTTTGGAGTCCCCGGCCTTCGAAAGCGAGGTGTTTATCTCACAACTAATATTCTTCTTTCTTAAAACACGACTTACCTGTTTGGCATATGAGACTAGCCCTAAAGTATGCGTATCTAACATAGGCGTCACTTAAGTTTCAGTTTTATAGTTACCAAAAGGTTTGTTCTTTGAACCTATGACTCTATCCATAGGGGGAAATTGACCAACATAAACAAATAGATAATGTTGGCCTTTATTTGTTTTGATTAGCCACTAATACCCGGAAGGCTTAAATTACCAGACGCAACATCAAAAACATTAGTTACACACAATAAAGGGGCATGTACTTGTTGATTTACTCTCAAAGCTGCGGTGACACCGTCATAATTGAACGCTTCACTGAAACCTATATCTTTCATCGGAACACGAACTAATACCTCACTATTTTTCATGCTAAAGTCATAACCTGGACTATCGATGAAAATAGGTAATCCTGGCCACGTTTCAGGCATTGTCGGTTTTTGACCTTCAGGGATATCACGCACCTTCAGAGCGCCTGAACCACAGCTTTCATCTGGAACTAGAACCACCCAGTGACTGTGCCACTTGTCACCATCATTAGCTTTATTGCCGTCATTATCTTCATCGTACAATGGCGTATCATCAAAATCAGGATGAACGGTCAAAGCTAACGCTAAAATCCCTTGATCGGCCTCAAAACCAACCACAGAACTATTCAATTTTGTCGGCCAAACATAGCTATAAACATCAGCCCCGGAAAGTTTACCGTGTGCTTCAGGAACGCTTTTACCAATAGTTCCTCGTACTTGTTGTTGAAAAACTAAATGTGTACCTTGGGTAGTTATTTTAGTATGTAAAATATCAAATTCAGCTAACGTTTTTTCGGACTTTTCGGCCTGAATATGACCTGTATGGTCGTTGCTATGTGCCTGAGCCGTTGAGAATAAAGTTGTCGCCAGTAAAGCGGTAAATATTTTTGTATAAGTTTTCATATTGATGACCTGTAAATAAAAGTTAAATGATCTCTGACCAAGTAGTAGATATAAAATAAGAAATAAAAAAGAAGCCTTTGTATATCCCGGAGAACTGGGGATATCAGGTCATTAAGCTACGCCAACTGCTTTTTTAACATCTTCCATGCTTGCACCAAAATTAATGTGCAATACCTGTCCATTGGTTACTAAAGCGGGTACAGATTTAACACCTAAATTTTGAGCTTCGCCAATACGGCCTTTTGCTTCGGCAAAATGTACAATTTCAAGATCTACGTTTTTCTGGTCAAGTAGGTCTAAAATTTGTTCTTCTGCAGAAACACATACAGGACAGCCGTGTGATAAAAAGTTACTTTGTTCATTATTCATCTCCTTGAAAGATGCTTTTAGTTAGGAATCCTTACTATATAGTTAATATGAACACCGAGTCAACAAAAATTATTAAATTATTTATTCGATCCATGTATATCATCTTGAAGGTGAATTTTAATAAACTAACCAAAAGAGCAAGTATAAAACAAAGTTTTAACAATATGCCTGGCAGTATGAGCTGCTGCTCTTATATCCTTTTTTGCTACCAACAATTAAATGATATTGAATACACATAGATCACAATAATTAAAGCCAATAGAATGGGCTTAGATTGTTAGCCGTATCATTCTTTAAATTAGGCAAAAACAGATCTTAGATAGCTCGAATACTGAATATGAGCAGAAGAATTGTTAATGAATGGGTTACAAAATACCTTAGCCAAGGAAAAACTGTGCTTGAGAGTAAAAACCAACAGAACGACCAAGCTTCTTATCAGAGCAAGAAAAAACGATGAGATTATAATTATATAAAGGCTCTAAGCCGTTCCGATGCCGGAGGAAGGTTACAGTGTAGTATTACGCACAGGGGAATTGGAAAGATTGATCCGCCAGAGAGAACCATCAGTTCTCCGAAACAAAGAGCCTATACCATTGATGATTGAATCATCGCTAAATCCATCTATCCTAAACTTATCCATTAAATCCGTATAACCCTAAGTAGAAAAGTATCAGCAAGAGAAGTTAATCTTTGCTCACTTAATCCTGACATCCTTAATATTTGCCATCGCCGTAATGTATTCTTCGATAGGCTTTGTGCAATAACAGCGCATGTTATTCTTCTTATTTGATATTCAGCTATATTTTCACAAAACTTCATAAAAAACAATTTACAAAGTGGTAAGTCATTTAAATGTTTTCCAACAGTTGATCCACAATCAAGTTTTGATAAATACCAATTCATTGAGTGGCGCGGTTCATCTAACTGAAGTTCGATATCATTTTTAATTCGGCATAATAGTTTTACTAAATGTCGATCACGTTTATGCCAATCAATACGCTGATTTTTAGTAATATTAGGTACTTTATGTTGATTATTAACTTGTAGTAACCAGTCTCTATCATGGCGGTAAAGCCAAGCATATACATAGCCGAATTTGTATTTACGAGCATAATTAACACCATTTTTAACTACCGCGACTAGCCATAGATCTCGATACTTCGTCTTGTCTTTTTCTGTTGCATCAAGCAGTGGTGTTACTGATGCTTTATTTTCTTTTGGTTGTAAACATACCTGTTTAAAAATATCAGCAACCTGCCAACCACTTCCTAATATGCTATGCCAAACAACTAGGTGCTCTAAGTAACTGAATGCTTTTCTGTGTTTACGAAAAATAGTTTTAAGCCAACATATTTCACTGTCTTCAGGGTATAAATCATACTTTCGAAGCCATTTGCTTCCAAAGGACGAAATTATTTTTTCCTTTAACCTGTTGTAATCAATATGTTTGCCACGATTTAATCCATGCTCAAACAATAAAGTTCTATAAAAATAGCTCCATTGCTCAAGAGTCGGGGAATGAAAAGGTTTAAGCTGCAATAACTTATCTAAACTCTGAGTTATTAACTCAGATTGATAGCTATTTGATTTATGATTCAGGTCGATTTTGCAAGAGTAGGAAGTTGCAGGGGTGTATTCGTGTTTGTGATCAGGGTGTCTAAGTAAACTAGAATCAACTAACGTTCCATGTAACAAGCAACTATCTGCACCAAAGAACTTGAAAATTACGTAACCAATAATACTCTCCATATTCATTTTTTTGTTCCAAAAGACAAGCAGGGCAATACCTTAACCACCTAGGTTGTTTAATCCGGGAAGCTGCGACTCCTAAGGTTAAATGAATACTACTTTTTGCTTTCTGTTGCATGAATTTAATGCATTTTTTGCGACGCTGCTCATCAATAAATGGAGCATATAAAGGAAATAGGGTATGTGAATAAATTAGTCCAATAGAAGACTTGGCTTCACATTTAGGGTAAAAACTAGATATTTTATTAACATGATTAGGTAAATCAACTGTAGCTACTACCTTTCTATCATTATAAATCTCATCCGGCAGCTCTTTAGGAGAAATAATCCCTTGATGAACCCTATACCTTGCAATTACGCTATAAAGCAGCTCATTGTGATAAGGAAAAGGAAAGCCAAACATATTATCCGACTTTTTTTATCCAGTTGGGTAAATCAAATAATTCATCACCGTAGTTTAATGTTTTATATAATTTTCCCTTTTCAGCCTGTGAGAACTTAAAACGCATGTCATCTGAATCTAAAGTGTGCCAGTTTTTTTGTTGGATCTTCTGTTGTTTTTTATTCACTATAGGCTTAGTGGGTTTTTCATACCAACCTAATACAATAGGTATAAGTTCTCGTACAGTTAATGTAGGGTAGTCTTTGAAAGCCTGTTCAATTAATGGCAGTAATATTTTAGAGTTACAGTCCATCGCCAATAATAAATTATAAAGCCTCATAGCTTGTTCGTTATTCATAAACGATGGTTCTTTTTCTTGTTCAACTTTTAATTTATCTATCTTTTGCCGTAAATCTAATATCTTTTTATCGATATCAGTTAATTGTAAATCAGAAAAGTCCTTTATCTTTTCTACATCACCTGAACGTAAAGCAGCTAACATAGGATGCACTGGTTTAAGTTCATCGTGATAAACCTGTTTCAATAAATTAACTGTTATGCGTTCAACGCCTGTAGCTATAGCTCTAAGCTGAGCTAATACGAATAACTTAACAACTATATCTAGTACCCCTTGTGATAAATCATACCAACACTCTCGAATTTCATCAGTTAATACTTCGTCTCGCTTTAATAACCACTGATAACGCCATAGTTTATCGCTAAATGCTATCCATTCTGTTTTACGTAATTTTCCAGTTTTTTTATCTTTAGTAGGTTTATCAGCTCTCATTGGCTGCCAAGATAAAGAACCAAATCCAAGACTTCTTCGACCGGATTGTAATTCCAATTCAAATATAGGCCGAGCTTTTGGTGTGCCTACCATAATTACAGGTACGCCTATTACATTAACTAGCTCAACGAAAAACTCTAACATTTTTTCTTTGCCACCTGCATGCTTTCGGCTTAAACGCTGAATTTCGTCAATAACCAGTATTCCTATAGCTTTCTGAGTTGCAGCTTGACTCATTAATGCTAATAACATTTCAGGGCCATGACGTTTTCTTGTATATTTTTCTTCGTAATTAGTATGCAGAACACGATCAAGTTCACGAAAAAAATTTAGGCATAAGCTTTTTAAAGAACCATTGTGGGGGCACTCAATTTTTAAATATGATAACTGAATAAAATTATGTTGTTCGTGATAAATAACTTGGGGATATGTAGCTAATATTCTGTTTATAGTGGAGCTTTTACCACTACCAGAGCACCCTATCAGCGATAAACTCTTAGCTGTCGAATTAGTTTGAGCAAAACGAAAACTATCTAATTCACCAGACATAATTCGCTCATATCCATTTTGCATATGAGTATTTAGCGATCCATCTACTAAGTTGCGACCTACATAACCTCCACGGATCATAATAGAAATTTTTTCTTCCAACTGAAGGTGATTAGCTATTGGTTGAAAAAAATCATCTAGAAGTGAAGACACTTCATGAGCTCGTTCACGGGCATTACTAAACACATCTTTAGGGTTATACTTAACTTTTCCTGTCAGCCTTTTTCTGATTTGTTCTACTGACATTATAGGTGTTAACGCTTCAATAAAGGGATTATTACGATACCGTTCAATACCAGGGTCTTTATATACTGCAGAAATAAAATTACTAGGTAAGGCCATCACTAATCATCCTCATTAAATAGGTCATCAATATGATCTGGATAACTATAATCCTCTTCAACATGTTCATTTATATAAATAACATCTGCTTTTTGATCCTTATTGCTAATATTTGGTCTATAAGCATTATCTTGTCGTTCTATTGCTTTAACTTTACGTTTATTATCATTAATTGCAGAAATTCTTTCTGCGTTTGATAAATGGTCAGTATTTGCAGATTTTTGAATGGCCTGTTTAATTTTATTTTCAACAAACTCTTCATGCTCTCGTTTCCTCTGTTCTGCTATGACTTTACTTTTAGCCATAGTTTTCTTTTGTTCATCTTGTATTTGCCAAACATCCCAAAAAGATGAACCTTCAAATTCACGAGAACGAATAGCTAATTTACAAATCCAATAACTAGTACTATTTTTTTTAGGAAAAATATAGATATGATCAGCTGAGGCCGGATCATATGCGGCATCAATTTTTTCGGGTCTTATAGTTTCATCAGATCTATGTAGCCAACCTTGTTGAACAATTTCAGCTGAAGTGTAATAAACACCATAGATACAAACACCTAAATCTGAAAGTGTAGCCTTAACACGAGGTAATAAAGAAACCCGTATAGCATCATATGAAAAAGACCTTAATCTACCTGTTCTATGCTGTAACCCCCATTGCCATAATGCTTTAGGTATTAAAGGTAAACTATTAGGCATATCTATATCCCTGTCATACTTTTCAAGAGGTGCAAATTGATTATGATATAAAATGGATGACAATATAATCTCTTTAAATTCAGTAACAGTTAGTTTTGCATCTAGTCTATAATCTTTATCACCGCGTTTTTTTATCTTTGTACCCGTTACTACACCCGGTGCGAAAGGGGTAAAATTAGCCTGTAATGTTCTAAAACTCCGTTCTACAATGCCTTTGGCATCGCCTCTATACGATGGAGTATTTTCAATACGGATAGAAAAACTATTTTCTAAACTTTCAATTTGATAACCTAAAATTTCCCCTCTATCAGCCAGAATAGCATCAGGTAATCCAACAGCCGGCCAGTCATCGCTTTCTATTTCAAAACCATATCCTTTACAAAATTCAACCTTATCTGTCATAGCCATTGCCAATGATTGTATGGCCGCTACATACGACGCATTTTCAAAGCCTACGTAATAACCCGCAACCATTCGACTAAAAACATCTATAACCATATAAATGACTGGGCGACCAACAATGTTAGCTCTATCGCTATCTGACACTAAGTAAATATCTGCTATGGTCGCATCTATTTCATATCGAGAGCCAGGTCCTAATACTTGGGTATTAGCCGTACTACCCAACGGTCGTACATCTTTCTTATATTCAATACTCGAAACCCGTTTTTGTATCTTCTCTACCTGATGATATTCTCTTTTATAGAAGTGTAGCATTTGCCAATTAGTAGGGATTTCTTCTTCAGGGATACCAGGAAAATGATTTTCATGTAAAGATTTAAATCGACGATGCGCATAAGGAAAAGAGTAACCTTTATCAGTCAATAAATACTTATCAATAGCTATTCTAAATAACCTTTCAATGAAGGGATCAATTATAGCTCCAGTGCCAGGCATATATATTCTTGGTCGACCAAGCTTTTTATTAGTGGGGGTACGTTTTTTACCTTTCGCTCCTGAGTTTTTATAGTCAGGGAGCAAAGTATTTGGTGTTTGTCCGCGCTGCCAATACCTACGAGCTAAACGATAAAGCGTTTGTTTAGTTGAGCCATGATCTTCAATAATTTGGTTAATAATCGCCGAACGTGACTTGGCTAAATAAAACTCTGGTGATTCAAGCAAAGGCTTTATCAACTGATAGTTATTATCTCGTTTTGTTTTTGCTATTGAACCTTCTTCTGGTGTTTGAAAAGCTAACTCTGCATACGGGTCTTCTATCCTTATTAATACTTCTTCATTAATATTATTTTCTAATTCTTTCTTACTCATCAATTGAGGAAATGCAGAGGTATTAGTTAATGAAATCCATATCAGATGGTCTGGCATCAGCATTAAAACTCTAAAAGGCACATCGTTGTACTGAACAACTTCATTAATTTGAAACACTGTAAGCCTCCTGTAAAAACTTAATTGTTCCTATTTTTAATTGGTGTGCTTTTAATTTTGGAGCTAATGTGAAAATATCAAAGGTAAAACAACGTTTAGCTAATAAGTGTCTAACTTCTGCTAAAGATTCTCCAACTTGTAGCTCATATGCTATATCTAATTTCTTGCATATATCTATGATGTTTTTATCAGGGTTTTGTGAAAAGTGATAATCATAATAATCAACACGCTGAATTAACAACTCCATATCTATTTCATCACGCTGAGCAGGGTACAACCATTTGATATTTTTAATAACCGTTTGAGGAATATCCTGCTCCGTGACCAGAAACCAAGGAACTTCTTTTAATTTCCAATACCTACGCTCTAATTCAAGTTTTTCAACAGTTCGTGCATCACCTATGGCTTCCGCATATTTTGCCTGAAGAACAAATTTAGGCTGATTAGGATTATGAGAGTTTACGAGAAAATCTGATGACATGTATTGTTTAACCCCTGATAAACTAGGGTGTGAAATACCTGACTCTGCAGCTACCTGAGTAGTTGTTTCTAGTTGTAATGGAAATTGCTCGCGGATTTGTATAACGTCTTGATGCCATTCGAGTAATAAGAATACGGCAAGTTCTAGATCTGAAAGCAGATGATGTGTTCGTTGTGATTTATGACCAAATACTCGATGTACACGACCATCAGAAGGTAAATCCCTAACTGTTATCCAAGGTTTATATTCTGAGTTTTGACCAGAACCCCTACCTTCTTTAATCCATTTGTTGTTCTTAGCGTCCGAGTTTCCTAACTTTCTAGATGCCATAAAAAAACCGCCCTAAAATATGCTCATAATTTAAGCATAGTTTAGACGGTTTCAGTATGCAACTTTATTACTCAGTATGATACTTTAATACTTAGTATGATACTTTATTACTCTCTCACAGCAAAAAGTTAAAAATAAATTCTATTTATTCAACCGTTACTGATTTAGCTAAGTTTCTCGGTTGATCTACGTCTGTACCTTTAATTATTGCCACATAGTATGACAATAGCTGTAAAGGGAGTGTGTATACAATAGGGGCAATAATGTCGTCACAATGCGGTACGTTTATTACCTTCATGGTGTCGTCACTTAAAAAGTTTGCGTCAACATCAGCAAATACATACATGAGGCCACCTCGAGCACGTACTTCTTCTACGTTTGATTTTAATTTTTCAATTAAATCATTTTTTGGTGCAACAACAATGACTGGCATTTCGGCGTCAATTAGGGCTAAAGGCCCATGCTTTAATTCACCTGCTGCGTAGGCTTCTGCGTGAATATACGAAATTTCTTTTAATTTCAACGCACCTTCCATTGCTATGGGGTATTGATCACCGCGTCCTAAAAACAAAGCGTGTTGTTTATCAGCAAAGTCTTCGGCTAAATCTTCAATTGAGCTCGCTAACGCTAATACTTCTTCAAGTTTATTAGGTAAGGTTAATAATGATTTGGCAATACTTTCTTGCTGTACTAGTGGCATACTATGATGTTTACCTATGGCTAAGGTCATCATTAGCAGTCCAACCAATTGCGTGGTAAACGCTTTAGTAGAGGCTACGCCTATTTCAGCGCCCGCTTTGGTCATAAACGATAAATCTGACTCGCGTACTAAGGATGAGCCCGGTACATTACAAATGCTTAAACTTGATGTGTAGCCAATTTCTTTGGCTAACCTTAATGCGGCAAGGGTATCGGCTGTTTCTCCTGATTGCGAGAGTGTTACAATCATTGAGTTTTTAGGCACAAATGACTTACGATACCTAAACTCACTAGCTATTTCTATATTACAAGAAATCCCGGCAAGCTCCTCTAACCAATAACGGGCAACCATGCCTGAATGATAACTAGTACCACAGGCAATAATTTGTACGTGTTCAACATTTTTAAAAATGTCATCAGCGCCATTGCCAAAGGTTTCAATATTAAGCTCAGTACCAGTCAAACGCCCTTCTAAGGTGTTTCGTATCGCCGTTGGTTGCTCGTAGGTTTCTTTGAGCATGTAATGACGATATTCACCTTTATCACCACTGTCATGATTTACTGAGGCTTCTTTGGCTTCTCGCTCTACTGAATCACCATTAATATCGTACACATTCACATCAAATCGAGTGACTTCTGCTACATCGCCTTCTTCTAAGAAAGCAAACTTACGAGTAACAGGTAATAACGCCATCATGTCTGACGCAATAAAGTTTTCACCTAAACCGTAACCAATAACTAATGGGCTACCTGAGCGTGCAACAATAATTCGGTCTTTGTCTGTGCTGTCCATCACCACGGTGCCGTATGCACCTTCAAGTTGTTGAACCGTTTTTTGTACTGCGGCAAGTAATGTATCGCCGGTTTTTAATTCATGATGTACTAAATGTGCAATAACTTCAGTATCGGTTTGAGAAACAAACTCATAACCAAAGCCTTTAAGAAGGTTACGCAAGGCTTCATGATTTTCAATAATACCATTATGAACAACAGCAATATTACCACTAGAAAGATGTGGGTGAGCATTTACTTCGCTTGGAGCACCATGTGTGGCCCGGCGAGTATGCGCAATACCTGTACCACCGCTAAGCGGGCTATCTTGTAATGCTTGCGCAAGTTCTTGCACTTTTCCTAGACGTTTAGCGCTAACTAATAGGTTTTGTTGATCTATGGTTGCGATTCCTGCTGAATCATAACCTCGGTATTCTAAACGTCTTAGTCCTTCGACTAAAATTTCTGCTACATCGCGTTGTGCTACTGCACCGACTATGCCACACATAGTTTATTTCCTTGCTTTAATTTACCGCTTTGGCGCATATTAAATTTACGCCTTGAGCTACTAATTGTGTTCTAACTGATTCAGACAAGTCATCATCAGTAATGAGGGTGTGTATTTGTTGCCATCCTAACTCTAAATTAGGTATTTTTTTAGCTATTTTATCCGACTCAACCATAACAATAACTTCACGCGCTACTTCTGCCATTACTCGGCTTAAGCCTGTTAATTCATTAAACGTGGTTGTACCGCGGTCAATATCAATACCGTCTGCACCGATAAATAGTTGGTCAAAATCATATGAACGGAGAACTTGCTCAGCGACTTGCCCTTGAAAAGCTTCTGAATTTGCGTCCCAAGTACCACCGGTCATCAATAAAGTGGGTTCATTTTCTAAGGCATGTATTTCGTTTGCTATGCTTAACGCATTCGTCATTACCACTAAGCCTTTTTTACTTTCTAACTCACACACTAAAGCCGATGTTGTTTGACCGCTGTCGATAATAATACGGTTATGATCACGAATCAGTGTTGCTGCATACTTGGCAATTATTTTTTTTTGTTTAGAAAGCTTTTCAGTTTTAGGTTCTGTTATTTCACTTGGTAGCGCTATCGCCCCACCATAACGGCGTAAGAGCAAACCGCTATTTTCAAGCGATGCCAAATCTTTTCTAATAGAAACTTCAGATATATCAAATTGTTTAGCTAAACTATCAACGCTTACTTCGCCATTAATATTCAATTCGGCAATAATACTATGTCGACGTTGTTGAGTGTTTCTTTTAGACATGATGTTTAAAATAAATTTTCAGTTAACTTTCATTTATGTTGTTATTATGTTTCATTTCGAAAGTTAATGCAATAAATCTATATTTCCTTCGCCGGAAGACAAAGTTGATAAATTAGAGGCTATTTCGAAATTATTGAACTATTACAACCTTATTAATTTCTTTAAACTTAGCTATATATAATTGAATTTAAACTGTCTACTTACTCATCAAGAAGACGATAGTATTCCGGTGTTTTACTAAACTTAGCAGCCGCTCGTTGTAGTTGCGTCACTAGTTTTTCATCACTATTTTTATTTATCGCTATATAACCTACTCGTTGATTTTCTAAAGTTATATTTTTATAGCGAATAGCAACATCGGGCTGATTAATAGCCTTTAACCCTATTTTTACATTATTAGGATCTGAATAGATTAAATCGACTCGGCCGTTAATTAATAAATTAAGCATTTTATTGCCATCAGAAACAATATAAATATTTTCTTTCTCTGAAAAACCGGCCGCTAATAAGTTCTTTATGTGCAGCAGAACCTAAAATAACAGCAATGAGTTTATTCTTTGCTTCAGCCATCGTTTCAACATAGCTTTCTGGTTTACTTTTCAATGAAATGAATACACGGGCTGCTTGGCTAACCTTAATAATCCAATGAAAACTATCCTCTCTCTCAGGTGTTCTTAACATGCTTAAAATTAAAGTGTTGGGCGTATTTTTAGCAATTGAGAAAGCACGAGCCCAAGGCATATAAGAAACATTGGCGTTAAATTCTGTTTCCTTTAGCAAAGCATTGAGAATTCCAATGGTAGGACCTTTATTTTCACCCTCTTCTTGATATTGAAGTAAGCGACTTGAAAAGGCCACCACATTAAGATCCGTCGATGTTTCATTTTCTTTCTCTGCAATAGAAAAGAAAGGCGCCAACAAGATAATAAAAAGCAAACATCTGTTATATAACATAATAGTGAATATTACTTTTTAACAGGTCTTTGCCAGTTTTTAACATTACGTTGTTTGCCTCGGGCAATAGATAAGTCTTCTTTTTCAACCTCTTTAGTTATAACAGAGCCTGCGGCAATGGTAGCTGTTTCACCAATAGTCACAGGGGCAACTAACGAGCTATTTGACCCAATAAAAGCATTGTCGTTAATAATGGTTTGTGCTTTATTGACTCCGTCATAATTACACGTAATGGTGCCTGCGCCTACGTTAACATTTTTACCAATGAGGGTGTCGCCAAGGTAGGTTAAATGCCCTGCTTTACTACCTTCACCTAGGGTGGTTTTCTTCATTTCAACAAAGTTACCCACATGTGAATCTTTATGCATGGTTGTGCCTGGACGAATTCGTGCGAATGGTCCAACAGAACAATTTTCACCTATAATGGCATCTTCAATAATAGTATTGGGTTTTATTTCAACATTGTCACTGATATAACAATTTTTCAAAATACAGTTAGCGCCTATTTTCACATTGCTTGCGAGTTCTACCTTACCTTCAAAAATACAATTAATATCAATGCTAACTTCATTACCTATGATTAACGAGCCACGAATATCGATTCGGGTACGGATCACGTAAACTCGCGCCGGCAATCATTAACTCTTGCGCTAATCTTGCTTGATAAGCACGCTCTAATGAGGCTAGTTGTACTCTATTATTCGCACCTTCTACTTCAATTTCAGTTTCAGGGTGTGCAGTTGCTATCGGTTTACCTTCATGATGCGCTGCAGCAATGACATCGGTTAAATAATATTCGCCTTGGGCATTTTCATTAGAAAGACCACCTAACCAACGTTTTAAATCGCCACCATTAGCTAACAAAATACCTGTATTGGCTTCATTAATGGCGAGTTGTTCTGGGCTTGCATCTTTTTGCTCGATGATACCAACCACTTGACCATCAACACGAACAATACGACCATAACCTGTTGGGTTAGCTAAATTAACCGTTAACAAAGCCATGCCATTATCAGGTTTAGCTTGCAGTAGACTTTCTAGCGTTGAGACTTTAGTCAGTGGTACATCGCCATACAGTACTAATACATCTTCATTATCGTTTAAAAAAGGCGAGGCTTGATCAACCGCATGCCCTGTACCTAATTGCTCTGTTTGTTCTACAAAAGTTAAATCTTCACCTGTACCGTTTTCTGTTAATGTAGCTTTAAGTACTTCACCACCAAAACCATAAACCACATAAATGTTTTTAGCGCCAATTTGACGTGCGCTATCAATTACATGTGAAACCATAGGTTTATCGGCAACAACATGGAGCACTTTGGGTAAGGCAGAGCGCATACGAGTACCTTTACCCGCAGCAAGAATAACAACAGAGAGAGACATGATAAATCCATTCAAATTAACTAATTTCTTATAGCTGTTATTGTACCTAAATTTCAACGATCTTTACTAGTGATTATGTTGAATAGCCATACTTTCGCCATTAGCATTGTATATACCAGATGCACTATGGTCGATAAATCCGAGATTAATCATTTTAATTAAAAAGGGATCAGATTCATTATCACCAATGTCGGCAAAATCCGTGCTTTGGTAATTAGCACGTTGGGCAAAAACCTGATTGATCACATCCTGATTACGCTCAATTTTTTGTAATTGCCAATGACTTTTTTTATCACCTTGTGTAATGGTTAACTCTGTCATTATATTCAAATTTTTATTCCATAACAGTTTGCCGCTTAAATTTGAATCGTCGCTGTGCCATTGATACTGCTCTTGCTGATAACACCCGTCTGCCGTGGTATTAACTAACGTTAACGTATGTTTTTTACTATCTGGAATAAGCTGTCTAATTTGTTGCCAGTATTCTTCTGACATTGGTTTAGCTTGATATTCTATACTTCTTTTAAAATGATCAAAATGAGTGGTTTTTTGAACTAAACCATTATTTAGCCTATACCAAGTTGTCGATTGCTCGCCATTAATTGACAAAACTTTTTGATTAGTTCGCCATAATGAACTGAGATGAACAGCTTTATCGGTAATTGAATATTCTTGTTCATTACTGTGTGTATTGCTATTTGTTAATTGATAATACGCGCCGAGTAAGTCTGCTCTAAGATGGCAAGTTTGCTCTGCTTTTACCAAAAAAGAAGTGAATATCAACAGTAAAAAAATCGCTATATAACTTTTCATTAAATACTCCAGGGGAGTTATCACTAACTCCCCTTAATTGCTTAAAACAGGTAACGTTAGTCGTTGCTACTCGTTAAATTAGCCGCATAATTCATAATATGAAAAATAATACTTTGTTCATTTGTACCCGTAACTAAATGTGCGCCTGGTCCTGATGCAAAAATGGCTACGTCTTCACCCGCATGGGTTTCTGATGATAAAGGCACTAGTGCTTCTTGATGAAAGCCGGCCGTTGTTGTATCTACACTGGTCAAGTCAACACGACCTGCGCCATTTTCATGGCCATAAGCGGCATCAGCATCAGTTTCTTGCCCTAAATTTTGATATCCAAGACCATTGGTATACCCCAATGTAGTGTATGGCATACCATCACTCGCTAAACTTTCTTCTGTTTGACCTACACCCACTACTTTACCGAGTATTGGATTACCGCGTTTTGGATAACCCGCTATGGTAAATACATGGCTATGATCCGCAGTAACAATAATGAGTGTTTCTTCAGGGTTAGTGCTATCAATAGCCATTTGTACCGCTTTGGCAAACTCAATGGTGTCGTTTAATGCGTTATATGCGTTACCCGCATGATGCGCGTGGTCTATACGACCTGACTCAACCGTTAAGAAAAAACCTTTATCATTATTATCTAATATATCAATGGCTTTGCTAGTCATTTCACTCAAGCTAGGCTCACCTGCGATATCATTGGCTCTATCGGCTTCATATTGCATGTGTGATTCATTAAATAAACCCAATAAGTGGGTTGTTGTTTCAGGATCAATTGCATCAAAACTCGCTTGATCTACAATATATTTTCCTGAAGTGTAATTAGCTTGCCACTCAGCAGTTAAATCACGGCCATCACTTCTATCGCCTTCTTTTTCACTGACGGCATCAATGCTGTTAAAGGCTGCATCTTTAGGTAAAAAATGACGTCGCCCACCACCCATAACTACTTCAATACCATCAACATCTACACCTGCCATTCTCGCTTCTAAATTAGCTTCAAAATTCACTAATTGCGAAGCAATATCTTCACAACCTGCGGCAATGGCGTCAGCGGGCATATCTGATACATCTTCCCAATTACGCTCTGCTGATTTTGCATAAGTCGCTGCCGGTGTTGCATGAGTAATTCGTGCTGTGGAAATAACACCCGTAGATTTACCGGCAATTTCAGCAAGCTCTAACGCCGTAGTCATTTCATTACCGGCAACACTTGCACAGTTACCTCGCTGAATATCGGCATCAACACCTAATACGCCGGCATCTGTTTTAACGCCTGACATCATGGCTGTCATGGTTCCTGCTGAATCAGGCGTTTGTGCATCAACATTGTAGGTTTTAGCAAACCCTGAAAAAGGAAAGTTTTCAAAACTTAAGCGATTACTCTCCCCTAACATACCTTTGCGCTGCCCTTCAAGAATTCGCGCAGCGGTTAAGGTAGAGATACCCATGCCATCACCGACAAATAAAATAACATTTTTTGCTTTGCCTTTGAGTTCTGATATTTCAGACACACTTTTCCAATTAGTTTCTGCCGTTTCTATTGCTTTTTCCCCTTGAATAAACCATTCATTGGAAACGTTTGTCGATAAGTTTTCTTTAGTTAACGTATTATTTTTATCACTATCATCACATGCGGCCAAACTACATAAAATGGTAAGGGCAATTATTGAGTTATTAAAGTTTTTCATAAATTTTTCCTAAATTATTAACTTTGGCCACTATTCAGTTAAGCCAAGCGCTTTATTGATGATATGGAATATAACGCTCTGCTCAATATTACCTTGTACTAGTTGAGCACCTGGTCCCATGGCGTGAACAGAAATATCTTCGCCTGCATGAGTTTCTGAACCTAAAGGAATATTAGCTTCTTGATGATAACCACTGTCCATCGTGTTAATTGTTGTTAAATCTATACGCCCTGTATTAATCGCTTCGTTGTAACCTTTGTCCGCATCTGTTGCACCAATAAGGTTACGATGTCCTAAACCATTGGTATAACCTACTGTGGTATATGGCATACCATCGCTTGCTAAACTGGCTTCTGTACTTCCGACAGATACAACTTTACCTAAAATAGGATTGCCCCGTTTTGGGTAACCCGCAATGGTAAATACATGACTGTGATCGGCGGTAACTAAGATCAACGTTTCTTCTGGATTAGTATTATCAATGGCAGCTTGAACGGCATTAGCTAACTCAATGGTATCGGTTAATGCATTGTATGCACTACCTGCATGATGACCATGGTCAATACGCCCAGATTCAATAGTAAGAAAATACCCATTTTTATTGTTGTCTAAAATATCTAAGGCTGTAGTCGTCATTTCAGTTAAGCTTGGTTCACCGGCAATATCATTAGCTCTATCAGCCTCATATTGCATATGCGACTCATTGAATAATCCTAAAACTTGCGGTGTATTGGTGGTGTCTAATGAATCAAAACCCGTTTGATCAATAATATATTTGCCTTTTGGATAACTTGTTTGCCATTGCGCAGTTAAGTCAACTTCATCGGTTCTGTCTCCTTCCACTTCACTCATTGCATCAGCACTATTAAAGGCGATGTCTTTTGGTAAAAAGTGACGGCGACCGCCCCCAAACATTACTTCGATGCCATCAACATCAATGCCTGGATAACGTTCTTCTAGATTTTTTTCAAAATTGATAAGTTGTGAGGCAATATCTTCACAGCCTTGGTCAATGGCTTCGCTCGGCATATCAGAAATATCTTCCCAATTGCGATCTGCTGATTTTGCATAGGCTGCTCTTTGGTGTTGCATGGGTAATACGAGCTGTCGATATTATACCTGTTGATAATCCGCGTATTTCAGCAAGTTCTAGTAAAGTGGCAACTTCATTCCCTTTTACTGTTGTACAGTTACCTCGTTCAATCTCTTCATTAACCCCAATGACGCCAAGATCGCTTTTTAATCCAGACATCATCGCTGTCATTGTGCCGGCAGAGTCTGGGGTTTGCGCATCAACATTATAGGTTTTTACCAAGGCACTAAAAGGAAATGTTTCAAAACTTAAATAACCTTCTTCTCCTGACTTTCCGGCTTGCTGACCTTGTAATATTCGTGCTGCGGTTAATGTAGAAATACCCATACCATCACCAACAAAAAGAATTACATTTTTAGCTTTGTTTTGTGTTGTTTGTGCCAATTTATTCGCTAGTACTTGTTCACCTTGTTTATACCAGTCGTTAGTTTTTTGATCATTAAATAAATCAACAGCTAACGCAGAGAGGCTTACACTCGGCAGCATAGTCGCTAAGACCAATGCGATGGTTTTTTTGTGCATTATTTACTCCAACCAGATAAATTAAAAATTAATATGCGAGCTAAAATAAAGCATTTGTGTGAAGTAAATATGACTAAAATATGGTGTTTTATTGATGCTTATATGACAATTATATTTCAATAAACTAAAGCGTTATTTAACTGAGTGTTGATTATTTAACTATTATTTTTCCCTTGCACACATCAAGTGCAAATGAGCTTTAATTCGCCCTTTAATTACGCAAAAAGTTAAGACGTTCACTTATACCTACATAGTTTTATTTATATTTTACAATTACTTATATTTTATAAAACCTTTGGTACACATATTGCGGTAGCACTATCAATATTGTCTGTGAGAGTGATAAGTAAACTATGAGTTCAAAAATAAAGTTAGTGGTGGTGGGTAATGGTCCCGTTGGTCATAATTTTTTAGAGTATTTGGTTGAAAGCGGTCAAAGTGAAAATTATCAAGTCACTGTCTTTGGTGAAGAGCCTATTCCGGCCTATGATAGAGTTCATTTAACTGCTTGGTTTAAAAATCAATCGGTTAAAGACATTAATATGGTTCACGATGACTTTTACCCTCGTAATAATTTTGCTCTCCATACGGGTGACAAAGTCACACAGATTGATCGCTTTAAACGTGTGGTTATTGCTGAATCAGGGATTGAAGTGAGTTATGACAAAATAATTTTAGCCACTGGCTCTTTTCCTTTTGTTCCACCAGTACCCGGACATCAACGTGATAATGTATTTGTTTATCGTACCATTGATGATCTTGAGAAAATTACCGCGGCAGCAAAAACAGCTAAAATAGGTACTGTAATAGGTGGTGGTTTACTTGGCTTAGAAGCAGCAAAAGCGGTAATGGATTTAGGCCTAAAGACGCACGTAGTTGAGTTTGCTCCCCGTTTAATGGCTGTACAGGTAGATGATGGCGGCGGTAAAATGCTGAGCAAAAAAATTGAAGATTTAGGTGTTAGTGTTCATACACAAAAAAACACTCAAAACATTAGTGATGGTGACGGTGCTTTTCACAAGATGAGCTTTGCTGATGGCAGCGAGCTAGAAACCGACCTAATTGTTTTCTCAGCCGGTATTCGTCCTAGGGATGAATTAGCTCGTCAAGCAGGTTTAGGTATGGGTGCTCGTGGTGGTGTGGTAATTAATAATAATTGCTTAACTTCAGACCCTGACATTTATGCCATTGGCGAAGTAGCCCTTTGGGATAATAAAATTTATGGTTTAATTGCGCCAGGTTGGGCAATGGCTCACGCAGCTGTAGATCACTTAACGGGTACAGGCACGAGCGAGTTTCTTTGGTGCTGATATGAGTACCAAGCTAAAATTGATGGGAGTTGATGTAGCTTCTATTGGTGATGCTCATGGTACTACCCCTAACTGTCGTAGTTATACTTACGTTAATGATCGTGAGGAAGTCTATAAAAAAATTGTAGTCAGTGAAGACGATAAACTCTTACTTGGCGCTGTACTTATTGGTGATGCCGCTGAGTATGGTTCTTTATTACAATTCATGCTTAACAAAATGGAATTACCATCAGAGCCAGAAGGATTAATTTTACCTAGCCTTGATGGCTCTTCAAGTGGTATAGGCGTTGATGCGTTACCTGATTCTGCACAACTGTGTTCATGCTTAAATGTTACCAAAGGCGATATTATTGATGCCGTAGAAGCGGGTGCTTGCGATATGGCAGCAATCAAATCATGCACCAAAGCAGCCACAGGTTGTGGTGGTTGTACAGCCTTAGTCACTCAAGTATTAAATTGTGAATTAGAAAAGCAAGGGGTAGAAGTTAATACCGATCTTTGTGAACATTTTGCCTATACTCGTCAAGATTTATATAACATTATCCGCGTTGAAAAAATTAAGACCTTTGCCGAATTACTTGAAAAACATGGCACAGGCTTAGGCTGTGATATTTGCAAACCAACAGCAGCTAACATTCTTGCTTCTTGTTGGAATGACCACGTACTTGATAGCAAATTACAAGGTTTACAGGATACCAATGATTATTTCATGGGTAACATGCAAAAAGATGGGACGTATTCTGTTGTGCCTCGTGTAGCCGGAGGTGAAATTACCCCTGAAAAATTAATTGTTTTAGGTGAAGTCGCTAAAAAATATAATCTGTATACTAAAATTACTGGCGGTCAACGAGTTGATTTATTCGGCGCTCGGTCTGAGCAGTTACCTGATATTTGGCGTGAATTGGTGGATCTTTGGTTTTGAAACAGGCCATGCCTACGGTAAATCTTTAAGAACGGTTAAATCATGTGTTGGCTCTACCTGGTGTCGTTATGGCGTTCAAGACTCAATGGCGCTGTCTATCTTATTAGAAAACCGTTACAAAGGTTTACGTTCTCCCCATAAATTAAAAATGGCCGTTTCTGGCTGTACTCGTGAGTGTGCTGAAGCACAAAGTAAAGATGTGGGTATTATTGCCACCGAAAATGGTCAGAACATGTATGTATGCGGTAATGGCGGCATGAAACCTCGTCATGCTGACTTGTTTGCATCAGATCTCAGTGATGTAGATTTAATTAAATATATTGATCGCTTCTATATGTTTTATATTCGTACAGCTGATCGCTTACAACGTACTTCAGTTTGGATGGATAACATGGAAGGCGGTTTAAAGTATTTAAAATCTGTCATCATTGACGACAAATTAGGTTTAGCTGCTGAATTAGAGCAAGAGATGTCACACGTGGTTGATACTTACCAATGTGAATGGAAAACCACCATTGAAGATCCTGAAAAATTAAAGCGTTTCACTCACTTTGTTAACAGTAAACAGCATGACGAAAATGTCATATTTACCACTGAACGTGAACAAATACGCCCTGCTATGGCTTCTGAACGAAGCACTGAAACTATTTAATAAGGACCTGATATGAGCATACCACAACAACAATGGTTTGATATTTGTACTATTGACGACATACTTCCTAGCATGGGACGTTGCGCACTTTTTAACGAACAGCAAGTGGCTATTTTTCGAATAATCGATAAACATGGTCAAGAACAACTATATGCTATAGATAATTACTGTCCGTTTAGTCACTCCAATACTTTATCCCGCGGCTTAACAGGCAGTATTGCTAACAAGGTAGTAGTCGCCTCTCCGCTTTATAAGCAACATTTTGAGTTAACAACTGGACTTTGCCTTGAAGATGGCGATGTTAGCGTTAAAACTTACCCTGTGCGCCTTAACGGCACTACCGTTCAGCTTGCAGCTTAAGGAATTACAATGAATAATTTTACTAAGTATACTTACTACACTGCTGATGTTTTCACTGACCAAGCATTTCATGGCGTTCCTTTACCTGTTTTTCCCGATGCTAGTGGCTTAACCGATGAGCAAATGCAAAAAATATCAAATGAATTAAATGCTTCAAGTACTATTTTTTTGCTACCTACTGTTGATGAAAACACTCGAAAAATTCGTGTATTTTCTAAAGAAAAAGAACAACCTACTACTCTTCATGCTATTTTGGCGGCGAGTTATATTTTAGCTAAAACTACAATAACTCTCACCAATAAACATACTTTGATTTCCCTTATTTCAACTATGAAGGGTCATAATCAAATAATTAATAGTTACGTATCTAAAAATGAGGACGGTGACGTAGATATTATTCAACAAACCTACGATACACATGCAGCAATTGATTATTACACGCCAACTACTGAAGAGTTAGCTGCAATGTTGTCCCTTAATCCTGCCGATATCAGCTTTGATCATTATCGCCCTTTGATTGTTTCATGTGGTGTACCTTATTTAATAGTCCCTATTATGTCTTACACCGCGATACGTGAAGCTAAGTTTAACGAATCTGCATGGAGTAATTCATCGGCTCCTAGTTCATTAGCACAAGAAATATTACTTTTTGCTAACAATACCGATGACAACCCGACCGATTTTCATGCCCGGTTACTAGGTCCTGCTATCGCACATCATGAAGATCCACCTATAGGTGGTGCAATAGCAGCATTTGCCAACCATATTTGTGACCATCCCCATGTGCAAACAGGCACTCATATTTTTGGCATACAACGTGGAGCAAACGATGCCCGTAAGAGTCTTTTTTATGTGGAAATGGATAATAAGCAAAGCAAAGACTTAACCATACGCGTTGGTGGCTATGGGGTGTTAATGAGTGAAGCTTGTATTAGAGTTGTGTAGATTAACGTAGTGATTAAACGTATTGATCGCTTCGTTTTATTATAATTAGTAATGTGCTTTTTAGTTATTTTAAATTCTAAGGAACTTTTTCTTATTTACCTACTCTTATTATATGTAAGTTTTATTTCCCCTTAGTATTTCATGTTTTATGCGTCTATTTAATAGGCGCATTTTTTTATCTCATTTATAAATATCCTTATACTCTATTAATCTGATACCAGTTCCATTAATTAAGTGATCTATTTTATACGTAGAAAAAATTAGAGTACAAACGAATAAATCCATGAAAATGTTTTGCACAAAAAAAGCCCTGTTACTTTGCAGTAACAGGGCTTTTCTAATTTAATTCACTAAACCTTAGCTTATGACTAAACGGGAAAAATAATTAATTTCTCTTGCTTGTCGCCTGAATAACACGTAATTGCGCAACTGCTCGCGCTAATTCTGCAGCTACTTCAGCATAATCTACATCACCACCATGATCATTCATGTTGGCTTCTGCTCGTTGCTTAGCTTCAAGTGCAGCTTGTTCATCTAAATCATCAGCACGTGTTGCTACATCAGCTAACACAGTAACTTGATTTGGTTGAACTTCTAACATGCCACCAGAAAGATAAATAACTTCTTCGCTACCATCATTTCTCGTAATAAGTGCCATACCAGGTTTAAGTGAGGTCAGTAAAGGTGCGTGACCAGGCATAATACCCAACTCACCTTCACTACCTGTGATCTGTAATGATTTTATACTGCCAGAAAACAAACTTTCCTGTGCACTTACTACATCCAGATTAACAGTTAATAATGCCATTTGACTCGACCTCTATAGTAATAAGTACTTAGTAAGTAACCCTAAGTACTTATCAGATGATTACATCTTGTTAGCTTTCTCTACAGCTTCTTCAATAGAACCAACCATGTAGAATGCTTGCTCAGGCATATCATCATATTCACCCGCTAAAATTCCTTTGAATCCGGCAATGGTGTCTTTTAATGATACATATTTACCTGGTGAACCTGTAAATACTTCAGCAACAAAGAATGGTTGAGATAAGAAACGTTGAATCTTACGTGCGCGAGATACTGTTTGCTTATCTTCTTCAGATAACTCATCCATACCTAAGATGGCGATGATATCTTTTAATTCTTTATAACGCTGTAATACTGTTTGAACACCACGAGCAACTTCATAATGCTCAGCGCCAACCACTAATGGGTCAAGCTGACGAGAAGTTGAATCTAGTGGGTCAATCGCAGGATAAATACCTAACTCAGCAATAGAACGAGAAAGTACTACGGTTGCATCTAAATGCGCAAAAGTAGTTGCAGGACTTGGATCCGTTAAATCATCCGCCGGTACGTATACCGCTTGAATTGACGTGATTGAACCCTTGTTAGTTGACGTAATACGCTCTTGTAATACACCCATTTCTTCAGCAAGTGTTGGTTGGTAACCAACCGCTGATGGCATACGACCAAGTAACGCTGATACTTCAGTACCTGCAAGTGTATAACGGTAAATGTTATCTACGAAGAATAATACGTCACGACCTTCGTCACGGAATTTTTCTGCCATAGTCAAACCCGTCATGGCAACACGTAAACGGTTTCCTGGAGGCTCGTTCATTTGACCGTATACTAACGATACTTTATCAAGTACGTTAGAATCGTTCATTTCGTGATAGAAATCGTTACCTTCACGTGTACGCTCACCAACACCGAATACAGAATAGCCGCTATGCTCAATGGCGATGTTACGAATAAGTTCCATCATGTTTACTGTTTTACCAACACCAAGACCACCGAATAAACCTACTTTACCACCCTTAGCGAATGGACAAACTAAATCGATTACTTTGATACCTGTTTCTAACAATTCGTTAGACATGGCTTGTTCTGCGTAAAGCTGGCGCTTCACGGTGAATTGTCCAACGGTCTTTTTCACCGATTGGACCTGCTTCATCGATTGGCTCACCCAATACGTTCATGATGCGACCTAACGTCTCAACACCAACGGGTACTCGGATACCATCACCTGTGTTTTCTACATTCAGGCCACGACGCAAACCGTCTGAGCTACCCATTGCGATAGTACGTACAACACCGCCGCCAAGCTGCTGTTGAACTTCAAGTACTAAACCTGCAAGGTCACCTTCGGTTATTTTTACTGCGTGATATACCTGAGGTACGGCATCTTGTGGAAATTCAACATCCACAACTGCGCCAATGATTTGGACGACTTTACCTGTACTCATGTTTATTCCTCTTAATTTAAGCTAATCAACGCTTTGCGCGACTAGCTTTTCGTTAAATTACGTAAACGTTTATGTTAATAACTCTTAACCAACCGCAGCTGCACCTGCTACAATTTCACCCAATTCTTGAGTAATTGAAGCTTGACGTGCTTTGTTGTATACCAGTTGTAAATCTTCAATCAAGTCGCCAAGATTATCTGTTGCGGCTTTCATGGCTACCATACGGGCAGCTTGTTCACAGGCTAGGTTTTCAACCACGCCTTGATATACTTGCGATTCTACATAACGAACTAATAATTGATCTAACAATACGTTAGCATCTGGTTCGTAAATGTAATCCCAACGATGCTTAATTGCGTCATCGTCAGATTTAGGTAAAGGTAATAACTGATCAATTGTTGGTGCTTGTGTCATTGTGTTAACAAACTTGTTATACACAACAAACAACTTATCAATTTCACCGTCATCATAAGCCTTAAGCATTACCTGTACACTACCAACAAGATCGGTAATTGACGGGTTATCTCCTAAGCCTGATGTTTGTGCAGATACTTTAGCGCCCATATTATTGAAAAACGATGTAGCTTTAGAGCCAACAACCGCAAATTCAACTTCAGCACCAGATGTTTGCTTTTCAGCAGCATCTGCAAGTACTTTTTTAAATAAATTTATATTTAAACCACCACACAAACCACGGTCTGTTGATACAACAATATAGCCAACGCGCTTAACTTCTCGTTCATCCATATAAGGATGACGATATTCTAAGTTACCAAGCGCAATATGACCGATCACGTTACGTATATTTGTCGCATATGGACGAGAGGCTGCCATACTCTCTTGTGCTCTTCGCATTTTAGATGCGGCAACCATTTCCATAGCGTTTGTGATCTTTTGAGTGTTTTTAACACTCGCAATCTTGGTTTTTATTTCTTTACCAACGGCCATGACTCTCTCTCCGAAAAGATTACTTAATTAAAAACGTCTTACCAAGTTTGGGTAGACTTGAAATTTTCAAGTGCTTTAGTCAAACTCGCTTCAATGTCTTTATCGTAGTTACCTGATTCGTTAATCGTAGCCATAAGCTCAGCCTGATTACTACCCATATAGGTTTGTAACGCGTCTTCAAAATCATTGATTTTGTTAATAGCAACGTCGTTCAAGAAACCTTTTTCCGCAGCAAATAAAGATACTGCAGTTTCAGCAACAGATAATGGGCTGTATTGCTTTTGCTTCATTAATTCAGTTACACGTTGTCCATGCTCTAATTGAGCACGAGTTGCGTCATCTAAATCTGAGGCAAATTGAGCAAATGCCGCCAATTCACGATATTGAGCCAAGGCTAAACGGATACCACCACCAAGTTTTTTGATGATTTTCGTTTGCGCTGCACCACCTACACGAGATACTGATAAACCGGCATTTACCGCAGGACGAATACCTGAGTTGAATAAATCAGACTCTAAGAATATTTGACCATCCGTAATAGAGATTACGTTAGTTGGTACGAAAGCAGATACATCACCAAATTGTGTTTCAATAATTGGTAAGGCAGTTAAAGAACCTGTTTTACCTTTTACTTCACCGTTCGTGAATTTTTCAACGTAAGCTTCGTTTACACGAGCTGCACGTTCTAATAAACGACTATGAAGATAGAAAACATCACCTGGGTAGGCTTCACGACCTGGCGGACGACGAAGTAGTAATGAAATTTGACGGTAAGCAACAGCTTGCTTAGACAAATCATCATATACGATCAACGCATCTTCACCGCGGTCACGGAAGTATTCACCCATTGAACAACCAAGATATGGCGCTAGGTATTGTAGTGCAGCAGCTTCAGAAGCTGAGGCAACAACAACAATAGTATTTGATAATGCACCGTGCTCTTCTAAGCTACGTACAACGTTAGCAACGGTAGAGGCTTTTTGGCCAATCGCTACATAAATACTTTTAATACCTGTGTTCTTTTGATTAATAATCGCGTCAAGTGCAATCGCTGATTTACCGATTTGACGGTCACCAATGATTAATTCACGTTGGCCACGACCAATTGGGATCATAGCATCAATTGACTTAATACCTGTTTGTACAGGTTGGTCAACTGATTTACGCTCAATAACACCTGGTGCAACAACTTCTACTGGAGAGAAGCCATCATTTTCAATTGGGCCTTTGCCATCAATTGGTTCACCTAAGGTATTTACTACGCGACCTAAAAGACCACGACCTACTGGTACTTCTAGTATACGACCAGTACCTTTTACTTTTTGTCCTTCAGCTAAGTCCGCGTACGGACCCATTACTACCGCACCGACCGAATCACGGTCTAAGTTCAATGCGATAGCAAAACGGCTGCCAGGAAGTTCGATCATTTCACCTTGCATTACATCGGCAAGGCCATTAATTCGAATAATACCATCTGTTACAGAAACGATAGTACCTTCGTTACGAGCTTCGCTGACAACGTTAAACTGTTCAATTCTATTCTTGATCAGTTCAGCGATTTCAGTGGAATTCAGTTGCATGCTCTGTTCCCTTATCTAAGATTGTAATGTTGTTGCTAAACGGCTCAATTTACCTTGTACAGAGCCATCAATGACCATATCTCCGAAGCTTGTATAACCAAACCTGATATAATGCTTTCATCAACAAGACAATTAAGCTTTACTTTACGTGCCAAGCGCTTTTCAAGCGCGGCGCTTAATGTTTTTGTCTGTGCTACTTCTAATTTAACAGCAGAGGTAACATCCACAGTAATTTCTTGATCAAGTTCAGCTTTTAATGCTGTAAATTGTTCAAGTACTTGTGGTAGCACCAACAAACGTTCGTTTTCAGCCATTACTTTTAAAAAGTTTTGGCCTTGGCTGTCTACTTGCTCTCCACAAACAGTTAAAAATATTGTTTGTGCTTGCTCAACCGATACATCACCCGTTAAATAACCGATAATAGTTTGGTCTTTCGCAACCTCAGCAGCAAATGTTAACTGGGCTAACCAGGCATCTACCGCTTTAGCTTCAACAGCAAAGTCGAACGCTGCTTTAGCGTAAGGACGAGCGACAGTTGTCAATTCAGACATAGCTCTTTCCTCTTAAAGTTCAGCGACGAGTTTATCTAAAATGTCGCTATGTGCAGCGGCATCAATTGAACGCTCAAGAATTTTCTCGGCACCGGCAACTGCAAGAATAGCCACTTGTTGGCGTAATTCTTCTTTTGCACGGTTACGTTCAGTTTCAATTTCTGCGTGACCTGAAGCTAAGATTCTTTCTTTCTCAACTTGCGCTTTACCAAGAGCTTCTTCAACAATTTTAGCTTCATGCTTTTTAGCAGCATCAACAATAGATGCAGCTTCAAGTTTAGCTTTTTTAAGTTGAGCTGAAGCTTTTTCTTGAGCAAGCTCAAGATCTTTAGCAGCACGGTCTGAAGCAGCAAGTCCATCAGCAATAGTTGCTTGACGTGCTTCAATGGCACCAATAATTGGTGGCCATACATACTTCATACAGAATATTACAAATACGACAAATGCGATTAATTCACCAAGTAATGTGGCATTAAGATTCATTTGTGTACCCTCCTATTTAAATTCGCGATTAAACAATGGACTTAAAAATTAAGCACCAACTGCGAATAATAGGTATAAGCCAATCGCAACACCGATCATAGCAATCGCATCGATTAGACCCGCTACGATGAACATTTTAACCTGTAATTGTGGGGCAAGTTCAGGTTGACGAGCAGCAGATTCTAAGAATTTACCACCTAGTAGACCAAAACCAATCGCAGTACCTAATGCACCAAGACCGATTAGTAACGCAACAGCGATGTATAACATGTTTATCTCCGGTTATTTAAAGTTATAAAGTTAAAAAAGTAAAAATTTGTACAAAAACTAATATTAATATGTTGATTTATTTCAATATATTAATGATCTTCATGCGCTAAACTCAAATATAGAATGGTTAACATCATGAATATAAACGCCTGTAATGGGATTACCAACAAATGAAATGCTGCCCATAAAAAATGTACTGGCAACTGGAATAATCCAATGGTTGCTATCAGTAAGAAAATTAGCTCCCGGATATAAATTACCAAACAAACGTAAGGCTAGTGATAATGGACGTGCTAATAAGGTAACCATTTCAAGAATAAAGTTCACAGGATAAAGTGACCAATGACCAAAAGGTTGTGTGGTGAGTTCTTTAATGAAACCACCAATGCCTTTAACTTTAATTGAATAGTAAATGATCAGTACAAATACACCTAATGCTAAGGCAAAAGTCATATTTGGATCGGTTGTTGGTACAGCTTTCATATAATGAACGCCAAACAACTCAAAGATTCGAGGAATTAAGTCAACAGGAACCCAATCCATCGCATTCATTAATAATACCCAAACAAATATTGTTAGGGCTAATGGTGCTATAACCGGGTTTTTACCGTGAAAAGTACTTTTAACACTATCGTCAACGAACTCTATAATCATTTCAACAGCACATTGCCATTTACCCGGAACACCAGTAGTTGCTTTTTTTGCAACTGCACGAAATGATAGAATGAATACTAAGCCCAAAAATATTGACCACCTAAAGTATCTACATGAAAAGACCAAAAGCCTTCTCCAACAGTTAGATTCTGAAGGTGATGTTTAATATATTCTTGGCTAGTAATTTCAGTACCTGAAGCCATATTAATTATCCCAATGATTAAAGTTTAAAATAAAAATCTTTTTGATTAGGGTTTGCTGTTAATAATACTTTTTCAAAAAAAGTGGTGTTATTAATGGCATAACCATAACCAGACAAAACGTTACAAAAAATGGTATTGGCAATAGCACTAAAAATTTAAAGGCGAGTGCAAATAATAAGGCCGTAAGAACCATTTTTAATTTTACGCCACTAAAAAAGGATTCAACCACTTTTTTTGATGACTGTGCCCCTGCATATTGAAAAGCTTTAAGGGCAAAAACAATATTAGGTACTATTGCTACTAATCCACCGCCTAAAGCTGATATGGCATATGAAGCACCCAATATAAAATAAATTATTAGCGTTATAACTATCACAATACACGTTGTGAATAATATTTGCGAAAAGGCTATTTTACGCCCTGCTTTTGTTAATTTATTATTCATAACTTCAGTATAAAACGAATTAAAAGGTTACTTGGCAAATTATCTTTTTAATTACGAAAAATATCGTAATTAACTGAATTTTTTAAAGTAAAATATTTAACACTAAAAAGTTTGCGCAAGTATACTGATTCTGGCTTTTATTGCAACAAATTAGGGCAGAGAACAGCGCTTATTTATACTAATAATTAACATTTTTTATAAAAATACAACTAAAGGACTAGAAAATTTTAATTTACATTTTTAATAAGAATAAAATCACATTTTAATAACACTAACTACTCTGATCAGTTACCTTTACTATTATTTAAGATAAAAAGTCACAATTGAGGTTATTTACCTATATTTTACAATGACAGACTATTTTATGAAAATTTCAACATGTTCAAGATAAAATCATCTATTCTTTTATTTTTGCTATAAATTTATCTAACTCAGCTAAATTTGAATAAGAGATAACTAATTTTCCTTTACCTTTTTTGTTGTGACTTACGGAAACTTTTAAACCTAATTTCTCCGTTAAGTTTTGCTCCATATTAGTGCGTGTTTCATCTTTTTCTTTGGTTGGTTTTTCTTCGTTGGGGTTTTGAATTTTTTTAATAAGTGCTTCGGTTTCTCTTACCGTTAATTCTTTTGTTGCTACCGTTCTTGCTGCTTCTGCTTGCAGTGAATCATCAAGTGCTAATAGGGCACGTGCATGACCCATTTCAATATCACCATTTTCTAAAAAAGTTTTTACTTCATCATTTAAGTTATTTAAACGTAAAAGGTTAGTAACCGTTGTACGAGATTTACCTACCGCTAACGCAACTTCTTGGTGTGTTAAATCAAATTCACTTAATAAACGGTCAAGAGCGACTGCTTCTTCCATTGCATTAAGATCTTCTCGTTGAATGTTTTCAATTAATGCAATAGCAACAGCAGATTCATCAGGTACGTCTTTAATTAAGCAAGGAACTTCAGTAAGTTGCGCAAGTTGTGCAGCACGCCAACGGCGTTCACCGAAATAATTTCATATAAACTTTCATCCTGACTATCTTTATTGATAAGCCTAACAACAATAGGTTGAATAATACCTTGAGACTGAATTGATAAAGAAAGCTCTTCGAGTGCCGCATCAGACATATCTTTACGCGGTTGATATTTACCAGGTGATAATTTAGTTATCTCTATTTTTCTTAAATCACCATCTTTAGGATTATTTGAATAATTATTTTCATTATCTTTTGTAGAAGATCTTGGTTGTGGCGTAAGAAGTGCGTCGAGGCCTCTGCCTAAACCTCTTTTTTTGCTGCGTTCATAATAATCCTTTAAATTATTGTGCGATGTTTTTGGTTTGGCTTAGTTCATCGCTTGGTGTTTTAATTGGTTTATTACTCGTAGTATTTCTACGTAGTACTTCTCCTGCTAAAGCTAAATAGGCTTTTGCACCTGTTGAGGACTTATCATAATACATTGCAGGAGAACCAAAACTTGGTGCTTCTGCTAACCGAACATTGCGAGGAATAACGCTACGATATACTTTATCACCAAAATGACGCTTTAATTGTTCAGACACATCGTTCGCTAATCGATTACGAGGGTCATACATGGTTCGTAAAATACCTTCAATATGAAGTTTATCATTAACAACTGATGTTAATTTAGATATTGTATCCATTAAGGCGGTTAACCCCTCTAAAGCATAATATTCACATTGCATAGGTACCAAAACAGAATCTGCTGCTGTCATGGCATTAACGGTCAACATATTTAAGGAAGGGGGCAGTCTATTATAATAAAATCATAATAATTTTTAACCGGTGCAAGTGCCTTTTTTAAACGTTGTTCACGAGCATAAACTTCCATTAGTTTAATTTCTGCTGCCGTAACATCTGTATTAGCGGCAATTAAATCATATAAGCCGGTTGTTTCTGTTTGTACTACTTCAGCGACAGGCTTTTCTTCAATAAGTAATTCATAACAAGTTGCAGGAACATCATACTTATTAATACCACTGGCCATAGTAGCATTGCCTTGAGGATCAAGATCTATTAATAATATTTTTCGCTTAGTTGCGGCTAATGACGCAGCTAAATTCACTGCTGTTGTTGTTTTACCCACACCACCTTTTTGATTCGCTACCGCTATTATTTTTCCCACAAGCGCCTCTATATTTTATTTATTATTAAGCTAGTGTTTAATTCTTTTTCAATATAAGTACATGACGTTCACCGATCAATTCAGGCACTTTTATTTCATGACTAGACACTAAACTAATGTTTTTAGGTAAATCAGCTATTTCATCAACTGGGTATTGGCCTTTTAATGCAAAAAACTGTCCTTGCTCATTACTAATTAAATGTGAACACCAATTAACCATATCATTAAGTGATGAAAATGCTCGACTTAACACACCGTCAAAAGGTGTTTCTCCATGATATTCTTCTACACGTGATTTTACTGGTTGAACATTAGTTAATTTTAATTGAAAAACCACTTGTCTAAGAAATGTGATTCGTTTTCCCAAACTATCTAATAATACAAAAGTTCGTTCTGGATACAAAATTGCTAGTGGTATACCTGGTAAACCTGGGCCTGTACCGACATCTATAAAATTTTTACCTTGCAAAACTTCACCCACCATTAAGCTATCCATAATATGCTTTATCAGCATTTCTTGTGGGTCTCTTACTGAGGTTAAGTTATAAGCTTTATTCCATTTATGTAAAAGCTCTACATATTGAATAAGTAAGTTTACTTGTTGCGATGAAACTTTCAAAGTAGTTTTACTTAGCAGGCTTTCAAGTTTTGAAGTTAAAGTCATATTATCTTTTTAAGTTTTTAGGCTATTTTTTTACTAAGTAAGCCATGTTTTTTTAAGTAAACCAATAATAACGAAATAGCAGCCGGAGTAATACCAGAAATTCGTGATGCTTTACCAATAGTTTCTGGACGAGCATCTTTTAATTTAGCTACAACTTCATTTGATAATCCTGATAATTGAGTATAATCAAAATCAACAGGGATCTTAGTATCTTCATTACGTTTTTTCTTAGCTATTTCATCAAGCTGACGATCAATATAACCTGCATATTTGGTTTGAATTTCTATTTGCTCTGCTGCTTGTGTGTCTGTAATAGCGGGACCTAAACCTTCAATCTTCATTAAATCACTGTAACGAACTTCTGGGCGACGAATAAGATCTTCAAGACTGGCTTCTTTGCTCATAGGTGCTTTAAGTAGACTATTAATTTGATCAATATTACTTTGATCCTTTTGTACCCAAGTTTCTTTTAATCGTTGACGCTCTAATTCAATATTTTCCATTTTCTCATTAAAACGTTGCCGGCGCAGATCATTAACCAATCCTATTTTTCGACCTTGTTCTGTTAAACGAATATCAGCATTGTCTTCACGTAATAATAATCGGTATTCTGCGCGTGAAGTGAACATACGATAAGGTTCTTTAGTGCCTAAAGTGGCTAAATCATCTATTAATACGCCCATATAAGCTTGATCACGACCTAAAATAAATTCATCAAGACCTTTTACACGACAAGCTGCATTAGTTGCGGCTAATAAACCTTGTGCACCGCTTCTTCATAGCCTGTGGTACCGTTTATTTGTCCGGCAAAATATAAATTTTCAATAAATTTACTTTCCAATGACTGTTTTAAATCTCGAGGATCAAAATAATCATATTCAATGGCATAGCCAGGACGAGTAATAAACGCATTTTCAAAACCCTTGATCGAACGAACTAAATTCATTTGCACATCAAATGGTAGGCTAGTTGAAATACCATTAGGATAAATTTCATGAGAAGTTAAACCTTCAGGTTCAACAAAAATTTGATGTGATGTCTTGTCAGCAAAACGATTAATTTTATCTTCAATTGAAGGGCAATAACGAGGCCCTATACCTTCAATTACGCCTGTATACATGGGTGATCTATCAAGACCATCTCGAATAAATTGATGAGTTTTTTCATTTGTATGAGTAATAAAACATGATACTTGTTTTGGATGATTTTGTTGTGAACCCATAAACGAAAATACTGGACGAGGGTCATCACCTGGCTGTTCTTCCATCACTGAAAAATCTAATGATCTTGCATCAAGACGTGGTGGTGTTCCCGTTTTTAAACGATCCATTCTAAAAGGCATATCACGCATTTTAGCCGCTAAATTAACACTTGCAGGATCGCCTGCACGGCCACCTTGGTAATTATTTAAACCTATGTGTATTTGCCCAAGAAGAAAAGTCCCTACCGTTAGCACAACTGTTTGACCTTTAAATTTTAATCCCATTTGGGTTGATACACCCACAACACGTTCATTTTCAAGGATTAAATCATCACAAGGTTGTTGGAAAATTGTTAGGTTTTCTTGGTTTTCAAGAAATTGACGAACAAAAGTTCTGTACAAAGCTCTGTCTGCTTGCGCTCTGGTAGCTCTGACAGCCGGACCTTTACTTGCGTTTAATGTTCTAAATTGAATTGCACTATGATCTATGGCTGTTGCCATTAAACCGCCTAAAGCATCTATCTCTTTGACTAAATGTCCTTTACCAATGCCACCAATGGTCGGATTACAAGACATTTGCCCTAAAGTATCAATGTTATGAGTTAGTAAAAGTGTTTTACAGCCCATTCGTGCAGATGCAAGTGCTGCCTCAGTGCCTGCATGGCCACCACCAACAACAATTACTTCATAAGACTCTGGATACCACATAAATTTTTAACCTTAGAAAAATATAATTAAAGAATATTGCTTTAAGAAAATCAGGAGACGTATTTTAGCCTTTTTTTGGCTAGAGTGAAATGATCAAATGAGTAAAAAGATCATCGTGTGATCTCGGTAATATATAATAAGATCTTTATATAGATCTTATTGTTATTACTTATTAAGGGAGCTATTTTCTGTGGGTAAGTGCTTTTTTACTAATAGTTTTATCAAGTTAAAGAGATGATAAGCTTGTGATCAAACATTGATCAAGTCTATTTAAAGCGGTGATCAAAAGCACTAGTTATGCACAGGTGAATTAATTATCAATTATATACACTGAATAATAATAGATAATTAATACCTTATTCATACTTTTATCCACAATTGATGTTTTATAATCCTATTATTGTTAGTAAATAATGTATAAGCCTTTATAAAAGATCTTTATTTTGAATTAACCATTGCTGTGCAAGATCTTCTGGATCTATATCCTGGCTCATATCAAACATTTCTATTGCTACTATTTCACTACAGCCTTTTGTTATTAATAGTTTTTTTATTTCTAAGCCGGCTTTGCAGAATGTGTCGTAACTTGAATCACCAATAGCAATGATCATAAATTTAATAGAGGATAGATCTTGTTCACAATTTTTAAGATCATTAACAAATTCTTGGATGTTGTCTGGGTAATCGCCTGCGCCATGAGTTGAAGTACAAATTAACCAAATGCTATTTTGAGAAAATGTTTCTTCAATAATTGATGAAAAATTAGGCTTTAAGTGTAAATTAACTTTATGTTCAAGCGTAATTAATTGTTCTTCACATGCTTCTGCAACATATTCTGTGCCACCAAGCATACTGCCTACTATTATTTGAAATGTGCTCATATTTGCTTACTGATAGATTAATAATGCACTCATTGTATTATGTTAATTACGCTAATTTAACTTAAATTTTAGAGCTGCAGAAAATAGTTCAGTATTGCTCTGATTAAGTGCATTAACTGAATTATCTTTGTGCATTTTTATCTTTATTATAATTAGTAATTTAACCATTAAAAATATAATCAAGGTAAATCAATTGGTTATTTTGTTTTCTTTAATGGGATTTAACTTGGTATCAAATTTGCGGTAACCCTGTATATGAATATTTTTATGATCGGGTTAGGAACATTAAATGAGTCGCAAAGCATTACTGAATAGGCAAAAAATTATTGTTGTTGGTAACGGCATGGTTGGTCATCATTTTATTGATCAGCTACATAAAAGTAATAGTAATGAATTTGATATTGCAACATTTAGTGAAGAATCCCAACTTGCCTATAACCGCGTTATGTTAACAAGTTATTTTACTGGTAATAGTGCCGATGATTTAGCGTTAACAACAAAAGAAAAGTATAAAAATCAAGGTGTTGATTATTATTTAAACGAAGAAGTACTTGAAATAAATCGTGAAGATAAAAATCTTATCACGGCATCGGGAAGAATTTTAACTTATGACAAACTTATATTGGCTACGGGTTCATTCCCTTTTGTACCTCCTGTTCCAGGCAAAGATCAAAATCATATTCATGTTTACAGGACACTTAACGATTTAGAAGCCATTAAATGTTCAGCAAAGACTTCCAAAGTAGGTGTGGTAATTGGTGGTGGTTTATTGGGCTTGGAGGCTGCTAATGCTATAAAACAACTTGGTCTTGAAACCCATGTAGTTGAATTTGCACCAAGATTAATGGCTGTTCAACTTGATCAAGATGGTGGTGAATTACTTCGAGATAAAATTACGGCTCTTGGTGTTACTGTGCACACAGAAAAAAATACTTCAGAAATTATCACCGGTGATAAATGCCGCTATCGAATGAATTTTGCTGATGGTTCATTTTTAGAAACTGACATTATTATTTTTTCAGCCGGTATTAGACCGCAAGATAAATTGGCTCGCCAAAGTGGTTTAGTTATCGGTGATCGTGGTGGAATTGTAATAAATGATCAGTGTTTGACTAGTGATAATTCTATCTATGCAATAGGTGAGTGTGCTTTATGGGATAACAAAATATTTGGTTTGGTTGCCCCAGGTTATGCAATGGCAAAAGTTGCTGTTAGTCATTTAACTAAAATAGGTAATAGAGAATTTATGGGTGCTGATATGAGTACCAAGTTAAAGCTCATGGGGGTTGATGTTGGCAGTATTGGTGATGCTCATGGTAATACTCCTGAATCACAAAGCTATAGTTTTATTGATTCAATGCTAGGTACTTACAAAAAAATTGTTGTTAGTTCTGATGGTACAAAATTATTAGGTGCCGTCTTAGTTGGTGACACAAGTGATTATAGCCAGTGGTTATCTTTGGTACAGAACAACACAGTATTAACACAGCCACCTGAATATTTGTTAATACCTAATCAAAATAACGATAATTTATCGAATTCTAGTGTAGCTGCTTTACCTGCAAGTACGCAAATTTGTGCTTGTTATGATGTACCTAAATTAGCAATAGATGACGCCATTCTAAAAGGTGCCCATGATATAGCCGCTATTCAATCTTGCACAAGTGCCGGTACTGGGTGTGGCGGTTGTCTTTCTTTAGTTACTCAGTTATTAGAAACTGAACTAGAAAAGCAGAGTATCAATAAGCATGAAACTGATTTTATTGAAGTAAAACCTGAACAAGATAACGAACATACTTATTTCATTTTCCCTCGTATGCCAAATGCCGATCTAACACCTGAACATTTAATATCTATTGGTGAAATAGCCAAAGAATATAATTTAAATACCAAAATATCTACAGCTCATCGTATAGATCTGATTGGATTAGATTTAGATCAATTATCCATCATCAAAAAAAGAATGGCTGATGTTGGTTTAGAGACAGAGTCGGTATTAAAAGAGAAATAACCCAATTTTCCCCTTGAGTAATGAGTAATGAGTAATGTTTCACTTGTCATTACTCAAGCTTCCAAATTTAATTTTAAAAGGCAATACAATGATAAATTTAACAAAAAATATAATTACCCTCATAAAAAGTTGTGTTATTGATGGAGGGAATACTTTATGAGTTCTTTAAAATTCAATTTATTTTCGTTAAATGACAATATGAAGGTATTACACTATAGTTGGGTTGCTTTTTTTATTACCTTTTTAGTGTGGTTTAACCATGCACCTTTACTTGGTTTAATTGCAAAATCACTCAACTTAACTTCAGAAGAAATAAAAACATTATTGATACTAAATGTTGCCTTAACTATTCCTGCGCGTATTTTTATTGGTATGGCTACAGATCAATACGGGCCTAGAAAAACATTCAGTGTATTATTGTTACTATGTTCCATACCTTGTGGCATGTTCGCATTAAGTACTAATTTTGAACAACTTGCTCTAGCACGATTTTTATTAGGTTTTATTGGAGCAGGGTTTGTCATTGGTATTCGTTTAGTCAGTGAGTGGTTTCCTGCAAATCAATTAGGTACAGCTGAAGGTATTTATCTTGGTTGGGGGAATTTTGGTTCAGCGGCAGCTGCCATTATATTACCGGCAGTTGCATTATTTATAGGTGGCGATAATGGTTGGCGTTGGGCTGTAGGTGCTACGGGCATTATCAGCTTTGTATATTCATTTGTATTTTATTTTGGTGTTCGTGATACACCACAAGGGGCAACTTACTTTAAACCAAAAAGCTCTAAAGCGATGGAAGTGACAAGTGTTGGCGATTTTTATTTATTGTTATTGATGAAGCTACCTTTGTTTGCAACTTTGGCTTTATTAAATTGGAAATTATCACCTGAAGGAGTCAGTTTAATTAGTCAAAATATTACAGTAATTATATATTTAGGTTTAGTTGTTTGGTTTTTATATGAAGTGTATAACGCTTACCAAGTAAATAAAGACGTTTTTGTAACCCCTGTTGATCCCATTCATCAATATTCTTTTAAACAAGTTGCAGTATTAAACGTTTTATATTTTGCTACCTTTGGAAGTGAGTTAGCGGTTGTTTCAATGTTGCCATTATTTTTTAGTGAAACTTTTGATTTAGATATTGTTTTTGCAGGTTTATTAGCTTCAACTTATGCCTTTATGAATTTATTATCTAGACCTTTAGGTGGTTGGATTAGTGATAAATATGGCCGTAAAAAAACCTTAATTATTTTAACAACGGGTTTAAGTTTAGGTTATGCAACCATGGCGTCAATTACCGGTGATTGGCCTTTAGTGTTAGCCGTTGCTGCTGCTATGGGGTGTTCTTTCTTTGTGCAAGCAGGTGAGGGGGCTGTATTTGCAGCAGTACCACTTATTAAACGTAGATTAACAGGCCAAATTGCCGGAATGACTGGCGCTTATGGTAATGTTGGTGCGGTTTGTTATTTAACCGTGTTATCTTTTGTAAGTTATTCATTCTTTTTCTGGGTTATTGCAGGGTGCGCTTTTATTGGTTTAATGATGTTATTTTTAATGCAAGAACCTAAAGGAAGTATGGCTGAAATAATGCCGGATGGCAGTGTAGAATTAATACAGGTGGATTAACCTTTGATTGACTCATACGCAGTAGACTTGCAACGTAATAACACTCAAAATCAGTTTAATGACAGCCTTGCTATCACCTTTGGTGGGTATTCTAGCCAAGGTGATAAAAGTGAAAATCAAGATGCCTTTGCGTTGAAAATGAGCGAAGGTTTAGATCTCGAACTTAAAGGTCATGTTGCTGTTATTGCTGATGGTTTATCAAGTGCTAATTGCGCAGCTAAAGCGAGTCAAATGAGTGTTTGCCATTTTATTGAAGAATATTTAGCAACGCCAGAAACCTGGTCAGTAAAAAAGTCAGCAGCCAAAGTTATTTCTTCATTAAATAAATGGCTTTATTCAAGGCAATTGATAGCTGATGAAAAAGGATTATCAGAACAGTGGTTTAGTACTTTTTCGGCGCTAGTACTTAAAGGTGATCGCGGACATGTATTTCATGTTGGTGATTGCCAAATAGTTAAAATTAATAGTGATGGTTATCAAGAGTTAACAAAAGATCATGCCACAATATCAGGTACTTTAACCCGAGCTTTAGGTGCGGATTCTCATATTGAAGTAGATTACAAATACACTTCATTCGCGCCACAAGATATTATAATGCTAAGTTGTGATGGTGTTCATCACTTTGTAAAACCTAAACAAATCATCGGATTACTACAGGAAAATAAAAATTTAGAGAAAGTTAGTAAGGCTATTTGTCAATTAGCCAGTGAGCAAGGATCACAAGATAATTTAACTTGTTTATTGATTAAAATAGAACAATTACCGCAACAAGCATTCAACCAATTAGTATTCACTCGATTACAGCAAGTAATACCGCCGACCCTGAAACTAGGTAGCAAGTTAGATCATTTTGAAATACTGGATGTATTACACCAAACCAGTCGATCTCATGTGTATTTAGCAAAAGATATAATAGAGAAAAAATTAGTAGTAATAAAAATACCCTCTGTAAATTTCGTTGATGATATTGAGTATTTAAGTAGTTTTATTAAAGAAGGGTGGATTGGTGAAAAAATCACTCATCCTGCAATCATGAAAATTTATCCTAGGATTATTGATAGTAAGTTTTTATATCATGTTTGTGAATATATTGAAGGGCAAACGTTGGCAGCCTGGATGAAAGATAATCCGAAACCATCACTTATTAAAGTACGTGATATTTTAGATCAGTTAATAAAAATACTTCGCGTTTTACAGCGTCAAGACGTTGTTCACTGTGACATTAAAGGTGATAATTTTATTATTGACAGTCATGGACGTGTAAAGTTAATAGATTTTGGTAGTAGTGTGGTCGGGGTTGAACTGGATAATTCATTATCTGAAAAAGTAGATCAATATAGTTTTAACCAAGGTACACTCAATTTCAGTGCACCAGAATTATTTTATGGGCATGAAAATAATCATCAAAGTGAGTTATATTCTTTAGCTGTTTTAATTTATCAAATGTTAACTAATCGTCTACCTTATAAAGAAATTAGTCAATTAGACACGGTACCTAAACAATATAATTTATGGCGCTATAAACCTATTACGACTTATAGAATAGATTTACCTAAATATTTAGATAGAGTGATGTCTACAGCATTAGCCGCTAATCCGGTCAATAGATATGAACACTATTCAGAGTTTCTTGCTCAGTTCACTATTTCAAAGAATACACAACTAAATGTACAAGACAATTTACCATTGTTAGAACGTGATCCTGTTAAGTTTTGGCAAGGTATTAGCGCGGTACTTCTTATGATATTGATCAGTGTATTGATTTATAAATAATGATGAGGTTGCACAAAAAATTATATTTATTGCACTATAGCAGCTCATTTTTTTATTTAATGTTGAATGGTTAAATAAATATTAAATAAAAACAATAGGTTATTTGTTTTTATCTCTGGCGTAACAGTTGCATTAAACTCTTTGTATTGTAATAGCCAACTAAGTTAACTAAAAACATAATGCCAAATATGATTAAAAACCATCACCACCCGATAATAGACTCTACACTTATTACTCATGATATTAATACTACATGTCCATACTGTGGGGTTGGTTGTGGTGTTACTGTTTCAAATAGCACTAAACATTCCTCTCAAGCAGTACTTGTGAATGGGGATAAAAATCATCCCGCAAATTTTGGTAAATTATGCATAAAAGGTAAAAACTTAGCTGATACGTTAGATAACAATAATCGCCTTATGGCACCAAAAATAAATAATAAGGAGCAAAAATGGTCAAGAACACTTGATTTTGTTGCCAGTAAAATAAACCAAAGCATTGAAGAATTTGGTAAAGAATCTATTGGTTTTTATGTTTCAGGGCAATTACTCACGGAAGATTATTATGTTGCCAATAAACTAATGAAAGGGTTTATTGGTAGCGGCAATATTGATACAAATTCTCGCTTATGTATGTCATCCGCAGTATCTGCACATAAACGTGCTTTTGGCGAAGATATTGTGCCTATGAGTTATTCAGATATTACCAAAGCGGATTTAATTGTTTTAGCGGGTTCAAATTTGGCCTGGTGCCATCCTATTATTTATCAACGAATTAGAGAAGAAAAATCTCGTAGACCATCGTTAACTATTGTTGTGATTGATCCTCGTGTAACAGCTTCTACAGAATTAGCCGATTTACATTTACAGATTAAGGCAGGACAAGATGTTATTTTATTAAACGGTTTACTAAATTATTTAGACAAACACGGTTTTATTGACCAAACATTATTAACGTCTGTAGATAAAGTTTCTGGTTTAAAGCAAGCATTAAAGAATGCAAAAGAAGATAGTTTATTGCTTGAAAATACAGGTTTATCACCAAAAGTAATTGACGAATTCTATCAGCTTTTTGCTAATACAGACAAAGTGGTTACGTTATTTTCTCAAGGTATAAATCAATCAAAGCAGGGGACTGATCAAGTAAATGGTATTATCAACAGCCATTTAGTGACAAATAAAATAGGTAAAATTGGTTGCGGTGCTTTTTCAATAACTGGGCAACCTAATGCGATGGGGGGCGAGAAGTCGGCGCTTTAGCAAATACGTTAGCAAGTCATATAGAGTTTAAAGATACGCATTTGCATGCGGCCTTAGCAGATTTTTGGCAAACTGATAATTTGGCGACCAATGAAGGCTTAAAAGCGGTTGATTTATTTGATGCAGTTGAATCTGGCAAAATAAAAGTATTATGGATAATGGCAACTAATCCTTTAGTGAGTATGCCTAATCATGAAAAAATCAAACAAGCCTTAAAAAAATGTCCGTTAGTTATTGTTAGTGATTGTGTGGCAACGAATGACACACTTAACTATGCTGATGTTGTTTTTCCCGCTCAAACATGGGGAGAAAAATCAGGTACAGTAACAAATTCAGAAAGACGAATTACACGACAGCGTTCATTTCTAACTCCTTTTGCCCAAGCAAAACCTGATTGGTGGATTATGAGCGAGGTAGCTAAACGTATGGGGTTTACCACGCAATTTAACTACGAGTCTGTTTATCAAATATTTACAGAACATGCCCGTTTATCAGGTTTAAATAATCATGGTAGTCGTGCGTTTGATATATCAGCATTTGGTAAACTATCAGCAGAACAATATCAGCGATTACAGCCTTTTCAATGGCCGCAGCCTCAAGGTTACCCAATAAAAGTAAGTGAGCAAAACTTTTTTAGTGACGGGCATTATTATCACGATAATAATAAAGCACGAGTTGTTGCCATTAAAAGTGAGGTGCAACAACACGACCAACAGTTATTTACTCTAAACACTGGTCGAAATCGAGATCAATGGCATACCCAAACCCGTAGCGGTAAATCGGGTATTTTATCTCAGCGTCACCCCGAGCCAGAAGTTGAAATTAACCAACAGGATGCTGATTACCTCAATATTACTCATGGGCAATTAGTTGCAATAGAAACTGATAATAAACGTGTGAAAGAACAATTTTTAATTAGAGCAAGTATAACGGGTACTCAACGAGAAAAAGAGTTATTTATTGCTATTCATTGGTCAGCCAGTAATTTTAATCAGGGTTGTGTGAGTAAGTTTGTTAAAGCAAATATAGATATTATTTCTGGTCAGCCCGCATTTAAACATAGCAAGGTGAGCATTAAACCATGGCAAACGTGTAGTGAAGCAATGTTGGTTGTTAAGTCACCCATAAGTGATAATTTGGCAACCTATCAAGTTGAGCAAAAAATTACCGGAGGTTATTGCTATCATTTAGCAAGTACCGAATCATCTGCTGATTTATTTAGACGGTTAAATGATTTTGTTTTAACTAACCCAAATCAAGCTGTTAATAAGAGCGATATTAATGTGCTCAATGCAAGTGATTCAACAAAAAATTATTTTAGAAAAAGTTATTTTATAAAAGATAATATGCAAGCAACTATTTTGGTTGCCCAGCAAAAAAGTGACTTACCAAACGGATGGATTAGTCAAATTTTCACTTTAACCGATAATAATGATATTCAAAGAAATATACTTTCTAATGATAGTAAGTGCTTACAGTTAAAAAATACTTTTTGTCACTGTTTACGTGTTGAATTAAAGGATATTGAACACGCTATTGATTCTGGAGAAATAACTGTTGATAGTATTAGAGCAAAAACTAATGCGGGTAATGGCTGTGGCAGTTGTATTGGAGACATAGCGCTTAAGCTTAAACAGTGCGGCGTTTAACGTGCTTTTAAATGAAGTTTTTTTCCATTATGCCTAAGATCACAGTTTCTGATATTTCGGTAAGTTTGTATTCTTCGGATGAATAAATACAACCTTCTTTATTGCCTAGTGTAATGTTGACAACATCGGGTTTATTGTCATGAAGTAGAATTACTATTTTTTTATCTAAAGCAACACAATCTATAGTAATTGCGTCCGCTTGTATGCCTTGTTTTCGTAGGTTTTTATCCATTATTCCCATTAATGTATCAATCTTATTAAATTTGCTATAAAACAAATCATTAGCTCTAGCAACAATTTCTGATAATTCTTCTAAGTTACTTTTCATAGTATTCCCTGCTATTTACCGATACAAAAAGAGCTAAAAATCTTACCGAGTAGATCATCACTGGTGAATTCACCTGTGATTTGATCAAGCTCTAACTGACAAATTCGTAGTTCTTCAGCTAAAATCTCTCCGGCGACATAAGATTCTAATTGTTCTAAACCAGTGATTAAATGTTTGGTGTGCATTGTTTAAAGCGGTTAAATGGCGTCTTCTGGCCATAAACCCACCTTCAGTACTACCTTGGTAACCCATGATTGATTTTAAGTGCTCTTTTAAGCTGACAACGCCTGAGCCTGTTTTAGCTGAAAGTGTTATTGCCGTGTGTTTTTTGTTATTTGTATCGGAAAATTCAGTTAAGCCAATATTCGTTTGCGTAATAGATGGATTTAGATCGGCTTTGTTTCTTACTAACGTTAAGCCAATATTACTGGGAAGTTTCTCAAAAAATTCAGGATAGTAGTTTTTTATATCTTGTTCATTTTCTAATATGTTGTGATTTTTACTGGCATCAACCATCAACAGTACTCTGTCAGCTTGATTTATCTCTTGCCAAGCGCGCTCTATACCAATTTGTTCAACTTTATCATCACTATCACGTAAGCCTGCTGTATCAATTATATGCAGAGGCATACCATCAATATGAATTTGCTCGGTTAATACATCTCGGGTTGTCCCCGCAATATCCGTAACTATTGCACTGTCTTTACCGCTTAAGGCATTTAATAAGCTTGATTTACCTGCGTTTGGTCTACCGGCAATAACAACGCGCATACCTTCTCTAATAATGCTGCCTTGTTGCGCCTGTTTACGTACGTCTTCAACTTTTTTGATAATAGCTTTAAGGTTGGTTACTATTTTTTTATCAGCAAGAAAGTTTATTTCCTCTTCTGGGAAATCAATGGCTGCCTCAACATACATGCGCAGATGAATAATGCTTTCTACCATTTCATTAACAAGTTTCGAAAAATTTCCTTGTAGTGAGTGCAGGGCAGAGCGTGCAGCTTGTTCAGAGCTTGAATTAATTAAATCGGCAATGGCTTCGGCTTGGGTTAAATCGAGTTTGTCGTTTAAAAAAGCTTGTTCACTAAACTCTCCGGGTTTTGCCATTATAACATTGGGCAATGCTAGAATTGCTTTAAGTAACATATCCAAAATAACTGGGCCACCATGACCTTGAAATTCAACAACATCTTCACCTGTAAATGAATTAGGTGCTTGAAAATACAATGCAATACCTTGGTCTAATACTTCACCATTCGTATTTGAAAAAGGTAAATATTCAGCTTTTCTTATCTCAGGTACTCGACCTAAAATGGCTTGAGCAACATTTTTTGCCTCTGGCCCTGATACACGAATAATACCAACACCACCACGCCCTGGTGCAGTTGCTTGTGCCGCAATTGTTGTTTTTCCACTAAGTTTGTTACTAGAAAATGATGTCATTAGTTGATGCAAGCCTAAAAATTCTGAAAAAATTGAAATAAAATATTTTACTGTATTTGATGAAATCTAACAAAAAAGCGATTTCATTATCTGAAACCGCTTTCCATTTTAACAAGTTAAAAATAGGTATTAATCAATGTTAACTTTCTTTTGCCTGTTTTTTCTTTTCAATACCGCTGAATATTATTTTCATTTGTACTATTGAAATCACATTACTTATAAACCAATAAAGTACTAAGCCTGAAGGGAACCATGCCATAAAAATAGAGAATACAACGGGCATATATTGCATTATTTTTTGTTGCATTGGATCTTGTATTGTCATTGGTTGCATTTTTTGCATTACAAACATACTTATACCCATGAGAACCGGCAATACATAGTAGGGATCCATTGCTGATAAATCTTGAATCCAAAATATAAAGGGAGCATGTCTTAATTCAACACTTTCTAAAAATACCCAGTAAAGTGCTAAGAATATAGGCATTTGTAATAATAAAGGTAAACAACCGCCCGCAGGGTTTACTTTCTCTTTACGGTACATTTCCATAGTGGCTTGCGACATTTTTTGTCTATCATCACCAAAACGCTCTTTTAACTGTGCCATTTTAGGGGCTAGTTCACGCATTTTTGCCATAGAGGTATATTGCGCTTTAGTTAGTGGGTACATACCACCTTTAACTATTAAGGTAATGATAATAATAGCAACACCCCAGTTAGTGACAAAACTTTGAATGGTTAGTAGTAACAGAAATAAATATTTACTAATCATCCATAAGAAACCGTAGTCTATCGTTAGATATAAGTTAGGCTCAATTTTCTTTAGAACTTCTTGGTCTTTAGGACCCACATATAAAATGGCTGAGGTTTGACCTTGTTGACCTGCGTCTATAGTGATTGAAGGACCTTTAAAGCCAATTACTGCTTCTTGGTTGTTACTATAACTGGTATACAGTTGATTATTATCGGCTGCATTAGGTACCCAAGCCGATACAAAGTAATGTTCAAGCATGGCAACCCACCACCTGGAGTAGTTTTGTTTAAGTTTGCTTCGGCAATATCATCAAAGTCATACTTTTCATAACGGTCTTCAGAAGTAGAGAAAGCAGCACCGCGGTAAGTTGGAAGCATGCCAGAAGACGTGTCTTTAAGTGTTGACTGTTTTAGTTGACCATACATTTGTACTGAAACACTGTTGCTAGTGTTGTTATTTATTAAGTATTTAATATCAACGCTGTAACTATCAACATGAAATGAAAAGCGTTTTATTACACTAAGACCATTGTTATCTTGAAAGGTTAAATCTACAGTCAGGCTCTCACCAACCAATTCATAGTTGCTTTGAACACTGCTATAAATAGGGCGCCCTTTAATAACTCTATCAACCCCGTTAGCACCTGTTAACCCAGATTGTGCAACATATTTTTGATTACCGTTTTGTAGAATAGTAAATGGAATACCATTACCTTGTTCGGTATCAAATTTACGCAGTTTCGCCTCAACTATATCACCACCTCGAGTATTAATTTTTATAATTAAATCATCTGTGGTCACACTAATTAGTTTCGCATTTGAAGCTATTTCTTTTGCAATGGGTGCTGTCGAATCACTTGACTCAGGAACAAATTCTGCATCATTAGCTTGTTCAATATTAGCACTTTGACTAATAGCGGGTTGTTCAACTGCCGGCGCATTTTGTGCTTGCCACTGACTAAATAGTAAGTAGGTAACAACCATAAGCGCAATAAAAAGCAGACTGCGTTGAGATTCCATAAGATTAATTTCTCTTGTTTTGGGTTGGCACGAGGTTTTTACCTCTTGCATAGTATTAATAGCAAAACATTTTAGACTAGGTTTAACTGCAAACCAACTCTCTTTTAGTATTAGAGTATAAAAATAGGTTTACCTTTTAGTTGTTCTGATTCTATTGTTCTTTTTTTAGTGGAGGAACTGGATCATCACCACCTTCATTTAACGGATGACATTTTATTATACGTTTACTTGCTAACCAACATCCTTTAATTACACCAAAACGTTCAATAGCTTGATGCGCATAACACGAACAAGTGGGATGAAACCGACAATTTGTTCCTAATATAGGACTAATAAAACGCCGGTAAGCTTTTATAAATGCTATGGCTAGTTTTTGTGGCGCTGAATTATTTTTCGCCATATTTTTGCTAATTCTTGATTGATTTCGGTATTATTGAGTTGATCAATACCCGACTTTACCATAACCACCATGTCGATAGCAGGTAAGTCATGCTGATTTAAGCGAAAACTTTCCCTAACAATTCGTTTTATACGATTTCGTTGTACGGCAAGTTTAACGCGTTTTTTGGCTATAGCTAACCCAAGACGATTATTTTTACATGAATCATTAGGTAGATTTGTAGGAGTTATTAGTATTGTAAAGTGGCGAGAACCAAATCTGATTGGTTTTTTAAATACACATTGAAAGTGATCGGGAGTCAACAGACGTGACTCCCGATTAAATTCATAAGTAACCGTGTTGGTTACCATCTTAATTCTATTTCTAAGTAAGAAAAAAAGTTAAGATTAAGCGCTAAGGCGCGCACGGCCTTTTGCACGGCGACGAGCTATAACAGCACGGCCATTTTTAGTTGCCATACGAGCACGGAATCCGTGGTTACGCTTACGCTTTAATACGCTAGGTTGAAATGTTCTTTTCATTACGCTAATCCGTCGGTTGTTGTTGCCCTAACAAAAAAGCTAGTTGAGCACACAGGTCTAAAAAAAGAGGGCGAATTCTAAATCTAACTAGCTTTGTTGTCAATGATTATCCCCTTTATTTTACAAAGATCTTTGTTTGATCGCTTCGATCGTGTTGTTTTTTATTTTTTGTGTATGTAAAAAAAGCCAATATTGTGAAAATATCCACAGGCTTAACGATATTACAAGCTTAATTAGTCAACTTTCTATTTTTTCTCTACATAAGTAAATATACTAAGCATAGTTTTTTAACTTTTATTTAATCTAAAAAACTCGTTATATTCTGGTTTTATAAGCCTTTGGTATTTTTTTATCAAAATAATGACGAATAGTTGCTTAACAATATTGCACTTGTGGATAAGTATAGAGATAATGGGCACACATAATAAAAATTTCCGTTTGTTTCTATTTTTCAGGTGTATTTTCCTGTCTTTTTTAAACAATGTTCTTATTGTGCACATTTTCACTTGTGACTTTGTTGATAATTTTGTGAAAATTAAATGTGCGTAATAAACGGTTAAAATATATTCCATTGGAGTTTTGGTTGGAACATTCTCTTTGGCAGCGATGCCTCACTGTTCTTCAAGAAGAATTACCAAAGACAGCAGTTTAGTATGTGGATTCGTCCCTTACAGTGTGTTGTTACGGAAAACATATTAACACTTTATGCCCCTAACCGTTTTGTACTAGATTGGGTGCAAGATAAGTATGTTAATAGGATCAACGAATTGATCACTATGACAGAAGGGGAGGATCCTTATCTTCTTAGGTTTGATGTTGGTAGCAAACCTGTAATAGCAACGTCTAATAATAGCGTTGATAATTCGGCAAGTGCCAATTTTAGCCCACATAAGAAATCTATCCCGTCTACTACGGAAACAAATCTACCTAATAAGCCTAATGTTAGAGTGAAATATACTTTTGACAATTTTGTTGAAGGTAAATCTAATCAATTAGCTAGAGCAGCAGCGTCACAAGTTGCTGACAACCCTGGTGCAGCTTATAACCCGCTTTTTATCTATGGTGGAACAGGTTTAGGTAAAACGCATTTATTGCATGCCGTAGGTAATGGTATATTACAGAATAATCCGAATGCTAAAATTGCTTATATGCACTCTGAGCGATTTGTACAAGATATGGTAAAAGCCTTGCAAAATAATGCCATGGAAAAGTTCAAGCAATACTATCGCAGTGTTGACGCTTTGCTTATTGATGACATTCAATTTTTCTGTGGTAAAGATAGAACACAAGAAGAGTTCTTCCATACATTCAATGCGCTACTTGAAGGTAATCAACAAATTATTCTAACGAGTGATCGATATCCAAAGGAAGTTGCTGTTGAAGATCGCCTTAAATCTCGGTTCGGTTGGGGGCTTACTATAGCTATTGAGCCACCAGAACTTGAAACCCGTGTTGCTATTTTAAAAACCAAGGCCCAAGAAAGTAATATTAATTTAGCTGATGAAGTTGCTTTTTTTATTGCTAAACGTTTACGTTCTAATGTCCGTGAATTAGAAGGTGCGCTTAACAGAGTTATTGCTAACGCCAATTTTACAGGCAGGGCAATTACCATTGATTTTGTGCGTGAAGCCCTACGTGATTTATTAGCTTTACAAGACAAGTTAGTTACTATTGATAATATCCGCCGAACAGTGGCAGAATACTATAAAATTAAAGTTTCTGATTTACTCTCAAAACGTAGAAATAGATCGGTAGCTAGACCTAGACAACTTGCAATGGCATTATCTAAAGAGTTAACGAATCACAGTTTGCCCGAAATTGGGGATGCTTTTGGTGGTCGAGATCATACTACCGTATTACATGCCTGTCGCAAGGTTAAGTCATTACGTGAAGAATTACATGATATTAAAGAAGACTATTCTAATTTGATTCGTACATTATCGTCTTAATATCTTTTAGTACATAATTATGTTTACATTAAATTTGCCCGTTACTATTAAATAATAATAAATTTGCTCAGAATCAGGAATATAGATGAGATTTTCACTTAACAGAGAATTACTACTTAAGCCATTGTTGTTAGTTTCAGGTGCTGTTGAACGAAAAAGTACGTTGCCTATATTGGGTAATATTCTTTTTGATATAAAAGGTCAGACTTTAACACTCACAGCGACTGATTTAGAACTAGAAATGGTTGCTCATGCACAATTGGATAACCAAGGTACTGATGGTAAAATCACAATACCGACTCGTAAGTTGCTTGATATCTGTAAAAGCCTACCTGAAAATTCCTTGCTTACCTTCAATGCAGAAGGAGAGGGTGATTCGGTTAAACTAATTTCAGGTAGAAGTAAGTATTCTTTATCAACCCTGCCTGCTGAAGATTTCCCAAATATTGAAGAATGGAAAGGCGATGTAGAATTCAAATTACTTAAATCTGACTTGTTACGTTTAATTGAAAGCACACATTTTTCTATGGCAAATCAAGATGTTAGATATTATTTAAATGGTATGTCTATTGAAAGTGAAGGTCATGAAATCCGCTCTGTTGCAACCGATGGACACCGGTTAGCTATTTGTAAAATATCTAATGATTCTATAACGTTACCTGCTAGACAAGTTATAGTTCCTCGAAAAGGTATTCTTGAAATTATCAGATTACTTGCTCCTGTTGATGAGGAAATTCAAGTTTATCTTGGTTCTAATCATTTACGTATTATTGACACAGAATTCTCTTTTACCAGTAAGTTAGTTGATGGTCGTTTTCCTGATTATCGCCGTGTTTTACCACGTAACGGTGATAAAGTTTTCGTTACTGACAAAGAGCAATTACGTCAGGTTTTATCAAGAGCTTCAATTCTTTCTAACGAAAAATTCAAAGGTGTACGTTTAAATTTCTCAAATGCGTTATTGAAAATCACTGCCAATAACCCAGAACAAGAACAAGCTGAAGAAGAATTAGAAATCGATTTTCCTTATGATGAACTAGAAATAGGATTTAATGTTAGTTATGTGCTTGATGTTCTCAATGCTATTAAAGATGATCAGGTTAAATTTACTTTAGCAGATGCAAATTCTAGCGTGGTTATCGAAGGTGCTGCTTCAGGTGAAGCCCTTTATGTTGTCATGCCGATGCGCTTATAGTTTTTTATTTTGACAAATTTTTAATGAGTGTAGATAAATTAATTACCCGTAACTTTCGTAATTTGCATGATTTGGATATTAACTTCCACAGTAAGTTTAACTTTTTTGTTGGTGATAATGGTAGTGGTAAAAGCAGCTTATTAGAAGCATTGTTTTACTTAGGACATGGTAAGTCCTTTAGAACGAGTAAAACTGAGGCACTTGTTTGCTATAAAAAATCTGATTTTGTTGTAAGTATTAAAAATGACAATAACTGTCAACTTGGTCTTAGTCGTAATGTATCTACGGGTGAAACTAATATCAAAATTGATGGTGAACGACATTATCGTTTATCTGTTTTAGCTAAGAACATAGCGATTCAGATTGTTACACCTGAAAGCTTCAAACTCTTTTTTGGTGGTCCTAAAGAGAGAAGAAGATTTATTGATCTTGGTATGTTTCACGTGGAACATGATTTTTCAACGCTATGGAAAAGTTTTAACAGGGTGCTCAAACAACGAAATGCTTGCATACGTTTAGGTAATAGTTCAAGTAATTCAAGTTCAATGTTAACTTATTGGACTGATCAATTCTGTGAATTATCAAAACAAGTCGCGCAGGTAAGGTTTGAGTATACAAGTGCAATAATCAAAGAATTAGATGTATGGTTAGCTATGTTGTTACCAGATTTAAAAAGTAGGGTAACTGTTCAATATTTACAGGGGTGGCCACAAAAAAAAGAATTAAAAGAAGTACTATTTGACAACATAATGAGAGAAGCAAGTTATGGATACAGTCTTTATGGTGCACATAAATTTGATGTTAAATTCCTTCTTGATAAACAATCATTGGAAACACAGTTATCACGAGGACAACAAAAGTTGTTTTTACTGGCATTAACTTTTGCTCAAGCAAAATTGATTGCACAAGTTAATCGAGTAAAACCAATTTTATTGATAGATGACATTGGTGCGGAGTTAGATATTAATTCCAGACGTGCCTTGTCATCTGCATTAGAACAACTTGATTGCCAAGTATTAATTACAGCAATTGAATGTGAGGTTTTACAACCATTTTTTGATCGTTTAGCTATAATAGATAACGATCATAAATATGATAGTTGTATTGATTCTGACAAGATAAACCCAGAGTCAAATTCGACTACAAAGCTTGAAAATTACAAAGTGTTTCACGTGAAACATGGCGAAATAACAGCAATGTACCCAGATAATTCTGAATGAAAAAACAGAAAAAGCAATTGAATAGGCTAAAACTATGACAGTAGAAAATGAATATGACTCGGCCAGTATTAAAGTATTAAAAGGACTTGATGCCGTACGAAAAAGACCAGGTATGTATATTGGTGACACAGATGATGGCACAGGCTTACATCACATGGTTTTTGAGGTTTTAGATAACTCAATTGATGAGGCCCTTGCGGGACATTGTACTGATATTGTTGTAACCATTCACTTAGATGGCTCGGTTTCTGTTATAGATAATGGTCGCGGTATACCAACAGAACTTCATCCAGAAGAAGGGGTTTCAGCAGCTGAAGTTATTATGACTGTGCTACATGCAGGTGGTAAATTTGGTGGAGCCGATTCTGGTTATAAAGTATCTGGTGGTCTTCATGGTGTTGGTATTTCAGTTGTGAATGCTCTGAGTAGTAAATTAAAACTAAATATTCGCCGTGATGGTAAATTATTTGAACAATTTTACTCTATTGGTGTTCCAGACGAACCGCTTAAAGTGGTTGGAGAAAGTGATAAAACAGGAACAGAAGTCAGGTTTTGGCCAAGCGTTGATGTATTCGCTGATGTGTTATTCCATTATGACTTATTAGTTAAACGTATTAGAGAATTGTCTTTCTTAAATTCTGGTATATCAATTAAATTAATTGATGAGCGCGAAGAAGGTAAGGAAGACCACTTCAAATTTGATGGTGGAATACAGGCTTTTGTAGATTATTTAAATACAAACAAAACACCAGTTAATGAAGAAATATTCTATTTTGATTTAGCAAGAGAAGATGGAATTATTGTTGAAGTTGCAATGCAATGGAATGATGGCTTCCAAGAAAGTATCCATTGTTTTACGAATAATATTCCACAAAAAGATGGTGGCACACATTTAAGTGGTTTCCGTACCGCTTTAACACGTACGTTAAATAGTTATATGGTAAAAGAAGGCCTTAATAAAACGAAGAAAGGCGGTAGCACAGAAACGAATGCTTCAGGTGATGATGCTCGTGAAGGGTTAACTGCTGTTATTTCGGTTAAAGTACCAGATCCTAAATTTTCATCACAAACTAAAGATAAGTTAGTATCGTCGGAAGTGAAGACAGCTGTTGAGCAAGCAATGGGTGAAAAACTTGGTGAATACTTGTTAGAAAAACCGGCTGTTGCGCGAACTATCATAATGAAAATTGTTGATGCGGCAAGGGCACGTGAAGCTGCACGTAAAGCGCGTGAAATGACGCGTCGTAAAGGTGCATTAGATATTGCAGGTTTACCTGGTAAATTAGCGGATTGTCAGGAAAAAGATCCAAAGATTATCAGAACTGTATATTGTGGAAGGGGACTCTGCCGGCGGGTCAGCTAAGCAGGGGCGTAACCGTAGAAACCAAGCCATATTGCCACTTAAAGGTAAAATATTAAACGTAGAAAAAGCGCGCTTTGATAAAATGATATCGTCACAAGAAGTGGGCACATTAATTACAGCATTAGGTTGTGGTATAGGCCGAGATGAATATAACCCAGAGAAATTACGTTATCATAGTATTATCATCATGACCGATGCAGATGTGGATGGTTCTCATATTCGTACTTTACTGTTGACCTTTTTCTATCGTCAAATGCCAGAAATTATGGAACGCGGTCACATCTTTATAGCACAACCACCACTTTATAAAGTGAAGAAGGGTAAGCAAGAGCGTTATATTAAGGATGATGATGGATTAACTGAATACTTAACAACGTTGGCATTAGATAATGCCTCTATTCATGTAAATGAAGATGCACCTGCTATATCAGGCATTGCATTAGAACAGTTAGTAATTCAGTTTAGATTTACGATGGAAACAATTAAACGCATATCAAGACAAATCCCGCCGATATTCTAGAGAAGATGATTTATAGTAAAAATATTGTCAAAGAAGACTTTTCTGATAAAGCAAAGGTTGATGAATGGTCAAAAGATTTAATTACTCAACTGGAAGATCAAGATGGCAATGGCTCGATTTATAGCGTAACTGTACAGTATAATACAGAACGTAATATTTATTATCCTCAGTTTATTGTACGTAAACATGGTATAGATAAAACTTATAGCTGTAGCTATGAGTTTATTCAGTCGAATGAGTTTGGGGTAATCACCTCATTAAATACGGCAATTAATGACCTGATGGAAGAAGGTGCCTATGTTAAACGTGGTGAGAAATCCAAACCTGTTACAAGTTTTGAAGAAGCACTAAACTGGTTAATGGCTGAATCAAAACGTGGCCAATATATACAACGTTATAAAGGGCTAGGTGAGATGAACCCAGATCAACTGTGGGAAACTACCATGGATCCCGCGACACGTCGTATGCTCAAAGTAACAATAGAAGATGCCATAGCAGCTGATCAACTGTTCAATACGTTAATGGGCGATAATGTAGAACCGCGCCGTGCTTTTATTGAAGAGAATGCACTGAAAGTTGCAAACTTAGATTTTTAGGCAAAGAAAGTAAAAAGTAGGCATATTGAGGGAAATATTTTACCTTAATATTAATTATATGCTCGGTCATCAAAACCGAGCATTTCTACTTTAAAACCGCACGTAATTAATGCGTGTAAATTTATAACTTATAGTGAATTTCAATACCCATGACTAGTTTCAATTGTAAAACGTTTCAAGGCCTAATCTTGCAGTTGCAAGATTACTGGTCACGACAAGGTTGTGTTATCGTTCAACCGTTAGACTTAGAAGTTGGCGCCGGAACATTCCACCCAATGACATTTTTACGCTCAATAGGACCAGAGCCTATTAGCAGTGCCTATGTACAACCTTGTAGACGACCAACAGATGGCCGTTATGGTGAAAATCCGAATCGTTTACAACATTATTATCAATTTCAAGTAATGCTAAAGCCTTCACCAAAGAATATACAAGATTTATATCTCAATTCATTAAAAGAGCTTGGTATCGATCCGCTTGTGCATGATATTCGTTTTGTTGAAGACAATTGGGAATCACCTACGTTAGGTGCATGGGGTTTAGGTTGGGAAATTTGGCTCAATGGGATGGAAATAACACAATTTACTTATTTTCAACAAGTGGGCGGCTTGGAATGCACGCCAGTTACAGGTGAAATAACCTACGGTTTAGAACGTTTGGCCATGTACATTCAAAATGTTGATAGTATTTATGATCTAGTATGGACTGACGGTCCAATGGGTACCGTATACTATGGCGACGTATTCCATCAAAATGAGGTTGAGCAATCTACTTACAATTTTGAATATGCCGATGTAGATGCATTATTCGGTCAATTTGACCAATGCGAAAAAGATAGTCAAAAATTAATAGCAGCTAACTTACCATTGCCGGATATGAGCAAGTAATGAAAGCATCACATGCATTTAACTTACTTGATGCCCGTCATGCCATATCAGTAACAGAACGTCAGCGTTATATATTACGTGTTCGGACTTTATCTAAAGCCTGCGCAGAAGCCTATTATGCTAAACGTGAAGAGTTAGGGTTTCCCTTGTGCAAGAATGATATGGATAAAGATAAAAAAATAAAAGAATCAGTTACAAAAGGAGAAAAATAATGACGACTGAAACTCTCCTTATCGAACTTGGAACAGAAGAACTGCCTCCGAAATCACTAAAAACATTAGCGACAGCATTCTTTGATAATATTAAAAATCAGCTAGATAGTGGTGATTTAAGTTATTCCGATATTAAATGGTTTGCTACGCCTCGCCGTTTAGCGGTGCAAGTATTTGATTTAGTAGCTAAACAGCAAGATAAAATAGTTGAAAAACGCGGACCGGCAGTTAACGTTGCTTTTGATGAACAAGGTAAAGCAAGTAAGGCAGCAGAAGGTTGGGCTCGTTCTAATGGCATTACTGTAGAGCAAGCTGAGCGTTTAATTACACCAAAAGGTGAGTGGTTACTATATAAAGCAACGGTTGCCGGTAAAGCGATTAGCGAACTAGTACCTGATATGGTTTCAAGCGCTTTACATAAATTACCGATTGCAAAACCTATGCGTTGGGGTGCCGAACGTACTCAATTTATTCGTCCAGTTCATACGTTAACAATGATGTATGGTGATAAAATCATTGAAGGTGCAGCGCTTGGTGTTATTTCAAGCAATCAAGTGCAAGGACATAGATTTCATCATCAAGGTTTAATAACCCTTAGCCATGCTAATGACTACCAAGCAGAATTATTAAAAGCCTATGTTGAAGTAGATTATCAAGCTCGCCAAGATAAAATTGTTGCGCAAATCAAACAGGTTACAAAAGATATTTCAGCGGTAGCATTAATTGATGAAGACTTGTTAGAAGAAGTTACCTCATTAGTTGAGTGGCCAGTGACTTTGGTAGGTACCTTTGATGCTGATTTTCTTAACGTGCCAAGAGCCATTAATTTACTCAATGAAAGACCATCAAAAATACTTTCCAGTAACGACAACCGATGGCGAGTTAGTAAACAAGTTTATTTTTGTTAGCAATATCGAATCAAAAGACCCAAGTAAAGTAATATTTGGCAATGAAAAAGTCATACGCCCACGTTTAGCCGATGCCGAGTTTTTCTTTAAAACCGACCAAAAGCAAACACTTGAATCAAGATTGTCGACGCTAGAGTCAGTATTGTTCCAAAAACAGTCAAGGGTACATTAAAGGCTAAATCAGAGCGAATAGCTGAACTGAGTAAAGTGATTGCTCAGCACTTAGGCGAAAACAGTGAAGATGCTTACCGTGTTGGTTTGTTAAGTAAAACCGATTTAATGTCTGATATGGTTTTAGAGTTTCCACAAGTACAGGGGACAATGGGTAAGTATTATGCCATCAATGATGGTGAAAGCTCAGCAATAGCACAAGCATTAGAAGATCAATATCGACCTCGGTTTGCGGGAGATAGTTTACCTGAGGCTAATATTGGTTGTGCCGTTGCTATCAGTGATAAAATTGACACCTTAGTAGGCATCTTTGGCATTAATCAGCCACCTAAGGGGGATAAAGACCCTTTTGCGCTTCGAAGAGCGGCAATTGGTGTAATACGTATTATTATTGAAAAACAGCTTGATTTAGACCTTAAAACGCTTATTGATGAAAGTATCAAGTTATTTGGTGGTGCGAAAGGTGATAAATTATCAAATGACAATACTGCAACCAATGTATTTGATTTTGTAATGGGACGTTTTCGTGCTTTTTATCAAGAGCAGGGGATTGCTGTTGATGTAATACAATCAGTATTAGCTAAAAAACCGAGTGCTCCGTTAGATTTTGATAAACGTATTAAAGCAGTGAGTTATTTTGGTAACTTACCTGAAGCTGAAACATTGGCGGCAGCGAATAAACGTGTTGGTAATATACTTGCCAAGTTTGATGGGCAACTTTATACAGATTTTAAAACAGAGTTGGCAACGGAACAGGCAGAAAAAGACTTAGCAATAACTTTTCATGCAATCAGTTTGAAAGTAGCGCCACTTGTAGCTGATAAAGACTACCAAGCTGCATTAACAGAGTTAGCGCAATTGAAATCGCCGATTGATACATTTTTTGACAACGTAATGGTCATGAGTGATGATGAAGCGGTAAAAATAAACCGATTAACTTTACTGAATGAAATACGTAATAGTTTCTTTGCAATTGCAGATATATCGCTATTATAAAGTATTTATTTATGACTAGATGACAGTTTAAAAGAGCAATTTAGTTGTTCTTTTTTTTTGCATTGTGGTCTGATGTAGAGGTTAAGTCAAAAAGGGAAACTAACAACATTAAAGATGAGGGCCTTGAGCTAGATCAATTCTTAAAATTAATATAGGTGTAAAGTATTAATTAGGAACGATTGAATTGATAGATAATTAAAAGCGTACAGGAGAATACTATGACATTAGAAAAACATGACCTTCATCACGAATTTCCAGAGTTTGAAGCTGAAATCCACCATCTGAAAATGAATGATAATCATTTTATGCGTATTTTTAATGACTACCATGAAGTCAATCAAGAAATTCATCGTATAGAGCAAGGTGTAGAAAATACAAGTGATGAATATTTAGAACAGAAAAAAAGGAACGTCTACAATTTAAAGACGAATTATTTGTGATGTTGAAAAAAGCAGAATTACCCGCTTAATGCATAAAATAGGGCAAACATGGCGAGGGGCTACTTATACTAGCTCTTCCTAATCACATATAAATAAGGTTTTTGATCTGTTTTTTTAGCAACAAGATCATGCTCCATAAATTGGCAAAAACTAGGTATATCACGCGTGGTTGACGGATCATCGCACGAGATTAGTAAGGTTTCGCCACTCAATATCTTTCGTATTTTTAGCCGGACCATCATGACTGGCTCAGGGCAACGTAAGCCTATAGCATCGAGGGAGTGATCCGTTTGTTGGAAAATGTCACTAGGCATAAATATAAGTTCATCAGATGAAATTGCTATTGTCATCGTATTCTACACCATTTTTATTTATACTCTAGCGTAATGAATAGGTTTTACGGATAGAGAAGTTAATGTTAACTAGTTTAGTGTTTAAACGAGTATTAGCGCTAATAATAGTGATTTATAGCTCAAGTTTGTGTGCAAGTGAGCCGTTAAAGTTAACCGTGAATAAAATTCAGCAGGAAAATTTTATCAAAGCCGAAAAGCTGACACATAAAAGTAATTCTGCACAATATCAAACACTTTATAATCAACTTCATTATTATCCTCTGCAGCCTTATTTAGATCAGCAACGTTTGATACATAAAATGAAGCTTTCCGATGCAACAGAAATTGATACGTTTTTAGAAAAATATCAAGGAACACCATTAGACTGGCCACTAAGGAAGAAGTGGCTAAACTATCTCGCTGATAAAAAGCAAGGCTTGTTATTTTTGCAAGCATACAAACCGACATCAAATGTTGAGTTAACATGTCACCAACTAAACTTCAGTTTGCAATCAGGAATACCTGAAACAGTGATTCTCCCACAAGTAACAAAGTTGTGGGTTGTGGGTAGATCTCAAGATAAAGCTTGTGACCCACTCTTTGAGCGTTGGCAGAAAGCCGGATATCGTACTAATGATCGTGTTTGGCAACGTATTAGCTTAGCTGCAGATGGTGGAAAACACACACTGATACCTTATTTAACCAAATTATTACCAATTAATCAGCAATATTTGGGGAAGTTGTGGCACAAAGTTCGACGTGATCCTTCCATTGTCAGTAAATTAAAATATTTTCCTAATAATTCAGATAAGGAAACAGAAATATTAACTTACGGCTTAAAGCGGCTAATATGGCGCCACCCTGAAACAGCATTGAGTAGTTATAAGAAAGCACAATTGAAATTTGCTTTTACCCAAACACAACAACAAGAAATTACTGAAAAATTTGCATTAGCATTATCATCAAAAAAACATCAGTTAGCACAATTATGGTTAGACAAGCTTGATTTTAATTTACTAAGTAAAAACATGCTGCAATGGCGTTTATCTCAAGCCTTGAAACAAAGGGACTGGGAGCGTCTAATTATTGAAATAAAACAATTGCCTAGCCTATATAAAGATGATTTAAAGTGGAAGTACTGGTATGCGAGGGCGTTAATAGAGACAGGTTCGCATGAGCGGGGTGATCTGGTATTGCAACAAGTTGCTAATGAGCGGCATTATTATGGTTTTTTGGCCGCTAGTTATTTAAAAATCCCCGTTAATTTGCAAAACAAGCCGCTAAATTTTACGTTGGTAGAAAAGCGTAACTTGATCAGTTATCCTGCGGCTAAAAGAGCTTTTGAATTTCATTCTATGGGCCGATATAGACAGGCAAGGTCGGAGTGGAATTATTTGATTTCTCAATTAAATGACCGAGAAAAATTGGTTGCTGCAAAAATAGCGAATGAGAATCAATGGTTTGATCGAACCATTTTTACCTTGGCGAATGTTGGTTATTTAGATGATGTAGCGCTGCGTTTTCCTAAAGCTTTTGATAAAGAGATTAACTACTATGCTTTAGCACAAAAAATAGCCCCTTCTTGGGCATTTGCTATAGCGCGCAGAGAAAGTTCTTTTATGCATGATGCTAACTCACCCGTAGGCGCAAAAGGATTAATGCAATTAATGCCTAATACAGCGAAACACCTGAAGAAAGGTAAAATAAATACGCGCTATTTATTAAATGCAAAGAATAACATTCAATTAGGTACTAAATATTTAAAAATACTACTGGGTAAAACAAATGGTAATGCGGTGCTTGCCACAGCGGCCTACAATGCAGGACCTTATAGGGTAGGTACATGGGTTGATAATGCACAATCAGTTCCGGCTGATATCTGGATTGAAATGATCCCTTATAAAGAAACCAGAAATTATGTTAAAAGTGTTCTTGCATACCAAGAGATTTACCAGAATAAACCAGGGCAGGTTAGTCAGATTTTTGAAAACGTAATCAATATGAGTATTGGCGGTTAATTTCATTATTATTTATTAGATAAAATGAAGTGTAAAAAAAGCTGCACAACTTTAGATAAGCGTCATAATGCTATTATAGCTTGCTAATAATAGGGTGTGTTATGATATCGCAAAATTTTCGGAGGGTTTATGAGTACATTATCCAACAAGTTGAAAGAAGAATATTCAGCACATATTGATTGTTTACAGCAACGCACCAAACAAGCGTTGTCTTATGAAAAAATTGAAGGTGTTGTTATCCACTCAGGCCAAGAAATAAAAGCATTTCTTGATGATAATGCATACCCTTTTAGAGTTAACCCTCACTTTAAACATTGGTTACCCTTAATCGATGTACCTAACTGTTGGCTGATTGTGAACGGTGAAGACAAACCAACGCTTATATATTATCAACCTGTTGATTTTTGGCATAAAGTAATCCCTTTGACCGATGATTATTGGCATGAGTTTTTTCATATTAAAGTGCTGACTCAAGCAAGTGAAGTTGATAAATTACTTCCTTATGATAAAAAAGATTTTGCTTATATTGGTAGTCATATTGAGGTAGCAAAAGCGTTAGGTTTTGAAGATATTAATCCTGAACGGTTACTTAATTATATTCATTATCACCGTGCTTATAAAACGGCTTATGAGCAAGTTTGTTTACGTCAATCAAATGCGTTAGCGGTTAAAGCCCATATTGCGGCAAAAAGAGCCTTTTTAAATGGAGGGACTGAGTATTCAATTCAAAGTGCTTACCTCAGTGCTATAGGGTATACCACCGATGAAACTCCGTATGGAAATATTGTAGCCTTAAATAAGAATTGCTCTGTTTTGCATTATATGGCATTGGATAAAACTCCACCGCAACTTCATAAATCTTTTTTAATTGATGCAGGCGCAAATTTTAATGGTTATGCAGCAGATATCACTCGCACTTATGCCTTTAAACAAGATAAATTTGCAGACTTAATATTACGTATGAATGAATTGATGTTAAACGCTGTCAATGGTTTGAAACCAGGCGTTAACTATGTTGATCTACATATAGCAACGTACAATGAAGTAGCAAAAGTATTAGCTGAATTTAATTTTATTAAAGTGAGTGCTGAAACAGCAGTAGAGTCAGGTATTGTTAGTACATTTTTTCCTCATGGGTTAGGGCATCATTTAGGTTTGCAGGTGCATGATATGGGTGGGTTTATGGCTGATGAACGTGGAACTCATATAAACGCACCTGATAATCATCCATTTTTACGTACTTCAAGAACAGTTGAAGCCGGTCAAGTGTTTACGATAGAACCTGGTTTGTATTTTATTGATTCTTTATTGAGAACATTAAAAGAATCAGCTTATAGCGATCAAATTAATTGGCCTAAAGTGGATGAAATGCGTGATTATGGTGGTATTCGTATTGAAGATAATATCATCGTTCATCAATCTCATAATGAAAATATGACACGTGATTTAGGGCTAGATTAATCGTAATGGTTACACCATATAAGATAGCCGTTAATAAGGTTGAGCATGAAACTGTTGTCAACCGAAGTCGCTTTATTTGTTTCTTAGAGCCTTGTGAGAGTATTGAAGAAGCTAAAGAACAAGTAAAGCAATGTCAGCTTTTACACCCGCAAGCAAGCCATTATTGTTATGCTTTCCTAACAAAGGCTGCTAATAATAGTTTGGGTTATGGGTATTCTGATGATGGTGAGCCTAGTGGTACAGCGGGGAAGCCTATGTTAGCCGTTTTACAAGGCGGGGGGATTGGGCAGGTTTGTGCTGTTATTGTACGATATTTTGGTGGAACAAAGTTAGGTACTGGCGGTTTACAGCGTGCGTATGGAGATAGTGTTCGTCAAGCGTTGGTTTTTTTACAATCGAAAACTAAAATAGCGATGGCGACAAAAACATTAGCATGTCAATATAACCAAGTTGATGATGTACTACATATAATTAGCCAAGTACAAGGGCAGGTTATTGAACAAGAATATCTACAGCAAGTGCAATTTAAGCTTTCTTTACCTAAAGCAGAATTAGCTTGGATAGAACATAAACTGCAAACATTATCTGCAGGAGAGCTATCACTAACCCCATCGGATAATTTGTAACTTGGTTTATAGCTGAAATAAATAAAATAACAATGAAAATAAAACGTGCAATATAAAAATATTATTCGAATTTTAGGTTTATTGGTGGCATTACTTAGTGTCACTATGCTACCACCTGCCTTAGTTTCTCTTATCTATCGTGATGGCGGTGGGGTACCTTTTTTACTGGGGTTTTTATGGTGTTTATTTACGGGGTTTTTAGCCTGGTACCCCAATCGAAATCAAAAAACAGATTTAAGAGCCCGAGAAGGCTTTTTGATAGTCGTATTATTTTGGTTAGTTTTAGCAAGTTTTTCTGCTATTCCTCTTATTCTTCTCGAACAACCATCACTGTCGATAACGGACGCTTTTTTTGAGTCATTCTCTGGCTTAACAACAACTGGAGCAACCATTCTAACGCATATTGAAGGCTTGCCTCATGCTGTATTGTGGTATCGCCAACAATTACAGTGGCTAGGGGGATGGGAATCATTGTTTTAGCTGTTGCTGTTTTGCCTATGTTGGGTATTGGTGGAATGCAGTTGTATCGTGCAGAAATTCCTGGACCGGTTAAAGATTCAAAAATGACGCCAAGAATCGCTGATACGGCTAAACATTTATGGTACATCTATTTATCGTTAACTATTGCCTGTGCAACGGCTTATTGGTTGGCGGGCATGTCAGGTTTTGATGCTATTTGTCATTCTTTTTCCACAATAGCTATTGGTGGTTTTTCTACCCATGATGCAAGTATGGGGTATTTTAACAGCCCTGTTATCAACTTTATTTGTGTGTTTTTCTTGATTATATCAGGTGTTAATTTTGCGTTGCATTATGCTGTACTACAAAGTAAATCCCTCAAAAATTATTTTTATGATCCTGAATTTAAAGTTTTTATTGCTATTCAGTTAATGTTAACTCTAATTTGTTTCACAGTACTGATGACATCAGGTACTTATCAAGATTCTGATAAAGCATTTGATCAGGCATTATTTCAATCTGTATCAATAAGCACCACTGCCGGTTTTACAACCACCTCATTTGCAGATTGGCCTACGTTATTACCTATATTATTGATTTTTTCTAGTTTTATTGGTGGTTGTGCGGCCAGTACAGCGGGTGGAATGAAGGTTGTACGTGTATTGTTACTTTACTTACAAGGCGTACGTGAGTTAAATAAATTAGTTCATCCTAAGGCTATATTCAGTATCAAAATTGGAAAAAAAGTGCTGCCAGATCGTGTTGTTGAGGCTGTTTGGGGATTCTTTTCTGCCTACGCTGCTGTGTTTGTTATTTGCATGTTATTACTTTTAGCCACAGGTATTGATGATATTACTGCTTTTACCGCAGTTGCAGCTGCTATTAATAACCTTGGCCCAGGATTAGGTGAAGTTGCTGCCAATTTCTCAAGCATTGGTGATGATAGTAAATGGGTATTGATTATGGCTATGTTATTTGGTCGATTAGAAATATTTACCTTGCTAGTGTTGTTTACTCCTGGATTCTGGCGCACTTAATAATGCAAAACATTATTAAGTGCCACAATATTTTAAAGCCTAAAAGTAAATAGCACTCACTTGGAATAACTTTTCAACATCGCTGATATAACGTTTATTAACTAAGAATAAAATAACATGGTCTTCTTCAATTATCAGTGTATTTGAGTGCGCGATTAATACTTCAGTGCCACGAACCACTGCCCCAATTGTTGTACCTGGTGGTAGCTTAATATCTTTGATGGCACGACCAACTACTTTTGAAGATTTTTCATCGCCTTTAGCAACAATTTCAATTGCTTCAGCAGCACCACCACGCAAACTATAGACATTATCTATTGTTCCACGTCTAACATGAGTTAGTAGTGCTGAAATTGTTGCTTGCTGAGGTGATATTGCAATATCAATAGTCCCACCATGTACTAATTCAATATAGGCATCTCGTTGAATAAGAACCATGGTTTTGCGTACCCCAAGCTTTTTAGCAAGCAGTGATGACATAATATTAGCTTCATCGTCATTGGTAACAGCAATAAACACATCAAATTGCTCTATGTTCTCTTCAGTTAATAACTCTATATCAGAAGAGTCGCCATTGAAAACTAAGGTATTATTTAATTCAGAGGTAAGCAGAGCTGCTCGTTCTGGAGATCGTTCTATTAGTTTTACTTGGTGATTATTTTCTAATATACGTGCTAAACCAAGACCTATATTACCACCACCAACAATCATGATGCGTTTATAGGCAGCTTCCAATTTCTGTAATTCATTCATGACGGCACGAATATGAATACTGGCAGCAATGAAAAACACTTCATCATCTGCTTCAATCACTGTTGTACCTAATGGTCTAATAGGCTTTCCATTACGGTAAATGGCGGCTACACGTGTATCTACATTGGGTATATGGTCTCTTAGGGTTGATAATGCATGACCAACCAATAAGCCACCATAATAGGCTTTTACTGCTACTAAACTAACACTACCATTAGCAAATTCTAGCACTTGAAGTGCTCCAGGGTAGTCAATAAGCCGTGCTATATCACGAGTAACCAATTCCTCAGGTGCTATAACGTGATCAATAGGTATTTGGTTTTTATGAAATAAAGGCTCGGCATATTTTAAAATTTGGTTTGAACGAATGCGAGCAATTTTTTTATGGGTATTAAACAATGATGAGCAAATTTGGCAAGTAATCATGTTAGTTGCATCATCTGATGTAACCGCAATAACCATATCCGCATCTTCTGCACCGGCTTTTTTTAATACGTCTGGATAACAACCTTGACCTGTAACTACTTGAAGATCCATTCTGTCTTGTAATTCACGCAGCTTTTCTCCGTCAGTATCCACAACAGATATTTCGTTATTTTCACCTACTAGGTTTTCTGCTAATGTTCCGCCTACTTGGCCTGCACCGACTATTATAATTTTCATTTTGTTATTTTTATTCTCAAGTTCTGTATGTACGTCTTGAATTTTATATTAAGTTTTTATTTTTAATAACTTAGCGTAATAAAAACCATCCATGTTATTTATACCGGGTAATAATTGCCAACCAATATTATTGTCATGTTCGGCATTCTCAAAAGGCAATAACTGCGCATCAGGATGATGCTCAAGAAAGTGTACTATTTGTTGACTGTTTTCTTGCGGTAAAATACTACAAGTAGCATAAAGTAAAGTACCACCAGGTTTAAGCAAAGACCATATTTCTTTTATAATTTGCTGCTGTAAAATCATTAAAGCATCTATATCAGAAGCTTTACGTAGCCACTTTATGTCGGGATGGCGGCGAATAACACCTGTGCCTGAGCATGGGATATCCGGAAAATACGGTCAAAGTACTGTCCTTGCCACCATGTTTTAGCATTGGCTGCATCAGCAGCTATGACGGTTGCTTTTAAACCTAATCGAGCAAGATTTTCTTCTACTCTTACTAAGCGATTCGCTTCAATGTCAATGGCTGTCATTGAAGCAATCTCTGGGGTGAACTCTAAAATATGACAGGTTTTTCCACCGGGTGCTGCGCAGCAATCTAGTACTACATCATCTTTTTGGCAATTTAGCAGCCGAGCGGCTTGTTGTGCTGCACCATCTTGAATTGACACCCAACCTTGTTCAAAACCAGGTAAGTTCAATACATCTGTTGGGTGTGTTAATTCAATAGCTTGACTTAATGGCTCTACAGAATTAATTGATATTTCTGCTGTTTCGAGCAGTTTTTTATAATCATTAATAGTGTGATGTTGCTGATTTACTCTTAACCACATTGGCGGTTTTTGTTGGTTTGCATTGAGTATTTGTTGCCATTGTTGGGGGTAACTTTTCTGTATTTCTTTGATAAACCAACTGGGATGATTATATTGAATTGAAAGAGGTAAATCAGATGTAGGTAAGGGTGCCTCTATGGCGTTTTCTCTAGCGCGTAAATAGTTTCGAAGTACACCGTTAATTAGCGCTTTCATATGACGATTTTTAAGTGCCCCTGTAGCACCAACAGTTTCACTTACAGCGGCATGGTCAGGAATACGCATATATTTAATTTGGTATACCCCGACCAATAATAAAAAATGAAATACGCGTTGTTTTCCTGTTAAAGGCTTTTGGATTAAACCTCGAACGTCATGCTCTAATTCAGGTAAAAAACGTAACACACCGTAACAAATCTCTTGTAATAAGGCCTTATCTTTTATTGAGGCTTTATCTTGTTGTTTTGGCAGCTCGTCTCCAAGACTACGGCCTTGATCTATTACGCTGTAGCAACATTTAGCGGCTAATGCTCGAACATTAACTCGTTTTTGTTTATTGTCTTGAGTTATCGATGTCATTTAACTAGCATCACTCTTGATAAAAGCACCATTAATATTAGTGCCGAGCGTAAACCACTCAGATCGACCATTTAAGATATCTTGAACTGGCAATGCTTTTTTGTTTGGTAATTGTAAAACTTCTAAACAAATTGCGCCTTTTGCTGTGGCAACAACAATGCCTGCTTTATCTACCGAGAGAATGGTTCCTGCAGGCTCTGAACTTTGTGTTTCGTTAATTGAAGCTTGCCAAACTCGAATTCTATGTTGTTTTTTATCTTGGGTACCTTCTGTAAAGGTAAACTGTGCAATTGGCCAAGGGTTGTAGGCTCTAATTTTTCGATCTATTTCATTTGCTGTCAGTTGCCAATTTATTTCCGCTTCAGCTTTTTCTAGTTTATGTGCATAAGTAGATATATCATCATTTTGTCTGGTCGCACTATAATTCTCTTCTGCCATCAATACTAACGAATCGATTAATGCTTTTGGACCAAGTTGAGCAAGCTTTTGATAAAGGCCGGCACTTGTATCAGTATTTTCAATAGGGCATTCAGCCGTTAAAATCATATCACCAGTATCAAGCCCTTTATCCATTTGCATAATGGTTACGCCTGTTTTTTTATCGCCGCTTCTAATGCGCGTTGAATAGGAGCTGCACCTCGCCATTTTGGTAATAAAGAACCATGAACATTAATGCACCCTAAACGTGGTGAATTGAGTATAACTTCAGGAAGCAATAAACCATAAGCAACCACCACCATAACATCGGCATTGTATTGAGCTAATTGTGCTTGGTCGCCTGTGTTTTTAAAGTTAATAGGTTGTTCAACAGGTAAGTTATGATCAATAGCTAATAATTTGGTGGCGCATGCGGTTAATTTCTTCCCTCGTCCTGCCGGTTTATCAGGAGGGCAATAAACAGCGACAACATTGTGTTGGCTATTAATTAGTGCTGCCAAATGTTGGGCAGCAAAATCAGGCGTGCCAAAAAGATAATATTTAATGGTTTTGACAAAAGAGCTATCCTAAAAGTGAGTATTAAATGTTGTCTTGTTCTAAACGTGCTTCTTTTTCTAGTTTTGTTTTAATTCGTTGACGTTTTAGTGGTGATAAATAGTCGACAAATAAAACGCCATTTAAATGGTCAAGCTCGTGCTGAATACAAATACTTAATAAGCCATCACCATCCAAGGTAAATTCTTTACCCGTTTTATCTAGTGCTTTTACTGTGCAGCTAGTGTGACGGTCGACTTTTGCGTAAATTCCAGGAACCGATAAACAACCTTCTTCATTGATTACGGTTTCATCACTTTTAGCGATAATTTCTGGGTTGATTAAAACAATAGGTTGGTCTCCATTTTCAGAGACATCCATTACGACAATGCGTTGATGGATGTTAACTTGGGTAGCGGCTAAGCCGACACCTTTTTCTTCATACATGGTTGACAACATATCATTTATGATTGTTAATGTAGCGTCTGTAACTTCAGTTACTGGGCTAGCTGTTGTTTTTAAACGAGGATCTGGGAATCTTAATACAGTTAAAATAGTCATAATCTTATAAATGTTTGATAAAAGAATTAGCGATAATGCTTTTAGAGTGTTATGTTTACCATTATAGCAACTAATAATGCTGCATTTCTATAAAAGCATGAAAAACCATCATAAAGGAACTAGACACATGCTAAAAAAAATATTGTTAACACTCTCTTTATTTGCGTGTTCTACTATATCATTGGCTGATCAACTTAAAATAAATGATGATGCACCCAAAACATATGTCGTTGTTAAAGGAGATACCCTTTGGGATATATCATCTGTATTTTTAAACCAACCATGGCTTTGGCCTAAACTATGGCGTTTAAACCCTGACATTAAGAATCCCCATTTAATTTATCCAGGTGATATTATTTCATTAGTCTATGATGAAAATGGTGAGCCTATGTTGGTGCTTAAGTCAACTAAGGGTAAACCCGGCTTTAAATGGTCTCCAAAAATTCGTCAAAAAAACAAAGAAAACTCTGCAATAAAATTATTACCATTAGAAGTTATTGCGCCATTTATCAAGTATGATCAGTTATTTAGTGCTGAGCAACTTGAACAATTCCCGCATGTTATAGGCAGCGATGAAGGTTATAGATCAAGTATCACAGGGTTTAAAGTTTATGTTAATAAAGATCTAGAATTATCTAAAACATACGCGATTTATAATAAAGGTGAAGAAATCATTGATCCAGAGACTGAACTCTCTCTAGGTTTTTATGCTGATCTTGTAGCCACAGGTCAAGCGATTAGATCGGGGAATATGGATGAAAAAGAACCGGCAACCTTAAAAATCAGTACAGCCAAGCGCGAAATACATTCAGGTGATTATGTTGTTCCCGTTAATGAAGGACAAATGTTACCTTCAATTTTTACCATGAAAGCGGTTGATAAATCATTTCGTGGCACAATTGTAAAAGCGGTTAGTGAAGGGCGAGAATTTGGCAAATTAGAAGTTGTAATGATTAACCGTGGTACTGAACATCAAGTTGTTGTTGGTGATGTTATGTCAATTAGACGTTTAAGTCCTGGTGTAGTAGAGACTAATACTGGACCTAAATATACCCACGAGGCGTCTAGATGGCACCGTTTATTAAGTGATAATGGTTCAGATTATAAAATGCCAGAAGAGTATTTAGGTGAATTAATGGTTTTTAAAGTTTATCCGCAAGCGAGTATGGCGTTAATATTGAAAACTGAAAAACCGGCGAGATTACAAGATAGCGTTGCTGCACCAGAATAAGCACTATTTAAAAAGGTTATAACTGTTATTGTTCTATATTAGAGGAGATATGTCTTAGGGAGAAGACAAGTGCAAAAAAGTAATATTCATTATTGGTTAGCCTTAAAGTCCGTGCCTCGGCTAGCCATTCATAAAAAATTAGCGTTGGTGAATCACCACGGTTTGTCAACGCTTTTTACTTCTTCAAAATTAACATCAGCTAATAATTTAACAGTAAAACAATTGTCCGCTTTTCATCAGCCCGATTGGCAAGCAATTGATGAGATAATTATCAACAGCCAACGTTGCCATAGTGAAATTATTGGTTTTGATGACGAACAATACCCACCTATGCTCAAACAAATTTATGATCCGCCTCTGGTGCTATTTGTACAAGGTAATAAGAGTTTATTGCATCAAAATCAATTAGCGATTGTGGGTAGCCGATCAGCTAGTATTAATGGCAGAGAAACCGCTTTTAAAATTGCTCAACAATTAGTTGACGTTGGGTTAGTCATAACAAGTGGCTTAGCGCTAGGTATTGATGCTGCAGCACATAAAGGAGCGTTAACTCGTCATGCTAGTACTATTGCAGTAGTGGCTACAGGATTAGATCAAGTATACCCAAGAAGACACCGATCTTTAGCTAAAAATATTATAGAAAAAGAAGGGGCTATCATAAGTGAATTTTTGCCTGGTACTTCACCCAAAGCAGGACATTTTCCAAAAAGAAATAGAATTATCAGTGGATTAAGTGGTGTGTTGGTTGTCGAAGCGGCTTTGCAAAGTGGTTCACTCATAACAGCTCGTTGTGCGCTAGAGCAAAACCGTGATGTTTTTGCAATACCAAGTGGTATCGGTAACTTACAAGCAAAAGGGTGTCATTGGTTAATTAAACAAGGTGCTAAACTTGTTGAAGAACCTGCCGATATAATAAATGAGTTAGTTTTTCTGGATAATTCTAGTCTACACTTATCACAGCACCCGAAATTAGAATCAAGCGTAAATGAAGAAATTGATGGTGAAAGACTAAATAAGGACTTGTGCGATGATGAAATGTTGGATAGTGTGGGGTTTGAAATTACGCCCGTAGATACGGTTGTACTGAGGAGTAAACTTCCAATTCAAGAAGTGCTCACTCGGCTAACTATATTGGAGTTGAAAGGTTTGGTAGCTGCAGTACCAGGGGGCTACCTTAGATTGTAGTAACATATCCAAGGTGAACAAGGGGCTAGTTATGTTCGATATTTTAATGTATTTGTTTGAAAATTATATACATAGTGAAGCCGAAGTTATGGTCGATCATGATATATTAACCGATGAATTAACGCGAGCCGGTTTTCATCAAGATGAAATATACAAAGCACTGAGTTGGTTAGAAAAGCTAAGTGCGCTGCAAGATTCTGATGCTTATCCTTATTTAACACGAGTGGGTAATCAATCTTTCCGCATTTATACTGAAAATGAAATGCAACTGCTTGATACACAAAGTCGAGGATTCATTTTGTTTTTAGAACAAATAAATGTCTTAGATTTTACCACGCGTGAAATGGTTATCGACAGGGTGATGGAGCTCGATACAAATCATTTCTCTTTAGATGATCTAAAGTGGGTTATTTTGATGGTGTTATTTAATGTTCCAGGGCAAGAAAATGCCTATTCTCAAATGGAAGAACTTATTTTTGATGAACAAGAGGGACTATTACATTAGTATCGTGTTAATTCCGTATTAATCGCTATCTTAACCCATCTATAGGCCTATAATTTAGGTACTAGTCTTTTTAAGGGAAGTTGTGGCATAATATGTCACAACTTACTTGTGCTTTTGTTTAACTAATGCCTAATTCAATTGATCCTAACAAAGGAAAACCTTTATTTTCTCGACACGAGCATGCGCTAGAGAAAGCGTATGAAGTTTGTCCTGAATGTGGTTCAGAGCTAACAATAAAGCGTGGAAAGTCGGGGGCGTTTTTTAGCTGTTCCAATTATCCTAATTGTCAATATACCCGTTCAGTTGTAGAGCATGAAAGGGTAGAGGATACGCCTTTGCCGGGTAGTGAATGTCCCTTATGTGGGCACGAATTAGCTGTGAAACAAGGCCGATATGGTATGTTTATTGGTTGTACAAGTTACCCTGACTGTCACCATATAGAAGAAGAGCAAGCACATGATACGCCGAGTGTCCCTTGCCCTGTTTGTCTAAGCAAAGGCTGTATTGGCCTATTAAAAGAGAAAACTAACCGCTTTGGAAAAACATTTTACTCTTGTGATCAATACCCAAAATGCAAATATGTTTTAAATCATCAACCTGTCGAACATGTTTGTCCTCAATGTCATTGGCCTATATTAATTAAGCGCGTAATGGCAAGTGGTGAGGTGCTCAGTTGCCCACAGAAACAATGTGATTATAAACTTAAAACGTTATAAGTTATTCATTCCAATTTGAACTTAATTGTAAACCTTTTTATTTTTAAACCTAAAGAAAGAGAAATATTATGACTTCACCTTTTGTTGCCATTTTAATGGGGTCTGATTCAGACCTACCCGTAATGCAAGCTACTATTGAGATTTTAAAGCAGTTTGATATTACTCATGAAGTTCGTGTTCGTTCAGCGCACAGAACACCTGATGCTGCTAAAGCCTATGTAAAAGACGCCGAAGAACGTGGTTGTAAAGTGTTTATTTGTGCTGCAGGTTTAGCCGCTCATTTAGGCGGTGCAGTTGCCGGTATGACAACTAGACCCGTTATTGGGGTTCCTGTTGATTGTGGTCCATTGCAAGGGCATGATGCATTGCTTTCAACCGTTATGATGCCTGGTGGTATTCCTGTTGCTACAGTCGCTATAGGTAAAGTCGGTGCTAAAAATGCTTGGTTACTTGGCTGCACAAATTCTAGGTGTCGCAGATCAAAGTATGGCGGATAAGGTGAAAGCTGAGCGTGTATCAAACGCTAAAGCTTTGTTAGCTAAAGATGAAGCTATGCAAGCAAAATTGAGTTAATACTACGTATTTTAGGTGAACTTTTAGCTTATACTTTCAGAAAGTTCACCTATTATTTAACTACCGCTAAAGTGATTTTTTTATGAACGATACTTCAGCAATGAAAACCGCGACCAAGATATTTTATCAGGGCGGTATTATTGCTTATCCAACGGAGGCTGTTTTTGGTCTAGGTTGTGACCCCGATAATAATTTGGCAATTCGCAATTTATTAACAATTAAACAAAGGCCTACTCATAAAGGATTAATATTATTGGCAGCTAATTACTCACAACTGTTAGCCTATATTGATGATGACCTGCTGAGCGAATCTCAAAGACAAACAATCTTATCTCGTTGGCCTAATGCAATAACTCAAGTATTACCCGCTAAAAAAAATATTGCACCTTTACTTTGTGGCAAGTTTGACTCGATTGCTGTACGTATTACTGACCACGAAGATGTCGTCTCTTTATGTAATCAAACAAATAAGCCAATAGTGTCGACTAGTGCGAATTTAGCCGGAGAAACACCTGTTAAAACGTGGCAGGAAGTTGAAGCACAGCTTGGCGATAAAGTAGACTTTATTATCAGAGGAAAAACGTCTGGATTACTAAAGCCTTCAAAAATTATTAATGGATTAACAGGAAATATATTACGTAGTTAGTATTTAATAACATATCTCTGTGATAAATATCACACTCATTGTTTTTGTTTTGTTTTTGGTATAATAAAACAATCGCATAAGTTGATTTAAATCAATATTATCTAGTTCATCAATTATCTAACTTGAAAACATTGCGCTAAATCAAGTTTTTAAAAGTGAATAGATCTATTATATCCACAAATTATTTAGGGATATATATTATGAAAAAATCATTATTAACAATTGCATTATTATCAAGTCTTTCAACAGCTGTTCTTGCTCATCAAGCAGGTGATATTTTAGTAAGAGGAGGAGCAACATCGGTTAATCCTGATAGTGAAAACGCAGCCGTTTTACTCTCTGGTGCTGATTCTACCATGTCACTTTCCGTTGATGATAATACTCAACTCGGTTTAAACTTAGTATACTTTTATGACAGTAACTGGGCCGTAGAATTATTAGCGGCAACTCCGTTTACACATGACGTTACTATTTATGATCCTAACGCAGTTTTAGGTGTTGATGGCGCTAAGCTTGCCGAAGTCACACATTTGCCACCTACATTAAGTGCGCTTTACTACATTGATATGAATTCTGCTTTTAAACCTTATGTGGGTGTAGGCATTAATTATACGCACTTTTTTAACGAAGAGTTTGAGGCCGCACCAAAAAGCTTAGGGTTAACTAATTTAAAACTAGACGGCTCATTTGGTTTTGCTGTACAACTAGGAGCAGACTATGAAATTGATGAAAATTGGTCGGTGAATTTTTCTGCACGATATATTGATATTTCTACAGATGCAACATTTGATGTAGCGGGTGACAATATTGGTAAAGCGAAAGTAGATGTTGATCCAATGGTTTATTCATTAATGGTTGGCTATAAATTTTAATACAATGTTAAAATATAAATAAGAATAAAAAGCAGTAATCCGATACTGCTTTTTTTATGTCCTTAAAACACCAATTCGGTTAGTCTACCTATAATTATAATCTTAGGTAAATTTTATGGATCAATATCGTGTTTTTGGTAACCCAATAAAACAATCACGCTCACCGTTAATTCATCAGTGTTTTGCTAAAGAAACAAATCAATCTCTTAATTATGAAACGCAATTTTCAGAATTAGATAGCTTCAAGGAGACAGTAACAAAATTTATTGCTCAAGGTGGTAAAGGAGCTAATGTAACGGCACCATTCAAAGAGCAAGCGATGGCTATGTGTGATGAGTTAACTGCGCATGCTAAGTTTTCTGGTGCGGTCAACACACTAACGTTTAAAAACGGTAAAATATATGGCGATACGACAGATGGTGTTGGTTTAGTAAATGACCTACTTGCCAATAATGTTCAGCTTGAAAGCAGCCGAATATTATTACTCGGAGCGGGTGGGGCGTCGAAGGGCGTAGTTTTACCTTTATTAGATCAAAACCCTGAATCTTTAACTATTGCTAATAGAACTGTATCTAAAGCACAATCGATAGTCGAGCAATACACAAATAAACCACTTTCAGCTTGCTCATTTGATGAAGCTAATGAACAGGTGTTTGATATTATTATCAACGCAACTTCTGTTTGGTTTGACTGGTAATGGCTTACCTATATCTGAGAAGCTTATTACGGAAAACTGCGTTTGTTATGATATGACTTATGGAAAAGAGCTAACGCCATTTTTGCAAAAAGCAAAAGCACTAAAGGCTAAAAAAGTTATTGATGGCTTAGGTATGCTTGTTGGACAAGCAGCGGAAAGTTTTTATATTTGGAGAGGGATTAGGCCAAGTGTTGATTCAGTTATCTTGAAATTAAAATCATCCTTTTCATAAGGAAAAGCTATGAACCAAGCAATTTTATTTAATGATGATTTGGTATTTGATGAAAAACAAGCTGCTTGGTGCTTTACTGCACAAGCATCAGGACAACTTGTTACTATTTACTGTCATTCGGCGCAATTAGAAAAATTAGAATATATTGATAACTGCACAAAATTTGATATTGAAGAGATAGTTGAGCTCTGGTTCGAAAAGAATGAATTGGAAGGCGATGTAATCCATATAAAAATTTAATGATTTAAATAACGATAACTATTACATCATTATAAATTAATATAAGGTTTAGCATTACTGAGCCAAATAGTCATTTTTTAAATTAATATAATTTATTGCTGACTGTTTTAAGAAATGTAATTCACTATCTTTTAGTTTTCTAACCTGTTTCACAGGGTTACCTACATAAAGGTAACCACTTAGTAATGTCTTGTTAGGGGGAACTAAACTTCCGGCTCCGATAAAAACATCATTTTCAATAATTGCACCATCCATAATAATAGCACCCATCCCTACAAGAATACGATCGCCTAATGTACACCCATGTAACATGCATTTATGGCCAATTGTTACATCGGCACCAATAATTAAAGGGTTACCGTTAGGATTCTGGGTGCTTCTACGGGTTACGTGTAAAACCGTACCATCTTGAACATTAGTTCTTGCGCCGATAGTAATCGTATTTACATCACCGCGGGCTGCAACTAAGGGCCAAATACTAACATCATCTTCTAGGGTGATATCGCCAACAAGCACTGAAGAGATATCAATATAATTACCATTACCCAAAATTGGGAATGTGTCATTGTATTTTCTTAAGTTTGGGGAAGTCATAAAATTACCTTGTACAAGAGTTGATTAAATTAGAATACATGATGACAAAATAACATAATAAAATAATAATTATAATTAACAGCATATATATAATTGATGAAAGTAACGACTTAGCTATTAAAGAAAATAGTAACATTGAACGTTACAGCATAATAAAACCGCAATATTGGCAGGGTTTGTACGAATGCTAAGCAGTTAAACAATTATTACGTTTTTTTTACAAAAAAGAGTTGACGTCAGCATATAAATCTCTACAATGCGCTCCAGTTCCAAGGGGTTCAGCCAAAAAGCTTAACCAACTGGATGTTTTGATAAGTTATCTCGCTACTTATTTAAGTAAACAAGTTAACTTAACGTTTTAAAATGAAAAGCTTGGAAGTTTAAAAAAACTTTTAAATAAATTCAAAAAAACGTTGACATCAAAACTCGGAAGCGTATGATACGCATCCTGCTTCGGGGCAACAGCAACGAAGCAAAGGTTAATTCCAAAGTAACGAACGAATGCGATTCTTACTTATCTTCTTAAGAAGATGTTCTTTAACAATTAGTTATCATGCAATTTGTGTGGATACTCACATTAACTTGTTTTTACATAGTTCTTTAGCTTTTATTAGCGAGAACAAAAAAACGCTTTAATGAATGATGTTCACATAAATGAATACTTTTCTTCGGAAAGGTAATACTTATATATGTAATGCGATATTTACTTTGGCTTTTATAAGCTAAGTAAGTATCACGACAGAATTCATTGAGCAGTAACACATCATTATTACTTCGGTAAAAAGGGTGAGGTTACACAAACGATTTTTAATTGAAGAGTTTGATCATGGCTCAGATTGAACGCCGGCGGCAGGCTTAACACATGCAAGTCGAGCGGTAACATTTCTAGCTTGCTAGAAGATGACGAGCGGCGGACGGGTGAGTAATGCTTGGGAATATGCCTTATGGTGGGGGACAACAGTTGGAAACGACTGCTAATACCGCATAACGTCTACGGACCAAAGGGGGGATCTTCGGACCTCTCGCCATTTGATTAGCCCAAGTGAGATTAGCTAGTTGGTGAGGTAATGGCTCACCAAGGCGACGATCTCTAGCCGGTTTGAGAGGATGATCAGCCACACTGGGACTGAGACACGGCCCAGACTCCTACGGGAGGCAGCAGTGGGGAATATTGCACAATGGGCGAAAGCCTGATGCAGCCATGCCGCGTGTGTGAAGAAGGCCTTCGGGTTGTAAAGCACTTTCAGTAAGGAGGAAAGGGATGTAGTTAATAACTGCATTCTGTGACGTTACTTACAGAAGAAGCACCGGCTAACTTCGTGCCGGCAGCCGCGGTAATACGAGGGGTGCAAGCGTTAATCGGAATTACTGGGCGTAAAGCGTTCGTAGGCGGTTGATTAAGCAAGATGTGAAAGCCCAGGGCTCAACCTTGGAACTGCATTTTGAACTGGTCAACTAGAGTACTGTAGAGGGTGGTGGAATTTCCAGTGTAGCGGTGAAATGCGTAGAGATTGGAAGGAACATCAGTGGCGAAGGCGGCCACCTGGACAGATACTGACGCTGAGGAACGAAAGCGTGGGGAGCGAACAGGATTAGATACCCTGGTAGTCCACGCCGTAAACGATGTCAACTAGCCGTTTGTGGTCTTGAACCGTGAGTGGCGCAGCTAACGCACTAAGTTGACCGCCTGGGGAGTACGGCCGCAAGGTTAAAACTCAAATGAATTGACGGGGGCCCGCACAAGCGGTGGAGCATGTGGTTTAATTCGATGCAACGCGAAGAACCTTACCATCCCTTGACATCCAGAGAAGAGACTAGAGATAGACTTGTGCCTTCGGGAACTCTGTGACAGGTGCTGCATGGCTGTCGTCAGCTCGTGTTGTGAAATGTTGGGTTAAGTCCCGCAACGAGCGCAACCCCTATCCTTATTTGCCGAGTTAAGTCGGGAACTCTAAGGAGACTGCCGGTGATAAACCGGAGGAAGGTGGGGACGACGTCAAGTCATCATGGCCCTTACGGGATGGGCTACACACGTGCTACAATGGCAGGTACAGAGGGCAGCAATACCGCGAGGTGGAGCGAATCCCACAAAGCTTGTCGTAGTCCGGATTGGAGTCTGCAACTCGACTCCATGAAGTCGGAATCGCTAGTAATCGTAGATCAGAATGCTACGGTGAATACGTTCCCGGGCCTTGTACACACCGCCCGTCACACCATGGGAGTGGGATGCAAAAGAAGTGGCTAGTTTAACCTTCGGGAGGACGGTCACCACTTTGTGTTTCATGACTGGGGTGAAGTCGTAACAAGGTAACCCTAGGGGAACCTGGGGTTGGATCACCTCCTTATCTTGAAGTAAAAACGATTAATGGAATCCTCGGATTCACGAGTGTTCACACAAATTGTATGATGACGAAAATGAAGAAGTTCTTAATGTTAGTTTCAGATCGTTTAGGCGAAGTAATTTTACTTTAGTTCAAGGCGTGCGAGGTATGAGCGTTGAAGTTACCGTCTGGTAATGACAAGCAAATAACGAGTACAACGATGAAATTAAGTAAAAGGACAAGCGTAAAATAGGTCTGTAGCTCAGCCGGTTAGAGCGCACCCCTGATAAGGGTGAGGTCGGCAGTTCAAGTCTGCCCAGACCTACCAAATTCTTCGTTATACCGCGTTATTTAATAACTCGCTTAGAAAAGACTAAGCTTCGCTATTAAATGCCTTGTCTAACTTGAATTGTATTTAACTTCTTCACAAAAGAAAGAGACCAAATTTAAACGGTTGTAGGGGTAAATATATTTACGCTTTTTATGACACTTTAAATTTGGTTTTTTAAACCAAATTTCTTAGCGAATGCGACTAAGAGATGAGTTCTTTAACAATCTGGAAAGCTGATATAAATACCGATATTTATAGGGCAAGCACGGTGTCGCGCTGTTGCTCGCATAACTATAAATATCAAGCTGTTATTTATCCAATATCGTGGGTAAGTAATGGTGATAAGGCGTTCTCCTCGAATGTCTTATCAAATTGTTTTTAACGTTTGTTTTTAAACAAATGTTATGAGCTCTTATTCAAGTAACTCATCACTTTTATTTAGCAATAAATGAAGTGAAGTGCGTGAAAATGTCAGACTTTACAATTAACTCGGTTTAGTCACCGAGTAGTCTAAAATGTTTGAAATGTCTTTTCTCTTATTATAAGAAAAATGATTTTTCGCAGGATTTTTGCTTGTTAGACAAGACGCTTATTTGTGACGTGTAGTTTCTTCTACGCAAACACGTAAGCAACACAGTATAACAATCAAAAGACAATGAAACAATTTGGGGTTGTATGGTTAAGTGACTAAGCGTATGTGGTGGATGCCTTGGCAGTTAGAGGCGATGAAGGACGTGTTAATCTGCGATAAGCGTTGGTAAGGTGATAAAAACCATTATAGCCAACGATTTCCGAATGGGGAAACCCACCTGTCATAAGGCAGGTATCATTAAGTGAATACATAGCTTAATGAGGCGAACCGGGAGAACTGAAACATCTAAGTACCCCGAGGAAAAGAAATCAACCGAGATTTCGTTAGTAGCGGCGAGCGAACGCGAATCAGCCCTTAAGCTTATTGGGCGCTAGTGGAAGGTTCTGGAAAGGACCACGATACAGGGTGATAGTCCCGTACACTAAAGCAACCTTTAAGTGAAATCGAGTAGGACGGAGCACGTGAAACTTTGTCTGAATATGGGGGGACCATCCTCCAAGGCTAAATACTACTAACTGACCGATAGTGAACCAGTACCGTGAGGGAAAGGCGAAAAGAACCCCTGTGAGGGGAGTGAAATAGAACCTGAAACCGCATACGTACAAGCAGTGGGAGCCAAATTTAGTTTGGTGACTGCGTACCTTTTGTATAATGGGTCAGCGACTTATATTCTGTAGCAAGGTTAACCGATTAGGGGAGCCGTAGCGAAAGCGAGTGTTAACTGCGCGTTTAGTTGCAGGGTATAGACCCGAAACCCGGCGATCTACCCATGGGCAGGTTGAAGGTTGAGTAACATCAACTGGAGGACCGAACACACGTATGTTGAAAAATGCGGTGATGACTTGTGGGTCGGAGTGAAAGGCTAATCAAGCCGGGAGATAGTGGTTCTCCCCGAAATCTATTTAGGTAGAGCCTCGGATGGACACCACTGGGGGTAGAGCACTGTTAAGGCTAGGGGGTCATCCCGACTTACCAACCCTTTGCAAACTCCGAATACCAGTGAGTGATATCCGGGAGACACACTGCGGGTGCTAACGTCCGTTGTGAAGAGGGAAACAACCCAGACCGCCGACTAAGGTCCCAAAGTACTAGTTAAGTGGGAAACGATGTGGAAAGGCATAGACAGCTAGGAGGTTGGCTTAGAAGCAGCCACCCTTTAAAGAAAGCGTAATAGCTCACTAGTCGAGTCGGTCTGCGCGGAAGATGTAACGGGGCTAAACTAGTCACCGAAGCTGCGGATTCATAATTTATTATGAGTGGTAGGGGAGCGTTGTGTAAGCCGTTGAAGGTGAATTGAGAAGTTTCTTTGGAGGTATCACAAGTGCGAATGCTGACATGAGTAACGATAAGGGGAGTGAAAAACTCCCCCGCCGAAAGACCAAGGTTTCCTGTCCCATGTTAATCAGGGCAGGGTAAGTCGGCCCCTAAGGCGAGGCGGAAACGCGTAGTCGATGGGAAACAGATTAATATTTCTGTACTTCTATATATTGCGAAGGAGGGACGGAGCAGGCTAGGTGAGCACAGTGTTGGTAATCTGTGTGAAAGTGCGTAGGTCGGGAGTTTAGGTAAATCCGGACTCCCTTAAGGCTGAGACACGAGACGAGACTCCAAGGAGTTGAAGTCATTGATGCCATACTTCCAGGAAAAGCTTCTAAGCTTCAGATATATAGGAACCGTACCCCAAACCGACACAGGTGGTTAGGTAGAGAATACTAAGGCGCTTGAGAGAACTCGGGTGAAGGAACTAGGCAAAATAGTACCGTAACTTCGGGAGAAGGTACGCCCTCAATGGTGATGGAATTTACTTCCTAAGCGATGGAGGGTCGAAGTAACCAGGTGGTCGAACTGTTTATTAAAAACACAGCACTGTGCAAAATCGAAAGATGACGTATACGGTGTGACGCCTGCCCGGTGCCGGAAGGTTAATTGATTGGGTTAGTTTTCGGACGAAGCTCATGATCGAAGCCCCGGTAAACGGCGGCCGTAACTATAACGGTCCTAAGGTAGCGAAATTCCTTGTCGGGTAAGTTCCGACCTGCACGAATGGCGTAATCATGGCCACACTGTCTCCACCCGAGACTCAGTGAAATTGAATTTGCGGTTAAGATGCCGTATACCCGCGGCTAGACGGAAAGACCCCGTGAACCTTTACTATAGCTTGACAGTGAACATTGCTCCTACATGTGTAGGATAGGTGGGAGACTTTGAAACTTCGTCGCCAGATGGAGTGGAGTCAACCTTGAAATACCACCCTTGTATGCGTGATGTTCTAACCTAGGGCCCTGATCGGGCTTGGGGACACTGTCTGGTGGGTAGTTTGACTGGGGCGGTCTCCTCCCAAAGAGTAACGGAGGAGCACGAAGGTTGGCTAAGTATGGTCGGACATCATACGGTTAGTGCAATGGCATAAGCCGACTTAACTGCGAGACAGACACGTCGAGCAGGTACGAAAGTAGGTCATAGTGATCCGGTGGTTCTGTATGGAAGGGCCATCGCTCAACGGATAAAAGGTACTCCGGGGATAACAGGCTGATACCGCCCAAGAGTTCATATCGACGGCGGTGTTTGGCACCTCGATGTCGGCTCATCACATCCTGGGGCTGAAGTCGGTCCCAAGGGTATGGCTGTTCGCCATTTAAAGTGGTACGCGAGCTGGGTTTAGAACGTCGTGAGACAGTTCGGTCCCTATCTGCCGTGGGCGTTTGAGAATTGAAGAGGGCTGCTCCTAGTACGAGAGGACCGGAGTGGACGAACCACTGGTGTTCGGGTTGTCATGCCAATGGCATTGCCCGGTAGCTACGTTCGGAACTGATAACCGCTGAAAGCATCTAAGCGGGAAGCAGGCTTTGAGATGAGTTCTCACTGGAGCTTTAAGCTCCCTAAAGGGTCGTTGGAGACTACAACGTTGATAGGTCAGGTGTGTAAGGGTTGTAAGGCCTTGAGCTAACTGATACTAATTACCCGTGAGGCTTAACCATACAACACCCAAGTGGTTTTGTGTGAAGACTGACAAATAAAGGCTATGAGAATAGCAACATCACGCACGTGAGACTTGAATGAATAAATGTATTTATATCGTAGGTAAGAATATTCTTGCTTAAGTGTTTTCCAAGATTGCTAATTACCAACGTAAGTTGAGTGATTAAAAAGTTTTTGTTTAGCGACAATAGCGCTGTGGTACCACCTGACTCCATTCCGAACTCAGAAGTGAAACGCAGTAGCGCCGATGGTAGTGTGGGAGTTCCCATGTGAGAGTAGGACATTGCTAAACTTCTATTAAGAGAAGCCCGATTCGAAAGAGTCGGGCTTTTTGCTGTATGAAATTTAAAAATAAAATTAACGACAATAGCACAACAGTAACAATAGCGCAGTGGCACCACCTGACTCTATTCGCACATACTGCCGCGGCGCCCAGAAGTGAAACGCAGTAGCGCCGGATGGTGCAAAGCGTGTGGGTGTTCTTCTCTTTAGGTGAGCGTAGTACATTGCTAAACTTCTTTTATTAAAAGTATAAGGGAGAAGCCTGTTACATAAGTGACGTGCTTTGTGCTGTTTGGGAATTAAAAAAATTATGTAAATAGGTCATTTAGTACTAGCCACTTGATTAATTTTTGTTACACTACTTGCTCAAAAATAATACTAATAATAAATTATATCAATAGCTCCTTGTTTGAGTTTGATGTATATAAATGGGAACCTTGATGGAACCAAGGATAAATTGTCTAAATAACAACGCAACTGAACATGCTGAAGTACAAATATTATTACAAGATTTATATTCAGCAAATGAACAGCTTAAGCGAGCAAATGCTTTCAATGAAGATTTGAGACGTGGCTACAAATCAGAACTCGAAGCACTTGTCGAAGAACGAACTCATGAACTTGAAACAGCGAACACCAATTTACGTTTGCAAATAGCTGAAAGAGTTAAAGCAGAGCAACAGCTTTATTTTGATGCTCATCATGATTCATTAACTAAGCTCCCTAACCGTGCAATGTTTTCAGATAGGTTAAGTCATGCTATCAGTCACTTAAAACGCCACCCCGACCAACGCTTTGCGGTGTTATTTATCGATCTTGATAGATTTAAGATTATAAATGATACATTAGGGCATCACGCAGGTGATACTTTTCTTGTTGAAATTGCAACTAGGCTTAATGCTTGTGTACGAGATAATGATGTTTTAGCTCGTCTTGGGGGCGATGAATTTGTTATTTTGTTAGATTCGCTGCAATCTGAAAATGTTGAGGATGTTGCTAACCGTATTATAAGCAGTATAGAAAAACCCTATTTAATTGAGAGTAACACTCTGTATTCCAGTGCTAGTATTGGTATTGCCTTGTGTAATGAACATTATCAAAATTCTGATGAAGTATTACGTGACGCAGACGCCGCAATGTATCAAGCAAAGAGTTTAGGACGCGGTCGTTTTGTTTTTTTTGATGATAGTATGCGAGATAAACTCCTTGCAACGATGACCTTAGAACAAGAGTTAAGAATAGGGATAGAACAAGATCAGTTTGAACTACATTACCAAAAAATATCAGATTTAAGTTGTAAAAAAATTATTGGTTTTGAAGCTCTGCTTCGGTGGAATCATCCAAAAAAAGGTTTGTTAACCCCAAGCCATTTTTTGCATCTTGCAGAAGAAACAGGAATTATTCTGACAATCGAAACCTGGGTTGTTGAAGAAGTAGCCAGACAGTTACAGGAATTAAAAAATGATCCAGACAACCGACATGCTTTTATTGCCATTAATTTATCGGGTAGACATTTAACACAAGCTAATCAACTTAATAAGCTTGTTGCTTTGATAAATGATCAAGACTTTGAACCTCAAAGGCTTATTTTAGAGTTTAATGAAACTGCTTTTTCTCAACATGAAGAGCTTTCTCTCAAAGGCTTACGTAAATTAAAAAGTATCGGGGTCAAATTAGCCTTAGATGATTACGCATCAGGCGTTTCGTCTTTTAATTTTCTACATAATTACCCGTTTGAGTTTATAAAGTTAGATCGTGGGTTTATTCGTACTTTAACAAATAGTGATAGGAATTTGCCCTTAGTAAAAGCGTTACATGATCTAGGAGAACAATACGGATATCGATTAGTTGCAGAAGGAATTGAAAGTGAAAACGTTAAGAAAAAATTACATTCTGTAGGCTGTGATTTTGGGCAGGGTTACCATATAAGTAAACCTGAGAAACTTCAAAAAGGCTTATCAATTAGTAAAACAAAGAGTTGTGCCTAATGGTACTTATTCACAAAGGTGTATTAGCATTTCATAAAATTTGTCTTAGCTCATAATTTTTTAAAACAATATAGGGTTTTACTCGTTTACTCAATTAGTTTCGGTGTATACTGCTGTTAAATTGTTTATAGGAGCTTGTTATGGGTGGTATTGGTATTTGGCAATTATTAATTGTTGCACTTATTATTGTTTTATTATTTGGCACTAAAAAATTACGTAATCTTGGGGGCGATTTAGGCTCGGCAATTAAAGGTTTCAAAAATGCAGTAACTGATGATAAAGAATCAGAAACAAAATCAGAAGGTAGTGCAGATTCTTTGGCAGATAAATCAGCTGCAGCAACCGAAGCAAGTAAAAAAGAAAGCCATAAAGAAAATAGTCAGGCATAACTAATGTTTGATATAGGTTTTTGGGAGCTAATGCTGATTGGTGTTATGGGGCTAGTTGTATTAGGTCCTGAACGTTTACCTGTTGCTGTAAGAACTGTAAGAGGTTGGATAACTGGCGCGCGAAAGTTTAGCGATACAGTAAAAGCGGAACTGTCCGAAGAGCTGAGAATTCACGAATTGCATGCTAATTTGAAAAAGGCAGAGCAAGGGAATATGGCAAATCTTTCACCTGAAGTAGCAGAATCTGTTAAATCCTTACAAGAAGCTACAGCGATGGTTAATGAACCATTCAAAAAGGTAGATAGAACAGCTTTAGATTCGATGATATCTACTTCACTTGCTAATTCAAAGGTTACCCAGAAAGGGGCATCTGCATTGGAGGATAATGAACAAGAACTGAATAATGACAATTTAGATCATTCTCAAATAAATGATACTGATGTTATAGACAACAATGTTAAAGACAAATGAATTCAACTAATCAATCGAATCAGACATCCTCGGAAGCTACACAAAAAAGTGTAACACTTTTTGATCATCTACTCGAATTAAGATCTCGTTTATTGCGTGCAGTATTAGGCGTTATCTTAGTGTTTTGTAGTTTGGTTTACTTTGCGCAAGATATCTATCAGTATTTGGCGCAACCTTTACTTCAGACTATGCCTTCTGGTTCACAAATGATTGCAACCGATGTTGCCTCTCCTTTTTTTGCACCTTTTAAGTTAACCATAGTGCTTTCGATTTTTATAGCAATGCCTCATATTTTGTATCAAATTTGGTCTTTTATTGCTCCAGGATTATATCGTAATGAAAAGAAATTAATTGCACCTTTAATGCTCGGGTCAACATTGCTTTTTTATGGTGGTATTGCCTTTGCTTATTTTTTAGTTTTCCCTGTCGTATTTGCTTTTTTTACTTCAGTAGCACCTGAAGGTGTTGTAATTGCGACTGATATTAGTAGTTATCTTGATTTTGTATTAAAATTGTTTTTTGCTTTTGGCGCAGCCTTCGAAATCCCTATCGCGATAATATTACTATGTTGGACTGGCGTTACTAGCCCAAATAGTCTGCGAGAAAAACGTCCGTATGTCGTTGTTGGTGCCTTTGTTGTCGGTATGTTACTTACTCCTCCTGATATCATTTCTCAATCTATGCTTGCCATACCTATGCTGATCTTATTTGAGTTGGGAATTATTATCGCTTCTTTGTATCACAAAGAAGATGAAGAATTAGAAAAAATGAAATATGAATATCAAAATAGTAACAATAGTTATTACTTTTATTTTACTAGTATCGGTAGATACGTATGCGAGTAACTCGGCAAAATTAGTTGATAGATTATCAATGTGTACCAAAGATTTCAAATGATGGTGAACGCTTGACTTGTTTTGATAAATTAGCAAGTAACACAGTTGTAAATTTAACAACAGAACAGGAAAGCGATAAATTAGTTTCCCAAATAAAACAGGCTAAACGAGAAGAAGCTCAAAAAATAGCAGACTTTTCCAAAGAAGATATTAAAAAAACTGGAGATGACATAGAACTTGTTAGTATTACAGGGACAATTAGTAAGTTACAAAAATTATTAAGGGGTCAGTGGGTGATCTCTTTAAAAAATGGCCAGAAATGGCAACAAACAGATACATCAAGATTAAATTTAAAAGTTGGGAATGATATACGTTTACTAAAGGGAAGTTTGGGTTCCGTATATTTGTTTGTAGAAGGTAGTCAGCGTAGTATCAGAGTTAAGCGGCTTAAATAGTGATTGATATTGGGGTTAACCTAACCAATAAACGTTTTGATAAAGATCGAACGGAACTGATTGTTCGTGCGAAAAAAATAGGGGTAGAACAGCTAATTATTACCGGCACTAACGTGGAAGAAAGTAAACAAGCCTTGATGTTGTGCCAAAATTATCAGTCACAGTTCCCTAATGCTTTGTTTGCGACTGCCGGAGTTCATCCTCATGATGCTGATGGTGTTTGCGATAATTATTTATCAGATTTAGCGCTATTAGCTAAACAACCCTTTGTGAAAGCTATTGGCGAGTGCGGTTTAGATTTCAATAGAAATTTTTCATCAGCCGAGCAACAAGTAAAAGTATTCAAGGCGCAAATTCAACTAGCAACACAACTAGGTATGCCATTATTCCTACATCAGCGTGATGCATTTACGGATTGGTTTGAACTATTAAAACCTTTTGTAGACCAAGTTCCGGCAAATGGTTTCCCATTGTTTTACGGGGAATAGAGAGGAGCTGAGCAATGTATTGATGTGGGAATGTATATAGGCATTACTGGATGGATATGTGATGAGAGAAGGGGGCAAATGCTGCAAGATATTGTTGGCAACATTCCTTTAAACCGTTTATTAATTGAGACAGACGCGCCTTATTTAACCCCGAGAACAATTACCCCTAAGCCGAAGAGTAACCGTAACGAACCAAGTTATTTACCTTATATTGTCGAAAAAATTGCTGACATAACAGCTCTTGACCCTAACGACATTGCTTGTCAAACTACTCTAAACGCTCAAAAAGCATTTAATTTACCCACTTAATTCGTCACACTTACTAAGGTTTGAACTAAGTATTAACTATGGTTAATTTTTTCACCAAATATTAAAGACGATACAAGTTTTATGCTTGTTTAGTTGTATTTTTTTTATAATGCCTATCACACAAGTGAAAGCTGAAAGCCCTACTTATATAATAGATCAAGATAAGCAATTAGTTGTTCATTATTTACATCATCTTCTGAACGAGTCAGAGCAAAAAACCACAATTAAAGTCAGAGATTTACTAAATTTTAAATGGAAAGATGTTTCTTTGACCAATGGTGATTTATTAATTATGCCAGGTAAAAATTGGTTTACATTCAATTTGGTTAATCAACAGGCTTTCTCACAGCAAGTGGTCATAGATATAGCGAATCAAGTACGTATGAGTAAAGTTGAACTCTTTACCCTTGATATACACAATAATCTTGTTCAACAAGCGATGCATTTGCAGCGAAGCAATAATAGAAGCGCTAAAATCACAGTGTCAGCAATGTCTCAGTTGACTCTGTATGTAACAATTGAAAGTGCTAGCCAGTTGCGTTCATCTGTCAATATATACTCAGCAAATGAATATATTAAAGCCGAACACACTTCAGTTTAGACAAGGTATTGCGATAGGGGGGCTGTTTTGTCTATCTATTGCTTTTATGTTGTTATTCTTTGCAACAGGTAATAAACCTATTTTGATTCTTTTTGGGTATTTTTTAAGTAACACTCTGATGCTTTCAGCGATGCTTGGTTTTAATATATATTACTTGTTACCCTCTTCAGTAAAATTAATTGGTATTGAGATTCCTATACTCGTATCAGTTTCAGCTATTTTTTTGTTTGTGTTTACCTCTCAACTTTTTAATTTAAAAATTAGGTTTTATGGTATTTACCAAATAATTCGTGTTTGTTTATGGTGTTTATTATTCTATATACCACTGAGTCTTCAGCTTACTATTGCGGATAACATAGCGATTAGTATGGCTATTTATGCTTCAGCAAATTTTTCGCTAATTGTTTTGGGGCTTTATTTACGGAGACAGGGAAGCAGGCTAGCGTTACTTTTTACATTTGCTATGGCAGTCCAATTTATTCTGGCTGTAGTAGTTATAGCTTGTGTAAACTGGTTTGATATAGGCTTTATTGCCTATAGAGATATATTTTATGGTGTTCTATTTTGGCTTAATTGCTTATTGATGACTTTTATTTTAAGTCGTCAATATCGTTATCAATTAATCGATAAACAAACAGCGCAACGTCAAGCTCTACAAAATGCCATTGCCTCTGAACGGGCACAGGAGGAGCTGCTAAGATTGAAATTACAAAACCAAGAAGAATTGGAAAACCGTGTTCAAGAGAGAACGTTAGAACTCAATATTGCTTTACAAGAATTAGAAGAAGTAAATCAAGAGCTTGAACAAAAAAATACACTTGATGAATTAACAGGGTTATTTAATCGTCGTTTTTATGATCAAAAAATTCTAGCAGAATACCGTAGAAGTAAACGAAATTTAACGCCGTTAAGTTTAGTGTTAATAGATATTGATCACTTTAAAAAGGTTAATGATACATATGGACATTTAGGCGGAGACCGTTGTATTTCATGGCTTAGTGAGCATATAAAGCAAAGTTTAAAACGCAGCTCAGATATGGCTTTTCGTTATGGCGGGGAAGAGTTTTGTTTGATTTTACCTGATACCGATGAAAAAGGTGCATTAGTCTTGGCAGAATCATTACGAAATAACATTGCTAAACAGGCTTGTCTCTACAAGGATATATCTATTCCATTAACGATTAGCAATGGTATTTTTACGTATCACCAACAAGATAATGTGTCGGTAGAGCAAATATTTTTCAGTGCAGATAAAGCACTTTATCAAGCAAAACATGACGGCCGAAATCGTAGTCAGGTAGGCGAAGTAAGTATTGAAAGTACAAATAACACAAAATTCTAGGAATATAGTAATGAACAATAACAGTAATATCATAGGACAATATCCTGCACGTCGTATGCGCCGTATGCGTAAAGATGATTGCACTCGTCGATTAATGGCCGAAAATCAGATCACCGTCAATGATTTAATTTACCCGGTATTTGTCTTAGAAGGGGAAAATCAGCGAGAAACTATCCTCTCAATGCCAGGTATAGAGAGAAAAAGTATTGATTTATTACTTGAAGAAGCGCAAGAACTGGTTGAGCTAGGCGTTCCGCCATTGCGCTATTTCCGGTCACACCTAATGATAAAAAATCACTAATGGCAGAAGAAGCATATAATCCTGAAGGTCTAGCACAACGCGCTGTTAAAGCATTAAAGGCTAAATTTCCGCAGTTAGCTGTAATTACTGATGTCGCTCTCGATCCTTTTACTACTCATGGACAAGATGGTATTTTAAGCGAAAGTGATGAAAATAAAGCGGGCCCAGAGGGTTATGTATTAAATGAAGTAACTAAAGATATTCTAGTAAAGCAAGCGTTATCTCATGCACAAGCAGGTGCAGATATTGTTGCTCCCTCTGACATGATGGATGGTCGAGTAGGAGCCATCAGAGAAGCGGAAGCCAATGGTTTTGTAAACACCAAAATTTTAGCTTATTCAGCAAAGTATGCGTCTAATTATTATGGTCCATTTCGTGATGCTGTTGGCTCTGCGGGTAATATTAAAGGTGGTAACAAACACACATATCAAATGGATCCTGCTAATAGTAATGAAGCGTTACACGAAGTGGCTCAAGACATTGCTGAAGGGGCAGATATGGTTATGGTAAAACCAGGTATGCCGTATTTAGATGTAGTACGTCGTGTTAAAGACACTTTTCAAGTGCCTACCTATGCATATCAAGTGAGTGGCGAATATGCTATGCATATGGCTGCAATTCAAAATGGTTGGTTGGCAGAGAGACCTTGTGTGATGGAAGGTTTGCTTGCCTTTAAACGAGCCGGTGCTGATGGTGTTTTAACTTATTTTGCTAAACAAGTTGCTAGATGGTTGAAAGAAGATAACGCGTAATAAGAAAAGTGCCGAGCTCCACATCATTGGAACTCGGCTTAATTTAAATTTAATAGATTTGGTATTAAAGCCGGCCTAAATGGGTAGTAGCTTGTGTAATAAACCCTCTCGTAAGGCACCTGTGGATAATCTAAGTTCTTTAATTTCTAAGCAATCAAATAGCGCAATTAAAATACATAATCCGCTCGCTAATACTGGTGTACGATCAGCTCTTAACCCTTCTAAAATAACATGATCTATTGATTTACACTCAATAAGCGCTTGTTTAATTTCTTGTAAAAAATCAGGCGTAATAACGATACTCTGATTACGATAAGAAAGAATTTCTGTTAAGGCTTGAATAGTTCCAGAACTTCCCACCACCGATTGCCAACCAAGGGCAATAAAATCAGCCCTGACAGGTGTAATGATATGGCATGCAGCTTTAATAGCCGAAGTGAAATTCTGTGAAGAGAGTTTTTTATCAGCAAAATATTTTTCTCTAAAACTAACACAACCTAAATCCAAACTAACAGCTTTATTTGCTGTAGAGCCTTTTCCTATAATTAATTCTGTACTGGCCCCGCCTATATCAATCACTAGTCTTTCTTGTGTTAAATCACTATTACAAGTGTAAGCGACACCACTGTAGATGGTTTCCGCTTCCTGTTTACCAGAGAGCAGCTGTATTTCTACAGGAAGTATTTTATTGGCTTTGTTTAAAAAATCATTACGGTTTTTAGCAAGTCGTAGAGTTGCAGTTGCAACAATACAAATATTGCTCAGAGGAATAGTCGCAAGGTGTTTGGCAAATAATTTTAAGCAATCAAGTCCACGCTCAATCGCTTCATTGCTAAGTTCATTATCTTCACTTAGGCCAGAAGCTAAGCGAACTTTTCGTTTAACTTTGTTAACGGGGATAATCTTATTCTGCTGTAAACAGACTATTGATAAATGAAAGCTATTAGAGCCTAGATCAACCACAGCATAATGGTGAGCACCGTACTGTGGTATTTCGTTGAGCTTTATCATATGACGACGAACTGTCTACTAACGACGACCGCGATAATTGCTATTACCGCCTTGTCTAGTACCGCCAGAACGCGCAGAATTAGGTCTATGTCGGCGCGGGCGAGGTTTAGGTTTAGGTAAATCCTCAAGTAAAGCATCATGTTCGTATTTTGTTACAGGCAGTTCATGCTCTATATAAGCTTCAATTGCAGGAAGGTTAAATACATATTGTTCACAAGCTAAACTGATAGCATGACCTGTGGCACCGCGACCAGTACGACCGATACGGTGAACATAATCTTCACAATCATCAGGTAAGTCGTAGTTAAATACATGGGTAACAGCGGGAATATGTAATCCTCGAGCTGCAACATCAGTAGCCACTAGAAAATCTATACTACCTTCGGTAAATTGTTCTAATATTTTCAAACGTTTTTTCTGTGGTACATCACCAGTTAATAAACCAACGCGTAACTTATCAGCAACAAGGTGGTCATATACTTTTTCACAAACATGCTTAGTATTAGCAAAAATAATCGCTTTTTCTGGCCAGTCTTCTTCTATAAGTGTTTGCAATAGTGTCATTTTATCTTCGTTAGATGGATAAAAAAGTTCTTCACTAATACGGATGTTGGTTTTTTGGTCTGGTTCAACCTCAACACTGATTGGATCATTCATATGCTCAAAAGCAAGCTCTTTCACACGAAATGATAAGGTTGCCGAGAATAGCATGCTTAAACGTTTTGTAGCCGGCGGCATTTTATTAAACATATAACGAATATCTTTAATAAAACCTAGGTCAAACATTCGGTCTGCTTCATCGAGTACAATGACTTCAAGATTTGATATGTTGTATACGCCTTGCTTCATGTAATCAAGCAAACGACCGCAGGTACCAATTAAAATATCGACACCCGTTTCTAATTCAAGGCGTTGACTTTCATAACCTTCACCACCATAAACGACACCAAGGCGTAATCCAGTGCTTTTAGACATTTCAAGGGCATCTCGGTGAATTTGAATTGCTAATTCACGTGTGGGTGCCATAATCAATGCTCTAGGTTGATTATGCGTTGGTGCTTCTTTTTGTAATAAATGGTGGAAAGTTGCGGCTAAAAAGGCAATGGTTTTACCTTCTCCTGTTTGCGCTTGACCAAGAAATGTCAGTACCTTGAAGCAGGACGGGTAAGGATTTCGCCTGAATAGACGTACAATAATCGAAGCCCATGGCTTCTAATCCGGTCACTACTTGCGGGGCAAGATTTAAGTCAGCGAATTTTGTTTCTGTTAAATGTGTTTTTTTCATGGCGCTAGCTTAACATCATAGTAGCTTAATAACTAATTTTAGCGTCTAGTAATTAATATAATAGAAACAAACTTGATATTTAAAGAGTAAAGCCCCATAACTGTTTTATATTGACAATAAATGTTGTAATTAATAAATTGGCCTAAGTGCCGCAAATGATGGAGAATAAGATGAATGACAAAATTGTTCAGCTAACCGATGATAGTTTTGAAGCTGATGTGTTAAAAGCATCTGGGTTAGTGTTGGTTGATTTTTGGGCTGAATGGTGTGGTCCTTGTAAAATGATAGCACCAGTGCTTGACGATATTGCGACAGAGTATGACGGTAAAGTCACTGTTGGTAAGTTAAATATTGACCAAAACTCTGATACGCCGCCTAAATATGGTGTACGTGGTATTCCTACGTTATTATTATTTAAAGACGGTGAACTTGCTGATACCAAAGTAGGTGCATTGTCAAAAACACAATTGAAAGAATTTTTAGATAAAAACCTGTAAGTTTTATCGCAGAACAGATAAAAAAAGCCTGAATTAATTATCAGGCTTTTTTGTTGATTTTTTAATCCGTAAAAAATATTTGCTTACATTTTGACTAGTGCCTTTACGTGGTCAAGCTTTTAATGCTAAATTTAAGCCCTGAGTACAAAATAACATCTCTTTATCCCTATCTTACTGTCTTTATTGGCTACATATAAGCCACATTATATTGATATGAAGGTTATAAAACACATTTGAAATATACTGTCGTCGGCAATCGCCTTAGACGTAATCACTTAAAATAATTTAAGAAACCCCCTATGAACCTTACCGAACTAAAAGAAAAATCCGTTAATGAATTGGTTAAACTAGCTGAAGAAATGAAGTTAGAAAACCTGGCTAGAACACGTAAGCAAGATATAATTTTTGCAATATTAAAAAAACATGCTGAAAACGATAATGATATTTTCGGAGGCGGTGTTTTAGAAATTCTTCAGGATGGTTTTGGCTTTTTACGCTCCGCAGACTCTTCTTACTTAGCCGGCCCAGATGATATCTATGTTTCTCCTAGCCAAATTCGCCGTTTTAGCATGCGTACAGGCGATACAATTCAAGGAAAAATTCGCTCTCCTAAAAAAGGGGAACGTTATTTTGCTTTGTTAAAAGTTACTGAAGTTAATTTTGACCGTCCAGAAAATTCTCGTAATAAAATTTTATTTGAAAACCTAACACCAATTCATCCAAATGAACGATTCACCATGGAACGTGGTAATGGTTCAACTGAAGATATCACTGCCCGTATATTAGATTTAGCTTCGCCAATTGGTAAGGGGCAGCGTGGTTTAATCGTAGCGCCACCAAAAGCAGGTAAAACATTATTATTACAAAATATTGCACAAAGCATTGCTTATAATCACCCTGATGCAGAATTAATGGTGTTGTTGATTGATGAGCGACCTGAAGAAGTAACTGAAATGCAGCGCCTTGTTAAAGGTGAAGTAGTTGCTTCAACGTTTGATGAACCACCAGTCGCCATGTTCAAGTAGCAGAAATGGTGATAGAAAAAGCAAAACGTTTAGTTGAACACAAGAAAGATGTAGTGATTTTACTTGATTCTATTACTCGATTAGCTCGTGCCTATAACACGGTAGTGCCGTCATCAGGTAAAATCTTAACAGGTGGTGTTGATGCAAATGCATTACATCGTCCAAAACGTTTTTTTGGTGCTGCACGTAATATTGAAGAAGGTGGTAGTTTAACTATTATTGCTACAGCGTTAGTTGATACCGGTTCTAAAATGGATGAAGTTATCTATGAAGAATTTAAAGGCACAGGTAATATGGAATTACATCTGTCGCGTAAAGTATCAGAAAAACGTGTTTTCCCTGCTATCCATATTAATCGTAGTGGCACGCGTCGTGAAGAATTAATTACTAAGCCAGATGAGTTACAAAAAATGTGGATTTTACGTAAGATTGTCCATGAAATGGATGAAGTTGGCGCAATTGAATTTCTTATTGATAAGTTAGCGATGTCGAAAACTAACGATGAATTTTTCGATTCAATGAAACGTAAGTAAGCATTTAATCTTTATTTAGAACCAGTCGTACCGGCCGGTTTTTTTGTTTTTAAACCGTTTTGCTTAATAAGTAATGCTATTTATGAAATATAATGATTTAAGAGATTTTATCAGTCAATTAGAAAAAACAGGGCAGTTAAAACGCATTACTATCCCCGTTTCGACTCATCTTACCATGACTGAAATTAGTGATCGTACTTTACGCGCTAAAGGACCAAGATTATTATTTGAAAATGCGGTGGATGAAAGCGGACAGCCTTATGATATACCCGTATTAACTAATCTTTTTGGTACACCTGGCCGTGTTGCTTTAGCCATGGGGCAAAATGACGTTAAGGCTTTGCGTGATGTTGGCAAATTGCTTGCCATGTTAAAAGAGCCTGAACCCCCAAAAGGTTTTAGAGATGCGTTAGGTAAATTACCTATTTATAAACAAGTACTTAACATGCCAACTAAAATGGTCAAAAAACCATTATGTCAGCAAGTTGTGTTAAGTGGTAATGATGTCGATTTATCTAAATTACCAATTCAAACTTGTTGGCCTGGAGATGTTGCACCGCTTATTACTTGGGGTTTAACAATCACTAAAGGACCATATAAAGAGCGGCAAAACTTAGGGATATACAGGCAGCAAGTCTTATCTAAAAATAAAGTGATTATGCGTTGGTTATCTCATCGAGGTGGTGCGTTAGATTTTCAAGAATTTAAAAAAACAAATCCCGGAGAAAAATACCCTGTGTCAGTTGCTTTAGGAGCTGATCCCGCAACTATTTTGGGTGCAGTAACCCCTGTGCCCGATACTTTATCAGAATATGCTTTTGCAGGGTTATTGCGTGGTGCAAAAACTGAAGTTGCTAAGTCCATAAGTAATGATTTGGAAGTACCGGCAACAGCTGAAATTATTTTAGAAGGTTATTTAGATCCTGAAGAAATGGCACCAGAAGGACCTTATGGAGATCATACAGGTTATTACAATGAAGTAGACGAGTTTCCCGTGTTTACGGTGACGCATATTACCATGCGTAAAGATCCTATATACCATAGCACTTACACGGGGCGTCCACCTGACGAACCGGCTATTTTAGGGGTAGCGTTAAATGAAGTTTTTGTACCAATTTTACAAAAACAGTTTCCCGAAATACAAGATTTTTATTTACCGCCAGAAGGCTGTTCTTATCGTTTAGCAGTGGTAACCATTAAAAAGCAATACGCCGGGCATGCTAAGCGTGTCATGATGGGGGTTTGGTCGTTCTTACGCCAATTTATGTATACTAAATTTGTTATAGTATGTGACGATGATGTGAACGCTCGAAGTTGGGAAGATGTGATTTGGGCAATGACTACCCGAATGGACCCAAGCCGAGATACGGTATTAATTGAAAATACACCAATAGATTATTTAGATTTTGCTTCGCCAGTGTCGGGTTTAGGCTCCAAAATGGGGTTAGACGCGACCAATAAATGGCCAGGTGAAACGAATAGAGAATGGGGAGAGCCGATAGTCATGAATGAAGCTATTAAACAGCAAGTTGATGATATTTGGGATGAACTTAATATCTTCTCAGATGAAAAAAATTAAAGAGTAAGGTTAATAAATGAATACAGTTAGTTGTCAAATAATGTCGTTAACATCGCTTACACCCCATGTGTTTAAAGTGTTGTTAAAACCGAGTGAAAAAGTCGATTTTATTGCCGGTCAATATTTGAATTTTGTTATGGATGATGAGGATAAACGACCATTTTCTATTGCAAGTTCGCCTAATAGTGAGTTAATAGAATTACAAATTGGTGCTTTTATTGCTGACAGCTATCCTATGCAAGTGATTGAACGTATTATAGCCTCTCAAGCAGAAGATAAACCTGTAACTATTGAAATTCCGTTAGGTACTGCACAATTACGCACAGAGAGTGATCGCCCGCTGTTATTGCTAGGCGGCGGTACAGGGTTTTCTTATATTAAGTCCATGTTTGAATATTTAGTAGAACAGAATTCACATCGCCATATTATGGTGTATTGGGGCTTAAGAGAGTTATCAGCTGCTTATGAATTAGAAGAAACAGCAGCAATGATCGCTAAGTTACCTCATGCTAACTTTATTCCTGTTATTGAAAATGTGGCAGAAGATACGAGTAATAATGATGGTTGGCAAGGAAAAACAGGGTTAGTTCATCAAGCAGTAATGCATGATATTATTAGCCTAGAGCCTTATGATATATATCTTGCCGGGCGTTTTGATATGGTAGGTCTTATTAGAAGTGATTTTATTGAGCATGGCGCGTTAGTAGAACATATGTATGCAGATGCTTTTGCCTTTATTTAAATATCTTGAACACGCTTTAAGTGTTTTTTAGGGGGTGAAATGGAAATAGACTATAGCATCACCACTGACAAGAATAAGGCGGATATTGATGCTATACATCAATATCTATCACGTTCTTATTGGGCAGAAAATGTACCTATAGAAGTTGTTGGAAAGGCGGTAGAAAACTCTTTGTGTTTCGGTGTGTTGGTTTGTGATGAAAAAGGTAACGAAAGCCAAGTGGGTTTTGCTCGGTTAATCACAGATAAGGCTACTTTTGCCTACTTAGCTGATGTTTATATTTTAGAAGAACACCGTGGTAAAGGCTTAAGTAAACGGTTAATGTCTACCATTATTGAACATCCCCAGTTACAAGGTTTGCGGCGCATGATGTTAGCTACTCGTGATGCACATAGCTTATATGAACAGTATGGCTTTACGCCCTTAACGGAGCCTACCATGTTTATGCAATTATGGACGCCTGATGTTTATCATCAAGCGCTGTGATCACCCTTTAAGACTGAGTAGGAAATTCATTTACCTTAACCCAAACCTCATTGGCAGCTTGGTGCTGACCTTCTGCCATTAAGGCTTGTGCAAACGCCCGTAAGTCTTCTTTGTCATATTGTTTTGTTTGTTGGTTTGCTTCTAGCTTAACTAAGCTGCCAAAGGCTTTTTCAGCCATTGACCACTGTTCACTCATTAGTGCTAGATGGCCCAAGCAGCTCAACCACTGTGCACTGTGTTTATCATTATGTAGGTGCTTTTGCACAATAGCGATCAGGGGTTCACTTTGTTTAATGGGTAATGTACGAAGGCGTTTTAGAAATTGTACATTAGGTTCTTTTTTCAAAACTGGTGTTATTAGCTCTGTTAAAGGCTCTGAAATATTGTGCTCAGCTAATACTTGGCAATAAGTAAATAATACAGCCTCCCGCTGTTTTATTTTACGACCTAAAGACTTCCAATAAGTTTGTAAACTTGCATTGTCTTGTTTGGTAATAAGGTCGTTAAAAACGCCATAGTAAGCTTGATCTTCCCATGCTTGTATCTGTTTATCACTGATGCTTTTTGCTTTTCGGGCCGCTGACAACCAAGCAACCGCTGCTTCAAAGCGTTTCTCAATAATACACAAATCAATTTCTAAAGTTAATAACCGCGTGTCATGACCAATTTGTTTGTGGTTATCATCAATCAATACACGTGCTTTTTTGTAAGCTTCACTTCGAGCTTGGTTCATTAATAACTTAACTTTTACAATAACACTGGCTAAATCTGTGTCATTATTTTTTTGGCTTTCCTGTGCTAATAAATCTAAATAATGATTAGTGTTTGCATCTAAATTTTGCTTTGCTGAGGCAGCGGCAGCAAGTAAATAAGCACTTTGGCTTTGGCGTTTGGCGGGTTCAGCACTTTTAGCAAATAATTGCTCTGCATTTTCGTAATCTTCTAGCATGTATGCAGCTAAACCTTTATTAAAGTTGGCAATACCACGTCGCCTACTTGCAAAAGCTACGGTATGCCAAGCGTTGAAACTGAGTTTAAAACCACCTCGTAACATTTTGACAATAATAAAAGCACTGATAGCAAATAGCAGGAATAAAATGGCTGCTGAAAGCACGGTTAATTCTATTATTGTTTCGCCCATGGCAATAAGAATATAACCTTTTTCATCAATTAATAACGGGCTTAGCGCTAGCATAGTAAAAAACAGCGCAATGATGATGATAAACCGGATCATAGGTTACCCTCACTTTTTGGGTCCTGAGTTGCATCGTTTGTAGCATCAGTCGCGTTCTCTTCAGGTGTGTTGTCGTTTTCTTGAATAGATTGTAATGGTTGAATTTGTTGATTTCTTAACGTAGCTCTAATGGCAGTTAATGAACTTAATTCACTTGGATAATCATAAGCTACTTGTTTATTTTGTAATGCCGTTAATGCGTTATAAAAAAGTTGGTTGGCATTATCTTCCATGTCAAAAAACTCATTAAGCCACTGTTGAATATCTGTTAAGGTTTTTTGATAAAGTTCACCTTTACGCTCAGTGGCAGCCCATATGGCTAGCTGAATTTTTAAATTTAAATTCTGTTTTAAATTTGCTTGTTGTTCAGGGGATATCAATGCTTCAACAGTGCCGACTCTTTGACGAACTCGGATAAAATCATTCAAAAACTTCTGCCAAGTTTTAGCTAAATTACTTTGCCAATCATTGATATTATCTGACAATGCTATATCTGTTGCTGTGTTTTCTTTTCCTAAATCAATTATAGCTAATGATAAGTCTGTAACTTGTTTGTTCATTGCTATTAGTGTCACTATCACATCATCTGTTTCTAGTGTTGGCATGCGAGTTAGCGTATTAATATCTTGATGAATTGTTTCACGAACGGGTAAAAAGTCGGGTCGTTCAATTCAGTTAAGCGAGCATCGGCATCCTTTAGTAAACCAATCGCAGCACGAGAATCATGTTCTAACCATAAAGTACGAGCAGAAATGCGAATTAAATACTCGGCTTCATGTAATAACCAATCGCTCGGTTGACGATTTTTAATACCTTGTTCAAGTTTTGCGACGGTGTTTTCTAGTGCTGTTATTTTACCTTGGCTCGTTTGTTGAATTTGCGCTGATATTTGCTGTAATTTATTACTAAGCACTTGTTCTTGGTTGCTAAGTGCTTGTTGCATTTGTGTTTTATAACGACTCAATGTTGCGCTATTTTCATCTTTGATTTTTTGCGTTAGCGATTGTACTAGTGTTTGGTGTTGTAATTGTTGCCAATAGTAATGGCCGGCAGGTGCTGCAATAGCGATAATTATTGCCACTATAGCCAATTTAGATATTTTATTGGGCGATTTGCTTGGTGGTTTTTGTTTTGTATTTGCTTGGTTTAGCACCCACGGCTTTAGTGTCGTTCTTCTGGGTGGTTTGTTTCAGCGTAGCTTTGCTCGTTGAACTGACTTCAGGGGTTGGTTCGCTCATCTTTTCTGAGGTTAATGGCGTTTTTGATTCAGTCATTATTTATTCCATTATCTAAAATAAGCCTAGTATAAGCTTAGTATAAGTCTTCAATTAATATAAGAATGTTAAATACTACACCGCAGTTTTTCTTCTTCGAGCTGCTTCAATGTTGTGATTATTGCCTTTTCACTTGCACCATCACTCACGATAACCTGGGATAACCCTAAGCTTTTTGCCGATTCGGCAATTCGATGACTTGCTACGAGCCATAAACATTCATTCTGCCAATATTTAGTTAATTGTCCTGTGTGCTTTGCTTCCTGCTGCGGAAGCATTAATTGTACAAGCTTTTCTAATATTGCGTTACTAGTAACGACAATACAATTTATTTGCTGTTTAAACCATTGTTGTGCTATGTCTTTGGTAAATGTTCGCCATACACATTGGTAACTTTCTAAATAATTTACATTGGCTCCTAGTTCGCGTAACTGAGATGCCAAATGCTCTCTGCCCCTATCACCACGTACAATAGTAATAGGAGCATTATTGAAAGATTTATTTAGCGCGGGTAGCGCCAATAAACCTTCACTATTTTCTTGTGTGGGGCAAAAAACAGGGGTAATGCCTAATCGCTCCAATGCTAACTTAGTTGCATTGCCCACGGCAAACACGGATTGATATTGCCAATAATTTGCAGGAAATACGTTATTTGCAAATTCAACAGCAGCAACGCTAACAAAAATAATAATGTGGCCGTGAGTTAATAAACGTTGGCTTATTTCTGCATCGTCTTTTGTTTTATAATCAAACAAGGGCTGATTGACACAAGCAATCCCCAACGCTGTGAGTGATGTTTCAAGCGCCTTTGCTTTATTTGTAGGTCGTGTTATTAATACGTTAAGCATGCTGTTTTTACTGATCATAAATTATTAATACAGATTATTACTGAGTATCAGTTTTATTGGTGGCATAAACCTCTTTAAGTATTCTGTCTGCACCACGGCTTAGTAATTCTTGCGCTAAGGTATGACCTAATACTTCACCTTGTTCCACGGGGCCAGTAATTTCACTTTCAATAAGTTCGCTGCCGTCTATGGCGCCAACTAAGCCACGTAAGTGCACTTCTTTACCATCGTTAGATATAACGCTGTAACTGGCAATAGGTACCTGACAGCCACCTTCTAGTGCTTTGTTCATCGCTCGTTCTGTTAATACGCGAGCGCGAGTTGTACTACATTCTAAAGGTTTGAGTAATGCCTTAATAGTATCATCACCAATACGGCATTCAATACCTACAGCACCTTGTCCGTTAGCAGGTAGCATCTCTTCGGGTTCAATATACTGGGTGATACGTTCACTCATTTTTAAACGAATTAAACCGGCAGCGGCTAATATAATGGCATCATATTGACCTTCATCTAATTTTTTAAGTCGGGTATTGACGTTACCGCGTAAATCACGAATATCAAGATCAGGTCGTTTGGCTTTTAATTGACATTGACGGCGCAAACTTGAAGTGCCCACTATTGCACCTTGTGGTAATTCACTCAGGGCAGTAAAAGTATTAGAAACAAATGCATCGCGGGGATCTTCTCGTGGGCAAATTACCTCTAAACCTAACCCTTCAGGAAAATCTACGGGTACATCTTTCATTGAATGGACGGCGATGTCAGCTCTATCTTCTAACATAGCAACTTCTAATTCTTTAACGAAAAGCCCTTTTCCACCTACTTTGGCAAGCGGCGTATCTAAAATGATATCGCCTTTGGTTGTCATTGGTATAAGCTCAACGTTAATTTTTGGATGAAAGTGTTCTAATTGAGCTTTTACATATTCCGCTTGCCATAACGCAAGGGCGCTTTCGCGAGTTGCTATTCTTACTGTTGTCATTTCTCTTGTTCCCAAGGGTATTTTATTCTGCAGATAGAGTTACGTTTGTTTCTGCCTGTGTACTTACTGCCTGTGATAAAAACTGCCAAAACTCATCACCACTGCGTTTATCTGTCCATAGCTGAGCATCGTCAGCGTAGGTAAAATGGTGACCATTAAATTTAGTGGCCACCCAAATTTCATGCAAAGGAGCTTGTTTATTAATGATAATTTTAGTGGTGTTTTTAAACGTCAGGGTCAACAAGCCGCCAACGCCTTCATAGTCTATATCAACCCCACAATCTTCAATGGCTTCTTCAACAGCAAGTAACAAATCTTCGGCTATTAAGTTATATTGGCTATCGTTCATTGTCTTTCTTTAGTTGTTTGGTGAATCAGCATGTGAGTATAATAGCAATCTGACAAAATAAATACCCATTAAGTTAAGTTGAAAAGCTTGATTTAAACGACTTTCATGGCAAATACTGGTAATCATGCGGCTTATTAAATACTTTTCTTTTTTGATTTCATGCTTTTCGATGAGCATACTTTTAACTGCGTGTGGCTCAAAAGGTGACTTATACCAAGTTAATGAGCCTAACTCAGTTGATAAAACAGTAGTAGAAGACTCTCAACTCAGCACACAAGAACTTAAGAAGAAGCAGCCTTAATGTTAGTTAATTTTTCAAAAATGCATGGTTTAGGTAATGACTTTTTAGTGCTAGATAATGTGACACAAAATGTTTTTTTATCTAACGAACAAATAGCCAAATTAGCGGATAGAAACTTTGGTGTTGGTTTTGACCAATTACTCATTGTTGAGCCACCTTATGATCCAGACTTAGATTTTCATTATCGAATTTTTAATGCGGATGGTAGCGAAGTTAACCAATGTGGCAATGGTGCGCGTTGTTTTGCTCGATTTGTTCGTATGAAAGGATTGTGTAATAAAAACAAAATTCGTGTATCAACAGCTTCCGGTAAAATGACCTTATTTGTTGAGCGTGATGGTAATATTTCTGTGACCATGCCTGTGCCTCAATTCGAGCCGCCTAAAATCCCTTTTATTGCCCAAAAAGCGGAAGGTACCTATATTTTGCGCAGTGATTCTGAAACCGTACTTTGTGGTGCCGTGTCGTTAGGAAATCCGCACTGTGTTGTGACCGTTGATGACGTACTAACTGCCCCGGTAGAGCGATTAGGAAAAGCACTTTCTTTGCATGAACGTTTTCCTGAGCATGCTAATGTTGGTTTTATGGAAGTTGTTGCACCTAATCAAATAAAGCTGCGTGTTTATGAACGTGGGGCTGCCGAAACACTTGCATGTGGCAGCGGTGCTTGTGCCGCGGTTGTTATTGGTCAAATGCAAAACAAATTAAGCCGACAAGTAACCGTTGAGTTACCTGGTGGCAAATTAAGAATTTATTGGAAAGGGCCCGGACACCCAGTGAAAATGTCAGGGCCTGCTGTGCATGTCTTTGATGGGCAATTATCTATCTAGTGATCAATTTAAAACTGGATTTAAGTTTCGGGTAGCGTAAGACGTTTTATCGGGTGAAACTTAGCCAAGATAGATCATTTATATTAAGAATTTATGTTAAGAAGAAGTTGATATGAAAAGCGAACAAACAGTGATTAATACTGATGAATTACCACTAACTGATGAGTTAGTTAGTGCTTACCTTCAAGATAACCCCGAGTTTTTCAATAGAAATAATGCTTTGATGACAGGGTTAAGGCTCGCGGATCCACATCGAGGAACGGTTTCTTTAATGGAAAGACAGCAGCAACAGTTAAGACAAAAAGTACATAATTTAGAAGATGAAATTACGCAGTTAATGTCTGTGGCTAGTCATAATGAAAGTTTGTTTGTGCTGTACAGTGATTTGTATTTACGTTTGATTGATTGCCAATCGGCAAATGAATTACTTGATTGTTTAGTCCAAGCAACTACTGAGTTATTGTCGCTATCTGCTTTTAAATTATATTTACTTGATGCGCCAAGCATTGAACATAAGTGTTTGTCGACTGGTGACTGTCAGGGTGTTATGCAAAATCGTTTAGGGAAAAGTGATTATTATTTCGGACGTTTGCAGCAAAGTGAACAGCAGCTTATTTTTTCTCATGACTGTGCGGGTTCTGTTGTGTTAGTCAAACTGGCCCATGATGAAAAGGAACTTGGTTTCTTAGCGATCAGTAGTGATGATGCACACCATTTTGATCCGCGCATGGACACTTTGTTATTAAGTCAGTTTAAGCGTTTAGTTGCTAAATTATTGAAACAGCACTTAGCTGTTTAGACACGCTTCAAGCTAATATGAAAATATATCGACGCTTATCTACGATCAAAGCGATCAGCTTTGATCTAGACGATACCCTATACAATAACAAACCTGTGATGATGGCAATTGAAGAAATTATGATTGCCTACTTTGCAAATTTACCTGTGTTGCAAGCAAAAAAATCTGATTGGCCTGCAAAACAGTCTAACGAATTAAACCATCATTTTTGGTACACTTTTCGTTCTCAAGCAACAATAGCACAACCAGATTTAGCACATGATGTTGTGCAAGTACGCTTAGTGACTTATCGTCTTGGATTTATCGCTTTAGGGCTAAGTGAGCAGGCGGCAGACTATGAAGCACAAGCTGCATTAGACTATTTTATTACACTGCGCAGCAATTTTATTGTACCTGAAACGAGTAAAACGCTACTGGAACGTTTAAGTAAAAAATATCCTCTTGTGGCAATTAGTAATGGCAATGTTGATACTCAAGCGATTAATATTTCAAAGTATTTTCAGTATATATACCATGCAGGTTGGCAAGCAGGCGGAACCTTGCTAAGACAAAAACCGTGTGTTGATATGTTTGATTTAGCTTGCCAACAACTCTCTATTTCACCATCACAATTACTGCATGTGGGAGATTGTGGTCGTGCTGATATTCAGGGCGCATTACGTGCGGGTTGTCAAACAGCATGGCTATGTTGCTATGATGTTGGCAAGCCAATTACGGTTTTACCTCATATTGCACTAAGTAAACTCTCAGAACTTAATCTATTGTTAACTGAACAATAGATTAAGGAATTAAATGACTGTATATAAAGCCAGTGATATACTGGTTGGATTTTATCATTACCCTTACCACCGCAAAAAGGTTTCCAGATGGATGTTTCAGAATTACTCGACTCTTTAAATGACAAGCAACGCGAAGTTGTGGCAGCGCCGAAACAAAATATGTTGGTGTTAGCGGGGGCGGGATCTGGAAAAACACGGGTATTAGTTCAGCGTATTGCTTGGTTAATGCAAGTTGAACAGGTGGCACCTCATGCTATTCTAGCAGTAACCTTTACCAATAAAGCCGCGGCAGAAATGCGTGCACGTGTTGAACAAGCTACGGGTGGAAACACCCATGGCATGTGGATAGGCACTTTTCATGGTTTAGCACATCGCTTATTACGAATGCATTTTCAAGAAGCAAAATTACCGCAAAGTTTTCAAGTACTCGATAGTGATGATCAGCTGCGTTTGATAAAACGTATTGTGCGTTCATTAGAATTAGATGAAAAAAAATGGCCGGCTAAACAATTTGTTTGGTATATCAATGGTAAAAAAGATGAAGGGTTAAGACCGCAGCATATAGATGATCAGTTTGATCCCACAGAAGCGCTGTTTGTTAAAGTGTATAAAGCCTACCAAGAAACCTGTGACCGTCTTGGCTTAGTTGATTTTGCTGAATTATTATTACGTGCCCACGAACTTTGGCTTAATAATCCAGAATTACTTTCACATTATCAACAACGATTTACTCATATTTTGGTGGATGAATTTCAAGATACGAACGCGATTCAATATGCTTGGTTAACAATGTTAGGGCGAGCGCGTTCTAATGTGATGATTGTGGGTGATGATGACCAATCCATTTACGGCGGCGTGGCGCCCGTATTGAAAATATTGAACGTTTTACCCATGAATTTAAAGACACACAAACCATACGCCTAGAACAAAACTATCGTTCAACTGCTAATATCTTAAATGCGGCCAACCAACTCATTAGCAATAATAATAATAGGTTAGGCAAAGAGCTGTGGACAGATGATCAAGCGGGTGAAAAAATCTCGGTTTACACAGCATTCAATGAAATAGATGAAGCACGCTTTATTGTTGGTTGTATTAAAAAGTGGCAGGATGACGGGGGTAAACTCGATGAGGTTGCGATTTTATATCGTTCAAATGCCCAATCACGATTAATGGAAGAAGCACTGTTACAAAGGCAGCTACCTTATCGCATCTACGGTGGACAACGTTTCTTCGAACGCCAAGAAATTAAAGATGCGCTAGCTTACTTACGACTGATCAATAATAGAGATGATGATGCTGCCTTTGAACGTATTATTAATACACCTACCCGCGGCATAGGTAATCAAACGGTTGCATTGATACGTGACGCAGCGAGAGGTTCAGAAGTAACATTATGGCAGGCTTGCCAACAAATGCTGCAAGCAGAGCAACTTAAAGGCCGTGGTGCTAAAACAGTAAGTCATTTTATTGAATTGATAAACCAACTTGAAGATGACACAACTAACTTAGATTTAGATCAGCAAGCGAATTTTGTTGTTCAGCATTCGGGTTTGAAGGCTATGTACCAAGCTGAAAAAGGCGAAAGAGCAGAGCAACGCATTGAAAACTTAAATGAGTTAGTGACGGCTTGTCAAACGTTTGAGAGTGAACCCTTATCTGATCAAGAGTTTATGGAAGAACAAACACCATTAACGGCATTTTTAACCCATGCTGCGCTAGAGTCTGGTGAATCTCAAGCGGATGAATTTGAAGCGGCGGTACAACTAATGACCATGCATTCAGCAAAAGGCTTAGAATTTCCATTAGTGTTCATTCTTTGGGATTAGAAGAGGGCATGTTTCCTTCGCAACAATCAGTAGAAGATATAGGGCGTTTAGAAGAAGAACGCCGTTTATGTTATGTTGGCATGACAAGGGCCATGAAAAAATTATATTTATGTCATGCAGAAAGCCGCCGGATTTATGGGCAAGAAAAATTTCATAAAGCGAGTCGTTTTTTACGTGAACTACCCGAGGCGTGTATTGAAGAGATTCGTATGCAAAGCCAGGTGGCAAAGCCAAAAGCAGTAGGTAAATTTTCTAATACCTTTACTTTAGAAACATTTGCCAATACAGGGTTTAAGTTGGGACAACAAGTAAAGCATGCTAAATTTGGTGAAGGTGTTGTACTCAATTATGAAGGTAGCGGTGCACAATCTCGTATTCAGGTTAATTTTGCGGATGTTGGCAGCAAATGGCTAGTGGTTGAATACGCTAATTTACAAGCAGTTTAATATCAGTGTCATTAATGACGTGATCTATTTTATACGTAGAAAAATTGCCATATACAAGGCATTTATTTCAATAACGAGTTGTTCTAATTATTAAATAAATAACGATGTAGTGGGTGATTTTAACCAGTAAAAATGATCACATAGTTTGTGAAATTGGTATAAGTTACCGTTGTAAAAAATCATTATAAAAAAGAAGAAGGGCTTAAAAATGTCACAAAAATTATTAGTTGTAGAAGACAGTAAACCTATTGCTACTGTTATTAAACAAATTGCACAGTCGTTACATTTCGACGTTGTTATTGTGGGCACGCTAGCAGAGGTTGAAGACGTACTTTCTCGTGACACCGATTTTTTTGCCGCTACGGTTGATTACGCCCTACCAGATGCTTTAGATGGAGAGGCCATAGCTTGTGTGCTATCTCATAAAATTCCCGAAGCATTGTTATCACAGGTAAAATGGATGATGTAACAAGGCAAAAAATATTAGACCAAATTCCCGTTATTGATTATATTCCAAAAGAAAACAGCCAGGCTTTTTTGTATTTAAAGCGTGTATTACATTGGCAACAAACTAACAGTAAAAATGCAGTGTTAGTTGTTGATGACTCTTCTGCGGCGCGTTCTCATATTAGCGCCTTATTAAAACGTCGAAATTTTACTGTTGTTACCGCTAATAACGGTGTTATTGCCCTAGAAAAACTGAAAGAACATAAAAATATCAAAATGGTGATTACCGATTTAGAAATGCCAGAAATGAACGGTATCACCTTAACCAATGAAATTCGAAAAAAATATACGCGCGAGCAATTAGCTATCATTGGTATTTCAGGCGCAACGAGTGGTATTCATTCTGCTCGTTTTATAAAAAATGGCGCAGATGATTTTTTGCGTAAGCCTTTTTGTCCTGAAGAGTTTTATTGTCGTATCACCCAGAATATTGAAAGTTTAAATAACATAGCCAAAATTCAACATGCAGCAAATACAGATTACTTAACGGATCTGTCTAATCGAAGAGCGTTTATACATAATGCTAATCATCGTATTGCAGAATATGTGAAACGCAAAGTTTCATACTGTTTAGCTGTGCTAGATGTCGATTATTTCAAAAAAGTAAACGATAATTACGGTCATGATGCCGGTGATCAAATATTAAAAGTATTAGCGTTGTACATGCGTAAACACTTTGGGGGGGATTAACCGCTCGATTAGGTGGCGCCGAATTTGCCGTATTATTGCATGGTGTAGATGCAGACCAACTCTATATTAAACTAGATGATTTCCGCCGTGATATTTCAGTATCAACATTAACTGCAGGCGATAATAAAATCTCTATTACCATGAGCATTGGTGTGGTTTTTAGTAGCAGTGACGGGCTGTCAAAGCAAATGAATGAAGCCGATAATGCGCTCTATTTAGCTAAAGATCATGGCCGTAATCAGATTGTGATATCAGGAAGTGAAGAGTTTGACTAACGCTATCTGTTTTTTTAAAGAGACGTGATGAAGGGGATAAGCATGGAATTTAGATCAGGTAGATTGGCAATAAAGCAATGAGTGATGATATTTTACCTATTTTAAGGTTTAACCATTATTGTTGCATTTCAGAAAATTTGTGCCAGAAGGAAGACTAAAAACGATGACAATTTTATCTCAATATGATCTTTGGCTTTTTGACTGCGATGGCGTAATTTTACAGAGCAATCAAATAAAATCACAAACTATGTATCAGGTAGCGTTGCACTTTTCTGATGAAAAAACGGCCAAAACATTCCAACAATATCATCAAATTAATGCCGGCTTTACCCGTTTCAAAAAATTTACCTGTTTATTTGAAACCTTATTAAATCGTCAATCATTTGAAGATGATTACCAAAAAGCATTAATGATGTTTAGTCAGATGTGTATGGAGCAACTAATTGAGTGCCCATTAACGGCTAACGCAGAAAAACTTCTAACGCAAATACCTGAAAATAATCATAAATATATTATTTCTGCAGCTTCAGAAACCGATTTGCAGCATATTTTTTCGGAAAAAGAATTAGATCATTTATTCACTGATATCTATGGCGGTCCTCGCACAAAAACTGAAATATTCGCAGACGTTTTAGCGCGTTATCCAAATGCAAAGCCCATATTTTTTGGTGATGCTAAAGCAGACTATCTTGTTGCTGAAAAATATAATGTGGACTTTGTTTTTCTGTCAGATTATACCGATTTTCCAGACTGGAAGGCGTATTTTCGTCAAAAGAACAATGTAAAAATTATTAAAAATTTCTCTGGGCTATTTGTCTGATTGTTTCTTAAATAATCAAGTAGGTTGAAGATGCAGAACTTATTTGTTGTAATCCACATCTTCATTGATAACCTGATTAATTTTTTGCAACGTGATCAAATAACTTGCTAAATTGATCTAGCCCTTCATTTACTGTTTCATCACTAATAGTCAGTGGTGGTAGGAAGCGGATAACGTTACTATAGAAACCACAAGCCAATAGTACTAGCCCATATTTTGCAGCGTTGGCGATAATTGCTTGAGTCAATTCTGTATTGGGCTGCTCACTATCACCGTCTTTGAATAACTCGATAGCAATCATTGAACCTTGGTTACGAACATCGCCAATAAGGCTTGGGTACTGCGTTTGTAATTGAGATAAACGATCGTTAAAAATAGCGCCAATTTGTGCGGAGCGGCTAACTAGGCTTTCTTCTTCAATCACGTTTAATACTGCTAATGCTGCGGCACAGGCTACAGGAGAGCCGCCATAAGTTCCGCCTAAACCACCTGGAAGCGGTGCGTCCATAATGTGGCTTTTGCCCACAACAGCTGCAATAGGAAAACCACCGATACCTTTGGCCATTGTGATTAAGTCAGGTTCAATGCCTGAATGTTCACAACAGAACATTTTACCGGTACGGCCAAAACCTGTTTGTATTTCATCCGCAATTAATACAATGCCATGCTCATCACAAATTGCGCGTAATGCCTGTAAAAACTCTACAGGCGCAGCATAAAATCCACCTTCACCTTGAATAGGTTCAACAATAATTGCTGCCACATCCGATGGTGCAATGTCCACTTTGAACAAGTTTTCAACTGCTTTTAGTGATGCTTTAACTGAAATGTCATGACACTCAATAGGGAAGGGGGCATGAAAGATATCACCGGGGAAAGGTCCAAATAAATTTTTATAAGGTGTGATCTTGCCTGTTAATGCCATGGTCAAATTAGTGCGACCGTGAAAGCCACCATTAAAAGCAATAACGCCTCGACGACCAGTATGCGCTCTGGCTATTTTCACGCAGTTCTCAACGGCTTCAGCGCCAGTAGATACAAATATCGCTTTTTTATCTGAATCGCCTGGGGCAATGTCTGTTAATTTTTCGGCGAGTTCAACACCCACTTCATAAGGGTTTACCATGATGCAGGTATGGCTGAATTTGTCTAGCTGCGCTTTGGCTGCCGCAACTACTTTAGGGTGACTGTGGCCAGTATTACATACCGCAATTCCGGCACCAAAATCGATAAAACGATTGCCTTCCACATCCCAAATTTCAGAATTTTTAGCGTGGTCTACATAAATTGGGTATAGGTTGCCTTGCCCTCTAGCAACCACTTTTGTTTTACGGGCTTGTAATTTTGCGTTTGTCATTTTCATTTCCTGTTCGATTTGTTTATAGCGTGATTAATGCGGTTTACTTGTCTAAACCACCCATGCATAAATATTTAATTTCCAAATAATCGTCTAGGCCGTACTTAGAGCCTTCTCTGCCATTTCCTGATTGTTTTACACCACCAAAAGGTGCTGCAGCATTTGAAATAATGCCTTCGTTTATGCCGATCATGCCAAACGCTAAACCTTCGGCAACCCGCCAAATAACACCTATATCGCGAGAATAGAAATAAGCAGCCAAGCCGTATTCAGTGTCATTAGCTATTGCGAGTGCTTCTTCTTCATTTGCAAACGAAATTAATGGCGAAACGGGACCAAATATTTCATTGGCAGCAATAGGCATGTCATTCGTCACATTGGTTAAAATAGTGGGTTGATAAAAGCATGATCCTGCTTGTTCTATTTTTCCGCCTAATACAAGCTTGGCGCCCATGTTAATGGATTCATCAACTAACTTTTGCACATCGATTACGGCTTGCTCGCTGATCATGGGGCCGACATTAACACCATCAACTAAACCATTACCCATTGATAAACCACTCACTGCGGCAGCAAGTTTTTCACTAAATTCTGCCATTACATCTTGGTGAACTAAAATACGGTTTGTACACACGCAAGTTTGCCCGGCATTACGGTACTTAGATACTAATGCACCTTGTACTGCTGCATCTAAATCGGCATCAGCAAAAACGATAAAGGGCGCGTTACCACCAAGCTCCATAGAGACTTTTTTCACAGTAGAGGCACATTGGCTAATTAACGTTTTGCCCACAGGTGTTGACCCGGTGAAGGTAAATTTAGCCACATCAGGATGTTCCGTTAATACTTTACCCATGCCGCGAGCATCGTCACCGACTACAACATTAAATACACCTGCAGGAATGCCTGCACGTTCAGCAAGTTCAGCCATTGCTAATGCAGAAAGAGGCGTTTGTGTTCTTCGGACGAACTACAAAAGTGCAACCCGCGGCTAATGCTGCAGCAGCTTTACGCGCGATCATCGCGTTAGGGAAATTCCATGGCGTTATCGACGCAACCACACCTACGGGTTGTTTAATAACGACAATACGTCTATCGCTTGTTTGGTCCAGGAATAGTATCGCCATAAACACGTTTACCTTCTTCAGCAAACCATTCAATAAAGGCAGCACCATAAGCAATTTCACCTTTGGCTTCAGCGAGTGGTTTACCTTGCTCTAACGTAAGAATACGACCTAAATCGTCTTGATGCTCCATCATTAAATTGAACCAATTGCGTAGTAATCCGGCACGCTCATTGGCTGATTTTCCAGACCACATTTTAAATGCGTCTTTAGCTGCTTTTATTGCTAATTCTGTTTCAGCTATGCCGGCATTGCTAACATTAGCAACTAGATCACCTGTTCTTTGGGTTGTTTACGGCTAATTCAGTCTCACTGCTATGCCAACTACCATTGATATAAGAAAAATTTTTAACTAACTGGCTATCTTTTAAAGCGTACATTTTCATCTCCACAATATGAACTCTACAAATGAATCATTTTCTCTATTGAATAACAAAACAAACTCAGGTTAAATATAAAACATTCAACACAATGTTTTACAGTGGTAAAACTAATGAACAAATCATCTATTATTCCTAAACCCGTCACTGAGTACGATTTACGCTTACTACGTATCTATAAAGCGGTGGTTGAAAATGGTGGCTTTGCCGCTGCTGAAAATGAATTAGGTATTACACGCTCTACTATTAGCGTGCACATGTCTAATTTAGAAACCAGAATGAAACTTAAGTTGTGTTTACGCGGACGAGGCGGTTTTGCGCTCACTGAAGAAGGTCAAGCCGTTTATTATGCGGCCATTAACTTATTTGACTCCCTTAACGATTTTTCTTTGTTGGTCGGTTCTCTTGGTAGCGAACTAAGCGGTGAGTTAGTTATTTTATGTGCTGATCAACTTGATGCAGCTAAACAGCAAAAACTCGCTAAAGTGATTCAAATTGTACACGATAGCTTTCCAAATCTACATTTGGTCCTTGACGGTGACAGTATTCATAATATTGAAAAATTACTATTAAAAGACAAGGCGCATATCGCATTATTTCCGGGTTATCAGCAAACGGAAGGGCTTTGTTATCAACCTATTTATAGTGAGCCTATTTATTTATGTTGTAGTAAAGAGCATGAATTCTTTACTCAGGTTGATACGGTAATCAGTGCTGAAATGTTGGCGTCGGTGCCGGACCATTCATCCCGGAATTGATATTGATGCATCGGGCAGGGAACAATTAAAAAAATTACATTTGTCAGCGAAGGCTTATCAATTTGATATGCGAAAAGCGATGGTATTGTCAGGTAGATATATTGGTTATTTACCGCAAAGTTATATTCAGCGAGAATTAAATAATGGTGATATTCGTATTATTCAGCCAAGCTCATTAACGTATCAATTTAATTTATCGTTGGTTTATAAAAAATCACCTAGGGAAATGAATAAGGTTGAGTTACTTAGAGAGGCCTTTGCTAAAGCATTTTAGTTTCATTATATCTATTTCATATAATCTATGGGGTCCATGAATAGCAGAAAATTGTATGTGTTGCATTACGGTTAGCGCCTAGATAGTATCAACGTATTTAGGCGCTTTACCTTATTAATCTTTAATTTTTTTTGCTCTTTTTCTGAACCATTTAACGCCAGTTACAACGACAGCGATTAGTAAAAATAATAAAATAACGTGTACTAAATTGTGGGCAAAACCTTCTCCTAAGTAGTGGTCGTCATGAGCTTGTGCTTGAAAGCTAAAGATAAATGCGCAGAGGTATGTTAAAAATTTCATTGTTATCTCCAAATAATTAATGGTTTTTCAGTCGTTGTGTTAAGGTAAATTTTACTAAGTTTAAAGTTTAAACGGTTAACATGCCTTCGCTTTCAATAAAGCTAATGATTTCTGCCAGGCCTTGTTCTGTTTTCATATTACTAAAAATGAAGGGTTTATCACCACGCATTTTTTTAGTGTCTCGGTCCATTACTTCAAGGGAAGCACCAACTAAATCAGCGACATCAATTTTGTTGATGATTAATAAATCAGACTTAGTAATGCCTGGACCACCTTTGCGTGGAATTTTATCACCGGAGAAACATCAATAACATAAAGGGTTAAGTCAGAAAGCTCAGGGCTAAACGTAGCGCTTAGGTTATCACCGCCACTTTCAACAAGTACAAAATCTAAACCAGGATGACGTTCTTGTAACTCGTCAATTGCCGCTAGGTTCATTGACGCATCTTCACGAATAGCGGTATGTGGACAACCACCGGTTTCAACACCAATAATTCGATCTTCTGCTAATGCATTATTCTTTGTTAAAAATTCAGCATCTTCACGAGTATAAATGTCATTAGTAACAACAGCCATATTGTATTTGCTGCTAAGGGCTGCACATAAATTGCGTAATAATGCGGTTTTGCCAGAGCCAACAGGTCCGCCAACACCGATACGTAATACTTGTTTTTTATTCATGAGTTTCAATTCTCTTTTTAATAATTCTTTAAATGTGTTTTAGCTTCTAAATAAGCGAGTATATTGTGTTTCATGCCAAGCACTTGCCATGGCTAAATGCGGCAGACTAGCGCCAATTTCATCATCGGGCAATGTATTAGCCATATGCATGGCTTGTTCAACTTGTTCAGTTAATTCAAAGAGTAAATTTTGTGATTGCGTTTGCCCTAAAGGCACGAGTTTTGTCGCGGCGGCAACTTGGTTGTCGATATACGCCCAACAAAAGCCACTTTGTGCATAATGTAAATCTAAATCAAACAAGTAAGCTGCTACGGTAAATGCACTGACAAAGCTAACATTTTTTTGCGTTAAAATGTTTTGGTATTGCTCAGTATTAACGGACTCTAACAAGGTTAATAGTCGAACCAGAGCTTTACCCATAGCAAGGTCCGCTAAGCGAAATTCACTACTTTCTCTGCAGGCAATTAATAATTGGTTCCACTGATTAAACTCAGAAAGATCATTAGCTTCTATAGCAGCATATAAACGTTTCATTACGGCTAAATCAGTTGGAGCAATCGCTTGTGTTAAGGTTAATGACACCCAATCTAACGTTTGTTTGTCGTCTTTTATCCAACCACTATCTATTGCATACTCTAATCCTTGTGAAAAAGAAAAACCACCAACAGGTAAGTTAGCACTACACAGTTGTAATAACCGATTAAGTTTTAATGCCGAGTGATTGCTTGAATTCATCATGCTAATGCTCGTGTGAATGGCCGTGGCTATGCCCGCCATTTTTTGAACCATAAGCACCATTTTCAGGCTCAAACATTGCCGGCGTATGATTAATGGTTAAACCATATTTTTCGCATAATTCATCAAGTACGTAATCAGGCTTATAGCGCACCCACAACTCACCTACTTGTAGTACCGTATGGCGATTACCTAAGTGATAGCAAATTTTGGCAAAAGTTAGCCAATCACTAGCAATGGCAGTAGATACAAGCTCTGCCTCACCTTTCACTTCAATCAGTAAACCACATTCAGTACGTAACACCTCACCCACTAATAATGGATGGCCACGCTCCATAAAAATACCAATATCAACACCCTTGTCAGTTTTACCTTTAATACGTGCCTTTTTGCGTGTGTCTTGATCGAGTGTGATGGAATCAGTGATTTCATCATGCGTATGATCAAGGCGATCGTATGCTTTTAACATTCTATATTCCTAAAACGTTTAATTTCTAAATTCTGGCTGCTAAATTCTGTTTTATAGCTTCTGAATATGATCCCAATCCCGCCATCAAATGGTAACGAGTTTGTGCCGACAATACCGCACAGGATCCATTTCCTTGTGCTAACTCTTTTGTACTCAGTAGATGGGCTTTAGGCAAAGCCGTCGAGTTTTTAATATTAGGAGCATATGTTTTATATGTGACTTATGTTAAAAACGATGGCAATGACGCATAAAGTTCATCAACGACGTACAAATTAGAACAAGCAGTAGCGTTGAGCTAATGGTAACTCTGTCGCCGGCTCACAAGTTAACAACTCACCATTTGCTCTCACTTCATAGGTTTGCGCATCTACGGTAATATCTGGCTGCCAATCATTATGTACCATGTCGCTTTTACCTATATTACGGGTGTTTTTACATACGCCTACCATACGGGTCATGCCAACCTGCTTAGGCACACCTAAATCAATGGATGCTTGCGACATAAACGTCATGGACGTTTTTGCAGCTGCACTACCGTGGGCACCAAACATAGGGCGGAAGTATACCGGTTGCGGTGTTGGAATAGATGCGTTGGCATCGCCCATTGGGGCAGCAGCAATAAAACCTGATTTTAAAATCATCGGGCTTAATACCGAAAAATGCCGGTTTCCATAACACTAAATCAGCCAGTTTTCCTACTTCGACAGAGCCGACTTCGTGGCTTATACCATGGCTTATCGCCGGATTAATGGTGTATTTAGCAATATAACGTTTTAGGCGAAAGTTATCGTTGCGCTCGGTATCGGGTGCTAATGGGCCACGTTGTTGTTTCATTTTATGAGCGGTTTGCCAGGTACGAGTGATCATTTCGCCTACACGCCCCATTGCTTGTGAGTCAGATGAAATCATACTGATTGCGCCTAAGTCATGCATAACATCTTCTGCAGCAATACTTTCTTTTCGAATACGGGAGTCGGCGAAGGCAATATCTTCTGGAATTGATGGGTTTAGGTGGTGACAAACCATTAGCATATCTAAATGCTCATCAATGGTATTTACTGTATAAGGGCGTGTTGGATTGGTTGACGATGGTAAAACATTGGGCTCGCCACACGCGCGAATAATATCAGGAGAATGTCCACCACCGCGCCTTCGGTATGATAGGTATGAATAGTTCTACCTTTAAATGCGCCGAGGGTGTCCTCTAAAAATCCTGATTCATTTAAGGTGTCGGTATGAATAGCCACTTGCACATCATATTTTTCAGCGACGGTTAAACAGTTATCAATAGCTGCCGGGGTTGTCCCCCAATCTTCATGCAATTTTAAACCACAAACACCGGCCTCAATTTGTTCTTCAAGGGCAATAGGTAAGCTAGCGTTGCCTTTACCTAAAAAGCCAAAATTCATTGGGAAGTCATTTGTGGCTTGCAACATTTTATGAATATACCAAGGACCTGGCGTACAGGTGGTTGCTTTAGTACCTGTTCTTGGGCCTGTGCCACCACCAATCATGGTAGTAACGCCAGACATTAACGCTTCTTCAATTTGCTGTGGGCAAATAAAATGAATATGAGCGTCAATGCCACCGACCGGTTAAAATTTGTCCTTCGCCTGCAAGTACTTCCGTGCCAGGGCCAATTTCAATATCTATATTGTTTTGAATATCCGGATTGCCCGCTTTACCAATAATGGTAATGCGTCCGTCTTTAATGCCTACATCGGCTTTTACTATACCCCAGTGATCTAAAATGAGTGCATTGGTGATCACTAAATCAACAGTTTTAGTGCAAGACGCTTGGCTTTGTCCCATGCCGTCACGAATGACTTTACCACCACCAAAGGTAACTTCTTCACCGTATTCAGTGTAATCTTTTTCAACTTCTAACCATAAGTCGGTATCACCAAGGCGAACGCGATCACCTACTGTAGGGCCGAACATGTGTGCATAAGCGTTTTTATCAATACTAGCCATAATAAATATACCTTAAGAAAGGTCTCCTTGAATTTCAGCTCTAAAGCCAAATACTTTTCGTCTGCCTTGATAGGGTATTAAGGTAACTACTCGCTCTTGCCCCGGCTCAAAACGCACTGCGGTACTTGAGGTAATATCGAGTCGGTAGCCTCTGGTTTTTTCTCGGTCGAACACTAAGCCATGATTCACTTCATAAAAATGGTAATGTGAGCCCACTTGAATAGGACGGTCACCTGAGTTGGCTACGGTTACAGTAATTTTTTCACGGTCGACATTTAATTCTCGTTCACCTTCGTCGGTAATAATCTCACCGAGGATCAAACGACGACTTTTTAGGTCTTTATTAGTGCTAGGATTAGTGCTGTGGCTAGCATCTGTATTAGACATGGGATTAGACATAGAAATTCCTTAATGTGTTATTTACGCTTGTAAACATGCGCTTAAACGAATTTAGATAATCGGATTATGTACGGTGACTAATTTAGTGCCGTCAGGGAATGTTGCTTCAACCTGCACGTCAGTAATTAATTCTGGAATACCCTCCATTACTTGGTCACGAGTTAACAAGGTGCGACCGTAATCCATCATTTCTGCAACGGTTTTTCCATCGCGTGCGCCTTCCATAATTTCCATAGAAATATAAGCCATTGCTTCAGGATAATTGAGCTTAACGCCACGCTTTAAACGGCGTTCTGCTAATAAAGCTGCGGTAAAAATCAGTAATTTGTCTTTTTCTCTTGGTAATAAATCCATAAATTTCTCGGTTATCGCTATGTTTGTCTGTCTAGTTTGTTAATTGGTGTAGCTATATTAGGTATACCAAATACGCGGCTGTGTTGCCTTTTTGTCTACAGTTAATGGCCTGAGTACTTGCCATAATAACAGGAATAATTTTTTACATTGCTGCGCTTGATGACCTATGTACCGTATAACTAATAGACCATCAATATCGGTAATACTAATATGTTGTTGCGCTTGTTGTTCATTAATAATAGCACGCATGTTTGCCACAACAATTTTACTACTTGGGCTTTGGTCTTGGTTGTGATTTAGTTGTTGTGGTGCATAAATAAGGAAAGTAGCAAAAACGCTATTGCCGGCTAAACCTGCAGGATGATGCAATAAGTTATTGCTTGCCGAGATGGCAATGCGATCATGGTAGATCAGGGTGTTATCAATAAACACACGGTTTAGTTGAGTGTATTGTCCCAAGGTAAACAACTCGTTTGAGCTAGGTAAACCCATACAAGTAATATCCCAACCTAAATAGACGCTTTGCTCAGTTAAGTGGATATCAACAGTATTAAAGCCGTCTGCGCCGTTATAAATAATGGTTTCTTGCGGAAAGTTTTCACATTTTGCGCCATTATTAACGTTTAATGTCGTCACTTGTACTTGTTTAGAAATACCTATGTTGGCATCTTCGCGAGCCCGATAAAAACGGTTAGCGCCAGGTGTTGTTATTAAGGTATGAGCGTTGTCAGCCAGATTGATTTCGACGTGTAATTCGTCACCAGAGACAATGCCGGCAGGCGGATGTAATAAATAGATATGAGCACAGTCTTGCCCTTCAGGATAGAACGCTTTTTGTACGGTAAGTGGCCCATTACGTCTGGTGCGACGTAACTGGGTACCTAAGCTGTTAAAACTGAAATCGAGGGTTAAATTAGCGACCCATTGTCTGCTATTAACCACGGCTGTTGTGCTTTGTATCATTATTACGGTTTTACCTTAAATTCATCCGTTGTTTGTTAATTAAACCGCCAGATACATACCAACTAATTCGTCGGTTAATTCTGCCATAGGGCCTGATGCGATTACTGAACCTTTTTCCATTAAATGAAATTCTTGGCCAACGGCTCTAGCAAACGGTAATTTTTGTTCAACCAGTACGATGGTCATGCCGTGTTCTTTGTTAAGTTTAAGCAATACATCACGAATAAGCTGAACAATGTTTGGCTGAATACCTTCATTAGGTTCATCTAAAATAAGTATGTTCGGATTAAGCACCAAAGCTCTACCAATTGCAAGTTGCTGCTGCTGACCGCCTGATAAATCGCCACCTCGACGATGTAGCATTTCTTTTAGTACCGGAAACAATTCATAAATATGCTCAGGAATCGTTTTACTGGTTTGACGTTTACAGTTCAGGCTGATTTTTAGATTTTCTTCCACGGTTAATTGCGGGAAAATATGACGACCTTGAGGTACATAACCTATACCTAACTCAGGACGCGCCTCTACTGAGGCTTTAACGCAATCTTTATCATTAATAATTAACGACCCAGAGCTAATAGGTAACATGCCCATAATAGTTTTTAATAAGGTGGTTTTACCGACACCATTACGTCCCATAATACAGGTACGCGAGCCTTTTTTGATATTTAAATCTAAATCCCAAAGGATTTGCGTACCGCCATATTTTTGATTTACATTTTTTAATTCAATCATAATTTTTACTCTTTGCTACTGCGTTTATCTGCTTTGCTGCTCGCCAGGATTAGTTGTTTTGGGTAGTTTAACTAGCCACATCTTCCCCTAGGTATACTCGAATAACTTCAGGGTTTGATTGAATTTCATTCATAGTGCCTTCAGCCAAGACCGAGCCTTGATGTAAAACAGTAACCTTTTTAGCAATTGAGCGGACGAACGCCATGTCGTGCTCAACAACCACCACAGAATGTTCACCGACTAATGAGGTTAATAGCTCAGCAGTACGTTCAGTTTCTTGTCCTGTCATACCGGCTACAGGCTCATCAACCAATAACACTCGTGGTTTAGCGGCTAACAACATGCCAATTTCTAACCATTGTTTTTGTCCGTGAGACAAACGACCTGCAGGATAATAGGCTTCTTCTAACAGACCTATGGTCTCAAGAATTTCGCCAATACGGTCGTTGTCTTCACCAGATAACTTATTAAATAGCGAGGTCATAATGCCTTTATCACCGGCAAGGCTGAGCTCAATATTTTCAAAAACCGTTAACGCTTCAAATACGGTAGGTTTTTGAAATTTACGGCCAATGCCGGCACGGGCAATTTCAGACTCATCTAATTGCAGTAAATCAATTTGTTGGCCAAAGTTTACTTTGCCCGTATCAGGACGAATTTTTCCAGTAATCACATCCATTAAGGTTGTTTTACCTGCGCCGTTAGCTCCAATCAAACAACGCAATTCACCGTCGTTAATATATAAATTTAAATCGTTTAAGGCTTTAAACCCATCGAAACTAACACTGACATTTTCAGCGTAAAGAATAACGCCATGACGCGTGTCGGGTTTTATGTTTTCGGTTGCGGTTAATGGCGAACCTGTTTTATCGACAATCATGACTTCACCTCCGCGTCAGCAACATCTTTTTGTTCAGTGTCTTTATCTGTGTCGCTTTTGAATACTGAAAATTTATCAAATACGTTAGGTAATAACCCCGCAATTCCTTTAGGTAAATACAAGGTAACCAATACAAATAAACCACCTAAACCAAATAACCAAGCTTCAGGCATAATGGCAGTGAAACGTGTTTTAGCGTAACTAACAACAATAGCGCCAATAATTGCGCCGTATAAAGTACAGCGGCCACCAATGGCTACCCAAATAACCATTTCAATAGAGTTTAATGGTGAGAATTCGCCAGGATTAATAATACCTACTTGTGGTACATACAAAGCACCTGCAACACCCGCTAACATAGCCGATACTACAAATATCCATACCTTGTAGTTTTCAGGTTTGTAACCAACAAATCGTACGCGGCTTTCAGCATCACGGGTAGCGGTAATAACACGACCCATTTTAGATTTTACTATGTAGTTACTGATGTAATAACCAATGGCTAATGCGATAGCAGTTAAAATAAATAAGACAAGTTTGGTGTGTGGTTCTTGTAAAGAAAAGCCTGCGATTTCTTTAAAATCAGTTAAGCCATTATTACCACCAAAACCCATTTCATTTCTGAAGAATGCGAGCATTAAGGCGTAAGTCATTGCTTGCGTCATAATTGATAGATAAACGCCACTGACTCGTGAGCGGAAAGCCATCATACCAAAAATGTAAGCGAGTAAACCCGGGCCAATAAATACCATAGCAACCATCCACCAGATACTACTTGAACCGCCCAAAACCAGGGTAATTCAGTCCAGTTTAAAAACACCATGAAATCTGGCAGGTCAGGGTTGCCGTAAACCCCACGGTCACCAATTTGACGCATCAAATACATACCCATGGCATAACCACCTAAAGTGAAAAATGCGCCGTGACCAAGACTTAAAATACCGCAATAACCCCAAACCAAATCGACGGCTAAAGCGAGTAGGGCGTAACATAAGTATTTTCCAAATAAGCTTACTGTATAGTTACTTACGTGAAGAAATGAACCTTCAGAGAAAAATAAATTACACACAGTAACGTATAGGGTTGCGATGAATAAGGTGCCAACGACAATATGAAGGTGGCTAAGTTTGTGAACTGTATTTTGAATAAACGAAGATAATTGCATAATAAATACCTATTAGTCTGCCGAACGGCCTTTTTGAGGGAATAAGCCTTTAGGTCGTTTTTGAATAAACAACACTAATCCGACTAACACGATAATATTGGCTAACACTGAACCCGTTACCGGCTCTAAAAATTTATTAATGGTTCCTAATGACATTGCTGCAACGAGTGTTCCCCATAAGTTACCTACACCACCAAATACGACCACCAAGAAGGAGTCGATAATGTAAGCCTGACCTAAGTTAGGGCCCACGTTAGTTAATTGACTTAATACCACACCCGCAATACCTGCAACACCTGAACCTAAACCAAAGGTAATAGCGTCTACCCAGTCACTTTTTACACTTAAGGCTCTAGCCATTTCACGATCTTGAGATACCGCACGTACATGTAAACCTAACGAGGTTTTTTTTAAGATCATCATTAGGGCGAAGAACACCATTAATGAAAATAATAAAATATATAAACGGTTATACGTTAAGGCAAACACAGGGTTAATTTGTAATGAACCTGTCATCCATTCTGGCGCTTGTACCTGACGGTTTAAGGGTGAGAACACAGTACGCACTAGTTGTTGTAGAATTAATGAAATACCAAAAGTTGCTAATAAGGTTTCGAGTGGTCTACCTTTTAAATGACGAATAACAAGACGTTCAATTAAAATACCAACAATGCCTGACACAAGAAAAGCAGCAGGTACGGCAATAAGTAAGGAATACTCAATTAAATGAGGAAAAGCTAACTGAATTACATAAGTCGTATAAGCACCCAACATGATCATTTCGCCATGTGCCATATTAATAACGCCCATCACACCAAAAGTAATGGTTAAACCAATTGCAGCGAGTAAAAATACTGAACCTAAGCTTAAACCAAAAAATACTGTTTCAAGGTAACCAAAAATGTCACGCCTATCGTCAATGGCATTAATTGTTTTGGTTAATTTAGCGGCTAGTGTTTTTTGTTCTGTAGTTTTACCGGTTGCCGGTAAGCTGTTGAGTAATTGTGTCATCGCGTTTAACACGACCGGTTGCAGTGAATTTTCAAGCTCTGTAATCGCGGCTAGTTTCTCTTCATAGGTACCGTTGTTAAGTTGCTCTGTGTATAAAGCCGCTTTCATCAAATCTAATACATCTTCATCTTTTTCTTTTGGAATACTCACTGCAATTGCCGCTAAAGCGTCTGTTGAAGGTTTAGATAGAATTTGTTTAACCGCTGCCATACGTGTATCAGCACTGTTTGAGGTTAAATCGATTTGCGCTAAATATCCGCGGATGGTGCCACGTAATCGGTTGTTGGTTTTTATCTTTTTAATTTTTGACTTTTTAACGGGGTCAAAAGTTTTATTTGTTAAGATATCAGTCAGTGCGTATTGTTTATCATCAGTCATTATCGCACGAACAATGTGTTTATCAGCTTTGAGATAATAAAGCTCACCATCCATCATATATTGCAATATATCACGGGTTTTTTCGGCGTTAGCATCAGTTGCGGTTTTGGCAATTTCTTTCACTAAAGGAGGAAGCTTTCGTAGGCTCGTTTTAGGGAGCTTTTGTACTAACGTAGTTAGTACTGTTGATTTATCGTTAATCGCAGATGCAGCGTCAGGGGTAATAGCTTGGCTGTTTGCTAGGGTTTGCCAGGATATTAAACAACTGATCAACAAAAACATTAGTCGCATCATTGCGTTTTCCTTATATAAATAATGTGGTTGTTTAATCGTTGTAGCAGTCATAACAGAACACATTTGGGGAGTTGAACAAAATAATAAAATATACTCAAAACATTCTTAGCTATTTGTTTTCTAGGCAAAATTGCTTTGAGTATAGGGGAGTAAACAATACGCTTAACTCCCATGTCGATATAAATCAGCGGCCATTAAACTAGGTGGAAAATGGCCATAGAGAATGGGTAAACTTAGAAGTTTTGACCAGAACACTTAGCTGTTTTCACATCGAAGTTGCCGCATTTTACTGGCGCTGTCCAATCTGAGATTAGGTTTTGTGAACTTGGTAAAAAATCTGACCATGCATCGCCAATAACGGTATCTGGGGTTTGTGAAACCACTTCAAATTGACCATCTTCTTGTATTTCGCCAATAAGCACTGGTTTAGATAAGTGATGGTTAGGGTTCATTACTGCAATACCGCCAGTTAAGTTAGGTACGGCAATACCGATAAGTGCTTGTTCAACAGCATCTACATCAGTAGTGCCCGCTTTCTCAACCGCTTTTACCCACATTTTGAAACCAAGGTAAGTTGCTTCCATTGGATCGTTTGTTACACGTTTGTCATCACCGATGTACTTTTTCCAACTAGCGATAAAGGCTTCGTTTTCGTCAGACTCTACACTTTGAAAGTAGTTCCAAGCCGCTAAATGACCTACCAATGGTTTAGTATCAAAACCTGAAAGTTCTTCTTCACCTACCGAGAAGGCAACTACTGGAATATCTTCAGCAGAAATACCTTGGTTACCTAACTCTTTGTAGAAAGGAATGTTGGCGTCACCATTAATCGTTGAAACTACGGCTGTTTTCTTACCTGCAGAGCCAAACTTTTTAATGTCTGAAACAATACCTTGCCAATCGGAATGACCAAATGGTGTGTAGTTCACCATAATGTCAGCATCTTTAACGCCTTTAGATTTTAAATAGGCTTTTAAGATTTTGTTGGTTGTACGAGGGTAAACATAATCTGTACCTGCTAACACCCAACGTGTCGCACCGATATCTTCCATTAAGTAATCAACAGCAGGGATTGCTTGTTGGTTTGGCGCAGCACCTGTATAAAATACGTTTTTAGATGATTCTTCACCTTCATATTGAACCGGGTAGAATAATAAACCGTTTAATTCTTCAAGTACTGGCAATGCGGACTTACGAGAAACTGATGTCCAACAACCGAAAATAACATCTACTTTTTCTTTTGCTAAAAGTTCACGTGTTTTCTCAGCAAATAATGGCCAGTTAGAGGCAGGGTCAACTACCACAGGTTCAATTTGTTTACCTAGAATGCCACCCGCTTTATTTTGTTCGGCAATCATCATTAAAACGGTATCTTTTAATGTGGTCTCAGAAATAGCCATTGTGCCTGATAATGAATGTAGTACACCCACTTTGATGGTGTCTGCTGCTATAGCAACGTTAGCGATTAAACCACTTGCTACAATTGAACCGGCAATTAATAATTTTTTAAATTTCATTTTAATATCCTTGAATTATGTACTTGGTTTTTAAGAGGCGCGCACTCAAGAGAGGTAAGCACGCACCGCCTTAAAAAAACTTTTAATGGGTAATTAGAACGTTACTAGTGCTTCAACAGCCATTGAGTTAGCATCGGTACCGAAGCCTTCGTTAGAATCCATACGGTATTCAAACACCATTAATAGATTGTCATTCACTGCGTAACTAGGCGAGATAGTGATACCTGATGATTCTTCTACCGTCGTTCCATCCGCACTTTCTACATCCCACGAGTTATAACGAAGTGTTAAACCTATTTTGTCAGTAAATGCGTAGTTAACCATGGCTAAGTAACCTGTTGCTTCTGAATCAGTACCGGCAATGTTATAAGAGGCTTGTGTGTTTTCAGACATACTGTATTCAATCCCCAACGTTAATGGACCTTTTGCGTAGCTAGCCCAAGTATTGATTACGGTGGTATCTTCACCTGTTGCTAATTCATCCATTGAATAAAATGCTTTAAGGGTGATTTCGTCCGTGGGCATAAAAGCAAGCATAGTTTCAATGGCCGGCGATTCAGCGTCGGTTGCTTGCGGTCCTGCTAATGCATTGACTAAGGATACGGCAACAGCAAATTTGTCGCTGCTATACATACCTGAAACACCTTGTTGATAGTAACCGTAGAAGTATTTAGCATAACCAGTACCCGAATATTGGTATAAACCAGTAGGCTCTTCTGCTTCAAAACCTGAATAACTTAAAAAACGACCTGCTTTAACACTGAAGCTCTCGGTAAAGCTATAATTAATATAGGCTTGCTCAAGATCTACACCTTCTGAGGAGTTTTGATATTCAATATCAACATGTGCGGTTAATTTATTGCCAAAGTCATAAGATATATCTATCTCGGCTTGGTCAAGGCCAGAAGTCGTGCTTGAGTCTCCTCCATCGATATCAAGCGAGTAATAAGACATGTCAATAAAGCCGGTAACGCTTAACTTGTCAAATAAGCCGGTATCATCAGTAGCGTTAGCAACTGACATTGAACCTAAAGAAAGCAGCAAGGTTGCTGCTATCGGTGTTAATGTGGTTGGTAATTTCATTTTGCGTATCCCTTGTTCTTTTTAGTGTTAGGTGTTGTTATCCGTTTTATGAGTAACGGTTTAAACACAGTGCTATTTTTTGGACTGGGTCTAGTATCAAGGTTTATGTCCAGAGTTGATATTCGCAAAAGCGCGCAATGACCTACGTATATATACGCATATCATTTGGCTTTTTTGTTCTGTAATATGAGGTTAGGGAAAGGTGGCTCTATTAAAACGACTTCTTCGTGATTGGTTCATGTTTGATTTTAGTTGCCTAAACTAGCCTAAAATTAGGCTGTTATCGACAATATAAGCCAGATAAACGATAAGCCATATTAATGCATTCAAACCAAAAAATATTATCGACTCGCCGAACTTATAATAAGTTTGCGGCTAATGAAATGATGGAAGATTTTGCCTTACGTTTTACCGCAAGAAGGGCAAGACTGTGGTCATTAAGTCGTATTGCTAGTACCGCTTTAGGTATTGTTTCGTTTCTTGTTTTGGAAGCCATTGGCGGAGCAGTTACGCTTAACTATGGTTTTGTTAATTCCGCTTGGGCCATTTTGGCCGTGATCTTTGTCGTGTTTTTAACAGGGTTACCTATTAGCTACTATGCCGCTAAATATGGAGTAGATATTGATTTGCTCAGTCGTGGCGGTTTTGGTTATATCGGTTCCTCTATCGTCTCCCTAATCTATGCGTCTTTTACTTTTATATTTTTTGCGCTTGAAGCGGCTATTATGTCAATGGCTTTACAAATACTTTTTGGTTTGCCGCTCAGTATTGGTTATGTTATTAGCGCTGTTGTTGTGATCCCCTTGGTGACTCATGGTATTGCGTATATCAGTCGATTTCAGGTGTGGACGCAACCTATCTGGATTGTGTTGCAGTGTTTACCGCTATTTTTTGTGTTTACTCATGAAGATAGCCAATTACAAGAGTGGCTTAGTTTTACTGGCAAAGCAGGAGAAGAGGGTGGTTCTTTTAATCTATTATTATTTGGTGCTGCTTCGGCAGTGTTACTTTCTTTAGTTGCGCAAATAGGTGAACAAGTTGATTTTTTAAGATTTTTACCTGAAAAGCCTAAAAAACAAAAGTGGCGTTGGTGGTGTGCGTTAGTTGTTGCGGGTCCTGGTTGGATTATTTTTGGTGCCCTTAAACTTTTTTTAGGTTCTTTTTTAGCTTATTTAGCATTAGAGCAAGGTATATCGGCTGACTTAGCGGATGATCCCGCTCATATGTATCAATTAGCCTATGGCTACGTTTTTGATAATGCTGATCTGGTGGTTGTTTTTTCATGTGTTTTTGTGGTTATTTCACAATTGAAAATTAATGTAGCGAATGCTTATGCAGGATCATTAGCTTGGTCTAATTTCTTTTCTCGAGTCACTCATACTCATCCTGGGCGTGTAGTTTGGATGGTGTTTAATGTTGCCATTGCTTTATTGTTAATGGAGCTAGGTATTTATCAAACGATTGAAAGCATGCTGTCTGTGTATTCAGTGATTGTGCTTGCTTGGTTAAGTTCAGTGGTCGCTGATTTAATTATTAATAAACCGCTTGGGATTAGTCCTAAACACATTGAATTTAAACGCTCACATTTATACGATATCAACCCCGTTGGTGTTGGCTCTATGTTTATTGCTTCTTTGGTAGGTTTTACCGCACATTTTGGTCGGTATGGTGAAACACTACAGGCTCTAGCATCTTTTCTTGCCTGTGGTTTGCCTTTTATTACGGTACCGCTTATCGGTCCGGTTAACAAAAGGTAAGTTTTATTTAATTGATGCCAACAGAATTGAAATCACCGAAATGACAAAATGTCATATTTGTGAAAATACTTTTGATAAAGAAGATATGACTGCTTGCCCAAGATACGGAAATGCAATCTGTTCACTTTGTTGTAGCTTAGATGTTCGTTGTGGTGACCAATGTCGAACCGATGCCACCTTATCTAAGCAGTCACGTCAATTTTGCAGGCGCTTTGTTAGTGATGAGTTTCTTCGAAAAATATCAACGCCATTAATGCACTTTATTGCGGTAACATTTGCCTTGAGCTGTATTAGCGCTTGTATTCTTTTTCTTATATACATGCAGTTGCCGATGGAAAGTGATGAGATACGTCGTGTTTTTGCTATTACTCTAATTAAGATATTCTTTTTATTAGTAATTATTATTGGTGTGGTGAGTTGGCTATTTGTTCTAGCCCGTAATGGCAATGTCTTTGGCGTTGCGAGAATTACGTTTTCAAACTAAGGCACTAGCCGATGAGTTTACTGCCCATGAAAAAACTTCGTTAGCATTAAAAAATGCAAAAGACGTTGCTGAGGCTGCGAATGAGGCAAAAAGTCGTTACTTGGCGGGTTTGAGCCATGAATTAAGAACACCGCTCAATGTGTTACTCGGTTATGCGCAATTACTTAGTCAAGATCAAGAATTACCCACAAGACATAGAGAAACGTTAGGCATAGTAAAGCGTAATGGCGAACATTTAGCGGATTTAATTGAAGGTTTATTGGAGATATCAAAAATAGAAGTCAAGGCGGGTAACGTTACAACGTGATGAATTTAATTTAAAAGCCATTATGCAGCAGCTTGTTGATATGTTTCAAATGCAGGCTAGCCATAAGGGCATTAAATTTCATTATATTACAAAAGGTTTGATACCTGACTTTGTTGCCACGGATAAACAGCGTTTTAGACAGATATTGATTAACCTAATTTCAAATGCGATTAAATATACTGAACATGGCTCGGTTACCTTTGAGCTTAATTACCGTAACCAAGTCGCCCATTTTAGCGTTATTGATACGGGAGCCGGTATTTCTCAAGATAACCAAGAATTGATTTTTAAACCGTTTGAGCAAGTGCGGAATGCGCATACTCAAGCTATTGGCGGTACTGGTTTAGGTTTAACTATCTCTCGTTCTTTAGCTGAATTAATGGGGGGCGAAATTACGTTGTCGAGTGTTTTAGGGCAAGGCTCTACGTTTAAGTTTCGTTTAATGCTATCGGCAATACAGCGCGAGCTAAATGAACCTGAATACGCTAAAACTAAAGCAGTTGGTTATGTCGGTACGCCACAAACTATTTTGGTGGTTGACGATGATGATGACCAACGTCGATTAATGGATTATTTATTAACGCCATTAGGTTTCACTGTATTAACTGCGCAAGATGCTCATCAAGGTTTTACTTTACTTAGCGACAATCATGTCGATTTAATTTTACTTGATGTACGTATGCCAGACGTAAACGGTTGGCAAATGGTACAACAAATACGGGAGCAACGTTATTTAATGCCAGTTATCATGGTGTCGGCTAACGCGCGTGATGCAGAGTTCAATTTACAAGCCGAAGGTTACCATAATGATTATGTCGCCAAGCCAGTAAGTTTTGATACCTTGCTAGGCAAAATAGGGCATTTATTAGAGCTCACATGGCAATATCAAAACATTCAACAAATCGATGAAACAGCAGAAGATAATACGGATTTATCAAAACCTTTTGCAAAAACTGATGAGTATCAAGCCTTAATGGCATTAGCTGAAATAGGCTATTTGTCGGGCTTTAAAGATAAGCTTGCTGAGTTAAAAGAAACGTATCAATTTCCGGTTGAAGTACAATCACAATTAGCAGAATATCTTGAGTTTTGTAATTTCCCCGCCATTATCAAGTATTTAGATGAGATAAACCATGAACAATAAAATTAGTGATGTGGTACTTGTCGTTGATGATTCACCTGAATCATTAGGCATGTTAAATGTTGCATTAAATACACAAGGTTTTACGGCCTTAGTTGCTTTAAATGGCATTCAAGCCTTGGCTATTTGTGATAAGGTTCAGCCCGATGTTATTTTGTTAGATGCCGTGATGCCAGAAATGGATGGTTTTGAAACGTGTCGACGCTTGAAAGATTTACTACCCAATACCCCTATTATTTTTATGACTGGGCTAACGGATGTTGAGGATATTGTCAAAGGCTTTGAGGCGGGCGGTATTGACTATGTCACTAAGCCCATATCACCTGATGAAGTTATTGCGCGCATTAAAACCCATGTACAAACAGCAAAGCTTGCGTTAAGTGCACAAGATGCATTAGACCATGTTGGTAATAATGTTTTTTGTGTGAACAATGAAGGACGACTTTCTTGGGCAACACCGCATGTGCACGCCTTAATAGAAGAAACAGCAGGTGATGATAAAAGCCCTTGGGCAACACTTTCTACGTATCTTCAAGATTGGTTAAAAGATGATACGTCAATTAACTTACGGGTAAAATGTTTTAATGATCCCGTTGAAATTGGTTATGAACACGCGCAAAAAAACATGCATTTATTGCATATTAAGGAATATAAACAAGCCAAAAGTGCTGAAGATTTAAAAACACATTTACCCATCACCAAAAGAGAATCTGAAGTGTTATTTTGGGTGTCTTATGGCAAAACAAGTTGGGAAATATCTCAAATTTTGGCAATGAGCCCCAGAACGGTAAATAAACATTTAGAGCAAATATTTCGAAAACTAGGTGTTGATAATAGAACTTCAGCCGCCGCTATTTCTATACGCATTTTAGAGTCTTAATGAGGTATAGAGGATGTAGCTAGTTAACCTTAACACGGTTTAAGAAGCTTTTAACTTATTGTAAATTAATAATTAATTTTTCTTTGTTTACTATAGTGAGATAGTTTTGCTTAATTCAAGGAAAATTTACGCGTCAATAGGCGGTCTATTGCAAGTGAATTTAACGAAGAAGTAAGTGAAAATAACCACTATAGAAAGATTTATTAAGCCGAGCTGAGGTTAATTAATATTGGGAGAAATAAATATATAAATAGGTGGCCCGCCACAGAGGATTCGAACCTCTGACCTCAGCCTCCGGAGGGCTGCGCTCTATCCACTGAGCTAGTGGCGGATAACTTTTAGCATGTCAGTACTAATAAAATAGTATAATTTATTAAAGTGTTTATTTATCTTTTTTTGCCGCTTCCCTTCAAGAAGTTTGGGCTTAAAGGGCTGCGCTCTATCCACTGAGCTACGGGTGGCTTAAGATTAGCGCGGAAATACTATAGCTTATACAGGTATTTGTCTAGCGGTGTGTGTGAATAATTATCGATTTACATAAGTCTGGGCATGTCTGCGTAATGTAAGCCTGTAATAGTAATGTACTTTATGTTAAAAAGTGCCTAAAGTAGTAGTTATACTTTCAATACTTTATTGAATATTGACGTTTTTATTATGATGACATTACACTTGCTTTATTTATCACTACACCGATTATTAACCTCAAGCCAGGTTAGATATATTAGTTCCATACTGTTTTTTTGTTGTATAACATCAGTGCAGAGTGCGCCTAATGAAGGTTATCAATTAACACAAGTTGACACGGAGCCTTATACTCAAGTAATACAGCGAACCGGAAAGGTTGATTTTGCTCGTGTTGTAAATCTCTCATTTAAAACTGTTTGGTTTTTTAACGCAATTATATGTTGATGAAGGTGAAATTTTTAAAGAGAATCAGTTATTGGCTGCTTTAGATATTTCGGAGTTAGAAGCAGAAAAAAATGCGGCCTATTCCCGCTTACTTCAGGCAAAGCGCAATATAGAGCGAGTAAAAACGTTAATGAAAAAAAAGTTAAGCTCACAGCGAGACTTAGATGATGCCATTACCTCAGTAGAAACAACCCGAGCTAACTATAGAGTTGCCAATTATAATTTAGAAAAAGCTCAACTATTTTCACCTTTTGAGGGTGTGGTTGTTCAGCGATATACGGATTTAGGTGAGTTACAAACCCCTGGCTCTACCGCATTACAGGTAGCCTCATTAACGGGTAATTTAATTGTTCGTGTGTCACTAACAGGAGAAGAGATATCCTTAGTGCACTTAAATCAAAAAGTAGAAGTACATTTAGCCTATTTAGGAGTGGTGGATGGGAAAATAAGTAAAATACCTGCTATTGCTGACAGTCAAAATCATTTGTTTAACATTGAAATTTCATTGGAAGAAAATCAAATTACCAAACCGTTCATTGTTGGCCAATTAGCGCGTATTCTTATTCACTCACAAACTGACAACTTAGTTTATCGTTTGCCAATTGAGGCCTTAAATGCAATAGATGAACAAGGAAAAGCCTTGATTACTATCGAACATAATAATAAGCCTGTACAACAAGCGTTTACTATTTTTAAACTAGATAATGACTTTATTTATTTGTTGGCACAAGATAACGCAGTAACCTTAGATGTGATAACTCAGGGGTGGAATAAGCTACCGCTTATTTCTACTAAGAAGTAACGATAATGAAGTTACCTAGTTTAGCGATTAAAAATGCACAATTTACTCTTACTGTTGTTGTATTGCTTGTGCTTGTTGGCATTGTTTCATATTTTCATATGCCACGTAGTGAAGATCCACAATTTGATATTCCTATTACCTTAATCGAGGTAATTTATCCTGGTGCATCGCCGACTGATATTGAAACCTTAGTTGTTGACCCACTCGAAGAAGAATTTGCTGATATTGAGAATATCAAAAAAGTAGAGTCGCAAATAAAAAATGATGGTGCTCGTATTGAAATAAAATTTCACTATGGATCCGATCCTGAGCTTGCCTTTAATAAAATACAACTTGCCGTTTCTTCTGTAAAACCGACCTTACCTGCAGGTGTACAAGACTTATTAGTGTTAAAAGCTACTCCTACGTCTGTTGCTATCGTTCAACTTGCACTATGGACAGAGCCAACTGATTACAAACAAATGGAGTTTTATGCAAAGTTGTTAGAGAAGCGCTTGGAAACGATAGAAAGTGTTAAAAAAGCAGATATTTGGGGATATCCTCAGCAAGTTGTTGCTGTTGATCTTAATTTAGACCTACTGTTGCAGTATCAAGTGTCGACCACACAAGTGATGCAAATACTTCAAGGTAGAGCCCTTAATATAACCCCAGGATTTGTTGATACTAAAACACGCCGCTTTAATGTGAAAACCGGTAATTTTGAAGAAATTAAAGTACTTGAAGAGACCATTATCGTTTCTAATGACGACTTTATTTTACGACTAAAAGATATAGCACAGGTTGGCTTTAGCAGTCAGGAAGCGAGCTATTTAGCCTATTATGATAAAAAACCCGTGATTTTTATTACGGTTGAACAGCGGATAAATACAAATATATTTTCATTAACTAACGCTATTCAAGACGAAATAGCGTCATTTAAACAAACCATACCTTCATCGATAAAAATGGATGTGTTATTTGAGCAAGCAACGAGCGTTGAAAACCGAGTAAATGGCTTTTTCAGCAACCTTTGGCAAGGGCTAGTGTTAGTTGGGGTACTATCACTACTATTTTTAGGTGTGCGAGAGGCTATCGTTGTCATGATTGCCATTCCACTCTCTTTTCTTGTTGCCATTGGTTGGTTAGATTTTGCCGGTTTTGGCTTACAGCAAATGTCAATTGTTGGGCTCATCATTGCGTTAGGGCTATTAGTGGACAATGCCATTGTTGTCACCGAAAGTATTCACCGAGAGAGAAAAAACTATAAATCACTTGCTGAAGCTGCTGCTGCAGGCACAAGTAAGGTTGGTCGGGCCATTGCCAGTGGTACTATTACCACTATGTTGGCCTTTTTACCTATGCTAATGCTGTTAAGTGATACAGGTGATTTTATTCGTTCTATGCCGGTGACGGTAGTATTGGTATTGTTAGCTTCATTACTGATTGCTTTAACGGTTACGCCTTTAATGGCCAAGAAGTTTTTTCAGCCCAATCAAGTAAAGTCAATACAACCAGAAAAATGAGAACGTTGCAGCATTACATTAATCATTTTGCCGAAAATAATTATGCTAACTGGCTACAAAAATTATTCAAGTGGAAGGTAAGGGTGATTGCCGTCGCGTTGGTGAGTTTATTACTAATGTTGTCACTTTTTTCTCAAGTGGGTTTGAGCTTATTTCCCAAAGCAGAAAAACCAATGATTTTGATTGATGTAGAAGCACCGCCAAATTCAGCGTTAAGTTATACAAATAACATAATGCAACAAATGACACTCTATATCGAAAAACAATCACTTATTGATAAAGTCGCCTTAAACGTAGGAAATTCTAATCCGCGTATATATTACAATGAAATTCCTAAACGCGGTGTTGCTAGGTATGGACAAGTGTTGGTAGTGTTAAAGACGTTTGATCCTGTTGAAATGGAAAAATTAGTCGATAATTTGAGAAATGAATTTGATCATTGGCAACAGGCTAAAATCACCGTAAAAGAATTCACCCAAGGTCCGGTTACGGATCAACCTATTGCTATTCGGTTAATTTCTGAATCTTTAGAGGATTTAGAGCGTGTTGCTAATGATTTGGCTGCCAAAATGGCCGAAACAAAAGGGGTTATTAATATTGATAATCCAATTGGTGTTGCTAATACTGAGCTTAGTTTACAAATTGACTATGATAAGGCAGGCTTATCAAATATTGACATTAACACACTCGACAATACACTTCAGGCTATTTTAACGGGTACGTATGTTGGGCGTTTTAATGACTCGAATGGTGAGAATTATCCTATTGTTGTGCGCCATAAAAATGCAGACATAAATACGTTGTCAGATGTTTATATTACCAGTGCTACTGGGCAGCAAATACCCTTAATGCAAGTTGTCAATGCGCAGCTAACAAAAGGGCAGACGGATTATTTTCATCATCAAAAACTGCGTATGGCAAAAGTATCTGCCGATGCCGCATCAGGTTATTCAATTCAATCGTTGACGCAAGAATTTGTACAATTTCTTGAAAATTATGATTTACCAATGGGGATGTATTACACCTTAGGTGGGGAGGAAGAGTCTAGGCAAGAATCTTTTTCTGGCTTAACACAAATTATGCTAATAACGGCCATTGGGATTTTTTCGGTGCTAGTCTTGCAGTTTAAGTCTTTTTTACAGCCACTGATAATCTTTAGTTCAATTCCGTTTGCCATGGCAGGGTCTGTGATAGGTTTATATCTTACCGGGCTTTCATTTTCAATGATGGCCTTTATTGGGCTTATTAGTTTATTTGGTATTGTGGTCAATAACGCCATTATTTTAATTGATAGTGCTAATCGAAACTTAGCTGAAGGGTTAACGAAACAAGCCTCGGTACTTAAAGCCAGTGCAACTCGCTTTACACCCATATTATTAACAACATTAACCACCATTGGTGGATTAATTCCATTGACCTTGTACGGTGGTGGGTTGTGGCAACCACTGGGTGTTGTGCTTATTTCAGGGCTGTGTGTTTCTGCCATTTCAAGCTTTTTATTGGTACCAGTGTTAACAGAACTATTAACACGCACGGATGACAAAATTCACGCAGAACAGGATATAAAGAATTAAGCTATGGAAATGTATACTGTCGGTATTTGGGGTTATAGCTTTGGTAGTATTGCCTATATTCTTTTCTCACTACTTGTTCTTGCGGCTCATAATGAATCGAGTATTGCCAAGTTGGTGCTGTTTAGTGCTTTAATGGCGGTTGTCGCTAATGTCGTTGCGGCATTACAAATTAGTATTGGCTTTTCTTTGCAGTGGGCGATGTTAGCCGATATGGGTAAAATTGCTGCATTTTCCGTATTAATACTTAGCTTTAATGTTGAAAAAAATACCATTAAAGATATTTTAAAAAATAAGACCGTCGGTAAATATCTACTTTTTTGGTGTGGCTCCGTTATTGTTTGTTGGACAGCAAGCTATACAGTTAATTTTTCTTTTGAATATTTATTCTTACTCTTTGTTTTATTTAATTTAATCAGTTTGGTTTTTCTCGAACAAATTTATCGTGGTAGTAATACTGAGGCACGAAAATCGATAACACCCTTGGTGATTGCTTTAGGCAGTATTGCTGTATTTGATTTTGTACTTTACGCCCAAGCAGCCATGGTTGGCGGTGTAGAATTTAATTTTTGGTATGTTAGAGGCTATTTGGCAGCCTTAGCCGTACCGTTGTTATTGATCAGTATTCGTCGCTTTAAAGAAGGTGCTGTACGAATATTTGTATCACGAAATGTCGTTTTTTATAGCTCAATGCTAATGATCGGCGGCGTGTACTTATTGTTAATGGCCATCGCCGGTTATTTAATTAATTATTTCGGCGGCAAGTGGGGCAATTTAGTTAGTTTTGGTTTTTTTATACTCGGCGTAATCGTGCTTGCTGTTTTGCTAATGACCGAAGCGGTGCGCCGTCAGGTGAAAGTTTTTATATCAAAACATTTTTTCGCTAACAAATATGAATACCGTGAAGAGTGGCTTGAGCTTATTGAGAAAATTGAAACGGCAAATGCGGATAATTATTGTCAAATGTCTTTACAAATAATGATGTCAAAAGTTGGCGCAACGGGTGGCGTATTATTAAAAGCAGAGGGAAATAATCGGTTTCTGGTCAGGCATAGTGAAGGTGTTAAGTTAGACGAATCGTTCAATAATGATCTGATTTTACTGGAACATTTTACCAAAAACCAAGGTGGATTATCGATATTAATGATTATGACGAAGATCCAATTTCTTACCCAGGATTATTTATTAATACCAAAATATGGCAAGCCATTGGGGTGAATATTTTGGTACCTATCTTTATAGGTAAGGCGTTTTACGGGTTTTTTATTCTGTCAAATAGTGATGAAGATAATAAACTGAATTGGGAAGACCGGGATTTACTGTTTGCTATATCTCAGCAATTAGGCAATCTCATCTCGCTAAACGAAGTCAACGATAAGCTTGCTGAAGCTAAACAATTTGATGCATTCAACCAAATGTCTGCCTTTTTAGTGCATGATTTAAAAAATGTTCAAGCACAATTAGCGTTAATAACCTCCAATGCGACGCAACATAGAAACAATCCAGAATTTATTGATGATGTTTTTGAGACGGTAGAGTCAGCGACAGAGCGACTGGGGAAAGTATTAACACAGTTAAGAAATAAGCAGGTAGCGCAATCGACTAGTAAAAGCGTTGATCTTGATGATATTATTGAACGAGTTATAGCTCAGCGCAATGTAATGCAACCTCAAGTTATTATTAAAAAGAATGAAAAATGTTTGGCGACTATTGATGATGAGCGTTTTTTTTCGGTGATGAATCACTTAATTCAAAATGCTCAAGAAGCAACCTCTGATGAGGGTTGGGTAGAAGTTTCTCTAGAACAGCTAAGCGATAGTATTCATATTGCCGTGAGTGATAATGGTTGCGGTATGTCTGAAAGCTTTATTAAACATCGGCTTTTTAAACCGTTTGATACAACAAAAGGTAATGCAGGGATGGGCATTGGTGTATTTGAAGCAAAGCAATTTTTTGAAAGTTTAGCCGGCAGTTTAACCGTTGAAAGTGTTGAAGGACAAGGCACAACAATGCGGATCAGTTTGCCAATAAAACGTAGTGAATAAAGTCGCTAGTTAAGGTTTCTCAGACAAATTTACATTAATTGTAAAATTAAGAGAGTATAGTGACGAAAACAGGATGTAGGCTGTGATATTTTGAAAATCATGACCTTCTTTGTTTGGAGCTAATACCAAGTAGGATAAGGCAGTAATGGAAAAAGTATTAATTGTTGATGACGATAAAGGCATTCAAAAACAACTGAAATGGAGTCTTTCTGATTATAGTCCGATACTTGCCGGAGACAGAGAAGCTGCAATAGCAGCCGTAAGACGTCATGAGCCTAAAGTTGTGACGTTAGACTTAGGGCTACCGCCAGACGCAGCTAATGCAAGTGAAGGGCTTAAGGCCTTAGAAGAAATACTTGCAATAGCACCGCACACCAAGGTAATAGTGATTACGGGTAATGAAGATAGAACCAATGCATTGAAAGCCGTTTCTGCGGGGGCTTATGATTTTTACCAAAAGCCTATTGATGCCGAAGTGATTAATGTCATTATTTCACGTGCGCTAACACTCGCAACCATTGAAAGCGAAAATCGCTCAATGCGTGCCGTAACGGATAGTAATATTGGTATTATAGGTAATAGTGAAGCCATTGAACGTTTACGTACCATGGTAAAGCGTATTGCGCCTACAAATATTACCGCCTTGTTACTAGGTGAAAGTGGTACCGGTAAAGAAGTAACCGCTAAAGCGGTACATTTAGCTAGCGATAGAGTAAATAAACCCTTTATTGCCATTAACTGTGCATCTATCCCAGAAAACTTACTTGAAAGTGAATTATTTGGTTTTGAAAAAGGTGCATTTACAGGCGCACATAAAACAACCAAAGGTAAAATAGAATGTGCAGAAGGTGGTACCTTATTTCTTGATGAAATAGGGGATATGCCCTTTAATTTACAAGCTAAACTGCTACGTTTTTTACAAGAAAAAGTAGTCGAGCGACTTGGCGGCAGAGAAGAAATTCCGGTCAATGTGAGAGTCGTTTGTGCCACTAATCAGAATTTAGAGGAAATGGTTGCCAACAAAGAATTTAGGGAAGATTTGTTCTACCGCGTGAGTGAAATAACGTTGAATATTCCGCCCTTACGTGATCGGGATGAAGATGTACTCATTTTAGCTCAATATTTTCTACAACTTTATGCAACCGAATACAAAAGCAATGCTAAATCGTTCTCTGAAGATGCTATCGGTGCTATTAAAGGACATAAATGGCCAGGCAATATACGTGAGTTGCAAAACAAAGTTAAATCGTCTGTGGTGATGTGTACCGGCGTACAGGTAACCGCTTTTGATTTAGGATTTTTTGATCATGCTGAAAGTAACAGTGCTTATGAGCTTTCATTAAATTTACGTACAGTAAGAGAGCAAGCAGAGTCAATTGCTATTCAAAAGGCGTATGCCTTGTCTGAAGGAAATATGTCGAAAGCGGCAGAATTACTAGGAATAACTCGACCAACCTTGTATTCGCTTATTGAGAAGTATGAATTGAATATTAATAGTTAGTTAATAATTTAGCATGTATAAGAGGTTTTTTAGTTTCCTCTTATACACTGTATTTATGAAACAGAGATTGGTGACAACAAGGTGAACAGATCAGTATTGTTGTCACCAAAACTGCTAGTTTTCAGCAGATTTTTCCTCTTTCCATTGCACAAGTAATTGCTTAGCGATTTTCTTATCCATAAAGTCTTGCTCTGCTTTCACTGCTTCCGATAGTAATTTGTAAGCCTCGCGATCACGTTTTTCTGCTTTCAATGTGATAGCTAAGTGATATTTTATTTCGGCATTGTCATAATCAACAACCAACGCCTCTCGATACAATGATATCGCTTCTGTTCTTTGATTTTGTTTTGTTTTTATCCAAGCTAGGGTGTCTATTACACTAGGGTTTTTTTGGGCTTTTTGGTAAGCCTCGTTTGCTAACTCTGCTGCTAAAGGTAGTTCTTCTAATTGTAGAGCAATATTAGCGGCATTATTGAGTAAAATGGGCATACGACGATATTTATCAATCATAGACTGATATAAAGCTAATGATTTAGGAAGTTTTTCTTGCAGTGCATAACTTTCTGCTAGGGCAATGTCAGCCAAAATATCTTGTGGATGACTTTCAATCCATTTTTCAATTAGTAATTGAGATTCTTTATATTTTTGTTGTTTATTTAATGCATTAAATAATCCTAAGGTAGATTTTCTACTTTGATATTTTTTCAACGCTTTTCGATAACTTTGTTCCGCTTGTACAAACTCATTTTTGGCAACAAATAGCTGTGCAGATAAAATATCAACCACATCTTGTTCTGGTATCAATTTATTAAGGGTATAAATTACCTGTTCGGCTCTTATATAATCTTTTTGAGATAAGGTGATTGGAAAAAGCATCATGAGTGGTTCAATGCGTTTTTCATCCCATGCTGTTGCTTTATTTAACGATTTTATGGCTTCATCTCTGTTGTCTATTTTAAGTTGAGCTTGTGCTAACAACATGTAAGTTTTGGTTCTATCGACTGAATCCGTAACCGCTGATTCAAAGGATTGAATAGCTTTTAAAGGTTTATTCAACATGCCATATAAATGCCCTAATTTTATTTTAACGTCACTGTTTTTGGGATGTTTTTGTAAAAATGCAAGTAAAATAGGTTCGGCTTTCTGAGCATTGCCCGTAACCGTATAATGATCTACTAATTTAGTCAGAGTGAATGCGTTTTGGTTATCATAATCGAAAGCTTGTTGGTACAAGGGTAATGCGAGGTCTGGTTGGCTATTTTTCATGTACATATCAGCTAATTCTACAATGAGTGGCACATTATTAGGTTGGGCGTTGAGTTTACTAGTTAATAACTTAATCGCTTGTTCAGGGCCTTGCTCTATAAACTCCATTCTCACTAAATGAATGATAGCTTGGGTATTATTGGGTTGGATTGTTATTGCTTGTTCAAAGGCTTTTCTAGCCTCTGCAATTTCGCCAGAAAATCCTAGGGCAATACCGTGCTGCTGCTGAAAATAACTGTTTAATGGTTGAGCTTCCGTTAATTTTTTAGTCAACAATTTTGCTTTATCGAACTGTTTAGTTTTGAGGTAAGCTTCAATGAGTAGTAAGGTAATGGAAGTGGAATTATCATCACTTTTTTTTGCATCGAGTAAATTGCTTATTGCTTGAGAATAGTCGCCTGAAAGAATTTCATTTTGTGCTAAATTACTTAGAGAATCAGCATAACCAGGGGTTAGGTTAACCACCTTTTCAAAATAATATTTTGCTTGCTCTATTTTACCTAATTCCATTAACGAAATACCGAGTAACGACATTAACGCCGGGCTATCAGGATAATAAACAGTCGCTTTTGTCAGTAAGTTTTTGGCATTTTCGGGCTTACCTTGCTTTAATTCAATAATGGCAATGTATCGTAAACTGTTATAATCGTTTTCTTTTATGGTTAAATAGTTTTGAAAATAATGGTACGCATCTTCCAAATTGCCAAAATTAAAATTAGTTACACCGGCCAGAAAAAGATAACTTGGGTTTTGCATCATTACGTCATCTGGAATGCTATTGAGGGTAACAATGACTTCATTTAATTTGGTTTTACTGTCTTCATCATTACCTAATTTTGCACTTACTACGGCACGTAAATATCTTGCTCTAGGCTCAAGGGGGATTTTAGCTAATATATAATCTAGATCTTGCTTTGCGCCTAGCCAGTTTTCACTACTTATGTATAAGGTGGCTCGATTTAACCTTGCTTGTAAATGCTCTGGGTTTTTCTTAATCGCCTTATCAATGGTTGTGAGTGCTTGATCATTTAACCCTTGCATTTGATAGAGGGTTGATTTCATAATCCAGGCATTAATTAAAGGCTCATATAACGACAGAGCTTTGTCGACATAATGATTCGCCTTAGCGAAGTCGTTTTGATTCATTGCCACTTGAGCTATACCCAACATTGCCAGTTGAAAGTCAGATTCTAGCTTTAATGTTTCGGTAAATGCTTCTTCAGCTTGACGTAACTGATTTAAACCAAGATAAGCTTGTCCTCTAGCAAACAGTATAAGGCTTTCAATATGGTTACCACGATACCCTGAAGTCGCTACCTCTAATACTTGTTTATATTTATTTTGTAAAACTAAGGATTGCGCAAGTAAAGCCACAATTTGATTAAAATCAACACCGCTTGCTTGAAGATCATAAAGTTCGGTTTCAGCCATTTCGCCTTTACCTTGGGCAATTAATGTTTGTGCCAGTAGAATTCGAGAAGGAATATGATCAGTATCTTCTTTCAGGGCATTTTTTAAGTGAATGATAGTGGTATCGTATTTTTGCTGATGAAAACTTTTTAAGGCGTCTTCATAGGCATCATTAGCCATCAAATTAAAGTGCATAGAAAGTGTAAAGAATAATAAAGAATATTTTAATGCGGTTATCATGGTGACTTCTGTACTTAAATGTTACGTATAAGGATTATTGCACTATTAAAATTAAACGTTAAGCACTATACTTGTTTATATCGAATAAAAAGTGTCGTGAATTTTTACAGTGACGAGATTTACATTTACAAAATACAATAATAAACAATAAAAAGCAACAACTTGTATTTTTGGCGTGTTTTTTGCTTGTATACCTGTAATTAGACATGAAATTAATTTTTAATGGAAGTATTTATGAAATTTATTACAAAATTAGGCGTTACGTGTGTCACTGCCGCCATGATGGTCTCGACGATGAGTCATGCAAGCAGGGTTGTTCCAGATGATGCATTACTCGATAGATATATCGGTAATAGTTATGGCAACTATAGTAATGAAGATTACATGCCAAATGATAACAATGCCCACTATAATACAAATTGGATGACAGTAGATAAATCTGACCAAGGGATATTAACTGTAAAAATAGATTCCAATTTTATTGGTTATGACAGTGTATTCAAACTTGGTGATTTGTTTTTAATGGATGCAAGCAATGATAATTATAAAGTAGCAGACGCCTGTAATGATAGTTCTGGCAATACAGGATACCGTGGTTGTAATGAAGACTCTTACGATTCTGGAACGAATCAATGGGAGTATGCATTTGATTTAGGTCTGGAATTAAATAGCTATAGCACAAATAATTCAACAAATGATTACATTAATCAGTCTGGAACGCTAAGGAAAATAGGTAGCTCTAATGATGTGACAAATGTGGGAGGAGCGTATCATAAATCTGTTAAAACCTCTAGTCAGTTAAAAACATCAAGTAGTGGTGGTAGAGGTTGGCAAGTTGTTGATGTATTAAGTTCTGCTGATGCTGTAGTTGATGCAAATGGAAATTATTATGGAACCAATGATGGTTGGAGTACTGATGTCAACAATAAGCTGTTAACTATGACGTTTGATATATCAGGTACTTCTTTAATGGGGGCTGACCAAATAGCTTTACGTTGGGCTATGAGTTGTGCCAATGATATTATTGAAGTGGTAGCTAATTTGAAATCAAATAAACCAGGTAACACAGCAGTACCTGAGCCAAGCACAATGTTGTTAATGCTGCTAGCAGTTGTCGGTTTATTTGCCTCAAGAAAGAAGCAAGCTAGTGGTTTTAAAGCGTAATATTCTGCTTGCTTTGATTAGGTATTATTAATAAAAAAATAGACTGTTTTCAGTCTATTTTTTTGCGTAAAATTCATGGTAGGCTTGGCTATGTCAGTATGCGTGTCCATAATGTTCAGCCATCATAAAACAGGGGCAATAAAATGAATTACCCGGCGGTCGAATATTTTGGTCGATTAATTTTCGTCTGATAAACTATCTTGTTGAGCTTGTTCTTGCGCATATTGGCGACTTTTCTGTTTAAGCAGTTTATCAACATAACGTGCCATTTTTATTTTCTGTTTAATACTGCTTTCCAGAATTTCTTCAACGTCTCTTAAAACTTCTTTAATATTTTGAACATTCTCTGTGGAGTTTACTACAACTTGTTGTACGTCAGATTGATTACTATGCTGATTATTTTCAAGCACTTTCGAGCTTAGTGAGCCAGTTAACTCAACAGACATTTCTTTGGCAACCGTATTTATATCATCAACACCAAAATGCGTTAATTCTTCTAAAAAACCAAAAAGTAATAAACGGTCAACAAAAATATTGATTTTTCGAGGCACGCCTAGCGTAGTTTTATGGATAATTTCAAAGGCATCATCAGAAAACAAAGCTTCTTTTTTACAGCCTGCTTGTTGTAAGCGATGGTTAATGTAGCTTTTGACCTCTTCTACACTCAAAGGCTGTAAGTGTGCAGAAGCGATTATACGCTGCCTAAACTGTTCCATATTAGGGGCTTGTATAATATCTTTAAGTTCTTCTTGTCCCAGTAAAAAACTTTGTATAAGTGGTTTATCGTCAAGCTGAAAATTTGATAGCATTCTGAGCTCTTCAACTGTTTCTGATGGTAAGTTTTGTGCTTCATCAACAATTAGTAAGGCGCGCTTTCCTTGCTTGTGCAATTGAATTAAAAAGGTCTCAATGCTACGTAACACTTCCGCTTTACTGTTGCCTTTTAAAGGTATTTTAAACTCAGCCGCGACTAACTCGAGTAATTCGTCAGGTGATAATTTAGTTGTCACTAATTGAGCTGCTACAATGTTATCGTCACCAATTGTAGATAATAAATTGCGTGCAATGGTTGTTTTTCCTGTGCCAATAGGACCGGTTATTACAATGAACCCTTCACCTTGATTCAAGCCATACTGCAAATAAGAGAGTGCTCTTTGATGATGACTTGTGGCGAAGAAAAACCGGGGATCTGGGCTTAATTGAAATGGTTTTTCTGTAAAACCATAGTAACTTTCATACATATTAAAATTCTTTCGTTACGTTAATTATTGCGCGGGTTTCATCGTAAGTGTATTGTTCTAGATTTGAGTCTCTATTTACATGTTGAAGTGTAAAGTGAGCTGATAATGATGAAGCCAAGTCTTTAGTATATGTTGCTGAAATTGTTCTATAATAATCTTTTTGTCTAATGCCGTCTGGGTTGTTTTTATCAAAAGCAAGATAGTTATATTTAGTCAACAACGTTAACTTACTTTTACCACTAATTTTTCGATTAATACTTAAAGAAATACCTAAGGTATCATCGGTAATTTGAGACTCAATTCCTTCACGTCTAGAGGCTGAGGTGTTGAATGTGAACGTTGTGCGGGCTAATTGTAAGTGAAACCCATGATAGGCGTTTATCTAAGGTAAATTCATTACTCTCAATAGGTTCTAAATAAGAAACGTTTACAAAGGGTAAATCACCACTTCCTGCTTGCTCTGATTGAGCATAGCATTGCAGATTACTTTCTGGTTCCTCTCCTGGAAGGCACCAGAATAACCCGACATTTATTAATTCGAAATTGTTTCGGTCAAAAACTTGCAAGCTTTCATCATAAGAGATTGAGTTGGTTAAGCGTCTAGTTTTATGTTGAAAGTTAAGATTATATGAGTCACCAAAAAAACGTTTGCTATAACCCGCAGATAAAGAGGTTCTTGCTGAAGGCTCCCATTGAATCGACGTTGCTACATAATCATCACTTACTTCATCGTCAGTTACAAAGTTGTATGAAAAATTCAGAATAAAATGATCTGATACCAACCAACGAACCCCAGGCCCCCATGAGGACGTTGTTTGTTGGCTTTGATTAGCTAATTCACCCGAAAAATCTTCATCATAGAAACGTATAAATGGAGTTAAATTTAATGAGGTGATTAACCCTATTTTAGCTTCAACGTTGTATTGATCACCTGTTCTTGTTTCACCCGCAAAATCTTGATCTTTTGTGGAAATGCTACTTGCAATTTCCCAATAAGTAACGCGTGCATTATTATTGTTTCTGGCATTGAAAATAGCTGACACGCCATTGTACTCACCAATACCATCTTTGTACTGTTGATCGCTATAGATAAGAGATGACTGTAAAGTAAAGGTACTGTTATCAACATTATAACGTAGGCCTGTAGAATAAAATTCTGATTGAACTGTATCGCCAGAAACTAAATCAGCAAGGCCATTTTTAGCTGAATTTCTATTGGTATTATCAACTCTTGCGTTAGCAATTAATTCAGGGCCACTGGTCCAAAGGTAAAATTGACCTTGTGTATTAAGTGTTAGATAACTGTCATTAATATCACTGTCATGACTGAAGGAAAGGTTATTATTTTTACCTGAAAAAGTGAAACTTGATAAACTTGATTCATATTTTGCATCTAAACCAACAATGGCTTGAGAAACAAGACTCCCTGTTGTTTCTGTTGGAGTCAGTTCAACATTGTCAGTATAGGTTTCTTCTATGCCAAAATTAGGCACAAACTGCCATTCTCCGGCAACGGTTGAAGTTGAAATAGCAAACCATGAAAGTAATGCTAATACATTGGCTGTGCGAAAATTATGAATGTTTCTTACCGTAGCCATAGCCATAATAACCATATTCATCCTTTTTAGATCTGACAGTTTTATTCATTACAAAACCTACAGCGATATCTTCATTAAGTTGTGATACTGCTTTCTTCACATCTTCTAATTTTGTGGTAGATTCTTCAACTACCACCACAGCCTGTCCAACCAAGCTAGAAAGTACTGGTGTTTCCGTGACGCCCAGTATTGGAGGGCAATCGAAAATAACTATACGGTCGGGATAACGTTGTGCTAATTCTTCTGCTAACGTCGCCATTTTAGTACTGGCAAGTAATTCATTAGTCAAATGATGCGGTTTTCCAAAGAGGAATTATTTTTAAGTTGGCAACATTGGTATTATAGATAACATCAGATAATGATGTGACTTTGTCAAGCAAGTACTCAAGTAAGCCCTGTTTGCTCTCAAACTCTAATTCTCTATGTATACTTGGTCTTAAAACATCAGCATCAACTAATAAAACGGTTTTTTCTTGCTCAAGGGCAATACTTAAGGCGAGGTTAATCGAAATAAAGGTTTTACCTTCATTAGGATTAGAGCTACTTACCATAATTAAGTTGCTGTTTTTTAGGGTTTTAGCAGCAGGGCCAAAAGCATTATTTAACAACTTACGCTTAATATGACGAAATTCTTCCTGTATATGATGGGCACTACCCGCGCTATAGATAAAACCTCGTTCAGTTAGGCGATCACCGTTTAACATTAGGGTTTCTTTCTGGCTTTCGTGACCCTGATTTTGATTTTGTGATTCAGCTGAAGAAGCGGTTAACTTATCACTAGGTGGTGAGCTTAAGGCTTCATCTTTTAGGTTATTTTTATTGTCTTGAGCAGATTGTTTCTGCTTAGCCAATGCTTTTTCTATCGTACTCATGGCTTAAAATATCCTTTTCAATGGTGCTTGAATGGCATCAGGAAATAAAAAATAACTCATAAACATAAGAAGTATCATTAAGAGCATTAGATTTGAGATAACAAATAGAATAGTTTTCTTTTTATGCCATTTTTTCAGACCTAAATTCTCACTAGCGGATACAACGCCAAATACAGGCACGCCAGTGGCTTTAGATAACTGCGCAGTAGACGTGGCAACAGGTGATAATTGACTTAACAATAAGGATATTCCTACCCCAACCCCAAAACCAACAACAGTTACTAATATAAAGAACAGAATACGTTTTGGCCCTGTCGGCTCTGTAGCGGCTCTAGGAGGGTCGATCACTTTAAACTGTATTTTATTTGTTGTTTCATCAGCTTGTTGTGCTAATTGCGCTGTTTCTTGGCGGCTTAAGAGTTCTTCGTATTTCTCTTTGGTTATTTCATAACCGCGATTTAGTGCAACAAGCTCTGCTTCAATTTCAGGTAACACATGAATTTTATTTTCTAAATCTTTAACTTTAGTGCGGAAATCATTCGCTCTGACTTTTATTGATGCTACTTGATTTTCATACTCGTTTACTTGAATTTGTAGCTGTTGAATAACAGGGTTTTGACTAGTGATAAGGCTATTGCCATTATCACTACTTGTAACGGATAAATAATCGTCAATCTCTTTAGCACGTTGTTTTTCTAAATGTGTTAAACGTCTTTGAGCTTCCATTACATCTGGGTGTTGATCGGTATACCTAAGTTGTAGCGAATCTAAAACAAGTTCCAATTCAGAAATACGTTCATCGTAGTCGGTTTTTATAGAACTAGAGTTCTGGATTTTATTTTGAGCGTTACTTGATTCTGTAGGGACAGTACTTAATTGTGCTTTAGCTGATTTCAGTCGTGTCTCAGCTTCAAGTAAACTGAGTTCAATCACTTGTAATTGCTCTTTTGCAATATTAAGTTTGTTGTAATAACCACCATACTGATCAGGAAGCAAGTTACTGTATTTTTGTTTGAACTCAGTTAGGCGAGATTCTGCGCTAGTTAGCCTGTTTTCATATTCAGAAATTTGATTTTTCAAGAATTTTTGTGCTGAATCGGCATCTGTTCGGTTTTCACCAAGGGTGTTTTCTATAAACACTGTTAATGAAGACTGTACAACATTCTTAGCCATTTCAGGGTCGGTATCCTCAAACGAAATAGTAAAGATATTGTCCCGTCCACGAGCTTTAATAATCTTTATATCGTCTCTCAATCGGTTAATAATATTTTCATATTGTAGAGGTGTTTCCGCCTGAATATCTAAATCAGTCATACGTGATATACGTTCTAAATTTGGACGACTTAACAGTGTTTTAACCATTAAATTGATTTGCATGTCCGTATCTGTTTGAACGGTTAACCCTTTTAATAAAGGGGCTAGAATAGACTGCGTGTCAGCATAGACGCGAGCTTTAGATTCATATACATCGGGCATCATAGACACTATACCCCAACCGATAGGGCATATTAACCAAGTAGATATAATAATATATCTACGCTTAATCCAAATACCTTTTAAATAATCTATGAGATCATCAAATATTTCTTGCATTCTAAACTTTAACCTTAAGTAAACTGTATCATTTGTTAGGGTTATTTATGCCCTATGTATCGAGTAGAAACGGCCAGTAAGAAACAAGATACGGCTAGAAGTACAAACAAAAAATGAATATTCACTTTTGTTACTATTACTTATCATACTCGCAACTTGTTACTGTTTTGAACTTTAAAACCACGCTTCAGGAATGATAATGATATCGCCTGGTAACATATCAATGTTGGCACTGATATCGCCATCTTTTAATAATCCATCAATTTTAATTTCATATTGTTTTTGTTGGCCATTCTCTATTCTCACTAATACAGCGTCATTACCGTCGGCAAATTCGGTTAAACCACCTACCTTAATCATCACATCGAGTAATGTCATGTGTTGGGTATAATTAATGGCTTGTGGCTCTGTTGCTTCACCAATAACGCGAATTTGTTCGCTGAATGGGCCAACAAAGCTACTAACCGTAACTGTCACAATAGGGTCTCGTAAATAAGTACCTAAAATTTCTTCAATTGAGCGCGCAAGTTCAGTGGGTGTTTTACCGGCTACATTAATATCTTCTACAAGAGAAGTAGTGATCATACCATCAGGGCGAACAACAAAAGATCCTGAGACTTCAGGGTTACGCCAAACAAATATATTAAGCACATCTCCCGCGCCAATAAGATATTTATACGAGTTAATATCTGCGGTATTCGACGGATGTACGGTTGCCGATGGTAAACTATGAGTACTAGAGCAGGCAGAAATGATTTGTACTAAAAATAAAGTCAAAACTACTTTGAGTGATTTGGTAAAATTTTTATCCATGGTTCATACCTTTTACATTAAAAATTATTTTTAATTCAGCTGTTGATTGTATGGTATTTTTTTCTGTTATGCTACATTTTAACCTAGGTAAATAAAGCGTTAACTTTAGTTGTATTTTTGCTAGAATCACTCGTCCAATACTGTAGTATAATATTTTATAAGGCTGTTTTGGCAAGTGAATTGGAAGGGGAGAGTACACCTCATCCTTATGTTATAAAAAATTTATATCAGAATAAAGTCAATCTGCACTCTTTGGTTATTGCTGTAGAGTGGCACTTATTTCAATAAAGATATCATTCATCAAGGAATCTAGTCTCTTATGTCTAGCCCCAAATTTCGCGATTTATCAGTTGCCAGTAAAACTTTAATAATAATAGAATTTCTTTTATTTTTAGGTGCTTTACCATTAGCTATTTATAGCAATAGCTTTATCGGTTTCATTGAAGTACCAGATATTCCTGATAATTACATACTTATTTATGCTTTAGTTTTTGCATTACTAAATCAATTAACCTCATTAGCGTTAGGTTTATATAACTCTAAATTACGTGTTAATTTTCGGGGTGTGATACGCCGAGTGTTAATGTGTGTTGCCGTAGCCTTTTTTATTCTCACTATTATAAATCCATTCTATGGTCAATATGCATTGCCAATTGAAATGTTGGCAATAGCTTCACTTGCCGCTTTATTGTTGTTAGTATATTTCGCTATCTAACTTGCCAAATAGATTTTTTCGGCTTTAATAAACGCGTTATTTTAGTATTGGGTGCAGGAGAACGAGCATCAATAATAGAAAGAAGAATGCGCAGAGATGTCGACAGACAAAATTTTTCAGTACATGGTTATATCGTCATGGATGGAGATGCTGAAGAAGGGATTAAACAAGAAACCAGAATTGATCTTGAGGGCTCATTAGTCAATTATTCGCTTAAGCATCACATTGACGAAATTGTGGTGGCGAGTGATGAACGACGAAATAACATACCAATTAATGAGTTATTTGCCTGTAAAATTCGCGGTATTGAAATCACTGAGATTTTAGATTTTATTGAACGAGAAACTGGACAAATAGCCGTTAACCTTATTTACCCTAGTCAAGTTATTTATTCAAATGGTTTTGCTTCATTGAACCATCTTCGTAATACATTAGACTGGATTTTTAACGCGACAATGGCTTTTGTCCTTTTTGCTTTTACCTGGCCAATCATGTTGTTAACGGCGATTTTAATTAAATTAGATGAAGGGTTTAACGCCCCCATTTTTTATTTTCAAGAACGAGTGGGCTTGGATGGGAAACCGTTTAATATTATTAAATTTAGAAGTATGCGTTTAGATGCGGAGAAGTTTGGTGCTCAAATGGCTTCGGAAGATGACCCTCGTATTACCAAGATAGGAAATATTTTACGCAAATATCGTATAGACGAACTGCCTCAAATTTATAATGTAATGCGTGGTGATATGGGCTTTGTTGGCCCAAGACCAGAACGACCAGAGTTTGTCCAAAGCCTTATTAAGAATATTCCTTATTATAACGAGCGCCATAATGTTAAACCCGGATTAACGGGTTGGGCACAATTAAAATATCCCTATGGTGCTACTGAGGCAGATTCATTAGAAAAATTAAAATATGATCTTTATTATATTAAGCATCGTAGCTTTATGTTGGATTTACTTATTTTAATAAGAACAGTAGAAATAGTATTATTTGGTAAGGGACGTTAATTAATTTGTACAGACCTAAAATTTAAGTGCTATACATTAATCGCTCCATTGCCTTTTATTATTAGATATTACTTAGGACTCAGGAAATGAATTTTTGTAATTGTCGATCTGTTTTTTTTATCCTTTTTGTTTTGAACTTTGTCAGTTGTGGAGGAGGGGGAAGCGAAGGCGAAAAGACTGCATCAATTACACCAGAATCGATTAAATTGTCGGTAGCAACAGTCAAGCAAACCACACCGAGCAATCAGGAACGCGATGTAGGAATAGACGTAGCAATAGATATTGAATTATCTGCTGCTTATAGTACTGATGATATTATATTTGAATTTAAAGAACTAGAATCCAATACCACTGTACAAGGCTTACTTTCAAGTAATGGTCAAAAACTACATTATACGCTCAGCAGTCCATTAAATTATTCTAGTGAATACACCGTCAATGTTTCATCTAAACAGACCTCATCACGCACTTTAAAAGATTACTCCTTTTCATTTGAAACTATAGCGGATCAATCCGTTGAAAAAGGCAGTTTTCATCCGGCAGTTCGTCGAACGGGTAACACAAAATTTTCTATAATACCGATTGAAAGCATTAAAGAAAATACACCCACTAAAGTCACCTTTGGCATTCCTTTCCCTAAAAATTATTTATATGGTATTGATAAATTTCGATTGTTTGACGAAAATGGCCAAGAAGTTGCCATTGCAGCAAAAGAAATACTCACGTGGCGTAATTCTGATGGTGAAAATAATAGTATTAGGTCGGTTCTGGTGCAACTCGAATTAGCATTTAAAACTAATGAATATGGCTTGCTTTCCTCTAGAGATCTTATTTTAGAATGGGGTGTAGAAAGAATAGTTAATGATTTGCCAATTGAACCCGTAAGAGACTCATGGGTTTTGGTTGATGATGAAGAATTTTCTGCCTCAGATAATATATATGAACCTCAGGCATACGCATTGTTTCAGCCGGATTGGTACGGTGATAGTGTGATAAAGACGCGGTTATTACCGTTTAATAATAATCAAGACTTTTCAGCTTATGATGCTGCATTTAAATTATTCGGTGACACAGCTATTAATCAGGTTGACCCGCGTGTAATTGATGACAATTTGATCCCTTATCGAGACAGTTATGCAGCATGGTTATTTGATCGCGCAATGACGATATACCAATTAGCTTTTAGAGCCGGTGAATTTAAATATTTGAGAGCAGCGCACCGTGCTTCACAATTTTATCTTCAACATATCAATGATCAAGGTTTCTTTTCCCTTAAACCAAGTAATGATATGAAATATAGTTATGGTGAAAGCCTAGTTGCGGAATATATTTTATTTGGCGATGAACGGATTCCAGATACTGTAAAAAAAATGGTACCTGCTTGGGATTCATTTGATAGTAATTATAAAAAGTAAGTACAAAATTTTGGACTGAGCGTCACGCCGCCTTTCAACTTAAAGGGTATGTTTCAGCATACGAACTTTTTGGCGGTAACGAATATAAGATAAAAGCACAAACTACATATGCACACCTAAGAAGAATGCAAGAATCTCCTGACGATGGTGTTCCTAAGACGGGCGCTTTAATGCACACGTCGTCATCGCATGGAGAAGGGAGGGCTAACTTTATTGCTAGTCCTTGGATGTCTGCGTTGTTAATTGACGCTGTTGAAAGATATAGTATTCACATTGAAGAGGATAGTATTTCAGATTTTGTCATCAAGATGGCAAAATATTTTCAGCAAGAAAATGTTGCCCTTTATAATTGGGTTGGCTATACAGGGAAAGAAAAATATTTTGTTCCTTACTATTTAGCAGGTAAAAATTTAACAGAACCTGAGCATGGAGGGATTGGTTTCAAAGATTTAGAGCATGGTATAGATGTTATTAAAATATTTAGCTCTGCTTATTTTTATTCTTGTTTTATAGGTGATTGTGATGAGAGCTTCTTATACACAATCTCTCGGCTTTACACCACCGCTTTTAGTCAAATAGTTCCTTACTGGATAAGGCCTGATGCACCGAGTTTATACCTTTCTTCCTATAGGTTGGGGCCTCCTAGGAAATTTAATTGGTGGTTTAATATTACGGCAAATAATGATTTTTTATTGGGAAAAGAAACATCTTTTTCAGTTGTAGAAGAAAACACACCCTTACTGAAATTAGTTCAGGATGATGTGAAGTCCTTAGACTTTAAGCCAGGAGACGAAATAACCTTCAGCTTTCGATTAAAAAATATTGGCTCTGTGGTAGCCAAAAATATTGTTATAAAAGCGAGAACGAAAATGGAAAGTCCTGGAGGACTGATAGAGATACACTCCATTAGTAAAGATGGAGCCAACAGGTCAGGTGAAATTATTTGGCATCTAGAAAGTATAAAACCAAACCAAGAGTTAACTGGTTTTAGTTTTATTGTACAAGTTAAAGACTTCCCAGTATTGCAAACAAAAAAAAGACCTTTAGGTAACATCATATCTTATGCTGAGGTTAATTACTGTAGCCAAGCAGATACTGTTGATAATTGCCAATTGTGGGATAACCTTTGGGCAAGCGGAGAACAAACTCATATCACCCAAAGTAATTGGATTTCAATAGCCCCCATATTCCCAACAACTCCCCCAGTTATTCAAGTCGTTTCGCCTCTTAATTTTGAAATGATTTCTGGAAGACACAATGTAATTGCTGAAATAGAAGATGATGATGGTATTGCAAAAGTAGATTTTTTGTTAGATGGAGAGATTATCAATACATTGACCTTGCCTCCGTATCAAACTGAAATTCAATTTGACGCTTTATCACCAGAAATGCATGAATTGATAATAAAAGCATGGGATGTATTTGGTAGCGAAGCGAGTCAGAGTGTTGTTTTGGAAGCTAAATTCCCAGATATAGTTGCACCTCAGATAACGATTTTATCTCCAGAAGAGCAACAACGTTATTGTAAGTCAGTTGGAATTAAATATGAAGTTGAAGATAAGTTCAGTGTAAATAGTTGCCAAATAGCATTAAACGATAACAAAGTCAGCGTCCCCGATTGTGGCGAATTAACTATCCCTAGTGTCATTCCTCTTTTTTTGCTAAGGCGCATCTTCCTCTTGATGGTCTATCTGAAACCATTGAAAGTAGCAATGGATATGCTTTATTGGGAACTTTAAAAGGTGCATCATGGAATGTAACTCAGGAGAGACAAAGTCTTAATTTTTCGGAATTTGATGATTATGTCGATTTTTCTAAAACAGAGTTAGATATTGATAATGACATAACAGTTGCATTTTGGATTAATCCTTTCGCAGAGGAGGGGGTTATAATGTCTCAAGATTGGGGGTATATAGGGAATGAGTATGGTCAAGGGCCATATCAATGGGAGCTAATCACCACTTGAACAACAATCCTCTTGCTGTAACTTGGTCATCAGGCACTAATGTAAGTAATTTGAATGAAGGAAATGTAATTCAAACTCCACCCTATACTCTATCACTTAACCAATGGCAGCAGATAGTAATCAGAAAAGAAGATAAACAAGTTGATATCTTTATTGATGGAATTTTAGTTACAACAGCACAATTAAGCGAAGGTGCCATCGCCTGGCCACTTACATCTGAAAAGAAATTTTCGCTTGCTAAGTCAATGGGTCATCCTGATATGTATAATAGTAATTATCAAGGGTTGCTAGATGATATCGCAATATGGAATGAAGCGTTAACCGATGATGAAATAAACCAACTGTATGGTGGACTACCAAACAACACTATTCAGAGTTTAACAATCACAGCATATGACAAAGCCGGCAATGAAGGCTCATCAAAAGTTGATTTTTTTATAAACAAGTGTAATTAATCTAAGTAAGTATACTTAAAGGTGTTTGTCCATAAGTCTTTTACAAATGTTTTTGATATGGTTTTCTAAATATTTAGATATAATATATGAAATCAGTAAAACAAACGAAATAGCCATTATCGGAGGCATGATCAATGGAATACTTGGAAGCAAATTTGATAAATCAATAACCATTGAGATCATCATGTTTTCGTGTATTAGATATAATGGGTAACTTATAAAGCCTACAAACATCAAAACACGATTTTGCAGCGTTTTTTGAATTACGGGACTGATAAAAGTTAAAGTAAAGAAAAATGAAATAGCGAATGCAAATACCATAGTATGGTAATTATCTCTATATAAAAGAAAAGAACTAATCATAGCCATGGAAAAACCACAAATAAACCATTTCATTTGCTTACTTTTATAAAAAAGGTAAAGTGAGGCGCCTGAAGCAAACCAACCAAAAAATCCTAAACTTAAGTGTGTAGAAATTGAGTGAATACTATAAATAATGGAATTATTATATGTTTGATTTAATTGATTTGCGCTAACTGCTATGAGAAAAAGACCAAACAATGAAAAGGTTAATTTTTTTTCATTGAGAATATAATATAAAAATGCTGCAATAAGATAAAATTTAAATTCTACATATAAAGACCAAAATGCTCCCTCCAGACTTGAAAAGGGTATACCGCTTATTTTTTCAAACCAGTAAGGATCTATAAATGTTAAACCTGGTATTATGTTTTTGAATTCTATTTCACCTATTGGTCTTGAACTAAATAGGTTGGCCGATAACACAATAATTAAAGTGCAAATAAGCATTGCTTTGAAATAACCTCAACCAACGTTTATATAAAAAACTTGAAAAGGATTTGGTTCTTTCAAGAGTCATTAATATAACAAACCCAGAAAGTAGGAAAAACAATTGAACCCCAAGAAATCCTTGATTGAAAACAATATTTGTAAATGAATTACCGTAAGGTAAAATTTCACTCCATCTAGAAAAAAGGTGGTAGAAAACAACGAACAATATCGCTATACCGCGATGGCTATCAAGATATTTGATTCTTTCCATACTATTCAACTCTCCTAGTTAGTGTTTCTTTTAACGCGTCAATCCAGACTTGATAGCCGCCTGTATTCAAGTGTATACCATCACCAATGTGGTATTGACTCAATAATTCATAATTATGATTAAGTGTTGAGTTGATATTAAGGAAGGTAGTATTTTCATAATTTGAAGAGAATTTGGCTAACTTATTATTTAATAGTCTAATGTCATTATTATTAACTGATAATAACGCAGTCCCAGTATCTATGTTAAAGACCGCACAAACAATTTTGATTGTATCTTTAGGGGTGCTATCAAAAATTTTTTTATAATTTTCAATTATTTCTTTAGACGTTCTATATTGTAAGTCGTTTATACCAAATGAAAAAACAATTGCCTTAGCAGATTGAATAGATTGATATTCTTTAATTCTTTTTAGAACAATTTTTGAAGTATCTCTGCCTATTCCAAAGTTAATTCCATGTCGAGTGACTTCATTTACAGCTAAACCTTGGACATGACTATCTCCAATGAAAATGACCTTACCTCTTGATAAGTTCTTGTCAGTCCTTAAATAAAAAGCATGCGTTACTTTTTGTGTTTGTTGCCATTCTTGAGGAGTATTATCAAGTTTGTAGGATATTTTATGAAGCACATCATATTTTACAAAACAAGTAAAAATAACGATGTGAAGGATAAAAAAATAAAAAGATAAAAAATATTTCATATTCACATCCTTCTCAAATTAACTTTGAATGTACAACTCATGGTGATTAATAAATTTATATGAACTTTATTATTGCTTTGTTAATTTGCTTTTTAATTTGATTGACAGAACAATTATTATCAATAGAAAATCGGTTCAAATGATACTTATTGACACCAAGCCTCCGATTAATACCTGGAATAAATGAAAAACCAAAAGAATAACCAGTATTAGCTAATATCTTTTCAGTTTCTAATGTGAAAGCATCTTTGCCCCCTACGGGGTAAGCAAAACTTGAAATATTATCACTTAACTCAGTATTAATTCGTCGTTTAGAATTATCAGCTTCATGCTGTTGTTCGTTTGTTGATAAGTGAGACATAATATGATGTGAACATGATTGCGAACCAATTGACATACCATTCTTTTTCATTTCCCTTAACATATCCCAATTCACGAACAAATTTTCATGTGGAGTGATAAAGTCTTTCTCGATACCAAGCGCCACTTTTAGTAGAACTATTTTCTCATGCATAGTTTTAGTGGAATCAATCTTAATAGTTTGCAGAACGTTTTTAATCACGCCACACTTATTTAATGAGGAAATTGATAGTGATTTATTCCAACCTGAAAGCCGAATAGTATCCTGGTCACTCTTCTTAACCAAAAATGCAATTTCATCCCACCAGGGTAATATCTCTTTATCAATAAAATCAGTTGCAATAAAAAAAATAGCAGGGGTTTTGTATGATTTTAAAATAGGGTAGGCGAGTTCATAATTATCTATGTAGCCATCGTCAAATGAAATAATAGCAAACTTATTATTAAATTTTGTGGTCGTTTTTGAAAGCGTTTCTAATTCTTCAATACTAATGACATCAAAATTTGATTTGTAAAACTGTATGTGTTTTTCAAATACCTCTTCATTACAACTGTAAACGTTTGGATCATAAAGCGTTGAATTGGGATCTCCAATTCTATGATAATTAAAACAATACAACCCGTTTGGTTTAGAGTGCCACAATAAAGGGTTTGATATGAGCATCTGACTAAAGATACCCATTAGTCAACGCTCTCTTTTTTTGTCGATATATTTTGATATTGAGAGGCAGGAATCACATAATCACGGAAAGCATTAGGGGTTCCGATTTCTCCTTTTTCAGCAGCTTTAACAATATTGAACATTTCTCTAGAAGATACAAAATGAAGTGAATAATTTTCACCATCATTATATTTATCCACTAAATACTGGTTCATCTCCTCAAAAGGTTGTCCAAGTAGTGTGTCCATATCTTGTTCTTGGGTGCCATGAGTATGAATTTTTATAAAAAGCCAATCAGGCTTACCTTTGACAGATATAGCTGTGTCTACCCAAAGATCAACCCGGTCTTTCGTTGGAGGCATAGATTTACGAATATCGCTGTTTTCAATCTGTGGGAAAACTCCTTTCTTACGATGTTTCCAATTTAAACCTAATGGGCCAGTTATTAGCATCATATCACCCCAGTCACTTCCGCCAACAACAACTTTTTGCCCTGTATTGTGAGATTTTGGTTTAATTGGATCGTCTTTAGCATAGTAAATTTCGTTAGCAAAGGCAGGTTGTGTATCGCTAGGTGCAGACGGGAAAGTAAAGTCGGCATAACAACCCGTTTCCTTCAATACTATTAATTCATCATTGACACCACACCACTTTCCATCAGGTCGGCTATTATCTAGACACCAATTGCCGTGAATAAAATTGTATTGCAGTTTACCCGTTGATTTATTTCGTACAAAGACCCCATGATTTTGGTGTAATGTTTCTGTAAATTGTTCCAAAGTAGATCGTAAGTTATCACTCGTGTCATTATCATGATGAAGATGTATTTCTATCTCACCGAGTCCTTGTTGACAAAGATCGGTTATTTTATCTAAGTGTTCTTGCCTATATTCTTCTTCAGGATAGAAAAATGTGTGTTTTGGGTGACAACCATCAGCATCTTTAAATTTCTTGGCAGTTTTAGGATAATCCTCATGCCATCTTTTGACCCGAGCACATTCTTGCTCATAAGAAATATTTTTACCCCACATCGGCTCATAATGGTCAACAAAACAAAACATGATGTGTTTGGTTTTGTTAGGAGCCTTTTCCAATGTCAGCTTTCTTTTTAAATAATGGGGAAGCCATAAATGCATTTGTTTTTTTTGAACAATAAGCGCAAAAAGAGTAAACAAGAGTAGAACGAAGGTAATAAAAAGCATAAGTATCATTATCGAGAGGTCCTTTGCCATGTGCCTTTAATATTTTTAAATGCAAAGCGATAAAAACCTTGCAGTAATGCATAATTCATTGATACGAAGAAGGTTAATAGTGCAATTGAAGCAGGAATAGGGCGTCCTCGCTCACTGACTTTTTGTCCCCAAAATGCCAAATAATAAGCAATTAGTTGGATTAATAAAACAGTATTATAAAACATATTACCAATAAGAATTACATTACTCATAAACGCTATAATCATAAAATGAGGGGTAAACCACCGTAACACTTTATGGGAAAAATAGCTGAAAAATCGCCAACCAATAAAAGGGTTCAATGCCCAAAATAAACGTGTAAAAGCTTGATAGTTACCTGTGCCTATTCTTATTCTTCTCTTACCTTCCTCTGCGATTGAAGGAGCTATTTCTTCATGTGCAAGCGCGTTTTTATCATAAATAATCTTAAGTTTCTGTTTAGCGACATTCATTACAATCAGGAAGTCATCTACAACGGTATTAACAGGAATTGGGGTATATAGATGTGTTCGAATAGCGTAAATGGCACCATTAGCACCAAGTAAAGCATCTAGCTGTCCTTCTTTATCTTTTAAGAATTGTTCATAAAGCCAATATGTACTATCTTGATTATTATTGTCTCCAGGATTAAATAAATTCAATTCACCACAAACTGCACCAACTTTGTTATCGTCAAAGTGTGCAACTAAGCGCTTAATAGCATCAGGTTCAAAATGCGTGTTAGCATCAGAAAATACAACAATAGGTCAAGTTGCGAGTTGAATTAAATCATTGAGAACACTTGCTTTGCCTCTATTTGTTTCAAATAGTTGTGCTTGAAGTCTTATGTCAGTAAATTCTTTAAGAATATCGTTAGTCTTATCTGTACTACCATCTGAACCAATGTAGTAAGTGATTTTATCTGCGGGGTAATCTTGGGAGATCAGATTTTCAACACGCTGCTTTATATCTTGTTCTTCATTATAAGCGGCTATAATAATAGCAACATCAGGCCATTCATTTCTGGTAGTTATATCTATATTAGGCGTTTTCTTCCCACACAACTTAACTAAAATAGTCAATAATATTGGGTACACAATATAGCTGTATATGATGAGTAGTACACTTAACCAAAAAATTGCTTCCATCGAAAATCTCATCAGTTACTTAATTGGGCTAGTATTATTAGCTAGTTTTATTATTTGTTCAGCATTGTGTCGCCATTGACGGTGGGTTTCAATATATTCAATGGCATTTTCACCAACTTTTTTCAATAGTTCTGGATCTGATGCAATTTCAAAGAAAAGCTGTACACAATGCTGCTTATTTTTTCGCTGAAAAAGCCAACTATTATATTTATCTGTCACTACTTCGGTTATTGGTGTGTAATCAGGAACAATCATCCCTTTTCCCATAGCCATAAATTCAAATAATTTCATTGGTGATCCATAATCATTTGAATCAGGGATAATACCAAAATCCATAGCAGCCACTGCATTAGGGATTTCATCATGTTCAAGTCGTCCCGGCATAACAATTTGTTCAGTAAGATTGTGTTTTATCGCTAACTCTTGAATGTATTGGTGTCTAGGGCCATCGCCTACTAAGAATAAAACAAGTTTCGGATGATTTTTAAGCTCTAGAATCACCTCTTCAACAAACCAGTCTATCCCGTGCCAATGGTGAAAGGCACCAAAAAACCACAGACTACTTTTCCCGATAATCCAAAAGAGGCTTTTGCATCATCACTATTATAGTTATTTGGATTAAATACCTCAGTATCTGCAGCATTTGGTGAAATAACGCTAGGGGCAAGGTTCTGGTAGTTATTTTGTGCCAAGGTTTGAAAATAGCCCGAGATGAAAACTAAACCTGTAGCATTTTGAAATGTCCATTGCTCAATTTTACAGGCAAATTTTTTGAATAAAAGATGGCGTACGCGTTCAACCAACGCAGAGTCATTTACTTCAAGAACTATCGGAATATTACACTTTTTTGCATACCAAACTGTGGCAAATAAGAATAACGAATAACGTTCATAGATAAAGGTTGGTGTATGGTTTTTTAGTGTTTTTCTGACCTGCCTAAGCGCAATGATATTATAAAGAAGCTCTAACGCTTCAAATACAAACTCAGGCATGTATTTAGTCAACTCTAAAATTTTGTGCTTAATAGACTTTTTATTTTCTGTTGGTGTTGTTGTCTCTTTAATCACTGGTTTTGTAGGATCTACATTATGAATGGAAGACAAAGTAACCTGATGTCCAAGCTTTCTAAATGCAGTAACAATACCCTTAATGTGAGCACCTTCTGCACCTTTACCTCGTGTACGGTGATGATACAAAATATTCATCGTTTAATTCTTTTCCTTTAAATGCATCATACTGGTGAGTTCATCTGTGTTTTTAGTCCAACTAAATAATTCTGCATGAGCCCGAATAGCTTGGTGGTCCCAATTTTTTTCTAACGCTTGTATTAAACATTGTGAAATACAGTTAGCGGTAATTTCGTTGGCAATTATACCTGTAGCAGGCGTCACTACTTCAGGAATACCCCCTACATTTGTGACAACAACCGGTGTAGCGCATGCCATGGCCTCTAATACAACATTTGGCACACCTTCATTATAACTTGGTAATACTAATAATGTCGCGTTGGCAATAATAATGGGTAATTCATCATGACGTTTAACCCCTTCAAGCTTAACTTTGTCTTGAAGCTGATGCTCATTTATAATGTTTTGTAGTTGAGGGGCCATATTGCCAGAGCCAATATATTTTAGCTGTAAGTGAGGGAATTGAGTGTGAATTTGAATAAAGGCATGGAGTAACTCAACTACACCTTTGTCTTGTTTTAAATTACCAACAAAGACAAGATAAGGTGATTCATTAACTGATTTTTGCGGGATAAATTTTTCTAAGTTAACCCCATTGTAAATAACATGAATTTTATCTTTGTTGATACCCATGTCGACCATTTTATTTGCTAAGTCTTGACTGACGGATAAAATGCCCTTGGCCTGTTTTGCCATACTGACTATTTGTTGGGCTCGTTCTGGAAATGTTGCATGCATGTTGATATCACTACCATGCACTTTGAAATAAAAGTCAGCGCCAATTTGTTTAGCGATGCCAACTGCAGCAACCGCATCGGGATAAGCCCAAACTCGCTAAAACTTTACTCGGTGAAATTTTTTTAATCCACGCCTTTGCGGTTAATATCAACGACCATTGCATTAACTTTCCATAAAATCTTCGACCGATTTTTGGGGTATAAAAATACGGAACATATAGGTGGTTATAGTCCGTGTTTTTCAGCTCATTACGGTGTTTCCACCAATCAGGAAAAGCAACAGGTATTAGATAAAATACATCGGCATGTTGCTCTAAATAACCAAATTGTTGAAAATTAAACATAGCCCTAGTCGGTTGCCATGGCAGAGGGTAAAGGTTAGTTATGATCAGTATCTTTTCTTTCACAATATTTTATAGCCGACGATAAAGTTTTTTATAATTCAGATATTGTAACACGATATTTACCACTACTTGTTAATGGTATGTCGTCTACGATATGAAAATTAATGGCTAATGCTTGTTTGCTATATTTATTTATTTCTTCTGTAATAAGCTGTTTATCACTTGGATTAAACTTTTCATTTGTCACAAGATAAATGTCAATATTGTTTATGTTTGATTGTTTTACTTGAAACTTAGTGATCCCCTCAAATTCTTTAAAAAGGTGAGGAAAAAGTTCGCCAGGGATCATATGTCCGGCTATGGTTTTTATAACATCCGACTTTCTTCCATTGACTTTTTCAATCATAGGTAAAGGGTTGCCACAAGTGCATGCTGAGGTAGATAAAGTGGCTCTATCACCATTAACATAACGAATTAAGGGCATACCATAATTCATTAGATCTGTGATAACAATATCACCCACCTCGCCCGTAATGGGCTCTTTTTTTTCATTTAAGGTTTCAACCACCAAATGATCGATATTGATATGTAGGCCTTGTTGTTTCTTACACTCAGCAGCAATCAACATAAACTCTCGACAGCCATAAGTATTATATACTTTTGCATTAAAGGCTTTTTCTATCTCAATTCGTTGGAAATCATATAAAGGTTCAGCACCAGTGAGTAAAGTTTTGGGAGAAAATACTCTCATGTTGTTTTGATTAATAAATTGAGCAATTTTATACAAGGGATTAACATAGCTGATGATGGCTTCCGGTTTGTAAGTATTAATTGTGGTGATATATTCCTCAAGATTATTTAGGTTCATTGTGAAAGTACTAACCATCTTTCGGTTATAGAATCGATGGTATAGATTTTCTTTTAATGCTCTTAACCTGGATGCTTCACCTATGTTATCACCCCATAAAAATAACGATTTAACACCTAGTCCAAGACCTAACCAACCATAACCTCGCCACATAATTGCTTGGCGCGCATCATTACTAAGTTCATTTAACTCAAATCGAAAAGGGGTACCGGTTGATCCTCCAGTCGCTTTTTTTATATTTTTACCTTTATAGATCGAGGGGATTAACTGATCATAATGTTCGGCAACATCTTGTTTAGTGAGTACTGGCAATTTTGCAAAATCATCAAGGTTTTTTATTTCTGAAATGTCTGTAATACCAGACTGTTTCCAATGCTCTTTGTAAAAGGGGACATTATGCCAACAGTGATGAAGTAGTTTCTCGAGTTGTTGCCATTGAAAATCTATAAGCTCACTTTTCGACCAATTCAATCTGGTTAGAGAGCGAGAATACTCATTGTAAACTTCTGATTTTTTGATAAAAGAAGAATAAAAAGGAAAAATAATATCTCGATAAAGTTTGCTATATATGCTCATTTCAAGTCCATTAAGAATACGTACTTAAGCTAAAAGCTTATGTGGTAGCTATAATAAGTTAATTTTGAAAACAATAGAATGCTAATTCTTGTAATTAATGTCTAGCTCTTGTAGTAGCCAAGTAAAGCTAGCTGTAGTGCCATACCACCAATTAAATTTCCGAGCGGGTACTATTGGCAAAGCATCTGTACTATCTCCTCTATACATAGATCTGTGACAAGTTTTTAACATGTCGTTTAATATTGTGGTTAGCTTAGAGTAGTCTTTTTTCTGAAACTTTTTTAGATACGCCGCTTTAGCTAATGAACCGGACTACATCACAGGCATGATGTAACTCTGACCAAGGATCTGTGCTTTCTATCTCCTTCGTATCAAAGAGGGACAAGTATTTTGGGACAGCTGAAATTTCATTACGATAGGTGAAATAGAATACTCCTTTGTCAGATAAAAATTCAGAAAAAATTTCAATAATATGTACGCTTCTAAAATCATCGGTTAGATGAAAAAAACGCCAGAATTGCTCAACTAATAATGCGGTCATCCATGGCGAACAAACACTGGCATCGAGACCTTTACCTTCGTGTGACAAATACGAATGCTTTAGACAGTTATTATTATACGTTTTTTCTAAAAAACTAATGGTATTAACGAAAAACTGATCTATTCGCTTTAATGTTGTTTTATCATTGGTCACCACCCAGTGTGAAATTGCGGAAGTTAATGCGACATTATGATGGCGTTCTGTCCAAAAACCTTCCTTTTTCACCTCAGGTTTCCAATTAGAGGTCATTATGTAAATTCTATTTATAGCGTCTAAAGTGCTCTGCATGGGATAGAATATATGATCAAAAATGAGTCCTTGTGTGTTTGCATATTTCATATCCCCTGATTTTAATGTGAAATAACCATTTTTATCTATATGGTCCTTATAAAAAACTGCAGCTTCATGAGCTTTATTTTTCCAATACAAATCACCTGTTGAAAGGTAAAGTAAATATAAATTGTATGGCCTGTCATAAAGCCAAATGGAGGGAGTGTTTAAGTCGAATTCATACTTTGGTATTAATGTAGGTTTAGCAACAAATTTACCATATGCTTTGTGAGAAGTATCAAACCACTTATTTAGTGTGTTTTTGGTGGCGTCAACATGGGGGCGTAGTGTGATAATGACAACCAGTTTGAAGATAATATTGCATGGTGGGTTACATTTGCAATTTCGTTTTTGGTTTGAATGTTGCTGTTGTATTCGTTTTCCCATTGTAAAGTATAAAATGTTTTAGGTGATGGGCTGTCGACAGAAATATACAACGAGCGTATATATCTTCGTTCTTGTTTGTTCGGCCAAAGCAGCACAATACTATAATTCGCTTTGATTAAAGTGTTACTTTCATCAAATAGCTGTATGTTACTTCTTTTGTCTACCAAATAATTTGGGATGGGGATTGTCCATGAGGTTTTTGAGTCATTAGTTATTTTGTTAATGGGAGTTAGCTCAAATGCCAAGGTTTCTGCCCCTGCAGTATTTAGGTATATGCAAAAGAGAAAACTAATAGAAAATATTAAATTAACTATCAACTGTACTTTGTGTTTACATATTGTAAAAATAATTATACTCCGCGCGGTTTTCTCCAATGAATAATTGTCTTGAACATGTTTTTTCGCATTATTGCCATGACGCTCCAGAACTTCCATGTTTTGATAATAAGTTAAAATGGTATTTGATAATTTTTTAATATCACCATATTCATATAGATAGCCAGTTAAATCATCTTTTACTAATTGTGGGTTACCACCTACTCTAGTTGCAATAACAGGTTTAGCGTGAGCCATTGCCTCCAATATGGCAATTGACAAACCTTCGCTTTCGGAGCTAACAACAAGTAAATCAAATAAAGACAAAATATCAAAACGGTCACTTAAAAAACCATGAAAAAAAATGGACATTTGTGCATTTAAATTAACGACTTGTTGCTCTAAAATCTCTCTACAGACACCATCGCCTATTAGATGAATTTCAACCTTTGACCTGATTTTTATTGGTAAATTTGCCCAAGCCAGAATTAAATCCTTTTGACTTTTTAGAGGCACCATTCGGCCTACTGAACCGATTCGTAAGACGGTTGGTTCATTATCAACAATAATATCATTAGGAATGTTTATACCATTTTCTATTACTTTTTGTGGTGTGTTTTTCCAACCATGCACTTTATTAAATACGTTTTGTCCATTTGTTGAAACATAGGTGGTAGCTGAGATGAATGGCCTGGCAAGTATGTGGACTACTTTCCAACTTATCGTGTCGTATTGCCCCTCTCCATGACGAGTATAAATTAACTTACGGTGTGTTAATGCAGGGATGAGTAGCAAAATTACTTTTAAAATTATGGGAGAATGCAAATGAAGAACATCAAACTTTTTTAGCACATCAAATGTGTCTAGATTTTTCGACCACCATTTTTTTTTTAATAATATAACTCGGATATTCGCTTTTACCGCAACTTTATAGAGGTCATCATCTTCTGATCCGAAACTTAAAATGGTTGGCATGAGGCCATTTTTTTGTTGTTGTAACGATAAGTCAATTACAAAACGTTCTGCACCTCCAACGTTTAATGAACTTAATAAATGACAAACATTGATTGGTTGCTGCATAATAGTCTCTTTTAAAGTCCTGTGGCCTGTATAAATATTATTAGCTTAGAACTTAGTTAGATTAATCGATTAAAGGATTAGATGGAATAGATGATTGATAATAATTTAGATAATGAAATACTCGTTGAAGTTGTTACAGCTTGGGGGCTTAGCGATAAACAAATAGCCGCTTGGCACTCACTTTCCGAAAATCATTATAATCCTAATATATTCCTAACGTTAGAATGGTTGAAATTATGGTGGGAAATATTCCATTTAAGCAGTGACCTCTTGCAGATTGTGTTTATTTCGGTATCTGATCGTATTGTTGCAATATGCCCCTTATATATTCAAGCAGGAAAAACACTCCGATTTATAGGAACAGGTGAAGATGAAGAATGTGAGGTTTGTAGTGAATATTTAGATTTACTTGTTGAAAAGGGTAATACCTCTTTTGCAATTGATATTATTTCGCAACAAATTAGTTCGTTATTGAATAGTGTTAGTCGTATTGAATTTAACAATGTTCTAAAAGAGGGTCACATTTTGAGTGTTGTTGAACGTTTAGGTCAAAGTTGTTTTATCAAAAAACAATGTATGGGTGTTCGTTATAGTATTAATTTATCGGATAATTATCTAGAATACACATCATCACTCTCAAAAAACTTTATTGCCCAAGCGCAAAGAAAAGAAAGGAAATTCAATAAACAGCTTGGAAAAGTAGTTGAAGTTAAAAATCTTAATGAGTTGGACAACATTTTTAACCATTTAGAACTGCTGCATAACAGACGATGGAATAAAAAAGGCTTTTCAGGTGCTTTTAAAGCAGAAAAATTTGTTTATTTTCACAAAAAATATACAGAGTTTCTCCTCTTAAATAATCAACTTTCTATGAAAGCTCTTGTTGTTAATGAAAGGATTGTCGGTGTTATATATAATATAAAATATTGCGGCCGTCGTTTTTTCTATCAAATCGGTATTGATACAAATCATAAAGATAATTTTTCACCAGGGACTCTGTTACATCTTAATGAAATAAAGACAAGTATTGACGAAGAAGAGGTATTATACGATTTCATGAAAGGTGACCTTTACCGTTCATACAAGGAAAATTTCAGTAATGTAAAGGAGGAAATGTTTAATGTGATTCTTCTAAAAAAATCCATAACGAATAGCTTAACTTTGTTAAAGTGGAAATTTTATTGCAAGCTATGAATAGACAATAGGTGTTAAAATGATTGAAGGATTAATTTCAATAATAGTTCCCGTATACAACGGACAGCGTTTTATCGAAAAAACGTTAAAAACGTTAACAGAGCAAACATATAAAAATATTGAGATTATATTAGTTAATGATGGCTCTACAGATAATTCCAAAAATATTATTAACTTAATTTCACAAAATAACCAGATTTTCCGTGTGTTTCATAATACTAACGCGGGAGTTGCGGCAGCAAGAAATTTTGGAATTGCGCAATCTCGAGGAGAATTTTTAGCCTTTTGTGATCAGGACGATCTTTGGCACCCAACTAAGCTCTACAAACAAATAAAATTATTTGGTCCAAAACAAATTGGCTTAGTTTATACCGGTGTTATTGTAGAACTAACTGAACAGCAAGTAACTACAAATCATAATTTTAACAACAAGTTGAGAGGATATGTTTTTCACGAGTTAATTTTTAAAAATATGTTTACTTGTTGTACAGTTATGGTTAGAAAATCTTTTTTAGAACAAGTTGATGGTTTTGAAGAAGATAGAGGTTTGATGGGCGTTGATGATTGGCATTTATGGTTGAAACTTTCCTTAGTTTGTGAGTTTGATTACGTTGCTGAACATCTAGCAACACATGTTTTTCATGGTGATAATTATTCATTAAATGAGTTGAAAATGTATGAAGCTGAATTGGCTTGTTTATCAAACATAAAAAAGCATGTTATGAGTTATAAAATTGAGGTGAATTGGTATGATGTAGAACAACAAATTCACCTTCGTTATGCACAAGAATTTGTAGCAAGTGGTATGTATAAAAAAGGCGGCAACGTTTATTTATTAGCTAGTCGTAATAATATAATAATTATTATTAAAGGGTTGTTGTTCAAATTTTTACCTTATGCTATTTTGAGTTATTTACAAAAAGTCAAGCGAAATTTTAGTGCATAATATTAAATAATTATACGCTAAACAAAATAGCGTAAATATGATTTTTTATCAAATGTTTGATAGAAAATACAACCGTTGTCGTTATAACTTATTAAAAGGTCGATTGTGTCTAGATACACCCCTGAAATTAGATCAAAAAACTCTGAAATAGGCTTCTTTTTTTTATTACTTTACACGCTTTTAGTTTTCGCAAGGCCACAGGAGTGGGGCCAGTCTGTTATAGAATTCCCATTTATTAGAATTTTTCTGATTTTATCATTTGTTTTTTATTTACTTCAGCAAGCACCTAAAAATTTTTCAATTCACAGTACTTGTCTATTTAGTCTGATTATTATTATTTTGCTTTCTGGTATTCGCAATTACTGGGCTATGGGTGGGGTGTATTCTGCTTTTGGTTTTATTATTTCAGTAATTATACCGTATTTATTATTCACTTCATTGTTATATGATTTAAATAAAGTAAAAAAGATCATGTTTGCTTCTTTAATCGCCACTTTTGTTATGTTATTTCATGGTTATTCTCAGTTAAATTCTCCATCAGGTACCGCATGGACGGGTGAACCTTTATCTCAAGGCACACGTATTACTTTTGTTGGTGTTTTTAACGATCCTAATGATTTAGCTATGTTTTTTGTAATCAATATTCCTTTTGCTTATTACTTTTTTGTAACGAACAAAAGCAAAGTAATTAAAGTAGGTATGTGCATTATTTTTCTTTTGTTGTTCTGGGGGGTATATAAAACAAATTCTAGAGGAGCGTTACTAGGTCTTCTTACTATAATAACTGTGTTTATTTATCTTACCTTTGGTAAAATTAAAACATTATTTCTATTACTTATCACAACGCCTATAGTAACTATTGTCATTGGAATGTTTCGGACCATTGACGCGGAGGAAGATAGTGCAGGACAAAGGATAGAGGCTTGGTATACTGCGATAGATTTGTTCAAAAGTCATCCTTTTGTAGGGGTGGGGATGGGGAATTTTACAGATTATCATTACATCACAGCGCATAACTCCTATGCACTCGTTTTAGCCGAACTAGGTTTTTTGGGTTATACGTTGTGGTTTGTTGTATCGGTTTTTCCTCTACTTAAACTATATTCTATTATAAATGATACATTGCCTATTTCGCCTGAAAAAGAAAAAGAATGGTTAGCAAATAGAGATGAATACAAATTAGGGGCTAAAGTACTGTTCTTATCTCTAACGGGCTTTTTGGCAACCGGTTTTTTTATTAGTCGTAGTTATAGCATTATTTGGATTTTTATAGTTTCTTTGTCAATAGCGTTGACTTATTTAGTCGAAAATATATTTATTTCTAAAATTTCTCAACGAAAATTTAATGTAAATTTGATAAAAAAAGCAATATTTTGTTCTGTTATCAGTATGATTTTACTTTATTTTTCAATAAGATTATTGCTGTAGAATTCTTGCTATTTTTTTACTTTGCTTTGTTATGACCAAGCAGGGACAATTCTGATTGTTTAAAGAGAACCCTAAATTTTGACCAACCCCTAATATCTTAATTACACTTTGTAATTAAGATATATTTTTAGAATTTTCAGTTATTAAGGATATAAATGAAATCATCATCAGGAAAGTACTTTATTGGCTTAGATCATATAAGGGCTTTTGCATGCTTTATGGTTTTTACGTGGCATTTTATTCATATTAATAACGGTCAACTGAGTGAACCTCCTATATTTCCATTTTCATTGCTCACAGAAGGGCATACAGGGGTTGCCTTATTTATGGTATTGAGTGGTTACCTTTTCTCTAAACTACTATCAGGTAAAAAAATAATATTCAAAGAATTTGTTTGGAATCGGTTCTTACGTCTTGCACCCTTACTACTTGTTGTAATTATTATTGTAACCTTTGGCAGGGTTGTGAAAGAAGAAAGTGTCATCGGCTATTTATGGGAAATTTCCGAAGGTTTGATAAAACCAGTTTTACCAAATGGGGCCGGTCAAACACAGTGGAATTTCACTTTTATTTGTTACTACCTTTATTATTTTTTATTAAAAACAGGTGGAATAGTGGACTTTTTTTAATACTCATTGCAACTTTAATATTAAGGTGGGGGCTTCATCATGAGATTGGTCAAATCCAAACATTATCATATTGGACTATTATTGGAAGATTAGATCAGTTTATATTAGGTATGCTAGCTTTTGAATATCGTCGTTACTTTGTTGGTCGCCATTTACTTATTGTCTTTAGCTCATTACTTTTTGCAATTTTTTATTGGTATTTCGATAATGGAGGGGGATTTTATATGAGTCCTTCTTACCCAAGTCCTGATCCTTTATGGATATATTTACCTACTATTGAAGGTTTAGCTTATGCTATATTTATAGCATGGTATGATAATTCGTTTTCACATTCAGTTGGAAAATTTTCTCGGTTCATAGCGTTAATTGGCACTTATTCTTACTCAATCTACCTACTTCATTTTTTCATTGTTTTTAGAATTGCTAACGCAATAAATAAAAATTTAATTGATTTGTCAAATATTTATATTGCTATGGTTTTTTCTTTATTGTCTTTTTTAATAATGATTCCAATTGGGTATTTTAGTTACCGCTTTATAGAATCACCTTTTTTAATGTTTAGGACTAAATATCTCAAATCAGATCAATAAGTGAATAATGACGTTTTAATTGTTTTCCAAAATAAGGGCCTTTGAATTTTCTTTATATTTTTTGTTAATTTATAAATATGGTAGATTAAGTAAAAGTATTTAATTGTACTTTTACTTTTTAGGATCACGTTTAGAGAATTTTTAATCAAAAATTGTAGTCTTAGATCTGATATTTCTTTTGCGTTTATTTCATCACTCGCGTAATCTGCAGTTTCGCTACCTCCAATATAATGATCATAGAAACTAGTTTGGCAACTATAAATACTATAATCATTCCTATTCATATCTATGCATATTTCGAAGTCGACCCAATCAATAAACATATCTTCAAAAGAATAACCGTATTCTTTAAAGTAAATTAAATTAGTTAAGCTACCTGCACTAATTACTAGGTCACATTTGTATATTGATGGGCGTAAATTTGGTTTTGTTAACCTTAACCAACTTGCATTATTTCCTCGATATAAGTTGCCATTTTTTTTAGAGATACCAGTGGAAGCGATAATGCCAATCTTTTCATCGTTAATATGATTGACGCTTCGTAATAGTTCTTCTAAGGCATTTGGTCTAGCTACACTGTCTTGATCAAAAGTCCAACACCAATCCATTTTTTGTTTTAAGGCTTCTTTAAAAGCCAATATATAAGCACCAGATATTCCTAAGTTTTTATTAGGTGTTAATATCTCTACATTCGCGGTGTTATAGATGGAATGTGCTAAATTAGGTTGCTCGGTATTGTCGACAACAAACACTTTAGCAACTGACTGTGATTGATCTAAAATACTTTTAACACAGCTATAAGTAGCATGATAGTCTTTATAGCAAACCACTAAAGCACAAATTTTCTTTATATTAATCATTTTTTTGAAACCCCTTACCGATAGACATGTTATTGTCACGTTGTAATATTAGCGTTTGCCATTGCTTAATAACAATTAACTTTATATATCCATAATAAAAAACAGAAAATACGCAGCAAAAAATTAAATTATAAAAGATAAAAGTCAACCAATCATCAAGTTTTACCATAGTACTAGCCCAGTAAGCGAAAATACTAAATGTAACCAATGGTGGTAACCATATCCGAGTGGAAATTTTTAGATCGTGTTCACTAAAGTCATTATCATATGGGTATAATTTATAAATTAAATAATGGCGGGTGTAGATAAATGGAAAAAAACCGCAAATGCTTGACCAACGATACCGAATAAAGGTGTCAATAATACTGAGAATAGAAAAATCATGCCGACTTCAATTAAGGATAATTTTAATAAATGATGATGTTTAGCTTTAGCATAAAATAACCGCGAAAATGGCTGTTGACTGCTAAATAAACTTATATATAAAGATAAAATTACACCAACAAAATAGGTGTCTGTGTCATAAATCTTGAAAACTAAGGGAATAAAATCTCGACCGGAAAAAATAAATCCGACAATATACAAAGACAAAGGCACTATTACCAAACAATATGAATAATTTATCGATTTTAGTATGTTACTCGCAGACTCTTTATATTCTTCTATAGCCATTATTTTGGTAAAATATGGCATTAATGGTGCGGTCGACACGGCAATTAATTGACCTATATAAGTTGCTATCATATAACCTATATTATACAAAGCAATTGCTTCTAAATTGATATAATAAGTTAGAGTAAAATTAGGTAGAGAGCCCCTTAATCTTTCTGTAAGCCATATAGCAATAGTAGGTGTTGAATATTTAATTAACATTTTAGCTTTGATAATAGAGGGGGGTATATGATAGAAGGTCAATGCCTTTAAGATTAATGGCAAAAAATACAATTAAGAAGCGACTCGCTAATTCGGTAAAGGATATGATCAAAGCTAAATGAACCAAATCAGCAGTTGTACCAACAATAAATATAATTAGTATAAATTTAACAATGATCATTACCTGTTCAGAGATGACTGTTAGGTCGTGTCTTAGTTCTGAAGAAAGAATTGCTTGAAAGGCAATAGTGGGTAGTAAAAGTGCTGTCTTGATACCAAATATCCACAATATTGTTATTGTTATATCTCTCAATTCACTCTGTTCGATAAATAAATGTGTTATTTGCGATAAAAATGCCACAAAAATAACGGATAAAATAGATAATATAATAAGAGAAAACAAGCCAGATGAGAATATGCATTTATATTCATCTGTTAGTTTTGATGATGTAAGTTTAGCTAGATCTCTCTCAATTGCTGTTGCCAAACCCATATTGAGGATGAGTAAATAACCAACAATAGAATTTATTAATATCCATAAACCGTAATGTTTTGCGCCAAGTGTTAATATTAAAAAGGGCATTAAGATAATTGCAGTGACAATTTCAATTAATTGACCCGTACTTAAATAAAGAGTGCTTTTGAGAATTCTTTTCGTATCGCTCATTAGGAGTAAACTAATTTCTTATTTAGTAAAGTATTGATTTATTTTAGATCTAATATATTTCTCATTATGCAGATGGAATAATGAGCTGAATAATGTAGTGATCTGTTTCCAATTCTTATATCCAATATTAAACAATGGAAAGCCATTTTTTATTGTTTTTAGTACATAATGCAAAGGTGGATCTACCACAACACATTCTTTACCTTTCAAAAATATAGCTTCTGAAAAACCTGAGGGGTTACAAATAACAATATCGCATTGAGCGATTAGCTCTACCTCAGCTAACCGACTTTCCCTGGTAGATAATGTAGATTTTCGTGTTGAAAGTTTAATCCGTATTCGGGGAATTTTGCATCAACTACATATCGATTTTCTTCTGTTGTTTTAACTTTCATTCCTGCTACCAGAACATTGCAATTCCACCGGGTTATGGCTTTTTCTAGTATTTCAGAATATTTCGTTTTTAAGGTGTTTTCATCTGGCATGAACATTGGATTAACAGCACCATTTGCAGAGCGGTAGCGCCACATAAAGCCAATAGTTTTTTTGTCAAAAAAATCAGCAGGTAAATGCGCTTTTATTTCTGTGTAACTTTTCTGGCCACTAAGCGAAAAAGGCAACGAAAAGCGTTTTTGTTTTTTTGCCTGCATCGTATTCATATATATATGAGGAAGTAAGTTATTTTCTAGGTCAAACTTCTTAAGGGTGTCAGGCTTTAATGTTGCTAAGACTTCTTCTTTTAATTCAGCATCGAGTACTTGAAATTGATAAAAATAATCTATTTCGTTCTGTTCAATTTCAGTTGATAGGGCAGCTTTAAAGGCGAATGATAAATCAAGTTTTAAAAACTCTTCCATACGGTAGGGGTTAGCAAAAAACAATAGGAAATTATGGTGTGAATACTTTTCTGCAAGATCAACAATGCATAGTAGTTGCTCAAAATAATCACCATACGCGCCATGGAGTATCGTTGCTATATTCTGAGGCTTCTCATTGTTTTTTATTTGGTATGGCGACAGTTTCAAAATTTAATGTCCGTATGTTTTAATCGTTTATATTGAATAGTAAAGCGTTATTGTGCAAGCATAGTAACGCTGCTTATTTAAATCTTTATTGGTATGTTTTAAGTATTATATTGCGCTTTAATCCAGTTTTGATAACTGCCGTCCATAACACTTTGCCACCATTGTTCATTGTTTAAGTACCATTGAACAGTTTTTTCTATACCCGTTTGAAAGGACTCTTTGGGTTTGTAGCCAAGTTCGTTATTGGTTTTTGTTGCGTCAATAGCATAGCGGCGATCATGACCCGGTCTGTCAGTTACATAAGTAATCAATGATTCCGTATTGGCGCTAATGGCGGCTTTGGCGTCTGGGAAGCGTTGTTGTAGTGACTCGTCATCTGCAAAGGCTTTTTCAACGAGTATTGATATTTCTTTAACAATATCGATATTTGCCCATTCGTTATTGCCACCAATATTGTAGTTTTCGCCAATTCGACCTTTTTGTAATACTAAGTCTATGCCGTAAGCATGATCTTCTACATATAACCAATCTCTAATTTGTCGCCATCGCCATAAATAGGTAATGATTTATTGTGAAGAATGTTAGTGATAACAAGCGGGATAAGCTTTTCAGGGAAATGGTAAGGGCCATAGTTATTTGAACAATTACTGGTGGTTACGTTTAATCCATAAGTGTGGTGATAGGCACGAACTAAATGGTCACTTGCTGCTTTACTGGCTGAATAAGGAGAATTAGGCGCGTAAGCGGTATCTTCAGTAAATGCAGGATCAGTCGCAGATAATGTGCCGTATACTTCATCGGTTGATACGTGATGAAATCGATGATTTTCTTTAGGTTCTTTTCCTTCGGCTTTAGGCGCGTCCAACCATACTATTTTCGCGGCTTTTAGTAATGCGTATGTACCAAGAATATTGGTTTCAATAAAGGCATCAGGCCCTGTTATTGAACGGTCTACATGAGATTCGGCAGCAAAGTGTACTACCGTGTCAATATCATGCTCAGTTAATAGTGTTTCAATCAGGTTCTGATCGCAAATATCACCATGAACAAAGGTAAAATTTTGATTGTCTTTTACTGAGGCTAAATTAGCGATATTACCTGCGTATGTAAGCGCGTCAATCACGACAACCTTGTCTGAAGGGTAGTGTTGCATCCAATAATGCACGAAGTTTGCGCCAATAAACCCTGCTCCACCAGTAACGAGTAATTTTTTCATTTATAAGTTTTCTCTATTTTTTAAGTCATTTAACATGCAATTAAGCTGTTGTCGCCAGTGCACAATTAACCCTGATGGAAATGTATTTACATTTTGTGATTTATCTAACACGCTAAAACTTGGCCTTTTTGGGTGTTGGGTAGTCAGCAGTAGTAATTGCTTTAATCGGAATGTTTTTACTAATTAAATTTTTCTCTAGTGCTAGCTCTTGGATGGCAACAGCAAAGTCATACCGCCTAGCAACACCTTGGTCGGTCCAATGATAAATACCTGATAGCTTATTTACCGCTGCGTGAATACAGGCCTTTGCCAATGTTTTTGCATAAGTTGGTGTACCTATCTGATCACTAATAACACCTAATTCAGGCTTGTTTTCCATTAAAGTAAGCATGGTTTTTACAAAGTTATTACCGTGAGTTGAATAGACCCATGCGGTTCTTATGATGCAGCTATTTTTAGGCATGATTTCTATGAGTAATTTTTCGCCAATCGCTTTACTTGCACCATAAGTATTAACGGGAGCATGCTTATTGGTAGTTAAGTAGGGCGTTGAATTATTGCCATCGAAAACAAAATCGGTAGATAGATGAACTAAGTGCATGGCAAGTGAATTACAAACTTGTGCTAAATAACCTACTGCATAGCCATTAATTTGATTTGCTTGCTCAGATTCTTTCTCTGCAAGGTCGACAGCAGTGTATGCGGCAGCATTTATTACCGCATCAGGGTTTAAGTGCGTTAGCGCTTTTTCAATGGCACTTTTATCTTCGATATTAATATCATGTCGACCTAAACAAATGATCTCTATTTCATCATTTGCTAGGTAACTTAATTCGGTTGCCAGTTGACCACTTTTTCCGATAACAACAATTTTCATTTTAAAACCTTGTTCGTGTCATGATGTTATTAAAATGTTGGCGCTTCTGAAAAAGGCAAACCGTTTTTGTCTTTTTCAGACAATTGAGGCGGCGCATTGTTAACAAGTGGCCATTGAATTGCTAATTCCTGATCATTCCATAACATTGAAACTTCATGCTCTGGTGCGTAATAGTCGGTACACTTATAGACAAACTCAGCTGATTCACTCATGACATAAAAGCCATGAGCAAAACCTTCTGGTACCCAAAGTTGATGCTTATTCTCAGCTGATAATATTACACCCACATGTTGTCCGTAGGTTGGGGAATCTTTTCTCATATCTACCGCAACATCGTATACTTCGCCGGCACTAACTCTTACTAATTTACCTTGAGTTTGTTGTAGTTGATAATGCAAGCCTCTTAAAATACCTTGAGTTGACTTACTGTGATTATCTTGGATAAATGTTCGCGTACAACATAACTTGTTAAAGGTATCGTCGCGAAAGGTTTCCATAAAAAAACCTCGTTCATCACCAAATACTTTTGGTTCTAAAATTTTTACATCCGCAATTTTAGTCTCTATAACTTTCATTAAAAAACCTTCTCGTTAATTAGTTTTAATAAGTATTCGCCGTAGCCACTTTTACGTAATGGTCCGGAATTTCTTTTAATTTTTGATCTGATATCCACCATTTCGATAGGCAACTTCTTCAGGGCAGTTTACTTTTAACCCTTGTCGTTTATCTATTGTGGCAATAAACTGTGCAGCCGCGAGAAGATCGTCATGGGTACCCGTATCTAACCAAGCAGTGCCTCGACCCATTATTTCTACACGTAACTCACCGGCTTGTAAATATTGGTCGATAACATCGGTTATTTCTAATTCGCCCCGTGCTGACGGTTTTACCTTTTTAGCAAATTCTACTACGCGTTCATCAAAGAAATAGATACCAGGAACGGCATAGTTTGATTTAGGCACTTCAGGCTTTTCTTCAATTGAAATGGCAGTACCGTTTTTGTCAAATTCAACAACACCGTATGATCTAGGATTAGAGACATGATAGCCAAACACCGTGCCGCCTGACGTTTGAACATTGGCATTTTTAAGTGATTTGACTAAATCGTGACCATAAAACATATTATCGCCAAGTACTAGTGCCGCAGAACAGCCATTTAAAAAGCCTTCCGCAATGGTAAATGCTTGTGCAAGACCATCTGGGCTTGCTTGTACTTCGTAGCAAAGCTTGATACCAAACTTATCACCATTGCCAAGTAAATCACGAAATCTGTCTATTTCTTCAGGTGTTGAAATAATTAGAATTTCATTGATACCCGCTTGCATTAAGGTTGCTAACGGGTAATAAATCATTGGTTTATCGTAAACAGGCATTAATTGTTTACTGACAACTTTTGTTAAAGGGTAAAGGCGAGTACCACTGCCACCTGCTAATATAATGCCTTTTCTCATAATAAAACCTTTTGTGAATGTATTTATGTTATTTAGTCTAGCGTAAATAGCCAATGTAATTTGGTTTGATCATTTCCAATCATGGCATGTTTTAGTCTTTCAAGTTTGAATTGAGTACTACTGCCAATTTTTGAACCAGATATTTCATAACTAACCGTTATAACAGCTGTGTTGGTTCCATTTTTAATTTTAATTTCTTGTGCATCATACTTAACAGTTTGACTGAGAACAGACCAATGCTCAGGAATAAAATTATTTTCAAAAAAAGTGGGTTTTGCTTCTAAATTATTATTATTAAAATTATAAACTAGTTGTGTTTTTGTAAGGCTTTGAGTGATAACTTCAACAGCGCTTGCATTATAAATATGAGGTTGAACGGGAATGTTTATCACTGTGGCGCCAGTTGCAGTTGTTGCGAATTTAGTAAATGAAGTAGCAGAGCATAGTAAAACCGATAATAAAAGTATCGGTAATGGCCAATGAAGTTTATTACGTTGTTGTGGAGAGGAGCTGTTAGTTGTTGTCGTAGTGTTTTCTTCATTCTTGGTGAGGTAGCCCCCGAGTTTAAAGAGTAACAGCATGAATGGCGCGTAAAGATACCACCAAACATATTATGATCAGTCATTAAGTCGGTCGGTCATTTCGGTTTGATGGCCGATAATAATTAAAATAGCAATGCGTAACCAGTTGGTTAATAGAGCACCTAAAATGGCAATCGAAGCAAAGATAGCAATGTTTTTAATGTTTCTAAGATGAAGAAAAATATATAAAGAGCTAATGGCTAAAGACGTAAGTAGGTAACGTAAGCCACTACAGCCGCCGGCAATTTCAAAAACACCCGATGGTATGTGTACAAATTGATTTTCGACGTATACAGGGATACTGGTAAGACCCATTAAGCTATTGACCGCTATAACAGATAAGTTTTGCAGTGGAACAGTGAGAATGCCCCATAAAGGAATGAGAAATATAAAGTAAAGTGCCGGAAAAAATAGTTTTATAGTCGGCTTAAATAAAAAATTAATGGCCGCACAAAGTAGCATTAAGGTTGCTAACCAGTAAGTTAAAGTGATTTGTGCTGTAGAGGTAACAAATAGACTATAAGCTGAAAAAACCAGTAGCAATAATGCAAGCCAAGAAAAATCTTCTCTAAATTTTAATTCAGAGTTTTCATGCAAAACAAAGTATAAATAAAGTACAATAAAGGGAATTAAATAAGCATGTGAGTAGGTACCATCATCAAAGCTGTAGCGCCATAATGTTGCCATAATAGGCATATTTAACAAAGCGACTAGTACGGTAATTAATAAAACACTAATGAATGGAGTATAAGGATGTTCGAATACGTTAGATTCCATTTTTTTTATATTCAAAGTAGTAACCTTACCGGTATGAATTGGATTTTCGCTTTGTTTTAGCGTGTGTACCTTTTAATAGGATAACTTTCTATTTACAAGTGTAGGTGAATAAAAGACCTCAGCAGTTTGTTAATTATAACTATTTTTGTGCTATTGTCGTTAACAAAAATCGTTATATAGAAATAATATAATAATTTAGCGGATAAATCTCCAAAGGAATAAAGATGAATTCTAAAAAAAGTTTACTGCCCTTAGTACTTTCTGTTGCTTTAGCGGGAGGACTAGTTAGTTGTAGCCAAAATAAAACGATTGAAGAAAATTTAAATGACGCTCAAATTTATTTACAACAAAATAAAACTGGCGAAGCTATTATTAGCCTTAAAAATATTTTAAAAGAAGATGCTAATAACATAGAAGCTCGCTTTCTTTTAGGTAAATCATATATTAACCAAGGCAATTGGGTAGTCGCTGAAAAGGAGTTGAATCGTGCAAAAAAATATAATTATGATAGTAACCTAGTTTACCCGTTGTTAGCTGAAGCGTTTAGTCATCTAGAAGATAGTTCTGGCATAGAGCTTTTGTTAAACGATGTGGTTGATAACAATTCCTTAGAGCAAAGTGTACGCTACTTTTTAGCCGTAACTTATGTCTATGAAGAGGCAGAAATTAAAGCATTGAGCGAATTTGATACTGTTGTTAGTTTAGGAGAAGATACTGCTTATGGGCAATTAGGCCAAGCATGGTTATATGGTATTAGGAAGCAATTTGATAAAGGAGCAGAAATTGCCAACAAACTGATAGAGAGTGAATTATATTCAGCGATATCACTTGAATTGCTAGCGAAAACGTATTTTTCAGCAAAGAAAATGGAACTTGCTGCAAAAAGTTTTAAAGCGTATTTACAATTACGTTCTCAAGACCATCAAAATAGGCTTATGTACGCTATTGCGCTAGCGGAATTTTTTAGTTTTGATGAAGCTGAAATTCAAGCAGACTTTATTATGGAGATCAGCCCAAATAACGTTATAGCAAATCAGATAAAGGCACAGGCAAGATTTGCAGCTAACGATTTTAAGGAAGCTAAAAAGTTCGCAGAAAATGCGATAAAAGGACCAGGAGCTCAAGCAGTATCATACATTGTGGCAGGGGTAAGCGCATACCAATTAAATCAATTGGAAGTAGCTCACACCCATCTTATGTCAATTAAAGATAGTTTGTCATATCAGCATCCTGCCCGAAAATTATTAATTCAAATTCGCTTTCAATTAGGTTACTCAGATGAAAATTTTAACGATTTATCAAATGCGCCTAATAATGATTTAGACACACTATTACTCTCAGAATCAGCACAAGAACTGTTTAAAATTGGTAAAATAAATGAAGCAGAAAATCTGATAGATAAAGCGAATAAAATAGAACCGGAAAACGCTAGAATAATTTACCGGCAGGGGGTGCTTAAGCTTTTAAATAAAGATGACTCAGCAATTGAATTTTTTAAGTTAGCGCTAAAGAAAAATCCTGAATTAGACGCAGCAAGTTTGATTTTAGCAATGGAGTTAGCTGAGGATAAAAAATATAATGAAGCATTTGACGTTGCAAATGAACTACAAAATAGAAACCCTCAGTTGGCATTCAGCTTAATTGGAGCGATCTACAATCATCAAGGCAAGTTGGCTGAATCTAAAAAAGCATTTAATCGAGTCTTAGCATTAAATGAAAAGCATATTGGTGCTATATATAATTTAGGCATCATAGCGCAACAAGAAAATGATCTAGATTCTGCAGTTACCTATTATCAACAAATATTAGATATCAATCCTCAGCATTTACTGTCAATAAAAGCGTTATTAACGCTTTCTAGAGACAAAGCGCTACAAGAAAAAATTAAGCAGGATTTTGAAAATAGACTAGCAACAACTCAAAGTGAACCTGCAACTATTGCATTAACTGAATATTATTTAATTCAACAAGATTATAGTAAAGCGAAATCGATAGCCATGGTTGCCTTAAAAAGCCACCTACAAGTGTCAAGTTGTTAATGTTAGCTGCGAAAGTAGAAGTCTATTTAAAAGACTATGATAATGCTATGGAACATGTTGATACCGTTATTACCGCTAATCCGACAAACAGCGTGATACGTGCGTACAAGGCAAGTTTATTTATTTTAAAAGAAGATCTCGATAACGCAATTGAAGAGCAAAAAATTGCCACAAAAAATAGCCCTGATGCGCTAGTGTTTAGAACTAACTTGGCTAATTTATATTTGAAAAAAGGTGATTTAGAATCTGCAAAAAAAGAATTTCAGGTATTGAATAAAACCCATAAAGATAATATTGACGTAATGGAGGTTGAAGGACGAATTGAGTTTTTAGCTAAAAATTATCAAAAAGCCAGTGAACTATTATTAGCAGTGTATCGACAAAAACCGGTTGAATTGGTACTACTTGAGTTATTAACATCACTAGAAAAAACAGACCGTGCTTTGCTAGCTATAAATATAATTAATACGCTTGAGAATTCATCCAGTAATCCTTTACCTATTAAAGTTGTACTAAAAAAAGCAGAACTGTATACCTTAACCGCACCTGAAAAAGCAATTGCACTATATACAAAGCTTGAGAGTATTACTAATGGGCATTATATGATTCTAAACAACTTGGCTTGGTTATATTTAAAGCAAGGAAATCATAAGCAAGCCTTAGATAAAGCAAACTCAGCCATTAAATCAGCACCAAATGAAGTGGCTATTCAAGATACTTATGGTGTTATGTTGTTAAGCTCAGGTGATAAAAGTAGAGCGTTAGAAGTATTAGCAAAAGTTTATGAAGCAACACCAACTAAAGCAAGTTACAAGGTTCATTATGCTGAAGCGTTACTTGAAAATAATGATAAAAGTAAGGCTAAAGAGTTAATTGAGGGAATTAATAAATTGGATTTAGATGATGATGCGTTAACTCGTTTATCAAAAATAACTAAAAGACTATAGCGTACAAGGGATAAAATCGTTTTTTTGCAAATTACATAGGTGTCAGTTATTTTTACATTAATTATTTTGCAATATTGATGTCGGATGTAAATTACTTTAAAAACAATTGGTTGAAAAGTTGGCCTGTTGGTTGCATTGTATTGATTATATTCAAACTGGAGTGTTAAAAAATGAAAAAATTTAAATTTATTGCGGCAGCAGTTGTTGCTATGTCGTTCGTAGGTACCGCTTCTGCTGATCCAATTTCTTGGAATGCCCCATGGGGTAGTTCAGAAGGTAATGTAATCAATGAATTCGTATTTGCTTATAATTCTCAATCATTAGTTAATGATACTAATAGTAACGGTGTATTAGATCTTGGTGATACCATTCTTTCTGCCGGTGGTTTTGGCGCGAATGGTTTTAATGCATTGCCACCACTTGCTTTGGTGCAGGATTTGAAACTATCCAAGACAACCAAGTAGGCCGGATTTGCACCAAACCCGTTTCCTGGTCTTACTGGTTATACAAGTGATTACATCTTTACTTTCTCATTTAATAATTTGATGGGTGCATATGATGGAACAGACTTTATTTATAATTCTGGTTCAATTCAATTTGGTGTTTATGCATCTGCAACAGCAAATGGCTTAACTGCCGGTTTTAATTCTTTATTTGACATGAGCCTAACAGGTGGTGGTCCAGATAATACATTAGGTCAACAAAAACAAATATTTAATGGTGCTGTAACTACAACTGCTAATAATGCAGGTAGTATCTTTTCAGTTGGTTCACAATCATTAGGTGATTGGTTAGCAACAAGTGGTGTAAACATGGCTACTAACCAAACAGTTACTGGTGGTATTGGTGGTTTTAATGCTGATACTGTAACATTTGTAAACGGTGTTGGTGTTTTAGCGGCTAACCATACAGGTAGAATGAGCTTGAGTGTTCCAGAGCCTGCTTCTATTGCAATCTTAGGTTTAGGTTTATTAGGTCTTCTTGGCGGCGCACGTCGTCGTAAGTCTTAATTACCAAACTAAATCCTAGCGAATGTATTAATGTAGTTAGGACTTAGTTAAAATGAAAAAACCGCCAATTGGCGGTTTTTTTATGTCTGAAATATATGTGTGTAATGTATCTAATTGTTATCTTTTAATAACTGTTTAACTCGCCAAAACATGTATTTTTGAATAGGGTTCTTATTACCCCATGGACGCCAAGTTTTGATTAATTTATTTCTGTAGGCGTCAAAGTGTAAACCACACGGAGCATGAATTACATGACCACGATTAAGAATGATTTTTAAAACATTAGTACACAGTGTACCGGCAGCTAGTGAAATACCCATGCAAGTGGAAGGTACTTTCTTTTTAAGAAAGTTTACTGAGGCCCGCTCAACTAGATAGTGCCGTTGTTGCACAGAAGGTGAAACACCTATGACAAATCGAATGATATTATCATTAAAAATTTGCTCTTTTTCTTCTTCACTTGCATTTATAGACGGTTCAACAATCGCAAAGTATTCATCAAAAGACATTTTACCAGGCATAAAAACTAAAAAGGCGGTGCCCATACCCATGGGTGCTGCCGTTATGGTTGGTATACCTTTTTCATAACAACGTCTAAATACTTTACGGCGAATATCTAAACAAAAAATATCGAGACTATCCACATAGATATCGACACCATCTAAAAATTCTTCTAGATTTTCTTCATTAATACCGCTGTCAAAGTTTTTTACAGTTGCTTCAGGATTAATGCCTTTAATGGTATCTTCCATTACAGCAGCCTTCGCTTTACCTAATGTAGACATGTTGGCACCGGCTTGTCGGTTAAAATTAGCTACATCATAATCATCAAGATCTGAAATATGAAAATTACTAATGCCGAGTCTGGTAAGTACGGTAGTATGATCACCACCCACGCCGCCCAATCCACCAATAGCGACTTTTGTATTTCTTAACTTCTCTTGTTCTGCTTTTGTAACCCAACCAATATTTCGAGAAAATGCTTCCTCATAATTAAACATTGAATACTCCTTGATAAGACCAGACTAGTATTTTGTCATACATGAAAAAAGTATAGTGTTAAATTGATACTAATTCATGTTGAAATAATCGCATTAGCGTAATTTACCGTAGTTATTCTTAATAAGGTATTAAAACGCTTATATTTTTTGAAAAAAACTATTACTATGTTCTATAACGGCTCTTTTAATGTTTATCACTAAATAAAATGGAAGATGAATGAACCCAGTAAAAACTTCTTCAACAGTTATTTCTCCCGTTATCATGTGTGGTGGAAGTGGTACACGTTTGTGGCCGCTATCTAGATCACAATTTCCAAAACAATTTTTATCCTTAGTCAATGAAGCGAGCATGTTGCAAGACACGTTAGCGCGATTACCAGAATCGCATCAAGCACCTGTGTTTATTTGCAATGAAGACCATCGATTTTTAGTGGCTGAACAGGTGAAACAAGTTAAATGTAATGACGCAACAATACTACTTGAGCCTCAGGGCAAAAACACCGCACCTGCTGTGGCATTAGCTGCGCTTAATGCATTGCAATCAAATGACGATGCCTTGTTATTAGTGTTGGCGGCAGATCATGTCATTAAAGATATTGATAAATTTCATAAAGCGGTTGATGTTGCTGCTGTTTTAGCACAACAAGGAAAATTAGTTACCTTTGGTATAGTCCCTACACATGCTGAAACAGGCTATGGATATATTAAGAAAGGTGATAAGCATGGGGGAGGGCAAAATGAGGCAACATATCAAGTTGCTCAATTTGTTGAAAAACCGGATGAAGACACCGCTAATGCCTATTTAGCTTCAGGTGAATATCTATGGAATAGCGGTATGTTTTTGTTTAAAGCAAGTCGTTATATTGAAGAATTAACACAGTTTAGACCTGATATTTTAGCTGCTTGTCGCAGCGCGATGGCTAAAGTGGAAAAAGACCTTGATTTTATTCGTCCAGATCGCGATTCATTTTTACAATGTGCAGATGAATCAATAGATTATGCTGTGATGGAAAAAACGGCAGATGCTGTTGTCGTTCCCCTTGATCTTGGTTGGAGTGATGTAGGCTCTTATTCTGCTCTTTGGGAAGTATGCCAACAAGATGCGCAACATAATGTACTTAAAGGCGACGTTATCGCTCATGATACTTATAATAGCTATATTCATAGTCAAAATAAATTGATCGCCACGTTAGGTGTTGATAATTTGGTTATTATTGACACGCCTGATGCGGTTTTGGTGGCAGATAAAAATAAAGTACAAAATGTTAAAGATATCGTTAATGAATTGAAAAGATTACAGCGACCAGAGCCAAAATTACACCGTGAGGTTTACCGCCCATGGGGTAAGTATGATAGTGTTGATCATGGTGAACGTTTCCAAGTAAAACGTATTACGGTGAACCCTGGAGCCAAATTATCTGTGCAAATGCATCATCATCGAGCCGAGCACTGGATTATTGTTTCAGGTACAGCAAAAGTGACCCTTGATGGCAAAACTATTTTATTGAGCGAAAATCAGTCAACATACATTCCTATTGGCGTTGTTCATGCGTTAGAAAACCCTGGGAAATTACCATTAGAGATGATTGAAGTGCAGTCGGGAAGCTATTTAGGCGAAGATGATATTGTACGTTTTGAAGATCGTTACGGAAGAGCAAAATAATGACAGAATTAACATGTTTTAAAGCCTATGATATTAGAGGGAAACTTGGTGAGGAGCTTAACAGCGATATTGCTTATCGCATTGGACGTGCTTTTGCCCAACACACGGGTGCGAAGCGGGTAGTCGTTGGTGGTGATGTTCGTTTAACCAGTGAAGCATTAAAATTAGCACTTGCTAACGGTTTGATGGATGGGGGCACCCAAGTTATTGATTTAGGTTTAAGTGGCACTGAACATATTTATTTTGCCACCAGTTATTTAAAATGTGATGGTGGCATCGTCGTTACGGCAAGCCATAACCCCATTGATTATAACGGTATGAAGTTGGTTAGAGAAAACTCTAAACCGATTAGTGGTGATACGGGTCTTTTGGATATTAAGGCGTTAGCAGAAAAAAATGAGTTTGCAGATATTATCGAAAGAGGCAAATTGTCCAGGTACGATATTAGCCAAGCTTATACAGAACACTTATTAACATATATTGATGTAAATAACTTTTCCTTACGTAAAACACCCTTGAAATTAGTTGTGAATGCAGGAAATGGTACTGCAGGCCCGGCGTTAGATGTTATTGAGCAAGCTTTTGCAGCATTAAGTGTACCCGTAGAATTTATTAAAGTTCATCACGAACCCGATGGTAATTTTCCTCATGGTATTCCTAACCCGTTATTAGTTGAAAATAGATCGGCTACCCGAAATGCGGTAATAAAACACGGTGCTGATATGGGTATTGCATGGGATGGTGATTTTGATCGGTGTTTCTTATTTGATGAGCAAGGCGAATTTATTGAAGGCTATTATATTGTAGGATTACTAGCTGAAAATTTTCTTGCTAAAGCCGCAAATGATGTTGAAAACAACACAAAAGCACAGAAAATTATTCATGATCCACGCTTAACATGGAATACTATTGATATTGTTGAACATGCAGGCGGCCAAGCTATTCAAAGTAAAACAGGGCATGCGTTTATAAAAGAACGTATGCGCAGTGAAGATGCGGTTTATGGCGGTGAAATGAGTGCACATCATTACTTCCGTGATTTTTTCTATTGTGATAGTGGCATGATCCCTTGGTTATTGATTGCTGAATTGGTGTGTTTACGTAATCAACCATTATCGAGCCTAGTTAAAGCACGTATTGAAGCCTATCCATCATCAGGAGAAATCAACAATAAAATTAGCGATCCTAAAAAAGCAATTGAACGGGTCTTTAGTGTTTATGAAAAGAATGCGCAAGTGATAGATGAAACTGATGGTATAAGCATGGAGTTTGGTGACTGGCGTTTTAATCTACGTACCAGTAATACCGAGCCAGTAGTGCGATTAAATGTAGAGTCGAAAGGTAATATAGAATTAATGAAAGAAAAAACCCAAGAGGTTTTAGCGTTATTATTGCAGTGAGCGTAAGAAGGTAAGTCGTCACTATTATCATCTCAAACAGGAAAGTTAAATGAAATTTATAAAATCAACAGTATGTGCAAGCCTTATTTTAGCAATAACGGCATGTGGAGATAATGAATCAGCACAAACCTATATTAGTAAAGCGGAAAGTCAGATTGTTGAAAAACAAGATAGTGCGGCGATTATTTCGTTAAAAAATGCGCTTAAACTGGATGCTAAAAATGCTCAAGCAAGATTTTTATTAGGTAAACTTTATTTGAACATGGGGGATGCAGAAAACGCAATAAAGGAATTTGAACGAGCGAACAAATTCAAATTTAGTGTAGATCAAGTGCTGCCATTGTTGGCACGTGCGTATATGTTGGCAGAAGATGATGAAGCTATTTTGGCGCTTGCCCCGCAAGAAAAACAACTATCAACCCCTAGTACTCAATACTTAGCTTATAAAGTCATGGCGGCATTGCGAACAGATAATAAAGCGCTTGCCCAAGAAACGGTAGAAGCCGCGTTTTCTGTTTCCGAAAGTGATGGTTATAGCATGCTAGCAAATGCTTATTTAGCTTTCTTCGAACAAAAATTAGATCGTGCCAGTACATCGGTAGGACGAATTTTAGTAGCAACGCCAGATAATGTTGATGCCTTGATGTTGCAAGGACAAATTGCAACAGCACAAAATAATTATGCTTTAGCCGTAGAAAGTTTTACCCAATATTTAAAACTACAACCAAACTCAGGTAGAGCACAAATATTTATTGCCGATTCATTAGTTAAAAATGGGCAGTTTGACGAAGCAGAAAAAATTGCAGATACCATTTTAGCTAAAGTTCCAAACCGCCCTTTTTGTTATATATCAAAGCAATGGTTCGATTTGAAAAGAAAGATTATGAATCGGCTAGTAGTTTAGCAAATCAATCGTTAAGTGCAGGCTTTAAGAATTTTAGATTAAAATTAGTGGCAGGTGCTAGTGCTTTTTATCTACAAAATTACGAGCAAAGTAACCACCACTTAAAAGAGTTACTCCCTTATATTGCCCCTGAGCATCCGGCTAGAAGAATGCTTGCGATAAGCCAACTACAACTTGGTTTAATAGACGATATCAGCGAGACGTTAACAGATTATGATTCAACCTCAAAAGAGAATGCCCAATTTCTATCGACATTAAGTTATGAATTGTTGGAAGTAGGGGCTTTTGAAAAAGCCAAAGAAATGGCCAATTACGCAGCGGCATCAAATGGCATGACCGCTGAACAAACGGCAAGAGCCGGTGTGCTGAAGCTATTAATGAACGATCCGTCCGGGATTGATACCTTAGAGTTAGCGGTACAACAAAATCCAGAGTTAATTTCAGCAGAGCTAGCTTTAGCTTTTGCTTCTATTAAATCTGGTGATTTAGTACGGGCAACAGCAATTTCGGATAAATGGTTAAAAGAATACCCTAATAATCCTGGGGGCTATAACCTGAAAGCGACTATTTTTTTCAAAGAGAATAAACTAGCGGAAGGTAAGGCGGCACTAGAGAAAAGTTTAGAAATAGAACCAAATAATGTGTATGCATTAACGCAATTAGTGAAACTTGCGAACCATGAAAAAGATAAAGATCTTGCCGTGTCGTTAACCGAACAAGCACTTAAGGCGCACCCTGAAACTATTGAAGTACTGGGCCTATATTTTGAATTTCATAAAGATAAAGATGGCTTAGACGTAATTACTCAGGCTCAGCAAAACCATGCAAAAGATATTAAATATGGTATTTTGTTAGCTCAGTCATTGATGCAACTTGAACAATTTAAGCAAGCGAGTTCTGTATTAGATGGTTATGATGTCAATGTAAAAACGCCAAAACGCTATTGGCAATTATTGCTGTCGGCTAATGCACAACAAGCAGACGGAAAGGACCTATTATTACTTTTAGAGCAGTGGCATAAAACTAATGCTTATCACATTGAGCCTGTATTTTTGTTAGCAAACTACTGGGCAAATAAAAAAGCGCCAGACAAAGCGCTGAATATTTTAAATGATGCATTTAAAAATCATCCTAAGAATGTAATGCTTCATTTAGTGAAAATGCAGTTGTTATTAAATAATAATGATTCCAAGAATGCTAAATTATTATTTACAGCGGTTGAGAAATTTGATCTCAATAAAGATTTACTTGCGGGTATTGAAGGGCGAATTCTTTTGTTAGATAAAGAATATGCAGCAGCCATACCTAAACTAAAACAGCAGTATCAATCCCAACCAAATAATATAAATGCATCTTATTTAGCTTTTGCTTTAGAGGCTAATAGCCAGAAAGGTGAGGCGATAAAGTTACTGGAACTGCACGCCGATAAGGATAGAGTTGATAATAAAATCAATCCAAAAATGACGTTAAGTTTAGCAAATATGTATTTGGCTGATGATAAAAATAAAGCTATTGCGGAATATGAGCGATTGATTAAAGCAGTACCTAATAACGTTGTGGCTTTGAATAATTTATCGTGGCTGTATATGGATCAAGGTAAAACTACTCAAGCAGTGGCATACGCTAAACAAGCCTATGAACTGGCACCTAAAGTACCCAATGTCGTTGATACTTATGGGCAAGCTTTACTAAAATCAAACAAAAAAGGTGCAGCCGTACAGAAAGCGAAAGAAGCTTATGACTTATCTGAAGGAAAAGACATTGATATTGTGTTGAATTTTGCTGAGGCATTATTAGCAAATAATATGAACAAGGAAGCACAGGAAATATTGAATGAAGTCACGGCGGTAACCAAAGAGCAGAAAGATAAAAAACAGCGTTTGTTAAAATCGATGTAATAATACCAATATCATTCACTCTATGATTTTTTATACTACGTATAAAATAGATCACTTCATTAATGAAACGGGTATAAGTATTGAGTTGCGAGTGTTGATCTTTCTTCACTCGCAACTGATAAAGCCGAATTTACTAAGTAACCTGAACTCAGGTTAAGTAGCGCTACGTTAACGTATCAAGTTGTTTTGATATATCAAGTTCTATTGCTTTGTATAAATGTTTAAAACCTGGTGATAAATTAGAGAGGAATATTTCAGGATTAATATAGTACGGTGCCCTTAAACCATGATATTCAATTGGTTCACCAAGCGGCCGGAATTTGATACCAACAAACTTCATACTGCGAGCTAGCCTTGGCTCCATCATCACATAAACATGTTTTAAACCTGTATCTATTGCCATGGTGGCAGCAGCCATATATAAACCAATGGCGATAAAAGGGAAGCAACGTAATTCAACTTCAGAGTAGGTGGTTTCGTGAATAGCACCGGTACCTGAACCTTTAAATTGATCTGTTTTACGACGTCTAAAGTCAGCCTTAACCGCTAGCCGAGAAATTTCACAAATTTCATCTCTTTTAAAACGTTTTGGATGTAACTCTTCATTGGTAATAGAATCAAGACAAAATTTTTCTATGGGTAATAGTTGTCCTTCCTCCATAATTTTTACCAAGCGAACGCAGCCGGTGTAATTATTTGTGGGTTTGTGTTTTATAAGCGAGAAAATGGATTGATCATCAAATTCGTCTTTTTCTTGACCTCCTTCTTTAATATCTTCAAAAGCCAATTCTTCACAATAAACATTATGACGTATTTTAAACGCTTCTTCTTTCAGTGCATTATTAACGGCAACCTGTGGCTCTAAAAACCTAGTGAAGTGTTCAGCAATATTATTTGCCGCATGATTCACCTTCATGGAGGCCAGTTTTTTCGTAATATCACCAATAATAGGAGTATTTAGCAAACGTTTATTCCAATTCATTTATTTTCCAAGTCAGCGTGTTGATACTCATTTGATTATATTACAGTATAACCATTACTAGGCTTAGTCGCGATAGATAATCATGCCCTATTTTAAGAAGTAAAAGTAATATCATCTTCTTTCAGTATAGTTCAATCTATCATATAGGTGTTGTATTAAATATTACATCTTTAATTGCAGTGACTTTCGCCTTGATAGGAATGATTTCTTTCGCTGTTTTATAACCAATATCAAACAGCGTGTTTTTTTGTGTTTGTGACATTTTAAAGTCGATACCTGAACAAGATCCAGTATTTATCACAATGGTATTATGCCAAAAACTTTCGTTGATATATTCACGAGAAATCGTAGTCATGAATGCGCGTATTAACAAGGTAATATAATTAAAAATAGGGAATATTCCTGAGACTTTTATTTCGTCATATTCATTATCGCTGCGTAATCGAAAGCATAATACCGGCGTGCCTTTAGTGTCCCAATCTCGATGTAAAGCATCTTCAGATAAGATACTACCATCCACCATAATGTGCTTTCCGAAAGACTTGAAACTAAAGACGAGTGGAATTGACATAGAAAAACGAACCGCTTTTGATACTTTCATTTTAGGTGTGTTGGTTTTATTAAAAATAACGGGTTTACCATTCGTAACATCTGTGGCGACTATGTGTAAGTCTTTATCTAAATCAGAAAAAGTTTTACCTGATAATTGCTTATCTACCCATTGCTCAAAAATATCGCCAGAACTTAAGCCGCCATAGCGAATTAACTTGAGTAATGAAAATTCTCGAAATTGATTATAATCCGTGTTAAAAGCTATCTCTTTACTTTTCTCTAATGAAAGGCCTGCGGCATGAAAACTCGCCACAATACTTCCTCCAGATACACCCACTAAACTGGTAAAAGGAATGGTTAACTCTTCTAAAGCTTTTAATACACCTAAATGAGCGGGTAATCGGGTGCCTCCTCCCGCAAAAATTGGGACAATGCTATGATTCATGCTGTTCCTTTTATTTATGCATCGACTATATTTAAGTATGGACAATTGTTGAAATATTGCGAATGTACGATTATTAGTGTATTTGAGGTAAACTAAATACTAAACACTACAGACAATAATGTCTTGATTCTTATAAAGGTTTAACAAAGGAAACGTATGAAAATATTACACGGATTATTATTGGCTGTTTTGGCGCTGTACACCAATACTGTAAAAGCAGAGTTTGTTGATCTAGTCGCAAAAATTAAACCTTCGGTAGTTGGGGTCGGTATTCACACGCCAACGAGTAGACCACAAAATATTTTGCACGGAACAGGCTTTGTCATTGGTGATGGACACTATGTGGTAACTAATGCGCATGTGTTACCGACAGAATTAGATGACAATTTACTACAGAAAATGGCGGTATTTATCGGCTCTGGTAAGGAAGCAATGGTTCGAGAAGCAGAAATAGTTGTTACTTCACCATTATACGATTTAGCTATTTTAAAACTATCAGGCGCTGCCTTGCCGGCCATGACATTGGCAGATGAGCAGTTTCGTGGTGATGGGACTTATATCGCTTTTACTGGGTTTCCTATTGGTGCGGTACTGGGTTTATATCCGGTGACACATCGAGGCATAATATCTAGCACTACGCCAACTGTTGTACCTGCACAAACTGCAGGACAAATAAGTTTGAAAATGCTTAAACGTATGCGTAATCCCTACTTAGCTTATCAACTAGACGCTACAGCCTACCCTGGTAATAGTGGTAGTGCTATGTATGATATGAAAACAGGTGAAGTATTAGGTATTATTAATAAAGTATTCGTGCAAACAACGAAAGAGGATGTGATAAGTAAGCCGAGCGGAATAACCTATGCAATTCCCGTTAAATATCTACATCAGATAATCAAAGAAAATAAAATTAAGTGGTAGTGGATATTCAGTCAACTCAATTATTACGTTTAGGGTAGTAATCACCAAAGTTTGTATAATGATCCCATTCTAACTGGCATAGCGTAAACCTTGAAGGCTTACGCTATGCTAGATAGCGCACACAGAAGGATTTCTTGTGACGCAATTTTCCCATAAAAATCCAACGAGAATGTAAATTCATAACAATTTCTTGTTTAATTATCATTTTTCAATTTTCTGAAATATTAATGTCATAACTTTCCCATAGACTATGCTAAATATTCTGGTCTAGACCAGTTTTTAATAATAATCTAAATTAGAGCACAGGAAACAACATGACAAAGCTAACACCAATTGCCGCAAGCCTCTTAGCCTTAAGCAGTTTTAATACTTTTGCTGATGGCGCTATTTCAGGCGCAGTATTAGATAATTCAGGCGCCTTGTCTGGCGCAAAAATAACTGTTGTAGGGAGTAAATTACAAACAGCAACTGACCATAAAGGTCAATTTAGTTTAAACCATTTAGCTGCGGGCGATCATACGTTACGTATTGAATATCTTGGTTATCCGTCGAGCGACTTTGATATTAAGGTTATTGATAATAAATCAACGGATATTGGTAATTTAACCGTCAATATTTATGACCAAGCCATGGAAGAAGTTGTTGCCGTGGGTTACATGCGTCGCGGCACTATGATGGCCATGAATATGCAAAAAGAAGCAAACAACATTAAAAATGTAATGTCTGCTGACGGTATTGGTAAATTGCCTGACCGTAATGCGGCTGAGGCTGTTCAACGTATGCCGGGGGTTTCTATTGAACGTGACCAAGGCGAAGGGCGCTTTGTTGCTGTCCGTGGTTTACCTGCGCAATGGAACTCCACTTCAATAAATGGCGATCGTCTTCCAACTGCAGAAGAAGAAACGACCAGTAGAGCGGTTGCATTTGATTTTTTTCCAACGGATATGATTGAACTTGTTGAAGTATCAAAAGCGATTACCCCAGATATGGAAGGCGATGCTATTGGCGGAAATATCAACTTTACTACCCGCAGAGCACCTGACGAGAGAACATTATCATTAAATCTTGGTGTGGGTAGTGCAGAAAAAGCGGAAGGCGGTAGCCATTCATTTAATGTTTTATATGGTGACCGTTCTGACGATGGCAAGTTTGGTTTTATTATTAACGCAACGGGTTGGGAACGTGATTGGGCTACTGATAACTATGAGCCACGTCGTGAAATTGACAGTGACGGTGTTGCCGGTGTGCATCGTCTAGAATTACGTGATTACACAGGCACACGCACCACTTATGGTTTGAACCTTGCCGGTGAATATTTGTTAGATGATGGACTGGTTTACGCGAAAGCAATGTATGGCACATTGTCTGACGAAGAAACTCACTATAAAACACGCGTTCGATATAATAAAAATCGCGTTGAGTTACAACATATATATAATGAATTGATCACTGAAATGAGTGGATTAGAAATTGGTGGTGAGCATGACTTTAATATTAACACACGCTTTGAATGGAAATTAAGTACTTACCAAAACCAGTTTGAATATGGTGATATCCCTAATGGCGATGACAATGCTTATTATGTCGTTAAATTTAAGCAAGGTGTCGAGTTTGATGATGAAGTAGGTATGCGTGATGGTGTGCAAACCGGCAGTGGGCTTATTTATAATGAAATTGATGGCGGTACAGATCCGGCGTTAGACATTGGTATGCACTTACCTAGCAATTGGCAAATGGACCCAACGCAAGCGGTTTTAGCTGATGTTGAGCTTTATGGAATAGACATTAAAGAACGTGACAAAATTGTTGCGCAATTTGATTTAATACATTCGTATAATGAAAAGTTAGAATTAAAAACAGGTGTTAAATATCGTTCCAAAGAGCGTAATGCCGGCTTTTACGATAAGTTTTATGGGCGAACGAAGCTGAATTTGGCCCTACACCAACGTTAGCCGACGTTGCCAATGATTTAGATGTTTCATTAGTTGATCAACCGGGGCGTTCAGAATATTTAGATGATTTTTCTATTGATTATCAATCACATTTTTCACAAGTTATCCCTGTAAATGACCTGAAGCATTGGTGGGACGATAACCAACATAAATTGTCATTCTTATCAGGCGACTCAGAAGTAGTAGAAAACGGTGGTGGGTTAAGCCGAAACTTTGACTTAGAAGAAACTCATACTTCTGTTTATGGTATGGCAACTTACAAAGCCTCAGATAAGTGGACCGTATTAGGTGGGCTCCGTGCTACTCAAACTAAAACAGATGTTGACGGTTTTGTTGCGGTAGAAAATGATTCAGGTACTAGCGTAGAGCAAGAAAAAGGTGGTAAAGATTATTGGTCTGTTCTGCCATCATTGCATGTGACTTATCATCAAAGTGACGTAAGCAATGTGCGTTTAGCTTTAACTCGTAGCTTTGCTCGTCCTGACTTTGGTCAGTTATCACCAGGAGCAACGTATTTGGAAATGGAAAACCAATTAAACTCTGGGAATCCAAATTTAGACCCAACGTATTCAAATAACTTTGACTTAATGTATGAGCATTATTTTGATGATCTTGCGTAGTTACGCTTGGTTACTTCTATAAGCAAATTATTGATCCGGTATTTTCACAAAGTTTTCAGGGTACATATCGAGGACAATCGGTAACAGTAAAAAGTCCATTAAATGGTGATGATGCGTGGTTGCATGGTCTAGAGTTTGCGACTAATTCAAGCTTAGGTTTTATTGATAATAGTCTTGAAGATTTCGGCTTCTCTTTTAACTTCACTTTGATGGATTCTGAAATGGATATTCCAGGTCGTGAAGATAAAGTACAAATCTCACGTCAAGCTGACAAGCTCTATAACTTTGCGCTTTACTACGACAATGGTGATTTTGCTGCACGTGTTGCGGTAAACCACAAAGGCAAATATATCGAAGATCATGGTAGCAATAGCACATTAGATACTTACTACGGCGATTACACCAGTGTTGATGCAACAGCCTCTTATTATATTAATGATAATGCCATGATATACCTAGAGTTAAACAACCTAACTGATGAGCCTTTACAGTATTTTACTGGCTCAGAGCAACGACCTAACCAAATCGAATATTACGGTCTTCGTGGTCAAATTGGCTTTAAATACGACTTCTTTTAATCGTACTGTCAACTGGGAAGGGTTACCTTCCCAGTGTTATTTACTTTTTACAACAAGGTAAAAAGTTACTCGCTTAAGGTCTAGGTAAAATTATGTCTGCATTACGCTCTTATCTTCAACGCTGTCATACTGCAATATTTGTTGTTTATGCCTCTAGTGCTGCGTTTATGACGTATTTTTGTATGTATGCTTTCAGAAAGCCATTTTCGGTAGGCACGTACGAACAAGGCGATGATCTCTTAGGAATGGATTTTAAAGTCGCTTTAGTATTAGCACAGGTTTTAGGTTACCTACTGTCAAAGTTTATTGGCATTAAAGTAGTTTCAGAATTAACTGCGAGCCGCAGAGCCTTAACTCTACTTAGTTTAGTGATGGTTGCACAACTTGCATTAGTATTATTTGCTGTAGTGCCAGAGCCGCTGAAACCAATGATGATGTTTATTAATGGTATTCCGCTTGGCATGATTTGGGGGATCGTCTTTAGCTTTTTAGAAGGACGTAAAACTTCTGAAATATTAGGGGCTTTTTTAAGCGTTACCTTTATTGTTGCCTCAGGTCTAGTACGTACCGTAGGACAGTGGTTGCTTGTCGATATGCAAGTGACTGAATATTGGATGCCACCACAACAGGCGCAATCTTTATCGTTCCTTTGTTTGTCTCGGTGTTTTTTCTCTCGCAAACACCACCTCCTTCAATAAATGATAGGTTAGCAAGACAAGTAAGAGCACCAATGAACGCACAACAAAGGCTTAAGTTTTTTGTCAAATTTGCGCCGGGGTTAATTTTATTGGTAACAAGCTTTTTATTATTTACTGGCTTGCGTGATTTTCGCGATAACTTTTCAGCTGAAATTTGGCAAGCACTTGGTTATGGCGAAGAGCCGGCAATCTTTACTTATGCGGGAATACGTATAGCAGGGGTTGTGTTAATCGTTTTAGCTGCAATGGTCTTAGTAAAAGATAACGTAAAAGCATTTTTAACTAACCATGGTTTTATTTTATTAGGCTGTTGTTTACTAGGACTTACTACCTTTGCGTTTCAACAACAATGGATAGACGGAAAGTCTTGGATGGTATGGCTAGGCACTGGCTTATACATTGCTTACATCCCTTATAATTGCTTTCTGTTCGACCGTATGATTTCAGCGGTAGGGTCAACCGCCAATGCCGGATTTCTGATTTATTTAGCTGACTCAGCCGGCTATGTAGGTAGTGTCAGTATTTTGTTATATCGCACTTTTGCCTCGCCTGACATTAGTTGGTTAAATTTCTTTATCCAGTTGTGTTACTTCGTCGCTATTGCCGGTGGCGCTTTAGTGTGTTGCTCATTGGTATATTTTGGTTATAAATTAAAAGTTCAAAAGCGAGTACAAACACACTCAATAAATTCATCTAATCAAGCCACTAACCTTGCGTTAGGTGAAACAAATATTTAGTCATTTATCGGGTTATTTCAACAGAATTAACCCATGAAAAACATTTTAAGTTGTAAGGAATTATCTATGAATAAAATTGAAGCCGTTGTACTAGATTGGGGTGGTACTGTTGTTGATTATGGCTCAGTTGCACCAACCACCATTTTTGTTGAAGCATTTAAACAGGCTTATAATTTTGATATTTCATTAGACGAAGCTCGCGTGCCAATGGGAATGGGTAAATGGGATCATATTAAAACCTTGGGGCAGTTACCCAGTGTCGACCAACGTTGGAGTCAGCAATTTGGTTCAGCGATGAGTGACGACGTTGTTGATGAAATTTACAAAACGTTTATGCCTTTACAAAAGGCCAAGGTGGTTGACCATGCAAAACCAATTAATGGCGCATTAGATACGATTAATTGGCTAAAAAGCCATGACATTAAAATTGGTTCATGTTCGGGTTACCCGCGTGAAGTAATGGAAATACTTGTACCGGTTGCTGCAGATTATGGCTATCAGCCCGATTGTTGGGTGGCAAGTGACGATTTACAAGTCGGCTCTCGTCCGGGCCCTTGGATGGCACTACAAAATGTTCAAAAACTTGGAGTAAATAATGTTGCCAATTGCATAAAATTTGACGATTCAGCACCCGGAATCACCGAAGGTCTTAATGCCGGCATGTGGACTGTAGGGCTTGCATTAACGGGTAATGCGGTAGGGTTAACCGAGCAAGAATGGCAAGCCCTATCAGCTACAGAGCAAGCGCAATTAAAGCTAAAAGCTTACGATACCTTATATCAAGCAGGCGCTCATTTTGTTGTTGATTCATTAGCCGATGCACGAGGCGTTGTTCAGAAAATTATGGCGTTACGTGTGAGAAATGAGCGTCCATGAATTCAACATATCAGCAGCAAACTCCTTTTTGGTTTAAGCAGGCATTGTCAGAAATTGCTATGCCTGAAATGCCGGCCTTGGGCAAAAATATTAAAGCGGATGTTTGTATTATTGGTGGCGGTTATACCGGATTATGGACCGCCATTAAGCTTAAACAGCAAGATCCCACATTAAATATTGTTATTATTGAAAAAGGGCGTTGTGGACAAGGAGCGTCGGGAAGAAATGGTGGTTGCATGCTCACCTTTTCGACTAAGTTTAATACTTTAATGTCTTTATTTGGAGCGCAAGAGGCTATTCGTCTTGTTAAGGCGTCAGAGCAAGCGGTATTTGATATCGCCTCGTTTTGTCAACGCCATAATATTGATGCTGACGTTAGAACGGACGGGGCTATTTATACAGCGACTAATCAAGCGCAAAAGAGGTCTGTTGCACAACCGCTAGCTTTGCTTGAGCAATATAATGTTAATCGTTGGAAAAACTGTGACCCTAAGACCATAGCAAACTTAACAGGCTCTGCAAAAAATATTCTTGGTATTGAAACGCCGACAGGCCGGAAGTTTACATCCTGGCAAGTTAGTGGTGGGCTTAGTTAAGCAGGCGCTTGCACTAGGCATTAGTATTTTTGAGCATACGCCTTACTTAACGATGGAAAGCGGTAAGCCTGTGAAGATAAAAACCCCTGATGCGAAAATTACTGCAACAAAAGTGGTATTTGCAGTAAATGCCTGGATGGGGCAACATTTCAAAGAATTTAACCGCCATATTGTGTTAGTTTCTTCAGATATGTTAATCACAAAACCTATACCTGAACAATTAGCTGAAATAGGGTTAACTCATGGAAAAGCGATAGCAGACTCGCGAATATTTGTGCATTACTATCGAACCACTGAAGATGGTCGTCTAATGCTTGGAAAAGGGGGTAATCTCTTTTCTTATAAAAATAAAATGTTATCTGCCTTTGATCAACCAAGCCAGTTCAGTGGTATGTTGAAGACGTCATTTGCTGCGTTTTTTCCTACACTGAAAACAAGTTTTGAAACCACTTGGACAGGTGCTTCGGATCGATCTACCACGGGTGTGCCTTTCTTTGGTTCATTGACACCAGATAATAATGTCTTTTATGGCTTAGGGTATTCAGGTAATGGTGTAGTGCAAAGCTACTTAGGGGGCGATATATTGTCGTCGTTAGTGCTTGAGTTGGACAATGCATGGACTCGATCAGCAATGGCAAAAGGCCCGTTAAGCACTTTTCCGCCTGAGCCCATTCGTTATATTGGTACTCAGATGGTTAAGCATGCCATTTTAAGAAAAGAACAAGCTGAAGATAAAGGGCAATCACCTAAGTGGTATGATCAGCAATTAGCAAAGTTTGCAGCAGCAGCGGGTAAAGCCGATAAATAATGACCATTAATACCAACAAAGCTATCCAAGCAACAAAAGTAGATCAAGTCAAAGCATCAGATACCTGTGCGGTTATAGAACAAATGTTTAGTGATTATGGTGGTCAGCACTATGGTGAACAATGTGATCAATTAATCCATGCGATCAGCTGCGCCCATCATGCTAAGCAAGATAACGCTCCAACCCTACTTATTGTAGCCGCGTTATTGCATGATATTGGTCATTTTATTGCTGATCAACAACAGCTTGAAGGTTTTGATCAATGGGGACATGTGAACCATGCTGAAATAGGTGCTAATTGGTTAGCACAAAGGGAATTTCCTGCTAGCGTTTATCAACCCATTCGTTATCATGTTGAAGCTAAGCGTTATCTCGCTGCAAAATCAAATGAACAAAAGCGAATAGCGGTGTCCTTGTCTTATGCCAGTGAACAAACTTTGCAACAACAAGGTGGTAGAATGTCAGAACAACAGCAAAAGTTATTTGAACTTAACCCCTTTTTTCATCAAGCCGTAGCGTTAAGGCAATATGATGATTTAGGTAAACCAAATGAACCTATTACAGTATCTTTAACACCGTGGTTATTGATGATAAAACAAATATTAGCTATCAAATATTAATGGAGCTACAAGATAAAAATGTTACTTTACCAAGCAATACGAGAATACCTTTTTAGCTTAATTGCTGAACAGCCTGATATGAAAAAATTGCCGTCTGAACGTGAATTACTTGAGCAATTTAATTCAACTAGGATTACCGTGCGTGAGGCGCTTATACGTTTAGAGGCTGAAGGGGTTATTTATCGTCAAAACCGTAAAGGTCGGGTTTATTTGTCCGCCTCGGTTACAGTGGAATCCCGTACATAAAGTTAATTTTTATCAATTAGCGCATGAGCAAAATTTTGTTGCCGATACACGGTTAGTCTCGATAGAAAAACTTATGTTTAACTCGGATTTTAGTCAGTTGAACCAAGAAAAGGAGGAGTCAAAGCAACTATTACTTAATACAATTAATCTAGCATTTAATCAACCCACAAAGGTATATGAAATTTGTCGTGTTCGTTCATTAGATGAACGTCCCGTCATGGTTGAAGAAATATATTGTTTAGCGGATGATTTTATTGGTTTACCTGATAAAGAGTTAACAGGATCAATTACGGCTATTTTTCAGGACGACTATCAAGTTAATATTACCGCAGAAAGCAGTAGTATTTATGTTACAGCATTACCTGGACATGTTGCCAAATTATTAAATTTAAACAGTGGTGCATCTTGTTTAAAAATAATTCGTCAACGTTATGCGGCCGAACACATCTTAGTTGACTATAACATTGAATACTGGGTTCATGGCGCGATAGAAATTAAGGTGGAAAGTCACTAGGGTTTCTTGCGTATTTTATATCGTATAGATCAAAGGTAATACACTATTCTATTGCCTAAACACTCTAATAGAGTGTTTAGTTTTTTTTGAGTTTTATTGATTTAAAATAATGCGTCACCAGTATTTTGCTTGCGCTATAGCAGTGATTAATCGCTTAATGTCTTCAGGGTAAACTTCACCAATATTTCCAATTCTGAAACAATCGGCATTAGATACTTTGCCAGGATAAATCACAAAACCTAGTTGCTTTAACGCGTGATAGAAACGTTTAAAGTCATATTCAGTTTCACTTGGTGAGACAAAAGAGGTAATAATAGGTGAATGGTGTTCATCAGGTAACAAGGTGGTAAAGCCTAGCTCTCGCATCCCTTCAACTAATACTGTTTGGTTGGTGGCGTAACGGCTCGCTCTTGCTGAAATACCGCCTTCTAGTTCTAGCTCTTTCATTGCTTGCGCGAATGCTCTTACTACATGAGTGGGTGAGGTAAATCGCCATTTGCCATTAGATGTTTCCATGGTGTGCCATTGGTCATATAAATCTAGGCTAAGTGAACGGGCTTTACCTTTGCATTCTTTCATCAATGTTTGTTTTGCTATAACAAAACCAAAGCCGGGTACCCCTTGAATACATTTATTAGCAGAACTGATCATAAAGCCCACATCGAGCTCACCAATATCAAATCTCATGCCGCCAAAACTTGACATAGCATCAAGAATAAAAGTTACGCTATGTTGTTGGCAAAGTTCTGCTACTGCAGCGATGGGGTTTAACATACCTGTAGTTGTTTCACAGTGAACCATGGCTAAATGGGTAAAGCCAATATCAGCAGTTAATGCTTTGGCGATATCTTCAACATTAGGCACCATTACTTCGTCGAGCTTAATCACATGATAATTTAATTTAAGTACTTCACAAATTTCAGCCATGCGGCGGCCGTAAGCGCCATTATCGATCACTAAAATTTTATCATTATTGCCAATAGCACTTCCTAAAACCGCTTCAACACATGCGGTGCCACTACCTTGTAACAAAGTACTGGTATAACCTTGATGTGAGGTGGCTAAAATGAGTAAATCGTGTCGAATTTTTTGTACAACGTCTATGTTGTAGTCATCGTCCCATGTGCACCAATCTTGAAGCATTGACTGTTTAACAGTTTCTGAAGTGGTTAACGGGCCGGGTGTTAAAAGTAAATAATGTGCCATGTGCTTACTATCTCAATAGGTTAATTTTTATTGGTCTAGACCAGATGGTAAGCGAACAGTGCTTTGTGTACAAGTAGCGAAAGGTAAACTTCACGTAATTGTCATATTTGGTTAACACACTTTATGCTAATGATTTCTACTGGCCAAAATCACCAACTACTTCGTTATTTATTTAACCTGAGAACGGTTTAATATGCTTTTAAATTATTGAAAAATAAGCATTAAAACTTTACTTGCTTCTATCTTGATAGTTTTACTTATTATTGAAACGGATATTATTTTTTGTTATTCGCCAACCACTAATTGAGTTTGATACGCCTCAAGTGTTGAATACAAATCAGAGAGTGGTACAAGCTCAATATTATTTTTGGCTAGTGTCGGAAGCAAACGTTTTAATGCTTGAATAGTTTCTGGGTGTGGGTGGGCAATTGCAATGGCCATTTTTTGAGATTTTGCTTGGCGAATTAATGCCTGAAACTGTTTAGTAATGTAACTTTGAGTTAATTGATTATCGAGAAATATATGACGGTTATGTACAGGTACCCCTACCATTCTTGCGATACTTTCAGCCTTAGAGTACGGGCTAGTTTTACTGTCTAAAAACAATAAATGGTGTTGTTTCAAAAAGTTCATTGTCCATAGCATAGGATCATCTAATTGTGTTAAGTGGCTACCCATATGATTGTTAATACCAATAGCGAAAGGAATTTCTGTTAAAGAAGCATTCAAGCTTGCCACAATCTCTTTTTGATTCATTGCACTCGTTAATCCGCCAGGACCGAGTTTTTTACCATTTTCTGCTTCCATTGGTATATGTAACATAACATCTTTGTGGTTGGCATTGGCTTTGATAGCAATTCTTTTGCCGTAAGGTGTATGGGGTAAAATAGAGTAGGTAATAGCACCGGGTAATGATAAGGCGTTTTTGTCGGTATAACGATAACCAATATCGTCAATAATAATCGCAATACGAACAGGTGCTGCTTGTCTTTGGCGTAGTAAATAACGTGCACAAAAATACAAAGAGATAGAGTGAAAATAAATTAGACACAGCAGACATTATGGTATTGAGTTTGGTCATAAATAGGGGCGCGAAGCATATCATTTAACGACACCAAAGTCTTGGATTAACCGCTTGGCCTTGATGACGGATTTCAAAATAAAGCCCGACTTGATCTTGGCCACCACTTTGTCCAACAAGCGCAATCGGCTCGCCTGTTTCTACTTGATCGCCCACCGATTTTAACAAGGTTTGATTATGAGCGTATAAACTCATATACCCCTTACCATGGTCAATTACCGTGAGTAAGCCATAGCCTTTCAACCAATCTGAGAAGATAACCGTACCGTTATGAATCGTTTGTACCTGTCTGCCTACCGGCGCCCCTAGTAAAACGCCTTTCCATTTTAAGTAACCTTGTTTTTTACTACCAAAGCTTCGAAGTAATCTTCCCTTGACGGGCCAAGATAATTTTCTTTTGAGTTTGCTTAACCCCATTAAATCAACTTCTGCTCGAATAAGGGCAGCGAGCTTTTGCAGTGCGGCAGCTAAATTCGCCTCATCTGCTTTTAGTTTTGCCAATTTTTGCTTACTTGATAACAGTTCTTTTCCTAATGATGCGAGCGTTTTGCTACGACTATCTTTATTTTTACTTAATTTAGTTCTTTGTTTTTGTTGGCTTTGTTTTAATGATTGGAGTTGTTCAACTTGTTCTTTATGTTTTGCAGATACCGTCACTAATTGTGCAATAGTCGCTTGAAATTTTTCTATTTCATCAATGCGTGCTTTATTCATGTATTGATAATAGGTAATAGTACGTTGAATTTTTTCGCTTTGTGCTTGGTTTAGCAGTAATTTTAAATAATCATGTTGGCCAGTGGTATAAGCAGAGCGAAGTTGTTTGGCTAGTAATTGCTCTTGGGTTAATTTTTGCGAGGTCAGCTGTTTCTTTTCGTCACTTAATATAGATATTTTTTGTTGGGTGTCTTTTAAAGCTTGTTCGGTGTCGCTGATTGCTTTGGCGACTTTTGCAATGGCTAAATCGTCATCTTTTAATTGCTTCTCTAACACTGAACGTGCTTTGTTTTTTGCAAATATATTTGATTCTTGTTTAGCAATAGCTTGCTGCACATCATTAAGCTTGGCAGCGTTTCGCTGTTTTGCTATTTCGTTACTGCTCTCACTTGCCAAGCATTCAATAGAGGTAAATAAGCAGCTTACTATTAGGCAGCTGCTTATTGTTTTTTTAATGAAGGTAATCGCTATGCGCATCAATAAGTTATTCTTTTTGTAGATTAACTTACAGTTTGCCCCATTAATCTAAATGCATCAACTTAAATGCATCAAAATGGAGCCAGTCATTTCTTCGGGTTGTTCCATTGCCATTAAATGCAAAAGGGTAGGTGAAATATCACTTAAAGCACCTGTTTTTGCCGGCGTAGCAGGTCTGCCAACATAAATAAGAGGGACTGGCCCACAGGTATGGGCAGTATGCGCTTGGCCTGAGGTTTCATCTAACATTTGTTCAGCATTACCATGATCTGCGGTAATTAAACATTCACCACCGGTTTTTTTCAATGCGGAAACGACACGTCCAATACAGGTATCTACAGCTTCACAGGCTTTCACCGCGGCATCGAAGTTCCCTGTATGGCCAACCATATCACCGTTAGGGTAGTTACACACAATAAAGTCAAATTTACTGCTCTCTATTGCTTCGACTAATTTATCGGTTAGCAGAGTGGAGTTCATTTCGGGTTGTAAATCGTAAGTTGCTACATTGGGTGAAGGTACTAAAATGCGCTGTTCCCCTTCAAATTCACTTTCTTGTCCACCACTAAAGAAAAAAGTCACGTGGGCATATTTTTCAGTTTCAGAAATACGTAATTGTGTTTTATTGTGTTTAGCTAGCCATTCGCCCATCACATTATTTAGTGCTTCTGGTGCAAAGGCGCAATTTGCTTTAATATCGGCAGAATACTGCGTTAGCATAACAAAATCGCTAATGGCAGGAACTTTTTTACGGGCGAAACCATCAAAGTCTTGTTCAGTAAAACAGCGACTAAATTGACGAGCGCGATCGGCTCTAAAGTTCATAAAAATTAACGCATCGCCATCGTTTATCTCTACAGCTTTGCCTTGTTTATCCAAAATCGCACTGGCACTAACAAACTCATCATTTTCGTCACGTTGGTAAGCAGCTTCAAGCGCAGATAAAGCGTCGTTGTATTGGTACTTTCCTTTACCTGAAACCATCAAATCGTAAGCCGCTTCAACACGATCCCAACGTTGGTCTCTGTCCATTGCAAAATAACGACCGATTATTGAGGCTATTTGACCTTCGCTTTCTGAGTTAGCAAAAAGTTTTTCAAATTTTTGTTGAGCTTTTTCTAATGAACCTTTTGCACTGCGTGGTGGGGTATCTCGACCATCTAAAAAGGCATGTAAATAAACCTTTGTTGCACCGCGCTCTTTAGCAAGTTGCATCATTGCAAAAATATGGTCTTCATGGCTGTGTACACCACCTGGTGACAATAAACCAAAAATATGCACCGCTTTGTTGTGTGTTACGGCTTTATCAACAGCATTACATAATGCTTGGTGTTTGCGAAAACTCACCATCTGCAATCGATTTGGTTATACGGGTAAAATCTTGATAAACAATACGCCCTGCGCCTAAATTCACGTGACCTACTTCGGAATTTCCCATTTGACCTTCGGGTAATCCAACGGCCATGCCTGAAGTTTGTATTAGCATATTGGGATAATCTACTTTCAGCTTATCTAATACAGGTGTGTTAGCCGCTTGTATTGCATTTGAATTCGTTTGCTCGCGATAACCCCAACCATCTAAAATAATTAACACGGTTGATTTTTTTATCGATCCTTCTTTGTTCGACGCTGCTTTGTTCAACATAATCACTCGCCTTGTATTGTGCTTAAAATGAAATTACCGATATTGTACACATTGATCTCCATTTAATTAAGTAAGAAATGATTCATCTGGGGTTACCAATGCCAACAACTAAACTCGCAATTCCAAGCAGCTTGGGTATAATGTGTCGATTTTTTTATTTATGAAAATAATTAATTAAAAAGTCACACCTTTTACTATTTACTAATAGAGTCCTCATTTATGGAACAATTTATTACGTTTGCCGCAATAATGGCATGTTAAGTGCGATTTGGGTTGCCCTTGTTGTGTTGATCATCGTAACAACGATTAAAATTAATTTATCACCAGTTAAGCAAATAAGCCCACAAGACTTAACGTTTTTAATGAATAGAGAGCAAGGTGTTGCCCTTGATATTCGCTCAGAAAAAGATTTTAACACAAGCCATATTCTTGATTCGATAAATCTATCCAATGAAAAAATCAATAAAAATGGCTTTGTTAGCCTTGAAAAACACAAAGAAAATCCCATCATAGTTGTATGTAGTGTCGGTCTTAGCGCAACAAAAATTGCCAATGATTTACATAAGGCGGGTTTTGCTCGCGTTAGTATATTGAAAGGTGGCATGGGAGCTTGGACAGGTGCTTGGCTTACCCGTAACGAAAAAATAAATGTTGTGTTGTTCGTAACTGACTAAACACTTTAGACAATGCGCAATAAAAAATGCGCTCCAAGAGGAATTGAGGTTATGGCAAAAGTCGATATTTACACAAAAGCGTATTGTCCTTTTTGTTCACATGCAATGGCATTACTTGAACAGAAACAATTGCAAAACCCATCGTTACAAATTAATGAAATGAGTATTGATGGTAACATGGCGCTACGTGAAAAAATGATTGAACGTAGTGGTGGTGGTTATACCGTACCACAAATATTTATTGATGATGTTCAAGTAGGGGGCTGTGATCAATTAGTCGCTTTAGAAAGAAACAATCAGCTTGACGCATTATTATTAAAAAATTAGCCGAAAAGATATAAAAATAGCTTAAACGCTAAATAGATTAAAACAAATATTAAATTTTTATACAAAATACAGGAAATTCCCATGAGTGATGAAAACCAAAACCTAGCAGGCGAAGCCGCAGCAACAGATGCACCAAAGACAACCACAATTTGCAATTCAACGTATTTATACAAAAGATGTTTCATTTGAAACACCAAATTCTCCTGCAATTTTTCAAAAAGAGTGGAAGCCTGAAATTCAGTTAGATTTAGATACGCGTTCTAACAAAATAGCAGATGATACCTATGAAGTAGTTTTAGCTGTAACTGTTACAGCAACGGTTGAGGGGCAAACTGCCTTTTTAGCTGAAGTGCAACAAGCGGGTATTTTCACTATTGGTAACTTACCTGAACCACAACTAGCACATACTATTGGTGCTTTTTGCCCAACTACTTTATTCCCATATGCCCGTGAAACTGTAGCAAGTTTAGTGAATCGTGGTTCATTCCCACAATTTAACTTGTCACCGGTAAACTTCGAGGCATTATTTGCGTCTTATGTGAAGCAACGTGCTGCAGAAGCAAAAGTGAATGCACCAGAAAGTGCAGAAACACATTAGTTAATAATACTAAGCTGCGAGTGTCTGTTAATCCATAGCTCTTAAGGTGTTATCAAACCTCGCTACTTTCCTGCGTTAAACTTCATTTCCCTACAATTATAAGGTATTTATGACTGCTTCCGCCAAAATTACAGTATTGGGTGCTGGCTCTTATGGCACGGCATTAGCTATTTGTTTAGCTAGAAATGGTCATAAAACACTATTGTGGGGGCGTGACGCTAGCCAAGTTAATGACATGATTAGCGCACGTGAAAACACTAAATATTTAGCCGGTTGTCCATTCCCTGATAGCTTGGAGCCTACAAGTGATTTGGCCGTAGCCGTTAAAGCAAGCGATAATATTTTAGTCGTAGTGCCCAGTCATGCCTTCGGTAATATATTGAAAGATATTCAACCAATGCTTAAGCCCGGTGCTAAAGTTGCTTGGGCAACGAAAGGGTTAGATCCACAATCGGGTGATTTATTACAAAATGTCGCTAAGCGAATTCTGGGTGATAAAGTGGCATTAGCCGTTTTGTCAGGACCAACATTTGCAAAAGAAATGGCAATTGGGTTACCTACCGCTATTTCGTTGTCGTCTACAGACGAAAGCTTTGCATCTGAATTGTCAGACTTATTACATTGTGAAAAATGCTTTCGTGTTTATCCCAATAAAGATTTTATTGGGATGCAATTAGGTGGTGCCGTTAAAAATGTTATTGCTATTGGTGCAGGTATTGCTGATGGTATCGGCTTTGGTGCTAATGCGCGTACAGCATTAATTACACGGGGTTTGGCCGAAATGACGCGACTAGGCGTAGCATTAGATGCTGATCCTGCAACGTTTATGGGCATGGCAGGCTTAGGTGATTTAGTCTTGACCTGTACGGATAATCAATCACGAAATCGTCGTTTTGGTTTAGCATTAGGGCAAGGCATGGGCGTTGAACAAGCAATGGCAGATATTGGTCAGGTGGTAGAAGGCTACCGTAATACCAAAGAAGTTTATATGCTAGCTGAGCGTATGAATGTTGAAATGCCCATTGTTGAACAAGTGTATCAAGTGTTGTATCAGGGGAAAGCTGCTAAATTAGCAGCGGCAGATTTACTGTCTCGTGATCAAAAACAAGAATAATCCCCATCACTTTTTTGTTATTTAACCCAATTTTTGCGTTAGAAGTACTCATTGACTGGCGTTAATTACACTGCATTAATAAAGCCTAATTGACGCCATGCATCATACACAATAACGGCAGCGGCATTCGATAAATTCATGCTTCGACTTTCCTTTAGCATGGGAATACGGATTTTATCTTGATCGGGAATTTGTATGCGTACTTCTTCAGGCAAACCGGCTGTTTCCGATCCAAAAAGTAAATAATCGCCTTCAGTAAAGCTGACATCACCATAATAATTATCTGTTTTAGTTGTTATTGCTAATATGCGTTTAGGCTGCTCATGTTCAACAAAAGCGTTAAAATTTTTATGTCGCTTAATGGCGGCGAATTCATGATAATCCGACCCTGCTCGTCGTAGTTTTTTATCCTCTAAATCAAAACCTAAGGGTTCAATTAAGTGTAAACGGAAACCTGAGTTGGCGCATAAACGAATTATGTTACCAGTATTGGGGGGAATTTGCGGTTGAAAAAGTACAACATCTAACATAATGATAACCACTTGAGTTTGAGTGAGAGCCTAGTTGTTTGCTATTATAACGACAATATTTCTGTAAAGTCTGCTTTTTCATGTTAGAAAATAAACCTACAACCGCGGTAACCGAGGCGTTAACACAAAGTGAGGAATATGCTTACTGGGTGCGCCTAGCCGCAATTACCTCTTCATTAGTAGCGTTAACGCCGGTTGTGATTAAGTTTTATGCTTGGTTGGTTAGTGATTCTAGCGCTATCTTGGCTTCAACGACTGACTCTATTTTAGATTTATTTGCCTCTGTAATGAACATTGTTATTCTGCGTTTTGCGTTAGCTCCGGAGATGATGAGCATAAATTTGGCCATGGTAAAGCAGAGAGTTTAGGCGGTTTAGTGCAAGCCGCTTTTGTACTAGGTTCTGCTACGTTGCTTATCTTTAATGGTGTTGATAGAGTACTTCACCCGCGTGTTATTGTACAAAGTGATATTGCCATTGCCGTCTCCATTATTGCTATTGCATTAACGCTTTTTTTGGTTGTCTTTCAGCGTTACGTCATTAAGCGTACATCTTCTATTGTGATCAGTGCTGATGCACTGCATTATCAATCTGACTTATTGTTAAATTTAGGGGTATTGTTTGCAATCTATTTAAGCCAAGGCATTTGGCTACAAGCAGATGGTGCTTTTACTGTTGCTGTGGGTTTATATTTACTCTTTGGTGCGGGACAAATTATTTATCAAAGTGTATTCCAATTGATGGATCATGAATTAAGCGAGGAAGAAGTAACGCAAATACGAAGCATTGTATTATCGCATGATTATGCGCTAGGTTTACATGAATTACGCACAAGACAATCAGGTGTTTATCGGTTTATACAATTTCATTTAGAGCTAGATAATTCTTTATCTTTACTAGAGGCTCATAGCATTGGGGATGATATTGAAGCAGAAATCTGTCAATCATTTGCCCCTTGCGAAGTCTTTATTCATCATGACCCTAGCGCTGTTGTCGCTGAAGAGTTAAAAACAGAGCAAGCTTAGTGTTGTTCAAACCATGTTATAGCAGCCAATAAAGCTTGTTGACGATAAACATCGCTTTCAAAAAACAACTCATGATACGCTCCTGCTACTACCAAAGGTTTTCCGCCGGGGCATGATTGAACGTGTGACTGATGTAGTTGCTTGGCAAAAATCATTTTGTGCTTGGTTATTAACAATCTTGTCATCACCCGCTTGGATCACTAACGTCGGTGTTGTTATTTTATCAATATTTGAAAATATTGTATCAAGTGCCTTGAGTGATTCATTTAACCATTGCACGGTGACACCACCAAGTTGAATAGCAGGTGTTTGGTTATATAACTGAGCAAATTTCTCAAAACGTAAGGCGGAATGCATCAGCGGATTATTGGCAAAATCGGTAAGTGTGCCCGATTTTTGATCAAAATCTTTTTGGCCAAAAAAGTACCACGGCGTCTCATCAAACCACTCATTAAGTTGTGCTGAAGTGCTAATTATTGATCTAGCAATAACATCAGGAATACCGCCACTTTTAAAACCTAGCATAGGCGACGATAATACAGCCGCTTGAATTTTACCTGGGTAGTCTTGTAAAAAACGGGCCGCAATAGCTCCCCCATAGAATGAGCTAATAAGTACGGTTTATAAGTGTTGTCACCAAGGGTACAGTGTGGGGTGACAATACTTTCAATAAAAATAGCTAAATCATCAATATAAAATTGAAAATCTTCTACATACCCTTTGTGTGAGTTATTAAGTGCCCGTTCTGATAAGCCTTGGCCACGATGATCAATAATAAAAAGATCATAGCCGAGGTTGTATAAATCAAAGCTTAATTCTTTGTATTTCAAATAAGCTTCACTTCGGCCTGAAGAAATAACGAGGCATTTTCTTGGTAAACGGGTTGTGTTTGCAAGATCGGATGCTGATTTTTCGTCTTTGTGACTAAATGCCGCATAGTTAATACGTGTGTTTTTTACACCACTAAAGTGCGAAAACTTACCTTGTTGCCAAAAGTCAGCGATTTCGTCACTGTAGCGGGAGGTTAGCTGTGACTCGGTAGTAAAACTGTTTGCACTAGTGTCTGTCATAAATCCAACGATAACAAAGAGAATAAACGCATATTTCAACATGAGATTTTTATGTTTTGAGTGTTAGTAACGAGTGGCGATAATAAACTTAGACAAAGTGGTATTAGGGTATTCATCACTCGAAATTTTTGTTACTCAACAGTCCCTTGGTTTGCTTCTATTTCAGCTAAACGTGCTTCAAGTTCAGCCAATTTTGTACGTGTTTTAATTAAAACTTGCGTTTGTACGTCAAATTCTTCACGGGTTACAACATCGAGTTGAGATAATTTTCGTTGTAATACGGTTTTAGTTTTATCTTCAAAATCGTTAGCTAAATTTTTCAAACTCGGTGGAATAGCATCAGTAACTTGCTTAGCTATTTCTTCAATTTTTTTGCGTTGATCATATTCAATACCTGGGTTAATACTTGGGTTAATAGTTGAGTTAATACCTAAGCTATTACGTCTTAATTTCACTTGAACACATTGTAACTGTTTTGCTAATGAGTAAAAACAGGTAAAATCAGCATCCGTAAAAATTTAGTCATTTGTGTAACTATGAAGCTTAGTGCAATTTAGTTCAAGCGCGAGAAGAAAGCAGCGTTTACCAGTATAACTAGGTTCTTTTGACCACGTAAATGAGAAAATAGTAATAAGATGAATAGTGACGATGAAACTTAACCCAGGACAAAGCGAAGCGGTAAAATATGTCAGTGGCCCTTGCCTGGTTTTGGCAGGCGCAGGCTCGGGTAAAACAGGCGTTATTTGCCAAAAAATTGCCTATTTAATTCAAAAGTGTGAATACAAAGCACGGAATATTGCCGCGGTAACTTTTACCAATAAAGCCGCCCGAGAAATGAAAGAGCGTATTATCAAAATGCTTGGGAAAGAGTCAACGCGGGGATTAACCGTTTCAACTTTCCATTCGCTTGGGCTAGATATTGTTCGCAGAGAAATTAAAACTTTAGGGTATAAACCTGGGTTCACACTGTTTGATGATCAAGACAGTTTGTCGTTACTAAAAGAATTAACACTCGATGAGCTTGATGGTGATAAAGACTTATTGAACCAACTGCAAAGTAAAATTTCAAATTGGAAAAATGAATTATTATTGCCTGATGCTGTACTTAAAATGGCACATGATGCTGATAGTCAGGAATTTGCCGAATTTTATCAACGTTATCATCAACACATGAAAGCCTACAATGCGCTCGATTTTGATGATTTAATTCTTATTCCTACGTTGTTATTAAAGAATTATCCTGAAGTACGAGAGCGCCGGCGTAGCAAAATTCGCTATCTGTTAGTCGATGAGTATCAAGACACCAACGCAAGTCAGTATGAGTGGTAAAGTTAATTGCCGGCGAACGCGGACGTTTAACCGTGGTGGGTGATGATGATCAATCCATCTATTCTTGGCGTGGTGCAAAACCTGAAAACTTAGTGTTACTAGGTAAAGATTTTCCACAATTAAAGCTAATTAAGCTTGAACAAAACTATCGTTCAAGTGGCCGTATTTTAAAGTGCGCTAATATTTTAATTGCTAATAACCCACATGTTTACGATAAAGCACTGTTTAGTGAGCTAGCTTATGGACCTGAACTTCGAGTTGTTCAAACTAAAAATGAAGAAGATGAAGTGTCGCGTATTATTGGTGAACTAATCGGTCACCGGTTTATGAATCGTAGTCACTATAAGGACTATGCCATTTTATATCGGGGTAATCATCAATCGCGCTTGCTAGAAAAAGCGTTAATGCAAAACCGTATTCCATATAAAATTAGTGGTGGCACCTCATTTTTTTCTCGCTCTGAAATTAAAGATGTGATGGCATACTTGCGGGTATTGGTTAACCCAGATGATGACAATGCGTTTTTGCGGATTGTTAACGTGCCTAAACGAGAACTTGGTCCGGAACACTAGAAAAACTAGGTAATTACGCTAATATGCGGAAAATAAGTATGTTTGCCGCCAGTTTTGAATTAGGCCTAGAACAAACCTTAACAGGCCGTGCGTTAATGAAGATGCAAGCATTTACACAATGGTTAGTGGATGTTGCCGACCAAACTGAGCGTGGTGATACCGCGGCCGTATTACGTTCAATGATACGAGAAATCAATTATGAAGATTTTCTCTATGATACGTCTCCAAGCGCAAAGGCGGCTGAAATGCGGATGAAAAATGTTACTGAGCTGTTTAGTCAAGTAACACAAATGTTAGAAGGCTCAGATGATGAAGAGCCGATGACCTTACCGCAAATAGTAACACGCTTAACTTTGCGAGATATGATGGAACGCAATGAAGAAGAAGACAATAACGATCAAGTCCAGTTAATGACGTTACATGCGTCAAAAGGCTTAGAGTTTCCCTATGTTTTTCTCATTGGTATGGAAGAGGGCTTATTACCGCATCAAACCAGTATTGATGAAGGTAGCGTAGAAGAAGAACGTCGCTTAGCTTACGTTGGTATTACACGTGCACAGCGTGAGTTAATATTCACTTACGCGAGAGAACGCAGACAGTTTGGTGAAGTGTCACGTACAGAAGCAAGCCGATTTTTACATGAACTGCCACAAGACGATTTAAATTGGGAATTAGGGCAAGCGAAAAAGACAGAAGCCCATAAAGAGCAGTCTAATAAACAAGGCATGGCGAGTTTAAGAGCGCAGCTAGCAAAGGGAAAAAGCTAGCCTTAAACAGCATATCTTTATTTATGGGCTGCTATTTATTTATTGATTGAGTAAACAAAGCAAAGTACAGCAGCAATACCACTGATTGACGAAAATAAAATATTACCTTCGTTCAATAGTAATGTTGAGCTAATGATTAAGCCTGCAGCTAACACTCCAAACATTAAGCGTTGATTACTGGCTTGTTGTTGCTGTGCTATTTTCTCCATTAACTGCATTTGTTGCTGTTGACTATCTTTACCTGCTTTTAAATAATCATAAATTAAATCTGGAATTTCAGGCAGTTTTTCATTCCAAAATGGGATGTTGTCTTTGATCTTGGAAAAAACAGCTTTAACGCCCATTTGTTCTTTTACCCAATTTTCTAAAAAGGGTTTAGCTGTTTGCCATAAGTCTAATTGTGGGTAAAGCTGTCTTCCTAAACCCTCAATGTAAAGCAAGGTTTTTTGTAAAAGCACAAGTTGTGGTTGAACTTCCATATTAAAACGGCGTGCTGTGTTAAATAAGTTAACTAACACTTGGCCGAAAGAAATCTCAGAAAGTGGCTTATTAAATATTGGCTCACAAACGGCACGAATAGCAAATTCAAACTCATCTACACTGGTGCTCGCAGGCACCCAACCTGAGTCAACGTGCAATTGCGCTACTTTACGGTAATCACGATTAAAAAAGGCGACAAAGTTTTCGGCCAAATAACGTTTGTCTTCACGATTTAAGGTACCAACAATTCCACAATCTATAGCAATCCAGGTGGGATCAGCAGGATTTGTGGCATCAACAAATACATTACCAGGGTGCATATCAGCATGAAAAAAGCTGTCTCTGAATACTTGTGTGAAAAAAACTTCCACGCCTCGCTCAGCTAATAATTTCATATCAACACCAAGGTCATTCAAGGTGTTAACTTCTCCAACACCTATTCCGTAGATCCGCTCCATGACCAAAACGTTTTTGTTACTGTACTCACTGTAAATCTCGGGAACATAAAGTACTTTGTCATATTCTCGACCTTGTTCAAAATTGCGTTTCAGTTGAATAGCATTAGCACCCTCACGGTTGAGATCTAATTCGTCTAGAATTGTTTTTTTGTATTCAGCGACTACTTCAACAGGACGTAAACGTTTGCCATCAGGTAACCATCGGGCAACAATGGAGGCAATACGAGACATCACCTTAACATCAGCTAAAATAGTCTTGTAAATATCAGGACGAAGTACTTTGATAACGACTTTAGTTTGTTCTTTATGTGAATTGTTTTCTTCAACGGGGTTTCTAATTAATGTGGCTGTATGAACTTGAGCAATGGAGGCGGAGGCAAGTGGTTTGCTGTCAAAATTAATAAAATGTTGTGTGAACATCTCAATGCCCATGGCATCGATAATCAGCTGTTTGGCTAATTCGCCATCAAAGGGGGTGACTTGATCTTGTAATAAGGCTAGTTCATCGGCGAAGTCGGGCGGTAATAAATCACGCCTTGTTGAGAGCATTTGACCAAATTTAATAAAAACAGGACCTAGCGACTCAATAGCTAAACGAAAACGTTGAGCAACAGGCTTTTGTTTATGTTTGTTTTGCAACCAAAATAAAGAGAAACGACCTAGTTTAGCATACCAAGGTAACATTTTTTTTGGCACTAACTCGTCTAATCCATAATGCAAAAATGTTTTAACAATGTGATACAGTCGTTTGTTACTCACGTGTTTGTATGTCCTTTGGTTAATTCGTCTATGCGTTGGGCTATTTGGTCAACCCGACTACAAATTTGGTTAACTTCCAGATTAAAATTGTCAATTTGGCTGCGTGTGACTACTAAGCGTTTTTCATGCACAATATATTCTGATGCATCAGCTTCGATTTGTTTAGCGGTAAATTTAATTTTATCAGTAACTTGTTTGCCAAATTGCATTAGTTTATGGGTTGGCATGTCACCAATATGATCTGCTAATTCACTTTGCCAATCTATATTTAGGCTTTCTGCAAGTCGGGTGAATTGTTGTGCAATTTTTATATCGCCGGTCAAATCGAGTTTATTTTGTTTAATCAATTCGGTTAAGGACTGTTTTGCTTGTAATGCTTGTAAAGTATTTAAACTCGTGTTCACCGTACAATCAGCGCGTTCTGTTAATCCCGATACGATCACTTTGTTGCTACTTACCGTTAAACTGATAGGAAAACTTAACTCAGACAGCATTATAGTCAGTGTTTTTTGTTCTAGTTTTTTTAGATCAATAGGATCTGTATTTAATGATAATACTTTGTTTATCACAAATTCTATTGATGAAAAGAATACTTGCTGCAACATTAAAGTAGCCTTGCCTTGCACTGTTAGTTGTTAAAAGTAGTTGTTAAAAGTACGTGATTAAAGCACATATTAAATTATGTATGATTTAACATGAATAATTAAACCTAACGCTTAAAATTTATAACCTTTATGTAAAGCAACGACGCCACCGGTTAAATTTTTATAACTCGTTTGCTCAAATCCTGCTTCATCCATCATTGCTTTCAATGTTTCTTGATCGGGATGCATACGGATAGATTCTGCAAGGTATTGATAACTACCACCATCTTTCGCGACTAACTCACCCATTTTAGGTAAAATATTAAATGAATAGAAATCATATGCTTTATTTAATAGCTCATGCTCTGGTTTAGAAAACTCTAATACTAATAAACGTCCACCTGGTTTTAACACGCGATAAATAGAACGTAATGCCATGTCTTTATCAGTAACGTTACGTAAACCAAAAGCGATAGTAACAATATCAAAAGTATTGTCTTCAAAGGGTAAATACTGGGCATTGGCTTGTACATATTTTATGTTTTGCACTAAGCCCTTATCACGTAATTTGTCTCTACCAACATTGAGCATAGAGCTGTTGATATCGGCAAGTACAACCGTACCGTCCTTACCTACAAGCTGTGAGAATTTCGCGGTTAAGTCACCTGTTCCACCGGCTAAATCAAGCACTGCATTACCTGGTCGTACACCACTTGCGTCGATAGTAAAGCGTTTCCATAAACGATGTATACCAAATGACATCAGGTCATTCATTACATCATATTGTTTCGCAACCGAATGAAAAACGCCTGCAACCATCGAGACTTTATCTTCTTTATCAACGGTTTTATAACCAAAGTGAGTAGTGTTCTCTGAGGGAGTATTTTGAAGGTCTGATGTTTGATCGTGTTGTTGAACTGCCATTTTATATTCACTAATAACAAAGATTGCCCCTAGTTTACTGTAAGTCGGTAAGAACACCAAATATAGGCTGACTTTTTGTTGATTTAAAACAGTGTGAAGTTGAAAAAATCATTGTATTACCGCTTACTATAATTATTTTTTTCTGTTTTTTGGTAATAAAACAACAGAATTGTAATTTAATTACAAAAAGTGCTTGCACCATTAGAGCATCTACTCTATAATTACAATTGTTCCCCTATGTGAACGATTGTTGTAATAATTGAATATTCTAGCTCTCCTCATAGCTAATCCGCCGGTAGCCTAGCTACCGGTTTTTTTTTACCAAAAATTGCTGTGCTGACTCATAAGTATCATTATATAATTACAACGTTGTCAGACTTAATTTAGACATTTCAAGCCTTATAAATTCAAGGTTTATAGTCGTATTTTAGTACAAGTGAAAAGAATTCAGATTGTTCATTTGAATTTTACTTCTATACTTAGATTTAATCGAAAAAATTAGTAACCCAAATAGTCATCCGTTTATTACCAAAAATTAGGGAACATATGAATATTTCCAACCTGTCTTTTAGAAAGAAAATCTATGCTTTACTCACCCTACCGACGTTAGGATTTTTATGGTTAAGTATCAATGCAATATTTGGCAACGTTACTATTAAAAATGAGATGTCTGCTATAGCGCCGTTAACTGAACTATCAGTGGTTTATAGCGAATTGGTGCATGAATTACAGAAAGAAAGAGGAATGACCGCGGGCTTTCTAGGCTCTAATGGTACTAAATTTGGCAGTAAATTAAAAAGCCGGCGTCAAAACACTAATCAAAAGCGCACTAAAAAAGACAGTTTTTGGTCTAACACCTCCTTTTCCGACAACCGGGTGCTTAAATTAAATTCTGTTATTGAAACATCATTACAAAAATTAACGGCTATACGCCGACAAGTTGATGCTCAATCCATCTCTATTGGGGAAGCTTTAAGTTACTATACTCAATTAAATAAAGATCTATTAAGTGTGGCTATTTTAAATGCTGAAACTAGTTCAGATGCTTTAGTGACCAAAGAAACCATCGCATATTTTAATTTTTTACAGGGTAAAGAGCGTGCGGGCATCGAAAGAGCTGTATTAAGTAATACTTTTGCCGAGGGTAAATTTGGCCCAGGTATGTTTGTTAAATTTGTTACCTTAGTGAGCGAGCAAAAAACCTACTTCGATAATTTTGTGAGTTTTAGTAATGCGAAAAACATTAAATTTTTTACTGAACAACTAGAAAATAGTGCAGTAAAAGAAGTCGAAAAAATGCGTAGTATTGCCTATGCTAAGCAAAATGATTTTAGTATTGATGCTGAATATTGGTTTACCAAATCTACGGAACGAATAGGGCAGCTTAAAAAAATAGAAAGTCAATTAAGTAATGAAATACTCGCCTTAGTTAAAGTAAAGCAAAATGACGCTTTTAACACTATGGTATTCAATATTATTGCGAGTACTTTATTAATTGCGCTAGCACTAATTATTAGTTTTTATATCATTAATGAACTAACAAATAGGGTAAAAAATCTAACGGCAGTATTGTACAAAGTTAGAAATGATAATGACTTAAGTGTGCGAAGTTCACACGAAGGAGAAAGTGAATTAGGTCAAATTTCCCTATCGTTAAATAAAACGTTACATGGTTTTTCCAGTGTTATTAAAGATCTTTCATCTTCGAGTATGGCACTGGCTTCAACATCAGAAGAAACGGCACAAACCTGTGAATACAACTCTAAATCACTTTTTGATCAGCAAAGCGGTATTGCCTTGATTGCCACCGCGATAGAGCAGTTATCTGCTACGGTTAAAGAAGTAGCTAATAGTACTCAGAATACAGTTGCTTCGGCTAAAATTGCCGATGAAAAAGCTAAAAGTGGTTTAAGTACCACACAAAAATCTTATCATTCGATAGAAGCACTCGCGCAAGAAATTGATGGTTTGGCACTTCAGATTAATAGTTTGCATGAAAGTAGCAGTAATATTACCAGTGTTGTTGATGTCATTAAATCTGTAGCAGAACAAACCAATTTACTTGCATTAAATGCGGCGATAGAAGCGGCGAGAGCAGGGGAGCAAGGTCGAGGTTTTGCGGTTGTTGCAGATGAAGTTCGAACATTGGCACAACGCACGCAAGAATCTACCTCTGAAATTGAAAACTTTATTTTATCTCTGCAAAGTGATGCGAATTCAGCGTATAACGTTATTGAAACAAGTCAGAGAAAAGCGGCAGAAGCGGTTGAAAATTCGAAAGGGGTTGAAAATATATTAGAAGAAATCACTCATTCCGTAGGTGATATTTTTGAAATGACAGACCATATTGCAACGGCAATTGAAGAACAAGCTGAAGTAACAAAGGATATCGCTCAGAATGTGGTATCAATTGAAGAAAAATCTGTTGAAACCACAACAGGAGCCAATCAAATATTGGTAACAGCTAGAGAACAGGCAAGGCTAGCGGCATCATTACAAGATATGGCGAGTAAGTTCAAAGTATAGATGAGCGAATTACATTCGTTTATGGATTTTAACTGTGGAACGTCTTTAACTTCAAAAGCAGGCTAAAGGATTGCTCAATCCTTTAGCCTGCAAATAAACCTACAAATAGAGAAGAAAATGTTTTTGGTTATCTGCCAGTATCTAACTAATTGAGCCGAGTTAAGCCGAATTCAGGTTAAATAATTTACGTCGAAATGTCTGATTAAATATCTCTGAGATCAGGCCCCGCATACCATCAAATCTACAAATCAAAGAAACATATGCATATATTTCATGATTCCATGAAATTAAATCAATTTTATTCATGATATAAACCACGTATAAAACACACAGTACTCTTAACGCATGGCAATATTACCGTTAATTTTTAGTTTCCCGCGGAAATTTATTAATAAAGCCCAGAAAGAGCAAAGCATAAACTCAAATTTTAAATCAGACAATTGGATACCAGATAACGATGAATAACGATTTTACCTTTACAATTAAAAGCATTTGTCTCGATGAAGATTATCATCCCTCGGAAAATACTCGCATCACTACTAACTTTGCTAATTTGGCACGAGGAAAATACCGCCAAGCGAACTTACGTAATGCGTTAAAGATGATCGACAACAGCTTTAACGCCTTAGCGCACTGGGATAATCCGCAAGGTGATCGTTACTCTGTAAAACTTGAAATAATTTCCGTTGATATGGATATTGAAGGCAGTGGTCAAGCATTCCCATCTATTGAAGTATTGAAAACAAATGTCGTTGATCATAAAACTAACAAACGCATTGAAGGCATTGTTGGCAATAATTTTTCTTCCTATGTGCGAGATTATGATTTTAGTGTATTACTGCAGGCTCATAATAAAGGACAGTCTAAATTTAGTATTCCAGATAACTTTGGTGAACTGCACGGGAAACTTTTTCAGTATTTTGTAAATTCAGAAGCTTACCAACAAAATTTTAAGAAAACACCCGTTATATGTCTCAGTGTTTCAGATAACAAAACGTATCATAGAACTGAAAATCAGCATCCAGTATTGGGTGTCGAATATCAGCCAAATGAATCATCGTTAACTGAATTATATTTCCAAAAAATGGGCTTGCAGGTTCGTTATTTTATGCCACCAAACAGTGTAGCGCCTTTGGCTTTCTATTTTTTTGGTGATTTACTGAATGATTACACTAGTCTTGAACTGATAAGTACCATTAGCACTATGGGAACTTTTCAAAAAATCTATCGACCAGAAATATATAATGCAAATGCTGCAGCAGGAAAATCTTATCAGCCAAATTTGAAGAACCAAGACCATTCATTAACGCAAATTGTTTATGACCGAGAAGAACGTAGTCGATTAGGTAATGAGCAAGGAAAATTTGCTGAAGAGCACTTCATTAAACCCTACCAAACTGTGCTTGAACAATGGTCTGCTAATTACGCTTAGCCATCACTTTAAAGAATCCAGTTTAATAGCTATGTTCAATACTTTACTTTAAATAACACAAATATACGGCATCATTTACTATGAAAACACTACTACCGACTTCAACAGCAGGCAGCTTGCCTAAACCGGCTTGGCTTGCAGAACCTGAGACACTTTGGTCACCTTGGAAATTGCAGGGTGATGAATTAATTTCAGGCAAACACGATGCTTTACGCTTGTCATTGCAAGACCAACAACAAGCCGGTATTGATATTGTTAGTGATGGTGAGCAAACGCGCCAACATTTTGTAACGACGTTTATTGAACACCTTAACGGTGTTGATTTTGAGAAACGTAAGACCGTTAAAATTCGTGATCGCTATGATGCCAATGTACCAACGGTTGTTGGCCCAGTTAGTCGACAAAAGCCTGTTTTTGTTGAAGATGCCAAGTTTTTACGTCAGCAAACCAAGCAACCGATAAAATGGGCTTTGCCAGGTCCCATGACGATGATAGACACGCTTTATGATGACCATTATAAAAGTCGTGAAAAACTCGCTTGGGAATTTGCCATAATACTCAATCAAGAAGCCAAAGAATTAGAAGCGGTTTGGTGTTGATATTATCCAGTTTGATGAGCCCGCATTTAATGTGTTTTTTGATGAGGTAAATGAGTGGGGCATCGCTTGTTTAGAAAGAGCAATTGAAGGGCTGAAATGTGAAACAGCTGTGCATATTTGCTATGGCTATGGCATCAAAGCGAATACAGACTGGAAAAAAACATTAGGATCAGAATGGCGACAATATGAAGAAGCTTTCCCTAAATTGCAAAAATCGAATATCGATATTATCTCATTAGAATGTCACAACTCCCATGTTCCTATTGAACTACTTGAGCTTATTCGAGGTAAAAAAGTGATGGTGGGTGCTATTGACGTGGCAACTAATACTATTGAAACACCAGAGGAAGTTGCCAATACCCTGCGTAAAGCACTGAAATATGTAGATGCCGACAAGCTCTATCCTTGCACTAACTGTGGTATGGCTCCATTACCTCATGATGTGGCAAACGCTAAGTTAAATGCCTTAAGCGCAGGTGCAGAAATCGTGAGAAAAGAACTTTTGGCTTAACGCTAACCAGTTTATAAAGACTTGTTGAAGGTTATTTTTGAATTATGCATTTTGAATTATGCATATTGAATTATGCAGGGGTAATATCCAATGTTGAGTTTGGTAGCCCAGTGTTCGATCAATGTAGCGCGTTTGTGTTAGTTCAAACAATGTGTATTCGCGACATACCTACATCGACAGACCTTCATAGACATACTTACGTAGACATAATCGTGTGATAATTGTTATATCTCTGTCTATTAAAATCATATTAATAGACACAAAAGTCTATTAATATGACTATCCTCCATTTATTTAAATAACCTGATCTCGGTTTAAGAAATAGCTAAAGCGCGAAAAATTCGACAAAATAGAAGTAGTAATTAATGAATATCATTGAATTTATAACAAATAATCTCTCCACTTTTTTGACATTGGTTACCACAGGAGTTTTCGCAGGAATTTTAGCAGGTTTACTGGGTGTAGGCGGCGGTATTGTTATCGTGCCTGTGCTATTTTTCTTGTTCCAGAGTTTTGGCGTATCACCAGAATCTGCAATGCTAGTAGCTACAGCAACGTCACTAGCCACCATAGTACCTACGTCTATCAGTTCAATACGTTCTCACAACAAAAAAGGGAATGTGGATTTTGATCTGCTAAAACGTTGGGCTGTCTTTATTCTAATTGGTGTGTTGGTGGTAGTTGGTTAGTAACTCGCGTTGAAGGCACATTGCTTACACTATTGTTTGGTGTGATAGCGACTTTATCTGCGTTAAACATGTTGTTCAGAACGGGAAAATCTGCTTTGTTTCAACAATTACCTAACCAAGCAGGACAAACAGTTATGGGCGCATCCATTGGTTTTTTCAGTGCTATGGTCGGTATTGGGGGTGGCACCATTTCGGTCCCATTACTTACGCTATATAACTATCCCGCCCACAAGGCTGTTGGAACAGCGGCTGCTATTGGGTTAATTATTTCACTGCCAGGCGCATTAACTATGTTAATCGTGGGAAGCACACCAACGGATGCACCAGTGGGAACATTTGGTTTAGTTAATCTAATGGGGTTCATTTGTATTGTACCGCTAACGGTATTATTTGCTCCTTTAGGCGCATCACTTGCGGCTAAACTGGATGCCGCCAAACTGAAAAAGATCTTTGCCGTAGTATTGCTTTTAACTGGCTTACGTATGTTGGCACAAATCTTCTTATAATTTGCACTGTGTTATTGGATATAGCTATCAAAAAGAACGGTATTCTTCACACTGTAGAATATGGTGTCGTTTTATTTTGTGCTATTTTCAATTGAACAAGCATAATTGCACTAATACTTTTTAATGAATAAAAACAATATAGTTCCCACATTTGAACAAAAGACTGGAGTTAACGGATGTTAGACAGGATTCATTTAGAAATACTCACTGCAATAAAAGAACATGGAACGCTAACTAAAGCAGCTGATTCACTGCATTTATCCCAATCTGCATTAAGCCACAGTATTAAAAAATTAGAAGGTCAAGTTGCTACACCTATTTGGAAAAAAGATGGCCGAAATCTTCGTTTAACTGTTGCGGGAGAACGTATTCAAGCACTTGCTAATAGAGTTCTGCCTCAGTTTTTGCATACGGAATTATTATTGAATCAGATTTCAAAAGGTGAAATGGGCTCATTACGCATAGGAATGGAGTGCCATCCTTGTTATCAATGGCTACTCAGAGTAGTTGAACCTTACCTTGTGCAGTGGCCAGATATTGATATAGACGTGAAGCAGGAGTTCCAATTTGGCGCTTTAGGCGCATTACTTAGTTATGAGATTGATGTACTTATTACACCAGACCCGCTCTTTAAACCTCAAATAAACTACATCCCCGTGTTTGACTATGAACATAGACTCGTTGTTTCCTCTTCTCACAAACTCGCGAATCAAGATTTTGTATTACCTGAGCAATTAAGCGAAGAAGTACTATTTAGTTACCCTGTTGAGCCAATGAGGCTTGATATTTTTAGTCAATTTCTTAATCCAAAGGGCTCAGTTAAGAAACATAAAATTATTGAAACAACCGAGATTATGTTACAGATGGTAGCTGCCGGCCGAGGTGTTTGTGCCTTACCAGGTCGGCTAGTAGATGAGCATGCAAAATCAATGGCAATCAAGAGCCTTCGTTTTGGAGAGCAAGGTATTGGTAAACAAATCTTTGTCGGTATTCGCAAAGACGAACAACAAATTGGCTACTTAAACGACTTCATTAATCAAGCTAAAAAAACCAAATAATTAATGCAACCATAGGTAAATTTGGGATCTCATCATAAAAGGTAGACGGCTGAATTGACATTTTATTGTACGGTGTATATGATTCGTATACGATTAATATACGGAACGTATAATGGGAATAGTTAAAATATCTGATGAATTGCATGATGAAATCAGGAAGTCGAGTAATGTTATGTCTAGATCAATTAATTCACAGGCTGAATTTTGGATAAAAATGGGAATGCTTGCCGAGTTAAATCCAACACTTACCTTTCATGAAATCATTAAAAATCAATTGCTAAAAGAAAATCTTACTATTGCGGATCTTTTACATGAATAAAACCATGATAAAGACTGAAGCAGAAATTGATTTCATGAGAGAGTCTGGCAAGCTTTTAGCTCAAGTATTTAAAATGCTTGATGACTCCATCTGTGAAGGTATAACAACACTAGACATTGACACCAAGGTTGAAAGTTACATTGCTAATGAATTAAATGCTCGACCCGCGAGTAAAGGGCAATATGGTTATCAGTATTCCCTCAACTCATCGGTGAATGATGTGGTATGCCATGGTGTACCCAATGATAAGTACCCTTTAAAAGCCAAAGATATCGTAAATATTGACATTACCTTAGAAAAAAATGGTTTTATCAGTGACTCAAGCAAAATGTATACTTTTAGTACAACAAGCGCAGAAGCTAAACGTTTAGTTAAAACCACCTACGAAGCTATGTGGAAAGGTATTAAAGTAGTAAAACCTAAAGCTACGCCGGGCGATGTTGGTTATGCCATTCAAAAACATGCAGAATCTGCGGGTTATAGTGTTGTTAGAGAATATTGCGGTCATGGTATTGGTACAGAAATGCACGAAGATCCGCAAGTTCTCCATTACGGAAAACCTCATTCGGGTTTAGCGTTAGAAGCGGGAATGACTTTCACTATAGAACCGATGATCAATCAAGGTTCAAAGAAAATCAAAACTAAAAAAGATGGTCGGACAGTTGTTACACGGGATAAAAAACTTTCTGCCCAATGGGAGCATACCGTTTTAGTTACAGAAACGGGTTATGAAGTGCTAACCCTTCGCGAAGATGAAATGTTTTCGGGAAGCTAGATAACCTCAGCTCGGGATAAGAATAAATTAAATTGAACTAAGTGCCCGTTCCACGATCCGATCTTTCGACCAAGAAAAAACAGAAAGATAATAAGGAACGGGCATGAACAAACTAGTTGAAATATTCTGTGATGTCGATGATTTTTGTCGCGTATTTATTCCACAATGGGAAAAACAATTAATTGCTGATGGTAATATAAAGCGAAATCGCCCCTGTCGTATGACGATGAGCGAGGTGATCACTATCCTTATTGCTTTTCATACATCAAATCATCGCGACTTTAAAAATTATTATAAAGGTTATATCGCTAAATTTTATCGTTCTCACTTCCCTAGTTTATTGAGCTACACTCGATTTTTAGAGGTAATGCCTAAAGCTATCGTTCCTCTTTCTAGCTATTTTTCCATACTCAAGGGTGAATCTACAGGTATTGAATTCATTGACTCTACGAGCATAAAAGTATGCCATAACCTACGAATACCTAGACACAAAACATTTGACGGTATAGCCGAGCGAGGCAAAGGAACAATGGGTTGGTTTTATGGGTTCAAACTGCATTTAGTCACCAACTTTAGGGGGGAAATAGTTGATGCTAAATTAACGACTGGCAATGTGCATGACACCAAGCCTGTGTTTGCGTTAGCTAAAAACCTCAAAGGAAAGTTATATGCTGACAAAGGTTACATCAGCAAAAAATTAACCGCCGATTTAAAGGAAACGGGTGTTGACTTGATAACAACTGTTCGCAGTAATATGAAAGCAAAAGCGATGTCGTTATGGGATAGAGCCATGCTATCTAGACGGTTTATTATCGAGACGATAAATGATCAATTAAAGAATATTTCTCAAATAGAGCATTCTCGTCATCGCAGTCCTAATGGTTTTATGTTGAATTTACTTGCGGGGTTAGTGGCTTATTGCCTTAAAGAAAATAAGCCAACCCTTAATATTAATGACGTAGAGAAGAATGCTATGGTTAGGGCTTAACCCGATCTGAGGTTAGATACTATTTTCACATCAAGTTTCAAGGTTTTATTTAAGCTCATAGCGAACGTTACGCTAATCCGTTTTTATGACTTTTCTGTGCGCATTCCGGACATTAGCATTTGATTTTTTCAATTTATCCAACAAATTTATCATATTTGTTAATTTACGCTATGCTCAATAGACTGCTCTTGAGGTAATTCATCAAGATAAACAGAGGCAATAATGCGCTCTTGTGATTCAAGCGCATGTTTAGCCCACTTTTTATATTTATGAGATAGGTCAACCCGGTGTGCAAACTCTACTTCTAAAAAGCTATTCTCACTTAAGGGTAAACAATAAAAATCATTGTGAGAGTGGCTGTTGTTTCTGACTTCACTATAAAATATCCAATCCGTTTGATTGAAGCTTTTAATGATGGCAGGTGCTAATGGTTGTCTGCCCTGAAGATCAATAGAAATTGCTACCTGTTCTTCTAGTTCTTCAGGTGTCCATGGACTGGCTCTCTGACTGGAGCGCTCTACTTTTCTTCTCCTAAGCTCTGTATTGGTGCCATCAGGGCCGTAATGGTAATCTATATAAGCTTGGGTCACATAATGTGATAATGCTACCTTATCTAAAACATTAATGTGATTAAGCTGTTTAATGCGTAATTGACAGCTTAACATGCCGTATTCACTACTAGGGAATAAAGCAATGGGTGGCATATACATCCAATTTTTAGTGTAAACATGAACATATTTGTGTTGATCGTATACTTTTGCATGTTCATTAAACCAAGTTAACGAGGTATGTGGGTAATACTTATCATCAGCATTTGGTAAAGCAACAATATTACTATCAGGGATATTAATAGATAGTTGCTTATCTTCTAATAGGAAGCGTCGCGTAATGCTGTGGTGTAAATCAGGCCCACCAACAAAACCACGCCAATAAGCTTTAATGAGTTTGAAGAGATTCATTATATTCTACTGTCACCTTTAGGGAGGGTTTTAATAAATTTTCTGACGATAGTTGATTTTTCTATATTACCTAATAATTGCAGTTGCTCTGCGTAGGTTTCAAGCCCCAAAAAAGGTAAGGTATGCGGGCTAGCGCCTACTTCGTTGCCAAATGTTAATCCCATAAATTTAACTGAACGCGCTAAGCTACTTGATGAAATATCGTTAGTAATATTTGGTACTAGGTCAAAAGGATTATTGCGTATGTTATTAATGGTTAAACCTGCACTGTGCGCCATACGTTTAAGTCGGTCAAGATTAGCGCCCGAGCCATGTATAGCTAATTGTTGAGTGGTTAAAGGTTTACCGTATTTTATACGGTAATGCTCTATGGCAGCACAAAATATAATCGCCCCTTGGCTATGAGCAACCCATTTCACTTTTTTACCTTCTTTGGTTATTTTGCGCCAATACCGCCGCTAGATGTTGGGCATTATGCGATTTACGCCCTAAACGTTTATCAAACACACATTCAGCAGCATCTAGGGCCATATTATCAGTCGGGTTATGAAAGAGCGTGTAGGCTTTTATACCATCACTTTGGTAGGCAGTATCTAAATGGGTCCCCATTAACCATGCCGCTTTTACTACATCGTTTTGCATACCATTAACAGCGGCATGAGCAGTATTCACCTGCGTGGTTGCTTGAGGGGTATTAGTCCAAGCGCCTTGTAGTTCCCTTATGCTTTCTTCGTCCTTGGCTTTATCGTAAGTAGCCGAGGTTTTTCGTGTTACTTCATATAACATGGTTCGCTCTGCTGAAAAAGTGTGTTTTTTACCCTGTAATTGTTCATCAAAGAAAATATCCTTAATGTTAATTTTATTATCTTGATAAGTATATTCCAACAAATAATGATAATTACGAAAAGGGTATTTGGTACGCCATAAACGACGTAACGGGTTGCGACTGTGTTTTAATGAGTTTTTTGCATTAGGGTGTGCGCAAATTTGTTCAATGTCATTTACCACCATATCTTGGTCGTAATCGTTTAACTGAGCCAAGATAGCCAAGGCTTGGCAGGTAAATTTAACTTTATGAAAAGGAAAGTTATGCGCTAACTTTACCCCATAATCGCGGCAGGTATGTGCGTCTAATGCCATAAGCGAATGAGGGGTAATATTTTTATTGAGTTTTGTCCAAGACATACTAAGTTCCGTTTAAGTTGATTCCATTACTGATAGGATATTATCAAACTAATTTCATGTAAAGCTGCAATGTAACCTTATGACGTGGTTTAATGGATTCGACTACCCCAGTTAAGATATATGTAGTTTATCTTTGGAAAGTTGCAGAAGTTATTATGGGGGGGCTGATTAAATTTCCACCACAGCTATTTTTGTAAGTACCACTACTTTACTTCCTTATGAGGAAATTTGTCGTAAGTAGGTGCTTGCAAACGTGCGTCTTCAAGTGAATATTTTTCTTTGTAGAATATCTGTTCTATTTTTTCTACTTCAGGATCCTGATCTAAACAACCCGCCGGTACCAAATACTGTTTTGCGTCACTTGTTTTAAATGGCATACCAGTACCACACTTTTTACAAAACGCCTTATTAAATCCACGACCAGGAACAGTAAACTTTTCAAGTTTATTTTCACCTGAAAGCCATTCAAGATAATTTGCATCAATGAATAGATTTGACGCAAAAGAAGAGCCTGATATTTTTCTACATTGTTGACAAAAGCATGCATACATATTTTTGAAGCGATTGTCTACACGAAATGATACTGCCCCACACAAACAGCTCCCTGATATTTTCATTTTAATTCCTTTTCAATATTAGTGAATAATATCTTCACTAATATTGAATAATAATTTGAAGTAATAATCAATCAAAAAAACACCATAACAAAGGAGTACTCAGGTCAGCCATAATAATTTTTAATCTTGGGTGGTCTAGTTAATTGAAGCAAGGGAGAAAAATTGATAAAAGACATGTTGCATATTTGAAAAACATGGCTAATAGTTAAAGAGTTAATACATACTAACTATTGACATGAGCTTAGCTATATGAAAGGGTAGAATATAATTTGAAAGGAAAATAAGTATATTTAATTATACTTATTGTGTATAATCCGCGCGATTTTATACAAATCAATAAAATTATCAGAGGATAAAAAATATTATGAGTACTTTAATGGGTCTAACTTTGTTAGTAATGGGAATTGCTACTTTAGTCTTTGGTATTCAGGTTTTATCTCATAATAAAGGTGAATATGAGCATAACCATAAGATCACTGGTAATTTAGCTAATGCTATAGCCGGTTCTTTGAATGAAGCCGAAGCATGTTCACCAGACGAAATTTCAAAGGGTTTTACTATTGATACCCGTACAAATGAGCTTGTACCATGTAATCAACTTTCAAGAGAAAGTATTAAATAATTTTGTGAGCAGGCTATCAAAATCCGTAAAAACCGACCAAAGGCGTCTTTAGGCGGTTTTTTTATGCAGTAAATAAAGTGAAATAAATATGAAGTATTTGGGCCGGATACCAAATTTAAGAGGTCGTTTATCATTCTCTACAATAGGGACGAGTACAAAGCCTTATCCTTTCAATAAAAGTCCTAGTTCTGATTTTAATTTCATTTCTCATGACCGCTATCTAAATGATAGCGCAATTCCCCGTATTGTAAGGCAGGTATTTTTTACATTTACATACTCACCTATACGAATATTTTTATTGTTATCTTTCATGGGTACGGCATGGCTAAATGACGCAAAATTATTTTCTAATACCCCGTTAAAGCATTTGATCAAACCATTTTTATTTTTATTTGCGTCGAATTCTTTAGAGAAATTACTTTTTCACAACGGTGATTTTAAGTTTATTTTTATACAAAATAATAAAACATCAAATGAAGACGTTATCCACGGAAAAGTCTTTGTTGTTAACTCAAAAGTAGATCTAAATCAGTTAATAGGCTCTCAAGAAATTAGTGGCGATTTTGGACAATTGATTGATTGTTTTAATAATAATTCTTTGATGCATGCTTCAATAATCCTTCCAAGAGAAGGAATATTAACAATTGATGATGTTTGGTTTGAAAAAATTGATGATAAAAAGTTACGCCGGGTAACCCGAACTGAAGGTTTCGCATTTAATAGCTTTAAAGATGACGCTGTAAGTCAGATATACTATTTTATGAAAGATCTGTGTCACCAACATCAGCACCATGACTCTAAATCAGATATATTACTTCCACTAGTCAAAGGAGATTCTCAGGAGTCTTATAAGGAATTAACTAAAGGAGTCTTAAAGTCCCTCTATCGTACTATATTGAAAATGCGACGAACGCACTCTGAAAATGATTATTATGCCATGAAAGGAATGATGGCATACGTTTCCAGTTTTAAGGAAATTATGGGAAAGAAAAGTGCACTTCGAACAACTCTGTGTGCCTTTTCGACAGAAGGTGATAAAAAGATTTTGTCATCTATTGAAGCTAAAGTAGGGGCACTTCGGGCATTAAGGGAAAGAAAAAATAATTATACAGCTATAGTCCCAAGCGTACTTTCATTATCAGTAGCCTCGATAGGAATTCTATTCGCCTTTTCATCTGTTATCATACTTTCGTTTGCAAGAACTGAAGATAATTTTGCAAAAAACTTTAAAGGGAAACTACCTCTAGATTACGTAGACTATGTTATTCAAATATTAAACCACCCAATAGAAATATTCGTTGTTTTAGCTGCCATATTGCTTGCGTGCTTCTGGATTGTAAGCCCTCATTTTAAAGAGCATAAAATTAGAGCTGATTTAATGCGCTTATGTTACGGATTTAAGAATAAGTATGTTGTTGGTTTAATTATCTTGCTCTCTTCATTTTTCATGATTTATTATGCATTTGCATTGTTGGACTACACGCTTGTTACACAGGCTATTGATAGTCTAAAAAATGCGTTCTTTGAAAAATCCATTACTCTAGTGAGCAATATTATTAAAGGGTTAATTGGCTTAGTTTTTAATTGATTTTGATGCATCAAGCTACTTGGCACTACAAATGAGAATCTGGCTCTAAATGAGAATACCGAGAATATTCTCATTTCCGATGAGATTAATCATTAGCGTATGAATTGATCTATATCAAAATAAATAGAGTATTTATACTATTAATGCTTTACATTTATAGAGTTGTTACTCTATAATTGCTTTGTTCCTAACGGACACTTATTGTAATAATTTATTCTAGCTTCCCCATAGCTTACATGCACCAGTAGCCTTGTTACTGGTTTTTTTTGTCTAAAATTTAAGATAATACCCGTTTCATTAATTAAGAGATGAGTTAATAAACCGTAACTAGCTTTGGGGTCAATGATTCTGAGGAGTTATGTATTGTTTGCTGTTAGTTAACCTCAGCTCGCCTTAATAAATGTTCTTCTAGCCGTTATTTTTACTAACTTCGGCGTTAAATTCACTTGCAATAGCACCCTATAGACGCGTAAATTTGCCTTGCTTATTTTGGGGGCTAAAGTAGTAAAATTATCAAGCTAGAAGTGAGCAAAATTTTTAATGTTTAATTTTTCAACAGGTTAACCATGTCTTAAACCAAGCTCAGGTGAGTTGATTAGCAGAAGAGCGAGTAAAGACAGAACATACTCGACTCTGTTATATAATGTCTGTAGAAAACCAATCACAAATAATAGCGTCTGCTTGTTCTGCTCCGGTGCGTTTTAGCGATGAGAAGGCTTGAACTTTAATGTTGCCATTTAAAGGGGCGAGTATTTTTTTTACCTTGAGTACTTCGGTACTACGTTTCCCTTGAGATAATTTATCGCATTTTGTTAGTAAGGCTAGTACTGGTAGTTCGCTGTCAACAGCCCAATGAATCAAATCCATGTCTAAGTCTTTTAGTGGGTGACGAATATCCATTAATACCACCAAACCTTTAAGGCTTTCACGTTTTTCTAAATATTCCCCTAATGCTTTTTGCCATTTCTTTTTCATTTCTAAAGGGACTTTAGCAAAACCATAACCGGGTAAATCAATTAAACGTTTATTTTCAGCAATTTCAAATACGTTAATTAGCTGAGTTCGACCAGGGGTTTTACTAATGCGGGCTAAACTTTTTTGATTAGTTAGCGTATTTAGTGCGCTAGATTTACCGAAGATTAGAGCGACCAAAGAAAAGCAACTTCAATACCAGTATCTTCTGGTAATTTGCGAATATCTGGGGCGCTGATGGTAAATGTGGCTTTGCTTAAGTGTATAGTGGTTGAAGACAAAGGTGTAACTCTTAATAAAAATATACTGTTATTATAACGTTATTCTTGGTTATTTATTATCAAAATAAACAATAAAAATGCAAAATAGTGTGATTTTATCGGGAAAATTTATCAGATAATGTTACACACAGCACAGATTAGTGTAAAATGCCGTCACTTTTAGGGTTAATTTTAAAATTAAGCCGCAGAAAAATATTACATCATAAATCTAGTTAACAATAAGCAGAGAGCAATTCAATGAAAAAAATAATATTTTCACTTTTGTTAGGAGCAAGTATGTTCAATACAGCGCATGCTGTACAGGGCGATGCTGAAGCAGGTAAGGCTAAATCTGCTGTGTGTGGTGCCTGTCATGGTGCTACTGGCGTGAATCCTAACCCACTTTATCCTAATCTTCTTTGGTCAAAAAGACGCGTATATTGCTAAACAGTTGGCTGATTTTAAAGCGGGTGCTCGTACCGATATGATGATGGCACCAATGGCTGCTAACTTATCAGAACAAGATATGGCAGATTTAGCGGCTTATTTTTCTAGTCTACCACGTGGTGGAGAACAAGCGGCGGCCGTTAGTGAAGATTCTGCAACAGCAACAGCAACTGCTGCCCCTGTTGTTAACGCTGAAGTTGTTACTTCAACGTCAGCGAAAGCTATTTACGGGTGATGTGAAAGCGGGTCAAGAAAAATCGGCAATGTGTGTTGCTTGTCATGGAACTGATGGTAATAGCGTAGTGTCTATGTATCCTAAGCTAGCGGGTCAAAGTGCTAATTATCTTGCTAAACAATTAGCTGACTTTAAATCAGGCGCGCGAGTTGATCCTGTTATGGTTGGAATGGTTCCGGATTAAGCGCAACCGATATGAACGATTTAGCCGCATATTTCGCTGTTCAAAAAAGTACTCCGGGTACCAGTGAAACAAGTGAGGTTGGCCATAAAATTTATTTTGGTGGTGATGTTAACAAAGGTATTCCTGCTTGTGTCGCTTGTCATGGCGTGAACGGTAAAGGTATGGCTCAAGTCGGATTTCCTGCTATTGCAGGTCAAAATGCTGATTACTTGAAAAAGCAAATCACAACGTTTAGAGATGGTAGCCGTGCTAACGATAATAATAATATGATGCGTAATATTGCTATAAAACTGTCTGACAGTGATATTGAATCAGTTGTTAAATATATGTCTTCTCTTAAATAGTAAAATATTGAGTGATATAGTAAGAAAGCAGCATTTATTGCTGCTTTTTTGTTTTATATTCTAAAATATAAATGATGGTTTTCTTTAAGGTTGAGTAAATTACTTGAGAAAAAATATTGATACTAAACAATTAATTGCCTGCCATCTCTGTGATGCGTTATATGATAAACCTGAGCTAAAACAGGGGCAAAGTGCTAAGTGCGTACGTTGTGGTAGTACGATGGAAGAGCGCAAAGTTAATTCAATAGAGCGCAGTTACCATTGGTCTCTCGCGGGAATAGTTTTATTATTACCTGCCATTATATTACCTATTATGGGCGTAAGTCTGGCGGGGCAGTACCATAATGCTTCTTTGCTTGATTGTATTATTGCATTGATTGATCGTGGCTTTTATATGATTGCTGTTTTAGTTTTTTTATTTGCTATTGCAGTGCCCATTGTTAGGTTATTTGGTTCTTTTTATATTACTTACAGTTTTAAATTTAATAAATTAAAACCGTCGTTGTTGTATTTTTTTCGTGCTTTTCATCATTTAGATAACTGGGCAATGCTTAATGTTTTTATGTTAGGTATTGTTGTATCTATGTATAAATTACTCGATGATACCGAATTATCTGTGAATATGGGGTTGATGGCATTTATTTTATGGTTGATCAGTTCAACGATGGCAGCGGCTACATTAGATCAAGATTATATTTGGCAAAAGTTAGAGGAAGAGTTTGTTGATTAAAACAGCAAAAGATAGCAATCTTGCACTTTGTCCTAAATGCCATAAACTTAATTTAATTAATGGTACATCAGTTCATGAAAGAATCAGGTGTCTGCGCTGTCATGGGTTGTTTTATCAGCGTAAACCGCATAGTTTACAATATACATTAGCGTGGAATATTGCTGCATTAATAGCTTTTATTCCTGCAAACCTTTACCCTATTATGATTATATATTCTTTGGGTATTGGCGAACCGTCAACCATACTGTCTGGTATTGGTCAGTTTGTGGATCAGGGATTATATCCAATAGCGGCAATCATTTTTACCGCTAGTATCATAGTACCTTTACTTAAAATTATTGGTTTATTTGTACTAGTGTATCGAGCACATACGGGGATCAGATTACGACCAGACAAGCACAGCAAATTTTATCATGTGTTAGAATTTTTGGGTCCTTGGTCTATGCTTGATGTTTTTGTTGTTGCTTTACTGGTAGCGGTGGTTGAACTTGGTTTTGTTACGTCAGTTGCAGCCGGCCCCGCCATTAACTATTTCACCCTCACCGTTATTTTTACCATGATAGCGGCCAATAGCTTTGATGCTAGATTATTGTGGGATAAAAAGTCGAAAGGCTTACGGGAAAATAAGGAAAATAATGACAACTGATAAACCGGTCATTAAATATGACCGACGAAAAGCAACCGCAGAAGTTGTGCCTCGCGAAGGTATCTCAATTATTTGGTTTATCCCTTTTATCGCTTTGATTTTTGGCGGTTGGTTAGGCGTTAAAGCATTATCTGAGCAAGGTGTTTTCATTACAATTGAGTTTGAAAATGGCTCAGGCATTGTCCCTAAAAAAACAGAGGTACGTTATAAGGGACTTGTTACGGGTATGGTGAGTAAAGTGGTTCCCTCAGACGATTTACAATCAGTGATTGCTGAAGTGGAAATGTCTAAATCTTTTGCCGATTATCTCACGCAAGATACGCAATTTTGGTTAGTTAGTGCGGATATCTCCTTACAAGGGGTTTCTGGTTTAGATACCTTATTGTCAGGCAGTTATATCAATATTTTGCCCGACACTGACAAAAAGGCGAAAAGCCAAGATCATTTTGTTGCATTAAATGAAGCGCCTCAGTTAGATATGACCACACCAGGTTTACACCTTACGTTAAAGTCTGCTGTGTTAGGTTCTATTAGTGAAGATTCTCCTATTACATTTAAACAAATACCTATTGGTTATGTTACAGGCTATCATTACGCTGAAGATAGCCAAGATATTAATATCAATATATTTATTGAACAAGATTATGCGCACTTAATAAAAGAGAACTCATTGTTCTGGAATACCAGTGGCGTTCAAGTCACGGCATCAATATCAGCAGGTGTAAAAATAAACTCTGGTTCTTTAGGTTCAATTCTTGGCGGTGGGATTGCGGTTGACACGTTAAGTTACCAAGAAAAACGGCCTTCTGCCAAAAATGGTCAAACATTTCCTTTGCATGCTGATTTTCAGTCTGCTGAAATGGGGCATGAAATTGAACTAACGTTAGATTGGAATTCTGGCGTTAACCATAATGCAGCCATTTTGTTTCAAGGTTTAACTATAGGTGCCATAGAATCTTTTAGCAAAATAGATCCTAAAAGCCGTAAAATCACTGCAAAAGCAAAAGTTAACCCGCGTGTTGTGCCTTACTTAACTGATAAATCTCAATTTTATCTCGTGACACCTCGGGTAGATCTTACGGGAATTTCTGATGCACAAACGTTGATAACAGGTGCTTATATTAGTATTCAGCCGTCTTTGGAAGGGGAGCAAACCAATCAATTTACTGTATTCAATACTAAGCCTCCATACCGTTACACTGAGCCAGGCTTACATTTAATTATTGAGTCGAATGATCGTCATTCACTGCAAGTGGGCAGTAATATATATTTTAAACAATTGGTTATTGGTAGTGTTCAAGCGGTGGATACGGTTGATGCAGAACAACATTTAATACACATTCATATTAAAGAGGAATATCAACATTATATAACCTCAACAAGTCATTTTTATAATAATTCAGGATTTAAAGTTAAAGCAAATCTACTAGGTGTTGATGTTGAGGCGCAATCACTGCAAAGCATACTCACAGGTGGCATATCAGTTGTTAACCTTGAAAAAGCAGAAGTAGGAAATAAAAATAGCGATGATAGAACAGTTGAAAAGTCAGTAGTAAATGGCGATAAATTTAGTTTATTCGCCAATAAAAAATTAGCGCAGCAACGCACTCGCTTTACGCTTACTATTTCTGCTAAAGAAAAAATTAACGAAAATACACGAATATTACATCGTGGTGAAGAAATTGGCTCTATTCATCATATAGAAATTGCAGGCGAGCACAGTAAATTATATTTAGGATTGTTACCTGAATATGAAAGTATTTTAAAGGAAGGAACACAATTTTGGTTGGCAAAACCTAGTTTGAATTTATCAGGTACAACCGATACCGATGCTTTGTTAGGTGGTGCTTACATAACCTTTAATTTAAATGAGAAGAGCACAAAACCCAAAACAGATTTTGTGTTACTAACAGTACCACCGGCTAAATTCTCTAGTGCAGCAGGGTTACAATTAAGCTTGGTTACTGGCAGTGCAAACGTTGCTACACCGGGTAGCAGTATTAGTTATCGTGGAGTTGTTGTAGGGCAGGTTGATAATATAACCTTAGATAAAAAAGCGGATAAAGTGCGCGTTAATATTACTATTGATGAAGAACATGCCTCATTAATACGGCAAGACACACGGTTTTATAATGCCAGTGGCTTAATGCTTAGCGGAGGATTAGGTGACTTTATCGTGAAAACAGAATCAATTGACGCTATTTTGCGTGGTGGTATCAGTTTTTATAATCCAGACACAGACAACAGTAATCAACCCAAAGCTGCAGTAAAAGAACTCGACAGTTTTGAATTGTTTGAACATTTTGAGCAGGCTAAAAATGCAGGCTTGGCCATTAGTATTCATTTTAATGACTTTACTGGTTTAAAAGAAACAACCAAGGTTATTTATCAAGAGCAAGAAATAGGCGCAGTTACGCGTTTAATTTTTAACGAGGATGAGGTTGGGGTAACCGCTTTAGTGTTACTTAATGATAAAGGCGCTAAATTTGCAAAGCAAGGCACGCAATTTTGGGTTGTTCAACCTGAGATAGGTTTAGTCGGCTCTAAAAATGTTGCCTCATTGTTGGAAGGTGCTTTTATTTCCATGTTACCTAGCAACATCGCCAAAAATCAACAAACGGCATTTGAAGCACTTGCTTTGCCACCAACAGTTAAACAACGCCCGTATGGTTTAAATATTAAATTGATAGCTAAGCGTTTAGGCTCGGTACGTATTGGTAACCCTGTGCTTTATCGTCAGGTTAAAGTGGGAGAAGTGATTGGTATCGATTTATCGCCCACTGCAGATACAGTGGACGTTTTTATTAATATTGCCGGCGTTATGCTCCTTTAGTTAATCGTGGCAGCAAGTTCTGGAATACTAGTGGTATTAATATTGAAGCCAGTGTTTTTTCAGGGGTTAATATTGATTCTGAATCAATTGAAACCTTAATTTCTGGTGGTATTGCTTTTGCTAGCCCTGAGTTAGATATTGATGAAGATCTAGCAGATGATCAAGTAGGCGATAGCTTACCAAGTAAACATTTTACTTTGTACCAAGACGTGCAAGAAGAGTGGTTAGAGTGGCAGCCCAAAGTTGCTATTGGCCAATAAAATAAGATAAATTAAATACTTAAGCGCTTAGCTTCACTGTGCACTGGCTTGTTTTAATATGAAGCAAGGGTCAATGTGACGAGTTGTTTCAGGGCTTGTTCCGGTTCTTTGGCCTCAGTTATTGCGGTAACGACGGCAATACTTTCAACGCCTGTGGCGAGCACTTGTGCTGCATTTGTTATGTTAATGCCGCCAATAGCCACAACAGGTATTTGTTTTTTGGATGGTTGGGGTCTTAACGCCAGTAATTGCTGTAAATTATCAATGCCTTGAATTTGTCCTGTCATGTTTTTTGTTTTGGTTGGGAATATTGCACCAATGGCTAAATAGGACGGTTGTAGTTGTTGTGCCAATAAAAATTCATAACAGCCGTGGGTGCTAATGCCTAATCGTAATCCTGCCTGTTGAATTTGCGCTAAGTTTGCATCACTTAAATCTTCTTGGCCAATATGTACCCCGTAAGCACCGTGTTTAATAGCGAGTTGCCAATAATCGTTAATAAATAGTCGTGTTTTATAAGGTTTTGACAAGGCAATAGCCTCACTAATGATCTGCTCTAGTGCTGCCCCTGAAACATTTTTTATACGCAGTTGAATAATTTCAAGCCCTAAGGGTAATAAACGTTTTAACCAGTAAATCGATCCAATAACAGGGTATAAACCTAGTTTTTTCCCATGTAAATTTAGTGAATTAAATGCGGGTAATAACTGATAAGTAACACTTAACTCATCAATCACTTTTGGGAAGTAACTTGCTGTAGACGGCCAAGTTTGTTGGTCAAACGCACCATAATATTGATGACCGTTTTCTGCGCTTAAGTGCTCACTGGCTAACAAGCCTTGATTGATAAAAGCTTTAGTTAAAGTGAAGGCATCACGTATTAAATATCCTTGCGCAAGAAAACTTGCTAAAGCGGTAGCAAAGCTACAGCCACCACCATGATTATAATGAGTGTTAACTCTATTGCTGCTTAAGTGATAACTGATGGCTGTTTTTGTTTTATCTCGCGGGTATTGGCTATCTTGTTTTGCTTTATTTAGTTGATTTAATTGGTGATAACAATAATCACGACAGTTTTGTTGATCATCATTGTGTCCCCCTTTAATAAGCACAGACGTAATAGAGAAATCATGATGAATTTTTTCTGCTAATTGCGCAATGTTGATCACATCACTAATCCCTGTGAGCGCTTTTGCTTCGAGCAAGTTCGGTGTTATAACCTCTATTTGCTGTAATAATGGGGTTAATTGAGTCAAGGTTAAGGTATTGAAACTTCCACCCACACTGGCTTGACCAACGGGATCATAAACGCTGAGTAGGTCAGGTATCTGCTTTTTATAACGTGTTAATAATCGGGTTAACCATTGCACTTGCTCTGTATTAGCAAGTAAACCTATTTTGATGACCGATGGTGGTTTATCATGAATTAGTATGTCAGCTTGCTGTTGTAAAATATCGACCGATATAGGGTAAACTGATGTTAATTGATGGGAGTTTTGTACGGTATTAGCGGTGATTAATGTGCATACTTCAACGCCTAAACCATGAGCTGTTTTTATATCTGCAGCAATACCAAGCACCACCTGAGCAATCGCTGCCCGAAATACTCCAAATGATTGGTTTTTTTTTATTATGTTTGTTTATCATGTTAATTTTGATGCCAAAATGGCGTGTCTAATGTCGGGGTTGATGGATGAGCGGTTTGTCTTTGTTCCATAATTCCCGCAACATAACCTTGTTCACCTGCCTGTAAGGCTTGGTTAAAAGCTTTTGCCATTAATACAGGGTTGTCAGCTAGGGCAACGGCGCTATTAAGTAAAACGCCGTCATAGCCCATTTCCATTGCTAAGCAAGCATCTGATGGCTTACCAATGCCTGCATCTAATATCAGTGTGGCTTGTGGTAAACGCAACCGTATGGTTTCTAAGTTATAGGGGTTCATTAAACCTTTACCTGTGCCAATAGGTGAGGCCCATGGCATGATCACTTGGCAACCTAAATCATAAAGTCGTTGGCATAAAACCAAATCGTCAGTGCAATAGGGCAGTACGTTAAAACCGTCATTAATGAGTTGCTCTGCAGCATTAAGTAACTCAATTGGGTCAGGTTGTAAATTATAATCATCACCGATTACTTCGAGTTTAAGCCAATTAGTTTGGAAAATTTCTCGACTCATTTTCGCCAATGTTATGGCTTCTTTTGCTGTTTTACAGCCGGCGGTGTTCGGTAATAAAAAGCCGTTCACATACTTAACAACGTCTTGCAAGTATTGCCATATTTGTTGACCAGACTGTTCATTTGGGTTTTGCCTTTTCAACGATAAAGTAACAACTTGTGATCCACTGGCAAGTATTGCTTGTTTCATTATTTGTGGCGAAGGATAAAGGGCGCTGCCAATAAGTAAACGGCTGTTAAGTTGTTGTCCGTAAATATTGAGTGACATAGTGCTTATCCGCCTTGGATGGGTTGTAAAACATCGAGACTATCGCCGTTGTTAACGATTGTGGTGTCATAATCTGTTTTACCGACAAAGTCACCGTTAAGCGCTACCGCAAAGGTACTTTGTTGCGATTCTATAAAATGAAGTGTTAAGGCGGCAGTGACCGTAATGCTAACTTCGTGTGGGAGTGAATAGGCTTTACCATTAATGTGAATATTCATAAGGCGGCTCTTCTTTTGTCAATAGGGTTGTGTCAATCTTCGTGGTTAATAAACCAGTATAGGGCAGAATGTCATTTGTACTATTTTTAATATTTTTAATAAGCGCGAGTACTTGTGTTAATACTACAGGGGAGATTAAAAAGCCGTGACGAAATAGGCCATTTACCTGCATTAACGACTTGTGGACACTGATTTTGGGTTGGTTGTCGCTAAATGCGGGTCGACATTGACTAATATGCTGACGAATATTAGCTTCGGCAAAACCAGGGTGAACACTGTAAGCTGCGCCGAGTAACTCCATCGCTGAGCGCACCGTCATGTTGGCTTGGTCATCGCTTTCAATTTCGGTAGCACCTACCACATAAAAGCCTTTGCCTTTGGGGGCAATGTAAAGTTGGTATCTTGGGTGCATTAACCGAATGGGGCGTGAAATATGCACATCAGGTGCGAATAGTTGAAATAATTCGCCACGAACAGAACGCAAATCCATTAAGGGGGCACATTCATGACTTGCTTGTTTTTTTGTTGCGCCTGTGCCGCGGCAATCTATTACTAAATCAAATGATTGAGTTTGCTGTTGAGCATCTTTGGGTTCGTACGTCAGAGTACAGCCTTGTTCATTATTCTGTATTTGGGTGACCAAACATTCACTGAGCCACTTAACACTTTCTGCTTCAAGCTGCTTGCGTAAGGCCACAAGTAAACGGCGGTTACCTATTTGTCCTTCTTGGGGTAAATATAAACCGTGATTAAAACTTCTGCCTAATTCTGGCTCTAACGCAAGTAATTGAGCCCGATTTAGGGTCTGTAAATCTTGCTCAGGGTAATGACTTGTTAAATGACGAACAAAACGTAGGTAATCACCTTTGTCTTGTTCGTGACTGACCATAATGGCACCTGTTTGCTTTGGAAAAAGGTGTGTTCATCTAAACTGGCTAGTAATGTTGGCCACAACAATAATGATTCAAAGCCCATGGCAACAATATTCGCTTCACTATGTAATGACTCACCTAACGGGGTTAATAACCCCGCAGCAGCATAAGCAGCGCTGTTATGTGCTAACTTGTTGTCTCTATCAAATAGCGTTACGTTATATTCTGATTGACGATGTAATGATAGGGCTATTAGTCTTCCTATTAGCCCAAGACCAACAATGGCAATGTTCATTATTGAGTTACATGGTAGATTTCACTACCGGTTGCTTTAAACTCAGCTGACTTTTCTGCCATACCTTTTGCTGCGTCAGCGTCAAGTATTAGCGTTTCATCTAGCAGTTGAATTTCAATTTTTTTGCCTGACTCAAGATCGGCTGCATAATCGCGTACTTCTTGAGAAATTTTCATTGAACAGAATTTAGGACCACACATAGAGCAAAAATGGGCAATTTTTCCTGATTCTTGGGGTAAAGTTTCATCGTGATAGGCTTTTGCTCTTTCAGGATCTAAACCAATATTAAACTGATCATACCAACGGAATTCAAAACGGGCTTTACTCATGGCATTATCACGAATTTGTGCACCAGGGTGTCCTTTGGCTAAATCACCGGCATGAGCAGCAATTTTGTAAGTGATCAAACCTTCTTTCACATCGTCTTTATTGGGGAGGCCTAAGTGCTCTTTGGGGGTTACGTAACACAACATAGCACAACCATACCAACCAATATTAGCGGCTCCAATACCTGAGGTAATATGATCATAACCAGGTGCAATATCTGTAGTTAATGGCCCTAAGGTGTAAAACGGTGCTTCACCACAATGCTCAAGTTGCTCTTCCATATTGGCTTTGATCATGTGCAGTGGCACGTGACCAGGGCCTTCAATAATGGTTTGCACGTCATGCTGCCAAGCGATTTTGGTTAATTCACCTAACGTATGTAATTCAGCAAATTGCGCTTCGTCGTTCGCATCTGCCACAGAGCCTGGACGTAAACCATCACCCAATGAGAACGACACATCGTATTGCTTTAAAATTTCACAAATATCTTCAAAATGTGTGTATAAAAAGTTTTCTTTATGATGCGCTAAACACCACTTAGCCATAATAGAGCCACCGCGAGAAACAATGCCTGTTACGCGTTTTGCCGTCATGGGGACATAACGCAGTAAAACACCGGCATGAATAGTAAAGTAATCTACGCCTTGTTCCGCTTGTTCGATTAACGTATCGCGAAAAATTTCCCATGTTAGGTTTTCAGCAACCCCGTTAACTTTTTCAAGGGCTTGATAAATTGGCACAGTGCCAATTGGTACGGGCGAGTTGCGTAAAATCCATTCACGGGTTTCATGAATGTTACGACCTGTGGATAAATCCATGACTGTATCTGCGCCCCATTTTACTGACCAAACCAGTTTTTCAACTTCTTCCTCAATGGATGACGTCACTGCAGAGTTACCAATATTCGCATTAACTTTAATTAAAAAATTGCGGCCTATGATCATCGGCTCACATTCAGGGTGATTAATATTTACGGGGATAATGGCTCGGCCACGGGCTACTTCATCACGGACAAATTCAGGGGTTATTTGTTCCGGAATACTCGCTCCAAACGACTGACCTTTGTGTTGTTGTAGTAAAATTTCGTCTTTTACTTGTTCCCGTTTTAAGTTTTCACGGATGGCAATATATTCCATTTCTGGCGTGATAATACCTTGGCGCGCGTAATGCATTTGGGTAACATTTTTACCGGGTTTGGCAATGCGCATTTTAGGTAAATGTTCGAACCGAATATGATCAACACCTTCATCAGCAAGACGTTGTTGTGCATATAAAGAACTATTAGATGATAAGAATTCAACATCATTACGGGCATCAATCCACGATTCACGTAAACGAGGAATACCTTGGTGAACATCAATGTCCACATTTTCATCCGTATAAAATCCTGACGTATCGTAAACACATAAAGGTTCGTTTTTTTCGTAGACGGGGTTGTCTTTGTCGCCACCATTCCCAGGTGAAATGAGGGTGTCTGACAGGGTGATTTCGCGCATACCAACGTTAATATTATGCAATTTCCCCTTCACATAGATTTTTTTGAATTAGGAAATGATTGTGCTGATACATTCTCTAAAAAAGCTTGTGCAGCCTCACGCTTTTCACGTCTGGTTAATGTGGTTTTCTCTGGTATAGTTTTTGGTTGTTCGCTCATGGTCGCTACCTATTTTTAATAAATCAAAAAAGAAGCGGAATGACAACAATAAAGGTGTGTAATGAAGAAAGCAGCGTTTGAATTGTGCTGTTTATTCTTGTTTCCTACGCAGATACTAATCTGTTCAGGTATTACGGATCCCGCTTACGCGATCTCAGCCTTTGGCACTCCGACAAGTCTACGTTACTAGTTGTGCTAATAACGCGAGCAAATTCTAACGTGGGCGTTATGTAATAAGCAAGCAAAAACTCAATAATTGTTTTGCCATAAATATTTTTTTATAGTTGCTTAATTGCCAGATATTGATTAAAAATGAAAAGCTTGTCACCATGAGCCCATTCACTAAACCATTATCAAACACAGTTACTATAAAATGAATAAACAATTAACACTTCTTTTTAGTCTGTTGGCAGTTAACTTTGCTTTGTCCACTTTTATTAAGCCTTACCCGTTAAGTTGGGCTGTTAAATTGTTACCCATGTTATTGTTGATCGGTGTCAGTTGGCAGCTGCTTAAAGATAAGACTATAGCGGGGAAGTTCTTTGTTGCAGGTTTGATTTTTTCAGCCTGTGGCGATTTTATTCTTGATTATGATCGTGGTAATTGGTTTATCTTTGGCTTAGGTGCCTTTTTTATTGCCCACTTATGCTACTTAGTCAGTTTAAAACCTTATATAAAAAATTGGCGTCAAGTTAAATGTTATATTGCTCTGGTGTGTTACCTTATTTATGGTGCTCTAATGCTGACAATATTGGCAAATGGCTTAGGGGAGCTATTTATACCAGTAGTTGCGTATATGAGCATATTGCTTTTAATGGCTCTGGCAACAATATTTAGTGAAAAATCGAATGTTTGGTTAGTTGTTGGTGGTATAAGCTTTGTTTTGTCTGATTCATTAATAGGCTTTGATAAATTTTATTTGCCTATAGATAATGTTCATTTTGCTATTATGGTGAGCTATTACTTTGCGCAATTTGCTTTACTGAAAGGATTTAGTCAGTCGTTTAAACGCAACCCTTAAAATACAGATAACAAAAAAGCAGTAGAGCCTGGACCATACTGCTTTTTAAGATTCATGCTTGAGCGAGAAGTTAAGCTTCTGTTTCGTCAACTTTCTTGTCAGTAGACTGTTCTACTGCTTGTTCTTGCTCTTTTTTCTCTTCATGGCCTTCACCGCCACAACCGCCACAACAACCCATAAGGGACTCCTAGTAGAAATAATTAAGTGGCAATGATAGTACCTGAGTAAATTACTCGGGTACTTGATTGGGATCAACAAAGTCGCTCATTAATATGCGAGTGTGGTTTTCAAGGCAACTATTTATTAATCTTCACTCATAGCTATTTCTTTGACTAGGTATATCACTGTGATATTGCACAAATTCAACCTCATAACCATTGGGGTCAATGTAATAAACGTTATCTCGGACAGTTTCTTCAGCACCTTCTTTATCGACAATGAAGCCGGCTTGCGCTAATCGTTCAATTATCCCTTTAAGATCGTTAGTTACAAAGGCAAAATGGGCAAGTCCCACTTGATGACCAGTTAAATCACGGTTTTCACCCACACCATCATCATTAAAAGCAAGGTATTGATAATCATCACCAAAGTGCACCCAATTTCTTGGTTTGCCATACCATTTGCCTTCACCGCCACCACGCACACGCCAGTGAGGAAATGCAGCTTGATAAAAAGATAAGGTCTGTTGAATATCACTTACAACTAAATTTATATGTTCTAAAGTAATCATGTAGATCTCCTATTATGTTTCACTTTCCAAGGGGGATTAAGACGGTTTTCACCTGCCCAATAAAATTTGAGTTGGTTGTTGTCAGGATCAAACAATATCGCTTCACGCCATAGATAACGTTGGTCTGTTGGTAATTGAGCAAAGTTGAATCCTTTCTTTTGTAACTTTTTAATGTATTGGTCTAAAGTTTCAAGCTCAAAGTAGATTACTGCGCCATTGTTGAATTTTTGATCTGTTACACTGAGGGAAAACGTAGCATCACCTTCAGGGCAGCTAAATCTAGTGTAATGGGGAGTATCAACAATTAACTCAAATCCTAAATTGATATAAAAACGAATGCTTTCTTCGATATTTTTTACGGGCAGCGTAATTTGATTTAAATTCATTGAAACTCCAATGCTATTATGTAAATTAAAATGTTTATTAATTATTAAGTAAAGTATTATCTTTACTTAATAAAGTCAAGAATAAAATAAATAAAAAAGTTTACATAATGTGAAAGTAGGTAATAATAGGCTCGTTGTTTTAAACCTATTTATTTCGGGGCTGCGATGAAAACCCATGATAAGATTTTAAATCTATTAAAAATTGAAGGGGCATTAACTGCTAAGACATTAGCCGAAGAACTTGGTCTAACAACCATGGGAATTCGTCAACATGTACTGGCACTAGAAGAGTCAGGTGATGTTACTTATAAAGATGAAAAGGCCGCAAGGGGGAGACCAACACGTTTTTGGTCATTAACTGAAAAAAGTAATGAACATTTTGCCAACCGACATGATGAATTAACGGTACAGCTCATTGATTCAGTTATTGCGGTGTTTGGTGATGACGGTTTAGAAAAACTCATTGCCAATAGAGAAGTGTCGTCTATGCGTGCTTACGGTGTGGCATTAGCTGATCAGTACGGAGTAGAAGAAAAATTAGACAGGTTAGCCAGATTGCGGACTGATGAAGGTTATATGGCAACGGTTACACGTGAAGAAGACTTTTATTGGTTGTTGGAAAACCATTGTCCTATCTGTGCGGCTGCAACTAAATGCAATAATTTTTGTCGAAGTGAATTACAGTTATTTCAACATTTACTGAGTGATGTGGCACACGTGACAAGAGAAGAACATATTATTGAAGGCGCGCGACGTTGTGCGTACAAAGTTGTGCCGTTATAAATTGAGTAACCTGCTGTGGTGGCTTTGGTATATATTAAATAAGGACTGTTATGCATTATAGATTATTGGTAGGTGTGATTTTTTGCTTGGGATGTTTTAACGTTACAAAAGTATGTGCCAATTCCAGTAAGCTAGTTGGCACCAAGGTAGAGTTTGATCATTACACTATTACAGCACCCTTTAAGGTTAGCTCACCAGTTATTGCGGTTGAGTTAGCCACTAATGAACAACCCCCAATGGATGAGCTTGTTCTGATTGGTATAGATAAGGTAAAGCAAACTTGGTTAGCTGTTTATATGTTTGATGTATCGAAAAATGGGTATGTCTTGCTTGATAAAATACAACTTTCTGACGAATATTTCGCCTATGATGTTAGTGACAATAATGAAGGGCTATATTTTTTAGCAAAGGATGAGGTGGTTTCGCTTAGGTATATTGATCCTGTGCATACAGATAAGAGTATCAATGAAAATCACAAGGTGCCTACTGGTTTATATCTACAACATAAACAAGATATTAAGTCGATTTATTTGCTCAATAAATCAAATTTTCTAGCCAATAAAGACTTTATCCAAGATATCAATAAAGATGGTATTGATGACATTATTTTACCTGATTTTGAACAAACTAATTTATGGATTTTTTCAAAAGACAACCAACTACTCACCCCGCAACATCTGAATATTAATGCACAAGTTGCGTTTATTAGAGAGGGAATTAACTTCACACCTCGTGCCATTTTTTTTGCTGACTTTAATCAAGACCAACAACAAGATATTGCTTGGATTTCAAAAGGGAATATCAATTATTTTAGCCAAAATCCGGATGGAACATTTTCGAATAAAGCAGAACATTTACCATTGGCTGATACCATCCATGGTTTAAATTGGTGGCAAATAACAGAATCTGACGGTGAAAGCCCTGATCAAAGCAACTTAACGCACCGTGTTGTGGAGGAAATAAAAGATATTAACGGCGATGGGGTAGCAGATATTATAGTGCGCTTTACCCAAAGTTCAGGCGTGCTTGAACGAGCCAACGATTATGAGTTTTATTTCGGTTATATCAATGAAAATAAAAGATTAACATTTAAAAAAACGCCAAACACAGTGATAAAAGCTGAGGGCACATTAACAGGGCTAAACATTGTTGATGTGAATGATGATAATAAATTTGAAGTGTTGTTGTCTTCGTTTGAACTCAGTGTTAGTAATATTATTGGCACTTTGTTGTCAGGTGGTATAGATCAAAATGTATTGTTATTTGCGCTAAATGATGACGATGAATATGAAACAGATGCGCTGATTAGTAAGGAAGTCGAATTAAGTTTTAGTTTAACGTCAGGACAAAGTGGTGAGCCTATAGTACTGTTAAGTGATGTAAATGGCGATAAAAGGCAAGATTTAATATTATCGTCGGGAGAAGAAAAATTAACTATTTTTTTGGGTAACAATAGTTCTAGGCTTTTTAACCGCAAAGGCAGTAAATATAAAATGCTATTGCCTAAAAATGGCGCGTTATTTGAACAACATGATATTAATCATGATGGTAAAGCAGACTTTATTATGCGTTATGGTCGCTTAGATGAAGAAAGTATGGCTAGCAAAGTAACCATACTCATGGTGCAGTAATTTTTACAGATTTAATATAATCGGTCTAAAGCAGTTGCTAGGCAGCTGTTGTATTTTGTTCATGTTTGGGTGCATTTTTGTGATAGTAACGTAATGCATGTTCTTTCTGGCGGCCTTGGCTAAAAGCGGTTACCCGTTTTAAATAACCGATAACACGTGTGCCATGGTCAATATTATCGCTTCCACAGGCATCACAATGCGTTAAAGTACGCTTATCTATTTTTTCACATGCATTACATATGGTGATCTTTACGTTGGTACAGAAATAATTGCAGCCTGTTACTGCAGCCACATTAAATAATTTTAAATACGCTTCGGTAGATAACGTTTCATCTAAATTCAAATGTAAAGCTGAGCCACCATCTAAATATTGGGTAATTTCCTTACCATGCAGTACAAATTTATCGAGATGATTGGTGTTGTCGTCTTCCACTAAATAAAAGTAAGAATTGTAGCAATCACGATTGACTTGGTAACCATCTTTACTATCCCATTTAGCATTTTTAATGCCCAGATTTTCGGCAGGTACAAATTCGGTGTTAAACATATAACCATAACGTTTTTTGGCATCTTGATTGGCTTTATAAATAACTTTTAGCTGACTGCTAACAAAGTCTTTATAAGCTTGATTATTACTCACCGTGATATTGTTATATTCTGCTGCCTCAGCCATACCATTTATGCCAATGGTTAAAAACTGTTTATCAAGGGTAATAAAACCGGATCGTAAACAGATAAAGCGCCTTGGGCTTTGTAGTCTTCCATCAGTTTACGGTAAGCAACTTGGTATTTTTGAATTTTTTCAATTTCGGTTTGCAGATCACGACCGTCTTGCACAAGCCTGTTCATGTTTAACGTAATAACGTTAATTGAGCCTGTGGCAACACCACCTGCACCTAAGGTATAGGAAAACGTATTGTCGGAAATTTCATTGCGTAACCGGCAGCAAGAGGCAAGAGAATCAGGACTATCTGATAAGTAAATGAAAAAAGAATTCCCTTGTGCTTTTTGTTCAGCTAATTGGCGAGCAAAATCTAAATCTTTACACTGCCCGTTTTCAGTTAACATCGCGGCAGTCACAACGGGGAATGTTAGTACTGATTTTTCGCGTTCCTGATTTAACCAACCAAGAAAGAATTGTTGTAGGCTTTCTACTGTTTGCCAGTTTGGCTTACTGAAGTCGGGAAAAACAAAATCGTCAAACATGGCTGCGAAATAATGTTGATCAAATAATGAAATATTCCAAAAAACACTTTGATAACCACGTGCTGCTGCGGGTTGATTAATAGCATAAACTACATGTTGTAGGTGATTTTCTATGGCTTTAGTATGGGTAGTTAAATAATTATTTCCGTATTCAATACGAGCAAAATAATCAAAATAAGTAAGGAATTCAACGGTAGCCACAGCGCCAAGAAATTGTGCTGAAATAGCAAAAATAAGATTCACAAAAGAGCCACAAAATGACTCTAAATGTTTAGGTGCTTTTGACTCACCGCCTAGTTTTGTTAAACCGTCTAGTAAGAATGGGTACATGCTGACGGAGGTACAGTAGGGTTTTAAACTGGTTTCATCATGTACGTATATTTCATGATTTTCAATTTGTCGTAAGTATTCGTTGGCTAGTTCGTCGTTGAAGGTTTCACGGATTTTATCTTGCACTAAAGCGCGGTTTATTTGCACAAAGCAATCTTTTAATAATTCTGCTTCTAATGTTGCAATATTTTTATGGCTAACATTAGCGTTGGCATCCATTTTTGAACCATCAGCAGCATTTTTTGCTAAAAAATAATGGTAGATGAAATCTTTTTTATTGTTTATTTGTTCTTCATTAAGCCGCAACATTGTTGGTTCCTTCTTTTGTTGAGTGATTGTTTGACTTGTTTAAATGATTCTTTATAAATAAATGATTAAGCGTTTCGCCAGTGTTGACGTTACGAAAAATTTGATTAGTGGTGTTGCTTTCTAAGCCACCAAGTTCGGCTTGCCATGGCCCTGTTTTTAAAAAATTTAAATGTTGATAGATATTAATATCGATATATCTTTCACCTGAATAGAGGCATGTTTTCAACCCCAAATTTTTGGCAATAAGTAGTTTTTCTATTAATGCATGTCGTTGCCATTCACCGCCAAAAAATACCACACAGCTAATTAGGCCTTGGTATTTTTTTAGCCATGTAATAAACGCTTTGTTGGTTAGTGCACTGCCATAATTTTCGTTCCACAATTCTGTGCTGTGACAGCCTTTACAGCCAACTTTGCAGCCAGTAATGCTAAAGCATAAACTGATTTCGTTAGGTACTTCTTGAAAAACAACAGAGGGAGGGAGGCAATTGAACTCCATGTGAAAACCTATATATTGTGTTTGTTTTATTTGTTAGCACAATATATAGTGTTTTAAGGGTGTTCGTAGTTGATCGAGATCAACTTTATTGTTAATGTTTTTCTATATATGTGTTTTGTTTTTTATCTAGCACAATATATAGTGTTTTTATGGTCAGGGGAGTCTAGTATTTCATGTTAGTGGGTATTAATTGCTGATAATGCTGATATCATCAACCGCACTTTGAATCACCACATGAGACACAAGTTAAACAACCGTCAAGTTTGATTACCGCATTGCGTACTTTACACTTTGGGCAGTCCAAACGCATTGGGCATGCCGGCGTCCTCATTATCTACCTGCGTTGAGGTAATAGTCGAGTTATGACTTTGTAAGTATTCAGTCTTTTTTTCTTCAATAATGGCTTTGGCTTCGTTTGATAGTTCAATCGCTTCAACTGTAACACCGCAAGTTTTTTCTACATGATAAGCAATAGTATCAGCAATAGCTGAAACCATTGACTCAATGTACCTTGGATTACCACCCCGAGTATGTTGCCCGAACCAACCTGCATTAGGTGAGGAGACTTCTCGTAGCTCATCAAGTAAAAACATGTATTCACCCCCTTTACGAAATACAGCCGACATCATAAAGGTTAGGGCATGTACCCATTGAACATTTATTTTGTCTTTGGTGTTAATGAATATTTCATAAGGACGAACTTCTTCTAAATCTGTACCTTCATTAAGCACAACGTTAGAAATGCTCACGTAGTAGGCGTGATCATATCCTGCTGATGCTTTAATCTTATAAGTTCTAGAATCGAGTTCTTTAGGGCGGGTGGTTTTTTCAATAACCTCGATAGACTGAGGTGATTCTTCTGGGATTGCTTGCGTGTTATTTTTTTTGTCTAAAGCAAGGTCTTGCTTATTTACTACAGCTACACCGATAATTTTTTTACTGATTTCAATCGGCTTTTGTGTTGAAAATGGTTGTGTCATGAGGTATCTCTGTTAAATAACTGATAGTGAATCCAGTCGAATAAGTTAAGTTTACTAGTAAGCGAAAATATACTGTTGCTTACTTGCTTTTGTATAAATAGGCATCTAGTTAATGTACTAAAAATCAGGTGCTAAAAGCGGCCGTATTGCCCTTCTTTTATTGCCTCAAATAGGTTTGAGGCAATATGCTCTTGCCCCTCATAAATAACAGTTTCATTGCCTTTAACAGTGATTACTTCGCCGCCTTCAACGGTGAACTGATATTCGGTGTTGGCTAGATCGGTTTCATTGACAAGCACCCCTGAAAAATTTTCAGGGTTAAAGCGAAAAGTAGTGCAGCCCTTCAGTCCTTCTGTATAAGCTTCTAGGTAAACATTTTCAAAATTTTCAAAAGGAAAATCTGTTGGAATATTAACTGTTTTAGAGATAGAGCTGTCAATCCATTGCTGAGCTGCGGCTTGTACTGCGACATGTTCTGATGGGGTTACGGTAGAGGTATCAACAAAACTTTCAGGTAATTGAGATAAGTCTAATGACAACACTGAGCCCATTTTGCTCATAGGTAATTCCCAATCAGCGCCATGTGTACTTTTCATCAAACGTTCGTACGCTAAAACTTCGGCAGAACGCACATTCACTTGTTGTTTGGTAGATTTTCCTGGGACAATTACATTACGTTTATAATCATGGGCAAAACTTGGTTCTATGCCATTGCTAGCGTTGTTTCCTAATGATAAGGCAATGGTTCCTGTTGGAGCAATAGAGCTGTGGTGAGTAAATCGCAGCCCTGTTGCAAGAGCCTCTTTTACCCATTTTTCACCTAATTCAACCACAATATTTTTCATATATCGACTGTAGTTAACGTGTAATTCAACCCCTTTAACTTGATCACCCAACTTGTATTTTTCTGCTAACTCTGGACGTTTACGTAATAAAGTACCAGTGATGGTATACATTTCGTTTAAGAAGGGCGCCCCCCTTTTTCTTTTGCTAGTTTTGTTGCTTCGCGCCATCCTTCTAATGCAAGGTGTTTAGTTACTTCTCGGGTAAATTCTACTGAATTGTTTTTACCGTATTTCATACCAAGCATGGTCATGGCTGAGCCTAAACCTAAATACCCCATGCCGTGGCGGCGTTTATTTTCAATTTCAGCGACTTGCTCAGGCAAGGGTAAACCGTTAATTTCTACCACGTTATCTAACATGCGAGTGAAAATACGAACAACTTTTTTAAAACGCTCCCAATCAAAACTTGCTTGTGCGGTAAATGGATTACTGACAAAGGCAGTTAAGTTAATTGACCCCAATAAGCAAGAGCCGTTTGGCGGTAATGGCTGCTCTCCACAGGGATTGGTTGCCCTAATTAGTTCGGCAAACCAATTGTTATTATATTCATTCACTTTATCTATTAAAATAAACCCTGGCTCCGCATAGTCATAAGTTGCATTCATGATCATGTTCCACAAATTTTTTGCGCGGATTGTTTTGTACACTTTACAGGCCGTTTCACCGGATGGTTTACTATGTAACCGTCCATCGTTAACGGCCATTCTCGCCAGATCACGTCATCAGTATTATTATCAGGATCAAAGTTAAGCCCTAACTGACTAATTTCATTTTTATTGGTAGGGAAAACTAATTGCCAATCGGCATCAGCTTTGACGGCTTCCATAAATGGGTCGGTAATTAAAATAGATAAGTTAAATTGGCGTAAACGGCCATCTTCACGTTTCGCTTTGATGAATTCCATGATGTCGGGATGTTGGCAGTCAATTGTGCCCATTTGGGCACCGCGACGACCACCAGAAGAGGAAACAGTTTTACACATGGTGTCAAAGATATCCATGAAGGGTAAGGGGCCTGAAGTGGTTGCACCTGCCCCTGCAACAAAACCGCCGTCTGGGCGAATGGTTGAAAAATCATAACCAATTCCACAACCCGCTTTGAGTGTTAAGCGGCTTTACTGACTGCTTCACCCACGATACCTTGCATTGAATCTTCAATGGTGGCGGAAACGGTACAATTAATGGTTGATGCCGTAGGCTTCTGCTCGTCGGCACCCGCATTGGAAATAATACGTCCTGCGGGCACTGCACCATTCATTAATGCCCATAGAAATTCTTCACGGTATTTCTGTTGTTTCTTTGGGTTGTTTCTACGTTTGCAATTGCTTTTGCAACACGTTCAAATGTATCGATAACGCTATGGTCAACAGGTGTACCAGAGGAGGTTTTTAATTGGTATTTTGAACGCCAAATATCTTGAGATGCAAGTTGTAAATGTTTAGGGTCAAAAACTGCTGATGTTGTGAGAGTGTCTTCCGTCACTTTTTCGTCAATTATCTCATTGTTCATTATTTATCTTCTCATGATTTTTTGCTTTGCTTTGCATAGTGCAGTGAAATGAGTGCTTAAAAACAGACAAACACCCTTTTTTATATTGAATTCAATAGTTGATCGAAATCACATGCTTGTCAATGTAATTCTATATGTTGTATTGTTTATTTGATTTAGCACAATATATAGTGTTTTTGTTTTTTGGTTAGAAGCGTAATAAACGTAAATTTTACTTGTTTTAAGCTCGTTAATATGAGAATAAATTTAATAGAATTGGTGAGCTTGAAGTGAGTGTTTTATGGAGGGAAAAAATGATAAAGGGGATATAAATCCCCTTTGAATAGTCGCTAAGTTGTTTAACTAAAATGCAAAAGCCATCTCTTTAAATAGAGTAAATAAAGATGAGGGTTTTTAGTTCAGAAAAGCCTGATAGGCAAGATTATCTGTTGCTTCTTCGAACTGATAACCTAAGGCATTTAAGTGCTCGAAAAATTCACTTTCTTTATCCTTACTGACTTCAAAACCGAGTACTTGCCCAAATGCTGCGCCATGATTTCGGTAATGGAAGAGTGTGATATTGAAAATTCCACCCATAGCATCAAGGAACTTTTCTAATGCCCCAGGATGCTCAGGAAATTCAAAACTAAATAGACGTTCATTCATATTCTCGGTTTTGTTTTTACCACCGATCATATAGCGAACATGTAATTTGGCTAATTCATTATCGGTGAAGTCATTCACTTGATAGTTAGCTTTCATTAATAGATCGAGTATTTGTTGGCGTTCTTGTGGATTGCCGCCTAAGCGAACACCAACAAAAACGTTCGCACTTGCTTCACCTGTATAGCGGTAATTAAATTCAGTAATCGCTCTATTGCCAATGGTTTGGCAAAAACGTTTAAAGCTGCCTTTCTCTTCAGGGATTGTTACCGCAAGCACTGCTTCTTTTTCTCACCTAATTCACAACGTTCAGAAACATAACGTAAACTATGAAAGTTCATGTTAGCGCCTGATAGTATGGCAACTAAAGACTGATCTGTTTTCTCACTTGTAGCACAATATTTTTGTAATCCCGCTAACGACAATGCACCTGCGGGTTCAGCGATAACACGCGTTTGTTCAAAAATATCTTTAATTGAAGCACAAATTTCATCGGTGCTTACAGTAATTACATCATCACAGTATTGTTTAATTAAATTAAACGTATGCTCACCAATGCGTTTTACTGCAACCCCATCAGCAAACAAGCCTACTTGAGGTAAATCTACAGGTTTACCTGCGGCTAAGGCGGCTTTTAAACACGCAGAATCTTCGGCTTCTACACCAATAATTTTAGTGTTAGGACTTAATTGCTTTAAATAAACAGCGATGCCGGCAAGTAAACCACCGCCACCGACAGGAACAAAAACAACATCAGTTTTAGCATGTTGCTGTAAAAGCTCTTTAGCTACTGTGCCTTGTCCAACAATAACATCTACATCGTCAAAAGGGTGGATCAGCGTTTTATTTTCCGCTTTTGCATATTCAATAGAGGCTTCTTGTGCTTCATTAAAACTATTGCCTACTAAGCGCACTTCACCACCAAAACGTCGAACATTGTCGACTTTGATATCTGGGGTAGTTTTAGGCATAACTATAGTGGCTTTAATGCCTAATTTACTAGCAGCAAGCGCTAAACCCTGAGCATGGTTACCTGCTGAAGCAGCAATAACCCCATGAATACATTCAGCTTCACTTAAATTAGAAAGTTTGTTGTAAGCCCCTCGTAACTTAAAGGAATGCACCGGTTGTTGATCTTCTCGTTTCAAATAAATGTGATTATTCAAACGGGTAGATAATTTTGTTAAGTGAGTCAGCTCTGTTTCAATAGCTATATCATAAACAGGCGCAAGCAGTATGCGTCTTAAATAATCAAGTTGCTCGGCGTGTTGCGCGAGCAATGCTTTGCTTTGCGTATTCGTCATTATTTACCCACAAGTCCGTCGAGTAAATCACGGTTTCTTACAGCACCTTTATCAGCACTAGTTGCTAACATGGCGTAATTTTTTAATGCATAGCTAATTGGACGAATTCTGTCTTTAGGTTTCCATGCCTTGATTCCTTTGGCTTCCATTGCGGCTTTACGCTCGGCCATTATTTCATCGCTTACTTGAAATTCAATTGAACGATTAGGAATATCAATATGGATAATATCGCCTTGCTCAACTAAGGCGATAGCACCACCATCAGCTGCCTCTGGAGAAACATGACCAATAGACAAACCTGATGTACCACCTGAAAAACGACCATCTGTCAGTAAGGCACATTCTTTACCTAATCCCATTGATTTTAAGTAAGTGGTTGGGTAAAGCATTTCTTGCATGCCTGGTCCGCCTTTAGGGCCTTCGTAACGAATAACAACGACTTCACCGGCAACTACTTTACCGTCGAGAATGCCGGCAACAGCATCATCTTGGCTTTCAAAAATATGGGCAGGACCAGTGAAAATAAGGTTGTCGTCACTTACGCCTGCGGTTTTTACTACACAACCGTCAATGGCAATATTGCCAGATAATACCGCTAACCCGCCTTCAGTTGAAAATGCATTATCAATACTACGGATACAACCATTTGTTCTATCATCATCTAATGTATCCCAACGACAATCTTGACTAAAGGCTTTGGTAGTACGAATGCCTGTTTGGGCGACGATAGAATTTTTTAACGTCTTCATCATCAGTTAAAGTGATGTCATATTTAGCAATCACATCAGCCAACGTGGTACCTAAAATGTTAGGTACATCGGTTTTTAGTAAGTTAGCACGAGCTAATTCGCCTAAAATGGCAATGACACCACCCGCACGATGTACATCTTCCATGTGATATTCAGGGGTAGAGGGGGCGACTTTACAGAGTTGCGGCACAAGACGTGATAACTTATCCATATCTTCCATGGTGTAATCTATTTCTGCTTCTTGGGCGATGGCAAGTAGATGCAAAATAGTATTTGTTGAACCGCCCATAGCAATATCTAAGCACATGGCATTGGCAAAAGAATTTTTATTAGCGATATTACGAGGTAAGGCTGAATCATCGTTATCTTGATAATAACGTTTAGTTAGCTCAACGATTTGTTTCCCGGCATTTAAAAATAATTGTTTGCGATCTGCATGAGTCGCTAACATAGAACCATTGCCAGGTAAGGCTAAGCCGAGTGCTTCGGCTAAACAGTTCATTGAGTTGGCGGTAAACATACCTGAACATGAACCACAAGTAGGACAAGCTGAACGCTCTACTTGATCACTTTGATCGTTACTCACTTCAGGATCAGCACCTTGAATCATCGCATCAACTAAATCAAGTTTAATGATTTGGTCAGATAACTTAGTTTTACCCGCTTCCATTGGCCCACCTGACACAAAAATAACAGGAATATTAATGCGCATAGCTGCCATCATCATACCTGGGGTAATTTTGTCACAGTTAGAAATACACACCATGGCATCAGCACAATGAGCATTAACCATATACTCGACTGAATCGGCAATTAAATCACGTGAAGGTAAGCTATAAAGCATACCGCTATGACCCATAGCAATCCCGTCGTCTACGGCAATTGTATTGAATTCTTTGGCAACACCGCCGGCTTCTTCAATAGCGCCGGCAACCAGTTGTCCCATGTCTTTTAAATGTACATGGCCTGGTACAAACTGTGTGAAGGAATTGACCACGGCTATGATAGGCTTACCAAAATCGCCATCAGTCATTCCTGTAGCACGCCATAGAGCGCGAGCGCCCGACCATATTACGGCCTTGGGTTGAAGTTGCTGATCTTAATTTAGGCATGATATTGGGTTCCGTTTGAAAATAAAGTAGTTAATTATATTTTGAAAGTTTATTCGGTGAAAATATTCAGCAAATAGACTTTTAAAATAGTGTTTGGGGTTTTCTAAATTTTTGTACTGCTAATTATTGTAATCGTAATCAGTTGGTGGGTAGATAAAGGAAATATATCCGTTATGGCTACAATGCCAACTGACTACGAAAAGTGTACTTTTACAATGAGCAATCATTATCATTAATAACAGGCTGTTAATGTTTTGAAACTAATGGTTTAAGCACTACACTCTTTTTTACTAGCTAATTGTGACGTTTTATTGTCTACTTTGACACTTTTGATGTCGACTAGTTTATTAATTTGGTCAACTAACAGCGTAATAGGGCGATCACTACTGACTAATAATTCAATAGTAGCAATGTTGTTAGCATTATTAACGCCGGCGGTTATACCATCGATTAAGAAGCCACGATAACGAGTTACTTGTAAAATTCTTTCTAGTACAACCTGTTTATCATCGGTCATGATGATTAATGTATATTTATTCAAAGGCAAGTTATTCATGTTAAGCACTCTCCATCATCTCGTTGTTGGCACTGTTTGGTGGTACTAACGGCCAAACATTATCACAGGCATCAATTTTTACTTGTAATAAGTAAGGACCGTCATGGTCTAACATTTCGTTAATTGCCTCAGTGACTTCACTTTTTTTCGTTATTTGTTTTGCTTTGATATCAAAAGCAGTCGCTAACATACAAAAATCGGGGTTATCAGCTAAATCAGTTTCACTTAATCGACCATCGAAAAACAAGTCTTGCCATTGGCGTACCATGCCAAGTTTTGCGTTATCAATAAGAACAATTTTAACTGGAATTTGATAACGTTTAATTGTCGCTAATTCTTGTACGTTCATCATGATTGAACCATCACCTGATACGGCTATTACCGTGTCATGCGGTCGGCTGATTTGCGCGCCAATTGCTGCAGGTAAACCAAAGCCCATTGTACCCATACTACCGGTTAAAAAATTAGCAGGATCGTCAAATCCCATGTGCTGTGCCGCCCACATTTGATGTTGACCAACATCGGTTGTAACACAAGTGTTTTTCGGCATTAAGTCGCTTACTTCTTTTAATACGGCGGGTGCATAAATTTGCTCACCTGGGTGATCGTATCGCCATTTAAAGTCACTTTTCATTTGTTGAACTTGGGCTTGCCAAGGTTCAATATTGAGTGGCATGGTCAATAATGGCAAGTTTGCTTTTAAATCACCTAGAATAGGGGCGTCAGCTTGTCTACGTTTATTTATTTCAGCGATATCAATATCAAAATGTATTACTTTGGCATCAGGGGCAAATTGGTTCAATTTCCCAGTAACTCTATCGTCAAAACGAGCACCAACCGCAATCAATAAATCACAATCATGAACGGCTAAGTTGGCCGCTTTGGTACCATGCATACCTAACATGCCCAAATAGTTTGTGTTAGTGTTATCTAAAGCACCTAAGCCTTTTAATGTTGATACTGATGGAATGCCAGTAGTTTTTGCAAATGCTCTAACTTCATCAATGGCATTTGCCATGCCAACACCGCCACCAACATAAAGGATAGGTTGCTTGGCGTGAGTTAATAAATCCAGTGCTTTAGTGATGTCGGCAAGTGGCAATTTCACTTTATTTTTAAGTGGTGCCGCTGATTTGAAGTTTTGTACTACCGTGGCCATTTGTACATCTTTTGGAATATCAACAAGTACTGGACCTTGTCTGCCTTCAAGCGCTATTTCGAAGGCTTGGTGTAATACATCTTCTAATTCATCTACGTGATGAACTTGAAAGGAATGTTTGGTGCAAGCAAGCGATAAACCAAAAATATCTGTTTCTTGAAAAGCATCACTGCCCATTGCTGCAGTAGGTACTTGACCTGTAATAGCAACGAGAGGAATAGAGTCAGCAAGCGCATCTGCAAGACCTGTAATCAAGTTAGTGGCACCAGGACCTGACGTTGCCATACAAACACCAATTTTACCTGAGGCTCTTGCATAACCGACTGCTGAAAAAGCGGCACCTTGTTCATGTCGACAAAGAAAATGCTTAACATTGCTGTCATATAAAGCATCGTAAATAGGCATGATGGCGCCACCAGGATATCCAAATATATGGTGAACGCCATGTTGTTCAAGTATGTTAAATAGTAATCCGCCGCCAGTTAACGGTTTGCTGTCAGTCATGATATTTCCAAAAGTTGCTTAGTGTTTTAAATTATGCTCCAAAAAAACAAAACCCTCGGTTCTTTCGAAGCGAGGGTTAGTATTTCTGTGTTGCTTATTTTAGCTGAACGAAACCCCTCGAGATGATTTTACCACCACGACGAGTATGTTAATAATAATTACGTTAATAATTGAGCTAAAATTTTTCATTATGTTTGATTTGCTTTTTTCGTTTTTAATTAGCGAACTAATCTGACTAAAACTGACAATTTATATTTATTTTGTGAATTTTTATGCACAGTTCAATCTCTTATTTAAATTAGTACCATAGCCCTAATGTTTTGAGCAAGCTTTTTTTCCATTTTTTAGCTCTATCTAAATAAGTAAAAGTTATATGAAAAAGGGAATTTAACGTATTGTTATGAAAAATACCGTGAAAGTTAGAATTATAATGAATAGTTTCCTACACTAAGAAAAAGGAATTAACTAAATGGAATTTTTATGTCTCTCGCTTGTGTTTATAGCCGTGCCCGTGTTGGTTTAGAATCCCCTCTTGTGACTGTTGAAGTACATTTGGCTAATGGTTTACCTGCTTTTCATATTGTTGGTTTGCCAGAAGCCTCCGTGAAAGAATCTAAAGATCGTGTTCGTAGTGCTATCATCAATTGTGGTTATGAGTTTCCGGCAAAAAGAATAACCATTAATTTAGCACCGGCGGATTTACCCAAAGAGGGCGGGCGTTTTGACTTACCTATTGCGGTTGGCATTTTGGCTGCTTCTGCACAAATTCCCCAAGTTGATTTAGCCCAATACGAATTTCTTTGGAGAACTCGCGCTTTCAGGTGAACTAAGAGCCATTATTGGTGAAATTCCGATGGCAATGTCTTGTAGTGAGAATAATCGAACCTTAGTGATACCCATGCAAAATAGTGAACAAGCGAGTTGGGTTAAAAAGGCTAAAATTCATGCCATCGATCATTTAAGTCAGCTATATCCTCACTTTTCAAGGCAAACACTATTACCCTTAGTACAAGAAAAAGCGTTAGAAGAATTTAGTGAAATTAATGAATTAGATATTAGCGATGTGATCGGACAACCGTTAGCAAAACGCGCATTAGAAATTGCAGCCAGTGGCAACCACAATTTACTTTTTATTGGCCCACCTGGAACAGGTAAAACCATGTTAGCAAGCAGGTTAGCAGGAATTTTACCGAAAATGACGGAGCAAGAGGCATTAGAAGTTGCGGCTATTCAATCTATAAGTAATCAGAGCATTAGTGCAAAGTCATGGTTAACTCGTCCATTTCGGGCACCACACCACACTGCTTCGTCAGCGGCATTAGTAGGGGGAGGTAGTCAGCCAAAGCCTGGCGAAATTTCGCTAGCACACAATGGTGTGTTGTTTTTAGATGAGTTGCCAGAATTTGAGCGCAAGGTGTTGGATGTATTGCGTGAGCCAATGGAATCAGGTGAAGTTACCATTTCTCGTGCTATGCATAAACAATGTTTCCCTGCTCGATTTCAACTTATAGCGGCGATGAACCCTAGCCCTACAGGATTTTACAATGATAATCGTAGTACGCCTGAGCAGGTATTACGCTATTTGAACCGATTATCGGGTCCCTTTCTAGATAGAATTGATATTCAAGTTGAAGTTGCTCGATTACCTCGCGGCACTTGGGCAGGGGATACGGACATGAACGAAACCAGTGAGGTTGTGCAGCAACGAGTGCAGGCATGTCGGTTGAAACAATTAGCGCGTCAAGGTAAAGCGAATGCGCACATAGGCACCAGTGAATTAAAAAGTTTTTGCCATTTATCGTTTGACGATAATGAGTTTCTTGAATTAGCTGTGGAGAAATTAGGACTTTCGACTAGGGCACATCATAAAATTTTAAAAATTGCTCGAACAATGCCGGCAGATATGAACAATTGTGATGAAATACTTCATGAGCATCTTGTAGAGGCCTTGTCATATCGGGCCATGGATCGATTATTACGTCATTTGACTAGCTCTGTCGCGGTGTAATATTATTGCGAATTTTAGCTTATTGACGAAAAAAAGGCTTTGATGAGCGGTTGTGCGCGAGACTGATTTAAACAGCAAATACCTAAGTCAAAGGGTTCAATTTCTCCGACATCGGCTAAATATTGTACTCTGTCTTTCACTGGACTATTTTCAACAACCACTTGCGGCACAATACCTACACCACAACCGAGCGCAACCATACTCACCAATGCCTCATGCCCCGACACGGTCGCATAAATATTGGCTTTCCCTTGTTGTTTTTTTCGATACCAATACTCAAATCGTTTACGGGCTGCACCGTGTTCAGGCAAAATAATGGGTATTTCCGACCAAGGTATTGTGCTGTATTGTTGCTCATCTATTTTCAATAATTGTAATGCTTTACATTGCATGGTTGGCGCAATAACAGCTAACGGAATCGTAGCAAGATGATGAAAATAGACACTACGAGGTAAATGTTCTGGGTTGGCTGCTATTGCGAAATCGACCGATTTATTTTGTACTAGCTCTAAACCATCTGCAGCATCACCCGTGGTCAACATTATTTCTACTAAGGGATGTTGACTACGAAAGCGTTCCAGTAAAGGAGGAAGGTGACTATAGGCTGCGGTTACAGAACAATAAATATGTAGTTTACCTGTTAACAATTCTGTTTTTTCATCTAACGAATTTTTAAATGATTGCCATTGTTCTAATTGTTGTTCTGCATAATGTTTAAATTTCTTTCCTGCATCAGTTAATGCAACGGTGCGATTGTCTCTATGAAGTAAATCACTGGTTACCTCTTGCTCTAGCCGCTGTATTACACGGCTCAACGTAGAGGGGCTAACATGAAATGCTACCGCTGTTTTACCAAAATGTAGTGTTTGGCTCAAATGCACAAACATAGCTAGTGCTTTTTTATCCATAATTTACTCCGTTAGAATAATTATTTTACTAACATTATATGCATTATTGCATAATGTGAAACGTATAGATGCAAATATATCATTTTGTGCAATGTTTGTTTTGCGTTATGCTCTGTTCAACTTAAAAACTATTAGTTAGCATGCTAACGTTAGTTGACCATTATTTTAGAATACTGAATAGGAACTACCATGAGCAATTATTTTAATACCTTAAGCTTACGTGAAAAGCTTGGCCAATTAGGCAAATGTCGTTTTATGAAGCGTGAAGAGTTCAGCGACGGCTGTAACTTCATTAAAGATTGGAATATTGTTATTGTGGGTTGTGGCGCACAAGGTTTAAACCAAGGTTTGAACATGCGTGATTCTGGTTTAAATATTTCATATGCTTTACGTGAAGCAGCGATTTCTTCAAAACGTCAATCTTGGCAGTGGGCTACTGAAAATGGTTTTACTGTGGGTACTTACGCAGAATTAATTCCACAGGCAGATTTAGTATTGAACTTAACACCTGATAAGCAACATACGTCGGCAGTAACAGCGGTTATGCCACACATGAAGCAAGGTTCAACTCTAGCTTACTCTCACGGTTTCAATATTGTTGAAGAAGGCATGCAAATTCGTTCTGATATTACGGTTGTAATGGTTGCACCTAAATGTCCAGGTACTGAAGTACGTGAAGAATACAAACGTGGCTTTGGTGTACCAACGCTTATCGCTGTTCATCCTGAAAATGATCCACAAGGCAATGGTTTAGCAATTGCTAAAGCTTACGCAAGTGCAACGGGTGGTGACAGAGCGGGTGTTCTTGAGTCGTCATTCATCGCTGAAGTTAAGTCTGACTTAATGGGTGAGCAAACTATTTTATGTGGTATGTTGCAAACAGCAGCGGTATTAGGGCACAAACAATTAGTTGAGCAGGGTGTTGACGCAGCTTACGCTCGTAAATTACTACAATACGGCTTAGAAACGACTACTGAAGGCTTAAAGCACGGTGGTATTACTAACATGATGGATCGTTTATCAAATCCTGCGAAAATCAAAGCATTTGATATGTCTGAAGAATTAAAAGTTATTTTACGTCCGTTATTTGAAAAACACATGGATGACATCATTGAAGGTCGTTTCTCTGAAACTATGATGCAAGATTGGGCAAATGATGATGTTAACTTACTAACATGGCGTGCAGAAACAGCAGAAACGTCATTTGAATTAGCACCCGATTGTGATACTGAAATAACTGAACAGGAATATTACGACAAAGGTATTTTTGTTGTTGCCATGATTAAAGCGGGTGTTGAGTTAGCGTTTGAAGCAATGGTTGCTGCAGGTATTATTGATGAGTCAGCATACTATGAGTCATTACATGAAACGCCATTAATTGCTAACTGTATTGCTCGTAATAAACTATACGAAATGAACGTTGTAATTTCGGATACGGCAGAGTACGGTAATTACTTGTTTACACATGCGGCTGTACCTTTATTATCAGAATTTACTAGCAAATTAACGCTAGAAGAATTAGGTGGCGGTATTACCAACCCATCAAATGGCGTTGATAACGTGCGTTTAATTGAAGTGAATGAAGCTATTCGTAGCCATGGTGTTGAGTTAATTGGTAAAAAACTTCGTGGTTATATGACCGACATGAAAAAAATTGTTGAAGCTAACTAGTTCATACTAGCTTAGAAAAATAAACGTAAAACGGCATTAAATTTTTATAAGTTAGTGCCGTTTTTTATTGTTAAAAATAGTTTGAAAATTGATAGGAAAATAAAATGACTGAATTTACTAATGTAACCATCACCAAAGCAGCTAATGTTTATTTTGATGGAAAAGTAACTAGCCGAAAAATTACCTTTACAGACGGTAGTTTTAAAACATTGGGTATAATGATGCCTGGCGATTATAAATTTGGCACAGCAGAAAAAGAGTTGATGGAAATAACCGGCGGCGACTGTGAAATATTATTACCTGGCAGTAGCGAATGGCAAACAATTCAAGGCGGAGAGTCTTTTTATGTTCCTGCTAATAGCGAATTTGAAATAAAAGCAAAAACCATTGTTGATTATTGTTGTAACTACATCAGCGAATAATGATAGCAGTGAGCAACTAAAACGTGGCTATTATTGATAGTATCGATATATACCAGGCCATTATCCTTATAACTATCGGATTAATGGCGGGTGTTATTAACACACTTGCGGAGGCGGCTCAAATTTATCCTTGCCCGCATTAATGATGTATGAGCTACCTGCGGATGTTGCTAATGCAACCAATAGGGTAAGCGTGTTTATGCAGTCGTTAACAGCTGCTCGTGGTTTTTATCAGCACGACAAACTTGATGCAACGTCAATTAAAGACAGTTTTTTTCCTCTATTCATTGGTGGATTAGTTGGTGCAATAACGGCCTCTTATCTTAAGGTAGAATTACTCAAACCTTTACTGCTTGGCACTATGATCGTGGTGTCTTTATGGGTGATTTTTAAAAGTGACACTAATGCAGCAGATACTGGCAAAAGAAAAAGCTGTTATGATAGCAAGCTTGGGCTTTTAGCAACCTTTGCTGCCGGTTTTTATGGTGGTTTTATACAAGCAGGTGTTGGCTTTGTGTTGATAGCCACTTTTGTTGGTATGTTAAATTACGATTTATTACGTGCTAACGCAATGAAAGTCGTGGCTACAGTAGTGTTTACAAGTATTGCCTTAGTGGTTTTTATTATTAGGGATCAAATTGCCTGGTTGCCTGGAATACTACTCGGCGTTGGCAGTATTGTTGGTGCGCAAATTGCGGTTAAGTTTGCGGTTGAAGTTAAAGCAAGAACCTTGAAAATCATGGTGTTACTAATGACCGTTTTTGCGAGCGGGGCTGCTTTTTTTCAATAGTAATACTGTGCTGAATACAAGGAGGTAGAACGAATATTGATTCTAATAAACAGTCTGCAATGTACATCATTTCGACCTTGCTAATACCCGTTTAGCAACATTCAAATAAGCACAGCATTATTGATAGTGGTAAAACAACTTTTAGCGATGAAATTTGTTTACTGCGGTCAGTAATTGCCGACAGGAAACTTGTCCAACGAGTTCACCATTTTCAACGACAGGTCGGCGACGATGCTTTTTGAGTAACATGTCTTGTGCCACATCAATAATATCATCGTTTGGATGAGCAACAACGAGATTTTCTTTGGTCATATATTCACGTACTGCTCCAACGCCTACATGATTATAGGTTGCTTTAAGTACCGCGGCTAAACAATCCATTTCTGAAAGCACTCCCACGAGGGTTTTATTTTCATTGATGACACAAACCCCTGATACTTTATTGTCTATGATGGCTTTCATTGCATCGAATAGATTAGCATCTTCTCTTACTTTGATTGGACCTGTAATCATATAATCACGCAGGTCAACTGACTGAAGCATAGCAAAATTCCTTAAAACTTAATCAACATTATTATTATGAGAATGACAAACTGTATATTTTATATGAGTCTGGATACTAAACAAAATCAAATAGATGAAAAAAACACCTATAAAACGTACCATTACTACCTATTAAAATCCCTCTGTCTATTTAGTTATAGCACATGTATTTATAGATGAGTTAATTCAATCGATGTTATCAGTATAAATAATGATTTATAAGTATATTTTTTCAGCCCAAATAGCTAAACCTGATGTGACACTACCAAAGTGGTCGCCAACAACAATTGGGACGTCAGGCATCTGTTGTTGTAGAAATTCACTTAACACCGGGGATTTAGCCGTACCACCAGTAACAAAAATAACGTCTGGTTGGCATTGGGCCTGATTTACCGCGGATTGCATTAAATTACCGATGCTTGTAAGTGTTCGCTCATTGGCTGTACGTAATGTATCTTTGGTTACTTCTGCACTGAGTTGTTCGCTAATATTATCTAAGTTAATCATGTGTTTATCTTGTTCTGATAAGGTTATTTTAGCTTGCTCAGCGGCATTGACTAATTGATAACTCAGTTTGTGGTCATGTACTGTTAATAATCGCTCAACCATCTTTGTGTCTTGGGCATCGCGAGATAGTTGTACTAGATCGCGTCTATTCTTGGCACTATAAAAAGCCGTTTGCTCGTTAATATTATTGATAGCTAAGGCTTGGTAAAAACTACTTGTAGGCATAGGTTTGCCTGTTTTCAACATACTATTCATCCCTAAGCTTGGCATAATTCCTTGTAAGGCAAGTTGAATATCAAAATCATTACCTGCAATACGTACTCCACTGTGGGCTAACAAATGTTGCGTGCGGTCTTCACTACGACTTAACTTTGGTCCCATTAATAAGAACGAACAATCACTTGTGCCGCCACCAATATCCACTACTAACACACGGGTTTCTTTCGATAAACTTGCTTCAAACTCAAAACCGGCTGCGACGGGTTCAAACTGAAATTCAACGTCTTTAAAACCAATGCGTTTAGCCGCGTTAGTCAATACTTCTATGGCTTGCCTATTACTCTCTTCACCGTGTAACCCTTGAAAGTTTATTGGTCGACCAATAACGGTTTGTGTTATTTCATAGCCTAGCGTTGTTTCAGTGAGTTTTTTAACATTACTCATCATTGCCGCCACAATATCTTCGAATAATTGAATTTGTAGTGGTGCTAAGCCACTAGCGCCAAGAAAAGATTTAGGCGATTTGATGTAGTAGCCTTCTTCTGGATCTTCCAAATACTTATTCAACGCTGATTTACCAAAGACCAATTCGCTATCAATGCCATCTAAAGTAAGCTCTCGTAGCGCTCTTTGTCCTTTTAATAGTTGTATTTTACGTTCAGTTGCAAAATGGGCTTGCTGCTCACCTTTTAATTGTTGATGTAACCAGTGCGTGATGATGTCGCGATCGGGGGCATACAAGTTTGATGCGATAGTATTGTTGTTTAATAGTGAGACTATTTTAGGTTGACCATTGTTCATCACTGCAACACTACAATTGGATGTACCATAATCAAAACCTATCATCTTTTACCTACTTAATATCGACCAAAAACGGCCGCATAGAATACTTAGTTAACGCCTCAGGTACAAGTACCATATGACAGTAAATACGTATATTTTAACGGTAAACAAAGCAGCAACAAGATGTCGTTTTAGATGAAGTTAAATAAATGGCACTAAAAAGTGGTAATTATCTTTGCATAAAATTGAATACACATGTGAAAGGATATTGTTGTTAATTAGTATAATATTTTCAATTCTATCTAAAATCGATCATAATTCGTTTAAGGAAGGCACGATATTTCGTGTTTACGCAAGAGGTACTTATGTCTCATACAATCGAACAGTTTTTATCTGACCCAGAATTGCTATTAAATGCTGTAGGTGAGGGGGTTTATGGTTTTGATGCACAAGGAAATGCTGTTTTTGTTAACCCGACTGCGGAGCATATGACTGGTCGGCTTGCACAGGAATTACTGGGTAAAAATATTCATCAATATCATCATCATAGTCATGAAAACGGCGATGAATATCCTGTAGAGCAATGTGAAATTTATAACACCATGCGTGATGGTGTAAAGCGACGAGTGACGAATGAAGTATTTTGGCGAAAAGATGGCAGTTTTTTTCCAGTAGAATATACGTCAACACCTGTGTACAAAGAAGGAGAACTAATTGGTGCGGTTGCTGTTTTTCGGGATGTAAGCCAACAAAAGTTGACCGATTTTAATTTACGGGAGGCTTTAAAAAAAGTAAATGAACTAAGCGAAAAACTTCAAGAAGAAAATACTTATTTGCAAGATGAAATAAATAAAAGTCGGACAGGATCAGGATTAGAAGGCATTAGTCCTCTATTCAAAGGATTATTAGATCAAATAAAAATTGTTAGCCAAACAGACAGTACTGTTTTGATTTTAGGTGAAAATGGAACCGGAAAGGAAGTAGTTGCTCGCAATTTGCACCAATTAAGTCATCGATGTAATTCTCCATTAGTTAAAGTTAACTGTTCGGCATTTAGTGCTAATTTATTAGAATCCGAATTGTTTGGTCATGAAAAAGGGGCTTTTACAGGGGCGAATGAAAGGCGTAAAGGGCGTTTTGAGTTAGCAGATAAAGGCACGTTATTTTTAGATGAAATTGGTGAGCTATCAGCAGAAGCTCAAACTAAGTTATTGAGAGTGCTACAAGAGCGTGAATTTGAACGAGTGGGTGGCACTAAAACAATAAAAGTTGATATTAGGGTTATTGCTGCTACCAACAGAAACTTATTATCTATGGTTGAACAAGGTTTATTTCGAATGGATTTATACTATAGGCTAAATGTATTTCCAATAGAAGTGCCTGCATTAAGAGATAGAATTGATGATATTCCATTGCTGTGTAACAGTATTTTACATAAGTTAAATCAGAAGCTTAATAAGAATATAACAGGAATAAACAATCGTAGTTTAATTAAGTTATCTCACTATGATTGGCCAGGAAACATTAGAGAATTACAAAATATTCTTGAGCGTGAAGTTATTTTATCGAATACAAAAATTCTGAATATTAAACAAAGTTTTAATCATCATCCAAAGAATAGCATCTCAACTAAAAGCACTTTAGCTGAGGTTGAAAAAAATTATATTATTGAGGTATTAACTGCTTGTCAGTGGCGTATAGGCGGTAATGCTTGGCGCTGCGAAAATTCTAGGCATGCCTGATAGCACGTTGAGATCAAAAATGAAAAAACTCAATATAGTTCGCTAGTATTGAAAATTGCACGATATATCGCTTATCCGCGATATATCGTGTAACACATCAAGGTGTTGATACATTTAATTCTTTAAAATCAAATCGTTATAGTTTTTCATTGTTGGCCTGTTTTTTGTTATAGCTTGGTAAATTAATTATTAAGCTGTAGCTAGCAATGAACTTTGATCTTCAAGAAGAAAACCTAATTATTAAACCCTATAAATCTAACGAATCAATCTATGTTCGAGAGCAAAAAGGGGTTTATCAAAAAATCCGACGATTACTTAGTTGGATATTAATTTTTATATTTATTTCACTACCGTTTATTCAATATGACGGTCAGCAAGCTATTTTGCTTGATATTGCTAAGCAACAGTTCAGATTTTTTTCTGTAACTTTTTGGCCGCAAGATTTTATTTTGTTAGCCAGTATTTTTATGGTTGGAGCCTTTTCGTTATTTTTTGTGACATCTTGGTTAGGGCGTGTGTGGTGTGGTTTTGTTTGTCCGCAAACTGTATGGACATTAGCTTATGTGTGGGTAGAACATAGAGTGGAAGGGACAAGAAATCAACGAGTTGCACTTGATAAACAGCCAATGACATTTAATAAACTTCAGAAAAAAGGTATAAAACATTTTCTATGGTTATTAATGTCACTTATTAGTGCTAGTACCTTTATTTCTTATTTTGTTCCTGTTACCCAGTTATATAATAATATTGTCCAACTGGATTGTTCTGGTACAGTCACGTTTTGGCTCTGTTTTTTTACGTTATGCACCTATGGTAATGCAGGTTGGTTAAGAGAAAAGGTTTGTACTGACATGTGTCCCTATGCAAGGTTTCAAGCGGCAATGTTTGATAAAAGCACCTTGTTGGTTGCCTATGATAAATCTCGTGGTGAAAAAAGATCACCTCGTAAATTGAAAGATGATCCTAAGGCGTTTGGCTTGGGTGATTGTGTTGATTGTAACCTTTGTGTGGAAGTTTGCCCTACGGGGATTGATATACGTAATGGTTTACAATATGAGTGTATTAATTGCGCTTTGTGTATCGATGCGTGCGATGAAACAATGGAGCGTTTTAATTACTCAAAAGGTTTAATTTCATTTACTAGTGAGCAAGCGTTATCGAATGAAAAATCAAAAGAATCAATTATAAAGTGATTGCCTACGGGCTTTTCACTATGATTATTTTTACATTAACAAGCTATTGGATAAGCACTCGAATTCCATTAGAGGCTTCTATTTTACGAGATAGAAATATGCTTTACCGTACTAATTATTTAGGTATTGTAGAGAATACCTATACGTTGAAAATACTTAATAAAACCCAAAGAAAATTTACATTATGAAATTTCAGTTGCGGGTCTTGAAAACGCTAATTTAACCTTACCTAACCTCAACTCGGGTTAAGAAGTTTTTAACTCATTGAAAACTAGTGTTTAATTTCCCTCTTATCACTATAATGAGATAGTTTTGCTTAATTCAAGGCAAATTTACGCGTCAATAGCTAGTCTATTGCAAGTGAATTTAACGAAGAAGTTAGTAAAAATAGCCATTATAGAAAGATTTATTAAGCCGAGCTGAGGTTACCTAAAAATTTAATGGTGAATGCTTGGTGTCATGAGAGAATTTCCTCTGACTTTGTCTGTTGATAGTGAAAAAATGAATCAAGCAATAATTGATATTAGTTTTACCATTAAATCTATAGAACAACCACAGATTTCACTATATAAAACAATGATTTTCTATACTGGAATTAAATAGTTTTTAATCAGTAATACTAACTCTGGAAAATTTATCCCCAATACAGTTGGGGATAATTATTATGATTGGCGTTTGTAAATCGTTTGATTACTCTCTTATTTGTCCATCACCGTAAACAACAAATTTTTCTGTAGTTAATGATTCAAGACCCATTGGACCATAAGCATGGAGCTTGTCAGTTGATATACCAATTTCAGAGCCAAGTCCTAATTGGTTACCATCAGAAAATCTTGATGAGGCATTAACCATAACAACAGAGGAGTTGATTTGTCGTATAAACTGTTGGGCACGAGAGGTATCTTGCGTAACAATCACTTCGGTATGGTCTGAAGTAAATGCATTAATATGAGCAACGGCATCATCGTAGCTATCGACAACTTTAACGGCAATTTCTTGGGCTAAGTACTCAGCGTGATAATCATCGTCCGTTGCTTGTTCAGCATTGTTAAAATATGGCAGACTTTTTTCACAGGCATGAATTTTAACATTTGCGGCATCCGCTAATGCTTTAGCTGCTAAGGGTAAAAATTCATCTGCAATATCCTTGTGTACTAACAAGGTTTCGAGTGAGTTACAGGCACTGGGTCGGCGGGTTTTGCCGTTAACTAAAATATTGATGGCTTTGTTCAAATCAGCATATTTATCAATAAATAAGTGACAAACGCCTTTAAAGTGCTGAATAACAGGAATACGACTATTTTCACTCACGTAGCGAATTAAGCCTTCTCCGCCACGCGGGATCACTAAATCGATTGTATCACTCTGTTTTAATAACTGTTCAATAACACTGCGGCTAGTATCAGGAATAACACTGACAACATTCTTATCAACGCCATGCTCAGTGAGTACTTGATGTAAACAATTGGCCAAGGCTAAATTAGAATGAATGGCCTCAGAGCCACCGCGAAGAATAACGGCATTACCTGACTTTATACACAATGCGGCAGCTTCAGCAGTCACATTAGGGCGTGCTTCATAAATCATGGCAATAACACCTAAAGGTATGCGCATTTTGCCTACTTGCATGCCATTAGGGCGTAACGATAAGTTAGCAATATCACCAACAGGATCGGTTAAAGCGACTATTTCGCGAATAGCGCTACTTATGTCTTTAATGCCTTGTTCGGTTAATAAAAGCCTATCAAGCATAGCTTCAGCTAAGCCTTTTTCTCTACCGGCTTCGATATCTTTACTGTTTTCTTTAATAATTTGATCACTATTGCTCTCAATGGCATCAGCAATACTATTTAATAACGCATTTTTTTCAATTGTTGTGAGCTGAGCTGCAACCCTACTTGCGACTTTTGCATTTGTTGCCATTTTTGCCATATTAAATTGTTGCATTTTATTCTGTTCCTTTGATTTCAGTTTCTTTCGGCGCGACTTTGGCAGGTTTAACTTCAATATTTTGTTCAATAACAACCATATCATCGCGATGTATGACCTCATCACCGTCATCATGCCCTAGAATGAGCTTAATTTCGTCGCTGTGTTTACCCTTTATACGCTTTAATTCTTTATTACTATATTGGGTAATACCTTTTGCTATAATGGTTTTAGTTTGCTGATCAATTAAGTCAACACAGTCACCCACATCGAATATTCTTGCGACAGACTTAATGCCAATGGGTAATAATGAAGCACCTTTGTTTAAAAGAGCATTTACAGCACCTTTATCTAGAGTTATTCGGCCGTGACTCTTCACCGTATGCTTAAGCCAGTGTTTTTTAGCTTTTATGGTGTTTTGCTCAGCAGAAAAAAGCGTTCCTGGATTCACGCCGCGTATTAATGATTCAAATACTTCACTTTTGGTGCCGTTGAGAATAAAAGTGTTAATACCGTGTTCTGTGGCTTTTTCTGCTGCTTCTATTTTTGTTTTCATTCCGCCGGTAGATAAATGGTTTCGGCTTATGCCGCCATTGCATATATTTCATCGGTAATTTCATCAATTTTAGGAATTAATATCGCATCATCATGAATGTTAGGATCTTTAGTAAATACACCGTCTATATCACTCAAAATGAATAGACAATCAGCTTCACACGCTTGTGCAACTAAGGCTGAAAGGTTGTCATTATCACCTACTTTTAAATCTTCAGTTGTTACCGTATCATTTTCATTAACGATGGGAAGAATGCCATTTTCTAATTGAATTTGGATGGTGTCTTTTATAGATATATAGCGTTCACGGTCTTCAAGATCATCTTGTGTGATTAATATTTGACTGCAAGGAATATCAAAAAATCGTTGCCAGTTTGCCATCATCTTCATCTGACCAACACTTGACATAGCTTTTTTCATTGAGACTGACAATTCTGGACTACCATGACGAATAACACTTCGGCCGGCTGCGACTCCTCCTGAGGAGACTAGAATAACTTCTTTATCTTGTTGATGGCATTTAGTAATAAATTGCGCTATTGCTAAAATATACTTACCGCTACAACCATTTTTGGCAGGTGCGACTAAAGCACTACCCACTTTGATTACAGCTCTATTAAAATTCATTTTTCCTCCTGTTATTATTTGCTAGATTTAGTATGCTAAAAACTGGGTAGTCATTCAACTTATATAGGTAATAATTCACCTTTAAAGCTAGACATTATTGTGCGCCTAAATAGCAATAAAGCATATCTCTTTTGCTATAAATTAATTAAAAATACAAATTGTTGGCAAAGCGTGATTAAATATAGTTAATTTATTTTTGTGTAACTATTTAAACGCTTTTACCATGCTTAATTTTCTACCTGCACCACTTATTGCTATTCTGTCTTTTAGTTTATATGCCATTAATACGGTATTTTGGGTTATACCTATTGTTGTATTTTCGTTGTTTAAGGCTTTAATTCCTTTAAATTTCTCACAAAAAATATTCAGTTATTTGTTGGATCTCATGGCGAGTAACTGGGTGGCAATTAACACGCTTAATCAAAAGCTCTTTACAAGGATGAAGTTTCAAATAACCGGCTTAGAAGCATTAAGTAAAAAAGATTGGTATTTGGTGTTAGCAAATCATCAAAGTTGGGTGGATATTGTTGTGCTGCAAAGGGTGTTACATGGTCAAATACCTTTTTTAAAATTTTTCTTAAAGAAAGAATTAATTTATGTTCCCATTTTAGGATTAGCTTGGTGGGCGTTAGACTTTCCTTTTATGAAACGTTACTCACAAGCTTTTTTGAAAAAAAATCCTCATTTACGGGGAAAAGATTTAGAAACTACCCGTAAAGCATGTGAAAAATTTAAACATAAGCCTGTCAGTATTATGAGCTTTATTGAGGGGACTCGTTATACGCAAGTGAAACATGATAAACAAAACTCACCTTATCATCATTTGTTAAAGCCTAAAGCGGGCGGTGTTGCCTTTGTTCTTGACGCGATGGGCGAATATTTAACGACAATCGTGGATGTGACAATTTATTATCCTGAAGGAATTCCAAATTTTGGTGATTTTCTAAGTGGACGTATTAATACGGTGCATATTGTAATACATACACAAGAAATTAGTTCTGAACTCAGTGGTGATTATGCTAATGATAGGGCACACAAGATAGCTTTTCAAAAATGGCTAATGCAGTTCTGGCATGAAAAAGATATTAGGCTTGAAAAAATGCGTAAAAACACGACAGAAATTGAACATAAATAAGGGATTAATATGAATGAATTGATAACAACTTGGCTATTAGGGCTTGGCGTTAGTGAACTGCACCTTGAAATAAGTGCGATGCTTACAGGGTTATTCATTATTTTATTCGTTGCTACGATTAGCTATTATGTTGCGAAAAATCAACTTCTTAAATTAACGTATAAGATCATTATTAAAACCCAAAATACGTGGGACGATACCTTAATTGAGCATAGTGTTTTAACGCGATTAACATTGTTATTACCTTTTATTTTTATTCTACTGATGACACCACTTATTTTTACTGGTGAGTCGCTTGTTGCGAGTTTATTGGTATTGTTTGCAAAGATCTTTTTAACCTTTCAAGTTGCTCATAGCATTAGCGCAATACTGAATGTAAGTAAAAGCTTATATAGAGAAACAGCGAAGCAAAAATATTTGCCGCTAAACGCTATTATTCAAGTGATTAAATTAGTTGTTTATCTTGTTGCAATAATAATTATTATTGCCCTTATTCTAAATCGTTCACCCATTTATTTACTTAGTGGTTTAGGTGCTTTAACTGCTGTGCTTATTTTGGTTTTTCAAGATACCATTAAAGGCTTGGTTGCGAGTATTCAAATTTCAGCGAATAAAATGGTTGTAGCGGGGGACTGGATAGAATTACCAAAATATGGTGCCGACGGGGATGTGATTGAAATTGGTTTAAATACGGTTAAAGTACAGAATTTTGATAAAACTATTACGACAGTACCAACCTATGCATTAATCAGTGATTCCTTTAAAAATTGGCGAAATATGTATCATACCGGTGCCAGACGTATTAAGCGTAGTTTGCTCATAGATATTGGTAGTATTGACTTTTATTCATTAGAAAAAATTGATTTTTTAGCCAGTACTAGTCTATTAAAAACCTACTTAACTGAAAAAAAACATAAGCTTGAAGTTGAAAATAAGTCGCTAAGTCAAGAGGGCGATTTGAATGTTATTGATACTCGGCAGTTAACGAATATAGGAACATTTCGAGCTTATATAGAAATGTATTTAAATGAAAATGTAAATATTCGTAATGACTTAACATTGATGGTTAGACAGTTACCCGCAACCCCAAATGGTTTACCTTTAGAGTTATATTGCTTTGCCAACACAACCGATTGGATTAAATATGAAGCAATTCAAGCGGATGTTTTTGACCACTTATTAGCAATTGCTCCACATTTTGATTTACGTGTTTTTCAACATCCTACAGGATTCGATTGGAAACACGGCGATGAATAATAAAAAGTGAATACTCCGTAATAGCCGGTTATCGTTGTCTGATAACCCCTTCCTGCATGGTTGAAGCAACTAATTCACCTTCGCGATTAAAAATTTGTCCGCGTACTAACCCTCGTCCATTGCCGGCAGATGGGCTGTCAATACAATATAGCAACCAATCATCAAACCGAAATGGACGGTGAAACCACATGGCGTGATCAACGGTCGCTATTTGAAAATTGGGCAACCAATGGGCGGCGCCGTGAGGTAACAACGAAGCCGGTAAAAAATGAAAATCAGATGCATAGGCAAGCATACAACTATGATTACGCAAGTCATCTGGTAAGCTTCCGTTAGTTTTAAACCAAATTTGGTATGTAGAATCCGTTTTTTCTGGTTTTAGCCAATTATATTGTTGGATTGGACGGATTTCGATCGGTTTTTCAGCCAGAAATTTCTCACGCATTCCTCTGGGGAGTGCATTTTGGTTTTTGATAATAAAATCACTATAAGAAGGGATGCCTTCAGGACCAGGGACTGTGGGCATGCTATCTTGGTGATTAAAGCCTTCTTCAGGTTTTTGGAAAGAAGCTGTCATATAAAAAATGGCTTTACCATTTTGTATTGCTTGCACTCTTCGTGTACTGAAACTTGCACCGTTTCGGATATCTTCTACTTCGTAAACAACCGGTTTGGAGGCATCACCCGCTCTTAAAAAATAAGAATGAAGAGAGTGCACGAATCGATCTGCGCTAATGGTTTCTTGTGCCGCAGATAATGCCTGCCCCATGACTTGACCACCAAAAAGAGCTTTAAAGCCTAAATCTTGGCTTTGCCCCCGGTAAATTCCCTGTTCTATCGCCTCTAATTTCAGTAAAGAAAGTAGCTCATCTAAAATAACGCTCATTTTAATACCCAATATATTTTTACTATTTAGGTTATAATAACAGGATTAATGACTTATAAGTGTTGATGTATAAAAGAAATTAGGATATTTTATCTTCATATTTGTTTGATTTTGTAGATATAACACACTTACCAATATTAATGTTGGTGTTGATGGTTAAATTTTGAGATTCATATGCAAGCTAGCATTCAAAGAGAAGCATTACTAGAAAGGCGAGAGCAACATAGTGACGACACTAGTACTTTGTGGACTCAACTATCATTAGCTCAAAAATTTGCTGCAAGCAGCTTAGCGCAGTTTGGTTATGATCTTGTTTATATTCGCCAGAGTCATCTAGGCAATTTAGCAATACTGGAATGTAACGGTAATGCTGCCACTATTACAATAGAAGGTGAGATAGATACATCGCCAAATATCTGTATTAGAAGTTAATCCACTAATCTACTTTACTACCGATCTTAATGCTTTAAGCATTGTTACTCTTTTCTTCGTATTTCACTAATAATGCCTCTACTAACGAAATAAAACCAATAAAATTATTTGTATTCCATAACCTCAGTATTTGGGGATCATTTTTTATTACGGAATCAATAAAGTTTTGATAAACGTCATTCCCTTTTGATGAAAAGCATTTTTTTGTTGATGAGTGAAGCACTTCCTTCTTTTTAAGGCATGCCTTAAAAATGAAAGAGTAATTATTAAAAAAGGGTTTACTAAGCGTTAATACGCCGGCCGTGTTTTGACATTGAGTATTATCAAGTAGACGTTGTAGCCTGTTTTTAACCGATTCTTCGGTATTACCTGCAACGATAGCGATAGACTTAGACAAGATATCATTATCTTTTTGCGCTTTTGCCATCTCGCGATTTATTATAGTTAAAGTGCGCTGTAATTTCTCTGTTTTAAAGAAAAGATAAATACAGATCACAACAAATAAAGCAGTAATTATTAACACAGCTATCATAGTGCACCTTGTTTTAGGCTATTTTTATTGAGTCACTTAATTGTGATAGATAAATGTATGGGTCGATATCTTGAAAGTTAGGACTTTCAATAGCATAAGCAATAATGACCGAAAATTCGCCTAAATTTGCAAAAAATCTTAGCTTTATATCTAATACTAATTTTTCTATAACTTGGGATACTTCCTTTTTATCTTTGGTGAGGAAAAATAAGTAAATATTCTCCTTCATTGACTAAGCCAAGACTTTCAAATTCATTAATATGTTTATTGATTACACTGGCTATTTCACGAGTAACCTCATTGACTATTTTTTTATTAAATTGAAAGGTTAACTCTTGCCAATTACTAATTGAAATATAGCTTAACGTTAGAGGGTATGAATACTTTCTAGCCATATTAAAGTTTTGTTCATACAGTTCTTTCGTTTGAACTGGAGTGGCGATTACATCGCTAGGCTTTTCTATGGCGTCATGTGCTTTTTGGAATTTTTTGGCTCGATCTTTCAACCATAAGAATATGACTGAACAAAGTAATAAAAATGCTAGGGTTGATAGAATAAAAATAAGGTTTTTTTGTTGGTCATTTTTTGCTGAATAAGTGGCGGCTGAGGCGCTTTGTTCTGCTATTTTTACCGCTAAATCACGTGTTTTTGCACTGGCTAAAATGTTTGCTGATTTTGCTGATTTAATGGTATGTTTTGTTGTTTGGGAAGTATTCGATTTAAATGCTTTCTTCGATTTAAGTAAAGACGTACTATACTTTTTCTGCCAAAAGTATGCTTCATTAATTTGATTTTTATCTATGAAATACTCCGCAAGCAATTGATATAGAATAATATAGTCATCCGATAGCTCATTGGTAAGATTACTGGTTAGGTCTTCTGCTTCTTGCAGTAAGCTGAATTCGGTATGCTTATCATTTGTTAAATTGCTAATTAACGCTAACGACACGATGGTTTCTAAATAAGGTGCACTTAGGTTGTTGTAATAGAATAATCTTTTTGCTTGTTCAAGTTCAGCTTTTGCATTAGTAAGTTGTTTTTGTTTAATTAATGTCAAACCTAACCCTTGGCTAGCGTAAGCCATATGTATTTTGGATGATTTATTTTTAGCATATCTTTTGGACTCCCAAAAGGCGTTATAAGCATCGTTAAATCGATTTAAACGATAATAAGTATTGGCTAAGTGATAATAGGTTTGTTCAACATTGTCTAATTTTTTTAATCTAAAACGTAATTGTAAAATTTTTAGATTCATCGTCAGGGCTGTTTGGTAATCAGTTAAGTGATAGTAAGTATTGGCTAAAATGGTTAATAAAGCGATGTGCTCTGCAAATAAAGGGTTTTCTTTGATAATAGATTCCACTTTTTGCAAATCATTTAGCGCATTTTCATACTGATTTAACATGGCATATGCCACACTTCGATAGCTTAAAGCAAAAAGCAAATACCTTATGTTCTCTTTATCTTGAGGCATTTCTATAGCTTGTTGAGCAGTCGATAACAATTGCTTATAGCGTTTTTTAGCTGAAAGAATACTGGCTAGTTTTATTTGTAAACACCATTTTACTTGTTTTTGTCCAGGCCTAGCAGCTAAACCATCTTGAACAAACTGATAAGCTGTTTCTAATTCGCCTTTGTTACTGGTTACATGAGAAAGCAGTAAGTAGGTTTTTGCAATGATTTCGTTTGGATATTCTTCTCGTTGAATGATAATTTTATTGCTTAACGTTAACACCTCATCATAATTGAGTTTTTCATCATCTTTTGTGAATAAAAGTTCGACTTGATCTATAAGTCGATCTTTTTGCGAAAGTGTTCGTTCAGTAGAGATCACACTGAAACTCATAGTTAATAGAGCATAGATCAATATGATCTTAGAAAAATTAGATATTTTTTTCATTATTTACCTGAGTAAAAACACAATGTTAGAAGAGTAACCGCGGTTATTTTAACTTGAATAGCATTAGGATGTTAGTTATTTGTTTACAAATAGAAATGAGAGGCTATAATGAATTTGAGCTTCTAAAGCTCGACAAGGGCAAATCTAGTGAAAACTAGAGACGCAAAGTAACCGGTCTAACGGGAAACCTATGACAGCGGTACTGCCAAATTTAGATGTAGTGGGGGCTCTTCTATTTTAAACAGTCTACTGTCTTCCTCGGCTTATTTTGCGTGGCTTCCTTGCCTACCTTTTATCCTTATTTTACTTCTTATTCTCTTGTACGTTTTCAACTTTTTCTGTTATATATTGATTAATTATTGTTTCTAACATACTTAACGGCATAGAACCATTTTTTAATACTTGGTCATGAAAATCACGTAAATCAAAACTTTCTCCTAAAGCATCTTCTGCTTTTTTACGTAAACGCTTAATTGTCAACTCACCAATTTTGTACGATAACGCTTGTCCAGGCCATGAAATATATCGATCAATTTCTGTTTGTACGTTATGTAGTGATAATGCTGTGTTATTGGCTAGATAATCCATGGCCTGTTGTCTTGACCACCCTTGTGCATGCATACCTGTATCGACAACAAGGCGACAAGCTCGCCACATTTCATAGGTTAATCGCCCAAAATCCTGATAGGCATTTTCATATATTCCGCTTCAATCCCTAAATATTCAGAATATAGTCCCCAACCCTCACCAAAAGCTGAAATATAAACACGGTTTCGAAATTTTGGAACATTCTTCATTTCATTCGCAATAGAACCTTGTAAATGATGACCAGGCACTGCTTCATGTAAGGTGAGAGCAGGAAGGACATATAAAGGTCGTCTATCTAATCGATAAGTATTAACCCAATAATTACCCGCTTGGTCATCGCGAGCAGGTCCAGAATAACGTCCTGTTGTATATTTAGGCGCTATATTATCGGGGACTTTAATGACACCATATGGGGTTCTTGGTAATGTTTTGAAGAGAGAAGGGAGTTTAGCATCCATTTTTTTTGCAATATATGATGCCTCTTTGAGTAAACCAACAGGCGTTGTTGCATAAAATTGTTTATCATTTCGTAAAAAATCAATAAAGGCTGAAAAGTCTCCCTCAAACGAGACGGACTTTATTATCTCATCCATTTCAGCACGGATACGTTTAACTTCCGCTAAGCCTATTTGATGTATCTGCGCAGCGGTAATATTAATTGTGGTGTAATGCTCAACACGGTTTTGGTAATAATTTTTGCCATTAGGCAAGGAGGTAGCGGCAATATTATCTCGTGCATTTGGTATATAACGATTCACCATAAAATCATAATATTTTTGATAAGCAGGTATTACTTGTTCGGCTATAATATTTTGGGCTTCTGCCTGAATTTTTCTCTGAATTTCTATCGGGATATAGTCAGAAATTTCTTTGAAAGGAGTATAATAAACACTATCCGTTACCTCTTTTTCGATAAAGGCAATAATGGATTGTTCATACCCGTTTAATACTACTTTAGGTTGAGTAATACCTTCTTCTATTCCTAAATTCATCCAAGATATTTGTTGATCAAAGTATAGTGGAATGGCGCGCAATTTTGATATGTAGTCTTGATAATCTTGTAAACTTTTTAAATTAATTTGTCGGCTAATATTAGCAATCCAAACATGAAAACCGGATTCAGCCGTTAAGGGCATGTAGTGTTCTTTATTTTGATAATTATCTAATTGGTTTTTCAGCGTATAAGTTAATACTGCATGATTAATCTTGTTGTCTACACTTAGCTTTTCAACATTAATTTTAGTTAAAGCTTTATAGATATTTCTTCGTTTTGAATTTTGTTTTGCCAGAAATTCGGAAGACAAATTAGGTAGTTTGGCATTATTTCCTCCCGCTTTAGGGTCGTTAAATGGACTGCTGTTTTGATAAAAAATTTGATATATATTAATTAGTTGTTGTAGCTGTTGATCAACAGTTGTGATAACTTCTTTGGGCTGTGAATGATTTGTGTTGCTACAGCTTAATAAGAAAAATACATAAAAAAAGGGTAAAAAGTGTTTCATTGAAATTTACTCATGTGAATACGACTCCCATACTTTAGCAGCATTCATGATAAATTTTACAATGAATTTAGTAGATATTTAGATTCAAATACTAGAGAATCAGTATAGTAGGTGCCATAGAGCGCTAGAGTGATAAAACCATAGAGGCCAAAAGGTGAAGTATCACGACACAATAACGCAAGCAAATAAAACAATGAAATTGGCAGTTGCCCAGTTGCACCAATGGAGCTTGCCTGTAAATCCCATAAATTATGCGGTTAGTTATGAATATTGTAAAAATTCTAAACCGCTATTAACTGCTAATATTAAGCATTTACTCCTGTCAGGAAAGCCTTTAGACAGCTTTTTTATGGAACAATTATATAAAGATTTCTTACTAAAACAAAGTAAGTTTAGAACAGAAATCATTTCCGACCTGTCATCATTATTCATTGAAGTTCAAAATAATTGTCAGCAATCCAAATCAGATACGCAAGACTTTATTGAGCAAATTGATAATAGCATTCCTTCGTTAATGTCGAGTAATCAAAATGAAATGAAGCAAGCGATATCTCAGCTTCATAAAGCCTCAATTACTTTTAAAAAGCAACAACAAGCGCTAGTTGAACAAATCGAGGGTGTAAAAATACATGCGCAAAACTTATCTAATGAGTTGGAGGAGGCACGTAAGGAAATATGTTTAGATCCTATTACAGGTTTACATAACCGACAATCGATGTCTAAACATGTAGATACTTGGCTTAGTGATGATGCAGATAGAAGTATTGCTGCTATTGTGATCAGTGTTGATCATTTTAATTCATTCAGTGAACGTTTTGGTGCATTAATTGGTGATGTTATTTTGTCAAAAATTGCTAAAAAAGTGACTAGCTATGTTGAGGGCAGTGGTTTACCTGTTCGTTCGGCAAGTGATGAATTTATTATTTTACTTCCGGATGTTGATGGCGGCATTGCAAATGAGATTGCACAAAAAATTAAACAAGGCGTTGAAAAACTCCGTTTTGTGAGTGTGCAGTCAGGGGTTAGGTTACCCAAAGTGAGTATTTCATGTGGTATTAGTGAAATGCAAAATAAAGAAACGTTAAATCAACTTATTACTCGAAGTCGAAAGAATATCTTTTAGGGGATAGCCGTTAGGTTAATTTTTATCTAATAATTTTGCTAACTCGTCTAAATTATTTTCAGAAAAAACTCGAATACCTGCTTGAGTGAGCAGTACACTTGTGACCCCTTGACCAGGTATTTTTGTATTTGAAAAAGAGCCATCATAAATAAGTGTGCTACCACAAGAAGGACTTGATTCTTTGAGCACTGCAAATCGAATACTGTGTTGCTGACATAGTAGTAATGCTTTGTTTGCACCCTCATTAAAAGCCTTACTTACATTACTACCTGATATTGTGATGATTTGGCCACTATTCGGTTGTTGTTCTGCAGGCTCCCTAGGTACAGACAAACCACCCGCTACCTCTGGGCAAATAGGAATGATCCGGTTTTCTTGTTGCCATATTTTTAGTAATGGAGAGCGTAAAGCAAGTATTTCACTATTGTAGCGAACATTGTCGCCTAAAAAGCATCGACTCAGAAGTATTTTGTCAAATATAGCCATATTAATTTTGTGCCAGAAGATCGAATAAAGACTGAATTTTTGAAGAGGTTATTTCATCATGTGTATTAAACCAACAGGATTGACTGTAATAGTCAAAATGTAAGTTAAACTCAGTATCTAACCATGTAAAACGACAGCTTTCTCTGTCTGCGCCCTGAATTATTTCTATTACCTGATGATCTTTAATTTTATTCAAAATCTGTTGACGTAGCGTATTAATGTCTTCTTGAAACCACAGCTGATCAAAAATTATGGAAATTTTTTTGTCAATAAAATTTATTGACTCCATGTTGATACGTGTCATTAATTTCCCAGTGAATTTGGATAAAAAAGGTGTTTTTTTAATCCATTTGAAATTATCATAGCATTGATAATACAACAGTTAAGAATGTCTGTTAATCAAAAGGTAAATTAAAAAAGTAACGACAGCTTGGTTTATTTTACCTATAATCTGAACAGAAATTATAATTACACAATAAAGAGAGACTATTATTATGAAAAAACTTACTCTTGCGCTTTCTGCAACCGTAATGATGGCATCACCTGTATTTGCCGGCGATGCTGCTGCAGGTAAAGGTAAATCAATGATGTGTAGCGCATGTCATGGTGTTGCGGGTATTTCAGCTGTACCAATTTATCCTAACCTTGCCGGCCAAAAAGAAGCTTATCTTACAAAGCAACTTAAAGATTTTAAAGCAGGCAAACGTAATGATCCTACCATGAAAGGTATGGTTGCTTCGTTAAGTGAGACTGATATGGCTGATTTAGCTGCTTATTATGCAAGCTTAAAATAATAAGTAATTACTTATTATTTGAAAAATTAATTTGTAGAAAATAAAAAAGCACAGTTGTAGTGCTTTTTTTGATCTTGGCGTATGGTGCCATATATATTATTGACTGTGTTCTTTAATGACATCCATAAAGGCTTTACCGTAACGAGCTAGTTTTACATCGCCTATACCGCTGACAGCCAACATTTGCATTGAGTTAATGGGCTGTATTTGGGCTAATTCTGATAATGTAGCATCGTTAAAAACAATAAATGGAGCAATATCTTCACTGTCTGCAATACGCTTTCTCAGTTCACGTAATTTCATAAATAAGGCACGATCATAGGATTTATCTTGCTTATTATTTTGCCAATAACTTGCTTTTTGAAGACGCGGACTTGCTAACATGAGAGGCTCAGTGGCTTTAAGTACCGTTCTGGATGCTTCAGTTAAAACAAGGGTCGATTGTTGTTCAATATCTTGTTGTAAGTAACCTAGATGGATGAGTTGCCCAATAATAGCAAACCAATAGCCAGGTGATTTTGTACTACCAATACCAAAAGTCGATACGGTATTGTGTTCTTGATTTATTACTTTGGCGGTAGATTCTCCACGTAAAACATCAACGACATGGTTGATATCCCCTTGTTGTTTGATACGAAATACACAAGATAATACTTTTTGAGCGGCTTCTGTTGCGTCAAACTGGCTAGGTGGATCTAAGCAAATATCACAATTACCACAGCCTTGTTGCGTATATTCAGCAAAATAATTCAATACGACTTGCCTACGACAAGTTTGTGCATCAATAAAAGCACTCATGGCGGCGAAACGATGCATTTCAACATTTACTCGTTGTGGGTTATCTCCTTCGCTAATGCGTTTTTTAATGCGACTAATATCCTTATCGGCAACTAAAAATAACGCTTCTGCAGCTAAACCATCACGACCTGCTCGACCTACTTCTTGGTAATAAGATTCTAAAGTACGCGGTGGCTCAAAATGAATAACGTAACGTACATTGGGTTTGTTTATTCCTAACCCAAACGCAACCGTGGCAATGACAATTTGAATGTTATCTTTGGTGAAACCTTCTTGCACAAGCGCGCGGATATCACTTTCTAAGCCTGCATGGTATGCAGCGCAATTAATGCCACATGCTGCTAGATATTTTGTCAATTTTTCTACTTGCCATCGACTATTACAATAAATAATACCTGAATCATCACCCTGTTTTCGCACATAACCCAGTACTTGTTTTTCTCCGTCATATTTAGGGGCGAGGGTAAAACGGATATTTGGTCTGTCGAAACTGTCTAGGTGAATATAAGGATTATTCAACGCTAATTGCGTGAGAATATCTTTACGTGTTGTCACGTCTGCAGTGGCTGTTAATGCCATAACCGGTACATTTGGAAAATAGTTTTTCAACGTATGTAGCTGTGTGTATGCCGGGCGGAAGTCATGTCCCCACTGAGATATACAGTGTGCTTCATCTATGGCAAATAAACTCAAAGGTAAATCATTTAATCCTTGTAGAAAATATCGATTTGTTAAACGTTCAGGCGCAACATAAAGTAATTTAATTGCTCCCTGTGATAATTTTGAAAAAATATCATTAATAGCTTGCTGATCTAATGATGAATTAATAAAAGCCGCAGGGATACCTTGATGTGTTAGGTTATCTACCTGATCTTTCATTAAAGCGATTAACGGTGAAACTACAATGGTGATGCCGGGCAATAAAATTGCAGGTAATTGATAACAGAGAGATTTACCACCACCCGTAGGCATGAGTACTAAAGAGTCTCGGCCTTGCAAAAGGTTATTGATGATTTCCATTTGGCCTGATCGAAAACTATCGTAACCAAAGTAATGCTTTAAAGTGCTATGCAATAATGCTTGTTGGGCAGCGGTTATCGAAGGAGATTGTGTATCAATATTCAACAGATATTCTTTCATCGGCTTTGGTAGCCTTTATTTTACCTGAGAGATGTAACCGTGACATCATTATTTTCCAATTTTATATAAATGATGCTACTCTATTTTTACACTAGTCCGACCAGGGTACATTTAAATGAATCGTGAAGAAATTTATCAACAACTCGCAAATTTTTGGAATAGTAATATGCCGTTTAATCAGTTACTCGGCCTTAAAATTACACGGTTTAGCGCACAAACATCAGAGGTGCGTTTTTTTTGGAATGATAAACTCATCGGTAATCCTACACAAAAAATTCTTCATGGCGGGGTAACTGCGTCTGCACTTGATTTAGCTCGGAGGTGCTGTAGCTGCTGCTAATATTATTGAGCAACTTCCCGAGATTTCATCTGCCACCATTGAACAAAGCTTACGAAAAATTGGCACGATAGATTTACGCACAGACTTTTTACGTCCTGGCCGAGGTGAGGAGTTCATTGTAACAGCGCATATTATTCGCAGCGGTAGTAAAGTAGCGGTAGCACGTATGGAAATGCATAACGAACTAGGTGAACACATTGCTTTTGGTACAGGAACCTACATGGTAGGTTAACTTTATATTTTCTTAATAACTCGAAAGTTATTTATTACTAATTGATTTAGTACGCATCTTTAATGGCATTATGTTGTGTTACTATAGAGCCTTGAACCGCTCTCATCATCCAAAAATAATTTTATGTCATTCCTGAAACAACAACTCTCTGCACACAGTGGTATTTTTAATGCGCTAGGCGCTTATGTTATGTGGGGTATTGCGCCACTCTATTTTAAATTATTAATTGATATTGGGTCTGGCGAAATTTTAATGCATCGAATTATTTGGTCGAGCATATTTTTGTTGTTATTAGTTTTGGTGTCTAAAAAATGGCATGTCTTTGTTCAATTGTGTCAACAGCCTAAGGTTCTTATTAAACTCACCTTATCGGCAGCCGTATTGGCTGTAAATTGGTTAATTTTTATTTGGGCTATCAATAATAATCATTTGCTCGACGCAAGTTTAGGCTATTTTATTAATCCTTTATTTAATGTTGCGCTTGGTATGTTGTTTTTTAGTGAACGTTTACGAAGAAATCAAAAAATTGCTGTGCTATTAGCCGCTTTAGGTGTTTGTTTACAACTTTTTACTGTGGGCTCTTTACCCATTGTTTCTTTAGGGTTAGCCAGTTCTTTTGCTATTTATGGTGTGTTAAGAAAAAAATGCACGTTGATTCTTTTGTTGGTTTACTTATTGAGTCTTTAATTATGTTGCCAGTAGCCATTGTTTATTGGCTATATTTTCTTGACAGTCCTTCGGCTAATTTAACTTTAAATAATCAAACGCTTAATATTACATTAGTGATGGCGGGTGTCGTTACTACCGCACCCTTATTGTGTTTTACTGCTGCGGCCAAACGTTTAACGTTATCAAGTTTAGGTTTTTTTCAATACATAGGGCCAAGCATAATGTTTTTACTGGCAACCTTGTATTATCAAGAAACGATGCAACTTGCTGAGTTTATGACCTTTATTTTTATTTGGTTGGCATTACTGCTATATAGTTTTGACGCTTATAACACCATGAAAAAAAACAAAGTGACTCAAGCATTGATAACATAGCTTAGCAGACTTTATAGTTTGTATTTGTACTTACCGGCGAGTTAGCTTTGGTACCGGCTATAGTTTACTTAATGAATGAATTTGTTATTATTTTGATAACTTATCGACACCTTCAATTAATTTATATATGTTGTTGTAAAACGCATAAGATGCAAAGACACTCTATCGTCAATAGTTTTGCATAGAACGGCCACGAGGGCTATTTTACAATGTATAAAATAAACTCACCTGTACAGAATCACCATTTATGTGCAGTTACTTTATTAGGAAATTTAGTTGCTAAACCGGATATTCGTTATCGAGCTAATCCTGTTTCTGCTATAACGGAGCTTACTATTGCAACGAGTTCAAAGTGGTTAGATAAAAAAACGAATACTTATAAAGAATGGACAAGTTATCATCATGTGAAAGTTGAAGGTCCTTTAGTTGAACAGGCGCTTTTAACCGCTGAAAAAGGTGATATCATTTTAGTGCAGGGCTATTTAAGTAACATCAAAGAAAAAAGTCACTTATCAATTGTTCATGCAACCTTTATTAAAAAGTTTAATAAAGGTTATACTCAAACCGTTAATCAAATTATGTGTAGTGGTCAATTGACGTCATTAGCGCAGGTAGTGACGACACCCAACAATAAAACCTTAGCGCAAATGAATATAACGATAAATCACCAAGATTATTCGATTGATAAACAATGTTGGCAAAATCATAGTGTAGATCGTGAATTGCATGTATGGGGAAAGCAGGCATTGTATTTGGTCGAAAAAGCGCAAATAGGTGATAATGTGATGATTGAAGGTAAATTGAGTTATTTAGCGACCGCTGATAAAACACAGTTTATTGAAGCAAAAATAGTTCATCGATTGACTTAAAAGGATAAGTATACTTTTTCTGGTGTTTCTTGGCTGTAAAGCGCGAGTGATCGAGTAAATAAAATATACCCGTAAATATTTGTTCATAAAATATGTTAAGTTATTAAAAATAAAGTGAATACTATGAGTAATAGCCGAAATATGAATAGTCAAAGGAATGCCTTCAACTTAACGACCCTTATGATGCGAATTATTGTGTTTTTGGGTTTTATTAGTTTATTTTCTTTCGTTACTGTAGCAGAAGAAAGTCATGATCAATTTGATGAATTAGCAGCAATCAATCAACCGCAAGCCAGGTTACAGCAACTGGCAGCAGTTAGTGCTTAACCCTAGCAATAATCAACAACATTTTATCATTAATAAAACAGGACAAATGTTTCTGGTTGATGAGATGAAAAATTTTTCGCTAGTTTTAGACATAAATGTTAACCGGCCAGTAGCGCAATCGCCTCTCAAATTAACGGCTATTACATTGCACCCTAATTTTTCACTACGAGATCAACCTGGGTATGGTACTTTTTATACCGCCCACCTTGAGGCGTTAGATAAGCAAAGTAAAACTAAACGCATACAAGAGAACAATGATGCCTTGATGCTCAAGTTTGATGCAGTGATTACAGAGTGGCAATTTAACTCAATTAATTATCAAAAAGTTAATGTAAAAACCAAACGTGAAGTAATACGTATAGCTGTTCCTAGTAATAATATGACAATTGAACAAATGTCATTTAACCCTTATACAAAATCATGGAATGAGGGGTTTGGTTTACTTTATGTTGCTTTGAACGGAGAGGTAGATCGGCAAGAGCCGCTTTATTCAGGGGTTATTTTACGTATTAATCCCACTAAGTTTGGCTTACGAAGTTTTACTGTGCCTAACAGCAACCCTTATTTAAAAGATATTGATATTAGAGATGAGATATACCTACTTGGTGCACAAAAAATAAAGCAGTTTGTTTGGCCTAGCAAAAGCAGCAATAACCTTTTATTATCGCATCAATACCTGAATAAATCGCTGTTATCATGGGTAAATATGAAAAGCGACTGGCGTAAATCACCACCTAAGAATGTTGTTTATCAGGCGGATGTACCTATCGAAGATACTTTATTGTATCGCGGGCGTTATTTACCACACTTACGGAATAAATTACTTATCTTAACCAAAGTAAATCAAGCGTGGCTTGTTGAGTCTTTGCATATAAAACCTTCCGTTAGTTCTGTTACTTCCATTGAAAATAAGCCAGATCCAGAATGGCAATTTGGGCCTCAGCAATTAGCTAATGAGAGCAATGTGTCCTTTAGTCAGGATTTTAATGGTGAAGTGTTAGTTTTAGACAAAACAGTCGGTAAAATTTTTCAACTGCCGCAAGCAAGTGTCACAATGAAAAAAGCAATAAAGGCGAGTGTTGCTCCGGCAGAAAAGCCAACAAGTGGCGTTTATGTATTATTTTTGGTTTTGATTGCCCTCGGTTTTTTTATATATTTTATAAAAAGGAATAAAACGTCTGCAAAGGCTATTGTTCGAACTCAATTTGCGCAATTAGAGCTAAGTGAATCACAACATCAAATAGGTTTATATCATCGACATAAAAATAGCCCAGATATCATTATTGATATTGTTGATATTGCAACCTGTGAGGTGATGCTCAATGAGGTATCTGTTTGTGTTATTAATCAGAACGCAGGGCATGGTTTTGATAACGATAAAGATCAAGATTTACGGAGTATTTTTATTAAAGAAAAAGTAGATAAAATGGTTGATGGGAAAATTCGCCAAATTTCGCTGTCGTTTACTGATGTACGAAATAAAACCTATGATATTTGTCTATATATGCGTAAAGGTAGTGCTCGCGTTACTAAAAAAACTTATTCTGTCGTTATCGAAGATGCAATTGATTGGTGTTGGTTAATTGCATCAAAGATTAATCCAAATGAGACAGCAAAGCGAAAAGAAAAGCCCGTTATCTATTCTAAGCAATCGTTAGAAGCCACTAAACCAGTGGGCGAAACAACGTCATTACATGAACAAGCTGAGATGAATCGTAACGCTGCGGGTGTAACATTAAAATCAAATCAAGGACCTAATATAACGTCAGCAGTAACCCCACCAAAAGCAACAGTTGCTGAAGCAAGTAATGAGGCGATTGTTTCTACTAAACAACAGAGCTCAATCGACACGGAATTGGTAAATGCACTTGAAAAACTTGTTGATTTGAAACAGCAGGGGTTTTTAACGCAAGAAGAGTTTACTAAGGCAAAAGAGAATTTGCTGAGCAGCTTGTTTGATAAGTAAGTTCAGTAGGTGATGCTTGTAGATATTAATAAACATAATGGTTGAAAATGCCGTGTTATGCATGTTTCACCCATTATGCTTTTTGCCTGTGACTAACTTTACCTTTATTTAAGTGTTACTAGGTAATCTATTAAGTCTTTATAATCTTGTTCAAAGTTAGCTTTATCTAAGGCTTGTGTATTAATTCGGTACTTATTATTCACAATAATAGTAGGAACCGCTTTTAACGCACCACTTTTAGACATAGTATCTTGGTGTTTTTTCATGGATTTAGCTTTAGCGTTAACGCTGAAGCTTTTCATCAATTTATCAAATTTATCACCGTCAGCGCCGTTTAGCACAAAGATATTTCGAATATCTTTTTCAGAGGTAATTACCGCACGTTGTATTTGAAGGTAGTTAAATATTGCACCAACAAGTTTTGTCTCCATATCTAGCTGTTGAGCGACAACAACGGCTTTACTCAGCATACCTTGGACTTCTGGTGAGGCAGCACGTAGGAAATCAACATGGTTCCGCTCAAATTTAACACCATCAGGTAAATCTTTTTTGATCGTTTCCATAAAGGGTTCAAATCGCAAACAGTGAGGGCAGTAAAAAGAAAAATATTCGCGTACTTCAGCACTTTTTGATGCTATTTCACTTACTTGAGTATATTGATCTCCTTCCGTGTATTTTTCAGCACATGCAGTGATTGAAAAGGCTAAAAGTGGCATTAATAACACCATAAATAAACGATGTATTTTTTTCATTTTATTATCCTAATTTTTTATGTCGAACCTTGGTACCATCAACAGAAAGTACAGGCCAATTGGTATTCGTTTTTACCATGCGTTAACTAACAGGGTAATAAACTTAATGGTGGTTGCTGCAATGCAGACATTTGTTCTTTAAGCATAAGAATTTGCTGTTCCCAATATTTTTCCGTATTAAACCAAGGAAAGTTTCGCGGAAAAGCAGGATCTTGCCGTTTACATAACCATGCCATATAATTCACTACACGCATAGTTCTTAGTGATTCTATCAAACTAAGTTGCGAATGTTCAAATGAAAAGAACTCTTCATAACCCATTAATAGGGTGTCAATTTGTAACAATTGTTGTTGTCTGTCACCAGAAAGCATCATCCATAAGTCCTGGATAGTCAAGCCAGTACGACAATCGTCTAAATCGACAAAATGAGGGCCTTCATCTCGCCAAAGAATATTGCCTGCATGGCAATCACCATGTAAGCGTATTTCATGCTTTACTTTGTATTGTTTTGCGGCAACGTCAATGACTTGTTCTAAAATAGTGAAGAATGGTTTAACTAAACTTTTAGGGACAAAATTGCTTTGTTCAATGATTTTGCTTGCTTGGTAAAGCATTTCCTCAACGGTAAAGCTAGGTCTGTGTACAAAAGATTTTTGTGAGGCGACCGCATGAATACGGCCAACAAAACGTCCCATCCACTCAAGTTGGTCTAAATTATCAACTTCAAATATACGCCCCCCACGACAGGGGAATACGGCAAAATGGTACCCTTGATGTTCAAATAAGCTTATGCCATTGCGTTTTAATGGGGCAACAATAGGTAATTCTTGTTCATCAAGTTCAAAAGAAAAATCATGTTCTTCTTGAATTTGAGCCAATTGCCGCTGAGGTCGATAAAACTTAGTGACATATTTCGTTAAGTTTTCGTCATGAAATTGATACACACGATTTTCATAACTGTTCAGCGCTAATAAACCACTGTCTACGTTAAAGCCCACACTTTCTAATCCATCAATGATGGTATCAGGAGAAAGCGATTTAAAATCAAATTGTGCCATTAATGCTCATTTATTTAGTGGTTGTTGTCTTTTTAAAAAGGCGATTAGCGTTTATTAAAAAAGCGACTTTCATGTTCGATCTTCACATCACTTTCAGGTGATATTTGCTCAACAGTAAAGGCGATATCTGTCATATAACCTTTTAAGTCATACGGATCAACAGAAATACTGATAGGTAAAGTATATACGGCTGCAGCTTTTACCATGATTTCTTGTTTACCATGCCATTTTGTATTTTCAATACCTTTGACACTAAGCTTATAAGTATTGTCTGTTTGTGACATATTTAGAATTTTTAAGGTATAAACATTTTCTATGTCACCATTAAAGTTCTCTTTAGCAAGCTCTGTTCGGTCTCGAATAATCTCTAACGACAAGGGCACGCGATTAGCTATTTCTAATACTAACATTGTCGTCATGATAAGTAACACTACGGCATAACCAATCAATTTAGAACGAATCAAGTGTACTTTTTTGCCTTGAAGTTCATGCTCTGTAGTGTAACGAATTAAGCCTTGGTCGTATTGCATACGCGTCATTACATCTGAACAGGCATCTACACAGGCACCACAGTTGATACACTCATACTGAAGGCCATCACGGATATCTATCCCTGTAGGACATACTTCTACACATAAATTACAATCAATACAATCTCCTAGTCCTAATGCTTTTGGATCTTGTTTTCTTCCTCGTGGACCGCGATTTTCCCCTCTATTTTTATCGTAGGAAACGGTTAAGGTATCTTTGTCGAACATGGCTGATTGAAAACGAGCATAAGGACACATGTGCAAACAAACCATTTCACGCATCCAACCGGCATTTCCATAGGTGGCAAAAGTAAAAAAAGCTAAAATAATAGCCATAGTTATTGTTGTGTTTAACGTGATAACGTTAATGAACAATTCGTTCATGGGGGAGAAATAACCGGCAAAAGTCATCGCTGTAAACAAAGAAAAGAGAAGCCAACAAATGTGTTTCAGGACTTTTTTCTTAAGTTTAGTCAACGTCATTTTTTGTTGATCAAGTTTTTTTCGGCCGGTTAGCGCTACCCTCTATTTTCTCTTCAAACCATATGAAAATAAATGTCCATACGGTTTGTGGGCATGTGTAGCCGCACCATACTCGGCCTAGAAATGTGGTCACAAAAAAGAGTAGAAAGGCGCCAAAAATAAAAATCCAGGCTAATAAGGTTAAATCTTGCGGCCAAAGAGTTAGGCCCCATATAGTAAAACGTTGTTCACTTATATCAAACAGAATGGCCTGATGACCGTTATATTGTAACCAAGGTAATATGGCGAATAAGGCAAAGAACATAAAGTTCATTTTTCGCCTTAGTTTTTGAAAAAAACCGCCAATTTTCCGAACGTAAATATCATCTCCTGGCTTATAACGGGTTTTAGTGTTTTTTGCGGGGTGAATGTTTACGTTTTTTACAGGTATTTGAGCCGAACTCGGTGATGATGGTTTTTCGTCAGTACTCACTGTTAATCCTTAGAAGAGGTTAATTAGTCTAAAAATAATTATTATGTTATTGTCACCTTCAAGAATAACATAAATTAGAGCATACTAATATACGGAGTGTTATGAAAAATATATTGATCTTGATCGTAGGAATTGCGGTTTTTTTACATTTTTTCCCTCAACCTGAGGTAACTAAGTTTTATAATGACATAAGAGCGTCAATGGATGAGAGTTTTTCTGATTTTAGTGACACTTCAGTGCGTTTAAACCCAGATAAAATTTTAATTGACTTAAAACCTGATTTAAAACATTTTTCACCTGCAGAGGTTGATTCATTAAAAGAGATCACATCGTCTCGAAAACATATCAATGAATTTTATCAATCGTTTTGCAGAGATAATAAACGCAGTACGACTTTTCATCCTAACAACCAAGCTAAAATTTGTCGAACAATCAGTAATTACTCAAGTATGCTTTAGGTTTATGCATTACGTAGATAATCGTGCTAGTAATTTTGCAAAGTTGTTAGCACTGTTTACTTCATTAGCGTGAGTATAATTTTGTACGGCCCATTGGCCATTAACCATAACATCCTTTATCATGTTTTTTTGGTCGGCAAAAATAACACTATCAAGTAAATGCTTGTTGTTGGCGAATAAAGAAGTTTGTTGTGTGTCAAGTATTAGTAAGTCAGCTTGCTTGCCTTCCGATATAACACCAGTATTTGAATTAGTGCTTTGTGCTCCACCTAATGCCGCTTTATGCCATAAATTTTGACCCACAGAAGCTATTCCTGCTGAAGATAGTATTACTCTTTTTTGTGTTATTAAGCGTTGTGCGTATTCTAGCCAACGTAACTCTTCCACAGGATTTACAGAAATATGGCTATCAGAGCCAATAGCAAAAGTACCATTTAACGCTAAAAATTCACGAGTGGGGAAAATACCATCACCTAAATTTGCTTCAGTTGTAGGGCATATTCCTGCAATTGCGTTACTGGCAACTATTCCTTTTTGTTCCTGTGCGTTAATGTGAGTGGCATGAATTAAACACCAATGTTCATCTAGATCAAAATTATCTAATAACCATTGCACAGGGCGCTTGGAGTAATGTGTTATGCAATCATCGACCTCTTGCTGTTGTTCAGCAATATGGATATGAATAGGGGCGTTATTATCTAACGAACGAACATGATGCACAACTTCAACGATGGACTCTTTATCAACAGCACGTAATGAATGAGGGGCTATACCAAGGTTAGTATTTGGGTATTGTTTAGTTAATTCAAAACAGTCACTGACTAATTGATTAAATTGTGCGGTAGTGTTTATAAAACGTTTTTGACCGTCATTTGATGTTTGCTGACCAAAACCGGCGTATTGGTACAAAACGGGCAATATGGTTAGTCCTATACCTGAATTTTTTGCGGCATCAAAAATGGCTTGTGCCATGGCTGATAATTTATGTTCGGGATTATTTCTTTTTGTATTGTCAGTGCAGTTTTCTGGGTATGTTTTACCATTGATATCATGATGTAAGTAATGAAACTCAGCAACACGTGTATAACCTGATTTTAGCATTTCTATATAAAGATGTTGTGCAATTGTTTTTACGTCATTATGAGTAATTTGAGCAAGAAATTTGTACATTGTTTTACGCCAAGTCCAAAAGCTATCTTTAGCGTTACTGCCGTGTTCGCTAAACCCTGCAAATGCTCTTTGGAAAGCATGGGAATGACAATTAATCATACCCGGAATAACCGTTCCTTCGAATAACGTGGCATTGCTCTTTTTGCCGCGCTTATCTCGGTAATAATCCCGTTTTGAATAGTCAGTGTTTTGTTTGTTGCCCAACCATTGTTCAATAAAATATTTTCAGCGTAGTAGTATTTTGTCATGTCTTGCTCTTTCATTACTTTACTCATTTCTTAATCACTAATTAATCATTAGTTAATCAATTAAACACCATGTTTTTAGCGGGTAAGCGTTGGTTATAAACGACGCAGTTTACTCGTTTGATATGCCATTTATATTCAGTTTTGATTACTGTAGTTAACTAAGCATTTAACTACCATTTTTAGGTGTTTTTTGACTTGTTCTGCTTTGATCTCATCATAGTGACTATTGGTTTCATTCAGATAAGTATCTTGTGATAATTCTAGTTGAATAGCATGAATACCATTTTTAGGATCACCATAGGCGCGTGTAATATAGCCGCCTTTGAACCGCTCATTATAAACGCAGCTAAATGGCTCGAAATTTAAATTTTTGATACTTTCAACCATGGCTTCATCACAACTTAATCCATCTGCAGTGCCGAAATTGAAATCAGGTAATTTACCTTCAAAAAAACGCGGTACGTTTGACAAAATAGAATGAGCATCAAGTAAAATTACTTTACCGTATTTTTGTTTTAATGCCATTAATGTATTTTTTAACGCACTATGATAAGGGTACCAATACTGTTCAATTCTATCGGTTATTTCTCTTGCCGTAGGGGTATTGTTGTTTAGATAAAGCGGTAATGAATTAAACGAAGTGGTTGGACATAACTCTGTATTATTTTGACCGACATAGAGAGCTTCACCGCTTGGGTCCCTGTTTAAGTCAATAACATACCGACTATATTTTGGGGAGATCGTATAAATGCCCATTGTTTTTGCAAAGTCATATAGTTTATCAATATACCAATCTGTATCAGCAACCTTTAAGGCGTTATTCGTCATGGTTTTTGCAATGTGCTTAGGTATATTTTCGCCGTTATGAGGCATACTAATTAGCATCCCTGTATTGCCTGGTGATAGAGAGTAGGTAGTATTCATTATGCACTCTTTTGGGTTGTTATTAATTGACCCTATATCAATTAATATTGTCTTTGTTTTGACTTTATGCTTTAGTTGTATATACAAGTTGAGATTTAATTTATCACGTTGCATTGGTGATAAGCAAATATTTTGACTACATTAGTTTCTTATTAATACAGAGATCTTGAAGTGATACTGCGGTGTATCGTTTTTTTAGATTGATATCATCTATTTTAATCACTTTAATTGTGTGTACATTTGCTTGATAATGGCTTCATCAAGTTTAATTACTTACTTCACCTCAATGTAGTTAAATTCAATATAGTTAAATTAACTAAGGAAATATTATGTCTACTCAAAATGTAAATTTCGAAAATAAAGAAGGGCAGAAAGTACCATCGGTAACCTTCCCAATGCGTGTTAATGACGATTGGGTTAAGCGCGATACTCAAGAAATTTTTGCAGGAAAAACGGTCGTTGTCTTTTCATTACCCGGTGCATTTACTCCTACATGTTCTTCAAGTCACTTACCTCGTTATAATGAATTAGCAAGTAAATTTGCTGAAAATGGTGTGGATGAAATTATTTGTGTTTCAGTGAATGACACTTTTGTTATGAATGCTTGGGCTGCCGATCAAGATGCAGAAAATATAAGTTTTATTCCTGATGGTAATGGTGATTTCACCGATGGAATGGGTTTGTTAGTGGCAAAAAATGAGATTGGTTTTGGTAAACGTAGCCGGCGCTATTCAATGTTAGTTAAAGATGGTGTGATTGAAAAAATGTTTATTGAACCAGATTTACCAGGTGACCCTTTTGAAGTGTCTGATGCTGATACAATGCTTGCTTATATTAACCCAGAAGCAGTTCAAACAACGAAAGTAAGCTTATTTACAAAACCAGGTTGTCCGCATTGTGCTCGAGCGAAAGACTTGCTTATCAAACAAGGTTTAGCCTATGAAGAGCTAACATTAGGTGATGAAATCAGTATTTCAGCAATGCGCGCAATCACTAATGCTGACACGGTCCCGCAGATATTTATTGATGGAAAACATATCGGTGGAGCTGACGAGCTAGCGAAATACTTCGCATAATATTTAACTAATATCCTATTTGCTTAAGTCATAGGCACTTATCTTCTTATTTTGCAGATAATGTGCCTTTTTTTTGTATGGCTTTGCATAGTTTTGCTATAATAAAAGTCCTTTAAGTCAGTCAGTTTTGAGTAAGCGTATTCCATGAACAATCAACCTTATAATCCATTACATGGTGTTACGTTAAAAACTATTGTTACTGAACTTGAAGCATATTTTGGTTTTGAAGCATTAGGCAAAGAAATTAATATAAATTGTTTTACGAAAGACCCCAGTATTAAATCAAGTCTAAAATTTTTGCGTAAAACACCTTGGGCAAGAGAGAAGGTAGAAGCACTTTATATTAAAAATAAACATCATTTGTGATGGATTAACTGAGAAAATATAAAGATATAGCCAAAAATGCTATGAAAACACTGGAAAAGATAGACAAAATAACCAATGATACTGCTTCTTTTTCATTACTAATAAAATATCATGACCACACCTAACCACTATATTCTTACTTGGCAATGTCCGGATAATACTGGCGTTTTAGCAAAAGTTTCACAAAGTTTATTCGAACATGGCGCATTTATTACTGAAACATCGCAATATAGTGACCCTTATACCGAAACTTTTTTCACGCATTGCTTTTGATGATCGCAATTTAACCGTTTCTGCAAATGAATTTAAAGAAGCACTAGATAAGTTAGCGAAACCATTGCACATGGAGTATAAACTTCGTAATAAAACTGATGTGCCTAATGTAGTTATTGCTGTTTCTAAAGATGATCATTGTTTGGTGTCGTTATTAACAAAATGGAAATCAGGCGTCTTACCGATCAATATCGTTGCTGTACTTTCTAATCATAAAGATTGCGAGTCACTAACTGATTGGCATGGCGTACCTTTTCATCACTTACCCCTCACGAAAGACACTAAAGCTGAACAAGAAGCACAAATACTCGACTTGCTAAAAACATGTAATGCTGACTTATTAGTGCTTGCGCGTTATATGCAAATATTATCTGACGATCTATGCCAAAAATTAGGCGGCCGTGCTATAAATATTCATCATTCATTTCTGCCTAGTTTTAAAGGCGCACGACCTTATCACCAAGCGCACGCACGAGGTGTAAAAGTTATTGGTGCAACGGCGCATTATGTAACGGCTAATTTAGATGAAGGTCCAATCATCGCACAAGAAGTGAAACCCATTAACCATACTTTTACTATTGAACAAATGGTTCACATGGGGCACGATTTAGAGGCGACTGCATTGAGCCATGCCGTACGAATTCATGCAGAACAACGTGTTTGTATAAATGGAGATAAAACGGTAATACTCGCTTAATGATATAAAAAGTCTAGTTTTGAGAGTAGGCAAGCACTACATCGTGCTGTGTAGTGACATGCAAAAATTAGACTATAATTTTTTTTGTTACCGATGACTAAACTCTATTTCTTTGTTATAGACAATTAATCACGCGTTACTCAAAACTAGCAATTACTTTTTAACCGTTAATGGCGTAAAATAGCGCAATTAATCGTTAAAAAAGTAATAAGCTCATGTCACGTACAAAAAAATCTAGAAAACCTGGTGGTGCTCCAACAGCGAAACCTAAGCTAAGTAAAGTTGAATTAGCAAGCGTTGAAAAAAGAGTGCGTAAAAAAACGGGTAAAAAGCCAGGCAATCGTCAGCAAGAAGCACAGATAGATAACCAGTCAGATCATAATACGAATCAAAATAAGGATCCTCGTATTGGCAGTAAAAAACCGATTGATTTAGGCGGTGCGGTTAAAATCGTTCAAAAGCCTATATCTAATAAAGCTAAAAAAGCGCCAAAAGATCCTATTGCTGCTATTCGTACCGTAAATAAAGACGAAGTCGAGCTTAGTTTGGCTCAACAACTTGAAGCAATTGAAACAGACGAACGCTTACAAGTTATTTTAAGCAAACAAGAAGAAGAGATTACGTTAACGGCTGAAGAAGTAGATTACTTCAATAATTTGATGGATCGACATCAATCAATCAGTGCACAGTTAGATGATGATGACGAAGAAATACCCGCTACTAAAGCAAAGTCTGAAGATGATTTGTGGGACAAATTAGATAACTCCTCCTTGTCTGATTCTTTATATGGTAATGACAACGAACGCGATTAAGGGTTATCAATATGAACGACTATTGGCTGATCGCGCTAGTTTTAGCCGTTATTATTATTGCCAGTTTAGCTTTTTACGCGGGTAAGTTGTTAAGGCAAGTTAGCGCCCAAAAACTGGCTCAACAACAAGCTGAATTAGCGCATCAAAAAGGCTTGGCTAAGCATGATCTAAAGGTGTTTAGTAGTGTAAAAATTATTGTTAGAGCCATGAAAGAAGAGCAATGCGATTATAGCGAGGGATGTTGGCGTTTGGCTGTTTTGCTTGATTCTTTAAAATTGAGTAGTGAGTTAGCCCAACAATTTCCTGCTATATTTGCGCTTTATAATGAAATTAAACACCTTTCGATTCTTGAAAGCCGTAAACAGTTAGCAAAAAAGCAGCGAATGAAAGAAGATTATCAGCGTATGACTGTTGAAGCTAAATTGCGTAATGAAATAGTGATAGAACTTGATCTACTTCAACAGTATTTCACCGAAAGAATGAGTATACTGAAGGAATAAGTTATAACGACATTCAGTCGTTATTTATTCGAGGTACTCATTATGACAGAACAATTAAAAGCGAAATTTATCCAACGTATTGTTGAATTACAAGAACGTATTGGCGCTATCCATCGTGACTTTTCTGATGGTAGAGATGCCGATTGGTCTGAACAAGGCGGCGAGCGCGAAAATGAAGAAGTTCTGAATGCGCTTGAGTCTGAAGCTAAAATTGAAATACAGCATTTATCAAATGCCATTACGCGAATAGAAAATGGAAGTTATGGCATTTGTGAAGCCTGCGGCGAAAAAATTACCCAACAACGTTTAGCTGTACAGCCTGCGGCAGAAAAATGCATTCAATGCGCTGAATAAACCAGGTAAGGAATATGAATTATTTAAGCTATTTTAAGTATGTTTATACAATATTTTAAATAGCTTACTTTCCTTACGTGACACTTGACATACCCCCTTACAAACAATATATCTACACCTCACAAATAGCTTGTGTTTGATCAATACATAAGATGGTAACTGATGTATAATTAGTGTTATTAACCTCTCAAGCTCTGATAAATTATCGGTAACATCATGAAAGTAAGTCAATTTTTCGATCCACAATTACTTAGTAAATATAATACAAGCGGCCCAAGATATACTTCATATCCAACGGCATTAGAATTTCATGATGACTTTAAACATGATGATTTTATTCATGCAGTGGAATCTTCACCTAATCGTGAATTGTCTTTATATGTTCATATTCCTTTTTGTCATACCCTTTGTTATTACTGTGGTTGTAACAAAGTCATTACGCGTCATCGTGACAAAGCGGATATTTACCTTGACTACTTAGCGCAAGAAATTGCTTTGCAAGCGCCACTCTTTACTGAATATAAAGTTAAACAATTGCACTGGGGCGGTGGTACACCAAGCTTTTTAACTCACAAGCAAATAACCACGTTAGTGGAGCTATTAAAAGAAAAATTTGATTTTTCAGATGAGTTAGAAATGAGTATTGAAATTGATCCGCGTGAAATTGAAATGGATCTGGCAGAGCATTTATTTTCCTTAGGTTTTAATCGTTTAAGTTTAGGCGTGCAAGACTTAGATTTAAAAGTGCAAGAAGCAATCAACCGTGTGCAATCAACCGAATTTATTGGTGATTTTATTGGTCATGCTAAATCGGTAGGTTTCCAGTCTATTAATATTGATTTAATTTATGGCTTGCCGCATCAAACACTCGAAAACTTCAAGAAAACGTTAGATAAAGCGCATGAATGGGATGTTGATCGTATATCACTCTTTAGTTATGCCCATATACCAAGTCGTTTTTCTTCTCAACGTAAATTACGTGATGAATGGTTACCTGACGTAAAACTAAAATTTGCGCTAATGAAGTTATCAATAGAAACATTGTGTGACTATGGTTACGATTTTATTGGTATGGATCATTTTGCTAAACCAAATGATGAACTTTCTATTGCACAGAAAAATGGTACTTTACATCGCAATTTCCAAGGTTATACCACTAAAGGTGGTTGTGATTTACTTGGGCTTGGTGTGTCTTCAATTAGTAGTATTGGCCGTTCATTTGCGCAAAACATCAAAGATTTACAAAGTTACTATAAAGCGATTGAAAATCAACAGCACGCGCTTGAGCGTGGCGTGAGTTTAACTGATGATGATATATTACGTGGCGAAGTTATTCGTGAACTTATGTGTAATCTTTATGTAAACAAAGAAAAAATAAACGAAAAATATGGTATCAGTTTTGATGAATACTTTGCTCAAGATTTACCGTTGTTAAATACCTTTATTGAAGATAATTTAGTTGAAAATTCACCAACGTTTATTCAAATTGATCCAAAAGCACGATTACTTGTACGTAACATTTGTATGAGTTTTGATGCTTATATGAAAAAACATGTCAATCAGCAGCGTTTTTCACGCGTTATTTAAATCAATTCTAATTGAAAAATGACAGTAGTTATAAGCATACTTAATTAGCTACTGTCATGTTAAATCTCACCTAAGCTTACGTTATAATTATCACTGGTAAATACCAATTCAGTCCCTTTGTTTGTTTTGACTTCTTTGGCTAAATCAACCCATTGGTAAAACACGTTTCGATGGACTTTTGCTAACAAATTACGACGAACGTTAACATATAGCTCCCCCTTATCATTTTTTGTTATGGGATGCTGAGCGTTTAAAATAAATTCGTCACCCACATTATTCTTCACCATCATTATGGTTTTATCATCATCTTGCCAATACCATTGTGTTAAAACAAACGGTGCGTCTTCAACGGTAATTTTAATTTTTTCAACCGGTGTGACTAAAAAATATTCATCTTGTTCTTTTTTGAGTACCGAAGATAATAGTTTAACGAGGGCAGGGCGTTTGAAAATAGTACCTGCATAAAACCAGTCTCCATTGGCTTTTATTTGAAGATCGATTTCGCCACAATAATCAGGATTCCATAATTCTACTGGAGGAATTTTATTACCGTGAGTTTTTATTTGAGTTGATATTTTATCTAAAGACATCGCATAACCTATCGAGAGTAAAGATATTTGCTGAAAGAAATGCATCTAAGTAATGTGGTATATTGTCCCTATACTACCTAAACCAAACTTGGCTGTACATGATAGAGCATATTTTAGGTAAGATAACTATAATAAGAATAATTAGGACAATTGACTGTCTTAAAAGAGAATATGAGAAATATATGAGGGGAATACATTGACGCACCCAAAACTGATCGAAGTTTTAATTCAGCAAACACCTCGTGCTATGGCTGCTCTGCTTATTGTTTCTGTCGCTTATTGTTGGATATTTATTAACTTTATCCCGCATACCCTACTGATTTTATGGCTTTTGTTACAAGTTATATTAGTGATATGTCGCTTTTATAATATAAAAATGTTTAAGCAATATTTAATAGAGCAAGCACAAGGGAGAATACAAAAACAAAAAACACTTTTTATTATTTTAAATCTGTTCCAAGCATTTATGTGGACAACGTCTTCTGTGCTAGTGTTGATGTATGCTCCACAGCCATTTGAATTAGTCAGTTTAGTGATAATTATCGGAATCATAACTGCAGCTGTATTGAGTATGTCGACGTTTTATACGGCGTATCTGGTGTTTTTCTTTGCAATGCTGATACCCCAAATAATTATCCTACTTTATTATGGTGAGCCCCAACATTATAGTTTAGCAGCGTTAACGTTTGTTTATATTTTGGCGATTATTCAGCTTTCAAAATCCGTTTATAATGGACACTTACTAAATATTAAAACCAATGCTAAGTTGGAAAAGAGTGTAGAAGAGCTACACAAGCTATCCATGATTGATATGATGACAAACATATATAATAGGCGTTATTTTTTTAAAGTGTCTCAAGACTTAATTTCTATCGCGCTAAGAGAAAAGAGTAAACTCTCATTATTGATGATTGATATAGATTATTTCAAAAATATTAATGATACTTACGGGCATGATGCAGGTGATTATATTTTAATCAATGTCGTCAAAGAAATAAAAAAGGTAACCCGCAAAAGTGATATATTTGCGCGCATGGGCGGTGAAGAGTTTTCCATACTGTTAGGTAATACCTCAATTACAGGTGCTGCAGTTATTGCTGAAAAAATGCGTTCAGTAATAGAAAACACGGCATTTAATTACAATAATACCGTGATAAAACTAACAATATCGATTGGTATTTCTGAACTAAATGATCAACACAATTCCATTGAAGAGTTATATAAACAAGCAGACAAGCAACTCTATTTAGCAAAAAATAATGGTAGAAATCGCGTTGTTCCGTCAGTATAGCGAGTGCGCTATTTTTCGTTGATAGATGGAATATTCTTAAAATCTTTAGAAAAAACGATACATCATTGAAGCAGCGAATTAGTAATACTAAAAAGCCCAGATTTATCTTGTCAATCAATACCTAAATGCAATATACTCTCCGCGCCTTATCACTAGGCGCTTCAAGTAAACTCAGTGGTGGCTATAGCTCAGTTGGTAGAGCCCCGGATTGTGATTCCGGTTGTCGAGGGTTCAAGTCCCTTTAGCCACCCCATTTTACCTCTATAAATAACAACTCTTCAATCAATCTTATGCGTTACATTAGCGCATCTTAGACTCATATTTGTAACTATAAACTATAGCAAAGCTTGTTTTATTTCCGTTTTGCAATCAATAAAGCTATTACAATCAAAAGAGAGCCTATACCAAGTCTTATCAGTTCTTCTGTAGAGCCGCCTTTTACTTCTCCAAAAATAAATAATGAGGCGAACATGGCTAATGGCACTACGGCATTGTTAAATGCGGCTAATACGCCCACATTCGTTTGAGTTCCGCCTTTATTCCAAAAGAAAAAACCAAGTCCCGAGGCAATAAAGCCCATGTATACTAAAACCAACCATTGTGTGGGGGTTGCATCAAAAGGAATGGGTGACTGCTGAGAAATCAATAACGTGGCAATGGTAGTGAAAACTGCAGCGCCTAGGTATAAAAAGCCAAATATTGAGCCGTCGCGAATCTGTGGTCTAGCTTGTTTCCAATCACGATAATAAACTTGCCCAAAAGCAAAAGCGACATTGGCTATTTGCATCAAGCCAAATCCAAGCCAAATTTCGCTTGATTCAATCTTGCCCATTTTTATAACAGCAGCGCCAAAGATAGAAAGCATGGTGGCCACAATATACCAAGGGCTAAAAGAGCGTTGTCTAAGATCGTTAATAATAACGATATATAATGGCGTCAATATGCTAAATAAAGCGACTAGGTGTGATGGTAGATAACGAAAAGCGGATAGGTAACAGGTGTACATAACACCGTACTGAAAAGCGCCCAGTAGTACAAGTTGTCTTTTTTCTTGCCAATTAGTATTACGTAGTTTTAAAAAAGGTAAAAATACAATAAAAGCCAGTAATAACCGAGTATCAGCAATTTGAAGTGGGTCGATGCCTTTAAGTGTATTACCAATAAGCCCGAAGGAAAATGCCCAAATGAGTGTGGTGATCACTAGATAAATCATTAAAATCTCTATGTATTAGTGCAGTAAATGAAGCAGCTATATTCAATCAGTTATATTCAAATAGCTATTTTGACAGGCTATTGTTAACGATTTAACCCCAAAAAGCAAACAGCCAGTATCTTTGGGACGGTGATAATACTCTTACCTATGTATAGTTTAGCGCGTTACCGGCTGTATGTAGCGCTCAGTGTGTATTGGTCGCCACGTCCTGGTGTACCAGGTATCTCTTCGAACGCTTCATCCCACAGATTATCTACAGCAAAGATAATAGCTAAACCGTTAATTTGCTCTGGAGAAACTTTTAAAGTTAAGTGGGTGAATAAAGCATCGTCATCACCGTTGCGCAGAGCATTGTCTTCTTGCTTACGCCACTCGTTATCAATACGCACTTCAATAATATCAATTGGACGCCAAATAACACCTAAGGTTACGCGATGATCAGGGTAATTTAAGGCATAAAAACTCGCATCTATATTTGCAGCTCCATAATCTTCAGATTTATTAAGAAAGGTGTAACTGGTGATGATATCTATCGTTTCAAAACGTTTTATTGCTAAGAACTCTATTCCTACCGTATCGATATTAACCGCATTTGCTGAGCGTGCAGAAGTTGAATTAAAACTATAAGTCCAATCTGTTAAATCATCGTCTTGTCGGTAAAAAATAGCAGAATCAAGGCTCCAAGTTTCATGGTCTAACGCAAAACCTAATTCTAAGTTTTTAGCGGTTTCTCGACCTAAATCATAATTACTACGGAACAAACCGCCGCTATCGCTACCACCTATCGCGGTGTAACCTGCTACTTGGCTCGCTTCCGCATACGAAAGATAGATAGTTTGCGAGCTGCCATCAGCCTTTATCGTATTCCACGTAATATCACCAAGGAGTGAAACGTCAGATTCATCTCGATTAGTGTCGTCAAAAGCAGCACCAAGACGAAAAGTTAACCGCTGATCATCTTGAAGTTCTATTCGGTATTCCGGTAACACGCTGATCTTATGGTAATCACGTGAAGTAAAGTTATTTTCTAGCGTAGTTGATTCAATATTGTCGGTTATAAACTGTGTTGAGTAGTTTAGTGCGAATGAATCGCTTTGTGCATGACGGCCAGATAAGGCTATTGATTTCACTTCAGTTTCGTGAAAAGCTTCAAATGCACTCGGGTTTTCTCGAGAGTATATATAATGGTCTTCGTTACGACGATAATAAGTCGATAGTTCAACGCTACTATCTTGTGCGTAGTATTGTTTATGATTAAGGATCAATAGTTTTGTTTTAATGTCTTCTGTTTCATTAACATTAAATGGCGTGTACATATTTGGCCGACAAAAAACTTTTGTTGTGTACCAAAAAACAAATCGGTTTGTGATGACTCACCAGTTAACTGAATTCGGCCAGAAACACGTTCAAAATCATGGTCACCATTCTCTATGGTGCCATCACTTTCTGAGCGAGAATATTCTCCTTCAAACCCAAGGCTCCAATTTTTAGTCTCTCCTACGGGTACACTAACAGCGCTATGAATACGTTGTAGATTAAAGTTGTTAGTACCTGCACCCAGTGAAGCACTGCCTGAGGTTTTAATCGCTTTCCAACTACGCGATACGGTACCTACCGAACTGTTAACACCCGGCAATGCGTTATCTACACCGGTAAGTATGTCAGCATTAGTTAACATTTCTTGGGCGATAGGTATTTCTGCTACGTAATGCCCTGTTTGCGGATCCAATAAAGCGGCGCTGCCTACGGTAAAGCCGGTATTTTCAAAAATACCACCGCGAATAGTCACATCTGCTTGCGCTTCAGCCATGTTTCGCGACTGTAAATCTACACGTGGATCATATTCTAAATTTGAAACCGATGAACCAAAGGTTCCCACAGGCTCTGTATTAGCCGTTGTTGAGCCTTTAATTGTTATTTTCTCGATATCAGTGTTGGCTTTAAGCGCTACTTCAGCGTTTTCTTCAGTACTCTCATTTGCTGCTGATGACAAAGTCGATAAGCTTAATAATAGGGCGGGTAGGGTGATTTTTACCACAGAATTCATGTTAAGTTTCTCATTGATATTGTTTTATTTATCGTTAAGCGATATTGAATATACCTTCATTATTGGACTATAAATCACACCAAAAAATAGCGAGCTTAGCGTCTTAAAATTTAACGCTAAATCGAACTTTACACTTGGCGTGAGTGAATAAAATATAGTTAGATAAGACGGAGGTTAGTTAAAATGTAATAATCGCTATGTATGAATATATTGTATCTTAGCGAATAAAATATTTCACATGGAAACTGAGCATAACAAGTAAAGGTTAACAAATGGGTGAATAATACACAGAAATAGAATAACTAATTCCTTTAACTTCAATTGAGCCTTTATAAAGAGTAAACATGAACACACTACAAGATCATAAGCATGCTAACAACAAGCATGAAATCATTTACTTTGCCGGTGGTTGCCTTTGGGGCGTTCAGGAGTATATGAAGCATTTACCCGGTGTTGTTACCACTGAAGCAGGGCGAGCCAACGGCATAACGGATACTACCAGTAGTGATTATGATGGTTATGCTGAGTGTGTAAAAGTTACATTTAAACCCAATGCGGTTAATATTACAGATCTCTTTGGTTACTTTTTTGAAATTATTGACCCCTATAGTATCAATCAGCAGGGTGCAGATGTCGGTAAAAAATATCGAACAGGCATATACAGTAATAACCTTATTCACCTGAAAAGCGCTGCAGAGTATATTAAAAGCCGTGACGATGCACAGAAGGTAGTGGTTGAAATACTACCGTTGACCAACTATGTGAAAAGCGATGAAGAGCACCAAGAAAGGCTCACGCGCTTTCCTAATGATTATTGTCATATTCCAAAGAAAATATTACATAAGTATAAGTAAGGTTAATTAATACTTAATATCGACGTTGGATCAACCGTTTGTATTCTTTTTGCATAAAAGTATTTTTCATTCAAAGAATTCTAATTATTATCCGTAATAAAAAATGCTTTTTGAGCTTGTTTAGGCGTCATTTGAAACTGATCTTTAAAACATTTTGAAAAATGGGGCAAGGTGGTAAAACCACAATGTATTGATATATTTGAAATACTATTGTCAGATTTTAACATTTCATAAGCACACTGTAATCGGTATTCGCGGATAATATCGTTGGTTTTTTTGACAAGTAAAGCTCTGATTTTCGTCTTAACGTTCTTTCATCCATAGCCAATAGTTCAGATAGTTTTTTTACATTAAATTCGGGATCTGGAAAATGTATTTTTAAAAGGTCTTGGGTACGTTGAATGAATTTATTACGAGTATCATCTTCTGATAGCTCTATTTGTAAATGGTTAGCGGCGGATGCGGTGATACTCTTTCTTGTTTCACTGGATGAATCTAATAAATTAGCTATTTTCAGTTTTAATATTTCACCGCTAAAAGGTTTACTTAAATAGTCTGTTGCTCCCGCCTGTAACCCCTGTTTTTGGCTTAACATATCACTTTTAGCTGTGAGTAATATAATTGGGACTTTGTTATAAGACTGATCACTTTGTCTGATATATTGACATAACTCAAATCCATTCATTTGCGGCATCATAACATCAGATAAAATTAAATCTGGTTGAAAGTCATCAATATGCTCAGTGGCTTCTTTGCCATTGTATACGTTCAACACATCATAATCTGATGCTAATAGCTGAGTAAGAAATTGGTTTATTTCTAAATTGTCTTCAACAATAAGCAGTCTTTTATTACTCAGATTTGGAGCCTTTTGTCTTCGTAATTTCGCTGAGATTTTATTTTCAACTAATGTTTGGTCAATGTTAAAAATGATATCAACTGGCAGTGAAATAATAAACTGAACCAAATTGGGTCGGCTATTATCCAAGGTTAATGTGCCTTGATAAGATTCAACGAGCTCTCTGCTCGATGAAAGTCCTATGCCTTGACCTTCAGTTTTATGGTGATGCTCTAGACGATAGAATTTTTCAAAAATAGTTTCTTGGTGTTTTATAGGAATATTCGTTCCTATATTAATCACTTTAATAACACAGAAGGGATTTTCTACCGTACAGGTGATTTTAATTTCACTTGAACTGTCTGCATATTTGATTGCATTAGAAACAAGGTTATTAAGGATAGTTTCTAATACCTGGATCTCGATAACCAGTTTTGCATTTGTTTTAGCATCAAGTGTTAAAGTGAGTGCTTTTGTCGAGGCAAGAGCAGAAAAGTTATTAATTACTTGTGTACAGATATGAGTTAGCGCAACAATTGATTTTTTCTCAGTCGCTTGTTCATTATTGGCAAGCGATAATAACTGCTCAATCAGGTGAAACAACCGGCCGGCCGTTATGCTTGATATTATTAATTTTTTTGTTGTTTTCGATGCTTAACTCGCTAATTGATACGGTTTCTAACGCGTTAAAAATCAGTGTTAATGGCGTTTTCAGTTCATGTGATATATTTTCAATTAAATGTTGTTTTTCTTTAGTACGTGCTTCAACTTTACTTTCTAATTGCGCATTTAACTGTCGTTCAAAAATCAATTTATGACGTTGAGATCGAATATAAACAAAAACAACACTGAGTAAAATCAAACTATATAGGGCATATGCCCACCATGTTTTCCATGGCGGCGGTAATATTATTATTTGCAGCGAAGTTCCTTCTTCATTCCAATAACCGTCTGAATTACTTGCTTTTACGCTAAAAGTATAATCACCATAAGGTAAATTAGTATAAGTTGCTCTACGGTTCTTATAATCAGTATTTACCCATTCTTTGTCCCAACCTATTAACTTATAAGCAAATTTATTCTTTTTAGTGTTTCTAAAGTGTAATGCTGAGAATTCAAACGTAAGTATATTATCTTTGTGGGTCAATACTATCGATTTAGTCTCATGTATCGTTTTATCTAAACTAAAACCCGTATATTTTTCGGTTAGTTGGTTATCTATTGCCGGTTTTGTTGTTTGCTCATTTGTTAATTGGGGAAAAGTTGAAGTAATAGACACAGGCTTATTCAATAATAACATATTGGATATGACGACTTTGGGCGGTTTTATATCGTCCTTGCTATTTTCAGGAAAAAATCGATTGAAGCCATTTGTTCCGCCAAAAAATAATTCACCGCTTTTACTTTTAAAAGAGGCTCCAATGTTAAACTCGTTACTTTGTAGACCATCACTTACATTATAACTCTTAAATGTTTCAGCTTTAGGATCCATACGTGACAGCCCCTGATTAGTGCTTATCCATATATATCCTAGGTTATCTTCCTCAGTGCTGTAAATAACATTATCAGGTAAACCCTGTACTTTAGTATAGGTCCTAAATTTTTTTAATCTTGTATCAAACAGGTTTAAGCCATTATATGTGCCAACCCATATATTACCGCGGCTATCTTCTGTAATGCTTAAAACAGTATCATTACTTAAACTATCTGCGTCATTAGCTTTATGGCGGAAATGGGTAAATTGTTCTGTTTTTGTATTAAAATGATTGAGCCCACCTGTGGTTCCAAACCAAAGATTCCCTTGGGTGTCTTCTATCATGCTCAGAACAGAGTTATTACTTAAACTATTTGTGTTATCGTCCTGATGACTGTAGTGGGTAAACTGTTTGTTTGTTGTATTAAAATGATTGATACCACCAGTGGTTCCAAACCAAAGATTCCCCTGGGTGTCTTCTATCATGCTCATAACCTTGTCACTACTGAGACTATTTAAGTTATTGCTCTGATGTCGGTAATGGGTGAACTGTTTGCTTTTGGTATTAAAATGATTAACGCCTTTATTTGTTCCAATCCAAATATTGCCGTGGCTATCTTCTATTACACAGGAGACAATGTCACTACTTAAACTATTTAAATCATCCTTTTGATGACGGTAATGAGTAAATTGCTTATTTTTGGAATCAAAATGATCGAGTCCGCCGGCCTGTATTCCGACCCAAAGGTCACTTTGGTTATCTTCTACAATGCTAAAAACATTGTTCTGGCTTAAACTATTTCTGTTATTGGTTTGATTTCGGTAATGAGTAAAGGATTCATCCTTTATATTAAAATGATTGAGCCCACCACCGACGGTCCCAACCCAAATATTATTCTGATTATCTTCTACAATTCTAAAAACATTGTTATTGCTTAAGCTAGTTGGATTATTGCTCTGATACAGATACTGAGTAAATTGTTCGTTTTCTGTATTAAAATAATTAAGCCCTCCGCCACCTGTGCCGGCCAAATATTGCCTTGGCTGTCTTCAATAACACTATAAACTAAGTCATGACTTAAGCTATTTGGTTCATTTTGTTGATGGCGATAATGGGTAAACTGTGCACTTTTTGTATTAAAATGATTAAGTCCACCTCGCGTTCCAATCCAAAGGTTATTTTTAGCATCCTCTATAATACTAAAAACATTGTTGTGACTTAAACTGTTTGAATCATTGGGTTTATGAAAGTAGGGAGTAAACTGTGCATTTTTTATATTAAAATAATTAAGGCCATTGGCTGTTCCAATCCAAAGATTATCGCGGTTATCTATCACAATACTCAAAACATTATCATGACTCAAACTGGTTGGGTCATTTTCTTGATGACGATAATGGGTAAACTGTTTGTTTTTAGTATTAAAATAATTAAGACCACCGCCTACGGTGCCAATCCAAAGATTGTCATGGCTATCCTTGGCTATGCTGTAAATAAAGTCATGACTTAAGCTGTTAATATCATTTTCTTGATGGCGGTAATGAGTAAATTGTTCAGTTTTAGTATTAAAATAATTCAGTCCACCCCTACGCGTTCCAATCCAAAGGTTGCCTTGGCTATCTTCTACAATTTTTGTAATGTAATTGTGGGAAAGTGAATTACTATCACTTATATCGTGTTTGAAAACCTTAAGGCTATAGCCATCATATCTAGCTAAACCCATTTCTGTACCAAGCCACATAAAACCGATGCTATCTTGAAATATAGCAATCACACTATTTTGCGGTAAGCCATCTTCAATTGTAAGGTGCTGAAAGCGAATAGATGTTTCTTTTGAAAATGAGGTTGAAGAATATAGTAGGGTTAATAATAAGGCTATTATAGAGATGAAACACGGAATTAATATTTTCTTAAACAAGGAAAAAACCTAAAAAATAAAAGTTCGTTCAGTTTACTTTAATTCATGAAGAATAAAAATAGAACATCAGTTAAAAGCTTCCTTTGCCCCATTTATTTGAATTACCAACTCATTGAGCTACGCCCCCTAAATGTCCCTTATATTTGCCAAAGTGAACAATAGCTATTTTCAATGTGTTCATAAAACCACCTTTAAACGTATTAAAAATAAGCTGAATATGGCTTACACACATAGTTTTATGTCATTTAGACCGTTTTTGATAAATAAACACCCGAATTAGATAAGCGTTCAAGATGTTTTTTTCTTTAAGATACACAGCTGAATTGCCATTACGTTGGGCATATATGATGCCACAAGTGCTTTAGTAAAAAGTTTGTGGAATTAACCATAAAAATATGGAATTAAACTAATGAAAAAAAACCTTTTAACATTAACGTTACTAACAATGACTGCATCATTTTCATTAATGGCTACAGCATCAGATGACGCTGTTTCAGATGGTGTTATCGCAGATCAAAGAACAGCACTAGAAACTAATACCGATGGAAAAGGCTTTGGCCCACAATCTCCACGAGATATTGATCTTATTGAAGGCGAAAACACGATAGCTTTTGATACAGCCCCATTAGCAGCAGAAATGAATCTTTGTAATATACATTTCCACGAAAACGCTGAACACAAAGGTGGTGAGTTCACCGAATATGCGGGTAATGGTGACGGTCACGGTTACCACAGTGGCTACAAATATACGGGCGTGCTATCTGAAGCTGAACTTACTGAAACTGCCGAAGATGTTTGCCCTAGTTCTCATGGTTCTTTAGAGCCGGGTGCAACAATAGAAGTTCACTATGTACATTCTACTGCGCAAGTAAATCCAGGCCCTACTTTAGGTGCATGTTTAAGTGAATCGATCGGAAATCCACAATTGAGAGTGGAAAGTCAAGTTTTTGTACTTGTGAATGACGAGAATGCACTAGATTTCATGAGTTTAACTGCACACGATAATGCGACTGGAAAAAATCAAGCATTAAATATTCCTACAAATACAGGTACTTCAATTCAATATAATGGTTCAACAACAGGCCCAGGATACAACGAAGAAGGTTCTCCTTTTCAAGTAAGTTGGGGTGTAAGACCTAAGGTTGCCAAAGTTAATATTCAAACTGTTGGTGATTGGTGCAAAGGAAATGTTTTTGAAGAAGATCATGCACATGGCGTAAGAAACCTTGTTCAAAACGCTAAATTACTTTCCACCATTAAATAACTATTTCTAATAGTTTATAGACTGTATTTAAAGCAAATTAACTATTTTATTGTAAAAAATTAGGAGTAGGATTTATGAAAACAAAATCAACTATCGCACTTATCATGTTAAGCGTGCTTGGACTAAGTGCTTGTGGTTCAGATAATGACACCGTTTCAGAAGTTCCTGTAGATGGTCATGATACTGCCGTTTCAGATGAAATTATTTTAGCTCAAAGAACTGCGCTCGAAACTAATACTGATGGAAAAGGCTTTGGCCCCCAATCACCTCGAGATATAGACGATCTTTATGGAAAAAGTCCTATTGCATTTACTGCGAAACTTCCGGCAGAAGAAATGAACCTTTGTAATATTCATTTTCATAAAAATGCAGAGCATAAAGGCGGAGAATTTACTGAATATGCAGGAAATGGTGACGGACATGGCTATGGCAGTGGCTATAAGTATTCAGGTGCCGCACTATCTGAAGCTGAACTTACAGCAACAGCAGAAGAAATAGGCGCAAGTGAACACGGTAGTTTACACCCAGGTGATACAATTGAAGTGCATTATGTCTATTCAACGGCACAAGTCGAACCGGGCCCAACGTTAGGCGCATGTTTAAATGATTCAATCACAAATCCACAATTACGAGTAGAAGCACAAGTTTATGTGCTTGTGAATGACGAAGATGCGTTTGATTTTACTGACTTAACAGCCTACAACAATGCCACAGGCAAATACCAAGCATTGAATATCCCGGCTGATACAGGTACACCAATTACCTATACAGGTTCAACAACAGGACCAAGCTACAACGAGGACGGCTCACCTTTTCAAGTGAGTTGGAGTGTAAGACCGCCGGTTGCAAAAGTTCATATTGAAAGTGTTGGTACCTGGCTAGAGGGTAATGTCTTTGATGAAGATCATGCGCATGCAGTAAGAAACCTCGTTCAAAACGCTAAATTACTCTCTCAAATTAATTAACTACTTCCATCTGATTATAAGTTGCATTCAAAGCACTCCTGAGTAGGAGTGTTTTGTTATGTACTAATCAGTATTTAAAAATTTGTACATTTCATCTTAAGTCATAATTTTTTGTATTTTACAACAGTCACTTATAAGTGTTTTTTTCTAATCAGAAGCATTGTGACTAGAAGTGTAAAAAATAACTATATATTTTACTAACACATTTGGTGAACCATGATCAAAAAACTCTTATCATTGTCAGCGTTAATACTGATTTCATTTTCGGTCAGTGCAGCCGATGTGCTAATTTCACAAATCATCGACGATCCTACCTCTGCGCCTCGGGGTGGGAATATCACGTATACTCTATCGTTAGGAAATAATGATTCTAGTGCCGCCGATAATGTCGTCTTAACGGTTAACTTGGCAGAACACACAAGTTTTCAAGGTGTCGATGTAGATGATCTAGATGATGGTACTTGTACGCATGACGGCGGTTCACCTGGTAGTTTAACCTGTAATTTTGGCAATTTTCCTGGTTCAGCAGCCACCGATGTTAATCTAGTAGTTAAAACGAGTGCTACCACAGGTATTACGACTAAGATAACAGCCGAGATAACTACAACGTCAAATGATGTTAACACCGACAATAATAGTGCTGAGGAGTCAACAACCATTGATAATGGTGCTGACTTAAATATTGTTCAAACTGACAGCAAAGACCCTGTTATTCTTGGTGGTTCATATAGCTACGCGATTAACGTCAATAATATTGGTCCTGATGCTTCAAATAACATCACGGTAACGGATACCTTACCTACAAACGTTAGCTATGTTTCTCTTGGTGGAACTGGGCGGAGTTGTGGTAACTCAGGACAAACCGTTACCTGTACCCGAGCCAGTATCGCTAATGGTGCAAATGCGCCAACAATCACACTTAATGCTAAAGTTACTGGTGCAATAACCGGCAATGTCACCAATACAGCGATAGTGAGTGCCGACACAAAAGATCCCGAAACAAACAATAATACTTCAACTGAAGACACATTAATTACTCAAGGTACTGATTTAAGCATCACTAAAACCGTCGCTAGCCCAGTTGTTGGCGGCGCTACAACCGACTTTACCCTAAGCCCAAGAAACCTTGGCCCTTTTACTGCTGATAATGTGGTTGTTACAGATGTCTTACCTGTTAACTTTAATTACCAAGGTTACACTGGTCTTGTTTGGACTTGTGGTGCAGCAGGCGTAACAGTGACTTGTACTCGTGCTTCATACAGTGTGGGGGCAACTGACAATATTGTAATTACAACAGACGTACCTGCTATGGGCACAGGTATAGATAATAATGCCTATATTACTAGCGACACAAGCGATCCTATTTCTGGTAATGACCATGCCATAGTTAATTTTGATATTGTGCCTGATGGTGCAGATTTAGAAATTTCAAAAACTAAAGGCCCTAACCCAGTGGCAAGAGGCTCTAATATGACGAGTGTCATAAGAGTTAAAAATAATGGACCCCAAGACACCAACGGTATGGTCACAGTAGTTGACACCCTGAACGCAGATGAAACCTATCAGTCGTTTACTGGGACTAATTGGAATTGTACGCACCCTGGAGGAGTCAAGGCGGAATAGTAACTTGTGAATATAAGTCAGGTGTTACACCTATCGTTTTAGCCAATGGCAATTCTAGTAGTGAGTTAAGAATTGTGACTAGGGCTGATGCCGAAAGCGTATCTATTGCCAATAAAGCTTGTGTGGCAGATGAAGATTTTGGCGGTAATACAGGGCGACCAGACAATGTTCTTTGGTAATCACTGTACTGGCTTCATAGGAGTTAAAAGTACAGCAGCCATAGCTGATTTAGCTATAGCGAAAACTGTTTCTACCCCTAATGGCAATGATGTATTAGAGGTCACTGAAGATACTATCGAGTACACATTAACCGTAACAAATACTGGCAAGGATATTGTTGATACAGGCACTGATAACGGTGTAGTTATTCAAGACACCATCCCAGGGTTTGTTACTGGTGAAACAACTATAAACGCATCAGTTACTGGAGGATCACAACAAAATTTCACCTGTGATATATCTAATGCAACGGTACAATGTGTATTGAACGATGGTCAAACTTTTGGTGGCACTACTGGTACCGGTGCTGATACGGTTATAATTACCATTACCACTACCCGTGGTTTGTATGATGGTACTTTTACTAATACCGCCAACGTATATTCTGAAATTTTAGGTGAAAGTGTCACAACAAATAATACTGACGATGTTGCTATAACAATAGATCCTATTGCCGATGTTGAAATGACAACCTTATCAATTTCTCCTGACAGTACTGAAGCAGGTACAGAAACAACCTATGTTTTAACCTTTAAAAATAATGGCCCTTCCGGCGCCGATGGTGTTGAAGTAACACATACATTTATACCACCCGATAACACCAGAACATATGAATTAATATCTTCAGACCCTTCTACAGGCAGCTGTTTGGCACTAGTAGGTGATACCATAACCTGTAATATTGGCATTTTGACAAGAAATCAAACCGAAACAATCACCTTGAAAGTGCGTCCAGGTTGGGATGGTGCAAATACCGGGTGGACATTAGGGAACGCATCAGCAATTTCTACCACAACAGATGAAAGCGATAGTCCAGTTTTTGCGAACAACAGCAAATCAGAACCCCTTAACGTCGTACAAGCTAAGCTCAATTTATTCATAAATATTAACGATCTTTCAGATCCTGTGGGTGGACTCCAACTCCGGCAGGGGTTTCCAGGAAGTTTAGACAATATTATTGTTTATAAAATTGATATTAAAAATCAAGGACCATCGCTAGCTACTGGGGTTACATTAACAGACGTGATGACACCTAAAACAGGGAAACAAGTCACTTTTTTATGTGACGCCGCTGTCAGCACAAGCTGTACTGCAGCAACATCGCTTTGTGATAACAGGGGAATTTCTGTAATAGGTAATACAAGCATTACGACTGAGTGTTCACTACCTAATATTGAAGCGAACGCTACAGCTACCCGTTATTTATATTTTAGCTCAGATACTAAACCTGACTCGACTGGTGATACACATCAAAATGTTGCAACAATTAAGTCTAATGAAGATGAAACAACACTAGATGATAATGAGGTTAGTGATGGAACATCGCTTCGTGCACTGGTTGATTTAGCGGTAACCAAAGATCCTTCTCAAGCATCCGTGTCAATTAACGAACCTTTTGATTGGGATATTGTTGTTACCAATAACGGCCCAGGGGACAGTGCGAACTCTAAATTAGCCGATAACTTACCCGCAGGAATGGAGCTAACTAGCGCTCCTACGACAAGCCAAGGAGCTTGTACTGGTACTTTCTTGGCGATAATAGTTTCACTTGTGAATTAGATACCATATTAAATGGTGCTAACGTTATAGTAACCGTTCCGGTAAAAGTAACTGTGATGCCCGGAGGTGGTAGTACATCAAACACAGCAACAGTTAGCTCCTTTGGTGTTGATTCAGATGATAGTAATGACAATGATACAGGCACGGTAACAGTAACTGACTCGTCTATTGCGGGTACTGTTTATAACGATCAAAATGATGATGGTTCAATTGATGCTTCTGAGCACGGCATAGGCGGCGTTACCATGACATTAACAGGCATAGATAATTGGGGTAATACGATTAATAAAACTGTTGTAACGGATGCTAATGGTGATTATTTATTTGACGATTTACCTACCAGTGATGCTAATGGTTACACCGTGACAGAAACTCATCCTGCAAATTTTGATGATGGTTTAGAAAGCCTTAATGGCACTATCGACAATGGCAGCCGAATGAGCGATGTTATTACCGCAATTGCATTACCTACCAACACAGACATCATCAATTATGACTTTGGTGAGCTTGGCAAAGCCAGTTTACAAGGTAGTGTTTGGTATGACGCGAATAACGATGGCATTAAAGATGTTGCTGAAACAACCGCTATTGCCAATACGCTGATTACACTCACAGGCACAGAAACGGTTAGTGGTAAGGCAGTTAATTTTACTAACACCACCGATGTAAATGGTGAGTATCAGTTTACCAATCTAACCGGCGGCACTTATATTATTACCGAAACGCAACCAACAACATGGGGCGATGGTAAAGAACAGTTAGGCGATAAAGGTGGGAATAAAACGACTAATGATACTTTTTCAGCAATAACATTAACGGCTAATCAGTCTGGTACGGGTTACAACTTTGGTGAGCAAGGTGGCAGCATATCAGGCTATGTTTATCGCGATCCTAACGATAATGGCATATTCGACAACGATGAAGCCCCTATTAGTAATGTACAAATTACTATAACAGGTATTGATGACCATGGTTTTAGCATCAACCAAAGCACTACAACCGATGTCGATGGCTATTATCAACTTTTAGGTTTGCCTGCATCAAACGCAGGCGGATATACCCTAACAGAAACACAACCTAGCTTAATCTTCGATGGTAAAGATACCGTCGGTACAATAGCCGCAGCATCAGCAGGTACGTTAGCTAACGATGTTATTTCAGCCATTGCTTTACCTGTGAATGGTGTGGGGATTGATTATAATTTCGGTGAAGGTGGCGACATCGCTTCAAGTATTTCAGGGACTGTTTTTATTGATCTGAATGATGACGGTATAAAGGATGCCGATGAAGCAATCATTGAAAATGTAACAATCACCCTGACGGGCACTAATAGCTTAGGTGTGAGCATTAATAAAACACAAACAACCAATGTTGTGGGTCAATACAGTTTTAATAACTTAGCACCAAGCAATGCCAACGGTTATACCATTACGCAAACTCAACCCACTAATTTTGAAGATGGTCTAGATAGTAAGCAAGGACAAGTATTGGTCAATAGCCGTACTAGTGATGTTATTAGTAAGGTCAATTTAGGAATTGATGAACACTTACCCAATAATAATTTTGCCGAGTTATACCCAAATAAAATTTCAGGTACTGTTTTTATTGATGCCAACGATGATGGTATTCAAACTATTGATGAACTAGGTATTGAAGGTGTATCTATAACACTAACAGGCACTGACAACTTAAATAGAGTGATTAGTAAAACCTTGTTAACGGATGCGAATGGCGATTATACCTTTACCAATTTACCTGAAAACACAGTGACTGGTTACACTATTACCGAAAGTCACCCGAGCAAATTTGAAGATGGTTTGGACAGTAAGCTAGAACAGGTAATTATTGATAGCCGTACAAGTGACGTTATTGACTTGCTTACGTTAAAAAGCAACGAGCATTTAACCGAAAATAATTTTGCCGAACTCTATTCAGGTAAAATTTCAGGTACCGTCTTTATTGATGGAAATAATGATGGCTCGCAAGCCACTGGTGAGCTTGGCATTGAAAATGTTAGTTTAACGCTAACAGGTACAGACTACTTAAACAGAGCCGTTAGTGAAACACAAACCACCAACGCTAGCGGTGAATATACCTTTATACATTTACCTGCAAGTGATGCGAATGGCTACACTATTACCGAAGCGCAACCGAGTAACTTTGTTGATGGCTTAGATAGTAAGCTTGGACAAGTCATTGTTAATAGCCGAACCACCGATGTAGTTGAAATGCTCGTCTTAGCAGATCATCAGCATTTAACCGATAATGATTTTGCTGAATTAGAGCTCGGTAAAATATCAGGCACCGTTTATATAGATGCCAATGATGACGGTATCAAAGATAGCGAAGAGTTGAGGATTGAAGGTGTTACGGTAACATTGACAGGTGTAGATTTCACCGGCACGAGTATTAACGTTGTATTAACCACAGATGAGCAAGGTGATTATTCTTTCGATAATCTATTACCGAGCAACGAAAATGGTTATCAGGTAACCGAAAGTCAACCCGAAGGGCTATTAGATGGCCTAGAAAGCATCGCTAATGTTGTTATTGCTAACAGCCGCTTTAACGACTCAATAACCTCTATTGTACTCGCTGCTAACCAAGAGCTTGATAACTATAACTTTGGTGAGCTAGATACCGCTTCTCTTTCAGGCACCGTATGGGTAGATGAAAATGACAATGGCATCATCGATGATAACGAAGCTATGCGAATTGCTAATGTCACTGTTACCTTATCAGGTATTGAATCTCATGTAGCTGCCGGTGAAACACCACAAGCGGTTACGGCAACTACGGTCACCGACGAAAATGGCGACTATAGCTTTACCATGCTCAGTGCAGGTGAATACACGATTACTCAACAGCATCCTAGTGCCTGGATGGATGGTAAAGATCACTTAGGTACATTGTCTGGTGAGTTAGGCAATGATCTGATTGAAACCATTGTGCTTAATCTTGGACAAAACGGCATAGATTATAACTTTGGTGAGCGCGGTAGTGATTTACAAGGCGTCGTTTTTAACGACTTAAATAATAATGCACTAGATGAAGCGAATGAAGCGGGTATACCTGAAGTAGAAATGACACTAACGGGTACTGATAGTAATGGTCAACCCGTTAGTCGAGTGACACATACGCTTGTGGATGGTCAATATATTTTTGAACACTTACCTTTACCTAATGCTGAAGGTTATCAAGTACATGAAACCCAACCTGAACAAGTGGATGACGGTAAAGATTCATTAGGTAGCCACGGCGGCACCCTTGAAAATGACCTTATCAGTGAGATCATCTTTACCACTCACTTTACGCATGCGACAGAATATAATTTCGGAGAGTTAATTAGAGATCCTGCACGTATTAGCGGCATGGTTTGGCTTGATAGTAACCATAACCGCAGTGAAGATGATGGTAATGGCCTTGAAGGTACGGACAGTGCAGCTAATTGATAGCCGTGACAATGAAAAAGACAATCTTAATGTTATCCCTATTGCTACAGTTATTACGGGTAAAGATGGCACGTATTTATTTGATGGCTTACCACCGGGTGAATATGAAGTAAGGTTTATTCATCCTCAAGGTGGCGTTATTTACGGTTACCCTGTATCTGACGAACCGGGTGTTGATTTAGCCGCAGGTACAATTCGTAAGTTAATACTTGAGGGCGGCGAACATATTGATGAGCAGAATCTACCAATAGATCCATCAGGTGTTGTCTACGACAGTGAAACTCGCGAAACCGTTGCAGGTGCGACAGTTACCCTTGTAGCTCCTCCTGGGTTTGACGCTGATCGTGATTTAATTGGCGGTCAAGACAATATGTCGCAAATTACGGGTGAAGATGGTTTATACCAATTTTTATTCTTCACTTCAGCGCCTAGCGGCGTATATAGCTTAACCATTGTTGAGCCTATGGGATATTTAGCGGGCACTTCTACTCTAATTCCGCCTGTACTAATACGCCAAATATTTTGAGTAGTCCTAGTCCTGCTCTTGTTCAACTAAATGATACTCCGCCAGATCTTGGCGCTGTAATTCATGATGTTAATAACTGTGGCACAAGCTCTGGTGACTTTAAGCAAGGCGAAAATAGCACACAGTATTATTTAAGCTTTACTATTAATCCGCAGTTGCCATCAGCAAATGTGCTTAATAATCACATTCCTGTTGATCCGATGAATGGTGAGATGTTGGGTGTCGTTAAAACTACACCAACGTCAAATGCAAGTCGCGGTGATTTAGTGCCTTACACTATTATGGTAACCAATAACCTTGAACGTCAGTTGAATAATATCGCAGTAGTGGATCAACTACCGCCAGGTTTCAAATACGTACAAGGCTCGGCAAAAATTGATGGCATAACACTTGAGCCTGACGTTAATAATCGTCAATTAATTTGGAACAACATTGACTTTGATGCATTAGCACAACACAACTTTACCTTAATGACTGTCATTGGCGCCGGTGTTGGCGAAGGTGAATATGTTAACCAAGCATGGGCGCAGGCAGGAGAGCTACCACAAATAATTACTAATGTTGCTAATGCAACGGTTCGTATAGTGCCTGACCCTCTTTTTGATTGTTCAGATATTATCGGTAAGGTATTTAACGATAAAAATATCAATGGCTATCAAGACAAAGATGAAATGGGCCTACCGACCGTAAGAATTGCAACCGCACAAGGCTTACTCGTTACTACCGACAAAGATGGTCGATATCATATCGCTTGTGCCGAAGTGCCTAATGAAATGCGAGGTTCTAACTTTATCTTAAAAGTTGATGAACGTACGTTACCTTCAGGTTTTAGAATTAGCACTGAAAACCCAAGAGTTGTTCGTCTTACTCGCGGTAAATTAGTTAAAGCGAACTTTGGCGCAACCATACATCGTGTGGTACGTATTCAACTTAATGCGATGGCATTTGATGGCGATACATTGCTAACAGATCACCAAGAAGCATTAAACAAAACCATACAAGCACTACAATTAAAACCTTCAATTTTACGTTTGGCTTACCAACAAGGTGATGAAACAAACGAAACCGTTTCAGAGCGTCTTGAACAGCTTACTGAAAAAATTGAACAGCAATGGCAAGATTGTGATTGCCAATATGAACTAATTATTGAGCAAGAAATAACCCTAGAAGGTGATGATTTAGAGTTATTAGAACAAACAGGGAGTGCTAATCATGAATAACTTCAATGCAACAAAAAATAGTACTTTCAATAAAAGCATTATTGCCACAGCGATAACATTGGTCTTTGCTTATACGCCTAGTGTTTATGCGAAGCAGGAAAATAATAGCCAAAAGTGCCTTGATGAAAATGCTTGTAGCGCTAGAGATATTGACGGAAAAATTTCAGACGATGGTAGTTTTTTCAGTAGCAAAGTTTTAGAAGATACAGAAAAATTATTAGCAAATAATAACTGGACCTTTCACGGCTTAGCTCCCGTAGCTGTTAATCACGCAGCAGTGCCGTTAATGGAACATAAATCATTAAAAATTGATAATATTCCTAACTTAACTTTTGCCTCAGGCAAGCACGTTATTACAGGGCATGCTAAAGAGAATTTAGATAAGGGGGTAATTCCACATAGCACTGGTTTGTATTCATGAAAGTCTACAGCCCTTAATTTAAAGGGCTTTCAGTCGTTTTTGTGTTTATACTGTTTTCAACTGCAAATTTAGTAACATCTTGAATATCAATAACATTATCTGTATGCCTAAATTCAAAATTTCCGAGTAAGTTAATGTGCTGCCAAGCTACAGGTGAAAAACGCTTAATTTGACTACATAACACTTCATCATTAGCAGCTTCAGCCTTTGCTAATAACTCGGAAAGTATCGATGTGTTGTAGTAAATAATACAGCAAGCTAATATTTTGTTGCATTGATTGCTTATCTCATACGCCTTGTCAGTTTTACCTAATAGTTTTTTGCCGCTAATTTGAAGAATTCCAAGCTCGTAATTGATGAAATGCCTCACCTCTGTTTAATGCTCTACTTACTCGTCTTCTCAAATCGATATCATTAATGTAGTTAAGCATATATATGCTCATAGTCATTTTATCAAACTCGATAAGTGCCTTTAACGTAGGGTTTTTCTTTGAATATGATGATAATTTTCTGATGATGGTACTTTGGTGGTTTCTTTTAGCGCTAATGAGGCAAGGATTCGTAATATGTTGTCCCATTCATCAATAATAAGTTGTTTATTAACCTGGCTCGATGGTTTAATCAACAATTCTGAGTATTCACTTGGTTTATTGAATGCAACTAAATTTTTCTCAGCTTTCATATTTAATTGAGTAAATCTTGGCATGAAGTCATAGCCAAATAAATTCATCAAAGCAAAATTAACGCGATTGATCGAATGCATGTCTCCAGAAACTGACGTGATATTAAGATCGCTAGTATTATTATATACGATATCTAATACATAGTGACTCTCGTGTTCATTAGCACCAATTATCTTGGTATTAACAGGCAAATGATTAGCAATTAAACTATAAGATACAACACCTTTACCATAGCCAAAATATTTTGTTGAGTATCTTGACTGTACTGTTTGATATCTTGTTTCGAGCTTTTGTCCATCTAAACTGGCATGAATGCCATAATCAGACAAATTATAATTATTGAATATCGGAAGTTGGGCTGTTTTATTAATGATTTGATCACTGGCATCAATCATAGAATCAATTCGGATAAATTTACCCGCAATATTTTTTAAGTTTTCCAAGCTTACATCTGATGATTCAGCGATACGCTTGTTCCCTATTGATGTGCCTTGTGCAACAAAATATGCTTTCAGGTAATCAGGTTGGGCTTTTGATTTAGATCCTTTATTGAGTATGTGGGTGAAACTATCAAAAAAACCTGTATGTTTAGCTGTGTAATCGATAACTTTTGAGATACTTTTCGTTTCAATATCCTGGTAAAAAGGATTGTTAGCTTTATCTTCTGCCCTTTTGTACGGCAGTGTCCAGGATAGGTTGTTTTCATTGATTTTTATTTCTTTATTTTCTTTTGACTTTATACGTGCATTAACCATCTTATATAGAGATTCTAATTCAATCTCTTTCTCCTGGAGTAATTCCACAATTGATTTGAGATTAAGGCAGTCAGAAAGCTCATTTAATATTTTAGCTTTATCCTTATTCCATCTTTCAAGGGAAATCAAATCATCCTCCAAATGACGATAATTGACACTGTCTGAAATAAAAGTGCTTCCTGATTTAATTGTTTGTGCAAGAGAGCGGTATAACATGACTTCATATCGCTTGATATTAACAAACTTTACATCGTGGTCATCATCTTTAGATCCCTGCGTGAATTTTACTGAGCCTTTATAGGTAATATACTTTAGTTGCGCGGTAGAAATGAAGTCGGTAGGTACTTCTGAAGCTAACCTATCATCCATTTTATCTTTGGATAACATTAATTTCTTAATAAAATTAATGGCATTGTTAAGGTGATGATTATTACCACAGCTAAAATCAATCGCCATAAAGGTACTACGCAAATTGGTTTTTATTGCATTATGCTCTTTGCTGTAATATTCCCACTCATATTTTTTGTTATTAACTTCAGGCTCAGCCAATTTATTAGTGAATTCATCAAAGTTGTCTTTTTTGATGATCGCATAACATTTTGGCCGAATTTGATCTTGGTGTATATTTTGATTATTAACAACTTTGAGCATTTGACTTGCTAATTTTCGATCTTCACCTACACCCAATTTTGCCTCAAGTATTTTTTCTCCTGCATCAACTTCGGCATGCTTTTCGTAGCCTTGAATTTTATGTACCAAATACGTTGTTAAATGATCATTCAATTTGATGAATCGCTGCCAAACAAAACACATCATACATAATCGGGACTTCATGAGTTCGAATCGTTTGAGTTGATAGACATCATAAAAATCACATATGTCGGCATAATACTGGATATTTTGTCGGGATATTGCCGGCAAATAATAGATTTTGACTGTTGAAAAATCTCAACTATTTTTTGCTGCTTTTTGAGTTCTTTACGCATTTCATTTGTGGCAAAACTCTTAGGATCTTGTTTTAAGAGCGTCAAACCAGTGATTGTTTGTTCATCTGCCAACAGTCCATCTAATGTATCCCGAGATGTTTTATCTAGTAAAGTGCCAAGTTTTTTCGCTAAACGTTTTTCTTCACGCTGTATAGCCAATGATACCAGGTCTTGTAAAGTCGAATATTTAGGTCGTACAATTTGATGCTTTTCGAAAAAATTTAATAATTCATCAAATATAAAGCGTGGGGATATATCTCTTTTTGATAAGCGTTTAGCTTGTCGGCTCACCTCTATGCCAAATGATGCCTCGTAACGCTTATAACTGTAGATACTTAAAATCGCTTTTTGGGCTGCGTAATGCTTACCTTTGGATGTTAGCTTTTTTGGAAAGTGAGTGTGTGGGAAATAACGATTAATGATAAACCAGGTATCATCTCGAACATCTGAAAATGCAAAGTTATAAAATTGTCGGGATGCTCGAAAATATCCTGATTGGAGAATATAGTTAATTTTATTATAAATACTCTTCTGTTGCTCAAGATAAACTTCATCTTCTACTGTGATCTCAAAGAGCAGCTCTCTATCTTCCGCATCTATTTTGGGAATTTCGTAAAGTTCATCAATTTCTTCACTCGTTAAAATGTTAAGGCTGTTGTTGATGGCCAAAGTACATACTCCTTTATTTATTCATTAAATGCTCACCTTCAGCTTTTAATGTTCCGTCACCGTTAACATATTTATATAAGGTAGTTGTGGTCATGCCTAGGCGTTTGGCAATATCCAATGAGACTGCATTTTTATCTGACATTGCAGTCATTGCCATCTTTAATGTAGATTTATCCATTTTTGGCGGACGTCCTCCCTTACGACCTCTCGCACGAGCCGCAGCTAAACCTGCATTTGTACGTTCACGTATTAATTCGCGTTCATATTCTGCTAATGCAGCGAAAATACCAAAAATTAGTCGTCCATTGGCCGTTGTAGTGTCAATTTCTGCACCAGTTCCCGTAAGCACTTTAAAATTTATTTTTTTGCTTTCCAAGTCATCAACTAAAGAGACAAGATCTTTCATATCTCTCCCTAATCGATCCGGCTTCCAGACAATAAGAGTGTTGCCTGGTTGCAGTGCTTTAAGACAAGCTTCTAATCCAGGGCGTGAATCCTTGCGACTGGATGCATGATCGTGATAAATCCTATTATTATCTACTCCTGCTTGAATAAGTGCATCTATCTGTAAATCCGGCACTTGAGAGCCGTCTGATTTTGAAACGCGAGCATAACCGATAAACATAAGACAAACTTGAGCCAATAAAGATAAAATTCATACTACAATCTTGCATAGTTTAAAACAATGGGTTTATTGGTTGTTTTTCGGCATATTATCGTCAAAATATAATGAACCAAGAAAACGACCGTTTTAATTACTGTAATAGAGATGACAAATTGCTATTAGCCTGATAAGCTTATTATCATCAGGTGATAATAGAAAGCAGAGAAAAAATAACATATGGAAAAAGATCCTGGGTGGATGTATTGTTGGAGCTTCATGGCACAGAATATACCGAAGATAATAGCTATTGGTACAAAATAGAAGCGTGGGAGGTTGAGCCTAGTAAGGAAATTCCTCACGGGATCCGCTATAACCTGACGCTACACAATAATCATAATAAGCGGATTATGGGGTTCGATAACGCGCATGCTGTAAAATCAAGAAAGAAAGGTAGATTTAAGGGGCGGATTATCGCATACGATCACCTACATAAATCAGCGGTCGACAAAGGTACGCCTTATATATTTTCCAGTGCACAACAATTGTTAAATGATTTTTTCACCGAGGTTAACCGAATTTTAAGCGAGGTTGCACAATGAGTAAGTTAAAAATTGGCATTATGCCCAGAGATGAATTTCAACGCAGGATTCTTGATATTGCGGCAGGAAAAATCACACCCAAGCGTGAGGATCCAAAAATATGGTTTAGCTCTATGAAATCACTTGGAGAAGTATTAAGTGATAACAATATCCGATTATTAAAACTAATCAACGAGCATCACCCAGAAACTCTTGGTGAACTTGCTCGCTTAAGTGGGCGACACACCAGTAACTTGAGCCGTACACTTAAAACCATGGAAAAGTACGGTATTGTTGAGTTGAAAAAGCACGCCCAAAAAGTGCAAGTAATTACTAAAGCGACAGAATTCGATATCCAATATGCTATAGGGTAATGCATTTAATTGAAGTTTTGTTTTAATACCAAAATTTTTTTTATGATAATGAAAACCAATACTTTTTTAAGTGGTGAGAATAATGGCAATTACTGAAGAACAATACGGTGAGATTACAGACGAATTGGATTCGCATGAATTTTTTAACTTAGGTGATTTAGCCGGTGCAGCCAGTAATTCAAATTTACTCGCAGAGCTTGACGGTCTACATGCTCTTTCAAAGCGAGCACTCGATTATAGTTATAATAAAGAAACGCATGGATCATTGGAAAAATTTCTCGAAGAAGTTGAAGAGATGGTCGGTGGTGTTACTGGCGCAATAGAAGCACTTGAAAAAATCGAGAGCGTATTATCAAAAGTAGAAGAAGTATTGAGCAATAAACTCTATGCTGAAGAATTCGAGGGTGACTAATTTTAAATAGCGTTGCCTATAAAATGCTCACTGTGTATTTTTCGAACTGACATAGTATAAAAAATAAATAACTTTTAGTGGGTGCGGAAAGACAGCTGTATGGTTATCTTCATCACATAAAAAATTCACACACGTTATGATAATACGAAGTATCTTGCACACTTATTTGTCTGTTTATTAGAATCGGTATAATAAAAAACCTCTCAATTATATAGGTTGTTTAACCTTAGTTGAGAGGCTCTGACTTATCAATTAACAGTAGGTGTCTTTGTTAATTGCTTGTCCACCAATATCTACAGTAAATAGTGTTAATCGAGAGTTTTTAGTTCTACACTCATCTCTATCATAGTATGAAGGGCAATCAGCATTAACTGCGGGGTTATTCACTCGTGATCGTAACTCCAAATCTATTGTATTTAAGAATTGATTATTTACTCCATTATAAACGCCACCTCCATTCACCGGAATGCCAGATCCTCTAGGATAGCCACCGTCTCGCTTTTTAGGGTAAATAAATTGGTTCTGCGGTTGTGCACCAAAGAAACCCATCATTACTTCATAGTCAGCAACTAATACGGCTTCTTGAAATGTATAATTGTAAGTTACTGAAGTTATTTTCGCTGTATACGGAGCACCCTGATAAGTAATACAATTACTAAAGGGTAGTCTAGGCTTAGGGCCGGCTAGTGGTCCAATTAGGGTAATATCCATCTGTAAATGGCATTACTACATCGTATGTAACCATGCCACCAGGTCCATAATCACTAGGCGCAAAATTTCCATCCTCCTTCACAAGGTTTAAAGTGCAAATACCTGTTGCGGCTAAAGTAGACGTAGAAACAAACGCCGTGAAGATTAATGGAATCAATGTATATATCTTTTTCATTATTAATAATCCTTTGTTAATATTAAAAATAACAAGGATACAAAAATTCTAAATAGGGTTATTTAGAATAAGTTAATTACAACAATGACTAGATAATGATTAATTACGCTCAATGTAATAACTGAATGATCCCTGCAAAACAAATAAAAAACATAGGATAAATTTATTGTCAACAATAAATAATTCTTTTTTTATTGAATACTTACGATATATTCATTATAAATTGAACTTATAGAACAATATGATGCGAAAGGTAGTAATGGCACTATTTAAACAGGATATAACCAAGTCGGCTTATGGCGAGGAAAAAGTAAGTGGCAGAGCTAGACGATGATTACCACTTAACCCTGTTAAAATGCGCTAGCCGTACGAGGTAAATGCTTAATTGTTAGATTTATCTTAACTTGAATCGATGTATGAGTTACGATTGATTATTGTGTTAATAGCGCTTTTTACGGCCTCTTGTGGTTATAAAGGTGATAGTGAGTATTTAAAAATGGAACATGGTCATTCGTAAATAAGGATATTAATTAGATGAAAAAAACAGCTTTTTCAGCAACGCTTGTTGCACTTTTTACAGCTAACGTACAAGCAGATACAGTTGGTCTATACCTTGGCAGCCAAATTTGGCAGAGTGAAGCAAGTGGTATTTTTGGTGAAGAAAACAGACTAATTGATTTTAATTTAAAAAAAGAGCAACAAATTAACTACTTTGTTGCCGTTGAACATCCTTTTCCTTTGCTCCCTAATGTACGCATTTCAAGTACAACGCTTGATACCACAGGTAAAGCTACCTTAACGCAAGCATTTAGCTTCGGCAGTGAAACCTTTCCTATTGATGACGATGTTAATGTCAGTTTTAACGTCAGTTATATCGACTACACCTTATATTATGAATTATTTGATAATGGTTTATTTTCATTTGATTTGGGTTTAACCGCTAGAGACTTTAGTGGTGCCGTTACTGTTACAGGGCCAAAAATTATTGATGATGATGATGATTGTCCTCAAACATCGCAAGGTAATCCTTGTACATCAACACCAACATCAAGTTCTGTTACTCCTACAGGTAAAATAAAAACCGACGAAATTGAGCCTATGTTGTATGTTGCTACCAACATTATCTTGCCGTTAACTAACTTAAGTGTATTTGCTCAAGGTGATTTTTCATTAATAAATGACCATACACTTTTTGACTATCATGTTGGTTTAAGTTACGACCTCGTTAAGAGTAGGGTGGGACATTTTAATCTGACCTTAGGATATCGTGCCGTGAAAATGGAATTTGAAAATTTAGACAATTTATATACAGATCTTGAATTTAAAGGTGCTTTTGTTGGCGTGATTGCACACTTTTAAAGCTGATCAAATAATCTACTAGGAAGTTTTGAATTTAGGTATGTAATTAATATTATTATTGTTCAATGAGTTAAGTGGGTTTTAGTTAAAGAAATTATGAGCACGAAAGCGCTGTAGGCATTGTAACTTAGGGGGTGTAGGGTTTCTTGAATACAAACCAGTGCTATGTGGAATTAACCCCTATTCGATTTAAGATCAAAATTCTTTTTGACATTAGTAGAATGACAATAGGCACACATATAATTCCAATTCTGTCCAGTATTGGTCCAAAAAAATTCCTGATGCTTTTGGGTGAACTGTGGATATAGGTGAAACCATCGTTGGCCGCCATCAGCCTTAGCACGAGAATCCCAAGCAAAAGGAATAAGCTGAACACGTCCGTCATCAAATTCAACCATGTATTGCTGTAATGGCCGGTAGCCAAAAGTATATTTTATTTGGTAGTCGTGAAACTGACCGTCCGGCCCTTCAATATTGACCCAATATTGTTCGTCTTTTTTGAAGAAACTATTTTGTTTGCTGTTGAATTCTAGTTCAGCATTGTTAAAATCAGCTAGTACTGCGTCTGGTTTTGCGTGCCGCATCGCCATATCATGATGCGAGCCTTGCCAAGCTTGGAATTGTTTTTCATGGCAGCTTTGACATTGCTCAGAGCCAAGGTAGTTATTTAAACTGCTCATTGACGTTGCATTCGTTGCTGAGATACATACAAGCATGCAAATAATATGAACAGTCCAGAATCCCAAGGTTCGGTATTTTATTGTATTAAATGGTAATTCAATCAAATGTGTACCTTGATTCTAATTGTGAACCCTTTAGTAAAGTATAAACCCAAATCGACAAAACTATTTTTCGCTCAATTAGGAATGAATAAAATAAATTTATTATCAGCATTGAATATTATTTTTTTGGTAAAAATGAATATTATTTGTTCCCTGAATCACTTCTACTTTACCTTGAGCACATAAATAATTAAGACTTGCCAAAGCTTCTCCATAAGCAAACATCAAATTGCTGTCATTTAACTTACCTTTAAAGAGTATAGGTAAAACGTCTGTAACGGTTCTTGGTTGTTGACAAAAATCATATAAGTTATTGATGTTTTTTTCCATCTCTTCAATCAACTTATTCAAGCGAACATTTCCACCGTTAAAAGGGAGTCCATGAGAAGGCAGCACTAAGGTTTTGTTATTAATTGTTTTATTAAGATAATGACAGGAAGATAAAAAATCAGCCATTGGATTGACATCTGGCCTTGTTGGCCAAACGCTTACATTTGATGAGATAGTGGGAAGTAATTGATCGCCGGAAATAAATAGGTTTAATTTTTCACAGAATAAACAGATATGCTCTGGAGAATGACCGGTACCTACATGCACTTGCCACAAATATTTTCCCAATGTAACGCAGTCTTCATGCTTCAATTGCTGATAAATACTTGGTACTGGGTAAATAAGGTCGCTGAAAATTTTAATATGCTTTAAATAACGTTGAGCTTCTTTATCACCTGCGCCGCCGAGTTGATAAAATTGCTCTATTTGGCTAAACGGTGCTTGTACCTTTTTGGCAAATAATTGATGATAAAATTCAAATTCACCTTTTGACATCAGTAATTGCGCGCTTTGCTGCTTAGATATCCGACCGACAAGACCGATATGATCGGGGTGAGCATGGGTGCAAATAACCCGACCAATAGGTTTGTTCTTTAGTTGGCTCGAAATTATTTCCAACCAACTGTTTTTTGATGATGGAGTGTTTGGTCCTGTATCAATTAATGTCCAATCGCTATCTTCTTCGATAAGCCATAAATTGATGTGATCTAAACTGAAGGGCATTGCCAGACGCAGCCAATAAATACGAGGTGATATTTCCTGTATCACATTGAATTCAGGCTGTTTAGAAAAAGGGTAAGTGATATCTGTCATCTTATGATCCTGCCATAAAGGGCTTTGTTATTCGTTTCAATATAAATGCTATACCGTCGCGTTTAGCGTTGGCGCATTGGACTGCGCCCACTATTGATTTAGAATACTCAATAGTAGGTTTATTTTGTAATTTTACATTTTAGTCATATTGACGAGGTTTTAATTTCATTACCTTTTCAGTTATAGCCTCAACATTAAAACTGGTGGATCTTGTCGGGGAGGGTACTTAATAAACGTTTTTAAGAATTGCTGAGAGACCAATATTGATTGATACAGATAAGGTAAACGCTCAAACATCCATCGACTATAGGCACCTGCTTCAAGTTGTGCACGTTCGAAAGGATCTTGACGCAAATTAAAAATAAGTGGTAATCGGAGTTGAGTATATGGTTTATGCCATACGTCGACGCCAGTGGCTTCTTGTATTGAGTACATGACTTTCCAATCACCCATGCGTATCGCTGAATATTCTCCGTCATCAGTAAAGTAGAAAAAGTTCTCTCTAGGTGAGGTAACTGATTTTCCAGACAGGTATTCAGTTAAGTCAAAACCATCTAAATGAACATTAAATTTGGTACCGTTAATCTGATGGCCATCTAGCAACTTATTTTTAATGTTAGGCTCGCCGGCAGCAGCAAGCAATGTAGGAAGCCAATCGTTGTGAGCGGCTAATTCATTAAATATAGAGCCTGGCTTAACCGTACTAGGCCAACGAACCATTGAAGGAACTCGAAAGCCTCCTTCCCATGTGGTGTTTTTCTCACCACGAAAGGGGATCATACCACCGTCAGGCCAAGTAAACATTTCTGCGCCATTATCAGTTGAGTATAAAACAATGGTATTACCGGCTATTTTTTTCTCATCTAAGAAGTCAAGTAATTGACCAACGTGACCATCGTGCTCTAACAAACCATCGCCATATAGCCCACCTCGTTTTGATAACCCCTGACTTTCTTCTTTCAAGTGAGTCCAAACATGCATACGGGTTGCCGTCCACCAGACAAAAAAGGGTTTGTCTTGTTTAACGGCTTTGTCCATAAACTTAATCGCAGCTGCCGTTATTTCGTCGTCAACTGTTTCCATACGTTTTTTAGTTAGAGGGCCTGTATCTTCAATTTTTCCATCGGCATATGAATGGATAACACCTCGGGGGCCAAATAACTTCTTAACTTGTGGGTTTTTGGGATAATCAGCAAGTTCTGGTTCTTCCTCTGCATTTAAATGATAAAGATTACCGAAAAATTCGTCGAAGCCATGCTCTGTTGGCAAAAACTCATCTTTATCGCCTAAATGATTTTTACCAAATTGACCCGTCATATAGCCCAGTGGTTTAAGGAGCTCGGCAATGGTAGGATCCTCTTTTCGAAGACCTTTATCTACACCTGGTAAGCCAACTTTGGTCAAGCCTGTACGCACGGGATGTTGACCGGTAATAAAAGCTGAGCGCCCAACAGTACATGAATTTTCACCATAATAGTCGGTGAACATGCCGCCTTCTTTTGCTATTCGGTCAATGTTAGGTGTTTTATAACCCATCATGCCGTGACTATAGGCACTGACATTAGACATGCCGATATCATCACCCCATAGTACCAATATATTTGGTTTGTCGGCGCCATAAACAGATGAGGTTATAAGGAAGGTAAGTATTATTGCTGTTGATAAGCAGCATTTAAATACGCTTTTAGGTAAAATGTCCATAGCGTCTCCATATTTAGGGTAAAAAGCTCAGCAAATTAATTGTACTGAGCTACAGGCATATTAAATTATGCGTTTATTTTAATTGGATTAAACCTGACGATCCTGATCCTTCCAAAATGTTTCACGCACTTCTCTTTTAAGCACTTTTCCAACGGGAGATAAGGGTATTTTATCCCAGAATATCACTTCTTTAGGTGCTTTTATGCTCCCTAAAGTTTCTTTACATAGCACTCTTATTTTTTCCGGTTCAATGGTTTTGCCAGGTTTTAATTCAATGACTGCAGTAATTTGCTCACCCCATTTTTCATGTGGAGTACCAATTACCGTTGACACCATCACTTCGTCAATACCATTGATTAAATTTTCAATTTCGACCGGATAAACATTAAAACCACCTGATATAATCATGTCTTTTAGTCTATCAACGATAGTGATAAAACCACGTTCGTCTTTAATTCCAACGTCAGTAGTATGGTGCCGACCAAATTTAGAAACTTCTGCAGTAGCTTCTGGGTTATTGTAATAGCAGTTCATTACTGAACCACAGCGAACAACAATTTCACCTTTTTCACCAGAAGGTAAAATATTTCCTTGTGGATCCATTATCTCTATATGGGCATGCTTAGTTGCACGGCCTGCTGAACGCAATACATCCATGTTTAAACTGCCGTCTTCGTTAATGTAGTCTTTTGGACTTTTAACAATAACAGGGAAAAGATTTTCTGTTTGGCCATATACTTCGTACATTACAGGCCCAAACACTGCTGTTGCTTCTGAATAACGCTCAGGTGAGACAGGGGATGCGCCTATGACTATTGCCTTTAAAGAAGAAGTATCAATGTCTTTAATACGAGGGTGAGCTAACAGCCCATAAAGTGCCGGCGGCGGTAAAAATATGGATTGTATTTTATGAATATCAATCGCTTCTATTACACTGTCTGGAATAAAGCCTGGTAACATGCGTAAACAACCGCCGGCTGCAATACAGCCCAAACCAAACATGCCTGCCGCGTGTGTCATGGGAGCAACAACTAAGTTTGTGTCATTTTCATCAACGGGTAACGACAGCATAATGTTTGATATGAAACATTCAAAGTTTTTATGGTTATGTACAACCCCTTTAGAAGGGCCGGTAGTTCCACCTGTAGCCATAACAATAGCCATCGCCATAGGGTCAACTTTTTCTGAAACGTACTCATCTGCAGCATCTACAACTAAGTCGTCCATAAAAGCTGATTCTTCAGTGCTCCTATCAAGGCATATAAAGTGTTTGATTGTCGGGCATTGTTGACGAACTTTAGCCACATTTTCATCTAAGCTGCTATCAAATATTAAGCAGTCAATTTCAAAAAAATTAAATAGTTCGATGTTGGTTTCTATGGCATTACCGGCGTTTACTGGAAACCAAACTAAGTCAGCCCTGTTTGTGCCTAATACTGATAAAAAAGCTTTTGCTTTATTAGGGCTATACACTGCAACTTTTTGCCCAAATAGTAAACCACATTTTGTTCGTAGTGTGTTTGCAATTTTATGGACATAAGGCTTAGCCTCTTTATAGGTATAGCTGTCGTTGTCATCAATTAAGACAAGGTTATTAGGACAACGTGATGCTGCAGCATCAAAATAGTCTGAAAATCTCATGGTAATTACTCCTCCACTTCTAGTTTATAGGGCTTTTCGTAGGATCATTTCTATTACAGGCTCAGGTACTGGATATAAAATATAGAGTACGTCGTGTTTTACACTGGCAATAGCTTCCTTTAGATTAATTTCGGTTACACCAAATCGTTTTAAAGAGCCATCGAAGTCACAGGCTCGTTGAATCCCTCTTATATGGGCTACTACTTTAGCGAGTGTTTGCTCTGCATTTAGTCCTTTGCTATCAAGTGACAGAGCATCTGCCATTCGCTGTGCATTAGGTAGGTAAAAATCCGCCGGCGTTTCAATTACAACGGGTAGCATTATTCCGTTAGCATCACCGTGTGGTATATGAAAAGTGGCACCTAAGGCATGAGAAAAGTTGTGTACAGGAAATGCGGAGAAAGCGTTAACCACTGCGTTACAAGCCATAGTACTTGCTTGTAGTAACTTTGACCGACAATCGACATTTGTTGGTTCTTTTGCCACCTTGGGCATATTTTCATTTATGACTTTTGCTGCTGTTATGGCATGAGCATCTGAAAATAGGTTCGCTTTTGGTGATGCAATGCTTTCTATTGCATGAGTTAAAGCATCAAACGCAGTGGCAACGGTAATTGACTTAGGTAAGCCAAGGGTCAACTTAGCATCTAGTACTGCCATGTCAGCATCTAAATAGGGGGCTAGTACTAATGACTTTATATTAAGTACTTGGTTGTGGATTACCGCTCCGTTTGTTACTTCAGCACCTGTACCTGCAGTGGTTGGGATGGCAATGTGCGGGATCATGCTCGGCTTTGCCTCTGGCCAAGTTTCCAATTTTAGGCCTAATTTTAAAATATCACAAATGTCAGTTAAGTGATGGTGTAAGCAATATTTTAACCCTTTAGCAGCATCTAAAACACTACCCCCACCTAATGCTAAAATACTATCGGCGGCTACAGAGCGAGCATAGGCAACTAAGTCGTTGATTGATTCTGAGCCGGCGTCGGGAGTGACTTTGGCATATACTCCCACTAATTGCATATCTGGCCCATTATTTAAAGTAAAGACGTCTTTCACTCGATTAACTAATCCACTTTTTCCAAGCCTTCATCGCTAACAAGTAATACTCTTTTTCCGCCTAACCCGCGAAATAGACTTGGCACTTTGATGATACTGTCTGCACCGCTATGAACAACGGTACGCATGTTATAAGTAAAATATCCTGAAGTTGACATGATGAGTCTCTCTTATTTTATGATTACTGTTGCGGTGAAGTATGTAGTAAAGACCACATCATTTTATTACGTGGATCACGTTCAAGTGATACGCCAATCGTCTTGGTTTGCATAAAAGCTTGTAAGCCGGCGATACCAAATTCACGACCTATACCACTATTCTTGTAACCACCAAAAGGTGCATCTGAGCGCAGCATGTGCCAGTCGTTTATCCAGATTGATCCTGCTTGTAATTGCTTGGCAATTTTTTGAGCATGAACTAAATCATCACTCCATACTCCTGCCGATAAGCCATATGAGGTTTCATTGGCAATTTCAATCGCCTGTTGTTCATCACTAAATTTAATTACACTAAGCACTGGGCCAAATATTTCTTGCTGAGCAATGTCCATATCATTTTTAACATCTGTGATTATGGTTGGTTGAACATAATACCCCCCTCAAATCCCTTGGGCTTAATCGGCTCACCACCACAAACAAAAGTTAAACCTTGTTGCTTGGCTCCGTCAATATACCCCATGATGCGGTCGTATTGATTTTTATTGGCAATCGGGCCATAAGATGTTCTTTGGATCTAACGGGTTACCTACCACTAAGGTGTCACATACTGCTGCAAGTTTTTCCATTAATTGATCATGAATGGCTTCGTGAACTAAAATGCGTGTACCAGATTCACACGCTTGGCCTGAATTAAATAAGCCGCCAAAGGTTATACCATATGCTGCAAGGTCGAGATCTGCATCTTTCATAACTATTCTTTGGGCCTTTGCCACCCAACTCCAAACCCACAAGTTTGCAACTTTCAGTAGCCATTTTTTGAATATGTTTGCCAACACAGGTAGAGCCAGTAAAAGATACTTTTCCAACGTCTGGGTGAGTAGTAAGCGCTTCACCTACACTAGCACCGTCACCATTTACTACATTTAGAACACCTTTAGGTAAAACGTCTGACAGTAGTTGCACCAAATGAGTTGTGCTTGCTATTTGTGTATATTCAGAAGGTTTAATTACAACGGTGTTTCCTGCGGCAAGGGCCGGGTATTATTTTTGCTACAGCAATAAAAATAGGAAAGTTCCAAGGCGTAATTAATGCACAGACACCGATGGGTTCTTGCCAAACTTGTGCGTGACCCGCTTCAGGTAGAGGCTTAGTGGGTAAATCAACTATATTATTAGTCGTTTTTATTAAATCAGCATAGTAGCCGATTAAATCGATTACAATAGGGATGTCCATACCGGCTGCACGGCGGATGGTACCGCCAGAATCTCGTGATTCGATAAACATTAACTCTTCAGCATGAGCCCCAATCACCTGACCACATTTGAATAACAAGTCTCCACGGTCATTGTTACTCATTTCACGCCATGAAGGTTGATTAAATGCCCGCTTTGCTGCAGCTACTGCAGCATCGACATCACCCTTGTCCCCCATAGACATGGTTGCATAAACTTCACCATTTCTTTGGGTTGATTACGTCAATTGATTCAGGCGTATGCCCTAAATAATCTTGCCCATCGATAAAATGGCCATAATGGAGTTCTTGTTGTAAAGACATAGCTTCCACCTCTGTTTTAGTAATTAATATTTGTATGTAATTTAAACAACCGCCATAGCCTTAAGTTTAGCGTATTGTTCATCAGATAAGTTCAACTGAGCTAAAATCTGCTCTGTATGTTCACCAAATTTTGGTATTTTCCCTACTTGTGATGGCGTCTTATTCAATTTCGGTCTTGGTGCAGGTTGAATTAAATCATTCTCGACGACAAAATTATGTCGAGCCACATTATGTGGATGTTCAACCGCTTCTTTGAGCGACATTACTGGGGCATAACATGCATCAGTACCTTCAAAAATATTATTCCAATGCACTTGTGGTTGAGATTTAAAGTATTTCGTTAATTTGGTTATTGCTAAAGGCCATAATGATTTATCGTATTGCATTGAAAAATTAAGATCGTCAGCAAATCCGGCCAAGCGTAATAAATTCTTTGTAAAAATTAGGCTCTAGAGCCTGAACCGTTATATATTTATCATCAGCACATTGGTAGGTATTAGCCCAAGGAGAGGCACCAGTTAAAAAATCACCGCCACGTTGTTCTCCGACTAAGCCATTGGCATACAAACTGGTTAGTAAAGTCTGCATGTACACATTGCCATCGCAAATTGCAGCGTCTATCACTTGTCCTTCACCGGTGCTAAGTACATGAATATAGGCAGCTAGCATGCCCATGACTAAATGCAACGAACCGCCGCCAACATCACCAATAATAGTGGCAGGAGGGAATGGTTTATCGTTAGCAAAACCGCTGTAAGCTAATACACCAGAAATGGAGGCATAATTTATGTCGTGGCCTGCGGCTTGAGCTAAGGGGCCATGCTGTCCCCAACCAGTCATTCGACCATAGATCATTTTTTTATTACGTGCTAAACACACTTCTGGTCCCAAACCTAAGCGCTCTATTACGCCAGGACGAAAACCTTCAATAAACATATCGGCTTGTTCAACGAGTGATAACACTAGTTGGATTGCTTCTGGTTGTTTTAAATCAAGAGCAATTGATTGTTTTCCTCGTTTAAAAAACTCTGTTTTGTTTGAGTTAAAAAGGCCGGCAGCATTTGGGTTATCGGTTTTACGTTCAATTAAAATCACTTCAGCACCCAAGTCTGCTAGCATCATGCTAGCGATAGGTCCTGGACCTATGCCGGCTATTTCTATTACTTTAATACCTTGCAATGCACTCATAATCTTTAACCTATTATTTTTTTAAAAGTCCGAAATTTACTTTTTTTAAATTCAGCTTAAACATTGCTACTAATTACCAATAAATACAGGTTTGCGTTTTTCTGAAAATGCCGCTAACCCTTCTTGAATGTCAGCAGATAAGAAATGTTCACGTAATTCGAGGAGTTCAGAATCTAGCGCTGATTGTCGAGTTTGATCCTGCGCTTGATTCGCTATTTTTTTCATACGTTGCAGCACTAATGGGCTTTTTTCTGCTAGGTCGTCACAAAGTTCTTGAACACGAGAGTACAGTTGCTCATGCTCTACAATTTCGTTAACCAGTCCGTATTGCTTCATTTCGCTTGCCGGTAATGATTTGCCTGTAAATAATAAATATTTAGCGACGTTGACAGGTACTAATTTAGGCAATATTGCCGCGCCACCGGCACCGGGGAATACACCAAAATTTGAGTGGGCGTCACCCAATGTTGCCTTGTTTGATGCAATGACAATGTCACAACACATAGTAAGTTCTAAACCGCCACCATGGTCATGCCGTTTATTGCGGCTATTACGGGTTTCGAGCAGTTGCGTAGGGCCCCAAAACTAGTACGGCATTGCATTAAAAAATCTTTTTCACCTGGCTCTGCTTTTTCAAGTACTTGCTTTAAATCAGCTCCTGCACAAAAAGCAGGGCAGTCGGTGGCGGCGAGTACTACAACGCGAATGTTATCGTCTTGTTCAAAATCGGTTAAAGCGATTGCTAAATCGTCCAAAATAGTGCGTGTGAGTGAGTTAAACGCCTTTGGTCGATTAAGTATTAACCAAACCTGATTGACCTCTTGTTTCTACTAATAATTCTGACATGTTATTCTCCTCTTAGCGTGCCTGCATGACTGTTGCAGCATCAAGACGTAAACAACGACCATTTACATAGGCATTTTCCGCAAGATAAGCACATGTGTGGGCAAATTCTGCCATGTCACCCATACGTTGTGGGGCTTGGCACATAGCAGTGAGTGCGACTTGTACTTTCTCGTCTAGTGATTTAATCATAGGTGTGCCAAATAGGCCTGGAGCGATAGAATTGACGCGAATACCATACTTACCTAATTCACGAGCAGCGGGTATATTCATGCCATTTACTCCTGCTTTAGAACTAGAATAAGCTGATTGGCCAATTTGACCTTCAAAGGCAGCACCAGAAGAAATGTTGATAACAACACCTCGCTCACCTTTTTCATCGGGTTCGTTTTTCGCCATTTGCTCGGCACATTTTGCCATGACATTAAATACGCCATTAAGGTTTACGTTAAGTACCATGGCGTATTTTTTAAGGCTGCTTGCTTTGCCTTCCTTATCCAAAATTTTACATGGCAATGGCACACCTGCGGCGTTAATGTTTACATGGATAGCATCAAATTTAGCCACGATATCGGCAACGGCTGCATCGATACTTTTTTCGGTGACATCGGTTTGACAAAATATTGCATTATTTTCACCGAGCAATGTTATAACTTCGGCACCGGCTTCAGCGTTTAAATCTAATAAAGCTACTTTCGCACCTTTTTCAGTCACCATATATTCTGCCGTTGCACGGCCTAAACCAGATGCACCACCTGTGATCACGACAACTTTATTTTGTAAATTCATTTATATATTCTCTTCGATATTTGTTAAAGTAAAGAGTAAAACTCTAGCCTTTTTTAATGTTAATCAATTATCTAAAGGCTTGAACCCTGTCAGCATACGTGCAATCAGTAGCTTCTGAATTTCAGTCGTGCCATCAGGAATAGGGCCAATAATGGCTTCACGAGCTAAACGTTCCACAACAAACTCTTTAGTAACACCGTTACCGCCATGTATTTGCACCGCTTGACGTGTGGTGTTAACACCAATTTCCGTGCCGTACCATTTGGCCATTGAACACTCTACGTCACAACGAATACCTTTATCGATCATATCGCCGGCACGCAATGTTAATAGCCTTGCTGCATCGATTTGGGTTGCCATAGTGGCAATTTTTTCAGCAATTAATTGATGTCCGGCTATTTGTTTACCGTGTTGAGTACGCTCTTGTGAATATTTAATTGACTCTTCTAATGCTCGACGACCCAATGAGTAACCCCACGCTGCCATATGACAACGAGCGCGTTCAAAAGTTACCAGTGTGTTTTTTAAACCATCGCCAATACTTCCCACGGTGTTAGCGATAGGCACACGCATCTGCCAGAAAAATTTGCGAAGTAGACTGGCTGTTGAGCGCCATTTTAGGAATGCCACGTACCTCCATTCCCGGTGTTCCTGCAGGGATCGCTATATGGGTCAATTCCCCTTCACCTGTTTTACAGGTACAAACGAATAGATCCATGTGTTCACCATTGGAAATCCAGGTTTTCTCACCATTAAGTACCCAATCATTGCCGTCTCGTACCGCACGTGTTTTCACAGCTGCAACGTCGGAGCCAACATCTGGCTCAGATATACCAACGGCGATAAATTTTTCGCCACTCAATAATCCAGGAACATATTCATCACGAATATGTTCGGGAGCGTTATTAATCAACAAATCGGCACCGACTACATTAATGAGGGGCGGCATAGCCAAATCTAAGGAAACGACAGCAACTTCTTCCCATAACAATAAATGTGTTACCCAATCCATGCCTAGGCCGCCAAACTCTTCAGGGTGTGGCGCACAAACCAAACCGAATTCGGCTAAACTTTGGTGCCGGCCTTGCAGCTGTTCTTTGCTGAAATGACCTTCACCATGTGCTTCAAGCTGTGGCTTGATTTCTTTGTTAAGAAATTTACGCAGGCCTTCGGTAGCCATTTTTTGTTCTTCTGTCATTAAAAAGCTCACTGTCTTCTCCTCAATTTTATTTTTTATTTAGTTCCGTACTTATTTTGCGAGTATATTGACTGCTACGGCACCTTCTTCTATACCAACTAGACCACCACTGTTTTCATGAACAGCGTGTCTTGCTCCTTCAACTTGACGGACACAACTTCACCGCGTAATTGAGTGACCAACTCGTGAAGTTGACCTAAACCGGTAGCACCTAACGGATGTCCCTTAGATTCAAGACCACCAGACGTGTTGATTGGTATACGTCCACCAATGCTAAAGTCACCTCGCTCAGCTGCCGGACCTGCTTCACCGAAAGGCACTAGTCCAAGATTTTCTGCATGCAGTATTTCACCCATAGCTGTTGCATCGTGTACTTCCGAGACATCCATATCTTGAGGACCAACACCTGCTTGCTCATAGGCTTCCATTGCACATAAATGAGCGCAATGTAACTCAGGATTTGAATAAGAGCGATCAGTTGCACTTCGAGTAACTGTCGCTAACACTTTGATGGCGCGATTTTTGTCAGAGCCAATGCGTTTAGCCCATCTTCGTTACAAACGATTACTGCAGCTGCACCATCAGAAATTGGCGCACACATGGGTAATGTCAGTGGGTAAGTAATAGGTGGCGCATTCAATACTTCTTCAATCGAATAGGCTTGTTGAAATTGAGACAGAGGATTGTGCGTAGAATGTTGGTGGTTTTTTGCTGAAACAGCCATTTGGCGTTAGTGGTACCATACTTATGCATATGAGCACGAGCAAATGCGGCATATACAGACATAAATACGCTATAAGGACGGTCAGACTCATGACCTTCTGGCACAACAAAATCTTTTGCAGGAGCCTAACAACCTTGCTAAATTTGCATCAGGTTCAGATAAATCCCAAGCGCCGTCAAAAACAGAAAACATTCTTGCTTTATCAGTAATGTTCATTTTCGCGCCAATGGCTAATGCCACATCACAGCTTCCCGCTTTTAACATTTGAACAGCGAGAAAACCAGAAGAGCCGCCGGTACAGCCATTCTCAACATTAAAATACACATGAATGCCTTGTATACCAATTTTGCTTAGATAGACTTGACCAGGATAAAGGTTTGTCCTTGAAGATGACCTTGAGTGGTTCCTGAATAAAAAGCGGTACCGATATCTGATTTTTCTACAACCCAAGATCTTTATCGCTGCGTCTATGCTTCATCACATAGACTTTCCATCACTGCGTTCGATGACGACCAAATGGTCATTCCGACACCGACTATATATATATTTGACATTCCAAGTGACCCTTAATTTTGACTTGCTAAAAGGCTAGCATCTCAATTTAAATAATCTCATGGGGTAATGTGTCAATGGATTCGATAGTTTGGCTTAAAATTACAACTATAAAGTGTCAATTTTACGGTCTGAAGTTTATAAACTAATGAACTGAGCATATTTAAATAATCACTCGTTGTTTTTAAATTAGGAGTGCTTATTGGTTATCACAGTTCTATTTTGTGATTTTTTGAGATAAATAAAAGAAGTACAAGATGATTGCTGCTAATTTAAGAAATTTCTTGAAGTCAATAATTTTAATTTTTCTTATAGTAACACAAACCGTGAACACTCGAAACTGCTCGTGCTATTAGACTATTTAGCTTTAGATCAGTTGATGTCTTTGTGAAAAAACCATTCAAATCCTACATGTAAAATTAGGCCTTTAAAGTCCACATCGTGGCCTATAAAACACAAGTGTATTTCTTAGTCTCTGTTAAGTTGTAAAGACAAGAATAATAAATTGTAACTAATATTTAGTGCAATATAACGAATTTAAGGCAGGTAATACATTATGAATATTAAGCATTTTCCAAAAACACCAATCGCCAAGGTATTGTGTATAGTGTTAAGCTCGGCTTCATTTGCAAGTTTTGCTCAAGAAGAAGTTAAAGCAAAGGATGTTAAGGCAAAAGGTTCTGCACTTGAAGTTATTGAAGTCACAGCACGTAAGCGTATTGAATCTGTCCAGACAGTGCCAAGTAGCATAAATGCTGTTACCGGTGAGAACATTCAAGCTATGGGGGTGCACACTGTTGAAGACTTATCTAAATACGTACCTGGTTTGGAACAGCCGCAACTGGCTAACCACAGTCGACTCTCACTGCGTGGTGTATCGTCAGGCGATAACCAGTCATTTGAGCAATCTGTTGGTACTTATGTCGATGGTGTGTATCGTGGCCGAATGAACCCGACAGCGTTCAGGTATCTTTGATATGCAACGTGTTGGTGTACTAAAGGACCGCAGGTAACGTTATATGGTAACAGTTCGGTTGGTGGCGCAATCGGTATGATTACTAATCGACCTGATGTTGGTGATGATTTAAATGGTGAGTTTACGGTTAAATATGAGTCTGAATATGAAGAAGCTCAGATCTTGGGTGGT